>NZ_CP035319.1 GCF_004328705.1 Rhodococcus sp. ABRD24
ACCGCGGACCACGGCGTCGCGACCACCACGTCGGCGCCGTGGTCCACCGGTCGCAGGTCCAGTGCCGCAGCGAACTCGTCGACGTCGTCGGCGTACACCTCCAGGACTGCGGCGGCGGCGTAGTCGGTCGCTCCGATGCCGCTCACCGCGTATCCGACGCCAGCGTTCGCTCCGGCGAGACGCGTGCGAAGCGCGTCGACGCCGTCCGGAGCCGCGAATCCTCGTGTCGGGCACACCTTGCGGTCGGCCGCCCAGGCCCTGAGCATGTGCGCCCACCGGACGTCGGTGACCGGTCCGCGAGGAAGTCGGGTGAGCAGTTCGCGTTCGAGAAGGACCTCGACCACCCGGTACGCCGCGCCGGTGGACGCGCCGGACAGCTTGATCAATTCCGGGACGGATACTTCGCCGACATGATCGGCCAGGGCCCGCACGACGCGGTCGGACGGCTCCCCGGTGAGAACGCCGGACGGACGGCCCGGCCCTCGCCACGGGTCCGCGTCGGCGCCGCGGTTGCGGACCCAGATCGCGGGGCGCGGGGCGACGAGATTGAGGTTGCCGGTGGCGTCCGCGTACGAGATTCCGTGGCCGTCGAGTTGCCGGCGGACCGGCTCCGACAGATAGTGCGCGCACACGAATCCGCGGTCACTGTCGGACAGTTCCGCGGCGATGCGAGCGACATCGCCGCTCAGCACGCCGCGGGACGCGACGATCGCATAGGACACCGACTCACCGTCGGGTGCGGTGATCAGCAGGCGATTCGGTGCCGCGGGGGAGCGGGGACGATCGGACGACACAGTCCATCCGGAGGGGAGCTGGGCATCCAGCCAGGACAGGGCGCGGCGGTAGATGTCGATGCTGCGCTCTGGCCGAGGATTCGGTGCAACGTCCGTCTGAGTCACATTCGCCACTGTAGCCACTCTGTGCACAACGGAACGGGAAGAAAAGCCGAACTCGCGATACGTGTCGCGTGGATGTCTGAATGGGACGGAACAAGATGATTTGCCGAATATCACGGTTCGAAGTTCTCGAGGGAACATCAAGTTCCGCGCTGGGTCACCACCCCGGACGGCCTGGAAGGGAGGGTCGCACGGGGCTCAGACGGGTGCGGCGTGTACGCGGGTGGCGTGTAGGCAGAGTGTCACCGGGGCACAGGGGAATCCGGGGCGGTCGCCTTGCTCGTTCGCGGCATGAGGAGCGGCGGCAGCACGGCCAGGAGGAGTGCCGGCAGCAGGAAGGCAGCGCTGGGATGAACCGCGTAGAGCGGAGTCAGGGCAAGCGGAGCCAGGGCCGCTCCGGAGAAGCGGAGCGACTGCACAACGGAGACCGCGCCGCCGCGGTTCCCGCCTGTGCCGCCGAGCACCGCGGCATTGACCCCGACAAGCAGGAATTGAGACGAAATACCGGCGGCGAACCAGACGACTGCAGCCACTGCCGCGACCTCGACGGTGCCGACGGTCGAGACCAGTACGGCGCCGGTGATCGCGCCGGCGATGACGGTGCGCCGCGCGCCGATCCGGTCGATGAGCATTCCGACCGGCCGGGCCGTGAGAATTCCGGCGACGCCGAAACCGGTGAGTAGCAGTCCGCGCTCGGCCGGACTCATTCCGAAGGCGTCCTCGGCGCGGAATGCGAGCAGGAAACCCAGCCCGCCCAGTGCTCCCCACCCGAGGAGTGCGACGATGCCGACTCGGAGTACCTGCGGCCGCAGCGCGTCGCGGAGGCGCGCCCCGGTATCGGCCGGGATCTTGCGGGCCGCGTCCGGTAGACCGAGGAGCCCGAGCAGACCGGCTACAACGGCAATCGCGAGGAAGGCCAGGCGCCAGTTCACTTCGGCCGCGAGTCCTCCGATCAGCGGTGCAGTGGTCTGGCCCGCGGCCTGCAAGGCGCCGAACGCGCCCAGGGCGCGTCCGAGCTTTCGTTGCGGCGTAATCGCGGCCAGCGCGGCCAGCAGCAGAGGGGAGGTGAACGCGTTCGCGCTGCCCTGGAGAACTCGGGCGGCGAGGAACAGTTCGAGCGTGGGCGCGGCGAAACAGGCCACCGACGCGAGGAGGTACACGCTGTATGCGACTCGGACCGTGCGCATGCGTCCCCAGCGGGCGCCGAGTGTGCCGGAGACGAGCATCGCCAACGCGAACGGCAGCAGGTAGGCCGTCAGCGAGGTGGCGGCCGCGGATGCGTCGACGCCGAGTCCAGCACCGATCTCGGGCAGCATCGATATGACGACGCCGCCGCCGAATGGACCGAGGAATCCGCCGGCATACAGTGCGACAAGTTGGAGTCGGCTGCGTAGACCGGGATCGGTGTCCGCGCTCACGCCCCGAAACGTCCGGGGCCGCGGCGGCGCAGGTACCGCTCGAACTCGGCGGCGAGTGCGTCGCCGTCGATCTTCGAGATTGCCTCCGAGATGTTGGTCTCGGCGTCGCCGCGTTCCTCGAGGGTGCGCACGTACTCGGCGATTTCCTCGTCGTCGCGGGTCATCTCGGATATCGACTCTTCCCAGTCCTCCGCCTGCCCGGGTAGGTCGCCGAGTGGGACCTCGATATCGAGGACATCCTCGACGCGCTGCAGTAGCGCGACAGTGGCTTTGGGGTTGGGCGGCTGGGACACATAGTGCGGAACCGCCGCCCAGAAGGACACGGCCGGCACGCCCGCCTTGACACACGCGTCCTGCAGAATGCCGGCGATGCCGGTCGGCCCCTCGTATCGAGTCTGTTCCAGGTTGAAGCGCTCGGCCGCCGCGATGCTGTGTGCGGTTCCCGTTACCGGCACGGGACGGCTGTGCGGGGTGTCGGCGAGGAGAGCGCCGAGGATGACCACGGTGTGGACACCGAGCTCGTCGACGAACTCGAGCAGTTCCTCGCAGAAGCTGCGCCAGCGCATGTTCGGTTCGATTCCGCGCAGCAGCACGATGTCGCGGTCGCTGCCCGGCGGCGAGCAGACCGATAGCTGTGTGGTCGGCCACACTATCTCGCGGGTGACACCTTCCACTTGCCGGATCATCGGCCGATTGACCTGGTAATCGTAGTAGTCCTCGGAGTCGAGCTCGGCGAGCGGCTGTGCGTTCCACGTCAGCTCGAGATGCTCGACGGCGCCGCTGGCGGCGTCACCGGCGTCGTTCCAGCCTTCGAACGAAGCGATCAGGATCGGATCGCGCAGCGTCGGTACATCCCCCTCGGTATCGGCCGATTCGGTGATCTCGGGCAACTCGCGTGAACTCACCCACCCAGCCTACGACCAGTGGCCGACGAGTCGACCACTACTCTGGACGGCATGTCTGCACCATTCCACTCTGCCCTGCTCGATGCGCTGAAGCAGCGCGTTGTCATCGGCGACGGCGCCATGGGCACCATGCTGCAGGCCGCGGATCTGAGCCTCGACGACTTCCTGGGACTTGAAGGCTGCAACGAGATTCTCAACGAGACCCGCCCCGACGTGCTGCGCGACATCCACCGCGCCTACTTCGAGGCCGGTGCCGATGCGATCGAGACCAACACATTCGGTTGCAACCTCCCGAACCTCGCCGATTACGACATCGCCCATCGCATTCGGGATCTTTCCGAGCGCGGCGCCCGCCTCGCCCGCGAGGTGGCCGACGAGATGGGGCCCGGCCGCGACGGCATGGGCCGCTTCGTGCTCGGGTCGATGGGGCCGGGTACGAAGCTGCCCACCCTCGGGCATGCGCCGTTCGCCGTGCTGCGCGACGCCTACGCCGAGTCGGCGCTCGGCATGATCGAAGGCGGCGCCGATGCGATCTTGATCGAGACCTGCCAGGACCTGCTCCAGGTGAAGGCTGCGATCATCGGCAGTCAGCGCGCGATGGAGAAGCTGGGCCGCCGACTGCCGATCATCACCCACGTCACCGTCGAGACCACGGGCACGATGCTGCTCGGCAGCGAGATCGGTGCGGCGCTGACGGCGCTCGAGCCGCTCGGGATCGACATGATCGGCTTGAACTGCGCCACCGGTCCCGACGAGATGAGCGAGCACCTGCGGCATCTGTCGCGGCACTCGACGCTGCCGGTGTCGGTGATGCCGAATGCCGGTCTGCCACAGCTCGGCCCCAACGGCGCCGAGTACCCCCTGACCCCCGCGGAACTCGCCGTCGCGCTGTCCGGGTTCGTGAGCGAGTTCGGTCTGTCGCTGGTCGGCGGCTGCTGCGGTACCACGCCGGAGCACATCCGTCAGGTCGCCGAGGCCGTCCGCAAGGTCGAGAAGGCGCAGCGGACGCCGCAGCCCGAGGACGGCACGTCGTCGCTGTACCAGTCGGTGCCGTTCGATCAGGATGCGTCCATTCTGATGATCGGCGAGCGCACCAACTCCAACGGCTCCAAGGCATTTCGCGAGGCGATGATTGCCGAGGACTATCAGAAGTGCATCGACATCGCGAAGGACCAGACGCGCGACGGCGCACACATGCTCGACCTCAATGTCGATTACGTCGGCCGGGACGGCGCCGCGGACATGGCTGCCCTCGCGAGCCGATTCGCGACCGCGTCGACGTTGCCGATCATGCTCGATTCCACCGAGCCGGAGGTGCTCCGGGCCGGGCTCGAGCACCTCGGTGGCCGGTGTGCCGTCAACTCGGTGAATTACGAGGACGGCGACGGTCCGAACTCGCGTTACCAGCGGATCATGACGCTGGTCAAGGAGCATGGCGCGGCTGTGGTCGCCCTGACCATCGATGAGGAGGGGCAGGCCCGCACGGCCGAGCACAAGGTGCGGATTGCCGAGCGTCTCATCGAGGACATCACCACCACGTGGGGACTGTCGCAGTCCGACATCATCATCGACGCGCTCACCTTCCCGATCTCGACGGGCCAGGAGGAGGTGCGACGCGACGGCATCGAGACGATCGATGCGATCCGAGAGATCGAGCGCCGCTACCCGGACGTGCACTTCACGCTGGGTATCTCGAACATCTCGTTCGGCCTCAACCCGGCCGCTCGGCAGGTCCTCAACTCGGTGTTCCTGCACGAGTGCACCGAGGCCGGTCTCGACACCGCGATCGTGCACGCATCGAAAATCCTGCCGATGGCCCGGATCCCCGACGAGCAGCGCGAGCTCGCGCTCGACCTGGTCTACGACCGTCGCCGCGAGGGCTACGACCCGCTGCAGAAACTAATGGAGCTGTTCGAGGGCGTGTCCGCGGCATCGGCTCGCGCGTCGCGCGCCGAGGAACTCGCCGCGCTGCCGCTGTTCGAGAGGCTCGAGCGACGGATCGTCGACGGCGAACGAGGAGGACTCGAAGCAGACCTCGACGCTGCGATGCTCGAACGTCCGCCGCTCGAGATCATCAACGAGACGCTCCTGTCGGGCATGAAGACGGTCGGTGAGCTGTTCGGTTCCGGACAGATGCAGTTGCCGTTCGTGCTGCAGTCCGCCGAGGTCATGAAGGCCGCCGTGGCGTACCTGGAGCCGCACATGGAATCGACCGGCGACGACGGCAAGGGCCGGATCGTGCTCGCGACCGTCAAGGGCGACGTGCACGACATCGGGAAGAACCTCGTGGACATCATCCTGTCGAACAACGGCTACGAGGTCGTCAACATCGGTATCAAACAGCCGATCGCGACCATCCTCGACGTCGCCCTCGACAAGCGCGCCGATGTCATCGGGATGTCGGGCCTGCTCGTGAAGTCGACCGTTGTGATGAAGGAGAACCTCGAGGAGCTCAACGCCAAGGGCGTCGCGGAGGACTTCCCGGTGCTGCTCGGCGGCGCCGCTCTGACGCGGTCATATGTCGAGAACGATCTGTCCGCGGTCTATCAGGGCGAGGTGTCGTACGCGCGTGACGCCTTCGAGGGCCTGCACCTGATGGACACGATCATGGCCGTCAAGCGCGGCGAGGGTCCGGCGCCGGACAGTCCGGAAGCCCTGGCGGCCAAGGAGAAGGCGGCCGAGCGCAAGGCGCGCCACGAGCGTTCGAAGCGGATCGCCGAGAAGCGTAAGGCCGAGGCTGCGCCGGTCGAGGTGCCGAAGCGGTCCGACGTTGCGATCGATGTCCCCGTGCCGAGGCCGCCTTTCTGGGGGACTCGGATCGTCAAGGGCATCGCGCTGGCCGAGTACTCGGGCCTGCTCGACGAGCGTGCGCTGTTCCTGGGACAGTGGGGTCTGCGCGGTCAGCGGGCCGGCGACGGCCCGACGTACGAGGAACTGGTCGAGACCGAGGGCCGTCCGCGCCTGCGGTACTGGCTCGACCGCCTCAGCACCGAGGGCGTGTTGCAGCACGCGGCCGTCGTCTACGGGTACTTCCCGGCGGTCTCGGAGGGCGACGATGTGATCGTGCTCGAGTCCCCGACCGAGTCGGCTGGTCTCTCCGCAGGCTCCGCTCCTGATCCTGATGCGCCCGAGCGGTTCCGGTTCACCTTCCCGCGTCAGCAGCGGGACCGGTTCCTGTGCATCGCCGACTTCGTGCGTTCCCGCGACGACGCGCGTAAGGACGGTCAGGTGGACGTGCTGCCGATGAACCTGGTGACGATGGGTCAGCCCATTGCGGACTTCGCCAACGAACTGTTCGCCGCGAACTCTTACCGGGACTACCTCGAGGTACACGGCATCGGCGTCCAGCTCACCGAGGCGCTCGCCGAGTACTGGCATCGCCGCGTCCGCGAGGAGCTGACCCTGCCGGGCGGCCACAGCCTGGCCGAGCAGGACCCGTCGAATGTCGAGGACTTCTTCAAGCTCGAATACCGTGGAGCCCGTTACTCGTTCGGTTACGGCGCCTGCCCCGATCTGGAGGACCGACGCAAGCTCGTCGCGATGCTCGAGCCGGAGCGTATCGGCGTCGAGCTGTCCGAGGAGGTCCAGTTGCATCCCGAGCAGTCCACCGATGCGTTCGTGCTGCACCACCCGGAGGCCAAGTACTTCAATGTTTGATCGAACCGGAACGGTGGTGTCGGGCAGGCCGACGGGCATCCTCCGTGCGGTCCTGTGGGACATGGACGGCACGCTGCTCGAGTCGGAGAATCTGTGGGACATCGGAGTTCGCGAGCTGTCGCTGCACCTCGGCGGCCCGATGTCGGAGGAGACCCGGCTCGCCACGATAGGAGCGTCCAGCCACAACGCGCTGACCACGGTGTTCGCGGCGCTGAACCTGGATCCGCATCCGCCGGCTCTCGCCGATGCCAAGGACTGGTTGTACACGCGGATGGGAGAGTTGTTCGCGGCCGGGCTGCCGTGGCGGCCCGGTGCGCAGGCGGCCCTGCGGACCGTCCGAGCGTCCGGCCTCGGTTCGGCGCTCGTGACCAACACCGATCGTGACCTGTGTGAGTTCGCGCTCGACACACTGGGCCGTGAGCACTTCGACCACTCGGTGTGCGGCGACGAGGTACCGGCGGGTAAGCCGGATCCGGCGCCGTACCTCAAGGCGGCCGAACTGCTCGGCGTGACGCCCGCGGACTGTCTCGCGGTGGAGGACTCGCCCACCGGGGCCGCGGCGGCGGATGCCGCAGGCTGCACTGTGCTGGTGATCCCGTCCATCACCGACGTCCCGGCATCGGCGAACCGGATCTTCCGCACCACACTCGAAGGTCTGACGGAGTCGGACCTGTTCGCTCTGCATCGGCGGGAGGTGGCCTGAGCGTGGCGACCCCGAAGATCGTGCTCTTCTACCGGTTCACCCCACTTGCGGATCCCGAGGCGATCCGGTTGTGGCAACACACTCTCGCGGCGTCGAACAACCTGACGGGCCGAATCCTGATCTCGGAGCACGGAATCAATGCGACGGTGGGAGGCGACATCGCCGACGTCAAGCGGTATGTGCGAGGTACCCGTTCGTACGCACCGTTCTCCGACGCCGACATCAAGTGGTCCGACGGTACCGGAAGTGGTGTCTCGGACTTCCCGCGGCTGTCGGTGAGGGTGCGCCCCGAGATCGTCACATTCGGCGTTCCGGGCGAGGTGAAGGTCGATGCCGATGGCATTGTCGGCGGCGGTACTCACCTGTCGCCCAACGAGCTTCACGAACTGGTCGAACAGCGCGGCGACGACGTCGTGTTCTTCGACGGCCGCAACGCGTTCGAGGCCGAGATCGGGCGTTTCCGGAATGCCGTCGTCCCCGATGTCTCGACCACCCGCGATTTCGTGGCAGCGCTGGACAGCGGACGCTACGACCATCTCAAGTCCAAGCCCGTCGTCACGTACTGCACGGGCGGCGTGCGGTGCGAGGTGCTGTCGGCGCTGATGCGGGGCCGCGGGTTCGATGAGGTCTACCAACTCGACGGCGGCATCGTCCGCTACGGCGAGGCCTTCGGCGACGAAGGCCTGTGGGAAGGCTCGCTGTACGTCTTCGACAAGCGGATGAACGTCGACTTCACCGACAAGGCGATCGCGCTGGGGCGGTGCACACTGTGCCAGGCACCGACGTCGCGATACCGCAACTATCCGGACGAGGGAGGCCGCGAGCTGACGCTGGTCTGCCAGACGTGCGTCCCCGACGCCTGACGAAGGGCGACCGAGGATGGCACGTGCACCGCTGCCGGTGCGGGACGGTCTCGGCCCGGACCGGATCAGGATGCCGGCCGGGCACGACGCGGTGACGGTGTCCGAATACCTGTCGGCGGACCATCCCGGCGAGGACTGGGCGGGCCGGATCGAGGCCGGCGAGGTGGTCGACGAGCATGGCCGGACCGTCGATCGGGAGACGCGCTACCAGCCGTCGCGGTTCGTCTACTTCTATCGCGAACCGGCGCCCGAGGTGCCGGTGCCGTTCGCTGTCGACATCCTGCATCACGGGGCCGGGCTGGTCGTGGTAGACAAGCCGCATTTTCTGTCGACGATTCCGCGCGGTGCGCATATCCGTGAGACCGTCGTGGTCCGGCTACGGCGGCAACTGGATCTGCCTGACTTGGTTCCCGTACATCGCCTCGACCGGATGACGGCGGGCGTGCTGCTGTGCACGTCGGATCCGGCGCTGCGCCGGCCATACCAGGAGATGTTCGAGCGCCAGCGGGTGCGCAAGGTGTACGAGGCGATCGCGCCGTACCGCGGCGACGTCCAGTTCCCATGCACTGTGCGCAGTCTGATCAGGAAGGTGCACGGCCAGCTCACGGCGTACGAGGAACCGGGCGAACCGAACTCGGAGACGCGGATCGAACTGGTCGAGCGCCTCGGCGACCTTGCTCGCTATCGACTGCATCCGCGGACCGGCCGAACGCACCAGCTCCGGTTGCACCTGAACTCGCTGGGCGCGCCGATCCTCGGCGACAACTTCTACCCGCAGTTCCGGCGGCGGGAATCGAACGACTTCACCGATCCGCTGCGGCTGCTCGCCCGCAGCCTCGAGTTCGATGATCCGGTGACGGGCGAGCCCCAGCGGTTCGAGAGTCGCCGGACGTTGGAGTGCTGAGGCTGGTCCAAATTCGGCCTCCTTCGGAGCACGTGAGACAATCGATACCCGTGAAGACCTTCGAATCCCTGTTCGCCGAGCTGACCGAGCGCGCCGCCTCCCGCCCCGAGGGATCCGGCACCGTTGCTGCGCTGGACGCAGGCGTCCATTCGCAGGGCAAGAAGGTGCTCGAGGAGGCTGGCGAGGTGTGGATCGCCGCCGAACACGAGAGCAACGAGGCGCTCGCAGAGGAGATCTCGCAGCTGCTGTACTGGGTCCAGGTGCTGATGGTGGGCAAGGGGCTCGAGCTCGAAGACGTGTACCGACATCTCTGAGCCGATCGGCCCCATCCCCGTACCCCACGCCGTTTGGAAGGACCACCCCACATGCTGCGCGTTGCAGTACCCAACAAGGGATCGCTCTCCGAGTCCGCGAGTCAGATTCTCTCGGAGGCCGGATACCGTCGCCGCACCGATTCGCGAGACCTGACGGTTCTCGATCCCACCAATAACGTCGAGTTCTTCTTCCTGCGTCCCAAGGACATTGCGATCTACGTCGGTTCCGGTGAACTGGATCTCGGCATCACCGGACGTGACCTCGCCCGCGACTCGGGTGCACCCGTCGCCGAGCGTCTCGCGCTCGGCTTCGGCGGCTCCACCTTCCGTTATGCCGCGCCGGCCGGAAAGGATTGGGCTGTCGAGGACCTCGCAGGGCTGCGGATCGCGACGTCGTACCCGAATCTGGTCCGTACGGACCTGGCGGCCCGCGGTCTCGAGGCCACCGTCATCCGACTCGACGGCGCGGTCGAGATCTCGATCCAGCTCGGTGTGGCCGATGCGATCGCCGACGTCGTCGGTTCCGGTCGCACCTTGCGCCAGCACAATCTCGTTGCGTTCGGCGATTCGCTCTGTGATTCGGAGGGTGTGCTGATCGAACGCGAGGGCTCGGACCGCAGCGACAAGGCGCGCAACCAGCTCATCGCCCGTGTTCAGGGTGTGGTGTTTGCGCAGCAGTACCTCATGCTCGACTACGACTGCCCCAAGTCGGTGCTGGACCGAGCTGTCAAGGTCACTCCGGGACTCGAGTCGCCCACCCTCTCGCCGCTCGCCGACGAGAACTGGCTCGCGGTGCGGGCCATGGTTCCGCGCAAGGGCCACAATGCTGTGATGGATCAGTTGGCCGATCTCGGTGCGAAGGCGATCCTCGCCTCCGACATCCGATCCTGCCGCGCCTTCTGACGGATCTTCTGCAACGACGGCGTCGGTGGTTCCCGTAGTAGGGAACCACCGACGCCGTCGTCTGTGGCGAGTCGGTCAGCGGGGGCGAACCTGCACGGTCTGGTTGATCCGGCCCACCGCACCGGTCTCGTCGTAGATGACACCTGCGCACATGCCGACACCGTCTGGCCCGTAGGAGGTCTCCGACGACAGCCCTGTCCACTCGCCTTCGGGAACCCGGAACAGGTGCACGGTGAGGTCGGTGTTGAGGAAGGTCCAGTCCTGCGGGTGGATCTTGGAGCCGACGCCGTTGGAGATGTCGACGACGGTGAACAGGCGCTGGATCGGGCTCAGTGTCTCGCCTTCCACCAGAACACAATTGGGGCGCGCCCATACCTGCCCGGGGCCCTCGCCGCCGATGTGGGCGAGCCAGCGCCAATCCAGACTCGGCACGAACCCGCTTCCCCAGAACGGTCCGCTCATCTCGATCTCGTACCCATCGGATACGGGACGTAGGGGAGCATCGGCGGTGTGGACCACCGCGGTGGTGTCGACAGTCTCCATCCGCCATCCGGTGCCGCGGGCGACCGCGCGCGTGGCGCCGTCCGGTCCGGCAGCCCACAGTTCTGCGACGACCAGTTCGATTCGCTTGCCGGGGCGTTCGACCCACGACCGCACTTCGATGTCGCTGATCGGAATCGGGCCGAGGATCTCGATGACGATACGGGTGAGACGTGCGTCGGCCCGTGCGTTACAGCGCTCGAGCGCGCGGACCAGCAGCGCCGACGGCGGCGCCCCGTGCTGCATGGTGTCTGCCCACGTGCTCGCCGTCAGGGGCGTGGGCGCGAACCGCTCGACGTCGTCCTGTGCGCTTCCGAGCGGCACGTAGTAGGCCAGATCGCTCACTCGACTATCTCCTCGAACTCCGAACTGTCCTCCGTGGGAACGTTCGGCCGACCCTGATACGGGGGCGGTGTTCCTCCGAAGGCCGGGCAACGAGTCTTATCGTCGCACCAGTTGAACGGGCGGTTCGGATCGGGGCGGGAGTCACCCGGGGACTCGCAGGGCTCGGGAGCGAACAGGGTGGGATTCCCGAGGTCGGAGCCCGACGAGTACGGGCCGCGGCTGTCGGCCTTGCTACCGATTCGATAGTCGCGAGTAGGGGGCGCCGGAGCGGTGGCGGTCGCACCTGGCAGGCTGTGCGCTGGGTTCGACGCGGCGTCGGACACGTCGAACGACAGGAGTGGGCACACAATGGCATCAGGCGGACTGGGACGTAGCGGACCGTTTCAGGTCGGTGATCGCGTCCAACTCACCGATGCCAAGGGCCGTAAGTACACGGTGGTGCTCGAGCCCGGTAAGGAGTTCCACACTCACCGCGGCGGCATTGTGCACGACAATCTCATCGGTTCCGACGAGGGCACCGTCGTCACGTCCACCAACGGCACGCCATACCTGGCGCTGCGCCCGCTACTCACCGATTACGTGCTGTCGATGCCGCGTGGTGCGCAGGTGATCTATCCCAAAGACGCCGCGCAGATCGTGCACGAGGGCGATGTGTTCCCGGGTGCCCGGGTGCTCGAGGCAGGTGCCGGGTCGGGCGCGCTGACGTGTTCACTGCTGCGGGCCGTCGGCCCGACCGGCAAGGTCATCTCGTACGAGATTCGTGACGATCACGCCGAGCATGCGGTGCGTAACGTCGAGACATTCTTCGGTGAGCGTCCTGAGAACTGGGACCTGACCATCGCCGATCTGGCGGAGTTCGATGCCGAGCGGCACGGCGGTCCGGTGGATCGAGTCGTGCTGGACATGCTCGCGCCCTGGGACGTGCTGCCGACAGTCGCCAAGTCGCTCGTACCGGGCGGTGTCCTCGTCGTGTACGTCGCCACCACGACGCAGCTGTCGAAGGTGGTCGAGGCGATGCGCGAGCAGGAGTGTTGGACCGAACCGCGCTCGTGGGAATCGATGGTGCGCGGCTGGCACGTGGTCGGTCTCGCGGTCCGCCCCGAGCACCGGATGCAGGGACACACGGCCTTCCTGGTCACCGCGCGACGGCTCGCTGAGGGCACGGTGACCCCCAAGCCGCAGCGCCGCCCCAGCAAGGGCTGAACAGTCGAACGGGACCCTTCCTGCGCGCGTGGCGCACGAAGGGTCCCGTCGTTCGGAAACCTGATTCAGGAGCAGCGCAGCTTCCCCATTTCGAGGATCTGGCACGTGCTGGCGTCCGAGATCACCCAGGCGCCGTCCTTCTGCGTGAACGTCACCGGGATCGGTGCACCGCCATGCGGCCCGGCGATCTGAGTGACGGCGGTTGCGGTGCGGCCGTCGACGGTGACCTCCGTGACCTCGGCAGTCAGCGGGTAGCCGGTGAGGACGCCGCCCAGCTGCTCGAGCAACGCGGCGCGCTGCGCACCGTTCTCGACCACAGCGGTCCGCTGGGCAGCGGGGGAGTTCGGGTCGAAAAACGTGGTGAGCTGCTGCTGCAGGACGGCCGCTGCGGGTGCTGCGCTCGTGGTGGTGGGCGTCGCGGTGCTCGCGGCCCTGTCCGGTGAGTCGTCGGAGCCGCAGGCCGCTATTCCGAGGGATGCGAGCAGGACGCCGGTGGCCGCGAGGGGTTTGCGGATGATCACGGTGGGGCCTTTCGTTGCTTGACTCGATCGTGTCGTAACCGACATAAGAAAGGTAAGGCTAACATGACCATTCGGGTGGATTCCCCGGTCTGGGAATGACGCTCGGCTACCGCTTCGATACGTGTCGTGCGACGCATTGGCTGCAGTGCCGGTAGCGTTGATGGATCGGACTGGGAGGAGCTGCACATGAACCCGACAGAGAATCCGGACCCGGTTGCAGCAGCGCGTGAACTCGACGCGCTGCGGGCAGAGGCGGCGACACTGCGCAGGCAACTGGCGGAGTCGCCCCAGCAGCTGCAGGAGTTGGAGTCCCGGGTGGACTCGCTCTCCATTCGGAACGGCAAGTTGATGGATACGCTCAAAGAAGCGCGGCAGCAGCTCATCGCTCTCCGTGAGGAGGTCGATCGCCTCGGTCAACCTCCGAGCGGCTACGGCGTACTCCTGGCTGTCCACGACGATCAAACCGTCGACGTGTTCACGTCGGGCCGCAAGATGCGACTGACATGCTCCCCGAACGTCGATTCGGCCGCGCTGCACATGGGACAGACAGTCCGGCTCAACGAGGCTCTCACGATCGTCGAGGCCACGTCGTTCGAGCGGGTCGGTGAGATATGTGCTCTCCGTGAGGTTCTCGACGACGGTCAGCGGGCACTGGTGGTCGGGCATGCGGACGAGGAGCGCGTCGTGTGGCTCGCCGCGCCGCTGTCCGTGCTCGCGGCAGAGGACGGCATCAAGGATCCCGATTCGCCGTCGCGCCGGCTGCGTCCCGGTGACTCCCTGCTGGTCGACACCAAGGCTGGGTATGCGTTCGAACGGATCCCGAAGGCCGAGGTCGAGGACCTCGTGCTCGAGGAGGTTCCGGACGTCGGTTACAACGACATCGGCGGCCTGGGCCGGCAGATCGAGCAGATCCGCGACGCGGTGGAGCTGCCGTTCCTGCACAAGGATCTGTTCCACGAGTACGCGCTGCGTCCGCCGAAGGGGGTGCTGCTGTACGGTCCGCCGGGCTGCGGCAAGACGCTCATCGCCAAGGCGGTCGCGAACTCGCTTGCGAAGAAGATCGCCGAGTCCCGGGGTCAGGACAGCAAGGAAGCGAAGTCCTACTTCCTCAACATCAAGGGTCCGGAGCTCCTCAACAAGTTCGTCGGCGAGACCGAGCGGCACATTCGGATGATCTTCCAGCGGGCACGTGAGAAGGCGTCCGAGGGCACCCCGGTGATCGTGTTCTTCGATGAGATGGACTCGATCTTCCGTACTCGTGGGTCCGGTGTCTCGTCTGACGTCGAGACCACGGTCGTGCCGCAGCTGCTCAGTGAGATCGACGGCGTCGAGGGCCTCGAGAACGTCATCGTGATCGGCGCGTCCAACCGCGAGGACATGATCGACCCCGCGATCCTGCGTCCCGGACGCCTCGACGTCAAGATCAAGATCGAACGCCCGGACGCCGAGTCCGCGCAGGACATCTTCTCGAAGTACCTCACGGTGAATCTGCCGGTGCATGCCGACGACCTGGCCGAGTTCAATGGCGATCGCGCGGCCTGTATCAAGGCGATGATCGAACGGGTCGTCGACCGGATGTACGCCGAAAGTGACGACAACCGATTCCTCGAGGTCACCTACGCCAACGGCGACAAGGAGGTCCTGTACTTCAAGGACTTCAACTCCGGCGCGATGATTCAGAACATCGTGGATCGCTCCAAGAAGTACGCAATCAAGTCTGTGCTCGAGACCGGCTCGCCGGGTCTGCGGGTGCAGCACGTGTTCGATTCGATCGTCGACGAGTTCTCGGAGAACGAGGATTTGCCGAACACGACGAATCCGGACGACTGGGCCCGGATCTCCGGCAAGAAGGGCGAACGGATCGTCTACATTCGCACGCTGGTCACCGGCAAGAACGCCAGTGCCAGCCGGGCCATAGACACCGAGTCCAATACCGGCCAGTACCTCTAGGACGCGGTTCGATCGAAGTAGTTGCCCAGCAGGGCCCGGGTGTCCGGAACGAACGGCCACTCCGGGTCCTGCAGGTGTCTGCGCAGTTCCTGTTCGGTCCACCACCAGCCGTCGGTGATCTCGCTGGCCTGGTGATGGACCGGGCCGTCGTAACGCGCCTCGAACGCGTACAGGTGACAGCGCAGCGGCCTACCGTCCCACGTTCCGTCCCATGAGATGTGGCCGATGGGGGACAGGCCTACGCCGGTGACCCCGAGTTCCTCGGCGAGTTCCCGCCGGGCCGTCATCTCCGCGGTTTCGCCGGGATCGACGACGCCGCCGGCCAGACAATCGTGCATGCCCGCGAACACCGCCTTGTCCGGCGCGCGGAGGTGCACGTAGATCCGGGTGCCGTCGGTCGATCGCAGCAGCACGCCCGCACTCGCGTGCCACAGACCCTCGGCGTAGACCCGCGAGCGCGGCACGGCGCCGATGGGGTTCCCGTGTTCGTCGTACGCCGAGACGATTTCGTCCATGGGGCTCATGGTTGCACCGAGCGGGGTTCGGTTCGTCGCCGGGAGGTTGCGAAGCGGTCGCTCACCGCTCGCGATCAGTGGCTCACGGAGCCACAGAGGCTCGGAGGATGTCGGTGCGCGGTGACGTGAGGACGTGTCCCAGTTCGTCGAGTTCGACGGGTGCGGACACGACGTCGGCCCAGGGAAACACCTCGCGCGTCCGGTCGAGGAAGTCGATCGCTTGCCTGAGGTGTCGGGGCTCGTAGTTGTGAACGCCGGTGATCGTCAGGTGCCGCCGTACAACCGATTCGGGGTCTACAGCCAATGCCGGTCCGGGGGCAACAGAGCCGGCGAGCACGAGGACGCCACCGATGTCGAGCCGGGCCAGCCCTTCCGCTATTGCATCAGCGGAACCGGAGTAGTCGAGCACCACGTCCACGGCGCCGCCGGCGTCGGCAGTACCCCCGAAGCGGTGGGCGATCTCGATCCGGGCGGGGTGTAGATCGGTGATGGATACGTGGGCACCGGACTCGGCGCACGCTGCCGCAGCGGTGATGCCGAGCATTCCCGCGCCGCAGATCAGGACCCGCCTGCGGTCCAACGGACCGGCGGCCTCGAGGGTGGCCATCACGGTGGCCGTCGCGCACGCTGCTGGTGCCGCGACGGCGTCCGGGACGGAGTCCGGAACGCTGGCAACGGCCGTTCCTGCCGGTAGGACGATGTACTCGGCATAGGATCCGGACAGCGGCCAGTGTCCATCGAATGCCTCGTGCCCGATCTTGCGCACCGCCTCGCACTTGGCGGTGCGCCCTGCGCGGCAGCGCGCGCAGCGGCCACAAGCGACGGTGACAGACCAGATGATCCGGTCGCCGACCCGCACGATGGGGCTGCCCTCGCCCGCACCGCCGTCCGCGTCGGCCCCTCCGATCGCCTCGACGACGCCGACCGCCTCGTGCCCGAGGACGGACGGGCAGGCCGCGGACCGCCTACCGGTGACGGTATGCAGGTCGCTACCGCAGATCGTCGCGAGCCGGACCCGCACCAGGATGTCGCCCTCCCCGAGGGCTGGCACCTCCACGTCGCGTAGTTCGATCCCGTCGCCGGTCCAGACGGCGGTCCGGCTCAGACGAGTTGTGAGCGTATCCATCCGGAGAGCCTTTCGATGGCGTAGACGATGACGAAGATGACGATCACGATCGCGCCCGCCACGTCGAAGTTGAGCGTGCGGATCGATTCGAAGAGTAGGAATCCGATGCCGCCGGCTCCGACGATGCCGAGCACGGTCGACGTGCGGATGTTGACATCGAACAGATACAGGGTCGACCCGACAACGGACGGCATCGCCTGCGGTAGCACCGCTGAGAACAGCGTCTTCCACCAGCCGCCGCCGACCGCGCGGACCGCCTCGAGTGGCCCCGGATCGATCTCCTCGATCGCGTCGGCGACGAGCTTTGCGAGGAACCCGATCGACCCGATGGCAAGCGCGCACGTGCCGGCGATGGGGCCGAGTCCGAGAGCCGCCACGAACACGACTGCGAGGATCAGTTCGGGTACCGCCCGCACCACCAGGATCCAGCTGCGGGCCAGCCAGTAGACCGCCGGGTGCGGTGTGACGTTCCGGGCAGCGAGGATTGCGACGGGGATCGACAGCACCGCACCGATCGCGGTCGACACCACACCGATCGCCACGGTCTGCCCGGCGGCGGTGAACAGGTCGCTGCCGAGCGTGCCGAAGTCCGGCGGAATCATGCGGCCGAAGATTTCGAGCGACGGCCCCACCCAGGTCAGTAGTGACCACGGGCTGATCTCCAGCAGCCACAGCGACGCGACCGTCGTGGCCGCGACGAGAGTCGAGAACGCGAGGCGCCCGATGCGATCTCGCTGTGGATTCGAGTGCTCCGGCGTGAGCAGCATTCGCCGTACCACGATGGCGAGCACCTCCATCGCGGCGATCATCACGAGGATGATGCAGACGATGCCGAGCGCACGCGGATAGATGAGGCCGCGCAGTGCGTCCTGCAGTGCGAAGCCGATGCCGCCGGCGCCGACGAAACCGAGCACTACCGACATCCGGAGGTTGATGTCGATTCGGTAGATGAAGGTACCGATCCAGGACGGGACAACCTGCGGGACAACCCCGTTGATCATCTCGCGGAAGTAGCCGGCGCCGGCGGCCCGGACGGCCTCCCGTGGGCCGGCATCCGTCTGTTCGATGGCGTCGGCGAACAGCTTGCCGAGCATGCCGATCGAGTGCAGTGCGATCGCGAGAACGCCGGGTAGGACTCCGATTCCGAGTGCCCGGACGAACAGCACGGCAAACAACAAGTCAGGCATCGCCCGGCAGAATGTGATGACAGCCCGCGCCACTGCGTACACCGCGGGATGGGGGGTCGTGTTCCGGGCTGCCATGAACGCCAATGGAATCGACGCCGCTGCCGCAAGCACCGTGCCGAGGACTGCCATGAGTAGAGTCTCGACGGCCAGCACGCCGATTCGGCCTGGGTCGGACACCCGTGGCGGCAGCATCCGCTCGATCAGGTTGCCGACCGCATCGAGCCCGTCGAGCAACGTGCTGGGCGCAAACTCGATGGACCACGCCGACACCAGCGTCGCGACCACCGCAGCCAGGGTCAGCCCGGGCAGAATCCCTCGCCGGTACCCCAGCGTGCGGTGCGTCTCGGCGGTGTCGCTGTTGCGGGGACTGTTCGTCAGAAGGGTGCTCACAGCGACCTCGCCGACGCCTCTGCCGTCTCGGGATCCACGCGCTGGTAGATCTCCATCACCTCGTCACGGGAGATGCCCACGGCCGGCCGGTCCATCACCTTGACACCACTGCGTAGTCCGACCAGACGGTGCGCCCAGCCGAGCGCGAGGTCTACCTGGTGAAGGGTGCACACGACCGTGAGTTTCTCCTCGATGCACACCCTGAACAGGAGGTCCATCACGACGCCGGCGTTCTCCGGGTCGAGCGAGGCAACCGGCTCGTCCGCGAGGACGAGACTCGGTCGCTGCATCAGCGTGCGCGCGATCGCGACCCGCTGCTGCTGTCCGCCGGACAGGGTGTCGGCACGCCGCTCCGCGAAGTCCGCCAGCCCGACCCGGTCGAGGTGGTCGAGCGCCTCTGCGCGCATGCTCTTCGGATAGGTCAGGGCTCCATACCGTGGCACCGTCAGCCGGCCGAGCCCGCCGATGAGCACATTCTCGAGGCAGCTGAGTCGACCCACGAGGTTGAAGTGCTGGAACACGAATCCGACGTCCTTGCGCAGCGCTCGGAGCTGACGCGAGGACGCGCCGTCGACCTGGACACCGTTCACGACGATTCCGCCGGCGGTAACCGGGTTGAGGCCGTTCATGCAGCGCAGCAGCGTCGACTTGCCCGAGCCCGACAAGCCCAGCAGCACAACGAGTTCGCTACGGTGAATGTCGAGGGACACGTCGTCGAGCGCGACCGTCTGCCCGAACGTCTTGGTCAAGTTGCGGATCGAGGCGACGACGTCGTCACCAGCGACGGAGGGGTGGGGGCCGGAGTCATCCATGGATCAGCCCTGGCACTTCTCGGAGCCGGTGACCTCACACACGTGGCGGACTCCGTCGTAGTCCGAGTCGGAGGCGGGAACAACGCCCCAGGCGCGCTCGTCGGTAATGCGGCAGTCTCCCGTGCACAGACCGGCGGCCAGCAGGGCATCGGCGTTGAGCTTCTCCTCGAACACGGTCTTGAGCTTCGCGATGCTGTCAGCGCCGAGGTCGTCGTTCGCGGCGAACACCGAACCCGCGATCATCTCCGACTTCCACACCGTCTTGAGCTGACCGGGCTTGAGCTCGCCCTTCTCGATCATGGTCTTGTCGACCATCGTGTCGAATGCGAATCCGGCGTCGCAGTCACCGGCAGCAATCGCGAGCGCGGAGGCGTCGTGACCACCGGCGTAGATCGGGGTCATCGCCGCGGAGATGTCAGCCTCGGAGCCCGACTTGGCGACGCCCGCCTCGATGAGCCCCGCACTCGGGTACAGGAAGCCGGAGGTCGATCCCGGGTCGACGAAACAAACATCCTTGCCCGCGAAGTCCTTCAAACCGTTGATGTCGGCGTTGTCGGCCTTGGTAAGTCCGTAGGACTGGTACCCGGGGGTCGCGCCCTTGGTCTTGACGACGGCACCGAGCGGGGTCAGCTCGGCACCGTTGATGCCGGCGACGACGTAGGCGAAGGGTCCGAAGAAGGCCAGGTCGACGTTGCCGGCGATCATGCCCTCGACGACGCCGGCATAGTCGGACGCTTGCACGAAATCGACGGTGGAGCCGGTCTCCTGCTCGAGTAGCTTGATGACGGGTTCGTAGCTGGCCTTGAGGTCGGTCGAGTTTTCGGCCGGGATTGCGGCGAGCGTGATGGTTTCAGGGAACCCCTGTGCGTTGGTGGAGGCCGAGTCCGATCCCGAGCAAGCCGAGACGACAAGGGCGAGTCCAGCCATACCAGCGGCGAAAGTGGTTGCCTTACGGCGAGAACGGAGGTTCATGGAGGGTGTCCTTCGAGTGATGGAAGAGGCCTGATCGACCAGAAGAAGTAACTGAGTTGGTTCTGCGACGGAGCAGAGGACGTCGGTGGCGTGTGCCGGGCGCAGGGTTGTGCCTGGCGACATCTGCCGTGGCGAGTTCTGTCCGGGGCTGTGCCGTCCTCTGCGTAGGGAAACCGTCGTGGGCCGGTGTCCCGGCGTCGGTTGACGACCCTGCCGATTGGTATAGACCATGAACCAGATTTGGTCTGAACGACAGGTGAACAACTGCGGGCATCTTGTGTGGATGCGCGTTGGCGAAGTTGCGAGACGCCCAATGGCGGGGCCATGCGGTGTCCATCGGGGATACCCGCGTGAGCGTGAGGGCGATCGACGCGTCGCCAGCGGTAGGGACGAAACCGGACCAATTAGTATGTATTGCGGATGTGATGACCGCGTGCGGCGGGACTCGCTGTGCGCACCTATTCGTGTGTCGGGTTGCCAGGTTGATCGAGGGTGGGTTGATGACGTTTCCGATGATGTCCAAGGGGCAGAACATGCCCTTGCCGGATGATGTGTTTCAGATCGATGTCGTGATCGGGTGGACGGAGTCGGAGATCGAGGTCGACGCTTCCGCTCTGCTGTTGGGCTCGGGTGGGCAGGTCCGTTCGGATGCGGACTTCGTCTTCTACAACCAACCCGAGTCATCGGATGGTTCGATCCGGTTCCTGGGTACGAGTGCGACCGAGGAGGGCGCGCAGGCGCGGATCGCAATCGACCTGTCTTCGGTTCCCGAGGACGTGTCGGCGGTGGCTTTTGCGGGCAGCGTCGGTACGGGTAGGTTCGGTGAACTCGGCAAACTGACCTTCCGTGTCATCGATGGCTCTGGGCGCACGTTGGCGGAGTCCGTGACCGCGGACGCGACCAATGAGTCGGCCTTCGTCTTCGGTGAGGTGTACCGACGCGGCAGTGAGTGGAAGGTCCGTGCCGTCGGCCAAGGGTGGGAGTCGGGGCTCGCCGGTCTCGCGACCGATTTCGGTGTCGACATAGCCGACGACGCCGAAGCTGAAGCCGTGGCTGAGGTTGAGACCCCGCTCGCCGAATCGGATACCGGCTCCGTGTCGCTCGATGTCACCGCGACCACCATCGAACCCGAGCCAGAGGCGCTTGCCGAAACGGCGGGTCCGATCACACCGGTGAAGGCGAAGAGTCGGGGGGTGCGGACCGCCAAGAAGGTCGTGAAGAAGGCTGAACCACTGAAGTTCGTACTCGCCGAACACGAGACCTGGCGGCCAGCCAGACTGTTCTCTGTCGTCGGAGTTGGGTCGGGGGACGAGCAGGAACGGCGAGCTACCTCGGGCTTGATCGCGACGATGCAGTCCGTACGCCCTTTCGCGCGCGCCCTGTGTGCCCGGATGGGCGCCCCTGCGGGTGTCTTCGAAGGGTTCGTGGAGGTGCAGTACGAGCGCGGTGACACGAAGGTCATCCCGGACGCCGTCCTGAAGGTCGCCCGCGGTAGCCGAGTGTGGACTGGGTTGTTGGAGGTCAAGACCGGCAACGGCAAACTCGAGAAGTCCCAACTCGAGAACTACCTCGACGTGGCGCGGAAGAAGAAGTACGACGTGGTTGTCAGCCTGTCAAACGACGTGCCTGCCAGTGCCGGAGAGCTCCCTGTCGAGGTCGACCGCCGCAAACTCGCCAAGGTCGCATTGCGCCACCTGTCCTGGGCCGAGGTCGCGCACGAGGCCCGGATGCTGCTCTCCCATGGCGTGATCGACAATGAAGCGCAGGCTTGGATACTGGCCGAATTCCTGCGGTACCTCGAGCACCCGCGATCTGGGGCGGTCGAGTTCGTCGACATGGGTCGGCATTGGGTCACCGTCCGTGACGCAGTCATCGCCGGTACCCTCCGTGCCGGCGACCAGAAGGCGATTGTGGTCGCGGACACATGGGCTTCCCTCTCGCGGCATCTGGCCCTGCGGTTGACTGCCGAACTCGGCGTTACGGTCAAACATATTGTGCCGCGCCGATACTCCAATGATCCGACGGCACGCAACGCGGCGGTTGCCGAACGGTTGGCCGCCGACGGTGTCTTCGAGGCGGTACTCCGGATTCCGGAGACCGCGGGCGACGTGGTCGTGATCGCAGATGTGCGTACCAACAGAATCCGCTGCAGGACCAAAGTGGTGGCACCGAATGAAGGTACGTCGGGACGACGCCTGTCATGGTTGCTCAAGCAGCTCAAGGATGTGCCGGGTGATGTTCAGATTGAAGCGGTGTTCGCAGCGCGCGGCAACGAGACATGCGAGCTTCTCGATACGGTGCGCGTGAATCCGAAGGTCTTGACCGACGGCCGGGGCGGCGAAATAGTGTCTTTCGGCCTCGAACAGACGTTTCCAATGGGGAGCAGGCGGTCCGGAACCGCGGCAAGCTTCGTCGCGAGCGTGACTTCGTCCGCGGATGCCTTCTATGGCGGTGTTGTCCAACATCTTCGGGAATGGGTTCCGGCGGCGCCGAAACAGTCCGATCAACCACATCGAGGCGCCGAGGAGGACGGCGGCGGGGAGGTGTGAAGCGGCTCTGTGGTCAGGGTGCGTGGCTGGGTCTTTCATGACCGACGGGGATACGCTGACATCGACGAGAGGCGGTGGGATCGTGCCCCTTCCACGCTCACTCGCCCGGGCCAACCGGGTGGGACTGAATCGGGTGACGGCCCTGGTGGCTGGACATTTGCCCGGATATGCGCTCGTGCACCATTACGGCCGTCGATCGGGGTGCCGGTACCGCACCCCGGTCAATGTGTTTCGGATTGGAAACGGGTATCGGTTCGCGCTGACCTACGGAACCGATAGCGACTGGGTGCGCAACGTCCTCGCCGCGGGGGAGTGCGACATCACAGTCAAGGGAACGACGATCCACCTCGTCGACCCACGCGTCGAGGTGGATCGGTCGGCGCGGTGGGCTCCTCGGCCGATAGGGCTGGTGCTGCGGCGAATCGGTGCGGATCACTACCTGCAGTGCCGAATCGATACCTCGTGACCGATGCGCCCTGTGCCGTCGCCGGGGTGCAGCGGTCGCGAACGCTCTAGGCTCGTGCCATGCAGCGGATCATCGGTATCGAGGTCGAGTACGGCATTTCTTCGCCCACTGAGCCTTCGGCGAACCCGATTCTGACCTCGACGCAGGCGGTGCTCGCCTATGCGGCGGCCGCCGGAGTGCCCCGCGCAAAGCGCACGCGCTGGGACTACGAGGTGGAATCTCCACTGCGCGACGCCCGCGGTTTCGACCTGGGCAGGCTCAGCGGACCTGCTCCGGTGATCGACGCCGATGAGGTAGGGGCCGCGAACATGATTCTGACCAATGGTGCCCGCCTGTACGTCGACCACGCGCATCCCGAGTATTCCGCGCCTGAGGTCACCGATCCGATCGACGCGGTGATCTGGGACAAGGCGGGTGAGCGCGTCATGGAGGCCGCGGCTCGGCACGCGTCGAGTGTGCCCGGCGCGCCGCGTCTGCAGCTGTACAAGAACAACGTCGACGGGAAGGGGGCGTCCTACGGCACTCACGAGAACTATCTGATGTCGCGGGACACGCCGTTCTCCGCTGTGATCACCGGACTGTCCCCATTCTTCGCATCGCGACAGGTGATCTGCGGATCCGGCCGGGTGGGGATCGGTCAGTCCGGCGACGAGGCCGGCTTCCAGCTGTCGCAGCGGGCCGACTACATCGAGGTCGAGGTGGGCCTCGAGACGACACTCAAGCGCGGCATCATCAACACTCGGGACGAGCCGCACGCAGATGCCGACAAGTACCGGCGTCTGCACGTGATCATCGGCGACGCGAACCTCGCGGAGATGTCGACATATCTCAAGGTCGGCACGACAGCACTGGTCCTGGACCTGATCGAGGCCGGTGTAGACCTCACGGACCTGCAGTTGGCGCGCCCCGTGACCGCCGTCCACCACATCAGTCACGATCCGACGTTGCGGGCCACGGTCGCGCTCGCCGACGGTCGCGAGCTCACCGGCCTGGCATTGCAGCGGATCTACCTCGATCGCGTCGCGAAGTTCGTGCACCGAGAGGGTAACGACGACCCCCGCGTTGCCGACATTCTCGACAACTGGGCGATGGTGCTCGATCTACTCGAACGCGACCCGATGGAGTGCGCTCACCTTCTGGACTGGCCGGCGAAACTGCGCCTGCTCGAGGGCTTTCGCAACCGGGAGGGCCTGGCGTGGTCGGCGCCGCGGCTGCACCTGGTGGATCTGCAGTACTCGGATGTGCGCCTCGACAAGGGCCTGTACAACCGGCTCGTTGCCCGCGGGTCGATGGAGCGGCTCGTCACTGAACAGCAGGTGCTCGACGCAGTGCACAATCCGCCGACCGATACGCGGGCCTTCTTCCGGGGTGAGTGCTTGCGTCGGTTCGGTGCCGATATCGCGGCAGCGAGTTGGGACTCGGTCATCTTCGATCTCGGTGGTGAATCGCTCGTGCGGATCCCGACGCTCGAACCGTTGCGCGGCAGTCGCGCCCATGTCGGCGCGTTGCTCGACTCCGTGGATTCGGCTGCGGAGCTGGTCGACCAGCTTACGAACTGATCACGCCGGCGAGTCGCCGTTGATGCTTGCGGCACCAGCGGCTTCGTCGATCGGTAGGGTTAAGGTCCGAGCAGGACGGGCCGCCGGAGGGTTGCTCCGGCGTGGTCCGCGGTAATGAGGAGGTCGGTGGCTATGGCCCAGGAGCAGACCAAACGCACTGGTGGCGGCGATGACGACGATGCGCCCGTCAACGAGGGCGCAGCAGGTCAGGAACGCCGCGAGAAGCTCGCCGAGGACACCGACGATCTACTCGACGAGATCGACGACGTGCTCGAGGAGAACGCGGAGGACTTCGTTCGTGCGTACGTCCAGAAGGGTGGCCAGTGAGGGCGGATCATGCAGGGTTGTCGGCGTCTGTCGGCAGCTGGGGTGCACACGTGGGCTTCGGCTACGGTTCCAACGTGTCCTCCTTCACCGAGCACCTGCGCAACCATGCTCCGGAGATGCTGCCCGGAAACCGAATCGACATGAGCTGTAAGGGTTCCGGCGCCGACGGTACCGATCTGGCACCGCACGGGACCACGATTGTGGCGCTGACGTTCGCAGGCGGTGTGGTGCTCGCCGGTGATCGTCGGGCAACGATGGGCAACCTGATCGCGTCTCGTGACGTCGAGAAGGTGTTCGTCACCGATGACTACTCGGCAGCCGGCATTGCCGGCACGGCTGGTGTCGCGATCGAACTGATCCGGCTGTTCGCCGTCGAACTCGAGCACTACGAGAAGATCGAGGGCGTCCAGCTGACGTTCGACGGCAAGGCCAACCGGCTTTCGTCGATGGTGCGCGGCAACCTCGGGGCGGCCATGCAGGGGCTCGCGGTGGTTCCGCTGCTCGTCGGGTTCGATCTCGACGCGGCCGATCCGGAACGTGCCGGCCGTATCGTCTCCTATGACGTGGTCGGTGGCAGGTACGAGGAACGCGCGGGATACCACGCGGTCGGGTCCGGGTCCCTGTTCGCCAAGTCGTCCCTCAAGAAGTTGTACCGGGAAGGCGCCGACGAGGATTCAGCGCTACGGATGGCGATCGAGTCCCTGTACGACGCGGCCGACGACGATTCCGCCACCGGCGGGCCGGATCTGGTTCGCTCCATTTACCCGACTGCCGTGTCGATCACCTCCGCGGGCGCTGTGTATGTGCCCGCTGAGCGCACGGCGGAACTTGCCCAGGCCGTGGTGGCCGACCGCACCGAGGAAGGGCGCACTCCGCGATGACGCTGCCGTATTACGCCTCCGCCGAGCAGATCATGCGCGATCGCTCGGAGCTGGCGCGCAAGGGAATTGCCCGCGGCCGTAGTGTTGTCGTGCTGACCTTCGCAGATGGTGTCCTGTTCGTCGCGGAGAACCCGTCGACGGCGTTGCACAAGGTCAGCGAGCTTTACGACCGGCTCGGTTTCGCGGCAGTCGGCAAGTACAACGAGTTCGAGAATCTGCGTCGTGCAGGCATCGTGCACGCGGACATGCGCGGGTACTCGTATGACCGGCGCGATGTGACGGGCCGCTCGCTCGCCAACGGCTATGCGCAAACACTCGGCACAATCTTCACCGAGCAGCCGAAGCCCTACGAGGTGGAGATCTGCGTCGCCGAGATCGGACCGTACGGTGCGCCGCCGCAGGGGCAGCTGTACCGGATCACCTACGACGGGTCCATCGTCGACGAACAGAAGTTCGTCGTGATGGGCGGCGCCACCGAGCCCATCGTCAAGGCGCTGAACGAGTCCTATCGTTCCGGTCTGGACCTGGCCGAGGCCGTCGCGGTCGCGGTCAATGCACTGCAGGACGGCACGTCGTCCGGAAACGGCGATGCCGAACGTCGCACGCTGGGCGTGTCCGGGCTCGAGGTCGCGGTGCTCGACCAGGCCCGCCCGCGACGAGCATTCCGCCGGATCGCCGGTGCAGCGCTCGAGGCGCTGCTACCCGCGCCGCCGTCGGGCAGCGCTGAGAAGGCTGATCCAGCGGAGACACCCGACGACGGGAAGGCCGCCGGCGCGGACGGCGACTCCTCCGCGTAGGTTTGTCTACCGCCCGCGGTACAGCGTCACCCCTTGCGGTTCGCTGCGGAACTCGAATCGGCGACCGTCGGCGACCACTTCGCCGTCGGTCGCCAGCGCCACCGGTATCCCTGTGATCTCGATGGTGACGTTCGGTGTATCGGCGTGCACGTAGGTTACCGCCGAGCCAAGGGTGCCGGTCAACGCTGCGGCGATCAGACGCAGGCGCGAGAATCGGCGGTCGGCGAGCAGATAGCGGACGTCGAGGGTTCCGCGGTGAATCTCCGGGCGAGACATGGGGACCTGATCGGTGGGGGTGTATCGGCCGTTGCCGACGAACAGCATCCACACCGAGTGCTCGACACCGTCGATTGTCACCGCGAGCGGTTCCGCCGATGCGAGGACGCGGGCCATTGCCAGTGCGGCCGCCGGCCATTTGCCGAGCCGAGGTTGCCACTGTTCCCTCAGCCGGACCGAATCCGGGTAGCCGCCCAGGCTCGCGGTGTTGACGAATGTGGCCTCCTCGCCACCGTCCACCCGCACCTTGCCTAGATCCACCAGTTCGGCCGTCCCGTCGGCGATCGCCTCGGCAGTGGACGCGAGATCACCCACCCCGGCGTCGCGCGCGAAGTGGTTGAGGGTGCCGCCGGGGAAGACGGCGAGTGGCAGATCGTGGCGGACGGAGGCCGACGCCACCGTGACGATGGTGCCGTCACCGCCGCACACACCGAGAGCCTTCGGGCCGTGGCTGGCAATCACCGCGTCGATCTGCTCACCGAAGTCCCGGTCGGCGTCGAATTCGACGATCGTGGCCGCCGGCAGCGCCTCCTCGATCTCGCCGCGGATGCCGTCGTCGTCCGATCCCGAACCCGGATTGACGAACACGACCAGCCCGTCACCGTCGGGAAGGGCCTGCGTCGTGCGGTCCGGCCCGAGCGTCGCCGCACCCTGTTCGCGGACCGCCCACCAGCGACGGGTGGCGAAAGCGACGGCACTGCCGACCGCTGCACCGGCGACGACGTCGGTGGGCCAGTGCACGCCGGTGTGGACCCGGGAGTATGCGACTGCGGCCGCGACCGGGACGAGCGCCGCACCGAGCGCGGGGTGTTCGAGGGCGACACCGGTCGCGAATGCGGCCGCGGACGCCGCATGGCCGGACGGGAACGATGACGAGGTGGGCGCGGGCAGGCCACGGCGGTTCGCGAACTCGACCGTTCCGGCGGGCGGACGCCTACGTGGCAGCAGCGGCTTGAGGATCGCGTTCGAGATAGCGCTGGCACCCGCGACCGAGAGCAGACCCCGGATCGCCGCCCGCCGCGGGCGTCCGCGGGCCAGGCCCATTCCGGCGGCAAGGCCGATCCACAGCACGCTGTGGTTTGCCGCGGAGCTCAGGGCGCGGAGTCCCCCGTCGGCCGCAGCCGGCGGGAGGTCGGTACTCAGCCGCATGAGGACACGGTCGGTATGGGCAGGGAAACATCTCACTTCGGCCACGTTCCTACACTAGGGCCCGGAGGCTCGTCGCGAACGGCGTGGCAATCCCCGTCTGCGCTGTACTGTCGAAGTGTGCAGCGGCGAATCATGGGAATTGAGACCGAGTTCGGTGTCACCTGCACCTTTCATGGTCATCGACGGTTGAGTCCGGACGAGGTAGCCCGCTACCTCTTCCGGAGGGTGGTGTCGTGGGGTCGTAGTTCGAACGTCTTCCTGCGTAACGGTGCGCGGTTGTACCTCGACGTCGGATCGCATCCCGAGTATGCGACCGCCGAGTGCGACAGTCTGTTGCAGCTCGTCAACCACGATCGTGCGGGGGAGCGGGTCCTGGAGGACTTGCTGGTCGATGCCGAGCAGCGGCTTGCCGAGGAGGGCATCGGCGGCGACATCTACCTGTTCAAGAACAACACCGACTCCGCCGGCAATTCGTACGGTTGCCACGAGAACTTCCTGGTGGTGCGGGCCGGAGAGTTCTCGCGGATCTCAGACGTCCTGCTGCCGTTCCTGGTCACCCGTCAGTTGATCTGCGGCGCGGGCAAGATCCTGCAGACCCCCAAGGCCGCGACGTTCTGTCTCTCACAGCGCGCGGAGCACATCTGGGAGGGTGTGTCGTCCGCGACCACGCGGTCGCGTCCGATCATCAACACCCGCGACGAACCACATGCCGATGCCGAGAAGTATCGGCGCCTGCATGTGATCGTCGGCGACTCGAACATGTCCGAGACCTCGACGATGCTCAAGGTCGGGACTGCTGCACTGGTTCTCGAGATGATCGAAGCGGGAGTGTCGTTCCGTGACTTTTCGCTCGATAATCCGATCCGCGCCATCCGCGAGGTGAGCCACGATCTGACCGGCCGACGTCCGGTCCGCCTCGCCGGTGGCCGCCAGGCCAGCGCTCTCGACATACAGCGTGAGTACTACTCGCGGGCCGTTGAGCATCTGCAAACCCGGGAGCGGGATCCGCAGGTCGACCAGGTGGTCGATTTGTGGGGCCGCACCCTCGATGCGGTCGAGAACCAGGACTTCGCGAAGGTCGACACCGAGATCGATTGGGTGATCAAACGCAAGCTCTTCCAGCGCTACCAGGACAAGTACGGGATGGAGCTCGCCGATCCCAAGATCGCTCAGCTCGATCTGGCGTACCACGACATCAAGCGTGGTCGGGGCGTGTTCGACCTGCTGCAACGCAAGGGATTGGCGAAGCGGGTCACCGAGGACGAGACCATCGAGGCCGCGGTCGAAACGCCGCCGCAGACCACTCGTGCGAAGCTGCGCGGGGAGTTCATCGCGGCCGCTCAGGACGCGGGCCGAGATTTCACGGTCGACTGGGTGCACCTCAAACTCAATGACCAGGCGCAGCGAACCGTGTTGTGCAAGGATCCGTTCCGGTCCGTTGACGAGCGGGTGGAACGGCTCATCGCATCGATGTGACCGTGTGGCGAATTGTGGATCTGCTGCCGCTCGGTCTGCGCTGGAGCCGTTAGGCTCGGCGACGTGGCGATATCCAAAGTCGAACGGTTGATGAATCTGGTCATCTGCCTGTTGTCGACCCGGCAGTTCCTCACTGCGGAGAAGATCCGCGACAGTGTGGCCGGCTACGACGATTCCGCGAGTACCGAGGCGTTCAGCCGAATGTTCGAGCGGGACAAGAATGAGCTCAGGGACCTGGGGATTCCCCTCGAGACCGGTCAAGCTTCCCGGTTCTCGACGGTGGAGGGTTACCGGATCAACCGCTCGGCCTACGAGCTGCCGGAGGTGGACCTCACCCGCGCGGAGGCTGCTGCGGTCGCAGTAGCGGCGCGGTTGTGGGGTTCGCCGGAGCTGACGTCGGCGGCACAGGGAGCACTGCTGAAGCTGCGTGCGGCGGGCGTCCAGGTCGATACCGAGCTTGCCGGCGCGCCGGTCGCCGCGATTCCGGCCCGTACCCGCGGGTCCGAAGCCGCACTCGGCAAGCTGCTCGACGCCATCGATGCCGGGCGCGTCGTGCGGTTCCCGCACCGCTCTGCGCCCACGGAGCCGTACGTGTTGCGCACGGTCGAACCGTGGGGTGTGGTGACATTGCACGGCCGGTGGTACCTCGTCGGGCACGACGTCGATCGAGGTGCGACGCGGACCTTCCGGATCTCACGTATCGGCGAGGATGTCACGACGACAGGCCCGGAAAACGCCGTCCAGAAGCCGGATGGTGTCGACCTGCGCGCCATTGTCGATGCCGTGACCGGCGCGGGCGCGATCACCGGTACAGCAACGGTGTGGGTGGCAGAAGGCCGGGCGCAGGAATTGCGGCGGCTCGGGGAAATTCGTGAGAAGCGGCAGTTCGACGGCCGCCCCGGAACCGTCCTCGAGATCCCGGTCCGGTCGTGGGATTGGATCGCCAGACTTGTCGCCGGGCATGGCATCGACGCGCTCGTGCTGGGGCCCGATTCTCTGCGCGCGGAGGTCAGAGAGAAGCTGCGGTTCGCGGCGGACTCGTCGACGACCGTGGGCGCGGTGGTCTCTGACGCGGGGGTGCAGTGATGAGCAGTCGGCTGTCGTCGCGTCTGGCGCGGCTGATCAATATGGTGCCGTACTTCATGGCGAACCCGGGGATCAGTGCCGCAGATGCGGCGCGCGAACTGGGTGTCACGGTGCCCAATCTGATGGACGATCTGCGGCAGCTGTGGATGTGCGGGCTGCCGGGTTACGGGCCGGGTGACCTGATCGACCTGTCGTTCTCCGAGGACAGCATCACCGTCATTTTCTCGGCCGGCATGGACCGACCGCTCCGGCTGACGTCGACCGAGGCGACGGTGTTGTTGGTGGCGTTGCGTTCGCTCGCGGAGATGCCGGGCATGGTCGATCCCACGGCCGCTCAGGGTGCGATCGCGAAGATCGAATCGGCGGCAGGTAGCGCTGCCCGCGGCAATTCTGACCCCGACCCCGACCCCGACGACTCGTCGGAACGCGACGGCGCATCGGAGAATCCCACGACGGCCAGGGTTCGGGCGGCCCTCGAGCACCGTCGTGCGCTGCACATGACCTACTACTCGGCGTCGCGGGACGCGGTGTCCGAGCGTGTGGTCGATCCGATCCGATCGCTGCTGGTGGACGATCACAGCTACTTGCAGGCCTGGTGTAGGCAGGCCGAGGGTGTGCGGCTGTTCCGATTCGATCGGATCGACGCGGCGATCGAACTCGAAGAGCCGGCCCGCCCACCCGAGATGGCGCTACGCGCCGACGAGCACCTGGAGCTCTTCACGGACGACAGCGCACTGCCGCAGGCGCTGCTTCGGATGGCGCCGGACCACGGGTGGGTGCTCGACAACTACCCGATGGATCCGGTCCGGACATTGCCGGACGGCTCCGTCGAGGCAACCATGCGGTATGGCGCGCAGGATTGGATGGCGCGCCTGGTGCTCGGTTTCGGCTCGGGAGTTCGGGTGCTGGGGCCGCCGGCACTGGTGGAGGCGGTTCGTGACCGGGCGCGCGCCGCGCTCGATGCGTACGACGCGCTCGAGGTGTGAGACACAACCGCGCCGGTCGTGCTGATCAGGCCCGCGAAAGCATCCGAAGGAGTAACTTCGCATAGCGGTTGCATGAACCCAGACGATGGGACGTGTGGATACCGCCCCGGTCAGTTGTTACGTCACGGTGAACAGGACATTTGCACCAAGACCGACGCAGACACGTCCGGTAGCATCGTTGGCATCTGATACCTGGAGGTAAATATGGGAGCCATGAGCCCCTGGCACTGGGCCATTGTGGCGCTTGTCGTCATCATCCTGTTCGGTTCGAAGAAGCTTCCCGACGCGGCACGCGGCCTGGGCCGGTCGTTGCGGATCTTCAAGAGCGAGGTCAAGGAGATGCAGAACGACGGCAATGCGTCTGCGAGTGCCGCACCGACTGCGGCCCCCGCCACACAGCTTCCCTCCCCGGCGATCGACGCCACCGTCGTGGAGAGCCCGAAGTCGCATACCGAGCCGAAGTCGGCCTAGTTCACGTTCCACACGCGTCCGGGGTGAGTACGCTCGCCCCGGACACGGCTGACCAAGGCTAGGGCTCACTGTGCGAATTCCGTTCGACCCGCGTCGCAGTCGGCGCAGGGTAAATCCAGACGGCACGATGTCGCTGGTCGATCACCTGTACGAGTTGCGGACGCGACTGCTGATTTCCGTGGCCGCAATCGTACTGACCACGATCATCGGTTTCTTCTGGTACTCCCACCAGATTCTGGGTCTCGAGACCCTCGGCGATCTGCTGCGCGGACCGTACTGTGAGTTGCCCGACTCGGCCCGGGCGGACCTGAGCACGGATGGTGGGTGTCGCCTGCTCGCGACAGGTCCGTTCGAACAGTTCATGCTTCGATTCAAGGTCGCGATCACCGCCGGAATCGTCATGGCGTGTCCTGTCTGGCTGTATCAGATCTGGGGTTTCGTCACTCCAGGGATGCACTCGAAGGAGCGCAAGTACGCGATCAGCTTCGTCGTTGCGGCGTCGGTGCTGTTCGTGGCAGGCGCTGTGCTCGCGTATGTCGTCGTCGCGAAGGCCCTGCACTTCCTGTTGACGATCGGCGACAACGTTCAGATCACGGCCCTCAGTGGTGCGCAGTACTTCGGGTTCGTCATCAACTTGCTGATCATCTTCGGCGTCAGTTTCGAAATCCCGCTGTTGATCGTCGCGCTCAATGTCGTCGGGGTGCTCTCGTACGAGAAGCTCAAGGCGTGGCGCCGCGGACTCATCATGGCGCTGTTCGTGTTCGCCGCGATCGCGACTCCTGGCCAGGATCCGTTCTCGATGCTGGCGTTGGCACTGGCGCTGACGGTGCTGTTCGAGGTCGCCGTGCAGATTGCGCGGCTCAACGACAGGCGGAAGGCTCGACGCGACTCGGAGAACTGGGGTGCTCTGGACGACGAGGAGGCCTCGACGATCACCGCGCCGACCTCCGTGGGGACCGCTACGCCGGAACCGTCGACTGACCCGAAGTCCGGTTCGCAGGATTACTCGGACACGCTGTGAGGGCTGAGACCCAACTCGACTCGTTTGCGCGGCAACTGAGCTTCCCGCTCGACCCGTTCCAGATACAGGCGTGCCTGGCGCTCGAGGGCGGCCACGGCGTGCTGGTGTGTGCCCCCACCGGGGCCGGTAAGACGGTCGTGGGGGAGTTCGCCGTGCACCTCGCTCTCGAGGCCGGCCGAAAGTGCTTCTACACGACCCCGATCAAGGCGCTGAGCAATCAGAAGTATGCCGAACTGTGCGAGCGGTACGGCAAGGACGCCGTCGGGCTCCTCACCGGCGATACCAGCATCAACTCCGATGCGCCCGTGGTCGTGATGACGACCGAGGTGCTGCGCAACATGCTGTACGCGGAGTCTCCGGCGCTGCGCGGTCTGTCGCACGTCGTCATGGACGAGGTCCACTACCTGGCCGATCGTTTCCGCGGCGCGGTGTGGGAGGAAGTGATTCTCCACCTCCCCGAGGACGTGCGGCTGGTGAGCCTGTCCGCGACGGTCAGCAACGCCGAAGAGTTCGGCGCCTGGATGGAGGCAGTGCGCGGCGATACAGCGATCGTCGTCGACGAGAACCGTCCGATCCCGCTATGGCAGCACATCATGGTCGGTCGGCAGCTTTTCGACCTGTTCGACTCGAAGGCGACGCCGGCGAGTGGACGCCAGGTGGTGGTCGATCAGGACCTGGCACGGCATGTGAAGCAGCGGCTGGCGCTCGACCGGATGAACGAGTGGGAACCGCGGGGCCGCGGCCGGGGGCGCTCGAGTGATCACCGGCCGTTGCCGCGTCCCGAGGTGATCGCGAGGCTCGACGAGGAGGGCCTGCTTCCGGCGATCACGTTCATTTTCAGTCGCGCGGGCTGTGAAGCAGCGCTCGGTCAGTGCGTGCGTTCGCGGCTGCGGCTGACGACGCCGGAGCAGACCGAGCGGATCCGCGTGATCATCGACAAGCACACCCGTGACCTGCCTCGCGGTGACCTCGAAGTCCTCGGCTACTGGGGTTGGCGTGAGGCGCTGGAGCGGGGTTTCGCGGCGCACCACGCCGGGATGCTGCCCGCGTTCCGCGAGACGGTGGAGGAACTGTTCGTCAACGGACTCGTCCGCGCGGTGTTCGCAACCGAGACATTGGCATTGGGGATCAACATGCCAGCCCGATCAGTGGTGCTCGAGCGGCTGGTCAAATACAACGGTGACACCCATGCCGAACTGACGCCGGGCGAGTACACGCAGCTGACCGGTCGTGCGGGCCGTCGAGGCATCGACGTCGAGGGCCATGCGGTGGTGCTGTGGCAGCCCGGTGTCGAACCGGCGGATGTCGCTGGGCTGGCTTCGACCCGAACCTTCCCGCTGCGGAGCTCGTTCCGCCCGGCTTACAACATGTCGATCAACTTGATCGACCGGATGGGTGCGGCCGAATCCCGGGCACTCCTGGAACGTTCGTTCGCACAGTTCCAGGCGGACCGGTCGGTTGTCGGGCTCACCCGGGGCATCGAGCGCAACGAGGCGGCGCTGGACGAGTTGCGGGAGAAGCTCGGCGGTGCCGACGGCGAATACTTCGAGTATGCGCAACTGCGGGAGCGTCTACGCAGCCGGGAACGGTCGCTCGAGCGGCAGGGCCGGGCCGACCGCAGGGGCGCGGCCGCGGAGTCACTGGTGGCATTGCGTCGGGGCGACGTCATCGCGATTCCCGTCGGGAAGCGCTCCGGGCTGGCCGTCGTGCTCGAACCGGACACGAACCCCAACGATCCGCGTCCGATGGTGCTGACGGAGGAGAAGTGGGCTGGACGCCTCAGTGCGGCGGACTTCCCGGTGCCGGCCCGCTCGCTGGGCCGGATGCGACTTCCGCGGCATGTGGACCACCGCACCGCGCGCGTGCGGCGGGACCTCGCCTCCGCATTGCGCAGCACCGGCATCACGCCACCACGGAAGACCAAGCGGAGCAGGAGCGGTGGCGAGGACAGGGAAATCGCTGCCCTGCGCCGTGCGCTGCGCGACCACCCGTGCCACACGCGGGCCGACCGCGAACAGCTCAGCCGGATCGGAGAACGGTACAACCGGCTCGCCCGGGAGACCGACACGATGCGGCAGAAGGTGGCCGCGACCACACACTCGCTGGCACGTACCTTCGACCGGATCGTCGCGCTGCTCACCGAGCGCGAGTACATTTCCGCCGGGAAGCACCCCAAGGCAACCGAGGACGGCCAGCGGCTCGGCAGAATCTACTGCGAAAGTGACCTTCTGGTGGCCGAATGCCTGCGCCGGGGCGTTTGGAAGGGGCTGTCCCCGGCCGAGTTGGCTGCCGTCGTCTCGGCCGTGGTGTACGAGTCGCGGCAGGACGCCGAGGCGCCCGATCGTGGGCCTACGGTCCCGTTGCGTCAGGCACTGGCCGAGACGGTCCGGGTGTGGGGCGAGCTTCGGGCGGACGAGGTTCGGCACAAACTGCCGCTGACCCGGGAGCCGGACCTCGGATTCGTGACCGCGATCTATCGGTGGGCGAGTGACGAGTCACTGGTGGATGCACTGATCGCTGCCGGATCGCAGGGCCGTGAGCTTTCGGCCGGTGATTTCGTGCGGTGGTGTCGGCAGGTCATCGACCTGCTCGACCAGGTGCACTCGACATCGGCTGACGCCAAGGTCGCGAAGGCGGCAGCGCGGGCGGTCGGCGCGATCCGGCGCGGTGTGGTGGCAGTCGCCGCGACGTAGCGCAGTGCGAGGCCGAATGCCCCTATCGGCCGGCCCTCGACCGACGTTGAATGTCTCGTGTGGCCCCTCCGGGTGACATCGGTGGGGCGCGGAGCGAGAGGAGTTCCAGAATGGACGCGAAGAACTGGTCCATGGAGATCAAGATCGACGAGCACGAGTTGCAGACCCGATCCACCGCCCGCCTGGAGACGCGCGACACGACCCTGGTCGGCGTCGGACTGGCCCGACGTAACCCTGCGGATCGCAATGTCCCCGAAATCGGGGACGAGCTCGCCACGGCCCGGGCGCTCGCGGATCTCGCCCATCAGTTGATCGATGCAACGGTGAGCGATATCGAGGGCGTTACCAACAAACCCGCACATCTGACGCAGTAGCTCACGGCCGTTCACGAGCGCCGGGACGCGGCATGCCCGCACCGAAAGGTGTGGGCCGCGCTTCTGCGTGTGAAACGGACTGCGTAGTCTATCGATCGAGTCGGATCAGCGGAGGGCTACTTCATGGGCTTGATGGATGGATTGATGGGTAACGCCGGGGCGATCGAGCCTGGTGTGGCGCAGAACGAGTTCGGGCGGCTTCTCGGCCACGGCGAACAGATTCATATGGCCTATCAGCTGATTCGCGATTCGTTCATCTTCACCAACCGTCGCTTGATCTTGGTCGACAAGCAGGGCATCACCGGACGCAAGGTGGAGTACCACAGCATCATGTACAGATCGATCACGCACTTCTCCGTCGAGACGGCCGGTACCTTCGACCTGGATGCCGAGCTCAAGATCTGGATCTCGGGCAATCCCGCACCGATTCAGAAGCAGTTTTCCAAGGGTGCGAACATCTACGAGGTCCAGGCGCTGCTGACCCACTTCGCGGCGTCGTAGCGGTCAACGCACCCGAGGGAGCAGACGCGAGATGAGCGCACCGCACGGACCGAACGATCCCCGCGACCAGCGGGCGCCGCAAGGCGGACAGGGTGAGCAGCACGGGGCGCACTCGGCTCCGGAACCGCAGTGGCCGGGACAGCAGAACCCTGGATCTCAGTGGGGTCAGCAGTATCCGGGGCAGCCGGTGCAGGCTCCACAGTGGGGACAGGCCCCTGGCGCCCCGGCGTGGGGTCAGCCCGTGCCCGGTGTTCCGCAGTGGAATCAGCCGGGCCCCGGGCCCACGCCTCCGCAGATGCCCGGTCCGCACTGGGCGCCGCAGCAGCCACAACCGCAGTGGAATGCGCCGCAGGGCTATCCGCAGCAGCAGTACGGCGAGCAGCCGCCCAGTCAGTGGGGGGCGCCGCCGACCGCGTCGGGTAACAAGTCGAAGCCGCTGCTGTGGATCGGGATCGGCCTGGTTGCGATTGCGGCGATTGCTGGCGTCGTATTGCTGGTCGTTGCACCGTTCGGCAGCAAGACTCTCGATCAGGCCGCCGTCCAGAACGGCGTCGAGCAGGTAGTCACCGACTCCTACGGTGCCCGCGCGGTCAGCGGCGTGGACTGCCCGTCCGGGCAGAAGGTGGTCAAGGGGGAGTCGTTCACCTGCTCGCTGACCGTCGACGGCACAGCCAAGAAGGTCACCGTCACGTTCACCGACAACGACGGCACCTATGAGGTGAGCCGGCCGAGCTAGCCGGCTCAGGACCGCGGTTCGGTCACGCAGCTGCCATCGCAGCGAGTAGCCGGGCGACCGAACGTTCCACACCCAGTTCTGCCGCAACGCCGGCGAGTCGATCGGGATCCGGTGGTGCGGTCGGCAGCGCATCGGGGCGGGACAGTTGGACGTCGACGTCGGTCACTACGCGGACCACTGGAAGTGCCGCGTCGAGATAGTCGGTCGCAGCGGCGAGTTTGGCGCGTACGCCCTTGGCCATGTCGGAGTCCGGATCGAGCGCCGCCTCCCGTAGCTGGGCGACCGAGCCGTGCTGCAGGAGCAGGGCGGACGCCGTCTTCTCGCCGACGCCTTTGACGCCGGGCAGACCGTCGGAGGAGTCGCCGCGAAGCAGTGCCAGCTCCGCGTACGCCTGGCCGGCACGATCGATGGGTACTCCATACTTCTCGGCAACCTCGGCGGGCCCGAACAGTTCGGCCTTTGCCAGCCCGCGGCCGACATAGAGGACGCGGACGCGAACGGGATCGTCGGCGACTACTTGCAGCAGGTCACGGTCGCCGCTGACCACCACCACGTCGTCCTGCTTCTCTTGCGCGGCAATGGTTCCCAGCACATCGTCGGCCTCGAACCCGATGGCGCCGGCGGTCGCGATGCCCGCCGCCCCGAGCACCTCCATGATCATGTCGACCTGTGGGGTGAGGGTGTCGGGCACCTCCTCGGCCGACCCGTCGGAGCCGACCGCGACGCGGTGGGCCTTGTAGGACGGGACCGCGTCCACCCGGAACTGCGGTCGCCAGTCCAGATCCAGGCACACCGCCAGGCGCGTCGGACGATGTCGGGTGATCAGCGCTGCGACCATGTCCGTGAAGCCGCGTACCGCGTTCACCGGTCGACCGTCCGGGGCCGTCATCGATTCGGGTAGGGCGTAGTACGCCCGGAACCACAGACTTGCACCGTCCAGCAACAGCAAAGGGCCACTCATGCGCCCCATCCTGCCAAACCGGGCGCACTCACGTGGTAGGTCGTCTCAGCAGGATTCGCCGGAAATGATGAGACGGAGCATGGCAGGATCCCAGAGTTCCGCCCGTGATTGCGGCAAGCGTCCGGTCACCTGTCGGCGGGCACCAGCGGCGGGCCGATCGATGAGGGCCTAGCCTGAACTGCATGAGTTCTCAGAGTCGCCACAGTTCCCCATGGCACAGCGCTGACGCTTCCCGGTTCCCGACGACGGTCTATGCCGATCGCCTGGCACGTGCGGCCCGGCTCGCAGAGAACGCCGGGCTGGACGGCCTGCTGATCACTCCCGGACCGGATCTGCGCTACCTCGTCGGATCGCGGGCGGACTCGTTCGAGCGGCTCACCTGCCTGGTGGTGCCAGCGGACGGCAGTGGGGCGTCCGTTGTGCTGCCTCGTCTCGAGCTTGCGTCCCTGGGCGATTCGGCGGTCGCCGAGTTGGACCTGCCGGTGCACGACTGGGTCGATGGCGTCGATCCGTACGAACTCGTCGCGGGTCTGCTGCCGGAGGCGGCGCGCACCGCGGTTACCGACGCGATGCCTGCGCTGCACCTGATCCCACTGGCTCGGCGGTTCGGGACGGTGCCGGTGCTCGCGACCGGGGTGCTGCGGGAGCTGCGAATGATCAAGGACCAGGCGGAGATCGAGGCGTTGCGCCGGGCGGGTGCGGCGATCGACCGGGTGCACGCACGGATGGGCGAGTGGCTGCGGCCTGGGCGCACCGAGGCCGAGGTCGCTGCGGACATCACCGCTGCCATTCTCGAGGAGGGCCACACCGAGGCGGCGTTCGTGATCGTCGGATCGGGTCCGCACGGGGCCGATCCGCACCACGAGGTCTCGGATCGAGTCATCGAGTCGGGCGATGTCGTGGTGATAGATATCGGCGGACCGGTCGAGCCCGGATACAACTCGGACTCCACCCGTACCTACGTCCTCGGTGAGCCGGATCGGGAGGTCGCCGGTCAGATCGCGATCCTGGAGGCCGCGCAGCGGGCGGCCGTCGAATCGGTGCGCCCCGGCGTGACGGCCGAATCCGTCGACGCCGCGGCCCGCGACCTGCTTGCCGATTCCGGCCTCGCGGAGGTGTTCGTGCACCGCACCGGGCACGGCATCGGGCTGTCGGTTCACGAGGAGCCGTACATCGTCGCCGGCAACACCGTCGAACTGGTGGAAGGCATGGCTTTCAGTATCGAGCCGGGCATCTACTTCCGGGGCCGGTGGGGCGCCCGGATCGAGGACATCGTGGTCGTCACTGCCGACGGATGCGAGTCGATGAATCTGCGCCCGCACGGGCTGACCGTCCTGCCCGGCTGAGGCGGGTGCCGGATCGGCGAGTTCAGCGTTCGACGAGAATCGCCGATCCCATCACGCGTTCGACGGCGATCTCGATGACCACCCGGGTGGGGTTCTCGCGCGGCTGCCGATAGCGGACCGCATAACGCTCTACGCCTTCCGCTACCGACGCCGGATCCGACATCACCCGCGCCGAGCCCTCCAATGTGAGCCAGCGACCGCCGTCGACCTGGCTGACGGCGGCGTACCCGCCGCGATCGGCGTTTCGCGCCTTCTGTGAAGTGTCGTTGGTGATCACCCGCGCGATCGAACGCTCCGGATCCCAGGTGAATCCCACCGCCACGACGTGCGGTGTTCCGTCCTTGCGCAGGGTCGTCATGGTCGCCAGATGCCGCTCGCGGAGGAACGAGGCGGCCTCGTCGGTGAGGTGCGCGGGAGTGGACGGGGTGCGGGCCATGCCCCGACGGTAGTGGAGGTCCCCGAATCCGGGACACTGGAGGGGTGAGTGACACGGAGTACGCCCCGGGAACAGTGGTGCTGCTGGGCGGCCGCAGCGAGATCGGACTCGAGGTCGCGCAGCGGCTGGCCCCGGGACGCGTCGTCGTCCTGGCCGCGCGGCGCAGCGCCGAGTTGGAATCGCAGTCCCACACCCTGCTCGACGCCGGTGCCGCGGCCGTGCATTGCGTCGAGTTCGACGCGGATCGGGTGTCCGAGCATTCCGCGGTGCTGTCCGCGATCGTCGAGGATTACGGGCCCATCGGGGTTGCGGTGCTGGCGTTCGGGATGCTGGGCGATCAGACCCGTGCCGAGGAAGATGCGGCTCACGCGCTCGCGGTCGTGCACACCGACTACGTCGCCCAGGTCAGCGTGCTCACGCACCTTGCGAATCTGATGCGGGCCCGTGGATCCGGGCAGATTGTGGTGTTCTCGTCCGTTGCCGGCGTGCGGGTGCGCCGGGCCAATTACGTGTACGGCTCGGCGAAGGCCGGGTTGGACGGTTTCGCGTCCGGTCTCGGCGACGCGCTTCACGGCAGCGGGGTGCGGTTGCTGCTGGTACAGCCGGGTTTCGTGATCGGACGCATGACCGAGGGGATGAAGGCGGCGCCATTCCCGAGCACGCCGCAGCAGGTAGCGGACGCCGTGGTACGGGGCCTGCACAAGGGCAGCGATCGGGTGTGGGTGCCGGGTCTGCTGCGGCCGGTGTTCTTCGCGATGCGGCTGCTGCCGCAGTTCGTGTGGCGCCGGTTGCCTCGATGATCGCTACGACCCCGCAGGATCCGGTCCTGGTCGTCGGGATCGGCGCCGACGGTTGGGACGGACTCTCGGCTCGGGCGCAGGCGGCGATCGTCGGCGCCGAGGTGCTCATGGGATCGTCCCGGCAGCTGGATCTGATTCCCGCGTCCGGCGCGATCCGGGTGCCGTGGCCATCGCCGATGCTGCCGGCGTTGCCGGGTCTCCTCGACGAGCACCGCGACCAGCGAGTGTGCGTCCTGGCCAGCGGCGACCCAATGTTCTACGGCATCGGCGTCACCCTGGGCCGGGTGCTGGGGCCCAACCGGATCCGGGTGATCCCGCACCCTTCGTCGGTGTCGCTCGCGTGTGCCCGGTTGGGGTGGGCGCTGCATGAGACGCCCACCGTCAGCCTGGTGAATCGTCCCGTTGTGACGCTGGCGCCGGAGTTGCTCGACGGCGCCCGATTGCTGGTGCTCAGTAATGATCAGCACACCCCGGCGGCCGTCGCGAAACTGCTGTGTGGCAGAGGTTTCGGCCCTTCCCGGATGACCGTGCTCGAACAGCTCGGCGGACCGGCCGAAGCAGTGGCCGGTGGCATCGTGTCGGACTGGGATCGGCCCGCCGGAGACCCGCTCAATGTGATCGCGCTCGAGATCAGGGGCGCCGATGCCGCACGCCTGACCCGGATTCCGGGGCTACCCGATTCCGCGTTCCGCGGGGACGGGCAGATGACCAAACACGAGATGCGTGCGCTCACCCTCAGCGTCCTCGCTCCTGCGCCCGGGGAGTTGTTGTGGGACGTCGGCGGAGGGTCGGGGACCATCGGCATCGAGTGGATGCGCACCGACCCGCGTTGTCGCGCAGTCGCGTACGAGCGTGCGGACTCCCGGATCGCGCAGATCCGCGAAAATGCTGCGGCACTCGGTGTTCCGGCGCTGCGGATTCGCGGGGAGGCGCCGAATGCGTTCGTCCACGAGACAGATTCCCCCGACGCGATCTTCGTCGGGGGCGGTGTCACACAGGACGGGATGCTGGACGCTTGCTGGCAACGGCTACGGCCCGGTGGACGGATGGTCGTCAACGTCGTCACCGCGGAATCGGAGTCGCTGGTGCTGCAGTGGCACGCGCGGCACGGAGGGGAGCTGCGCAAGTTCCAGATCTACCGCGGCGAATCGCTCGGCGGATTCACCGCCTGGCGCCCGCAGCTGCCCGTGGCGCAATGGTCGGTGGACAAGCCGCGCAGCTCGGAGGTCGAGCCTGACCACACCGAAAGGGAAACGACATGACAGTCCACTTCATCGGAGCCGGGCCGGGCGCCCCGGACCTGATCACACTGCGTGCCTCACGGATCATCGCCGAGAGCCCGATGTGCCTGTATGCGGGCAGTCTCGTGCCGGCCGAACTGCTCACGCTGTGCCGCGACGACGCGGAACTGATAGACACCGCCCGCATGAGTCTCGACGAGATCGTCGAACAGATCATCGCCGCGGACGAGGCCGGGCTCGATGTGGCGCGACTGCACTCGGGAGACCCGTCGATCTACTCGGCAGTCGCCGAACAGGTACGACGTCTCGAAGCCGCCGGTGTGGCGTTCGACATCGTTCCCGGGGTTCCCGCCTTCACCGCCGCCGCCGCCGCGCTGGGACGTGAGTTGACGGTGCCGGGGGTCTCGCAGTCGATCATCCTCACGCGGGTATCGACGCTGTCGACCGCGATGCCCGAGGGGGAGGACCTGAGGTCGCTTGGTCGCAGCGGCGCCACGATGGTCATCCATCTCGGCGCGCACCGGATCGAGCAGATTGTCGAGGAACTCTCCGAGAACTACGGATCCGACTGTCCGGCAGCGGTGGTCGCGTTCGCGAGTCGGCCCGACGAGATCGTGCTGCGCGGCACCCTCGCCACGCTCGTGGAGCAGGTACATGCAGCCGGGGTGACGAAGACCGCCGTCGTGATCGTTGGCCGGGTCCTGGCGGCCGCCGGTTTCCCGGACAGCTACCTGTATTCGGCTACCCGGTCCCGCACCACTCACTGATGCGCAGGATCCTCGTCCTCGGCGGCACCCGGGAGGCACGCGATCTCGCAGTGCGGCTCGAGGAGGATCCGTCGGTGACAGTGATCTCGTCGCTCGCCGGACGGGTCCGAGAACCGGCCCTGCCGGTGGGGGAGGTTCGGATCGGCGGCTTCGGTGGTGTCGAGGGACTCGCGGACTGGCTGAGCGTCAACGCCATCGACGCCGTCGTGGACGCTACCCATCCGTACGCGGCCCGGATCACGGCGAACGCTGCACTGGCGTGCGCCCGCCTGAGGGTGCCGCTGCTGGTGCTGCGTCGGGCGGGATGGGAGGCGGCTACGGGGGACCGCTGGCACGAGGTCGCCGATCTGGCGGCCGCGGCGCGTCTCGTGGCCGCGCTGGGGGAGCGGGTGTTCCTGACGATCGGCCGGCAGGGCGTCGATGCCTTCGCCGACTGTTCCGGGTGGTTCCTGATCCGGGCGATCGACCCGCCCGAGGTGGTGGCGCCCTCACGGTCGCAGTTGCTGCTCGAGCGGGGGCCGTTCAGTGTCGAGGACGAGGTCGCGCTGATGCGGGAGCATCGGATAGACGTACTGGTGACCAAGAACAGCGGGGGAATGCTCACGTCCGCCAAGCTCGAGGCCGCCCGCCGGTTGCGGATTCCGGTGGTCCTGGTGGCGCGGCCGCCGATTCCGTCGGGGGTGTTGTCGGTGTCGAGTCTCGATGCGGCCGTTCGGTGGGCATTGGCACCCGAGCTTCCGTAGTCATGATTTCTCGATCTGTCATCAGGTCACTCATGCCATGGGAGTTCGTACGAGACGGAATATATGGAAATTCGGAAAGAGTCGCCGATTCTGGTCAGTAGAACCGGACACGGCGATCTCACGGATAGCTCACACAACTCCGACCAGGAGGAGAGCGGCGGTTTCAGAAGTCGGTTCGGCTCCTGGCGGCCGCCGGGAGTGGGGCAGTGACCGCCCAACTTCGGGCGCACCGGGAGTCGGGGCCGACCATTGGAGGCCGAAAGGCACTAGCAGGCCCGACAGCGAAGTTGGCATCGTCGAGAGATGGCCTCTGCTGTCGATGTGGTGGTGCGCACCGAGAATCTGACGAAGACTTACGGTCGGCTGACCGCGCTTTCCGGGGTCGACCTGTGTATCGAGCGCGGCGAGGTGTTCGGGTACCTAGGCCCCAATGGCGCCGGAAAATCCACCACGTTGCGGTTGCTGATGGGGATGCTACGACCTACGGCGGGGACCGCAGAACTGTTCGGATCAGACGCGTGGGCGTCGTCCGCGGCTCTTCGTCGACGGGTCGGCTACGTTCCCGGCGAGTTTGCCCTGTATCCACGCATGACTGGGCGCCAGCACATCCATTATCTGCAGAATCTGCGGCGGGACCGGGACGTTCAGTACGCCGGCGCCGTGGCCGCCCGACTCGATCTGGAACTCGGTAAGTCGGTAGGCGCCCTCTCCAAGGGAAACCGGCAGAAGCTCGCTCTGGTGCTTGCGTTGATGACGCGGCCCGAGTTGCTGATCCTCGACGAGCCGACCGGCGGGTTGGATCCGCTCGTGCAAATCGAGTTCCACGCCATCCTGCGCGAGCACACCGCCGCAGGAGGGACGGTGTTGCTGTCATCCCACGTCTTGAGCGAGGTGCAGCGCATCGCGGACCGCGTCGGGGTCTTACGCGAGGGCCGTCTGGTGGCCGTCGAGAGACTCCAGGACCTGCAGGCGAAATCGCTGCACCATGTCGTCGCCGAGTTCTCGGATCCACTCGATGCCGAAGAATTCAGGTACGTCGCGGGGGTGCGCGACCTCGTGGTCGACGGCGCCACCCTCCGGTGCAGTGCACCGGAGTCTGCGCTGGACGCACTCGTCAAGCGCGTAGCACGGCATACCCTCATCGACTTCGAATGCGCTGAGGCGAGTCTCGACGAGACCTTCATCGCGCTGTACGGATCGGGGGATCGGTGATGCCGGACATCGGGTTCAGCCGGGCGGTGTCCACCCGTACCGTCTTCACCAAGTCACTGTGGGATCAGCGTCGATCACTGCCCGCCTGGGCGGTGGGGCTGGTGCTGCTTGTCGCCATGTATGTCGCGATCTGGCCGAGTGTGCGAGACCAACCGTCGATCAGTGACTTCGTCGAACAGATGCCGAAAGCGATGCGGGCGCTGTTTGCGATGTCCGGTGCGGACATGTCGACTCCGGTCGGTTACGTGCAGGTGGAACTGCTGTCGTTCATGGGTCCACTCTTGCTGCTCCTGTACGCGATCGCTACTGGTGCCGCGGCAGTCGCGGGCGAGGAGGAGCACCGCACCCTGGACCTGCTGCTGTCCAGCCCGATCGGCCGCAGCCGGATTTTCCTGGAGAAGTTCGCCGCGATGGCGGTGGGGATTGCCCTGCTCGGGGCGGTGACCGGGGTTGCTCTGGTCGCCGAGGGTGGACTGGTCGGCATGAACCTGCCTGCCGGCAATGTCGCTGGGACGATGGTGCATCTGTCGTTGCTCGCGCTCGTGTACGGCACGCTCGCGGCCACCCTCGGCGCGCTGACCGGGCACACCGTGATCAGCCGTGCCGTGCCCGCCGTCGCCGCTGTGCTCGCGTACGTCGTCAATGGGCTCGGCCCGATCGTGTCCTGGCTCGAGCCTTGGCAGAAGTTCTCGCCGTTCTATCAGTACGCCGGACACGATCCGCTCCGCAACGGACTGTCAGCTCCCGCTGTCCTCGTTTCCCTGGGTACGGTCGCAGTTCTCGTCGCTATCGCACTCCCGGGGTTCCGCCGTCGCGACGTAGCGGGGTAGCGACGGCCGATCGCGGGGGTCTGCCGGCTCACCGCAGGTGAATTGCCCGAACACCGCCTGGGCCACACTGCGCAGCCCGGCCCCGGAAGCAACGCTGGCCGGCCTATCGGGTTCATACTGAGTCGGTGGACACCGTGCGGCGGTTCCAGTTGTCGCAGATTCCGGCTGCCTCGTGGGCGTACGTCCGTCGTGCCCCCGGAACCTTCGTGTGGCTCGCAATCCTGTTCGTGACGACGATGGTGATGCACCGCCTGTCGCCGGATGCCCTGAACCACGTTCTCGGAAACCGCTCGACCAACCTGCACCAGCTGCAAGAGGACCCGATTCGTGTCCTCATCACCAGTGCACTCTGGCTCGCCGGCGGGGGCTGGCTCGGGTATTTTGTGCTGTTCAACCTCTTCCACGTCCCCGCGGAACGGTGGTTGGGAACCTGGCGGTGGCTGTCGGTCGCGGCCATCGCACACGTCGGTGCCACCTACCTCAGCGAAGGCGTGCTCTATCTGGCCATCCGTCACGGACAGGCACCGGAATCTGCGGTGAACACCCTCGACGTCGGTGTCAGCTATGCGCTGGCCGGCGTGACGGCGGTGCTGACCTACCGGATCTCGTCGCCGTGGCGGTTCCTCTACGTGATCGGCGTGCTGCTGGTCTACGGTTTGCCGCTCCTCGGCACGCTGACGTTCACCGCGATCGGGCACTTCAGCGCTGTACTCATCGGTTTGGCGTGCTATCCGATCGCGCGATCGCGACCCGGCAGGTGGGATCCGGGTGAATGGGTGCGCTCGATCCGCGCGCGAGTCGTAGCCCACCGGTAGCGTGCGGTCCATGGCTGAACCGGTGAAGGGCCCCGCATCCTACTTTCCGTCGATCGAGAAGAAGTACGGCAAACCGATCAGTGAGTGGAAGGATCTCATTCGCGGCTCCGACCTCACCAAGCACATGGAGATCGTCAACTGGCTCGAGTCCACGCACGGACTCGGCCGTGGGCACGCCAATGCGCTTGTCGCGCACACCTTGCGGGAGGACGCCGCCAGTTGATCTTCGATGGTCCTACCTGCTCGAGTTGTCCAGCCCGTGTAGGTGCTTGGCGGTGGGGGATTTCTCGACGGTGTCGGGGTCGGGTTCGGTGCCGAGCAGGCGGTCGGCGGTGCCGGACGTGGTGACCGTGAACCAGTAGTGCTCGTTGCGGTAGTGGTGGTTACGGTGGTGCCGCCACGTCGCCTGGTAGAGAACAGTCCTCGGCTTGTAGTCGGTGTGGATGAGGAAGTGGGTCCACTCGTAGCCGAGACCGAGAGCGGTGATCGTCACCAGGAACGTCAGGCCCCATTCGATTCGTGGGGCGACGAACACCGTGATCGTCAGGAGTAGCGGCGTGAGCCACAGGAACACCGGTGCGGGAATGAAGTCCAGTGGAATGTCCCGAGGATCGCTGTGATGTGCGCGGTGTTTGCGGGCCAGCAACGGGTCGACTGTCAGCCCGGCCAGGCGTCGTGGGCGCCAGTGCAGGACGAAGACGTGTATCACCCACTCCAGTACTGGGAACAGGGCGAGCATCACCAGCGGGACGAGTGCATCGGCCCAGCTCCAGCTGCCGATGGTAATGCGTGCGGCCAGCGCACCGAGGAACATGACACCGATGAACCACGGACTCGGATGCCGGGCGAACTCGCGGAATGCACTGCCGAGCGTGACATCGCGTCCGAACGCCGGGGAGTTCAGTCGTGTCGTGGTCATGCGTCCTCCCTGTCATGGTCGCGGGCCGAGTCGAGGGCCGCACAGAGCAGGGTCGTCGCGGGTTCGAGTAGAGCGTGGGCTGCCTCGAAGGCCGCGTGGGAGTCTCGCTCGCGGATGGCGCCGACGATCGAGCGATAGCGGTCCACCTCGCTGACCTCTGCCTCCATCACCACCGCGAGCGCGTCGAGCATCGGCTCGTACGCCACGCGCAGAGTGTTGAACATCAGTCTGAACGTAATGGAATCCGCGCCGTCGACGACCAGATCCCAGAAGTCCAGGGCTCGCCGCTGACGCTGCACCGGATCGGCATCGGTCTCGAGCGCGTCGAGGACCGCGTCGAGGGCGTCGGCGCAGTCGCCGGGCGCGCGCTCAGCGGCCAGTTCGGCAACTTTGGGGCCGTTCCACAGCCGTGCCTCGAGAATGCTGCGGGCCACCGCAAGATCGATCTCGCCTTCCCGGACCAGCAGTTTTGGCAGCAAGTCCAGCCCGGCCCGCCGCCGCAGATCGTTGACGACCGTAGCCCCGCCCTGCCGGACGTCGACCAGGCCCAGTGCGGAAATCCGGTTGAGTGCCTCGCGGACAGCGGGCCGGGACACGCCCAGCGTCTCCGCCATTCGTCGCTCGCTGAGTAGCTCCTGACCCGGCGCGAGACGGCCCCCGACGACCCCGTCGAGCAGTTGGTCGAACACGTCGTCAGGAATCGACCTGCGCCGGACAGGTGTGAGATCCATGTCACCGACGCTATGCGCCGGACCTCAGGTGGTCAAGTGGTCAGACCAGTTTTGCTGCCTGGCCGTGTGCGAGGTGATACCCCAATAGCAGCTTGAGTTGGGAGTGTGCGTCGGTGAAGGGTTCGCTCGATTTGAGGGCGCGACTCTGGACGATTGCCCCCTCGATGACCGACAGGAGCACTCCCGCGAGCGAGCGCGCAGTCGAGTTGTCGAGCCCGGTCAGAACCAGGCCGTCGGAGAGCAGTGTCGTCCACTCGGTGAACGCCTGACCGGCGGCGGATTGGACCGCCGGATCGAGCTCGTCCAACGCTGCCGCCATAATGAACGAGCCCAGCCGATAGTCGCTGGATTCGAGCGGACGACGCCAGAATGCAAGCAGTTCGTCCAGCCATTGATCGGTCGACGCCGTGGTCGGCAGCTGTTCGGCCATCACGCTCAGATGCGAACCGACTACCCTCGACACGATCCGGGTGGCTGTCTCCACGACCTCACTCTTACCGGCCGGGAAGTGCTGATACAGCGAATTCCGCGAGGTATTGCTGCGTTTGAGCAATTCCGCCAGTCCGGCACCGTGCACCCCGAACTCCTGCACCATCGCAATGGTGCTCGCGAGGAGCCGAGCGCGCGGGCGTGCTGTGGTCATGCGAACCTCTTTCGGGTTGTGTGGACCGATCGGTTCATGTTAGATCTGAGTCATGTGGACTGATCGGTTCACATGGAGAGGATGCTGTGCCCGCCCCCATTGCCACTGCAAATCCGGTCGCTCATGCGGCCCTTCTAGGTCTCGGCGTGTACCGGCCCCGACGTGTAGTCCCCAATTCTGAGATCGTCGACCGGATCGACTCCACCGACAAGTGGATCCGGACCCGGTCAGGCATTACCGCCCGTGGTTGGGCCGAGCCGGACGAGACCATCGTCTCGATGAGCGTGGCCGCCGCCCGCGACGCGCTCGCCGCCGCGGGTCTGATAGCCGAGCAGATAGACGCGGTCGTGCTGGCTACCTCGTCGCAGATGGTGCTGGGGCCGTCGGCTGGCGCGGTGGTGGCGACTGAACTCGGTATGCACGACACCGCCGCCTACGACATCTCCGCCGGATGCGCCGGTTTCTGCTACGCGCTCGGCAACGCCGCGAGCCTCGTGCGCGCCGGGCAGGCGCGACACGTCCTGGTGATCGGTGTGGAACGGCTGTCCGACCTTCTCGACACCTCCGACCGCACGTGCGCGTTCATCTTCGCCGACGGTGCCGGTGCGGTCGTGGTGGGCCCGTCCGATGTCGAGGGCATCGGCCCGGTCGCGTGGGGCTCGGATGGGAGTCAGACCGCGGCGATCAAGCAGGACAAGGACTTCACCCAGTACTTCGCGGAGGTGGCGGAGAAGGGTGCCGAGGCGGAGCGTCCGTATATCCGGATGAACGGTCAGGCTGTGTTCCGGTGGGCGGTGACGTTCCTGGAGAAGGCGTGTCGTACCGCGTTGGACAAGGCCGGAGTCACCGCCGACGACCTCGACGCCTTCGTGCCGCACCAGGCCAACAGCCGCATCACCGACGCGCTGATCCGGACCCTGGGACTGCCCGATACCGTCGCCGTTGCCCGCGACATCGCCGAGACCGGCAACACCAGCGCGGCGTCGATCCCGATGGCGATGGAACAGCTCCTCCGTTCCGGCCAGGCTCACCCGGGCGACACGGCTCTGCTGCTCGGCTTCGGGGCCGGGCTGGCCTACGCCGGGCAGGTCGTCCAGCTACCCCCGATCGGGTAGATCCGGGGCGCCGGGCGGCCACTGCGAAGGATTGCCGATGGATGCCCACCGCGGTGGGCATCCATCGCGATTCGGCTCAGCTCGGATAGTGCCTCGGTGTGAATACCATTGTCCCGTGCGGGTTCTCGACGACGGTCGTCTGTGACGAGCCGACGATGAGCAGGCATCGCATGTCGACATCGGCCGGATCGAGGTCGGCCAACCGGACGATCTTGATCGACTCATCCGGCCCGGCGATGTCCCGGCCGATGATCACCGGAGTGTCGGGGGAGCGGTGTTCGAGCACGAGGTCGCGCATCGCGGCGACCTGCCACGTGCGGGACTTCGAGGCCGGGTTGTAAACCGCGAACGCCATATCGGCCCCCGCGACGGCGGAGATGCGCTTGGCCACGATGTCCCATGGCTTGAGCCGATCCGACAGCGACAGCATCGCGTAGTCGTGGCCCAGCGGCGCACCGACGCGGCTCGCGACGGCGTTGGCGGCGGTCAGGCCGGGCAGGATCCGGACCGGTACGCCCTGCCACTGCTCCTCGGCCGCCACCTCGAGCACGGCCGCGGCCATCGCGAACACGCCCGGATCGCCGGACGAGACGACCGCGACCCGCGCGCCGCGCTTGGCCATGTCCAGGGCCATCGCGGCCCGTTCGGCCTCGACACGGTTGTCGCTGGCGTGGCGGCGCTGTCCCGGCCGGACCGGGACCCGGTCGATGTAGGTGGTGTAGCCGACCAGGTCGGTGGCGCGGGCGAGTTCGCGTCGGACCTCAGGTGTCGTCCACTGCTGGTCACCCGGCCCGAGGCCCACCACGACCACCTCGCCGGTCGCCTGCGCGTCGCCCACGCGGCTGTTCGACGGGCTCGAAACGATCGCGATCGAGAAGTACGGCACGTCCGCGTCGGCCACGTCGTCGGCTGCGGCGACGCGTTGACGGTCGGTGCTGGCCCGCTCGACGTAACGGGCCTCGTCGATCCGGCCGGAATCCTTGAGTGCCTGGCGCACAGCGGGATACGTGCGGCCGAGCTTCATGATCGCGGCCGCGTCGGTCTCGCGCAGGCGCCGGGTCAACTCCTCCTGTGGCAGCGTTCCGGGCAGAACCGTGAGCACCTCCTCGCCCTCGACCAGAGGCTCGGCCAGGGCGGCGGACGCGGCGCTGACGGCGGTGACGCCGGGGATCACCTCGGTCTCGAACCGGTCGGCCAGACGCTTGTGCATGTGCATGTACGAGCTGTAGAACAGCGGATCACCGGCGGCGAGCAACGCGACACTGCGGCCCGCCTCCAGATGCGCGGCCAAGCGCGCGGCGGCCTGCTCGTAGAACTCGTCCATTGCGCCCTGGTAGCCGCCGGGGTGATCGATCGTCTCGGTGGTCACCGGGTAGACCAGGTGCTCCTCGATCTGGCCGTCCCGCATGTACGGGGCGGCGACGCCGCGGGAGATGCTGCGCCCGTGCCGAGCACTGTGGAACGCGACGACGTCGGCCTCGCCGATCACGCGGGCGGCCTTGACCGTCATCAACTCGGGGTCGCCGGGGCCGATGCCGACGCCCCACAGTTTTCCGGTCCCGTTCATGCTGGAGTTCATTCGGTCTCGCTCGCAATCGCATTGACGGCGGCGGCGGTGATCGCGCTGCCGCCGCGGCGTCCACGCGCCACCAGATACTCGAGCCCGGCGGGATGCTCGATCAGCGCTTCCTTCGACTCCATCGCGCCGATGAACCCGACGGGTCCGCCGACGATCGCGGCGGGCCGCGGTGCACCGGCCTCGATGAGGTTCAGCAGGTGGAACAGGGCAGTGGGGGCGTTGCCGATCGCCACCACCGCGCCGTCGAGCTTGTCGCCCCACAACTCGAGTGCCGCGGCCGAGCGGGTGTTGTCGATCACCTTGGCCAGCACGGGAACTCGCGGATCGTCGAGCATGCACAGCACGTCGTTGTCGCGGGGCAGACGCTTCCGCGTGACGCCGGCGGCGACCATCTTCGCGTCGCACAGGATCGGAGCACCGCGGCGTAGGGCTTCGCGCGCGTCGGCGATGACGTTCGGAGTGAACGCGATGTCGTCGACCAGATCGACCTGACCGCTCGCATGGATCATCCGAACGACCGCCTGCGAGACGTCGGCGGGGAACCGCGCGAGGTCGGACTCGGCCCGGATTGTCGCGAAGGACTGGCGATAAATCTCCGCACCGTCGCGGATGTAGTCGATCATGCGCCACACGATAGAGGCATCACGCGGGCCCGTTTTCAGCACGGTCGGGACGGCTCGCCGTCGTCCGGTAACCGTCGACGTCCGCGACCACGTCGGCTACCTGACCACGCGGGCGCCCGCACTTACGTGCGCACCCGGACCAGTGCTGACGGCCCTCGGCGGGCAAGTCGTCGTTCTCGATCGCTTGCCGAGCGTCGGCCCGGACGTCGGTGAGAGACTTGGCGCAGCCCGGCCGCCCCGCGCACGCACTGACCTGCAAATAGGGCGAGTTCTCGTCGAAGATGAGGCCCATCGGCGCGAGCACCCGTACGACCTGCTCGGCGGCCCACTCCTCGAGGTCGGGCAGCAGCAGCGACCGCCACGGGGTGACGACGATCGGCTTCTCGACGGCGGCGAGGAATTCCGCGAGCCTGGCCGGGAGGGTGCCGAACGCGAGACCGGCGGCGAGAGTGACACCGCCGTCGGCCTGGTCCAGCCAACCGATCGGGCCGCGTTCGATGGCCCCGGGGAGTTGCACCGGATCGCCGTATTCGAGCCCGAGCCGGGCCAACACACGTTCGGTGCCGCCCGGCACCTCGTTGAGCCGCCACGCGTCGCCGCGGATCTCGGCGAACAGGCGCGCCGATGCCAGCAGCACGTCGACCGCGTCCGCCGCCGCGAGCCGGGCCCCGGTGTCCTCACCGGCGAGGACCAGCGCGAACAAGTCGTCATCGAGGGCGTGCACACCGAAGTCGCCGCGCAGGCCCGAGATGTCGCCGGTTCCGTCGTCGAACGTGAACAGCGTCCGTCCGGGCAGTTCGGCCAGCGTCGGGTCGGCGCACAGCCGGCGGTCCAGGTCGGTGACCAGCCCGCGCACATCGGCGTGGCCGCCGATCCGCCCCGACAGCGGCGAGGCGAGAATGTTGCGCACCCGCTCGTGGGTGGTGGACGGCAGCAGCCCGACATCGGCGATGCGGCGGGCGAACTCCTCGGGGTTGGCGACCGCACGCAACTGGACGTTGCCGCGCGAGGTCAGCTCGATCTCGCCGTTGCCGATCTCCTGTGCTGCCGTCGCAAGGGCCTGGAGCTGCGGCGACGTGATGGCCCCGCCCGGGAGGCGGACGCGGGCGAGTGGACCGTCGGCGGCCTGGTGGACCTGGAGAGCACCCGGGCACTTGTCCGGGCCGGAGCGTGGAGATGGCACGTCCCCAGGCTAGAGAAGTGTGGGGACCGGTGTGCACACGCCTGACCGGTAGGATCACCGGGACCGCGGCAGAAGAGGAAGCCGGTGAGATTCCGGGCGGTCGCGCCACTGTGAAAGTCAGACCCTCTTCCGCCGCCCGAACCGCTTCGACGAGTCCCGACTCGTGGAGCCCTGCCGTGGGGCGCGAAACCCCAGAAAGGCTGCAACAGTGATCCTGCTGCTGTCGACGTCCGACACCGACCTGCTCAGCGCCCGTGCCAGCGGCGCCGACTACCGCTGGGCCAACCCGGCCCGACTGCTGGGCGGTGCCGACGGGTCGTTCCGCGGGCTCCACTCCGACGAGGACCTGCCCGGGCTGCTCGACGGCGTCGACCTGGTCGTGGTCCGCATCCTGGGCGGCCGCAGGGCGTGGGAGGACGGCATCGACGCGGTGCTCGCGTCCGGGCTGCCGGCGGTGGTGCTGGGCGGTGAGCAGGCCCCGGATGCCGAACTGATGGAGTGCTCGACCGTTCCCGCCGGCATCGCCGCCGAGGCGCACACCTACCTCGCCGAGGGCGGCGCCGACAACCTGCGTCAGCTGCACAACTTTCTGTCCGACACGGTGTTGCTCACCGGACACGGCTTCGAGCCCGCGGTGCACCTGCCGAACTGGGGGATGTTGGAGCGGAGCTTGCGGAGCGACCGTGTCGCCGGCGCGGGAGTCGATTCTCCGACGGTCGCGGTGCTCTACTACCGAGCGCAGCACCTGGCGGGGAACACCGCGTACATCGAGGCGCTGTGCCGGGCGATCGAGGACGCCGGGGCGAACCCGCTGCCGATCTTCTGCGCATCGCTGCGCACCGCGCCCGCCGATCTGCTCGAAACGCTGCGGCGTGCCGATGCGATGGTCGTGACCGTACTGGCGGCCGGCGGCACCAAGCCTGCGAATGCGCAGGCCGGCGGCGACGACGAGGCGTGGGACGTCGCCGAACTCGCCGCGCTCGACGTGCCGATCCTGCAGGGCCTGTGCCTGACCAGCAGCCGCGAGGCGTGGGAGGCCAATGACGACGGCATGTCCCCGCTGGACGTGGCCACCCAGGTTGCGGTCCCCGAGTTCGACGGGCGCCTGATCACGGTGCCGTTCTCGTTCAAGGAGATCGATGCCGACGGTCTCACCGCCTATGTCCCGGATGCCGAGCGCGCCGCCCGTGTCGCCGGCATCGCCGTCCGCCACGCGAATCTGCGTCGAATTCCCAACCCGGACAAGAAGATTGCGCTCATGCTGTCGGCGTACCCGACCAAGCATGCTCGGATCGGCAATGCCGTCGGCCTCGACACCCCGGCCAGTGCGATCGACCTGCTCACCGCGATGCGCGAGCACGGGTACGACCTCGGACCGGTCGACGGCGACGACGCGCTGCCCGGTCTCGCCGCCAAGGACGGGGACGCGCTGATCCACGCGCTCATCGCCGCGGGCGGACAGGATCCGGACTGGCTCACCGCCGAGCAACTCGAGGGCAACCCGATCCGCATCTCCGCCGCCCGCTACCGCGAGTGGTTCGCGACGTTGCCGCAGGACTTCCGCGACGGTGTCGAGGAGCACTGGGGCGCTGCGCCCGGCGCGCTGTACGTGGATCGGTCGTCCGATCCCGACGGCGAGATCGTCATCGCCGCGATCCGCGCCGGCAACGTCGTGCTGATGGTGCAGCCGCCGCGTGGCTTCGGCGAGAACCCGGTTGCGATCTACCACGACCCGGATCTGCCGCCGAGCCACCACTACCTGGCCGCGTACCGCTGGATCGGAGCGGAGGTGGCTGCGGGAGGTTTCGGTGCAGACGCGATCGTGCATCTCGGTAAGCACGGCAACCTCGAGTGGCTGCCCGGCAAGACCCTGGGTATGTCGGCGTCGTGCGGCACCGACGCCGCGCTCGGCGATCTGCCGATGATCTACCCGTTCCTGGTCAACGATCCGGGCGAGGGGACGCAGGCCAAGCGCCGCGCGCACGCCACCCTGGTCGACCACCTGATCCCGCCGATGGCGCGCGCCGAGTCCTACGGCGACATCTCCCGCCTCGAGCAGCTGCTCGACGAGCACTCGAACATCTCGGCGCTGGACCCGGCGAAGCTGCCCGCGATCCGCCAGCAGATCTGGACGCTGATGCGCGCCGCGAAGATGGACCACGACCTGGGCCTGACCGAGCGTCCCGAGGAGGACGTGTTCGACGACATGCTCATGCACGTCGACGGCTGGCTGTGCGAGATCAAGGACGTCCAGATCCGCGACGGCCTGCACATCCTGGGCCGGGCGCCGGAGGGCGACGCCGAGGTCGAGTTGGTGCTCGCGATGCTGCGTGCCCGGCAGATGTGGGGCGGCGAGCAGTCGGTGCCCGGTCTGCGGGAGGCGTTGGGGCTCAGCGAGGCCGAAGTCGGGGTGAACGGAGCCGAGGACCGCGGCCGAGTGGACGAGATCGAGGCACAGGCGCATGCGTTGCTCGCCGCGCTGGCCGAGACGAACTGGGATCCGGAGGCTGCCGACCGCCTGTCCGACGACGACACCGTCCGCCAGATCCTGCGCTTCGCCGCAACCGAGGTGGTGCCGCGGCTACGGCAGACCTCCGGCGAGATCGCCCAGGTGCTGCACGCGCTGGACGGCGGCTTCATCGCCGCGGGCCCCTCTGGTTCGCCGCTGCGCGGACTGATCAACGTGCTGCCCACCGGCCGCAACTTCTACTCTGTCGATCCGAAGGCGGTGCCGTCGCGGCTGGCGTGGGAGACCGGTCAGGCGATGGCCGAGTCGCTCGCCGCCCGCTACCGCGCCGACCACGGCGAATGGCCGAAGTCCGTGGGTCTGTCGGTGTGGGGCACGTCCGCGATGCGGACCTCAGGTGACGACATCGCCGAGGTCTTCGCGCTGCTCGGTGTCCGCCCGGTGTGGGACGAGGCGTCGCGCCGCGTCACCAGCCTCGAGGTGATCGACCTCGCCGAACTCGGCCGGCCACGCATCGACGTCACCGTCCGGATCAGCGGCTTCTTCCGCGACGCGTTCCCACACGTGCTGGCGCTGCTCGACGACGCCGTCCGCTTGGTCGCCGGTCTCGACGAGTCGCCCGAGGACAACTACGTCCGTGCACACGCCCAGGCGGACATGGCCGAGCACGGCGACGACCGCCGCGCCACCACCCGCATCTTCGGGTCCAAACCCGGCACGTACGGCGCCGGCCTGCTGCAGCTGATCGACTCGAAGAACTGGCGGAACGACGCCGACCTGGCGCAGGTGTACACCACATGGGGCGGCTACGCGTACGGGCGCGGCCTCGACGGTGTTCCGGCGTCGGACGACATGCGCAGCGCCTACAAGCGAATCGCGGTGGCGGCCAAGAACACCGATACCCGCGAGCACGACATCGCCGACTCGGACGACTATTTCCAGTACCACGGCGGTATGGTCGCCACCGTCCGCGCGCTCACCGGCAAGTCCCCGGAGGCGTACATCGGTGACAGCACCCGCCCCGATGCCGTCCGCACCCGGACGCTGTCGGAGGAGACCGCCCGCGTCTTCCGGGCCCGCGTGGTGAACCCGCGCTGGCTCGAGGCGATGCGCCGGCACGGCTACAAGGGCGCGTTCGAGATGGCCGCCACCGTCGACTACCTGTTCGGCTACGACGCGACCACCAATGTCGTTGCGGACTGGATGTACGAGAAGCTCGCCGAGACGTACGTGCTGGACGAGCAGAACCGCAAGTTCATGTCCGAGTCGAATCCGTGGGCGCTGCACGGCATCTCCGAGCGTCTGCTCGAGGCCGTGGAGCGGAAGATGTGGGAGGAGCCGTCACCCGAGGTGCTCGACGGCCTGCGGCAGGTGTACCTCGAGACCGAGGGTGAGCTCGAGGGGGAGTGAGGCGCTGCGCGCCTTTCCGTTGATAGTTTACGAAATCCCAGCCTTGGACGTCACGCCGATCGCAGGGTACGTCGAACAGGTGACCGTCACCGTTGCCGGCGGACAATCTCGACTCGTATCAGGTGTCAAGCAACGCGCTCGACTACTGACGCACCATTTGTGTGATGCCAGCCTGGACCAGGTCGATAGCAAGTCCGGGCCTCGGTGACCACCTGGTATTGGAGCTCACGCAGCCAAACTCGCCCGCCGTTTCCACACGATCAGGTCGGATGTTAGCGCTTGGCATTCCGTTTGCCACTCCTTCTTAGGTTTCCATTCATCCATTTTGGTTGCCGGAAGGCATTCGGATGGAGTCGCTTCTTGAGATCGGAAGGCGGACGTAGCGTGCTCAGGCTGGCCGTAAGTGCCGTGTCGAGAGGTCCGATGTGCCCGTCGTAGTAGGCGTCGATGAGGTCTCTAGTCGCTTCGTCGTAGAGGAATACGACCCCGCGGGGAATACCGAGTTGGTACTTCTTTGCCCTCAGATAGTCACGAAGTCCCTTCTCGGTGCTTACCGAATCGGCCCCGGGCGGACTGGTGGCCCATACCAGGATCCATCCCTCAGCTGGGTCCACACTTGCGGTGATTGGCACAGTCAGACTGCGCCCCAGGCCGTTCGGTGATGGGTTGTCGAGAAGGTCGCTAGGGTAGCGCGCGAACTGACGCTGAGTCTGCGTTGACGCCGACAACAGCGTTGCAGTGATGCTGAGCCAGCCTGTGATCTTCTGGGACTGCAGCTCGTCGAGTAGTGGCCTGATTGGGGATGCCACCATCGTGGGCTTTGGTACAGATCCGGAGTCGTCTCCTGTGCGATTTCTTGCGTAGTACCAGCTATCGAGTTGATCAGTGCGACTGGTCAGGAGGGCTGGCTGTTGTGCCCGGAAGCGGCGTAGTTCAGCGGTGGTCGGTGCATGCATGAATGGGAACGCGACACGCACTTGTGCGGGGTCAGGTTCGACCCATAGGCCTTCCTCGAAGAAGTGAAGGAACAAATCGAGTTCATCAGGTGCACTGAACATGACAGTGACGTCAGGGTGGCGTCGTCGACGGAGGTATAGGAGGAACTCCGCAGGGTGGTCTACCAGCTCGGAGATGAGTTCGAAATCGTGCAGCGACACAGTCCAGGGGATGTTATCGAGCGCGAGTAGATCTGCTCGGACTAGCTCTGCGGTAGCAGAGAGGACGGCCGAGATGTCGTCGAGGCTCACTGCAATGGTGTGGATCTCACGGATGTGGCTGAGGTCGACCCATCCTTCTGATTCGATGCGGAGTCCGCGGTCTCGTTCGATGCCATCGCGGATTCGGCTCGCTTGATCCGCAGCCTTGGTGATGATTCCGGTCAGGTCGGTCCGTATGCGTGCAGTCTTTCCGCCTCTGGCGAGGGCACTCAGTGCTACGGCCTTGTCCTCTACAACAATGGCGACGTCGTCGATGATGACCAGGTGGTCGCCCTCGACGCGCTTGGTGTACCGCGCAGGATCGTTGGTTACTCGCTCAGCGTCGCTCGCCGGCACGTAGTACTCGAATCCGTCCCGGAAGTGGGCCCCGGGGAGAAGACGTCCGAGAGCCGAGCGCGTACGGGATTCGAGAAGGTCGCCGCGGTGCTTTGCGTATTTGCTCCACGCAGGCGACTTCTTGAGGTGCTCCTCGAGGCTTTCTCGGATGGCGACTGTGTTAAGCGCGGGATGGGGCAGCATGACCCGTCCGGTATCGCTGGCGATGAGGGGTCGCGTGCGCATTGGGTTTCTTCCGGTGGTGAACGCGTCGACGACCTCCGTGATTGAAAGCGTCCTGAGATCGACGCGGAACCGCTCGACGATGGTTGTGACGACGTCCTCGGCAACACCCGTATGCGTGACGATATCTTCGATCGCGACCGTAGCGGCACGGGCATCGGGCTCGAACATCGAGAAGAACGCGGACCGGGCGAGTTGCACCAGATCTTTGCCTGCCTCACCAGCGCGTGTTGCACACATCGCGTTCAACGTCGTCGAACGCATCGCATCGATACGGTCATTCATGCTCGTCTGCTGCAAGTGATCGCATGCATTCAGCACGGCGTGGGCTTCGGATGCATCGAAACCAAGTTCGTCCTTCAGCGCGGCGTGAACAGTCGGTTCGCCATCGAGAAGCGCAAGGTTGGTTTCCTCCGCCATCGCGGGGTACGACGGATTGCGCATCAGGACTTCGGAGGCACGGATGCGCAATGACACCATCGTGAACTTGTCTTGCGGATCCGCTGCGATGAAGGTGCGTATCTGCGCCAGATGGAGAAGCGCTTCGAGTTCGTCCTTTGCATTGGAGACGAATCCACTCATTTCTTGATCTTGGATCAGATCAGCGCCGGGACCAGGCCCGCTGGTCTCTTGCTGAGCGGCGAGGGCGATGAGTGCTAGCAATTCGACCAGTGCGGCACTTGCCTCAGCGGTGACGGGTGTTTCCCCCTCGGGCGCCATCGGCAAGAACGCCAGACGAGCTACTTCGATAAGCCGAATCGCGTCGAATCTTCGCAACCCCTCAACGAACTCGGCAACTGCCTCGTTGAACGCCGCATCGATCGCCGCCGAAGGATCCTCGGCCGCCGCGAACTCAACTATGAGTCGTTGCATCGCAGCCAGGGAGCCGACCAGTGCCTCTGCATGTAGGTCGAACGCCGACGTGGCCTGATCAGCGCGGCGTCGCCGCTTCCTGCGCGTCTCGCGACGCTTTGTCCGTGAGGCCATAGCATAAATCCAAGCACACCAAGATCAAAGTTCGTAGTCGCCAGCAATGCGTTAGAGCGGCCAGCGTCCTGGCTTCGCCAAAGCTGAACTGACCGCCAGTAGCCGCGGCGGTGTGATGGCTGAGAGCCTTGTCGGGGCCGCCCGCATAGGCCAAGTTCACCTGCCGGTGCGTCCCGCGTTCGCCGCAGGTGCCCGCCTGCACGTAGCCCACCAGGGGATGAGGCGTGCGCCCGGGCAGTCGTCGTCGAGTTCGGGGACGACAAGCTGCCGAGCTATCTCCTCGGTGCGATCGACCCCAATACTGGCAGGCCGGAGTTCGGCCTGGTCGACCATAACCTCTACCTCGATGACGCGGCCCTATTCCGCGTGTCCACGCAGATGATCCGCGGGCCGCACTGCGGATTCAGCTGTCATACACAGCTGGCGCTGTTCGCGACGATCGTGATTGCTTCGGAGTGACATGGAGGCATCAGAGAGTCCCTCTATGCGAACGTGATCACGGCAAGCGCATACTGTCTGTTTGTGAGCAAGTATCCAGATAATCCTTGGTGGGACCATGCCAATGATCGCCCGAACCCGTTGATGACCAAGGAGCAGTGGGAGCAGGCCGACGCGGATGGTCACATCACTCCTGAGCACGTACTTTTTCGGCTGCGGAACATCCTGGTCTTTGCGATGGGCAATCCGGGGCCGGTGGGCTACGACGAGGATGGTCATGTCATCTCATTGGTTGGTGCGTCGATCCAATTGGAGGGCGGTGTCAAGCTTCGGGTCTGTTCACGGGATCACAACCCGCCGCATGTGCATATCGAGCACAGCGATTTCAGAGGCCAGAAACTGCGTGTAAACCTTGTGACGGGCGAGTTCATTGATACTGCCCCGAGGGGATTGAAAACGACGAAAATGAAGGGCTACAAAAGGGCGATCGTCGAGCCAGAAGACAGGTTGAAGGAGATGTGGGTGACCGCACACGGCGAGTACGTGTTCGAGTAGTCCTTATCTCACCCTGTGGTCGAGATTTGGGCGGCAGTGGCGCGGGTGGGCTGCGTGTCGGTACCTGCCGGTCGGCTGCTCGTCGGTACGGTCATTCTGTGACTTTCATCCCAAAAGCCGAGACCAAAGCCCCCGGGTCGTTTCAGGTTCGCTATCGGACGGGGAATAGCGACGAGAATGCGTTGCTTCGACTCGCGCTCCTGAAGGAGTGGGGCAATTATTGCTACCAGTGCAGGACACCGGTGACATTCGCTGGAGCTGAGATCGATCACATACTCCCCCGAACTCTCCCCGAAACCGAGCTTGAAGCGTTCAAGGCCGAGTATCTGACGCGTGAACGGGCTGAAGCATTCGATCTAAACATTGCGCACAACCTTGCTCCGATCTGCCGCAAGTGTAATGCGGACAAGTCTGATACCAGCTTTGTTGGGGTTCCGGCGCTCACGACGTGGCTGAACAAGGCCCACGAAAAGCGATCCGCGGTCGAGAAATTCGTGATGGGCATTCGCTCCGCCTCGGGCGTGCAGCAGGCGATGGGTAAGCTCTTGGGCGCTGACTTCTCTGCTCCGAAGTCGAAGGAGTGCCTGTCCATGCTTGGGCCAGCTCTAATTGATCGGTTCCGCTCCGAGTCCCCAGAGGTGTTGGAAAGCCCCTCGACCTATAACTACAGGGGCGAGTACAGCGACTACGGCTGCGACGAGCCGCGTGTGTTTACGGACGGTCCTGTGGTTGGCCCAGTGATTCTGGATGAGTGTTCGAGGCGAGCGAAGGTCGTCCTGGAGGATGTGTTCGGGTGGGACTTCGACCAGGCATTGGACGTCGCCGTCCACGCCGCCGAAAGGGCAATCAGAAGCGACCAGGCGGCTCAGATCGCGGGCGAGGCCAGTCGAGCTGGCCACGGAGACCCAGATGTGGGGTCAGTGGAAGGGCATCTGAGCATCGTGATCAGCGAGGTCCGCTTCGATGCTGAAGCGGGAACCATAATCGTCCGTGGGTCGTACGACGCGGACGGCTCGGCGGAGGTCGCAGTCGCGGACTACCAGAATGACTCTGGGACCCGATGGGAGCAATGGGACGCGGACCGGACAGAGGGAGACTTCGAGGTTCCGCTTTGGGAACCGGACGAAGAAGTAGGACAGCGTGGCGTCGTACCGACAGCCGGTGACGTCGAACTGAGCTAACTGGTGGCTCTCTCCCCGTCTGTCACGGCTGCGGGAGAGTACGCGATGAACACGACGATGCAGACGCTGGAGATCGAGGGGACCGACGTCTCACACCATCGGACCGCGGTGAACGTGCTGACCGGTCTCGATCTGGAGCGTGTGGAACGGGGGACGCAGTCCCGGCCGTGTCTGACGCGGGGTGCACGGGCATCGAGCGTGAGGGAATCGCGGCCCAAGTGCTCGATCACGATGTGTCGGCCCCGAGGTTCGACCCGATCTGGCACAGAAGGAAGTCCGGCCCGTAGATGCTGGGCCGGGCCTCCGTTGGACAGTCTGGTCGATCGCGCTCACGCGTTGGAGAACAGCCCCTGCACCTGGCTGGGCGCGGGGACGTTTGACGAATATGGCACGTCCCAGGCTAGTGTCCCGCGCCGTTAATTCGTTGCAATAATCGCCCGATGGATTCGAGGATCTCGTCTGCTGTCTTGGTCCAGATGAACGGCCGGGGCTGGGCATTCCAGTCTGAGATCCAGGATCGCAGGTCGGCTTCAAGTGCGTGGACGCTGCGGTGTGTTGGAACAGGTCACGGGTGATTTCTGCGAACAACCGCTCGACCTGGTTGATCCACGACGAATAGGTAGGTGTGAAGTGCATGTGGAACCGAGGGTGTGTGCCGCGCCACGTCGCGATCGTGGGGTGCTTGTGCATGCCGTAGTTGTCACAGATGACGTGGATATCGAGGTGTTCGGGGACGTTCTGGTCGATCTTGGCCAGGAACTTCTTGAACTCCACCGCCCGGTGACGGCGGTGGGTGGAGGCGATCACGGTGCCGTCCTCGACGTTCATCGCGGCGAACAAGCTGGTGGTGCCGTGCCGGACGTAGTCGTGGGTGCGCTTTTCTGGCATGCCCGGCATCATCGGGAACGCCGGCTGCGAGCGGGCCAGAGCCTGCACCTGACTCTTCTCGTCGACACTGAGCACGACGGCGGACTCGGGTGGATTCAGGTACAGGCCGACGATGTCCTACACCTTCTCGACGAACAACGGATCGTTCGACAGCTTGAACCCGTCGGTCCGGTGAGGCTTGAGCCCGAACGTCTTCCAGATCCGCCCGATGGTCGACTTCGAGAGCCCGGTGCGTTCGGCCATCTTCGCCCGCGACCAGTGCGTCGCGTTCTGCGGTGTGGACTCCAACGTCGCCACGACGACATCTTCGACTTGTTCGGCGGCGACTGTCGCCGGGCGGCCTGGACGAGGGTCGTCGACCAATCCGTCCAGTCGGTGCTCGATGAACCGGGACCGCCACTTTCCGACCGTCGGCCTGCTCACCCTCAACCGCGTCGCGACTTCCGTGTTAGCTGCTCCCGCAGCGCATTCCAGCACGATCGTCGATCGCAACGCCAACGCCTGAGAGGACTTCCTGCGCCGAGCCCATCGGGTCAGCTGCTCTCTCTCCTCATCGGTGAGCACGAGTTAGGATTTCGGACGCCCTGTTTTCGCCACACCCCACTATCACATAGAGAACAAATTAGCGCCGCGGGACACTAGTCGTACTCGGGAGATGTCGGTGCGAAGTCGGATTCAGTGGCGTGGGTTGCGGTGATGCTGAGGATGGGGCCGCGTAGCTGCGGTGGATTGCTCTTGGTGATCAGGTCTTCCCCGAACATCGTGGCCCAGCTCGCAGTCTTGCTTGGGATGAAGAGATGAACGTGGGTGCACCCCTGCGATCCTTCGGTGACGGTGGGGCGGAATCCGTTATGGACGCCTTCCATGCAGTCGAGATGGTCGGCGGTGACACCAATGTAGGGGTACGGGAGTTCCACGGTGACCTTGTAAACGGGCGGCGTGAGTCGCTTCCTGTGTTCGTTGAATGTTTGCTGAGTGATCAGCGTATGTGTCTTGACTTGCATTGATGACCCATTCCGTCGTCGTGTCAGTGTTGCGACCATGGAGTGTGTCAAGGTTCTTGGACAGGTTTCAGGCAGCTGATGCTGCGTTTCGATACTCGGCGAGCGCTTCGACGGGGGTGCGGTAGCCCAGCGTCGAGTGCAGGCGCTTGCGGTTGTAGAACACCTCGATGTATTCGGCGACCGCGAACCGTGCCCGCCCCCTGGTGTCGAACGTCTGCCGGTAGTACATCTCGTTCTTCAGGGTCGCGAAGAACGACTCGGCGGCCGCGTTGTCCCAACACACCCCGGTCCGCCCGACACTGGTCCGCACGCCCCGCGACCCGGAAAACTCAGTGAATTCCTTTGCAGTGTAATGACTTCCGCGATCCGAATGGAACACCGCACCAGCCTCGACGTACCCGCCGCTGACCGCCATCTGCAACGCGTCGACGATCAACGACGTGCGCATGTGCGAGGCCGTCTGCCAACCGACGACCATCCGCGTCGCGAGGTCGATCACCGTCGCCAGATACAACCATCCCTCACCGGTACGCAGGTAGGTGATGTCACCGACCAGACGCGAGCCCGGCCCCTGGGCGGTGAAGTCCCGGTCGATCAGGTCCGGGATCGTCGCCACCTCGCCGGCGATCGTGGTCCGCTTGTACGCACGCGGTTGCACCGCACACAATCCCAGCTCGCGCATGATGTCGGCGACGGTACCGACACTGACCGGCACCCGTACGTCTGCCGGGACTCGACGAACACCCGACCGACGTGCTCACACAGCCCCCGTCTCCTCGACGCGGTCGGTGTCTCGACCCGGCCACGCCAGGCATAGAATCGACCGCGGCACATCCAGCAGCATGCACATCCAGCCGACGGCGTAATCGGCCTTCTCCGCTTCGATCAACGCGCAGCGCTCGGCTACGGGTGCGTCCTGGCGAAGAAGGCCGCGGCTTTTTTCAGGAACTCGTTTTGCCGAGCGTGCCCGGATTGATCTCCAAGTCCCGGGCGACAGCGGCGAGTGAACGGCCCAGGCCGACAACCATCTGCACCGCTTCAGCCTTGAACTGCGGGCTGAACTGACGACGCTTCTCGGTCATGTACAGATCCTCTCTCATCCCGAGATTCACTGTCCAAGACCATTGGTACACCCCACCACGAACGTCGTCGCGGACTGGATGTACGAGAAGCTCGCCGAGACGTACGTGCTCGACGAGCAGAACCGCAAGTTCATGTCCGAGTCGAATCCATGGGCGCTGCACGGCATCTCCGAACGCCTGCTCGAGGCCGTCGAGCGGAAGATGTGGGAGGAGCCCTCTCCCGAGGTGCTCGACGGCCTGCGCCAGGTGTACCTCGAGACCGAGGGCGAACTCGAGGGAGAGTAGCGCGACCGGCTACTTCCGCCAGAACAGGTGGTGGGTCACCCCGCTCGGGCTGGGCACCGTTTCCAAGTGGAATCGGTCGCGCAGTTCGTCCGGGGTGTCCCACAGCCGCAGCCCGGTGCCGAACGTCATCGGCGAGACGGCCACGTGCATCGTGTCGACCAGATCGGCGTCGAGGAACTCGCGGATCGTGGTGACCCCGCCGCCGAGTCGGACGTCCTTGCCCTGTGCCGCCTCCCTGGCCTGTTCGAAGATCGTGGCGGGGTCGCCGTCGACGAAGTGGAACGTGGTCTCGCCGCGCTTGATCGACGGCCGGGGGTGGTGGGTCGCGACGAACACCGGCGTGTGGAACGGCGGCTCCTCACCCCACCAGCCCTCCCACTCCAGGTTCTCCCACGGGCCGCGCTGCGGCCCGAACTTGTTGCGCCCCATGATCTCGGCGCCGATGTTGTGGGAGAAGTCGCGGGTGAAGTAGTCGTCGAGGCCGCGGCTGCCGCCGCCGTCGGTGCGCATGGGCCAACTCGCAGTGGCGCCCGCCCACGCGAGCATCTCGCCGGGGTCGAGGCCGAACGGGTTCTCGAAGGTCTGATTCTCGCCGCACGCCACTCCGTCGCTCGAGACGTTGAAGTTCTGGACCTTCAGTAGCTGACTCACGTGATGCTCCGCTCTCTGGTGTGGTGTTGCGAGAAGACAGACTCGCCGCGGCGATGAAACTCATCATGACGCAGCTTCACGTGTTTGTCCGATGCGCGCCGGAAGGTCGAGGGGATACGAGACTGACCGTTCTGTCATCGGATCCCGGGGGCGTGCCACCATGGAGAAGACGACGCTCTACGCCTGATGCTGACCGGAGGCCGTGGCGATGGACGACTGGACGAGACGCGAGCGCCCGCGGGTCGTGGTCGAGACCGAGAACGGCCGTACCAGCCACAGCGCGGGCAAAGCGGTACGCATCGGCCGGGACCCGCAGTTGGAGATCACGATCGTCGATCCTGTGGTGTCGCGCGAGCATGCGCGGCTCAGATGGGACGAGGGATGGCAGCTCGTCGACTCCGACAGCAAGAACGGGATCTACGTCGACGGCAAGCGCTGTGAGGAGGTACCCGTCACGGACTCCGTCCTCGTCCGCCTGGGTGACGCGGTCGAGGGACCCACCGTGCGGATCTCGATCGAGGACCCCGACGCGACGCGACGGGACGTGGGCGGTCGATGGGACGAATCGACGATCGACATCGGGGCCTCGATCGCCCCGCCTCCGGCACCGCGCGAAACCGTCCCCGCGGGAGCAATCACGATCGGGCGGTCCCCCGACAACGACATCGTCGTGCGGGACGTGCTGGCGTCACGCGATAGTCCATGATGCGCCGTCCGGCCTCGAAGTCGAAGATCTGGGAAGCGTCAACGGAACGTTCGTCGGCGGTGCCCGGGTGACGCGTGCACGGCTGAACGACGGCGCCGTCGTCACCATCGGCAACACCGACTTCAGCGTGGAGGAAGGCCGGCTCGTTCCACGGCAGGCGACTGCCGCGACTGTTCGCCGAGTACCGCGCCACCCGCCCGGTGGTGGAGGCACCCCCACCGACCCCGCCGGGGCCGCTCGGCTCTCCCGCGCACACCTCGAGGCGCAAACAGCTGAGCACCGTCGCCCGCCGCCAGGTTCGGCTGATCCGCGCCGACCGGGGCTACCTGATCTTCCTGTCGCTGCTGCCGTTCGTGCTCGGCGGCCTCGCCCTGCTCGTGCCGGGAGACACCGGGTTCGGGCAGTCCGGTGCCGACGTCTCCGGCGAACTCACCCAGATCCTCGTGGTGCTGATTCTCGGCGCCGCGTTCATGGGCTGTTCACTGACGATCCGCGACCTGGTCGGAGAGCGCATGGTCTATCAGCGCGAACGTGCCGCCGGGCTGCTGCCGTCCGCCTACCTGACGGCGAAGATCGTCGTGTTCTGCGCCGCCGGCATCGTGCAGTCGGTGATCATGGTGCTGATCGTCTACCTGGGCAAGGGTTTCCCGGGCCACGGCAGTGTGCTCCCGTCGGGCTCCGTCGAACTGATCGTGGACATCGCCGCCATCACCTGCACCTGCGTCGTGCTGGGACTGGCGTTGTCCTCGGTGGCGCGCTCGAGTGAGCAGGTACTGCCGATGCTGGTGGTCACGATCATGGCGCAGCTGGTGATGTGCGGAGGATTGATCACGATCACCGGACGTGCCGTGCTCGAACAGGTCGCGTGGCTGTTCCCGTCCCGCTGGGGGTTCGCGGCCGCCGCCTCGACGGTGGACCTGGTCACGAACGCCAGCGGCACCGAGCCCGACACGCTGTGGCAGCACATCGGATCGTGGTGGCTGCTCAGCATCGCCATGCTGGTGCTCATCAGTTGCGTGCTCGCGGTCTTCACCTACAGCCGACTCCGGCTGCGCCGTCGGTAGAGGCCTACAGCCGGCGGTCGAACGCGAGTGTCGGTTCGGCGGTAGGGATGTCCACGGTGTAGGCCCGCAGCCGCACCGACTCCGCGGACAGGTCCATGACCATGAATCCGACGTCGTCGAAGTTCTGGTACAGATTCGCCCGGTCCGGACTGGTGGACTTGCCGTGGCTGTTCTTCCCGGCCGCACCGGAGACGATCTGGCGGGTGCCTTTCGACTCGGCGGTGGGATCGAGGACCTGCAGCGAGTGATCGTGTCCGGCGAGGATGAACTGGCACCGCCCGACCACGTGGTCCTCGTAGAACCGCTTTGCGTGCACGCCGTTCATCGGTTCGATCGGGATGCCGTCGTACTCACCGGCGTCGCCGTGCGATCCGTTGCTGAGATAGGGGTGGTGGGTGCAGGCGATCTTCCACTTGGCGGGGGATGCCGCGATCGCCGCGTCCAGCCACGCGCGCTGCTCGTTCATGAACTGCCCGTCCGCCGCCCAGTACGGCACGAACAGCGGGGGCAGGTAGGCGGCGACGGGATTGAGGTCGAGGACGAAGAACTCGACGATCGGATTCTGCTCCGGCACCCGGACGGAGTAGTAGCGGCTGGGCATCCACCACTTGCGGGACGTCCGGTGGTAAGCCACCTCGTCGTCGCCCCGCAGCAGCCAGCCGCCGTCCCCGGGGAACACCGCGCTGTTGTCGTGGTTACCGAGAGCCATCACCCACGGGAAGTCGAGGCCGTGATTGGGGTCCTCGAACTTGGTCGCGAACTGGACGTCACGGTCGCCGTTGGGGCCGGATTCGTAGATGTTGTCGCCGAGCCCGAGCGCCATCCCGAACGGTTCCGCCGCGTGCACGGCGCGCATCGCGTCGGCAACGGCCCACTGCGCCGGGGTACCGGTTCCTGCGTCACCGGTGACCAGGACTCGGACGTCGGAACCGGTGGGGAAGGCGAACTTTCCGGTGTCGGGTGAGACGGGGGACGGGACACCGGCGGTGGCGGTCGGGGACAGCGCAGCGATCGAGACGGCGGCGCCTGTAGCGCCGGCTCCGGCGAGGAAGCTGCGGCGGCTGATCGGGTTGAACTCGGTCACGGTGTCCTCGTCGGTGTCGGGGTTCGAGTGTCCGCCCCAGCAAACCCGAGCATGGACAACTGTTCAACTCAACTCGCGGTGCGTCGGCAGATGTTCACCCGCTGTACACAGGGGGGTCCGACCAGACCGTACTCTGACGGGTATGACTGTCACGCTCAGTGAGATCGGTGCGGCGAAGTATGTTCTGCTGACCACCTTCCGCAAGGATGGTTCGGGAGTGCCGACCCCGCTGTGGGGGGCAATGGACGGCGATCGGCTGCTTGTGTGGACCGTCACCGACTCATGGAAGGTAAAGCGGATCCGGCGCAATGCCCGCGTCACCGTCGGGGCGTGTGACGTGCGTGGCAATCCGAAGGGCCCGCAGATCGATGCGACCGCGGCAGTCCTGGACGACGCCGGTACCGAACGCGCTCGCGATGTCATAGCCCGCAAGTACGGGATCCTCGGCTGGCTGACGGTGAGAGGCAGCCTGGTTCGTCGCGGTCGCACCGGTACCGTCGGGTTGGCAATCACCGCCTGAATTGCGAACCCGGGGCCGCTATCCGACCTGGCGTTTCGACACCGCCGGCATGAAGTCGGCGATGAAGGTGCGCGTCCACCACGCGCCGCTCTCTCGCCGTTCGGCGCGACTGGTGAACTCGTACCGGAACATCCGAGCTCGGATGAATCTCGGCGGCGCGTTCGGAAAAGGGTTGTGGTGCAGCAGTTTCAGTGTTGCGCGGTCGTTCTCGAGCAGCCTGCCCACGAATCCGCCGAACCAGGCAGTTGCGTAGGCGGGTGAGATCGCGGCGAACCACATCAGCCAGTCAAGCCGCAGATGGTAGGGGGCGAACTGGCGCGGACGTCGACGCAGGTCCCCGGGTTTTCCTTTGAATTCGTATGCGCGCCAATCGGAATCCGGACTTGGGTGTTCGTCGGCGGTGCCCTCGACCACGATCTCGTAGCGGGTCCTGGTGACGTGCCCGAACGCCCCGTAGGTGTTCACCAGATGCCATGGGTCGAACGATGCGTTCATCATCTGGTGACTCGAGAACATGTTCCGCGCGGGGCGGTAACTCAAGGCCAGTACCGCGACTGTCACCGTAGCGACGACGATTGTGAACCACAGCGGCGCCACCGTCAGGTCGGAGGGCGGGCTGATCGGCAGGACCACCTTCCAGAAACTGTCGGGCAGTACCGAAAGCCCGAGCACGATCGCCAGCCAGTTCAGCCACGAGAAGTTGCCGCTCGCCACCAACCACAACTGGGTCACGATCATGATCGCCGCCGCGCCGCCGGCCACCGGCTGTGGCGCGAACAGGAAGAACGGCACGATCAACTGCGTGAAGTGGTTGCCGGCTACCTCGACTTTGTGCAGGGGCCGCGGCAGGTGGTGGAAGTACCAGCTCAGTGGACCGGGCATCGGCTGCGTCTCATGGTGGTAGTCGAGACACGTGAGGTCACGCCAGCACTTGTCACCGCGCAGCTTGATCAGTCCGGCGCCGAACTCGAGTCGGAACAGCAGCCACCGCATCAGCAGCAACACCAGTACGGACGGCGCGGACTCCCAGTTCCCGACGAACACCGCGAGCAGTCCCACCTCGAGTAGCAGCGACTCCCACCCGAAGCCGTACCAGAGTTGTCCGACGTTGACGATCGAGAGGTACAGCGCCCACAACAACAACCACCCGAGCATCGACAGCGGCAACGGCAGCCGATCCATCACCCCGAGCAGTGCCAACCCTGACAGGCCAGCGCCGGACCATGCGACGACAGCGAAGAACCGATCTGAATAGTGCAGATGGAAGATGCTCGGTGACCGCTGCCACCGGGTGGTGCCGACGAACCGGGGGACCGGGAGCATTCCGTCCGCGCCGATCAGCGGTCTGAACTGATTGGCCGCCACCAGGAACGCAGCGAGGTAGATCGCGGCCAGCCCCTCCTTGAAGAGCAGCCGCGACAGCCAATAGCCGTCCGCGTCGAACCAGTTCACAAAGACCTCAGCAGAGCAAACCCTTCTGCTGTGGACGCTACTCGCTCAGCGCAGATGCGGCAGCACTTCCCGCTCGAGCAGCTCGAGGCCCGAGGTGTCGTATGCCGCCTCGGGGACGTAGAAGATCGCGTACTCGAGCCCCTGCTTCTTCAGCGCCGTCAGGTTCTCGACGATCTGCTCCGGGGTGCCCACGGCGGGCATGCCACGGAATGCGCCGAGTGACGCGTCAGCCTTCGCGGCACCGACGATCGGTTCCAGCCGGGCGCGCAGCGCCTCGAGCCGGTCCTGCACCTCGGCTTCGGTGCGTCCGATCGCGAGGTTGTAGTTGGCGGAACGGACGATGCCGTCGAAGTCGGTGCCCACCTCGGCGCAGTGCTCGCGCAGAATCTGCGACTTGTGGGAAAAACCGTCCGGAGTGCCGTCGAAGTTCGTGTACTGCGCGTACTTCGCAGCGATCCTCAGCGTCACCTTCTCGCCGCCGCCGGCGATCCACAGCGGAATTCCGCGGTCCTGCAGCGGAAGCGGACGGACGATCGCGCCATCGACCTGGTAGTGCCGGCCGTCCAGGGTTGCGGTGCCGGTTGTCCACGCCTGCTTGAAGATCTGTACGCCCTCGTCGAGACGGCGTAGCCGCTCACCAGCAGAAGGGAATCCGTATCCGTACGCGCGCCATTCGTGCTCGTACCAGCCGCCGCCGATGCCCATCTCCACGCGCCCGCCGGAGATGATGTCTGCGGTCGCCGCGACCTTCGCGAGGTAGGCCGGGTTGCGATAGCCCATCGCGGTGCACATCTGCCCTAGCCGCACCCGCTCGGTCACCGCGGCGAACGCCGACACCAGCGACCACGCCTCATGAGTGGCCTCGTCGGTGGGTTCGGGGACGGTATGGAAGTGGTCGTACACCCAGATCGACTCCCACGGTCCACTGTCCGCGCGCAGCGCGATGTCGCGCATCACGGGCCACTGGTCGGCCGGATCGATGCCGACGAGATCCAGGCGCCAACCCTGGGGTACGAAAAGTCCGAATCGCATCAGGAATCCTTCGCAACGGTGTGTCGACAAGCACGGTGTGTCGACAAGCACGGGGCGTCGACATCTACAGGGCGTCGACGTAGAACCATTGTCGGTGCTCGCGGACGAATCGGCTGTGTTCGCGCAGCGAGCCACGTTCGCCATGGTGGCGATAATGTGCGACGAACTCGACGGTTCCCGTCTGATCGAGCAATCCGCCAGCCGTGGTCCGCAGGATGTCGAGGCGGCGCCACGCCTGCTCGGGATCGATGTCAATCCGCCTGGGCCGGGTGCTCGGATGCCACGTCCGCAGCAGGTACGCCTCGTCGCCGACAGCGAACGCGGCGTACCGGGAGCGCATCAGCTGTTCGGCGGTGGGCGCCTCGGCCTCTCCGGAATGAAAGCGTCCGCAGCATTGGCCGTACTGCTCACCGGACAGGCAGGGGCAACGGACTTCGGGGTCGATCACGCGGTCACCGCGCCTTGCTCACAGACGACATGTGGAAGTCTGGAATTCGCATGGGCGGCATGGCCGTCCGGGTGAACCAGTCCTTCCACTCGCGCGGTAGCGTCGACTCGGTTGCGCCCACCTCGGTGGTCCGGCGCAGCAGGTCGAGGGGACTCTCGTTGAATCGGAAGTTGTTGACCGATGCGGTGACAGTGCCGTCCTCGATCAGGTACACTCCGTCCCGGGTAAGTCCGGTGAGCAGAGCGGTCGCCGGGTCGACCTCGCGGATGTACCACAGTGTGGTGAGCAGCAATCCGCGCTCGGTGCGCGCGACCATGTCATCGAGCGACGCGGCGTTGCCGCCGGTGAGCAGCAGATTGTCGCCCGGTACGGCGACGGGGGCGCCGAATTCGGCGGCCGCCGCGCGCGGGTAGGCGAGGGCGTTGATCGCGCCGTCTCGGATCCAGTCGACCCGCTCGGCGTCCATGCCGTTGTCGAACACCGACACCGTGTCGCTCGACGCGGTCGCCGCGACGAAGGGGCAGTAGGCGAACCCGTCGGCATGCGGGTCGGAGAACAGGGTCAGCGGAATGTCGGTGAGACGTTCCCCGACCCGGGTGCCACCTCGCCGCGACAGGGCGGTATGTCCCTCCTGTGCGCCGCGGCCCTCCATCGCCCACATCAGCGGAATCATCAGATCCGACACTGCCGATGGCGGCAGCACCGTCTCGTAGCGCCCCGCCGGCAGGTCGACCGTGCGGGCGGACCAGTCCAGCCGGGTTCCGAGATCGGCGAGCAGTCGGGGAACCGCCACGTCCGTGAAATCGAGGGTCGACGTGCCCACCCAGGAACTCGCATCGCCGCGTTTGCCGTTGATCTCGATCGACCCGGTCGGCTGCATGAAGCGTCGACGGATCCCGGTCGACGTCCCGAGCCACGTGCTGTGCATCTGGTGGTGCGCGAAGCCGTACAGCCGGTCGGCGCCGTCGAACCCGTCCGCCAGCCCGGGCACGAGCGTCTCGAACACCCCCACACCCGTCGACGCAGGGCCCTGCGACCAGCCCGGATCTGCGGCGGCGCCGGTCAGCAGGTCCATCGCGTCCTCGGCCGGCTGGGCCGCGCGGGCGGCGGCCTCGCTGGCCCGCACCACGTCGGCGATCGCGTCCGCGTCGACCGTCGACGACGTCACCGCGCCGACCTGCGCGGCCCCGTCGGCGGAGCGGATCACCGACAGCACGGTCCAGGACCGCGACGTCGAGACGCCGTTGGTGGTCATCGAATTGCCGGCCCAGCGCAGTGACGCCTCGCTCGCGTCGGTGACCAGCACCATCGCCTCGTCGGCGGTCGACAGCGTGAGCGCCCGCTCGACGAGTTCCTGCGCGGCGATCATCGGCCGCCCTCCGTTCGGGTGTTGAGCACGTTGACGCCGCGGAACAGCCCCGACGGGCAACCGTGGCTCACCGCCGCCACCTGGCCGGGTTGTGCCTTGCCGCAGTTGAACGCGCCGCCGAGGCGCCACGTCGACGGCCCACCGACAGCCTCCATCGAGCCCCAGAAGTCGGTCGTCGTCGCCTGGTACGCGACGTCGCGCAGCTGCCCGTCGAGCCGGCCGTCCCGGATCCGGAAGAAGCGCTGCCCGGTGAACTGGAAGTTGTAGCGCTGCATGTCGATCGACCAGCTCTTGTCGCCGACGACGTAGATGCCGTCCTCGACGCGGGAAATGAGATCGGCAGTGCTGGTATCGGTTTCGGGATCGGGCTGCAGGGAAACGTTCGCCATCCGCTGGATCGGTACGTGGTGCGCCGAGTCAGCGTACGAGCATCCATTGGAGCGTTCCAGGCCGAGTCGCGGCGCGAACACCCGGTCGAGCTGGTAGCCGACCAGGACGCCGTCGCGGACGAGGTCCCAGCGCTGCGCCGCCACGGCGTCGTCGTCGAAGCCGACGCTCGCGAGCCCGTGCGGTTCGGTGCGGTCGGCGGTGACGTGCATGAGCGGCGTGCCGTACCGCAGGCTGCCGAGCAGGTCGGGGCTCGCGAACGACGTGCCGGCGTACGCCGCCTCGTATCCGATGGCGCGGTCGTATTCGGTTGCGTGACCGACGGATTCGTGGATCGTCAGCCACAGGTTGGTGGGGTCGATCACCAGGTCGGTGGGGCCCGCCTCGACGCTCGGCGCCGCGATCTTGTCCGCGAGCAGTCCCGGGATCTCGGCGAGTTCGGCGTCCCACTCCCAGCCCGTGCCGGTGACATCCCCCGTCGCTCCGCTCGCCCCGTCGAGGTACTCCCAGCCGCGGCCCACCGGCGGGGCGAGGGTGCGCATCGTCTCGAAGGTGCCGGCGTCGGCATCGACCGAGACGGCCTCGAGTTCGGGATGCAGCCGCACCCGCTGCTGCGTGATCGTCGACCCGGCCAGGTCGGCGTAGAACGTCTGCTCCTTGACCTGCAGGCAGCTCGCGGTCACGTGGTCGATGCCGGCCGCGTCGAGCAGGCGCCGTGACCAGTCGGCGAGCAGATCCACCTTGTCGGCGGTGGCGACCGTGAACGGATCGATCATGTAGCCCGACACCCAGGTGGCGTCCCGGTACACCGGTTCCGGTGCGAGCACCACCCGTTCGCGGTTGAGGGCGCGCAGCGCGCGGGCCACCGCCACCGCTTCCGCCGCCACGGCCGCCGCGCGCTCCGGGGTCGGCTCGGCGTGCGACGCGAATCCCCATGTCCCGTCGACCACGACGCGCACCGCGAATCCGGTCTCGACGCCGTCCTGCGCGGACTGGACCCGGCCGTCGCGCAGTCGCAGCGACTGGGTGACGAGGCGATGCACCCTCAGATCGGCGTGCTCGGCACCGGCGGCGCGGGCGACGGCCAATGCCGCATCGGCCAGCGCGTGCAGCGGCAGGCTCGTGAACTCGGGGTCGACCGGATGGCCGGATGCGACTGCGGGCGGGACAGCGCCGTGGGTGACGATCACCGGCCCAGCCTAGTCGGCGTCGCGACGCCGACCGGCGAGCGACGGAATCGCGAGGACGAGATGGACGCGGTGCCACCCCTTGTCCGCGTGGACCTGGATTCGGGCAGGCGCCCGGCCATCGAGGTGCCGCCGTTCGGGTCGTCGCAGGCCAGTACCTCGGGTTCGAACTCGGCTCGCCGGACCACGGCATCATCGACTACTGGGCGATCGGCGTCAACAGCGAGTATCCGGTCGAACTCGCGTGGACCGGATACGGCTGGGAGGAATCACCGGCCGAGCCGGGGTGACGCGCGCGTGGCCACGACCGTCCGTCGTCGTCCGCTGGTAGGTTGTGCGGCCGTGAATGATTCGGTGTCGATGGGGTTCGACGGTGTCGAGCGGGACCATGTCCGGCCGTTCCTGAAGGAGCTCGGCTTCCGGAAGCGGGCGCTCGTCTTCACCCGGGTGCGGGACGGCCTCACCGATGTCCTGTCGTTGCAGCGGTCCTCGGGCAACAGCGGCGGCAACGTGCGCTTCTACGTGAACTGCGGCGTCTACTCCGCGGAGTTCGCGGCGGTGATCGGCGAGACGGTCGTCGAACGCCCGCGCGAGGTCGACTGCCAGTTCCGGTGCCGCCTCGACAGCCTGGCGCCGGCGGCTCCGCAGTGGTTCGAGATCACTGCGGACACGCCCGCCGAGCCGACCGGCTCGGCCGTGGTCGTGGCGCTGGAGACGGCGGTACCCGCGCTCGGCACCATCGACACCACCGATGCGCTCGCGGACAGAATCGGCGGCGAGGCGCGTTGGCCGAGGATCGACGACAATCTCCGCAGCCACGTGCCGGCCGCGAAACTCCCCGCGGTCATGTCCGCGTCGAATCACGGCTGAAGCCCGAAGCCCCTGGGAGTTCGTTCCCGGGGCGACGACCTCCTACGATGCTGGCCATGCGGAGGTTCAGTCTGTGGGTGCGCGATCGGCCGATGATCGCCGACTCGATGCTGGCCGCGCTCCTGTTCACCCTCGAGATTCTGTCGTCGTTCGGACGAACCGCGCCGGTGCTGTATGCGATCACCGGACTGGGAATGTGCCTTCCGATCGTGTGTCGGCGCCGGTACCCGCGCGCCGCGGCAACCGCGGTGCTGGTCATGTCGATCGTGTGCACGGTGACTCTGTACGCGACCGGTGATCTCAACGCCGCGGAGAACGAGCATCCGGCGAAGTTCGCCCTCGCGGTGTCGCTGTACACACTCGTCGCGTACGTCGGTCGTCGGGCAGCGGCGATCTATGTGGTCGGGTTGTCCGCGGATGCGGCGGTGTCGATCTTGCTGCTCGACCAGGACGTGCCCGCCGTCGTCGTCTTCTCGGCGTTGGCCTTCGCACTCTCCTGGATCATCGCGGAGTTCCTCGGCGCCCGCCGCGCGTACGACGACGAGGTTGCGGCGCGGCTCACCGTCGCCGCGTACGACCGGGATCGTCGGGCGGAGGAAGCCGTGTACGCCGAACGGACCCGTATCGCACGCGAACTGCATGACGTTGTCGCGCACGCGGTCAGCGTGATGGTTGTGCAGGCCGATGGCGCCTCGTATGCGCTGCGCGGCAACCCGGAGGCCGCGGAGCGGGCGCTGTCCAACATCGCCGGCACCGGCCGGCAGGCCCTCGCCGAACTGCGGCGCACCGTCGCCCTTCTGCGCACCCCGCAGACGCCGGAGGAAATGCCGCAGCACGGCACCGCTGGCGTTGCACGCGTGGTCCAGACGATGCGCGACGCGGGCCTGTCCATAGAACTGGTGCAGTCCGGGGCGATCGATGACATCAGCCCCGCTCTGAGCCTCGGTGTGCATCGGCTGGTCCAGGAGTCGTTGACGAATGTGCTGCGGCACTCCGGGACGGACTCGAAGGCGTGGGTCCACGTCGTCCGGCGTGAGGATGATGTTCTGGTCGAGATCGTCGACAACGGCGGCGCCCGGCACGGTAGTGGTGTCCGCGAGGACTATCGGACCGCGATCGAGGGCACCGGCAACGGGTTGGTCGGCATGCGTGAACGCGTCGCCGTGCTCCACGGAACGCTCGAAGCCGGACGCAGGCACGACGGCGGATGGACCGTCCGGGCGCAACTACCGCTGCATCCCCCGGAATGAACGTGCGTTCGGATCCGCGGAGCCACTAGATTGTTCGAGTGCCCATCACTGTGTTGCTCGTCGACGACCAGGAGCTCATGCGGATGGGCCTGACCATGGTGCTCGACGCGCATGACGACATAGACGTGGTCGGGGAGGCTGCGGATGGCGCCGCCGCCGTCCAGGCAGCCCTCGAGCTGGCACCGGACGTGGTGCTGATGGACGTACGGATGCCGATCGTCGACGGCGTCAGTGCCACCGCAGACATCATCGCTGCCGGGGGGCCCACCCGGGTACTGGTGATGACCACGTTCGATCTCGACGAGCACGTGCTCGGCGCGCTGCGCGCGGGCGCGAGCGGATTCCTGCTCAAGGACACCCCACCCGAGGACCTGGTCTCGGCGATCCGGAGCGTTGCCGCCGGGGACGCCGTCGTCTCTCCCCGCGTCACGCGCCGGTTCATTTCCCGCTTCCTCAACGACGACGTGCCGCCGACGCGGGATCCGGCGGTGCTCGAGGTCCTCACCGATCGAGAACGTGAGGTTCTCTGCCTGATTGCCGGGGGATTGTCCAACGCCGAGATCGCGGCGCGCCTGTACCTGTCGGAGGCGACGATCAAATCACATGTCGGTCGGGTTCTGTCCAAGCTGGGGCTGCGCGATCGGGTTCAGGCCGTCGTCCTGTCCTACGAGACCGGTCTGGTGCGGCCCGGCTCGTGACGGTGACGACCCTCGCGCCCAGGCCGCCCGCCGACTACTCCTGGAGGACTGACCTGTGAAGAAATGGCTGCTGCTCGGCTGCGCGATCGGGAGCGAGGTGACCGGCTCGCTGTCGCTGAAGGCAGCGCTCGACCAGCCTGCTTGGTACGTGGTGGTCGCGGCGGGATATGTTGCGGCGTTCGCGTTTCTGGCGGCGGTACTCCGCACGGGCATGCCGCTCGGTGCGGCATACGGCATCTGGGGAGCGACAGGGGTCGCGCTCACCGCGATCCTCGCTGCCGTCATCTTCGGAGAAGCACTCACCGGCGTCATGCTGGTGGGCATCGCCTGCATCATCGCCGGAGTGTTGCTTGTCGAACTCGGATCGCAGCAGGCTCGGGACCGGACGCACGTGCACGAGAAGGTCGAGGCGCCCTGATGTACTGGGTCTTCCTCGTCCTTGCGATCCTCGTCGAGGTCATGGCCACACTGTCTTTGCGCGCCGCGACGACCGGATCCAAGGCGTGGTACGTGCTCGTCGTCGGTGGCTACCTGGCCGCGTTCACTTTGCTGTCCATGGCGCTCGCACGGGGCCTCGGAATCGGTATCGCGTACGGGATCTGGGCCGCGGCGGGTGTTGCGCTCACCGCAGTTGCCGGCAAGTTCCTGTTCAAGGAGCCGTTCACCCGGGTCATGGCCGCGGGGATCGCCCTCATCATCGTCGGTGTGCTGCTCATCGAACTGTGAGACGGGTGTGAGACGGCGCAGCGACCGCCGGAGAGGGTCGGTGGCTGCCTCGGCGCGGACCCACTCGATTCGGGGAAATCAGTCCCGCGCACTACCGTCGTGGATGTGTTGAATTCGGTTAGCAGTATTCGGAAGTCGCGGCATCGAACCGGTCGGAGCGCTCGCGTCGGCGCCGTTGCGATCGGTGTGACGATCGGATTCGTCTCCGTCGCAGTACCGTCCGCGGCAGACCCGACCAGCGGTGCACTTGTGTGGGGTCCGTGCCCCGCCGAGTACGCGCTCGATCCGGACACCGACCAGTGTGGAACCGTGACTGTGCCGCGCGACTATGCGAATCCGGCGGCCGGATCGATCGACGTCCTCGTCACCCGTCACCGCGCCGAGGACCCGCTCTCACGCCGAGGCGTGCTGTTCACCAACCCCGGTGGGCCCGGCGGCGACGCGATCGCGTCCAACAGCATGCTCGCGCAGGCGCTTCCCGAACAGATCCGCCGGCAGTGGGACTTCATCGGTGTGCAGCCTCGGGGTCTCCCGCACGCAGGCGCGGTCGAATGCGCCGTCACCCCGGAGTTGCTGGCCGCGGTGAATGTCGGATTCTCGGGTGGGCCTGCGCGTCTGGCATGCGACGGTGCGGTACCCGGCACCACCGCGCACATCACGACGGAGAACACCGCCCGTGACTGGGAACGGGTGCGGATCGCGCTCGGTGCCGATGTGATCGACATCTACGGCCTGTCGTACGGAACGATCCTCGCGTCGACATATGCCACCCTGTTCCCGCAGCACACGGGACGAATGGTGCTCGACTCGGCGGTCGATCGCGACTGGATGTGGAACGACGTCCTGTGGCATCAGAACGACGGGTACAAGGCGCGCTTCTACGACCTCATGGACTGGATCGCGGACAACGACGCGACGTACGGCCTCGGCGACACCCCGCTGAAGGTGTACCAGCGCTGGTCCGACCGCATCGTCGAGGAAGCAGGTGGCAATCCCACGCTGGCACCCCCCGCGGCGAGGATCGGCGACGTTCCACCCAGCCTGGAAGGCATCGCCGCCGCGTACCGGGCCGGTGTCGACTTGACGGGCCCCGCCCGGGTGCAGTTCGAGGCATTCCTGCGGCGTCTCGCCGATCCGGCCCACACCCAGTCCGCATCGAGCATCTATGCCCTGACACGCCAAGTGCTTCCCGCCCGGAACAATTGGCCTATGGTCGCTCGCCTCATCCGGGACGGACTCGGGGCGCTTCCCGAGGGTGTGTCTGGAGATGTCACCGCCGACCAGCTCGAATCGATTGTCCGCGCTCAGATGATGCAGGCAGTCGTGCTCTGCAACGAGAACGCCGTCGCGCCACGCCCAGAGCGGCTCCCGGGCTGGCTCTTCTCGACGTTCGTCACCGGCGACCTGTTCGACGCCATCGGCTACGGCTACAGCGCGGGCCCGGGGTGCGCAGGCGCACCGCCGGTGACCGCGCTACCGGATATCGACAACAAGGGTCTGGCCACGGCGCCCCTGGTGCTGCAGGGATTGCGGGACCCGCAGACGCCGTACGACGGCGGGATGCAACATGCCGACGATATGGATGCGCACCTGGTCACGGTGGACGGAGGGGACCACGGCGCCGCCATCCAGGGCGGCAACATCACGGTCGATACGGCCGTCACGGACTACCTGTTGACCGGGGCCACCACCATCACCCGTGCGCCGGAAGCACCGATAACCGCGCCGCTGTAGCGCGGCGGCAGTCCCGTCACCGCCTGTGCTTCGTGCCAGGCAAAGTGTCTATGCCGACTGCGTGTTCGGGAAGGATCCCGCGGAAAGCCGCGGGATCCTTCCCGGACGATCGAGTCACTAGGCCGTGAACTGCCCGACCGTGCCCAGTGCGGTGCATGTGGTACCCGACTCGTACCTGACCTGGCCGAACATCGCAGCGATCACGGTGCCCTCACCGGTCGTGACGGTCTTCGAGAGCGTCGGTACGTTCAGGAGGTTGTCGTCGAGCGGTGCGAGGCCGCCCTTCATTGTGGTCGTGTTGAACCACGCGACGCGCAGGTCGGACTGCTTCGGGATATCGACATGAGCGGGGATCGCCTGGAATCGCAGATTGCCGCGCTCGATCCACGGCGGAATCGGGAAGTTCGGTCCGGCCTGGGCGTTCGCGACGGTGACGGTCATCGGATTCCCGGCCACGCCGCACCCGAATGTCGGCGCCGGGAACATGAAGTCCTGCGCCTTGGTGGCGCCCACCTCCTGGCCGGTCGCGCCCTCGATGAGGTCGGTGAGCTCGGGGTTACCGAGCAATCCGCCGAGGAGATCCGACGCCTGCGGCACGTTCTTCGTGAACTGTTCGAGCATCCCCTGCAGCGACGGGGGAGCGGGCGGCGCGGGCGCTGCCGTCGCCACTCCCGAGAACACGACCGCGCCTGCCGCGGTCGCCACGACAGCGGCGGACAGGCGGGCCAGTACTCGGCGTGTGGTGCTGCGTCCCGAGCGACGTGACATGTGGACTCCTCCCGAATGGATCGGCCCTCCCAGCCGATCGGTTCGCCTACCGAATCACGGCAGAGTCTCTACGTCAACTTTAGGGTTAGACCGTTATGGGATCGAATCCGCAGACGTGGGAGCATTCGGAGGTTCCCGATCGTTGATCAGTGAGAGCGTCCCGACGAGGGTCGCGCCACCGAAAGGACCGACCATGATCGCCGCACTGTTCGTTCTGTACGTAGTGGTGGAGGTCGGTGTCCTGATCTGGGTGGGAAGCGCGATCGGCGTGCTGTGGACCGTGCTACTGCTGATCGCAGGATCGGCTGTCGGCATGGTGCTGGTGAAGTCCCAGTGGCGCTCCGTCACCGCAGGCTTTCGGAAGGCCACACGTGGGGAGGCCTCGCCGACCGGGGCCGTCGCGGACGGTGCGCTGGTCGCCGCCGGAGCGGTACTCATGTTCGTCCCGGGTCTGGTGACCTCCGTGCTCGGTCTCCTCCTGCTGCTTCCCCCGACGCGGTGGGCACTGCGTCCCGCCGCAGTGCTAGTGGCGGGCAAACGAGTGGGCGTCACCATGGCGGGGGTCGAGTTTGCGTCCCGGACCACCGGTCGACGCCGCGGGCCCGTGATCGACGGCGAGGTAGTCGACAGCAGTGTCGTGGATGTCACGGACCTCGACGACTACCCGGGCACCCCGGGACGTCGCGCGCTTCCGTAGCAGGCAGACTGGACGGTCGTGAGTACCCAACTGTTGGTCGACGGCCGCATCTACAGTCCCAGCGCCCCCGACGCGACCGCGATGGCGGTCACCGACGGCACCGTCGTGTGGATCGGTGATGATCGTCCCGGTCGCGCCCTGCATCCCGGCGCCGAGATCATCGAACTCGACGGCGCATTCGTCACGCCCGCCTTCGTCGACACGCACGTCCACATCACCGCGCTCGGGCTGAACCTGACGGGGCTGGATCTCAGCGCTGCCGGCAACCGGACCGAATGCTTGGACCTGGTGCGACGGTTCGTGCGCGATCACGACGACGCGGTGATCTGGGGTCACGGTTGGGATGACAGCCGGTGGCCGGACGCTGCCCCCACAACCGCCGACCTCGACGCGATCGCGCCGGGTCGGGCCGTATACCTCACCCGAATCGACGCCCACTCGGCGTTGTGCTCATCATCCCTGCGCGCCGCAGTACCTGATCTCGCGGACTCCACCGGGTACACCCCGGACGGGGCCGTCAGCGCCGACGCACATCACAGGGTGCGGGCCGTCGCACGTTCGTTGCTCACGGCCCCCCAGCGCGACGCCGCACGCCGCGCCGCGCTGAATACCTTCGCCGCGCACGGCGTCGTCGCGGTTCACGAGTGCGGTGGTCCCGACATCGCCGGACTCACGGATTTCCGTGAGCTCCTCGCGATGCCGCATGGCGTCGAGGTTCGCGGCTACTGGGGCGAGGCGGTGTCCACACCGGAGGCTGCAGCCGAACTCCTGGCGCACACCGGCGCCCATGCGCTGGGCGGTGATCTGTTCGTCGACGGTGCACTCGGCTCTCACACCGCCGCACTGATCGAACCGTACGTCGATTGCACCGGGCATCACGGCGTCCACTACTTGGATGCGGAGACCGTGGCCGCACATGTGCGCTCCTGCACCCTGGCCGGGATCCAGGCCGGTTTCCACGTCATCGGCGACGCTGCCGTCGCTGCCGTGGTCGCGGCGTTCGAGACCGTCGCTGACGAACTCGGTGGCCCGGCTGTCGCGGCCCGCGGGCACCGCCTCGAACACCTGGAGATGGTGACCGCCGCGCAGGCCGCACAGCTCGGCGGATGGGGCGTGATCGCGAGCATGCAGCCGATGTTCGACTCCTTGTGGGGTGGGTCCGACGGCATGTACGCCCGCCGTCTCGGTCCCGAGCGGGCGCTGCAGATGAACCCGTTCGCCCCGATCGCTGCGGCGGGCATGTCGCTGGCGTTCGGATCGGACGCGCCGGTGACTCCGATCGACCCGTGGGCAATGCTCCGCGCGGCCGTGCACCACCACACGCCCGGCAGCGGAGTCTCGCCGCGGGCGGCGTTCTCCGCCGCGACCCGCGGCGCCTGGCGCGCGGGCGGGGTGCGCGATGGCATGGCCGGTACCCTCACTCCCGGCGCGCCCGCGTCGTACGCGGTGTGGAATGCCGATGAACTGGTGGTGTCGGCACCCAAGGACACGGTCCAGCGCTGGTCCACCGATCCACGCTCGCGTGTCCCGGCGCTGCCCCGGCTCGAGGAGGGGGCACCTGCCCCCGTGTGTCTGCGCTCGGTGCACCGCGGAGTCACTGTTCATGAGAGTTGACCGCCACACGCTGACCGCCACACTGCGCGAATCGGTGCTCGCGATCATGTCCGGCCTGCTGCTGTTCGCGAGTTTCCCGCCGCGGCCGTTGTGGTTCCTCGCCCCGCTGGGTATCGGGCTGCTCGTGGCAGTTGTCACCGATTTCGGACGAGGTGGCCGTCGGTTGCGGGCCGGATTCGGCTACGGCTTCCTGTCCGGACTCGGATTCCTCGTACCCCTCCTGCCGTGGATCGGAAAGTACGTCGGTCCGTTGCCGTGGCTCGCCTTGTCGGCGGCTGAGGCGGTGTTCTTCGGACTGTTCGGTCTGGGAGTGGTTCTGGTCGCTCGCCTGCGGGCACCGCAATGGGTGATCGCGATCGCGATAGCGCTGGTGTGGAGTCTGACCGAGTGGTTGCGGTCATCCGTACCTTTCGGCGGGTTTCCCTGGGGAAGATTGGCATTCGGCCAGCCCGAGGGGTGGTTGCTGCCCCTGGCGTCGCTGGGCGGGGCACCGCTGTTGAGCTTTGGGGTCGCGCTGACCGGCGCTGGCCTGGCGGCCGCGATCGTGGCTGCGGCCCGGCGGAAGTCGGCCCGCACAGTTGCCACGACGATCGCGGTGACTGCGTGTGCCACCGTCGCGGCGGTGGCGGCGGTGCCGTACGTGCACGCGCAGTCCACGGACGGGCACAAGATCACAGTCGCCGCGATCCAGGGCAGCGTGCCGCGCCTGGGCCTCGATTTCAACGCGCAAAGACGGGCGGTGCTGGACAACCACGTTCGGCGCACATTCGAGCTGGCCGACGATGTCGCAGCCGGCCGGGCCCCGCGACCGGACGTGGTGGTGTGGCCGGAGAACGCCTCCGACATCGATCCGTTGCGCAACGCGGACGCTGCCGCCGAGATCACGGCGGCGTCGGAAGCAATCGGGGCGCCGATCCTGGTGGGGGCGGTGCTGGTGAACCGCGACGGTACGACCACCAACTCGGTGATCGTCTGGGACGGCGCCGAGGGGCCCGCCGAACGCCACGACAAGAAGATCATCCAGCCGTTCGGTGAATACCTCCCGTATCGGAGCTTCTTTCGGCTGTTCTCCTCGTACGCGGACCAGGCGGGGCACTTCGTCCCCGGTAGTGGCAACGGTGTGGTGACCGCTGCGGGTATTCCGATCGGCGTCGCGACCTGCTACGAGGTTGCGTTCGATCGCGCGCTGACGCAGTCGGTGCGGGCCGGCGCCCAGCTCATCGCCGTTCCGACGAACAACGCGACCTTCGGCGATACCGAGATGACCTATCAGCAGCTGGCGATGTCACGGGTGCGCGCCGTCGAGCACGGCCGCGACGTCGTCGTGGCCGCGACCAGCGGTGTGAGCGCGATCATCGATGCCGACGGTTCCGTGCAACAGGAATCGTCGCTTTTCGTGCCCGCGGCCCTGGTGTCGGAGGTCTCACTACGCACCGGTACTACTCTGGCAACTCGACTCGGCCCGATTCCGGAGATTCTCCTGTGTCTCGGCGCCGCCGTCGCCCTCGGGCTCGCACTCGTGCAGAGCCGACGGTGCGACGGATCCACACGCAAGACGACGCCGCGGACCGCCTGCGACGTACAGGACGACGTACTGAATGTGCCGGCTGCAGCCGGCAGGGAGGATCTCGATGTCAGCGGGGACGCCAACCGGGGAAGACACACAGCCGAGCGCACGGACCCTGGTGATCATTCCGACCTATAACGAGCGCGACAACCTTCCGCTGATCATCGGCCGGCTCCACACCGCGTTGCCCGACGTCCACGTCCTGGTTGTCGACGACGGCAGCCCCGACGGCACAGGTTCGCTCGCGGACGAGCTTGCCGCGACTGATTCCGCCGGCCGGATCCAGGTCATGCACCGCACCGAGAAGAACGGCCTCGGTGCCGCCTACATCGCCGGATTCCGGTGGGGCTTGGCGCGCGACTACACCGTGCTGGTCGAGATGGATGCCGACGGCAGCCACGCTCCCGAACAGCTGCACAGGCTTCTCGAGAAGATCGACGCAGGTGCTGATCTGGTACTCGGGTCGCGCTACGTTCCCGGCGGCACCGTCGTGAACTGGCCCAAGCACCGCGAGTGGCTCTCGCGCGGTGGCAACATCTATTCGCGTCTGGCTCTCGGTGTGAAGATTCAGGACATCACCGGCGGCTATCGGGCCTATCGGCGTGAGGTGCTCGAGGCCCTGGATCTTGCCGCAGTCGAATCGCACGGCTACTGCTTCCAGGTCGATCTCGCCTGGCGCGCGATCAATCATGGTTTCGTTGTTTCCGAGGTCCCGATCACGTTCACCGAGCGCGAGTTGGGGGAGTCGAAGATGAGTGGTGGCATCGTCCGCGAAGCGCTGCTCAAGGTGACAGGGTGGGGTGTGAGGCATCGGGTCGCGAAGGTGAGGGAGCTCCTCGGCCGATCCTGACCGCTCACCGCCCTCGATGTCCGGATCGCCCCGTTCGCAGCCTCGGCAGCGGATGGGGCGACGCGTTTGCCGCGCCTAGCATGGAGTAACGAAGCCTGTGAGGCGCTCGATTCAGCTAATGGTGTGCATCACACTTCGTCGAATCGATCGAGAGGTGGACACGGTGACCAATCCATTTGACGACTCCGATGCCAGCTTCATGGTGCTGGTGAACGAAGAGAATCAGCATTCGCTCTGGCCGGCCCGTGTCGACGTGCCGGCGGGCTGGTCCATCGCTCACAACGAGGACACGCGAAGAGCATGCATCGACTACATCGATGCCAACTGGACCGATCTGCGGCCGGGCAGTCTGCTCGCCGCGGAGGAGCATGATTCGACCGTCGGCTAGGCGTCCGGGCCGCGCACTCGGCGCACCCGCAGCCACTCTCGATCCGCCCCCTCGCGCAGGCGTTGGGACTTATCGGACCGAAGGGTCATTTTTGCCTATCTACCAGGCCATTTACCGATCTTTCCCGGGCTGGAAACCGTCCTCGCGGGGAGTGGATCTTGATATGGTGTGGTCTCTGTGCAACCAGGGCCTTGGGCCTTCAGGGGGCTTGCAATGAAGACGTCAGGATCGCAGGAACCCGGCAATGTCGGGTCCACTTCTCCAGACCTGTCAGCCGAGGCATTTCCACTGTCTTCGGCGCAGCGAAGCATGTGGTTTGCGCAGCAACTGACGCCCAGCGTCCCCATCTTCATCGCTCAGTACGTCTCTCTGCACGGGGACGTCGATCTCGAGCTGCTCAGCAGTGCCGCGGTCACCGCGGCGCAGGAGTTCCAGTCCCCATTCATCCGTTTGATCGACATCGACGGCGAACCCCACCAGCTCATCGATCCGAACACCGACACATCGATCGGGATCATCGACTTCCGTGAACGCGAGGACCCGGCCGCTGCTGCCCGCGAGTGGATGGACCACGACTATTCGACGCCGATCGATCTCACCCGCGATCGGCTGATCGATATGACGATCCTGCAGGTCGGGGACCGAGATTATCTGTGGTACACAAGAATTCACCACGTCGCTCTCGACGGGTACAGCGGTATGACGATGGCGAACCGCATCGCGGCGCTGTACACCGCAGCATGCGAGCATCGGGAAGCGGAGCCGAACCGTGCTCTGGATTTGCGTGAATTGCTCACCCTTGACCGGAAATACCGGTCGTCGAATCGATTTCAGGCCGACCGCGAGTATTGGGCCGATCACATCGCGGGCATCGAGGCAGGGTCCACGCTGGCGAGTGCTGATGGGCCCGCGTCGGCCATCAGCCGGTTCGCGAGTGCTCCGCTGTCCGATGCGGCAATCGAGTCCCTCGACTCGACCGATCGCCGGCTGGAGGCGACGCCGGCGTCGGTACTGATCGCGGCGTTCGCGTGCTACCTCTCACGGATGACGGGCCGGACCGATGTCCTGGTCAACATGCCGGTCTCGGCGCGAACGACTGCGCCGCTGCAGCGTTCCGGCGGAATGCTGGTGAACGTGGCGCCGCTGCGCGCGACGGTGCTGCCGAACGACACCGTGGCCGACGTCGTCGGACGCATTCAGCTCGAGCTGATGGGCGCGCTGCGTCACCAGCGGTGCAGCATCGAGGACATTCGTCGCGACGCCGGTCTGACCGGAACCGCCCGGGGGCTGGCCGGTCCGATGGTCAACGTCATGCTGTTCCATCAGCAGATCACCCTCGGGCCGATCGTCGGCGAGTACCACATCGTCACGTCGGGCCCGGTCGAGGACCTTCTGATCAATTTCGTCCAGAGCGGTACGCCGCCAAGGACATTCGTCGAGTTTCGGGCGAATCCGGCCCGGTACGGAGACGACGAGCTGCGTATCCACCACCGCCGCTTCCTGGAGCTGGTGGAGGAGTTCGTTGCAGCCGCGCCGGAAGCGCGCGTCGCCGATATCCACCCGGAGAGTTCGGCCGTCGGGGCCCGGCTGCTCCAGTCAGCAGCGCAGCTCGAGTTCTGGTCGCGGGAGCTGTCGGGGCTGCCCGACATCCTGTCCTTGCCATCGGATCGTCCACGACCGTCCCGGCGCGCACTCGTCGGGAACGAGGTGGACTTCACCATCGGACCGGAAGCCCACCGGGCACTCATCTCGATGGCCCAGGAACGTGGCTGCACTGTGTTCGCCGCCATTCATGCGGTGCTGGTGGTGCTGTTGGCGCGTCTGACCGATGTCGACGACATTGCAGTCGGCACTCCGGTGGAGGGCAGAGGGACGGCGGGGGAGTTCCGTAACACCCTGGCACTGCGAACACGGCTACGCGGCGACGAGACGTTCGATGAGTTGCTCACCGACGTGTGCACGTCCGACATCGAGGCCTTCCGCCATGCGGAGACCCCGTTCGCCCAGTTGGTGGAGGCATTGGACCGCACCCGGGAGAACGCGCATTCGCCGTTGTTCCAGGTGATGCTCGAGTTCCTGGATGGTCGAACACCGCATTTCGAGTCCGAGGACATACTGGTCCGCGGCACCGACGCCGGTCCGGACATCTCGGCGCTGGACCTGCGGCTCACAGTCCAGGAGCGGTTCGACATAGACGACGGCGACGGCGAGGACCGTCGACCGGCGGGGCTGGATGCGACCTTCGCGTACGCCACCGACATGTTCGATCGCGAGACCATCGAGTCGCTCGCCACCCGCTTCGGGCGGGTTCTCGACGTCGTGCTCGCCGACACCGACGCCGTGGTCGCGGACATCGATCTGCTCGACGACGTCGAGCGCCGGGAGCTGTCCGGGGTGTGGGGCGGTGACGGCGTGGCCCCACGCACGCTCGCAGACCTGCTCGGTGCCGCCGCCGGACTGGACCCGCACCGCACCGCACTTTCCTGCGAGGGGCAGGAGGTTTCCTACCGAGAGCTCGACGAACAGTCGAACAGGCTGGCGCGCATGCTGATCGCGCGCGGCGTCGGACCGGAATCGGTGGTGGCGCTCTCGATGCCGCGCTCGATCGAATCTGTGACGTCGGTGTGGGCTGTGGCGAAGACCGGCGCGGCCTTCGTGCCCGTCGACCCCAACTATCCGCCGGAACGAATCGAACACATGCTCACCGACTCGGGAGCGACGCTGGCGCTGACCGTCACCGCTCACGCCGATGCGGTGGCCGATACGGTGCGGACGCTGGTCCTCGATGATCCGGGCTTCGCCGACCAGGTCCGGCAGTGGTCGTCTGACTCGGTCACCGATGCCGATCGCAATGCCGAACCGCGGCTGGACCATCCTGCGTACCTGATCTACACGTCGGGTTCCACCGGTACCCCGAAGGGTGTCTCGGTCACCCACCGCGGACTTGCGAACTTCGCGGAGGACGAACGCGTCCGGTACGGCATAGGCCCCGACTCGCGCACCCTGCATTTCTCGTCGCCGAGCTTCGACGCCTCGATGCTCGAGCTCATGCTCGCGGTGGGGTCCGGCGCGACAATGGTGATTGCACCGCCGACCGTATACGGCGGCGCCGAGCTGACCCAGGTACTGCGGCAGGAACGGGTCACGCACGCCTTCGTGACACCCGCAGCACTCGGATCGGTGAACGCCGACGCGCTGGACTGCCTCGAGTGCATCATCACCGGCGGTGAGGCCTGCCCGCCGAACCTGGTGGAACAGTGGGCCCCGCGTTACCGGATGTTCAACGCGTACGGCCCCACCGAGGCCACCGTCGTGTCGAGCGTGTCCAGGCAGCTGGTTCCGGGCGAGGACGTGACGATCGGCTCCCCGCCGCTCGGGTGCGGCGCGCTGGTCCTCGATACCCGGTTGCGTCCGGTCCCGGTGGGTGTCGCCGGTGAGTTGTACATCTACGGTGCCGGGCTGGCCCGTGGATATCACGCTCGACCGGCCACCACGGCTGAGCGCTTCGTCGCGAACCCGTTCGGGGCGCCGGGTGAGCGGATGTACCGCACGGGCGACCTGGTGCGCTGGAACCGGCGCCTCCAGCTCCAGTACCTGGGCCGCACCGACTTTCAGATCAAGATTCGCGGATACCGGATCGAGCTCGGGGAAGTGGAGGCCGCGCTGCGTTCGCATCCTGCAGTCGGCTTCGCACTCGCGACCGGATATGTGGGACCGTCCGGTGACACGTTGCTGGTGGCGTATGTGCAGCCCGAGAACGATCGGGAACTACGGGGCGCGGATGTCATCGCACACACCGCCGAGATTCTTCCGTCGCACATGGTTCCCTCCAGCGTTGTCGTCCTCGATTCACTCCCGTTGACGCCGGCCGGCAAGCTGGACCGTCGGGCCCTGCCGGAGCCGCGATTCGACACCGGTACCGGAGAATTCGAGGCGCCCGCCACACTCGACGAGAAGAAGATCGCCGGCGTGTTCGCCGAACTCCTCGGCGTGGAGCGGATCGGGACCACGGACAGCTTCTTCGATCTGGGCGGCAACTCCCTCACCGCGACCCGCATCGTCGCGCGCATCAACTCGACACTCGGCACCGATCTCGGGGTCCTCGATCTGTTCGAGGCGCCGACCGTGGGTGAACTGGCCGTACGGGCGGATGCCTCCGGGCCGGGACGTGGCGGTCGACCCCCACTGGTTCCGCGCCGGCACGAAGGTCCGGTGCCGGTCTCGCTCGCCCAGCAGCGGATGTGGTTCGTCAACCAGTTCGACACTGGCTCAGCGGCGTACAACATCCCGATCGCGGTGCAGTTGAGCGGTGAGCTCGACGTCGCAGCGCTACGAGCGGCGCTCACGGACGTCCTCCAACGGCATGAGTCGCTGCGGACGGTCTTCCCGAACACCACCGACGGGCCGATCCAGGTGGTGCGGGCCGTGGCGGATATCGCGCCGGCCCTCGAACCGGTCGCGGTCACCGAGGCGGAACTGCCACAACGAGTGACGGATGCGGCGACCGCTGGTTTCGACGTCACTGCCCAGCCGCCCGTCCGGGCCGACCTGTGGCGGACCGGACCCACCGAACACGTGCTCACCCTGGTGGTCCACCACATCGCGGCCGACGGCTTGTCGATGACGCCGCTGGCACGCGACCTCATGCTCGCGTACAGCGCGCGGGCGACGAAGATGGACCCGCCGTGGCCGCCGCTCGAAGTGCAGTACGCGGACTACTCGTTGTGGCAGCGGGAATTGCTGGGCGCGGAAGACGATCCGAACAGTCTGGTGGCGCGACAACTCGAATTCTGGCGGACAACACTCGACGGTGCCCCCGACCTGCTCGAGCTCCCCACCGACCGGCCCCGTCCGCCGGAGCAGTCGATGCGCGGGGCCAGCGTCGACTTCGCGATCGCGCCACACCTGCACCGCAGGCTCCTCGATATCGCTGGTGAGTCCGACGCGAGCCTGTTCATGGTGTTGCACGCCGCGCTCGCGGTGCTGCTGGCCCGCTCGAGCGGAACCTCCGACATCACGATCGGATCCCCGGTCTCGGGCCGCGGCGAGGCCGAACTCGACAATCTGATCGGCATGTTCGTCAACACCCTGGTGCTGAGATCGCGGGTGGACCCGCAGGAGACGTTCCGGGAACTGCTCGCGCATACTCGCGCGGACGACCTTGCGGCGCTGGGGAACACCGACGTACCGTTCGAGCGGCTGGTCGAGGTGCTCGACCCCCCGCGGTCCGCGGCCTACTCACCGTTGTTCCAGGTGATGCTGGTCCTGCAGGGTGCCGAACGTAACCGGATCGAATTGCCGGGAGTCAGTGCCCACGTCACCGAGATCGAAACGGGCACCGCGAAGTTCGACATGCAGGTGATACTCACCGAAAGGTCCGACGAGGAGGGCCGGCCAGCCGCGATCGACGCAACACTGTCCTACGCGACCGATCTGTTCGATCCCGAAACGGTTGAGGCGTTCGCGGAGCGGTTCGTCCGGATCCTCGAGTCGATCACCGTCGACTCCGCGGCGAAGCTCAGCGAGATCGACATTCTCGCTGAAGGCGAACGCGAGTTGGTTCTGAGCGAATGGAACGCCACCGAACACCGGGTGCCCGATGTGACCCTGGTCGATCTCTTCGAGGATCAGGTCCGCCGGACGCCCGACGCCGTCGCGCTGGTGTTCGGGGACCAGGAACTGACCTACAGCCAGTTCGCGGCGCAGGTCCACCAGTTCGCGCGTGAACTGATTTCGCGCGGTGTCGGGCCCGAGACCTGCGTCGCGCTGGCGATACGCCGGTCACCGGAGTTACTGATCGGCATGTACGCGATAGCGGCGGCGGGCGCCGCGTACGTCCCGCTCGATCCCGATCACCCGCGGGCACGCAACGAGTACGTGCTGGCGAGCGCGCGGCCGGCATGCGTGCTCAGCACCGGCCGGGACCGCGGCGCGTTACCGGACGGCGTCGAGGTGCTCGAGATCGATCGGCTCGACCCCCGGGCACATAGTGACACCGTCGTGCAGGCCGGGGAACGCAATGGATCGCTACACCCGGCCGACCTCGCGTACGTCATCTACACATCCGGCTCGACGGGGCGGCCGAAGGGCGTCGCGGTCCCTCATGAAGCGATCGTCAACCGCCTGCTGTGGATGCAGGGCCGGTATCAGCTCACCGCGTCCGATGCGGTGGTGCAGAAGACACCCGCGACGTTCGACGTTTCGGTGTGGGAGTTCTTCTGGCCGTTGCAGACCGGTGCGCGCCTGGTGATCGCCGCGCCCGACGGACACCGCGATCCGGTGTATCTGTCGCGGCTGATCGAGGAACACGGGGTGACCGTCGCGCACTTCGTGCCCTCGATGCTGGCCGCGTTCGTCATGGGCGCCGTACCCGAACAGTACCGGTCCCTGCGCGCCGTATTCTGCAGCGGCGAGGCATTGCCGCCCGCCACCGCGTCCGCGTTCACCGAGGTCTGCGGCGCACAACTCCACAACCTGTACGGCCCCACCGAGGCCGCAGTCGACGTGACGTACCGGGAGTACACGGCGGCCGATACCGTCACCGTTCCGATCGGCGCGCCCGTGTGGAACACCATGGTCTTCGTACTCGATTCACGTCTGCACCCGGTTCCGGTCGGGGTTTCCGGTGAGCTGTATCTCGCGGGAATCCAGCTGGCCCGCGGATACATCGGTCGCCCGGATCTCACCGCGGACCGGTTCGTGGCCAACCCGTTCGGGGCGCCCGGAACCCGGATGTACCGCACGGGCGACATCGTCCGCTGGAAGAGATCGAAAGGACTCGACAACTCTCTCGAGTATCTGGGCCGTAGCGATTTCCAGGTGAAGCTCCGTGGTCTGCGCATCGAGCTCGGTGAAGTGGAGTCGGTTTTGCTGGCCGATCCGGCGGTGTCGCAGGCCGTCGTGGTGGTCCAGCGCAGCGACATCCTGGGCGAGGCACTGGTCGGGTACGTGGTCGCCCAGCAGACTGCCCAGCCACCGGCCGCCGCTGATGCCGAAATCGATCCGGTCGGTCTGCGAGATGCGGTGGCCCGGTCGCTGCCCGCCTACATGGTGCCGTCGCAGATCGTCGTACTCGACGAGCTCCCGCTCGGCACAACCGGAAAACTGGACCGTAAGGCACTGCCGGCGACCGACTTCCGGGGCCCGGAGGGCGAGTTCGTCGCCCCCCGCAACCCAGACGAGGAGATCCTTGCGTCGATCTTCGCCGACCTGGTCGGGGCGGAGCGGGTCGGCGTGTTCGACAGTTTCTTCGAGCTCGGCGGCAACTCACTGATTGCCACCCGTCTGGTGGCGCGGGTGAACTCGGCGCTCGACGCCGGCATCGGTGTCCGCGACGTCTTCGACGCCCCGACGGTGTCGGCGCTGGCGCAGCGGATCGAGTCTGCGGGCGCACTCGCCGCCGACCAGCCGCCACTGATCGCACAGGAACGTCCCCCGCTGCTTCCGGTGTCGTTGGCGCAGAAGCGGATGTGGTTCATCAATCAGTTCGATACAGCGTCGCCTGCCTACAACGTGGTGCTGCCGATCCGCCTCGACGGGGACCTCGATCTCGACGCACTGCAGGCGGCGATGTCGGATGTCCTCGACCGGCACGAGGCACTGCGGACCCGGTTCCCGATGGCTGACGGCGAGCCGACGCAGGTGGTGGTGCCGACGGCCGATGTCGCTCCCACACTGGAGCCCATCGACGTCTCCGAGCCCGAGGTCGCCGAGCGGGTTGCAGAGTTCGCCGGCTCCGGGTTCGATGTCACCGCGGCTCCGCCGGTGCGCGCGCAGCTGCTCCGTGTCGGGGCGCGGTCCCACGTCGTGGAGATCGTCATGCACCATATCTGTGCAGACGGCTTCTCGATGGCGCCGCTCGCACGCGACCTGATGAGTGCGTACGTGGCCAGAACGAGCGGGCAGGTGCCCCAGTGGACTCCGCTTCCGGTGCAGTATGCGGATTTCACGCTGTGGCAGCATCACGTGCTCGGCAGCACCGACGATCCCGAGAGTCTGCTTTCGACCCAGCTCGACTACTGGGCCCGCACTCTCGACGGTCTGCCCGAGGTGCTTGATCTGCCGACCGATCGGCCACGTCCCACGGCCCGCACGATGCGCGGGGCGGTCTGGGACTTCCAGATCGACGCCGACGTGCACCGACAGCTCGTGGCGATTGCGCGAGGCCACAATTCGACGGTGTTCATGGCGGTGCACGCTGCTCTGGCCGCGGTGCTCGCGCGGCTCGGCGACACCGACGATGTCGCGATCGGCACCCCGATCGCCGGACGCGGTGAGGCGGCGCTGGACGATGTCGTAGGCATGTTCGTCAACACGCTGGTGCTGCGGAGCCGAGTCGATTCGGATGCGACGTACTCCGAACTGCTGACCGAGGTCCGCGACACCGACCTCGCCGCCTTTCACCATGCGGACCTGCCGTTCGAGCGTCTTGTCGACGCGCTCGCGCCGGAACGGACCACCGCGCATTCCCCGCTGTTCCAGGTGATGCTCGAGTTCCGTAACAACGAACTGCCTCACCTCGAGCTGCCCGGGCTCACCGTGACCGTCGCCGATCCGGGTACCGAGATCGCGAACTTCGATCTGCAGTTGACGCTCACCGAGGATTTCGACGGAACCGGCGCTCCGGCGGGCATCACGGCAGGATTCACCTACGCGAGAGACCTGTTCGACCCGTCGACGGTGGATCGTCTCGCCGAACGGTTCGTCACGGTTCTGCGCACGGTGACCGCAGCGCCGACGGCCAGGGTCGGCGACATCGACCTGCTCAGTGCCACCGAACGCGCCGCGCTGGCCCCGGTGAACGGCGGCGTCGGGGTCCCGGCCCGCACACTGCCGGAGATCCTGGCGGCAGCGGTGGTGATCGACCCGGACGCACCGGCGGTGACGTTCGAAGGCAGCTGTCTGACGTACCGTGAGATCGACTCACGTTCGGATCGTCTGGCGCGCTTGCTGATCGACGCGGGTGTCGGACCGGAATCGGTGGTGGCACTCGCGTTCGCCCGTTCCCTCCACTCGGTTACCGCAACGTGGGCGGTGGCCAAGTCCGGGGCGGCGTTCGTGCCGGTGGATCCGAACTATCCGGCCGACCGGATCGAACACATGCTCACCGATTCCGGCGCCGCCGTCGGTCTCACAGCCACCGCGCACCGCGGCGCGCTGCCCGACGAGACCCCGTGGATCGTCGTCGACGAACCGGCGACTGCGCTGCGGCTCGAGCGGTTTGCTGCCGGGCAGGTCACCGACACCGACCGGGTGCGTCCGCTGTGCCTCGACGACCCCGCGTACCTGATCTACACGTCCGGTTCGACCGGCACTCCGAAGGGCGTCGTCGTACCGCACCGCGGGCTCGCGAACTTCGCTGCCGAGGAACGGACCCGGTTCGGGGTGACGCCCCGGGCGCGGACTCTGCACTTCTCGTCGCCGAGCTTCGACGCGTCGATCCTCGAATTGCTCCTCGCGGTCGGCGCGGGAGCCGAGATGGTGGTCGCGCCGCAGTCGGTGATCGGCGGTGACGAGCTGCGTGAGCTGCTCAGCAGTGAGCACGTCACGCACGCTTTCGTGACTCCGGCCGCGCTGGCATCGGTCGATCCCATCGGGCTCGACCGGCTCGAGTGCGTCGTCACCGGTGGCGAGGCGTGCCCGCCTGAGCTGGTAGCGCAGTGGGCGCCGGGGCGCCGGATGTTCAACGCCTACGGCCCCACCGAGGCAACAGTCGTCGCGAGTATCAGCGAACCGCTCGTCGTCGGAATGCCCGTGACGATAGGCCGCCCGCCGATGGGCACCGATGTCGTAGTCCTCGACGCGCGAATGCACCCGGTGCCCGCAGGGGTGCCGGGCGAGCTGTACATCCTCGGCAGCGGACTCGCCCGCGGCTACCATGCCCGTCCGGGCACCACCGCCTCCCGGTTCGTCGCCGCTCCGTTCGGCGACCCCGGCTCCCGCATGTACCGCACCGGCGACCTGGTGCGGTGGAACGGGTCCGGGCAGCTCGAGTACCTGGGCCGTTCCGATTTCCAAGTCAAGATTCGCGGCTTCCGGATCGAACTCGGCGAGGTCGAGTCCGCGCTGCGCCGGTACGAAGGGGTCGCCCGGGCAGTGGTGACCGTCGATGGCACCGGCCCGGCAAGCCGGCTCGTCGGATACGTCGTCCCGGAGCCGGGTGCGGAGCTCGTGCCTGCCGAGATCATCACGTTCACCGGAACGTTCTTGGCGTCGTACATGGTGCCGTCGGCGGTGATGGTGCTCGCCCAACTGCCGTTGGGGCCCGCCGGCAAGCTGGATCGGCGTGCGCTGCCCGCACCGGACTTCGGGGATGCGTCGACGGGCCGGGCGCCGAAGTCGCGTTTGGAGATGCAGCTCGCAGAGCTCTTTGCGGAGGTTCTCGGGCTCGACTCGGTGGGTGTGGACGACTCGTTCTTCGCGCTCGGTGGCGACAGCATCATGTCCATTCAGCTGGTGTCGCGCGCCAAGGAGGCGGGCCTGCAGTTCTCCCCGCGGGACGTGTTCGAGCACAAGTCGGTGGCAGCTCTCGCCGGCGTCGCGCACGCCGGCGATGCTGCCGCAGTCCTCGAAGAACTCGACGGCGGGGGAGTCGGTGACGTTCCACCGACCCCGGTTGTCCGCTGGATGCTCGAACGCGGTGGTCATCACGACCGGTTCTCGCAGGCTGCCCTTCTCACCGCGCCTGCTGGGCTCACCGATGCTGCACTGGCCGCAACCGTACAAGCGGTCCTGGACCGACACGACATGCTGCGGTCACGGTTGCGGTCAGGTGCGCACCGAATGGAGGTCGCGCTGCCGGGTTCGGTGTACGCGGAGTGGCTGATCCGGCGCGTGGTTGTCGACGCGGTCGCGGGGACCCCCGAGTTCGCCGAGCACGTGCGCACCGAACTCGATGCCGCGATGGATCGTCTCGATCCCGCTGCAGGGGACATGATCCAAGTGGTGTGGCTCGATGCGACGTCCGGTGCCGGACGGCTCCTTGTGGTCGTGCACCACCTTGCTGTCGACGGTGTTTCGTGGCGGATTCTGGTGCCCGACCTGGCTGCCGCGTGGGCGCGCGTGGCGGCAGGTGACCGACCGGATCCGGCGCCGGTGGGCACCTCGATGCGCCGGTGGGCACACGGTCTGATCGAGGCGGCGCCGCAGCGGACGGCTGAGCTCGAACTCTGGCAGCGCACACTGTCCGGGGCCGATCCGCTACTCGGGTCCCGGCCGTTGGACCCGTCGGTCGATGTCGCGGCGACCGTGGCCGAGGTGACGGTCGGAGTAACGGCGGACGTCACGGAGGCACTGCTCACCACCCTCCCGGAGGCGTTCCGGGGCAGCGTCAACGACGGACTGCTCACCGCGCTGGCGCTCGCACTGACGCGGTGGCGGCGCTTGCACGGCATCGACGTCGATGACGCACTTGTCACTCTCGAGGGCCACGGCCGCGAGGACCAGGTGCTGCCCGGAGCCGACCTGGGACGCACCGTCGGCTGGTTCACCACCCTGTTTCCCGTCCGGCTCGAGCTGTCCGGAATAGACGTCGACGACGCGTTCACCGGTGGCTGTGGTGCCGGCGCCGCGGTGAAGGCCGTCAAGGAACAACTGCTCGCGGTGCCCGACCACGGCATCGGGTACGGCATGCTGCGGTACCTGAACCCGGAGACCGAGCTCGAGCTGCGCCGGCTTCCGGCGCCGCAGGTGAGCTTCAACTATCTCGGCCGACTCAGCGCCGCCCAGGTTCCGGACGGGTTGCGCGATGTGGGCTGGGTACCCACCGACGATGCAGACCTGAACGTCCTGCAGGACTCGGACCGGCCGGTGGCCGCAGTGCTCGACATCAATGCGGTAACCACGGACGGCCCGGACGGGCCTCAGCTGACTGCGACGTGGGCGTTCCCGGCGGGGGTCCTGGCCGCGAACGAAGTCCAGGAGGTGGCCGGACTGTGGACCGACGCGCTGGTGGGTCTGGCCCGCCACGTCGCCCGGCCCGGCGCAGGCGGCGTCACCCCGTCAGACCTCGACCTGGTATCCCTCGACCAGCCGGAAATCGAACGGCTCGAGCAACGATTCCCGGCGCTGGCGGACGTGTGGTCACTGTCGCCACTGCAGTCTGGGCTGTTGTTCCATGCGCGGTTGGCAGACCGTTCAGTGGACTCGTACCTGGTGCAGCTGATGCTCGATGTCCGCGGCGCGGACCCTGCAAGGCTGCGGCGGGCAGGGCAATCGATGCTCGACCGTCATCCGAACCTGCGCGCGGCGTTCGTGACCGGGTCCGACGGATCGGCCCTGCAAGTGATCCAGAGCGGAATCGTGGTGCCGTGGCGCGAGATCGACCTGTCCGAACTCGACGAACCTGTGCGGGCAACGGAATTGGCCCGGCTACTCGAGGCTGACCGTGCGGATCGCTTCGACATGACGATGGCGCCGCTGCTGCGGTTCCTGCTGGTACGAACCGGACCCGACGAGCACCGGCTGGTCCTCACCAACCATCACATCCTGCTCGACGGGTGGTCGACGCCGCTGTTGCTGCAGGAGTTGCTGACGCTGTACGCGACCGACGGTGACCGTTCGGTTCTGCCGCGGGTCCAGTCCTATCGCGAGTATCTGTCGTGGCTCGCGGCGCAGGACTCCGAGGCCTCGACACAGGCCTGGACTCGGGCGCTGGCCGGGGTCGAGGAGCCGACTCTGATCGCGCCGCTGAATCGGGGCCGCGAGCAGGCCACTGTGCCGGACGAGGTCACCGTCGCACTCGATTCCGAACGGACACAGCGGCTCGGCGCTACGGCGCGGCAGTGGGGGGTAACCCTCAACACGATGGTGCAGACCGCATGGGCGATTGTGCTCGGTGCCATGACAGGTCGCGACGATGTGGTGTTCGGCGGCACCGTCTCGGGACGGCCGCCGCAGATCGACGGTATCGAGTCGATGATCGGTCTGTTCATCAACACGCTCCCGGTGCGGATTCGAATCGATCCGCGGGAGCCGGTCGGCGACCTGCTGCGCCGCGTACAGGCCGAACAGGCCGAACTTCTCGATCACCACGATGTGGGGCTGACGGAGATTCAGGACGCTGTCGGTCCCGCGCTCGGCTTCGACACACTGACGGTGTTCGAGTCGTATCCAGTCGACCGCGAGGCGCTGAGCCGGGCGGACTCCGATATCGCTGGACTACGGGTCGTGCACATCCATGAAGGCTCGGATGCGGCGCACTACCCGATTACGCTCGTCGCCTCCTCCGGTTCATCGGACTCCGGAGACGAGCGGCTCCGGATGAAGCTGAAGTTCCTGCCCGACCTGTTCGACCGCGGGCAGGCTCAGGCCCTCGCAGACCGGGTCGCGCGGGTGCTGGTCGAGATATCCGACGACCCGCGGGTGGTGCCCGCCCAGCTGCGGCTGCTCTCCGATGCAGAGTGGGACGAGCTGGTGCCGGTCCACGGCCGGCCGGGCGGATCGCAGCGGACGCTGCCGGATCTCCTCGGTGCCGCGGCGGCCGCCGCCCCGGAGGCAGTGGCGCTGGTCGCCGCGGGTGTCGAGGTCACCTATCGCGATCTCGACGAACGGTCCAATCGAATGGCGCGGGTTCTCCTTGATGCGGGAATCGGTCCGGAAACATTTGTTGCCCTGGGTATTCCGCGGTCGATCGACTCGGTGGTGGCGGTGTGGGCGGTGACGAAGACCGGCGCGGCATTCGTGCCGGTGGACCCGAACTACCCGCCCGACCGGATCGCATTCATGCTCGCCGACTCGGAATCGACACTGGGCCTGACGGTGACGACGGCTCGTGATCGGCTACCGGACGCGGTGCCGTGGACGGTGCTCGACGGCGCAGGCTTTACGGCGCGGTGCGACGCGCAGTCAGCGGAGCCGGTCACCGATGACGATCGGCCAGCACGATTGCAGTTCGCGCATCCCGCCTATGTGATCTATACGTCCGGCACAACCGGAGTCCCGAAGGGTGTCATAGTCACTCACGCGGGGATCGACAATCTGTCCGAAGAATACCGGGCGCGGTTTGCCACGCAACCGTCCTCGCGGACGCTGCACTTCTCGACGCCGAGCTTCGATGCCTCGGTGCTCGACTATCTGCTGGCATTCGGCGCGGGCGCCACAATGATCATCGCGCCGCCGAACGTGTACGGCGGCGCGGACCTGGCGCAGCTGATCCGGGACGAACACGTCTCGCACGCGTTCATCACCAGCGCTGCCGCCGCCACCGTCGATCCCTCCGGTCTCGACGAGTTCGTCGAGGTCATGGTTGGCGGCGAGGCGTGCCCGCCGGAACTGGTGGCCCGGTGGGCGCCCGGTCGGCGCTTCTACAACGGCTACGGCCCCACCGAAGCAACGGTGATGTCGAATGTCAGCGCCCCGCTCGTCACCGGCGAGACCGTCACGATCGGTGTGCCACTGCGCGCGGTATCGGAACTGGTGCTCGACGCGAGTCTGCGACCCGTCCCCGAGGGAGTGCCCGGCGAGTTGTACATTGCCGGGCCGGGGCTGGCCCGTGGCTACCACCGTCGTCCGGGACTGACCGCCGAGCGCTTCGTCGCCAACCCGCACGGCGCGCCGGGTGAACGGATGTACCGCACCGGCGACGTGGTGCGGTGGCGGCCCGGTCACACAGTCGAATACATCGGCCGGAATGACTTCCAGGTGAAGATCCGCGGCTTCCGTATCGAACTCGGCGACATCGACAACGCGTTCGGTGATCATCCGGCGATCCGGTTCGCTGTCACGCTCGGCCGCCCAGGCCCGGCCGGACAGACCGCACTGGTCACCTATGTGCTGCCGATCGACGGCGAACGACCCGAGCCGGGCGAATTGCGCGATTTCGTCGCCGAGCGACTGCCCTCGCACATGGTGCCGGCCAGCGTGATGGTGCTCGACGAGCTCCCTTTGACACCGATAGGCAAGCTCGATCGGTCCGCGCTGCCGGAGCCGGAGTTCCTGCCTTCCGGGACGACGTTCCGGGCACCGACGAACCCACTCGAACAGGCCGTCACGGAAGTGTTCGCCCAGGTCCTCGGAATCGAGCGAGTCGGTGTCGACGACAGCTTCTTCGACCTCGGCGGCAATTCGCTGATCGCGACACGGGTGATTGCGCGCCTGTCCTCGGCGCTCGGTGTCGACATCGGAGTGCGGGCTCTGTTCGAGGCGCCCGATGCACATCGGCTCGCCCGGTGGATCGGTGACCAGCAGTCAGTGGCGGCGCGTCCGCCGCTGGTGGCGGCGCCGCGGCCCGATCGTGTCCCGCTGTCGTTGGCGCAGAAGCGGATGTGGTTCATCAATCAGTTCGATCCGGACTCGGCGGCCTACAACATTCCGCTGGCTGTGCGGCTGTCCGGGAACCTCGATGTAACGGCGCTGCGCGCGGCTGTCGGTGACGTGCTCACCCGGCACGAGTCGTTGCGGACCTTCTTCCCCTCCGAACACGGGGAACCGGTACAGATGACAGTCCCGGCGGCAGAGGCGATCCCGGACCTGACGGTGGCCGACATCCCGGCTTACGAAGTGCCCGAGAGAGTGGCCGAGCTGATCTCTCAGGGCTTCGACGTCACCGATGTGGTCCCGGTCCGGGCACTGCTCCTGCGACTGAGTCCCACCGAACACGTGCTCTCGATCGTGGTTCACCATATCTGCGCCGACGGTTTCTCGATGGCGCCGCTAGCGCGGGACGTCATGACCGCGTACGTCGCCCGCACCGGCGGGCACCTGCCGCAGTGGGCGCCCTTGCCGGTGCAGTATGCGGACTTCGCGCTGTGGCAGACCGACATGCTGGGTTCGGAGGACGATCCGGATTCGCTGATCAGCGAGCAACTGTCTTTCTGGACCGAGGCACTTGCCGGGCTGCCCGACGCCATCGCACTGCCCACCGACCGACCCCGGCCCGCCCAGCAGGGCTTCGTCGGAGCTCGGGCGCAGTTCGACATTCCGGCCGATGTGCACCGTGCGCTCGCGGAACTGGCCCGCAGGCAGGGCGCGACGATGTTCATGGCCACGCACGCCGCCCTGGCATTGTTACTCGCCAAACTCAGCGGCACTGACGACATTGCGATCGGCACCCCGATCGCCGGACGCGGTGAGGCCGAACTCGACGACCTGGTAGGGATGTTCGTCAATACGTTGGTGCTGCGTACACACGTTGACGGCCGAGTGGGATTCGGCGAACTTCTCACTCACGCCAGGGAATTCGACCTCGGTGCGTTCGGGCACGCGGACCTGCCGTTCGAACGTCTCGTGGATGTGCTCGCCCCGGAGCGGTCGACTGCGCATTCACCGCTGTTCCAGGTGATGCTCGAATTCCAGAACAACGAGCTGCCCCGACTGGAACTGCCCGGGCTGGTGGTCGAGCCGGTCGATACGGAACTCGCGGTTGCGAAGTTCGACCTGCAGCTCACGCTCGCCGAACAGACCGACGAGCACGGGGTCCCCGCCGGCATCACCGCCGCATTCACCTACGCCACCGACCTGTTCGACCCGGACACCGTCCACGACCTCGGGCAGCGGTTCGTGCGCCTGCTCACCGCGGTCACCGATGATCCGACTCGCCCGACCGGCGATGTCGAGATCACAACAGCCGCCGAACGGGCGATGCTGCTCTTCGATTGGAACATGCCGGGCGCGGTCACGCCGAGCGGGTCGCTCGCCGACCGAGTCACGGCGTCCGCCGCACGCTTTGCCGAGTCCCCAGCGGTCACTTGCGAGGGAGTCACCCTCACCTATGCCGAGCTGGATGCCCGGGCCAACCGGCTGGCGCGGCACCTGGTCGATCTCGGAGTGGGGCCGGAATCACTCGTCGCGGTGGCGTTGCCCCGTTCCGCGGACCTGATTGTGGCACTGCTCGCGGTGATCAAGGCCGGCGGCGGCTACCTGCCGTTGGATGTCACCTATCCGACCGACAGGCTGGAGTTCATGCTCGCCGACTCGGTGCCGGTCTGCGTGCTCACCACCGAGGCGGACTCGGCGAGCCTGCCGGCGGTGGCGGCGGTACCGCATGTGCTGCTCGACACCGCGGAAACAGTGGCTGCGATCGGTGCGCGGTCGGCGCAACCGATCACCGATGCGGACCGGTCGGCGCCACTGCGCCCCGAGGATGTCGCGTACGTCATCTACACTTCCGGCTCCACCGGCCGGCCGAAGGGTGTGCAGGTTTCCCATCGCAATGTGCTCACACTGTTCGAGAACACCGCGGCCACTTTCGGATTCGACGAGACGGACGTGTGGACGATGTTCCACTCGTATGCATTCGACTTCTCGGTGTGGGAACTGTGGGGCCCGTTGCTGCACGGCGGGCGGCTCGTCGTCGTCGACTTCTTCACCGCGCGGTCGCCGGAAATGTTCCTCGACCTGCTGCGTACTGAGGGCGTGACGGTTCTGAACCAGACCCCGACCGCGTTCTACCAGCTCGCTGAGGCCGACCGGATCTCTGGCGAGGGCGGACCCGGTCTGGCGCTGCGGTACGTGATCTTCGGCGGCGAGGCGCTCGACCTGGGACAGCTCTCGCGTTGGTACACCCGGCATCCGGACACCTCGCCGGCGCTCGTGAACATGTACGGCATCACCGAGACGACCGTCCACGTCACGGAACTCGAGCTGGACCGCGACTTCGCAGCCGAGGCTTCGGCAAGCGTCATCGGACGCGCGATACCTGGTCTGCGGGTTGCGGTGCTCGACGCCCGGCTGCACCCGGTACCGCCGGGGGTAACCGGCGAAATGTATGTTTCCGGCGACCAGGTGACCCGAGGCTATCTGGGCCGATGCGCACTGACTGCAGGCCGCTTCGTTGCAGATCCATTCGGCTGCAACGGCTCCCGGATGTACCGCACCGGTGATCTGGCTCGTTGGAACCGGGACGGGCAGCTCGAGTATCTCGGCCGCAGCGACTTCCAGGTGAAGGTTCGTGGCTTCCGGATCGAACTCGGCGAGATCGAGTCGGTGCTGCTGAGCTACCCGGGTGTCGCGCAGGCCGTGGTGACGGTGCACGAAGAACCCCGTGGCGCAGTCCGGCTCGTCGGCTACGTCGTGCGTGAACAGGGTGAACTCGACTACCCCGAGGGCGTCACGGAAATCGAGCCGGAGGCCGTGCTCGATTACGTGGGCGCGCAGTTGACGTCGTACATGGTGCCCGCCGCGCTCGTCGTGCTCGACGAGCTTCCGGTCACCGCGAATGGCAAGCTGGACCGCAAAGCACTGCCGGAGGCGGACTTCGGCCAGCGCGCTACCTCGAGCCGCGACCCACAGACCGACAGCGAACGAACCCTCGCGGGATTGTTTGCGGAGGTTCTCGGGCTCGACTCGGTGGGTGTGGACGACTCGTTCTTCGCGCTCGGTGGCGACAGCATCATGTCCATTCAGCTGGTGTCGCGCGCCAAGGAGGCGGGCCTGCAGTTCTCCCCGCGGGACGTGTTCGAGCACCGGACGGTCGCCGGACTGGCCGCAGTCTCGACAGCGACCGGCGCCGCCGACCAGATCCGGCTCGAGGAACTGCCAGGCGGCGGGGTGGGGGAGTTCCCGGCAACCCCGATAGTGCACTGGCTGTTGGGCCGCGGCGGCGACCTTCGCCGGTACACCCAGACTGCGCTGCTCACCCTGCCGGCCGCGATGGACCGGATTCAGCTCGAACGCACTCTGCAGTCTGTCATCGACCGGCACGACCTACTCCGCGCGCGATTGCACACCGATTCCGCCGGTTCCGACCCGACGATGGAGGTACGACCGGTCGGTGCGGTGGAGGCAGGTGGACTGCTCACTCGGGTAGCGGTCGAGCAGCCGACAGGGCCCGCGTTCACCGACGTCGCCGGTGCCGCACTCGATGCCGCGGCTGGCCGGCTGGACCCGGTCAACGGAATCATGTTGCAGGCGGTGTGGTTCGACGCCGGTCCGGACACCGGTGGCCGACTGCTGTTGGTGGTGCACCACCTCGCCGTGGATGGCGTCTCGTGGCGGATCCTGGTCCCAGATCTTGCGTCCGCTTGGTCGCAGGTAGTCGCCGGGGAAGTTCCCGAACTACCCGCCACCGGCACCTCGATGCGGCGCTGGGCGCACGGATTGGCAGAGGCCGCCGTCGCAGGTGTGCCGGGTCGTGGCCGCGAGCTGGACCTGTGGCGTCGGATGCTCGCCGCGGTCGACCCAGTGATCGGCGCACGACCGCTGGACCCGGCGGTCGATGTCAACGCCACGGTGGAAAAGGTGTCGGTGGAAGTGCCCACGTCGGTCACCGAGGCGCTGCTCACGACACTGCCCCAGGCGTACCGGGGCAGCGTCAACGACGGTCTGCTGACCGGGCTCGCGATGGCGCTGACCCGCTGGCGCCGCACCCGCGGCGTCGAGACCGACACCGCACTGGTCAATCTCGAGGGGCACGGCCGCGAGGACCACGTGGTCCCCGGCGCCGACCTGGGTAGAACCGTCGGATGGTTCACCACGATCTTCCCGGTTCGGTTGGATCTCGACGGCATCGATCTCCACGACGCCTTCGACTCCGGCCCGGCGGCAGGTGCCGCAGTGAAGGCGGTCAAGGAACAGTTACTGTCCATCCCGGATCACGGCATCGGATTCGGCATGCTCCGCTACCTGGATCCGCAGGCGGCACCGATCCTGGCAGCATTGCCGGTACCGCAGGTCAGTTTCAACTACCTCGGCCGGCTCGGCGGCACCTCGGACGGAACCGACGGGGTCGGCTGGATCCCGGTGGGCGACATCGAACTCGGCGACAAGCCCAGCCCAGGCATGCCGGTCGCCGCAGTCCTCGACGTCAACGCCGTGGTCACCGACACCGCCGACGGCCCGAAGCTCCGGGCGACGTGGTCGTTCCCGAGCGGGGTCCTCGCCCATGTCGACGTCGGTGAACTTGCCGACCTGTGGGTACGGGCGCTGACCGCGCTGGCCCGTCATGCGGACCATCCCGGCGCGGCCGGCCTGACCCCGTCCGATCTGGAACTGGTGGACCTCGATCAGCGCGCGATCGAACGGCTCGAGACACGGTATCCGGCCATGTCCGATGTGTGGTCACTGTCGCCGCTACAGGCCGGCCTGCACTTCCATGCAATGTTCTCCGACGACTCCGTCGACGCGTACCTGGTTCAGTTGACCCTCGACCTCGGCGGCAAGGTCGATCCCCAGCGACTCCGGCGCGCCGGTCAGGCACTCCTGGACCGGCATCCGAATCTGCGGGCAGCTTTCGTCCAGCAGGCCGATGATGACGGAGGGGTCGGCAGCGCGATCCAGGTGGTGTGCGACGGCGTCCAGTTGCCGTGGACCGACGTCGACCTCTCCCACCTCGACACCGATACTCGCGCCCGGCGATTCGACGAGCTGGTGCACGCCGACCGCCTCACCAAGTTCGACCTTGCCACCGCACCCGCGATCCGGATGATGCTGTGCAACATGGGTGACGGCGGGTATCGCCTGGTCGTGACGAACCACCACATCCTGCTCGACGGCTGGTCGACGCCGCTGGTGCTGCGTGATCTGCTCACTCTGTACGCCACGGACGGCGATGCATCTGCGCTGCCGCGCGTCCACCCGTACCGCGACTACCTCGCATGGATGGCACGGCAGGATGCATCCGAATCAGCCGCGGCATGGCGGCGTGCCCTGGTGGGACTCGAGGAACCCACCCTGCTGGCGGGGGCCACCCGGCGGGACAGTTCGACGGGCACCGACGAACTCGAGGTGACGCTGCCCGAGGAACAGACCGATACACTGCGGTCGCTCGCTCGGGAGCGAGGTCTCACACTCAACACCATCGTGCAGGCCGCGTGGGGAATCGTGCTGGGCAAGTTGACCGCCCGTGACGACGTTCTGTTCGGCGGTACTGTGTCGGGACGCCCGCCGCAGATACCCGGCATCGAATCGATGGTGGGTTTGTTCATCAACACGCTGCCCGTGCGGGTAACGCTCGATGCAACCGAAACTCTCGGTTGTCTCCTCGACCGGATCCAGCGTGAGCAGGCGGCGCTGATGGACCACCACTATCTGGGTCTGGCCGACATTCAGAAGGCAACCGGACCGGCAACCGCGTTCGACACGCTGACCGTCTTCGAGTCGTATCCCGTGGACCGGGCGGCATTGACCGCCGACACGGACATTGCCGGTCTCCGGGTCGTCGGTATCGACGGCCGGGACGCCGCACACTACCCACTGTCTCTGGTCGCGTCAGCGGATGCCCGGCTCAACCTCAAGTTCGAGTACTTCCCGCAGTACTTCGACCGCGCGGCCGTCGAGTCGATCGCCACCCGGGTCGAGGTGGTCCTCGACCAGCTGGCGACCGATCCGGAACAGCAGCTGGCACAGCTCGACCTGCTGACCGAATCCGAACGCCGGGACCTGACTCCGGTACTCGGGCCGCACGGCGGATCGTCGCGCACACTGCCGCAGATCTTCACCGATGCGGCGGCGATCGATCCGGAGGCGACAGCACTGACATACGCGGGACGCGACGTGACCTACCGCGAGTTGGACGAGGACTCCTCACGCATCGCCCGTGTGCTGATCGACCAGGGAGTCGGACCCGAGTCCTTGGTGGCCTTGGGTATTCCCCGCTCCATCGAGTCAGTGCTCGCGGTGTGGGCGGTCGCAAAGGCTGGTGCCGCGTTCGTGCCCATCGACCCGAACTACCCCCTCGAACGGATCGAGCACATGCTCGCCGACTCCGGTGCCGGGCTGGGGCTCACCGTCGAGGCACACCGGCACGACCTGCCGGACACCGTCACGTGGATCACCCTCGAGGACCCCGAGTTCCGAGCCGAATGCACCGCCCGATCCGCAGCTCCGGTCACCGATACCGACCGAATCTCCGCGGTGGGACTCGAGCACGCCGCCTACGTCGTCTACACGTCGGGTTCGACCGGCCGGCCCAAGGGGGTCGTCGTGACTCACCGGGGACTGGACAACTTCGCGCGAGATCAGAAGGCACGGTTCGGCGCGACGTCTGCGTCACGCACGCTGCACTTTGCGACACCGAGTTTCGACGGCGCGGTATTCGAGTACCTGCAGGCGTTCGGTGTCGGCGCGACGATGGTGATCGCGGAGCCCACCGTGTTCGGCGGAGCCGACCTGGCCCGTGTCATCAGCACAGGTCACGTCACCCACGCATTCATCACGACCGCGGCGCTCTCGACCGTCGACCCAACCGGGCTCGGAGAGTTCCGGCATGTCGCGGTCGGCGGGGAGGCATGTCCATCGGACCTGGTGACCCGCTGGGCGCCGGGGCGGGAGTTGCACAACGCCTACGGACCTACCGAGACGACGATCATGTCGAACATCAGCGCACCCATGACCGCGGGTGCACCGATCACGATAGGTGGCCCCATCCGGGGGGTCGGTGAGGTAGTTCTCGACGGACAGCTGCTCCCGGTCCCGGTAGGTGTGCCAGGCGAGCTCTACATCACTGGCCTCGGGCTGGCCCGCGGGTATCACCGCAGGCCCGGTCTGACCTCCGAACGCTTCGTGGCGAATCCGTACGGTAAGCCGGGGGAGCGGATGTACCGGACCGGCGACATAGTGCGCTGGCGCGCCGATCACACGATCGAGTATGTGGGCCGATCGGACTTCCAAGTCAAGGTGCGTGGCTTCCGGATAGAACTGGGTGAGGTCGACGCCGCGCTCATGGCCGATCCAACGGTCGGTTTCGCGGTGACACTCGGAGTGCCCGGCCCGGCCGGTGACACGGTGCTCGCGTCGTACGTGGTGCCCCGGGTGGGCAGTACCGTCGACCCGTCCGCTCTCACCGCGCAGCTGTCGAACCGACTGCCCGCGCACATGGTTCCGGCGGCGGTGACGGTGCTCGACGACATCCCGCTGACCCCGGTCGGCAAGCTCGACCGCGCTGCCCTACCCGAACCGGATTTTGCCTTCGCCACCAACGAATTCCGGGCACCCACCAACCCCCTCGAGTACACCATCTCGGATGTCTTCGCCGAGGTGCTCGGGGTGGAGCGGGTCGGTGCTCTCGACAGCTTCTTCGAACTCGGTGGCAACTCCCTGATCGCCACCCGGGTCACCGCGCGGCTCAGCGGCGCTCTCGATGCGGACATCCCGGTCCGTGCGCTGTTCGAGGCGCCCACGATTCACAGTCTCGCGCAGTGGATTGCGCGGGAGACCACGACCGGTACTGGCCGCCCCGAACTCGGGCCCCGCGAACGGCCGGAGCGGATACCGCTCTCGCTTGCCCAGCAACGGATGTGGTTCATCAATCAGTTCGACACGGCGTCACCGGCATACAACATCCCGATGGCCGTCAACCTCTCGGGCCACCTCGATGTCGCGGCTCTTCGTGCGGCCGTCGGCGATGTCCTCGAACGCCACGAGGCACTGCGCACCGAGTACCCCGTCGTCGACCAAGAGCCGAGTCAACGGGTGATCCCCGCCGGGGATGTTCTCACCGATCTGACGCCGGTGCAGGTGTCCGGGGACGACGAACTGCGCGCGCGGATCACCGCATTCGCATCCGCTGGCTTCGACGTGACCACTGCGCCCCCGGTACGGGCAGAACTACTGGAAACCGGGCTCGACGAGCATGTGCTGGTGATCGTCGCCCATCACATCTGCGCCGACGGTTACTCGATGGCCCCGCTCGGCCGGGACGTGATGGCCGCGTACACGGCCCGCGCCGCCGGGTCGGTCCCGCAGTGGTCGCCGCTGCCGGTGCAGTACGCCGACTACACGTTGTGGCAGCACGAACTGCTCGGCTCGGACAGCGACCCCGATTCGCTCCTCAACCGCCAGCTGCGGTTCTGGACCGACGAGCTCGCCGGTCTGCCCGACGTGATCCAGCTGCCGACCGACCGGCCGCGGCCGGTTCAACAAACGTTCCACGGCGGTCGCATCGAGTTCAGGATCGACGCCGACCTGCATACGCGGATCACCGCGCTGGCACACCGCCACGAAGCGAGCATGTTCATGGCAATGCACGCCGCGCTCGCGACGCTGCTTGCGCGCCTCGCCGACACCGATGACATCGCGGTCGGCACCCCGATCGCCGGCCGCGGCGAGATCGCCCTCGACGAGCTGGTGGGTATGTTCGTCAACACGCTGGTGCTGCGCACCAGCGTCGATCACGGAGCCTCGTTCGACGAACTGCTGCGCCGCGTCCGGGAATCCGACCTCGCCGCCTTCGGGCATGCCGAGGTTCCGTTCGAACGGCTGGTGGAGGAACTCAACCCGCCACGGTCCACGTCGTATTCGCCGCTCTTCCAGGTTTCGATCGAATTCCAGAACAATGAACGCCCTCGGCTCGAGCTGCCCGGCCTCGTGGTCGAGGGATTCGGGATCGACGCGCAGGTGGCGAAGGAGGACCTGGAACTCGTCCTCGCCGAGGAGTTCACCGACGACGGAGCCCCGGCCGGGATCAAGGCGTCCCTCGATTTCGCAACCGACCTGTTCGACGCGTCCACCGTCCGAGGATTCGCGGAGCGCTTCGTGCGCATCCTCGAGGCCGTCACCACGGACGCGGCGCTCTCGGTCGGGGACATCGAGATCCTCGACAGCGCGGAGCTCGCGGAACTGGCGCCCGCGCACGGCCGCAACGACGTCTCGCCCCACGTATGGCCCGAACTGCTCTCGACCGCTGCGGCACGCGACCTCGACGCGGTCGCGCTGTCGTATCTCGGACACCAAGTGACCTATCGCGAGCTCGACGAGCGTTCCAACCGGCTGGCCCGGGTGCTCAGCGGACGTGGTGTGGGACCGGAGACGTTCGTTGCACTGGGCATGCCGCGCTCGGTGGAGGAAGTGATGTCGATCTGGGCGGTGGCGAAGGCGGGCGCCGCCTTCGTCCCGGTGGACCCCAACTACCCGGCCGAGCGTATTGCCCACATGCTCACCGATTCGGGAGCTGCCGTCGGGCTGACCACATCGGCGCTGCGCGAACGATTGCCCGACACAGTTCCGTGGCTGGTGCTCGACGACACGGACTTCGAGGACCGGATGGCCGCCGTGTCTGCAGGTCCGGTCACCGACGCCGACAGGACCGCGCCGCTGCACTTGACGCATCCCGCGTACCTGATTTACACATCAGGCTCGACGGGCCTGCCGAAGGGCGTCATCGTCACTCACGTCGGGATCGCGAATCTCACCGCGGAGGAGAGGAACCGCTTCAGCGTGACGCAGCAGTCACGAGTCTCGCACCTCGCATCACCCAGCTTCGACGCCTCGGTGTTCGAGATGATGATGGCGTTCAGCGCCGGTGCCCGGCTGGTCATCGTGCCGCCGACGGTCTACGGCGGCGCAGAGCTTGCCGAGCTGCTGGTTCGGGAGGGCGTCACCCACGCGTTCATCACCCCGACAGCGCTGGCCTCGATAGACGAGGATGGGCTCGACTCATTGCGGGTGCTTGCCGTCGCCGGCGAGGCCTGCCCGCCGGAGCTGGTCGCCAAATGGGCGCCCGGACGTCGGATGTTCAACGGCTACGGCCCCACGGAGACGACGATTCAGGCGAGCGTCAGCGCGCCGATGCAACCCGGAGAGGTCGTCAACATCGGCGGACCTGCCATCGGATTCGGCGAGACCGTGCTCGACGGCCGGCTGCGGCCGGTTCCGGTCGGGGTGCCCGGCGAGCTGTACATCTCGGGCCCGGGCCTCGCCCGCGGTTACCACAACCGTCCGGGACTGACCGCCGAGCGGTTCGTCGCCAACCCGTTCGGCGATCCCGGCGAACGGATGTACCGCACCGGCGACGTGGTGCGATGGCGGCCGGATCACACGATCGAGCACATCGGGCGGTCGGACTTCCAGGTCAAGGTCCGCGGCTTCCGGATCGAGCTCGGCGAGATCGACGCGGTGCTCACGCGGCACCCCGCCGTCACATTCGCGGCGACGCTGGGCCACGTCGGGCCCTCCGGGGACACGCTGCTGGCGTCCTACGTCCGTCCGGTCGAGGGTCACACCGTCGAGCCGCGCGACCTGCGGGCACATGTCGCCGCCCAGTTGCCGGCACACATGGTGCCGTCGGCGGTGGTCGTCCTCGACGACATCCCGCTCACTCCCGTCGGTAAACTCGACCGGCGAGCGCTGCCGACACCCGACTTCAATTCGCTCACAACCGAATTCCGGCCACCGACGACGGCGACGGAGCGTGCCGTGACCGAGGTGTTCGCCGATGTCCTCGGCGTCGAGCACGTCGGGATCGACGACAGCTTCTTCGATCTGGGCGGCAACTCGATCATCGCGACCCGCCTGATGTCCGCGCTGCAGTCCCGCCTCGGCCGTCAGCTCCCACTGCAGACGATGTTCCTCGACCCGACACCGTCCGGGCTGGCCCGACGGATCGATCTTCCGGTCGGGCACTTGGGGCGCGGCGCGTCGCCGGTCGACGATGCGCTCGGTGTGATGATCCCGCTCCGACCGAATGGTGATCGGCCGCCACTGTTCTGCGTCCACCCCGGTATCGGATTGTCGTGGGGCTACGCGGGCCTGGTTCAGCACCTTGCGAAGGACCGGCCGGCGTACGGGCTCCAGTTGCCGCTGTTGAGCGGTGGGCCGGACTTCGGGTCCGTCGACCAGCTCGCACACCGGTACGTCGAGGAGATCCGGGTAGTCCAGCCGCACGGGCCGTATCACCTACTCGGGTGGTCGCTCGGTGGTGTCATCGCGCATGCCATGGCCGTCGAGTTGCGCAATGCCGGTGACGAGGTCGAGACGCTCGCGATCATGGACAGCTACCTCACCGAGGGGGAGGAGGACGTCGAACGGCTCACGGTTGCGGAGCTGCTCGAGGGACTGGGGCTGGACCTGGCGTCGTTCGGTGACGTCACGGACCTGAGCTACGCCCGTGCGGTGGAGTTGCTCGACGAATCACTCGGACAGCGAACCGGCCTGACACCCGAGCACCTCAAGCGCATCAACGACGGCTTCACCACGTCGGCCAACATCATGAACCAATACTCACCGGCTGTGTTCGATGGCGACCTGCTGTTCTTCACTGCCGGTCAGGGTGATGGCAGTAGCGATGCGGGACAGGAGCATTCACCACAGGTGTGGAGGCCGGTGATCTCCGGTCGGATCCGGGAGTTCACGATCGACTGCGAACACAATCAGATGATCGAACCGGCCGCGCTGGCCGAAATCGGTCCACTACTCGAGGAATACCTCATTACGCACTGAAATCGGTCCTGCCACAACAAACTTCGCAATAGTACCGGGCAACACAGATTCGCGGCGAAGCAGGATCGCAGCGACTAGCGTCGGAACGACAGGACAGCGTTTCTTCCCACACAGTTCGGAGAGCGTCATGAACCTTCTCAGAGCATCGGCTGCATCGGTTCTCGTCGTTGCTGCACTCGGCGCGGGCGCCGGCACCGCATACGCGGCCCCGCTCACGTCATCCGTTCCCTTGGTGCAGCCCGTCGTCGACAAGCAGACTGCGCAGGACAACCTGATTCGTGAGATCACGATCGGATGGGAGACGGGCGGTCCCGCGGGCATGGCGATCGGGGCGGGTGTCGGGCTGGCGATCGGCTGTGTCTCGATTTTCCCGAACTTCATTGCCGGCTGCATCGTCGGCACCGGGATCGGCGCCGCTGTCGGCGCGTACAACGGCATCACCGGAGCAAACCCCAATGTGCAGCCAGCGTTCTACGAATGGCTCAATGCCACGCCGTAGCACCGGCACTGGGCAGTGCGTCGGGACGTTCCTGTCGGATTCGATCGCGGTGCTGACGTCGCTGCTGAACCTCGTCGCCGAGCAGTTGAGCGTCGAGGATCCCACGTGCGTCAAGCGATACGCTGAGCGGGAGACCACGGGCGTGGGAGCGCACCGTGGAGATCCCGGTGCGGCCACGTCAGGCGTCGTGTCTGGGGCATTGCCATCACCGCCACAAACTAGGAGTGACACGAGTGGACGGACTCGTGAGTCACCGCCCAGTAGCTTGCTTGGGGGTGTCGCGTACGGCCGTGCCGGTCGCTCGGAGCAGGGCGAGCGCTGCTTCGGCAGGTGAACCAGGTTCGGCCATGTGGGTCATGATGCGTTGGCCGTTGGCTTCGGGCAGGTGGAGTACCTCGAAGCTGAGGTCGAAGTTACCGACTTCGGGGTGACGGAATTGTTTGACGCCGCTCATGCACTTCCGGACTGGGTGTTTGGCCCACAGAGTCGCGAATTCGGGACTCGATCCTCAACGTCGCGCTCCCCACCATCGGCACCGACGTCGGGTTCTCCCTCGACCACCTGCGGTGGATCGCTTCGTCGGGGAGATGATGGCCGAACAGTTGGTCACTGGCGGTCCGCAGCCGCTTCAGGTGGAGGTCGAGTCCCCTGACAGAGCGGTTGCGCACCTGCATGGCTGTGAAGTGGGCGAAGCCAGCGAAGGCCAACGGCGCGAGGTTGTGGACAGTGGCAGGCTTACCGTTGTACTGCGTAATCAGGATCGACATGTTCGTGACAGTAGGAGATGACACCAGTGTCACCCGCGATGCGTTGCAGGGCCTGATAGACACTTCAACTACGTCGTGATGACTGCACAGTCAGCACCCCGAGAGGCGCCCTGGCCGTCATCAGCGGTATCGAGACCCCGACGGAACCGGCTATATCGTCGCTCGAAGCCATTGCTGCAGTTGTCAACCCGGATGTCCTGCCGTGGACATGGCGCAGCACCGCGGTCACCAGTCGTAGGGGACCTCCGCGGACACGCCCAGCTCGTCACACAGACGCCGGATCGCCGAGCAGTCCTGGACCAGGTTCCGACGGCTCGTGTCGTGCACCGCGTCCGCGAGGATGCCCTGTCTGCCGGGAACTCCTTCCGCGTCCATCACGGCCGCCCAGGTCGAGAAGTCGTTGGCGGAGAACGCCTCGAGACCGTCGGCGAGCCCGGCCAGCAGCAGTCGCCGGTCATCAGCGCCGAGGCTCTCGAACACGATCTTCAGTAGCTCGCCAGCGATTGACGAGTGGCAGTACTCATCGCGACGGTGCAGCACGACGGTTGACCGATTGACCGGTTGCACGGTTTCGTCGTCGGTCATGAGACCGAGATATGCGCTGATCGAGGTCTCCGCAACCGTGGTGAATGCCAGACTCGCCAGCGCGGCGGCACGGGGGCCGTCGGCTGCGCTCACCGCAGCGTGGTGGCGACGCACCGTCGGACCGTAGGGCAGTTGACCCTCGTGAAGGTCCCAGCCGCGCCGACGCCTGGTGAGCGCGCTCGCGTTCAGGTGCATCAGCGTGTGGTACTGCTCGTCCACCATCGCCTGCAGTGTCGCAATGGTGAGTGTGTCCCCGAGGCCGGTACCGAAGGCATCCTGTGACAGGAGCCGGAATCCAGGATTGACGACGTATTGCTCGACGTCCATCACGTTCTTGTTGTAGGCGATCCACGCCCAGGCCGACAAGCGGGCACGCACAGGTTCGTCGAGCCGACGGTAGCGATCGTCGTCGTGGAACGGGATCAGATGGTCCGGGTAATCCGCCTTGTCTGGCTCGAAGAGGTCGTCGAGATCGGGCTCCGCCCTCTTGACGGTGGCTCGCCGGGGCCAACTGCCGGCGAGGCTGCTGATGACCGCGCTCTCCACCGGATTGGAGGGATCGAACGGCGGCAGGGACGGCAGCCGCAACAGCGTCTCCCGCTCCGCGGCCTCGTCTCCGGTTGAACTTCCACCAAAAATGCTGTCGCTCATCATAAATCACCGTCCGATCGCCGAACATGGTCCGATAGGGTCGGTAGCTCCCGGAACAGGGTGTCGCACAACGCGCGGTACTCGCCGATACGACCTCCGAGTCCGCGCACGGACTGATCCATCAGTTCCTGGAACGTTGCATCGTTGCCGCACGCGACAGTGTCCGCCAACTGCGCGAGGGCCCGTGCCAGCGCAGCGCGCGCGTCTCCGGCCGCCGGGTTACCCGCCTGGATGTCCCGATACACCTCGGGCAGGCCGGAACCGACCCGTGCCAGCAGCGCCAGCATCGTGGTGTGGGGCGGGGGAGCGATCGCAGCGAGTTCATCCGGACCGACATCCAGTTCCGTCAGCGCCAGGCCGAACGAGAGCACTGCCGCGTGGGTGAGTGCCTGCGTCGCGGCGACGATCCGGTCGTGTCGTGCGGCATCGACCCGTACCACCTCCGCACCCCAGCCGGCCGCCGAGCGGAGAAACGCGTCGACGGAGGGACCGGCTCGGTGAACCACCGCCGCCACCGGGCGTCCGGACATGCCCAAGCCGGGCGCGAACATCGGGTTGATGCCCACCGCTGGTGCCGCTGAGCCCGGAGGAAGGGAGCGGTCGAGCAAGACTTGGTGGATGCGGGACTTCACCGACAGCGTCTCGACGAGCAGCGCGTCGGCCCGCATTGCGCGGGTGAGTACCGGGACGGCTGCGAGTGCAACCGACTCGGGGACTGCCAGAATCACCGTATCGGCGTCCGCGAGGACCGCAGACAGCGTTGCATCCGGTGCCGTGATGTCACCGGTTCCGACCGCCCCGTCTGCCCTCGGATCCACGACCGTCACCACTGCGCCGTCCGTGCGCAGCAGGTCCACCAACATCGACCCGACGGCACCCAGGCCGCCGACCACGACGAGTCGGTCGGTCGTGGGCGTTACCGGAAAGGTCACGGATCGGGATCCTCACGATCGGAATCTGGCCGGTCGAGGTCGTCGGCGTCGGCGGCGGTCACCGACAGACAGCGTCGCATTGTGACGGCCTTGACCATGGTCTCCTCGAGTTCCTCTTCAGGATCCGACAGCGCGACGATGGCCCCGCCCACCCCGAATGTCACCTCGTCAGCAGTCGCGACCATGGTCCGGATGACGATCGAGAAGTCTGCCGTCCCATTGATCGAGAAGTAGCCGATGGCGCCGGAGTACACGCCACGCGGACCCTCCTCGAGCTTGTCGATGATCTCCATCGTGCGGAGCTTCGGCGCACCGGTCATCGAGCCGCCGGGGAATGCCGCGCGGACGCAGTCGACCGAGGACACATCACTGCGCAGCGTGCCACGCACCGTCGACACCAGCTGATGCACCGGGGCGTAGGTCTCGACATCGAACAGCTTCGGGACGTGGACCGACCCGGGGACGCACACGCGGGACAGATCGTTACGAACCAGATCGACGATCATGAGGTTCTCGGCCCGATCCTTCTCGCTGTCGAGCAGATCCTGCCGCAGCGCCGCATCGCGTTTGTCGTCGGCGTGCCGGGGCCGCGTGCCCTTGATCGGTTTCGACTCGACGACTCGGTCGATACCGATCCGCAGGAAGCGCTCAGGCGACGCGCTCAGCACCGACAGGCCGGAGAATTTCAGTAGCGCGCTGTACGGAGTGGGGCTGATCTCGCGAAGGGTCTCGTAGCTCTGCAGGGGATCGATCACCCGATCGACGGATGCCGCATTCGTCAGACAGACCTCGTACGATTCGCCGGACCGGATCTCGTCGAGGCACTGGCCGACGAGCGCCAGGTACGCGTCTCTGTCGTGTCGGAGTCGCGGCTTCGTGTCCTCGTCGATTTTGACCAGAGGGTGTGGTGGTGGCGATTCGACGGCTTCGTCGAGTTTGCACAGTTCGGATTCGGTGTGCGCGAACCACTCTCGCACGCGCGGATCGTCGGGATCGTCACTGAGGGCGAGGAGGTAGCAGCAGCCGCCGAGGTGATCGATCACCACCGCGCGATCAGCGAAGACGAAGGCGGCATCCGCGTTTGGAGAGGTGTGTACCAATTGACTGCCCGCGTCGGCCTTGAGTTCGTAACCCAGGTACCCGACGTAGCCGAGTCCGAAAGCGAAGGGAAGATCGGGATTCGGGGGCACCGCGCGTGCGCGTACCTGCTCGTCGATGTAGTCGAAGAACCGCTGATTGATTCGTTCTTCCGGGCGCCCCTGGCGCCGGACGCACACCGTCGTCTCGGCAACCCGGTAGGTGAGGTACTCCGCGAACGGCCCCGAACAATCGCCCATCACCGAGAAGCGGGACTCTGGCTCCCGTGCCGCACTGCCGTCCAGCCAGAAGCTCTCCGGCCCGTTCGCGAACAGCAGTGTGTACACGGCCTGGGGATCTACGGCCCTGTCCACCCGGACGCTGCGGACGACGTACGGCGGCGCCTCGGTGTGGGCGTCGATGCGATTCTGCGGGACCGGCTCATTGTCCTCGGCCGGGGCGGTCGCGGTCCGGGCCGGCGTGAGATCGCGAAAGTTGGCGAGGAGCTTGCGTCCGTACTGCGTGCAAATCGATTCGGGGTGGAACTGCACGCCCCACAAGGGATACCGGCGGTGGCGCGCTGCCATCAGCAGGCCCTCGTCGGTCCAGGCCAGCGGCTCGAGTTCCGGGGGTAGGTCCTCGACGATCAACGAGTGGTAGCGGACCCCCTCGAACGGCGACGGAATGCTGTCGAAGAGTCCGGTCCCGACATGACGGATCGGCGAGAGTCGACCGTGCATCGGGACCGGCGCGAGCCCGACGGTACTCCCGAACAGATGACACAGCCCCTGATGTCCCAGGCAAACCCCGAGCACCGGGATCGCTCGGTTCGCGATCGCACGTGCGCTGATACCGAAATCCCGGACCCGATCGGGACGGCCCGGGCCTGGGGAGATGACGATGTTGTCAAATGCATCGAGGTCCACCGATGCCCACTCCGCATCGTTCTTCACCACGCAGGGAGGAACTCCGTTCACCTCCGACAACAGGCTGTAGAGGTTGTAGGTGAACGAGTCGTAGTTGTCGATCAGAAGCGTGCGGATCGCCATGATGCCATCAACCTGCAATGCCGTTGCCGTTGATCTCGTCGCCGTTACCCTTGCCTCCGTCTCCGTTGGGGACGCCCACGTCGACCGCGCCGTCTCGGCCGATCACGAGATCCTCGACCCGGCACGTCTCGCCGATCAGCACGTCGTATAGGCGTCGAAGGAACGCGGGCGACAGGCCATGGGTGCGTGCGAAGTCCTCTGCCCGGTCCTGCACGAGATTCACCCGATGTGGCTGCATCATCGGAATCTGCCGGTCCCGCTTCACCTGGGCAATTCGGACACACACATCGATCCGGGCCCCGATGTCCTCGAGTAGCCGCCGGTCGATTCCGTCGAGTTCTGCACGAAGTGCCTCGAGGTCCGGTTGGTCTGCCGAGATGGTTCCCGTGGGTATCCCGGAGGTGCCGGCCTTTGTCGAGCCGTTGGTGTCGTCCATACGCCACCTCGCCTTACATCTACTGGACCGGCGCGGGAGACCAGGAGCCCATTCGCGTCAGCCGAAGTCTGCTAGCTGTGTGCGTTCCGTCCTGTCGGGTTCTTTCATGATTGCACGACCGAACGAGGGGACGCGAATCTTCCCTCGAATATCCGGCACTTGTCGGTTGATCGACCGACCGGGTCGCTGGAGGCTTCGGTGACAGTGTGATCACGACCGGTGCCGAAGTGTCCGGCTTCGATTGCGCGAGGCCCTCGCGTGAGGTATCTCGTCGACCGAAACCTACCGCCGCGCAAAGAGGTTCGGAATGATCGCCCTCCATCCCGAAGGTCTCGCATAGGCTAGGTCGTCGTTCGGTCAAACACAGAGCGGTCAACCGGATTTCGAGGGGGACGTCGATGCCTGTTGCGATGCGACATCGCATGAGGAAAGCGCTAGCTGTCGCCGCGGTGGTCGCATGCTCGATGATTCTCGAACCGATGACATCGACCGCGGCACCGATCTACCCGGTGAGCGATCCTGATCCCTTCTACGCCCCGTCGAACGATCTCGCCGAGCACGCTCCCGGCGATGTGCTCTCCGCCCGCGAGATGCCACCGTTGCCGCTGTTCCCGAACACCACCGTGTGGCAGATCAAGTTCCGCTCCACAAACTCGACGAACCGGCCGATCGCGGCAGTGACCACTGTGCTCGTCCCGGCCAACCGGAAGCCGAACGGCCCGTTGCTCTCCTACCAGCACATCATCAACGCACTCGGTACCCAGTGCGCGCCATCGCGCGCTCTGTACAGCAATGACGCCAACCTGATCATTCGCGAGGCGCCGGCGCTCAATGTCGTCCTTGCCCGCGGCTGGACCGTGGCGTTGCCCGATCATCTCGGGCCCGGTAGTGCCTACGGCGCCGCGAAACTGGGCGGACAGATCTCGCTGGACGGAGTCCGCGCGGTCCAGCGGTTCCCCGTTCTCGGCCTCGCGCGTAGCCCGGTGACGATGGCGGGATACTCCGGCGGCGGGATGGCGACGGCGTATGCGGCAGCCCTCGCGCCCTCGTACGCTCCGGAACTGAACATCGTCGGAGTTGCCGCCGGCGGAGTACCGATGAACATCGGGAAGATGGCACAGGGGCTAGGCACCGCCCCGCACCCGGTGTTCGGTTTGGCCCTCGCAGCCGCGATCGGCCTCGAACGCGAGTATCCCGACCGACTGCCCATCAGCGAGCAACTGAACGCCAAAGGGTTGGCGATGCGCAATGCAGTCGCCAATGCGTGCACCAACGACATTCTGACGGTGGGCGCTGGCCGCAGCGCCTTTGAGATCTCGAATACGACCGATCTGTTGGCCAGCCCGGCCGCCGTCGAGATCCTCGACGACAACAGCATCGAAAAATTTCCCGGCATCCCCACCGCGCCGCTCTTCGAGTGGCACAGTCCGACCGATGCTCTCATCCCGGTCGACTCGATCGACTCGACGATGCAGCGCTACTGCGCGGCCGGGGCGAAGGTTCAATCGGAGCTATTTCCCAGCCCGGACCATCTCACCACCGCGGTACTCGGCCTCCCACGAGCGCTGGACTATCTCGACGCACGCTTCCGTGGAGAACCCGCGCCCAGCAACTGCTGAGAGACAAATACAGGGCTACCCGACTATCAGGCCACACAACGAGTCAGTGCCGTCACGGAGTTGTCTCCATGACGGCACTGACATCGTCACTGCGTGCGCGACGCTGGAACTTGGTGCTCACGCTCCGCGACGCTGGAACTTGGTGCTTACGCTCCGCGACGCTGGAACTTGGTGCTTACGCTCCGCGACGCTTGGTCTTGAGGAGGTCGAGGCGCTCCTTGAGCAACTCTTCTAGTTCCTCGACCGAGCGGCGCTCGAGCAGCATGTCCCAGTGGGTACGAGGCGGCTTGACCTTCTTCGCCTCGGGAGCGGTGCCCTCCAGGAGCGCTCCCTCGAGCCCGTTCTTGCACAGCCACGTGCCGGGGATCTCGGCTTCGTCGGCGAAGGGAACATCGAACTCCTCGCCATTGTCGCACCGGTAACGGGCGACGCGACGGGGCGCCAGGTCGTGGTCTCGATCGGTCTCGTAGCTCACCGCACCGAGTCGGCTACCTCGAAGTACGCGATCTGCCATGGTGTGTCCTCTCTTCGTTCTTCCGCCGCGCCAGCTCGCCTGCAACGGCGCACCGAGCGTTCACAACCATCTACAACGTCCCGGAATCTGGAAACGTTCCCGCGACTTACGCGGCTGCGGCCGCCCCATCTTACCGGGGCGGCCGCACCGCACCGGCAGTAAGGTGTACAACCATGCCCGGACCAAGCCGCCGACCCGAATCCTGCGTGTGGTGCGGACGGGAGGTCGCGGGTTCGACAGTCGGCCGCCGGCGGCGTTACTGCCGGCAGTCGTGTCGCCAGCGCGCCTACGAACAGCGTGCTGCGGTCAAGGGCACCAGCATTCCGGCGGACGCGCTCGTGCTCACCGCTGACGAGGCCTCGGCGCTGGCCGACCGCATGTTCGAACTGCGCTGCGCGGCAGAGGACGTCGCGACGGCGATTGCAGAGGGCGCAGATTCCGGCGAACTCAGCGCGCTGGCCACGGACCTGGTGGGTCTGGCACGCGCCGCCGAGCGCTTTCGCTGATCTCCCAGTTCTCCAGTTCGGTATCGATCGCAGCCACAACTTCCGCGACCGCCCGTGCGACAGGGGGCGACAGACCGATCCCCACCCTGACATCGGCGCCCTCGACGGTGAATACGACGAGGGCACCCGGGCTGCGGCCGAGCTCGCGGGCCAGCTCCAGCGTCGTGAACAGGTCGACACTGTGGCCGCCTATCGAGCCCACTGCATCGACCCCAGCCGAGGTGGCCCGCCGCACCCGCCCCGCCCGCGCAGGGGTGCCCATCGCCAGGTCCACCACGATCGCGAGGTCAGCCCCCGACCAGGCGTCGAGCAGGTCGACCGCGTCGGCCGCAACGACCGCGTCCACCCTGTGACCACCGGGGGTTCGGTCTGCCAGCGCCCGGATGACCGCCGGTCCCAGGCCGTCGTCCCGCCGGAACTCGTTTCCCATCCCCACGACCACAACCGTCGTCACCGGCGCACGACCCGGAGATCGAGGAAGTGCGTGGCACAGGAGATACAGGGATCGTGGTTGCGGATCGTTCGCTCGCACAGTGCCGTCAAGGCGGCATCGTCGAGGTCCAGATGCTCACCGATCCGATCGGCGAGATCTGCCTCGATCGCATCCTGGTTCTGCGCGGTCGGCGGCACGATGTTCGCCGACTCGATCAGCCCATTCGCGGCGAGATGGTAGCGGTGGTAGAGCAGGCCACGTGGGGCCTCGCTCACGCCACGGCCCACTGCCGCGCGCGCAGTCACCGGTGTGGCGGGGGGCTCGGGCCGCTCGTAGGCCTCGATCAGCCGAAGCGCTTCATCCACCGCATAGACCACCTCGACGGCGCGAACTACGATGCTGCGGAATGGGTTTCGGCATTCGGTGTCGAGTCCGGCGGCCGTTGCTGCCTCGCGGGCGGTCGCGGACAGTTGCTCATGGTGGAGGGTGTACCGAGCCAGGGGCCCGGTGAGATACCTCTCCCCGTCCAGGCGGGCGTGCAACGCCGTCGAGTGCGGGACGTGGTATTCGACGACATGGTCGTCGAAGTCGGCGACAGGAAAGCCGCCGCCCCCGCTGGTGCGGATGTCCCCATCCTCGATCGCGTATCGCTCCGGGTGGTGCAGGGCCATGAGTGTCGATTCGAGCCGGACATCGGGGAACTCGAACCCGGCGACCCAGCGAACCGTCTCGATTGCGTCGTCGAGGGCGCGGCGGAGTGTCTCGGCGAGCGGCGCGAGATCGGTGCGGGTGGGTGCCCGGTAGAAGCCCCCGACCCGCACATTGACCGGGTGGATGGGCCGTCCACCGACGGTCTCGAGGATCGCGTTACCAGCCTTCTTCAAGGCGAGGCCCCGTTCGACCGCGCCCCGCTGGGAGCGCGCCAGTGCCACAGAGTCGGGTGCGCCCAGGAAATCCGGGGCATGCAGGAAATAGATGTGCAGTGCGTGGCTCGCGATCCACTCGCCGCAGTACAGCAACCGGCGTAGCTCGACCACCCGCCGGTCCACGGAAGCTCCGCACGCCTGCTCGAGGGCATTGCACGCGCTCACCTGGTAGGCGACCGGACAGATGCCGCAGATCCGGGAGGTGAGGTCCGGTGGTTCCCGGAAGTCGCGGCCGCGCAGGAACGCCTCGAAGAACCGGGGCGGTTCGTAGATGTTCAGCTGCGCCGACTCGACCGACCCGTTTCGGACCGCGACGTCCAGCCGTCCCTCACCCTCTACCCGGGCCAGAGCCCGGACGGTCAACTGGCGGCGCTCGGCCGCGGCGTCGCCGTCGGGTGCATCACCGGCCATGCCGACGGCCCTCCTCGAACCCGGGCGCCGCCACATTGAAAGTGGAGAACACCCTCCCGACAGCCTCCTCGTCCATTCCGCACCGGCGTAGCCATCCGGCGAGCGAGGCGATGTTCGGGTCTGGTGTCGGCCCGAAGCAGCCGTAACAGCCCCGAGAGTGGGCGGGACACAGTGCACCGCAGCCGGCGTGTGTGACGGGGCCGAGGCATGGGGTGCCGTCGGCAACCATGACACACGTCAGTCCGCGCCGTTTGCATTCGGTACAGACGCTGGTATTCGGGATGTTCGGGGTGCGTCCGGCCAGGAAAGCGGTGATCACCTCGATGAGTTGCCGGCGGTCGATCGGACAGCCGCGCAACTCGAAATCCACCGGGACATGTGCCGATATCGGCGTCGACGTCCCGAGCGTATCGATGTACTGCGGACTCGCGTAGACGACGTCCGCGAACTCGGCGACATCGCCGAAGTTCCGCAGCGCCTGGACGCCCCCGGCGGTGGCGCACGCACCGATCGTCACCAGCCGTGCCGAATCATCCCGGATCCGGTGGATCCGTTCCACATCGGCCGCGGTGGTGATCGAGCCCTCCACCAGCGACAGGTCGTAGGGACCGTCGACCGATGCGCTCGACATCTCCAGAAAATGTGCGATCTGCATCGATCCGGCCACCGCGAGGAGCTCGTCCTCACAGTCGAGAAGCGACAGCTGGCACCCGTCACACGAGGCGAACTTCCACACCGCGAGTGTCGGCTTCGAGGGCGGGAATGGTTCGGGCATCACAACTCCCTGGTGTGCAGTAGAGGTGCAGCAATCGCATAGTCGACTACCGGGCCGTCGCGGCACAGCAGCAGTTCGCCCAGCTGGCAGTGTCCACACACACCGATGCCGCACTGCATGTTCCGCTCCAGTGACACCTCGATGTCCCACGGCTGCATGCCTTTTCCTTCCAGAATCCGCACCGCGTACCGCATCATGGCCTCCGGGCCGCAGACCAGCGACCGGGTGCGAGCGGGATCGATCTCGAGTCTTGCCAGAACCTCGGTGACGAATCCGACAGGTCCGGACCAGTCGCGAGTCGGCTGATCGATCGTCACCACGACGTCGATACCCGCGTCCTGCCAGACGTCCAGGTCTCGGCGGTACAGGATCTCGGCGGGATTGCGAGCGCCGACGACGAGGCCGACCCGCCGATAGCGGTGCCGATCCGCGAGGACCGCCAGCACCGGCGCGCGGACTGCCGCGAGCCCGACACCCCCCGCGACGATCAGCAGGTCGCCACCGATCGCCGGCGTCAGATCCCAGCCGGTGCCGAACGGCCCGCGCACCCCGATCACGCGGCCCACCGGCGCGTCATGCAATGCAGCGCTCACCGCGCCGACCCGCCGGATGGTGTGGGTCAGCGTGCCGTCCTGCCTGCTCGGATCCCCGCACAGCGAAACCGGGATCTCGCCGACGCCCGGCGCGCACAGCATCATGAACTGGCCGGGCCGGAATGCCGGTAACGGTGAACCGACCGGGCCCAGTTCGAGGGTCGCCGAATCGTTGGTCTCGACCGTCCGACGCAGCACCCGGTGCGGAACCGGCACAAGTGGTGTCGTCATGGCGTTCCGGGATTCGAGTACAGGTCGAGCAGGCGAGCGCGGGTCGCCAGCAACCGATCGAGCAGCAATCCGGACAGGGCGCGCGTCACCGCATAACCGAAGGCCGGATCTACCTCGGCAGCAGCGCGCAGGGTCGCCGCATCGATCTTCCACGCCTCGGTTGCTGTCGCCGCCAGCGCCCCGAAACTCCACACGTGCGGGGGCTGCATCCAGGACCAGCCGAGGACGTCGCCATCCGAAAGCGTCTCGATCACGACGTCTCCGCGACCGGGTACCGACGTGCTCAACAAGACGCGGCCGCGCCGCAACAGCCAGCAGCTGCGGGCCGCCTCGCCCTCCCGGAAGATGTACTCGCCTGCCTCGAACGTCACCGGTGTACTCATCCGCTGCAGCCGCTGCCGGTCCGCGGCGCCCAACTCCGGCAGCAGGATCGGTGTGCGGGTGTCCTCTGGTGGGGTGGTCACGGACTAGGCCCCGGTTCCGGTTCCGAAGCGTCCGGCAGTGCGCCCGTGAGCCGGGCTGCCTCCGCGGTGATGTCGATGCCCACTGGGCACCAGTCGATGCAGCGGCCACAGCCCACACAGCCAGACGTGCCGAACTGGTCGAACCATGTTCCCATTTTGTGTGTCATCCACTGCCGGTACCGGCTCTCGCCGCTGGTGCGGATGTTCCCGCCGTGCAGGTGCGAGTAGTCGAGTTCGAAACACGACGACCAGTGCTGCCAGCGCTCGGTGTGGTCGCCGGTCAGATCGCTGACATCCTCCGCGGTGGTGCAGAAACACGTCGGGCACACCATGGTGCAGTTCCCACAGGTCAGGCAGCGGTTGGCCACGTCCTCCCAAACCGGTTCATCGCGGGCGGCGCGCAGCAGCGCCCGCAGGTCCACATCCGGCATGGTGCGGCCCATGCGGCCACTGGCCTCCTCGACGGCGTCCCGTGCGGAGTCCACGTCGACTGTGCTCGCCTCGCGGTGGTGGATGCGCCCGAGGAGCCGTCGACCCTTGTCGGTTCCGATGTCGGTGACGAAACGATGGCCGAGTGCGTCGATGTGCTCGGTGAGCGCAAGATCGTAGTCGGCAGCAACGCCGGGACCAGTTCCCATCGAGGCGCAGAAGCACACGCCACCGGGCTCGGTGCAGTTCACGGCGATCACCACGAGTTGCTCGATCACCCGTGCGGTGTATCCGTCCGGATCGGCACCGAGGACAGTGCGCAGGGTCCGGATCGCGGCGAGATCGCAACCCCGTACGCCGAGAAAGGCGTAGCGGGGCGCTTCGTCCGGCGGGGCCGAGAATTCCGTACCGTCCGAGGACCACAGCATGCGGCGTGCGGGGTGAACGAACTGCTTCCAAGACATCGGCCCCGCGGAATGCGCGAACACCGCACCGTCCGCGCGCGGGTGCAAGCGATACTCGCCGGGTGCAGTGCTCACACCCCAGCCGTCGGGGAGTTGTGCGCCGGTTTCGAGTTCGGCGAGCACGATCGCGGTGTCACGTACAGAGGGACCGATCACCCGGTATCCCTCGTCCCGCAGCACGGCAATCAGATCGTCGAGCGCGGACCGGTCGATCACAGCGGTATCCATGGCTGCTCCTCCGTGTCCATTGGGACAGGAACCATCGAACCTGTAAAGGGCCCTTCGGCCCTGTTCGGGGCAGGAATCGCAGCCCAGGATCGACGCAGGACGCCGAAGCGAGTCATCGGGTCGGCAAGGGGGTCGGCGGGGGTCGGTGAGCAGTGCCTAGGAGAGTGATGGGATGCCGGCGATCGTCACGCTGACCATGAATCCAGCACTCGACATCTCGACGACGGCGGAGACCGTGTCACCGACGGACAAGGTGCGGTGTACCGCACCCCGGTACGACCCCGGCGGTGGGGGAATCAATGTCGCGCGGCTGGTTCGAGTGCTGGGGGAGTCCGTGGTCGCGGTGTTTCCGGTCGGCGGCGCGACCGGATCAGTGCTCGGCGCCCTGCTCGACCGCGAGGGTGTGTGGAGCCGACGGGTACCGGTATCGGGCGCGACCCGAGAGAGCTTCACCGTCGACGAGCACTGCACCGGAAACCAGTACCGGTTCGTGCTCCCCGGCCCCGAACTCCTTGCCGCCGATCAGGAGCGGTGTCTCGCGCTGCTCGCCGAGGTCGCGCACGATGCACGGTTCGTCGTCGCCAGCGGTAGCCTGCCGCCCGGAACTCCGCCGGACTTCTATGACCGGGTCGCGCGCATGACCCGAAATCTCGGAGCGCAATGCGTGCTCGACACATCGGGGGAACCGCTTCGCCGCAGTGGCACCTCGGTGTATCTGCTCAAGCCGAGTATCCGTGAACTCCGCGACATGACCGGCCGCGAACTGACCGAAGAATCCGAATGGGTCCGCGCGGCGCGCGAACTCGTCACCGACGGGCGCTGCCAGGTGGTGGTGCTCTCGCTCGGCGCCCGCGGCGCCCTGGCCGTCACGTCGGACTCGGCCCATCGATTCCCGGCGATCCCGGTCCACGTCCGCAGCGGTGTCGGTGCAGGGGACGCGATGCTCGCCGGCATCACTGTGGGACTCGTCCGCAACAAGAGCCTTGACGATGCCGTGCGGCTCGGCGTGGCGGCCGGGACCGCGATGCTCACCACGCCGGGGACCCGTCCGTGCCGCCGCGAGGAGATCGAGGATCTGTATCGCACCATCGCCGACCCAACTACTCTGGAAGACACCCGCGTGGAGACGACCGAAAGGTAGGGATCATGACCGCCTCCGAGCACCATCCACACAATCCCTCGGATCATCCGCACGTTCACGGGAGCGACTGTGGGCACGAATCCGTCCAGCACGGCGATCACGTGGACTACATCCATGACGGGCACCGTCACGCGGAGCACGAGGGCCACTACGACGAACACGGTGAGGTCGGCTGATTTCCGTCGACCAGCCGTTCGCCGCGCTGCACGAAACACACTCCGGGGTGGTCTTCCTGCTCGGCGATCGGGTCTACAAGGCCAAGAAGCCGATCCGAACCGAGTTCCTGGACTTCCGCACAGTCGAGGCGCGGCGCAGCGTGTGCGCCCGCGAGGTCTCGCTCAATCGACGCCTCGCGCCGGACGTCTACCTCGGGGTGATCGAGCTGGCGGATCCCGCCGGCGGTGCCGGCGAACCGCTGGTGGTCATGCGACGGATGCCGGAGGATTCTCGACTGTCCGCGCTGGTGGCCAACGGGTCGCCGGCCGATGCTCTGGTGGATTCGATTGCCGATGTGGTCGCGAGGTTCCACACCTCGGCCGCCCGCGGTCCGGACATCGATCGACAAGGATCCGTGCGGGCGGTTCGGCGGCGGTGGTGCAACAACATCCGCGAGACACGTGAGCTCGACCAGGACATCGTCGACCCTGATCGGCTCGATGCGATCGAGCGGCGAGTGCTGCGCTTCCTCGACGGACGTCAGCAACTGTTCGCGCAGCGAATCGCAGATGCGCGGATCGTCGACGGGCACGCAGACCTGCTGGCGGACGACATCTTCTGCCTCGACGACGGTCCACGCATCCTGGACTGTCTCGAGTTCGACGACGACCTCCGCTATGTGGACGGTCTCGACGACGTGTCCTGTCTGGCAATGGATCTCGAGTTCCAGGGGCGCGGAGACCTCGCCGACCGCTTCCTCGATCGGTACGCCGCGCTCATCGACGATCCGGCCCCGACAGCGTTACGGCACCACTACATCGCGTACCGGGCCTTCATGCGTGCGAAGGTCGACTGTGTTCGGTATCTCCAGGGCCGCAGCGAGTCCCGAACCGACGCGCTGCGGCACACCGAGCTCGCCGAGGCACACCTCGAGCAGGGGGCGGTGCGCCTCGCGCTCGTCGGCGGTCTGCCCGCCACCGGGAAGTCCACGGTGGCCGAACGGCTCGCTGAAAGTGTTGGTGCGCAACTGGTTTCGAGCGATCGGGTGCGCCGAGAGCTGTTCGAGAAAGATCGAGCCTCGGATCCGAATCCGGGATTTCGGGACGGGCGGTACTCGGCGGAGGCCACCGCGCGGGTGTACGCGACAATGCTCGACCGGGCGCGCCGGGCCCTAGAGCGGGGCGAGTCGGTCGTTCTGGACGCCTCCTGGACCGATCGACGTCTTCGGGGGCGCGCCGCGGAACTTGCAGGCGAGACGCTCAGCGAGCTGGTGTCGCTTCAGTGCACCGCGGACTCGGAGATCGCCGAACGACGGCTGCGGAGGCGAGTGAGCCCTCGCTCGGGCCATGCCGGAACGAGCGCTGATTCGGAAGCGACACCCGCAATTGCCCGGGCGATGGCACGAGCCGCGGACGCCTGGCCCGAAGCTACCGATATCGATACTGCCGGGCCGGTCGAACAATCGGTTCGCGCCGCAACCGAGCAATGGTGGCGGCTGAATCCCACGACATCGGCTCACGTGCCCCGGTCGGACGACATCACGAAGTAGCCTTCCTCCTCCTGTGCGAAGTGCAGCTGCAGGACTGCATAGAGGCCGTACAGACACGCTCGTAGATCGTCTATCTGATCCGGGCGGATACCGCCGTGGGCATCTGCCATCTCCACGTGCACGGCCAACCGACGGGCCAGGCGCTCGATCTCGGCGTGCGCTCGGCTCATTGTCGCGGTCACCTCCGTGCTACCCAGTGCCGCCCCGATCGCAGGATAGAGTTCCCGCTCCTCCGAACGTTCATGCGGCAGTAGCCGTTCGGTGAGACTCCGGTGAGCGCGACGCAGCGCCGCGAGGGCCGCATCCGACGGCTCCGTCGCGAGCTGCTCGGCGGCTTCCCGGATCATCGGCAGCGCCGTCCGGAGTTCGTCGTGCTCCCGGTCGAAACGGCGCACCAGACGCTCGGTGTCGGCGTCGAGCGCCATATCCGCAGACGGTGGCATCCGGAGCGCCCGCAGCGCATTGAGGATCACCGCAACGTCGATACCCTCCTGGAGCAACGCACCGACCGCCGGGGGTAGGAACCCGAAGGCCGCCGCCGTCATCGCGATCAGCGACAGCGCCATCCCGACTCCGGCGCTCTGGATTGCGATGGCCCGGGAACGGTGCGCGATCTCGATCGCATCGGCGAGCCGATCCAGCCGATCAGTAGTGAGCACCACGTCCGCCGCCTCCGAACTGGCGGTGGCGCCGCGCGCGCCCATCGCGACGCCCACAGTCGCGGTGGCGAGTGCCGGCGCGTCGTTGACGCCATCGCCCACCATGACCGTGACCGCGAGCCGGCACTCGTCCCGGACCACGGCGACCTTGTCGGCCGGAGTTTGCTCGGCGAACACTGCGTCGAGGCCCACAACCGTTGCGATCTCCCTGGCCGGGGCCGGCCGGTCCCCGGTGAGCATGATCAGACGCGTCAGCCCGGAGGCACGCAAACGCCTCAGGGTTCGGGGCGCGTCGCGGCGCAGGGGGTCCCGGATCGTGATCGCACCGGCCAGTTCCGCGTCGACCCAGACCCATGCGATCGCGGTGCCGTCCAACTCCGACCGAGTTCGCACTGTCGTCGCCCACTGCGGCAGGGTGTCCGGAACCGCGTGGTCGCCGACCCTCACTCGGCGGCCCTCGACGGTGGCCGCAACGCCCGTGCCGGCCTGCTCGTCGACATCGGTCGGCAGGGGCAGCTCGAGTCGACGGACGCGGGCCGAGTGGACGATCGCCTGCGCGACGACGTGCGGTGAGAACTGATCGGCCGCCGCGGCCAGACGTAGCACCTCGTCGCTGGACCGGTTCGGGGCGGTCGCCACGTCGAGACCTGCCGGTGTACCGGTGGTGAGGGTTCCGGTCTTGTCCAGCACAAGCGTGCGCGCCCGACCCAGACTCTCGAGAGCGCCGCCGCTGCGCACCACCACCCCGAGCCGCGAAGCCCGGGACAAGCCGGACACGATGGCGACGGGTGCAGCCAGCAACAGCGGGCACGGGGTCGCGACTACGAGCACCGACACCGCGCGTACCGCTGACCCGCTGAACGCCCACGCCGCGCCCGCCACCGCCAAGGTCAGCGGCAGGAACCAGGCAGCGAACCGGTCGGCGAGACGGACGACCGGGGCCGTGTCGGCGGCCGCATCCCGGGCCAGGCGCACGATGCCGGCATAGGTACTCGCCTCCGCCGCCGCCTCGCACCGGAGCTGCAAGGGCCCACCCGCGTTGACCACACCGCTGCGTACCCGCTCACCCGCGGGTCGTTCGACCTGTAGTGGCTCCCCGGTCAGCGCCGACTCGTCCAGAACTGCGGTGCCGGATTCCACCCATCCGTCCACCGGGACCACCTCGCCGGGCTTGACCATCAGCCGATCCCCGGCGACGATGCTCTCGAGTGGCACAGTCGTCACCGCATCCCCGACCATTCTGTGGGCTGTCCGGGGAGCACGCTCGAGCAGAGCGCGCAGGTCTCGGGAGGCCCGCCGCTCCGCCGCGGCGTCCAGAGTGCGGCCCGTCGCAAGCATTACCGCGATCAGCGCGCCCGCCAGGTACTCGTGGACCGCGAGAGTGCCGATCAGGGACAGCACCGCGATCAGATCGACACCGACAGAACGGCGGCGCACTGCGGCCACGACCCAGCCAACCGCTGGTATCAGTGCCACAACTGTGCCGGTGGCCCAGGCGATGTCTGCGACACCGTCCTCACCGAGAAGCACAGCCACGATGCCGGTCGCGAGTGCGCCGACAGTCAGGGTCAGCAGGGTCGGCACGATCGCGGCCCTCGCCCTGGTCGCGAACCGGTCACGAAGCTCCACTGTCATTCCGACACAGTCGGTGTCTCGAGCTTTGCCGCCAGAACCGCAGCCTGCGTGCGCCGTTCCATGCCCAGCTTGGCCAGCAGCCGCGAGACATAGTTCTTGACGGTCTTCTCGGCCAGGAACATCCGTGCCGCGATTTGCCGGTTCGTCAGTCCCTCTCCGAGCAACGCCAGCAAGCGCCGCTCCTGTTCGGTGAGATCGGCGAGCACCCCTCCGCCACGGGTCGGGCCGGCCCGCACTCGCGAGACCGCCGTGTGGGCGGCGAGCAGGGAACGGCCGGCGCCAACCTCTCGGACCGCCTGCACCAACTGCATGCCCCGGACGTCCTTGACGACGTACCCCATCGCGCCGGCGGCTGCGGCATCGCGCATCGCTTGCTCGTCGCGGAACGAGGTGACGACAAGACAACGCAGATCCGGCAGGCGCCCACGCAGCAGCCGACACAGGTCTATCCCGTTCCCGTCGGGTAGGCGAACGTCGAGCAGCGCCACATCGGGGCGCAGGGCCGGGATCCGGGCAAGAGCCTGCGCCCGGTTCTCGGCCTGGCCGACGACCTCCATCTCGTCGTCCTCCTCGATGAGTTCGGCCAGACCGCGGCGCACGACCTCATGGTCGTCGACCAGAAATACGGTGAGCATCGGCCACCTCCACCGTTGCGGATGAGCCGATCCTACGACGTTTGCGGGGACTTCCGGCCCTATCGGCGTCAGCCGCAGCCCGGCGACGATGAACGCAGATGCACATGCGGAGGTCGAAAATGGAGACCACAGCGCCGATTGTCGTCGGCATCGATGGGTCCACGAACTCCTACGCCGCGGTGAGCTGGGCCGCCAAGGAGGCACGCCTCCACGACTGCCCGCTCAAGATCGTCACTGCGCTCGGCGCCCCCGCACCCTACGGGGACGGAGTACAGCTGCCGCAGAGTTACTTCGCCGATCGCGACCGAGCCGCGCATTCTCATCTGGCAGAAGCTCTGGCGATCGCGCGCACGGTGCTCCCGGATCGCGGCGCCGCCGATTCCACGGAAGCCGCCACCGAGGTGCGGAACGGTTCCGCACGTCCCCAGCTGATCGAGGCCTCGAAGTCGGCGAGAATGATGGTGTTCGGCAGTCGTGGGTTCGGCCAGATCACCGCGGTCCTCGCGGGATCGGTGACCTCCGCGCTCGCCGCACATGCGCACTGCCCGGTCGCGGTGCTGCGGGGCCGTGCCGGACAGACCTCGGGCCGTGGAGAAGTGGTCGTCGGGATCGACGGTTCGGACAACAGCCGTCCGGCGCTGGCGGCGGCGTTCGAGGAAGCAGCGCTGCGCGGCGCCGATCTCGTTGCAGTCCACACGTGGTCGCCGTTCACACTGTCCACGGCCTTCGACGACCAGCTGGATCTGCCGTGGGATGCGGTCGAAGTTGCCGAGCAAGCGGTGCTTGCCGAGAGTCTTGCCGGATGGAGTGAGCGATATCCCGAGGTACGCGTCAACCGGATCGTTGCCAAGGGCACCTCGGCGGACGAACTCAGGGACCGTTCGGAGGAAGCCGAACTGCTCGTCGTCGGCAGCCACGGCCGAGGCGGCTTCTCCGGGATGCTGATCGGTTCCACCAGCACCGCACTGCTGCACTCGGCAAGGTGCCCGCTACTGATCGTGCGTAGCAGACCCGGCAGCAATCAATCGGGCACCGACTGATCCGACAGATTCCTCCGGAAGGTTCCCCAGTGCAGCACGACGAACAGATCTACTTCGTGGCCGGTCCTGGAGTGACCGTCACAGACGCGATCGCGTGTGCGTTCCTGGAACTCCGCGCATGTGTCGTCCTGGCGGAGGACTCCTGTCATTCGGCGAGCGGTGACGAATCCGATTCTGGGGCGGCCTGATCAATCCGGCACACCTCGTCGATGGACCGACGTCCCGTGGCCGACAGTTCTGCAGCCACGCCGTTCCTACCGGTACCGATCCGCACCACGGTCTGTGGGAATCGGAACCGTTCGCCCCGCGCCGCTGCCGCGTCCCGCACCATCGCCCGGCTCGCCGCCACCTCCGTCAGATGGGTGAGCGGGCAGGTCCGTAGCCCGCGAGCGGTGGCGTCGAGCAGGACCTGGGAAAGCGCCTCACCGCTGCGTAACCAGTCGAGTCGGGTGTCCGCTTCCGTGCTGATCACCGCGAGCGCGGCCCGATCCGGACCCGGTGCATCGGACTTCAATGTCCCGCTCGGGAATTCGCGACCAGTGGGAACTGCCCGCCCGGCCGGCCGGGCGGACGGCGGGACGCCCTCGTCGGGAAGTGAGTGCCCGGTCCACCAGAAGAGTTCGGTGCGGTAGGCCGCGTCATAGCGCCGCACCGACGCGCTATGACGGGACGCCTCCGCCAAACGCGCGGCGCCGTCGTCGCCGAGGAGGGTCAACGACGACGCGAACAACCCCAGGCCGGCGTCCAATCCCGCAAGACCCGCCGACTCCGGCGCATCGAACGGCCGCCGATCGGTGCGGCGATCGGCGATCGCACCCCGCAACGACGCCATTCGGGAATCTGGGACAGCGTCCGGCGTCTGCCTCGACGGCGCGAAGTTCAGGGTGGCCAGGTGCATCGGGTCCTGCGGATCGGGAAACCGTTCGACCGTGACGTCGCTTCCAAACCCGGACGCCGCGACCACGCAGTGGTGCAGCACCGCGCCGCAACTGATGAGCATCTGACGTCCCAGGGGATCGGTGACCGCCAGCGACCTCGCACGGTCGGCGTACAGTTCCAGCGCCCCCCGGGCGTACGTCCACAACCACGGCTGACTGTTGTGCAGTGACGGTGCCCGACATGCGATCTCGACCGCGCCGCGGATCACGTCGGGTCCAGGACCCGTTGTCATTCCTCGAGTGTCGTCGCCCCGCGATCGGCGCGGCAAGAGTCGTTGGGCCTCACCCTCCTCCTTCCGCGGCGACCGGTGACCTTGGGCCCTGTAGGAGCGGCCCAACCGGGTGTTTGCTGGAGCGAGACGACGAGAACGACATCCGAGTGCCATAGCCGCCCAGTGGCCCAGCAGCGAGGAGCACGGACCATGACAGCTCAGCCGGCCCCGACACCGTCCCGGTGGGTCGCCCCGCTCGAGCGGCTCGGGCCCGCCGACGCGCCGTCTGTCGGCGGAAAAGCCGCGAATCTCGGCGAACTCACGCGCGGCAAGTTCCCCGTACCGCCGGGCTTCGCGATCGACGAGCAGGCGTACAAGGATGCGATGGATGCGGCCGGCGTCCGGTCCGAACTCGCCCGCCGTGGGGCTGCCCCGCGCAGTCCTGACGACAGTGACCTCACCCGAGAGGCCGACGAACTGCAGGCCGTCGTACGCGGGGTGACGCTTCCCGACGAGATGCAGGCGCAGATCCGAGGCGCCTATCGCGACCTCGGCAACGAGGTGTCGGTAGCGGTCCGCTCGTCGGCCCCCGCGGAGGACGCCGCCGACACCTCCTTCGCCGGGATCCACGAGAGCTTCACCGATGTGACCGGCGCCGATGCCCTGATCGATGCGGTCCGCGAGTGCTGGGCATCGCTCTGGTCCGCGCGCGCTCTCACCTACCGGACCCTGCGCGGCTACACCGATGAGCCATCCATCGCGGTGGTGGTCCAGCGGATGGTCCGCTCGGACCGGTCCGGAGTTGCGTTCACCGCGGATCCACGGACCGGGGCGCGGGACCGCATCGTGATCGAGGCCGCACTCGGTCTGGGCGAGGTGATCGTGGGCGGTCAGGTCGAACCGGACACCTACGTGGTGGCGAAGGAGGGCTTCGACCTGCTCGAGCTGCATATCGGCGCTCAGGCCTTCGCGATCGAGCCGGGGGAGTCCGGTGACCGACGCGTCGACCTGTCGGCGGAGGAAAGCAATCGACAGGTCCTCGACGACGACCAGCTACTGCAAGTGGCCCGGCTCGCCGCTGCCGTCGAGAATCACTACGGGCAGCCCCAGGACCTCGAATTCGCCTTTGCCGGCAGGCATCTGTGGATCGTCCAGACGAGGCCGATCACGACGCTCGGCCGCACTGGCTCCGCGGCCCCCGCCGACACCGCTCGCGCCGCCGCAGACCGGACCGAGCTGGTACACGGCCTCGGTGCCGGGCCCGGCACCGCAACAGGTACCGCGCGCGTCCTGCTGGGACTGGGTGACGCGGACCGGCTCGGAGACGGTGACATCCTGGTCGCGCCGATGACCCGCCCGGACTGGCTTCCTGTGCTGCGCCGGGCCGCCGCAATCGTCACCGACGGTGGCGGAGTCACCTGCCATGCCGCGATCGTGGGACGCGAACTCGGCAGGCCGGTGGTCGTCGGCACCCACGATGCGACCACCGTCATCACCGACGGGACACTGATCACCGTCGACGGCGGCAGCGGGACGGTGTTCTCGGGCGAGCGGGCGTCCGCCGAAACCCCCGCTCCCACAGCAGCCACCACGCGGACGGCGGTATCCGCACCGACGGCCACCGCCGTGTACGTCAACCTCGCGACGCCCGATGCGGCTGAAGGCGTCGCTGCCCAGGACGTCGACGGCGTCGGCCTGCTGCGCGCCGAGTTCATGATCACCACGGCCCTCGGCGGCGCCCACCCGACCGCAATGATCGCCGCCGGACGCCGCCAGGACTACATCGACGAGATGGCAGCCGGCGTCGAACACATCGCCGCAGCGTTCGCGCCTCGGCCGGTGGTCTATCGTGCGATCGACCTGCGCTCCAACGAGTTCGCCGGACTCGAGGGAGGGGAGGTGGAACCGGACGAGGACAACCCGATGATCGGCTACCGCGGCTGCTTCCGCTACGTCCGCGAACCGGAGCTCTTCCGCCTCGATCTCGACGTCCTCCACCGCGTTCGCGAACGCCTGCCGAACGTGCACCTGATGATCCCGTTCGTGCGGACCCGCTGGGAACTCGCGCAGTGCCTCGCACAGCTCGACGCGCATCCGCTCGGCGCCGACCGCGGCATGCTCCGCTGGATCATGGCAGAGGTGCCGTCGGTGGTGCACTGGATTCCCGCCTACGCGAAGTTGGGCATCGACGGGGTCTCCATCGGGAGCAACGACCTGACCCAGTTGATGCTGGGGGTCGACCGTGATTCCGAGGTGTGCAAGGACCTCTTCGACACGATGGACCCAGCCGTGCTCGACGCCATCGACCGAATCATCGACCGATCCCGCGCCGCCGGGCTCACCACGTCGCTGTGCGGGCAGGCGGTCTCCACCGATCCGCGCCTGGCCGAACACCTGGTGCGGCGAGGGATCACCTCGGTGTCGGTCACGCCCGACTCGGCCGCTCATACGCGGCGCGTCGTCGCGACCGCGGAGCGCCGGATCCTGCTGGACCATGCTCGCGCCGCATCCCGTACCGAGGACTGAGCCGTGCGTGCCCGCGACATCATGACCCATCCGGTCGCCACCGTCGGCGAGCACGCCACCGTCACTGATGCCCTACGACTGCTCGCCGACTCGGCGGTATCCGCGCTGCCCGTCGTCAACAACGACGGCGAACTCGTCGGGCTGATCACCGTGGCGAACCTGCTCGACAAGATCGCGCCGGCGCCCGGACCGGACGGCGCGGTGGACCGCGTCACAGACCTCATGATCACCCCGGTACTCGCGATGACGCCGGATACCGATGTCCGGCACGTCGCAACGGCACTCGCCGATGCCCGAACCCGTGCGGTGCCGATCGTCGACCAGTTCACCGTGATCGGAATGATCACCCGCCTCGAAGTCGTCCGGGCGCTGGCCCGAGACGACGCCACCGTTCGCGGCGAGCTGCTCGGCCGGCTTGCACGGTACGGCGCGGCATCCCGCTGGCAGGTAGACGTCCGCGATGGCGTGGTCACGGTCGAGGGCGCCTTCCCGGACGAAGCCGACCGCCAGGTGGCTCTCGTGCTCGCCCGCTCGATCCACGGGGTGGGGGAGGTCCGTATCCAGCCCACCCCCGGCCCCGGTCACCACCACGTCGCACCACCGAGGAGATCCACATGATCGATTCCCCGATCGTCGTCGGAGTCGACGGCTCACCGACCTCTCGTGACGCGGTGCGCTGGGCCGCGCGCGAGGCCGTCATCCGCGGCGCACCGCTGCTGTTGGTGTCCAGTGTCAGCCCGGGCGGCATCGGCACCTCGTCTCCGTTCGACGACGATCTGAGGCTCCTCGGGGAGCGCGCCTCTGCGGACGCCGTCGAGCTGGCTACAGCCGAGGATCCGGGCGGCACCCTCGAACCTCACATCGAGCTGTCGGGGCGTGTCCCCGTCGAGGCGCTACTCGAGCACTCCGAGACGGCCCGGATGATCGTGTTGGGGACCCGCGGGCTGGGGGAATTCACCGGCTCGCTGGTGGGATCGGTCACCTCGGCCGTGGTCCACCACGCGCATTGCCCGGTCGCGGTGATTGCCGGATGGCCGCGCCCCGGGGAGGCGGACCTCGACGGTCCGGTGGTTGTGGGAGTAGACGGCTCCGCGGCCAGCGAAGCGGCAATTGCCGCGGCATTCGAGGAGGCGTCGCTGCACGGTGCGGACCTGGTTGCGATCCATGCCTGGTCGGACCTCGATCTGTCGGTTCTCGCCGCATCGAGCAGTTCTCGTCAGATCCCCACGTGGCCGACGACCGAGTCCTCCGAACGAGCCGTTCTCGCCGAGAGTCTCGCCGGCTGGCAGGAGCAGTACCCTGACGTCACGGTGCGGCCGGTCGTGGTCCAGGATCGGCCGGTGCGGAATCTGCTGATGCGCGGGTCCGGAGCCCAGCTGATCGTGGTAGGCAGCCGGGGCCGTGGCGGATTCCGCGGCATGACACTCGGTTCCACCAGTACCGCGCTGCTCCGCACCGTCACGTGCCCCCTGCTGATCGTGCGCCCCGGGTAGCGCACGATCAGACCGGCCGCGGACTCAATCTCGAGACTCAGTCCCGGGACTCGATCGCGATCTGCTTGGCGCCCTCGTCCTTCGCGGAAAGCCCCACCGACACCTCCAGAATGCCCTTGGAATAGCCGGCTTCGACCTTGTCCTCGTCCGCACCGACCGGCAACGCCACGGTGCGGGTGAACGACCCGTAGCTGAATTCGGATCGACCGTTCTCGGACTTCTCCTCGGTGCGCTCGGCCTCGATCGTGAGATGACCGTCCTGGACGCTGACCTTGATATCCTTCGCCGGGTCCAGGCCTGGAAGCTCGGCTCGCAAGATGTACCGGTCGTCCTCCACCTGGTCTTCGACCCGAATCAAGTTGCCGCCGAACGGAGGACGAAGCCCCGTCACGGGCAGGGCATCGAACAGTTCGGTCAAATCCGGGAACACGGACCGCGGTCGGCGCCGGGCGGGAACGTTGGACATGACTACTCCTCGCTGTCGCTGTCGATCACCGCTCGAACGGTGACATCTCCATTCGACTCCGTTCCAGGCGCGCTCGGCAGGGTCGTTGGTCACCGCGTCGGATCGCGACAGATCATCACCGGGCACGGGGCGTGGTGGACCAGATTCTGGCTGGTGGATCCGAGAAGGACGCCCGCGAGCCGACTGCGTCCGCGGCTCCCGACGACCACCAACTGCGCTTGCTTCGCATACGCGAGCAATAGCCGGCCGGCACCGGCTTGATTCAGCTCGGTCACGATTTCGACGTCGGGATAGTCCTCGACCCAGCCCGCGATACTCTCGCTGACCACCGCGCGTTCCGCTGTCTCGATCGCCGCCCAGTCCGCCAGTCGAGACGCACTGTGCGGGTCCGCGGTTCGGTCCGAGCCCCACGCATGAACAACGATCAGAGGAACGTCGAACAGTGACGCGTACTCGAATGCCGCGCCCACCGCCCGGACACTCAACTCACTGCCGTCCACGCCGACCACTACCGGACGTGTATCCGCGGCGGCATGCCGCCCGCCCCGACAGATCGTCACCGGGCACCGTGAGTGGTTCGCCACCCGCTGGCCTGTCGACCCGACCAGTGCGGTCCCGATGCTGCCGGAGCCGGTCGCGCCCAGGACCAGCAGCGCAGCGTCCTCGCTGACGTCGATCAGTGCCGCCGCCGACGGCCCCGGATAGGCGCCGGTCGTGAAGGCCACATCAGGGTGATCGGACTCCATCGCCGTCCGCGCCCGCGCCAGCACCTGCTTCGCGGCTTCCTGCAGCGTCTCGGTGAACTGCGCCTGAATGAGAACCGCTGCCTCACTCAGGAACACCCCGGGAGTCGGCAGCGCGTGCACGACATGCAGGGGAGCGGCGCGACGCCCCGCCACCCGGGCCGCCCAATGCAACGCATCGAACGCGGAATCCGACTCGTCGACTCCGACGACAATCGCGTCCGGACCTGGCAGCACACCGGACGCGGTCTCAGGTTCGTTGGCCACAGGGGTCCTCCGTCACTAGCCTGCTCAGTCTTGCGCTTCGGCCGCTCGCCGCTCGGGCAGTGGCGCAGACCAGCGGACCCGGGTCCCCGATCCGACCGTCGAATCGAACTCGAACGTCCCGTCCACCTCCCGCGCCCGGGCCGCGAGATTCGCGAGCCCACTCGGGGCCGAAGGCGTATCGACACCGGACCCGTCGTCCTCCACTTCCACCGTCAGCTGGTCGTCCACGGTGACCATGACCGCCACCGTGTCGGCGCTGGAGTGGCGGACCGCATTGCTGACCGCCTCCCGGACCACGGCCTCGGCATGGTCCGCGAGATCCGGTCGGACCGCACCGAGCGGACCGTGAAAGCGGACATCGGCGACCAGGCCGCTGTCGGCAGTAAGATCCGCCACCGCACGCCGCAGCCGCCCAAGATTCTCCGATTCGCTTGCGCCGCTGTGTAAATCGAAGATGACCGTCCGGATATCGCCGATGATCGCCTGCAGTTCGTCGATCGTGGAGTCGATCCGCGCTCGCACCTCCGGCGCCTCCGTCCGTCGCAGGGTGCCGTGCAGGGACAGGCCCGCCGCGAACAACCGCTGAATCACGTGGTCGTGCAGGTCCCGGGCGATACGGTCGCGGTCGGCGAGCAGCGTCAGCTCCTGCTTCTCGCGTTGTGCAGCTGCTACGCGCAACGCGAGAGCGGCCTGATCCGCGAACGACGTCATCAGCGCCAGCTGGTCGGTGTCGAATGTGGGCCGACCGCGGCGACGCAGCGCCACCAGCACACCGGTCGCGGTACCGACAGCGCGCAGGGGAGTGATCATCGCAGGACCGAAGTCCTTCACCGCACTACCGAAGGCGTCGTACTCGAGGTGGTCGGAGCTGTTCGGCAGACGGGTTCGGAACACCTCACCGGAACTCGAGCGGTTGACCGGAATCCTGCGGCCCAACGCATGTCCGGATTCTGGGCCGGATGCGACAGTGATCACGAGTTCGTCCACCTGATCGGGTGGAACGTCCGGATCCGACGGCACCGCGACAAAACTCTGGTCCGCGTCGGTGAGTTCACAGGCCCGGTCGGCCACCAGCTGAATAGCACGCCCCGGATCGTTCCCGCCGAGCAGTTCGGTGCTCACGTCCTGCAGCGCCTCGAGCCGGCTTCGACGCGCCTGTGCCTGGTCGTGAATTCGGGCATTGTCGATAGCGACACCGGCTGCCGACGTCAGCGCCTGCACGATGATCTCGTCATCCTCGGTGAAGGTGGCGCCGCTCGCCTTCTCGGACAGGTACAGGATGCCGAACACGCCACCGCGCACCCGGACCGGAACCCCGAGGAACGTCCGCATGGTCGGATGCCCTGGCGGAAGGCCTACCGAGGACGGGTGCTGCCCCAGGTCATCGAGACGCAGCGGCACGGGCTCATCGAACATCAGGCCCAGGACGCCGCGGCCGCGGGGGAGTCCGCCGATGTTCGCCACCGCGCTCGGATCGATACCGCGGTGCACGAACTGCGACAGCTGTGTGGCGTGGGCACTCCGGACGCCGAGAGCGCCGTAGCGTGCACCGGTGAGCCGCATCGCGGCTTCGACCACCCGATCGAGGGTGTCGTCGAGCTCGAGCCCGGATGTCACATCCAACAGCGCCTGCACGAGCTCACCGAGCTGCCCGCGAGTCCGGCAGGTATCGACGGTCAACCCGTGCTGCTCGAGTTGACCTGTACCGCCCGGGCGCGCGCCCGGTCTCGGTGCGCGAGACACAGGGCCATTCTCCCACGCCGGCGGCGATCGATGGGCGCTGTGGCGGTGTCTCAGCGCGGAACCGCCTGACCGGTGCTCGTGGGGACGTGACGAGCGCAAGAACACCGTGTAGCAGATTGCTACAATGGCCTCGGTGATGTGCCCGAAGTGATGTTGCGTGGAAGGAGAAGTCATGACGGAGGTCGCCGACAAGGTCACCAGGTTCTCGGCGGAGCTCTTCGACGCCGCTTCGGCCGAGGGGGAGCGCGAGCACCGCTCGGCACGCCAGCAGCTCGAGCACTGGGCCCGGGTCGGTCGCGAGGTGTCGAATCAGCGACGGGTCGCTCGCCGTCGCGTCGAGGCGGCCCTCGCCGGCCGGATATCGCTGAGCGCGCTCTCCGCCGAGGAAGGCGCGGTGTTCAACGCCGAGATCGCGGCCACACTCGAAGAATCACTCGCCGCAGGCAACCATGTCGCCGACCGCGCCGCCCAGGGCCGCGCGGCGGTCGTGCTCGACGACCAGGGACGCGTCGTCAAACACCTTCCTGACGGCACCCAAATCATCCTGTGAGACGTCTCGACCTGATCGTCGGACCGAATGGCGCCGGTAAGTCGACGTTCGTCGAGCAACGCCTCGCGCCGCTGCTGCCGGGCAGCATATTCGTCAACGCCGACGTCATCGCCAAGGACCGCTGGCCTGACAGTGCCGAGGAGCACTCCTACGAGGCCGCGCAGATTGCAGCGACGATCCGACTCGCCCTGATCAAGCAGGGGGAGTCGTTCATCGCCGAGACGGTGTTCTCGCACCCCTCGAAACTGGAGTTGATCGACCGGGCCCGCGAGGCCGGGTACGTCGTCGTGCTCCACATAGTCCTGGTGCCAGTCGAGCTGTCGGTCGCTCGTGTTGCCGAACGCGTCGTCGAGGGCGGGCACTCGGTGCCCGAGGAAAAGATTCGCGAGCGATTCAAGCGACTGTGGCCGCTGGTCGTAGACGCGATCGGCCGAGCCGACCACGCGACCGTCTACGACAACACCGCCGCGGACGTCACACGGATCGTCGCGCGGTTCGTCGACGGAGACGCGGTAGCCGAGATCATCTGGCCTGCATGGACTCCAGAAGATCTGACCAAAATGGTCCATGGCTGACTCGGATGTGGGTGCTGCATGCTGGACCGAAGTCTCAGGTCGAAGTGTCAAATTGGGCCGACAAGCACACCAGAGCATTTTCGTCACTGTGACGAAAATGGGGTGCAAGACTGGGAGTCCGGGTAGGGAACTTGTCGACCCGATGAACGCCTGATTGCGCGAGGTTGTCGTCGCGCCCAGATGCCGTACTGTCCCAAATCCGCACCGTCCCAAATCCACACTGTCAGCGAGACGGACGGAGCAAGCAGATAACTGGGCAGGCTCCGAAGGTCTCGAGTCGAGTGAGCGATCAGTGAACGAAGCCGCCGCAACGAGGGCGACCACTGCGCCGACTGCGGACTCCATTTGCCAGTCAGCGTGGCGATTAACGTCATCATCCGGCCGAGCGCGATATTCATGCAGGTCACCATTTCGCCGATAATCCACATTATGTCAAGTAATCGATATCGGGCGGTCCCCGGCGCTGGTCGAGCAGCCTTCCGACGGAGCCCGGGTGCATCAGTGCTGATTCATCGTGTTGCCCCGGCCCACGACGCCGCGCGCAGCCTTGCCTCCCGCGAGCCGAATCGCGCGCGCAGCAGGCAAGGCTGCGCGCGGCGGCTCCGGCTGATCGCCCCACCTCGGATCGATCGGTGTCCACGCGTTCCTGATCGCACATCGCTCCATAGTGATGACGCCGCCTCGGGATGACGACTCTGCCTGATGGTCATGGCGCCGCGGATGCGACAATCGGAACGCGGCGTCCGCGCCGGACTCGGGATCCGCTGTTCGACGTAGGCCACGACGCTGATCCGAGCCGGCCTTCCCCCGCCGCTCTCGGGCCATCCCGCACTCACCTTTCATGGATAATGACGAATATCCATGTCTTCCAATCGCTTTCAAGATACAGCGAACACCGCCGAGGTGGCACCGATTCACATATCTGGAGTGCCGCACCCAATCCGCCACCCTCATGGCCGCCCCTGCTCCGCCCCAGTTCCCGTACGACGATCGGGTTCCCTGAGCACGTTCTGCCCGACCACTCTCCGGCTGCGTGCCGCAGAACCGATCGGCCTTGCCCGCAAGCGCATTCCACTACCCCACTCCCCCTACTCGAGGGCATCACGTCAGAGCCCCGCGACGTGCTGTTCCAGCACTGCCCGGATGGTCGACCTGTCGACTCCTCCATGCGGGGTCACCGCATCCAATGACAGGCCGGAAATGAGAGCAGCCAAGCGAACTGCCTCGCGAGCGGGGGCACTCACGCCGACCTCGGCCAGTGCCTCAGTCAGCACTACATGCAGATCTGACGCCATCTGTCTGGTCACAGGCTCGAAGGCGCGGTTGATTCGCGAAGCGGTGATGACCTCCAGCAGGACGACCGCTTCTCGATGCCGCTCATCGTCCAAGGGCACCAGCTCTTCGAGTACGACGAGAAGATGCCGCTTCGCCGCTTCGCGACCCTGTCCCGCGGGCGCGGGATGGCGGGCCAGGCGCTGCCCCATGCGATCTCCAGCCTCGGTCACTGCCGCGACGACGAGCGACTCATGGTCGGCAAAGTAGTGGCGGACCGATCCGACGTTCAGGGCGGCCTCCGCGGCGACCTTTCGAAATGTCACGGCGGCCATGCCTTCGGCAACGACCAGGCGTAGCGCCGCCTCCGCGATATGACGTCGGCGTTCATCGGCATCAACCTGTACGGGCACCGGGTCAGTCTAAATCGACAGGCTTATGTATCACGCGCGTGATACAAAGAAGGCTGATCTGCCAGCCGACGCCATTTTCGAAAGGACTCTCCATGCACGAGACGGAAGCCATCGCCGCCAACCGGGCGAACTGGGACGATCGAGCCGAGGTCCACGCGCGCTCCGAGATGTACAACGTCGACGGCTTCCTGGCCGACCGCGCCGAAATCTCCGCCGTCGTGCAGAAGGACCTCTCGGTGTTGGCTCCCCACCTGCCGGATTCCGGGGTCCGGGGTCGTTCGCTGCTGCACCTGCAGTGTCACATAGGCACCGATACCGTCTCCTGGGCGCGGCTCGGGGCCGTCGACGTCCACGGGCTCGACCTGTCCCCCAAGTCGCTGCACCACGCGGCTCGCATTGCGAAGGCCGACGGCCGGGAGATCAACTGGGTGGAAGGCGACGCACGGTTCGCCTCGATGCTGATCGACCGACGCTTCGACATCATCGTCACCAGTGCCGGAACCATCGTGTGGCTACCGGAGCTTGCGACTTGGGCTCAGTCGATCCATGACCTTCTCGAACCGGGTGGTGTGTTCATGATCCGAGACGATCATCCGATCCTCGGTGCGATGGAATTCGAACCCTGGGTCATCACCGATGATTACCTCGGAGGCGGCGGCACCCGAACTTACGATGACTCCGGAACCTATACCGACAACTCGGCCGGACGAATTGCACACGTCACCAATCACGAGTGGCGGCACGACTTGGGTGAGGTCGTCAGTTCACTGCTATGTGCAGGGCTCCGAATTGAGGCATTCAGCGAGCTCCCCTTCATGGACTGGCCCGCCTTTCCTGACCTTGTCCCGTGTTCGCAGGGGTGGACGCTGTCACCGGAGGCGCCTCGAATCCCCCTGAACTTCGCAATCGTCGCCAGGCGGCCCGGCCGGCCGCGCGGATAGGCACTCCCCCTCCAGGCTGGTGGCCGACGCCTGTCGAGGAGGTTCTCGAGGTCTAACCAGGGACCGCTGCGGCGCCATACGATGAAGGGACGCGGCATCGTCGCGATCGGAGGACGTATGAGTCACACATATGGGCCCGACGCCGGTGTGGTCGCTGCCGAACCCACACGTCGATCGCACATCCCCGGCTCGGGCCGCAGACAATCAGGCGGGTCGAACGTGTGACCCCCCGAATTGCGCGCGCCGACGAGTACAGCGACGTCAGACCGCTGTTCGCGTCCATGGCCGGGCTCGATCCGGACGACGAGCGGTACCGGAAGTTGCGGGAACACGTGGTGATCCGATGTCTTCCGCTCGCCGAGCACATTGCGAAACGGTTCTCCGGGCGTGGTGAGTACTACGACGACCTCGTGCAGGTTGGCCGAGTTGGACTGGTGAAGGCGGTCGACAGGTTCGATGTCACGGTCGGCTCCGATTTCGTGGCCTTCGCGGTGCCGACCATCACCGGTGAGATCCGACGGCACTTCCGCGACACAGGTTGGGCCGTGCGGGTACCCCGAGGAGTCAAGGAACTACACCTCGAGATCGTTCACGTGACTGGCGCGCTGACTCAGCGTCACGGCCGATCCCCGACGGCTCACGAACTCGCCGACGAGTTGGGCGTCGGAGAGAAGGACGTGGTCAACGGACTGCTGGCCGGAAATGCGTACCAGACACTGTCGGTCGATGCAGGCACCGGCGATCGGCGAACCGATCAGGTCCTCGCAGACACGCTGGGCGAATACGATTCCGAACTGGAAACAGTCGAGAACCACGAGACCTTGCGCCCGGCGCTCGCCGTCCTGCCGGAACGGGAACGCCAGATCCTGGCGCTCAGGTTCTACGGCAATCTCACCCAGAGCAAAATCGCGGAGCAGGTCGGGTTGTCCCAGATGCACGTGTCCCGGCTACTCACTCGTTCCCTCGCGACACTGCGAGAGGAACTCGAGCCGTGACCCAGCGAGAGGAACTCGAGCCGTGATCCAGCGAGAGGAACTCGAGCCGTGACGACAGCTGCACTGCGACACGGCCTTACGGCGCGGACTTACACACGGTCGACGAACCGCTCGTGTCCGGCGATCCGCGCACAGTTCGCGCAGCAGAAGATCCGGCTCTCGTCCTCGACACCGTGGCCGAGAATCCGGCACCCGCAGTGCGCGCACACTGGAGCCATCGCGTGGGCGGCACACTCGAAACTGTCGAACACGCCTTTCCGGTCCCCCATGACCACCGTGAACGCCTTGTCGTAGTCGTTGCCGCACGTCTCACAGGTCGCCATCGCATGCCTCCTCGTCGGGCCACGGCCACTGAACGGGCCGACAAGAGGTGGCTTACCCCGAGAGCGGATGGGTTACACATGTGCTCGAGCCGAATGAGCGGGGCGGAGCGTGCTCGAAAATTGAGGAGGCCAGGCACACGTCGGGGGGTGCGCCTGGCCTGTCCCAATTATCCGAGGACGAGGCGAGCAAAGGAAGCTGGACTGGGGTGAAATCGAGGGTGAAGCGCTTCTCGTCGGCGCCAGGCCCAGCTCCCAGTCCGCGAACTACGCTCGCGGAGCGTCCGTACTGGACGCTTTCCCGCGCGCAACCTGTCGTGGACGCTCGGGGTCGGACTCGGCAGATAGACTCCCTGAGGCGGCACGGGACGCGCACAGCTCCCGCACGAACATTCCGAAAGGGTATTGGAGCAGTCCTACGTGAGTGATGATCGACAACTGCTCGAGGCCTGGTTCGGCGAGTTCCTCCTCCACCGCAGCACAGCCAAACCGTCCCCGCACACTATCAAGGCGTACCGGCAGGACGTGTCCGCTATCGCCGGATTTCTCGCGCAGGAATCCGGCGTGCCGGTTCGGCAGCTGACCGTCGACGTGATCACCAAACAGTCGATGCAGCAGTCGTTCGCGGCGTTCGCAGCGACGCACGAGGTGGCCTCGATCCGGCGGTGCTGGTCCACCTGGAACACCCTGTGCGACTTCCTGTTCTCAATCGACGCCATCGTCGCCAACCCGATGTCCGCGGTGCTGCGCCCGAAGGCGCCGAAGCGGCTCCCCAAGGCGCTGCCGGCCGACGCCGTCGCGCGACTGATCACCACCCTCCAAGAGGACGACCACGACGGCGTCCGGCCCTGGGGGGAACGCGATTTCGCGATCATCCTCACCGCGTTACTCACAGGCATGCGGTCCTCCGAACTGATCTCCGTCGATATCGGCGATGTCCGAACCGCCGCGGACGCCTCGGGGGGAGCTGCGAAGGTGATTCTCGTGCGCGGCAAGGGCAGTAAGGAGCGGGTGGCCACCGCGGAACCGGCGCTCGTCGCCGCGCTCAGTGGCTACCTCGAGTCCCGCATCGACCGCTTCCCGGGCTCCACCAAGCGCCGGGTGAGCGCCGACGCGACGCCGTGGCAGCACTTCCGTAGCGCCGACCCCCTGTTCGTGGGCGCAGACGGCGAACGAATCACCCGCGGCACCCTGCAATACCGGGTACTGCGCGCCTACCGGCGAGCTGGGATCAATGGCGAGCGGGCCAAGGGCGCCCTGACGCACCAGTTCCGGCATACCTTCGCGACCAACATGGCGGACGAGAACGTCAGCATCTTCACTCTCATGCGCATGCTGGGGCATGAGTCGATGAACACCACACAGGTGTACACCGAGGGCGCCGGTACCGGTGTGCGAGAAGCTGCCGCGCGCAACCCGCTGTACCGGCTCCTCGACGAGAAGTGACCCCGAGTCGGAGAGACGACCGGCCATTCGACGGCTACGGTGACAAGGAGAGCACGTTCGGACAAGCTTCGAGGAGCGCAGGATGAGCATCCCCTCGGCACACACACGTCGTCACCGCGTCGTGATCATTGGATCCGGCTTCGGCGGGTTGTTCGGAGCACAGGCCCTCGAACGCGCCGACGCGGACATCACACTCATCGCGAGAACCACCCACCACCTGTTCCAGCCACTGCTCTATCAAGTCGCAACCGGCATTCTCTCCGTCGGCGATATCGCACCCGCCACCCGGATGGTGTTGCGCAAGCAGAAGAACGCGGAGGTGCTGCTGGGCGACGTGGAGACTATCGATCTCGCGGGCGGGAAAGTGACCTCCCGGCTACTCGATCGCATCACGGTCACCGAGTTCGATTCGCTCATCGTCGCGGCCGGTGCCGGGCAGTCGTACTTCGGCAATGATCATTTTGCCGAGTTCGCACCCGGTATGAAGACCATCGACGATGCCCTCGAGTTGCGCGGGCGGATCCTCGGCGCGTTCGAGCAGGCCGAGTTGTCCGACAATCCGGACGAGCGCGCGCGGCTGCTGACGTTCGTAGTGGTCGGCGCGGGCCCTACGGGCGTCGAGCTGGCCGGACAGATCGCCGAGCTCGCGCACCGCACGCTCAAGGGCGCGTTCCGTCGCATCGATCCGACCGACGCTCGCGTCATCCTCCTGGACGGCGCGCCCGCGGTGTTGCCGGTCTACGGCGGCAAGTTGAGCCGCAAGGCCGCGGAGCGGTTGGAGAAGCTCGGTGTGGAGATTCAGCTGGACGCGATGGTGACCAACGTCGATGTCGACGGTCTGGTGGTCCGGCACAAGGACGGCACCGAGATGCGCATCGAATCTCAGTGCAAGGTCTGGTCGGCCGGTGTCCAGGCGAGCCCGCTCGGGAAGCAGTTGGGCGAGCAGTCCGGCGCGGAAGTCGACCGCGCCGGACGGGTGCACGTCAATCCGGATCTCACCCTGCCCGGCTATCCCCATGTGTTCGTCATCGGCGACATGATGTCGCTCGACAAGCTGCCGGGCCTCGCGCAGGTCGCGATGCAGGGCGGCAAGTACGCGGCCAAGGAGATCCGGGCGGGGCTGGACGGCGCGAAACCCGAGGACCGTCAGCCGTTCAAGTATTTCGACAAGGGCTCGATGGCCACAATCTCGCGGTTCAGCGCGGTCGCGAAGGTCGGCAAGCTCGAGATCAGCGGGTTCATCGGCTGGATGATGTGGCTCGTGATCCACCTGATGTATCTGGTGGGCTTCCGGAGCCGGTTGTCCACGGTGATCTCGTGGACGGTCTCGTTCCTCGGTCGCGGACGTGCACAGATGGCGTCTACCGAGCAACAGGTGTTCGCGCGCAACGCGATCGACATCCTGCAGGAGCAGAGTCGGGCACGCCATGCGGCCGAGTCACGCGAGGTCGGCTGAGCCGCCGACCGAAGGCTCGTGGTCGCCGCACCCAAGACGGCGACCACGAGACACTACTTGCCTAGCCGGTCAGTCTCGGTGATGTTCTGCAACCGCACTTGGCCGCGTGCGACCAGCCGTTCCTGCTCGTCGGTGATCGTCACCAGCCACAACTGCTGTGTGCGTCCACGATGGACGGGATTTCCCTCCGCATAGAGCACGCCTTCGCGTGAAGCTCGGAGAAAGTCTGTGTTGTTGTTGACTCCGACGACGTGGCCTCGGTCGCCGAGCCAAATGCTCGCGGCGATGCTGGCCACCGATTCGACCACCGCGCAATGCACGCCGCCATGCATGATCCCCCATGGCTGATGCAGCGCCGGGGTCACCTTCCACTGGGCCCGGACGCGGTCCGGGGTGAGCTCGGTGAACTCGAGACCCAACGCCTCGCCGAATCCCTTGTTCAGAAACGCATTGATCTGGGCGGGATCCGATCCATCACCCAGCCCGAATGCGTGCCCTGCCTCGCTCGCCATGATCTGCTCCATCAATTCGTCCGATATGTACCTCGTCATAGTGATCCACGAGATCGGAGTCTGCACATCCGCCCCTCCGAAAACAGATCGGCGGGTTCCGCGCCCGGAAGCGCGGAACCCGCCGCGGGATGGACCGGGAGTCTCTGCAGCCCTCAGGACTCCCCGCGGTCCGGCAGCCAATCCAGATTTAAGATAGGTCAGGCTGCCCTAATATGCAACCTGCCGATCCACGGGGATGTCTCGGTCCAGAAGACGTGCCCTATCGCGGACCCTGCCCGGTGAACTGCAAGACAGGTTCACCGAACAAGCAAGTGAGGCGGTAGAGGATCTGTAATTCGTTGCGCCGCTTACGATTCTTGGCAATGGTACGCACATTGTGCAGGTCAGTGGCGTCCGGCTATCGTTCGCCACCACAGCGGCGCGGGTTCTGGCCCGTACAGTCCGACGAGGACGGAGATTCGAAGAATGGACGCAGTGGCATACGCAGGCTTCCTGCCCGATGGCTACCGATCGGCTTACCGCGAACCGGAATCGACGTGGTGGCAGTGGCGCGGCCGTCGTGTCCACATTGCGCGCGCCGTTCGCCCCGATGCTCGTGTGCGCGTCATGGGAATCCACGGCGCCGGCGGCCACGCCATGGCGCTCTGGTCATTCGCGGCACTGGCTGCAGACGAAGGTGTGGAGATCCTCTTTCCGGACATGCCCATCTACGGGCTCACTGTCGAGCCTCGGCCAGCTCAGGTTCGCTACCACGATTGGATCGACCTTCTGTGCGACCTGGTCGACGCCGAACGAGCCTGTGACCCACGCCCGCTGGTTCTCTTCGGCGCAAGCATGGGCGGGATGATGGCGTACGAGGTCGCTTCCCGTACAGGTCAGGTAGCTGCCGTGCTCGCGACGTGCTTGCTCGACCCCGCTGATCCTCGAGCCCGCGCGGCCGCAGCCCGATGGGGAGCCGCCGGGAAGGCTGCCCCCGCACTTCTACCGCCCATCGCCCGAGTGGCCGGCGGACTGCGCCCGCCGATCAAGTGGCTGGTGCGTATGAACCGAATGAGTAACGACCCCGACCTGTCACGTCTGTGCGCTTCCGATCCACGCGGAGGTGGAGTCCGGGTCCCCCTCGGATTCCTCGCCGACTGGTTCACCTTCCCGCACGCCGTACCCGAACAGTTCACCGCTGCTCCAGTGACGCTTGTTCACCCCGCAGCCGACCGATGGACTCCACCGCAGCTCAGCCAGCAATTCCTCGACCGCATCTGCGCACCAACGCAGTCGGTCCTTCTCGAGAACTGCGGACACTGGCCGATCGAAGAACCCGGACTTGCGCAACTGATCACCACAGCGCGATCGGTGATTGCTGGAGTGGCTGAGCAGGGCTGACCGCATGTTTGTTCATCGCGACAGACATGGTGGGCCGAGCCGGATCCGGCTCGGCCCACCACGGTCGACATTCGCACTCAGGAAGTGATGTTGATCGGTCCTGGTGTCCACAGCCCGGACCGGGTCGTGCTGCTTGTGTGGATCTGCGCCGGTGTCGCGCTGCGGTCGATCGGAACGAACTGCTCGATCGAGCCCCAATCTCGGTCCCAGTCATGGGCCAGATAGGAGGGGATCGTTCGGGCGCCGAGTAGCAATTGCGTCCAGCCGAGCGGGCCCCCTCCGTAGTGGTCCTGCCACAGTCCGGTGACGACTGCCCCCGGCCGGTCCGGGGAGATCCGATACTCGGGAATCTCGGCGACTCCGTTGGCGTGGAGCATCTGATGCTGGCACGGGAAGTTCAGACCCACCGCCCAGTCCAGCAGCACCGGGGTGTCGCGGCCGAGAACCTGCTGCAGGGTTTGTGTCCGGGGCACTCGGGGTGGAGTGAATGCCACCCACTGATCCATCCGAATGTCGTTGTCGACGACAACAATCCGGACGACATTCGCCTCTGCCGGCAACTGATCGAGCGGAACCCGCAGATTCCGCCACGACGGCGTCGGGCCGATGTCGATCGGTACGGCCGACCCCAGGGACCTCACCGTATTGTCCGGGGCCGCGACACCGTATTCGAGTTCGAGCTTCTGCCCGTAGGTTTCGATACCGTCTGCGTTGACCGAGCGAACTCGGCCAGCCGCAGAGATGGACACGATGTCCCCGCGTGAGCCGTCTGCATCGGACTCCGGTAGCTGATACCAGTCGGTGGTGACGGCGGCAGCACCCTCGTTGCCGAAGCTGCCCAGAACAGGCGTAGTGGCGGGATTCAGGCCGAACGGTAGGGCAATGGTACTGCCGTTGACCCCTTCGCCGCCGAACCCTCCGCCGGTGCCCGCGGTCTCTCCCGAGGTCTTCTGGTCGGCGTTGGTGCGGTCGACGGTGTTCGCTGTGCCGGAGGCGAGGTCCTCTTGATCGGGTGTGAGGTCCGGGGCCACACCGTTCGGGGTGAATCCGTCCGCTCCGCCGGCTGACAGGCCGCTGCCGGTGGTCGCGGCGATCGGTTGCAGCATCGACCCGTTGGGATCCGTTTCGAGCAGAACGTCATTGGCAAGCCCGCACGAAGAACCAGTGAGCGCGTCGATGTTCGATCGGGCAATCGAGTACGCCGGATACTGGGAGATCGCGCCCTTGGCGAAGGACAGCACCTCGAACAACACCATGGCCGCCGCGGCGACGGTCAACGGCGGGATGGCCCACCAGCGCGACGGCGTATCGGTTCTGGTCGAGGCCGTCGGGTGGATGTGGAACCATGCGGCCACCGCAAGTAGCAGTCCGGTCACGGCGAGAAACGCCACCGCGAACCCGTGGCCGGCGATAGATGGCGGCTTGTCGAACCATGGCACGCCGTAGCTCGAGACGTACCACCATTCATTTCGGCCGGCGAAGGAGATCGCTACGACCGCCATCACCGCGGCCGCGAACAGGGCCCGGTTTCGGCGTGAGCGCAACACTGCCGGAGCCACCGCGACTGCCGCGACGATTGCAACGGATGCGGCCAGGCCGGCATAGATCCCGAAGTGGTGGGTCCACTTGGTAGGAACGAACGTCATCAACACCATGGCGCCGATGGTGATTCCGACGATCCGTCGTGTCGGGCCTTGGGCGGTTCCGGGGATCTGGCCGCCGCGCCGGAGCATTGCCAGGATGACGGTGATCAGGCAGAGCACCATGGTGAAGACCGCGAATCGGCGAGCCAGTGACCCGTCGGCGCCGTCCTGCAGTAGCCATTGGTAGCGCATGTACTCCTCGAACCAGGGGGCGTTCGGGGCGATCTGGTGTACCCGCTGCATCTCACGCACTGCGGCAAATGTTTGATCTGCGAAGGCGGCAGCAAGAATGACCAGTCCGGCGGATGCCATCGGTAGCAGCAGCGCCGCGTAGCCCGTGACGCGGGAGCGATCGGCAACGATCCGCGCCACCGGGCGAGCCCCAGCGATGAGCACCGCAAAGCAGATGATGCCGGACGGCCCGGCAGTCACCGTGAGGGCACCGATCAGGATGCCCGCCGCGGCAGGCAATAGTCGCCGAGTGGCGACGGCACGTTCGACTGAGCACCAGGTCAACAGGACCCCGGCTGCAACGATCGGTTCCGGGCGCAGACCGTTGTTGAACGGCAGCCAGAACGCGAGGAAGACCAGTGCGCCGGTCCACAGCGGCAGCGACGTTCGGCGGACCACCACCCCGAGCCTCGGCGCTACCTCTCGACTGATCAGCCACCATGTGAGAATCCCCGCGATGAGCGCCGGCAGGCGCATCCACACACTGGCTGTAGATACATTCGCCATCCAGGCGAGGACGTCGTAGAACGGGGTCCCGAACGGTGCTTCGGGTACGCCGAACCACCGGAAGTAGTTGGCCATGTAGCCCGCCTCGCCTGCGGCGCGGGCCATTCCGAGCTGATAACCGTCGTCGGAAGTGTTGGCTCCGATGAGATGCCACAACGCCAGCACACCGACCACGACCGCGTCGATGCGGGTGAAGGACCACCACGAAGCCGGGAGAACTCTGCGTGATCGTCGCCCATCCGCGATATCGAGCCGGTACAGCGACCACAATGCGAGAACTGTCGCCAACACCGCCAGCACCATCGCTGTCAGCTTCATTGCGGTCGGCGACGTCGTGAACCGAGTATCGAGAGTGGCGTCGACCCGCAGCCCCTCCGGCGCGGCACCATCGAGGTCCGAGAAGACCCCGACCATCTGCGGGCGCAGATCACGATCGAAGATCTGCTCGGTGTCACTGCCCCTGCTGCCAGTCACCGTGGCGACGGTCCGGGTCGGAGTCGACGAGATCGAGACCGCACAACCTGCGCCCGACAAGGACTCGACAGGTGCCGACAGCAGAATCGTGTTCCGGGCAACCACTTCCAATCGACCGCCGACGTCGTCGCCTGCGATCACACGGGCGGACAGCGTCCACCGGTCCGGCTCGGCGGCTCCGATCGGTGCGGTCGACACGAGGACACCGCCACCCGTAGTGGCCAACTCCCCGACGGCCGCACACGGAATTGTGATGTCGAGATCGGTCGGCGTGTACGACACCAACGGTGCTGTCACACCCGTGGCAAAACCGTTCTGCGGCCACGAGATTCTCGCCTCGGTCTGCTGCACGGGTAGAAACGGGATCGCGATCGCTGCGAGGATCCCCACTACCGAGCTGACTATCGCAACCAGACGCGCGCTGGTCAGGTCGGCTGTTGTTTGGGGTGGTTTCTCGTAGCCTCGAACACCGTCGGGGGTAGGCAGTGGTGGTTCGGCTGCCGTTCTCATTTCGGTCACGGCAAGCGAGCTTATCCACTCACCGAAGTACCGACATCCAGATCACCCTTGGCCTGCGCCGGGAAGCCAGGGCCCAGTCGCCGGTCCTGCGCTTCGGCACCGGCGACTGAGTCGGGATCGACTTACTGCACAACGATGACGATTTTTCGCGTCTCGATCGGATTCGGCTCCCAGGGACGCTGGAGAATCGCCGAAACCTCATAGGTTCCGCTCTTGGACGCACGCACAATGAAGACTCGTGTGCCTCCGCTGCCGGGACGGACCGGCTCATCAGGTATGTATCTGTCGTCGACGAGGGAGAGGGCGGGCGGAAGGATCAGATTCCACCGAGACCCCGTTGAAGGGTTCTCCTCCAGAGAGATTTCGGCGAGTCGCGCAAAGACCGTGGTCTTTTCATCAGCGGAATGCTGGGTGGCGGTCATCATTACCCCTTTCGTTGGATCCGATTTGGAACGATATTCGGAATGCTCCCTTATTGTTTCAAACTGGCAAGATCCCACAAATTTGTTCACGAGCTCATCGATCTCGACATCTCTTGACGGATTGTATTGTCACCGCATCCTCGCCAAAATAGGCAACTGCTCCAGCCGGTGAGCCCCCGGAATCATTGATCGAAAGACCCGCCTCCGGGTCAGGGCATTGCAACAAGGGCCCCACGTCTTGCCAATCATCTCCCGATCAGAGCGTCACGGGCATCCCCAGTCGATCGAGCTGACGGAAGAAGACCCCACTGACCTGCTGCTGAAGAGCGGTATTTCGTGGTCGACTGTTCGTTTCGGGAGGGGAATCCCCCGTGAACAGCGGCCTTCCTCAGGAGTGATGTTTCGGCATGATCAACGCTTTTGCGTCTTGGGTATAGATTATATGCGCCCCCGCCATCGGACGCCACCATCGATTTCCGAGTTGCGGACCCCTCGGTTGAGAGTGCGCCGCCGACGCGAATCCACCATCGGCGTATTCGACGCGCACCACTTTGGTCGGAACTGCCCGATCTGAGAGCCGGACAGCCGGACTGCGTGTGCTTGACCTTGACGCGAGGTCATAGTTGACACTCGGTGCCATGAAGATTGGTTCGACGGTCACCCGGAGGTCGACGAGATCGTGGTCGAACAGGTGATGACACCGCGTGCTGCCCGACGATTCCAGCACGTGACGCAGTGGCTGTCGGTGATCGTCCTGCTCGTCAATGGAGCGTTGTTCTTCTCCGGCGTGGTCACCCGACGGCAGGCACTTGCACTGCTGGTGGCCGTCGAGGCCCCCTTGCTGTGTATCGCGGCATTGGCGGTAGTCGGTGCGATCGTGGCGAAGCGGCGCGCCGGTGCCGGGATGCGGCAGGTGGTGACGGAGACGCTGGCTGATTCCCCGTTCGGGCCCATGGTCAAAACGGAGATCCGGTCGTACGTGGCGTTGTGGATGTGGATCCGCGGGCGCAACTCGGTACCCGAGTCCGACGCTGTCGTCTTCTCATCGCACGCAGGAACTCTCGTGGTTCCGACGGCGTTTGCGCTCGCAACCGGAATAGAGGTCGTGGTGCTTCACCTGCTGATTCCCTGGCAGTGGGTACAGGCAGTCCTGGCCGTGTTGTCGGTGTGGTCGTTGGTGATGTTGTTCGGCTACTTTGCGATCCACCGCACACATCCGCACTACGCGACGAGCGAACGGCTGGTCCTGCGCCACTCCGGCGCCGTTGTCGTCGCAGTTGCGCTGGCAAACATCGAGCGCGTGACGCTGCGCCGCCGGTTCGCCGAAACCACGCCAGCGATTGTGGCCGGGCGCCTGTTCCTCCCCAATGCCGACGGAACCACGGTCGATATGGTGCTCGGGAGACCAGTGACGGTCCGGATGCCGGCATTGTCACCCAGCCGCCGCAAGACTGCGGATGTCACCTCTATCAGCGTGTACGTCGACGAACCCGACCGGCTGATCTCCCGACTGCGGTATGCAGGCCGGGATGCTGCAGTTGAGCCGCAGTAGTGACAACCGTCGGCGCGAGCTAGGGCCTGCACCCACCTCCCCGCTCGTACTCCTCGAGAGACTCGACCCGCGCCTCGTCGGGGCGGAGGGCTTCGAGGATCAGTCCGAGCCCGAACTCGAAGTCGTCACCGTAGTTGTAATCCGGCCGAAGGGCGTGCTCGGTGATGAGCTCGATGAGGTGTGGGTAGGCGTCGGTCGGCAGATCCCGCAGGATGCCTCCCGCGATCTCGTCGACTTCGGACGGGCTCGAGAACGGCAGGCTCAGTTCCTGCAGGACGAACCCGTAGAGGTAGCTGTCGATTACCGAGAACGCGTGCGCAGCCATCGCGACGGAGAAGCCTCCCGCCCGCAGGATGCCCAGCACGGCGTCGTGGTGACGCAAGGTCGCCGGGCCGGGCTGGCTGCGGGAGTCCATCAGGCCGACTGCCCAGCGATGGCGTTGAAGGACCGCATGTGTCGAGGCTGCACGCTCGCGCATCGCCACCTTCCAATCGGTGGCCGACGCCGGAAGCTCGATCTCACCGAACACCGCGTCGACCATCCCGTCGAGGATGTCCTCCCTGCCGGCGACGTGGTTGTACAGCGACATCGCCTCGACGCCCAGCCGGGCGGCGATCGCTCGCAATGTGATTCCGGCTTCACCCTTCTCGTCGGCGAGCGCCATTGCGGCGGCCACCACCCGCTCCCGGCTGAGCGGCGCTCGCTTGGGCCTCGCACGCTGTCCGGTGCCGCGCTCGCTCATCGGTTCTGCCTCCTGATTCCCGGTTGACGGACTTACAACGTAAGCCTACCGTGACTTACACCGTAAGTTCGAACCCAGACGCGAGTGGCAGGAGTGGGGACATGAACACGAACCGGATCCGGAAGATCTGCATCGTCGGCGCCTCGGGGAAACTCGGGACCTACATGGTTGGACATGCATTGGACCGCGGCTACGAGGTGGTCGGCGTATGCCGCGAACGCAGCGTCCCGAAGCTCGCGGCGTTCGCGGACCGGATCACCATCGTTCCCGGACCCACGAACGACCGCGAGGTGATTCGAAAGGCAGTCGCGGGATGCGACGGCGTGCTGACCGTACTGGCGCCCTGGGGTGTGCAGCAATACTCGTCGGGCACGGCGCAGGCAGTGCTCGACTATGCCGAACCGAATGCGCGCCTGGTCTTCTCGTGCGGTTGGCACATCTCGCGCGACGGCAAGGACCAGTACTCCAGGAGATTCAAGGCGTCCGTCCGGATCGTCACCTGGCTGGCTCGCCTCGTGCGCGCCGTGGAGATCGACGATCAGGTGGAGGCATGCCGACGGATCTTCGCCAGCGATCGCCGGTGGACCGTCGTCCGTGGCAGCGACCTCGAGGAGGGCGAGAGCCAAGGCCTGCCGGTATGGAGCCGCCACGTCGGCGACCCGGTCCTCGCGAGCAACCTGACGCGGCGCGTGGATTTCGCGCTGTTCATGGTGGAGGCACTGACCGACGACACGCTCATCCGCGAGGCTCCTGCGATAGTCGGGCGCCGCACGCCCAGCGCGCTGGCCCACGACGGTGACGGACGATCCCCCGGGACCCTCGGCAGCATGCCCTCGCCCATCGCCGACACCCCCTGACACCGAATCGCCGTGTGTGCACGGCAAGCGTGTGAATCAGATTTCTCGGTACGCTGTGGCGCATGGCACGGATCTGGTCTGTACTCACACGGGGACTGAACATCGTTCAGTTCACGTGGGTGACCGTGCTGGCGTTGGTGATTGCCACGACAACCGCGATCGATGGGCCGGCTGCAGTCGTCGGCGCCACGGTTGCGATCGTTCTCCTGCTTGCCGTTGCCGGGCAGAGTTCGTTGTCCCAACTGCACCCACGGACCGAGCCGGCGTCTGGTCCACCCGAGGAAGAGCAGCGCCTGCGTGGCGCGTTCCGCAGGCAGAGCGCGCCGGACACCCCCGGCCGCCCACGTCGGCCCCGAGCACCCGGGCAGGCCCTGGCGGCCGCACAGCGTTCCTGACGCTGTGTAGGCCACCTCAATCGGCCGTCCACTTTCCACGCCGTGATCGTCCACAGCGGACTCCGGCGTGTATTCCGACTCGCACGATGCCGTGTGACGTTGCGTCGTGCAGCAAAGAGGTGCTCACCATGCTCGACTTCGTCTACTACCCCGTGTCCGCGATCCTGTGGTTCTGGCACAAGCTATTCGGCGCAGTCTTGGGACCGGACAACGGATTCGCCTGGGCGCTCGCGGTCGTGTTCCTGGTCTTCACCCTGCGCGTTCTGCTGCTCAAACCCGCGATCAGACAGGTTCGCACAACCCGCCAGATGAAGGAGCTGCAACCGCAGATCAAGGCCCTGCAGAAGAAGCACGACGGCGACCGGCAACGCCAGGCTACAGAGATGCAGAAGCTGCAGAAGGAGCACGGGTTCAATCCGTTGATGGGGTGTCTACCTGCGCTGGTACAGGCTCCGGTGTTCCTCGGCCTCTACCATGTGCTCCGCTCGTTCAACCGCACCGGAACCGGGCTGGGCCAGCCAGGGATGACGCCCACAGCAAATGCAAGCACTCCGAACTATGTCTTCAGCGCTACCGATGTGCAGTCGTTCCTCAGCGCCCGGCTGTTCGGTGCACCGATTTCCGCCGCGATCAGCAGCCCAGAAGCCACTCTGGCATCCTTCGCACAGTACGGCGGAGTCCCGACACTGGCCACGATTGCCGCTGTGGCTCTCCCGCTGATGGTGCTTGCGAGCCTTGCCACACACTTCAATGCCCGGGCATCGGTGAGAAGGCAGAGTCCGGAAGCCGCGGCCAATCCGCAGGCGGCAATCATGAACAAACTGATGCTGTGGATCTTCCCACTCGGTGTCCTCGTCGGAGGACCGTTCCTGATGATCGCGATCCTGTTGTACTGGGTGAGCAACAACGTATGGACCTACGGCCAACAACATCTGGTTCTCGCCCGAATCGACCGGGAAGAAGCCATGAAACTGCAGGAGATCGCGCATCGACGCCCGGCCGCCGGTCCGGAACCGGGCGCCCGGCCGACTCCTAACCGCCGGAAACGAGGGCGGCGGAAGTAATCGCTGCGCCGGGCTCACCGCCGAATCAACGTCCGGACCAGGCGCATCCCCTGCCCGAGCGAGACTTCCGGCAGGTACGACCGGCCGATTGCGTTGCCGATACTCGGCAGTGCCACGGGGTCTGCGAAGCACATGTACATCGGCTCGTAGCGCGGCTGGAACTTCGACTTGAACGCCAACAGTGACCGGAAGCCGTACACCGGTTCGAGAGTCTGGCCTAGCGCCTCGAGTACCGATTCCATCGCTTCGGACAACCCCACGCGTGCATCGCCGCCGGACTGCTCCGGGTCGCCGGCGCCGCCGACAGTGGCCAACGGCGCACCCGACAAACTCAGGAACTCGGCACCCTCACCTTCCAACAGGACTGCGGCGGAGGCGATGAGGAACTCCATCGCGGGCCGGAAGCCGTCCGCGCGCCGACGCATGAAGTCGAGCGTCCAGCCCACCACATGCCCGTTGCGGTACACCGGCAGCCACGACGTCACCCCGTGCACTGTCCGGTCCTCGTCGACCGCGATCAGACAGCGAACTTCCGGATCGTCCATCTCCTGCAGCCCGCCGAGGGTGAATCCCATCTCGGGCATGCCCTTGTCGGCGACCCATTCCTCGGAGATCGCGGAGATCTGGTCTGTGAGCGCGAGCGGGGCAGTGTGGAAGCTGATCCACTCGGCGGTGATGCCGGACTTCGCGGCGCGGTTCAGCGCTGTGCGCACATCCTGGAATTTCTTGCCGGTGAATGCGATCTTGCCCAGATCGAGCAGCGTCTCCTCCGCGACCTGGACTCCCACCCAGCCGAGCTCGTCGGAGACGGCCTTGACATCGCCGGTTACGGAGTAGAAGCAGGGGACCCAGCCGTTCGCGGATGCGTACTCGGCGAACCCGATGACATCGTCCCGGACCCGGTCCGGACGGCCCACCGGTCCGCCCGTGGTCAGTGCGACACCGGAGCTCACTCGGAAGGCGACGTAGCTGTCGCCGCCGTCGCCGAACCAGTACGAGTTGCCGCGCCAGGTTGTCATCCACGAGAGCGCACTGCCCGACCCCGACCTCAGGATCTCGCGCGCCCGGTCTGCAGCGCCGACGACGGATCCGTGCGCCGGGCGCAGGAACGTCGCTGCAACAAGTGCACAGGTAGTCACCCAGAAGACGACTCCGGTCCATTCGTAGAGCAGGGTCGAAGCCCAGTCGTCAGGCAGCAGCCGAGGATCGAGCATTTGCAGGTACACCGGCGGGACCAGACGTTCCGGGAAATCAGCGACCAACAGCGAGAACGTGGCCCGGCGATCGAAACCGTTGCGCGCCCACAGTCCGCCGAGGACGTACAGGAGGCCGAGGCCCGCCACGAGCAGCGCGAGGTTGCCGCCCAGGCGCCGATACGTCCGCGGCGGCGCGACGACGTCGAACAACCGGCGCGTCGCCAACAGCAGGATCAGCAGCGCCAGCGGGGTGAGGAACGGGGCGATCGTGCGGTATAGATTCGGCGACTCGAGCCCGTAGAACAGGGTGTCCTCGCCGGAGACGTCGACGTAGCGGACTACGAAGTTCAGCAGCGACAGCGCCAGCAGCACCGCCTGCGCCACGGTGGCCGCGATCCACGCGAACCGGCGTCCGCGCCGTAGTCCATCGCACAACACGAGCAGGAAGACCGACGGCATCAGACTCAGCAACGTCGGCCCGATGCCGGACAGTCGAAGATCGAGCATGCCGCGCCGGCAGTCGGGGTCGGTCGGCGTCGCCTCGCAGATCTCCCGAACCTCAGCCGCCGTCCAGGGCACGCCCCGGAACAGGTCCCGAAGCACCGCGAGCGGGCCGACGGCGTGCGGAGACAATGCGGCGAGCATCGTGCCGATCGAACTCGCCGCTACGACGATCGCGACCAGCACACGGCCCTCCCTCCGGGTTCCCGTGATGCGGGAACCGCGCGCCGACCGCCCGACGATCCACGGACCGGCGAGCAATCCGACAACGACCGCGCCGAACCGGATCACGTCCTGCAGCTGCCCGGCGAAGAGGACGAGGGTGATCGTCAGGGCCAGCGACCCGACGCGGATCCGTCTGCGCCACAGCGTGCCCATCGAGGAGCTGGCGACCATCGCGACACCCAGGATCCAGGTAGTGGGGCCGACCGCGGTGCCGACGTGGAGACGGAATCCCCAGTCCGAGTCGAGCAGCTTGACGATCGTCGCAACCGCGAGTCCGAGCATGGCACCACCCACCTGGGTGGCGACCGCGGCGAATGCGAAGCGGCCCGAACCCATACGGCGCTCGAGCGGCGCCGCCACCAGAAAGATCAGCAGCGTGACACCGAGGTAGCCCACCAGACCAGGCGCCCACAGGCCAGCGGTCAACGGCGTCCACAGCCGCCAGTGTTCGAGCGGGCCGATGCCGAGAGCCAGATGCCGGTCGACGAACTGAGAGGGGCCGCGAAGGACCGAATCGGTCGCGAACCCGAGCACCCACAGCGCCGCTAGTAGCGTGATGCTGACAGGCGCCCCGGCCGCGCCGTATCGCAGCAGTTCGAGCACTCGACGGCCGTAGCGCCGCAAGGTGTTCACGAGATCAACCCCATGCGCTTCGCCATCCAATCGAGTTCCTCACGCAGGCCAGTGGACCAGACTTTGAAGCTGTGTCTGCCCGGCAGCTCCACGTACTGCACGTCCATGCCGGAGTTCTTCGCCGCCTCGAACACCCGCTGAGCCCCGCCGCGGTACGCATCGTCGCTCGCGCCCACGACGATGATCCCCGCCGTGTCCGGATAGCGTCGGGTCGTCATCAGATCCATCGGGTTGACCGCCACGAAAGCGGCCTCGTCGCCGCCGAACGCATCGCCGATGGTCCGCTCGCGGTCGCCGAGAGTCGGCTCCTGCTGCCCGGACAGGTCCAGAAAGGTCGGATACACCTCCGGGAAGTTGGTGGCCAGCTGCAGTGCGCACGTGCCGCCGTAGGACAGCCCGGCCACCGCCCACGCGCGGGGGTCCGGATCGACCTGCAGGTTCGACTTCGTCCACGTGGGCACGTCGACGGCAAGATAGGTCGCGGCATTGCCGAGCCGCGAATCCATACACAGCGGGTTGGCGAACTGAGACCCTGTGCCGTCCGCGACGACGACCACCGGTGCGAGCCCGTGGTGTTCGCGCGCGAACGCGTCCATCGTCGTCGCAAGCTTGCCGCCGCCGAGCCAGTCCTCCGGCGAGCCGGGCTGCCCGGCCAGCAGCACCAGTACCGGCAGCAGCGGACGTGGGCTCACGAAGTAGGCAGGCGGGAGATAGATCACCGCGTCCCGGGCCGCGAATCCGGACTTGGTACCGGGAATCGGTACGGTCGCGATCCGTCCCCCATCAGGCATGTCCGATGGCGCCTGCTGCGCCCAGATGTCCTCGAGTGGGCGTCCCGTCACTACCGGCCCGGCAGACGACGGCACCTGTGCGAAGTCGATGCGGTCGGGATCGGACGACCCCAGAACGTTCCCGACCGTGGGGTAGGCATAGAACACCAGGTTGATCTGCACCGCCGCGGTGAGCACGACCGCTGCAGTAGCGAGCACCGATACCGGCGCGGTCCACGGCCGTCCCGCGAAGATCCGCGGAATCATCAGTGCCACAGCGCACAACCCGATGCCGATCCACACGTAGATGGACGTCTCGACCGGATCAGGGAACGGCCGCCACACTTTCTCGACGACGACGTACAACGCCACGGTCAGCCCGACGGCGGCGAGAAGACACCCGGGCAGCACGCGCCGGACGAACCAGCGTCGGCGACTGGCTACGAGCCAGATCGCGCCGATGACGCCGCACACCGCAACGATGTACGGCAACGGCCCGGACACCAACGACATTCGATCGAGCCACCCCAATACCAGACCTCCGCAATCTCCAAGGTGCCTCCCCCGCGCCGCATCTCCTCACCGGTATACAGTCCCGAACAGGGATGCGACCAATACCACACTGGTTCCGGCCGGTTACTACCGCTAGTAGTAACCATGGGGACCGGTCTATCCGTAGAATCAGAGCATGGCTGGACTCGGCGAGCTCGAACGTGCGGTGATGGAACATCTGTGGTCCATGCCGGAACCTCAAACCGTGCGGCAGGTGCACGAAGCACTCGCGGCGCAGCGTGAACTCGCGTATACGACAGTGATGACTGTGCTCCAGCGCCTGGCGAAGAAGCACCTCGTGATCCAGCAGCGTGACGATCGTGCGCACCGGTACCTGCCCGTGCACGGGCGCGAAGAGCTCGTCGCGAGTCTCATGGTCGACGCCCTGCAGCAGGCCGACGCGTCCGGCAGCCGCGCCGCCGCGCTCGTGCACTTCGTGGGACAGGTCGGCGCCGACGAGGCCGCTGCTCTCCGAGAGGCACTCGCCGCACTCGAGGCGTCCGAGGCCGATACCTCGATGCACTCCGCAGGTTCGACGGATTCGCGTTCGGGCGAGTTGAGAGCCCGCCCCGCATCATGACCTGTCTGCGATGAACACCACCACGGCGCTGGCCTTCGGCGTGTTGGCATTGGCCCTGACGGGTCCGGTGCCGGCACTGCTCAGCCGCGCCGAGTGGCCGTTCCGTGCGCCCCGCGCCGCCCTGGTGCTGTGGCAGGCCATCGGGCTCGCCGCAGTGTTGTCGGCATTCAGTTCCGGGCTGGCGATCGCGAGCCAGCTCCTCGTTCCCGGACCTGACGGCCGGCCGACCACCGAGCCGACTGCCGAGATCGACGCTCTGGGGCTGCCGCTGTGGACCCTGTACGTCGTCATCTTCGGCATCACCCTGCTGATCGGCGCGAAGCTCATCTTTTCGGTGATCCGGGTCGCGGTGTACACACGCCGCCGCCGGGCGCGGCACCGGATGCTGGTCGACCTCCTCGACCGTGGCGACATCTCGTCTGCACTCGGGCGTGCGTCTGGAGTGCGTGTACTCGACGCGGCCGAACCCATTGCCTACTGCCTACCGGGTCTGCGCCAGCGCGTCGTACTCAGCGAAGGCACACTCGCGTCGCTCAACGATGCCGAGGTCACCGCGATCCTCACCCACGAACGTTCCCACCTGCGGGCCAGGCACGATCTCGTACTAGAGGCGTTCACCGCGGTCCACGAGGCGTTTCCGCGGGTGGTCCGCTCGAAATCGGCTCTCGGCTCCGTGCAGCTACTGGTCGAACTGCTCGCGGACGACTCCGCGGTCAAGGTCACCGGGCCTGGTCCACTGGCCCGTGCCCTGGTGACCTGCGCCGGTTCCACCGCGCCGCGTGGTGCGATGGCGGCTGGCGGGCCGAGCACCCTGGTCCGTGTCCAACGGCTGCGCGACGTTCGTGGCGATATGCGCGTTGCGGCGGCCGCCTATCTGGCCGCGGCCGCGATCCTCGTCGTTCCGACAATCGCCGTCGCGGTGCCATGGCTGGTCGAGCTGAGCCGGTTTTTCTCACCCGCGCAGCCCTGACCGGCCCCCGACTGCGCACTTCACCCGACGGGTAGTTACGCAGGTCACAGCACCTGGCCGAATCCTCGCAACAGATCGCGATCGCGTACACTCGAATGCGGCCGCCATCGCGGCTCGATCAATCAATGTGTGGCACACAGCCCCATCTCCCCTGCGCAGAGCGCACGGATGGCCAGGTGAAATGTGCCCTGGCTCGTCTCTTCGTGCGGCTGCGTGACAGCCCGCTCCGCGACGTGCCCGACGTCCGGAGAGGTAATTCCGCGTGACTACTGCTACCCAAGATTCCGCTGCTCGAAATGAGCCAGCCATCGAAACACCCGTCGACGCACCTATTGTCGAGAACCCTGCTGTCGAGAACCCTGCTGTGGATTCCGTCGTCGAGACCGAGTCGGCGCCCGCGCAGCAGACCTTCGCCGAGATCGGGCTCCCCGAGCCCGTCGTCGCTGCCCTCGCCCGGAACTCCATCACGGTGCCGTCACCCATTCAGGCCATGGCAATCCCCGATGCCATCGCGGGGAAGAACATCCTCGGCCGCGCCCAGACCGGTTCCGGCAAGACCCTCGCATTCGGTCTGCCGATGCTCGCACGGCTCGCACGCCACGAGGACCGTCCGGCGCCGAAACGGCCCCGCGCCCTCGTCCTCGTTCCCACCCGTGAGCTTGCCTTCCAGGTCGTCGATTCGCTCACCCCGTACGCGGGCTCCCTGGGGCTGAGCGTGCGTGCTGCGGTCGGCGGAACCCCATTCACCAAGCAGGTGGACCAACTCCGTCGCGGGGTGGACATCCTCGTCGCCACCCCCGGCCGTCTCGGCGATCACCTGCGGCAGAACACCTGCATGCTCGGCGAGGTCGAGATGACCGCGCTCGACGAGGCGGACCAGATGGCAGACATGGGCTTTCTGCCCGAGGTTCGCACCCTGCTGGGTGATACCCCGGCCGACAGCCAGCGCCTACTGTTCTCTGCGACGCTCGATAACGACGTGAAGACCCTGGTGCGGGAGTTCCTGCCCCAGCACGAGATGCACTCGACGCAGGACGGCCGCGCCTCGGTCGACACGATGGATCATTACGTCCTGCTGGTCGAGCGTGGCCAGAAGGACGAGGTCCTGGCCGAGATCGCTTCTCGCAAGGGACGCACGATCATGTTCGCCCGCACCAAGCTGGGCGCCGAGGGCATCACCGAGCGCCTGCGCGAGCAGGGTGTCGCTGCCGAGTCGCTGCACGGCGGCAAGGCACAGAATCAGCGCACCAGAGTCCTCGAGCGTTTCAAGGCCGGACGCACCCCCGTTCTGGTCGCCACCGACGTCGCCGCACGCGGTATCCACGTGGACGGCATCTCCCTCGTCGTGCATGTCGATCCGCCCGCCGATCACAAGGACTACCTGCACCGTGCGGGTCGTACGGCTCGTGCCGGTGAGGCCGGCGTGGTCGCGGCCATCGTGCTACCGAATCAGCGTCGGCAGTTCCGCCGCCTGACCGGAATGGCTGGCGTCAACGCCACGGCCGTCCCCGTCGCCCCGGGCTCGGAGCAGTTGGCCGCCATCACCGGCGCGCAGGCACCCAGCGGTGAGCCGGTGCGCGAGAGCCACTTCCGCAGTGAGCGGGACGGCCGTGGCGGCGATCGTCGTGAGCGGTCGTTCGGCGACCGTGGACCCCGTCGGGACTTCGGCTCTCGTGACGGCCGCCCGAGCGGTCAGCGTAGCTTCGGCGATCGCGACAACCGCTCGCACGGCGGCAACCGTGACGATCGCGGCCCGCGCCGGGACTTCGGGCGGGACAGTCGCCCACCCCGCCGCGATGGCGACAGCGGCGGCTTCCGTGGCAACCGGGACAACAACCGCGACGGCGGCGGGTTCCGCGGCAACTCGAGCAGCCGTGTCGATCGACCGCAGGGCGACCGTCCGAGCGGTCAGCGTAGCTTCGGCGATCGCGACAACCGCGCACCCCGCCGTGACGGCGACAGCGGCGGGTTCCGCGGCAACCGTGACAACAACCGAGACAGCGGCGGCTCCCGCAGTAGCGACTCCCGCGGCGGCTTCCGTAACGACCGGAGCGTCGGTGATCGCGGTCCCCGTCGTGATGGTGACAACCGTTCGTTCGGCAACCGCGACGACCGTGGACCTCGTCGCGACTTCGGCGACCGCGACAACCGCGCACCCCGCCGCGACGGCGACAGCAGTGGCTTCCGAGGCAACGGCGGAAACCGCGACGGTGGCCCGCGTCGCGACTTCGGCGACCGCAACGATCGCGACAACCGATCGTTCGGCGACCGCCGCGGCAACGGCGCCCCGTCCGGCCAGCAGTCCGGCAGCGGATTCCGTAGCCGCACCGAGCGCCGCAGCTACGACGGCTTCGATGGTCCGCACCGCAACCGCAACGCGTAGCGCCGCGGTCGTGTAGTCGACCGGACGTGAAGCCGCAGACGGCCCCGACTGCCCCGCGACGGGCAGTCGGGGCCGTCTGTGTGGCACCTGTCACATCCTGATCAACGGGGCCGGTTCGCATCCGCGAGGGTTCACGAGGGAAGCTGTAACCATGACCATCGAGACCTCTGCCAGCACCGAGGCTGCCCGCGCCCAGATCGGCGTCACCGGGCTCGCCGTTATGGGATCCAACATCGCCCGCAACTTCGCCCGCCACGGACATACCGTGGCCCTGCACAACCGCAGTGTCGCGAAGACGGATGCGCTTCTGGCCGCGCACGGCGACGAGGGCGACTTCGTCCGCACCGAGACCATCGCGGAATTCGTCGGCGCGCTGCAGAAGCCGCGACGCGTCCTCATCATGGTCAAGGCAGGCGACGCCACTGACGCGGTGATCGAGGAGCTCGCCGATGCGATGGAGCCCGGTGACATCATCATCGACGGCGGCAACTCGCTGTACACCGACACGATTCGCCGCGAGGCCGCGATCCGCGCCCGCGGCCTGCACTTCGTGGGCGCCGGCATCTCCGGCGGCGAGGAGGGCGCACTCAACGGCCCGTCCATCATGCCCGGTGGCCCCAAGGAGTCGTACGAGGCGCTCGGACCACTGCTCGAGTCGATCTCCGCACATGTCGACGGCACCCCGTGCTGCACGCACATCGGCCCCGACGGCAGCGGCCACTTCGTGAAGATGGTGCACAACGGCATCGAGTACGCCGACATGCAGCTCATCGGCGAGGCGTACAACCTCTTCCGGGACGCGCTCGGCTACGACGCCGGCCAGGTCGCCGATGTCTTCAGCGAGTGGAACAAGGGCACGCTGGAGTCCTACCTGATCGAGATCACCGCCGAGGTGCTCCGCCAGGTGGACGCCGAGACCGGCATGCCGTTGGTCGACGTCATCGTCGATGCGGCCGAGCAGAAGGGCACCGGCCGCTGGACGGTCAAGTCTGCGCTGGATCTGGGTGTGCCGGTCACCGGCATCGCCGAGGCCGTGTTCGCGCGCGCGCTGTCGGGATCTCGCTCACAGCGCAAGGCGGCACAGGCGCAGGGGCTGGCTTCGGGCACGCTCGGAGACAAGCCCGCCGATGTCGAGCAGTTCGCCAAGGACATCCAGGCTGCGCTCTACGCGTCGAAGATCGTGGCGTACGCGCAGGGCTTCGACCAGATCACCGCTGGCAGCGCCGAGTACGGCTGGAACGTCAATCGTGCCGACCTGGCGACCATCTGGCGCGGTGGCTGCATCATTCGTGCGCAGTTCCTCAACCGCATCAAGGATGCGTTCGACGCCGATCCGGAACTGCAGAGCCTGATTCTGGCGCCGTACTTCCGTGAGGCCATCGAGACCGGCATCGACAGCTGGCGTCGGGTCGTAGCGACCGCGACCATGCTCGGAATTCCGGTGCCAGCGTTCGCGTCGTCGCTGTCGTACTACGACGGTCTGCGAGCCGAGCGCCTGCCGGCGGCCCTCACCCAGGGCCAGCGCGACTTCTTCGGCGCGCACACCTACGAGCGCATCGACAAGCCAGGCAAGTTCCACACCCTCTGGAGCGGCGATCGCTCCGAGATCGAGGCCTGAGCCTCGTCTTCAGTACGTGGGAGGGGACGGCTGCAGCAGCTGCAGCCGTCCCCTCCCCCCGCGCGGCTGGACCCGCGGGTGACGGCGGTCCAGCGGGATGCACGGTCCCGCGCCCGCGGTAGCCTGTGGATTCACGAGCGGAGCCCCGTACGTGCCCGGGGCGCCCGCCCGGATCTCTACCGCGGCGTAACGGAGGCCAGCCCACACCGATGCCCACCAGCCCTGACGTCACCTTCGCCCAGCTCGGTCTGCCGACTCCCCTCATCCACGCGCTGGGACGCGGGGGTATCACGGCGCCGTTCCCGATCCAGGCGGCGACCATCCCGGACATTCTCGCCGGGCGGGACGTGCTCGGCCGCGGCCCCACCGGCTCCGGTAAGACCCTTGCTTTCGGGTTGCCGATGCTGGTACGCCTCACCGGTGCGGCGAGCCGACCGGGCCGCCCGCGTGGCATCGTGCTCGTCCCCACCCGCGAACTCGCTGCGCAGATCGACAAGGCGCTCGACGAACCGGCGCTGGCGCTGGGACTGAGGATTGCGTTGCTGGTCGGCGGGGTGCCCTTCAAGGGACAGGCGACGCGGCTCTCACGCACCACGGACCTCGTCGTCGCGACTCCCGGCCGGCTGGCCGATCACCTCGCCCAGGGCACGATCACCCTCGACGACGTCGTCGTCACCGCGGTCGACGAGGCCGATCACATGGCCGAATTCGGATTCCTCACCCAGGTGACGGAGGTCCTCGATCGCACCCCCGCGCACTCGCAGCGGCTGCTGTTCTCGGCGACGCTCGACGGCGAGGTCGGTGAACTGGTTCGCCGCTATCTGTCCGACCCGGTGACGCACGCGACCGCGGCGGTGGAGGCGGCGGTCGAGACGATGACGCACCACGTGCTGTACATCGACCGCGCCGACAAGCCCGAGATCGTCGCGCGGATCGCGTCCCGCGAGGGCCGCACACTGATGTTCGCTCGCACCAAGTCCGGCGTGGACCGCCTGCACCAGGAGTTGCGTGCGGTCGGCGTCGACGCCGGCGCACTACACGGCGACAAGCCGCAGGGACACCGCACCCGAACGCTCGCCGAGTTCGCTGACGGTACCCGGCCGGTGCTGGTGGCCACCGACGTGGCGGCACGCGGCATCCACGTCGACGACATCTCCCTGGTGGTGCACGTCGATCCACCGACCGAGCCCAAGGCGTATCTGCACCGGGCCGGACGCACTGCACGCGCCGGCGAGACCGGCGCCGTGGTGACGCTCGTCGCCGAGGACGAGCAGGCCCAGTCGGTGAAGGTGATGCGCGCGGCCGGCGTCGCGTCCACCCCGATCACTGTGCGCCCGAATGATGCTCGGCTGGCCGCGATCACCGGTGCGCGCAAACCCAGCGGTGTGCCTGTCCCGGAGAAGGCGGCACCCGAGCCGACACCCGACGAGCGGCCGACGCGGGTGTCCCTGCGCGGCACCGCGCTACCGCCCCGCGGCGCCGGCGGCCAGAAGGGCCGCGAGGCGGCGCAGAAACCCGGCCGCGGCGATCAGCGTCGGGGCCGTCCCGGCGCCGCACCGCGCGGCCGCGGCCGCCGCGGGGGTGCGTGAGCCCGATGGTCGCCTCCGTCCTGTGTGCACTCGCCGCCGCGTTCCTGTTCGCGTGTGCCTCGGTCGCGCAGCAGAGCGCGGCCGCACAGGTGCCGGAGGACCAGTCGCTGATCGCGACCCTGATGCGCAGCCCTCGCTGGTGGGCCGGGCTGGTCGGGGACGGGGGCGGCTACCTGATGCAGGTGGTCGCGCTCGCCCTTGGATCGGTGCTGATCGTCCAGCCGCTGCTGGTGAGCATGCTGCTGTTCGCGCTGCCGCTGTCGGCGCGCTTCTCCGGGTACCGATTCACGCGTAGGTCGTGGACCCTCGCGATCGGGCTCACTCTCGCGCTCGGGGTATTCCTCGTCGTCGGCAATCCCACCGAGGGCAACGCCGATGCGGCACTGGGCGAATGGGCCGTCCCGCTCGCCGCGGTGGTCGTCGTCATCGCCACCGCGACCCTGGTGGGGCTCTCGCCCCGCGTCGAACCCGGGTGGCGGGCACTGCTTCTCGGCGGAGCGAGCGGAGGCTTGTACGGCGTGGCGGTCGCGTTCACCAAGTACGTCACTGATTTGTTCGACGACGGCGCACTTGCCGTCGTCTCGGCATGGCAGTCGTGGGCGCTGGTAGCGGCCGGGGTTCTGGGCGTCTACCTGCAGCAGCGCGCGTTCCAGGTGGGACCGCTGTCGGCGTCGCTGCCCGCAATGACGATCGGTGAACCGGTGGTCGCGGTGTTCCTGGGGATGGCGGTGCTCGACGAGCGCCTGCGGGTCTCGGGCACCGGAATCGTTGTGATCGCACTGTCCGCCGTGGTGATGCTGGTGGCGACGATCGGACTCTCCCGAGATCAGGCAGCTCTGACATCGGGCGCGAATGCCGCATCGCCACTAAGCTCGTGAGGCGTGCAGTTCCTTCACGGGCAGCGCCCACCATATGACCTGACCTACGACGATGTCTTCCTCGTCCCGAACCGGACCGAGGTGGCGTCCAGGTTCGACGTCAACCTCTCGACGTCCGACGGGTCTGGCACCACGATCCCCATCGTCGTCGCGAACATGACCGCGGTGGCGGGTAGGCGGATGGCCGAGACTGTCGCCCGCCGCGGTGGCCTGGTCGTGATTCCGCAGGACGTACCGGCGGACGCGGTCGCGGAAACCGTCGCCTTCGTCAAGAGCCGACATCTGGTCGCGGACACCCCCATCACCCTCGACCCCGACGCCGCGGTCGCAGACGCACTGACCCTGCTGCACAAGCGGGCCCATCGCGCGGCCGTCGTCACCGCTGACGGCAAGCCCGTCGGCGTCGTCACGGAATCCTCCTTCAACGACGTCGACCGGTTCACCCGCGTCCGCGCCGTCGCGGTCACGGATTTCGCAACCGCTCCGGTCACGGCTACCCCGCGTGAGGTCTTCGCCCTGCTCGAATCCCGCCACGACCCGTTGGCCGTGATCGTGGACGACACGGGTCGGCTCACCGGCGTGCTCACCCGCACCGGCGCGATCCGAGCCGGCATCTACACGCCCGCGGTCGACTCGCACGGCAAACTCCGGATCGCCGCTGCGGTCGGAGTCAACGGGGACGTCGCCGCGAAGGCGAAAGCGCTCGCCGACGCGGGAGCCGACCTACTCGTGCTCGACACCGCCCACGGGCATCAGAAACGGATGATCGACGCGCTGCGCGCTGTTTCAGCACTCGGACTGGGTATTCCCCTGGTCGCCGGGAACGTCGTCTCCGCGCAGGGCACCCGCGACCTCATCCAGGCCGGCGCGGACATCGTCAAGGTCGGCGTGGGGCCCGGCGCGATGTGCACCACCCGGATGATGACCGGGGTGGGCCGGCCACAGTTCTCGGCGGTCGCCGAGTGCGCGGCAGCGGCCCGCGAACTGGGCGGGCACGTGTGGGCGGACGGTGGCATTCGGCACCCGCGCGATGTCGCGCTGGCACTGGCAGCGGGCGCTTCGAATGTCATGGTGGGCTCGTGGTTCGCCGGTACCTACGAATCACCGGGCGAATTGCGGATCGATCGGGACGGAAACCGATACAAGGAGAGCTTCGGGATGGCGTCCAAACGGGCGGTCGCCGCCCGGAACATCGACGACGGCGCGTTCGACCGGGCCCGCAAAGCACTCTTCGAGGAGGGCATCTCGACGTCGCGGATGCTGCTGGATCCGGCCCGGCCCGGTGTGGAGGACCTGCTCGACCACATCTGTTCGGGCGTGCGCAGCACGTGCACGTATGCCGGGGCACGCACGGTCGACGAGCTACACGAGAAGGCCATCGTCGGCATCCAGTCCGCGGCCGGGTTCGCCGAAGGCCGTCCACTCCCGACAGGGTGGTGAGAACCCACGTTCAGCCATCCCGGCATCGTCGGTGTCATCCCATCCGGGTATGTGCCGGTATGATGGAGGATCAATTTCCGGAAATACGTGCGGCGTCATTCCGGTTGTATGTCACGGAAGACGCCGCCCGACAGAGAGGACCCAGGTGCCCGAGGCACCCATACACACGCCCCCCGACTCGAACGCCGTAGCGACCTCCGTAGCAGCCTGCCCGGGAGCGGATTCCGAATCCGCTGAGGGTTCGGCTGAAAACTCGGAGGGCTCCTCTACCGAGCCGGGAGACAAACCCGGCGGCCCCGAACATCACGGTGGGCGATGCTGACGTGAACATCGCAGAGATCATCCTCACCACACTCAGCCTGGTCGGCTTTCTTGCACTGACTGCAGGCACCGCCCTCTTCGTTGCGGCGGAATTTTCCCTTACCGCACTCGAGCGCAGCACCGTCGACTCCCATGCCCGCGACGGCGACCGCCGTGCCCGGCAGGTGCAACACGCACATCGCACGCTGTCCTTTCAGCTGTCCGGTGCTCAGCTGGGCATCACCATCACGACGCTGATCACCGGCTACCTCGCGGAACCAGTTCTGGCCCGCTTCATCACTCCGGTGCTCCACGGTGTAGGCCTGTCCGCATCGACCGCGAGCGGTATATCCCTGGCCCTCGCATTGATCATCGCGACCTCGTTCTCGATGATCTTCGGCGAGCTCGTTCCGAAGAACCTGGCGATCTCGAAGCCCCTGCCGACCGCACGGGCCACCGCCGGACTGCAGGCCGGGTTCTCGCTGATCTTCAAGTGGGCAATCAACGGGCTCAACGGCACCGCCAACTGGGTGGTGCGCCGGCTCGGCATCGAACCGGCCGAGGAGCTGCGTTCTGCCCGATCCCCGCAGGAGCTCGGTTCGCTGGTCCGCACGTCCGCCGAACGTGGCTCCCTGGACGCCGGAACCGCGCTGCTGGTCAACCGTTCTCTGCGGTTCGGTGATCTCAGCGCCGAGGAACTGATGACTCCGCGCGTGAAGATCGAGTCCCTCGACACCGACGCGACCGTCATCGATCTCATCGATGCCGCGTCGCGCACCGGGTTCTCGAGGTTCCCGGTCGTGGATGGCGACCTCGACGGAACGGTCGGCGTCGTACACATAAAGCAGGCGTTCACGGTGCCCGCGGCCCGCCGCGCGACCACGCAGCTGGTTTCCATCGCGCAACGAGTCCCGGTGGTTCCGTCCTCGCTCGACGGTGACTCGGTGATGGCACAAGTACGTGCCGACGGCATGCAAGTCGCGCTCGTCGTCGACGAGTACGGCGGCACGGCCGGCATGGTCACCATGGAGGACCTCATCGAGGAGATCCTCGGCGACGTTCGCGACGAACACGACGAGCCGGAGATCGACGTCCAGCGCGTCGGCCACAGCTGGTCGTGCTCTGGCCTGCTGCGCACCGACGAGGTGACCCGGGCAACCGGGTACACCGCTCCGGAGGGCGAGTACGACACACTCGGCGGCCTGGTGCTCACACACCTGGGCCGGATCCCCGAAGAGGGCGACGATGTTCCGCTGCCCGACGCGTCGGGCAGGCCGATCGGGCCCGACGGCCGCGGCTGGATCGCCCGCGTACTGACCATGGACGGCCGACGGATCGATCGGGTGCTGCTCACACCGGTCCCGTCCATCGGCGCCGGACGACTGGAGTCAACCGATGAATGACCTTTTCGGAGTGCTCCTCACCGTCGTCCTGCTCGCAGGCAACGCGTTCTTCGTGGGCGCCGAGTTCGCACTCATCACCGCACGCCGAGACCGGCTCGAGGCGCTGCATGCACAAGGCAAGAAGCGCGCGCGCACCGTGATCACCGCCGGCGAGAACCTGTCGCTGATGCTGGCCGGTGCACAGTTGGGCATCACGATCTGCTCCATCCTGCTCGGTAAGGTCGGCGAGCCAGCCATCGCCCACCTCATCGAAGCACCGATGGCTGCGCTCGGTGTGCCCGAGGGGCTGCTGCATCCGATCGCGTTCGCGATCGCGTTGTCCCTGGTCGTGGTCCTGCACATCCTGCTCGGCGAGATGGTCCCGAAGAACATCGCCATCGCCGGACCGGAGCGGACCGCGATGCTGCTGGTACCCGCGCACCTGGCGTTCATCAAATTGGTTCGCCCGCTGATCGGGTTCTACAACATCACTGCCAACGGGATCCTGAGGATGCTGCGCGTCGAGCCCAAGGACGAACTCGACGCGACCGTGTCGGCGCTCGAACTCTCGGAGATGATCGGCGAGTCGCACACCGAGGGCCTGATCGACGAGGAAGAGCATCGGCGCCTCACCCAGGCGCTCGAAACCGCGGGCCGTACCGTCGCCGATGTGATGATCCCGCTGGACAAGGTACGTACCGTGCCACTGTCCGCGGCGGGCACCACACTCGGTTCCGTGGAGCAGGCGGTCATCGAAACCGGCTACTCGCGGTACCCGGTGCGCGCGGCCGACGGATCGCTGGCCGGCTACCTGCACCTCAAGGACGTGCTCGATCAGGTGGCCGACGATTCCGCCGGTCCGGAGACAGTGATCCCGCGCTCCGACATCCGCCGTCTACCGTCGATCCCGGTGGCGCTGCCGCTGGACGACGCACTGACTCGGCTCCGGCGTGCGAGCTCACACCTGGGCGCGGTGGCCGATCCGGCTGGCGGGGTGATCGGCATCGTCGCGCTCGAAGACCTGGTCGAGGAGTTCGTCGGTACCGTACGCGACGGCACACACCGGATCGACGACGCGATTCCTGGTCAGAAGGCGAGCTGACAGCAGTGAGTTCGGCAGTTCTGCCAGAAGCTGTGTGGACTGCCCGACGAGACCGCCACCTCGAGGTGGTGGCGGATCTCGTCGGGCCGCACCTGCGGCGCCGGGCGGAGGGCGTCACACACCCGGTGCACGACTTCCTGTTCACCTACTACAGCGTCCGTCCGAATCAGTTGCGGCGCTGGCACCCTGGATTCGGCACAGTGCTCGGTGGCGCCGAATCGGCGATCTACCTCGAGTACGCGGGCTACGCGGCCACCGACGTGGGTGTGACCGTCTCCCCCGCTCTACTCGAGCACCGCCGCCCCGCCGTGGAATTCGTGACGGCCCTGCTCTCCGCCACCGAATCCCGGCGCCCCCAGCTGAGCTGCTTCGGCCTGCACGAGTGGGCGATGGTGTACCGCGGCGGAGAGGACGCTGTCCGGCATTCCTCGGTGCCGCTGCGCCTGGGGCATGCCGGTACCGACGAGGTGGTCGAGTCGATGAACCTGCGGTGCACCCACTTCGACGCGTTCCGGTTCTTCACCCGCGACGCGGCGCCCCGCAACGAGGTGCCGTTGAGCCGGGACGATCAGATCGCCCGCGAGCAGCCTGGCTGCCTGCACGCGGGGATGGACCTGTACAAGTGGGCCACCAAGCTCGGCCCGCTCGTCGAGTCCGAATTGGTCATCGACTGTTTCCGTCTGGCAACAGACGCGCGCGAACTCGACATGAAGGCCAGCCCGTACGACCTCACCAGCTACGGCTACGACGCGGTTCCCATCGAGACCCCCCAGGGCCGCGCCGAGTACGTACGCGAACAGGTCGCGCTGTCGGAGCGAGCCGCGACCCTGCGCTCGGAGTTGCTCGCACGGTGCCGAGGACTGTCGGCGGCGCTCACCAAGTAGCAATATCCGTCCGTCACAGCCACCTTGGTGGACGGTCTGGGGGACACTTTCGAGCACATCGGGCGAGTTTCCCGCAACAGCCTTTCGGCGCCCTGCGGCTCCCGTGCCCGTGGGCGCCTCGTTCGCGGCAGCCACCGTCGGCGGACAGACCGGCGCGGGCCTCACCCCTCAGCGGAATGCGCCCGTAGCTCCGATGTCCCAGTCGATTCGCCGTCGCGCGCAAAGTGACGTCCCGCGCGCACGATTGCGCGCGCACGGCACCACTTCGCGCGCGGCACCGGCGTTCACGGCACCCGGTAGGTCCATTCGGGGGCCATGAACTTGGCATCGACCAGCTCACGCGCGGCAGCCAGTTCGGCGTCGGAGTAGGTGCCCTCGCGGGTGTCGTAGCGGGCGCGGAAGTGCGCAAGGAAGGCCGCGATGATGTCGGCGCGGGCCATGCCGGTCTGTGAGCGCATCGGGTCGACCCGCTTGCCAGAGCTGGTGATCCCCTTGTCGGAGATCTTCTCCCGCCCGATGCGCAGCACCTCGGTCATCTTGTCGGCGTCGATGTCGTAGGCCATCGTCACGTGGTGCAGCACCGCGCCGGCGGCGAATCGCTTCTGGGCGGCACCGGCGATCTTGCCCTGTTCGGAGGCGATATCGTTGAGCGGCACATAGCGAGCCTTGATGCCGACGTCGGCGAGCGCACCCATCACCCACTGGTCGAGAAACTCGTACGAGCGCTCGAAGCTCAGGCCATCGACCAACGACGTCGGCACCGCCAGCGAGTAGGTGATGCAGTTGCCGGGCTCCATGAACATCGCGCCGCCGCCGGAGATTCGCCGCACGATCCCGATGCCGTGCCGGGCCGCGGCCTCCTCGTCCACTTCATTGCGCACCGACTGGAACGAACCGAGCACCACGAGCGGGGAATCCCAATCCCAGAACCGCAGCGTCGGGCGGCGCTCGCCGGCCGCCACCTCCCCGGTGATCACCTCGTCGAGCGCGACATGCATCGCCGGGTCGAGCACGACCGGCTCGATCACGTCGAAGGTGTGGTCGTGCCAGCCGGTGGCGTGGCCGAGCGCGCGTCGGATCGCGATGCCCACGGACTCCGGAGTGAAACCGATCATTGCCACGTCGTCACCGAGCGCTTCCGAGATCGCCTGGCCGAGTTGCGCGGCATCGGCAGCGACGGGCGTGCCGGTGACCGCAGCCGTGATGTCGTCGAGCGCCTCGTCCGGTTCGAGGAAGAAGTCGCCGGACAGCGCCACCCGGGACAGACGCCCGTCCTCCACCTCGACGTCGACCACCACGAGCTTGCCACCGGGAACCTTGTACTCACCACGCACGGCAGAGAGCGTATCGGGCGTCGTCGGATGACCTTCACGGTCGCTACGCGTACAGGCCGTCGCGCGGCTACCTTGGCTGGCCAGTATTATCTGTGCACGATCGGCAAACTAGCCTTTCATGATCGAGATTGCGCGCGGACGCGCACCGTACGTCCGTGAACAGTCGGCGCCCACCTCATGCGCCTCAGCCCTGAGCTGTATGTATCGATGCCGCCCCGGCAGCTGTACCGGAAAGATCGCTCCGAAACTACCGCCGGGTAACATATATGTCGTCCCGTTGAGCGTCCCACTGTGGGCGCTGCTGGTACCGGAAAAGTGAGGCAGTTCGATGACTGAACGCGTGCAGGTCGGTGGTCTTCAGGTCGCCAAGGTTCTTTACGACTTCGTGAACGATGAGGCGCTTCCCGGCACCGGCGTGAGCGCTGACGCATTCTGGGAAGGCGCCGGTAAGGTCTTCGCCGATTTGGCGCCGAAGAACAAGGCACTGCTGGCCAAGCGTGACGATCTGCAGGAGCAGATCGATGCCTGGCACCGTGATCGCGCGGGCAAGCCGCTCGACGCCGCCGAGTACAAGGCGTTCCTCCAGGACATCGGGTACCTGCTGCCCGAGCCGGCGCCGTTCGAGGTCGCTACCCGCAACGTCGACGCCGAGATCGCCACGACCGCCGGCCCGCAGCTCGTCGTCCCGGTGCTCAACGCACGGTTCGCGCTCAACGCGTCCAATGCCCGCTGGGGGTCGCTGTACGACGCCCTCTACGGTACGGACGCGATCTCCGAGGAGGGTGGCGCCGAGAAGGCGCCCGGAGGAAAGCCCGGCTACAACAAGGTTCGCGGCGACAAGGTCATCGCCTGGGCCCGTGGCTTCCTCGACACCGCGGCTCCGCTGGCCAAGGGCTCACACGTTGACGCCACGCGCTACTGGATCGACGGCACCGACCTGAGGATCGAGCTCGGCCACGAGGTCGTCACCACGCTGGAGCAGCCGGAGAAGTTCGTCGGCTACCTGGGAGAGAAAGACGCCCCGACGTCGGTGCTGCTACGCAACAACGGGCTGCACGCAGAGATTCAGATCGACGCCGACTCCCCCATCGGCCAGACCGATGCCGCGGGCGTCAAGGACGTCGTGCTGGAGTCCGCCATCACGACGATCATGGACTTCGAGGACTCGGTGGCCGCGGTCGACGCGGACGACAAGGTCGTCGGCTACCGAAACTGGCTGGGCCTCAACCGCGGCGATCTGTCCGAGTCGTTCGACAAGGGCGGCAAGACGGTCACCCGCACACTGAACGGCGACCGCACCTACACCGCACCGGACGGCAGTGAGTTGGCTCTGCACGGCCGTTCGTTGCTGTTCGTGCGTAACGTCGGTCACCTCATGACCAACCCGGCCGTCCTCGACGCCGACGGCAACGAGCTGCCCGAGGGCATTCTCGACGCCCTGATCACCAGCGCGTGCGCGGTCCACGGCCTGAGCATCGACGACGATCACGGCCCGCTGAACAATTCGCGCACCGGCTCGATCTACATCGTCAAGCCCAAGCAGCACGGTCCCGAGGAGGTCGCGTTCACGACCGAACTGTTCGGCCGTGTCGAGGAGGTCCTGGGTCTGCCCGCGAACACCCTCAAGGTCGGCATCATGGACGAGGAGCGGCGCACCACCGTCAACCTCGCGGCCTGCATCAAGGAAGCGGATGAGCGGGTGGTGTTCATCAACACCGGCTTCCTCGACCGCACCGGCGACGAGATCCACACCTCGATGGAGGCCGGCGCGATGGTGCGCAAGGCCGACATGAAGAAGCAGACGTGGATCGCCGCATACGAGGACTGGAATGTCGACACAGGTCTCGCGACGGGTCTGCAGGGCAAGGCGCAGATCGGTAAGGGCATGTGGGCGATGACCGATCTGATGGCGGACATGCTCGAGCAGAAGATCGGTCACCCGAAGGCCGGCGCCAACACCGCATGGGTGCCCTCACCCACCGGCGCGACGCTGCACGCAACGCACTACCACCAGGTGGACGTGTTCGCGGTACAAAACGCGCTCAAGGGCAAGCCCCGCGCGACGCTCGACGAGATCCTCACGATCCCGCTCGCGCCCAGCACCGACTGGTCGGACGCCGAGAAGCAGCAGGAGCTTGACAACAACTGCCAGTCGATCCTCGGCTACGTCGTCCGCTGGATCGACGCAGGTGTCGGCTGCTCCAAGGTGCCCGACATCCATGACGTCGCGCTCATGGAGGACCGGGCGACGCTACGCATCTCGAGCCAGCTGCTGGCGAACTGGCTCCGCCACGGCATCGTCACCGAGGCAGACGTCGTTGCGAGCCTCGAGCGGATGGCTCCCGTCGTGGATCGACAGAACGCTGGTGACATCACATACCGGAACATGGCACCGAACTTCGATTCCTGCATCGCCTTCCAGGCGGCGAAGGAGCTGATCCTCGAGGGCGGCAAGCAGCCGAGTGGCTACACCGAGCCGATCCTGCACCGCCGTCGTCGCGAGTACAAGGCTGCCAACGCCTGATCGCGAACGTTTGACGGTCTCGGCCCCGACATCTGCAACGGTGTCGGGGCCGAGACCGTCAAGGCGGCATAACGCGCAACTAGACTGCGTTCGTCAAGGCCGGCCGAAATCCGGTTCTTCAGCGTGAGGCAAGGCGGTTGAACACGTGGGGCAGCATCGCAGTGATCGGCACACCCGGAGCGTGAGCAAGGGTCCGGTGATCGCCCTGGTGACGGTCCTGCTGCTGGTACTCGCCGTCGTCGGCTGGTTCCAACTGCGGGACCGAACGAGCAACCAAGGTTCAGCCGCGGCTGAACTGTGCGTCGAGGGCGATGCGACACTCGAAGTGGCAGCCGCCCCCGACCTCGCCCCTCAGATCCGTGACCTCGCCGCCCGCTACACCGCCACGAATCCGGTGGTACGCGACCACTGTGTGTCGGTATCGGTGACCGCGAGCGATTCGAATGCCGTCGCCGATGCACTCGTCGCAGCACCGGACGGCCCGTGGAACGAGACCCTGGGACCGGCGCCGGCGCTGTGGATCCCGGCGGGCAGCCAGTCGATCAACCGTGTAGGCGCAAACGCTGGAGTCGTCGCCGGCCAGCCGAAACCTGTGGCGTCCAGCCCAGTGGTGCTCGCGGTACCACGCGAGTTGTCCCAAGCGCTCACCGCTGCGGGGACCGGATGGCAGAACGTGACCACCCTGCAAGCCGGCACAGACTCGTTGAACGGTCTCGGTCTCGACGGCTGGGGCAGTCTGAGGCTGGCCCTGCCCACCGGTTCGGGCTCAGCGGCCACCGGACTTGCCCTCGACGCCGTCGCTGCCGCCACAGCCGACGCCGGGGTCGGCCCCCTCGACGAGGCACAAGCGGCCTTGCCGAAGGTGACCGCCGCGATTGCCGCACTCGCGAACGGCACGAAGGTACTCGAGGGCGTCCCCCCGTCCACGACGGACGCTCTCGCGGCTCTCGCCGATCAGCCGGATCCGGCGAATGGGTCTTTCCATGCCGTACCCGCCACCGAACAGCAACTGTTCGCCGCCGGAGACAAGGCCTCCACGCTGGTCGCGTTCGCCCCCGCCGGCGCCACACCGGTCGCCGACCATCCCGCCGCGATCCTGGCGACTCCGTGGGTGGACGAGACCCACAGCCGGACGGCAGCGCAATTCGTGGACTTCCTGCGCCAGCCCGAGCAGGTGCAGACTCTGGTCGACGCCGGATTCCGCGTCGGCGAGAGGACCCCCGACGCAACCGACCGGACGCCGACACCAGCGCTGGGACAGGTGCTCGCCCCCGCGACCGGACCGGCAGCCGTGGGCCTCGCGCATACCTTCGCGAATCCTGCCGTTCCCCAGACCACGACGATCCTGCTCGACGTGTCCGGTTCCATGGGCTACAGCGACGGTTCGGGCACCCGGTTGAGCAACACCGTCGCCGCCCTCACCGGACGGATCGCGCAGCTACCGGATGCGTCCGACACGGGTCTGTGGGCATACAGTCGCGGGCTCGACGGCAACCGCCCATACCAGGTGAAGGTGCCGACCGGGCCACTGCCGGAGGCAAACCGGCGCCAGCAGATCGAGACCGCGCTCGCTGGCTTACGCCCCGCAACCGCGACATCGACGTATGCATCGGTCATCGCCGCCCACGACAGCGCGGTGAAGGGCTACGTACCCGGACGGACCAACTCGGTTCTGCTGATCACCGACGGCCCCAACGATGACACATCGACAACCAGGCAACGGCTGACTGCCGCGCTCGCCGCGACCGACCCCAACCGCCCGGTCCGAGTCGACGTGATCTCGATCGGCGAGAACAGCGACCAGGCGACACTGCAGGCGATCGCCGAGCAGACAGGCGGGGCGCTCATCGCGATGCCGTCGGCCCAGGGCGCAGACCTCGAGCAGGCCCTCGGAAAGCTGCTGTCCTAGAAGATGACCCGCATTCTCGTCTTCGGCATCTTCCTGGCGCTCGTCACGTGGTTGCTACACCGCCGTCTGGTCCGCGCCACCGGCCTCTCCCGTCGAACGGCCCGCGCCGCCGATCTCGCCCTTGTCCTCCTGTGGGCGCTCGCGATGCTCGGCATCGGCACCGGCGAGGTCTTCCATCCGCGATGGACACGCATTCCGGGCTTCGTCGGCTGGGTTTGGTTGGCGGCCATGCTGTACCTGGTAGCCGGGCTGCTCGTGGTCTCGATCGGCTCGGGCATCGCGCGTGCGGCGGGCCGCCCCCGGCCGACCGATCCCTCACGGCGACGAGTCCTGCGCGGCGCCACCGCAGTTGTCACGTTAGCGGCGGTCGGCGCGGCCGCTTACGGTGTAGCGGAGGCGGCGAGACCACGCATTCAGCGAGTACGGGTGCCCCTCGATCGGTTGCCCAGCCCATTCGCCGGAACCCGGATCGCATTGGTCACCGACCTCCACGTCGGCCCGGCACGGGGCGTCGGGTTCACCCGCCAAGTCGTCGACCTCGTCAACGCGGAGAACCCCGAACTGATCCTGCTCGGCGGCGACCTGGTCGACGGCACCGTCGCGAAGGTGGGTCCGGATCTCGAACCGTTGCGCGACCTGCGCGCGCCTCTCGGAGTGTTCGGGGTGAGCGGAAACCACGAGTTCTACGCCGGCGACGGCGGACCCTGGCTCGATCTGTGGGACCAGCTCGGAATCCACACACTGCGCAACGAACGTGTCGAGATCAGGCGCGGCGGCGCGGCCATCGACCTCGCCGGCATCCACGACCACAGCTCCCCTGTTCCTTTCGAACCGGACCTACCCGCAGCACTTGCCGGCCGTGACCCTGAACGCTTCGTGCTGCTTCTCGCCCATCAGCCCAAGCAGGCGATCGAGGCGTCGGAGTTCGGTGTGGACCTGCAGTTGTCCGGGCATACGCACGGTGGTCAGATGTGGCCGCTGGGCTACCTGGTCCCACTGCAGCAGCCGTCGGTGACGGGCCTGGACCGAATCGGCAACACCGTTCTGTACACCAGCCGGGGCGTCGGCGCATGGGGCCCACCGGTCCGCGTCGGCGCACCGCCTGAGATCACGATCCTCGAACTCGCGAGTCGTGCCCCCACCTTCGATCGCCGCTGAGGTCACAAACGGCAGGTGGGCGCCCTCCCGGACGTAGCGAACCGGGGGCACGCCCTCGAGCGCGCCGAGTGGATGTCCGACCGGCCCCTGACCGGACGAGTCGAACTCACCGGCGGACTCGTCGTCGATATCGACTGGTCCGACGATCCCGTCCCTGTCCGAGGTCGAGTCCACCCCGCACCGCTTCTGGTCGAACTGGGACACGCCCTCGACCGAGGATCACTTCCAGGAGGTAGGCATGCTGGTCGACCTGGACCGCGAAGACGGGCGACTGTTCCTTGTCCGCTCCACGTATCCGACGACTGGATCAATGGCATCGCACCGCTCACGCACACCCTGCGGGTTCTGGTCGACCACACGCAGACCCGGATCGACTTGGTTGCGATCTCGCCGCTCCCCCAGCGTTCTCCGGCGGTGTCGAGCTGCGTGTGGCTCGCTCCATAGCCACACCGGCGGCGTGCCCATGTGATGCACGAGCGGGCACCACACTCCGGCGATAGCTCGCGTGGCCTTGTGAAGGACGCTCGGTGCGTATGCGATTCGAGTTGCCTCACGCTGCTGCCATGACAGCCTCGGGCCGGTTCCCCGAGCGGCCGGCCTATCGACGAAGTGCCGAAGCCAGATGAATCGACGGACACAACTCGAAACAGCGCAGTAACCACTGCACGTGAGCCATTACGTGCACTCTCGGGAGGCTGCGAACGCGAGAAGGGCTTTGTCGTAGTCCATCGGGTCACATCCGAAGGGGTCTAGACGACTCACGGGCCCAACAAACGTCGCTCTTCGCGAGGCCGTATGGCGGCGACCACCATCAGTGGACATACATGTAACCATTCAGTTACCTTTTCGGCATGGACGCGGTAGCAGGTGCGATAGCCGATCCGGTGCGGCGCGAAATCCTGGAACTGCTGCGGCACTCCCGCCGCACCGCCGGTGACATTGCGTCGCACTTCTCCATCACCAGACCCGCGATCAGCAGGCATTTGCGCGTGCTGCGCGAAAGCGGACTGGTGCATGACGAGCTGGTGGGCAGACAGCGGTTCTACGTGCTCCACCCCGGAGAACTCGCTGAGCTCGCCACCTGGATTGCCCGCTTCGACACGTCCGCCGAATGGATGCAACGCCTCGACGCACTGGAAACCGAGGTTTACCGGACTCGCCGCGAACACCGCGCCGGTCCGACGGATCAGCAAACACAGAAGGAGCAAACGGCATGACCCCGACCCCACTCGGGCGACTGGTCGGCACCGACCTCGGTGCAGACCTGGTCCTGACGAGGACCTACCGCGCACCGATCAAGGATGTCTGGGCGAGCCTCACCGAACCTCACCGGACCGCCCGTTGGTACGGCACCTGGGAAGGAGAAGCCGGACCGGACCGCATGATCAGGGTGCAGATGGCCTTCGAGGAGGGGCAGCCCTGGGCTGACATGCGTATCGATGCGTGCGAGCCGCCACACCGATTGCAGATCTCGGCTGTGGATGATGCAGGCTCCTGGGACCTTGAAGTACGTCTTTTCGAATCGTCCGGAACGACCGAACTCGTCTTCACCCAGCACCTCGCCGGCGCAAACGGGGTGGCCATGGTTCCACAGGTCGGCCCAGGATGGGAATACTACCTGGATATGTTCAGCACAGCCCAATCCGGTTCGCCACAACCGGATTTCAATGACTACTACCCCTCGATGAAGCCGTACTACGAGGAGCTCACCGCAGAGTGATCCGTCGTCCGACACTGAGGTCAGCGTCGGCCAGCAACGGACAACCACGCGCCAACGCCGGAGGAGAGGTTGGCGCGTGGTGGACTTCTCGGTGTCCACGATTTCCTGGGCATCGCTGGGAGGAGATCGAGCGCCGAGCGCCTCGTCAACCCCTGCACAGGGAGCGGACGACGGTCTGACAACGCGAGAATCGAATCGCCGGAGCTTCAATAGCTCTCTCGCCGCGGCGACCTGTCCCGCTTGATCTGGACCAGGTCCCACCACCAGATCGACGATCGGCTGCTCAACTGCGGGGACGTCGTCCCTGTCCAGGGTTCGGTACCGCTTCTAGATACGGGAGCAGCCCTGCACTTCTCGGGCGAATCCTCACCGGATGGCGTGGTTCCCATGGCGGTTGATTCCGGATGAAACGCGAGGGTCTTGGCGACAACATCGGGCGAGAAACCAATCGCGAATCCGCCTGTGCCTCCCGCGTAGCCGCGCCACTGACTCACCAGGTCCCCCTTCTCACACAGGCAGATCGCGAAGCACCTCAGGCCATAGGCCCACTCAAACACCGAATCGCCGGCAAATGCGCGCCGCAGCTCAAAGAACAGGTCTGTCAGATCCTTCGAAAGATGCAGGGTCACGGCGAGCGCGAGCGAACACGTCATTGAATACCTCGGCCCCGAAGACCAAGTCGCGTGAATCGCTCATGTACCGGACATCCGACGCCCACAGCTGTATCGCCGACCGATACACCTTCGGATCAACCCGAACATCCCTCGACCACGGCGATGGAGCCACAATCCCCTGCAGCCCAAAGGCATCCGTAGTGGTACAGAAGATCTCGCTAGCGGTGTCGAAACCCTCAGCCACGCCGACCAGTCTCTCGCACCAGCCTGGCCATCAGGCACCCGAGTGAACTGGATCATCCGAGGTGTCGATACAGCGCACTTAGAGCACCTCGGCGACGATTGTGTGGACAGACCGTCCCGCGACGCTGTTCTCGCGACGCGCCGCTGGAGCTATTGAAGCTCCGGTTCCTGACGGCAATCGGAGGCGGACTAAGCTACTGGGCGATGCCTGTCACTATGCCGCGCGATCTTCCCGCCAGGGCCATCCTGGAGGCGGAGCGAATCTTTGTCATGTCCGACGAGCGTGCTGGACATCAGGATATTCGCCCTATGCGGATCGCCATCTTGAATCTGATGCCGATGAAGGTCAGCACCGAGACGCAGCTGCTGCGGTTGCTCAGCAATACTCCTCTGCAGATCGAGATCACCCTGCTGCACATGGCCAGCCATGTCTCGCGTAACACCTCTGTAGAGCATCTCGAATCGTTCTACTCGACTTTCGATGACGTGGCCCATATGCACTTCGACGGCCTCATCATCACCGGGGCGCCGATCGAGAAACTCGACTTCGAGGACGTCGACTACTGGCCGGAGATGACCAAGATCCTTGACTGGTCCCGCAGCGCCGTGCAGTCGACTCTGCACGTCTGCTGGGGCGCCCAGGCGGCCCTCTACCACTACTACGGTGTGCGCAAACACGAGGTCTCACAGAAAATCTCCGGCGTCTTCTCCCATCGGATCACTGGTGCGCGGTCTCCGATCGTCACCGGGTTCGACGACGAGTTCCTAGCGCCGCACTCACGGCACACCGATGTCCACGCCGCCGACATCGAGGCCACCGGTGAGGTCGCCGTGTTGGCGGTGAGCGAGGAGGCCGGGGTCTACTTGGCAGCCACCGCGGACGGCCGCCAGGTCTTCGTGACCGGTCACCCGGAGTACGACGCGGACACTTTGGCACGTGAATACCGCCGCGACAGCGAGCAAGGACTGCCGGTCCCAGCTCCGGCGCATTACTTTCCCGGCGACGATCCCACCGCCATCCCGCTCAACCGATGGCGCGGCCACGGGCACCTTTTGTACTCCAACTGGCTGAACTACTGCGTCTACCAGGAGACACCGTTCAGTCCAGGCGAGGTCTGACCGGCTGAGCCGGTTCCGTCGACACTTCCGATATGCGCGTGGCTATCCGCCGGTGGCGGTCGGCTTCACGATCCCAGCCTCGCCCGTGGGCATCGGCGATGAGCTGGTGCTCGATCGCGAACAACCCACTTGCTTCCAGCCGAGGCAGATCGAGGAAGTGTCCAGATAACAACGAAATCAGCGAGCGCACCGAAGACATGGAAGATCAGCTTCCCGCCAGCAGTCGATGTGTCGATGGACTCTGTCAGGGTGCGGAACGCCACCCCACGCTTTTCTAGTTCGGTGACTGCCTCGATCAGATGCAGGAGGCTGCGGCCGAGTCGGTCGAGTCGCCGCACGACGAGCGTCTCCTCCCGGGCCGAGCGCATCCATCACCGCGGCAAGGTCGGAGCGGTCGGTCTTCGCGCCGGAGGCGGTGTCGGTCCACACCCGAAAGCACCCGGCGGCGCGGAGTGCGTCGCTTTGGAGGTCGGGGTTCTGGTCAGCGGTCGAGACCCGGGCGTAGCCCAACAGTGCGCTCACGGCCGGAAGTGTCCCAGAACTCACCTATAGCACCGGGTTCGGGACAACAGCATCGAGACATGTTCTTGGGACGCTTGTCAGATTCAGAGGTCGACGGCACGGACGTCAGTAGCGGTGTGCACAGAATGCGGATGTGGCGGTCGCGGTAACGACTGATCTCGGAACGCCAGTTGGTTTCTGTGTATCACTCCGATACGCCGAATCTGATCCAGGTCACGCCGTCGATCACCGGAGGATCTCGAAACACGGGCTGATCGAACGGCGTCGTCCCAATCCTCCAAGCTGCGGAACAAGCACGAGGGTCGTCGAACAGCCGAAGACGCTGCGCGCGGACGCCTGCCAGATCGATGTCGAACCCGTACGCCTTGTCTCCTGCGACGAGGTGCCAGGTGTATCGCACGACAACGCGGTTCGTGCCGTGCAGGCTGATCTCGTCGAACGTGAACCAGTCGCTCATGTTCGTGCGGCCGAGCTGGTCGGCGATGGTGGCCGTCAGGTGTGAGACGAACTGCTGTGCCCACACCTCTGGTGGGGCTGCTTGTGGGTGTGGAACCTGTTCGACTGGAACCAGATCACCATTTCGGCGCAGGCCTCTGAGTAGGTCCGGGTCCTCGGGAACCACCTTCTCTCGGTAGGCGTGCCGGCCGCCGTAGCTGGCGAGGATCCATTCGAAGTCGCTCGGCGCGAGCCGCGGTGTGCCGTGGCGGTCGACCAGGACGATGAACCACGCGGGTCGACCACGCAGCACGCTCATGTCGGTGACGATCCGGTAGGCGTAATCCGCCAGACCCCCGAGGACAACCCTCAGCCAGGCGATCTCCTCTCGTCGAGACAACTCGACCGCCGGCGGCAACGAATGTTCGGGTGCCGGGGTGGCGACCAGCCTCGCACCGATCACCACCCGAACCAGTCGCGTATCTGCGGTCCTGTCGAAGGTTCCCAGGAACGATGGATCGTCCCAGGAGACGCTCACCGAGACGGTGACGTCGTCAAGCTCCACGCTGGAGGCCACCAGCGCCGGGCCTCGGCCGATCCGCAGGGCGCCATCGTGTCCGACCACCGATGCCAGATACTCGTGAACGGGACGAATCTCGTCGCCGACAGTCGCGCGGATCCGCTGGGCCAATTCCGCTGACGTCCTGTAGACAGTCACGTGTACGCGCCCGGCTCGCTGTAGTAGTCCGGCGGCTGCATCTGCTTGTGTTCCGGCATCGGGTCACTGCTCCCACGTACTTCACCCAGAGGCGAAGAGAGCGAGCGTACTCCATCGACGCCGTGTGCGCGGTAACGACCCGATTCTGCGACACAGCTGCGTGCGACGGCCGAAACTCATGTACCGGCGCACCTGCCGGGAGTCGTCCGGACCCGATAACCGTGGGACCTGCAGCTTTTCACTACTATGTGCGATAGCTACACTAATCGACGCTCCCCACACAGAACCATGAGTGACTGGTAGAGCCGCCCAAATCCGGGCTCCATTCGGTCACGGAGCATGACTGATGGCCCCAGAGGGAGCCGCTCCACGACGACGCAGCGGCTACGTCGGGGCTCTCGGGGGAAGGCGATCCGCCGCGAAGTCGCAAGTGGGGATCTCGAGGCCGTCGAAGGTGCCGAGCAGTCGTTCGAGTTCCCGCTCGGCGTGACAGGCCTGCTGCATGAATCCGATCAGCGATCGGCGTCAGGAAATCGCGACTGGGACGGGCACCGGCCACACTGGCGCGATCGTCACCGGGGATACCACCCGCTTTGCGGGGGAGAGTCGAACGGGCCTACCACCATCGCCAAGCCAGGCTCGGCGAACCGACCTGCGGTCGAATCGCAGACCATCATGACCACACCAGCCGCTTATGCTGCCCAACCGAACCCGTCGATCGGGCAGCAGTTCCCTGGCCACCGCACGGTACCGTGCTCAGATGCACCCGCCGCTGCGCCGCGCTGTCCGATATGGAGCCCTCGCACTCGCCGCCATGCTCACCGCCGGGACCCTCTACACGATGTTCATCTACCGCAGCATCAACATATTCACCCCACCCGAACGCCTCGAATCCCTCGGCAGGACTTATCAACTCAGCAACCTGCCCACGTTCACCCTCGAAGAGATCCACCAGCGACACTCACCCATCCACCGGGAGTACTACACCCTCGAACACGTCAGCACCCTCTGGCCCCGCCACCCCGTCTACCAATTCCAGAACGACGACATTCGAGGCCAAGCCACCACCAGCGCCTACCTCAAATGGGGCAATACATACACCACCTACCAACTCCTCGGCGGCCCATGAACACCAACTCCGACCCTTCGTGACCGGCGACGCGCATCAGGGCGCCGACCATGCCCCTTAACCTGCGCACCGTCACGGTGGCGGTGAGGCGGCGCCGGTAGGTGCGCTCGGGGAGCAGTGTCAGTGGTGCGAACCTCGAAACCGGCAGCCCGACTGCCTCTCAGGGATTCGAGAGGGTGCGAAGGGATCTCATCGACCAGCTTCGCGCCGTGCTGCCAGATCTGCAGCTGCGGCGGCCTCGACCTACCCGAAGCGTTCTGTCAGCCAGATCTCTCCGGCTGTTCAGCGAACAGCAGCCTCCGTTCTGGGCTTCACGGGGTCCGGGGCCCGGGCGCAGCTGTCGGTGAAGGCTTCTTCGGCACCACCATGACCGGCCGGTGGCTGTGGTGCAGGGTGGCCATGGCGACGCTGCCGAGCAGAATCTCGCGAATAGCGGAGCGTCCGCGAGATCCGACGACCACTGCGGCGGCGTCGTGAGCATTCGCGATCGTGACAAGTGCGTCGGCGACACCGCGACCGTGCAAAGCGGGACCACGTTCGCTGTCAGAGCGCAGAACTTCTCGGCCACCGACCCGCGGCGCAGGGGCGGTAGGTTCGGCGTCCCCTTCGTCGACAGAGACCGGCAGCACTTCGCGGCCGGGGAACAATCGGGTGGCTGCGGCGATCGCTTGCTCGGCGCCGGCCGATCCGTCCCAGCCGACGATGATGGGTCCGCTGTCCAACGCGTCGAACTCGGCAGTGAGCATCGGGGAGGGGACTACGACGACGGGCCGGGCGGAGAAGTGCACCACCATGTCGGAGACGCTGCCGAGGACGGCACGGGTGCCCCCGAGCCCGCGCGAGGCGACGAGCACCAGGTCCGCGTGGACCTCTTCGGCGCTACGGGCGATCGATACGCCCTCGGTTCCCCAGGCCCGTTTCAGGAGTGGTTCGGCGTCCCATCCAGCGGCTTGTGCCAGGGCGACTCCCATCGCGGCGATGCGTTCGGCTTCGCGCTGGCCCTCCTGCTCCACCATCTCGGTCAACTGGTCCGCATCGTGGGCGCGGGCGAGCAGTCGCCGCCGAATCGTAGAGTCGGCGAACGGCGGGGTCCACAGGTGGGTGATCCACCCGTGTGCTGCTGGGAACAGTGCCGACCCTGCCTCGATCGCGGCAGCGGATCTGCGGGAGCCGTCGTATCCCACGAGCGCGCTGATGGACATGTGCGACCTTCTCTCGTCGTCGATTCCGTACGTCGTGTTGCCGGAGGTGTGATCCGACGAGTCGTTCCCCTCGGACGGGGGTGCACGCGCGGCGATCAGAGTGTGGTGATGGTAACTTCTCGTACCCCGGAGACGGTGCGCACCAACGCGGCGGCGATGCGTCGCTCGGAATCGTCGGTGAACGCGCCGGCCACGGTGACCGCGCCGTCCCGTGCGGTGGCCTGCCAGCGGCGAGGGCCGATGTAGTCGTCGAGGCGGGCCTGGACACCGACCTCGATGGCGTCGTCCGGCCGCAGCATGATCCGCAGTGCGTCACCGCGACTGAACATGCCCTGCACGTGGCCGGCACTGTCGAGTACCGGAAGCGACCGCACGCCTTGCCGCAACAGCATCCGCACCACCTCGGCGAGGTCCTGGTAGGTCGCGGCGACCACCGCAGTTGTCGTCATCGTGTCCGCCGCGGTGAGGTCTGCGCTCAGCTCGCCCGCTCGCAGCACGTCCCCACTGGTGAGCACTCCCGCCAGCTGCCCGTCGCCGGTGAGGACCGGCAACGCCGCAAACCCGTGCTCGGCGAGAGTCACGGCCGCCACCCGCACCGATGTGTCCTCATCGACCGCCACCACCGGGCGACTCATCACATCTTGTACCCACATCGGAACTACCCCGACCCTTCCCTCGGCTGTCCGTCACGCCCGCCAGTCGAGATCAACATGCGAACTAGTATTCACCAATTATAAACCGCGATACTGTCAAAGTGAAGCTTGACACATGAACTGTACTTCCCGAATAATTCTTAGTGGAGCGACCCATCGCTTCGCCGGAGGCCCACACGGGAAGCCTGGTCCGCACAGGTGCAGACGAGTGACCTGCCGCTTCCGGTCCAGTCGACCCGAAAGGACTGGAGGTTTCACCTCATGTCGGTCCCCTTGTGGATGTGGCCGGCGGTACTCGCCGTCATCCTGGTCATGCTGGCGGTGGACCTGTTCGCCCACCGCAAGGCGCACGTCGTCGGCGTCCGAGAGGCGGCGATCTGGTCGGCCGTGTGGGTCACGCTCGCGCTCGGGTTCGGCGCGCTGATCTGGTGGATGTGGGGCGGCGAGTTCGCGGCCCAGTACTTCTCCGGGTACGTGATCGAGAAGTCTCTCGCGGTCGACAATGTCTTCGTCTTCGCGATCATCTTCAGCTACTTCGCCGTGCCGCGCGAATACCAGCATCGCGTGCTGTTCTACGGCGTCCTGGGAGCCCTGGTCTTCCGCGGGGCGTTCATCGCCGCCGGATCGATCCTCATCGCCAGCTTCGCCTGGATCCTCTACGTCTTCGGTGCTTTCCTGGTAGTCACCGGCATCAAGATGGCCCGCCACCGCGACGACACCATCGACCCCGACAAGTCACTGGTGCTGCGCGGGTTCCGGCGCGTGGTTCCGACGACAGACCGATACCACGGTCAGAAGTTCTGGGTCCGGGAAGGCGGGCGCTGGGTGGCCACCCCCCTGTTGGCGGTCCTGGTGCTGGTCGAGACAACGGACATCATCTTCGCCGTGGACTCCATCCCGGCGATCTTCGCGGTCACGAGCGAGCCGTTCCTCGTCTTCACCTCGAATGCCTTCGCCATCCTGGGCTTGCGCGCGATGTACTTCATGCTCGCCGACCTGATGCATCGTTTCGTCTACCTCAAACTCGGCCTCGCCGTCGTCCTGGTCTGGGTCGGAACCAAGATGCTGCTCCTCGAGGTCTACAAGATCCCCACCACCGTCTCGCTGGCCGTGGTCATCGCCGTCCTCACGGCCGCAATCGCCGCAAGCTGGATCCGCACCCGCTCCACGATGACACCAACGGACAGCGCGCCAACGCCGACCTCTTCGGCGCGGGTCGCCGACCCAGCACCCTGCAGAAAACACGAAAAGGGATACACGAAACGATGATGGTCTATTGTGCCTCTATGGCCGTCCACCACGACACCGATGCTGCCCCCATTCGCCCCGATCGTGCCGCCGCGGGCCCGGCGCCCAAAGCGGGTCGGGGTTGGACATTCCTCACCAACCACGCGCACGTGCTTCTGTGTCTGTCCCGCGAGGCCGACCTCACCATGCGCGAACTCGCGCTCGCCGTCGGAATCACCGAACGCGCCGTGCAGGCCATCATCGCCGACCTTATCGAGGACGGATACCTCACCCGAACGAAGAACGGCCGCCGCAACTCCTACACCGTCAACATCGATGGCCGCCTCCGCCACCACCTCGAATCCGACCACACCATCGGTGAACTCATCACAGCCCTGAACTGATCCGTCGTGCAACGACTACCCGGCGTCTCTGCGCGTAGACCCCGAGGTGCCCCGACAGAGGCATCAGCGCAGCGACCACGGAGCATCCCTCCCGTGCAGCGACATCGACTTTGTCGTGTTCCCTGGTGTCGCACAGCCATAGAGGCTCGACCTGTGGACATCGACTACGACACGAATCAGCGGCGGTCTCGGCGAACGGAGACCACTCTGCGCGAGTACGCAGGCTTCGACCCCACGGATACGCGAACTACGACAAGGGAATCCGCGTTGATGCCTCCGATTGTCTTTGCCGGTGAAGGCTCTCCGGTCCCCGCTTTGCGAGTACCGAAGCGGGGCCAGTGCCGGTGCCGGTGGGGATAGATGGGGCCGCCTCCACGCCGCGGGCTTCACGGCGCCCGGGCCGGCCACGTCACCCGGCACCGGCACGATGGTCTGCATGTGCAGCTGCGGAAGTCGAAGACCGACCAGGACGGGTCCGGTATCACCCGCGCCATGCCGTACGACGACACCCACCCACTCCCGCCCCGCCGGCCACGAACGAAAACCGCTGCGACTGTCCCGACCCCGCCACCGGAGCCGCCACAGCTCTCCAGCGACCACTACCATCGCGCCCTCGCCGCGCGCCGCGACGCGGTCGACGCGCTTGCAGACGTCGCCAATGTCCTCGACGATTTCGAAGCCCGCGCCGACGCCCTTCTCGAGCAGACCCTGACGATGAACGACAACTGGACCACGGCCAAGCCCCAACTCCCGCATCCATCGAGCTATCCGAGGACCCTAGGAGCAAGCGACACGTCACCGTGTGCAGACCACTTCTGAAATCCGTGCAGGGGACTTCCGAAACTGACGGCGTCTGCGCAGCTCGCGCCTGACCAGCACTCCCGAACCACCTGCCCGCAAGAATGCCCGGTCAACGGGGGTCGATCGCTACTCTCGGGTGGCGCTCGAACTGTTGGTCGGCTACACACGCTGCACTACATGCACAGGACCTCACCGCGCAGATCGACACCCTGCCCCGCATGGGAATCGATGCCCACCGGATCTATGTCGATCATGGACTGACCGGGACCAATCGTGCCCGTCCCAGGCTACGTGAGGCCCTTGCGGCGGTACGCGAAGGAGACATGCTGATCGTTGGCAAACTCGATCGCCCGGCCCGATCGGACGGCTGCCGTTCACCACTCTGCCGATGATTGCCGAGACCGGCCAGCACACACCACCACCGAACTCGCCGAACTGTTCAACGTCGCCCGCTCCACTGTCCACCGCGCCATTCGCCGTGCGGGAATCGAGCCGTCCGCGACGGATCGACTCTGAGCTGCGGCCCAGGTTCTCGCGATACCGACAGGCTGTAGCCCGCTGCCACATCGGGATTCGACCTGAACTGCCTCAGTTCGCTCAGCGAAAGCTGAGCAGGAAGATCTCCGTGCTCGGTCATATCCGCCCGAAGCTCCCCGAGTACTACGGCTACCCATCGAGGACCGTTTCCCGCATGCGGTACCGCTGTTCACGCGGAAGAGTGAATCCGGAGCCGATCGCCGAACACTACGGCGAGGTACTCGCGGGGAACAGTCGCTCGACCGCGGCGACGATCGCCGCGCGACGGTCGGCCAGGAATTGGCCACCAGCCGCGGCTTCGGCAGCTGCCACACCGGGTTGCCCAGCCCAAGCCATCGCCAGCTGGTTGACGAACATGAGGATGTCGAGTGGGTTCCACGACGGATCAAGCAGCCCGTCCCGCTGCGCGCGACGCAGCTGTCCGATTTTGCGGTTCGCCGTCTCCGCGGAGGCGTCATCGGGTTCACTGTCGGCGAGTTCAAGCTGTCCCCAGCGCATGAGACGCATGTTGTCCGGATTCGCCACGAAGTAGTCGTGAACTCGCCCGGCATAACCGGGTAGATCGGCAGGATTCATGCGCGTCGCTTCTGCGATCGCTTCGAGTTCCTGGGCCACGACGAATTGGTAGAGCTCGTCCTTGCTACGAAAGTAGGCGTAGACGCGTTCCTTGCTGGTTCTGGCGGCCTTTGCAATTCGGTCGATTCGCGCACCGGCAATCCCGTAGCGAGCGAACTCAGCCTTGGCGGCCCCGAGAACGCGGCCGCGGGTCGAATCATCGCTGGACGAGGAGGCCATTCCCCAATCCTAACAAAACCGAACTATTCAGTTTGACGAGCGGAACCCGTCGCAGTATGGTCAAACCAAACAGTTCGGTTTGATTCAGGAGGGGCATTCGTGCAACGCAGAGCACTCGGAAACCAAGGTCTGATCGTGTCGGCGATGGGCTACGGCTCGATGGGTACCGCAGTCGGATACGGCGCCACCGACGACGCAGAGTCCATCGCCGCGATCCGTCGCGCCCACGATCTCGGAGTCACCTTCTTCGACACCGCCGAGATGTACGGCTGGGGAACCGGCGAGAAGCTGCTCGGCCGCGCGGTGGCACCCTTTCGCGACGAGGTGGTGATCGCCACGAAGTTCGGCTTGACCCACGACTTCGGTACCGACTCTCACCCGAGCCGTATACGCAAGGTAGTCGATGCCAGCCTGCGAAACCTGGGTGTAGACACCATCGACATGCTCTACCAACACCGAGTCGATCCCACTGTTCCGATCGAGGACGTGGTCGGGACCATGGCCGAACTCGTCGGTGCCGGCAAGGTGAAGTACGTCGGCCTGTCCGAAGCCGGACCCGAGACGATCCGCAAGGCCCATGCGGTACACCCAATCTCAGCGCTGCAGAGCGAATACTCGATCTTCGCCCCGGACGCCGAACCCTTGTTCCCGTTACTCGAGGAACTCGGCATCGGATTCGTTGCCTACTCCCCTCTGGCGCGCGGCCTTCTCACCGGCACAGCGAAACCCGCAGCCGAACACGAGCCCGGCGATTTCCGCGCCCACATGCCGTGGTGGAGTGCCGAGAACTTCGACGCCAATACACACATCGTCGGTCGGCTCGTCGAAATCGCCGAAACCAAGAGCATCACCGTGTCCCAGCTGGCCCTGGCCTGGACGCTCGCACAACGCGACTACATTGTGCCGATCCCCGGCTCCCGCAACCCCGACCGCGTCGCATGGAACATCGCGGCCACCGAGATCACCCTCACCGCCGACGATCTCACTCGCATCGCCGACATCGCCCCGACCGGCGGACACGGCGGTCGCGGCACACCCTCACCCTGGCTGTGACAAGCGGTCCGGTGGCCTGGCCCACCCCACCGGACCGCGACGCCCCGGTCTCGCACCGCGATCTGGCGTGTTGCCGCCGCCCGGCGGCGCTCTTTTGCTGTTCGAAAAGGTGGGATTGGCCGCCTGCGAGCTACCTGCACTTCTGTTATTTAACTCATTCCGTCGGGTACAGACCTCCGCGTACCGACTCCGCTGGGGTTAGACTGAGCAACCAGAGACCGGGTAGACGCGTGAGCATCGCCGCGAACCCGCTTCCGGCAGTCGGATGTCCAGCGAGAAAGCCCCTCGATCCTCGCCCGCCCTGGCGAGCGACTCCCCCGCTTAGATCGAGTGCCTGATCGAATGGCGCCCACAGTCGCTGCGGGCCCCGATTCCCCCGGGCACGGGCCAGCTCTCCGAATCGGCGAGTGGCTATGTTCCGCAATGCAAGGAGTCGATTCCAGGCACCGGCAGTGGAGGGCATCCCGCATCCCCACCCGAGGACTGCGTGAGGCGAGGCGATCACCTTATTTCGGGAATTGAATGTTTTCCGTCTCGATCGGATTTCTCTTCGATAGAGATTGACGCGGCCCGACCTGAATGAACCTGGCCGGGCCGCGAAACCGAATCAGTCGCTGTACGCCTCGATCGGCGGGCACGAGCACACGAGGTTGCGGTCCCCGTGCGCGCCATCGATGCGACGCACGGCCGGCCACACCTTCGGGCGAGCCTTGCCGCGCGGGTAGACCGCGACCTCCCTCGAGTAGGGGTGTTTCCATTCGGAAACAAGACACTCTGCGGTGTGCGGGGCTCCCCGCAACGGGTTGTCGTCGACGGGCCACTCCCCTGCCCCGACCCGGTCGATCTCGCGACGAATCGCGATCATTGCCTCGCAGAACTCGTCGATCTCGTCGAGGTTCTCACTCTCGGTGGGCTCCACCATCAGCGTGCCGGCCACCGGGAAGCTCATTGTCGGCGCATGGAAGCCGTAGTCCGCGAGGCGCTTGGCGACGTCGTCGACCGTCACACCGGTCTCCTTCGTGAGCGGACGCAGGTCCAGGATGCACTCGTGCGCGACCATGCCGTTCTCGCCCGTGTAGAGCACCGGGAAGTGCTCGTCGAGACGACGTGCGATGTAGTTGGCCGACGCGATGGCTGTCAGCGATGCGCGCCGCAGACCTTGCGCACCCATCATCTTGATGTAGGTCCAGGTGATGGGCAGGATCGACGCGCTTCCGTAGGGCGCCGCCGACACCGGACCGGCCTCGCCGAGTTCAGGGGCCATCGGATGCCCGGGCAGGAACGGTGCGAGGTGCGATCGCACACCGATCGGCCCGACACCGGGACCGCCGCCGCCGTGCGGGATGCAAAACGTCTTGTGCAGGTTCAAATGGCTCACGTCACCACCGAACCGGCCCGGACGGGCCAGTCCGACAAGAGCATTGAGGTTCGCTCCGTCGACGTACACCTGGCCACCCGCGTCGTGGACGGCCGCGCAGATCTCGCCGATCTCGTGCTCGTACACACCGTGCGTCGACGGGTAGGTGATCATGATCGCGGCGAGACGCTCGGCATGGTCGGCGATCTTGGCGCGCAGGTCGTCGAGGTCGACATCGCCGTTCTCTCGGCACGCCACGACCTCGACCCGCATGCCCGCCATGACCGCTGAGGCGGCGTTGGTGCCATGCGCGCTGGAGGGGATCAGGCAGGTGTCGCGGTGACTGTCGCCGCGGCTGAGGTGATAGTTGCGGATCGCGAGCAGGCCCGCGTACTCGCCCTGGCTGCCGGCATTCGGCTGCAGGCTCACCGCGTCGTAGCCGGTGATCGCGACCAGCCAGTCCTGAAGATCTTCGATCACCTGCAGCATCCCCGGTGTGTCCGACGCGGGAGCGAACGGGTGCAGTTTCGAGAAGCCCGGCCACGTGATGGGTTCCATCTCGGCGGTCGCATTGAGCTTCATGGTGCACGACCCGAGCGGGATCATGCTGCGGTCGAGCGCAATATCCTTGTCGGACAACGACCGCAGGTACCGCAGCATCGCGGTCTCCGTGCGGTACTTCGTGAACGACTCGTGCTCGAGGTAGCCGCTGGTGCGGTTCCCGAACGGGGCCGGCGCGACGTCGACGACAGTGCCCGCCGTCAGCCCGAACGCGGCGAGGACCGACGCGGTGTGCTCGACGGTGGTCGCCTCGTCGCACGCGATGCCGACGTGGTCGCTGTCGACCAGACGCAGGTTGATGCCCCAAGCCTGTGCATTCTCTACGACCTCGACCGCCCGGCCGGGCACCCGGGCGAGCACGGTGTCGAAGAACTCTCCGTGCACCACCTCCACGCCCGCTGCTTGCAGACCTGCCGCAATGAACTCGGCATGACGGTGCACCCGCTGCGCGATGGCCTTCAGTCCCTCGGCGCCGTGGTAGCTGGCATACATCGCCGCGACTATCGCGAGCAGCACCTGTGCGGTGCAGATGTTGGATGTCGCCTTCTCACGACGGATGTGCTGCTCGCGGGTCTGCAGTGCCAGTCGGTAGGCCTTGTCGCCGTCGACGTCGACCGAGATGCCGACCAGGCGGCCCGGGAGCTGACGTGCATGCTTGGTATGCACGGCTAGATAGCCCGCATGCGGGCCACCGAAACCCATGGGAACGCCGAAACGCTGGGTCGTGCCGAAGCACGCGTCGGCACCTTGTTCGCCGGGCGGGGTCAGCAGGGTCAACGCCAGCAGGTCGGCACCGACGGCCACGAGCGCGCCGCGCTCATGTGCCTCGGCGATCATCGACGTGTGGTCGACGACCCTCCCCGAAGCACCGGGCAGCTGCGCGAGCACGCCGAAGAACTCACCGTCCGGCAGGCCCTGCGTCAGATCAGCCTCGACGATCTCGATGCCGAGCGGCTCGGCACGCGTGATCACCACGGCGCGGGTCTGCGGGAACAGGTCGGTGTCCAGGACGAACCGCGGGGACTTGCTGCGAGAGGCACGACGCAGCAGGGTCATCGCCTCGGCCGCGGCCGTGCCCTCGTCGAGCATCGACGAGTTCGCGATCTCCATGCCCGTCAGATCGCCGACCATCGTCTGGAAGTTGAGTAGCGCCTCGAGCCGGCCCTGGCTGATCTCCGGCTGATACGGCGTGTAGGCGGTGTACCAGGCCGGGTTTTCGAGGATGTTGCGCACCAGCACGGGCGGAGTGAGGGTGTCGTAGTAGCCGAGACCCACCATCGAGACGGCGACCGTGTTGCGAGCTGCCAGCGCAGACAGGGCAATCAGCGCCTCGTGTTCGGTGAGAGGCGAGTCCAGGGTGTCGAGCCCGGCGGCGACACCACCCGGCGCCGCGTCCAGGATGCTGGCGGGCACCGCGCGCGTTGCGAGCTCATCGAGCGAGGCAACCCCGACGACATCGAGGATGCGGGCCAGTTCGGCCGAATCGGGGCCGACGTGGCGGTCAGCGAACGAATGGCTACGAGCGTCGATCAAGTGAACTCCCAGGCAGGTCGAAAGGTCCAGGACACGCTCCACGATGAGGAACGTTCCTCCCCCTCTGTCGCCTGCTCGGGAGACCCGAGCGCCTGAGAGATTCGGCTGCCACGTCGTCCGCGCCTGAGCATGGACGTGCGCGCCTTTCCCCGTGGGCGGGTGGGTACTCCCACCGCTTTCCAGAGGCGTCGGAGCCCGCACGGTCCTGGGTACCTGAGAGATTGACGGGGAGGTGCTGCTCCTTCGGCGCCCGGACAGGTGCCCGGAACTCTCCCGCACGACGGCGACGCCCCGCCATTCTATGCCACCGCGCAGGATGCAACGAACGCCCGGTACCGGCTATCCGGTCTTGCGGTCGCCCCGGTTCTTGCGGCGAGACGCCAATTCGTCCTCAGGACTCTGCTCGGCCGCGCCACCATCGGCACGCTCGGCCGGGAAGTCAGCGATGGTGCCGGTGAGCTCGCGCATAGCTCCGCTCACCGCGATCCCGAAGACTCCCTGACCGCCCTGGAGCAGGTCGACGACCTCTTCCGCAGACATGCATTCGTAAACGGTTGTTCCATCGGAGAACAGGGTGATTCGAGCAAGGTCGCGCACACCGCGCTGGCGCAAGTGATCGACCGCGACCCGGATGTTCTGCAGTGAGATCCCGGTGTCGAGGAGTCGTTTGACGATCTTGAGGACGAGAATGTCCTTGAAGGAGTACAGACGTTGGCTGCCGGAACCGGCGGCGCCGCGGATCGAAGGCACGACCAGATTGGTACGGGCCCAGTAGTCCAGCTGACGGTAGGTGATGCCGGCGATCTGGCATGCACTCGGTACGCGGTAGCCGACGAGCTCGTCCGGGATGGAATCGTCGGGGAACAACCCTGGCTGCGTTTCCTGATCGACAATCGGCGCCACGACCGATGCCTCGTCAGTAGACGCGAGATTCAACTGGTGCTCCTGCGGCCGATCTCCCACTGACTACTCCCTCTCGCATGTTCAGCAGCGGCTGACAGGTGGGGCGTGGCATTCGACTCTCCCCGCTACCTGCAATCGCTCACTCGTGACAACCGAGTAAACCCGAACGGTGGATCTACTCAGAGTACGCCCTGGACAGACAGCGTGGCGGGGGTTCAAGGACCCGGACGCTGACAACGCCCCCGACGCTATGGCCCCGGCGGGGCAGGGTCAACGCGACGCGCCCAAGAAAACTAAACCTAAAGTTGAGGTAGAGACTTAATCAGCCGTCGGTCGCCTTGAAATCATCCGGCGACACCGACTCGAGGAACTCTTTGAACTTCTCGACTTCGTCCTCACGCTCGTCCGGCATCACCAGTCCAGCCTCCTCGAGGACGGCTTCCTCGACGAAAATCGGGACTCCGATCCGCAACGCAATCGCGATGGAATCGGATGGGCGCGCGGAAACCCGGATGTCGTCATCGAAAACCAGGTCGGCGTAGAACGTGCCTGCCTGCAGATCCACGATGCGCACCTCGCGCAGCGCGTGACCGAACGCCTCCAGCAGGTCTTTGATGAGGTCGTGCGTCAGCGGGCGCGCCGGTTCGACACCCTGCTGTTCCAGCGCGATCGCGGTAGCCTCCGTCTGTCCGATCCAGATCGGCAGATAGCGGTCGCCATCACTCTCACGCAAAAGCAGCACTGGCTGGTTCTGCGGCTGCTCGACACGGATTCCGATCACGCGCATCTCGCTCATCGTGTCCTCCACCTCGCACCGGTGATCGGGTCCACCTGATCCGGTGTCCGAGCCCCGCCTGACGTACTGCCCCGATTCTATTCGAACGAACTGTGGCCGTCAGCGATCGAGAGCGCCCCGCACAGCGGACTTGACAAGGCATGTGTGGAGAGTCAGCGACAGAGCGGCCAGCTCCCGCACCATTTCTTCGGCACGATCCCGGGCTCCGGCATCTCGCCCTTTCGCAACGGGCCCGGCAATCTGCGCAACGAGGCCGGCCTCACGATCTGCAGCCAACTTGAAGGCCCGCAGATGCCGAACCTCGAGACCGAAGTCGGACATCGCCTTTGCGGTCCGGGCCAGCGTCACGGCATCCTCGTCGAAGAAGCCTGCCGGTCCGGGAACGACGAGCGCACTACGCAGCAGTTCGCCCAGGAACCGCTCGTCGATACCGGAACGCGAGATCAGGTCTTCCCGGCTGATGCGCACCTCTCGATCGACCCGGAACTCGTCCGGCGATACCTCGCCCGGGGCGATCGCCAGTGTGCGAGGCCGTCGTGGAGCCGCATCGACGGCACCGACGGTCGCGACGCCACTGTCGATCGCCTCGAGCTGTTCCTTGATCACCTTGAGTGGCAAGTACTGGTCCCGCTGCGCCGTGAGCACGAAACGCAGCCGCTCACAGTCCTCGATCGAGAACCTCCGGTACCCGGACGGCGTGCGTTCGGGACTGACCAGTCCTTCAGCTTCGAGGAACCGGATCTTCGATATCGTGACATCCGGGAAATCCGGACGAAGTCGATCGAGCACCGTGCCGATCGACATACCCGTGGCGGCCTGCTGCCGCACGGCGGTCATTGGTTTCCTGCACCAGCCGCGGACTCACCGATCTGGGGGCCGCCGGAGTTTCCGCGCGGGCCGGTGAGGAAGACGAGCCGGAACTTGCCGATCTGCACCTCGTCACCGTTTGCGAGAACCGCCGAGTCCACCGGCTCGCGGTTGACATAGGTGCCATTCAGGCTGCCCACGTCGACCACCTGGAACTCGTCGTCATCCTGACGGAACTCCGCGTGACGGCGGCTGACGGTGACGTCATCGAGGAAGATGTCACTGTCCGGGTGCCGCCCGGCCGAGGTCGTCGGCTGATCGAGCAGGAAACGAGAGCCGGCATTCGGCCCCCGCTTGACGACGAGCAGCGCGGACCCGGCCGGCAGTCCCTCGACTCCGGAGACCGGAGCCTCGGCCGTCTGGGATGAAGCGGTGTCCAACTCGCTGAGAAAATCAGCACGGAATACCGATGTGGTCTCGGCCGGTGTCTCACCGTAAACCGCGTCGTTGCCGTTCTCGCTCACCGTTTCTCCTCCTCAGTCCGACTACCCGAGAAGTTACCGAACACTCCCGGGGTCACGCGGTACAACTAGGCCTCGACGAATCTCGGCCACGATCACATTCCGATGCGGATCTGCGGCCCGACACGGCATTGCGCTCACCTCGACCGTACCCTGAGACCGGCGGTGCGTGTAGGTGGACAGGCCGTGCGCGAGTGCGCGATATCAGCTGCCGGAAACCGCCCGGTATCCGTCGGCATCGAGAGTTCCGGCCAACACCTCGTCGAGCGCAGCCTCGTCCTCGACCTCGAGGTCGACGAGCCACCCGCCGCCGTACGGTTCGGTGTTCACCAACTCCGGGCTACCGTCCAGATCAGTGTTGACGGCAACAACTTTGGCAGTCAGCGGCGCGTAGATATCGGACACGCTCTTCGTCGATTCAACCTCGCCGAACGACTCACCAGAGGTCACGACGTCACCGGCGGCGGGCAGCTGGACGAACACGACGTCGCCGAGCTGAGACTGCGCGAAGTCCGTGATGCCCACACGAACCGACGCCGGACCCGTACGCCGAACCCATTCGTGCTCTGCTGTGTAGCGCAGATCGGCAGGGGTAGCGAGCTCACTCAAGGTGGCTTCCTTTCGGTGTGATCCGACGAACGGGCCGGAGAAGATCAGTTTCCGGGTTGAGCGTATTGGCGTGGTTTCATCTCCCGCAAGGCGGCCACCGTGACCTGCGGCGATTGTTCGATCCGCAGCCGCCCTCCACTGCGAGCGACGGTGTCGACGACACCGCCGGGAATGTTCAGGGCGGCCGCGAGCGTCGGCGGGTCACCGATCGCGACGATCTTGTAGGGAGCACTCACCGCCTGTCCGTCGATCGTCACCTTCCCGCCGCTGCCGCTGACCCACGAGTCGACGCCGATGCGGATCGGTGCGGATCCGGACCCTGCGATCTCGATCGCCTCGGCCCCCGCTGCACGCAGTTCCTGGATCAGGTCCAGCAGCACCTCGGAGCCCACTGACTTCCCAGGATCGTCGATGGACAGGATCACCCCGGGGCCCGTCGCAGCGACGGTGCCGACCTGGATCGACAGCGCCGCCAGCCGCGCCTTCGCCTCGTCCAGCGCGGCGCCGGCGCTGCCGCCGCCGGCTTGCAGGGTCGACAGCGTCTGTTCGATACCCGCAATTTCCTGCCGCAGAGCGGCCTCGCGCTGGTTGAGATTGCCCAGCACGGTCAGCAGATCCGCGGGTCGCGCGGAGTCCAGGCTGTCACCGGAACCGGTACTGCTCACCTGGGTGGCGATCGCGATCCCCAGTGCCACCATCAGCAGCACCGCCAGCAGTCCGAACCCGAGACGCGCGCGACTCCTCGCCGGCGCGGCGGGGCGGAGTTCGTGGCGTCCCTCGGGCCGCGGATCGTGGCGGGGATCGGGACGATGTTCGTTGTCCGACATCCCCGTCACGCCCCGAACAGACGCCGGCGTAATGCGGCGGCGTTTCCGAAGATCCGGATACCGAGAACGACGATGATGGCGGTGGAGAGCTGCGTTCCGACGCCCAGCTGGTCCCCCAACCACACGATCAACGCAGCGACCAGGACGTTGAAGACGAACGAGACGACGAAGACCTTCGAATCGAAGATCTCGTCGAGATAGGCGCGCAGACCGCCGAACACCGCGTCGAGCGCAGCCACCACAGCAATCGGAAGGTACGGCTGCACCGCATCGGGCACCTGCGGGCTGAACACGATCCCGACCACGATCCCGCCGATCAATGCAAGCACTCCGTAGAGCGCGTAACCACCTTTCACGGTGCCCCCGTTTCCTGTGCGAATCTAATTTCACGGCCCGCCGCGGCGGGCAGGCTCAGATCATCTGTCTCGGCGATGGAGAACCCCACCCCATACAGATCTCGGACCGCCGACATCCGTAGGAATGCGTCACTCACGACGAAGCCGGTTTGCAACTTGCCCGGCGGACCGATCGCCGACACCCGGTACGGCGACGGCACCGGCTGGTTGTCGACCAGCATCGCGCCGCCCGCCTGCCGGATCGTTACCGCCGGGCCGACCCGGACATCGCCGACCGCCACTGCCTCGGCACCGCTAGCCCACAACGCGTTCACCACGGACTGCAGGTCACGGTCCAGCACCCCGGCCTTGGGTGATCCGGGCACCCGCTGCGAGGAATCCGACAGGTCCGGACGCGCCGCCAGGTCCGTCAGCGTCACCACGAGCCCGGGACCGTGAACCGGCTCCGTTGCAGCGCCCGCCTCGAGCAGGCGCAACTGCCCCAGCACTTCGGCGCCCTGTGCGTCACCCGCCAGCGCCGAGGCGCGCTGTTCGTCGGCGCGGCTGGTCAATTCATCGCGGTTCGTCGCGAGGCTGCGTCCACGCTCCTCGGCCGCACGCACCTTCGACAGCATCTCGCTGCGCTCCTGACTCGCGTCCGGCGCTCCCGCGGTTGCCTGCGCGTACGCAATGCCGAAGACCAGTCCGATCAGCAAAGCGCCCAGCGCGATCCACACTCCCGCCGCGACGCGCGTGGGCTTCGAATGACCCTGGTCCCGGTCGTTCGCGGCGCCCGCATACCCAGGATCGAGGTGCTCGGTCATCAAGGACTTCAGCAGCGACGGAACCGGATTCCGCCGCACCTGTCGCGGCGAACCGCTCATCCTGCGCTCCGTGGTGCTGTTCGCGACACCGTCCGCGCGAGATCTGCGGCCTTCGCGATGTAGATGCCCGCCGTCCAGACATAGAGCACGGTGCCCCACACCAGGAGCGCATACCCCCACGGCCGCGCGATCGTGGCGAAACTCCAGTCCAGCTGCGCTGCGAGCAGCATCGGCAGCGCGAACATCAGCGCGAACGTCGCCGCCTTGCCGAGATAGATGACTTCCGGCGGCGGCAGGCCACGGCGCCGATACACGGGCAGAGTGAACGCCAGGATCAGGTCCCGGCCGATGAGGATCGCAGCCACCCACCACGGGATGATGTCGCGGATGACGAATGCGAGCAGCGTCGTGATCACGTAGAGCCGGTCCACCAGAGGGTCGAGCAGCGCGCCCAACCGTGACATCTGGTTCAGCAACCGGGCGAGCTTCCCGTCGGCCCAGTCAGTGAAGCCACTGAGCATCAGAATCGCCAGTGCCCAACCGTCGGCCTGCGGCCCGAGCAGCAGGTAGAGGAACAGCGGAACTCCGGCGAGCCGGATCATGCTGAGGAGATTCGGGATCGTCAGGATACGGTCAGCGCCCGGCTCCGAGCCCACGTTCTGCTGCCCTACCGCGTCCACCAACATTCCCTTTCTGCTTCCCGTCCGCTGTCGCAGGCCAGCTTTCCACACCCGGTGTCGCATTTCAGGGACCACCGTTCGGCGACCTCTCGGTCAGAGCCCCAGTTCGCAACGTGGTAATCGCGCGATCGAGCCCGCCGACAGGCTGCCGAGGTAGAGGTGATCCGCCGCCTCCCGGACACCCGTCACCGGGGAGTAACTGCCCTTACCGCCCTGCAGGCTGCGCACCACCGTCCCGGCACCGTCGATGCCCAGCACCCAGGCCCGGTGCTCCGGATCCGGCTGCAGGAAAGCCGGCAGATTCGCGGTGAGGATCCGCAGGTTCGGATAGGGAGCGACCTGATCGAGGAGTCGCATCCGCGGACTGTAGAGAGCGACCCAGAAAATGCCGCCGGAGGTCTGTGAGGTGACGTTGTCGGGGATGCCCGGCAGATTCTCCGCCCAGATCGACACCGCCCCGGCCCGCGAACCGGTCAGCTCGACCCGTCGGATCCGGTACGCACCGGTCTCGGCAACGACGAGGTAGGACTCGTCGGTGGACAGGCCCACCCCGTTGGCGAACTGCAGTCCGTCCGCGAGCAGATCCATGTCGCCAGAGGCGGGATCGAATCGCAGCAGCCGCCCGGTTCCGCTGTGCTCGAGTAGGTCCAACCGATGATCCGAAATCGTGAACCGCGACGACGAGTCGGTGAAGTAGACGACGCCGTCCCGCCCGACGGCGGAGTTGTTGCACGCCAGCAGCGGCCGGCCCAGCGCCGTATCGGCGAGCAGTTCGACCCGTCCGGTCTCGTCGACCCGCAACAGACCGCGTTCGCTGTCGCAAACCAGGAAACGTCCATCGTCGAGCACCTCGACGCCGAGCGGGCGCCCGCCGGTGTGCGCAAGTTCGGTGACCGCCCCCGCGTTGTCGAAGCGCCAGAGGCGGCCGTCGTCGCCACCCGTGATCACCCTGCCTTCACCGTCGACAGCGACGTCCTCCGGCCCACGTCCTGTGGGAAGTCGCCACTGCTCGATACCGTCGAGTTCGCGGCTGGGCGCATATCGGCCCGTCGCTGGGGGCGCGGGTGGAGGTGTCCACGCAACCGGCTCGATGCCGGTGCGGTCGATTACCTGCAGGACCGATCGAAGGATGCTCACCAGCGCGACGTTAGTACCGTCGGCTTCCCGGTCGGGCGGATTTCACCGCCACGCAAAGGCCGGCTGTGCAAACCCGCCGACGCGGGTGTGCCGACCGCGGAGCACTACCTCACGGAACTGGTGGATCACGGCCCCGGTCGGCGCGTAGATCTGCTCACCACGAAACGGCCACTGCACAATGGGCTCGGCCGATCCCGGCACGAAGACCTGCTGCGGGTCGATATCAAGCTCTTCGGCAGTCACCGCAAACGCATGCGCCACCTCGTCAGGGTTCGGGCGCACAGCGTCGAAGGATTGTCCCGACCACACCACGAATGGGGTCATGACGTAGCCCGAGCGGGTGACGTAGTCGTCGAGGCGACCGAGCACGTCGTCAGCAGGGACCTCCAGTCCAAGTTCCTCGCGCAGTTCCCGTAGGGCTGCCTCACATGCCGACTCGCCCTGGTCGACACGGCCTCCTGGGAGGGCGAACTGCCCAGCGTGGGCGCGCATCCTCGCTGGCCGCAACGTCAGCGGGAACACCGGCGCGCCGTCGTCGCCTCGCATGAGCGCGATGACGACGGACGCCGCGCGACGGTCCCCGAGCGGCACCGTTTCCGGGACGAAGGCGGCGAGGGCCGCCTCGATGTGATCGCGCTCGAGCAGTTTCGAATCGGTCACGAGCGCCTCCTGCGTTGTTCCACTCTCACTACCTTGGCTCGATCATGCCCGACACCGCGCCGGGCCCGGTCGGAGCGTCCGGCCGAACGACGACCGGAGTCAAGGCCGCCACGTTATCGTGAGGACCTGCGAACGGAGCCGCTGATGGACGCTTCCTCACGTTCCATCGCCCGCAGCCTTCTCGGTTCCGTCGCTGTCCTGTGTGCAACACTCTCGATGGTCGCAACTCCCCAGGCAGCAGCCGAGCCGCTCGACCCACTCCCCTGCGCCTGGCGTTTCATGTCCGACGGCGAAAAGCTGAACGCGGCCTTCCCGGACACCAATGCCGCGTACTGGGTGCTTCCGTACGCGCTCGGTCCGCGCGACACGATCGAGTTGTCCGGCGCATTTCCCGCGGCACGATACTTCTCCCTGAACACATACGGAACCGATCTGGACACGATCGACACGTTGCGGGACAACCAGATCAGCGCCGATCCGGGCAGCAGGAATCCGTTCGCCGAGGCCGATGCCCCTACGCCGCCACCACAGGGACGCAGCTGGCAGGCAACATTGGTGCCCGGCCCAGCCGACCACGGCCGCAACGAGATCCAGGCACTGACGCCAGGGACCGCGCCCGTCGGATTCCTGATCATCCGTATCTATGTGCCGGACGATCCCGCATCCCTCAGCGGCGGTGCGGCGCTACCCGACGTCACGTACCGACTAGGCGGGAGCACAGTTCCGGTCCAGCCATGTTCGCGAACCCTCGATCCGGGCGCGCACTCCGGCCCCCTCGCCGACGCCGCGCGAATGGGCGTCAATCAGGCGATCGAGGGGGCCGCCGCCGGAGCCATTCCCGGCAATTCCCCCGAGGCAAGGTTCGTCAATCCCTCGAGCACGTCAGGACTGTTTCCGAACGGCGACAACAAGTACATCGGCGCCGCACTGACCTATCAGCCCGGGCGGATCGTCGTGGTGCGGGGCAAGGCACCGGTGTTCCCCGACACGCGAAATGGCGCGCCACCGACCGACCCCGATCAGCAAGTGCGGTACTGGTCGATGTGCCAGAACGATCTGGTTTCCCCGTACCCGGTAGTGGCATGTGCCGCGGACTACCAGACTCGGGTCGACACCGACGGCTACTACACCTACGTGGTCGCCGCGCCCGTCGACCTTCCACCGGCCCTCGACCCGACGGTGACCGTACTGCCGTGGGGTTCGACCGACGTACCGAAGAAGGTTCTGATCCTGCGGAACATGTTGCCCACGAAAGACTTCTATCCGATGTCGATCCAGGCGTCACAAGCGAGTGACAGCGACCCCTCTGTTTCGATGGGCGATTTCTACCCCATCGCGACGTACTGCGCGGCAACGACATTCGCCGACCACGGGTATCGGAGCTGCTTCTCTGAGGAGCAGTGAAGCGCCCGGGCATCCAGGTGCGCGGCCTCCGCCCGCAGCCGGCGATGTCCCGCAGCGCCACTCCTGGCTACATACCACCGATGCCGGCCCGAACATGTTGAATCACTCGGTCACAAGCCAGAGCAACTCGAGGCGGTCGAGTTCTGGACCACGTAGACGCCGTTCGTGGGGTTGGACTTGTCCTGAACGAAGTTGAGTGTGGGTGTGAGCCAGACCGCGCCAAGCTGGACGTTGTATCTGCCTCCCACGAAATTGAAACCGTTCAGACTGCCCGGAACGCGCAAGCACGTCTCGGCGTAAATGACAACGAAAGTGCCATCGGTCGGCACCCAGATGTCCGTGGCTTCTCCCCAGGGAGGGATCGACAGCGCAGTCGCTCGTGTGGTGTGTTGGCTGTCTGCCGGGTTGATCAGGCCGATAGCGGCGCCCGATCCGTTCCAAACCGTAATCTTGATTACGGTGGTAGTTGCATGAGCCGTCGAGGAACCCGCGGCGCCGGACGCTACGATTGCAGCGATCGCGGCAACTGCGGCGAAGAGCCTTTTGAATCTCATACTTACCTCCGCGTCTGAGAAATCCGGCCGCATCGGCCGGAAATACGCGCCAGAGGCTAGCACCCGAAACCAACTGGCATCACGAATTCTCGATGAAGAGAATTTCAGCAATGGAGCTGGAAGGAACGGTTCGTACGCAGCCTGCGCCCGACGTCGATCAATGCGAGGGGTCGGCACAAAGACCTTGTCTCGTAATGGAAGTCTTGTCACCGCCACGTCCGGCACACTGCCGAAGTCTTCCAAAAAGTGTCCGGCTGACAATGATCGTGTTCTAGAGTGCATCGCGAGGCCAGATCGGCCCGGCTCGCGGCAGGAGAGCAACTATGAAGACGGTCAAGCAGTTTCTCGTCACCGTGTCGCTGATCATGGCCGCCATGGCCACAACCATGGGATCGGCTCTAGCCATTCCAGTTATACAACCCGCACAAGCGTCCCTGGTCTACATCTGGCTTCACAACCACACCGGGGCGGCAATCGGCATCATCAACCCCTACGATTCCAGCCACAACACCCGCGCCACCGCCCTTCCTATGGGTGCCTGGGCGAACCAGCCCATGTACGTGCTGTCCACCGGATTCACCGTCATCTACGGCGAGACCTGCCTACGTGTGCCGGGCAGCATGGGACAGAACACCAACTTCCACGCCACCCAATCCGACAACGGATTCACACTGCGGAGCAAGCACTACAACATCGCGCTCGGCATCAAGAACAGTTTCGGCGGCGCTCTGATCATGGCCGAGCAGTACAGCACCCCGGAAAGCAACGTCTACGTCAACCATGGCGTGGCGGCGGCCAGCTGCGCCGGCCTGTAGCCGCCACCGATCGCAACGGATTCCGGGTACGGCCAACCTTCTCAGCCGTATTGAACCCGGAAGACGCGTGTGCCGCCTCCCCGACCTCATCGGCGCAGCCGCCCCGCCCCACCCGAGAACGATCTTGGCCGGCCGGTAGGGAAAGATCCCCCATCGTGATTCGCTCGGCCCGTGTGGGCATTCTCGCCGCTCTTTCGGTTTCGGCCCTGCTCCTGACCGGCTGCAGCAGCACCCCCACCGCCAGCGACCCAGTCGTCACCGCCGACGCCGGACGCGACCTCACAACACCGAATGCTGACACCCCCGCCCCGACTGCCTCGACAACCACCCCGCCGACTGCCGTACCCATCCGCTCCGCGGCGCCTTCCGTGCCCGTGACCAGGCAGGAATTCGTCCCTGTCACGATCGACGCGCTCAGCAGGGAAGACATCGTATTCCTGTCCTACATCACCGAGTTCACGCTCATGGAAAAGTCCGAGAGCGATCAGATCCGCCTGGGGCGCTCGATCTGCCGCTCGCTCGAACGTGGAATCTCCGAAACCGAACTCACTGCCGCCGCGCTCGCGGACACCTCGTACACCCGAGCGGAGGTGGCGAATATTCTCAACGCCGCGACAGCCTCCTACTGCCCCGAGTTAGGGTGAGCACGATCTGATGGCCGAACCGATCCCGATCGGTGACGTAGCCAAGAATATGGCGTCGACCGCGCCACCTTCGTGCCCCTAGTTCCCTGGGGTGATCAGGCCGGACTCGTACGCGAGCACCACTGCCTGCACGCGGTCACGCAGGTCCAGCTTGGTCAGGATTCGTCCCACGTGGATCTTCACGGTGCCTTCGGAGAGGTGCAGGTCGCCAGCTATCTCGCGATTCGATCGCCCGGCGGCGAGCTCGGCAAAGACTGTCCGTTCCCTGACAGTCAGCGCGTTGAGTACCTTCTCCTGCCGGGCCTGCCGGTCCGGCGCGGGCATCAACGGCATGAACTGGTCGATCAGGCGTCGGGTCGCGGTCGGGGCGAGCACTGCCTCACCACCGGCAACCGTGCGGATCGCGGCGACCAGCGCGGTCGGGGGCGCATCCTTGAGCAGGAAGCCACTTGCACCCGCCTTAAGGCCGGCGTAGAGATACTGGTCCGCGTCGAAGGTGGTGAGGATGAGGACCGCGGTCGCCGGTCGGCTGTCGAGGATCGCGGCCGTCGCCGCGATCCCGTCCATTGCCGGCATGCGGACATCCATCAACACGACGTCGGGCCCGAGCGCCGCCGCCATACGGACCCCGGTCGCGCCGTCTCCTGCCTCACCGATCACCTCGATGTCGGGTTCGGCTTCCAGGATCAGCCGAAATCCCATCCGCAACAGGGATTGATCGTCGACTAGAAGCACGCGGATCACGTGGTGTCTCCTTCGTCCAGGCGCAGCCGCGCAGAGACACTCCAACCGACAGACTGGCGAGGGCCGGCGTGCATGTCGCCGCCACAGGCGTGGACCCGCTCCCGCATACCGATCAGGCCACTGCCGACTCCGGCCAGAGTAGCCGCCGCGCCGGCGCCGTCGTCATCGACGTCCACCCTCAGTTCGCCGGGCAGATGCTGCAGCCGCACTGAGGCCTGAGCACCCGGACCGCAGTGCTTGAGGGTGTTGGTCAGTGCCTCCTGCACCAGGCGGTACACCGTGAGCTGGACGGCTGCAGGCACATCAGGGCTGGTTCCGTGCACCTGGAGGGTGGTCGTCAGTCCCGCGGCGCTGACCCGTTCGATGAGCACCTCGAGTTCGGCTAGGTCCGGTACGGGCCCAAGTCCACCATCGTTCTCCTGTTCGTCCACCCGCAACGCTCCGAGCAGCTTGCGGGTGTCGGCCAGCGCGCGCCGTCCGGTGGCGGAGACGGTGCGCATCACCTCGATCCCGCGTTCGGGAGAGACCGCGCTCACGGCGACCGCACCTTCGCTGAGGGCAATCATGACAGTGAGATGATGCGCGACGATGTCGTGCATCTCGCGACTGATCCGGGCGCGTTCGGCTGCTGCGGCCAAGGCGGATTGCTGGTCGCGTTCGTACTCCAGGTGCACCGCCCGATCTCGGAGCTCGGCGAGATACGCGCGCCGGGTCGACGAGTACAGACCGAGCCCGACCGCAGCACCAACCAGACCAGACACGATGATCGCGGCGTACCACCAGGTGACGCCCGTCATACGGACGGTGACCTCGACCATCACCGGTCCGACGAAGGCTGCCGCAACCAGTGCCTCCCGGCGTGCATGCGCTGAGGCAACGGTGTAGAGCGCGATCAGCAGGCCCAGGTCCGCAACGATGTGCTCGTTCCAGAGTCCGGCCACAACCGAAGCGATCAGGACCCAGGCGAGCACCGGGGTTGGAAAGACACGCCGGATCGCCAGCGGCGCGAGCACGATGAGCAAGGCCGGAATCGCGATCGCAGGTGAGTGCGAGGGGTCTTCGACAATGTCGGGCACCGCCACCGCGACGGCCAGCATCATGACCGCCGTGTCGAAGACCCAACGGCCTGGGGAGCGATCGGCTGGATGTTCGACTGGACGGAGGTAGCGCATGGTGGACATTGTTCCTTGGTCAGGTATCCACACGGGAGGCGATAGACGGCAGCGCCGATCTAGGTCACCTCCACGCACGCAGTATCCGAACTTCGTCCACTTCGAACAGAGAACCCCCGGATTTGAGTCACTTTGACACGCATACCGCGGGAGAACCCACCGACTGGATTGGACGCAACCTTACGAACGCCGATCATGTCGATCTCCTCAAAGACACGGCGATGGCTGAACGTCGGCTCACCCCAAGGCAACGAGGTGATTCCGGGCCGAGAATCCTGCGTGAACAGCCCTGACGTCCAAGAGAGTTCCCGGCCCGGCGATCATCCGCGTCATCGTGGGCTTCCGCATCAGCCGATCGACCGTAAACGGAGCGATCAGGTATGCCTTGAGGCATAGCTGCCATACATCGCAGGTCGTGACTTTCTTGAAATCTGTAGTCCCATATCAATTTTGAGGCTTTCGCCTGCTCTACTGATAGAGCATCCGGGTTGGATGCACAGAAGAGAGGTATATCGATGCTGATCGATTCGCATTCACGCATGAGGAGAGCGCTTTGCATTGCCCTGTGTGCAACCGTTTTGACAGTCGCCGCGACTGGTTGCGGCGACGCGGGTGGGAGCTCCACTTCGGCGAGGCCGGGGTCGTCGGCGACTGCTGATGCGAGTATGGATAAGGCGACTACCGCGAAACTGGACTCGGTGATTGCGGCAGCAATCCAACAGACGGGAATTCCCGGCGCAATCGTGGGTATCTGGGGACCGAACGGCACATACACCAGCGCAACCGGGGTTGCAGACACTGCGACGGGGGCTCCTATGAAGGCTGACTTCCACAGTCGCATAGGCAGTGTGACAAAGACTTTCACTGTGACGGCTCTGCTTCAGCTCGTCGACGACGGCAAGATTGGTCTCGATGATCCGATCTCGAAGTACGTCAACGGTGTGACCGATGGCGACCGCATCACTCTTCGCCAATTGGCCGGTATGCGAAGTGGATTGCCCGACTACACGACGTCGGAACAGTTCGCGACAGATTATCTTGCCGATCCGAAGGGCGGTTTTACCCCCGAACAACTGTTCGCGTACATCAAGGACGAGCCGTTGAAGTTCACACCAGGAACCGAGGTCGACTATTCCAATACCAACACGATTTTGCTGGGCCTTGTTGTCGAGAAAGTGACGGGAGATTCATTGCCCAATGTCATCGACGCGAAGATCCTTCGGCCGCTCGGAATGGATAGTACGAACTTCCCTACAACAAATGCGTTTCCGGAACCGCACGCCCAGGGGTACACCAACCAGACGAAGGACGGGACAATCGCGGTCGCAACCGATTGGAATCCATCATGGGGCTGGGCTGCCGGTGCGATGATTTCTACGCTCGACGATTTGCGGATCTGGGCGCCCGCGCTCGCGAAGGGCGACCTGCTTCACGCCGACACCCAGCAACAAAGACTCCAGACCGTCGCCCTGACAGAAGGGCAGGAAGACGCAGGGTACGGACTCGGCCTCTTCAATATTGAGGGGTGGATCGGACACAATGGAAGCCTGCCGGGATACAAGAGCGTCGCAGTGTATCTCCCGGAGCGAGACCTCACCATGGTCGTACTCGTCAATTCGGATGTCGAGGGCGACAACACCGACCTCGCTGGCGCACTCGTCACCCCGATTACCGAAGTGATCAGTCCCGATCACATATACGGCTGAGCCCGCAGAGATGCCCGCCCTGTCCTCCTACTCGGCATACACGGTAGGTTGGGGATCAGGCAGGTCGACTCGGTGGCCCACATGGCCGGCAGCGTCAATGCATTGAGGCGGCCCCGATCGTTTCCCTCCGGGAAGGTATCTTCTTCCCTCTTGCGTCTTCTGGGTTGCTGCGCTTGCGCCGTATTTGCATTCCTTGCGCGGCAATTTCTTCGAGAACTCTCGCCCCAAACGACGAACGCCCCGAGGATTGAACCGCTCCCCCGGAAGCTGGACTGAGGAATTCAGCTTCGACTCCCGGGGAGCAGTTGTATGGGGTATCCAAGTTCGCTGTCTGACGGTGAGCGTGCGGCGGCGATAGCGTGGTTCGAGGAGGGCTTGGCGGACACCGGGGTGGCGAAGCGACTGGGTGTGTCGCGCTGCCCGGTGACGAGCCTGTATCGACGTTGGCGGGCTCGCGGACCGGGAGTACTGGTGGCGGCGACGAGGAAACAGTCGTACACATTCGATCAAACTCGATGTCGTTCAACGGTTCCTTGCGGGCGAGACCAAGGCCGATCTCGCCACGGACCTCGGGTTGTCGTCTGTGCAGTTGCTGGAGAAGTGGGTACGCGAGTATCGGCGCGATGGCGAGGACGCGCTGCGTCCGCCGAAGCCGAAGGGCCGCCGACCACGGAGCGACTCGGCGGTGCTCTCAGGCGAGGTGTGGGAGCTGGAACGATTGCGGCGCGAGAACGACCGGTTGCGGGCCGAGGTCGATTACCTGGGAAAACTGCGGGCCTTGGAGAATTGGGGGCCTTGAGGGAGCAGCAACGACGGTGAGCATCCTCGCCGTCGTCTCCTTCAAGGCTGACCACCGCTGGCCGATCCACTCGGTGTCGCAAGGCTTGCCCGATCGACGTTCTTCTATCACCAAGCCCGGCTCGCCGCCCTAGACCCGCAGGCGGAACTGAAGCCGGCAGTCACCGATGTGTTCACTGTCAACCGCGGCCGCTACGGGCATCGCCGGGTGCACGGAGAGCTGATAAAGGCCAGCACGCAGGTTGCCAAGCAGACCAAGCTGATGCGAGAACTCGGGCTGGTCTGCCGGCTGCGCCGCAGACGCCGCTACACGAAGCTCTATCTCTCGCCGATCATGGACCTGTTCAACCGCGATATCATCGCCTACTCCACCGGCCGCTCACCGAGTTTGCACCTGACGAACACTCCGCTGCGCGCCGCCCTCGCAACCCTCGTCCCAGTTCAGGCGCCGCTCGTGCACTCTGACCAGGAGTTCCAATACCAGCACGCATCTTGGCAGAGGCGTTCATGGTATTGCGGCGAGCTAAAAAACGGCGGCGGTGCAATTCACCACGGCATACTTGCCGGTTGCCGTCTTCTCATCTCCACCTTGCCGTCAACGACAACGCGGCACGTCACCGATGTCCCATCCGTCTGCGCCGTAACCCCAGCAGTCACGAAGGACGAGGTGTTCGTCAACTCCAGCGACCACGGAGCCGATGCGGAGCTCGACTGCTGCAGACTGTTGTTCTCGTCGAACCAAGTCACGCTATTGAGACTGGCTGAATCTGAGATCGCCCCGTACTGAATCTGCTTACCCTTGCCGGACGGCGCAGCGGCCTTGAGCGGCGGCAGGGTCGTCGCGGCCACTTCTTCCGCCTTCGGCGCGGTGGTCGCTGCCGCAGGCGGAGAATCGACAGCGGTTGTCGTATTGCCAGACGCGGTCTTGTCCGCATCCTTTTTGTCCTCGCCACCGCTAGAGACGGCCGCAATGACAATGACGACCGCAGCGACCCCGACGATCCACGGCCACTTTTTCTTCTTACCCTTCGGCTCCGGCGCAGGCGGCGTGGCGGCAGGCTGTAACGGCTCGGTCAGGGGTGTAGCGCTCCCCTAGTTGAATCGGTGCGCCCCCGAAATCCCCCGACGAGCGCTGATGAACATACGAACTTCTCATAGTAGACCAACCGGTCGACTTACTATTGAGCTGTGCGCCGAACCCTCACCGACCCCCAATGGCTGGCGCGCAGCCACCCCTCGCCCGCGCTGCCGTTGCCTGCCTGCTGTCTCGCGTGCGAGATCTCCTGCGGTAAAGCCAGAGCATCGCAGAGCGTCTGTAGATGCAGAAAAACCCAGGTGAGATGGTCTCTCACCTGGGTTTTACTCGGTCGGGCTGACAGGATTTGAACCTGCGACCACTTGACCCCCAGTCAAGTGCGCTACCAAGCTGCGCCACAGCCCGTCCACACCCTCGTTCGGGCGCCTCAAGAGATTACAACAGTGTCGCTCAGGAAAGCGAATCGCCAGGCCAGGGGCCAGTTCGGCAATCGCGAACCTGGCCTCTCACAGGTTTTGCGGTAGTCACACACTAATTCAGCCAGAAGCGGTGTGTGATACCGGCAAAACCTGTGAGAGGCGGGGATCCCTATGTCAGCGCTTCTTGTTACGTTCCCGCTTCTCCCGCACGCGCACCGAGATGCGGACAGGGCTGCCGTCGAAGTTGAACTCCTCACGCAGACGGCGCTCGAGGAAGCGCCGGTAGCCAGCTTCGAGGAAGCCGCTGGTGAACAGCACGAACGTCGGCGGCCGGGTGCCCGCCTGGGTGGCGAACATGATGCGGGGCAGGCGGCCGCCACGCATCGGCGGCGGTGTCGCGGCCACAACCTCCTTGAGCCAGTTGTTCAACCGGCCCGTCGAGATTCGCTTGTCCCACGAGTCCAGCGCCGTTTCGAGCGCCGGGACGAGCTTCTGGACGGCGCGGCCGGTATGCGCGGAGATGTTGACCCGCTGCGCCCACGGCACGCGAACCAGCTCGCGATCGATCTCCTTTTCGAGCATCAGACGGCGGTCCTCGTCGACCAGGTCCCACTTGTTGAACGCGAGCACCAGCGCACGGCCCGTCTCGGCCACCATGCTCAGGACACGCAGATCCTGCTCGGTGATCGGCTGCGACGCGTCGATCAGCAGGATCGCGACCTCAGCCGCCTCGATCGCCGACTTGGTGCGCAGCGACGCATAGAACTCGTGGCCACTGGCATGGCTGACCTTCTTGCGCAAACCGGCGGTGTCGACGAACTTCCACACCTTGCCGCCCAGTTCGACGAGCGAGTCGACGGGGTCGACGGTGGTACCCGCGACGTCATGGACAACCGAGCGCTCGTCACCCGAAAGCTTGTTGATCAGGCTGGACTTGCCGACATTGGGCTTGCCGACCAGCGCGACGCGGCGCGGACCCTGGCCACCGGTGCCCTCGCGGGGCGTCTCCGGCAGCACGGCGAGCACCTCGTCGAGCAGGTCACCGGTGCCGCGGCCGTGGATCGAGCTCACCGCGTACGGCTGACCGAGGCCGAGCGACCACAGTGACGCCACCTCCGACTCGGTGCGGCCGTCGTCGACCTTGTTGGCGACCAGCAGCACCGGAGTCTTGGATCGGCGCAGCAATCGCGCCACGGCCTCGTCCGTCGCAGTCGCGCCGACGACGGCGTCGACGACGAGCAGGATCGCGTCGGCGGTCTGCATGGCCAGTTCGGCCTGCCGGGCGACCGCCTGCTGCAGCCCCTTGGCGTCGGGCTCCCAGCCGCCGGTGTCCTGCACCATGAATCGGCGTCCGGACCAGTTTGCCTCGTAGGACACCCTGTCTCGGGTCACACCCGGAATGTCCTCGACAACGGCCTCACGTCGGCCGATGATGCGGTTGACGAGCGTCGACTTGCCGACGTTCGGCCGGCCGACGATCGCAAGGGTCGGTACCGCGACCTCCTCCTCGCTGTCCTCACCGTCGACGAAATCGGCGAGGTCCCAGTCGGACTCCTCACTCCAGATTCCGTCTCCTGCATACTCGATCGCCGTGGAATCGCCGGAAAAATCGTCGGTCACTGCACTGCTCCAGTTCTGTCGCCTACTACCAGCAGCAACCTGCCGATCACGTCTTCGATACCCAGTTCACTAGTGTCCACCGTCACCGAATCGTCAGCCGGACGCAATGGAGATACCGCGCGGGTGGAGTCCAGGTGGTCCCGGCGCTGCACGTCCGCGAGCACGGCGGCAAAATCGTCGCCGCGGCCCTCCGCGATGTTCTGGGCGTTGCGCCGGGTCGCACGCGCTTCCGCGGAGGCGGTCAGGAAGATCTTCGCATCCGCGTCCGGCAGTACGACGGTTCCGATGTCGCGGCCCTCGACGACAATCCGCTCGGCCTGTGCGACGATTCGCCGCTGCAGGTCCACCAGGAACGAGCGCACATCGGGCACGGCCGACACCGCGGATACGGCCTGGGTGACGGCGGCGCCACGGATCTCGTCGGTGACATCCTCACCGTCGAGTTGGACACCGTCCGTCACCGGATCGGTGCCGATCGTCAATGGCAGCGACGCCGTTGCCTTGGCTATCGCTACCGGATCCGTCACGTCTACGCCGAGCCGCAGCACATGCAGCGTCGCGATCCGGTACATCGCGCCGGTGTCGAGATAGCGGGCGCCGAGACTCATCGCCAGACGCCGAGACACGCTCGACTTGCCGGTACCCGACGGACCGTCGATCGCGACGACCAGCGGACCCGCTGCTGTCACAGTCCCACCGCCCCGTACAGGCTGCCGACCTCACCGCGGCCGAGTACCCGCAGCGTGCCCGGACGACCGTCGCCGAGCGCGACGGCGCCGATGTCGGTGCGGACCAGACGCACCACCGGGTGCCCGACGGCATCGAGGAGTCGGCGCACGATGTGCTTGCGACCCTCGTGCAGGACAATCTTGACCAGCGACTTGCCACCGTTGATGTCGAGGAGCGTGAATGCGTCCACCGTTGCCGGGCCGTCCTCGAGCTCGACGCCGGCCTTGAGCTTCTTCCCGAGACCGCGATCGACGACACCGTTGACGGTCGCCAAGTATGTCTTGGGCACCTCGTACGACGGGTGCATCAGTCGGTGTGCAAGGTCTCCGTCGTTGGTCAGCAGAATCAGTCCTTCAGTGTCGGCGTCGAGCCGGCCGACGTGGAAGAGACGTTGACCGGCGGAGACACGTTCGGACACGATGTCACCAATGCACGGACGCCCGAGGTCGTCGGACATCGTGGACTGCCATCCACGCGGCTTGTTCAGCGCGATGTGGACCAGATCCTTCTTGACGACCACGCGGATGCCGTCGACACGAACGATCGCGTTCTCGGGGTCGATCCGTAGTCCTTGTTCGACGACGATCCGGCCGTCGACCTCGACACGGCCCTGGTCGATGAGTTCCTCGGCGGCGCGCCGGGAGGCGACACCGGCCTGCGCCAGCACCTTCTGCAGCCGCACCCCGTCGCCCTTCATGGGCGCCAGGCTGCGATCGGCCTCGGCATACTGATGGCGGGCGGGCTTGGCGTTGCTGATCTTCGGAGCTTGCGTCTGCGCACGCTGCGGCTTTGCGGACTTTGGCTTACCGCGCTTGTTCGTCGCAGCGTCGGTGCGGCCGGTCGTCGGCGTCCTCTTGCGGTCCGGTGCGCCATCACGGCGAGCGGGCTTCTTGCGGTCCGGTGTGCCATCACGGCGAGCGGGCTTGTTCACTTTTCGATCCCTGTCAGTAATCTGCGTCGAGCTCGGGGTCCAGCGTCTGTGTCGGTCCCATTGAAGGTGTTGTCCGTTCCATTCTCGCAAATCGCGGGTCCGCTTCGAGACTCTCACTGATGTCATCGATCACATCTACGTCCGGAAGCAGCGGTGCGAGAGCCGGAAGATCGGCCAAGGAGGCCAATCCGAGACGTTCGAGGAACATTTCCGTCGTCGTGTATGTGGTGGCGCCGGTCTCCGGATCGGTGCCGGCCTCGGTGATCAGTCCGCGGGCCAGCAGCGTGCGGATCACTCCGTCGACGTTGACGCCGCGCACCGCGCTGATCCGGGCACGGGACAACGGCTGCCGATACGCGATCACGGCGAGCGTCTCGAGTGCGGCGCGGGTCAGCTTCGAGCGGGCACCGTCGAGAAGCAGACGCTCGACGTACGGGGCGTATTCGTTGCGGGTGTAGAACCGCCATCCGTCTCCCGCATAGCGCAGGTCGATGCCGCTGTCGCGCGCGGTGAGATCGGCTGCGATCGTCCGCAGCGCAGCCTCGATGCGGACCTCCGGCTCCCCCAGCACAGAGGCCAACATCTCGCTCGACGCCGGTGAATCGACCACCAGCAGCATCGACTCGAGCGCGGACGCCAACCGGCCGTCGGAAAGCTCCTGGCGATCTCCGGTCTTCTCGTCGATCTCCCACCCGTCCGGGTGCAGCTCGTCGGCATCGACGGACGTCATGCGTAGTCCTCCTCACTCGCGGGTGCGTCCCCGGATTCCCCCGTCCAGCTCACCAGCAGATCGCCGAGCGGTTCGGGCTGTTCGAAGAACACCGACCGTTCCCGGTAGAGCTCGAGCAGCGCAAGGAACCTGGCGACGATCTGGACCTGGTTCGCGCACTCGGCGATCAGGTCCCCGAACGGGGTCCACACGCCGACGCCCCGGTCACGCAACAGTTCAAGGATTCGCGCCGCCTGCTCCGGCACCGACACCGTGGGCACGTGTAGATGATCCAGCCCGACGGTCGGGACCGGTCGTGGCCGGAACGCCGTGGCCGCAATCTCCGCGAACCGTTGTGGGTCCACCCCCAGGAGCACCTCCGGGAGCAATCCTACGAAGCGATCTTCCACCGATACCGACCGCGGATAGCGTCGCAGTGCTGCCGCCTCGAGCTCCCCGAACAGCTGCGCCACCTGCTTGTAGGCGCGGTACTGCAGCAAACGCGCGAACAGAAGATCGCGGGCCTCGAGTAACGCCAGGTCCTCATCGTCGTCCACCTCGCCCGCGGGGAGCAACCGTGCCGCCTTCAAGTCGAGCAGCGTGGCCGCGACCACCAGGAACTCGGTGGTCTGGTCCAGTGCCATTTCGCCGCCGAGCGACCGGGTGTACTCGATGAACTCGTCCGTGACCTGGTGCAACGCCACCTCGGTCACGTCGAGCTGATGCTGGCTGATCAGCTTCAGCAGTAGATCGAAGGGCCCCTCGAAGTTTCGCAACCGCAATTGGAAGCCCGACCCACCTGTGGGCCGCTCCAGCGTCGATACCGCGGCGGCGTCCGCAAGCGCCTCGTCCACGGTCACACCGCTACCGGCCGGACCGGTGGATCACCTCGCGGGCCAGTGCTCGGTACGCCTCCGCGCCCAGGGACTTCGGTGCCCACGTGGTGATCGGTTCGCCGGCGACGCTGGTCTCCGGGAAGCGAACGGTACGGCTGATGACGGTGTCGTACACGAGGTCGCCGAACACCTCGACCACACGCGACATCACCTCGCGCGCATGCAATGTACGGGCGTCGAACATTGTCACGACAATGCCCTCGAGCCGCAGGCGCGGATTGAGTCGATCACGCACCTTGTCGACGGTGTCGTTGAGAAGCGCGAGACCGCGCAGCGAAAAGTACTCGCACTCCATCGGGATGATCACGCTGTCCGCGCACGCGAGTGCGTTGACCGTGAGCAATCCCAACGATGGCTGGCAGTCGATCAGCACATAGTCGTAACGGTCGAGAACCGGATGCAGGACCCGGCCGAGTGTCTGCTCGCGGCCCACTTCTGTGACGAGCTGGATCTCGGCGGCGGACAGGTCGATATTGCTCGGCAGCAAGTCGAGCCCCTCGATACGCGTGCGCATCAGGACGTCGTCGATGGAAGTCCGTTCCACCAGCAGGTTATGGACCGTCAAATCCAGATCATGGTGTGCGACACCGAGTCCCGCAGACAGCGCCCCCTGCGGATCGAGGTCTACCAGCAGCACGCGACGGCCGTACTCGGCGAGCGACGCGCCCAAGTTGATAGTGGACGTGGTCTTGCCGACGCCACCCTTCTGGTTGCACATCGCGATGATCCGGGCGGGCCCGTGGCTGGCGAGTGGCCGCGGCTCCGGGACCTCACGTCGATACCGACCCGTAGGTCCCACTCTCTCTTCGATGTCCGAGACGGCCGCGGCAGCCTGTGGCAGCTCGGCGTTCCCCGCGAAGGACAGCGCATCCCGAGAATGCGGGTGCGCTTGCTCCGCTCCAGGCGGCTGCGGTGTCACCACTGTCCGATGCTCCCCTGTCCTGTAGACGGCTATATCGTAACGCTACCGCTTCGTGACATGAAGGCGATGCCAACACGCATTTCCTCAGCGTGCACGCGGGTGTGCCTGCGCCCAGACCTCTCTGAGCGCACCGACGGTGACCATCGTGTAGACCTGGGTCGTCGTGACCGAAGCATGACCGAGCAACTCTTGCACCACGCGCACGTCCGCGCCACCGTCGAGCAGATGGGTCGCAAAGGAATGCCGCAGCGTGTGAGGGGACACCGGCACCGTGATCCCCGCCTTTTCCGCGGCGGTATGCAGCACCTGCCACGCGCTCTGCCGGGACAAACGGCCACCCCGGACGTTCAGGAACAGCGCCGGTGTTCCGCGCCCCGCGAGGGCTGGCCGCCCGCGAACCAGATAGGCGTCGACGGCAGAGATTGCAGGCCGGCCGACCGGCACCACCCGCTCCTTGCCGCCCTTGCCGCGTAACAGTACCGACCGCGCCTCGGTGTCGAGGTCGTCGATGTCGAGGCCGACGGCCTCCGAGATCCGCGCGCCAGTCGAATACAGGACTTCGAGCAGGGCACGGTCGCGGAGCGTCCGCGGATTGTCCGACGCACCGTCACCCCCGGCGGCATCGAGCAGCGCAAGGACGTCATCCAACGGAAGCGACTTCGGCAGTCGGCGCCCAGGGTTCGGCGGCTTGACCGCTCGGGCGACGTCGGTCGGCGTGACACCCTCCGCAGCCGCGAAACGATGAAGTCCGCGCACCGCGATCAATGCGCGTGCGGCGGAACTAGCAGCCAGCGCCACGGCGCCCTCCGCAGGATTCCCCCGGCGCAGTGCCACGACGAAATCACTGACGTCTGCCTCGCTCACCGAGACGAGGTCGCTGACACCCCGCCCGGACAGGAATCGTGCGTACCGCTCCAGATCCCTCCGGTACGAAGTGAGCGTGTTGCGAGCGGCACCGCGTTCGACCGCCAGATGGTCGAGGTATGCATCGACCTGTCCCCCCAGCACCGTCATGTTCTCCCAGTACCGGTCCGATTTCGCTTCCGGCGCGAGAACATCTCGGGCCGGTCCGGCCACGGCGCCTCCGTCGGACGCAGGACGACCCCACCGGAGCGGGCCGCGGCAAGCGCCAGGATCCCCGAGACCGCGGTCGCATTCACGATCTCGCCGCGCAGTGCCATCACGACCGCGTCGGCCAGCGGCACCCGGGCAATCTCGAGATCGGCTTCCTCATCATGCGCGGCCGGGCGCCCGACATCCCGCAGCCCCTCCGCCAAGAACACCCGCACCGATTCGTCGGTGAACCCGGGAGAGAGCGCGACGTCGACCAGCAGCGACCACCGGTCCGCAGCAAGTCCCGTCTCCTCCGCCAGCTCGCGCCGCGCAGCGACGAGAGGAGCCTCGCCGGGTTCGTCGAGCAGCCCGGCCGGCAGCTCCCACAGCCGACGCCCGAGTGCGTGACGGTACTGACGGATCAGCACCAGCCGTTCGTCATCGTCGAGCACCGCGACGGCAACCGCGCCGTGGTGCTCGACGATCTCGCGATCTGCCTCACGCCCGCCGGGCATCGCGACCCGATCCACTCGCAGCGCGACGATTGCCCCGCTGTACACCTCACGCGAGTCGACGGTACGGAACTCGTGCTCGCCCGGCAGGCTCATCCGCGTGCGCCGACTATCCGACGCTGTCCGCGGTGGCGGACTGCTCCTGTGCGGCGTCCGGCTCGACGTCCACCGGCAGCTGCTCGGCAGCCTTGTAGACCAGTGCCGCGTTGATGAACGCCGAGAACAACGGATGCGGCCGAGTTGGACGGCTCTTGAGCTCCGGATGCGCCTGCGTCGCAACGAAGAACGGATGCTTCTCGGCGGGCAGCTCGACGAACTCGACGAGATGGCCGTCAGGCGACGTGCCCGAGAAGACGAGACCACTCTCGGCGATCCGGTCCCGGTAGGCGTTGTTGACCTCGTAGCGATGACGATGACGCTCGGAGACGTTCTCGCTGCCGTAGGCCTTGGCCACGACGGAGCCCTTGGCGAGCACCGCAGGGTAGGCGCCCAACCGCATCGTGCCGCCGAGGTCGGCTTCGCCGGCGACGATCTGCTCCTGATCGGCCATCGTCGAGATGACGGGGTGCTTGGTGCCGGCGTCGAACTCCTCCGAGTTCGCGTCCTCGAGCCCCACCGAACGGGCAGCTTCGATCACCACTGCTTGCAGGCCCAGGCACAGACCCAGCAGCGGAATCTGGCGAGTGCGGGCGAACTTGATGGCGCCGAGCTTGCCCTCGATGCCGCGGATCCCGAAACCGCCGGGGATCAGGACTGCGTCGACGTCGCCGAGCGCCGCCAGGGCACCCGCCTCGGTCTCGCATTCATCCGAGGGCACCCAGGAAATCTCCACCTTGGCGTGGTGCGCGAAACCGCCGGCACGCAGCGCCTCGGTCACCGACAGGTAGGCGTCCGGCAGGTCGACGTACTTGCCGACCAGCGCGACGCGAACCGTCTCACGAGGGTTGTGGACGCGCTCGAGCAGATCACCCCACACGGTCCAGTCCACATCCCGGAACGGCAAGCCGAGCTGGCGCACGACATACGCGTCGAGGCCCTCCCGGTGCAGCACCTTCGGGATGTCGTAGATCGACGGTGCGTCGGGAGTGGAGATGCATGCGTCGACGTCGACGTCGCACATCAGCGCAATCTTCGCCTTGAGCGCCTGCGGCACGTCGCGGTCGCAGCGCAGGATCAGCGCGTCCGGCTGGATACCGATGTTGCGCAGTGCCGCCACGGAGTGCTGAGTCGGCTTGGTCTTGAGTTCACCAGAGGGGCCGAGGTACGGCACCAGCGAAACGTGCAGGAAGAAGACGTTCTCACGCCCCACGTCGTGGCGCACCTGACGGGCAGCCTCCAGGAAAGGCTGCGACTCGATGTCACCCACCGTGCCACCGATCTCCGTGATGACGACGTCGGGGACCTGTCCCTGGGCGTCGGGACCGGCCATCGCGAGAATCCGGCTCTTGATCTCGTCGGTGATGTGCGGGATGACCTGCACCGTGTCACCCAGGTACTCCCCGCGACGCTCCTTCGCGATCACCGCGGAGTACACCTGGCCGGTGGTGACGTTTGCGAATCCGTTGAGGTCGCGGTCGAGGAAGCGCTCGTAATGGCCGACATCCAGGTCCGTCTCGGCGCCGTCCTCCGTGACGAACACCTCGCCGTGCTGGAACGGGTTCATCGTTCCGGGATCGACATTGAGGTAGGGATCCAGCTTCTGCATGGTCACGCGCAGTCCGCGAGCGGTGAGCAGCTCACCAAGGCTGGAGGCGGTCAATCCCTTACCAAGGGAGGAAGCTACACCCCCGCTCACGAAGATGTGCTTGGTGGCGTTACGCGAATGGATGCGTGACTGTGGCAAAGGGGCTCCCGTGACGACTGTGCAGGACTTGGTCTGAGATGAAGCGTGCTGGGGCCTGCCGACCCACGGGACTTCACGGTAACACCTGCCGGCGAGGAACCGTACTCGGCGCGCCCGGCTCCACCGCCGAGGGTCGGCTTCGGTCGCCTACAGCGGCTTCGCCCCGACGGTGACCGAGACCGCACCGGGGCCGGTTCCGTAACGCCCGGAAACCCCACCCAGCTGCTCCTGGAGGGCCAGCGGGACGGTGATCCGGCCGGCCTCCCGATCGATGTTGTCGACGGTCGCCAGCACCGCGGACAGCGCCGCGTCGGCGCGGGCCACCGCGATTGGACCGCTGCCCTCCGCCGCGGACGGCGGACCCGCGAGCACGGCTCCGGCACCGCGACCGTCCATGGCTCCGGCGAAACGCGCGATCACAGCACCCCGGTTACCGCCCACACTGTCCGGATCGCCCCCGCCCGTCAGAACCACCGCCAGCTGCGCCGGCGCTACGTTGCCGTCGAACTCGATGAATCCGCCGCCACGCAGGGTGTCCAGCGCCAGCACACGCTCCTGCGGGGTGGTCTGCGGCTGGGCCGTCTGCGGATTGAGCAGCAGCACCGACCCCAGCAGGTCGCCGGCGAGGCTACCTTGGTCGACCGCGCCGGTGCGCAGCTGAACACCCGCCGGGATGATATTGGTCACCATCGTGCGCAGCTGATCACCATTGACGGAGTCGACGAACGACTTCGTGAGTGACACACGCCCCGTGACTGTGCCGCCGGCGAGCCCGATCAGCCGGTTGATCCCTTCGACATCGCCAGGATTCGCGTCCGGCGTCGTCACGACGATCACCGAGCGCTGCGCGAGGCTGTCACGGACGATCCTGTCGGCCACCGCGGCGTCGAAGCTGTCTGCAGAGTTGAGCTGCTCACCCAACCTGTTGTTCTGCGTGTTCAGATCCTCGATCTGGTTCTGCAGCCCGGCCTTGTCGTCCCGCAGGCCCGACAGCATCCCGTTCGAGAGCAGCCCCGATCCGAGCACCACGCCGATCGCGAGGGCCAGAAAGATTGCCGCTATGGAGATTGCATGTTGCCGCAGAGAAATCACTTGAAGAGCCCCTGTACCCACAGCGCGAAGCTGTTCCACGTGTCGATTGCCCAGTCCACTGCGTCTCCGCCGACATTCGAGACCACGAGCGCGACGATCACTGCGGTCAGTGCTGCGAGAACCAGCAACGCGATGGCCGCACCGGAGACGCGGCTACGGTACAGCGTCGCAACTGCTTTGGAGTCGACAAGCTTCGGACCCACCTTGAGGCGCGTCATGAACGCCGCGGGGTTGGTGTCCCGACGTCCCCGATCGAAGAACTCGTCCAGCGAGACGGTACTGCCGACTGTGACGATCAGCGACGCACCGTGGTGATCGGCGAGCAACAGTGCCAGATCCGACGGCGACGCCGACGCGGGGAACGTCATGGCGCCGATCCCGAGGTCCTGGATCCGCTCCAACCCCTGCGCGTGACCGTCCGGGTCGGCCGGCAACACCACCTCGGCACCGCATTTGAGGGTTTCACTGCTGATGTCGTCGGGATCACCGACGATCAGGTCCGGACGGTATCCGGACTGCGTGAGAGTGTCCGCACCCGCACCTACGCCGACCAGAATCGGCGAGTACTCCTTGATGAACGGTTTGAGATTCTTCAGGTCCTGCTGATGCCCCGGACCATCCGCGACCACCACCACGTGCCGATCCTCGAGATCTACGGCGATGTCGGGCACCCCCACCCCGTCGATCAGAAGTGGACTCTCGGATCGGATGAACTCGATCGTGTTGCCCGAGAATGCCTCGAGGTGGTCGACCAGGCCGGTCTTCGCCTCGATCATCCGATCGGAGATCTCGGCCTCGGTCTGCTCGTCACCCTTCGCCAAACGCCGGTCACCGGCGTAGACGCCACCCTCGTGGAGACGGACCTTCGATCCGTCCTTGATCGCTTTGAAGACCTCGGCGCCGACAGAATCGATCAGCGTGATCCCGTTTGCGACCAGCACTTCGGGACCGAGGTTCGGGTAGCGTCCCGAAATCGACGGAGACGCGTTGACTACGGCCAGGACACCGGCGGCGACGATCGCGTCAGCGGTGACCCGGTCCAGATCTATCTCGTCGAGGACGACGACATCGCCGTGGCCGACCCTCCGCAACAGCTTGGCAGTGTCGCGGTCGACTCGGGCGATGCCACTGATTCCGGGCAGGGTTTCGGTCTTACGGGAGAGCAGCGCCGGCATCTTCATGACCTCGATGATCGCGCGCGGCGAGTCGTCGATCGTGGAGGCGCGCCGGACCGAATACCACACCAGTCACAGCAGTACCAAGATCAGTTCCGGCTAGGCGAGCGCCGTGCTGCGTTCCTGCCCCGCTATGGCAAGCAACTCCTCGGCATGGGCACGCCCGGTTTCGGTGTCGTCGAGCCCGGCAAGCATGCGTGCGAGCTCCACCACTCGTTCGTCCTCGGTCAGCGTTCGCACCCCGCTGTTGACACCGCTGCGCGCATCGTCGACCTTGTCGACGACCAGGTGCGTATCCGCGAACGCCGCGACCTGCGGCAGGTGCGTGACGACGATGACCTGGTGAGTGCGGGCCAGCCGTGCGAGCCGACGCCCGATCTCGACGGCGGCGCGACCACCGACTCCCGCATCCACCTCGTCGAACACCATCGTCGCGCCCCGGTCGGAGCCGGCCAGCACAACTTCGAGCGCCAGCATCACTCGCGAGAGTTCACCTCCCGACGCACTTCGGCTGATCGGCAATGACTGGGCGCCGCTGTGCGCGGCGAGCCGGAACTCGACCTCGTCCACCCCGGACATTCCAGCATGTAGCTCGCGGTCACCGATCTTCAGCGGAGCGGCATCATGGGGCCCTGCGTCCCTGGGGCGCACCGATACCTCCAGCGCCGCACGCCCCATCGCCAGTCCGGCGAGTTCCTCGCTGACAGACTTGGCCAGCTTCGACGCCGCCTTCACCCGCGCCGCGGTGAGCTTGACGGCAGCCTCGGCCGTCGCGCCCGCCGTCACGTCCACACGTGCAGCGAGATCCGCGAGGGCATCGGCCGAGACGTCGATCTTCGCCAGCCGGTCACGGGCATTGTCCGCCCACGCCAGCACGCCGTCGATGTCGGCCGCGTACTTGCGCGTCAGGGTCTTGAGTTCTGCCTGCCTGGTGAGCAGCATGTCCAGCGCATCGGGATCGCTGGGCAGCGCCGACAGGTACCCGGACAGCTCCCCGGAAACGTCGGCGACAACGGCGATCGCCTCGCCCAGTCGCGGCCCCAGCCCGGTGAGTGCCGGATCGTCCGATGCCTCGATCCGCGAACGCGCCTCACCCAGTAGATCCAGCGCCGCGCTGACCCCGTCGACGGACCCGCCGGAATCGTCTGAGCCCGTGAGCGCCGCCTGCGCGCCCTCCGCAGCCGATCGGAGTGAATCGAGATCGCCGAGCCGCCGGACCTCGGTGACAATGGCGCTGTCCTCGCCGGGCGACGGTGCAATCCGGTCGATCTCCTCCAGCGCGTAGGTCAGCTGGTCAGCTTCTTGCGCGAGTTCCCGCGTGCGACTGGTCCGTTCGATGAATTCCGCACGGCATTCGACCCACTCGGCGCGATGCTTTCGGTAGCGCGCCAGCAGCGGTCCGATGTTCTTGTCGGCGAACAGGTCGAGCGCATTGCGCTGCTCATCCGGCCGCAGCAGGCGGAGCTGATCATTCTGCCCGTGGACGGTCAGCAGTGGATCGGTGAACTGAGACAGCACGCCCGCGGGAACGCTGCGTCCACCGAGATGCGCACGGGAGCGCCCATCGCCGCCAACGGTGCGCACTGCGATGATGCTGCCGTCTTCGTCTCGCTCGGCGCCGCACGACTCGAGCACTCGCGTCACCTGCCGGTCGATCTGGACGGCCGCTTCGTCGACGGTGAACCGACCCTCGACGATGGCCCGGGAGGCACCGATCCGGACCCTGCCGGCGTCCGCGCGGGCACCGCTGAGCAAGTGCAGGCTCGTGACGACCATGGTCTTACCGGCACCGGTCTCACCGGTGAGGACAGTCAGGCCCTCGTGGAACTGCGCACAGGCCGACGAGATCACTCCGAGTCCGTCGATCCGAATCTCTGCAAGCACCGCTACCGCTTCCTCCCTCGCCAGCCGGTCACCGGAAGTTCGAACTTGCGGACCATCCGATCCGCGAACGGAGCCGAATCGAGCCGGACCCATCGGATCGGATCCCTGCCACGTACCACCTCGACCCGGCCTCCCGCCGGAAGCTCGAGCGTGCGCCGGCCGTCGCAGAAGACCAGGCCGTCATGGCTGCCGGCCGCGGTCTCCACCGCGACGATCGACTCGGGGCTCGTCACGAGAGGCCGCGCGAACAGCGCATGCGCGTTACTCGGAATGACCAGCAGCGCCTCGAGTTCGGGCCACACCACGGGACCGCCCGCCGAAAACGCATATGCCGTCGAACCCGTGGGTGTCGCGATCAGAACCCCGTCGCAACCGAACGCCGACACAGGCCGCCCATCGACCTCGAGCACCACCTCGAGCACCCCCAGACGTGAGCGGTTCTCGATGCTGGCCTCGTTCAGGGCCCAGCCGCGCTGGACGATCTGATCCTCGACCCGAACCAGCACGTCGAGCGTCATGCGGTGCTCGACTCGGTACTCGCGTCGCACTACCTGTGCCATCGCCTCCTCGAGGTGATCGGCCTCCGCTTCGGCGAGGAACCCGATCCGGCCGAGATTGATCCCCAGCACAGGGACGTCCGCGGACTGCGCCAACTCCGCGGCGCGAAGAAAGCTGCCGTCGCCGCCGAGAACGATCACCATCTCGCAACCGGAAGCGGCGGTCGGCCCCTCGGGCACGACGGTCACCATTACGTCCTCGTCTGTCGCGAGGTCGATCCGGGACGGATCGACCTCGTTCTCGAGGATCCTCAGCCCGATGCCCGCACGCGCACAAATCTCGGCAACCCGTCGAGCGGTCTCGGTGATCTCGTTCCGACCGGGATGGGCTACCAGCAGAATCTCACGGCGAGCGACGCCGGTGAGAGAATCCGAGGTCACTGAGGACCTTCCTGGACCGCACGGTGGACCATGTCCTCGACCTTCGGGATGTCAGCTGCCGGCTCGGTGTCCGCGGACCCGGGATCCTTGCGCAACCACAGGAAGTACTCGACGTTGCCAGACGGCCCCGGCAGCGGACTGGCGACAACGCCGAGGGTACGGAGGCCCAGTTCGGCAGCCGACTGTGCCACCTCGAGCACCACGGCCGCACGCAACTCCGGATCCCGTACGACGCCGCCGGTGCCGACACGGTCCTTACCGACCTCGAACTGAGGCTTCACCATGGGCACCAGATCGGCGCCATCCGCGGCACATGCCACCATGGCAGGCAGCACAAGTTTGAGGGAGATGAATGACAGGTCGGCAACCACCATGTCGACGGGTCCCCCAACCTTCTCGGCATCGATCGAGCGCACGTTGGTGCGGTCTATGACATGCACCCGGTCATCTGACTGCAGGCGCCATACGAGCTGCCCGTAGCCGACGTCCACTGCTACGACTTCGCGCGCTCCACGGTGAAGCAGGACGTCGGTGAAACCTCCGGTAGAGGCGCCGGCGTCGAGGCACCGGCGTCCCTCGACTCGCAATCCGTCGGGCGCGAACGCCTCGAGCGCACCGATGAGCTTGTGGGCGCCGCGCGAGGCCCAGGACACTTCCTCGTCGACCTCGGTCACGAGTAGTGGGGTTCCGGACTCGATTGCCGTCGCGGGTTTGGTTGCGACGGATCCCGAAATCAGAACCCGTCCCGCCGAGATCAGCTCGACCGCTTGCTCACGGGACCGTGCGAGTCCGCGTCGGACCAACTCAGCGTCAACCCTTGCTCGACGCGCCACGTCAGATCTTGTCCACTGCAGCGAGCGACTCGACCAGTATGTCGTGAGCCTGCTCGAGGATCTGTGCCTGGCGAGACAATGCGTCGGGACCCCCGGCGACGGCCCCTGACTCCGAAGACTCATCCAACGCCGAAAGCAGCTCTTCTACCCGGCTCACGATTCGTGGCGGATCGACCTCCGGATCACGATCCGGAAGGTGTTGGCCTGGGAGTGGTACTGACGTGCTCATCGGTGCAAACCTAGCTCATCGAACCGACAGCCGACCACTGTACAAGGTCCCGCCAGGCCCGGAGACAGTGGTCACTGTCGAGCGTTCCATCCCGATGTCACCGCCCGAGCCGTGTCATCGGCGCCGCGAACCGTCCCGAACTCCGGTAGCCGCCAGGCCACGTCGAGCGTGGCCAGCAACGCGGCCAGAGGGAGATCGGACGGATCCGGACCGCCGACGTCCCCGATGAACGAGACCACGACGTCGCCGTCTACGGAATCGACCCGCCAGTGACTCTGCGGACCGACGGACGACAACTCGGCCCTCCGGTTCACAGCCTCCAATGACTCGGAAACATAGGTCGGTCGGTGATCCGGGGCCGCCCGCAGCAGATCTGCGGCAGTGCTCACTCCGGTGAGTACCAGCAGCGAATCGATGCCGACAGCGTTGGCCCCCGCAATGTCGGTGTCGAGGCGGTCACCGACCACCAAGGGACGCGAGGCGCCGGCACGACGGAGCGCATCCTCCATCAGCGGCGCAGACGGCTTCCCGGCAACCAGCGGCTCCCGACCTGTCGCGGTGCGGACCGCTGCCACCATCGAACCGTTACCCAGCACGAGGCCACGCTCCGTCGGCAAGGTCGAGTCGAGATTGGCTGCGATCCACAGCGCCCCGGCACGGATCGCCAAGGTTGCCTCAGCCAGAATCCCCCAATCGGTTCCGGGGGAATGGCCCTGCACGACAGCAGCGGGATTCTCCACGAATCGGCGGACCGGCCGTAGACCGACACGTTCCACCTCGGCAGCCAGTGCATCCGTACCGACCACGAGGACCGCCGAGCCAGGTTGCACGTGCTCGGCAAGCAGGCGCGCGGCAGACTGGGAACTCGTCACAACGTCGTCGTCACCGGGGGTGAACCCAAGTGCGCGAAGATGATCCGCCACCTCGGCGGGACTACGACTCGCGTTGTTGGTCACATACAGCAGACGCTGACTGCCACGTTCGAGCGCCTCACGTGCACCAGGGATGGCATGTGGCCCCTGGTAGACGGTTCCGTCCAGGTCGAGCAGGAGGACGTCGTACTTCTCACGCAGGACCGCGCCCTCGTCTCGCGCGGGCGAGGGTGCGGTCGGTGCGGGCATGATCACTATGCTCCCCCGGTCAGTTCGGCCACACGCTCCTCGGCATCGGTATCACCGTCGAGGTCCGCCGCCGCAGAGTTGAGGAACCATTTGAGGCCATCCTCGATGCGGCCCGCCGCAACCAGTGCGTCCGCATAGGCGTAGAACAACCGAGCAGCAGCCGGGCCGGTACGCGACGCATCGAGATCCGCGGTCTGCAATGTCACCACTGCTTGATCGAACTGACCCAGATCCATACGGGCGCCGGCCACAACCATCCGCAGTTCGCTTGCCTCTTCCCCGTTCAGAGCACGGGCTTCGTCACTGCGACCGAGTTCGATCGCACGCTCGGGACGACCCAATCCGCGTTCACAGTCAGCCATCACCGCAAGTAGGCCGGGGCCACCGGACATTCGTCGCGCAGCTCGCAGCTCTGCCAGAGCCTCCGCCCACTCTCCCGCGTGGTACGCCGTGATGCCAGCAGTCTCGCGCACCACCGCGATGCGACCGGCCCGCTGACGAGCGGCGCGAGCGTGAGCAAGCGCGAGACGCGGATCGTCCTCGATCAGCCGGCTCGCCATCACCAGGTGACGTGCCACCGCGTTCGCATTGTTCTTGTCCAGGCTCAGTAGATCACGCCGGACGGCGGGGTCGAGCTCGCCTGCCTCCACCTCATCCGGCAGATCCGGTTCGTCTGGACGGGCGTCGCGCCGCTGAGGACCACCAGAGTCACGGCCCCGGGGTGCTCCGAAGCTACCTTCGCCACCGCGACGGCGGGGACCCGCCGACCCGCGCCGATCATCACTTCGCCGATCATCGCCACCGCGTCGATCGTCTCGATCACGCCACTGGCCGCCACCCTGACGAGGTGACCGATCCTGTCCGGATCCGGAACTCAGATTCCGGCCTTCGCGCGGACCCTGACGGTCCGATGAGCGTCCGTCACGGGATCCGTCGGAACGGTGCGTGCCGTCTCCGCGAAAGGACCGACGATCACCACTGCTTTCCGACACAGCCATTCCTTTCATACAAAACACGAAAGGGGACCCAGTATATTGGGTCCCCTTTCGGTAACGGATGTTCGGCGGTGTCCTACTCTCCCACACCCTGTCGAGTGCAGTACCATCGGCGCTGGAGGGCTTAGCTTCCGGGTTCGGAATGGGACCGGGCGTTTCCCCTCCGCTATGGCCGCCGTAACTCTATGAAACTGTCACACATTCACCTCTCCCCGCCCGAACCATCCGTCGACCCGAAGGCTTCGGAATGTGGGGGGTGAATGATATCTGTGTGTTGTTTCAGATACCGCACAGTGGACGCGTAGCTTCTTTGTGGTAAGTCCTCGGCCTATTAGTACCAGTCACCTCCATCCGTTACCGGACTTCCAGTTCTGGCCTATCAACCCGGTGGTCTGCCGGGGGCCTTACCCCCTCGAAGGGGTGAGAAACCTCATCTTGGAACAGGCTTCCCGCTTAGATGCTTTCAGCGGTTATCCCTTCCGAACGTAGCTAACCAGCAGTGCTCCTGGCGGAACAACTGGCACACCAGAGGTTCGTCCGTCCCGGTCCTCTCGTACTAGGGACAGCCTTCCTCAAGTTTCTAACGCGCGCGGCGGATAGAGACCGAACTGTCTCACGACGTTCTAAACCCAGCTCGCGTGCCGCTTTAATGGGCGAACAGCCCAACCCTTGGGACCTACTCCAGCCCCAGGATGCGACGAGCCGACATCGAGGTGCCAAACCATCCCGTCGATATGGACTCTTGGGGAAGATCAGCCTGTTATCCCCGGGGTACCTTTTATCCGTTGAGCGACACCGCTTCCACTTGCCGGTGCCGGATCACTAGTCCCGACTTTCGTCCCTGCTCGACTTGTCAGTCTCACAGTCAAGCTCCCTTGTGCACTTGCACTCGACACCTGATTGCCAACCAGGCTGAGGGAACCTTTGGGCGCCTCCGTTACATTTTGGGAGGCAACCGCCCCAGTTAAACTACCCACCAGGCACTGTCCCTGAACCAGATCATGGTCCGAGGTTAGATATCCAATACGATCAGAGTGGTATTTCAACAACGACTCCACGAACACTGGCGTGCCCGCTTCACAGTCTCCCACCTATCCTACACAAACCGAACCGAACACCAATACCAAGCTATAGTGAAGGTCCCGGGGTCTTTTCGTCCTGCCGCGCGTAACGAGCATCTTTACTCGTAATGCAATTTCGCCGAGTCTGTGGTTGAGACAGCAGAGAAGTCGTTACGCCATTCGTGCAGGTCGGAACTTACCCGACAAGGAATTTCGCTACCTTAGGATGGTTATAGTTACCACCGCCGTTTACTGGGGCTTAAATTCTCAGCTTCGCCATCACTGGCTAACCGGTCCTCTTAACCTTCCAGCACCGGGCAGGCGTCAGTCCGTATACATCGTCTTACGACTTCGCACGGACCTGTGTTTTTAGTAAACAGTCGCTTCTCTCTGGTCTCTGCGGCCCCCACCAGCTCACGGAGCAAGTCCGATCACCAGCGAAGGCCCCCCTTCTCCCGAAGTTACGGGGGCATTTTGCCGAGTTCCTTAACCACAGTTATCTCGATCGCCTTAGTATTCTCTACCTGACCACCTGTGTCGGTTTGGGGTACGGGCCGTGTGAAAGCTCGCTAGAGGCTTTTCTCGGCAGCATAGGATCACTGAATTCGCCTCAATCGGCTACGCATCACGTCTCAGGCTGTATGCGACCCGGATTTGCCTAGGTCACGCCCTACACGCTTACACCAGTATTACCACTGACTGGCTCAGCTACCTTCCTGCGTCACCCCATCGCTTGGCTACTACCAGATCGGTTCACACGCATCCACCACCCACCGTCCCGAAGGACAACGAATAGCTTCAGGGTGCTTAGCATCACTGATTCACCAGGGGCGCGTTCACACGGGTACGGGAATATCAACCCGTTGTCCATCGACTACGCCTGTCGGCCTCGCCTTAGGTCCCGACTCACCCTGGGCGGATTAACCTGGCCCAGGAACCCTTGGTCATTCGGCGGACGAGTTTCTCACTCGTCTTTCGCTACTCATGCCTGCATTCTCACTCGTGTGGCCTCCACACCTGGATCACTCCGGCGCTTCCATGGCCACACGACGCTCCCCTACCCATCCACACCACTGCACATCCCCCCGCAAGGGAACATGGGTGTTATGCGAATGCCGCAGCTTCGGTGGTGTACTTGAGCCCCGCTACATTGTCGGCGCAGAATCACTTGACCAGTGAGCTATTACGCACTCTTTCAAGGGTGGCTGCTTCTAAGCCAACCTCCTGGTTGTCTTCGCGACCCCACATCCTTTTCCACTTAGTACACGCTTAGGGACCTTAGCTGGCGATCTGGGCTGTTTCCCTCTCGACTACGAAGCTTATCCCCCGCAGTCTCACTGCCGCGCTCTCACTCACCGGCATTCGGAGTTTGGCTGATTTCGGTAAGCTTGTGGGCCCCCTAGACCATCCAGTAGCTCTACCTCCGGTGAGAAACACGCGACGCTGCACCTAAATGCATTTCGGGGAGAACCAGCTATCACGGAGTTTGATTGGCCTTTCACCCCTACCCACAACTCATCCCCTCAGTTTTCAACCTAAGTGGGTTCGGGCCTCCACGACGTCTTACCGTCGCTTCACCCTGGCCATGGGTAGATCACTCCGCTTCGGGTCTAGAACATGCCACTACGAACGCCCTATTCAGACTCGCTTTCGCTACGGCTACCCCACACGGGTTAACCTCGCGACATGTCACTAACTCGCAGGCTCATTCTTCAAAAGGCACGCCATCACCCCCCACCCGAAGGTGCAAAGGCTCTGACGGATTGTAAGCGCACGGTTTCAGGTACTATTTCACTCCCCTCCCGGGGTACTTTTCACCTTTCCCTCACGGTACTAGTCCGCTATCGGTCACCAGGGAGTATTCAGGCTTATCGGGTGGTCCCGACAGATTCACAGCAGATTTCACGGGCCCGCTGCTACTTGGGTGTCCACTACGACAGTCGTCATGTTTTCGTCTACGGGATTCTCACCCTCTACGACAGGCCGTTCCAGACCACTTCGACTAACACAACGATTTCTTACTGTCGGCCGACTCGGCAGAATCGACAAAATGAATCCCACAACCCCACGAATGCAACGCCTGCCGGCTATCACACATCCACGGTTTAGCCTCTTCCGCTTTCGCTCGCCACTACTCACGGAATCACTGTTGTTTTCTCTTCCTGTGGGTACTGAGATGTTTCACTTCCCCACGTTCCCTCCACACGCCCTATATATTCAGGCGCGGGTAACCACACATCACTGTGGCTGGGTTTCCCCATTCGGACATCCTCGGATCTCAGCTCGGTTGACAGCTCCCCGAGGCTTATCGCAGCCTCCTACGTCCTTCATCGGCTCCTGGTGCCAAGGCATCCACCGTACGCTCTTCATTACTTACAACAAAGATGCTCGCGTCCACTGTGCAGTTCTCAAACAACACACCCCACTCGAACTCCGCCAGCACCATGCCCACCACCGAAGTAGTGCGGTCTGCCTGACATCCGAACAGGATCGTCTCTCCTTCGAGGAAACACTCACGTGTTCTCTCAGGACCCAACAGTATGCCGATATATCACCTGCCGAACAACCATCATGGCCATCCGATACGCAGACGAAACAGTCAGTGTTCCACCCATGAGCAACCGCAGTGAAACATGTGTTCACTCAACGGCCTCTGCCTCACTCCCCCAACACCTACGTGCTGGTCCGAGAAGGAGATGCTCCTTAGAAAGGAGGTGATCCAGCCGCACCTTCCGGTACGGCTACCTTGTTACGACTTCGTCCCAATCGCCGATCCCACCTTCGACGGCTCCCTCCACAAGGGTTAGGCCACCGGCTTCGGGTGTTACCGACTTTCATGACGTGACGGGCGGTGTGTACAAGGCCCGGGAACGTATTCACCGCAGCGTTGCTGATCTGCGATTACTAGCGACTCCGACTTCACGGGGTCGAGTTGCAGACCCCGATCCGAACTGAGACCGGCTTTAAGGGATTCGCTCCACCTCACGGTATCGCAGCCCTCTGTACCGGCCATTGTAGCATGTGTGAAGCCCTGGACATAAGGGGCATGATGACTTGACGTCGTCCCCACCTTCCTCCGAGTTGACCCCGGCGGTCTCCTGCGAGTCCCCACCATTACGTGCTGGCAACACAGGACAAGGGTTGCGCTCGTTGCGGGACTTAACCCAACATCTCACGACACGAGCTGACGACAGCCATGCACCACCTGTATACCGACCACAAGGGGGCCGTATCTCTACGGCTTTCCGGTATATGTCAAACCCAGGTAAGGTTCTTCGCGTTGCATCGAATTAATCCACATGCTCCGCCGCTTGTGCGGGCCCCCGTCAATTCCTTTGAGTTTTAGCCTTGCGGCCGTACTCCCCAGGCGGGGCGCTTAATGCGTTAGCTACGGCACGGATCCCGTGGAAGGAAACCCACACCTAGCGCCCACCGTTTACGGCGTGGACTACCAGGGTATCTAATCCTGTTCGCTACCCACGCTTTCGCTCCTCAGCGTCAGTTACTGCCCAGAGACCCGCCTTCGCCACCGGTGTTCCTCCTGATATCTGCGCATTTCACCGCTACACCAGGAATTCCAGTCTCCCCTGCAGTACTCAAGTCTGCCCGTATCGCCTGCAAGCCAGCAGTTGAGCTGCTGGTTTTCACCGACGACGCGACAAACCGCCTACGAGCTCTTTACGCCCAGTAATTCCGGACAACGCTCGCACCCTACGTATTACCGCGGCTGCTGGCACGTAGTTGGCCGGTGCTTCTTCTGCAGGTACCGTCACTCTCGCTTCGTCCCTGCTGAAAGAGGTTTACAACCCGAAGGCCGTCATCCCTCACGCGGCGTCGCTGCATCAGGCTTTCGCCCATTGTGCAATATTCCCCACTGCTGCCTCCCGTAGGAGTCTGGGCCGTGTCTCAGTCCCAGTGTGGCCGGTCGCCCTCTCAGGCCGGCTACCCGTCGTCGCCTTGGTAGGCCATTACCCCACCAACAAGCTGATAGGCCGCGGGCCCATCCTGCACCAGTAAACCTTTCCAACCTCCACCATGCAGTAGAGGCTCATATCCGGTATTAGACCCAGTTTCCCAAGCTTATCCCGAAGTGCAGGGCAGATCACCCACGTGTTACTCACCCGTTCGCCGCTCGTGTACCCCGAAGGGCCCTACCGCTCGACTTGCATGTGTTAAGCACGCCGCCAGCGTTCGTCCTGAGCCAGGATCAAACTCTCCGTTGAAGACTCTAGATTACGCAGCCGAAGCCACCAATCAGTCATAGACATCGAGTCAAATCACTAGCAAAAAAACTCAAACTAGCTATTGCGCTGACCATCCCAGACGGAAGAATGGAACAATCAGCAAACCCACACCCAAAAAAGATGCGGGGCACCAAAATAATTGGCACTGACATTCATCGACACACTGTTGAGTTCTCAAAGAACACGCGCACACCACCACTCCGAACCCACAGGCTCATCGTTTCGGGGCAACTGTTCCAGCCTAACCGGTAACAGACCCGAGTGCAAACCCGACCCTCTCCCAGCCACCCGAACACGCTCCACAACCCTACAGGAAGCTTCACATCCGGATTTTCAGGCGCTCTCCGTACAACCTCGTTTTCCCAGTCCCTCAGGTCCGGGTCGGTGTCCGTGTCACTCTGACCTGAATTAAGTTACGCGAACTCGACGGCCAATGCCAAATCGCCTGGTCAGGCGCTCATTCACTGTCCTCGGGTTGGCGAACCGCCAGGTAGACCGAACGGGGCGAGGATTACCCCGCCCCGTTCGGCTCGATCTGAATCTCTGTGGCACGTGCCACGTCAGCCGGCGAGAACCTTGACGCCCGCGAAGTTCCTCTTTCCGCGGCGGATCACCAACCACTGTCCGTGCAGCAGGTCACCGGCGCCGGGCACCCAGTCCTCACCCGCCACCCGCTGGTTGTTCACCGAAGCGCCGCCCTCCTTCACGGCCCGGCGCGCTGCGCCCTTGCTCTCGCACAGCCCGGTCACCACGAGCAGATCGACGATCGTGGACGGCTCCCCTGCGCGCACCTCGGCAACCGAAGCCTCTGTCAATGCGGCCGAGAGAGTCGACTCGTCGAGATCGGCGAGTTCGGCGCGGCCGAACAGCGCCCGGCTCGCAAGCTCGACGGCATCAGTGTTGGCCTGGCCGTGCACGAGGGTCGTCATCTCAGCCGCAAGCCGGCGCTGTGCCTCACGAGCCTGCGGACGTTCGGCCGTCGCGGACTCCAGCTCGGCGAGTTCCTCCTGGGTGAGGAATGTGAACCAGCGCAGGTACCGCATGACGTCGGCGTCGCCGGTGTTGACGAAGTACTGGTACCAGGCATACGGACTGGTCATCTCCGGGTCGAGCCACAGACTGCCGCCTCCGGTCGACTTTCCGAACTTCTTACCGTCGGCCGAGGTCACCAACGGAACCGTCATCGCGTGTACCGACGCACCATCGAGTTTCCGGTTCAGATCGACACCCGCGATGATGTTGCCCCACTGATCGGAGCCGCCGACCTGCAGTGCGCAGCCGTAGTTGCGGCGAAGGTGCACGAAGTCGTTGGCCTGCAGCAGCATGTAACTGAACTCGGTGTACGAGATGCCGTCGGACTCGAGCCGACGCTTGACGGTGTCACGGGCGAGCATGACGTTCACCGAGAAGTGCTTACCGATGTCGCGCAGGAAGTCGATCGCGGTCAGCTTCGAAGTCCAATTGGCATTGTTCTCGATCACCGCACCGGTCGGGGATTCGTCGAAGTCGACGAAGCGCTCTAGCTGCGAACGGATGCGCTCGGCCCAGTCCGCGACGGTGTCTGCGGTGTTCATGACCCGCTCGCCGACGTCGCGCGGATCACCGATCATGCCGGTGGCGCCACCGGCCAGCACGATTGGGCGATGGCCCGCCCGCTGGAAGCGCTTGAGCGCGAGCAGCGGCACCAGATGCCCGGCGTGCAGGCTCGGACCGGTCGGATCGAAGCCGGCATACAACGTGACTGGACCGGCCTCGGTCTCACGACGCAGTGCGTCCAGATCGGTCGACTGGGCAATGAGCCCACGCCAGGTCAGTTCGTCAAGGATGTTCTCAGTCACGCACCCGATCATCCCACCGTCAGTTGACGGCGGGTGCGCGCGGGCTGCGGCGATAGGAGGAGACCGCAGGCGATCCGGGGATCCACAGCCGCCACGGCCGCTCGGCCGCAACCGAAATCCCGACCCTGGGGCCGCTCGCGACCTCCATCGGCGGGCCGAGAACGAGTCGGGCGCCCTCCCCCGACCCGAACAGGTCGGCGCCGTTGTCCTCGAGGGAAAGCGCCAGCGCGGAGCCGAGGTTCCCGGGTCCCCGTGCGGCGTCGATGGGGCGCCGGGCGCTGCGGCGCCGAGCCGCAACCACGACGTGACCGGCGAGAACCTCACCTGCCCGTAGCAATACCCCTCCCGCGACACCCTCCGGTCCGTAGGAAACGTTGGCGCAGTAGTGCATGCCATAGCTGTGGTAGACGTACAGGTGGCCGGCCTCCCCGAACATGACGGCGTTCCGTGCCGAGCGTCCCCTGAACGAGTGTGACGCCGGATCCGGCCACGGCCCCGCCGGATCGCCTCCGTAGGCCTCCACCTCGACGATACGGACCGTAACCGCTCCGACCGTCAGCTTGGCACCCAGCACGGCACGGGCTGCGTCGAGCGGGTCGGTGACGTTGCGCAGTCTGTCTCGTCCCAGGATGGTCACAAGATCGATTGTCCACGTGTGCGCGTTCGAGACCCGAGGACCGTTGACCTGAACTTCCTCACGAGCGAATAGTTCATCAGACGATGAGTTCATCATTCGATGAATCGAGGCCGACATGCCCGGCTCCCCTCCCTCAGCCGACTCCCCCGCGGTCGAGATCTGCAATCTCGACGTCCGGCGAGGCGGCGTACCCGCACTGTGCGACCTGACCCTCACGATCGAGCGCGGAACGATCACCGGACTGCTCGGACCGTCGGGCTGCGGGAAGACGACACTGATGCGGTGCATAGTCGGCACCCAGATCGTCGAGTCCGGCACCGTCACCGTCCTCGGACGCTCCGCCGGCACGGCATTCCTGCGTAGCCGGGTCGGCTACGTCACCCAGGCGCCGAGTGTCTACCTGGACCTCACGATCAAGGAGAATGTGCGGTACTTCGCGTCGCTGTACGGAAGCGGAAGCGATGCGGTTCTCGAGACGATCGAGGCCGTCGGGCTCACCACCCATATCCACCACCGGGCCGGCGACCTCTCCGGCGGTCAGCTAGCCCGGGTGTCGCTGGCATGCGCGCTGGTCGCACGCCCCGAATTGCTGGTGCTCGACGAACCGACCGTCGGCCTCGATCCCGTTCTGCGCGACGAACTGTGGGGACACTTCCAGGCCCTGGCAGACCAGGGCACGACACTGCTGGTGTCGAGTCACGTGATGGACGAAGCCGACCGCTGCGAGAATCTGCTCCTCATGCGCAACGGACGCCTACTCGCACAGGTTCCGCCCGACGAACTACGCCGTCGTACCGGTAAATCGAACCTCGAGCAGGCCTTCCTGGCCCTCATCCGTGAACAACAGGTGGGTGCTTCGCAATGATCATCACCCCCCGCATCTACGGGTCGAGCACTGTGCGGATCCTGCGCCAGCTTCGGGTCGACCGTCGCACCGTCGCGATGATTCTGCTGGTACCGGCGCTCCTGATGGTGCTGCTTTACTTCCTCTACCAGAATGTGCCCACCCCGCCCGGACAGATTCCACTATTCGATCGCGTCGCGATCACGATGCTGGGGATCATCCCGTTCGTGGTCATGTTCCTGGTGACCTCGATCGCGATGCAGCGCGAGCGCAGTTCCGGGACCCTCGAGCGCCTGCTCACCACTCCCCTGTCGAAACTCGACCTCCTCGCGGGTTACGGCACCGCGTTCTCGATCGCCGCGGCCGCGCAGGCGGGACTGGCCTGCGCAGTCGCCTTCGGATTCCTGAACCTGACCACCGAGGGCAATGTCGCTTGGGTGCTGCTGATTGCCATCGTCAACGCAGTACTGGGCGTAGCGCTGGGTCTGCTGTGCAGCGCGTTCGCCCGTACCGAGTTCCAAGCGGTGCAGTTCATGCCGGTCATCGTCATCCCACAGTTGCTGCTGTGCGGGCTGTTGGTCCCCCGCGGGCAATTACCGCAGTGGCTGGAGTGGATCAGCAATGCCCTGCCGCTCAGTTACGCGGTGGAGGCCCTGCAGCAGGTCGCAACCCATCCCGGAACTACCGCACTCATGGGGCGGGACATCGCTGTCGTCACGCTGTTCGTGGTGGTCGCATTGGGGCTCGGCGCCGCAACCCTGCGCCGCCGGACACCGTGACCGGCGAGCCTGATCAGCCGCCCGAACCCACCCCACGCGCGGCGTAATCCTCGTGCGTGGCATCGTCGACATCGACGGCCTCGTCGATCAGCAACACAGGGATGCCCTTCTCGATCGGATACGCCCGACGCAGACGTGGGTTGTAGAGCACTTCGTCGCCAACCAGCAACAGCGGACCCTTGTCCTGCGGGCACGCCAGAATGCTGAGCAGGGTCGGATCAATAACCACGTGAAGTCCTCTCGGGCCGTCCTGGATCTCGGCAGGTCCAGGCTACAAGTCGGGGTGCTGGCCGACTACGCGGGCACCCCACCCGGCTTTGCCGGCCTGTCACCCGAGTTCGCCGGCATCTGAGCGAATCGGGCGGCTACCGCCTTCGTCAAGCGCCTGTACCGTCCGGCCTCCGAATCGAAGTACCACGAACGCACGCTCGGCTTCGGCAGCCCTGCGGCCTGCAACTCGGCAGCACTGGGGCGATAGGTGGCACCGATCGGAATCTGATCGACGACGTGCACCAGGTCCGGACGCTGATCCTCGGGAAGCTGTCCGAGCGCGGCGCCGACCTCGGCAACGCTGGGCACCCGACCGTCGTGGACTGTGAAAGCCGCAACCGCGACATCGTGTGCTCCAGCGGCCACCGAGTAGGCGACCGCGAGGTCGACCTGCGGCATCTGGTCGAGGACATCGACAATCGGCTGCGTGAACACCGGGCCACGAGCGGCGGCGACAACCGTGCGCTTGTGATCGACCAGCCAGTAGTCACCGTCTGCGTCACGCCGGAAAAGGTTCTCGGTCGGCACCCATGAGTCACCGGCCGCGAACACTCCGCGCATCACCCCGGTGGCGGCCTCCGAACGGGCGCCGGGACGGCCGAGGAGAAGCCCGACCTCGTCGTCCTCACACACCCGGACGAATCCGCGCTCATCCTCGAGCAGCCGGCCCGCGATGGGGTCGTAGGCGCCCAGCCGCACCTCCGCGCTGCCGGGCAGCGGGCGCCCCTTCGAGCCGACCTTCGCACCCGAGACATTGACGAGGACGACGTCGCCCTCGGTCGAGGCGTAGAACTCGAGTACCTGCGCGGGCGCGAAACGCTCGGTGGTCTGCCTCCAGATGCCGGGCGGCATGCCCGAACCGATGAACAGCCGAACCGGATGACCCTCGTCCAGAGGAAGCGACTTGGCCCCGAGGATCTCGCGGAGCATCGTCCACGTGTAACTGACGACCGTCACGCCGTACCGCCGGATCTCCTCGGCAAAGCGGTCGGGATCGAGACCACGGGATAGCGCGATGCGCGAACCGCCGGCGATCGCACCACCGAGCGTGGCCATCAGGCCGGACGAATGGTGCAGCGGTGCAAGACAATACACCGTGTCGCCACGACTGAGAGAAGCCGCCGATGCGGTACCGAACGCGGACAGCGCCCACCGATAGTTGGTGATGTATTTGGCCTCGAGGCCACCGCGCGAACCACTGAAGATGACGAACGCAAGTTCGCCGGCCAGCCCCGGGTCACGCCGGTACCAGCCGGGAAGGGTCACCGCTGCCGGATCCACCTGCTCGAGATCTACGACATCCGGCCCGAGTTCGACCGCGAGACCACGGAATTCGCCGCCGCCGAGCACGAGGACCTTCTTGCCGGTCGCGACTGCATCCTCGAGATTGTCGGGGTCGACCAGGATACGGTCGACGCCCCCGAGCTGAGCCGCCGCCGCCAGATCTCCGCCCGGTGGCAGTAGTACCGCGACCGCACCGAGACGCGAGAGCGCCGCGATCGCGACCAGCGCGCTGGGTCGAGTCTCCATGAGGACACCGACGTGATTTGCCGGCCTGATGCCGACGTGGATCAGGCCGCGGACGACGTTGTCGATGCGCGTGTTGACGGCGGCGTTGGTGTGAACCCGATCGTCGAAGAGGAAGCACTCCCCCTTGGGCACCTTGCGGCCCTGCTCGGCCAGCAGGAGCCCCAGCGAGATCCGAGAGTGTGGTTGCAGCTGACCGAGCCGGGCAAGCCGAGGTAGCGCCCGGGCCGCCTCGATGGAGATCTCGCGGGTCCCTCGCACCGTGTCGGTGGCCAGGTCCGCGATCCCCTTGCCCACTCCGACACCGACTTCCGCGATGGACGCGACTGTGTGAGTGATCCGGTTGGTCATGCTCACACCGGTCTCGTTGTCGGACGGCTCTTCCTGGATCATCACCTCGACCGCCTCGGGCCGCGGCCCCGTGCCCTCTCGCCACATCACCCATTCACCCGTGGTGGGCCACGTCCGAACCGCCGCTGCCGAACCGACAACGAGTCCGAAATGCCCGGCGCGTAAAGTCGACTCGAACACCTCGGCGCGCGGGGCCGCCCGCTTGATGCCACGCACCGCGAGCGGCTGGCCGATATCGTCGACCTCGCCGACGAAGGCGAGGATCGGGCAGGACAGCTCGGCGAGGCTCACCGCAACGTCCTTGATGACGAAACCACCGGTCATCATACGGTTGTGAACGATGAACTGCTTGAGTAGTTCCGCGACCGCCGGACCTGACCATGCCACCCAGCCGTCCTGCGTCAGGAAGCGGCGCTGCTGCTCGCGCGGCAGCAGAGCCTCACGGTCGTGCAACTGCAGAAGGAACTCGAGCCGGGACTTCGCAGTCTTCACCGGATCGAGCAACTGGAACCCGGTGCGTGCCATCCACCCCGCGATGGAAAGGCGACTGAAGACGTGGTCGGCGAGCAGGTCAGCGGCCCTGGTCGCAAGTACCTCCGGAATGCCGAACGGCAGCGCTGCGAGGGTATCGACGGGGGCGCCGAAGGTCACCAGACTCGCGATGTTTCGGCAACGCCGGTACGCGGCGGCCTGATAGCAGAACATGCCGCCCTGAGAGTAGCCGGACAGGTGGACGTCCCGTCCGGTCAGCTCGTGGACTCGGTCGACGATCTCGCTGATCGCGACGATGTGGTCAGCGAGGGTGCGATCCCAGCCGCCCTCCTCGGAGTCCGGAGACCCGAAGTCGACGACCCACGGGTCGATACCCATCTCGTGCAGGATTCCGACCGCGCCCTGATCCCGAGTGACGTCGTACACGTCCGCTGACATCATCATCGGCGGAACCAGCACGATCGGCGGCCCGGTCAGCTCCGGGTCGGTATCCGGAAAGTAGCGCCGCAACCGGTACATCGGTGCGCGCTCGACGACCTGGAACGGGGACGGAGTCGCCCCCGTCTCCAGACCGCCGAGCCGCACCACCTCGAGACCGTTCTGCGCCGTGGCCACCGCCCGACGAAGCGACCCGACCACGTATTCGGAGCTCAGACCCACTAGCGCACTCCCCAGCAACCCATCGTGACTTGCATCACATTCCGTTCGATGGGGCTCACACTACTTACTGTCCGTGACGGACGTGTCACCGAGGCACCAACTGCCCGAGACGGACGTGCCACCGGGGCGGCCTTATGCGCCGGTCCACTCCCGTAGCGCCTCGACGGACCGACGAACGCCACCGAGCTGCTCGGCGACCCGCACCCCGGCCGTACCGCCGCGCGCGTTCCGCGAGGCGATCGAACCGTGGACGGTGAGGACGTCACGGACTGCGGGTGTGAGCGCCGCGTCCACAGCGGCGATCTCCTCGTCCGTGAGTTCGTCGAGTCCCACGCCACGAGCCTCCGCGACGCGAACGCACGCACCGGCCGCCTCGTGGGCGACACGGAACGGAACACCCTGGCGCACCATCCATTCCGCGATATCGGTCGCGAGAGTGAATCCGGCCGGCGCCAGTTCTGCCATCCGGTCCGTATGGAACTCGAGGGTGGAGACCAGTCCGGTGATCGCCGGAAGCAGCAGCTCGAGCTGAGCCACCGAGTCGAAGACCGGCTCCTTGTCCTCCTGCAGGTCGCGGTTGTACGCAAGCGGCTGCGCCTTGAGAGTCGCCAGCAGACCCGTCAGGTTGCCGATGAGGCGTCCGGCCTTGCCGCGGGTGAGTTCGGAGACGTCCGGGTTCTTCTTCTGGGGCATGATCGACGAACCCGTCGACCAGGCGTCGGCCAGTGTGATGTAGCCGAATTCCGGTGTGCTCCAGATGATGACCTCTTCGGCCATCCGCGAGAGATCCACCGCGATCATCGCGAACACGAACGCCGCCTCGGCCGCGAAGTCGCGCGAGGACGTCGCGTCGATCGAGTTCTCGGCGGCCGAATCGAACTTCAGCTCAGCGGCGATCGCGTCCGGATCCAGACCCAGCGACGAGCCCGCGAGCGCGCCGGACCCGTACGGGGACACCGCGGCCCGCTTGTCGAAGTCCCGCAGACGCGCAACGTCGCGCAGCAGCGGATGAGTGTGCGCGAGCAGGTGGTGTGCCAACAGCACCGGCTGCGCCGCCTGCAGATGCGTCTTGCCCGGCATCACGGCATCCGGATGCGCCGCCGCCTGCGTCGCGAGGGCGTCGACGACATCGAGGACACCGTCGGCTACCCGCCGTGCCGCATCCCGCAGCCACATCCGGAACAGCGTGGCCACCTGGTCGTTGCGGGAGCGACCGGCACGGAGCCGACCGCCCACCTCGGGACCGGCCCGTTCGATCAGACCGCGCTCCAGGGCGCCATGGACGTCCTCGTCGGACTCGGCGGGCCCGAACGCGCCGCTCGCGACGTCGTCGGCGAGGCGGCCGAGGCCGTCGAGCATGGTGGCCAGATCCTGGTCACTGAGCAGACCCGCCTTGTGCAGCACACGTGCGTGCGCCTGCGACGCCCGCACGTCGTACGGCGCCAGGACCCAGTCGAAGTGGGTGGACTTGCTCAGGGCGGCCATGGCGGCGGCCGGTCCGGACTCGAACCGGCCACCCCATAGGGCACCCTCATTTGTCCCGTGAGAGCTGCTGCCGTTGTCCGACATCGCTTACAGGCTCAGATCGCGCTTCGCGGCGACCTTGGAAGACAGGCCGTGGATGTTGACGAAGCCCTTGGCGTAGGACTGATCGAACGAGTCGCCCTCGTCGTAGGTTGCGAGGTTGAAGTCGTACAGCGACTCCGGGCTTCGACGGCCGTTGACCGTGATCGCGCCACCGTGCAGGAACAGGCGGATGTCGCCCGTGACCCGCTCCTGGGTCTTCGCGACGAACGTGTCCAGCGCGTCCTTGAGCGGGGAGAACCACAGGCCGTCGTAGACCAGCTCGCTCCAGCGCTGCTCCATCTGACGCTTGTAACGGCCCAGCTCACGCTCGAGCGTGAGGTGCTCGAGCTCCTGGTGCGCGGTGATGAGCACCATTGCTCCCGGGGCCTCGTAGACCTCGCGGCTCTTGATCCCGACGAGACGGTCCTCGACGACGTCCAGGCGGCCGACGCCCTGGGCGCCTGCACGCTTGTTGAGCTCCTGGATGGCCTCGAGCACGGTGACCGGCTTGCCGTCGATCGCCACGGGCTTGCCGGCCTCGAAGCTGATGATCAGCTCGTCGGGGGCGTTCCAGTTGAGCGTCGGATCCTGGGTGTAGTCGTAGACGTCCTTGGTCGGCGCGTTCCACAGATCCTCGAGGAAGCCCGTTTCCACCGCGCGGCCCCACACGTTCTGGTCGATCGAGAACGGCGAACGCTTCGAGACGTTGATCGGGATGCTGTTCTCCTCAGCGAAGGCGATCGCCTTCTCGCGAGTCCACGCGTAGTCACGGACCGGTGCGATGACCTCCAGGTCGGGCGCGAGGGCGCCGAAGCCGACCTCGAAGCGGACCTGGTCGTTGCCCTTGCCGGTGCAGCCGTGGGAGACCACGGTCCCGCCGTGTGCACGAGCAGCCTCGACGATGTGCTTGACGATCAGCGGACGGCTGATGGCCGAGACCAGCGGGTAGCGGTCCATGTACAGCGCATTCGCCTGGATCGTCGGCAGGCAGTACTCGTTCGCGAACTCGTCGCGCGCATCCACCACGACCGACTCGACGGCGCCGCAGTCGAGGGCACGCTGACGCACGACCTCCATGTCCTCGCCGCCCTGGCCGAGATCGATCGCGACAGCAACAACCTCCTTGCCGGTCTCCTTGCCGATCCAGCTGATGGCTACGGAGGTGTCCAGCCCGCCCGAGTAGGCGAGTACGACGCGATCAGCCATGGTGTGTGTGCTCCTTAGAAAATCGAATTGTTCAACAAGAGTCTAGTGGTCAGGCCAGGCGTTCGATCGCCGCGGCAAGCTCAGCACCGGTGAGCGGTTCGCGGGCCACGACCAGGATTGTGTCGTCGCCGGCGATGGTGCCGACGACGTCGGGCAGTGAGGCCCGGTCGAGGGCGCTGGCCAGGTAGTGCGCGGCCCCCGGCGGGGTTCGCAGCACGGCCAGATTGCCGCTGGCGTCGGTGGAGACCAGCAGCTCCCCCAACAGCCTCGACAGCCGGTCGGTGCCTCCGGACACACCGCGGACGGGCGAACCGTCCTCCGGCACCACGTACACCCCGGCCCCGCCGTCGGCGGCCCGCAGCTTCACCGCGCCGAGTTCCTCCAGGTCACGCGAGAGCGTCGCGTTGGACACCTCGATTCCCTCGGCGGCGAGTAGCGCCGCGAGCTCGCCCTGGCTACGGACATGCCGCTCCGCGACGAGCGCGGTGATCCGCGCCTGCCGGCCGGCGCGCGTATGCGCGACGGCGGCGGTCGGCGCGGAGTGCGGGCCCGGGGCGGAGGTCACGGCCGGGTCCCGGCACGTTCGAGCAACCACACGAGGAGCGCCTTCTGCGCATGCAGCCGGTTCTCCGCCTCGTCCCACGCCGCCGACTGCGGACCGTCGAGCACCTCGTCGGTGATCTCCTCGCCGCGATGGGCGGGCAAACAGTGCAGCACAACTGCGTCCGGTGCCGCCTTTGCCAGCAGATCCGCATTGATCTGGAAGGGACGGAACGGCCCGACGCGGTCGAGCCCGTCGTCCTCCTGCCCCATCGACGTCCACGTATCGGTTACCAACGCGTCGACGCCCTCAACCGCGGCCTGCGGGTCCTCGGTGAGCGTGATCATCGCGCCCGTCTGCTCTGCCCGGACCCGCGCGGCGTCGACCACCCATTGCGCGGGAGCAAACCCAGCCGGGGCCGCAATCGTGACGTGGATTCCTGCCGTGGCACCGCCGAGCAGAAGCGAGTGCGCCATGTTGTTGGCGCCGTCGCCCAGGTAAGTGAGCCTCAGACCCTTCAGCTCGCCCTTGCGCTCGGCGAGGGTCTGCAGATCCGCCAGCACCTGGCACGGATGGAACTCGCGGGAGAGCGCGTTGACTACCGGCACGGTGGCGCCCTCGGCCATCTGATCGAGGCGTTCCTGGCCGAACGTGCGCCACACGACTGCATCGACGAACCTGGACAGCACGCGCCCGGTGTCCTGCAACGTCTCGTCGCGGCCGAGCTGGGTGTTGCGCCCGTCGACGACCACCGCATGCCCGCCGAGTTGTGCGATACCCATCTCGAAGGAGAACCTGGTTCGGGTCGAGTTCTTGTCGAAGATGACGCCGACGCCACGCGGGCCCGCGAGTGGCTGCCGCGCATACGGATTCGCCTTCAACTCACGGGCGAGCTCCAGAACCTCCGCCTGCTCCGCCGGAGTGAGGTCGTCGTCCCTCAGGAAGTGCCGAATCGTCATGTGGTTTTGCCTCCAGTAATCGCTACAGCACTGTCCAAGATCGCAGGCAGCGCCGCGACGAATCCTTCCGCCTGCGACTCCGTGAGAATCAGCGGGGGTGCCAGCCGCACCACACCGGGCTGGGCCGCGTTGACCAGGTACCCGGCGTCACGGGCCGCAGTCTCGACTGCAGGGGCCACGTCCTCGGTGAGGACGACACCCAACAACAGACCGGAACCACGCACATGGTCGACGAGCGGGTGCTCGAGCCCCTCGATACCGGCGGCAAGGACCTTGCCGACGTTGTCGGCGTGCGAGAGCAGATCCTCGGACGCGATGGTCTGGAGCACCGCTAGAGCCGCGGACACGCACACCGGGTTGCCACCGAACGTGGTGCCGTGCTTGCCCGGACCGAACAGCTCCGCGGCCGCGCCGGTAGCGATGCAGGCACCGATCGGCATGCCGCCGCCGAGGCCCTTCGCGAGCGTCATCACGTCGGGCACGATGCCCGCGGCCTGATGCGCATAGAACCAGCCGGTGCGGCCGATTCCGGTCTGCACCTCGTCGAGGATCAGGAGTGCGCCGCGCTCGGCGGTGATCCGCCGCGCACCGGCCAGATAGCCCTCGGGCGGAACGACGACGCCGCCCTCGCCCATGATCGGTTCGAGGAACACCGCAGCTGTGTCCTCGTCGACGGCGCGGTCCAGCGCGTCGAGGTCACCGTAGGGCACGTGCTCGACACCGGGGGGCATCGGTTCGAACGGCGCGCGCTTGTCGGGCTGACCGGTGAGCGCGAGCGCGCCCATCGTCCGGCCGTGGAACGCCTTCTCGGCAGCGATGATCTTGCGCCGGCCGGTCGCCCGCGCCAGCTTGAACGCGGCCTCGTTGGCCTCGGTTCCCGAGTTGCACAGGAACACCCGTCCGGTGACGGAACCGGCGTTGTCGCCGGCACCCAACTGCGCGAGGAGGTGCTCGGCCAGCTCTACGGCGGGTTCGCTGACGTACAGGTTCGACACGTGTCCGAGTGTCGAGAGCTGCGTCGTGACCGCATCGACGATCGCAGGATGCGCGTGTCCGAGGATGTTGACGGCGATGCCCGCGAGTAGATCCAGGTACTGCTTCCCGTCCGCGTCGGTGACGATCACGCCCTCGCCACGGACCAGCGCCACCCGCGGCACGCCGTAGGTGTTCATCAGTGCGCCGGACCAGCGCTGCTGGAGATCCGTCGTGGCAGTCATTCCAGTCCTTCCGGGGTTGCAGGGCTGACGGTGGTGTGAGGGGCGGGGACAACCATCGTGCCGATGCCCTCGCCGGTGAGGAGTTCGAGCAGGACCGCGTGTGCCACCCGGCCGTCGATGACGTGCGCGGTGGGCACGCCGCCCTCCACGGCCCGCAGGCAGGCCTCCATCTTGGGGACCATCCCGGAGTCGAGACTCGGCAACAGCAGACGCAATGCGGCCGTGTCGATCTCGGAGGCAAGCGAGCTGCGATCGGGCCAGTCGGTGTACAGCCCCTCGACGTCGGTGAGGACGACGAGCTTCTCTGCACCGATAGCCTCGGCGATGGCGGCGGCCGCAGTATCGGCGTTGATGTTGTGCACAACGCCGTCCTCGTCGGGCGCGATCGTCGAGACGACCGGGATGCGTCCGGCAGCGATGAGATCGAGCACGGCCTCGGGGTTGACGGTGGTGACGTCGCCGACGAGTCCGATGTCAGTGGCCTCGCCGTCGACCTGCACGGTGCGGCGGGTCGCGGTCAGCAGCCGTGCGTCCTCACCGGAGATGCCGACGGCGAATGGGCCGTGTGCGTTGATGAGGCCGACGAGTTCCCGGCCGACCTGACCGAACAAGACCATCCGGACGATATCCATGACCTCGGGCGTCGTGACGCGGAAGCCTCCGCGGAATTCGCCCTCCATGCCGAGCCGCTTCAACATCGCGTTGATCTGCGGGCCGCCACCGTGCACGACGACCGGGTGGATGCCGATCGTGCGCAGGAACGCCATGTCCGCCGCGAACGCGCTCTTGAGTTCCTCGTCGATCATCGCGTTGCCGCCGTACTTGATCACGACGACCTTGTCGTGGAACCGCTGCAGCCACGGCAGCGCCTCCGCCAGGACATACGCCTTCTGACTCGACGTCAGATTCGCGATGCTCGGGTCGGTGACCACCGTGTCGCCGATGCCGCCGCTCATGACGAGTACGCCGAGTTCTCTTCGACGTACGCGTGCGACAGGTCGGTGGTGCGGATGGTGACGCTGTGCTCGCCGACGCCGAGTTCGATGGTCAGGTCGATGTCGATACCGGACAGGTCCACCTCGCGCGCGCCGGGAGCGCCGACACCGTCGATGCACACCGGATTGCCGTTGAACGACACCGAGATCCGGTCCGGGTCGAGCGTGACCGGCGCGATCCCCACCGCGGCGAGCACGCGGCCCCAATTGGGGTCGGAGCCGAACAGCGCGGTCTTGACGAGACTGTCGCGGGCGACGGTCCGAGCGGCGAGGAGCGCGTCCTGTTCGGATGCGGCGCCGCTGACGGTGACCCGGACCCGCTTGGTGACACCCTCGGCGTCGGCCATCAGCTGGTCGGCGAGGCTGTCGCACACCGCCAGGACCGCGGCGTTGAGCTCCTCCTGTGACGGGGCGACCGAGCTGGCTCCGGAGGAGAGCAGCAGCACGGTGTCGTTGGTGGAAGTGGCGCCGTCGACGTCGAGCCGATCGAACGACAACCGTGTCGCGAACCGCAGGGCCTCGTCGAGCTGTTCGGCGGTCGCGACGGCGTCGGTGGTGATGACCGACAGCATGGTCGCGAGCGACGGGGCGAGCATGCCGGCACCCTTGGCCATGCCGCCGACATTCCACTTGTCGCCGTGGTGCAGCGCGGCCTGCTTCGCAACGGTGTCGGTGGTCATGATGGCGTGTGCGGCGTCGGTGCCACCAGAGATGCCGCCGGCCAGTTCGTGCACGATCTCGGTGACGCCGGCGAGAACCTTGTCCATCGGCAGCCGGTCACCGATCAGCCCGGTGGAGCACACCGCGACCTCGATCGCGCCGGTCTCGGTGCCCCAGTCGCTGAGCGACGCAGCCACGTGCTCGGCCGTCTTGTGGGCGTCCTGGAATCCGGGCGCCCCGGTGCACGCATTGGCTCCGCCGGAGTTGAGGACGACTGCCCGCAGTCGACCGGTGGTGAGAACCTGCTGCGACCACAGGACGGGTGCAGCCTTGACCTTGTTGGCGGTGAACACACCGGCGGCTGCCAGTTCGGGGCCCTCGTTGAAGACCAGCGCGAGATCGGAGCGGCCGCTGACCTTGATACCGGCCTTGATACCGGCGGCGCGGAAGCCCGCCGGTGCGGTGACCCCCTGCGTGCGGATCAGCCGACCACCGGCAATCTCGATGGCGTCAGCGAAGTCGGATTCGGTTGTCACGGTGCAACTCCCACGGTCGAGAGACCATCGGTCTCGGGCAGGCCCAGGGCCAGGTTCATGGATTGGACGGCACCTCCGGCGGTGCCCTTGGTGAGGTTGTCGATCGCCGCGATCACCACGAGCAGGCCGGCCCCCTCGTCGACGGTGACAGAAATCTGCACCGCATTGGAGCCTACGACCGCACCGGTCTGCGGCAGCTGGCCCTCGGGCAGCACGTGGACGAACGGCTCACTCTTGTAGGCCTTCTCGTAGACCGCCCGGATCTCGTCGACGGACGATGTGGTGGGCGCGGTGCAGGTGGCGAGGATGCCTCGTGGCATCGGGGCGAGCACCGGCGTGAACGAGACGGTCACATCGGTGCCGGCCGCAGCGGAGAGGTTCTGCCTGATCTCCGGAGTGTGCCGGTGGGCACCCCCGACGCCATACGCCCGGACCGAGCCCATGACCTCGGAGCCCAGCAGATCCGCCTTGGGCGCCTTGCCGGCGCCCGAGGTTCCGCTGACCGCCACGATGTTGACCCGCGGTTCGACGACACCTGCCGCGACGGCGGGCGCGAGCGCCAGGCTCGCTGCAGTCGGGTAGCACCCGGGCACCGCGATCCGGGTGGCGCCGACGAGCTTGTCCCGGCCGCCCGGCAGCTCGGGCAGACCGTACGGCCAGCTACCGGCATGGGGGCTGCCGTAGTACTTCTCCCACGCATCGGCGTCGGTGAGCCGGAAATCGGCGCCGCAGTCGATGATCACCGTCGATTCGGGGAGCTGACGCGCAATTTCGGCGGAGTTACCGTGCGGCAGACCGAGGAACACGACATCATGACCGGACAGCGTCTCGATGTCCGTGGCGGCGAGAACACGGTCGGCGAGCGGCACCAGGTGCGGGTGGTGTGCGCCGAGTGTGGTGCCGGCGTTACCGCCCGCGGTGAGCGCACCGATCACGAGTGAACCGTCGCGATACGCGGGGTGGCCGAGCAGCAGGCGGAGGATTTCCCCGCCCGCATACCCGCTCGCACCCGCGATCGCGACCTTGATCGACAGCGGGTTACCGCTCGCCGACGTTCCGGATTCTCCAGAAGTACCCATGCGGATGATTATGCACCATCATGCAAACTTATTCATCTCAGGCTTCTCGATCGGCCGGATCACCAGCACCCCCGAAGTCCGCGATTCGTCAGCATCCGGGCATCGACTTCGATCGGAGCACCTCCGTAAATCCGACTGCGCGACCCGCGGAGCCATTGCCCGCCGCGGGAATTCGTTCTACAGTCACCGAAAAGAACTGAATTGTGATTCATAGTTTGGCGGAAGGGTATCGGCCATGACGACAGCGCAGGACTCCACGAGCACGACCATCGGCGGACATCGCACCCACGAAGTGTTCAACCAGGCCCCACCGCGAGTCGACATCAACGAGTTCACCACCAACAAACCACTCGTCGAGGGCGTCACCCGCTACGACGCCTCGTGGGCGTCGGCGCACCTGTCCGAGGTGGGCGCACTCGTCAGCACCGCAGAGTTTCAGCACGCAGCAGAACTTGCGAACACTGAGCTCCCCCGACTGCACTCGCACGACCGCTACGGACACCGCATCGACGAGGTCGAGTACCACCCCGCCTACCATCAGGTGATCTCCGCCGCTGTCGAGTACGGCGCGCACACCTCCGCATGGGCCGAACCTCGGCCCGGGGCGAATGTCGCACGCGCTGCAACCTTCATGCTCTTCGCACAGCTCGAACCCGGCCACGCGTGCCCGATCTCGATGACCCACTCCGCCGTCCCGTCGCTGATGTTCGCGCCCGAACTGGCGCAGCGCTGGCTACCGCGGGTGTACTCACGCGGCTACGACGGCGCCCTCGCCGCGCCCGGCGACAAGCCCGGCGTGCTGTTCGGCATGGCGATGACCGAGAAGCAGGGTGGATCCGACGTCCGCGCCAACACTACTGTCGCCCAGCCACTCTCGGACGGCACCTACCTGCTGAGCGGGCACAAGTGGTTCTGCTCGGCCCCGATGTCGGACGCATTCCTGGTACTCGCCAACGCGCGGGAGCGCAGCCCGCGGAGCGACCGAGAATCGCGGGAGCGCAGCCCGCGGAGCGACCGAGAATCACGGGAGGGGCTCTCCTGCTTCCTGGTTCCGCGGGTTCTCGACGACGGTACCCGCAACGTGTTCCGTATCCAGCGGCTCAAGGACAAGCTGGGCAACAAGTCCAATGCGTCCTCGGAGATCGAGCTCGACGGAACGATCGGCCACCTCGTCGGCGAGCCCGGGCGCGGGGTCCGCACGATCATCGAGATGGTTTCCCGCACCCGGCTCGACTGTGTCTACGGCTCCGCCGCCGGTATGCGGCAGTCAGTCGCGGAGGCACTGTGGCACGTGCGCCACCGATCGGCATTCGGTGCGACGCTGATCGACCAGCCCGCGATGACGGCGGTGGTCGCCGACCTCGCCCTAGAGTCCGAGGCCGCGACGGCGACTGCCCTGCGGTTGGCGCGCGCCCACGACGACGACGCGTCCGACTCGGAGAAGGCATTCCGCCGGCTCGCGACCGCGGTGAGCAAGTACTGGATCTGTAAGCGCGGGCCACATCACGCGTACGAGTCGCTCGAGTGTCTCGGCGGCAACGGCTACACCGAGGCCTTTCCGCTCGCGCGCCGGTACCGCGAGCAGCCAGTGATGGCGGTGTGGGAGGGATCGGGCAACGTCATCGCCCTCGACGTGCTGCGCGCGATGACCCGCGAGCCCGAGTCGGTCCGGGCGTTCGACGCCGAACTGAACCTCGCGCGGGGCGCGTCGTCGGTGTTCGACGAGCACCTGGACCGGGTCCGCACGATGCTCACCGACCTCGCGACCCTCGATCCGGCGACGGCGCAGTTCCGGGCCCGGCCGGTCGCGGCCGCCATGGCGCTGGGGCTGCAGGGCTCACTGCTCCTACGGACGGCGCCGACCGCTGTCGCCGACGCATTCGTCGCGGCACGGATGGGCGCCGACCGCGATCTCGAGTACGGAACACTTCCGGTAGGAAGCGACTTCTCGGCAATCCTCGAACGGCACTGACACCTCCCAGCGTCAATCCCTGCGCATGGACCGGCGGATCTCGTCGAGCCTGTCGCGGCTGGCCTTCTCCCGAGCTTGCCACTGCTCGTCGAGGTCGCGCCGGGCCTCGCTGTCACGCTCCAACTCCTCCGAGCCGAGAGCGGATCCGAAGCGTTCCTCGATCTGGTCGCGCACCCGGTCGAACGTCGGTACCCCGGCCTCGGTGTAGTCGGGCGGCGGAACCGAACCGATCGTCGTCGGCGGTGGGACATCCGGCGGCGCTGCCGGGCGCGACGGATCCGGCGGGATGTCCGGCGTGTGTCCACGTCCCGCGGCCAGCATCGCCGCAGCGGTGTGAACCGGCAACAGTCCCGGACGCTCCGCCGTGACCGCGAGAATCGCAGCCAGTAGTTCCGCATCACCGAGCCCGCGCAGTCGCGCGAGTGTGTCGTCCATATCGACCATGAGGGGCTCCTCCCGGTAGCACTGTCCAGGCTACCGAGGGGAGCCCCTCACCGGATGTTTCGACGGGTCAGCCGCGGAGCACCGCGCCGACAGACTCGGTCGCCGCCGCGACGGCCGCATCGCGCGCAGCACTCGCCTCGTCCTCGGTGAGCGTGCGATCGACCGCGCGGAACCGAAGTGCGTACGCGAGCGACTTACGACCCTCGCCCACCTGCTCGCCCTCGAACACGTCGAACAGCCGGATGTCCTCGAGCAACTCGCCACCACCGGCGCGAAGCGCCGTCTCGACGGAAGCGGCCGACACCGACTTCCCGACCACGACGGCAACATCCTGTAGCACCGCCGGGAACGGCGAGACCCGCGGCGCGGGAAGCACTTCAGTGATGGGCAGCGCATCGAGATCGATCTCGACGGCGCATGTGCGCGCCGGCAATCCGGCCCGCTCGAGCACCGCTGGGTGCAGCTCGCCGGCGTGGCCGACGACAACACCGTCAAGCAGCACCTCGGCGCAGCGCCCCGGATGCCACGGCAGGTACTGCGCGGCCCGCAGCTCCACCGTCACACCGGCAGCGTCGGCAATGGTCTGTACGGCCGCAAACGCGTCCGATGCCTCCGCCTGGCGCCCCGGACCCCACGGACCCGCGGGATCACGCAGTCCCGACAGGACCACGGCGACGTGCAGCGGCTGCGCGGGGAGCGACTTCAGCAGATCGGCGATCTGCTCGTCGGTGGGGCGACGGTCCACCGGCAGGGCGTCCACAGGTTTGGTGTCCGACCCCGGCTGCACCACCTGCGCGATACCGAACAGCGACAGATCACGCTGACCACGGGAAGTGTTGCGCGCCAACACCTCGAGCAGACCCGGCAACAGGGTCGTCCCCAGCTCGGGCCGATCCGACTCCAGCGGATTGAGCACCTTGGAGGTGTTGCGGCGCGGATCGTCGGCATCCAGGCCCCATGTGTCGAACACGGCGTGCGGCAGGAACACCGGGGGCAGGATCTCGACGAACCCGTCGGCCGCGAGCAGGCGGCCCACCGAACGGCGCCGACGCTGCTTGCCGGTCAGACCCCGGCCGGCCGGCGCCTGCGGCAGTACCGATGGGATCTGCTCGAGACCCTCGAGCCGAAGCACCTCCTCGACCAGGTCCGCTGGCTGGACCAGATCCGGACGCCACGACGGCGGGGTCACGACGAGCTGTCCGTGGCCGGTCTCGCTGACTCCGACCTCGACAGTGCAGCCGATCTGCGTCAGGCGCCGCGCAGCGGTGCCGTTCGGATACGTCACGCCCGCCACCCGGTCCGGCAGGTCGATGTCCATCCGGATCTGAACGGACGCTGCGACAGCACCGACGTCGGTGAGGACCGGTTCGACGGTACCGCCCGCGATCTCCACCAGGAGCGCCGCGGCACGATCGAGTGCGGGCAGCGCCACCCGCGGGTCGACGACTCGTTCGAACCGCTTGCTCGCCTCACTGGTGAGCTTGTGCCGACGTGCGGTCTTGAACACCGCCAGCGGATCCCAGGTCGCTGACTCGAGCAGCACATCGACCGTTTCGGAACCCACCTCGGTGCTCGCGCCGCCCATGATGCCGGCCAGCGAGATCACGCCGGTGTCGTCGGTGATGACGACGTCCTCCGGATCGAGCGTGCGCTCGACGCCGTCGAGGGTGGTGAGCTTCTCCCCCTCGGTCGCACGCCGGACGACCAGTCCGCCGCTGACCTTCGCGGCGTCGAACGCGTGCAGCGGCTGCCCGAGCTCGAGCAACACATAGTTCGTGACGTCCACGGCCGGCGAGATCGGCCGGACGCCCGACAGCAGCAGACGACGCTGCATCCACCAGGGGCTGACCGCCTTCGGGTCGATGCCGACAATCTTGCGCGCGGTGAACCGCGTGGCCTTGGACTCCGGTTCGAGCTGCACCGGCCACGCCTCGCCGCCGTCCGACGGCAGCGCCGCGACGTCCGCCGGATCGGCGAACCCGAGGTCGAAACCACACGCCAGCTCGCGGGTGAGTCCGCGGACCGAGAAGCAGTAGCCGCGATCGGGCGTGATGTTCAGCTCGATGACGGTGTCGTCGAGGCCGAGCAGCTCGTTGGCATCGGTCCCCGGCTCTGCTGTGCCCGGCTCCAGCACGAGGATGCCCGAATGATCCTTGCCGATGCCCAGCTCGGACGCCGAACACATCATGCCGTTCGACACCTGGCCGTACGTCTTGCGGGACGCGATCGCGAATCCCCCGGGTAGCACCGCCCCGGGCAGCGCGGCGACGACCAGGTCACCCTCGGCGAAATTGCGGGCGCCACATACGATTTCCTGCGGCTCGTCGGCCCCGACGTCCACCTTGCAGAATCGGATCGGCTTCTTGAACTCGGTCAGCTCGGCGATCTCCAGGACCCGACCCACCACCAGCGGGCCCGCCACCGGCTCCAGCTGGTCGACCTCCTCGACCTCGAGACCCACGCGGACGAAGCCTGCGTCCAACTCCTCGGCATTCACCTGCCAGTCGGGCGTCGCCCGCTGCAGAATCTCGGTCAGCCACGATTGCGCTACTCGCACGTCTTCTCAGCTCTCTCGCTCGTGAAGTCTGTGATCTCTGGGCATTCCGCAGGATCCACCTCTCATGCCTGCACACCGAAGGGCAGCGTGAAGCGCACGTCGCCCTCGACGATGTCACGCATGTCCGGGATACCGTTGCGGAACTGCAGGGTTCGCTCCATGCCCATTCCGAATGCGAATCCCGAATACTCCTCGGGATCGATTCCACTGGCGCGCAACACGTTCGGGTTGACCATGCCGCAGCCACCCCACTCGACCCAGCCGGCTCCGCCCTTCTTCTTCGGGAACCACACGTCCACCTCGGCGGACGGTTCGGTGAAGGGGAAGTAGTTGGGGCGCATCCGGGTCCGGGTATCAGGACCGAACAGTGCCCGCGCGAAGGCGTCGAGCGTGCCGCGCAGATTCGCCATTGTCAGGCCCTTGTCGATCGCGAGACCCTCGACCTGAGAGAACACCGGTGTGTGGGTGGCGTCGAGTTCGTCAGTGCGGAAGGTTCGGCCGGGGCACACCACGTAGATCGGCACCTCGCGCTCGAGCATCGTGCGGACCTGCACCGGTGAGGTGTGGGTGCGCAGTACCTGCCGCGAATTCGGCGGTGCGATGTGAAAGGTGTCCTGCATCGTGCGGGCCGGATGATCCGGCAGGAAGTTCAGCGCATCGAAGTTGAAGTGCTCGGTCTCGACCTCGGGGCCTTCGGCGACCTCCCATCCCATCGCGACGAACACGTCGGCGATCTGATCGGAGATGATCGTGATCGGGTGACGAGCGCCGACCGGACGGCGCCGCGCCGGCAGGGTGACATCGATGACCTCGGCCACCAGGACCGCGGCATCACGCTCGGCGAGCAGAACCTCACGCCGCACGTCGAAGGCAGTGCTGACACGGGTCCGTGCAACGTTCACTCGCTTGCCGGCGTCGGCACGTTCGTTTCCGGGCAAGGCACCCAGACCGCGCTTCGCCAGGGCGATCGGGGACTTGTCGCCCAAGTGCTCGATCTTGGCCTTTGCAAGCGCATCCAGATCAGCGGCCTCGGCGAACGCCTCCTCGGCCGCGAGCGCCGCAGCGCTGAGCGCCTCCTCGGTGAGCGCATTCGCATCGACAGTCGGCGGGGCGCCGCCCTCATTCTTAGCCACGACCGGTGCAACTCCTTAGTCAATCGATGGATATCAGCGCGCGGGCACAACACCCGAATCCTAGGCGATCGACCGCGGACGCCACGCACGCGTTTGCGGAACGGGTCACGAGCTCCGGTGCTGGATGCGGGCGCTTGCGTACAGGCAGATCGACGCCGCGGTCGCCAGGTTCAGACTCTCCGCACGACCTCGGATGGGAATCCGCACGCGGTGATCGGCGCGGGCGGCTACTGCCGAGTCCAGACCGTGTGCCTCATTGCCGAACAACCACGCCGTGGGGCGGGCGAGCAGCTCGTCGGCCTCGTCGAGGTCGATCTCCCCGTCCGCGGCCGTCGCGAGCAGCTGGATTCCGGCGCCGCTGAGCGCGTCGAGCACGGAATCGGTGTCGCGCTCACGCACGACCGGGATGTGGAAGAGGCTGCCGGCCGAGGCCCGCACGCACTTGCCGTTGTGCGGATCGACGCTGTCACCGGCGAGAATCGCCGCGTCCGCCCCGACTGCATCGGCCACGCGGATGACAGTTCCGGCGTTGCCGGGTTCGGCAATCGAGACAGGGACCGCGAGAAGCCGCGTCGTCGGCGTCACCGCCTTCGTCAACGGCACGTCGAGGACATCGCAGACCGCCACCAGCCCGGGCGGGGTGACGGTGTCGCTGAGGGCGCGGATCGCCCGATCGGTGACGGGCGAGGTGCGGACTCCGGCAGCGATCGCCCGCTCGATCAGATCCGGGTAACGCTCAGCCGCGGCTTCCGTGAAGAACAGCTCGTGCACCGGCGCGGACGAGAGCGCCTCGGCGACACAGTTCTCACCCTCGACGAGGAAACGACCCGTCTTCCTGCGCTCTGCGCCGCGCAGGAGCTTGACAGCAGAAACGACCCGTGGAGTCCGTTCGGTGAACGGGTCCACGGGTCGGTTCCGGAACAGCTGACTCAGGCTGCATCCCCGGCAGGGGCGTTCACGTCGGCCGGCAGTGCCGCCTTCGCAATGGCCACCAGGCCGGCAAATGCCTCGGCGTCAGAGACTGCGAGCTCGGCGAGGATCTTGCGATCAACCTCGACACCCGCGGCGGTCAGACCCTGGATGAAGCGGTTGTAGGTCATATCGTTCGCACGCGCGGCGGCGTTGATACGCGTGATCCACAGCTTCCGGAAGTCGCCCTTACGCGCACGACGGTCACGGTAGGCGTAGGTCAGCGAGTGGAGCTGCTGCTCCTTCGCCTTGCGGTACAGGCGCGAACGCTGCCCGCGGTAGCCGCTGGACGCCTCGAGAATCGAACGACGCTTCTTCTGGGCGTTGACAGCCCTCTTTACGCGTGCCACTGCAAAATCCTGTCAATCTTTGGGGCGCTGACGGCACCCCAGGCGGTCAAGTAGGGGAAGAACTCGCTCAGATACCGAGCATGCGCTTGATGCGGGGAGCATCCTTCTCGCTGACGACGGCAGTGCCGTCGAGGCGACGGGTCACCCGCGAGCTCTTGTGCTCGAGGAGGTGGCGACGTCCGGCCTTCTGGCGCAGGATCTTTCCGCTACCGGACACCTTGAATCGCTTCGCGGCGCCACTGTGGGTCTTCGACTTGGGCATGGAGTCCTCAGTTCTTGTGTTCTCTGTACTTCGGTCTTGCGTGAAGTGATCTGGCCTAGCTGCTCGGCGTCTCACCGGCCGGGGTGTGACCCGGTGCGGCATCTTCCTGCGCCTTGACACGGGTCTTCGCGCCCTTGTGCGGAGCCAGCACCATCGTCATGTTGCGACCGTCCTGCTTCGCGGAGGTCTCGACGAAACCGAGGTCCGCTACGTCGGCGCCGAGGCGCTGCAGCAGGCGGAACCCGAGCTCGGGACGCGACTGCTCGCGGCCACGGAACATGATCGTGACCTTGACCTTCGATCCGGCCTCGAGGAAGCGAATGACGTTCCGCTTCTTGGTCTCGTAGTCGTGATCGTCGATCTTCGGACGGAGCTTCTGCTCCTTGATGACGGTCTGCTGCTGGTTCTTGCGCGATTCGCGCGCTTTCTGCGCCGTTTCGTACTTGAACTTGCCGTAGTCCATGATCTTGCAGACCGGAGGACGGGCATCGGGAGCCACCTCGACCAGGTCGAGGTCTGCCTCGAGGGCGACGCGGAGCGCATCTTCAACACGCACGATCCCAACCTGCTCACCACCGGGTCCGATGAGGCGAACCTCGGGAACGCGGATGCGATCGTTGATGCGGGTCTCAGTGCTGATGGGGCCTCCTAGGTTGAGCGGTGCAGTCCGGTGACCGCGCCGCAGCCCGTGCGCCCTGTGCCCCAACAAGAAAGCCCCGCGTCGGAGAGTGAACTCTCCGTGCGGGGCCCGATGTCGACCGGTCGGACAGCGGATCCGGATTGCCGGAACCACGATCCCCCTCGAACTATGCTCGACACCCGTCAACGGGCATCGACCTCGAAGGAGCCCCACCGAGACTGCTCCCGTGAGGCGACCGGACCACTGAACTGCACACAGAGTGTGTCGCGCAGAGGTGGGAGTCGGACTCCACTTTGCTGCCCTCGGCCGAGGCCTAGGGCGGTCGTGCTGGAAAGCTTAGCACCACTGCATCCCACAATCGAATCGCTCCCGATCCCTCGGACCGCCCTGCTCGCGGCCACGGCCGGGGTGGGATCCTCATGGGTATGACGCAGAACCCCGATCCGGCCGATTCCGTACAGCACGCCGAGGACGATTTCACCGATGTGCGCGAACTTGCCGAGGTCCCGGCCATAGAGGTGATCAGCCGCGCCGCCGTCATGTTGATGAGCTCCGCTGCCGAGAAACTCGGCCTGTCGGATCCCGATCCTGACACCAGCCCCAATCTCGATCTGGACGAGGCCCGCCGAGTCATCACCGCACTTGCAGGTCTGGTCACGGCCTCGGTCGAGTACCTCGGTCCACATGCCGGACCCATTCGTGAAGGACTGCAGGCGCTGCAGCGCGCATTCCGCGAGGCATCGGCGCATCCCGACGAGCCGGGCAAGGGCCCGGGCGAGAAGTACACAGGTCCCGTCTACTGACACCCAGCCGGTTTCGCCGCCCGCGACCGAAGGCGTCGGCGGCAGCGGATGGACCCGAAGTGTCCTAACGTGCCCTCATGGCCAGCGCGAACAAGACCCATGCCACCGACGCGAGCGTCGCGGAATTCCTCGACGGCATCGCCGACCCCATTGCTCGCGACGACGCTCGACACCTGTGCGCGATCATGGGCACGATCACCGGGGAACCCGCAACGATGTGGGGAACCAGCATCGTCGGCTTCGGCCGTCGCACGTACCGCTATGCGAGCGGACACTCGGGCGAGACGGCGCTCATCGGCTTCTCCCCCAGGACCACCGCACTGGCGCTGTATCTGACGCTGGATTTCGAGGCCGAGACGGCAACCCTCGCGCAACTCGGCCCGCACCGAGTAGGCAAGGGCTGCCTGTACATCAAGCGGCTCGCGAAAGTTGACGACGCCGCGCTGACGGAGCTCGTGACGCGCTCGGTATCGGCCGCACACGCACTCGGCAACAGCTGACGGCAGGTCACCGGGGGCGCCCCCGCCCCCGACGGGAGGCCCCCCAACGGGAGAACACCGGGTCGATCAGTGATCGAACGGGTTCGATTATCGTCTGGCCGTACTCGGCGAACAGCGCGTCACGCGATTCGAAAAGTCCGAGGTCGGCCTCGACATGCCCCGACAGGTCAATGCAAGGCCGGTCCGCCGGCCGCCAGCTGAGCGGCGCACGACTCAGCGCGTCGAACAGCGTCTCCGCCCCGTCGTTGGTGAAGGGATCCGGTGCCGTCGATTCACACCCGACCGGGCCGAACACCGCCGACGCGTCGAGCCAGCGACCACCGGGACGAAACTCAGGCCAGGCCACGAGGACCCGATCCGGGATCAGCACGCGCAGTCGACGGAACCTCGGGTACCAGAACTCGCCGCGGACGAGGTAGCCCCGTGTCCGGGTGGCGATCCCGTTTCGGCGGGCCATCGCCTCGACGACCGCAAGCCGCTGACTGCAGGATCCGCGACCGCGTCGGACGGTCACCGACGCCGGCTGCGCCTCGTCCAATGCGTACACCGCGCGAATCTCCTGTCGCACCAGCGCGTGAGCAGCAATCAGGAAGTCGGCAGGGTTCTCCGTCGCCGATCGCGACATGGCCGCCTGATGCAACTCTTCCACCGCCGGATGATGCCAGTCCAGGATCGCGGTCGCCTCAGTTCCGCCGCCTGCGCCGGTGGCACTGTTCGATACCGGCGACAGCACCGCCCCCCGCCATGACGTCAGTGATGCACACACCATCGTCCCAACGTAGCCCGGTTCGAGCTGGACATATGTCCGACTGGGGGAAATCCGGCCGCACGCAGCAGGAAGCGCGATGGCAGACACGAGAATTCGAATCGCGAAAGTCCATCGCGCAACGCAATTGCATTGGTAGCGTGCCCCTTGCGCGATCAAGATCACGCAAACCCCCCACTGGGTCCTTCACCTCCCCGAAGGCCCGAACCAAAGGAGTATCGAATGGGATCGATCACCACCATCCTCAACGGTCTACTCGCAGCAATCGCCAATGGCGACATCGACCTGACCGCCATCATCAGCGGCCTGATGAACAGCTCTGCGCAGCAGGAAACCCCCCAGTAACCCTCGACTCCTGAGGTATTGCGGCGGTGGGGAACGGCATCATTCCCCACCGCCGCAATACGTCTTCCTGGAGATGATGCCGGTCGATCACCTCGGCCGCGTCGGCATCAGCCGACGGCGGCAGCAGCCTTCTTGACCCGCTTACGCGGGGTAGCGGCCTTCCGGGCAGGAGCCGCCCCTACGGCGGCACCGTTCCCGCCCGCACTCGGGGCGACGAGAACCTCCTTGAGGAAGCGGCCGGTGTAGCTCTCGGCCACTGCTGCAATCTCTTCCGGCGTCCCCTCTGCAACCACGGTGCCGCCGCCCGAGCCGCCCTCGGGTCCCATGTCGACGATCCAGTCGGACGTCTTGATCACGTCCAGGTTGTGCTCGATCACGATCACCGAGTTGCCCTTGTCGACCAGACCGTTGACCACCTTGAGGAGTTTACGAATATCCTCGAAATGCAAACCGGTGGTCGGCTCGTCCAACACGTACACAGTGCGTCCCGTCGACCGCTTCTGCAGTTCGGCCGCGAGCTTGACTCGTTGCGCCTCGCCGCCGGAGAGCGTGGGTGCGGGCTGACCCAGTCGAACGTAGCCGAGACCAACCTCCACCAGTGTCTTCAGGTATCGGTGAATGGAGGTGACCGGCTCGAAGAAATCGGCGGCCTCCTCGATCGGCATGTCCAGGACTTCTGCGATCGTCTTGCCCTTGTAGTGGACCTCGAGCGTCTCGCGGTTGTACCGAGCCCCATGGCACACCTCGCACGGAACGTAGACGTCCGGCAGGAAATTCATCTCGATCTTCAGTGTGCCGTCACCCGAGCACGCCTCGCACCGGCCACCCTTGACGTTGAACGAGAACCGTCCCGGCTGGTACCCCCGAACCTTGGCCTCGGTCGTGGCCGCGAACAGGGTGCGAATTTTGTCGAAGACGCCGGTATAGGTGGCGGCATTGGATCGCGGTGTCCGCCCGATCGGCGACTGGTCGACCTGCACGAGCTTGTCGAGCTGGTCGAGGCCGTTGATCCGGGTGTGTCTGCCAGGAACCTGGCGGGCGCCATTGAGCTTGTTCGCCATGACAGTCGCGAGGATGTCGTTGACCAGTGTCGACTTGCCCGACCCCGACACCCCGGTGACCGAGGTGAGGACCCCGAGCGGGAAGCTGACATCGATGCCCTTGAGGTTGTTCTCGCGGGCGCCGACAACGGTGACCTGACGCTTCCGGTCGACCGCTCGGCGCACCGCTGGAACGTCGATGGTGCTGCGACCGGAAAGATATGCGCCGGTGAGGGATTCCTTGTTGGTCAGCAAATCCTTGTAGGTGCCGCTGTGCACCACCCGACCGCCGTGCTCGCCGGCCAGCGGCCCGATGTCGACAACCCAGTCCGAGGTCCGGATGGTGTCCTCGTCGTGCTCGACGACGATCAGCGTATTGCCGAGATCACGTAGGCGAGTGAGGGTTTCGATGAGTCGCCGGTTGTCGCGCTGGTGCAGGCCGATGGACGGCTCGTCCAGCACGTAGAGTACGCCGACGAGCCCGGAACCAATCTGAGTGGCGAGCCGAATACGCTGGGCCTCGCCGCCGGACAGGGTGCCCGCCGCACGGGCGAGCGAAAGGTACTCGAGCCCGACGTCGAGCAGGAACCCGAGCCGCGCCTGAACCTCCTTGAGTACCTGACCTGCGATCGCCTCTTCACGGGAACCGAGTGTGAGACTGTTGAGGAACGCGGCGCAGTCCGCGATCGACAGCTCACAGACCTGCGCGATCGACTTCTTGCCGTAGACCTCCGACGCAATAGTGACGGACAGGATCTCCGGCCGCAGTCGTGCGCCGTTGCAGGCAGGGCAGGGGATGTCCCGCATGTAGCCGTCGTAGCGTTCCTTCATCTGCTCTGACTCGGTCTGCTCGAGCCGCCGGTGCAGGAACGGCATGACCCCCTCGAACTCGGCGTAGTACGAACGCGTCCGGCCGTAGCGGTTCTTGTACTTGACGTGAACCTGCTCGGTGCTGCCCTCGAGGATCGCCTTGCGAGCCTTTGCCGGCAGCTTGCTCCATGGCGTGGTCATATCGAAGCCCATGATGTCGCCGAGGCCGGACAGCAACCTGCCGAAGTACTCGGAACTCTGACCCATCGACCACGGCGCGATCGCCCCGTCCTCGAGACTCAGATCCGGATCCGGCACCACGAGGTCCGGATCGACTTCCTTGCGGATGCCGAGGCCAGTGCACTCCGGGCACGCGCCGTACGGCGAGTTGAACGAGAATGAGCGCGGCTCGAGATCGTCGATCGACAGCGGGTGGCTGTTGGGACACGCGAGTTTCTCGGAAAAGCGCCGCTCACGGTCCGGCGCGTTCTCCTCGCGGTCAACGAAGTCCAGGACGACGATGCCCTCAGCGAGGCGCAGAGCGGTCTCGACGGAGTCCGTCAGTCTCTGCTTGGAACTCGCCTTGACTGTGAGGCGGTCGACGACAACCTCGATGTCGTGCTTTTCCTGTTTCTTGAGCTTCGGCGGATTCGTGAGCTGATGTACGACGCCGTCGACCCGCACACGTGAGTAACCCTGGGTGTTGAGCTGCTCGAACAAGTCCACGAACTCGCCCTTGCGGGTCCGGACAACCGGGGCGAGCACCTGGAAGCGGGTGCCATCCTCCATCGCGAGAACCTGATCGACGATTTGCTGCGGCGTCTGCCGCGCGATCTGCTCACCACACACAGGACAGTGTGCGGAACCTGCGCGCGCATACAGCAGGCGCAGGTAGTCGTAGACCTCCGTGATGGTGCCGACGGTGGACCGCGGGTTGCGGTTGGTGGACTTCTGGTCGATCGAGACTGCAGGTGAGAGCCCCTCGATGAAATCGACATCCGGCTTGTCCATCTGCCCGAGGAACTGGCGCGCGTACGCGGACAGCGACTCGACGTAGCGGCGCTGCCCCTCCGCGAAGATGGTGTCGAATGCGAGACTGGACTTACCGGACCCGGACAGTCCGGTGAACACGATGAGGCTGTCCCGGGGCAGATCGAGATTGATCCCTCGCAGATTGTGCTCCCGCGCACCTTGCACGATCAGGCGATCCGCCACACGTAATTCCCTTCTCGACTTCGGTCGGCCCGTGAACACTCGTCCGGGCGCAGCCCATGGTAGGCGCGGACACCGACAAGTTCGCCGACCAGCGGGTTTCCCAACGATCTACGTCGACACACGGCAACGCCCCGATTCGACGGTAGCCTCCCGATCATGGAGCAGCAGCACATCACCATCGACGACAACTACACCGGCGATCTCTCGGGCACTGCGGGCGCACAGCGCCGCACGGTGCCCGGTGCGACGATCATCAAGATGTCGGTCGGACCGATGGACAACAACACCTACCTCCTCACATGCGCCGCAACCGGAAGTTCGCTGCTCATCGATGCCGCAAACGATGCGCCCCGCATCCTGCAGCTGATCGGCGAGCAGACATCGCGGCTCGAGCTCCTCGTCACGACCCACCAGCACCACGACCACTGGTTCGCACTCGCCGAGGTGGCCGACGAAACCGGCGTGCCGACCGCGGCGCACCCGCTCGACTCGGAGGTTCTGTCCGTGACCCCGGCGCGTCACCTCACCGACGGCGACACCGTCACGGTGGGCGATCTCACGCTCGAGGTCATCCACCTCGACGGGCACACGCCCGGAGGGATCACCTTGGCACTGACCGAGAAGACCGAGCACGGCCGGGTCCACCTGTTCACCGGAGACTCGCTGTTCCCGGGCGGCGTCGGCAAGACACCCGACGCCGAGCGTTTCACGTCGCTCATGAATGACGTCGAAACCAAACTGTTCGGGCGCTTTGCCGACGACACCGCCTTCTACCCCGGCCACGGCAAGGACTCGACCCTCGGCGCCGAGCGGCCGCACCTGCAGGAGTGGCGCGAACGCGGTTGGTGACAACGCCGTCACACTCACCGGTGCGGAGACTGGGCCGATCAGCCGTTCGACGGTTCCTCCGTGCCGGCCCGCAGGAACGTGTCCAGCACCCGGAAGAAGCGGTAAGGCTCGTCCAGTTGAGGGAAGTGGCCAGCGTCGGGGAAGACTTCGATCTGACTTCTGGGCACTTCCTCGCGGACGTTCTCGGCGTGGTGCGCTGGAATCATCGTGTCTTTGCCGCCCCAGATGAGCATCGCTGGCAACGTTTCGAACCGCGGGAAATGCTGCTTGGCGCTGACGGTTTGCCCGCGCGGACCCACGACCGCGCGGACGGATGCGAGAAATGCGTCCCGGGTGGCCCTGTCTGCCACCGTTCCCAGCGAGCGCCACGTCTCGACAGCACTGCGGCTCGGCTGCACGGGCAGGCCCGTGCGACCCAACAATCCGAGAACGGCCTCGGTGTTCCGCCGGACCCAGCCGGACGCGAGGACGGGCAGCACAAACTCGCTTCCCGGTAACGTCGCCGCCTTGAGGTACGAGCTCACCTCGGGTCCGAGACCACCGCTGCTCACCAGGCACAGCCGTTCCACCCGCTCGGGAAAAAGGTACGCCATCTGCATGATGATCCCGCCGCCGAGCGAGTGGCCCACCAGAGGGGCCGAGGAGATCTCCAAGTGGTCCATGAGATCACGCACTGTCGCGGCGTGGGAACTGAGCGAATAGTCACCCCGTGGTTTGTCTGATTCGCCGTGGCCGAACAGGTCCGGCGCAATGACACGGTACTTCTCGGCCAGCATGTCGATCTGCGGACCCCACGACTCGTGTGAGCCGAGCAGTCCGTGCACGAGCACGACTGGTGGACCCTCACCGAGATCGACATATTTGAGGACATCCTGGTGAAAAACTGCGGACTCGAGTTCGTGTTGCGACATTGTCGCCCCTCCGTAGGTGTAGCCACCCAACGCAGCCCAACCTACAAGGGGGACCCGCTAACTCTCTACAACTGTGTCCGAGCAGGCACCATGAGGTCTCCCCCACGACGGCGTCAGGTCCGGCGAAGTGGGCGTTGCCCCCATGCCAACGCTGAGGACCGAGCGGAAGCCGTTCTTGATGCATTCGGTCATGACCGGCAGATCCGGTACCGACGCCGCGTCTGCGTTGATTCCCACACAGCAGGTACCGGTATGGGACATGAGTGTGACGTTGAGGGCGGTGCCGAGTGTCGGCCCGAAGGCGTAGTACCTCTCTATCTCCGCACCGGCGACATACATGGGCACAGGTGAACCGGGAACGTCGGAAGCCAGGAAGTCGACATGTTTGAAGACCGAGGCCAGGTAGCTGTTGGGGAGCAGGTTCAGTGCGCCGGCGATGGCGTTGGACAGCGGAAGCGCCGGGTCGTGGCCCGACATGCTGACGATCTCGCCCACGCGGTGCATCAGTTCGGCCGGGTCTGTCACGTTCGCGGGTAGCGCGACCCGGACCAGGGTGATTCGGTTGCCTCCCATCGGGTCGGATTCCGTGCGCATGCTGACCGGCACCATCACGCGCAGTTGTTCGACGGTCGAGTGATGCAATTCGTGGTACTCACGCACCCCCAGCAGTAACGCAGCGAGAAACGCGTCGTTGAGCGTGCTTCCGGCATGTCTCGACGCGCGATGCAGCGCCTCGAACGGAATATCGATCCCGGCGAAACGCCGCCCGAGGCTGCGTTCGGTCATGACGGGAGAGAGGGTGTTCGGGATCGGGCGCGCGAAACGAACGACCGCGGTGGCGGTAGTGGCAGCGGATTGCAACGCGCGGAACGGGTTCGCGATCGTGCTCCGCACCGTCGGAACGAGCGCGCCGATGCCCCTTCGTGCCAGGGCGACGCCCGTCTCCACATGCCATTGCAACGTGTCCGCGAGGGCGCTCACCACTGTCGGAGACGGCGCGGGAGGGAGCGGCCCTCGGTCGGTTCCCTCGCGGGCGAAATCGACGATCTCGCCCGCGATCTGGATTCCGCCGAGACCGTCCGTCAACGAATGATGGACCTTCAGAACCAGCGCCGCACGGCCGTCGTCGAGACCGACCAGAAGTGTGAACTGCCAGAGCGGCCGGTGGGCATCGAATGCCCCCATCCCACTTCGGCGCGCGACCTCGAGAACAGCTTCCAGGTCCGCCGGCGCGGGAAGCGCCAGGCGCCGCAGGTGCCACGACAGGTCGAAGTCGGGATCCACCTCCCAGTGCGGCGGGGCCAACCCGTACCCGACACGGACGAGCCTGTGCCGAAAGTTCGGAACCACCCTCGTCGCTCGGTCCATCATGGTGACGAAGCGATCCCAGTCCGGCGTCGTGTCGAGGATGACGACGGCCACGATCGTCGATCGCATGATCGGATCATGTTCCAGGTTCCAGGAGAAATAGTCCGACTGCGTCATGTGCGATTCGCGCGTGTCCGTCATGATGGTTCACCCTTGTGGCGTGTGCCGTGATGGTGGTTCAACCTCGAACCTAGCCATCCGCGGGTTCGCTCGGGTAGGGCCCTTTGGCTGCCCGTGCCGCAATCGGGTTGCCACCGTCACGAGACGCGGTCAAGATCGAAGAATCCCGTGAGATGCGCCGCAACCGGCGTAAGTTGATCCATCGACGGGATGTCCTTCCACGACGGGACGGAACGAAGCCTCCACCTCACCTGAATGCAGGCCATCGTTTCGTTGATCGACGGTATGGAGAGCAGGCGGCCATGCACAGGTCACCAGAGTTCGAGCGATGACGCGAGTCGCAATAGACCGCCGCCGATTCGATGCGGCGATCTTCGACCTCGACGGTGTCGTCATCGATGCCGTGGCACTCAGGCGGGCCATCCGGTCCGAGGTGAGCGCAGTGCCGGTACGCGATTCCACCATTGCACTGGTACGGCGGCTGCGCAGCGCAGGCGTCGGAACGGCCGTCGTCTCGGCGCGGCGCAACTGCGCGCAGATCCTGGACGCTGCGGGCATCGGCGACCTGTTCGACGTTCGAGTCGACGCCGCGGTGGCCGACGAACTGGGACTCCCTGACGTCCCCGACCCGGCCGTGCTGGTCGAGGCGACCCACCGGCTCGGCACTGCGCCCGCCCGGACCGTGGTCATCGATAACACGGAGCTCGGCGTCGCGGCCGGCAGACGTGGCGGTTTCGCGCTCGTGATCGGCGTCGACCAAGCGCACGACGGCGACGCGCTGCGCCGTGCCGGTGCCCACGTGGTGGTCGCGGACTCTGCCGACATCGACATTCCCACCAGCGACCACCGGATCTCGGAGCTCCCGCACGCACTGACATCGCGCCACCAATCGACCACCATCCTGCGCACTCGACGACCCGTGGTGTTCCTCGACTTCGACGGCACCCTCGCAAACATCGTCAACGATCCCGACGCGGCTGCGCTTGTCGACGGCATGTCAACCGAGCTCGCGCGTCTGGCTCGCAACTGTCGGCTTGCCGTGATCAGCGGCCGAGATCTCACAGACGTCCAGCGACGGGTCGGTGTGCCGGGAATCTGGTACGCAGGCAGCCACGGCTGCGAACTCCTCGGGCCTGACGGGGAGTTCCACCAGAACGACGCCGCGCTGGCGGCAGCACCGGACCTTGCGCGAGTCGCCGATTCCCTGAGGGAACGCCTCCGGGATGTTCCCGGAGTTCTGGTGGAACACAAGCGATTCGCCGTTGCCGTTCACCATCGCAACGTCGATCCGGACCGAGTAGAGGAGGTCGTCGCGGCGGTGTACGCGGCCGCGAACGGCGTGGATCGGATTCGGGTCACGAACGGGCGCAAGGTCACCGAGATCCGCCCGGATATCGATTGGGACAAGGGCCGAGCGCTGCTCTGGGTGCTTGATCGGATGGGCGATGTGGCGGATCTACTGCCGATCTACATCGGCGACGACCTCACCGACGAGGACGCGTTCGATGCCGTCGCAACAACGGGAGTCGGGATCGTGGTCCGCCACAGCGAGCAGGGCGATCGCCGGTCTACGGCGCAGTTCGCGGTCGACAGCCCCGACGAGGTCCGCGAACTTCTGCAACGGCTCGCCGATCTACTCGGAAGCGATCCCACGACCACACCGCCACCCGACGACCCGTGGACAGTGTTCTTCGAGGGTTACGATCCGCCTACCGAGAAGCTGCGTGAAGCGATCTGCACCGTCGGGAACGGCTACTTCGCCACCCGCGGCTGCACGCCCGAATCTCGGGCCGACGCCGTGCACTACCCGGGAACCTACGCGGCCGGGATCTTCAACCGACTACGCGACGAGATCGCGGGGAACACGATCGAGAACGAGAGCATGGTCAACCTGCCGAACTGGTTGCCCGTCACGTTCCGCACCGAGCGAGCCGCCTGGTTCGACATCGACTCGGCAGAATTGCTCGACTACCGGCAATACCTCGATCTTCGCCGGGCGGTTCTCACCCGGCGGTTCCGGATCCGCGACGAGGCCGGGCACGTCACTTCCGTCGTCCAGCGGAGATTCGTCGCGATGAACCTTCCGCATGCCTGCGCCCTCGAGACGACGTTCGTGGCCGAGAACTGGTCCGGTCGTCTCGAGATTCGCTCGGTGTTGGATGCTGCGGTCGAGAACACCCTCGTCGAGCGCTATCGCCAGCTCTCGGGCCGGCACCTCGAACCACTACAGGCAACTGAGCTCACTGCAGACTCGGTGCTGCTCGCGGTTCAGACGAACCGATCACGAATTCCGGTGGCGATGGCGGCCCGAAGCACGCTGTGGAACGGCGACGAGCGCATCGCCGGCTCGTATCGACTCGTCGACGACGACGGCCAGATCGGCCACGACATCACCGTCGACGTCGAAGCGAACAGGTCCGTGACACTGGAGAAGCTGGTGACCGTGTTCACCGGACGCGATCATGCAGTCTCCGAGCCATCCGACGAAGCCGCCCGCTGGCTGGCCCGCCTGACCCGATTCGACGAAGTGCTCGACGGTCACGTGCTGGCCTGGGCGCGGTTGTGGGACAACCTCGGAATCGAGCTCGAGGGCCACGGTCACGCCCTGCGCATCGTTCGGCTCCACCTGCTTCAGATGCTGCAGACGGTCTCCCCCAACACCGCCGACCTGGATGTCGGTGTTCCTGCACGAGGCCTGCACGGTGAGGCCTACCGCGGGCACATCTTCTGGGACGAACTCTTCGTATTCCCGGTGCTGAACCTGCGACTGCCCACTCTCACCCGATCGTTGCTGCGGTACCGCTACCGTCGCCTGCGTGAGGCCCGGCGAGCGGCGAGCGAGGCGGGCCATGCCGGAGCGATGTTCCCGTGGCAGTCCGGTAGCGACGGGCGCGAGGAAAGCCAGCAGCTGCACCTCAATCCCCGGTCCGGGCGCTGGAACCCGGACCCGAGCCGACTCCAGCACCATATCGGGATCGCAGTCGCCTACAACGTGTGGCAGTACTACCAGGTGACGGGTGATCTGGAGTTCCTCATCGAATTCGGCGCCGAGATGCTGTTGGAAATCGCCCGGTTCTATGCCGGTCGCGCCACCTACGACGAGACCCGCGACCGGTACACCATCCGCGGCGTCATCGGCCCCGACGAGTTCCATGCCGGTTATCCGGGCGCCCCCTACGCGGGCATCGACAACAACGCGTACACCAACGTCATGTCGGTGTGGGTGATCCTGCGGGCCATAGAGGCGCTCGACCAAATCCCGTTGCAGATCAGATCGGACCTGACACAAGCCCTCGGGCTCCATGCCCAGGAGATCGCGCGATGGGAGGCAATCACCCACACCATGTTCGTTCCGTTCCACGACCGTGTCATCAGCCAGTTCGAGGGGTACGAGAACCTGGCCGAGTTGGATTGGGACAGCTACGGCCGACAGTACGGCGACATCCAGCGTCTCGACCGGATCCTCGAGGCAGAGGGCGACGACGTCAACTGTTACCGCGCCTCGAAGCAAGCCGACGTTCTGATGCTGTTCTACCTGCTGTCCGCCGACGAGTTGCGCGAACTTCTCGAGCGACTCGGCTACGAACTCCCGGGCGAAGCCATCCCGCGGACCATCGATTACTACCTGGCACGGACATCACATGGCTCGACTCTCAGTGGAGTCGTGCACTCGTGGGTGCTGGCACGAGCCAACCGCGATCAGGCCATCGACTTCTTCGACCGAGTGCTCAAGTCCGACATCGCCGATATCCAAGGCGGTACGACCTCGGAGGGTATCCATCTGGCCGCCATGGCCGGGAGCGTCGACCTGGTGCAACGGTGCTTCTCCGGAATGGAGGCTCGCGGGGGCCGATTGGTGTTCACACCCCTCTGGCCGGAAGCACTCGGAACACTCGAATTTCCCATCTACTACCGGGGACACCGACTCCGACTACAAATCAGTGGCCGACAAGTACAGGTCAGTGCCGCAGCGGGGAACCAGCCTCCGATCGAGATCGAGTGCCGGGGCCAGGTTGCGCAATTACATCCGGGTTCGACGGTACAGCTGAGCTAGCGACCATCTGCCGGATCCCGTCAGCATGGATACGGTGGAACAGAAACCTAGGTTGGGAGGCCGTCCATGATCGTTCGCCGTATTGCCCGCCCGCTGCTGTCCTCCGTCTTCATCGCCGGCGGAATCGACACGCTCCGCAGTCCCGCCCCGAAAGCACAGGCCGCCACGCCGTTCCTGGAGAAGAGCGTCGAGACACTGCCCGCCACCGTGACGGACCGGATCCCGCCCGATCCCGAAACACTCGTCAAGATCAACGCCGCGATCCAGGTCGGGGCCGGAGCGCTGCTCGCCGTGGGGAAGGCTCCCCGGGTGGCGTCACTGGTACTGGCAGGCACACTTGTGCCCACGACGTTGGCCGGTCACGACTTCTGGAACGCAGACGACCCACAGCAGCGCGCGATTCAGCGCATGCAGTTCTTCAAGAACATGACGATGCTCGGGGGGCTGCTGATTGCCGCGGTCGACACGGAGGCGAAGCCATCGCTCGGATGGCGTGGGCGCCGGGCCGCCCGCAAGGCACAGGCGTCGGTCGCGGAGACCGCGGAGAGACTGTCGAACAACGACAACCGCAATTCCGGCCACGGTCGGCAACTCGTATCCGACCGGGCCCGGCTCGCGGCGGAGCACGCCGGTGAGCGCAGCAGCGAACTGCTCGACACGGCCCGCCACCGCGGCGCTGCCCTCGCCCATCTCGCCAAGGAACGTGGCGCCGAGCTCACGGATGTCGCCCGCGAACGCGGCCCGGCACTCGCCGAGCTCGCTCGCGAACGCGGTCCCGTCCTAGCCGAGATCGCCCGCGAACGCGGGACCGAACTGGCACAGATCGCACGCGAACGTGGCAGCGAGTGGGCGACGACGGCCTCCGTGCAAGGGGAGACGTTGAGCCGGCAAGCCCGCAAGCGTGCTGAGCGAGCGCTGGCAGCGGCTCGCGCCAAGGCCGCCGAACTCCAGGACTGATCGCACCGCGGGACCGGGCCCCAGCGATTCTGCGGCGGCGTTGAGCGCGCACTAGACTGTTTTGGCGCTTTTCACGTCGTTCCCGAACCTAGGAGACCTCTTGCCGGACGAGGCCCGCGTGCACCCCGATCTCGAACACGAGCAGGGGTATCTGTCGATGCTCTACGAGCGTCTCGACAGGCTTCGCGCGTACGCGTCGACCCGCCTGAGCCGGGTGTTGCTCGAGTCGGGCGGCACCCCGCAGGCTCGCAGCGAACGCGAGTCGTTCAGCCAGATGTACACCGAGGATCTGGCGCGCTACGACGCCGCGGAGAACGGATTGTGCTTCGGTCGGATCGATCTCGACGAGGAGCAGCGGTACATCGGGCGGGTCGGAATCCTCGACGAGGCGAACGACTACGAGCCCCTGCTGCTCGACTGGCGCGCGCCGATGGCGCGACCGTTCTATCTGGCGACCCCGGCCGCACCGGATGGTGTGACCAGGCGTCGCCACATCCGCAGCCGGAGCCGCACCGTCACCGGAATCAACGACGAGTTCCTCGACCTCGCCTCCGCCGAGGCGAACGGCGCCGCTTCCGGCGCAGGCGGGGTCGCGGGCGAAAGTGCGCTGCTGTCGGCCCTCAACGCCGCCCGGACCGGTCAGATGCACGACATCGTCGAGACGATCCAGAGCGAGCAGGACGCGATTATCCGCTCGACCCACAAGAGTGTGCTGGTCGTCCAGGGCGGGCCCGGAACCGGCAAGACGGCCGTCGCGCTGCATCGCGCCGCCTACCTGCTGTACACCTACCGCCAGCAGCTCGCGAAGGCCGGCGTCCTCATCATCGGACCGAACGAGACCTTCCTGGACTACATCAGTCAGGTGCTGCCCTCCCTCGGCGAGACCGGTGTGCTGCTGTCGACCATCGGCGACCTCTACCCCGGAGTCCGCGCCGCGCGGGAGGACACACTGGCGGCCGGGGAAATCAAGGGCTCACTGGCGATGATCGAGATTCTGAAGAAGGCGGTGCGGGACCGACAAGAAGTCCCGAAGGCCCCGATCGAGCTCCGGTTCGACACCTATCCCGTGACGATCGACCGCAAGATCGTCACCCGTGCGCGGGGACGGGCCCGTTCGTCGCGCCGCCCACACAATCTGGCACGCCCGATCTTCGTCTCCGCCGTCATCGAGGCACTCGCACAGCAGCTCGCCGACACGCTCGGTGCCAATGTCGTCGACGGCGGCAATCTGCTCAGCCGTGAGGACGTCGCAGACATGCGGGACGAGATGCGCGAGGATCCCGCGATCATGGCGGCGCTCGACGACCTCTGGCCCGACCTCACCCCACAGCAGGTGCTCACAGATCTGCTCCGATCGCCGAAGCGATTGGCGGATGCGGCCGCCGAGCTCACCGACGACGAGCGCGCAACTCTGCTGCGGACTGAGGGTGTCGGGTTCAGCGCCGCCGACGCACCGCTGCTCGATGAGCTCGCCGAGCTCCTGGGTGTGGATGACGCAGCCGAACGCGAGCGCGCCCAACGCCGGTGGCGTGCTCAGATCGCGGATGCCCAAGGCGCGCTGGACATCCTCACGGGCTCGGCACCGCAGGACCTCGAGGACGAGCTCGATCCCGAGATCCTCATGGCTTACGACCTGATCGATGCCAGCCAGCTCGCCGAACGTCAGGATCTCGGCCAGCGCCAGACCACCGCCGAGCGCGCCGCGTCGGACCGCACGTGGACCTACGGGCATGTGATCGTCGACGAGGCCCAGGAGCTCTCCGAGATGGCCTGGCGGATGTTGATGCGCCGCATCCCCAACCGCTGGATGACTCTGGTCGGCGACATCGCCCAAACTGGTGATCCCGCAGGAAGCTCGTCCTGGCAGGACGTCCTGGCACCCTATGTCGCACAGCGGTGGAAGCTGACCGAACTCACCGTGAACTACCGGACACCTGCGGAAATCATGGAACTCGCGCACCGGGTACTCGAGGAGATCGATCCGAATCAGACGGTGCCGCGTTCGGTCCGCGACTCCGGATTCTCACCGTGGGCGGAACGGGTGGACGCGGATGCTGTTGTCGACGAGGTTCGACGACAGGTCGCAGCTGAGACGGGACCGGGCCTGACCGCAGTCCTTGCGGGTCACGAGCACGTCGCGGCCCTGGCTGACCTTCGCTCGGATTCGGTGAGCGTGCTGACCGTCAAGGACGCGAAGGGGCTGGAATTCGATTCGGTTCTGATCGTCGAACCACAGGACCTCCTCGACGAGTCGCCGCGCGGCATCAATGACCTGTACGTTGCTCTCACCCGCGCGACTCAACGCCTCGGGATAGTGCACTCGCGGCCCCTGCCGGCCGTCTTGGAGGCGTTAGGCGATCCGGTAACAGCGCCGCGCGTCTGATCAGAGAACCCGAAGCGGACGATGTACCGTGCCTAGGGCGTCAACCCGACGGGTCGGCGTTCCCCCGACGAACGAGAACGGGAATCATCGTGGCCGCACCGCTTCGCTACCGCCGCCGAACGCGTACAGCGCTGACCGCCGTGGTCAGCGCACTCGCGGTGTGTGCAGCGATCAGTAGCTGTGCCGCGGCGCCGACCGTCGACACCGCCGCAGCGCCGGCTCCAGTACCGCCAGCCGAGTCCGTGGCCCCCACACCGGTCATCGATCCGCGCACCACCGCATACGAACAAGCGCTGCTCGACGGCGGCCTCCCCGCCGTCGTTCCTGCCTCGACTCTGCGCGCGCTCCTGGACGCAACCTGCCGGCACCTTGCGGGAGGTACGCCGGAACCGGCGATCCTCGAGCAGCTGCGGCCCATCGCCGGATACGCCGCCAGCCTGTCCGGCGGACGCCTCACCGGTGAGGCCGCCGCGCAACTCATGTTGCGGGCGGCCCGCACGGATCTCTGTTGACGTCGCCCACTCAGCGAACAGTGTGCACGATCAACACATCTGATGTCGATTTGCGTGCGGCGTCCGACGGCACGGACCCCAGCAGGCGTCCGGTCAGGGTGTTGAGTCCCCGGTTGCCGATCACCAGCAGATCCGCTTCCACCTCGTCGACGAGGGCGAGCAGAGAATCGACCGGCGCACCCACTATTGCCCGCTCGACGATATTCTTGGCACCCGCTGCGGTAGCCCGCTCACGCGCCGTTCGTAGGATCTCGTAGGTAGGCGCAGACCCGGTGACCTGGTACGCATCCTCGCGCAGCGTGTCCGCCGCCGACTCCATGTCCTTGGGGTCTGCCGGGTAGTAGGCGCATGCGATCACCAGCTTCGCCTCGGCGTCACCTGCGAGTGCGGCGGCCTTCTCGACTGCACGCAATGACGAATCCGATCCATCGGTTCCGACGACGACGGTCCGGTAGGCGCTCATTCATTCCTCCATGTGTGCGTGTTTTCGAGGACGGTGACTGCAGTGCCCTGTTCGACCGATATCACCGCTCGCTGCGCTGACAGTAGCCGTATCTGCGCAGAGCCAGGCGGAATTGCGGCACAATATGCCTCATCCCCCGGTGGACGACCCACCCCAGGCACCATTTCACCACGGACTGCGCGGAACGGGACCACCCCTAGCGCGATTCGCCGTAGCGCGGCCCGAAGAACGTCTGGGGGAACACCCCCGACGCGAGCACAGCGTCGCGCCATGGTCCGGCGAGCTCCGCAAGGCGGGCCGCGCCGTCCTCGCCCAGCCCGGTCCAGGGAGCCGATGCCAGCTCGTCGGTGAGATCCTCGACGACCTCGCGCAATTCGCGACCGTCGTCGGTGAGCTCGCCGCGGGCGTCCAGGAGCTCACGGTCATGGAGCCGCGCAACAGCGGCGTCCCATTGTTCCTGGGTCCAGCCGCGCCGAGTGAGCGCGAACTTCTTTTGCGGGCCGACTCCTGCCACCGTGTGTGTGATCAACGCCTCGAGTCCGCTGAGCCCGGCCGTCTGCAGCGCCGCGATGTGCCCATCACCGCGGTACTCGCGCAGCAGTGTGAGCGCATGCCACAGCACGAGATGCGGTGGCTCCGGCCACTCCAGCGCCGCATACCCCGCGTACAGAGGACGTCCGTCGACACCCGGAATCGACTGTGCGGCTATCGCCGCGAGCTGGGCCGCCTCCGCCAGCTCCGTCGAGCCGATCACCGCTTCTCCGAAGAGCCGGCGATACGCCGTATCGACACCGCGATACCGTGCGCGCGTGATCTCTTTCGGGTCCACGAGCTTCCACGCCCGCGGCACAACCTCCTCGATCAGCGCGGGGTTGAAGTTGTAGAACGTCGCGGCGACGACGCCCGCCCCCACGGCACCCATCGGCGCGGCGCGGCCTGCGAAGTACGTCATCCACGCCGGTTCCAAACCGGCGTCGACCAGTTCGCGTTCCACCTCCGGCGCGAAGTAGGCCAGCGAGTGAAGTAAGTCGAGCGACCGGGCGGTGCGACCCGAAACCTGTACGTCCATGGGTCAGAACGTTAGCGCGTTACTTCAGCCCCGCAGCGTCCATCCCCCGCAGCTCCTTCTTCAAATCCGAGATCTCGTCGCGTAGCCGACCTGCCAGCTCGAACTGCAGGTCACGGGCCGCATTCATCATCTGATCGGTGAGCTCCTTGACCAGATCGGCAAGCTCGGCGCGTGGCATGGACTTGACGTCGCGGCCCTCGTACACGCCCGCGCTCACTGCGCGGCCGGCCTCGCCCTGCGCTCGACGCCCCCGACTGGCATTGCGACCTGAGCCGCCGATCTCGACCTCGGTGTCTTCGGCCTCCTCGTAGACCTGGTCCAGAATGTCAGCGATCTTCTTCCGCAGCGGTTGCGGGTCGACGCCCCGCTCCGTGTTGTATGCGATCTGCTTCTCGCGGCGGCGGTCGGTCTCCTCGATAGCGTGCTTCATCGAGTCGGTGATCTTGTCGGCATACATGTGCACCTGGCCGGACACGTTGCGGGCCGCACGGCCGATCGTCTGGATGAGGCTCGTCGAGCTGCGCAGGAATCCCTCCTTGTCTGCATCCAGGATCGCCACCAGGGACACCTCGGGCAGGTCCAGGCCCTCGCGCAGCAGGTTGATGCCGACCAGAACGTCGTACTCCCCGAGCCGGAGCTGGCGCAGCAGCTCGACACGGCGCAGCGTGTCGATGTCGGAATGCAGATAGCGCACCCGGATCCCGAGCTCGAGCAGGTAGTCGGTGAGGTCCTCGGCCATCTTCTTGGTGAGTGTGGTGACGAGGACACGCTCGTCCTTGTCGGTCCGCTGCCGGATCTCGTTCACCAGATCGTCGATCTGTCCCTTGGTCGGTTTGACGACAACCTCCGGATCCACCAGTCCGGTCGGACGGATCACCTGTTCGACGAACTCGCCTCCCGATTGACCGAGCTCGTATTTTCCCGGGGTGGCCGACAAGTACACGGTCTGACCGATCCGCTGGCTGAACTCCTCCCAGGTGAGGGGTCGGTTATCGGTGGCGGATGGTAGCCGGAACCCGAATTCCACCAGGTTGCGCTTGCGGGACATGTCGCCCTCGTACATCGCACCGATCTGCGGCACGGTGACGTGAGACTCGTCAATGACCAGCAGAAAGTCCTCGGGGAAGTAGTCGATCAGGGTAGCCGGCGCCGAACCCGCGGGCCGACCGTCGATGTGCCGCGAGTAGTTCTCGATGCCCGAACAGAATCCGACCTGCTTGATCATTTCCAGGTCGTACTGCGTGCGCATCCGCAGCCGTTGCGCCTCCAGCAGCTTGCCCTTGTTCTCGAGGTCCGCGAGACGTTCGTCGAGCTCTGCCTCGATGTCCTTGACGGCCCGTTCCATTCGCTCCGGACCGGCCACGTAGTGGGTAGCGGGGAAGATTCGGACCGAGTTCACCTGCCGCACCACATCACCGGTGAGTGGATGCAGGTAGTACAGCGCCTCGATCTCGTCGCCGAAGAACTCGATCCGGACCGCCAGCTCCTCGTACGACGGAATGATCTCGACGGTATCGCCGCGGACCCGGAACGAGCCGCGGGTGAACGCCATGTCGTTGCGGTTGTACTGGACGTCGACCAACAAGCGCAACAGCGCGTCTCGCGGCACCTCCACGCCGACATCGAGCTGGATGGACCGATCCAAGTATGACTGCGGGGTGCCGAGGCCGTAGATGCACGAGACAGATGCGACCACCACAACATCCCGCCGCGAGAGCAAGCTCGATGTCGCAGAGTGCCGCAGTCGTTCGACATCGTCATTGACCGACGAGTCCTTCTCGATGTACGTATCCGTCTGCGCTATGTACGCCTCCGGCTGGTAGTAGTCGTAGTAGGAGACGAAGTACTCGACCGCATTGTTGGGGAGCATCTCGCGCAGCTCATTCGCGAGCTGTGCGGCAAGAGTCTTGTTCGGGGCCATCAAGAGCGTCGGACGCTGCAACTTCTCGATCAACCACGCCGTGGTCGCGGACTTACCGGTGCCGGTCGCGCCGAGCAACACGACATCCTTCTCGCCCCCGCGAATGCGCCGCTCCAGTTCGGCAATGGCCTCCGGTTGGTCACCGGCCGGTTCGTACTCACTGACGACCTCGAACCGGCCGTCCGCGCGTTCGATATCGCTGACCGGACGGAACTCCGAATGTGCAACCACCGGGTGCTCGGATGCAAACGCCATGATCCCAGGGTATGCGTAGCCTCTGACAAGTTCCGATAACGCCTGCCGGCAGGGACCCCGATCGGCGCTGTCCCGGCACGCGATTGCCTGTACTTTCTGCTGTATGGAGAATGTCGAACCGGGCGCTGTAGAACCCGTTCCGCACACGCGTCCTGCCTATGCGCCGACGCTCGGTCTGGCGCCGGCACATCGCCCGAAGACAGAGTTCTTCAACATCTCCGAACGGACCAACACCGATCCGAAGGGATTCGTGCGCCCGGTCGACCACTTCCGCGTCGAGCCCTGGGGTCTGTACATGGCCCGCACCGCCGATCATCCGCAGTTCCACTACCTCGAGTCGTGGCTGCTTCCAGACCTCGGGATCCGGGCGTCCATCTTCCACTTCCACCCGTATCACGAGCGGGATCAGGACCACTACATCGACATCGGTGACTTCACCCGCGGCGCGGACGTCTGGAAGTCCGAGGACCACTACCTCGACCTGGTCGTGCGGACTGGACGCGACACCGAACTACTCGACGTCGACGAGCTGATCTCGGCTGCGGCGCACGGGCTGATCTCGGCCGCCGCGGCCGATCGGGCAGTGCATTGCGCGATGGCCGCAGTGGACGGGATCGCCGCACACGGACACGATATGGACGCTTGGCTGGCGTCGAAGGGGATGCCCGTCACCTGGCGATGACCGGCGATTCACTGCCCGGGTGACCATCCCGCGCGCTCCGCCCACTCCCACGCCCGGCGATACCCGCGGTCGAACCACGGCGCAACCGACTCGACATAGGTCAGCGCAGCCTCGTCGTCGTCGGCGATGGCCGCCGCCTTCGCACTGGCAATCTCCTTGACCTCGAGGAACTCGAGACGGGCCTGAGCATCGGCGCGCAGCCAGTCGCGCAACAGCAGCGCGAACTGCTGACCAGGCCACCCGTCGACGCGGACGCAGACCCGCGCTGGACGTCCCGGGTCTGCGGAACCGTGGACGCGGACAGCCCAGAGAGCCGGATCCGCCTCGCCGCCGACGCCATAGACCGGTTTCGGTTCATCGCGGGTAACCGAGTCGATCCGCGGGAAGCCGGCAACCGCCAACGGTTCCGCGAGCGCGTCGGCAGCGGCGAGGTCGGCAACGGTGATCTGCACGTCAATCTCGTCGCGGGCATCGAGCGCCTCGACAGCGGTGGATCCGACGTGGTCGACCCGGATAGCGCGGTCTCCACAGACCGACCGCAACCGTTCGACCAGTCGCGCTCCCTGCGCTGCCCATTCAGGGTCGGACGGCCGAACGAGCGGCGGTACGGGCACCACCGTGCGGGTCCGCACGTTCCGCTCGAACGGGACGAGCCGGTCCTCGAACAACGCGCGCACCTGCGCCTCGATCAGCTCCGGAGAACCGCTGTTGTCGAGCCAGACATCGGCCGCCGACCGGCGTTCGTCGTCAGTGGCCTGGGCCGCCATCCGAGCCCTCGCGTCGGACTCCCGCATTCCGCGCACCTCGACGAGACGACGTAGCCGCTCCGCTTCGTCGGCATAGACGACCAGGACGAGGTTGAACGCCGGCCCCATATGTCCCTCGACGAGCAGGGGAATGTCCTGCACCACGATCCCGTCGGCCGCAGCACCCTCGACAAGTTCGGCGGTCCGCTGGCCGATCCTCGGATGCAGGATCGAGTTGAGTAGCGCGCGGGATTCACTGCTGCCGAATGCCTGTGCCGCCAGTGCCGGCCGGTCGAGCGCACCGTCAGCCTGCAAGATGCCGGCCCCGAAGGCGTCGACCAGGGCCGCCAGGCCCGGTGTTCCGGGCTCGACGACCTCGCGCGCTATCAGATCTGCATCCACTATGACCGCGCCCAGTTCCGCGAGGACTTTCGACACGGTCGACTTGCCGGCTCCAATGCCTCCGGTGAGGCCCACTCTCAACACGCCGACCAGTCTCGCACTAAACACGCCGAAGATCACGAACGACAAATGCAAGGCTTTGACCTGCTGGTCCACTAGCCTTTCGATTTACGTGCCCGGTCTGCCGATTCCAGAAAAGGAGCTTCATGCCAAGCAATCCCGCCCGTAACGGTCGGCACCGTCTCGGCATGGAGAACGGTGTTCACGTGGTCCTGATACCCGAGGTGGCTCTGGCGCTCGCCGAACACCGCCGCAATTGGTTCACCGGGTTGCTCAGTCCTGCCCGCCACAGTTTCGCGGCCATCCGCAAACGGTCGGCGGCGCAGCCTGTCCGATGGTCGCCCGCCGCGGCCGGCTAGCTTCACACGAGATCCTCGAACCCGGTGGCCCGGTCCCTCTCAGGGACCGGGCCACCGTCGTCCAAGGGGCGCGCGACCACATACGAAAACCCCGGTCCCGCATACGCAGGACCGGGGTCTCGGTTGTTCAAGCCTGAAGCTTCAGGCCGCTGTGACTAGGCGTTGCCCGACAGCTTCTCACGCAGAGCGGCGAGCTGAGCATCGCTGGCGAGCGAACCGCCTGCGGACTCGGTGCGCTCCGACGTAGTTTCGTCGGCACCCGACTCGGAGGAGTAGTTGGTGCCCGAAGCACCGGCCGCGGCCTCGGCAGCCTCGTCGGCAGCCGTCTTCTCCATCTGAGCAGTGTGCATCTTGTGGCGACGCTCGGCCTCGGCGTACCGCGACTCCCACTCTTCACGCTGCTTGTCGAAGCCCTCGAGCCATTCGTTGGTCTCGGGATCGAAGCCCTCGGGGAAGATGTAGTTGCCCTGGTCGTCGTACGAGTCGGCCATGCCGTACTTGGACGGATCGAACTCGGCGTTGTAGTCCTCGTTCGCCTGCTTGAGCGACAGCGAGATACGGCGACGCTCCAGGTCGATATCGATGACCTTGACGAGCGCATCGTCGCCGACGCCGACAACCTGGTCCGGAACCTCCACGTGGCGCTCGGCCAGCTCGGAGATGTGCACCAGGCCCTCGATTCCCTCCTCGACGCGAACGAACGCGCCGAACGGGACGAGCTTGGTGACCTTGCCCGGCACGATCTGGCCGATGGCGTGGGTGCGGGCGAACTGACGCCACGGATCTTCCTGGGTCGCCTTCAGCGACAAGGAGACGCGCTCACGATCCAGGTCGACGTCGAGAACCTCGACGGTGACCTCGGTACCGACCTCGACGACCTCGGACGGGTGATCGATGTGCTTCCAGGACAGCTCGGAGACGTGAACCAGACCGTCGACGCCACCGAGGTCAACGAAGGCACCGAAGTTGACGATGGAGGACACGACGCCCTTGCGGACCTGGCCCTTCTGCAGCTGGTGCAGGAACTCGCTGCGGACCTCGGACTGGGTCTGCTCGAGCCATGCGCGACGCGACAGGACCACGTTGTTGCGGTTCTTGTCGAGCTCGATGATCTTGGCCTCGATCTCCTTGCCGACGTACGGCTGGAGGTCACGGACACGGCGCATCTCGACCAGGGAAGCGGGGAGGAAGCCACGCAGGCCGATGTCGAGGATGAGGCCACCCTTGACGACCTCGATGACGGTGCCCTTGACGGCCTCGTCCTTCTCCTTGAGCTCCTCGATGGTGCCCCAGGCGCGCTCGTACTGAGCACGCTTCTTCGACAGGATCAGTCGACCTTCCTTGTCCTCCTTGGTGAGGACCAGGGCTTCGACCTCATCGCCCACGGAGACGACCTCATTGGGGTCGACGTCGTGCTTGATGGAGAGCTCACGGGAAGGGATGACGCCTTCGGTCTTGTAACCGATGTCGAGCAGGACCTCGTCGCGGTCGACCTTGACGATGGTGCCTTCGACGATGTCGCCATCGTTGAAGTACTTGATCGTGGCGTCGATGGCGGCGAGGAAGTCCTCGGCGGAGCCGATGTCGTTGACGGCTACCTGCGGCGAGGTCACGGTGTTGGAGGGCATGTGTTGAGTTGCTCCGGACGGGTTGTTAGTCGGTTGGTTGTGTTCTGTCAGACAGGTGGACCGGCATGACGTAGATTCCGGCACAACACCGAAACCGACCCGACATCCAGTCCCCCGCGAGGCTTCCGTACCGACCCTGCAGCCGAAACAGCAACCGGCATGGGTTCGCACCGAAGACACTCGCGAGCAACAGGGTACGCGACCTCGAGCTAGCTGGGCAAACCCCGGCACTGCGCTGCCGATTCACCTGGCGGTTCCATCCACGACCGGACTCTCTACCCTTGACGACCATGTCCGACGATCGCCATGCCGCCGCCATCTCCACGCTCGGAACGAGCGGGGTGAGCCGTACCCGAATCGGGTCCGCGGACAGCGAACGGGCCAGTCGCGCGTGGTGGGATGCCGACGCCGACGACTACCACCGCACGCACGGCGAGTTTCTCGGTGTCGATTCCACCGCGGGTGAGTTCGTCTGGTGCCCGGAGGGCCTGCACGAGGGCGACATTCGACTCCTCGGGGACATCGCGGGGAAGCAGATCCTCGAGGTCGGCTGTGGATCCGCGCCGTGCGCACGCTGGCTCGCCGGACAGGGTGCCCACGCGGTAGGCCTGGACCTGTCTATGGGCATGCTCGCCCGCGGCCGGGACGCGATCGAGCGAGGCGGGCCGGCGGTGCCGCTGGTGCAGGCCGGAGCCGAGACGCTGCCGTTCCTCGACGAGAGCTTCGACATCGCATGCTCAGCCTTCGGCGCGGTGCCATTCGTCGCCGATTCCGCGCGGGTGATGCGGGAGGTGGCCAGGGTGCTGCGACCCGGCGGCCTGTGGGTGTTCGCCGTCAATCACCCGATCCGCTGGATCTTCCCCGACGACCCCGGACCCCTCGGCCTCACTGCGGCGCTGTCGTACTTCGACCGGACCCCGTACGTCGAGGTCGATGACGAAGGGGTGCCGACATACGTCGAACACCACCGGACGATCGGCGACCGGGTTCGCGAGGCCGTCGCGGCGGGACTCGAGATCCGCGACATCGTCGAGCCGGAATGGCCCGAGTGGCTGGACCGCGAGTGGGGGCAGTGGAGCCCGCTGCGTGGTCAACTCTTCCCCGGCACGGCCATTTTCGTCACCCGCAAGCCCGACTGACGACTCCGCCGGCTCACGTCTCCTTGCGGGTGCCGCGGCCGACCTGGTCGAGCGCGAGCCGTAACGCGTATTCGAGCTGCGCGTTGACGCTGCGCAGATCGTCGGCCGCCCACTTCGCGACAGCCTCGTACACAGCGGGATCCAACCGCAGCAGCACTTTCTTCCGCTCGACCACCGGTCAGCACCCAGACCGCGTCACGAGTACAGGGAACCCGCGTTGACCACCGGCTGCGTCGCCTTGTCCCCGCACAGGACGACCAGCAGGTTGGATACCATCGCAGCCTTGCGTTCCTCATCCAGTTCGACCACTCCCTGCTCCGACAATCGCTCGAGCGCGAGCCCCACCATTCCCACGGCACCCTCCACGATGTGGGTGCGCGCGGCGACGACTTGCGCCGCCTGCTGACGGACAAGCATGGCCTGAGCGATCTCCGGCGCGTACGCCAGGTGGGTGATGCGCGCCTCGACGAGCTCGACGCCGGCAAGTTCGGTGCGCTCACTGAGCTCGGAGGTCAGCTCCGCGGCAACCTCGCTGCCGTCACGCAGGCTCGTGCGACCGACCTCGTGCGAGTCGTACGGGTGACTGGTGGCAAGGTGCCGAACCGCCGCCTCCGACTGGATCGCGACGTACTCCTCGTAGTCGTCGACCGCGAAAGTGGCCTTACCGCTGTCCGCCACCTTGTATACGACGACGGCCGCGATCTCGACGGGATTGCCGTCGGCGTCGTTGACCTTGAGCTTGGCTGTCTCGAAGTTCCGGACCCGCAACGTGATCCGCTTCTTGGTGGTCAACGGAATCACCCACTGGAACCCAGCGGCCGAGACGGACCCGACGTAGCGACCGAGGAACTGCACAACGCGCGCCTCGTTCGGATTGATCACGGTGAACCCGGTCAATACCACGAGTGCGACCAGGGCCAGTAGCACCGCCGCCGCGATGCCTGCCGCAGTCTCGGTCAGCGCCGCGAGTGCGGCCGCAGCGGCCACCACCACGAACCCGGCCAGCACCGCGAACCCGTTCAACCGAAATGCTCGACGCTCCATCGTTGGCCAACCTCTCGAAGAATATCAATGTGATATCACCACGATATCTTACGGCCAACCGGGATCGACCACCGACCCGGTCACAGGAGCTTCGAGAGAAACTCCTTCGTGCGCTCCTGCTGCGGGTTGGCGAGCAACTCGCGCGGATCGCCCGACTCGACGACGACGCCGCCGTCCATGAAGACCAATTGGTCGGCGACCTCACGTGCGAAGCCCATCTCGTGGGTGACGACGATCATCGTCATTCCTTCCTTCGCAAGCTGTTTCATCACCGCCAGCACCTCACCGACCAGTTCGGGGTCGAGTGCGGAGGTCGGCTCGTCGAACAACATGAGCTTCGGGTCCATCGCGAGGGCTCGCGCGATCGCCACGCGCTGTTGCTGACCTCCCGACAGCTGGGCCGGGTATGCACTCGCCTTCTCCGCCATCCCCACTTGCTCCAACAGATCGACGGCCCGCTCGATCGCCTTGGCCCGAGGCACCTTCTTCACCTGGACCGGGGCCTCGATGATGTTCTCGAGCGCCGTGCGGTGCGGGAACAGATTGAAGTGCTGAAACACCATGCCGATGTCTCGGCGCTGCCGAGCGGAGGCGCGGGGGCTCAATTCGTACAACTTGCCGGCACGCTCGGCATACCCGACCAATTCGCCGTCGACGTACAGGCGACCGGCGTCGACCCGTTCGAGATGATTGATGCAGCGCAGGAACGTCGATTTCCCCGAGCCCGACGGCCCGACCAGGCACATGACCGCACCTCGTTCCACCTCGAGCGACACCCCGCGCAGCACCTTCAGTGCGCCGAAGTTCTTGCACACCCGATCCGCCTCGACCATGGCCGTCATCTAGTCACCCCCCCGGCGCATCCGGCAGCGTTCGGGCGTCGGAAGTCATGGCGACCGGCCGCCCCTGCGCATCGGCGAGGGCCTGCAACTGGCGGGCGGTCAAGGTCCGCGACACCCCTCTCGAGTAGTACCGCTCGAGGTAGAACTGGCCGATCATCAGGATGCTGGTGATGACCAGGTACCACGTGGCCGCGACGAGCAGCAGCGGGATCGGATGGAAGTTGGCGCCGGAGATGTCCCGGGCACGGCCGTACAACTCGCCGCTGAAAGACACCGCACTAACCAGCGAGGTGGTCTTGAGCAGGCTGATCAGCTCGTTGCCGGTGGGCGGAATGATCACCCGCATCGCCTGCGGCAGGACCGTCCGGCGCATGGTCTGCGACCACGACATGCCGAGCGCAGTCGACGCCTCCGTCTGTCCCTCACTCACCGAATTCACTCCTGCCCGGACGATCTCGGCCATATACGCGGCCTCGTTGAGACCGAGACCGATGACGGCGAACAGAAAGGCCGCGTTGAGCGCCTGAATATCGATGTGCGCGAACTGGTGGACGAAAGGGACACCTAGATCCAGCGTCTTGTAGATCGAGGGGAACAGTCCCCAGAACACCAGTTGCACGTAGACTGGCGTTCCTCGAAAGACCCACAGGTACACCCAGGATGCCGTCTGCAGCACGGGATTCGGGGACAGCCGCATCACGGCCAGGATCACACCCAGCACGATCGCAAGCGACATGGCGAGTATCGTCATCTGAATCGTCGTCCACGCGGCGGCGGTGATCCGCTTGTCGAACACGTACTGGCCGTAGATATCCCACTCGAAGGCCGTGTTGGTGGCGGCGCCGTACACGAACAATCCGAACAGCGCGAACACGCTCACGGCGGCGATCCAGCGCCCCGGGTGACGCAGCGGAACGGCCTTGATCGGCGCCGGCTCGGATTCGGCCGCAATGTAGGCCGATCGACTCTCCTTGGCTGACATGGCTTTCCGCTCCCGTCCTCAGGTGGTCGCCCCGTTGATGAGCGATGTTTCGATCAGGCCTGCACCGACACCCCACGCGTCGGCGATCCGCGCATACTGACCGCCGTCGATGAGGTACTGCATGCCCTGCTGCAGCACTGGCGCCAGCGGCGATCCCTTCGCCACCACCCAGCCGTACGGCGCGGAGTCGAACACCTCGCCAGCGGGCTCGATTCGGCCGCCGCTACGTTTGATCGCGTATGCCGTGACCGGAGAATCCGCCGACAGTGCATCGATCCGCCCGAGGATCAGCGCATTGGCTGCGTCGTCCTGGCTGTCGTACTTGATCTTCTCGATGGGCGGCTTCCCGGCGGCGACGCAGGCCGCGCTCTTGGCGGGTACCTCGTCGATGTCCTCGATCGTGGTGGTCTGCACGCCCACCCGCAGTCCGCAGGCGTTGTTCGGATCGATCGGGTCGCCCGGCCGCTGAGCCCACTGCACGCCGGCGCTGTAGTAGGTGACGAAGTCGACCGACTTCTCCCGCTCCAAGGTGTCGGTGAACGAGGACATCCCGAGGTTGAACGTGCCCGCCTGGACCGCCGGGATGATCTTGTCGAAATCGGCCTGTTTGTAGTCGACGCTCAGCCCGAGCACCTGGCCGACCGCATTCAGGAGGTCGACGTCGAAACCCACGATCTTGCCGTTCTCGTCCTTGAACTCATTGGGGGCGTAGGGAATGTTGACTCCCACCACCAGGCGGCCCGACGCCGCGATCTCCGACGGCACCTGCGCGGCTATCGACGCGACCTCCTGCAGTTCCACCCCCGAGACGACCGGCACGAGACCCTCGTTGTTGCTCACGCATCCCGCGGAGCCGAGCGCGAGGGCGCCTATGACGACGACTCCGACCACGTGCGCGAGCAGGCCCGGCCCGAGACTCCGTGTGCGTCCGACCATGCTGCGGGCAATCATCGGCGTAGGACCCGTGCGACGACGGACTCGGTGAACTCGCTCGTCGACGCCAGCCCACCGAGATCGGTTGTCGCGATCCCGGACTCCACGGTGCGTTCGACGGCACTCCGAATCCGCGCGGCCGCGGCCGCAAACCCGTGCCCGCGTCCACTCGATTCGAGCCACTCCAGCATCATCGCAGCCGAGAGCATCAGCGCCGTAGGGTTTGCGCGGTTGCGCCCGGAGATGTCGGGCGCCGCCCCGTGCGCGGCCTGCGCCATCGCCTTGGATGCGGAGGCATTGATCGAAGCGGCGATACCGAGCGAGCCGGACAGCTCACCTGCCAGGTCGGAAAGGATGTCGCCGAACATGTTCTCGGTGACGATCACGTCGTATTCCTCGCCGCGCCGCACCAGGTAGGCCGCCATCGCGTCCACGTGCTCGTCATCGATCCGGACATCGGGATAGTGCCGCCCCACCTCGCGGCACACGTCCCGGAACAGGCCGGTGGTCTTGGACAGAACATTCGCCTTGTGCACCACCGTCACTCGCTTGCGCCGACGCCGCGCAAGTTCGAATGCGGTGTGGGCGATTCGCTCGCATGCCTGCCGGGTCACCACCCCGACCGCCATCGCAACGTCCGGCGTGGGCATGAACTCGCCGCCGCCCGCGAACATATTGCGATCGGCGTAAAAGCCCTCGGTGTTCTCCCGGACGATCACGAGATCCATCCCCGGGGACACCGCCCGCACCCCGGGCAACGCCCGGGCCGGCCTGATGTTCGCGAAGAGGTCGAAGCGTTTCCGGATGGTGCCACCAGGGGTGAGCTGCGACCGGAACGGCTCGGGATAGGACGCGCTGTCATGCGGTCCGAGGATCCACGAGTCGAGAGCAGCCAACGCGACGAGCGTGCTCTCCGGGATGGGTGTGCCGTGTGAGGCGATCGCGTCGAATCCGATCGGCAGCGGGACCCAGTGCACGTCTGGCAGACCGACCGCAGCAACCGCGGTGTCGACGACGACGCGCGTGGCGGGAACGATCTCCTGGCCGATGCCGTCGCCCAGCAGCAATCCGATCCGCGGATTCGGCAAATCACCTGTACTCGCGCTGCTCATCCAGCAATCATTACTCACGATGGTCCAGTCCGTGGAGTTGCTGCTCGACAGCCAGGTCGACGCGACCGTGCGCGCCGAATGGCGTCGGCTCTCTTCGGCGCGTCTGCCCAGCCAGGACCGCATCACCGCTGAGTCCAACCGTCCGCATGTCACGCTGGGCGTCGCGACACAGATTCCCGCTGACGTGGAGGCTGCGCTCGAGCGGGAACTGCCGTCGGCACCGTTACCGATCCGCCTCGGTGGTGTCGTGGTGTTCGGCGGCCGCCGGCTCACGCTCGCCCGCCTGGTCGTTCCGACCACTGCCCTGCTCACGCTGCAACGAATCGTCTACGAGTTGATGGTGGAATGCGAGGGCGTCCCGCCCCACATCGTTCCCGGCGAGTGGACGCCCCACGTGACGCTGTCCCGGCGTATCCCGGCCACCGACCTCGGGACCGCAATTGTCGTGACCCGAGCCGGCAGCCGGGATGTCGTCGGTACCAGCGACGGCATCCGTCGCTGGGATTCCGATGCCAAGCGGGAGTGGCGGATCACGCGGCGACCGTGACGATCGGCGCGTGCGGAAGAATCGGGACCACGGGAGCGTTGTCATGGGCGAACGGGACCCAACTCCCCCGAGATTTTCCAGAAAGGAACCCTTGTGGCTACCCAGACCCTGACCGAGCAGAACTTCGAGCAGATCGTCTCCGAGAACGATGTGGTCCTCGTCGACTTCTGGGCGTCGTGGTGCGGCCCGTGCCGCTCGTTCGCGCCCACGTTCGAGGCATCGTCGGAGAAGCACACCGATGTCGTGCACGCGAAGATGGACACCGAGGCCGAGCAGAACTTCGCAGCGCAGGCCGGAATCCGGTCGATCCCGACCATCATGGCGTTCCGCGAGGGCGTGCTGGTGTTCAACCAGGCCGGCGCGCTCCCTCCGGCGCAACTCGAGGACCTGATCACGCAGGTCAAGGCCCTCGATATGGATGCCGTACGCAAGGAGATGGCCGCGCAGGCGCCGACCGGCGAGCGGTAACCACCACGCGGGCAGTTCCAGGGACGCCGGCCGACCCACTGGCCACATGTCAGTGCGCGGCGGCGTCCCAGCTGCGTCCGGTGCCCACCGAAACCTCGAGCGGCACCGACAGCTCGATGGCGGACGCCATCTTCTCCCGCACCAAAGACTCCACCTGTTCGCGCTCCCCGGTGGCGACCTCGAGGACGAGTTCGTCGTGAACCTGCAGCAACGTCCGCGACTCCAACCCTGCGTCATGCAACGATCGCTGTACGTCGATCATCGCGACCTTGATGATGTCCGCGGCCGAGCCCTGAATGGGCGCGTTCAGAGCAGCACGCTCAGCTACCTCACGGCGCTGCCGGTTGTCGCTGTTGAGATCGGGCAGATACCGTCGGCGGCCGAACAACGTCTCGGTGTAGCCGACCTTTCGGGCCTGCTCGACGACCTCGTGCAGATAGTCGCGCACCCCACCGAATCGGGCGAAGTAGGCGTCCATCTGCTGCTTGGCCTCCTCGGTGGAGATCTTGAGCTGTGACGCGAGACCGAACGCGCTGAGCCCGTAAGCCAGGCCGTACGACATCGCCTTGACGCGCCGGCGTAGCTCTGGGGTGACCTCCTCGATCGGCACCCCGAACGCGCGGGAGCCGACGAAGCTGTGCAGATCCTCGCCTGTGTTGAAGGCCTCGATCAGCCCCTCGTCCTTCGACAGGTGCGCCATGATCCGCATCTCGATCTGGCTGTAATCCGCCGTAAGCAGCGTCTCGAAACCCTGGCCGACGACGAACCCGTCGCGGATCTGACGGCCGGCATCGGTGCGGACCGGGATGTTCTGCAGGTTGGGCTCGGTCGAGGACAGCCGACCGGTGGCCGCAACAGTCTGGTTGAACGTCGTATGGATCCGGCCGTCCTCGGCGACGGTCTTGAGCAGTCCGTCGACGGTCACCTTGAGGCGGGTCGCGTCCCGGTGTGCGAGCAGATGCTCGAGGAACGGGTGCTGCGTCTTCTCGAACAGCGTCTGCAGTGCGTCCGCGTCCGTGGTGTAGCCGGTCTTGGTCTTCTTGGTCTTGGGCATGTCGAGTTCATCGAACAACACCACTTGAAGCTGCTTGGGCGAACCGAGATTGATCTGTTTGCCGATCACCTCGTAGGCGGCGTCGGCGGCCGCGGCGACCCGGGCCGCGAACGTGCTCTGCAGATCTTGTAGATGGTCGGTGTCTACCGCGATGCCGGTGGCCTCGAGCTCCGCCAGTACCGCGAGCAACGGCAGCTCCATGTCGGCAAGCAGACCGGTGGCCTCGATGTCGGCCAGCTCTGTGTCCAGTGCCGCCGCCAGGTCGACCACCGCCCGGGCGCGCAGGATCTCGCCCTCGGCTATCTCGGCATCGGCGACATCTTCCTCATCCAGCAGCGAAAGCTGTTGCTGACCAGACTCTTCCACTCGCAGCTCGCGCTTGAGATAGCGCAACGACAGGTCGTCCAGGTTGAAGCTGCGCTGGCCGGGCCGCACCAGGTATGCCGCCAGCGCGGTATCACTCGTGAGACCGGCCAGCGTCCAGCCGCGACCGCGTAGCGCGTGCATCGCCCACTTGGCCTCGTGCAGTGCCTTCGGCTGCGACGGATCGGCGAGCCAGGTCGCGAGAGCAGCCTCGTCCTCGGGACTCGCCGATGTGGTCGCGATGTAGGCACCCTCACCGTCGGACGCGGCGATCGCCAGGGCCGTGACGTCGCCGCCGTACGGAGACCGTGTACCGACGACCGACAGGCCGTGCCGCTCCCCCGTCGACGCGTGCTCGGCCAGCCACGCCGTCAACTCGCCCGGGGCAAGCGCCCGGCCGCGCACCTCGAAGCCCTCCTCGGCCTCCGGTTCGGCGGAGCTGAGGGTCGCGAAGAGTCGGTCCCGCAGGACCTTGAACTCGAGGTCATCGAACAGCGCATGGATCCGTTCGCGGTCCCATGGCGCAAGAACGAGCTGGTCCGGGGTGTACGGCAACGCAACGTCGCGCACCATCTCGGTGAGCTGCCGGTTCAGGACAACGCTGGAAAGGTTCGCCCGCAGCGAATCTCCCACCTTGCCCTTCACCTTGTCGACCTGGTTGACGAGCTCATCGAGCGACCCGTACTCACGGATCCACTTGGCCGCGGTCTTCTCGCCGACGCCCGGAATGCCGGGCAGGTTGTCGCTCGGGTCGCCGCGCAGCGCAGCGTAATCCGGGTACTGGCGCGGGGTGAGACCGTACTTCTCCTCGACTGCGGCCGGAGTGAACCGCGTCAGATCCGAGACCCCCTTGCGCGGGTAGAGCACAGTGACGTCGTCGGTCACCAGCTGCAATGAGTCCCGGTCGCCGGTCACGACCAGCACGCGGTAGCCGAGCTCGGTGGCCTGCGTCGTGATGGTCGCGATGATGTCGTCGGCCTCGAAACCCTCGATGGCCATCACCGGAATCCCCATCGCCACGAGGACGTCCTTGGTGATCTCGACCTGGCCCTTGAACTCGTCGGGCGCCTTGCTGCGGTTCGCCTTGTATTCGGGGAAGGCTTCGGCGCGGAACGTCTGCCGGGAGACATCGAACGCGGCGGCGACGTGCGTGGGCTGCTCGTCGCGCAGCAGATTGATCAGCATCGAGGTGAACCCGTACACCGCATTGGTGGCCTGACCGCTGTGGGTCTTGAAGTTCTCGGCGGGCAAAGCATAGAACGCGCGGAACGCCAGCGAATGCCCATCCAGGAGCAACAGCGTCGGCCGCTCCGAACCAGACGCGTCGACGGGTGCGGGTGTGGTGGACGAGGATGCGGTTGCGGGGCTCACGGTTGACCAGTCTAGGGAGCAAGGCCGACAGACTCCGCCAGGCACGTCGATCAATCGCCCTCCGAGCACGCCGCCACCGGCATCAATCCCCGCTTGCGGACCCTCCGATGGTGTCGAGAACCACCTCGGCGACGGCCTTCATCGTCGTTCGTCCGTCCATCGCGGCGCGCTGGATCCACTTGAACGCTTCCGGTTCGGACAGGTTCTGCGACTGCATCAGCAGGCCCTTGGCGCGCTCGATGATCTTGCGCGTCTCGAGCCGATCGGACAGGTTCGCCACCTCACGCTCGAGGAGTGAGATCTCGGTGAACCGGCTGGCCGCGAGTTCGACCGCCGGCACGAGATCGGCCTTCGAGAACGGCTTGACCAGATATGCCATTGCGCCCGCGTCACGAGCGCGCTCCACCAGCTCACGCTGGCTGAATGCCGTCAAGATCACCACTGGCGCAATCCTCTTCGCGGCGATCTCCGATGCGGCATCGATACCGTCGCGGCGCGGCATCTTCACATCCATGATCACCAAGTCCGGGCGCAGCTCCTCCGCCAGCTCGACTGCGCGCTGCCCGTCGCCAGCTTCGCCGACGACGTCGTATCCCTCCTCGCGCAGCATCTCGACGAGATCGAGCCGGATCAGGGCCTCATCCTCGGCCACCACCACACGCCGCGGCTGTCGTTCCGTGCCCTGTGCGGCGGCAGCGTTCATCGTCACCAATTCTCCTCGGATCGGCGCCCGCCGATCGGGGCGCGAACGCTTCGAGGGTACCGGTGGTTTGACTGAGACTCGTGATCTTCTAGAGTAGGAACGCGCAACACGCCCTCGTATCCCAATTGGCAGAGGAAACGGATTCAAAACCCGTGCAGTGTGAGTTCGAGTCTCACCGAGGGCACCACAACCGCTTTATTTCGCTCCGCTGGTAGGAGCGGTTCTTACGCCTCCGCGGCCTGCTCGCCCGGAGCTTGTGGACGCATTTTGGACACAGCCTCGTCGAGTGCGTCCGCGAGGTCTCCTAGCTGGTCCCGCATCAGGTGGCCGTACCGGTCCATCGTCAGGGTGGCGGACTTGTGGCCGAGTTGGGACTGAACGGCTTTCGCGTTTGCGCCTGCCGCGATCATGAGGGACGCGGCAGTGTGACGGAGGACATGCACACTTATCTTCTCGGGGAAGTTCGCGTCCGCCCTGTGGGACCGGGCAACCGCCCCCGCCGACCACGATTTCCCGGACGGCAGCGTCATGTGGCTCCCGCGTGGCCCGGGGAACACGAGGTCGTCGCGGGACTTGCCCTCGCATTGCCGGGCCAGGACGTCCGAGACCGCTCGCGGGAGGGCCACTGTCCGCTGGGCGTGTGACTTCGGCGTCCCCACTTCCACCCGACCGGCCACCGTGACCGCGTTCTCGACCACCCGGAGGCGACGGCGGAGCAGGTCGAGGTGGCGCACCCGTAGTCCGGCCGTCTCCCCGAACCTCAACCCGCACAAGCCGAGCAGCAACACCAAGGCTCGCCGCTCCCCCGCCTCGTCCGCGAGCGCGTGGAGCTGGTCGATCGTCAGGTACTGCTGCTCGGCTTTCGTGCGCTTCGGCAGCGGTATCCCCCGGGCCGGGTTCACCGCGACCAGCCGGTCGGCCAGCGCGTCGTCGAGAATCGCCGCGAGCACACCGAACGCCCGGGTGACTGTCACTGGCCCGCGGTCCTTGGACAGGTCCGCGACCCATTGCGCGACCGCGGTTCGCTTGACCCGCCCGACCGGCTCCTGTCCCCACTTCGGCTCGACGTGATTACGCCACGCGGACTTGACCACTCGGGCGGAGGACGGTTTCAGGTGCGCCTGGCGGCCGAGCCACTGCTCCCCCAGCTCCCCGACCGTCACCCGCCCGGCCGACTGGGCGACGCAGGCCCCGGTCTGCTTGTCGACCTCGACGCGGGCGGCGAACGCGTTGGCGTCCCGCTTCGTCTTGAACCCGCGTTTGCGGGTCGTCCGGTGGTCGGGTCCGCGGTACCGAACCTCGTACCGGGTCACGCCGCCGGAGGTCTGGTAGCTGCCGATGCTGGCCACTAGTCCGCCTGGCCCAACTCGACGCGAAGGGCCGCGTACAGGTCGCGGGTGATCTGGCCGCGGTGTTGGTTGGTCGCGTCGGTGCCGGCCAGTTCCTCGCGCCGGTCGGACAGTGGCTTCCCCCAGCGCCGGAGCGACGCAATCATCAGTTCCGGCAGACTCACCCCAAGCGCCTTCGCGGCCCGCCGGTCGGCCAGGGCCGCTTTCTCGACCGCGACGAGCACCTCGACGAGCTTCTCCTCGTCCGGGAGGTTCAAGTCCCGGAGCGCGTCCGCCTTGTTCGGCCATCCGTGCGCCCGGACAAGGTCGGTAACGGTGGCGTGCGCCATGTGCTGCTCGGCCGTCTCGATCTTTTCGTCACGATCGGCCCGGATCGAACCAGTCCCCAATATGGCGACGAAGTCGTCTTGAGCTACGACGAACTTCTCGTTGATTTCTACCGAGCCGCGCCAATCATCCGGCCTCAAGAGTTCCTTAAACGTGATCGAGCGTCCGGCGAGCTGCGACAGCGACGCTGCGAGAGCGAACAAGGTCGGCAGGGTGGCCTGGACGCGACCACTCTCGAGGTCTCCGACTCTCCCGGTAGACCAGTTCAATCCGTGAGCGCGTGCCGCGAACGAGAGCCGTTCGAGCGACGCTCCGGTCGAGAGACGGATCTCCCGTGCGTTCATTCCGATGATCTCGGACAGTGTCTGCGTATTCGTCTGCGTCTCCATGTGAGTCACTGTAAACACAGTGGCGTCACTAGTGCAACGAGAACACGAGCGTCTAGGCTCGTGTCACTGCACAACCCGAGACACGAGGAATCGAGATGCCAGAACTGCTGACCCCCACCGAGGCCGCCGAGATCCTCCGGACCACTACCAGGGCACTGGCCGCGCTGCGACACCGCGGGGGCGGCCCCAAGTTCCACAAGCTCGGCCGCCGTGTCCCGTACAGCCCGGACGCGCTCACCGAGTACGTGGCCGCGAACTCGTTCCAGGGGACGGCCGACTACTGAGAAGCCAGGACAGGGCAAGCCCGCGTCAGCGGCCAGGTACGGCTGAGGCCCCTTCTTGAGGTTGCGATCTCAGGAAGTGGCCTCGTCCCACCGCAGCGTGGGGGTCAGAGGAGGTCAACGCCCCTCGTGAAGTCCCATTCTACGGGCCATCGAAGTTCGAATCCCCTTGCACCACAACGGATATTAGTAATGGCGAGACCGCGTATCGACCTGTTTCGATTTTCCTGTGAGCACAGACGACACAACGCCGGAGGAGGCACAAGAGACCAAGCGGCGCAGAGCGATACGGAGGGCCGAACTCAAGGCCGCGCGTAAAGCCGAGTACTGGGCGCGCAAGCTCGCCGCCGCGGAAGCGGCCGGACCCGAGCAGTTCGCACGAGCACAACGCGAGTACGAGAACGCGCGGGCCATGTCGAAATCCGTTCGGGCCGCTGGTCTCTCGCTACTGCCACCCGACCCCGAATAAAGCGGAAGCCCCGGTGGCCGCCGGGACTTCCAACACAGACCGAGTGCCTTACGCGCTGGCCCAATTCACACGCCCAGCGTAGCAGGCACTCCCGACCAAGGGAGTACCTCCCAGATGAACGACACACCGCAAACGACCCTCCGACCACCCGGGCGAATCCGCCGATCTAGCGAGGTCAACCGGCCGACCGCCCCCGTCCGAGACCATATTCTCGAGCAGGCCCTCGCCTACGTCCGCGCCGGACTCCCGGTCCTGCCGTTGCGGGGCAAGGCCCCAATCACCTCTCGGGGCGTGTACGACGCCTCCCTCGACGAGGACCAGCTCCGCCAGTGGTGGAGCCGCGGAAACTGGAACGTCGGCGTAGCCGTCCCGGAGGGCCTGGTCGTCCTCGACGTGGACCCCCGCAACGGCGGCACCGACGCCGCCCAGCTCCTCACGCTGAGGCTCGGCGGACTCCCGGACACCCTGCGCGCCAGGACCGGCGGTGGCGGCTGGCACGTCTGGCTCCGAATCCAGGCGCTCTCCGGTGACCTGCGGTCCTCGCTCGGCGACGGAATCGACGTCAAACGGTTCGGCGGTTACGTCGTGATGCCGCCCTCGATCCACCCGAACACCGGTCGCCCGTACGCCTGGCACACAGTGGCCGCACCCGCGACAGCCCCGGCGACGTGGGACCGGGAGCTGCGCAAGCCGACCTCGAACACCCGACCGGCAAAGGGCCACCTTCGGCTGGCGACCGGCGGGGACTACTCGGCGTCCCTCGAACGGCTCGCCAACACGACCGAGGGCGGGCGCGGAAACGCGCTCTTCGCGGTCGGAGCGTCAATGCGCGACGACGGCCAGCTCCACGCCGAGAACGAGTCGCGACTGTTCGAGGTCGCACGCCACGCGGGCCTGGACGACGCGGAGATCACCAAGACCATCGAGTCGGTCAAGAGGGGAAACGGGAAACGTTGACAGCCGCACAGGCCACCGGCGAAGTGGTCGAAATCCCGTTCGTGGGGCCACCGCTGGCCCCCGAGGACGCGGTCTCGAACGAGGTCCAGCACGCGGTCGAGCGGCTGCGCGTCCAGCAGGCGGCCCGGGAGCTGTTCGCCCGGGAGCAGGCCGCGGACACCGCGATCCCCGCCCCGATCTCGCTCGCTGACCTGCTCGACACGCCAGACGATCCGGTCCAGTACCGAATGGAGGAGCTGTGGCCCAAGGGCGGTCGAGTCGTGTTCGCCGCCTCGAAGAAGTCCGGCAAGACCACCGCCACCGGTAACGCGATCCGGTGCCTCGCGGACGGGGGCCAGTTCCTCGGGCGGTTCCAGACCGAACAGGTCCGCCGCGTGACGCTGATCGACAACGAACTCGACCCCCGAATGCTCAAGCGGTGGCTCCGCGACCACGGAATCCACGCCACCGAGCGGGTCCAGGTCGTCACGCTCAGGGGGCACATCTCCTCGTTCAACATCCTGGAGCCGCAGACCCGAGCGCGGTGGGCCCAACGGCTCCGCGGTTCCGACGTCGTGATCCTGGACTGCCTCCGGCCGGTCCTGGACGCCCTCGGGCTGGACGAGAACCGCGAGGCGGGCCGGTTCCTGGTCGCGTTCGACGAGCTGCTGGACGACGCCGAGGTCGACGAAGCAATGGTGGTCCACCACATGGGCCACTCGGGGGAACGCTCTCGCGGCGACTCCCGGATCGTGGACTGGCCGGACGCGTTGTGGAAGATCGTCCGCGAGGACCCGGACGACGACTCGTCGGCCCGCTACTTCTCGGCGTTCGGTCGCGACGTCGAGGTCCACGAGGGAATGCTCGACTACAACCCCGCTACCCGTGAGCTAACACTCGACGACGTGTCCCGGAAGGCCGTCCAGGACGAGCGTCGGGCCGAGCAGAAGGCCCAGAAGCACGCCCAGCGAGAGAAGGACACCCGCGCCGTGATTGCGGTCGTGCGGGAGGCCATGAGGAAGAACGGCGGCGTCCTGTCCGGGCGCGCCGCGGAGAAGGCGGTTCGGTCCGCCGGACTGAAGGTCACCAACGGGGATGGCCCCCGGCTCGTCGAGGCGGCGCGGAACGGCTCGGACGGCCACGAGTGGGGCGAAGATGAGTACTGAAACCGTCCTTAATTACTCCGCTCCGAGTGCTCCGCGGAGCACCTCTCCGGAGCGTCGGAGCGCTCCGATCGGAATGCTCCGGTCCGGACACCCTCCGAAGGGGGGTTCCGGAGGCGGAGCGTTCGGATCATTCGGGTCGGGCCGCTCGGATCGTGGCCACCAACAACCAGGTCGGATCATTCGCGGGGCTAATGATCTCAACTTCCGACGGCTGGGAGATAGGCATCTGCGAGACCTCTGCCCGCGACTTAGTCTCGTTTTCTCTCCCCACGGCGGGTGCCAAGCGGTCGACCGTCCGCTCACCGTGGCGTCGCTCGACCCTCTCCTTTCCGTTCCCTCGGCCTCGGACGGCGTCCGAAGGTGTCGGTACCGGAGAACACCCTCGAAACGACGTAACGCCAACGGAGGCAACATCTTTCCGAACGCGGTGAGGGGACAGTGAACGCCGCGACGCGGGCGGTCGGCGATTGGGTGGCCGCCCGAGTCCTCGACCGACCCGGCCGGTTCCTGCCGGCCGAGGACGCCGAGGCCGACCTCGACGCCTGGTTGACCGAACACCGCCTCGCCGTAGCTCGACCGACCCGAGGGCGGGTCAACCTGACCACGAGGTGGGGACGGCTCGAGACCCACGGCGGCCGCCGCGGTTGGTGGGATCGAACCCTCGCGCCGACCCTCAGCTCAGATTCCGCAACTCGCGAGTTACCGACACAGCTACTCGCCGGACTGGTCGACCCCGACCTCGCCGGGGCCGCGTGTGTTGGTCTCGCCCCGATGTTCGACGCCGAGCTGGCCGACGAGACCGCCACCGACCGCCGCGCACGGGTGGCCCTCGCCGCCAAGGTTTGCGCCCGGTGCCCGGTGTTCGCCGGGTGCGATACCGCCGCGACACAGGCCGGACGCCCCTCGGGCGTGTGGGCCGGACAGCTTCGCCTGATCACAAGACCACCCAGACCACGACACGAAAGGTCGTCGCATGAACGAGAACTCCCTCCCGACCGCCTCCCCTGCCACCACTCCCGCAGCGGGTGGCCAGGATCGCCGGACGGTTCCGCCGTCCCAGTTCACCGTTCCGGTTGCCCCGGCACGCCTCCCGGGTGCCCGCACCGGATGGGAGGCCGGGATCGGCAAGCCCGGGGCCGCGCTCGCAGTGGCCGTTTGGGTGCTGCGCGCCTGGCGCGAAAGTCGCGCAGGCGACGGCCCGGTGACCGAGGTTCGACCGACTCCCGACCTCGCCGCCCACATCCGCACGACCCCGGCACTGTTGCGGGACGCAGTCCTGTTGCTGCGGACCGACCTCTCCCGGGTGACGCGGGCGGACGAGCACCAGGCCAAGGTGGAGGCCGAAGAGGTCGCCGCGTACGAGGCCAGCCAGCGGGCGATCACGGCCTCGAACGCTCGGCGGGTCGCAAACGTCGAAGCGGAAGCGCCCGGAGAACGCCCGACCCTTTCGGTGGCCCCGAAACCCCGAATCTTGCGCTCGAGTGTCTTCGCTGGCCAGGTAGACACCCGAACGAGCACCTCGGATCTCGGGGCGTCCGCCCCCTCGGCGGTGGACCTGATCGGCGAAGCGCTCGCGCGCTCGACCCGGCCGGAAGTCCTTGCGCTCTGCGCGATCGCGGCGGCTGTTCTCGAGACCCGGAGTCCGCGGTGATCGCGAAGTGCACCGAACCCCGGTGCGCCTACCTGACTCGCGATGGCCGTTGCCCGCTGCACCTCGACGAGGAGAACCGACGATGATCGACGAGACCCCGTTCGACTACGAGCTGCCGGAGCTGTTCGCCGACGAGCTGTTGCACCTCGATCCGGTCGCGACCTGCGCCGCGGTCGAACTTTACGGCCCCTCGGCCCGCGCCTCGGTGGCCTATGACCGCACCGGTCGCCGGGTTGACGGCCTGCCGGTCGACGACTCCTGGTTCGCCCCGGCCGACTTGGCCGGCACCCGTCCGGAGGCGGACCAGTGACCGCCCGGGTGGCGGACCAGTGACCGCCCGGGTGGCGGGGGTACTTCTCGACGAGGCCGATACCCGACTGGTGGTCGGCGTCCTCGACACCCTCGCCGTACTGACGCGACAGCGTGGCCAACGCCTGCGCCCCGACGTAGTGGCGCTCCGGAAACGCCTTACTGACGCGGCCGCTGCTCCTGACGTCAGCGCGTCAGAACCGGTACCCGACAGCCTGTTTCACTCGGTCTATGACACCGAGCGCAGCTACGAGGACACCCGGTCCGCGGCGCGGATGCTCGGCATCACTCCGCACGGCGTGCGTCACCTGCTCCGCACCGGTCGGCTCGAAGGCCACCGGCACGCGGGCACCTGGTACGTCGACCGAGACAGCCTGATCGAGAGGACACGACAGTGTCGACTTCCTTCCTGACCCCGAAGCTCAACGGCGGCACGTTGACCGTTGACGCTGTTCTGCAGCATCCGACCCGGATCACCAAGCGACTCGCGGATCTCGTCGCCCCTCGCGCGCTGGCGGGGCAGTTCTTCTCCGCAGACGGGCAGAAGGTCCAAGGCGGCGGCATCCTGTACAGCACCCTCCGACCCTCCGACCCTCGGACCTGTACTCGGACGCGCCGGAGGACCGCGGTCCCGGCACCGAGTACCGGATCGTCGCGACCCCGAAGGTGGGCTACGACCTCGCGGAGCTGGAGGACTTCGGCGGCAAGTTCGAGGTCACGGACGAGGAACGTACTCGCAACCAGACCGACGTCGTCGACCAGCGGACCACGCAGCTCGCGAACTCGATCCTCCGGAGCCTCGACCGCCGTGCCCTGGCCGCGGTCGACGCCGCACTCGATGGCCTCGACGGGGGTGTCGGCGTGGTCTTCGGCTCGAACTGGTCGGCAATCGAGCGCAACGGTGACCCGACCTCGCAAACCCCGACCCCGGACCGTTTCGAAGCGAACCTCGCCGACGTGCAGCTCGCGTTCGATATCGACGACCTCGGGCTGACGTTCGACACGCTCGTGATGAACCCGACTCAGAAGGCGGCCGTGGCCACCGCTTACGGCAAGGACCTCGCCGACGTGCTCGCCGCGTTCGAGACGAAGATCGTCGCGAGCGGCGGTCGACGATCGTTCAGTCGTACGTCGTTCCCGCGTTCGCGCCGCACAACCCGTACGCGGTCAAGAAGATCACCGGATTGGCGGGCTGATCGTGAACGAGCACGAGATCAACAAGCTGGTTTCCGCCGCGGTCGCGGACGGGCGGGTCACCCCCGGACGTAAGGCGTACTGGGAGAATGAGCTGACCAAGCGGCCTGCCTCCGCGGCTCCACTCCTCGCGAGCCTGGCCTCGGGTCTTCCCTCCGCCGATTGGGTTGTCTGACCCTCACAAACTCCCGGTGTGCGTGGAACACGCCGGGGTCGCGTCGGCTGACCGGAAAGCAGTCGGCGCGGCAGCGGGGCTTTACCTTTTCGCCCGCACAGCGACGCCCCTCCGGAAGACTGGTCGGAGGGGCGTCGCGCTGTGTCAGCCCGCTTGTTCGTCGACCGCTTCCGGCCGGGTGGTCCGTGGCTTCCTAGGTCGGCGGAACTTGACCACCGAGCCTCCGGGCGCGTTCACTCCCCCGTGGCTCACGACCAGCGCGCGGGTGGCCTCCTCCACCTCTTCGAATGCCGAGTTCGTGTCGGCGCGAAGGGTCTCGAGTCGTTGCCATGAGGTCGACCATTTGTCAGGACCGCGTGCGTGGAGTGGCTTCATTGGGAGCGACCAGTCCCCATAGGTGAGGGCGCGGAGGCGGTCGAGGGCCTCAGTCAGGCGGGGTTCTCGAGTGAGGAACGAAATCCGCAGAGCTCGGTCACGAAGGCCCTCGACGTGTTCGATGTAGTTGTCTCGCATCGTCACCAGCGACCTAAGCCGCCCGGTGGTGGCTTCGGTGGAGGTGTCATCCAACCGCTGCATTGCCTCTGCGCTTTGGATCCCCAGGTCTCGCTGCATATCCAGCGTCTTAACTCGCAGCACGAGTAATCCGGCGACTTCTTCCCGGAGCTTGTCCTCGACCGCCACCTCGCGGTCTCGGCGCTTGTCCATACGGTTGCTACGCTGCGTCAGCGTTACGCCTCCAAGGGCCACGACCGCGCCGCCGACCGGGCCGTTCGCCACGTCGGCCAGCCACGCCCAGAAACTCACCGCACTACCGGCGGCTTCGTCAGTGGCTTCGACTGCGCGGCATCGCGGTCCCGCAGGTACTGCTCGTAAGCCTCGATGTCCTGCATGATCGTGCTACCGCCGGGCTGCTGCCGCAGGAACTTCGCGATCAGCGTCGTGTACCGCTCCCGGGCGTCGGCCGGCACCTTCGAAACCGCCCGGTAGATCTGTGTGTTGGTTTTCGTCGCTTCGAGGAGTTGGGCGCACTGTCCACTGTCCAGGGACCGCAGTTCCCGCAGGCGCGCCCACACCGCGTCAGTGGTCGCGAAACTCCCCGACGCCGAAATCGCGTTCACTAGTGAGGCCGTCAGCCCTGCCACCAACTCCGGTTTCGCCTTCGCCCTGTCGACGATGCTCTCCGCGATCTTGGTTGGGTCGGCCGCGCCTCGGACTTGCTCGGCCTGCCGCTGCCCCAGGGGGCCGTACGCCGTGGCGTCGAACATGAACGCGAACACCGGAATCTTTCGCCCCAGCATCCACCCGACTTCTTGGTCGCACCAGTCGCTCTGCTTGAACCCGTCGTGGACGAACACAACGCCCGCGTCCGCCCGATCGAGGGCGTTCTCGATCTCGGCCGCCCAGGGGTTGTCGACAGCGATCGAGTCGTGCGCGACAAACAACGTGATGTTGTACCGCTCGAGCCGATTCGCGACAGCAGCGACGAGCGCACGGTGGGTGGTGAGGTGCGAGGCGAACATGAACAGCGGCTCGGCACTCCTCGCGGCCGAATGGGCCACCGCCACCGGAGCGTCCACCTGCGGGGTGTCGATATCGAATTGGCGGGCCAGTGCAAGGACCTGGTCGTCGGAGGCAGAGTTCACAGCCTCGGCGAGAGTCGACCCTGGACCGAATCCCTCGAACCGCCTCGGTTCGATGCCGTAGGTCTGTAGGACGATGTCCTCTCGATCCGAAGTCAGGTTCTCCAGTTCTTCGACGACCTGAAACAACAATTCAATTCGAACTTTCGGGTCCAACATCGCTCCGCCCCACTCCTCGCCCCACTGACGATCAGAGACACTATCGGAGCGGTCCGACATACAGGCCGAATCAGGCGGCCAAGCCAGCCCGCGAAGAGCGCTACGCAGTCCACAGGCCGCCCGCTTGGGCGGGCCTTCGCGTGGACGCATTTTGGACGCAAACTGTGTCCATCGCCCGTAATCTCGTGTCACTAGCGGTTAAGTAGCACCCGAGGTCGGCGGCCTGGACCCTCGGTGACCTGGAACCTTTCCGTCGTCGAAAATGAGTTCGAGTCTCACCGAGGGCACCAGCAGAACCTCCGATCCGCGTCGACCACGCGGATCGGAGGTTCTCTTGCACGCTGGCCCGACGCCACGAAGCCGAGAGGTCGGATCAGTGCCGCCGATCGACGCTCCCTCGGGCCGGGGTCACGCCTGCTCCGCGAGGGAGTCGAGGATCGCCCGATAGTGCAGGTGCGCCATGAAGTGACCGCCGGTACCGATATTCAAGGTGGACTTGGGAATTCGGCGTGCCAGCTCGGAGGGCCATTCCTTCGGGATGAGCCGGTCGGCGTCGCCCCACCACACGTCGACGGGAACCTCGAGGTCCTCGGGCTCGAACCCCCACGGCCGCGCCCAGGCGCGGTAATCCTCGACGATGCCGGAGGGGCTCCGTAACGCCTCGTTGGTCATCGCGGCGTAGAACTCGCGTTCGCCGGACACCACCTCGGCGTCGGCCGGACCCAGGCTCCGCCCGGCCATCCGGACGAACGAGCACGGCATACGCAAAGCCATGACTGCGAGGGACCGCAACGACATCTCTGCCAGGGCGGGCCACCGTTGCGAAAGACGCGTCAACCGTCGTTCCATTGCGGCGAGTCCGGCGAACGCGCCTTCCTCGGTGAGCGGTAGGGCACCGGCCACGATCGCGACCCGATTGATTCGGGGCGCTAGCGCATAGCCGAGCGCCGCGGCGTACTGACCGCCCATCGACCACCCCAGCACGCCCATGCGCTCGATCCCCAGATGGTCGACGAGCTCCTCGACATCGTCGGCCCAGTCCAGGACCGTCCGTCCGGGGCTCGGATCCGACAAGCCGATGCCGGGGCGGTCCGGGGAGATAAGCCGAATACCCGCAGCTTCGGCAACCGGCGTGGCGGCCCGGATATCGAGCCTGCACGACAACCCGGCGTGCGCGTTGACCACAACAAAGCCGTCGGCGGGACCATAGTCGGCGAATCCCATCAGCCGACCATCTCGCAGACTGAACACCCGATCCTCGGGCCTCACGGTCACTCTGTGCACACGTACCTCCGACGAGTCGGATTCACGATAACGATCGTTCGCCCCGCCGTCAGCAGTTCAGCGGTTCCCGTCGAACGTTCATCCAGCACCCATCGAAACCGCACCAACGAGATAGGCCTCGATGGGAACAGCCAGCTCCGCGGCGATGTCGCAAAGGTCCGAATCCGCTGGCGGCGTTCGGTATCCGACGATGTGATCGAGTACCAGCCCCTCGAGCAACTGGACGAACCCCGAGGCCAGCCGGGAAGGGTCCCCCGCACCAAGCACGGTGAAGAGCGCGACGGCCTTCTCGCGGGAGAACAGGGACACCATCAGGCGCATCCGCAGTGGCGGATCGTCGACCAGTTCGACCATGAGCGCACACCGCGCAAGCAACTGCTTGCGGCGGCCGGCAATCGTTTGTTCAAGCGACTTCGCGACGCCCTCGACGACGTCCGCCACGCACGACGCCGCTACTGGAACGAGACCCGACTTCGCGAAATCCTCCTTCGACTGCAGATGGATCCGGTCCACGACCACGCCGATCAGATCCCTCCGTGTCCGGAAGTAGTACGACGTCGATCCGAGTGGAAGCCCGAGCCGGCGATCGATCGCACGGTGCGTCAGAGAGCGGGCGCCGGCCTCGGCGATGACGTCGATAGCAGCGTCGGCGATGAGCGCCCTTCGATCCATGTGCATACTCTACATCCGTAGAGGATTCCGGAAGCCAGGAGGACACATGCGCCACGGGAGAACACGGCAGCGGATCTTCGGCACACCAGACGCACTCCGCCGTTCGGCGGAGCGCACAGGCCTCACATGGGACGACGAGCAGCGGAATGCGCTCGACCGGATCGCCGTCGCCGAACGTGGGCTCTACTTGTGGGGCACGCCCGGGCGGGGCAAGACACGGTTGCTCGACGTCCTCTACGAATCAGCACCGGTGGACCATAAACTGCGCCTCCATTTCCACGAGTTCTTCGATGCTCTGCACTCGGCTTTCGTCGCCACCGGGCATTCGATCGATGCTGCGATCGACCGGATCGCTGGGCGCGCCGAGTTGTTGTGCTTCGACGAGTTCCACGTCCACGATGTCGGCGACGCCATGCTGATCCGCCGGGCACTGCTCGCGTTGTTCAAACGCGGCACCGTGCTCGCCGTGACGTCGAACTATCGTCCTGACGAACTCCTGCCGAACCCGCTGTTCCACGAGGCTTTCGAGCCGACGATCGCTCTGCTGCACGCCCATCTCGAAGTCGTCGAACTCGGCGGAACACACGACCACCGGCGCGGCGCGGACCGCACCGGCGGCTTCGCATCGGGCAGATGGGTGTCGCCCGGCGCCGATCGCCAACTCGCCGAACTAGGTTTGCAACGGCCGGCGGACGACGAACGAACAGCCGTCAGCCCCACCGGGCGTTCGATCACGGCCAGGCAAACCCGTGATGATCGGATCTGGTTCGACTTCGACGATCTGTGTGCGGCCCCCACCACGCCTCGCGACTACCTGGCGCTGGCCGCGCGATTCCCCCTCTGGATCATCGACAACGTTCCGGATCCAGTGGATGCGACACCCGACGCCCTCCAGCGGTTCGCGAACCTCGTTGACGTGCTGTCCGACCGCGACGTCCCCGCCGTGTTCATCGCCGCCACAGACTCCGGTCTCGCCGCCGGCGACCGAGCTCCCCTCGACCTCGCCAGGACCGCGAGCCGACTCGGCCAGCTGCGCCGCCTCACCGAATGACCCACCGGTGGGACGCATCCGGTCCCGCCGGGTGGGCGGTCGACGGGCTGCGGCCGTCCGACGCGCGCCAAGGACTACGGCGCAGTCCGGTGAACGAGGATCCCACATCGAGAATCAGTTAACTCATGCGATACTGCAACACGTTCCATATCCGGTCACCGCCTCGACCGGCCGATCAGGCTCGACAAGCAGATGAGGTTTGCATGAGCGACACCGCGACACCGGCCGTAGAGGGCTGGTTCACCACCGGGCCGGAGCCGGCCTTGATCGGTACTTCGTGCCGATCCTGCGGGACGATCTCGTTCCCGCGGGAGACCACCTTCTGCAAGAACCCGAGTTGCTCGGGCGAGGAGTTCGACGACGTCGAGCTGTCCCGCTTCGGCAAGGTGTGGTCGTACACCGACGCGCAGTACCAGCCGCCGGCGCCATACATCGCGAGCACGGATCCGTATGTGCCGTTCGCGCTGGCGGCCGTCGAGCTGCCGGAGGGCCTGGTCGTGCTCGGCCAGGTGGCCGACGGCTACGGCGTCGCAGACCTCAAGGTCGGCAACCCGGTCGAGCTGGTCATCGAGACCCTCTACACCGACGAGACCGGCGAACGCAGCACCTGGCGCTGGAAGCCGGTCGCAGCAGCAGAGAACGGGGCACAGGCATGAGCGCGAGAAACGATGTGGCCGTCCTCGGTGTCGGCATGCACCCGTGGGGCAAGTGGGGCCATTCGTTCGTAAGGTACGGAGTCGCCGCGGCCCGCGCTGCCCTCGCCGACTCCGGCGTGGACTGGACGGACGTCGACCTCATCGTCGGCGGCGAGACCGTCCGCAACGGCTACGGCGGCTATGTCGCCGGCGCTACCTTCGCACAGGCCCTCGGCTGGAACGGCGCGCGCGTGGCGACGTCGTACGCCGCGTGTGCCACGGGCGCGCAAGCACTGGACACCGCGCGCGCCCGCATCCTCGCCGGACTGTCCGACGTCGCACTGGTCGTCGGCGCAGACACCACCCCGAAGGGCTTCCTCGCCCCGGTTGCCGGTGAGCGATGGGACGATCCGGACTGGCTGCGCTTCCGTCTGATGGGTATGACGAACCCGGCGTACTTCGCGCTGAACGCGCGCCGCCGCATCGATCTCTACGGCGCGACGCCCGAGGACTTCGCCGCGGTCAAGGTCAAGAATGCCAAGCACGGCCTGGGCAACCCGAATGCGCGCTACCGCAAGGAGGTTTCGGCGGCCGACGTGCTGGCCTCGCCGGTCGTCGCGGATCCGCTGCACCTGCTCGACATCTGTGCCACCTCCGATGGCGGCGCCGCCATCCTCCTGACCTCCATGGAGTATGCCCGCAAGAAGGGCATCGTGGATCCGGTTCGCATCAAGGCGATTTCGACGGTGACGCCCACCTTCCCGCAGACCATCATGGATATGCCGAACTTCTCCACCGATTCGGCGTCGGCCGTGCCCGCACCGGAACGAACGTTCAAGGAGTCGATCGGCGACGCCGCATACGAGGAGGCCGGCATCTCCCCCGAGGACGTCGACGTCGCCGAGGTCTACGACCTCGCGACCTCGGTCGAGCTCGACTGGATCGAGGACCTGGGGCTGTGCAAGCGTGGCGAGGCCGAGCATCTGCTGCGCGCCGGCGACACGACGATCGGTGGCCGTATCCCGGTCAACCCGTCCGGTGGCCTGGCCTGCTTCGGTGAGGCCGTGCCGGCCCAGGCACTCGCGCAGGTCTGCGAACTCACGTGGCAGCTGCGCGGCCAGGCCGAGGGCCGCCAGGTCGAGGGCGCCCGCGTCGGCATCACGGCCAACCAGGGCCTGTTCGGCCACGGATCGTCGGTCATCGTCTCCGTCTGACGGGACAACCAGCGCCATCGAGGCGCCCTTTCCCCCTGCAGGGAGGGGGCGCTTCGCTAGGTTCGACCACATGACGGATGCCTTCGACGGACTCGACGAGTACCTGCGCCCACACCTGGGCTCGTCCGCACTTCTCGTGATCGACATGCAGAACGACTTCACCGACGACGGACCGCTGCCGGTTCCGGGAACCGACCGGGTACTCCCCCGGCTCACGGAACTCGTCGAGGCATACCGCAATTCGAGCAAACCGATCGTGCACGTCGTGCGGCTCTACGACGGCGACGACGTCGATCTCGTGCGCCGGACGGCCATCGCACGCGACAACGCCGCCATCGCGCGCCCGGGTTCGCGCGGGTCGCAGATCGTCGACGGACTGCTCCCGCGGGACGCACCGCGGCTCGACTCGGAACTACTGCTCGGCGGCGCCCTGCAACCGGTCGGGGCGCACGAGGCAGTGCTCTGGAAACCTCGCTGGAGCGCATTCCACCGGACCGGCCTGGACGCCCATCTCGCCGCCCTGAAGGTCGACACCGTCGTCGTCGCCGGCTGCAACTTCCCGAACTGCCCACGGGCGACGCTCTTCGATGCCAGCGAGCGTGACTATCGGCTCGTACTCGCGGCGGACGCCACCTCCCAGGCGACGCCGGATCGCCTGGCCGACGCGCAGTCGATCGGCGTGGTTCCGATGCCGGTCATCGACCTCATCGAGCACGTTCGCGCCTGCTGACGAGCCGATTTGCGGAGCATCATCCTCGACGCCCCGTTCGGAACGCGAGAGTTTTAGCAGGTCACACGCGTGTTTCGCCAGCTTCCGCACCGTCCACACCCGCCCGTGCGATGTGACCTTCATTACTAATTGTATCGGTAACCAACTTTACTGAAGGCCTCGGATCCAGCGCCTCACCTGGCCCGACGCCGCCCTACTTCCCACATGCTGGACAGCCGTCCCAGAAAACCGAGACGTGACGTGGCGGCCGATCCGCCCTAGCGTCGTGATCGGCTCGACACGAACGAGCATCGCCGTCCCGCTTCAATCTGCTGATCCATCTGCGGGACCGGAATCGAAGACCTTCCAGGGTCACGTGCGAGGGAATCAGTCCGGTGCCCCTCCCAAAGCGTCACCGGACCTCTCGCAATCCACCACGGAGAGGAAATCACCCATGGCAAAGTTCACCGTCAAGCACACTCTCGGCATCGTCGTCGCCACCGGCGCGCTGGTCGCCGCCCCGCTCGCGATCGGCTCCGGTACCGCCAATGCGGCATCCGGAGACTGGGACTCCGTCGCCCAATGCGAGAGTGGCGGCAACTGGGGCGCGAACACCGGCAACGGCTACTACGGCGGACTGCAATTCAGCGCCGGCACCTGGAGCGCACACGGCGGATCCGGCTTGCCGCACAACAACTCCCGCGAGGAACAGATCCGCGTGGCGGAGAGCGTGCTGGCGAGCCAGGGCAGCGGCGCATGGCCGTCGTGCAGCCAGTACCTCTGACCGGACAAGGGGATCCCGCGTGCAAACCCCACGCGGGATCCCGCCGTCGAACTAGTTGACCGCCACCGCCGACATCCGCCACGGCCCGTCGCCGAGAAGCTCGAGCCGCCGGGTGTGGTGCTGGTCGACGGTGCTCCGGTGACTGACACTCACGAGCATGCACTCGGGCACCTCCTCACGGACCAGCCGGTACAACTGATACTCGAGTCCCTCGTCGACCGCGGACGTCGCCTCGTCGAGGAACGCCACCTGCGGCCGGATCAGCACGATCCGCGCGAAAGCCACCCGTTGCTGCTCCCCGGGCGAGAGGATCGCCGCCCAATCCGCCTCCTCGTCGAGACGGTCCACGAGGTTGCCGAGCGCTACCTTCTGCAGGACCTCACGAATCACGTTGTCCCCCAGGTCCTGCGCTCGGGCCGGGTATGCGACGGCGTCGCGTAGATTGCCGAGCGGCAGGTACGGCATCTGCGAGAGGAAGATCGCCTCGGATCCGGTCGGGCGGCGCACGGTACCGTCGGCGTACGGCCACATCTGCGCGAGGGTTCGCAGCAACGTCGTCTTCCCGCTGCCGGACGCTCCCGTCACCAGCAGAGCCTCGCCCGGAGTCAAGCGCAGGTCCAGTCCGTCGATGAGCGGACGGCCGTCCGGCAACCGCACGTACACCGACGACAGTTCCACCGCCCCATCGAGATGCTCGGTCCGAACCGCCGGGAGTGCCCGCGACCGCTGATCGGCGGTCACCAGACCGCTGAGCCGGATCAGGCTCGCACGGTAGCCGGCAAAGACGTCGTATGACTGCCGAAAGAACGCCAGCGAATCCGACACCTGACCGAATGCCACCGCGCTCTGCGTGATATCGCCCAGCGTGATCGTTCCCGCGAAGAACCTCGGAGCCTGGATGACGATCGGAAACACCACGGCCACCTGACTCACACCGAGGTTGAACCCGTTGAACTTCAAGGTGCGGAACACAATTCGCCACGCGTTGGCTATGACATAGGCGAATCTTCCGAGCAGCCCAGCCTTTTCGACGGATTCGCCGCGATAGAAGGCGACGCTCTCGGCACGATCACGCAGCCGGACCAGCGCGTAGCGGAAGTTGGCTGTGAGCCGCTCATTGAGGAAGTTCAGCCTGATCAGTGGATGTCCGATCCAGAACGCGATCACGGTTGCGATCAGGATGTACACGTAGACCAGAACAACCATGGCCCGCGGAATCCCGATTCCGAAGATCTCCATCGGTCCCGACAAATCCCACAGGATCTTGGTGAACGCGACCACCGACGTCACCGCTGTGACCAGACCCATCGACAGGGTCTGTGAGACCGTGATCATGTCGGTGACATCTGCCTGGATCCGCTGATCCGGATTGTCGATCCCCTTGTCGATGAACCTGCCACGGTAGTAGGCACGATCGTCGAGCCAGTCCCCGGTGACGCGAGCGGTCAGCCATTTCCGCCACAGGATCACGAAGGCCTGGCCCACGTAGTAGTCCAGCAGCGAGCGGATGACATGGATCGTCGCGAGAACTCCGAACACCGCGATCGATCGCCAGAACGTGGTCTTCGCCTCACTCATGGCCGCCGCGTCGCCGCCGGAGAACGCCTGCGCCGCCAGCTGCAGCGACGTGTACATCTCGTTGCCCTGGTAAGAGAGCAGGATCATCACGCGCACACCCATGACGGTGAGCACCAGCATCGCGGCAACCATCAGCCACGGCCGCCAACTGCCGCGGCCCGTGAAGTAGGCGCCCGAGAGGAGCCAGAACTGCCGACCCCACCTCGTATAGCGCGCGAGCAGCACGCCGATGACGACGAAGCACACGAGCGCGATCCCGAAGGCACGCGCGGTCCACAACAGACTCGCGACCGCCTCGTGGTTCCAGTCGATCGGCTCGTTGCGCATGAGGCTCCCCCATCAGCGATGGCGTGCCGGGCATGGAGATGAAAGTCTATCCGCCGCAGAGCCGCTCACGGACAGTCACGAGGGAACCGGATCAACGACGGGCCGGAAAGTGCCGAATGACGCCTTCCTGCACCACGGTTGCCAGCAACTGCCCGTCCTGCGAGAAGAACCGACCGGTCGCCAATCCCCGCGAACCGGACGCAACCGGCGATTCCGTTGCGTACAAAGTCCATTCATCGAACCGGAACGGACGGTGAAACCAAATGGAGTGGTTGACCGTCGCCGCGACGATGCGGTCCAGGCCCCAAGACAGCCCGTGCGTCGTGAGGATCGAGTCCAGCACGGTGGTATCCGACGAGTACGCAAGCGCGGCCGCATGCAGTCGCGGATCCCCGGGCAGCTCGCCGTCGGCCCGGATCCACACACGATTGTGATTCAGCCGCTCGCCCGTGCCTTTGAGAACCCAAGTCGGATCATTCGCGTAACGCATCTCCATCGGTTTGAGCGCATCGACGAACATCTGGAGCCGATCCTCGTAGCCGATCAAGTGATCGCCGATGGAGGGGAGCGCCTCCGGACCTGCGACGTCCGGGATATCGACACTGTGCTCGAGCCCCTGGCCCCAGTCCTGGAATGCCGCGAACATCGAGAACAGGACATTGCCGCCCTGATACGCGGAAACCTGGCGGTTCGCGAAGGCACGGCCGTCACGGTGTCGTTCGACGCGGTACTCGATCGGCGCCTTGACGTCGCCACCCCGGATGAAGTGGGCGTTGATCGCGTGAATCGGGCGGTCACCGTCCACCGTCCGATACGCCGCGACCAACGCCTGCGACACCAGCTGGCCGCCGAACGTGCGGCTGCCGACCTGCTCAGGATGATGACCGACGAAACGGTCGTCGTCGATCTGCTCGAGATCCAGGAGCGCGAGCAGCGTCTCCAGGTCACCCGACCTCGTCGGGGGTAAACCTGCCCCCACCCCATCGATCACCCGAGATGTCCCCTTCTAGTGGTCTTCCTCGCCGATCCGGTGCACGTGGATCAGGTTGGTCGAGCCTACTGTGCCGGGGGGCGAACCGGCGACGATGACAACGAGGTCGCCCTTGTTGTACCGGCCGAGCGAGAGCAGCGCGTGGTCCACTTGGAAGAACATCTGGTCGGTGGTCGCGACCGGGTCCACCAGGAAGGTCTCCGTACCCCACGAGAGCGCGAGCTGGCTACGCACCTCCGGCAACGGGGTGAATGCCAGCAGCGGCAGCGGCGTGTGCAACCGGGCCAGACGGCGAACCGTGTCACCGGACTGCGTGAAGGCAACCAGCGCCTTCGCGTCCAGGCGCTCGCCGATGTCGCGCGCACCGTAGGAGATGACACCGCGCTTGGTACGCGGCACATGTGTCAGCGGCGGCACCCGCGCCGGGTCGGTCTCGACAGCCTGGACGATGCGGGCCATCGTCTGCACCGTCTCCATCACGTACTTGCCCACCGAGGTCTCACCCGAGAGCATCACCGCGTCGGCGCCGTCGAGCACCGCGTTGGCAACGTCCGACGCCTCGGCGCGGGTGGGCCGCGAATTCTCGATCATCGACTCGAGCATCTGGGTGGCGACAATGACCGGCTTCGCGTTCTCGCGGGCAATCTGGATGGCACGCTTCTGAACCAGCGGCACCTGCTCGAGGGGCAGCTCGACACCGAGGTCACCGCGGGCGACCATCACTGCGTCGAAGGCCAGCACAATGGCCTCGAGGTTCTCGATGGCCTCGGGCTTCTCGAGCTTGGCGATCACGGGAACGCGTCGGCCGACGCGATCCATCACCGCGTGCACCAACTCGACGTCGGCGGGCGAGCGGACGAACGACAGTGCGATGAAGTCGACACCGAGCCGCAGCGCAAACTCGAGATCCTCGATGTCCTTCTCCGACATCGCGGGCACCGACACGTTCATGCCGGGAAGCGAGACGCCCTTGTTGTTGCTGACCGGGCCGCCCTCGGTGACGCGACAGACGACGTCGTTGCCCTCGACCTCCACCACGACGAGTCCGACCTTGCCGTCGTCGACAAGCAGCCGGTCACCGGCCTTCGCGTCCTGCGCGAGCTGCTTGTACGTGGTCGAAACCCGGTCGTGGGTTCCGTCGCAGTCCTCGACCGTGATCCGGACCTGCTCGCCGGTCTCCCAATAGGTCTTGCCCTCCACGAAACGGCCGAGTCGGATCTTCGGACCCTGGAGGTCGGCGAGAATACCGACCGCGCGGCCCGTCGCATCCGACGCCTCGCGTACCCGGCGGTAGTTGTCTTCGTGATCGGAGTGCTCGCCGTGGCTGAAGTTCAGTCGAGCTACATCCATTCCGCTCTCGACGAGCTCACGGACGCGATCACCGGTAGCAGTAGCAGGGCCAAGAGTACATACAATCTTAGTGCGTCGGGTCACGGGGAAAGCCTAGTCGGTGCCGCAAACGATCTCTATTCCGCAGGCGAACCTGCGGTGACGTTCACGTGGCCGTCAGACGACGGTCAGCGGCAGTGCGGTCGGATGCACAGGCACGGGCAGTTCGGAGCTACCGGTCAGATACGCGTCGACACCGTGCGCCGCTGCTCTCCCCTCGGCGATCGCCCACACCACGAGAGAGGCGCCGCGGTGCGCGTCGCCGCACACGAACACTCCCGGCGCCGCCGTCTGCCAATCCGAAGCGCACGAGAGCGATCCGCGCCGGTTCGGTGCAAGCCCGAGGTCGTCGAGTAATGGTCCGTGCTCCACCCCCTCGAAGCCGATCGCGAAAAGCGCTAGGTCACAGGGAAGCTCGATCTCCTCCCCGACGGGCATGATCACCCGCCTGCCGTTCTCATCGCGACCCAGGCGCACCTCCGCCAGGATCATCGAGCGGACATGACCGTCGGCGTCGCCCAGAAAGCGTTGCACCGCAACCTCGTAACGGCGCACCCCGCCCTCGGCATGAGCCGGCGACGTCCGCAGAACCATAGGCCACGCTGGCCATGGTGCGGCCGACTCGGCCCGCTCCTCGGGCAGCGCGGGGTGGTAGTCGAGCTGGGTCACCGACAGCGCGCCCTGCCGGTGTGCAGTGCCGAGGCAGTCGGCGCCGGTGTCGCCGCCACCGATGATCACGACGTGCCTTCCGTGCGCGGAGATCGGTGTCGCACCGTCCCCTTCACACTCGTGATTGGATGCGACCAGGTGCTCCATCGCCAGATGGATACCGGCAAGGTCGCGGCCGGCGACATCCCGGGTGTCGCGCGCACGCAGTGCCCCGACCGCGAGCACCACCGCGTCGTAGCGCTCGCGCAAACGCGACACCGGAAGGTCCAGGCCCACTTCGACGTCGGTTACGAAATGTGTTCCCTCGACCCGCATCTGGGTCAGCCGTTGATCGATGACAGCCTTCTCCAGCTTGAATGCCGGAATGCCATACCGGAGTAGCCCGCCCAGCCGGTCGTCGCGCTCGTACACCGTGACGTCGTGACCGGCCCGGGTGAGCTGCTGCGCCGCGGCCAGGCCCGCCGGCCCCGACCCCACCACCGCAACCTGTCGGCCCGTACTCGTAGTCGGCAGGATCGGACCGACCGTGCTCTTCTCCCAGGCCGCGTCGGCTATCGCCTGCTCGATCCGCTTGATCGTCACACTGCCGGTGGTATGAGTGTCGGAGAGCGACAGCACGCACGCCGCCTCGCAAGGCGCCGGGCACACTCGCCCGGTGAACTCGGGGAAATTGTTGGTCGCATGCAGCCGTTCGGCTGCAGCGTCCCACCGACCGCGGCGCACCAGGTCGTTCCATTCCGGGATCAGGTTGCCGAGTGGACATCCCGCGCTCTCGGAATGACAGAACGGGATCCCGCAATCCATACAACGCCGAGCCTGTTCCGACACCTCTCTGGCGCGTTCGGCCGGCGACTGATCGGCGTACACCTCGCGCCAGTCGTGGACGCGTTCGTCCACGGGTCGCTTGCGTGCATCCCTCTTCACAACATGCAGAAACCCCTGCGGATCAGCCACGTGCCGCCTCCATGATCGCGGTGTCCACGTCCAGGCCCTCGGCCCGCGCCAGGCGTGCGGCCTCGAGCACACGCTGGTAGTCGACGGGCATCACCTTGGTGAACGCGGCCGACCGCCGCGGCCAATCGGCCAGCAACGACGCCGCGACGGCAGATCCGGTCCACCGCTGGTGCTGTTCGATCGTCACCCGCAGCCAGTCGAAATCGTCGCCGTTCGGCGTCTGCAGCGTCACCATCGCCGGATTGATCTTCGCCGGATCGGCGTCGAGCACGAACGCGATCCCGCCGGACATGCCCGCCGCCAGATTCCTGCCGATGGGGCCGAGTACGACGACCCGGCCTCCGGTCATGTACTCGCAGGCGTGGTCGCCGACACCCTCCGAGACCGCGACGGCGCCCGAGTTCCGAACACAGAACCGCTCCCCCACGCGGCCCCGCAGGTACACCTCGCCGGAGGTCGCGCCGTACAGCAGCGTGTTGCCGGCGATCACCTGTGTCTCCGGAAGAAAGAGCACGTCATCGGCGGGCCGAACCACCACCCTTCCGCCTGAAAGCCCTTTACCCACATAGTCATTGGCGTCTCCGACGAGATCGATCGTGATGCCGGGCGGCAGGAAAGCCCCCAAGGACTGACCAGCCGATCCCTCCAGCTGAACGCGGATCGTGTCGTCGGGCAGCCCCGCCGCGCCGTACCGCCGGGTCACCTCGGCCCCCAGCAAGGTGCCCACCGTGCGGTTGACGTTGCGCACCGGCAGTTCCAACCGAACCGGCAGCGCGTCCTCGAGTGCCCCCTCGGCCAATTGAATCAGCGTCCGATCCAGCGCGAAGTCGAGGCCATGGTCCTGTGCGCGCACCCGCCGGCGCTGCTGAGCCTGTGCGTTCTGTGCGGCTTCGGGTGTGGCAAACACCGGCGACAGGTCCAGACCCCGACTCTTCCAGTGCGCGACCCCGGTAGCCGTCTCGAGTGCTTCTGGATGACCGACCGCCTCGTCGACGCTGCGGAACCCCAAGTCGGCAAGGTGTACGCGCACGCCCTCCGCAACGAACTGGAAGAACTGCTCGACGAATTCCGGCCTGCCCGTGAATCTCTTGCGCAGCTCTGGGTTCTGCGTCGCCACCCCGACGGGGCACGTGTCGAGGTGACACACCCGCATCATGATGCAGCCCGCCACGATGAGCGGCGCGGTGGAGAACCCGTACTCCTCCGCACCGAGCAGCATCGCCACCATCACGTCCCGCGCGGTGCGCAGACCCCCGTCGCACTGCATCGTGATCCGGTCACGCAAACCGTTGAGCACCAGCGTCTGCTGAGCATCCGCAACGCCGACCTCCCACGGCAGGCCAGCATGTTCGAGAGAGGTCAGCGGCGACGCCCCGGTACCCCCATCGTGCCCGGAGATCAGCACCACGTCGGCGTGCGCCTTGCTCACTCCGGCGGCCACCGTGCCGACGCCCACCGAGCTCACCAGCTTGACGTGCACCCTCGCCTGCTCGTTCGCGTTCTTGAGGTCGTGGATCAGCTGGGCAAGATCCTCGATGGAGTAGATGTCGTGGTGCGGCGGAGGAGAAATCAGACCCACCCCTGGTGTCGAGTGCCGAGTCCGCGCGATCCACGGATACACCTTGTAGGCGGGAAGCTGACCGCCCTCACCAGGTTTGGCGCCCTGCGCCATCTTGATCTGGATGTCGGTCGCATTGACGAGATAGTCGCTGGTCACCCCGAACCGCCCGCTCGCGACCTGCTTGACGGCGCTGCGACGCAGCGGATCATACAACCGATCCACATCCTCGCCACCCTCTCCGGAATTGGATCGCCCCCCGATCCGGTTCATCGCGATAGCGATCGTCTCGTGTGCCTCCGCCGAGATCGACCCGTAGCTCATCGCGCCGGTGTTGAATCGCCGAACGATGGCCGACACCGGCTCGACCTCCTCAACCGGGACCCGCGGACGCAGGCCGTGGCGGAACCCGAAGAGGCCCCGCAGCGTTCCGCCCTCCGCTGACAACCGGTCGACCTCCGCGCTGTACTGCGCGAACACGTCGGCGCGACCGGTTCGGGTCGCGTGCTGCAACAGGAAGACGGTCTCGGGTGTGAACAGGTGCAGCTCACCATCTCGGCGATACTGGTAGATACCGCCGACGTCGAGGCGGCGATGCACCAGCGAGGACGGGTTGTCCGGGTAGGCCCGGCGATGCCGCATCTGCACCTCGCGGGCCAGCACATCCAGGCCCACCCCGCCGAGCCGGCTCACAGTACCGGTGAAGTACTCGTCGACCAACCTGCGATCGAGCCCGATCGCCTCGAATACCTGTGCCGCGGTATAGGATCCGACGGTCGAGATCCCCATCTTGGACATCACCTTCAGCACGCCCTTGCCCAGCGCGGTGAGGTAGTTTCGCACAGCGACGGACGAATCGACGCCGGTGAGCTCGCCCTCTGCGACGAGGTCCTCGATCGATTCCATCGCCAGATAGGGGTTGACCGCGGCCGCACCGTAGCCGATCAGCAAGGCGATGTGGTGCACCTCGCGCGCGTCTCCGGTCTCGACGACGAGTGCAACCTTGGTGCGTTCCTTGGTGCGAACGAGGTGATGGTGAACTGCGGCGACCGCGAGTAGCGCCGGGACAGGACCATGCAGGTGATCGGAGTCGCGATCCGAGATGACAAGTGTCCGATAGCCGTTCGCAATCGCCTCACCAGCCGCCGCCCGCAGGTCCTCGATCGCCTCGGCCATACCCTCTCCGCCACGATCTACGTCGTAGAGCGCCCGCAGCACCGTCGCCGCGAACCCCGGGCAATCACCGTCGGCATTGATGTCGATGATCCGACCGAGCTCGTCATTGTCGAGGACCGGCCACGACAGCACGATCTGCCGACACGACGCGGCGGTGGGCTCGAGCAGATTCTGTTCCGGGCCCATCACCCGCCGCAGCGACGTGACGATCTCCTCCCGGATCGCGTCCAGAGGTGGATTGGTGACCTGAGCGAACAGCTCGACAAAGTAGTCGTAGAGCAGACGTGGGCGTTGCGAGAGCACGGCAATCGGGGTGTCGGTGCCCATCGAGCCGAGGGGCTCGCCCCCGGAGGCCGCCATCGGTTGCAGCAGAACCCGCTGCTCCTCCTCCGTGTAGCCGAACGAAAGCTGCCGCCGCACCACCGACTCGTGATCGTGCGGGATCCGCCCACGCGGAGGCAGCGATCGCAGTTCGAGTAGTCCGGCGTGGAGCCACTCCCGGTACGGCTGCCGCGCCGCGAGCTGGGCCTTGATCTCCTCGTCGGGGACGATGCGTCCGGCGGCCGTGTCCAGCAGGAACATCTGGCCCGGTTCGAGGCGTCCCTTCTCGATCACCTCGGACTGAGCGATGGGGAGGACTCCGCTCTCGCTCGCGAGCACGACGCGCCCGTCGTTGGTGTGCCACCACCTGCCGGGACGCAGACCGTTGCGGTCCAGTACCGCCCCCACCACGGTTCCGTCGGTGAACGTCACGCATGCGGGGCCGTCCCACGGCTCCATCACCGACGCATGGAACTGGTAGAACGCGCGCCGATCATCGCTCATGGCGGCGTGGTTCTCCCACGCCTCCGGAATCATCATCAACACCGCATGGGGCAGCGACCGTCCGCCCAGGTGTAGCAGTTCGAGGACCTCGTCGAAGGACGCCGAATCCGATGCGTCCGGGGTGCAGATCGGATAGAGCCGCGCCAGGTCGCCGGGGATGAGCGTGCTCGCGAGCATCGCCTCCCGCGACCGCATCCGGTTGCGGTTGCCGCGCACCGTGTTGATCTCCCCGTTGTGCGCAATGTAACGGAACGGATGGGCCAACGGCCAGGACGGAAACGTGTTGGTGGAGAACCGGCTGTGCACCACCGCGATCGCACTCGTGATCCGCCGGTCACGTAGATCCGGGAAGTACAGCGCGAGCTGCGCAGTGGTCAGCATCCCCTTGTAGGTCAGCGTTCGGCTCGACAACGACGGGAAGTACACGCCGGTACCTGCCTGGTCGATCTCCGGGGTGATTCGCTCGGCGCGTTTACGCAGGCCGAATACACGGCGGTCCAGGTCCAGACCACCGGGCCGGATGCCCTCGACGGGCGGAACCGATACGAACAGGTACGTCATGTGCGGCATGCACGAACGCGCGGTGGCCCCGATGTCAGCGCCGAGTGGATCGACCCGCACCTCGTGCCACCCGAGTATCTCGAGACCCTCCTCCTCGGCGAGGGCATGCACCCGGGCGCGTGCCGCCGCACGGTGGCCGGGGTCCTGGGGCAGGAAGCAGATGCCGGCCGCAAACGTCTCCGAACCGTCCGGCAGCGGAGCGGGCAACTCGAAGGCGGCAAGCTCGCGCAGCAGATCACCCGGCAGCTGGATCAGGATTCCGGCGCCGTCACCGCTGTTGACCTCCGTGCCCGCAGCGCCGCGATGCTCGAGATTGTCGAGTGCCAGGAGCGCGTCGGCCACGATCGCGTGTGAGCGCCGGCCGTGGACGTCGGCAACCATCGCGACGCCGCACGCATCCGCCTCGCGATCGGCCACGTAGAGCCCATGCGGATCGGGTAGCTGAGAGAACAGCACCGGAACACCTCCACACCGGCCACAGTCACCGTCGCCCGCGGCCCACTCGCGCGTCACGCACTTCTCCGGCGGCTCCCTCGCGGGGTCGCCGACTACGGGTGCTGACTGCGTTGATCGGGGTCTACCGGTACTGCTGTCGACCCGTGAAGGTTGCCGAGTTGCCTCCCCGGCCGGGCCAGTTTACCGCGCGCGGGCCGCCCGAAGCGATGGCGAAAGGACAACGAGGGTGGAGGTCGCGAACCCGGAAAGATCAGCTCCGGAGTGGGCGGCCCTGGGCGTCCCGAACACTCCCGGTGAGCATCATGATCCCGTCCACGAAGGCCCAGATCCAGATCAACGGGAAAATGATGACCCCCACGCCGATGAAGATCGTGATGATGCCCAGCCAGAACACGAGCAACTGGGTGAGCCCGATGCCGACGCTACCGACGTACAGGCGCCCGATGCCCGGCAGCGACACGAATCCGAGCAGGATCTGCAGCAGGCCGGCGGTCGACTTCGACTTGTCCGACATCGGCTCGCCGGTGATCGGATCACGGCCGAAGGGCGCACTCGGATCGGGATACATCCCGTACGCACCCGCACCGTAGCCGGGCGGATAGCTCGGGGCCGCCGGGTACCCAGGCACGGGTCCCATCGTGGGCGGCGGGTACGTCGGTCCGCTGCCCCAACCCGGACCGTTGCCCACACCGGAGAATGTGTCCCAGCCGGGGCCCGTACTGCTCGGCCCCGACGGCGGCACCGCCGATTGGCCTGACGTGGATTCCGAGAGCGAGGCGTCGGCGGTCGCGTCGTAGTCGAAGGGCGATCCGAACTCGGGCGGCGCCGGGGTGACTGGCGTCGCGTTCTCAGTCGTGGCGTCGCCACGGTCCTCGTCGTCGTTGCCGGATTTACTGAGGTCGATCATGAGGAGCCGTCCTTGGTGTCAGCATCCGTTCCCGGACGTAGGTCTGCCGGATCCTCTCGGCCCTTGGTGGCGAGGACGAAGTACGCGACGGCTCCGGCGAACACGATCGCCGACGTGAACGTATTGACCCGCAGGCCCAGGATCTCGGTGGCGTGATCCGAACGCATCAATTCGATCCAGAAACGGCCCGCGCAGTATCCCGCGACGTACAGGGCGAAGAGTCGGCCGTGCCCGATCTTGAACTTGCGGTCCACCACGACCAGCAGCACGACGATCAGCAGGTTCCAGACCAGCTCGTACAGGAACGTGGGCTGGACCACCTGCGTGACCACGCCGTTGGATACCCCGTTCAGGGCGTCGATCCGGCCGGTCGCGTCGGTGCGCTCGTAGATCTCCAGGCCCCACGGCACCGTGGTCTCACGGCCGTAGAGCTCCTGGTTGAACCAGTTCCCGAGTCGGCCGATGGCCTGTGCGAGCACGATGCCCGGGGCGATGGCATCGCCCAGCGCCGGCAGCGGGATACCCCGTCGCCGGCAGCCGATCCACGCTCCGACACCGCCGAGCGCCACCGCGCCCCAGATACCGAGACCGCCCTGCCAGATCTTCAGCGCATCGACCGGGCTACCGCCCTCACCGAAGTACGTCGGCCAGTCGGTGATCACGTGGTAGAGCCGACCACCGATCAGACCGAACGGCACCGCCCAGATCGCGATGTCGAGGACGGTGCCCTTCTCGCCACCACGCGCCACCCAACGGCGGTCGCCCCACACGATCGCGACGACGATGCCGACGATGATGCACAGCGCGTAGGCCCGCAGAGCCAGAGGCCCCACGTGCCACACCCCCTGAGGTGGGCTCGGAATGTAGGCGAGCAGTTCGGTCGAATTCACCATCGAAGTCACTGGGCCACGGTAGCCGAGCGCACGCCCTCCGCGAGTTCAGTCGTGAGGGCGCGAACGGCTCCCAGCCCATTCTCGACGGCGGAGACGATGGCCGAACCGACAATCACGGCGTCCGCGTACGCAGCGATCTCGGCGGCCTGCGCACCGGAGCGCACGCCGAGTCCGACGCCGACGGGAATGTCGGAGTGTGCCCGGATGCGGGCGGTCAGCTCGGGCGCCATCGAGGACACCGCGTCACGCGCACCGGTGACACCCATCGTCGAGGCCGCGTAGATGAACCCGCTGCTCGCCTCGAGTGTCTTCGCGAGGCGCTCCTCGGTCGACGACGGCGCGACCAGGAAAATCCGGTCGAGGTGGTGTTCCTCGGAGGCCACCATCCACTCGTCAGCCTCCTCGGGGATGAGGTTCGGCGTGATCATGCCGAGTCCACCGGCGGAGGCGAGGTCGCGGGAGAAGGCATCGACGCCGTACTTGAGCACCGGGTTCCAGTACGTCATCACGACGGCCTTGCCACCGACCGATGCGATCTGCTCGACGACGGTGAACACGTCACGCAGACGGACCCCATTGCGCAGCGCGGTCTCGGCGGCCGTCTGAATCGTCGGGCCGTCCATCACCGGATCCGAGTAGGCGACGCCCACCTCGATGATGTCGCAGCCCGCGTCCACCATCGTCTTGTAGACGTCGATCGACGTTGCCACATCCGGGTATCCGGCCGGCAGGTAGCCGACGAGAGCGGCGCGCTTCTCCGCACGGCACTTCGCGAATACCGGCGACAGGCGTGAATCTCGTTCGCTCACTTGGCCGTACCTTCCTTGTCCGAATCGGCAGCAGTGTCGGTATCGACATCGTCGAACAAGCCGAACCACTCCGCGGCGGTGTCCATGTCCTTGTCGCCGCGGCCCGAGAGACTGACGACGATGATCGACCCGTCACCGAGTTCGCGGCCCAGCTCGAGGGCACCGGCCACCGCGTGCGCGGACTCGATCGCCGGGATGATGCCCTCGGCCCGGGAGAGCAGCAGTAGCGCGTCCATGGCCTGGGCGTCGGTGATCGGTTCGTACGACGCCCGGCCGGTGTCCTTGAGGAACGCGTGCTCGGGACCGACCCCCGGGTAGTCGAGACCGGCGGAGATGGAGTGTGACTCGATGGTCTGCCCGTCCTCGTCCTGCAGCAGGTACGAGTAGGCGCCCTGAAAGGCCCCGGGGGTGCCTCCAGCGAATGTCGCTGCGTGCCGACCGGTCTCGACTCCGTCGCCGGCGGCCTCATAGCCCACGAGCTTGACCGAGGGATCGTCGATGAACGCGTGGAAGATGCCGATCGCGTTGGAGCCACCGCCGACGCAGGCTACGACCGCATCGGGGAGCCTTCCCGTCAGCGCCTGTACCTGTGCTCGCGCCTCGAGGCCGACGATGCGCTGGAAGTCGCGCACCATCATCGGGAACGGGTGCGGCCCGGCCGCGGTACCGAAGCAGTAGTACGTGCGATCGGCGTTGGTCACCCAGTCCCGTAGCGCCTCGTTGATCGCGTCCTTGAGAGTGCTAGAACCGGTGTCGACGGAGACGACACGCGCGCCGAGCAGGCGCATACGGGCGACGTTGAGCGCCTGACGCCGGGTGTCGACTGCGCCCATGTAGACGACGCACTCGAGGCCCAGCAACGCACAGGCGGTCGCGGTCGCGACGCCGTGCTGGCCCGCTCCGGTCTCGGCAATGACGCGCGTCTTGCCCATCCGCTTGGCGAGCAGAACCTGCCCGAGCACATTGTTGATCTTGTGAGAACCGGTGTGGTTCAGATCTTCCCGCTTGAGGAGGATCCGGGCCCCACCTGCGTGCTCACGCAGCCGGGTGGCTTCGAAAACCGGCGAGGGGCGGCCCGTGTAGTCGCGCTGCAGGCGGTCCAACTCGTCCAGGAACGAATCGTCCGAACGCGCCTTCTCGTATTCCGCGGTGACTTCCTCGATGACCGCCATCAGAGCCTCGGGGACATGCCGTCCGCCGAAGAGACCCCAGTGTCCGCCGGGATCGGGGTCGTGGCCGGAACGCTCGGTCAAGCCGGCGCTGGCGCGGGGCAGATTCCCGCCCTTGGAGACGAGGGCCTCATTGCGTGAAGTCACGTCTTCAGTCTGCCCCAACGCCGACGAGAACGAGCGGTCGGGTCCTCCGCGGGCCGTCGACTCAGCGGGAGGGCTTGGGGCAGGACGGGTGAGCGCCCGCGGTAACCAGATCGGACACGGCGGTCCGCGGGTCACCGCTGGTAACCAGCCCCTCGCCGACGAGGACCGCATCCGCCCCGGCCCCGGCGTATGCGAGCAGGTCGGCTGTGCCACGGACACCCGACTCGGCGATCTTCACGATGTCGGTGGGCAGACCCGGCGCGATGCGCCCGAACGTGTCCTTGTCGACCTCGAGTGTCTTGAGATTGCGGGCGTTGACGCCGATGACGCTGGCACCGGCCTCGAGCGCCCGGTCCGCCTCTTCCTCGGTGTGCACCTCGACCAGCGCAGTCATACCGAGCGACTCGGTCCGCTCGAGCAGCGAGGTGAGGACATGCTGTTCGAGTGCCGCGACAATCAGCAGGATGACGTCGGCACCGTGGGCCCGCGCCTCGTGGATCTGATAGGGGCCGACGACGAAGTCCTTGCGCAGCACCGGGATGCTCACGGCCCGGCGGACCGCATCCAAGTCGGCGAGCGAGCCATGGAAACGGCGCTCCTCGGTCAACACGCTGATGATCCGCGCGCCACCGGCCTCGTAAGCCGACGCCAGCACTGCGGGATCCGGGATCTCGGCAAGCGCACCCTTCGACGGGCTGGCACGCTTGACCTCCGCGATCACGCCGATTCCGGATGCCCGCAACGCGGCGGCGGCGTCCAGCGCGGGCGGCGCGGCAGCGGCGGCGGCCTTCACCGCAGCCAGGTCGAGAACGGATTCGCGGGCGGCGACATCGGCGCGCACCCCGTCGAGAATCGAGTCGAGAACGGTCATCGTGGCTCGAGTCCTTTCCGGCATGTCAACCGATGTGAGGAACCTCATCGGATCGTGATTCAGCCTAGAGGTCGGGGTTATTCGGTCTCCGGGCGGGTACCCGGCCGCCCGGTGTTCTTCGTCACATTCACCGGCGGAACGCTGGTACCGCCTCCGTGCGCATCGCCGTCGATCGTCGGGTCCTCACCCGCATCGAGTGCGTCCCAAAGCATGCGCTGGGTCTGCGGTTCCTGCACACCGTCAGCGGGGTTGCGTTTCGACGCCGCCTCACGGCGCGCCGCAGGACTATCGTACTTCGACGAAAGTCCTCCTGCCGCAGCCGGTTTCCGGATGAGCATGAATGCTGCACCCAGCGCGACGACCGACCCGCACAGCACCAGTAGCGCCGGAAGAACGGACACCTCGGTGCCCGTGACCTGTTCCGCGACGCGCTCGAATCCGGCAATGTCCGCAGCATCCTCCGATGCCCCCTCGGACAGCAGGCCGATGGCGGGGACCGCAGCGGCGACCGCAACCACCGCGACGAGCAGTCCCAGGATCCGGACCAGCCACCCGCGGACCGCGAAGGCAGCCGCGATCGCAGCCACCAACGCCAGCGCAAGCGGGGTCGTGGCGGCCGCCCACGTTCCGCCGTCGAGGCGCGTGATGCGGTCGTCACTCAGCCCGTCGGACGAAGTCACCGTCACCCATGTCATCCGCGAGGCGCCCCACAGGCAGGCCGCGGCGACGGCCAGCAGCAGTGCCGCCATGCCCGTCGCGCGTCGTCCGGTCTTGTCGGCACTCATCAACGCTCCCCTCCGAAGGGCCGCAGCGTCTGCGCGGCCGCGATGGCGCTGAGAACGGCCATCGCCTTGTTCCTCGCCTCGGTGTCCTCATAGACCGGATCGGAGTCGGCGACCACTCCGGCTCCCGCCTGCACGTAGGCGGTGCCGTCCTTGATCAGCGCGGTACGGATCGCGATCGCGGTGTCCGCGTCGCCTGCGAAATCGAGGTATCCGACGATGCCACCGTAGATTCCGCGGCGCGTCGGCTCGAGCTCATCGATCAGCTCCATCGCCCGCACCTTGGGCGCACCCGAGAGCGTTCCCGCCGGGAAGCATGCGGTCACCGCGTCGAGCGCGTGCTTGCCCTCCGCGAGGCGTCCCGTCACCGTCGACACCAGATGCATCACATGGCTGTAGCGCTCGATATGCCGGTAGTCGTGCACCTTCACGGTGCCGGGTTCGCACACCCGGCCCAGATCGTTGCGGCCCAGGTCGACGAGCATCAAATGCTCGGAGTTTTCCTTCTCGTCCGCGAGCAGGTCCTTCTCGAGGAGGATGTCGTCCTCCTCGGTCACCCCGCGCCAGCGGGTGCCCGCGATGGGGTGCGTCGTCGCGACACCCTCGCTGACGGTCACCAGTGCCTCGGGGCTCGAGCCGACGATGGAGAAGGACGTACCCCCGTCAGAGTCGGGCACCTGCAACAGGTACATGTACGGGCTGGGGTTCGACGCCCGCAGCATCCGATAGACGTCGATCGGCTCTGCCGCGCAATCCATTTCGAAGCGCTGCGAGAGCACCACCTGGAAGGCCTCGCCCGCCTCGATCTCGCCGATCAGGCGGCGTACGTCGATGCCGAAGCTCTCGGTGGTGCGCTGACGCCGGTACTCGGGCTGCGGACTCGCGAACGTCGAGACGGTGGACGGCGCCGGGGCGGCCAGCGCGTCGGTCATCCGCTCCAGACGCGCAACGGCATCGTCGTAGGCGGCATCGACCCGCTCGTCGGAACCATCCCAGTTGACCGCGTTGGCGATCAGCGTGATCGCGCCCTCGTGATGATCGACCGCGGCAAGGTCCGTCGCGAGGAGCATCACCATCTCCGGGATCTCGAGATCGTCAACCGCGTGCGTGGGCAGCCGCTCGAGCCGCCGCACCGCGTCGTACCCGAGGAAGCCGACCATGCCACCGGTCAGCGGCGGAAGATCCGGCAGGCGCTCCGAGCGCAACAGCTCGAGCGTCGCGCCGAGCACCACCAACGGGTCGCCACCCGACGGCGCGCCGACGGGCACGTTCCCGAACCAGGCGGCCTCGCCGTCGATCACCGTCAACGCGGCCGGACTACCGGCGCCGATGAACGACCATCGCGACCACGATCGGCCGTTCTCCGCGGACTCGAGCAGGAACGTCCCGGGCCGACTGCCCGCGAGCTTGGTGTACGCGGACAGCGGAGTCTCGGCATCAGCCAGCACTTTCCGGGTGACGGGCACCACACGATGCTCGGCCGCCAGGGCGCGGAACTGCTCGCGCGTAGTGGTCGAATCGGGCCGGGCACCCTCGCCCGGAAGTGCGGAGGGAGCTGCTGGGATGGTGGTGGACTCGCCGCGCATGCTCCCATCATCCCAGGACGGCCGATCGCGGCCTCGGCCGCGGGTCGACTCGGCAACACATGAGGCCCGGCGATCGGGCGTCAGGCCACCTGGATGGAACGCTTGGCCAGCCCCATCCAGAACCCGTCGATCACCTGCTGCGGCTCCTGCTCCGGATCGTTCGATGCCCCGAGAGTGACGAACAGCGGCGCAAAATGCTCGATCGTCGGGTGCGCGAAGGGCATGCCCGGAGCCTTCGACCGGAAGTCGACGAGCGCGTCGACGTCACCGGCAGCCAGCCGCTCCCCCGCCCAGGCGTCGAATTCGGCGGACCATCCCGGCGCGGTGGCATCTGGCGATGGGTCGCGCAGAAACGGCAGCCCGTGCGTGGTGAATCCCGAGCCGATGATCAGGACACCCTGCTCGCGGAGCGGGCGCAGCCGGCATCCGAGCTCGAGTAACCGCGCTGGATCGAGCGTCGGCATCGAGATCTGCAGCACCGGGATGTCAGCGTCGGGATACATGACGGTCAGCGGTACGTACGCGCCATGGTCGAGACCACGGTCGAGCTGGTGGTACACCGGTTCGCTGTCGGGCATGAGGGCCGCGACCTGCCGGGCCAGTTCCGGGGCGCCGGGCGAGCGGTAGGTGACCTCGTAGAAACGACGCGGGAAGCCGCCGAAGTCGTACACGAGGGGTGTTCCGGTCGCGGTGGCACCGATCGTGAGCGGCGCCGCCTCCCAATGGGCCGAGACGACGAGGATCGCCTTCGGGCGCGGCAGGTCCGCGGACCACTGCGCGAGCTCGGACACCCAGCGCTCACTGTCCACCAGCGGTGGCGCACCGTGACTGAGGAAGATTGCCGGCATGTCTGTCACAGATACTCCTTTGTTGAAGCTTCAACTTAACAGATGAGTTTACGCCGCCAGCCGTGTGGCAGTTCCCCGCCCCGGCGTCGGCGGCACGGGTTTGACACGCTGGTACCTGCACACCGACATTCAGCGATCGGAGAAGGACCCGATGGGCGCGCAGGACAGCACCGAGACCAAGTGGCTCACGGGCACCCAGCAGGAGGCCTGGCGAACACTCGTGTCCCTGGTGACCCGTCTGCCTGCGGCGCTGGACACGCAGTTGCAGCGAGACTCCGAACTGACCCATTTCGAGTACTTCGTGCTCGCCCTGCTCTCCGAAGCGCCCGATCGGCGGTTGCGGCTGTCCGATCTGGCGCAGCAGGCCAACGCGTCGCTCTCGCGTCTCTCGCACGTCGTCACGCGACTCGAGAAGCGGGGCTGGGCGATCCGGGAGACGGTCGCGGGCACACGCGGAGCGCTCGCGGTCCTGACCGACGACGGGTACGACAAAGTGGTCGAGGCCGCCCCCGGACACGTCGACACCGTTCAGGCGCTGGTGTTCGAGGGGCTCGACTCCGCTCAGGTGGCCCAGCTGTCGTCACTCGGCAAGGCGCTCGTCGAACAACTCGACAAGGGCATCGCGGCAGGCACAGGCAAGGCCTAGAGCGGATCACAGGACGGTGGCTGCCATGTCGATGGCGAGGACGACGCCTGCGCGCCTCCCGTGGGGCGGCCGGCTCACGTTGACGCCCGGGGCAGTTCTCTACCGTGGTGCCGGCGGCGACGCGGATCGACACGCGCATCACGCAGTGCAGGTAATTGTCTCCCTGGACGAGCCGTTCATCCTCGAGCTCGAGGATGTCGACGTCCGCACCTCGGCCGCGATCGTTCCGAGCGGGCTGCCGCACCGATTGCGCTGCAACTCTCGCGATCTGCTCCTGATCCTCGTCGAGCCGTTCGGGCCGCGTGGCCGTGGCCTCGGCCTTGTCGGTGAACGAAGCCGCGGCAAGGAGTTCGAGGACGCGCTGACACACATCGTCACTGAGCACTCCGACGACCCAGACGCCGTGACCACCATCGACCGCTTGGTTCGGGCAGTCTCCCCGTCAGTTCCGCAGCGGCCCATCCACCTGTCCGAGCCGGTCCGCTCGGCGCTTCGCTACCTGGAGCGAAACTCGGGTTCACGGCCCACACTCGGACGTGCTGCGGCCGAGGCCAGCCTCTCCCCTTCACGATTGACCCACCTGTTCACCCGCGAAGTGGGCATACCGTTCCGACGATACGGGCTCTGGGTCCGACTGCGGACCGTCGCGGAGCGAGTGGCGGCGGGCGACAATCTGACGCAGGCGGCGGTCGTGGCCGGGTTCAGCGACTCCTCGCACTTGAGCCGAATGTTCAAGGGCAACTTCGGTCTGAGCCCTTCCGCCCTTCTGGGAATGACGTTCGACCGCGAGGAGTGGCCCGAGAGCACCACCTGATCCGGCCGGGCAACCATCCGCCGAAAGGTCAGCCGGAGCGTTCAAGCCCTCCGGTGCCCGCGCGACCTACGTTCGGTTTCATGGACGTTCATCTACAGCCCACCCGCATCCTCGACTACGACCGCCCTTCGATCCAGGTGCTGATCGCGGAGCGCCGATGGCGCGATCTGCCCTACGGAACCCGCATCGGCGCGGTCTACGATTTCGTCCGGGACGAAATCGATTTCGGATACAACGCATCCGACGCGCTGCCCGCCTCGTTGGTGCTGGCGGACGGATACGGTCAGTGCAATACCAAGACGACGCTGCTGATGGCGCTACTCAGGGCAGTCGAGGTGCCCTGCCGGTTCCACGGGGCCACGATCGACAAGCGTCTGCAAAAGGGCATCGTCGACGGAATCCTCTACCGTCTGGCCCCTCGGAACATCCTCCACAGTTGGGCAGAGGTGCGGTTCGGAGACCGGTGGGTCGAACTGGAGGGCGTCATCCTGGACGCCGACTATCTGACCGGGCTACGCAACACGGTCGCGCCGGGCGGCGCATTCCTCGGGTACGGCGCAGGTACCGACGACATCGGCGATCCGCCAGTGGCCTGGACCGGCACCGACACCGCGATTCAGAAAACCGGAGTCAGCCGTGACCTCGGCACGTACGACGATCCCGACGCGTTCTACCGACAGCACGGGACCAACCTCACCGGACTTCGGAACCTGTTGTACCAGCGGATGATCCGGCACCTGATGAACCGCACGGTCGCCTCGATTCGCGGATGCGCGATCACCCCAGCGGTTCGCCGCCCACGCCCCAGTGCTCGCGCGGAACCTCGGTGATGGTGACCCATACCGAGCTCGCGTCCTTACCGGTCGCCTCGGCATAGGCCTTGGTGACGGCGGCGATGGTCTCGCGCTTCTGCGCGGCGGTCAGTCCGGAAATCTGGCTGATCTGAATCAAGGGCATGCCGTCATTCTCACCGATCGGCCGGGACCCGCCGACCCCACCCCCGGTTGACGCTGAACGGGTGTTCCAGGAGTCAGCCCTCTGCGGCGAGGAGGACGTCCGTGTCGAAACACGTGTGGGTGCCGGTGTGGCACGCGGCGCCCTCCTGATCGACGATCAGCAGGACGGTATCGCCGTCACAGTCGAGCCGCACCTCGTGCACATACTGCGTGTGGCCGGAGGTCTCGCCCTTCACCCAGTACTGCTGACGCGAGCGCGAGTAGTAGGTGCCCTTGCGGGTCTCGAGGGTGCGAGCGAGGGCCTCGTCGTCCATCCACGCAACCATGAGGATGTCGCCGGTGGACTTCTCCTGGGCTACGGCACTGAACAGTCCGGCCTCGTTTCGCTTGATGCGGGCGGCGATCGACGGATCGAGACTCATCGGACGGTGATCCCTTCTGCGCGCATGGACGCCTTGACGTCCCCGATCGTCATGTCCCCGAAGTGGAACACGCTGGCCGCGAGCACCGCATCGGCACCGGCCTCGACGGCTGGAGCGAAGTGTTCGACGGCGCCTGCACCGCCGCTGGCGATCACCGGGACGTGCACCGCGGCGCGAACGGCGCGGATCATCTTCAGGTCGAACCCGGCCTTGGTGCCGTCGGCGTCCATCGAATTCAGCAGGATCTCGCCGACACCCAGTTCGGCACCACGGATGGCCCATTCGACGGCGTCGATGCCTGTGCCGCGCTTGCCACCGTGCGTGGTGACCTCCCAGCCCGACGGGGTGGGCTCCTGCCCCTCCGGGACGGTCCGCGCATCGACCGACAACACGATGCACTGCGACCCGAATCGCTCGGACATCTCCCGCAGTACCTCGGGGCGGGCGATTGCGGCGGTGTTGACGCTGACCTTGTCCGCGCCGGCGCGCAGCAGTCGGTCGACGTCCTCGACGGTCCGCACACCGCCACCGACGGTGAGCGGAATGAAGACCTGCTCGGCGGTCCGGGTGACGACGTCGAGCATCGTGCCCCGGTCGCCGCTGGACGCGGTGACGTCCAGGAAGGTCAACTCGTCGGCGCCCTGCGCGTCGTAGGTCGCGGCGAGTTCGACGGGATCGCCCGCGTCACGAAGGTTCTCGAAGTTCACGCCCTTCACGACGCGGCCCGCGTCGACGTCCAGACACGGGATCACTCGAACAGCCAAAGTCATTGTGGAGGCCCTCCTTCAGGCCGCTTCTCCGGATCGCCCAGAGAATGGAGAATATCGAGCAGCTCGCCGTGTATGCCTGGCGCGGCGGCCAGTACCGAACGGGATCCGATTTGCCAGTCGTCGCCGCGCAGATCGGTGACAACACCCCCTGCCGCCCGCACGAGTGCGACACCGGCCGCGTTGTCCCACACGTGGTGACCGAACACGACTGCACCACCGAGAATTCCGGCGGCGGTGTACGCGAGGTCGGCGCCTGTGGATCCGTGCATCCGGATCCGGGACGAGACCCGGCTCAGCTGACCGAGCAGTTCGAAGCGGTACGAGCCCGGGATGCGTCCCCGACTGTCGATGTTGAACGCCCCGAACCCGATCATCGCCGACGAGAGCGAGCTCGGCTCGAGTGGCGGCAACGCGATTCCGTTGCGGTACACCGGCCCGTCCGTGGCAGCCGCGAACCGCTCACCCGTCAGCGGCAGCCACGTCAACCCCAGCACGGGAACGCCTTCGCGCAGCAGCGCCAACAGCATGCCCGCCGTCGACAGGCCCGCCGAATAGTTGAACGTGCCGTCGATCGGATCGAGGATCCAGACGTCACCGTCGGCGAGTTCGGGCCCACCGAATTCCTCACCGTGCACCTCGATGCCTGTGCGGCGCTCGAGTTCCCCGGAGATCGTCCCTTCCAGTTCCAGATCGACCGCCGTGGCGAAATCGTTGGGCCCCTTACGAACCGCGCTCGGGGCGCCCAGCCCCGCAACGAACCGGTCCCGGGCACCGTCGAGGACGTCGCTCGCGATCGCCAGCAGCTCGAGCGGGTCCCGGAGCGGGCTCATCGCGACGGCCGATTCCTAGCGCGAGACCGCGGCGAGGGCCTCGGGAAGCGTGAATCGTCCTGCATAGAGAGCCTTTCCGACGATCGATCCCTCGACGCCCTCACCGACGAGACCGGCAATGGCCTCGAGGTCGGCGATCGTGGAGACGCCGCCCGATGCGACGACGGGTGCGTCGGTGGCCGCGCAGACCTGACTCAGGAGTTCGAGGTTCGGACCGGTGAGGGTGCCATCCTTGCTGACGTCGGTGACGACGTAGCGCGAGCAGCCGTCACGGTTCAGGCGCTCGAGGACCTCCCACAGGTCACCGCCGTCGGAGACCCAGCCACGGCCTCGCAGGCGATAGTCGCCGTCGATCAGTTTGACGTCGAGGCCGACAGCGATGCGCTCGCCGTGCTTGGCAATGGCGCGGGCGCACCAGTCCGGGTTCTCGACGGCGGCGGTGCCGAGGTTGACACGCGCGCAGCCGGTCGCGAGGGCGGCCTCGAGGGAGTCGTCGTCACGGATTCCACCGGACAACTCCACCTTGACGTCGAGCTCGCCGACGACGCTGGCAAGCAGCTCACGGTTGGAGCCGCGGCCGAAGGCAGCATCGAGATCAACCAGATGGACCCACTCGGCTCCGTCGTTCTGCCACGCCAGGGCGGCGTCGCGGGGCGCACCATAACTGGTCTCACTCCCCGCCTCTCCCTGAACGAGGCGAACAGCTTCACCGTTGGCGACATCTACAGCAGGCAAAAGGACCAGGCTCACTGCGCCGATCCTAGTAGGTGCCCTCCCGAGCCTTCGCCCGGGGCGCGGGTCACAGACTGCGGACCCAGTTCTCCAACAGCTGCGCACCGGCGTCACCGGACTTCTCCGGATGGAACTGGGTGGCGGAGAGCGCACCGTTTTCGACGGCAGCGAGGAAACGCGAGCCGTGTTCGGCCCACGTCAGCCGCGGTGGCGCGATGATCTCCGACGGTGGCAACTCCCACCTGCGCACGCCGTACGAGTGGACGAAGTAGAAGCGGGTATCCGGAGCCATTCCGGCAAACAGCGTGCTGTCCTCGGGTGCCTCGACCGTGTTCCAGCCCATGTGCGGCAGCACGTCGGCCTCGAGTCTCTCGACGGTGCCGGGCCACTCACCGCAGCCCTCGGCCTCGACACCGAACTCGACGCCACGTTCGAACAGGATCTGCATACCGACGCAGATGCCGAGTACCGGGCGCCCGCCCGCGAGCCGCTGGCCGATGATCCGATCGCCGCGGACACCGAGCAGGCCCTCCATGCACGCCGCGAAAGCTCCGACACCGGGCACCACGAGGCCGTCGGCAGCGAGCGCGATCTTGGGGTCCGATGTCACCTCGATCTCGGCGCCGGTACGCGCGAGGGCGCGCTGGGCCGAATGCAGATTTCCGGAGCCGTAATCGAGAAGAGCAACCTTGCGTGCGGTCATGCCTGGACTCTATCGGGGCGCAGCCGGGCGACCGCCGCCACGGGGACGACCGCGACAACCGCAACCGCCGCGACGACGAACACCGGCGGATATCCCACAGACGTCGCCACCGCACCGAGCGCGAGCGCCCCGACACCGGTGCCGCCGTCGTATGCGACGTTCCAGGCGGCACTGGCGGCCCCGACCCGGTCCCGGCCCGCGGACGCGAGCAGGACCAGCAGGGACTCGTTCTGTACCGCGCCGAATCCCAGCCCGAAGGTCATCGCACCGACCACGAGGCCGATATCGCCGACGTGCCCGGCGACCGCGAACGCGAGCACCGCCGTGCCCACCGCCGCGATCAGCAGCGCCGGCACGGTGGTGCGGCCCGCACCGAGCCGATCCGCGATCACGCCAGCGCCATAACGGCCGAGCAGCATCGCGCCCGCCGACGCCGAGAGCGCGAAACCAGCCACGGCAGCGCGGTTTTCGGTCGCGATCGGAAGCAGGGAGGACACCCCACCGTAGGTGGCCGCCACCACCAGCATCGACAGGCACGGAACCAACAGCACCTGCACGGGCAGCCCCTTACGCCCGGCCGGCAGACCAGGTTTCGGCACGACCGGCAGCCGGAAGATCGACACCAGGGACAGCAGCGGGATGATTGCGCCTAGCAGGTACACCGCAGTGAAGTGTCCCGCCTGATAGAGGCCGAGCCCCAAGGGCAGCACCAGCATCTGGGCCGACGAGACCGCCACACCGTTGGCGCCGGTCACCCGGCCAAGCAGATTGCGCGGCGCCAACTCGGCGAGCAGCCCGATCCCGGCCACTGTCACCAGACCGAAGCCGATACCCCGGACCGCCGAAATCGCAAGCGCCGGTGCGGTCGCCGTACTCAACAGGAAGCCCAGCGACGGCAGCCCCAGCAGCAGGCAGCCTGCAGCGAGCACGGCTCGGTACCCACGGCTGCGCAGCAACGACGGCACACGCAACTGCGTCACGACCGTCGTCGCCATGAACACCGCCGTCGATGCTCCGGCAGCCGTGCTCGAACCACCCCCATCGGCGATCGCGAGGGGGACCACAGGCAACAGCAGCGTCCAACCACCGAAGGTGGTGGCGCCCATGAGAAGAGCTACCAGGATCCCGCGAGTTCGCAGGAGTTCGCGCATCAGATCAGCCGGAGAATCCCCGCCGCAGCGGCCAGCACGGCAAGGGCCGACAGCACGCCCGACGCCAGCTTGTTCACCTTCCACAACGCATACACGCCACCGATGGCGAAACCGGCGCCGAGGAACAGGATGTAGGTGAGGACGGTATCCATGCCTACAGTGCACCCTTGGTCGACGGAATGCCCGTCACCCGCGGGTCCGGTTCGACGGCCTCGCGCAGCGCGCGGGCGACGGCCTTGAACTCGGCCTCGGTGATGTGGTGCTGGTCGCGGCCGTACAGCACCCGCACGTGCAACGCGATGCGCGCATTGAGGGCGATCGACTCGAACACGTGCCGGTTGATCACGGTCGAGTACGGCACGCCCGGGTAGCCGCCGATCACACTGTGCAGCATGTGTTCCGGCTCACCGGTGTGTACACAGTACGGGCGACCGGATACGTCCACCGACGCGTGGGCGAGAGTCTCGTCCATCGGGATGAAAGCATCGCCGAAGCGTCGGATACCGCGCTTGTCGCCGAGCGCCTGACCGAGCGCCTGCCCCAGCACGATCGAGGTGTCCTCGACGGTGTGGTGGGCATCGATCTCGACATCGCCCTTCGCCTGCACGTTGAGGTCGAAGCTGGCATGCGAGCCCAGGGCGGTGAGCATGTGGTCGAAGAACGGGACACCCGTCGACACAGAGACGTTCCCGGTCCCGTCGAGGTTCAGCTCGACGACGATGCTCGACTCCTTGGTGGTCCGCTCCACCCGCGCGATCCGATCACTCATCACAGTCCTTCGTCATCACAAGCCCTTCAATTCGGTGGAGGCCAGCTTCCTGCTGATGCGCAGCAGTTCGTCATTCTCGGCAGCCAGACCCACAGTGGCTCGCAGGTGACCGGCAATACCGACGTCGCGGATGAGCACACCCTCGTCGAGGTAATGCTGCCACGTCCGGGCGGCATCCTCGAAGAGCCCGAACAGGATGAAGTTGGCATCGCTCGGGACCACGGTATAGCCCATCGCCGACAGCTCCGTACTCACCCGGTCACGCTCGGACGCCAGCTCCGCGACACTGCCCAACGTCTCATCGGCGTGCCGCAGCGCCGCCCGCGCGGCCGCCTGCGTGACGACCGACAGGTGATACGGCAACCGCACCAACAGCATTGCGTCGATGAATGCCGGAGCCGCAACGAGGTAGCCGAGCCGGCCACCGGCGAACGCGAACGCCTTGCTCATCGTACGACTCACCACCAGCTTGGTCGGGAACTCGTCGATCAGGCTCACCGCACTCGGGATCGAGGAGAACTCGGCGTACGCCTCGTCCACGATCACGATCCCCGGCGCCGCCGTGAGGATCTGCTTCAGATCTTCGAGGCCGATGCTGTGCCCGGTCGGGTTGTTGGGGCTGGTGACGAAGACGATGTCGGGCCGGCGCTCCACGATCACCTGCACCGCGGTGTCCACGTCGAGCGAGAAGTCCTCGCGCCGCGGCGCGGGGACCCACTCGGTCTGCGTGCCGGTGACCAGCAGCGGGTGCATCGAGTAGGACGGGACGAAACCGATCGCCGTACGTCCCGGCCCGCCGAAGGCCTGCAACAGCTGCTGCAGCACCTCGTTGGAGCCGTTGGCCGCCCACACGTTGGAGACGTCGAGTGCGACACCGGTCTGCCGGCTCATGTACTCAGCCAGGTCGGTGCGCAATGCGACCGCGTCCCGGTCCGGGTAGCGGTGCAGGTTCGCGGCCGCGGCGCGCACCGCCTCGGCGACGTCGTCGACGAGCGACTTCGACGGTGGGTGCGGGTTCTCGTTGGTGTTGAGCTGCACGGGAACCGTCAACTGCGGCGCTCCGTACGGGGACTGACCGCGCAGGTTCTCCCGGACGGGCAGATCGTCGATACCGACGGCCGATCCAGGGACGACCCCGGCGCTCACTTGAGAGCCTCGAAGCGCAGCCGCACAGCCTCGCCGTGGGCCGGGAGGTCCTCGGCGTTGGCGAGCGTGATGACGTGACCGGCAACATCTTTCAGCGCCGCCTCGGAGTAGTCGACCACGTGGATGCCGCGCAGGAACGTCTGCACGCTCAGACCCGACGAGTGCCGCGCGCAGCCCGCGGTGGGCAGCACGTGGTTGGAGCCGGCGCAGTAGTCGCCGAGGCTCACCGGAGCCCACGGGCCGACGAAGATCGCTCCGGCGGATCGCACCTGCGCCGCGACGGCGGACGCGTCCTCGGTCTGGATCTCGAGGTGCTCGGCGGCGTAGGCGTTGACGACCTTGAGCCCGGCCTCGATATCGTCGACCAGGACGGTGCCGGACTGGCTCCCGCGCAGCGCCGTCTCGACCCGCTCGCGGTGCTTGGTGAGCTCGAGCTGTGCCGCCAGCGCGGCGTCGACAGCATCTGCCAGTTCGGTGCTGGTGGTCACCAGCACGGAAGCGGCCATGACGTCGTGTTCGGCCTGGCTGATCATGTCGGCGGCCACGTGCACCGGATCGGCGCTGTGGTCGGCGAGGATGGCGATCTCCGTGGGACCGGCCTCGGCGTCGATGCCGACCAGGCCGCGGCACAGTCGCTTGGCGGCGGTGACGAAGATGTTGCCGGGACCCGTGATGAGGTCGACGGGCGTCAACTCTGCACCGTCGGTATCGGTACCACCGTAGGTGAGCAGCGCCACGGCCTGCGCACCGCCGACCGCCCACACCTCGCCGACACCGAGCAGTGCTGCGGCGGCCAGGATTGTCGGGTGCGGCAGGCCACCGAAGGCGGACTGCGGCGGGGAGGCGACGACGAGCGACTCGACGCCCGCGGCCTGCGCCGGGACGACGTTCATCACGACGCTGGACGGGTACACCGCGTTGCCGCCCGGTACGTACAGGCCGACGCGCTCGACCGGGACCCAGCGCTCGGTGACGATACCGCCGGGAACGACCTCGGTGACGGTGTCGGTGCGGCGCTGATCGGCGTGCACTTTGCGGGTCCGCTCGATCGCGACCTCGAGCGCGGCACGGACATCGGCGTCCAGCTCGGCGAGCGCGCGATCCAACTCGGCCTGCGGCACGCGGACGGCGCCGGGCCGGACACCGTCGAACTTCTCGCTGTAATCGAGGGCCGCCTCCGCACCACGGTCACGGATGTCCTCGACGACGGGACGGACCTGATGCAGCACCGCGTCCACGTCCACTCCGCCGCGAGGCAGGGCGCCTCGAAGCTCAGCGGTGGATGGGGTACGACCGCGAAGGTCGGTGCGGGCAAGCATGAGAGGTCCTCTCTGGAGAACTGGGGTTTACACCGATTATCCGGGATGGGTGCAAGTTACTTACGTTCCGGCCCCACCTGTGCGCTACGTGGGGTGGTCAGAGCATGTCCAATCCGAGATCCAGCACGGTGACCGAATGGGTCAATGCGCCCACCGCGAGGTAGTCGACGCCGGTGCCGGCGTAGTCCGCGGCTACATCCAGCGTCAACCCACCCGAGGACTCGAGCTTGGTACTCGGCGCGACGGTGTCGCGTCGCTGCACCGCGATCTGCGTCTGCCACAGTGGAAAGTTATCCAGCAGAACCAGTTCGGCATTCTCCGCGAGCACCTCGTCCAACTGCGTGAGGTTGTCGACCTCCACCTCGCATTCGATGCCGGGTGCAGCGGCCCGAACGGCCCGCAATGCCGCGACGGCCGAGCCCGCAGCCACCACATGGTTGTCCTTGATCAGGGCGGCGTCACCGAGACCCATTCGATGGTTGACGCCCCCGCCGACCCGGACCGCGTACTTCTGCAGGCCACGCAGACCGGGCAGTGTCTTTCGGCTGTCGCGGATCTTGCACTCGGTTCCCTCGACCGCATCGACCCACGCTGATGTAGCAGTCGCGATGCCGGACAGGTGGCACATCAGGTTCAGCATCGTTCGCTCGGCCGTGAGCAGGACACGGGTCGGCGCGGCCACGGTGAGAACCGCGTCACCGGGCTGGATGCGAGTGCCGTCGTCGACGCGGCTGAGCACCTCGTAGTTGCCGGCACCGATCACCTCGTCGAGCACCATGAGTCCCACGTCGATGCCCGCGACGGTTCCGGCCGCGCGCGACACCACCGACGCCTCGGCAATGGCGCCCTCGGGCACAGTCGCCACCGATGTCACGTCCGGGCCGTACCGCAGGTCCTCGTCGAGCGCAGTGCGCACCAGCGCGAGCGTCTCCAGCGGATCGAGTCGGTCCAACGCGGTCATCGTGCTCCTGTCGATTGCAGTTCGGGTAGTTCCAGGTCACCGTCGCGGCCGAGTCGCACCGCGAAGCTGCGGCGAAACTCGTCGGACGAGTCGGGATAGTCGGTTCGGGTGTGGCAGCCGCGGCTCTCTCGCCGAGCGGATGCGGCCAGTGCCAGCGCGGATGCGGCGACCGTGAGCGCAGTGTCCTCGAGCGCGCGGCCGTCCCCTGCCACCGCAACCCCACATCGTGCGAGTTCACCTGCCGCCGCGTCCAGTCCGTCGCCGTCGCGCACGACCGACGCGTGCGCGGTCATGAGCGACTGCACCCGCTCCCGCGCGGCGCGCGGCCGGAACGGAAGGAGCAGATCAGTTGCCTCGACTGACATGTCGGCACGTTCAGCGGCCGCATGACCGACCCGTTCGCCGACGACGAGCCCCTCGAGCAGGCTGTTCGACGCGAGGCGATTGGCGCCGTGCAGCCCAGTCCGGGCCACCTCGCCGGCCGCGTAGAGGCCCGGCACCTCGGTTCGCCCGTGTACGTCCGTCGCGACACCGCCGCACGAGTAGTGAGCTGCCGGCGCCACCGGAATGAGCTGAGCCGACGGATCGATTCCCGCCGCCAGACAGGACGCGGTGACCGTCGGGAACCGCAGCGCGAACCCCTTCAGGCCTCGCGCGTCGAGGTACACGTGGTCACCGCCACTCTCGCGCAGCCGCTGCGCAATCGCCCGCGAGACCACGTCACGCGGCGCGAGGTCCCCGAGCGGGTGGATGCCCTCGGTAACCGAGCGACCATCGGCGTCCACCAGTCGCGCGCCTTCCCCCCGGACCGCCTCGCTGATCAGCGGGCGTCGCCCGATCCCGTTGGGCGTGTACAGAACCGTGGGATGGAACTGGACGAACTCGAGATCGGTGACGGTCGCACCGGCCTCGAGGGCGAGCGCGATGCCGTCCGCGGTGGCGCCTGATGGATTGGTGCTACACGCGTACAGCTGGCCGAGCCCTCCAGTCGCGAGCACGACGGCTGGTGCGTGGATGACGCCCAGTCCGTGCTCGGACACCACGATCAGCCCGGTGACGCCCCGCGCATCCGTCGTGACCCGCGCAGCGGCGGCGCCGTGCAGCATCGGCAGCCCCAGAGCGTTGAGGGCTCGTTGCACCTCGGCGCCGGTTGCATCGCCGCCGGCATGAATGATGCGGCGCGTACTGTGCCCGCCCTCTCGGGTGCGCGAGACGACTCCGTCGGATCCGGTGTCGAACGCGGCACCCACCGCGATCAGAGACGCGACGGCTTGTTTGCCCGCCGACACGATCGACCGCACCGCGGACTCGTCGCACAGCCCGGCGCCGGCCGTGCACGTGTCACCTGTGTGGGAGTCGACCGAATCGGTCCGCCCGTCACCTACGACAGCGATGCCGCCCTGTGCATACTGCGTCGCGGTGTCGGTCGCTCCGCCCTTGCTGACGCCCAGGACCCGCAGTCCGCGCGATATCGCGGTGCGAGCCGCGGTCAGTCCCGCGACGCCACCCCCCACGATCACGAGGTCGGCGTGTGCCTCCCACACCACGCCGCCACTCTCCGCGCGCGCGGTCATTACTCCCCGCCGCCGGGATTCCCGATCTCGATCATGCGCTGAACGGACGTGCGGGCACGCTCGGCGACATCGGGAGCAACGTTGACCTCGTCCTTGCCCTCGACCAGGCAGCGCAGCAGGGCTGCCGGGGTGATCATCTTCATGTAAGGGCACGACGCACGGTCGTTGACGGCCTGGAAATCGACGCCCGGCGCCGCCTTGCGCAGCTGATGCAGCATGCCCACCTCGGTCGCGACCAGCACCTGCTTGGCCCCGGTCTCACGGGCGGCGTCGAGCATCCCTCCGGTCGAGAGAATCTTGACCTTGTCTGCGGGAACGAAGCCCTCGCCGGCGAGGTAGAGCGCGGACGTGGCGCAGCCACACTCGGGATGCACGAAAAGTTCGGCGTCCGGATGCGACTTCGACTTGGCAGTCAGCTCATCGCCGTTGATGCCGGCGTGCACATGGCACTCACCCGCCCAGATCTGCATGTTGGTCCGGCCGGTAACCCGCTTGACGTGGGCGCCCAGGAACTGGTCCGGCAGGAACAACACCTCGCGGTCGGGGTCTATCGACGAAACGACGTCGACCGCATTGGACGACGTGCAGCAGATGTCGGTCAGCCCCTTCACCTCGGCGGTGGTGTTGACATACGACACCACCACCGCATCGGGGTATTCGGCCTTCCACTCTCGGAGCTGATCCGCGGTGATCGAGTCGGCGAGCGAGCAGCCGGCCCGTTCGTCCGGGATCAGCACTGTCTTCTCCGGGCTGAGAATCTTGGCGGTCTCGGCCATGAAGTGGACGCCACAGAACACGATCGTGCCCTCTTCGGCCTCTGCGGCGATCCGCGACAGCGCGAGCGAGTCACCGACATGGTCGGCGACGTCCTGGATCTCGGGCAGCTGGTAATTGTGCGCCAGGATCGTGGCGTTGCGTTCCTTCGCCAGACGACGCACCTCCGCCGCCCACTCGGGTCCGGCCTCGACGCCGGTGTATCCACCGGGGCCGTCCTGGATCGTTCCGGCACCCGCCCACAACGTCGATGTCATGGCCACTCCTTCTTCGCGAAGCTCGTTTACAGCTCCGTCACTACAACCCGGGCGGGCTGGCCCGAATTTCCGAAATCGAGGTTTTCGACTTAGGATCGAAAACATGACACATGGTAGCACCGTTCACGAAGTGCTCACCGCGGTGTTCCAGGTTCGAACCCCCGGGGGAACAATCGCCGCAGGTGACGGCCATCACGGCGATTCCTGTTGCCGAACCGACGAGTTGATGGTGCTGCTGTGGCAGCGCGCACTCGACCCCGAGAAAGGCACGTGGTCACTACCCGGCGGAACCCTGGGCGACCACGAGGACCTCAAAACCTCCGCGCGACGCCAGCTCGCAGAGAAAGTCGACGTGCGCGATGTGGCACACCTCGAGCAGCTATCGGTTTTCAGCGACCCGCACCGGGTACCGGGGCCGCGCCGGATCGCATCGACCTACCTCGGACTGGTCCCGCTTCCGGCGGACCCGCAGCTGCCGCCCGACACCGCATGGCACCCCGTCTCCGCCCTACCGTCAATGTCGTTCGACCACGGCACCGTGGTCGAACACGCACGCACCAGGCTCGCCGCAAAGCTGTCCTACACCAACATCGCCTTCGCACTCGCGCCGGACGAGTTCACGATGTCCACACTGCGTGAAATCTATTGTGCCGCATTGGGATATCAGGTCGACACGACGAACCTACAGAGGGTGCTGACTCGGCGAGGAGTCATCATCGCAACCGGAAGCACGGCACCCCCCGGACGGACCGGTGGCAGGCCCGCCGCCCTGTACCGCTTCACGGACACCCGGCTGCGTGTGACGGACGAGTTTGCCGCCCTACGGCCACCGGTCTGATCTTCACGCAACTCGCAGATACTCGACGAGGACGTTCTCCATGGTCGACTCCCGCACTGCAACGCCTGCCGTGGGTAGCGGAGTCGGCAACGGCGGTGCCGTCGATCGGTACCGGTGCCCCGTCGGCGTCCGCAGATTCACCACATGCAATACCGACCGTCCGCGACGCCCCCGGCAGACACTCGCGGACCAACCGAGACCTTGTTTGGCGTAGTTACAGCCTGCGCACAGCCCCGCACCGTTATCCGTCGAGGTGGTACCACCCTCTCCATGGGGCCGAACGTGGTCGCGATGACGGATGGAGGCATCGCACCACGGCGTGCGGCAGGTCCGGTCTCGCAGGTCGATCAGCCGAGCCAGCCCCTCCGGGAAGCAACGCGATCGCGATTCGACGGCCGTGAGCGCGCCAGAGCTGGGGCAGGCATAGACACGACGCAGTGTTGCCCGACCGTCGTCAGCCGCATTGGTGATCCACTGCCGAGCGATCCCGGCCGGGATCGGCCCGGATCCCATCAGATGCGCCGGCTCCGCTCCCCCGGCCAGGAGGCTCTCGTCCGAGATCACCAGATTGACGGTTACCGGCACCGCCCCGGCCGCGGACACCCCCGTCACTCGATCTACGAGCAAGTCCGCCATGATCTGCGATCGCGACCGGCTGTCACCGCGGGCGAGGATCGAGTCCGCGTCTCGCGCCAGCGACGCATGCACCGCGACCGCCTGCGCCACGGGCAGTAGCGCTGTGACATAGCCCATAGTGTCCGGCGCCGGCCGCGAGGTCACTCGTCGATCCGATTTCGCCTTCCGTGCTCGCCGGACGATCGCCTCGGCGTCCCGTTGCACAGCAAGCGCTTTGGCCCGTGCCGCGATGGCGCGGTCCCCAAGACCGTCCAACGTAGCCGAATCCGCACACAGTTCCTTGTCCACGGCCGCGCGATCCTCGCGCGAGAGGCACGCAGTTTCGCGGGCGAGGATCGTGGCTCTCCACTCGCTGAGAATCCCTCGTTCCAGCAACGCCAGGGTATGCGGCATCTCGTCTACCAGCGCCTTGGCAAGACCGAGATGCCGACCACCGTTGTGTGGCGACACCCGGCGAGCCAAGGCCACCTCCGACGCGATGCCGCGACCCTGTTGTGCCGACGGCACACCGCGTGCCGCTCTACCCGCGCGCACAGAAACATCGAGATCGGCCGCCACCCTCGCTTGCGCCGCCGCGCACCCGGCTTTCAGTTCCTCGAGTGCCCGCAGCAGGTCGATCTTCGTCGCGTCGCCGATATTTCGATCCAGCGTCATCAGCTGGTCCAGGAATGCACGTAGCACAACGACACCGCTGCCGCGGTCGTCTGCGATTACCTCCGTAGACAATCCCCCCGTATCGAACATGCGTTCTACACTACCGGATACCTCCGTCGCACGCACGCACGAATTGGCGAAATCCCGCGGGGTATCCACTCGGCGACTACGCCAGGCCCAGGCTGCGCCCAGTGCGGTCGAGATTGCTGTCGACAGCGCGCTGGCCCGCGTCGTCGGTCAGGTCGATTCCCGGCATGATTCTGCGCAACAGCGGCTCCCACCGATCGCATTGCTGTGGGAAGCACCTCGACAGAACCTCGGCCATCAGCGGTGGGGCGACCGATGCGCCGGGCGAGGCACCGAGCAGCCCGGCGATAGTTCCGTCCGCACCGACGACAACCTCCGTTCCGAAGGTCAGAACTCCGATCCTGCGCGGGTGCGGCTTGACGAGCTGGGCACGTTGGCCCGCCTGCACAACCCGCCAGTGAGCCGGGTCAGCGCCCGGATGGAAATGCCGCAACTGCCCGAACTTACGTCGTCGCGATGCAAGCAACTGCCCGATCAGATAGCGCACCAGTGGAAGGTTCTGAACACCGACGGCAAGCAACACCACAACGTTGCGGACGCGGATGGTCGTGAACAGATCGGTGAGCCTACCGTGCTTCAACAGCCTGGTACTGAAAGTGGCGTAGGGGCCGAACATCAACGATTGCTTGCCGTCAACGATGCGCTTGTCGAGATGAGGTGCCGATATCGGCGGAGCTCCAATTGCGGCCTGGCCATACACTTTCGCGTCGTGCCGGCCGACGACGGCCGGATCGTCGGTCCGCAGGAACTGGGCGCCGATCGGGAAGACCGCGTATCCGCGCACCTCCGGGATCCGAGCCTTCTGCAGGAGCTTGAGAGCGTAGCCACCCGCGCCGACGAAGACGAAACGCGATTTCATCCGAAAGCTGTGTCCGGAATGCCGATCGAGGCCCCCGACGACCCAGATACCGTCTCCCCCGCGCGTCAAGGAAGTCACTTCGTGACCGGTTCGCACATGCGCGCCACGGCCCTCCATCGTCCGGACGAGGGCATGGGTGAGCGCCCCGAAGTCGATGTCGGTGCCGGCCTCGTAATGCGTCGCCGCGACCGGCTCGGCTCCACGGCGACCGTCCATGATCAGTGGCGCCCACTCCCGAATCTTCGCCGGGTCCTCGGTGTACTGCATCGCCGAGAACAACGGCAGCTGCCGCAGGGTGTCGTATCGCTCACGCAGATAAGCGACGTCGCGTTCTCCGAAAACGACGTCCATGTGTGGTGTGGAGTTGATGAACGAGCCGGGGTCAGGCACCTCACCGTCCTCGGCGAGCGCCGCCCAGAACTGCCGGGAGAGTTGGAACTGCCGTCCGATACCTTCAGCCTTGGCGGGATCACCGGGGTCGGGCATGTAGTTCAGTTCACACAGCCCGGAATGGCCGGTCCCGGCGTTGTTCCATGCGTTCGAGCTTTCCCCGGCCAGCTCGCCGAGACGCTCGAGCAACGCGATCGACCAGTCGGGCTGCAGCCTTGCCAGCAGTGCACCGAGGGTCGCGGACATGATGCCGCCACCGACAAGAACCACGTCGAGCACCTCGTCGTCCATCCCTCCGCCTGTCCCTCCGCCGCCGATCATGTCCATGCCACGCCCTCTCCTCACTGGTGTGACACAAGACTGCGCCGACCCAAATCATCCGTCCAATGAGAATATGTTTCGCTTATCATCCATAAATGGATGAATTCATGTCCGCCGAAATCGAGGCGATAGCGCCGTTGCTCGCCGCCTTCGACGCAGCAGCGGAAGAAGGACACGTGACCCGCGCATCCGATCTCCTCGGCGTCCCACAGTCTTCGCTCAGTCGGCGCCTCAAGACGCTGGAGAAGACATTGGGGGTTCCGCTGTTCCAACCGGTCGGTCGCCGGATCGCCCTCACCACCCAGGGCCGGGAACTGTTCGAACGTACGCACAGCCTCGTGCGAGCACTCGACGACGCGGTCGCGGTGGTGCGTAGCAACGCCGATCCGGAGAGCGGACTCGTACGATTCGGCTTTCCACTCACGCTGGGGCCGGTGAGCATCCCGTCGTTGCTCGCCGAGTTCCACACCATCGCACCGCGGATCCGGCTACACCTGACGCAAGCCCACGGGGACGCGCTCGCCGAGATGGTGCGCGACGGCCGTCTGGATCTGGCGGTGATGATCCCGCCACCCGACGACCTGCCTGCGACCGTGCTCGGACGCCAGCGCCTCTTCCTGCACGTCTCACGTACCCACCCGCTTGCCGGCAGGAAGCGGATACAACTCGCCGAACTCACCGCCGAGTCGTTCATCGCCAGTCCGCCGTCCTACCACCTGCGGCGCACCCTCGACGCATCTTGCGCCGAAGCAGGATTCGCTCCTCGGGTGTCATTCGAGATCACCGAGTTCGAGACGATCCGAGCACTCGTTGCCCACGGCCTCGGCGTTGCCCTGCTACCGGCAGCCGAGACCCCGCACCCCGAGTTGGTCAGCATCCCCCTGTCAGGAGTGCCCCAGCGGGACATCGGACTCGCCGGCGGTAGCCACCGCCCGACCCCGGCGGTGGACCGGCTACGCACTCACATCGCTACGCGCGCAGGCGCATTCATCGGGAATGCAGGCTCGTAGCAAGTCCGACCCTCAGGTCAGGTGCACGTCGATCTCACGTCGGCTCCGCGGACGACTCCAGCTACACCCTTACCCACACCGGTTCAGCGCTTGCTGCTTTCGTCGTCGACTACGCCGTTCATTTCCTCCGCGCCGACGGCACACACGGGTGTCACGGTGTTCACAGTGTTCGCACCCTCGACACGAACTCGATCGTCCAGGGCGACTTCGTGATCCGGATCACCCACGCCAAGGTCGTCGTGCGGACTGAGTGAGACCAGAAGCAGATAGATCAGCGCGGCCGCCAGCGGCTGGAGGATGAGCACGAGCGGAGTCACCAGCCCCGGTGCAGCAGACAGAATGTCACCGATCACCGGCGCGTCGGGCTTGGGATACCGCAGACGCGCAACACCCATGCCGACCAGCGCGGCAAGGGTTGCCCCGATACCCGAACCGCATACCAAGGCGGCCAGCACCGCGGGTCCACGGGCGCGACGCACTCCCCACGCGGCTACGGCCGAGAGCACACCCACCACGAGGCCGATTCCCGCGAAGATGGCGATCGAATCGAACTGGTGCAGGCTCTCGGTCGTGAGCACCACCCCGCGGTCCTCGGCGACCACGAGCATCCGTTCGGGCGGCGCGAGAAACGCCCAGACGACACCGGACAGCCCGCCAGCCGCGACGAGCGACCACACGATCCGCAGGGTCGCGCTCATCTCGGGGCGGCGTCGAGTTTTCACAACCCGCGACGTTACCTGCGTCCGAGCTCGGCAGAGTCGGTGACGCCGTGACGTGAGCACTTCGCCCACCAGCCGTCCGGGCTGACCTGGACGATCATCCGTCGACCACACTGCTCGCAGAACCGCGGTGGTTCGAGCCCCAGCTGCGCGGCGGTAGGGACTGTGTCGTCGCCACCGGTCAGGACCCGCCTGCCGGTATAGACGTTGTAGCGCTCGTCCGCCGCCTCGATGCCACTCACAGCGTGGCGTTGAGAGCCTTGATCGGCATCTCGAGGTCCACCAACAGGTCGAGGTCACTCTCCGCTGGACGCCCGAGCGTGGTCAGGTAGTTGCCGACGATGACGGCATTGATTCCGCCGAGCATGCCCTGCTTGGCACCGAGGTCTCCGAGGGTGATCTCGCGTCCGCCTGCGAAGCGCAGAATGGTGCGCGGCAGCGCGAGACGGAACGCCGCCACCGACTTCAAGGCCTCGCTCGCAGGCAGCACGTCGAGGTCACCGAACGGTGTGCCGGGCCGCGGGTTGAAGAAGTTCAGCGGCACCTCGTCCGGCTCGAGCGCCGCGAGGTTCGCGGCGAACTCGGCCCGCTGCTCGACGCTCTCACCCATGCCGAGGATGCCGCCGCAGCACACCTCCATACCGGCCTCGCGGACCATGCGCAGGGTGTCCCAGCGCTCGTCCCATGTGTGGGTGGTGACGACGTTCGGGAAGTACGACTTCGCAGTCTCGAGGTTGTGGTTGTAACGGTGCACGCCCATCGCGGCGAGCTGATCGACCTGCTCCTGAGTGAGCATGCCGAGCGAGCACGCGATCTGGATGTCGACCTCGTTGCGGATCGCCTCGATGCCGGCCGCAACCTGGGCGAGCAGCTTCTCGTCGGGCCCGCGGACGGCGGCGACGATACAGAACTCGGTCGCGCCGGTCTTCGCGGTCTGCTTGGCGGCCTCGACGAGACTCGGGATGTCGAGCCAGGCAGCCCGCACGGGTGACTGGAACAGGCCCGACTGCGAGCAGAAGTGGCAGTCCTCGGGGCAGCCGCCGGTCTTGAGGCTGATGATGCCCTCGACCTCGACCTCCGGCCCGCACCACTTCATCCGCACGTCGTGGGCGAGCGCGAGCAGATCCTCGAGACGCTCATCCGAGAGCTGCAGCACCTCGAGCACTTGGTCCTGTGACAGCGCCTCGCCACGTTCGAGCACCTGATCACGGGCAATTTCGAGAATGTCGGTCCGCGCGGGGGCCTGGGTCACTGCAACTCCTCGGGTTCGAACAATCCCGGTCGAGCCGAGATTCGAAGCGTGATCGGTGCCCGAATTGAACACCGTACAAGTTGGACGGCGTTCACGTTAGATCTGCGGTGGAATAGTGTCAAAGGACAGCCACCATCGATTCGGGGAGAACTGCAGTGCAGCTACGACGCGGGGACGTCCTCGACGGCGCCATGGCCATCCTGGACGAGTACGGGCTGGCCGATCTCACGATGCGCCGACTGGCTACCTCCCTCGGCGTGCAGCCCGGCGCCCTGTACTGGCATTTCCCGAACAAGCAGACATTGCTCGGCGCGATGGCTGACCGCATCCTCGAGGGCGTCGACGCTCCGGTTGCGTCAGCCCGATGGGACGATGGCGTCGCCGAACTGGCGCACCGCCTACGGGACGCGCTGCTCGCGCACCGGGACGGCGCCGAGTTGGTGGCCGCCACGTACGCGTCACGGATGACATCGAATCTGGCTCGCGAGAGTTTCGTCGGCGCCGGCGTCCGGGCCGGCCTGTCCGGTCCACACGCCGAACTCGCCGCCTACACGCTGCTCTACTTCGTCCTCGGTCAGACTGTCGACGAGCAGTCCCGCGCGCAGATGGAAGCCATGGGTGCACTCACCCGTGCTCCCGTCTCCCCCGACGCCGAGACCGCTGCCGAGATCGGACCGGACGAGGACCTGCTCGACGGCGATCCCGCAGTGCGCTTCGACTTCGGTCTCGCACTGTTCATCGACGGCATTCGTGCCCGAATCGGCGAGTCGGCCGTGCACGGCTGAAGGCCATCACCACTTGGTTCCCGCACCGACCACGCCATCCGGCGAATCGGCGAGCATTCAAGCGCCAATGATGGCAGGCTCGAACACATGGGTGACACATTGAACATCGGACCGGTCGAACTCGTCGTGCTGACATTCCCGGGGACACGGGTGAGCGACGCCGCAGTCGCGGCCTTGCAGAACGTGGTCGACCGCGGATACGTCACACTGCTCGACCTCGTCTATCTCGCCAAGGACGCCGACGGGAACGTCACCCAGGTGGACGTCGACGAGGATCTCGACGAGGTCGGTCTGGCAATCCTGTCGATCGAGGCGAAGTCCCTCATCAGCGACGAGGATCTCGACGTCGTGCGCGACTCGCTCGAACCCGGCACGTCGGCGGCGATCATCGTCTACGAGGAGACCTGGGCCCGGCAGTTCGCGTCGACGGTCCGCGACGCGGGTGGCCAAGTCGCACTGCACGTCCAGATTCCCCGCGACGCGGTACTCGCCGCCGTCGAAGCAGCACTCTAGAAAACAGGAGAACCACATGGTATTTCGAGCCGGCCGCAGGGGTCGCCCCGGATTGCTCGGCACCGTCGCTCGTACCGCTGTCATCGCGGGCACCGCGCAGGCCACGTCCAACGCCGTGAACCGTCGTGGGCAGCAGCGTGCCGCGGAGCAGCAGGCGTACGCCGATCAGCAGGCTGCCGCTGTCCAGCCTGTCCCACCAGCACCAGCACCGGCACCGGCACCGGCACCGACTGGCGACGACCTGGTGTCCAAGTTGCAGCAGCTCGGCCAGCTGCACCAGTCGGGTGTGCTGTCCGACGAGGAGTTCGCGGCGGCAAAGGCGCAGCTTCTCAGCTGAGGAAGTAGACAACCGAATTCGTGTCGGCAGACCGACGAGAGGACGTCCACATGACGGTCAACCAGGTCGCTACCCCTGCCATCGAAGCTGCCAACGCCCAAGCGGCGGAGTCGCTCCCGTTTGCCGACGACACGGATATGGTCGATGCCGACCGCGGCTTCATCGCCGCGCTGAGCCCCGGCGTGGTAACTGCGGCCGATGGGGCTGTGGTGTGGGACAACGACTCCTATTCCTTCCTCAGCGAGCCCTGCCCGCCGACCGTGAACCCGAGCCTGTGGCGACAGTCGGGTCTGGTCGCCAGGCAGGGCTTGTTCAAGGTCGACGAACGGATCTACCAGGTTCGCGGCCTCGACCTGTCCAATATGACCCTGGTCGAAGGCGAGTCCGGCGTCATCGTGATCGACCCGCTGATCTCGGCTGAGACGGCCGCAGCCGGGCTCGCCCTCTATCGTGAGCATCGAGGCGAACGACCCGTCACTGCCGTGATCTACACGCATTCCCACATCGATCACTTCGGCGGCGTCAAGGGCGTCACCACCGCCGAGGACGTTGCCGCGGGGCACTGCCCGGTCATCGCCCCCGCCGGTTTCGTCGAACACGCGGTGGAGGAGAACATCTTCGCGGGCACCGCCATGGCCCGACGCGCCGCATACATGTACGGCGCCGTATTGCCACGCGGTCCGCGTGGCGCCGTGGGCGCCGGGCTGGGACAGACCACGTCGACGGGGACGCCGACACTCATCACGCCGACCGTGAACGTCTCCGAGACAGGCCAGATCGAGGTTGTCGACGGGGTCCGGATCGAGTTCCAGATGACGCCGGGCACCGAGGCTCCGGCCGAGATGAACTTCTACTTCCCCGATTTGCGGGCGCTGTGCATGGCGGAGAACGCGACACACACGCTGCACAACCTCCTGACGCTGCGTGGTGCGTTGGTCCGCGACCCGCACGTGTGGTCGAAATACCTCACCGAGTCGATCAACCGCTACGCGACGCAGTCCGATGTCCTGTTCGCATCCCACCACTGGCCCACGTGGGGCACCGAGCGGCTCACTGAGTTCCTATCGCTGCAGCGAGACCTGTACGGCTATCTCCACGACCAGACCCTGCGGCGACTCAACCAGGGGCACACCGGCATCGAGATCGCAGAGGAGTTCGAACTGCCGCCGGCACTGAAGAATGCCTGGCACACACACGGGTACTACGGCTCGGTAAGCCACAACGTCAAGGCGATCTACCAGCGCTACATGGGGTGGTTCGACGGCAACCCCGCACACCTGTGGGAATACCCGCCGGTGGAGTCCGCGAAGCGACACGTCAAGTTCATGGGCGGTTCGGAAGCGGTACTCCGGAAGGCCCGGGAGTCGTTCGCGGACGGGGACTTCCGCTGGGTCGCGCAGGTGGTGAACTACGTGATCTTCGCCGAGCCCGACAATGCGGAGGCCAAGGCGATGCAAGCCGACACCTTCGAACAACTCGCCTTCGGTGCCGAGAACGCGACCTGGCGGAACTTCTACCTCACCGGCGCGTTCGAACTGCGCAACGGTCCCGTCGGGACACCGACCGCGAGCGCATCTGCCGACATTGCGGCCGCACTGTCGGTGGAGCAGGTGTTCGACGCCATCTCGCTGCGGATAGACGGGCCCCGGTCGTGGGGAGCGCACGTCGTCATCGACTGGCACGTCACAGACGAGGACGTCGTGCACCGGACACAGCTACACAACGGCTTGCTCGTGCACTTCGTCCTCGACGCCACCGTCCGTGACGCGTCCGCTCCGGACGCGACGTTCACCCTGACGCGTCGGATGCTGCTCGGAGTGCTGCTCGGCGGGGCCGACCTGGGTAAGGAGATCGGAGACGGGCGAATCACCGTGGAGGGTGACATGGCCAAACTCGCGGAGCTCGCCGGGTACCTCGACGAGCCCGACCCGAACTTCGCGATCGTGACTCCCTGACCGGGTGATGTGATGATCCGGCGACTCGTCAGAGGGGCCGCACTGGCGGTGGCCCTCGCCGCGATCACGGCGGCAGTACCTGCACACGCCGAACCGTTCGGGCCGCCTTCCAGTCCGGGTGCCATCGTGGACGTCGGCCCGCTGCCGAAGTCCTCCTGGATTCCGGGCGCGGCAGATGGGTCAAGAGTGACCTACTGGTCCACCGGTCCGATCGGTCGTCCCGCCCTGAGCACCGGCGCACTGTTCGTTCCACCGGGCGATCCGCCCGACGGTGGATGGCCAGTGGTGTCCTGGGCCCACGGCACTGTCGGCATAGCCGACCAGTGCGCTCCGACCCGATCCGGCATGATCGGCGGCCCCTATCTCGCGAACTGGCTCTCGCAGGGGTACGCGATCGTTGCGACCGACTACGTGGGCCTGGGAACACCTGGCATCCACCCCTATCTGGACGGACCGTCGGAAGCACACAGCGTGATCGACATGGTTCGGGCCGCGCGAGCGGTGGAACCCTCACTTTCGAGTCGGTGGGTCGCACTCGGGCAGTCGCAGGGCGGGCAGGCAGCGATGGCAACCGCAGCCATCGCGACGCGTTACGCGCCGGAACTGGACTATCGCGGCGCCGTGGCAACCGGAGCTCCATCGAATCTGGAAAACCTTGCGCCACTTGTACGCCCAGGATTCCCGCAACTTCCGCTGACCGGAAGTACGGTGTTCGTCTCGTACATCCTGGCCGGGCTGCGCGCGGCACGGCCGGATCTCGACGTCGATAGCTATCTGACACCACGCGGGCACGATGCCCTGGCGCGGGCCGAAACGCAGTGCTACGGACAGATGGAGTCGGAGCTCGCCGACACCTCGATCGGCGAGTTGGTCAGCCGGCCGCTGGACGATCCGGCACTGCTCGAGGCCGCACGGCAGATGCTCGAGATTCCGACCACCGGATACGACCGGCCGGTCTTTCTCGGGCAGGGCTTGACGGACGAGATGGTGCCCGCGCCACTGGCGTTGAAACTGGCAGCCGAGCTCGCCGCCAACCGGCAACCTGTCACGTTCCGCACCTACCCCACCGGGCATCTGGAGACGATGCGGGCGGCGCTGCCCGAGAGCCAGTCCTTCGTCCGGAGCTTGTTCAGCGCTCGGTGACGGCTGTCGGGCCGCCCACCGTTGGCGCACCCGGATCGGAGTCGGTCCCGGTCAGAACCACACGCCGATCTCGGCGAGCCTGGCCCGCAGTCGCTGGAGATGTCCACCGGACCAGTACACCTGGCCACAGTCGTGACACCGACTGAACCGCCGCCGCTCCCGCAGCACTCCACCCGGCACCCGGCCCCGCGCGAGCGCCGGTGTTGCGGGCCCGATCAGACCGTTGCAGCGGGCGCACCGCGTCAGTGGCGCGATGCGACTCTGTAGTCGAAAACGGTCGAGCACCTCCCGCAGTTGCAGCCGGGAGTCAGTTTCGTGGAGGAACCCGCCATACACCACTGCCGCCCTCCGGAGCAGTCCGATATCGCGGGTGAGGAGGATTCGATTCTCGTTGCGGGACAATGCGAGTAACTCGTCGTCGTCACACTCGTTCCGGTAGCGCGTATCGAAGCCGAGTAGACGGAGGTATCGCGCGAGGTGACCGAGGTGGACATCGAGCACGAACCGGGGTTCCGGCAACGCCGGGCGCAGCGGCGCAATCCCCGCCAATTCCAGCGACTGGAAAGCGGGGTACACCGCCACCCGCTCGCCGCCGCCGAGCCGGTGGTCGAATCCGACGGGCTCCTCGTCCACCACGATCAGGTCGACCTCGGTATGCGGCACCCCGAGGGCTTCGATCCGGTCCTTCACCGAAGGAGTGCCGTCGAAGTCGTGGTAGAAGCTGTGCTGACGTTGTGCGGGCTGCAGAAACTCGTTCAGCTCCTCGTAGAAGCGGAACTCACATCGTTGTGCAGTCGACATTCCGGTCCAACTTGCGCCCGCGACACCGGTTGATCTAGCTCCCCGCCCCGAACAGTGAGGTGACGCAGTCCGTCATCGGCACGCGACGCTGTCACCTATCAAAGCACCAGCCCCGCTTGTGCCGCAACCTCATCTCGTCCCACTATCGAGATAGCGCGCAACGATGGGACCGATCTCCGCGAACGCCTCGGGAGTGGTCAGCTGGTTGTGGCGGTGCGCGACGCGATGGATGTGGACGGTGCCCGAAACGTAGCTGTCCCATGGTGTTCCGGGCGGCTGCTCGGACGTCTCGTCGAGGGCTGCGACGTAGACGAGGTCTCCGTCGAACCGCTCCGGGCGGTACGCCTGACCGAGGGTGATGGTGTGCACGTAGTCGGCGTACAGCCGCTCCAAATCGTCCGCGGTGAGTCCGGCATACGGACCGCCGCCGTCAGCGAGCAGGTCCGCAGCCCGCTGCGCAGTGAGATCGCCGTCCGAGATCGGTGCCTCGATATCGGTGAACTCGGCGAACAACATCCCCAGGGTCGGCGTCAGGCCCTCGTCGGGGACGGATTCGGCGGTCTGGGTGTCCAGCATGATCAGCGCGCCGACGTCCTCGCCCAGCGCACGCAACTGCACCGCCATCGCGTGGGCGATCGCGCCACCTACGGAATACCCGAGCAAGTGGTACGGCCCGTGCGGCTGTACCTCTCGGATCTGCTCGACGTACCGGCGGGCCAGCTCTTCCATCGAGGCCGCAACGACACAGGAATCGACCAACCCCGGCGACTGCAGGCCGAACACCGGCCGGCGGGCATCGAGGTACTGCAGCAGACCCGTGTAACACCATGCCAGCCCGATCGCCGGATGCACACAGATCAGCGGAGAGCCGCCGTCACCGGAACGCATCCGCAGCAGCGCCTGCATCGACTGATCTGCGAGGGTTCCCGTCTCGATCCGGCGGGCTATCAACGCCGGAGTGGGATCACTGAAGATCCACTGCATCGGCAACGCCCTCCCCACCCGCGACTGCACCTCCGCGACCACGCGCACCGCGCTCAGCGAATTGCCGCCGAGCTCGAAGAAGCTGTCGTCCGCGCCTACGTGTTCGGCGCCGAGAACGTCGGCAAACACCTCCGTGAGCACCCTCTCGGCGTCCGTCTCGGGCGGCCGGTACTCCCCCGTCGTGAACACCGGGTCGGGCAGAGCGGCGCGGTCGAGCTTGCCGTTGGAGTTCATCGGAACCTCGTCGAGCACAGTGACCGCGGATGGAACCATGTACGCGGGCAATGAGGTGGCAGCGAACTTCTTGATTGCGGCGGCATCGGCGACGCTGTCCGGAGCGAGGCGCACGTACGAAACCAGGGCCGTCTCCCCATTGGCCGCCGTGTGTCCGAGGGACGCAGAGAATTCGACGTCCGGGTGTGCGGCCAGCGCCGCATCGACATCCCCGATCTCGATACGCAGACCGCGAATCTTGATCTGAAAATCGGTGCGCCCCACATACTGCAGCCCTGGATCGCCGCGGCGCACCAGGTCGCCGGTCCGGTACATTCGGGATCCGGCCGGTCCGTACGGGTTGGCCACGAATCGGTCGGCCGTCAGCATCGGCTGGCCGCGGTAGCCGCGGGCGAGGCACGGACCGAACAGATACAACTCGCCCTCACTGCCGGCCGGGACAGGGCGAAGCCAGCAGTCCAGCACCACGGCACCGACTCCCGAGCGTGGGAGCGGCCCGCCCAGAGTGATCGGTGCGCCTGATGCGAGGGTGTCGCTGGTGGTCACGCACACCGTGCACTCCGTCGGCCCGTACGCGTTGAGGACTCGGCTGTGACGCGACCAGGTCTCCACCAGATCCGAGCCGAACAGCTCACCACCTACCTCGATCACCTCGATATCGGGCACGGAGCCCGGTTCGAGGGTTCCGAGGACCGCGGGAGTGACGAGCAGATGGGTGACCCGTTCAGCCTCGGCGTAAGCGGCAAGCTCGGCGCCTGCGTACACCTCGGGCGGCGCGACCACGAGCGTTGCACCCGCACCGACCGCGAGCATCAGCTCGAGGATCGAGACATCGAAACTCGGCGAACACACGTGCAGGACGCGAGATTCCGATGTCACCCGCTGGTGGTCCACCTGCGCCGCGGTCAGGTATGCCAGCCCGGTATGGGTGACCACGACGCCCTTGGGCGCACCCGTCGAACCCGACGTGTAGATCAGATAGGCCGGATCCGTCGTCCGGATCGGGTGGGTGCGCTCCTCGTCACCGATTGCCCGTCCGGACCAACGGCCGAGATCCATCCCGGAGATCGCCAGCCAATCAAGGCTGCCGGGCAGCGGGTGGTCGCGGGTTGCGGTGAGACCGACGCTGGCATCGCAATCTGCGAGCATGTACGCGATCCGCTGCGCCGGCAGCTTCGGATCGATCGGCACCGGGGCCGCACCGCTCTTGGCGACCGCCCACATCGCCACAACCGATTCGGCCGACCGTGGCACCGCGACAGGCACGAAGTCCTCCGGGCCGACCCCGCGGCCGATCAGGGCCCGCGCCAACCGGTTCGACCGCTCGTCGAGCTCACGGTAGGAAACATCTGCGCCGCGCCACCGCAGCGCAATCGCATCCGGATCGAAAGCGGCACCCTCCGTGAGCAACTGCGCCCATGTGCGCGGCTCGACCGAGGACGAGTCGGCGACCTGGACCAGCTCACGACTGCGAGCGTCACCGAGCAGGTCGATACGTCCGACGCCAGTTGCCGGCCGGTGCGCGATGTACTCGAGGACGCGCCGCAGTCGCTGGGCCACGTCGACCGCATCAGCTGGTTCGATGACTTCAGGTGAATACCGCAATCGGACGTGCAGAACACCGTCGTCGAACGCCATCAGAGACAGCGGATAATGTGTCGAATCGGTACCGCTGATGCCGGTGACCCGCAGACCCGAGCGTTCGGTGAGCCGGGCCAGCGCGCTCGCGTCCATCGGATACGACTCGACGACCATCGCGGTGTCGAACAGGACCCCGAATCCGCCGGCCCGCGCAATGTCCGTGAGACCGAGGTACTCGTGGGCCATCAGCGCGGCCCGTTCGGCCTGCAATCGTGAAAGTAGTTCCCCTACTGTCTCGTTCGGATCGAGCTGGACCCGGACCGGAATCGTGTTGATGAACAGTCCGACCATCGCCTCGACGCCGTCGATCTCGGGGGGACGCCCGGCTACGGTGGTCCCGAACACGACATCTGTACTCGCGGTCATTTCGCCGAGCAGAATTCCCCAAGCCCCCTGTAGCGCGGTGTTGACGGTGACGCCGAGCCGCTCGGCCGAGTGCGCCAACGCGTCGGCCGTCGCCTCGTCCATGGGCACGGCCACGTTCGCGCTCGCCGTTGTCTGCCGACCCGACGACTGCCCCGCCACGAGCGTCGGACCGGAGAGCCCCGACAAGGCGGACGCCCAGGCCCGCTCGGCCGCGGCGGTTTCCCTCGACGACAGCCACGTCAGATAGTCCCGGTAGTTCGGGGCCGTCCGGTCCAGCGGCTGCCCTCCGGCGGCATAGAGTTCGAACAGATCGGCCACGAGCAGCGGCATCGACCAGCCGTCGAGGACGATGTGGTGATTGGTGATCACCAGCCGGTGCCGGCCGCCGCCCACATCGAGCAACCGGAATCGGATCAGTGGGGTCGACCGCATGTCGAAGTGCGCCTGCTGTTCCCGTGCAATCAACGCGTCACAGTCCACCGATTCGATTGCTGCCCAATCGACCGGAACGTGTGCCAGCACCAATTGCACCGCCGAGCCGTCGTCCCGATTGTCGAAGACCGTGCGCAGGCTCGCGTGACGGTCCATCAGCGCCTGCGCCGCGGCGGCCATCCGCTCCTCGTCGAGATCGCCATCGAGATCGAGCACGAGTTGCACCTGATACGCATCGGTACCTTCCTGGGCGAGCAGGGCGTGGAAGAGCAGACCCTGCTGTAGCGGCGCCAGCGGCCATACCTCGACAAGTCCAGGATGTGCGCCCACCCACCGCTCGAGCTCAGCACGGCTCACTCGTGCCACATCGACGCCGGACGGGGTGAGGCGGCCGGCGTCGGGCCGAGCCAGACGCCGGCTCAACGCACCGAGTGCCTCCACCCAGAGGCCTGCGAACTCTGCGGCACCATCTGCATCGAGAATCCCGGATGCGTAACGAACGGTGCCCCGCAGCAGTGGCCCGCCGGGCGCATCGAACAGGATGACGTCCAGCGCGAGGGCGCACGGGATCGGCCCGGCGCCGAGATCGGAAGAGGCGCCGACCTCGACATCCCATCCCTGCTCTGGATCCAGGTCCGGGGACACCCGCCCGAGGTAGTTGACGGCGACCTGCGGATCGTCGTAGCCCGCGAGAATCGGGGAGGTATCGGGATTGAGATAGCGCAACATCCCGTATCCAATTCCGTGGTCGGGGGCGGCTCGCAGCTGTTCCCTGACCGTCCCGAGTGCCCGCTCGGCGGCGGGACCGGCCGCAAACGCGTCGCCGATGTCAATTCCGTCCAGATCCAGGCGAACCGGGTATGCGGTGGTGAACCAGCCGACGGTGTGAGCCAGATCTGCTCCGGGCAATACTCGGTCCTCCCGCCCGTGGCTCTCTACGGTGACGGTCGCCGAGTCGCATCCGCCACCCCAGTGGGGCCAGCGCGCCAGCGCCATCACGAGCCCACACGCGACGGCGTCAGCCACGGTGGCCCGGTATGTCTCGGGAAGCCGGTTCAGGAGCATTCGCGTGATCGAGGGCTGGACGTCCACGTCCAGCACGCCGCCGCTCGAGTCCCGGCCGGGGTCGAACCGGTGGACGCCCAGCACCGGATCCTCGTGCGCGAGGACATCGACCCACCGGCTCGTCTCCGCAACCCGGTCGGGATCGCGCGCAGCCGCGACCAGGCCGTGCGCCCACGTACGCATCGAGGTTCCCACCGGCGGCAACTGTGGCGCGCCGCCGGCACGCACCTGGTCGAGTGCGGATACCAGATCGGACAGCAGGATCCGCCAGGACACCCCGTCGACGGCGAGGTGGTGGATAGCCACCGTCATCCGACCGGGCCTCTCCGGGCCGCCCACGTCCCAGTCCACCTGCACCATCGACCCGGTCCAGGGATCGAGCCGACTGGCAGCAGCACGGACGTCCGCTTCACCGTCGCCGACGCGCCGCAGGCACTGCGCGGCCTCGACGGTGCCCGGCGCGCCTACCTCGACGACGACGTCCACGTCGGTTCCGGTGCACCGCGCCCGCAGCATGTCGTGATGGTCGAGCACGGCCTGCAACGCCCTGGTCATCTCGTCCGCCGTCACACCCGGAGGAACCGTCGCGGTCACCGACTGCGAGAAGTGCCGCCACTCGGCGCCACGCTCGAGGAGCCACCGCACGATCGGGGTCGGCTCGACTCTCCCGAGCCCGCCGCCGGGGATCTCCTCGAGGACCGGGGTGGTGCCGCCGGACCGGGTCTGTGCTGCCGCAGCGAGACCCGCCACAGTGCCCCGCTCGAACACGTCCTGCGGCGCGAAGACGATGCCTTCCTCGCGCGCCCGGGACACCAGCTGAATCGCCATGATCGAGTCGCCGCCGAGGGCGAAGAACGAATCGTCCGCGCTCACCGACGAAACACCGAGCACCCTGGTGAACAGCCGGGCCAGCACCTCCTCGACAGGACCGAACGGGGCCCTCCCTACTCCCGTGAAGGCACCGAAATCGGGTTCGGGCAGCGCTTTCCGATCCACCTTGCCGTTCACCGTCAGCGGAAGGTCGTCCAGCACGACAACTGCTGCAGGAACCATGTACGGCGCCAGGCGGCCGGACACGTCGTCACGGACCTCGACGGGGTCGAGCTCGAACCCGGTCGCCGGTACGACGTACCCGATCAGGCGGTCACCGCTCCCCGAATCGCCGCGCTGCGCGACGACAACGGCCCGGGCGACGCCAACGGTCTGCAGCAGTCCCGATTCGATCTCACCGAGCTCAACCCGGAACCCGCGTACCTGTACTTGGAAGTCACTGCGCCCCAGGAACTCCAGGCGACCACCACTCGTCCAGCGTGCAAGGTCGCCGGTGCGGTACATGCGCCGACCGTCGGTCGCCAGCGGATGGGCCACGAACCGCGCCGCAGTGGGCCCGGGTCGACCGGAGTATCCCCGCGCAATCTGATCGCCCGAGATGTACAGATCGCCGACAACGCCCCGCGGCACGGGGTGCAGCCGGCGGTCCAGCACATAGACGCCGACGCCCGGGGCACCGCGGCCGATGACACCGGGGGGAACGTCAGCGAGATCGCCTCGAACGAGAGGCGCGGTGGTGTCGACCACCGTGGCCTCGGTGACGCCGTACATCTCCACCACCGTGTCCGCGCCGGGAGGACGGCGGTCGTACCAGCGGGCAACCTGCTCGAGCGCGAGTTCTTCGCCACCGACGAACACGTACCGCAACGGCAGGTCCGCGACCGCGCCGCACTCGATCACCTGATAGAACGCACCCGGTGTCTGGTTGAGAACCGTGACCCGTTCTCGCCGGAGCAGATCGACGAAGTCCGCCGGCGAACGCGCGATCGACGGATCCACCAGCACCAGCGTCGCCCCGGACGCGAGCGCACCCCACATCTCCCACACCGACACGTCGAAGGCGTACGAGTGGAACATCGTCCACACATCTTCGAGGTCGAACTCGAACAGTGTCCGCACGTTCGTCAGCAGTGCCACCGCGCTGCGGTGACACACCTGCACGCCCTTCGGTCGTCCTGTGGATCCCGACGTGTAGATCACATACGCGGCGTTATCCGGACGCAGTGGACCCGTCCTCTCGGCGTCCGGCACCGGTTCGGGCCGCAACTCGGCGAGCCGGCATCGGGTCGTGGCCGCGTCGAGCTCGACAATCGGCGCACTGACCGGCCCCAGCACCCCCGACACGGCCTCGACAGACAACACACACGTCGGTGCGGCGTCCTCCAGGACGAGGGCGATCCGGTCGGACGGCGACCCTGGATCGATCGGGAGGTATGCAGCCCCAGCGGTCAGGACCGCGAGCGTCGCGACGATCGTATCGACGGAGAGCGGCAGGACCAGTGCCACCACCGATTCTGGCCCCACACCGTGTGCAATCAGCAAGCGTGCGAGCCGATTCGACGAGGCTGCCAGTTCGGCGTACGTCATCCGGTGACCGCCGGAGACCAGTGCCGAGGAGCCGGGATGCGCGGCAGCCGTCCAGTCGAACACCTCCGCGAGAGTCAGGTCGGGAACCGGCGTGCCGTCGGCGTTCCAGGACGCGAGCACCCGCCGTTCATCCGCACCGAGGAGCTCGATGTCACCGACCGCCCCGGCCGGATCGGCGACCGCAGCGGCGAGGATCCGGTGCAGCCTGTCCGCGAACGACTGCACCGTCGCACCGTCCCACAGGTCCGTCGCATACGTGAACTCGAGCCGCATCCCAGTGGGCGCCGCGCCGTCGCGTGTCTCCGAGATGCTCAGTTGCAGATCGAATTTCGAAACACCGAGATCGTGTTCGACGGGTTCGACCGCGAGTCCCGGCAGGTGGAGGTAGGCCGACATATCGGTGCGGTACTCGACGAGCACCTGGAACAGCGGCGCATACGATGTGGACCGCTCCGGCGCCAGCTCGTCGACGAGTCGTTCGAACGGCAGATCCGTATGTCCGAAGGCTCCGAGGTCAACCTCTCGAACATGGTCGAGGATGTCGTCGAAACCGATGTCGGAACCGATTCGGGTGCGCAGCACGAGGGTTCCGACGAACATGCCGACGACCTCGTCGAGACCCGCCTCGCCGCGGCCGGCGATCGGAGTGCCGACCACGATGTCGTCCGTACCGGACAGCCGTGCGAGCAGCACCGCCAGCGCGGCGTGAACCAGCATGAACATCGTAGAGTTGTGTCGGCGTGCCAATTCTGTGAGGGCGAGGTGCAACTCGGCGTCGAGGTCGACGCCCACGCGCCCACCACGCAACGACTGGTGTCCTGGGCGCGGGCGGTCGGTCGGCAGCGTCAGCAGTTCCGGCGCCCCCGCGAGCGCATTCTTCCAGTAGCCGAGCTGACTGCTGTACAGCGAGGTCGGGTCGTCCGGTGACCCCAGCAGATCCCGCTGCCACAGCGCAAAATCCGCATACTGCACCGGCAGCTCCGCCCACTCCGGGGCGCGGCCACGGACGCGGGACGCGTAGGCCGCCATCACGTCCCGGCTCAGCGGGGTCATCGAGAACCCATCGGCACAGATGTGGTGGGCCACCACCACCAGAACATGGTCGAGGTCCGAGACCTTCAGCAGTTCCGCCCGAAGCGGCACCTCCCGGGTGACGTCGAACCCGTCCGACGCGAACCCGACGACGTGCTGCTCGAGGTCCTCGTCGCCGAGGTTGCGGGCCGTCGGCCCCGGGATAGCTTCCATATCGACGACCCGCTGCACCGGCTCGCCGTCCAGGACCGGATACATCGTGCGCAGACTGTGGTGGCGTTCGGTGACATCGCGGACCGCCGCACACAGCGCGTTCGCGTCGAGGCGGCCGCGCAGTCGCACGACCATCGAGATGTTGTATGCGGGCGAGGCGGTGTCGAGCTGGTTGATCGACCACATCCGCAGCTGCGCCGACGACAGCGGGACCGCGCCGGGGTGCGGATACGGGCGCAGCCGCGGGCGGTGCTCGACGTCTGCGCGCGCGACCCGTCTGGCCAGTCCGCGAACGGTGGGCGCCTCGAAGATGGCCCGGACGTCGAGCTCGGCGTCGAGCGCCGCACCCAGTCGCCGGACCACCCGGGTCGCCATCAGCGAGTTGCCGCCGAGATCGAAGAAACTGTCGTCGGGCCCGATCTGTTCCAGACCGAGGACCGCGCGCAGGTGTTCCGCGACGATCGACTCGACCGGAGTGAGCGTGGCCGTCGCGGTCGAGTCCACGAGCCGCGGGAAGTCCGGAGCGGGCAGCGCTTTCTGGTCGAGTTTTCCGGCCGGAGTCAGCGGTACTTCCCCGATCGGCACGATCAGCGCCGGGACCATGTGCGCGGGCAGCCGGGCGGCTACATGGCGCATCAGTTCACCGGGGTCCACTGCGGGCACGTCGCCGGACCGGACATACGAGACGAGGACGGTGTCCCCGGACGGTGCGGTCCGGCCCAGTGTCGCCGCGAACTGCACTCCGGGGTGGTCGGTCAGCGCCGCATCGACCTCACCGAGCTCGATGCGGAAGCCGCGAACCTTGACCTGCTGGTCGCTGCGTCCGAGGTATTCGAGCGTCAGATCCTCGAGCCAGCGAACGATGTCGCCGGTGCGGTAGAGCCGATCGCCGGGCAGGGTGCCCTCGTCCTCAAGGGTGGGATCGTCCGTGGCAATCACGAACGGACTGGCGACGAATCTCTCGGCGGTCAGCCCCGGACGGCGATGGTAGCCACGGGCGATCGCGGGTCCACCGAGATACAACTCGCCCGGCACACCCACCGGAACTGGCTGCAGGCGGGCGTCGAGCACGAGCTCGACGAAGCCGAGTGTGGGCCCACCGATGGTCACCGGGTCGTCGGGGCCGAGCGGGCCGGCGATGTTGGACATGATCGTGACCTCGGTGGGGCCGTAGGCGTTGAACATGTTGCGATCGGGGGCCCAGCGTCCGACCAGTTCAGGCGGGCACGGCTCGCCCGCCACCGCGAGCGAGCGCAACGCGTCCAGACCATCCGGGTCGATCGAGCCGAGGACACTCGGGGTGAAGAAGGCGTGCGTCTCACCCTCCTGGGCGAGCTGGCGGGAAAGTGCCTGCCCGCCATAGACCTCCGGCGGTGCGATCACCAGGTGCGCGCCGGATCCGAAAGCCATCAGCAGCTCGAAGACCGACGCATCGAAACTCGGCGAGGTGAACTGAGAAACCCGCGAGGCGGCCGTGACGGTGAGACTCTCCCGTTCCTGTATCACGAGGTTGGCAAGGCCTCGGTGGGTCAGAACAACCCCCTTCGGCACACCCGTCGATCCGGATGTGTAGATCAGATACGCCGGGTTGTCGATCCGCAGGGGCGCCGTCCGCTCGATGTCCGCAACGGGATACGCCGGATATTCCGCGACACTGTCGAGGTAGCCGTCGGTGTCGAGGACATGCCATGTGACCGAGTCCGACAGACTGCCGCGGCGCCCGCGGACCGTCAGTCCGACGCTCGCGCCCGAGTCGGACAACATGTGTTCGATCCGCTCGGCGGGGTAAGTCGGATCGACCGGCACGAACGCGGCGCCGGACTTCGCCACTGCCCACACCGCCTCGACGAACTCGATGGACCGGGTCAGTCCGAGTGCGACGATGCCCTCCGGCCCGGCGCCGTGGGCGATGAGGTGCCGGGCCATCTGATTCGAGCGTTCGTCGAGCTCGCGGTAGGTGATGGTGCGGGGCCCGCACGAAAGCGCGGGCGCGTCCGGATCGAGCCTGGCGGCCTCCGAGAGAATGTGGGCGAGGGTGCTCCGGGCACTACCGTACTGCCCGTGAACCGGTGCCAGCCGGTCGAATTCGTCGTCGGAGAGCAGCTGCACGTGCGCAAGAGTCTGGTCGACGTCGGTGGTGACGGCGAACAGCACCCGCCGGATCCGATCCGCGATCGCGTCGATCGCTTCGGAGGAGAACAATGCCGGCGCGTAGTCGAACCGCAGCTCCAGTCGGGCGTCGTTCAGCGTGGCGGCGAGCGCGAACGGATAGTGGGTTGCATCGCGCACCGCGACATCGATGACGTGCATTCCGCCGAAATCGGTTTCTTCGGTGAGACCGTCGCGATCGACCGGGTAGGACTCGAACACGGTGATGGTGTCGAACAAAGACGCCGAGCCTGTCGCCCGTTCGAGTTCGGCGAGTCCGACGTACTGGTGATCGACCAATTCCGCAGCTCGCCGCTGGCAGCGGGCGAGTAGCTCGCTCAATGTCTCCCCCGGGCGAAGCGTCACCCGGACTGGGATCGTATTGATGAACAGTCCGATCATCGACTCGATGCCGCGCACTGCGGGCGGGCGACCGGACACGATTGCGCCGAAGACCACATCGTCGCGCCGGATCAGCGAGCCGAGCACAATGCCCCACACCACCTGGACGACCGTGTTGAGGGTGAAGCCGCGGTCGCGCGCAACCGCCGCGAGCGCCGACGTCTGCTCCTGTGTGAGCGTGAGCCGCTCCGGCCTCGGGACCGTCGGCAGCTGACGGCCGCGGTCGAGCGGCGCCAGCAGTGTCGGATCGTCGAGCCCGGCAAGGGCATCGACCCACCGTGCGGTCGACGCCGCAAGATCCGTTTCGCCGAGCCAGGCGAGATAGTCCCGGAATGATGGCGCAACCGCGATGTCGGCGGCGCCGTCCCCGACATAGAGCCCGAGTAGCTCACGGACCAGCAACGGCACCGACCAGCCGTCGAGCAGGATGTGGTGATAGGTCAGGACCAGGCGGTGGCTGTCGCTACCGGTGCGGATCAACCGTGCGCGCCACAGCGGCGCCCTGCCCATGTCGAAACGTCGGACAGCGTCCGCGGCGAACACAGCGTCCGCGCCTTCCGGGCCTTCCGGGCCTTCCGGGTCGTCGATGCTGCTCGCCCAAGGCAATTCGACGTGAGCGGGCACCAATTGCAGCGGGTCGCCGTCGGGTCCGGTGACGAAGCACGCCCGCAGGATCGCGTGCCTGTCGAGCAGCGCCTGCACCGCCCTCCGCATCCGGTCCGCATCCACTGCGCCCGACAGTACGAGTTCGAGCTGCACCATGTAGGGATCGGCGGTGTCACCGGCCATCTCCGTCTGGAAAAGCAGGCCGGCCTGCAACGGTGAGAGCGGCCACACGTCGTCGAGATCTGGCAGCGTCGCCTCGAGCCGATCGACGGTGTCCTGATCGAGCTCGACCAGCGGCAGATCCGACGGCGTCAGCCCGCCGGCCCCAGGCTGCCCGGTGGCGGTCACCAAGGCGGCGCACGCAGCCGACCAGAGTTGCGCGAGATCCTCCACCGCGGAGGCGTCGATAATCCCGGTCGGGAACGCAAAACTCGCCCGCAACCGGGGACCGTCCCCGGTGTCGAGGGTGATGAGGTTGATGTCCAGCGCCGCGGTCAGCGGCAGCTGTGGGTCAACGGTGCCGCCGAGGTCACCGAGGTCATCGAGCGGCATCCAGTCTCCGCCGGTTCCGTGCGGTGCGACGGCAATGCGCCCCAGGTAATTGACGCTGATCTGCGGGTCGGACAGTCCCCGGAGCGCGTCCGCGGACTCGTCGGACAGGTAGCGCAGCATCCCATAGCCGATGCCGTGATCGGGCGCCTCCCGTAGCTGCTCCTTGACCGCCTTGAGCGCGTCCACCGCTTGTGGGCCGGAAGCGAAGGCCGCCTCGATATCGATGCGCGCCAGGTCGATTCGCACCGGATGAGTCGTGGTGAACCAGCCGACGGTCCGGCTCAGGTCCGCGCCCGCGATCACCTGATCCTCTCGCCCGTGGGCTTCGAGGGAGAACAGTATGATCGGGGCTGCTGTGCCACGCCGCCACCGAGCAACCGCCAGCGCCAGACCCGTCATCACCGCGTCGTTCACGTTGCCGTGTACCGATTCCGGCACCACCGTCGAAATCGCCTCGCTGATATCGGCAGGCAGGTCGACGAACACCTCCTCCGCCGTCGCCGCAACGTCGACTGCGGGGTCCAGAGGACGCCGTCCCAGGATCGGCTCCGCCTCGGCGAGAAGACCACGCCAGTAGTCGACCTCGCTCTCGCGGGCGCGGGCCAGATCGGTCAGTGCGTGCGCCCACGTGCGCATCGAGGTGGCTACCTCAGGCAGCCTTGGTACGGCACCGGCCCGCAGCTGCTGCCACGCCGACGCCAGATCTGGCAGCAGTATCCGCCACGACACCCCGTCTACCACGAGGTGGTGGATCGAGACGACGAGCCGCCCGGCCCGCTCCGGACCGGCATCACACCACACCAGCTGCACCATGACGCCCGCCGCAGGGTCGAGCCGACCGACCGCCGCATTCCGTTCCGCGGCCACGCCCGTGCGAAACTCCGAGCTTCCCGGATCATCGTCGATCTCGCTACGGCGCAGCACTTCCGATGCCCGAACGGCACCAGAAGGCGGCACGTCGAACCACACGCCGGCATCGTCGGCGACGATCCGTGCACGGAGCATGTCGTGGTGATCGAGGACGGCCTGCGCTGCGCCCTCGAGATCTTCCGACCGGATCCCCACCGGAAGCTGTACACACACCGACTGAGCCAGACGCGACCACGAACCACCGCGGGCGACGAGCCATCGCACGATCGGCGTCGCCGTGACCAGGCCGACGCCGGCGCCGGGCAACTCCTCGAGCGGGGCCGCGCCGTCCGACGGCGCGGCCGCCACCGAAGCCAGTCCGGCCACCGAAACTCGCTCGAAAACGTCGTGCGGGGTCAGCACCAACCCCGCCTCCCGGGCCCGCGACACCAATTGGATCGCCATGATCGAGTCGCCGCCCAGTCCGAAGAAGGAATCGTCGGCACTCACCGAGTCCACGCCGAGCACCTGGGCGAACAGCCCGGCGAGCGCCTCCTCCACAGCACCTGCCGGGGCACGCCCTCCACCGGCGAGAGCGCCGAAATCCGGCTCCGGCAAAGCTTTCCGATCCAGTTTGCCGTTCACCGTCAACGGCAGGGTGTCCACCACCATCACCGCCGCCGGCACCATGTACGGCGCCAGGAGCGCCCGGGCGGCTTCCCGCACTACGGCCGGGTCGAGCTTCGCGCCGGGTTCGGCCACCACGTACGCGATCAGCCGGACGGGGTCGCCATCCGCGCCCCGATGCGGCACCACGGCCGCCTGTGCGACACCCGGGCACTCGACAAGGGCCACCTCGATCTCGCCGGGTTCCACCCGAAAGCCGCGGACCTGGACTTGAAAGTCACTGCGGCCCAAGAATTCCAGCTGTCCATCTGTGTTCCATCGAGCCAGATCGCCCGAACGGTACATGCGGGAGCCGTCGTCGCCGAATGGATCCGCGATGAACCGCTCCGACGTCAGACCGGGCCGTCCGCCGTATCCGCGCGCCACCTGCGGACCGCCCGCGTAGATTTCGCCTACCACCCCGACCGGGACCCGTGCGAGCCGCCGATCCAACAGGTAGAGCCGTACACCCGGTAGCCCGCGGCCGACGAGATTGCCTGCACCCGACGATGCGAGCTCCGGCGTCATCGTCATGTGCGTGAGGAACACTGTCGTCTCGGTGATTCCGTAGACACTGGACAGCCGGGTGCCGTCGGCCTGGTGCCGGTCGAACCACGACAGCAGACGGCGCTGATCGAATTCGTCACCGCCGACGAAAACACGACGCAGGTTCACTGGCGGTAGCGCGACGGCGCGCTCGGAATCGAAGGTCTGGACAAATGCGGCCGGTGTCTGGTTGAGCACACTCACCTGCTCGCGGCGCAACAGCTCGACGAACGCCTCTGGCGCGCGGACGGTGTCCTGGTCGACCACCACCACCGTCCCGCCCGATGTCAGCGGCCCCCAGATCTCCCACACCGAGAAGTCGAATGCAAAGGAATGGAACATCGTCCACACATCGGTGTCCGTGATTCCGAATGCAGTTCCCGCATTGGTGAGCAGTGCGACAGCGGCGCGGTGGCTTACTTGCACGCCCTTGGGTCGGCCCGTCGAACCAGACGTGTAGATCGTGTACGCAAGGCAGTCCGGATGCAGCGGCTGTGCGCGTTCGGTGTCCGACACCGGGACAGTGGCAAGGTCGTCCCCGGTGTCGGCTTCGAGCACGACGAGCGGGGCATCCACGTTTGTGGCGTCATCACGGATCTCGGCGGCAACCGAGGCGGTAGTCAGCACGCACGCCGCCCGTGCGTCGGCAAGTACATAGGCCCGGCGCACCTGCGGTGTGCTCGTATCGATCGGGACGTACGCACCACCGGCGTTGACGACCGCGAGCAGCGCGACTATCAGTTCGGCCGATCGGTCCATCAAGACTGCGACCGGCCGTTCGGGACCTGCCCCCAACGCGATCAGCCGCCGTGCCAGCCGGTTCGCGCGTTCCGCCAGCTCCCCGTAGGTGAGCATGCGATCGCGAAACACCACTGCGGGTTTGCCGGGATTCGACATTGCCTGCCGCACAACCAGATCAGGAAGCGTCGCATCCGTCGCGGCAGATCCCGGCGTGGACCATCCGTCGAGCTGCGCGTGCAACGCGGCCGCGTCGACCGTCGGGAGGTCGCCGACCGGAGTGCCGGGGGCGGCAACCAGGAGTCCGCCGAACAACCGGATGAATCGATCGTGGTGCATCCGGAGGGTCACCGCGTCGTACAACTGTGGATTGGCCTTGACGTCCAACCGGATCGGTCCGGAACCGCCGTATTGGTAGACGTTGAAGAGGACGTCCTCGATCGGACCCGACGAGAGCACCTCGAGGGACGTCTGCGTGTCACCCAGACGCAGCTCGGCGGGAAAGAGCATGAGGTTGAGCAGCGGACCGGAGAATCCTCGGCCGTACCCCTGCTGTCGGCGCTCGCGGCGCAGGTCCTCGTGCCGGTAACGCTGGTGTCGCAACGCGCCGGACAGTGCGCGGGCGACATCCGCCACCAGTTCGGCAACCGTGGTTCGGGTACCGACATCGACTCGGATGGGAACCACGTTGGCAAGCGTTCCGCCGGATCGGCGCAGCACCGCAGTGGTCCGCGAGGACACCGGCAGGCTGAGAACGATGTCCTCGGCACCCGTGTGTCGCGCAGTATAGGCGACGATCGCCGCCGCGACCAGGGCCGCGACGCTGACACCGTAGCGGTCCTGGGCCGCGGCCAGCGCGGCTGTCGTTTCCGAATCGAGTTCGCCGCCGACGTCGCGGCTGTGCACGCACGCCGGGGCCGAACGCTCTGCCAGACTGCTGCGTTCGGGCATACCAACCGTTCGTTCGATCCAGTACTCCCGATCGGACCGCCATCGAGTCGAACCGACGTAGTCCGCCTCTACACCGTGGACGACCGCCAGGTCGCTCGCGATACTCGGCGGCGGCTGCCTGCCCTCGACGGCAGCGTTGTAGAGATCGGCCACCCGGTACAGCATGCTTGCGGCGCCGACACCGTCGAGCACGATGTGGTGGGTGCGGGTGTACCAGAAGTGCCGATCATCGGCGATCCGAATCAGCGCGGACACCGCCAGCCGGTCCTGCAGTAGGTCGATCGGCGCGCCGACATCGCGGCGCATCCATTCCCGCGCCGCCGCCTCGGGATCGGCCGCACCGCGGAAGTCGAGCATTTGCGTGCTGATGTCGACATCTGGATCGACAACCTGATACGGCTGCGAATCGATCAGAACCAGACGAACAAGACCCGAACCGAATTCCCGGGCAGCGTCGGCAATTACCCGGGAGAGAAGTGCGGCGTCAAGGCGCTTTCGGCCCTGCGAATCCCGGATGTCGATGTACTGCGCCACCGACAGCGGCACATCGGGGTCGAGATGCTGCGCGAGCCACTGGCCGGTTTGCGCCGGCGTGAGCGGCATCGGCTGCAGGGCCTGCCCGGTAGCGGACCAGAGAGGAACTGCGTCCGTGGAACCGGACGCTGCATCGGCTCGGTAAGGGAGCTCCATGAGAATGGTCGCGGCGTACGGACCCGAGAGTCCGACACACGGGCTGAGTGCCCGCCGATGCCGTGCGCCTCAGCCGGGGCCTCGAGAGCCGATCCTCCGCGCACGAACGCCGATAGCGTTCGCCGACGCGGGATCTGCGTCGATGATAGTCATTGCACCACCCACGATACTGCGGACCGCAGGGTCCGGGCGAGTGACGATTTCGCCTCGGTCGGCACAGCTCGGTCACGGTGCGCAGTCACAATGCGCAGATGACGGCTTCCAGCTCGCTACCGTCCCGGGCCGGCGATCAGAAGAAACACCGCTCCCGCAGCGATACCCAGAACACCCGAGAGAATTCCGAAAAGCGCCTCGAGTGAACGGGATTCGTCATACTCGACGTCGCCGCGGGTGGCAAACACGCCGGTCGCCACCGCACCCAGCCCGAGCAGTATCCCCAGGCCGAATGTCCAGAAAGTGATGACCGACAGGGCTCCGAGGGCCAACGCGGTATCACTTCCGGCGCGACGCAGGAATCCGGCGACCGCGGTAATCGGCCACGCCATTCGCAGGGACGGCGGGGATTCGGGTTCAGGGTCAGGGGTTGCGGCGGGGCGGTCAGCAACGACGGACATGGCGGAGTGGAACTTCCTTGCGCGAAGAACGGGTGCGACAGAAACAAAGTTAGCACTCCCCCCATGAGAGTGCCAACCGATTGGCGGCCAGCTCCAGCGCGCGAGACCCCGAGGACATGCCGTCCCCATCCGTCGGATATCGGGGTATTGTTCGGCGCAAGGTAGCCCCGCGTCCGATGGCGTCGCCCATCGGTTCGTCGAGTGCGTGGGGTTCGACGATGATCGCCGAAACGGCTAGTCGCACGCTTGTTGTGTTCGTCCCGGGGTCGATCCTCGATGACTGTTCCCTTGCGCCACCGGCGCCGGGCGACGTTGTCGAAGCCGTGCTGAAGTTTGTTCCCACCGGCACCATGCCGTCTCCGTGCGCGCAATCCGTCCGGGCAACGGCGCGGCCCGCCTACGGGCGAATGCCCGCCGAACATTCGGACCGTGGTTTGCATTGGCTACTGGAGGTGACCGGTGACGGCTGGTCTGCCGCGTGGTGGTCCGACCGCCCGGTGACGGGACCTGTGGAGCTCCGCGGACGGTTCTTCGTCGACCACGGCTCGGGGGCGTCCGACGATCCCGCTCCCGCCCGCGGACGGGTTCGTCGCGTGCGCCTGGTCGAGCAGCAACGCGTACGCACGGCCACCGGTGAGCATCTCGTCGAGGGCAGCGAACGCCTGACCGATATCGAGGCAACACCGCACCGTTTCTGGTCGAACTGGGACGATCGGACGGAAGGCGAGGATTTCGTCCGGACGGGAGTGCTGATCGACCTCGACCTCGACGATGTCCCAGCGCCCCGATCCGGATTCGTGGCCGGAGCGGTGTCCGTCCACGGAGCCGACGTGTGGGTGATTGATCGGTCCAACCCTGTCCTGCTGCATCTTGATACGGAGTCCAACCCACATCGGGTCGTCGAGTATCTGCTGCCGCTGACGATCGAGCCCCCGACAGGCGAGTGGACTCGCGCGGTCCACGCCGACGGGGGCGGATGCTGGATCACGTCCCGCCACGACGTGTTCCGCTGTGACCGATCCGGCTCCGGGACGCTGACCGTCCAACGGATGTGCACCGACGGTGGCCGGGGCGTCGTCGCCGAGGGCCGGCTCTACCTTCTCGGTTCAACCCGTCCGATGTTGTGCACCGATCGCCGACACGGGATGGTGCGCGTCGATCCCGATCCCCATCCAGTGCGGATGCTCGAGCATGACGGCCGGCTCACCCCGGTCAAGGATCGGCTCACCCTCGCCCGGGTCACCGCGTGGGCCTGCCTGGCCGACCGTGCCCGCGGCGGCGACGGGACCGAGTGGGCTGCCGCCGGCAGCCTCGCTGCACAGTCACCGGACGGCACCGTCCGCTCGATCGACCTCGACACTCGCACCCGCGGAGATGTCTACTGGGTTCATTCCGATCCACTCGCCGATCCGGCGAACGCAGGCTTGGTGCCGGTGCTTTCGCTGCCTACCGCCCCCGTCGAAACAGCTTGTTGCCCAACCAGACCACTGGGTCGTATTGCCTGTCTGCGACCCGTTCCTTCATCGGAATGAGTGCGTTGTCGGTGATGTGAATGTTCTCGGGGCACACATCGGTGCAGCATTTGGTGATGTTGCACAGGCCGAGCCCGTGCTCGGCCTGCGCGGCGTCCCGGCGGTCGGCGGTGTCGAGCGGGTGCATCTCCAACTCGGCAATCCGCATCAGGTAACGCGGCCCGGCGAACGCATCCTTGTTCTCCTCGTGATCGCGCACCACATGGCAGGTGTTCTGGCACAGAAAGCACTCGATGCACTTGCGGAACTCCTGCGACCGCTCGACGTCCACCTGCTTCATCCGATACTCGCCCGGCGCCAGTCCGGGTGGCGGCGTGAACGACGGAATCTCGCGGGCCTTGGTGTAGTTGAAGGACACATCGGTGACCAGGTCACGAATCACCGGGAACGTCCGCATCGGCGTGACCGTGACGGTCTCGTCCTCGGCGAACGTCGACATCCGCGTCATGCACATCAGCCGCGGCTTACCGTTGATCTCCGCCGAACACGATCCGCACTTGCCCGCCTTGCAGTTCCACCGCACCGCCAGATCGGCCGACTGGGTCGCCTGGAGTCGGTGGATGATGTCGAGCACCACCTCACCCTCATGGACTTCGACGTTGTAGTCACGCAGATCGCCGCCCGACGCGTCGCCGCGCCACACCCGAAACTTCGCGTCGTAGCCCATGTCAGGTCGCCCTTCCCGGATGCCCCGCCAGTTCGGTGTCCGTGTAGTACTTCCCCAGTTCGTCGATGTCGAAGAGCGCCAGCAGATCCGGACGCATCGGCGCCTGCTCCTCCCGGGTGACGATCACGTCGGGTATCGCCGCACCGTCGCCGAGGGCCCGAACACCCGGCACCGTGCTGCACACCAGCAGCGTCGCCCGCCAGTCGGCATCCATCGACGGGTAGTCATCGCGGGTATGGCCGCCGCGGCTCTCCGTGCGCATCAGCGCGGCTCGCGCGACGCACTCGCTGACCAGCACCATGTTCCGCAGGTCCAACGCCAGGTGCCAGCCCGGGTTGAACTGGCGGTGCCCCTCGACGGTCACGCCGCCGATACGGGATTTGATCTCTTCGAGCTTCGCGATGGCCCGCTCGACCTCCTCCTCGTTACGGATGATGCCGACCAGGTCGTTCATCGTCTGCTGCAACTCGGTGTGCAGGGTGTACGGGTTCTCGCCGAGCCCCTCGGCTGGCGGATCGAACGGTGCCAGCGCGGCCTCCGCCGCAGCCGTGACATCCGCGTCGGTGACCACGGGGCGCGCGGTGAGGGACTGCACGTAATCGGCGGCGCCCAGGCCTGCTCGTCTGCCGAACACCAGTAGGTCGGACAGCGAGTTACCACCGAGCCGGTTCGATCCGTGCATGCCGCCCGAGCATTCACCGGCCGCGAAAAGCCCTCGCACTGTGGATGATCCGCTGTCGGGATCGACCTCGATCCCACCCATCACATAGTGGCAGGTGGGTCCGACCTCCATCTGCTCCTTCGTGATGTCGACATCGGCGAGCTCCTTGAACTGGTGGTGCATCGACGGCAACCGCCGCACGATCTCCTCGGCCGGCATGCGGGACGCGATGTCGAGGTACACGCCACCGTGCGGGGTGGAGCGGCCCGCCTTCACCTCCGAGTTGATCGCCCGAGCAACCTCGTCACGCGGGAGCAGATCCGGGGTGCGGCGGTTGTTGTCCGGATCGTCATACCACTTGTCGGCCTCCTCCACGGTCTCCGCGTACTGGCCTTTGAACACCGCGGGGATGTACGAGAACATGAAACGCTCGCCGTCCACGTTCTTCAGTACGCCGCCATCTCCGCGTACGCCCTCGGTGACGAGGATGCCCTTGACGCTCGGCGGCCACACCATGCCGGTCGGATGGAACTGGACGAACTCCATGTTGATCAGATTCGCCCCGGCCCGCAGCGCCAACGCGTGCCCGTCGCCGGTGTACTCCCACGAGTTCGACGTCACCTTGAAAGACTTGCCGATGCCTCCGGTCGCCATCACGATCGCGGGGGCGTCGAACAGCACGAACCGCCCGGATTCGCGCCAGTACCCGAAGGCCCCCGAAATCCGGTCGCCATCCTTGAGCAGTTCGGTGATGGTGCACTCCGCGAAGACCTTCACGCGCGCCTCGTAGTCGCCGGTCTCGGCGAAGTCTTCCTGTTGAAGCGAGACGATCTTCTGCTGCATCGTCCGAATCAGCTCGAGCCCGGTGCGGTCACCGACGTGTGCAAGTCGCGGATACGTGTGGCCGCCGAAGTTGCGCTGGCTGATCCGCCCGTCGGGCGTCCGGTCGAACAGCGCGCCGTACGTCTCGAGTTCCCAGACCCGATCGGGCGCCTCTCTCGCGTGCAGCTCCGCCATCCGCCAGTTGCCCAGGAATTTCCCACCGCGCATCGTGTCGCGGAAGTGCACCTGCCAGCTGTCCTTCGAGTTGGCGTTGCCCATCGCAGCAGCACACCCGCCCTCGGCCATCACCGTGTGCGCCTTCCCGAAGAGCGACTTGCACACCACGGCGACGGACAGGCCGCGTTCACGCGCTTCGATCACCGCCCGCAACCCGGCGCCCCCGGCACCGATCACCACTACGTCGTAGGTGTGCCGTTCGACCTCCGCCACGCGTTCCCCCTCTGTCGATAAAGCCGGTCCGGTACTGCTGTCAGTTGAACAAGCGCAGGTCGGAGATGGTGCCGCTCGCGACCAACATGATGTAGAAGTCGGTGATGATCAGCGTCGCCAGCGTGGTCCACGCGAGCTGCATGTGCCGGGTGTTGAGCTTGCTCACCCAGGTCCAGATCCGATAGCGGACCGGATGCGACGAAAAGTGCTTTAGCCGGCCGCCGGTGACGTGCCGGCACGAATGACAAGACAGCGTGTACGCCCACAGCAGGAGCACGTTGACCGTGATGATCAGGCTGCCGAGCCCGAGACCGAAACTTCCGTTCGGACCCTCGTACGCCCGCACCGCGTCGTACGTGTTGACCAGCGACACCACCAGCGCGACGTAGAAGAAGTAGCGGTGCGCGTTCTGCACGATCAGCGGCAGCCGAGTCTCGCCGGTGTACTTGGCGTGCGGTTCCGCGACCGCGCATGCCGGTGGCGCCAGCCAGATCGACCGGTAGTAGGCCTTGCGGTAGTAGTAGCAGGTGAGCCGGAAGCCGAGCAGGAACGGCAGTACCAGGAAGCCGAGTGGGATCCACATCGGAAGCTCACCGACCCACGTGCCGAAGTGGCTCGCGCCGGGTACACAGGATTCACTGATGCACGGCGAGTAGAACGGCGTCAGGTAGTGGTAGTCGTCCACCCAGTACGCGGTCCGGACGAACGAGCGGACGGTCGCGTACACCACGAAGACTGCGAGCCCGATCGTCGTGAGCAGCGGCGCCAGCCACCAGCGGTCGGTCCGTAGCGTGCGGGCGCCGATCAACGCCCGGGCCGGCGGCGGTGTGCCGAGCTCGGTCACGCGCGGAGTCCTCACGCGTTCTCGTGTGGGTTGCCGCCGAGCCCCTCGTCGTCCGCGTCCTGCCACAGCGAGCGGTCATACGGGGTGTCCGGCACCTGCACACGCTCGGACGAGGCGCCCGTCGTCGGCCGCGGCGGTGATTCAGTCAGATCATGGGCATCGATATCGAGACGATCGACGTCGTTTGCGAGCCTGCGCACCACGGACGCGTCGCCGTAGACGTCCCGCAGCGACCCGACACACTCCCGCAGATGCCCGATCGTGCGCTGCAAATCCATCACTTCGGTGGTGGTCATCCGAACCTCCGACAAGCACTGGTCGATTTGTCGGCTCGATCAGCGTGGCGGAATAGGTAGTGCCGTCGGCCCGCCGCCCGATCTGCCTACTCTTTGTGATGGCTATCACAGTACGTCAAGGGTTGTCCCTGCGCCGGGATTAACCCTCGGGCGGTCCAAGATCAGGAATCCACGCCTCCCAGAGGCCGCTACCGCTGATCATTTGTTCCGGCAGGCCGGGCGGCTGAGCCATCCGATGGGGGAACGCAACCGCCGGATCCGCTCCATACACGATCTCCGACATGCCCAGCATGCGGTCGTTGCGCCCGAACTCGCCACCCAGTGTTGGATCATCGGCCACGGGCTGACCTCACTCGTCGCAACCGGGCCGCTTGCGAGAGAGATTCTCGACTGCGGCGCGACCATGCTGACTGCTCTACTGATCCGCGCCGGCGACGAACCCGAGCAGTGCGGGACTTCTGTAGCACGGGGATGGGGAGCGTATCCGAACGATGAGGGCGCAGTTCGGCGGTAGCCCGGAGTTGGTGTGGTCGGCACTCCCCGTGTCGACCCACACCAAGATCAACGGTTCCGTGTTCGAACTACTCACCTTCACAACCCCTCGGCATACCCGCGATCACAGCCGCACTCGCCCCGGTCAGCACCTCCATCGGATTCCTCATCCGGTCGGCCCGACTGACCCAGAACCCTGCACGCTCTTCTCAGACACCGCTCTAGTTGCGGAGGTGGTCGATGAGTTTGGTTTCGGAGAGGTCGCCGTAGCCAGCTGCGACCAAGCACTGGAAGATGTCGAGGGCGGTGTGGCCGAGGGCTGCGGGGGCACCAACGGCGTCGGCCAGTTCGACGCCGATTCGGGTGTCCTTCAGGCGAAGTGCCGCGGTGAAAGCGATATCGCGGCCGTGAGGTCCGTCGAGCATGAGCTTGCTCATGCGGATCACCGTGGGGCTCGCCGAGCTGCCCCGAGTGAGGGTGTCGGCGACGGTGGCCAGGTCCAAGCCTGCGAGTTCCGCCGTGCGCAACGCCTCGGCGGTGGCGGCGATCTGAATCGAGCCGAGCAAGTTCTGGATGAGCTTGTAGGCGGTACCCGCCCCAACCTCACCGAAGTGAACAATTCTGGTGCACAACGGTTCCAGCATCGGGCGGGCAGCGGCCAGGTCGGCGGCATCCGCGCCGATGAAGAGGGTCAGCGTGCCGGCGGCAGCGGCGTCGGGCAGGCCGGTGACCGGCGAGTCCAAGTAGCGGAGGCCGTGCGCCGAAGCGTGTTTCGCCAACTAGACCACCCAGGTCCGAGAGATGGTGGAGCACTCCACGGCGAAGGCGCCCGGCGCTGGGTCGCCAGCGAGGGCGCCGTCCGCGCCCAGCCAGACCGCACGCGAGACATCGTCGTCGGCCACCATCGCGATGATCGCCTCGGCACCCTGCGCCGCCGCGCGAGGTGTGTCCGCCAGACATTCGGCCCAAACCCAGAAGCGCAATCCTCGCCACCCGCCTGACGCTACTGCAACCGGATGAACGCGCAGGAAACAGAACTCGATAGCTCATGCCAGGCGCTCCTTGGTGGCCCTCGCGCACCGACACGACACCGTGGAGGCAAGCGTGAGCGATTGTGGCTGATCCACATTCACCCGTCAGATGCGGCCGAGTGCCACGTCGATGATCTCTCGGCTCGAGATGTGGAGGGCATCAGCGGCAGTGCGGCCGGTCTTGGCGAGGTACGTATCGACCAGCCGGCTACCGACCGCGTATCCCGCGCCGGTCGGCAGACCGACAGGCTCACCGCCGAATCTCCTTGCCGCCGCATCGCCATGGATCCACGCAGTGAAGTTCTGCATTCCGGTCACTTCGAGTCCGGAGACGACCTTGGCAAAAACAGTTTCGTCCGAGAGGTGCGGTACGCCGATGAGGGAATAGCCGAGCTCGTCGCCATAGAGCTGCCGGGCGAACGCGTCAGCGAGGCCTTCGGAAACGACCTGTTCACCGACGTTGACAACGGAGGGGTCCCATATCACTCCACCCGGACTGTAGCGGAGATTGTGGTTGAGCTCGTGCACGGCAGTCGCCTCGAGTCGGTCCAGGTTCTGCGGCGTAGGCCAGAAGGTCAGCGAGATGTAACCGAACGTACTTCCGTTCCCGCTCATGCCTTTCGCTGATTCCATGAAGTAGTCATTACCGGGATCGCCGAGCACTATGAGAACCGTGATGTCCGGTACCTCGATACTGGGCGTCGCCATGAGCTAAATGGCCAACGCATCGTCGAGAGCCCGCGAGATTCGTCCCCACGCATCGGCATCATGCAACATCGCCAGCGCGTCACGGCACGCTTCATTCTCGCGGTCGGCTGGGAATCCGAAGCTCATCCGGTGCATCGCTTCGAGATCTACCTCACCTGGGAAGAACCGGTACATACCCGCCATCGGAGTGAGCATCGCGGTGAGCCGCGCCGAGCGTTCCGCCGTCGGGGCCCGCAGCACCGTGTCCATACCGGTGAATGTGTCCAGAACTGTGATCGTCATGACCCACAAGCTAAAGGCTGACGCTACGTGAGGCTCAAATCATGCCCTTTGCTGATCGTCCGCACTCGCCGCTCAGGTTGGGAAACATGACGGATCAATCGGATTCGCCTTCCTCCCGTGAAGGTCGCGCGCCCTGGTCCGGCATCACTCGCCACAGACCTGATCACCCTCCGGACTCGCGACAGTGTCTAGACTCGACTCGGTGCTCATATGGATCAACGGCGCGTTCGGCGCAGGAAAGACACAAACTGCATTCGAATTGAATCGACGCGTCCCGCATTCCCACATCGCCGATCCCGAACTCATCGGATTCGCTGTCCACAAGATGCTTCCGGCGTCCGAACGAGGCGACTTCCAAGACCGACCTCAGTGGCGGTCAGCGGTCGTCGCGACACTGGCCGATGCCGTCGCCGCCCACGACGGACCGGTGATCGTGCCGATGACGCTCGTCAACCCGGAGTATTTCGACGAGATCATGACCGGTCTGTCCGCCGAAAACGTTGATGTCAAACACTTCTCACTGACTGCCTCGGCCGAAACTCTTCGCCATCGACTACGGACCCGCAGCGGCTACTGGCTGGGCCGCGCTGCAGGACGGGACGAAACGTGGGCAATGCAGCAAATCACCCGCTGCGTCGCCGCCCTGGGCACAGACCGATTCACCGAACACGTCGACACCGACGATCGCACCATCGACGAGGTCGTCGAAGACATCGCGGCGCGTGCGGGCCTCCTCCTCACCCAACCGCGTCTTACGGCCACCCGCTATCGACTCCGACGGGCCGTGGTCGGCATCCGCCACATCAGAACCTAGGCAGCTGTACCGGGCCCGCCGAGAGGAGACCCGTCGATCATCCAATCAGCGCGGCGAGCCAGTCGGGGTCGAACCACTCCGGGGCCGTCGACGCGAAACCGGCGGTGTCCGAACCCGCGACACCCGCGGGGACCCGCCCCACCAGCGGCGACCCCGTCACGGTTGCAATGTCTTCGACATTGCAACGCTCGGCGAGACCCGGTTCAGCGGGCCAGGAGCCGATCACGAAACCCCCGCACGGCACGCCCGCCGACACCAGAGCCTCGGCGGTGAGCGCGCAATGGTTCAACGTGCCAAGGCCCGCGGCCGCGACCACCACCACCGGAGCCCTCACGTCCCCGGCGACGTCCCGCAGCGTGAAGCCGTCCCTGCCGAGCCGCACCAGCAGACCGCCGGCACCCTCCACCAGCGTCACGTCGTGGCGGGAATCGAGGTCCCGGATCGCCGCGACCACCTCGTGACGGGTCAGCTGCGCCCGGCCGCTGCACCGAGCCGCGGTGTCCGGTGCCAACGGCTCGGGGTACCGCGCCAACTCCAATCCGGTGGCAACGCCCGCCAAGCGTGCCACCTCGGCCAGGTCGCCCGGCTCGCCATCGGCAACGCCGGTCTGCGCGGGCTTGCACACCGCGACGGTCCGGCCCAGCCTGCTGATCGCGGCCGCCAGCGCGGCCGTCACGACCGTCTTGCCGACATCGGTCGATGTCCCGGAGATGATCACGACACTCATGCGGAAGTTCCCGCAGCATCCAGCGAAAGCACTTCAGCCAGAACGGATTCGATATGCGCTAGCTCATCGTCGGCAATCGTCGCGCGCGCGGTCAGCCGCAGCCGCGATGTGCCCTCCGGGACCGACGGCGGCCGGAAGCAACCCACGTGCACCCCGCGTTCCCTGCACGCGTCGGCCGCGGCCAGCGCGGCCGACGGATCACCGAGAATGACCGACACCACCGCAGATTCGGGGGCATCCGCCCCAGAAATCCGCGCCAGGTCACCCGCGCGCGCCAGCACCGCCGCCGCGCGCTCTGGTTCCCGGATCAGCACCGCGAGCGCGGCCCGCGCCGCACCCACCGCGGCAGGCGCCAGACCGGTATCGAAGATGAACGTGCGCGCGGCATCGATCAGGTGGGCGCGGACGCTGTCCGGTGCGAGCACCACGCCGCCCTGGCTGGCCAGTGACTTCGACAACGTCGCGGTCACCACGATGTCCGGCTCCCCCGCCAGCCCCACCTCGTGCACGAGGCCGCGCCCCCCGACGCCCCGAACACCGAGTCCGTGCGCCTCGTCCACCAGCAGCACCGCACCGTACTCGCGGCACACGCGGTGCATTGCCACGAGTGGCGCGAGATCGCCGTCGGCGCTGAACACCGAGTCCGTGAGCACCAGGGCACGTTCCTCGGCGCGGCCCGCGAGCGTCCGGCGCAAGAATTCGACGTCAGCATGGGGTGCAACCACCACCCGCGAGCGAGACAGCCGGCATGCGTCCACCAACGAAGCATGCGCGCCCGCGTCCGAGACGATCAGCGAACCCGGGCCCGAAAGCGCCGTCACAGCACCGAGATTCGCAGCATATCCGCTGGCGAACACGAGACCTGACTCGGTACCGACAAAGTCGGCGAGCTCCCGCTCGAGCCGCGCATGCTCGCGCGTCGTGCCCGTCACGAGGCGTGAACCCGTGGCACCACCGCCCCACCGCCGAACCGCCTCGACGGTGCCATCGATCACCTCAGGATGACGAACCAAACCGAGGTAGTCGTTGGACGCGAGATCGATCACCGTGTCGGCGTCACCGCGTGGACGCAACTCCCGGCGCAGCCCGGCGGCCCGCCGGTCGCGTGCGACGTCGTCCAGCCAGCTCAGTGCGTTGCCCTCGGTACCCACCCACAGCACGATACAAGCCCACTTGAACGGCGTTCAAGTGGGCTTGTATGTATTCACTCCAGTTGGCTCCGCGCCGCCGCAACCATGCCGGAGGTGATGCGGTCCAGTTCGTCCCGGTTGCAGATGTACGGCGGCATCGCATAGATCAGGTTCCGGAACGGTCGCAGCCACACCCCTGCCGCGACGGCCGCGTCGGTCGCGGTCGGCATGTCCACCGGCTGAGCGAGCTCGATCACGCCGATTCCGCCGAGCACCCGGACATCCAGGACACCGGGTACGTCACGCAACGGGGCAAGGCCCCGCTCGAGTCCCCTGCCGAGCGCCTCGACCTCGGCCCGCCAGTCCCGCGACAGCAGTAGTTCGACGGCGGCGACGGCGACCGCACACGCCATCGGGTTCGCCATGAACGTCGGCCCATGCATGATGCCGCCGCCCTCGCCCGCACTGATCACCTCGGCAACGGTCGCGGTACACAGCGTCGCAGCGAGTGTGAGATACCCACCGGTGAGCGCCTTACCGACGCACATGACGTCCGGAGCGAGGCCTGCGTGGTCGGCCGCGAACAACTCGCCGGTACGGCCGAATCCAGTGGCGATCTCGTCGAACACGAGCAGCAGTCCGTGCTCGTCACACATGCGCCGCAGTTCCCGCAGGTAGTCGGGATGATGGAACCGCATGCCGCCAGCACCCTGCACGATCGGCTCGACGATGATCGCGGCCAACTCGTCGCGGTGCTCGATCACGATGCGCTCGAACTCGCGAACATACTCCGGGTGGAAGTCGCGCGGCGGGACGGGCGCGAACCTCTGGCGGGTCAGCACGTCGGTCCACATCGAATGCATGCCGCCGACCGGATCGCACACGCTCATCGGGGCGAACGTGTCGCCGTGATAGCCGCCGCGCCACGTCAGTAGCCGGTGTTTCTCCGGCCGCCCGAGGCTGCGCCAGTACTGCAGGCACATCTTCACCGCGACCTCGACAGACACCGACCCCGAGTCGGAGAGAAACACCTTGTCGAGCCCGGCGGGGGTGATCTGCACGAGCAGTTCGGCTAACCGTGCGGCGGGGGCGTGCGTGAGACCGCCGAACATCACGTGGCTCATCCGGCCGAGCTGATCAATGACGGCAGCGTCGAGTACCGGGTGGCGGTACCCGTGCACTGCCGACCACCACGAACTCATGCCGTCGACCAATTCGGTCCCGTCCGCAAGGGTGAGCCGGGCACCCTGCGCGGACTCGACCACGAGCGGGACCGTCGACGCAGGGAGCGCACCGTAGGGGTGCCACAGGTGTTCGGAGTCGAGCTCGACGATCCGGTCGGAAGTCAGGTGCATGGAGGTCACGTCGCACGACTGTAGGTGCAGAGCTCGGCTCCTCGCTCGGCAGGTCGTTCGGGCTGACTGCCGGCTCTACCTCCTGGGTGTGAGCACCGTTTCCAAGCGGAAACACTCGGGGCGGAAACACTCGGGTGCGACGAGTTCGCGACCCGACCCCGCGAAAGAAGCGACAAACGCGATATCAGTGCGCGACCGGACACTTTCCGCTGTAGTCAACCTGCAGTTCCTTGATCCCGTTGATCCACCCTGATCGCAGCCGGCGCGGATCACCGAGCTTGGTGATGTCGGGCATGCGGTCGGCGATCGCATTGAACATCAGCTCGATCTCCATCCGTGCCAGGTTCGCGCCGATGCAGTAGTGCGCGCCGGTACCCCCGAAGCTCAAGTGGTCGTTGTCCGTTCGCGTGATATCGAATGCCGTCGGATTGGCGAACACGTCCTCGTCGAAGTTGGCGGACGAGTAGAACATCACCACCCGATCGCCCTTGCGAATCGCCTGACCACCGAGCTCTGTGTCGCACAGTGCAGTTCGCTGGAACCCCACCACCGGTGTGGCCCAACGGATGATCTCGTCGACGGCGGACATCGGACGCTCGCGCTTGTACAGCTCCCATTGGTCGGGGTTGTCCATGAAGGCAAGGATGCCGTGGGTGATGGCGTTGCGGGTGGTCTCGTTCCCGGCAACCGCGAGCAGAAGCACGAAGAAGCCGAAGTCTTCGGAATTGAGTGCGTCGCCGTCGATGTCGGCCTCGACGAGCGTGGTGAGAATGTCGTCGGCCGGGCACTTACGGCGCTCCTCCGCCATGGCATACGCATAGCCCAGCAGCTCCGCCGATGCCGTCGCCGACTCGTCACCGTACTCGGGATCGTCGTAACCCATCATTTGATTGGACCAGTCGAAGATCTTGCTGCGGTCGTCCTGCGGCACACCGATCAATTCGGCGATGGCCTGCAGCGGAAGTTCCGCCGCGACCTGCGCGACGAAGTCGCCCGACCCGGCGGCGATGGCCTCCGAGACGATCTTCTCGGCGCGCGCGGCCAGCGCCGGACGCAGGCTGGCGATGGCGCGCGGGGTGAAGCCACGGGCGATGATCTTGCGTAGCTTGGTGTGCTCCGGGGCATCCTTGTTCACGAGCAGGTGCCGCATGAGTTCGACTGTCTCGCGGGGTATGTCGTCGGAGAACCGAGCGATCGCCGTGTTCTCCCACGTCGAGAACACCTCGCTGTTGCGCGAGACTTCTTTGACGTCGGCGTGCCGAGTCACCGCCCAGTACCCAGCATCCGGATACCCACCCTTCGTCGGCGGCTGTTCGACCCACCACACGGGAGCCGTCTTCCGGAGTTCCGCGAACTCCTCGATCGGCAACCTCGTCTCGTACACATCGGGGTCGGTGAAGTCGAAACCTTCTGGAATACGGGGAATTGCCACGCCAAACTCCTTCGCTCGGGATCCGTCGACGGCCACACACTTGCGAACACGCCGATCGTCACACGGTTCCGCGCCGCCCCGCTTGGCCGATTCCCCCAGCCGCGCGCAGTTGCTTTGTACATTTCGCACATGTGCCGCCCTACAGGTGAATCACCGGCCGAAGGCGTCGAAACACTTCAACGCAAGTTCGAGATTCAAACGCCGAGCGAGCAGGTCACGGCCGAGCGTCTCCTCGACCCGCTGGATGCGGTACCGCACCGTGTTCTTGTGGACGCCCAGCCGACGAGCGGCGGCCTCCTGGTTGCCGTGGCACGCGAGCACCTCTCGCAGCGTGTCACGGAGCCGTTCCGCTGTAGTGTCCTCGCCGAGCAGTCCGTCGAGCTCACGGCCGACGAGGGCGGCCATTGCGGCCGGGTCGGCCGACAGCATCGAGACCACCTCGATGTCACGGTAACGGGTAACTGTTGTCTGACGCCGTCCTGACTCCGCGATCCGCTGCGCCGCGCGGGCCTCTCGGTGACTGCGCCGGAACCCGTCGATTCCCGACGAAGGCTCACCCAGCGCCAGGCGAACTCCGGCAGGTGCCGACAACGGCCCCGTTGTCAGCGGCTCGACATCGGACTCGCCGTGCGCGATCCACGCCCACACCCCGTGTGCACCGGAGGGAACCGACAGGGTGCGGCGTCCCCCCGCCACACGGGAAACGACCGATTCCAGCGAACCGGCGAACGGCGCCGCCCCCTCGACCCAGGCCACGACAGCTGTGTGCGTGCGATGCAGCGGATACCCGAGCCGCGCCGAGTCCTGGGTGGCGTGGCCGCCGCCGTCCAGGATCTCGCGGACAGTCGCCAACCGGGACGCGAAGGCGCCCTGCAGGAGCCGCTCCCGCTCCCGCGAGTAGGTAGCTGCGAGTTCGTCGAGCATGGCGTTGAGCAACTCACTCGTCTGCGCCCACACCGTGGTGAGCACCTCGAGCTTGAAGTCGGAATCCAATCCCTCCTGCTCGACCAAACCCGATGTGAAACCCAGCATCGCGCGGTGGCCCGCATGGTAGAGCTGTGAGAGGACGCGCAGTTCCAGGCCGCGCTGGGCGATCGTTCGCGCAAGCGCATGCGCCTCCTCCGACACGGGTGTCGCCGCGGGACCGTCGGCCAGCGGCACACTCGCAACGAGAAACGCCTCGAGCTGACAGCGGATCGCCGCACGCAGATCACGCTGCACCTCCGCGTCCGCAGCAAGCTCCGGCACGTCAGCAGCGAACGATTCCTCGAGGTCGGACAGGAAGGAAGTGAGATGCTCGCGCGTCATCGTCGTGGTCACGTAGTCGCGCAACCACAGTTCGGCACGCTGATCACGCTTCACCGTTCACCCCCACCGGATTTCTACGGTCGTTTGGGCTCATTGTGCACGGATCAGGTGTGCACGGATCGGGCCCGGGCCCCGAATTACCGGATGATGCGTCCCAGCGAACAGTAGTGTTCCAGTCGTGGTCAACACTTCGCTGTCACCCCGGCTCGCGGCGATCGTCGATGCACTACCGCTCCGAGACGGGACAAGGGTGCTGGAGATCGGATGCGGACCGGGCGCCGCCGCGCGCGAGATCGCACGCCGCATCGGGACCGGGCACATTCTCGCAATCGACCGCTCGCCGAACGCGATTCGACAGGCCGTCAGAGGATCTCGAACGCAGATCGAGGCTGGAACCCTGAGCTTCCGTCAGGTCGCGGTCGAGCAGTTCGAACTTGCCGCCGACGAGGCACCGTTCGATATCGCCTTCGCCGTGCGGGTGGGCGCACTCGACGGGCGTCATCCCGACGCGGGACTGCTCGCGGTCCGCAGGATCGCGGCAGCATTGGCCCCGGGCGGGAGACTCTTCATCGACGGCGGTGATCCACTTCGCGAACTTGCACTGTCCGATCTGTCCGGCTCGACCGGGCACCCGTAGCACGCTGCACGGCCGACTCGAGAACCGTCGGTATCTCCCCCGGGGCCAGCATTGCTCCGTGAACGACGCCACGCGCGCACGGGAGCAGATGACATGGTTCGCTAACCGAAACCGGGGGGCATTCGTCTTCGACGCCGAACTCGACGACGGGGCGATCGCTCACCTCCAGCAGCAGCTGCGCATCCCGGAGTCGCCGCAGACCGACAACGTCGAATTGGCCCGGACGTGTAGGGCCCGCTTCTCTCATTGATCAGAGGACCCTGCGCCGGGATCCGCGCGCCGGGACTGCCAGAAGGTCCGGCGCACGCGATCACCACCTGTTGCCTCATGTCAAGATGCCCGCGAAGCGTGATTCGTTGCCTCATTTGTGGATGTCCGCGAGGGAGTGGTGGCGGATCCGGGCTTCTTCGTCGGTGTTCGTTTACTGGTGGCGAGGGTGATCAACTCGGCGGTAAGGGCCTGGATCTGTCGTTGGACCGCCGCGGGATTGACGCTCGCGTAGGCCGCATCGAGAGCGTCCTTCGTGTCGGCGGTCACCGCGGGGTGAGCGCTCGCACGCCGGTGTGGAGTGGTCGCGGTGTCGTACTTCTTGGTCACCTTCGCGCCGTCCCGAACCTTGGAGATCAGCTTCTGCTGCGGCGAGAAGAAGTTCGTCATATTCGATTGCAGAACCCAAATCTTGTTGAGTAACAAAAGTTCCGCAGGAGTGTCGTAGCGAAGATAGCCGACAACGGTACGCACGATGGCCCAGTTCTTCTGCTCGACGTGCGCACCATCATTCGAGTTCCCCGGCCGCGAGCGGGTGAACGTGATCTCCCGCCGTTCACACCACGCCAGCAGATGATGGTTGATGAACTCGCTGCCGTTGTCGGAGTCCACACCGAGCAGCGGGAACGGCAACACCCCGGCGATCTCGTCGAGCGCCGCGACCACCCACTTGAGGGCCTTGTTCGGCACCGACCGGTTCTCCGTCCACCCGGTGGCGATATCGGTCACCGTCAACGTGTACGCATGCTCATCGACCGCGTTCCCGCCCTCGTGACCGACCAGATCGATCTCCACGAACCCCGGCACCGCATCGTCCCACTGCGCCCACGTCCGGATCGGTATCTGCGACTTGAGCAGCGATCCCGGCTTCGTGTGCGAGCGACCCTTGAGTTCGAGCGACTTGCGCTGCGGGGCCAGCCGCCGATCCACGGTCGCCGCCGACATCCGCACCAGCAACGCCGCGGTGTCGTCGTCGATGTCGAGTTCCCCGAACCGCCGCAACACCGGAACCAGCTCCGGCAGGATCGGGACAAGACGCTTCCCTGCCGGCATGCCGAGCACCGCCCAACAGAATGTCAGTGCTGTAACAACTTCCGAACCATACTTGACCGGACGTGGAGCCCGCGGACGCACCACCCGCGGCATCAGAGCAGACCGCAACATCCTGCGGGCATGATCACGATGCCACCCCGTCGTCGCGCACAACTCGTCGAGAATCCGGGACTTCCCTGACCTGTCGGCCCGGGCATATCGGGTCGCGATCGCCCTCGTCACAGACTTACGTTCCGCCATAGACAGTCCCATCACCCGGCCCTACCGCCCCCACCGGCATCGACCGGACCGACACGCCGCTACGCGGGCATTCTCGGATGAGTCAACGATGGGACCTACGCGGGCATCTTTGATGAGTCAACGCGAACCATTGACTCGAATATCAGTTCGAACTAGACTCGTGCCATGAATCCGGGGGGACTCAGCAACTCAGGCATCGCAGCCACCGCGCTGCAGCCGGGTGACGTGTGCACGCTCCCCGAGATCTCGCTGCTGCAAGGCACACTCGAAGTGTCCCGTGAGATCGAACGCCTCGAAGCACTGCGTGTCGCAATGGTTGCCGAAATCGACGAGCGTGCCGTTTCGTTTGACGCCCTCGGATTCCGCAGTGTCAAACTGTGGCTGGCAGCGAACACACTGCTGGAAGTGCCGGCCGCAGCACGGATCCTGGCGCTGGGGAAGACGCTTCGCCGGCAACCCGACATCGCCGACGCATTCAGCGCCGGCACCGTGTCGGCCGAACACGCCGCATTGATCGGCAAGTTCTGCGAGACCCCACCGCGCGGCATGCCTCACGAGGCTCTGGACTCGTGCCGAAAAGTCCTGCTGGACTGCGCCACCGGACCGGCCGCAACCACGATGACCGTCCGCACCTGCATCGCGCGCCTCGAGCGGATCTTCGAATCCGACGAACTCCCACCGAGTGAGGACACCGACCGCAACGAGTTCCATGCCTCGAAGACCCTGAACGGACGCGTCGCCGTCAAGGGTGATCTCGATGCCGTCACCGGCGAGATGTTATTGACGGCGCTGTCGTCGCTCACCAAACCGCGTAACCCGGTCGACGATCCAGCGGGTGCCCGCACCCCGGCGCAGCGACGCGCCGACGCCTTCGCCGAGATCCTGCGCCGCTACCTCGACTCCGGTGACGCACCCATCGAAGGTGGGGAACGACCACACCTGTCCTTACATGTGAACGCCAGCGACCTCGCGCGGACCGAGACCGATCACGGGCACTGGGAGTCAGACAACGATCCGAATCTGTTCGGTGACAAAGACGTTGCGCAGGTGCCCCACATGGGGCCACTCACCATTGCGACCGCCCGCCGATTGGCCTGCGACTGCCACCTCACCCCGATTGTCATGGACGACGGCGTGCCCTTGAACCTGGGCCGCACCAGTCGGACTGTGTCCAAGAAGCAGCGCCGTGCGTTGATCGCTCGCGACCATGGCTGCGCATTCCCCGGCTGCGGCGCACCACCCGCACACTGCGAAGGCCACCACGTCAAGCATTGGGCCGACGGCGGCCCCACCGACCTCGACAACCTAGTGCTGTTGTGCCGCTACCACCACCATTTGCTGCACCACTCCCACTGGCAGGTAGAAGTCGGTGACGATCGAAAGCCGTGGTTCACACCACCCGCGTCAGTAGATCCCTACAAGAAGCCCATCCCCGCCCACAATCGGGCGGGACCACAAGCCGCCTGACGCCGCGGCCCCCTGTCCGGATACGGGTTCATCCTCGATGATGCGGCCCGTCTGGAGGTCGATCTCGATCTCTCGGTGGACTCCCTGGAGATCGACGAAGTCCACCTCGACGGTGGGCCGACCGTCTTCCTCGTCCAACTCGACGCCGAGGACATCCGGCGGCGGCTCCTCGGCGTCGGCTACACCACCTCCGGCCACAAACACACCCACCCCGACCGCTACCGAACCCAGTACGGCAGCCACACCACGCACCACGACGCGGGCCGTGCGCATGAGAATCACCTCGTCCGAGAAAGGAAGTACCGTATCCACGCTACCGCCGTCAGCGCCTTCGATCGATGCGGACATCCGCGCACTTTCGGTAAATCATCGAGTTCCGTCCCGTCCGGACTTTCAAGGCAGCCATCCCGAATGCACGTCGGATCCGGTTTCCACGCCGGCAACAGCCGCAGTCGCGCGCGGCATCCGGATCATTCGGGCTAGGGTTTTGCAGCATGGAGCGCACCGACCCCTCGGCGCCGACGGACGGCGGCTCGGCGCCCTCGCCGACGATCGAGGTGTGGCCGGGATCCGCCTATCCGCTGGGCGCCACCTACGACGGAGGCGGCACCAACTTCTCGCTGTTCTCGGAGGTAGCCGACGCAGTCGAGCTCTGCCTGATCGCCCGGGACGGCACCGAGACACGAATCCCGCTCGAAGAGGTCGACGGATATGTATGGCACGCATACCTGCCCACCGTCACCCCCGGCCAGCGTTACGGCTACCGAGTCCACGGCCCGTACGACCCGGCGGCGGGTCTGCGGTGCGATCCGTCGAAGTTACTGCTCGACCCGTACGGCAAGGCATTCGACGGCACCTTCGTCACCCAAGCAACTCGTGCAGAGGCTCCCCCCAGGCCATCCCCGTTGTACACGTACGGCGAGGACACGCTCGGGCACACCATGACCACGGTCGTGATCAACCCGTACTTCGACTGGGGCACCGACCGGCCCCCGCGCACCCCGTACCACGAGACCCTCATCTACGAGGCCCACGTCAAGGGCATGACCGCGACACATCCCGCGGTGCCGGAGGACCTTCGCGGTACGTATGCCGGGCTCACGCACCCCGCCGTCATAGAGCACCTGACATCGCTGGGCGTCACCGCGATCGAGTTGATGCCGGTCCACCAGTTCATGCACGACCAGATCCTGGTCGACCAGGGACTCCGAAACTATTGGGGCTACAACACTTTCGGATTCCTTGCCCCACACAACGAGTACTCCTCGGTGACGAAACCGAGCGGCGTCGTCACCGAGTTCAAGACGATGGTGCGAGCCTTCCACGAAGCGGGCATCGAGGTGATCCTCGATGTCGTCTACAACCACACCGCGGAGGGCAGCCACCGCGGGCCCACCATCGCATTCCGCGGCATCGACAATGCTGCCTACTACCGGCTCGACGACGGCGATCCCGAACTCTACAAGGACTACACCGGGACCGGGAACAGCCTCAACGTGCGGCACCCGCACACCCTGCAACTGATCATGGACTCTCTGCGGTATTGGGTCACCGAGATGCACGTCGACGGCTTCCGCTTCGACCTCGCATCCACCCTGGCCCGCGAATTGCACGACGTGGACCGGCTTTCCGCCTTCTTCGACCTCGTCCAGCAGGATCCGGTGGTCAGCCAGGTGAAGCTGATCGCCGAACCCTGGGACGTCGGCGAGGGCGGCTATCAGGTAGGCAACTTCCCCGGGCTGTGGACCGAGTGGAACGGCAAGTACCGCGACACAGTCCGCGACTACTGGCGCGGGCAGCCCGCGACCCTCGGCGAGTTCGCGTCCCGCCTGACCGGGTCCTCCGACCTGTACGAGACCACCGGGCGCCGGCCGAGCGCGAGCATCAATTTCGTCACCGCGCACGACGGTTTCACCCTCACCGATCTGGTGTCGTACGACGAGAAGCACAACGACGCCAACGGCGAGGGAAACCAGGATGGCGAGAGCCACAACCGATCGTGGAACTGCGGCGTCGAGGGTCCCACAGATGACCCGGAGATCCTGGCGCTGCGGGCCCGGCAGCGGCGCAACATACTGGCGACGCTGCTGTTGAGTCAGGGCACGCCGATGCTGGCGCACGGCGACGAACTGGGTCGCACTCAGCACGGCAACAACAATGTGTACTGCCAGGATTCGTCCCTGTCCTGGATGGACTGGACGCTCGCCGAGACCAACGCCGATCTACTCGAGTTCGCCCGCGTCGCCGCCGCCCTGCGGGCCGCCCACCCGGTGTTCCGGCGTCGCAGGTTCTTCCGGGGCCGACCGGTCCGCGAAACCGAGAACAGCCGCGACATCGCCTGGCTCACCCCCGATGGCCGGGAGATGACCACTGAGGACTGGGACAGCGGCTTCGGAAAGGGCCTGTCGGTGTACCTGGGCGGCGACGCGATTCCCGAGCCCGGCCAGCGCGGCCAGCGCGTGATGGACGACTCGTTCCTGTTGTGCTTCAACGCCCACGCCGAAGACCTCGCGTTCGCGGTGCCCGGTGACGGCTGGTCCGTCGCGCTGGATACCACCGAGCCGACCGGGACACCGGGTGACTCCACTGCCGCGGCATCGACGGTGACGGTGCCGGCCCGATCGCTGCTGGTCCTGCGGCGGGACCGATCGCGATGAAGGCCGTGACGGGCACCTACCGACTGCAACTGCGTGGTGACGTGTTCACCCTCGACGACGCCCGTAAGCTCGCCGGCTACCTGGATTCGCTCGGGGTCTCCCACCTGTATCTGTCCCCCATCCTCACCGCCACCACCGGATCCACCCACGGCTACGACGTCACCGATCCGACGACCGTATCGGCCGAGCTCGGCGGGCGCGCCGCCCTCGTGGCGCTCGCGGCCGAGCTCGACGAACGCGGCATGGGGCTGATCGTCGACCTGGTGCCGAATCACGTGGGGATCTCCGATCCACGCCAGAACCGTTGGTGGTGGGACGTTCTCAGCCGCGGGCGGGCTTCGCCCTATGCACGGTGGTTCGACATCGACTGGCACGAGGACAACGGCGCCGACGGCCGCGTTGCGCTGCCGGTCCTTGGCCACGAACGCGAGCTCGACGAGCTGCACATCGACCGTGGTTCCGGCACCGCGGTGCTGGCCCTCGGCGCGCTGCGGTTCCCGATCGCCGACGGCACCGAGGAGGGCACCCCGCGCGACATCCATGACCGGCAGGCCTATCGGCTGGTCGGCTGGCGGGACGGGCTGGTCGGATACCGCAGGTTTTTCACCGTCAACGATCTGGCCGCCGTGCGGCAGGAGAATCCTCGGGTCTTCGCAGCCACACACCGCCAACTCGCGAGCTGGGTGTCGGGTGGCCTCGTCGACGGCGCACGGGTGGACCACCCGGATGGCTTGAGCGATCCCGCCGGCTATCTGCGCGAACTACGGGGCGTGCTCGGTCCTGATCGGTGGCTGGTGATCGAGAAGATCCTCACCGAGGGCGAACCGCTGGACCCGACCCTGCCGGTAGACGGCACCACCGGCTACGACGCGCTCGCCGAGGTCGGCGGGTTGTTCCTCGACCCGGACGGCGCCGCACCGCTGACCGAACTCGCGACACGGTCGGGGGCAACCGGTGACGCACAGTAGCTGCGAGACACCGAGATGGACCTGCGGCGCCGCGCGGCCCGAACCGACCTGGCGCCCGAACTCGATCGGTTGATCCGAACGGTGCTGCGGGACTCCGCCACCTTCTGCAGTCCCGCGCAGCTGCGTGACGCGCTGGTGGACGTGCTCGCCGCGATGCCCGTGTATCGCTCCGACTACACCCCGCTGCGGGGGCTGCTCGAACGGGTGATCGGCGAGACCGCGGCAGCCCGTCCCGAGTGGGAATCCGCACTGACCACACTGGCGAGCGCGCTTGTGGAGGGCGCGGAATCCCGGACCCGCTTCCAGCAGCTGTGCGGCGCGGTCACCGCGAAGTCCGTCGAGGACTGTCTGTTCTATCGCACCGCACGCCTGGTGTCACTGCAGGAGGTGGGCGGGAACCCCGGCCGATTCGGCTGTTCCCCCGCCGAGTTCCACCTGCGGGCCGCCGCCCGCGCCCGCGACTGGCCGCGAACGATGACGACGCTCTCGACCCACGACACCAAGCGCGGCGAGGACGTGCGGGCCCGTATCGGCGTTCTGTCTCAGGTGCCGCACCTGTGGACGCGGTGCATCTCCGACTGGGAGATGACCACGCCGAGTCCCGATGGAGTCACCGGGCTACTGCTGTGGCAGAACATGTTCGGAGTGTGGCCCGCCGATGGCACCCCTGCCGCCGCGGCACCCGGCCTGCGCGAGCGACTGCACGCGTACGCGGAGAAGGCGACCCGCGAGGCGGGGCTGCACACGTCGTGGACCGCGATCGACGACGACTTCGAGCGCGCCGTCCACAACTGGATCGACAGGGTGATCGACGGCCCCGTCGCGCACAGCATGACTGCGATCGTCGCTCAGTTGGCACCGCACGGCCGGTCCGACGCGCTCGGCCAGAAGCTCTTCCAACTGTGTGGCCCCGGCATTCCCGATGTCTATCAGGGCACCGAACTCTGGGAGGATTCGCTCGTCGACCCGGACAACCGTCGACCCGTCGACTTCACCCCACGTCGAAAGCTGCTCCGTGCAATGGACACCCCGGGGGTGGATGCCCCCGCGGTCGATCACACGGGCGCCGCGAAGCTGCATGTCACCCGGACGGCGCTGCGGCTGCGACGTGAGCGACCCGACAGCTTCGTCGGAGGCTCGTACGCGCCGTTGTTCGGCGTCGGAACCGCCCGCGAGCACCTGGTCGGGTTCGCACGCGGACCCGCCGGTGCTCCGGCGGACACGATTGCGCTCGCCACACGCCACAGCGTCACACTCGGCGAAACCGGTTGGGGATCCACCACTGTGCACCTCCCGGTGGGCGACTGGTTCGACCGCCTCACCGGGCAACTCCATACGAGCGCCGCACCACTGGCGAAGGTATTCGACCGCCTCCCGGTCGCACTGCTGGTCCGCCTCGATCGGCCCTGACAGCCGCGCCAGCTCCAAATGGGTGTACTCACCACGGCGGCCCACGCCGTTCCGGCACATGTGTCGCAGATCTCCTCCGCACACACTGGTTCCAGCCGCATCGCCACGAGGGAGTCAGTATGAGACACATCGCCATGACAGCCAGCCCAGCAGGCAGGATCCCGGATATCCAGTCGATCAGCGCCGCTCCGTCGCCGGAGAGTGCCGGCCCGGCGCTGCGGTTCCAGCCGGCGGCACACCGGGACGACTCGACCCTGACGGCGGTGCTCACCTGGCCGCACGGCACCCCCCTGCTCGCGGACCTGGTGGAGATGTTCGCCCACATGGGACTGTGTGTGGCCACCCACGAGCTACTGCCCGGGCGCGGCTCCGACGTTGATGAAACCGACGTTGCTGAAACCGACGTTGCCGAAACCACCACGGTGCACCTGTTCACCTTCTGCCCGAGCAGCGCGCCGTGGGAGGCCTCGACAGCGAACCTGGTCTCCGACACCTTCGCCGCGGCCGCATCCGGCGCGGTCGAGGTGGACGGCTACCTGCGTCTCGTGGCCACCGCCGGCCTGCAGTGGCACGAGGCGTCGCTGGTGCGGGCTCTCGGTCGCTACGTGCGTCAGGCCGGACTCGAACTGTCCGAATCGTCGATCATCGACATCCTCGCGGCGCAGCCGAGGTTCGTTCGTGCCCTCGTCGCGCTGTTTCGCGCCCGCTTCACACCGCACCTGCCCGACCGCGCTGCGCCCACCGCGACCGCGGAGGCCGACCTCGCCGACGCGGTCACGGCGACCGCGACACTCGACGAGGACCGCCTGCTGCGCGGGCTGTGGTCACTCGTCTCGGCAACGCTGCGCACCAACTGGTTTCAGGACAGCGTCCGCGCCGGCGGCCCGATCGCCTTCAAGATCGACCCGTCGCGTGTCAGTCTGCCGGCGACGATCGTGCCGTACCGCGAGATCTTCGTGCACGCTCGCGGCGTCGAAGGCAGCCACGTACGGGGCGGACCGATCTCGCGGGGCGGCCTGCGCTGGTCGGACCGCCGCGACGACTTCCGTACCGAGGTGCTGGGTCTGATGCGCACCCAGATCGTGAAGAACTCCCTGATCGTGCCGATGGGAGCCAAGGGTGCCTTCGTCGTTCGGGGCGCAGCCGATCCGTCGCCGGAGCAGGTCCGTGCCGCATACAGTGCGTTCATCGGCGCGTTGCTCGACGTGACGGACAACGTCGTAGACGGCGCGACCGTGCATCCCGACGATACCGTGATCCACGACGGCCCCGACACTTACCTCGTGGTGGCCGCGGACAAGGGCACCGCGCGGTTCTCCGACCTGGCCAACGCAATCTCCACTGGCCGCGGATTCTGGCTCGGCGACGCGTTCGCGTCCGGCGGCGCCACCGGTTACGACCACAAGGAGATGGGTATCACCGCCCGCGGAGCGTGGGGTTCGGTGCGGCGCCACCTCGCCGAATCCGGACTCGACGTCGACACCGAACCGTTCACCGTCGCCGGTATCGGCGACATGTCCGGCGACGTCTTCGGCAACGGGATGCTGCTCTCACGCCAGATCCGGCTGGTCGGCGCGTTCGATCACCGTCACGTGTTTCTCGACCCCGACCCGGACCCGGAGCTGTCGTATCGTGAGCGTGAACGTCTTTCCACGGCAGGACGATCCAGCTGGGACGACTATGACCGGACAGTTCTCTCACCGGGCGGCGGTGTGTGGCCCCGGACCGCGAAGACCGTGCCGCTGTCCCCGCAGGTTCGTCGGCGCCTGGGCATCGACGCCACCGAACTGCCGCCGCACGAGGTGATCAAGGCGCTGCTGCGGGCCCAGGTGGATCTGCTCTGGAACGGCGGCATCGGCACCTACGTCAAGGCGTCGACCGACACCCACACCGATGCGGCCGATCCTGCCAACGATGTCGTCCGGGTGAACGCGGACACGCTGCGCTGCAAGGTGATCGGCGAGGGCGGCAACCTCGGATTGACTCAGCGCGCCCGCGTGGAGTTCGCTCTCGCGGGCGGCCGGATCAACGCCGACTTCATCGACAACGCGGCCGGTGTCGCGACTTCCGACCGGGAGGTCAACCTCAAGATCGCGCTCGATACCGCGGTCCGCGCCGGCGAGCTGCTCGCGTCCGATCGCAACGGTCTGCTCGCCGCTGTCGAGGACGACGTTGCCCGAGCCGTGCTCGAGGACTGCGACCGGCAGACGCTCGCTATCAGCCTCGCCGAGGCCAACGCGTCGTTCCTCCTCAGCCGCCACGAGCGGCTGATCGAGAACCTCGAGGAGACGGGTGGGATGAACCGCGCGGCGGACGTGTTGCCGTCCACGGGCGAGCTCGCGGCCCGCCGACGCGCCGGCACGGGCCTCGTGCGGCCGGAGATAGCGGTGCTGTTGGCGCGGTCCAAGAACCTGGTGCGCAGCGAACTGCTGAACTCCCCTGCCCTCGACGATCCGGCGTTCGAGGACGTGCTGAGACAGTACTTCCCGCCGCTGATTCGTGCTCACGTCGGCGACGGGCTCCGCAAGCACCGGGTGGCGCGCGAGATCGTGGCCGTCGTACTCGCCAACGAACTCATCGACCGTGTCGGACCCGGCTTCATCCACCGACTCGAAGAACGTTCGGGGGCAACGACCCCCGACATCGTCACCGCCTACGCGGCGGTCCGCACCGTGTTCGACGTCGACCGCCTGTGGCGCGGCGTCCTCGCGCTGCCGGACGTCACCCGCCGGGCGCGGCTCGACCTCCTTTTCGGGGTGCAGGATCTCATCGAACGGGCGACGTCGTGGCTGCTGCAGGTCCGCCGGGCCGGAGCGGGGCTCGCCGCGGACATCGATCGCCTGACGCCGACCGTCACGACCCTCGCCGAACAACTGCCCGGACTCTCCGGCCGGCTCGAGCACGACCTCGAGACACTGCGTGTGTTCGCAGCGGCACCGGCCCTCGCGGTCGCGGCGGATCGCACCGGCCACCACGTCACCCGGGTGGCCCAGGCCTACCGCGAGATCGGTGTCACGTTCGGGCTCGACTGGCTGGCCGACGCCATCCCTGCCGGAGCACCGACCGGCTACTGGGACACGATGGCGGCCGACGTGATCACCGACGAATTGCAGGAGCACTGGCATGGGCTGGTCGCCGTCGTACTGCAAGATCTGGGCACCGACGAGCCCGTTGCCGACGCGATCGACCGGTGGCGGGCCGGTAACCCCACCAGCGCCACCCGCCTCGCCGATCTGATCGCTGACCTGCGTCGCTCCGGACGGGTCGATGCCGCCCGCGGTTGCGTCGTCAATGCCGAGCTGGCGCTGGCGGTCCGAGGGTCGGTCAGCACTGGCGGGAGATGATCGCGAGAAGCAGCTCGGCGCGCACCCGGGCCACCCCCATGTCGCAGCCCAGGATCGCCTCGACCCGGGCGATCCGGCTGCGCAGGGTGTGCCGGTGCACGCCGAGCGTGGCCGCCGCGGACTCCCAGTGCCCGTTCGCCTCGAGGTACGCCCGCAGCGAGGCGAGCAGCTCTGTGCCCTGACGCGCATCGTGCTCGACCAGCGGGGTGATCATGGTGTCCGCGAGCGCGTCGAGGACCCGTCGCGACTCCGGGAACGTCAGCAAGGCGCTTCCCGCGAGCGTGGCGAACTCGACGGGACGCCCACCGTACTCGGCGGCCGAGGCAGTGAGCCGGGACTGCTCGACCGACTCGGCCACCTTGTCGATTGGGTGCGGGGTACTCAGCCCGACCCGCACTGACTTCCGGTCCGGGATACGCAGCCCCTGGACCAGTCGGCGCACGAAGTCGGGCCCGTCGGTGCCGCGCAGCAGCACCGTCACGCTCGTGTCGTCGCGTCGCGCGAACAGTTGGCGGGCCGAGCCGGTCATCTGTTCGTCTGCCGCGGTCGCGACCCGCGTCGCGACCGCGGTGTCGTCACACAGCACCGTCATCGCGCGCACTCGCCCCTGATCGTCGGCGGCCTGGGCCACCTGCTTTCGGGCCGGGCCGAGGTCGAGGTCGGTGGACAGCAGCAGACCCAGCGCCTCGCTGTTGAGCCGATTCTGCGCTGCTCGTAGCCGGCGCGGCTTCTCGAAGTCCAAGGCCAGCAACGAGTTCGCGTGACCGAGCAGGATCTGGTCGACGTAGCCGAGGCCGCTGGCGCTCACCGCCGCGAGGTAGCCGTGGACCACGTTTCCCGCGCTGATCGACTGCACGGCCACGGTGGCCCCCGACCGATCCAGCGCGACGCTGCTCGATGCGACACCCGTCCCGCTCGCTGTCAGGGCCACGATCTCGGCGAGCGCGGTCGTGTCCACTCGCGCCGGGTAGGCATCGATCACCTGCGCCGACGGATCCAGCAGCACCACCGTCGCCGAACACGCGACAGACAGCTCGCGGATCGTCGCGCCCGCGCCACCCTGGATCGCGGCGCGCGTCATCCGAGGCTGTGCCCGTGAGGCGCGCAACATCGCCTCGTACTGCTGTTCGCCGAGCCGTCCCATCACCTTCTTCGCGACCGCGACGAACGGGGTAGGCAGCGGCACCTCGAACAGCGGAAGACCGAGCTCCTCCGCTGCAGTCACGAGGTCACCGGGAACCTCGGGATGGGAGAGCCCGGTTCCGAATCCAATTGCTGCAACACCACATTCACTGAGATTGCGCATGTAGGTCCGGCGATCGGCGGCGGCCAAGGGCAGCCCGATCCCGGTGGTGAGGATCAGTTCGCCACCGGACAGCCACTGGGCCGGATCACTCAGCTCGGTCGTCACCACGAATGTCACATCGGCACCGAGGCCGGCGGCGCCGGCCTTCAGCTCGAGCGCGAGTTCAGGCTGGGACAACAACCAGCGGACGGGAAGGTTCATCTGCCACTCCAGTACCTGCGGCGATCAGGGGGGATGAGTCGTCGACCCGCCGAATTGGCGAGCGAGCGACTCCTGCGCCTGCCATTCTGGCAGATGACGCGTCCTGTGAGTCAGCGCACATTAATAGGGCCACCCGCGACTGATGCCCGCAAGCGGTGCTGCCCGACCGATCGAGAGGACCGAACACGATGACGACCGAGCTACTCAAGAACTACATCGACGGCGCATTCGTGGACTCCACGTCCGACGAGGCCATCGACCTGATCAACCCGGTCGACGAGACGATCGTCGGCCGCGCCCCCGTCTCCAGCGAGGCCGATGTGGCCGCCGCCGTCGCGGCCGCGCAGCGCGCATTCCGCACCTGGGGGAAGACCACCCCGGGCCGGCGCCAGGCCGCGCTGCTGGCGCTCGCCGACGCGATCGAGGAACACAGCCACGAACTCGTCGAGGCCCAGTGCCGCAACACCGGGCAGCCCAAGGCGATCATCGCCGCCGAGGAGATCAAGGTCGGGGCCGATCAACTCCGGTTCTTCGCGGGTGCCGCGCGCCTGCTCGAGGGCAAGTCCGCCGGGGAGTACATGGAGGGCTTCACTTCCTACGTCCGCCGCGAACCGATCGGTGTCGTCGGCCAGGTCACTCCGTGGAACTACCCGTTCATGATGGCGATCTGGAAGATCGGGCCGGCGCTCGCAGCGGGCAACACCGTCGTCCTCAAGCCGAGCGACACCACGCCGGAGAGCACACTGGTTCTCGCGCGCCTGTCCAAGGGCATCCTGCCCGACGGCGTTCTCAACGTCGTCCTCGGCAACGCCCACACCGGCGCGGCGCTGGTGGAGCATCCGGCACTGGGGCTCGTGTCGATCACCGGTTCGGTCCGAGCCGGGATCGCGGTCGCGGTCTCCGCCGCCCGCCAGGTCAAGCGGGCCCACCTCGAACTCGGCGGCAAGGCCCCGGCCGTGGTGTTCGCCGACGCCGACATCACCAAGGCCGCGAGCGGGATCGCCGAGGCCGCGTTCTTCAACGGCGGCCAGGACTGCACCGCCGCGACCCGCGTGCTGGTGCACGAGTCGATCCACGACGCCTTCGTCGATGCGCTCGTTGCCAAGGCCGAGACCCTCACCCCCGGCCTGCCGGACGACCCGGACTCGTTCTACGGCCCACTCAACAACGCGGACCACTTCGCTCGTGTCACGGAGAAGATCGCGTCACTGCCGGCGTCCGCGAAGGTCCGCACCGGCGGCACCCGCGTCGGGGACACCGGGTACTTCTTCGCGCCCACTGTGATCACCGGCGTCGAGCAGCAGGACGACATCGTCCAGCAGGAAACCTTCGGTCCGGTCCTGACCGTACAGCCGTTCACCGACGAGGAGGAGGCCGTCACGCTCGCCAACGACGTCGACTACGGCCTGGCCTCGAGTATCTGGACCACCGACCACGGGACGGTGCAGCGGGTGTCCGCAGCTCTCGACGCCGGCGCGGTGTGGGTCAACTGCCACATCCCGCTGGTCGCCGAGATGCCGCACGGCGGATTCAAGCAGTCCGGGTACGGCAAGGACCTGTCCGCATACGGCGTCGAGGACTACACGCGGATCAAGCACGTCATGAGCTCGCACGACTGATTTGCACCCGAGAACTCTTTGTTCACAACAACCTTCGGAGGATTCCGCACCATGAACACCCTGTCCTACCGCCTCCCCCAGAAGCGCGCGCTCGTCACCGAACTGCCGGGCCCCAAGTCGACCGCCCTCGGCGCGCGGCGCCGCGCCGCGGTGGCAGCCGGTGTCGGTTCCAGCGTCCCGGTGTACGCGGCCGACGCGGACGGTGGCGTCATCGTCGACGTGGACGGCAACTCGCTCATCGACCTGGGCGCGGGTATCGCAGTGACCAGCGTCGGCGCGTCGAATCCGCGGGTCGCGGCGGCGGTGAGTGAGCAGGTGGGCCGATTCACCCACACATGCTTCATGGTGACCCCGTACGAGAGCTACGTGCAGGTCGCCGAGGAACTCGCCGCGCTGACCCCCGGCGACCACGACAAGCGCACCGTGCTGTTCAACTCCGGCGCCGAGGCCGTGGAGAACGCCGTGAAGGTCGCCCGCCTGGCCACCGGCCGCGACGCCGTCGTCGCGTTCGACCACGCCTACCACGGCCGCACCAATCTCACGATGGCCCTGACCGCCAAGTCGATGCCGTACAAGACGAACTTCGGACCGTTCGCGCCCGAGGTCTACCGGATGCCGATGTCGTACCCGTTCCGGGACGAGGCAGGGCTCACCGGCGAGCAGGCCGCCCGTCGCGCGATCACGCAGATCGAGAAGCAGATCGGCGCCGACTCGGTGGCCGCGATCATCCTCGAGCCCATCCAGGGCGAGGGCGGATTCATCGTTCCCGCGCCGGGATTCCTGCCGACACTGGTCGCGTGGGCACGCGAGAACGGTGTCGTGTTCATCGCCGACGAGGTGCAGACCGGCTTCGCCCGCACCGGATCGTGGTTCGCGTGCGAGGACGAGCAGATCGTTCCCGACATCATCACGATGGCCAAGGGCATAGCGGGTGGCCTGCCGCTGTCCGCGATCACGGGCCGCGCCGACCTGCTCGACAAGGTGCACGCCGGTGGACTCGGCGGCACGTACGGCGGCAACCCGCTCGCGTGCGTCGCCGCCCTGGCCGCACTCGAGACGATGCGCGAGTTCGACCTGCCGGCCCGTGCGCGCCACATCGGCGAAACCGCGACCGCACGGCTGCGTGCCCTCGCCGAGGAGGTCCCCGCCATCGGTGACGTCCGCGGCCGCGGCGCAATGATCGCGATCGAACTCGTCGTGCCGGGCACGACAGAGCCCGACGCCGACGTCACCAAGGCCATCGCGGCCCGGGCTCTCGAGCAGGGTGTCATCGTGCTGACCTGTGGCACCTACGGCAACGTCATCCGCCTGCTGCCGCCGCTCGTGATCGGCGACGACCTGCTCGACGACGCGCTCACCGTACTCGAGGGCGCAATCCGCGCCGCCACCTCGGCCTGACCCGACCTCTCCTCCAGTCCGCACCACCTTCGAACAGGACCGCACATGAGCAGCATCGACCGCCTCCTCGCCACCGTCCCCACCCGCCTCTGGATCGACGGCGCCGGCACGGATCCCACTGAAGGCGGCAGCTTCGCCGTCCGGAATCCGGCGACCGGAGAGGTGGTCGCCGAGGTCGCCGACGCGACCGCCAAGGACGCGCTGGCAGCCCTCGATGCCGCCTGCCGAGTACAGGCGGAGTGGGCGGCGACCTCGCCGCGAGAGCGGTCCTCGATCCTGCGCCGGGCGTGGGAACTGGTTGTCGAGCGCACGGAGGATCTCGCGCTGCTGATGACCGTGGAGATGGGCAAGACCCTGGCGGAGAGCCGATCCGAGGTGGCATACGGCGGCGAGTTCCTGCGCTGGTTCAGCGAGGAAGCGGTGCGGATCCAGGGCCGGTACACGCAGGCCCCAGCCGGCACCGGCCGGATCCTGGTCACCAAGGAGCCGGTCGGGCCGTGCCTGGCGGTGACGCCGTGGAACTTCCCGCTCGCGATGGGCACCCGCAAGATCGGACCCGCCCTCGCCGCCGGTTGCACGATCATCGTCAAGCCTGCCGAGGACACGCCGCTGACGATGCTGCTGCTCGCGGAGATCTTCGCCGACGCCGGACTGCCGGCAGGTGTGTTGTCGGTGCTCCCGGCGTCGGACGCGGCCGCGGTCACGGCCCCGCTGCTGACCGATCCGCGGCTGCGTAAGGTCACCTTCACCGGTTCGACTCGGGTCGGGAAGCTGCTCATCGAGCAGTCCGCCCCGCAGGTGCTGCGCACCTCGATGGAGCTCGGCGGCAACGCCCCGTTCATCGTGTTCGACGACGCCGACCTCGACGCCGCGGTGGAGGGTGCGATGGCGGCGAAGATGCGCAACGGCGGCGAGGCGTGCACCGCGGCGAACCGGATCCTCGTGCACAACGCCGTGCGCGAGGAGTTCACCGCGGCGCTCACCGCTCGGATCGCAGCTACCCGCGTCGGCGCAGGGTACGAGGACGGATCCCAGCTGGGCCCGCTGATCAACGAAAGGCAGCGAACCGCCGTCGCAGCGCTCGTCGACGACGCCGTCTCCGCCGGAGCGCGCCTGCGGACCGGCGGGCATGTGATCGACGGACCCGGCTTCTTCTTCGAACCGACCGTGCTCGACGAGATCCCAGCCGGTGCCCGCATCCTCCGTGAGGAGATCTTCGGCCCCGTCGCGGCCATCACGGGATTCGACACCGAGGACGAGGCCGTAGCCGCCGCGAACGACACCGAATACGGTCTGGCCGCATACTTCTACACCCGCGATCTGGACCGTGCGATGCGGGTGGCCGGGGCTCTCGAATCCGGCATGGTGGGCGTCAACCGCGGCGTAATCTCCGATCCGGCGGCGCCTTTCGGTGGCGTCAAGCAGTCCGGTCTCGGCAGCGAGGGCGGCACCGAAGGCATCGAGGAATACCTCACGACCAAGTACATCGCCTTGCCCGCCTGAGTCGTTCGCCCCACTACTGAACCCCACTACTGAACCGCACTACTGATCGGAGGGTCACCATGCGTCTGGTCGTCGGCTACCTCGCCACCCCCAGCGGCGCGGACGGTCTCGCGCTCGGCATCCGACTCGCCCGCAGCCTGGATGCGAGCCTCGACATCTGCATGGTCATACCGCCGGACCGGGCCCTTCCGGCCCGGGTTCCGGCCGACCCCGGCTACGAGGACCTGCTGGTCCACCAGGCCGATCAGTGGCTGGAGGAGGCGCTGGCTCAGGTCCCCGACGACGTGACGGCCGAAGCCCATCTGAGCTTCGACGACTCCTTCGCACAGGGTCTGCTGAACGAGGCGACCCGACTCGGGGCGCAGGCCATCGTCGTCGGCGCCGCGAGTGACAGCATGCTGGGGCGACACGGCATCGGCACCGTATCGAGCGAACTGCTGCACTCCTCCCACGTGCCGGTGGCGCTCGCGCCGCGCGGCATGAGGTACCACGCCGCCACGCGCATCCGGGAAGTCACGTGCGCGCTCGGCACCCGCGCCGGCGCGGATGTGTTGCTGCGCACCGCAGTACGCGCGTGCGAGCGGATCGACGCGTCCCTGCGGCTGGTCTCGCTGGTATCGATCGAGAAACACGACGACCTGCGGGGCGACCGAGCGGCTGTCCGCGAGCGCGCTCTCGAGCACGCGCAGAGCGTACTGGACCGGTCGCGGGCGCTGCTCGATCACGACATGCGAGTCACCGCGCAGGTCGCCGAGGGCGATTCCGTGGAGTCTGCCGTGAGCAAGCTCGAGTGGCACGAGGGCGACATCGTCCTCGTCGGTTCGAGCCGGCTCGCCCAGAACCAGCGACTGTTCCTCGGGTCGACCGCCGCGAAGATGTTGCGCGTGATCCCCGTCCCCATGGTGGTTGTTCCGAACTCGGAGAGCCATCTCGACCGTTAGACCTGTCCCACGCTCGGCCGCATCACGCGATGGGCCCTGAACCTGGAGCACACCATGGCAGCTGAATTACCGTCACCGCCACGATCCGGTGGCCATGTCGACAAGGGCCTGGCCACCAACAAGGTCGGGACGCTCTCCGGAGCGATCCTGGGCATCTCCTGCGTCGCCCCCGGCTACACGCTCACCGCAAGTATCGGGTTGATCGTCGCTGCGGTCGGCCTCAAGATGCCGGCCATCTTCATCGCCGGCTTCATACCGATGTTCCTGACCGCGTACGCCTACCGCGAACTCAACCGCGAATCCCCGGACTGCGGGGCATCGTTCACGTGGTCGACGAAGTCGTTCGGTCCGTACGTCGGATGGATGTGCGGTTGGGGCATGGTGGTCGCGACCATCATCGTGCTGTCGAACCTGGCTGCGATCGCGGTGCAGTTCTTCTATCTGTTCATAGCGCGGCTGCTCGACGCCCCCGCAATTGCGGACCTCGCCGGCAACAAGTTCGTCAATATCGCGACGACGCTGGCGTTCCTGGCGATCGCGACGTGGATCTCGAGCCGCGGCATCACCACCAGCGAGCGCGTCCAGTTCGTGCTCGTCGGCTTCCAGATGATCGTCCTGGTGGTGTTCGCGGCTGTCGCGTTCTACCACGTAGCGGCCGGGGATGCGCCCGCGAACCTCTCGTTCAGCCTGGACTGGTTCAATCCGTTCACGGGACTGACGATCGCCGCGTTCGCCGTCGGCCTGACCGGATCCATCTTCGCGTTCTGGGGATGGGACACATGCTTGACCCTCGGCGAGGAGTGCAAGGATCCCCAGCGCACTCCCGGCCGAGCCGGACTGGTGTGCGTGCTCTCGATCCTCGTGACCTACTTGATGATCGCCGTCGCGTCGATGATGTACGCCGGCGTCGGGGACACCGGTGTCGGACTGGGCAACCCGGACAACTCGGAGAACGTCTTCGGTGCACTTGCCGAGCCGATCCTCGGCCGCTGGGGTGGACTGGTGCTGTTCCTGGCTGTGCTGGCATCCTCCGCCGCGAGCCTGCAGACGACGTTCCTGCCCGCCGCTCGGACCATGCTGGCGATGGGCGCCTACGGCGCCTTCCCCAAGAAGCTGTCGGTGATCAATCCGCGATTCCTGGTGCCCTCCTTCGCGACCGCCGTAGCGGGCGCCCTGACTGCGGTGTTCTACACCGTGGTCACGGTCCTCTCGGAGCGGACCCTGCTCGACACCATCGCAGCGCTCGGCATCATGATCTGCTGGTACTACGGGATCACTGCCTTCGCCTGCGTCTGGTACTTCCGGCACGAACTGTTCAGCAGTGCCCGCAACATCGTCTTCAAGTTCCTGTTCCCCCTGCTCGGCGGAATCATGCTGATCGTCGTGTTCGTCATCTCCGTCGGCGAGAGCATCAACCCGGAGAACGGCAGCGGCGCCGCGATCGGCGGTGTCGGCCTGGTCTTCTTCATGGGATTCGGGCTGCTGGCACTCGGCGTCGTGCTGATGCTGGTGATGCGGGCGCGCCAGCCCGCGTTCTTCCGGGGCGAGATACTCACCCGATCGACACCTGCCCTCACCGACGATGCCTCCTCCAACGTGACGCCGCCACAGCAGGTGGGCTGAACGCGCCATAGTGGCGCACCCCTGAATCGCAGATTCGACGCATAGGCACCCCCGCAGGTGTGCCCGAGGCCACAGAATTGACGTCATTACCTTCGAGATCCGAAGCCATCACCCCGACGAAGGAGTTCCCATGCCCTCAATCACCCGCGATGTCGTGGTCGTCGGCGCCGGCCCGTCCGGCTTGACCGCCGCCACCGAGCTGACGAAAGCCGGACTCTCCGTAGCGGTACTCGAGGCGCGCGATCGCGTCGGCGGACGGACCTGGACCGACACCATCGACGGCGCCGTGCTCGAGATCGGCGGCCAGTGGGTCTCCCCCGACCAGACCGCACTGTACGAGACCCTCGAGACGCTGGGCCTCGACACCTACGAGCGGTACCGCGACGGTGATTCGATCTACATCGCCCCCGACGGAACACGAACCGTGTACTCGGGCGACAGCTTTCCCGTATCGGACCACACCCGCACCGAGATGGATCGGCTCATCGGGATCCTCGACGAACTTGCCGCAGAGATCGGCGCCGACGAGCCGTGGGCCCACCCCCGCGCCCGGGAGCTCGACACCGTCTCGTTCAGCCGCTGGCTCGCAGACCTCAGCGACGATCAGGAGGCCCGCGACAACATCGGCCTCTTCGTCGCCGGCGGCATGCTCACCAAGCCCGCGCACTCGTTCTCGGCTCTGCAGGCAGTACTGATGGCAGCCTCCGCCGGCTCGTTCAGCAACCTCGTCGACGAGGACTTCATCCTGGACCGGCGGGTTGTCGGCGGCATGCAGCAGGTGTCGATCGGACTCGCTCAACGACTCGGCGACGACGTCCTCCTGAACTCCCCCGTCCGTACGGTCCGCTGGGATGACGCCGGCGTAACCGTCCTCGCCGACGGCGACCTCGAGGTCCGCGCCCGTCGCGTCGTACTTGCGGTACCGCCGAACCTGTACACCCGGATCTCGTTCGACCCGCCGCTGCCGCGCCGCCAGCACCAGATGCACCAGCACCAGTCACTCGGACTCGTGATCAAGGTACACGCGGTGTACGAGACACCGTTCTGGCGCGCAGAGGGGTTGTCCGGCACCGGTTTCAGCGCCTCGGAGCTGGTACAGGAGGTCTACGACAACACCAACCACGGCGACACCCGCGGCACGCTGGTGGGCTTCGTCTCCGACGAGAAGGCCGACGCAATGTTCGAACTGTCCGCCGATGAACGCAAGCGCCGAATCCTCGAATCCGTCGCCCGCTTCCTCGGCCCGCAGGCCACCGAACCCGTCGTGTACTACGAATCCGACTGGGGCTCGGAGGAGTGGACTCGCGGAGCGTACGCAGCCAGCTTCGATCTGGGCGGGTTGCATCGGTACGGGCGCGACCAGCGCACCCCCGTCGGACCGATCCACTTCTCGTGCTCGGACCTCGCGGGCGCGGGCTACCAGCACGTGGACGGTGCCATCCGGATGGGCCGCGACACCGCACGCGCGATCATCGAGACGTCGGTCCAGCCGACCCGATGACACGCAGCCGAGGTGACCGCCCGGCGTCCCCTGGATCCCGAGGGTTGCCGTAGTGAGGACGAGCCCGAACCAGCTGCACACGTAGGGGATTCGTGAGGGAGGTGGGGGGGAAACCAAGTCCCCCTATAGATCCCCCAATCGTCCCCTAACCTGCCGCCGATCCCTCACCTCGGCTGCCCGGAGCACGGTCCAATGACTCCCGACACCGACCGGTGTCGACCTGGATCGAATGACCCACAGGAGCGCACATGTCCATCTCCGCGATCTTCTCAGCCCTGATGACCGCAATGTTCGGAGCCAACGTCGGATTCGGATCGGACGGCGGTTCCGCTGGCTCGAATGCCGAAGCGGGCGGCGGCGGTGCGGGCGGCGCCGCGGGTGGTTTCAACTTCGGATCCTGAAGTCCGTTCGGGTGCTCCCGTTCGCCCGGACGGGAGCACCTCGACACGCTGTTCGGCGACGAAGACCCCGGACTGCTGCGGTGGGCGCGCGATCGGTGCATCCTGATCACGTGCACACCTTCGAGGTCTGGGCCCCATTGCCACGTTCGGTTCACGTCCACGTCGACGGCGACGAGCACGCCATGACACGCTCCCCTGACGGCTGGTGGCGCGCCGACATCGAGGTCAGGCGCGGCGCACGGTACGGGTACGTGCTCGACGACTCCCCCGTCGTGCTGCCCGACCCGCGGTCACCGCGTCAGCCCGACGGCGTCCACGCGTCGTCACAGCTACACGAGCTGGACCCCGCCGGCTGGACCGATACCGCCTGGACCGGGCGTCAGCTCGCGGGCAGCGTCGTCTACGAACTGCATATCGGCACCTTCACCCCGGAAGGCACATTCGACGCGGCGATCGAGCGGCTCGACCACCTCGTCGACCTCGGTGTCGGGTTCGTCGAGCTGATGCCGGTTGCCGCATTCAACGGCACCCACAACTGGGGCTACGACGGAGTGCTCTGGTACGCCGTCCACGAAACGTACGGTGGCCCGGACGGGTTGCAGCGCTTCGTCGACGGGTGCCATCGGCGGGGTCTCGCCGTCGTACTCGACGTCGTCTACAACCATCTCGGACCCTCGGGCAACTACCTGGACCGATACGGGCCATACCTCGCCGAGGGCGGCAACAACTGGGGCCGCACCGTCAACCTGTGCGGGCCGCAGTCGCACGAGGTGCGCCGGTACATCGTCGAGAACGCCCTGCGCTGGTTCCATGAGTTCCACATCGATGCGTTGCGCCTGGACGCGGTGCACGCGCTGGTCGACAACACCGCAACGCATCTGCTCGAGGAGCTGTCCGTCGAGACGCACCGGCTCTCGGCGCATCTACGACGACCGCTCACCCTGATCGCCGAGAGCGACCAGAACGATCCGCGGCTCATCTCCTCGCGCGCCGCGGGCGGGTACGGCCTGGATGCGCAATGGGACGACGATGTCCACCATGCGATCCACGCGGCCGTTTCCGGGGAACGGCAGGGTTACTACGGCGATTTCGGCTCACTTCGAGCGATCGCCCACACCCTCACCCACGGCTACTTCCACGCGGGCGGGTACTCGACGTTCCGGGGCCGCAATCACGGCCGCCCGATCGACGTCCGCAGAATCCCCGCCGACGCGCTGCTCGCGTACACCTGTACGCACGACCAGATCGGCAACCGGGCTACCGGGGATCGTCCCGGCGCGTATCTGTCCGATGGCCAGCTGGCCGTGAAAGCGGCACTGGTGCTGTGCTCGCCATATACGCCGATGCTGTTCATGGGTGAAGAGTGGGGTGCGCGAACCCCGTTCCAGTACTTCACCTCCCACCCCGAGCCGGAACTCGGGAAGGCAACCGCGGAAGGGCGCCGCCGCGAGTTCGCCGAACACGGTTGGGATACCGACGACGTTCCGGATCCGCAGGCCCCGGGGACATTCCAGGCCTCGAAACTCGACTGGTCCGAGACCGAAATTGCCGCGCACGCCCGACTGTTGGACTGCTACCGCGCGCTCATCGCACTGCGGCACAGTCGACCCGAGCTCACCGATCCGTGGCTCGAGCATCTCACTGTCGAGTACGACGAGGGCGAACGCTGGATCGTGTTGCGCCGACACAACTTACGCATCGTCTGCAATCTGGGCACGGACGCGGTGCGCGTCCCGATCGGAGGCACGCCCCTGCTGTGGTGGGACCGGCCAACGCAGGACGAGACCGGTTCGGCGACCGTGGTGCCGGGTCACTCCTTCGCGGTACTCGACGCCGGATGAGCCGGGCGGTCAGAACGGCACCGCAGTGACGACTACGTTCGGACTGCGGCCGATAGGCACGGGAGCGCTGATGGACCACCGGACCGAGGGCGGCAGCGAACTCATGGATTGCGCCGCCGAATTGGGGCTCACCCGGTGGCAAGAAGGGGAGGTCTCGGCCGGGCAAAGGTGCTCTACACGGTGACGTCCGAGTATGGCATGTGCTCGGACACCCAGGGAAAGACGACCTCCATGAGCAACAGCACGAACGCGACAACGAGAACGATTACCAGCACAGCCTTCACCGGCCGGGGGCCGGGCAGAGCGCGCCAGAGGTAGCCGTACATTGATTACTCCTGCAATGCCGCGGGAATGTTGCCCGAGGACTTCGGGGTTGTTTCGACAAGAACAGCATGCACGATCAGGCGTTCGGTGTTCGAGAACAGCGGATGGCATGTGGTCAGTGTCAGCATGCTCTCCAGACCGGCGTCAGCCTCGGCCCAAGGAGTGCCGGGCAGCGGGTTGACGACATCGATGTCGGTGGGCACTGTCACGAGTCGACCCATGAGGTGAGAGTAGTCGCCGTCGGAGACGCGAGCGGCCTGCTCTGGACTCAGGCAGGCTTCTGCAGCCGCACGCCGATCGGGCGAGGCGGAGTCGAGTGGTAGCAGTCGGTATGTCATCCACTCGAACTCGGTTTCCACGACGACGGCATCGCACGCATCGAGTTGATCGAGGTGCTGGAACACCGCACCGGTACCGATGCGATGCCCGGCGAGCGCGAAGTTTCCCGCTTCGCCGGGCATCTGAGTGTCGGGGTAGTGGCCGGGGCCGGCCCGCAGGTCCTCGTTGCGGATGCCCTCGACGACGGCGTACGCGACGTCGAGGGTGGGAAAATGTACCCGTGCGAACCCTTCGCCGAGTACCGGGGCCGACGGGACGACCGGCTTGTCACCGGCCCCCCCGTCGCCCCAGGATTCCTCCAGGCCGCTGTTGACCTCATCCTGCAGCCGCCCAGAGACGATACTGGTCCAGAACGCCTCGTAGACAACGAACAACAGGATGACGGTCCCTGCCGTGAGGAGCAGCTCCCCGATGACCTGGCCAACACTCGGCCGGGTCCGATCTGGTACCGGAACCTTGGTATCGCTCACAGACCGGGGCCCCTTCCACGGACGCGTCGAACTAGTTGCCCAGGTTGATCGTGGCGCTTCCTGTGCCACCGAGCAGATCGTAGAGGAGGACGGACAGTCGACCGAGCCCGTCGATCGCGGCAGAACCGGTGGTCTGGATGTTCTCGATCACAAGCGAAATCGGGATGCTGAACACGGAAAGCTCTCCTTCGAGGGGCGGCCGAGCGATCGGCCGCAGAATGGGTGGTCCGCTGGTGAGCGGGATTCAATCGAGTTGGCATGAGCCCGGGGCGGGCGCGACCAGCAACGTCGCACCCGCCCCGGCACAGTGTGCCGGCTGGGGGATTACCCCTCGCCTACGCCTTCCTGCGGCTACGCACTGTGAGCCATGTGCCACCGGCGATCAGCGCTAGCGCTGCACCGGCCAGCCAGATGACGTTCGCACCTGTCACCGGCAAGGAACGAGACTGGTCCGGCTCGGCCGCAGCCGACTTGCCGGGAGCCGGCTTGCCAGGAGCACCGTTGTGACCCGAGTCGCCCGGCTTGGACGGCTGTTCCGGCGAACCAGGCACGCCCGGCACACTGGGACCAACAGGAGCTGGTCCCCCGGAGCCCGATCCCGTCGGGATCGACGATCCGTCCCACGGCAGGAGCGGAATCGGGATCGGGATGATGATCAGCCCGTTGCTGCTGGTCTTGTTCTCGAGTCCCAGCACCACTGATTCGTTCGCGGTACCGGTCAGGATGACAGAAACTCCGGTCGGCTCGCCCTCGATCTTGACGACGTCCGCGCTTCCTTCCTTGACGCTCCACACCACGTCACCCCACTTGACGTTGCTCACGTCAGTGCGGGCGCCGGTCTCGACAAAGGTGATCTCAGTGTCGAGTGGGAACTGAACCCGGCCGTCGACGACTGCGGCGTCGCACTTGGTGGTCGGTGTGGCCGAAACGCCCGGCTTGACATCGAGAACGCAGGAACGCGCCTCGTCATCGACATCCGTCCACGTGGCCGTGACCTGGAAGGTCGTGGACTCGTGCCCGGAAACCTGGTTGCCCTTCGGCCCGGTCACGATCTTGTCGATGTCCACGTCAGTGGTCGGAATCGGGCGGTTACGGATCTCCACCAGAGCCTCGTCGCCTGCAACAACCTGGACGGTGTCACGGTCGCCAGGCTCACCGGCATCCGCGGCCACGTAGTAGAACGGCCGCGCCCAGTCCATACCGGGCAGGGCATCGGGGTCGACCTCGGCGAAAGTGATCACAGTGTTCCGCGGCAGAACGTCGCCGGACTTCCAGCTCCAGCCGTTTCCGGCGTTGAGGGTGATCGTCTCACCCACCGCCGGGAAATCGGTTCCTGCTGGGAGCGCAGGATCGATTCCCTTGATCCGGACGTCGAACTCGGCACCCTCGGGCAGGTCAGCATCGGTGGCGGGAATGGGATCCGCGCCGTCGAAGATGAACTTCGTGAACTCGACCGAGCCGTTCTTCCACAAGGCCTCGTTCGTCAGGGTGACGAGACGACCCTCGGTCGGGTCGTCGGAGACGATGCCCGTCGCGGCGCCCTCGGAATTCGTGACGAGCCAGGATTCCCCGCTCGGATCGGTGGCCCACGAGATCGTGCCCCACTCGACTCCGGCGACGTCGGGACGCCCGGTTTCGGTGAAGGTCACCTCGGTGCCGACGGGAAGGTCGACGCCGAGCGGCGTGGCCACGCCGTTCTTGACGGTCAAGTCCTTGGTGACGAAGTTGACGCCGTCCTTCCAACGGGCCTGGACCGTGAACTCCACGTCGTCACCGACGGCCTCGGCGGCCTCGCCGCCGACCTGCTTGAGGATGCGCAGAGTGCCGTCGTTGGTGTCGACGAAGTTCGTCAGCTCGACCTTGCCCGGGTCCTTGCCGATGGTCACCACGGCCTTGCCGGCGTCACCGATCGTCACGTTCCCGGAGAATACGGGCACGCCCCAGGCGAGACCGTTACCGTTCGCCGGAACCGTCTCGGTCAGCGTGACCTTGGTTCCGCCGGGCAGGTTCACGCCGAACGGAACCGCGGTGCCGTCGGCCGGGAGCTTCAGCGTCTTGGACTGCGGCTTTCCGTCCGCGTTCCAGCTTGCGGTCACGTCGAACGTCTTCGGCACGGCCTTGTCGAATGCCTTGGGCCCCGTGAGCTTCTTGCTCAACTCGAAGGTGCCCATGGTGATCTTGGCCTCGTTGGTGACGGAGACCGTGTTCGCCGCGGCATTGGTGCCGATGGTGAGTGTCTTCGGATTGATCACCGGCTCCGACCACGTCACGCGGTCAGTGTTCAGCGGCTTGACCTCGGTGAAGGTGACCTTCGCTCCGATGGGCAAGTCGCTCAGGTCATAGTGCTGACCGTTCTTCAGCGTGAACTCGCGCGACTCGCTGCCCGCGTTGCTGTCACCGTTGGCGATCTGCGCCTTGATGACGAAGGACTCGTCGCCCGCGAGCCCACCCATTCCGTCACCGATGACGGTCTTGACGATCTTCGCCGAACCCAGGACCGCCTTGTTGACCAGCTTGACCTCGACGTTGCTCTTCGGCGCGATGCTCACCACCGCCTGGGTGCGATCCGCGTTGAGGACCACGCCCGGTGCTTCGCGGAACTTCCCCTGCTCGAAGTGGACGCCGTCCACCTTGGGCAGGTCGATCTCGGACAGGCGGATCTGCCAGCCGGTGCCGCGGGCGTTGACTCCGCTGACCGGCGTTCCGTCCGCCTTCACCTTGATGTTGTAGGTGCTGTACGGGGCGTCGGTCGCCGGATTCTTCCCGGGGGCGAACTCCTCGACCTTCACCGTGAACTCCGTGCCCTCCGGGAACTGCTCGGAGGAGGAATCGATCTGCTTCAGCAGCGAGAACGAACCGCGCGACACACCCTGACCGGTGCCGCCACCGCCCCACTCCTGCTTCACGCTCTGCACCGACTGCGTCTTGCCGTTGTAGAAGACCGAGTTGCCGTACACCGTGCCGCGCTCATCCAGTCCGCCACTGCTGGTGCAGAGGGTGTACTCGATGAAGTAGCGCGTCTCACGGTTGTAGTCGTCCGCCCCCTTCGGCAGGGTAATTGCGATCCCGGTGTCGTCGCCATTGCGCGTGACTGTGGTGTCCTTGGTCAGGTCACGCTCCGGATGAACCTTGCCGTCGCCAAGGAAGTCCTTCGCGACAACCTTGAAATTGAGGTCCTTCTTCAGATCGCCGCTGACCTCGCACACCGCCAAGGACTTGGAGAACGTGTCGGTGATGACCGCCGGTGCGTCGAGGCCCTCGAGAGTGTGTCCGGAGACCTGCACCTTCCAGTCGATCGTCGTGCCGGCCGGCTGCATCTCACCGGCGACGTCCTTCGGCACAGTGTTGAGCGTGCCGGCCTTGCCGCCCTCGAACTTGGGCCCCGTCACCTTTGCGGGTGTCGACTTTCCGTTGACGACCGCCGTGTTCGTGAACTCGTTCGTGGTGTCCGGCACCTTCTTGTCGCCGAGGCAGGTCCGGAACTTCACGAAGTAGTACTGCTTCGAGTCCTGCTCGATCTTGTCCTTCGGCGTGATGGTCATAGTGAAGGACTTGGCACCCGCCGTGGCGGCGGAAGCGTCGATGTCGAACTCGGAGGTGACGTTGACGTGGTTGGTTGTTTCACCGTTCAGCCCGGGCAGACGGTTCGCGCGCCAGATCGTCGGATTGAGGCCGCCCACGCAGACCTCATGGTTGGCACTGAAAGTCTCCGCGATTGTGACCTTCTGGTCGGGCAGGCTAGCGATGAAGGTACCCGGGACCGTGATGCTCCAGTCGATCTCGTTGTACCGCGTGCCCCACGCCCAATCGCCGGACTTCGATGGCCCCGTCTGCGGTTCCCAGTCCTGGCCGACGCCTACCGAGCCCACGGTGTTCCCGCCAATGGTCACAGAGTTGTTGTAGAGAGTGCCCTTAGGGTCCACTTCGCCGCTCGCTGTACAGGAGGTGTACTCGACGCGGTAGAGCTTGTCCCTCTCGAAGGGACCACCGTTATTGATCGCGATGCTGACCGGAGCACCGGCGGCAGACTGGGTGACGCTGACGCCGTTGGCGACGGGCTTGAGATCGTTCGGTCGGCCGGACAGCAGCTTCGCGTCGACCTTGCCGTCGCACAGCTTCATGTTTGCCGAGAGCGCATCGCTCAGGGTCACCGAACCGGTGTTGCTCGAATCCAGAGCAGCCAGGTCTGCGCCAGGGATGTCGATGGTCCAACGCACCGCTTGCTTGTTGCCCTGGAGCTGGCCGGACTTCTTTGCCGCGCCGATGACGCTGCCGTCGCCGATTCCACCACCGCCGGGCAGCTCGTGCGTCACCTCGTACGTGCCGTTGATCGTGAAGTCAACCGTCTTGGAGGTGGTGTACTTGACCGCCTTCGTGTAGACGAAGAAATCGCCCTTCACATCTTCGGGGCGTTCCGTCACCGCCTCGGAGAGCACACAGGTCATGACATTGGTGGCAGCCACCAGCTCGCAGGTGCCCCAGACCGCGTCTTCGCCCTTGAGCTGGATCGTCTGGTTGGAGCCGAGCTTCAATACGTCAGGGAACTTGATCGTGAACTGGTCACCCGGCTTCGGAGTGGCCTTGCTCGCATCCCACGTGCCGTGCACCTCGACGGAGTCCCCGACCGTGATCTGCTCGCCGGGATTTCCCTCGACCTTGATCTCGGTTATCTCGACCTTGATGTCGGGATTGAGTCCGAGCGGCGTGACCGCCGCGCCTCGCTTCGCCGTCGTGGGTGCCACGCTCGTCGTGGTCGCGGGCGACCCTGACGTGGACGCAGCCGGCGCCTTCGTCGTGGTCGCGGGCGCGTCTGACGTGGTCGCGGGCGATTCTGACGTGGGCGCGGCCGGAGTCGAACTCCGTTCCGCCGAAGAGGATGGACTCTTCACTGTTGGCGTCGGAGTGGAGGTGGTCGAGGTCCCGACTTCTTGCGCCGAGGCAACCGGGGCGAATGAGAACGAAGACACGACCAGCGCCAGGACCGCAAGGATCATCCCCAGCGCCGCCCACCGAGACACCACCCCCTCTCCGGCACGACGCAGGAGGACACGGTTACGCATCAGGTACACCTTCCGTTCAACACACATGATTGCTCGCACGCCCAACCAGAGGTCGGCGACGGACTACGGAAAAATCGGACAGCTATTTGGTATACACGAGACAGCAGAATGCACGGTGATACACGAAGTCCCACCACGGGTGCGAAACAGCGCTACCGAATCGACGGAAAACACGCTGAGCACTGGACAATTCGGAACCGCGTCGATGCTCGACATGCGGCGAGTAGCACCCGCGGGCCGACCGCAACTTCACCCTCGAAATCACCCCGTAGCCGACCGCGGCACCACCCTGGAGATCGTCCGCCTATGGGGCACAAGTGATCCACGGCACACGAATGCAGCGTTCCGCTTGCCTTACCTTCAGGCAGCGGAATCACGTCGCATGTGACGTACGACACTGCGCGAGAGGACATCTGGTCCGGAGAGGATATGACGCTTGCAGGCATGGCGGGCGGCCTGTCAACAATTCATCAACAGCCGGTTCGATGAGATATCTTGCCAAGCCCCGGGTTTGACGGAGACAACGAACATCCGGACGGATGCCGAGGCTCGGAACAAGGCGATTGTTCACATCGGCGACCAAATCGGCGCCCATTTCCGAAGCGCTACGCAGCTGAGTCGAACGCGCCGAAACCGATGAAGGGCTGTGACCCGCGGCACGACGACAACCTACGACGCGGGCGGGATCGCTGAACTCCCCCGCAAAGTTCGTGAGATGTGGCGGGCGGAAAGAATCTTGACGCGACGTCCAGCCGACCTGCGACACGCCGACCACGACCGGTGCCGCGATCTCGCCGCCCACACACTACGCCGCCAAGACCCGTCCCGAGTCCGCCCGCACAGAACGCAATCGTGCGCTGACCGAGCAGATCACCACCGTCCGCCGAAAGAACCACGGCACCTTCGGGTCCGCGGGATCCACGCCCAACTGCTACGCCAGGAAATGTCGGTCATCCGCCGCACCATAGAACGATTGACGCGAAAGGCCGGTGCGAAAGATGCAGTGCGAGTAGAACGTGCGTATCAACCGCCGATCGAAGCGATGTCGCCGGTGGCGACTGCCGCCGATCCTGCCCAAATCTTCTGCAGCAGAATAGAACACGGTTACGGAGTCCTTCCGCGCACCAAGAGCAGTCCAGCACCGGCCGGCTACCGCGCTCCCCGTCTCACTCTCAAAGTCACCCGGCGTTTCACCCCCGCAACGGGTTCGCTGCCGAAATGTACACGCGGAGAATGAGACCGGTACCACAATTTGCACTTGATCAGCGACGATCAGGGCTACCCCGATCGTCGACCGGGGCAGCCCGCATCGCCTCTGAGAACTAGCGGCTGCGGAGCATCCGCGCGACCAGCACGGCCGAGGCGAGCAGCACCACCGCCGTCGCTCCGGCAGCGATGTGCATGCCGTCGACGAACGCATTCTGCGCGGATTCCAGGAACACCGCCGCCTCCCCACTCGGCAGCGACTTCGATACCTCCACCGCGCCACCGAGGGTGCCCTGAGCCACATGCGCCTGATCGTCGTCCAACGCAGAGACGTCCAGCCCGCGGCGGAAGATCGCCAGCACCACGCTACCCAGCACGGCGACACCAAGTGCGACACCGAGTTCGTACGCGGTCTCCGATACCGCGGATGCGGCGCCCGCACGCTCGGGCTCCACCGCGCTGACAACCAGGTCCGATGTCAACGTCAACGCCACGCCGATTCCCGCCCCGGCGAGGATGAATCCCACCACGAACGCCTGCGGGCCACTGTCCACCCGCAATGCGATCAAGGTGGCGGCGCCGATCGCCGCGATCACCAGGCCCACGCTGAGCACCCGACTCGGCTCCCACCAGCGCACCAGCCACGCCGCCGCCAGTGAGGCCACCGCGCTCACCAAGGTGCCCGGCAGCATCAGCAGTCCTGCCTCGAGCGGCCGATATCCCAGTACCAGCTGTAGATACTGCGATCCGAAGAACAGCACGCCGGCGAGTGCGAAGATCGACAGCAGGTTGGTCAGAACCGCGGTGGAGAACGCGGGCCGGGCGAACAGCGACAGGTCGATCATCGGGTCGGTCAGAGACCGCTGCCTGCGAATGAACGCCCAGCCTGCGAATGCACCGACGAGGCCGACTCCCGTGAGGAGCCACGACGGACCGTGCACCACGGTCTCCTTGACCGCGTACACCATCAGGACCATTGCCAGCATCGACAACCCGGCGCTGACAATGTCGAACCGTCCCGGCTCCGGGTTCTTCGACTCCGGGATCACCAACGGGCCGAGCGCAATCAGCGCAATCATCACCGGGATGTTGATGAGGAACACCGAACCCCACCAATAGTGCTCGAGGAGCCAGCCGCCGATCAGTGGACCCGCCGCGGCTCCGCCACCTGCCATTGCGCCCCACACACCTATCGCGGTGATGCGCTGGTTCGGGTTGACGAACATCGTGCGGATCAAGCCCAGGGTCGCGGGCATCAGCGTCGCACCTGACACGCCCTGCAAGACGCGCGCAACGATCAACATCTCGGGACTTGCAGACCACGCGGCGATCAGCGACGCGAGACCGAAACCAGCGGCACCGATCAGCAGAAGTCGACGACGCCCGATCCGGTCGCCGAGGGTACCCATCGTGACCAGCAAACCGGCGAGGACGAACGAGTAGATGTCGATGATCCACAGGAGCTGGGTGCTACTCGGCGCCAGGTCCTCACTGATGAACGGCAGCGCCAGATCGAGGACCGTCGCGTCCACCGAGATCAGCAGCACTGCAAAGGCAAGCACTACCAGCCCGAGCCAGTCCTTCCGGCCGGCCCTGACATCGTTCAGATCCCGCGCCGTACCCAAAGACATGCTTCAACTCCCACAAGCAAACGCTCAATTTCGTGAATGGCAACCAACCAGGAGGTTAACCGTCTGGCCGGTACAGTAGCCTCATCAGCGTAGCAGCCGACCGTCCAGCCGGTAAAGTAGCTTTCATGGCATCGGACACGCGCGATCGCATTCTCGACGCACTCGAACGCCTGCTCCTGGATGTGGGGCTCGCTCAGGTCACGCTCGAAGCTGTGGCGGCGGCAGCGGGCGTCTCCAAGGGCGGGCTGCTGTACCACTTCCCGAGCAAAGAGGCGCTGTTCGCGTCCATGGTGCGGCGCCTCGGCGACCGCTCGGACCGACAACTCGCCGACGCCGTCGCCCGCGGTAGCTCGGTATCCGAGATCTACCTTCAGTACCCGGACGCGAACTCCGCCGACGAGATAGCCCTCTACCGGTCGATGCTTGCCGCGATGCGCAGCGCCGACGGACAGCACGACGAGGTGCAGCAGGCCGTCGGCGACGTCATGCGGTCATGGGACGACGGACTACTCAGCGAGATCGACGACCCGGTGCAGGCCGAGATCGTGCGCCTCGTCGGCGACGGCATCTACCTGGCCGCCCTGCTCGGCCTGCCGCGAGCCGACCCGAACTTGCACCGCCGCGTCGTCGACCGACTGCTCGGCACCGAGTCGGCGCCGGACGCAGACGCTACGTGAGGTAGCGGTACGCCGGAGACCCAGGCTCGAGCTGTTCGACCTGGATGTGCGAGCTGCGCATCCGGTCCAGCAGATCGCCGAGACCGTCCGCCGATCCGAGCTCGACACCGACCAACGCGGCACCCGTCTCGCGGTTGTTGCGCTTGACGTACTCGAACAGCGTGATGTCGTCGTCGGGTCCGAGAACCTCATCGAGGAAACGTCGCAGGGCGCCCGGCTCCTGCGGAAAGTCGACCAGGAAGTAGTGCTTGAGCCCGAGGTGCACGAGCGAGCGCTCGAGGATCTCGCCGTAACGGGACACGTCGTTGTTACCACCGGAGATCAGGCACACGACGGTACTTCCCGGCTCGATGTCGAGCTGGCCGAGCGCCGCGACCGACAACGCGCCTGCCGGCTCGGCGATGATGCCCTCATTCTGATACAGCTCGAGCATCGACGTGCAGACCGCGCCCTCGTCGACCTGCGTCATCGCGAACGTCTCGGGCCCGTGACCCGGCCGTGGCGCCGCCATCAACGGGAGGGACGCGTGCGAAACGACGTTTGCGCCGAGCCGGGACACCACCGCGTACGGCAGGTCGCCGATCCGCTTGACCGCGGCACCGTCGACGAACGGATCGACCTCCGGCAATGTCACTGGCCCACCGGCCACCAGCGCGGCGGTCATCGACGCGGCACCGACCGGTTCGACACCGACGATGGAAGTCCGGGGGGCGCGCTCGTGCAGATAGGTCGCGATGCCGGCGATGCAGCCGCCACCGCCGACCGGGACGACGACACTGTCCGGCGCGACCTCGAGCTGCTCGAGGATCTCCGCAGCGATCGTGCCCTGTCCTGCGGCGGTGCGGACGTCGTCGAAGGGAGGCACCATGGTTGCGCCGGTGCGCTCGACATCTGCGGCGGCCGCGGCGGCCGCGGCGTCGTAGCTCTCCCCGATCGGGATCAGTTCGACGAACCGCCCGCCGTGCACCTTGATGCGGTCGCGCTTCTGCTTGGGGGTATTGGCCGGAACGTAGATCCGCCCGGTGATCTCCATCGCCCGGCACGCGAACGCAACACCCTGCGCGTGATTGCCCGCACTCGCGGCAACCACTCCCGCGGCACGCTCGGTGTCGTTCAACTGAACTATGAGGTTGTAGGCGCCGCGCAACTTATACGAGCGGACCACCTGCAGATCCTCGCGCTTGAGGTAGACGCGGGCGCCGGTCAGGGCGGAGAGCCGTTCACTGATCTGAAGGGGTGTCGCATCGATGACGTGCGCAATTCGCTCCGCTGCAGCATCGATCTCATCCGCGGTGAGCGCGGGCGAGGTTACCTTCAGATCTGCGAGTTTCGGCGAACTAGACACCCATCTATGCTGCCACTGCGCGCCCCGCGGCGCTCACCCGACCCACTGACCCGGCACCGGGGGCCGCCGATTCGTCCGAACTGCGACGGTCGCGGCACATTGCACAGATCCGACTTTCCGGATCCGAGCGGGCGACTACTGCGGTGTGAGGACGAAGACCGGGATCTGCCGCTCGGTGCCTGCCTGGTAGGTCGCGTAATCGGGCCACACCTCGACAGCGCGCTCCCACCAGACGGCCTTCTCGTCGCCTGTGACCTCGCGGGCGACCATGTCCTGCTTGACGGGCCCGTCCTGCAGTTCGACGCGCGGGTCGGCAATGACGTTGTGGTACCAGACGGGATGCGTCGGAGCCCCACCGCGCGACGCGACGACGGCGTACTCACCGCCGTGCTCGACGCGCATCAGCGGCGTCTTGCGGAGCTTGCCTGACTTGGCACCCTTGGTGGTCAACACGACGACAGGCTTGCCCTCGAGCGTTGTTCCCTCGGAACCGCCGGAGCGCTCGTAGAGGTCGACCTGGTCTGCTGCCCACTTGCTGGGGCTGGGTTCGTATTCACCAATGAGAGGCATGGGTCCAGTGAACACCCTCACCACGACATCGACCACTCGACTGCGCCGCCACGCGAGACACACGCCGAAAGTTCGCTGGACCGAAATTCAGAGTATGCGTACTCTGAACATACAGACCACGCCAGACCGAACCGAGCGCGAATCGAGGTGACCGCCATGACCACCACCGCAGCCCACCGGCGCACCGCCGGCAGTCACGCAGCCACTGTCGACATCGCCGGTACCGCTTGGCCGCTCCACAAGCTCGAGGCCGTCGCCGCGTGGCTAGGCACCTTCCTCCTGGTGCTGACCGTCACGCAGGTATTGCAGATCGCGGTCCTCACCGCGGCGGTCGTCGCCGTCGTCGTGTGGTGGGTCCGGCGCGCACTGATCCTGCGCCGCAAGGACTGAACGGCACACCCGGCAGATTCTGATTCCTGTCGTATTTGTCGGAGAATCCCGTAGCGTCCCGACTATGACCTCGTCCACCCTCGCTACCGGTATCCGTGCCCACGGCCTGGCCCGAGCATTCGGCGCGGTGCACGCAGTGCGCGCAATGGATTTCGTGGCGGAACCGGGTGAGGTGACCGCGCTGATCGGGCCGAACGGTTCAGGCAAGACCACGCTGCTACTCATGCTGGCTTCGCTCCTGCGGCCCGACGCGGGCACGATCGACATCTGCGGGCACGACCCGACCACCGACACCGCGCAGGTGCGGGCCCTGCTCGGCTGGATGCCGGATACCCTCGGCATGTGGGAGTCGCTGACGGCCCGCGAGATTCTCCTGACGGTCGCCCGCCTCTATGGAATCGGACCGGCCGCGGCGCGGCAGCGGACAGCCGATCTACTCGATACGGTCAAACTCGGCGATCTCGCGGACACCCCGGCCCGAGCATTCTCACGTGGACAGCAGCAACGACTTTCGCTGGCCCGCGCACTCGTCAACGATCCGCTGGTTCTGCTGTTGGACGAACCGGCGTCGGGGCTGGATCCTGGCGCACGAATCGAGCTGCGGGTACTCCTTCGCCGGCTCGCGACCGAGGGCCGGACCGTCGTCGTCAGCTCCCATGTCCTGGCAGACCTCGACGAGATGGCCGATCGGGCCGTGTTCGTCGCCGACGGGCGCACGGTGCGGATGCAGACGCTCGCCGAGGCCGGCGCCCAAGCGCGGACGTTCGTCGTACGGGCGCTGGACCCCACGACGCTCGACGTAGCGCTGGCCCGGGCCGGTCGGCCGCTGCACGCTCCGGCCGACCATAGACCCGGCGACCGGGTGATCATCGTGGAGAACGACTCCGACGCCGCGCACGTACTGCGTGCCCTCGTCGCGGACGGGGTCGCCGTCACCGAATTCGGACCCGCTACCGGCACCTGGGAACAGACGTACCTGAGCATGCAGGAAGCGCAGTGAGGGAAGGAGCGGCTGTGCCCGCACGAGTCGCCGAGACCGACGTACGACCGAATCTCGGCTACCTGGACGGCGTCACGACCGTGTTCGGACTCGAGATTCGGCAACGACTCCGCACCCGCGGTTGGTACGTGCTGCTCATAGTGTGGTTCGTGCTGATCTCTGCGGTTGCTGCGCTCGGTGAGGCGTCCGTCGACTCCACCGACATGGCGGGACAATTCCTGTTCGAACTCGTCGTCGGGTTTGTGCTGTTGTTCGCGCTGCTCGTGGTTCCGGCCGTGTCGGCAAACGCAATCAGCGGTGACCGCGCCGCCGGCACTCTCGCGATTCTGCAGAACACGCTGCTGCGGCCCGGTCAGCTGTTGTGGGGCAAATGGTTAGCGGCCTGGGTAGCCTCGCTGGCGTTTCTCGCAGCAGCGCTGCCCGCGCTCGTGTGGGCGGTGGTACGCGGCGGCATCCACCTCGCCAGCCTCCCGGTGTTCTTGCTGATGGTGGCTATCGAGCTCGGCCTGATGTGCGCGATCGGAGTCGGCGTGTCGGCGCGGTCACACCGGCCGCTCTTCGCGGTGACGGCGACCTATCTCCTGGTCGCGTCGTTCGCGGTGGGCACGCTGATCGCGTTCGGATTGAGTTCGGCACTGACCTCCGAGGACGTGCGGGTGGCACAGGTGCAGTCCTGGGAGCCGGGTCCGGACGGGGGCCGATACCTGTGCAGCGACACCGAATTCAGCACCCGCACCGTCTTTCACACCGAACGGACCGCTTGGATGCTCTCGGCGAACCCGTTCGTGGTAGTCGCCGACGCCGTGCCGCAGCCTCCGGATTCGGAGGACTCCGGGGTGATGGCCGCTATCAGTTCGAGCGTGCGGGAGGCACAGCGCGGCGCGATCGAGACCACCCCATGCCTGGATCAAGCCATCGATCCCGCCGAACCGGGCCCGATCTGGCCGCTGGGTGTGGGCATCCAAGGTGTCGTCGCCGCGGCAGCGCTAGCGGCCGGCGGCCGACGCCTGCGGACCCCGATGGGCCGACTGCCGATGGGCATGCGCGTGGCCTAGGCACGGCCGACGCGCCTGCGTCGACCGTGGTCCGCTCCCCCGGGCCGTCTCGGGCCGGATGGTCGCACGTTCCGTCAGACCGTCAGGCAGCTCGGTCCGAGTAGAGCCTTCAGGTCACCCATGAGTGCCGACGATGGCTCCACCCGCAGAACGTCGTCGACCTTCCACAGCGACGTACCCCGGCTGCCGATGAGCCGCACATGAACGTCAGAGGTACCGGGGTGACGCGTCAGCACCTGCCTGAGCGCGCCCAGCTTCTCCTTGGTGCACTGCCGCACCGGAAGGCTCACCGCTACCGGCTTCGCAACACCGACTGCCGAAAGATCAGGCACTGCAAGGTCGTTGGCAATCAGCGAGATCCGGTCGTCGCGGATCGAGACCCGCGCCTTGACCAGCACCACCGAGTCTTCGACGACGTCCATCCCGTACACCGAGTAGGCCTGCGGGAAGAACAACACCTCGATGCCACCGGAAAGATCCTCGAGCTGCGCCGACGCCCACGTCAGCCCGTTCTTGTTGATCCGGCGGTTCACCGATGCGAGGATGCCGCCGACGGTCACCTGGGTGCCGTCCTTGACATCACCCTCGAGGATCGTCGGGATCGCCGTGTCCGATTGTGAGGAAAGCACGTGCTCGACCCCGTTGAGGGGGTGCCCGGACACGTAGAGGCCCAGCATCTCGCGTTCGAGGGCGAGGCGATGCTTGGTCTCCCATTCCTCGTCGGGAATCTTGACGTTGAACACCGACGCGACAGACTCGTCCGCGTCCTCGCCGCCGAACAGGTCGAACTGGCCGATCGCCTCGGCCTTCTTGGTGCCCATGACCGCGTCGATCGCATCGGCGTGTACCAGCATCAGGCCCTTGCGCGGGTGACCGAGCGAGTCGAATCCGCCTGCCTTGATGAGTGATTCGGTGACCTTCTTGGAACAGGCGAGAGCGTCGATCTTGCCGAGATAGTCGGAGAAGTCGGTGAACTTCGATTTCTCGGTGCGTGCCCTGATGATCGACGCGACGACGTTGGCGCCGACGTTGCGGACCGCGCCGAGGCCGAACCGGATGTCCTCGCCGACGGAGGCGAAGTTGACCTCGGATTCGTTGACGTCCGGCGGGAGCACGGTGATGCCCATCTTGCGGCAGTCCGCCAAGTACACGGCAGCCTTGTCCTTGTCGTCACCGACCGAGGTGAGCAGGCCGGCCATGTACTCGGCCGGATAGTTCGCCTTGAGATACGCGGTCCAGAACGAGACCAGGCCGTAGCCGGCGGCGTGCGACTTGTTGAACGCGTAGCCGGCGAACGGGAGGATGGTGTCCCACAGCGCCTTGATGGCAGGTTCGGAGAACTCGTTCTTCAGCATGCCGTCGCGGAAGCCCGCGTAGGCCTCCTCCAGCACCGAGAGTTTCTTCTTACCCATGGCTCGACGGAGGATGTCGGCCTGTCCCAGTGAGTAGCCGGCCACCTTCTGAGCGATCTGCATGATCTGCTCCTGGTAGACGATCAGGCCGAAGGTGTCCTTGAGGATCTCCTTGAGCGGCTCCTCGAGCTCCGGGTGGATCGGCTTGACTTCCTGCCGCCCGTTCTTGCGGTCGGCGTAGTCGTTGTGGGCGTTCATGCCCATCGGACCCGGGCGATACAGCGCCAGCACGGCGACGATGTCCTCGAATCCGGTGGGCTGCATGCGCCGAAGCAGGTCCCGCATCGCGCTGCCGTCGAGCTGGAAGACGCCGAGAGTGTCACCGCGCGCGAGCAACTCGTACGTGGCAGGGTCCTCGATCGGCAGCGTGTCGAGGTCGATGTCGATGCCACGATTGGCCTTGATGTTCTCGATCGCGTCACCGATCACCGTGAGGTTACGCAAACCCAGAAAATCCATCTTCAACAGGCCGATAGCCTCACACGACGGATAATCCCAACCGGTGATGATCGCACCGTCCTGCGCACGCTTCCACACCGGAATCGCATCCGTGAGCGGCTCCGACGACATGATCACCGCACACGCATGCACACCCGCATTACGAATCAGACCCTCGAGACCCTTCGCGGTCTGATAAATCTTCGCGACATCCGGATTCGAATCGATCAGCGCCCGAACCTCCACAGCCTCCTTGTACCGCTCATGCTCCGGATCGGTGATCCCCGCCACCGAAATATCCTTCGCCATGATCGGCGGCGGCAGCGCCTTGGTGATCTGATCAGCAATCGCGAACCCCGGCTGCCCGAACTGCACCCGCGCCGAATCCTTGATCGCAGCCTTCGTCTTGATCGTGCCGAACGTGATGACCTGCGCGACCTTGTCACTACCCCACTTCTCGGTGGCATACCGCACCATCTCACCACGACGACGATCATCGAAATCGATATCGATATCAGGCATCGACACACGCTCAGGATTGAGGAACCGCTCGAACAACAAACCATGCGGAATCGGATCGATATTGGTGATACCCATCGCATACGCCACCAACGAACCCGCCGCGGAACCCCGACCCGGACCGACCCGGATACCCACCTCACGCGCATAATTGATCAGATCACCGACAACAAGGAAATACGCCGGAAACCCCATCTCATTGATCACACCGATCTCGTAATCGGCACGCTCGAGATACTCCTGCGGCGGCCCACCCGGGAACCGACGATCCAGCCCACGCAACACCTCGTGCCGCAGAAACGTCTGCTGCGTATGCCCCTCCGGCACCGGAAAAACCGGCATCCGATCGTGATGCGCCCACACCTCGTCATACGACTGCACCCGCTCACCGATCACCAGCGAGTTGTCACACGCCCCCGGCACCTCCGCATCCCAGATCGCCCGCATCTCCTCCGCGGACTTGAGATAATAACCGTCACCGTCGAACTTGAACCGCGTCGGATCCGACAGCGTCTTACCCGTCTGAATACACAACAACGCCTCGTGATTCTCCGCCGCATCCTTCGTCACGTAATGACAGTCATTCGTCGCCAACGGCGCAATACCCAACCGCCGACCGATATCGAGCAACCCCTCCCGCACCCGACGCTCGATCGACAGCCCATGATCCATCAACTCGAGAAAGAAATTGTCCTTCCCCCAGATCTCCTGCCACTTCGCCGCCGCCTCGAGCGCCTCCCGATCATGACCCAGACGCAACCGCGTCTGAATCTCCCCCGACGGACAACCCGTCGTCGCGATGATCCCCTCCGCATGCTGGGCAATCAGATCCTCATCCATCCGCGGCCACTTACCGAGCTGACCCTCGATCGACGCCAACGACGACAACTTGAACAGATTCCGCAACCCCGTCGCATTCTCCGCGACCATCGTCATATGCGTGTACGCACCCGAACCGGACACATCATCAGACTTCTGACTCCGATCACCCCACAACACCCGCTTGGTGTTGAACCGCGACTCCGGCGCAACATACGCCTCGATACCGATGATCGGCTTGATGCCATGCTTCTTCGCAACGTTGTAGAACTCACTCGCCCCATACATGTTGCCGTGGTCGGTCATCCCCACCGCCGTCATCCCCAGACGCTCCGCCTCCCGAAACAACGGACCAACCTTTGCCGCACCATCAAGCATCGAATACTCGGTGTGATTGTGCAGGTGAACGAACGAGTCAGCCACGCGCGCCTCTCTGTCTACGGCCCGTGCGCGAGCACCGGCGGGTCCCAGCGGTCACTGAGTCTATGCCCTGGCACTGACAGGTACCGGAAGCCCGTGACTGCGCGATTCCCATCAGGCCGGTGCCGATTCCGGTGCGTCCTTCGACGACATGCGGGCGTTCCGCGCGCGCACCAGCGCGTCAGTGGTGAACACCACCAGCGCAGCCCAGATCAACACGAAACCGATCCACCGGGACGGCGGCATCATCTCGTGCATCACCAGGACACCCCACGCCATCTGCAACGCCGGCGTCAGGTACTGCAAGATACCGAGCGTGGTCAGCGGGACCCGCTGCGCGGCGACACCGAACAGCAGAAGAGGGAGGGCGGTGACCGGTCCCGCCGCCATCAGCAGCAGACTGTGCCCGACGCCATTACCGAAGAACGATCCCGTCCCGGCGACCGCAAGCACCACGAGGTACGCGATCGCGAACGGCGCGGCGACGACTCCCTCCGCCGTCAAGCTCGTGCGCGGATCGAGTGGTACCACCTTCTTGATCAACCCGTACAGCGCGAACGAGAGCGCCAGAGTGAGTGCGATCAGCGGCGGCCGGCCGTAGTCGACAGTGATGATCACCACCGCCACCGCCGCCAGCAACAGCGCCCCGATCTGCGCCGGCCGCAGCTTCTCCCGGAAGATCACGACGCCCAGGAGCACGCTCACCAACGGATTGACGAAGTAACCCAACGCGGCCTCCACCACCTGGCCGGACGTCACCGCATAGATGTAGGTGGCCCAGTTGATCCCGATCGCGACGGTCGCAGCGGACACCAGCCCCCACGACCGAACACCCATCCCCCGCAGCGATCCCAGCCGGCCCAGAATCAGAAGGACGCCGAGCATCAACAGCACTGTCCACACCATCCGGTGTGCTAGCACCTCGAGCGGGCCAGCGGGAGCGAGGAGGCCGAAGAAGATCGGGAACAAGCCCCAAATCAGATAGGCGCCCACTCCGGAGATCAATCCGGTGGAATCGTCGGAGCGACGCGGCGGTTTCACGCCCTCCGACGATAGCCCCGTCGCCGATGTGACTCGCCGCACGTCGACGTCGAGGGCCCCGGCAGAATTCGTCGCAGCGGAGCGATCAACGAGTCGAACTGAGCCCTAGGCCATTTCACGCGAGTTCACGTTCCCGCCAATTCGCTCGGGTAGGCCCCCTCGCGCCATAGCTGGTGCGGGCGGGAGGTTGATGACGCGCCGTCCCGTCGCGATTGAGGTAGTTCGTCGCCACTGGTAGAGGGGAGCTAGTGTTGGCGCCATGGTGAATCCTGAGACAACCAAGGTGGGGGCTTTCGGTCACGCCGTCAGCCCCCTGAACCCCTGATTTCATAATTCACGCACCCCAGCAGCGTTGCTGCGTGGGGCAATTGCGTGCACCCTCCAGGGGTGCTGGCCGCGGTGACGAGACGTCTCCTGTTCGTTCTCTCACCTCGGAGTCTCAATGCCATTCTCTCTCTATGTGCTTGCTGTAGCGGTTTTCGCTATGGGCACCTCGGAGTTCATGCTCGCCGGTCTGGTGCCGGACATTGCCGCGAGTTTCGATGTTTCAATCGGCTCAGCGGGCCTACTCACCTCGGCCTTCGCCATCGGAATGATTGTCGGGGCGCCACTGATGGCGGCGCTGGCACGACGGTGGCCTGCCCGGACAACTCTCCGGTTATTCGTGCTGGGGTTCGCAATCGTGCATATTGCGGGAGCCGTCACGACGAGTTTCACATTGCTGCTGTTCACTCGGGTGATCGCCGCACTGGCCAACGCGGGATTCCTCGCTGTCGCGTTGAGTACCGCAGCCACACTCGTCGCACCCGCTCGCAAGGGGCGCGCGCTGGCCGTACTCCTTTCGGGCACAACCATTGCCACCATCGCGGGAGCTCCAAGCGGCGCGCTGATCGGCACCCTGCTCGGCTATCGGGCAACGTTCTGGACGATCGCACTGCTGTGCCTTCCCGCTGCGATCGGTATCGCCAAGGGCATACCGGCCGATGCGGGAGAATCCACGCAGGACACTCCTGTCCCGGTGACTCTTCAGATCGAGATCGCCCAAATCATGAAGCCACGCCTGATGGTGGTGATCCTGCTCGCCGCCCTGGTCAATGCTGCCACTTTCGCCACCTTCACCTTCCTGGCGCCGATCGTGACCGGCACAGCCGGCCTGGAGGAGCTCTGGGTACCGGTGGTACTGGCGCTCTTCGGTGCTGGTTCCTTCGTCGGTGTCACCGTCGCAGGACGGTTCTCGGATCGGCGTCCCGGAAGTGTCATCGCGGTCTGCGGCCCGCTGCTGTTGCTGGGTTGGATCGCGTTGGCGACCCAGGCCGGGCACACTGTGGCGCTGCTGTTCCTGGTGTTCACACAGGGTGCACTGGCCTTCGCGCTGGGCAGCACCCTGATCGCCAGGGTGCTCTATGAGTCCGAGGGCGCACCTACCATGGGTGGGGCGTATGCGACTGCAGCGCTCAACATCGGCGCAGCTGGCGGACCCGCTATCGCCGCAGCAACCCTCAGTTCCCAGGCTGGCGACCTCGGGCCCGCGTGGGCGAGCAGCCTTCTCGTCGCGATCGCGCTGGTCATCGCCCTGCCGCGGTTGCGGGTCATCGCGCCCCGTGTCGGCCAGGCGATCCGATGACCCCCGCCAACGCTCCGGTGAACATCGCGCATGCAGTTCGGCTTCCACTTCCACCGCGAGCTCATTCCGTCGTCTGCGCCTCTGCCCGATTGGATGACGTGAAGGCGACGGTCCGGGACCTATGCCCCTACTTCGCCTGGTCGATCCGCAAGATACTGGGTTTGTGTCGGCCCGTTCCGGGAGATCGCGATGACGGTTGGCTGTCGTTGCGGCTGGTTTGTGGGCTCTCGGGTCTCCGGGCCGCTTGCCTTCCACAACGCCCGCACGAGCAGACAGGGATACGGTCCATGATCACAACTGGTGCGACACATGTCCTGAAGAACGAATCAGGACGAGTTTTCCAGAACCGCAGGGAAGCCGGCCAAGTGCTCGGCGAACTCCTGTCTGCCTACCGTGACAAGGACGATGTGGTTGTACTCGGTCTCGCACGCGGAGGTGTGCCTGTCGCATGGGAAGTCGCTGCCGCCCTCGGTGTGCCCTTGGACACCTTCATTGTTCGTAAGCTCGGAGTCCCCGGCCGCGAGGAGTTCGCCATGGGCGCTCTCGCCAGCGGCGGGTCGATCGTTCTCAACGACGACATTCTGCGTGAGCTCGACATCAGTCCGGAGGAATTGCAAAACGTCGTCGAACGCGAAGCACGAGAACTCGAGCGCCGGGAGTCGGCCTATCGGGGCGGCAGAGAGCCAATCGACGTCACCGGGAAGACCACGATAGTTGTCGATGACGGCCTTGCCACCGGGGCCAGTATGTTCGCCGTCATCGATGCCCTTCAACAACAGGATCCTGCGCAGATCGTCGTCGCCGTTCCGGCAGCGCCCGAATCGACCTGCCGCGAACTGCAAACGATGGTCGACGATGTCGTCTGTGCGACCATGCCCTTCCCGTTCCGCGCGGTCGGGGAGTCGTTCTGGGACTTCCGGCAGGTTACGGACGACGAAGTGCGGACCCTGCTGCGCACATCGCCCGCCGGGCACAGTGCAACTACCACCAGGGCACAGCAGTTTGTCCACACGACAGAGACGGTCAGCCGCGCCAGCAGAAACACCGCCGCTGGAATACCTCACCGCGACGATCTCCGCGACCTCGTGGGCGATGCGCGGATCGTCTTGATCGGGGAAAGCTCACATGGAACGCACGAGTTCTACGCTGCGCGTGCGGAAATCACTCGCACTCTGGTCGAGGAGATGGGCTTCACTGCGGTAGCGGCAGAGGCTGATTGGCCTGATGCCTACCGTGTCAACCGGTACGTCCAGCATCAGGGGACGGACACCTCCGCAGAGGAGTCGCTACGTGGTTTCGAGCGTTTCCCGGCCTGGATGTGGCGGAACACGGTCATGCTCGACTTCGTGTCCTGGCTCAGGGAACACAACGCCCGCTGCACCGCGGCGGGTTCCACCGCCGGATTCTACGGACTCGACCTGTACAGCCTGCACCGGTCGATGCATGAAGTCATCGAGTACCTGGATCGGGTGGACCCACAGGCGGCCGATAGGGCGCGTAGACGATACGCATGCTTCGATCGGGTCCCGAGAACTGACGGTCAGGCATACGGGTTCGCAGCCGCCTTCGGGGCAGGGGAATCCTGTGAGACGGAGGTCGTCGACCAGTTGATGGAGTTGCAGCGTCATTCCATCGACTACATAAGAGAAGACGGGATGACCGTCGAGGATGAACAGTTCTATGCCGAACGCAATGCCTGGAGTGTCCGCAATGCTGAGGAGTACTACCGAGCGATGTTCCGTGGGCACGTATCGTCGTGGAACCTCCGCGACCTGCATATGGCCGATACCCTCGACGCTCTGATCGCCCATCTCGACCGCCACGGCGACAACTCGTCCCGAGTGGTGGTGTGGGCCCACAATTCCCACGTCGGTGACGCGCACGCCACCGAAGCGGGTGCCCACGGAGAACTCACCCTCGGGTACCTGGTCCGTGAACGACATCCAGAGCGGTGCCGACTCATCGGCCTCACCACGCATCACGGAACGGTCACTGCCGCAAGTAAATGGGGAGGCATCGCCGAACGCAAGGTCGTTCGCCCCGCGCTTTCCGGCAGCGTCGAGGAACTCTTCCACGAGGTCGGAAAGGAATCGTTCCTCATTCGCACCACGGATGACGACGCTGTGGCCGACGCCCTTCGGATCGCACGGTTGGAGCGAGCGATCGGTGTCATCTATCTTCCTGAAACCGAACGGCGCAGCCACTACTTTCACACACGACTGGCCGACCAGTTCGACGCCGTCATTCACATCGACGACACACGCGCGCTCGAACCTCTCGAATACTCGAGCGTGTGGGTTGACGGCGAACGACCGGAAACCTATCCCACAGCACTGTGAAGCACAGTTCAGGAACGTGGGCGCCACAGAGCCGACGCCGAATGAGGAGACCAATGTCGAAGTGGCCGTTACCGATCGGCCGGGCATTCGGGGAACGGCTGTACCTCAATCGGTCGCTACTGGTGACGCTGGGGTTGACCAGCGCCCTACTGGACGGTTCGGTCCTACGGGCCGACTACGGCGGACTGTCGACAGCCCTCTACCGTGCGGTCGGCGGGTTGGCGCCCGTGGTGTTCGTGGCGTCATCGGCAGTGCCGGAGGTGACGCACTCGGTGGTTGCGGTTCACAACGGCGTGCAGGTCCGCCGGATCACGCCGTGGTGGTGGCCGCCACGTAGCACGGTCGATCGACTCGCTCGGCCGATCGGTCGACCGCAGGCCGGCGCCCGATGAGCGCTTCCATGAGCGACGTCCCAGAGTTGACCGCGTCAGCGTGTGCAATGCTCGAGGGTCGATACCTGCGCCGCGACTCCGACGGTGGAGTCACCGGAACAGTCACGGACTTGTTCGACGAGGTCGGGGCATTCGTAGCGCGGGCCGAAGATCGGTATCGCCCGGGCTCGTCGAAGTACTGGGCACGACAGTTCTCGACGGTCATGCGACAACTGGCCTTCCTACCGAACTCACCGACACTGATGAACGCCGGCACACGCGTCGGCGTTCTTTCCGGTTGTTTCGTTCTGCCGGTAGAGGATTCGTTGTCGTCGATCTTCACAACGCTGACGCAGACCGCGCTGCTGCACCAGGCCGGCGCCGGTACCGGATTCACCTTCGGGCACTTGAGACCGGCAGGCGACCGCGTGGACAGCACCGACGGCACGGCCAGCGGCCCCGTGTCGTTCCTGAGGCTGTTCGACACCGCGGTCGACGTCGTCGAACGAAGCGGCCGGCGCCGGGGAGCGTGTATGGGCGCGCTCGACGTGTCCCATCCGGATATCCTCGAGTTCATCGCATCCAAAGCCTCGACGCCCGGAGCCCTGCCGCACTTCGCATTGTCGGTGGGCGTCACCGACGCATTCCTGCGATCCGTCGAGGCCGGTGGGTCCCAAACCCTGATCAATCCGCGGACCGGTGCCATCGTCGACCGGATCCCGGCGTCCGAGATTTTCGACGCAATCTGCGAGGCCGCGCACCACTGCGGCGACCCCGGGATGCTGTTCCTCGACACCATCAATCGGGCGCACCCGCTCTCTGATCGGATCGAGGCGACCAACCCGTGCGGCGAAGTGCCGTTGCTACCGTACGAGTCCTGCAATTTGGGGTCGGTGAATCTCGCCGCGTGCGTGCGCGGGCACCGAATCGACTGGCAGCGCATCACCGATACCGTTCGGGTCGGTGTCCGGTTCCTCGACGACGTCATCGACATGAGCCGTTATCCGTTCGACGAACTGGACCGCGCTGCCAGACGCACCCGGAAGATCGGCCTCGGGTTCATGGGTCTGGCCGAAGTGCTTGCCGTGCTGGGAATCCCGTACGACAGCACTCGGGCGGTGCGCCTGACGGAGGATATCGCCCGACACATCGGCCGGACCGCGCACGACGCCTCCGCCGAACTGGCCACCACGCGCGGCACCTACCCGGCGGCGACGCAGGTGTCCGACTCCGCCACCCGGAACCGGCGGAACCTCCAGGTCACCTCGGTCGCTCCCACCGGAAGCATCTCACTGCTCGCGGGAACGAGCGCCGGCCTCGAACCGTTCACGACGATCGGCGGGCGACGACGGATCCTCGGGCGCGAGGTGGTCGAGATCGAGCGCGCGTTCACCTCCGCCGCCCGCGACCGCGGATGCTACCGTGACGACGTCGTCGCCGCGGTCCTCGAGACCGGTTCCGTGCGGTCGAATCCCCAGGTGCCGGCCGATATTCGGGCCATCTTCCCCACGGCTGTCGAGGTCGCCCCGGAGTGGCACGTCCGCATGCAGACCGCGGTCCAACGGCATGTGGACGCCGCGGTGTCGAAGACAGTGCTTCTGCCGGAGACGGCCTCCGTCGCGGTGGTGCGGGAGGTGTTCCTCGACGCGTGGCGGGCGGGCGCCAAGGGCATCACGGTGTTCCGGACCGGGAGCGTCGGCGATGCAACTGGGCGACCGCGGGACGATCACGTGGCCTGTGCGTCCTGCTCCTAGTGGACCGAGCCGTCCAGAGTAGTCGGCCGCGCTTGGTCGGGCGCCGGAAGTTCTACCCCCAGCTAGCGGAGTAGTCCAGCCCCGGACCGAAGCACTGCAGCCGTCCAACCACACCTCTCGTCTAGGTCAGTGAGGGCCCACGAACAAAATCCGGAGCTACAAGTTCCATGAACAGTGCATCTCGGCGACCGCCGCCTGAGATGGTCTCGTACTGTCGCATGGTGCCGACGGCGCGAAATCCGACTGATTCATAACAGGCAATCGCGGCACGGTTCTCGAGCGCGGGATCGATGATGATGCGATGGTGGCCGACGTCGTCGAACAGCCAGACGATCAGGGTTCGGATGGCATCGCTCCCGTACCCCCGGCGGTGATGGTCGGGATGCAGGAACATGTCGAGTCCTGCGTACCTCACCGTCGGTGAGGTTTCTTCGTACCATTGGATCATTCCGACGACGGTTCCATCGGCTTCGATCGCGAAGCTCGTGTGCTCAGCGCCGGCGAGGTCATCCTCCAGAGAGGGCCACCCTCCCGCCCACCAGCGGTCAACTTCAGGGGTCGCCATGATCTCGCGGAACCGTGGCGCATCTTCAGCTGTGGCGCGCCGAAGAGCCACGCGATGACCGATCAAAGAATCGACCTGCGCCGACATCACGTGATCACAAGTTCGAATGACACGACGCTCAGCGTATATGACGACCCCCGGCCGCTGCCCTGTGCGCCGCAACGGAGATCGAGTTTGGCCATCCATCGCGCCGCTTCGGATGGCGGACTGTTCCAACGACCACCAGCACTGGAGTTCATGCGGCCGTGCTGATGAGTCTGGTGAGGCGCTCGACTGGCGTATCCCAGTAGAGAATTCCAAGGTGGTGTCGAGTTCGCAGACTGCCTTCCCGCCGATTCCCCGTGTGCCATCGTCATCGTTGGCTTCTGCGCTGCCGGCGCGCTGCCACTCCCGGGTCGTAGGCCGGCCGCCCGGGATCCGACGGTTCTCGGCGCCGGGGCTCACGGTCTTGCGCCTGCGCAGACTTCTGCCTCCTGGTTGGAACTGTGCGATCTCGGCTCCGGGCCGTCGGTGGCGACTCCACTGCTGGGCTTCCGAATACCCTTGTGAGCCAGCTACTGCCACCGGAACTCAGGGAAGACAGCGCCTCGGGCTCACGGAGGGCAACGTGGGCGATGACGCCGAACATCATCATCGTCGTGAGCATGGATGTGCCGCCTGCGGATATGAGCGGCAGTTGCAGCCCGGTCACCGGAATGAGGCCGACGACGTAGGCCACGTTGATGAAGGCCTGCAGCACAATCCATGTCGTTGCTGTCGCGGACAGCATGCGTAGGAATGGATCCGCCGATCGGTCCGCGATCCGAAGCCCGACCAGAAGCACAATGCCGAACAGGGCGAGGATCATCCCCGCGCCGATCAAGCCGAGTTCTTCTCCGATGACCGCGAAGATGAAGTCGTTATGCGACTGAGGAAGATAGCTCCACTTCGCATCGGACTGACCGAGCCCTTTCCCGAAGAGTCCGCCGTTCGCGAGCGCGTACTTCGCCTGCGTACTCTGGTAGTTCAGGCCGAGTGGGTCGAGGTCGGGGTTCATGAACGCTTTGATGCGGTCCGAGCGATAGCCTGCGGTGAGACCGAGGATCACCGAAACTACTATGCCGGTCAGGGTAATTGCCGCGACATATGGCGCCTGGAACTTCCCGAACCAGAGCACCGCCATCAAGATGGTGCCGATCGTGATCATGGTGCCGAGATCACGCTGGAGGACCACGAGCGCGAGAACCAACACCCCGATCACGGCCAACGGTTTGAGCGCAGTGCCTACCCCTCCCCTCGAAGAGGCGTGTGCTGCAATGAGATGCGCGCACCAGACAACCAACGCCACTTTGGCCAGCTCTGACGGCTGGAACGAGAGCGGTCCGATCACGAACCAGCTGCGCGCACCCATCTGCTCGACGCCGATACCCGGTATGAGGACCAGAACCAGCATCGCCAGCGACAATCCGAGTAGCCAGGGGGCGGCGGCGCGGATGGTCGATGTCCGGACGCGCACGATAGCGATGAATACGATCACTCCCAGCGCCGCATAGATGCACTGAGGGATGAAGCGCGCGTAGGGAGACCCGGACGACACGAAGGACACAACGCTGGACGATGACAACACCATTGTCAGGCCGATCGCAACCAGCAAGGCGGTCACGCCGAGTATCAGATGGAAGTCGAACAGAGGCCTCGACATCCACACCTCGAGCCGCATGCCCGGCGCGGCCGGGACCGTCCGAACGGCGCCGGTCGAAATCGGCACAGACTCGCCCCGGGTCCCCTCCCCGGTGCCTCGTGATCGCGGTCTCGATTGCCGGCCATCACTACGAAAATCAGCGTCTACCCCCATAACTGCTCATACTCTCATCTCTCCACCGCTTTCCCCCTCGGTTCACCGGCAGCCAGGCGCCCCCTCGACTCCCCGCGGGTGTCGGTAATGTCTGGTGTGTCGAAGTTTCCGACAGGGGGGCTGGGTTGGCGGGCGCATCCGAATTGCTGGAGCTGACGATCACGATGACATCGACGACGCTCATTGCCGCGGGTGTTGCTGGGCTCATGCCGCACCTCGTCGGAGACGAACCGAATCCCGTTGTGGGTATTCGGACGAAAGCAACGCAGTCGAGCCCCGAAGGGTGGCAGCTGGCTCATCGGGTTGCGCAGCCGATCCTGCACCGTACTGTGTGGACAGCCGTTGCAGGGCTGTGCCTTCAGATCGGCCTCGGCGTCGTGACAGGTTTCGGGTCTGTGGTGTCGGCTGTTGCTGCAGTGGTCGTATGTGCGACGGCGTTCATTGTCCTGATCTATGCGGGGTTCAAGGGCAACGCCGCAGCGAAGGCCTTGGAGCGTTACCCCGGCAACTCCTTCGGATCCTGATCCCTGGTCGACGTCGACTAGGCCGTCACCCCAGCCTCACTGACGCTGGTACGCGAACGGCCTGGCGCCAACAGGGCAGACAGCCCCAGCCGCCTCACGCGGGGCGGGGTATCGGCGCAGTTCAGCCGGTCGAGACGGCGGATTCGAGGTGCAGCTCCTTCCCATATCTAACGAACAGTGACTCTGGATAGGTCTGGGCGGATGATGGACAGACCAGTCTTGACCAGCGGCCCACTCGATCGTCGCGTATCTGTGGATGTGACATGCGGCTGCCGAGAAGGCGCCGGCAGGGAGTAGGGGTTCCCATGAATCACACCGATGATTTCGACGGTGACAGGCGGGCCGAGCTGCTGGTGTCCAGCCCGTGGGGCGTAGGTTTGCTCATGTCGGGCAGCACCTTCAACGCACCGGTGATGACGCCCAACGGCACCGGCGTCGGCGGCTGGAACCTCCAGACGGAGGACAACGGCTTCGGCCCAATTGGCGCGACCTTCGATACCGACCCGACGACATCGTGCTGACCGTCGACCGTACCTCGGGGTCCGACAAGCCGGACCTCTACGTTCAGGTCCCTGCGTACCGTGATCTCGAGCTGGTCCCGACCCTGCGGGACCTGTACGCGCAGGCGGCCCAGCCCTCCCGACTCAGGGTCCGCGTCATGTGGCAGCGGGCAGAGGACGAGGTTCTGCCGGACGACGTCCTCAGCCTGCCGCGGCTCGAGGTCGACAGAGTTCCCGCAGCGACCAGCGAGGGCTGCAACTGGGCACGCCAGAGATTGCAGAAGGCGTGGGAGGGCGAGCGTTACACTCTCTTGCTCGACTCCCACCACCGGTTCGTCGCCGGCTGGGACGACCTGGCGCTGAGAATGCTGGAACAACTGCGGGCAGCCGGGACACTGAAGCCAATGCTCACCGGCTACCTGCCGGCTTACAGTCCGCGCAGCGACCTGTTCCGATCCACCCGGCCACAACGGCTCTACCCTTTCGCGCGTGACGAGGGGGTCCTTACCCGGTTGAAGGGCGCGGTGATCCGCGATTCTGAGATGCTCACCGAGCCTGTACCCGCCGACTTCGCGTCCCTGCACTTCCTCCTCGCCGACGGATGCTTCAACGACGAGGTGCAGTTCGACCCCACGGTGTACTTCTTCGGCGATGAGGTGCTGACCACCGTACGGGCGTTCGCCGCCATGTATCGGCTGTTCCACCCGTACAGGGTGATTGGCTGGCACGCCTATGACAGAAACAGCCGCGTGACGCACTGGGCAGACCACACGGGGCACGCCGAGCGTCATGCCCGTTCCCTTACCGCACTTCGTCATTGGTTCAGAGGGGAACGCGACATCTCCTCGGCTGAAGTGTCGGCGTTCGAGGCCCACGTCAATCTATGTCTGGTGGTTTGATGATGGGGACCACAGTCACCCTCCGTAGCAGCACCGTCACCTGCGTGGACGATTTCCTCAGCACGGAAGAGTGTGCCGACATCAGCAACGAACTCCGGTACACGTACTGGTGGGATAGCCCAGTCATCCGCCTCGACCAGCAGAGCCGTCTGGTTTCTGGGCACTCGATCAGCCGCACCAGCTCTACCACAGACGAGACCTGGCTGAGCGAGAACTCACGCAAGTTTCTGCGCGCTGTCGAGCGACAGCTGGCGGCCGACCTCGACGTGCGCGTCGACCACTTCGAACCCTGGCAGATGTCGCGGTATCGAGCCGGTGAGCGGTTCGACGAACACCACGACAGCGGCTTCTTCGAAAGTGACCAGTGGGGTGAGCGCGCAATCTCGGTCCTCATCTATCTCAGCGACTCGCCGTCAGGGGGAAGTACCTACTTCCCCGCCCTCCGGCAGCGGTTCCAACCGGTCACAGGCCGGCTGCTGGCCTGGCCAAATCTCTTGCCCGACGGCTCGATCGATCCAAAGATGCGACACATCGCGTGCCCCGCCCGACAGGTCAAAACGATCCTGGCGACGTGGGTGCGTGAAGCGCCGACGAGAACAACCCTCAACGAATGAAAGGCGGATTACGTGGCGATGTCGAAGATAGAGGACCGAGTGATCCAACAAGTCATCAAGGCCCATGGACCGACCCTTGACCTCGAAGCCCACCCAGAGGTGCTCGTCGAGATCGTCCGGAAATGGGCGTTCGATCTGGTCGGGGATGGCGACGCTGGTGTGAAGCCCGGCGGCGTTGGTCCGGTAGGGCCGACGAGCTTGGAGGCCGGACCGGAACTCGAGGACATCCTGAAGGCGGTCATCTCGCTCCAACGACAGGTCGACAAGATCAGCCGCCAGCTCGAGGACTGACTGCCTGCCCACACGCGAGACGCCCGACTGACTCGTACGGACGATGGAGCTCGTCGATCCAGCACCCGTGGCATCAACGCGATCCGGGGGGCAACTGCGCGACCAGATCGCGAACGCCTGCACCGAAAAGATTCTACGAGCCGCCTTCCCCCGCTGACGTGCCGATCTCGGTCGCCGCGATCACCAACACGATGCGCCGCTACTGCAACGCCGGAGTGACAGTGCAGCTCGAACTGATCCCGAGTCCTGAGCATCTCTCGGAAGCCTGCCCCGTCACAAGTGATGCAGGAAGACCCTCGCCGCGTGCCGGCTACGTCAGGGGACGATCACGTCTGTCGTGACCGGAATGCTCGGGTGGTCGGTGCGCATGGTGAGCCGAACTCGTCCCGGGCCAGTTTCGACATTCACGAGCATCGGGTGCGTACTCGTATTGGCCGCGGGAACGTAGCGGCTGATTGTGCCGCTCCGACCGGTGTCGAGGTTCTGCCAGTCGATGATCGCAGTCACGTCGCAAGCCAGGGTCGTCGACGCCCACTCCCCCAGCGGTGAGAAGCCCTGCGAGATACGCAGCTCGACGGAGTGGACAGCTCCCGGAGCGGAAGAGTACTCCCACAGTGGGCCGTCGAACGCATTCCCGGAGACACTCAGCATGCCGGCACAGACGCCGTTTCCAAGGGTCCACACCGGCGCCATTCCGACATCTGTCATCGCGCACGTTCGCGGACCTACGTTCGACCACCCGAGCTGGCAAGGATCGGCGGCACTGGCCACGCCCGGCGCCGCAACTGCCATGGCGGCGCCCATGAGCCCGGCCGCCGCGGCGGAAGCAATTCGCTGCGAAGTTCTCATTACCGCAGCATCGCACGATATGCGTGCTCATCGCGGCGGATGCGCACAGCGTGGATGCAGCGGCGCACCTCCGATCGACGGCAGGTCGGCATCGTGAACACCCCGATGCCCCATACGGTTTCCCAGGTTGACCTGGCCGATTCTCGTCGCCACTGGTCGGACGAACCTCACGCCGTAGCGGGAGCGTGCTCCGATTGCCAGGAAGCCGAAAGACGGAACCGTCTCCGGACAGTGTTTCGTGGTCGTGATCGGCATTCTCCTCGGTGTGATCCAGTACCTGACCAGGGGCTCAGGTTCGGCGAGGAGGGCTGGTTCAGCGACCACCGCGACAAGGTGAGCTGCATCGCCACACGCTGCGACGAGCTCGCCCTGACTTACCGCGCGGGCGTAGTTCTCTCAGCGGTCCCCATCTGGCTGAGATCCCTCACGAAACAGGAGACACGCCCTAGGCGTGTTGGCCAGCGCGGTGCGAGGGCACGGCAGCGCGGTGGCCGTTGCGGATTTCGAATCGCTCGCGGGTGCGTTCGGCCTCGTCACGAGTCGCCGAGGCCGGTGCTGTCGTTGCCCACGCCTACACTCCCGACTACCAGCCCAACCCCGAACCAGCCAGGTAGCCAGCACCCGAACAGCACGAAGGACAAGGTGAGAGACAATGGCCAGCTCGACGATGAACAGCGTCATCGCCGTACTCCCCGTCAAGGACTTCTCGACCGCGACGGCGTGGTACGCCACGTGGCTCGGCCGACCTGCCGATGTCGAACCGATGGACGGCATAGCCGAATGGCAGATTGCAGAGAACGCATGGATCCAGGTCACCGTCGATCCGGACACCGCCGGGCGCACCAATGTGGTTGTCGGCGTCGATGATCTGGACGCGCAGATTGACCTGTGCACGAGCGCCGGGGTAGACATCGGCGCGGTCGAGGAGTACCCGGACGTCGTGAAGACCCTTGTCATTGCGGACCCCGACGGCAACAAGGTGACCTTCGCCCAAGACCTCACCGAGGGCTGATACCTGCATCCGGCCCAGCATCGACGCCCTGTCCCACTGTGTCCGGCGTTGTCGTTACCGCTGGTTCTCCTGCACGCGTATGTCGTTCTCGATCTCCGGCACCACCAGCTGCGGGAAGACGAACTTGCGCATCGCCCACCAGCGGAACACGGTCGCGATCAGGGTGCCGATGATCATCGCACTGATGAAGTCGGCAACGTTCTCAACGAGCGGGGACACATGCGGGGTCTGCAGATCGAGCACATACCGCGATACCGCCAACGGCAGCTGGTTGATCGCCATGCCCACACCGGCAACCAAGAAGAACAGGGCCGCCTCGTGTCGGCGCTCGCGACCGCCTCGCGCGGTGAACGCCCACTCGCGGTTGAGCACGTACGAGAGCACGGTTGCCACCAACACTGCCACAACATTCGCGGTCACCGGCTTGCCATCCAGTACCGTCCACTTCAAACCGAAGAACAGCACCGATGTGGTGACGAATGCAATCGCTCCAACGGTCAGGAACTTCAGCAGTTCCGCGTTGCGCACGAAGACCGACAGCATCCGACGCGGCACTCTCGCTGCAACCATCCGAGTAAGGAACACCGAGACAGGTTACCCAGACCGCATATGAAGACACCCAACCACCACGCCGACCGGGTATCGACTGCCCGGGTTTCTGAGAATCGAACGGTCGGCTACTTTTGTCCTGCATCGTTCTTGCATTGGGGCAGGGCGACGTCCGGGGAGGGCCTGTCCAGATATGCGTGACACTGCCGCAGATGAGGTGCCGCGGGTTTCCGGTGGCTACGACGGAAAGAAGACCCGGGAGCTCCCATTCCGATGGCCGAGCTTCGTGCTCTTCGTGTCGTGGGCAGCGGCGTCTGCAGCGCTGTTCGTGACGATCGTGGGCCTGCGGACGCCCAGGCTCGGGCTGTTGGAAGGCGGCGCCGACCTCGACGTCTATCGCGATGGCGCCCGGCACGTGATGGAGGAGTTACCGCTCTACACCGAACCGTTCGTCCATGGTCTGCTCTACACGTACACCCCGTTCTCGACGCTGACCTTCCTGCCCTTCGGACTGCTGCCGGGCGGGACTGACAAGTACATCTGGTTGGCCGTCAACATCGTTCTGCTGGCGGCGATCATCGCCTTCTGCTGGCGGATGCTCGGCTACCGGATCACCCCATACGTGCTGAGCGTCTCGTCCCTGCTGACCATCGTGTGCATCTTCCTCGAGCCGGTTCGCACGACGCTGTTCTACGGTCAGATCAATCTGGTGCTGATGGCATTGATCCTGTGGGATACCTCACGCGGCGAGGGAAGTCGCCTGAAGGGAGTCGGAGTCGGTATCGCAGCAGGCATCAAGCTGACGCCGGGGTACTTCGTCTTGTTCTATCTCGCGTTGCGTCAGTGGCGGGCAGCGGCGGTCGCGGCCGGAACGATTGCGGCGACGGTCGGCGTGAGCTGGCTTGTGCTGCCCGACGATTCTCGGCAGTACTGGACCGAGACATTCTTCAACTCCAGTCGGATCGCGGACGATCTGCATCCCGCGAACCAGTCGTTGCGAGGCGTGATCGCCCGCCTCATCGGCGAGCCTGCGCCGACCTGGCTGTGGCTACTGACTGCCGCGATCGTCGCCGCCGCGAGTATGTGGGTGGTGGTCCGGCTCCACCGCGTCGGCGAGGTCCTCCTCGCGGTCACGGTCGCCGGCATGAGTGCGGCAGTGATCTCGCCGTTCACGTGGAGCCACCACTGGGTGTGGTTCGTGCCGCTACTGGTCTTCCTCGTCCACCGGGCACTGACGAACCCCTGGTGGTGGCTCGGTGCCGCCGCGCTCTTCCTGGTTGCGGGGTCATGGACGTACCATTTCCCCGACGTGGCGGTAGTCGGGCTGTACCTCTTCCCGCCCATCTGGATGCCGTGGGATGTGCTCGTCAACCTCTATCTCCTGACCTATGCGGTGGTCCTCGGGGGCGCCGCCGTCATCGCCCATCGAACGGCCCGAGATCAGCGGCTCGACGTCGCCCTCCGTGAGAGAGCCGACGACTGCCGATCAGCGGGCTGACACCGGGCCGCACAGCGCACTCACCGCGTGCACGAGTGCCACCGAATGCAGGCCGTCGAGGCGTTGCGCCGTAGCAGCCCTCACCGCGGCCGACGCCAGCGCGGGCACGCAGTCGGCGGCGGCCAGCGTTACCCGCTGTTCCCCGATCTGAGAAACGATCTCGACGTTGAGCGAGTCGAGCAGCGGCCGGACCGCCGCCAGATCCGGCCGCTGCACGGGCGCCGCCGGAGGCACGGTCTGCCAGAAGAGGAAAAGGCCGCGCTGAACGGCCTTGTTCGCATCGATCTGTGTACGGAAGATCTGCTCGACGCGTGCAGGATCGAGCTGTTCGTCCCGGGCCGCCGACAGCGCGGCGCGGTAGACCTGCCCCTCACGGTCCGGGTCGTCGATCGGCTTGCCGGTCCCCCACTTGGCGGACGCCACCTGATCGGCGGTGGACAGCCGCAGCGAGATCGCCGACACGAGAGGCTCGAGCCCGCCCGCTGCACGCGCCGTTTCGGCGTCGGCCGCCGCCGGCGCCACGGAGGCGAGCGCTATCACCGTCACCGCAACAACGAGTTTCGTGGACATGACGGCGATTGTGTCACCGCAGCGGCGGCACCGGGCCGTCATCGGGACCGGGCGCGACAACTGTCGTGTGCTCCGGCAGCAACGGGCTGACGGCGAAAGCGCCCGACACCGCGTCCGCCGGCAGAGCTTCGACGGCCCGAACCGTCGGCTGGGCGGTCAGTCCGGTCAGCTGCTCGAGGGTCCCGCGCACCGCTGCCCCGACCACACAAGCACAGCCCTCGGACAGGCGCGCCGCCGAATACGCCGCGATCTGCAACTGTCGGTTACCGATGCCACCGCTCGTCGCCAGCCGGGCCGATGCCACCGCCGGGGCACGCAGAACCGCCGCCGGATTCGCCGCGACGGGAACGGCCGCGATCGGCGTCTGCACTCGATCGATCGGAACCTGGAACAACACCTGCGAGATCCGAAGTTCACCGACCGTCTCGAGCAGGCCGGACGCCGTCATCGGGGCGTCCAGCGATACCAAGGCCCAGTGTTGCTCCCCACGGTCCGGCTCCTCGAGCGAGATGTCGTCGAGCGAGGCCCGGGCGCGGCCGAGATAGTCGGCGACCTGTTCACCCGAGTCCGGTCCGAGCCGGTCGGTCGAGATCCGGGCCGGCCGCACCGGATTGAGCACGCCCAGCCCGACGACGACCACGGCCAGAACCGCGCCCGCCACGACCACGGGCCACGCACGCGAACTCATCTCAGGTTCCCCGCAGGACTCCGAGCGCGTGTTGCAGGTCCTTCGGGTACTCACTGGCGATCTCGACCCAATGCCCGTCGGCGGGGTGTGCGAAGCCCAGCGAGCGCGCATGCAACCACTGACGCTCGAGGCCCAGCCGCTCGGCCAGACGCGGATCCGCGCCATAGGTGAGATCACCGCAGCACGGGTGGCGCAGCGCCGAGAAGTGCACCCGGATCTGATGAGTGCGGCCCGTCTCGAGGTGGACGTCGAGCAGGCTCGCCGCCTGGAACGCCTCGACCGTGTCGTAATGGGTGATGCTCGGCTTACCGTCCGCCGTGACCGCGAACTTCCAGTCGTTGCTGCGATGCCGGCCGATCGGCGCATCGATGGTGCCGCTGCTCGGATCTGGATGCCCCTGCACCAGCGCGTGGTAGCGCTTGTCGATGGTGCGCTCTTTGAACGCCCGCTTGAGCACCGTGTAGGCCCGCTCGGACGTCGCGACCACCATGACGCCGGAGGTCCCGACGTCCAGCCGGTGCACGATGCCCTGCCGCTCGTGAGCGCCGGAAGTCGAGATCCGGAATCCGGCCGCCGCGAGACCACCGATCACCGTCGGACCGGTCCAGCCGACACTCGCGTGGGCCGCAACGCCGACCGGCTTGTCGACCGCGACGATGTCGTCGTCGGCGTACAGGATCTCCAACCCCTCGACCGGCTCGGCCTCGATCGTCAGCTCCCGCGCAGGCTCGGGCAGTTCCACCTCGAGCCAGGAGCCCGCCGAAAGCCGGTCGGACTTGCCTACGGCGCTGCCGTCGAGCTGAACGGCGCCCTCCTCGGTGAGCGCGGCTACCGCGGTCCGCGAAAGCCCCAGCAGGCGCGCCAGCCCGGCGTCCACCCGCATCCCGTCGAGCCCGTCGGGAACCGGCATCGAACGCGTCTCCCTCATGCCGCGTCCCCCTTTCGCGAAGCCCGGACACCACTCGGCTCGACACCGAACAGCGTCAGCGCGACGAGAAGCACCGCACCACACACGATCGACGAGTCGGCGACGTTGAACACCGGCCACCATCCGACCGAGACGAAGTCCACCACGTGGCCCTGGAGCGGACCGGGCGAACGGAAGATCCGATCGATCAGGTTACCGAGCGCACCACCGAGTACCAGGCCGAGGCCCAGCGCCCACCACGGCGAACTGAGAGTTCGACCGATCCTGACCACACCGATGACGACACCGACCGCGACCAACGTCAGCAGCCACGTCATCCCGGTCGCCATGGAGAAGGCGGCACCCGGATTGCGGATCAGCGTCAGCGTCACCGTGTCACCGACGATCCGAATCGGGTCCCTCGGATCGATGAATGCCACCGCGAGGACCTTGGTCAGCAGGTCCAGGGCGAGGACCACCGCCGCGATCGTGACCAGCATGCGCATGCGCCGTGGACCCGACGGCGACCCGACGGGGGTGTCGGGTTCCGGAATGGGTGGATCGGGGATCGGCTTACCTTCCACAGTGCAGTCGTCGCTGTCGGTGCGGTCGTCGCTCACTCCGCCATCATCCCTTACTCGGGAGACGGACCGGTCATCCCACCCGCGCACACTAACCTGGTGGTGTGCCACTGCCGTCGAAGTTCATCCGTCCGGGAACCGCGCTCTTCGCGGCGACCCTCACCCTCAGCGCCCTAGTCACCGGGTGCAGCAGCGGCGGCGATGCCGCCCCGGCGAGTCCGGACGCGGTCGGTGCCGCGTCCGACGAGGTGACTGTCCCGGTCACCGCCGCGACCACCGAGATCGTCGAGGCGGGCGCCGAACCACGCGCCCTGATCGAGTCGCGCCCGGCACAGGGCACCCGACAACAGGCCCAGCTGGTGACCACCGCCACAGTCCTGCAACAGATCGACGACCAACCAGCACAGGACTTCTCGACGCCGACGATGACGATGCCACTGACCGTGCTCGTCACCCAGGCCGTATCGAACACCGTCCCGAGTACGACGATCGACCTCACGCTCGGCGACCTCACCACCCCGGACGACGCAATCACCGGCCTACTCGAGCCCGCCACTGGATCGCACGCCGGTTTCACCATCAGCACCTCCGGAGCCGTGACGGCGCTGCGACTGCGCCCGGACCCAGACGCCCAGAACAAGGCTCGCTCGATGATCGAGCAGGCCTTCTACCAGGCCGTATACCGCACCGTCGCGTTTCCCGATCAGCCGATCGGGGTCGGCGCAGTGTGGAAGATACGCCAGCAGGTGATGAGCGCAGTCGCGCTGGATCAGGTGACCACCGCCACCCTGACAGCGCGCGACGGCGACCGGCTGACCATCGACGTCCGCATCGAGCAAACCCCCAAATCGCCGGTATTCGAGTTGCCGAACGGCGCGGGAACCCTCGACGTCGAGTCCTACACACTGCAGGGCGCGGGAAGCGTGATCATCGACCCGTCCTTGCCGCTGCCCGTCGGCGGGTCGATCACGGTCGACGGCACACAGTTGTTCAGCGATCCGGCAAGCACCATGCGGCTGCGTCAGACCACCGGGGAACGAGTCGAGTGGGCGAATTGACACGACGCCGGTCCGCGATTGCCGCCGCAATCGTCGCCGGCGGGGTCACGCTCACCGCGTGCGGCGGATCAGGCGATGAGCCGGCCCCGACCACGTCGGCCGATCTGGGAGCGGCAGCGACCGCGCCGAATCCACCGACGGCCGGCCCGATCACCGACCCCGACGCGCTGCGGGCCGCGCTGCTCACCGCAGCTGATCTACCGCCAGGCTTCGCACCACTGCCGGACCCGGTGGCGGATCTGGGGCTCGACCCGGCACCGGACGACGGCGCCGCCGATCGACCCGGCACCGACCCGGCCCGATGCGCGAACGTCCTCGACATCGTGGCCCGGCAGTTCCCCAGCGCCGTGACCGATGCCGAGGGCAACTTCGCCGGACCTGGTTTCACCAGCATCGACGTCGACGCCGCCAGTTACCCCGGAACCGGAGCCGCCGATGCGTTCGCAGTCGTGCAGGCCACGTTCCGCGAGTGCAGGGCCTACCGCGGGGCCGACGCCGACGGAACGCCGGTGCAGTATCGGCTCGAGCCCCTGCAGCAGCCCCCGGTGGGCGACGCGTCGGCCTCGGTCCGGGTGACCACTACCAGCGAGGGCTTCACCCTGGTGTCCGACGCGGTGCTCGCGGTGGTCGGGTCGACCGTGGTGCAGGTGGTCACGACGGGTCCGGATCCAGCCGACAGCGTGGTGCTGAATGGGCTGGCCCGTACGGCAACCGAGCGAATCCGCAGCGCGGCCGGCACCTGACGGCAACTGCGGGCCAGAGCCTGACGACACGACGATGCCGGCGCCACCACTACGGGTGACGCCGGCATCATTGTGTCGGAACGCGTTACGCGGGGCAGGCAGGCGAGGTGAGCTGAGCCATCGAGACGATCATGCAGGCGTTTTCCTTCGACATCTTCCAGACGCCGCTCTCCTCGACGAAGTTCACGGTGGCCGGCTGGGTCTGACCGTTGACGGTCAGATTGACACCCGCAGTGACAATGCCGTCGCCGGTCGGGGTGATATCGAGAACCTCGATACCGGCGTTGTTCGCCTTGGCGGCTGCCGCGACCTGATTGATCAGCTCCGGATCGGCCTCGGAGCCCTGCACCAGCTGCACCTTCTGGTCGAGCGGGATGCTCTCGTCGAACGCCTTCGCCAGCATCGCGTTGAGCTCAGCCACCGTGGGCGCCGCGGCCTCGGGGGCAGTCACCGTGGTGCTGGTGGTGGCCTTGGCAGTGGTGGTCTTGGGCTCGTCGGAGCCGTTGTCCGAGCAAGCAGACATGGTCAGTGCGGCGGCGATCGCCACGCCGGCGATTGTCATCTTCCGAAGCTTCAAGTGCTTGTCCTTTTCATTCTCGGTCGAACATCATTCATGGTTCAGTCAGGATGTCGTCGACTATCCCAGCTATGACGCCGGTTCACAGCAAGCCTACCGGTGGCGGAGTCGACCTCATTTGAGACTCTCGATCGGATCCGCAACGACCAGGCCCGATTCGCTGTCCGCGAACGTGCGCGAAAACCCCGGCCCACTGCTTCGCGTCTCGAACCGCACCGTCACCACCCCGTGGCCCGCTCCCTGGACCCATCCATGACCATACTCGGCGTGGGCGACGTCGAGCCCCGGACGCCACCGCGGACTGTCGTCCAACGGCTCCGGCGGATTCGAATCCGGCTGTTCCCCCACACCTTCCGACAAGTTCTCACCCTGATCGAGCTCGGGAAACAACGAGCCCTGACGCACCCTGGACAGACCGCCGTAGCCGACACCGACCAAGCGGATCGGCCCGAGTTCGAGGGGATCGATGACCTGCCGTTGAGCCGTCGCGGTCAGCGTCTGCCGATCGGTCGTCGCATAGGGCAGGGTGAGTGAACGAGTGACGATGCTCATGTCTGATTTACGTAGTTTGAGCACCACCGTTCGGGCTGCGCGACCGTCCTGGTCGAGTCGCCTGTGCGCGGCGGCGGCGCTCGCCTCGACTGCCCTCCGCAGACCGGCGAGCGTCACGATGTCCGCCGCGAAGGTCGTCTCCGCGCTCACCTGCTTCGCATCGGCGCGCTCGGCGACGGGCCGATCGTCGATGCCACGGGCCTGACGTTGGAGACCCGGACCGATCGTGCTGCCCAGCACCGAGGCCACCTCCGCCTCGGGCAGCGCAGCCAGTGCACCGACAGTGTCGATACCGAGCCGCTTGAGCTTCTCCTCCGCGACCGGACCGATACCCCACAGTTTCCGCACCGGCAACGACTCCATCAGTTCCTGCTGGACGTCGGGCGAGACGACGGTGATCCCGTCGGGCTTCGCCAGACCCGAGGCGATCTTGGCGACCTGTTTGCCGGCACCGGCGCCGATCGACGCGACCAGACCGGTCTCGGCGAGCACGAGTGCGCGCAGGCCCTCGCAGTAGCGCTCGACCTCCGCCGCGCCCGCCCCCACGAGTTCGGCCGGCTCGCCGAACGCCTCGTCGAGCGAGAGCTGTTCGAGAACCGGAACCCGCGACCGCACAGCCTCGAAGACATGGCGGCTGACCTGGTCGTACAGCGCACCGCGGGGCGGCAGCACGACGGCCGACGCGCCCACCAGGCGACGCGCCTGATGCATCGGCATCGCCGATCGGGCGCCGAACACCCGCGCCTCGTAGCTCGCCCCGGCGACCACTCCCCTGCCCCCGAGCCCTCCGACCAGCACCGGGCGGCCGCGTAGCGTCGGGCGGGTCAGCTGCTCGACAGACGCGAAGAACGCGTCCATGTCGAGGTGCAGGACCCACCGGCGGCTACGCGTGGGATCGGGGACGGTGGAGTCCATGGCTGCAAACTACGCCGGGGGGACGACAGCGGGCGCCGTCGTCCCCCCGGGGCAGATTCTCCTGCCGGCTCAGGCCTTCGAGACCGTGGCACGCACACCCTCGCCCAGATCGACGACCGCGTCGCCGCCGACTTCGCCGAGCTCGAGCGTGGTCGCGAGGATCTCGCCCGCGATCAGGTCCCGGTGCCGTATCGCCCAGTCCAACTGCTCGGCCGGAACCTGCAGCTTCACCGAAATCCGATCGGAGACATCGAGACCTGCGGCACGGCGCGCGTCCTGCAGCTCGCGGATGCGGTCCTTGGCCCATCCCTCGGCCTCGAGCTCCTCGGTCACCTGCGAGTCGAGGACGACGAGTCCCGCACCGCCCGGCAGGGCGGCTGTCGACTCGGGCTCGGCAGCGACCAGTCGCTGGGTGTACTCGGACGGCAGCAGCTCGATGCCGGCGGGAGCGGAGCCTGCGGAGCGACCCGAAGGTTCGGCGGGAGCGGAGCCTGCGGAGCGACCCGGCCACACTGTGACCACGCCGTCCTTCTCTGTCCAGTCGCCCGCCTTCACCGCCTTGATGACCGTCTGAACATCCTTGCCCAGGCGCGGACCGGCGGCACGCGCGTTGACGACCAATTCGAAGCGTCCGTGTACGTCGATGTCCGCCGTGATGTCGACCTTCTTGACGTTCACCTCGTCCGCGATCAGACCCAGATACGGGCGCAACCGCTCGGCGTCGGGCGCCGCGACGGTGACCTCGGGCAACGGCAGCCGCACCCGGAGGTTCTGCGCCTTGCGCAGACCCAGCACCGTCGAGCAGACACCACGGACGTCGTCCATCGCCTCGACCAGGTCGGCGTCGGCCGGCAGCTCGGACGCCGACGGCCAGTCCGTCAGGTGTACCGAACGACCACCGGTGAGACCGCGCCAGATCACCTCGGTCGCCATCGGCAGCAGCGGCGCCGCCAGGCGGGTGACGACCTCGAGCACGGTGTGCAGCGTGTCGATCGCGTCCCGGTCCTCGTCCCAGAAGCGGCTGCGCGAACGACGCACATACCAGTTGGTGAGTGCGTCGCAGAAGGTGCGCAATTCGTCGCAGGCACCCGCGATATCGGTGACTTCGAGGTCCTCGGTGATCGCGTCCCGCGTCGCCGCGAGCTTCGCCAGGATGTACTTGTCGAGCACGTTCGGCGAGTCGGTCCGCCACTGGCCGGGCTTGGACGCGTACAGCTGCAGGAAACTCCATGCGTTCCACAACGGCAGCAGCGCCTGACGCACGCCTTCCCGGATGCCCTGCTCGGTGACGATCAGGTTGCCGCCGCGCAGGATCGGCGACGACATCAGGAACCAGCGCATGGCGTCCGAGCCGTCGCGGTCGAACACCTCCTTGACGTCCGGGTAGTTGCCCTTCGACTTGCTCATCTTCTGGCCGTCGTCACCGAGGACGATGCCGTGCGCCGCAACGGTCTTGAACGCCGGACGGTCGAACAGCGCCGTCGCCAGCACATGCAGCGTGTAGAACCAGCCGCGGGTCTGCCCGTTGTACTCGACGATGAAGTCGCCCGGGAAGTGCGCGGCGTCATCCGCCGTCGCACCACTCTTCCCGATGAACCAATCCCGGTTCTCGAACGGGTAGTGCACCTGTGCATACGGCATCGAGCCCGACTCGAACCAGCAGTCGAGCACCTCGGGAACGCGGCGCATCATCGACTTGCCGGTCGGGTCGTCCGGGTTCGGCCGGACCAGCTCGTCGATCATCGGCCGGTGCAGATCCGTCGGGCGCACACCGAAGTCCGCCTCGAGCTGATCGAGGGAACCGTAGACGTCCACCCGCGGGTAGGACGGGTCGTCCGAGATCCACACCGGGATCGGGCTGCCCCAGTAGCGGTTTCGGCTGATGTTCCAGTCGCGGGCACCCTCGAGCCACTTGCCGAACTGGCCGTCCTTGATGTGCTCGGGCACCCAGGTGATCTCCTGGTTGAGCTCGACCATGCGGTCGCGGAACTTGGTGACCGCGACGAACCACGAGGGCACCGCCATGTAGATCAGCGGCTGGCCCGATCGCCAACTGTGCGGGTAGGAGTGCTCGATCGTCTCGTGCCGCAGCAGCTTTCCGGCGGCCTTGAGATCCTTGATGATGACCGGGTTTGCATCGAAAACTTGTAGGCCTTCGTACGGCGGCACCATCGACGTGAACTTGCCGCCCGCGTCCAGCGGCTGCACGATCTCGATGCCGTTCGCAGTCGCACAGTCCATGTCCTCCTCACCGAAAGCCGGTGCGAGGTGGACGATTCCGGTACCGGAGTCGGTGGTGACGTAGTCGGCCGACAGCACGCGGTGCGCGTTCTCGTGCCCCTTGCCGGGACCGTGGAAGAAGTCGAAGGGCGGCGTGTAGGTGAGTCCGATCAGCTCGGCGCCCTTGTACTCGCCGAGAACCTCGGGTGATTCGCCGAGCTCGCGGGCATAGTGGCCGACGCGTGCCGCGGCGAGGACATAGCGCTTACCGTCCGCGCCGGATCCATCTCCCGTCGCTCCGCTCGCCGCCCGCACCTGCACGTAATCGACGTCGGGGTGCACCGCAATCGCGAGGTTCGACGGCAGCGTCCACGGCGTCGTGGTCCAGATCAGCGCGTTCGCGCCGTCCAGCGGGGACCCCTCTGCCGTCAGGACCATATCGACCGTGACCGCCGGGTCCTGACGCATCTTGTAGGCGTCGTCGAGGCGGGTCTCCTGGTTCGACAGCGGTGTCTGCTCGTACCAGCTGTACGGGAGCACCCGGAAGCCCTGATAGATCAGGCCCTTGTCGTGGAGCTCCTTGAACGCCCACATCACGGACTCCATGAAGTCCAGATCCAGCGTCTTGTAATCGTTGTCGAAGTCGACCCACCGAGCCTGTCGAGTCACGTAGTCGCGCCACTCGTCGGTGTACCGGAGAACCGACTGCTTGCAGTAGGCGTTGAACTCGGCGAGGCCCATCGCGTCGATCTGCGACTTGTCCTTGATGCCGAGCTGCTTCTCCGCCTCGAGCTCCGCGGGCAGGCCGTGGCAGTCCCAGCCGAACCTGCGGTCCACCTTCTTGCCACGCATCGTCTGGTAGCGCGGGATCAAGTCCTTGACGTACCCGGTGAGGAGGTGGCCATAGTGCGGCAGGCCATTCGCAAAGGGCGGGCCGTCGTAGAACACGAATTCCTCGGCACCCTCACGGTTCGCGACGCTGGCTTCGAACGTGCCGTCGGCGTCCCATGCCGCGAGCACCTTCTGCTCGAGCGCCGGGAAGGACACACTTCCGGTAGCGCGTCCGCCGACGAGATCGACGCGGGGGTACCCGTCGTTCGTCTGGGGAGGGATGGATTCGTTACTGGTCACCGCGTGGCTCCTCGTGCCCAACTTCCGGCACGGGGACGACAACGGCGCCCTGTACGCCGTAACCGCGGTACCACCCCGCTTGCCCGCCTCCGCCTGCGCGGGCCGGGCCACTCGATCGAGGGCTGTGACGGGCCCACCCGTTCGGGTCTAATAAGTCGACGCCCCCACCGGGAGGACTGATCGACCGTTCTTCCGAAGGCTCACCGGTGATGGCCGGATCGTCGCCGATTGTGCGTTCAGTGTAGCTCTGTGGTCAGTCTCGACTGGAATTGCCGGCATCGGACGTACCCGGCTCATTGTCGCCGGCTTCAGGCGAGTCGGACCCACCGACCGACGACGCCGGGGCCGTTCTTCTGTTTGCCAGCGCACTGACGAGCAGCAGAACGGCACCCGCGACACAAACCGAGATACATCCCCACGCCCAGATGACGGATCCGGTCATCAGGGCGATCACAAGTAGGGCGAACCCCACTGCCGCGAGGACCAGCGTCATGACCAGCACGATTCAGCCTCTGCTCGAGAGCCGACCGGGCGTCGGCTCGATTAGTTGTTTCCCTTGGCGAACGACTGCCGGAAGCCGGACTGTGAACCCGACTGGCCGAAATTGTCCTGGCCGCCGTCGACCGGAACTGCCGAACCGCGCTGCTCCAGCTCCTCGAGCTGCGATTCCAGGTACGACTTGAGCCGCACGCGGTACTCGCGCTCGAACGTCTTCAACTGCTCGATCCGACCCTCCAGCACGGTGCGCTGCTGGTTGATGGTCGCCATGATCTCGGTGTGCTTCTTCTCGGAGTCCGCCTGCAAAGCATCGGCCTTCTCCTTGGCCTGACGCAGCTGGGTCTCCGAACGAGTCTGCGCGTCCGACAGCAGCGACTCGGACTTCTGTTTGGCGTCGGCAACCATGGTCTCCGACTTGGTGCGGGCCTCGCTCACGAGACGCTCCGAGTTGGTGCGAGCATCGCTGAGCAGCTGCTCGGCCTCCACCTTGGCGTCGCCGGTGAGCCGGTCGGCCATCTCCTGCGCAAGGCCGAGTACCTTCGCGGCCTGCATGTTGGCATCCTCGGACCGAGGCGGTGCGGCCACAGGGACCGGAGCCGGTTTGGGCTGCTCGACCACGCGGACGGGCTCAGGCGCCGGCGCCGGGACGGGAGCTGCTGCAGTCGCGGCCGGGCGCGGCGCGTTCTTTGACTCGGCGAGCTCCTGATCGAGCTCACCCACCCGCTGACGGAGGTCTGCATTCTCCTCGATCAGTCGCGACAGCTCCTGCTCGACGAGGTCGAGGAAGGCATCGACCTCGTCCTCGTTGTAGCCACGCTTCCCTATAGGAGGCTTGCTGAACGCGACGTTGTGCACATCAGCTGGAGTCAGCGGCATGGAAGGATCCCTTCACGCGTCAATTGGCGGTCTAGCACGCATTCAGTTCTAGCGCGTCGCGCGTACTCGTTAACCATTTCGTTACCCATCACACTGTAACTGCGGGCCATTCTGTCACACGAATGTGCCCGACGAAGCCAGTCCGCCGACCACCTGCATGAGAATGAACAGCAGGAACAGCAGCACCATGATCGACAGATCCAACCGCACGCCGCCCAGCGAGATCGGTGGAATCAGTCTGCGCAGAAGCTTCACAGGAGGGTCCGTGACCGTGAAGATCGCCTCGAGAATCACGACGACGAAACCCGATGGGCGCCAGTCCCTGGCAAAAACCCGGATGAACTCGACGATGATCCGCCCGATGAGCAACAGCCAGAAGACGAACAGGATCATGTAGATCACCGAGAACACGGCCACACCTTCACTTTGCCTGACAACGACCGGTCGATCAAAACCCCCGCCCTCACCGAGTCTCTCGTCACACCTTGCGGCGTGCGGTCCATTCGGTCCGGACGGCAGATTGTCCCTCGGCGAACGAACTTACTTCTGGTTGTAGAAGCCGGTCTCCGCGATGCGGCGACGCTCCTCCGCGGAGACGTCGATATCGGCGGGTGAGAGCAGGAACACCTTCGTGGCCACCTTGTCGAACGAGCCACGCAGCGCGAAGGCGAGGCCGGCCGCGAAATCGACGAGGCGTTTGGCGTCGGCGTTGCTCATCTCGACCAGATCCATGATCACCGGGCTGCCGTCGCGGAAGCGCTCACCGATCGTCCGGGCCTCGCCGTAGTCACGGGGACGCAGCGTAGTGATCTTCGACAGTGGGCCGGCCTCGTCGACCGTCGGGCGACGGCCTTCGAGTCGATCCATCCTGGAGTCGACCGCAAGCGCGCCACGAGTAGTTCCTCGCGGCGCAGCGCTGGGCGCGGGCCGGGTCGCCCGCGGGGCGATCGGCTCGATACGCGCCGATCCACGCGGGGCCGACGAGTCGTAGCGGTCGAAGTCGTCTTCGATCTCGTCGCGGCGGGAAGCCGCGTATCCGGGCTCGGCGTAGTCCCGGCGGGCCTGCCCCGGCTCATCGATATAGTCGTCCTCGAAGTCCTCGAGGGGAACCATGCCGAAGTAAGCCTTGAACTTGTGCAGGGTGCTCATTGATCGACCTTCCTGGGCGGGGCTGACTGACGATCTTCATCTGGCTGGCGATCATTTCGAGGCTATCGGTCGAGACCCCAGCAGTGCGGTTCCGACACGCACGCACGTGGAGCCGTGGGCGACTGCCGCTTCGAGGTCTCCGGTCATCCCGGCGGACAGCTCCGTCGCGCGTGGATGAGTGCGGAGCAGATCTGCGTGGACGGCCGCCAATTGCTCGAAGGCGCGGGCCGGATCCGAGTCCAGCGGAGGCACCGCCATCAGACCCCGAAAATTCAGGCTGGGGGCTGACTCGACCCGGTCGGCCAGCGCAGCGAGTTCCGCTACCGGCACCCCGCCCCGAGCCGGATCGGCATCGAGGCTGACCTGGAGCAGCACGTCGAGCCGCCGAGTGCGGCCACCGGCCTCGATCGAATCGGCGACCGCGGCATCGAGCGTATCGACCAGTCGCGAGCTGTCCGCCGAATGCACCACATCGGCCCAGCGGACAACCGACTTGACCTTGTTCCGCTGCAGGCGACCGATCATATGCCAGCGGACCTCATCCGGCGAAGCTCCGGTCGTGCGGAACTCCGCGACCTTGGTGCTCGCCTCAGGCTCACGGGATTCACCGAACTCACGACAACCGAGCTCGTACAGGATGTGTACATCCGACACCGGAAAGAACTTGGTGACCGGCAGCATCGCGACCGCGGCCGGGTCCCGGCCCGCGGCCCGGCACGCCGCATCGAGCCGGTCGCGCACCGACCTCAGCGCCGATGCGATGTCCTCGCGCCTACTCATCACCCGTCACTCGTCCCCGGACGGATCCATCCAGATCACGGCGCCGAGCCGTCCGGTGGGCGAGCCCCGGCGATGACTGAACAAAGTGCGGTCCTCGATCGTGCAGCGCGGATCCTCTGCGACACCGGAGACTCCGGCCGCAAGGAGCTGGCGACGCAGCCCCGCCCGCAGATCCAATCCGGGAGTTCCCTTCACCGTCCGGCTCGCGCTTCCCGGCAGGAACTTCTCGACGTCGGCCTGCATCGCAGCGGGTACCTCGTACTGGCGGCCGCTGGCCGCGGGACCGAGGAAGGCTCCGATCCGCTCCGGCCGCGCACCCTGCTCGATCATTGCGCCGATGACCTTGGGCACGATGCCGATGCGCGCACCGATTCGTCCGGCATGTACGGCGGCGATGACACCGGCTTCGTCATCGGACAGCAGAATCGGGACACAGTCGGCGCTCAATGTCACCAGTGCCAGGCCAGGCACCTTGGTGACCAGCGCATCGGTGGCGGGCACGGGGGCGTCCACCGGTCCGTCGACCACGGTCACATTGCGGCTGTGGATCTGTTCCATCCATACCAGCCGCTCGAAGGGCAGCCCGATGCCCTCGGCGAGCCGGCGGCGGTTGGTCTCGACCGCCGCCGGATCGTCACCGACGTGATCACCGAGATTGAAGGACTCGTACGGCGCCCCGGACACCCCGCCTGCCCGGGTCGTGACGACCCGGCGGACACGGACACCGGTCATGGAGAGCCCGCTCAACGGCGCATGAAGGAAGGCACATCGACGTCGTCGTCTTCGCCTTCCTCGTTACCGACCGGAACCGTACGCGAAGCGCCTGTGCCACTCAGCGGCGGCAGGCTCGACCCGGCAGGCGAACCGACTGGCTCGCGTGCAGGCGGTGTCGCATCGCTCGGTGGGGTTGCGGTACGAGGTGACTGGCCGATCTCACCGGCCCGGCCGGCACCGATGTTGCTGCGGCCGATAGCGGCCTGGACGTCGAGCGGACGGCGCGCAGGCGCCCCACCGTCGAAGCCCGCCGCGATCACCGTGACCCGGACCTCGTCGCCGAGGGAATCGTCAATGACCGTGCCGAAGATGATGTTCGCGTCGATGTGCGCCGCTTCCTGCACCAGCGAGGCGGCCTCGTTGATCTCGAACAGGCCCAGGTCCGATCCGCCCGCGATCGACAGCAGCACGCCGCGCGCACCCTCCATCGACGCCTCGAGCAGGGGGGAATTGATCGCGGTCTCGGCGGCCTTGATCGATCGGCCTTCGCCGCGCGAGGAGCCGATGCCCATCAGGGCGCTGCCCGCACCCGACATCACGCTCTTGACATCCGCGAAGTCGACATTGATCAGGCCCGGGGTGGTGATGAGGTCGGTGATGCCCTGGACACCGTTGAGCAGGACCTCGTCAGCACTGCGGAACGCATCCATCAGGCTGACCGCGGCGTCACCGAGTTGCAGCAGTCGATCGTTCGGAATCACTATCAGCGTGTCACAGGACTCGCGGAGAGCGGCGATACCGGCCTCTGCCTGGCCTCCGCGACGCTTACCCTCGAACGAGAACGGACGGGTGACCACACCGATGGTGAGCGCGCCGAGCTTACGGGCAATGCTCGCGACGACAGGCGCACCACCGGTTCCGGTACCACCGCCCTCGCCGGCGGTGACGAAGACCATGTCGGCGCCCTTGAGCACTTCCTCGATCTCGTCCTTGTGGTCCTCGGCGGCCTTACGGCCGACCTCGGGGTCTGCGCCCGCACCGAGGCCACGGGTGAGTTCGCGACCGACATCGAGCTTGACATCGGCATCACTCATCAGCAGAGCCTGTGCGTCGGTGTTGACCGCGATGAACTCGACTCCCTTGAGTCCCTGTTCGATCATGCGGTTGACCGCGTTGACGCCGCCGCCGCCGATACCGACGACCTTGATTACGGCGAGGTAGTTGTGCGGGGGCGTCATGGGCTCTCGCCTTCCGTGAGTGGATTTCGCGCTCGTACGTACGGGATGAGGAAAACCCTCAACCTCAACCACAGGGTTAAGGTTATGTCAAGTACTCCAGTGAAGCGAAACGCTATGCAGTGCCATAGCAATCCGCCAGCAGGCGCGCCGACGCGCGCCAAGTTTTTGCTCGGGGCGCAGGCCCAGAGCCTTCCCGGAACATGGATTCCGGGCATCGGACTATCAGATCACTGTTCACTTTACTGTGGGTAGCTCGGGGCTGGACACATCGAAGGTCTGTCCGGGCTGCGTGAGCAGCGCGGAGACCACTGCCGACTTCCTCGTTGAGTTGTCGACACCGCCCCACACCACGACCCGCCCGTCCATAAGCCTAACCGAAACACTCGAAATCGTCGGTGCCGCAACCTCGGCCACCTGGCCACGTACCAACGGGGGCAGTGCCTCGAGAACCCCGAGGGCAGCGGTCGTCGCCGGATCCTCGGAGCCCGGCGCCGGAGTGACCAGCCGCACCGTTCCGAACGGCGGCGGCTCGATCGCAAAGTCGACGCCGTCCGAGTCGAGCAAATGGGTACCCTGCGGGGAATCGAAGAACGCCACGGGAATCCGCTCGGTCACGGTGAGCCGGACCGTCGACGGATAGTTCCGCTGCACTCTTGCCTCCGCAACCCGGGGATTGCCCGCGATACGGCGAGCGGCTGCCCCGGTGTCGATCTGCAGCAACGGCGTGCCCTCGGCGATACCGAGAACTGGCAGTAGCTCCTCCTCGGTGAGGACGCCGTCGCCGACGAACTCGATCTTCCGCACCGACATCAGTGGACTGAACCACAGCACCGCGAACAGGACGGCAACAATCGTGACGGCGACCCCGGAGAGCAGAAATACTTTGCGCCGCAACGAACGCGCGCGTTCACGATCCGCGCTGCCGCGACCGGTAGGTTCGGTCGTGGTGGTCCGGACCGACGGCTCGCGGCGCTCGCGCACGGTACTACGTGAACGCCCGCCTCGGCGGTCCGTGGACCGCCGGGGTGAACGCCGGTCGGCACTGGACCCGGATCGGCGCGGCGCCGTCACTGCAGCTCCGTACCGGATCCCGCTGCCGCCGAACGACTGCCGTGGTTGGGTCGAATGCGCAACGCGTCGAGGATCTGGCCGCCGAGCATTGTCACATCGCCGGCGCCCATCGTGATCACCACGTCACCCGACTCCGCGAGGGTAGCGACCTGACGCGGAACCTGCGATCGATCGGGTTGATAGTGAACGTCTTTCGTCACCGCCTGGGCTACGAGCGCACCACTGACGCCGGGAATCGGCTCCTCGCGCGCCCCGTAGACGTCCAGCACCACCACCTCGTCCGCGAGATCGAGCGCTTCGCCGAATTCTTGCGCGAACGTCACCGTCCTCGAGTACAGATGCGGCTGGAACACCACGATCACGCGGCCGGGCCGATCGCGGCCCGCGACGAGTTCCCGGGCCGCGCCGAGCACCGCGCGGACCTCCGTGGGATGGTGCGCATAGTCGTCGAACACCCGGACCCCGCGCTCACGCCCGGTGAGCTGGAAACGGCGATGCACGCCACCGAACCCGGCGAGTCCCTCGAGTAGCTCGTCCACCGGCGCACTCGCGTCCAGGCCCGCCAGCAGAGCCGCAAGAGCATTGAGTGCCATGTGCTTTCCGGGGACACTCAGAGCGAGAGAACGGGGCGTGCCCTCACCGGCCAGCTGGATGTGGGCCACTCCCCCGACATCACGTGCCTCCCACGAGAGCAGTCGCACGCCCACCGGGACATCCCCTGCATCTCGCGCACCTTCTTCGGTGCCGTACCCGATCACCCGAATGTCAGAACGACCGGAACCGACAACCCTCCGCGCGAGGGATGCCGAACCTGGATCGTCGAGGCACGCAACCAGCAGTCCATTCGGCGCGATGCGGGCGACGAAGTCATCGAAAACCTGCGTGTATGCCTCGCTGGTACCGAAGTAGTCCAGATGGTCGGCCTCGATATTGGTGACCACCACTACATCCGGGTCGTACTGCAGCAGGGAGCCGTCGCTCTCGTCGGCCTCCGCGACGAAGACCGCGCCGGAGCCGTGGTGAGCATTCGTCCCAGCCTCGTTCAGCTCGCCACCGACCGCGAACGACGGGTCGAATCCACAGTGTTGCAACGCCACCACGAGCATCGACGTCGTCGAGGTCTTGCCGTGGGTTCCGGACACCAGCAGGGTGCGATGCCCCTTCATCAGCGACGCCAGTACCGCCGGACGCAGGATCACGGGGATGCCACGGGCAGCGGCCTCGACAAGTTCAGGATTGTCCTTGGGGATCGCAGCATGGGTCGTGACGACCGCCGTCGCGCCGCCTGGAAGCAGATCCAGCGCACTGGCGTCGTGTCCGATGCGCACGACGGCGCCGCGGGCACGTAGTGCCAGCACCCCACGGCTCTCCTTGGCGTCGGATCCGGACACCTGCCCGCCCCTGGCCAAGAGGATCCGGGCGACGCCGGACATCCCGGCGCCGCCGATGCCGACCATGTGCACCCGCTCGAGCCCCTCGGGTAGCTGCTCGCTCATCGGTTACCCCTTGCTACGTCGACAACGATCTGTGCGACTGTCGTGGCCGCGCTGCGGTGACCGGCGTCCGCCGCACTGCGGCCCATATCTTCGAGCCGTGCCCGATCCCCGAGCAGCGGCACCACGGCATCCGCGACGAACTGCGGCGTCAATTCCGCGTCCGGAACGATCATCCCACCTCCGGCGGCGACGACGGGCCGGGCGTTGAGTTCCTGTTCGCCGTTTCCGTGTGGCAACGGCACGTAGACCGCGGGCAGTCCCACCGCCGAGACCTCGGCGACCGTCATCGCGCCCGAGCGGCAGATGACCGCGTCGGCCGCGGAGTACGCGAGATCCATCCGCGACAGATACGGGACGGCGACATACGGTGCGACCGGCGTCGACTCGACGTCCACCGAGTTCTTGGGACCGTAGGCGTGCAGCACCGATATGCCGGCCGCGGCTAGCTCCTTCGCCGCCCCCGACACCGCATCGTTGAGCGAGCGGGCACCCTGGGATCCGCCGAAGACCAGCAGCACCGGACCTTCCTGGGGCAATCCGAAGTGCTCACGGGCCTGTGCTCGCAACGCCGCCCGATCGAGGCTCGTGATCGACGAGCGCACCGGGATACCGACGATCTCCGCATCCGCCGCGCCGCGAGCAGCGACCCCGGATCCCGCGACTGCGGCCAACACGCGCCGTGCGCGTCGCGCACCGATCTTGTTGGCGATGCCCGCACTCGCGTTCGCCTCGTGAATGACGATCGGAATCCGTCGTCGGCGCCGGAGCAGCCCCGGACCAGCCGCGAGGTAGGCGGGGAGCGCGACGTAACCGCCGAAGCCCACTATGACGTCGGCGTCCACGTTGTCGAGCACTGCCCGTGCGGCAGCGACCGAACGCCGGATGCGGCCTGGCAGCCGGAGCAGGTCCATCGTGGGCTTGCGTGGCAACGGAACCGGCGGGATCAGCTCCAGCGGGTAGCCGCGCTGGGGCACCAGCGTGGTCTCGAGTCCGCGTTCTGTACCCAATGCCGTCACCGTCGCGGACGGGTCGAGGGCACGGATCGCATCGGCGACGGCCATCGCCGGTTCAATGTGCCCGGCGGTGCCACCCCCGGCCACCACCACTGACAGGGCAGACTTGTCGCCGCTCACCTACGCGTTCCTCGCTCTCCTGGTCGGGGATCGCGCTGACGTGTCGGCCGTCCCCGGTCTGTCATCGGTCTGTGTGTCTGGTCGTCGGCGGCACTGCGCCCCCGGTTGGCACCGCGCCCCGGGTTGGCACTGCTCCCTGGGTTGGCACTGCTCCCTGGGTTGGCACTGCGCCCCCGGTTGTCGTCTGTTCGGCGCCGGTCGTCCACAGACCGGCGCGGGTCGTCATGTCCGGCTCTCCGCTGTGCCCGAGACGCCGACTGCTGTTCACGGGTCGGCCGGACCTTGCGGGTCTCCTGCGGCCGGACCACCGCCGCGCCACGCGGCCGCGGAGGGACATACGCCGCGGGCTTCGGCAGCCGGAGCAGCCGGCTGACGCGTCCATCCTGCCCGCTGTAAAGGGCGGACACAGCCTCCGGTTCATGCCGCGCGGCATTCGCGACGAGGCCGAACATGAGCAACGTCGTCGCGGTCGAAGTGCCGCCGGCGGACACCAACGGCAGCTGCAGTCCGGTCACCGGCAGCAGCCCGATCACATAGCCGATGTTGATGAACGCCTGCCCCGTGATCCAGGCGGTCGCGGTGGACGTGAGCAACTGCAGGAACGGGTCCACCGAACGTCGCGCAATGCGTAGGCCTGTGTAGATGAACAGCGCGAACAACCCGATGACCGCCCCCGCGCCGATGAAGCCGAGTTCCTCACCGATGATCGCGAAGATGAAGTCGTTGTGCGCATTCGGCAGATAGCTCCACTTGGCGCGACTCTGCCCGAGGCCCTCGCCGAAGATACTTCCGTCCGCGAGGGCGTATTTGGCCTGCCGAGCCTGGTAGCCGTCACCCTGCGGGTCCGCGCTGGGATTGAAGAAGGCCTGTACCCGGGCCGAGCGGTAGCCGGCGGTCAACGCGAGCGTGACCGCGGCAGCGGCGCCGGCGCCGAGCATGCCCAGGAAGATCTTGAGCGGCAGCCCCGCGAACCACAGCAGCGCGAGCAGGATGATCGCGAGCGAGATCGTGGTGCCCAGGTCCGGCTGCAGCACGATCAGGACGAACACCAGCAACGCTGCCGGCACCAGCGGAATCAGCATCTCCTTGAGCGACGCGCCGCCTCGTCGCCGTGTCGCAAGCAGATGCGCGCCCCACACGGCGAATGCGATCTTCGCAAGCTCCGACGGCTGCAGCGAGAACCCCGCGATCACGAACCACCCGCGCGTGCCCTGAGACTTCGTACCGATGCCGGGGATCAGCACCAGCATCAACATCACAATGGTGATTCCGAAAGCGGGCAGCGCGAACCTGCGCATCATCCGAACCGGAATCATCAGCGCGACATAGAAGATCACCATGCCCAGGCCGGCGAAGATCAGCTGCGAAACGAACTTGCCGTACGCCGAACCGTCCTGCGCCACCGACTCCACGCTCGACGAGGACAGCACCATGACGAGCCCGAGCACGGTCAGCAGCACCGCAATTGTGACAACCAGGTGGAACGACGTCAGCGGACGCGCCAGCCATGCCCCGATCCGCGTACGCGGCGCGCGCTCGGCGGACTGGGTCATCCGGGTGTCCCGGGCCCCGGCTCGGTGTCCATGAGCGCCGCGACGGCTGCGGCGAAGCTGCGACCGCGGTGACCGTAGGAATCGAACATGTCCAGCGATGCGGCGGCCGGGGCGAGCAGGACCGTGTCACCCGGCGCGGCCAGCGCCGCGGCAGCGCGAACGGCCTCCGCCATCACGGTCTCCGCGTCGGCGGCGGCAAGATCGAGGTGGAGCACCTCGGCCCCGGCGATCTGTTCGCCCACCGGACCATGGTCTCCCGAACGGAGCTGAACCACCGGGACGTCGGGGGCGTGTCGGGCGAGGGCCTGGGCAATCTGGTCCGCATCGCGGCCGAGCAGTACCGCGCCGGCCAAGCGATCGGCGACCTCGACGACAAGGTCGTCGACGCGCGCGCCCTTGAGCTGCCCTCCGGCTATCCACACCACTGATTCGTGAGCGACGATCGACGACCGCGCCGCGTGCGGGTTGGTCGCCTTGGAGTCGTCGACATAGGACACCTCGCCGACGCGGCCGACTAGTTCGGCTCGGTGCGGTCCCACCCGGTATGCCCGCAGACCGGCGCCAACCGCCGCGGGTGACACACCGATCGCCCGGGCCAGCGCGGCCGCGGCGAGGGCGTCCGAAATCCCGGCAGGACCCGGCGGACTGATCTCGTCGGCGGCGACGAGCGGCACGGAATCGGCAAACGCCCGATCGATCAGCATCCCGCCGCGCACACCCAGCTGCCCGACGTCGGGGGCGCCGAGCCGGAATCCGACAGTGTGCCCGTCTCGGGGGCGGCTCGCGAGCCGGGCAGCAGCCTCGTCGTCCAACCCCACCACTGCGATCGCACCGGTAAGCGCCTGTGCTTTGGCGTCGACATATCCCTGCATGCCGCCGTGCCAGTCGAGATGATCCTCGGCGATGTTGAGTACGACACCGGCGTCCGGGCACACCGACGGAGCCCAGTACAGCTGAAACGACGACAGCTCGACGGCCAGCACGTCTACCCGCGGCCCCTGTGCACGCAGCGCATCGAGGACCGGCAGCCCGATGTTCCCGCACGCCGCGGACGACACCCCGGCAGCCTCGAGAATGGAGTGCAGCATCGACGTCGTCGTGGTCTTGCCGTTGGTTCCGGTCACGACGAGCCACGGTCGTGGCGGACCGTAGACCTCCGCGCGGTCCACTCGCCACGTGAACTCGATGTCTCCCCAGACCGGGATACCCGCATCCGCGGCCACGCGCAGCACCGGCGTGTCCGGACGGAAACCGGGACTCGTGATGACCAACGCGAAGTCGGCCATCCGGCCGGGTTCTGCGGCCAGCTCGTCGAACGGGACGATTCCCGCGCCGAGGTCCACGCACCTGCCCAGCGCATCGGTGTTCGAGTCCGTGACGGTGACCCGAGCGCCGAGATCGTGCAGCGGCGCGATGACCGCACGACCGGAAATCCCCGCGCCCATGACCAGTACGTGGGCCCCGCGCAGTCGGTCCAGCTCAGGACTCGGGACGGCTGAGCCCACCGCGTCGATCGGCATGAGTCAGCCCCCGAGCGCGGCGAGATACTCGCTGTAGAACAAAGCCAGACCGATCGCGGACGCGATCGCGGCCAGCAACCAGAATCTGATGATCACCTGAGTCTCGGCCCAGCCACCCAGCTCGAAGTGATGGTGGAACGGCGCCATCCGAAACACCCGGCGGCGGCTCGACCGGAAGACCGCGACCTGGATGACGACGGAGGTGGCCTCCGCGACGAAAAGCGCGCCGATGACGACCATCAGCAGTTCGGTGCGGGTGGTGATGGACAGGCCGGCGAGCATGCCGCCGAGTGCGAGCGAACCGGTGTCACCCATGAAGATCTTCGCGGGCGCGGCATTCCACCACAGGAAGCCGATGCACGCAGCGGCGCCGGCAGCGCACAGCAGCGCCAGGTCCAGCGGATCACGGACGTCGTAGCAGCCCTTCGACGGGCCGATGCTCCCCGGCCCGGTGCACGCGTTGCGGTACTGCCAGAACGTGATGATCACGTATGCGCCGAGCACGAGGCTCATCGAACCGGCCGCGAGACCGTCCAGGCCGTCGGTGAGGTTCACCGCATTCGACCACGCACTGACCAGCAAGTAGCAGAAAAGGATGAAGACGATCGAGCCCATGCTGACGGTGGCGATGTCACGCACGTAGGACAGGTGCACGCTACCGGGGGTGAGATCGCTGCCGCCGCGGAACTGCAGGGCCAGGATGCCGAAGGCGACCGCGGCCACGAGCTGCCCTACGAGCTTCGCGGTCTTGTTCAGGCCGAGGTTGCGCTGCTTGCGAATCTTGATGAAGTCGTCGAGAAAGCCGACACCGCCGAGAGCGGTCGCCAGGCCGAGGACCAGCAGACCGGAGGCCGACGGGCCCTCCGCGTCGTAGCCGATACCGATGAGGTGCGAACCCCAGTACCCAGCCCACAGGCCGGCCAGGATGGCGACGCCACCCATCGTCGGGGTCCCACGTTTGGCCTGGTGGCTGGCCGGACCCTCCACGCGGATCTCCTGGCCGAAGCCCTGTCGCGAGAAGATCTTGATCAGTACGGGCGTCAGCAGGATGGACACCGCGAGTGCGATTCCCGCGGCGAAGAGAATCTGTCTCACTGGGACGCCTCCGAACGAGTGACCGGTCCCGCCAGGACAGCGTCCGCGACCTCCCACAGCCCGATCGACTGCGAGGCCTTCACCAGCACCAGGTCACCGGATTCGAGTTCCTGCTCCAGCAGCGCGATCGCAGCCGCGCTGTCGGGCACGTGAACCGCCTCGTCACCCCAAGAACCTTCCATTACTGCTCCCTGGTACATCGCGCGGACAGATCGGCCGGCTCCGACGAGGATCAGCTTGGTTACGTCCAGGCGCACCGCGAACCGTCCGATCGCATCGTGCTCGACCACTGATTCTGGACCCAGTTCAGCCATTTCGCCGAGGACTGCCCAACTCCGGCGTGCCGCACCACGATCGGAACGTGCCATCGACACCAGCGCCTTGATGGCCGCGCGCATCGAATCCGGGTTCGCGTTGTACGAGTCGTTGACGACGGTGACTCCGTCGGCCCGGTCCCGGACGTCCATCCGGCGGGCCGAGACCGGCGTCGCATCCCTGAGAGCCGCGGCGATCTGCTCGAGCGTCGCCCCGCATTCGAGCGCGACGGCAACAGCGGCGAGAGCGTTGCCTATCTGATGTTCGCCGTGCACGGCCAGCGTCACCGGAACGCTGCCGGCGGCGCAGGTCAGCGTGAAGCTGGCCCGGGCCTGATCGTCGAGCTGGACATCGGTGGCCCGGACGTCCGCGCGGCCAGACTGCCCCACCAGCACGACGCGAGCCTGTGTCCGCTGCGCCATCGCCGCCACCAGCGGATCGTCCGCGTTGAGCACCGCGACACCACCGTCCGCCGCGGCCGGAAGCGACGCCGGCAGCTCACCCTTGGTCTCGGCGATCGCCTCGCGGGAACCGAACTCGCCGAGGTGGGCGGTGCCGACGTTGAGCACTACGCCGATCCGCGGCGGTGCGGTCTGCGCGAGCGCAGCAATGTGTCCCCGTCCCCGCGCGGACATCTCCAGCACGAGAAAACGTGTATCGGTGTCGGCCCGCAGTGCGGTCCACGGATGCCCGAGCTCGTTGTTGAACGACCCGGGCGGAGCCACGACGGAACCGAGCGGGGTCAACACCGCGGCAAGCAGGTCCTTGGTCGACGTCTTCCCCGACGAGCCGGTGACGCCGACAACGGTCAGACCCGCCTCGGCTGTCAGCCGGTCCACGCTGACGCGGGCTAGCTTCGCGAGCGCCTCGAGCACCGCCGCACCCGAGCCGTCCGTGTCATGTTCGAGCGCCAGGGCACCGCTCCCGGAAGAACCGAGTGGCTCGACGACGATCGCCGGCACGCCCACCGGCCGGGCAGCGAGGACCGCAACGGCACCGGCGGCGACGGCCGCCGCGGCGTGGTCGTGACCATCCACGTTCGCACCGGGCAGCGCAAGAAAGAGTCCGCCGGGGGTGATCTTGCGGGAATCGAACTCCACCGTTCCCGAGACGGTGGCCGACGGATTGTCGACGTCGTGCAGCGTCCCGCCGACCGCCTGAGCGATCTGAGCGAGCGTCATCGGGATCATGCGTTTCCTCCGTGTGCGCGGTTCGGTGCGATCCGTTCGATCGCCTCGCCGAGAACCTCGCGGTCGTCGAATGGGTACTTCACCCCGTGGATCTCCTGGCCGGTCTCATGACCCTTCCCCGCCACCAGGATCACATCTCCGGGCTCGGCCCAGGCCACCGCCGCGGCGATCGCCTCCCCTCGATCGCCGATCTCGCGGACCTCACCGCGTTCCGACGACGGCACTGCCAGGGCGCCCTCGATCAGCGCGCCCCGGATCGTGGCCGGATCCTCGCTTCGCGGGTTGTCGTCGGTGACGACGAGCAGGTCCGCGCCGCGGGCTCCCGCCTCCCCCATCAGGATCCGTTTGCCGCTGTCCCGGTCGCCGCCCGCGCCGACCACTACCGCGATCCGGCCCTGCGGCTCGCCGCCCATCCGGCCCTGCAGCTGTCCGCGCAACGTCGCGATCACCGCCTCGAGAGCGGCCGGCTTGTGGGCGTAGTCGACGACGGCCAGGAAGTCCTGCCCCCGATCGACCCGCTGCACCCGTCCGGGCACGTCGACCTGCGCGATGCCAGCGAGGGCAGCATCGACGTCGGCTCCGGCCACAGCGCAGACCGCCACCGCCAGCGTCGCGTTGGCGACGTTGTAGTGGCCGGGCAACCGCAGCGTCACGGCGTGATCGGTGCCGCCCGGAGCAGTGAGCGTGAACGTTTGGGTGCCGGAATCGGTGGCTCTCGCCGGACCCGCCGCCCAGTCGCCCGGCGTGGACGTCGCGACCGTGACGACGGCCGCCGGGTCGCCCGGGTGGGCGCCACGGGCGATGTCCGCCATCCGGACACCCCATTCGTCGTCGATGCACACGACGGCGCGCTCGGCGCGAACGGTGGAATCAGCGGCGAACAGCCTGCTCTTCGCCGTGAAGTAGTCGTCGAGATCGCGGTGGAAGTCCAGGTGATCCTGGGACAGGTTCGTGAACGCACCGATCGCGAACCTGACGCCGTCGACACGGCCCAGGGAAAGCGCGTGGCTGGAGACCTCCATGACGACGGTGTCGATCCCCTGCTCGAGCATCACGGCGAACAGCGCATGCAGTTGGGGTGCCTCCGGCGTCGTCAGTGCGCTCGGCACCCGATGCCCGGACATCCGGGTCTCGATGGTCCCCACGAGACCGACAGTGCGTCCCGCCGCAACCAGTCCGGCCTCGACGAGGTAAGACGTCGTGGTCTTGCCCGAGGTGCCGGTGATACCGATGACCTGCATCTGCTCGGACGGGCGCCCGTAGATCGTCGCCGACACCTCGCCGAGCACGCGGCGCGGCTCGGGATGGACCAGAACCGGCAGCACCGCACCCTCGCGCACCTGCCGGGCGGCCGACTCCAACCCGAGCTCATCGGTGAGCACCGCCGCTGCACCGGCCTGCACGGCTGTCCCGACGAACTCCGCGCCGTGCGCGCGGGCTCCAGGAAGGGCCGCGAACAGGTCGCCTGCCTGCACCGCCTGCGCCCGCAGTTCCACGCCCGTCACCGCAGCCGCGCGCGACTGTTGCCGCGACGCCGCTGAACCCAGCCACTCGATCCGCGCGCCGATTCGGGCTGCGAGGTCCGTCAGCTCCGTCACGGGCGGATGCGTCGGGCGGAGACCGCGCCCCGGCGCCGCGCCCGGTGTGGATTGCTGCGGACTCGGATGCACAGGTGGTGAATCCTCTCAAGCTCGTGTAACGGGTTTCGTGTGTCGGCACGCACACTCGGTCGTGGAGATCCTCAGGGAAGAAGATCGACGTGTCAGATTACCGGCGCCGCCACCGCGCGCACGACCCACCACGTCCAAGTGCACGCCGGGTACGTGGGAATCGTCACCTGGAAAGGCGGGCGTCGGTCCCTACGGGGTCAATCTGCCTGGAGCACCAGCCGCCGACCCGGGTCCGGGGACAGCGGGACGCTGTCACGCTGCAGAAGCCACGATGCGATGTTGTGGAACAGCGGTGCCGCCGACTGCCCGCCACCACCGTCGATACCGCGCACCGGCGCATCGAGCATGATCCCGATGACGTAGCGCGGATCGTCGGCGGGAGCGATGCCCGCGAACGTGATCCAGTAGTTCGAGTTCGAGTAGCACTTGCACGCCGGATCCACCTGCTGCGCGGTACCGGTCTTGCCGCTGATCTGATAGCCCTCCACCGCAGCCTGCGGACCCGTACCCTGCTGGTATCCCATCGGGTCCTTCTGCGTGACGGAACGGAACATGTCGCGGACGGTCTTGGCCGTCTCCTCGCTCACGACCCGAACGGACTCGGGACGCTCGGTATCGGTGCGTGTACCGTCAGCGGCCACCGTCGACTTGACGATCCGCGGGGCAATTCGTTCACCATCGTTCGCAATCGCCTGGTAGATCCCGGTCATCTGCAGCAATGTCATCGACAGGCCCTGACCGATCGGCAGGTTCGCGAAGGTACCGCCGGACCACTGGTCCCGGTCGGGCACGTTGCCGGGGCTCTCGCCCGGCAACCCGACATCGGTGCGTTGGCCGAGCCCGAATCGGTGCAGCATGTCCGCGAAGCGGTCCTCGCCGACCCGTTGAGCGAGCATCAGGGTCCCGACGTTCGACGACTTCCCGAAGACGCCGGTGGAGGTATACGGCGCGACGCCATGCGCCCACGCATCCTTGACCGACACTCCGGCCATCTGGATGGTGCCGGGGACCTGTAGCACCTCTTCCGGTGTGGTCAGTCCGTACTCGATCGCGGCGGCCGCGGTGACGATCTTGTTCACCGAACCCGGCTCGAACGGCGAGCTGACCGGCAGGTTGCCCATCTGCGCCGTACGTGGGTTGTTGCCGACGCCGATCGCCGGATTGAACGTCCCATCGTTCGACATCGCGAGAACTTCGCTGGTCTTCGCGTCCATGACCATCGCGGACGCATTCTTCGCACCGGAGAGGTCCTTGGCCTGCTGGACCTGCTGCTGCAGGTAGTACTGCAGGTCGGCATCGATCGTGAGCTCGACAGTCGAACCGTCCACAGCCGGTTGTTTGTCCCGCTCGCTACCGGGAATCACGGCACCGTCCGAGCCCCGGTCGTGCGTTTCGGAACCGTCCGTGCCGGCGAGCGTCGAATCGAGCGAGTCCTCGAGGCCGAGCAGTCCGTGCCCGTCCCATCCGGTCGCGCCGACGATGTTCGCGGCGAGGGAACCACCGGGATACTCGCGGATGTCCTGGCGTTCGAGGCCGACTTCGGGGAACTCGTCCGCGATGTCGGCGGCCACCGCCGGGTCGACGCTGCGCGCCAGGTAGACGAATGTTTTCTCGCTCTCCAGCTTGGCCAGGAGGTCACTCTCGGGGGCGTCCTCACCGAGCCGGCCGTGGATCCCCTTGGCGATTTCCTTCAGCCGCGTCGGGACATTCGGCTCGTCCGGGTCCTTGGCGTGAAGTTCCTCGATGTTCTTGCGTTCACGCACCGGCTGGAAGGTCAGCGCCTTCGCGCCGAGCGTGTAGGCCAACTTGTTGCCGTTGCGGTCCAGGATCGCGCCGCGCACGGCCGGATGAACCACGGTCGTCGTGCGCTGGCTGGCCGCTTCCGCCGACAACCGCGGGGCGTCGATGCCCTGGACCCACAGCAGCTGCACCGCGGTGAGGCCGAGGGCGACGAGCATTATCGCCCTGCCGTACCTGAGCCGGAACCCGAACGATTCGGTGCTGCGCGAAGGCGGCTTGCGTCCTCGCGCGGACCCCCGTCCTGTTCTCGGATGCGGAGGTACCGGCCCGCGGCGGCGTGGAGCAGGAGTGCGTCCACTCACTGCCGACCACCAGGCGAAGGCTGCGTGATGACGGTCACAGGAGTCAATTGTCCCTCCCGCGCCTGGATCCGGCCGTCATTGACGGGCTGCGGCGTGGTGGGTGCCGGTGCGGGTGTCTGGGGAGAAGAATTCGGCGTTGCAGGTACCGGCGCCGCAGGGCGGGAACCTGCCGGAGGTCGCGCTGCCGTGGGAGCAGGGGTGGGCGCAGGCGTCCGGTCGAGTGGAGGCACCGGTTTGCCCTCGGCAGGCTTCGGTGTCCCGACCACCTGCACACTGCCGTCCGTAGACATCACCAGACGCGCCGGATCCTTCGCCGGAATCAGCCCCAGTTTGGCCGCCTCCGCCGCAAGGATCGGCGCCGAACTACCCGCCGCCACTTGACGCTGGTACGCCGCCTTCTGCTCACGCAGCGTCTGATTGTGCGAGCGCGCTGCGCTGAGCTGGTACGAGTCCTCCGCGGATCGCGTTGTCAACAACAGGGTGGCCGCCAGGCCGAGGCAGAGCAAACCGATGATGGTGGCCACGAAAGGAATTCGCGCCACGATCACCTTCGAGGAATAGGCCGCGGAGGTTACCGAGACGACCGGTGACGTGGTATCCCCGGTAACAACCGAGGCCCGGTGCTGGCGACGTTCATATGCCCGTTGAGCTGCAGTGGATCGCCGAACGCGCGCACCGTCGGCACCGGCGGAAGGCACCTGAACCGTCATGACGTCGTCCTCCTCGCGATTCTTTCCGCAGCGCGCAAGCGCACGGGAGCCGATCTCGGGTTTTCCTCTATCTCTTGCTCGGATGCGCGCTCCGCGCCGCGGGTGAGGATCCGGAATTCCGGCCCCATGCCCGGTAACTCGACGGGAAGCCCCTCCGGGGTCTTCGACTTCGCGCGCGGAGCGAGTTCCTGTTTGACGACTCGATCCTCGAGAGACTGATACGACATGAACACCACACGCCCACCGACCGCCAATGCGTCGAGTGCGGCAGGGACGGCCGCGCGCAGCGAGTCGAGCTCGCTGTTCACCTCGATACGCAGCGCCTGGAAGGTCCGCTTGGCGGGGTGGCCGCCGGTGCGCCGAGTAGCTGCCGGAATGGCGTCGTAGATGAGCTCGACTAGTGCCGCGCTGGTCGTGAACGGTTGCTTTTCACGACGGCGCACGACCTCGGAAGCGATGCGTCCGGCGAACCGCTCCTCGCCGTACGTGCTCAGGATGCGGGCCAGGTCGCCATGACTGTAGGTATTGAGCACCTCCGCGGCGGTGAGGCCGGCCGTCGGATCCATGCGCATGTCGAGCGGAGCGTCGACCGAGTATGCAAAACCGCGGTCCGCCTCGTCGAGCTGCATCGACGACACACCCAGATCGAAGAGGATGCCGTGGACCGTCCCGGTGGAAGCGAGCCCGGCCTGGTCCAGCGCGTCGACGATGCCGTCATAGCGGGTGTGCACGAACGTGGTGCGGTCCGTGTAGGGCGCCAGCCGCTCGGATGCGATGCGCAGTGCGTTGGGATCTCGGTCCAGCCCGATCAGATGCAGCCCCGGGTAGGTACGCAGGAAGTGCTCGGAGTGTCCACCGAGGCCGAGGGTCGCGTCGATCATGACCGCGCCCTCACCCCGCGGGTTGTCGCGCGTCAGCGCCGGCCCGAGCAGTTCATCAGCGCGGTGCAGCAGCACCGGGACATGACCGAAGCCGCCGGGGACGGACTGGGTGTCGTCCTCGCCGTCGACCATGGTTCCTCCGGCTCCTTCTAGGGTGCGGTGCTGGCACTCTTACGTGTCGTTCAAAGGCCGGAAGTCAGTGGTTCTACGTGCTGGCGTCGGACCTGTCCTGCAACGAAACTCGCGAACTGCACTTCTTCCGGGAGGCGAATGCCTCGAGGTCCCTGTCCGATCGGGGAACCTGACACTGGGGAAGTGCGTCAGGTTCCCGGTGGCGCACCTGACACTGGGGAAGTGCGTCAGGGTCGCGCTTCGGGCAGAGGCCTCGCGGCACTCGCCAATGGCGTCCGGTGGGCTAGAAGATCCCCTCGAGCGCCTCATCTCTGGCTTGCGAGTAGCTTTCTTCGTTCTCCGCGAGGTAGGTATCCCAGGCTTGGGCGTCCCATATCTCGAGGAAGTCGACTGATCCGATCACCACACAGTCCTTGGACAGGCCCGCATAGCGACGATGATCGGCGGACAGCGATATCCGCCCTTGCGCATCAGGATGCTGTTCGTCGGTACCCGACGCGAGTCCACGCACGAAGGCGCGCGCCTGCGGGTTGCTCCGGGATGCCGCCGCAGCGCGACGTGCGAGAGCAGTGAACTCGTCGCGCGGATACACCGCAAGGCTGTGGTCCTGACCCTTCGTGACCATCAAACCTCCCGCCAGTGCATCCCGAAACTTGGCCGGCAGCGTGAGCCGCCCTTTGTCGTCGAGCTTCGGCGTGTAGGTACCGAGAAACATCTCGACACCTCCCGCCGCGCTCCGTTGTGGCGAACGTGTGGACCGACGCCCGGTGGCGCGGCCCTGCATTCATGCGGGTCGCATCCGCGATCCGCTGTACACCACAATACCCCACTTCCCTCCACTGCGAGTCCAAAGAACGCACGAATTTGACAAGTGGCCGCCAATAACCGCAGTTCGCAAGCGTGGAGTGGAGTGGGGGAACTTTCGGGACGTGATCGCAAACACCCGCCGTGCCACCGAGTAGGACCTCGCGTTGGTACGCGACCGCATACAGATGGCCAGGTGGGACGGGGTGTGCGTCACGCAGAACACATCGGCCGAGACTGTTCACCGAACGAGTGGGGCACGGTGGGGAAGACAGTGGGGCGCGGTGGGGGCCACCGCTATCCGGACCGGGGAACATGAAGGCAGTCTTCGTCGGCACCGAAAGACAGCGATGGCGCGACACCAGAGGTGCCGCGCCATCGCTGTGTTCGATCGAGTTGGTTACTCCTGCTCGAATCTCTTCCGGAACCGGTCTTCCATCCGAGACGAGAATCCGCCACCGGACTTCTTACCCCCATGGGACTTGCGGGAATGCGATCCCCGCGAGCCCGACCCTTCGGCCGGCGGCGAATTGTCGCCGTCGGGAACTGCCGCGAGATGCGGCTTTCCCCCACCCAGGAGGAAGAGCACGCCGGCACCGAACATGACTACGAAGCCGACGAGACTGATGATCGGGAAGTCGCCCAGCTTGACTGGAAGCGCGACACCCGCGATCAGGAGGACGAGGCCCAGAACAAATAGGGCCACCGCCTGCAATCGACGTTTACTGGAAACCGCACGTATGCGACCGCCTCTTACTGTGGAGGCGAACTTGGGATCCTCGGCGTAGAGCGCGCTCTCGATCTGGTCGAGCATGCGCTGCTCGTGCTCGGAGAGTGGCACGGTCCCTCCCCCGGCACTGGTAGCGGCACCTTCCCCGCGGTGCGGGGAGGTGGGTAACCGACTGGCGGCTACCTGAATTCAATAATACGAGCACAGCCCGCCCCAGACCACCTACTCCACCGACGAGTTGTCATCGATTCGGCGGCGATCCAGTGATGTAACGGGTCTCTGCAGCCTCCAAGCAGCCTCCAACGTGTCCGGAATCACCCGAGCCGGGCAATCCCGACTACCCTCGAGCCCGATTCGGTGGACCGCATGCGCCGAGGAAATCCTCCACAGCGATGAGGAATCTCCCCGCCTCGGCATAGAACCCGTCAGCCTCCGCTTCCGCGACGGTCCGCGTGAGACCCGAATCGATCGCAGCCCGCAGGGCCGAGTACCCGGCGAAGTAGTCCGCCCATTCCGCGAACTCGGGTGCCGCACCCGCCATCAGCACCCACGCATTGCGCGACCGAGGACGGCGTGCACTGGCCCGCGCACCGGCAGTCGCCTCCGCGGCAGCGAGCACGGCAGCCGACCCGCGGAGCGCACCGAGATACGCACAACGGAAACGCTCGGCCGCATCCGGCGCACCCACCGCCTCGGCGAGGAGTCCATCGGCACGACGGAGCAGAGTCCTCGCACGGAGCGGCGCGGCGGCAGGACCTGCCACCGGGACACAGCGGGACGGCCCCATCGGCCCGGACATCGAGACCTGCCCCCGCCCTGGCACTACCGTCGGCTTGACCTTCGACATGACTTCGAGCACCTCCCACCGGTCCGAAGCTCAGAGCCGGCGATCCGGCGAGGTTCGCTTCCCTCGAACATCACCGGATCGCCGATATCGAACACGCGTTCGACATATTCAATATAGCTGGCCCCACCGACACGTCGTCAAGAGAGAGAAGAGGGTGAGCCCACGCATGGACTCGAACCCCGACGCGAACCCGGACTCCGTGCCGGTCATCGCAGACCTGTCGGCAGCGGAGATGCGCGCCCGGCTGTCCGAGGCGCTGTCTATCTACGTTGCCGCGATGGGGTACCCCCGCGGCACGGAGCACCACCGGGCACCGATGTGGGCCGAACACACCCGGCGACCGGGCTGGCGGGCGGTCGGCGCCGTTCTCCCCGACCCCGCAGCCGCACCCGACCGTCCCTCCCCCCTGGTCGCCATCGCGTACGGCTACCGCGGCGCCCCCGACCAGTGGTGGCAGCAGCAGGTCCGGCGCGGAATGCAGGCGGCGGGCTGGAGGCGCCAGCAGATCGACCACATCCTCGGCAACTACTTCGAACTCACCGAACTCCACGTCCATCCGAGCGCCCAGGGTCATCGGCTCGGTGAGCAGATGCTGCGGCGACTGCTCGCTGACCGCCCGGAACGCGGTGTGCTGTTGTCCACCCCCGAGGTGGCCGACGAGAGCAATCGCGCGTGGCGCCTGTATCGGCGAACCGGTTTCCAGGACGTCGTCCGCAGCTTCACCTTCGCCGGCGATCAGCGACCGTTCGCGGTCCTGGGCAGGGGGCTACCACTGTGATTGACGCTGTCGTGATCGGCTCGGGCCACAACGCACTGGTGTCGGCCTGCTACCTCGCGAAGGCCGGATGGTCGGTCGAAGTCCTCGAACGCGATACGGTCCTCGGCGGCGCGGTTTCGACCGTCGAACGATTCCCGGGGCACAAAGTGGACCGCGGCTCCTCGGCACACATCATGATCCGGCACACCGGCATCATCGAGGAGCTCGACCTCGCCGCTCACGGCCTGCGCTACATCGACTGCGACCCGTGGGCGTTCGCGCCTGCTCCCCCGGGTTCGGATCGTCCGGGAATCGTCTTCCACCGCAATCTCGATCGCACATGCCGGTCCGTCGAGGAGTCCTGCGGACCCGCCGACGCGGCTGCCTACCGGCGCTTCGTCGAGACGTGGGGCCCACGCACCACCCGTGTGATGCGCGCCTTCTCCGCGCCACCGACCGGCGGTCATCTCCTGCGTTCGTTCTGGGGACTCGACACCGGAGGCGGCGGCAGCGAACTGTCCCGAGAGTTCCTCACGTCCGGCGACGCCCTGCTGGACGAGTATTTCGACAGCGAACCACTCAAGGCCGCACTCGCATGGTTCGGCGCGCAATCCGGGCCGCCGATGTCCGAACCGGGAACAGCACCGATGGTGGGCTTCGCGGCACTGATGCACACGCTGCCGCCGGGCCGCGCGGTCGGTGGCAGTGGCGCGCTCACCGCAGCACTGGCCTCCCGGCTGACCGCCGACGGCGCCTCCGTGACGCTCGGGGACGGGGCCGTCGAACTGCACCGCGACGAGGACGGCTGGACGGTGGTGACCGAGTCCGGGCGCCGGGTTCGCGCCCGCAGTGTCATCGCCGGCTGCCACGTGCTGACCACCCTCGACCTGCTCGAACGCGGCGGCTACGACCGGGCGGTACTAGGCGGCTGGCGGCGGCGCATTCGAGTCGGCCCCGGTATCGGCATGGTGCTGCGATTGGGGACGGACGCGCTGCCGTCCTACCCGAGTGCGCCGTCGAGCGCTGACGCGACGTCGGGTCTGCAGCTACTGGTCTCGGATCGGGCGCAGCTACGGCTCGCGCAGGGGGCCGCGCTGGCCGGTGAGCTGCCGCCCGAACCTGCGGTGCTCGCGATGAGTTTCAGCGGGATCGACCCCACCATCTCCCCGCCCGGCGAACACCAGGTGACGCTGTGGTCGCAGTGGCACCCGTACGCGCTGTCCGGCTGCCGGAGCTGGGACGCGCTGGGCGCGAGCGAGGCCGACCGCATCGTCGCGGGCGTCGACGCGCTCGCACCCGGGTTCGCCGAGAGCATCCGGCACCGGCACGTGCAGACGCCTGCCGACATCGAGCGGGAGATGGGACTGATCGGTGGCAACGTGATGCACGTGGAGATGTCGCTGGACCAGATGATGCTGTGGCGCCCGATCCCGGAACTGTCGGGGCATCGGGTGCCGGACGCGGACACCCTCTATCTCACGGGCGCGTCGACGCACCCCGGTGGTGGGGTTTCCGGAGCGAGCGGACGCAGCGCCGCACGAATCGCGCTGGCCGACGCTCGCGGCGGGCGGATCCGGCGAGCGCTGCGCAGGACCTTCCGATGAGAGCGCCGGTCCTGCGGGCGTCGGCGGTGATCGCGATCGCCGCCGTCGCTGCCCAGATCGTCTACCCCCTGGTGAACGGCGAGGCGCGGGATGCCGTCACCGTCGCGGTAGTCGCCCTCCTCGCGGCTGCATCGGTCACCCACGCCGTCGCCGTTCGCGGGGTCCGCTGGGCGACCGGGATGGTGCTGATCACCGCCGGAATCGGGCTGCTGTCAGAGATTCTCGGGACCGCGACGGGTATGCCGTACGGCTGTTACGACTACGCCGTCGGCCGCCTCGGGTGGTCGATCGCCGATGTGCCATTGGTGGTGCCCTTCGCGTGGACGGCGGGGTTCTATCCGGTGTGGTGCGTCGCGACCCGGCTGGCGCGCGGGCCCACGGGCCGGATCGCGCTGACCACCGTCGGCGTCGTGGGGTGGGACCTGTTCCTGGACCCGCAGATGGTCGCGGACGGCCAGTGGGCCTGGTGCGTTGCGGATGCCGGACTGCCGGGCATCGCCCACATCCCGCTCACCAACTATGCCGGCTGGGTGCTGGTCGCTGCGGTGATGGCCGTTCTGCTGGAGATCGTCGACCGGCGCGGGCTCGGACCGAAGCCGCCGCCCAGCCGCGACGGCGTGCCCACCGCGCTGTTCCTGTGGACGTGGCTCGGCTCGGCGCTGGCTCACGCGGTGTTCCTCGACGCACCCGAACTGCGGTACTCGGCGGTGTACGGATTCCTCGCTATGGGTGTGCTGGGGGTGCCGCTGGTCGTGCATCTGGGGGCACGGCTGGTACGCACCGACCAGTCCGAACCGGACAACACCCCTACCGCCTGACACGAATACCAGTGACTGGCACGATGATCGCTGTGCAACCGTCCAGAACCACGCCCTCCCGTGCCCGCATCCGCCTGCTCTCGACCGCAGCCCTCGCGCTGCTGCTCGTGCCGATGCTTGCCGGGTGCCTGCGGGTGCAGGTCTCGATGGGCGTGTCGGCGGATGACAAGGTGTCCGGACAGATCGTCGCGGCAACCGTCCCCAAGGAAGACAACGACAAGGGCCCGCAGCTGACGCCGCCGAGTTCGCTGGCCAACCGAATCCGCGTGCAGGAGTATCAGAAAGACGGGTATGTCGGCACCCAGGCGTTCTTCAGCGGCCTGTCGTTCGGCGATGTACAGCAGATCGGTGCCATGGCCGGGCAGACGGACGGCGCCCTGCAATTGACGCTGCGGCGGGCCGGTGATCTGGTGAGTCTCGACGGCCGGATCGACCTGGAAAACGTCCCGGCGCAGGGCACCGATGTCCAGTTCACGATCGCGTTCCCGGCGCGGATCGCGACAACCAACGGCACCCGCGAGGGCGAGTCGACCGTGACGTGGAAGCTGCCCGCCGGAGAGATCAGCACGTTGCGCGCCGAGGTTCGATATGCCGACCCCAGCACCCGCAGCTTCGCCGGATGGGCGGGCATGGCCGCCGGGGTCACGATCGGCATCGCGGCGATCGTCGGGGTCATGGCGTGGGCCACCCGGAACCGGACCGCACCGCCCGGTCCCCGTCAGGATGGGGCCCTCGAAACGACATCGACGCCGTGAGCCTGCGCTAGTGGCGTCACCGATCGCCGTCGCGGTTCGTGCCGGCGCCGTTGTCTCGATTTATGGTGCGGTCGTGGCAGCCGTCAACGCGCGCACTCTGCCGCGGCTGCGGGCCGAGCCGGTCACCGAACCGGTGACCGTCGTCGTACCTGCCCGCAACGAGGCGGACAGGATTGCCGGCCTCGTCGCAGACCTGCGCGCCCAGACGCTGCTGGGCACCCTGCGGGTCATCGTCCTCGACGACGACTCCACCGACGAGACGGCCGAGGTGTCGACTCGTGCCTTCGGCGGCGACAGCCGATTCGCGCTCGTCCGCAACACTCAGGCACCGGAACCCGGCTGGGTCGGCAAGACGGCGGCCTGCAGGCGGGCCGCTGAGCACGCCGCACGACTGGTGGATCGCCGAGGACCAGGTGTGTTGGTCTTCCTCGACGCCGACGTACGGCTGACATCCGACGCGCTCGCGGCGGGCGTCACCGAACTGCGCCGGACCCGGGCAGATCTGGTCTCAGCGTGGCCCCGCCAGGACTCGGGAACCGGCGTCGAGCGTCTGATCCAGCCGCTGCTGTGCTGGTCCTGGTTCGCCACGCTGCCGATGATGCTCGCCAATCGCACGACCCGTCCGTCCATGGCCGTGGCCTGCGGCCAGATCCTGGTCTTCGACGCCGCCGCCTACTACCGAATCGGCGGACACGCCGCGGCGGCGGACAGCTTCACCGAGGACCTCGACATGGCCCGAGCGCTGCGCCGACGCGGAGGACGCAGCGTGGTGGCTGCGGCGCAGGACCGCATCACATGTCGCATGTACCACGGTCCTGGGCCGCTGCGGGCTGGATACGCCCGCTGGCTGTGGTCGGCGTTCGGCTCGCCGGCCGGATCAGCGGCGGTGACTGCCGGCGCCGCGCTCACCTACCTGGTGCCGCCGGTGGCAATGCTGATCGGACGCGGGCGCACCCGCGGGTGGGGCGCGGCCGGATACATCGCGGCCACGGCGTCGAGGCTGATCGCGCGGGCCGTCGAGTCCGGCCGTCGACCGTCACCGCGCGATGTGCTCGACGCGGCCGCACACCCAGCGTCGATCGTCGGGCTGATTGGTCTCACGGCCGCCTCGCACCGCGATCGGCGGCTCGGCCGACTGCGATGGAAGGACCGGGTACTCGGCTAGACGGCGGCCGGGGCCGCCATGCCGAGGTTGGCCAGCACCTCGCTGGTCGCCCGCGCGAAGTTGAGCGTGATGAAGTGCAGGCACGGGGCACCTTCGGAAATGAGCCGCTCGCTCATTTCAGTCGCGATCTCGATACCGATTTCGCGGACCGCGGCCCGATTCTCTTCCGCTCCGGTGCCCGCGGCCCGGGTGAGCCGCTCCTCGAGCGCCGGAGGCAGTGTGGACCCGGACAGCTCGAGGCTGCGGCGAGCCGAGCGCAGTGACGTGATCGGCATGATCTCCGGGATGATCGGCTTGTCGCCCTGCTCACGATCGAATGCGGACACGCGATCGCGAAGGCGCAGGTAATCCTCGACATCGAAGAACATCTGGGTGATCGAGTACTCGGCGCCGGCACGCAGTTTGGACACCAGGTACTTGGTGTCGTGCTCGAGGTCGGGGGCCCGGTAGTGCCCCTCGGGGAACGAGGCCACACCCACGTGGAAGTCGCCCATGTCGCGCACGAGGCGGACCAGTTCCTCCGCGTACTCGACACCGTCGGGGTGCTTGACCCACTCGCCGAGCGGATCGCCCGGGGGGTCGCCGCGCAGCACGAGGATATTGCTGATCCCGCGGTCCGCGTAGGCACCGCACATCGAGCGCAGTTCGTCGATGCTGTGCCCCACCGCGGTGAGATGCGCTACGGGCAGCAGAGTCGTGTCCTCGGCGAGCTGCCCGGTGACTCGGACGGTGCGGTCCCGGGTAGAGCCACCAGCCCCATAGGTCATGGACACGAATGCCGGTCCGAGACGCTCGAACTCGCGCACCGCGCGCCAGAGCCGCGCCTCGGCGTCGGCGTCGCGCGGTGGGGAGAACTCGACGGAAAACGGGATCCGGCCACTCGTCGACGAGCGGATCCGGTCCACGATCGAGGGCGTCCGGGTCACGAAGCCCGCACTGTCACGCCCTCGGACGGAATCGAAAGTCACCAATCCAGCATAAGTACAGCGGCGCCAGGCAATCGCATCGCATTGCCTGGGATATGCGACCGGCGACCCGAACCCGGCCACTATGGTGGGGACAAGGCATTCGCGCCAGCACGCGCAGCGTTTCAGTGATCGATGTCGAGTCCGCACTCAACTTGGAGGCAGTCCTGTCCGCTGGAGCCGGTGTGTCCCCGCACCCTTCCCAGTCCACTCCACCGCTCACCGATGCCGTCGAGGACGTGCTGCGGGAGTTCTTCGCATCCCGCGCCGACGCGATCGCCACAGTCGGTGGCGGCTACGAGACCGCCGTCCAGACACTCGAGAGCTTCGTCCTGCGCGGCGGCAAACGGGTGCGGCCGGTGTTCGCCTGGACCGGCTGGCTCGGTGCGGGCGGCGACCCCACCGGCCCACAGGCGCCGGCCACCTTGCGCACCGCCGCAGCGCTCGAACTGGTACAGGCGTGCGCGCTGGTCCACGACGACATCATCGACGCGTCGACCACCCGTCGCGGCTTCCCCACCGTGCACGTCGAGTTCGCCGACCAGCACGCCACGCAGCAGTGGAACGGCGGATCGGCAGAATTCGGCCGTGCCGTGGCAATCCTGCTCGGCGACCTTGCCCTTGCCTGGGCCGACGACATGGTCCGCGAGGCGGGCCTGGAGCCGGCGGCGGCGGCGCGAATCTCACCGGTGTGGTCGGCGATGCGTACCGAGGTACTCGGCGGACAGTTCCTCGACATCAGCAACGAGGTCCGCGCCGACGAGTCGGTCGATGCCGCACTCCGCGTCAACCGCTACAAGACTGCCGCCTACACGATCGAACGACCGCTGCACCTGGGCGCGGCCCTCGCCGACGCAGACGCGTCGCTGATCGAGGCGTACCGCCGCTTCGGCACCGACATCGGGATCGCGTTCCAGTTGCGCGACGACCTGCTCGGAGTGTTCGGTGACCCCGACGTCACCGGCAAACCGTCGGGCGACGATCTGCGGGCCGGGAAGCGCACAGTGCTGTTCGCGGTGGCGCTCGAACGCGCAGACGAGACCGACCCGAAGGCTGCGGCACTGCTCCGCAGCTCGATCGGAACCGATCTCACCGACGCACAGGTCGAAGGGCTGCGCGGACTGATCACCGACCTGGGCGCTGTCGACGACGCGGAACGTCGCATCGCGGAACTCACGGACAGTGCGCTCACCGCGCTCGACGGCAGCACCGCAACAGCGGAAGGCAAACGCCAGCTTCGGGAAATGGCGATCGCCGTCACCCGCCGGAACGCCTGATCGCCGTGGGCACGCGCACCGTTGCCGGTGCCACGGACCGGGTCGTGGTCGTGGGGGCAGGGCTCGCCGGACTGTCCGCGGCGTTGCATCTGCGCGGCACCGGGCGGCACGTCACGCTGCTCGAACGGGAGGACCATCCGGGCGGACGCGTCGGCGTGCACCGGGGTCCCGGCTACACGATCGACAACGGCGCAACGGTGTTGACGATGCCGGAGCTGGTGCGCGACGCCCTGGCCGCGGTCGGCGCCGACTTCGACTCCACGACGCCGCCGCTGCGGCTCCACACCCTCGAACCCGCTTATCACGCGCGGTTCGCGGACAGCTCCACCATCGACGTGCACTCGGACCCGGACAAGATGGTCGCCGAGGTGACGCGGGTATGTGGGCCCGCGGAGGCACGACGGTACCTGGATCTGCGCCGGTGGCTCGCACGCATCTTCCAGGCCGAGTTCGGCACGTTCATCGATTCGAACTTCGATTCACTACTCGACCTGGTCTCGAGCCGCAGAGCCGCCACGGACCTGGCGCGGCTGACCGCGGCCGGTGGCTTCGGCCGGCTCGGGAACCAGGTCGCGCGTCGGATTACCGACCCGCGGCTGCGCCGGGTCTTCACGTTCCAGGCACTCTATGCGGGGGTGGCACCGGCGAAGGCCCTCGCGGTGTACGGCGCGATCGCACACATGGACACCTCGCTCGGCGTCTCGTTCCCCGAGGGCGGCATGCGCACGATCGCGGAGTCGATGGCGGACGCATTCACCACCGCGGGCGGCCGATTGCACCTCGCGACCACGGTGACGCGGATCGAGCGGTCCGGTGGCCGGGCGCGGCGAGTCCGTACCGCGGACGGACAGGCCTTCGAGTGCGATGCCCTGGTCATGACGCCGGATCTGCCCGTTGTCGACCAGCTGCTCACGAAGCGCCGTCAGCGCCCTCAGCGCATCTCCCCGTCAGCTGTCGTGCTGCACGGAACCGTGCCACGGCGCACGAGCGCCGGATGGGGTGCGCCACACCATCACACGATCGACTTCGGCGCGGCGTGGGAGCGCACCTTCGCGGAGATCGCGGCGCGGTCTGGCCGCGGAAAGCTCATGAGCGACCCGTCGCTGCTGATCACCCGCCCTGCGGTCACCGATCCGGGGCTGCTGATCACCCGCGGCGGCGAAGAGTGTGAGCCACTGTCGGTACTGGCGCCGTGCCCCAATCTCGACAGCGCACCGTTCGACTGGTCGGTGCTCACCGGCGCTTACACGCGGGAACTGCTGCGCGTCCTCGAAGGCCGCGGATACACGGGCATCACCGAGGGATATGTCATTGATCACATCGATACACCCCAGACATGGGCCGAGCGTGGCATGGCCGCCGGAAGTCCGTTCGCTCCCGCGCACATATTCCGGCAAACCGGGCCATTCCGGCGACGCAACCTGCTACGACATCCCGCCAACGTAGTCCTCGCAGGATCCGGAACCACCCCCGGCGTGGGCGTTCCCACGGTGCTGATCTCGGGCAAGCTCGCCGCCGAACGCATCTGCGGAACGTTGGGTACCGGGCTTGCCGGAAAATTGCCGCCGACCCACTAAAGTGAGTAGCCGTCCCATGCTCCCCGGCAGTGACTACACGGCCGGAGCGCACCGAACCATCCTTCCGGGGGAGGAACCTGCACCGATGTCGGCCTCTACCCGCATCCGCGACACGTCGGCCGCCGGTCGGTCCTGGCTGCGTTCGAGCGCCGGCTTCCTGCGGACCCCCAACGGTCATTCGACGGTGCTCGGGTCCGCCGGCGCGGCGATGATCACATTCGGCGGATTCGGCGCCGGGAGTGTGCGCCGCCACGATCCACTGCTCGAGGACATCAATCTGTCGTGGCTGCGGTTCGGGCACGGCTATGCGCTCTCGACCGTGCTCATCTGGGTCGGCGTCCTGTCGATGATTGCCGCGTGGGTGCGCCTCGGCCGCGGTGCACTTGCCGGACGGGTCGGAACGCGGGCCCTGCTGTGGACGGTGCCGGTGTGGATCGCGCCGCTGCTGCTCGCTCCCCCGATGTTCAGCCGGGACGCCTATTCGTATCTTGCCCAGGGCGCTCTGCTCCGGGACGGCTTCGACCCCTATGCGGTCGGCCCTGTGGTCAACCCCGGCATCCTGCTCGACAACGTCAGCAACGTGTGGACCACAACCACCGCGCCCTACGGTCCGGTCTCACTGCTGATCGGCCAGGGGATCACCGCCATCACCGGCGACAACGTCATCGCCGGCACGATGATGCTGCGTTTGACGATGCTGCCGGGCCTGGCGCTCATGATGTGGGCGCTGCCGCGGCTGGCGCGTCAGCTCGGCGGGAACCCCTCGATCGCGCTGTGGCTCGCGGTACTCAACCCGCTGGTCCTCATTCACCTCATCGGCGGGGTGCACAACGAGCTGCTGATGGTCGGCCTCATGGTTGCCGGAATCACGCTGGCGTTGGACCGGCATCACGTCGCCTCCGTCGCGGTCGTGGCGCTCGGCGTGGCCGTCAAGGCGATGGCGGGGATCGCCCTGCCGTTCATCGTGTGGATCTGGATGCTGCACGAACGTGATCGCGCGCAGGCGGAGGGCAGAGAGCCTGCGACGCCGCTCGCACTGTTCACGAAGACCGCCGGTACCGGCGTCGCCGTCTTCCTGGCGGTCTTCGCTGCCGCCTCCGCCATCGCCGGTGTCGGAATCGGCTGGCTGACGGCGTTGTCCGGGTCCGCGAAGATCATCAACTGGCTGTCGCTTCCGACGATCATGGCGCACATCGTCACGGTGAGCACCGACCTGCACGCCGGTAACCCGGTCCTCGGGGTCACGCGCATGATCTGTGCGCTCGCGCTCGTCGCGATCCTCGTCGCGGTGTGGTGGCGATTCCGCAAGACCGAGCGCGACGCCGTCATGGGCATCCTCATCGCCCTCGTCGCGATCGTCGTCCTCTCCCCGGCCGCGCTGCCGTGGTACTACTCGTGGCCGCTCGCGGTGGCAGCGGGCTTCGCAATCTCCACCAGGGTGTTGCAGATCCTGGTCGGCCTGTCGACGTGGCTCATGCTGGTGTTCCAGCCGGACGGCTCGATCGGGCTCTACAACTTCGCACAGGTGGCACTGGCGACCTTCGCTGCCGTGGTCGCGGCGCTGTCACTGCGAACGGTCGACCCGCTCCGGCTGCGGTCGGTGGCCGTCACCGACCCTGAGCGCGCCGCGCCACTCGTCCCGAACATTGCGACCGAGCTGACCGATGTCACCGAGCGGCGCTCGTCGCCGCTGTGATCGGAACACGGTGAACGAGGATCTGTCCGCGGCGTACCGGCAATGCCGGCTACTGGCCGCCGAACACGGCCGGACTTATTATCTGGCCACTCGATTGCTGCCGGCGCCGCAACGCCCCGCGGTGCATGCCCTGTACGGATTCGCCCGAACCGTCGACGACGTGGTCGACGCGGACTGTGCGGGACGCCCAGGCGTCGACCGCGCCGCCGCCGTCGACCTGATAGAACAGCACCTCGACGACGCACTCGCGGGCCGCGCTGTCACCGACACGCGCAGCGGACCGGTCGTCCTCGCCCTCGCGGACACGGTGCGGCGCTACGACATCCCGGTGGAGTACTTCCGGGCCTTCCTCGACTCCATGCGAATGGATATCCCCGGCTCGGCGTCCTACCGCGGCACCTATCGCGACATGGACGAGCTGCGCCGGTACATGTACGGCTCGGCGGCCGTCATCGGTCTGCAGATGCTGCCGGTGCTGGGAACGACCGTCCCCGTTTCCGTGGCCGCACCGCACGCTGCCGCGCTCGGCGAGGCGTTCCAGCTGACCAACTTCATCCGGGACGTCGGTGAGGACCTCGATCGGGGAAGGATCTACCTGCCCGCCGATGATCTCGCGGCATTCGGCGTCGACGCCGACCTGTTGCACCACTGTCGCCGGACGGGCACCGTCGATCCCCGCCTACGCCGGGCACTGGCACACTTCACCGCACTCACCCGCGCGCTGTACCGACGGGCCGAACCCGGGCTGGAGATGCTCGCGCCCCGAGTCCGTCCCGGGCTGCGTGCGGCGTTCGTGCTCTACGGGGAGATCCTCGACGAGGTGGAGCGGTCCGGATACCGCGTCCTCGACCGACGCGCGACGGTGTCCCGCAGACGCCGCGTCGCGGTCGCATTGCCCCTGCTCGCGCGGACACTGCTCCCTCCGGCCTGAAACGTCCGGTACAGCAGTCGCTCGGGTACGCGGCAGAACGTCTCAGAACGTCTCAGAACGCCTCGGAAAGCCTCAAAAGGCCATGGCCTGGGCCCGGCGAATGACCTCGCGTGCCTTGTCGCCGTGCATCGCTTCGATCGGCGTGCCTGGGAGAGAGTCGTCCGCGGTGAACAGCCATCGCAGAATCTCCTCGTCCTCGTAGCCGCCGTCGCGGAGCACCGAGAACAGTCCGGGCAGGAATCTGAGGATCTGGCCGTCCGCGCCGAAGAACGTCTCGGGAACACCGAGCACGCCGTCTCGGCGGACCGCGATCAACTGGTGGTCCCGCAGGAGCTGGTGCACGCGGGTGACGGCGACATCCAGGCTCTTCGACACGTCCACCAGCTGCAGCAGCGAGATCGAACGGTCCAACACGTCATCGCAGTAAGGGATAGCACTCACTCCCCTAACGTTATCGGGTCCGGGCGCCGCCGATCACCACGGTCCCACCGAACGCGACGCCCCCAGCGACGCCGGGGCAAACCGGAGCGTGCCGTCAGCTGACTACGATCTATGTGGATCTGCGACTCGAAACAGATACGGACGAGGGGCGCGAGCTTGAACTCTGGAGGTCAACGGTTGATCGGCGTGGTGCTCGATCGCCGGTACCGCATCGATGCATCCATCGCCCGGGGCGGGATGTCCACCGTCTACCGCGGCATGGATCTGCGTCTGGACCGCCCCGTCGCAATCAAGGTGATGGATCCCCAGTTCGCCGCCGACCCGCAGTTCCTGGCCCGGTTCGAGTTCGAGGCCCGCGCCGTCGCCCGCCTCAATCATCCCGGCCTGGTCGGTGTCCACGATCAGGGCAGCGACGGCGAGCACGCGTTCCTCGTCATGGAACTGGTCGAGGGCGGCACACTGCGCGAGCTGCTGCGCGAGCGCGGTCCGATGCCGCCGCACGCCGCCGCGGCCGTTGCCCGTCCGGTCCTCGAGGCGCTCGCCGTCGCCCACCGGGCCGGGCTGGTGCACCGGGACATCAAGCCCGAGAACATCCTGATCTCGCATTCCGGGGAGGTGAAGATCGCCGACTTCGGGCTGGTCCGAGCAATCGCCGCTTCGAGCACCACCTCGCGCAGCGTCATCCTCGGTACTGCCGCGTACCTGTCACCGGAACAGGTGACCACCGGCAGCGCCGACGCCCGCAGCGACGTCTATGCCGCCGGCGTGCTCCTGTTCGAGATGCTCACCGGCCAAACACCTTTCACCGGCGATACCTCGTTGTCGATCGCGTACCAGCGGATCGACAACGACGTACCCGAGCCGAGCTCGCACATCGAAGGGGTACCGCCGGAGTTCGACGACCTGGTGGTCCGCGCCACCGAACGCGACCCACAGGACCGCTTCGCCGATGCCGGTGCGATGGCGGCGCAGTTGCGGGCGGTGGCCACGCAGCTGCAACTGCCGGCGTACCGGGTTCCGGCACCCCGCCGAACCGCGCAGCAGGCCGGCGTCCCGACCGCAGCGACCACCCGCACCCCGCTCGAGCCGGGGGCCACATCGGACGCGGATCCGACGGTCGTCACGCCCGCACCAAGAGCGGACCCGCATGTCGGCGCCCGGAACGCCGGCCCACACCACACCAAGGTGGTCACCACCTCCACTCCCCGGCTACCCGACGAGTCAGAGATCGGCGACGAGCACCCGTTCGACGGCGCGGCTGTTCGACGCAAGCGGTCGCGTCGCGCGATCATCGTGTGGGTGCTGGTGGTTCTCATGATCGCATCAGCGGTGGGACTCGGCGGCTGGTGGTTGGGCTCCGGCCGGTTCGCCGCCGTGCCGGCTGTCGCTGGCCTCGATCGCGCGGCGGCGGCGTCCGCGGTCGAGGCCGCCGGGTTCACAGCCGAGACCCGTGGCGAGTACTCGAACACGGCGGGCGCCGAGACGCTGGTCGGCACCGATCCGTCCGCCGGGTCGAAAGTGCCGCGGGGATCGTCGGTGGTTCTGCTCGTTTCCCTGGGCCGGCCCACGGTGCCGGAGGTGACCGGGGGCGGGGATTCCGAGACGGTGGCACGTGGCCTCCGCGATCGCACGTTCGAACCGGTCGACGGCGGCGAGGCCTTCAGCACCCGCGTCCCGGTCGGCGCCGTCGCGGCACTCGACCCAGCGCCCGGAACGGCGCTGGACGTCGGCTCGCAGGTGCGGATGATCCGCAGCAAAGGTGCACCGCCGGTGACCATCCCCAATGTCGCAGGGCTGTCGGCGGACGCCGCACGCACCTCTCTCGAGGCCGTCGGGATCACGGTCCGCGACGTGATTCAGGTATTCGACGCGAAGGTGAACGGCGGCGACGCGGTCGGCACCGACCCAGCCGTGGGCACGTCCGTGACCGCGGGCACCAGCGTCGTCCTGCGGGTGTCGAACGCGGTCGAGGTGCCGTCGCTGCTCGGACGCACGGTCGGGTCCGCGAAGTCCGAGCTGGACCGACTGGGCCTGCGGTACGAGGTCCGTCAGGTGGCCGGATCAGACCGCTCGCTGGTGATCTCCCAGAACCCCGGCTCGGACGATCGCGTTGCTCCCGGCAGCACCGTCACGCTGATCTCCTTCCCGTGATCCCGCGCCCCCACCTGAACGACTGAAAGGTCCCTTCACGCGCTCTCAGCGAATGAAGGGACCTTTCAGATCGGCGGGAGTTGGCGCTAGTCGCGCAGCATCTCCGCGACCAGGAACGCCAGCTCCAGCGACTGCTGGGTGTTCAGCCTCGGATCGCATGCCGTCTCGTAGCGGCCGGACAGGTCGATGTCCGAGATGTCCTGCGCGCCGCCGAGGCACTCGGTGACGTTCTCACCGGTGAGCTCGACGTGGATGCCGCCCGGGTGCGTGCCGAGACCGTTGTGCACCTCGAAGAAGCCCTGCACCTCGTCGACAATGCGGTCGAAGTGGCGGGTCTTGTAACCCGTGGTCGCCTCGTGAGTGTTGCCGTGCATGGGGTCGCACTGCCAGATCACCTGGTGTCCGGTGGCCTGCACCTTCTCGATTATCGCCGGCAACAGGTCGCGGACCTTCTGGTTACCCATCCGGGAGATCAGGGTCAGTCGCCCAGGCTTGTTGGTCGGGTCGAGGCGCTCGACGTATTCGACGGCCTGCTCCGGCGTGGTCGACGGACCGATCTTGAGTCCGATCGGGTTCGCTACCAGCTCCGCGAACGCGATGTGCGCGCCGTCGAGCTGGCGGGTGCGGTCACCGATCCACAGGAAGTGAGCCGACAGGTCGTACAGCTTGGGGTGGTCGTCGGTGTTGTCCAGCCGCAGCATCGCACGCTCGTAGTCCAGTACGAGGGCCTCGTGGCTGGCGAAGATCTGCGCGGACTGCAAGTTGGGGTCGTTGACGCGGCACGCGTTCATGAACCGCAGGCCGCGGTCGATCTCGGCGGCGAGGGCCTCGTAACGGGCACCGGCCGGAGACGACGCGACGAATTCGCGGTTCCAGTCGTGCACCTTGTGCAGATCGGCCATCCCGGCGCCGGTGAGCGCACGGACCAGGTTCATCGCGGCGCTGGCATTGGCATACGCGCGGACCAGCCGCGAGGGATCGTGGACGCGGACGGATTCGTCGGCGACGATCGAGTTGACCATGTCCCCGCGGTACGACTGCAGGCCCAGCGCATCCGTGTCGGACGAGCGCGGCTTGGCGTACTGACCCGCGATGCGGGCCACCTTGACGACCGGCAGGCTCGCACCGTAGGTGAGCACGACCGCCATCTGCAGGAGCGTACGGATGTTGCCCTTGATATGCGGTTCGGTGTTGTCCGCGAAGGTCTCCGCGCAGTCACCGCCCTGCAGCAGGAAGGCCTCACCGCGCGCAACCTCAGCGAGCTTCGCCGACAGTGCCTCGACCTCGCTGGCCACCGTGATCGGCGGCACGCTCTCGAGGACGGTGCGCATCGCGGCCGCCTGGTCGGCAGGCCACTGCGGCTGCTGCGCGGCCGGCTTGGCGAGCGCGGCATCGAGCTGCTCACGCATACCCGCGGGCAGCGGCGGAAGTTCGGGCAAGCGGTCGATGGGAACGTCGACAGTCCAGTTCACCTCTACAGGATATTCGCCCCGTCGACCCAGGGTGAGCGAAGGCCCCCATTGAACAAGATCAGTTCGGGATCGATCACCGCCGAGAGCGGTGATTCTCGTCACCGAACGGAGCGGAAAGCCTCGATCGCATCGAACTTGGCGAGGTTGTGCCGGGCGTCCGTGAGCGCGTCGTGCGCGTCGTCGGGGACCGGCGGCAATGGGGGGCAGCCGTGACTCTCCCAATGCTGACGCAGCTCACGGGTGTACCGCGGCATGTTCGACGGCAGCTCGGTCATCGCACCCCACAGCTGACACAGTGCGACATGGTCGTATGCCGCGACCCATGCCCACAGCTCAGGTTCGATGCCGGGCCGGGGCACGAGGAACTTCACCAGATCGTCGCGGATTCGGGAGCGGCTCTTCCACAGCGGCGACGATGGCGGCGGCAGCTTCGGAAGCACATTCCGGCGCACCCATTTACCAGCACGCTCGGGGTCGAACTCGGTGGACACCGCGTAGAACTCGCGCCCGTCCTCGCAAACCACACCGATCGAGACGAGCTCGATTGTGCGACCATCCTCGATGAACTCGCAGTCGTAGAAGTAGCGCACGGAGGCAGCCTATGCCCCACGCGCAGGGGTACCTCACACGGCGCCCCCCGATTCGTAGAAGGGTCCATCCGTGCGCAGCCCCACCCCCGATTCCGTCGCCGGGTCCGAACCGATCCACGGTCGGACGCCACCGGGACAAGGACTGCCCGCTGCCACCGTCGCGTGCCGGATCGCGATCGCGACCGCCCTGGCGATCGGAATGCTCTTCAACCTCTACGGGTTCCCGGGACTGCGTGAGTTCGGTAACCACTACCGGATCGATCTCGACGTCTATCGGCTCGGTGGGGCGGCGTTCGCGTCGGGTGCCGAGCTCTACGGCCAGATGCCGCCGACGTTCCACGGCTCGCAACTGCCGTTCACGTATCCACCGCTCGCGGCCGTGGTGTTCGTCCCGATGTCGTGGATCTCGCTCGCCACGGCCGGCGTCGTGCTCACCGTCCTGACGCTGGTCGCACTGTTCGCGACCGTGGTGCTGACGCTGAGATCGGTCGGCGTCGCGCCACGCACGACAATGCTGTGGGCCGCGGCCGGTGCCACCGCCCTGGCGCTGATGCTCGAGCCGGTGCGTTCGACGCTCGACTACGGGCAGGTGAACATCCTGCTGATGGTGTTCGTAGCGGCCGACATCCTGCCGAAGAAGACGCCGTGGCCACGCGGCATGCTGATCGGCCTCGTGGCCGCGCTCAAGCTGACCCCCGCGGTGTTCGTCCTGTACTTCCTGATCCGGAAGGACTTCCGGGCCACGGTGACGACCGGACTGAGCTTCCTCGCGTGTACCGCGATCGGATTCCTGGCTACCCGCGGCGATTCGTGGACGTACTGGACCGACACCCTGTTCGACTCGAGCCGCATCGGCGAGCCCGGCTACCCGGCGAATCAGAGCCTGACCGGGATGTTGGCCCGGCTGGGGTTCGATCCGTCGATGCGGTCGATGCTGTGGATCGCCGCGGCACTGCTGATCCTCGTCCCGGCCACGATTGCGATGCACCGCGCCTTCACCGCCGGGGCGCCCGCACTGGCGCTGTGCATCAACGCCCTGTTCGGCCTGCTGGTGTCGCCGGTCTCATGGTCGCACCACTGGGTGTGGGTGGTTCCGCTACTGGTCCTACTCGCGGTACACGCCCACCGTCGGCGCAGCGTCGGCCTCGGGGTCTTCGTCGCCGCGAGTTGGGCCCTTTTCCAGATCGCACCCCACTGGAGCCTCGGTGAAGGCCGCTGGAGTGGGGTGGGCTGGCCTCTGTGGGACCAGTTCCTCGCGTCGTCGTATGTCTGGTGGGCCGTCGCGGTGATCGTCGCGATCGCCGGCGCCGGTCTCCCTCCCCGACCGCGTGTCGACCGCTCCTCGGCCCACGGGGACCCCGCAGACCTCACCACCGTCTCGTGACCCACGCGGCGGTTCTTCCGCCGCTGTGTCCCGCCACCAGCACCAAACGTACAACGCGAGCGATCCGACGAGCGTCACCACCACCCACATGGTCAACGCGATGTCCACCCACGAACCGATCGGCGGACTACCGGGCAGGATTCCGCGCAGTGGGATGACTGCGAACAGCATTGCCGCCATCCAGCCGAGCATGTCGGTGTGCACGAGCCTGCGACGCCGCGCGGTCTGGACCGCCACAAACGCCGCGAGCACCGCCAGCACCGCCATCATCAGCAACAGGATCGCCGAATAGACGAGCGTCCCCCCGGAACGCTCGAACTGCAGATTCGTACCCTCGCCGGTCGCCGAGAACTGATCGTCGACGTCCACCCGCTCCTGCCGCATGTTCCAACCGTCGAGACGACCGTCGAACAGCACCCGGGTGGGGTGCAATTCGGTACCGCTACCGGTCCCGGTGTATGCCTCGACCAACAGCGGGCTGACGTCGAAGCGGTCCAGTGGCCAATGGCCGGCCGATCCCCGCACGATCAACTGGGCGTCGAATGTCGTGGGTACCGATCCCGCAGGAAAGACCAATTCCGTCTTCGACGTACTGGGCACCACGAACAGGCTGATCGGACGGTCCAGCGTGTCGCCGTTCTCGCTGTAGAAGTCGCTACCCGGCGCGATCGTGACCTCGACATCGAGCCGGTCGGCGGTCGGGTGCAGCGACGTGGACGTGACGAGAACGATCACCTCGTCGGGAGCGGGCATCGTTGTCACCCAACCGGTATCGCGCGAACTGCTCGCGGCATACACCGCAAGCGAACCGACATAGACACAGGCCATCACCGCTACGACGATGCCCCAGAGCACACGCGGCCGGGTACGCAGGAAGGACACGATTGGCAAGATACCGCGCGCAGCGGCGCGCTCAGCTGGCCTGGGTGTCCGGCACGCGAGTGACGTCGGCGGCAGGCCGAGTCTCCGGCGCGGTACCGGCGGCATCCTTCAGAGTTGCCGCGTAGATGTCGACGTACTCCTGACCGGACAGGCGCATCAGCTTGTACATGACCTCATCGGTGATGGCGCGCTCGACGAACCGGTTACCGCCCATCCCCTCGAATCGGGAGAAGTCGATCGGCTCACCTATGCGGACGGTGACCTTGGCCGGCCGCCACACGCGCGAACCGATCGGATTCACCTTCGCGGTGTCGATCATGGCTACGGGGATGACTTTGACGCCCGACTCGAGCGCGAGCCGCGCCATGCCGGTCTTGCCCTTGTACAGCCGCCCGTCGGGAGAGCGGGTGCCCTCGGGGTAGATGCCGAGCAGCTTGCCCTCGGAGAGCACGCGCAGACCCGCATTGAGTGCGTCCTGCGCGGCATCGGCACCGGTCCGGTCTATCGGCACCTGACCAACGGCAGAGAAGAACCACCTCTGGAAGGCTCCCTTTGCGCCTGTGCCCGTGAAGTACTCGCTCTTGGCGAGGAAAGTTATGCGTCGATTGACCCTCAGCGGCAAGAAGAACGAGTCGAGCACGGCTTGGTGGTTGCTGGCCAGAATCGCCGGGCCGTCCGCCGGAATGTTCTCGGCACCTTCGAGTTTCGGGCGGCCGAGGAGCCACAGCATGGGACCCAACAACACGTACTTAAACAGCCAGTACCACATGGCGTCCTTCCGTCCGGGGTCGATTCCCCCAGTCCTACCTAGGGGTTGACTGTACTCAGCGTGACCGTGAGGTGCCACACGGTGGCCTGGTCAGGACTGGGTTCCGCGGACACCATCGGGCCCCGGGTCACGGACCCGAGACCGCGGTCCGTGCGAGGTCGGCAGCGCCGATCATGCCGGCGGCCTCACCGAGCTGCGTGTGCCGGATCCGGGCCAGCGGACGGTGCCCCGCTCCGGTGACGAGGCCCGCGTAATGCTCACGCGCAGCGTCGAGGAACAGCGGCGCAGAACTGCCCACGCCGCCGCAGATCACAACCAAGTCAGGGTCGAAGACATCCGTCACCGTGGCGAGCCCCACCCCGAGCCACCGTGCGAAATCCGCGAACGTCTCGATCGCGAGCATGTCGCCTTCCTGCGCGGCGGCGGCGATCCGTCGTCCCGTGAGCGACCCCGGGTCGACTGCAACATCGCGCGCGAGCACCGTCGACGCCGACGGATCAGCCGCGAGCAGTTCGAGTGCGGTGTCCACCAGCGCAGTGCCACTGCAGTAGCGCTCCCAGCATCCACGTTTGCCGCACGCACAGGCTCGTCCGTCCGGAACGACCTGCAGATGTCCCAGCTCCGGTGCGACGCCGAACGAGCCGCGATAGAGCTGGCCGTCGACGAGCAACGCGGCACCGATTCCGGTTCCGATCGCAACGATCACGACGTTGCGGCCGCCGGCGGCCGCGCCGAATCGGCTCTCGGCCCATGCTGCCGCATTGGCGTCGTGCTCGAGCACCACGGGCAGCCCGAGCATGTCACCGAGAATCCGCGCAACCGGAGCATCCACCCACGGCACATGCGGCGCGAACCGGACCGTGGTGCGGTCCAGATCGATGAAGCCCGCCACCGCCAGTCCGACGGCAGCGACCTCGTGCCGACCCGCCAGCTCGCTCACGGCCCGGCAGATCCCGCGTTCCAGGGCGTCCGCGGAATGCGGGGTGGGCGCGCGCGTCGAATCGAGTACCTCACCGTTCGCGTCGACCACCGACGCCCGGATGCTCGTGCCGCCGATATCGATTCCGACTGTGAGCAGCTCGGTGTTCTCCACGACAAGTATTCTGCCCATCCGCCCCGAATGCCGGTACGCCAGGTACCACTGACTCGGAACCCGTCAGCAGTCGACCGGTTTCCGCCGCAACACCTCAGTTCTTGATCGTGACGTCGATCGGCACGAAGGAGGATGTGCCACCGGCCGGATCGGGCTCGGTCCCCGGGGACGCGGGGGCCCACTCGTGGTTGTCGAGCGCTTCGCGTAGCACCGCAAGCAGGGTGGACGCCTGTCCCGCGAGCAGGGTGACGAGGTCGTGTTGCTCGCCCCGGATCAGCGCCGCGAGCGCACACAGCGGACACCACGAGCAGCTGGGGCAGGGAGCGGGATCGCCGACAGCACCCTCCGGCCGCGGCGCCGCCGCCTTCTGCAGGACCGGCCCGAGCCTCTCGAGCACCGTTTCGGCAAGAGCCCGCAGTTCCGCGGTGAGCTCGGCGTGTTCGCCCGTCACTGCGGCCACACCGCGGGGTCGGGCACGAACCGCACCACCAGATCGGCACCGTCGAAGTCCGCATCCCGGACCGTGCACCGTCGAAGCACCGATGCCAGACGAATCCGACGTCTCTTCCCGTCGGCCCCCACCACCAAGTCGTCCTCCACTCGTCCCAGCGTCAACGTTCCCGGGTCCGTGAGCGGCAAGTGCATCCGCATCTCGTACACCGAGTCCACTCCCGACCCCGATTCGAGTGTGACGCGGATCGGTCGCGATCCGTCCACGAGCATCGCGCCGGCATCGGCCACGCCCCGGAAGACCGACCGCGCCAACACATCGAGAGCGTCCCACCCTATCGGTTCGGCGTCGGCCCGGTCCGCCGTCAAGATCGGGACGTCGCCCGCCACCGCCTCGACGGCGGACAGTACGTCCTGCTGCGCCGCGCGGCAGCCCTCGTACCAGGCCATCATGAACGCCACGCCGGACTGCGAATCCACTTCCGGCAGAAGCTTGTTGACGATGATCGCATCCACCCGCAGGCCCGCCAACGCCGCAGCCGACAGCACCCGCCGCGTCTCGGCCAGCGCCACGCGTTCGGCGGTGGTCACCACCCGCAACGCCGTGCGGGACCAGTCGGAGAGCAGCGTGGTCACCGCCGCAGTGGCATCGACGAGGCGATCGATCAGCGCGACGATCAGCGCCAGCCGGGTATCCGGCGATGTCGCCGCGGCGACGCGTCGGTGCTGTGGCCACACCCGCTCCACATAACCCGCGACCGTCTCCGGCACGGCCAGCATGCGCAGCGCTTCCGCCGTCGGCGGGCAGTCGACGACAATCACGTCCCAGCGCGACCGCGCGGCCAGGCGGGCAACCTCACCGAGACCGAGCAGGTCCTCGATCCCGGGCATCCCGGTCAGTTCCTCCGGTGCGAGGTCTGCGAACTGTGCGCCGTGGTCGTGGGTGCCCCCGAGCGCCAGGAGAGCGACGAGCCCTCGATACCGCTCCTCGAGCAGCGCGAGCGTGTCGATTTCGAGAGCGTCGAGGCGATCGGTGATCCGTACCTCACCGGCCACCGCACGCCCTCGAACGCCGATCGGCCGGTCGAGGACGTCGGACAGCGAGTGCGCCGGATCGAGCGAGACGATCAGAACCCGACGCCCGTCCCGTGCGAGGGCCACCGCGGTCGCTGCCGCAAGCGTCGTCTTGCCTACCCCGCCTTTTCCGACGACCAGCCGGACCTGGGTGACCGCGCCGGAACCTTGGGCGCTCAGCCCTCGACTCGCTTCTTGAGTTCCTTGAGCGCGGTGTCCGTGATGGCCTTCTCCGCCTTGCGCTTGAACAGCCCGATCATCGGGATCGTGAGGTCGACGGTCAGCTCGTAGGTGACGCTCGTACCGCCGTCCTGCCCGGGCGCGAGTCGGTACGAACCGACCTGGGACTTCTGAATCTCACCCGCGACCAGTTCCCAGCTCACCGCCATACCGTCTGCCGCCCAGCGATATTTCAGCTCGTAGGTGTCCTTGACCATGCCGGCGTCCAGTACGAACCGGACCCGGTCGGCGCGGCCGTCGAGACCTGGTTCGAGCACCTCGACAGACTTCGCTGCCGCAACCCATGCCGGGTAGGCGTCGAAGTCCGCGATGACGGCCATGATCTGCTCGGCAGGGGCGTCGATGGTGATCGACCTCTTGGTCTTCTCGGCCATACGTCGGGCGCTTCCTTTCAGAATCGAGCGGTGCCGCGCCTCGCCTGTGGCTGGTGGCGTCCCACCGCTCGTCCATCACACACGATTCCCGGCCGGACACACAATCAGCGACACGGACCGCAACCGCAAGCTAAACCGGGGGTTCGCCCGCAGCGCGCCCCGCCTCGAGCTGCTTCTTGATCTCGAACGCCATGGTCTTGCCGGCGAGGCGACGCGCATGGTTCATCCCGGCGAGGTCGAGCGAGGCCAGACCCGGCGAGCTCACTCCAGTCGGTTCCGCGTGCAGGAAGTAGTGGACGATCGTCCCGTCCATGACCTGCTCGAGCCACACCTCCATCGTCCCGGTCAGCGGGCCCGCGACAGTCCACCGGACGCCCTTCTCACCGCGATCCTCGCGTACATCCAGAACCAGGTCCGGCCACCAGGCCCGCCACCGTGCAGGCACGGACACGCGGGCGGCTACCTTCTCGGGGGCTGCGGCGACGAACGTCTGGTCGGCGACCTGAATGCTGCTCACTCCCACAGCTTCACACACCGCTCTGCACGGCCGTGACGGGGACCACGTTCCGCGGAGGAGGCGCGGGTTGTCGGTGCAACACCGACGGCCTTGCAGCACGCTCCCGGCACGCGGTCTATCGTGAGGGCCAGGAAACCCTACTCGCCAGTATCTGCAGTGTCGGAGGTTGTCGTGCCCGAGTTCCACGTTCCAGCGACGTTCACAATCCCGGAGGATGCCGCAACCGTCGACTCCGTCTTCGCGCACGCCGCATCGAAGCCCGATCACGTCGTGTTCCGGCGTCTGGTCGGCGGAACCTGGGTGAACGTCTCGGCGCGCACGTTCGCCGACGAGGTCACCGCGGTCGCCAAGGGGCTGATCGCCCGCGGTGTCCAGCCCGGCGACCGTGTCGCTCTCATGTCCGCCACCCGCTACGAGTGGCAGCTGATCGACTACGCGATCTGGGCGGCCGGCGGCGTCACGGTGCCGATCTACGAGACGTCCGCTCCCGATCAGGTGCGGTGGATCCTGGAGGATTCCGGCGCGATCGAGCTGATCGTCGAGACCGCCGAGCACACGAAGTCGGTAACCCAGGTCGCCGAAGAGGCGCCCGATGTTCGTGCGGTCCTGCAGATCGAACCGGGCGGCGACAGCACCGGAGCCATCGCGGAGCTCACCGCGGACGGTGCCGCCGTCTCCGATGAGGAGGTCCGGGCCCGCGCCGACGCGCTCGGGGCCAGCGACCCGGCAACGCTCATCTACACCTCCGGCACGACCGGCCGCCCGAAGGGCTGCCAGCTGACCCACTCGAACCTCATCGCAGAGTCCAAGGGCATCATCGAATCCAGCCTGGGTGACCTGCTGAAAACGCCCGGCGTGAGCACTCTGATGTTCCTGCCGCTGGCACACGTCCTGGCGCGGGCTGTATCCATCGCCGCGTTCGACGCCGGGGCGTCGGTCGGCCACACGAGCGACATCCCGAACCTGGTCCAGACGTTCGGTGAGTTCAAGCCCGACTTCATTCTGTCGGTCCCCCGCGTGTTCGAGAAGGTCTACAACACCGCTCGACAGAAGGCACACAGTGAGGGCAAGGGCAAGATCTTCGACGCCGCCGCTGCCACCGCTATCGCCTGGAGTGAGGCCAAGGACAACGGCGGGCCGGGCCTGCTGCTGAACCTCAAGCACGCAGTGTTCGACAAGCTCGTCTACTCGAAGCTCCAGGCCGCCCTCGGCGGCAAGTGCCGGCTGGCCATCTCCGGCGGCGCACCGCTCGGTGCCCGTCTGGGTCACTTCTTCCGCGGCATCGGCGTCACGATCTACGAGGGCTACGGCCTCACCGAGACGACGGCCGCGTTCGCCGTCAACACGATCGGTCACCAGAAGGTCGGCTCGGTTGGAAAGCCGTTGTCCGGCAATTCCGTTCGCATCGCCGAGGACGGCGAGATCATGCTCCGTGGACCGGTTGTCTTCTCCGGCTACTGGCGCAACGAGGCCGCGACGAAGGAAGCGATCGAGGACGGCTGGTTCCACACCGGAGACCTCGGCACCGTCGACGCCGACGGCTACATCACCATCACCGGTCGCAAGAAGGAGATCATCGTTACCGCGGGCGGCAAGAACGTCGCCCCGGCGCAACTCGAGGACCACCTGCGCGCGCACCCACTGATCAGCCAGGCCATCGTCGTGGGCGACCAAAAACCGTTCATCGGCGCGCTCCTCACCATCGACGCGGAGGCGCTGCCCGGCTGGAACCAGCGCAACGGCAAGCCCGCCGGCACCACCGTCGCCGAGTTGCTGTCGGACCCCGACCTGACCGCCGAGATCGACGAGGCCATCGCCGAGGCCAACAAGCTGGTCTCGCACGCAGAGGCCATCAAGAAGTACCGCATCCTGCCGATCGACTTCAGCGAGGAGACCGGGGAACTCACCCCGACGATGAAGCTCAAGCGCAATGTCGTGCACCAGAGCTTCGCGAACGACATCGAGGCGATCTACAGCACGTAGCCCCCGCTCGAATCCGGCACCCGCGGTCCGCTCGGACCGCGGGTGTCGGCCGTTATCCGGCCAGCAGGGTACGCAACTTCGCGCCGAGCCCGTCCCAGCGCCAGTGTGCCCTCACCCAGTCGCGTCCGGCCGCGCCCATCGCCGCGGCCCGGTCCCGGTCCCCCAACACCTCGATCAGCGACTGCGCAACTTCGTCGACGGAAGTGCCGTCGACCACCAGCCCGGTCTCACCCTCGACGACCGTTTCCGGCGCTCCCCCTGAACGCCCGGCGATCACCGGCACCCCCGTCGCCGAAGCCTCCAGATAGACGATGCCCAGCCCCTCGACGTCCAGTCCGGCGCCTCGGGTGCGGCACGGCATCGCGAAGACGTCCGCAATCGTGTGGTGGGCGGCCAGTTCCTCCGCAGGGACTCCGCCGGTGAACACGACATGTTCGGCGACGCCGCACTCGCGGGCGATCGCCTGCAGGCGCTCGGCGTACGGACCGCCGCCGACGATCACCAGCACAGCTCCGTCGATGGTCCGTCGCACCGTCGGCAACGCCCGGATCAGCTGATCCTGGCCCTTCCGGGGGACCAGCCGCGACAGGCACAGGATCGTCGGCCGGTCGCCGAGTCCGTACCGGGCGCGCAGATCTGCCCGCGCCGCCGGGTCCGGGCAGAACACCTCGGTATCAACCCCCGACGGCAGATGCTCGAGTCCCGCATGCGGGCCGAAGGCCGACGCGAAACGGCCACGCGTGTACTTGCTGACATAGGTCACGACGTCGGTGTGGTCACCGATCCGGCGCAGCGCCTGGCGAGACCCGGGAAGCATCGACCAGCCCACCTCGTGGCCATGGGTCGACGCGATCACCCGCTGGGCACCGGCCCGTCGGACCGTCGGGGCCAACAGCGCCAGAGGTGCCGCCGCGCCGAACCACACGTTCGTGCATTCGAACTTCTCGACGAGCCGCGCCGCCCGGCGCGCCACGAACGGCGTCGGCACCATCAGTGTCGTCCGGTGGCGCACCACCTCGTACGGTTGTTCCGCGTCGAAGCGCACATGACTGTCGTCGCGCCAACGCGGTGCGTAGACCACCAGCTCACCGGGCGGCAACTGGGCCGCGAAAGATTGCAGGTACGACTGGATTCCCCCCGGGCGCGGAGGAAAATCATTCGTCACCAACAGGGTTCGACGCATGTGTTCACCGTAGGACCCGACGCCGGAAAGGACCGACGCAGGGTCAGGACAGCTGCTGCTTGACCCAGGTTCCCCAGGACTGGACCAGACCCTCCGCGCTCGTGCCCAGAACGGCGCGGATCCGCGCATCGAGCTCGACCCCCGTGACCGGCCCCGATGCAAGGTCGCGGTACAGCGCGTCGAGGCTGGATTCGCCATATGTGGCCGCAACGAAAGCAGCAACCGACCAAGATGATTCGTAGGCGAGGCGGGCCACATCGCCGCCGGCCCGGAAATCCTCGTCTCTCGGCAACGACGCCGGTGGCCCACTCTCGGCAACCGTCGCAGCGAGGGTGGGGGCGAGCTGTTCGAACGTCGCCTCCAGGCCCCGGTATCCGACGTAGTCGGCGTACCCTTCGAGCATCCACATGGGTGACCCGTCCTCGGTTGCCGATCGAGCCGCAACGTGGGTGAGTTCGTGCCGCAGCACCGCCACCCTCGTCACATCGGTCAGGCGACTCGCTGCCGCCGGGCTGAATACGATCCGCTGACCCGAGACCGTGTCCGATCCCGGTTCGATGGCGTCGGATATCGCGACCGCCGCGATGTCGGATCCGCTGTGGCCGGAGCCGACCAGCGCCGCGAACTCCTCCTGTGAGCCCGCAACCATCACGACAGCGCGGCGAGCCCAGTCCTCGCCCCACACATCGGTCACGTGCGCGACCGCGTCAGCTAGCTCGGTCGCGAGCACATCCACCATTGCGGACTGCTCCGGATGCCCCAGCACCACCGAGGATCGGCCGTCGGCGCCGCCCACCCGACGCACCTCGACCGGACCGAAATCCCAAGGGCCCCGCCATGTCTCGCGCTCCGATCCCGGCATCTGCGAATCACTCACGAGCGCCCAGTCGTCACCGTGACGGGCCAGCAGGACCGACACCGGCTTTCGCGTCGGCTGGGCATCGGCTCCGTCGATCGCGTAGCGCAGGTACACCGTCGGCGCCCATACGTCGGAGGCCCCCAGTTGGTCCACCACCACAGACGGCACCGGAACCTCCGGATCCTCGGCGATCTCGTAACCGAACTCGGAGAACGGCACATCCGCCGCATTGCCGGCCCGCCGGATCTCCGCGTCGAGAAATCCGGGGGTGGCTCCCGGATCGAACAACGCCGGCAATGCCGTCGTATCCCCGGTTCGCACCGCCTGGGCCCACGCGTCGAGCAGGGCCTGCGCACCCGCCCGGCGGCCATCCTCGTACGGGTTGCCGATCGGTGCCGCGCCATGACGGCCATCTCGATCGTGACCCGCCCGGTCGAATGCCGTCAAAGCCAGGACCAGCGTCACCGCGACCGCGAGTCCGGCCAGTCCCGCCCACTCCCACCGCCGCACACGCCGACGCGGCGTGGGACTGGGAGATTGATCTTCAGCGGGCACGCCCGAAAGTGTAAGAGCCACAGACGCCGATGAACCCGATACCCCTGGGTATCGGGTTCATCGGGTCCGTGCATCAGACGCGGATCGGTACCTCGTCAGTACCGCCGCGCGCCATAGAACGGCATCGACGCCATCGAATCGACCTTCACCGGAGTGCCGTACGTCGAAGCGTGCAGCACGTTCCCATCGCCGGCGTACAGCCCGACATGGGAGGCGTCGTTGTAGAACAGCACGACGTCGCCGGGCTGCAACTGCCCCTTGTCGACGGGAGTGCCGCCGCCCGCCTGAGCCTGGCTCGAACGGGGCAGGACCTTGCCGATCTGCTTGTACGCCCAGACCACCAGCCCGGAGCAGTCGAACGCATCGGGTCCGGTCGCGCCCCAGCTGTACGGCTTTCCGACCTGTGTCAGGCCCGCCTGCAATGCTGCGGAGCCGGATCCTGGCGCAAGATTGGCGAGTATCCGGCCCGCGTCGAAGCCCGCGGGGAACGGACTACCGGCGAGCTGAGCCCGTTCGGCGCCGGTGAGCTGATCGAAGGCCCGGGTGACCGAGTCGATCTGCTTCTGCAGTTCACTCTGCTTGTTCTGCAGCTCGTCGCTGACCAGCTTGGCCTGCTCGGTCGCGGCGCGGGCGGCGTCCGCCGACACGCGCGAGGCCTCCGCGGCCACGGCTGCCTCGGACGTCGCCTGCTTGAAGCCGGAGACGGCCTTCGCGGTCTCGTTCGAGATCGCGTCGAGCGCGGACATCTGATCGAGTAGTTGCTGGGGGGAATCGCTGACCATGAGCGCATACAGGCGGTTGGTCCGGGCACCCTGATAGCTCGCGGCCGCGAGTTTGCCGACCGCAGGACGGAACTGGTCGATCCGGGCACCGGCGGCAGCGAGGAGTTCGCGGTCGCTGGCCAACCGCGCCTCGGCGGTCCGCTGGGCGGACTGCTTGCCGTCGAGATCGATCTGGGCGTTGTGTAGCGCCTCGGTCGTCTGCTCAGACTGACGGGAGAGCTCAGCCAGTCGCTCCAACGCCTCGGTCGGGTTGGCCACGACCGGATCGGCGGACGCTGGCATCGCCGGAATCGCGACGAGCGTCAGGGAGAGAACTCCCGTAGCCAGAGCAGTACACATCGAGCGCTTCATCTTCTGCGAGGCCACAGCAGCGCGACTCTCCGTTTCTCGATTTGTCTTCTCGATTTGCCTCTGCCGCACAGATGGGCGGCAGAGTCCGTAATGTCTCGAAGAGGTTACGGAATGGCATATGTCCGTGTCTACCCGGGAGTAGACACCCGCGGGATCACGACGACCCCCTCAGGCACAAACACGAGGACGGGCCCGACGTCGCCGGACCCGCCCTTCGTATCTGTGTCTTCACATCACACTAGCTCAGCGGCCGCGGTGGCCGCGGTGGCCGCGGTGGCCTCAGTAGCGGCGAGCACCGTCAAACGGCATCGACGAAACGGGAGCGAGCTTCACCGGCTGGCCCGCGGTCGACGCGTGGATGACGTTGCCGTTGCCGGCGTAGATCCCCGAGTGGCTGCCGCCGTAGAAGGAGATCACGTCGCCGAGACGCAGATCCGACTGCGGAACCGCGACACCCGCAGCGGCCTGGTCGTAGCTGGTGCGGGGCAGGTTCAGCCCGGCCTGCTTGTAGGCCCACTGCACCAGACCGGAGCAGTCGAACGAATCCGGGCCGGCCGAGCCGTAGACGTAGGGAGCGCCGAGCTTGCTCTCGGCAGCCTTCACAGCCTTCTCACCTGCGGTGACAACCGGAGCCAGCGGAGCGGGCGCGGGGGCGCCGGGAGCCGGCGCGAAATTTCCGAGCACAGAGTCGACCTGCGCCTGCGACACACCGGGAACGTCGACGGTGCCGACGCCCGGGATGCTGATCGGCTCGGCGAGTGCCGGTGCCGCGGAAACCGTGACCGCTCCGAAGGCAAGTGCACCGGCGACGACTGCGCGTCGCGCGGAACGCTTGAAAGTTGATGACGCCACGAAAAGGGGTACTCCGTTTCTTCCGTTCATCCGCCGACCGAGTTAGCTGACGGGTTCGGGCTGGGAAGATCAGCCCTACCCTCCGAAGCGCGCAGTGCACACTCGGTGGGATTCACCCCAGAAGAACTTGGGTTCCCGGCACGTCACCTCTCGAGAGGCTTCGATTAGGCGGTCCCAGCGATGCCACCCCGGTTCGGGCGGCAAGACTCCGCTAGGTCTCGAGAAGATTACGAAACCGCATACCTTCGTGTCGACCGCAGCGCCGAATATTGATCCGATTCACCGCTTTTGCCCGACGTTCGGGTCGACCATCGGCAACCAAGTCACGACCAGATAACGATGGGTCCGATTCCGCGCCGAGCACACACCCCACCGCGGCACCGGCGAGCCGCGCCCGGGTCCGCCCGCGACACCCCGAGCCCGGGTTACACCAGGTCACCCGACCACCCTCAGGACGGACCGTGACGAAGACCGGTCGGTCTACTTCGATCGCCCACCGGCGCCATCCACCGACCCCACCTCCGCGGTTCGCCGACCCCCACACGAACCTCGCCCTCGCATCCCGGCACGACGAATGTGATCCTCGTCTCTCGATGCTTTTTCGGTGCCGATTCCGGTGTTGCCACACCAATTTTCGTCTGCCAGGAAGTGCCCGCCACCGAGATGTCGGTACTCATCTCTAGTGTCATCGCCGTGAGCCTGCCCCGTCCCCGACCGTCTGGCCGGAGTCTCGACTCGGATCGTTCGGGCGGCATCCAACTCAGCTTCGACGAGCTCGACACCCCGCTACGCGAGACCACCTTCGTGGTGGTCGACCTGGAAACCACCGGCGGCAGTTCTGACGCCGACGCCATCACCGAGATCGGCGCGGTGAAGGTGCGCGGCGGCGAAATACTGGGCGAGTTCGGCACGCTCGTCGACCCGGGCCGCGCCATTCCGCCCTACATAGTCCAGATCACCGGCATCACCACAGCGATGGTGCGGGAGGCGCCGCGGATCGACGCGGTGCTACCGACGTTCCTCGAGTTCGCGGAGGGGGCGGTCCTGGTAGCGCACAATGCCGGATTCGATATCGGCTTCCTCAAAGCGGCGGCGGCGCGAGCCGCACTGCCCTGGCCCCGCTTCCAGGTGCTGTGCACCGTCAAACTGGCGCGGCGCGTACTCAGCCGCGACGAGGCCCCATCGGTCAAGCTCTCCGCACTCGCGACGCTGTTCCGCTCGGAAACCACACCGACTCACCGCGCGCTCGACGATGCCCGTGCGACCGTGGACGTCCTGCACGCGCTCATCGGGCGGGTCGGGAACCAGGGCGTGCACAGCCTGCCCGAGCTGCTCGACTACATCCCGAACGTCTCATCGTCGCAGCGCGCCAAACGGTCACTCGCCACGCACCTCCCGCAAGCCCCCGGCGTCTATCTGTTCCGCGGACCGTCCGAAGAAGTGCTCTACGTGGGTACCGCATCCGATCTGCGCCGACGGGTCCGCACCTACTTCACCGGTTCCGAGACCCGAGGCCGGATTCGGGAGATGGTCGCGCTGGCAATACGGGTCGACCACGTCGTATGCGCACATCCCCTCGAGGCCGGCGTGCGCGAACTGCGACTGCTCAGCGCTCACGTGCCCCCGTACAACCGGCGCTCCAAGTTCCCGATGCGTGGGTGGTGGATCACGCTCACCGAGGAGGCCTTCCCACGGCTGGCGGTGGTCCGGATGCCGACCATCGACTCGCTGGGGCCGTTCCGCTCCCGCAGCGACGCCGCCGATGCCGCTCTGACCGTTGCAGAGTTCTGCGGCATCCGGACCTGCCGGTCGCGAATCCCCAAGGGCAGCAGGCACGGTTCCAAGTGCCCGCCGAAGGAGATCGGTAGTTGCCCGGCGACCGCCGACACAGAGGACGGGTACCGCGCTGCGCCAGAGCTGGCCCGGGCGCTCTTCCGCGGCACGGACGACGCACCGCTACACCGGATGCGGGAGCGCATCGAGGAACTGGCCGCGAGCGAGCTGTTCGAGAGCGCGGCCCGGCTGCGAGACAGAACGGCGGCGCTGGGACTGGCACTGCGCCGGATGCAGCGGCTGTCCGCCCTCGCGGCGGTGGAGGAACTGATAGCCGCCCGGAAGGACCCAGGCGGCGGTTGGGAAATCGCGGTCATCCGCGCCGGCCGTCTGGCGTCCGCCGGCACGGCCGCGCAGGGCGTGCCTCCCATGCCGGTCGTCGAGACCCTCGCCGCGTCGGCCGAGACGGTCCGCACCGAGCCGACGCCGTTGCGCGGCGCCTCGCCGGAGGAACTGGCCGTCGTGGCCCGCTGGCTCGAATCCGATGGCGTACGGATCGTTCGCGCCAGTAGCGGCTACGCCGAACCCGCCCACGGCGCCGGCGGATGGGAGGACTGGTGCACACTCGCCCGCGCGGCCGCACCGCCTACTGTGATGGTCGAATGACCGCACGGTGCCGAACCGCAGCACTGTGCAGAGCACACTCGAGGAGCGCAATGATCACCGCCATCGTCCTGATCCATGCCGAGGCCAACCGGATCCCGGAGACCGCGCAGGCAGTGGCCGACCTCGCCGGGGTGGCCGAGGTGTACTCGTGCGCCGGCGATATCGATCTCGTCGCGATCGTCCGGGTGCGCGACCACGCCCAGATCGCGGAGGTCGTGACCGAACGCATCAACAAGGTGCGTGGAGTCACCAAGACCGCCACTCACATCGCGTTCCAGTCATACTCCAGTGCCGACATCGAGGCCGCGTTCTCGCTGGGCGAGTAGAAGTCCACGCGCAGCAGGCCGCCGCGTTCGAGTCGAGCGCGGCGGCCTGCTGCGCCGGATCAGCGCTGCGTCCCGGCGGATCGACTCCGGGTCACCGCGAAGCTGCCAGCTCTGCGGTCAGCGCCGCCCACCGGTCCAGAAGCGCCGCTGCCGCGCCGGAATCGATGGCGTGGGCCGCCTTCGCCATCCCGGCAGCCAGCGACGACTCGAGGCTGTCGCCGATACCGTCGAAGGCTGCGATGGCACCCGCGGCGTTGAGTAGCACAGCATCCCGCACCGGACCGGGTTCCCCGGCGAAGATGCCCCGAGCAACCCTCGCATTGTCCTCCGCGTCCCCGCCGCGAAGCGCATCGAGCGGTACCCGGGCGATCCCGAGTGCGGTCGGGTCGAACTTCCGCACGGTCACGCTGCCGCCGTCGACCACGTAGACCACCGATGTGGTCGACGTCGTGATCTCGTCGAGCCCGTCGTCGCCCCGGACCACCAGGGCCGAGTTGCCGCGCTCCGCCAGCACACCCGCGACCACGGGGATCAGGTCCTCGAACGCGCACCCGATCAACCCGGCCCGAGGGCGCGCCGGGTTGGTCAGCGGTCCGAGCACATTGAACACCGTGGGAATGCCGATTTCCTTCCGCGGGGCCCCAGCGAAGCGCAGTGCCGGATGGAACACCGGTGCGAAGCAGAAACCGATCCCGACCTCCTCGACACAGCGAGCAACTTCCTGCGCGCCGAGGTTGATGTGGACACCGAGCGCCTCGAGCACATCAGCGCCGCCGCTCTTCGAGGACGCCGCCCGGTTGCCGTGCTTGACCACGCGCACGCCGGCCGCGGCAACGACGACCGACGCCATCGTCGAGATGTTCACGGTGTGGGAGCGGTCACCACCTGTGCCGACCACGTCGACGACGTCCTGGGACACGGGCACGGTCTTCGCGTGGCCGAGCATCGCGTCCGCGAGTCCCCGAAGCTCCGGGGCCGTCACGCCCTTCATCTTGAGGGCTACCCCGAACGCCGCGATCTGCGCGGACGTCGCATTGTCGGACATGATCTCGTCCATCGCCCAGCCTGTGTCCGCGGCGGTGAGGTCGCGTCCGTCGGTCAGCACTCCGAGCACGGCGGGCCAGCTCCGGTCAGTTGCGCCTGCCACTTGTTCCGTGCCCTGCGCCACTGCCTGCCGCACCATCGCGACCCCTTCTCTCGTTGCCCACCGACCGCACGGCGGAGCCTGTCGCCCCGCAGCTTAGTGCTCAGCCCTCATCCCCCGACGACGACGGCGCCTGCAATCCCTCCCAACCGACCGCGGTGCCGCCGAGTCGCTGCGCCAGACTCGCCATCCGGGACCGTTCCTGCGAACAATGCAGGGCGTCGAGGACCTGCACCCGCTGCAACAGGAGGGTGACGCTGCCATCCGTGCCAGGGGTCGGTTCGCCGGCCGGACTGTAGCCGTCCTGCGCCGCAATCCCAGCAGCCGCATCGACAGCATCGGCGGGCAAAGTCAGGTGATGTCGGAGAACTGCCTCGCTCGCAGGGATCCACGCGGGCTCCCCCGCGGCGCCCCGTTCGAGCACCGTCGAGCACGACTCGGCGTCGTCGAATCCGGACGCCACCACGACGAGGTCGGTGCGGGCCGAATCCAGGGGCGCGGGACCGTCGCGAGACAGAAGTTCACGTAGCCAACGTGCGACACCGCGCGTGAGTTCCATGTGCCTACCTTGTCACGTTTGCCGGGCCCCACCGCCGCAGGAATAGAACACCCTCTGACGTGCGCCGACGCGCCGAGAGCGGACCCGGGTGGCCTTCTGTTACGACGAAGCGTCATACTTCTCAGCGTGACGAGCGCAGTAGGGACTTCAGGATCGGCAATCACCCAACGCGTGCACTCGCTGAACCGACCAAACATGGTCAGCGTTGGCACCATCGTGTGGTTGTCAAGTGAGCTCATGTTTTTCGCAGGGCTCTTCGCTATGTACTTCGTTGCGCGGGCGCAAGCCGGCGACAACTGGCCGCCGGAGCCCGTGCATCTGAATCTGGCACTCGCCGTGCCGATCACCGCGGTGCTGATCGCATCCTCCTTCACCTGCCAGATGGGTGTCTTCGCGGCGGAGAAGGGTGACGTCTTCGGCCTCCGGCGCTGGTACCTGGTGACCCTCGCCATGGGCACGTTCTTCGTGCTCGGCCAGGGCTACGAGTACACGGTGCTCGTCAGCGACGGCGTCACCATCTCGAGCAGCGTGTACGGCTCCGTCTTCTTCATGACGACCGGCTTCCACGGCCTGCACGTCATCGGCGGCCTCATCGCGTTCGTCTACTTGATCATCCGCACCAAGGTCAGCAAGTTCACGCCTGCCCAGGCCACTGCTGCGATCGTCGTCTCGTACTACTGGCACTTCGTCGACATTGTGTGGATCGGCCTGTTCGCCACGATTTATTTCATCCGTTAGCCAGCTGAACGACCAGGCAGCCCCCTGACGCTTCAGTCGTCCCGACATACCAAAGGGATACAGATGAGTTCATCCCCCCCTCCCGCAATCGAGGGTGACATGCCCGACCGCACCACAGCCGCCAAGTCGCGCCGCCAGCGTAAGTTCCGCCGGCGCGTCACCGGCGCGTTGATCCTGATGATGGGTCTCGTGAGCGCCGGATTCCTCGCTTCCGCGTTGACACCCGCACCTCAGGTGGCGACGGCGAACGACGATTCCGCCGCACTGATCCGCGAAGGCAAGCAGCTCTACGACACCTCCTGCATCACATGCCACGGCGTGAACCTGCAGGGCGTCCAGGATCGCGGCCCCAGCCTGATCGGTGTCGGCGAGGCCGCCGTCTACTTCCAGGTCTCCTCCGGCCGTATGCCGGCGGCGCGCAACGAGGCCCAGGCCAGTCGCAAGCCCGCCAAGTTCGATGCGCGTCAGACCGACGCCATCGGCGCATACATCCAGTCGCAGGGTGGCGGCCCGACCCTCGTGCGTGACGCGAACGGTGAGATCGCACAGTCTTCGTTGCGCGGCGGCGACGTTGCCCGCGGTAGCGAGCTGTTCCGCCTCAACTGCGCCTCGTGCCACAACTTCACCGGACGCGGCGGAGCGCTGTCCTCCGGAAAGTACGCCCCCGTTCTGGATCCGGCCAGCGAGCAGCAGATCTACGCCGCCATGGTCACGGGCCCCCAGAACATGCCCAAGTTCTCCGACCGTCAGCTCACGCTCGACGAGAAGAAGGACATCATCGCCTACGTCAAGCAGTCGAGTGAGGTTGCTGCCCCCGGTGGCTACGGCCTGGGTGGTCTCGGCCCGGCATCCGAAGGACTCACCATGTGGGTCGTCGGAATCATCGCTGTCGTCGGTGCAGCACTGTGGATCGGAGCAAGGTCATGAGCGACGCCGGCAGCGGCGATACGCCGAAGAAGTACACGGACGACGAACTCGACCGGATGAGCCGGGACGAACTCGTCAAGCTCGGTACGAATCTCGACGGCGTCGATGTCGCGTTCCGCAGGGACCGCTGGGCGGTCTCCGGTACCAAGGCCGAGAAGCGCGCCGAGCGTTCGGTTGCCTTCTGGTTCATCCTCGCAGGTATCTCCGCGGTTGCCTTCATCGGAATCTTCCTGTTCTGGCCATGGGAATACGCGGGTCCGGGTGAGGACACCTACTGGGCATACAACCTCTACACCCCGCTGATCGGCCTCACGATGGGTCTGGCGATCCTGGGGCTGGGCGTCGGCGCGGTGAAGTTCACCAAGAAGTTCGTCCCGGAAGAGGTTTCGATCCAGGACCGCCACGACGGCGGCTCCGCCGAGGTCGACAAGCGCACCCTCGTCGCGCAGCTGGGCGACACGCTGGACACGTCGACCATCGGTCGCCGCAAGATGATCAAGCGCAGCCTGATCTTCGGTGGCGGCGCGATCGGCATCATGTCCGTCATGCCACTCGGCGGCATGATCAAGAACCCGTGGGCCAAGGGCGACAACTCCCCGCTCTGGGTGTCCGGCTGGACCCCCCGCTACCAGGGCGAGACCATCTATCTGCGTCGCGACACCGGCCGTCCGCACGACATCGTGTTGGTGCGTCCGGAGGACCTCGACGCCGGCTCCATGGAGACGGTGTTCCCGTTCCGCGAGTCCGAGCGTGGCAACGACGAGGAGCTGTTCAAGGCCCTGCGCGGTATCCGCAACTCGGTGATGCTCATTCGTCTGCGCACCGCGGACACCGAGAAGGTTGTCAAGCGTAAGGGTCAGGAGAGCTTCAACTACGGCGACTACTTCGCGTACTCGAAGATCTGCACCCACCTCGGCTGCCCCACCTCGTTGTACGAGCAGCAGACCAATCGAATCCTGTGCCCCTGCCACCAGTCGCAGTTCGATGCGCTGCAGTACGGCAAGCCGATTTTCGGTCCCGCTGCGCGCGCGCTTCCGCAGCTGCCTATTACAGTGAACGAAGAGGGCTACCTCGTCGCCAACGGTGACTTCATAGAAGCCCTCGGCCCGGCATTTTGGGAGCGTCGACCGTGACCACTACTACTCAGTCCAGAGTTGCCGCACAAGCGGAGGGCGTGGACTCCCGCTATCACATCGCGGCGGGGATGAAGCGACAGATCAACAAGGTCTTCCCGACCCACTGGTCCTTCATGCTCGGCGAGATCGCGCTCTACAGCTTCCTGATCCTGCTGATCTCGGGTGTCTACCTGACGCTCTTCTTCGATCCTTCGCTGGCAGAGGTCACCTACAACGGCGCCTACGAGCCGCTCCGCGGCGTCGAGATGTCCCGCGCCTACGCGACCACCCTCGACATCTCGTTCGAGGTTCGCGGCGGCCTGTTCGTCCGTCAGATCCACCACTGGGCCGCACTGATGTTCGCTGCGTCGATCATCGTGCACCTGATGCGCATCTTCTTCACCGGCGCGTTCCGCCGCCCGCGTGAGGCGAACTGGGTCATCGGCTCGCTGCTGTTGATCCTGGCGATGTTCGAGGGCTTCTTCGGCTACTCGCTGCCCGACGATCTGCTGTCGGGTACCGGCCTGCGTGCCGCCCTGTCCGGCATCACCCTCAGTGTTCCGATCGCCGGAACCTGGCTGCACTGGCTGATCTTCGGTGGCGATTTCCCGGGCACCCTGATCATCCCGCGCCTGTACGTCGCCCACGTGCTGCTGCTGCCCGGCATCATCCTGGCCCTCATCGCGGCTCACCTCGCGCTGGTGTGGTACCAGAAGCACACGCAGTTCCCCGGCCCCGGCCGCACCGAGCAGAACGTCGTCGGCGTTCGTATCCTCCCAGTGTTCGCTCTCAAGGGTGGCGCGTTCTTCGCCTTCACCTTCGGTGTGCTCGCCCTGATGGGTGGTCTGCTACAGATCAACCCGATCTGGAACATCGGTCCGTACAACCCGTCCCAGGTATCGGCGGGCTCGCAGCCCGACTTCTACATGATGTGGACCGACGGCCTGGCCCGTCTGTGGCCCGCGTGGGAGATCTACCTGTTCAACCGGTACACGATTCCCGCGGTGTTCGCTGTCGCGGTCATCATGGGCCTGGTGTTCGCACTGCTGATCGCCTACCCGTGGATCGAGAAGCGTTTCACCAAGGACGACGCACACCACAACCTGCTGCAGCGTCCGCGTGACGTCCCGGTCCGCACCGGTATCGGCGCGATGGCGATCTCGTTCTACATTGTCCTGACGCTGTCCTGCATCAACGACATCATCGCGTACCACCTGGACATTTCACTGAACGCGATGACCTGGATCGGGCGCATCGGCATGGTGATCCTGCCTCCGGTCGCCTACTACGTCACCTATCGGTTCTGCCTGGGTCTGCAGCGCAGCGACCGCGCGGTGCTCGAGCACGGCATCGAGACGGGCATCATCAAGCGCCTGCCGCACGGTGAGTACGTCGAGATCCACCAGCCGCTCGGACCGGTCGACGACCACGGTCACCCGATCCCGCTCGAGTACCAGGGTGCTGCGATCCCGAAGAAGATGAACAAGCTCGGTTCGGCCGGTAAGCCCGGCTCGGGCAGCTGGGTCTCCGCGGACCCGGTCGAGCAGAGCAAGGCTCTCGAGGCCGCCGAGCATTCCGGCGAGCACGAGCAGCTGAAGATGCTCACGGAGTACCAGGACCGTATTCGTGGAAACGGCTCCGGCGACGGCGAAGTTCACTAGCTCGCCGAGACCAATCAGAAGGGCCCCGAACCGACTCCGGTTCGGGGCCTTTCTGATTTCGGTCGCGATGCCCGATCAGCAGCCCAATTGATCCGCGAGGTCCAGGAAGTCGGCGGCGTTGATGTCGAAGCTGTCGTCGAACGTCGTGTCCACCACTCCCCCGGGCCCGAACTCGAGCGGTCGTGCGACAAAAGCTGTACGGAAGCCGAGCGCTGCTGCCGCCCGCAGATCGTACTTATGACACGCGACCATCGTGATCCGCTCGTGCGGGAGCCCGAGATAGCGTGCCGCCATCCGGTAGCTCGCCGGATCGGGCTTGAACACACCCGCCATCTCGGCGGTGAACACCGCATCCCAAGGTAGCCCGCCGTGTTTCGACATCGTCACCACAGCGCTGACATCGGCGTTGGACAGCGTCGCGATCGTGAACCGCCTCTTGAGCCGAGTCAGCCCAGTCACGGTGTCCGGCCATGGCTCGAGGATTGCACAGTCACCCACTCCCCGCCCCTGCCGACGGCGGCCCCATCCAACGCGGCGAAGTATCCGGCCCGCCACCGTTCGACCATCGGCTCCCAGAGATGCCCAGGATTGCGGCCGGCGTCGATCCGCCGCAGTGCCGCTGACACCGTCGCGAAGAAGTCCACCGCCGTGCCCTGCACATCGAACACCAGGGCTGCCTGGACATCAGTCATCGTCGATCCACCCTGCCTGCCGGTGGACGGCCGGACGAGCCGCCGATCCGGCTGCGCAGGGTCGCCAGGCCGGGACCCTCGAGCTCGTCCGCGACACCGTGACGGCCGGCGATGGACATGAGCAGCGCTTCGCCTGGTCCACAGACGTCAGGTCCGCTTCCCGCGGTCCAGTTCAGATCCGTAGCAACCAACCGAAGGCCGAGGATCCGGCGGCGCGCTCCGATGGGGGGCGCTATCCGCACGAAGTCCAGAGCCGGCACCAGCCGCTCGGCGGGAATCTCGCGAGCAACGCCGAGCGGACGCCGAATATCCTGCTGATGGATCATTCCGTCGACGAGAGCGATCCGGCTCCCGAACGCGGTCGTGAGTCCTCGTGGTTGCATGCTGCGTTCGAGCAAGTCGAGCAGTTGGTGCGGGCTGTACCCGGCAAAGTCGTCCAGCCCGATCGCATTGGCACGGTCGAACCGTAACCAGCCCCGAGCGAACCGGCGGGCAACCCCGCCCGGGCCCAGCTCTTCGTAACTGAGCATGTGAGCAACGACGTCGCGGACGGTCCAGCCCGCGCACAGCGACGGCACCTGCCATTGCTGTGGGGTCAGTGAATGCAGGAAAGCCGCGAGCTGGGCCCGCTCGGCGTGGGCAAGCGCCGCCACGTCACGCATCGCAGCTCCCGACCCTGTGACCGTCCTCGAGTAGCTCGCCGGACCTTGCGCGGCCACCGCACCCATGGGACTGCGGCCGCGGCTCGTTCACCGACGTACCCCGGATCTGCCAGTTCTGGTAACCATAGGCCGCAGTATTCCCCACCCTGAGCGAGCCGTGGGTTGCTTGCGCCCGAGCGCTCGTAGTCGGACCCGCGTCATAGAGTGACGAAATGGGCTGGCCGACTCTGGACTCGATGGATCGCAACCTGGCGTCGCACGCCGGTCATCTCCATCACGCGGTTGCCGGAGCGCGTGTATGGGACGACGGCGATCTCGTCGTCACCGACAGCGGGCTCCGCGACGACACCTTCAACATCGTCTGTCGTGCCCGGATCGCAGAGGACGACGCCGGTGCCCGCGTCGCCGATCAACTCCGCGCGACGGGCCGCCCGTTCTCGTGGTGGGTAGGCCCGACGTCGTCGCCCACCGATCTCGGCGGTCTACTGAGTGCGCATGGACTGATCGAGTCGGAATCCGAGCTGGCCATGGTTGCGGCTCTCGCCGACGTGCCGACTTCCCCAGTGCACCAAGCACTTTCGGTGGCTACCGTCGTAACCCAGCAACAGCTTCGCGACTACGCCTGGTTGCTGGCGGCCAACTGGGATCCGCCGTCCGGGACTGTCCTCGAGTTCCTCGACCGGGCCGCGTCGGCGATCCTGGACAGCGCATGCGCCAGCCGATACTTGGACACACGGCTCACTTCCGGACCGTCGGCACCTACACCGAGTACGCGCTGTAGTCAGCCACACCGCCCACAGACGACGAAGGCGCCGAACCCACTGGGTTCGGCGCCTTCGTGCGGCTGTTGTCGAGAGCTAGTGCTTCTCGGGTCCGACGTGGTACTCGAAGACCAGTCCGGCGGCGGCCGCGAGAACCAGCACCACTGCGACGACAATCATCCAGGCCTGGAAAAAGGCCAGCGACAGAGCGGCGACACCGGCGGCACCGGCCAGCAGAATGGGCCAGTAACTGCCGGGGCTGAAGAAGCCCAGGTCGCCCGAACCGTCGGAGATCTCCGCCTCCTCGTAGTCCTCCGGGCGGGTATCGAGACGACGAGCCACGAACCGGAAGTACGTGCCGACGATGAGGCTCAGGCCCGCCGAGAGAACGATGGCAGTAAGGCCGGCCCACTCGATTCCGGTGCGCGACATCGCGGTGAAGACACCGTAGACGATCGCGACGAGAATGAAGAACACCGTCAGGATCTCGAAGAGCTTCGCTTCGATCTTCATATCAGTTCTTGTCCTTGGTCAGAGATTCTCGGGATTCGCGGGCGGTGTCAGTTGCCGCTGGTCGATGCCTCGCGCACGGTGCGGTCGGTCTTGAACGGCGCGGTGGAGGTCGCGTTCGACGGTTCGCCGATCGACGCCAGCGCCTCCGCTGTCGTCAGCCCCTTGCCACCGTCCTCGACTGCCTTACGGGCTTCGATGTACTCCTCGAACTTCTCCGGGGAGACAGCACGAACCTCGAAGTTCATCATCGCGTGGAAGGTGCCACACATTTCGGCACAGCGGCCCACGAATGCGCCTTCCTTCTCGATCTCACTGATCTGGAAGACGTTGTCGGAATTGTTCTCCTTGGGGTTCGGGTTCACGTCACGCTTGAACAGGAACTCCGGCACCCAGAAGGAGTGGATGACGTCCGACGACGCGAGCACGAACTCGACGCGCTTACCGGTCGGCAGCACGAGGATCGGAACCTCGTTGCTCGAGCCGATCGTCTCGATCTTGTCGTAGTGCAGGTAGGACAGATCCTGCACGTTCTTACCGTGGATAGGACCGATCTTCTCCTCGCCGCGCTCGTCGGTGCCCTCAGGCTTCGACGCAGCGAGCGCGGCCGCCATCGCTTCCTCGTCGGTGCCGTCGTACTTGGCGGTGCCGTTGCCGAGATCGATCGTGCGGTAGCCGAACTTCCAGTTCCACTGGTATGCCGTGACATCCACCACGACGTTCGGATTGTCCTTCTTCTCCGTGACGTAGTTCTGCACCACGACAGTGAAGTAGAAGAGGACGGCGATGATCACGAACGGAACTGCCGTGTAGAACAGCTCCAACGGCACGTTGTACGCCGTCTGGCGGGGGAACTCGGGCGAGTTCTTCTTCTTACGGTGGAAGATGACCACCCAGAAGGTGAGGCCCCACACGATGACGCCCATGACGAGGGCGGCGACAACCGACCACGTCCACAGTTCGCGCATACGTTCTGCCTGCGGGGTAACTCCCGAGGGCCACCCGAAGCGAAGCACCGAGTTGTCGATTGAACATCCCGACAACAGCATGGCAGCTATGCCCAAAGATGCTGCCAGCCCGGCTCGCCGAAGGATCCGACCTTGCGCCACGTTCACGCCTTCCTGATCGCCGCAATTCCACTAGGGCACACCCGAAGGGCAGGCCCAATTACTACGCAGCGTAGACCAAAGGCGTCGATCCTCCACCGTCGGGGCTGCGCCCGTGTTGCAGTCGGGACCAATGGCCTTCCACAGTACGCGCGCGACCTGGGATTCAGCTGAGATCGTCATGCCCCGTGACGGTCGGCGGACAGAAACTGCGGCATACTTCCGGAGGGGATCGGACCTCTCGGGAGTGCCGACTCGCGACCGACCAACGACTCTGAATCGAGGTGCTGGACGCCGTGTGCGGACTGCTCGGACTTCTGACCACCGACGGCACCAGCGACGACGCCGTCGCCCGGGTCGACTCGGCCATGCGCTGTCTGCGGCACCGTGGACCTGACGAGCACGGCACCTGGCATGACGACGACCTGATCTTCGGGTTCAACCGCTTGTCGATCATCGACATCGAGCACTCCCACCAGCCGTTGCGCTGGGGTCCGCCCGAGAATCCAGAGCGGTACGCCCTCACCTTCAACGGCGAGATCTACAACTATCTCGAGATCCGCGCCGAGCTCGCCAAGGATCACGACGCCCAGTTCCGCACCGAGGGCGACAGCGAAGCGATAGTCGCCGCGTTCCACTACTGGGGCGCCGACGCGGTCCGCCGACTGCGGGGCATGTTCGCGTTCGCGGTGTGGGACACCGAGGCGCGCGAGCTGTTCGTCGCCCGCGACCCGTTCGGCATCAAGCCGCTCTTCATCGCCACTGGTACGAACGGCACCGCGTTCGGCAGCGAGAAGAAGAGCCTGCTCGAGCTGGCCGACGTGGTCGGCATCGACACCGAACTCGACCCGAGAGCCGTCGAGCACTACACCGTCCTGCAGTACGTGCCCGAGCCCGAGACGCTGCACGTTCGGATCCGCAGGCTCGAATCCGGCTGCTACGCACGCCTGTCGCCGGGAAAGACGCCCGAGGTCACGCGGTACTTCACCCCGAAGTTCCCGGCGCTGCCGTTCACACCGGGCAGCGAGGCTGCCCGCTACCGGGAGATCGCGGAGGCCCTCGAGGATTCGGTGGCCAAGCACATGCGCGCCGATGTCACCGTCGGTTCGTTCCTGTCCGGCGGCATCGACTCCACCGCCATCGCGGCGCTTGCGATGCGGCACAACCCGAACCTGATCACGTTCACGACAGGCTTCGAGCGGGAGGGCTACTCGGAGATCGACGTGGCCGCCGAGTCGGCCGCCGCAATCGGCGCCCGCCACGTGACCAAGGTCGTCTCCCCCGCCGAGTTCGCCGACGCGATCCCCGAGATCATCTGGTACCTCGACGACCCGGTGGCCGACCCGGCGCTGGTGCCGCTGTGGTTCATCGCGAAGGAGGCCCGCAAGCACGTCAAGGTCGTCCTGTCCGGCGAAGGCGCGGACGAGCTGTTCGGCGGCTACACCATCTATCGGGAGCCGCTGTCGCTCAAGCCGTTCGACTACCTTCCTGCGGCGCTACGGCGCGCGGCGGGCAAGCTGTCCGAGCGCATCCCGGACGGCACGAGGGGCAAGAGCCTGCTCAACCGTGGCTCGATGACGCTCGAGGAGCGGTACTACGGCAATGCGCGCAGCTTCAGCGACGCACAGTTGCGGTCGGTCCTGCGCGACTTCCGCCCCGAGTGGACGCACCAGGACGTCACTGCGCCGATCTACGCACAGTCCCGCGACTGGGATCCGGTGGCGCGCATGCAGCACCTCGACCTGTTCACGTGGTTGCGCGGCGACATCCTGGTCAAGGCCGACAAGATGACGATGGCGAACTCGCTCGAGCTGCGGGTGCCGTTCCTCGACCCTGAGGTGTTCGACGTCGCGTCGCGCGTCCCGCTGGACCAGAAGATCACGAAGACGACGACGAAGTACGCATTGCGTCAGGCTCTCGAGGGCATCGTGCCGCCGCACGTGCTGCACCGCGCGAAGCTCGGCTTCCCGGTCCCGCTGCGGCACTGGCTGGCCGGCACCGAACTGTTCGATTGGGCACACCAACAGATCGCCGAATCGGGCACCGACCACATCTTCGACAAGGCCGCGGTCACTCGGATGCTGAACGAGCACCGCGCGGGCACGTCCGACCACAGCCGCCGACTGTGGACGGTGCTGTGCTTCATGGTGTGGCACGGCATCTTCGTCGAGAAGCGCATCGTGCCGCAGATCCAGGAGCCGGTGTACCCGGTCAGCCTGTAGGCGCTTCGCGCCTGTGCGCCTTTCCGGTAGCTGGAGCAACCGGAAAGGCGCACAGGCGGCGCAGCCGCCATCTTCTTCTTACGGCAGCAGCGCCGCGATCTCGTCCGCAGCTGCCTTGCCGTACGCCTCGGTAAGGCGCTTGATGGCGTCGTCGCGCTGGAACGTCCATTCCTGGGTGCCGACCGTCTCGAGGACATACACGGCGACCAGCGAGCCGAGCTGCGCGGAGCGCTCGAGGCTCAGGCCGGCGTTGTGGGCGAGCAGGAAGCCCGCACGGAACGCGTCGCCGACACCGGTGGGATCGACCTTGCCCCGCTCGGGCACGACGCCGACGCGGACCCAGTTGCCCTCGGCGTCGACGATCTCGACGCCCTTCGCGCCGAGCGTGGTGACGCGCAGCCCGACCTGGGCGCGGATCTCCTCCTCGGACAGTCCGGTCTTCTGCTGCAGCAGGCCCCACTCGTACTCGTTGGTGAAGAGGTACTTGGCGCCTGCGATGAGCTTCTTCGCCTCGTCGCCGGACAGGCGGGCGAGCTGCTGCGACGGGTCGGCCGCGAACGGTATGCCGAGCAGGCGGCACTCGTCGGTGTGGCGGACCATGGCCTCGGGATCGTTGGCCCCGACCAGTACCAGGTCCAGTTCGCCGGCGGACTTCGCGACCGCGGCCAGCTCGATTCCGCGCGCCTCGCTCATCGCGCCGGGGTAGAAGGACGCGATCTGCGCCATGTCCTCGTCGGTGGTACAGACGAATCGAGCCGTGTACGCGGTGTCGGACACGCGCACCGCGCTGCAGTCGACGCCGTTGGACTCGAGCCACTCGCGGTACTCAGCGAAGTCTGCACCCGCCGCACCGACCAGCAGGGGCGAGCCACCGAGCACGCCCATCGCATAGGCGATGTTGCCGCCGACGCCACCGCGCCGGATCACCAGATCGTCGACGAGGAAGCTCAGCGAGATGTGCGCGAGCTGGTCGGCGAGCAACTGCTCGGCGAAACGCCCGGGGAACCGCATGAGGTGGTCGGTGGCGATGGAACCGGTAACCGCAATAGTCACGTGCGGGCGCCTTTCAGCTCGGATGGGCTCAAGGCACTATGACGCGGAGCCCGCCGGTTGGCAGACTCCGCGTCATAGAGCGTCAAGAAGGTGTCGTTCGGGACTCAGTTGAAGGAGTCGCCGCAGGCACAGGACCCTGTGGCATTGGGATTGTCGATCGTGAAGCCCTGCTTTTCGATGGTATCGACGAAGTCGATCGAGGCGCCCTCGACGTACGGCGCGCTCATCCGGTCGACCGCTAGGCCGACTCCACCGAACTCGACGATCAGGTCGCCGTCGAGGTTCCGATCATCGAAGAACAGCTGGTAGCGCAGTCCCGCACAGCCACCCGGCTGCACGGCGATACGCAGCGCGAGGTCGTCGCGCCCCTCCTGATCGAGCAGTGCCTTCGCCTTGGAGGACGCGGCCTCGGTCATCGTGACGCCGTGAGTGGCGGTCTCGTTCTGCACAGTCATGGGCTCTCCCTGTCGCTCGTGCCAAACCCGTGATCGCTTCAACGGTACTCCGTACCACGCTATTCCTCATGTATCACCCCTGCTCGCATCGCTCCGCCCCCAATGCACGGAGACCGCGGAGGTCAGACTGCGGAGCTGGGTGGCGGCCTCCTGCATGGCCCGCTCCACCGATCCGGCGAACTCCGCGACCGATACGGCCTGGGCGATTCCGGCGGCCCGCACCGTCGCCTCATCGAGAGCGACCTGACCGGCGATCACGACGATCGGGACCCCGGCCCGGCCCGCCTTCACCGCGAGGGACGTGACCAGCTTCCCGCGCAGCGACTGGTGATCGAACCGTCCCTCGCCGGTGAGCACCAGATCGGCCGCGGCCAGCTGGCCCTCCTGCCCCGTGCACTCCGCCACGACCGACGCCCCGGACTCCCGGACCGCACCGAGAGCCAGCAGTGCGGCACCGAGCCCCCCGGCTGCGCCCGCCCCGGGCAGAGCCTCGACTGCACGTCCGGTCGCGTCGTGCAGCCTCGACGCCCAGTCCTCGTTGCGCCGTTCGAGCAGTTCGACGGTGTCCGCATCCGCCCCCTTCTGCGGTCCGAACACCCTGGCGGCGCCGTGCTCGCCGAGCAGCGGGTGCTCGACATCCGTGGCGGCGACCAATTCGACTCCCGCGAGCCGGAGGCGTGCGGTAGCCAGCCCACCGAGGGCGTCGATCATTCCCCGGCCTCCGTCCGTACAGCAACTGCCGCCGAGACCGACCACGATCCGCCCGGCACCCGCGTCCAGAGCCGACGCGATCAGCTGGCCCACCCCGCGGCTGTGCGCCTGCAGCGCACTCTCCGGCGTCGGTCGGCCGTCGAGGAGCGCGAGCCCCACTGCCTGCGCCGATTCGAGGTATGCGACGCCATCCGCAAGCACCCACTGCGCAGCGGCGGCCCTGCCCAGCGGCCCTTCCACGGTGGTCGATCGGAGCCCGCCGAGGGATGCCGCGATCACATCGGCGAATCCGGGACCGCCGTCGGACTGGGGCGCCACCACCACGGTGTCGCCAGGCCGAGCGGCCGACCAACCTGCGGCCATCGCCGCAGCCGCCTCTACCGCAGTGAGTGTCTGGCCGAACGAGTCGGGTGCGATCAGCACGTGCATCAGCGGAGTGTATGGCCCTCCTCCGACCTCGGCATTTCGAGCCATACCGGGCATCGCCTACGGGCATCCAGTTTCGCCTCCGGCGTGGTTATCCCATAGCCTGGACGTGTGAAGCTGCTACGCCGAGGCGACTCCGACAGTTCCGACAAGCGCGATGTCGAGGTCACCGAGTCCACCACTGAGTCGGCCGAGGCCGCCGGTGCGACGCCGGGCAAGGGCCGCCCGACCCCGAAGCGCCGCGAGGCCGAGGCCAAGCGGCGCGGTCCGGTGGCACCTGCGCCACTCACCGCCAAGGAAGCTCGCGCCCGCCGCAAGGCGACCCGCGGGTCCAAGGAGGACCGCAAGGCCGCTGCCGCCGAACGGCGCGCCGAGTCGGCCGAACGGCGAGCCCGGATGCTCGCCGGTGAGGACAAGTACCTGCTGCCGCGAGACAAGGGACCGGTCCGCGCCTATGTGCGTGACATCGTCGACAGCCGTCGCAATCTGGTCGGCCTGTTCATGCCGCTCGCGCTGGTGCTCATCATGGCGATGTTCCTGAACCCGGTCATCCAGAATTACGTCACACTCGCGATGCTGGTGATGATGCTCTTCATGGCCGGCGAGGGCTACTTCCTCGGCCGCATGATCAACAACCGCGTCCGCGAACGCTTCCCGGACAGCACCGACGGTGGCTTCAAGCTGGGGTGGTACGCCTTCGTCCGCGCGTCACAGATCCGCAAGATGCGCGCCCCCAAACCGCGTGTCGGGCCCGGCGACGCGGTCTGACGGAAACTCCCGTATCGGGCCGGTCCTCGCAGTGCGAGGACCGGCCCGATGCGATTGGTAGCGTCTAACTCCGTGCCCTCCTCCGAACCGATCCACACCCGGCGCACTCTCGTCCTCGGCGGCGCCCGGTCCGGAAAGTCGGCCCACGCGGAGAAACTGTTCGACAGCCTCGCGGACAACGTCGCGGTGCGGTATGTCGCAACAGCGCGCCGCTACCCTGACGACCACGACTGGGAGTCTCGAATCGAGCAGCACAGGCATCGACGGCCGATCGCCTGGACGACCGTCGAGACCGGCCATGATGGCAGCCTGGTCGATCTCCTCAACGCGCCTGGGCCGCACCCCCCGACGCTCGTAGACGATCTGGGCACGTGGCTGACGGGCGAACTCGACGATGCCGGTGCGTGGGACCTGCCGCGCGGCACCATCTCTGTCCGTAGCGATGCCCTGGTCACCGCCGTCGGTTCGTATCGCGGGCGACTGGCGCTGGTCACCCCGGAGGTCGGCCTCGGCGTGATCCCGGAGACCCGTTCGGGAAGACTGTTCCGCGACGAGATCGGCGCTCTCAACGCCCGCCTCGCCGACGTATGCGACGACGTGATCCTCGTGGTCGCCGGCATCGCCATGACGCTCAGATGATCAGCGCAGAAATGAAAGGCCAAGCGTGACTAGCGAATCCGTGAGTCCGTCCGCAGCCCACTTCGACCCCCTCATCCCGCCGGACGGCGAGGCCCGAGAGCAGGCGCAGGCCCGGCAGCTGCTGCTGACGAAGCCGGCCGGGTCCCTCGGACGACTCGAGGAGCTGTCCGTGTGGGCGGCGGCATGCCAGGGCGAGTGTCCGCCGCATGTGTTCGCTAGACCCCGCGTCGTCGTCTTCGCGGGCGACCACGGCATCGCGCGCAGCGGTGTTTCCGCCTATCCGCCGGAGGTGACGGCGCAGATGGTCGCCAACTTCCGCGACGGCGGGGCTGCTGTCAACGTGCTGGCCTCGCTCGCTGGTGCAGGAGTCCGCGTGGTCGATCTCGCGGTCGATGCGGACACCGATCCGTCGGTGTCCGCACACAAGATCCGCCGGTCGTCCGGTTCGATCGACCGTGAGGACGCACTGACGCACGAGGAGACGCTACGCGCGATCGCGGCCGGCCGGGCAATCGCGGACGAGGAGGTCGACGCGGGCGCCGACCTGCTGATCGCGGGCGAGATGGGCATCGGGAACACCACGCCCGCAACCGTGCTCATCGCCGCCCTCACCGATACCGAGCCCGTCGCGGCCGTGGGCCGAGGCACCGGCATCGACGACGCCGGCTGGATACGCAAGACGGCCGCGATCCGCGACGCGCTGCGCCGGGCACGCCCGCACGTGCGTGATGCGGTCGGCTTGCTGCGCACCGTGTCCGGCGCGGATCTGGCCGCCATGGCCGGGTTCCTCGCCCAGGCCACGGTCCGCCGGACCCCGGTGATCATCGACGGCCTGGTGGTCACGGCGTCGGCCCTCGTCGCGGAGGAGCTGGCCCCGGGCGCGCGGGAATGGTGGGTGGCCGGGCATCGGTCCACCGAACCGGCCCACACCATCGCGCTGCGCCGCCTGGGTCTGGACCCGATCCTCGGACTCGACATGCGCCTCGGCGAGGGATCGGGCGCAGTGGCCGCCCTGCCGGTGCTACAGGGCGCGGTCGCGACGCTGGCCCGGATGGCGACGTTCGGCCAGGCCGGTGTCAGCAACAACACCGAACCGAAATCCGAACCAGCCGAGTCGGACTGACCGTGCGTCGTGCGCTGATCGGACCGGCGCTGGCGTTGTCGTGGCTGACGGTCCTACCCGTCCGCGGCCCCCAGGAGATCGGCCGACCCGAGGGCCGTCGCGCAATCACCGCGGCGCCGCTCGTCGGCACCCTGCTCGGTGCCGCAGTCGCCGGGATCCTGTGGGTGCTGACGAAAGCCGGCCTCGATCCGACGCTCGCCGGACTGCTCGGTGTCGGTGCGCTCGCGCTGCTCACCCGAGGCATGCACGTCGACGGCCTGGCGGACACGGCGGACGGCCTCGGCTGCTACGGACCGCCCGAGCGCGCCCGCGAGGTGATGCGCACCGGCAGCGCCGGACCGTTCGGTGTCGCGGCGCTGGTCGTGACGATCGGCGTGCAGGCGCTCTCCCTCGGCGCGCTGGGCGCCGCCCACCAGTGGGCGGGCGTAGTCGTCGCTCTCGCCGCGGGCCGGGTGTCGGTCGTGATCGCATGCCGCCGCGGCGTTCCCGCGTCGAGCACGAAGGGGTTCGGGGCGCTGGTCGCCGACAGCCAGCCGTGGTGGGTGGCGGCACTGTGGACGGTCGCCCTCACTGCCGCTGCAGCGTGGGCGGTCCCCGACCGGTGGTGGCAGGGACCGCTGGTGATCATGGTCGTTCTCGCCGTCGCTGCCTACCTGGTCCGGCACTGTGCGCGCCGGTTCGACGGCATCAACGGCGACGTACTCGGCGCCGCACTGGAATTCACGGTCGCTGCGGTAGCAGTCGGCCTGCTCCTCGGCAGCTGACCGCGAGCAGAGCGACGCCGGCGAGCACGACTACGGTGGCACGCCGGTCGCAGGGTCCGGGGAACGTCAGCGCAGCTTCGTCATCCAGCCATGGGTGTCGGCGAAGGTGCCGCGCTGGATACCGGTGAGGGTGTCACGCAGGGCCATCGTGACCTTGCCGGGCTCACCATCGGCGATCGTGAACTCGCCCTCCGCGGACTTGACGCGGCCGACGGGGGTGATGACGGCAGCGGTGCCGCACGCGAACACCTCGGTGATCTCACCGGAAACCGTCTTCTCACGCCATTCGTCGGTACTGATCCGGCGCTCCTCGACCGCGAATCCGGCGTCGGTAGCGAGAGTGAGCAGCGAGTTACGGGTGATTCCGGGAAGGAGCGAACCCGACAGCGACGGCGTCACCAGGCGGGCGTCGGGGCCGGAGCCGAAGACGAAGAACAGGTTCATCCCGCCCATCTCTTCGACGTACTTACGTTCGATCGCGTCGAGCCAGACCACCTGGTCGCAGCCCTCGTCGGATGCCTGTGCCTGCGCGAGGAGGGAGGCCGCGTAATTGCCGGCGAACTTGGCGGCACCCGTCCCGCCCGGTGCGGCGCGGACGTACTCGCGCGAGAGCCACACGCTCACAGGCTTGACCCCGCGCGGGAAGTACGCGCCGGCCGGCGAAGCGATCAGCAGATAGCGGTATTCCTTCGCGGGGCGGACACCCAAACCGGCCTCGGTGGAGAACAAGAAGGGACGCAGATACAGCGAATCCTCGCCGCCCGCAGCGGGAACCCAGTCGCTGTCGACGTCGAGCAGGGCTTCGATCGAGGCGACGAAAAGCTCGTCCGACAGCTCCGGCATCGCCAGGCGGCGCGCCGACTGGCGCAGGCGCTCGGCGTTCGCGGTGAGGCGGAACGACGCGATACCGCCGTCTGGCTGGCGGTAGGCCTTGAGCCCCTCGAAGATCGCCTGGCCGTAGTGCAGCACCATCCCGGCCGGATCGAGCTCGATCGGACCGTACGGCAGTACCTCGGCGTCGTGCCAGCCGCGGCCCTCGGTGTACATGATCGACACCATGTGATCGGTGAAGTACCGACCGAACCCGGGCGCTTCCAGAATCTCACGCCGCGTCTCGTCGGACACGGGGGAAGGATGCTGGATGCGCGCGAACTCGAGGCCGTCAGTCATAAGCGGTGATCCTATCGAACACGTTTGCCCGGGTTGCCCGGTGTCGAGGGTTACTTGGTGCGCACCGCGACGAACGGCGGCGAGACGACCTGGCAACGCAGCGCACGCCCACGGACGTCGACAGTCACCTCATCGCCCGCCGACAACCCGGCCGCCGAATCGAGCATGGCGAGCGCAATGCCGACCTTGAGGGTCGGCGAGAACGTGCCCGATGTGGTCTCCCCCACCGCAACACCGTCCCGGGCGACCACCAGGCCCTGTCGCAGCACGCCGCGATCGAGTGCCCTCAGGCCCCACAGCCGACGGGCCGGGCCCGAGGCCTTCTCCGCCACCAACGCGTCACGACCCCAGAACTGCGGCTTCGACCAACCGATCGCCCAACCACAGCGCGCCTGCACCGGCGAGATGTCCAGGGACAGTTCATGCCCGTGCAGCGGGTAGCCGGCCTCGGTGCGCAGTGTGTCACGGGCACCGAGCCCGGCAACCTGGCCACCCTCGGCACGCACCGCCTCGACCAGCGCCCGGAACAACGCCTCACTGTCCTCCCACCGTGGCAGCAGCTCGTAACCGAGCTCACCGGTGTACCCACTGCGACACACCCGGACCGGCATGCCGTTCCAGTCGGTATCGACGAAGCCCATGTAGCCGATGTCCGAGATTCCGGTGTCGCCGCGCAGGCCCAGGGCTGCGAGCACCTCCGCGGACCTCGGGCCCTGTACCGCGAACACCGCGTACTCACGGTGCTGATCGGTGACCTCGACCCCCTCGGGCGCCGCTGCCGCGAGACGCGCGACGACGTCTGCGGTGTTGGCTGCGTTCGGCACCAGGAACACCTCGTCAGCAGCGACGTAGTACGCGATGAGATCGTCGACGACGCCGCCCGTTTCGGTGCAGCACAACGTGTACTGGGCTTGTCCGGGGCCGACCTTCGCGAGATCGTTGGTGAGCGTCGCGTTGACGAAGTCGGCCGCGCCCGGGCCCTTCACGAGCGCCTTGCCGAGATGGCTGACGTCGAACAGACCGACCGACTCGCGCACCGCATTGTGCTCGGCGACCGTGCCCGCGTACGCCACCGGCATCTCCCAACCACCGAAGGGCGCGAATGTCGCACCCAGGTCGACGTGTACGGAATGGATGGGGCCTTGCAGCAGCTGCGCGTCGCTCATGAGGGACAACGTTAGCCGACGCCCTGAGCGAACTAACATCGGAATTCGGCCAGCAGCTTCCCCCCTGCTCAAATTCAGGAGATGCCTTGAGCACAACCCCTTCCCCGATCCGCCCCCTCGGACCCGACCTCGCCCTGACCGGTTCACTCGGCAAGCGCGTCGATGTCCTCGTGATCGGTCTCACGACTGGATCCGACGGCCCCGAGGCGGTGCTCGGATTCGGCGTCGACGAGGACGTGCTCGCGGGGCTGCTCGACGATCTGCAAGCCGTCGGCGCCACCGGAAAGGCGGAGGAGCTCACCCGAATCCCCGCCCCCGCCGAGCTGCCCGTCGGCAGTGTCCTGGCCGTCGGGCTCGGCGCCGCAGACAGGATCGATGCCGAGCAGGTCCGCAAATCCGCCGGTGCCGCGGCCCGCTCGCTCGCCGGTGTCGGCACCGCCGCGACGACGCTGTCCTCGGTCGATCTCGGTGCCGCAGCCGAGGGCTTCTTCCTCGGCGCATACTCGTTCACCGAGTTCAAGTCCAGCCTGTCCGCGCCCTCCGCCGATGCACAGCCCCTCGCCCGCGTCGAACTGCTCGTGGAGTCGCCGCGCACCAAGGAACCCAAGGCCACACTGGCCCGCGCCGCCGCGATCGCGCAGGCCGTCGCGACCGCGCGCGAGTTCGTCAACATGCCGCCGAGCCACCTGTACCCGGCCGAGTTCGCCGACCGCGCGAGAGCCCTCGGCGTCGCCGCGGGCCTGACTGTGAAGGTCCTCGACGAGAAGGCGCTCGCGCGGGGCGGGTACGGCGGCATCCTCGGCGTCGGCAAGGGCTCGTCACGCCAGCCGCGTCTGGTGCAGATGACGTACTCCGGCGCCAAGCGCCGGGGCGCGAAGAAAGTCGCCCTCGTCGGCAAGGGCGTCACCTTCGACACCGGCGGCATCTCCCTCAAGCCCGGCGCCGGCATGGAGAACATGACCTCCGATATGGGCGGTGCTGCTGCGGTCATCGCGACCGTCGTGCTCGCCGCCAAGCTCGGGCTACCGCTCGACGTCACCGCGTGGGTGCCGATGGCCGAGAACATGCCGTCCTCCACCGCGCAGCGTCCCGGCGACGTGCTTACCCAATACGGCGGCATCACCGTCGAGGTCATCAATACCGACGCCGAGGGCCGGCTGATCCTGGCCGACGCGATGGCACGGGCATGCGAGGACAACCCGGACTACCTCATCGACACCGCAACACTGACCGGCGCGCAGATGGTGGCGCTGGGCAATCGCACTCCCGGCGTCATGGGCACCGACGAGTTCCGCGACCGAGTCGCCACGATCTCGCAGCAGGTCGGCGAAAACGGCTGGGCGATGCCGATGCCCGCCGAGTTGCGCGCCGACCTCAACTCGCGCGTCGCAGACCTGGTGAACGTCGCCAACCACCGCTGGGGCGGCATGCTCGTCGCGGGCATCTACCTCAAGGAATTCGTCGCCGACGGTGTCCAGTGGGCGCACATCGACGTCGCGGGCCCGGCGTTCAACACCGGCGGCCCGTTCGGCTACACCGGCAAGGGCGGTACCGGCGTACCGGTCCGGACGATGGTGTCGGTCCTCGAGGACATCGCCGCCAACGGCTAGCTCATCAAGGCTGGCCCATCACGCAGTCACGGGGCCGTCGGGTCTGCCGAATGTTCGGCAGACCCGACGGCCCCGTCCCGCACCTACAGCTCGCGGTCCCGCTCGAGCAGTTCACGCTCGCGTTCCCGCTTGCGCTCGATCCGGCGGCGGGCGTCGAAGTCACGCATCCGCTGCGGGTATCCCGTCTTACGGACGTCGTAGACGGGGATCTGCAGGTCCTGGCCCAACCGGCGGGCGCCGCGTTCTCCGCCGACCCTCCGGCGGGTCCATTCGCCGTCGGCGGCGACGAGGACCACGGTCAGTTCGGTCACGGTGGTCTGCGGTTCGATGTACGCCTCGACTCCGTGGTGCGCGCGAGCCCAGTCCGCCAGATGGCGCGCATCGGACTCCGCCGCAGACGACGTCCTCGTGGTACTACCGCGCGTGAAACGGTCGAACAACCCCACGTGAGCACTCCTCCCAGTACGCCGCCGAACTACTCCGCGACGATTCGTCCAATTTTGCCAGCTGCCGGGCTTCCACGGCGAGGAACACACGTGACGCGCCCCTCAGAAGACACGCCCGAGCGATCAATGAAAGGATGGGCGCAGCCCGCAGCATCACGGGTCCGAGACGTCTCGCACCGGCGGTGCGAGGGGCCACGGGAACGTAGTAAGGCGCCGCAGGAACCGTGCATCTCGAGCACAATTGTTTTCGACCACAAGTCGACAAAACTCAACAAACCCGAACACAACTGTCGAGGAGTCAAAAGAAATGGCCTTCTCCGTCCAGATGCCAGCCCTTGGTGAGTCCGTCACCGAGGGGACTGTCACGCGGTGGCTCAAGCAGGAAGGAGACACGGTCGAGGTTGACGAGCCGTTGCTCGAAGTCTCCACCGACAAAGTCGACACCGAGATCCCTTCCCCCGTGGCCGGCGTCCTGACCAAGATCGTGGCTCAGGAGGACGACACCGTCGAGATCGGTGGAGAGCTCGCCGTGATCGGTGACGCCGGAGACGCTCCCGCGGCTGCACCGGCCGCTCCCGCGGCCGAGGCGGCACCCGCGCCCGCGGCTGCACCGGCACCGGCACCGGCACCGGCACCCGAGGCTGCACCGGCACCCGCCGCCGGCGACACGTCCGGCACCCCGGTCACCATGCCGGAACTGGGCGAGTCCGTCACCGAGGGCACCGTCACCCGCTGGCTCAAGGCCGTCGGCGACGAGGTCGCGGTGGACGAACCCCTCCTCGAGGTTTCCACCGACAAGGTCGACACCGAGATTCCGTCGCCCGTCGCCGGCATCCTGCTCGAAATCAGCGCGCAGGAGGACGACACCGTCGACGTCGGTGGCCAGCTCGCCGTCATCGGCACCGGCGCGCCTGCAGCCGCTGCTCCAGCACCCACAGCGCCGGCCCCCGCGCCAGCGGCGGCACCGGCCCCCGCGCCAGCGGCGGCACCGGCCCCCGCGCCAGCGGCGGCACCGGCACCTGCGGCACCGGCCCCCGCGCCAGCGGCGGCACCGGCACCCGCAGCACCGACTCCGGCGGCTGCCACCCCCGCAGCAGCACCCTCGACCAACGGTGGGCCGTACGTGACCCCGCTGGTACGCAAGCTCGCCGCCGACAACAACGTCGACCTGGCGTCCGTCACCGGCACCGGTGTCGGTGGACGCATTCGTAAGCAGGACGTCCTCGCCGCCGCTGAGGCCGCGAAGGCGCCAGCTGCCGCTCCTGCCGCCACCGCGGCTCCAGCGGCCGCCGCTCCGTCGTCGCTCGCCGCCACCGCCGGCGTGCGTCCGGAGCTCGCCCACCTGCGGGGCACCACGCAGAAGGTCAACCGGATCCGTCAGATCACGGCCGTCAAGACCCGCGAATCGCTGCAGACCACTGCGCAGCTCACGCAGACCTTCGAGGTCGACGTCACCAGGATCGCGGCGCTGCGTTCGCAGGCCAAGGCCGAATTCGCCGAGCGCGAGGGTGTCAACCTGACGTTCCTGCCGTTCTTCGCGAAGGCCGTCGTCGAGGCGCTCAAGGTTCACCCGAACGTGAACGCAAGCTACGACGAGGGCGCCAAGGAGATCACCTACCACGCTGCCGAGCACCTCGGTATCGCAGTCGACACCGAGCAGGGCCTGCTCTCGCCGGTGATTCACAACGCCGGCGACCTGTCTCTGGCAGGCCTGGCTCGCGCCATCGCGGACATCGCCAAGCGTGCCCGCACCGGTGGCCTCAAGCCGGACGAGCTGTCCGGTGGCACCTTCACCATCACCAACATCGGCAGCCAGGGCGCCCTGTTCGACACCCCGATCCTGGTTCCGCCGCAGGCGGCGATGCTGGGCACGGGCGCGATCGTCAAGCGTCCGGTCGTGGTGCAGGATGAGAACGGTAACGAGTCCATCGGCGTCCGCTCGATGTGCTACCTGCCGCTCACCTACGATCACCGCCTGGTCGACGGTGCGGATGCCGGTCGCTTCCTGACCACCATCAAGCAGCGCCTCGAGGATGCGTCGTTCGAGGCCGATCTGGGCCTGTAGGGCCGTATCAGTCCGGACGGCGACACCAGTCGTGGCCGAGGGGCACCATCTCCGCGAGGAGTGGTGCCCCTCGGCGTATCGGTCTACAACACGAGGAGGAACCTCATGAGAGTGATCGTTGCGGGATCGTCCGGCCTGATCGGGACGACGCTGGTCGGCGCGCTGGGCGCGGACGGCCACGATGTCGTCCGCCTGGTCCGGCGGCGGCCGTCGTCCGCGAACGAATCCGAGTGGGATCCGCGGCGGGGCACTCTCGACCGCACCGTGCTGAACGGAGCGGATGCCGTGATCAATCTGTGCGGCGTCGGGATCGGCGACAAGCGGTGGTCCGGCGCGTACAAGCAGCAGATCCGCGGCAGCCGGCTCGAAGCCACCAGCCTGCTCGCGCAGGCTGTCGCGGAGGCGGAAGTTCCGGCCCTGGTCAATGCGAGCGCTGTGGGCTACTACGGCGACACGGGTGACCGGGTCGTCGATGAATGGTCGCCAGCAGGTACCGGGTTTCTCGCCGAGGTGTGCCGGGACTGGGAGCGCGCGACCGCACCGGCAGCCGACGCCGGGGTCCGGACCGTCCGGCTGCGGACCGCGACCGTGCTGTCCCCCGGCGGCGGCATGCTCGGAAAACTGCGTCCGCTCTACAAACTGGGGCTCGGTGGCCGACTCGGCAGCGGCCGGCAATACCTGTCGTGGATCTCGCTCGCCGACGAGATCGCGGCCATCACGTTCGCGCTGACGCACGACAAGCTGCACGGTCCGGTCAACCTCAGCGCGCCCGAGCCGGTGACGAACGCTAGATTCAACGAGGCGATGGGGCGTGCAGTGCACCGACCAGCGCCGTGGATCGTGCCGGGATTCGCCGTCTCCGCGCTGGTCGGCGAGTTCGCGCTCGAGGCAGTGCTCAGCGGACAGCGTGCAGTCCCGGTGGCACTCGAGAATGCCGGATTCACGTTCCGCCACAGCACTATCGAGGACGCGCTCGCGTATGCCCTCGGGCAATGACGACCCGTCCCCAACCGTGTCGGCGGCGAGCGTAACGTCTACGCCATGAGTAGTGCCACCACATCGGCCCGATTCAGTTCCCAGCCCTTGGTCGTCGAACACCTCGGACTCATCGACTACATCGCGGCGTGGGACCGTCAGCGCGTCCTCGCGACCAACCGCGCCGACGACCAAGGCTCTGACACCCTGCTGCTGCTCGAGCATCCTGCGGTCTACACCGCCGGCCGACGTACCGCCCCCGAAGACCGACCCTCCGACGGCACCCCGGTGATCGACGTCGACCGCGGCGGCAAGATCACGTGGCACGGTCCCGGCCAGCTGGTCGGCTATCCGATAGTCAAGCTCGCGGAACCCGTCGACGTCGTGAGCTACGTTCGCCGGATCGAACAAGCGCTCATCACGGTGTGCACCGACCTCGGGATCGCCTGCGGCCGGGTCGAAGGCCGATCCGGAGTGTGGCTGCCCGCCGGGTGGTCCGTCGACGGCCGATGGCGACCCGAACGCAAGGTCTCGGCGATCGGCGTGCGCGTGCAGCGCGGGGTGACGATGCACGGCTTCTCGCTCAACTGCAACGCGAGCCTGGAAGGGTTCGACAACATCGTCCCGTGCGGCATCAAGGACGCCGGCGTCACGACGCTGTCGCACGAGCTCGGCCGTGACGTCACGATCGACGAGATCACGCCGGCGGTCACGACAGCGGTCACCGCGGCGCTCGACGGGACGCTCCCGGTGACCGTCCACGACATCGAGCGAGTGACCTTCGACACCCCCGTCGACGTACCCGAGTTCACCACCCTCCGGTTCGGTTGAGGCGCGCTGCCCAGCCCCGGATCGCGGATCGGTCAGGCGTAACATCGGGGACGTGACTGTCGCCCCAGAAGGACGCAAGCTGCTCCGTATCGAGATCCGAAACGCGGAGACGCCGATAGAGCGCAAGCCCAATTGGATCCGGACCCGCGCAAAAATGGGACCGGAGTACACCGAGCTCAAGAGCCTGGTGAAAAGCGAAGGCCTGCACACGGTCTGCGAGGAAGCCGGCTGCCCCAACATCTACGAATGCTGGGAAGACCGTGAGGCCACGTTCCTCATTGGTGGCGAACAGTGCACGCGCCGTTGTGATTTCTGCCAGATCGACACTGGTAAGCCCACCGCGCTGGATCGCGACGAACCGCGCCGGGTCGCCGAGAGCGTTCAGGCGATGGGCCTGCGGTACTCGACCATCACCGGCGTCGCCCGAGACGACCTGCCAGACGGCGGATCGTGGCTGTACGCGGAGACGGTGCGCCAGATCCACGCCCTCAACCCGGGCACCGGCGTCGAGAATCTGATCCCGGACTTCAACGGCAAGCCCGAACTACTGGCCGAGGTGTTCGAGTCCCGTCCCGAGGTACTCGCTCACAACCTCGAGACCGTGCCGCGCATCTTCAAACGAATCCGTCCAGCCTTCCGCTACGAGCGCTCCCTCGGAGTGATCACCGCAGCTCGCGAGTTCGGTCTGGTCACCAAGTCCAACCTCATCCTCGGCATGGGTGAGACCCCGGAGGAGGTCCACCAGGCGATGGTGGACCTGCACGAGGCGGGCTGCGACATCATCACCATCACTCAGTACCTGCGCCCGTCGCCGCGGCACCACCCCGTCGAGCGCTGGGTCAAGCCGGAGGAGTTCGTCGAGCACTCCAAGGCGGCCGAGGAGATCGGGTTCGCCGGCGTCATGGCCGGCCCGCTGGTCCGTTCCTCGTACCGCGCCGGACGCCTGTACGCCCAGGCCATGGCCCATCACGGGCGCACCCTGCCGGAGGGTCAGGCCCACCTGGCGGAGGAGGGTAGCGCCTCTCAGGAGGCCAGCTCGGTCCTCTCCCGGCTCGCCCGAACCTGACATCGTCGTCCCCGTTCACCGCGCGCGTAATCGCGCGCGGTACGAGACGTATCCTGTGAGGTATGGCGAACGGCAGTAGGTCCGGTAAAGCGGGCAAACCAAGCAAGGAAGCGAAGGCGGCGGCGAAAGCGGCCCGCAAGCAGGCGTCCAAGGAGCGCCGGACGCAGATCTGGCAGGCGTTCCAGATGCAGCGCAAGGAAGACAAGCTGCTGCTGCCGCTGATGATCGGCGTGCTGGTCCTGAGCGCAGTCGTGTTCTTCGGGATCGGCCTGTTCTTCGGCATCCAGTGGTTCCTGCTGCCGATCGGCATCCTCGTCGGCGTATTGCTGGCGTTCATCCTCTTCGGCCGCCGCGTGCAGAAGACTGTGTACGGCAAAGCCGAGGGTCAGGCCGGTGCGGCCGCATGGGCTCTCGAGAACATGCAGGGCACGTGGCGCGTGACCAATGCAGTCACTGGGACGACCCAGCTGGACGCGGTGCACAGGGTCATCGGACGACCCGGCGTGATCCTGGTCGCCGAGGGTTCGCCGCAACGGGTCAAGGGCCTCCTCGCACAGGAGAAGAAGAAGACTGCACGCCTGGTCGGCGACACACCCATTTACGACTTCGTCGTCGGCAACGACGAGGGTCAGATCCCGCTCTCGCAGCTGACCAAGCACCTCGGCAAGCTGCCGCGCAACATCGACACCAAGCGGATGGACACGATCGAGTCCCGCCTGGCCGCGCTCGGAAGCCGGAGCGGAACTGCTATGCCCAAGGGCCCGCTGCCGCCCGGCGCGAAGATGAAGGGCATGCAGCGCACTATCCGCCGCCGCTGACGCACCCTTCCCCCGCACGACCGAATGTCACACATGTTCTCAGTTGGACTGAACGTGTGTGACATTCGGCGTTGAGAGGGCGTTGAGCCGCGAAGTACCGCTCAGCGGGTGCGGACGAGCGCGGTGCCGGTCGCGCGATCGTGCATGCCGCGGCCGTCGACGTCGGTGATCACGGCGGGGGCAATGAAGACCATCAGCGTCTGGCGCGCGAGGGCGCGCAGGAATCCGACGCGCACCGGACCGTCTACGCGGGCCACCTGTAGACCCATCATGTACTGGCCCGGGGTGAACGAGAACAGCGTGATGCTCACGACGCCGACGGCGAACCACAGCATCAGCGTGTAGGTCCCGATCAGTGAGTTCTCGAGAGGCGCCTCGCCGATCAACAGCATCACGACACCGGCCGAGGTGAACCAGTCGATCGCCAGTGCCGCGATACGACGTCCGGTCGTGGCCAGAGCGCCGGGTCCGTCGGCCGGCAGGCCCAGGAGTTCACCGCGATACGCCTGCTCCTTGATCTGGTCCTTGGGCAATGCCGCGGACGGTCCGGAAAGCCAGGAACCGATCATTCGTGCCATGCTGTCCAGGATAGGCGTCGACGTGTCGGTACCGACGCGACGGAGCCCGACAGTGGACCAGGTCACACCCGTTTTTCGTGTCTCTCGTCACATTCACCGGCCGTACACCCAGTGAACTTCGACGTGTAACACCCGCGAAACATAGGCTTGATTAACGGGCAACACCGGCTCTCTACCGTTCTGCCTCGACGAAACCGCCGCAACCAATCCGGCAGGTCACCGACTGAAGGAGCACAAACGTGGCTTTCACCACGGCCGAAGAGGTCATCAAGTACATCGCCGACGAAAAAGTCGAGTATGTGGACATCCGTTTCAGCGACCTGCCTGGCGTCCAGCAGCACTTCTCGATCCCGGCCTCGGCGTTCAACCAGGACGTGTTCGAAGACGGCCTCGCGTTCGACGGTTCCTCGGTGCGCGGCTTCCAGTCCATCCACGAGTCGGACATGATGCTGCTGCCCGATGTCGCGACAGCACGGATCGACCCGTTCCGGGCGGCCCGCACGCTGAACATCAACTTCTTCGTCCACGATCCGTTCACCCGCGAGGCCTACAGCCGCGACCCGCGTAACGTCGCCCGTAAGGCTGAGGAGTACCTGGTCAGCACCGGCATCGCCGACACCGCGTTCTTCGGGGCCGAGGCCGAGTTCTACATCTTCGACTCGGTCCGCTACGACTCCGGCATGAACGGTGCGTTCTACGAGCTGGACTCGATCTCGGGCGCGTGGAATACCGGCAACGAGGTCAACGCCGACGGCAGCCCGAACCTCGGATACAAGGTCCGCGCCAAGGGTGGCTACTTCCCCGTCGCGCCGTACGACCACTACGTCGACCTGCGCGACGAGATCTCCACCAACCTGACCAACGCGGGCCTCGAGCTCGAGCGCGGCCACCACGAGGTGGGTACCGGCGGCCAGCAGGAGATCAACTACAAGTTCAACACCCTGCTCGCCGCTGCCGATGACCTGCAGCTGTTCAAGTACATCGTCAAGAACACCTGCTGGCAGCACGGAAAGTCCGCTACTTTCATGCCGAAGCCGCTGTTCGGTGACAACGGCTCGGGCATGCACGTGCACCAGTCCCTGTGGAAGGACGGCAAGCCGCTGTTCCACGACGAGGCCGGTTACGCGGGCCTGTCGGATATGGCACGTCACTACATCGGCGGCATCCTGCACCACGCGCCGTCGCTGCTGGCCTTCACCAACCCGACGATCAACTCGTACCACCGTCTGGTGCCGGGCTACGAGGCCCCCATCAACCTGGTGTACAGCCAGCGCAACCGCTCCGCGGCCGTGCGTATCCCGATCACCGGCAACAACCCGAAGGCCAAGCGCCTCGAGTTCCGCGCACCGGACTCCTCGGGCAACCCGTACCTGAACTTCGCGGCTCAGATGATGGCCGGCCTGGACGGCATCAAGAACAAGATCGAGCCGATGGCTCCGGTAGACAAGGATCTCTACGAGCTCCCGCCGGAGGAGGCCCGCAACATCCCGCAGGCCCCCACCAACCTCGAGACCGTCATCAACCGCCTCGAGGCGGACCACGACTACCTCACCGAGGGTGGAGTCTTCACCACCGACCTCATCGAGACCTGGATCTCGATCAAGCGGGAGCAGGAAATCGCTCCGGTCAACCTGCGGCCGCACCCCTACGAGTTCCAGCTGTACTACGACGTGTAAGTCGCTGACCAATCTGACCTGCACTTACGTCGTCAGATGAACTGAGATCCCCCGACGAAAGCGGCGAGCCCGTCACCCTGCAACACAGGGTGACGGGCTCGCGGCCGTAGACCGGTGCGATTCGAAATCAGTACCGGCTGGCACCCGAGAACGGCATCGCGTCCACCGGGGAGACCTTGACATTCTCGCCCTCGGTCGGCGCGTGGACGACGCTGCCGTTGCCGATGTAGATACCGACGTGGTCGGCACCGTAGAAGGCAACCACGTCACCGGGCTGCAGGTTGGACTTCGCGACGGGGGTTCCGCTCGCCGCCTGGTCGTAGCTGGTCCGCGGTACGGACTTGCCGGCCTGCTTGTAGGCCCACTGCACCAGTCCGGAGCAATCGAAGGAGTTCGGACCGGTCGCGCCCCACACGTACGGGGAGCCGACCTTGGACTGTGCGGCGTTGGCCGCAGCCTGGCCGGTGGAGCTGGCGACCGGAGTCGCCTGAATCGAGGAACCACCCCCGCTGGGAGCCGTGAAGGGCTGCGCCATGGCGGGAGCGACGGGGATCGCGAGGGCACCGACAGCGACTGCTCCGATCAGCAGACCGCGAGTGGTACGGGTCAGTCGGTCGTTCTTCTTCTGCAGGCTCTTGTCAGCCATTCGAGGGTCCTCCGGGTTTTTGCTTCGGGTCCGACACCTCGTGTGGCGTCGGTCTTCGGGCACAACCCAGAGTTCCGTCGTTATCGAATCGAGACACCGGCAGAACTACCCCCATGGGTACCTGTTTCGATATCCACGTATGCGCGCCTCCCCACAGAAACTCGCTGACCTGCACAAACAATGGACGCGAAGTGTGCTCCCGATCACCCTGAGGACCGTGACAGCAGTGTGACACGGGTCATCACAGGACCGTTACGCGCCAGTTGAATGCCGATTGCAGGCATTCCCGCCCGGACGAGGCGGGACGTGCGCTCCGGTCGAGCCGCTCAATTCGGACACGTCAGAATCAAGAAACTAAGGCCATCCTATCTTTTGTTATGCTCACCTAACCACCCGGTCCGGGTGCATGCTGTCACGACTGAACAGCAACCGCGTCAAGTCTTCTCGGAGCCTCATGTCGACCCCACCTCGTTCCCCGAACCCGACCGCCGCTCTCACCCGCCGAGACCTCATGCGCTCGATGGGCGTCGCAACGCTCGCCCTCGGGGCCCTGGGCATCTCTGCCTGCTCGAGCCGCGACACAGTCGCCGAGACCGCCGATATCGGCGACGTAGTCGGCCCGATCACGATCGTCGACCAGTACCGGAACACCGTCACGTTCGACACCCCGGTCGGCCGGATAGCGTCGGCCATCATCCCGGTGCCGTCGATGATCATCGGTTCGGACCAGTCCACCGCCCGCAACGTCGGCGTCAACCAGGTCGCGATCTCGATGGCCTCGAAGGGCATGCTGGGCACGATGTTCCCGCAGTTCCTCGACACCCCGGTGGTGGCCGGCAACGACTTCGTGCCAAACGTCGAGCACATCCTCAGCCTGAACCCGGACGTCGTGATCCAGTGGGGCGACAAGGGCGACGACATCGTCGCGCCGCTGCGCAACGCCGGCCTGAAGGTGATCCTGCTCAAGTACGGCACGCAGGAGGATCTCGAGGCCTGGATCCAGATCTTCGGTGAACTGCTGGGCAAGAAGGCCGAGGCCGACGCAGTGCTCGCGAAGATGGCCGACGACCGCGCGCTGGTCGAGAAGACCGCCGCGGCGCACGCGTCGACCGCCCCGAAGGTGCTGTACCTGTACAACGCGCCGGAGATCAAGGTCGGCGCCGACAACAGTTACATGGACTTCTGGATCAAGCTCGCCGGCGGCAACAACGTCGCGTCCGGCGCGGGTAGCGGCTCGAGCCTCGGCGTCACCCGAGAGCAGGTGCTCGGCTGGGACCCGGAGGTGTTGATCCTCGGCAACTTCGAGCCGACGACCCCCGCCGACGTCTATGCCGACCCCAAGTGGGCGTCGCTGTCCGCGGCGAAGAACAAGCGGGTCTACAAGGCCCCGATCGGCGGCTTCTCGTGGGACCCGCCGTGCAACGAGTCGAACCTGATGTGGCTGTGGGTGAACTCGGTGTTCTTCCCGGACGTGAACCACGAACTGCGCCAGCGCATCCGAGCGACGTACCGCATGCTGTACGCGTACGACGTCACCGATGCGGACGTCGACCGCATTCTCCAGATGCCAGCCAACTCGGGCAGCGCGGGCTATGACGCCTTCCGTGCTTGAGACCGTAACCGAGCAGCGGACGCGGCGGTCGTCGCGCCTGCTCGTGCCGGTGGTCCTCACCGTCGGGATCGTCGCGGTCGGACTGATCTCGCTGTCGGTGGGCCGCTACACGGTCCCGGTCAACGAGGTGGCCCGCATCCTGATCAACGAGGTGATCTCACTCCCCCAGACGTGGACCGAGGCCGAATCCAACGTCGTTCTCGGCGTGCGGCTTCCACGGGTCCTGCTGGGGATGCTCGTCGGCGGTGGCCTGGCGCTGGGCGGTGCCGCACTGCAGGCCACGTTCCGCAATCCGCTGGTGAGCCCGCAGATCCTGGGGGTGTCCTCGGGTGCGTCGTTCGGCGGTGTGCTGGCCCTGATGTTCGGGCTGGGCTCGACGTTCCTGGTCGGCGGCGCGTTCCTGTTCGGCCTCGCCGCGCTCGGCATGGTGCTGCTGATCGGCCGGAGCCGGTCGGGCGGCGCGCTCCTGATGATCGTGCTCGGCGGTGTCGTCACGAGTGCGTTCTTCTCGGCACTGGTGTCGTTCATCACCTACGTCGCCGACCCGTACACCACGCTCCCGTCGATCGTGTTCTGGCTCATGGGTTCCCTCGCCACCGCGGACATGGCGAAGGTGCTGATCGCGGCGATACCCATCCTCGCGGGCTCCGCCGTCATCATCGGACTGCGCTGGCGGATCAACATCCTCTCGCTCGGCGACGACGACGCCGCCTCGCTGGGTGTCGACCCGGGTCGGCTGCGGGCCCTGCTGCTGACGATGGTGGCACTCATGACTGCCGGCGCGGTCGCCGTGTCGGGCGTCATCGGCTGGGTGGGCTTGGTGGTTCCGCACATCGCCCGGCTGTGGGTCGGACCCGATCACCGGATCTCGATGCCGACGACGTTCGTGCTCGGCGCCGCATATCTGACGATCATCGACACGCTCTCGCGCACCGTCAGTTCCGGTGAGATCCCGCTCGGCATCCTCACCGCGATCATCGGTGCCCCGGTGTTCGTTCTGCTGCTCCGGAATTCGCGTAGACAGGCCTTCATCGATGCTTGAGATTCAGGACGCCGGTTTCCACTACCCGCGCCGGGACTGGGTGTTCCGGCACGCGAACCTGCGGATCGAGGGCGGTATCACGTCGATCCTGGGACCCAACGGCCAGGGCAAGACGACGCTGCTCCGGTGTATCGCGGGGCTCACGCCGTTGCGCGAGGGGCGGGTGGAGCGGGACACCGCGATCGGCTACGTCCCACAGGCCGCCCTGTCGAGCTTTGCGTACTCGGTGTTCGACATGGTCCTGATGGGCCGGGCGAAGAAGGTCTCGGCCTTCGCGGTGCCCGGTAGGGCCGACGTCGCCCGTACCCGCGAGGTCCTGGACCGGGTCGGCATCGGCGATCTCGCTCGGCGCAGCTTTGCCGAACTGTCCGGCGGCCAGAGGCAACTGGTGCTCATCGCGCGGGCGCTGGCGTCGGACGCCACGTTCATGATCCTCGACGAGCCGGTCTCGGCCCTGGACCTGCGCAACCAGGCGAGGGTGTTGGAACTGCTGCGCGACCTGGCAGCGGACGGCATGGGCATCCTGCTCACCACGCATCACCCCGATCACGCGCTACATCTGGGCGGGCGCGCGATCGTGATGCGTGCGCCGGAGGACATCCGGCTCGGCCCCGTCGCCGATCTCGTCACCGACGGAATGCTCACCGACCTATACGGCATCGAGGTGGTGAGTGCCACCGTCGACGACCGCGGCGCTCCTCGCACCCTGCTCTACACCCGTTACGACACACTCGCGGCCGCCGAACCCGCGGCCACCCTTCAGAAGGCTTCACGATGACTCTCGACACGACTGCACCGCAGTCACTTCCACCGGTCCTGCACCTGGTGATGGGTACCAACTCCGGCATGTCCGGCGGCACATCCACCGGCCGGTGCGTGCAGCCCGTCGACCTGTACGACCTGGACACCCTGAACCTGGACGGCGTCCGCGGCCTGCTGATCAACGGCAACTGCGATCAGATCTTCCTCGAACGCCGACGCGACCTGCTCACCGACTTCGTCACCGCCGGTGGGCGCATCGCGATCATGGGTCACCCGCTCAACGACTTCCTGCCGGGGTTGGGCCAGTGGCGCAAGCTGCAGTACTCGGGCCCCAAGGATCTGGCGATCACCGCCGGCGACCCCCACCCGGTGTGGGAGGGTGTCGATCCCGCCGACGTCAGTTTCCGGCGCGGGGTGTCCGGTTTCTACGGCCGCGGCTACAGCCAGAAGCTGACCGACGGCGCCGTCGTGACCAACCGCATCGGACGGCACGCGCTGCCCGTCGACTACGTGTATCCGCTCGGTGCCGGCGAGGTGCTGGTGCACGGCGGCATCGATCTGGCCGTCTACCAGGAGGATCCGAACACCTCCGCCCGCATCTTCCCGCAGCTGCTCACGTGGCTGGCCCAGCAGGAGGCACAGGCATGACCACCGTCGAACCCTTCGCCCGCACCGACCGCGCACCCCGCTCCAGGCGCCGACTGGCTCTTGTTCACGGTGGATCGCACTTCCACCTGCAGACGCTGAAGGACCCGGCGGTGATCGCACACCAGCCCGAGTTCCTGTACCTCGCGGACCTCGCCGACGGCGTCCTCGACGACTTCGACACCGTGATCCTCGCCGACCGACTGCACCCCGAACTGCTTCGCCGGCACACCGCGCAGATCCTCGCGGTCGCCGAGCGCGGCGGGACCCTCGTCGTCCTCGGCGAGAACGCCGCGCACACCTGGCTGCCCGGTGTGACGTGGACCGCGCGGCCCACCAACTTCTGGTGGTGGCTCGAGGGCGAGGATCCACTGATCCGCACCCGCAGCCCCGAACACGAGGCGTGGGAATACCTTTCGACGAAGTCGGTGATCTGGCACCACCACGGGCTGCTGCACACCGACGCCGACGTCGTGCCGCTGCTGGTGTCGGAGGAGCCCGACGAGAACGGCGACCTGCGCGACGCCGGGATGATGCTGTTCGAGGACACCGTCTCCACGCCGGGCCGGATCATCGCCACCACGCTGGACCCGACCTACCACCACGGCAACAACTTCATGCCGGGGTCGACGCGCTTCCTCTACGCACTGCTGCGTTGGCTGGACAACACCGGCAACTAGAGCGTGTCTCGCCATCGGCGGCGGCTCAGTGCGCGTTGATCGAGCCGATACCACCCTCGATCGGTGAACGTGGCGGGCGTCTGTTCCTGAACACTCGGAAGGGCCTCGAGGGAACCTGCGCCCGCCACGTCCGCCCTGCTTCCTGAGCGCAAACACCGGGACTCTGTCGGCACGCCTGATGCCCGAGACAACTGCCTTTGCGTCAACTTTCCGGCACGCACCCCGGATGAATCGATAGCGGGCACGCCAGCGTATGTGTCAGAGCAGAAGGACTGACAGCCGACTTCGTCCACGCTCAGCGCATTCCTCGTCTGGAGGTGACCATGTCGTGCAACGCACTCCGACGCCGTGGCGCAGCCACCGTCGCGGCAATCCCGGTCGCGTTCGTCATGTCGTTTCCAGCCGGGCTGTCGACTGCTGGAGCGGCCCCAACCGACACCGTCCTCCCGGTCCCCGTGGTCGGTCTCGCGACAGGCCCGACAGGGTTCCCGGGCCCGCCAGTGGCTCAACGAGTCACTGCCCGGACCGATCCCGCAGCACCGGGCACGACATTGTTCCTCGGTACCGAGATGCTCTACTGCGCGTGCGCTGTCCATTGGCGAAATGTCACGACCGGCGCGACCGGGGTCGTCAATCTCTGGACACAGGAGGCTGTGAAGGGTGAGAGTGCCGGTCCCCAACTATCGGGGTCGCGCTTCTCCGGCGCAACCGTTTCGGCGACGATGCCGTAGGCGAGAGCAGCGACGATGAGCGTGACTGCGGCACTGCCGATCGAGGCGAGCCAGCGTCCGAACCGGAACTGCTGTTTCAAAGCGGCCGCGCCGAACAGTCACACCATCGTCGCGGGGACGAACACCACCAGACCGAAAGCGCCCACGAAAACCCAAGTGATCAGCACGTCTCCGAGCATCGGCCAGCGATTGCTCTCGAGTCCTGCTGCCAGTACCGAGACGACAAGCAGAAGGATCGGGAGAAATGCCACGCACGCGACCCAGCCGGTGTCACGCGGCTGCCACTCGATACTGGCAAGTGGATCCTTTTGAGGCTCCTCACTCATCCCGTCACGCTGGCACAGCGTCTGCCACATGCCCTGCATGTTCACCACTGCCGAAGGGGATGTCGACTCCAGCCGGACGGCGACCGGGATTCCCTCGGATCGACGTCCGCCCGGATGGTCCGTCGCCCGCCACTTACGGCTGAAAGGCACCGGAACCGGAGGGGCCATACGCCAACCCCTTCCGGCCTGTGCCCCGGATCGTAAACGCCCGGAGCCTGCCAGGAAGTCTGAGCACGAGACAACCATTGACTCGAACACACATTCGAACTAAGCTGACCTCATGAATCCGGGGGGACTCAAGAACTCGAGCATCGCAGCCACTGCGCTGCAGCCCGACGACGTGCGCCGACTCCCCGAAATCTCACTCCTGCAGGGGACGGTCGACGTCTCTCGCGAGATCGAACGCCTCGAAGCGTTGCGGGTTGCGATGGTCGCCGAGGTCCACGAGCGTGCCGTCTCGTTCGACACCCTCGGATTCCGCAGCGTCAAACAGTGGCTCGCCGCCAACACGCTGCTGGAAGTGTCGACCGCGGGACGGATCCTCGCGTTGGGGCGGATGCTCGGCCGGCAACCCGAGATCGCCGACGCCTTCAACGCGGGTGACATTTCCGCCGAGCATGCCGCGCTGATCGGAAAGTTCTGCGAAACCCCGCCGCGCGGCATGCCGAACGAAGCACTGGATGCGTGCCGGAAAGTGCTGCTGGACAGCGCCACCGGACCCACCGCCACCACCACGACGGTCCGCAGCTGCATCAGCAAGCTCGAGCGGATCTTCGAATCCGACGAACTCCCGCCGAGCGAAGACACTGAGCGCAACGAGTTCCACGCCTCGAAAACACTGAACGGGCGCGTCGCGGTGAAGGGTGATCTCGATGCCGTGACCGGTGAGATGCTCCTGACCGCGCTGTCCGCACTGACGAAGCCACGCAACCCGGCCGACGACCCAGCCGGTGCCCGTACGCCGGCACGGCAGCGAGCCGATGCGTTCGCGGAAATCCTGCGCCGCTACCTCGACTCCGGCGACGCACCGATCGAAGGCGGAGAACGACCCCACCTGTCCCTGCACGTGAATGCCTCCGATCTTGCCCGCAGTGAGGCAGACCACGAGAGCCTTGGGTCAGACGGTAATCCGGACCTGTTCGGCGACAAAGACATCGCACGCATGCCCCACATGGGCCCACTCTCGATCGCGACTGCCCGCAGGTTGGCGTGCGACTGCCACCTCACCCCGATCGTCATGAGCGACGGAGTGCCACTGAACCTGGGGAGAACAACCCGCACCGTGTCGAAGAAGCAGCGGCGCGCGTTGATCGCCCGTGATCACGGCTGTGCTTTCCCTGGCTGCGGAGCACCGCCCGCCCACTGCGAGGGCCACCACGTCATGCATTGGGCCGACGGCGGACCCACCGACCTCGACAACCTCGCCCTACTCTGCGGCTACCATCACAGGCTGCTCCACCACTCCCACTGGGAGATGAAGATCGGCACCGACCGACACCCGTGGTTCACGCCGCCATCGACGGTAGATCCCTACAAGAAGCCCATCCCCGCCCACAACCGGGCAGGACCGCGAGCTGCATGACGCGACAGCCGGCACCCGAACCGGGTGCCGGCCATCGCGGAGTGGTCCCGGTCGGACACCAAATCCCGCAGGCGCGTGACACGCTAGCCCCGTCCCGGGACCTGAGTCCTGCGGTGCCCTAGAGCTGAAGGGTCCCTTCAGCCGATCGAGGGGAACGTCAGTCGACGTCGTAGACCTCGGTGGCCGGCACCGCCAGCAAACGGTCGGTCATCTCCTGCTTGAGTACAACCAGGCGTGCCTCGTCGGCCTCGGTGCGGCCGCTCGTGTTCACCAGTTCGATGAACTCGTCCGCCACGAAGCCCTCGCGCACTTGCACCGTCACGGTGTGGCCTCGGTAGCTGAGCCGGAAGACGTAGTTGGCGAGGGTGTTTCCTCGGTCCGGCCGTGCCAGCGCGGGATCCACCACGTAGCGGCCGCCGGTGACCGCGCGGGTCACCATCTCGAACGCGTCCCGCACGCCCGGTCCCCCGTGCGCCGTGGCGATCTTCATCTCCCGACGCTCCACCGGGCGACCGTCGTCGAGCAGCGGCAGCGCGCGCCCCAGCACCTGGAACGCGTGCGCGACGCCGCCCGGCGCGTTGGGGCCGTGGTACTTCAACAGTTCGTCGAACGAGTAGACGAGCGGCGTCCCGCCCTCGACGACCGACAACGCGGTGTGCACCGTCACTCGCCCCCGAACACCCGCTGCACCACGGCTTTCGCCCGCCGGGTGATCCGCAGGTAGTTGTCGAGGAACTCGTTCGCGTCCCCACCTGGCCATCCCGCCACCTGCGCGACCGCCGCAAGCACCTTGCCCGGGCCCGGCAGCTGGTCGGTGGGCTTACCGCGCACCAACACCAGCGCATTGCGGGCCTTCGTCGCGGTGAGCCACGCATCGCGTAGCAGTTCGATGTCGGTCTCGCTCAACAGCTCCGCAGCACCGATCGCGTCCAGAGTCTCGAGCGTCGACGTGTTGTGCAGCGCCGGAATCTCGTGTGCGTACCGCAGCTGGATCAGCTGTACGGTCCACTCGACGTCCGCGAGTCCGCCGCGACCGAGCTTGGTGTGGGTGGCGGGGTCCGCTCCCCGCGGCAATCGCTCGGAGTCCACGCGAGCCTTGATCCGCCGAATCTCGCGGACCGCCTGCTCCGATACGCCGCCCTCGGGGTAGCGCGTCGAATCGATCATGTGCAGGAACCGTAGTCCCAGATCCGCGTCACCTGCCACCGCATGAGCCCGCAGCAGCGCCTGCACCTCCCACGACTGCGCCCACTGCGCGTAGTACGCCTGGTACGACGCGAGCGTCCGCACCAACGGGCCGCTTCGCCCCTCGGGCCGCAGCCCGATATCGACCTCGAGCGGCGGATCCATGCTGGGCGCACCCAGCAGAGACCGCACCTTGTCCCCGATACTGTTGGCCCACTTGACTGCTCGGGTCTCGTCAACGCCCTCTCTGGGTTCACACACGAACAGCACGTCTGCGTCGGAGCCGTACCCGAGTTCACCGCCGCCGAGTCGGCCCATGCCGATCACTGCGAACTCCGCGGGCGCGGGCTCACCCGTCTCCGCCTCACTCGCCCGGATGACCGCGGCCAATGCGGCGTTGAGCACTGCGGCCCACACCGACGACAATGCGCGGCACACCTGCGGAACATCGAGCATCCCGAGGATGTCCGCGCTCGCGATACGGGCCAGCTCGTAGCGGCGCAGCGAACGCGCCGCTCCGACCGCCCGCACCGGATCCATGTGCCGCGCCGACGACGACAGGATTCCGCGGGCTACGTCCTCGGGCTGAGGCTCGAGCAGGCGCGGCCCGGACGGGCCGTCAGCGAACAGCCGGATCACATCCGGCGCTTTGATCAGCAGGTCCGGAATGTAAGCCGACGACCCGAGCACCGTCATGAGTCGCTGCGCCACCGACGCCTCGTCGCGGAGGAGACGCAGGAACCACGTAGCGTCGGTGAGGGCCTCCGACAGCCGCCGATAGGCGAGCAGACCCGCGTCGGGATCCGGTGTGTCGCCGAGCCATTCGAGCAGCGTCGGCAGCAGCAGCGCCTGGATTCGCCCCTTCCGCGATGCCCCACCGGTGAGCGCTACCAGATGGCCGAGCGCGTTCTCCGGTGCGGTGTAGCCGAGAGCGGCGAGCTGGCGAACGGCGGCATCGGGGCTCAGCCGCAGCGCCTCCTTGTCGATGCGCGCCACCGACTCGAGCAGCGGGCGATAGAACAGCTTGGCGTGCAGACGCCGGACCCGGTGCGAATTGCGCTTGATCTCGGCATTGAGCACCCCGAGCGCATCGTTGCGTCCGTCCGGGCGCATGTGGGCAGCGCGAGCGAGCCAGCGTAGCGCCTCCTCGTCCTCGGGCGGCGGCAGCGTGTGCGTGCGCTTGAGCTTCTGCAACTGCAACCGGTGCTCGAGCAGACGCAGGAACTCGTACGACGCAGTCAGATTCGCCGCGTCATCGCGTCCGACGTACCCCTCGGCCGCCAATGCGGCAAGGGCATCGACAGTGCTCTTGACCCGTAGCGACAGGTCGACGCGGCCGTGTACCAGCTGCAGCAGCTGCACCGCGAACTCGACATCACGCAGGCTGCCGCGGCCGAGCTTGAGTTCGCGCTCCCGCAGCTCCGGCGGCACCGATTCTTCGACCCGTCGACGCATGGCCTGCACTTCGGTAACGAAGTCCTCGCGCTCGGATGCCGTCCACACCATCGGACCCAGAGCATCGGTGTACTGCCGCCCCAGCTCGAGATCGCCGGTCATCGGCCGAGCCTTGAGCAGCGCCTGGAACTCCCATGTCTTCGCCCAGCGCTTGTAGTACGCCACGTGCGAATCGAGCGTGCGGACCAGTTCGCCGCGCTTGCCTTCGGGCCGCAGTGCGGCGTCCACCTCGAAGAATGCGGACGACCCGATTCGCATCATTTCGCCGGCGATCCGGCTCGCGACCGCGTCCGACGGTTCCGCGACGAAAACGACATCCACGTCACTGACGTAGTTCAGTTCGCGCGCGCCGCACTTGCCCATCGCGATGACCGCGATCCGCGTCGGACACGGCTCGTCCGGGCACACCGTCGCAACACCTACCGCCAGCGCGGCAGTCAACGCCGCGTCAGCCATGTCCGAGAGCTGCTGTCCCACAATCTCGTACGGCACCACCGGTTCGTTCTCGACAGTGGCAGCCAAGTCGGCCGCAGCGAGGATCATCATCTGATCCCGGTAGCACTTCCTCAGCGCCGCAACGGCTTCCGGACCAGTGAGCGCGGCCCGATACAGCATGGACGACGCATGGGGGCCGGTCTCAGGGGTGGCACCGACACTCGCGAGCAACCGCCGGGTCAGCTCCTCACGCGTCGGCAGCTGAACGTCGCCGGCGAGCAGCTTCCACGACGCCGGATCGGCGACGAGGTGGTCACCGAACGCGCTCGAGGCACCGAGCAGGCCGAACAGTCGGCCGCGCAGCCCCTTGTCTGTCCGCAGGGCAGCGTCGAGCACGGCCCAGGAACCCTCGAGCCCATCTCGTAGCCGCACCAGAGTTCGCAACGCCAGATCGGCGTTGGCCGCGCGCGACAGCGCCCACAGCAGTTCGATGCCGTCGACGTTCGACCAGCCGAGCGCCTCGAGCTCCGCCGGCGCGGTCGGCTCGACCAATCCCAACCGGCCTGCACCGGGCACCGTGGACCGATTGGGTGGCGGCTTCAACGTGATCCTCCGACCTGTGCGTCATGACGAGCCACACTCGGAACGGCCGGACAGGGCACGCTTTTCACCTCTTCGGAATCGGCTGGCGGTCGGGGCCGGACGGTCACAGACCCAGGTAGGCCTTGAGCTCGTACGGGGTGACGTGACTGCGGTACTCCTCCCACTCCCGGCGCTTGTTGCGCAGGAAGAAGTCGAAGACGTGCTCGCCCAGAGCCTCCGCGACCAGTTCGGACTTCTCCATCTCGCGCAACGCCTCGACGAGGCTGCCCGGCAGCGAGCGGTAACCCATCGCCCGGCGCTCGGCCGCGGTGAGCGACCACACGTCGTCCTCCGCCTCCGGCGGCAGTTCGTAGCCCTTCTCGATGCCGCGCAGACCGGCAGCGAGCAGTACCGCGAACGTCAGGTAGGGGTTGCAGGCTGAATCAGGGCTGCGGATCTCGACGCGCCTCGACGACGCCTTGTTCGGCGTGTACATCGGCACCCGCACCAGTGCGGACCGGTTGGACGGACCCCACGTGGCCGCGGTCGGCGCCTCGCCGCCGTGCACGAGACGCTTGTAGGAGTTCACCCACTGGTTGGTCACCGCGCTGATCTCGTGAGCATGCTCGAGAATTCCGGCGATGAACGCCTTACCCGTCGCCGACAGCTGCATCGGATCGTCAGGGTTGTGGAAGGCGTTGGTGTCACCTTCGAACAGACTCATGTGCGTGTGCATCGCCGAGCCGGCCTGACCGCCGAACGGCTTGGGCATGAATGACGCCCGCACGCCCTCGTCGATCGCGACCTCCTTGACGACGTAGCGGAACGTCATCACGTTGTCCGCCATCGAGAGTGCGTCGGCGTAGCGCAGGTCGATCTCCTGCTGACCCGGTGCGGCCTCGTGGTGACTGAACTCCACCGAAATGCCCATCGACTCGAGCGCGTCGATTGCGTGGCGCCGAAAGTTCGGGGCTCGATCGTGCACCGCCTGGTCGAAATAGCCGCCGTTGTCGGCCGGCACCGGCGGGGTGCCGTCGATCGGTCCGTTCTCGATCAGGAAGAACTCGATCTCGGGGTGTACGTAGCACGAGAACCCGAGGTCACTGGCCTTGCTCAACTGACGGCGCAGCACGTGCCGCGGGTCCGCCCACGACGGCGTCCCGTCGGGCATCGCGATGTCGCAGAACATGCGCGCCGTGTGCTGGGCGCCGTCCTTGTGCGCCCAAGGCAGGATCTGGAATGTCGACGCGTCCGGCTTGGCAACGGTGTCGGCCTCCGAGACCCGGGAGAAGCCCTCGATCGCGGAGCCGTCGAACCCGATGCCCTCCTCGAAGGCTCCCTCGAGTTCCGCGGGCGCAATCGCCACCGATTTGAGGTACCCGAGCACGTCCGTGAACCACAGTCGAACGAACCGAATATCGCGCTCTTCGAGGGTGCGAAGCACGAACTCCTTTTGGCGATCCATGCCCGCGAGACTAGGCAAACTGCGTTAAATCTGTGTTACATCGTGAAATCGGTCTCGTCCGGTCCAGCTCAGCACATCAGATCGGGATCCGGAATCGTGAGGTCAACGAAGTAGTCCGTGACGGGATCGTCGATACACGACACCCCGTCGAATGCCGCGGTGTGCTGCGTCCCCCGGTAGGTGATGAGGGCGCCACCGAGTTGCTTGGCGAGGTCGACACCGGCTTGGTAGGGGGTGGCCGGGTCCTCGGTCGTGGAAATCACCACCAGCGTCGGCAGGCCCCGCACGTCCAGACTGTGCGGCGCACCGGTGGGGGGAACCGGCCAGAACGCGCACGTATCCAACGGTGCCTGGCCTGTGCCGCGTCCATCGTCGAGGAACGGCGCGGCCTGCCGGTAGCGCATGTCGGCCTCACCGGCGACGGCCCGGTCGGTGATCGGCGGATCGTCGACACAGCGGACGGCGTTGAAGGCGTCCTCGAGGTTGGAGTAGCTGCCATCGTCCTGCCTTCCCTCATATCGGTCGGCAAGCAGGAGCAACGTGTCTCCGCGTCCCTCGGCCAGCGCACCGAGTCCAGCACGCAGCGAACCCCACAGGCTCGGCGAGTACAGCGCCTGCTGCACCCCCGTGAGCGCATCGGAGTAGCTCAGCCCCCGAGGATCGGTGGTGGCCGCCGGACGATCGACGAGCGGGTCGACAAGTGCCCGGAACCGGGCATCGGCCTTGCTCGGATCGGTGCCGAGCGGGCACTGCGCCGATGTGGCGCAGTCCGCGGCGAACGCGTCGAACGCCCGCTGGAATCCGACGCCCTGGAGCACGACCTCCTCGACGGGGCTCTGCTCGGGATCGAGTGCGCCGTCGAGAACCATGGCCCGCACGTTCTGCGGGAATGTCTCCGCATACACAGTCCCGATGCGGGTGCCGTACGAGAAGCCGAGGTAGTTGAGCGTCGCGTCGCCGAGCACCGAGCGGATGACGTCCATGTCGCGCACGACCTCGCGGGTTCCGACATGCGCGAGCAACGGCGCGCCCGACCGTTCTGCGCACAGCGCCGCGTACGTGCGGTTCTTGTCCTCGGTACGCGCGATGCCCTGCGGGCTCATGTCGAGATCGGATTCACGCCGTTCAGCATCGGTCTCCTGCGGTGTCCTGCACCGAACCTGCGGGGTAGAGGCGCCGATGCCGCGCGGGTCGAAGCCGATCACATCGAACCGCTCGGCCACCTCGGTTCCCTCCGCAACGGACGCGGTACTCAATCCCGACGCACCGGGTCCACCCGGGTTGACGAGCAGCGAACCCAACTTCTGCCCGGTCGCGGGCGACCGGGAAATCGCGATCTCGGCAGTGTCGCCGTCCGGGGCGTCGTAGTCGAGCGGCACGGTGACTCGGGCGCACTGGAGGCTCGGGCTCAGCTCCTCGTCACCGGTGTCGAAGTTGTCGCACGACTCCCACGCGATCTGCTGCGTGTAGAACGACTCGAGTCCGGCCGGAATCTGTCCCGCCCCCGCGACCGCCGGTTCCGCAACTGAAGAGCCTGCGACAGCCCCCGGCGCAGGGTCCGCGCTGCAACCCGCCGCGACGACGATGACAGCCGCGCAGGCGGCCACAAGGAACGTTCGACGTCTGCAATGCATGACTTCGATCGTGCCACGCGCTCGTGAACCTCCGGGCCGGGCGCTCGTGAACCTCCGGGCCGGGAAGGATCGGCCAACGGTGTGACGAAGAGCACCGAATCGGCCTCTTCGCGGCCCCGCAGAGCGGTGGCAGACTTGGCATCGTCAGCACTCCCAACCCGGGGACCCGCACAGGCGGGCCTCGAGGCCAGAAAGGGACAACGATGTCCGATAACGCTGTCTACGGTTCTCCCGGTTCTGCCGGTTCCGCGGCGCCCAGGCGCAAGACGCGCATCCATCACCTTCAGACGATGAAGTCAGAGGGCACCCGGTGGGCGGAGCTCACTGCCTACGACTACTCCAGCGCCCGGCTCTTCGAGGAGGCGGGCATCCCAGTGCTGCTCGTGGGCGATTCGGCTGCGAACGTGGTCTACGGCTACGACACGACCGTGCCGGTCACCATCGAGGAGATGCTCCCCCTCGTGCGGGGCGTGGTGCGCGGCGCGCCCCATGCCCTCGTCATTGCCGACCTCCCGTTCGGCACGTACGAAGCCTCCCCCCAGCAGGCACTCGAGACCGCCTTCCGCTTCATGAAGGAAGGCTTTGCGCACGCAGTCAAGCTCGAGGGCGGCGAACGCGTGGCGCCGCAGATCGCGGCCCTGACCGCCGCCGGGATCCCGGTTCAGGCGCACATCGGCTTCACCCCGCAGTCCGTCAACACCCTCGGCGGCTTCCGCGTGCAGGGCCGCGGTGACGGCGCCGAGCAGCTCATCGCCGACGCCATCGCCGTGCAGGAGGCCGGCGCGTTCTCTGTCGTGATGGAGATGGTGCCGGCCGAGCTCGCCGGTCAGGTGACTCGCAAGCTCACGATCCCGACGGTCGGTATCGGCGCGGGCAACGAATGCGACGCACAGGTGCTGGTGTGGCAGGACATGGCCGGCTTCACCAGCGGTAAGACGGCCAAGTTCGTCAAGCGCTTCGGCGAGGTCGGCGACGCACTGCGCGACGCGGCGGCCGCATATGCCACCGAGGTCGCTGCCGGAACATTCCCCGCCGAGGAACACAGCTTCTGACGGCTCCTCGTTCGCTTCCGAGACAGGGGCGCCGACCGACGCGCGGCCGGTGCCCCTGATCTTTGGCACACTCGACATCCCCGGCGCTCCGGGGACAGCCGGAAGCAATTCCCATCCCCGCAGAAAGCCCAGGTGCACCATGACCCCACGCCGAGGACGTCTCGCGACGGCCGCCGCCACCGCCACCGCCGTCGCTCTGATCAGCGGATGCAGCAGCGGCACCGGCGATTCCCCGACACCGGGCCAAAGTGCACACACCGCGGGGTCCACGGCCCCCACTGGGAACAGCGGCCCCGTTGCAGGTGTGAGCGACGCTCAGGCAGCCCAGCTGTGCACGGACATCGAGGCGCAGCTGCAGAACTGGCGGACCTACACCCCGACGCTCGGCAAGGGCGGGCTCAACACCGTCGTCGGGTCGTGGGCCACCGACAACGGGATGAACCTGCTGGAGCTGGCCGGTAACCGCGGACAGATCGACACCATCACCACCCTGCAGTGCCCGCAGGTGCGGCAGGGGGCACTCGACGCCCTAGAGATCCCGGATCTTGCCTCCGGGCTGATCGGCTTCTGACCCGATGCGGACCCTGTACCCCGAAATCGCCCCTTACGACACCGGATTGCTCGAAGTCGGCGACGGTCAGCGGGTGTACTGGGAGGTCAGCGGTAACCCCGACGGCAAGCCGGTGGTGTTCCTGCACGGCGGCCCCGGCGGCGGCACTCATCCCGCGCACCGACAGTTCTTCGACCCCGGCGCCTACCGCATCGTGCTGTTCGATCAGCGCGGCTGCGGGCGCTCCACGCCGCACGTCGCAGACGGAGCCGACCTGTCGGTCAACACCACCGGCCACCTCATCGCCGATATCGAAACGCTCCGTGGACATCTCGGCATCAACCGCTGGCAGGTGTTCGGCGGATCCTGGGGTTCGACGCTGGCTCTGACGTACGCGCAGCGGTTCCCGGACCGAGTCACCGAACTGGTGTTGCGGGGAATCTTCCTGCTGCGTCGCAGCGAAATCGACTGGTACTACAACGGCGGCGCGGGACACCTGTTCCCGGAACTGTGGGAGCAATTCCTCGCACCGGTGCCGGAGGCGGAACGCTCGGGCGACCTGGTGGCGGCCTACCACCGCCTGCTGCACGCCGACGACCCCGACATCGCACTGCGGGCAGCGATCGCGTGGTCCAGTTGGGAGGGGGCGACGAGTTCGCTCCTGCCGCGGCCCGAGCACGTGGCGGAGACGTCCGAGCCGCGGTTCGCGTTGGCGTTCGCGCGGATCGAGAACCACTACTTCCACCACGGCGGGTTCCTGGACGACGGCCAGCTGCTCCGCGACGCCGGCACGTTGGAGTCGATCCCCGGTGTGATCGTGCAGGGCCGGTACGACGTGGTCTGCCCTGCGAAGAGCGCATGGGAGCTGCATCGCTCGTGGCCGGGTTCGTCGCTGCACGTAGTGGACGACGCCGGCCACGCCGCGAACGAGCCGGGCATCACCCACCACCTCGTGGAGGCGACAGACCGCTTCCGCGGGTGACGGTTTCGGCCCTCGACGCGCGGCGTGCGCACTGGTAGACCTTGAGCTATGTCAGCACGAAAGCGCACGCAGGGTCCGTCGGCCGTGGCGGTGATCGTGCCCGCGGCACGCGACCACTACCTGAGCCTGACGGCCCTCGCCGCCGATGTCCGGGCGGAGGCCGACGACTCGGTACACCAAATGCGCGTGGCCGCGCGGCGGCTGCGGAGCCTGCTCGGGACGTTCCACGACCTGTTTCCGGCGGAGACGACCGCCAGCGCGCGCGACGAACTGCGCTGGCTCGGATCGATTCTGGGTAGGGCGCGGGATGCGGAGGTGCTCGCAGACCGTTTCCGCACGCTGCTCGATGCTCAGCCCGGAGACCTCGTGATCGGATCCGTTCACCAGCGGCTCGTCGGCACGCAGGAAGACCTGTACCGGGGTGCACATGCCGACGCTGTCGACGTCCTGGATGGTCCTCGGTATGCGGCACTGTGCGCGCTGCTCGACGACGCCACCTCCGAACCGAACCCCACCTCCGAAGCCCGGCCGACGCTGTATGACGGTCTCGATACGGCATACCGTCAGCTACGCAGGGCCGGGCGGAAGGTGCGCGCAGTACGCCGGGACGGCGGCGACATCGGACCCGCGCTGCACCGAGTCCGCAAGCGCGCCAAGAAACTGCGGTACGCATCGGAAGCGGTGGCCAGCGCCGAGCCGTCTGCAGCTGGGCTGGGTGAGGCGGCGAAGGCGCTGCAGACGGTGCTCGGCGACCATCAGGACAGTGTGCTCGCGCGCCACTGGATCCTGGACGGCGCCGCACAGGCCCGCGACGACGACGAGGACACCTTCACCTACGGGCTCCTCTACGCGATGGAGGAGCAGCGTGCCGCTGTCGCCGAGCGGGAGCTCGAGCAGCGCATCAAGGCTGTCCGCCGCGCCCACCGCGCGCAGTGACCCGGGTCATACCGATCGACCGCGGGCTGCCGTTCAATCGTTCCACTCCGCGTCGACGTCGTCCGCAGCCTTGTTTCGTTCGGCTGCGGTCTGCAGCGCGCGTTCGGCACTCTCCCGGTCGGGATACGGCCCCATCCGGTCGAATACGTCACTGTCCTTGCCCTGGCTCACCGAACCGTCGGACAGATTGAAATACCACTGCGTGTCTTTGTCACTCATAGCCTCAGTGTGCCCCGGACCGGCCGCCGTCACCATCGCAACGACGACGACGGGACGTAGGTCTGTGAGAATGAAGCCGCGACTGCTAACCTCTGCGCGTACCGCGCATTCTCGTCGACGCTACGCGTCACCGAACCACCGACGCGCCACGTCACAGATCGGAGCCCGCATGTCCTACATCCTGTTCGATGCCCTCCTGCCCATCCTCGGCCACACGGCAGCCGAATACTGGGCCACGCTCCTGATGATCAACCCGCTCCCCGGTTTCCGGGTGTAGCGCCCACAGCTACGACGAAGGCCCCCGGCATCGCCGGGGGCCTTCGTCGTCTTCGAGTCCGGGCGGACGAGTTGGCGTGTAAGCCGGATCCTGTCCCCCGGCACTTGCGCGCCGGGTGGCGACCATCCATCTGGGCACACCGTCGCCGGGTACCTCGAGCGGTTCACCCGCAGGCTCGGGCGAGCAGCCCTCGAACACCTGCGCAGCCGCACACCGCACCCCGAAGGGCACCGGTGCGGCCTTCAACCTTGCTCCGGGCGGGGTTTACCGAGCCACCCCAGTCACCTGAGGCGCTGGTGCGCTCTTACCGCACCTTTTCACCCTTACCGACGTCCGTGTCACAAGGACACAGCCATCGGCGGTTTGTTCTCTGTGGCACTGTCCCGCGAGTCACCTCGGGTTGCCGTTAGCAACCGCCCTGCTCTGTGGAGTCCGGACTTTCCTCGGCGCCGGGCCTGACACCTCGAGGATGTCGGTTCCCGTAGCCGCGGCCGCCCGGCCAACTCGTCCGCACGATCAGACTACTGGGTTCCGCCCCCACGTCCGAACCAGCGGTGTCGCACACCGGGGTTAGGGTCCGACCATGAGCAGATACGTAGCCCTCCTGCGCGGTGTCAACGTCGGCGGAGTCAACATCAAGATGGCGGATCTGCGACGGGTGTTCACCAGGCTCGGTTTCACTGACGTGAAGACCGTGCTGGCGTCGGGAAATGTGCTGTTCTCGGCCGGCACCTCGGACGCCGCGAAGCTGAAAGCGACGATCGAAGCGGCCCTGCGTGCCGAGTTCGGGTATGAGGCATGGGTGTTCGTTCTCGATCCGGCCACGCTCGAGCAGATCGTCGAGCAGTACCCCTTCGAGCCGGAACGCGAGGGCTGGCACCCATACGTGATGTTCATCGCAGACCCGGCCGTGCTCGCGCGACTCCTCGAGGTCCGCGACGATCTCGACCCGGAGATCGAACGGATCGCGGGCGGCGACGGCGTCCTGTACTGGGAGGTCGAACGGGGTATGACCCTCCAGAGCGCGTTCGGCAAGAGCACCGGGAAGCCTGAACTCAAGTCGGTAGCGACCACCCGGAACCTCAGGACACTGGTGAAGCTGTTGAAGTAGCCCCCGTCAGGCCCGCGCAGGCTCGCGCGTCTCGTCGGCAAAGGGATCTCCGTGCCGTGGTGCGCTGTACAGGTCCTCGTTCAGGATGCCCTCACGCTTGGCCACGATGGTGGGCACGAGCGCCTGCCCTGTCACATTGAGCGCAGTGCGCCCCATGTCGACAATCGGCTCGACAGCCAGCAGCAGGCCCACTCCCGCGAGTGGAAGTCCTAGCGTGGACAGCGTCAGCGTGAGCATCACGGTCGCGCCGGTCGTACCCGCGGTGGCGGCCGAACCGATCACCGAGACCACGACGATGAGCAGGTAGTCGGTCAGGCTGAGGTCGATACCGTAGAACTGAGCGACGAAGATCGCAGCGATCGCCGGGTAGACCGCGGCGCAGCCGTCCATCTTGGTGGTCGCGCCCAGTGGCACCGCGAACGACGCGTACTCCCGTGGCACACCGAGGTTGCGTTCGGTGACGCGCTCGGTGAGCGGCAAGGTTCCAATCGACGAGCGCGAAACGAATCCGAGCTGGGTGGCCGGCCACACACCAGTGAAAAAGCTCTTCACCGAAAGCCCGTGCACGCGAATCAGAATCGGGTAGACGACGAAGAACACGATCGCCAGTCCGATGTACACGGCGAGGGTGAACACACCCAGCTGACCGATCGCGTCCCAGCCGTAGGTGGCGACCGCCTTCGCGATCAGCGCGGCGGTACCGATCGGGGCCAGACGAATGATCCACCACAGCACCTTCTGCACGATCGCGAGCAGAGCGGCGTTGAAGTTCAGGAACGGCTCGGCCTTCTCCCCCACCTTGAGCGCGGCGATGCCGATCGCGATCGCGACGACGAGCAACTGCAGCACGTTGAAGCTCAGCGACGTCGTGGCGGAGAGACTTCCGCCGGCCTCACCGGAGATCGTCGTCCTCGCGCCGAGGCCGAGGAAGTTCTGCGGCACCAGTCCGGTGAGAAACGCCCACCACGAGCCGGACGACTTCGGCGCGGACGCCGTATCCGCGTCGACGGTGGTGTTGGCGCCGGGCTGGGTGATCAGGCCGACGACGATGCCGATCACCACCGAGATCAGCGCGGTGATCGCGAACCACAGCAACGTCTGGACCGCCAGTCGGGCGGCGTTGGCCACATTGCGCAGGTTCGCGATCGAGCTGACGATGGCGGTGAAGATCAGCGGAATCACCGCGACGGTCAGCAGCGCGACGTAGCTGGAACCGATGGTCCTGACCGTGCCGACAAGCCAATTGTCGTTGCCGTCGGCGGCGTCCGGAATGGACCGGGCAATCAGTCCGAGAACGACACCGATGATCAAACCCGCAACGATCTGCGGGCCGAAGGAGGTTGCCCACTTGGGCAGTGCGCGCCGGGGCGCGTCGAGGGTGGGGGCCGACATGAGGGCCTTTCGGGTGGAAATGTGGAAACGGCGGCGCACGACACTGCGCGCGCGACCGGAACAGGACGCGCGGAGGACTCGAGAAAGCCCGCCCGGGACTCGAAGGGTCTACCGGGATATCAGGCGTGACAGACCGCGCTCGCCTGCAGACAGTTGTCGACGTATCGGCGACAGGTCAGCAAGGCGTTCACAACGAAAGAGAATACGCACACCCATCGCATCCGGATCCATCCGGGCGGGGTCGTGTGGATTCCGGCAGGAGCGGGTACTCGGTAGGACACACGCCGCCCACCCCACCGCTGCCCATCGAGGAGCGACCGATGACGGACTCCGAGGGCCTCGCCCGCACCACGACCCAACTCACCACGACGGTCGTCGCCGTGGGCTTCCTGCTGATCGGAATTCTCGGATTCGTCCCGGGCGTCACGGCCAACCTCGACGACATCACCTGGGCCGGACCCGGAACGGAGGCCCGGATCCTCGGTGTGACGGAGGTGTCCGTCCTCCACAACATCGCGCACATCGTGGCCGGAGCAGTCGGACTCGCAATGTCCAGGACCCTCGCGGCCGCCGAGATGTTCCTCATCAGCGCAGGCCTGCTGAGTGTGCTGCACGGCGTATACGGCCTGGTGATCGATGCCGAGACGGCGTCGAACTTCATGCCGATCGACGAGGTCGGGAACTGGCTGCACCTCGTCGTCGGCGTCGGGCTGGTGTTTCTCGGCGTCGCACTCCCCAGGTACGACGACGGCCCTACAGATGCGACGTATCGTTGACCAGCCGCACCGAGGAGCCGCCGTCCGGGTAGAACTCGGCGATGCTCAGCGATGCGAGGTCCAGGTGCAGCCGGTAGAGCAGTGACGGTCCCGCATCGAGCGCCAGTTGCAGCAGCGTCTTGATCGGCGTGACGTGGGTGACGACGAGTATGTTCGATCCCGCGTACGACGTGGTCAGCTCGTCCCGGACGCGTTCGATTCGAGTGCGGACCTCATCGAAGCTCTCCCCTTCCGGGGGGCGTGCCGAGGTGTCCGACAGCCACCGTCCGTGCAGCTCTGGATCCCGCTGGGCGGCCTCGCCGAAGGTCAGTCCCTCCCACTTGCCGAAGTCCGTCTCGATGAGTCCCTCGTGGATGGTGACCGGCAGCCCCAGCGCTCGGGCCGCGACGTCCGCGGTCTCCAGCGCGCGGCCGAGCGGCGACGACACCACGGCGGCGACGGCGCCCTTCTCGGCAATCCGCTCGGCCGCAGCCCGTGCTTGCGCGCGGCCATGCTCCGTCAGCGGTGGGTTCCCACGACCGGAGTAGCGCCGCTCGACGGACAGTTCGGTCTGCCCGTGCCGCAACAACAGCATCCGGGAGGGGGCGCCAAGGGCGCCGGTCCACCCCGGCGCCTCGGCAGTGGCCCGTGCCGATGCCTCCGCTGCACCCGCGTCTATACCCGCGTCGGCGACAAAGCCAGAGGTGATCGGATCCTCGCCGTCCATCGCCTCGTTGGCCAGCCGGTCGGCGTGCGAGTTCTCTGCCCGTGGAATCCAGGAGTAGGTGACCCGCGCGAATGTTCCGGCCAGCTCCCGCGCCTGCCGTGCGAGCGGAATCATGTCGGGATGCTTGACCTTCCACCGTCCCGACATCTGCTCGACGATCAGCTTGGAGTCCATCCGGACATCCACCTCGCGGGCTCCGAGATCACGGGCCGCGGTCAGCCCGGCGATCAGACCTCGGTACTCGGCGACGTTGTTGGTAGTGACACCGAGGAACTCACGTCGCTCGGCGAGCACGCTGCGCCCGGCGGCGTCGAACACCACCGCGCCGTACCCAGCCGGGCCCGGGTTGCCCCTCGATCCGCCGTCAGTCTCGACGACGACCCGGTCGGAACTCACAGACCGGACTCCTTGGTACGCACCATGATTGCGCCACACTCGGGACAGCGGACGACAACCTCGGCCGCGGTGGCGGCGATCCGGGCGATCTCGCCACGGTCGATTTCGATTCGGCAGGCACCGCATCGTCGGGACTGCAACAGCGCCGCACCGACACCGCGCTGTTCGCGCTGCTTCTCGTAGATCGCGAGCAGCTCGTCCGGGAGCTGCTCCACGAGCGCGGACCGATCGACGTCACAACGCTGCTGCGCGGTCGCGAGGTCGGCGACGGCGTCGTCGCGGCGGCGCTCGGCGTCGATCAACTCGTCTTCGATCTGGGTCAGCTGCGCACCGGCGTGGTCATGGTCGGCCTGTGAGGCCTCGCGGCGCTCCATCACCTCGAGCAACTCGTCCTCGAGTACGCTCTGGCGGCGTTCGAGGCTGCTCAGCTCGTGCTGCAACTCGGAGAGCTGCTTGGCCCCCACCGTGCCGCCCTCGAGCAGCTTCCGGTCGCGGGCCTCACGCTGGCGGACGGCGTCCACCTCGCCCTCGAGCTTCTTGATGTCTCGGTCCAGGTCGTCGAGGACGATTTCGACGGAGACGGCCGCATCTTTGCGGGCGAGACGCTCAGCCTCGAGCCGCTCCACCTCCCGCTGTTCCGGCAGTGTCGAGCGACGGTGCGCTAGCCGGGCCAGCTCGGTGTCCACGCCGGCGAGCTGGAGAAGCTTGGACTGCACTGAGGGATCGACATTCACGCGTGGGAGCTCCTGCTGTGTTCTTGTATGCGGCGTACTTCGAGTTCATGCTCGGCCGGGCCGAGATCAGGTGTCAACCGTACCTCCGAGAACACCGTGCGCCGACCACATCGGTCCCCCACTTCAGTGACAGGCGACGCGACCCGCATCAGTGACAGGCGACGGTCCACGGATCCGTCCGCAGCTCGGTCACCCGCACGTCCCAGCCGTCCACATCGGAGAACCGCGCGTCGAGCACGTCCTTGGCCTGCGCGCACCACGGCTGCTCGCTGGCCCAGTGCGCGACATCGACCAGCGCCGGACCGCCCGTGCGCAGATGCTCGTCCGCAGGATGGTGACGCAGGTCCGCGGTCACGTAGGCATCGGCGCCGAGCGAGGACACGGTGTCCAGCAGTGAATCGCCCGATCCTCCGCACACCGCGACGGTGCGGATCTCCCGGTCCGGGTCACCGGCCGCTCGCACGCCCCACTCGGTGCGGGGCAGCACCGACGCAACCCGTGCAGTGAACTCACGCAGCGTTTGTGGCTGCGGCAGCTCGCCGATACGACCCAATCCCCGGCGTCCCGGGAAGTCCGCGGTCTCGAAGACGTCGAATGCCGGCTCCTCGTACGGGTGTGCCACCCGCAGCGCCGACAGCACTGCGGCGCGAGCCCTACGCGGTGCGATCATCTCGACGCGGTCCTCGGCAACCGACTCGACCTCGCCGACGGTGCCCAGGGTCGGATTCGCGCCGGGCACTGGCCGGAACTGGCCGTCCCCGGTCACCGTCCAACTGCACTCGCGGTAGTCGCCGAGCTCGCCTGCCCCTGCCGCGAACAGCGCGTCACGCACCCGCGCGGTGTCGGTGGTCGGCACCATCACGACCCACTTGTCGGTCACCATGTCGGGGATGGGAATCAGCGGACGTGTGCCCAGAAGGCCCAGCGCACCCGCAAGCGCGTCGGAGACACCCGGATCGGCGCGGTCGGCATTGGTGTGCGCGCTGTACAGCGCGCAGCCGCCACGGATCAGCCGGTGCAGCAATGCGCCCTTGGGGGTGTGGGCGCCGACGGTGTCGACGCCGCGCAGCAACAGCGGATGGTGTACCAGCAGCAACTGCGCGCCCGACGCCAGCGCATCGTCGACGACCGCGGCCGTTGCGTCCACCGCGACGACCACCTTGCGTACCTCGTCGGCCGGGTCGCCGGCGACGAGTCCGACCGAGTCCCACGACTCTGCGAGGGCCGGCGGATAGGCGGTCTCGAGGGCCGAGATCACGTCGGCCAGGGTCGGCGTCGTCAGGATTCTCGTCACGGCATCTCCCTCATCAGGTCCTTCATGGCGGCGATCAGCTGTTCGGTGTGCGGGCGCGGGCGCACCGCGACACGCAGAAAGTCCGGACCCAGGCCCGGGAAGGTGTCGCAGCGTCGCACCGCGATCCCCCGCGCCCTCAGGTGAGTGCGCATCCGCTCACCGTCGGACAGTCGCAAGAGCAGGAACGGCGCGGAGGCGGGCAAGTGGACATCCACGCCCGCGTCGCACAGCAATCCAGCCATGACAGCCCGGTCGGCGGCGATCCGCTCGGCGATCACACCGGCCTCGGCGACCGCGTCCGGTTCACTGCACGCGGTGATCGCCTCGAGCTGCAGGCTGCCGACCGGCCAATGTGCGCGCCCGTGCTGCAACCGCGCCAGTACGTCGGGGTGACCGAGCACGTAGCCGCACCGCAGCCCGGCCAGTGCCCACGTCTTCGTCAGGCTCCGCAGGACCAGGACATCCGGCAGAGAATGCGCGGCCACCGACTGCGTCTCCCCCGGCACCGCATCCATGAACGCCTCGTCGACCACCAGGATCCGGCCCGGACGCCGCAGCGCGAGAACGTCCGACGCCGGATGCAGCACCGAGGTGGGATTGGTCGGATTGCCGAGCACCACGAGGTCCGCGGAGTCCGGCACCGACGCCGGATCCAGCCGGTACGGCTCATCGAGGATCACGTGCCTCACCGGGACACCCGCCTCGCGCAACGCCAGTTCCGGCTCCGTGAACGACGGGTGGATCAGCGCGGCCTCTCGGATGTCGAGACGCGGGAGCATCGCAAATCCCTCGGCACCACCGGCCAGCGGCAGCACCTCCTCGGGTGCGCGCCCGTGCCGGGCCGCAACCTGTTCGCGTGCCCGCACGTCCGCGGCGACGGCCGGATAGGTGCCGAGACGTTCGAGCACACCGGCAAGCCTGCGCCGCAACCACTCCGGCGGTCCGTCACCCTGTACGTTGACCGCGAAGTCGAGCAGTCCCGGACCGGCCTCGGCGTCGCCGTGGTGCCGCAGACGAGCGAGGGTCTCCTCCGACGACCCTGCCGATCCCGAACCGAATTCCATAGCCGCCGAGCCTACGGCGCGTCAGATGGCGCACCTGCCCGGGCGTCTGTCCGCGGTGACAGCACCGTCTGTCCGCGGTGACAGCACAACGGCCGTGACAGCACAATGGTGCCGTGACACTCTCCTCTCCCGGCCACACATCGGCCCCCGTCGCGCCGGTCATGCTGTTCGACCTCGACGGCACCCTCACCGACTCCGCACCCGGCATTCACAACGGTTTCCGACACGCCCTCGCTGCGGTCCGCGGCCCCGAACCCACCCCGGAGATGCTGGCGACGGTGATCGGCCCGCCGCTGATGGATTCGATGCGCGGGATGGGACTCGGCGACGAGGCTACCGCGGCCGCGCTGACGGCCTACTTCGAGCGCTACGACGCGATCGGCTGGTCCGAGAACGCGGTCTACGAGGGCATCGAGTCGATGCTCACTTCCGCCCGTGGCACCGGAGCACGGCTGGCGGTGGCGACCTCGAAGACCGAGAAGTTCGCGGTCCGGATCCTCGAGCACTTCGGCCTCGCCGGGTACTTCGAGGTGATCGGCGGCGCGAGCAGCGACGGCCGTCGACGGGCGAAGGCCGACGTCATCGAGCATGTCCTCGGCGGGTTGGGCCTGCCCGCCGCGCCGGGCGGGACGTCCGGCGTCGTCATGATCGGCGACCGGGAACACGACGTCCACGGGGCCGCGCACTGGGGAATCCCCACCGTGTTCGTCGAGTGGGGCTACGGCACCCCCGAGGAGGCGCGGGGCGCGCAGTGGTCGGCGCCCACCGTCTCGCATCTCGAGCAGATCCTGGTCGGGGGTGCGTGAGATGACCATGATTCACGTCACGTTCGTGTGCACCGGCAACATCTGTCGCTCGCCGATGGCGGAGCGGATCTTCGCCGAACACGTGCGCCGCGCGGGATTGGACGGCCGGGTCCGGGTCAGCAGTGCGGGCACCCACGACTACCACGTCGGTGACGGTGCCGATCGGCGCACCGACGTGGTCCTCGAAGCAGCCGGCTACCCCACCGGGCATCGAGCTCAGCACGTCGGCGACGACCATCTGTCCGCCGACCTCGTCGTCGCGCTGGATCGCGGGCACGACCGGCTCCTGGCACACCGTGGTGTCCCGACCGACCGGCGCCGGCTGCTGCGCAGCTTCGACCCCGACGCGGACGGCGACTCGGTCCCCGACCCCTATTACGGCGATATCGCCGACTTCGAACTGGTCCGGGACCAGATCGAGGCCGCCGTACCCGGGCTGTTGGACTGGGTGCGGCAGAACTGACGGCTGCGCGAGCCAGTACCGTGGGAGACGTGCGAAGGCTCAAGTTTCTGCTGCGACCCGGCTGGCTGGCATTGGCAGCCGTGGTGGCCGGTTTCGCCTTCATGTGTTTCACCGTCCTGGCGCCGTGGCAGCTCGGCAAGAACACCAAGACCGAGGAGCGCAACGGCCTGCTCGAGCAGTCCATCAATGCCGACGCGGTGTCGATCGACACACTGATCGGTGGTACCGGTCCGGCCGAGGACGACGAGTGGCGCAAGGTCCTCGCGACCGGCACCTACGTACCCGACAGCGATCTGCTGGTCAGGCTCCGGTCGGTACAGGAGGCCCCGGCATACGAGGTGCTCACGCCGATGCGCCTCACCGGCGGCGAAACCCTGCTCGTCAATCGCGGTTTCGTGCGCCCGCTCGAGGGCACCCGGCCACCACCGATTCCGGCGCCCCCAGCCGGAGAGGTCACGGTGGAGGGCCGCATCCGGATGTCGGAGGTCACGGTTCCCGGCAAGGAGCCGATCAGCGAATCCGGAACCAGACAGGTCTACTTCATCGACTCGGGCCAGATCGGGCAGTTCATCGGCACCGACCTGATCAACGGCTACCTACAGCTCGACGACGCCCAGCCGGGCGGCCTCGGCACCATCCCGCTGCCGCAACTCGACGCCGGGCCCTATCTGTCCTACGGGCTGCAGTGGCTGGCGTTCGGCATCATGGCACCGCTCGGCTTGGCGTATTTCGTCCGCGCAGAGCTGCGCGAGCGGCGCAAGGCGAAGCAGTCCGCATCCGAACTTCCCGCCCCGGAACCGGCCACCGCGACGATTGTCCCTGTAGCGCCGGAGCCGACGGTCACCACCGACAGTCCCGTCGACGAGTTCGAGTTGCCGGCTCGCCGCCGCGGACTGCGCAAGAAGGATCCTGCTCCCGCGGCGCCGCTGACGGCGTCGGAGGCCAAGATGGCCGACCGGTACGGCAAGCAGCGCTGACCTCACGGAAGCAGCCCTCCGCACCAACGCGCGAAGCCGCCGACCCCTCGCGGGTATCGGCGGCGACGGCCGACGGCCAGAGCCAGGACTGCCGCAGTGACGGCCGCGCCCGCCTGGACGATCGACGACAAACGGGCGGCGCGCTCGAGATCGGCGACGTCGGGAGCCGGTCCCGAGCCGAGCGTCGGGCGCATCTCGATGCCGTGCGCGTACTCGGTTCGCCCGCCGAGCTGAATGCCCAGAGCGCCGGCGGTGGATGCTTCCGCCACCCCCGCGTTGGGGCTCGGATGATTCGACGCATCGCGCCACCACGCCGATACGGCCCCGCTCGCGGACCCACCCGCGGTCGGTGCCGCCGCGACAGTGAGCACACCGGTGAGACGGGCCGGGACGAAGTTCACCAGGTCGTCCCAGCGGGCGGCCGCCCACCCGAACCGGTTGTACTTGGCCGAGCGGTAGCCGATCATCGCGTCGAGCGTGTTCGATGCGCGATACGCGAGCAAACCGGGCACGCCCGCCACCGCACCCCAGAAGAGCGCGCCCACGGCCGCATCGGAGGTGTTCTCGGCGACCGATTCCAAGGTGGCGCGAGCGATGCCGTCCGCGTCGAGAACGCTCGGATCACGACCGCACAGCGACGGCAGCAGCGCGCGGGCAGCCGCCATGTCGTCGGCCTCCAGGTGCCGGGCCATGGTGCGTCCGGCACCCGCCAACGACGTGCCTCCCAGCACGGTCCACGTCGCCGCGGCGGTCACCGCGGCCTCCCCGGCCCAGCCGCAGCGCGCACCGAGGCGCTGAGCGATCGCTCCGCCCGCCGCTGTCGCGCCTACCAGGACCACGACGTGCGCCGCACCGGACAGTCGACTGTCGGCGTAGGTCCTCTGTTCCAATCTCATTGCAGCCAAACCGAATCCGGCCACCGGATGCCATCTCTTCGGGTCAGCGAACAGGCGGTCGGCGGCGTAGCCGAGCAGTAGACCGGCAGCACGCGCGGTGGGGCGCGAACGGCGGACGGGAACAACCCAACGGGATTTGCGAAGCACGATGGTATTCCTATCAACCCTGATGCCTCGGCAACCCACGGGTCTGCTGGCCGAACAGCCGCGGCACGGTTTCGACCTGGAGAAGGTCATCGACGCGCGCGGCATACGGCAGTGGACGGACATCGGGTTCTCGTCGATCTACCGCCTACTCGGCAAACTCCTCGCCGAGTCGTCCCGGTCACTGCACCGACGCGATCACTCGAGGCCAAGCAATGACGAACAAGCAGAACAGGTCAGCGCACCTGTGTAAGGCGCCTGTGCAAACCGATAGTATGTCGGGTGCAGTTGGTTCGCCTGCATTGGTCGTGAGGAGCCCCGAAGACCGGTGTCGGTGTCAAAGCATGTCCTTGTCCTTGGACTGAGCATGCGAAGAGGGAACCCGGTGGGAGTCCGGGACTGTCCCGCAGCGGTGAGTGGGAACGACCGCCGTCATCAGCACTGGGCCTCGAGCCTGGGAAGCGACGGCCAGTAGATCCGGTGTCAGCACAGGGCGCCCACGAGTCCGAAGACCTGCCTGCTGCGTCGGGTGCGCCGTGCCCGACGGTCCGCCGCCTCGGGGAATGGGCGTGTAGACCCGCTCGTGTCAAAGCCATACGCGTCTTCGGGGCTTCGAGGGGTGTACTCGTTCTGCCGGTGGTGGTCCATCCTGCGTAGGTAACTGGAGACATACCGTGACTACCCCTTTCACCGCGACCGTACTGGGCTCACCTCGTATCGGTCCCAACCGCGAACTCAAGAAGGCCGTCGAGGCCTACTGGGCCGGCCGTACCGACGCCGATGCGCTGGCCGAGGTCGGTGCGGCCCTGCGCCGACAGACGTGGACCGAGCTCCGCGACGCCGGCCTGGATTCGATCCCGATCAACACGTTCTCGTACTACGACCAGATGCTCGACACCGCCGTGATGCTCGGCGCCCTCCCGGAGCGAGTCGCGACCATCACCAACGGTCTCGATCGGTACTTCGCCGCAGCTCGCGGAACCGTCAGCGTGACGCCGCTGGAGATGACGAAGTGGTTCGACACCAACTACCACTACCTGGTTCCGGAGATCACCCCGTCGACATCGTTTTCCCTCGATGCATCGAAGGTGATCTCCGAACTCGGTGAGGCACTCGAACTCGGCGTGCCTGCGCGGCCCGTGATCATCGGCCCGGTCACATTCTTGCTGCTGTCGAAGGCAGTCGGCTCCGATGCGCCGCTGCTCGATCGGATAGACGAGCTCTTGCCGCTCTACGCCGAACTTCTCGGGCAGCTCCAGAGCGGTGGAGCGGAGTGGGTGCAGATCGACGAACCAGCACTGGTCGCAGACCGAACCGCCGGCGAGATCGCCGTCGCCAAGCAGGTTTACGACCATCTCGCCGCCGTTCCGCGACGTCCTGCCATCCTGGTGGCCTCGTACTTCGGCATCCTCGGCGAGGCCCTGCCCGCACTCGCGGCGACCGATGTCGAGGGACTTGCCGTCGACTTCGTTGCCAGAGCCGATGCTCCTGCCGCAATCCCCGAACTGGCCCGCAAGCACCTTGTTGCCGGTGTCGTCGACGGCCGAAACATCTGGCGCACCAACCTCGACCAGGCTTTGACCACCCTGGGCACCCTCGTCGGGAGCACTGGGTCGCTGGCAGTGTCGACTTCGTGCTCGCTCCTGCATGTGCCCTACACGCTCGATGCGGAGAAGAACCTCGACGCCGCTCTGCGGTCGTGGCTGGCTTTCGGGTCGGAAAAGGTCCAGGAGGTGGTGACCCTCGCCACCGCACTGACACAGGGCCGGGAAACGGTGGAAGGCTGCCTCGCGGCCGATCGAGCGGCACGATCGACGCGGGCCACCGATCCGCGCCTGCACGACGGCACCGTCCGCGACCGCCTCGAGTCGATCCTGGCTTCCGATCCGGGCCGGTCACCGGCCGATCAGCGTCGTAGGGCCCAGACCGGGCTGGACCTGCCGTTGCTGCCGACCACGACGATCGGCTCGTATCCGCAGACGACGGAGATCCGCGTCGCGCGCGCGGCCCTGCGTAAGGGCGAGATCACTGAGGCGGAATACCTCGATCGCATGCGCGCCGAGATCGCCGACGTCGTGGCCCTGCAGGAAGAGCTGGGGATCGACGTCCTGGTGCACGGTGAGCCCGAACGGAACGACATGGTCCAATACTTCGCCGAGCAGCTGGACGGGTTCTTCGCCACCAGCAACGGCTGGGTGCAGTCCTACGGCAGCCGCTGCGTGCGACCACCGATCCTCTACGGCGACGTCCGCCGGCCCGCCGCCATGACCGTCGACTGGATCACCTACGCACAATCGCTGACGAACCGCCCGGTCAAGGGCATGCTCACCGGCCCGGTGACGATCCTGGCGTGGTCGTTCGTGCGTGACGATCAGCCCCTGGCCGAGTCCGCGAATCAGGTTGCCCTGGCCATCCGCGACGAGACCGTCGATCTGCAGGGCGCCGGTATCCGTATCGTGCAGGTCGACGAGCCCGCACTGCGTGAGCTGCTCCCGCTGCGCGCTGCGGAGCAGCCTGCCTACCTGGACTGGGCTGTCGGATCGTTCCGACTCTCGACATCCGGTGTCGCGGACTCGACGCAGATCCACACCCATCTGTGCTATTCGGAGTTCGGTGAGGTGATCGATGCGATCGCGAACCTCGATGCGGATGTGACCTCGATCGAGGCGGCACGCTCACACATGGAGGTGCTCGACGATCTCAACGCCGTCGGGTTCGATCTGGGTGTCGGTCCGGGTGTCTACGACATCCATTCTCCCCGCGTTCCGAACGTCGAGGAGATCGTCACGTCGCTGCATGAAGCGCTGAAAGCCGTCCCCGCTGAGCGCTTGTGGGTCAATCCCGACTGTGGTCTCAAGACCCGCGGTCGCACCGAGGTCGAGGCGTCGCTGCGCAACATGGTGGACGCCGCGAAGCGGGTTCGCGCGGACCTCTGATCCGAAGGCTGTGGCACCGCACCGATCTGGTGCGGGGCCACAGCCCTGCGAGCTTCGGCACCGCTTTGGTCGTTCCTCGCCGACTCAACTGCCCGACCATTGTGCTCGTTCCTTCTGTAAGGATGCCAGCGTACATCTCAGGTGTCAGGGCATTGAGCTTCTCGGGTCGATCGAAGGTGACTGTGGTAACCGTGTCCACCTTCTCGACGATCAGGTTGCTGGTCGCGGTATGAGGTTCGGTCGACATCGCGATCGTTGTCATGGTGTCCTCAACGAGTTGGGAATGCACAAGCGTGGCGTGCGTCTTTCGTAGACGCTACCCATATTGCAGGCAAGACGAAATGCATTGTTTAAGAGTAGTTTTGAGGCTTCATTCGCGCGCATTCGAGAACTGCGCAAACCTGTTCGGCACGTTCACTGGCCGGAGCTGTCTTGGCCTTGGTCGAGTACCATTCGCGAAGATCGGCACATCTCACTCGGCGTGTTCTCGCCGATTGGTTCAGACGTTCCTGTTGCCTCTGCGTCGATTCAACTCGTCATACGCGTCGACCGGGTCACTTGATGACCACCAGGAGATCGTTGCGTTCGACCTGCCGCGCTCCGCGCCCACGGCGCCAAGGCAACACTGCGACCCGCACCGAGACTTCAGCGCGGGTCCGGGAGATTCAGGAGGTCCGGGAGATTCAGAAAAGGGGGCGCCCCGGGGTGCAGGAGCCGGTGATGCCAATGACCAGGCCCCGGGGCGCTGATCGTGGGCTCAGGCCACCACCGAGCGTTGCGGCACGCCGGTGTACTCACTGAGCGGTCGGATCAAGGCATTGGATTCGCCCTGTTCGATGATGTGCGCGGTCCATCCGGTGATGCGGCTCATCACGAAGATGGGGGTGAAGACCTCGACGTCGAAGCCCATCAGGTAGTACGCGGGCCCGGTGGGAAAGTCGAGATTGGGCTTGATGCCGGTGGCCTCGTTCATGGTCCGCTCGAGGATCTCGTAGATCCGGACCCACTTATCGCCGCCGGTCTGTGCGGCGACGTCGAAGAACGCCTTCCGCATCGTCGGGACACGCGAGTCGCCGTTCTTGTACACGCGGTGACCGAAGCCCATGACCTTGTCCTTGCGGGCCAACTTGTCCTTCATCCAAACCTCGGCGCGCTCGGGTTCGCCGATCTCGAGCATGTCGTGCATGACCGCCTCGTTGGCGCCGCCGTGCAGCGGACCCTTGAGGGTGCCGATCGCCGCGGTGACGGCGCTGTAGATGTCCGACAGCGTCGAGGTGACCACGCGAGCGGCGAAGGTCGACGCGTTGAAGCTGTGCTCCGCGTACAGGATCAGCGATACCTCGAACGCCCTGACGATCTCCCGATCCGGGATCTCGCCGAAGCACATGCCCAGGAAGTTCTCGGCGAATCCGAGATGGCTGTGCGGGGCGATCGGATCGAGCCCGCGGCGACGGCGATGATCGGCCGCGACGATGGTCGGCAGCACCGCCATCATGCGAAGCGCCTTCTCTCGATTGGCCTTCGGGGAGTTGTCCCACTCTTCCGGGTCCTCGGCCCCGAGGAAGCTGATCGCGGTGCGGACCACATCCATCGGGTGGCAGTTGTCCGGCAGCTTCGCCACCAGCGAGAGCAGCGAACGGTCGGCACGCCGACTGGCACGCTCGCGCTGGCAGAACAGCTCGAGCTGGGCATCGGTGGGCAGCTCACCGTTCCACAGGAGGTACGCGACCTGCTCGAAGCTGCAGTTGGCCGCCAGGTCCTGGACCGCGTAGCCACGGTAGGTCAGCGAGTTCGTCTCGGGTACAACCTTGGAGATCGCGGTGGTGTCGACGACAACACCGGCCAGGCCTTTGTAGATCGTCGGGACTGCATTCGTCATTGGTTCCCTCCGAGCGTGAAATTGAAGACTCCGGAATCGAATTCGTTGTAGCGCTCGTACTCGAGCAGTTCGTACAGCCGTGAGCGGGTCTGCATCTGGTCGAGCTGCCCCTCCTGCGTGCCGGTCGCGTGGATCTCGCGCAGGCCGCGTTCGATGGCGCCCATCGCCAGCCGCAGGGTGGTGACCGGGTAGATCACCGCGTTGTAGCCGATGTCCTCGAGGGTCTGCGCGGGGATCAGCTGGGACTTACCGAACTCGGTCATGTTCGCGAGCAGCGGGATATCCACGGCGGCACGGAACTTCGCGAAGTCTGCCTCAGTGTGCAGGGCCTCGGTGAAGATCAGGTCGGCGCCGGCGTCCGCGTAGGCCTTGGCTCGCTCGATCGCGGCGTCGATGCCCACCTTGCCGGAGGCGGCCATGTCACCGCGGCCGGAGGCGGCCATGTCACCGATGCCGGCGGCGTCGGTGCGGGCGCAGATCACGAAGTTCGGGTCACGTCGGGCCGTGACGGCGGCGCGCAGGCGACGGACCATCTCGTCGGTGGGCACGATCGCCTTGCCGTCGAGGTGGCCGCAGCGCTTCGGGTTGACCTGGTCTTCGAGGTGCAGGCCGGCGATGCCGGCGTCCTCGGCGGCGAGGACGGTGCGTGCTGCCGACATTGGCTCACCGAAACCTGTGTCGGCGTCGATGAGGACGGGCAGGTCGGTGACACCGGCGATCTGGCGGCTGTGCGCGACTACCTCGGTGAGCGTGGTCAGTCCGATGTCGGGCAGGCCGAGCCCGGCGGAGAACGCGCCGCCCGAGATGTACACGCCCTCGAACCCGATCGCCTGGATCAGCTTGGCGGTCAACGGGTTGATCGCGCCGGGCAGGCGCTGGATCTTCCCGGAGGTGAGGCCGGCACGGAACGCGACACGCTTGTCGGCGGCCGAGGTGCTGGCGGCGATGAGACCGGTCATGTCAGAACAGTCCCTTCGGCGACTCGGGCGAGCGCGCGAGGACGTCGTCGGAGACGGAGAACGTGAGCTGGTTCAGCTCGCCGGCCTTCAGTTCCGGGGTGCGTTGTGCGGCTTCGAGGAACCGGTCCTGCTCGGCCGGCTCGATTACACCCTCGGCGAGCGCGCGAAACTTCGCGATGTACTGTTCGCGGGCGAAGGGCCGGGCGCCGAGCGGGTGTGCGTCGGCGATCGCGAGTTCGTCGACGATGACCTCGCCGCTGCGCAGCGTGACCTCGGCGCGGGCACCGAACGCCTTCTCGTCCGGGTCGGTCGAGTGGTAACGGCGCGTCCACTCGGGATCCTCGGCGGTGGAGATCTTCTTCCACAGCTCGATGGTGTCCGGGCGCTGCGCGCGCTCCGGAGCGTACGAGCGCTCGTGGTGCCACGTACCGTCCTGCAGCGCAACGGCGAAGATGTACATCACCGAGTGGTCTAGGGTCTCGCGGCTGGCGTTCGGATCGAACTTCTGCGGATCGTTCGAGCCGGTGCCGATCACGACGTGGGTGTGGTGGCTGGTGTGCAGGACGATCGACGCGATCTGGTCCAAGTCACCGATCCGCTCGCGCATTCGGCGGGCCAGGTCGATCGGCGCCTGGCTCTGGTACTCGGCCGAATGCTCCTTGGTGTAGGTGTCAAGGATCGCGCGCTTCGCTTCTCCTGGAGTCGGCAGTGACACAGCGTATTCCGCGTCGGGTCCGCCGAGCAGCCACGCGATCACACCGTCCTCGCCCTCCCAGATCGGGGACGGTGCACCCTCCCCGCGCATCGCGCGGTCCACAGCCTCGACTGCCATCTTGCCTGCGAACGCCGGTGCGTAGGCCTTCCAGCTCGAAATCTCGCCCTTGCGGGACTGACGCGTCGCGGTGGTGGTGTGCAGCGCCTGACCGATCGCCTGGTAGACCGTCTCTGTGTCGAGGTCCAGGAGCGTGCCGATGCCGGCGGCAGCGGACGGGCCGAGGTGAGCGACGTGGTCGATCTTGTGCTCGTGCAGGCAGATTGCACGCACCAGATCCACCTGAACCTCGTAGCCGGTGGCCAGGCCCCGGATCAGATCGGCGCCACCGCGGCCGGTGTGCTGGGCGACCGCGAGGATCGACGGAATGTTGTCGCCCGGATGCGAGTACTCGGCGGCCAGGAACGTGTCATGGAAGTCGAGCTCACGCACCGCGACGCCGTTGGCCCACGCCGCCCACTCGGGCGAGTAGCCGCCACCCACGCCGAAGACCGTCGAACCCGGGCTGTACGGATGAGCCAGCGCCTGGGTGCGGGCGTTCGCGACCGGGCGACGGGTCACCGAGGCCGCCGCAACGGCCGCGTTGTCGATGATCCGGTTGACGATCATCTCCGCCGCGTCGGCAGGTACCTCCACCGGATCGGTGGCGACCTCGGCGACCTTCCACGCGAGATGCTCGCTCTTGGGGAACTGGTCGGCGGAGCGGCGGGTGCGAACGGAGTACGTCTTCAACTTGGTGTGTCCTTCGGTGGTGCTGCCGAGTCGGCTGCTGAGTTTGCGCCCGTGAGCCCAAGGCGCACGACGTGTCGATAGTTGCAGCATATGCACGTCCCAGAGGCTCGAGAAGCTACTGAATATGCGTAGTTTTGCGGTGTGAATCGGGCATATTTGCAAATGGTGCGAATCTTGATGATCGTGTTTGAGTGAACAGTGCACAGCGCGGGAGTACGAGCCGAAGGGATGCGAAGATGCAGAAGATCTACGGTGGCCCCCGACTGCGACGATTGCGCGAGGAACGCGGACTCACCCAGCTCGAGTTGGCGCGGGTCCTCGATCTGTCCGCGAGCTACATGAACCAGCTCGAAAACGATCAGCGCCCGTTGACAGTGCCCGTCCTGCTCAAACTCAACACAACCTTCAACCTCGACGCGCAGTTCTTCGCCGCCGAGGAGGACGCCCGTCTCGCGGCCGATCTCCACGACGTCCTCACCGCCGTCGGTGTCGCCGCACCGAGTCCAACCCTCATCGAAGAGTTCGTCGCCCGGATGCCGGAGATCGGCAACACCCTCGTCAACGTGCACCGCCGGCTCGTCGCTGCGACGGAACAGCTCGAGCAGTACAGCGCACACCTCGCCGGCCCAGCCGATGGAGCGACCGATCCGTCGATCCCGATGCCGTTCGAAGAGGTCCGAGACTTCTTCTACGACAAACACAATCACATCGCCGAACTCGACGACGCCGCAGAGCGACTGTTCGTCGAGAGCGGTCTACGCATCGGATCGCTCGACACGCAGCTGACGGCACTGCTCGAGTCCGAACACGACATCGTCGTCCGCCTGCGCACCGATCCGCCCGACCTACCCGGCCCCAAGCGCGTGTACGACCCGAACGACCGCATCCTCACTCTGTCGAGGCATCTGTCACCGGGACAGCGTGCCTTCCAGATCGCCACGCAGCTGGCCTTTCTCACCCAGTCGGCAATCATCGAACAGCAGGTGGACGCGGCGACCACGCTCAGTGAGAACGCCCGCGAGCTGGCGAAGATCGGCCTGGCGAACTACTTCGCCGGCGCCTTGCTACTGCCGTATACCCAGTTCCACGATGCCGCAGAGTCTCTGAATTACGACATCGAGATGCTGACGCTGCAGTTCGAGGTCGGGTTCGAGACGGTCTGTCACCGCCTCTCCACGATGCAGCGCCGCACCCGGCGGGGCGTGCCGTTCTTCTTCGTACGCACCGACCGTGCCGGCAACATCTCGAAGCGGCAGTCCGCCACAGCATTCCACTTCTCCCGGGTGGGCGGCAGCTGCCCACTGTGGGTCGTGCACGACGCATTCAGCACGCCCGGCCGAATCCTCACCCAGGTGGCCCAGATGCCAGACGGCCGTACCTACCTGTGGATCGTCCGCACCACCGACGACGAAGCCCGCCCCTACGGCGTCCCGGAACGCAGCTTCGCTGTCGGACTCGGCTGCGACATCACCCACGCCGATCGACTCGTCTACTCGCGGGGACTGCGCCTCGACGAACAGATGTCGCCCGTCCCGATCGGTTCCGGATGCAAGATCTGCGAACGCACCGACTGCGCGCAGCGCGCATTTCCCCAGATCGGCCGCCCTATCCGCGCCGACATCGACTTCAGCAGCAGACTTCCGTACCCGCCTCGACGTCCGAGCACATAGGGCATACGACTGCACTGACCCGACCGGTTGAACACTTCGATACAGATCCACGCCGAACTGTCCGACCAGCTGACCCACTGGTCGTCCGGCGTCTCCCCTACCCCCTCGGCCGGTGGGCTACCCACCATCCGCGGGTCCACACACGCACTCGAGGCGGAATCGAGCGCGGAGACTTCGGGCAGCCTTGCATTGCTGGTGGCACTTGCCACGCGGTAATACTGTTGCGGACTGTGGACGATGATCAAAAGTCACCAAGCACCGAGACCGCGAACGGCGCGCACGCAGCCGAACCCCACGCCGCCGGGCTGTCGTCGCGGCTCAACTGGCTTCGTGCCGGAGTTCTCGGCGCGAACGATGGCATCGTCTCGGTTGCCGGCCTGGTTGTCGGCGTCGCCGCCGCCACTACCGACCGGGGCCCGATCCTCACAGCCGGCCTCGCAGGCCTCGCCGCCGGCGCGGTGTCGATGGCATTGGGCGAGTACGTATCCGTCAGCACCCAGCGCGACACCGAACGAGCACTGCTGGCCAAGGAGCGGCACGAGCTGGCCACCATTCCCGACGCCGAGCTCGAGGAACTGGCGTCCCTGTACGAGGCGAAGGGCCTGTCCCCCGCGACCGCACGCACCGTCGCCGAGGAACTCACCGAGCACGACGCGTTCGCGGCGCACGCGGAGGTCGAGCTGGGCATCGACCCCAACGACCTCACCAATCCATGGCATGCGGCGTTCGCCTCCGCAATCGCGTTCACGGTCGGAGCGATACTGCCGATGCTGGCCATCCTCCTTCCCCCCGCGAGCGCCCGAATCCCGGTCACGTTCGTGGCGATGCTCGCCGCACTGGCCATCACCGGCAGCCTCAGTGCCCGGCTCGGCGGCGCCAAGAGATCGCGCGCCGTGATCCGCGTCGTCACCGGCGGTGCGCTGGCAATGGCGGTTACCTACGGCATCGGGCAATTGCTCGGCGTGGCAGGCATCTGAGCCTCGCTGTGGGGCGCAATCATGATTCAGGCGCGACCGACGGCCACTTCTGTGGTCGATCACCCCAGACACCCTGTCCTGCAAACAGTCTCGACAATTCTCGCACTCGGGGAATCTCTGCCGCCTTCGGACGGCGCGTAGCGGAAGCACAGGCCTCGACCGAAAGCACAGGCAGCCGCTAGTTTCTGGAGTCCGGCTGTGTACTTGAACACCTCTGCGACGCAGTTTCGGCGAACGAAACCTCACCTGAAACGTAGTTATAGGTAAAGAGTATTTAATCGATAGCTTTCATAGATTGGACCTATTCAGTGCTTGATAGCTAACCTATCGAACGTCTGGTACCCAACTTCGACCGAACAGAGGTTCACATGGCCCTGATCAACAAGCAGATCAAGCCCTTCACCGCGACCGCGTACAAGGATGGCGCGTTCATCGACGTGTCCTCCGACGACATCACGGGCAAGTGGGCGATCTTCTTCTTCTACCCGGCCGACTTCACCTTCGTCTGCCCGACGGAGCTCGGTGACCTCGCCGATCACTACGACGAGCTGCAGCGTCTCGGTGTCGAGGTCTTCTCGGTGTCCACCGACACCCACTTCACGCACAAGGCGTGGCACGACTCCTCGGCCACGATCGGCAAGATCCGGTACGCGATGATCGGCGACCCGACCCTCGAGATCAGCACCAACTTCGAGGTGCTTCGCGAGAACCAGGGCCTGGCCGACCGCGGCACCTTCCTCGTCGACCCCGACGGCGTCATCCAGTTCATGGAGGTCACTGCGGAGGGCATCGGCCGCAACGCTGCCGAGCTGCTGCGCAAGGTCAAGGCCGCTCAGTACGTCCGGTCACACCCGGGCGAGGTCTGCCCCGCCAAGTGGGAAGAGGGCGAGGAGACCCTCGCTCCGTCGCTGGACCTCGTCGGCAAGATCTGACGTAAGTCACTTCAGCTGACGTAAGTCGCTTCGGGCGGCGCGGGCCCGGACGTTCCGGGCCCGCGCTCCACCCCCTTCTGTCTCGCTCTATCTGGCACCGCACCTGCCCGGACCGCAGGACAACCAGGTCCCGTTCCCGATCACAGCCCTCCCCCACGGATGGAGTAGATCCGCATGCTCGACGCCTCACTTGCCGGCCAACTGAAGTCCCTCCTCGAGCGGCTGACCCTGCCGATCGAGCTCGTGTCCTCCCTCGACGACGGACCCAAGTCGATCGAACTCGCCGAACTGCTCACCGAGATCGCCGCGATGTCGGACAAGATCACCTACGAACGTCGCGACGACGACGCTCGGCGCCCGTCGTTCGCCATCCACCGCACCGGCACCGACATCGAGGTCCGCTTCGCCGGTATCCCGCTCGGCCACGAGTTCACCTCGCTCGCACTCGCTTTGCTCCAGGTCGGCGGCTACCCGTCGAAGGAAGCACCCGAATTGCTCGAGCAGGTCCAGCGCCTCGAGGGCCAGTTCCACTTCGAAACCTACTTCTCGCTGTCCTGCCAGAACTGCCCCGATGTCGTGCAGGCTCTGAACCTGATGGCCGTCCTCAACCCGGGTGTCAGCCACGTCGCGATCGACGGCGCCCTGTACCAGGACGAGGTCGACGGCCGCCAGATCATGGCGGTGCCGACGGTGTACCTCAACGGCGAACTTTTCGGCTCGGGACGCATGAGCCTCGAGGAGATCGTCGGCAAGCTCGACGTTGGCGCCGCGGACCGTGCCGCGGCTGCGATCGCCGAGAAGGATCCCTTCGACGTGCTCATCGTCGGTGGTGGACCGGCCGGTGCCGCGGCAGCAATCTACGCCGCGCGCAAGGGAATCCGCACAGGTATCGCCGCTGAGCGGTTCGGCGGTCAGGTGCTGGATACGATGGCAATCGAGAACTACATCTCCGTCCCCCACACCGAGGGGCCGAAGTTCGCTGCGGAGCTCGAGAACCACGTCCGGCAGTACGACGTCGACATCATGAACACCCAGCGGGCCGCGAAACTCGTCCCCGCGGTCACCAAGAACGGTCTCGTCGAGGTCGAACTGGAGAGCGGCGCTTCGCTACTCGCCCGCACGGTGATCCTGTCGACCGGCGCGCGCTGGCGCTCGATGAACGTGCCCGGCGAGACCGAGTACCGGAACAAGGGCGTCACCTACTGCCCGCACTGCGACGGACCGCTCTTCAAGGGCAAGCGCGTGGCTGTAGTCGGTGGCGGCAACTCGGGAGTCGAAGCAGCTATCGACCTCGCGGGCGTCGTCGAGCACGTCACGCTCATCGAGTTCGACTCGATGCTACGTGCCGACGAGGTGCTGCAGCGCAAGCTTCGCAGCCTGCCCAATGTCGACATCCTCCTCAGCACTCTCACCACAGAGGTCCTCGGCGATGGCAACAAGGTCACCGGTCTGGCCTACCAGGACCGCACGAACGAAGAGTCACACACGCTCGAACTCGAGGGTGTTTTCGTCCAGATCGGTCTGTTGCCCAACACCGAATGGCTAACGGGTGGCATCGAACTATCCCCTCGTGGCGAGATCGTCATCGACGACCACGGCCGCACCTCGGTGCCCGGTGTATTCGCCGCAGGCGACTGCACCACCGTGCCGTACAAGCAGATCGTGATCGCCGCCGGTGCCGGGGCGACAGCAGCACTGTCGGCCTTCGACCACCTCATCCGTACGAGTGCTCCGGCAACGGAATCAGCCGCCGTAGCCCAGTAGAAATGGCCTCGTTCGAGCGGTAGGGCCGAGAGTTCTGTGACGCCTTCGAACGGCCACAAGCGAATGAAGTCGAAGCTGCAGGGCAAAGAAAGTCCCCCTGAACTGCACACTCTGCAGTTCAGGGGGACTTTCTTTGTGGGCGCGGAGGGTTTCGAACCCCCGACCGCTGGTGTGTAAAACCAGAGCTCTACCACTGAGCTACACGCCCGAACTCCGGCGGAGAAAACACCGCCGGAGTCGCATCAGGACTTTAGCGCGGCGAGCGCATTCTCCCAAGCTGCCTGGTCACGGGGCTCTCCGGGACCGTTCATCTCGGCAAAGCGGATGATGCCGTTCTTGTCGACCGCAAAGGTGCCGCGGTTGGCGAAGCCGAGCGTGTCGTTGAACACCCCGTACGCCTCGGCTACTGCGCCGTGTGGCCAGAAATCGGACAGCAGCGGGAACGTGTAGCCCTGTTCGGCCGCCCAGATCTTGTGGGTCGGCGACGGGCCCACCGAGATCGCTAGGATCTCGGCGTCGTCGTTCTGAAACTTGGGCAGTTCATCACGCACGCGGCACAGTTCGCCCTGGCAGACGCCGGTGAACGCAAGCGGGTAGAACACGATCAGGACATTCTTCTTACCGCGGAAGTCGGAGAGCGTCACTTCCTGGTTGTTCTGGTCCTTGAGCGTGAAATCGGGTGCGGTGGCACCCACCTCGAGAGGCATGTCTAGTCCTAACGTCGATGCGTCGGCGGATCCACCGGTGACGGCAAACTTACGCCGCCGGGATCCAGCCGAAGAAGGGATTGAGAGTGATCAGCGCTTGGATGCGCGAGCCTTGGGCTGCACCAGCCGGCTCCCGCTCCACAATCCCAGGTTGGCGGCCGAGGTCTGCGTCATCCCCGCCGTCGGTGCCGATTCGGCAATCTCACTCGGCTCGACGTGGCCGGGCTGGCCGGTCTTCGGAGTGAGAACCCACACGAAGCCCTCGTCGGACAGTGGTCCGATGGCGTCCATCAGGGCGTCGACCAGATCGCCGTCGCCGTCGCGCCACCACAGCAGCACGACATCCATTACCTCGTCGGAGTCCTCGTCGAGCATCTCCCCACCGATGGTCTCCTCCACCACCGAGCGAATATCGTCGTCGGTATCCTCGTCCCAGCCCAGTTCCTGGACCACCATGTCGTGGGTAATACCAAGTTTCTGAGCGTAGTTCTGAGCGTCCGCCGCGGCGACCACGGTGGTGTCCTCCTCTGTTCGGTGGGTTGCGGGTCCGATCGACCCGCAGAACCCAGTGGCGATCGACAAGTGTGTCGATCGATATAGGTGAAGCGAACATGGTCGGAGCCGATAGCGCAAGCCAACGGCCCTTAATTTTTCGAGAAAGTGAGGGAGCCCGTCCCGGCACGTCCCTGATCAGGGCGAATCGTACGGGACCCCGTTCGGTTCCGCGACACGCTGCCGAACAGCAGGAGCGGGGGTGCCTCTCCGGACACGATGGGGAAAGATGAGTCGTGCGCCATATTCATATGGAAATCGGTCGTTCCTAACAAGGACCGGCCGGATGGAGCGGACGCGATACCGCGCGTCCCACCACAATGAGGAGCACACCTTGTCAGACCTGATCCAGGGGCCCGCGTCTCAACCGAACGCCGACACACCAGGCGTATCCGGAGCGGTCCAGTCACCCGCTGCGAACGCGCAGCCCGGCACCGACGGCCGGGTCCGCGTCATCCGCGAGGGCGTGGCTTCCTACTTACCAGACATCGATCCGGACGAAACCAACGAATGGCTCGAGTCGTTCGACGGCCTGCTCGATCGCTCGGGTTCCGCCCGCGCTCGCTACCTGATGCTGCGACTGCTCGAGCGCGCCGGCGAGAACCACGTGGCGATCCCCGCACTCACCTCTACCGACTACGTCAACACGATCCCGACCGAAAACGAGCCGTGGTTCCCCGGCGACGAAGAGGTCGAGCGTCGTTACCGCGCCTGGATCCGCTGGAACGCCGCGATCATGGTGCATCGCGCGCAGCGTCCCGGAGTCGGCGTGGGCGGACATATCTCGACGTACGCGTCATCGGCCGCGCTGTACGAGGTGGGCTTCAACCACTTCTTCCGCGGCAAGGACCACCCGGGCGGCGGCGACCACATCTTCGTGCAGGGCCACGCCTCCCCCGGCATCTACGCCCGCGCGTTCCTCGAGGGCCGGATCCCTGCCGAGCAGCTCGACGGCTTCCGCCAGGAGGCCAGCCACGCGCAGTCCGGCGGCGGCCTGCCGTCGTACCCGCACCCGCGTCTGCTCCCCGACTTCTGGGAGTTCCCGACGGTCTCGATGGGCCTGGGCCCGATGAACGCTATCTACCAGGCACGTTTCAACCACTACCTGCACGACCGTGGCATCAAGGACACGTCCGATCAGCATGTGTGGGCGTTCCTCGGCGACGGCGAGATGGACGAGCCGGAGTCGCGCGGTCTCGCGCACGTCGCCGCCACCGAGGGCCTCGACAACCTGACGTTCGTCGTCAACTGCAACCTGCAGCGACTCGACGGCCCGGTCCGCGGCAACGGCAAGATCATCCAGGAACTCGAGTCGTTCTTCCGCGGCGCCGGCTGGAATGTGATCAAGGTGGTCTGGGGTCGCGAGTGGGATGCACTGCTGCACGCCGACAAGGACGGCGCACTCGTCAACCTCATGAACGAGACGCCGGACGGCGACTTCCAGACGTACAAGGCCAACGACGGTGCCTTCGTCCGCGAGCACTTCTTCGGTCGTGATCCGCGCACCAAGGCCCTCGTCGACAGCCTCACCGATCAGGAGATCTGGAACCTCAAGCGCGGCGGCCACGACTACCGCAAGATCCACGCGGCGTACGCGGCGGCGATGGCGCACAAGGGTCAGCCGACCGTGATCCTGGCGCACACCATCAAGGGCTACACCCTCGGCAAGCACTTCGAAGGCCGCAACGCCACGCACCAGATGAAGAAGCTCACGCTCGACGATCTCAAGCGCTTCCGCGACATCCAGCGCATCCCGATCTCGGACGAGGAGCTCGAGAAGGATCCGTACCTGCCTCCGTACTACCATCCCGGGGCGGACTCGCCGGAAATCCAGTACATGCTGCAACGTCGCAAGGCGCTGGGCGGATTCCTGCCCTCGCGTCGCACCGATTCACCGCCGCTGCCGCAGCCCGAGGACAAGACGTACGACGTCGTCCGCAAGGGTTCCGGCAAGCAGGAGGTCGCGACCACGATGGCGGTCGTGCGCATCCTCAAGGAACTGTTGCGCGACAAGCAGATCGGCAAGCGGATCGTCCCGATCATCCCGGACGAGGCCCGCACGTTCGGTATGGACTCGTGGTTCCCGTCGCTCAAGATCTACAACCGCAACGGGCAGCTGTACACGTCCGTCGACGCCGAACTGATGCTCGCCTACAAGGAGAGCGAGATCGGTCAGATCCTGCACGAGGGCATCAATGAGGCCGGCTCGACGGCGTCGTTCACCGCGGTGGGCACGTCGTACGCGACGCATGGCGAGCCGATGATCCCCGTCTACATCTTCTATTCGATGTTCGGCTTCCAGCGGACCGGTGACGGCCTGTGGGCAGCTGCGGACCAGATGGCCCGCGGCTTCGTCCTCGGCGCCACCGCCGGCCGCACCACGCTCACCGGTGAGGGCCTCCAGCACGCCGACGGTCACTCGCTGCTGCTGGCGTCGACCAACCCGGCGGCGGTGTCCTACGACCCGTCGTTCTCGTACGAGATCGCGCACATCGTCAAGGACGGTCTCCGTCGCATGTACGGCGGCACGCTGGCGGCCGACGGAACTCCCGAGCCGGGCTTCGGCGGGGAGAACATCTTCTACTACCTCACCGTCTACAACGAGCCGTACGTACAGCCGGCCGAGCCGGAGAACCTCGACATCGAGGGCCTGCTCAAGGGCATCTACCTGTTCAAGCGGGCCGAGAATGCGGGCTCTCGCGCCCAGATTCTCGTCTCCGGCGTCACGATGCCCGAAGGCTTGCGGGCCCAGCAGCTCCTCGCGGACGAGTGGGGCGTCGCGGCGGATGTGTGGTCGGTGACCTCATGGGGCGAGCTGCGCCGCGACGGCATCGAGTGCGAGCGGGAGGCGCTCCGTAGCCCCGGTGTCGACGCGCCGGAGCCGTACGTGACGAAGGCGCTGTCCCAGGCGCAGGGTCCGTTCGTCGCGGCCTCAGACTGGATGCGCGCGGTGCCGGACCAGATCCGACAGTGGGTCCCCGGCCCGTACACCACACTCGGCACCGACGGGTTCGGCTTCTCCGACACACGTCCGGCAGCTCGCCGGTTCTTCAACGTCGACGCCGAATCGATCACCGTCGCGGTGCTTTCCGCACTGGCGAAGTCAGGTGAACTGGACCGGTCGAAGGCTGTCGAAGCCGCCGCCCGATACCGGATCGACGACGTGCTCGCGGCCCCGGTTCAGACGTCCGACCCGGGCGTCGCCTGAGCCGCACTGACCAGCAACTGATCGACCCCCACCGCCGGCGCGAGTGTCCCTACGACCTCGCGCCGGCGGTGGGCGTAAGTTCCTCTCTATGGCCGAGGACAGCCCCGAGACGCCGACTACCGCCCCGGGACCGCGACGCCGCGGCGCCCAGACGAAGATCCCGGCCGGCGGTCTGACGCGGGCCAGGTCCAGCCGTGATTCGCTGCCCGATGCGCTGCTACGCCGGGTCAAACAGTTCTCCGGGAGGCTCTCCACCGAGGCAATCGCCTCGATGCAGGATCAACTGCCGTTCTTCGCCGATCTCGACGCTGCGCAACGCGCCAGCGTGCAGATGCTCGTCCAGACATCGGTGGTCGACTTTCTCGAGTGGCTCACCGACTCCGACTCCGACATCCAATTCAGCCTGGACGGCTTCCAGGTGATTCCGCAGGATCTGGCACGTCGGCTGACGCTGCGGCAGACGGTCGACATGGTCCGTGCGGCAATGGAGTTCTTCGAGCAGCGACTGCCCGCACTGGCCCGCAACGACCAGCAGTTGGTCGCGCTCACCGAGGCGATCCTCCGGTACGGGCGCGAGCTGGGGTTCGCGGCGGCGTCGGTGTATGCAAGCGCCGCCGAGTCCCGCGGCGCATGGGACACCCGACTCGAGGCACTCGTCGTCGACGCGGTGGTGCGGGGCGACACCGGCTCGGACATGCAGTCCCGCGCCGCAACCCTCAACTGGGATACGACGGCGCCGGCCACCGTCATCGTCGGCACGCCCCCGCCCGAGGAAGGTGTGTCGGTGATCGGCACAGTTCACACGATCGCGCAACGGCACGGCCGCTCGGCACTCGCCGTGATCCAGGGCGACCGGTTGGTAATGGTGGTCAGTGGCGAACTGCACGGCACCAAGGGCGCCGGTGCGTTCATGACGGAGCTGTTGCAGAACTTCTCCGACGGCCCGGTGGTGATCGGACCGACCACTCCGACCCTGGGGACCGCCCACTTCAGCGCCGTCGAGGCTCTCGCCGGAATGGAGGCCGTCGTCGGGTGGCGGGGCGCACCACGTCCGGTCCATGCGGCCGAACTACTGCCGGAGCGAGCACTTCTCGGTGATATCGCGGCAATCGATGCTTTGAACGAACGTTTGATCCAACCGCTCTCGGCCGCCGGGTCGGCGCTGTCGAACACGCTCGACGCCTACCTGGACTGTGGAGGCGCGGTCGAGACCTGTGCCCGTCAGCTGTTTGTTCATCCAAATACCGTCCGTTACCGATTGAAGCGAATCGCAGAGATCACCCGGCGTGATCCGACGCACCCACGGGACGCTTACGTACTCCGAGTTGCAGCAACAGTGGGTCGACTTGCCCAAACACGTCACGAAACGGCGACTTCTGCCACTCCAGTCACAAGGTTCACATTCAGGGAGGCTGAGGCGTAACGCGGAACTGTCCAGATCCGATCGATCCAACCGACGTGCCGTTTTGTAGGAAACCTACAAAACACCTGTCCAGAGTTCATAGTCGACAACATCTCGTGTCGGCTCCGCAACGGTGTTCTCTTGAATGCGTGATTTCCTTGCTAACCCCGGGGCAGGGCTCCCAGACCCCCGGCATGCTCAGCCCATGGCTGGAACTGCCGGGCACGCAGGACCGCTTGGCCCTGTGGTCCAAGGGCTCCGGCCTGGATCTCCTCCGGCTCGGTACCACTGCCACCGCGGAGGAGATCACGGATACCGCAGTGACGCAGCCACTCGTCGTGGCCGCGGCCCTGCTCGCATATGAGGAGCTCGAACGTCTCGACCTCATTCCGGCGGACACCATCGCGGCGGGCCATTCGGTCGGCGAACTCGCGGCAGCTGTTGTTGCCGGAGTGCTCTCGGCCGACGAGGCCGTGATGCTGGCCGCGGTACGTGGCAGCGAGATGGCCAAGGCGTGCGCGCTCGAACCAACCGGAATGTCAGCCGTACTCGGCGGCGACGAGGACGCCGTCCTGTCCCGGCTCGAGGAGCTCGATCTGACACCGGCGAACCGAAACGCGTCGGGCCAGATCGTCGCGGCCGGTCGCCTCGACGCGCTCGAACAGCTCGCGACGAATCCGCCGGAGAAGGCCCGCGTGCGTGCCCTCCCGGTCGCCGGCGCCTTCCATACCAAGTACATGGCACCGGCACAGGATGCAGTCGCCGCGGCCGCCGCCAAGATCACACCGAACGATCCGACGCGGACCCTGCTCTCCAACTCGGACGGCGCGCCGGTCACCTCCGGCTCGGACGCTCTGACTAAGCTTGCCGCGCAGGTAACCAGACCTGTGCGTTGGGATCTGTGTACCGCAAGCCTGCGGTCTGCCCAGGTCTCGGCAATCGCGGAACTCCCTCCGGCAGGCACCCTGATCGGCATCGCCAAGCGCGAAATGCGTGGCACACCGACCGTTGCGCTGAAGGCGCCCGAGGACCTTTCCGCACTCACCGAATTCACCGACGCCGGTTAGTTCGCTGCGCGGGCACGATGCGCGCACCCGGGGTGGCTCCGGCCACTCGACACCTCCAGAAGCAGACAAACCGAATCGATCAAGAAGGGAGCCACCCAGTGGCCACCAACCAGGAAGAAATCATCGCCGGCCTCGCGGAGATCATCGAGGAGGTCACCGGCATCGAGCCCTCCGAGGTGACCATCGACAAGTCGTTCGTCGACGATCTCGACATCGACTCGCTTTCCATGGTGGAAATCGCGGTCCAGACCGAGGACAAGTACGGCGTGAAGGTTCCGGACGAGGACCTCGCGGGCCTGCGCACCGTCGGCGACATCGTCGCGTACATCCAGAAGCTCGAAGCCGAGGGCGGCGAGACCGCCGACACCGTCAAGGCCAAGCTCGAGGCCGCCAAGAACGACGACGAGTGAGCCGAACGTGACTTCCGCTTCTACCAAAGGGAGATTCCCCAACATCGTCGTCACGAGCCTCGCGGCCACGACGTCGGTCGCTGGTGATGTGGATGGCACGTGGAAGGGCCTGCTGGCCGGTCAGACCGGCATCGACGTGCTCCACGGTTCGTTCGTCGAGGAGTTCGACCTTCCAGTGCGGATCGGGGCCCAACTCAAGGTCCCGGTCGACGATGCACTGACTCGGGTCGAAATCCGGCGGATGAGCTACGTCGAGCGCCTCGCTCTCGTTCTGGGTCGGCAGGTCTGGCAGAACGCCGGCAACCCCGAGGTCGACAAGGATCGGCTCGGGGTTGTCATCGGCACCGGACTGGGCGGCGGTGAGGCACTCATCGACGCGGTCGACAAGATGCGTGCCGGCGGGTATCGGAAGATCTCACCGTTCGCGGTTCAGATGGTGATGCCGAATGGTCCTTCGGCCACCGTCGGACTCGAACTCGGCGCACGCGCCGGTGTCATCACGCCGGTCTCGGCGTGTTCGTCCGGATCCGAGGCCATCGCGCATGCATTCCGCATGATCGCGATGGGCGATGCGGACATCGTCGTCACGGGCGGCGTCGAAGGCAACATCGACGCCATGCCGATCGCGAGCTTCGCCATGATGCGCGCACTCAGCACCCGAAACGACGACCCGAAGGCGGCCTCGCGCCCCTTCGAGAAGGATCGTGACGGCTTCGTCTTCGGCGAGGCCGGCGCACTGATGGTCCTCGAGACCGAGGACCATGCGAGGGCTCGCGGGGCCACGATTCACGCCCGCCTGCTCGGTGCCGGGATCACCTCGGACGGTTACCACATCGTGGCACCGGATCCGGAGGGCACCGGCGCGGCACGCGCCATGTCCCGGGCCATCGAGACCGCAGGTCTCACCAAGGCCGACATCAAGCATGTCAACGCGCATGCCACCGCCACACCGATCGGCGACATTGCCGAGTCGCTGGCCATCAGGGCAGCGGTCGGTCCGCACGCGGCGGTGTATGCACCCAAGTCGGCACTGGGCCACTCGATCGGCGCCGTCGGCGCCCTCGAAGCAGTACTCACGGTCCTGAGTGTGCGAGAGGGCGCGATTCCGCCCACACTGAATCTCGACAATCAGGATCCTGAGATCGATCTCGACGTCGTGAAGGGTGAACCCCGCTACTGCGACATCGATTTCGCAATCAACAACTCGTTCGGTTTCGGTGGGCACAATGTCGCACTCGCCTTCGGCCGGGCATAACCCAGCCGAACCCGCTGGATCGTCAGGTGGGGACTCCGCACCCGGGGTCCCCACCCCAGAACTTCCCGCCCCACGTGGGCTCGCTCAGGAGGACACGATGACTGTCTTGGCCCCAGCGACGCACTCCGAAGCATCGACCGACCCACGCGATCCGCTCACGCGCCTCGCTAATCTCTTCGATGCCGGTACCGTCGTTCCCCTACATCCCCGCGACAAGTCCGGTGTGCTCGCTGCATCGGGTGAGATCGACGGCGTTCGCACCATCGCCTACTGCTCCGACGCCACCGTCATGGGCGGCGCCATGGGTGTCGAAGGCTGTGAGCACATCGTCGCTGCCATCGACACCGCCATAGCCGAGAAGGCACCTGTCGTCGGCCTGTGGCATTCCGGCGGCGCACGCCTGGCCGAGGGCGTCGAAGCCCTCCATGCTGTCGGTCTGGTCTTCGAGGCAATGGTCCGCGCGTCCGGGCTGGTCCCGCAGATCTCCGTCGTACTCGGCTTCGCTGCCGGCGGCGCCGCCTACGGCCCCGCACTCACCGACGTCGTGATCATGGCCCCCGAGGGCCGTGTGTTCGTCACCGGTCCCGACGTCGTCAAGAGCGTGACCGGCGAGCAGGTCGACATGGCCTCCCTCGGCGGTCCGGACACCCACACCAAGAAGTCCGGCGTCGCGCACATCGCTGCCAGTGACGAGAACGACGCCTATCACCGCGCTCGCCGCCTGGTGTCGATGTTCTGCGAGCAGGGACAGTTCGACCTCGCTGCCGCAGCGCACGGCGATACCGACCTGCGCGCGCTGATGCCAGAGTCGGCCAAGCGCGCATACGACGTGCGCCCGATCGTGCACGAGCTGCTCGACAACGTCGAAGGCGAGTCGAGCTTCGAAGAGCTGCAAGGCAACTGGGCTCGCAGCATCGTCACCGGTGTGGGCCGCCTCGGCGGCCGTACTGTCGGCGTCATCGCGAACAACCCGCTACGCCTCGGCGGCTGCCTCAACTCTGAGAGCGCCGAGAAGTCCGCTCGCTTCGTCCGACTTTGCGACGCATTCGGCATCCCCCTCGTCGTGATCGTCGACGTCCCCGGCTACCTGCCCGGCGTCAGCCAGGAGTGGGACGGCGTGGTACGCCGCGGCGCGAAGCTGCTGCACGCGTTCGCCGAAGCCACCGTTCCTCGCGTCACACTGGTCACCCGCAAGATCTACGGCGGTGCCTACATCGCAATGAACTCGCGGGCACTGGGCGCCACCGCGGTCTACGCGTGGCCCGAGTCCGAGGTCGCGGTGATGGGTGCGAAGGCTGCCGTCGGCATCCTGCACAAGCGCGCCCTGGCAGCCGCACCGGAGGAGGAGCGCGAGGCACTGCACGATCGCCTGGCCGCCGAGCACGAGGCGATCGCCGGCGGCGTCGGCCGTGCGATCTCGATCGGTGTCGTCGACGAGACAATCGATCCCGCCAAGACGCGCAGCGTCATCACAGCGGCCCTCGCCGCGGCCCCGGCCAACCGCGGAAGGCACAAGAACATCCCGCTGTAAGCCGACCGAACCGCTGAAGGGGCTCCGCTATGCGCGGAGCCCCTTCGCGTTTCGCGTGGTGCGGCACGGTCGGTCAGCTACCGAGGCTGCCCGCTACGCTCCCGACAATGCCTGTCAAGCTTCCGACAATGTCGGAACTCCCCAGGCTCCCCAAGCTTCCCGGGGTCGGATCGGGACTGAAATCCCAATTGGTGCAGCCGAATTGCAGGGAGTCCACGTTCGACGTGCTGCCACCCTGACCGGTGCCGACGTTCACCCCGTACGCGAAGATCAACGCATTGGGATTGGCCGCCTTGATCTGGGACAGCGGAACGGGATTCGCCTGCCCACCGGTGGCACCCGCAATCGACTGTGTGCTCCACCAATTCCCGTTCTCGAGATTGGTCAGACCCACCCATCCCGGGGTCGGTCCGTTGGGAATCCCGGACCAGACGAGCGATGTGAATCCCAGTGGGCTGCCGTCAGTCCGGTTAGCTCCCACCACTTTCAGCTGATAGGACGCCGATCCACCGGCCGAGGTGTTGACCCGGTACCCGAGGGTGGTTGCGCCCGCCAGCGGCACCAGCAGACGCTGGTAGTAGTCCACCTTCTGGGTGTTGTCCGTCACGCTCAACTCGATCGAGCCGTCGTCGACGGCGCCGGGTGGCCCTTCGACGAACTCAGGAGCCGTCCCGTCGAGTGGAGCCCAACCCCGCTGAGACGACGGGTGCACCGACTGGGTCCCACATCCGCCGATCTGAGCATCGGCCGCGGGCGGTACCATCACCCCCGCCATCACCGCTGCCGTCGCCGCCGTTCCCGCAAACACTCTACGCAATTTGGTCATTCCACGCCCCTCCGAAAGAATTCGAGAAGTCATCGAACTGTCGATTCGCACGTCGACAACCCCACAATGACGACCGCCGGGTTGAGACGTTCCACGTACTTCCGACCACGCGTAACAAGGGACGGTATCGGCACTACCTCGCGATCGTGACACGATTCGCGGAATTGGCACTAACCCATATCTCGGTGATCTCTTCGAGAACGCATGAATTGCACTGAGGTACAACACTATTCACGCCAAATTCGGACAGCCGTCCATTTGACTTGATTCCATTGTGCAACAAGAGAATTCAATCAGTCATGCGCGGAGATCCGCATTCGCTCAGCCCACGTCGCGGCGCAACCAGGTCACTTCTGCGCCCTCACCGCCGCTGCGGTACGGCTCGAGAGCCTCGTCCCACCGCGTGCCCAGTGCGTGCTCGACAGCCACCGCGAGATCCCCACTCCCCTGCGCCAGCATGGTTCGCAGCCGCATCTCGCCGACCACGATGTCACCGTTGGCGCTCGTCGATCCCCGCCACAGACCGAGCCCGGGTACGTGGCTGAATCGCTCGCCGTCGACGCCCTGACTCGGATCCTCGGTGACCTCGAAGTACAGCAAGGGCCAGGCTCGCAAGGCGCCAGCGAGCCGAGAACCGGTGCCGACGGGGCCCACCCAGTCACAAGTTGCGCGAAGTGTGCCAGCGGAAGCGGGCTGGGCCGTCCAGCGAAGATTGGCGTGGGCGTCGAGAATCGCGGTCAGTGCCCACTCGACGTGCGGACACAGCGCAGCCGGCGACGAGTGGACGTAGATCACTCCAGTCGTCGCATCCGCAAACTGGTTCAACGAGCGCACTGCAACACCTCCAGCTTCGACGAGGACGTCTTCCCCAACGGCCTCGATCGGTCAGCTGTCTGCGCCGCAGCACGACACAACGTCGACCAGTGTGCCCTGTGATGCCACTGTTACGCCAGTGATAGCAGAAAATTGACCTGGGTTCAGCTCCGCAACTCGTCGACGACGCCATCGCTGAGCTCCGGCCACAGGGGCTTGGCCCAGTCACCGAAAGCGTGGTCGGTGAGTACGACGCACGCCGCATCCGCCCTCGGGTCGACCCAGAGGAAGGTTCCGGACTGACCGAAGTGCCCGTAAGTGACCGGCGAGTTGCGGGTGCCGGTCCAATGCGGGTTCTTGCCGTCCCGAATCTCGAAGCCCAGACCCCAGTCGTTGGGACGCTGCGCTCCGTAGCCTGGCAGCAACCCGGCAAGGCCCGGGAACTGCACGCTGGTGGCCTCGGTGTGTGTCTGCGGCGAGATCAGCGTCGGCCGCAGCAGTTCGGTAGCAAATGCCGAGAGATCGGCTGTGCTCGCCTGCGCGCCGTGACCGGCGGGCCCGACAAGGGCGGCGTTCGCCATCCCGAGCGGCACGAACACGGCCTCGGCCACGTAGTCGGCGAACCCGATGCCCGTCTCCGTCTCGACGACCTCGGCCAGCACCTCGAACCCCGCGCTCGAGTAGATCCGCTTGGTACCGGCTTCTGCCTGTACCGTGCGCTCAGCGAACGCCAGTCCGGACGCGTGAGCCAGCAGGTGCCGCACTGTGGCCCCGGGCGGACCCGCGGGCTGGTCCAGTTCGATGGCGCCCTCCTCCACGGCGACGAGTGCGGCGTAGGCGCACAGCAGCTTGGTCACCGACGCCAGCGGATACACCCGCTGCTGGTCGCCGAAACGACTGACGCCTCGGCCACCGTCGCGTACGACGGCCGCCGAGGCGTTGTCCACCGGCCATTGCCCGATCCGATCGAGAGTCTGCACCCGATCAGACTACGAGGAGCGTCCGATCAGCAGTTCACCAGTCCGCTTCGGTGTAGCGGACGACACCACGGATGTTCTTGCCGTCGAGCATGTCCCGGTAGCCGTCGTTGACCTGCTCGAGCGAGTAGGTGTTGGTGATCATGTCCTCGAGATTGAGCAGGCCGGCCCGGTACAGGTTCAGCAGGTTCGGGATGTCCACGCGGGCGTTGCAGCCACCGAAGATGTTGCCCTGCAGGTCCTTCTGCAGCATCGCGAACAGGAAGGAGTTGAGCTTGACGTCCATGTCCGCCATGTGGCCCATCGCGGTGATGACGCAGCGACCGTTCTTGGCAGTCAGCGTGAGGGCCGGGTCGACGTACTCGCCCTTCATCTCGCCGACCGTGATGATCGTCTTCTGGCACATCCGGCCCCAGGTGATCTCCATGATCGGCGCGATCGCCTCCTCCATCGAGGCGAAGGCGTGTGTGGCACCGAACTTGAGTGCCTGCTCGCGCTTGAACGGAACCGGGTCGATCGCGAACACGTGGCGTGCGCCCGATGCGACGGCACCCTGCAGTGCGCTCATGCCGACACCGCCGATGCCGATGATGGCAACCGAGTCACCGGCCTTGACGTCGGCGACGTTCGTGGCCGAACCCCATCCGGTCGGGACACCGCAGCCCACCAGCGCCGCAAGCTCGAACGGAATGTCCTTCTCGATCTTCACCGCCTGGGACTCGTGCACAGTCATGTACGGCGAGAAGGTGCCGAGCAGGCACATCGGGATGACATTCTGGCCGCGCGCCTGGATACGGTGGGTACCGTCGGCGATCGCCTGACCACTGAGCAGCCCCATGCCCAGATCGCACAGGTTCGAATGGCCCGACGAACACGACGGGCAGCGACCACAGGCCGGGATGAACGAGAGGACGACGTGGTCGCCCACCTCGAGGTCCTTGACACCCTCGCCGACCTTGGTGATCACACCCGCGCCCTCGTGGCCACCCATCGCAGGGTAGGACGGCATCGGCGTCGCACCGGTGACGATGTGGTGGTCGGAGTGGCACATGCCGGCGGCTTCCATGCGGATCTGCACCTCGCCGGCAACCGGATCACCGAGCTCGATCTCCTCGATCGACCACTTCTCGTTGATGCCCCACAGCAACGCACCCTTGGTCTTCATTACATCCGCCCTTCCGTCCTAACATCCGTTGATGTGACGATAGCCACAAACTGGTCAAATTGAAACACGTTCTAGGTGTCAAGTAACCAATCGACTCATTGACCGGGGCATTTCCGCTGGTAAACGCCGGAACTGACGGCGAATTTCACCCCCGACCCCGTCCTCTCGGAGCCCGCGCGGCGGGATTCGCACACGCAGAATGGAGAGCCATCGAGAGCCCCTCAGCCGACACCGATTTCTGGTATCCGATGCACCTCAGGCGCGGAGACTCGAGGCGAGGTTGCGCATGAGCTCGCCGACGCGCCCTCCTCCGGGAGGCGCGGCGGGCAGTCGGCCGAGCACTGCGGTGACCGCTGACGGCGCATGACGGCCCGCCCACTCGAGGGACGCCGCGCCGGCGCTCCGTTCGTCTCCAGACGCCAGTTCTTCAGCTCGCGCCGCGTGAGCGGCCGATCCGAGAATGTGTTTCACCTGATGAGCACTTGCCAAGGGGTGCAGAAATGCGGCGGCGGCAGCGTGACTGGCCGCCCGCGCCGCGTCGGCCGCCGCGGGTGACGTGGCCTCTCGGGCCGCCTCGAGCGCCCCCCACGCGCTCCGCCGCAGAGCGTTCGTCCTCCGGTCCCCGTCGGCGAAAGCTCGTGCGGCATCGATAGCGTCACGAGGGCGCGTGTCGTCAGGGCGATTCTGTTCGAAGAGCGAGAGCACCCTGCGCGCACAATCAGCTGCGTAGCCCGCGATGTCGCGGAGTTCCTGTTCGCTCAGCTCGATCGGATCCCGCTCGGTCGGCACGGCCCAACCCTGCCACACGTCGCCAGAACGCCTGCCCAACATGCGAAAGGTCTCAACTGTGGGGCGGGCGGGGCTCGAACCCGCGACCAATGGATTATCGAACGGGGGTGGCCAATAGACCCCACTGATTCTCGTTACTTGTTGCGTGCCAGTGCAGTTCGACGAACCACCGCCCCGATGTTATTCCGCCCGTTCCCAGCGAATCTCACTCATAAACGCTGAATAAGCGATGGGTTCGCCCCACTCAGAGATCATTGCACGAGGGCGTGCCGACGACCAGGCGGCGAGTCAGTACCCACCTCCCTGTTCCTAGAAGTCCCTTCTGCGAGAATCTGCCAAGGCAATCTCGGAACCAGGGGGCGTTTGATGGGCAAGAGCGGGAAGCGGAACCGTCGAGCACGGAAGCCGGTCACAACGACAAACTTGCACATCTCGGTTGCGAACGCCTCCAGCAACCGGGCCTTTAACCTCCGCGATGAGATTCGCCAGTCTCAAGCCGCGCTGCTTTACGCGGACTCCGTGACGCTCATCAGTCCCCGCGCCAACCTCATTCATTCGGTTGCGGCGATCGAGGACGCGAAAGACCTCGAAATGTTCCAACTGCTGTTGGACGTGGCCCCTCACTACGCGCCGGACGCAGTCCCTCAGCTCCAGGAGTTTCTCCACCTCGTTCAATCAGCACCGCCCGATAGCCGACGCGCTCAGTTGCAGAGGATGGCCGTCAGGTTGCGCCCAATCAGCACCGTGATCCAGGACCGGGTCCGCGACCAGCTTTCAGAGTCGGCATATTCGGAACTGAAGCTGGCGATGCGGGCCGGCCTACTGACTATCGACAGCCTCCCTGGCGCGGACGTCCGCGACCTCGGAGATGAAGAGATCGCGGAGCGCTACTTTGCCCGGATCCAGGAGACCCTCACCTCTGGAAATACCTACCCCTTGTTCGACCACGCTACAAGCAACCTCGTAGCCCTCGGTGTTGAGGCGGGCGTCTTGGCTCCCGTCCCCGCAGCTCGCCGAAATGGCCGCGACGCCGCGCTCGCGAGTGGCCTATTCGATCAGCTGCCGAACTTCGAACACGCGTCCATGTCCGAAGTTCTCGACATCCGCGACGAGCTGCGGAACCCCCTCCAGCGGTTTAGGCAGGGCATCCGAGAAATTTCGAAGGACATCGAGACTGTCCCTGAGAGCCCCGAGTTCGCTCATGAGGTGGCCGATGCTTGGACTCATCGTGTCGCGCCCGCACTGGCTGAAATCGAGGACGCCATCACAGAAAACACCTCACTGAGAGACCTCGTGCGAAGGGGAATCCAGGACCCTGCAGGTCTATCAGGCATCGGCGGCCTGGCAGGTTTGGTCGTCGCCGCAGGCCCGGCATCCGGCGCCGCGTCAGCCGCTGCGCTGTTTCTCTCCAGCACAGTCGCAACTACCGGCCTCGGCGTTGCATCGATACGCGCCACTATGGCACAGCGGGCTGCCACGAAAGAGGCAACCGAGGCGCAGTTCTATTTTCTGTATGGAGCGAACTCACGCATGGGAAGCAATTAGTTGCGGTCCGGATGACCCGCAAGGCACCCGTCCGACCCGATCTCGTCAGCGGTGTGGAAAAAAACGTCGGAGAGAGACGCGCCCTGACTGGCGGCGAGTCAGGAGACACGCACCCCCCTTGATGATTTTCGGGGAGGGGTCATCGTGGTGCAGGACGACCCCCGAGCGGTGAGGGCTCGGGGGTCGTCTGGTGTGCGGCTAGCGGAACCAGGGGGCGGTTTCGACGACGTCGTTGTCGCCGAAGTCGTCTCCCGTGCCGTAGCCGATTTCCTTCATCGGGATGGTGTTGTCCGGGATGGACGCGAGCGTGTCGGCCATCGTGGGGTCGGCCTCGATGAGGTTGAACCAGTGCTTTTCGCGGGAGGGTGGGATCTTGCCGCGTCGCATGGAGTCGGTCAGCAGGTCGGTGATGTCGCGCTTCCTGGCGGCGGCCGCCAGGACACGGCCTTGCTCGGCGTCGGCCTTGAGTTGGTCGAGTGCGTTGCGGCCGGCCGATGCGAGGACAGCGGCGGCGGCGACGGCGTTCTCGCTGCCGGGTGCGATGGTGAGTTCTTCGACGGCCACGACTACGGTCTCGGCTGCTGTGTCGGCGGCGAGGCCGAGTGCTTCGGTCAGGCGTCCCCAGAGTTCTGCGCTGAGGGTGGTCTCGGTTGCGGTGGTGGTGTCAGCCATGATGCTGCTGCTCCTTCTCGTCGAGCTGGTTGACGGCGGCGATGAGCTGGTCTTTGGTGTAGCTCTCGGCGTCGGTGGGATCGATTCCGCGATCCTTGGCGTATGCGACCCACTTCTCGGTGGTGGCGGTCATTCGTGGTCGGCGGGCCTGCTCGGCTGCCGGCATCGGGGCGGCGGCGCTGGCGTGGGGAATTTCCCCAGCCTCCTCGAGGGCCTTTCGGATGCTCCCCACGGTCTTGTGGTCGACACCGATTTCCTCGGCGTGCCGACGGTTCGACAGATGGGGTTCGGCCTTGAGTGCTTCGGCGATCCGGGCGCGCTTGTCCTCGCGCGAGCCTTCCGCGGCAACCGAGGTCATGACGACCTCGGTTGTCGTCTCAGTGGCTCCGATGGCGTCCAGCTCCGCGGCGGTGGCTTCGTCGACGTCGATCGTCTGGCCGTGGGTGGCGAGGCGGGGTGTGCCGTCCGGGTCGGTCCAGCGGGCGAGTGCGTGGGCGACGGTGCGGGTGGGCATGGTCAGCCTGCCAGTCCGGTGAGCTTCTTGACCGCGTAGGGCTTTTCGACGGCGAAGGCGGGGACGGCGTATGCCTGGACCCACTTGGATCGGGTGGCGCGGTCGTCGTACGACTCGACGGTCAGCGGGGTCTCGAATCCGACGACACCGGCTTCGGACTTCTTGAGCGCGTACGCGACACCGGGCTGGACGCGCGGGGTGACGAACTTCGAGACGCCGGCGGACTCGAGCATGGCGGCGAGCTTGTCCCCGTAGGCGACGTTCAGGGCGTGCTCCTGAGTCGGGTGCATCACGAGCAGGTCGTGCACGACACCGAGTTCCTGCATGGTCGCGGCGAGCTGTGCGGCCGACAGGTCAGCGGACGGGCGCTCCGAGTTCGGGGTCAGATCCGCCTCGGGGCCGACCGTGACCACGTTCGACCAGTTGTGTCCGGCGAGGGTGTTCTCGGCGCCGATGTGCTCCTCGATAGCGGCGAGGGCGGCGTCGTTGAGCTTGCGGACGATCGTGTTCGTCAGCTGGGTGGTCTGCTGGTCGATGTACGAGACGTCGTTGCGGTTGATCTGCTCGTCGAGGATCTGGAACTTGCCGCCCCAGTCGTCGACAGTCGCGAGCTTGGGCTCGAGGTCGACGCCTTCGACGACGGCGTACTCGCGGCCGGGGCCGCGCTTCTCGACATCGTTCGCGGTGTAGAAGTCGCTGGCCTTGATGATCGAGAAGAGGATGCCGCCGCCTTCGACCTTCTGGCCGGAGCTGGTGAAGAACTTGTCGAGAACGAGCTGAGGGTCGGCAAGCTCGGCGATCCTGTTTCGCAGGATGGTGGGCTGCTGGAGGGCGACGTCGACGGTGAGGCGGCGGCCCTGCAGGTCGGGGAGCAGCGAGTAGGTCATGGTGTGGGTCCTTTTCAGAGCAGGGAGATGTGGGCGTCGGAGCCGGGGATGGCGGCGGTGACGGCGTAGCCGACGACGTGGCCGGTGTCGGCGGTGATGGCCTTACCGTCCGGGCCGACCTCGACTTCGGCGAACGCGGCGATGGAGCCGCCCGCGGTCACCTTCACGACGCGGGAGTGTCCGCGGACGACGAGCGCGATTGCGTCCTTGGCTGCGTCGTCGGCTGCCACGCCTGCGACGCGGCCGCCGGCAGTGGCGTGGGCGACGGACAGGTTCCCGCTCGAGCTGCGGTTGCCGCTGATGCGGACGAACCGCTTGGCGGTGATGGCGTCGGTCGCGACGGCGGTGAGGTCGCGGCCGGGGTTGTAGACGTCGATCTGGTTCATGGTGTTTCGCTTTCGGTGAGGGTTGCGAGCAGGTAGTCGGCGGTGCGCCGGCGGCGGCGGGCCGCTGCGACGCGGACGCGGACCCGTTCGCGGGGCGGGAGGGTGTGCAGCGTGGAGGTGCGCTCGGATGCGTGGACCACGGTGAGGGTGACCGGGGTGCCGGCCGATGCCGCGACGTCGTACAGCTCGCGAACGTCCGACAGCGATGTCAGTGCCGGGATACCGGGTTTGGTGACCCCGAGCAGGGCGACAGCGGTCAGTGCGAGCGCGTGGGTGGTGCCATCCGACAGCTCGAGGTCGTGGACCGCTTCGACGGACCGGTTGGGGTAAGCGGACGCGGCGATCGACGCTAGCCAGGCCGGGACCCCGACCAGATCACCGACGAGAGTGTTGCCGTCATCGCGGATCTCGAGATTGTCGACCCACCCGAGTGCAGGTTCACCATCGAACCGCGAATCGATGTGGCCGAGCTTGACGATCGGCTTGGGGACAGAGCCGGAGTCGTGGGCGGCCTTGGCTGCGGCAAGCAGCTCCGGGGTGACGTTCCATGTGCCGGTGCTGACTTCCCACGTCCCGGTCTTGACGAGCTCGACGCCGGGGATGGTGCGCAGATCGGCGTTCATCGGCGCACCATCCCCGCGGTGTCAGGCTGTGCGAGCGTGGACGGCGTCAGCGGAGACGAGCCAGCGGTTCCCGACGCGGCGGCCGGGTAGCGTCCCCCGCCGGACGAGATAGCGGACGTTCGCGGGAGAGCACCCGAGAACCTCGGCGGCGGTGATGGTGTCGACGAACTCATGACCCAACAGTGGCGAACTTGCGGACTGCTCTGCCAGTTTCCTTGCGCTGGCGTCAGTTTGACTTACGCACGCGGCAACAAGGTCCGACTGAATCCGTCGCATCTTCGGTGTCCACTGCCGACCGGTCTTGATCAGAGCGTCCTCGCAGTAGGCCAGAGCGTCCGCGACGTCCTTCGCGACCTCCGGTGAGAGGTACACGCCGTCGAGGCGTCTGACGTCAGTCACCGGACGCCTCGATCCTCGCGTACCCGAGAAGCCGCTCACGCAGATTCCCCACCCTCCCCAACAGGTGGGGAAATTCGTCCGTCAGCAGAGTCACCACCGCCATCGGCAAGCGGACGATGGAATACTCGCCCTCCTCGAGGGTGTCCATCATGACCGCTCGAATGCCGTCGTCGTTGTCGTCGAGCATATGCACCACGAGGGCCGCGGCGCGGCGGTGATACTTGGCTTGATCTGGGGTTTCGTCGATCATCGGGTGTCCTTCCGAGTTGGCTTCGCACGTGAGTTCCAGGGCTCCGTAAAAAAACGCATGACTGGCGGCCAAGGAGTCATGTGGGGGTGGGGTCGAAAAATTTCGAGGGGGGGTCAGCGGCCGGTCTCGGTGGCGTCGACGAGCCGGTCTGCGAGGTCTCGGGCCTCGTTGGGGCTGAGGCCGTAGGTGTGCCCGCCGATAGTGAGCAGAATCGGCCGGCGGTCTCGCGGGCTTCGTGTCACGCGTGGGTCGATCGTGCTGGGCTGTACGCGCATTGCGGGCTCCTGGTGGTCGGGGCAGTGCCCGGACGGGTGCCTGGTGAGGTGCCGGCACCCGTCCAAGTGGCACAGGGTCGGTGTCATGCGCCGACGGCGTCGATGGTGGCGGCGAGATGGTGCAGGGAGTTCGCGAGTTCGCGTGCGTCGCTGGCGGTCAGTGACCACGGTCCGAGTTCAATCTGTTCACCGGTGAGGCCGTTGAGAACGTGGGTCGCGGTGACTGTGACGTCCTCGTACTCGTCGTGCACGTCGTGGTGCAGCTGGATCGTGTGACGGCCGATCAGGAACCGAGGAGCGTCGTCGAAAGTCGGGTGTGCCGCGTCGTCGGGCAGCTCGACCCACGGCGCCGATGCTGCCCTGGTGTCAAGGGCTTGGTGGTTGGTCGTGATTGTGGTGGTGACGGTGGTCAGGTGTCGCTTGGTGGTCATGCTGTGGCCTCTCGGGTGGTGTGGCTGTTGGTGCGGCGGGTCATCGGATGAGTGAGTGGTCGTTGACGTCCGCGGTCTTTCGGAGGTGTGGCCGGCATTGCAGGCATGGGATGGGGCGGCCGTCGAGGTCTTGGCCGAGCCATCCGGATCGGCACCGTGGGTCGTGTGCCGGTCGGCCCTCGTTCGGCTCATCTCCATATCGATCAGGCATGGTTTCTCCTCGCGCGCACGTGCGGTCGTGAGTTGCGTTCTCAAGCCGGGGACGGATCTCTGTGGTTGGTAGGTGGTTGGTATAGGTAGGTGGTGTGGCATGGGCGCCACGCAGACTCGCGCCAAATGCCACGCAGACTTTTCTAAATGCCACGCAGACTTTGAGATTGGGGCTATCTCTACGTGGCATGGATGCCATGCAGAGGTAGGCCTGTGGATAACTCTCTGCGTGGCAGCAGTGCCACGCAGACATGTCGCCCCTCTGCGGGACCCGCGCCTCACGCCATCCCCTCGGCATGGTCCTCATTGGGGTTCAACAGCTTCAGCTCGAGCAGGTTCACGGGGAGCGTGAGTCGGTATTCGTTCGCCTGCCCGGTGTATCGATTCCCCTGCTTCGACATCTGCAGGAATCCATTCGCGACAAGCCAGTTCTTGGCGCGGTTCGTCGATGAGAGCGAGAGCAGACAGACGCGCGACAGACGTGCATCACTGGGATAGACGCGACTGCCATCAGGGTCCGCGTAGGTAGCCAGCATGACGGCGACGAGTTTGACGGTTGAACCCTTCACTCGATCGGCCTGAATGGCCTCGTCTGAGAGGCGGCGAATGATTCGCTGCCACTCGAACGTGGCCGCGGGCTGAGGCCCCTCAACCCACTCGTCTACTGGCTGGGCGGTCATGATCAGTCGCCGCGCCTTTCGGGATCGAAGCGGGCGTAGTCGGTGAGCAGCCACGCGAGGGACTGCATGACAAGCACTGCGGCGAGGGCGATCTCAAGGGCCGTCATCAGCTAGGCCGCCTTGCCTTTGTCGTGCCCGAGGTGCTCAAGCAGTTCAGCGAGGACGGTGGAGGCCTTCACCCCGCGGGCGTTGGCGATCAGGATCAACTCTGTGGCGGTCACACCTGCCCCCCAAGTGCTTCGCGTGCAGCGGCGACGGCGAGTGTGAGTGTGTACGCCAGTTCTTCGGCTTCGTCGATGGTCAGCCCGTAGTCCGATCCACTGATCAACGCATGCGTGCCGTTGACAGCTGCCCAGCGTTCGACGTGGATGTAAGGCTCTCGGGCTCCGGCGTGCTGCCTGATATCGACGTACGCGAGAGCGGGCTCGATCTTGCCCTTGCTATCCGAGACGACGCCGGGGTGCCGGCGCAGGGCTACGGCGGCAGGGGCGGAGAGCATCGTTGCGGACGTGGCAGTCGAACCGACGTAGGTGATCTCGTCGCACCACGCGGGCTTGCGGTGGTCGGGCACCACGTTGTCGGCGGCGATGCTGTCGATACGGCCGTCCAGAGTGTTCCACTGGGCGAGGGCGGTGATGTTCGATACAGTCACGGTCGAATCAAGTCCTTCTTGGGTGTTGGTCTGGTTCTCACTGCCCTCGCCCCCGGTGGCCGCCGGGGCGAGGGTCTCTTGCACTGGAGGTCGGAACGGCATCAGTCGCCGCCGCCGCGAGTTGCTTGGGCGTCTTCCCAGGCGATGAGGTCGCTCATCTTGTAGCGGGCGAATCGGCCGATCTTCGAGAAACGCGGCCCCTTCCCCTGACTCGCCCACTGGGCCAAGGTTTTGACCGGCAACTTGATTCGACCCGCAACCTCTTCGCGACTCAGCCAGTAGTCCTCGCTGGTTTGCATTCGCACTCCTGTGGGTATTTCCACTCATTCCGGCGATTCTGCCGCTGTCTCCACAAACGCTACATCTGCCTGTCGATTTCCACAAGTTCCCGCTAGGCTGTGGGATATGACGCAACAGCAGTGGGCCGAAGAACAGGCTCAGCGGATCGCCCAGACTGTGAAAGACCTGCGAGGTAAGCGATCTGGCCAATGGTTGTCCGACAGGACCGCAGAGGCGGGCCATCGGATCTCACGCAGCACAATCGCCGACCTGGAGTCAGGCCGTCGAAAGTACGTAACGACAGCCGAGTTGAGCGTGCTCGCCTGGGCCTTGCAGATCCCTCCCATTTCGCTCCTCTATCCAGCACTGCCAGACGGCGAGGTCGAACTCGTGCCGGGCAACCGCGTCAGTTCGATCACCGCAGCAACCTGGTTCTCCGGGGAAACTACTTTCCAGCCAGACCTGTTCGCATCAGACGGGGAGCCGCTGCCTGAGGACGAACGTCTTCGTAACCTTGAGCAGGTCCGGGCCGTGGAGGACGGTGCACGGCTGGTCTACCTGTCGCGTGAGCGCATCAAGACGGAATCGGAGATCGACAGGCTGACGCGAGTCGCCGCCCGGATGCGCACCGCAGGCTCGGACGAAGTCGCCACGCAGATGTTCAGCGAGGTCAACGCCAAGCAGCACTACCTCGACTATTTGAGCCAGGAGCTCAAGAAGACTCCCGGCGCGGTCGTGAGCGATGGCGGGTAGGCCGCCACTGCGCATCGGGCAGCACGGCAAAATCGGACGAATCGACCAAGGCGGCGGCGTATGGCTTGCCCGGTGCCGGTTCCGTGATGACGACGGCGTGGTGCGGATTGTCGAGCGTCGTTCCCCTGCCGGCCGACGTGATCAGTACGGCAAGTTGGCCGAAGAGGAACTACGCGATGCACTCGATGCGCGGCGAACACCGACCGAGGACGAGATCGACCGCGACACGCTAGTGCTGTCCCTGTGCCGAACGCATCTACGCCGCCTCGAGGAAGAGGGCCGGTCTGCGGCCACGATGTCGACGTACGAGTTCGCGCTCGGGAAGCTGGAACCGCGGATCGCAGGCATTCGCGTGGGTGAAGCATCCCCAGGCCGTGTGGACGCCGCGCTGCGGGCGATGGTGAAGGCTCACGGGCCGACGATGGCGCGGCAGTCCAAAACGATCCTGCGTGGCGCGCTCGCGATGGCAGTTCTCGGTGGCGCCCTCGACACGAACCCTGTCGGCGAGGTCTCACAGATCCGATCCAAGAACCCACCCAAGGGCGCACGGGCCCTCACGGGCGATGAGCTCCGCGTGCTGGTCACCGCCGTGCAAGAGTCGGACTACTGCCTGGCCAATGACATTGCCGACCCGATCCTGTTGCTGATTGCGACCGGCGTACGGCGGTCGGAGCTGTTGGCAATTAGGTGGCAGGACATCGACGACGAAGCTGGAACCGTGTCGATCAGCGGCAAGGTTGTGCGAGTGAAGGGGCAGGGCCTGGTTCGCGTGGAGGCCGCGAAGACTGCTGCAGGCCTACGCACGATCCCCCTCCCCCGGTTCGCGCTCGACATGCTCGAGAAGCGGGCCGCGCAGCCGCGCCTGGGTGACCTCGGCGTGGTGTTCCCATCGACGGCGGGAACTTTGCGGGATCCCAACAACTTCGGGAAGCAGTGGCGCAAGGTGCGCGATGACCTCGGCGTCGCGGAGACAACGACCCACACGTTTCGGAAGTCGGTGGCGACGCTGATCGACGACGAGGGCCTGTCGGCGCGGATCGGCGCCGATCATCTTGGGCACCGTCACGTGTCGATGACTCAGGACAAGTACATGACGCGAGGCCGGCAGCACACGGTCGTCGCCGATCTGCTCGATAGGACCGTCGCCATAAGCGATGAATAAACGATGGATGCCCCTCTCTCGACTTCGAGAAAGGGGCATTTACGTGGGGCGGGCGGGGCTCGAACCCGCGACCAATGGATTATGAGTCCACGGCTCTAACCGACTGAGCTACCGCCCCCTGCTGCGACGATACCTCGCCGACAGCCGAATGTTACCGTCCGCCCTCGCCTGCTCCTGTCTGCGGGGTGGCGCATGTCGCGAGTATGCCGAGACATGTCGGTGCCAGCCCGCACACTTACCTACGGCACGATCTGACAGCAAGTCTCGGCTACACCCGAAGGACCCCGAAGTGAACAACTGGACCACCCGACCGATCTGCGCATTCGACCTGGAAACAACTGGCCGAGACCCACTCTCGGCACGCATCGTGACCGCGTGTGTCGTCATCGCCGACGGTGGAGAGTCCCGCACGCGCAACTGGCTGGTTGATCCGGGAGTCGAGATTCCGGCCGGTGCCATTGACGTGCACGGCATTTCCACGTCCTACGCCCGCGAGCACGGCCGTGACTACACCGAGGGATACCGGGAGATCCGTCAGGCACTCACGGAAGCGTGGGCGGCCGGCTACGCCGTCGTCGCATTCAACGCGTCGTACGACCTGACCGTGATGGACGCGGAAGGGCGGCGCCTCGGACTGCCGCCGATGGACGACTACGGGCTCGTGGTGGACCCGTATGTGATTGACCGCGAGGTTGATCGTCACCGCCGCGGCAAGCGCACGTTGAGCGCGCTGTGCGAGCACTACGGAGTCGATCTCGGAAGTGCACACGAGGCGGAGGCGGACGCGCTCGCCGCAGCTCAGCTGGCGCGGATTCTGCCGGAACGTTTCCCGGAGCTCGCCGATCTCGACGATGTGATGACGAGCCAGGCGAGCTGGCACGCCGAACGCCAGCGCGACTTTGCCGAGTATTTGTTGAGCACGGGCCGTGATGCGTCGGATGTCGACGGGCAGTGGCCTATTCGGGCCGCCGCCTGACGGAACACCACGCACGGCCCCCAGTCTGCGATGATGCAGGAAATCGGAAGATGCCGGACGAGGGAGGGTTCATGGCGCGCGTGTCGTGGCGGGAAATGAGTGTCGGCGAGCTTGGACGCGCCTGGTGGGACTACGAGCGGCACCGGATGCGGTGGGGGCTGCCGATCCTCGCCTTCGCACTCGCTGCCGCGATGCTGCTGATGACGACGGGACGCTGAAGTGGACGAGCACGATCCGACCCTGCCCCTGGCATTCGACATCGCATGGATGGCGCTGGTACTGCTATGGCTCATCCTGGTCGTGTCGACAAGCATCTCGGTGCTCCGTGCCCGCCACATCACCACGCCCGCCAAGATCGCCTGGATTCTCCTGGTGCTGGCGCTGCCAGTCCTCGGCTCGCTGTTATGGCTGCTGATAGGTAACAAACCCGGCACCGACGATGTGGCTTCCGGCCATCGTCCCCACTGAGCATCGTCCGAATGGACGGCATTCGAGAACGCAGAAGGCCCCTCATCCGCTAGGATGAGGGGCCTTCTGTCTGGCTCCCCCGGCTGGACTCGAACCAGCAACCGTTCGATTAACAGTCGAATGCTCTGCCAATTGAGCTACAGGGGATTGCCTGGGTGTGGCGCACCGTTTCCGGCGGCGCCTGGAGAACTTTAGCTCATACCCCCACCCAAGTACCAAATCCCCTGAACAGAGACGGATCAGGCAGGATGTAGCCAGGCAGTTCGACGGGAGGATTCCGGAAATGTTGCGGTTGTTGGTAGGCGTCGCGGCGGGCTACGTGCTGGGTACCCGAGCGGGCCGAGCGCGGTACGAACAGATCAGCAAGGCCGCGAGAGCGGTCGCGACCAGCCCCGCCACGAAAAAGGTCATCGAGACCGGACGGCAGAAGCTCGCAGATTCGCTGAGCACCCAACCCAAGCTGGAGCCGATGAAGCCGATCGACGAGCAGACGACGATCCTGATCCCCCGTGATCAGCTGCGGAGGAACTAGTCAGGTGATGCCCTCGCCGCTTGTGTCACCGATCGCCTGATCGAGCAGGCTGCGCCGATACTGTTCGAGCGCAACCAGATCCCCCAGCAACGAGTGGAATTCATCCGAATCCGTCGTCGGCGACACCCGCTGCAACTTCGACTTGAGCTCGGCAACCTGCTCGCCGACCCAGACCTCCTGCAAACGTGCAAGCACACCCCGGATATAGCGGGGCGCGGTGTCGTCGTCAGCCGGCAACGGGTCGACTGCGAGCTCCATCACCAGAGACTGCGCGGTGTGGTCCGTGGTGCTGCGGCCGACCGCGTCCACCCACTCCCCACCCCCGAGGCCGGCGCCGGTCCCGCCCGCGGCCGCAACAGCCTCCCGCACCGCGGCATAGGCCGGGTGCGTGAACGTCTCGCGCGGCAGGGAGTCGAAGACTGTCCCCGCGATGGCCGGATACTGCAGTGCCGCCTTGAGTGCATCCCGCTGCGGCCACAGAGCCGGATCATTCGGCCGTGGCCGGGCCAGCCGCCGTTCCGCCGCCTCCGTGGCCGCGGCGGTCTCGTCAGCCGACCGACGCTTGGGCGGCGTCGAACCGCCACCGCGAGCGAACTTGCGCGCCTCGTCCCGGACCCGGCGGCGGACCGCCGGGATGTCGTCCCAGCCCACCCAGCCGGACAGCTGCACCGCGTAGCCGTCTCGCAGTGTCGGCTCCTTGATTCGTGCCACCACCGGGACAGTCCGACGCAGCGCCTCGACGCGCCCCTCGGCGGTATCCAGATCATGTTCGGCCAGAAAGGATTTGACGACAAACTCGAACATCGGGGTGCGTCGCGCGACCAGATCGCGAACGGCAGCATCTCCCGACTTCTGGCGCAGCTCACATGGGTCCATACCGTCGGGCGCGACCGCGACGAAAGTCTGCCCCGCCATCTTCTGGTCACCTTCGAACGCCTTCATCGCGGCGGCCTGCCCGGCCGCGTCGCCGTCGAACGTGTAGATCACTTCACCGCGGAAGTAACTGTCGTCCATCAGTAGCCGGCGCAGCATCGCGAGGTGCTCGTCGCCGAATGCGGTGCCACACGCAGCGACGGCGGTCTTCACCCCGGCCAGGTGCATCGCCATCACGTCGGTGTAACCCTCGACAACCACCGCCTGATGGCCCTTGGCGATGTCCCGCTTGGCAAGGTCCAGCCCGAACAGCACCTGTGACTTCTTGTACAGCATGGTCTCGGGGGTGTTGACGTACTTGCCCGGCATCGTGTCGTCGTCGAACAACTTGCGGGCGCCGAAGCCGATGACGTCGCCCGACAGGTTCCGGATCGGCCACAGCAGCCGGCGGTGAAACCGGTCGATCGGGCCGCGCCGCCCCTCCTTCGACAGGCCCGCCGCCTCGAGTTCCTTGGCCTCGAAGCCCTTGGCCATCAGATGCTTGGTGAGTACGTCCCAGCCGTCGGGCGCGTATCCGCAACCGAACTGGGCGGCCGCGGCGGCGTCGAAGTTTCGTTCGGTGAGGTAGTCCCACGCGGCCTGGGCGTCGGGCTCCTCGAGCCGGGCCGCGTAGAACTCCTGCGCGGCCGCGTTCGCCGCCACCAACCGCGCACGAGTGCCGCGGTCGCGCTGGACGGAAGGGCCGCCGCCCTCGTAGGAGATCTGGTAGTTCAGCCGGTCCGCGAGCTGCTCGACGGCCTCTACGAAACTGACGTGTTCGATCTTCTGCAGGAATGAGTAGACGTCGCCGCCCTCACCGCAGCCGAAGCAGTGGTAGTGGCCGTGGTTGGGGCGGACGTGGAACGATGGCGACTTCTCGTCGTGGAAGGGGCACAACCCCTTCATCGAATCGCCGCCCGCACGCTTGAGCGAGACGTACTCGCCGACGATGTCCTCGATCCGTGTGCGCTCGCGAACGGTCGCGATGTCTCTGTCAGGAATTCGGCCGGCCACGAGGGCAGTCTAGGCGCTTCGCGCCTGTGCGCCTTTGGGGTGGCCCACACCACCAGAAAGGCGCACAGGCAGCTCCGCTGCCTACCCCCAACTGGCCTGGGCGCCCAGGCTCTGCTTGTCGATCCGCTCGAGCCGGCTCTCAGTGCACGACGCAATCTGGTCGACGATCACCCGCACCCGGGCAGGGTCGTCGGCCGCCGCATGCCAGGCCGGCAGGAACAGGGGATCGAGGCCGGCGGGCGCACTGCGCAACAGCCACTCGGCAACCCGATACAACCGATCCCGCTGCCGCTCCTGACGGTTCTTGTGACCGGCATCGGACATCACATAGTGCAGCGCGACGGTCTTGAGCAGTGCCACCTCCGCGGCAACGATCGGCGGGACCTCGAGGTCAGCCTGATACCGCGCGATCGGTCCGGGACCTGTGACGCGGCGCGTCCCGGTGACCGCCGCGGTGGCATATCGGCCCACGAGCTCACTGGTGAGATTCTTGAGCGCCACCGAACTGGCGAGCGTGCCGTCGTAGCCACCGATCGCCGCCACCACCGGAAGCTTCGACAGCCGCTCGGCTGCCTCTACCAGCTCGTCGACAACCAGGCCGTTGAACTCGGATGCCCCCAGCTCGGCGAGCGCGCGCACCTCGGCCGCGTCGCGGAGCACCCGCAGATCGATGCGTCCGGCGATGACGCCGTCCTCGACGTCGTGCACCGAGTATGCGACGTCGTCCGCCCAGTCCATCACCTGCGCTTCCAGGCACTGTCGACCCTCTGGAGCACCGTCCCGTACCCACGCGAGAACGCCGGCATCGTCATCGTAGGCACCGAACTTCGCGCCGGGGCGGGGACGAGTCCACGGGTACTTGATCGCGGCGTCGAGCGACGCCCGGGTGAGGTTGAGACCGACGCTTCGCCCTTCCTGATCAAGGATCTTGGGCTCGAGACTGGTGAGAATCCGCAGATTCTGCGCATTGCCCTCGAAGCCGCCACAGCTCGCCGCAACCTCGTCGAGCGCCTTCTCCCCGTTGTGTCCGTACGGCGGGTGGCCGATGTCATGGGCGAGCCCGGCCAGATCCACCAGGTCGGGGTCGAGGCCCAGGCCGTCCGCGATGCCACGTCCGATCTGCGCGACCTCCATCGAGTGCGTGAGCCGCGTGCGCGGGGTGTCACCGTCACGCGGCCCCACCACCTGAGTCTTGTCGGCGAGACGGCGCAATGCCGCCGAGTGCTGGACGCGGGCCCGGTCACGGGAGAAGTCGGACCGGTGCTGACCGGACTCGACGGTGGGACCGATTCCGGCCGACTTCGGCGCTTCTCGCACCCTGCGCTCGATGTCGTGATCGGTGTATGCGGCGCGGGAGGTTCGGTCCGTCACTGGCCCGCCGTGTACGGGAAGTCGGCCGAGAAGTGCGTGAGCTGATACCAGAGCAAAGCGCCTGTCTCCCTAGTGATTCCGTGCAGTTGCGACTCGCGGGTGATGACCGCGGGTCCTTGCCGGGTGGGTGCGGTCCACGCCTCGAGCCCAGCGTCACGAGCCATGGTCCGGGTCCGCAGCGAATGCCACGGGTCGCTCACCAGAACGACAGACCGCATTCCCTGCTCCCCCATCTCACGGCTGACGGCCTCGATGCTCAGCAGTGTGTCCGAGCCCTCCTGAACCGCGGTGATCCGATCACCCGGCACTCCCTGGTCCATCAGATAGTTGCGGCCCGAAGCCGCCTCGGTGTACTCGTCGCCCTCCTGCTTACCCCCGACCGTGATGATCGCCGGTGCGACACCCTGTTCGTACAGCTTCCGGGCCTGGTCCAGGCGGGCCTCGAACACTGACGACGGGGTGCCCGCATACTGCGCCGCACCGAGCACGACGATCGCGTCGGCACGAGCGGTGTCGGTGATTCGTGCGACCTGCCACACCCGGAACGCGGTGCCGCCGACCAGAATCAATCCGATCAGCACGGCCCCGAGCACCAGCCGACGGACCCATCTGCCTACCGCGGAACCGAACGAGCGGCGCGGAGCAGAACGGGGCGACAGCTCGGGGAGGTCGTAACTGGGGGCGGTACTCACTCCACGATTCTGCCAGTCCGGTGTCCGGGCCGGGCCTGACGACGCGCCACAGCGGATAGATTCGATACATGGCACATGCACCGTCGCGTCCACGCACACGTCACGATGTCGCGCGCCGATCGGCCGCCATCGGCGCCCTGCTCGCGCTGCTCGCGCTGGTCTTCTCCCCCGTGACCGCCACCGCCGAGGCACCATCGCGGCTGCCCGACCACATCACCGACTCCGCCGGCGTTCTCGACCCGGGACAGCGGTCGGATGTGCAGGACGCGCTCGATTCGCTGTACGACGAACACAAGGTCGCACTGTGGGTGGTATACGTGGCCGACTTCGGCGGGATCGACCCGCAGACATGGACGCAGCGCACCGCGGAGATGAGCGGGCTCGGCAACAACGACGCACTCCTCGCGGTCGCGACGACGGATCGCTCGTACTACTTCGATGTGCCCCAGGCGCTCTCGCAGGTCACCAATGCCGAACTACAGTCGGTTCGTTCCGACTCCGTGGAACCGGCCCTGCGCGAGACAGACTGGTCCGGCGCGGCGATCGCCGCCGCAGGCGGAATCGGCGACGCAATGACGGCGACTCGCACGTCTCTGAAGGTACTCGGCGTCGGCATCGGGATAGTGGCGCTGGTCGGTGGCGGCGTCTTCCTGTACTTGCGGAAGAAGCGGAGCGACCGACTCGAGGACACCGTCGCTGCTGCCCGTCAGATCGATCCCACTGACCCCGAAGCCCTGGCTGCACTGCCGATTCCGGCGCTCGACGCGCTCGCGAAGGACGCACTGGTCGAGATGGACAACGCGATCCGCACCAGTGAGGAAGAGCTGAACCTGGCCGTCGGCGAGTTCGGCACCGATGCCACCGCGCCGTTCACCTCCGCGTTCGACCAGGCCCGCGCGACACTGGCGGCCGCATTCACCATCCGCCAGCGACTCGACGACGAACTTCCGGAAACCCCGCAGCAGCAACGCGAGCTGCTCCTCGAGCTCATCACCACGTGCGGGCGCGCCGACCGCGAACTGAACGCCCGCGTTGCGGAGTTCGACTCGATGCGCGATTTGCTGCTCGACGCCCCGGCCCGCCTGGACGCGCTCACTCGGGATGTCGTCGCCCTCACCGTCCGGATCCCCGCAGCGGACGCAACCCTCACCGCGCTGCGCGGCGAGTTCCCCGCCTCGGTGCTGGCGACCGTCGAGCACAATCCCGCCATGGCGCGGGAGCGGATCACATTCGCGGAGCAGAACATCGCAGCCGGACGCGACGCCACGGCTCTTCCGGCCGGAAAGCAGGGGCCCGCGGTGATCGCGATCCGCGCGGCGGAAGGGGCGCTGAACCAGGCCCGCCAGCTACTCGACGCCGTCGAGCGCGCCGACACCGACATCCGGCACGCCATCGCGACCCTCCCTGCCGCGATGGACGATGCCGCGCAGGGCATCGCGGCCGCCGGCCCGCTCGCCCAGCAGGGCGGAAAGAAGCTCTCCGATGCCCGCGATGCCGCGGACGCGGCCCTGCGAATGGCGCAGGACGCCAAGGACACAGATCCGCTGGGTAGCTTCACCAAGATCGTCGAGGCCGACGCGAAGCTCGATGCCGTTCTGGCCGAGGCAAGGGAGGCCGGCCAACAGGCCGACCGGGCGCGCGCACGGCTGGACCAGGATCTGACGGCGGCGCAGTCTCAGGTCACCGCCGCCGCAGACTTCATCTCGACGCGCCGCGGGGCCGTCGGCGCCGAGGCGCGGACCCGCCTGTCGGAGGCACAGCGGCACCTCGAGGCGGCCCGGCAACTCACCGCGTCCGATCCGTCCAAGGCTCTGCAGCACGCCCAGACCGCCACCGAACTGGGGTCGCGCGCGCTGTGGGCTGCGCAGGCAGACGTCAACCGCTATCAGGACAACCAACGACCGCCGAGCGGCGGTGTCGCTGGAGGTGGCGCAAACGCGGCCGGCGCGATCCTCGGTGGCATCCTGATCGACAGCATGCTTCGAGGCGGTTTCGGTGGCCGAGGCGGCAACTGGGGTGGCCGCGGTGGCGGCGGCTGGGGCGGGCCGGGACCCGGTTCATTCGGTGGCCCGAGCAGTTCCGGTCGGATCGGCCGCGGTGGCGGAGGCCGGTTTTAGGGCCTGCGGCCCGTGCGCGGTTGGCGAGTCCAGGGACTCGCCAACCGCGCACGGGCGCTAGGCGCCTAGCAAGCGCTGCGCGAGGTAGCCCTCGACCTGGTCGAGAGCGACGCGTTCCTGCGCCATGGTGTCGCGCTCACGGACGGTGACCGCGTGGTCGTCGAGGGTGTCGAAGTCGACAGTGATGCAGAAGGGGGTACCGATCTCGTCCTGACGGCGGTAGCGACGGCCGATGGCGCCGGCGTCGTCGAACTCGATGTTCCAGTGCTGACGCAGCGTGGTCGCGAGATCCTTCGCCTTGGGCGAGAGGTCGGCGTTGCGGCTCAGCGGCAGCACCGCGGCCTTGACCGGCGCCAGGCGACGATCCAGGCGGAGCACGGTGCGGGTGTCGACGCCGCCCTTGGCATTGGGGGCCTCGTCCTCGGTGTATGCGTCGACCAGGAACGCCATGAGCGAACGCGTCAGGCCCGCCGCCGGCTCGATGACGTACGGCGTGTAGCGCTCACCGCTGGTCTGATCGAAGTAGTTCAAATCCGTGCCCGACGCCTTCGAGTGCGTCGCCAGGTCGTAGTCGGTGCGGTTGGCGATGCCCTCGAGCTCGCCCCACTCGCTGCCCTGGAAGTGGAAGCGGTACTCGATGTCGACGGTGCGCTTGGAGTAGTGCGACAGCTTCTCCTGAGCATGCTCGTACAGGCGCAGATTGTCCTTGTTGATGCCCAGGCCCGTGTACCAGTCCATCCGGTAGTCGATCCAGTACTGGTGCCACTCCTCGTCCTCGCCGGGCTTGACGAAGAACTCCATCTCCATCTGCTCGAACTCGCGCGTGCGGAAGATGAAGTTGCCGGGGGTGATCTCGTTGCGGAAGCTCTTGCCGATCTGGCCGATGCCGAACGGCGGCTTCTTGCGCGAGGTGGTGAGCACGTTCGCGAAGTTCACGAAGATGCCCTGCGCGGTCTCGGGACGCAGGTAATGCAGGCCGGTCTCGCTGTCGACCGGGCCGAGGTAGGTCTTGAGCAGGCCGGAGAACTCCTTGGGCTCGGTCCACTGCCCCTTTGTGCCACAGTCCGGGCACACGACCTCGGTCATCTGCACGGCATCGGGGTCGTCGAGCTTGTTCTTCTCGGCGTACGACTCCTGGAGATGGTCCTGGCGGTGACGCTTGTGGCAGTTGAGACACTCGACCAGCGGGTCGGAGAAGACCTCGACGTGGCCGGAGGCCTCCCATACCTGCCGGGGCAGGATCACCGACGAGTCGAGTCCGACGACGTCCTCGCGGCTGGTGACCATGTTGCGCCACCACTGCTTCTTGATGTTCTCCTTGAGCTCGACGCCGAGCGGACCGTAGTCCCAGGCCGACTTGGTACCGCCGTAGATCTCACCGCATGGGTAGACGAGCCCCCGGCGCTTGGCGAGGTTGGCGACGGTATCGATCTTGGACTTGGGTGCCACTTGGGTGCTCTCCATCTGGGTAATAGATGCGTGGTTCACGTGCGGTTTTCGCCAGTCCAGACTATCTGTAGGCGCGCCGCCGTCCACGCACACGGTTGACATGCGTATTCGTGCATATCAAAATGGAATTGATTTGCAATAAGGTGGGATCGACCACCCGACGGGACCGCACGTGAGGAGCCACACCGTGAGTGTTGCCGATGCCGGCGACCTGCACGCCGAGTCACGAGCAGAATCGAGCGCCGACCTGCACGACCATGGCCCGTGCGCCGAAACCCCGGCCGCACCGTTGCCACCCAAGGAGACACTGACCGCGGCAGGTGAAATTCTGCGCGCCCTCGCCGCGCCGGTCCGGATCGCGATCGTGCTGCAGCTGCGCGAATCGCAGCGCTGCGTCCACGAACTGGTAGGCGCACTCGGCGTCACCCAACCGCTCATCAGCCAGCACCTGCGAGTACTCAAGGCCGCCGGCGTGGTGCGCGGCGAGCGCAACGGCCGGGAAGTGATGTACCGACTGGTCGACGACCACCTCGCCCATATCGTCATCGACGCTGTCGCCCACGCGGAGGAATCATGACGGAGCTTGTCACGGAGGAAGCATGACGGAGCTTGTCACGGAGGAAGCATGACGGAGCTTGTCACGGAGGAAGCATGACGGAGAACGTGGTGGACAGGACCGAGCGGCGCGGGCGCGCCGTGGTGGGCGTGCGCTCCACCAAGCAGCGCAGCGCGATCTCCGCCCTGCTCGACGAGATCAGCGAGTTCCGTTCTGCTCAGGAACTGCACGACGAACTCCGTAGGCGCGGCGAGGGCATCGGCCTCACCACCGTCTACCGGACGCTCCAGGCCCTCGCCGACGCCGGCACCGTGGACGTACTCCGCACCGACACCGGCGAATCGGTGTACCGGCGCTGTTCGAGTGGACACCATCACCATCTCGTGTGCCGCAGCTGCGGATTCACCGTCGAAGTGGATGGTCCCGCAGTCGAGCAGTGGTCACAGACCATCGCCGACAGCAACGGCTTCACCGACGTCAGCCACACCCTGGAGATCTTCGGCACCTGCCGCGATTGCGCCGAGGCGCAGTAGTTCGGAGTCGGCGGTCGGCCGAACTCCGAGCACGTTCTGTACAAGATGAAGCCGGTGCTGATCGATGGTCGCCGGCCGACACGCGGTGCGGACCCGCTACGCCAGCAGGCCCTTCCGAGCCTCCTCGGCGCCCGACAGCACCAGCAGCAGCATCGTGGTGAGCGGCGCGCCCGACAGACCCGTCGCCGGAAACGTGTAGCGCAGCACCATATCCGCGAGCTTGCCACGCGTAATGACACTGATGGACCCGAACTGCAGTTGCGCATTCCGCTCGGCCACCCGCTTGTGCAACGCGGGCTTGATCGTCCGATCCCACGCCAACACGCCGGTCAGCGACAGCACATCGAGTCCCTCGGCGAGCGTTACCGCCCGCAGTGAACACAGCGCGCCGCCGTACTCGAACCGCAGTGAGCCGTCGGCGTCCGAATCGACGGTCACGAAACTCCCGAGCGCCTCACGCGCCCGACCCTGCAACGCCTCGGCGGAATCCATGATCACTCGTACTTCACGCCGCCGAAGCGACGATCGCGGGACGCATACTCGACACACGCCGCCCACAGATCGCGGCGGTCGAAATCGGGAAAGAGCTTCTCCTGGAACACCATCTCCGCGTATGCCGACTGCCAGATCAGAAAGTTCGACGTCCGCTGTTCGCCGGACGGACGAAGGAACAGGTCGACGTCCGGCATGTCGGGCTCGTCGAGGTACCGCGCGACGGTGGCCTCGGTGATTCTCTCCGGATCGAGCTGTCCTGCCGCCACACGACGGGCAATTTCCCTTGCCGCGTCTGCGATTTCGGCACGCCCGCCGTAGTTCACGCACATCGTCAGCGTCATGACGGTGTTGTCCTTGGTGAGCTCCTCGGCAACCTCGAGTTCCTTGATCACGCTGCGCCACAGGCGCGGACGACGACCGGCCCACCGCACGCGCACACCCATCTCGTGCATCTCGTCGCGCCGACGTCGGATCACATCGCGGTTGAAGCCCATCAGGAACTTGACCTCATCGGGGCTCCGCTTCCAGTTCTCCGTGGAGAACGCGTACGCGGACAGCCACTTCACGCCGATCTCGATGCAGCCTTCGAGGGTGTCCATGAGGACCGCCTCGCCGCGCTCGTGCCCTGCGGTGCGAGGCAACCCCCGATCCTGAGCCCAGCGCCCGTTACCGTCCATCACCAGAGCCACATGCTGCGGGATCAGTTCCGGCTGCAGAATCGGCGGACGAGCCCCCGAGGGGTGCGGGGCGGGCGGCCGGACGGCCCGGTCAGGCTGAGCTTGCGGTTCGCGTCGTCGAATCACGCTCACCATCCTGCCTGACCGCACCCGAGTCACCCTCTGCCGCATGGGGCCGGGCCCGCTCGATCAGCGGAAGAGTGCGCAACTGCCGCTCGAGATGCCATTGCAGATGTGCGGCGATCAGCCCACTGGCCTGGCTGCGCAGTGACGAGGACGCCATGTCGGTCTCGGCCCACTGCCCGCGGGCAAGCGCATTCATGAGGTCGAGCACCCCAGGCGACGGCGTCGCCGACCCGGGCGGACGGCAGTGCACGCATACCGCGCCACCGGCTGCAACATGGAAGGCGCGGTGCGGCCCCGGTGCGGCGCAACGGGCGCAGTCGTCGAGCGCGGGCGCCCAACCGGCGTAGCCCATCGCTCGCAGCAGAAATGCATCGAGAACCAGTTCCGCCGGACGCACCTGATCGCACACCGCACGCAGCGCGCCGACAGTGAGACTGTGCAGTCGCGGCGCCGGCGCCCGCTCCTCACCCGCGAGCCGTTCCGCGGTCTCGAGGATTGCGCAGGCGGTGGTGTAGCGGCCGTAGTCGTCGACGATGTCCGCACCGAAGGCGTCGACGGTCTGCACCTGGGTGACGATGTCGAGACTGCGCCCCGGGTACAGCTGCACATCGATGTGAGCGAACGGTTCGAGACGGGCACCAAACTTCGACTTGGTGCGGCGCACACCCTTGGCGACCGCGCGCACCAGGCCCTGCTGCCGCGTCAGGAGGGTCACGATGCGGTCGGCCTCGCCCAGCTTGTGCTGGCGCAGCACCACCGCATGGTCCCGGTACAACCTCACAACAACCTCACGTAGCCCAGTCTCCCACGGCGCACCGACGAGTCCCGACAGGCGCGTGCACGCACGGCCCCTGGAAAGCCCACGGGAGAAAATAGAACTTGTTACTGTTCGTTCGAACGAACAGTCGGCATCGATGGGGTGAAAATGAGCGCTGAACTGGAGGAACCGGCCACCGGGCAGCATTCGCTCGGCCTCGAGGATCAGGCCCTCGCACTCGCCGCGGGACGCACGACGTCCGTGGTCGCGGTTTCCTCCGCCCTGGACCGGATCGAGGCCAGCCAGCCCACCCTCAACGCCTTCCGGGTGGTACGCCGCGCCGCCGCACTCGCCGAGGCCGTCGACGCCGACCGTCGCCTCGCCGCCGGAGAGCGGCTGCCGCTCCTCGGCGTCCCGATCGCCGTCAAGGACGACGTCGACGTCACGGGCGAGCCCACCGCGTTCGGATGTCCGGGCCAGTTCCCCGCCAAGACCGTCGATTCGGAGGTGGTTCGCCGCCTGCGCGCCGCCGGCGCGGTGATCGTGGGCAAGACCAACAGCCCCGAGTTGGGCCAGTGGCCGTTCACAGGCGGCAGCGCCTTCGGCCACACCCGCAATCCGTGGGACCGCGGCCGCACGCCGGGCGGATCGTCCGGCGGCAGTGCAGCCGCAGTGGCCGCCGGGCTCGTGCCCGCCGCGATCGGCTCGGACGGCGCCGGATCGGTACGCATCCCCGCCGCGTGGACCCACCTGGTGGGCATCAAGCCGCAGCGCGGACGCATCTCGACATGGCCCCAACCCGAGGCGTTCCACGGAATCACCGTCAACGGTCCGCTTGCCCGCACAGTCGCGGACGCGGCGTTGCTGTTCGACATCGTCGCCGGCAACCACGACGGCGATCTCCACAAGCCGCCACCGGTTACAGTGCGTGACGCCGTCGGTCGCGATCCCGGACGGCTGAAGATCGCCCTGTCGCTGCGGATCCCGTTCACCGCAACACCCACCGCCCTGCATCCCGAGATCCGCACCGCGGTCGGCCGCACCGCGCACGCACTGCGCAAGCTCGGACACGACGTCACCGTCGACGACCCCGAGTACGGAATCCTGCTGGGACTCAACTTCCTTCCACGCTCGCTCGCCGGTGTCGACGCCTGGCTCGGCCAGCTGCCGGATCCGTCACTGGTCGACCCCCGCACCCGTGCCAACGCCCGCACCGGGCGCCTGCTGTCCGGGCTGCCGCTGCGCGCAGCCCGCGCGGCCGAACCCCGGATGCGCCGACGCGTCGGAGCAATCTTCGACGACTACGACGTGATACTCGCACCCACCACCGCGACTCCCCCGCCGCGCGTGGACGGGCTCGACGGGATCGGCGGTGTCGAGACCGACAAGGTGATCACTGCGGCATGTCCGTACACGTGGCCGTGGAATATCCTCGGCTGGCCCAGCGTGAATGTGCCCGCCGGATTCACCGCCGACGGGGTGCCGATCGGCGTGCAGTTGATGGGCCACGACAACGCCGAGCCCCTACTGGTTTCCCTTGCCGCGCAACTCGAAACCGTCGGCCGGTGGCACGAGCACCGACCCGCTCGGTGGTGGTGACCGATGGAAGCGACGACGGTCCGCGACCGCATTCTGGCGGCCGCGCTGCACATCGTCGGCACCGAGGGGGTGCCGGCGCTGACGAACCGCCGAATCGCTGCAGCGGCGGGCGTCTCACTGGGATCGATCACCTACCACTTCCCCACCCAGTCCGACCTCCTGCGGGCGGCGCTGACCGGGTTCGTGGCCGAGGAGACGGCCCGGCTGCTCGAACTCACGGAGAGCTACCGGGACACGGGTCTGAGCCTGCACGGCGCCGCGGCGCTCGCTGAACGGGTGGCGCGCGACCTCGCGTTCTCGGCGGAGCGGATCGCCCCGTTCGAGCTCTACATCCATGCCGGACGCGACCACGAACTGCAGACAGCGGCATCCGACTGCTTCGCCGCGTACGACGCGCTCACCGTCTCGATCCTCGCCGCGCTCGGAGTACCCGGCCCGGAGGCTCTGGCACCGACCCTGGTCGCCACGATCGCCGGCCTGCAGCTGCGTCGACTCGCCACCGGCGATGCGGGGCAGGACATCTCGGTGGCGGTGCTCCAACTCGTTCGCGGGGCGTATCTGGCGACGCCCTGACCCATGCCGCGCCCGAAACAGTCGTGCCGCTCCCCCGATCGGAGGAGCGGCACGACGAGAACCGGAGCGGCGAACGCTAGAACCCGAGGCGACCCAGCTGCTTCGGGTCACGCTGCCAGTCCTTGGCAACCTTCACGTGCAGCTCCAGGAAAATCTTGGTGCCGAGCAGCTTCTCGATCTGATGGCGGGCATTGGTGCCGACCTCGCGCAGGCGGGCGCCGCCCTTGCCGATGACGATGCCCTTCTGGCTCGGCCGCTCCACGTACAGCAGTGCGTGCACGTCGAGGAGCTCGCCCTGCTTCTCGGTGCGTCCCTCGCGGGGGATGACCTCCTCGATCACGACGGCCAGCGAGTGCGGCAGCTCGTCACCGAGCCCCTCGAGGGCGGCCTCTCGGATGAGCTCGGCCATGAGCGTTTCCTCGGGCTCGTCGGTCAACTCGCCATCCGGATAGAACGCCGGCCCCTCCGGCATGGCCTTGGCCAGCACCTCGACCAGCAGCTCCACCTGCTCACCGGACGCGGCCGACACCGGGATCACCTCGGTCTCGGGGCCGAGCACCTTCGACAGCGCCAGCAGCTGCTCGGCAACCCGGTCCTTGCTCACCTTGTCGATCTTGGTGACGACGCCGATCAGCTTGGTCTTGGGCGCCATCTGCCGGATCTGGTCGAGGATCCACCGGTCACCGGGGCCGATCTTCTCGTCCGCTGGGATGCACAGGCAGATCACGTCGACCTCGGAATACGTGTCCCGCACAAGGTCGTTCAGGCGCTGGCCGAGCAGAGTACGCGGACGGTGCAGGCCCGGCGTGTCGACCAGGATCAGCTGCCCGAAGTCGCGGTGCACGATGCCACGGATGGTGTGCCGGGTGGTCTGCGGCCGCGACGAGGTAATCGCGATCTTGCTGCCCACCAGCGCGTTCGTCAGCGTCGACTTACCCGTGTTGGGCCTCCCGACGAAACAGACGAAGCCGGAACGGAATTCGGTATCGGTCATGGTCACTCCTGGTTCACGCTTCCGTCGTCTTCGACGCTGGTCTGGTCTTCGGCCTGCTCAGATGGCACCCGCTCGACGAACACGGTGCTGATCCGTACCCGGCCCCGCACGTCGGCCCCGCCCTCGCCGCGCAGTCGCAGCCCGGCGGTGACGACCTGCGAGCCCGGCAGCGGCACGCGGCCCAGCTCATAGCCGAGCAGACCGCCGACAGTCTCCACCTCGTCGTTGTCGATCTCGATGTCGAACAGTTCGCCGAGGTCCTCGACCGGCAAACGAGCCGAGACCCGGAAAGTTCCGTCGCCGAGATCCTCCACGGGCGGGGTCTCACCGGTGTCGTACTCGTCGGCGATCTCGCCGACGATCTCCTCGATCACGTCCTCGATCGTCACCAGCCCGGCGATGCCGCCGTACTCGTCGACCAGCACCGCCATGTGGTTGCGGTCGCGCTGCATCTCCGCGAGGAGACTGTCGAGCGGCTTGGAATCCGGTACGAACACCGCCGGACGCATCACCTCGCCCACGGTGACGCTGCGGCCACCGTCGGATGCGTAGTACGTCTGCTGCACCAGGTCCTTCAGGTAGACGACACCGAGGACGTCGTCGACATTCTCACCGACCACCGGGATTCGGGAGTGCCCGCTGCGCACCGCAAGCGACGTCGCCTGGCCAGCCGTCTTGTCGGCCTCGATCCACACCATCTCCGGACGCGGCACCATCACCTCGCGCGCGGAGGTGTCACCGAGCTCGAACACCGACTGGATCATGCGACGTTCCTCATCGGCGACGACACCACGCTCCTGCGCCATGTCCACCAGCTCGCGCAGCTCGATCTCGGAGGCGAACGGACCATTGCGGAAGCCCTTACCGGGGGTGAGGGCATTTCCGATCAGTATCAGCAGCCGGCTCACCGGGCTGAGCAGCGCAGCGAGCGCGAGGAGCGGCACTGCTCCAGCGAGCGCAATCGAATACGCATGCTGGCGACCGAGTGTCCGGGGGCCGACGCCGATTGCGACGTAGTCGATCAGCACCATCACCGCGATCGTGACCGTCATGCCCCACGTAGAGCCCAGCAGGTCGATCAGGGCACCCGCGAGCACCACCGCGGCCGCGATCTCGCACAGGATCCGCAGCAGCACCATGAGATTGACGTACCGAGGACGGTCCGCGACGACCCGGGCCAGGCGGACGGCACCTGGCCGGTCATCCTTGGCCATCTCGTCGATCCGTGCCGGCGAAACCGTGTTGAGCGCGGAGTCGACAGCCGCGAACAGGCCACCCAATGGAACCAGGACGACGGCGAGAACGATAAGTGCTGTCGCACCGCTCACGGGAACCTCACCGCCGCGCCGGCACTACTGTTCGGGGCCATCGAAGAACCCGGCCTTACCGAGCAGCTTCCGGTCCCGTGCGGCGAGCTCGGCCTCGTGCTCGGCGCGGCGCAGATCCTCGTACCACTCCTCGAGGAGGCGGTTCTGCAGGCCGAACATCTCTTTCTCCTCTTCCGGCTCGGCATGGTCGTACCCGAGAAGGTGGAGGACGCCGTGAACTGTCAGTAGCGCCAGCTCGTGATCGAGCGAATGGCCGGCTGTTTGGGCCTGGTCCGCCGCGAAGGAGGGGCACAGCACGATGTCGCCGAGCATCGACGGACCGGGCTCGGGCGCGTCGGGTCGACCGCCCGGCTCGAGCTCATCCATCGGGAACGACATGACGTCGGTGGGACCGGGCAGGTCCATCCAGCGCATGTGGAGGTCCGCCATGGTCGCCGAATCGACCAGCACCATCGACAGTTCCGCGGCTGGATGGACATCCATCCGCGCGATCACGAAGCGCGCGACGCTGATCAGGTCCACTTCGGAGACGTCCATCCCCGATTCGTTGGAGATCTCGATACTCATGTACGTCGCTCTTTCGTAGGCCGCGGACACGCGGTAGCCGTTCGGGGCGGAAACAACCCTACCGCCGCTGCGAACGCGTCTGGACCGCCCGTCGGTGTGCCCGGTTGCCCAGCGGGACATCGATATCGCGATCGGACTCGAACCGTTCGTAGGCGTCGACGATGTCCGAGACGAGCCGGTGCCGGACCACGTCGCTGCTGTCGAGCAGAGCGAAGTGGATCCCGTCGATGTCGTCGAGTATCTCCGTGGCCGCCCGCAGCCCCGACCGTGCCCCACCGGGAAGGTCGACCTGCGTGACGTCGCCGGTGACGACGATCTTGGAGCCGAAGCCGAGGCGGGTGAGGAACATCTTCATCTGCTCGGCCGTGGTGTTCTGTGCCTCGTCGAGAATGATGAACGCGTCGTTGAGGGTGCGGCCACGCATGTATGCGAGCGGCGCGACCTCGATGACACCGGCCTGCATGAGCTTCGGGATCGCCTCGGGATCCATCATGTCGTGGAGGGCATCGTGCAGTGGTCGCAGATACGGGTCGATCTTCTCGTGCAGCGTGCCAGGCAGGAAGCCCAACCGCTCACCAGCCTCGACCGCGGGCCTGGTCAGAATGATCCGGGTCACTTGTTTGGTCTGCAGCGCCTGGACCGCCTTGGCCATTGCCAGATACGTCTTGCCGGTGCCGGCGGGGCCGACGCCGAACACGATGGTATTGGTATCGATCGCGTCGACGTACCGCTTCTGATTGAGCGTCTTCGGCCGGATCGTCTTGCCGCGGCGCGACAGAATGTCCAGGCTGAGCACCTCGGCCGGGGATTCGGACAGCCCCTGCGTGAGCATTCCCACGGTCCGGCGGACCGCGTCCGGGCTGAGCGGTTGCCCGCGCCGGACGATGGCGGCCAGCTGCTCGAGAACCCGCTCGGCCAGTGCCACATCGGCAGGCGTCCCGGTGAGCGTGACTGCGTTGCCCCGCACGTGGATATCTGCGTCGAGGAGCTGCTCGAGCACATTCAGATTCTCGTCGGCGGACCCGAGTAGAAGCGGCATCACCTCGGGCTGGAGTTCCATGCTCGAGCGCACGGTGCGCTCGGCCGGCTGCGTAGAGTCCTGCAGGGAGTCGCGGTAACGCGACGTACCGTTCTCGACTTGTTCACTCACGTGAGAGCTATGGCCTTCTTCCAGGTCCGATCCACCACGACGAAGTGCCGCGCGTGCCCAAAGTCTAGCGCCCGACGGTGACCACGCCCACCGAGTTACCCCATTCCGGTGCCGTCCGGTCCACCCGGATCGTCCAGCCACTGCCGCGCTTCGCCGACAACCTCGGCCGCCACTTCGGGACGCAGGCCCAGCAGCACCAGGCCAGCCGTCGCGAAGGTCTCACCCCGATCGGTGACGGTGCCGCGATTGGCGTGTTCGAGCAGCGTGAGCGTCATCCCCTCGTACATCGCAACGACCAGCGTGGGTGGCAGATACCCGGAGAACACGCCCTCGCGCTGGCCACGTTCGACGTTGCGGACCGAGCTGGCCCGCAACGGCTCGAGCAGGTCGTGGATACGCTCCTCACCGAGTTCGCGACGAGCGAACGACAGCAGGATCCGGAAGCGGTCGCCGATCGGCCAAGTACGCAGAGCCAGCACCGCGACCGCAAGATCCGGACGTTCCGGCTCGGCGGGTCCCGCGATCAAGCTGGATGCGATGGCGGCAGACGCCTCCGCGACGAGCCCCTCGATCAGCGCCTCCCGGCTCGGGAAGTGCGAATACACCGTGCGCCGAACGACGCCGGCCGCCTTCGCCACCTCATCCATGCTCGCGTCCGGATCCGCCGCGAACGCCGTGATCGCGGCCTCGAGGATGCGGGCGCGATTTGCGCGTGCCTGCGGACGCAGCGGCGGCGCGGCGGGCAACGGGGGCTCGGAGGTCACGATGCCATCCTCCCCCACCGTGCCTGGTTCCCCACAGCGCCCAGCTCCCGTTCATTTCCCGGCACCTGCCGTGCGATCCAGATCGAACCTTCCTTGCACACCGGTGTGCAATTAGCTAACTTGCACACCGATGTGCAATTCCTTCGGCACGGCGACTGCCGAGGTACGGGAAGGGGACGAACGATGTCAGTGCGAACGACAGCGCCGACGACGAGGACGCTGACACGCCTGCCGGGGCTGGCCACCACCCCGGTGGACCGCATGACGGAGCCGTACCGGCATCGGTGGGCCGCGCTGGGCGTACTGTGTCTGAGCCTGCTCATCGTGGTGATGGCAAACACGGCCCTGATCGTCGCCGCGCCGGATATGACTCGCGATCTGAAACTGACGAGTTCGGATCTGCAGTGGGTGATCGACGGCTACACCGTGCCCTATGCCGCGCTGATGCTGCTGTTCGGCGTCATCGGCGACAAGTACAGCCGCCGCGGGGCACTCTTCCTCGGTCTGCTGGTGTTCGGCACCGGCGCCGTGTTCGGCAGCCTCGCCGACAGCACCACGTCCGTGATCGCGGCCCGGATGATCATGGGCGTCGGCGCCGCAATCATCATGCCGGCGACACTGTCACTGCTCGTTGCCACCTTCCCCGCCGCCGAGCGCGCCCGGGCGATCGCCGCATGGGCCGCAACGTCCGGGCTCGCGATCGCACTCGGGCCACTGCTTGCGGGCTGGCTCCTCGAGAGTCGCTCGTGGCACTCGACGTTCCTGATCAACGTGCCGATCGCCGGGTTCGCAATTCTTGCCGCGCTCGTGCTGGTGCCGCCGTCGAAGGCCGAGGGCCTGGGCCCGATCGACTGGATCGGCGGCCTGCTCTCGGTGGTGACCATCGGCACGCTCGTGTTCGCGATCATCGACGGGTTCCACTTCGGCTGGAGCTCGCGATCGGTCGCGCCGGCAGTCGTCTCGGCCGTCGGACTCGCGGGATTCGTGTTCTGGGAGCTGCGGCACGAGCAACCCCTGCTGAACGTCCGCAAGCTCGGCGAACGCACGGTCGGCGGCGCGGCGCTCGCGGTGATGCTGATGTTCCTCGCGGCCTTCGGCGCGCTGTTCTTCGTCGCCCAGCAGTTCCAATTCGTACTCGGATTGGGGCCACTCGACACCGGCGTCCGGTTGCTGCCACTCGCCGCCGCGGTCACCGCGGGTGCCGCGGCCAGCGCCCGACTGTCACCGCGAATCGGTACCCGCGCCACCGTCTCCGGAGGCATGGCCGTGGCCGCGCTCGGCGTCCTGCTTCTGGTCCGAGTCGACGGCGGCTCGACCTACCTCGACTTCGTCCCGACGCTGGTACTACTGGGGGTCGGCGTAGGGCTCTCCGTCTCCCCCGCGACCGACGCGATCATGGGCAGCTTCCCGGACAACGACCTCGGCGCCGCGGGCGGCCTCAACGACACCGCGATCGAACTAGGCGGCTCACTGGGCATCGCAATCCTCGGTTCGGTCCTCGCATCCACATACAAGGACGGCATCGCCGGATTCCTCACATCGATGCCCGTGCCGAAACTGGCCGGGCCACAAGCGGATCTGGTGACCCAGGCACTGGACGCGTCCAGCGAATCGGTGGGCGGCGCGGCGATCGTCGCCGAGGAGATGTCGAAGAGCATGTTCGCTGCCGCCCAGGCTCAGCCGCTGATGGACGCCGCCACCGTCGCCTTCGCCGACGCGATATCACGGGCCAGCCTGGTGGGCGGGCTCCTCCTCGCAATCGGCGCCGTCCTCGTGGCGATCCTGATGCCGGGTCATCGTCGGTCCGCGTGACGCTGCGAGTCGGCCTGCCGGCCAGCACCTCTCGCCAGCCGCCGAATGCTCCGCCATGCTCCGCCAGCGGCTACTCTGTGAATCCACATGTCCGGTTTCATCACGAGTGGGTGATATGTCCGTTAGTTCATCCGTGAGCGACCATGAACTGCTCACAACCTCGCGGCCGCGATTGACTCAGATGAAAGCGGCAGCATGGTTGACGGTGGGATTGATTGCCGTGCCCGGGATTCCCGCTCTTCTCGCGCCCGCAGTCCCGGAACCGGAGTGGGAGTCGGTGGCCGACCTCGAAGCGATCACGCTGACCAGCTCGGAGGGCACCGAGGTCTCGGTGATCCCGCCGATCGGCTGGGACACCCGCAACGTCGGTACCGGACAGGTCTTCCAGTCGGGCGAGTCGACGATCCTGGTCATGCTCTACGACCGGGAGGGCCGCGACGCGGACGCGCTCGCGGAGCGACTCATTCGTGCCGCCCGCCTGAACGGGACGAACACCGCGTTCACCGGCCAGGTCGTCTCCAGCGCCGACGGAACACTGACCGGCAGGGCCTGCACGGTCGTTTCCAGCGACCGCAACGGGCCGTGTGCGTTCCTGTCCGATGACGAGGTGGTGGTGGCCGTTCGGTCGCTGGGGACCGCGGACGACCCCGCCGCGCCGATCGACGACATGGTGGCTTCGATGACAGGACGACAGCGATGAGCGCATCGACCCTCGAGCAGTCGACCGCCGCGCAACGCCGCGCCGTGGTCTACCGCCCCGAATCCGCAGTGTTCTGGGTGTTCGCGGGCGCACTGGTCTTCGGAGTCATCTCCCTGATGGCGTTGAACGGGGCGGCCATGCACGCCACGCTCGACGCCAGCCTCGCACTGGTACCGGTATGGCTGCTGTTCATCGTCGCTCTGGTATCGCTGATGCTCCGCTTCGACCCTTTCCGCAGCGTCCGCCGCTATCCCCAAGTGCTGGCGGCCGGCTTCTCCCTCGGCGGGACCATCACGCTGGTCATGGCGATGCACGGCAACGACGCACTCGGCAGGATCTGGCAGAGCGTTCTCGACCCCGAGGTGTACGCCCGCTGGGATGCCGCACTGAGCGCGCCTCTCATCGAGGAAGCATCGAAGGCGATGGCCGCAGCAGTGGTCCTCGTGCTGTGCGCGGGCGTGATGAATCGCATCTCGCACGCCCTGATGGTCGGCATGTTCGTCGGATTCGGATTCGACGTCATGGAAGACCTCACGTACTCGGTGAGCGGTGCACTCAGCAACCTGGACTCCGACCTGGCCGGCGCCCGCGACGGCCTGCTCGTACGTATCTTCACCGCTGTACCGTCGCACTGGGCGTTTACGTCGCTGACCGCGGTCGGCGTGCTCCTGCTGCTCCCGTCGTTCGACAACCGCGCCGGGTGGACGGCGGGACGGCGTCGCCTCGTCGCGGTCGGGCTGTTCTTCTCCGCCTGGCTCATGCACTTCGTGTGGAACTCCCCCAACCCCGATGAGCTTCAGCTGCCCGTCATGGCGGCGAAGCTGCTGTTCAGCCTGACGCTGTTCCTCACCATCGCTGCGCTGTTGTTGCGTCACGAACGACGCTACGTGCAGGCGCGGATCGACCAGGCGCGCATCGATTCCACTGATCCCGTCTCCGCTGTCGCTCCGGAGATTCTGGACAGCCTGCCCACTTACCTGATGCGGCGCTCGCTGCGACGGACGGCCCGGCGCGGCGGTGGGCGTGGGGCCGCGCGAGCAGTGAAACTCCAGCAACGACACGCACTCGACCTGATCCAGGAATCAAGCGTTACCCGAGACGCGGTTCCTGCCGGCCCATAGCGGCGGGCGCGCAAGCGAGATGACCGGCGACGGCGGATGGACGCACCGAGGTTGTGGCGATACCGTGGTTGCCCCCTGGAAACGAAGGGGCAACCACGTCAAAGTTGTTCGGCAAGAAGCAGTTCACGCGAGAGCTTCCAGCTGCGGGCATTCGGGTCGAGAAATGCAAAGTGATCCTCGCCATCGATCAAATGCAACTCCACCGGATCGCCGGACGCCTGTGCGGCCGCGTGATAACGGGAGGCGACCTGCGCCGGTACCTGGACGTCCTCGGTGCCGTGGAGGCAGAACACAGGCACCCCTACCGGAACCCGGTGCTGTGGTGAGGCCGAACGGTACAACTCCGGATCATCGTCGAACGGAACTCCGAACAAGTCCTCTATATAGCTGATCCGGCGCCCCCGTTCGGCGGCAGACGCCAGATCCAAGGCCCCGGCCTGAGACACGACAAGCTGCGGCCGGACCCTCGTATCGTGTTGTCCGGCAAGCCACACCGCGAGCTGACCGCCCGCCGAGTGCCCGACGACGCGAACCCTGCCCAGGTCCAGCGGAACCGGTGACGCCGCCGCGACCGGTCCGGCGATCGCCTCGAGTGCCGCAACCACGTCCACCGACATCTCCGGCCAGCGACCGCCGTCACCGATCCGGCGGTACTCGATGTTCCATACCGCTACCCCGCTTCGGGACAGCTCGACCGCGAACGAGGTCCCGAGATTGAGGTGGTACTTCCCACTCCAGTAGCCACCATGGATCACCATGACGACAGGTACCGGTCCGTCGGCGTCGCCCTCCGGCGGATAGAAGTGCCCGAACTGCTGTGGTTCCGAGCCGTAGTCGATGCGGGTCCTGGGCATAGTCGTCACTCCAGCGGAGCTGCGCCGCAGGCCTCGTCGAGTGGGGCCGCGCACCAGCGGTCGGTGAGGACACCGATTGCCCCGAGCGCCACCGCGGCAGCGGTCGAGGTACGCAGCACCGTCGGACCGAGCAACACCGCGGTGGCGCCGGCTGCAGTGAGCGCGGACACCTCGTCGTCGGACAAGCCACCCTCAGGGCCGACAATCAGGACCAGCTCGGACGCCTCACGCAACGGCAGCGATGCGAACGGCTGTCGAGCGGACTCGTGCAGCACCGCCACGACTCCGCCGCGGCCGGCCACCTCCCGCACCCGCTCGAGGACCTGCGGTGTGTGGTGCAGTTCAGAGACCTCCGGCACGAACGAGCGCCGAGCCTGCTTTGCCGCAGCAACCGCCGCGTTGCGCCAACGGGTAACACCCTTCTGCGTCTTGGCGCCCTCCCATCGCGCGACACACCGGGACGACTGCCACGGCACCACCGCGTCGATACCCGCCTCGGTGGCGAGTTCAACGGCCAGCTCGGACCGCTCCGCCTTGGGCAGGGCCTGCACCAGCGTCACCGACGGGGTCGGCGGCTGCTGGGCGCGTCGGGCAGTAACCTCGAGGTCGAGCCGATCCTTCGCGGCGGCGGTGACCGTCGCTTCGGCGATACCGCCTCGGCCGTCGGCGAGCACCAACCGTTCGCCGGCCTTGATCCGGCGCACCGTCGCGGCGTGCCGACCCTCCGGGCCGTCGAGAACAGCCGGCTGCCCGACGTCGGGCAGCGGATCGAGATAGAAGACCGTCGCGGCCATCAGCGCACCCGAGTCGGATCAGCGGCCACTGAAGGCGTCCCGCAGGCGGGAGAACAGGCCGCCGCTGTGCTGCGAGCCGGTGGAGACCACCTCGGCATGGTCCCGGTCACGGTGGTTCTTGAACTCCTGCAGCAACTTGCTCTGCTTGCCGTCGAGTCGAGTCGGAATGACCACCTCGAGGTGCGCGTGCACGTCGCCGCGCACACCCGACCGCAGCTTCGGCATGCCGTGCCCGCGCAGTACCGACACGGATCCCGGCTGAGTGCCCGGGTCGACGGTGATCTCGGTGGGTCCGTCGATGATGGTCTCCAGCGTCACCGTGGTGCCGAGCGCCGCGTCGACCATCGGCACCCGGATGGTGCAGTGCAGATCGTCGCCGTCGCGCACGAACACCTCGTGCTGTTGCTCCACCACCTCGACGTACAGATCGCCGGGGTGGCCACCTCCGGGACCGACCTCACCCTGCGATGCGAGCCGGATCCGCATTCCGTTGCTGACGCCCGCGGGCACCTTCACGGAGATGTCGCGGCGCGCACGAACGCGCCCGTCGCCGCCGCACTTGTGGCACGGATCGGGGATCGTCTCGCCGGCGCCGCGGCACGTGGGGCACGGGCGCGACGTCATGACCTGGCCGAGGAACGAACGCTGCACGGACTGGACCTCACCCGCGCCGCCACACGTCTCACAGCGGACCGGCTGGGAGTCCCCGTTGGTGCCCGACCCGGTGCACCCATCGCACAGGATCGCGGTGTCGACGGTGATCTGCTTCGTGACTCCGGTGGCGCACTCGGCGAGGGTCAACTTGGTACGCAGCAGCGAATCGGCGCCCGGCTGCACACGGCCCCGGGGTCCGCGGCCACCGCCCGCTCCGCCGAAGAATGCCTCGAACACGTCGCCGAGACCGCCGAAACCTGCGCCGCCGAAACCTGCACCGGCGCCGCCGGCCCCCGATTCGAGCGGGTCGCCACCAAGGTCGACGATCCGCCGTTTCTCCGGATCCGACAGCACCTCGTACGCGGTGGAGACCTCACGGAAACGCGCCTGCGCCGTCTCGTCCGGATTGACGTCCGGATGCAGTTCCCGCGCAAGCTTGCGGTACGCCCGCTTGATCTCCTGGTCGGTCGCCTTCGGCGCGACGCCGAGTGTGCCGTAGTAATCCCGTGCCACTTGGGTATCTCGTCCTTCTCTGCTTCGTTCTCACCACATGGAGCGCGGCGCACCGACCGGTTGGTCGACACCGCCCCGCGAGCCGCTCGTACGTGCTTCAGCGCTCGGCGAGTACCTCGCCGATGTACCTGGCAACGGCGGCCACCGAGGCAATTGTTCCCGGGTAGTCCATTCGGGTGGGGCCGAGGACCCCTACTCCGCCGAACACGGTGCCCGCCGCACCGTAGCCGGTGGATATCACCGAGGTGCCTCGCATCTGCTCAACCTGTGTCTCCTCGCCGATCTGGACGGTTACCCGTCCCGCATCCTGCGTCGCGGCGAGCAGCTTGAGCACCACCACCTGTTCCTCCAGCGCTTCGAGCACCGAACGCAGGGAGCCGGGCAATCCCGACTGAGTCGAGAAGTCCGCGGCGTTGCGGGTGAGGTTCGCCGTGCCGCCCAGGACCAGCCGGTCCTCGGGATGTTCGACGAGTGTCTCGACCAGAACCGTCGCCGAGCGGACGACGGCGTCGCGCAGTTCGAGTGGCGCGTCCTCGGCCAGCTCGGATACCGCAATGGACGCGGCCGCGAGTCGCTTGCCCTCGAGCGCGCCGCCGAGCAGGGCGCGCAGCCGGAACAGATTCTCGTCGTCGATCACGTCACCGAGCTCGACGATGCGCTGATCGACCCGACCGGAATCGGTGATGAGCACGAGCAGCAAACGCGCAGGCGTGAGCGCGACCACCTCGAGGTGCCGCACCGACGACGCCGACAGTGACGGGTACTGCACGACGGCGACCTGCCGCGTGAGCTGCGCGAGTAGCCGCACCCCGCGACGGAGGACGTCGTCGAGGTCCACACCGGATTCGAGGAACTCGAGGATGGCACGGCGCTCCGCCGGAGACAGCGGCTTGACCTCGGCGATCCGGTCGACGAACTGCCGGTAACCCTTGTCCGTCGGGACTCGCCCGGAACTGGTGTAGGGCTGGGTAATGTAGCCTTCGGCCTCGAGGGCGGCCATGTCGTTGCGTACCGTCGCGCTGGAAACACCGAGATTATGCCGTTCCACCAGCGATTTCGACCCGATCGGCTCCTGCGTCGAGACGTAGTCGGCAACGATCGCCCGGAGCACCTCGAAACGTCGTTCGTCCGTACTGGACACCGCTCACCACCTCCGTCATTGAGAGCACACTTCACTGCTGAGTCTAATGGCCGGTTCGATCCCGAATGTCGCAGGCCGCGCCGCGCATTCACCACCCGGCCGACGCGGGTCCACAGCCCGTACTGTAAGAGGACGGACTGGCGCTCGAGATCCAGTCCACACGTAGAACACGGGCGGAACAAACGAATGATTTTCAAAGGAGTCCGGGACAGCAAGCCGTATCCCGACCACGATCTGAGGCTGCGGGACTGGGCGCAGATTCCTCCGCGGCAGGTTCGCTTGGACGAGATCGTCACCACCACGAAGGTGCTCGAACTCGATCGCCTCCTGTCGGAGGACTCCACCTTCTACGGCGATCTGTTCCCACACGCGGTGCTGTGGCGAGGCACCATCTACCTCGAGGACGGCGTCCACCACGCCGTCCGCTCCGCACTGCGCAACCGGGTGGTGCTGCACGCCCGCGTCTACGACTTCGACGCGGCGATCCCAGGCAGCTGAGGCGCGGTCAGGCGAGGATGTCCCGCACCACCGCGTCGGCGAGCAGTCTCCCCCGGTCGGTGAGTACCAGGTGATCGTTCTCGACCACCGCCAATCCGTCCGCGACCACCCGCTCGGCGGCGGCGCGCTCGTGCTCGCGCAGGTCCTCGAGCGGAAGGCCTGCCCGTAGCCGCACGGTCAACATCACCCGCTCGACGTGGATGTCCTCGCTGCTGAGGGTTTCGATACCGCCCACGGGCAGGTCGCCGGCCGTCAACTGTTCCGCGTACCGGGCCGGGTGTTTGACGTTCCACCAGCGCACCCCACCGACGTGGCTGTGTGCGCCGGGCCCGGCACCCCACCAATCGCCGCCGTCCCAGTAGCCCAGGTTGTGGCGGCAGCGTGAATCCCCCGTCGCTGCGCTCGCCCCGTGCGCATCGTCGGCGGACGCCCAGTTCGACACCTCGTACCAGTGCAATCCCGCGTCTGCGAGGCGCGCGTCGATGCGCTCGTACCGCGAGGCCAGCACATCGTCATCGGGCGCGGGCAGCTCACCGCGTCGGACCTTTCGCGCCAGCGCGGTGCCGTCCTCGACGATCAATGCGTACGCGGACACGTGATCGACGCCAGCTCCGAGCACCGCGTCGAGCGAGGCGTCCAGGTCGGCATCCGTCTCGCCTGGGGTGCCGTAGATGAGATCGAGGTTGACGTGGTCGAATCCGGCTCCGCGCGCCTCCTGGGCTGCCGCAACCGCGCGGCCGGGCGTGTGGGTGCGGTCGAGGATCTTCAGTACGTGCGGTGCCGCGGACTGCATGCCCAGCGAGATCCGGGTATATCCGGCGTCCCGCAGCGTCGAGAAGAACTCCGGCGACGTCGACTCCGGGTTGGACTCGGTGGTCACCTCCGCGCCGACGGCCAGACCGAAGCTGCCGCGGACCGCGCCGAGAACCTCCGCCAGCCCGTCACCGCCGAGCAGTGAAGGCGTGCCCCCTCCGATGAACACGGTATCCGCTGGGGGCGCACCGGTGATCTCGGCAGCCCGCCCCAATTCTCGTTTCAGCGCTTCGAGCCACGACTGCGGCGACGCCGAAGTGCCGAGTTCACCCGCGGTGTAAGTGTTGAAATCGCAGTAGCCACACCGCGTCGCGCAGAACGGGACGTGGACGTAGATCCCGAACGGACGCGTTCCCACCCCGTCCAGGGCCGACGCGGGAAGTTCCAGACGCGGCTGCGCGCCGTCGATCAGCGATCCAATCACGGTTTCAGTGTCCCAGCTTCGAACCGGGCAGCCACGCACACCCGTCCGATCAGGACATTTCCCGCGATTTCGGGGGAAATACCTCCCCGATGGTCGGCATTCGGGAAATCCCGTGGCAGAATGGCCGCCATGACAGATCTCGGAGTGCGACTCGTGGCGCGGCGCCACGTCGACTTCAAGCGTGTCTGCAGCTGTTGTTGTCTGCCCTGCGGCGTGTAACCAGCGCGACGTCCCGACTGCACTGAGCGGTCCACGTCTGCCAGCGTTCGTCTCCACCGTTTCAGCCCGCTAATCCCGGCCGGCCGAGGACGATCCCCGCGAGGAAGCAGCTCTCCTCTTCTGTCCTCGACCGGTGCACCGTGAGATTCACGAAATTCAGGAGCACCCCCATGACGTCGAGTCCCGACGCCGACACCGCCGCGAGCCCGGCACCCCGGGCCCGCACGGCTCGCCCCACGAAGACCCGCGCCGAGGGCCAGTGGGCGCTCGGCTATCGCGAGCCACTCAACGCCAATGAGCAGACCAAGAAGGACGACAACCCACTCAACGTCCGGGCGCGCATCGAGAACATCTACTCGAAACAGGGATTCGCGAGCATCGACAAGAGCGACCTGCGCGGCCGGATGCGCTGGTGGGGCCTGTACACGCAGCGCGAGGAGGGCTACGACGGTACCTTCACCGGCGACGAGAACCTCGACCTGCTCGAGGCCGAGTACTTCATGATGCGAGTGCGATGCGACGCCGGCGCCCTGAGCGTCGCGCAGTTGCGCACGATCGGCGAAATCTCGACAGAGTTCGCCCGAGACACTGCCGACCTGTCGGACCGCGAGAACGTTCAATACCACTGGATCGAGATCGAGAACGTCCCCGAGATCTGGCAACGCCTCGAGGCCGTCGGACTCAAGACCACCGAGGCCTGCGGCGACTGCCCGCGCGTCGTGCTGGGCTCACCGCTGGCCGGCGAGTCGTTCGACGAGGTTCTCGACCCGACACCCGCGATCGACGAGATCGTCCGCCGTTACATCGGCGACCCCGAGTACTCGAACCTCCCGCGCAAGTTCAAGACTGCGATCTCCGGTCAGCAGGACGTGGTGCACGAGATCAACGACGTCGCCTTCATCGGAGTCAACCACCCCGAGCACGGCCCGGGCCTGGACCTGTGGGTCGGCGGCGGCCTGTCGACAAACCCGATGCTGGCGCAGCGCGTCGGCGTGTGGGTACCGCTCGACGAGGTGCCGGATGTGTGGGAGGGCGTCGTCTCGATCTTCCGCGACTACGGCTACCGCCGCCTGCGCACCAAGGCGCGCCTGAAATTCCTGATCAAGGACTGGGGTATCCCGAAGTTCAGGGAAGTCCTCGAACAGGAATACCTGAAACGTCCCCTACTCGACGGACCAGCGCCGGAGCAGCCCACGCGCCCCATCGATCACGTAGGTGTGCAGCGGCTTCGTAACGGGCTCAACGCCGTCGGCGTCGCACCGATCGCCGGCCGTGTGTCCGGCACCAAGCTCGCGGCGGTCGCGGATGCCGCCGAGCGTGCGGGCTCGGACCGGATCAGGTTCACGCCCTACCAGAAGCTGATCGTCCTCGACGTCGCCGACGACAAGCTCGAGCAGCTGATCGGTGAACTCGACGAGTTGGGCCTGCCGGCGCGGCCGTCACACTGGCGCAAAAACCTGATGGCCTGCTCGGGCATCGAGTTCTGCAAGCTCTCGTTCGCCGAGACCCGCAGGCGGTCGCAGGTGCTGGTGCCGGAACTCGAGGACCGTCTCGCCGACATCAACGCGCAGCTGGACGTCCCGATCACCATCAACATCAACGGCTGCCCCAACTCGTGCGCGCGCTCGCAGATCGCGGACATCGGGTTCAAGGGACAACTGGTGGACGACGGCGACGGCAACCAGGTCGAGGGCTTCCAGGTGCATCTCGGCGGCAGCCTCGGATTCGACAGCGCATTCGGCCGAAAACTGCGGCAGCACAAGGTGACCAGCACCGAGCTCGGTGACTACATCGACCGAGTCGTGCGCAATTTCGTGAAGCACCGCTATGAGGGCGAACGGTTTGCCCAGTGGGCGGTCCGGGCAGACGAGGGGGACTTGCGATGACGGTAGATGTCCAGACAGCGTCCGAAGCCGAGCTCCGCAGAATCGCCACGCAGGGGGCGGCGGATCTGGACGGTGCGTCGGCAGTCGAATTGCTCCGCTGGACCGAGGAGACGTTCGGGACCGCCACGGGTGCCGCGGCGGGCGAGCGTGACGGTTACATCGTCGCGTCGAACATGCAGGACGGGGTGCTCGTTCATCTTGCCGCACAGGTCCATGAATCGGGTCCTCTGCCAGTGCTTTTCCTCGACACCGGCTACCACTTCGCCGAGACGATCGGCACCCGCGACGCAGTGGAGCAGGTCTACGGTGTCAACGTCATCAATGCGCAGGCCGCGGCCAGTGTCGCCGAGCAGGATGCAGCCGAGGGCAAGGACTTGTTCGCCCGCGAACCCAACCGCTGCTGCGCGCTGCGCAAGGTGGCCCCGTTGAAGGCGACGCTGCAGAACTACCGGGCGTGGGTCACCGGCATCCGCCGGGTCGAGGCCCCCACCCGGGCGAACGCACCATTGATCTCGTTCGACGAGGCGTTCGGACTGGTGAAGATCAATCCCATCGCCGCGTGGTCGGACGACGACATGCAGGCGTACATCGACGAGCACTCGATCCTGGTGAATCCACTTGTCGACGAGGGATATCCGTCCATCGGGTGCGCTCCGTGCACCGTCAAACCTCTCCCCGGCGCCGATCCGCGCAGCGGTCGGTGGGCCGGTTCGGCCAAGACAGAATGCGGGTTGCACGCCTCATGACAATCGACATCTCACTCCCCGAGCCACGGCTTCAGCTGGACGGCACCAAGTTCGACACCCTCGATGCTCTCGAGTCCGAGGCCATCCACATCTTCCGTGAGGTGGCCGGCGAGTTCGAGCGACCCGTGATCCTGTTCTCAGGCGGCAAGGACTCGACGGTGCTGCTGCACCTCGCCATCAAGGCGTTCTGGCCCGCACCGCTGCCGTTCGCGTTGCTGCACGTCGACACCGGCCACAACCTGCAGGAGGTGCTGGACTTCCGCGATCACGTCGTCGCGAAGTACAACCTGCGCCTGCACGTGGCCAAGGTCGAGGACTACCTCGCCGACGGCCGTCTCACCGAGCGCCCGGACGGGATCCGCAACCCGTTGCAGACCGTGCCGCTGCTCGACGCGATCGCCGAGAATCGCTTCGACGCCGTGTTCGGCGGTGCCCGCCGCGATGAGGAGCGAGCCCGCGCGAAGGAGCGGATCTTCTCACTGCGCAACGCCTTCGGGCAGTGGGACCCGAAGAAGCAGCGCCCCGAGTTGTGGAACCTCTACAACGGCCGACACTCCCCCGGCGAGCAGGTCCGCGTATTCCCGCTCAGCAACTTCACCGAACTCGACATCTGGCGCTACATCGCCCGCGACAACGTCGAACTGGCCAGCATCTACTACGCCCACCAGCGCCCGGTCTACCAGCGTGACGGCATGTGGATGACTCCGGGTGTATGGGGCGGGCCGACCGAAGGCGAAGAGCTGCAGACGCTCTCGGTGCGCTACCGCACCGTCGGCGACGGCTCCACGACGGGCGCGGTGCTCTCCGACGCTGCCGACAACGAGGCGATTCTCGCCGAGGTCGCGGCATCGCGACTGACCGAGCGCGGCGCCACCCGTGGCGACGACCGAGTTTCCGAAGCGGCCATGGAAGACCGCAAGCGAGAGGGCTACTTCTGATCATGAGCGACCTTCACGAGCGTAGCCCTCGGAGCGAGACGAAACTTCTACGACTCGCTACCGCGGGCAGCGTCGACGACGGCAAGTCCACTCTCGTGGGCCGGCTGCTGTACGACACCAAGTCCGTTCTGGCCGATCAGATCGACGCCGTCACCCGCGCGTCGGTCGACAAGGGCCTGTCCACCCCCGACCTGTCGCTGCTCGTCGACGGCCTGCGCGCCGAGCGCGAGCAGGGCATCACGATCGACGTCGCGTACCGCTACTTCGCGACCCCGCGCCGCTCGTTCGTGCTCGCCGACACCCCGGGACACGTGCAGTACACCCGCAACACCGTCTCGGGTGCCTCCACCGCGCAGCTGGTGATCCTGCTGGTCGACGCACGCAAGGGCGTCATCTCGCAGACGCGTAAGCACGCCGCGGTGTTGGCGCTGCTCGGGGTTCCGCGACTGGTGCTGGCGGTCAACAAGATCGACCTCGTCGAGGATCCGGCGCAGGTGTTCGCCGACATCACCGCCGAGTTCCGTTCGCTGACCGGATCGCTCGGCTGGGACGACGCCGACGTCCAGGCGATCCCGGTGTCCGCGCTGCACGGCGACAACGTCGCCGTGGCGTCGGACAACACGCCGTACTACGACGGGCCGACGCTGATCGAGCATCTCGAATCGGTACCCGTGGACAGCGACAACGAGGGTAAACACGCCGTGGGCCTGCGGTTCCCCGTGCAGTACGTGATCCGTCCGCGCACCGCCGAGTTCCCCGACTACCGCGGCTACGCCGGTCAGGTGGCGGCCGGTTCGGTGGTGCCCGGCGACGAGGTCGTTATCCTGCCGTCCGGTACCCGGACGACGGTCACCCGCATCGACACCGCCGACGGCGAACTCGACGTCGCGCACGCGGGCCGCAGTGTGACGCTGGTGCTCGCCGACGACGTCGATGTCTCCCGCGGTGACACCATCGCGGCGCCCGCGGGCGCGCCGGAGCCGATCGACCAGTTCGACGCCACCGTGTGCTGGCTGGCCGAGAAGCCGCTGCGCCCGGGCACACGCCTGCTGCTCAAGCACGGCACCCGCACCACGCAGGCCATCGTCGGCGCCCTCGTCGAGCGTCTCGACGAGCAGGAACTGACGTCGGAGCTGAGCCCGGAGACGCTCGAGCTCAATGAGATCGGCAAGATCTCGGTGCGCGTTGCGGAACCGATCGTGGCCGACGACTACACGGTCAACCGACACACCGGCTGCTTCCTGCTGATCGACCCGGCCGGCGGCAACACGCTCGCTGCCGGTCTCGTCGGCGATGCGATAGCCGCAGTCGAACTCGGAGATCGGGTCTAGATCATGGCGCCGCTCATCGCCGTGGCGCACGGCAGCCGTGATCCCCGATCTGCTCGGGTCGTCACGGCTGCCGTGGCGGCGATCCGCGCCCGGCGGCCGGATCTCGACGTGCGGGTGTGCTTCCTCGATCTCAACGCACCGTCGGTGGATCAGGTGATCGACGCGGTTGCGACCGAGGGACATTCGACTGCGGTCGTGGTTCCCCTGCTACTGGGCAGTGCCTTTCACGCGCGGGTGGACCTGCCGGGAGTCCTCGCCGCCGCCCGCGCCCGGCACCCACAACTGGCGATCGTCCAGTCGAACGTCCTCGGCCACGACCACCGCCTGGTCGATGCAGTTCGGGACCGAATCGTCGCGATCGGGGTCGCCGCGGACGACACCCGGACCGGTGTCGTGCTGGCCGCGGTCGGCTCATCCGATCTCCGGGCGAACGATCGCACCCGCGCGCTGGCCGCCGTCCTCGCCGGGGACACCCGATGGGCGGAAACGACCGTTTGCTTCGTCACTTCCACCGAACCGAATGTCGGACAGGCGATCTCGCTACTGCGCTCGCGAGGAGTCGAGCGTATCGTGATCGCCCCATGGTTCCTGGCACCCGGCCGGCTGACCGACCGACTCGAGGCGGCAGCACTGCAGGCCGCACCCGACGTCGTGTTCTCCGAAACCATCGGCGCACACCCCCTTGTTGCTGACGTTGCCCTCGACCGCTACGACACCGCCGTGGTCGCGGCAGCCCGGACGCGACTCTCGGCGTAGGCTGCGTCGAAGCCGAACACGATTCCCGAGGATCACACTCCGTCAACTGGCGGGGTCGTAGTGGAACGCGCGCACCTCCTGCGCGCACCGGCAGGCAACAGCGATCTTGGCAGCCCATTCCAGTGCCGCCGCGTGGGAAGGCAACTCCAGTATCGCGTAGCCGCCTTCGAGCTGCTTCGTCTGCGGGTACGTGCCCTCGGTCACCGTGCCGTCCCCATCGACCAGGACGGGCGGAACGCTCTCGTCGATTGCGCCGCCGAACACCCAGACACCGGCCTCCTTCGCCTCCTCCACCATCGCGTGCGCAGCATCCGAAGCTGCCTGCAGATCCTCGCTGGAGAGGGCCATCGCGCCACTCGGGAACGAGATCAGGTACTTGGTCATGGCGTCGTCCCCTGGAAGTCTTCGACCCGGAAGCCCAGGCCTCGCTCGCCGAGCGATTCGGTGAGCACCCGGATCGCCTTGGGCCCCAGTCCGTGAAGGGCGAGCAACTCCTTCGCCGAGTGACGAGAGACGGCGGCGAGCGTGGTGATGCCAGCCTGCTCGAGCGCGCGGGTGGCCGGGCGCCCGATCCCGGAGGGAAGGTCGCCGCCGCCTGCACGATCACGGGGTGAGGTCATGCAAGCCATAGTAGGGAGCCGTAGACGTGGCGTCGACCACAGCCCGGAACAGGACACGACCGATGGCGCCGCGCACATACACTCCAGCAGATCTCCGCGCCGCCCTGACCGTCGCACAGCGTCAGACTTCGCAGCGTCTGCCGCGAATGAATCGACAAGAAATGCATGTCGACATATTCATATTCGGAGCATTGTATTTGTCGTTCGGAATAGAACCCTGCATAGTTCCGGTGTGCGGGCGCACCGGCCCGCCTGTTCCGCACGACAGAGGCGGCCGACCAGTCGTGAATCCTGGAACACCCAACGAAAGAAGGACTACTGCAATGGGTTCTGCCGATCTCGCCCCCTACCTCGAATTCGTCGTCGACTTCGCCGACGCGACGTCCGACCTGTTCACGGCTTTGGGATTCTTCGCCGGCTCACTGGAAATCGTCGGCCAGTTGCTCGGCTGACGCTGATGTGACGAAGTGGCGCTCGCGCGGGCCCCACTTCGTTGCACCCAGCCGGGCGGACACTCACCCGTCGCGAGTTGAATTGCCGCACGAACACCGCTACCGCAAACCTATTCTCGTCGACATGAAGCCAACTCTCCGCCGACCACGTCCCCGGGTCGGCGCCGCGGCCCTCATCCTCACCGCGACGACATCACTCCTGCTCACCAGCGCGACCGCTCCGGCGTCCGCCACCGGCCTCGTGCTCCCGAATCCGGGATCGAGCATCGACGATCCATGGGAGCTTCAGACAGTCGCACGTGCGGCATCTGAGGTCGTCGGCCACGTTGCGCCCGGCATGTCGATCGCCATCGTCAAGCGCAACCCGAGCAAGCCCGACGAGGCGATCACCACCACCTACCACTTCGGGATGGCGGACAAGGAGAACAAGCGCCGCGTCGGGCCGCTGACCCAGTTCGAGATCGCCTCGGAGACCAAGACGTTCACCGCCGCACTCCTGGCGAAGCGGGTCACGGGCGGCCAGGCTCAACTCGAGGACCTGGCCCAGGATTACGAGGATGACGTCACGTTCCCGACGATGGACGGATCCGCCATCACGCTCGGGGACCTGGTCACCCACCGATCGGGACTCGGCGACGACCCGGGAAACCTCGACGCGGGTTGCCCTGGCGGCGGTGCCCACCAATGCAAGGATGCGATGGCGCTGTACAACCGAACCCTCCTCTGGGAGGGCCTCGAGGCGCCCGGCGCGCTCGTGAACACCCCGGGATCGACCTGGCTCTATTCCGACTTCGCGTTCGGCACGCTCGGCACCTTGTTGGCCGACGCCTTCGAGCCCGGACAGACCGAGCCACCGTTCGCTCAGGTTGTCCAGCGCGAACTGACCGATCCGCTCGGTATGACATCGACCGTCATCGAAACGCAGACACCGAATCTGGCTCGGCCGTACAGGAAGGGCGCCCCCGCCGACTTCTGGAACAACACCGGGGCACTCGCCGGCGGCGGCGGACTGATCAGCACCGTGTCCGATATGGCGAAGTGGATCGCCGCCACGCTCGGCTACGGCGACGGTCCGCTCGTCCCGGTACTGCAGTCGATGCTGAACCCGATCCCCGGGGCGACATGGTCGCAGGCGCCACAAATGCAGATGGGTATGGCGTGGCAGTTGTATCCGCCGCAGAACGGCATCTCGTACCCCTACGCGTACAAGAACGGCGCCGCCGCCGGCAGCACCAGCGCCACCTACCTCCTGCCCTCCGAAGGCTGGGGTGTGACAGTATTCGCGAACGGCAACGACAAGCGTCCCGACGGCCAGGACAACCCGGCAACCGATCGCCTCGCCTTCGAACTGATGCGGGAATTGGCTCCCGGGTACCCGGGACCCGAGACCGGCACCTCGCTGTCGTCGGGCTCGACCGGATCCTGATCAACCCGCACACGTCGATGCCCGGCCCCGCGTCGCGAGGCCGGGCCTTCGGTCGCGGCGATCTACGAGGTGATATCGGAGGGCCGCACGTACACGGTCTCCCCCTCCCGCAGGCCGAGACTCTCGGCGTCGCTACGAGTGATCTGCGCCGACAGCTCCTGCGCGCCGGTCTTCGGCTGCAGCTCCACCCGAACCTCGAAACCGAGGTGCACGACGCGGGACACCGTGGCCGCGAACGACTGCGGCAGCTGGGTGCGCTCGAGCCGCAGATCGTGCGGGCGCACCAGCTGACCGTTGAGCCGGGCGACGGGCCCGAGGAACGACATCACGAAATCGTTTGCCGGGGTGTCGTACAGCTCCTGCGGCGTGCCGACCTGTTCGATCCGCCCCTTGTTGAGCACCGCGATCCGGTCGGCGACGTCGAGCGCCTCCTCCTGGTCGTGAGTGACCAGCACGGTGGTCACGTGGACCTCGTCGTGCAGACGCCTCAGCCAGGTCCGCAGATCGTCGCGGACCTTCGCGTCGAGGGCACCGAACGGTTCGTCGAGCAACAGCACCTGAGGATCGACGGCCAGCGCACGGGCGAGTGCCATGCGCTGGCGCTGACCGCCCGACAACTGCGCCGGATAGCGGTGCTGAAATCCGTCGAGTCCGACGATCTCGAGCAGGTCGTCGACCTTCTTCGCGATTTCCGCCTTGGGGCGCTTGCGGATCTTGAGACCGAATGCGACGTTGTCGCGCACCGTCATGTGCTTGAAAGCTGCATAGTGCTGGAACACGAAACCGATGTCGCGCTTCTGCGGCGGCACCCCGGTGACGTCCTTTCCGCCGATCGTGATGGTGCCCGAATCGGGATGCTCGAGACCCGCGATCGAACGCAGCAGAGTCGACTTGCCGGAGCCACTGGGCCCCAGCAGCGCCGTCAGCGAACCCGAGGGGATCTCGAGGGTGACGTCGTCGAGCGCGGCGAAATCGCCGTAGTTCTTGCGCGCCCCGGTCACGGTAATCATGTCGTGCTCCTCTTGCGGTCGAGCAGAGTCATCAGCAGCAGGGTCAGCAACGCAATCGACATCAGCAGTGTCGCGGCGGCGTACGCCCCGAAGGCGTTGTGGTCGTCGATGTATCGAGAGTGCACAAGCAGTGTCAGGGTCTGCGACTGCCCGGGGATACCGGACGAGACCATGATGACCGCACCGAACTCACCGAGCGCGCGGGCCACGGTGAGGACGACACCGTACGTCAGCCCCCAGCGGATCGCGGGCAGCGTGATCCGCGAGAACGTCTGCCACTTCGACGCGCCCAGGGTGGCCGCGGCCTGTTCCTGTTCGTCGCCGATCTCGTGCAACACCGGTTCCACCTCGCGCACCACGAACGGCAGCGTCACGAAGATCGTCGCGATCACCATGCCGGGCAACCCGAAGATCACTGTGAATCCGAAGGATTCCAGGCCGCCGAACCAGCCGTTCGCGCCCCACAGCAGGATCAACGACACTCCCACCACGATCGGCGACACCGCGAACGGCAGATCCACCACCGACTGCAGCAGCCCCCGGCCCGGGAAACGACCGCGAACCAGCGCAAGTGCCGTGACGATGCCGAACACGACGTTGACCGGCACGACGATCGCGACGATGAGAAGTGACAGGTTGAGCGCCGAGATCGCGGCCGGGGTACTGATCGCCTGGTAGAACGCGATGAAGCCGTTCTCGAATGTGCGGTACAGGATCACGCCGATCGGCACGATCAGGAGCACGAACAGGTACCCGAGAACGAAGGTGCGCAGACTGATCCGCGCCCACGGGGAGATCTTCACTGAGCCTGCTCCTCTCGGCGCTGGTTGCGCGCCGCGAAGACACGCAGCACGAACAGGGTCGCGAACGCTATCGCCAGCAGGGCCACCGACACCGCGGCAGCGCTGACCGGCCGGTCGATCTCGATCTGCTGCTGAATGTACTGCGATGCCACTTGTGTCTCCCGCGGGATGTTGCCGCCGATCAGAACCACCGAGCCGTACTCGCCGATCGCGCGTGCGAATGCCAGACCCGCACCGCCGATGACCGCTGGCGCCAGGGTCGGGAGCACCACGCGACGAAAGATCGTCCAGTTGTCGGCGCCGAGCGAGGCTGCCGCCTCCTCGACCTCACGGTCCGCCTCGATCAGTACCGGCTGCACCGACCGGACGACGAACGGCAGGGTGACGAACGCGAGCGCCACGATCAGACCCGGCTGGGTCGCGTTGAGATGCACATCGATCGGGCTCTGCGGGCCGTACAGCGACAACAGCACAATACTGGCGACGATCGTGGGTAGCGCGAACGGAAGATCGATCAGCGCGTTGATGATTCGCTTGCCCGGGAACTCGTCCCGCACCAGCACCCACGCAATCATCGTGCCCATCACCACGTTGATCAGCGCGACGATCACCGACACGATGATCGTCACCCGCAGCGACGCCAGGGCGCCGGGCGCGGTGACCGCGTCCCAGAAGCCACTGACGCCGTCCTCGAACGAGGTGACGGTGAGTGCCGCCAGGGGCAGCAGCACGATGACGCTGAGCCACAGCGCGGCGATACCGATGCCGAGAGGGCCGACGGTCCCGGTGACGGCCAACCAGTTCCTGCGGCGGGTCGAGGTCGTCGACATCTACTTCGTCGCGTTGTCGTAGATCGCGGCGATGCTGCCACTGCCCTGCTTGAACAGTTCCTGGTCGACGACGGTCCAGCCGCCCAGGTCCGCGATTGTCCACAGCGTCTGCGGCTGGGGGAAGTCCGCGGCGAATTCCTTCGCGACGGCCGGGTCGACGGGCCGGAAGCCGGCCTCTGCCCACAGCCTCTGGGCCTCTGGTGTGTAGAGGTAGTCACGGAAGGCGGTGGCCTTGGCGGCGTTGGGGCTGTTCGAGATCACCGCGACCGGGTTCTCGATCTTGAACGTGGCCGGCGGGGTGACGTGCTCCACCGGATCGCCGTTGCGCTCGGTGAACAGCGCCTCGTTCTCGTAGCTCAGGAGCACGTCGCCGGTGCCCTGAAGGAACGCCTCGGTGGCCTCACGGCCGGACTTCGGCTGCACCTTGACGTGCTCGCCGACGAGTTTGTCGAGGTAATCGAGGCCGGCCTGTGGGTTCTTGCCGCCGTCGCTCTTGGCGGCATAGGGCGCCAACAGGTTCCACTTCGCCGAACCGGAGCTGAACGGGTTGGGGGTGACGACCTCGATGCCGGGCGCGAGCAGGTCGTCCCAGTCCTTGATCCCCTTCGGGTTGCCCTCGCGCACAACGATGGTCACGACCGAGCCGAACGGGATTCCGTCGTAGGCGTCCTGATTCCAGGTCTCGTCGACCAGCCCCGCATCGACCAGACGGGTGATGTCGGGCTCGACCGAGAAGTTCACGAAGTCGGCCTGCGCGCCGTCCTTCACCTTGCGCGACTGATCTCCCGAGGGGCCGTAGGACGGATCGAAGCGTACGCCCGCGCCTTCCTCCGTCTCGGCGAACGCCGCGGTGACCTTGTCGAATCCAGGCTTCGGAACCGCGTAGGCGAACAGGTTGATCGTTCCACCGCTACCGTCCGCACTGGTGTCCGCGCCACCCGCGACATCGCTCGAACCGCCGCTGCACGCAGTCAGGGCTACCGCACCAATGGTGGCGAGTGCTGTCACAAACAGGCGGGAACGAGGTTGCTTCATAGCGGATACCTTCCTACAGAGCTGGCTGACGCAGAAGAGTTCATGCGGAATCGACCCGGCAATGCGGGTCTACGGCGGAGAGAGCCTGGAGAGTGGCGTTCAGGAAACTTCGATCGGGCCCGGCACGGAATCCCGGACAGGCGTCCCTTGAAGGACAGACCGCGCCGGGCAGCGGGAAGCTCAGGCTACGAGTGAGCGAACACCGAAACAGAGATCAACAACAGTAGATGTCGGCGACTGCGAGCCGACCGACAGCAATCAACGCCAATTCATGGCGGACCCGGTGCACGGTGACTACAGACACGCGGCAAACCTTAGCAGAGCATCGAACTGCGCTCCGAATCGCCGAATCATCCCGGTCCGGAGCGTCAGCGGGTGAAGAACCAGGCGATGACGACAAGGATGAGCAGCGCGATCAGCGCAATCGTCACGCGTGAGCGCGGCATCAGAAACCCTCCACCTTCGTTCGCTCTCCTGTACTACCGTCGGGATCGACGATCTCGGCACGCCCGAGCAGCGCGAACACCACCGAGAGGGCGCGGTCGAGCAACCACGCGATACCGAAACAGCAGGGGATCATCACCGCGAGCACCAGGATGACCTGGGGAATGAACGGCAGGCCGGCCACCCACAGTTCGGCACCGTCCCACCAACTCGCGAGCTGATCCACCCGATCACCCTAGCCGCTGGGCCGGGCACTCCCGAAAACGGCAAACGACAACAGCGGCCGAACGGTGGACGGGTCGCGGCGATCGGGTCGATGATGAGCTGATGACGTCCTCGACCGAGCAGTCCGTCACCACGCAGTCCGACACCACGCAGTCCGACACCACGCAGTCCGACACCACGCCCCTGGGCGATTCCGACGAGGTGGCGCCGGAATACCGCAGGGTCTTTCCCCCGATCGACGACTATGCGTTCCTGTCCGATTGCGAGTCGAACTGTCTGGTGGCGCGGAACGGGTCGGTCGAATGGATGTGCATCCCTCGCCCCGACTCCCCCAGCGTGTTCGGCGCAATCCTCGATCGCAGTGCCGGGCACTTCCGGATCGGGCCCTACGGGCAGAACGTGCCGGCCGCACGCCGATATCTGCCCGGCGGTCTGATCCTCGAAACCACGTGGCAGACACAGACCGGCTGGCTGATCGTGCGCGACGCCCTCGTGATGGGTAGGTGGCACGCGAACGAGCAACGTTCCCCCACTCGTCGCCGGACACCGTCGGACTGGGACGCCGAGCACATCCTGCTGCGCACCGTGAAGTGTGTGAGCGGCACGGTCGAGGTGGAGATGAGTTGCGAGCCCGCCTTCGACTACCACCGAGTCCCTGCTCACTGGGAGTACACGGGCAAGGTGTACGAGGAAGCAACCGCGACGTGCCGGACCGCGACGCCGGGCGAGCACCCCACCCTGCGGCTCACCTCGAACCTGCGCCTGGGGCTCGAGGGCCGTGAGGCCCGCGCACGCACCCGCATGGTGGAGGGCGACAACGCGTTCGTAGCACTGTCGTGGTCGGACCTGCCGGCACCGCAGACGTTCGCCGAGGCCGCCGACCGGATGTGGCAGACCACCGAGTGCTGGCGCCAGTGGGTGACGATCGGACACTTCCCGGACCATCCGTGGCGCGGACACCTGCAGCGCAGTGCCCTCACCCTCAAGGGTCTGACGTACGCGCCAACCGGGGCTCTGCTCGCCGCCCCCACCACTTCGCTCCCGGAAACACCTGGCGGCGCCCGCAACTGGGATTACCGCTACGCGTGGGTCCGCGACTCGACGTTCGCCCTGTGGGGCCTGTACACGCTGGGACTGGACCGTGAAGCCAACGACTTCTTCTCGTTCATCTTCGACTCGGCCCAGTCCGACGACGGCCACCCGACGCCACTGCAGGTGATGTACGGGGTCGGCGGCGAGCACACGCTCGAAGAGACGGAACTGAACCACCTGTCGGGCTACGACGGTGCGCGTCCCGTGCGGATCGGCAACGGCGCCTACAGCCAGAACCAGCACGACATCTGGGGCACGATGCTCGACTCGGTGTACCTGCACGTGCGGTCCCGGGACCAGGTGCCGGAAACACTGTGGCCGTTGCTCAAGCGGCAGGTCGAGGAGGTCGTCAAGCACTGGCGCCAACCCGACCGCGGGATCTGGGAGGTACGCGGGGAACCGCAGCACTTCACGTCGTCGAAGATCATGTGCTGGGTGGCGCTCGACCGCGGTTCCCGGCTCGCGGCCCTGCACGGCGAGAAGAGTTATGCGACGCAATGGGCCGAGATCGCCGACGACGTCAAGGCCGATGTCCTGGCGCACGGTGTCGACTCGCGTGGTGTTTTCACACAGCGTTACGGGCACCCATCGCTCGACGCCTCGCTGCTGCTGGCACCGCTGCTGCGATTCCTGCCCGCCGACGATCCGCGAATCCGCGCGACCGTCCTGGCGATCGCGGACGAGCTCACCGAGGACGGACTCGTGCTCCGCTACAAGGTGGAATCGACCGACGACGGGATCTCGGGCAAGGAGGGCACGTTCACGATCTGCTCGTTCTGGCTGGTCTCGGCGCTCGTCGAGATCGGCGAACTGCCACGGGCCAAGCAGTTGTGCGATCGACTGCTCGGGTTCGCCAGCCCACTCGATCTTTATGCCGAGGAGATCGACCCCAAGACGGGCAGGCACCTCGGCAACTTCCCGCAAGCATTCACCCACCTGGCGCTCATCAACGCGGTCGTACACGTCATCCGGGCCGAGGAGGCGGGCGACACCGGAACATTCCAGCCCGCGCACGGACCCGCCTGACGCTCTCCCGTCCGGCCGCGGATGTCGGTGGCCTGTGTCACGATCGAAACCATGCTGGATCACTTGGGAATTCAATGTGCTGATATCACCGCGAGTGCCGCGTTCTACGACAAGGTCCTGGCGCCCCTCGGTGGCAGACGGCTGATGGAATACGGCGATGTCGTCGGCTACGGGGTGCCGCCGCACCCAGACTTCTGGATCAGTCCGCTCACGCCTGCCGACGCCGGCTTCCGCGAGAACCACATCGCCTTCGTCTCGGAAACCCGCACGGCGGTCGACGCGTTCTTCGCCGCCGCCATCGAGTCGGGCGCCGAGATCCTCCACGAACCCCGCGAGTGGCCCGAATACCACCCCGGCTACTACGGCGCGTTCGTGCGCGACCCTGACGGCAACAACGTCGAGGCGGTCTGCCACCGACCCGAATAGGGCGGGCGCCGATCACGACGCCCCGGCAAGTTCGATCGCGCTGTCAGAAGGTGCGGCGCAGCAGTCGCTCGGCGTCGGCCGCGATCGTCCGCACCACGTCACCCGCGGGCAGTTCCGATGTGACGAGTCCGGCGACTTCACCGGCGTACACGACACCCTGATTCGGATCGGCCGGATCGTATGCGGCCGAAAGGGTTTCGTTGTCAGCGCCGCGACCGTGCCATCTTTCGGTGTAGTCGTTCGCCAGGGCCCGGCCGCCCCAGCGACGGGGCCATGGCTGATCGCGTGCCTGGTCGAACACCGAGGTGTAGACGGTGTCGGCGCTACCCGCCTCGATCAGCTTGCGTCGTGCGTACTCCGGGCCGATGGTTTCGGGACTCGCGAGGAGCACTGTGCCGATCATCGCGCCCTCCGCACCGGCCGCGATCACCGCGGCCAGACCCCGGCCCGAGCCGATACCGCCTGCTGCGACGACGGGCAACGGGGTCGCGTCGAGGACCTCCTGTAACAGCGGTAGCGTTCCGATCCGGCCGGTGTGGCCCCCGGCCTCTCCGCCCTGGGCAATGACGAAGTCGACCCCCGCGCGCTCGACCACCCGAAGATCCTCGACCGTGTTCACTTGGGAGACAACGAGTGCCCCCGCCGCGTGCACTCGGTCGACGTACGGCGCGGGGTCACCGAAGGACAGGGAGATCACCCGCGGCCTCTCGTCGAGCGCCGCCTCGAGCAGGGTGTCGTCATCGTCGAGCGCCCAGGTCATCATCCCGATACCCAGTGCGCCGCCACCGATCTCGCGGGCAATGGCCGACTCCGCAGCGATCCACTCGGGGGTGGCGTACCGCGCAGCTCCGAGTAACCCGAGCCCACCGGCCCGGGTCACCTCGCCCGCGAGCTTGCCTCCGGCACGGCCGCCCATCGGGGCGCCGAGGATCGGCACCTCCAGCCCGAATTCGCGGGTCAGCCAGGTGTCGATCATCAAAACCCTCCGATTGTCTTCTGCCCGCTACTTCTTGGGCTTCGCGCCGGCCGCCTCGGACGTCAGCGCAGCGACGAAGGCCTCCTGAGGCACCTCCACGCGACCGATCGTCTTCATCCGCTTCTTGCCTTCCTTCTGCTTCTCGAGCAGCTTGCGCTTACGGCTGATGTCGCCGCCGTAGCACTTGGCGAGCACGTCCTTACGGATCGCACGAATGTTCTCACGGGAAATGATCTTGGCACCGATCGCGGCCTGGATCGGTACCTCGAACTGCTGACGCGGGATGAGCTCACGCAGCTTCGAAGTCATCCGGCCGCCGTACGCGCTCGCGTTGCTGCGGTGCACGATCGACGAGAATGCGTCGACGGCTTCGCCCTGCAACAGGATGTCCACCTTCACCAGATCGGACTGCTGTTCGCCGGACTCCTCGTAGTCGAGGCTCGCGTAACCCTTGGTGCGAGATTTGAGCGCATCGAAGAAGTCGAACATGATTTCGCCCATCGGCAGCGTGTACCGCAGTTCCACGCGAGTCTCGGACAGGTAGTCCATGCCACCGAGTTCGCCGCGTCGGCTCTGACACAGCTCCATGATCGCGCCGGTGTACTCACTCGGGGCAATCACGGTGCACTTGGCCATCGGTTCGTACACCTCACGCACCTTGCCCTCAGGCCAGTACGACGGGTTGGTCACCTCCTGCTCGGATCCGTCCTCCATCACGACGCGGTACACGACGTTGGGGGCGGTGGAGATCAGCTCCAGACCGAACTCGCGCTCGAGCCGGTCCCGCGTGATCTCCATGTGCAGCAGTCCCAGGAACCCGCAGCGGAACCCGAAGCCGAGGGCTACGGACGTCTCCGGCTCGTAGGCCAGCGCGGCATCGTTGAGGCGAAGCTTGTCCAGCGCGTCGCGCAGCACCGGATAGTCCGAACCGTCCATCGGGTACAGGCCGGAATAGACCATCGGCTTGGGATCGCGGTAACCCACGAGAGGCTCGTTCGCAGGGTTGCGGGTAGTGGTCACCGTGTCGCCGACGCGGGACTGGCGCACGTCTTTCACACCGGTGATGAGGTAACCGACCTCGCCGACGCCCAGTCCCACACTCGGCTTGGGCTCTGGCGAGATAATCCCGACCTCGAGGAGTTCGTGTGTGGTGCCGGTGGACATCATCGTGATCTTCTCGCGCGGCTTGATGCGGCCGTCGACGACCCGCACATAGGTGACCACACCGCGATAGGCGTCGTACACCGAGTCGAAGATCATCGCGCGCGCCGGAGCATCGGCTTCGCCGACGGGAGCGGGAACTTGTCGGATGACCTCGTCGAGGAGTTCCTTGACACCGACGCCGGTCTTGCCGGAGACCCGCAGCACATCGTCAGGCTCGCAGCCGGTGATGTGCGCGATCTCCGCGGCATACCGCTCGGGATCGGCGGCCGGCAAATCGATCTTGTTCAGGACCGGGATGATCTTTAGGTCCTTCTCCATCGCCAGGTACAGATTGGCGAGCGTCTGCGCCTCGATTCCCTGCGCGGCGTCGACCAAGAGAATCGCGCCTTCGCATGCCTCGAGCGCACGGGAGACCTCGTACGTGAAGTCGACGTGGCCAGGGGTGTCGATGAGGTGCAGGACGAACTCCTCGTCACCGACCTTCCACGGCAGCCGGACATTCTGCGCCTTGATGGTGATGCCACGCTCGCGCTCGATATCCATGCGGTCCAGGTACTGGGCACGCATGGCGCGCTCCTCGACGACCCCGGTGAGCTGCAGCATCCGGTCCGCCAACGTCGACTTGCCGTGGTCGATGTGCGCGATGATGCAGAAGTTCCGGATCTGCGAAGGATCCGTGAACGTAGTCTCCGCAAAGTTGCTGGTCAAGCCCTATTCCCTCATCTCACTCGCTCACCGATGCCGATCTGGCACGGATGCCCGTCCCGCACTGGTCCCGCAAAAGGACCATATCGACTGCGTCCCGCGCCCGATAATCATCCCCGGGCCACAGGTGCGCGCACATGTCCAGTGTGACAGCTGCCGATGCCCAGCTGAGATATTGCGCCACCATCGGCACCGACGCGCCATCGAGGATCAGCGTCGAGACAAAAAATGGAGACAGAAGAACGAGACAAGGAAGCAGCTCCCGACCCACCCCTTGATTCGGGTCCATCCTTCGTATATTGCGGCCGCAGGCTCGAACACCCGACGGCGTGACAGATCGGGCGGGCCCCTCGACGTGGGGACCTCTCAATCCATCCACTCACAATTGGCGAGCTCAGCGGCGATCTGCGCCCGCTCCACGTGAGTGAGCGTCGCCAGTCTGACGTTCAATGTGTGTCGATCGGTCCAGACCTCGTCTGCGAACTCTGCACTGGCAACCCCCTGGCACCAACGAAGAGCGTCGACCAATGCCTCGATCGTGATCAGTTTCCGCGCGGCCAGTTCGTCGACAATAGCTTCCTCGCGCGCCACGAGAACCGGCTCTTCCGGCAGGACACCGCGATCGAGGTGACACACCTCGTGTTCGATGGTCGATCTTCGCGCAGCCTGGGTCAGCCGTCTGTCGATGTAGATCGTATTGCCGATCCAGACTCCGGCCCGGTCGCCGGGAAGCTCGTGATCGAGGTCGATAGTGATGTGCGGGAATCTGTCTCGCAACACCCGCCAAGGGTGGTGGTGCTCATTACATGCCGTCATCGGGCGTCTCCGGGTACATCTCCTTCTCCCGCCGAGACGCCGCATGGCGTACGCCATCGAGTTCCAACACCTTCTTTCGGGACATCATGGGCGTGGGCTCTACCGCCGGAGAACTGATGGCATCCGGCGCCAAGCGCGTCACCAGCTCCACCGCCAGTTCAGCTTCACTGGCGGTGGCGAGCAGCTGTCCGTCGCTGTCCAGCCAGTCGTACACCTCCGCATACGTGAGCTTTCCGAGCTCGATGAGCGCATCGACGGGGCGAATGTGCAGTGCCCGCGCCACAACGATGATGTCGTCCGCACCCAAGCCGGCCTCGAGTCGACTCTGACCCGTCTTGCGGGAAACGCCGAGGTGGTCAGCAATCTCCGTGACGGTGACCCGCCGCCCTGCTGCCTCACTGAACCATGCCCGCTGATCCTTCATGCAATTCACACTAATGGGTAACTTTTTACCCGTCAAGAGGGGTGCTACCTACTCCCTCGAGTAGTTAAGTCCCCATTCAACGGGTTACATACTTGTCGTTAAGTACCTGAATGGGTTAGCTTCTACCCACCAAAGAGCGAATCGAGGTGACAGTGAGAGTATTTCTACTCAGTCTCGATGAGATCGAGCGAGTAAAGAGAGCAAAGGGCATCCAGGGCATCACCGGCCTGGCAGAAGCGTCCGGCATGAACCGCAAGACTTGGTCCACGGCCATGCGCGACCGCAGACCCACCCCTCAGGTCCTCGACGCGTTGGCGCGACTTGGTGCGAGGCCGGACCGCGTACTCATCGCAGACGGCCCGCTGGCCGCCGGCTTGTCGACCACCGCCGCATGAGAAAGCCCCCAACAGGTGCAACCGGCGAAAGCCGAGTCTGAGCGTCCGACCCACACGAGCATCCAACCCAGAGAGGAAGCGACGCATGCCCGGGAGTACGGAACAGGTCGCGCCCTTGCAGGACGGCCACACCGAACTATGCGCCACCATCGGTAGCGAACCGTGCAGAGTTGCTCACGGACTCTGCGGCCGGCAGCAGGTCGACCATGACGACCAGATGTTCTGGCGCACACAGACACTCGGTGAACCAGGGCAGCCGCGCAGGGCGACCGGAGCTCATGAGGCCGAGCATGAGGACAGCGAACAACGCGTCAGCCACACGGCGCGCGATGCCAGGCTGTACCCCCGGACCAACTACGGACGCCGCCTAGCCGCGGTCACTACTGCCGATGCAGAGGAATCCAGCCACCCCGACCATGACGGACAGAGTCGTCGCCGCTGCCGCCCACTGCCCGATGAACGAGCCGAGAACCAGAATCGACATGAGGGTCCCGGCGACACCGAGGGTAAGCAGTACACCACCTACGGCAACCGCAGCGTTTCGTTTCATTTCGCCCCACCCTCCGCTTGTACCTTCGATCCCCAACCGACCGTAGCGATCGCGTCGATTCGCCGTCCGCCCCGACCTCCGACACTGGGGTGAGGGCTGATGCCTCGTACATACCCCGCAAAGCGGAGCCGGACGGCGACCGAGGTGGACTTGGTCCGGACGATCGCCGTATCGATGGCTGCCGGTGGTGTAGCCATTCTCGACATCCCGCGTCCATGCACAGTGTGTTTGGTCCCGATATCGCTCGGTCAACGGGTCATCGACGGGCAGATCTTCCCGCTGCACGCGAGGTGCGCCGATGCAGGGGAGGCCATGCCCTGAGGGCACCATCGTCCAGATTGACGCCTTGTGCGCGTGAAACCAGCACTCAGTGGATCGCGCCGTTGGTGTAACTGCTTCCAGACCAACCACACTCACCGACCTGCGGCACACGCTGCGCCAGACTTCTCGTCGATGGCGCACCCCCGAGCGTTTGTGCCGCACACTTCGGCAGCATTCCCCAGTGCGCCGGAGTGAACGCGCCCCGCTGACGTATCCCCTGCGTCGGCGGGGCGCACCCCTCAACACTTCCCTCTCGATCGAGGCCAGCGGGGCCCGCCTCAAACGCAACAGCACACCAAGGACACTAAAGTCGGGTCCTATGGCAAGTACGTGGGGCAGGATCGGCAGAAAACTCGGCAGCTACGCCGTCGAGCAGGGAACCGAACTGCTCCGACAGCTGCAGAAGACCGAGCCGGTCAAACGCGCCACGGAGGCGATCACGGGTCCACCGCATCCCACGGTTCCGGCAGGTCGCCCGGTCACCCGGAACTCGTCGCCGACGGCGCATCGGGCCCGCCGCGTCGAATACTCCCCCAGCCTGGACGGACAGGCCGACCCCGGTGAGGTGGTCTGGACCTGGGTGGCCTTCGAAGACGATCCGGCGCAAGGCAAGGACCGGCCGGTGCTCGTCGTCGGACGTGACGGACCCACCCTGCTCGGGTTGATGCTGTCGTCGAACAGCGAGCGCGACGAAGATCGCAACTGGCTCGCGCTGGGCAAGGGCCCGTGGGATACCGGAAACCGTCCAAGCTGGATCCGCTTGGATCGCATCCTCGACGTCCCCGAGGCCGGCATCCGGCGCGAGGGCGCGATTCTCGAGCGGGCCCGGTTCGACGCTGTCGCCACCCGCCTGCGCGCGGACTACAGCTGGACCTGACATCGGGCCCTCCTCGAACGAGCACCCCCGAACACAACCGTCCTCGTGACGGTCAGTTGTTGTGAAGACGTCAGTCGTTGAGTCGGTTGTAGCGTCCGAACAGTGCCCGGTAGACCACTGCACCGAGGGCTCCGCCGATCAGCGGGAACACGATGAACAGCCACAGCTGCCCCATAGCGCCGGGCTGGTACGGGGCAACAGCGATGCTGCGGGCCGGGTTGACGGACGTGTTGTCGATCGGAATCGAGATCAGGTGGATCACCGCGAGGGTGAATCCGATCGACACCCCCGCGAGTGGAACGTCGGAAAGCTGATCGGTGGAAGCCAGCACCACGAACACCAGCAGTGCGGTCAACAGGATCTCCACCGTCATCGCGGCACCGATCCCGTAGCCGGACTCGACCAGCCGGCCGAGGGGTCCGCTCTCGGCGGACGGACTGTGCGCGCCCCAGCCATTCGCAGCCAGGCCGTTCTCGGTGCGGTTGTAGCTCGGAAGACTCTGCGCGATGGCATAGACGGCCAGACCCGCGGCCAGACCGCCGATCACCTGAACCGCGACGTAAATGCCGGCTTTGACCGCCGAGATCCGTCCCAGAATAAAGTGCCCCAGCGTCACCGCCGGATTGACATGGCAGCCCGAGATAGGGCCGATCGAGTAGACCAGGAACATCAGGGTCAGGCCGAACGCGAGTGCGATTCCCAGTTGACCTACACCGGAACCAGAGAACACCGCAGTGCCCACCGCGGCAAACACCAGAACGAATGTGCCAATTCCCTCCGCCAGGTACTTCTTGAGGTCCGAAATCGGCTCTTTCTCGGCAACTTCCTGCGCTGTAGACATACACCCACCTCTCGATCCCGGGAATCAGCTGTGTGAATCAATCGGGACCCTACGGACAGACCGGTAGTTTCACAGCAGATTCGGATACGTCCGGGCCGATCTCACCCCGCAGTTTGGGATCGCCGCGCGATTGCTGGTAGTGTCGGCCGTCGGCACTTCCATGTGCCCAGAGCTTTTCGACAGTAACCAGCAAAGACGACAGGATTTTACGCGTGGCCAACATCAAGTCCCAGGTGAAGCGGATCCGCACCAACGAGCGCAACCGACTCCGCAACCAGTCGGTCAAGTCCTCGCTGCGCACGGCGATCCGTTCCTTCCGCGAGGCCGCGGCAGCCGGTGACAAGGACAAGGCCAACGAGCTCCTCGTCTCCACCAGCCGCAAGCTCGACAAGGCAGCCAGCAAGGGTGTCATCCACTCCAACCAGGCAGCCAACAAGAAGTCGGCGCTCGCGCAGGTCGCCAACTCTCTCTGACAAGTTTCTGACGGTTCAACCGTCGCAAGCTCTGTAGAAGTAGCCCCCGATCATCGATCGGGGGCTACTTCGTTTGCGCCCTGAGCCTCGTTTGCACCCCGAGCCGTCCGTCCCGAACCTCCGCAGGACGCCCAAGTCGGCGAGCGAGCGACCGGCACGGATTCAGTTGCTGCCGTGGAGCTCCACGACGCGCTGCACCGCCCACTCGACTGCATAGTCCGCGTCAGCGGCCTGACCCTTCACGTCGGCGTTGAGCTTGGCCACCACCTGGAGTGCCTCACCGATCGACACCGGATCCCAGCCGCGCGCCTGTCCCTGCGCCTTCTTGATCTTCCATGGCGGCAGGCCGAGGTCCGACGCCATCCGGAACGGATCGCCCCGCCCCGCGGAACCCACCCGCGCGATCGTGTGGACTGCATCCGCCAGCGCATCAGCGAGCAGCACGTGCGCGACACCGCGGTGCATTGCCCACCGGAGAGCCTCCATCGCACCCCGCCGGTCGCCAGCGACCGCCTTGTCCGCGACGTCGAATCCGGACACCTCCGCCTTGCCCGAGTAGTAGCGCTGCACTGCGGCGGTATCGATCTTGCCGCCGGTGTCGGCGACGAGTTGCGAACAGGCGGCAGCGAGCTCACGGAGGTCGGATCCGACGGCCTCGACAACCACCTGGAGAACTTCGGGTGAGACTCGCACGCCCGCGGCGCGGAACTCACCGCGTACGAAGTCGACTCGATCACCGGACTTGAGCTTTGCGCACTGGTGCACCGTCGCCCCGCACTTCTGCAGAACGCCCGCCATGGCCTTCGCGCGTCCGGCGCCGGAATGCAAAACCACCAGAACGACGCCCTCCGGCAGATCCGCGGCTGCATCCTGGACGAGCGTCACCGCGTCCTTACCCGCCTCGGCTGCCGCTTCGAGCACCACCACACGGTCCTCCGCGAACAGTGACGGACTGAGTAGCTCCGCCAGTTCGGGCGCACTCGCATCGCCCGCTCGCAGCCTCGAGACGGGGACGTCCTCGCTGGCGGATCCCGCAGCGGCACGGACTGCTCCGACGACGGACGCGACCGCTCGCTCCACCAGCAGTTCCTCGTCACCGAGTACGAGGTGGAGCGGTTCGGGCCGAGATGAGGTGCTCACCGGACGATAGTCCCATGGGAACGCCCCACCACGGCAAGTGCCCCGGACCCCGACCGGACCAACGCCACATCACCATGCCGGTCAGTGCGCATCGTGACTGCACCCAGGGCGTCGAGCTGCCGGACTATGCCCGCATGGGGGTGACCGAACGAGTTTCCGGCGCCGACACTGACCAGCGCCACCCGGGGACGGACTTCCGCCAGGAACTCTGTTGCGGTGGTGCGAGATCCGTGATGCGGAAGCTTGAGGACATCCGCCCGCAACGGTATTCCGGAGCGGAGCAGGGCACGTTGACCCGATTCCTCCACGTCACCGGTCAGCAGTACGGTGCCCGTCGGGGTATCCGCCATCATCACCAGAGACTGATCGTTCGCGGAATCGTCCGCGTCGGCGGGATCGCGCGGCACCGGCAGTAGCGGCCCCAGCACCCGCAGCCGCAGCGTGCCCACCCTCATCTCGCGTCCGGGCTCGAGACGGACCAACGCGACACCGGTACGGGACGCGGCAGCCGACACGAACCGGAAGCCGCCTGCGGGCAACCTCGCCGGGCCGATCGCGATCGCACCGACGGTGCGGTCACCGAGAACCCCGTCCAGGCCGCCATAGTGGTCCGCGTGCAGATGCGTGACGATCATCAGCGGGATCTCCTCGATGCCGAGCCGGTCCAGGCACGCGTCCATCAGTCGCGGATCCGGCCCGGCATCGACGACCACGCCGCGTCCGTCGCCGGTAGCGAGGACCAGGCCGTCGCCCTGACCGACGTCGCATACGACGACGCTCCATCCGGCCGCCGGCCATCCCGGCGGATGGAGCCGCGTCGGCACCCACACCACCGCAACACCGACTCCGAGCGCCAGCATCATTCGCCTCGACCACTGGTAGCGCAGTCCCACTCCCCCCACCAACAGGACGGCCGCGACGACGAGGGCACCTACCAGCCCAGGCGCCACCGCGAAGGTCGCGCCAGGGAAGGACGCGGCCCGGTCCGCCACCTCGAGGAGCCACCACAGCGGTGGGCCCGCGACCCGGACGAGGAGGGTTGCGGCCGGGAGCCACACAGCTGCGAACAGTGCCGTCACCGCCCCGATCACCGTGAGCGGCGCGACGACCGGCGCGACGAGGATGTTCGCGACGATCGACACGAGGCTCACGGCCCCCGACATCGCGGCGACCACTGGCGCTGTCACCACGAACGCTGCGACCGCGACCGCACACATCTCGGCGAGCCACCGCGGCCACCCCCGTTCCCGTAGTCGGTGGACCGCGATCGGCGCGAGCAGCACCAGTCCCGCAGTCGCCACCACCGACAGTGCAAATCCGAAATCGACTGCAAGCGAGGGGAACAGCGCAAGCAGCAGAACGACTGCCGAAGCGAGGGCCGGGATGGCCTGCTTCCGACGGCCGGTCACCAACGCCAACAGCGCGACACAGCCCATCGCGGCCGCGCGCAGGACACTCGGCGACGGCCGTGCGACGACGACGAATGCCGCCAACGCAAGTGCTGCCAGCAGGGCTCCCATCCGGGGACCCACCCCGATTCCGCGGACCGCCAGCAGCACCGCGCCGAGGACGATCGAGATGTTGGCCCCGGATACCGCCGTCAAGTGCGCTAGTCCCGCTGCAGTGAACTCGTCCTTCACCTGCTGCGGTAGCGCCGAGGTGTCCCCGACGACCAGCCCGGGCAGTAGACCCGCCTGCTCGGGAGGCAACGCCGCCGCGGTCGCAGCAGCGAACCGGTCACGGATCGCACCGGCCCAGCGCTGCACCCGCGGCGGCTCCTCGACCCGGGTCGGCGGTCCCGTCGCCCGCACGACGGCGACCGTGAGATCGCTGCGATCGGGCGGGGCCAAGCGCCCGCGCAGGGTCACTTGTTGTCCCGGTAGCAGTACCTCCCAGTCCGCACCCTGGGCGAAGATCAGCACCGCCCCGCCCGTCCTGATCACCGACACCCCATCCCGCACAGACCGCAGCGAGGCGCGGATCATCAGCTGCCGCTGACCACCGAAACCGCTGCTGCGCAGTACTTTCGGGTCGTCGTCGAGGGCCACGTCCAGAGTTGCGGTACCGCCGGACTGCACCCGATCCGCGAGCGGGTGCGACGCGACCGCGTGGGCCCGCACCGCGATCGCCGCGCCGAATCCCGCCCCGATCAGTGCCGCGGCGATCAGGCCTGCCGCGATGCCGGAGGCCGGCATGTTTCCGGCGCCACCTCGTCGCCGCGCCACCGCCAGTGCTAGGCCTAGTGCGGCCGCAACCACTCCGAGAACCACGGACAGGACCCCGGCGGCAACCCATCCGGCGTGCAGCCCGACCAGAGTCGCGCCCCAGCACGCCGCCGCGGCCGGAACCAGCCGCAGATCGAGTGGGCGGGAATCCGAATCCATCAGAGTGCAACCAGTTCGCGTAGTTTCGCCATCCGGGCCGGTCCGATCCCGTCGACCTCACCCAGCTGCTCGATATCGGTGAACCTGCCATGCGTCTGCCGCCACGCGACAATCGCCTTCGCGGTCACGGGGCCCACCCCCGGCAGAGCGTCCAGCTCTGTTTCGGTCGCGGTGTTGAGATTGACCTTGCCAACGGGTGTGCCGGACCCGACGCCCGCCGACTGCCCCGGCGCACCGGCCCCGACCCGTGCACTGCCGACCGTTCCCGGGGATCCCTCGGGCGGCGCGACGCCCACCAGGATCTGGTCTCCATCGCCCACGCGCTCGGCCATGTTCAGCCCCAACAGATCTGCGCCAGGCTTCGGCCCGCCCGCTGCCGCGAGTGCATCTGCGATACGTGCCCCAGGCTGAAGCCGGACCAGACCCGCCTGGTTGACCAGACCCACCACGCTGACCACCACCTGCGCGTCAGGCGCAGGTGGCACCGACTGCGCCGACGGTGGCGCCGGCACGGAAGGAACAACAGAGACAGCAGATTCCGGTCCCCCGACCTCGACCGCGGGCAACGGTGGAACGGCCTGTGCGGTCGGCCGGTCCCGCCATACCGACACCGCCGCGATCCCTGCCGCGACGAGCCCGACGACAACCAGCGCGACCGCACCCCGTCGCCCCGGATTCAGTCGTGTGCCCCGCCAGAGCCTGAACCCATGCTCAGGATCTTCGCCGTGTGCGGCGTCGTCCGGGTCCTCGAGCCAGCCCGGCATCCGCGAGCGGCCACCACGATCGACAAACGGCGCCTCGGCCGGCTCGAAGTCCGCAGTGTCGTCACCGCGTGCTGCCTGGGGCGCGGCGGACGCCGCCAGCCTCCGGCGCACCCTCGCACGATCATGTTCGGTACCCATGCGGCTGACGGTAGGGCTCGCCCCCGACCACGAAATGCCCGAAAGTGCCGCGGTAAGAAAGTCTGTGGATCAGTGCGCGGATGTGGATGACGGCTCCGGGCCGCCGTCCGGCGTGATCTCTTCCGCATCACCCGGACAGACCACAACTCCGACCGCGCCCGGGCCGACGTGGGCGCCGAGCACAGCGCCGATTTCGGTGACGACCAGCTCACCGATGCCTGTGATCCGCTGGCGCAACTCTGCGGCGACCGCGGCGGCACGTTCGGGCGCGTGCAAATGATGCACCGCGAGAGCGACTGACTCCGTCCCAGCCTGTTCTACGGCGGCGTCGACCAACTTGCTCAATGCCTTCGTCGACGTACGCGTCTTCTCGCGCAGCACCAATTTGCCCTCTACCACATGGAGGACCGGCTTCATCGCCAGTGCCGTCCCGAGCAGTGCAGCCGCAGTGCCGATGCGGCCGCCGCGGCGCAGGTGCTCGAGCCGGTCGACGACGATGAGCAACCGCCCCCGGGCCGCGACGTCCACCGCCTTCTGATACACCGCCTTGAGGCCTCCGCCGGCGCGGGCCACGCGAGCCGCGGCGAGCGCCGGATAGCCCAGACCCATTGCCGTCGACTGCGAGTCGACGATCCGCACCTTCTCGCCGAACTTCTGGGCAGCCTGCCGTCCAGCCTCCCAGGTACCGGACAGCTGACGCGAAATGTGGACCGCGACCACACCGTCACCGTCGCTGTCGGCCAGGGCCGCAGCGTACGCGTCGGTGAGCTCCCCCGGAGAGGCGCCCGATGTGGTCACTCCGGACAGGTCGTCCGGAACAGCATCGACACCCTCTCGAAAATCCCGGCCGCCAGTGAGCACGTGCAGGGGCACGACACGGATCCCGAACCGGTCCGCCAACTCGGGTGAGAGGCAGGCCGAGGAATCGGTCACGACGACGACAGACACGGCCCCTACCCTATTTCGAGCTCGTCGCGTGCCGCACTGCGACGGGCGATCTCGACCGCGGCGATCATCGCGGCGGCGACTTCCTCGTGGGCCTCCCAGCCCCAGTGGATGCCATCCGGGTTCGCCCGGTCGGAGAAGATGTTCTCCCGTACCGCGGCCGCGAGATCGACCATCGGAACATGCTTCTCGGTCGACCACGCCTCGAGCGCCCGCACCGCAGGCTCCCGGCCCGAGTGGACCTGCCCGTACGCATCGCAACGGTGAACCGACGGATACGTGCCGATCACCGGCAGATCGGGGCGGATCGCCGCCAACGCGTCCCGGCAACTCTCCAGATACTCGACCGACAGTCTGGGCGGCAGCGCCACCGGCCTGCCCAACTTGGACAACCGCGGCTGCAGCCACTGGTAGCCGGACCGTACGATGCGGCGCAGCACCGGCGGCCGGATGTACCGCAGCTGCTCACGCAGCGCGGTCGGCAGCGGGGACGGCAACGAATCCATCCCGCCCACCGCGAAGACGACGGCACCGGCGTGCGGAACGGACGCCCATACCCGCGGATCCTGCGTCAGCGCCCACCATGCATCCCGGCTGGTCCAGCCGATACGGGCCACCAGCTCCACTCGCCAGCCCAGCTCGCGGGCGACCAGATTGGGCCAGATCCTCGGATGATCCGCCGGCAGTCCCCCCTTGGGACCGTAGTACGAGAGCGAATCGGCCAGCACCAGTAGGACCGGCGCCCCGTCCGTCCGATCGACGGCACCGCCGTCCAGCGTCCGATCGACGGCACCGCCGTCCAGCATCCGATCGACGGCACCGCCGTCCAGCGTCCGATCGACGGCACCGCCGTCCAGCATCCGATCGACGGCACCGCCGTCAGAGGACGTCACTGGCCACGCTCGCAGACGCGTTCCACACATCCAACCGCCATACCGGATCTGTCCCCTCCCCGTGTCCGCTGAGCTGCACCCAGCTGGTGTTGCCGAGCCCACCGAGCACCGGCCACCGATCGACCGGAAGGTCGAGCAGACGGGCCGTCAATGCCGCGATCAAGCCGCCGTGCGCTACCAGGACCAGCGGCTGCGGCCCCCACGACTCGTGCCGGGCAAGCAGTTCCTGTACGAGAGGCAGGCTGCGGGCCGCGACCTCGATCCGGCTCTCACCGGCGGGCGGCGCCCACTCCGCATCGGTCCGCCACCGGGTCCGCGCACCCGGCGCGATCTCGTCGACTTCCGTGTGGGTCATCCCCTGCCAATCCCCGAGATGCGTCTCGCGCAGTCGGGTATCGGTCTCCACGGGCAACCCGATATGGTCGCCGAGCGCAGTTGCCGTGTCGAATGCACGCCGCAGGTCGGAGGACACGATGACGAAGGGGCGATGCTCGGCGAGTGCCTGCGCCGCCACCTTCGCCTGCTCCCGGCCGAGATCCGACAGATCGGTATCGAGCTGCCCCTGCATCCGATTTCCGGCGTTGTAGTCGGTCTGACCGTGCCGCAGCAGAATCAGACGCCTGACCGCGGACCCGGCCGCGGTCGCCGTCACTGCTCCGACTCCCCCGCTACGTCGTCCGGGTCGGAGTCGATCGACAGCTGCCTCGGCTCGACACCCTCGACGGCTATCTCGGGGCAGTCCTTCCACAACCGGTCGAGTGCATAGAAATTGCGCTCGTCGGTGTGCTGGACGTGAACAACGATGTCGACGTAATCGAGCAGCGCCCAACGCCCCTCGCGGGTGCCCTCGCGACGGACCGGCTTGTGTCCGGCCTCACGCAACCGGTCCTCGATGTTCTCGACGATCGCGTTGACCTGACGCTCGTTGGCTGCGGAGGCGATGACGAAGCAGTCGGTGATGACCAGCTGCTCCGAGACATCGAGGACCACCACATCCGAGGCCAACTTCTCGTCGGCCGCCAGTGCGGCAATCCGTGCCATTTCGATGGCCTCGTTCGATGCACTCACTCAGTGTTCTCCCGGTTCTGCTTGTTCTGAAGGTTGTGGTGGCTCCGCATGCAGCTGTCGCGCGGGAACCGGTTCGGACATGGTGACCGCGCCATCCAGACGCTGCACCCCGATCGGCTGGTACAGGTTTCGTTTGCTGATGTACTGCACGACCCCGTCCGGAACGAGGTACCACACCGGCCGGTGTTCCCGCGCACGCACACGACAGTCCGTCGACGAAATGGCAAGGGCCGGAATCTCGATCAACGTGACCGCGTTCTCAGGAAGCCGCTCGAGGTGCGTGGCCAGATGCTCAGTGTGCAGCTCGTAGCCCGGACGCGAGACTCCAACGAACTTGGCGAGTCCGAACAGCTCCTCCCAATCCTGCCACGACAGGATGCTCTCGAGCGCGTCCGCCCCGGTGATGAAGTACAGCTCGGCATCGGGGTGCTGAGCGCTCAGATCACGAAGAGTATCCACGGTGTAGGTGACTTTGGCGCGGTCCACGTCGACGCGGCTCACCGAGAACCTCGGATTCGACGCGGTCGCGATGACCGTCATCAGGTAGCGATCTTCGGCCGGACTGACGTCGCGGTCATCCTTCTGCCACGGCTGCCCCGTGGGCACGAAGATCACTTCGTCGAGAGCGAATCGATCCGCGACCTCACTGGCCGCCACGAGGTGACCGTGGTGGATCGGATCGAAGGTGCCACCCATCACGCCCAGTCGGCGCCGAGGGGTGATCGCTGTCGGCTGCTGCACGATGATCCAGCTTACGTGTCGGCGCAGCTCACGAATTCACACAGGCAGCAAACCGGCGACCACCGCCGCGAGCTGCTGCGCAGAACGGCACTCGTGCATGTCGATCACCTCGTTGTAGACCAGCGCGGCCGAGTCGCCCGTACCCCATTGACCACGCGGTTCCGGGTTGAGCCAGTGCGCATGCTTGGCCACCGACACCAGATGTTCGAGCGCCGGCAGACCCGGGTCGCGGTAGTTGTTGCGCCCGTCACCGAGCACGAGCAACGAGCTGCGACTGGTTATCGAGTGGGCGTAGCGCTCCGCGAACACCCCGAGCGCATGGCCGTAGTCGGAGTGCCCGTCATACGTGATCAAATCGGCCTCCCGAACCATCCGCGACATCGCGACACCCAAATCGGAACCGCTGTCGAAGAAGCGGGTGACCTCATCCGTGGTGTCGATGAACGCGAATACCCGTACCCGCGAGAATTGCTCGCGCAGCGCATGGACGAGCAGCAGCGTGAAGTGGGAAAAACCGGCAACCGACCCGGAGACGTCGCACATCAGCACCAGTTCGGGACGGGCCGGGCGCGGCTTGCGCTGTACCAGGTCGATCGGCACGCCGCCGGTCGACATCGACTTCCGCAGCGTGCGGCGAAGGTCGATCGCGCCAGCCCGGGCCCGGCTACGCCGCACCGCCAGCCGACTCGCCAGCAGCCGTGCCAGCGGGGTGACGCTACGCCGCAGCGCCGTCAGCTCGGAGTCCGACGCGCGCAGGAAGTCCACCTCCTCGGCGAGCTTCGGCACGCCGTAGCTCGCCACGCGGTCCTTGCCTATCTGTTCGGCGGAGCGACGCCGGGTCTCGGACTCGACCATCCTCCGGAAGTCGTCGATCCGCTGGACGGCCGCCCGCTTGGCGACCTCGGACGCATAGTTGCCGGCCGGGCGGTCACCGGCCTGCTGGTTACCGAGCAGGCCGGAGAGAATCTTCTCGAGAAGTCTCTCGGGGGCGAGGTTGCGCAGCGCCTGGTACGCGGAAAAGGACGGTCCGTTGACCGACTCGTACTTACCGAGTTCCTCGACCATCTGCGCGACAAGCGCCTCTAGTTCGGCGAGCGCCTCCGGGGAGTCATCGGACAGCAGTTCGGCGAGCACCTCCTGCAGCACATCGAGGTCGAGCTCACCGTCGGGTGTCCGCGGCAGCGACCTGTCCGCACCGCTGTCCTCGCGGACTCCGAGGCCGACGGGAAACCACAGGTCGAACAGGGCATCGAAGGTGGCGCGGTGCGTCGGACGCCGCAGCAGCGAACATGCGAGACCCTCGCGCAGCGCCTCCCGGTCGAGCAGGTCCAGCACGGCCACTACCCGACCTGCATCGACGGTCTCGGACGGGCCGACCGCGATGCCGCGTCGGCGTAGGGCCTCGACGAAGTCGACGAGATGCCCCGGTATACCGTGCGGCGCCGGCGGACCACCGCGACGGTGTGCGGGCGAGGTGGCCATCGACTTCGTCCTTTCAGTTCAGGCGCAGCTCAGCTGCCGCACGCTGCTGGTCGGCGCGGTGCTTGAGCACCACACCCATCGTCGCGCGAACAGCGTCGTCATCGAGAGTGTCGAGCCCCAGCGCGAGGAGAGTGCGACCCCAGTCGATGGTCTCCGACACCGACGGCACCTTCTTGAGCTGCATGCCGCGCAACACGCCGACGGTGCGCACCAGTTGCTCGGCGACGGACTCGGGCAGTTCAGGCACGCGGCTCGCGAGGATCCGGCGCTCGAGGTCAGCGTCCGGAAACTCCAGATGCAGGAACAGGCAGCGCCGCTTGAGCGCCTCCGACAGTTCGCGGGTGGCATTCGAGGTGAGCACCGCGAACGGTTTGCGGGTCGCGGTGATGGTGCCCAGCTCGGGAATGGTGACCGCGAAGTCGCTGAGGACCTCGAGTAGCAGACCCTCGATCTCGACGTCGGCCTTGTCCACCTCGTCGATCAGCAGCACCGTCGGATCCTCACGGCGGATCGCGGTCAGCAACGGACGCGACAACAGGAACTCCTCCGAGAAGACATCCTGCTTGGTCGCGTCCCAGCTGTGATCGGCAGTGACATTCCCCGTCGCTCCGCTCGTCCCAGCGGCTTGAATGCGGAGGATCTGCTTCGCGTGATTCCACTCGTACAGCGCGCGGGACTCGTCGACGCCCTCGTAGCACTGCAGGCGCACCAGCTCTGCCCCGGACGTCTGCGCGACGGCGCGCGCCAACTCCGTCTTGCCCACACCTGCAGGGCCCTCGATGAGCAGCGGCTTGCCCAGCCGATCCGCGAGGAACACCGCGGTCGCGGTCCCCTTGTCGGCCAGGTAGCCGGTTTCGGCGAGGCGCAGAGCGACATCGTCGACACTCGCGAACAGCGGCGGTGCAGTCGGCAGAGCGCGGTCCACGCTCGCTCCTTTCGGGCCGTCAGGCCGATCGGGTATGACCGTCTCCCCAGACAGTCCACTTGGTCGAGGTGAGCTCGCCCAGCCCCATCGGGCCGCGGGCGTGCAGCTTCTGTGTGGAGATCCCGATCTCCGCACCGAACCCGAACTGCTCACCATCGGTGAACGCAGTCGAGGCGTTGACCATAACCGCGGCAGCGTCGACGCGGGCGGTGAACTCACGCGCTGCGGACAAATCGGACGTCACGATCGCCTCGGTATGGCCCGTGCCGTACTCGTCGATGTGTGCGATCGCCGCGTCCATGCCGTCGACCACCTTCAAGGCGATGTCGAGGGTGAGGTACTCCTCGGACCAGTCGCCCTCGGTGGCAGGAACCAGTCCGGGCAGGTCGCCGTGGACGGTGACACTGTGCATCTGCAGTGCCTGCAGCAGCTGCGGAACGGCGGTGTCCGCGATCGCGGCATCAACCAGCAGCGTCTCGGCGGTATTGCACACACTGGGTCGACGTGTCTTGGCGTTGATGACGATCTTCTCCGCCATCTGCAGATCCGCGGCGGAGTGCACGTACACGTGACAGTTACCGACACCGGTCTCGATAGTGGGCACGGTCGCGTCGCGCACGACGGCGTTGATCAGGCCGGCACCGCCGCGCGGGATGACGACATCGACCAGGCCGCGCGCCTGGATCAGGTGGGTGACGCTCGAGCGGTCCGCACTGGGCAGCAGCTGGACGGCGTCCTCGGGCAGACCCTGCGCGGCCAGCGCGGTGCGGAGCACCTTCACGAGCGCGGCGTTGGAATGGGCCGCCGACGAGGATCCGCGCAGCAGCGCCGCATTACCGGACTTGAGCGCGAGACCGAACGCATCGACAGTGACGTTGGGGCGGGCCTCGTAGACCATGCCGACCACTCCGAGCGGTACGCGGACCTGACGGATCTCGAGACCGTTGGGCAGCGTGGACCCGCGGACGATCTCACCGATCGGGTCCTGCAGGCCGGCGACTTGCCGCAGACCCGATGCGATGCCCTCGACACGATCCGCGGTGAGCCGCAAACGGTCGAGCAGCGACTCCTCGGTACCGGAGGCGCGCGCGGCTTCGATGTCCTCGGCATTCGCGGCGAGGACACTCTCCGTCGCCGCCAACAGCGCGTCGGCAGCCGCGTGCAGCGCAGCATCCTTCTCTGCCGTGGTCAGCAGCGCCAGGACCCGGGACGCGACACGCGCGCGACGGGCAGCTGCGTGCACCGCCTCTCGGGTGTCTCCGGCTTCGCCGGCTGCGGGTGAAGTATGCGTTGCGGCAGTCATGTCTACAGATTAGCGACCGTGTCAGGCGCATAATCGATCTGCCCAAGTGCCGTCCGCGAAGGAAATGTCAGTGTCACAGCACGAGACAATCCCAGAAGCACCGTCCGAGGGGTACAGCCGCGGACTCAACTCCCGCACCATCCAGATGATCGCCCTCGGCGGCGCGATCGGCACCGGGTTGTTCTACGGCGCTGGCGGGGCCATCGAGGAGGCGGGCCCGGCCCTGATCCTTGCCTACCTCGCGGCCGGCCTCGTGATCTTCGTCATCATGCGAGCACTGGGCGAACTGCTCACCTACCGGCCGGTCTCGGGCAGCTTCGCCGAATATGCGGAGGAGTTCCTCGGCCGATTCCTCGGCTTCGCCACCGGTTGGGCCTACTGGGCCGTGTGGGCTGCCACCTGCATGGCCGAGATCACGGTGGCCGGCAAGTACATCGAGTACTGGTGGCCGAGCGTGCCCGCCTGGCTCACCGCACTCGTGGTCCTGATCGTGCTGTTCGCGGCAAACCTGATCTCGGTGAAACTGTTCGGCGAGGCCGAGTTCTGGTTCGCCGCCATCAAGATCACCGCGATCCTGGGCATGATCCTGATCGGCGTCGGCGTCCTCACGCTGGGCTTCGGTCACGCCACCAACCCCACCGTCACGAACCTGTGGGCCGACGGCGGAGTGTTCCCTAACGGCTTCGGTAGCGCACTGATGACGCTGCAGGTGGTGATGTTCGCCTATGTCGGCGTCGAACTGGTCGGTGTCACCGCCGGCGAGGCGAAGGACCCCAAGCAGACCCTGCGCAAGGCGATCAACACGCTGCCCTTCCGCATCGGACTGTTCTACATCGGCTCACTTGTGGTCATCCTGTCGGTGGCCAGCTGGCGTGACTTCCGAGCCGGGGCCAGTCCGTTCGTCGAGGTCCTGCAGCAGATCGGCATCCCGGCCGCCGCGGGCATCATGAATTTCGTGCTGCTCACCGCTGCGCTGTCCTCATGCAACTCGGGCATCTACTCAACCGGCCGGATGCTGCGCAGCCTGTCGCTCAGACGGGAAGCACCCGCGGTACTCAGCCGACTCAGCAGCCGTCAGGTCCCCTATGCGGGCATCACCATGTCCGCCGCCGTGATGATCATCGGCGTCATCGTGAATCTGCTCTCGCCCGATCGCGCGTTCGTTTACATCACCTCGGTGTCGACGATCGGGATCATCTTCGTCTGGAGCGTGATCCTGGTCTGCCACCTGCGCTATCGACGACTCGTCGCGCGCGGCGCGGTGCCGGCGTCCGACTACCGGCTGCCGGGAGCGCCGGTCACCAACTGGATCTCGCTCGCGTTCCTCGCTTTCGTCGTCGTTCTGCTGTTCTTCAGCACCGCCGGACGCACTGCACTGACCGTCGGCGCGGTGTTCGGAATCCTCGTCGGCGCCGGCTACTACGCCCTTCTCGGACGCGCCTCGTCCCGGTACTGACCACCGGCCGCGCCGGATTCGGTAACCCAGCAACCCCGGCCCGGCTTTGTTAGGTTGACGAAGCTAACGCTGGTAGCCCCGGATGTCCTGTTGGCATCCTGGGCACGCCGTGCGCCAGAGCCGTCCGGCGGGGGTCGGACAGAGCCACAGGGCCACGGACGACATTCCCGACCGGCACGCCAGACGAGCGGGCGACAAGAAGATGCGTGCATCAGGCACGCGCCCCGCCGGATGGCACCGCGCTGGGGAGCGCCCACGATGACACCATCAGATCCCTCGACGGCACCGCTGGACGCGACCGCAGCCGACGAGCTCATCAGGCCGTCCGAAGTCACCGTCACCGACGACGCCGCGGTGAAACGCGCCGTGAAGGCCACCATGCTCGGAAATGCCATGGAGTGGTTCGACTTCGGCATCTACGCCTATCTTGCCACCACGATCGGCAAGGTCTTCTTCCCGGACGCCAGCGGCACCGCGCAGCTGCTCTCGACGTTCGCAATCTTTGCTGCCGCCTTCGTGGTTCGTCCGCTCGGCGGCCTGTTCTTCGGCCCCCTCGGCGACCGGGTCGGACGCAAGAAGGTGCTCGCCACCACCATGATCCTGATGGCGGGCAGCACCTTTGCGATCGGCTTGATCCCGAGCTTCGGCTCGATCGGCATCCTCGCTCCGATCCTGCTGGTGTTGTTCCGCCTGCTGCAGGGGTTCTCGACAGGTGGAGAGTACGGCGGCGCAAGCACATTCGTCGCCGAATATGCACCCGACAAGCGCCGCGGTTTCCTGTCGAGCTTCCTCGAATTCGGCACACTCGCCGGGTATGTCGCGGCGGCCGGGATTGTCACGATCATCTCGACGGCCGTCAGCCCGGAGGCTCTCGTCGACTGGGCGTGGCGCATCCCGTTCCTGATCGCCGGCCCGCTCGGGCTGATAGGCCTCTACCTGCGAGTACGCCTCGACGAGACCCCCGCCTTCCAGCAGTTCGAGGAGGCGGAGAGGCTCGTCGATACGTCAGAGTCGATGGGCGGCCGCCTGCGAGAGACCATCGTCGTCAACTGGCGGCCACTGGTCTTGTGCATCGTGCTCGTCGCAACATACAACATCGCCCACTACGGTCTGCTCAGTTACATGCCGACCTATCTGTCGACCACCCTCGGCTACGACGAGACCCACGGCCTGGTCCTGATGATCGTCGTGATGATCCTGATGATGGTCGGCATCACGTTCGTCGGGCGCCTGTCCGACCGGGTCGGCCGAAAGCCGCTGCTGCTCACCGGGTTCATCGGATTCTTCGCGCTGTCGCTGCCCGCCTACCTCCTCATCGGCGTCGGCAGTTACGCGACGATCTTCCTCGGCCTCGCGATCCTGGGCGGCCTGCTCCTGCTCTTCGTGGGCGTCTTCCCGTCGGTGCTGCCCGCCCTGTTTCCGACCGGAATCAGATACGGGGGCCTCGCAATCGGATACAACATCGCCGTCTCGCTCTTCGGCGGCACCACACCACTCGTACTCACCGCACTCGGGGACAGCACCGGCAGCAATCTTGTTGCACCGATGTACATGATGGTCGCTGCAGCGATAGGCGGCATCGCGGTACTTCTCATTCCGGAGACCGCACGCAAGCCTCTCGCCGGGAGTCCGCCGTCGGTTGCCACCCGAGCCGAAGCGCTCGCGATCATTCGGCGTCTGCGGCAGCGTCGGGCGAGGTCCAGCGCGGTTCCCGTAGCGCCCGAGTCGAACTGAAACTGGACCTTGACTCGAAAGTGTGTTTGAACTGCGCTGTCGATACGACGCTTGGCCCGAGGCCTGCGGGAGGAACCAGAAATCCGGGAGATGTTCGACGCCGGCGAGATCTCGGCAGCCCACACGGCATTGGTGCTGACATTCTGTCCGAAACCACCCCGCGGCCTGCCCGACGAAGCACTCTGGCCAGCCCGGCGAGTACTCCTCGACGCCGCCCGCGGTCCCGCCACCAACACCACCTACGGTGCACACACAGATCCACAAACTCGAGCGGATCTTCGAATCCGACGACCCACCACCATCGGAAGACACCGACCGCAACGAACTCCACGTCTGGAAAACCCTCAACGCCCGCGACACCGGATGCGCCTTCCCCGGCTGCAGCACCCCACCCTCCTGGTGCGACGGCCACCACATACGGCACTGGGCCGACGGCGGACCCACCAACCTCGACAACCTCGTCCTACTCTGCCGCTTCCACCACAACCTGCTCCACCACTCCCACTGGCACGTCCGCATCGGACCCACCCGCCACCCCGAATTCATCCCACCCACCAGCATCGACCCCCGACAACAACCCCTACCCGCCAACAACCGAACCGGCCCACCCCCGCGGCAGAGCCTGCCTGCATCGGAGCCTGCGTCAGTCGAAGTCTGCCTGCGGGCCCCTTCGACACGTCCGTAATCTCACGCAGCACGCCCCATCCGCATAGCCTCGAGTCATGTCCGCACCAAAGGTCACCGTTGTCGGCAGCATCAACATGGATCTGGTGGTCACCGCGCCACGCCTCCCCGCGTCCGGGGAGACGATCCTCGGGACGTCCTTCACCACCACTCCGGGCGGCAAGGGCGCCAATCAGGCGATTGCGGCGGCGAAGGCTGGCGCCGCGGTGACGTTCGTCGGCGCAGTGGGTGGCGACACGTTTGCCCTCGAACTGCGGCAGGCTCTGGTCGACGCGGAGGTCGATGCCCAGCACCTGCGTGAAGTCACCGGCCCCAGCGGCGTTGCCGCCATCACCGTCGACGGGCAGGGACAGAATTCGATCATCGTCGTGCCCAGCGCCAACTCACGGCTCTCCGCGCTCACCGACGACGAATTGCAGGCCGTGACGAGCGCCGAGGTGCTGCTGTGCCAGCTCGAGGTCCCGTTGGACACCGTCACCAGGGCGGCACAGCACGCCGGCAAGCACGACGCAGTCGTGATACTCAACCCCTCACCCGTCCAGCCCCTTCCGGCCGAACTACTTGCCGCCGTTCATGTCCTGATCGTGAACGAGACTGAGGAGGGTCAGCTCGGCGAGGACGCACTGGCCGCAGTCCCCCATGTCGTGACGACGCTCGGCGCATCGGGCGCGCGTTACCGTGGACCGAATGCCGTCCGGCTGACGGTGGAATCTCCCCCTGTCGATGCCGTCGACACCACCGGCGCGGGCGACGCTTTCGCCGGGGCGCTCGCCCTCGCGTGGAGCCGCGGACCGCGCGATGCGCTGACCTTCGCGTGCGCCGCCGGAGCACTCGCCACGACCCGCCCTGGCGCGAGTGCGGCCTCGCCCACACGCAGCGAGATCGATGCACTGCTGTCGTCACAGTAGGTTCGCAACGTGCCGCCACGGGACCTGTCGGCACCCTGGTGCACGATTGATTCATGACGACCGCAACCACAGCAGATCTTCGCGACGAGGCCGAACGGTTGCTCCGGGACCTAGCGGGTCCGGACGCCCGGCTGCGTGAGGACCAGTGGACGGCGATCGAAGCCCTGGTCGTGGGTCGCCGCCGGGCGCTGGTGGTGCAGCGCACCGGGTGGGGTAAGTCCGCGGTGTACTTCATTTCCGCGAAGCTGCTGCGGGCGCACGGACACGGGCCGACCGTGATCGTCTCGCCGCTGCTCGCCCTGATGCGCAATCAGGTCGCCTCCGCCGAACGCGCCGGCGTGCGCGCGGCCACGATCAACTCCGGCAACGTCACCGAGTGGGACGAGATCCACGCGCGTGTCGCGGCCCGCGAACTGGATGTGTTGCTGGTCAGCCCGGAGCGGCTGAACAACCCCGACTTCCGCGATCAGGTGCTGCCGTCGCTCGCCGCCGACGCCGGTCTCGTCGTGGTCGACGAGGCACACTGCGTCTCGGACTGGGGACACGATTTCCGGCCCGACTATCGACGCATCCGCACCCTGGTCGCGGAACTGGGCGATGGCATTCCGGTGCTCGCGACCACCGCGACGGCCAACGACCGGGTGGTGGCCGACGTCTCCACCCAGCTCGGCGTGGGCGGCGGCGAGACGCTGGTGCTGCGCGGCGGCCTCGAGCGTGAGTCGCTGCACCTGTCCGTGGTTCACATCGAGGAGGCCACGAAGCGCGCGGCGTGGCTGGCCGAGCACCTTGACGAGTTGCCCGGGTCCGGCATCATCTACACCCTGACGGTGTCGGCAGCCCGCGACCTCGCGAGCCTGCTCACGGACCGCGGCCACCGGGTGGCTGCCTACACCGGACAGACCGACACCGCAGAACGTGAGGTGCTCGAGAACGATCTACTCGCCAACCGCGTCAAGGCACTGGTCGCCACGTCCGCGCTGGGCATGGGATTCGACAAGCCCGACCTCGGGTTCGTCGTGCATCTCGGTGCACCGTCGTCCCCCATCTCCTACTACCAGCAGGTCGGCCGAGCCGGCCGAGCCACGGCCAGCGCCGAGGTGGTGCTCCTGCCGGGCAGCGAGGACCGGCAGATCTGGAGCTACTTCGCGTCGGTGTCGTTCCCGCGCGAACACATAGTCCGCAAGGTCATCGACACACTCGACCCGGACCGGCCTCAATCGACCCAGGCCCTCGAACCCCTCGTGGAACTCAATCGCACCCGTCTCGAACTGGTACTCAAGGTGCTCGACGTGGACGGCGCCGTCCGCCGGGTCCGCGGCGGCTGGGTCGCCACCGGGGAGCCGTGGTCGTATGACGCCGAGCGCTACGGCCGGCTCGAGGCAGCCCGCGAATCGGAGCAGCAGGCGATGCTCGACTACCAGCGCACCGACGAATGCAGGATGACGTTCCTGCGGCGCCAGCTCGACGATCCGGGGCTCGACGACGGTGACGGCCGCTGCGGCCGATGCGACAACTGCGTCGGCCCCAAGTACACCGCCGATGTCACAGATGCCGCACTGCAGGACACCCGAACTCGCCTGCAGCGCCCCGGCATCGACCTACCACCGCGCAAGCAGTGGCCAACCGGCATGGCGAAGCTCGGAGTCTCGTTGTCCGGCAAGATCACCGACGGACCGGAAACCGGGCGCGTGCTCGGCCGCCTGTCCGATCTCGGCTGGGGCCAGCGCCTGCGCGGCCTGCTCGACGGCCCTGACGCGCCCGTGCCGGACGCCGTCGTCGACGCCTGCATCAAGGTGCTCGCCGCGTGGGACTGGTCTGAGCGTCCCGCCGCGGTGATGTCGCTCGAATCACCGACTCATCCGATTCTCATGCGATCGCTCACCACGCGCCTCGCCGAGATAGGCCGACTCACCGACCTGGGCGTTCTCCACACCCGGCCCGACCATCCACCCGTCTCCGCCGCCAACTCGGCATACCGCGTCGCGGGTCTCGACGGCGCCTGGGAGGTCCCGGATCTGAACGGACTCGACCGTCCGCTGCTGCTCCTCGACGCGGTGACCGACACCGGCTGGACTTTCACGATGGCGGCACGAATTCTGCGCCAGGCAGGCGCGCCCTCCGTCCTCCCCTTCGCTCTCGCTACCCCCAAGTGATACCGAATGTGACAGGTCTCACATTCACCGTCCCACCTGCAGGACTGCGAGGTCTGCTCTGTCCGAATTCGGTGGACCCGTGAAATCGTGACCGCAGGTTGTTACGTTCGATTGATCAATGACGCCAACAACACTGAGAGCTACCCCGACCACCGTGCCGGACGCGGTGGAGTTCCGTAAGCCCCAGATCTCAGACGGAGTCCGGCTCTGGGAGATCGCCAAGGATTCACAAGTGCTCGATGTCAATTCGAGCTACTCATATGTTCTGTGGTGCAGAGACTTTCAACAGACCTCGATTGTCTCCGCGATCGACGGACAGGTGGTCGGGTTCGTTACCGGATACGTGCGCCCCGAGGCGCCGACCACGCTCTTCGTCTGGCAGGTAGCCGTGGATGTCGCACAGCGAGGACAGGGCCTGGCCGGGCGAATGCTGAGCGGACTACTCGATCGCCTTATGTGGCAGGGAATTTCAACCCTGGAGACCACCATCAGTCCGGACAACACGGCTTCGATCGCACTTTTCACCTCCGTGGCCACTCACCGCGGACTACACATCTCACAGCGGAAGCTATTTTCTCCGAACGATTTTCCCGATGAGCATGCCGCCGAAGACCTCTACACGATCGGTCCGCGGCACGTTTCCTGAGGAAGGCACAACCATGACCACCTTCGAGACCAGCATCTTCGAATCCCTCGAATCCGAGGTGCGTAGCTACAGCCGCAGCTGGCCGTCCGTCTTCCAATCGGCTTCCGGGTCCTGGATCCGGGACGAGAGCGGACGCGAGTATCTGGACTTCTTCGCCGGAGCCGGCGCCCTGAACTACGGGCACAACAACCCGGTGATGAAGGATGCACTCGTCGACTACATCGTCGGCGACGGCATCACCCATGGCCTCGACATGTCGACCGTCGCCAAACGCAAGTTCCTCGAGAGCTTCAAGAGAAACGTCCTCGATCCCCGTGGACTCGACTACAAGGTCCAGTTCCCCGGACCAACCGGCACCAACTCGGTCGAGGCGGCATTGAAACTGGCCCGTAAGGCCACCGGCCGCGAGTCGATCATCAACTTCACCAACGCTTTTCACGGGATGACGCTGGGCTCACTGTCCGTTACCGGCAACTCCATGAAGCGAGCCGGAGCGGGCGTGCCGCTCGTGCACGCAACTCCGATGCCGTTCGACAATTACCTCGGTGGCGTCACCGAGGACTTCCAGTGGTTCGAACGAGTACTGGACGACTCCGGCAGCGGTCTCAACCGTCCCGCCGCGGTGATTGTCGAGACCGTGCAGGGCGAGGGCGGGGTCAACGTGGCACGCCCGGAGTGGCTGCGCGCGCTCGCGGACCTGTGCGCGCGCCGCGAGATCCTACTCATCGTCGACGACGTGCAGATGGGCTGCGGCCGCACCGGCCCGTTCTTCTCGTTCGAGGTCGCCGGCATCACCCCCGACATCGTCACGCTCTCGAAGTCGATCAGCGGATACGGGCTGCCGATGGCGCTCACGCTCTTCAAGCCTGAACTCGACCTGTGGGCGCCCGGTGAACACAACGGGACGTTCCGCGGCAACAATCCCGCGTTTGTCACCGCGACCGTCGCGCTCGACCACTACTGGGCCGACGACGCCCTGCAACAGTCGACGATGGACAAGGGTGCGCACATCCACGGAATCTTCTCCAACCTCGCGGATACCTTCGGCGGCGTCAGCACCCGTGGCCGGGGCATGGTCCAGGGCCTCGTGTTCGACGATCCGGGGATGGCCGTGAAGGTGTGCGGGCTGGCGTTCGACGAGGGACTGCTCGCCGAAACGTCCGGCCCGTCCGACGAGGTGGTCAAACTCCTGCCGCCATTGACCACCACCACCGACGAACTCGACCACGGGCTGAGCATCCTCGCCGAGGCGACCGCGAAAGTCTTTGCCTGACAAACCTATCGGCGACAATCCACTGCGACGAGAGGATCGACCATGATCGTTCGCACCACCGACGACATCACCGATACCGACCGCGACATCACGAGCGACGACGGAAACTGGCGCAGCAAGCGCATCGTACTCGCCGGGGACGGCGTGGGGTTTTCCTTCCACGAGACGACGATTCGTGCGGGTTCGGTCAACGAGTTCCACTACGCCAACCACATCGAGGCGGTGTGGCTGGTCGAGGGCGACGGCATCCTCACCGACCTCGACAGCGGCGAGGTGTACCAGCTGGGACCCGGCTCGATGTACCTGCTGAACGGCCACGAGCGACACCGCGTCGAGCCTGTGACCCCGATGCGCATGCTGTGCGTATTCAATCCGCCGGTCACCGGACGAGAAGTACACGACGAGAACGGCATTTACCCGTTGGTCGCGCTCGACGATGCCGATCGAGCGGCCGCCCGTTAGCAAAGGCAGGTAGGGCCCGGCCGGCCGGGCCCTACCTGCCTTCCCGAGATCAGCGGATCGGCTGCAGTTCCACGGTGGGATCCTCGAGCGGGGGTGCATCGTCCGTTGCCGGTTCGAGCCGTCGACGCCACCAGATCGTGAACAGGACCGCCGCGACGACGAGCGCGACGAGCGCGCCGACCGCGATCCAGAACCTCGGCCCGTAGTAGCCGACGAGCACCATCCGCATTGCGTTGCGCGCCCAGGTCAGCGGCATCAGATCGTGCAACCAGCGCACCGGTGCCGGCATCTGCTCGATCGGATACACGGCGCCGAACGCGAAGATCTGGATCATCAGTGCGCCCAGGGCCACGAACGTCCCGTTGATCGCACCGAACACGACAGTGAACAGTCGGCCCGAAGCCACCGCGGCGGCGCCGACCAGAATCATGACTGCGACCATGGCCAGCACACTCGGCGGGTCCGCATCGGCCACCACGAGCGAGACCACCGACAGGACAAGGGCAGTGACCAGGGTGACGAGCGCCGGTATGCGGTAGCGGCGCAGTCCCTCCCGCACGACGCCGTCGTACACGCGCGCCGACCTGCCCCGTCGCGGCCGCACCACGAACCACGTGAGAATGCCGCAGAGGAACAGAAGCACGGACATCACCGCGGGCACGGCGCCAGGGCCGAATCCGGCCGCCGGGTTGGGGTTGCGCTCCGCGACCGCGACCGGCGAGGAGAGCAGGTTCGCCGTCGTGGCCCGCTCCTCGTCGGTGAACTGCGGCACCTGCTTCGCACCATCGGACAGTCCGGTCGCGAGCTGGGCGCTTCCCTCGTCGAGCTGACCGACCCCGGTCGCGAGCTGACCGAGACCGTCGCGCAGCTGGACGCTGCCGGGGGCGAGCTGGCCGAGTCCGGCGGACAGTTCGTTCGCACCGGCGCCCAGCTGATGTGCGCCGTCGGACAGCTGGCCGAGTCCCGAGTTCAACTCGCCCGCGCCCGCGGCCGCGGCCACCAGCCCTCCACGGTAGTCGGCGGTCGGATCGGTCAGCTGCCGTGCAAGTTCCCGAGCGCCGTCCCTCAGCTGCGCGAGCTGGCCGCCGATCTCCCCCGTCTCACCGACGATCGCCAGGACCGGACCGGTCACCATGTCGACGATCTCACTGATCTGCGTAGCACCGGCGCCGAGTTCGTCGGTACCACCGATGAGCTGATTCAATCCCGCGCTCAGCTCGCCGGACCCGGCCGCCGCCTCGTCAGCCCCAGCCGCCAGTTCTCCAGCGCCGGCGGCGAGTTCGATGCCGCCCTCGTTCGCCTGACCGAGCCCCGTGGCGAGTTCCTGACTTCCTGCGTAAAGCTCGTTGGTGCCCGCCAACGCCTCGCCGGTACCATCCGAAAGCTGCTGTGCGCCGGCCGCGGCCTCGCCCATGCCCTTGCCGACGTCACCGAGCCCGATGAGCACCTGGTCGACGGACTGCTCCCCGATCGACTCGGAGACTGCGGACCGCACCTGCGCGATCACGCTCTCCCCCACCGGCGTTGCTACCAGGCTGTTGTAGTCGTTGTAGACAACGTCGAGTTGCGCCTTGCGGCCCGATCCGGACGCAGCGCTGGCCACGTCGGCGCTGAACGATTCCGGGATCACCACCGAGAAGTAGTAGCTGCCGTCGTCGACGCCGTCCTGCGCCTCCTGCGCCGAAACCACCTTCCACGCGACGTCTCCGCTTTCCACGAGGGCGTCCACCACCTCGTCACCGGCGACGATACGGGTGCCGTCGACATCGGCACCGACATCGGAGTTCACAATCGCGACGGGCATCCGGTTCACGGTGTCACCCGGATCCCACAGCGCCCACATGTAAAAGGCCGCGAATGCGAGTGGTGCGATGACGACGACGGCAAGGATCGTCCGGATGACGTGAGCCCGACGCGAGGACTCGCCGGGCTCACCGGGGGCGGATGCAGGCACTATGCAGGGCTCTCTTCTCGTGGACCGAAGCGCGGTTGACATTCGGATCGACACCGGCGACGTTGGACATATGTCCAGGGTTGTCACGATAGTGAGTGCGAGCCTTCGAGGAGACCATTTCCGACATATCGACGTGCGCCATATCAACCGGAACAGATCGGCACGTCGACGCAACCGAACATTGCCCAGCAGCTGTAACCGTCATTCGATCGACCGTCCCGACGGGCAGCGCCATCTGTTCGACGCATCGGGCATGCGCCTACCCTGGATCGGGTGATCGATCGAGTGCTCGAAGTCCTCCGCGGGCGGCGCGTGTGCGTGCTGACCGGTGCGGGAATCTCCACCGATTCCGGGATCCCCGACTACCGCGGTCCGGATTCGCCGCCGCGCAATCCCATGACCTACCAGCAGTTCGTCGGTGACGCCGCATTCCGCCGCCACTACTGGGCCCGCAATCACCTCGGCTGGCGGCACATGGACGCGGCGCGGCCCAACGCCGGTCACCGTGCACTCGCGGCGCTCGAGCGCGCCGGCGTCGTACACGGCGTGATCACCCAGAACGTAGACCTGCTTCACACGAAGGCCGGCAGCCGGCACGTGATCGACCTGCATGGTAGTTACGCCCAGGTGCGCTGCCTGAGTTGCGGCAGCCGACTGTCTCGGATGACGCTCGCCGAGCGTCTCGACGCCGAGAACCCCGGCTTCGCCGAGACAGTGGCCTCGGCGTCCGGCGTGGAGATAGCGCCAGACGCGGACGCGGTAGTCGAGAGCACCGACCATTTTCGGATGGTCGACTGCGAACGCTGCGGCGGCATGCTCAAGCCCGACATCGTCTACTTCGGCGAGAGCGTGCCCAAACCGCGAGTGGCGGCGGCGTTCGAAATGGTCACCGGCGCCGATGCCCTACTGGTGGTCGGATCGTCGCTCACCGTCATGTCGGGGCTGCGGTTCGTCCGCCGTGCGGCCCGCGACGGCCTACCTGTCGTGATCGTCAACCGCGGCACCACCCGCGGCGACGAGTTCGCCGCGATCAAGACGGAGCAGGGCAGCTCCGACGTCCTGCAGTCCCTCGCCGCCGCACTCCCCGACCGAGCCAGGACACTTATGCGCTGAGATCTACAGCGCCACAAGATCGTCCGCATGGACGACCGGGCGCTGCATGTCCGCCGGTAACTCACCGGTCGAATGGCCCAGCATCTCCTCGATCTCGCTCGAGTCGTACGCTACGACACCGCGCGCCACCGGACGCTCACCCGGACCGACCAGCGAGATCACGTCGCCGCCGTAGAATCGGCCGCCGACTGCGGTGATGCCCGCAGGGAGCAGCGAACGCCGACGCTCCACAACCGCACGCACGGCGCCCGCGTCGAGGTGCAAGGCACCCTGTGTGTCCGCCGCATGACGGACCCAGAACTTGCGCGCCGACATCCGGGTGGGCCGTGCCGCGAACACAGTGCCGACGTCGGCAGTTGTCAGGGCCGTCGCCGCATCGGACGCCGCGGTGAGCAGCACCGGCACCCCCGAGTCGGCGGCCAGGCGCGCGGCGGACAGCTTGGACGCCATCCCCCCGGTGCCCAGCGCTCCCCCGGAGCCGGCAACGACGCCGTCGAGATCCTCCGGGCTGTTCACCTCGGGAATCAGTGTGGCGCCGCCCTTTCTGGGATCGCCGTCATACAGTCCGTCGACATCGGAGAGCAGAATCAACGCGTCGGCACCGACGAGATGGGCAACCAGGGCCGCGAGCCGGTCGTTGTCGCCGAACCTCAACTCGGTGGTGGCGACCGTGTCGTTCTCGTTGACGATCGCAACCGCGTGCAGCGCCCGCAACCGGTCCAGCGTGCGCTGGGCGTTGCGATGCTGGGTTCGGCGCGCGATGTCGTCGGCGGTGAGCAGCACCTGGCCGACGGTCCGACCGTACCGCGCGAACGAGGTGCCCCAGGCGTGCGCCAACGCCAGTTGGCCCACACTCGCTGCCGCCTGCTTGGTCGCGAGATCCCTTGGGCGATGGGTCAATCCGAGTGGCGCAAGGCCGGCGCCAACTGCGCCGGACGAGACCACTACTACATCCGACCCGGCCCGCATCCGAACCTCCAGCGCGTCAGCGAGCAGATTGAGCCGGCCCACATCGAGCCCGCCGATCAGGCTGGTGAGCGCCGACGACCCGATCTTGACAACGATGCTGCGCGCCGACGCGATGGCGGCCCTGGTCTCGCTCACTGGTCTTTGGGATCCTCACTGAGCAGTCCGCGCCGCGCACGCTGTGCGTGCTTACGCTCGGCGGCTCCGATGCGGTCGACCTGATCCAGTCGCGCATCGGTGCCGCGACCGGTCCTCGTGATGTCGATACCCGCCGCGGTCTGGGGCTCCCATTCGAAGCCGACATCGCCGATGGTCACGTACGCGCCGGGCTCGGCACCCTGCTTGACCAGTTCGTCCTCGACGCCGAGCCGGGCCAATCGGTCGGCGAGATAGCCGACGGCCTCGTCATTGTCGAACGCCGTCTGCCGGACCCACCGCTCGGGCTGGGTACCACGGACGATGAAGCCGCCCGGGGTCTCCGGGTCTGCGATGATGCTGAACCCGGTCTCCTTCACCGCGATCGGACGGATGACCGGGCGCCTGGGCTCGGCCTTGGGGTGTGCCTCGCGGTATTCAGCGACCAGCTTGGCAAGCGCGAACGTCAGCTGCCGCAGACCGTCCCGACTCACCGCCGAGATCGTGAACACGGGCCACCCACGTGCCTCGAAGTCTGGCGTCACCATCTCGGCGAGTTCGGCCGCCTCCGGCACGTCCGCCTTGTTGAGGATGACGATGCGCGGCCGGTCGGCGAGGTCGCCCAGGCTGGCATCGCCGGACAGGGCCGGCTTGTATGCGGCCAGCTCCGCCTCGAGTGCGTCGACATCGGAGATCGGGTCACGGCCAGGTTCCAGGGTGGCGCAGTCCACCACGTGCGCGAGTACCGCGCACCGTTCGAGGTGACGCAGGAAGTCCAGGCCCAGACCGCGACCATCGCTGGCACCCGGGATCAGCCCGGGGACATCGGCAACGGTGAAGGTGGTGTCACCGCTGGAGACGACACCCAGGTTCGGCACGAGCGTGGTGAACGGGTAGTCGGCGATCTTCGGCTTGGCTGCGGACAGCACCGAAACCAGCGACGACTTGCCCGCAGACGGAAATCCGACGAGTCCGACGTCTGCTACCGACTTGAGTTCGAGGACCAGATCGCGCTCCTCGCCCTCCTCGCCGAGCAGTGCGAAGCCCGGTGCCTTGCGCGCCTTCGACGCCAGCGCGGCGTTGCCCAGCCCGCCACGGCCACCGGAAGCCGCGGCGAATGTGGTGCCGATCCCGACGAGGTCGGCGAGCACGTTGCCGTGCTTGTCGAGCACGACGGTACCGTCGGGGACCTTCAGGACCAGGTCTGAGCCGTTGGCACCTTCACGATGGCCGCCCATACCCTGCGTACCGTTGGTTGCCTTGGCCCGCGGATGGAAGTGGAAGTCGAGGAGGGTGTGGACACTGTTGTCCACCTCGAGCACGACATCCCCGCCGCGCCCGCCGTTTCCACCGTCGGGCCCACCCAGGGGCTTGAACTTCTCGCGGTGAACGGAGGCGCAACCATTGCCGCCTTTTCCGGCGCTGACGTGCAGCACCACGCGGTCAATGAATCGGGACATGACTGCCGGATCCTTCCTCAGCCAAATTCTTGCGGAAAAACAATGTGTGATCGAAGTACACGCTGTGGGGACAGCGGCGTAAATAGCAACAGGGGCGGGCAGGGTATGAGACCCTGGCCCGCCCCTACTGGGAGATCGGAACGGAACTGAACTCGTCACCGAGCTCGGTCCGTAGGTGGCAGGAGACCTAGGCCTCTGCCGCAGCCGGAACGATGTTCACGGTCTTGCGCCCACGCTTGGTGCCGAACTCGACGGCGCCCGCAGCGAGAGCGAACAGGGTGTCGTCACCGCCACGGCCGACATTGGTGCCGGGGTGAAAATGGGTGCCACGCTGACGCACGAGGATCTCACCGGCGCTGACGGCCTGGCCGCCGAAACGCTTGACGCCGAGTCGCTGTGCGTTTGAATCGCGACCGTTACGGGAGCTGGATGCACCCTTCTTATGTGCCATGTCGAATCCCTCCAGGAATCGGTGAAAAGCTCGAGCTACTTGATGCCGGTGACCTTGAGGATCGTCAGCTTCTGCCGGTGACCCTGACGCTTGTGGTAGCCGGTCTTGTTCTTGAACTTGTGGATCCGGATCTTCGGGCCCTTGGTGTGCTCGACGACCTCACCGGTCACGGAGATCTTCGCCAGCTTGTCGGCGTCGGTGGTCAGCTCGGACCCATCGACCACGAGGACCGGGGCAAGCGAGACAGCGGTGCCGGGCTCACCCTCGATCTTCTCGACCTTGACGAGGTCACCAACAGCGACCTTGTACTGCTTTCCGCCGGTCTTGACGATCGCGTACGTTGCCATCGGACGGCTACCCCTTGCATGTTCGAACGTGCTCGCGCCGCTGCCCTCGGGCTTTCAGTGCTGCGCGACTGGTCTGGTGTGGCTACTACCCCGAGCTCGCCCGCGAAATGCCCGTAGCGGGCGCAGCAGAGCGGTATCGCCGGGTAGCGACCGGTCAAGATTACGGGAAAGCAACCACCAGGGTCAAACTGACACTGCTGTCGTTCCCGTGCTGCCCTCGCCGCCCCAGACGAGTGGGGCGGCGGGGACGGTGCCGGGTCAGGCCTCTGCGTCGACCGGAGGGCCTGCAGGACGGGCGGCGGCGCGACGGCGACGGGGCCGTCGTGCCGGTTCCGCCACTCCGTCGACCGTCGGAGCCGCTGACAGGGACGCGGCCGCCGCTACCGGCTCAGGTTTCACGACCGCCGCCGACTGAGGTTCCGACGCCGGAGCAGAGGGTTCCGGCTCTGTCGTCGTCGGGATCACGAAAACTGCTCCCGCATCGGATGTTTCGGCAACCGGCGCGGCCACCGCACGTGAGACTCTGCGGCTGCGCCGGCGGGTCTTCGGCGCGGACATCTCCTCGCCGACCCCGGATTCCTGTACCGGTGCCGTGGGAGCCTCAGCCGCCGGAGCCTCGCTCACCGAGTCCTCAGCCGCCGGAGCATCAGCCGCCGGAGCCTCGGCACGGTCGCCATGGTCATCGTCCGTATGGTGCGCCGCCATTGCCAGGGCGACCGGATGCGCACGCTTGACGGACGCGTCCACCACCGCTTCCTCGACCGTCCCGTGCTGCTGACCATTGGTCTCGGGTTCTGCAGTCGCCGCGGCGGCCCGATCACGCCCACGCTTCTTGCGCCCGCCGGATTCCTTCGGCTGGCTCGAACGTCCGCCGTCGTCCGAGGACTTCACCTCGACAGGCTCGGCGTGGATGACGATCCCCCGACCGTGGCAGTGCTCACAGGTCGTCGAGAAGGCCTCCACCAGACCGGTTCCGAGCTTCTTGCGGGTCATCTGGACGAGACCCAGGGATGTCACCTCCGACACCTGGTGGCGCGTGCGATCGCGGCCCAGGGCCTCGGTGAGACGACGCAGGACGAGGTCCCGGTTCGACTCGAGCACCATGTCGATGAAGTCGACGACGATCATGCCGCCGATGTCGCGCAGCCGCATCTGGCGCACGATCTCTTCGGCAGCCTCGAGGTTGTTGCGGGTGACAGTCTCCTCGAGATTGCCGCCGGCACCGGTGAACTTCCCGGTGTTGACGTCGACCACCGTCATTGCCTCGGTGCGCTCGATCACCAGTGTGCCACCCGAAGGCAGCCACACCTTACGGTCGAGCGCCTTCGCGAGCTGCTCGTCGATCCGGTGGGTGCCGAACACATCCAGGGCTCCGGCATCGGCAACATGCCGCTCGACACGCGACAACAGATCCGGTGCGACAGCCTTGATGTAGCCCTCGACCGTGTTCCAGGCCTTCTCGCCCTCGATGATGAGCTTCGAGAAGTCCTCGTTGAACAGGTCTCGGACGACCTTGACCAACAGGTCGGGCTCCTCGTACAGCGTCTGCGGGTTCCCCGACTTGCCGGAATCCGCCTTCGCGGCCTGCTCCTCGATCGTCGCCCACTGCGACTGCAGCCGGGTGACGTCACGAGCGAGTTCCGCCTCGCTGACACCCTCGGAGGCCGTGCGGATGATCACGCCGGCGTCGGCCGGGACGATCTCGCGCAGGATCTCCTTGAGGCGTTTGCGCTCGGTGTCGGGAAGCTTGCGGCTGATACCGGTGGAGGTGCCGCCAGGCACGTACACCAGGAAGCGTCCGGCCAGGCTGATCTGCGTGGTCAGGCGGGCACCCTTGTGACCCACCGGGTCCTTGCTGACCTGCACCAGCACCTGGTCGCCGGGGCGCAGCGCCTGCTCGATCTTCCGGGAATTGCCGCCGAGCCCGGCGGCCTCCCAGTTGACCTCACCCGCGTACAGCACGCCATTGCGCCCGCGGCCGATATCGATGAACGCGGCCTCCATGCTGGGCAGCACGTTCTGGACGCGTCCGAGGTAGATGTTGCCGACCATCGACGTCGACGATGTACCGGTGACGAAGTGCTCCACGAGCACGCCGTCCTCGAGCACCGCCACCTGAGTGGAGGCGGCGGGGTTCGTGCCCCCGATCTTCTCCCGGACGACCATGACCCGGTCGACCGCCTCGCGGCGCGCCAGGAACTCGGACTCGCTCAGGATCGGCGGGCGACGGCGACCGGCGTCGCGCCCGTCACGGCGGCGCTGACGCTTGGCCTCGAGGCGCGTCGATCCGCTGATGCCCTGAACTTCGTCCTTGGAGCGGGGCCTGCTGCGCGGCTCACGCTCGTGCACGACGGTGTTGGGCGGATCATCCTCGGAAGAAGCCTCGCCGTCGGCGCCACCCTTGCGACGACGTCGGCGACGGCGCCGGCGGCTACTGCCGTCACCGGACTCGTCGGCGTCGGACTGCTCGTCCTCGGCACCCTCTGCGGGCTCAGCGCCCTCGGTGGACTCAGCGGCTTCGGCGGCGTCCTCGACACCCGGTGCGGACTCGACGTCTCCGCCCTGGGGCTTGTCGTCCTCGGACGTCTCGCCCTCGACGGTCTCGTCACTCTCGGTGCCGTCGGCGTGGTACTCGCCTCGCCCGCGGCCGCGGCCGCGGCGACCTCGACGACGGCGGCGCTGCTGATCGCTGCCCTCGCCCTCACCGGCCTCGGGGGTCTCGGCGGCCGCTGCGGTGCCGGCGTCCGCGTCCGCGGTGACTGCCGCGATCTGATCGATCTCGGTCGTACCGGTCGTCTCAGTCGCGTCTGTCGTCTCGGCGGGTGCGGCGACGGTCGCTTCAGCCTCAGGTGCGGCCGCGGCACGGCGGCTGCGACGACGTCGCGGTGCGACCTCGGCCGCCGCGGCGTCGGGCTGCAGGAACAGTGGCGCTTGGAAGGCTGTAGGTGCCGAATCGGAGTCGGCGACCGTCTCGGCGCCCAGCTCGACGTTCGTGAAGAGCCCGACGGACGGGGCCGCTGCCACCTCGGGAGTGGTGACCGACTCGGAAGTGGTGACTGCCTCGGAAGTGGTGACTGCCTCGGGAACAGGCGGCTTCACGCGCGTCCGCTTCCGCGGGGCCTTCGCGGCAACCGGGGCTTTCTCCGCCGCAGCCTCCGACGGCACAGGCGCTGCCTCGGTCACGACCTCCGGCGCCTGCTCGACGCCAGCTTTCCCCGTCGGCGGGGGTTGCGCTGCCGGGGCCGCCGTCACCAGGCCGGACATGGTGGCGTGGATGCGTTCGGCAATCTCACGCTGCAGGCTGGACTGCGCACTGCGCAGCTCGGTGCCCAGCGCAGCGGCCTCGGCGAGAACCTGCTTGCTGGTCACACCCAGCAGCTTGGCCAGGGCGTGGACACGAATCTTCTCCGGGAGCACCGGGGTGGCACTCGGCTCGGCCGTTGCTTCCGCAATCGGGTCCTGCACACTTTCGGGCGGCGCTTTGTCGGCCACGTATTCTCCTCGAGCCCCCGGGCGCGTCCACCCGTCTTTCGATCGGATGTGGCGCGGCCGCGCGGGAGCGATGGTTGTGTACTCGCACCGGGGGTACGAGATTGTATGGTCTCGCTCCACGTGTTTCGCAGTGTCCGTTAATCACTGCGGAATCGCGCGGTGCATGGCTGGATGGCTGCGATCCACGGCGCGAGCGCCTGACCGTTCACGGCGTGAGCGCCTGATCATCCAGCGTACCGGGAGTAACAGGGATTACCTGCGCCTGCGCGGCAGCGATGACGGGCTTCGCACCGCAATGTCATCCGATCGGACCCGCATAGTGCACAGCTGCGGCCCGACCACTCTCAGTATCCCACACCGGCGCGCTGTGTCCGCCCATCGGCGCACCGATAGGTGGCAAAACAAAAGACGCCCCACGGGCCCGGGGGCCCGGGGAGCGTCCGGGGTTGTGGGATTCAGGCGTGCGCGAGCTGCGGAAACCAGAGCGAGATCTCACGCTCGGCAGATTCGATGGAGTCTGATCCGTGTACCAAATTCTGTCCGCCGTCGAGCGCCAGGTCGGCGCGGATCGTGCCGGGAACGGCTTTGTCGACCGGATCGGTGCCGCCGGCGAGCTGACGGAACGCGGCGATCGCGCGCGGCCCTTCGAGCACCGCTGCCACGAGCGGGCCGGAGGTGATGAATTCCAGCAGTCCCGGGTAGAACGGCTTGCCTTCGTGTTCGGCGTAATGGGTCGCGGCTACCTCGCTGGTCGCGGTCCGCAACTCCAGCGCCGCAATGCTCAGTCCCTTGCGCTCGATGCGGGAGAGAATCTCTCCCACGTAGCCACGGGAGACTCCGTCGGGCTTGATCAGTACCAGGGTGCGCTCAGTCACGGCGAACATCCTAGACGGTCAGTCCCGTTGACCCGGAAGCAGACCCCGCGCGATGCGCTGCGAGATGTCCTTGCGCAGGTACAGGATGTACAGCCATACCGCGCCGAAGAGCAGACCGACGACGCCGATGGCGATGTCCACGAAGAAGCCGAGGACGGCGATCACCTGGAGCGTGAGATTGAGCTTCATCGCCCACGGCTTACCCTGCACCCCCGCGCCCAGGAACATCAGCAGCGCAAGCACACAGACGTAGGTGCCGGACGCCCAGGTCAGGCCCTTCGCGTTCACGACCGCCACCACCGGCAGCGCCAGCAGGATCACGATCGCCTCGAGGACCAGGGTGCCCGCCATCACGCCGCGGAATCCCTTCCACGGATCGTTCGTCGGCGGGCGGAATCCCGAGCGGGCGTTCTCTGGGGTCTCCGGGGTTTCGCTCACGCGGGGTCCTTTCCGAACAGGGTACGGGCCGCGCCCGCGGTTACTACCGAACCGGTGACCACGACGCCCGCCCCCGATACTGCCTCACCGGGCTCGGCGACCTCCTCGGCCAGACCGATCGCGGTCTCGAGTGCGTCCGGCAGAGTGGGAGCGACGACAACGCGCTCGTCACCGAAACGCGCTACCGCACGGTTGGCGAGATCCTCGATGTCCATCGCGCGCGGCGACCCGTTGTGAGTCACCACGAGCTCGTCGAAGACTGGTTCGAGGGCGGCGAGGATGCCGTCGACGTCCTTGTCACCCATGACGCTCATGACACCGACGAGCTTGCGGAAGTCGAACTCGGCGGCCAGGGCAGCGGCGAGGGCCCGCGCGCCGTGCGGATTGTGCGCGGCGTCGAGGAACACCGTCGGCGCGCTGCGCACCCGTTCGAGCCGTCCAGGGTTGACGACGGACGCGAAACCCTCACGGATCGCGTCTACGTCCAGCTGACGGTCCGGACCGGCGCCGAAGAACGCCTCGACGGCAGCGAGCGCGAGGGACGCGTTTCGTGCCTGATGCTCACCATGCAGCGGCAGGAAGATGTCGTCGTACACACCGCCGAGGCCCTGCAGCTCGAGCTGCTGACCACCGATTGCGATCTGTCGGCGCAGCACCCGGAACTCCGAGCCCTCACGAGCGACCGCGGCGTCGGCCTCTACCGTCCGCCGCAGTAGTACATCCATCACCTCGGAGCTCTGCTCGGCGATGATCGCGACGGTGTCGATCGGTGCAACACCCTCGATACCGCTGTCGCGGCCCTTCTTGATGATCCCGGCCTTCTCCCCCGCGATCGACGCGAGATCGGGGCCGAGGTAGTCGGTGTGGTCGAGCCCGATCGGGGTGATGACCGCTACCTGCGCGTCGATGACGTTGGTGGCGTCCCACTTGCCACCGAGTCCGGTCTCGACGACCGCAACGTCGACGGGCGCCTCCGCGAACGCGGCGTACGCCATCGCCGTGGAGACCTCGAACTTGCTCATCGCGGGACCACCGGCAGCCTCGGACTGCTGGTCGATCATCGCGATGAACGGCTCGAGCTCACGGTACGTGTCGATGTAGGTGCGCACCGGAATGGGCGCGCCGTCGATGCCGATCCGCTCTGTCACCAACTGCAGGTGCGGGCTGGTGGTCCGTCCTGTCCGGCGGTGCAATCGGGTGAGCAATGCGTCGATCATCCGCGTGACCGACGTCTTGCCATTGGTGCCCGCGACATGGATGGTCGGGTAATTGTGCTGCGGCGACCCGAGCAGGTCCATCAGGGCCGAGATGCGGGTCAGCGACGGCTCGATCTTGGTTTCGGGCCAGCGCTTGTCCAGCTCGGCCTCGACGAGCGCGAGCTCCGCGAGGTCGACCGGAGTGGGTTCGCCCGGACGTTCGGTGCTCACGCTCCGCCCAGCTCCTTCAGCCGTGCGGACATACGAGCGATCTCCTCCTGCGCCACCTGCTGGCGGGTGCGGATCTTGTCGACGACAGCGTCGGGCGCCTTCGCCAGGAACGCCTCGTTCGACAACTTTGCCGTAGTACCCGCAAGCTCCTTCTCGGCGATCGCGAGATCTTTCTCGAGGCGCTTCTTCTCGGCAGCGAGGTCGACGGTGCCCGACGTATCGAGCTCGACCGTCACGGTGGCCTTGCTCAGGCGCACCTCCACGGACGCGGTCGCGGAGAAGTCCCCGGACGGGTCGGTCAGTTTGGCGAGCGAGGACACCGACCCCAGCTGGGACTCGATGTCGGCCTCGGTAGCGCCGGTCAGGCGCGCAGTCACCTTCTGCGACGGCTTGAGACCCTGATCGCTACGGAAGCGGCGGACCTCGGTGACGAGACGCTGCATATCCTCGATCCGCTGTGCGGCAACAGGATCGGTGGCCGCACCCGTCGCACTCGGCCACTCGGCCACCACGACGGATTCGCCGCCGGTGAGCACCTTCCACAGCGTCTCGGTGACGAACGGGATCACCGGGTGCAGCATCCGCAGCAGCGTGTCGAGCACGTTGCCGAGCACGGACTTGGTGCCGTCGGCGTACACACTGCCCTCGGCGAGCTGCGGCTTCGCGAGCTCGAGGTACCAGTCGCACACCTCGTCCCACGCGAAGTGGTACAGCGCCTCGCAGGCCTTGGAGAACTCGAACCGCTCGAACGCCTCGTCGACCTCGGCGCGGACCTGCTCGAGCCGGTCGAGGATCCAGCGGTCGGCGTCGGTGAGCTGCTCACGGGCCGGCAGGTCCGCAACGACGGCACCGTTCATGAGCGCGAACTTGGTGGCGTTGAACAGCTTGTTCGCGAAGTTGCGCGACGACTGCGCGTGATCCTCGCCGACCGCGAGGTCGCCGCCCGGGTTGGCGCCGCGGGCCAGCGTGAAGCGCAGCGCGTCGGCTCCGAAACGGTCGACCCAGTCGAGCGGGTCGATGCCGTTGCCGCGCGACTTCGACATCTTCTTGCCGTACTGGTCGCGGACCAGGCCGTGCAGGAACAGATCGGTGAACGGGACCTTGGCGCCGCCGACGGCGTCGTCACCGGACACGTAGGTGCCGAACATCATCATCCGAGCCACCCAGAAGAACAGGATGTCGTAGCCGGTGACGAGAACGCTTGTCGGATAGAACTTCTGGATTTCGGACGTCTTGTCGGGCCAGCCCATCGTGGAGAACGGCCACAGACCCGACGAGAACCACGTGTCGAGGACGTCGGGATCCTGCTCCCAGCCCTCGGGTGCGGTCTCGTCCGGGCCGAAGCACTGCACCTCGCCGTCCGGGCCGTACCAGATCGGGATGCGGTGGCCCCACCACAGCTGACGCGAGATGCACCAGTCGTGCATGTTGTCGACCCACGCGAACCAGCGCGGCTCCTGACTGGCCGGGTGAATGACGGTGTCGCCGTTGCGGACCGCGTCACCGGCCGCCTTCGCGAGCGCGTCGACCTTGACCCACCACTGCATCGACAGCCGCGGCTCGATGGTCTCGCCGGAGCGCTCGGAGTGGCCGACGCTGTGCAGGTACGGGCGCTTCTCGGCGACGACGCGGCCCTGCTCGGCGAGCGCCTCACGAACCTTGACGCGGGCCTCGAAGCGGTCCATGCCGTCGAACTGCGTTCCGGTGTCGGCGATCTTGCCGGTCTTGTCCATGATGGTGGGCATCGGCAGGTTATGCCGCACGCCCATCTCGAAGTCGTTGGGGTCGTGCGCGGGCGTGATCTTCACGGCGCCGGTGCCGAACGCGGGGTCGACGTAGTCGTCGGCGATGATCGGGATCTGCCGGCCCGTGAACGGGTGCTCGAGCGTGGTGCCGATCAGGTGCTGGTAGCGCTCGTCCTCGGGGTGGACGGCGACGGCGGTGTCGCCGAGCATCGTCTCGACACGGGTGGTCGCGACGATCACGTGCGGCTCGGCGTCGTTCAGCGAGCCGTAGCGCAACGAGACGAGCTCGCCCTCGACCTCCTCGAACTTCACCTCGATGTCGGAGATCGCGGTCTGCAGCACCGGCGACCAGTTGACGAGGCGCTCGGCGCGGTAGATGAGGCCGTCGTCGTAGAGGCGCTTGAAGATGGTCTGGACGGCGCGCGAGAGGCCCTCGTCCATCGTGAAGCGGTCGCGGCTCCAGTCGACGCCGTCACCGATGCGGCGCATCTGGCCCTGGATCATGCCGCCGGACTCGCGCTTCCAGTCCCAGACCTTGTCGATGAAGGCCTCGCGACCGAAGTCTTCCTTCTTCTTACCGTCAGTGGCGAGCTGCTTCTCGACGATCGTCTGCGTCGCGATGCCCGCGTGGTCCATGCCCGGTAGCCACAGCACCTCGAAGCCCTGCATCCGCTTGCGACGACACAGCGCATCCATCAAGGTGTGGTCGAGAGCGTGGCCCATGTGCAGGCTGCCGGTGACGTTCGGCGGCGGCAGCACGATCGAGTAGCCGGGCTTGTCGCTCGACGGATCGGCGGTGAAGTAACCGGCGTCTACCCAGCCCTGATACAAGTCGGCCTCTACCGCGCTGGGATCCCAGCTTTTCGGGAGGGCGTCTGCGGGGTTCTGGGGAGTCTCTGGCGCACTGGTCACCCCCCAATCGTAGTCAGAGGGGGCGAATCGCCCCGACCCGGCTCTGATTGCTCAGAACCGCTGGGTGAACGAGTACCAATCACCCTCGAGGTGCCGGTAACCGATATCCCCGTCGTGGCGCACATCGCCGATGTACGGCTGCATCCCCGGAAGGTAGGCGACGCCGACGAGATCCAGGAAGCCGCCGCTCGTATGGAACCTGCAGCCGCGCTCCCCGACCCGATCGACCCAGAGCACCTCGTACAGGCCGATGTGGTCGGACTCCGGCGGGTCGACGCACGCCACCGCAGCCCGCAGCAGATCGTCCTTCGACATCCACCAGCCGAACCGCTCCGGCACCGAGAACGCAACGAGAGCTGCCGTCAGCACCACGATCACCGGCGCGACCAGCACCAGACGATGCCAGCCGTACCGGACCAGTCCGACGGCCACCAGGACCGACCAGATCCCGCCGAGGACCAGCAGTGCCCACTCCCCGAGAACGAACGCCGGGACCGATCCCGACGGCGGCACGAAGCTCCATATGATCCACAGGCATGTCGCGACCGTCAGCGCCGGAACGATCCCACCGATCGCGAGCCGCCACCACCGCGGAGCCGGTCGCCGTTCCTTCGACTCCGCGCCTACCACGCCGTGCTCGACATCCATCTCCCCCACCGCGTCCCCTCCCCTCGACGGATCCGTGTTATCCCAGCGCGTCGGGCAACGGCACGTCTTCCCCGAGCACATGCTCGGCGAGGAACGATTCGACCACCTGATACCAGATCTTGGCATGCTGCGGGCTGAGTACCCAGTGGTTCTCGTCCGGGAAGTAGAGGAAGCGGTGATCGGTCTTGCCCTCATCGTCGGCGGGCAGCCCGGACTCCGACAGCAGCTCGTACCACAACCGCAGGCCCTCACCGATCGGCACGCGATAGTCTTTGTCGCCGTGAACAACCAGCATCGGGGTGACGATGTCGGCCACGTAGAGGTGCGGGGAGTTCTCGAACGCCATTTCGGGTGTCATCTCGCGCTGCCAGTACCACGCAGCGTCGGTGGTCGGGCCGAACTGATCGAGCGCCCACAGGCTCGCGTGGGTGACGATCGCCCGGAACCGGTCGGTATGTCCGGCGATCCAATTGGCCATGTAGCCGCCGAAGGATCCGCCCATCGCGGCCGTCCGCTTCGCGTCGATCTCCGGCAAGGCCTCCGCAGCGTCGGTGATCGCCATCAGATCGGTGTACGGCGCTTTGCCCCACTGCCCCCAGCCGCGCTGGACGAAGTCCTGCCCGTAGCCGGTGGACAGCGCCGGGTCCGGTAGCAGAACGGCATATCCCTTCGCGACCATCAGCCACGGATTCCAGCGCCATGACCACGTGTTCCACGAGTTCAGGGGACCGCCGTGGACCCACAGCACCAGCGGCACGGGGCTCTCGGCCGACGCGTGCCCGGGCAGCGCAAGCCAAGATCGCAGCGGGGTTCCGTCCTCGGCCTGCGCCACTACCTCGGTGAGCCGTCCGGGCAGGGTCGGCGCGCTCGACGGCGCCCGCAGTTCCGTGACGGCACCGACGTCGCCGGTGAGCGCTACACGTACGGGGTGCGCGGGACGGGTGTACGACGCGCGCATCGCGTACACAGCGGATCCGTCGGGGGCGACCTGCAGATCGGTGTAGGCGGCATCGTCCGTCGTGAGCGCGACAGGTGTGTCTGCGCGCAACTGGAAGATCGGCCCACGGCCGTGATCGTCGGCCGTGAGCAGCAGCCCGTCACTACCCGGCAGCCACGCCACCGACGTGGGCCAGCGGTCCCAGTCCGCCGCCAGCGATTCGATCCGTCCCGTCTCGAACGTGTACCGGTGCAGTGTGACTCGCGGCGCGGTATCGGGGTCGCCGTGAGATTCGCGGAGATAGACCAGTTGCGTACCGTCGGGCGAGATCACCGGGCGCGAGAGGTCGGCCTCGCCGTCGTCGACGAGTACCGTCCGGTCCCCCGTCGCAACGTCGATCCTCACCAACTGCGTGCGGGCCGACCCGAGGGCGCCCGGCACCACCCATGTGCTGACGACGAACGACCCATCGTCGGCGAGCGCATAGTCGGCGTCACGCAGCGCGGCACCCGGGTCCGGGGTGATGCCGTCGAAGGCGATCGCACCTTCGGCAGCGGCATCCCCGGCCAACAAGTGCGGGACGTCCGGGCCGAGGTCATGGTCCCAGTGCCGCACCGGGTAGCCGGTGTGCAGGACGGCCGAGATCTTCTTGTCCTTGCGCGTACCGCGGACCCGCTCGTCTTCCTCGGCGGTACCCGACGCGCCCAACACCCCGGTGCTCGCCACGACCCTCGGCACCGACCGGGCCGCACGCACGCCGGTGATCCCACCGCCGCGACCGGCTACCTTGCGTGCCTCCCCACCGGCTGCCGGCAGGAGCCACAGGTCGGGGCGGGCCTCGTCCGTGCCGTCGCCGCCCGGGCGCGCGGCGGTGAACAGCAGGTCACCGTTGGACGTGAACGCCGCCCCGGACTCCCCTTTCGTACCCCACGTCAACCGCCGGGCCGAAGCCTCACCGGTCGGATCGACTTCCCACAGTGCGGTGACGTACCTGGCCGACGTCTCGTCGAGCACCGCCTGCGTCACTACCAACCGGGTGCCGTCCGGGGACAACACCAGCCCCGACATCCGAGGCAGGGCGACAAAGGCGTCGAGGTCGTCGAAGGGAGTGCCGAATGAGATCTGCGGAGTCGAGGTCACCCCTGATTGGTACCACGTGTCGCCACTGGCCTACTGCCCTCACATGCGGTGATCACAGCGTCCGGACGAATCGCCGTGAGCACTGTCACCTATACCGACGCAGTCCGGGCCCCTAGCGTGATGGTCATCGTCCAGGCATCCACAGCATGGACGCGCACCGATCGACCACCGAAGGGAATCATGGCCATCTACGTGATCGACGCACTCCTCGTTCTGTGCCTGCTACTGGTGACGTGGTTCGTCGCATACGCAATCCACCGCCTCGTAGCCGACCGCTGAGACGAGCTCGACGGCAGCAGATCTCGGCGTCCGGTCGTCAGCGGGGGCGCCGCCACATCTGCCACAGTGTCGGACCGCCGTTCGGAATCACGATCTCACCGGTGACCTCGAATCCGAATCGCTCGTAGTACGGGATGTTCTCTTCTTTGCTGGATTCGAGATAAGCAGGCGCATACTCAGCGTCGCACCGCGAAAGGCGCGAGAGCAGTAGCGCCTTCCCGTGTCCACCGCCGCGGGCCGAACCGGCGGTACCGATCGTCGCGAGGTACCAATGGGGTTCCTCGGGGTGCACCGATTCGAGTGCGCGAGACACCCCGGCACCGACACGCAACCGCCCACCGAGCGCGAGCACGGTAGCCGGCAGGCTCAGCAATGCACTCAGCGGCCGCTGCTTCCACCGTCCGGGAGGGTCCCAGAGCGCGCCGCCGACGATGGTGCCGTCCGGCCCTTCGGTGAGTTCGGCGCCACCGCCGGCCAGGTGATGATGCCGGATCTCCACTCCGAACAGCCGCCGCAGACCGGCCGGGCGCTTCGCATCGTCGGGCAGCATCCACCGCGTCAGCGGATCGTCATCGAACGCCTCCGCAAGCGCACACGAGAGCGCGGAGACGTCCGAACCGGTCACTGGCCGCACAACGACTCCCATGTTGAACAGCATACCGGCTCGGCCGCAAGGGGATTGGCTGGACCAACGGGATTGACGAACCACGGGTAGGCAAGGACTCACCGACGGCGGTTCCGGGCCGACCGCCGGATTCCGCCGCCGGATTCCGCTCGGTGCTGCCGTCTCCTCTACGACGACTCGGTGTGCCAGGGCGTGCGAACCAGCGTGACCTGGGCCACTATGGACTCATGACGCGCACAGGACCTCGAGACGACATCGACGAAGACGCGGTGGTCGTCACCCACAACAAGGACTACGCCGCGGGGGTCCCCGCGGTCCTGGTGTCGCTACAGCGTTCGGTCGAGCAGATGGGCCTGGCCCGCACCGCACGCACCCTCACCCGCCTGAACCAGCGCCACGGCTTCGACTGCCCGGGCTGCGCATGGCCGGAGACTCCGGGACACCGCAAGCCCGCCGAGTTCTGCGAGAACGGAGCCAAGGCGGTCGCGGAGGAGGCGACGCTGCGGACTGTGACCCCCCAGTTCTTCGCCGAGCACCCGATCTCCGAGCTCGCCGGCCACACCGACTATTGGCTGGGCCAGCAGGGCCGGCTGACGCACCCGATGGTGTTGCGGCCCGGATCCACCCACTACGAGCCGATCACATGGGATGGTGCATACCGCCTGATCACCGAACATCTCCACCGGCTCGACAGTCCTGACGAGGCCGTGTTCTACACGTCCGGACGGACCAGCAACGAGGCTGCGTTCCTCTACCAGTTGATGATTCGCAGCTTCGGCACCAACAACATGCCGGACTGTTCCAACATGTGCCACGAGTCCTCGGGCAGTGCACTTACCGAGGCCATCGGCATCGGCAAGGGGTCGGTGTCCGTCCCCGACATCGAACAGGCCGACCTGATCCTCATCGCCGGACAGAATCCAGGCACCAACCATCCGCGCATGCTCTCCACACTCGAGAAGGCGAAGGCCAACGGCGCCAAGATCATTGCGGTCAATCCGCTGCCCGAAGCCGGCCTGCTCCGGTTCAAGGATCCACAGAAGATCAACGGGGTACTCGGTCGCGGTGCCGATATCGCCGACGAACTCCTCCAGATTCGACTCGGCGGCGACATGGCCCTGTTCCAGGGCCTCGGCCGGCTACTCCTCGAGGCCGAGGACCGTGCTCCGGGCACCGTGATCGACCGCGCGTTCATCGACGGGCATTGCGCGGGATTCGACGAGTACGCCGACCACGTCCGCGGCGTCGATCTCGACACCGTCGTGGCGGCGACCGGCCTGTCCATGCGACAGCTCGAGGAGACTGCCCGCGCTCTGATCGAGTCCGAGCGGACAGTCACCTGCTGGGCGATGGGACTGACCCAACATGCGCACGCGGTTGCCACCATCCAAGAGGCCGTCAATCTCCTGCTCATGCGCGGAATGATCGGCAAGACCGGCGCCGGCGTGTGCCCGGTGCGCGGACACTCGAATGTCCAGGGCGACCGAACGATGGGTATCTGGGAGAAGATGCCGGAGGAGTTCCTCGCCGCACTGGACGCCGAGTTCTCCATCGAGAGTCCCCGCCGTCACGGCTGGGACACCGTAGATGCGATCCGCGCGATGCGCGACGGCCGGGCCACGGTGTTCATGGCGATGGGCGGCAACTTCGTGTCTGCGACCCCCGACACCGCAGCCACCGAGTCGGCCCTGCGTAACTGTGAACTCACCGTTCAGGTTTCGACGAAACTCAATCGCAGCCATGTCGTGCACGGCCGCACAGCACTGATCCTCCCGACCCTCGGCCGCACCGACCTCGACGTGCAGGCGACCGGAAAGCAATTGGTCTCAGTGGAGGATTCGATGTCGATGGTGCACCTGTCACGGGGACGTCTGCAGCCGGTCAGTGAACACCTGCGCAGCGAGGTCGCTATCGTCTGCCAGCTCGCGCGCAAGCTGCTCGGCGCCGGACATGGCGTACCGTGGGCAAAGTTCGAGGGTGACTACGATCTGATCCGGGACTCGATCTCCCGTGTCGTCCCGGGATGCGAGGACTACAACACCCGGGTCCGCCAGCCCGACGGCTTCCAGCTGCCTCATCCGCCGCGCGACTCGCGCGAGTTCCACACTCACACCGGCAAGGCGAACTTCGCGGTCAATCCGCTCGAATGGGTACCGACGCCGCCCGGACGGCTGATCCTGCAGACGCTGCGCAGCCACGACCAGTACAACACCACGATCTACGGCCTCGACGACCGCTATCGCGGCGTCAAGGGTGGGCGGAAGGTGGTGTTCGTCAACGCTTTCGACATCGCCGAAATGGACCTGTCCGACGGGCAGATCGTCGATATCGTCTCCGAATGGACGACGGCGGACGGCACCGTCGAGGAACGTCGCGTACACGACTTCCGGATCGTGGAGTACAGCACCCCACGCGGGAACGCGGCCGCCTATTACCCCGAGACGAACCCGCTGGTTCCGCTCGATCATGTTGCCGCCAAGTCCAACACACCCGTCTCGAAGGCGATCGTCGTGCGACTCGAAGCCGCCCGGGCCGGCTGATGGGCCGAGTTACCGCCCGGCGGCCCATTCTGCGAATCACCGCGGACGGCACCAGCCGGCGCCCCGACACCCTGGCAGTCGAGGAGCCGCTCGAGATCCGCCTCGGCGGACGCTCCCTCACTGTGACGATGCGCACCCCCGGAAACGACGTCGACCTCGTGCACGGCTTCCTACTGAGCGAGGGCATCATCGGCAGCCCGCAGGATGTCTCGACAATCCGCTACTGCGACGGAGTCGACGAGGATGGCGTCAATACCTACAATGTCCTCGACGTGGAAATGGCTGCGGGCGTTCCTGATCCGGGCACGCGGGGGCAGCGGGAGTTTCTCACCACCTCGGCATGCGGGGTATGCGGCAAAGCCTCGCTCGACGACGTGGCCACCCGCAGCCGATTCGCCCTGACCGACAGCACCGTCACCGTGTCGGCGGCGGCGCTGTCCGCGATGCCGAAGACACTGCGGGCCGGTCAGCGCATCTTCGAGGCCACCGGCGGACTGCATGCCGCCGGACTGTTCACCCCGGACGGCGTGCTGCTCGCGCTACGGGAGGACGTCGGCCGGCACAATGCCGTCGACAAGGTTCTCGGCTGGGCCCTGACCGACAACCGCGTCCCCCTCACCGACACCGTTCTGATCGTCAGCGGCCGAGCATCCTTCGAACTGGCACAGAAAGCGACGATGGCCGGGATTCCACTCCTCGGTGCCGTATCGGCACCGTCGTCACTTGCCGTCGATCTGGCCCGCGACCGCGGTCTCACCCTCGTGGGCTTCCTGCGCGGATCGAGCATGAACGTCTACGCGGGTGGCCAGCGGATCACATCCTGAGCGCATTTCGATCCGGCCATCATTCGGGACGCCGAGTCGATATCGTGCAGGCCGGAAACGGACGAGAAGCCTCGCAACACACCGACGGCTACGCCCACCGCGCCCTCTGAGAAACCGATGAGCCCAGGTGCTTACGCACCTGGGCCCATCGGAACCTTCTGGCTGAAACTACGCGCTCTTGTCGCGCCGCTCGTCGTGATCCGACTTGCGCGGCACGATCGTCGGTAGCACATTGTCGTTGACCGTCTCCGCGCTGACGACCACCTTCGCGACGTCGTCGCGACTGGGAATGTCGTACATCACCGGCAGGAGGACTTCCTCCATGATGGCGCGCAGACCGCGAGCACCGGTGCCCCGATGGATGGCTTGATCAGCGATTGCCTCCAGCGAATCCGCCGTGAACTCGAGCACGACCCCGTCCATGTCGAACAACCGGGTGTATTGCTTGACGAGCGCGTTCTTCGGCTCTGAGAGGATCTTGACGAGAGACTCCTTGTCAAGATTAGTCACCGAAGCGACGATCGGGAGACGACCGATGAACTCCGGGATCAGCCCGAATTTGATCAGGTCCTCGGGCATGACCTCGGCGAAGTGATCCTGGGTGTCGATCTCAGCCTTGGACCGAACCTCGGCCCCGAAACCGATGCCGCGCTTGCCGATCCGATCGGACACGATCTTTTCCAGACCGGCGAAGGCACCGGCGACGATGAAAAGCACGTTCGTCGTGTCGATCTGGATGAACTCCTGATGCGGATGCTTGCGCCCGCCCTGCGGGGGAACACTTGCCTGTGTGCCCTCGAGAATCTTCAGCAGCGCCTGCTGAACACCCTCGCCCGACACATCGCGAGTGATCGACGGGTTCTCGCTCTTGCGGGCGATCTTGTCGACCTCATCGATGTAGATGATCCCGGTCTCGGCCCGCTTGACGTCGTAGTCTGCAGCCTGGATGAGCTTGAGCAGAATGTTCTCGACATCCTCGCCGACGTAACCGGCCTCGGTGAGCGCCGTCGCGTCCGCGATCGCGAACGGCACGTTGAGCATCTTGGCCAGCGTCTGCGCCAGGTAGGTCTTGCCGCAACCGGTGGGGCCGAGCATCAAGATGTTCGACTTCGAAAGCTCCACAGTTTCGCCGCGGGCGTCGCGGCCACGATCGCCCGCCTGGATTCGCTTGTAATGGTTGTAAACCGCGACAGCCAGCGTCCGCTTCGCAGCGTCCTGGCCGATCACGTAGTTCTCGAGAAAGTCGCGGATCTCCGCCGGCTTGGGAAGCTCGTCGAGCTTGACCTCACTCGACTCGGCCAGCTCCTCCTCGATGATCTCGTTGCAGAGATCGATGCATTCGTCGCAGATGTAGACCCCAGGTCCCGCAATGAGCTTCTTGACCTGCTTCTGGCTCTTACCGCAGAAAGAGCACTTGAGCAGATCGCCGCCGTCACCGATGCGTGCCATCTCGTAAGGTCCCTACTTCCTTGTCTACGTGCGAGCACCCTCTCCCGACTACCCGCAGATCGCGCTATGCGGATCAGGATCGAAGGCCCATGCTGTGACCGTACCCGTAGATCGGGAACGAGGTCGACCAGTTGCCCGTGATTGCCGCCCAGAGAAACCGAACCCGGCGCATGAATCACATCCGTGCGAGGCGCGCGGAATGCCCCAGCCTGACCGGTTCATATCCCGGTCCGCCGCAACCTGACCTCTCGGCGTGTCGGCGAACCGGGATGCCCGACATCACTTCTGGGCGGAGAGCTTCCGGTACTCGAGCACATCGTCGATGATGCCGTACTCTTTCGCCTCCGCGGCAGTGAGAATCTTGTCTCGATCGGTATCCTTGCGGATCACGTCGGCGGCTCTGCCGGTGTGCTTCGACAGCGTCGACTCCATCAGGCGCCGCATCCGCTCGATCTCCGCGGCCTGGATCTCGAGGTCCGAAACCTGACCCTGAATGCCTCCGGTGGACGGCTGGTGGATGAGCACGCGGGCATTCGGCAGCGCAAGACGCTTGCCGGGGGTGCCGGCCGCGAGGAGTACGGCCGCCGCCGAGGCAGCCTGGCCGAGGCAGACGGTGGTGATGTCGGCGCGGACGTACTGCATCGTGTCGTAGATCGCCATCAACGACGTGAACGAGCCGCCGGGCGAGTTGATGTACATGGTGATGTCGCGGTCGGGATCGAGGGACTCGAGCACCAGCAGCTGCGCCATGACGTCGTTGGCCGAAGCGTCGTCGACCTGTACGCCGAGGAAGATGATGCGCTCCTCGAACAGCTTGTTGTACGGGTTTGACTCCTTGACGCCGTAGCTCGAATGCTCGATGAACGACGGCAGGATGTAACGCGACTGTGCGCCGGCCGGGGCCTGGCCACCGAGGGCGTGGGCAGCACGGGGATCGAACGAATTGGTCATCGTGTCTCCAAAGATGAGTATGGGCGGAAGGTACGGATCCGAACGCGGCCTAGTTGCCCGCGCCGCCCGCCTGCCGCGCGCGGGAGATGACGTGGTCGACGAAGCCGTACTCGAGCGCTTCCTTCGCGGTGAACCAGCGGTCGCGGTCCGAGTCGGCGGTGATCTGCTCGACCGTCTGCCCGGTGTGCTCCGCAATGAGCGCGGCCATCTCGCGCTTGGTGTGCGCGAACTGCTCCGCCATGATCGCGATATCGGAGGCCGTGCCACCGATGCCGGCAGACGGCTGGTGCATCATGATCCGCGCGTGCGGGAGGGCATACCGCTTGCCCTTGGTGCCCGCGGAGAGCAGGAACTGCCCCATCGAGGCCGCCAGGCCCATGCCGAACGTCGCGATGTCGCACTCGGCGAACTGCATCGTGTCGTAGATCGCCATGCCGGCCGTGACGGAACCGCCAGGCGAGTTGATGTACAGGGAAATGTCCCGGGTGGGGTCCTCTGCCGACAGCAGAAGAATCTGGGCGCAGAGCTTGTTCGCGATGTCGTCGTCAACCTGCGTGCCGAGGAAGATGATGCGCTCGCGAAGCAGGCGTTCGAACACCGAGTCGCTGAGATTCAGACCGGAGGTGGCTGAAGTCATGGCGGGATTCTGGTAAGTCACGGTACCTGCCTTCTCGATAAGTCGTTGGTTCCTGACACAGACACTAACGAAGTAGGGCGACACCGGAGTCCCGGTGCCGCCCTACTTCGCTGAAAGCGGAAAAGCCGCTCCGCAGACGATCTCAGAAGTGACTTACTTCTGCTCGTCGGCCTCGGCCTCGGCCTCGGCTGCATCGTCAGCTTCGGCAGTGCCGAACATCTCGGCGGTGTCGATGGCCGCACCGGCGGTGTCGGTGACGGTTGCAGCGTCGACGACACCGGCGAGGGCCTTGCCGCGACGAACATCCGCGAAGACGGCGCCAAGCTGGTTGGCCTGCTGGATCTGCTGGATGAACTGCTCCGGCGCCATACCGTAGCGCTGTGCCTGGAACAGGATGCGCTCGGTGAGCTCGTCCTGGCCGACGGTGGTGCCGGCGGCGTCCGCGATGGCGTCGAGCAGCAGCTGCGTCTTGACGGAGCGCTCCGCGGCTTCCTTGGCGTCCGCGTCGAACTGCTCACGCGTGGTGCCCTGAGCCTCGAGGGCCTCGGCCAGCTTGGCCTCGTCATGATCCAGACCGTGGATCGCATCGTGCAGCGCAGCATCGACCTCGGCCTTGACGACAGCCTCGGGCAACGGGACCTCGACGGTCTCGAGCAGAGCCTCGAGCACCTTGTCGCGGATCTGTCCCGCCTGCTCGACCTTGCGGACGCGTCCAACGCGCTCACGAAGATCAGCCTCGAGCTCCGCGAGGGTGTCGAACTCGCTTGCCATCTGGGCGAACTCGTCGTCAGCCTCAGGCAACTCGCGCTCCTTGACGGAACCGACCGTGACGGTGATGACGGAATCCTGTCCGGCGAACTCGCCAGCGACGAGCTTCGAGACGAAGTCCTTGGACTCACCAGCCTTGACGCCGATAATGGCCTCGTCCAGGCCCTCGATGAGCTGGCCCGAGCCGACCTCATGGGACAGGCCCTCGGCCGTAGCCTCCGGAACAGCCACACCGTCGACCGTGGCGGACAGGTCGATCGACACGAAGTCGCCGTCCTGGACCTCACGCTCGACACCCTTGAGGGTGCCGAAGCGCTGCCGCAGCGACAGCAACTGCTCGGCGACAGCCTCGTCGGTGACCTCGATCGGGTCGACCGTGACGGCGACGGTGGAGAAGTCGGGCAGAGTGATCTCGGGACGCACGTCGACCTCAGCGGTGAACGTGAGCTCCTGGCCGTCCTCGAGCTTGGTGATCTCGATCTCCGGCTGGCCGATGACCTTCACCTCGGAGGTCGACACGGCCTCCGAGTAGCGGGCCGGCAGGGCGTCATTGACAACCTGCTCGAGCACGGCACCACGACCGACACGAGCCTCGAGCAGCTTGGCCGGAGCCTTGCCCGGACGGAAGCCGGGGAGACGGATCTGCTGCGCGAGTGCCTTGTAGGCCTTGTCGAAATCAGGCTTGAGCTCCTCGAAGGGCACCTCAACGTTGATACGGACTCGCGTCGGGCTGAGCTGCTCGACGGTGCTCTTCACGGATCATGCTCCTTCGTGTGGTGATGCTCTTCGTTCGTATGTCGTGCCCTGCGCGGCAGGGCCCTCTCGGCCCAGCCGCGGTTTGGTCGGGGTGACAGGATTTGAACCTGCGACCCTCCGCTCCCAAAGCGGATGCGCTACCAAGCTGCGCCACACCCCGTTCGAACAGGCCTCCGCCAACCTCGCGAGGACCCGAGGCAGAATCCTACGGCCCCCCGATTATGAAATCCAAAGCGAGGTTCGGTACAGTTCCATCTCGCACACGGCATCGCTGGCGATCCCACAAATGTCGTATGCACGGGGATGTAGCTCAATGGTAGAGCCTCAGTCTTCCAAACTGATTACGCGGGTTCGATTCCCGTCATCCCCTCTCGTAGGGAAAACCCCGGTTCATCTGCAGCAATGCAGGGAGCCGGGGTTTCTTGGTTCCAAGGCTCAGCCTGCAACCTTCACCTACTATCCAAGGCCCCGGACACGCTATCGGACGGACTCCTGTCGGACGGGCGGCGGCAACGACGGGCCAAACGACCCCCGGATCCAAGCCAACCTGGCACCCAGTTCCGCAAATTGGTGACATACATCACATAATCGATCGTGGTTGATCGCGCTCGACGCTGTCCAATCGAACGCCGACGGCATGGGCGACCGCCGCTCGAGAGCCATCCGCCGTCCACATCGGCCCGGTATCCTGGACAAGGTACGACTTGCCGCCTTCGGAAGGTCCCCCGTGGAAATTCTCCTCATTGTCGCCGTCCTCGGCGCTGTCATCTTCCTGGTCATGAAGAGTCAGAACAAAAGCAAGGGCCACTCGGCGAATCAGCTCGACGATGCGAAGGCAGATGCCCGCCAAGCCATCGAACGTCTCGGCGGCCAGGTCTACAACCTCGTCGGCAACGACGATCCGTCCAAGCAGGCTCTCGCCGACGCGTCGGAGCGGTACACCGCCGCCGGTTCACAGATCGAGCAGGCCACCACACCGATGCAGGCACGGCTGGCCAAGCAGACAGCGCTCGAGGGGCTGTACTACATCCGCGCCGCGCGCACCGCGATGGGCATGGATCCCGGCCCCGAGATTCCGAGCATCGACGGTCAGAAGTCGGCCGGCTCGGTGACGGAGGACCGTCAGGTCGAGTTCGAGGGCCGTCAGGTGTCCGCGTCTCCCAATCCGTCAGCGCGCACCCCCAACTACTATCCCGGCGGCCGCGTCGCGGGGCGCCCGGTCCCCGCAGGCTGGTACTCGGAGCCGTGGTGGAAGCCCGCACTCGTCGCTGGCGCCTGGGGTATCGGTTCGATGTTCCTGTTCTCGGCCATGTTCTCCGGTATGTCCGGCGTCCCGTATGACGCGCAGAGCTTCGAAAACGGCGGCGGGGACGGATCCGAGGGCGGCGATGCCGGAGCTGATGGTGGCGACGGCGGTGGCGACCCGGGCACAGACGGCGCAGACGCGGGTGGCGGAGATGATTACACCGCAATGGACGGTGGCGGAGACTTCGGTGGCGGAGACTTCGGCGGCGGGGACTTCGGCGGCGGGGACTGGGGTGGCGGAGACTTCGGCGGTGGAGACTTCTAGTCCGAGATCACCACGGACTCAGTTCCGCTGACAATCGGGGCACCAGAACAGATTGCGCCCCTTCATAACCGCGTGAGCGATCGGCGTGCCGCAGATGCGGCACGCCGATCCTGCTCTGCGGTAGGTGTACGTGCGCGGGCGGTCCTTCGCGTAGGACGGATCGCCGTGGTCGTCCTCGGGCCGCACGACGTGCATCTTGCCGCGGCGCACGCCGACCTTCATCAACTCGACGAGGTCGGCCCACATCGCGTCGAACTCGTCGCGGCTCACACGCTTGCCGGGACGCTCCGGATGGATCCCGTGCCGGAACAGGACCTCGGCACGATAGACGTTTCCCACCCCCGCAAGGACGGCCTGATCCATGAGCAGGGCGCCGATCGGCGTCTGCGATTTCGAAATGCGGGCCCACGCCCGCTCGGGATCGGCGTCCTTGCGGAGCGGATCCGGACCCAGCCGGGCTTCGATCGCGGCGACCTGCGGCGGATGCAGCACCTCGCATGCCGCGGGCCCCCGCAGATCGGTGCCGTAGGAGGCTCCGACCATGCGCATCCGGACCTGCCCGACGGGAGCGTCGAGTGGCACCGTCGACTCGGTGAACTTTCCGTACAGGCCGAGGTGGACGTGCACCACGAGACCGTTCTCATAGTGGTGCCACAGGTGCTTGCCCCACGCATCGGAACGCACAAGGACGCGGCCGTTGATCAGGGCCGCGTCCTCGGCGAATCTGCCTTGCGGGCTCGAGACCACCACCACAGATCCCGCAAAACGCCGCTGATGCAGGCGCGCGAGACGGTGCAGAGTGTGGCCCTCGGGCACGGTGTTCTACCTACTGTCAGGCTTCTGGAGCCGCCGGCACAGCCGGTGCGACACCCGTCTTCTCGTACTCGGCAAGAATGTCGATGCGACGCTGGTGACGCTCCTCATCGGACCACTCGGTCGCGAGGAAGGCGTCGACGATCGCAAGGGTCTCCTCGAGCGAGTGCATGCGGCCGCCGATGCCGATGAGCTGCGCATTGTTGTGCTGGCGAGCCAGCTGCGCGGTCTCGACGCTCCATGCAAGGGCGCACCGGGCGCCGGGAACCTTGTTGGCCGCGATCTGCTCGCCGTTGCCGCTGCCGCCGAGAACGAGGCCCAGGCTGCCCGGATCGGCGACGACGCGGCGGGCCGCCTCGATGCAGAAGGCCGGGTAGTCATCAACGGCGTCGTAAACGTGTGCACCGCAGTCAATGGCCTCGTGACCGTTCGCGGTGAGGTGTTCGATGATCTGGTTCTTGCGTTCGAAGCCGGCGTGGTCGGCACCCAGGTATACGCGCATGGCGTCAATTCTGACAGGTCATGTCGCCGCGGCGGCATCGGGGACTTCGGGCTCGAGAGCTCTCGGTACCGCCACCCGAAGCCCGCCCGTCCGTCAGTCGAACTGGGGATCCTCGTCGCGGGTGCGCTTGAGTTCGAAGAAGTGCGGGTACGACGCGAGCGCGACTGTGCCGTCCCACACCTTGCCTGCGTCCTCACCGCGAGGGATGCGCGAGAGGACCGGGCCGAAGAAGGCAGTGCCGTTGACGTGGATGGTGGGGGTGCCGACGTCGTCGCCCACCTTGTCCATTCCGGCATGATGGCTGCGGCGCAGTTCGGCGTCGTACTCGTCGGTCTCCGCGGCAGCAGCCAGTTCGGCAGGCAGCCCCAGTTCGGCAAGCGACTCGACCACGACGTTCGTCAGATCCTGGTCACCGCCGTTGTGAATGCGGGTACCCATCGCCGTGTACAGCGGTAGCAGGATCTCGTCGCCGCGCTGCTGTGCGGCTGCGATCAGTACCCGGACCGGGCCCCACGCCCTGGCCATCATCTCGCGGTACTCCTCGGGCAGCTCGCGTCCCTCATTGAGAACCGCAAGGCTCATCACGTGGAAGTTGGTCTCGATGTCGCGAACCTGAGTGACCTCGAGGATCCAGCGCGAGGTGATCCAGCACCACGGGCACAACGGATCGAACCAGAAGTCGACGGTGTCCTTGTTGCCGCTTTCGGTCTGTTCCTGCGCGCTCACGCGTGTCTCCCTCGTCCCGTGGTGTGACCGATGCACGTCACACCTTTCGATTGATAGACAACCACGGCCGTGCGGGAATGCTTCCCGCACGGCCCGGGGCAACGTTACTGTCGGGGAAGGACAGCCAGTAGTCACACTGGAACGGAGCCTTCCCGTGAGATCCCATGAATCGACATCCCCGAAGTCGTCGAATCGCACCTTCGTCATCGTCGGCGGCAGCCTCGCCGGCACCAGGCTCGCAGAATCCCTGAGAGACAAGGATTTCGACGGGTCCATCATTCTGCTGAGCGAAGAGGACCATCTGCCGTACGAGCGTCCACCGCTGTCGAAGGAACACATTGCGGGAAAGAAGAACCTGCCCGATTTCACCGTGCACAACGGGGACTGGTTCAGGGATCACCACATCGACCTGCGCCTGGGCACCACGGCCACCGCGATCGATCGCGACAATCGGTGTGTGACGCTGCCCGACGGCTCCACACTGGGGTACGACAAGCTCGCACTCGCCACCGGATCACGCTCGCGCCGGCCACCGATTCCCGGTTCGGACGCCTCCGGTGTGCACTACCTGCGCACCATCGACGAATCCGACGCCCTGATCGCCGCCCTCTCCCCCGGCGCCCGCCTGGTCATCGTCGGCGCCGGGTGGATCGGCCTCGAGATTGCAGCGGGTGCACGCGGACGTGGCGTGGCGGTCACCGTCGTCGAGTCAGCCGAACTTCCCCTGCTCGCGGCGCTCGGTAAGGAGATGGGCGCGGTATTCGCGGATCTACACCGCGAACACGGCGTCGACTTCCGATTCGGCGCAAAGGTCGAGGAGATCACCGTCTCCGGCGCTCGCGCCGACGGCATCCGCCTGGGCGACGGCTCGGTACTACCCGCCGACGCTGTGCTGGTCGCGGTCGGGGCTCAGCCCAACATCGAGATCGCCGAGGCCTCGGGGCTTTCGGTGGACGGCGGCGTTCTCGTGGACGCGACCCTGACCACCAGCGATCCGGACATCGTTGCGGTGGGCGATATCGCCGCGCAGCAGCATCCTTTGCTGGGCACCCGGGTACGCGTCGAGCACTGGGCCAATGCCCTGAACCAACCGGTGGTCGCCGCGGCGACCATGCTCGGGCGCGCCGCCGAGTACACGAGCCTGCCCTACTTCTTCACCGACCAGTACGACCTGGGCATGGAGTACGTCGGCTGGGCACCGAAATACTCGAAGGTGGTGACGCGCGGCGACGTCGGCAGGCGTGAGTTCATCGCATTCTGGATCGACGAGGCGAACCGTGTACTCGCCGGCATGAACGTCAACATCTGGGACGTCACCGACGAGATCAAGGCGCTCGTCACGTTCGGCTCGCCCGTCGATCCGGCGCGACTGACCGATCCCGGCGTTCCGCTCGCCGACCTCGTCCCCTGACCCGAGTTTTGCGCACTCGAGGATCCGGAAATCGCCGATTCGTCGCGACAGGTGCGCAAATCGCGGGAAGAGGGTGGTGCGTGGTGGGATAACAGGCGAGTTGATTGTCCATCCGTGATGAGGAGATCTTCGTGGCCCCACCGAATCTGACCCGCGAACAGGCCGCCGAGCGCTCGGCGCTGCTGACCGTCGACAACTATCACATCGAACTCGACCTCACCGACGGCTCAGGTCGGCCGGGCGAGAGCACCTTCCGCTCCCGCACCACCGTCACGTTCGCAGCGACGGCGGGAGCCTCGACCTTCATCGACATCATCGCCGCCACAGTGCATTCCGCGGTGCTCAACGGCACGCCTGTCGACCTGGCGTCGTACGACGAAGCCACCGGGATCGCGCTCGACGGCCTGGCCGAAACAAACGAACTGGTCGTAGACGCCGACTGCCTCTACACCAACACCGGTGAGGGACTGCACCGGTTCGTCGATCCGACGGACGACGCCGTGTACCTGTACTCGCAGTTCGAGACGGCCGACGCCAAGCGAATGTTCGCGTGCTTCGACCAGCCGGACCTCAAGGCCACCTTCAACATCACGGTCACCGCGCCGGAGGACTGGACGGTGGTCTCCAATGCCGAGACCGTGCAGACCCTCGTGGCCACGCCGGGCCGGCACGTCTTCCGCACCACCCCGCGGATGAGCACGTACTTGGTAGCGCTGATCGCCGGACCGTACGCGCAGTGGTCGGACAGCTACTCCGACGAGCACGGGCACATCCCCCTCGGTATCTTCTGCCGAGCCTCGCTCGCCGAGTACATGGACGCCGAGCGGCTCTTCACCGAGACCAAGCAGGGCTTCGGCTTCTACCACCGCAACTTCGGGATCCCTTATGCCTTCGGCAAGTACGACCAGCTGTTCGTGCCGGAGTTCAACGCGGGCGCAATGGAGAACGCGGGCGCGGTCACTTTCCTCGAGGACTACGTGTTCCGGTCCAAGGTGACGCGTTACTCGTACGAGCGGCGAGCCGAGACGGTGCTGCACGAGATGGCACACATGTGGTTCGGCGACCTCGTCACGATGCGCTGGTGGGACGACCTGTGGCTCAACGAGTCGTTCGCGACGTTCGCGTCCGTGCTGTGCCAGACCGAGGCCACCGAGTACACCAACGCATGGACGACGTTCGCGAACGTCGAGAAGTCGTGGGCATACCGGCAGGACCAGTTGCCGTCGACGCATCCGATCGCCGCGGACATCCCGGATCTCGCAGCCGTCGAGGTGAACTTCGACGGCATCACATACGCCAAGGGCGCGAGCGTGCTCAAGCAACTGGTCGCGTACGTGGGCGTCGAACCATTCATGTCCGGTCTGCGCGCCTACTTCGCCGAGCATGCGTTCGGCAATGCGACGTTCGACGACCTGCTCCGGGCACTGGAGAAGGCGTCGGGCCGCGACCTGTCCGGCTGGGGCACCCAGTGGCTCAAAACCACGGGCCTGAACATCCTGCGCCCGGACTTCCAGATCGAGCCCGACGGCACGTTCTCCCGCTTCGCGGTGCTGCAGGAGGGCGCCGAGCCCGGTGCCGGCGAGACCCGCGTGCACCGCCTCGCCGTGGGCGTCTACGACGACGACCCGGCCACCGGCAAACTGATCCGCACCCACCGCGTCGAGCTCGATATCGAAGGCACGAGTACCGATGTGCCCGAACTGGTCGGGGTGCCGCGCGGCAAGCTGATCCTGGTCAACGACGACGACCTCACATACTGCTCGCTCCGGCTGGACCGCGATTCGCTCGACACACTCGTCGGGCGGATCGGCGACATCGCCGAACCGCTCCCCCGCACTCTCGCGTGGTCGGCGGCGTGGGAAATGACCCGGCAGGCAGAGATGCGGGCACGCGACTTCGTGAGCCTCGTCCAGCGCGGAATCGGCGCCGAGACCGAGGTGGGCGTCGTACAGCGGATCCTGCTGCAGGCGCAGACAGCGCTGGGCAGCTACGCCGATCCGGGCTGGGCCGACACCTATGGCTGGCCGGCGTTTGCAGACCGGCTGCTCGAGCTGGCGCGCGAGGCCGAGCCCGGCTCGGACCACCAACTCGCATTCGTCAACGCGCTCACGGGATCACAGCTGTCCGCGTGGCACAGCGAAGTCCTGCAGGAGTTGCTCGACGGCGATCCCGCGAAGCTGGGCCTGTCCGGGCTGCTCGTGGACACCGACCTGCGCTGGCGGATCGTCCATGCGCTGGCGGCGGCAGGCGAGGTGGACGCCGACGGCCCCGAGACCCCGTTCATCGACGCTGAGGCGAAACGTGATCCCACCGCAGCGGGCGCCCGTCAGGCGGGATCTGCGGCGGCCGCTCGGCCGCAGGCCGCGGTCAAGGAACAGGCGTGGACGACGGTGTTCGACGACGACACCGTCCCGAACATCACCGCCCGCGCCATCATCGGCGGCATCGTCGCACCCGGGCAGTCCGCACTGCTCGAGCCGTACGTCGCCCGCTACTTCGCCGAGATCCCCGCGGTATGGGAGCGGCGGTCCAGCGAGGTCGCGCAGACCGTCGTCGTCGGGCTGTACCCGTCGTGGTCCATCACCGAGCAGTCGGTGGCCGCGGCGGACGCCTTCCTCGCGGGCGAGCATCCGCCCGCCTTGCGCCGACTTGTCGTTGAAGGCAAGGCCGGCATCGTGCGCTCGCTGAAGGCTCGGGCGTTCGACGCCACCTGACCCCCGTACACAGACGACCCGATGTCACATTCGTTCAGTGAGACTGAACGTGTGACATCGGGTCGTCGGGTGGAGCGAGAACTTCGGGACTATCGCGGGGTGATCGCGGCGCTCATGACGCGTAGCGCGGAGACGAGCCCGTCGATGAGGTCGCCCTCACCGAAGGACGCGACAGCCGCGGTGACGCCGAGCTGCGTCACGCGGTCGGTGACGCGGTTCGCGACATCACGACCACCGCGGATCTCGATTGCGCGCTGGTTCGGGGACACAGCGATGAGGATCGATCGCGCGGCCTCCGGGGTTTTCGGGAACAGCGCGTCGGCACCCTCCGCCGGGTTCTGGCCCAAGTCGCCGACGTAGACGTTGAACCGCACCTTGGTCGCGCGGGTCGCGTCGGTGAGCGCGTCGTCGAGGCTCACCAACTCGTCCGTGGTGAAGGGAAGCTGATCCTCGAACGGCTCACCGATGCGGTGCAGGCCGGAGATCCGCCCGCTCGTCGTCACGACGGTGCCCACCGGCAGATCCGCCGGTGCTACCGACGAGGTCTGGAGAACGTCACCACTTGCCACTTGCCGAACCTCCGATCAGGTCTGCGGGTGCCGCTACATGCCCTGCGTGGTGACCATGAGTGGTCACCTCGTCGACGGCGCTCCAGAGGACCGGCTTATGCGTCCACTTCTCGCCGAGATGGAACTCGGGCGGCACGGTTCCGGGCAGCTTCTTGCCCATGAAGGAGAGTCCACCGATGATCGCGATCACCAGTACGGGAATCCCTCCGAAAATCAGCGAGGTCTCGAGAATGCTCACGAGGCAAACCGTAGCCGAGTCGTGCCGAAATGGAAGCGTCGGGGCCGAATCGCGGCTCGGGTATCAGGCCGCGCCTTCGCCCAGATACGGAAGCCACGTCGGATGCACCTCGGTGGTTGTTGCGAGCAATCGCCAGTGCGGCCCGGACGGTGGCACCAGCGCAGTCCGTAGCGTCCAGCCCAGTTCGGCAAGAAGTTTGTCTGCCTTGAGATGGTTGCAGGGCGCGCAGGAGGCAACACAGTTCTCCCACGAGTGACCGCCACCGCGACTGCGGGGAACGACGTGGTCGACGGTTTCCGCCTTGTCGCCGCAATATCCGCAGCGGAATCGATCGCGATACATCAGCGCGGCCCGGGTCATCGGGACCTTGGCGCGGTACGGCACCCGAACGTAGTTTCGAAGCCGGATCACGGACGGCACCTGGAGCGAACAACCCTCGGAATGGACGACCGGTCCGAGTGGGTCCTCGTGAACGGCGTCGGCCTTGTCGCACACCATCAGCACCACAGCGCGACGCGCGGGAAGCGCGGTGAGTGGTTCGAAAGTGGCGTTCAGCAGTAACACCCGACGTTTGTTCCAGGTGGTCGGCGTGCCGCGGTCCGACAACCTGAGCCCCGGATACGGGGGCTCGGGTATCACCTGCAGCGGAAAAGCCCCCGACGCCCGGTCTCCCCGGGCATCAGCGGGCACGAGTTGTCGATGCGCTCGCGCGCCATGTCGCTGTCCCATTCGCCCTGCTTCCTGCGACCTCCGCGATGACTGACCCCAGTGGAACACGGATGATCCGGTCTCGCACACCCATTTCGCGGAAAAAATGCGGGACAAACGGTGAATATCCGGTGCTACACACGCCACACGGACGGGCCTGGCGTGCCCTTCCCGCGAGTACGGGCACAATGGACCGTGACATGACTGATACGCAGCAAACCTTCTACGAAGCGGTCGGCGGGGCCGAAACGTTCCGCCGGCTGACCGCGCGGTTCTACGAGGAAGTGGCCAAGGACGAGGTAGTCCGTCCGCTGTACCCGGAGGAGGACCTCGGCCCGGCGGAGCGCCGCATGCGGATGTTCCTCGAACAGTACTGGGGCGGCCCGCGCACCTACTCCGAAGAACGCGGCCATCCGCGCCTGAGGATGCGCCACAATCCGTTCCGGATCGGCCCGATCGAGCGGGACGCGTGGCTGCGGTGCATGCACGTGGCGATCGCCTCGATCGACGAGCAGACACTCGATGAGCCGCACCGCCGCGCCCTCATCGACTACATGAACACGGCAGCCGCATCGATGGTCAACGCGCCGGTCTAGCGGCCACTGCCGGACAACGGTCGTGAGCACTGCCGATGTTTGGCACTATGTGTTGCTGTGACCACGGGCGAGAACGAGTCGACGGCAGGCCTCCGGCAGGACGCGTGGTGGGCCGACGCGGTCTTCTACCAGGTGTATCCGCGGTCGTTCTCCGACAGTAGCGGCGACGGGGTGGGCGACCTGGGCGGCGTACTGGACCGGCTCGGCTATCTCGAACTACTCGGGGTCGACGCGATCTGGCTCAACCCGGTCATGCGCTCTCCCATGGCAGACCACGGCTACGACGTCTCCGACCCCCGCGACATCGATCCGCTGTTCGGCAACCTCGCGACGATGGACCAGCTGATCGCCGAGGCGCACGATCGCGGGATTCGGGTCACGATGGATCTGGTTCCCAATCACACCAGCAATGAGCACCCGTGGTTCCGGGAGGCACTCGCGGCAGGGCCCGGCAGCGCGGCGCGCGAGCGGTACATCTTCCGGGATGGCCGCGGTCCCGGCGGCTCCGAGCCGCCCAACAACTGGCCGAGCGTGTTCGGCGGCCGGGCGTGGACCAGAGTGACCGAGCCCGACGGCACTCCGGGCCAGTGGTACCTACATATCTTCGCGCGCGAGCAGCCGGACCTGAACTGGGACAACCCGGAGGTGTTCGCCGATCTCGAACAGACCCTGCGGTTCTGGTTGGACCGGGGCGTCGACGGCTTCCGCATCGACGTCGCACACGGTATGGCCAAACCCGACGGCCTGCCCGACCACGACTGGGACACCAACAAGCTGCTCAGCAGTGGTGACACTGAGCTGCTCGGCAGCGGTGACAACGATCCACGCTTCAACAATCCCGGCGTACACGCAATCCACCGCGGCATCCGCAAGATCATGAACGAGTACCCGGGCACCATGGCTGTGGGCGAGATCTGGGTGCGCGACAACGAGCGATTCGGCGAGTACATCCGCCCAGATGAGCTCCACCTGGGCTTCAACTTCCGACTGGCCGAGACCCGGTTCGACGCAGATTCGGTCCGCGCCGCGATAGAGAACTCGCTGGACGCGGTCGCCCGCGTCGGCGGCACCCCCACGTGGACACTGTCCAATCACGATATCGACCGCGAGGTCACTCGCTACGGCAGTGGCGTGCGCGGACTCGCACGAGCCCGGGCGATGGCCCTCGTCGAGTTGGCGCTGCCTGGTGCATCATTCATCTACAACGGCGCCGAACTCGGTTTACCCAACGCCGAGCTGCCCGACGAGGTGCTGCAGGATCCGGTATGGGAGCGGTCCGGCCACACCGAGCGCGGGCGCGACGGCTGCCGGGTCCCGGTCCCGTGGGAGGGCGACCGTCCTCCGTTCGGATTCTCGACCACACCCGCCACGTGGCTGCCAATCCCACCGGAGTGGGCGGCGCTGACCGTCGAGACCCAGCTCGAAGACGTCTCCTCGACCCTGTCGTTGTATCGTGCGGCGCTCGAACTGCGTTCGACACGGCCGGAGTTCTCTGGGGCCGAGATCGACTGGTACGGAAGCCCGCCCGGATGCTTCGCGTTCCGCCGCCGGGGCGGACTGATCTGTGCGCTGAACGCCACGGACGAACCGATCCGCCTGCCTCCCGGCACCGTGCTTCTCACCAGCGCCCCGCTGCTCGGCGGCCTGCTACCGCCCGATTCAGCCGCCTGGCTGGTCTGATTCGGCTACCTTCCCGCTGAGCGGGAAGGTCATCTGTCACAGGGAACGGCTGACGCAGTGGCCCGCAAGCGCAGTGGCCCGCAAGGCGATGAACCCTGAGCGGGGAGCTCGTCTCGTACCGACCTCGTGCGAGCTGGCCGAGCAAGCGTCCGGTCACGAAGGTGGTGATCGACGCCTGGTTCCGTCCCGCCATGGTCGACCGGAGCATTCTTTGGGACCTTGCGAAGCATGTGGTGCCGTTGCCTCGGCGGCCGAACTGCTCGATATGGCGGCGCGGTCGGCGGAGTTCACCCATCCTGTTCTGATCGTCTGGGCAACCGCCGTTTCGTCTCGACAACCACCATTGACAAAATCAGTGATGTGTCTCACTGTCAAGGCATGAGACCGACAATGTCTGAGGGTGCCGCCTACGTCCCCCGCTCGGGTGAGTCGTGGCGGGACCCGTGGAGCATGTATGCGGCACTCCGTGACCACTCCCCCGTCCACAACGTGGTTCCGGCCGAGTCTCCCGCCGACGACTACTGGGTTCTCACCCGGCATGAAGACGTCTACAACGCTGCCCGTGACCACGAGACCTTCTCCTCCGCGGAAGGACTCACCATGACCTACGGAGAGCTCGACAAGATCGGATTGCGGGACAACCCGCCGCTGGTGATGCTCGATCCTCCCGTACACACCGAGTTCCGCCGTCTGGTAGCGCGCGGCTTCACACCACGTCAGGTCGCGTCCGTCGAACCCGAGGTGCGCAGGTTCGTCGTCGAGCGCATCGAAGGGTTGCGGGCGGCGGGCGGAGGCGACATCGTCACGGAACTGTTCAAGCCCCTACCGAGCATGGTCGTCGCCCACTACCTGGGGGTTCCGGCCGAGGACCGCGGCCAGTTCGACGGCTGGACCGAGGCAATCGTCGCGGCCAATGCCAATGGTGACCCGCTGGAGGCCGCCGCCGCGGTCGGCGACCTGATGGGATACTTCGGTGGACTCATCGACCGCCGCCGGGCCGAGCACGAGGCTGGTGTCCGGGGCGACGACACCATCTCGCACCTCGTCGCAGCGGGACTGGGCGCCGACGGCGACATCGCGGGCATCCTGTCGATCCTCGGATTCGCATTCACTATGGTCACCGGCGGCAACGACACCACCACAGGAATGCTCGGCGGCGCCGTCCAATTGCTGACGCAGCGCCGCGACCAGCGCGACCTGCTACTCGCCGACCCTGCGCTGATCCCGGGCGCACTCGAGGAACTGCTGCGCCTCACGTCGCCGGTCCAGGGTCTGGCCCGCACCACCACGCGGGACGTCACCATCGATGAGGTGACGATTCCCGCCGGGCGCAAAGTGCTGCTTGTGTACGGGTCCGCCAACCGCGATCCCCGAATGTACGGTTCCGATTCCGAAGAGCTCGACGTACTCCGCCAGCCGAAGCAGATCATGACCTTCAGCAACGGCGCCCACCATTGCCTCGGCGCCGCCGCGGCCCGCATGCAAGCCCGGGTCGCGCTCGAGGAACTCCTCGCCCGCTGCCCCGACTTCGACGTGGACATCGACGGTGTCGTCTATGCCGCCGGCAACTACGTCCGGCGCCCCACCCACATCCCGTTCCGGGCCGACGCGCAGTGACTTCCGGGACTTCCGGGACTTCCGGGACTTCCGGATCGTGGCTGCGCGACGAGCGGATCGAGGTCGCCGCCGAGAAGATCCTCGACGCAGCCGCGGAGCTGTTCGTCGAACGAGGCGTCGCGACCACCGGCATGTCGGAAGTCGCGGCGGCCGCGGGCTGCTCACGCGCAACTCTGTACCGCTACTTCGAGAACCGCCGCGCGCTGCATCGCGCCTTCGTACACCGGGAGGCTCGGCGGCTCGGCGAACAGATCGCGCTCACCGTCGCTCCGATCGCCGACCCCCGCGTACGGATCACGGAAGCCGTGATGATGGCGGTCGGCGAGGTGCGGGCGACGCCGACGCTGGCGGCCTGGTTCGGGCTCGGTGACGCAGGCCTCGCCTCAGAACTGGCGAGCACCTCCGAGGTGATCGAGGTCCTCGGCGCCGCCTTCCTCGCGGACATATGGAACAGCGAGGATGCCGAGACCTCCCGCCGCGCAAGGTGGTTGGTGCGGATCATCGTCTCACTACTGACCGTGCCAGGAGCCGACGCCGACGAAGAGCGGGCGTCCATCGAACAGTTCGTGGTGCCGGTGTTGGTCCCACCTGGCGCGCAACACCGTGAACAGCTGGATTAGACCGTGAACAGCGGGATCGAGCCGCCGCGGCGACTGTAGACCGATCCGAACCGGGCGTCGAGCCGGAGCCAGGATCCGCCGGCCCGCACCCGCACCAGCTCGTCCTCAGCGATCCGGTCGAGATCGATGTCGGCCGTTGCGGCACCGCCGTCGGCGAGTGGCACGAATCCCATTCCGGCAAGAGCGAACACAGTCCGCATAGACACAGCCACCTCGGTGCCGCCGCCCTCGACATCGAGCACCTTCTGCTCGAGCAACGACGTCGGCGGCCCTTGAGCGCTGCCGTGCTCCTTCGCCAGTGCCGCGCCCTGCCGAGCCAGCCCGATCAGCACCCGCGCCGGCACGTCGTCGACGTGCCCGAATCCGGACTCCGGTGGCAATGCGCCACGCCAGGCGGAGTCCATCGCGAATCCCGGATCGATCTCCGAACCGGATCCCGGTTCGGACAGCGCGCGTAGCAGCGCGTCACCCGCTGCCGTGAGATCGTCCGGGCGCAGCCGTCCGGCTACGACGCGCATCGCGAGAGCGTCGAATCCCGTTGCCGCCCAAGCCCCGATGTGGCCGTCGGAGCGTCGGCGCAGTCGGATCACCGCGGCCACGTCGAGCCGTACCGCCTGTGCGACGAACGTCGCCAGATTCGCCCGCTCGGCGGGGTCCGGCATGGTCAGAACACGCTCATCCATGCTTCCAGCGCTCCAGGAACTCGCGCTCTGGGGCAGTGAGGCGACGCAGCCGCTGGGTGTCGATGTCGAACGCCGCGATCTGCGTCGACGCGACGATTGCGGGCGCCGATGCCGCGGACGCTCCACCCGGACGTACCTCGTACGCAATGGTGAAGTCGACGGCGCGAACCTGTTCAACCCACATCAGCACGTCCAGCGGGCTGTCCTCGTGCCGCAACTGGCCGCGGTAGCGCACGTGCAGATCGACGATCACCGCGCCGTCCCGCAGGGTGACGGTGGGAGCTGCATCCTCGAACAGCCACGGGATGCGCGCCTCCTCGAGGAGCGTCACCATCCGTGCATGGTTGATGTGCTGAAACGCGTCCATGTCAGACCAGCGCACGACCACCTTCGTGTGGAACCCCGCCCGTGGGTCGATGACCGCACGGCTGGACACCGCTTCCTCCGAGACCTTCAAAGTCATTTCCCGCGAAGCCATTTCCTGCGACCCATTCAACGCCCAACCTCCGATCGGGTGCCCACTCCCCGCACCATGCTCCGAACCTGACGCGCCGCCACCGAGAGCGTCGCAAGGTCCAGCGTTCCAGACTCGAAGATCTCGGCGAGCGCGGACCTCGCCCGGGCCAGCCGCGACGCGTTGGTCGACTCCCAGTAGTCGATCTTCTCCTGCGGCGACTCACTCGGTTCGCCGCCGACGAGCACCTCGAGTGTGAGCGAACGCAGCGATCCGTACAGATCATCCCGCAGCGCGAGCCGGGCCAGCGAGTGCCAGCGGTCGCCGCGCGCCAGATCGGACACTGCCGTGAGCAACCAGTCGATGCCCAGATGCGCGTCCAGCGCGTAGTAGAGCTCGGCCACCTCTTCGCCCTCACGCTCGCAGATGTCCGCGATGTCGATGATGTCGAGCAAGCAGAACAGGTCCAGCAGCCGGTACACCTCGAAAGCCAGTTCCTTCGGCGCACCGTCGACAATGGCTGACCACGAACGGGTCTCGAGATCCGTCACATGGTGACCACGCAACCAACCTGGGACCTGAGGTGCCAGCCGCCGGTACTCCGTTGAGTACCGGCTGATCTCAGCGCCGACCGCGATGGGCTGCGGCCGATTCGACAGGAACCAGCGCGACGCCCGGTCGAGTACGCGGCGAGACTGGAGCATCAACGCATCCGAGACATCCGACGAGATGTCGGCGGTGCGCACCCGCTCCCATACGGCATGCAACCCGAAGATCTCTGTCACCGCAGCGTAGGCACGGATCGCGTCGGTGCTCGACGCACCCGCATCCTCCGCGAGCCGATAGGCGTAGGTGATGCCGCCGTTGTCGATCGCCTCGTTCGCAAGCACCGTCGCGACGATCTCACGCCGCAGCGGATGCGCGCGAATGGCGGGCGTGAACCGCTCCCGCAGTGGGAGCGGAAAGTAGTCAGGCAGCCGGGACGCAAAGAACTCGGTATCAGGCAGATCCGTCCCGAGTAGATCCTGCTCGAACGCCAGCTTGACGTGTGCCATCACCGTCGCCAACTCCGGCGACGTCAGTCCGCCGCCTGCCTGGGCCCGGCGGTTGAACTCCGCCTCTGTCGGCAGCGCCTCGAGCGCCCGGTCGAGGCCGTGACGCGAAATCAGCATCGCGATCAGACGCCGGTGCACACCGAGCATCTGCGATGCGCTCGCTCGCGACATCCCCAACTGGTCGTTCTGGGCGACGTTGTGCGCCAACACCAACCTCGCCACGTCGTCGGTCATCGACTCGAGCAGCGGATCACGATCCTCCAGCGCCAGCGCCCCGTTGCTGACCAACGAGTCGAGCAGAATCTTGATGTTGACCTCGTGGTCTGAGCAATCGACACCGGCCGAGTTGTCGATCGCGTCGGTGTTGATCTTGCCACCGTGCAGGGCGTACTCGATCCGACCCAGTTGGGTGACACCTAGATTGCCGCCCTCGCCGACCACCCGAACCCGCAGGTCGGCTCCGCGGACGCGCACGGCGTCGTTGCTCTTGTCGCCCACTGCGGCATCGGATTCGGACGATGCCTTGACGTAGGTACCGATGCCGCCGTTCCACAGCAGGTCGACGGGCGCCTGCAGGATGGCCCTGACCAGGTCGGGCGGGGACATCTCAGGCACGTCGTCTCCGAGTCCGAGTGCCGCGCGCACCTGTGGACTGATCGGCACCGACTTCGCCGTCCGCTCGTACACACCTCCGCCCGCACTGATGAGCGCGGGATCGTAGTCCGCCCACGACGAGCGGGGCAGCGCGAACATCCGCCGCCGCTCGACGAACGAGCGTGCCGCGTCCGGATCAGGATCGAGGAAGATATGCCGGTGGTCAAAGGCGGCAACAAGCCGGATGTGTTCGCTCAGCAGCATCCCGTTACCGAACACGTCACCACTCATGTCGCCAATTCCGACGACCGTGAAATCGTCTGCAGCAACATCGATTTCAAGCTCCCGGAAGTGGCGTTTGACGCTCTCCCACGCGCCTCGCGCTGTGATCGCCATCTCCTTGTGGTCGTATCCGGCCGAGCCCCCGGACGCGAACGCGTCGCCGAGCCAGAAGCCGTAACCGGCCGCGACATCGTTCGCAATGTCGGAGAATGTGGCCGTCCCCTTGTCGGCCGCGACCACGAGGTACGTATCGTCCTCGTCCCGTCGAACCACCCGCTGCGGCGGCACGACAGCACCACTCGCACGGTCGACGTTGTCGGTCACGTCGAGCAGACCCGAGATGAACGCCCGATAGCAGGCCTCGCCCTGAGCCCGCACGGCCTGACGGGCGGCACTCGGATCTCCCGTCGGCGTGACGGGTCGCTTGACGACGAACCCACCCTTCGCCCCGACCGGCACGATCACCGCATTCTTGACCGCCTGAGCCTTGGCGAGGCCGAGGATCTCGGTGCGGAAGTCGTCACGCCGGTCCGACCAGCGAAGGCCGCCGCGCGCGACCGGACCGAAGCGCAGGTGGACACCCTCTACGTCCGGCGAGTACACGAACACCTCGAATCGGGGCCGAGGCTTCGGTAGCTCCGAGATTCGCCCCGGATCGAACTTCAGGGACACGAAGTCTCGGGGCGCACCATCCTCGCCCCGTACGAAGTGGTTGGTGCGCAAGGTCGCCTGGACCAACCCGAAAAGCGCGCGCAGGATGCGATCGACGTCAAGACTGACGACCTCGCCGATCGCCGCCTCCAACTCGCGCTCGAGCGCGTCCGGCTGCACGGGTGACGCGGCGTCGGGGTCGAACAATGCGTCGAACAACCCGATCAGCCGCCGCGCGATCCCCGGATGAGCCAGCACCACCGACTCGATGTGCATCTGGCTATAGGTGAATCCCGCCTGGCGCAGGTACTTCACGTAGGCGCGCAGGACGGAGATTCGACGCCAGTCGAGGCCGGCGCGCAGCACCAGCTCGTTGAATCGGTCCGCCTCACAACGCCCGTGCCAGATCGCAGTGAACGCCCCGGTGAAACGCTCCCGCAGCAACTCCGCCGGACCGCCATCACCTAGCTCCTCGACCGAATCCCGCAGCAGATCGATCGGCAGAGAAAGACCGAAATCATATATCCAGCAATGCATTCCGTCGGGACGCACGATCAGGTACGGTCGTTCGTCGAGGACCTCCACCCCCAGGCTGTGCAACACCGGGAGAACATGGGAAAGCGAAATGCCCTCGCCTGCGAAGTAGAGCGCGAACTGCCACTGTCCTTCCGGCGCAGCACTGTCATGGTAGAGCCTCAGGTCGATCGAATCGGCCCGCAGGGAATCGAGTCGGCCGATATCGGAGATCGCCCGCTCGGCGTCGAAGTCTTCCTTGTAGCTCTCCGGAAGTGTCGCCGCATACTGCTGCGCGAGAACGGGGTCCACCGACCGATTGTCAGCAACAGCGTCCGCGAAATGATCGTCCCAGGAGCGACTGGCCGCGGCGAGAAGCCTTTGAATCCGCAGCCGGTTCTGTTCCGACGTGTCCACCAGCGCGTGCGGTCGCCCGGCAGGCTTGCGGATCGTCACGTGCAGCATCGCCAGATCGCCTTCGGTGACCCGCGCGGTGTACTCGAGCGACCCGCCGCCGAGTTCGTCGAGCAGGATCTGCTGCATCGCCAACCGTACTCGCGTCGTGTAGCGATCACGCGGGAGATAGACGAGGCACGAGACGAACCGCCCGAAGCCGTCCTCGCGCATGAACAACCGGACCTGACGACGCAGACCGATGTTGAGCACCGCGGTGATCGTTTCGAGCAGCGTGTCAGTGTCGATCGAGAACAGTTCGGTGCGTGGAAACGATTGGACCACTTCGAGCATCGCCTGACCCGAGAACGACCCGAGGTCGAATCCGGCGCGCTCGATTGCGGTCCGCACCCGCCGCGCGATCACCGGGATCTCGAGCACGTTCTCGTGCATAGCGGTCACCGTGAAGACTCCGAGGAAACGGTGCTCACCGACGATCGTTCCGTCGTCGGCGATGATGCTGACGCCGACGTAGTACGGGTAGACCGAACGATGCACCGTCGCTGGAGCCGAGCCCTGCGTCAGCACCAACAGCGGACGATCCGGAATATCCGCTGCAAGAGGGAGATTGACTCTCTCGTCAGCGAAGCTGTCCGAACGCAGCACGCCCAGGCCGCTGTCCGGAACCGAACGCTGGTCTCGCTCGCCACTCTCGTATCGGCGGTACCCCAGGACCGCGTAGTGGCCCTCCGCAAGCCAGCGAAGCAGGTTCGCGCAATCCGTCAGCTCGTCCGCCGAGCGCCCCGGCGGCGGATTGCCGGCACGGACGTCGAGTTCGGTGGCGAGCACCAACTGCAATGCGCGCATCGATTCGGTGTCGGCCACCACCTGGCCCACGTCGGAGAGAACATCGCCGATAGCCGCTTCGAGAGAGTCGAGTACCGCATCCTCAGTCGATGGATGCAACTGCACGTACATCCACGACTCCGCGAGCCCGTCGGGTGGAAGCTCCTGAGCGGAAGCGGTCGGCAGGATCGCGGTCAGCTCACCGGCGGCGTCACGCCGCACCACGAGGATCGGGTGTACCACTTCGCTGATCGACGCCTCGAGCCGTCCGATAAGCGCCGTGACGGACTCGACGAGCAGTGGCATGTCGTCGGTCACGATCTGCAGGGCTGCACCGAGCCCGGTACCGTCCGCCGGGCGATGGACACGGGTAGCGGCCTGGCGTGGCTTGCGGTGCAGGGCGAGCAGGACGTGCTCGCGCAAGATCGCATCCGAACGACCGTTCAGGACACTGTCGGACTCGCCAGCGGACGTGTGACGGAAGTAGGCGACTGCCAGGTCGGGGAGACACGCCCGCAACTCCGCAGGCAGTTCTCGAGACCGGCCGGTATCGGCATACTCCGTCATCACGACGCTCCGTCCCTGTACGAGGTCACCGCGGGTGACTCACTGGCGAGCCTAACGCGGTGACCCCGAGCAGGTTGGATCTCGATCCGCGGACGTCAGTCCCGGGTCAGCTTGCGGTGCATGACCCGGTGCGGGCGAGCGGCGTCGGCTCCGAGCCGCGCGACCTTGTTCTCCTCGTACGCCTCGAAGTTGCCCTCGAACCAGTACCAGGCCGCCTCATTGTCGCCGAAGGCACCTTCCCAGGCGAGGATGTGCGTGCAGGTGCGGTCCAGGAACCAGCGGTCGTGCGAGATCACGACGGCGCAGCCCGGGAATTCCTGCAGTGCATTCTCGAGCGAGCTGAGGGTTTCGACGTCGAGGTCGTTCGTCGGCTCATCGAGCAGGATCAGGTTGCCGCCCTCCTTGAGGGTCAGCGCCAGGTTCAGTCGGTTGCGCTCACCACCGGAGAGCACGCCCGCCGGCTTCTGCTGGTCCGGGCCCTTGAAACCGAACGCGCTCACGTACGCGCGCGAGGGCATCTCGTTCTGGCCGACCTCGATGTAGTCGAGTCCGTCGGAGACGACCTCCCACACATTCTTCGTCGGGTCGATGTTGGCGCGGTTCTGATCGACGTAGCTGAGCTTGACCGTCTCGCCGACCTTGACGGTGCCGGAGTCCGGCTCCTCGAGCCCGACGATGGTCTTGAACAGCGTGGTCTTACCGACACCGTTGGGGCCGATCACACCGACGATGCCGTTGCGCGGCAGCGTGAACGATAGATCCTTGATCAGCATGCGACCGTCGAACCCCTTGTCGAGGTTCGAGACCTCGACCACCACGTTGCCCAGGCGCGGCGGGGTCGGGATCTGGATCTCTTCGAAATCGAGCTTGCGATGCTTCTCGGCCTCGGTGACCATCTCGTCGTAGCGGTCCAGGCGGGCCTTGTTCTTCGCTTGCCGGGCCTTGGCGCCCGAGCGGACCCACGCGAGCTCGTCCTTGAGGCGCTTCTGCAGCTTCTGATCCTTCTTGCCCTGTACCTCGAGACGGGCGGCCTTCTGCTCCAGGTAGGTGGAGTAGTTGCCCTCGTAGCCGTGCAGGCGGCCACGGTCGACCTCACAGATCCACTGTGCGACGTGGTCGAGGAAGTACCGGTCGTGGGTGACGGCGAGGATGGCGCCCGGATAGGCGGCCAGGTGCTGCTCGAGCCAGAGCACCGACTCGGCGTCGAGGTGGTTGGTGGGCTCGTCGAGGAGCAGCAGATCGGGCTTGCTCAGCAGCAGCTTGCACAGCGCTACGCGGCGCTTCTCGCCACCGGACAGGTGAGTGACCATCTCCTCCGGCGGCGGGCAGCGCAGCGCGTCCATGGCCTGCTCGAGCTGGGAGTCGATCTCCCACGCGTCGGCGTGATCGAGCTTCTCCTGGAGTTCACCCATCTCTGCCATGAGCTCGTCGGAGTAGTCGGTGGCCATCAGCTCGGCGATCTCGTTGTATCGCTTGAGCTGCACCATGGTCTCGCCGAGGCCTTCCTCGACGTTCTCGCGGACAGTCTTGGTCTCGTCGAGATGCGGCTCCTGCATGAGGATGCCGACGGTCGCGCCCGGGGCGAGGAACGCCTCGCCGTTACCCGGCTGGTCCAGCCCGGCCATGATCTTCAGGATGCTCGACTTACCGGCGCCGTTCGGGCCCACCACACCGATCTTGGCGCCCGGGTAGAAGCTCATGGTGACGTCATCGAGGATGACCTTGTCGCCATGTGCCTTGCGCACCTTTTTCATCGTGTAAATGAACTCAGCCACCCAAAGGCTCCAATCTGGAACGGAAATGCGCAGCTCACCGGCTGCGAGAACGTACGACTCGCATGCCAGCCTACCGCGCCTCACGCTAGCCCTCGTCCCGTGATCGAGAACGACACCGGTACACCGCCGCGGCCACAACCTGTTCGTCGACGGGCGGTTTCCGTCACCGGCAGGAGGTCAGAGCAGCCGACGGACGAACGGCGTCGAGTCCGGCAACGACGCCGCCATCGTCCCGCTGTGGTCGGTCGGGTAGTTCAGGTACGTCGCATCGGTACCCCCCAGGCGGAGATCGACAATCAGTTTGAAAGACAGCGGCGCCGGCACCACAGTGTCCAGCAGGCCCTGGCCGAGGAACATCGGCCGGTCGTATCCGGTGGTCGGCACCCCGAGGTACGCGGTGAGTGCGCTGCGGAAGGGCTCGTCGCCGAGCGGCCGGCTCAGCAGCGCTCCCACCGAGACGCCCCTCACCGTCTCCGCCGCAGCCTCGTAACAAAGGGTCTCGGCCGCATCCACGGTCTGCCGCCCTAGCGGGGTGAGGTAGCTGTTCACGTCGATACCCGGCATCGTCGCCCGCATGCCCGCGAGGATGTAGCTGGTGAACACGGTGAGCCCGTCAAGTCCCAGGTCCGGGATCCAGGGTCCGCCGAACGGGTACACATTCTCGAGATTCGACGGCGCACCGGTGGTGACGGCACCGCGGTAGTCGAGCTCGGGCGCATACCGCGTAGCCATGTGCGCGGTGAGCAGGCTGGCGTGACCGCCCTGGGACTGTCCGACGACCATCCACCGCGGCGAGAGTTCAGGCACCACGGCCCGGCCGGCGCGCACCATGTCGACGACGCTGTGCGCCGCCGCGACACCGTCGAGGTATGGGTGTACGCCCGGGGTTCCGAGCCCCGCGTAGTCCGTTGCGACAATCGCGTAGCCCTGTCCGAGCCAGTGGCCAAGGTAGGTGGCGTCCCGCGGAGTACGCGGATTCCGCGACGGCGCGCACGCGTCACCGAGGCCGACGGTGCCGTGCGCCCAGGAAATCACCGGCCACCCGCCCGCGGGCGCCGAGCCCGCCGGGACGAACACGACACCGGAGCTCGACGAGGGGCGCCCGGCGGCGTCCCGAGTCGAGTAGGTGAGCCGGTACGACTGCGCGGTGCCTGGCAGCCCGAGCTCTGCGGGCAGTGGCTCCACGGACTCCACTCGTCCAGGCTCCGACCCGACGGGAGGACCGTCGGCCGCCGCCGTGACGGGGGTGAGCAGCGCCGCCGCCAGCGCTGCCAGTACCGCTACCGATCGACGCAGAATCCCGCGCGCCATAGCCCCTCCTCGTAGTCGCTCCGCGTAGTCGGGCCCCGAACACCGTCTGCTCGAGCCTGCGATCACCCTCGCAGACAACGGCATCCGTCCAGGGGTGAACTGCAGGATTGCGCTATCCCGCCAAAGCGGATTCGAGATCCCCGGCGTCCTCCCCCGCCGTTTCCCCGTGCTCGTCGGGCTCCCCGGCCGCCGAGCCCGCGTCGTCCGATACCGCGCTGCGCAGCTTCCCTGAGCGGTCGAGCTTGGCAGTGCAGCGCGCCAGGTCCGGACCCACCGAGCTGGCCCTCATCTCGAGGTCCGAGCGCGGCTCACCATCCCGCGTCTTGTACTCGTTGGTGCGCAATTCGCCGTGCGCAATGATCGGGTCGCCCTTCATGAGCGAGGCCCCCACCCCCTGAACGAGCCGGCGCCAGCAGCTCACCGTCAGGTAGAGGGTGCCGCCGTCGATCCACTCCCCCGACTCCCGATCGCGTCGGCGGACGTTGCTCGCCATTCGGAAGCTCATCACTTCCTCGCCGGTCGTGGTCTCCCGCTTGACCGGATCGGTGATGACCGTGCCCACCACGGTGCCGTGCGTTTCGTACATCTCGTCCCCCTCGACGGCGCAGACCGTCTGCCGAATCCCGGGCGTCCCCCTCGACGGCGAACGCACCGCCCGGATGGAGCGGTGCGTTCGACGATGCCCTGTCTGCGGACCAAAATCCGGGCCCGGAGCGAACTGTGGATGAACCGAAGTTCCGTCCACAACCTCCCGATCGACAAGGCCTGGAGGGCTGTTTCCGTCCGAGAGGTGTGCTATAGACCGGCTTCCTTGTCGCGGCGGGCCAGCTCTGCGAACATCGCATTGTGCGCCGCCAGGTCCGCGTCATCGTCGCGTTCGGCAGCGCGGTCGACACGCTTGGCGGTCTTCTCGTCGCTGCGCGACCACTGCACCAGCAGCGCCAACATCACCAGGACGAGCGGCATCTCACCCGTGGCCCACGCGATGGAACCGCCGAGTCGCTGATCTTCGAGCAGATCCGTATTCCAGCCCAGCCCCAGCGACCGATAGAACGTCCCGCCCATCACCTCGCCCATACTCATCAGCGCAATGCCGAAGAAGGCATGGAACGGCAACGAGCCGAATACCATCGCCAGCTTGGTGATCGGCTGTAGCTTCCGCGGGGACGGGTCGACGCCGATCACGACCCAGTAGAAGAGGTAGCCGCTGAGGATGAAGTGCAGGTTCATCAGCAGGTGTGCGGTGTGGCTGTCGACGTTCGCGCCGAAGATTCCCCCGAGATACAGCGCGTAGAAACCGCCGACGAACAGCGCCGACGCCACGAGCGGCTGGGTGAGGAAACGTGAGATCGGACTGTGCAGAAACGCGAGCAGCCACTCGCGGGGCCCCGGCACGCCGTCCTTACCTGCCGGACGCATCGCCCGCAGCGCGAGGGTGAACGGGCCGCCGAGCACCAGTAACACCGGCGTCAGCATCGACAGCGCCATGTGTGCGCCCATGTGCACACTGAACATCGCCGGGGCATATCGGCCGACGCCCGACGAGGTGCCGATCAACAGCACCGCGCAACCGCTGAGCCACGCGATGGTGCGTCCCACGGGCCAGCTGTCGCCGCGCTTGCGAAGCGTCCTCAGGCCGACGATGTACAGGACCGCGAGCACGATCGCGGCGGTACCGAAAATCAGGTCGAAGCGCCAGTCCACCAGGAAACGCACCATCGACGGAGGTCCGTTCAGGTTGTAGCCGAGCTCGACCTCGGTGAGCGTCGGCAGCGAGGCGGGCGGAGGCGGCGGGGTGCGGCCCAGCCCGACCGCAATGCCGATCGTCGCGGCGAACACGAGCGCCTCCGCACCGGCGAACCGGATGAGCGCGCCGCGAGATTCCGGATCGGCCGCGAGCGCGGGGAGCGCCCGGCGGCGCTGTATCCAACCGAACACACCCAGCAGGACCAGCGCGACGACCTTGGCGACGATCAGGCGGCCGTACGTGGTGGTGAACAGGTCACCGATCGGCAGCCGCACGAGCGCGTTGATCACTCCGCTCAGTGCCATCGCGACGAAGCAGATGGTCGCCACGAAAGAGAACCGACGTGCAGCAACATCGGTGTACGCGCCACGGCGGCGGGCGTGCGCAAGGAGCGCGAACAGCCCACCCGCCCAGAACGCGGCCCCGACGAGGTGCCAGATCAGGCTGTTCGTCGCGAGGTCGTGCGAACCGCCGGACGAGGAGTGCCCGGTGACTGCGAGAGGCATCATCGTCGCGACGCTGAGCGCCAACAGGAACGGAGTCCACGACCAGCGCAGCACGATCCGTGACAGGATCGCCAGCACGACGGCGAGGATCGCGGTCCACTGCCAGGCGACGGCAGTCTCGACCTGCCCGATCGCGGAGAACAGGTTGGCCGGCTTCACGGACTCCGAGAACGGCTGACCGGACGTGTCCGACAGTGTCAGCGGGACCAGGATCGCCGAGCAGACCGCCCACACGAAGGCTGCGGCCGAGGCGGTACGGATCGCGCGGTAACCATCGACGTCGAGCACACCCGACTTCTGCGGCGGCACCATGAACGCCGCGAACAGCAGCGAGCCGACCGCGATGACGGCGGCCACCTCGCTCACTGCCCGTAGCGCGGGCAGCCCGTACGTGGTCAAGGGACCGGGGTCGGGGATCCCCATCAGCACCAGCGCCTGGGACGCCGACAGCGCCACGACCAGCGCCGCGACCAGTCCAGCGAGGACCCCACTGACTGCGTAGACGACGGTCGAACCGGCGCTGGGAGAACTGACGGGAGCGTGATCGGACTGCTCGCGCACGGGTGTTGCCATACCCACCAGCGTAGGACCTACGACATTGCGTCGGACTTACCCCTCTGCCCGGCTCGTCCGTGGCCGTGTCCCCGGTCTCCCAGGTGACGACCGCGCCCGGTTCGGCGGTGTCGCCGTCACGCCAGATATCGAGCAGACCGGACAAGACGCCGCGCAGGGTATGCATGCCTCCAGCCCCGGACGTCGCCGCAGGTGAGACCGGTTGATTCGCGGATGTCGATCTTTGCGGGGACGTACCCTCGAATCCGTGACACCCGCTCAACTGCGAGCCTATTCCGCGGTGGTGCGGCTCGGATCGGTTCGAGCGGCGGCCCGGGAATTAAGCATGACGGATTCGGGTGTCTCGATGCATATCGCCCAACTCCGCAAGGAACTCGACGACTCGCTGTTCCACCGTCGACCCTCCGGTCTGGTGTTCACGCCGGGTGGACTGCGGCTCGCCAGCCGCGCCGTGGAGATCCTGGGATTGCAGCAGCAAACCGCACTCGAGGTCAGTCAGGCGGGCCACGGACGACGGCTACTGCGGCTGGCGGCGTCGCCGCTGTTCGCCGAGCACGCCGCGCCTGGGTTGATCGACCAGTTCGCCGGACGCGCGAAGGACCTGGTGGTGGAACTAAGCGTGAACCCGGTGCGCCAGTTCGCGAGTCTGATCACCGCCCGCACGGTCGACATTGCCCTGGGTCCGCGCATCGCCGGATCCGCCGAACCCCTGCGGGTGCACCCATTCCTGCACTACGAGGTACTCACAGTCTGCAGTCCCGACCACCCCCTGGCACGCACGCGACCGTCGATCCCCCGGATACGCGAACAGCAGTGGTTCCTCGGGCCGTCGGCGGCCGACGGCGACGGCGACGGCGTGATGCGGCGCATGCTGCGTGCACTCGGCATCCCACGTGACCGGCAGCGGATCTTCCAGAGCGACGCCGCAGCCGTCGATGCCGTGCGACGCTCGGACGCCCTGACGCTCGCACTCGGCTTCGCCGTCAACGACGACCTCATAGCTGGCAACCTCGGCCGCGTGGAGGGCCCCGACCTGCGCACCGCCGACGACTGGTGCACCACCACCCTGCCGCACCAGCACCTACAGCCGGTGGCGTCCGAGCTGCTGCACTTCGTCAGTTCCCCACGCTGCACCCAGGCCATGATCCGCGGCACCGGCGTCGAGGTTTCGCACTTCAAGCCGAAGATGCAGGTGACGCTCTGGAGCTGATTCACGGTTCACCTCGAGACAGCAGGTATGCTCTTGCCCGCGCCTCCGTAGCTCAGTTGGATAGAGCAAGAGCCTTCTAATCTCTAGGTCGCAGGTTCGATTCCTGCCGGGGGCACCAATACGAACAGGCTCATCCAACCGGCGAGCCAGTAAACGGCGCGATCACCGTGCAGGGAACCGGACGCGGGTGCTCCGGATCGAGCGCATTGAGCACGTGCGCCGCGGCCACGGGAGACGCCGCCAGCCCCGCGTGCTCGGAGTAATCCTGCGGGCACTGGTCCTGCACCACGATGTTCGTCGTGTTCGGTCCGGGCACCAACCCACTGGTGTAGGGCACTACGAGTTCGTCATACCGAGTCGCGATGTTCGTGTACGCGACGCCGGGGGCGTACAACTCACCCTCGTTCATCTTCTCGACGAAATCACTTCCCGGTGCCATGTCGAGGCAGGACGCACATAGAGTGCCGAACGTCTGCTCCTGCAGCGGCCCGAGCCCGTTTTGCTTGACGAAGGCGGTGATTTCCCCAGCCCAGAATGCACCGGCTCCACCCCACAGCGGCGCGAGCGACACGTACTTGTCCACCTTCGATGCACCGCCGAGGAACTTCACGTAGTAGTTCGGCATCAGCGTGCCCTGCGAATGCCCGACGATGTTCACCTTGCGCGCGCCGGTGGCCGCGAGCACCTCGTCCACGAAATCGGCGAGTTGTTCAGCGCTCTGCTGCAGGGGAAGCAATGCACCGAAGGCACTCATCGGCCACGTCGATCCGGGCCGCGTGCCATAGGTAGGCGCGAACACACAGTAGCCCTCGTTCTCGAGCAGCGGAACGTAAGTGGCCCAATTGGTTTGCCTATTGGCGCCGGTTCCGTGCACCAGGACAACGGGTTCGGGGTGCGTCGCGGTCGGCTTGCACGTCCAGTCATTCGATCCCGGTATCGAACCCCCAGGATCAGCCACCTCCAGCCCGATACCGTCAAAGAAGTTGTGCGGGACCGGTAGCGGATCGGCGGCAGCACTGGGCGATATGGCAACCTGGGAAACCAGCGCCAGCGCGGCGAGCGTGACAGTGACGAATGACTTACGCATCAGGCTCCCCCTGGATCGACCTTCCTCCAGTGGAAACCTAACACCCACATACTGTTCCGGGTATGAAACCCGACAAGACCAGAGGATGACGACCATGTGGGATCCGAACACCGTCGGGCTACTGCGCCTGCCGTCGGGCCGATGCGTTCGCGGCAGGGGCCTGCGGCGGCCGTTCCCCGGCGATCCGCCACCATCCTTTGCGGTGTACCTGACGCACCGCGAGCCGCCTGCCACCGGGTGGGAGTCCCGGTGGATTCGCTGGCCAGACTTCTGGCTACCCTCGGATCCCGATGAACTACGGGATGCACTGCAGGAAGCGCGGATTCGCTCGGAGACCGAACGTGTCGAGATCGCGTGCAGTGGAGGGTACGGACGGACGGGGACCGCGCTGGCATGCCTCGCCGTTCTGGACGGCATCGCCGCTGGCGATGCTGTGGAATTCGTTCGCGAGCACTACACCCGACGTGCCGTCGAAATGCCGTGGCAACGCCGATTCGTCGCCCGGTTCCGATAGACCTACCCGACATTTTTCCCGCGATTTTCTCACTTTGCGTTCTACTCGCGCGCCCGAAACAGCGGCGAGTGCGCACAACGCAAGCGTCCCGCCCCCGAATACCCGGGGACGGGACGCTCACGCTCGTTTACAGAGTCAGGATATTCACTCGCCGTCTACGGTCTCGACGAACCCTTCCGGCGTCTCGAAGCCCTCGAGCTTCTGCTCACCCGTGATCGCCGGGTCGGGACGATCGATCACATCGGTCGACGCCATCTTCATGCCACTCAGATCCGTGCGCATATAGATCACGTTGTACCTGTCCCAGGTCGTCAGCACGAAATAGAGATTCTTGTCGTTGCCGGTGTTCGACCACGGATGCATGAAGCCGCCGTACTGCGACGGCAACGTAGCGGACCCGATCAGGGTCTGCGCGCCGCTCCAGCCTCCCCACGGATTGTCCGCCTGCCGGATCCGAAGGCCCTGGAGATCGGTGTACATCGCGACGTACTTGTTCAGATAGGGATTCCACTGCACGGAGAGTTCACTCACCGCCCCGCCGATTACCGTCACCGCATCCGCGATGTTCGGGGACCAGCCGGTCGCCGTCCGGTACTCGTACTTACTCGGATCGACCATATCGGCTGGGTTGGCGGGCACACGAGCCAGGCGCGCGGAACCGGAACGCCCGGAAGGGGTTCCGAACTCGTAGACGTACCCGTCACCGCGGTCCGGCACGAAGGCACTCATCTGCCAGTTGGCGTTCTCCGAGGACAGGGCCGGAACGCCCGCCGGGAGACCGGGCACTGGGATGTTGACGCGGACCGTGGCGATGTCCGTCGTCCAATTGTCGCCGTTGTCCGTGGAGATCGCGAGTCCGGAGTAGTTGGTGGTCCACTCACCGGGGGTATCCCACGATCGGACGGACATCCAGCGCACGTACTGCACGCCGTCCACCGCGACACCGCCGGTCGGAATCACGGTGAACTCCGGGTTGAACGGTTCGCCCGGCCCATTGGAGATCAGACCCTTGATGACCTGCTTGGAGAAGTTCGGAGGTGCCGGAGCCAGCGGCGAGTCGTCGATCCGCATGCCGTCGGCCAGGCCGGTGTCACTACTGCGGAACAGGACGTTGCTGCGCCACTGGTCACCGGGCAGATCGCAGTCGCCGACGGTGTCGCCGAAGAGCATCATGGCGGCGCGGTCTTCGCCGGTCTTCCCGTTGTCCCACATGATGCCGAGATCGGTGCCCGAAACGCTGAATCGCTCGATGCTCTTGTTAGGGCTCCCCGGCCCGGTGACCATCTCCAGGGCCTTCGTTCTTCCGGTCAACACCGGAAGTGCGCCGTTGGGCGAACCGGTGATCCACGGAAGTGAGTTCATCATCGAACCCGTCGCACTGCCGAGGCTGCCCGAACTCAGGCTGCCCAAGCTCCCGGAAAGCCCCGCGCTTCCCGCACTGCCGTTTCCTCCCTGCCCACATGGGCCACCGACTGCCGTTGCGGGCGTCGCCACGGCAACCGAGAGTCCGACGGTCACCGCCGCGGCGGACAGCGCCGCACCCCACCGACGATTCACTGTTCTCACAGACCGATTCCTTCCAGCTGGTCGGGATGTCGTCCGAGCGTGGCCCAACCGCTGATCCCCCCGGACATGTGCACCTGTCAACGTGCATTGATCAAGGAGCAAAGCACGAATTGGTCAAGACTTGGGTGTTACTTATGTGATTGTTGTGAAAATTGAGACTCAGCCCAGGAAATCACGCCCACCCACGACCGGGAACACGGTCCCCGTTCGGCAGACACAAGCACTGGCGCGCACCCTCACTGGGACACCCGCTCCACACGTGGCCAATCTCACTTCGCCCAGGTAATCGTCGAAGCGTAGGCCGGCTACAGACTATTATGTAACGGAAAGATGAATAAGTTCTCACGGAATCAGGTAGGTGAATGTTGTCTGTACGCGACCGCGTTGAGGAGATCTACGAGCAGGTCCTGCTGCGCAATGCCGGCGAGCCCGAATTTCACCAGGCAGCAGCCGAGGTCTTCGAATCTCTGCATGTGGTCCTCGAGCATCACCCCCGCTACGCCGATTCCGGTCTGATCGAGCGACTCTGCGAGCCCGAGCGCCAGATCATCTTCCGCGTGCCGTGGACCGACGACAACGGCAACGTGCACGTCAACCGCGGTTTCCGCGTCCAGTACAACAGCGTGCTCGGCCCCTACAAGGGCGGGCTGCGCTTTCACCCGAGCGTCAACCTCGGCATCGTCAAGTTCCTCGGCTTCGAGCAGATCTTCAAGAACGCCCTCACCGGGCTGCCCATCGGCGGCGGCAAGGGTGGCTCGGACTTCGACCCCAAAGGTCGCTCCGAGGCTGAAGTCATGCGTTTCTGCCAGTCCTTCATGACCGAACTGCACCGCCACATCGGTGAGTACACCGATGTGCCCGCTGGTGACATCGGCGTCGGCGGCCGCGAGATCGGCTACCTGTTCGGCCAGTACAAACGCCTCACCAACTCGTACGAGTCGGGCGTCCTCACCGGTAAGGGCCTCACCTGGGGCGGCTCGATGGTCCGCCGCGAGGCCACAGGCTACGGCGTCGCGTACTTCGTCGCCGAGATGATGGCCGCCAAGGGCGCTGGCCTCGAGGGCAAGAAGGTCGTCGTCTCCGGCTCCGGCAACGTCGCGATCTACGCGATCGAGAAGATCCATCAGCTCGGTGGCACGGTCGTAGCCTGCTCCGACTCCGCCGGCTACGTCGTCGACCCCAAGGGCATCGACGTCGAACTGCTCAAGGAGATCAAGGAAGTCAAGCGCGCCCGCATCAGCGAGTACGCCGACCAGATTCCCCACGCCACCTACGTCGAGGGCGGCTCGATCTGGGACGTCGAGTGCGAGGTCGCACTCCCCTGCGCCACCCAGAACGAGCTGGATGAGGACGCCGCCAAGAAGCTCGTCGCGTGCGGCGTGCAGGCCGTGGCCGAGGGCGCGAACATGCCCACCACGCCACAGGGCATCAAGGTCTTCCGTGACGCGGGCGTCTCCTTCGCTCCCGGCAAGGCTGCCAACGCCGGTGGTGTCGCCACCTCCGCACTCGAGATGCAGCAGAACGCCTCGCGCGATTCCTGGAGCTTCGAGTACACCGACGAGCGCCTGTCGAAGATCATGCGGGGCATTCACGAGCGCTGCATCACCACCGCTGCCGAGTACGGCCAGCCGGGTGACTACGTGCACGGGGCCAACATCGCCGGCTTCGTCAAGGTCGCCGACGCCATGTTCGCCATGGGTGTCATCTGATCGTCTCCCAGTCTCCAAACGGCTCGGGCCCGGCATGTGATGCCGGGCCCGAGCCGTTTCTCGACCGGGTCTCGATGCTCCCCCGAGGACCAGTTTGCACCTGGTCGTGGACAGCATGGGCGGCTGGAAACCCGCGCGCGTTGCGATCCGGCTACGGTGTGCCAATGACTGACGACTCGCGCACCGTGCAGGTACCCCTCGAGGACCTGACCTTCGACGTCACCGTCGCCGGCCCGGACGACGGGGTGCCGATCGTTCTGCTGCACGGATTCCCGGAGAGTTCGGCGTCATGGCGTCCGATCACCCCGCGCCTGACCGCAACGGGGCTGCGCGTGATTGCGCCGAACCAGCGCGGCTACTCCCCCGGTGCCCGACCGGTGGCCGTCGAGGACTACCGGATCGATCATCTGGTCGGCGACGTCATCGGCCTACTCGACGCGTTCGGTCTCGAATCCGCACATCTGGTGGGACACGACTGGGGCGCTGCCGTCGCATGGCAGGTGGCCGGCCGACACCCGGACCGAATCCGCAGCCTCACCGCGGTGTCGGTGCCGCATCCGACAGCGTTCGGCTGGGCGTTGCGTGAGGACGCCGACCAGCAACGCCGGTCCGGCTACATCGGCCTACTCCGCACCGAGGGAAAGGCCGAAGCTGTTCTACTCGAGGATGATTCCCGTCGACTGCGCGCGATGTTCGGCCACGACAACGATCCCGACCTCGTCGAAACGCACGTGCGCCTGCTGGCCGAGCCGGGCGCACTGACCGCCGCGATGAACTGGTACCGGGCGATGGCGCCCGACCTCAGCGATCTGCCGCCGGTGCGCGTTCCCACAACCTATGTGTGGAGCACCGCCGATCCCGCACTCGGCCCGGCCGGCGCACGCCGCTGCGGCGAATTCGTCGATGCGCCCTATCGTTTCGTGGTACTGGAGGGCGGCAGCCACTGGATTCCCGAGGAGAACCCGGACGCATTGGCCGACGCCGTGCTGGCCCGCGTCGCACTCAGCTGAGCGGGCCGTCAGTTCGGACGGGCTGCCCGGCAGAGCACCTCGAGCTCGTCGACGACCGCGTCGAGCGGGGCGGAGCTACCCTGAGCCTGCGCGAGCACCAGTGCGCCCTCGAGGGCGCTGACGACAAGCACCGCCAGCGACGCCGACCTCGCCTCGGCGACTCCGTCCTCGACAAGACTGGCGGCGATGAGGTCGCGCCACTCTGCGAACGTTGCTCCGGCGACGTCCCGGGCACCAGGTTCGGTCCCGAGTGCGGCCGCCACCATCGGGCACCCCGACTCGTAGTTGCTGGCCTCGAGCCCGCGGCGCCACAGGTCCACGAGGGCCCGGAGCGCAGAGACGGTGTCGCCGGTCCCGAGCACGCGGGTGATCCCCCGGCCGAGGTACGCGGCGGCCGACCGGGTGGCCTCCGCCACGAGCTGGGACTTGCCGCCTGGAAAATGGTGGTAGATCGAGCCCCGCGGGGCCCCGCTGTGCGCTAGGACGTCCGCGAACGAAGTCGCGGCCACACCCCGCTCGCGCATGAGAGCAACGGCGCTGTCGATCATCGCGACCCGCGGCCCCGTCGTCGGATCCTGCCGTCTCACCATCACCATCGCCTCACAACTCTTGCCGGGCAGTTCTATGTATGTTGTCATACTTAGATTCGGACAGTCGACCACCACCAGGAGACATCGTGACCCAGCTCGCCGCACCACCGCACCCGTTCGACGTTGCCGTCGAACTCGATTCGTTCGATGCGGGCCGGTTTCACGGCCACACGGACCCGGCATACGCCAACATGGTGGGCCCGTTCGGCGGCATCACCGCGGCCACGCTGCTGCGAGCAGTGATGCAGCATCCCGAGTGCCTGGGTGAACCGCTGTCCCTGACCGTCAACTTCGCGGGTCCGATCGCCGACGGCCCGTACGACGTCTCCGCGTATCCGACCCGTACGAACCGCGCCACCCAGCACTGGAACGTCGAGCTCACGCAGGACGGTGCAGTCACCACGACCGCCACCGCAGTCTTCGGCGTCCGACGTCAGACGTGGTCGTCCACCGAAATCACACCGCCGACCGCACCCGCTGCGGATAGCATTGCGCCGCAGTCGTTCCCCGACGCCATCGCGTGGGCCCGCAACTACGACATTCGCTTCGTCGAGGGATCCATCCCCGCTCCCGAAGACGGCACTGCCGGTGAGCAGCCCAACTCGACCACCACGTTGTGGGTACGCGACACCCCGCCGCGGCCGCTGGACTTCCCTGCCCTGACCGCGCTGTGCGACGTCTTCTACCCGCGCGTGTTCCTGCGTCTCGGCCGCTACCTGCCGGCCGGCACGATTTCGCTCACCGTCTACTTCCACGCCGATTCGGCATCGATCGCCGCACAGTCGGACAACGCCGTCCTCGGCACAGCGCGTACCCAGCGCTTCGGGAACGGCTACTTCGACCAGTCCGCAGAGATCTGGGGCCGTGACGGAGCCCTGCTCGCCACCACCCATCAACTGGTCTACTTCAAGGCCTGATCACCTGGCCGGAGAGCGGACGGCGAGCAGGGCGACCAGCCCGACAGCGAGGACTACGAGCAGCCCCACGATGCCGGCCCGGTCGGCGCCGAACCACCACGCGAAGAAGCCGAACAGTGTCGGCGCGAGAAATGACACGGCGCGGCCGGTGGTCGCGTAGAGCCCGAACAACTGCCCCTCCCGCCCGGGCGGAGTGATCCGTGCCAGGAACGTTCGCGACGACGACTGGGCCGGTCCGACGAACAGGCACAGCAGCAGCCCGAAGATCCAGAACAGCAGCGTGCCGGAGACGGCGATCAGCACGACCCCGACGACGAGCATCGCGGCCAGCGATCCGGCGATGACGACCTTGGGGCCGAGGCGGTCGTCGACGCGTCCGGCCGCAACGGCACCCAGTGCGGCAATCACATTGGCGGCGACTCCGAAGAGCAGCACACTGTCAGCGGCCAGGCCGTAGACGTTGACCGCGAGCACCGCACCGAACGTGAACACCCCGGCCAGCCCGTCCCGGAACAGCGCACTCGCGATCAGGAACCAGACGGTGTGCCGGTCGGCGTGCCACAGCTCCTTCAGATCCCGCCACAGCACGCGGTAGGACTCGACGAATCCGGCCTTCGCGGCGCCGGTATCGGCGGCGATTCGCGGCAACTCGGGGACAGTCAGCAGCACCGGGATCGCGAACACCGCGAACCACACGGCCGCAAGCACCGCGACCAGCCGGATGTTGAGGCCGGCGTCGGTCGTCAGCCCCAGCAGCCCACGGGTGTCGCCGTCCCCGGCAATGAACCCGAAGTAGCACACCAGCAGCAGCACGATTCCGCCGAAATAGCCCATTGCCCAGCCGAACCCGGACACCCTGCCGATGTTCGCCGGAGTCGACACCTGACGCAGCATCGCGTTGTACGGCACGCCCGCGAGTTCGAAGATCACCGAACCCGCGCCCAACAGGACCAGCCCGAGCCACAGGTACCGGTAGTCATCGACAACGAAGAACATGCAGGCCATCGCGGCCACGGTGAGGAAGGTCAGAGCCGCGAGTGAACGCTTGCGACGTCCGGTGGCGTCGAATCGCTGCCCGCTCACCGGCGCGAGCACCGCAATGAAGAAGCCCGCGATGCCGAGCGACCAGCCCAGCCATGTACTCGCCGAGATCGAGCCGGGCAGGTCCTCGCCCACAGCGTCGGTGAGATAGACGGAGAAGACGAAGGTCAGGACAACGGCATTGAACGCCGCCGAACCCCAGTCCCACAGACCCCAGGCCGCGACCTGCCGACGCGTCGCCGCTTGTCCGATGGCGGCCTCCCCGGCCAACCCGGTACTCATGGGCGCGAGCCTAGTGCGGCGGGACCCGGTTCTCTTGTCGGCAACACACCGAGCACTCTCACAGAAAGTGCTCGAGGCGTTCGCCGCGACCCGTGGCGTCCTGGTGGTACTGGGGCGCTTCTAGGGAGCGAGCCGGTATCGGGACTCGTACTCCTCGCGTTCCTCGTCGATCCGAAGCTGCCGGTGCTTGTCGAGGAGTTTGGGATCGAGGCCGTGACTGACGAGGCGGTGACGCAGGTAGACGTTCTTCAGCGCGAGCAGGAAGTACACGAACGGCAGGAACAGCAGAAGGACCATGCTGATTCGGATGAGCCACGGTCCGGGAACGAACAGCAGGCCTGCAAGGACCGGGACGAGCGGGACCAAGCAGCGAATCACGTACCGGCGGGTGGCGCCGGTACCGGTGATGTCGTGGACCACCCAGTCGTGTAGGTCTGCTGGAAGAGTCCGGCCGGCGAGGTAACCGAGACGCCGGCGGGTCGTCGGGGTGGGGGTGCTGGTTGGCATCGGGTCAGTCCTCGGTGCTCGTGGAGACGTAGTGGTGGTCGGGAAAGACGAGCATCCGGGCGTAGCTGATCGCGCGTGGGGTCGTGTCGAAAACATGCCGCTCCTCGCTGTCGGCGGTGGTAAACACGCCGAGAGCTTCCAGCGGTCGCAGATGCTCGGGCTTGATTCCGGAGATGAGCACGGTGATGTGGCGGTGTTCGAGCTTCGTGATGGCGTCCTTGAGGACAATGGCGCCGGTGGCGTCGAGTGCGGTGACGCGCGACATCCGCAGAATGACTACCTTCACGTCGGCAACCTCGGCGAGTTCCAAGAGGAAACGGTGCGCGGCGGCAAAGAACAGAGCGCCGTCGATGCGGTAGGCGACGATGTGCTCGCGTAGAAGTTCGTGCTCTTCGGTCATATGGTCGTCACCCTCGAGAGGTACTTGCTCGATTCGTGCGGACTTGGCCACTGCCCTCAGTGCGAGGATCGCAGCGAAGCCGACGCCGACCGCGACCGCGGTCACCAGATCGAAGACGACGGTGACAAGAAACGTTGCGACCATCACGATGGTGTCAGCTCGGGTGGCTCGGGCGATCGCGAGAACGGAAGCGGTCTCGACCATCCGAACGGTGGTGGCGAGCAGCACGCCGGCCAGAGCGGCCAGCGGGATTTCCGCCACCAGGCCGGCAGCCAGATACACGATGGCGGCGAGGATGAGCGCGTGGGTCAGGGCCGCGAGCCGGGTGCGGGCTCCGGAGCGGACATTGACCGCGGTCCGTGCGATGGCGCCTGTGGCGGGGACTCCGCCGAACAGGGGCGCGGCGATGTTCGCCAGACCCTGGCCGAACAGCTCCCGGTCCGGGTTGTGTCTGGTGCCGACGGCCATCGAATCAGCGGCAGTCGCCGACAAGAGCGATTCCAACGCAGCCAAGGCAGCTACCGCGAGCGCAGGCGCGATCAATGAGGTGAGATCACCCAGGTGCAGGAAACTCAGTGTCGGTGCCGAGAATCCGGAGGGAATGGTGCCGATCCGTGCGAGATCGAGGTCGAACAACTGCGCGCCTACAGTCGCGGCAACGACCGCCAAGAGAGAGAACGGGACTCTCGGCAAGTAACGTCCGCCGATGAGGATTGCCACTGCAACCATCAGCGCGACCATCGGCGTCAGGATCGACGGACTCTCCACGAACCGACGCACTGCGGCGAAGGCGCTCTGCCACACCTTCCCACCTTCGGCCCCTTCGATCCCGAGGGCCGCGGGGACCTGCTGGAGGGCGATGACGACAGCAATACCTGCAGTAAACCCCTCGATCACCGGTGCCGGCATGTACCGCACCGCTCGTCCTACTCCCGCGAACGCCAGCACGACCAGCATCACTCCAGCGACCAGACCGACCGCCAGAACCCCTGACGGCCCGTACTGGGCCACGATGGGCACCAGGACCACCGTCATCGCCCCGGTCGGACCGGACACCTGGAAGCGGGAGCCACCGAACACTGCCGCGACGACGCCGGCGACAACCGCTGTCGTCAAGCCTGCCGCGGCGCCGAGACCTGAGCTGACACCGAAGCCCAACGCCAGCGGCAGTGCCACAAGCGCAACGATGAGACCCGACAACAGGTCCGCTCCGGGCGCGCGGATCGCCGGGCTCCAGTCACCCCACCGAGGCAGGAGCTCGGCGACCGACCGAACGGCACCGGTGAGATGTCCACCGGTCGTAGTCGCAGACCTACTCAGGTTTCCCGGCTCTGCCATGTGCAATGTCCTCAGTATGCCGATGGTTCGTAACTTACTAATTGCTAATGTTAGCAACTAATGAGGCGAGAGTTTGGGAGCATGGGTGTGACCTGGCCCAAGTCGAGATCGGTTCGACTCAGGCCAGGCCACGAAGACGTGGAGCGAGGGGGATCGACGTGTCACGCTCCACGCCTCGTCATAGGGGGCGTTTCCACCCCGATTGTGGCCGCCTCATTGCTCGGCGCGGCGAACCCGACGAAAGTCCCGGTCGCGCACCGGGATCGAGTAACCGCGGATGTCCGAGCCGTTCAGTCGCAGTTTGAGGGCCGCGAGTTCCTCTCGCAGGGCGTCGGGGAGAGTGTTGCCGCCGATGGTGGCGAACCACTCATCAATCAGTCCAGTTTCGGCGATCCACTCGTCGGGGTCGACGGTCAGTGCCGCCGCCACCGCAGAGGGATCGACGGGCAGGCCCGTCAGATCGAGATCGTTTACAGAGGGTACGTTCCCGACCGGTGTCATGTCGGCTCGCGCAGTGCCGTCGATCCGCTGCAGCGCCCATTTGAGAATGCGGGAGTTCTCGCCGAAACCGGGCCACAGGAACATGCCGTCGTCGCTACGTCGGAACCAGTTGACGTAGAAGATCTTCGGTAGCTTCTCCGGGTCGGACTTCGTGCCGATTTCGAGCCAGTGCGCGAAGTAGTCGCCGACATGGTAACCGAGGAACGGAAGCATGGCCATGGGATCGCGGCGCACCACACCGACCTTGCCGGTGGCAGCGGCGGTGGTCTCCGACGACAGGGTAGAGGCGAGGAACACCCCGTGCTGCCAGCTCGAGGCCTCAGTGACGAGAGGAATCGTGGTGGCGCGGCGGCCGCCGAAGAAAATCGCCGAGATCGGTACGCCGGCGGGGTCGTTCCACTCCGGGGCGACGGTCGGGCACTGAGCGATTGGCGTGCAGTAGCGCGAGTTCGGATGCGCAGCAGTCCTTCCCGTATCGGGAGTCCAGCCCTGACGTCGCCAGTCCGTGAGGTGCGCGGGCGGCTGATCTGTCATGCCCTCCCACCAGACGTCGCCATCATCGGTGAGGGCAACGTTGGTGAAGATCGAGTTTCCTCGTTCGATAGTCGCCATCGCGTGGGGGTTGGTGTGCTCCCCGGTACCGGGTGCAACACCGAAGAAGCCGGCCTCAGGGTTGACCGCGTAGAGGCGCCCGTCCTTGCCGAACCGCATCCAGGCGATGTCGTCGCCTATGGTTTCCGCGGTCCACCCGTCGAGCGTGGGTTCGAGCATCGCGAGGTTCGTCTTCCCGCACGAGGACGGGAAGGCGGCCGCAATGTAGTGCACTTTCCGCTCGGGGGAGGTGAGCTTGAGGATGAGCATGTGCTCCGCGAGCCAGCCCTCGTCCTTGGCCATCTTCGACGCGATGCGCAGCGAGTAGCACTTCTTGCCGAGCAGCGCGTTACCGCCGTAGCCGGAGCCGTAGCTCCAGATCATTCGTTCTTCGGGGAAGTGCGAGATGTATTTGGTCTGATCGCACGGCCACGTGGAGTCGGTCTGACCCGAGTACAGCGGGGACCCGACCGAGTGGAGACATTTGACGAATTCGATTCCGGTGGTGAGCTTTTCCCACACCTCCGCGCCGGATCGGGTCATGATCTGCATCGAGACGGCGACGTACTCCGAATCGGTGATCTGGACACCGAACTTCGGCTCGGCGGCATCGAGTGGTCCCATGCAGAATGCGATCACGTACATCGTGCGGCCGACCATGGCGCCGCGGTAATGCTCGGTCATCACTGTCTTCATGTCGACAGGGTCCATCCAGTTGTTCGTCGGTCCGGCATCGGACTGCGACGTCGAGCAGATGAACGTGCGATCTTCCACCCGCGCTACGTCGTTGGGGTCCGAGGCACACCAGAACGAGTTCGACTTGCCTTCGAGACGAACGAAGGTGCCCTTGTCGACCAGCTGGTTTGTCAGGCGGTCCCATTCGCTGGCGGAGCCGTCACACCACACCACGGCGTCAGGGCTGGTGAGGTCCGCGATATCGGTGACCCAGGACGTGATCTCCTCGTGTGTGGTCGGGGCGGCCTCGATGCCGGTCGCAGGCGGTGTGGTCACGGTGTTCTCCTCGCGGAAGTCGTTGGGTGTGGTCTGCGAAGTCTCGTGTGCTGCTACCAGTCGGCGGGATGGGCGATGACGCGGCCGACCTGCCGGGCGATGGCACGGATGACGAGCCGGTCGCCCGGTTCCGGCAGCGCCCGGCCGAGGGGTGTGGTCAGTGCCACCGCCCTCGCTGCGGCGGCGAGTACCTCGGCGGTCACCTCTCGCGTCTCGTACCCACACAGAGCGCTCATCAGACCCGGCACGACCAACTGACCGAACCGGTAGGGGTCGGCTGGACAGCGCACGGTGCGACCGGGCGCGTCCGTGTCGGCTGCAGTGCCGGCGAGATCGATCAGAACGTCGTGACGCTCCATCAACCGTCGCAGGGGAAACGCATGGGCATCACTGTTGCGCCAGTTGGCAACCTCATCGATTCCGCATTTCATCAAGGTCGGGCCGAGAAGAGGCGCGTGTTCGGGGCCGCTGACCACGACCCGCCCCGAGCGAGGTGCGGTACCGCTGCCGCGAAGGAGTGAGATCGTCGTCGCTGCGAGTACGGCTGTGACCGCGTCGAGTTCGGTCAGGATCAACGGCCCACCGCAGGCAGCCACGTCTCGTTTGATCTGGGAGCTTTCGCGGGCCCCGATACCGGTCACGAATGCCACCGATACCCGCGGCGCGGCGACGAGTCGCGATGCGACGACCTGGACATCCCCTGTTGCGACAGGAAGGCTCAGCACACGAATCGGCGCATGTTTGCGGATCAGATCCGCGTACTGCTCCATCGCGGCCCACGGCGAGCGAGGCGGAGCGGTCCGAGAACGGACGCGGCGTGACGCGCACACTGCCACAACCGCGACGTCGATCCTCGGCGCTGGCACGGCTACGAGTCGACGAATGTCGCGGTCATCGTCCTCGTCGGCCACCATATCCATCCATTCATCCAAGGTATGCATATTAGAAATTTCGCAATCAGTAGTGAGCGTCGATTCACTCGACGGGGAATCGTCGATCAGCTGGCGGCGTCGCCGACCAGGGTGGTCTCTGGCAGATCCTCGAGTAGCTCGGCCTGACCGGCTACGACGCCAGTGAGGATCCCTCGCGCAATCGCCAACAGATCGGCGACCTGAGGAGAAGTCAGGGCGTAGGAGACCGACAAGCCCTCGCGCCTGCCTGTCACCAGCCCGGCCCTGCGCAGGATCGACAGCTGCTGGGACAGGTTCGCCGGTTCGATACCGACCTCAGGCAGCATCTCCGAGACGGCGTGGTCGCGCTCACTGAGCAACTCGAGGACGCGAATGCGAGCTGGATGGCCCAGCGTCTTGAAGAAGTCCGCTTTCATCTGATAGAGCGGTTGGCGCGAGTTCGCAACCACGGCGCCTCCTGTCTTCTACTTCGTCGAGTCGTGCGGCAGCCTCGGCCCCGCAGGGGGTCTTGATCGCCGCCTGAAAGCCCAAGGCATCATCTCACACGAACTGCACTACTTGCGAATCTTAGCAACTTGATGGACGCTCGTGGTGAGCGCGGGCGGGAGGCGCTCCGCGCTACTGCACTATTCAGTATGGCCATCGTTCCTCGGTGCCGCGCAGAAGCCGAAAACCATTGGAATGTCGACTTATTCACTCTTCACCTGATAGTAAGAACATGTTCCAGTTCTGGCAGCGAAAGGAGCCCGCCGTGGGCACACCAGTAATCGTCGAGGCAGTTCGCACCCCGATCGGAAAGCGCGGTGGCTGGCTGTCCGGCCTGCACGCGGCCGAGATCCTCGGGGCTGCCCAGAAGGGAATCGTGGACCGAGCGGGTATCGATCCGCTGTTGGTCGAGCAGGTCATCGGCGGGTGTGTCACGCAGGCCGGGGCGCAGTCCAACAACGTCACCCGCACCGCGTGGCTCGCCGCCGGTCTGCCCTGGCAGACCGGCGCCACCACCGTCGACTGCCAGTGCGGCTCCGCACAACAGGCCAACCACCTCATCGCCGGTCTCATCGCCACCGGTGCGATCGACATCGGCATCGCGTGCGGCGTCGAGGCCATGAGCCAGGTTCCCCTGGGCGCCAACGTCGGCACCGAGGCCGGGCCGCGTCGTCCAGCGTCCTGGGACATCGACATGCCCAACCAGTTCGAGGCCGCCGAGCGCATCGCACGCCGCCGCGGCGTCACCCGCGACGACATCGACGCCCTCGGTGTCCGCTCACAGGCCCTCGCGAAGCAGGCGTGGGCCGAGGGCCGCTTCGCACGCGAGGTGCTCCCGGTGACCGCCCCCGTCATCGGCGCGGACAAGCTACCCACCTCGGAGACGAATGTCGTCAGCCGCGATCAGGGCCTGCGCGACACCACCGCCGAGTCCCTCGCGAAGCTCAAACCCGTCCTCGAGGGCGGCATCCACACCGCCGGCACCTCGTCACAGATCTCCGACGGCGCCGCGGCCGTCCTGCTCATGGACTCCGATCGCGCCCGCGCACTCGGCCTGACACCACGCGCCCGTATCGTCAGCCAAGCCCTCGTCGGCGCCGAACCCGAGTACCACCTCGACGGCCCCGTCCAGGCCACCTCGCGGGTACTCGAGAAGGCCGGCATGAAGATCGGCGATCTCGACCTGTTCGAGATCAACGAGGCGTTCGCGTCCGTCGCCCTGTCCTGGGCGCAGGTCCACGGCCCGGACATGGACAAGGTCAACGTCAACGGCGGCGCGCTCGCGCTCGGACATCCCGTGGGCAGCACCGGTTCCCGCCTGATCACCACCGCCCTGCACGAGCTCGAACGCCGCGACGCGTCGACCGCGCTGATCACCATGTGCGCCGGCGGCGCACTGGCCACCGGCACCATCATCGAGCGGATCTGACGGCAGTTGACTCGTCGACCTGCCCCACGCTTCGTTACCCCCAGCCGGTATGAAGATCAGGCCGGGATGGACGGGTTCTCGTAGCGTAGGGGCAGTGCCGACGGCGACCGCACCCACCGGAGAGCGCGACGTCCTCTGTCTCGGGAACCACCGTCCCCGTCCGCGGGTGCCCGGATTCTCACAGCCCGGCTTCGAGCTCGGCCGCCCGCCGCCATTCGTCAGCCAGTCCCGGTCCAACGTCCGCCGTATCCCTTGCTCGAGCCAGCAGTTCTCGGGCCAGATCCAGCTCACCGCGGCGGACCGCGACGTCGGCCCTCAGCACCAGCAGCTTCACGAGCTGGACGGCGGTCGGCTCGTCGTCGCTGCGATGCAGTGCCCGATCCAGGACCTTCACCGCGAGCTCGAGGTCCTGCTTGGCATCGGCGAACAGCGATCCCATCTGGATCGCCCGGTCGAATGTGTTCTGCGGCAACGGCCTGTGCTGTTGATCTTCGCTGATCGGCTGGGCGATCTGAATGGTATTCCCACCGGGATCGATCATCAGAAACTGTCGGACGCCGTAGCTCATATCCTTCAACGCACCCACCCGCGGAACCCCCTGTGTGGGGACTGACCCGAAGGACTCCTGCATCCCCTGAGTGAAGATCTCGTACAAGGAGTCGACGTCATCGGTGTCGACTAGGCAGCCATGTGCGCAGGACATCGGATCGAAGTCCTTGTCTCCATAGAAATTCAGCTCGATACCCCCACGCTGCACGCTCAGAAACTGATACGGCGCCGTCTGCCGGAACGTGATCTCGAACCCCAACGCAGTGTAGAAATCGGCCACCGGATCAATCGACCGGGCCATCAACGCGGGAATCGTCTTCTCAGTCATGTCCACGACGGTAAAGACCGAATCCACCGCACGCACATGAAAGTGAGAACCCCGACTTTCCCTGGTCATCCGCGAATCAGTGCTATCTGCGGGCCTGCGACACGGCCGACCACGACGCCAACGATCGAATGAATGCCGATGTTTCATCTACGCAGTGAGAGGACTCGCAAGCGCCATTGGGAGTGTCTGAGTAACGGTGGATCCGGGTTGGCCAGACACTCCGAGCCGAGGGCTTGGCAGGAAGGATCGACCGTGCAGACGCTACGAGCGGTTTCGCCGAGTTGCATATTCACCTCGTTGCACACAAAATGGAACTGTGGCCCTCGAACACGCGATCCTCGTCTCTCTTGCCGAGCAGTCCGGCTCGGGGTACGAGCTCGCACGCCGATTCGACAAGTCGATCGGCTTCTTCTGGAGCGCCACGCACCAGCAGATCTACCGCGTCCTCAAGCGCATGGACGAGGCCGGCTGGGTCACGGGCGAGCCGATCGCACAGGAGGGCCGCCCCGACAAGAAGGTCTACCGCGTGAGCGCCGAGGGCCGCACCGAACTGGCCCGCTGGATCGCCGAGCCCACCGAGCCCGGACAGCTACGCAACGAACTCGCCGTGAAGATCCGCGGTGCCACCTACGGAAATCTGCCGTCGCTACTGGCCGAGGTGACCCGGCATCGGGATGAGCACGCCTCGCGCCTCGACCTGTACCACCGGATCGAACAGCGCGACTTTCCCACCCCCGAACGCCGCACCGGCACCGCCCTGCACCAGTACCTCGTCCTACGAGGCGGTATCCGCATCGAGGCGGGTTTCGTCGACTGGTGCGACGAGGTGCTGAACGCCCTCCGCAACTCCTGATCCCCCGTGACGCCAGATCGTCAGCCCTGATCGAAAGGCCCAGCATGTCTTCGCAGTTCCCGCTCCTACTCTCCCCCCTCGATCTCGGTTTCACGACGCTGCGCAACCGCGTGATCATGGGGTCGATGCACACCGGCCTCGAGGACCGCGCGAAGAATACTGCACGGCTGGCCGAGTTCTATGCCGAGCGCGCCCGCGGCGGCGTCGGGCTGATCGTCACCGGCGGCTACGCCCCCAACCGGACGGGCTGGCTGCTGCCGTTCGGCGCCAAGCTCACCAACCGGTTCGAGGCCCGCCGGCACCGCACCATCACGAAGGCCGTGCACGACGCGGGCGGAAAGATCGCGCTGCAGATCCTGCACGCCGGCCGCTACAGCTATCAGCCGCTGAGCGTGTCCGCGTCGTCGATCAAGGCGCCCATCAACCCATTTCGACCGCGCCGTCTGACGAGCCGCGGCGTGCGCTGGCAGATCCGCAACTTCGTCCGGTGCGCCCGCCTGGCCCGTTCGGCGGGTTACGACGGCGTCGAGATCATGGGCGGCGAAGGCTATCTCATCAACCAGTTCCTGTGCGAACGCACCAACAAGCGGACCGACGAGTGGGGCGGCACTCCGGCGAAGCGTCGCCGGATGGCGGTCGAGATCGTGCGAGGCACCCGCGCCGCCGTTGGACCGAACTTCATCATCGTGTTCCGACTGTCGATGGCCGACCTCGTCGAGGGCGGGCAGAGCTGGGACGAGATCGTCGCGCTCGCACAGGAAGTGGAGGCCGCGGGCGCCACCATCATCAACACCGACATCGGCTGGCACGAATCCCGCGTCCCGACGATAGTCACATCGGTGCCGCGCGCAGCGTTCGCCGACATCACCGACAAGCTCGCGAAGCACGTGTCGATCCCCGTAGCGGCGTCCAACCGGATCAACATGCCCGCGACCGCGGAGGAGATCCTCACTCGTGGTGACGCGCAACTGATCTCGATGGCCCGTCCGATGCTCGCCGACCCGATGTGGGTTCGCAAGGCGGAGGCGGGGACACCCGACGAGATCAACACCTGTATCGCATGCAACCAGGCGTGCCTCGATCATGCGTTCATGAACAAGCACGTCTCGTGCCTGCTCAATCCGCGCGCGGGACGCGAGACCGAACTGACGCTGCTGCCGACCCGACGCAAGAAGAAACTCGCCGTCGTCGGCGCCGGCCCGGCCGGACTGTCCGCGGCCCTCAATCTCGCGCAGCGCGGTCACGACGTCACGCTGTTCGAGGCGAACGACTCGATCGGCGGCCAGTTCGGCATCGCACAGAAGATCCCCGGCAAGGAGGAGTTCGCGGAGACGATCCGCTACTACCGCCGGCAACTCGACCTCGCGGAGGTCGACGTCCGGCTCGGCACCCGCGTCACCGCCGCAGAACTGATCGCGACCGGGTACGACGAGGTCATCCTGGCGACCGGCGTCACCCCGCGGGTACCGGCCATTGCCGGCATCGACCATCCGAAGGTGCTCTCGTACGCCGAGGTGGTGCGGGACGGAAAGCCCGTTGGCAAAACCGTCGCCGTCATCGGCGCGGGCGGCATCGGCGTCGACGTCAGCGAGTTCCTCACGCACGAGCACTCCCCCACCCTGGATCTGAAGGCGTGGAAGCAGGAGTGGGGCGTCACCGACCCCGAGTCCGCGCCCGGCGCACTGACCACGCCACGGCCGTCCCCGTCACCGCGCGAGGTGTACCTGCTGCAACGCAAGCCGGGACGGATCGGCGCGGGACTGGCCAAGACGACCGGCTGGGTGCACCGCGCTGCGCTGAAAGCCAAGGGCGTGCGCGAGCTGTCCGGGGTCAACTACGAGCGCATCGACGACGCGGGCCTGCACATCACGTTCGGCGAGAAGCGTCAGAATCCGCAGACACTGAACGTGGACACCGTCGTCGTCTGCGCGGGCCAGGAGTCGGTGCGTGACCTGGTCGACGAGCTGACGGTCGCCGGCGTCACGACGCACGTGATCGGCGGCGCCGACGTCGCGGCCGAACTCGACGCCAAGCGCGCGATCGAGCAGGGCACCCGGCTGGCGGCGAGCATCTGAGCGCATGACCACCACCGACAACCCCACCGACTACGCTGCACTCTCGTGAGCCTGCCGAATCCCACCCCTGACGCCCGCGCGGTCGTGACCGGCGCCTCCTCCGGCATCGGCGAGGCCCTCGCCGCCGAACTGGCCGCGCGCGGACACTCGCTGATCCTCGTCGCCCGCCGAGGCGACATCATGGAGAAGCTCGCCGCCCAGCTGCGCGAGAAGCACGGCGTCGAGGTCGAGGTCCGCGCCGTGGACCTGTCCGACCGTGACGGCCGGGCACCGCTCGTGGCCGAGCTGGCCGAACGCCAGATCTCGATCCTGTGCAACAACGCGGGCATCGCGACGTTCGGTCCGGTCGTCGACCTCGACCCGAGCTACGAGCGGGACCAGGTCGAGCTCAATGCAGTCGCCGTGCACGACCTGACGCTGGCTGCCCTGCCCGGCATGGTCGCCCGGAAGTCGGGTGCCATCCTCATGGTCGGCTCGGCCGCCGGTAACATGCCCATCCCGAACAACGCCACTTACGCGGCGACCAAGGCGTTCGTGAACACGTTCTCCGAGTCGCTACGCGGCGAACTCAAGGGCAGCGGCGTCAACGTCACGCTGCTTGCCCCGGGTCCGGTCCGTACCGAGACCCCGGACCCGGCCGAGGCGTCGATCGTCGACAAGCTGGTCCCGGACTTCCTGTGGATCTCGAGCGAGTACGTCGCGAGGGTCTCGCTCGACGCCCTCGCCGAGAACAAGATGCGGATCGTGCCGGGCATTCTGAGCAAGGGCATGTCGGTGGCCGGGCAGTACAGTCCGCGCGCGGCGATCGCCCCGATCGTCGGAACGTTCTACAAGAAGCTGGGCGGCTGAGCGGCGGAAGTTCCCGACGCTGCATCAACCGCGCATCAGGGCTTCGACGGGACCCGTCAAGCACCCGTCAAGAACCGGCCAATGGGCAAGCCGACGGCGTAGTTCTGAGAGGGACCCCGCTCCACCCGGATTGCGGGCTCCCTCAGGAGACGGCCGGTGACTCTGCTCGACATATTCCCTTCGCTCCGAACAACGATGACACCGCGCCTCGATCCGGCGCTGTGGCCGGTGACAACCAGCCACGACGACCGGGGCCGGATCTCCATCGGCGGCGTGGCCCTCGACGACATCGCGGACCAATACGGAACTCCGACCTACGTGCTGGACGAAGCGGACGTCCGGCACCGCTGCCGGACGTACCGCGCGGCGTTCCCCGAGGCCGAGATCGCCTACGCCGGCAAGGCGCTGCTGATCCGGGCCGTTGCAGACTGGATCACCCGCGAAGGCCTGTCTCTCGATGTGTGCTCCGCGGGCGAACTCGCCATCGCGTTGTCCGCCGGAGTCGATCCCCGGCGGATCATCCTGCACGGCAACGCCAAGTCGGCCACCGAACTGCGGACAGCGGTCGATGCCGGGGTCGGCCGGATCGTAGTGGACTCGCTCACCGAGATCCGGTTGCTCGCCTCCGTCGCGCCGCGTCGCCAGAAGGTGATGATCCGTGTCACTCCCGGCATCGACATCCACGGCCACCACGCGGTGACCACCGGTGTCGACGATCAGAAGTTCGGGTTCCCGCTGTCGCACAACCAGACCGGTGAAGCAGCCCGGCTCGTCCTCGAACAGCCCAATCTCCAGCTTGTCGGCCTGCACTGTCATCTCGGCTCCCAGATCGCCGACGTCGAGTGCTTCCGCTCGGCGATCGCACGACTCGTCGGGCAGATGGCATACATCCGCAGCGACCACGGCGTCATCCTCACCACCCTCGACATCGGCGGCGGGCACGCAGTCCCGTACCGCCCCGGGGATCCACAGACCGATCCGGCCGAGCTGGCCGCTCTGGTCGACGATGCTCTCGACGAGGCGTGCGCTCGCAACCGGTTCCCCCGCCCCCAGATCGTGCTGGAGCCGGGACGAGCTGTCGTTGCCCGCGCCGGCGTGACCCTCTACCGCGTGGTGTCGATCAAGACCATCCCCGGTGGCCGCACCTTCGTCTCCGTCGACGGCGGGATGAGCGACAACCCGCGGGTCGCGCTGTACGGCGCGCGATACGACGCCGCAGTGGCCAACCGCCACCCGACGGGTCGCCACACTCCGATGACGGTCGTCGGACGCTTCTGCGAGGCCGGCGACATCCTCGCTGTGGACGTGTCGCTCCCGGTCGATTTGCACCCGGGCGACGTCATCGCGGTGCCCTGTACGGGCGCCTACCACCACAGCCTTGCGTCGTCGTACAACGGCGTCGGACGGCCCCCCATCGTTGCAGTCCGTAACGGTAACGTTCGCGAACTGGTCCGGCGCGAGTCGGTCGCGGACCTCATGGGACGCGAGATCGGGATCTGACCTGAGCCAGTCAGTGAGACGGAGATCGGGCCCCGTATCAGTGAGTGAGACGGGCACCCGTCAGGGCGGCAATCTGGACAGCTCGTGACGCGTCGCCCACGAGCATTGCCAGCCTCGCTGACAGGAGCCTTCACACCGGGCGGTCACCGCCGTCGACGACGCCCGGTACCGAAGAGGCTGCGCGAGATCTCCCGGCCCGCCGCCGATCCCGCCGAACGCAGGAAGCTCTTGACCGCGGTGTTTCCGAGAACCTGCTCGACAACTGTGGGCTGCGCCGGTGGCAGCGGAGGCAGATCCGGGAGGGGCTGAACGTCGAGCACCGGATCGACCTCCGGTGCGCCGGCGACCTTCGATGCGAGCAACTCGTATGCGGACTCGCGGTCGACCGTCTGCCCATATTTGGACTGCAGCGCACTTGCCGCTGCCGCGACGCGGATCGCGTCGTCGCCGACCGTGTCCATCATCGAACGCGGCGGACGGATCCGGGTCCACGCGACCGGCGTCGGCACACCCTTCTCCGAGAGCACCGTCACGATGGCCTCGCCGATTCCGAGCGAGGTCAACGCCGCCTCGAGATCGTAGATATCCGTTCTCGGGTACGTACGCACCGTCTTGGTCAGAGCCTTCTGATCGTCCGGAGTGAAGGCGCGCAGCGCATGCTGCACCCGCGCACCCAGCTGCGACAGCACCGCGTTGGGCACGTCGGTGGGCATCTGCGTGCAGAAGAAGACGCCCACGCCCTTGGAACGGATCAACTTCACCGTCTGCTCCACCTGTGCCAGAAACGCTTTCGAGGCGTCGGCGAACAGCAGGTGCGCCTCATCGAAGATGAAGACCAACTTCGGCTTGTCGAGGTCACCCGCCTCCGGCAGCGTCTGGAACAGGTCTGCCAGCACCCACATGAGGAACGTCGAGAACATCGCCGGCCGCGTCGCCTGGTTACCGAGCTCGACCAGGGTGACCATGCCCCGGCCGTCGGCATCGACCCGCAGCAAGTCCTCGGTCTCGAGCTCGGGTTCACCGAAGAATGTGTCACCGCCGTTCGCCTCGAGGTTCACCAACGCGCGCAGGATGACCCCAGCGGTGGCCTTCGACACGCCCCCGATGCCCTCGAGGTCGGACTTGCCCTCGCCGGACGTCAGGTGGGCAATCACCGAACGAAGGTCCTTCAGATCGAGCAAGGCGAGTCCGCGAGCATCAGCCCAGTGGAAGATCAGCCCGAGCGTCGATTCCTGGGTTTCGTTCAACCCCAGCACCTTGCTGAGCAGGATCGGCCCGAAGCTGGTGATGGTGGCCCGCAACGGGATGCCGATGCCCTCGGTGCCGAGCGAGACGAATTCGACCGGAAACGCGCTCGGCACCCAATCCGGATCGCCCGCCTCGGCGGCCCGCGTCGCGATCTTCTCGTTGGAACTCCCCGGAGCCGACAGCCCCGACAGGTCACCCTTGACGTCGGCCATCACCACAGGAACCCCCGCGGCGGAGAGGTTCTCGCTGATGACCTGCAGGGTTCTGGTCTTCCCGGTTCCGGTGGCACCGGCGATCAGACCGTGCCGATTGACCATCGCGAGCGGAATCCGCACTCGCGCGTTGTGGTCGACGACGCCGTCGACCACAACCGTTCCCAGCTCGAGAGCCGCACCCTCCGAGGCGTAGCCGGCGGCGATCTCGGCGGCTCCGGACTTCCCGGCGTGCGACTGTGCATCCGTCGGATCAACTGTCATCAGCGTCCTCCTCGAAAGTGAAGCGCGATCACGAAGTTCCAACCTGGACGATATCGCGGCAGCCGCCTGACTACTGTGTCTCTCGTGCAAGACAAACTGGTATGGATCGATTGTGAGATGACGGGCCTACGGCTCGGCACCGACAAACTCATCGAAATTGCGGCCCTGGTCACCGACAGCGACCTCAACATTCTCGGCGAAGGCGTGGACATCGTCATCCACGCCGACGACGCAGCGCTGGCGGATATGCCGGACATCGTGACCGAGATGCACGCGAAGTCCGGACTCACCGAGGAGGTACGCACGTCGACGGTGTCCCTCGCCGAGGCCGAGCAATTGGTATTGGCGTACATCCGGCAGCATGTCCCGATCGCCGGCACCGTGCCGCTGGCCGGTAACTCGATCGCGACCGATCGCGGCTTCATCGCCCGGGACATGCCGGAACTCGACTCCCACCTGCACTACCGCATGATCGATGTCAGCTCGATCAAGGAGCTGTGCCGGCGCTGGTATCCGCGCATCTACTTCGGCCAGCCGGAGAAGGGCCTCGCGCATCGCGCACTCGCCGATATCAAGGAATCGATCCGGGAACTGAAGTTCTACCGGCGCACCGCCTTCGTCGCCGAACCTGGACCGTCAACCTCCGAGGTTGCCGCCATCGTGACCGAACTCGGACCGGCCTGACCAGCCGATTGGCACTTTGGTCGATCAACAGGCTAATATCTGTCTCGCTGACGTTACCGACTCCGGTCGGCAACGAAAGTGATGGTGAGTGTAGTTCAGTTGGTAGAGCACCAGGTTGTGATCCTGGCTGTCGCGGGTTCGAGTCCCGTCACTCACCCCGAAGAAACGCCCCCGACATCAGCCGGGGGCGTTTTTCGTTACATGACGGCACGTCCACCGGCCACCCACCACAACGGGGATCGCCTTTTCGCCACTCCCGGCAAGCACGCGAACCGGCCGAAACAGGCGAAACTCACAAGTCCCACTCAGTGGGACCTGTAGCGAACGATCCGATCCGGAGCCCCCTACTGTCGTCCGCAGCACCTTTGAAGCCACGGCATCGAATGTGTCACCCCCCACTCGCATTACACGACAGGAGCTTCAAAATGGGTTCTTCCGAGACTGACCTCGCCCTGATCAAGCAGATCCAGCCGGTTGTCACCGGCATCGGCGGCGTTCTCGCCGGCATTGGAGCGATCCTCAGCCTCGTCGGTGCGCTGAACGCCCTCTTCCCCGCGTAGAGGTCTCACCGCAGACGTTTCCGCGAGAAGCGGCCGGCACCCATCGGGTGCCGGCCGCTCTTCGTTGTGTGCCCGCACGGCACCGGAGTGTGCCCGCACGGCGCAGAACACCACCGCGGCGTTCCGCACCGTGATTGCTAGTCGAACAGTGTGGGCGCGTCGCCCTCGTCATGCTCCCCCACCGGCGCTGGGGCCGCGGAGCCCGGCGCCGCCTTACGGACCACGGTCAGCGTCGTTGTCCGACGCGACAGTCGATGCCCGTCCGCGTGCTCGAGCAGTGCCATGCCATGCCGGACCCCGAGAACGGTCCACGGGCCCGCGTGGCCCGCCGCCTGCACGAGATCCCCTACTCCAACCGATTCCACGTGCAGCTCCCGTTCTTCAGACGATCAGGTCACAGCCAGAATATCGACCTCGGATCCGGACGAATCGGCTGCGTACCGCTACTGCACCGACTCGAAGCGCGATGTCAGGCATTACCGGCCTGCCACGTCGCCCACGGAATGTTCCAGTCACCGAGGCCCTCGGTACCTGACAACGTGCCACCCACGGTGTTCTTCACGATCACAATGTCGCCGCGCTTGGTGTTGTCGTAGATCCACTTCGCGTTCGCGGGACTGAGATTGAGGCACCCGTGACTTGTGTTGGTGTTCCCCTGCTCGGCCAGCGACCAGGGGGCCGAATGGAAGAAGATGCCGCTGTAAGACATCCGTGTAGCCCAGTCCACCGGCGTCTTGTACCCGTCCGGTGAGTTCACCGGCACTCCATAGGTGGACGAATCCATCACGAGGTGGTCGAAACGATCGCCGATGATGTAGACGCCGTTGTCCGTCGGCGTGCTGTCCTTGCCCATCGAGGTCGGCATCGTCTTGACGGCTCGGCCCGAGACGTTGACCGTCACCTGTTTGGTGTCGTCGTCGGCGGTGATGACGACGGCGTCGCCGATCGTGAAGGACGAGTGGACGTCCTCCTGCCCGAACAGCCCATTGCCGAGGTCACGTCCGTAGGACTTGACGTCGACGCTCACCTGGGTGCCCGGCACCCAGTAGTCCTGTGGACGCCACCGCACCTCGCGGTTGTTGAGCCAGTAGAAGGCGCCCTCGACGGGCGGCACGGTGACGATCGTGATCGCCGCCTCGGCTGCCTTGCGGTCGGGAATGTTCTCGTCGAACTGGACGGCGACGGGTTGCCCGATACCGACGACGCTGCGATCGCCCGGCATGACGTACGGCTTGGTGAGATTGCCGGGCGCACTGGTGGTGAATGCCAGCGAGGTGGACGTCCCGCCGGCGAGACCGTACGCATCCGCCTGCAGCGTGTACGTGCGGTTGTATCCCAGCGGTTCGGTGTTGACCCAGGACAACCCGTCGGGCGCTATGGCGCCGGCAACGGCCTTACCCTCTGGATTACGCAATGTGACGCCCGAGAGTCGACCGTCGGTGACACGCACCGCGACGGGATCTCCCGGCGAAATGCCCACCGCGCCGTCCGCGACGGTGACGCTCACCTTCGGATTGACCAGAGCAATCAGGGGATTCGAGTCGATCGGTCCCGAAGCAGCGGTAGAGGTACCCGCCGAACTGGTGGAGATGGTGCAGCCGGTGAGGAGCATCACGATGCCGAGCATCCCCGCGACCGCCACACCGGCGGAACGCATGCTCGAGCCTCGTCCGATACTCCGCGACCGCCGACCTTCTCCGCGCCACGCCCTCATGAAAACCCCACCTCACACCACAGAACTGCCACGACACACCCGGGGGCGCACCCCCATCGACGTGGCGGCCGATCCGGCCCCACGTCCTCCTGCATGATGCCAGGGCGCCGCACCGGCTCTCCGACGACGTGCCGGGCGCCGAGTAACGGTCGAATACCAATCGCTACCAGCGGCTGAATGCCTCGGGGTTCCCCTTCCAGGAAGATGCGGAACGACTGATTTGCATTCGCCGGAATCGGTCCGTTAATGTTCATTCCGCACCGAGCGAGGGACATCTCGCGAAGTACTGCGCCGCTAGCTCAACTGGCAGAGCAAGTGACTCTTAATCACTGGGTTCGGGGTTCGAGTCCCTGGCGGCGCACGCTAGTCCGCTAGCAACCAGTTTGCGCCTATAGCTCAGTTGGTAGAGCAAGTGACTCTTAATCACTGGGTCCGGGGTTCGAGTCCCTGTGGGCGCACTGAGAAGAGGCCCCCCGCACATCATGTGCGGGGGGCCTCTTCCGTTCCCGTGCGAGGCGGCGCGGGCGGGTCGTCAGGTCACACGATCACCCGGAAGGTGTGCGCTGACGTCCGACCCGACGCGTGGACGCCTCCGGTTCGAGTCAGCGGAAGATCTTGCGCAACACCAGTAGACCGACGACAGCGCCGGCACCGATGAGAGCCGCCTTGACCGCAGGCTCGTTGAGCTTCGCGAGAACGCTCTGCTTGGTGGTCTCGACGAGGCGCTTGGGATTGGTGCGGACGGCCAGCACGTCGAGTGTCTGCGCGAGCTGATTGCGGGCGTTCTCGATGTCCCGTTCGATGCTCTCGGTGTCCCTGGCCACGTGTCCTCCAACTAGTTCGAATCGGTGCGGCTGTCATGCCGGCCGTGCCGGTGACGCTACCGGCACAGCTCGACACAACCGTAGAGCAGAAGGGCGCGCGCGGCGGCGAGCGCACCCTCTCCCACCTTCGGTAGCCTCACCCCGTGACCGAGAACAGGCTCGCCCCCGGAGACACCGCCCCCGAATTCACGCTGCCCGACGCCGACGGAAGAAGTGTGTCGCTCGCCGACTACCGCGGACGCAAGGTGATCGTCTATTTCTACCCTGCCGCGAGCACGCCAGGATGCACCAAACAGGCCTGCGACTTCCGCGACAGCCTCGCCGAGCTGAACGGAGCCGGCCTCGACGTCGTCGGAATCTCCCCCGACAAGCCCGCCAAGCTCGCCAAGTTCCGCGACAACGAGGCGCTGACGTTCCCGCTGCTGTCGGATCCAGAGAAGACGACACTCACCGCGTGGGGCGCGTTCGGCGAGAAAAAGATGTACGGCAAGGTCGTCCAGGGCGTCATCCGCTCGACCTTCCTGGTCGACGAGAACGGCAAGATCGAAGTAGCCCAGTACAACGTGCGCGCTACCGGCCACGTTGCCAAGCTGCGCCGCGACCTCTCCGTCTGACGCCGATGCCCGCTCAGCCGAGGCCCTGCAGAAAGAGGGCCTCGGCGACCGCGAGATTCTCGATCTCCGACGGGTCCACGCTCTCGTTGGGCGCATGGATCAGCGCACGCGGTTCCTCGACTCCCATCAGCACGATCTCGGCGTCCGGGAACTGCTGTGCCAGCACGTTGCACAGTGGAATGGTCCCGCCCTGCCCGGCCTCTGCGAGCGGGGCTCCGAACGCGGTCTCCATCGCGGACGTCAGCGCCGTGTAACCGGGCCCCGACGTCCGCGCCCGGAACGGCGATCCGACGGCCTCGCGTTCGACCGTCACGTGCGCACCCCACGGCGCTGACCGCTCGAGGTGCGCGACGAGCGCGTCCTGCGCCCGCTGCGAGTCCATGCCGGGCGGCACCCGGAGGTTGAGCCGGGCCGACGCACGCGGCTGGATCGCCGCTGCCGAACCGACCACGGGCGGCGCATCGACGCCGAGGATCGTCAGCGCAGGCCGCGCCCACACCGCGTCCGCCACCGAGCCGGATCCCGTGAGGCGGACACCGTCGAGCACGCCCGCATCGAGACGGAACTGCTCCTCCGGGTACTGCGCGCCATCCCAGTCCTGCGCGGTGTCGAGCCCGTCGACGACGGTGTTGCCGCCGTGATCGCGCAGCGTCGACAACATTTGTACGAGTGCGGCCAAGGCATCGGGAGCGGAGCCACCGTACATGCCCGAGTGCAGTTCCCCCGCGAGCGTTTCCACATGCACCACGACGTTGGCGATGCCGCGCAGGCTGGTAGTGACGGTGGGCCGACCCACGGCAACGTTGCCGGTGTCCGCGATCACAACGACGTCCGCGGTGAACAAGTCCGGCCGATCCAGGACCAACTGCTCGAGTCCCCCGGCCCCCGTCTCCTCGGATCCCTCGGAGACGATCCGGATCCCGACGGGCAGGGGCCCATCCGCCGCCAACGCCCGCAACGCGAGCAGATGCATCACGACGTTGCCCTTGCAGTCGGCGGCGCCGCGTCCGTACCAGCGTCCGTCACGTTCCGTCAGCTCGAACGGCGGGGACTGCCACAGCGTCTCGTCACCCGCAGGCTGGACGTCGTAGTGGCTGTAGAGCAGCACTGTCGGCGCGCCCGACGGGCCCGGCTGGTGGCCCACCACCGCGTCCGACCCGTCCGCGGTCCGGATCAACTCGACCTGTCCGATACCGGCGGCGCGAAAAGCGTCGGCAACCCAGTTCGCGGCATCGGCACATTCCTGAGGCGGCGCCTGCCTGGCATCGGCGATCGAGCGAAAAGCGACCAGCGCCGCGAGTTCCTCACGCGCCGTCGGCATGAGCTGCCGGACCCGAGTCCGGATTCGCTCCGACACTTCCACGGACACCTCCAGTGATCTCGACGATGCGTCGACACGAGCCTACGAGCCGTGTCCGCGCGGCGGGGCGACAGCTGGAGCATGTCCGAGAAATGCCGGGCGCCGGCGATGGGAACGACCCGGTGCGAGGCGGCGAACGTCAGGTTAGGCGGTACCGGGAGAAACACCAGAACGGGAGAGTTCGTCGAATCCTGCGACAAAGACAGATAACCTGGGCCCGTGGAGTCCACTACCAGCCGCCGACCACCCCGCAGGGTGGACCCCGCGCTGGAGGTCCAGAGCGACCCCCAGGAACTGATGCCCCGACGGCGCCCGACACAGGAGCGCAGCCGTCGCAAGTTCGAAGCGTTGCTCGCCTCGTCACGTGAGCTACTGGTAGACGTCGGATTCGAATCGTTCACGTGCGAGGAAGTGGCCACCCGGGCCGACGTCCCGATCGGGACCCTCTACCAGTTCTTCGCCAACAAGTACGTCATCGTGTGCGAGCTCAACCGCCAGGACCTCGTGGGTGTTCAGCAGGAACTTGCCGCGTTCAACGGCGAGGTCCCATCGCTCAACTGGCTGCGGTTCCTCAACAAGTTCGTCGACCACATGGCCGGACTGTGGACGTCCGACCCGTCACGGCGCGAGGTGTGGCTGGCGATGCAGTCCACACCGTCGACGCGGGCAACCGGCGTGATCCACGAGAAGCAGTTCGCCGAACAGGTCGCTCGGATGCTGGCGCCGCTCACGCCGCACACGCCCCACGAGCGCCGCACCATGATGGCCGAGGTCCTCGTCCACGTCGTGTACTCGATGCTGAATTTCTCGGTACAGGACGGGCAGAGTCACGAGGACGCCGTCGCCGAACTCAAACGGTTGATGGTCGCGTATCTGCTGGTCGCCGAGAAGGAAGCCCGCTCGCACTGAGCCCGGTGATCGCGGCCGCCACCCCGATGAGGATCGCCGAGACCAGCAGCGCAGTGTCGAGCACGAAGCCGGCGAGGTCGAGGCGTCCCGGCTGCGGATCCGCGCTTTCCGGAACGAACCACAGCGCCGCAAAGAAGAGCACCGCGCCCAGTGTGAGGTTGAACCAGAACACCGCGCGCCAGTCGAACGCGCCCACCAGCAGCCCGCCCACCACGGGGCCGAGCGCCAGCGCGAGCCCCGAGACGTCGGCCCACGCCCCCAGTGGCTTCGCACGATCTGGGCAAAAACGACGAACGAGGCCGGCCGACGGATTTCTCCGTCGACCGGCCTCGACGCGGTCGAGCGCCCGATCACACCACGGGGTCAGGCTCCTCGATCACGACCATCGCCCCGGCGACGTCTCCGTCGTGGGTGAGCGAGAGGTGGATCTTCGCTTCCGGCAGGAACTGCGCGGCCTCGTCGTGCAGCTTGATCGTCGGACGCCCCCACGCATCATTGACGACCTCGACCTGCACGTAGGCGTTGTCACCGACAGCCGGCGGCCGAGCGAACCGCGAGGCCGCCCACGCCTTGATGACCGCTTCCTTCGCCGCCCAGCGCACCGCATAGTGCCGAGCCGGTTCGCTCTTGGACTCGCAGTAGCGGCGCTCGCCCGGCCGGAAGCTCGACTTCATCGCCGTACCGGGACGCTCGAGCTGCTCCTCGAACTCCGAGATCGTGACGATGTCGAATCCGATTCCGATGACAGCCATCACTGGCACCCGGGCTTTCCGGAGCGGTACACATCGTCGGAGCCCAGACGAGCTTCCTCGGTGAGAAGCACGTCCGCCTCGAGCTGACGAGCAGCCTTGGCAGGCACCGCATCTCCACCGAAGCGGCGATCGGCCGGACGCTCGTAGAGACTGTCACCACCGCACATCGCGGCCGCGAGTCGACGCTGTCCGTCGATCGTGCGCTGCTGTGCCTGCGTCAGGTAGGCCTCGCGCCGATCTGCGGGGATCGACTCGACGAACGCCTGCGGGTGGACCACCGCGATCAAGCCCGACACGTGTCCGAAACCGAGGCTGGTCAGCAGGCCTGCCTTGAGGGCGAACTTGTCGCCGAAGCGCAGCGGGGTCCGCGGCCACACCAGGTGCGAGAACTCCGCCATCTTGTCGTCGACGCAGTCCAGGCTGCGGTTCGGCGGGATAACGCCCTGGCCGAGGACCTGGCACAGACCGATCAGCTGGAACGCCGCCGCGCCCCCCTTCGCGTGGCCGGTGAGCGACTTCTGCGAGATGACGAACAGTGGGGCGCCCTCGCTGCGGCCGAGGGCCGCCGCCAGACGCTCGTGCAGTTCGGCCTCGTTGGGGTCGTTCGCAGCGGTCGAGGTGTCGTGCTTGGAAACCACCGAGATGTCGTCGGCGGTGATTCCGAGCGCATTGAGCGACAGTGCGAGCTGCGAGTCCTGGCCGCCACGTCCGGCGCCGAGGGCACCGATGCCGGGAGCAGGGATCGACGTGTGGACACCGTCGGCGAACGAGCCCGCCCACGCGACCACACCGAGGACCGGCAGGCCCATCTCGAGAGCGAGGTCGCCACGGGCCAGCAGGACCGTGCCACCACCGGCCGACTCGACGAACCCACCACGGCGGCGGTCGTTGGCCCGGGAGAACCGGCGGTCGCTGATGCCCTTGGCGGACATCTCGTCCGACTTGGCGGTCGCGGACATGTCACCGAAGCCGACGATGCCCTCGATGCCCAGGTCGTCGAAGCCGCCGGCCACGACCAGCTTGGCCTTGCCGAGCTTGATCTTGTCGACGCCCTCCTCGACGGAGACCGCGGCCGTGGCGCATGCCGCGACCGGGTGCACCATCGCACCGTAACCGCCGACGTACGACTGGACGACATGCGCCGCAATCACATTCGGCAGGGCCTCCTGCAGGATGTCGTTCGCGCGGGATTCCCCGAGCAGCGTATCGATGTACAGCGAGCGCATCGACGTCATGCCGCCCATGCCCGTGCCCTGGGTATTGGCGACGAACGCCGGGTGCACCCACCGCATCAGCTCGGACGGGGTGAAGCCGCCGGTGAGGAACGCGTCGACCGTGGCGACGATGTTCCACAGGCCCACCCGGTCCACCGAGCTCGCCATGTCGGCGGGGATACCCCACTTGGTGACGTCGAAGCCGGTGGGGATCTGGCCACCGACCGTGCGGGTCAACTTCACCTTGCGCGGCACGCGAATCTCGGTGCCGGCCTTGCGGGTGACCGTCCAGTCGCCGCTCTCCGGATCGATGCTCGCGACCGTGTTCTCCGGATCGGAGTCGACGAATGCACGCGCCTCGGCCTCGGAGCCGACCACGAAGGACAGATCCTTGTCGATGAACACCGAGGTCAGCAGCGGCGCGGTGTTGTCCACCATCGCGCCCTCGTCACCGTAGGTGCGGATGCCGCAACGCTCGACGACGGCGTCGTGGTAGCGCTCGGCGATCTCCGACTCCGGCACCAGTTCACCGGATTCGACGTCGTACCAGCCGGCGACGGGATCGTTCTCCCACGCGACCAGTCCGGTGTTCCACGCCAGCTCGAGCACGCCGGCCGCCGAGAGCTGCTCGTCGACCTCCATTTCGAAGCGGGTGCGCGCCGAGCCGTACGGGCCGAGCTCACCGGCGCCGACGATGACGACCAGGTCGGCGGGATCGACGTCGAGCTCCGGCCACGACGGGGCGTCGAGCGCGTCGACGATCCGCGGCGGGGCAGGAAGGGCGGCAATGGAATTCGCGCCGGTAGCGGCCTCGTCCTTGGCCTTGCCCGCAGCCTCGGCCGCATCGGCGGCCTCCTTCGCGAGCGCCGGCAGGTCGAGGTCGACCTCGGCGAGTCCACCGGTGAGATCCACCAGGCGCGGCGCGTCCGCAGCGGCGCGCTTGACGTCCGCGGTGCACGAGAGGAGCAGTTCGGTGGCCATCTCGTCGGTGGACCACGTGCGCACGCCCTTGGCCTCGACGGCCTCGACCATCGGGTCGTTGCCGCCCATCAGGCCGGTGCCGCGCACCCAGCCGATCAGCGCGTGCACGAGGGTGACCCGCTCGGCCCACGTGCGCTCGGCCGACCAGCGGCCGACGACCGCGTCGAGCGCGGCCTTGGACTCGCCGTAAGCACCGTCACCACCGAACAGGCCACGGTTCGGCGAACCGGGCAGCACGACGTGCAGATGGGTGTCGACGTCGTTGTCGAAACCGATTCGCGACAGGCCGCCGATCAGACGCTCGACCGACCACAGCAGGACCCGCATCTCCATCTCGGCGCGGGCACCGGCGTCGGAGAGATCGCCGGCAACACGCGGTGCGGCGAACGGGAACAGCATCGTCGGAGTCATCGCCTCCTTGATCAGCTTCTTTGCGCCGCCGGCGGTTTCGGTCTGGACGTTGCCGACCCACTCGATCAACGCGTCGACGTCGGTGTACGACGCCATGTTCGCGGGCACCACCCACAGCGCAGCGCCGGAACGGGCGTTGTCGTGGTACAGCTTGCGATAGAAGCCGAGTCGATCGTCGTCGAGCCGCGAGGTGGTGACCACAACCGTGGCACCGCCGCCGAGGAGCTTGCCCGCCACCGACGCGGCAATCGAGCCCTTGCTGGCGCCCGTCACTACCGCGACCTCACCGGTCCACTGGCCGGCCTCGTCGATCGGCGCGACAGCGACCTGCGCGATGCGCCCGTAGACCTCGGCCAGCGTCGTGCGACCGGCGGCCGCGGCGCGCTGCTGCCACCACTGTGCGTGGGCGGCAACTGCGGCACCCGCGCCGTCGAAACGCTCGACGGTCAGGTCCGTCTCGGCGATCCAACCGCGGGCCAGATCCTCACGAGCGGTTGCCCATCGATCGTCCAGCAGGACGGCCTTCTTCGCGTCGAACGCGGGAGCGACCAGACGGGGCCAGTCCGAACCCAGTTCTGCAGACACGAGGTCGACAAGCGCCGTGTCGTCCGCGGCGACCGCGGCGGCAGCCGAATCGCTGAAGCCGAGCTGCTCGAGCACCAGGCGGGCTGCGGATGCCAGCACGCCGTTGCGTCCCGTGATGTGCTCGGTGAACTCGCCGAGCGCGGCGGCATCGACGGTTCCGCCTGCGCCGCCACCGGCGGTCGGCATCGACACGGCCACACCACGGCGCGCCGCGACCGACTGGACGGCCGCATCGACGAGCGCGTCCACGGCTGCGCCGTCGGCGATCGCACCCTCGTGCAGGCCACCCATCGCGCCACCACGGACGCTGGAGCCGTCACGGGTTCCGAGGGCGACCTCGGCGGTCACGTGGTGCGCCCAGCCGTCGCCGAGCTCCCAGACCTTCTTGACGCGGTCCGCGATGGCCGCGGGACGGCGACCCGACGGGCCGAACACCTTGCGCAGGTGATCGTTGATCGAGTCGGTGAGCACCGGGCCGAACGGCTTGTAGGTACGGGCCAGCCGGTCGACCGTCACGGCGAGCGAACCCATGTCGGCGTCCGCGGCACCGTCGATCGCGCCGAGCGACAGCTCGGCTCCGAGGTCGACGAGCAGCTGGTTGCGGCGCGAGGACACACCGTCGCACAGCGCCTCGATGGTGTCGGCGGGACCGATCTGGTCGGGGCGCAGCTTCGTCCACAGCGCGATGAGCACCTTGGTGGCGTCGGCGGCCTTGAACGCGATGTCGTCGGGCCGCGGGCCACCCGCCGGTGCTGCGGGAGCGGCCGGAGCCGCTGTCGGGGTGGCCGCGGGCGCGGCGGCAGCAGCCGGGGCAGCGGGCGCCGGAGCGGAATCCTCGACGTCTTCTTCGACGGGTGCCGGATCGACATCGGTGCTGTAGACGATGGCGGCCTCGCGCTCGATGTTGAGGACCTCGACGGGGCTTCCGAAACGGTCCGGCAGCTTCAGCGTCTGCGAAGCCAGGTTCGCGACGGTGGGCACGGCGCCCAGACCGATCTCGACGAAACGCTCGACTCCGAGGCCACCGTCCGCCTCGTCCGTGAACAGCAGATCCTGCGTCTCGATCCAGCGGACCGGGCTGGCGAACTGCCAGGCCAGCAGCTCGACAAGGATCACGCGGGTCAGCGCGACCGGGCGGGCGGCCCAGCCGTCGAAGTCCGCGAGGACCGCCTGGAGCTGCTCCGACGGCACCAGATCGGCGATCTCCTGGACGAAGTCGCGACCCAGATTGAACAGCTTCGGCACGAGGTTCGGGATGTAGCGGCCGATCAGCAGCGACGGGTCGATGTCCTGCGGCAACAGCTCGTCGAGCTTGGCGCGGAAGTCATCCACACCGCCGCGCAGGACGGTCGAGTGGAACGGTACGTCGATGCCCGGAACCAGGATGAAGGCCCGCTTGCCCCCGAAAGCCTCACGGCGGATGTCGATCTCACGCTCGAGCGCCTCGAGCCCCTTGACCGTGCCGGCGATCGCGTACTGCGAGCCCCGCAGGTTCAGGTTGACGATCTGCAGGAATTCGCCTGTACGAGCTGCGATTTCACCCACGAACGCCTGCAATTCGTCGTCAGCGACGCCGATCTGCGACGGCCGGATCGCGGCCATGCGGTAGTCGCTGCGACCCGCGGCATCGCGGGGCACCAACTCGTGCATCGCCGAGCCACGCTGGAAGACGACCTCGAGCAACGCCTCGAGCGGCAGCACGCCGGCGACCGCGGTGAGGGCGTTGTACTCGCCGACCGAGTGCCCGGCCAGGTACGAGCCCTCGACGAAGGCACCGGATTCACGGAGTTCGGCGACCTGTGCGACACCCAGGGTTGCCATCGCTACCTGGGTGAACTGGGTCAGGTGCAGCACGCCGTCCGGATGCCGGTGCTCGACGCCCCGAGCCTTGACGAGGGTCGGGTTGTCCCGGACCACGGCGAGGATCGAGAAGCCCAGCGCCTTGCGGGTGTGCTTGTCGGCGCGCTCCCAGATCTCACGGGCCGCCTTGCTCCGGGCGCGGGCATCGAGGCCCATGCCCGGACGCTGGATGCCCTGACCGGGGAAGGCGTACACGGTCTTCGGCGCGGCGGTGCGGCCGGTCGCGACCATCACCAGGTCGCCGTCGACGCGGCAGCCGACCTCGACGATCTCGGCACCGCGGTCGGTGGCGACGCGGTCGACGCGGACGTCGATCTCGGCTCCCGGACGGACCATGCCGAGGAAGCGTGCGGTCCACGCAGTCAGGCGCCGTGCCGGCGTCTTGGACTGCGGGTCGACGGCGACGACTGCCTGCTGCGCTGCGGCGGAGAGCCACATCCCGTGCACGATCGGGCTGCCGAGACCGGCAAGCATCGCGGCGGCATCGCAGGTGTGGATCGGGTTGTGGTCACCCGAGACTCGGGCGAACGCAGCCATGTGACGCGGCGCAACCATCGTCAGGTCGCGGCGTCGGCGGCGCGGGGTGTCGGCGACATCGGCGGTCAGCGATCCACCGGCACGCGCCGGATCCGCCAATTCGCCCTTGCCGGTGCGTCCGCGGATCGCGAAGCGCTCGGTGAGCGTAGCCACGGCCGGGGCCTCGAGGCCCTCGCCGAGCATCGCGCCGACCTCGACGCGCACCTCGACGACGCGGCCCATGTCGGTGTCCACAACCTCACCGGACTCGGCGCGCACCACGAGAATGCTTGTCTCCGAGGGCAGTTCGCCCACAAGGTTGACGGCGTGATCGAGGTGGACCAGGTCCAGCATGCCCTCGATGACGTGAACGTTGCCGGTCGTCGTCGCAGCGCCGAGCACCGCGAACACCGCCGGCCAGCAGGCGCCGACAACGACGTCAGGCACCGCACTGGCGCCGGTGGACAGCGTCGCGGGCAGCCCGGAGCCGGTGACACCTGCGTGGTCCGCGATCAGATCCGGGGTCCACGCGAGGTTGATGCGGGCGACGCCGCCCTTGACCACGGGCAGTTCCTGGCCCGCAGCGACACCGAGCAATGCGGACATCGATGCCTCGGCATCGGCCTCGGTGACCACGGGAGCACCGCCGTCACCGACGGACGCGGGCACCGAGATGCGGATCTCCACGGCCTTGTCCTGGGTGAGCGGGACCGTCAGCTGGACCTGCTCGGAGCCGGCCACCGTCAGACGCGCGCCGGTCGTGACATGCGTTGCGATGGTCTCGGATTCGACCGTCCACTCGGCGATGTCGCCGAGACGGCGCACCGGGTTCCGCGTCAGTCGCCCGGCCCACATCACGTCGGGCGCCGAGAGGACCACGTCGAGCAGACCCGTCGCGACATCGGCGTGGCGGCGGCCGACGATCGGGGCCGGGACCGCGCCGGCAGCGAGGAGCTCGTCGACGGTGGCCTTCTCGAACCGGTCGAGCAGCTCGCCGACCGGCTCGTCGGCGCGGGTGATACCGGCGACCGCGACGGTGCCGGGGATGACACACACCTGGTCGGCGGAATAGCGGGGATCGTGCGCCTGCCACAACGAATCCGAGCGCCACCAGCGACGCACGTCGCCGTCGACAACGGGCACGAAGTTGACCGGTTTGCCCGGCGTCTTGCACAGCGCAGTGAAGAACGGCACATCGGCCGGGTGCAACACGGTGGTGGCGTAATCGGGGTACGCGGCCTCGAGCGCGCACAGGGCTGCGAAGGGCTGGTCGAGCGTCGCGGAATCAGCGAACAGCGTCTGGATCGGGCCGCGGTCGTTGCGGTGCAGGCGGGCCTCGGCGCGCTGGAGCATCTCGCCGAAGCGATCCCGCCACGACACGTCCAGCCACACCGACCGAGAGGCATCGGCGATCGCGTCCTGCACATCGCCGCCGCAGTCGAACGCCTTCGGCGAATCGACGCCCACGGCGAGCTCGAGGTAGCGGCGCAGCCACTGTTGGTAGGTCATGGCCGCGACATCGCCGAAGTACGGCTTCGCGGTTCCGTCGAGGGCGGCAATGATCTCGTCGCGACGCGACGCGACGGCCTCGGCATCACCGGCGACCTCGTCGAGCAGGCGGCCGGTGCGCGACGCGGCGTTGTCGATCTCGTGGATGTCCGCGCCGAGCTGGCTACGGCCGGAGGCCATTCCGCCTTCTGCGGTGCCCGCACCGACCCAATCGGGGGTGCCGGGTGTGTCGACGAGCAACTGCTTGACCTCGGGCGAGGTGGTGGCCTCGAGCGTGGCCATCGCGGCGGTGCCGACGAGGATCCCGTCGAGCGGCATCGTCGGGAAGCCGTGGACGTTGGACCAGCGGCCGGTCAGGTAGTCGGCCGCGCGCTCCGGGGTGCCGATGCCGCCGCCGACGCACAGCACCAGGTTCGGCCGGGCACGCAGCTCGGCATAGGTGTCGAGCAGCAGATCATCGAGGTCCTCCCACGAGTGGTGACCACCGGCGCGGCCGCCCTCGATGTGGACGATGACGGGGAAGTTCGGGACCTCGTTGGCGATGCGGATCACCGCGCGGATCTGCGCAACGGTGCCCGGCTTGAACGCGACGTAGCTGAAACCGGCCTCGGTCAGCTCGTCGATGATCGACACGGCGTCCTCGAGCTCGGGGATGCCGGCGGTCACGACGACGCCGTCGAACGGGGCACCCGCGGCGCGGGCGCGCGGCACGAGGCGCTTTCCGCCCACATGCAGCTTCCACAGATACGGGTCCAGGAACATCGAGTTGAACTGCACGGCGCGCCCCGGCTCGAGCAGGCCCTTGAGGCCCTCGACGTTGTCGGCGAAGATCTGCTCGGTGACCTGACCGCCACCGGCGAGCTCGGCCCAGTGTCCGGCGTTGGCGGCGGCCGCGACGATCGCCGGATCGACGGTCGTGGGGGTCATGCCCGCAAGCAGGATCGGCGAACGGCCCGTGAGCTTGGTGAAGGTGGTCTCGACGCCGAGACGGCCGTCCGGCAGCTCGACAGCGCGCGGCGCGAATTCGCTCCACGGTCGTGCCACCTCGGGGGCTGCACCGGGGGTCAACAGGTTGCGCTGGCCGCCACGGGTGGAGGCGGCAATGATGCCGACGCCGTGACCACGCAGGCCTGCGGAGGTCATGCGGGTGAGCTGATCGCCGGGGCCCAGGTCCAGGATCCACGCAGCGCCGGACTCGACGGCGGACTCGACGGCGTCGACCCAATCGACCGGATCGACGAGCACGGCCTCGGCGAGGGTACGCACCTGGACAGCGTCCAGGCCGCAGCGGGCGGCCCAGCCACCGACGATGTCGACGGCCTCCCTCAGCGCCGGGTGATGGAAGCCGATCTCGACGGCCAGCGACTCGAAGACGGGCGAGAACACCGCGCCGCCACGCTTCTTGGCCTCGCGCTCACGCGTCTCTTCGGCCGCGATCTGCTCGCAGCGCTGCTGCACACGAGCCAGCTGCGCGGGCGGACCGGAGAGCACGGCGCGGCGACGGCCGTTGCGGATCGCCATGACTGCGGCCCGGTCGGCGTCGAGGCCCTCGGCCAGCTCGGCCACAATTGCGGCCAGGCGTTCGGGATCGACGTTGGAGACCGCGAGCATCGGCGCGCGGTCGGCGCCACCGATGACGCCGCGGCGGCGACCGACCAGACCGGCTGCAGCACCGATGAGCTGCGCCGTGGCGAGCAGGGCGCCGTCGGAGGATCCGCCACCGGCGACTGCGGCCGCAGCGATCAGACCCTGCGAGTGGCCGATCGTCGCGACCGGGGCGGTCACGGCCGGATCGAGACCCTGCTGCTGGAGCGCGCGCAGCGCCGCGAGCTGGGTGAGGAACACGCCGGGCAGTGACACCGCGGCGGAGGTCAGTGCCGCCTCCGACGGACCCTGATCGACCGACTCGTCGTCCGCAAGTTCGTGGTCGAGAATCCAAGCGATCGGGTCGAATCCGACAGGGCGAACCACGAGCAGATCGTCTGCGATCGGCGCGAGCAGGGCTGCCGCCTCGTTGACGAGAGTGGTGAGGGACGGCTCGAGTCCGCTGTCACGGGTGAGCTCGGCCAGCGCACTCAGCCACGGCGCGCCCTGGCCGCCGAATGCCAGTGCGTACGGCTCGCCGGACCGCAGCCGGTCCACGAGCGGCCCCTGCGCGGACGACCTGACGGACGCACGAGACGGCGTCTGGTTCAGGTCGAAGCGCGTGTTCTCCTTCGAGGTTCGTCCGTTTCCTGCAGTGTCGTCAATCGTCACTGAAGTTAAGTCCTCTCCTGGCTCCCTGTCGGGAGGTAGGTCGTGGTCGGCCGCCCTCGGCAGAGCTGACGCGCGATGTTCTTCGACATCCACGGCACCCCTCGGATCCGCTGCCATCAGCGATTCCGGGCGCCTCAAGGTTGGCACAAAATCATGAGGAAAGCCTCACGTTTGGCTTCGCGCCCCTGTCCTACCAGCGAGTATCAAGTGACCTTGACCACATAGAGGCGTTCAAGTGACCCGCGAGTAGATCGCGTATCTGCGGGTCACGTGGCATGCATGGACGTCCTCAAACCTGAGGAAATCCTCACGTTGATTGTTATAAAATCGTGACCCTCTTGACGGCTGGCCTCATACCGTGCGGTGGCCAGCCAAAGCCGGAAATCGCGGTGCCGAACCGGACGAGATCGCTGGAGGGTTGGGTCATTGGAGCGCCAGGTCACCGGAGGTCACCTGCGCCCGCCCGATCCTGGCGAACGGGACCGCTTGCAGGTGGCGTAGTCTGACATCGCTCGCGCGAGTGGCGGAATTGGCAGACGCGCTGGATTTAGGTTCCAGTGTCTCAGGACGTGGGGGTTCAAGTCCCCCCTCGCGCACCACACGAGATTCTGCGCATCCCGCAATCTCGCACCGGTCCGCATCGCGCCCGGGTTCACGAGCACCGCAAGGGTTCCCGGTCACCGCTGGTCGATTCAGGACGCCGATCACCCGCATGGGTGTCGGCGGGTTCGCGTAGCGTTGCCGCGAGCACGCAACTGGAAGGTCGGAGCGGGATTCGTAGATGAAGTTCAAGAGCGAGCAGACATACGACAAGCTTCGCGGCGGCTACTACACGCCGGCTCCCATTGCCCGTTTCCTGACCAGGTGGGCCCTCGCGGGTGGTGGCGACTCGGTGTTGGAACCTAGCTGCGGCGACGGCGCCTTTCTCCGAGCCATTCTCGAACAGAGCAGCCGACCGTCAATCGTCCACGGTGTGGAACTCGACCCAGATGAGGCTGCCAAGGCTCAGCACGTCCTCGGCCACGAGAACGCCCGGCACCGCGTGTTCACTACGGACTTCTTGGTCTTCGCCGAGCGGTCGGGGGTCACGCAATACGATGTCGCACTGGGTAACCCGCCCTACATTCGCTACCAGTTCCTGAATGCGGAAACCCAGCACCTGGCACGGGATCTCTACGCTCGCCACGGCCTGCCTTTCACCAAGCACCTGAATGCCTGGGCACCCTTCATTGTCGACAGTCTGGATCGTCTCGCGCCGGGCGGCCGACTGGCGATGGTCGTTCCAGCCGAGCTGATGAATGTCCTCCACGCCGGCGGGCTCAGACTGTTCCTCCTCGAACAATGCTCGAAGGTTCTCCTGATCGATCCGCAGGAACTCATCTTCGATCAAGCATTGCAGCGGACGGTCCTGCTCATGGCTGTGAAGCGCAAAGACGCCGAGCACGAGAACTGCGGGCTCGCCGTCGTCCATGAGGCGCAGAGCGGGTTCCTCGACAGCGATCCCGGAGACTACTTCGAGGCCGCACCGTTCGCGCCCACTGCCCGATCGGCCGAGAAGTGGATGGCCTCCCTCCTCACCGCCACTGAACAGGCCGTACTGGCTCGGGTACGAGAACTTCCGTCGATCCGCCGTTTCGATGAGGTCGCCAGCGTGCGAGTAGGCATCGTCACCGGCGCCAACAAGTTCTTCCTCGTCCCGGATTCGGTGGTCGAGGAGTACGAATTGCAGGACTTCGCCAGACCGATGTTCGGGCGGAGCAACCACTGTCCCGGAACGATCTACTCCGCCGAGGTCCACCGCGAGAACGCGCGCAATGGCCAGCCGACGAACTTTCTCCACTTCGGTTCCGTCCCTTTCGGGCAACTGCCTCCAGGAGCGCAGCGATACATTCAGAAGGGCGAGGCCGAGGGGCTCCACCTTCGGTACAAATGCCGAATCCGCACCCCCTGGTACGACGTGCCCTCCGTGGGAACTGCAGCGATGGGTCTGCTGAAACGCACTCACGAGGCGCCGCGGCTCATCGCCAACGAGATGGGCGCCTTCACCACCGACACGGCCTACCGCGTCGACAGTCATTTGTCGCCGGAAGTGTTGACAGCAGGGTTCTTCAACTCACTGACAGCACTCAGTTCGGAAATGGCGGGCCGCACCTACGGCGGCGGAGTACTCGAACTGGTGCCCTCCGAAATCAGGTCACTTCTCGTCCCGATCGTCAACGTCGGTCCAACCGAACTGACACGGCTCGATCACCTGTTCCGGGCCGGGGAGAGTGTGGACCGGATACTCGATGCCCAGGATCAGATCGTCCTGACACAGGTGGGAATGTCTCGCGATGACATCAGCGTGATTCAAGGGGCCCGCCGGCGACTGATGAATCGACGGCAGCGCGAAGCCCGAGCAGCATGACGAGCGACGAGCAGATCCGCGCCCGGCAACTGGCCGACAAGTTCGCTGCCGGCTTCGACCACTACACCGACATCCGGAGCAAGTACCTCGAGGCGGACACCCGCAGTGAGTTCATCGACCCGCTACTGCGCGCGTTCGGCTGGGACGTCGAAAACCTGCACGGGCTTGCCCCTTCCAAGCGTGAAGTTGTCCGCGAGGAAAGCCAGCAGCGGGAGAACAGCGCCGGCAAGCGACCTGACTACACCCTGCGCGTCAATGGGTCGGCCCGGGTGTACGTGGAGGCGAAAAGGCCCTCGGTGAACATCCTCACCGACATGGATGCGGTCACACAGACCCGTGCGTACGGCTGGACCAAACGGCACCCGATCGCCGTGCTGACCAACTTTCGTCACATCCGGATCTTCGACACGAGCGTGCCAGTCGGCCCCGACGACACCGCCGACACCGCACTCCGATTCGAATGCGACTACGAACTCCTAATCGAGAACTGGGACGCAATCGAGCGTCTCATCGGCCGCGAGGCCGTTCATGACCCCGCGTGGATCGAGCAGTTCGATGTGACGCGGGCCAGGGCATTTCTACCGGCCGACCGACGATTCGTCGAACAGTTCGACAAGTGGCGTCTGGCGCTCGGACAAAGCCTGATCGACCGGAACACGGCGATCACGGAAGCCGAGATCAACGACGCCGTCCAGCGCATCCTCAATCGCCTCATCTTCGTCCGCATGTGCGAGGACCGCGGGATCGAGGGCGAAGGAGTACTTCGGAATGCGTTCAAGGGCAAGACCACTGATGTCGTCGACCTTTTCAGACGTCTCGATGCACGCTACGACACTGGCCTGTTCCGGGCGGCAGACTCCCCCGACGATCCCGTAGTTCTGGTCGACGCGACCACTCTCGAGTCCATCGTCGACGACCTCTACGCGCCCCGCTCGCCCTTCTCGTTCGCCGTCCTCGATTCCGACTTCCTGGGCCACGTCTACGAGTCGTCGCTGTCCGAGTATCTGGCGATCGCAACGGCCGGTCGCCGCCGCACCGTTCGGTTGAACCCGAAGCGCGAATACGCCAAGCGCGACGTCGTGGCAACTCCCCAGCTGCTGGTCGCCTCGACGGTCCGGGCTGCAATCGAGGAAGTCGACGTGGACGTGCCGAAGGTGCTCGACTTCGCTGTCGGGTCCGGCCGATTCCTCATGTCCGTGTTCGACGAGTTGATCGACCGCGATGTGATCCGACGAAGCGCACTGCGTGACCGCCCCGGCTTGGTGAAGGTCGGAAGGGAATCGTATCGGTTGTCCTTCGAGGCGAAGCGGACTCTGCTCGTCGACAACTGCTTCGGTATCGATATCGACTTCAATGCGGTGGAAGTCGCCCGGTTCGGACTGCTGGTCCGCCTTCTCGAGGACGAGAGTCGAGACACACTCCCGACCCGTGAGCGCGGGATCCTGCCGGATCTCAGCACGAACATCGTCCACGGAAACACGCTCGTACGCACAATGCCGACAGCCGCCCCTCCTGGGGCAGAGGAGGTGACCCAGCCGATCGAACTGGCGTGGGCTGGGCTACCCACCTCATTCGACCTCATCGTGGGCAATCCGCCGTATATGAACACCGAGCAGATGAAATCGTACGACAAGTGGGAGTTCGCCTACCTCAAGGAGCATTACCGGACGGTCCACAAGCAGTTCGACAAGTACTTCGCCTTCGTCGAGTTCGCTGTCGACCACCTCGACGACGCGGGAGTACTCGGCGTCGTGATTCCCAACAAATGGATGACGCTCGAAGCGGGGCCACATTTCCGGTCGATGCTTCGCACATCGGTGACCGTCAGGAGCCTGGCCAACTTCCGACACGCCCAGGTGTTCGACGAGAAGTCGATCTACATCTGCAGCCTTGTCGCCAAACGTTCCGCTGCAACGGGTTTCGAGTATTCTGAGCCCGCCTCGATCGAGGACTTCGTCACCGGCACCGGTGCTCGCAGAATCCTTGACGACCGACATCTCCCCGTGGCGACCGATGGCCCGTGGGTGCTACCCGCGGATGGCCCCGAGGAACGAGTCCTGGCCAGGATCCACGACAACTCGATTCCGTTGGGCCAGGTTGTCGAGGCCCGCAACGGTGTCCAGACGAGTCTCAATCCGGTCTATGTAATCACCGAGCCAACGACGTCGCACGGGATTGTGGAGTTCACCAAGGACGGCAAGACCTGGAGAATCGAGGAGGCGGTCACTCGCCCCTACCTCGACGATTCCAGTGGCGTCCGCTCCCACTTCGAGGTGCGTGCGGATGCCCGCATCGTCTTCCCGTACAAGCCTGCATCAACCGCGCAGAACTCGTCCGGCTTCGAAGTGATCCCCGAGACCGAACTCCGAAGGCAATTTCCACTGGCCCACCGATATCTCACCGCTCACAGGGCTGAACTGGATGAGCGGAATGTACCCCCGGATGCGCGCGCGAAGGCCTTCTACGTGTACGGCCGCACGCAGGCGATCGGCTACTGCACCAGGGCGCCGAAGATCTTCTACTCGACGAACCAGCGCGGCGACAAGTATGGGCTCGACACCAGCGGGATTGTCTATCAGTCGGGGGGAACAGCCGGCGAGGTTGCACTGTACCCACGCGACCTCGACTACTCTCTGGACTTCATCCTCGCGCTGCTCGATCAGCGGCCCATCGAGTGCTTCCTTCGCAAGCGTGGCAGCGCCTTCCGCGGTGGCTACGTGGCCCGTGGCACTGCCGTCATGAAGGACGTCCCCGTTCCGCGACTGGATTTCACCGACCCCCACGACATGAAGTTCCATGACGACGTCGCATCCGCCACCGTGACATTGCGCGAGTTGCACTCCGGAACCGCCGCCGTTGCGGAGCGGAAGCTGACCCAGCACAAGGCGAAGATAGACAACGTGAAGCGACAGATCGAAAACCTGTTCCTTGCGCGCTGGAACCTATGCGCCGATGACGTTGCGTCTCTGCACATAGACCCTGTCGAGCGAATGTAACCGGCGAATCACCGCCGCCTGACGACCTGCCCACCCACCAACACCAGCGACGGCTCCGCCAGCACATGCGGACCCGTACGCGGATCCTGCTCGTAAACAACGAGATCTGCGGGAGCTCCCGGTTCCAGACCCTCGCCGCCGAGCCAGCGCCGGGCATCCCAGCACGCAGCCCCGAGAGCCTCGGTCGGCGTCATTCCTATCTTGCCGAGAGATGCGACCTCGTCGGCGATGCGGCCGTGCTGCACGTGTCCGCCGGCGTCGGTGCCCGCGTAGATCGGAACACCCGCATCGCGGGCCGCGCCGACAGTCTCTGCCACCCCGGCGTACAGGTCCCGCATGTGCGCGGCGTAAATCGGGTATCGGGCCGCGCCGTCCGCGATCTCCGGGAAGTTGTCGATGTTGATCAGCGTCGGTACCAAGGCGGTACCGCGCTCGGCCATCATCGCGATGGTCGCGTCCGTCAACCCGGTGCCGTGTTCGATGCAGTCGATCCCGGCACCGATGAGTCCGGGCAGCGCGTCCTCGCCGAAGACGTGGGCGGTGACACGCACACCCTCGCGATGTGCGGCCGCAATCGCCTCCACCAGGATGCCGTCACTCCACAGTGGCGCGAGATCGCCGGTCTCCCGGTCGATCCAGTCCCCGACCAGCTTTACCCAGCCGTCACAGGCACGCGCCTGCCGCACCACCTCGTCGGGCAATTGCGACTCGTGCTCGAGGTCGACCGGCAAACCGCGGAGGTACCGCTTGGGCATCGCGATATGCCGTCCCGCGCGAATGATCCGCGGCAGTCCCGGCACCTCGTCGAGCGGGCGAGTGTCCACCGGTGAGCCGGCGTCTCGAATCAGCAGGACACCGGCGTCCCGTTCGGTCCGCGCCTGCGCGAGCGAACCGGTCTGGTCCTCGATCCCGCCGCCGTAGCGAATCCCGACGTGACAGTGGGCGTCGACCAGACCGGGCAGGATCCAGCCGTCCGTGCAGAGGGTCTGCGCCCCCGGGACGGGTTCCGACGAGATCCGGCCCTCGTGCACCCACAGCTCGAACGGCTGCTCGTCGGGCAGACCGGTGCCACGCAGGTGATACGACGTCACTGCAGGTCTACTTCTTGGGCAGCTTCAGTTGCGACAGGTCGATGCCCTCGAGTCCCGGCGGCAACTGGTCGAGGCCCTTCGGCATGCTGGACAGGTCCGGCATGCCGGCGGGCATCCCACCCATACCCGGCAGACCCGCCGGGAACCCGCCCCGGATCTTGGGCTGCGTCGGGCCCTTGGCCCCCTTCTTGCCCTTCTTCCCCTTCTTGCCCTTGAGCTGCTTACGCGCACCGGGCATGCCCATCCGTCCGGCCATAGCAGCCATCATCTTGCGGGCTTCGAAGAAGCGCTCGACGAGCTGGTTGACGTCGGAGACCTTCACGCCCGAGCCGTTCGCGATGCGCAGGCGACGGGAGCCGTTGATGATCTTCGGGTTCTCCCGTTCCGCAGGCGTCATGCCGCGGATGATCGCCTGGACTCGGTCGAGCTGCTTCTCGTCGACGTTGGCGAGAGCGTCCTTCATCTGCCCCGCACCGGGCAGCATGCCGAGCAGGTTCCCGATCGGTCCCATCCGGCGCACGGCCATCATCTGTTCGAGGAAGTCCTCGAGGGTCAGCTCACCAGAGCCGATCTTCGCGGCGGTGGCCTCGGCCTGCTTGGCGTCGAACACCTGCTCGGCCTGCTCGATGAGGCTGAGCACGTCGCCCATGCCGAGGATCCGGCTGGCCATGCGATCGGGGTGGAAGACGTCGAAGTCCTCGAGCTTTTCGCCTGTCGACGCGAACAGGATCGGCTCGCCGGTGACCTCCCGGACGCTCAGCGCGGCACCACCACGGGCATCACCGTCGAGCTTGGTGAGCACGACGCCGGTGAAACCGACGCCCTCACGGAACGCTTCCGCGGTGCTCACCGCGTCCTGGCCGATCATGGAATCGAGCACGAAGATCGTCTCGTCGGGCTGGACGGCGTCGCGGATCCCCGCGGCCTGTGCCATCAGCTCGGAGTCGATACCCAGGCGGCCGGCGGTGTCGACGATGACCACGTCGTACTGCTTGGAACGCGCTTCCTCGACACCGGCCTTGGCAACCTCGACCGGGTCGGCGGCCGAGACGCCGAGGGCATTGTCGCCGCCGCCGATGGACGTGCCGGGATGAGGCGCGAACACGGCTGCGCCGGCGCGCTCACCGACGATCTGCAGCTGGGTCACCGCCCCTGGCCGCTGAAGGTCACACGCGACGAGCAGCGGGGTGTGTCCTTGGTCCTTGAGCCACTTCGCGAGCTTGCCGGCCAGCGTCGTCTTGCCGGAACCCTGCAAACCGGCCAGCATGATCACGGTGGGAGGTGTCTTGGCGAACTGCAGACGACGCGTTTCACCACCGAGAATGCCGACGAGCTCCTCGTTGACGATCTTGACGACCTGCTGCGCGGGATTGAGCGCGCCGGAGACCTCGGCGCCCTTGGCGCGCTCCTTGATCTTGGCGATGAAGGAACGGACGACGGGCAGGGCCACGTCGGCTTCGAGGAGCGCAAGCCGGATCTCGCGGCATGTCGCATCGATGTCGGCTCCGGAGAGTCGACCCTTGCCACGCAGATCCTTGAGGGCTCCGGTCAACCTGTCGGAAAGGGATTCGAACACCGGGTGCGCTCCTGAGCTCTAAGCGAAGTTCGTGAACATTCTCGGGTCCAGGGTAACCGCTCGATCGGGTGCAGCCGTGCGGCAACCCTGAACGACGCGGTCCGCGGCCGGGTCAGGTGTGCACTGCGCCGTCTTCCGTCTTCGGCTCGGGCGCCGGGACCACTGCCAGGATCGCGCGTTCGAGTTCCTCCCGTGCGGCCCTGGTGTCGCCGTTCGTGAGCGCGATGCAGAAGGCATCGACCACCGACGCTCCCAGCGTGCTCACCCGCGCCCAGCGCACATCGGCACCGTTTCGCTCGAACACCCGCGCCAGCCGACTGAGCAGGCCCAACCGGTCCTCGGCCCGCAGCTCCACGATCACCTGGCCCGGCTCCACCTGCCCCGGCGAGCCCCCCGGACCGCCCACGTCGAACCAGATCACCCGGGGCGGCGCCTGTGCGTACTGAACGGGCACGGCCGCGCCGGTCCGGTCCACGAGAGGTTCGTTCCCGCGCGCCTCCCGCTCCTTCGTGTCGATCAGTGCGAGGACGTCGATCTCGCCGCCGATCGCCCGGATCAGCTCCTGCCGCAGCAGACCGGCCTGCGGCGGAACACCGAAACGCGGGGCGACGACGAATGAGTTGATCGCGGACCCGCCGTAGCTGCCCAGCGACGCCGACAGCACGCGCAGCGAATTCAGCGCCAGGACGCCGGCTGCATGTGAAAGCAGTCCCGGTGTGTCGGGCGCGACGACGGTGACCACGTACGTATGCGTCGCGCTCCCCGGGTCGAGCGCGACGTGTACTCCACCATCCGCCGCCATCTCGATGTGCGCGGGATCGATCGGATCGGGCACCGGCAGGGCCTCCCCCGCCATCACCAGACGGCACCGCCGCACCAGCTCACCGATCAGGGACGACTTCCAGTCGCCCCACACACCCGGCCCGGTTGCCAGCGAGTCCGCCTCGGCGAGCGCGTGCAGCAGTTCCAGGAGGACGGGATCACCGCCCAGGCGATCGACGACCGACTGCACAGTTGCCGGATCGTCCAGGTCTCGCCGTGTCGCGGTCTGAGCCAGTAGCAGGTGATGGCGCACCATCTCCGACAGCAGCGTGACATCGGTCGGCCACAAACCCAGCCGCGTGCCGATCTGGATGGCCAGGCCGGCGCCGACCTCGCTGTGGTCGCCGCCGCGTCCCTTGCCGAGGTCGTGCAGCAGCGCACCGAGTACCAGCAGGTCCGGCCGGGCCACCCGGGTGGTCAATGCACTGGCCTGCGCTGCAGTTTCCACCAGATGCCGGTCGACGGTCCACGTGTGCACCGCATCCCGCGGTGGCAGATCGCGCACCGCGCCCCATTCCGGTAGCAGCCGGCCCCACAGGCCGGTCCGGTCCAGCGCCTCGATCGTCGAAATCGCCCGCGCACCCGAACCGATCAGCACCAGAAGGTCGCCGACCGCACCCTTGGGCCAGGGCTCTCGCAACTCGGGAGCATTGTCGGACAATCGGTTCAGCGTCGAAGCCGAGATCGGCATCCCGTTCTGCGCGGCCGCGGCCGCTGCCCTCAACACCAGGCCGGGGTCCTTACTCGGCCTGGCATCACGAGCCAGCACCACCTCGCCGCCATGCTCCACCACACCCTCGTCGAGGGGGCGGCGGACCGGAACCCGGCGCAGTTTCGAAAGTCCACGACGCGGAAGCGAATTGTTCGCCGTGCGAATGCCCACGTCCACCGAGTAGCTGATGGTGCGAGCGCAGTCGCTGAGGCTTCGAGCCAGGTCGAACCGATCGCCGATCCGCAGCGCGGCGCCGATCTCGTCGGCGTCCTGGGCGCGCAACTGGTCGCGGGCCCGCCCGGCCACCCGGTGCAGTTCGGTGCGCACGTCAAGCAGCCGGCCGTGCGCCGATGCCAGGCCACCGCCCGGCGAATCGGGGCCCAACCCGGGCATTCCGTCGGTGAGCTGGGCGATGGACAACGCATTGAGCAACTGCACGTCCCGCAGGCCACCCCGACCGCTCTTGAGATCGGGTTCGGCGCGGTGTGCGATCTGTCCACTGCGCTGCCACCGGGCCTGAGCCTGCGCGACGAGTTCATCGAAGCGGGAGCGAATTCCTGTGCGCCACTGCCGCCGAATACCGCCGATCAGCAGATGGCTGAGCTCGACGTCGCCGGCGATGTGCCGGGCCTCGAGCATGCCGAGCGCAGCGGTCAGGTCTGTCGCCGCCACCTGCAGCGCCTGCGGCACGGTCCGCACGCTGTGGTCGAGCTTGATGTGCGCGTCCCACAACGGGTACCAGAGGTTATCCGCAACCTCCGCCACCAGCGCGGGATCGACGTCGTCGTGCAGCAGAATCAGGTCGAGATCCGAATAGGGCGGCATCTCGCGGCGCCCGAGGCCGCCCACCGCCACGATCGCGAATCCGGAGTCCGGTCGGATACCGAGCTCGTTTCCCTTTGTGGTGAGCCAGAACTCGTGCAGGTCCACCAGCGCGTGTCGCAGCGAGGGGGCGTCGAGCCGATGATTCCTGGATCCACCGGCGAGCAGCTGGGCACGCGCCCGGGCGAGATCGTCCACCTCGCCGCGGCTGCCGGACAACGGGTCTCCCGACACGGACGGCCCCGATCCGGTCGCCGTAGTGGCGACAGGATCAGGGCCGTCGACAGCGGACCCGTACGGGTCAGAGTGCATCCGCACCCCGTTCGCCGGTTCGGACTCGGATGACCGACTCCACCGGTGTGACCCAGACCTTGCCGTCACCGATCTTGCCGGTCCGGGCGGCCTCGACGATGACCTCGACGACCTTGTCCACTGCCGCCTCGTCGACGACGACTTCCACCCGAACCTTCGGAACGAAGTCGACCGAGTACTCGGCGCCCCGATAGACCTCGGTATGGCCCTTCTGCCGACCGTATCCCTGGACCTCGCTTACCGTCATGCCGAGCACGCCTGCCTCCTCCAGCCCGGTCTTCACGTCCTCGAGCGTGAACGGTTTGACGATCGCCGTGATCAGCTTCATATCTGTGTCCCTTCGGAAAGTCTCATGTGCCCGGTCTTCCATCAGTATTACGTCAGGCGAAGTCGTATGCAGTTTCTGCGTGTTCGCCCTCGTCGATACCGCGAGCCTCCACCTCACGTGAGACCCGCCAGCCCAGGGGTTTGAGAGCGAAGGCGATGATCGCGGTGAGGACCGCAGTGAACAACAGCGCGGAGAACGCGATCACGATCTGCACCACCAACTGCTTGTAGTCGCCGCCGTAGAACAGACCGGTCTCGGTCGCCAGCAGGCCGATCGCAACCGTGCCCCACAGACCGGACACCAGGTGCACGCCCACGACATCGAGCGAGTCGTCGTAGCCGAACTTGAACTTGAGCCCGACCGCGAGTGCGGAGAGGATTCCGGCGCTGACGCCGAGGAGGAGCGAGCCGATCGGACTGAGGGCACCGGCCGCCGGGGTGATCGCGACCAGACCGGCCACCGCACCGGATGCGGCGCCGAGGCTGGTGGCCTTACCGTCCCGAATGCGCTCGGTGAGGAGCCAGCCGAGAATCGCCGCTGCGGTCGCGGACGTCGTGTTCACCCAGGCGAGTCCGGCCGCACCGTCCGCGGCGAAAGCGGAGCCCGCATTGAATCCGAACCACCCGAACCAGAGCAGCGCCGCGCCGAGCATCACGAACGGCAGATTGTGCGGACGATAAGCGGTCTTGCCGAAACCGATCCGCTTGCCGACGATCAACGCCAGCACGAACGCCGCGATGCCGGCGTTGATGTGAACCACAGTGCCGCCCGCGAAGTCGATCGGCGCAACCTTCGCGACCAGACCGCCCTCACCATCGTCCGTGGTGCCGAAGATCTTGGCCGCAAGTCCCTTCTCCGAGCCGGAGAGCAGGCCGCCGCCCCACACCATGTGGGCCAGCGGGAAGTAGACGACGGTGACCCAGATCGCAGAGAACGCCATCCACGTTCCGAACTTCACGCGTTCGGCCAGCGCGCCACTGATCAGTGCGGTGGTGATGATGGCGAACGTGACCTGGAAGGCGACATCGATGATGTTCGGGTAGCCCCACGCGCCGGCGATGAAGTTACCGTCTGCGTCGGTGATGCTGTCCTTGAGCCCGAAGAACTCGAACGGATTGGCGAACACACCGCCGATATCCTGAGTTCCGTAGGACATCGACCAGCCCCACAGCACGTACACGACGCCGATCACCGCCATGGCTCCGAACGACATCATCATCATGTTCAGAACAGACTTCGACCGCGACATGCCGCCGTAGAAGAACGCCACTCCCGGTGTCATCAGCAGAACCAGTGACGCTGCCATGAGCATCCATGCGGCATTGCCGGAGTTCGCCAGCACTTCGTCGGGACTCACCTGAACCTCCTTCTCGCGCGCCGGTCAGCACGTCGATACGAGAAGAGTGGTTTTTCGGTGTTTCCGGGAGGGCACTCGACTGTTTCGCGTACGTGAACGCATTACCGGAATTTGTTTCGTGGACGTTTCGACACGGAATTTGGGCCCTCAGGAGCCCGGACTCTCCGCCATTTGCACCCCCAACCAACCCGGAACCGGCCGCGCCGCCCCGGGCGAGCAGTAGGCATCGGGCGCCTGCGGGCAGGCACCGACGGGTGGGATCCCCGCGTTGATTCCCTGCCCCGCCCATGGAATTCCGGCGACCTTGTTCATCACGAGCGCCGACGATCCGCCACCGTCGAGCCCAACCGCCTTGTCGACGCCCAGCGCCCGCAGCAGATCCTGGACGTTACCGAGAGTGAAACCCCCGGCCCCGTTGGAGCCGCCCTGGAAGATGTAGAGCCGGTCGCGATCGCTGTCGTATCCGATCGCGGTGCGCGCGGCCCGGCGAATCGGGTTGTCCACGAACTCGAAGTCACCGCCCGGTCCGCGGAGTTTGACACCGGCGAAAGCGGTGAACTCCCGGCCCCCGAACTCGAGTTGATCGACGCGACGTTTGGTCGCCTCGTTGCTGAACGGGCCCTCCGCGTCGTGCAGTTCGAATGTCACCGGCCTCGGGATATCGAGCACATTGTCATCGACGATGAAGAAGGTGGACAACGGCGACCACACCTGACCGGCGCCGTCACTGAGTCCCTCCGAGCCGACGAAGTAGCGGTCTCGAAACTTGGTGAAATCGAGACTGCGCGTCGCCAGGTGAGTGTCGTAGTAGGTGCCCAAGGGCGACGAACATCCGCTGTGCGCCCACGTGGTTCCGTCTGCCTGCGGCCGCACATCGAAGAAGTTGGTATTGATCGCAATTGCCGGCCTCCCCATCCGATGCCACGCATCGACAGGGGCGTATACCTCGGACGTCTGACGGATCCCACCGGCGAGTGCGGTGACGTTCGACTCACATCGGGCGGCGTCGCCCACCTCGCGGTCGACCAGCAGCTGCGATGTCAAAGGCGAGTGTGAAGCACCCGGGACGACGATCAACCGGCTGTCGGTGTCCATGTCGTAGACGCTGCCGTCCACCCGCTGCATCGGGAGCCTGAAATCTGGTCCGAACTGGTACACAACGGGTCCGCCGCCGCTGCCGGCGATCGCTCCGTCCAGGCGGCCCCGGGCGTCGGAGAAGGCATCCGCCGCCGCGGGCGCCGCGCCCACGAAACCCCCAAGCAGCGCGAGCGACACCGCCCCCGCCCCCGCACTCACAATCTTCCGGATGGTCGTCTTCTTCACGGAACGCCTCCACGATCGAATCATCGTGACCGAGCGGCGCTAGCACGCTCAGCTCCCCCGAGGAGTCACGAACAGGCCTCAGTAGACAGCAGCTACCGAGGCCTGTTGATGAGATGCGTTCTATCCGTTATTCCTTCGAAATTCACCTTCAGGCAAGCCGGGCGGACGTTCAGACAAGGCGGACAGGTAGGCCCTATCCGAGAAGTGCGTCGACAAACGCCTCAGGTTCGAACGGCGCGAGATCGTCCGCGCCCTCACCGAGTCCGACGAGCTTGACCGGGACACCGAGCTCGTGCTGCACCTGGAATACGATGCCGCCCTTCGCAGTGCCGTCCAGCTTGGTGAGCACGACGCCGGTGATGTCCACGACCTCGGCAAACACGCGGGCCTGCATGAGTCCGTTCTGCCCGACGGTCGCGTCCAGCACCAACAGCACATCGTCGACCGCCGCCTTCTTCTCGACGACGCGCTTGACCTTGCCCAGCTCGTCCATCAGGCCCGTCTTGGTGTGCAGACGGCCTGCGGTGTCGATGAGGACCACGTCCACACCGTTCTCGATGCCCTTGGCCACGGCATCGAAGGCGATCGCCGCGGGATCACCGCCCTCCTTGCCGCGGACGACCTCGGCGCCGACACGCTCCGCCCACGTCTGCAGCTGATCCGCAGCGGCTGCGCGGAAGGTGTCCGCTGCACCGAGTAGCACCCGGCGCCCGTCGGCAACCAGAACCCGTGCGAGCTTGCCCGTCGTCGTGGTCTTGCCGGTGCCGTTGACGCCGACCACGAGCAGCACGGCCGGGTGATCGCCGTGCGGCAGCGCGCGGATCGACCGATCCATCTCGGGCCGCAGCTCCTCGACGAGCACCTCGCGCAGCAGCGCACGGGCATCGGCCTCGGTCCGAACGCCACGGGACGCCATCTGCTCGCGCAGACGGGTGACGACCTTGGTGGTGGTAGCCGAGCCGAGATCCGCGATCAGCAGGGTGTCCTCGACCTCCTCCCACGAATCCTCGTCGAGATCGCCGCCGCCGAGCAGGCCGAGCAGGCTCTTGCCGACCGCATTCTGGGAACGCGACAACCGGCCACGAAGGCGGTCCAGACGGCCCTCGGTCGGTGCGATCTCTTCGATGACGGGTACCGGGGCCGCCTCGACGACAGGTTCGGCTTCGGCAACCGGCGTGGGCGCGACAACCGGTTCCGGGGTCGGCCCAGGCTCGACAACGGGTTCCGGGGTCGGCGCAGGCTCGACCACCGGCTCAGGCGCAGGTGCAGGCTCTGGCTCGACCACCGGCTCAGGCGCAGGCGCAGGCGCAGGCTCGGCAACCGGTTCCGGGGCCGGTGTCGGGACAACGGGCGGGACGGGCGCGGCATGCGGCGCCTTGGGCGGCGCGGTCGCCGACGGACCTGCGCTGAAGTTGAAGCCGCCGCCGGCCTGATAGCCCCCGGATCGGTCCTTCGGGGTCTCCGTCAGCTCGGGCTTCTCGGGCGCGGCAGTGAGGCTGATCCGCCGTCGCCGGTACAGCGTCAGGCCGACGACGAGCGCTACAACGAGTACGGCCAGCGCGGCCGCGAGTGCAATCCAAGCTCCGGTAGTCACCACCACATCCTGTCAGGCGACCTGCGGACCCGGCGCCCTAGCCCGGTGCGACCAGGTCCTGACCACGCAGCCGCTGCGAGATGACGGTCGTGATCCCGTCGCCGCGCATGCTGACGCCGTACAGCGCGTCAGCGACCTCCATCGTGGGCTTCTGGTGGGTGATGACGATCAGCTGCGACTTCTCCCTCAGCTGTTCGAAAAGTCCGATAAGCCTACGCAGGTTGGTGTCGTCGAGCGCGGCCTCGACCTCGTCCATCACGTAGAACGGGGAAGGTCGCGCCCGGAAGATCGCCACCAGCATTGCGACGGCAGTCAGCGACTTCTCGCCGCCGGACAGCAGCGACAACCGCTTGACCTTCTTGCCCGGCGGGCGGGCCTCCACCTCGATGCCGGTAGTCAACATGTCCGACGGGTCGGTCAGCACCAGTCGGCCCTCGCCGCCGGGGAACAGCTTGGCGAACACCCCGACGAACTCGCGTTCGACATCGGCGTAGGCCTCTGCAAACATCTCGAGGATGCGGGCGTCGACATCGGCGACCACGCCGAGCAGATCCTTGCGGGCGCCCTTGACATCCTCGAGCTGCGTGGACAAGAAGTTGTACCGCTCCTCGAGCGCCGCAAACTCCTCGAGCGCCAGCGGGTTGACCTTCCCGAGTGTCGCGAGGTCCTTTTCGGCGCGCTTGGCGCGCCGCTCCTGCGTGGCACGGTCGTAGGGCTGCGGGGCGGGCGCCACCACCTGCTCGCCGCGGTCTCGGGCCTGCTCGTACTCCGCAAGTTCGAGGTCTGTCGGTGGCAGCGGGACGTCGGGACCGTACTCGGCGATGAGGTCACCGGGGGCGATCGAGTGCTGTTCGAGGATCGTCTGCTCGAGCTGTTCGATCCGAAGTGCAGCCTGCGCGCGAGCGACCTCGTCGCGATGGACGGCGTCCGTCAGAGCTGCCATCTGCGCGGTCAGCTGGCGAACCCGTTCGCGCACCGTCTCCACCTGCTCGGTGTGGGAGGCGCGCATCCGGTTCAGTTCGTCCCGGTGTGCCACCGCGGTCTCGACGACCCGCGCGAGGCGGCTCGCCACCCGCTGACCGGCCTCCGCGACCGCGACCGCCACCGCCGCGGCAGTCTGCCGTGCCCGCATCGCGCGTTCCGCCCGGGCCCGTGCGTCCCGCTCGGCCTGCGCAGCCCGCCTGAGTGAATCGGCTTTTCCGCGAATGGATTCGGCGCGTTCCTCCGCGGTTCGGACAGCCAGCCGCGCCTCCACCTCAACGGTCCGCACCTCCGCCAGAGCCGCAGCGGCCACCTCCCGTTCGTAGGTGGATCCGGGTGAATCCGATTCGACCGCATCCGAACCCGACTGTTCCTGCTCGGCCAGACGAAGTCTCTCCTCGAGTTCCGCGAGCGCAGCCAGGGTCTCCTCGCGCCCGGCCTCGGCCTTGGAGCGCTGCGCGGCCAGACGGTCTGATTCGGCGTGCGCGGCACGCACCACCTGTCCGAGCCGGCCCAGCTGTTCGTACACCGCGGACATCGCCGCATCGGATTCGTGCAGAGCGGCCAACGTCTGTTCGGCAACCTCGGCGCGGGCGGCCTGCTCCGCCAGCGCACCGGACAGCGCAGCAGTGAGCTCCTCGGCCCGGCGTTCGGCAGCCGCAAGACCCGCGACGGACGTGTCGATCGCCGCCTGCACCTCGAGTGTGCTGGGCTGGCGGTCCGAGCCACCGGTAATCCAACCGGCCCCTGCCAGGTCTCCGTCGCGCGTCACCGCGCGCAACTGCGGTGCGGCACCGACCAGATCGCCGGCGGCATCGAGCGTCTCGACTACGACGACACCGGCCAGCAGCGTCGCCACGCCGCCGCGGACGGCGTCCGGGCAATCGACGACGTCGACTGCCCACCGTGAGCCGGCGGGCAGCTCGGGCCGCTGCTCGGCGGGCCGCACGTCCGCGGCGAACAGCAGCGATGCCCGTCCCCCGTCGCTGGACCGCAACGCCCGAATCGCTTCGGCAGCGGCCGCGTGCGAGTCGGCGGCGATCGCGTCGGCGGCCGGTCCCATCGCAGCCGCAATGGCGTTCTCGAACCCGGGCTCGACCCGAATCAGCGCCGCCACCGAACCGGCGAGCCCATGCTCGCGGTGGTTCTCGAGTAGCCACGCGCCACCGTCGCGACGTTCGAGCCCCATCGACAATGCGTCGATGCGGGCGCGCAGCGACGCCACCTCCTGCCCGGCATCACGTTCGGCGCGTTGCAGTTCCGCGACCCGCGCCGAGATCAGGTTCAATGCCTCGACGGACCGCTCGTGGTGCGAGTCCAGGCCCACCTCACCGGCGTCGAGGTCGCCGACGGTCGCCTCCACGGTCTCGAACTCTGCCTGCGCCACCTCGCCCCGCTCCCGGGCCTCGTCGATGGCCACGGTCAGCCGGGCCACCTCCGCATCCATCGAATCCGCACGGGTCCGCAACGTGTCGACCTGCCCGGAGAGTCGGGCCAGGCCCTCCCGCCGATCCGCGACCGCGCGCACCGCGGCGAGGTGCGCCCGCTCGGCCTCCGCGGCTGCGTCCTCCCGTTCGGCGAGCTGCTCGCGGGCCACCTCGAGCGTGGCCCGCGCCATCTCGACGGCCGCGACCAGCTCGGCCTCCTCCTCCGCCACCCGCTCTGCGCGAGCCTCGAGCTCGTCGGGATCCGGGCCTCGCCCGCTGACAGGCTCCGAATCCAGATGGCGGGCCCGCTCCTGCGCGATCCGCACCGTCGCGTCCACCCGCTCGGCGAGCGCCGAGAGCCGGAACCACGTCTGGCCGGCCGCCTCAGCCTGCGGCGTCAACCGGGCCAGTGCGCGTTCATGCCCGTCGAGCTCAGCGGTGGCCTCGTCCAGCGCGGCCGCGACAGCGTCCTGCTGCTCGCGAGCGATCTTCTCGTCCTGTGTCTGGCCCGCAAGCTCCGCGCGGCGGGTGACCAAGTCATCGGCGGCCAGACGCAGCCGCGCGTCACGCAGATCCGCCTGGACCGTCTGCGCCCGGCGGGCCACCTCGGCCTGCCGCCCGAGTGGCTTGAGCTGGCGCCGCAGCTCCGCCGTGAGATCCGTCAGTCGCGCGAGATTGGCCTGCATCGCGTCCAGCTTGCGGACGGCCTTCTCCTTGCGCTTGCGATGTTTGAGGACCCCGGCCGCCTCCTCGATGAACGCACGCCGGTCCTCCGGACGGGACTCGAGGATCGCCGAGAGCCGTCCCTGACCGACGATGACGTGCATCTCCCGGCCGATACCGGAATCGCTCAGTAACTCCTGGACATCCATCAACCGGCAGGCACTGCCGTTGATTTCGTACTCGCCGGCCCCGTCGCGGAACATCCGCCGGGTGATCGACACTTCGGAATAGTCGATCGGGAGTGCGCCGTCCGAGTTGTCGATGGTCAACGTCACCTCCGCGCGGCCGAGCGGCGCGCGGCCAGCGGTACCGGCGAAGATGACGTCTTGCATCTTGCCGCCGCGCAACGCCTTGGCCCCCTGCTCACCCATCACCCACGTGAGCGCGTCGACGACGTTGGACTTTCCCGACCCGTTGGGACCGACGACGCAGGTGATGCCCGGCTCGAATCGCAGAGTCGTGGCAGACGCAAAGGATTTGAAGCCCTTCAGCGTCAGACTCTTCAGATGCATGAAGGTGGACTCTACCTGCGGATCAGCGCTCGACGAACCCGAAAAGCCCTCCGCGCGCCGCGTCGAAGTGCTCGACGACGAGGGTGACACTGCCCGGCGTCTGACCCGACCGCAACAGGGTGAGCAAACGCTCGAGCGGCTCGCGATCACCCTCGGCGATCACCAGCACCCGACCGTCGGCGTGATTCGTGGCATGTCCCACCAGACCCAGCTCGAGCGCCCGCGCGCGCGTCCACCACCGGAATCCGACGCCCTGGACGGATCCGTGCACCCAGGCGGTGAGTCTTTCGGTGGCGGGGGTCTGCATGGCTGCCATTATCGACCGGTCGGCGCCGGACTCATCCGCGACCCCAGCCCGACGATTCAGTCAGGCATCCCTGGTGATCTTCAGCGTTACGGTAGTGCCCGCCTTCAGCGTGCGGCCCACGGTGCAGACCTTGTCGACCGAGCGCTCGACGAGCGCGATCAACCGGTCCTGCGCCTCGCTGTCGAGCTCGCTGAGATCGAGTTCCAGGACCTCGTCGAGTTGCGGGTACACCTCGTTCTCGCGGTCCGCGGCACCTGAGACGCGGATGGTCGCGTCATAGTCGTCGCCCAGACGGCGGGCGAGCGGGAAGTCCGAGCTCATGCCCGAGCACGCGGCCAACGCGATCTTGAGCAGCTCACCCGGAGTGAAGACACCGTCCACCGATTCCGATCCGATGTGCACCTTGGCGCCACGTGAACTACGGCCCGTGTAGAGGCGAGTGCCGGTACGTTCGACCCACAGTTCGGTGGGCGCGGGAGCGGACGCAGGAATCAGTTGGGCCATGGATGAAGATCCTGCCATCCCCGCCCCCACGGAGCTGAAGCCTCCCATGTTCACCTGGTATCCGGCTGGCCGAACACGGGAGCGCTACACCTGGAACCGGTACCCCATCCCCGTCTCCGTGAGCAGGTGTTTCGGCTTCGACGGATCCGCCTCCAGCTTGCGGCGCAGTTGCGCAAGATACACCCGCAGATAGTGCGTCTCCGTGGCGTACGCAGGACCCCACACCTCACGCAGTAGTTCCTTCTGCCCCACAAGCTTGCCCTTGTTGCGGACGAGCATCTCGAGCATGCCCCACTCGGTCGGAGTCAGGTGCACCTCTGCACCATCGCGAGTGACCTTCTTGGCCGCGAGGTCCACGGTGAACGAGTCGGTGACCACCACAGGCTCACTGGTCTCCGCCGCCGCGGCACCGCGGCGCACAGCCGCGCGCAGCCGGGCCAGGAACTCGTCCATCCCGAACGGCTTCGTGACGTAGTCGTCCGCACCCGCGTCGAGCGCCTCCACCTTGTCGGCGGAGTCCGTGCGGGCCGACAGCACGATCACGGGCGCGGTGCACCAGCCCCGCAGGCCCGCGAGAACCTCTATCCCGTCCATGTCCGGCAGGCCCAGATCCAGCACCACCACCTCCGGGTGCCGTTCGGCCGCAGCCCGCAATGCCGCTGCCCCCGTCGACGCAGTCGTCACCTCGTAACCGCGCACACTCAGATTGATCCGCAGGGCTCGCAGGATCTGCGGCTCGTCGTCGACCACCAGTACCCGCGTCATCGAACTCTTCCCCCTTCACGAACAGAATCCGCGGCGAGCTCCACGACCATCGTCAGACCGCCGCCCGGCGTGTCCGTTGCGCTGACCGTGCCGCCCATCGCTTCCACAAATCCCCTGACCACCGACAAGCCGAGCCCCACTCCTATCGTATTGTCGCGATCCCCCAATCGCTGGAACGCATCGAAGACCTGATCCTGTGTGCCCCGTGCCAGACCTGGACCCGTATCGGCGACGGTGATCGTCATCCGATCCCCGACCCGCGCCGCACCGATTCTGACTGGCTCGTCAGGCGCGTAGCGCAGTGCATTGTCGACAAGATTGGCCAGCACCCGCTCGAGAAGGCCGGAGTCGGCCATCACCACGGCGTCGCCCACCTCCACCTTCACCTGGTCGCGCACACGCCGCGCCGAGCCGGGTCCGGCGAAGCCGGTTCCAACCAACGCACGATGCACCACTTCCTCGAGATACACCCGGCGCAGCGTCGGCTTGACGACGCCGGCCGCGAGCCGCGACGAGTCGAGCAGATTGCCGACCAGCGCCGTGAGCTGATCGGTGGATTCCTCGACCGTCGCAAGCAGTTCAGCGGTGTCCTCGGGAGAGAACTCGATGTCATCGCTACGCAGGCTCGACACCGCCGCCTTGACCGCCGCGAGCGGTGTCCGAAGGTCGTGACTGACCGCAGAAAGCAATGAGCGGCGTAGCCGGTCGGCCTCGGCGAGCGCATTCGCCCGGCTTGCCTCCTCCGCCAGCTGCCGCTGCCTGATCAGGCCGACCGCCTGATTGGCCACCGCATTGAGGACCTTGCGGTCCCGGGCACCGAGCTCACTTCCGGCAAGCAACAGCGTGTATTCGCCGTCTCCCACCTCACACGCGGTGTCCGCCTCCTCGACGGTCGACGGTGCCGCCGCGCCAGCCGCGCTCACCACGCCCTCACCGCGACTGATGACGCTCACCCCGGTCTGCGAGTACGTCTCACGGACCTTCTCGAGCAGCGCCGGGAGGTCCGCCCCGCGAAGCACCGACCCCGCGAACAGTGCCAGCAGTTCGGCCTCCTGCGATGCCCGCCGGGCCTCTCGCGCACGTTTCGCGGCGGAATCGACGAGGACGGCAACGGCCACCGCCACCACCAGCAGCACGATCGTCGTGATGAAGTTGTCGGGCTGTGCGATCGTGAGGCTGTAGAGCGGTGCCGTGAAGAAGAAGTTGAGTAGCAGACCCGAGACCAACGCGGAGAGTATCGCGGGGCCGACGCCCCCGAGCAGCGCCACGGACAGCACGACGACAAAGAACAAAGCGTTCTGCCCGCCGACACCCGCCACCCGATCGATCAGCACCATCAACGCCGTCGCGATCGACGGCACGACCAGCGCGGCAGCCCAGGACAGCAGTCTCCGCTCTCCCCGGCCCAGGATCGAGATGCGCTGTCGCGTGGCAGCTTCGTCGTGCGTGACCATGTGCACGTCGATCTTCCCGGACTGCTGGACGATTGCTGCGCCGATTCCCTCATCGAGGATGCGAGCCCACCGCGAACGCCGGGACGTGCCGATCACCAGCTGGGTCGCGTTGACCTCCCGCGCAAACTCGAGAAGTGTTGTCGGGACGTCGTCGCCGACCACACTGTGCAGGCTCGCACCGATGTTCGCCGCGAGCTTACGTACCCGGCCCATCTCGTCGGCGGACACGCCCGCGAGGCCGTCACCGCGGACAACATGCACAACCATGAGCTCGGCGCTCGCCTTGGTAGCGATCCGGCTCGCGCGGCGGACCAGGGTCTCCGACTCCGGCCCCCCGGTCACCGCGACCACGACCCGCTCCCGGGCCTCCCATGTATCGGTGATCTTGTTCTCGGCCCGGTACTTTGCGAGGGCGGCATCGACCTGATCAGCCACCCACAACAGAGCCAACTCGCGCAATGCGGTGAGATTCCCACGGCGGAAGTAGTTCCCCAGCGCCGCGTCCACCTTCTCTGCGGCGTACACGTTTCCGTGGGAGAGCCTGCGCCGCAGCGCTTCCGGCGTTATGTCCACGAGTTCGACCTGAGTAGCGGAGCGCACCACCTCGTCCGGCACCGTCTCCTGCTGAACCACCCCGGTGATCTGCTGGACCACATCGTTGAGGCTTTCGAGGTGCTGGACGTTGAGCGTGGACAGCACGTCGATGCCCGCGTCGAGCAGTTCGTACACGTCCTGCCAACGCTTTTCGTTCCTACTTCCGGGCGTATTGGTATGCGCGAGCTCGTCGACCAGCACGACGGCCGGTCGACGAGCCAGCACGGCGTCGATATCCAACTCAGGCTTCACCGTGCCGCGATACTCGATCAGCTTGGGCTCGATGAGCTCGAGCCCCGCCAGCTGTTCCGCGGTGCGGACGCGGCCGTGGGTTTCCACCACGGCCGCGACCACGTCACCGCCGCGTCCCCGGCGACGGTGCGCCTCCCCGAGCATCGCGTAGGTCTTGCCGACGCCCGGGGCGGCCCCGAGGTAGATCCGTAACTCCCCGCGGCGCCGATGTCGCGGCTCGCCACTCGGCTGATTTCGCGGCTCGCCGCGGCGCTGATCTCGCGGCTCGCCGCGGGGCTGATCTCGCGGCTCGCCGCGGGGCTGATCTCGCGGCTCGCCGCGGGGCCGATCTCGCGGCTCGCCGCGGGGCCGATCTCGCGGCTCGCCGCGGGGAGGTGTGCCGGTGTTCTCAGTACTGCTCACACCGCCATCATTCACCTGACGGAGCCGCTCCGCATCCAGGTGCCGTCAAACCCAGGGCCAGATTCAGCTCGAGCACGTTGACTCGCTCCGAGCCGAGGAATCCGAGCTGCCGGCCCTCAGTGTTCTCCGAGACGAGTTCCCGCACTCGCTCCTCGCTCAGGCCGTTGACCGCGGCAACCCGCGGAACCTGCAGAGCCGCATACTCGGGTGAGATGTGCGGGTCCACACCGGAACCGGAGCCCGTCAGCGCATCCACCGGGACAGCCTGGGGCGCAACGCCTTCGCGCTCGGCGATCGCGGCCCGACGCTGTTCGATGAATCCCGCCAGTGCCTCACTGCTCGGGCCCTGGTTGGTCGGCAGTGCCGCCGCCGGATCACCCGTGGCGAAGGCGTCGTCGTCAGCGACGGAGCCGACGACACGGTTGTGGAAGAACGGATCCGGCTGGTCGGCCTCCACCTGCGGATCGACTCCGATCCATCGGCTACCGACCACACAACCTGCCGCATCGGAGACCGGCGAGCCCTCAGCGGAGCCCGAACTGATCCGGCTGACGCCCCACACCGCGGCCGGGTAGAGCACACCGAGAATTGCGGTGAGCGCGAGGAGCACCAGCAGCCCGGCCCACACCTGCTTCAGAAATCCGATTGCGAATCTCATGGACAAATCACCCGATTCCAGGGATGAGGCGAACGACGAGGTCGATCAGCCAGATGCCGATGAACGGGGTGATCACACCGCCGACACCGTAGATCAACAAGTTTCGGCCGAGCAGCTTCGACGCCGCTGCGGGCCGGTAGCGAACTCCCCTGAGTGCCAGCGGGATCAGGCCCACGATGACGAGGGCGTTGAAGATCACGGCGGACAGGATCGCCGACTGCGGAGTCGCCAGACCCATGATGTTCAGCGCCGCGAGCTGCGGGTAGATGGCACTGAACAGCGCGGGCAGGATCGCGAAGTACTTCGCGAGGTCGTTCGCGAGCGAGAACGTGGTGAGGGCGCCGCGAGTGATCAGCAACTGCTTGCCGATCTCGACGACCTCGATCAACTTGGTGGGATCCGAGTCCAGATCCACCATGTTGCCGGCTTCCTTGGCAGCCGAGGTACCGGTGTTCATCGCCACGCCGACGTCGGCCTGCGCGAGCGCCGGGGCGTCGTTGGTGCCGTCACCGGTCATCGCGACCAGCCGACCGCCCTCTTGCTCGGCGCGGATCCGCGCCAGCTTGTCCTCCGGGGTGGCCTCGGCCATGAACTCGTCGACCCCGGCCTCAGCCGCGATCGCCCGGGCGGTCAGCGGGTTGTCACCAGTCACCATGACGGTGCGGATGCCCATCGCACGCAGCTCGGCGAACCGGTCTGCGATCCCGGGCTTCACGACGTCGGTGAGTGCAATCACACCGAGCACCGTCGCCGTGCCGTGTTCGGCGACCGCGACGACCAACGGCGTGCCACCCTGATTGGACACCTTCTCGACGGAAGCGATGACCTCGGGGTCGACGTTCGCGCCGAATCCCCGAACCCAGGCCATCACCGCGTCGCCCGCACCCTTGCGGATCTGCCGCGACCCGGCCTCGCTGACGAGGTCCAGTCCACTCATCCGCGTCTGTGCGGTGAACGGGACGAACTCGGCCGCACGTTCGTTCGCCGACGGCTCGGTGTCGAGTCCGAACTCCTCGGCACACAGCTCGACGATGCTGCGACCCTCGGGGGTTCCGTCGGCGAGGCTCGAAAGCCGGGCCGCCGCAGCAAGTTCGATCGACGTCCGTCCGGGCGCCGGGTACAGCGCCGTCGCGCGACGGTTGCCGAACGTGATGGTTCCGGTCTTGTCCATCAGCAGCGTATCGATGTCACCGGCCGCCTCGACCGCACGACCCGACATCGCCAGCACGTTGCGCTGTACCAGCCGGTCCATACCGGCGATACCGATCGCCGAGAGCAGAGCACCGATCGTGGTGGGGATGAGGCACACGAGCAGCGCGATCAGCTTGATCGGATCCTGCGCCTGGCCCGCGTACTGACCCATCGGCCCGATCGCGACAACCGCGAGCAGGAAGATGATCGTCAGCGACGCCAGCAGGATGTTCAGCGCGATCTCGTTGGGCGTCTTCTTACGCTCGGCACCCTCGACCAGTGCGATCATCCGGTCCACGAACGACTGTCCCGGAGCGCACGTGATCTGCACGATGATGCGATCCGAGAGCACGGTCGTGCCACCGGTCACCGCACACCGGTCACCGCCGGACTCGCGTACCACGGGAGCCGACTCACCGGTGATCGCGGATTCGTCGACAGTGGCGATGCCCTCGATGACGTCACCGTCACCCGGAATCACCTGACCGGCCTCCACCACCACGGTGTCGCCGACCACGAGCTGCGTCGCCGAGACCTCGTCGATGGCACCGGAGGCACTGAGCCGCCGGGCAATCGTGTCCTGCTTGACCTTTCGCAGGCTCGCGGCCTGCGCCTTGCCGCGCCCCTCGGCGACAGACTCGGCCAGGTTCGCGAACAGCACGGTGAACCACAGCCAGGCCGCGATCAGCCAGGAGAAGACCGACGGGTCCGCGAGCGCCATGATCGTGGTCACCACGGACCCGACCAGGACCACGAACATCACCGGGTTACGTGCCTGGTGACGCGGATCCAGCTTGCGTACCGCGGCGGGCAGCGACGTCACCAGCTGACGGGGACTGAAAAGTCCCGCCGCAACCGGTGAATGCCCGTGTCCGGGGTCACCATCGCCGGTGGGTACCGGCTCGGAGAGGTGATCCTTCGACTTCACAGTCATTTCAGTCCGCAGACTCATTGCAAGGCCTCCGAGATCGGCCCGAGTGCCAGGGCCGGGAAGAAGGTGAGGGCTGCGACCAGCACGATGGTGCCGGTGAGCAGGCCCACGAACATGGGACCGGTCGAGGGCAGCGTGCCCGCACCGGCGGGCGTCTTACGCTGCGCCGACAACGATCCGGCAAGCGCGAGCACGAACACGATCGGCAGGAAACGCCCGAGCAGCATGCACACGCCGAGCGACGATTGGAACCAGTCGCTGGTGACGGTGAGGCCACCGAAGGCACTGCCGTTGTTGTTCGACGCCGAGGTGAACGCGTACAGCACCTCGGTAAAGCCGTGGATCGATCCGGGGGTACCGGGATCGCCACTGTTGCCGAGGTATCCACCGGTCGACGAGAGAATCACCGTGATGCCGGTGCCGATCAGCACCAGCGACGGCATCACGAGCACGGACAGCGCTGCCAGCGTGATTTCCCGGCGACCGAGCTTCTTGCCCAGGTATTCCGGGGTGCGGCCGACGAGCAGGCCGCCGACGAACACCGCGATCAGCGCGAGCACGAGGATGCCGTACAAGCCGGTTCCGACGCCGCCGGGCGCGATCTCGCCGAGGAGCATGTTCAGCAGAACAGTGCCACCGCCGAGCGGCGACATGCTGTCATGCGCGGAGTTCACCGCACCGGTACTGGTTCCGGTGGTCGTCACTGCGAACAGCGCCGAGCCCGGGATCCCGAAGCGAACTTCCTTGCCCTCCATCATCGAACCGGCTGCGGTCGCGGCGACGCCGCGCGCCCCGGACTCGGCCGCCAGCGTCACGGCGAGCAGGCCGAAGTACAGCGTCGACATGACTGCCAGCAACGTCAGGCCCTGCCGGCGATCGCCGACCATGGTGCCGAAGGTACGGGTCAGAGAGACCGGGATGAGCAGGATCGCGAGGATCTCGACGATGTTGGTGATCGGGGTGGGGTTCTCGAACGGGTGCGCCGAGTTGGCGGCGAGAATGCCACCGCCGTTGGTGCCCAGCTCCTTGATCGCTTCCTGGGATGCGACCGGCGCGAGCGCATTGGTGACGCTGTTTCCGTCGAGCCCGGTCGATGCGAATCCGGTCTGGAAGGACTGGATCGTGCCCTGGCTCAGCAGGATCAGCGCAATCACGAACGCGAAAGGCAGCAGGATCCGCAGCGAGCCACGAGTGAGGTCCACCCAGAAGTTGCCGATCTCACCGCCACGCGAAACACGGACGAAGCCGCGGATCAGAGCGGCGGCCACGGACATGCCGACCGCGGCGGAGACGAAGTTCTGTACAGCCAGCCCAGCGGCCTGGGTTATATGGCCCATCGTCGTCTCGGGGACGTACGACTGCCAGTTGGTGTTGGCAACGAACGACGCCGCGGTGTTGAAGGCAACCGCGGGGCTGACGCCCTCCAACCCGTTGCTGAGCGGAAGGACGCCCTGGATTCGCTGCAGGAAGTAGAGGAAAACCATGCTGGCTGCCGAGAAACCGAGAAGGCTGCCTGCGTAGCCGTACCACGTCTGCTCGGTACGGGAGTTGATCCGGCACAGCCGGTACAGCAGAGATTCAATGCGCAGATCTCCAGATCGGAGATCTGTGTCGGTGGCGTAGACCTTGGCCATGTAGTCACCGACGGGGACATACAGAATCGCTAGCACGGCAACAACCAGTGCTATCTGTAGTCCCGCTGCGAGAGCGGGATTCATTTGGCTATGACCTCTCGAAGACTAGAACCGCTCGGGGTTCAGGAGCGCGATGAGCAGGTAGATCACAAGGGCAGCGGCGATCGCGACGACGGCGACGCTGACCGTCCCGGCAACGGTCATCGCGCACTCTTCGCTTGGAGACCGCGCAGGACGAGCGCGCAGGCGGTGAAGGTTCCGATGATCAACCCGACGTAGGCCATATCAGCCATGGCGTTCCTCTTCGACTTCCTCATGTTTCAAGGCGCCGCATCTCGACGCCCATCGAGGAGCGTGCACCCACTCTGAGGAGATGAGCCGGTCACTTACGCACTGCTGACACCCACATCCGAGCATGTTGACGTGATCTTTACGCGAGGGGTCGTCCGTGCGGCGAGCGCCTGCACCGAGGCGGGCACCGAGGCCTGATCGGAGACCCACGGAGCCCGCACCGGCGCGCCCGCGACGGTCCGCAGGGGAACAACTCCCGACCAGGTCTCCGAGTTCCCGTCGCCCTCGCTCGGTGGCGCGTCGCGGACCTTGACCGTCCACCCTCCGGGCTCGATCGGCAGTGCCACTGCGAGCGTCGCGGCGAGTTCCTTGCCGGTCGATGCCCGGACCTCGGTGCTGCGACCGGGAATCAGCGCGTCGGACAGTGCCACGAGCGCGGATTCCGACTCCGCAGCCCGCAACACGGTGAGGTTGCCGCGGACGACGGCGCTGCGGTAGTTGGCCGAGGAACTGAACAGGTTGTCCGCCACCACGATCGCATCCAGCAAGGTCACACTCAGAGCCACGGGTGACCCCGCCGCGACATGCCGCAGCGCACCGGCGCCGGTCGATCCGTGCAACAGGATCCGGTCGCCACACCGCGCGAACAGCATCGGCACCACCCACGGCAGGCCGTCGACGACGGTCGCAAGCGTGCCGACCGGCGTTGCGTCGAGAATGGCATCGAGTTCGGCGCGGTCGGTACGGCCCCGCTCGGTCAGGCGTCGGAGACGAGCGAGATCGGCGGCAGAGGTGACGTGGGTGGAAGGGGTCATGGTGCCAGGTTCACCCGATTCCGGCCATGATTCCAGGACCACAAACGCTGATACCTGGGGGCCAGTATGGTCGGCGGCGTGGCCCGGACCCCGCGTGAGACGCATCTGCACCTGGAACTCCCCGATACCGCCGCGCCGCTGCGCCACCGCGTCGCGTCCGCGATCGTGGCCGCCGTGCGCACCGGAACACTCGGACCGGGTGACCCACTGCCCGCGTCTCGCGCGCTGGCCCGGGACCTGGGAATTGCCCGGGCCGCAGTGGTGGACGCCTACGACGAACTGGCGGCTGCCGGATATGCGGTCGCACGTCCAGGGTCCGGTACCCGCGTCGCCGCCGGTGCCGATGCCGCAGCCAGGGCAGGCCTCAGCCCCCACGTCACAGCGGCTCACATCTCTGCCGCGCCGGCCTCTCCACCACACCACGATGGCGCCACCGACCTCTCCCCCGGCTATCCGGATACGGGACTGATCTCGGAGCGGGACTGGCGGCAGGCCTGGCGCACCGCGGCATCGCTGCCAATCCCCCATGTCTCCCCGGGTCCCGCCGGCCACCGGCAGCTGCGCGAGGCACTGAGCATTCACCTCCGCCGGACGCGTGGCATCGCCGCTGATCCAGACGAGATCGTGATCGTGCCGGGGGTGCCGTCCGCGCTGCGGGCGCTGGTCGCCGCCGCCGACCTGGCCGGCCGCGACGCCGCCTTCGAGGACCCCGGATATGGGAAGGCACGGCGGGCCCTCTCATCGGCCGGCATGCGGATCCGTCCGGTCGCCGTCGATCGCGACGGCCTGGACCCGGAACTGCTGCGCACGTCGGACTCGACCGTGTACTGCACTCCGGCCCATCAGTATCCGATGGGCGCACGAATGCCGGTGGCTCGCCGGGCGGCACTGGTATCCGCGTCTGTCGCCGCGGGCCGGCTGGTGATCGAGGACGACTATGACGGCGAGTTCCGGTACGGGGTGTCGACCCTGCCCGCCTTGCGCGCGATCGACCGTGGCCGCGAATGCGTCGCCTACGTCGGAACGGCGTCGAAGATCCTGTCGCCGGCGCTGCGGCTGGCCTGGCTCATCCCTCCCGTCGCGCTCCTGGAACCGGTGCGTCACGCTCTGGACTCGAGCGGGGAGTCGGTATGCGCAATCACCGCGTGCGCCCTTGCCGATTTCATCGAATCCGGTTCACTGACAAGACATTTGGCACGCGCCGCCCGCACCTACGCGGCTCGGCGCCATGCCTTCGTCGACGCATTGCGGCGGCACCTGCCGGACGTGGAACTGACCGGGGTGGATGCGGGACTGCACGTGGTAGTCCGCCTGCCCGATTTCCTCGACGATGCCGTCGTCGCGGCGGAACTGGGCCGACGCGGTGTGACGGTGCCCGGACTGAGCGGCTACCGCACCGCCGCTGCGGTTCCGTCGGGGCTGCTGTGCGGGTACGCCCGGCTGCCCGAGACGCACGCGGATGCGGCAGCGCAGACGATCGCCGATGTCATCCGCGAACGACGCGCGGCCGTGGCTGACAATTCGGGCAGCTGTACGACGACCGGTTCATGAACTTCTCGCGCTGGATCGGGGCACCGCACCGCGGGCACGGCATGTTCTCCTGCCCGTACGCGGCGAGAGAGCGGTCGAAGTAGCCCGATTGCCCGTTGACGTTGACGTAGAGCGCATCGAAGGAGGTTCCGCCCTGTGCGAGCGCCTCGGTCATCACGGATTCGACGGACTCGAGGAGGCACCGAAGCCGCGGCCCGGTGAGGCGGTCGGTGGGCCGGTTGCCGTGAATCTCGGCCCGCCACAGGGCCTCGTCGGCGTAGATGTTGCCCACACCCGACACCACAGTCTGGTCCAGCAGGGCGCGCTTGATCTCGGTCTTCTTGCTGCGCAAGACCTTCACGACGGCGTCGGGGTCGAAGCGCGCGTCGAGGGGGTCGCGAGCGATGTGCGCGACCGAATCGGGCAGCACGGTGCCGTCCACCGTCACAAGCTCGGCGAGTGCCCAGCCGCCGAAGGTACGCTGGTCGACGAACCGCAGGTCCATGCCGGAGTCGAGCCGTGCCCGGATCCGCAGGTGCTTCTCGGATTCGGCGGATGGTGGTTGCACGAGCATCTGACCGCTCATCCCGAGGTGCACGACGAGAGCGACGTCGCTCGGTTCGAGCACGAGCCACAGGTACTTTCCGCGACGCTCCGCGGACGCGATGGTCTGGCCCTCGAGCCGGCGGGCCAGGTCGATCGCCCCGGGCAGGTGACGGCGCACCGCACGGGGGTGGAATACGTCCACCGTTTCGATTACCCGGCCCACGACATGCGCGTCGAGGCCGCGTCGGACCACTTCTACCTCGGGAAGCTCGGGCACCGCGTCGCTCGTACCTACCGGTGGTCTACTCGGAGACCGAGTCGCCGGACTCGGACAGCGCGCTCCAAGCAGTGCTGGCAGCCTTCTGCTCGGCTTCCTTCTTGGATCGGCCTACGCCCACGCCCAGAGCACCACCAGCGACCACGACGGTCGCGGTGAACTCTTTGTCGTGATCGGGGCCGGTTGCGGTGATCTCGTAGATCGGTACACCGACACCGCGCTCGGCGGTGAGCTCCTGCAGACTCGTCTTCCAGTCCAAGCCTGCACCCAGCTTGGGAGCGCGCGAGAGCAGGTCGGAGAACAAGTCCATCACTGCTTTCCGTGCAGTTTCGATGCCGTGCTCGAGATAGATCGCACCGAGGAGCGACTCCATCCCATCCGCGAGGATGCTGGGCTTGTCGCGACCACCGGTCATCTCCTCGCCCTTGCCGAGGAGCAGGTGCGCGCCGAGCCCGCCGGGGCCGAGACCGCGTGCGACCTCCGCCAGCGCATGCATGTTCACGATGCTGGCTCTGATCTTCGCGAGTTCACCCTCGGACTTCTCCGGGTGCTCGCGGTACAGCCTCTCGGTGACAGTCAGTCCGAGGACCGAGTCACCGAGAAACTCGAGCCGCTCGTTAGTCGGCAGACCACCATTCTCGTATGCATACGAACGATGGGTCAGCGCCAACATGAGGAGCGACTCTTCCAGAGGAACGCCGAGAGCGGCGAGGAGTGATGCGTGATCCTCCTCGCCGCCGACGAGAGCTGTATTGCTTTTCTTACTGGTCACAACGCCACTGAGCAGACTAGACAGCCGCGGCGGTAACCTGGCGGCCCTTGTAGGTGCCGCAAGACGGGCACGCGACGTGGGGCAGCGTCTTCTCGCCACACCCACGGTTCGGGCAGGTGACGAGGGTGGGCGCAGTGGTCTTCCACTGGCTCCGTCGCGACCTCGTGTTGGACCGCGACATTCTGCGCTTGGGAACAGCCACGTCTACTTCTCCTCGTTGTTCTTGCTGGCTTCAGCGTTTACGTTGCTGGCTTCGGATCCTGCACCGAATTTGGCTGCGAGCCCAGCCCAGCGAGGATCCATTGTCTCATGACTGTGCCCGGATTCCGCAATCGCCAGGCGAATGCCACATTCGGGGCACAATCCCTCACAATCGTCACTGCACAGCGGCTGGAGCGGAAGCTCCAGGCCAACGGCATCGACGATCACCGGTTCGAGGTCGATCTCGTCGTCGACGACCCGGTAGAGCTCATCTTCGTCGGTGGTCTCCTCAGTTGCACTGTCCGGGTACGCGAACAGCTCCGTGAGGTACAGATTCACCGAGTCCGTATACGGCTCCAGACACCGCGAGCACTCCCCCACCGTGTCCGCAGTAACGGTTCCGGTGACGAGCACCCCCTCGGATACCGACTCGAGCCGCAGATCGAGTTCCACGTCCGTGCCCTTCTCGATCCCGACAAGGTCGAGACCGATCCGGGAAGGAGCCGGGACAACCCGCGACACCGTTCGCATCGAGCCGGGACGACGGCCCAGCGAGAGCGTGTCCAGCACGAATCCCGCGTCCCGAGTGGGGCGCGAGGGGCGGCGATGATGGGATGACACCGATGTTCTCTTTCACGAAAGACATGGAACGGGCAACCACTCCACGGTACGCGATAGGACACCGGGAGAGGAAATTGAAAGTGACCGAGCGCCGCTATCTCCGGCGCTCGCCGTAGCCGGCGTCGTAGTCCGGGACGCCGGTACCCGTCCGGAGCTGCTGTCGACCGCGACCGACGGACCGGATGGTTCCGTTCAGGAAGTCCTCGAACTCGGCAAGCTTGGTGTCGACGTACAGGTCGCATTCCGAACGCAGACGGTCGGATTCGGCATGCGCAGCGTCGATCACCCGAGCCGACTCGGTGTTGGCCGCCCGCACGACCTCGGCCTCCGAGACCAGCCGCTCCTGCTCGGCGATGCCGTCCGCGACCGAACGATCGTATGAGACCTTGCCGGACTCGATCATCCGTTCGGACTCGGCCCTCGCCCGACCGGTCAGCGAGTCGTACTCACGCTGCCCCTCGGCGACGGTGGTGTCGGCTTCCTCGCGTGCATCGAGGACGAGCTGCTCTGCGTGCGACCGCGCCTCGGCAACCATCCGGTCGGCCTGCGCCTTGGCATCGGCCAGGATGCGGTCGGCGTTCTCCCGCGCATCGGCGATAGTTTCGGTGGCTTGCGCGTTGGCGCTCGACACCGTCTGCTCGGCGTTCTGGCGCGCGTCACCGACAAGCTTGTCCCGATGGTCCAGGACGTCCTGCGCATCGTCCAGTTCGCCCGGGATTGCATCCCGGACATCGTCCAGGAGCTCGAGCACGTCGCCACGCGGAACGACGCACCCCGCGGTCATCGGAACTCCACGCGCCTCTTCGACGATCGCGACAAGCTCGTCGAGTGCCTCGAATACCCGGTACACGCACAACCCCAATCGTCAGATGCCTCGCTGCTGCTCGAAACCAGTCTGCCCCAGTTGCCGCGGCGGAGCCGGTGGCGTGGCCGGTGTGTCGGCGGCCGGTTCGACGAGCGCGCGGATCACGATGTCCGGAACGGACCCGCTCAGGAACCCCGCTCAGGAACCCTCTGCCGCCCGCTCGGCGATCCGAGCCGTCAGCCGAGCGTGCACCTTCTCCGGCACCATGTCCGCCACGTCACCCCCGAAGGTCGCCACTTCCTTGACCAGCGAGCTGGACAGGAAGCTGTAGGTCGGATTGGTCGGTATGAACAGGGTGTCGACACCCGAGAGCTTCTGGTTCATCTGCGCCATCTGCAGCTCGTAGTCGAAGTCGTTGGCGCCGCGCAGGCCCTTGACGATCGCCGTGATCCCTTGGGTCTTCGCGTAATCGACCAGCAGCCCATGCCACGACGCCACACGGACATTCGGCAGGTGGCCGGTGGCGTCCTCGAGCATCTCGATGCGCTCCTCGACGGTGAAGAGGCCACGCTTGTTCTTGTTGATCATCACGGTCACCACGACCTCGTCGAAGAGCGCGGCGGCCCGTCCGATGACGTCCAGGTGACCGTTGGTCACGGGGTCGAAGGATCCGGGGCAGACGGCGCCAGTCATGGCTCCAGACCGTAGCAGGTGGCGAGCTCGATTCTGGTCTCGCCATAGCGCTTGACCCGCTCGGCTCGCAGTCCGTCCGGCCACTGCGTCTCCGGTGAGCGAGAAGAACGTTCGGCCACGACGATCGACCCTTCCCCGATCCAGCCGTTGGCCAGCAGGGCATCGAGGACCGCGGTCATGTCCTCGTCGGCAACCGCGTACGGCGGGTCCGCCAGCACGATGTCGTACTCGCGGTCGGCGGCGGCGCCGACAACGGCCGCCACGGGCGCGATCCGCACTACCGCGCCGGCGAGGCCGACCGCCGTCACGTTCTCTTTGACGACGGCGGCCGCCTTCGCATCCGACTCGACGAGCAACACGTGCCCGGCACCCCTCGAGAGCGCCTCGAGCCCGAGGGCGCCGGAACCTGCGTACAGGTCCAGCACGGCGGCGCCCTCGAGGTCCATGCGGCTGTCGAGCGAACTGAACAGGGCCTCACGGACTCGCTCCGACGTCGGACGGGTACCACTTGCGGGCACCTTCAAACGCCTGCCTCCGGCTCGTCCGGCGACGATTCTTGTCACGCTGCAGTCCTGTTCACTCGCCCACGGTCACTCGTTGCCGGTGGTCTCCATCGTCGACACGACGGCCAGGAGATCTCCACCCTCGACCTGCTGCACACCGCCGATGGCGACCCGCGAGACGATACCGCTGCGCGGTGCTGTGATCGCCGCCTCCATCTTCATCGCTTCGATCGTGGCGACCGTGTCACCAACCGAGACATGCTGTCCCTCGGTGACGACGAGCGTGACGACGCCCGCGAACGGCGCGGGCACATGAGCGGGGTTGTTCTTGTCCGCCTTCTCCGCGGCCGGGACCTCGCTGGCGATGGACCGGTCACGGACCGACACCGGACGCAGCTGGCCGTTGAGGATGCACATGACGGTGCGGTAGCCGCGCTCGTCGGGCTCGGAGATCGCCTCGAGGCCCATGAGTAGTTCGACGCCCTTGCCGAGCTTGACGCGGTGCTCCTCGCCGCGACGCAGTCCGTAGAAGAACTGGTTCGCCGACAACTGTGAGGTGTCGCCGTACTTGTCCCGATGCTCCTCGAATTCCTTTGTGGGACCGGGGAACAGCAGCCGATTGAGCGTGGCCTGACGCTCCTTCGACGAACCTGCGAGACCCTCCTCGTCCGCGGCCGTGAGCACCGCCTCCGGCTTGGCCTGTCCTCGACCCTCGAGGGCCTTGCTGCGGAAGGGCTCGGGCCAGCCGCCGGGCGGGGTCCCCAGCTCTCCGCGCAGGAATCCGACGACGGAATCGGGGATGTCGAACTTGGCGGGATCTGCAGCGAACTCGTCGGCCGCGACGTCCGCGCCGACGAGATGCAGAGCGAGGTCACCGACGACCTTCGACGACGGGGTGACCTTGACGAGGCGTCCGAGCATGCGGTCGGCTGCGGCGTACTTGGCCTCGACCTCCTCGAACCGGTCACCGAGACCCAGGGCGATGGCCTGCTGGCGCAGGTTCGAGAGCTGGCCGCCGGGGATTTCGTGGGTGTAGACGCGTCCGGTGGGTGCGGGGATCCCGGATTCGAACGGCGCGTACACCTTTCGCAGCGCCTCCCAATACGGTTCGAGGTCGCACACGGCCTGCAGGTCGATGCCCGTATCGAACTCGCTGTGCGCGGCCGCGGCGACGATCGCCGACAGTGCGGGCTGGCTGGTGGTGCCGGCCAGCGGTGCCGCGGCACCGTCGACCGCGTCCGCGCCGGCCTGCCACGCGGCGAGGTACGTCGCGAGCTGACCACCCGGAGTGTCGTGAGTGTGCACGTGCACCGGCAGGTCGAAGTTGCTTCGCAGCGCCGTCACGAGTTCGGCGGCGGCGGGGGCGCGGAGCAGACCGGCCATGTCCTTGATGGCCAGGATGTGCGCGCCCGCGTCGACGATCTCCTCCGCCAGGCGAAGGTAGTAGTCGAGGGTGTAGAGGGTTTCGTTCGGGTTCGACAGGTCGCCCGTGTACGACATCGCGACCTCGGCGACCGTGGTGCCGGTCTCTCGGACGGCCTCGATCGCGGGACGCATCTGGTCGACGTTGTTGAGGGCGTCGAAGATTCGGAAGATATCGACACCGGTTGCCGTGGCTTCCGCCACGAACGCGCGGGTGACCTTCTCCGGGTACGGGGTGTAGCCGACGGTGTTACGGCCACGCAGCAGCATCTGCAGGTTGATGTTCGGCACGGCCTCACGCAGCGCGGCGAGCCGGTACCAGGGATCCTCGTGCAGGAATCGCAGTGCCACATCGTAGGTGGCGCCGCCCCATGCCTCGATCGAGAGCAGCTCGGGGGTCATCCGAGCGACATGGCCGGCAACATCGAGCAGACCCGATGTCCGGACGCGTGTCGCGAGCAGCGACTGGTGCGCGTCACGGAACGTGGTGTCGGTGACTGCGAGGGCCTTCTGCTCGCGCAGCGACTTCGCGAAGCCGTCGGGCCCGAGGGCCAGCAGGCGCTGACGCGAGCCGTCCGGTGCGGGTGCGGTCAGGTCGATCGACGGCAGCTTGTCCTGTGGGTACACCGTTGTCGGCCGGGCGCCGTGCGGCTTGTTGACGGTGACGTCCGCGAGGTAGTTCAGGATGCGGGTGCCGCGGTCAGCAGAGCTGCGCAGCGTCAGCAGCTGCGGGCGCTCCTCGATGAACGAGGTTGTGACGCGGCCCGCGCGGAAGTCCGCGTCGTCCAGAACCGCCTGTAGGAACGGGATGTTCGTCGACACGCCACGGATGCGGAACTCGGTGACCGCACGACGGGCGCGGGCAACGGCAGCCTCGAGATCACGGCCGCGGCAGGTGAGCTTGACGAGCATCGAATCGAAGTAGGCGCCTACCTCGGCGCCCAGGTTGGCGCCGCCGTCCAGACGCACACCCGCGCCGCCCGGAGTGCGGTACGCGGTGATGCGACCGGTGTCGGGGCGGAAGCCGTTCGCCGGGTCCTCCGTGGTGATGCGGCACTGCAGCGCCGCGCCGCGGATCGTGATCGAATCCTGGCTCAGCCCCAGATCGGCGAGCGACTCGCCAGAAGCGATGCGCAGCTGCGCCTGCACCAGGTCGACGTCGGTGATCTCCTCGGTGACCGTGTGCTCCACCTGGATACGCGGATTCATCTCGATGAACACGTGGTTGCCGCGGGTGTCGAGGAGGAACTCGACGGTGCCGGCGCACTGGTAGCCGATCTGCTTGGCGAACGCGACCGCGTCCGCGCAGATCCGATCTCGCAGGGCCGGATCAAGATTCGGCGCCGGGGCCAGCTCGATCACCTTCTGGTGGCGACGCTGCACCGAGCAGTCCCGCTCGAACAGGTGGATCACGCCGCCCTGGCCGTCTGCGAGGATCTGCACCTCGATGTGCCGGGGGTCGATGACGGCCTGCTCGAGGAACACCGTCGGGTCGCCGAATGCCGACTCGGCCTCACGCGAGGCCGCCTCGATCGACTCGCGCAACTGGGCCCGCTCGGCGACGCGGCGCATACCGCGTCCGCCGCCGCCGGCGACGGCCTTGACGAAGACCGGGAACTCCATGTTCTCGGCGGCCGCGAGAAGCTGGTCCACATCGGCCGACGGCTCCGATGACGCCAGCACCGGCAGCCCGGCGGCCTTCGCGGCAGCGATCGCGCGCGCCTTGTTGCCGGTCAGCTCCAGGATCTCCGCGGACGGGCCGACGAACGTGATCCCGTTCGCCTCACACGCCGCGGCGAGGTCCGGGTTCTCGGACAGGAAGCCGTAGCCGGGGTAGATCGCATCGGCGCCGGCACGCTGCGCGGCCGCGACGATCTCGTCGACCGACAGATACGCGCGGACCGGATGGCCGACCTCGCCGATCTGATAGGCCTCGTCGGCCTTCAGTCGGTGCACCGAGTTGCGGTCTTCGTACGGGAACACCGCAACCGTTCCTGCGCCCAGTTCATAGGCGGCACGGAACGCGCGGATCGCAATTTCGCCGCGGTTGGCGACGAGAACTTTGGTGAACATGGGAAGCAAAGTACCGTGCCGCAGGCCACTCTGCGGAGGCACCCTCTCACGATGCGAGATGCTTTGCAATCTTCACAAACATTGCCCCTGACGTGCAAAATTGGCAAGTTTGCAAACAAGAGAAGAACCCTGCAAGACAAACCCCGGGCGGACCGCTCACACGGCTGGCCCGGAGCAGTTCGCCGCTAGGACTTCTCGAGAAATTCGATCTTCTCGGAATTCAGCGCGGCGGCCACCATCGCGGCCAGGCCGGGGTGCTCGGCGAGGTTCGGATCCGACTCGGTGACCGCCCGCGCGAAGTCCTGCGCCGCTTCGATGACGTCCTCGTGGTCGAGCAGGGACAACAGCCGCAGTGTCGTCACACTGCCCGACTGCGCTACCCCGAGCACGTCTCCCTCGCGTCGCTGCCGCAGGTCGAGCTGCGCCAGTTCGAATCCGTCGTTCGTCGCAGCGACCGCGCTGAGGCGCTCGAACGCCGGGGATCCCGGAAGCATGTCGGTGATGAGGATGCAGAGCCCCTGGTGGCCACCGCGGCCCACCCGGCCGCGCAGCTGATGGAGCTGGCTGACGCCGAACCTATCGGCATCGACGAGCACCATCACGGTCGCGTTCGGGACGTCGACCCCGACCTCCACGACGGTCGTGCACACCAGCACGTCGATGTCGCCCGCAGTGAATTCCCGCATCACCGCGTCCTTCTCATCGGCCGGGAGCCTCCCGTGGAGCAACCCGACCCGCAGGTCCCGCAGCGGACCGGCCCGTAGTTCGTCGAACAGGTCGATCGCGGACTTCGTGTCCGGCGGCTCCTTTCCGGCCTTGATGAGATCGGCCTCGGTCTCGCCGTCGCCGATCCGTGAGCACACCACATACGCCTGCCGCCCGGCCGCGATCTCCTCACGGATCCGCTCCCAGGCGCGTGCCACCCACTGTGGCTTCTCCCGCGCCGCGACGACATTGCTCACGATCGGCGAGCGGCCCCGCGGGAGCTGACGCAGAACCGACGTCTCGAGATCACCGAGCACCGTCATCGCGATCGTGCGCGGAATCGGGGTGGCGGTCATGACGAGCAGGTGCGGGCTCATCCCGTCCCGGGCCCGAGACCGGAGTTCGTCGCGCTGTTCGACGCCGAAACGGTGCTGTTCGTCGACGACGACGAACCCGAGGTCGAAGAATTCCACGTTGTCCTGGATCAACGCATGAGTGCCGATCACGATGCCGGCGTCGCCGGTGACGATGTCGAGGAGGGCCGCCCGCTTGGTGGCCGTCGACATCGAGCCCGTCAGCAATGTCACCTTGGTGGCGAGATCCTCGGCGCCGAGCTCGCCGGCGATCCCGAGCGGACCCAGCATCGCGCGCAGCGACCGGGCGTGCTGCGCGGCGAGCACCTCGGTAGGCGCCAGCAGCGCGCACTGATGACCGGCGTCGACGGCCTGCAGCATCGCCCGCAGCGCCACGATCGTCTTGCCCGAGCCCACCTCGCCCTGCAGCAGCCGATTCATCGGATGCGGACGGGCGAGATCGGCCGAAATCTCTGCGGCCACCTCCTTCTGCCCGTCGGTGAGTTCGAACGGCAGCCGGCGATCGAACTCCTCTGCCAGCCCACCGGGCTTCGGCGGGCACTGCGGGGCGACGCGCACCGCGACGTCCCGGCGGCGGCGGGCCAGCACCAGTTGCAGCGCCGCTGCCTCGTCGAAGCGCAGCCGATCCTGCGCCCGCGTCACCTCCTCGCGGGTGTCCGGCAGATGCACCGAGCGCAGCGCCGAGTCCAGGCCGATGAGTCCGTGTTCGTCCAGAACCGACTGCGGCAGCGGATCTTCCACCTCGTCGAGTTGGTCGAGGACCTGCCGCACGCACCGCAGCAGCGTCCAGCTCTCCACCTCGCGCGTCGCCGGATACAGCGGAATCAACTCCCGATCGAAGATCGACATGTCCACTGCCGCGCCGGAGTCCTTTGTGGCACGGGCCATTCCGGCCAGCGCACCGGCGCCGCGAATCTCACTGACGGGGACGATCGGATCGTCCGCCACGCTGGGCTCGGGCAGGATCAGGTAGCTCGGGTGGGTAAGGCTCCACTTGCCGCGGAAGTACTTGACGGTGCCCGAGAACATCGCGCGCGCACCCGCGCGGACGGCGTGCTTGACCTTGTGAGGGTTGAAGAACGTGACGTCGACGTTCTGGGTGTCCGCCGCGAGGACCACCTTGAGCATCTGCCCCTTGCGGGTCTTCATGTTCACCACATCGGCCTTGACGACCCTCGCGATGATCGTGATGTGGGAGCCCTCCTCGGGCTCCTTCTCACTGAGTTCCTTGCCCTGTGCCGCATACCGGTGCGGGTAGTGCCTGAGCAGATCTTCGACCGTGCGAATCTCGAACGCCTCCGCGAGCGCGTCCGCTGTCTTCCCGCCGAGCAGGTGGTCGAGCCGGTCGGTCAGTGTCGCCATGTCGCCGGTCCCGTCGCGATAGTCGCCATCCACTCGCCTTCTACTCGACACCGAACTGGAGCAGGTCTCGACCCTGCCCACCGTGGTAAATCATGACTTCGACGCCGGGGTGCCTGGCCGAGATGTATGCGGAGACCCGCTCCCCCAGGTCGTCCGACGCCTTCGCGCCCAGCAGGATCGTCACGAGCTCACCGCCGGCCCCCAGGACCAGGTCGACCAATCGGCAGCCCGCCGCCTCCACATCCGGCTCGATCACCACCACCTCGTGGCCGACGAGGCCCAGTCCGTCTCCGGGCTCGCACGTACCGACGTACGTGAGCGCGCGCTCCTCCGCGACCCGCAGCGAGCCCCAGCGGGTTGCCGCGGCGGCCTCGGACATCGCGAACGCGTCGTCGACCGCGATGCGCTCGGCGTCGTGCACGGCAAGCGACGCGAGCCCCTGAACCATCGACGAACTGGGCAGGAACACCACTTCGCGGTCGTCCGCACGCGCCTGCGCGCCGACCGCGACAAGATCCTGAGCGGGCAACGCACCGTTGGGCAGGACCATCACCTCGGGCCGTCCGATGCGGCGGATCGCGTCCAGCAACTGGGTGCGCGTGACGACGCCGTCCGAGCGCAGCACCCGCGCACCCTCCTGCGTGAACAGCTCCGCGGCGCCCTCACCTTCGACGATCGACAGCACCGCCCGCTCGCGGTGACGTCCATTCCTGCGAGTGCGCTCGTCGAGGACGAAGCACGTGATCCGGACCTGATGCAGCCGTCCCGCGGACAGGCCGGCCTCGACCGCGGCACCGGCATCCGCGCAGTGCACGTGCACCGACCAGTTGCCCGTGCCGGCGCCGTTGCCGTCGCCGACGACCACCACCGAATCGCCGAGTTCCACCAGACGTGCGCGCAGCGCCGCGATGCGGGCGTCGTCGGTTTCGGCGACGAGGTACATCACCTCGTAATCCTGAACCGACGCCGCATGGACGACAGCCTCCGCGGCGCAGTCCTGCCCACCCCCGCGCGGCATCCGCCCGAGAAACGGCGCCCGTTCGGGCTCGGTGCCGGTGATGACAGCGACCAGCGCGTCGAGAATCACCACGAGCCCGCGGCCTCCTGCGTCGACCACGCCGGCCGCACCGAGGACATCGAGCTGCATCGGCGTTCGCGTCAGCGCATCTGCGGCCGCATTCGCCGCGAGCGTCGCAATGTCAGCAAGTCCCGCCTCGGGCGGCCCCGCCGCCGCGGCCGCGGCGGCCTCCGCGAGCACAGTCACGATCGTGCCTTCCATCGGCACACTGACCGCCGCGGTCGCGAGCGTGGCCGCCTGACGCAACGCTGACCGGAGCGTGGTCGCATCGAGAAGGTCGGCGTCGGCGGTTTCGGCAATCCCTCGCAGCACCTGGGAGAGGATGGCGCCCGAGTTACCGCGAGCGCCCACGACCGCGCCCCGTGCGAGCGCCTGCGCGGCCTCGGCTGCACTGATCGGGCCGGCACCCAGGACCGCGAGCGCATCGACCGCAGCCCGCATCGTTGCCAGCAGATTGGTGCCGGTATCGGCGTCGGGGACCGGGAAGACATTGAGATCGTTGATCTCGTCGCAGTGCTTCTCGATCCCACGGACACATGCGCGGGCCCACCGGTACAGCGCACGGCCGTCCACCGATTCCAGGACCTCGAGCACTCGCCTGCCCTCTCTCTGCGCCGGTTCACGCACCACGGTCGGGTCCGACCGCCCGATCGGGCGGCCAGTCCCAGGCAGCCAGCCTAGCGGGCACTCCACCAGGTCCGTCAGCCCACAGTGCGAGCGCGCCATGTAGGGTCGTCCAGGTTCCTTCGACGGGGCTCTCGGGGTCCATCGCCCCGAACAGCCAGGTGATTTGGCCAAACTAGGCGGATGTGGTTACCCTTGCAGGGTTGCCTCGCACAGGATGATTCACTTCGCGTGTTCGAAGGCAAGCACAAGACAATGTTTCACTATCACAAGGAGTTCGCGACTATGGCTGCCGTCTGCGACGTATGCGCCAAGGGGCCCGGCTTCGGTAAGTCGGTCTCGCACTCGCACCGGCGTACCAACCGTCGCTGGAACCCGAACATCCAGACCGTTCGCGCTCAGGTTGCCCCCGGCAACACCCAGAAGCGGAACGTCTGCACCTCCTGCCTCAAGGCCGGAAAGGTCGTCCGCGGCTGATAGAGCCGTCTCGGACAGTCTTCGAATCAACCCCCGACACCCTGTGTGCCGGGGGTTGATTCGTTTCCGGAGTTCTCCGCCCGCGGGAACCGGGTCGCTCTGTGGGTCCGAACGGCTGAGTCCCTACCTCGGGACCGCTAAGGTGCAATCGTGACTGCAATCAACGCGCTCAGCAAGGTCAGGATCGAGGACGGCGTACTGCGGCTGGCCGTGGCCACCGACGCCAAGGGAACCTCCCTCGACATCGAGGGGATCACCCAAGCCACCACCGCCCTCCGGCAGGCTGGAGGCGACATGGGCAGCGTTCTGCTGGTCGGCGAGGGTGGCAACTTCTGTGCCGGCGGCAATGTCCGGGCCTTCGCGTCCGCGGAGCGGCGTGGTGAGTTCGTCGGCGAGGTCGCGCGGGTGTTCCATGAGTTCGTGCGTGCGCTCGACGCGACGACCGTCCCGGTGGTGGCCGGCGTCCACGGCTGGGCGGCCGGGGCCGGCATGAGCATCGTGTGCTTGGCCGACATTGCCATCGGCGGCACCTCTACCATGCTGCGCCCGGCCTACCCTTCGATCGGCTTCACTCCGGACGGCGGCATGTCGTGGACGCTGCCGCGGATCGTCGGAATTGCCCGTGCACGCGAGATCCTGCTCACCGACGCCGTTCTCAACGGCGAGGAAGCGGTACGGCTGGGCATCCTGAGCCGCCTCGTCGAGGACGACCAGGTACAGGAGGAGGCCCTCCGCGTGGCCAGGACGCTGGCCGCAGGCCCGACCGCGGCCTATGCCGGCATCAAGTCACTGTTTGCGACCGGCAGAACCAATACCCTCTCGGAACAGTTGGACGCGGAGACGGCCTCTATCGCCGCGGCCGCGGACAGCCCCACCGGACGCGAGGGTGTGGACGCGTTCGCCGAGAAGCGGCGCCCCGACTTCTCCTCGATCCGTCCCTACTGAACCGAACTGAACTGAACCACACCGGCTGCCGGTGACGCTCGGGAAGCCCGTGCGTCACCGGCAGTCGTGGTTTCCAGGTCAGGGCAGACGCCAGTCGATCGGCTCGGCACCCAGCTGCGCGAGCAACTCGTTGGTGCGACTGAACGGTCGCGACCCGAAGAATCCCCGCGACGCAGACAGCGGTGAGGGGTGCGCCGATTCGATCGTCGGCACGTCACCGAGCATCGGCTTCAGCCCGGCCGCGTCCCGGCCCCACAGGATCGCAACCATCGGCGACGAACGAGCGACCAGCGCCCGGATCGCCTGCTCCGTCACCGCTTCCCACCCCTTACGACGATGCGACCCGGCGTCGCCGGGCGCCACTGTGAGCACACGGTTGAGCAGCAGCACCCCTCGTTCGGTCCACGGCGTGAGATCACCGTTCGACGGCGTCGGGTACCCCAGGTCGTGGGTGTACTCGGCGAAGATGTTCCGCAGGCTCCGAGGCACCGGCCGGACGTCGGACGCCACCGAGAAGCTCAGTCCCACAGCATGACCCGGCGTCGGGTACGGGTCCTGTCCGACGATGAGCACCCGTACACCGTCGAAGGGATGCATGAATGCCCGGAGCACGTTCTCACCGGCCGGGAGGTACCCCCGGCCGGCCGCGTTCTCCGCACGCAGGAACTCTCCCATCTCGGTGATCCGTCCGGCGACGGGGTCGAGCGCCCGGGCCCACCCGGGATCGATCAGTTCAGCGAGAGGAGTAACTGCAGTCATCAGTCGAGCCTGCGCAATGCGTCGCGGTAATACGCGGCATTGGCGGCGTAGAGCTTGACGTTGAGGTCGAGGTGCCCCTCCGGAACCTGGTAGCCCTCACGGATTTTCACCGGCACGCCGAGCGCCATGCTCCGCGGCGGCACCTCGAACTTGAAGGGCACCACCGCGCCCGCACCGATCACGGAACCGGCGCCGACGGTCGAGCCGTTGAGCACCACCGAGCCCGACGCGATGAGGCAGTTGTCGCCGATCCGCGCGCCCTCGATATGGGCGTTGTGCCCGACGACGCACCCGGCGCCGATGATCGTCGCCTCGAGTGAGGTGCAGTGGACGATCGTGCCGTCCTGGATGTTGGTACCGGCACCGACGCTGATGGTGCCGTAGTCGCCGCGCAGAACGGCCTGCGGCCAGATCGAGACGCCCGCACCGAGTGTGACGGCGCCGATCACCACGGCGTCGGGATGGACGTAGGCGTCCGGAGCGATGTCAGGCTCGCGATCACCGAGTGCATAGATAGCCATGTGTGCAACCTATCCGGTACCGAAGCTCTGCCAGCCGCCGGAGGTCGTCCACGCCGTACCGTCGACGACGACATCGCCAGGCCCCTCGACCACCGCGCCGATCACCGACCACCCGGCAGGCAGCATCGCGTCCGGTGGGAAGGTCGCGGCGAGGGCATGGTCCTCACCGCCGGTGAGGATCCACCCCCACGGATCGGCGCCGAGTCGGCCGGCCGCCACCGCCAGCGCCGGATCCGGAACGATCCGTGCCCGCTCGATCCTGATCCGCGCGCCCGATGCCTGCGCGACGTGACCGAGGTCGGCGATCAGCCCGTCGGAGATGTCAGTCATCGCGCGCGCACCGGCGAGCGCCGCCGCGACACCGGCGCGGTACGGCGGCTGGGGCACCCGGTGCGCGTCGATCAGCGCGGCGCACTCGGGTTCGATGTCATCTGCGGTCGCACCACCGGCGAGCAGTAGCGACAGCCCGGCCGCCGAGCGACCGAGCCGGCCTGCGACCGCCACGACGTCTCCTACCCGCGCCCCCGAGCGCAGCACCGGCGCCCGCCCCTCGAGATCACCCAGCACCGTGACCGACACCACCACCTGGCCGGACTGCACGAGATCGCCGCCGACGACACCCGCGCCAATCGCCTCCGCGGCGAGTCCGATCCCGTCGGAGATCCCCGTGGCCACCGACACCGGTGTGGCGGGCGGGCAGCCCATCGAGACCAGGAATGCCGTCGGCCGCGCACCCATCGCGGCGATGTCCGCCCCGTTCTGCGCCACCGCTTTCCGGCCCACCTGCTCGGGCGTCGACCAGTCCAGCCGGAAATGCCGACCCTCGACAAGCATGTCCGCAGATACCGCGACTCGGCCGTCCGCCGCGCGCACCAGCGCGGCATCATCCCCCGGCCCGATCAGTGTGCTCGGTGGCTGGATCCGGCCCTGCACCGCACGCTCGATCACGGCGAACTCGCCGAGATCCGTTACGGTGCGCTCGGCGTCGCCCTGGTTGTGTCGCCGGGATTCGATGATCAACCTCCTGCGTAGTTTCCGGATCCGGGCGCTCCTGGACAGGTCCCGGATCCGCCGGCAGAACCGGGTCACAGCTTCGGCCGCGGCGGCTGCGGTACCTTTTACCTTGCGACCGGGGCACCCCGGCGCGGGGAGCCGACGACCGGAGTCTCGAGCGACTCTACCGAGACGACGGCGCACGGCGACGGGAAGGGACGGACCCGTGGTGCAGGCCTTCATACTGATCCAGACCGAGGTGGGCAAGGCCGCCGCGGTCGCCGCAACGCTCTCCCGACTCCCCGGTGTCGGCTCCGCCGAGGATGTGCTCGGGCCGTACGACGTCATTGCCCGTGTGACGGCACCCGCCGAAGCGGAATTGTCCGCCGTCGTCGACGATATGAAGAAGGTCCGGGGCATCACCCGAATCCTGACCTGCCAAATCGCGGCACCCGCCGCACCGACCGAGAACTGAGATGTCCGAACCCGATAATCCCGAGAACCCTGAACTACACCCGTCGGAGAAGCGCAATCCGGCACTGATCGCGACCGCCGTCGCGCTCCCCGTCGCCCTCGTCGTCGGTGTCATCGCCGCCGCGGTGATCGCCGGGCGCACACCCGCTCTCGAACCCGTGGGTCTCGGGCCGGTGCAGGCGCCCGCCGCAGAGTCAACCGAGTGCACCGCGCTGATGGGCTCACTTCCGGACAAACTCGGCAGCTACACCCGCGCCGAGCTGCGGGACCCGGCTCCCCCGGCCACTGCAGCCTGGCAGCAACCGGAAGGTGATCCGGTGGTGCTGCGCTGCGGCCTCGAGCGGCCGCCGGAGTTCGACCAGGCATCCGCGCTCAGTGTCGTCGACGGCGTGCAGTGGTTCGAAATCTCCGGCGCCGCGCAGGGCATCGACGCCAGCACCTGGTACGCGGTAGACCGCGGCGTCTACGTCGCGCTCACGGTGCCCAACGGGTCCGGTCCCACCCCGCTGCAGGACGCGTCGAGCGCCGTCGCGCAGACACTGCCGCAGCAAACGCTCGATCCGGCACCGATCGCGAACCCGTAGTAGGTCCGACCCCGCCGCGGAGCGACCTGCCGGTTGGCAAGCGAATCAGCGTAGCCCCGTTCCGCGTGCGAGCGCGGCGTCGACCAGCGTCGAGACCAGCGACGGGTAGTCGATGCCGGCCGCATCCCACATCCGCGGAAACATCGAGATCGACGTGAACCCGGGCATCGTGTTGATCTCGTTGATCACCGGCCCGTCCTCGGTGACGAAGAAGTCGACCCGGGCCAGACCCCGACAGTCGAGCGCCCGGAAAGCCCGCACCGCCAGGTCGCGGATCTCTGCGCTCACGGCGTCGTCGAGCTTGGCCGGAACGTCGAACTCGCACACGCCGTCGAGGTACTTGGTATCGAAGTCGTAGAACGCTGCCTCATCACCGGCGGTGTCGGGCATGCGGATCTCGGCGACCACGCTGGCCCGCACCTCACCGTCCGGGAACTCGAGGACACCGCACTCCACTTCGCGTCCCACGATGCCGGATTCGACGATCACCTTGGGGTCGTGCTTGCGCGCGTCGGCGATGGCGGCATCGAGCGCGTCCCAGTCGGAGACCCGCGTGATCCCGATCGAGGATCCGCCGCGCGCGGGCTTGACGAACACGGGAAGCTGCAGGCTGTCTCGCTGCTCCTGCGACAGCGTCGGCGTCCCAGGGCGCAGCACCACCTGGAATCCGATCGGCAGCCCCTCCGCCGCAAGCAGCTTCTTGGTGAACTCCTTGTCCATGCCCGCCGCGCTCGCGAGCACGCCCGGGCCGACATACGGGATCCCCGCGAGCTCGAGCAGCCCCTGAATCGTGCCGTCCTCGCCGTACGCACCGTGCAGCACCGGGAAGACGACGTCGACGGTGGCGAGAATTCGTTCTGCCTCCTCGTTGTCGAGCGAGACAAGCGCGCCCTTCCGGGTGGGGTCCGCGGTGAGGGCGAGCGCCGCACCGGTCGCGTCGACGGTCGGCATCGCGCGATCGCGGATCGCGAGCTCCGTCGGATCGGTCGATCCGAGCACCCACGAACCGTCCGTGGTGATGCCGATCGGTACCACTTCGTAGCGGTCCGGGTCGAGGTTCCTCAGGACGCTACCGGCGGAGACGCAGGACACCGAATGCTCGTTGCTGCGGCCGCCGAAGACGACGGCGACCCTGGTACGCGGATTGTTCACGCCCCAAACCGTACCGTCGCGGGCGGCCTCGCACCGAACCACCCGATCATGTCGATCCGGCCGACGGGATGCTATTCGGGCTTGATCCGGCGACCGAGCAACAGGCCGACCGCGTCGTGCACGGACATCTGCTCGTGGCAGACGCGGTGGACGGCGTCGGTGACCGGCATCTCCACGTCATGCGCAGCGGCCAGCGCGCGCACGGACGTGCACGACTTGACGCCCTCCGCGATCTGCCCGTTGGTCGCGGCCTGCGCGCTCTCGAGAGATCCGCCGCGGCCGAGCCGCTCGCCGAACGAGCGGTTCCGCGACAGTGGCGACGTGCACGTGGCGACCAGGTCCCCGACGCCGGCGAGACCGGCGAGGGTCGCCGGGCTGGCGCCCAGTGCAACACCGAGACGGATGATCTCGGCCAGGCCGCGGGTGATCAGGCTCGCGATCGTGTTCTCCCCCAGCCCGATTCCCGAGGCCATCCCACACGCGAGCGCAATCACGTTCTTGCAGGCGCCGCCGATCTCGCACCCGATCACGTCGGTGTTCGTGTAGGGGCGGAAATATCCTGTCGCGCATGCCTTCTGAACCGTAATCGCTCGTGACTCGTCGGTGCACGCGATAACGGTTGCGGCCGGCTGCCCGAGCGCTATCTCGCGGGCGAGGTTCGGACCGGACAGCACCGCGACCCGCGACGGATCCACCGCAGCGACCTGAGAGATCACCTCGCTCATCCGCATCAGCGTCCCACTCTCGATGCCCTTGGCGAGGCTCAGCAGCGTCGCGTCCGGACCGATCGCGCCGGCCCAGCGTTCGAGATTGCCACGCAACGACTGGGACGGCACGGCGAGCACGACGATGTCCGCACCGGCCAGCGCCGCCTCGTGGTCACCGGTCGCGGTGAGCGACGACGGCAGCTCTATGCCCGGCAGATAGTCCGGGTTCTCGTGGCGCGAGACGATTGCTTCCGCGACCTCGCTCCGACGCGCCCACACGGTGACGTCGGTACCCGCATCCGCGAGCACCTTCGCGAATGCCGTCCCCCACGACCCCGCACCGAGTACCGCTGCCTTGCCCACGCCGGCCCCTCCGCTCTGCGTTCACCACGCGCGCTGCTGTCAACCAATACTGTTCACCGGCCAGCCTGGTCCGGCTCGCTACCTCCGCACACGATACTTCCCGGGCCCAGCGATCGGCGGGCGCGAGTCGAGGACGGCGGGGCTGGCAAGATTGGCCGCATGAGCGATGTGCACCGTCCGGAACGTGCGGCGCACACGCATGTACTGATCGCGGTGAAGGATCTGCGGCGCGCGAAGACCCGACTCGCCGAATCGCTGTCGGCATTCGACCGCACCGACCTCGTGGTGGCCATGCTGCGCGACACTCTGGCGACACTGGTCGCGACGGAAGCACCGGCCGGGGCTCCGAACCCGATCTCAGGCATCACGGTCGTCACCCCGGACCCGACCGTCGCTGCAATCGCAGGAGAATTCGGGGTACGGCACTGGCCGGATCCCGCCAGCGCACCGCCGGGCGAATCGGGCCTGAACGCGGCCCTCGCCGCGGCCGAGGCCGGACTCCGCACCCACTCGGACCCGACGGATGTGGTGGCTCTGCAGGCGGATCTGCCCGCCCTACGGGCGACCGAACTGTTCGACGCACTCGCCCGCGCCCGCGCGCTCGGCCGCGCGATCGTCGTCGACCACACCGGCACCGGCACCGCGGCATTGTTCGCGTGCGGTCCTCACTACCGGCTCGAACCGCGATTCGGCCCCGATTCGGCCGCACGCCACGCCGCTTCCGGCGCCCACATTCTCGATGGAGACTGGCCCGGCCTGCGCCAGGACGTCGATACGGTGGCCGATCTGGCCGCTGCGGCCCGACTGGGTCTGGGTCCTGCCACACGCGCGTGTCTCGAACGAATGAGATGTACTCCGGGTGGCCTCCGACCGTGAATGCCGTGAACTGATCGTGATCGATTGTCGTGCCTGCGATTCTCGAGGGATGATCGGGGAGTGAGCAATGGAAGAGCACTCGAACCACGCACAGACACCGGCGGACCGGCGGACAACGGCGCGGTGGAACGCAGTGCCTCGCACCGCAGCATCGAGACCGGTCACCGCCCGAGTATCCCGACCGCACCACCGGCGGCAACCTCCAGCAACGGCGAGTCCGGCGGCCTGCCCGTCGCCCGTTATCTCAACCGCGAGTTGAGCTGGCTGGACTTCAACTCCCGAGTCCTCGCGCTCGCCGAGGACAGCTCGCTGCCATTGCTCGAACGGGCGAAATTCCTCGCGATCTTCGCGTCCAACCTCGACGAGTTCTACATGGTCCGCGTCGCCGGGCTCAAGCGCCGGGACGAGACCGGATTGTCGGTTCGTTCCGCCGACGGGCTTTCCCCGCGTGAGCAGCTCGCCTTGATCGGCTCCCGCACCCAAGAGATCTCGGACAAGCACGCGCGAGTGTTCCTCGATTCCGTGCGTCCCGAGCTTGCGGCCGAGGGCATCTCGATCATCGGCTGGTCCGATCTGGATGCCGAGGAACGCGGTCGGCTGTCGGATCACTTCCATGAGCAGGTGTTCCCGGTCCTGACACCTCTCGCGGTGGACCCGGCCCACCCGTTTCCCTACATCAGTGGCCTGAGCCTGAATCTTGCCGTGACGGTGAAGGACTCCGTCACGGCCGGCGAACACTTCGCCCGGGTCAAGGTCCCCGACAATGTCGACCGTTTCGTTCGGATCAAGCGCACCAACGAAACCCCGGGCGCTATCGCCGCCTTCCTGCCCACCGAGGCGCTCATCGCCGCCCACCTCGATGTGCTGTTCCCCGGCATGGAGGTCGTCGAGCACCACGCCTTCCGCATCACCCGTAACGCCGACTTCGAGGTCGAGGAGGATCGCGACGAGGATCTGCTGCAGGCGCTCGAACGGGAGCTGGCACGTCGGCGCTTCGGATCACCAGTCCGGCTCGAAGTCGCCGACGACATGACCGAGCACATGCTCGAACTGCTCTTGCGCGAACTCGACGTCGACCCCGGTGACGTCATCCAAGTGCCTGGGCTTCTTGATCTTTCGTCGCTGTGGCAGGTGTACGGCGTCGACCGCCCGAACCTCAAGGACACACCCTTCGTGCCGGCCACGCACCCGGCGTTCGGTGAGCGGGAAACTCCGAAGAGTGTCTTCTCGACCCTGCGCGACGGCGATGTCCTGGTCCAGCACCCGTACGACTCGTTCTCCACGAGCGTGCAACGCTTCATCGAACAGGCCGCGGCCGACCCGCAGGTGCTCGCCATCAAACAAACGCTGTATCGGACGTCGGGCGACTCCCCCATCGTCAATGCGCTCGTCGCCGCTGCCGAGGCCGGAAAGCAGGTCGTCGCGCTGGTAGAGATCAAGGCCCGCTTCGATGAACAAGCGAACATCAAGTGGGCCCGCAAGCTCGAGCAGGCCGGCGTGCATGTGGTGTACGGCCTCGTCGGACTGAAGACTCACTGCAAGACCTGCCTCGTGGTGCGCCGAGAGGGCTCGACGATCCGGCGGTACTGCCACATCGGAACAGGCAACTACAACCCCAAGACGGCGCGGCTGTACGAGGATGTGGGCTTGCTAACCGCGGCGCCCGAGATCGGCGCCGATCTCACGGACCTGTTCAATTCGCTGACCGGCTATTCGCGGAAATCCCAGTACCGCAACCTGCTCGTCGCGCCGATCGGGGTCCGGGCCGGAATCATTGCTCGTATCGAGGCCGAGATCGAGCACAAACAGGCCGGACGTGACGCCGGAGTCCGCCTCAAGGCCAATGCCCTCGTCGACGAGCAGGTCATCGACGCGCTGTACCGGGCGTCGCAGGCCGGCGTCCCTGTGCGGATCGTCGTCCGCGGCATCTGCGCACTCAAGCCCGGTGTGCCGGGACTGAGCGAGAACATCGAGGTTCGCTCCATCCTCGGCCGTTTCCTCGAGCACTCGCGCATCATGCACTTCCGCGGCGCCGACGAGTTCTGGATCGGTAGCGCAGACATGATGCACCGCAACCTTGATCGACGCGTCGAGGTGATGGCCCAGGTCAAGGATCCGCGGCTGAGCCGTCAGCTCAACGAGATCTTCGACTCCGCACTGGACCCGACCACCCGCTGCTGGGTGCTGCAATCGGACGGTGGTTGGCTCGCCTCGCCCGCACGGGGCGAGGAGGTGCGCGAGCATCAGGAAGAGATGATGCGTCGCCGGAGGACCGCGAACTCCTGATCAATGTCCACCTCGCGCCGCGACGTGGCCAACGGAAGGAAGCCCTTGAGTCCCGACAAGCGGGCCAAAGCCAATATATTCGCGGCAGGCGCCGTTCTGTGGCGGAAGTCTCCTTCGAATCCGTATGAGATCGAAATCGCGCTCATTCACCGCCCGCGATACGACGACTGGTCATTTCCGAAGGGAAAGCTCGATCCGGGAGAAACGGCGATTGTCGCCGCAGTTCGGGAGATCGCCGAAGAGACCGGGATTAGTGCCCAATTGGGACGGCATCTGTCACGTGTGACATATCCGATACCTGGCCACCGGCGACTCAAGCGCGTCGATTACTGGGCCGCAGAGGCGGTGTCGGGCGAGTTCACGGCCAATGACGAGGTCGACGAACTGATCTGGCTCACGCCCGACCGGGTCGCGGAGCAGCTGTCCTACCCGATGGATCGGACGATTCTGAGACGGTTCCAGCAACTGCCGCCGGATACCACGACGGTGCTACTCGTTCGGCACGCGAAAGCCGGCAGCAGCAAGAGGTATACCGGCGACGATACCCAGCGCCCCCTCGACGACAAGGGACTCGTCCAGGCCGACGCGCTGGTCGCCGAACTGGAGGCCTTCGGAGCATCCGCGATCTCCTCGGCCGACCGCACACGGTGCACACAGACGGTCGAGCCCCTCGCTCGACGCCTCGGCGTGCCGGTCCACCTCGAACCGCTGCTTTCCGAGGAGGGTTACCTCGCTGACCCCATCGGTGCCCGCGCCCGCGCCCGCAAGATCGCCGCGATGGGTGGTGTACAGGTGATCTGCAGCCAGGGCGGGGTTATTCCCGACCTCATGCAGTGGTGGGCAGAGCGGGACGGAATCGAACTGCCACCTGCGCGGAACCGGAAGGCGAGCACCTGGGTGCTGTCGCTGTCCGGCGGCAAACTTGTTGCCGCCGATCACATAGACAGCCCGCTGCCGGTGACACGCAGATCTGATTGAATTTTCCCCGGGACAAACGAAACTCGGCGGCCACGGGAATAATCCCGTGGCCGCCGAGTCAGTTCCGGAGCAATCCCCGGCGCCTGGGTGGCGCCGGTGCCCTACTTACGCGCGGTGCGCTTGGCCGGAGCCTTCTTCGCCGCAGTCTTCTTCGCGACGGTCTTGGCCGGAGCCTTGGCCGCGGTCTTCTTCGCGACGGTCTTCTTTGCGACGGTCTTGGCCGGAGCCTTGGCCGCGGTCTTCTTCGCGACGGTCTTCTTTGCGACGGTCTTGGCCGGAGCCTTGGCCGCAGTCTTCTTCGCGACGGTCTTCTTCGCGACGGTCTTGGCCGGAGCCTTGGCCGCAGTCTTCTTCGCGACGGTCTTCTTCGCGACGGTCTTGGCCGGAGCCTTGGCCGCAGTCTTCTTTGCGACGGTCTTGGCCGGAGCCTTGGCCGCAGTCTTCTTCGCGACCGTCTTCTTGGCCGCAGTCTTCTTCGCAGCCGTCTTCTTCGCCGCCTTCTTCACCGGCTCCGCAGCACCGCGCTTGACGGCCGGACCGGATGACGGAAGCTTCTGACCACCGGCGATGAGCGCCTTGAACTGTGCGCCCGGACGGAAGGCCGGAACCGACGTCGGCTTGACCTTGACGGTCTCACCGGTTCGCGGGTTGCGAGCGACGCGAGCCGCACGGCGACGCTGCTCGAATACGCCGAAACCGGTGATCGTGACGCTTTCACCGGCGTGCACCGCGCGCACGATGGTGTCGACGACATGCTCGACGGCCTCGGTGGCGGTCCGCCTGTCCGACCCCAGTTTCTCGGTCAGAACATCGATGAGCTCTGCCTTGTTCATTGAAATTCCTCCGCAAACTAATGGCCCACCGTCGGACCGACTACGAACTACGGTAAACCCGAAATCGGCAAGAGTCTATGTGCCACGCCAATTCTCATCAAACGCGGCCCCCTGTTCTGTGATATTTCAGGCCCCGAACCAGTTGTCCGATTGCCTCAATTGTCGCTCGCGGTGCGAGCCGGGAGGGTCGCAGGTTTCCATGACGGCCTTGACTTTTCGAACTCGGAAATCGCCTCTACCTGGCGCAATGTCAACCCGATGTCGTCGAGACCCTCCAGTAGACGCCACCGCGTGTAGTCATCAATCGCGAAGGGCACCACCGTTGTTCCGGCGGTCACCGTCAACGCCTCGAGGTCGACCACCAACTCGAGCCCGGGCTGCTCGTCGAGGAGCTTCCACAGCAACTCGACGTCGCTCTGAGCGACCTCGGCGGCCAGCAGACCAGCCTTGCCCGCGTTGCCGCGGAAGATATCCGCAAAGCGCGACGCGATGACGACGCGGAAACCGTAGTCCGACAGCGCCCAGACGGCGTGCTCGCGAGACGAACCCGTGCCGAAGTCCGGTCCGGCCACGAGAACGCTGCCCTTGTCGTACGGCGCAGTGTTGAGGATGAAGTCCGGATCGGACCGCCAGCGCGCGAACAGACCGTCCTCGAATCCGCTGCGGGTCACGCGCTTCAGGTACACCGCGGGAATGATCTGGTCGGTGTCCACGTTCGATCGGCGCAGCGGAACACCGATTCCCTTATGAGTGGTAAAGGATTCCATCGATTTTCTCCTAGTTCCCTTGCGCCCTATGCCAGATCTGCCGGTGCCGACAGCGTGCCCCGAACAGCCGTGGCGGCAGCGACGGCCGGGGAGACGAGGTGCGTGCGCCCACCCTTGCCTTGGCGGCCTTCGAAATTGCGGTTGGACGTCGACGCGCAGCGCTCACCCGGGGCAAGCTGATCCGGGTTCATGCCCAGGCACATCGAGCATCCGGCCTGGCGCCACTCGGCGCCCGCAGTGGTGAAGATCTCTCCCAGGCCCTCCTCTTCCGCCTGTGCACGAACGCGCATCGAACCCGGGACGATCAGCATCCGAACCCCGTCCGCGACACTGCGGCCCTTCAGGACGTCCGCAACGGCGCGTAGATCCTCGATCCGTCCGTTGGTGCAGGATCCGACGAACACGGTGTCCACGGCCACCTCCCGCAACGGAGTTCCCGCCTCCAGACCCATGTAGGCAAGAGCCTTCTCGGCCGTGTGCCGCTCGCTCTCATCGGCCATCTCGGCCGGGTTCGGCACCGAATCTCCCAGCGGAGCGCCCTGTCCGGGGTTGGTGCCCCACGTGACGAACGGGGTCAGCGAGGATGCGTCGATATGGACCTCAGCGTCGAAAACAGCGTCCTCGTCGGTCTTCAGCTGTTCCCAGGCTGCGACCGCGGCGTCCCAGTCCGCCCCCTGTGGAGCATGTGGGCGGCCCTTGATGAACTCGTAGGTGGTCGCGTCCGGCGCGATCATTCCCGCACGCGCGCCCGCCTCGATCGACATGTTGCAGATCGTCATCCGCGCTTCCATCGACAGCTTGCGGATTGCCTCCCCGCGGTATTCGAGGACATACCCCTGTCCCCCACCGGTGCCGATCTTCGCGATGACGGCGAGGATCAGGTCCTTACTCGTGACGCCCACCGGGAGTTCACCGTCGACGGTGATCGCCATGGTCTTGAAGGGGCGCAGCGACAAGGTCTGCGTCGCCATCACGTGCTCGACCTCGCTCGTCCCGATTCCCATTGCGAGAGCACCGAAAGCGCCGTGGGTCGAGGTGTGACTGTCTCCGCACACGACCGTGGTACCCGGCTGGGTCAGGCCCAGCTGCGGACCGACGACGTGCACGATGCCCTGATCGAGATCGCCCATCCGATGCAGTCGCACACCGAATTCCTCACAGTTGCGACGCAACGTATCGACCTGCGTGCGAGATACGGGATCGTCGATCGGCCTGTCGATATCGATGGTCGGGACGTTGTGGTCCTCGGTGGCGATCGTCAGATCGGGGCGACGCAATTTGCGGCCGGACAGGCGCAGGCCGTCGAATGCCTGCGGGCTGGTGACCTCGTGAACGAGATGCAGGTCGATGTAGATCAGATCCGGCTGGCGAGCCGCACCCTCTCCCTCGCCACGAACGACAACGTGGTCGTCCCACACCTTCTCCGCCAGAGTGCGTGCTCTGTCCGCCATCTTCTCCACCTCTGTATCAGGATGTCGCGCTGCCGGGTTACGGGCTGACCCGCATCGCGTGATGTGTCGAAACACCCGTCGAACGATCTGGGCTATGATCCCAGTATGCGAGAACTGAGTATCGACCTATGAGACAGCATAGCGGTATCGGGGTCCTTGACAAAGCGATGGGCGTGCTGCACGCGGTTGCCGAACAACCCTGCAGCCTCACCGAATTGTGCAATCGGACCGGTCTCCCTCGCGCCACGGCCCACCGTCTGGCCGTCGGCCTCGAAGTGCACCGATTGCTCACTCGCGACGCAGACGGTCTGTGGTGCACGGGGCCAGGGCTGGGCGAGCTCGCGGCGAGCGCCAGCGACACCCTCGTGGACGCCGCCGCACTGATCCTGCCGCGTCTGCGCGAAATCACCGGAGAGAGTGTGCAGCTGTACCGCCGGGAGGGCACCCATCGCGTGTGCGTCGCATCGATGGAACCACCGACAGGCCTCCGGGATACCGTCCTGGTCGGCGCCCGGCTGCCCATGACCGCCGGCTCCGGCGCGAAGGTCCTCCTCGCGTGGGCGGACACACAGACTCAGCGGGCGATCCTTCCCGACGCCTCGTTCGGCGAACGCGTCCTGCTCGAAGTTCGGCGGCGCGGATGGGCACAGAGTGTCGCCGAGCGGGAACCGGGGGTCGCCAGCGTCGCTGCGCCGGTCCGGGACGCGGCAGGAAACGTCGTCGCCGCGATCTCGGTGTCCGGCCCGATCGACCGAATGGGCCGGCGTCCCGGCGCGCGTTGGGCGGAAAACCTGCTGGCCGCAGCGGACGCTCTCCACAAGCGGCTCTGACGACACGAATCCCGCTGCTCGGGCGCTCACCACGTGATTCGTGGCACAGTTCGTCCATAAGCATTCGATGCCGAGTGAAGGAAGCACCAGTGGGCACCAATCAGCGCGCACAGATCACGATGACCGACGCCGAGATCGCCGAATTCGTCGAACGTACCCGGGTCTCGACCATGGCCACGATCGGCCCGAACGGCACACCACATCTGATCGCAATGTGGTACGCGGTGATCGACGGTGAGCTGTGGTTCGAGACGAAGGCCAAATCGCAGAAGGCCGTCAATCTTCGGCGCGACGACCGCCTCACCGTGATGCTCGAGGCGGGCGAGACTTACGACACGCTGCGCGGTATCTCGATCGAGGGCCGCGGCGAGATCGTCGACGAACCCGAGGCCCTCTTCCGGGTGGGAATCAGCATCTGGGAGCGCTACACGGGTCCGTACTCCGAGGACGTGAGGCCGGCCGTTGAGATGATGCTGCACAAGCGCGTCGCTGTGCGCGTGATCCCGGAACGGGTCCGGTCGTGGGACCATCGCAAGCTCGGGCTGCCCACCATGCCGGTGGGCGGCTCGACGGCAGCGTACCTATAGCGCTGGCCGCCGGAAAACCACGCGACACACCACCGCACCGGCGGTACATTCCGAAGGACGAGCCACCACCGAGGCAGAAGGAGGACCACGTGAGCGAATCCGATCGCACCAGCAGCGAGGCCGGGCACGGCAGCGATGCAGACGATGTCAAAAGACGGTTCCGCGAGGCACTCGACCGCAAGAATCAGCGACACGGGAATTCGAGCGGCCACCTCGACGGACAGTCGAAGATCCACAGTGCGCACCGCAGCGCCGATCACAAGCGCGAGTTCCGCCGTAAGAGCGGCTAGAAACCCGCTGACCCACGCAACGCGAAGACCCTCCGATCGATTGATCGGAGGGTCTTCGCGTTGTGGTAGCCCCGACGGGATTCGAACCCGCGCTACCGCCTTGAGAGGGCGGCGTCCTAGGCCGCTAGACGACGGGGCCAGGATCTTCATTGTTATCCGTGCTGTGCAGCACAGTAGAGCTCTCTCGAGAACTCTCTCGCCAAAAGAAAACCCCCCGATACAAGATCGGAGGGTGATTCCCCTGGTAGCCCCGACGGGATTCGAACCCGCGCTACCGCCTTGAGAGGGCGGCGTCCTAGGCCGCTAGACGACGGGGCCAGAACATTTCAAGGTGTGCCGCCACCTACTCGCAACACGCTGGAACACTCCCGATTTTCACCCGATCCGTAATGGACCGGATTACAATGGAAGCTCGGCTAGCTTAGCTTGCCGGAGTTCAGAGTCAAAATCACTCGAACTCTCCGCTGGGGTACCAGGACTCGAACCTAGAATGGCGGTACCAGAAACCGCTGTGTTGCCAATTACACCATACCCCAATGATCTTCCAGGCTTTCCTGACCTCGCGGCCGGGCTTGCCTTTCGAACGAAGAGAACAATATCAAAGCCCCCCACTGTTTCTCCAAATCAGCTGGTCAGAGGGTTGAAATAGCCCTCCGACCAGCTGATGGGACGGCTAGCCCTCCACCTGAGCACGAGCCGAGCGCAGGCGAGCGAGCGTCGCCTCCCGACCCAGCAGCTCCATCGACTCGTACAGCGGTGGACTGATGTGCGATCCGGTGACCGCGACGCGCACCGGCGCGAATGCCTTACGCGGCTTGAGTTCCATCTTCTCGATCAGCGCGCCCTTGAGCGCCTCCTCGATGTCCGCGGTGGCCCACGCCGGGAGGGCGTCGAGTGTTTCGATCGTTGCATCCAGAACAGGCGCCGCGTCCGCACCCAGGTTCTTGGCCGCAGCCGCCGGATCGATCTCGAAGTCCGACTCCGCCACGAAGAGGAACTTCAACAGGTCCCACGCGTCCGAGAGCACGACGATGCGCGTCTGCACCAACTCGGCCGCGACCGCGAACTGCTCGTCGGTGAGCGCGTCGACCGGATGCCCGTGCATGGTGAGGTACTCGCGCAGGCGCCCCGCGAAGTCCCCCGGCTCGAGGAGCCGAATCTGCTCGGCGTTGATGGCGTCGGCCTTCTTCTGATCGAAGCGCGCCGGGTTCGAGTTGACCGTGGAGATGTCGAACGCGGCGACCATCTCGTCGAGCGAAAAGACGTCGTGGTCGTCGGCAATACTCCAGCCCAGCAGCGCAAGGTAGTTGAGCAGACCCTCGGGGATGAAACCGCGATCGCGGTGAATGAAGAGGTTCGACTCCGGATCGCGCTTGGACAGCTTCTTGTTGCCCTGCCCCATCACGAACGGCAGGTGACCGAACTCCGGCGTGAAGTCGGCGACACCAATGCGCTGGAGGGCCTCGTACAGCGCGAGCTGACGCGGGGTGGAGGACAGCAGGTCCTCACCGCGCAGCACGTGGGTGATCTTCATCAACGCGTCATCGACGGGATTCACCAGTGTGTACAGCGGAATCCCATTACCGCGCGTGAGCGCGAAGTCCGGCACCGTGCCGGCCTTGAACGTGGTCTCGCCGCGCACCAGGTCGGTCCACGTCAGATCGTGATCGGGCATGCGCAGACGCACGACGGCCCCACGGCCCTCGTCACGGTACGCCTGACGCTGCTCGGGCGTGAGGTCACGATCGAAGTTGTCGTAGCCGAGCTTGGGATCGCGTCCGGCCGCCTTGTGCCGTGCCTCCACCTCCTCGGGCGTGGAGAACGACTCGTACGCCTCCCCCGCCTCGACGAGCTTGGCAACGATGTCGATGTGCTGGTCGCGCCGCTGCGACTGGCGATACGGCTCGTACGGGCCGCCCACCTCCGGCCCCTCGTCCCACGACAGACCGAGCCAGCGCAGTGCATCGAGGATCGCCTGGTACGACTCCTCGGTGTCACGCGCGGCATCGGTGTCTTCGATGCGGAACACGAAGGTGCCACCGTGGTGTCGCGCGAACGCCCAGTTGAACAGGGCAGTTCGGACGAGCCCGACGTGCGGGGTTCCGGTGGGTGACGGACAGAAACGGACTCGTACTTCGCTGGTGGTCATGGCTCACTTCGATAGACGCTGCTCGGCGCGACTAGGCGCGGATAGGACCCCTACAGGCTAGTCCCGTGACGCTTCCCTGCCGAGCGGTATCCGATCAGCGCTTGGCAGCAACCGGATTGGTCAGCGTGCCGATGCCCTCGATCGTGACGCTGACGCGCTGCCCGTCCACGATCGGACCCACACCCTCGGGGGTACCGGTGAGAATCACATCACCCGGCAGCAATGTCATGACAGCGGAAACCCACTCGATGATCTTCGGAATGTCATGCAGGAGAAGCGAAGTGCGGCTGCGTTGCTTGACCTCGCCGTCGACCTCGGTCGTGATCTCGACATCGGACGCGTCGAGCTTGGTCTCGATCCACGGCCCGAGCGGACAGAACGTGTCGTGGCTTTTCGCGCGAGTCCACTGACCGTCGTGGCGTTGTTGATCACGCGCGGAGATGTCGTTGGCGACGGTGTATCCAAGCACGACATCCAGGGCCTTCGCAGCCGGCACATCCTTGCACGGGCGACCGATCACGACCGCGAGTTCGCCCTCGTAGTGGACCTCGTTCGACGATGGCGGCAGCACGATCGGCGCACCCGGACCGACGATCGCGGTGTTGGGCTTGAGGAAGATGACCGGATCCTCCGGCGCCTCCCCGCCCATCTCGGCCGCGTGCGCGGCGTAGTTCTTCCCGACGCAGATGACCTTGCTCGCGAGGATCGGGGCGAGCAGGCGGACATCCGCCACCGGCCAGCTTCGACCTGTGAAAGTCGGTGTCCCGAAGGGATGCTCGGCAATCTCCTTCGCGATCTGCGCGTCACCCTCCCCCTCGATCGACACGAAGGCGACTCCGTCAGGACTGGCAATTCGACCTAGGCGCATGAGCGCAGTCTATCGAGCCAGTGGGTGACCTCACCCGGTGCCCACCGCGCAGACCGCGCCGGTGGGTCTACACTTCGAAACCTGTTCACATAATAAGATATGTGTCTCAAACTATGAGATGGTGAGATGAGTACGACGACGCATCCCCGCAGCCGGACCGGCTCCGTTCACCGCTGGTCGATGCTGGGGCTGGGGGTTCTCGCACAGTCCGCGGGGGCCGTCTTCGCCAACGCGCCCGCCTTTCTCATCCCCACGCTGCACGACGAGTACGGGATGAACCTGAGCCAGGCCGGACTGATCGCAGCCGCGCCGACGCTGGGGTTCCTGGTGAGCCTGATGGCCTGGGGAGCGATCGTCGACCGAATCGGCGAGCGGCGGGTGCTGGTGATCGGCCTGACCCTCACCGCCCTGGCGAGTGCCGGTGCCGCGCTGAGCAGCTCGTTCGCACTCCTCGGCGGCCTACTGGTGCTGGGCGGTATGGCCGCCTCCAGTGCGAACGCGGCGAGCGGGCGCGTCGTCGTCGGCTGGTTCCCGCCCGAGCGCCGCGGACTCGCGATGGGGATCCGTCAGATGTCGCTTCCACTGGGTGTGGCCGTCGCCGCCCTCACGGTGCCACGGATCGCCGAGTCACACGGCCTCGGCTGGGCGTTGGTGCTACCGACCATCGTGGCAGTCGTCGCGGTCGCGGCCTGCCTGTTCGTCGTCGATCCCCCGCGTCCGAGCCGAGCCCGCGCGCAGGAGAGCGGCCTGCTGGACAACCCGTACCGGAACCAGGGCGTGCTATGGCGGATCCACAGCGTCTCGGTCCTGCTGGTGGTGCCGCAGTACCTGGTGTGGACGTTCACGCTGGTGTGGCTGATGGCCGACCGGCACTGGTCGGCCGCGTCGGCGGGCGTCCTGATCACCGTTACGCAACTGCTCGGCGCCGCCGGCCGGATCGCGGCGGGCTTCTGGTCCGACCGGGTCGGCAGCCGGATGGGCCCACTGCGCACGGTTGCGATCGCCGCGGCCGTCTCGATGGGCGCGCTCGCACTCACCGACTGGCTGAACTCCCCCGTCTCGGTGGCACTGATGATGCTCGCATCCGTGATCACCGTGGCCGACAACGGGCTGGCGTTCACCGCCGTCGCGGAGATCGCCGGCCCATACTGGAGCGGCCGGGCGCTCGGCGCCCAGAACACGAGCCAGTACGTCGCGGCTTCACTGGTGCCGCCGATCTTCGGCGCCCTGATCGGCGTGGCCGGGTTTCCGCTGACGTTCGCGGCCGCGGCGCTGTTCCCGCTCGTCGCGGTGCCGCTGGTACCCGCCGACCAGCCTGAACGGAAGTAGTCGCAATCGACACGACCGCCGCCCGGATGCCGGGCGGCGGTCGTGTCTTGCCGAGGCGAACGGTCTAGACGGCGGCGGCGATCCGGTCCCCCACCTCGGTGGTGACGATCGGGGCGTCGCCACGGGAGGCAAGGTCCGCCTCGACGGCGGCCTCGATACGGGCGGCATCGTCCCCCCGGCCGAGGTGACGCAGCAACATCGCGGCCGACAGGATCGCGGCGGTGGGATCGGCGATGCCCTGGCCGGCGATGTCCGGGGCGGAGCCGTGGACGGGCTCGAACATCGACGGATTGGTCCCCGACGCGTCGATGTTGGCGCTCGCCGCCAGACCGATGCCACCGGTGACGGCGCCCGCCAGGTCGGTGATGATGTCGCCGAACAGGTTGTCGGTGACGATCACGTCGAAGCGAGCCGGGTCGGTGACCATGTAGATGGTCGCCGCATCGATGTGGCAGTAGGCGGTCTCGACGTCCGGGTACTCCGCGCCGACCGTCTCCATCGCACGCGTCCAGATGCGGCCGGCGTTGGAGAGCACGTTGGTCTTGTGGATCAGCGTCAGGTGCTTGCGCCGGGACTGCGCCAGCTCGTATGCGGCGCGGACGACGCGCTCGGCGCCGAACCACGTGTTGACCGAGACCTCGGTCGCAACCTCGTGCGGGGTGCCGACGCGGATCGAGCCACCGTTGCCGGTGTACGGGCCTTCGGTACCCTCACGGACCACGATGAAGTCGATGTCCGGGTTGGCGGCCAGCGGCGAGCTCGAGCCCGGGTAAGTGCGGGCCGGACGCAGGTTCACGTGGTGATCGAGCAGGAACCGCATGTTCAGCAGCAGGCCACGCTCGAGGATGCCGGGAGCGACGAACCGCGGGTCGCCGATGGCGCCGAGCAGGATCGCGTCGTGCTGGCGGATCGCGTCGAGCTCGGCCTCGGGCAGCAGGTCGCCGGTCTCGTTGTAGCGCTTGGCACCGAGGTCGAACTCGGTGGTCTCCACATCCGGAACCAGCTTCCTGAGGACCTTCAGCGCTTCCGCTGTGACCTCGACACCGATGCCGTCACCGGGGATGACCGCAAGCTTCATGGGACACACTCTCTTTCGACTGAGAATCCACCGGTGGCGTGAGACACCCCGGCTGCGCCGCTGGCCGCGACCATCGAGTCGACGATCACGGCCACCGGGTAGGACTGGGGAGGATCAGGACAGGTCGACCTGCTCGACGCGCGCGTCGAGCTGCTCCACGATCTGCGAGACCTCGGCGTCACCGACGACACGGTTCACGCGCAGGATGACGGTAGCCCCGGTGCCCTCGACGTCCTGGCTCAGCGCAGCGGCCTGGATGTCGATACCGGCATTGCCGAGCACGGTGCCGAGCACACCGAGGACACCGGGGCGATCCGCGTAATGCACGACGATGTTGTGGCCCTCGGCGCGCAGGTCGAAGCTGCGGCCGTTGACGTTGACGATCTTCTCGACCTGCTGCAGGCCGGTGAGCGCACCCGCGACCGCCGTCACGGTGCCGTCGGCGGCGACCGCGCGTACCTCGACGGCGCTGCGGTGCGACTGCGCCTCGCTGTGCTTCTCGACCTCGACGCTCACGCCGCGCTGCTCGGCGAGCTGCGGGGCATTGACGAACGTGACGGCCTCGTCGCTGCTCGCAGAGAACAGACCACGAAGAGCGGCCAGACCCAGGATCTCGACGTTCTCCGCCGAAAGCTCACCGCTGACGACGACCTGAACGTTCTGCACGGCCTCGGGCGACAGGGTGCCGGCCAGCAGACCCAGCTTGCGGACCAGCTCGAGCCACGGTGCGACCTCTTCACCGACCGGGCCACCGGAGACGTTGACCGCGTCCGGCACGAACTCGCCGGCCAGCGCCAGCAGGACACTCTTGGCAACGTCGGTACCGGCGCGGTCCTGGGCCTCCGAGGTGGACGCGCCGAGATGCGGGGTGACGACGACATTGTCGAGGTCGAACAGCTTGGAGTCGGTGCACGGCTCGGTGCTGAACACGTCGAGGCCAGCGGCGCGGACCTTGCCGTTCACGAGCGCGTCGTACAGTGCGTCCTCGTCGATCAGGCCGCCGCGGGCGGCGTTGACGATGATGACGCCGTCCTTGGCCTTGGCCAGGCGCTCGGCATTCAGCAGGCCGGCGGTCTCCTTGGTCTTGGGCAGGTGCACCGAGATGAAGTCGGCGCGCTCGACCAGCTGGTCGATGTCGACCAGTTCGATGCCCAGCTGCGCGGCGCGAGCGGCCGGCAGGTAGGGGTCGTACGCGATGATCTCGGTCTCGAACGCGGCGAGGCGCTGTGCGAACAGCTGGCCGATGCGGCCCAGGCCGACGACGCCGACGGTCTTGCCGAGGATCTCGGTGCCGTTGAAGCTCGAACGCTTCCAGGTCTTCTCGCGCAGCGTGCGGTCCGCGGCCGGGATCTGCCGCGCGGTCGACAGCAGCAGCGAGACGGCGTGCTCGGCGGCCGAGTGGATGTTGGAGGTCGGCGCATTCACGACCATGACGCCACGCTCGGTGGCAGCCGGGATGTCGACGTTGTCGAGGCCGACGCCGGCGCGGCCCACGATCTTGAGCTTCGTGGCGGCGGCCAGCACCTCGGCATCGACCGTCGTGGCCGAGCGGACCAACAGGGCGTCGGCCTCGGGCACGGCCGCGAGGAGCGCGGGACGGTCCGGACCGTCCACCCAGCGCACCTCGACACCGTCACCGAGCGCATCGACGGTCGATTGTGCGAGCTTGTCGGCGATCAGGACAACGGGACGGCCATTCTGGCTCACGAGGAACTCTCCTGTGTTCGGTGTCGGGGTGTGTCGGGTCGAACAGACGGTTACGGCTCCGCGCGGAGCGTGCGGGTGAGACCGTGACCGAATCAGTTTAGTGGGCCGACCGCGTCGATTTCGCATGACGGGTACCCGTTACCACATAGTGGACACCTGCGGTATGCAACTCAGAGATCCGCGCCACACTCGGGAACGACTCCGGCCCGAGGGCCGTGCGCTTTACGCGCACGACCCTCGGGCCGGATTGTCAGCTGTGGATCAGGCCGTCTCGGTGATCGGACGATCGACCCAGCTCATCATGTCGCGCAGCTTCTTGCCGGTGACCTCGATGGGGTGCTCGGCGTTGGCCTTGCGCAGGCCCTCGAGCTCGGTGTTGCCGTTCTCGACATTGGCAACCAGGCGACGGGTGAACTCGCCGGACTGGATATCGGCCAGGATCGCCTTCATGCGCTCCTTGGTGCCGGCATCGATAACACGGGGACCGCTCAGGTATCCACCGAACTCAGCGGTGTCGGACACCGAGTAGTTCATGCGGGCGATGCCACCCTCGTACATGAGGTCGACGATCAGCTTGAGCTCGTGCAGCACCTCGAAGTACGCCATTTCGGGCGCGTAGCCGGCCTCGACCATGACCTCGAAGCCGGTCTTGACGAGCTCCTCCGTGCCGCCACAGAGCACCGCCTGCTCGCCGAAGAGGTCCGTCTCGGTCTCTTCCTTGAAGGTGGTCTTGATGACGCCCGCGCGGGTGCCACCGATGCCCTTTGCGTAGGACAGCGCGAGGGCCTGGCCCTCACCCTTCGGGTCCTGATCGATGGCGATCAGGGCCGGAACGCCCTTGCCGTCGACGAACTGACGACGCACCAGGTGGCCGGGACCCTTGGGGGCGACCATGCCGACGGTGACGAACTCCGGAGCCTTGATCAGCTCGAAGTGGATGTTGAGGCCGTGGCCGAAGAACAGCGCGTCGCCGTCCTTGAGGTTCGGCTCGATGTCATTGGTGAAGATCGATGCCTGAGCGGTGTCGGGGGCAAGCACCATGATGACGTCGGCCCACTCGGCGACCTCCGCCGGCGTACCGACGGTCAGGCCCTGCTCCTCGGCCTTCGCGCGGGACTTCGAACCCTCCTTGAGGCCGATGCGCACATCGACACCGGAATCGCGCAGGCTCAGCGAGTGCGCGTGGCCCTGGCTGCCGTAGCCGATGACCGCGACCTTGCGGCCCTGGATGATCGACAGGTCTGCATCGTCGTCGTAGAACATCTCGACTGCCACAGTTCTTACCTTCCCTCTGGGTTCTATGAACGCTTGGTTGTCTGCTGTTGTAGGTGAAACGGCGTCTGGTGAGACGGTACTAGCGGGTCGCGGTGATCGACTTCGGCCCACGGCCGACCGCCACCACACCGGACTGCACGATCTCGCGGATCCCGAACGGGTCCAGCATGCGCAAGAGCGCGTCGAGCTTGGAGCGCGTGCCGGTCGCCTCGATCGTGACGGCCTCGGGTGAGACGTCGATCACCTTGGCGCGGAACAGGTTCACGGTCTCGATCACCTGTGTCCGAACGCTCGCATCGGCCCGCACCTTGATCAGGACAAGCTCACGAGCGACCGAAGCCTCGGTGTCCTGCTCGACGATCTTGATGACGTTGACGAGCTTGTTGAGCTGCTTCGTCACCTGCTCGAGCGGGAACTCGTCGACGGTCACGACGATCGTCATGCGCGAGATCTCGGGGATCTCGGTGCCGCCGACCGCGAGCGATTCGATGTTGAATCCCCGGCGGGAGAAGAGCGCGGCGACGCGGGCCAGCACGCCCGGCTTGTCCTCGACGAGAACACTGAGGGTGTGGCTGGTGCTCACTGGCGATCCTCTCCTGCTTCGGCGCCGGCGACCTGGTCGCGCGCGGTGGCTTCCTGCATGGCCTCATGGATGGCGGCGGGCTCGGCGGCGGCCTCGTCGTCGTCGAACAGCGGGCGGATACCCCGGGCCGCCATGATCTCGTCATTGCTGGTGCCGGCCGCGACCATCGGCCACACCTGGGCGTCGGCGCCGACGATGAAGTCGATGACGACCGGCTTGTCGTTGATCGACTGCGCGGTGCGGATGGCGTCCTCGACATCCTCCTCACGCTCGACGCGGATACCGACGCAACCCAGCGCCTCGGCGAGCTTGACGAAGTCCGGGATGCGGACGGTGCCGTGGGTGCCCAGGTTCGTGTTGGAGTAACGCTCGTCGTAGAACAGGGTCTGCCACTGGCGGACCATCCCGAGGTTGCCATTGTTGATGAGCGCGACCTTGATCGGCACCCCCTCGACGGCACAGGTGGCCAGTTCCTGATTGGTCATCTGGAAGCAGCCGTCACCGTCGATGGCCCACACCTCGGTGTCCGGCATGCCCATCTTGGCGCCCATCGCGGCAGGCACCGCGTAGCCCATGGTGCCCAGGCCGCCCGAGTTGAGCCACGTGCGCGGCTTCTCGTAGTTGACGAACTGTGCGGCCCACATCTGGTGCTGGCCGACGCCGGCGCAGTAGATGGCGTCGGGGCCCGCGAGCCGGCCGACGGCCTGGATCACGTACTCGGGCGACATCGAACCGTCCGCCGGGCGGTCGTACGCCAGTGGGTAGGTGCGACGGATTCCTTCGAGGTAGGCCCACCACTCGGCGAGGTCGAGAGTCGTGCCCGTCGCCTGATCGGCGCGGATCGCCTCGATCAGTTCGGCGATGACCTCCTTGCAGTCGCCCACGATCGGGACGTCCGCATGGCGGTTCTTGCCGATCTCGGCCGGGTCGATGTCCGCATGGATCACCTTGGCGTCGGGCGCGAACGAGTCGAGCTGGCCGGTGACGCGGTCGTCGAAGCGGGCGCCGAGGGTGATCAGCAGATCACTCTTCTGCAGCGCCGCGACCGCGGCCACGGTCCCGTGCATGCCCGGCATACCGCAGTTGAGCTGGTGGCTGTCCGGGAACGCGCCGCGCGCCATCAGCGTGGTGACGACGGGAATGCCGGTGAGCTCGGCCAGCTCGAGCAGCTCCGGCGAGGCGTCGGCCTTGATCACTCCGCCGCCGACGTACAGAACCGGAGACTTGGCATCGGCGATGAGCCGGGCAGCCTCACGAACCTGCTTGCCGTGCGGTTTGGTGACCGGACGGTACCCGGGCAGGTGCATCTCCGGCGGCCACGAGAAGGTGGTCTGCGCCTGCAGGATGTCCTTCGGGATGTCGACCAGGACCGCGCCCGGACGGCCGCTCGACGCGAGGTAGAACGCCTCCGCCAGGATGCGCGGGATGTCGATGCCGTCGGTGATCAGGAAGTTGTGCTTGGTGATCGGCATCGTGATGCCGGAGATGTCGGCTTCCTGGAAAGCGTCCGTGCCGATCAGCCCGCGACCGACCTGACCGGTGATCGCGACGACCGGAACCGAATCCATCTGCGCATCCGCGAGCGGCGTCACCAGGTTCGTCGCACCGGGACCCGAGGTGGCCATGCAGACGCCGACCTTGCCGGTGGCCTGCGCGTAGCCGGTGGCGGCGTGGCCGGCACCCTGCTCGTGGCGCACCAGAACGTGCCGCACCTTCTGCGAGTCGAAGAGTGGGTCGTACACCGGCAGAACGGCACCACCCGGGATACCGAAGACCGTGTCGACCTCGAGCTCCTCGAGCGCGCGGACGACGGACTGCGCGCCGGTCACCCGTTCGGGGGCGAGCTGACGACGATTACCGGTCTGCGTAGCGGCGGCCGCGGTAGTCGGGCTGGCTGCCCCCGACTTGCGCGGCGTGGGTTGAGGCCGTGCGGTTGGTGCGCTCACTGGAAAGTCCTCTGATTCTGGCTCCGGGCAATAAAAAACCCCCGTCAGCAGTCATCTGCTGGACGAGGGTGGCGCGTCGTTATCCGGCGAGTTGAAGAACCGGCTCAGGCGGCGACGCGCCTGCCGATTACAAGCAACTCATTCTGTTTCACGCGCTCGACGGTAGGCGCGTAAACGGTAGACAGTCAACTTTGGTGAGTGCGCTGTCCCAGAATGTAAGATGCCTCGGCTGCAGTGCGAAGATGGTGAGGTGTCATCTCCTCAGCAGCCCGTGCCACCGCAGTCATCATCCCACACGCCCGAGAACCCGCGACAGATCATCCGGATTTCGCCGCTCGCCCTGATGGCGTGCGTGTTCCTGCTGTTCTGCTTCAGCTTCCCGGTGCTCGGATGGCCCGCCGCCTTCGGCTGGATGCTCGTGATCCCGTTCCTCATCGCGGCATGGGTGCTTCGCGTGCGGACCACCGTCACCGAGAACGGCCTCGAACTGCGCCGAGCGTTCTCGACGCAGTCCATATCGTGGGATCAAATCAAGGGCTTCCGCTTCCCGAAGCGCGGATGGGCGCGCGCCGACCTCGTCGACGGAACCGAGGTCTCGCTGCCGGTCGTGACATTCGGCCGCTTGCCGCAGCTCGCCTCCGCGAGCGGCGGCCGCATCACCGACCCGTATGCGGCCGCGCGCGAGGCCGAGGCGGCCGCCGCCTCCAACAAGGACGACGACACGGATGCCCAGCCGAATACCGAATAGTCCGCGCGCGGGAGTAGCGTCTCACCAGGACGTCTCCCGCTCCCACCGGAGATGACGAGGCTCCCCGGAAAGCCGAATCGGGTCCTTGCCGACCAGCACCTTCACGGGCCCACTGATTACGTATTTCGCCGTGCTCGGCGCACAGCCCGCCGCCGAGACCGATGATCGACGACGAAGGAAATCGCCCATGCCCCCGCTCAGGTCACGCACCACCACTGTCGGACGTAACGCTGCCGGAGCCCGCGCGCTGTGGCGCGCCACCGGTATGACCGACTCCGACTTCGGAAAGCCGATCGTCGCGATCGCGAACTCGTACACCCAATTCGTCCCCGGCCACGTTCACCTCAAGAACGTCGGCGAGATCGTTGCCGAGGCCGTCCGCGCAGCCGGCGGCGTGCCCCGCGAGTTCCACACGATCGCCGTCGACGACGGCATCGCGATGGGCCACGGCGGCATGCTCTACTCGCTGCCGAGCCGCGAGATCATCGCCGACTCCGTCGAGTACATGGTCAACGCGCACACCGCCGACGCCCTGGTCTGCATCTCGAACTGCGACAAGATCACCCCCGGCATGCTCAATGCCGCGATGCGCCTGAACATCCCGACGGTCTTCGTCTCGGGAGGCCCGATGGAGGCCGGCAAGGCCGTCGTCGTCGGCGGTGTCGCACAGGCCCCCACCGATCTCATCACCGCGATCTCCGCGAGCGCCAATGACGCTGTGTCCGAGGAGGGCCTGGACGAGGTCGAGCGCAGCGCGTGCCCCACATGCGGTTCGTGCTCGGGCATGTTCACCGCCAACTCGATGAACTGCCTCACCGAGGCGCTCGGACTCGCGCTGCCCGGCAACGGCTCCACGCTGGCCACCCACGAGGCCCGCCGCGCCCTGTTCAGCCGGGCCGGCACCACCGTCGTCGAGGCAGCACTGAAGTACTACCGCGACGAGGACGAGTCGGTGCTGCCGCGGAACATCGCCTCCCCCAAGGCATTCCGCAACGCCATGGCCCTCGATGTCGCGATGGGCGGCTCCACCAACACGGTGCTGCACACCCTCGCCGCGGCGCAGGAGGGCGAGGTCGACTTCGACCTCGACACCATCGACGAGATCAGCCGGCTGGTGCCGTGCCTGTCGAAGGTCTCGCCCAACTCGGACTACCACATGGAGGACGTCCACCGCGCCGGTGGCATCCCCGCGCTGCTGGGTGAGCTACGCCGCGCCGGACTGCTGGAAACGGACGTCTCGACCGTGCACACCAAGAGCTTCGACGAATGGCTCGACACCTGGGACATCCGCTCCGGCAAGGCGAGCGACGAGGCACTCGAGCTCTTCCACGCGGCGCCGGGCGGCGTGCGCACCACCGAGCCGTTCTCGACCGACAACCGCTGGTCCGCGCTCGACACCGACGCCGAGGGCGGCTGCATTCGCGACCTCGAACACGCCTACACCGTCGAGGGTGGCCTGTGCGTGCTGCGCGGCAACATCGCCGTCGACGGCGCGATCCTCAAGACCGCCGGGATCGACGAGGAGCTGTTCTCCTTCCAGGGGCCGGCCGTCGTCGTCGAGTCGCAGGAGGCTGCCGTGTCGGTGATCCTGCAGAAGCAAATCAAGCCGGGCGACGTCCTCGTGGTCCGCTACGAGGGCCCCAAGGGCGGCCCGGGCATGCAGGAGATGCTGCACCCCACCGCGTTCCTCAAGGGCGCCGGCCTCGGCAAGGAGTGCGCACTCGTCACCGACGGCCGCTTCTCCGGTGGCACGTCGGGCCTGTCGATCGGCCACATCTCGCCCGAGGCCGCAGCGGGTGGTGTGATCGGACTCGTCGAGGACGGCGACCAGATCCGCATCGACGTCGCGACCCGCACCCTCGAGGTCCTCGTCGACGACGAGACCCTCGCGCAGCGCCGCGCCAAGATGGAGGCGTCCGAGCGTCCGTGGCAGCCGGTGGACCGCCAGCGCACCGTCACCACGGCGCTGCGGGCATACGCCGCACTGGCCACATCCGCCGACAAGGGCGCCGTTCGCCACGTGCCGTAAGGCGTAGCTGCCGCTCCGGTTTTCGTCGTGCCGCGTCCCCGATCGGGGGCGCGCCACGACTGTTTTCGGAGCGGCACCCTGTGGACAGCGCACAATCCATCCACAGATCGCGGAACGGGCGCCCGCCCTGGTGCGTGAAACGCGAGGCTCGACGCATGGAATTCGATGGCACACCACTGGTGTTCAGGTCCGACGCACTCGCGCGCGGGTTCACCGACCACGAACTGCGTACCGCCCGACGGTCGAGGCGCCTACTCGCGGTGCGGCCCGGCGCGTACGTGCGCGGCGAGGATCTTGCGCAACTCGATTCTGTCGGGCAACACCGGCTCGCCGTCCTCGCCACCGCAAAGGCGAGCCCCGGAGCCGTCGTCAGCCACGTGTCGGCGGCCGTCCTCCACGGCATCACGGTCTGGAACGTGCCGCTGCGCCGAGTGCACACCACCCTCGACCGTCCGTGCGGCGGCAAGATCACCACCCGCCGTCACGTACACGTCGCCCAACTCCCAGCCGAGGACATCGTCGTCATCGACGAAATCGCGGTCACCGCGCCCGCACGGACCGTCATCGATCTCGCGCGGACGGTTCCCTTCGAGAGTGCGGTGGTGGCCGGCGATCACGCGCTCGCAACCGGACTGGTCACCCACGACGAGCTACGCGAGGAACTGGCCCGGTGTCGCGGACGGAGGGGAAGCGCGCAGGCGACGCGGGCGATGACCTTCATGGACGGGCGCAGCGAGAGCGTCGGCGAATCCCGCAGCCGCGTGCTGATCCACCGCGCCGGGCTGCCCGCACCCGAACCGCAGCGCGTCCTGTTCGACGCCGGGGTTCCGATCGGCCGCGTCGACTTCTGGTTCGAGCGCGAGCGCGCCGTCGGCGAGTTCGACGGGCACGGCAAGTACACCGAGCATCTGCGCCCCGGTCAGACCACCGAACAGGCGGTCATCGAGGAGAAGTTGCGCGAGGACGACATCCGCTCGGCGGGCTACGGTGTCGCCCGCTGGGGCTGGAAGGAGCTGAGCGCACCCGATGAAGTGGTGCGGCGGCTGAGACGGGCCTTCGGCTGCAGCCGGGGTGCCGCGCCGGAAATGGTTGCGCCGCTCCCCCGATCGGAGGAGCGGCGCAACGAAAAGCGGAGCGGCGGCGTCAGATGACGGGGTTCGCGCCGTTGAGGAAGATCCACACGCACACACCGGCCGCGATGCCGAGGATCAGCGCGATGAGGGAGCCGACATAGGGGCGCGTCGCCCACCGGCGGCGGCCGTCCAGCGAGATGCGCCCGGGACCGGTGAGGATGATCGCCGCAGCGGCGGCTCCGAGCAGCGTCTCGTACTCGACGCCGCCGGGCGCGAAGTATTCGAGTCCGGGCTCCATGACCTGCTTGAAGCACCACGCGTTGATCATCACCGCGAGCACAGACGCGGCCGCAACCGGGGTGAGCAGGCCCAGGATCAGCAGTGTGCCACCGGCGACCTCACCGACGGCGCCCAGAATCGCGAGCGCTCGGGCATGGTCGAATCCGGCGTCGACCAGGACATCCCGGAAACCACCGAGGCCGGGACCGTTCCACCAGCCGGTCAGCTTCTGCAGGCCGTGGACGAGGATCGTGCCGCCGACCGCGACGCGCAGTACCGCCAGTCCGAGGTCCAGCGTTCCGCGGCGGGAATCGACATCGTCGCCGGACGCGGGCGCTACCGCGACAGGCGCTGCGACGGGTGCAGCGGCGATCGGCTCGGACACGATCGGCTCGGGCCGCGACCTGCCGGGCTGGTCACGCCCGATCACCTGGGTCGGCTGATCGTCGACGGAAGGTGGCACGGTCGGCGCCTGACCGGGTTTGAACATCGGAATCTGTTCGGTGGGCAGGCTGTCGGCGTCGCGCGCCCCGAAATCGAGATCGTCGTCGGTGTGCGCGAGCGGGGACTCGGCCGGGCGGGCGGACTGAGCCGACTGAGCCGGGAACCTCTCGGTCGGCTGGTCGAACGGACTCGGCGCGGACCCCGTGTCGGTGGACTCGGTGTGATCTTTCGGCTTGTCAGTCACGCATTGCAGCCTAAGTCCGTTCACGTGGCCGTCCGGGTAGCCCGGCCCCGGCGCGCCGATCACACCACACCGACGTGGCGAAGAGCGACGAACCTTCCGTAACGTCTTGGATCATGACGACGGGTGAACGGCGCAGGGTATCCAGGCGCGCGGGCGGCGTGGCGATCTGCGCCACCGCACTGATCGTGACCGCAGGGTGCGCCGAGTTCGACGACTCCGCCTCGTCGGCGTTCACACCCGAACCGACATTCGGTTCCGGCGCGGAGGTCCAGCCGTTCGAACCTCCCGCCCCGTCGTCCGTGGCGCCGGATCCGGCGAGTCCGGACGATCCGTGTGTCGACCGCGACGCGAACATCGTCGCAACCTGTCTGGACACCACTGGCGGACTGGCGATGTTGCCCGGCGGCGACTCGGCACTGGTGGCCGAACGCAGGACCGGCAGGATCCTGCGGGTGGCACCGGGCACGATGCCCACCGAGTTTGCCCGCATCCCGGTCGATTCCAGCTCCGACGGTGGCCTGCTCGGCATTGCGCTGTCCCCCACCTACGCGGAGGACAACCTGCTCTACGCATACGTGACGACACCCACCGACAACCGTGTGGTCCGCATCGCGCCCGGCGATACCCCGAAGGACGTACTCACCGGCATCCCCCGTGGCAACGCGGGAAATGCGGGCGCGCTGACGTTCGCACGGCCGGGCGAGTTGCTGGTGCTCACCGGTGACACCGAGAATCCGGCCGCGGCAACGGATCCCACTTCTCTCGCCGGGAAGCTGCTTCGGGTGACGGCACTGACGTCGACGCCCAATCCGCCGCGTCCGGCGGTGGTGCTGTCGGGCATCGGCCGCGCCGGCGGAGTATGCGCCGATCACGGCGGAGGCGTGTGGGTCACCGACCGTACCGTCGTCGAGGACCGGCTCCAGCGGGTACGCCCGGACGGCACGGTCGGCGCGCCCGTGTGGACGTGGCCCGACAAGCCCGGTGTCGCCGGCTGCGCAGCCGCCCAGGGCGCGATTGCGGTGGCCCTGACCGATGCCCAGGCCATGGCGGTGCTCACCACAGAGGCTGCGACGGGCGCCGTCACCGCCACGCCCGCGCTGCTCGCCCAGAAGCTGTACGGACGCCTGGCCGGCACCGCAATCAGCGGTGAGGGCCAGATCTGGGCGGCGACGGTCAACAAGTCCGGTGGCGAACCCGGCCCCACCGACGACCGGGTCGTGAAGATTCCGATGCCCAACGGCGGCGGCGGATTCGACTGACCGTCAGGCTGCGACGTCGCGGGCCTTCGTCGTCGGTTCCTCATGTCCCAGGACGCTTGCGAGCAGAGGCAGCACCAGCACGGTGATTGCGCCCGCCGCCACGAGGATCGACGCGATCGCGTTGGACATCTCGCCCGCCGCGACCGCGACGCCGGTCACCGCCACGATCAGCGGCAGCCCGGTGGTGGAATAGAGCGCAATCTGCACCTGCTCACGCGTGTCGAAGTTCGCACCGCCCGGTCCGCGGTCGAGCCTGGACGCGACGAACACCGGCACGCCGCGGGCCACGATCAGCAGGCCGAGGAAGGCCACCAGGATCAGCGGCTCGGCCGCGACGGCGACGATGTCGATGGCCATACCGGACGTGACGAAGAAGATCGGGATCAGCAGGCCGAAAGCGATACCCTCGAGCTTGGTCTCGAGCTGCTCGCTGCCGCCGGGAACGGCACGGCGCAGGATGAATCCGGCCGCGAAAGCGCCGAGGATGATGTCGAGGTCGAACACCGCTGCGACGGCGATGAGGGCAACCAGCAGCAGCATGACCAGCCGAACGGTGGTCTGTGCGGTGGTGTCGGCGCCGAGGCGCACCAGCGAGAGCAGCCGCGAACCCTCCCGCAGGATCCGGGCCGGGAGCATCGCGACCACGACGGCAACGGCGGCGAATGCCGCGAGCACCAACAAAGACGCGATCGCGCCGCGCGTGCCCAGGAGAATCGCCATCGCGAGCACCGGACCCAGCTCGCCGATCGCGCCGTGGTTGAGCACGGTGCGGCCCAGCCGGGTATCGAGCAGTCCCCGATCCTTGAGAATCGGGAGGAGGGTGCCGAGAGCCGTCGACGTCAACGCGATCGCCACCGCGATCTCGGCGCTCATCAATCCCGCCATACCTAGCACGCCCACGATCGCGAACGCGATTGCCAGACATACCGACCAGGTGACGAGCGCGCGGCGACCGCCCCGCCCGGTCAGCTCATCGGTGTCCACCTCGTACCCGGCAAGCAGGAACAACATGCCCAGGCCGAGCTCACGAAGGACACCGATCTCCGTGCCGACCCCCGCAATATCCAGCGCGTACGGGCCGATGACGATGCCGGCCACCAGGAGCAGCACCACCTCGGGAACGAGGCGTCGTGGGAGCACACCCGCCAGGAGGGGCGCTACCGCGGCAGCGACCGTGATCCAGAACAGCGAGGTGGCAACGGCGGCATCCATGCGCCGCTACGTTAGCTGCACGCAGCGATGACGAGTTCCTTGACCCGGGCCGGGTCCGCCTGGCCGCGAGTCGCCTTCATCACATCGCCGACGATCTTGCCCGCCGCGGCAACCTTGCCGCTGCGGATCTTGTCGGCGATGTCGGGGTTCGCGGCGAGGGCCTCGTCGACGGCGGCCTGCAGCTTGGTGTCGTCGCGCTCGACCACGAGCTCGGGATGGTTCGCGACCACCTGCTCCGGATCGCCCTCACCATCGAGGACGTGGTCGACGACCTGACGAGCCACCTTGTTGTTGAGCTTGCCGCTGTCGATGAGCGCGACGATCTGCGCCACCTGCGCGGGCGTGATCGGCAGATCGGCGAGCTCGACACCGCGGGTGTTCGCCTGCTGTGCGAGGTAGGACACCCACCACGACCGCGCCGCGTCGGCGGGCGCGCCGGCCTCGGTTGTCGCGATCACCAGATCGAGAGCACCGGCGTTGACCAGGTCGCGCATGACCTCGTCGGACACGCCCCACTCCTCCTGGATGCGGGCACGGCGGATCCACGGCAACTCCGGCAGCGTGCCGCGCAGCTGCTCGACCCAGGCTGCGTCGGGCGCGACCGGCTCGAGGTCCGGCTCGGGGAAGTAGCGGTAGTCCTCCGCGGTCTCCTTGCGGCGACCGGGAGAAGTGGTGCCGTCGGCCTCCTGGAAGTGCCGGGTCTCCTGAATGACCTCACCACCGGCGACGAGCACGGCGCCCTGACGGCGCATCTCGTACCGAACCGCGGTTTCGACGCTCTTGAGCGAGTTGACGTTCTTGGTCTCGGTACGGGTGCCGAACACGTCAGCGCCGATCGGCATGAGCGAAACGTTGGCGTCGCAGCGCAGCGAGCCCTGGTCCATGCGGACATCGGACACGTCGAGGGCCTCGAGCAGGTCGCGCAGGGCCGCGACGTACGCGCGAGCCACCTCGGGGGCGCGCTCACCGGCACCGGTGATGGTCTTGGTCACGATCTCCACGAGCGGCACACCGGCCCGGTTGTAGTCGAGCAGCGAGTGGCTGGCACCGTGGATACGACCGGTGGCGCCGCCCACGTGCAGTGACTTGCCGGTGTCCTCCTCCATGTGTGCGCGCTCGATCTCGACGCGCCAGGTGGTGCCGTCGTCGAGCACGACATCGAGGTAGCCCTCGGTCGCGATGGGCTCGTCGTACTGCGAGATCTGGTAGTTCTTCGGCTGGTCCGGGTAGAAGTAGTTCTTCCGTGCGAACCTGCCCCACGGCGTGATCGAACAGTTCAGCGCCAGGCCGATGCGGATTGCGGACTCGACCGCAGCCTGGTTGACCACCGGAAGCGCGCCGGGCATGCCGAGGCACACGGGGCACACCTGCGTGTTGGGCTCGGCACCGAACGCAGTCGGGCACGGGCAGAACATCTTGGTGTTGGTGTGCAGCTCGACGTGCACTTCCATGCCCAGGACGGGCTCGAACTTCGCGAGGACGTCGTCATAGTCGAGAAGGTCAGCGGACACGGCGGCAGTCATGGCCATGAGTTTATGCGCCGGGTCACCCGAAGAACGCGGCCGCCTCCCGGTAGCGGTCGACGGGGACTGTCTTCAGCCGCTTGGTCGCCTCCGCGAGGGGTACCAGCTCGATGGTGGTGCCGTGCAGTGCCACCATCTGACCGAACTGACCGCTGTGGGCGGCATCCGTCGCGTGGACCCCGAAACGGGTCGCGAGGACGCGATCGTACGGGGTCGGGGTACCACCGCGCTGCACATGGCCCAGCACCGTGGTCCGCACCTCCTTGCCGATGCGCCGTTCGATCTCGATCGCGAGTTGCTGTGCGACACCGGTGAAGATCTTGTGACCGAACTCGTCGATCCCACCCTCGCGCAACGTCATCGATTCGGGATCCGGAGCGGCGCCCTCGGCGACGACACAGATGAAGTGCGAGTCGCCGCGCTGGAACCGCTTCTTCACCAGCGCGCACACCTCGTCGACGTCGAAGGGTTCCTCGGGCACCAGCGTCAGGTGCGCACCCGAGGCCATCCCCGCCTGCAGCGCGATCCAGCCGGCGTGCCGGCCCATCACCTCGACGAGCATCACCCGCTGATGCGACTCCGCGGTGGTGTGCAGCCGGTCGATTGCCTCGGTCGCGATCGTCAGAGCCGTATCGAACCCGAACGTGACGTCGGTGCAGTCGATGTCGTTGTCGATCGTCTTGGGCACCCCTACCACCGGGACTCCGCTGTCGGCGAGCCAGCTGCCCGCGGTGAGTGTGCCCTCCCCGCCGATCGGGATCAGCACGTCGATGCCGTTGTCGTCGAGGGTCTGCTTGATCCGGTCGAGCCCGTCGTGCAGCTTCTGCGGATTGACCCGCGCGGTCCCCAGAATCGTCCCGCCGCGCGCGAGAATGCGGTCGATCCGGTCCTCGTTGCGCATCTGCATCTTGCGGTCCTCGAGCAGACCTCGCCAACCATCGCGGAACCCGACGACGGTGCTGCCGTAGCGTGCGTCCGCGGTGCGTACAACGGCACGGATGACGGCGTTGAGTCCGGGGCAGTCGCCGCCCCCGGTGAGAATTCCGATGCGCATCACGGCCCCTCTCGGCCTTCACGGAGCAGAGCGGTTTCCCTCTCATCTTGCCGCTCCCACGCCGATCAGGCACCCCGAGCCGATCAACCGGGTGTGACCAGCCCCGATTCGTACGCCAGCACGACGGCCTGGGCCCGGTCGCGCAACGACAGCTTCGAGAGCACCTTCCCGACGTGCGTCTTGACGGTCTGCTCGGCAACGAACAGGCGTTCGGCGATTTCGGTGTTCGACAGCCCGGCCGCGATGAGCTCGAGCACCTCGCGCTCGCGGGGGGTCAGTGTCTCCAGCTCTTTGTGCCGGGCCCGTGGAGCAACGCGCCGACGAGTGACGTCCGCGATCAGCCGCCGGGTGACGGTAGGTGCGAGGAGCGCCTCGCCTGCCGCGACGACGCGGACCGCGCGGATCAGTTCCTCCGCGGGGGCGTCCTTGAGCATGAATCCGCTCGCACCGATGCCCAGCGCCTCGTAGACGTACTCGTCGATGTCGAACGTTGTCAGCATCAGCACCCGAACTGGAGGATCCATTGCTGCGGAGAGGATTTCACGGGCCGCATCGAGGCCGTTCATCTCGGGCATCCGCACGTCCATCAGCACGACGTCGGGGCGCAGACGCTTGACCTCGGCGACCGCGACGAGCCCATTCGGGGCGTCGCCGATGACACTGATGTCGGGCTGGGCGGCCAGCAGCGCCCCGAAACCCTGCCGCACCATCGCCTGATCGTCCGCAATGAATACCGTGATCGCCACCGCCACAGACTAGGCCAGTGTCGTCGACGAGACGCCGACCGCGGCGGCCGAGCCGCCGGGGATATGCGCCCTGACCTCGAATCCCCCGTCGTCGAGCGGTCGGGTGTCGAGCGTGCCGCCGACGGCCCGGGCCCGCTCGCGCATACCGCGAATACCACTCCCTCCGGACGATTCCGCGTGCGCGCCGACGCTCGGCTCCGAGGTGGCCGGACCGTTCGTCACGACGAGTGACGTCACCGCGGACGAGTAGTCGAGCGCGACCTCGACGTGGGCGCCCGGGCAATGCCGCGCGGCATTGGCGAGAGATTCCTGCAGGATCCGGTACACAGTGAGCCCCGCCGCCTCCGAGATGACCGCCGGATCTCCGGTCATGCTCCGCGACAGCGAGATTCCCGCCCGCACGCTGGCGTCGAGAAGCTCATCGATCTGTGCGGTTCCCGGCTGCGGTGCGCGCTCGACCTCCGCACCGTCGCTACGCAGTACTCCGAGCAGGCCACGCACCTCGTTGAGCGCCTCGCGCGCCGTGGCACCGATGGACTCGAACTCCGCCCGGGCCTCGTCCGAAACCGACTCGACCCGGTAAGGCGCACTCTGGGCCTGAACCACCACGAGCGACATGTGATGGGCCACCACATCGTGCAGGTCGCGGGCGATGCGGGCCTTCTCCTCGAGAATCGCCCGTCGTGCCCGCTCCACCTCGGTGACCTCCGCCTGCCGGGCAAGCTGACGCCGAGAAAGGACGAGCCACCGGATCAACAGACCGAACAGCACCAGCACCGTCAGCCCCACCGCCCAACCCCGGCCATCCTGTCCGGGTGCATCGGCAAGGAACAGCATCGCGGTCGCCGCCCACGCCACCGCGACCACCGCGACGGGCGAGCGCAGGCTCACCGCGAACAACAACGCCATCAGCACCATCACGTGGACCACCTGCCACGGGAAGTCGTAGTCGCCGACACGTTCGTACACCACCGGAATCACCAGTGCGCCGGACGCCGAGATCGCCCATCCCAGAGCAGGATTGGCCCGGATCAACACCATTGGCAGCGCGGCAAGTCCGGCGATGAGCGGCTGCACGCCTGCCGGAACGAGGTGCGTCACGTGCAGGGTGGGCCATGCGATCGCGTACAGCACCGCGGTGACGAACAGCACGAGCCCGTCGAGGCGCTGACCGGTGCTGAGCCTGCCGAGCCTCGGGCCTGCTGCCGCGACGGCGCCGTGTGCGGCATGCCCCAGCGGGCGTTTTTTCCTTCTCACCCCCAGAACAGTAGGAACCGGGCCCCGAAAAGTCCTCATACCTCAGGGTGAGATGGCACTGGCTCCCCGGTACGAGGGCGGCGTCCACGGCCACCCCCGGAGCCGCCCAGAATCGGAACCGCGGAGTGATGTGCCTGCGTAACGCCCATTTCTAACGTTCTGTGGCATGGGAACCACGAGATGGGCCGGCGCCGTCCTCGCCGGCGCGGCGATACTGACCACGACGATGGCGGCCCCCCAAGCGGAGGCACACGCCCCGCAGCGTGAAAGCGCCACCGCAACCCGGGCAGTGGCCGCGCTCGTGTCCGATGACGCCCACCGCGCGGCACAGGCACTACCCGGTGATTTCGCCGAGGTCATCGGATACCGTCCGCAAGTCCGGGACGGGATCCTGGTCAACCCACACGGAGACTGCTCCTCCCCGGTCCCTCTCCCCACCGAGTTCGAGACCGCTTGTATGGCACACGATCTCGGCTACGATCTGCTCCGCTATGCGCGGGTCAGCGGTGGCGACCTGGGTACCTGGGCGCGCACCGATCTCGATGCCCAGCTCGACCGTCGCATGCACGCCGCATGCGACGTCCGGGACACCGACCGCGCCTCCTGTTACATGATGGCCAATGCCGCGACCACCGCGGTCGACGCGAACTCCTGGCGACAGGGCTACGGCACCCCGGTCGAGGAGCCGTGGCTGCGCTACGGGGTCGGCGGCGCGCTCGCCTTCACCGGAATCGCCCTCGCGTCCGCCGCGGTGCGGCGCGTGCGGCACCGGCTACCGACCGTCCGGATACGGAATCTCGGCAGCGGGGCACCGGCATGAGCGCAGGTGCGGAAGTCACGTCCCGCATCCGTGGCGGCACGCTCACCGCAGTGGCCGCAGCGCTGCCACGGGTCGGCACAACCGTCGCCGTCACCGGCGCAAGCATGATCTCGATGGCGCCGTCGCTGCTCCCCCGCTCCCCGCTGGCGCAGGGTGTGGTGACCGGGCTGCTCGCGGCCACCGGTTGGGGACTGGCGGCGGCGGCCCGGCGTCTCGCGCGCCGCACGCCGGACGACGCTCAGGACGGGCGACGGATCGCTGCCTTCGCGCTCGCCGCGATTGTGCTGCTGTGGGCCACCCTCGCGGCGCACCAATGGCAGAGCGCCCTGCGGGCGGCGATGCACGTGCCGGCCATCGGTCCCTCACACTGGGTGCAGGTCGCGTTCTGGGCGGTGGTGGTGTGCCTGACGCTGTTCGGCTTCACCCGCGCAGTCGGCACCGTAGCCCGCAGACTCCGGCTGCTCCGCGCGGTAGCGCTCGCGGCGGTGATCGTGACCGCTGGGTACTTCGCGACACCGTCGGCCACCGCAGTTGCCGCACAACACTTCCGCGATTCGAATGCTGTCATCGATCCCACCCTCGGAACCGGCGTGCCCGGATCGCTCATCCCGTGGGAATCGATCGGCGCCGAGGGCCGCATTTTCATTGCGGGAAGGACGGATTCGTCGAGCATCCGAGTCTACGCAGGACTGGATTCGGCGTCCGATGTGTCCTCCCGCGCGGCGCTGGCCGTCCAGGAACTCGAACGCACCGGCGCCTTCACCCGCGGGCATGTCGTGATCGTGGTCCCCACCGGATCCGGCTGGATCGACGGCGAGGCTGCCACGGGGCTAGAGCGGCGGTTCGGCGGCGACACCGCGCTGGTGGGCATGCAGTACTCGTATGCGCCGAGTTGGGCGACGTTCCTGTTCGGCCGCGACAGCGCCGAGCAGTCCGCGCGGGCGCTGTTCACCGCAGTGGCGGACCACACTGCGCGGTTTCCTGTCGATGCCCGGCCCGCGCTGCACGTGTATGGGCAGAGCCTCGGTTCAGTGGGTGGCAGCGCGATCTTCGACGACGCGGGTGACCTGCGGGCCCGCACGTGCAGCGCCCTGTGGGCGGGTCCGCCGGCCGGCGCGGTCCGGCAGGACGGCGCCACCGTGCTGGCCAACAGCTCCGACCCGGTGGTGTGGTGGTCACCGATGCTGATGGTCCGCCCACCCGAGCTGGACCACGTCCGTGTCGATGCGCCGGTGCCGCAGTGGCTTCCCGGGGTCAGCTTCCTCCAGGCAAGCGTGGACATGCTGTTCGCACTCGACTCCCCCTCCGGCCACGGCCACCGCTACGGCGCCGACCAGGGCGCCCGGATGGCCGACTGCGACTGACCGGATCCGGCCCACAGCACGCGCCACCGGCCTACCGTGGGAACCATGAGCCGAGATCCACAGACGGAAGCGGCGCGCGCGATCCTGCGGGACAATTTCGAACGGATCCGCGAGCTGGTAGTGGCGTCGACCGACGGCCTCACGCCGGAGATGTCCGGCTACCGCCCGGGTCGGGACGCCAACTCGATCGCGTGGCTGCTCTGGCACCTCACCCGCGTTCAGGACGATCATGTCAGCGACGCCGCCGGCGCAGCGCAAGCGTGGACGTCCAGGGGATGGCTGGAACGGTTCGATCTCCCCTACCCGCCGGGCGACATCGGATACGGCCAGAGCAGCGCCGACGTCGGAGCCATGCACGCAGACGCGCAGCTACTCGCGGACTATCACGGGGACGTGCACCTGGCGACGCTGGAGTACGTCGATGAACTCACCGACGAGGAGCTCGCCCGGATCGTCGATCGGCGCTGGGATCCGCCCGTCACCGTGTCGGTACGACTCGTCAGCGTGATCGGTGACTGCCTGCAGCACCTGGGGCAGGTGGCGTATGTGCGGGGACTGTTCGAGTCGCGGTGATCCGGTAGTCGCGGCGGTCCACCCGCCGGGTGCGATGGCGGTACGCGGTGACGGTGCCGGGCCAGTTGGTGGTGATCTTGCCGGACGCGCTGCGATACCAGCTCGCGCACAGGCTCCACACCGATGTCGCGAGCCTGCGCTGGATCCGCTCGTTGAACCGCCGCTCGACACCCGCATCCACCTCGACGGCGAGACCCGGCTGCTCGATCAGCCACTGCACCAGCCCGACGATGTGTCGGGCCTGCGATTCGAGCATGTACACGATCGACCCGGAGCCGAGATTCGTATTGGGGCCGTACATCATGAACAGGTTCGGGAACCCGGCGGTGGTCATACCGAGATAGGCCTGCGCACCGTCGGACCACGCCTCGGCGAGCGTCAGCCCGCCGCGGCCGCGAATCGTCATGGGTGCGAGGAATTCGGTTGCGGCGAAGCCGGTTCCGTAGACGATGACGTCGGCCGGGTACAGCGTCCCGTCGGATGCACGTACCCCCTCTGGCTCGATGCGCTCGATGCCGTCGACCACCACTTCCACGTTGGAGCGGGCGACGGCCGGATAGTAGTCGTCCGACAGGAGCATCCGCTTGCATCCCGGTTCGTGGTCCGGGGTGAGCGCCGCGCGCAGCACCGGGTCCGCGACCTGCCTCTCGAGGTGCCGCCGAGCCAGCCGGCCGGCCAGTCTGCCGCGCGACTTCGTGTCGACCAGTGCGACCGTGAGGATCTCGAAGACCCCCCACGTGAGGAGCCTCTCGGCCCGCTGCGCTGCGGGGACGGCCCGGAACAACCTGTGATGCCACGGGCGGTACTCGGTGTCGGGTTTCGGCAGGATCCAGGGCGCCGACCGCTGAAACAGCGTCAGCCGTCCGACGACCGGCGCAATCGCCGGTACGAACTGGATGGCACTCGCGCCGGTGCCGATCACTGCGACCCGTCGTCCCGCCAGCGGAATGTCGTGGTCCCACTCGGCGGAGTGGAACGCTTCGCCCGCGAAGGTGTCCCGACCGGGGAGCGCAGGGATCGCCGGCCGAGACAGCTGCCCCACCGCGGTGACGAGGACGTCGGATTCGAATACCTCACCATCGGCGGTGCGCACCGACCACCGGTTCGTCTGCTCGTCGAACTCGGCCGTCCTGACCTCGACACCGAACCGGATGAGCCGCCGCAGCCCATGATCGGCGACGACGCCGCGAAGGTACGCGAGAATGTCCGGCTGCTCCGAGAACCGGCGGGGCCATTCGGGATTGGGTTCGGTGGAGATCGAATACAGCGGCGACGGCACATCACACGCCGCGCCCGGATAGGTGTTGACGCGCCACACCCCGCCGACGTCGTCGCCCTTCTCGAGGATCGTGATGTCCGTGAGACCGGCCCGCCGCAACTCCAGCGCCAGCGTGATCCCACCGAATCCCGCGCCGATGATCATGATCGACGGCTGCCCCACGCCGGCCCTCCTGCCACCCGATTCGTCCTGTCTCGGAGCCTAGTCCTCCGTGGACGCCGACAGCCCGGATCCGCGCGGATCCGGGCTGTCGTGGCGGAGCAGTTCTACGCGACAGGCGATGCGATCGGCCCGCGGGCCGCCTCGTAGGCCGCGCCGACGCGGTACAGGCGCTCGTCGGCCAGTGCCGGTGCCATGATCTGCAGGCCGACCGGCAGGCCGTCATCCGCCGACACACCCGACGGCACCGACATCGCGCAGTGGCCGGCCAGGTTGGTCGGCAGCGTGCACAGGTCGGACAGGTACATCGCGAGCGGATCGTTCACCTTCTCGCCCAGCTTCCACGGCGTGAACGGGCTCGTCGGCGACACCAGGACGTCCACCTTCTCGTACGCGGCATCGAAGTCGCGCGCGATCAGGGTGCGGACTTTGAGTGCCGAACCGTAGTAAGCGTCGTAGTAACCGGACGAGAGCGCGTAGGTGCCGATCATGATGCGACGCTTGACTTCCTTGCCGAATCCGGCGGCGCGGGTCGCGGCCATGACCTGCTCGGCGCTCATGCCACCCTCGTCGACGCGCAGGCCGTAACGCATGGCGTCGAAACGCGCGAGGTTGGAGGACACCTCACTCGGCAGGATCAGGTAGTACGACGCGAGCGCGTACTCGAAGTTGGGACACGAGACCTCGACCACCTCGGCACCGAGCGCAGTGAGCTGCGCGACCGCGGCGTCGAACGACGCGATGACCCCCGCCTGGTAGCTGTCGGAGCGCAGCTCCTTGACCACACCGACGCGCACGCCCTTCAGGTCGCCGGCAGCGCCCTGGCGGGCTGCCGCGACGACCGGCCGAACCGGCTCCTTCACCGATGTGGAGTCACGCGGGTCGTGCCCGGCGATCACCTCGTGCAACAGCGCGGTGTCGAGCACGGTGCGGCCGCACGGGCCGCCTTGATCCAGCGACGACGCACATGCGACGAGGCCGAAACGCGAGACGGTGCCGTACGTGGGCTTGGTACCGACCGTAGCGGTCACCGCGGCGGGCTGACGGATGGAGCCGCCGGTGTCGGTGCCGATCGCGAGCGGGGCCTGGTACGACGCGAGCGCCGCCGCCGAACCGCCGCCCGAGCCACCCGGGATGCGCGTGGTGTCCCACGGATTCCGGGTAGGTCCATACGCGGAGTTCTCGGTGGACGAGCCCATCGCGAACTCGTCCATGTTGGTCTTGCCCAGGATCGGAATCCCGGCCTCGCGCAGCTTGGTCGTCAGCGTCGCGTCGTAGGGCGACACCCAGCCCTCGAGGATCTTCGACGCGCATGTCGTCGGCATGTCCGTCGTGGTGAAGACGTCCTTGAGCGCGATCGGCACACCCGCGAGCGCCGATGCCGGCTCGTCACCGGCGGCGAGGGCGGAATCGACCTCCTTCGCGGCCACGAGAGCCTGTTCGCCGGCGACATGCAGGAACGCGTGCAGCTCGCCGTCGACCTCACCGATCCGGTCGATGTGCGCCTGTGTGGCCTCGACCGAGGAGATCTCGCGGGAGTGGATCTTCGACGCCAGTTCGGAGGCGTCGAGACGGGTCAGATCGGTGCTCATTCGCCCTCTCCCAGGATCTGCGGAACGGCGAAGCGATCCTGTTCGACGGCCGGGGCACCGGACAGCGCCTGCTCGGGCGTCAGCCCCGGCACGATTACGTCGGGCCGGGTCACATTCGTGATCGGATTGGGGTTCGCGGTGGGCGGGACATCCTCTGCCGCGACCTCGGACACCGCCTTCACGTGGCTGAGAATCGAATCCAGCTGACCGGCGAACTCGTCGAGTTCGGCGTCGGTCAGGGCGAGCCGGGACAGCCGGGCGAGGTGGGCGACCTCGTCACGGGAGATGGCAGGCACCTTCGGTGACCCCTTTCAGGTCGGAGTGGGCATTTCCGACCAGCCTAGAGCGTGGCCTGATCCGCCGTGCAGCCCGTCACCCCAGCGGTCGTGGGTCTGGGGTGAAAGGATAGGAAACGGCGGGGGCTCGAACCGTGTCCCTTCCGCGACATCGAACCCGGTACCGAACCGGCGTCGAACAGACGGAAAGGCCGCACGTGTCCTACCTGCTCCGCGTCCAGCTCCCCGACCGGCCGGGCAGCCTCGGCGCACTCGCCGTCGCACTCGGATCGGTGGGTGCGGACATCCTCTCGCTCGATGTCGTCGAGCGGGGCTCCGGATTCGCCGTCGACGATCTGGTCGTCGACGTCGAGGCCGGTTCGTTGCCGGACACCCTGATCACGGCGGCCGAGAAACTCCCCGACGTCCATGTCGACTCCATCCGCCCGTACTCGGGCATGCTCGACACACACCGTGAGCTCGAGCTGATCGACCACGTCGCTACCGCACACTCCAACCGGCTACAGGTCCTCGTCGACGGCGCTTCCCGCGTGCTGCGGGTCGGCTGGAGCACGGTGATGGAGATCGGCCCGCACGGCGCGTTCCGCGTCGTGGGCAGCCCCGGCGCACCCGAGACCCACGCAGGCGACGCCCCGTGGATGCCGTTGAAGAAGGCCACCATGCTCGACGGCGACGCCGACTGGGTGCCGCAGGTGTGGCGCGAGATGGACACCACCCTCGCGGCAGCGCCGATCGGAAACACCGGCCGCGTGCTGCTGCTGGGACGGCCCGGCGGGCCGGAGTTCCGCCCCTCGGAGGTGGCTCGACTGGGCTACCTCGCAGGCATTGTCGCCACCGTCCTGGGCTGAATCTTCCCCTAGACCAGTTCGCGCACCAGGGCGGTGAGTTCGATACCGGGAGCCGGTGCCCAGTTGCGTTCCGGTACAGGGACGAACCCGTTGCGGTCGTAGATGCGACGCGCCTCGACCATCTCCGGTTGGGTCGAAATGACAACCGCCCGGTCGCCGCGATCGTAGGCGATGTCGAGAACGTGGCGCACCAGGGCCGAACCGACGCCCTTGCCGCGGGCCGACGGCGCGACCGCGAGCATGCGGAACTCGAGTTCTCCGTCCCCGGCAACATCCGCGAACGGCGAGGTCGGTTCGGCGATGGTCACCGATCCGACGATCTCGCCGCCGATCAGCGCGACCACGACCTCAGCCTGCTCCGCGCGGGTCTTGGTGTCCCGCAACTGGGATGCGTACCGGTCGGAGTCGGCGACGAAGCCACCCTCGACGTACACCTGGGCGGTGAGCTCCCCGACCGCCTCGAATTCGGCCGGTGTCACGGCCCGGATATCGATCATGGCGTCACTATGACAGCCACGCCCCGCCGGAAAAAGCCGATTCGCCCGCCCTCACCGGTGGAAATGAGACTCCCACCACATCCGGCCGGACCGCCGGATCGGACCGCCACCGCACGGACAGGTGCCCGCCGGGCACACCCCGGACTGCGCACGAACCGATTCCCACCAGCACAGACGGCACCTTGTGCGACATCTGAACACCTGCCGTCACGCAGCAGTTTTCCGTTCACCGGGAAACCCCGATCAACGACGCAACGTCGTAGCGTGGTGTTCATCACGTAGACAACCGCGGCGCCCTCGTGTGAATCGTCCTGTCGCGCTGCGCTTCTGCTCCGAACAGTCAGATTCCGTCCGGTCCGCTTTCGAGCAACCGCCGGAATCCGGCCTCGTCGAGAATGGGAACTCCGAGGTCGGCAGCCTTGTCTGCCTTCGATCCGGGCGCGTCACCGATAACCACGAACGCCGTCTTCTTCGACACCGAACCAGCCGCCTTACCACCGCGCGCCAGGATCGCCTCCTTGGCCTCGTCGCGGGAGAACCCCTCGAGAGACCCGGTCACAACGATCGACAGCCCCTCGAGATTCCGCTCGATCGACTCGTCCCGCTCGTCCTCCATCGACACCCCGGCGTTGCGCCACTTGTCGACGATCTCGCGGTGCCAGTCGACGGTGAACCATTCCACGACCGCCGCCGCGATCGTGCCGCCGACGCCGTCGACGGCCGCGAGCTCCTCGACGGTGGCGTTCTCGATCCGTTCCAGTCCGCCGAACTCACCCGCCAGCGCCCGTGCCGCCGTCGGGCCGACGTGCCGGATGGACAGGGCAACCAGCACCCGCCACAGCGGCTGCTGCTTGGCCGAGCCCAGATTGTCGAGCAGCCGACGTCCATTCGCCGAGAGCGTGCCGGCCTTCGTGGTGAACAGCGACGTCTTCATCAAATCGTCTTCGGTGAGCGAGAACAGGTCGCCCTCGTCGATGATCACCCCGGCCTCGAGCAATGCCGTCGCGGCCTCGTATCCGAGCACCTCGATATCGAATGCGCCGCGGCCCGCGACGTGGAAGACTCTCTCCCGCAACTGCGCCGGGCAGGAACGCTGATTGGGGCAGCGGATGTCCGCATCGCCCTCCTTCGCCGGGGCGAGCGGGGTGTGACACTCCGGGCACACGGTGGGCATCTCGAATGGATACTCGGAGCCGTCGCGCACGTCGACGACCGGACCCAGGACCTCAGGGATCACCTCACCGGCCTTGCGGATCACGACGGTGTCGCCGATCAGCACGCCCTTGCGCTTGACCTCGGACCCGTTGTGCAGGGTCGCGAGTGACACCGTCGACCCAGCCACCGTCACCGGCGCCATGTACGCGAACGGAGTGACCCGGCCGGTGCGGCCGACGCTGACCCGGATGTCGAGCAGCTTGGTGGTCGCCTCCTCCGGCGGGTACTTGTACGCGACGGCCCAGCGCGGCGCACGGGACGTCGAGCCGAGACGACGATGCAGCGCCATCTCGTCAACCTTCACCACCAGGCCGTCGATCTCGTGCTCGACATCGTGCCGGTGCTCGTCCCAGTACTTCACCTTCTCGATGACGGCATCGATCCCGACCACCCGGGAGGTGTGTGACGACACCGGCAGCCCCCACGCTGCGAGCGCGGTATAGGCGGCGTACTGCCCGACGGGATCGAAGCCCTCGGTACGACCGAGACCGTGGCAGATCATGCCGAGGCGACGGCGCGCCGTGACGGCCGGGTTCTTCTGGCGCAACGAACCGGCCGCCGAGTTGCGCGGATTGGCGAAGGGCGCCTTACCGTCCTGGACGAGCGATGCATTGAGGGTGGCGAAATCCTCGAGGCGGAAGAACACCTCTCCGCGCACCTCGAGCAGCGCCGGAATCGGGAATTCGTCACTGGGCGTGAGTGTTTCGGGAATGTTACCGATGGTGCGGGCATTGAGCGTGACGTCCTCGCCGGTGCGCCCGTCGCCGCGTGTGGCCGCGCGGACCAGCCTGCCGTTCTCGTACACGAGGTTGAGCGCGACGCCGTCGATCTTGACCTCGCACAGATAGTGGAGATCAGGTCCGCCAGGAGCAGAGCCTGCAGAGCGCCCGTCGAACACCTCACCCTCCACCCGGCTGGCCCAGGTCCGCAGCTCGTCGAGGTCGAAGACGTTGTCGAGACTGAGCATTCGCTCGAGATGGTCGACAGCGGCGAAGTCGGTAGCGAAACCACCACCGACGAGCTGCGTGGGCGAGTCCGGCGTCCGCAGATCCGGGTGGCGTTCCTCGAGCGCATTCAGCTCACCGAGCAGCGCGTCGAACTCGCCGTCCGAGATGATCGGCGAATCGAGCACGTAGTAGCGGAACTGGTGGTTGCGAACAACCTCGGCGAGTTCCTGCCAGCGTTCGCGATCCTCCGCGCTCGCGGGCTCCACCACGGCATCGGACGGGCTGGTTGTTGCGGTAGCGGCTTCGTTCTCGTCCACCTCGGAAGGCTATCGCAGGCTACCGACACCGATCGACCCGGCGCGAACGGGAGCACCGGTCGCCCCGGGCACGAAAACGTGTCGCGACCTCCCGTTCAGGCCATCGCGTCGGGGTCGGCGCCGTCCGCGAACGCGCGGGCCAGCTCGGCAGCGCTGCGCAGCGCCGCGCGGGCACCGTCCGCACTCGCACCCGCCAACCCACAGCGCGGCGTGACGAGCACCCGATCGGCCAGCAGGGTCCGTGGAAAGCCCAGTCGGTCAACGAGTCTGACGGCTGGCTCGGCCAAATCCCGCCAACCTGGCATCCGTTCCACGCCCGCCGCCGGAACCAGACCGAGCGCCAGGTCGACGCCCGCGTCGAGGAGTTCACCGACGCCATCGAGGTCGTCGGTGCGCAGCAGGCTGACGTCGAGTCCGACGGCCGAGGCTCCGCTGCGGCGCAGCAGAGCGAGCGGTGCCTCGGCGGCGCAGCAGTGCACGAGCACGGGAAGGTCGAGCCGTTCGATCACCGACTGCAGCACGGCTAGGGCCTCCGGCTCGGGGAGCGCCCGCGGGGTTTGCAGGATCGAGACACCGGTCAGCGATCCGGCGAGCACAGCCGGCAGACCCGGCTCGTCGAGCTGCACCACTACGGGTGAACCGAGCCGTCGAGCGGCCTCCGCGGCATGTGCGACAAGGCCCTCTGCCAGCGACTCGGCGACATCACGCATCGCACCCCGGTCGGTCAGTACCCGGTGCCCGCCGCCGAGTTCCACCTGCGAGGCCAGCGTCAGCGGCCCCGCGGACTGCAGCTTCACCGGCTGATCGCTCCCCCGTCGGCCGGCGACCTCCCACGCCTCCTCGAGCGCATCGAGGTCGCGAGCCAGCAGGTCACGTGCGGTCCGGGTCACCGGGCCCGCGTGCTGGGCCATCCGGTAGCCGGTGGTGGAAGTGTCGAGCGGCATGTCGACCAGCAGCGCGGCGGCCCGACCGATCATGTCGGCGCCGATTCCGCGAGCCGGCAACTCCACGAGGTGCGGCAGCGCCGGCAGTTCGCCGACGACGATCGCGGCAGCCTCCCGCGGATCGGTGCCCGGCCACGAACCGGCGCCCGTCGCTACCCCGACGGGAATGCGCGCATCCGTCACGGGCGGTCCGTCTCGGTACCGGTGATCGTTCCGCTACCGATGACCACGTCCCCGGCCTCGTCCGGCCGGTACAGCACGACGGCCTGACCTCGGGCGACACCCGTCAGCGGCTCCGAAAGCTGCACGGTGATACCCCCGTCGTGACGCTCCCCGGCGCCTCGCTCGCCTCGCACCGCCTCGGCGACAGCACGCGCCGTGCCACCGTGAGCCCGAACCTGCACGACGCACTCGATCGGGCCCTCGGGCGCCTGCCCGGAGGTCCAGATCGCACGATCCGCCGAAATGGACCACACCTGTAAGCGTTCCGCCGATCCCACGCGCACCGTTGCGGTCTCGGGCTCGATCGACGTCACGTAGCGGGGCTGACCGTCAGCCGCCGGGCCCTGCACACCGAGCCCCTTACGCTGGCCGATCGTGAAGCCGTGCACACCCTCATGCTGTGCGAGCACCTCGCCGGTGTCGGCATCGACCACCGCGCCGGGCCGGATCCCGATCTTCGCGCCGAGGAACGCGCGCGTGTCACCCGACGGGATGAAGCAGATGTCGTGGCTGTCGGGCTTGTTCGCGACCGCGAGTCCCCGCTCGGCGGCCTCGGCCCGGATCTGCTCCTTGGGGGTGTCGCCGACCGGGAACATCGCCCGCGACAACTGTTCCGAGGTCAGCACCGCGAGCACGTAGGACTGGTCTTTGTCGTCGTCGACCGCACGCCGCAGCACGCCGTCCTCGAGCCGCGCGTAGTGACCCGTCGCCACCGCATCGAATCCGAGAGCCAGCGCACGGTCGGCCAGGGCCGAGAACTTGATCTTCTCATTGCAGCGCAGGCACGGGTTGGGAGTCTCCCCGGCGGCATACGATTCGACGAAGTCGTCGATCACGTCTTCCTTGAATCGATCCGCGAAATCCCATACATAGAAAGGGATTCCGAGAATATCCGCAGCGCGCTTGGCGTCACCGGCGTCCTCCTTGGAGCAGCATCCCCGCGAACCGCTGCGCAGCGTGCCCGGTGCGGTGGACAGTGCCAGGTGCACACCGACCACGTCGTGGCCGGCCGCCACCGCGCGCGCCGCGGCGACCGCCGAGTCGACGCCTCCACTCATCGCAGCCAGAACTCGCATCAACGATCCCCTCCGTGTCGTCCCGTGCCGCCGACGCTTGCCAGTCCAGCGGCGCGGGCACGCTCGATCACCTGAGGCAACGCAGACAGCAGCGCCTCGACGTCCCGTTCGGTCGACGTGTGCCCCAGCGAGAAGCGCAACGATCCGCGGGCAACCACCGGGTCGACGCCCATCGCGGTCAGTACATGACTCGCGCTCGCAACCCCCGCAGTACACGCGGAACCGGTAGAACACTCGACACCCGCGACGTCGAGCAGCATCAGCAGCGAGTCACCCTCGCAGCCGGGAAAAGTGAAGTGCGCGTTGCCCGGAAGCCGCGCGTCACCGATCCCGCCGTTGAGCACGGCGTCGGGGACCAGCCGAAGGACACCGTCGATCAGGCTCTCTCGCAATGCAACCAGCTCCGCCGTACGCGCATCCATTTCGGCCATCGCGATCCGTAGCGCCGACGCGAGACCCACGATCGACGCGGTGTCCTGCGTGCCGGATCGCAGGTCCCGCTCGTGCCCGCCGCCGTGTAGCAGCGGTGCACACGGCACCTGCCGGCCCAGCAGCAGCGCTCCGACGCCCTGCGGCCCGCCCAGCTTGTGCCCGGCGATGCTCAGCGCCGACAGCCCGCTGGCCGAGAAGTCGATCGGCAGGTGTGCCGCAGCCTGGACCGCGTCGGAATGGATCGGGATGCCGTACTCGGACGCGATCGCGGCGATCTCGGCGATGGGGTTTATCGTGCCGATCTCGTTGTTGGCCCACATGACCGTGATCAGCGCCACCTCGTCACCGTGCACCGACAGCTCGGCCCGCACCACCTCCGGGTCTACGGCGCCGGACGTGTCCACCGGCAACCACGTCACCTGAGCGCCCTCGTGCGTCACCAGCCACTCGACGGCGTCGAGCACCGCGTGATGTTCGACGGCACTGGCGAGGATACGAATGCGCCGAGGGTCGGCGTCGCGCCGCGACCAGAAGATGCCCTTGACGGCCAGGTTGTCGCTCTCGGTGCCGCCGGAGGTGAAGATCACCTCGGACGGCCGGGCACCGAGACAGGCGGCTATGGACTCGCGGGACTCCTCGATGCGGCGGCGGGCCGAGCGGCCCGATCCATGCAGCGACGAGGCGTTACCCACCGTTGCGAAGACATCGGTCATCGCCTCGATCGCGGCCGGATACATGGGCGTGGTCGCGGCGTGGTCGAGGTAGACAGCTGAACTGGGGGCAGGCGAGATCATGACCCGACAAGAATAGCCCTTCACCGGAAACCGGCATGTCGGCAGAGTTCCCCGTCACGCCGCATCCACGTGACGGCGCCCCATCAGCTGAGCGACGATCCCGTCGGCGCCGAGGTCGGCCTCGCGCCGCACCAGGCGCTCGCACCGTTCGGCCAGCTCCCGACGGTCGGTCCCGGGCTGCTGCGGCGCCTCCAGGACGACGCGGGCACGCAGGCCCTTCGCCCGAAGCACCCTGCGCATCGAACGGCCGATGGACTCGTCGCCGACGAAGCACGGCTCGGTGGTCGGGGCGTCCGAGCGGTCCTCGTAATGCACAGTCACCGGCTGGACCGGACGCTGCGCGTCGATCGCCGCCTGGAACAGCGCGGGACGGAACCGCCCGAACGCACGCCCACACCACGTGGTCCCTTCCGGGAACACGATCACGGTGTCGCCGCTCCGCAGATGCTCCCGCGCCGCCGCGACGGTCAGCGGCAGGCTCCGCAGCCGATCCCGCTCGATCGGGATCACCCGCACCCGCCGGGCCAGTGCCCCCAGGAGCGGCCAGGTCAGCAGGTCCGCCCTCGCGACGAATTGCCCTGGCGTCACGGCCGCCAGCACCAGAATGTCGAGCCACGAGACATGCCCCGCGACCACCAGCGACCCACCCTCGAAGTGCCGCTCCCGCCGCTCAACCGAGAGCCGAATCCCGATGCTGCGCAGCGCTGTTCGCGCCAAAGACCGGTGGCACAGTGTCCGCCATCGCGATGGCAGCAGCCGCGTCGCCGGAAGCAACAGAGAGGACGACGCGACCAGCACCAGCGCCAGCCAGCGAGCACAAACCGTCACCCCGGACACCCGTGCCGGACTCTGCGGCAGGCAGCCCGTCCCACACGGGCTCGACGGGAGCCACGGGTGGCTCACGCCGCCACCTCGATCGCCGCCGATGCGCGACGCAGCCGCTCGAGGTAGCGGACATCGGCATCGTGACGGCTCTGCAGCGCCACGAAGTCGGCGACCCCGAAGTCCGGATCGTGCGCGGGTTCGCCGCAGATCTTCGCCCCCAGCCGGAGGTACCCGCGCAGGAGCGGCGGCACCGACGGGCGCAGTGGGGCCGCGATGTCCTCGAGAGGACGCCCATCCGCCCGCACCGGGCGCAGCGGGCGCACCCAGCGCGAGCGGTCTGCGGCGTGCCGGCTCAGCAGGACGTCCCGCACGCCCCGCACATTCGCCCCCGCGACAGCGTCGGGCGCGTCCTGCATGGGCACCGACACGCAGCCCATCACCGTGTCGTGGCCGGTCAATTGCAGGTAGTGCAGGATCCCGGCCCACATCAACGCGAGGACCGACCCGGAGCGGTGTCGCATGTCGACGCACGCGCGGCCCATCTCGACGATGCGGTGGGCAGCGGGGTCGAGCGCAGTGAGGTCGAATTCGGTGGCGGTGTAGTAGCCACCGGCCGCGACGGCGGCGTCGGGCGGCAGCATCCGGTAACAGCCGACGAACTCGTCGGACGCATTGTCGCGAACCAGTAGGTGGTCGCAGAAGGTGTCGAACCGATCGGCGTCGAGCTGCTCGGGCGAGTCGGGGATCACGAAGCCAGGTTCCGCACCGAACACCCGGTAGCGCAGCCGCTGCGCGGCGACGCGGTGCTCGGCATCGGAGGAGACAATGAGGGAATAGCGGTTTCCGCCAGGCATTTCGGACATTTCCCGGGCGGGCTGATCGCGTTGGTAGACGGTTTCGGCGAGCGACGAAGTTGTCATGGCGAAGGTCTATCGAGCGGGTGCGGCATCGCGGCATCGCACACGTGACACATGGATGCAGGTTCGGTGAACGCCCGGCGCGCGAATTGACGCCGCGCGCGGGCAATTGCGCGCGCAGGTCGCAAGGTTGCGCGCGGCACGTTGTGGACAACCGTTCGATGTATCCACAACCTGCCCGCGCACTGTCCCGGCGCTCCCCCCGGACTGCACGATGAGCGTCGTGGCAACCGAACCGACACCCCATCCGCTGCGCCGACGCGACGCCCTCGCCCGCGGCTACACCGATTCCGAACTGCGGACGTTGTGCCGCAGCAACGGCTGGCAGCGCCTGCGACCGGGCAGCTACCTGTCTCCGCAGGCACAAGACTCGCTCGGCGCCGAGGCTCGGCACCGGGCACTGATCGCCGCGACACTGCCCGAGCTGAGCTCAGACGCGGTCGTCAGCCACCAGTCCGCGGCGATACTGCACGGTCTGTCGCTGTGGCGCACCCCGCTCGATCGGGTCCACGTCACCCGAGCACTCTCCGGCGGCGGACGCCGGACCAGGCACCTGCACTCACACAGCGCACCGCTCCCCGACCAGGATGTAGCGGACCTGAACGGGATGCCGGTGACAACAGTCGCCCGCACGATCGCGGACTTGTGCCGGACCGTGCCGTTCGAGCAAGCAGTGGTCGTCGGGGATTCGGCATTGACGGATCCCGGGCTTCACCTCGACGACATCGGTGCCGCGCTGGCATACGCGAAGGGTCGCCCCGGTCATCCTGCGGCGCGCCGAGCGCTCTCCTTCCTCGATGGGCGCAGCGAGAGCGTCGGCGAATCGCGCAGTCGTGTCGTGCTGGCGAACCTGGGCCTGCCCGCACCGGTTCTGCAACCGTCGTTGCTGGATCCGGACGGTCTGCTGCTCGGACGCGTCGACTTCCTTTTCCCGAACGAGGGCGTCGTTGGCGAATTCGACGGCCGGGTCAAGTACGGCAAGTACCTACGTCCCGGCCAGTCCCCCGGTGATGCGGTGTTCGCGGAGAAGCAGCGAGAGGACCGGATCCGGGATGCGGGCTGGGAAGTGACGCGATGGATCTGGCGCGACTTCCGCCGCCCGGAAGTGATCGGCACGCGGATCCGCCGGGCAATGAGCCGGTCTGCGGGTCGACCCCGGCCGATCGGTACGGTGCTGCGCGCGAATTGACGCCCCGCGCGCACGGTCGCGCGCGCGGGAGGCGAAGTTGCGCGCGGCGGGGATACCCGACCCAATGCACAGGCCCCCGCCACCGAAACGGTGACGGGGGCCTGCCTGAACCAAAGGGGCGCTGATCAGCCCTTGTGAGCCTTGACGGCCTCGGTGAGCTGCGGTGCGACGTTGAACAGGTCGCCCACGACGCCGTAGTCCGCAATCTCGAAGATCGGGGCCTCTTCGTCCTTGTTGACCGCGACGATGGTCTTCGAGGTCTGCATGCCGGCGCGGTGCTGGATGGCACCGGAGATACCGAGCGCGATGTACAGCTGCGGCGAGACCGTCTTACCGGTCTGACCGACCTGGAACTGGCCCGGGTAGTAACCGGAGTCGACGGCGGCGCGGGACGCACCGACGGCAGCACCGAGCGAATCGGCAAGCTCCTCGACGACCGAGAACTTGTCGGCGGAGCCGACGCCACGACCACCGGAGACGACGACATTCGCCTCGGTGAGCTCCGGACGATCGCCACCGACGATCGGCTCACGCGAGACGACCTTGACGGCGCTCTCGTCCTGAGCCGGAACCTCGACGACGATCTCCTCGCCGGCGCCGGCCTGCGGCTGGGCCTCGACGGCACCCGGGCGAACCGAGATGACCGGAGCATCGCCGTTGGCCTTGGCCTCGACGGTGAAGGCGCCGCCGAAGATCGAGTGGACAGCGCTGCCGTCGGCCTTGATCTCGACGACGTCGGACAGCAGGCCGGAGCCGATGCGGGCCGCCAGGCGTCCGGCGACCTCCTTGCCCTCGGTGCTGGCCGCGGTGATGACGGCGGCGGGGGAAACGGTCTCGACCAGGTTGGCCAGGACGTCGACCTTCGGGGTCACCAGGTAGCCGTCGATGTCGTCGGACTCGGCGACGTAGATCTTCGCAGCGCCGGCGGCGGCGAGCGCCTCGGCGAGCTTGCCCGCGGTGCCGGCCGGGCCGGTGACGACCGCGGACGGCTCACCCAGCACGCGGGCGGCGGTGATGAGCTCGGTGCTGACCTTCTTGAGGGCACCCTCGGCGTGCTCGACGAGCACGAGTACTTCTGCCATTGCTTACTTCTCCCTGTCTTGTCTGCTGGTCTCGAGGGGCCGGATCAGATGATCTTCTGACCCACGAGGTACGCGGCGATCTTGCTGCCGCCGTCGCCCTCGTCGGCAACGCGCTCACCAGCGGTACGCGGGGGCTTGGGGGTGGACGCGGTGACGGTGGTGCCGGCATTGGCGACGCCGACGGTCTCCGGATCGACACCGAGGTCGGCCAGGGTCAGGACCTGAACTTCCTTCTTCTTCGCGGCCATGATGCCCTTGAACGACGGGAAGCGAGGCTCGTTGATCTTCTCGGTGACGGAGACGATGGCCGGCAGGCCGGCCTCGAGGCCGAAGACGCCCTCATCGGTCTCGCGCTCGCCGGTGACCTTGCCGTCAGCGAGGGTCAGCTTGCGCAGCTGCGTGAGCTGCGGCAGGCCCAGGTACTCGGCGATGATGGCCGGGACCGCACCGATGCGACCATCGGTGGCCTCATTGCCCGCGATCACGAGATCGGCAGCCTCGCCGTTCTCGAAGCTGATCTGGCCGAGTGCTGCAGCGAGGGTCCAGCCGGTCTGGATGGCATCGGAGCCGTGCAGGGCCGGGTCGTTGACGTGAACGGCCTTGTCGGCGCCCATCGACAGCGCCTTGCGGATGGCGTCGGTGGCGCGGTCCGGTCCGGCGCACAGCACGGTGACCTCACCGCCATCGCGCTCCTTGATGAGGAGAGCTTCTTCGACGGCGCGCTCGTTGATCTCGTCGAGCACTGCGTCGGCGGCCTCGCGGTCAAGCGTGAAGTCGCCGTCGGAGAGCTTGCGCTCAGACCACGTGTCGGGGACCTGCTTGATCAAAACGACGATGTTCGTCATGGGTCTTCGTCGACCTCCTGTGTCTATCTACCTGATGATCGCGAGCGGCTCCGCGAGATGCCGAGCTCTCGTAAGTAATTTCGTCGCACGTTGACTGAGCGACAGATTACCCCACGTTAAGTTACTGACAGGTAACTTAGGCGGAATCCGGTCCCACCATAACCGCCACCGGGGGCTTTCACGGCTGTGATGTGGACCACCCCGACTCTCGCCGATACCGTTGGCACTAACCTCGCTGAGGTGAGCGAATCCACAGTTGGTTCCACTGCCGAGTCCCTCGAGACCGCGGCGGCGTCCCCGGACGGCGCCGCGACCCTGCCACTGACCGGCGAGCGGACCGTGCCCGGAATCCCCGAGGAGAACTACTGGTTCCGGCGCCACGAGGTGGTCTACCGAGACCTGCTCCCCCGCTGCGAGGGCCGCACCGTCCTCGAGGCCGGATCGGGAGAAGGCTATGGCGCCAACATGATTGCCGATGTCGCGACGAGCGTTACCGGACTCGACTACGACATCTCGGCCGTCGAACACGTACGCGCCCGGTACCCCCGCGTGGAGATGCTGCACGGCAATCTCGCCGAGCTGCCCCTCGGCGACGGTTCGGTTCAGACGGTCGTCAACTTCCAAGTGATCGAACACCTCTGGGACCAGGCGCAGTTCTTGCGCGAGTGCCACCGAGTCCTCGCTCCGGGCGGCGAACTTCTCGTGAGTACACCGAACCGGATCACATTCTCGCCGGGCCGCGACACCCCACTCAACCCATTCCACACCCGTGAGCTCAACGCCGCCGAACTCAGCGAACTGCTCGTGGAAGCCGGCTTTCGCGTGGCCGTCATGACCGGCGTCCATCACGGACCCCGGTTGCGCGAACTCGATGCCAAGCACGGCGGCTCTTTCATCAACGCCCAGATCGACCGCGCCCTCGCGGGCGAGCCGTGGCCGGCGGACCTCACCCGCGATGTCGAGGACGTCGACGCCGACGACTTCGAACTCCGCGAGGCCGATATCGACGACAGCCTCGACCTCGTCGCCATCGCGATCAAGGACCCCCTGAATTGAGCGGCGTGACGCACACCCGGGGAAGAACAGTGGCTTCCCCCGAGCCCGGCATGTTTTGCCTGGTCCTGCACTCGCATCTGCCGTGGCTCGCAAACCACGGGCGCTGGCCCGTCGGCGAGGAGTGGCTGTACCAGTCGTGGGCCGCGTCGTACCTGCCGTTGACCTCGGCACTGCGCCGACTCGCCGCAGAGGGCCGCTCACACCTGCTGACACTGGGCGTCACCCCGGTGCTGGCCGCGCAGCTCGACGACCCACACAGCCTGGACGGCATGCACCACTGGCTCGGCAACTGGCAGATCCGGGCGCACGAGGCAGCCGGGATGCCGTCGGCTTCACACCGTGAACTCGGCGCCCGAGAGCATCGCGCGTCCGCTGCGGCGCTCGAGGACTTCGAGACCCGCTGGCGCCACGGCGGCTCCCCCGTCCTGCGCGAGCTGATCGACGCCGACACCATCGAGCTGCTCGGCGGACCGCTCGCTCATCCGTTCCAGCCGCTGCTCGACCCGCGTCTGCGTGCGTTCTCACTCAGCGAGGGACTCTCCGATGCGCGGGCCCGCTGGGACCACACGCCGTCCGGCATCTGGGCGCCCGAGTGCGGATATACGCCGGGCATGGAGCTCGGGTACGCCGCCGCGGGTGTGTCGCACTTCATGGTCGACGGCCCCGCACTGCGCGGTGACACCTCGGCCGGCCGGCCGGTGTGGGACTCCGACGTGGTGGCCTTCGGGCGTGATCTCGAGGTCAGCTACCGAGTATGGTCGCCGAAGACCGGCTACCCCGGCCACGCCGCGTACCGCGACTTCCATACCTACGACCACGCGACCGGGCTCAAACCATCCCGCGTCACCGGGCGATCCGTCGCATCCGAGGACAAGGCGCCGTACGACCCCGAGCTTGCCGCCGCTGCCGTCGACAAGCACGTCGCGGACTTCGTCGAGACCGTCCGCCGCCGGCTTCGCCGCGAATCCGAGCGCGTCGGCCGCCCCGCCCTCGTGGTGGCCGCGTTCGATACCGAACTGTTCGGGCACTGGTGGTTCGAAGGGCCGCAGTGGCTCGAGAAGGTGCTGCGTGCGCTCCCCGAGGCCGGGATCGACATCGGCACCCTCGCCGACGCGCGTGCCCGCGGCTATGTCGGCAAGCCTGTCGAGCTGCAGGATTCGTCGTGGGGCTCGGGCAAGGACTGGCGCGTGTGGGCCGGCGATCAGGTGGCCGACCTCGTCCAGCTCAACGCCGAGGTGGTGCGGACCGCACTCGACACGATCGACAAGTCGCGGGGCAACAATGAACAGGGCCCCGAACTGCGCAATCGCGTCCACGACCAGATGCTGCGTGAGACGCTGATGACGGTCTCGAGCGACTGGGCGTTCATGGTGAGCAAGGACACCGCCGCCGCATACGCCCGCGATCGGGCCCACAAGCACGCACACGCGTTGCGCGAGATCGCAGGCGCCGTGGCGTCCGGCCGGAACGAGACAGCCCGCAGGCTCGCCGACGGCTGGAACGCCGCGGACGGGTTGTTCCCCGCGCTCGATGCGCGTCGACTGCCCGATGCCACTGCACTCGCTGGGAGCGTGTGATGAGAATCCTGATCGTCTCGTGGGAGTACCCGCCGGTCGTCGTCGGCGGCCTCGGCCGGCACGTCCACCATCTCGCAACCGAGCTCGCGAAGGCCGGGAACGAGGTGGTAGTTCTCTCGCGGCGTCCCTCGGGCACGGACCCGTCGACGCATCCCACCGTCACCGAGATCTCCGAAGGCGTGCTGGTGGTGGCGGTTGCGGAGGATCCGCCGCACTTCATCTTCGGTGAAGACATGCTGGCGTGGACGCTCGCGATGGGTCACGCGATGGTCCGGGCCGGGGTCGCGCTGGCGAAGGGCGGCATCGGCGAGGGCTGGCAGCCCGACGTGGTGCACGCGCACGACTGGCTGGTAGCGCATCCCGCTGTCGCGCTCGCCGAGTTCTACGACGTCCCGCTGGTCTCGACGCTGCACGCCTCGGAGGCCGGGCGGCACAGCGGCTGGATCTCGGGGCGGATCAACCGTCAGGTGCACTCGGTCGAATGGTGGCTTGCCAACGAGTCCGACTCGATCATCACCTGTTCGGCGTCGATGCAGGACGAGGTCACCCAGCTGTACGGGCCGGAACTGCCGCCGATCACCGTGATCCGTAACGGCATCGATGTCACCACCTGGAGTTACCGGCCGCGATCGCCGCGATCGGGTCCGGCAACTCTGCTGTACGTCGGCCGGCTCGAATACGAGAAGGGCGTGCAGGACGCGATCGCCGCGCTGCCCCGGATCCGGCGCAGCCATCCCGGGACGACGCTGGCCGTCGCCGGCGAGGGCACCCAGTTCGAGTGGTTGCAGCAGCAGGCCCGCACCCACCGGGTCGCGCGTTCGGTCACGTTCCTCGGCAACCTCGACCACGAGGAACTGCTGGGCTGGCTGCACGGCGCGGACGCGATCGTGCTGCCCAGCCGGTACGAGCCGTTCGGCATCATCGCACTCGAGGCGGCGGCTGCCGGGACGCCGCTGATCACGTCCACCGCAGGCGGGCTCGGCGAGGCCGTCGTGGACGGACTGACCGGGCTCTCGTTCGAGCCCGGCGACGTGGACGGCCTCACCTCCGCAGTCCGCGAGGTGCTCGACGATCCGGCCGCAGCGCAGCTACGCGCGCGAGCTGCCCGGGACCGTCTGACCGCGGACTTCGACTGGCACAAGGTAGCCGAGGAGACGGTACAGGTGTACGCCGCGGCCAAGCGACGCGTACGGCACCCCTTGGCACGCCCGACGATTCCCGAACGCCCACTGCCCGACCGCGGGTGAACATCGGCGACCCGCAGCGGTCGCCGGCGTCGGTCGCCATTTCCGCACTCCGCTGCCCGCCGTGCCGGAGCCCACTACCGGCTAGACTCCGGAACCGTTGCCGCCCACGGCCGCGCCGTTGGTTCCGGCGTCGTTCGCCGCCTTCTTACGCGCGATGTCCTCGAGCGCGGCAATGTACTTCGCCCGCTCGGCTGCACCTGCTTCCCAGTCGGCACGACGGTTCTTGACCGCCTTCGCCGGCGATCCGACCGCGATGCTGAAGTCCGGGATATCACCCTTGACCACCGCGTGCGCACCCAGCACGCAGCCACGGCCGACGCGGGTGTTGCGCAGCACGGTGACCTTCGCCGCGATCCAGGTGTCCGGCCCGATGCGGACCGGGCCCTTGACGATGCCCTGATCCTTGATCGGAACATTGACGTCGTCCATCCGGTGGTCGAAGTCGCAGATATAGCACCAGTCGGCGACCAGCGTCGACGCACCGATCTCGATGTCGAGGTAGGTGTTGACGACGTTGTCCTTGCCGAACACGACCTTGTCGCCGATGCGCAGCGAGCCCTCATGGCAACGGATTGCGTTGCCGTCGCCGATGTGAACCCACTTACCGATCTCGAGCCGGGACAGCCCGGGCGTGGAGTGGATCTCGACGCGCTTGCCGAGGAACACCATGCCGCGCAAGATCACGTGCGGGTTGGCCAGCTTGAACTTCGCCAGGCGGTAGTAGCGGACCAGATACCAGGGCGTGTACGCCTTGTTCGCCAGCACCCACTTCAGCGAGTCCAGCGTCAGGAAGCGCGCCTGGTCACTGTCGTGGCGCCGAGATCCGCGCCACCTCGAGCGCAACGGTGCGCCCCACATGCTCGTCATGAGACACAAGCCTACGGACCGGCACTGTGCCCCGCGTCACGTGCCCCGCATGGATCATCAGGCCGCGTGCCGGCCCACACTGTGCCCGCTCCATACGTTCCGGACACCGATGCCTCCGCGGCCGCTTTCGCGCGGTCCGCCGCGTGTGTGGTGCTGTGCGCGCACCCGCTCGCGGGCGACGGTGCGCTCTCGGATCCGGCGCCGACGCCGACGGACCAGCTCGTCGTCGTACGCGACGAGACAAGCCGTCACGGCGCCGCCTACTGCGGTCACGAGTAGCGCCACGACCGACGCCAGCACGATGCCGACGGCGCCGGCGATCCCCGCGACGAGCATCGTGGTGACCACATGGCCGGCGAAGCGCGTGCCCAGCAGATGGTTGTCGATCGGGTCGGTGGGAGACGACTCCCGCGTCATGGCTTCCGCTTCTGTCCGCGTTCCCGGCTTCATGAATCCATTAGACACAATTTCCGACCGCCCGTCGCGTCGAATTTCGATAAATGATCGACAACGATCAGTGCGCGAATAAATTGCATCGATGATGTTCGGCCCTATCCGACAATTCAGCCGCCGAGCGCTTCGATCACCGGAACGAACGGAATGGAGTGCGCAGCTGCAACCGGTTCGTGAGTGACCTGGCCAGCACACGTGTTCAACCCCCTCGCCAGCGCCGAGTCGGCGAGCATCGCATCCCGCCAACCTTTTTCCGCCACCGCGGAAATGAACGGCAATGTAACGTTTACCAAAGCGCGGGTCGAAGTATGGGGAACAATGCTCGGCATATTGGGAACAGCGTAAAAGACCGAATCGTGAACCACGTATGTCGGATGATCGTGTGTGGTTGGCCGCGAATCCTCGAAACATCCACCTTGATCAATTGCGATGTCGACGAGAACACTCCCCGCGGTCATCCGTGAGACCTGCTCGGACGAGATCAGCTTCGGCGCGCGGGCGCCGTGCACCAACACCGCGCCGATCACCAGATCCGCCTCGGGAAGAATGCCGTCGAGTTCGGTCCGCGTCGACACGACGGTGGCGATCCGGGACCCGAAGCGTGCGTGCAGCGCCCGCAATCGCTCGACGTCGCGATCCAGCACCGTCACGCGGGCGCCCATTCCGACCGCGACCCCCGTTGCATGGGTTCCCGCGCTGCCCGCCCCGATGACAACGACGTGTCCCGGTGGCACACCCGGCACACTCCCGAGCAGGATGCCGCGCCCGACTCCACCCGCGGTGGCCTGAAGGGCGTGGGCACCCACCTGGGTGGCCAGGCGTCCCGCGACCTCACTCATCGGTGCCAGCAGCGGCAGGGAGCCGTCGGCGCGCTCGACGGTCTCGTACGCGATGGCAGTCACGCCGCTGCCGAGCAGGGCCTCGGTACATGCGATCGAGGCCGCCAGGTGCAGGTAGGTGAACAGCACCTGCCCCCGGCGCATCAGGGCGAACTCCGGCGCAAGTGGCTCCTTGACCTTCACGATGAGATCCGCGTCGGCCCACACATCCTCGGCACGATCCAGGATCCGCGCTCCGGCCGCGGCGAAATCCGCGTCGGGCATCGACGACCCGGTCCCGGCACCGCGCTCGATCAGGACGCTGTGCCCGCGGGCGAGGAGCTCGGCGACAGCAAAGGGGGTCAATGCCACCCGCAGTTCCCCGCTCTTGATCTCCTTCGGCACACCAATTCTCATGACCGCACCTCCAACCGGGCGGATCGTCCATCGGCTGCGCATCGCCAGCTGTTTCGAGGATCCCACGAAATGCGGCGGGGCGGTCCGTCGGCAGCGACTCGGCGCCGGGATAGTCTCTGGTCCGAGCAGATCTCGACGCGAGGAGATGTAATGCGGCATGCCCTACGTACGTCGGCAGTGGCGCTGACGGCGATCTCGGCCCTCCTTCTCACCGGATGCGGCGGGAGTTCCGGCACCGTCGACGTCTTCGGTGCCGGCGGATGGCCAGGCATGCACTCCGACGCCCGCAACAGCGACACCAGCTCCGTCACGGGCTCGCGGTCGCTCGACCTCGCGTGGTCCCGCCCCATCGGAAGCCCGACGCCCACGTACGCGTCGGTGGCCGCCAACGGCCAGATCTTCCTCACGTCACGGTCGGAGAAGGGCTGCAATCTCTTCTCGTTCCAGATGGACACCGGCCGCAAACGCTGGTGCAACCGAGTAGGCCCGGGAGTGGCCGACGCGACGCCCGTCATCGACACCGCGACCAACATCTACGTGGGCGAGGACGGGGCGATGAACTCGTTCAACGAACACGGCCAGCTGCGTTGGCGCACACCGGTGACGGGCACCCCGCTCTCTGCGCAGTTCACCGGTGACGGCAATCTGCTGTTCATCACTCAGCTCGGTCAGATCAACGTCCTCGACCCGCAGACCGGCTTCAAGGTGGTCCCGTCGTACGACCTCATCCCGCCGGCGTCGTGGACACAGGGCATGAACGTCGAACCGGTACCGAACACCCAGGGGCTCGACGCGTGCTTCCTCGGATCCGAGCGCTGCCCAGTGGCCAACGCCCCCGCGATGGATCTGGACAGTGGCCGATTCGTCTTCACGCTGTGGCGTCCCGGAGCGACACAGGCTGACCTGGTGGCCATGCGGTACACCGGCGGTGACAACCCTGGAATCGTCGAGGACTGGTCCACCGGGACGCTTCCCGGCGGCAGTGCATCGAGCCCTGACCTGTCGGCGGACGGAAAGACCGTGTACGCCAATGACAATGCCGAACACATGTGGGCTGTCGACGCCACGACCGGTGATCCGAAGTGGAGCTACGATCTCGGGTACACCGCGCTGGGCAGCCCGTCGACGTCCGCTGACGGACTGATCATCCCGGCCGGCGGCGAGAACGGCCGTCTGCTCGCACTCCGCGATCTCGGCGACCGTGCCGAACTGGTTTGGGAGCGTGGCGATCTGCTGCACCTGGGTGCGCCGGCGCAGACCGCAGGCAACACCGGCTACACCGTTGTCCGCGGAGGCGACGCCGGGCTCGCGATGCTCGCGTTCGATACCGGAAGCGGCGAAACCCAGGACCAGGACACGCTTCCCGGCGCGACGGGGCTCACCGTCGGCACATCGGTCGGCCCGGACGGCGAGATCCTCACCCTGACCCTGATCGGGGAGTTGTTCGTCCTGAAGTAGACAGTGCTCAGTCCCGCGCCGCGCACACGAAGGCGATGGGCGTACGTCCGATTCGCGTGAGCACCACCGACAATGGCGTGGTGCCGCGCAGCTTCAGCCGCGGCCGCAGCACGGCCGGGTCGATGTCGAGGCCGCGGACCAGAATCTCGGCCGATCCACAGTCGCGCGCGGCCAGTTCCTGACGCAGTGCCTTCTCGGTGTACTTGAGCTGGGCCAGCACTCGGAAGCCCCGCACGCCCTCGGGGACGCTGTCGCCGGTGAGGTACGCGATCCGCGGGTCCAACTGCCACAGCCCGTGCCGGGCCGCGTAGTGGCGAACCAGCCCGGAACGCACGACTGCTCCGTCGGGATCGATGATCCACTCCCCCGGTTCGCGCTCCGGGATGTCGTCCGGCTCGGCATCGGTGAGATCCCACGACATTCCACCCGATTGCAGCACGCTCGCGCGGCGCCGTACCCCTGGATCCGCCAGACCCGGCGACCACAGGCACGCTTCGCGCACCCCGCCGTCGAGCGAGACCACCTCCACCTCGCCGTCCCAGTCGAGCCGGTCGAAATCCAGTCCCGGTGCGCACTTGACCGCGAGATCGCGACCGGCATAGACGTCGAGGAGATCCGGCAGCGGCGGCATGAGCGCCGCCGGATCGTGGGTGCGCTTACCTCCGGATCGCCGTGCCGGATCGGCGATCACGACGGTGTCGCGCGTGCAGGGGTGCAGCGCATCCGCTCGGACGAGCGCGGCGCCGGGCACGTTGTGTGCGGCCATGACCAGCCGCACCGGATCGAGGTCGCTGCCGATCACCCTGTCCGCCAACGGGACCAGTGCCGACAGCTCGGCGCCGATCGAACAGGTGACGTCGTGGACGATGCGTCCGGCAAGGCGAGCACCGCGGTGGCGGGCCACCACGGACGGCGTCGCCTGCTGCAGTGCGTCGTCGGTGAACAACCAGGACTCGGCCTCGTCGAGCTTGGCCTGTGCCTTGCGCCGCAGCAGCACCGTTTCGATCAGCAGTGCCGCCCGGTCACCGAAACGCGCACGCGCCCTGCCGATGTCGGCCAGGCGCGTGCGCGTGGACAGTTCCGACCCTGCCGTCTCCGCCAGCGCGGCGATACCTTCCTCGCTGCGCAGGTACCCGACGTCGGCGATCGTGAAGTCGTAGCCCAAGGGTCGTCGGTTCAGCTCAGTTGGTGACGCCGGGCTTCACACCGGTGATCATCACGTTGTAGAAGAAGTTCCGCGGAACCACATGCTGGAGCAGCTTGTCGTCCAGCCAGCTCAGCGTCTTGAAACCACCGAACGCGAACATGGCCCATCCCCGGCCCAGTTTCTCCGGCGGCACGGCTGCCTCGAAGGTGCGGACCGGCCAGCCCAGCAACGCCGCGGCGAACTCCTCCGTCTTGGCCTTGACCTCTACCGCACCGGCGGACTTCGCAATGTTCTCGAGGTCGGTGGGATCGAACGTGTGCAGATCGACGACGGCCTCGAGTGCCGCGGCACGGGACGACTCGTCGAGCTCGGCCTGCGGACGACGCCAATCCGAGAGGAACGGCAGCTTCGTGACATTGGTGGTGGCCGCCCACGTCGCACGCCCGAGCCAGCGAGCGTAGAAGTTGCCGACCGTGCTGGGCTCGCCGGCGAAGACGAAACGGCCACCCGGCTTGAGGACGCGCAGCACCTCGCGCATCGACTGTTCGACGTCCGGGATGTGGTGCAGCACGGCGTGCCCGACGACGAGGTCGAACGTGTTGTCCTCGTACGGGATGGTCTCGGCGTCGGCCACGCGCCCGTCGACCGACAGCCCCAGGTGTTCCGCGTTGCGCATTGCGACCTTGACCATGCCCGGAGACAGGTCGGTGACCGAACCGGTCTTGGCGACGCCACCCTGCATGAGGTTGAGCAGGAAGAAGCCCGTGCCGCAGCCGAGCTCCAGCGCACGCTCGTACGGCAACGGCTGATCGCCCGCCACTGCGTCGAACCGGCCCCGCGCGTACTCGATGCAACGCTCGTCGTACGAGATCGACCACTTGTCGTCGTAGGTCTCGGCTTCCCAGTCGTGGTAAAGCACCTGGGCGAGCTTCGTATCCTTCAGCGCAGCCTCGACCTGTTCGGCGGTTGCGTGCGGGTTCGGCGCGGGATCGATCCCGTCGTTCGGGCTTGCAGTCATGCAGGAAATCCTACCCAATGGTAAGGAATGAACAAGTTCTAGTTTTGCGCCGTTCCAGGCCGCGATTTGCGCACCTGTCGTGGTTCCTGGCGGCAGGAAACGACGGCAGGTGCGCAAATCGCGAGACGAGTCACTCCCCGGTGAACTTCGCCTTACCGGGGCCGTTCTCGACGAACGACTCCATGCCGATCGTGCGGTCCGCGGTCGCAAACAGCGAGGCGAACAGGTGGCGCTCGATCTTGAGCCCCGTCGCCAGATCGGTGTCGAGGCCCTCGTCGATTGCGGCCTTCGCGGCGGCGAGCGCGCGGCTCGCGGCCCCGGTGAACTGTGAGGCCCACGTCCGGGCCGCGTTGTACACCTCGTCAGGAGCGACCATCTCGTCGATCAGGCCGATCTGCAGGGCCTCCTCGGCACCGACGAAGCGACCGGTGAACACCATGTCCTTTGCCTTGGCCGGACCCACGAGACGGGCCAGACGCTGCGTGCCGCCGCCACCGGGAATGATGCCCAGCAGGATCTCCGGGACTCCGAGCTTGACGTTGTCGCCGGCGATACGACGGTCGGCGCCGAGTGCGACTTCGAGCCCGCCGCCGAGTGCATAGCCGGTGATTGCAGCGACCGTCGGCTTGGGGATGTCCGAGATCGAACCGAGCGCCGACTGCAGGTCGCCGATGATGTCGCTCATCTGCCCGAAGTTCAGCTCGGCCATCTCCTTGATGTCCGCACCCGCAGCGAACACCTTCTCGCCGCCGTAGACGATGACAACCTTGACCTCCGGATCGACCGTCGCCTCGCGTGCCGCAGCCCGAATCTCTTCCTGCACCTGACGGTTCAGGGCGTTCATCGGGGGACGCGACAGACGGATCGTGCCGATACCTTCGGAAACCTCGAGGGTCACAAACTCAGCCATGTGGCTCAGGCTACTGGTCGGCACCCCAGGGCAATGCCCCGGTGTCGTAGTAGCCCTCATCCCCGGGGAAGGCGACGCGCGGCTTGCCGTCGACGAAACTGAGATCCGGCAGGATCGGCGAGATCTCCGGCTCCGCCGCGAGAATCGCGTCGACGCCGTCGAATCCACCGAGGGCATCGAGCTGGCTCCACGTGGGCGGCAGCAGGACGCTGCGGCGCTCGCGCCAATCCTCGACCGCTGCCGCCGGGGTCCGCCACGCGACCTCCGCGGCCTCCGATGTGTTCCCGTCCGCCAGCTGACCCTCCGGCAGTACCGCGACGAAGAAGCGAGTGTCGTAGCGCCTCCCCTCCTGCACCGGGGTGATCCAATTGGCCCACGGGCGCAGCAGATCCGCTCGCAGCACGAGATTCTCGCGAGCGAGGAAATCGGCGAACGACAACTCCCGCGACTCGAGTTGACGGCGCGCATCCGAGTACCCGGTGGTGTCGGCGACGACGGTATCGGCGGTGGGACCTGCAAGCAGCACGCCGCACTCCTCGAACGTCTCGCGGACCGCCGCGCACACCAGTGCCTTGGCCCGTGCCTCGTCGACGCCGAACCGCTCGGCCCACCACGAGACCGGCGGACCTGCCCAGCGAACGTCGGCCTCGCCGTCGGACTGGTCGACCCCGCCGCCGGGGAACACCGTCATCCCGCCCGCAAATGCCATGCCTGCCACCCGCCGGAGCAGGAATACCTCGACACCGGCCTCGCCGTCACGAACGAGCATGACGGTGGACGCATCCTTCGGCGCCGGTACGGCTGCTTTGTCCTGCTCGACGGTATCCGGCTCACGCGTAGTTCCCATACCCGGAACCTACGCGTCGAGCGACCGAGGCCGCATAGGCAGTCCCACTGGTGTCTGCACGGCCCGTTTACACGGCCGCAAGCCCGGCCGGGGTGTCAGGCCCGGTGCAGCCCGGGATGCCGGGTACGGCGCGCGAAGAACCGGCCGTCGACCCGGTCCAGGCTGATGGACTGGCTGAATGCCGCGCTGAGGTTCTCGGCGGTGATCACGTCGTCGAGCAGGCCCTGCGACACGACACGTCCCTCCGTGAGCAGCAGCGCGTGTGTGAAGCCGGGCGGGATCTCCTCGACGTGGTGCGTGATGAGGACGGTCGCGGGCGAATCCGGATCGGCGGCGAGGTCCCCGAGACGAGCGACCAGTTCCTCGCGGCCTCCGAGGTCGAGGCCGGCGGCGGGCTCGTCGAGCAGCAGAAGTTCGGGATCCGTCATCAGCGCACGGGCGATGAGGACGCGCTTGCGCTCCCCTTCGGACAGCGTGCCGTAGGTGCGGTTGGCGAGGTGCTCGGCGCCGAGGCTCTCGAGCGTCTCGACGGCCCGCTCGGTGTCCATGTCCTCGTAGCGCTCACGCCAGCGTCCGAGCACCGAGTAGCCCGCCGACACCACCAGGTCGCTCACGACCTCGTCGGCCGGAACCCGGTGCGCGAGCGCCGACGACGACAATCCGATCCGCGGACGCAGTTCGGTGATGTCGACCTGGCCGAACGTCTCGCCGAACAGGCGGGCGACGCCGGACGTCGGGTGTATCTCGGCGGCGGCCATGCGCAGCAGCGACGTCTTGCCCGCGCCGTTGGGGCCGAGTACGACCCACTTCTCGTCCAACTCCACTTTCCAGGAGACCGGGCCGACGAGGGTCGCTCCGCCACGGCGAATCAGGACGTCTTCGAAATCGATGAGGAGATCAGGATCTGGTTCCGACACAGCGACCATCCTCCCGTATCGCTTGCCAACCTCGCAGACCGGACCGGACGTGCGTGTCGGCCTGTGCTGTCAGCGGATCGGTGCGATCACCGTCATCGAGCCGGGTTCCACCTCGGTGAAGCCCGCGTCCCGCACCGCGATCGCGGTTCCGTTCGCGACCTCGGCGCACAGCGCCGCCCACCGCCGGGGATCGGCGTCTCGGACCGCACAGTGGAAGGAGTCGGCCGCCCACCGCCGGACCCGGTCGAGTGACATCGCACCCGCGAGCAGCATGGACGCATGCCCTACCTGGGCTGCGGCCTTCCCGACGGTCATCTCGAGGGATGCGTTGATCCACAATGTCGGAACCGCGGGGTCGGACGGGCCCGGCTCGTCGTGCTCGAGGTCGGTGCCGCCGATCTGCAGTTTCTTGATCCGCGGATCGAGGTCGCCGACCGGCCCGGGTACCAGGGCGCGGGCGCGGGCGCCGGCGATATCGACGGTGACGCCGTCCACGTCCTGTGCCGCGAGCCACTGGGCACCACGAGCCCGCCGCGCAACCTTGCGGATGCGGGCACCGGTCCATTCCCGGTAGGCCTGCTGCCACGGCCCGGGTTGGCCGTCCGCGTCCGGCCCGACGCGCTCGTCGAGGCACAGCGCGACGGTCGCCGACGCCGCCGCCGCGAGCAGGGCGCTGCGAGCAGGCGGATCAATCTTGGGGATGTGCAGCACCAGGGGCATCGCGAGCACCCGGGCGGGATCGGACGGGTCCGGCGCATGACCGTAGCCTGCGGCCAACACCGCGTGCCGGACCGCCAACCCGTCCGCCGTCACGGTCATGGGATCGGCACGCGCCGTACGACGCCATCCACCGCGTCCGCGGCCTCGACCTCGTCACGGGTGACACCGAGTACGAACAGCACCGCGTCGAGGAACGGGTGCGAGAGCGCCGTATCCGCGACCTCCCGCAGCGCGGGCTTGGCATTGAACGCCACGCCGAGCCCGGCAGCGTTGAGCATGTCGATGTCGTTGGCGCCGTCGCCGACCGCGACGGTCTGCTCCATGGGCACCCCGACCTCGGCGGCGAACTTCCGAAGCGCCGTGGCCTTGGCGGCGCGGTCGACAATCTCGCCGACCACTCGGCCGGTGAGCCGGCCGTCGACGATCTCGAGCGTGTTGGCTTGGACGAAGTCGAGTTCCAGCTCGTGCGCGAGACCCTCGATCACCTGGCGGAAGCCGCCGGAAACGACGCCACAGTGGTAGCCGAGGCGGCGCAGGGTCCGGATCGTGGTCCGGGCACCCGGTGTCAGCTGCAGCTCGGCGGCGACGTCATCGATAACGGATGCGTCGAGACCGGCGAGCGTGGCGACCCGCTGGTGCAGAGACTCGGCGAAGTCGATCTCGCCGCGCATCGCCGACTCGGTGACGGCGCGGACCTCGTCCTCCACTCCGGCTCGGGCCGCCAGCATCTCGATGACCTCGCCCTGTACAAGCGTCGAATCGACATCGAACACGATGAGGCGCTTGGCGCGCCTCGCCAGACCCGCGTGCTCGACCGCCACATCGACGTTCTCGCCGGCCGCGATCCCGGCGAGGCCGGTGCGCAGCTGCGCATCCGCGTCGGCACCGGTATTCGACGCCGTGACCATCAGCTCGAGCCCGGTGACCGGGTAGTCGGCGATGCCACGGATCGAGTCGATGTTGGCGCCCTGGCGGGCCAGCTCGCGGGACAGCGAGCGGAACGCGCGCGCACTGACAGGGCTGCCGAGCACGACCACGGCATGGGTGGACACATGCTGGCGGCCTGCCGGATCGGCACCGATCTCGACGTCGACATGCATGCCGACTGTGTCCATCGCCTCCTCGAGCTCCTCCTGGAGAGCCTCCGGATCGGTGGGACACACAACCAGAACACCGAGCGTGAGACGGCCGCGGATCACGACCTGTTCCACATCGAGCAGGCTCACGTCGTGACGAGACAACGCCGCGAAGAGCACCGACGTCACGCCGGGCCGGTCCGGACCTGTAACCGTCACCAGAACAGTGGCGTCTGACGCACCCACCCAGAACTCCGATCGTTCAACTCGAACTATGTGCAAATGAATACCGCCCCATTCTGCCAAGCCAGCGCTGGGACACGGGAAAGGCCCCGCCCGATCCCTCTGCATACAGGGTTCGGGTGGGGCCTTCCGATAGAGCTGGGACCGTTCGGTCCGCTAGGACTTGCTGTCTTCCAAGACCGCGGTGGCGTGCTTGCCGCCGTGGCCGATTCCGACGTGTGCCTCCTCGCGCATGCGCTCGACCATGTGCGGGTAGTGCAGCTCGAAGGCCGGACGCTCGCTGCGGATCCGGGGCAGCTCGGTGAAGTTGTGCCGCGGCGGCGGGCACGTGGTGGCCCATTCGAGCGAGTTGCCGTAGCCCCACGGGTCGTCGACCGTGACGACCTCACCGTAGCGGTAGCTCTTGAAGACGTTCCACAGGAACGGCAGCGTCGAAGCGCCCAGGATGAACGAGCCGATCGTGGAGATCGAGTTCAGCATGGTGAAGCCGTCGGACGGGAGGTAGTCGGCGTAACGGCGCGGCATGCCCTCCGCACCGAGCCAGTGCTGCACCAGGAAGGTGGCGTGGAAACCGAGGAAGGTCAACCAGAAGTGCCACTTGCCGAGTCGCTCGTCCAGCATGCGGCCGGTCATCTTCGGGAACCAGAAGTAGATGCCCGCGTAGGTGGCGAACACGATGGTGCCGAAGAGCACGTAGTGGAAGTGGGCGATCACGAAGTACGAGTCGGTGACGTGGAAGTCGATCGGCGGGCTCGCGAGCAGCACACCCGACAGACCACCGAAGAGGAAGGTCACCAGGAAGCCGACCGAGAAGAGCATCGGGGATTCGAACGTCAACTGGCCCTTCCACATCGTGCCGATCCAGTTGAAGAACTTCACGCCGGTCGGAACCGCGATGAGGAATGTCATGAACGAGAAGAACGGCAGCAGAACGGCGCCGGTGGCGTACATGTGGTGCGCCCACACCGCGATCGAGAGTGCCGCGATCGCCATGGTCGCGTAGACCAGGCCGCTGTAGCCGAAGATCGGCTTACGGGAGAACACCGGGAAGATCTCCGAGACGATGCCGAAGAACGGCAGCGCGATGATGTAGACCTCGGGGTGGCCGAAGAACCAGAACAGGTGCTGCCACAGCAGGACGCCACCGGTAGCGGGGTCGAAGATATGGCCACCGAGATGGCGATCCACCCACAGACCCATGAAGGCGGCGGTCAGCAGCGGGAACGCCAGCAGGATGAGGATGCTGGTGATCAGGATGTTCCAGGTGAAGATCGGCATCCGGAACATCGTCATACCGGGGGCGCGCAAGCACACCACCGTCGTGATCATGTTCACGCCGCCGAGGATGGTACCGAGGCCCGCGATCGCGAGGCCCATGATCCACAGATCTGCGCCGACGCCAGGCGAGTGCAGTGCGCTCGACAGCGGGGTGTAGGCGGTCCAACCGAAGTCGGCGGCACCACCGGGGGTGATGAAGCCGGCCGTGGTGATGATCGCGCCGAACAGGTACAGCCAGTAGCTGAACGCGTTCAGACGCGGGAACGCCACGTCGGGGGCACCGATCTGCAGCGGCAGGATGTAGTTCGCGAAACCGAACACCACCGGCGTCGCGTACAGCAGCAGCATGATCGTGCCGTGCATCGTGAACAGCTGGTTGAACTGCTCGTTCGACAGGAACTGCAGACCCGGGACGGCGAGTTCGCTACGCATCAGCAGCGCCATGAGGCCACCGATGAGGAAGAACGCGAACGACGTCACCAGGTACATGACACCGAGCACCTTGGGATCGGTGGTCGTGATCATTTTATAGATGAACGAGCCCTTAGGTCCCTGCCGCGGCGGGTATGGCCTCGCTGCTATCTCCGGGACTGGCTGGGGCGCTACGGCAGTCACTGATCCTCCTGAATGCGCGTCTGCCCCGGGCTGCGAGGCGAACGTTCTCTGGCTTGCGCTCTACGAATCGTAGACGGTGCCTTCAGACTCCGTGGACCGGGTCCTACTCACTGTCGTACTTGCCGCCCTCAGACCGGGTGTTCACAGCCCGCAACCTGGCCTTTGTCAGCACAACGGGGGCGCCTCCCCGGGAGCGTCGGCGTGTCGGCGGCGGGACCGAGCGGTGACCACCGGAACACCCGCGCACTCGACTACCACTCGCTGAACTGTAAGGATTCCCTCACCAGAACCTGCCCACGAACCCTGTCCTCATCTCCGCTCGCCCATCAGCTCGTCCACCGTCACAACGTCCCACCCCTCGGCAGCGTTCCCACGCTCCTTCGGGCACCTCCGCGGCGCCGGCGACATCACCACCCAGCAACCAACGGGTCATGGTTGTCGACAGCAACGACGACCTGGCGCAGACGTTCGGAGTCGACCCGCACAGCAGCTAACCTGAATCGGCCCGATCGCAGGATCTCGTCGAACAGGAAGTCGTCGAATTGTCCAGTGCCACGCTCGCCCGTCCAGTCCGCCGCGCCGCCACCGCCCTGATGGCGGCCACCGCGGTCCTCGCGGGACTCACCGCATGCGGTAGCACGACCGACGACGACGCAAGCACGATCGTGCGCACGACGACGCGAATCGCCGGCGCCGGCGTCGTGGGGATCGAGCGGGACACCCGCGCCGCATGTGCCACTCCGACACCCGCCGATCCAGGCGCACCGGACCCACAGCGGATTGTCGTACTGGACAGTGCAGCGATGGATTCGGTGTGCGCTCTGGGGCTGTGGGAGCGCGTCGTCGGCGCCGCCACCGGCTCCGGCGACACCCCACAGCCGTCGTACCTGGGCACCGGGATCTCGGAACTGCCGAGCATCGGGCCGGTCTCGAATCCGGACATGGCCCGAATCCGCGAGGCAGCACCCGAGCTCATCCTCGGGTCCGCCCCGGCGAGTCCGGAGCTGGCAGGTCAGCTCAATGCCGTCGCACCCACCGTCTTCACCGGCGGCGACCCGGTGTTCTGGAAGGCGCAGTTCCTCGCCTCCGGAAAGGCGATGGGGCGTGCCGTCGCGGCACAGCAGGCCCTAGACTCCTATCTCGCGGACGCAGCGCGGACCGGAACCGATATCGACGCGCGCCTGACGCAGGCGTCGGTCATCCTTTTCCGTTCGGATACGACAGCGATCGAGGGGCCGGGCAGCTTCTCCGGGCAGGTGCTCGCGGACGCCGGTGTGCAGCGTCCGCCATATCAGCGAATCGACGTCGCATCCAAGGACATCGACAACCTCGGTGACGCGGAGGGAGACCTGATCTACGTCAGCTTCGACGGATCGGACGGACTGACTCACGGCACCGAGGTAATGGAATCCGACGCTTGGCACGAACTCGGCGCTGTCACCGACAATCGGGTCTTCGCCGTCGAGGACGAGATCTGGAACGCCGGCAATGGCCTGGTCGCCGCTCGCGCGGTTCTCACCGATCTGAGGGCCACCCTCAACGGGTACGTCAACTAGGACCCTCGATGCCGATCCCCGAATTCGTTGCAGCACTGCGTGAACATGTCGGGCACGCTCCCCTGTGGCTGGCAGGCGTGAGTGCTGTAGTGCTCGACCGTGACAACCGCGTCCTGCTCACTCTGCGCGCGGACAACGGCCTGTGGGCAGTCGTGTCGGGCATCCTCGAACCCGATGAGGAACCGGGCCCAGCGGTACTGCGGGAGATTCGTGAGGAGACCGGGCTGGACGCGGAACTCGTACGAGTCACCAGTGTCGACACCGCCGGACCCATCACCTACGCGAACGGCGACATCGCGAGCTATCTCGACGTGTGCTTCCTTGCTCGCGCCGTCTCCGGTGAGGCGCACGTCGCCGACGACGAGAACCTCGAGGTTCGATGGTTCCCGCCCGACGAACTGCCGACTGACATGACCGAGTCGTCGCGCCGGCGGATCGACAAGGCGCTCGCCGGCCGCCCCGAGGCCTGGTTCCACGCCTGACGCCGTGCCGGACCCGACGAAATCCGGTCCAGACATTGCGAATCCCGCCCTCGCTGCGCCAATCTCTTCCGGTGACCACACCAGGATTCGACGCAGCAATACCCCCGGGGACCGTGCCGACACCGGATCACCCCCCGTCGAAACACGGCGAGGCCGACGATCCGCGATATCCATCGCCGCGTCAACTACGTCAGGTGATCGCCTTCGTCGTCGATCTCTTCCTGCACATCGCGGTCGGGGTCGTCGCGATGATCGTCTGCCTCGACATCCCGGCCGTCGCAGACTGGGCACCGCTCGCGCTGCCCATCGGGTGGATTCTCGCCTCGCTCCTGCAGCGCGTCGTGGCCCAGCGCATCTTCCACACGACGATCGGCAAGGCCCTGACCGGACTGTGCGTCATCCGCCCCTCCGACGGTCAGTGGCCGACGCTCGGGTACCTGCTGAAGTGGTGGCTGATCGGGGCGTTCGACGTCCTCAGCACCTTTTCGAACAGCACGTGGCTGGGCAGCTACGACAACTCGCCGTCCGCTGTCCGCCTCCGGGATGTCGTCGCCCTCCGATCCCTCCGAACCGATCTCTGAAACGCCGACGGCCGTGTGTCACATGCGTTCAGCGTGCACTGAACGCATGTGACACACGGCCACAGCGGGTGGGATGGAACTAGAAGTCCCAGTCCTCGTCCTCGGTGTTGACGGCCTTGCCGATGACGTAGCTCGAACCCGACCCGGAGAAGAAGTCGTGGTTCTCGTCCGCGTTCGGCGAGAGTGCCGAGAGGATCGCCGGGTTGACGTCCGTCTCGTCCTTCGGGAACAGGCCCTCGTAGCCGAGGTTCATCAGCGCCTTGTTGGCGTTGTAGCGCAGGAACTTCTTGACGTCCTCGGTGAGCCCGACCTCGTCGTACAGGTCCTGGGTGTACTCGACCTCGTTGTCGTACAGCTCGAACAGCAGCTCGAACGTGTAGTTCTTGAGCTCCTCGCGTTCGGCCTCGGTGATTTGCTCGAGTCCACGCTGGTACTTGTAGCCGATGTAGTAGCCGTGCACCGCTTCATCGCGGATGATCAGGCGAATCATGTCGGCCGTGTTGGTGAGCTTGGCCCGCGACGACCAGTACATCGGCAGGTAGAAACCTGAGTAGAACAGGAAGCTCTCGAGCAGCGTCGAGGCGACCTTGCGCTTGAGTGGATCCTCACCGCGGTAGTAGTCGAGCACGATCTGCGCCTTGCGCTGGAGGTTCGGGTTCTCCTCGGACCAGCGGAACGCATCGTCGATCTCGCGCGTGGTGCACAGCGTCGAGAAGATCTGCGAGTAGCTCTTCGCGTGCACGGACTCCATGAACGCAATGTTGGTGAGCACGGCCTCCTCGTGCGGGGTGACCGCATCGGGGATGAGGCTCACGGCGCCGACGGTGCCCTGGATGGTGTCCAGCAGTGTCAGGCCGGTGAACACGCGCATCGTGAGCTGCTGCTCGGTGGGGGTCAGCGTGGCCCACGACTGGATGTCGTTGGACACCGGCACCTTCTCCGGCAGCCAGAAGTTGCCGGTGAGGCGGTCCCACACCTCGGAGTCCTTCTCGTCGGGGACGCGGTTCCAGTTGATCGCCGAAACGCGGTCGATCAACTTGATGCGCGTGCCGTCGGCCGGAGAGTGCGCATGGGGAGCGGTGGTCATCGTTCTTCCCTCTTCGAGTTTCGGTGCGGGGCTTCGGAATTGACGATCACAACATGCATGAGACGCAACCCTCCACCTCAGTGCCCTCGAGTGCCATCTGGCGAAGACGGATGTAGTACAGCGTCTTGATGCCCTTACGCCACGCGTAGATCTGCGCGCGGTTGACGTCACGCGTGCTGGCGGTGTCCTTGAAGAACAGCGTCAGCGACAGGCCCTGGTCGACGTGCTGCGTCGCCGCAGCGTAGGTGTCGATGATCTTCTCGTACCCGATCTCGTACGCATCCTGGTAGTACTCCAGGTTGTCGTTCGTCAGGTACGGGGCCGGATAGTAGACGCGCCCGATCTTGCCTTCCTTGCGGATCTCGATCTTCGCGGCCACCGGGTGGATGGAGCTGGTGGAGTTGTTGATGTACGAGATCGAGCCGGTCGGCGGGACCGCCTGCAGGTTCTGGTTGTAGATGCCGTACTTCTGCACCGACGCCTTGAGCTCACGCCAGTCGTCCTGCGTCGGGATGTGCACGCCGGCGTCCGCGAACAGCGCGCGCACCCGGTCGGTGGCGGGCTCCCACACCCGGTCGGTGTACTTGTCGAAGTACTCGCCCGACGCGTACTTGGACTGCGGGAAGCCCTTGAAGTAGGTGCCGCGCTCCTTGGCGATCTCGTTCGACGCGCGGACCGCGTGGAACACGACCGTGTAGAAGTAGATGTTCGTGAAGTCGATGCCCTCTTCGGAGCCGTAGTGGATGCGCTCACGGGCGAGGTAGCCGTGCAGATTCATCTGCCCCAGGCCGATGGCGTGAGAGTCGTTGTTGCCCTGCTCGATCGACGGCACCGAGTAGATGTGCGTCTGATCCGACACCGCGGTGAGCGCACGAATCGAGGTCTCGATGGTCTTCGCGAAGTCGGGCGAGTCCATCGTCAGTGCAATGTTGAGCGAGCCCAGGTTGCACGAGATGTCCTTGCCGACATGGCTGTAGGACAGGTCGTCGTTGAATGTCGACGGCGTCGAGACCTGCAGGATCTCCGAGCACAGGTTCGAGTGCGTGATCTTGCCCTCGATGGGGTTCGCCCGGTTCACCGTGTCCTCGAACATGATGTACGGGTAACCCGACTCGAACTGCAGCTCCGCGAGGGTCTGGAAGAACTCGCGCGCCTTGATCTTCGACTTGCGGATCCGCTTGTCGTCGACCATCTCGTGGTACTTCTCGGTGACGTTGATGTCCGCGAACGGCACACCGTAGATGCGCTCGACGTCGTACGGCGAGAACAGGTACATGTCCTCGTTCTTCTTCGCGAGCTCGAACGTGATGTCCGGGATCACGACGCCCAGCGACAGGGTCTTGATGCGGATCTTCTCGTCCGCGTTCTCACGCTTGGTATCGAGGAACCGGTAGATGTCCGGGTGGTGCGCGTGCAGGTACACCGCACCGGCGCCCTGACGGGCACCGAGCTGGTTGGCGTACGAGAACGAGTCCTCGAGCAGCTTCATGATCGGGATGACGCCCGAGCTCTGGTTCTCGATCTTCTTGATCGGAGCGCCGTGCTCACGAACGTTGGTGAGCAGCAAGGCAACTCCGCCGCCGCGCTTGGACAGCTGCAGGGCCGAGTTGATGGAGCGCCCGATGGACTCCATGTTGTCCTCGATGCGCAGCAGGAAACACGACACGGGCTCGCCGCGCTGCTTCTTGCCGGAGTTGAGGAACGTCGGGGTCGCCGGCTGGAAGCGTCCGGCGATGATCTCGTCGACCAACTGGGTCGCGAGCGTCTCGTCACCTGCCGCGAGGGTGAGCGCGACCATGCAGACACGGTCCTCGAAGCGCTCGAGGTAACGCTTGCCGTCGAACGTCTTGAGCGTGTACGAGGTGTAGTACTTGAAAGCACCGAGGAACGTCGGGAAGCGGAACTTCTTCGCGTAGGCGCGGTCGATCAGTGACTTCACGAACGTACGGGAGTACTGGTCGAGCACCTCGGGCTCGTAGTAGTTCTCCTTGACCAGGTAGTCCAGCTTCTCGTCCAGGTTGTGGAAGAAGACGGTGTTCTGGTTGACGTGCTGGAGAAAGTACTGATTGGCCGCCTCGCGGTCCTTCTCGAACTGGATCTCTCCGTTCGGGCCGTACAGGTTCAGCATCGCGTTGAGCGCGTGGTAGTCCAGCTCGCCCGCCGATGCGTCGGGTCGTGCCGCAGCGCGCTCTACACTCCCAGCCGGGGCTGAATCTGTGATGGTCGGTGCCACTGTTCACTCTCCATGAATTGTTCGAGGCCCTCGCGCACGGCGACGACATCCTCTGGTGTTCCCATGAGTTCGAAGCGGTACAGGTACGGGACCTGACACTTCTGGGCAATCACGTTCCCGGCGAAGCAGTAGGACTCGCCGAAGTTCGTGTTGCCTGCAGCAATCACCCCGCGTATCAGCGAGCGATTGTGCTTGTTGTTCAAGAATCGGATGACTTGCTTGGGCACGTAACTGGTGTCGCGACCCATCGCCGTTGTGCCGCCACCGTAGGTGGGGACGATCAGTACGTATGGTTCGTCGACCTCGAACGTGCCTTCGCGGTCATGAAGCGGGATGCGCGCGGCGAGGACACCGAGCCGCTGGACGAATCGGTGCGTGTTCTCCGACGCGCTGGAGAAGTACACCAGCGATGCCATCGGTGTTCACCCTCTTACTCGAGCTGAGATTCGACCGGCCCCCTGACGCTTCAAGCAGCGTTAGCGGTGAGGGTCTTGATGCGATCCGGACGGAAGCCGGACCAGTGGTCGTCCCCGGCCACCACGACGGGCGCCTGGAGGTACCCGAGCGCCATGACGAAGTCACGCGCCTCGGGGTTCTCGGAGATGTCGACAATGTCGTATTCGAGACCGGCCTTGTCGAGGGCACGGTAGGTGGCATTGCACTGAACGCAGGCGGGCTTGGTGTAGACGGTGATGCTCATTGATGGTCCCTCTTTCCACGGCCTTGCGAGCTACGGATGTGTGCTCTGCGTGCCGAGGAAAGAGCCTGTTTTCCGACCCGGGATCCGGTGCGTTCCCATTGTGCCCCTCGGCTGTGTAGACACTACACCTAGTGGCCGACAGAAACGCACAACCCGAGATCTTGTGAGTGACACGGTTGATATTCGCAGGTCGGCACCCCCCGAACACCCCTCCGAATCAGGCCTTCAGAGTGCCGCAGGTCACACATTTGTCCGTGAGTTCGGTCACCTCGGCGCCGCCCCGGGCGGGGCCCGCACGCGACACGCCGAAGACACGCCGAAGACACCCCCACTGGACGTCCTCGATATCTCCCACACCACCACGGCACCACTCCCCCAGGTACCCCGCGGCGCCACTGCCGGACACTGCCCGACGCCGCCGGACGCCGCCGGACGCCGCCGGACCCGTTCCGGTCCGGGCCGACCCGGACGTCGCTACCATCACCTCGACGGACGCGCCCGATCGAATTAACTGCCTGGTAACTGAAGGGTGTTCGGTGCTACCGCCGAGGCCGCGGTATGCCAGGGTGAACAGGTGCCGTCGAACGACAATCCCTACTACTTCGCGACCGTGTCGCATGTGGTGCGCCTGACCCCGAACATGCAACGCGTCACCCTTCGCGGCGGGGACCTGACTCGCTTCACCTCGAGCGGCGACCCCGACGAGCGACTACTGGTGGCCTTCCCTCCCGAGGAGGCAGACCGCCCACCGACGCCGCAGCCCGTCGGACAGGGGTGGGAATTCCCTGGGCCCGCGCGCACGGAGCTACGCAGCTACACCGTCCGCCGCTGGGACGCGGCGACCCACGAGATGGATATCGATTTCGCCGTACACGACGGCGGCGCGGCCGTCCGGTGGGCCCTGCAGGCCAGGCCCGGCCAGGTCCTCGGGGTCACGGCGGCATCCGGGTGGTACGAGCCATCAACCGGCACCGCCTGGCAACTGCTGATCGCGGACATGACAGCGCTGCCCGCGGTGGGACGAATCGTGGAGGGCCTCGAACCCGGGGTCCGCGTCCACGTGATCGCGGAGGTGACGACGTCTGCGGACGAGCAACATCTCGCCACCGCCGGCGACGTCTCCTACACATGGCTGCACGGCACCGGCAACGGCGTCGGCCCCAGCGTTCTCGCCTCGACGGCACGCCGGTGGCTCCGCCCGGACGGCCAGGGCTATGTGTGGTTTGCGGGCGAGGCCGGGGTCTCGCGGGAGGTCCGACGCTGGGTACGCCACGATCTGGGCTGGCCCACCGGGCGCTACGACGTCATCGGCTACTGGCGCGCCGACAAGGAGGCGTGGACCGAGCGGTACGAACAGGTGCGCGAGCGGATCGAGGCAGCGCAGACCGCAGCACTCGCCGCCGGTGGCGACTTCGACTCTGTTCGCGACGCCGTCGACGCCGCAATGGACCAGGCCGGGCTGTAGGTCCGGAAGCGCCCCGCCCGAGCGAGCTGAAAGGTCCCTTCGTGCGCTGCGCGCGCATGTGAGGGACCTTTCAGCCGACGAATGGAGCGTGTCAGGCGTCGGCGAGGACCTTCGAGGCACCGGCGAGGGCCGCGACGACGCCGGCAACCTGCTGCGCGACCTCGGCATTCTCGCGCGGGTGCAGCTCGCCGAACTTTTGGATGGTGCCACCGATGGACAACTCGACCTCGAGCACGTTGCCGCCGGCGATGCGGAGGGCCCTGCGTGCGTCGTCGTGGGCCCACTTGGCAGCGTTGTGGCTCGGGGACGCGCTGATCACTGCGACCGGCTTGTCCTTGACGGCGCCGGCGCCGTAGGGGCGCGAGAGCCAGTCGATCGCGTTCTTGAGCACGGCGGGGATCGTGCCGTTGTACTCCGGGGTGACCAGAAGGATGGCGTCGGACTCGGCGGCAGCCGCACGGAACCCGTCGACACCGGCGATGGAGGCACCGGGGACGTCGACGTCCTCGTTGTAGAAGGGGAGCTTGCCGAGCCCCTCGAAGATGGTGATTTCGACGCCCTCGGGCGAGACGGCCACGGCCGTCTCGGCGAGCTTCCGGTTGACAGAGCCGGCGCGCAAGCTGCCGACGAGGACGAGAACACGGGACTGAGACATGAGATTCCTTCGGTGGTGCGAACGGCAACGCTGAATCGACAACGCTGCGAGCATGTATAGCAGCATAAGCGGACCGCGGTCCACTTATGTTCCCGTTGGGCTACGATGCAGACGTGAACAGCCCGCTGCTGCCGCTGGTGGACGCCGAGATCCCCGAGCGATGTGATGCCGCCCGCAACCGGAAGCTGCTCCTCGACGCAGCCGCTACTCTCGTTGCGGAACGGGGCGTCGATGCCGTCACGATGGAGGTCGTCGCCGCGAAGGCAGGAGTGGGCAAGGGCACGGTGTTCCGGCGCTTCGGCAGCCGTTCGGGTCTGATGAACGCGATGCTCGACCACACCGAACGCGAACTGCAGCACGCGTTCATGTTCGGCCCGCCGCCGCTCGGCCCGGACGCCGATCCCATCGTCCGCCTCGTTGCTTTCGGCCGCGCCCGGCTCGACATGGTGGCAGTCCAGGGCGACATCCTCCGGGCAGCCGAGAACTCCCCCGAGTTCCGGTTCTCCGGTCCAGCACGGGCGGTCAGCCTTCGACACATCGTGACCCTCCTGACGGACGCCCAGGTCGACGGCGACGTCGAACTACTCGGAACCGCGCTGCTCGCCCCACTCGACGCGGCCCTGGTCCTGTACCAGTGCCGCACGCTCGGGATGCCGATCGAGCGGATCGCCGACGGCTGGCAGGACCTGGCCCTGAGGATCGCGCGGATCGACGCCCTCCCGGATTAGGGTGTGCGCATGCGCACACGCCTGGTAGCTCTCGTCCTCCTGTCCGCCGCCGCGCTCTCCGCGTGCGGCAACAGTTCCGACGACGGCTCGACCACCACGGTGTCGACGGAAACCAGTGCCGAGGTGGCGCCGGCATCGCCCGCCGACGCCCTGTGGGGCCGGACGTTCTTCTCCACGGACGTCTCAGGCACTCCCATTCCCGGCGGCGGCCCACTCGAGGTCGCCTTCCCCCAGCCCGGGCAGATCGCAATGAGCGCGGGCTGCAACCGCGGGGTGGGCAGCGTCGAGCTCGCCGGCGGCATCGTGAACACCGGCCCGATCGCGACGACGATGATGGCCTGTCCCGGCGACATCGCGGGTGCCGACAAGTGGATGACCGACTTCTTCGCAGCCAGACCGACCTGGAAGCTGGACGCCGAAACACTCACCCTCGTTTCGCCCGAAACGACGGTCTCGCTGACTGCCAAGACGGTGACGAGTCCCGATCGGCCCGTCATCGGGACGACGTGGGTGGTCGACACCCTGATCAGCCCCGACGCGGTCAGCACGTCGACCGCGCTCGAGACGTCGGCGCCGACGCTCACCATCGCCGAGAACGGCCGGGCGACAGGCACCACCGGCTGCAACCGCTTCAACGGTCCGGCGCAGCTGGGCAACGGCACCATCACGTTCGGACCGCTGGTGACCACCCACCTGACCTGCCCCACCGATGTCACCGAGGTTGAGCGTGCGGTCCTCGCGGTGCTCGACGGTGAGGTCACCTACGCGATCGACGCCGACACCATGAAGCTGATGCGGCCGGACGGTCTCGGCCTGGGTCTGCGAGGAGAGTAGGCGAACACCACCCGCCCTCAGCGGAGGTCGCGCAGCCAGGCGCCGAGAACGCGGGCACTGGCGTCCACCTGTGACGGCCAGTCCAGTGCAGAGTCGTCGGCCTGATCGCTGACATGCTTGGCCAGACGGCAGCGGGCTCCTAGTTCCGCGCACGCGAACGCCACCGCGAAGCCCTCCATGTCCACCAGGTCGGCACGGGTGGCGAGGGCATCCCGCACCTCGGCGTCGGAGATGAACGAATCGCCGGTGGCGAGCACGGAACCGTCGCCGTCGTCGAGTTCGATCACATCGCGCACCGGGTATCCGAGTGAGCGCAGCACCGTGCTGCTGATGTCGTGGTTGACCACTGCCGAGGGCAGGTAGAGCCCGGTGTGATGGGTGTGCAAGGCGCCGGCGGTGCCGATGTTGACCACGAGCGGTAGCCGATCGGCCGGATACGACGCGAGCGCGCGGGTCACCGCGACTGCGGCCGCGACCTTGCCGATCCCGGTGACGACGACGTCGACACCATCGGGCACGTGCGCCGCCTCGGACTCGGTGGCGCTGACTACAAGGATGCCGGTCCGACTCATGCACGCCTCCAGAACTCGTCCTGTGTCCCGGCGCCTGTCGGCGCCCGGATCACATCCTGCCGTGTCCACTCGCGCGAATGCGGAGCCGACCCGTGCTCGCTACAGTTCTCGCCATGGCGAATCTACGTGCGCGGATCATCGAGGACCTGGGTGTGAGGCCGATAGTCGATCCTGCGAGCGAGATCCGCGACCGCGTGCAGTTCATCAAGGACTATCTGCGATCCACCCCCGCGCAGGGCCTCGTACTCGGGATCAGCGGCGGCCAGGACAGCACGCTCGCCGGACGGCTCAGCCAGCTGGCCGCCGAGGAACTGCGGGCTGAGGGCCATTCCGCCGAATTCATCACCGTCCGCCTGCCGTACGGGACGCAGTTCGACGAGGAGGACGCGCAGGTGGCCCTGAAGTTCATCGCGCCGGACCGCTCGCTGACCGTCAACGTGAAGCCCGGCGCCGACGCGACGATCGCCGAAGCATCGCAGGCAATGCGCGGACTCCTCGGCGACGGCGGACTGCTGCGGGACTTCGTGCGCGGCAACATCAAAGCGCGCGAGCGGATGATGATCCAGTACGCAATTGCCGGAGAGCTCGGGTATCTCGTGGTAGGCACCGATCACGCTGCCGAAGCGCTCACCGGGTTCTTCACCAAGTTCGGCGACGGCGGCGTGGACCTGACCCCGCTCACCGGGCTCACGAAGCGTCAGGGCGCAGCCCTGCTGCGCGAGCTCGGCGCGCCCGACAGCACATGGCGCAAGGTGCCGACCGCAGACCTCGAGGACAACCGGCCGTCCCTGCCCGACGAGGTCGCATTGGGCGTGACCTACACCGAAATCGACGACTACCTCGAGGGCAAGACCGTGACCGCCGAAATCGCCGAGAAGCTGGAGCGGATGTATCTGAACACGCGCCACAAACGGACCGTCCCGGTCACGCCACTCGACACGTGGTGGCGCGAGAACTGACACATTCCCGGCGGGCGGGGTCAGCCCCAGCGATCGCCTTCACCAGATCCGAGGCGTTCCTCGGCGGCGAGTATCGACGCGGGCGCGGGCTGGCACTGGGACGACTGGAAGCACGCCCGGGACGAGAACCTGGCAGCAGCATCCGAGAAGGCGGGGGCGCGCTGCTGGGACACTACGACGACCCGCCGGGCGGGGACTACATCGAGGAGCGCGACGGCGAACCCTGGACCGACAACGACGCGGCTTGACCTGCACTGATGGCATGTCCCGCCCGCGTGGGTGGGGAAGGAAACTGATGCCGACGATGCGGACTGTGGTGATCGAGTGGACCGAGGTTTTTAGGTGTGGGGGCCGTTTTGGTGTGTGAGCTGGGGTGATGGCGTGTCCCGGGTGGGGCCGGCGGTTGCGGGGTGGGTGGGGCCGGCACTTTGGGCGGGTGTGTGGTGTGGGTGGTGTGCTCGGGCCGGGCGGGGTGGCCTGGGGGTGGTGTGTGGTGCGCGTAGGGGCGGCGTGAGGGCGGGTTTTGAATTGTCTTGTGGTGCAAAAACATTTGTGAATCAAATTGGTACATCCGCGGTCGGGAGTTCTTGCGCAGTGTGATGTGTTGGCGTGCACGATTTCGGGCCGTGGCGCGGGCGCGCGCAGTGCGTCCCCGTCTCGCTTTCCCCACGGCGGACCTCGCGAGGGTGACGGTGAACAATCTTGGCGAGAATGCTATTTCGGTTTCGAGTGGAGCGCAGCGACGCGATCGACGGCAGCTTGACGCCACCGCCATCGAGCCGCACAGCGGCTCCCTGGCAGGGACCGCAGCGACCCGCTCCATCTCGGGGAGCGACGCACCCAGTCGTCCCTCCGTCCACTCACCCGTCGATGACAGTCAGGTTGGCCATACCGTGCAGCGAGGAAACATCTGTGACGTGTGATCCGGAGAGTTCGAGCATTCTCAGATGCGGCAAGCCGGCCAGTGGCGAGACGTCCGTGATCGAGGTCCCCTCGAGGTCGAGCCAGGTCAGGCCCGTCAGACCCGCCAACGCAGCCACATCGACCACCTCGGTCCCCGCGAGCTTGAGGCAGGTGAGGCCGCTCAGGCCCCCCAGGGGGTCGACGTCCCGGAGTGGCGTCCAGCGCAGGTCCAGAAACTCAAGTCCGGTCAGACTGGCAAGCGGGGACACATCATTGACCTCCGTTCCGCTGAGGTAGAGATGGGTGAGACCGTGCAGACCCGCCAACGGGGACAGCTCCCGCACAGGCGACCAACGCAGGTCGAGCCTCTGCAACGCGGTCAGCGTCGACAGCGGGCGAAGATCGATCACTGCCTCTCCATGCAATCGCAGTTCGGTCAGGTTCGACAGTTCGGACAAAGGGGCCAAATCCGCCGCGGGCAGCTGATCAAGCTCGAGGAACGCAGTCCGGGCGATGGCTTCAGACTCCAGAGGTGTCGAGATCGGACGGCCCAGCTGCGCGTTCACCGCAGCAAGCACACCAGCCGCCCCGCGACGCATGCTACGTCTCGGGCTCATTGTTCTGATCCTTTGCCTTTTCGGGACATGGTCCGGCGGGTCACGCTGCCCGGGAGGGCGCGTGTAGCGGCAGGGGGCACCTCAGATCGCACCCGCACAGTATGCGAGTACGTTACGACAGTAAATTCGCTCGGACCCTGGTGATGGCCCCGTGAGCTGGTCGCACTGCTGACTTCCTCTGGGCTACGAGCCAGTACCGAGAACGTAGTGGCGTCCGCAGGCGCAGTGGTGCACGCCGTCGGTGCGGCGCTCGGCCAGAATCGCGACCGGGTCGCTGGGGAGCCTCGGCTCATCGAACTGGACGTCCAGCGGGCATCATCCGCCTGGTGACCCCTGCCGATCAGCCGCCCGCGAACGGCGGCAGCACGTCCACCTGCCCCGTCGCCGGACGAGTGAGATCCCTAGTGAGATCGGAATCGACGAGGAACGCCGCGACGTCGAGAATCCGCGCCATTCGATCGCCGTAGCGGTCGATCAGCACAGCCTTGAGCGCGCCCAGATCCGCATCCGGTCGCAGCAACAGTGACTCCTCGGTACAGCCGGCGGCGTCCGCCGCGGCCGCGAAGTACCGCACCTGAACACCCACGGACGACACAGCCGCTTCATCCACCGATCGCTCCCATACTGCGTTGTGGGGGAATGAATCCCGCCGCGTTGATGCCGTGCCCGGCCCACTTGCCCCACATCGCCGCGCGCCACAGCAACGCGAGGTCCTCGTCCGTGGCACCGGATCGCAGCGCATCGCGCAGATCGACCTCCTGGTCACTGAACAGGCATGACCGGACCGTGCCCTCCGCGGTGAGCCGGGTGCGGTCGCAGTCCTCGCAGAACGGGCGGGTCACCGAGCCGATGATCCCGACGGTGGCCGGACCCCCGTTCACCAGCCATTCCTCTGCCGGGGAGGACGGATCCTCGCGGCCGATCTCCTCGAGCGCGAACCGGGCCCCGAGCACGTTCAGCAGGGCCTGCGCGCCGACCATGTTCTCCCTGGCCCACTCGTGGTCGGCATCCAGCGGCATCTGCTCGATGAACCGCAACGCACATCCCGCCGCGAGACACCATTCGAGCAACTCTGCTGCACCACTGAGGGTTTCGGACATCAATACGGCATTGATCTTCATCGGGGCGAGTCCGGCCTGCTGCGCGGCGCGGATCCCGGTGAGCACGGAGGGCAACCGATCTCGGCGGGTGAGCTCCGCGAAGTGTGCACGGTCGACGGTGTCCAGCGAGACGTTCACCCGGGTGAGTCCAGCGCGTGCCAGCGCGTCGGCACGATGCTCGAGGCCGACCGCGTTGGTGGTCATCGCCAGGGGGATCCCGGGCACTCGCTCGGCACAGCCGGCGACTATGTCCTCGAGGTCGCGGCGCATCAACGGCTCGCCGCCGGTGAACCGCACCTCCCGCACCCCGAGACGATGCACGGCGACGCCCACCAGCCGGACGATCTCGTCGGTGGTGAGCAACTGTGTCCGAGGGACTGCGGGCAGGCCTTCCGCCGGCATGCAGTACGTGCAGCGCAGCGAGCACTTCTCGGTGATCGACACGCGCAGGTCCCGTGCGACCCGGCCGAAGCTGTCGACCAGCTCGGGGACGTCGGGCCGCCCGGCCACGTCGGGAGCGGTCCGCACAGCAGGAATGCCGACGTCCACCACCGTCCCCGTTCGTACCACCGTCATGCGATCAGTATGCCGCCGCCGAGACTCCCGAGTGCGATGGAGATGCCTAGGATTGGCTGTCATGGCACCGCGGGAGCACAGGCACGGCATCGGATCGCGCGCGCGATCCGTCGCGGAGCACGCCGCCGAGGTGGCGGAGCTCCTCACCCCCCTCCTGACGCGACCATCCGAATCGGTCCGCATCGAGGACGCGCTGGGTCGCGCGCTCTCCCACGACATCGCCTCGCCGGTGGATCTGCCGATGTTCCGCAACTCGCAGATGGACGGATTCGCCGTCGACGCCGCAGCCATCGCCGTAGCTCCGACGACCCTGCCGATCCTGGGCACCATCGCCGCCGGTCCGGCGTGCCCGGATGCCCACGTGCCCGGCACCGCGATGCGCATCATGACCGGTGCCGTGATTCCTGAGGGCGCCGATGCGATTGTCCCGGTGGAGGACACGGAGATCACCGACGGCAAGGTCACCGTCCTGCGCTCGCGCGCCGCCGGCGAGTACGTCCGGGACCGCGGCAGCGACGTGCGCACCGGCACCCTGCTGCTGCCGGCCGGAGCTGTTCTCGCGCCCCGACATCTCGGGGTGCTCGCGGCGGTGGGCTTGACGTCGGTGGCCGTACACACTCGTCCGCGCGTGTCCGTCATCACCACCGGCGCGGAACTGGCGGACGCCGGAACCATCCTGGCCCCCGGGCAGATCTACGACTCCAACGGCGCGGCGCTTGCGGCGAGCCTGCGGGCCGAGGGCGTCGAGGTCGCGACGGTGGACCGCAGCACCGACGAGCCTGAAGTCTTCCGCGCGGCCCTGCGTCGGGCGGTGGCCCGCGCCGAGCTGGTCATCACCTCCGGTGGGGTGTCGATGGGCGACTTCGAGGTGGTCCGGGATGTCCTCGGTGAGGCCGGCGCGTGGTTCGGCCCGGTGGCGATGCAGCCCGGCGGACCACAGGGCACGGCCGTGGTCGACGGCGTCCCCGTGCTCACGTTCCCGGGTAACCCGGTGAGCACGATGGTCTCGTTCGAGGTGTTCCTGCGTCCGCTGCTGCGACGCGCGACGGGCGTGCCTCCCGTCCCGATCGAGGAAGCCGAACTCGCGCACCCCGTGACGTCGGTAGCCGGCAAGCGGCAGTTCCTGCGTGGCCGCCGCACCGCCGACAGCGTCGAGGTGGTCTCCGGGCCCGGGTCCCACCTGGTGGCGGCATTCGCATGGGCCGATGTGTTGATCGATGTTCCCGCCGAGGCGACGGTCCTCGACGCGGGTGAGCGAGTGAAGGTGTGGCCCCTGTCGTGAGCGAGCAGAACATAGGTGAATTGACCCATCTGGACGGCGCGGGCCGGGCCCGGATGGTGGATGTGAGCGCAAAGTCGGACACGACGCGAATCGCGGTCGCCGCCGGCGAACTGGTGACCACCCCCGAGGTGATCGCACTCGTCCGCACCGACGACCTACCCAAGGCCGACGTCCTCGCCACCGCCCGCATCGCCGGAATCTCGGGCGCCAAGAAGACCTCCGAGCTGATCCCGCTGTGCCATCAGTTGGCGTTGTCGTCGGTGAAGGTGGAGTTCGGCTTCACCGACACCTCCATCACCATCGAGGCCACCGCGAAAACCAAGGGCCCCACGGGCGTCGAGATGGAGGCCCTCACCGCGGTCGCGGTGGCCGGGCTGACGCTGCACGACATGGTCAAGGCCGTCGACCCCGCCGCCACCCTCGACCGGGTACGTCTGCTCACCAAGGAGGGCGGCAAGCGCGGCCACTGGCGGCGCGACGAGCCTACGGTTCACCCGCCGGATCCCGCCACCACCTCCGGCATCCGGCCCGGGTCCGCCACGGTCCTGGTCGCATCCACCGGCGGGGCACGCGGCACGCGGCCCGACACCACCGGACCGCAGATCGCCGACTGGCTCGGCGGCCGCGGATTCAGCGTCCGCGGACCGTTGGTCTACGCGGATGCCGACATCGCGGCCGGCCTGGCCGACGCCCTCTCCGACGGCCCTTCCCTCGTGATCAGCACCGGTGGCACCGGCGCCTCCCCCACCGATGCCACTCCGGAGGCGACGCGCGCCGTCCTCGACCGCGAACTGCCCGGCATCGCCGAAGAGATGCGCCGTCGAGGCACCGAGGTGACCCCGCACGCGGCGCTCAGCCGCGGGGTCGCGGGTCTGTCCGGCCGCACCCTCGTGGTCAACCTGCCCGGCTCACCGGGCGGGGTGAAGGATGGGCTGGCGGTTCTGGGACCACTCCTCGATCATCTGCTGGCACAGGTTGCCGGCGGCGGTGCGCACGATGAGTGAACTACTCGCCCGGATCTCCGCCGAACTGCTCGATCCCGCGGTCGTCGACGCGGCCGTCGCCGGGCCTGAACACGGTGCTGTGGTGGTTTTCACAGGCGTGGTCCGCGATCACGACGGCGGACGTTCCGTTTCCGCCCTCGAGTACCAGGCACACCCCGACGCCGAACGATTCCTGCGGCGCTGCTGCGAGCGCGTGTCTGCGCGTAGCGGGCTACCGGTCGCCGCGGTACATCGCGTGGGCCAGTTGACCATCGGCGATCTGGCGCTGGTTGCGGCGGTCGCCGCCCCGCACCGCGCCGAGGCGTTCGCCGCATGCGCCGAGCTGGTGGAGTGCATCAAGGCCGAGGTACCGATCTGGAAGCGCCAACAGTTCGCGAGCGGCATCTCCGAATGGGTCGGTCTGTAGTCGCCCGAAGCCGACCTGGAAACCTTGACCCGGTATGGTGGAAGCACTGGAGGTCCGCTTGCGAGACATCCAGCGTCGTAGAACGCTTTCACTTCGCGCCGGATCCGAGCCTCGCGCTCGGTGCCCTGAACGGGCATCCACGCCCGTCGGCGAGTGCACCAGCACAGGCAATTCTTGCGGCGATCGATCTTGCCTACCGGCAATGTCGCCATCTTGTGCAGGCCGTGCACCGGGAAGCTCCCGGCCGTTCGGGTGTGCACGAATGCCCGAAAGGCACCGACAACCTTGTCCACCAGCGCTACATCCCCGTCCGGCGAGTCCGCCCCCGTGTCCTTCGCCTCCCTCGGAGTTCCCGGTCCGATCGTGACCGCTCTGTCGGCAGGCGGCATCACCACCGCGTTCCCGATTCAGGTCGACACCCTTCCCGACACCCTGGCCGGACGCGACGTCCTCGGCCGAGGTAAGACAGGCAGCGGCAAGACCCTCGCGTTCTCGATCCCGTTGGCCGCACGGCTCGCCGGCGGCAAGCGCCGTCCGGGTAAGCCCCGCGGCCTCGTACTCGCCCCCACCCGCGAGCTGGCCACGCAGATCACCGCGGCCCTCGAGCCGCTCGCGAACGCCCACGATCTGCGCGTCACCACGATCTTCGGCGGCGTGTCCCAGCACCGTCAGGTCAGTGCGCTCAAGGGCGGCGTCGACATCGTCGTCGCGTGCCCCGGCCGCCTCGAGGACCTGATGAAGCAGGGCTTCGTCTCGCTCGACGGCATCGAGATGACAATTCTCGACGAGGCCGACCACATGGCCGACCTCGGCTTCCTGCCCGGAGTCACCCGCATCCTCAACGCGACCCCACAGAGCGGCCAGCGTCTGCTGTTCTCGGCGACGCTGGACAACGGCGTCGACAAGCTGGTCAAGCGTTTCCTCCACAACGAGGTGCTGCACTCCGTCGACGAGGCCAACTCCCCCGTTGCCGCGATGACCCACCACGTCTTCGACGTCAACGGTGTGGAAGCCAAGAAGAACCTCGTCCAGAAGCTGGCGTCCGGTCAGGGCCGGCGCATCCTGTTCATGCGGACCAAGCACCAGGCCCGCAAGCTGGCCCGGCAGCTCACCGAGGCCGGGATCCCGTCCGTCGATCTGCACGGCAACTTGTCCCAGGCTGCGCGTGACCGCAACCTGGCTGCATTCTCCGAGGGCTCCGCGCGGGTCCTCGTCGCCACCGACGTCGCTGCCCGCGGCGTCCACGTCGATGACGTCGAACTCGTTGTCCACGTCGATCCGCCGGCCGAGCACAAGGCATACCTGCACCGCTCGGGGCGCACCGCGCGCGCCGGCAGCGCCGGTGATGTCGTCACCATCGTGCTGCCGGAACAGCGCAAGGACCTGCAGGTGCTGATGCGCAAGGCCGCGATCAAGGTCACCCCGGTCCAGGTGACCGCGGAGTCCGAGCATGTGACCCGTCTGGTCGGCGAGCCCGCGGCCCACGTGCCGCCCGCCCCCAAGTCCGAGAAGCCCGCCGGCGGAGACGGCCGACGCCAGGGCGGAGCCCGTCCGGCCCGCGGCGGCTCCGGGCAGGGTGGCCGAGGCGCCGGACAGGGTGGCCGCGGTCCGCGGTCCGAGGCTGTCGGCGGCGGACGGCGACGCGCCGGTTCGGGCGCCGCCGCCGGTTCCGGCTCAGGCGCACCGCGCAGCGGCGGAAGCCGACGCCGCGGCTGACCCGGCTACCGCCTTCAGTAGCGTTCCCAGTGGATCGCGTCGGCCAGATCCCGGCGCGTCCGCCAACCGAAGCGCTCGAGGTCCGGGACCTCCTGGAACTGCTCGACCTTCCCGACGCACAGCCACGCGATGGGACGCACCGGTGCCGGGATATCGAGCAGTTCGGTGAGGAAGTCCTCCTCGTAGAAGGACACCCAACCGACACCGATGTTCTCGGCGGCCGCGGCCAGCCAGAGGTTCTGGATGGCCAGCACCGCCGAGAACAGCCCGGTGTCGTCGATGGTGTGCCGGCCGAGGATGTTGTCACCGCCGCGGGACGGGTCATACGTGACGACGATTCCCGTGCCGCTCTCCCGGATTCCCTCGATCTTGATGGGGTCGAACGTCTTCCGGCGATCCTCGGGCAGAGAAGCGGCGAACGCCCGCCGGCGGCCCGCGACGTGCTCGGCAAAGGCCTCGAGGGTGTCGGGGCGACGCACCACGACGAAATCCCAGGGCTGGGTGTTGCCGACGCTCGGTGCCGCGTGGGCCGCGCCCAGGACGCGCTGCAGCGTCTCGTCGGGGATCAGGTCACCGCTGAACTCGGCACGGACATCGCGGCGTCGACGGATAGCTTCGTACACGGAAACAAGAGACTCGGTCACGACTCCACGGTAGCCGGAGCCCTCCCATCCGAACTCGCCATCCGGATCACACGGACGCGGTGTACCTGTGCACACCCATCATCGTGTCGGCGCCGAGGCCCTCGGCCTCGGATTCCACGCACGAGTCGAGCAGCGCATCGACCGAGTCCGGGTCCAGGTCGGTGCCGATGACGACGAGCTCGGTGCGCCGTCCCTCCCCTGGCTCCCAGCGCTGCGGATGGAAGCTGACGTGGTCCCCGACGACCTGCAGCAAATACTTCTGCTGGTAGCCGGGAACCCCGAAGTACACGTATCCCTTGATCCGGTACAAGCCGGCTGGCTGATTCTCGAGGAACCGGATGAGTCGGCGAGGATGCATCGGCAACGCCGATGCGAAAGTCACACTCTCGTACATCGAATGGATGTGCCGGTCCCCACACTCTCCGTGATCGTGGTCGTGTTCCTCGGCGAGGAGATCGTCGAACGTCAACTGCTCACCCGGCCGGGGCTCGCGGCGCGGCGTCCGATCGAACAGCAACCCCGGATCCACCCGCCCGTGCACGGTCGAGACAACCGCGGCCCGGGGATTGATCCGGCACACCTCACTGAGCAAGGTGTCGTGGGCCTCCTCGTCGATCCGGTCGGTCTTGTTGAGGACGACCAGATCCGCAAGCGCGATGTGTTGGTCGAGTTCCGGATGTCGCGCCCGACTGCTCGGGTACTCGGCGCCGTCGACGACCATGACCAGTCCGCCGTAGGTGATGTACTCGTTCTCGCTGCCGAGAATCAGACGAATCATGTTGCGCGGCTCAGCCAATCCACTGGCCTCGACGACGATGACGTCGATCTCCGACTTGCGATGCGCCAGCCGGTTCAGCATCGCGTCCATGTCGCTCACGTCCACCGCGCAGCAGAGGCAGCCGTTGCTCAGCGCCATCATCGAATCGACCTGTCCGGCAACCATCATCGAATCGACATTGACCGAGCCGAAGTCGTTGACGATCACGCCGATGCGAGTGCCGCCGTTGTTGCGCAGTAGGTGATTGAGCAGGCTGGTCTTCCCCGAGCCCAGGAATCCGGCGACCAGAACGACAGGAATCCGCCGAGGACTCTGCTTCTTCGCCACGCCTTGATCCTCCGCGCCACCGACACCACCGACCGGCAGCCCATCGTACTCGCTTCCCGCCGTCAGGATTTCGCAGGATTTCGCATGGGCAGCCTCGCGTGCAAGAATGCCCCAGTCAGGTGATGACGAAAGAGGAAGCCGGTGCGAAGCCGGCGCGGTCCCGCCACTGTATTCGGGGAGCGACCCTCCACACGCCACGGTCAACGACCGGAAGGCGGAGGGAAGTGCCGATCCGAGAGCCAGGAGACTCCCGTCATCGCAACCTCCTATTCGGGGCGGATTTCCCTGAGAGAGGTGGCTAGTCCACCATGCTGAACCTCGCGTTGTCTTACCGTCCTCGCCCCACGTCGCCCGGTGGTGACCGCTCCGGCGGCGACCCTCTCCACTGTCGAGCCTGACGCCCGATTCCGCGCTGAAGCGTCATCGCCCTTCGTCAGGCCAACCTCGTTCGTCAGATTTCAGTCCGCGAAGTCGGCCTGGTTCGCGTCGCTCGCGTACCTGAGAACGAGTTGAGCCGAAGCCAACCATCCCGCTCATCTGTGGAGAACCCATGTCCCAACGGTCCACGACCACCGCACTTTCCGTAGTCACCGCCGTGAGCCTGCTGCTCGCAGGCTGCTCCTCGACATCCGAGAGGGCGTCCGGCACCACGCTGGACGCCCGCGGCTGCATCACCGACTTCGACGCGAACACCGACTACTTCCCCGACAAGTCGACCCTGTCGGATGCAAAGAACTTCAGCATCGACTACCACGGCAGCTACCAGGTCCTCACGGTGAACCAGCCGTTCCCCGGGGCCTCCCCCGAGTCGTACGTGCTGGTCAAGTGCGGCGCCCCCGAACCGGAACTGTCCGGCGGACTCGCCACCGCACCGAAGATCACGACGCCGATCACGAGCCTGTACTCGGGGTCGACCACCCATCTGCCGCTCATCACCGAACTCGGTCAACTCGACATCCTGACGGGAGTCGCGAATGCCGGCAACGTCAACGGCGAAGACATTCGCGCGCGGATCGCAGAGGGCAAGATCACCGAGTACGCATCCGGAAAGACCGTCAACGTCGAGAAGGTCGTCACGGCGGATCCGGACGTGCTGATGACTCAGGGCACGGACGATCCGTCCTATGTGAAGCTGCGCTCCGCCGGCATCCCGGTGGTGGCCAACGCGGAATACCTCGAGTCCACCGCCCTCGGCCGCGCCGAGTGGGTCAAGATGATGGCCGCCCTCACCGGTACCGAAGCAGAGGCAGCGGCGCTCTTCACGACGATCCGCAGCGACTACGAGAAGGTTGCCGCCACCGCGGCCGGAGTTGCGAAGCAGCCGGTCCTGCCGGGAACCATGTACCAGGGCACCTGGTACATGCCGGCGGGTGGCAGCTACGTCGGCCAGCTGCTGCGGGACGCGGGGGCCAGCTACCCGTGGGAGGGTGACCCGTCCACCGGCAGCCTCCAACTGAACTTCGAGACGGTGTACACGCAGGGTGGCACCGCCCCCACCTGGATCGTGATGAGCGACTGGGCGAGCACGGCCGACGCGACCGACGAGGATCAGCGCTACGGACAGCTGACCGCGGTCAAAGACGGGCAGGTGTGGTCCGGCACCAAGGATGTGGGCCCCGACGGTGGAAACAACTTCTACCAGCTCGGTGTCCTGCGCCCCGACCTCGTCCTCGGCGACCTCGTTGCGATCGTGCACCCCGAACTCTCCCCCGACCACGAGTTCGCGTTCTACCGGCCGGTACCCCGGGCATGACGACACTCCTGACCCGCCCTCCGGCCCCGCATACCGGGGCGGCGGGCGGGCGGGACGCCACTGCCCGGCCCAGAGCCTTCTCCCGTAGAGCAGCTGTCGCGATGGCCTGCCTCATCGCGGCCACCGCGGCACTGTTCCTGCTGGCGCTGGTCCTCGGACCGGTCCGCGTCCCGCTTGCCGACACGATCCGCGTCGTCCTCGGTGCCGAACCCTCGGACCCACGCTGGCAGGTGGTGGTGCACGAACTACGACTGCCACGCGCGCTGACTGCGGTCATCGCCGGTGCAGCCCTCGGCATAGCGGGACTGCAGATGCAGACCCTGTTCCGCAACGCGCTCGCCGACCCCTACGTGCTCGGCGCGAGCTCAGGCGCGAGCCTCGGTGTGGCGCTGGTCGTCATCACGGCCGGCACCGCGGGATCCGCATCCTTCACGGCCGGACTCGCCGGAATGGGACGGGCCGGCGTCGTGCTGGCCGCCGCGAGCGGCGCGGCCCTGGTGCTGCTGCTGGTCCTGCTCCTCTCGCGCTGGGTCCGCTCTTCCGTGACGTTGCTCCTGGTCGGCGTGATGGTCGGATCCGCTACCACCGCGGTCGTCAGCGTCCTGCTGGTGTACGCCGATCCGGTACGCGCGCAACTGTTCCTGCTGTGGGGGCTGGGCAGCTTCGCCTCGACGACGTGGTCCGACCTGGCGCTGATGGCACCGATCGTGATCGCCGCCGCAGCGGCGGCCCTGGCCACCGTGCGCCCTCTCAACGCACTGCTTCTCGGAGAGGGCTACGCCCGAACCATGGGCATCGATGTCCGTCGTGCACGGCTGATCACACTGCTGGCAGCCTCGTTGCTCGCCGGCGTCACCACCGCGTTCTGCGGACCGATCGGATTCCTCGGACTCGCGGTCCCGCACCTGGCACGCCTGGCCATCGGTACCTCGGACCATCGGGCACTGATGCCCACGGTGATGTTGATGGGTTCCGCGGTGGCACTCGCCTGCGGCATCGTCAGCCAGGTCCCGAACAGCGACCGAGTACTTCCACTCAACGCGGTGACCGCGATGATCGGCGCCCCCATCGTGATCACCGTGCTCATCCGGGCTCGACGCGGAATCGATGGAGCCTCCCTGTGAACCCCGACACCACGAACTCGTCCGCACCGGCGGAGTCCACCGGCGACGTCGCCCTACGGCTGTCCGGAACCACCACCGGTTACTCGACGCGGCGGACCTTTCGCCCATCTGTCGCCCGGGCCGTCACCTCCGGGCTCTGTGCCACCGCACGGCAGGGTGAACTGACCGTACTGCTCGGCCCCAACGGCAGCGGCAAGTCCACACTGTTGCGCACGATCTGCGGGTTGCAGCCGGCGCTCGGTGGCCAGATCACGCTGGGCGGCAGGAACATCCGCGACATGGCGGCCGACGAGATCGCCCGGGCGATCGCCGTGGTGCTCACGGAACGGGTCGAGCCCGGAATGCTGTCCGGCCGCGAACTCGCCGGGCTCGGCCGTACCCCACACCTCGGGCTCGGCGGCAGGATGAGTCATCACGATCACGAGGTGGTGTCCTGGGCTCTGGACGCGGTGGGCGCGAACCACCTCGCGGACCGTCCGGCCGCCGAGATGTCCGACGGCGAACGACAGCGGATCCTCAGCGCCCGCGCCCTCGCGCAGGAGCCGACGCTACTCGTTCTCGACGAACCGACCGCGTTCCTGGACGTCCCGTCCCGGGTCGCGCTGGTCGAACTGATGCGCCGGGCGGCCCGCGAGCACGACCTGGCCGTGGTGATGTCGACGCACGACCTCGAACTGGCGCTGCGGGTCGCCGACCATGTGTGGCTGCTCGACCGTGCCGGCCGACTCGACACCGGGACCCCTGAACAGCTCGCACTCGACGGCCGCATCGGCGAGGTATTCGATTCGCAGGCAATGCGATTCGATGCCGGTACCGGAGTATTCGTGCTCGATTCGACGCGCGGCGAGCAACAACGCGGGGTCAGGGTGTCGGGTACCGACCCCGCCGCGTCCGCAGTAACCCGCCTGCTCAGCCGAGAAGGATTCGCCGTAGCCGCAGCCGGGGAGGATGCGCATTTGTCCATCGAGGCCGATTCCGGAACCCGGGTGGTGATCCGGGCCGACGGGCAGACCCGAAGGCTCTCCGGACTCGACTCCCTCCCCGACGTACTGCGTGCACTTCCTGAATCGGCGCTGCGCGTAGTGGAACCCACCGAGATCGTCGGCACACTGGCCGAGATCGCAGCCGTCAGTCCATATCTCGCGACGACCACCGGCGAGCCCGGACCGGGACACTGGCGGCCGGTCCGCACCCTGTACGAGAACGCGGGCGTACTGGCCGAAGCCGTGGCCGACGTGCGGGCCCGGATAGGCCCCACCGAGTCTCGGGTCGCCGCATCCACTCTGTTCTTCGGATATGCCGCACGGCTGTGGAAGTCGGCGCTCGGCGGCGTGATCCTGACCGGCCGGTTGCCCGATCTCGATCCCGACGACCTGGAATGGATCTGCGAAGAAGGGAGAATCAGCCTGAACCTGCGAAACCCGCAGGGATGGAAGGGCGGTGACCTGACCGAACTGGCGAGGGAGATGGTTCTCGACCGCCACCTCGCACCAATGATCGATGCAATCCGGAACGCTGAACCGATGTCTGCTCGACTCCTGTGGGGCAACGTCGCGTCCGCGCTGATCGGCGCGGCCCGCGTCATCGACGATGGATCCAGCGCCGACACCACCCACCGCGCGCAACTTGCCACCGAAGCCATCCTCCGCGATCCCCGGCTGACCGGCGCACTCGAACCCGAGCACACCGGCTACCGCCGCCGTAGCTGCTGCTTGTTCTATCGCACCCCGGGCGCCGGGTACTGCGGAGACTGCGTGCTCACCCGCCCCACCCACGACGAAGAGGTAACCGCATGACTGCCACAGAGCCGATCGAGATCACGACCGAGAGCGGGCGCCGCGAACAGCGTTGGCCGTTCCCGACCGACGAGAAGTCGTTGCTCAGCCTTGTACACATCCTGTTCGAGGAGCACTGGGACGACATCTGGTTCGGCAACTTCGCCGAGGGGGCCGCGTGGGAGGTGGCCGCCCCCAATGCTCCCGAACGGATCTCGATGTTCGACGGTTACGTCACCGTCGACTTCGGCCGTTGGCACTTCCACCTGTGCATCGGTCAGCACGAGGCCAGCGGCCCCGATCTCGGACGGATTCGCCGCTGCTCACGCGCGGAGATGTACCGGACGCTGGACACAGACGGAGCTCCGAGTTCGTGGGGCTTGCGTCTGTTCAACGGCCGCGACGACCAGCTGATGACCGCGATGCTGCCGAACCCGTTCCTGACCAACCGGCAGAAGCTCCGGGACGAACCGGACTGGTCGCAGCTCGAGCTGTGGGACCGTCTGCGCGAGGAGTTCCTGGGCATCGGGCCGGACACCGCGGATCGCCAGGGGAAGGGATTCGGCCAGCGCGCAGAGTAGACCGCCGCCGCAATCAACGAAGGGCCGTACCGGATTCCGGTGCGGCCTTTCGTTGAGGTTGCCCCGACGGAGAATTGCGGCCGACCGGAGTCCGGCTCGCCCGTGTCGATCGCGTCGCCGATGCGCGCCTACCGCCCGTCGGGCTCCGGCTCCCCGGGCCTGCGAGCCAACTCGTGCAGCATCGCGTCGGACGACTTCCAGTGACCCGCCCGCCGGAACTCGTCGAGAGCCGCGTCGAATGCGTCGGCGAGCCACTCGTGCCGAGCCTCGGAGAGGAGCTCGTCACCGACCTCGCGCTGACCGACGAAGCGGACCCGCCAGACCTCGCCCGCATCCGGATCTGCACTCAACCCACTCTCGGAGTTGGTTGCCAACGCATAGACACCGAACGCGAAATCGACCCGGATTGCGTACTCGCCGTCGGCGTTGACCACGTTGACCGGGCGGTGCGTCGCGGCGGCGAGGGCAACCAACGCGTCGGCATACTGCTCGGAATGTTCCTGCCTGCGGGGCACGTCGTGCTCTCCTCTTCACTGGAGGCCGATGCATCGGCTGTGGCGGCGGCTCATACGGACCGGACCCCCTTTCGAGGTCCTGGAAGTCTCGTTTCGCCGTATCGATCCTATTTCACGATCGGTCGAATCGATACCGCCCGACGACGCGCAGGCGCTCGCACCGGTCAGCAGCAGGAGGTACCGGCCGCGCGATCTTCGGCCGAACCGCAGCAAACTCCGTCCTGCGACTCGTCGCCGGAGTCGTCATGCCGCGGACCCGACCCGAAGGTCTCGGAGTCGGCGAGCACGGTGTAGATCTCCCATTTCTCCCCCGCCGGACCGGTCACCCACACCTTGTCCTGAGTGGCGAAGCAACAGGTGGTGCCGATCTCCTCATCGGTGAACAGTCCCTCGCCGGTGAGCCGGGCGATTTCCTCGTGCACCTCGGCGCTGGATCCGACCTCGACGCCCAGGTGGTTGACCGTCCCGCCGTTGCCGGGATTCTCGAGCAGGACCAGCTTCAGCGGCGGGTCCACAATGGCAAAGTTGGCGTACCCCGGCTTCAGCTTGGCCGGTTCGGTTCCGAAGAGCTTGGAGTAGAACGTGACGGCTGCATCCAGATCGTCGACGTTGAGAGCGAGTTGCGCGCGGGACATGACGAACCTCCGACTGATGTGACATATATCGAATTACCTCCCCATAGCCTCGCACTATTTCGATATATGTCAAGTAGGTGTGTCATGATCTGAGCATGCCCAAGACACTCCCGGCGATCGACGTGAGCGCGCCGATCTGCTGCGCGCCGGTGTCCGCCGCGCCGATGAGCGACGATGCCGCTCTCGAAGTTGCGCTCCGCCTGAAGGCACTGGCCGACCCGGTTCGCATCAAACTCATGTCCATCCTGCTCACTGCAGGCGACGGCGAGGTCTGCACATGCGACCTGGCCGTCGCCGTCGGCCTGGCCGAGTCGACCGTCAGCCACCACCTCGGGCAACTCAAGAAGGCCGGCATGGTCGAGCCGACCCGACGAGGCATGAACGTCTATTACCAGCCGCGCGCGGACGCCCTGGACGCCCTTCGGCTCGTCCTCGATCCCAACTGCTGCCGGTAGGCCGATTCTGCCGGATGGCACAACATGCCACGAATGTGCAAGCGGCCCAACAAATTAGACCTAAGTCCAAGAATATGTACTCTCATTGAACGGACGCTCACTCGGATACGATGCCCGAATGATCACTATCCGAGGAAAGCAGAGGATCCTGACGACACTTCGAGACAACGTGACCGTGACAAGCGGCGCCGTACTCGATCTCGAGGGAATGGTCACGGGACAGGTGACGGTCAACCGCGGCGGCGTTGCGAACATCCGCGGCATGGTCGCCGGCGTTCGCGTGCTCGCAGGCGGGGAAGCAATCGTCCACGGCATGTGCAACGGGCCGGCCAGCAACTCGGGCGGGCGACTCGAAATTCTCGGACTGGTGACCGGCCCGGTTCTCGGCGACGACTTCGGCACTGTGATCGCACCCGGAGCGCGGGTCGGTTCGACGAGATCAACGTCATCTTCACAGACATGAGAACCGGTTTCTGCGACAGCGTGTCAGCACGACCGACCCAACCGGTCGCCCCCCAACGAAAAATGAACCAGCCTCTACAGCCTCGACGCCGGCAATCAACTAATGCGCTACGGAACGGCAATATCCGCCCAGTTCAGCGCCGGAGGGACTTGGGCTCCTCGGCACCAAGTTCGGGTGTGACTGTCCACCCGGGGATTTCGCCGTGGCGACGAACTCCGAGGACAACTGCGCCCCGGACAGTTTCGTCCGGGGCGCAGTTGCTGCGTCATGGTGAGGTCGATGTGCAACGGCCGACCGAGCCTGCGACACGCCCGGAACTCCCCATCCGATGTGCACGCCCTCATCCGAGGTAGTCCCGATCATTGTCGGCGACGCACCCGCGACCCCAGCCCGAAGCAGGCAGCTGTGCGGATGTGGCGGGGGGCTAGAGAGTGTTGACCCAGGCGATTCGGTCCGAGGACAGAGAGAAGGTGTCGTTGAACAGCACGACGTAGGTCCCCGGGGCCGAACCCTGGCGTGCGTCGAAGCAGACGCTGCCCGAGGCTTGCCCACCGGGAGCTAGTTGTCCGGAGTTCAGCAGTTCCTTGTCCGGGGCGAAAGTTGCGTCACGGATTGCGCCATTCGGATCCTGCATCTTCCAATCCAGGTAGCCGTTGAAGTCGTTCTGCTTGTCGCCGACGTTTTTGATCGTGACGTTGCTACACAAGTTGTTTCCGATCACGCTGCTCGCCTGCTCGAGCGGCGTCACCGTGTAGGCAAGGTTGTCGCGCGTGATGGTGTCACCGGCTAGCGCGGAGGTGTCCTTGTTGAGCTTGCCCGGGAAGTCCGGGCCACCGTTGGCGGACCGAGCTGCTGCCTCGCCGGGTCCGGAGGACACCGCGGCGTCCTTGTCTCCACCAACTGCGGAGACCATCGCGACGGTGCAGCCGCCGAAGATCAGGATCGGGACGCCGACGATGATCCAGGGCCACACCTTGCGCTTCTTCTTCGCCGGCGGCTGCGGCGGGTACTGATCCTGCGGGTACGGCTGTCCGGGGTGGGACTGGTTGGGGTCGGTCATGTTTGTGTCTCCTGGGAAGCCCCAGCTCGGCTGAACCGGGGATGGTGTTGATATGGGGTCGACTTACCGCCCGTCGCAGATTGCACTGAACTGCCTACTACCGGTTCGTGATCGGTTCGCGGTGTGTCAGCGACGAACGCTCCGTTTCCCGAGCGGCTGAAGGTTGCCGACGATTCGGTCGGGTAGCGCGTCATCAGCAGCGGGCATGCCCCCGGGGGGGGACGACTTGGGTTGTGTTGTCTTTGTGTGAGTCCGGCTCGAGAGATTCGCAGCTACAAGCTGATCATGGGCCTGCCCCCTCTCGCTGCGGTTGTGTTGGCATCGATAGTTCACGCGACGAGCACAGGCCAGCGCCTCATCCGACCGGACAGTGTTGGTCGTCCTTTCGGCCGGATCTCGGAGGAGGGTTCCTCCATTCAGGTCATGTCGGCCAATGTGCGGCGCCGCGTAGCCTCCACTGGGTGACCGCGATATCCGAGACGATCCGTCGCCGTGCCTGGACGACGGGCGCGGTGGCGCTGAGCATGTTCTGCACCTTGATGACTCTCGGTCTGTCTGCGGACTCAGGGAACGTCCACGATCTCAACATCGGTCTCGGGCTGACATTGAACCTTGCGGCGGCCGTGGCGTTGGTGTGGCGGCACGAACGCCCGTGGCTGGTACTCGCGATCGCGTTGGCCGGGCCACTGTTCTTCTCGACCGATGCCACGGCCGCGCTGATCGTGCTCTACGCGATCGCTGGATCCGAGCGCGGCGAGCGGCTCGCCGCCGCAGCGGTGGGCGTGTTCCTCGCGTGTGGTGTGTCGTTGACCTACGACGCCAACCGGACCCGTGACAACTCAGTCCTGACGATCGCGTCGACGAAGCCCGAAAAGGGTGCGCCGAAGCCGGAATGGGATATCGCACTGTGGATCCCGTGGTTCGTTGCCGCGATGCTGGTGGCGATCGTGGTCGGAATCGCCCTGCTCAAGCACACCCGGACAGAGCTGGCCGAGGCCGAGCACAGCCGCGACCGTGCGCACAGCCAGAGTCACGCGATGCGCGACGAGATGATCCGGACCGAGGAACGCACCCGCATCGCCCGGGACATGCACGACACTCTCGCCGCGAGCCTGAGCCGGATCTCCCTGTTCGCCGGCGCCCTCCAAGTCAACGGCGCCGACAACCCGGAGAAGGTCGCCAATACGGCCTCGATGATCCGTTCCACCGCCCACAATGCCCTCGATGACCTCAAAAATATTGTCGGGGTCCTGCGCGGGACCGCAGCTGCGGGCACCAGGGCGAGCAGCCATCAGGGCATCGACACCGTCGCAGATCTCGTGCAATCCGCGCGCGCCGCCGGGCTGCACACCACACTGTTCACTGACCTGCGTCCCGGCGATATCGGCACTGTGACGGGGCATGTCGCGTTCCGGGTCGTGCAGGAATCGCTTACCAACGCCCAGAAGTACGCGAGCGACCAGACCGTACGGATCGCCATCACCGGCGCCGACGATGACGGCATCCGTATTGACATCCGGAACACGCTGAGTTCGCAGCCACCCGTCGTTCCACTCGGTTCTCGTGCCGGCCTGCACGGGCTTTCCGAACAGACTCGTGACATCGGCGGCACCCTCAATGCCGGCGTCCTCGGCAACGAATTCGTCGTCGACTGTTGGCTCCCCTGGTACGCCTGAACCGGTTACGGCTGCCCACTGTTCGGTGCCGCGCAGCGGGGAATACTCTGTCCGCACCATGACTGGAGAAGACGCCATCACCGTGCTCATCGCCGACGACGACCCGTTCGTCCGCCGCGGCGTAGCCGATATTTTCGCCGCCACCACCGACATCACCGTCATCGCGGGGGTCGACGACGGCGACCGCGTCCCTGCCGCAGTCGCCACTCACCGGCCCCGCGTGGTGTTGATGGACTTGAAGATGCGGCGCATCGGCGGACTCGACGCCACCCGGCACCTCATGACCCTCCCGGATCCGCCTCGAGTGATTGCGATGACCGCAATGGACGTCGACGACCTCGTCATCCAGGCAGTCGCCGCCGGCGCACACAGCTTCCTGTCCAAGGATGAGGCCCCCGAAACGTTCCATCAGTCCGTTCGCGCAGTCGCGTCCGGGAACACCCTTTTCAGCCAGGACTCCCTACGCCGCATAGTCGCGAACGCACCCCACGCACCTCAGACGGCCTTCCCGCCGCCTGCTGATGTCGGAATGCTCAGTGAACGCGAACGCGACGTGCTGCGTACCCTCGCCACCGGCGCCTCGAACGCCGATATCGCGGCGGGACTGTTCCTCAGCGAAACGACAGTCAAGACCCACATCTCCTCCGTCTTCACCAAACTCGGGGCCCGCAACAGGGTCGAAGCCGCCCTCGTCGCCTTCCGGGCCGGCCTCGTCCACTAACACGTATGCAACCGGACCAACACTGTCGTCGCCCGCGTCATCTCAATACCGAGAGTGCTCACCACAGGCACTCAGAACGACTCTGACAGGTCCCCAATTGTCGGTCCATCCGGTTCTGGAGCCAGGCGCCGGTGGCCGTGCCAGTCCGGCACGGATCAGCCGGGCGTGAATCGTGCGTGCACCCCATCGCGGGTTGTCGGTGCGCATCGTCACGATCCGAGCCTCGATCTCCGGGGAGGTCTGCGCCGGTGATCCCGTCGCGCAGTGGGATCAACAGGATCTCCAGCCATCGTTCGTTCACGCTCATCGCTCGCACCCTCGGAAGGGTGTCAGGGATGTCCCGCGCACGAACTGTCAGCCATGCGTCCGGGCATCACACATGATCTTGGTTGGGTGGCCTAGATTTCAACCGTCGTTTCTGGCCTGGTTTTCAACCGTCGTCAACAAGAGCCCCTCTTCCGCCTCTCGCATCGCCTCCTTCCCTGGCCGCGCAGTGTTCCGCATCGGAATGCTGCTGCGTGACTCCGAGGTGGCCCCCCGACACCCTGATCCCGGTTCGGGGAGCTATGGCCACATCCGCTCCTGCAGCCCGCGTTGGTCATGGAATGACGCCCGCGCCGCAGTCTTATCTTATCCAGATCCCATTCTGGATAAGATAGACGTGGCAGACAAGGCCACTACATGGCGTGGAGACAGGGAAAGACCAGATGGCGTACAGGACGTTGAAATCGATCTTTCACCAACGAGATCGTACTGGTGCCGATGCTGAGGAACGAGCGCGACGAGAGTCTCCCGCCGCCGTCCACTGGGACCTACAGATCGGCGAGCACTCGATGTTCGCGCTGATGACACCCGAACTCGCAGCGCTGATCGAACGGATCATGAGCTTCGAGCCCAAGATTCAAGCCGAGTGGGACGGGCTGCCAGTCCGCGCGCGCAGCCACTACCTGCATCGCATGGTGATCGACGAGATCCAGGCAACGAACGAGATCGAACAGGTCCGCTCGACCCGGAAGGAGATCAGCGAGGCAATCAAAGTGGTGCAGTCGGAACAGCCTCTCGCGAACAAGCGGTTCGCGGAGATGGTGCGGCTATACCTCGACATCGGCAACGACCAGGCCGAAAGTCCGCAAACGCTCGACGACATCCGGGCCGTCTACGACGAGGTAACCCGGGGCGAGATTCGCGACGAGGACGCCCCCGACGGGAAGCGGTTCCGGCAAGGACCAGTGTCGATCACATCAGGAATCGAGGTCGTGCACACCGGAGTGTTGCCCGAATCTGCGATCGACGACGCCCTGACTCTCATGCTGAGCCAGGGGCGCGACGACTCGATCCCTCGGCTGATCAGAGCAGTGGTCGCGCACTTCGTCTTCGAGTACACGCACCCGTTCTACGACGGAAACGGCCGAACCGGGCGCTACCTTCTCGCGCTGGATCTCGGACAGGTGCTGGCTCCGTATGCGAGCCTGGCATTGTCGGCGACGGTCGCCGACAACAAGGATCGCTACTACCGGGCGTTCTCTGACGCAGAGAATCCTTTGAATCGCGGAGATCTGACGCCCTACCTGATCGACATGCTGGAGATCATCGCCGAGGCGCAACATCGCCTGCTGCTCGACCTCTCCGAGCGCCGGCAGAAGATCGACATACTCGCGGCGCGTATCGGCGTTCTGGTGGATGATGAGCAATTTCCGCTGAACCTGGGACTCGACCGGGAGTCGACGCCGCCGATTGACAGCGACGCCATCGGTCATGTCCTGTTCACCCTGGGCCAGGCCCACTACTTCGATGCGAACCGCGCCGTCAAGTTGAACACCCTGGCGGAGGTGGTGGGTCGATCCAGCCAGTTCATCCGCCCGCGACTTCGGCGCCTAGACGATGCCGGGATCATTGAGACGGTTACGAAGAGACCGCTGCGTTTCCGGCTCACAGCGCGCGGCGTATCGCTACTCGAACTGGACGGGGAGTGATCCTCGCCAGGTCGCAGATGGGCTAGGTGGCGCTATAGCTGCCGTCGAACTGTTCCAGCGCCAGGGGCCGCGGTCCAACCGTGACCACGATCTAGATGTAGTGCCCGCGCCGTTCACAACCTGCCCGGGAACTACGTCAAGAGACCCGCAGCCTCACTCAACGACCAACGGCGCGGCAGCTGCCGCTACCCATGAACAAGCTCCAGAGATGTCGCCGCTGGGCCGATCTCGCCATGGACGGCGCTGTTCCTCTCGACATCGCGAAGGAGTAGCAGGTCAAGCTCGCGCGTCAGCTCGCACAACTGGAGCAGCAGAAGGCGAACCTCAGCGATCTTGACACCGACCACGCCGCCACGATCACACGTGCGTTGGATCTACTGGAACGGTGCGGCAATCTCAGCCTGCGATCCGAACCGCAAGTCCGCCGCGAGTTCGATCAGGCATGGTTCGACCGAATCCTGGTCGAGGTCGTCCCCGGATCGATGAAGTAGACCAAACCAGGGGCATCCAGATTCTGACGTCCGCCAAAGCAGAATCCCCCGGACAAATGTCCGAGGGAGATTCCATCGTCTGGACAACCCATTCAAACCATGCGGGTTCGATCGTCGCCACTTCGGTGGAGCTAAGGGGACTCGAACCCCTGACCCCCACACTGCCAGTGTGGTGCGCTACCAGCTGCGCCATAGCCCCGTGTTCAGTTGTTTCCCGCGCCCGAGAAGCACTTCCCTTGCGCTGAAAGAAAGTTACACCATCGCCGTCGCGGGCAACAAATCCACTGGTCAGGGCAGTGACGCGGTGGTGGCCGGTCGCACCGGCCACCACCTGCAACTTACTGGCTCACCTGGGCCACCCAGTTGTCGTTGCCGAGCGCATCAATCACCTGGCCGTTGTGGACAACGGCCGGGGTGCCGGTGGCCCCGGAGGCCGCAAGCGCCTGGCGACCGGTCTCGGCGTCCGCGGCGGCCTGCGGCAGGCGCTCGCCGCCGGTGATGCACGTCGCGGCATCGTCGCCGGCGCCCGCGTCACGGGCGAGGCCGGCGAGGTCGTCGTTGGACAGATCCGACTTGCCCTTCTCCTCCGGCTGATTGGCCGGGGAGAACAGCTCGCCGTGGAACTTGGAGTAGGCGATCGCGTTGCCGGTCTCGGCGACGCACTGCGACGCAGCGACAGCGCGGGTGGAGTAGTCACCGCTGGCCGAGAGCCGGTCGAGGAAGTTGAGGATGTGGTAGCGAACCGCAAGCTTGCCCTCATCGATGGCCTGTGCCACCTCCTGACCGTGCTTCTCCTCGAGCTGCGCGCAGAACGGGCACATCGGATCCTCGAACACATCGATCGTGTTCGTCACCTCGGGCAAACCGAGCCGGACCACCCCGGCGTCCTCCATTGCCACCTGGACCGCGGAGTTCTGTACCGCGCCGTAGCCCTCGTTACGGGTCTTTCCCTTGTTGGTCGACCACAGGACGCCGCCGACGACCAGCGCCGCGATCACAAGGATTGCGATACCGCCGACGATGTAGGTGGCCTTGCTGGAGGTCGGCTGGGGGTTGTACTTGACCGACTTCGGTTTCTTCGAACTCACTTCACGTCCTTCGTCATGGGTGTGAGATCCGTGCAGGAACTGATCCGAGTGCCGATAGCGGCACTACTCGGCGACTACTCTGCCATTGCCGGCTGAGCGGGCACTGAGAACGGCCCCTGTGAGCGGGGACCGAGCGAGAATGGGCTGCGAGGGAACACGACCAACCACACCGCGAGCGCCAGGAATCCGATGTCCCGGGCGATCTCCCGGGCGTAGTCCCAGGCGTCGACGTCGGCCACGCCTCCCCCGCCGAAGCAACCACAGTCGATCGACAGGCCGCGGGCCCACACCGAGATGATGACGCTGATCAGCACCAGCAGCGCCGCGGCCGACACCGCTGCGGTCAGGCGCACTGCCAGACCGAGGATCAGGAACAACCCCAGCGCGATCTCGAGCATCGGCATCGCGTACGCGACGGGACGGACCAGATCCTCGGGCAGTAGCTGATAGGCCCGGACGGCGACGATGGTCTGAGTCGGGTCGATGAACTTGATCCACCCGGAAATCAGCCACACGGCGGCCAGTCCGAAGCGCGCCAGCAGGCTCATGATGCGTATCAACACGCTCCTACGGTACCGAACCGGAAGGGCTCAGCCTTCTAGATCAACAGTGTCTGCGCAGGTGAATCGGCGTGTGCACGACCGTGAGGGCCGTGACACCGTTCGGCGGTTCCGGCTAGGTGCGGTCGCCGTCGGAACCACATGTCTTGCCAGCGTGCTCGTCGGCGTCGGCGTTCCCGGCTGATCCTGCGTCCACTGCGGTGTCATCCACGGCTCGCCCCTTCGGAACGAAGAACCAACTGATCATCGGCAGCAGCATGATCGCGCCGGTCACCGCCCACGCGACTCCGAACGACCACTGCTGGGCCAGGTAACCTGCGACCAGCGGACCCGCAAACGCGCCGACGTCGTTGACCATCTGGAACGCGGCCAGGAGCGGGCCGCCACGGGCCTTGGATCCGACGACATCGGCCACCGCGGCCTGCTGCGCCGGGCCCATCACGCCCGACCCGATACCGCACACCGCAGTCGCGATGTAGAAGACGATGACGTTGTCGGCGAAACCCATCCCGATCGTGGACAGGCCGGAAAGTGCGAGCCCGAGCAGCACGAAAGGTCTGCGACCGATCCGATCCGACATCGGTCCGGACTTGATCAGAACGGAGGCGTTGCCGAGCGCAAAGACGGTGAGGGCAATTGCTGCGGTCGTCTCGTCGCCGTCCAGGGCGGCCACGACGAACAGCGGAACCAGCGCGATGCGAACGCCGAAGATCACCCACCCGCTCACGAAGTTCGATCCCAGTGTGGCCCGGAACATGGGCGATCGCAGGCCCTCCCGCAGTGTCATCATGCGCAGTTCGCTGTCGCCCTGCGGTTCGGCCAGGTGCGACTTGCGGAGCGCGAAGTAGACGACAGCGGCGGCGATCAGAAGCGCGACGGCGTAGATCACGAACGGAACGCGCAGACCGAACCGGACCAGCGCACCACCGAACAGCGGACCGGTGATGGTGCCGATCAGAAACGCCGCCGAGTACACCCCGGACACCCGGCCCCGCCCGCCCGGCGGGGACATCCGGATCAGCAGGCCCAGCGCAGAGACCGTGAACATCGTCGAGCCGATACCGCCGAGACCACGGAACACCAGCAGCTGCCAGTAGGAGTCCGCGAACGCGCAGGCACCCGTCGACATCGCAGTGATGATCAGGCCCGTCAGGTACGTGGGCCGTTCCCCCAGCCGCTGGACCAGCCGCCCACTCATCGGCGCGAACAGCAGCCGCATCAGCGCGAAGGCACTGATCACGGCGCTGGCCGCGGTGTATCCGACATCGAAGCTGCGCGCGAACTGAGGCAGTGCGGGGGCCACGATCCCGAATCCCACCGCCACGATGAAGGCCGACACGACGAGAACCCAAATCTCCTTGGGAAGCTTCGTGTCGGTGTTCGCCGGGGACATCATCGAGTTTGCCATCGCCGATGAATCTATCGGCGGACCCGGATGGTGGTTCAGCCCAGCCCCAATGCCCGGGACACCACGTCCTGAGCGGCGGCCTGCACCTGTGCGAGATGATCGGGGCCCCGGAAGGACTCGGCGTAGATCTTGTAGACGTCCTCCGTTCCGGACGGCCGGGCCGCGAACCACGCGTTCTCGGTGGTGACCTTGATCCCACCGATCGAGGCGCCGTTTCCGGGCGCCGCGGTAAGCGTCGCGGTCACCGGTTCCCCAGCGAGTTCGGCAGCGGTGATCTGTTCCGGCGACAGCTTCGACAGCGCCGCCTTCTGCTCGCGCGTCGCGGGCGCATCGATGCGGGCATACGCGGGATCACCGTACTGCCGGGTGAGTTCGCGGTACCGAACCGACGGGCTCTGCCCGGTGACGGCGGTGATCTCCGCAGCCAGCAGCGCGAGCAGGATGCCGTCCTTGTCGGTGGTCCACACGGTGCCGTCGTGCCGCAGGAAGGACGCGCCCGCGCTCTCCTCGCCGCCGAAGCCGAGCGAACCGTCCAGCAGTCCCGGCACGAACCACTTGAAGCCGACCGGCACCTCGACGACGGGGCGGCCGAGCCCGCCGGCCACCCGGTCGATCATCGACGAACTGACGAGGGTCTTGCCGACCTTCGTCGTCGGCGACCAGCCCGCCCGGTAGGTGTAGAGATAGTCGATCGCGACGGCAAGGTAGTGGTTCGGGTTCATCAGACCACCGTCGGGGGTGACGATGCCGTGCCGATCGGCGTCGGCGTCGTTGCCGGTCGCCAGGTCGAACCGGTCCCGGGCCGCGATGAGCGACGCCATCGCATGCGGCGACGAGCAGTCCATCCGGATCTTGCCGTCGCCGTCGAGGGTCATGAACCGCCACGTGGCGTCGACGAGCGGGTTGACCACGGTGAGGTCGAGTCGGTGCCGCTCTGCGATGGCCCCCCAGTAGTCGACGGACGCGCCGCCCAGCGGGTCGGCTCCGATCCGCAGGCCGGACGCCCGGATCGCGTCGAGGTCGAGCACGCTGGGCAGGTCGTCGACGTACTCGGCCAGGAAGTCGTAACGCCGCGCCACCTCGAGCGCCCGCATCAGCGGCACCCGGGCGATCCCCGACAGGCCGGCGCGCAGCAGGTCGTTGGCACGGTCGGCGATCACGGCGGTGACATCGCTGTCCGCGGGCCCTCCGTGCGGAGGGTTGTACTTGAAGCCGCCGTCCCGAGGCGGATTGTGCGAAGGCGTGACGACGATGCCGTCGGCACGGGTGGCCGAACCCGTGGCGTTGTGCCGCAGAATCGCATGGCTGACCGCGGGCGTCGGAGTGTAGCCGTCGCGCGAATCGATCACCACCACAACGTCGTTGGCGACGAGAACCTCGAGCGCCGTCGCCCACGCCGGCTCCGACAGGGCATGTGTGTCACGGCCGAGGAACAGCGGGCCGGTGATGCCCTGCGTAGCGCGGTACTCGACGATCGCCTGCGTCGTCGCGAGGATGTGCGCCTCGTTGAAGGCGGAATCGAGGCTCGAGCCCCGATGGCCCGACGTGCCGAACACCACCTGCTGCATCGGGTCCGCCGGGTCGGGGGTATGCGTGTAGTACGCGGACACCAAGTGCGCCAGATCCTCCAGATCCTCCGGCAACGCCACCTGTCCCGCTCGTTCGTGCACCATCGACCCCTCCGCGTTCTGAAACTGGAAACTCGATTCCATCGTGCCAGGGCCGGGGGCTTCCGGCGCGTTCAAGCGGTGATCCGAAACCCCAACCACGCGAATCCGATACCGACGGTGAGACTGGCCGCGACATAGACGACGGACGTGACCGGCCGCCGCACGCGAGCGAGTCCGACCGCTTCGGTCGCGAACGTCGAGTAGGTCGTGAGTCCGCCGCAGAAGCCGGTGGCCAGCAGGGCGAACACGGCGGGCGCCAGTGTCGCGCCGGCCAGCAGCCCGAGGATCAGGCTCCCCACGGCATTCACGACGAACGTGGGCACCGGGAAACTGCCGTACGAGGACAGGTGCCGGCCGGCGAGATACCGCAGGCCCGCGCCGGCGCCGCCGCCGAGCGCGACCCACAGCACCGTCACGACGCCGTCCCCCGTCGCGTGTGCCACACCTCACCGATCGCCATGCCCAGACGCGCGGCGAGCAACGCCGGCACCAACGTTGCGAGGATGTACACGACGGCCGATCCCGGGTTCTGCACTACATCGACCGCAAATGTCGAGAACGTAGTGAACCCGCCCAGGACCCCGACTCCGAGAAACAGCCGCCACAGCCGGTCGGGGCCGAGTACCGCAGCGAGGACGCCCAGCAGCAGCGAGCCCACGATGTTGATCAGCATGACGGTCCAGATGCCGGGGAACTGCTGGGACAGCAGATACCGACCGCTCGCGCCCACAGCACCGCCCGCCACCACCACGGCCAGCGCCCGCGTCTCGGCCATCGCACGCTCCTGCCTACCTGAAGTCACCCCGCTGCGGACTCGGTCCGCGTAGCTCGGGAGCGGCTAGGCGACTCGGGTGTCCGTGCCCGGATGATCATTGCCGCCACAACGTACCGGCGCGGCAATTCTCCGGTATCGGCGAACCGATGCTTCGCGGGGGAAGGGCAGCGTGTCGCGCCGGGTGTCTCCAGGCGGAGGAGTACACCCTCGACGCCGCCGTCACCCTGCAGCGGGCGCTACCCTGCTCAGGGCCGCGGCGGCCGGGGCAGGAAGTAGCTGGTGCGCGCCTGGTACTCCCGATACCCGGGACGCTCGGCCATGTGTTGCTCGAGCAGTCGGGCCCCGGTCGCGTAGACGAGGAAGTACGTCATCGCCAGCGGGGACGCCGCGGTGAGCACGCCGGGCCAGGTCTGCGCGGCGATGAGGTAGATACCCCACCACACACACGCGTCGCCGAAGTAGTTCGGGTGCCGGGTCCAGCCCCAGAGCCCACGGTCCATGATGGTGCCGCGGTTCGACGGGTCCGCCTTGAACGCCGACATCTGCGCGTCGCCGACCGACTCGAACATGACACCGACGAGCCACAATACGGCGCCGACGGCGGTGAAAACCCCGAGGCTTCCATGGGTGACGGCCGAGACCTGCACCGGCAGCGAGACGAACCACAGCGCAAGTCCCTGTGTGAGGTAGATCTTGCGGATTGCAGTCAGGGTCCGGTTCCCGCCGGCGTCGTCGAGCATTCGCTTGTATCGGGGATCCTCCCCGTGCCCGCTCGACCGCCGCGCCATGTGCGAGGCCAGCCGCAGCCCCCACACCGCCACAAGTCCCGCGAGCAGCCACCGGCGCCAGGCATCACCGTCGCCGAAGGCCGCCGCGATGAGCGCAATGAGCACGAAGCCCGCACCCCACGAGACATCGACGACGTTGTGCCGGCCCCAGCGGAACCCGAACGCCGCGGTGATCACCATCAGGATCGCCGCGGCGAGCAGGCTCGTGATGCTCACGAGTGCGAAACCGCTCCAATCGAATCCGTCCACCACTACTCCCACTTCGTCCGTAGACGCCGTCATCACGCCTCCCGCCGGTCCAGCACGATCTGTTGCACATCCAGGTAGCCAGAGCGGAAACCCGCCTCCGAGTAGCACAGGTAGAAGTGCCACATCCGGCGGAACACGTCGTCGAATCCGAGCGCCTCCACCTCATCGGAGCGCTCGGTGAACCGCGCGTCCCACAGTCTCAGGGTCCGGGCATAGTGGTCACCCATCGACAAACGCTGCCGCACCCGCAGGCTCGTCCTGCGTTCGGTAATCTCCTCGATTGCGCGGACCGACGGAAGGAATCCCCCGGGGAAGATGTACTTGTGCACCCACGTGTAGGTGTTTCGGGTGGCGAGCATCCGGTCGTGCGGCATGGTGATCGCCTGGATCGCGACGCGTCCGCCAGGCGCCAGGACGCGATCGAGGGTGCGGAAGTAGGTGCCCCAGAACTGGTGTCCGACCGCCTCGATCATTTCCACCGACACCACCGCGTCGTAGGTGCCCGGCACCTGCCGGTAGTCGAGTAGATCGACCTGGACACGGTCGGCGAGACCGGCCTCGGCGATCCGTTTGCACGCCAGTTCCTGCTGCTCGGTCGACAGCGTCACCGACCGGACCGTCGCGCCGCGCGCCGCCGCCCGAATCGCCAGTTCGCCCCAGCCAGTACCTATCTCGAGCACGCGAGTGCCCTCCCCCACGCCGGCCGCGTCGAGCAGCCGGTCGATCTTGCGGTGCTGCGCCGCGGCCAGATCGTCCCACGCAGGTGCGCGAGTGCCGGGAGGAAACAGCGCGCTCGAGTACGTGAGCGTGTCATCGAGGAACAGCCCGAACAGCTCATTCGAGAGGTCGTAGTGACGGGAGATGTTGGAGCGAGTGTTGCGGGTGGTGTTCCGCTCGCTGCCCGGCGGCTTGGGAATCACCATGCCCCGCAAGCGCTGCAGCGGACGCGGAATCAACGTGGCTGCCCGCGCCGCGAAGACCTCGAGCACCGCGGTGAGGTCCGGTGCCGACCAGTCCCCGGCCATATAGGACTCGCCGAAGCCGATGAGCCCGCTGCGCCCCACCCGCGCTGCGAAGTCTTGCGGACGATGCAGCACCATCGTCGGCGCGTCTGCCGCAGGATCCCCGAGGTACTGCCCGCCGGGCAGATACACCCGGACGGGTAGGCGCGCGATCACGTGACGGAACAGAGCGTCGGCCACCCGGCCCGCCGCCCCGGCGCGCACACCGGATGGCGCCTGGTGCACGTCGCCCCAATCGCGGCGGGTCGGCGCGGGCGCGTCCACCGTCACGGTCGTTGTCATCACACTGCCTCCTGTCGTCGATGGGTCGGCCGTGGGCGGATCTCGAGCCCCCTGGCCCACAAGCGAATTCCCTGCCAGCGGATCTGCGCCGCGACCCGCAACGGAGCCACCGGCACAGCGAGCACCGCCCGCAGGATTTCGCGTGGCGTCGCATCGCGACGCTCTCCGACTACCGTCGCCACGAATGGCGGCTGCTCGGGCCGTTCCAGCGAGATGGCCAAACGCAGCGCCTCGTCCGGGGTCGGCAGCGTCATTCGATACTCGCCGTCGACGTCATTGAACGGCGAGACGTAGAACTCCTTGGCGGCCCTCGCCCCGCCCCCGCTGTCCGGTCGCAGCAGATAGCAGTGCCGCTCGCCGTATGTGTTGTGGACCTCGGCAATCACACAGACTTGGCGACCATCGGCGTCGTGACACCAGAAGACACTGAGCGGATTGAACACGTAGCCGAACACGCGGGCGTTGGCGAGCAGGACGACCCTGCCGCCATTCAGGTCGATTCCATGGGCGGCGAGGAATGCATCGACGTTTTCGCGCAGCGTCCGCGACAGATCGCCCAGGTGGTCGGCCGACGCGAATCCGGCCAGGGGCCCGAGCAGCCGGGGCAACCGGGGCAGTTCGTCGACGTCGACGAACCAGCTGTAGCTGCGGTAGCGGAACATGTTTCGCAGCGGTGCGGTCCGCACGTGGCTGATCACCGTCCGGTAGATCGCGGGCGTCTCGGGGAGCATCTGCGCAGTCACATCCACTGCCCTCCGACGCTCTCCGCGGCCCGCAGTCCCGACAGCGCACCGTCCTCATGGAAGCCCCAGCCGTGGTATGCGCCCGCGAACGCGAGGACACCGTCACTGAGCTCCGGCAACCGGCGCTGCGCGGCGAGCGAGGCCGGGGTGTACTGCGGATGCTCGTAAACCATGGTGTCGATCACCCGGTCCGGGTCCACCATCTCCGCCCCGCCGAGGGTCACCAGATAGCGGGAGCCGGTGTCCGGCAATCTCTGTAGCCGCGTCATGTCGTAGCTGACCAGCACCTGCTCTGGGCGCGCTGTGCAGAACGGGATTCGATAGTTCCACGACGCCCGCGCCCGCGGATTCCTCGGCAGCACTGTCTCGTCGGTGTGCAGCTGAGTGCGATTGACCGAGTACGGCATCGCCCCGAGCACCTCGTGCTGTTGCGGCGTCGGCGCGGCAAGCATCTTCAGCGCCTGCTGCGGGTGCGTCGCGATCACCACCGCGTCGAACTCACGCAGATCGTCGCCGTCGTCACGGATCTCGACGCGGTCGGCGTGCCGGTGGATCGCCCGCACCGGCGCCGACAACCTCACCTCGCCGATCGAGGCGGCAACTCGGCGGACATACTCGACGCTGCCGCCAGTCACCGTTCGCCACGTGGGGGAACCTCCGACAGTGAGCATTCCGTGATGGTCGAGAAAGGTGAACAGGTAGCGGGCCGGGTACCGCAGCGCCGTCTTCGGGTCGCACGACCACACCGCGGAGACGAGCGGCGTCATGAAGTGCGCGGTGAAATAGTCGGAGAATCTGCCGGCGTCGAGGAAATCCGCGAGCGTCCACCGGTCGCGCGCCTGGTCGGCCAGTACGTCCCGCGCCTGTCGATGGAACCGCCTGACCTCGAACAGCATTCGCAGGTACTCACCGCGCAACAGTGTCCCCGCAGCTGGCACGATCCCACTCAACCCCTGCCCACCCGAGTACTCGAGCGCACAGCCGTCACAGCGCACCGACATGCTCATGTCCGACTCCTGCGTCGGCACACCGAGTTCGGCGAACAGCCTCAGCAATGTCGGATACGTGCGGTCGTTGTGCACGATGAAGCCGGTATCCACCGCAAGCCGCTCGCCGACCGGGGTGGTGATCCGATGGGTATCGGCGTGACCGCCGAGCCGGCCGTCGGCCTCGTACAGCGTGACGTCGGCGTCTCTCTTCAGCACCCAGGCTGCAGTCAGCCCGGCGACACCTCCACCCACCACCGCAATCCGGCGTCTGCCATCACCGCTCTGTATCCGAGCCACCATTGTCCTCCCACTTTCTGCGCCTGTCTCACGAGACATTCGGAGAGGAGACCCGCCGCGATTGGTCCAGGATGAAATCGACGGCGATGCGGTTCCACACGTCGCGGTGCCGGATCATCGCGTGACCCGCGCCGGGGACGGCGATCCAGGTCGCGTCGACGCCGCGGGCACGTGCGAGTTCCACCTGCATCTGCGACGCGAATGGATCGGTCCAGCGGTCCGCGGTTCCATGCGCGACCGCCAACCGCACCGACAGCGGGACGCGTGCGCCCTCGCCGTCCGGCCACCAGGGGGCGAGCGCAAGCAACGCTTGGACTTGTGGCTCGTCGGCGACGACGGCTCCCACCCGGCCGCCCATCGAATGACCGATCAGCACGACCGGGACATCACCGTGACGGCGACGAATCTCGGCGAGTGTGCGGCGGACGTCGGGCACGGGGCTGCGGTCGCTGCCGTTCCATCCCCGCAGCCGGTACCGAGCCAGCCACACCCCGACCCCGTGCGACTGTCCTGCCCGGCGCAGCCCCCGCGCGAACGACGCCATCCTCAGGTTCGCACTCTGCCACCGGCGCGCACGTCGACGATCGCTGACCCTGCCGCCGGGAAGCACCAGCACCACCAACCCCGGCGACACGCTGCTTCTGCCTCGGACTGTTCCTGCCCAACCTCGCGCACTCACACCAGTTATTCGGACCGGCGCACCGCGTGGATGGCCCGGGCAGGTCCGCGCAGCGTCGAGTGCCACCGTCGGCACCGGCGCGCGACACACCCGGGGAACGTGCCGGGCGACATCCACTCGGACGTGGGCATTCGTGAGGAATCTGACGAATACCAGCGCCATTCCCGTCAAATTGCACTACAGTGCAATTTGCTGCCCCACCCCCCCGGAGCAGCAATCGCGGCCGACCCAAGATCCCCCCTAACTTGGGCGGGCCGCCGCCGGGCGGCGTGCGCCACGCGCCGCCGCCCGGCCCCCCAAACCCCGAATACTCTCGGACGATCCCAGGACAGCAAAAAGGGCCCGACCGGGTCGTGTCGAAACACTTCCTGATCGGGCCCTCTGGTGGAGCTGCCGGGAATCGAACCCGGGTCCTCCGCCGCTTCGCTAGGGCTTCTCCGTGTGCAGTTCGCTATGCCTCTACTTGGATCTCCCGGTCTCGCGAACAAGCCGTGATGACGATCCCAGTCGCTGTTTGATGTCCCGACCCACTCCGCGACCGAGTGGAACGGTAGAGCCCTCTAGCTGATGCCAGTACCCGGGCCGAGGGCGAACCCGGACTGACAGACACGCAGTCGCTACTTAGGCAGCGAGGGCGTAGTCGCGCTGATTGGAATCGGCGCTTATTGGTTTGCAGCGACGCTCACGGTGGTCTCTTGCCTGCACCGACACGCTTCCCCTACCTCAACGTACGCAGTCGAAACCGTTCAGCCCCGTACGGCCCCGCGGCTTTCACGGGGTTACTTACTTTAACCCGCGCGGGCGCAGGAATCATCCCGATTATCGCCCGTGGTTCGACTCCCGCCCCGCGGGCGGCCGTCCGCATCCGCCACATACATGCGTTTCACCCCTCCGAACCCCGCGATTCCGTTAACGTCGTGCCCCGAGAGGCACCGTTCAGTGATGTTCATCACAAGACATATTCACGGGGGGCAGGGATGACGTCGTTTGCACGTCGATGGGCGACCGCCGCAGCACTCGCACTCTCCGTCGTGGTGGCCGGCACACTCGCCCCACCCGCCGCCGGCGCAACACCCGCGTATCCCACACCCCTGCCGGACCCCTTCCTCGCCGCCCCCGCGGACATCGCGACCAAGGCGCCCGGCGACATCCTCGCAACCCGGCGCGCCGACACGTGGCTGCTGCCCGGAAGCGAGGTGTGGCAGATCAAGTACCGATCGACCAACTCGGCCGGCCAGCCGATTCCCGCGATCACCACGGTGATCAAGCCCGTCGGCGCGCCGACGGACATGCCGGTGCTGTCGTACCAGGCCATCGTCAACTCGCTCGGGCTGCGCTGCGCACCGTCCGCCGCCCTGTTCACCGGCGAGATCAAGGACGTCTTCGGACTACCGCTCGCGCTGGCGATGGGATGGGCGGTCGCAATCCCCGATCACCTCGGCCCCAACAGCGCATACGGCGCCGCCCGGCTCGGCGGCATGATCACGCTCGACGGAGTCCGCGCGGTCAAACGACTGCCGGAGCTCCGTCTGTCGAACAGCCCTGTCGCGCTCGCCGGCTACTCCGGCGGCGGTATGGCAACCGCGTGGGCAGCCGCCCTCAACCCGACCTATGCACCGGACGTGACACTCGCCGGCGTCGCGCAGGGCGGGGTACCCGCAAGTATCGAACAGATGGCAGCGGGGCTCGGTCTGGCGAACCAGCATCCTGGATTCGGGCTCGGCTTCGCCGCCGCGATGGGCCTCGAGCGCGAGTACCCCGACCGCCTGCCCGTGAGCTCCCAGCTCAAGCGGCGCGGGATCGCCCTGCGCGATGAACTCAAGGACGAGTGCCGGTCGATGATCATCGCCAAGGGCCTGTTTCACAGCGTTACCGACGTCGCGAACTCCACAAGCCTGCTGCAAGATCAGAACACCCTCGCGGTGATGCGCGAGAACAGCCTGGTCGAGTACGCGGGCGTACCGACCGCTCCGGTCTTCATGTGGCACGGCGCGACGGACGAGCTCACGCCGTACCGGTCGGTGGTCGAGACCGTCGACCGCTATTGCAAGGCTGGGGCGACCGTCGAGTTCGTGGGCTACCCGATCGCCGAGCACATGACCAACGCCGTCGTCGGATTGCCTTCCGCGTTCATGTACCTCAAGGATCGTTTCGCCGGACTGCCCGCGCCCAGTAACTGCTGAAATGCGCACGACCAGCCGTTTACGTCAGAGAACGAATCGTATATGTCCACCCCTCGAGATTCGTTCGCGAAAGCACCTGGACGAACGTTCAGTTTCCCCTAGCCTGCTCGCCATATAACGAGAGTTGCGCCTGTTAGGGGAAACCTGCCGAAATGTCCGCTCGATCCAGATTCGTTCGCCGCCGGGCGCTCCCCGTGCTCGGCGCCACCGTCGCGCTGGCCGTGACCTGCACCGCGATCGCGGTATCCGTGCCACGGTCGCCGAACCCCACCGATCCCGGCCCGCCCAGCGACCCGGTGTACGGGCTCGCGGGCGGATGTTACAGCCTCGAGTCCGACACCGGTTCAGGGTTCGTCTCCCGCGACGGAAGCGGCTTTCGAACCGGAGCCAAGGCCGGCACCGCAGAGAGATTTCGGCTACAGGCAGCCCAGCTGGGACGCTTCATGTTCTTCGGCTCCGACACCGCACTGATCGCGACCGGGGACGCCGACAAGGCCATTGCGTCCGCGCAGCCGACTCCCGCCACCGACTGGACGCTCACGTTCACCGACGGCGCATACACGGCAACGGCCACCTCCACCGGACGGCAGCTGAGCGTCGACCGTCCCACGGGTGCCCTCGTGGTCACGGCTCCAGGCACGGATCCGTCCGCGGGACGATTCCGCCTGCAGCCCGCCGAGGGCTGCGCCGACTTCCCCGAGGCCGACGTGAACGCCACAGGTGCGCCGTTGACGTCGTCGACCGGCGAGGTGCGCGGCTTCATCGACGCACATGTCCACATGAACGCCAACGAATTCATCGGCGGCGAGATCCGGTGCGGCAAGCCCTACGATCCGCAGGGCATCACCGTGGCACTGCAGGACTGCGAGGACCACCAGCCCGGCGGCGTGCCTGCGGTGCTCGAAAACGTCCTCTCGCACGGTAATCCGTTCGAGTCCCACGACACCACGATGTGGCCGAGTTTCACCGACGTACCGTCCTACGACTCGATGACCCACGAGCAGCTGTACTACCGATGGGTCGAACGCGCGTGGCGCGGCGGGCTGCGGATGTTCACCAACCTGCTCGTCTCCAATCGCGTGCTGTGCGAGCTGTACCCGCTGAAATCCAACCCGTGCGACGAGATGGAGACCGTCCGGATCGAGGCCCGTCAGGCCCGCGAGATCCAGGACTACGTGGATGCGCAGTACGGCGGACCGGGCCGCGGCTGGTTCCGGATCGTCAGCTCTCCCGAGGACGCGCGCCACGTCGCCGCGTCGGGCAAGCTTGCCGTCACCCTCGGCGTCGAGATCTCGGAACCGTTCGGCTGCCGCATGCCCGGCGGGGTGCTGGGCGGTGGGCTGCAGTGCACCGAGCAGGATGTCGACCGCGGCCTCGACGAGCTGTATGCGATGGGCGTGCGTCAGATGATCCTCACTCACAAGTTCGACAACGCGTTCGGCGGCGTCCGCTTTGACGCCGGAATCACCGGCGCCGCAATCAACGTCGGCAACTTCCTGTCCACCGGCGAATTCTGGAATGTGGAGCCGTGCACCGGGGTCGCGGCGGACAACCCGATCGGGTATGCCGGCGAGGAAGTGATCGAGATGACGAAGTCGCTGCCACCGGGCATCGTCCTGCCCGCCTACCCGGCCGAAGAGGTCTGCAATACGCGAGGTCTGACGCCGCTCGGTGAGCACGCGGTTCGCGCAATGATGCAGCGCGGCATGATCGTCGACATCGACCACATGAGCGTCAAGACCGCCGACCAGACCCTGCGCATTCTCGAGGACGCCAACTACTCCGGCGTCGTGTCCAGCCACGGCTGGACCGACCCGTCGAACTACCCGCGGATCTACCAGCTGGGCGGCTTCGTCGCATCGTACGCGGGGTCGTCGGAGAACTTCGTGGACGAGTGGCGAGCAGCGCGCAAGGATCGCGACGACGACTATTTCTTCGGCTACGGATTCGGGGCCGACACCAACGGGTTCGGCTCGCAACCCGCGCCGCGCCTGGACGGCACCAGATCGGTCCGGTATCCGTTCACGACATTCGACGGCGGCACGGTGATGGATCGGCAACGGGCCGGCGACCGAGTGTTCGACTTCAACACCGACGGTCTCGCACAGTACGGTCTGATTCCCGACTGGATCGAGGACATGCGCGTGTACGCCGGAAAGGACGGCGCCCAGTTCATGGACGACATGACCCGCGGCCCGGAGGCCTACCTGCAGATGTGGGAGCGGGTCGCCGAGTGAGAGCCTCGCGCAGACGCCGCTGACCAGAAGGCCGTGGCCGCCCCGTTCTCACGACGGGGCGGCCACGGCCTTCAGCACGCATGATCGTGCCGGCTGAGCGATCAGCCTCGGGTCATGCCCTTGACGCGACGCCCGATCTCGCGGGTCACCTCGCGCTCGGCGGTGCGCCGGGCGAGATCCTGACGCTTGTCGTAGTCCTGCTTGCCCTTCGCCAACGCGAGTTCCACCTTGACCTTGCCGTCGGAGAAGTACATCGACAGCGGCACCAGGGTCTGGTTGCCCTCGCGGGTCTTGCCGACGAGGTGCTCGATCTCGCGCTTGTGCAGCAGCAGCTTGCGGGTGCGGCGCGGCGAGTGGTTGGTCCACGAGCCCTGCGTGTACTCGGGGATGTGCAGACCGCGCAACCACACCTCGCCGTCGTCGACCGTGGCGAACGCATCGACCAGCGACGCCTTGCCGTCCCGCAGGCTCTTCACCTCGGTACCCAGGAGCGCCACGCCGGCCTCGTAGGTGTCGATGATGGTGTAGTTGTGTCGCGCCTTGCGGTTGGTCGCAATGACCTTACGGCCCTTCTCTTTCACGTACGGGCCCTCACAGTCCTCGATCCGCGGTCATACTTCGTACTGTTCCAGCATAGGAGCCTGCGCAATTCGATTAATCCCGAACGTACAGGCGCAGCGCGATATAGGCAGTCACCGCGGCCATGCCGGCGCCGACCAGCACCACGAACGGTGCCACCAGCAACACGTCGGAGTCGGTGATCCGGGCGACAATGTTGGCGTCGTAGATGTCGGCGAGCATGTTGTCGACGAACGCGCCCTTCGCGACGAACAGTCCGACGACCGCGAGCACCGATCCGATCAGCGCCGCGACCACGGCCTCGAGCAGGAATGGCAGCTGTGTGTACCAGCGGGTGGCACCGACCAGCCGCATGATCCCCACCTCCGTCTTACGGGTCAGGGCAGCCACCTGAACCATGTTGGCGATCAGGAAGATCGCCGCGATCGCCTGCACGACGGCGATCGCGAACGCCGCATTGCGGATACCGCCGAGCACGCTGAACAAACGATCGACCAGCTCACGCTGGTTGAGCACGCTCTCGATGCCCGGCCGGAAGGCGAACGAGTCGTTGATGACACCGAACCGTTCGGGATCACTGAGCTTGACCTTGAACGATGCGGGGAACGCGTCCGCGGTCACCAGCGACGCGAGCTCCGGGTTGTCCTTGAACACGCGGTCGGTGGCGTCGGCGACGGCGTCATCGCGGTTGAGGTACTGCACCGACACCACCGAGTCGGTGTTCTCGAGGTCGGTACGCAGCCCGCGGCAGATGTCCTGGATGCAGTCGGGGTCCGATGCCGAGATGTCGTCGGTGAGGAACAGCTGTACCTCGACGCGGTCCAGGAAGATCTGCTGGGTCTTGGACGCCATCTGCACGACCAGCAGGCCGCCGCCGAACAGGCCCAGGGAGATCGCGGTCGTCAGGATCATGGCGACGGTCATCGTGATGTTGCGGCGCAGGCCGGTCAGGACCTCGCTGAAAATGAAACTGGCACGCATCGGGAAATCGACGTCCTTAGGTCGTTCGTTCGAGAGGGTCGGTGAGTGACGGTGCGGGACTCAGCGCCCGACGCCGTACACGCCTCTCGCTTCGTCGCGGACCACCTTGCCGAGGTCGAGTTCGACGACACGGCGGCGCATCGAGTCGACGATGTGGTGGTCGTGCGTTGCCATCAGCACGGTGGTGCCGGTGCGGTTGATTCGCTCGAGTAGCAGCATGATGTCACCGCTGGTGTCCGGGTCGAGGTTGCCGGTGGGCTCGTCGGCGAGCAGGACCAGCGGGCGGTTGACGAACGCGCGGGCGATCGCGACGCGCTGCTGTTCGCCGCCGGACAACTCGGTGGGCATGCGGTCGGCCTTGCCCGACAGTCCGACGAGGTCGAGCACCTCAGGCACCGTCCGCGCGATCACCGAACGCGGCTTGCCGATCACCTCGAGCGCGAATGCGACATTCTCGGACACCGTCTTGCGCTGCAGCAGGCGAAAGTCCTGGAAAACATAGCCGACGCTCTGACGCAGCTTCGGCACCCGGCGACCGGCCAGCTTGTTGACGTGGAAGTCAGCGACGTAGATGTCACCCGAGGTGGGCGTGTCCTCCTTCAGCAGGAGTTGCATGAAGGTGCTCTTCCCCGAGCCCGAGGGCCCGATCAGGAAGACGAACTCACCCTTGTCGACCTCGACGCTCACCTTGTCCAGGGCGGGCCTGGTGGAGGCCTTGTAGAACTTGGAGACATCCTTGACGCTGATCACGGAAAGTCAGTCTAGCCGTTATCGAACAGTGACCTTGGGTAACGGCTCACACCGCGCGCCGAGACTCAGCCGCCGGGGACCGACAGCGTCGTGGTCACATCCGCAGACGGGTTCTGGTTCGGTTCCCTGGACTCCGCCGGAGTCTGCGACCGTGTAGTCCGCGATGTAGCCGAACCGGGCGTCGTCGTCTCACGGCCGGGCGTCGTGGTGCCCGGCGGCGTCGCCGGCGGCTGGCTGGTTCGGCCGCTCTCCGACGGTGTGGAAGACGCCTCCGACGACGGCGTCGCGGTCTGGGTCGACGTTTGTGTGCTCGTCGAGGGCTCGGGTGGCGTCTTCTTCGGCGCCGGTGCGTCGTCCTTGGGCCGCTCGACGTTGACGGAACTCGTGGCGTCCTTCAAGTTCTGGGCGTCCTCGACAAGTTGGGCGTTGAGGACCGCGAGTGCCAGCCACAGCACGCACATGAACAGCGTCGTGGTGCGCATCCGGCCACCGAACAGCTTGCGCGGGATCCGCCGCCACAGCACCGCGAGCTTCTCCTGCGGGCTCACTGTGCCTCCCCCACGACCGCGTCGTTCTCGAGCTCGGCAGCGACGGTGATGCCGGCGCGGCGCAGCGCCGTGACCACCCGCACGCGAAGCGCACGGCCGACCTGAAACTGCTTTCCGGGCAGTGTGCGCGCCACCATCCGGATGCTCACCTGATCGACCTCGAGACTCTCGACGCCCATCACGGAAGGCGTATCGAGCAGCAGCGGCCGTAGCCCCGTGTCCGCATACGCATCGACTCCTACCCGGTGGAGGATGTCGTTGACGCGGTTGATGTCCGCGGTGGCCGGGATCGGCACGTCCACGACCGCGCGAGCCCAGTCCTTGGACAGGTTGACGGCCTTGACGATCTGCCCGTTCGGCACGGTGATGACCTCGCCGTCGGCGTTCCGCATCCTGGTCACTCGGAGGGTGACGTCCTCGATCACACCCTCGGCGTCGGTGGCCGAGCCGGTGATAGCGATCTGGACAGTGTCGCCGAAGCCGTACTGCCGCTCGGTGATGATGAAGAAACCCGCGAGAATGTCCTGCACCACGCGCTGCGCACCGAAGCCCAACGCGGCACCGAGAACGGTCGCGGGGGCGACGAGGCCGCCGATGGGCATGTCCAGCTGCCCGAGGACCTTCATCGTCGCGATGACGTAGATGATCGTGATGACGACCCACGTGATGACCTGCGCGACCGAGTGCCGATGTTTGGTCGCCTCGGATCGGACCAGCGCGTCACCCTGCTGGTAGTTGTCGTCGATCCGCTTGGTGATCCGGCCGCCGGCCCAGCCGGCGAACCGCGCCAGGATGAGCGCACCGAGGACCGTCAGCGTTATCGGAAGACCGGTGTCGGTCAACCATGTCTTGAACGTATCGGTGGCAGCGAAGGACAGGGCGAACGTCGTCGGCATACGGCTCAGGCCTGGGTTTCGCTCATCCGCCAGCGGATGCCGGCCTCGAGGAAGCCGTCGATCTCACCGTCCAGAACCGATGAAGGGTTGTTGACCTCGAACTCGGTGCGCAGGTCCTTGACCATCTGATAAGGGTGCAGCACATACGAGCGCATCTGGTTTCCCCACGAGCTACCGCCGTCGCCCTTGAGCGCATCCATCTCGGCGCGCTCTTCCTTGCGCTTGACCTCGAGCAGCTTGGCCTGCAACACACGCATCGCGGACACCTTGTTCTGCAGCTGCGACTTCTCGTTCTGACACGTCACGACGATGCCGGTGGGGATGTGTGTCAGGCGCACCGCGGAGTCGGTGGTGTTGACCGACTGGCCGCCGGGGCCGGACGAGCGGTACACATCGACCCGGACGTCGTTCTCATCGACATCGATGTGGTCGGTGGTCTCGACCACCGGCAGCACCTCGACCTCGGCGAACGAGGTCTGGCGACGGCCCTGGTTGTCGAACGGGCTGATGCGCACGAGGCGGTGGGTTCCCATCTCGACGGACAGGGTGCCGTAGCTGTAGGGCGCCTTGACCGCGAACGTCGCACTCTTGATGCCGGCCTCTTCGGCGTAGGAGGTGTCGTACACCTCGACGCCGTAACCGCGCTTCTCCGCCCAGCGGATGTACATGCGCATCAGCATCTCGGCCCAATCCGCGGCGTCGATGCCGCCGGCGCCGGCACGGATGTTGACGAGCGCATCACGCTGGTCGTACTCGCCGGAGAGCATCGTCTTGACTTCCATCGCCTCGATATCGGCGCGGAGCAACGCGCGCTCGGCGTGGACGTCGGCGACCGCGTCGGCGCCCTCCTCCTCGGCAAGCTCGTACAGCACCGACATATCATCGAGGCGGCTGCGCAGACCTTCGACGCGGCGCAGCTCGGCTTGGGCGTGCGACAGCTGGCTCGTCACCTTCTGCGCGTGCTCCTGGTCATTCCAGAGCTCGGGGTCAGCGGCCTGATGCTCGAGCTCGTCGATCCGGCGGCGCAGCTCCTCGACGTCGAGAACCTTCTCGACGGTCGTCAGAGTGGTGTCGAGCTCGGCCAGGTCAGCAGAAACATCAGGATGCACAGTTATCCAGGCTACCGGGTCCGCAGCAGGAAGCTGCCGCAGGAGATGCGTGGCGCCGACGACTGTGCTCGCAGCCGCCTCCACCACATGTTCCATCGCCCCGGCCGACACGAACCCTCCGGTTCGATCCGAATCCACTCTCACACCCATATTCGGCGAGTTCCATTGAACACAGGCTGTTGATTTGTCGACTTCAAACAGTCGATTGCGTGAATCTGGCGAATATGCAACACTGACCGCACCGTGGCCTGGGTCACAAGCCCGTATCTAACGTTCGAAAGGTCTCCCGTGGCCGAACAGACACTCTTCTTCGAGAACGAGATGGGTCCGCATCCCGTGGCCACCACCCATCTCGCGCCCGCAGCGGGAACGTCCGAGGCGCCGCGAACAGCAAGCACCACGATCACCGGCCCGAAGGTCCTCACCGTCGGCCGCACCGATAGGCACCGACGCCCAACCGACAGTCAGGAAGTCAGATGAAACGTCGCTTCGCACTCACCGCAATCGCGCTCTCCCTGAGCGCTGCCGCCGCCTTGACAATGACCGCATGCACGCCGGGGACGTCGTCCGCGACCGAACTCGTCGTCACCACGTTCGGCGGCGAGTGGCAGAAGAACTTCACCGATGCCGTGGTGAAGCCGTTCGAGAAAGAGAACAACGTCACAATCAAGCAAGTGACGCTGTACAGCTCCGACGCACTCGCCCAGCTGCAGGCCCAGAAGTCGAGTCCGCAGATGGATGTCGTCTTCTTCTCCGGAGGCCAGGAGGTGGTGGCGGCGAAGGACGGGCTGCTCGCGCCCATCGACCCGTCGGCGCTGACCAACGCGCCCGACCTGATCTCGCAGGCGAGCACCGGTCTGGCGGGTGGACAGGGACCGGTGGTCCAGATCACCCCGATGGGGCTGCTCTACCGCACTGACAAGATCAGCGAGCCCACCTCGTGGAATGACGCCTTCAACCCCGACTACCGGCAGCACGTTGCCTTCACGGACCTGTCGAACAGCTACGGCACCCTCGGAATGTTGATGATCAACAGCACCCGCGGCGGGACGATCGACAACGTCACCCCCGGTATCGACGCGATCGGTCAGTCGGCCCGCGCCGGCGACGCCATCATCACCAAGACGTCGTCCGATCTCCAGCAGGCGTTCGCGGCCCGCGACATCTGGCTGGCCCCGTACTCGCAGGACTACGCCGAGACGCTGCGCAAGGCCGGTCAGCCTGTCGGCTTCACCATGCCGCGTGAGGGCACTACCGGTTCGTACATCACCGCCAACGCCGTTGCCGGCCGCCCCAACACCGACCTCGCCACCAAGTTCATCGACTACGCGCTGAGCGCCGGCGCCCAGGAGAAGTTCGTCACCGGCATGGCCTACTCACCGGTGAACACGAAGGCAGTCGTTCCCGCTGACATGCAGTCCAAGATCCTGTCAGGCCCGACGCTGGAGAAGCTGGTCCGGTTCGATCCGGCGCTGATCACCGGAAACTCGGCGGCGTGGCAGAACCAGTGGCAGGAACAGATCGCACGATGAGGAAGCGCTCCGCCGAACCCTGGCTGTTGGTGCTGCCGCTGGTTGCGTTGCTTCTGATCGCATTCGTGATCCCCGTCGCCAGAACACTTCTGGCCAGTTTCACCACTGATTCCGCCGGGTTCACCCTCAGCAACTTCACCAGGTTCTTCGGGTCGTCGGTCTCGCTCGGCGCGTCGGAGCGATCTCTCCGGATGGCCTTCATCCAGACGATCGTCTCCGTCGTGATCGCGGTACCGCTCGCGTACATCATGGCCGGGCTCTCCGCGAAAGCGCGGGCCTTCATGATGATCGCGACGATCCTTCCGCTGATGACGAGTGTCGTCATCCGGACGTTCGGCTGGGTCATCCTCATGGGGCCGTCCGGCCCGCTGGCGAAGATTCCGGGTTTCCTGGAACTGAGTCAGGCTCGCCAGGGCCTGTTGGGAACCGAGCTCGGAGTGAACATCGCGATGGTCCAGGTACTGGTGCCGTTCGCCGTCCTCTCCGTTCTCGGTGTCATCAACGGGATCGACGGCCGACTCAGGGAAGCATCCCGAACCATGGGGGCGAGCTTCGTCGGAACCTTTCGCCACGTGGTGCTTCCGCTGTCTCTACCGGGCATCGTCTCGGGCGCCACACTGTGCTTCGCACTGTCGATCAGCTCGTTCATCACACCGAACCTCATTGGTGGAGCTCAGCTTCCGGTTCTCGCCGGATTCATCTACCACGACGCAACGGTCAGCAACGACATCCCGTTCGCCGCGACGCAGGCAGTACTGATCCTGGCAGTCGTGGTCGTCACGATCGCGGCGACCAATCGAATTGCAAACGCGAGGATGAAATAGTGGTTCGTTCAACTCCGCTTCCGTTGAGGATCGCCGGCAAGGTGTTCCTCGTCCTCATCGCGCTGTTCATGCTGGCCCCACTCGCGGTGGTGGTGGGCGCTGCCTTCAACGCCGACCAGTTCCTCGCCTTCCCTCCCGCAGGCCTCAGCCTGGAATGGTTCGCGGATGCAGTGGCCGACACCACGTACACGTATCCGTTCCTGTTCAGCCTTCAGGTCGCCCTGATCGCGGCGGTAGGTGCCGCCGCGATCGGGACGCTGTTCGCCATCGGTATTGCACGGCACAAGGTTCCCGGTTCAGGTGCGCTGCAATCGTTCGCGCTGTCCCCTCTGACGATGCCGAGCATCATCTTCGCAATCGGCATCCTCCAGACGGTGTCGCAGTTGCTCGGTGGGTCTGCGGCGTGGATCCTGATGCTCGCGCACGTCGTCGTCACAGTCCCGTACGTGGTCCGGACGGTTCTCGGCGTGATCGCCAGGTCGGACGGGTTCACCGAAGAGGCCGTCCGCGTGATGGGTGCCCGCTGGTGGCAGCGCTATTGGCACGTACTGCTGCCGATGTGCCGCCCCGGCATCATCGCCGGAGGCTTCCTTGCCTTCATCGTTTCCTTCGACGATGCGGTCATCGCGCTGTTCCTGCGGACTCCACAGCTCCAAACCCTCCCCCTCGCCATCTACGGGCAGCTCGAGTTCAGCGCATCGCCCACGGTGGCGGCCGTGTCGACTCTGTCGATGGCCCTCACAGCGGTCTCAATTCTGGCGATCGAGAAGATCGTCGGGCTCGGAAAGGTCTTCAGCTAATGGCCGATCTCACTATCGCGAACGTCCACAAGACATTCGGGGACGTGAAGGTACTCAACGGTGTCGACATACACGCGAAGTCCGGCAGCTTCGTGTCCCTGCTCGGCTCGAGTGGCTGCGGGAAGTCGACGCTCCTGCGCTGCATCGCGGGTCTCGAAACCGTCGACACCGGATCCATCTCGGTCGGCGGAGAGGACGTCACCGACATTGCGCCGGAGGAGCGTCGGCTGAGCATGATGTTCCAGAGCTATGCGCTGCTTCCGCATATGAGTGTGCTCGAGAACGTCCGCTTTCCGTTGCGAATGCGCGGAAAGACCTACGGAAACCGGGCTGCACAGCGAGATCTCGCCGTTCGCGCACTCGAACAGGTCCAGATGGATCATCTGGCTTCGCGGATGCCCCGGCAGCTGTCCGGCGGCCAGCAGCAACGCGTTGCGCTGGCCCGCGCAATCGTAGGCGGCCCGCGGCTGATCCTGCTCGACGAACCACTGTCGAATCTCGATGCGCGCCTGCGGGAGGACATGCAGGTGGAACTCGTGTCGCTGCAGCGAAGTCTGGGCGTGACCACGGTCTTCGTCACGCACGATCAGGACGAAGCCCTGAGCATGTCCGACCAGGTCGTCCTGATGCAGGGCGGCGTGGTCGAGCAGTCCGGCACCCCGGAGGACCTGTATTCGAACCCGGCCACCAGGTTCGCCGCCGACTTCCTCGGAGCGGCGAACCTGCTCGATGTCACTGCGGCGCCCGGCAAGCAGGCCGCGGTAGGTTCCGCGACAGTGCCGTCGCCGGAGGATTTCGACGGCGAGGCACTGCTCATGGTCCGCCAGGAAGACATTCGGGTCAACGCACCGGATGGCTGCGACGCGCATCTGACTGCGGTCGTCACATCACGAGTCTTCCGGGGAAGTGAACTACTCCTGGTTCTCGATGCTGCAGGACAGGAGATTCGAGTCGTCACCTCGACGTCGACCCTCGTGTATCCGGACAGCGAAGTGACGGTTTCCTGGACTAGCGAGCAAAGCCGGATCCTCACGAAGTAACAGCGGCGAAGTGGCTACACTGTGTAATTCTCTTCCCGCACAAAAATTCTCACGCGAAGGCAGACAATGAGTCAGAAGGGCAACGACACGGACGACACCGATCGATTGATTGCGAGCGCGCTTCAGGTCAACGGGCGCGCCTCCTGGGAGGCCATCAGTCGCGTCATCGATCTGCCCTCGCGCACTGTCATGCGACGTGGACAGCACCTTCTCGACACGAGGTGTGTGCGGGTGTCAACCTACGTCGACGCGAGCAAGCTGTTACATGCGCGGGGCGTGCTCATTCGCCTCGAGACCGAGATGCACCGGGTGGCCGAGGTTGCTCGCAGTGTCGCTGCCCTCCCAGGCGCCTCCTCGGTGTCCGTCCTCGAGGGCTCGGGCGACATTGCCGCACTGGTCCTCGTGGAGAACGCCGAAGCCCATCAAGCGCTGTTGCTGCAGACTCTCCCGGCGATTCCCGGCCTGCTGTCCTTCGAGGTCAGCACGGTTCTGCGGTCCTACTTGATGGGGCTGGACTGGCACGCCGGCATTCTGCCGGCGGAGCAGGTCGAGGCACTTCGCAAGTCCGCGCCCTGGCACGCGCCGTCCGTGACCTCCACACCAGTGGTCCTCGATGCGGTCGACCAGAATCTCATCGACCAGCTGAGCAACGACGGCCGGGCCACGATCTCGATGCTCGCCCAGGATGCCGGGATCAACGCGCAGACGGTACGCCGTCGACTCGATGCGCTGTTCGGCGTCGGGGTTCTCAGGGTGCGTACCGAGGTTGCACCCTCGTTCTTCGGGGTCAAGGTCGAGGCGATGCTGTGGCTGCATATCCGGGGCGGTGACGTCGAGAGCATCGGCACGGCGCTGGCCAACCATCCGTCCGTTCGCTACTGCGCCGCGCTCACCGGCCATGCCGGTCTGCTGGTCGACGGCCTGTTCAAAGACGAGGAAGCGTTGTTCGACTTCCAGAACGGCGTCATCGGATCCCTGGCGTCCGTGGAGATTGCCGAATCGCGGGTCGTCCTCAAGGCAGTTCGCCGCGGCCCGCTGTCCGTCGACGACATCGTGGCCTGATACCCGCTCCAATCGACCAAGGAGTTTCGCCGCACCACACGAGATGTGGTGCGGCGAAACTCGTCGGTGGCAGCAAGGGCAGACACGGTCCGTCTCCTACCGTGCGTGCAGCGTCGACGCATCCGCCCTGAACCAAACAAGAACGGGACCCTGCCCGCCGGCGTCGTCGGCAGCGGGCAGGGTCCCGTTCGTCGTGGTGCTAGTCGATTCGACCGATGGTGAGCTTCTTGAGGCCGGTGATGCGGATGTCCGCGGAGGCCTTCGCGAAGTCGGCGAGACCCTCGGTGACAGTGGCGAACACGTTGACCGGAGTCCATCCGAGCGGGCCGAACGTGCGCACGCCGGGGGCGTAGCAGACACCGACCTCGTACCACTCGAACGGCAGACCGCCCATCTGCATCGGACGCTGGTAGTACCAGAGCACGTCGCCGACGCCCGGGATGACCTGCTGGTTCTCGAACGGAACCGCCTCGGGATCGAAGTTCTGGGCCTCCTCGGGAAGTCCGGTCATCACCTCTGGGCCGGCGTACATCGCGTGCATCGCGTCGACGGTCACCGGCTTCGCCAGTGCGTTCCACAGCGCCTCGCACGTCTTCGGCGCGAGGTCGAGGTGCATGGTGGCAATGGCGCGCGGGCCGTTCTCGTATTCGAAGAAGAGCTTCTGCTCGGTCACGGTTTTCCTCTTTCTGTTCGTGCAACTGTCGGTCTTGTGGAATCAGGGGTTGGGCAATAGTTCTCGACGGCCTCGACAAACCGACTGACGAACGGCTTCTGCTCGCCGAATTCGCCAGGGCCGTTCATCTTCTCGGGATGCCACTGGACACCCGCGGCGTACCAGTCGGTGGTCGACTCGATCGCTTCGATCGACCCGTCTGCGGCCACCGCGGTGACGGCGAAGCCCTCAGGGCAGTGCGAGATCACCTGTTGATGAATCGAATTGACCCTCATACGGCGTGGCCGCTCGTCACCGAGCGACGCCGATGCGGTGGGACGGAGCTCGATCTCGTGCCTGCAATCGAGCTGCGCGGCGGCGTCGAGCCCGTACGGATGCAGCGCGCGTCCCTCCGGCAGGTCGACCACCCGGCTGCCGTGCAGCGCCGCAAGCAACTGCATGCCCCGGCAAATCCCGAACACAGGCAGACGCAGATCTCGCGCCGCCGCGACGAGCGCATGCTCGGTGGTATCCCGGCTGGTGGCGTCGGGCGGGGCGCAGGCGTCCTCACCGCGGGCGATCCAGTCGCCGACGTCCTCTCCCCCGGAAAGTACGAGCCCGCTCACGTGGGAGAGCAACGAGGCCGCGTCGTCGCCGGTGCACTCCGGAATGAGGATCACCGACATCCCGAGCGAGGAGAAGAACCGGACGTACTCGGTTCCCACCGTGAACAGATCGGTGTTCTCACCCAGATAGGTGGGGAGGTCGCGCCGCCACGTCGTGACGGCGATCGTCGGCCGATCACCCATCGAGCTTCATCCAGACCGAGGTGGTGTCGGTGTACTTGTGCAGGGCGTCGGCACCCTTGTCGCGACCGAACCCGCTCTCCTTCACCCCGCCGAAGGGCAGGCGCATATCGCCCTCCTCATAGCAGTTCACCCAGATGACGCCTGCCTTCACGCCGCGTGTCACGCGGTGGATGGCGCCGACGTCGCTGCCCCAGACCGAGGCGGCGAGCCCGTACCGGGTGTCGTTGGCGACCCGGATGGCCTCGGCCTCACTACCCACCCGGATGATCGACAGGACCGGCCCGAAGACCTCCTCCTGTGCAATCCGGGAACTGGGATCGACGTGATCGAGAACCACAGGAGCGAAGTACGAGCCCCCCTCGAGACCGTCCACGACGGCGCGCTGTGCACTACCGGCGGCCAGAGTCGCACCCTGCTCGAGCGCATCCGCAACCTTCGCCTCGATGCCGGCGACAGCACCGGCGCTGACGATGGCGCCGAACGAAGCGCCGGCGTCCAGCGGGTCTCGCGGCTGCAGTGCAGCCGCGACCTCGCACGCGGCAGCGACCGCCTCATCGGCGTTGTCCTCGAACACGATCAGCCGAGACGAGGCACTGCACATCTGGCCCTGGTTGAAGAAGGCGTTCTCGGCGGCGCTCGCCGCGGCCGCGCGGATGTCGGCGTCGGGCAGCGCAACGGTGGCGGACTTCCCACCGAGCTCCGGCCATACGCGCTTACCGTTCGATTCGGCGCTGTACTTCATGAATGCGCGCCCGACGGCGGGTGATCCGGTGAACGTCAGGACATCGACGTCGGGGTGTCGGCCGAGTGCTTGACCGGTGTCGCGGCCCAGGCCGTTCACGACGTTCAGCACGCCGGGCGGCAGCCCCGCCTGCCCGGCCAGCTCCGCCAGCCGCAGTGCCGAGAACGGTGTCTGCTCGGAGGGTTTCACCACCACCGAGTTGCCGGCGAGGAGTGCGGGGGCAAGCTTCCATGCCGTCATCGTGAGCGGGAAGTTCCACGGCACCACCGCCGCCACCACCCCCGCCGGGGCCTCGAAGGAGTACGCCAGCACGGACTCCTCGTGTGCGATCAGCTTGTCGGACACCTTGTCCGAGAGCTCTCCGTACCACCTGAGGCACTTCTCGACCGCGGCCAGTTCCACGTTGAGCGCCTGGGATACCGGCTTGCCCATCTCGAGCGAGATCATGGTGGCCAACTCCTGAGCGTTCTCTCCGACGAGAAGTGCCCACTTCTTGAGGACCTCGCCCCGCTCGCGCGCCGCGGCGGTGGCCCAACCCGACGTCTGGAAGGCCGTCCGGGCGATAGTGACCGCCCGGTCGACCTGAGTTTCGTCGGCCGCGTGCAGCACCCCGATCGACTTGCCGTCCCGGGGCGAGATCACCGGCACGCGTTCGGCGCCGTCGAGCGCCACGATCCGTCCGCCGAGATAGGCACCCTCGAGCCGCACGACATCCTGCATTGCGTCGCGCGCGGTTGAGCTCAGCGACATGTAACCGTCCCTTCGACGACCAAGGAGTGTGGCTTCCGCCACGATTTGAAACTAAGAGTGTCATATCCGCCACAATTCGGCAATCAGTAGTCGACATTCGACATCAAATGCCGTTCGTACATCCAAATCCGCCTCGCGGGTTCTCAGACGGCGGCCGTAGTCGGGGCGCCGGTAGGCTCTGCGGTCGTGACTGCACTCGCCGCCGACCTGACCCTGGCCCTCCGCATCGCCGACGAAGCCGACGCCCTGACCAGCTCCCGGTTCGGCGCGCTGGACCTGAAGGTCGATTCCAAGCCGGACCTCACCCCGGTGTCGGACGCGGACCTCGCGGTGGAGCGAGCAGTACGCGCGAGGCTGGCCGAAGAGCGACCGGACGACGCGGTGCTCGGCGAGGAGTTCGGCGGCGACGCGAAGTTCGAGGGCCGGCAGTGGGTGGTCGACCCGATCGACGGCACCAAGAACTTCGTGCGCGGAGTCCCGGTGTGGGCCACACTGATCGCACTGCTCGAGGACGGCGTCCCCGTCGTCGGCGTCGTGAGCGCGCCCGCCCTGAACCGGCGCTGGTGGGCCTCGGCAGGCGGCGGCGCGTGGATGTCGCACGACGGCGGCGACGCGCGACGCCTGTCCGTGTCGGGCGTGGGCGATCTGGCTTCGTCGAGCCTGAGTTTTTCGTCGCTGTCCGGCTGGAAGGATCGCGGCATCCGCGACCAGTTCGTGGACCTCACCGACGACGTGTGGCGCATCCGCGGCTACGGCGACTTCTTCTCCTACTGCCTGCTCGCGGAGGGCGCGGTCGAGATCGCGGCCGAGCCCGAGGTGTCGCTGTGGGACCTGGCGCCGCTGGATCTGCTGGTCCGCGAAGCCGGCGGGCGCTTCACCAGCCTCGACGGCACCGACGGCCCGCACGGCGGCAGTGCCGTCGCCAGCAACGGACTGCTACACGACGAGGTGCTCACCCGTCTGCGGGTAGGTCCATAGGTCTACCCTTCCGCCGCGTTTCGCGCACATGGCGCGGTTCCGATTCGCAAGAATCCGCGCTGAGTGCGCACAACGCGGAGACCAGCAGGCGGGAGAGCAAGTCATGGACGGCGATGAGGTCGATTTCGCCCACACCGATCAGGCCAGCCGCAAGCGTCGCGAGAAGGCAGTGGGGCTGGCCCGATTCGCGTGGGACCGCGGGATCACCGGCGCCGAGCTGACCGCACTGCCCGACCAACAGCTCCGCAAACTGGCCCGAGCCGCCGGCGAGAACCCGCCGAGCACGCAGGAGACGTGGACGGTGGCCGCGGAGCTGATCGACGAGAAGACCCGGTGGGCCCAGTCCCATCCCGGTGATCCACGGGCGATCCCGTCACACGCCGACGAGAAGATCATGTGGGTCAAGCCGCCGATCACTCCGTGGCGCTGACATCGAGACCACCGACTTCACCGCGGCACCGTGACTACGGGGACCTATCGGGCTCGCCCACGATTCGTCACCTCCCGTTGGTACGTGTGACGAATCGTGGCGTTTGGCGCACTTGGCGTCGTCCCGAGCTCCCGAAATCCGCACAAAACGTGCGGGGATTAGCTCGCTTCCTATCTTACTTTAGAGTAAGGTTATGCCTTGTCCGAGACCGAACCCCGAGAAGTGGTCATCATGAGCAAGCAAGACGTTGCGCAGACGAACGGCGCCAAGCGTGAGCCCCGCGATACCTCGGCGGTCGGCCTGAACCCGGTCAAGCGGGACGCGATGGGCGTCGCGATGCGCGTGCTGACCCGGATCACCGGGTCCGACCTGGCCGCGAAGTACAACCTGCGGGAGACCATCGACCGCGTCACCTACGAGGGCACCAAGACCGGGTTCAAAACCCTCGGCGCCGCGACCCGCACGTTCAACCGGGTCTCCGGCGGCGGGGCTCCCACGCGTCTGCCCGACGGCGCCGCCAAGAATGCCGGCTACTTCGACCTGACGCCGGACGACGAGCAGAAAATGATCGTCGAGACCGTCCGCGAGTTCTCGGCCGAGATCCTCCGTCCGGCCGCGCATGACGCCGACGAGGCGGCCGCCGCACCCACCGACCTCCTCGAGCGCTCGGCCGAGCTCGGCATCACGCTCATCAACATCGCCGAGGAGTTCGAGGGTGTGGCGTCCGAGCGTGGCGCGGTCACCAACTCACTGGTGGCCGAGGCCCTCGCGCACGGCGACATGGGCCTGGCGCTGCCGATTCTCGCGCCGAGCGGCGTGGCCGTCGCCCTCACCCAGTGGGGCACCGACGCGCAGCAGCAGACGTATCTGCCGTCGTTCGCCGGTGGGAACGTGCCGGCCGCCGCGGTCGTGGTGAGCGAGCCGCGCGCGCTGTTCGACCCGTTCGCGCTGCAGACCAAGGCCGTCCGCTCCCCCAGCGGCTACAAGCTCAACGGCGTCAAGAGTCTCGTCCCCGCGGCCGGTTCGGCCGAGCTGTTCGTCGTTGCCGCCGAACTCGACGGCCGCCCGGCCTTCTTCATCGTCGAGTCCGACACCAAGGGCCTTGTCGTGGAGGCGGATCCGAGTATGGGTCTGCGCGCCGCCGGCCTGGGCCGGCTGGTCCTCACCGACGTCGCGGTGCCCGAGTCCGCGATCCTCGGTAACGGCGACGCCGATCAGCGTGCCCGCGAGTACGCCGACGCGATCCGTCTGGCCCGCCTGGGCTGGGCGTCGCTCGCCGTGGGCACCAGCCAGGCCGTGCTGGACTACGTGATCCCCTACGCCAACGAGCGTGAGGCGTTCGGCGAGCCGATCAGTCACCGCCAGGCCGTGGCGTTCATGATCTCGAACATCGCGATCGAACTCGACGGCATGCGCCTGGTGACACTGCGCGGCGCGTCCCGCGCGGAGCAGGGCCTGTCGTTCGCCCGCGAGGCGGCGCTGGCCCGCAGGCTAGCTTCCGAGAAGGGCATGCAGATCGGCCTGGACGGCGTCCAATTGCTCGGCGGCCACGGTTTCACCAAGGAGCACCCGGTGGAACGCTGGTACCGCGACCTGCGAGCCATCGGCGTGGCCGAGGGCATCGTCCTCATCTGACGTCGACCGATCCGTCAGATCTTTCGACTAGGAGACCTTCTCGATGATCAATCTCGAACTTCCCAAGAAGCTCAAGGCCTCTGCGAACCAGGCGCATCAGGTAGCAGCGGAAATCTTCCGGCCCATCTCCCGTAAGTACGACCTGGCCGAGCACGAGTACCCCAAGGAACTCGACACCATGGCCGCCATGGTCGAGGGTTTGGCCGACTCCGGCCAGGCGGCATCCGGGGCCGCCCTCGGTCGCAGCGACGAGCCGAAAGTGGTCGGCAACGCCAACGGCGGCAACATGGCGTCCCTCATGAACGTGATCGAAACCTGTTGGGGTGACGTGGGCCTGACCCTGTCGATCCCCTATCAGGGCCTCGGCAACTCGGCGATCGCCGCCGTCGCGACCGACGAGCAGCTCGAACGGTTCGGCAAGGTGTGGGCCTCGATGGCGATCACCGAGCCCAGCTTCGGCTCCGACTCCGCGGCCGTCACCACCACCGCAGTGCTCGACGGTGACGAGTATGTCCTCAACGGCGAGAAGATCTTCGTCACCGCCGGCGAACGCTCCACCCATATCGTGGTGTGGGCGACGGTCGACAAGTCTCTGGGCCGCGCGGCGATCAAGTCGTTCGTCGTACCACGGGACGCCCCGGGACTGAGCGTCGCTCGGCTCGAGCACAAGCTCGGCATCAAGGCGTCCGACACTGCGGTGCTGCTGCTGCAGGACTGCCGCATCCCGAAGGACAACCTCCTCGGCAGCCCGGAAGTGAACGTGGAGAAGGGTTTCGCGGGCGTCATGCAGACGTTCGACAACACCCGCCCCATCGTCGCGGGCATGGCTATCGGCCTCGGCCGCGCAGCACTCGAGGAGCTGCGCGGGATCCTGGAGGAAGCCGGCGTCGAGATCTCCTACGACACCCCCGCTTACAATCAGCACGCCGCGGCTGCCGAGTTCCTGGCACTCGAGGCCGACTGGGAGGCCTCGTACCTGCTGGCGCTACGCGCGGCGTGGATGGCCGACAACAAGAAGCCCAACTCGCTCGAGGCATCGATGTCGAAGGCGAAGGCCGGACGCACCGGAACCGCGGTGTCGCTCAAGACCGTCGAGCTCGCCGGCAGCTACGGCTACTCGCAGCGTCCACTGCTCGAGAAGTGGGCCCGCGACAGCAAGATCCTCGACATTTTCGAAGGGACGCAACAGATTCAGCAGCTGATCATCGCTCGGCGCCTGTTGGGCAAGAGCTCGGCTGAGCTGAAGTAGCAACGCCTGACAGACATTTCGAGGCCCCGCCGCACCAGCGGCGGGGCCTCGTTCTGTTCCGAGTTACCACCGCCCCGGAACGGCGCAGTGCCTCCCGCGCATGAGTCGCGGAAGGCACTGCGTCACCGGAGGAATCAGGAGGCCTCCATCCTCGCAAGTCGGCGTCAGCTCATCTTCAAGGCGCCCATCATGCTTCCGAGGTTGGGCAAGCTGATCGTGGCATAGGCCGAGCCGACCAAGGTCTGGACAAGGTGTACGAGCATCTGCGTCTCCGTTCAGTTCTGGGGGGGGAACACAATTGAGCCGAGGACGAAGTCCAACAAAACTGCGCGCAGGACGTCGTCCACCGATCCAGTCCACAACATCATCAGGTCTTTACTCATCATTTTCTCCTTACTGCGGAATCTCGCCGAGCGAGATCCGGATCGGCGTGTCGACCAAGAGAAGCTTGAACATCATTGCGGCCATGGGCATGAGCTCAGAAAGTGAAGTCACGACAGTCTCCTAAACAGATTCGCGCCGGTCACGCCGACATGGTCATAAGGGTCCCGAGGGACCCGAAGAAGGTATCGATCAACGTATGACCGAGAGGGGCGATGAGTTTTGCGAAGTCGATAGACACAGCACGCCTTTCCACTGAAACGAGGGGTACACAGGCAGGCACACCACGGCGCCTACCGCGAAACTCGGGGTTGTCGACAGCCAAACGGATCCCACGCACGCAGAAATACGCCTCCACCTGCAGGCGAAACACATTTGGGCATCAGCGTCTCGACCACAGCCGCTCCCAAGGCAGGCTGTCGAACATTTGATCAAGACGATGTCACCGTATCCCGCCCCAACCCGAATTGTCGCGCTTTTCGACCAAGAATCGCGAAACACGAAATGTTGCACCGCAGTCCAATAATCAAGTCGCAGGCCCAGCCAATTCATGTACTGCAGTGCAATTCCGTGTCGACTGGGCCTACCGCCCGTCACGCGCCCACGCACTCCAGCAGGCACCGTCTCTTCTTGCTCACCTCGTCGACGAAGACCCACACCATGCACTCGACGGCCTGACCTCATGCAGAGCCCGAGGCTTCGCCGAAACTGCAACGCGCGAACCGATCAACGCGACGTCGGCGAGATCGGTTCGCGCGCTCCCTGTCGAGCACCGCCCTGTACGACGGCGTGTTCTGCAGGCGGCGAACTCCCCCGATTCACCGACTCACCGTTGCAGCAGGTTGCTCCGGCCGGCCACCACCGGAATCCACAGCACAGCCAGCACAGCCATCGCCGCCCACTCCACGAGCAGGCCGTAGCCGATGCTGCCGGTGTGGGCACCGCTCCGGACACTGTGCTGCGACCAGTAGGCCAACAGCCCGAGAGCCGACCCGACGGTGACCCCGGCCATCGCGACCCACGCAACGACCCATCGCCGGCTCAACACCGCGATCGCGGACACTCCGATGCCGAACACCACGACGAACCACGTGAACAGCCGGGACAGCGCCGCGACCTCGTGATGCCCCCCTGCCAGCAGCTGCCACGCACGCAGGCCGTCGACCTGCGGCGCAGCTAGGGCCACCACCAGAATCATCACGGCGCACCCGATGACGGGTCCGCGCCCGCGCGGATCCACCTCCCGGGCCACCCGCTCCTCGATCGCGGACAACTCCCGCCGCAGTAGCGACAGATCCTCGCTCATTCGGTCACACCGGCTGATGCTCGTCTGCGTTGAAACACGCCCACGACGATATCCACGACGACAAATCCCAACAGGCTCAGCCCTAGTAGCGGCACGAACCATCCGACGAGAACGGTCACGGCAACGATCGTGGCCACGACGGCCGGATGCAGGCCACGGAGGGCGCCGCGCACCGGCGGCCGGCCCCACCGCCGGGCCACGCGCGACGGCCGACGCCGCCACCACATGATGTACCCGAGGACGATCACCGCAAGTAGCGCCGCTGCCAGCACCAGGAGCGCGATCTGGTTCAGCAGACCGAACAGGATGCCCATGTGCACGCCGATCCCCCAGAAGGTGAGCTTCGCGGCCAATGGCCAGTCCGCGAACATCGAGATGTCGGTGATCCGTCCGGTCGCGCCGTCGATCGCCGCCGAGTTGGTGGAGAACTGCCACGGCTGCCGGGTCTGTGCGACGGTGAACGCCGTATCCGGCTTGGACGGGATGGACGCCTCCACCGCACCCGCCACTCCCGCGCCCACAGCGACCGCGAGCACGTCGTCGAGGCGTCGGACATTGGTGTCGAGTACGTTCACACCATCCGCTGCGGACGCAGCATCCCCGCCGTGCCCGCCGTGCTCACTCGGCCGAGTCGTGTCGGAGCCGCCCAGCTTCTTCGACACCGACGGCGTGGTCCAACCCAGCGATGTGCGCAGCTCCGTGACGTTCTCCCCCGCATACTTCGACCAGGTCAGACCCGTAGCGGACAGGAAGACCAGGCCCGCCGCGATCCACAGGCCGAGCGCGCCGTGCCACCTGAGCGCGCGATTGCGTCCCCGCCCACCACGTTTGACTGTCCACAACCGAGGCGCGGCAGCGCCACTACGGTCCCGTGCAGTCCGATACCGCCGGACCCACAGGTAGGTGCCGCCGAGAGCGATCACCCACAGCCACGACGCCGCCAGTTCACTGTAGAGACGGCCAGGATCGCCGAGATGCAGATTGACGTGCAGCTGCGAGATCCACGTCCGCAGCGGCAGGGCGCCGCTGCTGCCGTAGACGACGAGTTCGCCGACGGGCCGTGCTGCGGCCGGGTCCACGAACACCGCGAGCCGCTCCGAGTCGCCTAGCGTGGGATCGGTGAACAGCACCCGGGTGGTGTCACCCGGTTCGGATGCCGGGCGCACCGCCGACACCGTCAGATCGGGCCGTGCCGCCTGAGCGGCCTCCACCTGTTCACTCACCGGCGCAGCCGGTCCGGTCGACTCCACCTGCAGGTAGTCGCGGTAGACGAACTGTTCGATGGTGGGCGCGACGGCGTACAGGCCGCCGCTGACCGCAGCAATGATCAGGAATGGCGCAACCAGGATGCCGGCATAGAAATGCAGTCGCAGGACAAGGCGGCGCAGTGCGCCCGGTGGGGACGGGTCCTTGGACTCGGACTGGTCCTTCGGATCGACCGGAAGATGCGCAGGGGTGGTCCCCACGGTCTCAGGAGCATTCATGAAAGCTCTTTCCCTGAAAAAGGTTTACGGCGAGCGCGGATTACGAGAGGTCGGACGCGGGCGCCGCGAAGGACACGCCGACCACACCCGGCACGTGCGATGACCGGGTGTGGACAGCGGAGAGTTCAGAGCCGACGCGGGTACGCGAGAGCGGGCGCGGCGACTACCGGGAAGGAGTGGGCGGACCTCGGGTGCCACCGGCAGCGCGGGCAACCCGGGAGGTCGTGGGATCGACGCGGCGAACCGCGGTGGGCGACCACCGTCGAACATCCGGGACCGGGGGCGCCGACAGCACCGTGACGACGACGCGGGCCACCGCGGCGAGTGCCGTCAGCAGTGCCCGTTCTGCACCGCGAATCAGCAGAGCTCCGAGGACGGTGGCGGCGGTGTGAGCCGCGAGCATCTGCGGCGTCAGGTGCAGCCCGTGAACGTGATCGGACGCCGCGGTGAGTGTGAGGTGTCCCATGCCCTGTCCGACAGCAAGCACCCCACACAGGAAGAGCAAGGGATGGTGCAGGGTTCGTAGCGAGGCTACGACCGCACCGACGACAGCGCCCGCCGCGACGAGCAGCACCACCGCCTGCTCACTCGGAACGGAGACGCCGCCGCCCAGACCATGCGCGGCGATACTCACCGCGCCGGACGCCGAGCCGACGAACATGCCGCGCATACGCGCGACAGCGTCGGCCGGGGAATTCACCACGCGAGACTAACTTCTACTCCGGCGGCGAGTACACGCGCGTTCGACGGGATACCGGACCAATCCCCCCAATGTGACGCATCTCACCACTATGCTGATCCTGCCGGCACCAGCCGGCCGGGGCCTTCTGGGGGTAGCCATGCAGGATGTACTGACGAAGATCACCGACACGCTCGGCGCGGTGCGGGTGATGCAGCGCTCCGGACTGATCCCGTTCCCGCGGGTGGACGAGGGCATCGGGGTGCTCCTGGCGGTCAGCAAGTACGGGCCGTTCGCGGGCTCCGTCCATGCACACGCCGCGCAGGGGCACGGCCGTGTCGCATTGATCGACGAGCGCGGACCGCTCACCTACCGGGAGCTCGAAGAGCAGTCCAACGCGCTCGCGCGGGCATGGCAGGCCGAGGGCATCGGTGTCGGGTCCGTCGTCGGCGCCATGTGCCGTAATCACCGCGGGCTCGTCCTCACCATGCTCGCCGCCGCGAAGAGTGGCGTGCGCCTGGTGCTGATGAACACCGGGTTCGCCCGACCTCAGTTGGTCGACGTCGCACACAGGGAGGGCCTGCGCCACTTCGTCTTCGACAGCGAGTTCTCGGACATTGCCGATGCCCTGCCCACCGACATCACCACGTTCCTGTCCTGGGTGGACGAGACACTGTCCACGCCGCCGGCCGAACAGCCGCCCCGCACCCTCGACGACCTCATCGCCGGCCAATCCACCGATGCCGTGCCCGCGCCGAAGCAACACGGCGTCTCGATTCTCCTGACCAGCGGCACCACCGGCACCCCCAAGGGAGCACCACGTGGACGGACTTCACCGTTCGTCACCGCACAGTTCCTGGATCGAATCCCGTTGCGCCCCAAGCAGACCATGCTGATGGCCGCGCCAGCCTTCCACGGGACCGGATTGTCCCAGCTGGGACTGGGACTCGCGCTCGAGAACACCGTCGTGATGCAGCGACGCTTCGATCCCGAGTCGACCGTCCGCCTCCTCGCCGAGCACCGCGCCGACACCCTGGTGCTGGTACCGACGATGCTGCAGCGAATCATCGACCTCGGTCCCGACGTCCTGTCGAAGTACAACACGTCCTCGCTCAAAGTGATCTTCGCTGCCGGCTCAGCACTCTCCCCCGACCTGTGCATTCGCACCCAGGACGCGTTCGGGAAGGTGCTACACAACTTCTACGGCTCCACCGAGGTCGCCGCCGTCACCGTCGCCACCCCCGACGACCTCGAGCGCGCCCCCGGCACCGCCGGCCGTCCCCCGGCCACGTGCCATGTCGCCCTCATCGACGACGCCGGTAGGCGGATCACCGAACCCGACATCGTCGGCCGCATCTTCGCCAAGAGCGGATTGAGCTTCGAGGGCTACACCGACGGCCGCGACAAGGAACGCATCGACGGAATGCTGTCCACCGGCGACGTCGGGCACTTCGACAAGGACGGGCTGCTGTTCGTCGACGGCCGAGACGACGACATGATCATCTCCGGCGGCGAGAATGTGTACCCACTCGAGGTGGAGAACGTCATCGCCGAACGCCCCGATGTCCTCGACGTGGCGGTGATCGGCGTCGAGGACGACGAATTCGGACACCGGCTACGCGCTTTCGTCGTTGCCGCCCCGTCGTCGGCGCGGGACGCGAACGAGATCCGAACCCATGTGAAGTCGAACCTGGCCCGCTACAAGGTGCCACGTGACGTCATCTTCATCGAGGAACTGCCCCGCAACGCCACCGGGAAGCTGCTTCGGCGGGTGCTGATCGAGATGGAGACGGAGACGGAGACGGACTGACTCGCCGCCACTCCACCGACCACGGCAACCGTCCGCGAGTGCCCAATCGAAAGCAAAGAACCCCCGCCCTGTTTCAGGACGGGGGTTTTTCATTGGTAGCGGGGACAGGATTTGAACCTGCGACCTCTGGGTTATGAGCCCAGCGAGCTACCGAGCTGCTCCACCCCGCGTTGCAAGAACGAAGTTACACGAGCCGCGGAACAGAAGGCAAATCGCCGGGAAAGAACGCTGCCGGCAAGCGGATCCGCCGCCCGCACAACACAATTCAGTGACGCAACTCACCAAAACCCAGTAATCCATCTCACATAACGAGCATGTAACACTCCGAGATCGTCGGCGCGTCAGCACACTCCTGCCTGCGGGAACACCCTCCGAGAGCGGCTACCTACGGGTCGACCGGTCTGTTTTGGCAAACTGGCTCCGGCCGGAACCCTGTCGTACGTTCGTTACCAGCTCGTGATGATCGACGTACGGAACCGGCCCGCCGCTGCCTAGCACTGCCCCCGCGGGATCGGACTCGACAAACCCTTCGAGGGGCAGGGACGCGAAGATCGCACGCCCGGGACGGCCACATTGTCGCCCCGCCGGCCGACCGTGTCAGCGCAGGAGAGGATCCACCCCGCATGACCAACATCAGCTTCAGCAAGCGTGCCCTCGGCTGGGCCGCCGTGACCGGCGCCCTCGTCGCGGTTCCCTTCGGCCTCGCCACCGGCACCGCTTCCGCCGCCACCCACAACTGGGACGGCGTCGCGCAGTGCGAGAGCGGCGGCAACTGGGCCATCAACACCGGCAACGGCTACTACGGCGGCCTGCAGTTCTCGCAGAGCACATGGACGGCAAACGGCGGCAGCGGCTCGCCGCACACCGCGTCCAAGGCGGAGCAGATCCGCGTCGCCGAGAACACCCTCGCCTCGCAGGGACCCGGCGCATGGCCCACGTGCGGTCAGTACCTGACCACCGAATCGGCCCCCGCCGCCCCTGCCCCGGCCGTCGAGCCCACCCCGGCCCCGGCCGTGGTCGCGCCCCAGCCCGCGCCGATGCAGGCGACCGCATCCGAGTACATCGACCGCGCCCTGCAGCTCGCCGGTGACACCGCGGCCCAGCACGGTTTCGCCGACCAGTTCCAGCAGCTGCTCTCCGTGCACGGCCCCGCGCTCGCCGACGTCCAGGCCGCGCTCGCCAAGTAGACCCTCACAAACGAAAGGTCCCTTCATGCGCGGGTAGCGCATGAAGGGACCTTTCCGCTTTTCTGCGAGGAACTAGCCGCCGGCCGACTGGTAGCCCTCGACCGCCTTCTGCAGTCGATCGAGCGCGTCGCCGTAGGCCTTGAAGTCGCCGCCCTGCTGGGCCGCCCTCAGGTTCGCCAGCGCAGCGTCGAGTTCCGCGACCGCGGCGGCCTTGTCCGGTGCCGGGCCTCCGGGCGCCGGCGTGGTCGGCGGGGTCGGCGGGGTGGTCCCGGACGGCGCCTGACCGCTCTGCTCCGGTTGAGCGGGAGCGGGTTCGCCGCTCGGCGCAGTCGCCGCGTTGCCCGTGCCCGAACCGAACACCTGGTCCAGCGCCTCCGCCAACGTCGGCGCGTAGCCGACCCGGATTCCGCTGGTGTCGGTGAAGCTCACCAGCACGGCGGTGAGCTGCGGGAAGGCATTCTGCGCCTTACGCTGCGTGTACAGCGGCTCAACGTAGAGAATGCCGCCGTCCGCGATCGGCAGCGTCAACAGGTTTCCGTACTGCAGCTTGTTCGACTGCTGGATCAGCGACAACGCACTGGCGACCCGCTGGTTCGACGTCATCGCCGTCTGCGCTTGCTGCGGACCCTGCGTCTGTGTCTCTGTCGGCAACTGCAGCACCGTGAACTTGCCGTAGTTCTCCGGGTCCGACTGCACCGAGATGTACGCGGACAGCAACTCGCGCTGGTAGCCCACCATCGGACTGGTCAGCACGAACTGCGGCTTCGCGGTCTCCGGGTTGCCGGACAACACGTAGTACGGCGGCTGGTTCTTGTCCGTCTCCACCGTCGGATCACTCGGCACCGACCAGAACGCGTTGTTACTGAAGAACTCGCCCGGATCGTCCACGTGGTACTTGGCGAGCATCTCGCGCTGGACCTTGAACAGGTCTTCCGGGTAGCGGAAGTGTGCCCGGAGGTCGTCACTGACCGCGCTCTGCGGCTCCACCGTCCCCGGGAAGACGCCCATCCACGCGTTCAGAACCGGATCCTTCTCATCGACCTGGTACAGCGTGACAGTGCCGTCATACGCGTCCACGGTGGCCTTCACCGAGTTGCGGATGTACGAGACCTCCTTCTTCGGCAGCAGCCGTCCGGTGGCCTGGTTGGTGCTGTCCTGCACCAGTCCCTCGAGCGAAGACCGCTGCGCGTACGGGTAGTTGTCGAGCGTCGTGTATCCGTCGACGATCCACTGCATTCGCCCGTTCACCACCGCGGGATAGACGGTGCCATCGGTGGTGAGCCACGGCGCCACCTTCTTCACGCGCTCCGCCGGATCCCGGTGGTAGATGATCTTCGAATCCGGGCCGATCGCACTGGAGAACAGGATGTTGCGCTCGGTGTACCGGCCTGCGAATGCGAGACGGTTGAACCAGTTGCCGATCCCGACGCCGCCCTCACCGGTGTAGGTGTACTTCTGGTCGTCCGTGTCGTACTCGCGGGGAGCGCTGCCGGGCTCGCCGCCGACGATCGCGTAGTCCGCGTCGGACGCCGCGATCACCGGGCCGTAGTAGACGCGCGGGTTGTCGACCTTCAATGCCGGATCCGACGGCTGCGTCTTGAGGTCGCTGACGCTGTAGATCGGGTAGCCGCCGGTGTTGTTCTGGCTGTCGCCACTCACCGCCGTCACCTGGTTCGCGGCCGCGGCGACGAAGCCGTTGCCGTGGGTGTAGACGGTGTGCTTGTTGATCCAGTCGGTCTGGTTGCCCTGCAGACTGGTCGGCGACAGCTCACGGGCCGCGACGACGAAGTCTCGGAGCTGGCCGTTCGTCTCGTAACGGTCTATGTTCAGCGACTTCGGGAACGCGTAGAAGTTCTTGAGCTGCTGCTGCGCGGTGAACGTCGGTGAGAGGACGTTCGGATCGAGCAGTCGTGTGTTCGCGATCGTCGTGACATCCGCGGGGACGTCCTTGGGCTGCTTCTTCGCCACGCCCGAGTACGGAACGGTCTCGACGTTCGCGTCGGTGATCCCGTACGCCTCCCGGGTGGCCGCGATGTTGCGTTCGATGTAGACGCGTTCCTTGTCCGCCGCGTTCGGCTTGACCGAGAACTGCTCCACCACCAACGGCCACACCGCACCGACCAGGACGGACGACAACACCAGCAGAGCGACCGCCATCGCCGGAATCCGCAGGTCCCGCAGGAAGATCGCCGCGAAGAACGCGATTGCGCAGATCACCGCGATAGCGAGCAGGATCAGCTTGGCCTGCAGCACCGCATTCATGTCGGTGTAGCTACCGCCGGTGAACGTCGGCTCCTTGCGGCTGCTCCACAGCAGGGCGTACCGGTCGAACCAGTAGGCCACCGCCTTGAGTAGCACGAATGTGCCGGCGAGCACCGCGAGCTGCACCCGGGCTGCACGCGTGAGGGCACCCTGCCGACCGCTGAGTCGAAGGCCACCGAAGATGTAGTGCGTCACCAGACTTGCGAAGAACGCAATGATCACCGCGACGAACAGCCAGTTGAGCACGAACTGGTAGAACGGCAGATCGAACGAGTAGAAGCCGATGTCCTTGCCGAACTGCGGGTCCGTGATCCCGAACGAATCGCCGTTGAAGAACAGCTGCACCGTCGCCCAGCTGGACTGCGCGACGAGTCCCGCGAACAGCCCGATCACGATCGGGATCCCGAGTCCGAACAGCTTCTGACGCGCCATCACCGCGGTGCGATAGCGCGCCACCGGATCATTGGCACCCGCCGACGGCAGGAACATCGGCCGCGAGCGATATGCCAGCAACAACGCCAGCCACACGATCGCGCCGACGACAAGTCCGACGATCAGGAACAACGCGATGCGGGTGAACAGCACCTTGCTGTACACCCCGCGGAAGTCGACCTCGCCGAACCACATCCAGTCGGTGTACATATCGATGAACCGGGGACCGATCAACAACAGCGCCGCGGCGATCAACGCCAAGATCAGCAGCACTCTCGTGCGCTTCGACAGCGAAGGTAAACCGGTGGGGGGCCTCATGCCCACTTGCCACTCTCCCAATAATCCGGCGACGCCTTCGCGCCGCAGCCAATGCACCGTCCAGCGTCACCTGGGAGTGACCGTTTCGTCTCACTCTACGTAACAGGCAGCATTCGGCAGCGCCACGACCGCGCCGCACCGCTGCCACCCTATGGTGCAAGGATAAGGACGTGATCGATAGCGATGGCGTGTTCTTCGAGGATGACGCGAATACAGGCCCCTCCAGCGACCCTCTCGGCCGGTGTGTTCAGGAAGTGATCGAGTTCGTCGACGCCGGCGGTTGGAGCCAGCCGCCCACGATGTTCGCGCTCGTGCCGACCGCGCTCGTCGCCGCAGCCGAACCCGCCCTACTGGACCAGCTGGACGACGGCGCCGAGCTGACTCCGATCGAGCAGGCGTCCCTGCCCGACGACGTCGAGGGCGGTTCCCCTGCGCTCGACGAGTTCCTGGCCACCACCAGCTGGCCTGAAGAGGTAGTCGGCTGCGCTCTGGTGCAGGAGATCATCGTTCTGCCGCCTGACGCGGAGACGGACCTGGACGATGTCCTGTCCCCACAGCTGGCCGACCGGCACGCCGCCGACGAGGCCGCACGAGCCGCCGCGGAATCCCATCCGGAGCGGCGCGAGGCACGGCTGATCGCGGCGGTGCTGCGCGATGGTCCGGCACTTGCCCTGCTCCAGCTGCGGCCCGATGAGGACGCCGACCCCTACGCGCCGATCGAACTGCTCTACTACGACAACCTGGCGCCGAACCTGATCGCTGCGCTGTACGCGACGCTCGAAGCGGCCGACGACTGACAGCGCCTAGCAACTCGGCGCGGTGCCGCCGGCGTTGATGGCCGCCAGAGCGTCGACGGCGCCGCCGAGAGTCTCGACCTTCACCAGCGCCAGGCCCTCGGGCGCATTGGCACGGGCCTCGTCACAGTTCTTTGCCGGAACGAGGAACGTGGTCGCGCCCGCCTCGCTGGCGGCGGTGAGCTTGTACGGGATCCCACCGATCGGCCCGACATCGCCCTCGGGGTCGATCGTGCCGGTGCCCGCAACGAATTTCCCGCCGTTGATCTCACCGCTGCTGAGCTTGTCCACTACGGCAAGACTGAACATCAGACCTGCGGACGGGCCACCGACATCGGCGAGGTTGAAATCGATCGTGAACGGCACGTTCGGAACCTCCTGCGCGCCCACCCCGAGGTAACCCCTCTTCGCGTCGTCGCCCTCGGCGCCAGGGCGCGCTCCCAGCGTCACCGGGGCGGTGATCTCCACGCCGTCCCGCATGAAGGTCAAGTCGACAGTCGAGCCGGCTCCGGCCTGCGCCACCGTCTGCTGCAAACCCTGGACGGTGTCGACAGGCGTGTCACCCACCCGCAATACCAGATCGCCCTCACGCAGCACACTCGATGCGACTCCGTCCGGCGACACCGTCTCGATCCGGACCGCAAACGGCTTACCCAGGTAGCGAAGCGCGGCCAGTTCGGCGCTGTTCTCCGACTTCGCGAACTGAGCGGAGTTCTCCTGCTGTACCTCGTCCTTCGACTTCTGCGGCGGGTACACCTCCTCGCGCGGCACCAGACCCTGCCGCCCGCTGGCCCACAGGCCGAGTGCGTCGAACAGGCTCAGCTTGTCGCGGACCGCGACGGTCGTCATGTTGAGATTGCCGCTGGTCGGATCGACCGCGATGCCCTCGATGTCGACGACCGGCTTGTCGTCCACCTCGCCGAGCGTGTTGAACGTGGGGCCCGGACCGAGCGCGACGAACGGCACGTTGACCGTCGTCCCGAGGACTCCCAACGCCACCACAGGGGCCAACGCTGCCAGCAGGGTCACGATCCGTCGGTTCACCCGGCCAGGATAGAGCGCCGCCCACGGGAGCATTCGGAAGCCTGGGGCCTACGCACCCGATGTTCGCCGTAGGCGTGATTCCAGCACGGGCCATGTGCCCGCGCGCCTTGTACCGTTGAACCATGAGCGATCTGCCCTTTGGCTTCTCCAGTTCCGACGACGACCCGGACCGCAAGAAGGACTCCTCGGGCGGTGGTCAGGGCGGCTCGGGAGGCCAGCCGTTCGGTTTCGATCCGAGTGCCTTCGGGGTCGGTGGCGCAGGCGCGGGCGGCTTCGATCCGGCCGCGCTCGGCCAGATGCTGTCCCAGTTCGGCCAGATGCTCAGCGGCATGGGCAGCGCGATGGGCACCGGCGGACAGTCCGGCCCCGTCAACTACGAGATCGCCAAGAATCTGGCACGCCAGCAGATCGGCTCCGTCTCCCCCATCACCGAGGGCACGGCGTCGGCGATCGCCGACGCCGCACGGCTCGCGGAACTCTGGCTGGACGGATCGACGACGCTGCCGGCCGGTGCCACCAGGACGCTCGCGTGGACGGCCGACGACTGGCTCGACGGCACCCTCGACACGTGGAAGCGTCTCTGCGACCCCGTAGCCGAACAGGTCGCCGGCATGTGGGTGCAGGGTCTGCCCGAGGAGGCCCGCAACATGATGGGCCCGATGGCGGGGATGCTCAACCAGATGGGCGGGCTCACGTTCGGTTCCCAGCTGGGACAGGCGCTCGGCCAGCTCTCGAAGGAGGTGCTGACCTCCACCGATATCGGACTGCCGCTGGGACCTGTCGGTACCGCCGCGCTACTGCCCGCGGCAATCGAAGCGTTCGCCGAAGGTCTCGAGCAGCCACATCGCGAGGTGCTCGTGTTCATCTCCGCTCGCGAGGCCGCCTACCAGCGCCTGTACAACCACGTGCCGTGGCTGCGGCAGCGTCTCCTTGCAACTGTCGAGGACTACGCACGGGGCATCCGGATGGACTTCTCCGCCATCGAGGAGGCTGCGCGGGGAATCGATCCCTCGGCGCTGACCGATCCGTCACAGATGGAGAAGATCCTGCAGCAAGGCACGTTCGAGCCACAGACGACACCCGAGCAGAAGCAGGCTCTCGAGCGCCTCGAGACGATGCTTGCCCTCGTCGAGGGCTGGGTGGAGACGGTCGTCTCCGACGCGCTCGGCGAGCGGCTCCCGGGCACGGCGGCGCTCACCGAGACCCTGCGACGGCGCCGCGCGGCCGGGGGACCCGCCGAGCAGACGTTCGCCACGCTCGTCGGCCTCGAACTGCGTCCGCGCAAGGTTCGAGAGGCGGCGCAGCTATGGCGTCGACTCACCGACGACGCCGGCGCCGATGCCCGTGACGGCGTGTGGGCGCACCCCGACCTGCTGCCCGACTCGTCCGACCTCGACAACCCGACGGCGTTCGTCGACCGCGTGCTCGGCGGCGACACCGAGACGTTCCACGATCCGATCGCGCAGCTCGAGCAGACCGAGGCCAACGAGCGTGAGCAGAAAGGCCGTGACGCCGGCGAGGGCGACGCCTAAGCCGAGGTGTTCTCGACGTCGTCGACGGCCTTCTCCAGATCGTCGACGACGTCGCACAAGTCCGGTCGGCGGGTCACCGTGGCGTACGCCTCGAGGTAGCCGATGGCGCGTTCGGTTTTCGGATAGCGCCGCACCTCACGCCAGAAGAACTCGTTGTGGCCACCCGGCACATACAGGTGCGCCAGCTCGTGGACCAGCACGTAATCCAGGACGTATTCCGGCACCGTTCGCAGGAGCTCGCTGACCCGGATCGTGCCGTCGACTGGTGTACAGGACGCCCACCGCGTCCGCATCGATGGCACCCACCGGACCGAGACCGGGGCCGCCGCGCCGCCGAGCCACCGGCTCGAGAGCCGCGCCGACCGCTCACCGAGTTCGACATCGCCCCGTTCGGCCCGCGCCTCTGCCCGGCGGTCGGCCCGCTCGAGCTTCCCGATCATCTCCGCGACCAAGTCGGCCTCTGCCTTCTTCGACAGGCCGGTCGGCATCAGCACGACCACCTTGTCGCCCTCCCGGCGCGCGCTGATGGTGCGCCGACGCCGGGCGCTGCGGCGGATCTCCACCTCGGGGCCGATTGCACTGTCGGTCGTCACGGGGTGACACGCTAGCGGGCCGCCCCGACACCGGATCGGCGCGGATTTCGCGCGAGTCGTCCGCGCCGGAAGAATCCCACGTCACAGCGGGTTCTGCCCTGTGGACAACCCGCCTCGTGCGGCCAGCCGGCGAGCTCGGGGATGCGATCGTCGTGCCATGACACCTGTGCCGACCCGAACGAACCGCCCCCAACTGGATCCACGGCTGCCGATCGTGGTCCGGCCCAGCGGCCGCATCCAGATCGGCTGGGACCCCGAGACCGCGCTGATCCTCACCCCGCCCGACACGGTTGAGCCCGCTGACCTCGTCACCGTCCTACGGATGCTCGACGGTCAGCACTCCCGGCCCCGCGTGGTGTGGGCCGCGGTCGATCACGGAATCACGCCCACCGACATGTCGACGCTGCTCAGTGAGCTCGAAGAGACCGGACTGCTCCGGTCGACCCCGGCACGACCGGACACCGCCACACCGATCCGGATCCACGGCCGCGGCCCGCTGTCGGACGCCATCACCGATGGGCTTGTCGGCAGCGCGGCGCGGGTGAGCAGGTCCACGAGTTACACCGCCGACGCCGACGTCACACGGTGGGATTGCGTGTGTGTGGTGCTGGCAGACGACCTCGTCCCCGATCCACGTCTCGTCATGGCACTCGTCGAGGCCGGAATCCCACACCTGCAGGTCCGACTGCGTGACGGCCGCGGCATCGTCGGCCCGCTGGTCCTGCCGGGCCGTACCAGCTGCTTGCGGTGCGCCGATCTGACCCGCTGCGCAGCCGATGAGGAGTGGCCGCACGTCGCGGCGCAGCTGCTCGGCAGCGTCGGTCACGCGAGCCCGGCGACGATACTGGCCACCGCCGCAGTGGCGCTCGGACAGCTCGAACTGGTGCTCTCCGGGGCGGCCTGGCCGGTCCCCGCGAGCCTGGACGCCACCCTGGAAATCGACCTCTGGCACCACCGTTTCGCGGTCCGGCACTGGACGCGCAACCCCCGGTGTGGATGCTCCCGCTCGACTCTGAACTTGGACGAACCCCCAATTCGTCAGCCATGATGGTCGGGTGCCCGAAATCCCCCGCAGCAGCTCCGCCCGCACCGCCAAGCTCGCGAGCATTCCGCTGGGCATTGCCGGGCGAGCCGCGCTGGGCTTCGGAAGGAAGCTCGCTGGCGGCGACAAGGACGAGATCGACGCCCAGCTGACCGCGAAGGCTGCCGAACAGTTGTTCACCGTGCTCGGGGAGCTCAAGGGTGGCGCGATGAAGCTGGGCCAGGCCCTCAGCGTGATGGAAGCCACGGTTCCCGAGGAGTTCGCCGAGCCGTACCGTGAGGCGCTGACCAAGCTACAAGCCGAAGCTCCCCCGCTGCCCGCGAAGGCCGTGCACCGTGTGCTCGATCAGCAGCTCGGCACCAAGTGGCGGCAGCGATTCGCCGAGTTCGACGACACACCCACCGCGTCGGCCAGCATCGGACAGGTGCACCGAGCGGTGTGGGCCGACGGCCGCGAGGTCGCGGTCAAGGTTCAGTACCCGGGCGCCGACGAGGCCCTGCGCGCCGACCTCAAGACGTTGTCGCGGTTCGCCGGACTTTTCACCTCGGTGATGCCGGGCACCGACATCAAGCCGGTGCTCGACGAGCTCAGTGCGCGCACCGAGGAGGAGCTCGACTACCGGATCGAGGCCGAGAACCAGCGCGCATTCGCTAAGGCGTTCGACGGCGACCCCAGGTTCGTGGTGCCACACGTCGTGGCGAGCGCACCGAAAGTCGTGGTCACCGAGTGGATGTCCGCGACCCCGCTGTCGGCGATCATCACCGGTGGAACCGTCGAACAACGCAACACTGCGGGCGCGCTGCTCGCGGAGTTCCACTTCGTCTCCCCCGCCCGCGTCGGCTTGCTGCACTGCGATCCGCACCCGGGGAACTTCATGCTGCACGACGACGGCCGCCTCGGGATCATCGACTTCGGCGCCACCGCACCGATGCCGAACGGGCTGCCACCGGTGCTGGGCACGATGGTCCGGCTCTCGGTCAACGAGCAGTTCGACGAACTGACGGAGCTGTTGCGCGCCAACGGTTTCGTGCTGCCCGGTCGCACGGTTACCGATCAGGAGATCGCCGACTACCTGCGTCCGTTCACCGACCCGATCCGGACCGAGTCGTTCCATTTCACCCGCGCTTGGCTGCAGAAGGCCGCCGGCACCGCGACCGACCTGTCGAGCGCGCAGTTCCGGACGGCCCGGGCCCTCAACCTGCCGGCCGAGTACGTCATGATTTTTCGCGTGCTGCTCGGTTCCGTCGGCATCTGCGCGCAGCTCGACGCCTACGCGCCGTACATGGCGATCCTCACGAGGTGGCTCCCCGGTTTCTGCGAGCCCGACGAATCCGGTGCCGCCGGCGAGCTCCGCGAGAGTCTCGACGGCGTCTAGTACGCCGGGTTCAGCGGTGGGTTGCCAGGGCTTTTCCAAGCTTGGCGAGGTCCTGCTCCTGCGATTCGAGGAGCGGCATGCGGACCGTCGCGTGCGGGATGATTCCCAGCTCAGCCAGGGCCGCCTTCGCCATGATGGCCCCCTGCGAGGTCCGCATCAGAGTCTCGGTCAAGTCACGCACGGATCCATCGATGGATCGGGCTGATTCGAGATCACCGCTGGCGACGGCCCGGATCAGGTCTGCGGTGCGGTCGGCGACGATATTGCCCACGACGCTGACCACACCGCTGGCCCCGATCGCCAAGTAGGGCAGGTTGAGTTCGTCACTTCCGCAGTAGTAGGCCAGCGAGGTGTCGGCCATGACGGTCGCGGCCTCGAAGAGGTCGCCCTTGGCATCCTTCACCGCCCGGATCCGCGGGTGCTGGGCGAGTTCGGTGAGAGTGTTCATCTCCAGCGAGATGCCAGTCCGCGCGGGGACGTCGTAGAGCATCACAGGCAAGTCCGTGGCGTCGGCAATCGCCAGGCAGTGCGCGACGACTCCCGCCTGGGTCGGTCTGGAGTAGTACGGACACACGACGAGCAGTGCGTCGGCGCCAGCAGACTCGACCTGACCGGCCCGCTGGATGCTGCCGGCCGTGTCGTAGGTGCCGACACCCGCAATCACCTTCGCCCGGCCCCGCACCTGCTGGGCCACCGCCGCGACCAGGTCGACCACCTCGTCTGCTGTCAGCGTCGATATCTCGCCGGTAGTGCCGCCCACCACGATCCCATCGCACCCGGTCGCCAAGAGGTGTTCGACCAAGCTGGCAACCCCTTCAGAGCTGACTGATCCATCAGCTTCCATCGGGGTCACCATCGCGACCAGGTTCGATCCGAACAACATCACCGCGGACTCACGACTACTTGTCATGAGTTCGATCCTGCCCACCCTGTTTACACCGGTCTAGCGATGCTTTCTTTCCAGTAATGCGTAGCCTGACTTCATGATCGATGTCGGATCCCTGAACGCGCTGCGCTCGGTCGCTGTCCTCGGGACCATCGCGCGCGCAGCGGACGAACTCGGGTTCACTGCCTCAGCGGTCTCCCAGCAGATCAAGCGCCTCGAACGCCAGATAGGCGTCTCGTTGCTTGCTCCCGCTGGGCGCGGTGTCGTCCTCACCCCCGCCGGTCAGGCATTACTCGACGCAGCTCCCGAGGTCTTCCAGGCTCTGGAGCGCTGCGCCGAAGCAGCCCGATCCATCGCCGACGGCACACCTACCGGGGTCTTGCGAGTGGTCGCCTTCTCCACTGCAATCCGCGGACTATTGGCTCCACGCCTACCGCGGCTGGCAGTCGAATGCCCTGAACTGCACGTGCAGGTCACCGAACAAGACCCTGACCAAGCGCTCCATTCAGTCGCGGGGGGCACGGCAGACCTGGCGATCATCCACGACGCCGATGGGCTCCCGCCCCAGCTGCCGAGCGCGATCATCGACCGGCACGTCTACACCGATCTCGGCGACCTGGTGATGCATCGCTGCCACCCGCTCGCCACAGCCCGCGAACCGCTGACCAGCGCGCTGGTTGCCGGCCATGCATGGGTGACGAGTCCACCCGGCACGGTGTGTCACCAGTGGTTCCGGCGCCTGGTTTCGGACCGGCCTGGTGACCCCGACGTCCGCCACCTCGTCGACGACTTCGCGACCCAGCTGTCGCTTGTCGCGACCAGCGGTGTCATCGCCCTCGTCCCGCGCCTCGCGAGGCCACCCCTTGGCCACGACCTTGTCGCCCGGCCCCTGCATCCACCGCCCATGCGTCAGGTTTCGGCTGCCTGGAGGCGCAGCGCCGACGCCAGCCCGGCGATCAGAGCGGTGGTCGCTGAACTCCTCCGCCCCGACGCCGGTTGAACAGGTTGGGCGCGATGAACCCACTCCACAGCAGGCCGACAACCACGTACGACGGCGAAACCGATTTGCACAAAATGGTGTCGCTCGCGGTTAACGCGGGGCATCACACATCGCTGGTTTGACGGTGGCCGGACACGTAATGACCCCGGCGGGCCTACCGTGGAAGTTCGCGGCGAAGCAATCCGACAGGAGGCCGAGATGCGGGTGACGACGATGGTGACTGAAGTGGCGAAGGGTGTTGGCTCGCTAGTAGGAATTCGCAACGGCACCGAAGAGCCTCGCTATGAAGTCCAGGAGCGGACTCGTGGCCTCGAGATCCGCCGGTACGGTCCGCGTATCGCTGCCGAGACCACCGCATCAGGAGATGAGGAGAGCGCCCGTAGCGCAGGATTCCGTCGGCTGGCCGGCTATATCTTCGGCGCCAATGCCAGCAAATCAGAGATTGCGATGACCGCGCCGGTATCCCAGGCAAGCGGTCCCGGGGACTCGTGGGTCGTCCGGTTCTACATGCCGTCGCGATGGACGATGGACACACTGCCCACCCCTCAGGACCAGAACGTGGAACTCGTCGAGGTCCGCGGCGAGATGGTGGCGGCGCTGCGTTTCACCGGCGACCGCAGTCACAAGGCGGTCGCTGTGCGTACCGCCGAACTTGTGCGCGCGCTCGAGAGCACCGCGTGGGTACCGAACGGCGAACCCGTCGCCTGGTTCTACGATCCGCCATGGACCATCCCGTTCCTCCGTCGCAATGAGGTGGTGGTCCCGGTTGCGGCCCGCTGACTGAGGTTGCGATCAGGACCGGTCTCAGGCCGCTGATGCTCCGGTCGATGCCCGCGAACGACTATCGGGCCCTGTGGGTATCCGCGTGGATCGGATACCCACAGGACTCTGCCGTTGACTGTCAGGCGCAGACCAGGGTCTTCTCGGGCTTCGGACTCTTTCGTGGCCGACCTCGAGGTCGCTTGCGGGCGATCACAACGCCCTGCTCGAAGATCTCACCCCCCCACACCCCCCACGGCTCGGCACGATCGAGCGCAGCGCTCAGACACCGGCTTCGGATGGGGCACTGCCCGCACAAGGACTTGGCACGTTCCAGTTCGGCTGGCGTCTCGGCGAACCACAGGTCCGGATCGCCGGCCCGGCAGGGCAGCTCCCGGTGTACCGATCCGACTTCGAATCCGCTGGCCACGGTGCGGTTCTCGATCTGTACTCGGCATGTCACGGTAGACACGTCGTTCTCCTCTGATTCGTTTCGCGGCTCGTGCCGGCTTTCGGTGGTCGTACGAACCGGGGCGAAGGCCTAGAGCTACGGAGCTCGAAACACAAAGGCCACGGTTCGCAATCGCGATCCGTGGCCTCGAGAGAAGGGCTGGAGTTGACTACCGAATGACTACTCGGCGCCGGCTCCTGAACACGGATGCGGGGGGTGCTGCAGTTGCTACTGCTGCGCTACGCAGACGGATTGCATGCGGTGCTGTCGCTGCGATCCTCGCGGCGGCCGATGCGGCCGAGGTGCGGGAGGCGCGTGCGAATGCGGGCACAGCTGCAAGTGCCAATGCGGGCACAGCTGCAAGCGCCATTGCGGCATTCCAGTTCTTCATCATCGCCACCTCCCTTTCATCTCGTCGCGGACATCTACTCGGATCAACATCGAACCTGCGTCGCACACGGGTCATCCCCATGGCATCGAAGTCCAGGCTATACAACCCAAACAGACCGCACAAGCTATTTTTGACCTGCGCAATCACCGGGAATCGCGCATCACATCACATCAGATCCAGTGCCGCGGCAGAGCGCTCGCCGCGCACCACCGCAAGGACATCGGCGCCGAACCGTTCGAGCTTCTTCGCCCCGATCCCGGGAATCGCGACAAGGGCCCTATCGTCCTTCGGCTGCTGCTCTGCTATCGCAGTCAGAGTGTTGTCGCTGAACACCACGTATGCGGGCACCTTCAGCTCGCGGGACTTCTCGCGTCGCCACTCCTTGAGCGCCTCGAGAAGTTCGATGTCGAGATTCGACGGGCAGGCCTCGCACCGGCCGAGCATGGTGGACGTCGATCCCATCAGCTGCTTTCCGCACACCCGGCAACGCGGACGCTGCTTCCGGGACTGGGCTGGAGCCGCGATCCGAGACGCCGGCGAATCCTCCGGGATCAGTCCGTTGAGGAACCGCGACCGGCGCCGGGACTTGCGTCCGCCCGCGTTCCGGGCCAGCGCCCACGACAGTGCCAAGTGCTCGCGTGCACGGGTGACCCCGACGTACAACAGGCGCCGCTCCTCCTCGATCCCGGCCTCGTCACCGGGCGACTTCGAGTCGCCGAGCACGTGTGCAATAGGCAACGTGCCCTCGGTGAGACCGACCAGGAACACAGCGTCCCACTCGAGCCCCTTCGCAGCGTGCAGCGACGCCAGCGTCACACCCTGAACCACCGGTGGATGCCGAGACTCTGCGCGGGCGGCGAGTTCAGCGAGCAGCCCACCGAGGGTGAGCTCCGGATCGTGCGCGAGCTGCTCTTCCGTGAGCGCGACGAGCGCGGTCAGCGACCCCCACCGCTCGCGGGCCTGAGCGCCCGTGGGCTCCTCGTCGGTGAGCCCCAGCGGCACCAGTACCGCCCGAACGAGAGTGATGAGCGCCTCGCCCCGGTCGGCGCCATCCGGCAGATCATCCCGGCCGGCCACCTGACGAAGTGCATTGATCGCTTGGCGGACCTCCTGCCGAGTGAAGAAGCCCTCACCGCCGCGCACTTGGTACGGGATGCCGAGCTCCGTGAGCGCCTGCTCGTGGACCTCGGACTGCGCGTTGATGCGATACAGCACCGCGATCTCCGCGGGCTCGGTGCCCAGCTCGATCAGCTTCTTGATGCGCCGGGCGACGGCAGCGGCCTCCGCCGGCTCGTCGTCGTACTCGGCGAAGGTGGGCTCCGGACCCGGTGCCCTCTGACCGATCAGCTGCAGCCGGGTCCCGGCGATCCGACCGCGTGCGGCCCCGATCACCCGGTTCGCGAGCGACACCACCTCCGGTGTCGAACGGTAGTCGCGTTCGAGCCGCACGACGGTGGCATCCGGGAACCGCCGCGAAAAGTCCAGCAGGTACTTCGGAGTGGCGCCAGTGAACGAGTAGATGGTCTGGTTGGCATCGCCGACGACGGTGAGATCGTCCCGATCACCTAGCCACGCGTCGAGCACTCGCTGCTGGAGCGGAGTGACGTCCTGGTACTCGTCGACGACGAAACAGCGGTATCGGTCCCGGAACTCGTCTGCCACTGTGGAGTGCTCTTCGAGTGCGGCCGCGGTGTGCAACAGCAGGTCGTCGAAGTCCAACAGCATGCCGTCGTAGTTACGGGCTTTGAGTTCTTCGTAGCCGGCGTACACCGCGGCCACCTTCGCCGCGTCGGCCGGGATGTCGCGTCGGGCGCGTGCGGCGGCCGCCGGATAGTCCTCGGGCGCGATCAGCGAGCCCTTGGACCACTCGATCTCGCTCGCGAGGTCGCGGATGCTCTCGGTGCTGGTGGACAGTCCAGCCCGGCTCGCGGCCTGCCCGACGATCGCGAACTTGCGGTCGAGCAGCTGCCACTCGGTGTCGCCGATCACCTGCGGCCAGAAGTAGCGCAGCTGCCGAAGGGCCGCGGCGTGGAACGTGCGAGCCTGCACCTGCGGCCCGCCACCCCCGATGCCCAGGCTGCGGAGGCGTCCGCGCATCTCCCCCGCGGCACGGGCCGTGAAGGTTACCGCGAGGACCTGACCGGCCGAGACATGACCGCCCGCGACAAGGTGTGCGATGCGTCGAGTGATTGTCCGCGTCTTCCCTGTGCCGGCGCCCGCAAGAACACACACCGGGCCGCGCGGAGCCGTGACCGCCGCCGACTGCTCCGGATCCAGACCCGCGTCGGCACCTTCGGGTCGGGCGTCCCTGCGAGCTTCCGGGGTGGCATCCGCTGACATGCCGTCCATCCTCTCAGGGCGCACCGACATCGACGCCCCCGCCCGCGACGGTTGTGACGTGCGACCGGGCGGGAACACGTCCTCCGATCGTGGTGTTATAGGCGCTGTGACTACCGAAGCCCCCGCCCTGACCATGTACTCGACCACCTGGTGCGGATACTGCCGTCGGCTCAAGAAGCAGCTCGACGAGAACGGTATCTCGTACCTCGAGATCGATATCGAGCACGATCCCGCGTCCGCCGACTTCGTCGGCAGCGTGAACAACGGCAATCACGTCGTCCCCACCGTCAAGTACGCGGATGGCAGTACCGCCACCAATCCGTCTCTCTCCCAGGTCAAGTCGGCCCTCGGCCTCTAGGGCGTCAACCCGCCTTCGCCCAGGACTCGACCATCACCCGGGCGATCGAGATCGAACCTGGCAGCAGCAACTCGGCGTCCGACGACTCGCGGCTGCTGGACGACCAGTCGCCCGCGACAAGCGCCGCGCGCACCTGCTCCCGGGTGAACCAGTGGGCCTCGGCGATCTCGCCATCCGCGAACACGAGCGCGGCGGCGGGATCGCCGACGGCCGAGAATCCGATCATCACCGACCGCGGAAACGGCCAGGGCTGGCTACCCAGGTAGCGGACGTCGCGCACGTCGAGGCCGACCTCCTCCTTGATTTCACGCACCACGCACGTTTCCAGCGATTCGCCCGCCTCGACGAATCCGGCGAGCACCGAGAACATCCGTGGTGGCCAGGTGGGCTGACGTGCCAGCAGGACGCGATCGCCGCCGTCGTGCACCAGGCAGATCACCGCGGAGTCGGTGCGCGGGAACTCCTCGTGCCCGGTGCTGGCGCTGATCCGCGACCAGCCCGACAGCGTCGGCGCCGTGGGGGCGCCGTCGATAGCACTGAACCCGGCATGATCGTGCCAATTCAGCAGTGCAACGGCGGTCGTCACCAGACCCGCGCCGGACTCGTCCAGCCGGTGACCGATCATCCGCAGGTCACCGAGTTCCCCCGTCATCGCCGCAACCCGCACGGCCCACACGTGCCGACCGTCGTGCAACCCCAGGAACACCGACCCCTCGGGCGGCGCATCACCCACCGACGTGGCCATGTCGAACACCAGCTCGCCGTCCGCCACCCGCACCTGGCCACGATGGTTCACCCGCAGTAGCAGCGCCGTCGCCCAACCCGCGTGCAAAGCAGCGGTGTCCGAACGTAATTCCTCTGCACGGTCGACGGCAGCACGCGATAGCAGCGGGGTCTCAATCAGTCTGAAGTCGGACACGATCACGACCCTACTGCGGCGGCCGAGACCCGACACGCAGTGTCAGCGGCTGACGCGCAGTATCAGCGGCTGACGCGCCGGATGTAGAGCAGGCGGTCGTCGGCCTCCACCGCGTCGACCTCCGGCGAGCCCACCCGCAGCAACCGACCGCCGCGCACGACACCGAGGACGATGTCCGACAGGTGGCGCGGCGATCCACCGACCTCGTCGCGCTCGACCTCACGTTCGGCGATGGCGAACCCGGCCTCGGGCGTGAGCAGGTCCTCAACCATCTCCACGACACTCGGCGTGGTGCGGGCGATGCCGAGCAGCCGTCCCGCGGTCTCCGAGGACACCACCACCGAGTCGGCACCGGACTGGCGGAGCAGGTGCGCGTTGTCCGTCTCTCGGATGGCCGCCACGATCTTTGCCTTCGGCGCAAGCTCACGGGCGGTGAGCGTGACCAGCACTGCGGTGTCGTCGCGGTTTGCAGCGACGATGATCGACGCGGCGTTCTGCACGCCGGCCAGTCGCAGCACGTCGGACTTGGTGGCCGAACCGTGGACGGTCACCAGACCGAGAGCAGCGGCTGCGTCGAGCACCACCTGGTCGGTGTCGACCACCACAATGTCCGAGGGGAGGATGCCGTCGCCGAGCATGGCGTCGATCGCGGTGCGACCCTTGGTACCGAACCCGACGACGACGGTGTGGTTGCGCACGCGGTGCCTCCAACGCTGAATCTTGAATGCCTGACGGGAACTCTCGGTGAGCGCGGAGAGCGTGGTTCCGACCAGGACGATGAGAAAGAAGATGCGGAGCGGCGTGACGATCAGAACATTGATCAGTCGCGCCTCCGGGGTGATCGGGGTGATATCGCCGTACCCCGTGGTCGACAGGGACACCGTGGCGTAGTAGATACAGTCCAGCAGCGACAGCTGGTTCTCCTGCGCATCCTGGTAGCCGTCGCGGTCGATGTAGACAACCAGCACCGCGAGCGCGAGAGCCGTGAGGGCATAGGACACACGGCGCGCGATCGCGCGGGCAGGGCTCGTCTGTAGCTCCGGCACCCTGAGCACGCCCACGAGGGCGAAATCCGGGCGCTCCGTCAGCCTGTCCGAATTCCGGAACCGCGAGCTCAACCTACCGAGCATCAATCCGTCGCAATCTCTTCCACACCTAACCTCTTCACAACCTGACACGCCGAAACGCAGCCTAGCCGCGCATGGGGCGCTCACGGAACGTCCCTGGCAATCCCCCGGATACTCAGGACCGAAATCGGTGCGCCTGGCAATTGGCCCGTGGCGGGGTGACGCGCCCTCCGCGTCGCGCCCTGCCCGGGTCAGCCGTCGGCCGGCACCTCGGCTCCGGCGGTGCTGACGAGCCGCGCGAGCTCGTCCGCATCGGGAAGGTTCTCCGGGGCGATAGTCCGCCCGGTGCGCACGTAGTGGAACGCGGCACGCACCTTCTCCAGCGGTAACTCCACCGGGGCCCCGGTGATGTGGGACCGGCGCGCCGCCATCAGCTCCGCCCATGCCAACCGGTAGGCGGCCAACTGCATCACAACCGCGTGCTCGTCCGCGGCGGACGGTTCGGCGCCGGTCTTCCAGTCGATCACGGTCCATCCACCGTCCGGGTCCGCAAACACCGCATCGATCCGGCCACGTAGCACCGTCCCGGCGACCGAAGTCTCGAACGGCACCTCCACCTCCACCGGGCTGCGATCCGCCCACTGTGAGCGGAGAAAGGCGTCCTGGAGCAGAGACAGTTCGGTCTCGGCGCTCGCACCGGAGTCGGCGGCCCCGGGCAGCTCATCCAGGTCGAGTAGACGGGTCGCTCCGAAACGCTGCTCCACCCATGCATGGAACGCGGTGCCGCGGCGGGCCAACGGGTTCGGCGGGTACGGCAACGGCCGGCGCAACCGCGCCGCCAACTCGTCCGGGTCAGCCGCCAGATCCACCAACTGGCTCACGGAGAGCTGAGCCGGCAACTCCACCTCGGCCCGAATGTGCGACCGGGCCGCCCGCTCGGCGAGCAGCGCATCGACATCCGCCGCCCAATTGTCGGGATCGTCCTCCTCGCCGGGGCCTGCACCGGTACTCGCAGCGGATCCATCGAGTCCGGCGAGAGCGGCACGCACCAGTTGTGCACCATGCTCGACATCGGCGCGACGGTGACCCAGCGGGTCCCGCGGCCACAGCGCAGAGCGAGGCACCGCAGTCAGCGGATTCTCGCTGCCCGGCTCGGGTACGGGCGCCCACACGTCGATGACACCGAGCGCCGGACCCTCCGCAGCTGAGACGAGCGCTTCCAGCTCTAGCAGGAATGGCGATGGCCCCTTCGGTTCGGCCCCCGACTCGGCCCAGTAGTGGCCGGAGACGAACAGTGCACGCTCGGTCCGGGTGAGCGCGACGTAGAGCAGTCGGCGATCCTCGTCGAGTCGGCGAGACGACAGCGCCGCCTTGTGCGCCTTGATCACGTCCTCGAGATCCTTACGATCACAGACATTCTCGAGATCGAGTACCGGCACCCCGTCCGCAGACTCGCCGTCGTACGCGCGGTCGCCGCGCAAGGCGGTCGGCAATTCCGCGACCGAGCCCAGCCACGTGGCCGCCGCGGTCGACGACGGGAAAACACCGGCGGTGAGGTGCGGCACCGCCACAACCTCCCACTCGAGCCCCTTCGCCGAGTGCACGGTGAGGACCTGGACGCGGTCAGGCGCCACCTCGATCTCGCCGGGCGCAAGCCCGTTCTCGACATGCTCGGCCGCGGAGAGAAACGACAGCAGTCCGGTAAGCGTTGCCGACGAGCGGCTCGCGTACCCGGAGACCACGTCCGCAAACGCATCGAGGTGTTCGCGGCCGGCACCACCGACAACGCCGGTTCGAGTCCGGGCCTGTGCTTCGATCCCGATCCCGATGACCCGCTCCACCTCGGCGACCAACTCGGTGAGCGGCTGACCGAGCCGCTCGCGCAGCGAGGCGAGTTCGGCGGCCACCGCGCAGATCCGAACGTACCCTGACTCCGAATATCGCTGCGCCGGGCCAGGATCGGCCAGTGCGTCGGCGAGCCCTGCCTGTTCGGAGTGTTCGCCGGGCAGCGCGCTGTCGAGCGCCTCGTTCAGCGCCGCACTGTCCGAGACGGCACCGGCAGTGCCGTAGCCCGTCCGGATACCGAGCTCGCCCGCACGCTTCCACAGGGCCCGGAGATCGGACGCCCCGAGCTGCCAGCGCGCCCCGGTGAGCACCCGTACCGCGGCACTGCCTGCCATCGGATCGGCCACCAGTCGCAGCATCGCCACGACGTCCGCGACCTCGGGAGTGTGCAACAGGCCGCCGAGGCCCACCACCTCCACCGCCAGATCCCGGGCCCGCAGTTCGTCGGCGATCGGCGCCGCATCCGCGTTGCGCCGCACCAACACCGCCACGGTCGGCGGGGCCTCCCCGGCAGCGCGCGCCGCGGCGTACTGTTCGGCGATCCGGTCGGCTACCCATGCTCGCTCGACTTCGATGTCGTCGAGCAGCGCCAGCCGCACATCGCCCGGCACCGCGCCCGGCCGGGCCCTGAGCATGCTCACCGCGACACCCTTGTCCCGCAACGGGTCCGACACCATGTTTGCCAGCGCCAGGGCCTCCGGCGGATTGCGCCAACTGGTGAGCAACTCGAGCTTCGGGGCAGGCGAGCCGTCGGCCAGAGGGAAATCAGTCGCGAACCGCGGCAGGTTGGCGGCGGACGCACCACGCCAGCCGTAGATCGACTGCATGGGGTCACCCACTGCGGTGAGTGCGAGCCCCGCGTCCTCGCCGCCACCGAACAGCGACGACAGCAGCACCCGCTGCGCGTGCCCGGTGTCCTGGTACTCGTCGAGCAACACCACCCGGAACCGTTCGCGCTCACTGCGGCCGACCTCTGGGTGCTCGGACGCGACCCGCGCCGCGAGCGACATCTGACTACCGAAGTCGAGCGCGCTCTCCCGGCGCAGGGTGTCGGCCAGCCGCTGGACCAGGGGCAGCAAGTCCAGGCGCTGATGCTGGGCCTCGAGAATGTCGAGCAGTCCCTTCGACGGCTTGCCACGTTGCTTCGGCCCGGCGGGCAGCGTGTGGATCAATTTGTCCAGTTCGGTGTGCGCCTCACGCAGATCCTCGGGCGCGACGAGGTGCTCGGCGAGCTGCCCCGACAGCGCGAGCACCGATTCCGTGATCGACGCCGGGTTGCGGTCGGTATCCAGATCGCCGTCCCACGCGCTGACCACGCGGTATGCCAGCTGCCACAGCTCGGTCTCGGACAGCAGCGTCGCCGACGGCTCGATCGGCAGCAGTAGCCCGTGCTCGGACAACAGCCGTCCCGCATACGAGTGGTAGGTGCTCACCTCGGGCTCGCTGCCGAGGATGCGGGCCCGCAGTCCACCACTCGGGTCCAGGTCGCGTACCAGTGCCGAGCCGGCGAGCTTCGCGAGCCGCTGCCGGATGCGGGTGGTGAGCTGCTGCGCAGCCTTGCGGGTGAAGGTCAGGCCCAGAACCTGTTCGGGCTCGACCAGCCCGTTGGCAACCAGCCACACCACGCGCGCGGCCATCGTCTCCGTCTTGCCTGCGCCGGCGCCCGCAACCACCAGCGTGGGGCCGAGGGGTGCCTCGATGACCGCGGCCTGTTCCGCGGTGGGCGGGAACTGACCGAGGGCCTCCGCCAACTGAACCGGACTGACCCTGTGTGTGCTCATTCCGCCGTCACCTGCCGTCCCTCGTCATGCGCCGGACAGCTCGAGACCACCGGGCAGTGCCTGCATCCATCGTTGATCCGCGCGATGAAGGTCGGCCCCCGGGTCGCCGAAGCCGCATCGTGGATCGCGTCCTCCCACTGCGCGATCGAGTCGTCGTCGAGCGGCGCCTGGATCCGCTGGGTTGCGCCCTCCCTGTTGTGCGGCTTGGCCACGAACACGAGCCGTGCCCCGCCGGGCGGGGATGCCGGCTCGCCGACGATCGCGCCCTTCGCGGCGGCAACCTGATATGCCGCTAGTTGAGCGTGCTGCTGCGCCTGTTCCTTCGTCACCGCTGTCTTCGCGGTCTTCACGTCGACGATCACGGGACGGCCGTCGGGATCGCGTTCGAGCCGGTCGATACGGCCGCGGATCCGCACCTGCGGATCGCCCTCTGCGCGCGGCTCGAGCACACCGTCGACCTCGACCTCTACGCCGATCTCGGTGAGTTCGGAACGCGTCGTGCTCAGCCACGCCGCGAAGGCGTCGAGCATTCGGCGAGTCCGTTCCAGCTCACGCCTCGAGTACCACTGCGATCCCAGATCCACCGCGTCCCAAGCACTCTCGAGCGCGCGGTCCACCTGGTCGGGCGGGATCCGGCCAGCGACCGCCTGAACCAGCGTGTGCACGAGCGTGCCAGCGATCGCATGTGTGTTGTCCCCGTCGCTGCCGCCGTGCCGTTCGAACATCCAGCGCAGCGGGCAACTGTTGATGAGTTCGATCGTCGACGGAGACAGGGCGACCGGGCCATCCGCCGGATTCCACAGCGCCAGATCCGAACTCGGTTCGAGCGTGCCGTACCACCGGTCCGGGTGGGCACCCCGCACCCCGGCCTGAGCGAGACGCGCGAGCTGATGCGCAGCCCGCTGCTGTCGGGCCGGATCGGTGGCCGCAACACCGGGATCGCACACGACGCTCCGTAGTTCGGCAACCAGTGCAGGCAATGCCAGCACCCGCGGATTCTCGAACTCGATCGGCGTGACGTCGGCGTCGTCGCTGCCGTCCTCGCCGCGCAGCAGATCGTCGACGAACCGGGAGCGGACCAGTTCGGCATCGCCACTCGACGAATCCACCGCGGTCACCAGCAGCGAGCTGCGCGCGCGACTACACGCCACCAGGAACAGCCGCCGCTCCTCCGCGAGGAGTGGCGCGGTGCGCGACAACGTCGGTTCCACCTCCCCCATCCCGCTCGTGATCTCGATCAGGTCCTCTGTGCGCAGCAGGCTGCCGCGCGCACCGAGGCTCGGCCACAGACCCTCCTGCACCCCGGCCACCGCGACCACCTGCCATTGCCGGCCGGCTGCCGAGTGGGCGCTCAGGACGGTCACCGACTCCTGCGCAATCACCGTCCGCGAGCGGGCCGGGCCGGGAATGGCCTGTTCTACGAGGTAGTCCACGAACCCGCCGAGCTGTGCACGGGGCAGACGGTCTACGTAGTTCGCGGCAGCGTCGAACAGCGCGACAACGGCGTCGAGGTCGCGGTCGGCCTGCGCACCGATCGGCCCGCCATGAGCGGATGCCGCGGCCCAGCGACGCTCGAGGCCCGTGGCCTGCCATACCGCCCACAGCACCTCCTCGACGCCACGGCCGCGCTGCAGTGGGACCCTGGCACGCCGCAGGACCTTGAGCACCCGTCTCAACGACAGGGATTCGACGTCTGTGAGGCCCGGCAGCAGATGCGCGACATCGGGGGCCTCTGGCCCGTCGACGATGATCGCCCGAAGCAGATCCGACGAGTCACGGTCACCACCCGACGCCAGCTCGACGCGCCGCAGACCGCGCCGCAGCCGACGTAGGCTCACCGGCTCCGCGCCGCCCACCGGCCCCGACAGCAGCGCCAGAGCATCCTCCCCCGTGAACTCGCCACCCACCAGCGCGCGCAGCACCAGCAGCAACCCGGCCACCCCATGTTGCCGGGCGAGGGGCAATTCGCTGGCCGCGGTCGTAACCGGTACCCCGGCTGCGAGCAATGCCCGCCGCAGCGGCGGCAGCACCCGTGGCACCGAACGCACGACGATTGCCATCTGCGACCACGGCACGCCGTCGAGCAGATGCGCGCGGCGCAGTGTGTCGGCCACCAGCGCCGCCTCCTTCGCCGGTGTCGACAGCACCCGTATCACCGCGCGGCCCGGATCGGGGCCGGGGTCCTCGGCCACGGTGAAGCCGCGATGCGGCGGATTGCCCGGCAGCCGTGCGGCAATCCGAGCGGTAACCGCCGCTACTTCGGGAGCGGCCCGAAAATTGGTGTCGAGGACGACCTGTGCGGGCTCCCCGCGGCCGGCAAGATCAGCGAGGAAGCTCGGGTCAGCGCCACGGAACGCGAAGATCGACTGGTCCGGATCGCCGGCGACCGCCGTCATCGCGGTTCCGGTGCCGATCAGCCGCACCAGCTGCGCCGCCTGCGGATCGAGGTGCTGTGCGTCGTCGACCAGTAGGTGCCGCACGCGCACCCGTTCCCGTTGCAGCAGAACCGGATCGGTGGCGAAGGCAGTGAGGGCGGCGGTGATCAGTTCGGCGGCATCGAGTGCGGGGGCCGTAGCCTCGGGGGCCTCCATCCCTACCGCTCCGCGTAGCAGCATGCCCTGCTCATAGTTCATCGCGAATCGGCCCGCCGCGACCCACTCCGGGCGCCCGTGTGCTCTGCCCAGCTCGGCGAGGTCCTCCGGCCCAAGGCCGCGCTCGTTCGCCCGCAGCATCAGATTCCGCAACTCCACCGCAAAACCGGACATGCCCAGCGCCGGCCGTATCCGATCCGGCCACATGGCGCCACCGTCGGCGATGTCGCCGCGCAGCAACTCACGCAGCACTGCGTCCTGCTCGGAACCGGTGATGAGCCGCGGCGGCGGGTTGCCGTGTGCGGCGGCCTGCAGGCGCAGCACCGCGAAGGCGTAGGAGTGCACCGTCCGCACCAGCGGTTCCCGGGTGGCCCGAGGGCGTGCCGCGGGACCCGGCTCCGGCGCCCCCTCCAGCAGCCCGGTGGTGATCTGTTCCCGGATCGCCGTCGCCGCCCGCCGAGACTGCGTCAGCACCAGCACCGATTCGGGATCTGCACCGGCTGCGATCCGCGCGACCGCCGCGTCGACCACCAGAGACGTCTTGCCCGTACCCGGCCCGCCGAGAATCTGCCACGGATGCCAACCGCGGCCGGGCGGGGCACCGGTCAGGACCCGCGCCGCGGCGGCCGGCCACGTCCGTACCGGAGACTTCACGAACTGCCGCCCGATCAGGCGCGCACCGGGCGTCGACAGTCGAGTGCGTGCGCCCGGTTCGGTCATGCAAGGAATCTCACCAGACGGGTCCGACATCAACCGCATCCGGCATAGTGATGCCTATGCGCGGTCTCCACACATATCTGTTCGGCGCTCCCGGAGCGCCCGAGGTGCTCGCGGTCCACGGGCTGACGGGGCATGGTCGACGGTGGGAGGACCTCGGGACCGGCCTGCTCAGCGACACCCGGATCATCGCGCCCGACCTCCGTGGTCACGGCCGCTCGCCATGGACGCCGCCGTGGGGCATCGACACGCACGTCGCCGATCTGATCGAGGTCCTCGACGAGCACGCGACCGGGCCCGTCGTGGTGGTCGCCCACTCGTACGGCGGCGCGATCGCGTTGCATCTCGCAAAGTCGGCGCCGGAGCGGGTGCGCGGCCTCGTCCTGCTCGATCCCGCGATCGGGCTGCCGCCCGAGACGATGGGGCGCATCGCCGAACTCGTCATCGCACATCCGGACTACACGGATGCCGCGGAGGCCCGCTCGGAGAAGGTCCACGGCGCGTGGGCCGACGTGCCCGCGGCCGCGCTCGATGCCGACCTCGCCGAGCATCTGGTCGAACTGGAGAACGGCCGCGTCGGCTGGCGCATGTCCATCCCCGCGGTCGTCGCGTCGTGGGGCGAGATGGCCCGCGACTTCGTCGTGCCGCCGCCCGGCACACCCACCGTCCTGGTACAGGCGATGCGCGTCCAGCCGCCGTACGTGACGGCCGAGTTCCGGGCCGCTCTCGCCGAGACGCTCGGCCCTGATCTGACGCTCGCCGACCTCGATTGCGACCACATGGTCGCGCACGCCGAACCCGACGAGGTCGCCATGCTCGTCCGCAAGCTGCTGTAGGGGCATCTCGTGGCGGCCACTACCGAGGAACAGATCGAACGAGTCCGCGAGCTGGTCGCTTCCATTCCCCCGGGCACCGTCGCCACCTACGGCGACATCGCTTCGGCTGCAGCGCTTTCCAGTCCTCGGACAGTGGGCTGGATCATGCGGACCGATGCGGTAGATCTGCCGTGGCACCGGGTGCTGGGTGCCTCCGGACGGCCGGCGGCCCACCTCGCCCACCGCCAGTTGGCGAGGCTCGAACTCGAAGGCGTCCCGATCCGCGACGGTCGGGTGGACCTCGCGGCGGCCCGGCACCGGTTCTGAACACCGATCGGCACATCCACGCTCCGAATGCGGCAGCATTGGGCCATGACCACTTTCGACGCGATCATCCTGGCCGGTGGCCGCGCCAACCGGATGGGCGGCGTGGACAAACCGGCAATCGCCGTCGGCGGACGCCGAATGCTGGATACCGTCCTCGAAGCCGCGGCCGACAGCTCCCGGGTCGTTGTCGTCGGACCGCACCGCGACGACTTGAATCCACGCATACTGCAGACACAGGAAACGCCGATCGGGTCGGGTCCGGTGTCGGCTGTGGCTGCCGGGCTGGCATCTCTATCCGGACCGGACGACGAGCTCGTGGTGATCCTCGCGGCGGACCTGCCGTTCATCGACCGTGCCTCCGTCTCGGCGCTCGTCTCAGCCCTCGCCGAGGATGCCGTCGCGGACGCATCGTTCGCGGTCGACCCGGCCGGGCGCATGCAGTTCTTGCTCAGCGTATGGCGTCGGGCAGCGCTGACTGAGCGCCTCGATGCACTCGCCGGCCGGGAGAATCAGCCGATGAAGGCGCTCATTCCCGATCGTCACGTCACACTCGCGTGCTCGGGGGCCACCGACTGCGACACCCCTGCAGACGTCGAGCGGGCCCGCTCAGTACACATTCCGGAACCGATGGACATCGCCGAGGCACGTTCGGCGATCCGAGAAGCGCTGGCTCCCCTTCCGATTCGCGAGGTCCGGATTGTCGACGCGCTCGGTGCGGCGCTCGCGACGCCACTCGTCGCCGCCGAGGCCCTACCCCGATTCGATGTCTCCGCGATGGACGGCTACGCCGTGTCCGGACCGGGGCCGTGGCGGCTGCGAGACGAGATTTGTTACGCCGGATCGTCGTCGGCACTGTCCCTGGACGATGGCGACGCGGTTCGCATCGCGACCGGCGCCCAGGTACCAGTCGGCTCGACGACCGTAGTCCGCGACGAGTTCGTCGACATTGCAACGGATTCCGTCGGAAGAATGGTCGTGCTCCGATCCGGCTCCCCAGTGCGCGACGACACCCGACGGCGCGGCGAGGACTGGCAGCCCGGCCATCACCTCGCGGAGGCCGGGACCACCATATCTCCCGCGGTGGTGTCGGCAGCCACGAGCGCCGAGGTCACATTGGCTGCCGTGCGCGGCCCGGTGCGGGCTCACGTCGTAGTGACCGGCGACGAGATCCGGCGCGACGGACCCCTACTGGACGGACAGACCCGCGACTCCCTCGGCCCGATCCTTCCAAATGTACTGTCCCACTGCGGAGTCCGAACCGTTGCCGACACCCACCTACGCGACACCGCGGACGGGTTCGACACCGTACTGCGCGATTGTCGGGACGCCGACCTGATCGTGGTGGTCGGCGCAACCGGGGGCGGCGCCGCAGATCAGCTGCGGACAGCCCTGCTACGGGCCGGCGCCCGGGTGATTGTCGAGCGCGTTCGGTGCCGTCCCGGCGGCTCCCAGGTCACAGCACTGATGCCGGACGGTCGCGTCGTCCTCGGGCTACCCGGCAACCCCCTGGCGGCGTTGTCGACCCTGCTGGTGATGCTGCCCGCAATCGTCGACGGCCTCACTGCCCGGACGTCGACGGCGCCGATGACCGGCGCGGTGGTCAACGCCGCAGCGGCCGGGACCGCCGTCACGAGAATCGTGCCCGCCGCGCGGCAGGCGAACGGGACCTGGCGCGCCGACACTGTCGTTCGCACGGCGCATCTCGCTGGACTGATCGGGCGCGAGGCACTCGCACTCCTCCCACCACATCCCATCGACGAACAGACCGTCGAATTGCTCTTTTTACCTGAGTGATTCGACCAGCTCTCGCCTCCGGAGTATCGGACTTTCCGTCTCGAGAACCTCATGATCGGACGACCGCCCTAGCTGTGTCCATCCCCGCGCTGCTGACGTCCGATGCGGCGTTGTTCCTCCGCCCGTTCGCGACAGCGACGCAGAAACTCTTCGTCCGCCTCCGACTGCTGCGCAATCTGCCGACCCGGCCGGTCGTACTCCGGGAAGGCGGACGGAGACGCAGGGCGCCGGTGGCCACCCATCCCACCCTCGGGCCGCCCGGCAACCAGCCAGAGCACCGACCCGACGAGCGGAAGCAGCAGGACGACGATCACCCAGGCGATCTTCGGAATGTTCCGAACCTGGTGCTCTTCAGCAACGATGACGTCGACCAGACAGACGATCCACAGGATCATCACGATCAGACCTAGATACGGCATACGACGACAAGCCTCCCCATTCGTGCCGACCGCAGACGGCAACGACACCGTGCTTCCCCGACCACATGTGCCCGTCGATGAAACCAACTTCACGGTACTTAGCGCAACTATCGCTCCATGCGGAGACTCAAGAGAGTGTCTTGCGTCAAGAACCTGGCGGGGATTGACCGCATTGCAGGTTGGAGTGGTGAGTGGTCCAATTCGTGTGAGGAGCGCGCAAACCTGTTCCCGCACCGGATGCGATCTCGCCGACCTCGATCGCTAGTCCTCGTACTCCGGTTCGGGCTCATCCACCCGTGCCTGATACCCCGGACTCTTCAGATCGAGGAAGATCGCACCGACACTCAGGTTCAGCGTAATGACCGCTTTCGGCAGATCCCACCTGAGAACTGCCGTTGGTCCGGGTTCGGCGCTCGTCGCTGTCCCCAGGAGTGCAGTAAATGCCATATCAAGGTTCGTAAACCCTTCGTCCAGCAACGGACGCACCACTGTCATGGGCGTGGCGTCATCTGCCACGTCCGAGACGAAGATCGAGATGTAGCGCATCGAACGGTTCCGCCTGTACATGTCCGCCTCCGGCCGGCTGACATGAAGGTTCGTCCGAATCGGGGCGCCAGTTTGATTCAATTCAACGACCTCCCATCCAGCCTGTGCGCAGAAGGGTTCCAGGTCATCGACGGCCCAGGTCCAATCGAATTCTGCGGCGAGGCGGGCGATACGGGTGGCGACTTCGATGTCGACGTGCATGTGTGGATGCTACTTTCGCTCGACTGTAGTTCCGGCAACCCATGGACCTACCCGCGCCTACCCCCACATGTCCGTAGACGCCACCAGAACCGGTGTCGTGTCGCACGCCGGCACAGTCCTGCTGCTGCGCACCGCCGAGAAAACTGGCTTGACCACCGCTCTGTCGACCGGGTTGGCACCGTGGCGCAAGCCGCTGGCCAGCCACGATCCCGGCAAGATCGTATTGGACCTCGCGGTGACCCTCGCACTCGATGGCGACTGCCTCGCCGACATCGCCCAACTGCGCAACCACCCGGAGGTCTTCGGCCGGGTCGCCTCCGACCCGACCGTCTCACGCCTGGTCACCACACTGGCCGCCGACGCCCCGAAAGCACTCGCAGTGATCAACACCGCACGCCGCACCGCTCGGGCCAACGCCTGGGCGGCGGCCGGCGAACACGCCCCCGACCACCGCACCGGCTCCAACACCGCCGCCGACTCTCCCCCAAGCACTCCGTGCAGGGCGGTACCCCCATCGCCGTCGTCAAGGACGCGTTGGCGCAGCTGCCGTCCGATCCCGGTTAGCGGGTCGGCCGCAAGGTCATGATCCGCACCGACGGTGCCGGCGGCACCCACGCCCTGATCGAGTACCTGACCAAACGCCACCTGGGTACTCGATCGGGTTCTCACTCACCGACACGATGGCCGCCAAGATCGCGATGATCCCGAAGGAGGTGTGGACCCCGGCCTACGACGCCGACGGGACGGTCCGCGACGGCGCCTGGTCGCCGAACTGACCGGCCTACTGGATCTTTCGGGCTGGCAGACCGGGATGCGGGTGATCGTCCGGAAGGAACGACCGCACCCCGGTGCGCAGTTGCGATTCACCGACACCGACGGGCTGAGACTGACCGCGTTCGTCACCAACACCACTCGCGGCCAGCTGCCGGATCTCGAAACTACGGCACCGGAGGCGGGCGCGCTGCGAGGACCGCATCCGGTCCACGAAAGACACCGGACAGCAAAGCCTTCCGCTGCACGGGTTTGACCAGAACCGGATCTGGCTGGCGGTCGTGCAGTTGGCGTGCGAGCCGACTGCGTGGACGCAGATGCTCGTCTTCAACACTGATCCGGCACGCCGCTGGGAACCCAAACGCCTGCGGTTGCGTCTGCTCTCGATCGCCGGCCGTATCGCCCGGCATGCCCGCCGTAGTCACTCGAGACTGTCCGCGCACGCACCGCACGTGGACCTGCTGACCGCCGGACTCGGGCGCCTCGCCGCGCTACCGGTTCCGACCTGACCTGCGTCAAACTGCTCGACCGAGACGAAAGGCAAGCCACATTCGGGGCCGTGGACCCCGACGTCACCCGACCGCGTCGGGTACTCGCTCACGGACGAACACGTTTCCTCGATCGAGACACCCAGTACGAAGCCGCTCAGGCCAGCACGCGGGCCTCACGAAAGATCGAGGCTGGTGCGAGGTGCGCAAGCTATCGATTTTCAGGAATGACAGCGAGTCGGGCCGGCCGCAGCCTCAACCGACCTCACGTCTACTCAACTTCGGCGCTCTGCTCGATTTCGTCGTTCCATTGCTGGTACGCAGGACTGACCAGATACACCCTGACCGATGAGACACCGATTTGGGCCCTCACCACCAGGCCCGGAAGGTCCCAGCGCAGGCCGCGGGTCGGTTCGATCCACCAATCCGTGGGCCGCTGCCCGAGCAGTTCGAACATCCGCTGCACGAGTGCATCGAAAACTTCATCCAGCTCAGGCTCCAAGTCGCTCTGACCGAGAACCACATCACTGGCACGGAAGGAGATCGCATCGATCGCTCGCGACAATTCGGTTGTCGATACGTCCGCGACGGATACCCTCACATCAGGGCGATTGACTTCGAGATTGGTCACGGCTGCTGGCACCTGCTCATCGAGGCCGCTGAACTGCCAGCCAACCTGACCACAGAACAGCGGCAGGTCATTGACGGTCCACGTCCAGTCGAACTCAGCGGCCGCGCGCACCGCCTGGGCAGCGCGTTCGATATCTGCTCGCATCTTTTGCAGCTCTCTCGTAGTCAGAGTTGGTGGTTCGGTAGTGGCCGTCACGGCGGTCGTAGCGTCCCACATCACGACGGGGCCAAGTACTCACAGGTAAGTCATGCCGCGGAGGCGTTCTTCATCCGAGACGATCTGTCCGGGCGGCGGCGTGTGCTGCACGACGTTGACTGTCAATGATTCGTTTGCCGGTGTTCGAGGGGGCCGGAACCCGGGTAGCAGGGCAGGCACCGCAGGTACTGGAACAGCGAGTTGCCCGATCGCGGCGACATCGTGCAACCCTGCCTGGATCAGGCCACCGAGCCAGCTACCGGCCTGACCGAGCACACCGACCGGGAAGTTCCCCGCCCCCACGATAGGGTTGGCCTGTGGTAACGGTAGTGCGACCCCGCGCAGCGTAGCCTCGCGCTTTCACGCTGACTGAGCGGAAGTCCGTGTCATAAACGAAGAATGGTGCCCTGAACTGGGATAATTCGACTTGCGACAGTTGAATCAACACCAGTTCGAGGAGCACCATTCAGGTGAGCAATCCGCGCTGATCCAGCGAGACACCGGCGGTCGGTTCACATCCAATCCGACAAGGCCAGTCGATGGCCTTTGCCCAGGCCCTGCGGTCGGCGCGGAACCCGACCGGGAGCAGCAGCCCGCGGCGGCGCAGCGCCCGCTCGACGGTCGAGTCCGACACCGCGTGGCCGTCGGCGCGCATCAGGGCGGCGATCTTGCGGTGCCCCCAGGCAGGCCAGTCCTGCGCGTACTTCGCGGACAGCGCCTCGTAACGGTCGACCTTCGGCGCCGGCCACGGCCCCTTCACCGGCACACCGTCGTGATTGCGAGCGAGGCGCCGGCGGTAGGCGCTTTCGGGGATCTGAGCGAGTGGTGCGAACCTCGAAACCGGCAGCCCGGCTGCCTCTCTCAGGGATTCGAGGGTTGCGAAGGGACCTCGTCGACCAGCTTCGCGCCGTGCTGCCAGATCCGCAGCTGCACCGTCGCCTCCGCCAACGCCAGCTTCAACTGTTCGTTCTCGCTGCGCAGGCGGCGTTCCTCGACCGTGCCGCGGTGCCCGGCGGTGCCGAACGGTTGTTCCTCGAGCCGCTCGCGGCCGGCATCGAGGAACTGCTGCTTCCACTTCGACACCGACATGTCCGACACCCCGTGCCGACGGGCGGCCTCGGCACCGCTCATCTCCCCGGACAACACTCCCAATACCACCCACATCTTCACCTCGACCGGGATCTTCGTCCGCCGTGACCTCGCCACACGCCTCCCCTTCCGGCTCGTGTCCCGGAGCGTAAACGCCGGGACCCTGCCAGAAAGTCTGACGCAGGAGAAGAGCCCCTGTTGCCTCATGTCAAGATGCCCGCGAAGCGTGATTCGTTGCCTCATTTGTGGATGTCCGCGAGGGAGTGGTGGCGGATCCGGGCTTCTTCGTCGGTGTTCGTTTACTGGTGGCGAGGGTGATCAACTCGGCGGTAAGGGCCTGGATCTGTCGTTGGACCGCCGCGGGATTGACGCTCGCGTAGGCCGCATCGAGAGCGTCCTTCGTGTCGGCGGTCACCGCGGGGTGAGCGCTCGCACGCCGGTGTGGAGTGGTCGCGGTGTCGTACTTCTTGGTCACCTTCGCGCCGTCCCGAACCTTGGAGATCAGCTTCTGCTGCGGCGAGAAGAAGTTCGTCATATTCGATTGCAGAACCCAAATCTTGTTGAGTAACAAAAGTTCCGCAGGAGTGTCGTAGCGAAGATAGCCGACAACGGTACGCACGATGGCCCAGTTCTTCTGCTCGACGTGCGCACCATCATTCGAGTTCCCCGGCCGCGAGCGGGTGAACGTGATCTCCCGCCGTTCACACCACGCCAGCAGATGATGGTTGATGAACTCGCTGCCGTTGTCGGAGTCCACACCGAGCAGCGGGAACGGCAACACCCCGGCGATCTCGTCGAGCGCCGCGACCACCCACTTGAGGGCCTTGTTCGGCACCGACCGGTTCTCCGTCCACCCGGTGGCGATATCGGTCACCGTCAACGTGTACGCATGCTCACCGACCGCGTTCCCGCCCTCGTGACCGACCAGATCGATCTCCACGAACCCCGGCACCGCATCGTCCCACTGCGCCCACGTCCGGATCGGTATCTGCGACTTGAGCAGCGATCCCGGCTTCGTGTGCGAGCGACCCTTGAGTTCGAGCGACTTGCGCTGCGGGGCCAGCCGCCGATCCACGGTCGCCGCCGACATCCGCACCAGCAACGCCGCGGTGTCGTCGTCGATGTCGAGTTCCCCGAACCGCCGCAACACCGGAACCAGCTCCGGCAGGATCGGGACAAGACGCTTCCCTGCCGGCATGCCGAGCACCGCCCAACAGAATGTCAGTGCTGCAACAACTTCCGAACCATACTTGACCGGACGTGGAGCCCGCGGACGCACCACCCGCGGCATCAGAGCAGACCGCAACATCCTGCGGGCATGATCACGATGCCACCCCGTCGTCGCGCACAACTCGTCGAGAATCCGGGACTTCCCCGACCTGTCGGCCCGGGCATATCGGGTCGCGATCGCCCTCGTCACAGACTTACGTTCCGCCATAGACAGTCCCATCACCCGGCCCTACCGCCCCCACCGGCATCGACCGGACCGACACGCCGCTACGCGGGCATTCTCGGATGAGTCAACGATGGGACCTACGCGGGCATCTTTGATGAGTCAACGCGGAGCCTTGACTCGAAAGTGTGTTCGAACTAAACTGTCGGTATGACGCTGGGGGGCGAGAACACCGTGCCGGTCGACGGCGAGTCGTACTGGCGTCTGACCGAACAAGAATTGTTGGACGAGACACTGTCGGTGTGCGCGGAGATCGCACGGCTGCAGACCCGGCGCGTCCGGCTGGTCGGCGCGGTCGATTCCCGCTGCACCACCGACGTCCTCGGGTTCAGAGACGTCAGACAGTGGCTCGCGGCGACGACCCTGCTCGAGGTCAGTGAGGCGGGCCGGATCCTGAACCTGGCCCGGGGCCTGCGCGAGGAACCGGACATCCGGGAGATGTTCGACGCCTGTGAGATCTCGGCCGCCCACACGGCACTGGTGCTGACATTCTGTCAGAAACCACCCCGCGGCATGCCCGACGAAGCACTCTGGCCAGCCCGGCGAGTACTCCTCGAGGCCGCCCGCGGTCCCGCCACGAACACCGCCTACGTGCACACACAGATCCACAAACTCGAGCGGATCTTCGAATCCGACGACCCACCGCCATCGGAAGAGACCGACCGCAACGAACTCCACGTCTCGAAAACCCTCAACGGCCGCTATGCCGTCCGCGGAGACCTCGACGCCGTCACCGGCGACATGCTCCAATCCGCACTCTCCCCACTGTCGGCCCCGCACCCGGGAGTAGACGGCACACCCGATCCGCGGCCGCCCGCGCAGCGACGGGCGGACGCACTCACCGAACTACTACGCCGCTACCTCGACTCCGCGGTATCCCCGACCGACGGCGGCACGAAACCACACCTGCACCTACACATCAACGCCCGAGACTTGGCCGACCACAGTGTGTTCGGACACTGCAGCACGAACACAGGCAGTAGCGCGAGCAAAACCCGCGACACCGAAACCGACACGAGCTTGCTGGCGAACCTGCTCGGTGACACCGGAGTCGGCCGGCTCCCCTGGGCCGGACCGATCACCGTCACCACCACCCGACGCCTGACCTGCGACTGCATCCTCTCGCCCATCGTGATGGACGAGCACGCCGCCCCGATCAACCTCGGCCGCACCATGCGCACCATCAGCGCCGCCCAACGCCGCGCCCTCATCGCCCGCGACACCGGATGCGCCTTCCCCGGCTGCAGCACCCCACCCTCCTGGTGCGACGGCCACCACATACGGCACTGGGCCGACGGCGGACCCACCAACCTCGACAACCTCGTCCTACTCTGCCGCTTCCACCACAACCTGCTCCACCACTCCCACTGGCACGTCCGCATCGGACCCACCCGCCACCCCGAATTCATCCCACCCACCAGCATCGACCCCCGACAACAACCCCTACCCGCCAACAACCGAGCCGGCCCCACCGCCGCGTGACCTCCCATCGCCTGAGCCCCGGTCATTCGGCCCGGGTGACGCGTGGGCCCAGGTGATGCGCGGGCCCGCCGGACAACTGGTTCACGCGGTCGTCGAGCGTGCGTCCACCTGCATCAATTGTTCACCCCTGCGAACAGCGGGGACCGCGGCACGCTCGTCTGCTGCAGGTTGCTCCAGGTCCACAAGAACGGATCGACAAGGAATCAGCCGACAACCGTGAATGCCGGCGGCCCTGATCAAGCGTTCTCTGAGACCGCCGCATCCGCCGAAATCTGTGTAATCGCCGCTGCATCTTCCTCGCCGAACTTGTCCTCGAGGGTTTCGGGCGAGTAGTCGAGGTCGATCTCCTCGACCCGGCGGCCACGGGCCGACTCGATGGCACCGAGCCGCCGCTGCGCGCGATCGGCGGCATAGTCGACGAACTCCTGCGGGTCCAGCCCGAACGGCTGCTCCTCGAACTGGTCGTTGACCCACTGGATCATGCCGAGGGCGTGCGGCAGCAGCTCGCCCATACGTTCCTGCACCAGATCCCAGTTCCGGTCGTCGGCCGCCACATGCCGCCGGCAGGTGAAGGTGCCCCAGGCCATGTGGCGGCGTTCGTCGTCGCCGATCCGACGGATCAGCTCCTGCATGCCGGGCAGGATGTCGCGCTGCGTGCAGACCTTCTGCCACGCGTAGTAGCCGGTGAGTGCGAGACTGCCCTCGATGACGTGGTTGTAGGTGACACTGGCGCGAACCTGGTTGGCAGGGCTCGGATCCGTCTCGAGTAGCCGCAACGATCGGGGCAGCTCCTCATAGAAGAGCGTGCGGTAGTAGGGATTCTCCGCGACGAACGAGTGCAGATCGCCGGTGAGCCCCACCGCATCCATCCAGCGACGAAACACCTCGGTGTGCTTGGCTTCCTCGAAACAGAATTGCGTCAGGTACATCTCATCGGCGAACCGACCCTCGGTCGCCATCGCACGCATGAACGGCTGGATATCCTCGGTGACGGCCTCCTCCCCCGCAATGAACTGCGCGCACAGATAAGTTGCGCTGCGCTGCTGCTCACTGCTGAGTTCCTGCCAGTCCTGCGCGTCCTTCGTGAAGTCGAGGTCGGCGGGGTTCCAGAACTTCGCGTTTCCCTTCGCGAACAATCGGAGGGGAAACGCATCCCAGTTGAGTCCACCCTGTCGGAGCGAACTGAAGCCCTGCCTGTCGACTGATGTCGCGGTCATCTCGGAACCTTCTTCCCGGCGCTGCGCCGACGTCCGCCTCGCACGCTCTGCATCCTGGACCTGGAAGTATCAGTGGGCCGAGCGTGCCCGGTCATTTCTCACGGTAGCCCGGTACCGACCGAATCGGGGCGATATTTGCACACCGATGCGCAAGAAAGCTGCTGCCCCAGACGCGGGCGGTGTGACGCCCGTCAGCCCCCTCGTCTGCCTTGTCGTATCTTCCACAGACGCGACCAAGCGCGCGACAAGGAGGGTTCCACACATGAATGAATCGCTCGGGTTCCTCACCCGTGACGGGGACGGGTTCACGCCTCTTCCGCTGGGCATCGGGAAGTGGTCGTCCGACATGATCAATGGCCCGGCAATCTCCGGAATTCTGGCTCGGGCCATCGAGAACGAGCACGGTGCAGAGGGATTCGTTCCTGCTCGGCTGACGGTCGACCTGTTCCGGCCGGCGCGCGCGCAGCGGATCGACGTGGTCACCCGCAGTGTCCGCAATGGCAACCGGATCCGGCTGGCGGACGCCGAGGTCATTCAGAACGGCAAGGTCGTCGCGCGCGCGTCCGTCGTATTCCTGCGCCGCTCCGCACAACCGCCGGGCGAGCTGTGGACCCGGCCGGATGCACCGCAGCCGCCGCCCCTGAGTGTCCTCGAACCGCTGCAGGCGCCCTCACATCCGTGGATCGGCAGCGATGACCACCCGGCCGGCTGGTCCCCATCACTCGGTGACCACGAAGGTTCAAGTCGAAAACGACTGTGGCAGTATCAGATTCCTGTCGTCTCCGGCGAGGAGCCGTCACCGTTCGTTCGCGCGGCAATGGTCGGCGAGACCACGAGCCTGGTGACCAACTGGGGATCCGCGGGAATCGGGTTCATCAACGCCGACCTCACCTTAGCGCTGTCCCGGCTACCGGAGGGCCCGGAGATCGGCCTCGAGGCCGACAACCACATCAGCGTGGACGGAATCTCGGTGGGCACCACGACCATGTTCGATCGCCGCGGGCCGATCGGCACCTGCGTCGTCACGGCACTGTCGAACGCCGAACGACAACTGGGATTCGCGAACTGAGCGCCGAGTTGGGCTGCCCAGCCCGAGCACCACGGAACCGTGCGGCCACCAGATCCACTACCGCCGGGTGCACGCCGAGCGGCGCGGCGACCCCGTCTGACCCGGCCTGTTCCAACCGTGTATGGAACAGGCCCGGGGCCAACAGGTACGACGCTATGAACACGCGCCGTGCGCCGTCTGCACGCAGCCGGTCGACCGCCTCTGACACGGTCGGTGAGCCGGTCGCGACATAGGCGACCGTTACCTCTCCGCCCACCCGCGCCGACAGCATCGCAGCTGCCCGCCGGAGGTCGTTCCGAGCCCGCGAATCGGAAGAACCCGCCGCCGCGAAGACCACCGAATCTCCTGGACACCAACCGGATTCGATCAGACGCTCTTCCAGCACCCGGGCCAGCACAGGATGCGGGCCGAGCGCCCGGGTGACCGTCACTCGCGGGTGACCGCTCTCGAGCAGACCGCGCGGCACGTCCGAGTGCACGTGATAGCCCGAGGCCAGGAAGGCCGGAACAAGCACGGCGGGGCCGTCGACGCCCCGCAGTACTTCCGCGGGCGAAGGACCCAGCACGTCCACGAACGCCGTCCGCACCGTTCCCACCCGACGCGCCACCGCGCCCGCTAGCGCGGCGACGGTCTCGACGCCGGTACGGCTGCGGGTGCCGTGGGCCACGAGCACGAATGCCGGGCCGATCACGGACTGCTCCGCTCGAGCAACCTGTCGTAGTCGGCGGGGTCGAGCGCCAGCCGGTATCCGCGCTTGACTACCGTCTGCACGGCCTTGGGCGCACCGAGATGACCGCGCAACCGAGCTATGGCCGTCTCGACAGCGTGCGTGTCGTCACTACCGCCAGGCAACGCCGACAGCAGATCCGCGCGCGAGACGACCAGACCCGGACGCTCGGCCAGGCGGCGCATCAGCGCCATGCCCGCCGGCGGGAGCTGCCGCACCTCGCCGTCGACCAGAACGCAGTTTCCTCGCACGCTGATCTCGTGACCACCGGCGCGCACCGGGCCGCTCCGCTGCGGCAGTTCCTCCGCAATGTGCCGGGCCAGTGAACCCAGCCGCGACCGTGCCGGCGCCGTCGTGCGCACCCCCAGCGCGGTGAGAGGCGCCGCGGTCACCGGCCCTACACACGCCGCCAGCACGCGGCCATTCAGCGCGGTCAGAAGCGGCTCGAGTACACCGGCTTCCTTGGCCCGCCCGAGGATCGACGCCACTGCGGGTGCACTGGTGAAGCTGACGGCGTCCAGCCCACCCGCCGCAATGCTGTCGATCATCCGGTCCAGCGCTCCGCAGTCGTCAGGAGGCGTCCACCGGTACACGGGCACGGCGATCACGTCGGCGCCGGCGTTGCGCAGCGCCGCGCAGAAGTCCGGGATGGGCTCCCACTCGGTTGTCGCACCGTGCAACTGCACCGCTATCCGCCGCCCGTCCACCCCCTCCGACAGCAGGTAGTCCAGGACCTCCGCCGAGGATTCGGATGCCGGTGACCATTCCTCCCGCAGGTCGGCGGCGCGGACCGCACCTTTGGCCTTGGGCCCACGAGCGAGGATCCGACTCGCACCCAGTGCGCCCAGCAACTGATCCGCGCGCCCCCACCCCTCGGCGGCGCCCATCCAGCCGCGAAAGCCTATGCCGGTCGTCGCAACGATGACGTCCGGGGGATCGGCCACGATCGCGTCCGTGACCCGCGACAGTTCGGTGTCATCCGAGAGCGGGATGATCCGGATCGCCGGAGCGTGCACGACGGCGGCACCGCGGCGGATCAGCAGTGTCGCCAGTTCGTCGGCTCGGCGCGATGCCGTGATCCCGACCGTGAATCCTCGAAGTTCGCCCGCCCCTGCAGCCCCCACGGCCGTCACGGCGATCCATCACCCATCGAGAAGGCGCCCACCTGCACGACGTCTTCAGCGCCGCCGCTGACCACCCGCACGGGGTAGACCGGTAGACGCACCGCCTCGTCGTCGAGACAGCGGCCGTCGACCAGCGAGAACACCTGCTTGAGCAGTGGGGACGCGACCGTCGGTTCGCCGTGCCGGTCACCGACCAGTCCGCGGGAGATCACGGCGGCCCGCCCGAACGGGTCAATGTTGCCGACCGCCCGCAGGCTCCCGTCCGGCAACAAGAACAGCGCCGCTTGAGCGCCGCCCCGCAGCAGCACGGCCACGCCGCGCCCCGGGATCAGATGGCCCCGCGTGCACGCGGACGTCCAGTGCCGTCCCTCCCCTACATAGGGCGCCTCATGGGTGCCGACCTCGCCGGACACCCAGCTCTCCATCACCGTCATCGCAGACCTCCCTGTGCTGTGCTCATTCAAAAGTCGGGTTGTTTCCGCAGCGTTACTCCGCGATTACCGGCGCGAGGAGAGTTCCGATCGGCGTTCCGGAACGTCCGGTATGCCCATCAGGACGGGCACCTTGCGCGGCCCGGAGTCGTCGAACACCACCGTCGGATCGGGCACCTCGGGGGCGTTGACGAAGGACACGAACCGCGACAACTTGTCCGGATCCTCGAGCACGCCTGCCCACTCGTCGCGGTAGCCGGCGACGTGCCGGGCCATCGCCGACTCGAGATCGTCGGCGATCCCGAGGCTGTCCTCGCACACCACGGCCTCCAGATGGTCGAGTCCGCCCTCCAGCGATTCCACCCACGGCGCGGTGCGCTGCAACCGGTCGGCGGTGCGCACGTAGAACATGAGGTAGCGGTCGATGTACCGGATCAGGGTGTCGTCATCGAGTCCGCCCGCGAGCAACTGCGCATGCCTGGGCGACTGACCACCGTTGCCGCCTACATACAGATTCCAGCCGTTCTCTGTCGCGATGACGCCGACGTCCTTGCCGCGAGCCTCGGCGCACTCGCGCGCACACCCCGACACCCCGAACTTGATCTTGTGCGGCGAACGTAGGCCCCGGTACCGGTTCTCGAGCCGCACCGCCATCCCCACCGAGTCCTGCACGCCGTACCTGCACCACGTGGACCCGACGCAGCTCTTCACGGTGCGCAGCGACTTCCCGTACGCCTGACCGGATTCCATGCCGACATCGACGAGCCGCTGCCAGATCTCCGGCAACTGTTCCACCCGCGCGCCGAACAGGTCGATCCGCTGACCACCGGTGACCTTGAGGTAAAGCCCGTAGTCGCGGGCGATCTCCCCGATCGTGATGAGCTGCTCGGGCGTGCACTCGCCCCCGGGCATCCTCGGCACCACCGAATAGGTGCCGTTGCGCTGGATGTTCGCCAGGAAGTGGTCGTTGGTGTCCTGGAGCGACGCCTGCTCACCATCGAGGACATGTTCCGACGATGTCGACGCGAGGATCGACGCGACGACGGGCTTGCAGATGTCGCAGCCGGTTCCTGTGCCGTATCGCGCGATCAGGCCGGAGAAGGTCCGCGTGCCGGTGGCCCGGACGATCTCGAACAGCTCGGCCCGGGACTGGGTGAAGTGCTCGCACAGTGCCTTCGACAGCTCCACGCCGGACGACGCGAGCAGCGCCTTCACCGTCGGCAGGCAGCCGCCGCACGTGGTACCCGCATTGGTACAGGCCTTGACCGCCGCGACATCGCACGCACCGTCAGCGATCGCCGCGCAGATCGCCCCCTTGGTGACGGCGTTGCACGAGCACACCTGGGCGTCATCGGGAAGCGCTCCGGCGCCGGGCTTCTCGCCGGCCGGGGAGATCAGCGCGGCCGGATCGCCGGGGAGTTCCCGCCCGACGAGCGGGCGCAACGACCCATAGGCCGACGCGTCGCCGACGAGGATCCCGCCGAGCAGCGTCCTCGCGTCGTCCGAGACGACGAGCTTGGTGTACGTGCCCTTCGCGGCGTCGCTGAGCACCACCTCGAGCGCGCCCGGCGTCGCGGCGTGCACGTCACCGAAGCTCGCGACGTCCACGCCGAGCAGCTTGAGCTTGGTGGACAGGTCGGCTCCGGGGAACACCGCGTCCCCACCGAGGAGCCGGTCCGCGACCACCTCGGCCGTCGAGTAACCAGGGGCAACCAGCCCGTAGCACCGGCCCTCCACGGCGGCACACTCGCCGACTGCAAACACCGCGGGATCAGAGGTGACGCAACCACTGTCGGTAAGGACGCCGCCGCGCTCGGCGATGTCCAGGCCCGCGTCACGGGCCAGCCGATCCTGCGGGCGGACGCCTGCGGAGAACACCAGCAGCGCGGCATCGATCACGGAGCCGTCGGACAGCTCCACCCGCACACCGTCGGATCCGTCGGTGATCGAACCGATCCCGGTTCCGGTGTGCAGCGTGAGCCCCAGGTCGGTCACCAGCCTGGCGAGCACGGCGCCGCCGCCCTCGTCGACCTGCAGCGGCATCAGCCGGGCGTTGTGTTCGACGACATGCGCCGACATACCCAACTGGCGCAGCGCGTTCGCGGCCTCGAGCCCGAGCAGGCCACCACCGACCACGACGCCGACGGCGCCCGGTCCAGCCGCCTCCGCGCGGGCCCGGATGCCGTCCAGATCGGACGGAGTGCGGTAGACGAAACACAGATCGTGGTCGTGGCCCGGCACCGGCGGCACGAACGGGTACGAGCCCGTCGCGAGCACCAGCGCGTCGTAACCCAGTGTCTCGCCCGCCGACGTGGTCACGGTGTGCCCGGCCCGATCGATCACGTCGGCCCGTACTCCCACCCGCAGGTCCACTGCGGGATCGCCGGCGAAGTCGTTGCCCGCCAACGCAATTTCCCGCACGTCCCACGAGTCGACGTACGACGACAGCGCTACCCGGTCGTAGGCCGGCACGTCCTCCTCGCACAGCACGATCACCGCCCAGGTGCCGACCTCGTCTCGAGCACGCAGCGCTTCGACGAAGCGATGGCCCACCATGCCGTGTCCGATCACGATCGCGGTCCGTTCGTTCATGCCGCACCTTCCTTCCGAGCCGATACTTCTCGTTCGTCGCCGTGCTGCTGGTCACCGTGGGCCGCGTCGTCGTTCCGGAGATCGGCGCTCTGGGGATCGCTGCTCCGTAACCACTCGCATATGCCCTCGACCGTGGAACTGCATCCGCCGCACCCCGTTGTCGCGCGGGTCGCGGTTGCGAGTGCGGCCACCGAGCGTGCCCCGGACCGCCATGCCGCCGTGAGGTTCGTCTTGGTCACCGAGTTGCAGCGGCAGATCACCGCACCGCCCGGCATGCCGGCGGGGCTCACCGACTCGGTGGTGGCTGCGCCGCGACCCGTGAGCAGCACCATGCGGTCCTGCGGCACCGGAAGCCGCGCGTCGAACAACTGCGTGACGGTACCGACCACATCGGGGCTGCCGAGCAGTACGGCGCCGACTATCCGTTCTTCGCGTACAACGAGTTTGGCGTAGCGTCCGCGTGCCGGGTCCGCGAGCGTGAGCACCTCGTGGTCCGTGTCGTGCAGGTCGGCACTCACGTCACCCATCGACGCAAGGTCGATGTCGTGGGCCTTGAGCCGGGTGACAGTTTCGCTGCCGTGGTACTCGGCGCCCGGATCCGCCCCGGTGATCCGGGCGGCCACCACCGCGGCCTGCTCCCAGCCAGGCTGCACCAGGCCGTACACCTCGCCGCGGTGCTGCGCGCACTCCCCGATCGCCCACACGTGCGGGGCGCTCGTGCGCAGTCCGTCGTCGACCACCACCCCGTAGTCAACGATGACGCCGGCGGCCCGCGCCACAGCGGTGGCGGGCCGGACGCCCGCCGTCAGCACCACCAGATCGACAGGCAGTTCGGTGCCATCGTCGAGAACGAGCACACGCGCGGCGCCTGTGCCGCGCAGCGCAATCGCGCGCCGGTTGAGCAGAACCCGCATACCCAGGCCGGTGAGCACGCGACCCAGGACCGCACCGCCACCCGGATCCATCTGCCGTTCCATCGGCACCGCCTTCGGATGCACAACGGTGACGTCGGCGCCGCGCAGCAGCAGCCCGCGCGCCGCCTCGAGCCCGAGTAGGCCGCCGCCGAGAATCACCGCCCGGCACCCCGGCGACGCGGCGCCGGTGATCCGGTCACAGTCCTCCACGGTCCGGAACGCGGCCACCCCGTCGGCATCGACGTGCATCCCCTCGATCGGCGGCACGAACGACGTGCTGCCGGTCGCCAGGACCAGCTCGTCGTAGCCGAGCAGCTTGCCGTCGTCGCAGCGCACGACGCGCGCCTCGGTGTCGACCGCCTCCACCCGCACCCCGATCCGCACGTCGACGTGGTTGCGCGCCCACCAGTCGTCCGGCCGCAGCCGTGTGTCGCGCGCAGTGATGCTGCCGGCCAATACGTTCGACAGCAGGATCCGGTTGTATGCGGCCCGGGGTTCCGCCCCGAACACCACGACCTCGAGACGCTCGGGGTCACGGTCGCGGCGGCGCAACTCCTCGGCCAGCCGCGCGCCGACCATGCCGTTTCCGACGATCACGACCCGAGTCACGATGCCGCCTCCAGCCGCACCGCACACACCTTGAACTCCGGCATCCGGCTCGTCGGATCGAGGGCGGGGTTGGTCAGCAGATTCGCCCGGGCGTCGCCCGCGAAGTGGAACGGCAGGAACACCGTGTCGAGCCGCATCGAGTCGTCACATCGCACCGCCGCAGACACGGCGCCCCGCCGACCCAGCACGGTCGCCCTGTCACCGTCCCGCAGGCCGGAACGCTCGGCAGTGTCCGGGTGGACCTGCACGAACATCGGCCCCGCCGCCGCGGCGAGTTCGGCCACCCGCCGGGTCTGCGTGCCCGACTGATATTGCGCCAGAACACGTCCCGTGGTCGCAACCAACGGGAACTCGGTATCTGTCGGCTCGGCGGGACCACGATGCTCGACGGCGGTGAACCGCGCCCGTCCGTCGTCGGTGGCAAACCGGTCCAGGAACAGCCTCGGCGTGCCCGGATGCCCGACGTCGGGGCACGGCCAGTACAGCGCCTCCCCCGCATCGAGGCGGTCGTAGGTCACTCCCGCGTAGTCGGCGACGCCACCGGCCGAGGCGCGGCGCAGTTCGTCGAACACCACCTCGGGCTCCGCCGGGAACCTCGACACCGGCTGACCGAGCCGAACGGCCAACTCCTGCAACACCTCGAGCTCACTGCGCGCCCCGGCCGGTGGCGCCACCCCGCGTCGGCGACGCAGTACCCGGCCCTCGAGGCTCGTCATGGTGCCCTCCTCCTCGGCCCACTGCAGGACCGGCAACACGACATCGGCCATCGCGGCCGTCTCCGAGAGCAGGAAGTCACACACCACCAGCAGGTCCAGCGACCGCAGCCGGTCGACGACGTGACCCGCCCGCGGCGCCGACACCGCAAGATTTGCGCCGTGCACCATCAGCGCACGCGGGCCGTCGGGGTGGCCGAGCGCGTCGAGCAACTCGTATGCGCTGCGCCCCGGACCGGGCAGCTCCGACGGATCGATCCCCCACACCCGCGCGACATGTTCGCGCGCAACAGGATCGGTGATTCTGCGGTAGCCGGGCAGCTGGTCGGCCTTCTGCCCGTGCTCGCGACCACCCTGCCCGTTGCCCTGACCGGTGATTGCACCGTAGCCGCTGCCACGACGCCCCGGCAGTCCCAGCGTGAGCGCCAGCGCGATCCACGCGGACACGGTGTCGGTGCCGGTCGCGTGCTGCTCGGCGCCCCGGGCAGTGAGGATGTAGGCGCCGGTGTCCGAGCGCCTGGAATGCGACAGGATCTCCACCGCCCGGCGTAACGACGCGACCGGCACACCCGTGACGCGTTCGGTGCGTTCGGGCCACCACTGCGCCGCCGCGAGCCACGCGTCGTCGAAACCGTCCGTGCGAGCCTCGACGAACTCGCGGTCGAGGTGCCCCTCGATCACCGCGAGGTGCACCATGCCCAGCGCCAGCGGCAGATCCGTGCCCGGTGCCAGTTGCAGATGCACCCCACCGCCGAGGACGGCAAGGTCCGCGGTCGCGGTGCGCCGCGGGTCCGCGACGATCAGCCCACCCGCATCGGCCGCCGCTTTCAGGTGCCCGACGAGCGGCGGCATCGTCTCGGCGACGTTGCCGCCGGCCAGCAGGATCGCCTTCGCCGACGTGAGATCCGAGACCGGGAACGGCAGTCCGCGATCGAGGCCGAACGCGCGGATCCCGGCGGCGGCCGCCGACGACATGCAGAACCGCCCGTTGTAGTCGATGTTCGACGTGCCGAGCGCGACGCGCGCGAACTTGCCGAGCATGTATGCCTTCTCGTTGGTGAGCCCGCCGCCACCGAAGATGCCCACCGCGTCGCGTCCCCCGGCCACCTGCGCGGCGCGGAGGCCCTCGGCGACCCGGTCGAGGGCGTCGTCCCACGAGGCCGGGCGCAGACGCCCGTCGATCCGGATCAGCGGGGTGGTGAGCCGGTCCGGATGTCGCAGCAGTTCGGCGCTGGTCCACCCCTTCTGGCACAATCCGCCGCGGTTGGTGGGGAACTGACGGCCGGTCACCGTCACGCTTCCCGCATCTGGGCTGAGCGTCATCGCGCACTGCAGGCCGCAGTACGGGCAGTGGGTCTCGGCCCGGCTGGAGATGGCGGATACCGCGTTCACGACGTCACCGCGATCGACTGTCCGGCAGCCTCTTTCGTGACCGGCCTGCGTCGCACGAATACGGTCCACGTGACCAGCGCGCACACCACATAGAAGCCGAGGAACACCCAGAAGGCCATCGTCGCCGATTTCGCGGGGCTGCTGTACGACGCACGCAGCACCAGGTTGATGCCGACGCCGCCGAGTCCGCCGATTGCGCCGGCGAAGCCGATCAGCGCGCCGGACATGTTGCGCGACCACCCCGCCCGGTCCGGCTCGTCGAGCCCGATCAGCGAGCGCGAGCGGGCCTCGAAGATCGACGGGATCATCTTGTACACCGAGCCATTGCCGATACCGGAGAGGACGAACAGCGCAACGAACCCGATCACGAGCGCGGCCATCGTCACGCCGGATGCGGAGCCGGGCGTCGCGTCGTCGGCCGTGCCCGCACTGACCAGGACCGCAGTGGCCAGCACCATCGCCGCGAACGTGTACAGCGTGATCCGCCCACCGCCGACGCGGTCCGCGAACCTCCCACCGAGCGGCCGGGCGATGGAACCGAGCAGCGGTCCGATGAACGCGATCTGCGCCGCGTGCAGCGCGGCCTGCGCGGGTGTCTCGCCGCCGGCGAGGAAGTTGATCTGCAACACCTGACCGAACGCGAAGCTGAAACCGATGAACGAGCCGAAGGTGCCGATGTAGAGGAAGCTCACGATCCACGAGTCCCGTACCCGCAGGGCCGCGACCATCGAACGCAGGTCCGCCTTCTGGTTACCGAGGTTGTCCATGAACAGCGCCGCGCCCACCGCAGCGACCGCGATCAGCACGAGGTACACCGCACACACGAGATACGGGGCGGTATTGCCGACGGTCGCGATCACGAGCAAGCCCACCAACTGGATGGCTGGCACTCCGATGTTCCCGCCGCCCGCGTTCAGGCCCAGCGCCCAGCCCTTGAGCCGCTGTGGGTAGAAGGCGTTGATGTTCGCCATCGACGACGCGAAGTTGCCGCCGCCGACACCCACGGTGGCGGCCACCAACAGGAACGTCGTGTAGGACGTGCCGGGATGCTGCACGAACCACAGCGTCAGCAATGTCGGGATCAGCAGCACCAGCGCGCTGAACACCGTCCAGTTCCGGCCGCCGAACCGGGCGGTGGCCACGGTGTACGGGATACGCAGCACCGACCCGACGAGGGTCGGCACCGCGACGAGGAAGAACTTGCCGGCGGCGTCGATGCCGAAGACGTCGGTAGGCATGAACAGCACCATCACCGACCAGATGGACCAGACCGAGAAGCCGACGTGCTCGGCGATCACCGACCAGACGAGATTGCGGCGGGCGATGTCCTTGCCGCCGGCCTCCCACGCCTCGACGTTCTCGGCGTCCCAGCGGTCGATGTAGTGCCCCTGCACCGTCGGCGCGCTCGCATCCGGTGCTGTGGACCGATCGGAGAGTGTGGTCACCTGGACCTCCTACCTGTGTGGGAAACCCCAAGGTAGGAGGCCGGTGTTGCGTCGGTGCTGCCCCCGATGACCCGTCCGTCAACACTCGCTCACCCACCGCATTCGAGGCGGTGAGGTCGACGGAATACCAGGTCAGGCGGTCTTCGCGCCCCAGCTGTCCTCGAGCATCCGCGGCTTGCACGCCGCCCACGCGGAAATCAGGACCACGACGACCGCGGCGGCAAGCAGCGCGAACGGCGCACCCCATCCGCCGGTCGACTCGTGCAACACGCCGAACAGCAGCGGGCCGATGCACGCGACCGTATAGCCGATGCCCTGCGTGAACCCGGACAGCGCCGCCGACCCGGCATGCGTGCGGGTCCGCAGGTTGATCAGCGTCAACGACATCGGGAACGTGCTGGGTCCGAGGCCGATGACCAGCACCCACAGGATCGGCGCCGACATCGGCGCGAGGAACAGTCCGGTGAAACCGATCGCGTAGCAGACCGCACAACCGACGACGATCGGGAACGGATTGCGCATGCGGGCGCACACGCTGGGTGCCGCGAATGCCGCAATCAGGCCCATGAACGAGAACACCGCGACCATGCTGCCGGCGAATGCCTCGCTGGCGCCGGCCTCGGTGAGGATCTTCGGGATCCATGTGAACATCGAGTACGTGATGAGCGAGGTCATACCGAACATGCCCGCCATGCCCCAGCCCACCGGCGACCGCCACGGCCGTCCGGGTGCGTGAGACTCGGACGGCCGCTCAGGCGCGGCAGTGCCGTCGGACCGCTTGCGGCCGCGGGCCAGGATCATCAGCCACGGCGCCGCAGCCGCGAAGCCGAGCAGCGACCACACCCCGAGTGAGATCCGCCAGTCGAACACCTCCGCGAGCGGCACCGCCACCAGGGCAGGCACGATCGTGCCGATCTGTACGCCGGTGATGTAGATCGAGCTCATCAATGCCAGTCGGTCACCGAAGTAGCGCTTTACCAGCGGCGGAATCACGACGTTGCCGATGCCCATGCCACCGAGCGCGAGCGCCGACAACGTCAGCAGCGACCACGTATCGCCCACCATCGCGCGGGTGAGCATGCCGACGCCAGCCATCATCATCGCCAGCAACGCGGTCCATTCGAGCCCCAGCCTGCGCGCGATCGCGGGCGTGAGCAGACCGAACACGGCGAACATCGCCGTCGGAATCATGCCGAAGACACCGACGACAGTGGACGAAAAGCCCAGGTCGCCGCTGATCTGGGACGCGAGGGGACTGAAGGAGGTAACCGCAAGGCGCAGCGTGAGCGCCGACATCGCGATCGCGGCGAACACCAAGAGGCGCCCCGCGAACAGGGGCTGGGGCCCTCTGGCGATTGCGGCCGTCGCGGGCGCGGTCATGGACTGCCTCGTTCCGTCGTTGATGCGATTCGCGAATGACTACCACGAAGGGCTGCGCACTCGACCCGACAAATCATAGGATGACCGGATGAAAGTCTGCAAAGCATAATTCTCGAGACCCATCGTTCTTCGAAGCCGCCGTGCGAAACCACCGTGCGAGACCACCCGCGCGAAACCACCGTGAGACATCCGCCTACCCCGCAGGAGCGCCGTGCAACCCGTCCGCCGCAGCACCCTGATCACCCAGGTGACCGAACAGCTCCGGGACGAGATCCGATCCGGCAACTGGCCGGTCGGCACGCGCATCCCCACCGAGCCCGAACTGTCCGAGCTGACCGGAACCGGACGCAACACGGTCCGTGAGGCCGTCCAGGCACTCGTCCACACCGGACTGCTCGAACGACGGCAGGGCTCGGGCACCTTCGTCCTCGCGGCCTCCGAAATGGGCAGCACCCTCGGCCGCTACTTCGCCAGCGCGCACGAACGCGACGTCCTCGAACTGCGCCGATCGCTCGACGTGACCGCGGCCGGACTGGCGGCCAAGCGCCGCAACGCCGCCGACATCGAAACCCTGCGCACCCTGCTCGATGCGCGCACGCTCGCCTGGGAAACCGCCGACCTGCGCACCGCGATCGCCGCCGACATAGCCCTGCACCGCGGAATCGTCGCGGCCAGCCACAACCAGGTGTACCTGGAGTTCTACGACTCACTGCTCCCCGCGATCGAGGACACGGTCTTCAAGCACGCCTCCGCAACCGGCGCGGGATTCCACGGCGAACACCACGATCTCATCGAGGCCGTCATCGACGGCGACGCCGACCGCGCCGTCGCGGCCGCACGCTGCTTCTTCGACGAACTGCTCGCCGGCTACACGACCGAGCGGGTCCCACCGGAATAGCGAACCAGCGCTAGAGGATCAGCCGTACGAGTTCAGCGGTCCGCATCAGCCCGGGCAGCGCCTCCGGCGTCGACCTCGGGTGCAGTGCATGCACCGATAGCCGGAACAGCAACGCCCGCAACAACATCTGCGGCCACTCCGGCAGATCCTCCCAGCGTCCGATCAGGCCCTCGTCGGCGCCGCCCCACGACAGCGCGTCGACGACCACCACGCCGGCCGCCCACGCGGAGGGGCGCCAATAGGGCGTGATGTCGGTAACGCCGGGCGCAGCGCTGCCGGCGAAGAGGACCGTGCCGAACAGATCGCCATGAACCAGCTGATCCGGCGAGCGTACGGCCTTGCGAAGCGTCGCGAGCTGTCCGATGAGCTCGACACTGCGCTGGCGATCCGGGGTGAGCTGGTCGAGCGCGCCGGCCGCACGGGCGGTCCGCAGCGGCACCGTCTCCCACGCGGCCCGGTCGGCGGCGACGAAGACGTCGACGTCGGCCCATGGAGCGACCGGCGGCTGCGCGAGGAAACGCGGACGCTCGAGCTGCGCCGTCGCGGCGTGCAGGCGCAGCGACAGCGAGACGACCTCGTCGTGCCGCGGCTCCGGGGTACCGGTGATGAATGTGTCCGCTCGCCAGCCCGAGACCACGTACCGGCCGTCGGTGGAACGCACCGGGCGCGCCAGCCGCACAGCGTCCACGGCCAGCGTCTCGCGCACCTTCGCCGACCATGCGGCACGGGCGTGATCGGCTACGGCCGACAGCACGACATCTCCGCAGCGCCAGCCGCCGTCCCAGTCTGCGCCCAGCGCAACGGGTTCGACCTCGCGGAGACCGAACGTCGAACAGACGTGTTGAGGCGGTTGGACTGAGCTCACGGCCGTCACGCTACCGTCGCCGACCCCTCGGACAGGTGAGGCGCTCCGGGGACCACCCCACCGGACCCGGTCAGTTGCCGCTCAGTAGACCGGGAGGGACGGATCGACCTGATCGGCCCATGCGATCACGCCGCCTCGAAGGTGGACCGCGTCCGCGAATCCGGCCCGGCGCACCGCGGCCAGCGCCTCGGCCGAACGGATCCCGGTCTTGCAATGCAGCACGATGCGCTTGTCCTGCGGCAGTTCGGCGAGTGCCTCCCCCGACAGGATCCGGTCCTTGGGAATCAGCGTGGCACCGGGCAGGTGCACGATGTCCCACTCGACCGGCTCACGGACATCGACGATCGCGATGTCGGCACCCGCGTCGAGCAGCTCCCGCAGCTCGCGCGGAGTGATGGTGGCGTCGGCGTCGGCGTCCTCCTCGACCGCCGGCAGGACTCCGCAGAACGCGTCGTAGTCGATGAGCTCGGTTACCGGCCCGCGGCCGGGATCCCGGCTCAACCGGACGGTGCGGTACGTCATGGCCAGGGCGTCGTAGATCATCAGCCGGCCCAGCAGCGAGTCACCGATTCCAGTGATCAGCTTGATCGCCTCGGTGGCCATGATCGAGCCGACCGATGCGCACAGCACCCCGAGCACGCCACCTTCCGCGCACGACGGCACAGTGCCCGGCGCAGGCGCCTCCGGGTACAGGTCGCGCAGCGTGATGCCTCGATCGCCGGGGGCGTCCTCCCAGAACACCGATACCTGGCCCTGGAACCGGTAGATCGATCCCCACACGTACGGCCGGTGCGCAAGGGCTGCGGCATCGTTGACGAGGTAACGGGTGGCGAAGTTGTCGGTGCCGTCGAGGATCAGGTCGTACTCGCCGAACAGTTCGATTGCGTTGGACGCCTCCAGCCGGAACTGGTGCAAGCGAACCGTGACGTGCGGGTTGAGGCCACGGATCGACTCGCGGGCACTCTCGGCCTTGGACCGGCCGACATCGGCGGTGCCGTGGATGACCTGCCGCTGCAGATTCGATTCGTCGACCACGTCGAAATCGACGATGCCGATCGTTCCGACCCCGGCCGCGGCCAGGTACAGCAGCGCGGGCGACCCGAGACCTCCGGCACCGATCACCAGCACCCGCGCGTTCGCGAGCCGCCGCTGTCCGGACGTCCCGACATCGGGAATGATCAGATGGCGGCTGTATCGCGCGACTTCTTCGCGACTCAGTTCCCCAGCGGGCTCCACCAGTGGGGGCAGCGGACTCTTCGCGGACACCAACACGCTCCTGACATCGACCGTTCAACGCTCGATGTCCAGCCTAGGCGGTTGAGAAACGCACCTCGAGATCGCTCAGGTCCGCGACCACGATATCGGCTCCCGCCTTCCGCAGTGCGTCCGCGTGGTGCGTGCGGTCAACGCCGACGACGACGCCGAAAGCGCCGCGGCGACCCGCCTCGACACCTGACAGAGCGTCTTCCACCACGACGCATTCGCCTGCCTCCAGGCCGAGCCTGCGGGCCGCCTCGAGGTACGTGGCGGGGTCAGGTTTGCCGGCCAGATGTAGCCGGTCGACGTCGGTGCCGTCGACTCGGACATCGAACAGCCCGGCCACCCCCGCCGCGGTGAGGACCCGATCGGCGTTGCGGCTCGCGGTGACGAGCGCGGTCGGTGTCCCGGCGCCGCGCAGCCGCTCGATGAGCGCGATCGTCCCGGGGAACACGTCGACGCCGTGTGCGTCGAGCTCGTGCAGGAACAACGCATCCTTGCGCGCGGCTAGACCACACACCGTGTGCTGCGACGGATCGTCCGACGGGCTACCGCGAGGGATCTCGATCGACCGAGACGCAAGGAACGACGCCACCCCGTCGACGCGGGGACGACCGTCCACATGGTCGATGTAATCGTCCGGGGTGAATGGCGCGTCGCCACGCCCGCGCTGGTCGAAGAACTGATCGAACAGCCGGGTCCACGCCCGCGCATGCACCTGCGCGGTATCGGTGACCACGCCGTCCAAGTCGAAGAGGAACCCGGCACAAACGATGTCACCGATGTACGCGGGCACAGGACCCTGCCTCTCCGGTTGTCGGGCTCCCCAGCTGTCAGACCCCCCCCAGTCAGACTCTCGGGTACGGCCAGGGGTTGAAGCGGCACACCTTGCCGTCCATCGGGACGACGCCCTTGGGGTCCAGGACGGCGATGTCGTTGTTGGCGGTGCCGAACGACTGCTGCATCATCACCGGCGCCAGCCCACCGTCCGTCTCGCACGGTTGGTGCGCCTGGTATCCGATGGCGTGCCCCACCTCGTGGTTGATCTGGTACTGCCGGTACGACCCGATATCGCCCTGGAACGCGATCGCGCCGCGCACCCAGCGGGGCTCGTTGAGCACCACACGGTCGATGCCGGGGTTGTAGCAGGACACCTCGAGCTGGATGTCGTAGCCGCAGGCTTGCCGGATGGTCATCTGCGAGGTGAGCGAGATGCGGAAATCCGGACCGGCGCCACCGGGAGCCAGCGCCGGATCACTCTGATCGATCCGCTGGAACGCGAACCGCGGGTCCTTGGTCCAGCTCTTCGGGTTGCCGAGGGTCTGGTCCACCATCCGGCCGAACGACTCGTCGCCGCCGAACCCGGCCGTGTCGACGCCGTCCTCGATCTCGACGGTGTATCTGAACACCCGCTCGGTACCTTCACCGATCTTCCCGGTAGCACCCGGCACCACGTGCCATGTGCCGGCGCCGGCCACGGTGAACGGCCCGCCCTCGGGTAGAGCCCCGGCCGGGACCGTCCCCGCGTAGTTGCCGTCTGCGACCGGCGGGACACCGATGACGTCCGTGCCGTCGGAGTCACTGCGTACCCCGAAGCCGGGGTCCGCCGAACCGGTGGACTCGGTATCGCCGACGCTACGGACCGCATCCACCAGCACCAGCAACGTCACGACCACCAGTACCGGGATTGCATACGCGCGCCAGCCGTACATCGAGACGAACCTGCCGAGCCGGCTTTGCTTCTTGACGCCCCGGTCCGGACGCGGCACACGAGGCCGACCGATGTTCCGGCGGGTGGGATCCCACAGTGCCCGCAACGGTTCGTGCGGGTCGGGGGCGCGTGCGGAATCGTTGCCGCCGTGATTGTCTGCGGCGAGCGCCGCGCGATCCTCGGGAACCTCGGGAACTCTGCCCCGCAGGCGCGGTCCTCCTCGGTCAGTCACCCCGCCAGAATCTCACAGTCCGTCGCACTGTTCACCCGGCACGCCGGATCAACGACCCGAACCGGACATCGAAGTGAAGTGTGCCACCGGAGCGATGTTGCCGTCCACGCGTGCACGGGTAGCCCGAACTCTCGCCCGACGGCTCCCGATCGTCGTATCCTGGAGTACTCGCAGTCAGCGACAACTCCGTACAGCGAATACGACGAAGAACCGTCCGGGTATCGTGCAAATGATTTATCTTGCCCCGACGCGTTCGAGAGCATTCGCACGCGATAGAAACGGGGCTCTTTGTGCAGATTGGGAGCGACATGACTGAACTCGCGGATCGGACCCCATCCGATCGCGCCGCCACGACCGCAAGCGGTCAAGGCGCCCGCCGCAGCACCCGACTGCCGCGGGACGCGCGGCGCCTTCAGTTGCTTGCAGCTGCCAGCGAGGTGTTCGTCAGCCGCGGCTACCACGCCGCCGGGATGGACGAGATCGCCGAGTGCGCCGGAGTGAGCAAACCGGTGCTTTACCAGCACTTCCCCGGCAAGCTCGAACTGTACGTGGCGGTACTCCAGAGCTACGTGGACAGCCTTATCTCGGGTGTCCGCCAGGCGCTGCGGTCCACCACCGACAACCGGCAGCGGGTGCGCGCGGCCGTCCAGGCGTTCTTCGACTTCGTCGACAACGACAGCCAGGGCTTCCGGCTCGTGTTCGAGTCGGATCTGATGGGCGAGCCACAGGTGCAGCGACGCGTCGAGCAGGCCACCGAGGCGTGCGTCGACGCCGTCTTCGACCTGGTCGCCCACGACTCCGGACTCGATCCCTACCGGGCGCGGATCCTCGCCGTCGGCCTGGTCGGCACCAGCCAGTTCACCGCCCGGTACTGGCTCGAGGCGGCGCGTCCGATCCCGAAAGAAGAGGCGGTCGACACCACCGTCGCGCTCGCATGGGGCGGCCTGTCGCACGTACCGCTGCACAACGATCCGAAGTAGCCGGGCGAAGCAGACATCAGAAAACACAGGTAGGGCGCGCGATCTTTGTAGACCGCGCGCCCTACCTGTGTGTTTTCTAGCTCGTGGCCGCGAATCCGACCTTGCGGCTGTCCGACGGTCCGATCTCCACGTAGGTGATCCGGCTCGCCTGGACCAGAAACTTCCGTCCCTTCTCGTCGACGAGCGAAAGGACGCCGTCCGCCTTGCCGCCGAGCGCGTTCGTGACGAGCGTTTCCACCTCTTCAGGCGTCTGAACGCTGCTGACGACGAGCTCACGCGGGCTGTCAGTTACACCGATCTTGACCTCCACGGTCAACCTCCGAACTCTTCGAACGCTTTCAGCTGTCCCGGCCAGATTAGTGCAGCGCAGCGCCTGCCAGCCTGTCCGAGCGCTGTGCTGACAGCGAACAACGCGGTCAGACCAGACCCAGTACCGCCATCCGCTCGGCGTGCTTGGCCTGCATGTTGTCGAACAGCGCCGCGACACCGTTGAGACTCCCGGTGGCGGTGATCACGAGGTCGGTGAGGTCCTCGCGGCGGGCCAGTACGAACTGCGCCTGTGTGATGGCCTCGCCGAGGAGCCGACGGCCCCACAGCATCAGCCGGTCCTTCTCCTGCTTGCTGGCAGTGACGGCGGCCCGAACCTCGTGCACGACGAACTCGGAGTGCCCCACCTCGGCGAGCACCTCACGGACGATGCCACCCACTGTGGGGTCCAGGGAGTGCGCGATCTCGCGGTAGAAATCGGCAGCGATCCCGTCTCCGACATACGCCTTCACAAGCGACTCCAGCCAGGTCGAGGGGTCGGTGGATGCGTGGTAGGCGTCGAGCGCCCGCACGAAGGGATCCATCGCCGCGTAGATCTCGAAGCCACGTTCGGTCAGGGCCCGCTCGAGCGTCTCGAAATGCGACATCTCGGCGGCCGCCATGCTCGCGAACGCAACCCGTCCCTGCAGCGTGGGAGCCATTTGGGCATCTTCGGCAAGACGGTAGAACGCGGAGATCTCACCGTAGGCAAGGACCGCGAACAGATCCGCGACTCCGGAGTGGTCGGCGGCGATGATCGGCGCGGACGAGGTTGACGAATCGGCTCCCATGACGACACAGCCTAATCCGTCGAGAGGGCCCGCCTTGCCCGACAGGACACACCCGAAATGGTGACCTACGCCATGGATGTGCGGGATAGCACCTGCACGAGAGCTACAATTGGCGCGGGAGTCCGTGAATTCCGCGCCGTAGTTCTCGCTGCGGAGCCGAGGAACCGAACCTGATTTCGGACGTGGATCGAGACGATTCGCACGCGGTTCGGACTCGGAATCGGAATCCCGAAGATAATGTGCGCGCACCTGATCGACGGTGTCCACCGTATCTCGCCGAAATCGACACCGATTTCCGTGCTGAGGCAGCGGCCGAGAAGACGGCCCGGCGGACACCGACACAAGAGGGCACCGACATCGGCCGACTTACGGCCTGGCCCCTTACCTCGTGCGTGCGTGCCGATACGAGGAAGGCCAGTTCCCTGAGCAAGATCACGATCGACCACGAAGACGAAGCAACCGAAACCACACTCTCCGCGCAGTTGGACGAGACACACACCCCGCCGACGTTCAGTGAGCTCGGTGTCCGCGACGAGATCGTCAAGGCACTCGGCGAAATCGGCATCGAGCGCACCTTCGCCATCCAGGAGCTGACGCTCCCGCTCGCACTCGCCGGCGACGATCTCATCGGCCAGGCCCGTACCGGCATGGGTAAGACCTTCGGGTTCGGCGTCCCGCTTCTACACAGGGTCGCGACCATCGGGTCCGGCACCACCCCGCTCGACGGCACCCCCCGCGCCCTGGTGATCGTCCCGACCCGCGAGCTGTGCATCCAGGTCACGCAGGACCTCGAGAATGCCTCGAAGTACCTGAAGGCCGGCACCAAGCCGCTGCAGGTCCTCTCGATCTACGGCGGTCGCCCCTACGAGCAGCAGATCGACGCGCTCCGCAAGGGCGTCGACGTCATCGTCGGCACCCCAGGTCGCCTGCTCGACCTCGCCAACCAGGGTCATCTGATCCTCGGCAAGATCGGCGTCCTCGTCCTCGACGAGGCCGACGAGATGCTCGACCTCGGCTTCCTGCCCGACATCGAGCGCATCCTCGGCATGGTTCCCGCTGGTCCGACGGGTCGCTCCGCAGGCTCCGCTCCCGGTCGCCAGACGATGCTGTTCTCGGCCACGATGCCGGGCCCGATCATCACGCTGGCCCGCACGTTCCTGACGCAGCCGACGCACATCCGCGCCGAGGAAGCGGACTCGTCCGCGGTCCACGAGCGCACCGCCCAGTACATCTATCGCGCACACGCACTCGACAAGGCCGAGATGGTCGCCCGTGTCCTGCAGGCCGAGGGCCGCGGCGCGACGATGATCTTCACCCGCACCAAGCGCACCGCGCAGAAGGTCGCCGACGATCTGGGCGAGCGCGGCTTCAACGTCGGTGCCGTCCACGGTGACCTCGGCCAGATCGCGCGCGAAAAGGCGCTCAAGGGATTCCGCTCCGGCAAGGTCGACGTGCTCGTCGCGACCGACGTCGCTGCCCGCGGCATCGACATCGACGACGTCACCCACGTCATCAACTACCAGTGTCCCGAGGACGAGAAGACCTACGTGCACCGCATCGGCCGCACCGGTCGCGCGGGCCGAACGGGTATCGCGATCACGCTGGTCGACTGGGACGACATCCCCCGCTGGCAGCTGATCGACAAGGCACTCGACCTCGGCATCGCGGAGCCCGCCGAGACGTACTCGAGCTCCCCGCACCTGTTCGAGGACCTTGGCATCCCGGCCGACGCGAAGGGCACGATCCGCAAGCCGCGGGCCGAGCGTCCGGCCGCCGAACCGGCCACTGAAACGGCCACCGACACCCACAAGTCGGATACCCCGAAGAGCACCCGCACACGTCGCCGCACCCGCGGAGGCAAGTCCGAGAACGGCGGCGCACAGGCCGACGGCACCGTTGTGGTCGCCGCCGAGAATGCACCCACCGCTGCCGGGCCCGCCTCGGATGATCAGCCGTCGGCTCCGAGCCGTCGCCGTCGCCGTCGGCGGTCCAACGCCGCAGGTGCACCGGACCAGTCCGGCGCCGAGGCAGCGGGCGTCGCGGCTGGCTCGGAGCGGACGAGCGCGTAGCCGAAGCAACTCGGAGTAACCTGCCACCTGTGCTGGCACCCGAGCGTCGTACCCGCCTCGACGTCGCCGTCGCGGCGATCATCGTGATCGTCGTCGCGGCCGCTACGGCGGTGATCTGGTTCCGCAGCGACGCTCGGGGCACCACCTCGATCACTGCGGATGCACCTGCAGCAGAAGTAAATACGGCCCTGTCCGTCCCCGAGTCGTTGCACGAGATCTGGCGTTCCCCCAGCCCCGCCACCACGGCACCCGTCGTGGCCGGCGGGGCTGTCGCAACCGGGGAGGGCGGCACCGTCACCGGCCGGGACCGGCTCACCGGCGCCGAGCTGTGGCGCTATCAGCGGGATCTCGACCTCTGCGGCGTCATCGGCGCATGGAACACGGTGGTCTCGGTGTACCGCGACCACCGCGGGTGCAGTCAGGTCACCCAGCTCGCCGGGGCCACCGGAGTACGCGAGGCCCAGCGCACCAGCGACGCCGACGATTCGGTAGCACTGTCGTACGACGGCACGTACGTCGTCTCCCGCGGGTCCTCGCGCATGGAGCTGTGGCGATCAGACCTGGTGCGCACGCTCGAGTACGGTCGCGTCGACGCCCCGGTCAATCCAGGCAAGCAACCACACCCGGGATGCGGGCTGTCCTCCGCGGCCGCGAGCGGTACCCGCGTCTCGGTACTGCAGCACTGCCCGGGCGAGCCGGTCGAACGGATCACGGTGCTCGACGCCGCGCCGAAGGACAGCCAGGAACCCGAGGAGTTCGGCTCGGCCGTACTCACCGACCTTCAATCACCCGGAGCCCGCATCATCGCGTCGTCGGGCGACCGGACCGCGGTGTACCTGCCAGCCGGACCCACCGCCGGACCCCGCATCGGCGTCTACGACGGCACCGGAAACCCGGTGGCGCAGTATCCCGTCACGACCGACGCCGACGCCGACGCCGTCGCCGCCCGCAACGGCTCGGTGTTCACGTGGTGGACGGGCACCGACCTGGTCGCCCTCTCCTCCACAGAGCTGGCACCACGCTGGACCTACCCCGGCGCACTCGGCCCCGGCTCGTTGATGGCCGGCTCGCTGATCGTCCCCGTCACCGGCGCGATCGCGGTACTCGATCCCTCGACCGGCACCCAGCAGCGGTTGATCCCCGTCATCCGTGACAGCGACGTCGCACCGATCAGCACCGCCGTCCTCGGCGACGTAGTACTCGAACAGCGCGGGGACGACGTCGTGGCACTGCGCTGAAACGGCACTGCTGAGCACGGCGCCCCGCTGAAAGAACGGCGCCGCCGATGTGCACCGGTCCCCGATTGCAACATGTTCTAATTCGACCATGGTCAACATCGTCGTCACGGGCGCCGCCTCCGGCATCGGCGCCGCCACGCTCGACCGCCTGCGCACGTCCGGTCACGACGCGATCGGCGTCGATCTTGCCGGCACGGACATCACTGCCGATCTTGCGAGCATCGAAGGTCGCCAGGATGCCGTTGCCGCGGTGCTGGACTCCACCTCCGGCCTCGTGCACGGCGTCGTGTGCTGCGCGGGCCTGGGCCCATTGTCCTCGCATTCGGGCGGGAAACTGGTGGCGGTCAACTACTTCGGCGCCGTCAACTTCCTCGACGGCCTGCGGCCCGCACTGGCTCGCGCGGGACAGGCGTACGCGGTCGCGATCTCGTCGAGTAGCACCAGCACCCAGCCCGGAATCCCCGAGAAACTGGTCGCGGCCTGCCTCGCGGGCGACGAGTCCGCCGCGGTGGCACTCGGCGATACCGTCGGTGCCATTCCCGCATATCCGGCGTCGAAGCTGGCGCTGGCTCACTGGGTGCGGCGCAGCGCGGTCACAGCGGACTGGATCGGGGCGGGCATCCGGCTCAACGCCATCGCGCCCGGAATGATCGACACGCCGATGACATCGGGGCCCGACCTCGATCCGGGCCTCGCGAAAGCCCTGGACTTCTACCCGGTGCCCCTCGGACGGCGGGGCCGGCCAGACGAGATCGCGGCACTCATCGAGTTCCTGACCGGCGACACAGCATCACTGCTGTGCGGCAGTGTCCTGTTCGCCGATGGCGGCACCGACGCCCTGCTGCGTCAGACCGATTGGCCCTCGATCTGGGAGCCGACCCCGGAGGACCTCACCCGGCACTTCGCGGGCTGAGCCACGAAGGTCACGCTGTTCCCTCGAACGACGAGAAGGTGACCAGTTCCGCGCCGGACGACCAGTAGGCCGAGAGATGTTGTGCCAGTTCGCGATATGCCTCAGCACCCTTGTTCTTCCGGCCGGAGAGCACCGTCGATCCCGACGCCGAGGCCTCCGCAAATCGCACTGTCCGCGGAATCGGCGGCGCGAGCACCGGAAGGTCGTAGCGGTCGGAGACATCGGAGAGTACGTCCCGGCTGTGCGTGGTACGAGCGTCGTACAACGTCGGCAACGCACCGAGGAGCACCAGGTCCGGGTTGGTGATCTGCTGCACCTCGGAGACCGTCCGCAGCAACTGCCCGACGCCGCGGTGCGCGAGTGTCTCGCACTGCAGCGGCACCAGCACCGACTGCGCAGCGGTCAGTCCATTGAGGGTGAGCACGCCCAACGACGGTGGGCAGTCGATGACGATCACGTCGAAGTCGTCGTGCAACGGGGCCAGCGCCCGCTTGAGAGCGAACTCCCGTCCAGGACGCATCAACAGCAGCGCCTCCGCGCCGGCCAGATCGATGGTCGCCGGCAGCAGCATCACCCCGTCGTCGGTTTCGAGGAGCACGTCCTTCGCCTCGATCTCTCCCGTGAGTACCTCGTGCAGGGACGCCTCGAGCCGGTCGGGGTTGTGCCCCAACGAGAATGTCAGACACCCCTGCGGATCGAGGTCCACCACCAGCACGCGCCGGCCCAGACCCGCGAGGGCCGCTCCCAGCGAAGCCACCGTCGTGGTCTTGGCCACCCCACCCTTTTGATTCGCCACAGCCAGTACCGTCGTCACGGCCTCGATCCTTGCGCACTCGAGGCCCGAGCGCGAGGGTTCGGGCACACCCGGCATGATTGATCCATGACCTCACCCGACCGCCGCCTCGTCCTGATGCGACACGGAGAGACAGAGTGGGCACTGCTCGGCCGTCACACCAGCACGACTGAGATTCCACTCACTGCCCGCGGCGAGGTACAGGCGCGCCAGGCGGGCGCACAACTGGCCGAGTTGAAGCTGCGCGATCCGCTGGTAGTCACCAGTCCGCGACGCCGGGCCCACCTCACCGCCGACCTCGCGGGCCTGACGGAGGACCGCCGCTGGGATGCCCTCACGGAGTGGAACTACGGCGAGTTCGAGGGGCTGACCACACCGGAGATCCGCGAACAGGTTCCGAACTGGACTGTCTGGACCCACCACTGTCCCGGCGGCGAGACGCACGAGCAGGTCGCCGCGCGCGCCGACCTGGTGGTGCACACATCCGAGGCAGCACTCGCCGACCGGGACGTGGTGCTGGTGGGGCACGGCCACTTCTTCCGCGCGGTGATCGCGCGGTGGATCGGTCTGCCAACGTCCGAGGGACGGCGGTTCGCCCTCTATCCCGCCGCACACACAGTGCTCGGATACGAACACGGTTCGCGGATGGTGCTCACCCACAACGTGACACCACAGGAGGGACTGCGGTGACACCCGGACAGCAGAACTTCGGCCCAGCGGCCGGACGCGCACATTCCGTGGCGGTGATCCGGCGCGCCACCCCCGACGACGTCGCCGCGATCACCGGCCTGATCTACGAGCTCGCCGAGTACGAGAAGGCCCGCCACGAATGCACGGTCGTGCCCGATCAGATCGAGACCGCGCTGTTCGGTCCTGAACCGGCCGCCTTCGCGCACGTCGTGGAGGTGGTGACCCCGGGGAACCGGAGGCCGGTGATCGTGGGGACGGCGCTGTGGTTCCGGAACTTCTCGACGTGGGACGGTGTCCACGGGATCTACCTCGAGGACCTGTACGTCACACCCGAACATCGCGGATCGGGGTACGGCACAGCGCTGCTCGCGACCCTGGCCGAGGAGTGCATCGCGAAGGGCTACACCCGCCTGGCCTGGTCCGTCCTGAAGTGGAACACCCCGTCGATCGGATTTTACGAGTCCCTGGGTGCCGTCGCTCAGGACGAGTGGACCGCATACCGCCTCAGCGGCGACGCGCTGGCCGCACTGGCGACCCAGGCTCGGTAACGGCTGGGCCTAGTCCTCGTCGGGGGCGCCGTAGCCCTCGGCCATCCACCGCGACGTGCTACCCGCGAACAGCAGCACCAGGGCAGTGAGCACCACCGCGCCCAGCAGGATGCCCCAGACCACCCGGTGCGAGGTCAGCACATACCACGTGACCGGCAGCAACAGCAGCTGGGTGAGAAGGCCGATCGTGCGTCCCCAGCGATGACCGAGGAGCAGACCGATACCCGCCGCCAGGACGGCCCCACCGAGAATCGCGAACCATGCAGCGGTGCCGTACCCATTGGTCATGCTCTGGTCATGGCCGAGCAAGCCACGCATCACCAGAACGATCGCGATACCCACCGCAATGGCACCCTCGAGGGCAACCAGCGCTCCGGCCCCACGGACCGTACTGGGAGTCTGGACAGATTCAGGCGGGTTCGACACGCAGCCAGCCTAGATCACGGCCGGGACCCGGCTAGGCTGATGCCCCGTGCGTGCGCTGCTGATCGTCAATCCCAACGCCACCTCGACCACGCCTGCGGGCCGCGACCTCCTCGCGCACGCGCTGTCGAGCCGGGTACGGCTGACCGTCGTCCACACCACGCACCGCGGACACGCTGCCGAACTCGCCGCGAAGGCTCGCACCGACGGCATCGCACTGATCATCGTTCACGGCGGCGACGGCACCGTGAACGAGGTGATCAACGGCCTTCTCGGTGCACCGCACCCCAAGACGATGCGCTCGGTGCCGATCGGTCCCATCCCGCTGATCGCTGTCGTCCCCGGTGGCTCCGCGAACGTGTTCGCACGCTCGCTCGGTATTGCCGCCGACCCGGTCGATGCCACCAACCAGCTGATCGACCTCCTCGGGCGCCGGACCCGCCGCACCATCGGTCTGGGCCATTGCGACAACCGCTGGTTCACGTTCAACGCCGGCATGGGACTCGATGCGCAGGTGTGCGAGGCCGTGGACGCCGGTCGCACCAACGGTGAGGCCGTCACGCCGGGCCGCTACGTCCGGCACGCGATCCGCGCCTTCTTCCGCAGCAAGCGCGCCGAACCGACCCTGACCGTCGAGGTGCCCGATCACGACCCGATAGACGGGGTCCACTACGCGTTCGTGTCCAACTCGACGCCGTGGACCTATCTGAACAAGCGGGAGGTGCACACGAACCCGGGCACGACGTTCGACACCGGGCTCGGCCTGTTCGCAATGCGGACGACCGGCGTCTTTGCCAGTCTTCGCGTCGTTCGTCAACTACTTTCGGCAGGATTGTCACCTAAATCACGCGCATTGATTCGATTCGACGATGTAGCTCGAATCCGTATCCACGCGAGCGCCCCGATCGGTCTTCAAATGGACGGGGACTATATCGGGATGCGGACCGACGTCACATTCGTTTCGGTACCCGAAGCACTCGAGGTCGTAGCCCCCACCCGACCTTGATCTAACGTCGGATTGGGAGCCCGAGCTACCTGTCGCCGACCGATACAAGACCGAAATGCCCACATGGGGTGCGCATCGCCGCAGGTGGGTGTACAAAGGAACGCAGTGCTGCATAGGCGAGCCTAACCGAGTGAGCTTCCCCACGGTGCAGCCGATTCCTATTGACTTCCCTCTCGTTCGTGAAAGCATTCACAAGTAACAGTGCTGAAACAACCAAGTAAGCACCCATGAACTAGTGAATACAAAACGGTGCACGGCGCACCCAGTTAAGGAGTAGAAGGATGGACTGGCGCCACAAGGCAATCTGTCGCGACGAGGACCCCGAGCTGTTCTTCCCAGTGGGAAACAGCGGTCCGGCCCTCGCTCAGATCGCTGATGCCAAGGTGGTGTGCAACCGGTGCTCCGTAACTGCGGAGTGCCTGTCGTGGGCCCTCGAATCCGGCCAGGACGCCGGCGTCTGGGGCGGCATGAGCGAGGACGAACGTCGCGCACTCAAGCGCCGCAACGCCCGCACCCGCGCACGCACCGCAGTCTGATTCTCCAGACCGACACGTGAGGCCCGGCACCGACGGTGCCGGGCCTCACGTGTATCGTGCCGGTCCTCACCTGCATCCCGGAGGCCGCCGGGTCAGGCTCAGGCCCGTTTCACAGCCGCGGCGATCGCCGACCGAGCGGGACCCTGAGCACAGCGTCGGTTCCACCGTCCGGTGACGGGTGCAGACCGAGCGATCCGCCGAGTTCCGCACCCACCAGCGTCCGCACGATCTGCAACCCGAGCCGATCGGAGCGTTCCAGGCTGAACCCTTCCGGCAGACCGCGCCCGTCGTCGTGGATGACAACGTCGAGCCAGCGCGCCGAGCGATCCGCACGCAGGTACACCGTGCCGGGCTCCCCGGGCTCGAAGCCGTGCTCGATCGCGTTCTGCACCAATTCGGTCAGCACCATCACCAGCGGTGTCGCGCGTTCGGCAGAGAAGACACCGAGACTGCCCACGCGCTGAATCTTGATCGGCAGGTTGACGGAGGCCACGTCCGCCAGGATCGGCACGAGGCGGTCCACTACCTCGTCGAGGTCGACCTCCTCGTCCACCGACATCGAGAGTGTCTCGTGCACGAGCGCGATCGACGTCACGCGCCGCACCGATTCACTCAGCGCCTGCCGCGCCTCCTCGTTCTCCGTCCTGCGCGCCTGCAGACGCAGCAGAGCCGCAACCGTCTGGAGGTTGTTCTTCACCCGGTGATGGATCTCCCGGATGGTGGCGTCCTTGCTCAGGAGCGCGCGGTCCCGACGCTTGACCTCGGTAACGTCACGAATCACCACCGCGGCGCCGACGATCTTGCCGTGTGGCTTGAGAACCAGCGCGCGCAGCAGCACGATCGCGCCACGCGCCTCGATCTCCATCCGATGACCGAGCCGGCCGGAGAGGGTTCCGCTGATGTAGTCGGCAACCTCCTGCGACTCGAACGGATCGGTGATCAGCGACCGGGTGGTGGACGCCAGGTCCTGACCGGACAGGTCGGTATTCAAACCCATCCGGTGGTATGCAGACAGTGCATTGGGACTCGCATAGACAACGCGGCCATCCGGATCGAGGCGGATGAATCCGTCACCCGCACGCGGGCTGGAGTTGGTGTCCGAACGCGATACCGGATTGGGGAACGTACCCTCGCTGATCATCTGGCACAGGTCGGCCGCGCAGTCCAGGTACGCGATCTCGAGGGGGCTCTGGGCGCGCTGCTGCGCCAGATTGGTGTCGCGGCTCAAAACCGCGATGACCTCGCCGTCGCAGCGCACCGGGACCGCCTCGCGCCGCAACGGAGTCCCACCTCGCCACGAGTCGTCCACCTCGGTGACGATCTCGCCCTCGACGAAAGCCCGCAGCACCTGCGGATGCTCGGACTCGGAGACCACCGACCCCACCGCGTCGTCCGGGAATGCAGTCGACGCCGTGGTCGGCCGGCACTGAGCCACACACACGACCGAGCCCGGTTCGTCGCGATCGCCGTGACCCTCGGTCGCCACCCATAGCAGGACGTCGGCGAAGGACAGATCCGCGAGTAGCTGCCATTCGCCCACCACCTGCTGCAGGTGATCGACCGCGCTTCCGGGGAGGTCGGTGTGCTCGGCGAGCAGGTCACTCAGTGTCGACATGTGCCAGGCTCCGGATCGACTCGCGAAATCAGCTGATAGTGGCGATCAGGTCGCCCTGCTGAATGACATCGCCGACCGTGACATCGACCGACGTGACCTTGCCCGCCACCTCGGCCAGGACGGGGATTTCCATCTTCATGGACTCGAGGATCACCAGGGTATCCCCCTCGTTCACCTCTGCACCTTCGGTGACAACTACCTGGTAGACGGTCGAAACCATCTCGGCGCGCACATCTTCTGCCATCGAGCACCTCACTCTTCCCGGACGGTCGCGGACCAGCCAATGGAACCACACCCGACCACACGTGAAACACTAGGATGGACTCGACTTCGGAACAGAAAAGGAGCTACTCATGGGTAAGCGTGGTCGTAAGAAGCGCAGCCGCAAGGGCAACGCCGCCAACCACGGCAAGCGTCCCAACGCCTGAGACGCGCACTGACCTGATCAGGGGCCCGCAAGCATCCGCTTGCGGGCCCCTGATCTCGCTTCCAGGCGCGTCGAGTACCCTGGCGCGCCCGATCCCTCCGGGTCAGTCTTCAGGGTCAGTCTTCAGGGTCGCGATCGACGGCGAATTCGGTTTCGGTGAGGATCACCGTGCGCCGAATCTCGACCGACAACCGTTCGCGCAGTCCAGCCGGCGCATGCTCACCACCGCACTTTCGCCCGATCAGACGCTTGACCTTCTCCTCGATGCCGTAGGACTCGAAGCAGGCTCCGCAATTGTCGAGATGCCGCTGGATCCGCTCCCGCACGTTCTCGTCACACTCGCTGTCGAGCAGCAACCAGACATCCGCGATCACCGCCGAGCAGTCCAACTGCTCGAACTCGTTGTCCCCGGTCACCGAGTCACCTCCTGCTCCGCAGCGTCGACTGCGCCATTTCGGTTGAATCCCCGTTCCCGGGCCACATCCGCGAGCAGACCCCGCAACTGCTTCCGTCCGCGGTGCAACCGAGACATCACCGTGCCGATGGGTGTACCCATGATCTCCGCAATCTCCTTGTACGGGAAGCCCTCGACGTCCGCGTAGTACACGGCCATCCGGAACTCCTCCGGCAGAGCCTGCAGCGCAGCCTTGATGTCGTCGTCGGGCAATGCGTCCAGCGCCTCGACCTCGGCCGAACGCAGACCCGTCGACGTGTGTTCGGCGGTCGCCGCGAGCTGCCAGTCCGTGATCTCGTCGGTCGGGTACTGCGCAGGCTGGCGCTGCTTCTTGCGGTAAGAGTTGATGTAGGTGTTGGTGAGGATCCGATACAGCCAGGCCTTGAGATTGGTCCCCTCTTTGAAGGAACGAAACGCCGAGTACGCCTTGACGTACGTCTCCTGGACCAGGTCCTCGGCATCCGCCGGATTGCGCGTCATGCGCAGCGCAGCGCCGTACAGCTGATCGAGGAGCGGCAGCGCATCGCGCTCGAACCGCTCGATCAGCCGATCGTGAGGCTCCGGTCCGTCACCGGTGAGGTGGGCCGGGCTCGCGAGGCCGTCTTCGTGGTCGTGATCGCCGCGCACGCTGATCCCTTCGCTTGCCGTAGGGGTCAAGGCTACCGCCATCCCCCGCACGACAGCTGGACGACTCGACTCCGCCGCGGTATCCGGACGAGCCCGCTCTGCACACAACACCGGCACCGACCACTCCCTTCGCTGATGCAGCTTCTCGGGTGAATTCAACAGCGCGGGGGCTCCGCGTGTTCCCGACCCGGATCGGGCGGGCTCTAGAGTCGTCATCATGGCTGGAACCTCGACTCCCGCAACAATGCTGCTCGCCAGGGAGAAGGTGGCCCATCGGATCCACAGCTACGACCACGACGCGCGCGCTGCATCCTTCGGCGATGAGGCGGTGGACTCGCTCGCCGGTCACCTCGGAGTGGAACCGGCCCAGATCTTCAAAACCCTCGTGATCAAGACGGACTCGGGCAAGCTGGCGGTCGCAGTGTTGCCGGTGCCCTCGAAACTCTCGCTCAAGTCCGCCGCGGCGGCGGTGGGCGCAAGCAAAGCCGTGATGGCCGAGCAGACCGACGCGGAACGCTCCACCGGCTATGTCCTGGGCGGCATCTCACCGCTCGGGCAGCGCAAGCGGCTGCCGACGGTGATCGACGCCTCCGCCCTGCACTGGGACCGCATCCTGTGCAGCGCGGGACGCCGCGGCCTCGAGATCGAGGTGGCTCCGCAGGACTTGGTCCGGCTGTCGGGCGCGGTCGTCGCGGAGCTAGCCGTCGGCTGACGGGGCGGAATTCTCGGCCGCTCAGCGTGGTTCCATCACGTGAAGACAGATCTGACCGATCTCACCCATCTCAGCAAGTGAAAGCCGGTATCCGCGTGACTGCCCTCCCCCTCCCTCTCTCCATCCTCGACCTCGCCCACATCGGCGCGGGTGAGACTGCCGGCGACAGCTTCCGGGCCAGCGTGGAGATGGCCCGCAACGCCGAAGGGTGGGGTTACAACCGGATCTGGTATGCCGAGCACCACAACATGCCGTCCATCGGATCGTCTGCAACCAGTGTGCTGATCGCACACATCGCCGCGAACACCGAGCGGATCCGGCTCGGCGCGGGCGGCATCATGCTGCCCAACCATGCGCCGTTGACGATCGCCGAGCAGTTCGGGACCCTCGCCGAACTGCATCCGGGCCGGATCGATCTGGGCGTCGGCCGCGCGCCGGGCAGCGACCAGCAGACCATGCGGGCACTGCGCCGCGACCCGAGTTCGGCGGAGTCGTTCCCACAGGACGTACTGGAACTCCAGGGCTACCTGACCGGGCCGTCGCGGGTTCCCGGTATCGAGGCGACACCCGGCAAGGGGACGGATGTGCCGCTCTACATTCTCGGGTCGTCCCTGTTCGGCGCCCGACTGGCCGCCGCCCTGGGCCTGCCGTACGCGTTCGCCTCGCACTTCGCACCGAATGCACTGTTGGACGCGGTCGCGATCTACCGGCGTGAGTTCCGCCCATCGGCGCAGCTGGACGAGCCGTACGTGATCGCGGCAGTCAACGTGATCGCCGCGGACACCCAGGATGAGGCGGACCGGCTCTTCCTGGAAACCAAGCGCAAGCGAGTGGGGCTGTTCGTGGGCCGCGGCCGGACGTTCACGTCGGAAGAGGCCGACATGATCCTCGACTCGCCGGCCGGGCAACAGGTACTCGCGATGGTGCGGTACTCGGCCGTCGGCACCCCGACCGTCGTACGCGACTACCTGGACCGGTTCGCCGGGCAGACCGGCGCGGACGAGTTGATGGTCGTGTCCTCGGCCACCGAGCGGACCGCATGGATGCGCTCGCTGGAACTGGTCGCCGACGTGACCGGCCTCGCCGCCCGGACTGCGGTCACAGCAGGCTGATCTGTTCCCCCGCCCGCTCCCCCGTGTCGGGCGTGAGGAGATCGGGGCCGTTGTTGCGAACGCTGTTCACCCGCGGTGACACCCGGCGGATCTCCACAGGCGCGACGGATTCGAGGCTCGGGCGGATCAGGTCCGGGTGGCCGAGGCTGTCGGGATCCAGCCAGGCATCCCAGCGGTCGGGCGGCATGATCAGCGGCATCCGGTCATGCACGTTCGCCAGCTGGTCCACCGAGTCGGTGGTGAGGATCGTGGTGGACAGCAACGGCGCCTCCCGGGGCGCTTTCGGGTCGTGCCACACCGACCACAAACCGGCCATGAACAGCCGCTCACCATCGCCGCGGGACATGTAGTACGGGACCTTCACGACCTTGCCGGCAGTGTCGCCGGGGGCCGGCTCGGTCTGCCACTCGTACCAGCCGTCCATCGGTACCAGGCATCGCTTGAACCGCAGCGACGTCTTGAACGCGGCCTTGGTGGCGACCGTCTCGGAGCGGGCGTTGAACAGCGGCGCACCCTTGCCCGGTTCGGTCGCGTACGAGGGCACCAGCCCCCAGCGCATGCGCCGGATCCGGCGGCGCACCGGGCTGTGGTCGTCGCCGTGATCGTGCCGCGCGACGACGGTGAGCACCTGCGTCGTGGGCGCGACGTTGTAGTCCGCCGTCTCGGGACCGGATTCCCCTGTCTCGTTCACGGCGTCGAGTTCCACCGCGAGCGTCGCCGGGTCGGCCGTCGTCGCATACCTGCCGCACATGCCTGCCCACTCCCTCGTCGTCGCGTGTAACCGTCCACTCCCATGCTGGCACGGTTACCACGAGGCGCCCACGCATAGGCGAAGATGGACGGGTGAGTGTTGAAAGCCTGTGGAAAGCGCCCCGAGCCGAAGCCCCCGTGGATGCGTCCGTGACGCTGCCCGGATCGAAGTCGATCACCAACCGGGCGCTGATCCTCGCGGCCCTCGCGTCGGGGCCGTCCACCATCACCGGCGCGCTGCGCAGCCGCGACACCGACCTCATGATCCAGGGACTGCGGGCGCTCGGCGTCTCGATCACCGCCACGCCCGACGCCGCGACCGGCACCACCCTGCGCGTGGTCCCCGGCCCGATGACCGGCGGCACCGTCGACTGCGGCCTCGCCGGCACGGTGATGCGCTTCCTGCCGCCCGCCGCCGCCCTGGCCGACGGCACCGTCGCCGTCGACGGTGACGAGCAGGCCCGCACTCGGCCACTCGGCACGATCCTCGACGCCCTGCGCGGGCTGGGCGCCGACATCGACGGTGACGCGCTGCCCTTCACGGTGCACGGGCGCGGCGCCCTGCGTGGCGGCACGGTCACGATCGACGCGTCCGGGTCGTCACAGTTCGTGTCCGGACTGCTGCTGTCGGCGGCCCGCTTCGACGAGGGTGTCACCGTGCGGCATCAGGGCGGCTCGCTACCGTCGATGCCGCACATCGACATGACCGTCGAGATGCTGCGCCAGGCCGGCGTCACCGTCCACACCCCCGGCGAGAGCGGCGACGCCGACACCTGGAGAGTGTCACCCGGCGCGGTGGACCCGGTGAACTGGGTGATCGAGCCCGACCTGTCGAACGCAACGCCGTTCCTGGCGGCAGCCGCGGTAACCGGTGGCACCGTGCGGGTGCCACTGTGGCCGTCGCGCACGACGCAGCCCGGTGACGCGATTCGCGGCATCCTCACCGACATGGGCGCCGGCGCACGCCTCTCGGAGGGCGCTGCGGGAATCCTCACCGTCACCGGACCGAAGACGTTGCGCGGCATCGACATCGATCTGCACGACATCGGCGAGCTCACCCCCACCGTCGCGGCACTTGCGGCGCTTGCGGACGGTCCGTCGGTGCTGCGCGGCATCGCGCACCTGCGCGGCCACGAGACCGACCGGCTCGCTGCACTGGCCACCGAGATCAACAAGCTCGGCGGCGCCGTCACCGAGACGGACGACGGCCTGCGCATCGAGCCGCGTCCGCTGCATGGCGGGCAGTGGCACTCGTACGCGGACCACCGGATGGCCACGGCCGGCGCAATCATCGGCCTCGTCGTGGACGGCGTCGAGATCGAGGACATCGGCACCACCGCGAAGACGTTGCCCGGATTCGAGAACCTCTGGGCGACAATGCTGGACGCGTCCGCATCCTCCCAGCAGGGAGCGGTGTCCTGAGTCGCCGGCGGTACGACGAGTCCGACGTCCGGATCCGGCCTGGCAAGGGGACGCGGCCGCGGACCAAGACCCGGCCGGAGCACCTCAGCGCCGAGGAATCGATGGTCGTCTCGGTCGACCGCGGACGCTGGGGCTGCGCGCTGGGCGGCGACCCCGACCACGTGGTGGTTTCGATGCGCGCCCGCGAGCTCGGGCGCACCCCGATCGTGGTGGGCGACCAGGTGAGCATCGTCGGCGACCTGTCCGGCAAGCCCGACACACTCGCCCGCATCGTGCGTGTCGCCGAACGCAAGACGGTACTTCGCCGGACGGCCGACGACACCGACCCGTACGAGCGGATTGTCGTCGCGAATGCGGCGCAGTTGTTGATCGTCGTCGCGCTGGCCGACCCGCCGCCGCGGACCGGCTTCGTCGAGCGGGCTCTGGTCGCCGCCTATGTGGGCGGGCTGAAGCCGATCCTGTGCCTGACCAAGAGCGACCTGGCCACGCCGGACGAGTTCGCCGCGACGTTCGCCGGCCTCGACATACCGGTGGTCGTCGCGGGCCGGGACGACCCGCTCGACGAACTCACCGCGATTCTCAACGGCCAGGTGACCGCACTCATCGGACACTCGGGCGTCGGGAAGTCGACGTTGGTCAATCGTCTTGTACCCGATGCCGATCGGGCCACCGGCGTGGTCTCGGGCGTCGGCAAGGGCCGACACACCTCGACGCAGTCCGTCGCACTGCCGCTGCCGGGCGGCGGCTGGGTCGTCGATACCCCCGGCATCCGATCGTTCGGGCTCGCTCACATTTCGCCGGAGAACGTCGTGGGGGCCTTCACCGATCTCGCGGCAGCCGCCGAGGACTGCCCCCGAGGCTGCACCCATCTGGGCCCGCCAGCCGACCCCGAATGTGCGCTGGACAAGCTCACGAGCAAGTCTGCGGACCGCGTAGCTGCGGTCCGCCTCCTACTCGAGGCACTCTCGACGAACGAGTCGTGGAACTGACTCACTCCGCGAGGTCGTGGACCGGACTCACTCCACGAAGTCGTGGACCTGACTCACTGCGTCGAGGTCCGGCGCGCCCGCGCCGCGAGGGTGCGGTACTCGTCCGCATTGATCGTTCCCTCGTCGAGAAGCGCCCGCGCCGTGGCGAGTTCACGGTCCGCCGACGTGCCGGTCACATCCCCGATGTTCAGGTCCTCGGCTAGTTCGTACCCGCGTACCGCCGCGGCGGAGCGTTCTGCCATGCCACGGCCTCTCACGATCAGATACACGACGGCCGTGAGGACCGGCACGACGAACAGGAAGAGGACCCACACCGCTTTCATCCAGCCGGACGTCCGATGGTCGCGTACCAGGTCCGTGAGGATCGCGATGAGGACCATCAGATAGGCCGCAAACGCGAACCAGGCGAAGGCAAACCAGAACCAATCCCAAAACGAGTCCATTGTCCGCTCCGTTCAGCTGACGAGCTCGAAAAGACCCTGCCTGGATACTCTCTCACTCACTGCGGGGCCCGGTCCAGGCCTCGACCAACACAGCAAACATGGCGATCGCGACGATCCCCGGCGGGACTCGAGCCTGATCGGTTCGTGCGGCACCGGGGATCGGGACGAGTGCGACCGTCTAGCGCGACACCAGCGCGCGCAGTCCGCGACGCTTCTTGGACGCCTTGATCGCCGAGAGCAATCCGCGCCGTCGGCCGGTGAGCGGGTCGACGGTCGGGACGGCATTGCCGCCGAACTTGCGCTCCGACGCGGTCTCCGGGGCATCGTCGGCGGTGTCCTTGAGGTACTTGTTCGGCAGCGACAGCTTCGCGATGGTGCGCCAGGACTTGAGGTACTGCACCGGAAGCGGGCCGGTGGTGTACGGAAGGTCGTACTTCTCGCACAGCGCCCGCACCTTGACCGCGATCTCGGCGTACCGGTTGGACGGCAGGTCCGGGTAGATGTGGTGCTCGATCTGGTAGCTGAGGTTGCCGGTCATGAAGTCCATGACGGGTCCGCCGGAGATGTTGGCGCTGCCGAGCATCTGCCGCAGGTACCACTCGGCCTTCGTCTCGTTGTCGACGTCGGCCTTGGTGAACTTCTCCGCACCGTCCGGGAAGTGGCCACAGAAGATGACGGCGTTGGTCCAGAGGTTGCGGATGACACCGGCGGTGAGATTTGCGGTGAGTGTCGACTTCCATGCCTTGCCGGTGAGCGCCGGGTAGACGACGTAGTCCTTGGCGACCTGCTTGGCGATCTTGGCGCCGACTTCCTTCGCGTTCCGCTTGGTGAACTCGCGGTCGTCGCGGCCGGCCGCGACCTTACCCAACTCGAGCAGCTGGATCGCAATGCCGTACTCGAACAGCAGCGCCAGGATCGCGTTGTACGCGACGTTGCCGTAGTTGAATGGGCGCCAGCGCTGGTCGCGGGTGACGCGTAGCAGGCCGTAGCCCACGTCGTCGTCCATGCCCAGGATGTTCGTGTACTTGTGATGCAGGTAGTTGTGGGTTTGCTTCCAGTGCGCCGACGGGTCGACGTTGTCCCACTCCCAGCTCGCGGAGTGGATCTCCGGGTCGTTCATCCAGTCCCACTGCCCGTGCATCACATTGTGCCCGAGCTCCATGTTCTCGATGATCTTCGCGACGCCGAGCATTCCGGTACCGAGCAGCCACAGCGGCCGCTTCCGGCTGCCGAACAGCACCGCACGCCCACCGATCTCGAGCCCACGCTGGAGCCGGATCGTATTGCGGATGTAGCGGGCATCGCGCTCCCCGCGCGCGTCCTCGACGTCCCTGCGGATCGCGTCGAGTTCCCGGCCGAGGGCCTCGACATCGGCATCCGTCAGATGCGCATACTCCTTGATGTCCGTAATAGCCACGGCCCTACCGTATCGTAAGTTACGAGACCGTAGGTTAAGGAAGTCGCACTGTGCTTCAGATCACGATTGGCGCATGAGGCGGCGCGAGCGGGCCGCCTTGTGGTCCCGCAGCGCCGACAGCAGTCCGCGGCGCCGACCGGTGTCCGTGTCGATCCGCAGAGCCTCGGCGATCTTCGCACCCGTGCCGGCGAACTTGCGCTCGGACGACGTTTCCGGGGCGTCGTCCGCCGTCCGCAACAGGAGCTTGTCCGGCAGCGCTAGCTTGTGCACCGTCCGCAGCGCCAGTAGGTACTGCCGACTGAGCGGACCGGTCGTATAGGGCAGGTCGTACTTCTCGCACAGCGACCGCACCCGTACAGCAATCTCGGCGTACCGGTTGGACGGCAGATCCGGGAACAGGTGGTGCTCGATCTGGTAGCAGAGGTTGCCGGTCATGAACGCCATCACGGGGCCGGCATCGATGTTCGCACTGCCGAGCATCTGCCGCAGGTACCACTGCGCCCGCGTCTCGTTCTCGAACTGGTCGACGGTGAACTTCTCCGCACCGTCCGGGAAGTGCCCACAGAAGATCACGGCGTACGTCCACAGGTTGCGCGCCAGATTCGCCGTCGCGTTCGCGGCCAGCGTGTGCTTCCACGCCGGACCCGTCAGCAAGGGGAACAGCACGAAGTCCTTGCCGACTTGACGGGCGATCTTGACCGCGAACTCCTTCTTGGGCTTCGAGTTCCACCGTTGTCGGTCGTCGCCCTCGAGCCGCAATTGCGCTTCCAGATCGTGCAGGGCAATACCCCACTCGAATGCGGCCGCCAGGATCACGTTCGCAATCGGCTGCAGAAGGTTGATCGGACGCCACTTCTCGTCACGCGTCATCCGCAGGATGCCGAATCCCACGTCGTCGTCCATGCCGACGATGTTGGTGTAGGTGTGATGCGAGTAGTTGTGCGCGCGCTTCCAGTGCTCGGACGGCCCGGTCTGGTCCCACTCCCACGTAGTGGAGTGGATCTCCGGATCGTTCATCCAGTCCCACTGCCCGTGCATCACATTGTGCCCGAGCTCCATGTTCTCGATGCACTTCGCGAACGAGAGCAGCACCGTGCCCGCGATCCAGGCGGGACGCCGCCGGCTCCCGAACAGCACCAGCCGTCCTGCGAGTTCGAGTGAACGCTGCAACCGGATCGTGCGCCGAATGTAGCGGGCATCTCGCAGGCCCCGCGACTCCTCGACATCGCGGCGAATCGCGTCCAGCTCACGCCCCAGCGCTTCGATATCACTGTCTGTGAGGTGGGCGAACTCTGTGATGTTCGTGATGGCCACCGAAGATCCTCCGTTGAATAGACCAGGTCTGACACGATCAGACCACCGGCGCCAGCCACCGACGCAAATAACTGCCTTCAACGATACGGGAATCCGGACACCCGCAGTCGTCACGGCCGCCGGGATCACACTCGAGCCCGGAAGTCGAACCGCGGTCCGTTTCCCGGGCCGTCACGCCTCGAGAGTGCAGTCGCCGGCGGCCGCGGAGATGCAGGTCTGAATCCGCTCCCCCTCCGCGTGCTCCTTGCCCGAACGCAGGTCGACGGCGTGCCCGGACGCGAGCGGGACGACGCACGTCTGACAGATGCCCATGCGGCAGCCGAACGGCATCAGAGCACCGGCCTTCTCGCCCGCCTCGAGCAGCGTCGTCGCGCCGTCGACCTCGATGACCTTGCCGGACTTGGCAAAGGTGACGGTGCCGCCCGCACCCGACAGGTCGGCCCGGGAGACCGCGAATCGTTCCAGATGCAGCCGGTCGGTGATCCCCTCCCGGTCCCACATCTCCTCGATCTCGTCGAGCATGCCGAGTGGACCACACGCCCACGTCTGCCGCTCACGCCAGTCCGGGCACACCTCGTCCAGCGACGCCAGCGCGAACTTGCCGCCGGTGCGGGTGTGGCGAATATGGCAGCGCAGCGAACTGTGCTCGGCCTGCAGCCGCGCGAGTTCGTCACCGAACATCACGTCGTTCTGAGTCGGCGCGGAATGTACGTGGACCACGTCGGGCAGATCGCCGCGCCGATCCATGGTCCGCAACATCGACATCACCGGGGTGATACCGCTGCCCGCGGTGAGGAACAGCATCTTCGCCGGCGGGGGCTCGGGCAGCGCGAAGTTGCCGGTCGGCGCCGCGAGGCGCACGATCGTGCCCGCCGGAACTCCGTTGACGAGGTGACTCGACAGGAAGCCCTCGGGCATCGCCTTGACAGTGATCGAGATCAGCTTGTTGTCGATGTTCGGTGCCGACGTCAGCGAGTACGAGCGCCAGTGCCAGCGACCGTCCACATGAAGGCCGATGCCGACATACTGACCCGGCTGATACCCGAAATCGAATCCCCAGCCCGGCCTTATCACGAGCGTCGCCGAGTCGACCGTCTCCGGGCGGACCTCGACGATACGGCCGCGGAGTTCACGCGCGGACCACAACGGATTGACCAGATGCAGGTAGTCGTCGGGAAGTAGCGGCGTCGTCAACCTGGTCACGGCTCCGCGCACCAGGTTCGCCACCGACCGGTTCGAGCCAGCGACCCTGGCCGCAGGCGCCTCGATCCAGCTCTTCAGTCCCATCCGGCCTCCATCACGTTTCCGAGCTCACGATTAGCGTAATCCATCAGGCTACGGTCGCGTAAGTTACGGCACAGTGCGGATCCGGGAAGGTCCGGGTGGGCCGTCGGTCAGAGAAGTTCGAGCAAGAACGGCAGCTCTTGTGTCGCGTACCAGGCAAGCTCATGATCCTCCGCGTCGCCGAGATCGAACTCCGCATCCGCGTCACCGAGATCGGCGGCATCGATCGCCTCGACGGCCTTCTCGACGTCGGCCTCGGCCTCCGCCAGGTCGACATGCACGGACGCAACCTGTTCGATCGTCACCACGCCCGCCAGCCGTACGACCGCATCATCGAGGTCCGGGCGCGGGGTCACGTCGTCGACATCGGCCGCAATGACCGCGCGGCGGAACCGGGGCGCTGTGCCCTCGCCGGCCCCACCGCCGTCCTCGGGCGTCTCGGTGGCGATCAGCCGCAACGACGCACGCGCGGCCTCGGCCATCGCAACCTCCGAGAGCTCGTCGTCATCACCCGAGCTGTACGCCTCCCGGAGGGCTGGGGTGAGGGCGAACGCGGTCCTGCTCACCGGCAGCACCTCGCCGTCCGCGACCAGCTTCTGCAACATCGCGATCGTCGCGGGCACGTAGATCCTCATGCCCGCGCTCCCGCAGTCCACGCGCGCGCCACTCGCGTCCATCCGCGCCCGCCGACCGACTCAGCCACTGGCATCCACCAACTCCTCGAGAGACTCGTGCAACAACGCGGCCACCACATCCACATCGGCCATGGCGTCGCGATCTGCATTCAAACCGTAGTAGACATTGCCGTCGTAGGACGTCAGCGCGATGCTCAGGGTCTGATTCTTCAACAGCGGCGACACGGGATACATCTCGACCATGCGCATGCCCGCAAGATACAGCGGGATCTGTGGCCCCGGCGCATTCGTGATCATCAGGTTGAACATCCGCTGCGACAGGTTGCTCGCCGCACGCGCACCTCGAGCGTGCAGCGAGGCCGGCGCGAACCCGGAGAGCCGGATCATCGTCTGTGCGGTCACCTGGCGACTCTGCCGCGCGAACGCCTCCGTCGCGTGCGCGACGTGCGACAGGCGCACCACCGGGTTGGGTTCACCGACTGGGAGATCCACGAGGAACGACGAGGTCCGCCCGTGTGGCCGGGACGCCTCGTTCTCGCTGCACACGTCGACGACGCTCGCCCCGTTCGTACCGGGCTGAGACTCGCAGATCGACATCGGCACCAACGCGCGCAGCGTCGTGGCCTCGGCGACCGGCTCGCCGCGTGAGAGCAGCCAGTTCCGCATCGCACCCGACACCACCGTCAGTACGACGTCGTTGATCGAGCATCCGTAGCGGCCCCGGATCCTTCGATACCGCTCGAGGTCGGTCCGCGCGACCGCAAAACGCCGGTTGCGCGAGATCGGCACGTTCAGCGGACTGACCGGGGCCGGCTGTGCCGCAGTCCGAGCCAGGGCCGCGAGCTTGCCGACCATGTTCGCCGCCTCGTCGAGGACGGAGGTCATGTCCCCCAATGTCATTCGCAGTGTCGCGAGACCCTCGCTCGGCCTCGACACCAGTTGCGCGAGGGCCGCCGCGACCAGCGTCGGCTCGCCCGGAACCGGCTCCGGCATCCACAGGTCGTCACTGGTGACGCGAGGCGCGTCCGCCTCGTCCAGGATCACCTGGCTGATCTCGAGCGCCTTCTCACCGTCGACCAGAGCCGAGTGCGACTTGGTGAAGACGGCGCACCGGTTACCCTCCAACCCCTCGACCAGGTACATCTCCCACAGCGGCCGGGAGGTGTCCAGCGGCCGCGAAGTGAGCCTGGCTACCAGATCCTGCAACTGCTCGTCCGACCCTGGCATCGGCAGCGCCGACCGTCGGACGTGATAGGTGATATCGAAGTCCTGGTCGTCGACCCAGACCGGCCGGGCATACCCGTACGCGACCTCTCGAACCTTCTGCCGGTACCGTGGCACCAGGTGTAGTCGTCCTTCGATCAGCCGGAGCAGATCTTCGAAGTCCAATCCCTCCTCGGGCAGCTGCAGGATCGCCAGCGACCCCAAGTGCATCGGGGTACTGCTCGCATCGAGAAAATAGAACGACGCGTCCTGCGTGGTCAACCTCGTCGCCATTGCTGCTACCGCCCCCTGTCCGACGGACCCCTGCCGTCTACCGAACCCCAGCCGCCCGATTCGCGCGCATCGCCCGAATCGAGAAGAATCCCAATCTCTTCCGCGGCCTGCGCCGCGTCGGCATGGTGCACCCCCACCATGCCCGACGCCACCGCTCCGCGCACATTCGCAACGAGGTCGTCGACAAACACGCACTCACCGGGGTCCAAACCGAGGCGGGCAGCAGTCAGCCGATAGATCCGCGTATCCGGCTTCGCCATTCCGACGTCACCGGACAACACCACTTCGTCGACGAACACCCCCGCGAGATCGCGCAGCCGCTGCCCCGCCGGACCACCCGGATCGTTGCTCAGGATCGCGGTTCGCACACCCCGGCGCCGTGCGGCGTCGACGAGGCCGGCCATCAGATCTGCATCCGCGCCGAATCCCGCGAGTACCCCACCGAAGTCCAGCACCAATCCGCGCACGCCTTCACCCTAGGACGCTTCTCCCGGGTCCGGCGAGACGAGTCGCCGCTGACCCCTACCGAGACGGCACGGATCGTGCAATGCTTGCCGCCAGATTCCGTAACTCTCCGCGGAGTCGACCCGAGATCGCCCGGCAGGAACGTCCGAACCAGCGACCCCCACCGGCATCCGTCGACAACCACATGTCGCGAACCCAGGTCCGCGACAACGGAGAGGCCACAATGAACACCGAGCACCGATTTCTTTCCCGCGCACCGCAATTCGAACCACCCGCTACGGGGGCCGCACGACCGTCCCGAACCACGGTAGCGGCGGCCGCCCGCCGCTCGCCGCACAGCGGGCGCTCACCCAGGAACGGGTCCGCACCCGTCACCGCAGATTCGACCCGACCGGCATCGGATGCTCGGCGGTTCGCAGAGCACGCCCTGCGACTGACACTCGAAGTGCTCGACCGCCGCCGACCGCCGACTCAACTACGTCCGCTGCTGACGCCCGCGGTGCACGACCTCGTGCAAACACTGGCCCGGTCGGCGCCGGCCGGTACCCACCTGGGCACGGCGACGCTCGCACGCGTCCATGTCCGGCCGGTTCACCACCAGGCTGCCGAGGTTTTCGGCACCTACAACCGCGGCGGCCGGGTGTTCGCCGTCGCCGCCCGTATCGAACGCGGCAACAGCAGACACCCGGCCGGCTGGGCGATCACATCACTGCGGATCGCCTGAGATCATCGCTAACGCTTCCGCTTCGTGCGCGGCGCCTTCTTCGTGGCCTTCGCATCCTCGCGGGCCGCCTGGCGACGCTCACGGCGAGAGCCCGTGTCTCCATCGGACTCGGACGCCACCCGGCTGACCTGCGCGCTGCCGTCCTCGGCGGGACCGGAGAAGGTCAGCCCGCGCGGTTCGACCTCGTCGAGACCCTTGGCCTTGAGCGCCGCGGGAGCCGCGGGACGCGTCTGCTCCTGGGCTGCCTGCTCGGTAGGCAACGGCTGCGAACCCTGGCCCTGGGACAACGCCGGGCCGCCAGCTGCTGCAGCCGCTGCGGACGCCGCAGTGACGCTCACCGGGGAACCGCCGCCCTGTGGGGTACCGGCCTCCACCTGGAGGTTGAACAGGAATCCGACCGACTCCTCCTTGAGGCCCTCGAGCATCGCGATGAACATGTCGTAGCCCTCGCGCTGGTACTCGACCAGCGGGTCGCGCTGCGCCATCGCGCGCAGCCCGATGCCCTCCTTGAGGTAGTCCATCTCGTAGAGGTGCTCGCGCCACTTGCGGTCCAGCACGGACAGCAGCACGCGACGCTCGAGCTCACGCATACCCCCCACGCCGGCGATCTCGTCGACCTGCTGCTCACGCTTGGCGTACGCATCCCTCGCGTCCTTCAGCAGCGCCTCGAGCAGCTCCTCACGACCCAGGTCCGACTCTCCGGCCTCGGCCGCGCCCAGCAGCTCCTTGTGATCGACGCCCACCGGGTAGAGCGTCTTGAGGGCCGTCCACAACTGGTCCAGATCCCAGTCCTCGACATACCCCTCGCCGGCCGCGCCGTTGACGTATGCAGTGATCACGTCGGTGATCATCGAATCGATCTGCCCCTCGAGGTCCTCGCCCTCGAGGATACGGCGGCGCTCCGCGTAGATGACGGTGCGCTGCTTGTTCATCACCTCGTCGTACTTGAGGACGTTCTTGCGGATCTCGAAGTTCTGCTGCTCCACCTGCGTCTGTGCACTCTTGATCGCCTTCGAGACCATCTTGGCCTCGATCGGTACATCATCGGGCAGGTTGAGACGGGTCATGATCGACTCGAGCGCCGCACCGTTGAAGCGTCGCATCAACTCGTCGCCTAGCGACAGGTAGAAACGCGATTCACCGGGATCGCCCTGACGGCCGGAACGACCGCGCAACTGGTTGTCGATACGGCGCGATTCGTGACGCTCGGTGCCGAGCACGTACAGGCCACCCGCGTCGCGAACCTTGTCTGCGTCTTCCTTGACCTCGGCCTTGACCTTCTCGAGCACGCCCTCCCAGGCCGCCTCGTACTCCTCCGGGTTGTGCACCGGATCGAGCCCCTGCTTACGCAGCACGAGGTCGGCGATGATGTCCGGGTTGCCGCCGAGCACGACGTCGGTACCACGGCCGGCCATGTTGGTCGCCACGGTCACCGCACCCGAGCGCCCCGCCTCGGCGACGATGGTCGCCTCCTGCTCGTGGAACTTGGCATTGAGCACGCTGTGCACCACTCCGCGCTTGGTGAACTGCTTGGAGAGGTACTCCGAACGCTCGACGCTGGTGGTACCGATCAGGACCGGCTGACCCTTCTGGTGCCGCTCGACGACGTCGTCGACAACGGCGTCGAACTTGGCCTCTTCGGTCTTGTAGATCAGGTCGCCGTTGTCGACACGGATCAGCGGACGGTTCGTCGGGATCGGGATGACGCCCAGGCCGTACGTCTGGTGCAGCTCGGCGGCCTCGGTCTCGGCGGTACCGGTCATACCCGAGAGCCGCTCGTACAGCCGGAAGTAGTTCTGCAGCGTGATCGTGGCGAGGGTCTGGTTCTCGGCCTTGATCTCGACCTTCTCCTTGGCCTCGATCGCCTGGTGCATGCCCTCGTTGTAGCGGCGGCCCACCAGCACACGGCCGGTGAACTCGTCGACGATGATGACCTCGCCGTCGCGGACGATGTAGTCCTTGTCCTTCTGGTAGAGCTCCTTGGCCTTGACGGCGTTGTTCAAGTAGCTCACCAGCGGCGAGTTCGCGGCCTCGTACAGGTTGTCGATACCCAGCTGGTCCTCGACGAACTCGACACCGGCCTCGTGCACACCGACGGTGCGCTTGCGAATGTCGACCTCGTAGTGGACGTCACGCTTGAGTAGCGGCGCGATACGGGCGAACTCGCCGTACCACTTGCTGGACGCGTCGGCCGGGCCCGAGATGATCAATGGCGTACGCGCCTCGTCGATGAGGATCGAGTCCACCTCGTCGACGACGGCGAAGTTGTGGCCGCGCTGCACCAGGTCGTCGAGGCTGTGCGTCATGTTGTCGCGCAGGTAGTCGAAGCCGAACTCGTTGTTGGTGCCGTAGGTGATGTCCGCGGCGTATGCCTTGCGACGCTCAGCGGGGGTCATCCCGGACAGGATCACGTCGACCTCGAGCCCGAGGAAACGGTGCACGCGGCCCATCCACTCGGAATCTCGCCGGGCGAGGTAGTCGTTGACGGTGACGACGTGCACGCCGTCGCCGGAGATCGCGTTGAGGTACGCCGGGAGCACACAGGTGAGGGTCTTGCCCTCACCTGTCTTCATCTCGGCGACATTGCCGAAGTGCAACGCCGCGCCGCCCATCACCTGCACGTCGAAATGACGCTGGCTGAGCACTCGGCTGGCGGCCTCCCGGGCAACGGCGAACGCCTCGGGCAGCATTTCGTCGAGCGTCTCGCCGTCGCCGTAGCGCTTGCGGAACTCGTCGGTCTTGGCCCGGAGTTGCTCGTCGGACAGCTTCTCGACCTCCGGGGAAAGGGAGGAGACATGATCGGCGATGTGCTTGAGCCGCTTGACCATGCGACCTTCACCTACACGGAGCAGCTTCGATAGCGACAGTGACGGCACGGTCTTCTTCGTCCTCATTCCTCGGTGTCAGATATGTGACAAACGGAATCCGGCCGAGGTCGGGTGACCCCAGCCGGATCCCATGGTATGCGCAATCACGGTCGAGAGAGTAGCCCGACCACCCGCAATGTCATGCCAGGCGTATCAATCCGTAGTCGAACGCGTGGCGTCGGTACACGACGGAGGCTCGATCGGTCTCCTTGTCGTGGAACAGATAGAAGTCGTGCCCGACCAGCTCCATCTCGTACAGCGCGTCGTCGACAGTCATCGGTTCGGCGGTGTGAATCTTCGTCCGCACGATCTGGCCGGGGCCGGGCGGCGCCTCGCCGTCGAGGGAAATGTCGTGATCGATCGCCAGCGAGTCGTCCTCGGCCAGCGCGGCCGTGGCCTGCGCGACGGAAACGGGCGTCTTCTCTCCGTAATGGACCTTTCGACGGTCCTTCGAGCGACGCAGTCGGCTTTCCAATTTGGCAGTCACGGATTCGAATGCCGCGTAGAAACTGTCCGCGCTGGCTTCCGCGCGAACGATTGGGCCCTTGCCGCGAGCCGTGATCTCGACCCGCTGACAACTCTTGGCCTGCCGGCGATTGCGTTCATGCTGGAGTTCCACGTCGAAGTGGAAAATGGAGGGATCGAAGCGCTCGAGTCGCGCGAGCTTCTCGGAAACGTAGACCCGGAAGTGATCCGGAACCTCTACGTTGCGTCCTTTGACGACGATTTCAGCGTTGTTCGCGCTCGATGTGCCTCGAGCCTCTGCGGTGTCGTCTTCGACGAAAACCGAGGCGTGCGTAGGGGTCGTCACTCGTACCTCCCGAATATCGGCCGGCTCACTTCGGAGACCGGCGAGTTCGATCTAGACCGGGCAGGGAACCACCCGGCGTCAGAACGTGAAATATCACCTCCCACCTGTGTCTTCGGGTGTGAACGCGACGCTAGTACGTAACCGCGCCATGTGCCACTCTTCAGACCGAATTCACCGGCGTGTCGTGCGAAACAATCATTCGGTCCGCGACCGGTGCAGATACCTTCCTGAGCCGCGGCGGCGGTGTCCGAGTTGTCTGATCATGCGTACGCGAGAACAAGCACCGCTCCCACCTGCACTCCAGCGGTCGCGAGGACCCGAACCGACTCGGCGGCGGTCGCCCCCGTCGTGAGGACGTCGTCGACGAGAACAACTTCCGGACACGATCGGCGGGTGCGAAGAAAATCGTCCGGCACCTTGTCCGACACGCGAACCCGGCCCGCCAGATTGTCCTGACGCTGCGCCGCCGACAGCCCCACCGAATCTCGCACCCCGCGGCCCATCGACAACGCCGGGCACACTCGGCTACCGCGTCCCGTGGCCGTCGCGACGACACTGGCGATGCGAAGCACCGGGTCGCCGCCACGCGCCCGGGCCGCACGAGCCCGGGTCGGTGCCGGCACCAACCACAACGGGGCCAGCTCGGGCGGATCGAGTTCGCCCCATCGGCGCAACGTGTTCACCGCACCCGCGAGGGCCATTCCCATCGGCACCGCCAGATCCCGGCGGCCACGTTCCTTGGCCGCAATCACCGCGCCCCGCCGCGGCCCCGCATACGGCCCCAGCGCCCACACCGGGACGCCGGGATCGACACGCGGGCGGACGGCCACCGGATCGTCCGCCAGGGTTCTACGGCACCGCTCGCACCATCCGGAACCGGAGTCGCCGCAGCCCCCACACTCGAGCGGCAGAATCAGGTCCAGGAGGGCGCGCACCCGCCGATTGTGCCGCTGCGCACCGACAAGCTCGGCCAGACCGAGATTCAGCCCGGCAGGACCGGAACAGCCCCCACCCCGGTCAGTCCGGGGACCTCACGCCAGTACCGGTCCCCCGCCGGATCGTTGTTGTTGAGCTGGAACACCGCGCGCGAGTCCGCGACGTACTCGGTCGTCGACGACGCCTCGACCGTCAGCACCGGAGACGTGAGGTTCCGGCTCGGCAGCGGATCCATCCGCGAACCGTCCACGGCCAGCTGCACCACGGGAATCTCCGCGCCCGATCGGACCACGACCACCGTGTCGCCCGTACTCCAGTCGAGCGCCAGCGCCGCGCCGCCGAGTCCGTGGGCGATCGCCCGGGGGTTGGTGAGCGTGTACTCGCCGTCCCGCAATCGGATCACGGTGGCCACATAGACCTTTCCGTCCACGATCATTGCCGCGCGCACACCGTCCCGCGACAGGCGCAGTTCCGTGATAGGGCCGCCCAGCGCCGAGATCTCGCCGGTCTCCACATTCACCACCGTGAGCTTGCCGGTCCCGGTCTCACGGACTACGCGCACCACGGTCGATCCGTTGATTGCCGCCCACACCGTGGCACCGTCGAGCGACCACGACGGTCGCGTCACCGATTGCGCCTCGAGTGCGGTGGCGACGTTCCCGTCGTAGGTACCCACCACGAACGCGTTCTGCGCCTCCGGTACCGGCCTGCGGGTCTCGGCGACGGCCGCCGCGAGCGATCCGTCCTGCGACAGCGCGAGCGAACGCAGATTGCCGGACGCACCGAAGTAGCCGGGCACCGCAGTCACCCCGGAGTCGCCGACACTGACCAATCCACCCCCGCGCAGCGCGTGCAGACCCACCGTTGCGCCGGCAGTCGCCAGCGGGTTGAGCGACGCGACGTCGGCTGTCGTCCAACCATCCTTATAGCGCTCATCCAGCGGGTGACCATCGGCGAGGAGTACGTACGGACCTGAAATATCAGCACTCGACAGTGTCCAGACCACCTGCGCCGCAAGCAGTTCCCGGGATTGCGTGTTCATCTTCCCCAGGCCTTGGAAGTCGACACGGATCCCGCCGAGCCCCACCCCGACCTGGGACGACCGCCCATCCGCCTTGGTGATGGTGCCGAGAACCGAGACACCGCTGCCGAGCTCGTTGCGCACCGCACCGGCCAGTGACGGCTTGGGACCGTCGATGAGCAGCCCGATCAGCTGCGTTGCCATCTGGTCCTGGCTGGTCGCAACCCACCGTAGATCGGGCACTACCGTCTGTGCCGTCGGATCCAGGAAGTACAGCGACTTGCGTTCGTACGAGTTCAGGAACTTCGGACGGTCCATGATCACGCCCGGAGGCATGTCTTCGATCCGCCACTCTCCGTCGACCTTCACCCAACTGAACCGCGCCTCGTACGTTCCTTCTCGGGCTTGGTAGAGGCCACCCGGCTCGAGCTGTCCGACGCGGTTCGCCCGAATCGTGTAGACCGCCCGGTCGGCAGTGCGGTTCTCCAGGATCAGGTCGATCTTGTCGACGATCGTGGCGCTCGCCGCATCGTCCCAGCGCCCGGACATGTCCTTGGTCAGGAACTGCCGCGCCGCGAGATGACGGTTGGCCGGATCGGTGCTGGCCTCGACGAAGTCTCGCAGCAGCAGATCGGGTTCCCGGCCGGGGGCCGGCGCCTCCACGCTCGTGCTCACCGGGGGGCGCTCGATGGTCCCGAGCGCAAGCGGGGTCGACGAATCCGGCAGGTTCGCACAACCGGCGGCCAACAACGCCAGCACGGCCAGCAGAGCAACCGCAGCGGCGCGGACCGGGCGCCCTCCGGGTCGGGTGCCGGTCACGATTCCCGCTCCCGAACACGCGGCACGGTCGGCGCTTCGTCCGGGTCGGGCTGATCGACCGACACCGGCAGTGTCAACTCAGTCCGGTCGGTACTGGCCGGCGCGGGTGGCGACGGGGGTGCAGGCGCGGTCTCGGCCGGCTCGACGGCCTTCTCGCCGGGCAGTGCCTGCCCCGGAGCCTTCTTGCCCGATGGTGGCTTCAGCGGCAGTGGGCTGCGAAGCACCTTGCGTCCGCGGACCCGCGGCAGCGTCAACCGGAAGCACGCGCCCTGGCCGGGTTCGCCCCACGCTTCGAGCATGCCGTTGTGCAAGTTCGCGTCCTCGACGCTGATCGCCAGTCCCAGACCCGTACCGCCGGAGCGGCGGACCCGCGACGGGTCCGACCGCCAGAACCGGTTGAACACCAACTTCTCCTCACCCGGACGCAGACCGACTCCCTGGTCCCGCACGATGAACGCGGCAGCATCGTCGTCGGCCCGCAGACGCAGCAGCACCGGCTTGCCCTCACCGTGATCGATCGCGTTGGCGAGCAGGTTACGCAGGATGCGCTCCACCCGCCGGGGATCGACCTCCGCGACGACAGCGTCTTCCGGCAGGTCGACAATGAGCTCCGTGGACGTATCCTTCGCGAGGTGCCGAACGGTCGAGATGGCCGCCCGCGCACACATCCGCAGATCCAATTGCTCGGCCGCGAGCTCAGCAACGCCCGCATCGTGACGGGAGATCTCGAGCAGGTCGGCGAGCAGGCTCTCGAACCGGTCCAACTCCGTGACCAGCAGCTCCGAGGACCGTTTCAGCACCGGGTCCAGCTCGTCGCTGCTGTCGTGGATGAGATCGGCGGCCATGCGGACGGTGGTGAGCGGAGTGCGCAGCTCGTGGCTGACGTCCGAGGTGAACCGCTTCTGCAGATTGCCGAACTCCTCGAGCTGGGTGATCTGCTTCGACAGGCTCTCCGCCATCTCGTTGAACGACATCGCCAGCCGGGCCATATCGTCCTCACCGCGGACCGGCATCCTCTCCTTGAGACGGCCGTCCGCGAACCGCACGGCGATCCGCGACGCCGACCGAATCGGCAGGACCACCTGGCGGGCCACCAGCATCGAGATCGCCGCCAGCAGCACCGCGAGAACAGCGCCGCCGATCAACAGGGTGCCCCGCACCAACGACAGACTGCGGTCCTCGCTCGCGAGCGGGAAGACGAGATACAGTTCGAGCGTCGAGATGTCCGACGCCGTCGGGCTGCCGATGATCAACGCCGGACCGGAGTAACCACCCGGATCGGACACCGTCGCGAACTGGGAAGCGATCTGGTTCGCGCGGACGAAATCGCGCAAACTCTCGGGTATCTGGTCTGCCGGCCCACTGGACGTGGGCGGACGTGGTCCGTCCCCGGGCACGATCAGCACCGGATCGAAGGTACCCGCAGATCCCGACGTCTGGGCACCGTCCGTCGCCCGGTTGGTGAGCGAGAGTCTGGCGCTTTCGAGCCGAACTTCCAGCGATCCACTGTCGTCGGCGCCGGACAGCTCGGCCTCGACCGTGCTCCGGGCACGGTCGATTTCCTCGGTTGCCGCGGTGATTTTCGCTTCGAGAAGGCGGTCGGTGATCTGGCTGGTCAGCACCACACCGAGGATCGTGATCACGATCAGTGACAGCGACAGGGTCGAGACGACGACCCGGAGCTGCAGAGACCGACGCCAAGCGTGTGCCAACCAGTTGCCACACGCTCGGCACCAGCGGATCAGCGGCGAAAACGCCCTATTGGCTCGCCGCCGGGTCCGGCCGGCACCGATCACGGCGGTCCGGCCTTGTAGCCGACCCCCCTGACAGTCAGCACCACCTCGGGATTCTCCGGATCCTTCTCAACCTTCGCGCGCAAGCGCTGGACGTGCACGTTCACCAGACGCGTATCGGCCGCATGCCGGTACCCCCACACCTGCTCGAGGAGGACCTCACGCGTGAAGACCTGACGCGGCTTACGCGCGAGAGCGACCAGCAGGTCGAACTCGAGCGGGGTGAGCGAGATCAGCGCGTTGTCACGAGTCACCTTGTGCGCGGGCACGTCGATCATGATGTCGCCGATACTCAGGACTTCCGCCGGCTCCTCCTCGGTGCGGCGCAATCGTGCGCGCACCCGGGCCACCAGTTCCTTCGGCTTGAACGGCTTCATGATGTAGTCGTCCGCACCCGATTCGAGACCCAGGACGACGTCCACCGTGTCCGTCCGGGCCGTGAGCATCACGATCGGGACACCCGACTCCGCCCGCAGCACACGGCACACGTCGATACCGTTCATACCCGGAAGCATGAGGTCGAGCAGCACCAAGTCCGGCCGGATCTCACGGACAGCCGGCAGCGCCTGACTGCCGTCCCCCACTACGTAAGGCTCGAATCCCTCACCGCGAAGCACGATGGTGAGCATCTCGGCGAGAGCTGTGTCATCGTCGACAACCAGAATCCTTGGCTTCATATCCCTATCGTTACACCTTCGACGCCGTGGGAGGCGCGTTCGCTCCTACGGCGTGCCGTTCATTGCTTCAGTGGCGCACCCTGTGCTCATGCAAGAGTGCCAGTTTATCGGCGAGCGTGCCCGGATCGACATCGGGCATGACGGTCAACCACGGCGAATTCCAGTCGGCTGCCGCCAGTTCCCGGTACACCTCACCGGTGCGGGACTGCAGGTCACGGTCCCTTTCGTAGGCGTCGAGCGCCCGGGCGCTGTCGGCTGCCTCCCGTAGCCGGGCCCGTTCCTCGGCGAGGGCGACCGGCACGTCGAGATAGATCTGCAGATCCGGCCGGGGCAGCCCGAGGCGATCGAACTCGAGGGCCTCGATCCACGTGACGAATTCGCCGTCGGCGTGCTGGTGCATCCGCGCAGCACCATATGCGGCATTCGACGCGACGTAACGGTCGAGGATCACCACGTCGCGCCCGGCGACGAGCTCCCGCAGATGCGCGGCCGCGCCGGCCCGGTCGAGTGCGAACATCACGGCCATCGCGTGGACGGAATCACTCAGGTCGCCGTGTGCGCCTTTGAGCGCCTCCGACGCCAGATCCGCGTGCACGGAGCTGCCGTACCGCGGAAAGTCGAGCGTGGCGACCGTCAATCCGACGCGTTCGAGGTGCTCGACCACCTTGCCGACGAGTGTCCGCTTGCCCGCGCCGTCAAGGCCTTCCAGTGCGATGAGAGTTCCCACGGACGCCGAGCCTATCGGTGCTCGCGGCCACCGCCCGAGCTCGCGTCCGAAAAGGACTGCTGCAGCGCGTTCTTGACCACCTCACCGTTCTTGACGATGACGGACAGGTACTTGTCCGGCTCCGCCAGCAGGGCGAGATCGTCGAGCGGGTTTCCGTCGACGAGCAGCACATCCGCCCACGCCCCGGCCTGGATCACACCGAAGGGCGCATCCCGGTACGGGTCACGTTCGCCGGCGAGACGGAACAGACGCGCGTTACCCGACGTCAGCATTCGCAGCGCCCCGACGTTGCCGTAGTAGTCGGCGAGCCGGACAGCCATATCGCTCTGCCGGGCGGCAGATTGCGGTTCGAGCAACAGGTCGGTACCGAACGCGACGTTGACGCCGTGCTTCTTCGCCCAGCCGTACACGTCCGCCACTCCCTCACAGATCCGGCGGTTCTTCTCCGCACGATCCGGGTCCGGGAAGTGGTGATCGTCCTCCGCGAACGGCTGCATCGACAACCACACGTCCGCCTCGGCCATCAAGGCAATGGTCGCCTCGTCCGCAAGGTGACCGTGCTCGATCGACTTGACTCCGGCATCGATGGCCCGTCTGATGCCCGTGACGTTGTACACGTGGGTGGCGACGTAGGTTCCGTAATCAGTGGCCGCATCGACCGCTGCCCGCAGCTCGCCCGCTGTGAACTGCACGGTGTACAGGGGGTCGTAGGTGGACGCGGCACCACCACCCACCATCAGCTTGATCTGCGAGGCTCCCCGTTTGAGCTGCTCCCGTACCGCTGCGAGAACGCGCTGCTCGCCGTCCGCAATGCGCATGAAGCCGATCTCTTCGGACCGGTTGGGTGCACCGCCCAGTGCGGTCGGGGTGTCGTAGACATTGCCGAAGTCGCCGTGGCCGCTCGTCTGGGAGATCGCGGCCTGGCTCGGATAGATGCGCGGACCGGGGAACAGGCCCCGGTCGATCGCGGACTTTATGCTCGCGGTATCACCTGCCATGTCCCGTACGGTCGTGAAGCCACGCATCAGCATGTTCCGCGCCTCGGCGACGCCATTGAGCGCGATGTGGGCCTGTGTTCCCGTCAGCAGGTCGATGTACGTGTTCGCGTTGCCGACCAGATGGACGTGCGCATCGCTCATGCCGGGCATCAGCACCCGGCCACCGCCGTCGAGGACCACGGTGTCGCGGGCAGGCGCATCGCCTATCGGCGAGTCGGAGACCGCGGCAATCGTGCCGCCCTCGATCAGGACGTCGCCGTGAACGAGATCTGCGGAGACTCCGTCGAACACCCGGACGTCGCGAAAGAGTAGACGCTCACCGGTTCGCGCTATAGCTGTCATACGTGGTGACAGTAGCGCGGGAAGGTCCACGGGACCGCCGATTACCACCTGTGGCCGGGAATCATGAGACACGATTCCCGGCCACAGCCGAAGGGGGATGCCGAGCGTCAGCGGTACCTCAGTACCGGTAATGCTCCGGCTTGTACGGGCCCTCGACGTCCACGCCGATGTACTCGGCCTGGTCCTTGGTGAGCTTGGTGATCGAGCCGCCGAGCGCCTCGACGTGGATCTTCGCGACCTTCTCGTCGAGGTGCTTGGGCAGGCGGTACACCTCGTTGTCGTACTCGTCCGGCTTGGTCCAGAGCTCGATCTGCGCGATGGTCTGGTTCGCGAAGGAGTTCGACATCACGAACGACGGATGACCGGTGGCGTTGCCGAGGTTCAGCAGACGACCCTCGGACAGCACGATGATCGAATGACCGTCGGCGAACGTGAACTCGTCGACCTGCGGCTTGATATTGATGCGGGTGACGTCGCTGGCACGCTCGAGGCCGGCCATGTCGATCTCGTTGTCGAAGTGACCGATGTTGCCGAGAATGGCCTGGTGCTTCATCTGCTTCATGTGCTCGAAGGAGATGATGTCCTTGTTGCCCGTCGCGGTGATCACGATGTCGGCCTCGCCGATGAACTCCTCGACGGTCTTGACGTTGAAGCCGTCCATCAGCGCCTGGAGCGCGTTGATCGGGTCGATCTCGGTGACCGTGACGCGGGCGCCCTGGCCGCGCAGCGCCTCGGCGCAGCCCTTGCCCACATCGCCGTAGCCACACACCAGCGCGGCCTTGCCGCCGATCAGGACGTCGGTACCGCGGTTGATGCCGTCGAGCAGCGAGTGGCGAGTGCCGTACTTGTTGTCGAACTTGCTCTTGGTGACCGAGTCGTTGACGTTGATCGCCGGGAACGCCAGCTCACCCGCGGCAGCGAACTGGTACAGGCGCAGCACGCCGGTGGTGGTCTCCTCGGTGACCCCCTTCACCGACTCGGCGATCGCGGTCCACTTGCCGCCCTCGGCCTCGAGCGACTTACGTAGCAGCGCCAGGAACACCTTGTACTCGTCCGAGTCGTGCTCGTCGTCGGTGGGCGGGACGACGCCGGCCTTCTCGTACTGCGCGCCGCGCAGCACCAGCATCGTGGCGTCGCCGCCGTCGTCGAGAATCATGTTCGCGGTCGTGCCGGGCCAGGTGAGCATCTGCTCGGCCGCCCACCAGTACTCCTCGAGGGTCTCGCCCTTCCACGCGAACACGGGGACGCCCTTGGGCTCCTCGACGGTGCCGTGCGGGCCGACGACGACTGCCGCGGCGGCGTGGTCCTGGGTCGAGAAGATGTTGCACGACGCCCATCGAACTTCGGCACCGAGCGCGACCAGGGTCTCGATCAGGACCGCGGTCTGGATCGTCATGTGAAGCGAGCCCGAGATGCGAGCGCCCTTGAGCGGCAACACGTCTGCGTATTCACGGCGCAATGCCATCAAGCCGGGCATCTCGTGCTCGGCGAGACGGATCTCCTTGCGGCCGAACTCGGCGAGCGAAAGATCCGCCACCTTGAAATCGATACCGTTGCGGCGCTCTGCCACCGGCCCCGAAGTAACTGAGGTCGTCATATGCCTCTCCTGTTCGCTGTCTGGAATGCTCCCCAGGCTATCGGGTACTCATTCGCCCTTGGGGACGGGCAGTACCTCACACCCTGGTCACGATATCCACGTAGGGCGCCAACAGCGCCGCCAGCTCCTGCGCATCGTCACGATCCGATGCCGGCGGCATCGAGACATAGCTGAGGGCGATGCGCACGACGCCGTGGGCCAGGATCGACGAATCCGCCTCCGGTGCCTGAATCCAGCTCCGCCGGAACGTCTCCGCCAACCGCTCCGACGCACGCGCGACCAGCGGCGCACTGTCGGTCGTGACGATCCGTAACAGATCGGGCTTGGCAGCCCCGTTCCGCAACGACCGGACCAGCGGATCCTCGGCACTGGCGTGGAAATACACCGCGAAACCGTCCACCAGGGCCGCGCGCGCGTCGCCGACATGGGCGTACACCGCGGACTCCACCGCATCGACGAACCGATCGACCAGCCGCAGCGCATACCCTTCTGCGAGCCCCTGTCGCGACCCGAACTCGTTGTACAGCGTCTGACGACTGATGCCGGCCATGGCCGCGACGTCCGTCATCGTCACCTTCGACCAGTCCCGCTCGAGCAACAGATCGTGCACGGCGCCCAGGATCGACTCGCGCAGGAGGAGCCGTGCCGCCTCCTGATACGGCACCCGCTCATATGACTCGGTCATGGGTTCGACCCTAACTGCGCTCCACCTCGACCATGAAGAAGTCCTCCTTGGCCGCACCACAATCGGGGCAACTCCAGTCGTCAGGGATGTCGTCCCACCGGGTGCCGGGCGCAATGCCGTCCTCTGGCCAGCCGAGCTCCTCGTCGTATTCGAATCCACACTGCGCACACTGATACAGCTTGTACTCGTTCATGATCACCGTCCTGTTCCCCGTCAGAAGGGCTCGAAATCGATCTTCTCCCGCACTCCGCAGTCGGGGCAGCACCAGTCCTCGGGCACCGCGTCCCATGTCGTGCCGGCCGGGAATCCCTCACGTGGTGCGCCGACGGCCTCATCGAACACGTACTCGCACACCGGGCACCGATACGCACTCACACCGCACCTCCATACGTCGCGAGCAGCTTCTCGCGTTTACTCGGCTGCAGATTCACCTGGGTGATGTCACCGCCATAGTGGGCGAGCACTTTCCGATCCATCACCGACCGCCACAGCGGCGGCACATACGCGAGCATGATCATGCTCGCGTAGCCACTCGGCAGGTTCGGCGCAATGTCCATGCTGCGCAACGTCTGATAGCGCCGTGTCGGATTCGCGTGATGGTCACTGTGCCGCTGCAGGTGGTACAGAAAGATATTGGTACAGATGTGGTCGCTGTTCCAGCTGTGCGCCGGCGTGCAACGCTCGTACCGTCCACTCGCGGTGCGCTGGCGCAGCAGCCCGTAGTGCTCGAGATAGTTCACGGTCTCGAGGAGCGTGAAACCGAAGACGGCCTGCAGCACCAGATACGGCGCCACCTCCCATCCGAAGATCACGATCATCGCCCCGAACAGTACGACCGACATCAGCCATGCATTGAGGACGTCGTTGCGAATCGTCCACGGCCCCTTGCCCAACCGTTCGAGCCGAGCCTTCTCCAGACCCCACGACGACCGCAGACTTCCCCATACACTGCGCGGCAGGAATGCCCAGAAACTCTCACCGAATCGGGAACTCGCCGGGTCCTCCGGCGTCGCGACCCGCACATGATGCCCGCGGTTGTGCTCGATGTAGAAGTGACCGTAGAAGGACTGCGCGAGCGTAATTTTCGACAGCCAGCGCTCCAGGTTGTCCTTCTTGTGCCCGAGTTCGTGGGCGGTGTTGATCCCGATGCCCGCAACGCACCCCACACTGATCGCCAGACCGATCTTCGAGATGATCCCGAGCCCGCCGTCGACTCCGATCCACCCCAGGTCGTCAGCTGACCACAGGTAGCACGCGAGGACGATGGTCACGATCTGCAACGGGATGTAGGCATAGGTACACCAGCGGTAATACCGGTCGTTCTCGAGCTGCTCCATCACCTCGTCCGGTGGATTCTGGCCGTCCGCACCGAAGGCGAGGTCGAGGATGGGCAGGAGCACGTATACGAGCAGCGGTCCGATCCACCACCACACCGGTGCGACCACCCCGAGCCCCACCCGATCGGTCAGCCACACCAACCCGATCGCCAGGAAGATTGCCGTCGGCGGAATCAGCCCCAGGAGCCAGAGATAGCGCTTCTTGTCCCTCCACACCGCCGAATCGGCGGTTGCATGCGTCGCCACGGAAATCCCCTTTCACGAGACCGCTCATGTGAGCGACATCACCATGAATTGGACGATACCCGTCAGCTCGTACTGTGACTAGACAAATCTAGTAATTTTGTAAATCACCCGCGGCGATCGACGCGGACCAGGGCGCCTACCGCTCCGCCGCTCTCGCGCGGACCGCGAGTATCGAATGACTGCGGCTGTAAGCGAAGTAGACGACAATGCCGAGCGCCATCCACACGACGAACCGCAACCACGTCTCGATCGAGAGATTGACCATCAGCCACAGGCACGCGACCACGGCCAGGATCGGCACCAGCGGCACGAGCGGCACCCTGAATCCACGGGGCAGATCCGGGCGGGTCCGGCGCAGAATCACAACACCCATCGAAACCAGCACGAACGCGAAGAGCGTGCCGATGTTCACCATCTCCTCCAGCGTGCCGATCGGAAAGAACGCCGCGAGAAGTCCGACGACGACTCCGACCAGCACCGTGATCCGCACCGGTGTGCCGCGGCGCCCGGTGGGCGCGAGCGACCGCGGTACGAGGCCGTCCCGCGACATCGCGAACAACACGCGGCTCTGCCCGAGCATCAAGACCATGACAACGGTGGTGAGGCCGGCGAGCGCGCCGAACGAGATGAGGTTCTTCGCCCATTCCATCCCGTTGAGGGCGAAGGCGGTCGCGAGGGTCGAGTCGTCACCCGCAAGATCGGTGTACTTGACCATCCCGGTGAGCACCAGCGAAACCGCGACATACAGGACGGTCACGATGGCCAACGAGCCGAGAATGCCTCGCGGCAGTGCTTTCTGCGGATCCTTGGTCTCCTCGGCAGTGGTCGCGACCACATCGAATCCGATGAATGCGAAGAACACCAGGCTGGCTGCGGCAAGCAGTCCATACCAGCCGAACGTGCTGCCGCCAGCGCCGGTCACGTACGAGAAGAGCGACTGGCGGATGCCCTCCCCGGTGGAACCGGCCTCCGACGGCGGAATGTACGGCGAGTAGTTGGCACTCTTGATGTAGAAGGCTCCCACCACGACGACGAACAGCACCACCGCGACCTTGATCGCGGTGATGACGGCCGAAACACGTGATGACAGCTTGGTCCCGGTCGCCAGCAGAACCGTGATGATCGCGACGATCAGCACCGCACCCCAGTCGACCTTCACCGATCCGATGTGCAGGATCGGCGACGCACTTCCGAGAACTTCTCCGAGATACAGCGACCAGCCCTTCGCGACCACCGATGCGGCGAGCGCGAACTCGAGAGTGAGGTCCCAGCCGATGATCCATGCGACGAATTCACCGAATGTCGCATAAGAGAATGTATACGCGCTGCCCGCGACGGGCACTGTCGACGCGAACTCGGCGTAGCACAGCGCGGCGAGCGCACACGCGATCGCCGCGAACACGAAGGCCAGTGACACCGAAGGTCCGGCAACGTTGCCGGCCGTCCGGGCAGTGAGCGTGAAGATACCGGCACCGATCACGACGGCGACGCCGAAAACGGTCAGGTCCCAGGCAGTCAGATCCTTGCGTAGCTTCGTTTCGGGTTCGTCGGTTTCCAGGATCGATTGCTCGATCGATTTGGTTCGAAACAGCCCGGAGCGGCTCTTCGTGCCCCTGCGGTCCGGTGACGCCATCGCAGCCTCCTCTGGAGGTGGGGATGATCGTCAAGCGTATGCCCGGTCACCGCGCCCAGCACGGTTTCCTCGTCGGCCGTTGCCGAACCGACTACTTCCCCGCGACGCGGTACAGGTCCGGTTCGAGATAGATCAGACGGGCCGCGGGCACGGCCGCACGGACGCGCGATTCCGCCTCGTCGATCGCCGTCGCGACATCCTCGATCCCGGATCCGGGCGTGATCGCGACCTTCGCCGCGACCAGGATCTCCTCCGGACCCAGATACTGCGTCCGGCAGTGGATGACCCGATCGATCCGCACCCCGTCGACGAGAGCCGCGAGGATACGGTCTTCCTCGTCCTGCGTGGCACCCTCACCGATCAACAGGCTCTTCATCTCGATGATGAGAACGATCGCAATCACCCCGAGTAGCACGCCGATGCAGAGAGTGCCGATGCCGTCCCACACCGGCTCACCGGTGAGCATCGTCAGTCCGACGCCGCCGAGAGCGAGAACCAGGCCGATCAGTGCGCCGGCGTCCTCGAGCAGCACGACGGGCAGTTCGGGGGTGCGAGAGGTGCGGATGAAGCTCCACCAGCTCGCCTTGCCCTTGAGCGGACGAGATTCCTTCACCGCGGTGCGGAAGCTGTAGGACTCGAGCGCGATCGCGACCACCAGGATCACTACGGCCACGATCGGCGAGGACAGGTCCTCCGGATGCTGGATCTTGTGCACACCCTCGTAGACCGCGAACAGCGAGCCGAGGGTGAACAGCACCAGCGCCACGACGAACGAATAGAAGTACCGGTTGCGCCCGTACCCGAACTGGTGCAGTTTGTCGGCCTGCTGCTCGGCGCGATTCTGGCCGAACAGGAGCAGGCCCTGGTTCGACGTGTCTGCGACCGAGTGAACCGATTCCGCCAGCATCGATGACGATCCGGTGATCAGGAAACCCGTGAACTTCGCCACCGCGATACCCGCGTTCGCGGTCAATGCCGCGAGAATCGCCTTCTTACCCGCGTGAGCCGACACTGGCTACTCCTCTCCTGGACCCTGCGCGGCTCACAGGCTACGGGACGATCGAGGATTACCGGCAACCCGCGGGATCCCCCGGTCAGGACAGGAGAGCGCCGACCCCGGCCCGGAAGATCTGTGTGTCCTCTGCGGACGCCTGGATCTGAACTTCGTTGTCCGCAGCCGAGATCCATGCGGCAGCTCCCCGCTCGAGCATCATCGACTGCGACCCGCTGGACAGCTTCGCAGCACCCGACGTACACAGCAGGATCTGCGGTCCGTCCGAATCGACCTCGCCGACCGCCACGGCGCTCGCGCCGGACGCATCGAGGTCGATCCGCGACAGCATGAACTCGGGCGCCGGTGTCCGGTAGACGAACTCCCCCGCCCGCTCGGTCCCCTCGGCCGTGAGCACCGGGACATCGACGGACTCGAAATCCAGGACCCGCAACAACTCCGGGACGTCGACGTGTTTGGGCGTGAGCCCGCCGCGCAGGACGTTGTCGGAGTTCGCCATGATCTCGACCGCCGTTCCGTGCAGGTATGCATGCAAGTTTCCGGCGTCGAGGAACAGGCCCTGGCCCGGCTCGAGGGTCACCCTGTTGAGCAACAACGACGCGAGCACGCCCGCGTCACCCGGATAGCCCTCGCTGAGTTCGAGCGCGGTCCGAACCTCGGGAACGAACTCTGTATCGGCCGGATCAGTCCGGGACGAAAGATAGCCGACACAGCCGTCGAGCACGCGCGGCAGCAACGCGGCCAAAGCATGCGGCGGCAACGTGATCCAGGTGGTGAACAGGGCCCGGAGGCCGTCGGGATCCGGCTGACCCGCCAGCAGCGCAACGTAGTTCTCGAGCTCCGGCACGTCGAGCGCACCGAGTAGCCGGACCGTCCGGTGCGGGTCACGGAATCCGGCGAGGGCCTCGAACCGGGTAAGCGCGACCACCAGTTCGGGCTTGTGGCTACCGTCGCGATAATTGCGCATAGGCGAGTCGGCCGGAACCCCGGACCGCTCCTCCCGCTCGAATCCCTCGCGGGCCTGCTCGGCACTCGGATGTGCCTGCAGCGACAGCGGCTCCTCCGCCGCCAGTACCTTCAGCAGGAACGGTAACCGTTCCCCGAAAGCTGCAATGCTCCGCTCACCGAGTTCACGCCTCGGTGCCTCGGCTACGACGTCCCACAACGAACGGGGTTCGTTGTCCTCGATCACTCGGGCCGGATCGCCGGGATGCGCGCCCAGCCAGAGTTCCGCTTCCGGATGCGCACTGGGACTGGGACGCCCGCACAGCTCCGCGAGCGCGGTCCGTGACCCCCATGCGTAAGACCGGAGCGCACCTTCGAGTTGGCGCACTAGTTACCACCGATCAACCGTAGATAGGCCGCACTCATCTCGAGCCGGCCGGCGAGAATTGCGATCTGTTCGATCTCGGTCCGCGGGGACACCGCGGACCGATCCGAGGGTGCGATCGTCATCGAGGCCTCCTCCGACGACGCGACCACGACGTCTGCATCCGCGAGCGCGGCGATCCGGCGCTCCACCTGGGTTCGTCCAGCCTCCGACGCAAGCACGATGAAGCGCAGCGGCGCACTGGGCACGGGGCCATCCAACTGCTCGTCGTGAAAGAGCGGGTCGTAGCCTGGCGGCATCGGGGAGGTATCCGGCTCGAACCTGTGTGCTCCAGCCAGAACATCGGACAGGTCCGCAGCCGCGGTCACCGCAGCGCCGCTGCGCAGCAACACCTCGCTGCCGTGCCGGGCCAGATCCGCCGTCGCGCGAGAATCACCGCTGAGCACCACGCGCCTACCCTGCATCCGGGCGGCGAGCGACTTGGCCGGGTTGTGGAACAACTCGTTGCGCGGATGATCGCGCAGCGACTCCTCGTCCACCGCATCTGCGAGCCGCCCCAGATCCGGCAGGAACAACGTGGAACGACCCGCCTCGACAGCGGCCAGCACCGCGAGAAAGGCCGTCAGGTAGCGCAACAGACCGTGCTGCTCGGGCACCGCGACGCGGGGCGGCAACACCATCGCGCGGCCGGCTCCAGCGGCGCGCAACGGCCCCTCGGCGGGGGCGACCACCACCACCTCGGCGCCACGGCGCAGTGCGCTGTCGACGGATTCGGCGAGCCGCGGATCACCAGCGTCGTCACCGGCCACGACGACGATGTCGAGTGGCCCGGCCCATATCGGTGTGCCCCCGCTGCCGAGCAGCGGGACACCGAGCCGATCGCCTACTGCAGCCACGATGAGGGAGGCCGCGCGAGCGGCCCGGCCATTACCGGTGACGAGCACGACGCTACGCGGCTGCAGACCGCGCAGCCGCGTCAGTCCGTCCTCGTCGACGGCTGCAGCGGTAGCCCGGATCTGGGCGCCACCGAGTGCGGCGAATCGCAGCGCACCATCGACATCGGCGGCGAGGAGCGCCTCGGCGTCGTCGAGATCGAGTAGAGACGACGGAGCTGTCATAGCGAACACACCTCCCTTTCTCCCACTCGCTTCCCCGACGAGTTCAGGTGCCTCGAGTATCCCAGCAAATCACTGACTAGGCGCGGACAACTCCGAGGATCTCCGCAACCAGCGCGTCCACATCGGCAGTGGTGCGCGCCTCGACGTTGAGTCGCAGCAATGGCTCCGTGTTGGATGCCCGCAGGTTGAACCAGGCGCCGTCACCGAGATCGACGGTGACGCCGTCGAGGCGGTCCACCGATACCGTGCGGTCACCGAACGCCGCGACGACGGCCGCGGTGCGCTCGGAGGCGTCGGCGACAGTCGAGTTGATCTCGCCGGACGCCGCGTAACCCTCGTACTCGCGCATCAGCTCGGACAGTGGACGATCCTGTTCCCCGAGCGCGGCGAGGACGTGCAGGGCCGCGAGCATGCCCGAGTCGGCTCCCCAGAAGTCGCGGAAGTAGTAGTGGGCGGAGTGTTCACCGCCGAACACCGCACCGGTCTCGGCCATCTGCTGCTTGATGAAGGAGTGGCCCACCCGGGTGCGCACCGCGACGCCGCCGAGCTTCTCGACCAGTTCCGGGACCGCCCGCGACGTGATCAGGTTGTGGATGATCGTGGCGCCGGGCTCCTTGGAAAGCTCGCGCTCGGCGACCAGCGCGGTCACCGCCGACGGCGACACCGGGTTACCCAGCTCGTCCACCACGAAGCACCGGTCCGCGTCGCCGTCGAATGCGAGGCCGATATCGGCGCCTGTCGCACGCACGTGCTCCTGCAGATCCACCAGGTTGGCGGGGTCGAGCGGGTTGGCCTCGTGGTTCGGAAAGGTCCCGTCGAGCTCGAAGTACAGCGGCAGCACCGTCACCGGCATCGGCTCGAACACCGCGGGCACCGTATGCCCGCCCATGCCGTTGCCGGCGTCGACGGCGATCTTCAACGGGCGGAGATCGGCGAGGTTCACCAGGCCACGCACGAAGCTGGCGTACTCGGCGAGCAGATCCTGCTCGGTGATCTCGCCCTCCGGTCCGTCGAACATGGGCACTCCGGCAGCGACCTCACCGGCGATCACGGCGAGTCCGGTGTCCTGACCGACCGGCTTGGCACCGGCGCGGCACAACTTGATCCCGTTGTACTTGGCCGGGTTGTGACTCGCGGTGAACATCGCACCGGGGCAGTCCAGAATGCCGGAGGCGAAGTACAGCTGATCGGTGGACGCGAGGCCGATGAGCACCACGTCCAGCCCCTGCGCCGTCACACCCTCCGCGAAGGCGCGGGACAGCTCCGGCGAAGAGGCGCGCATGTCGTGGCCGATGACCACACGGTGCACCGGCTCGGTGCCGGTCTGCTCGTCGCGGACCAGGCGCGCGAACGCCGCACCGACATCCCGCACGAAGTCGTCATCGATCTGATCACCCACGACACCACGCACGTCGTAGGCTTTGATCACGGCATTCACGGATTCGACAGATCGAGCCACTACTGGTTACTCCTGCTGTTCGTAGATGCAACGCACACGCTGGTGGTCTGAGCGAGTCGTGCCACCAAGTTCGCCCACCGAGCCTAGTGGTCCGTACCCCGACCACGCCTCCCGAGCAGGATCCGTGGCTGCCCGATCGGCTGAACCGCATCGGGAATCGACTGGACCGAGGCCTGGGAGAACTCGACCCGACCGGTCAGTTCGCTGGATCGGGTAAGACCCGGAGATGGCCGCGGCGACCGGTCCGCGCGGTCGGCGGAGCCGACGGCTGAGCAGAGCCGGTACGAAACTCCGACGATCCACCCGACGATCCGGTGTCGGCACGGGGACGCTCACCCAGACCGGCCTCACGAACGGCCTCGGCAAGCGCGGTCAGATCGTCTTCGTCGGGCGTACTCGAGGAGAACCCGCCCTCGTAACGCACAAGTTCCCAGCCCTTGGGCGCGGTGATGCGCGACGCATGCGGGTCGCACAGATCCCACGAATGAGGCTCGGCGACAGTGGCCAACGGCCCGACGACAGCGGTGGAATCGGAGTACACGTACGTCAAGGTCGCGACAGCAGGGTTCTTGCACCCAGGCCGAACGCAGCGACGCAGTGATCTCACAAGCAAGGAGACTAACCGCATGTGACCGGTTGGCCTACTCGGACACACCGGAACGACGGCGACGCGCCCCGCTGTCGTAATGTCGAGGATATGTCCAGAGCTCGACGTCCCCGCCCGCTGACTTCGCGTTCGGTGTCGCGGCGGGGTCGAGGCATCCGCGGGCCACTCCTGCCGCCAGATCTTCCGGCGGCTCGCACCCGTGCCGAGAAGTTCGATCTACTGGTGCTCCGCGCGTTCGAACCAATCGACGGCCGGTGGCACGATCGGCTGACGAAGCTCGACATCGCGGTGGACGACGTCCCGAGAATCCGCGCGCTCGATCCGGATTCGGTGAACTGGCCGCCGGAGGTGGTAGCGGACGGCCCGGTTCCGCTGTCGCGCCTGATCCCGGCCGGCATCGATCGGCACGGGACGGCGACGCGGGCACGCATCGTGTTGTTCCGACGCCCGATCGAACTGCGCGCCAAGGGTGTCGAGGATCTCGAGGATCTCGTCTGCGATGTGCTGGTGCAACAGGTGTCGACATATCTGGGCGTCGACCCTGAACTGATCGACCCCGAGTTTCCCGGAACCGACGAGTGACCGATTGGACCAGCGCGCGGGCGACGACGGTGACGAGTTGAGCGAGGCGCTCGGCCGGGGTGTCCCAGGCGAGCGCCTCGCTGTTCTCAACGGGTTCGGGCGACGAGGTCCCGGACGTCCCGGTTGAACCGGTCGGCGGCGTCGGTGAAGGGCGAATGCCCTGCAGAGTCGTACACGCTGACGGTAGCGTCCGGAAGCAGCTCTGCCAGGGACATCGTGGACTCCTGCTTGACGATCTGGTCCGCCGTGCCGTATGCGAGCAACATTGGCACCTTCACATCGACCCACACGGAGTCGGTGTCGCATTCGCGGGCGAACATGGCCGCGCGAACCGCAGGAGACACCGTCAGGGCCGCACCGAGCCGCTCGTAACGTTCGGCATCGGTCCACGGCACGCCGGGGATGAGGTCGACGAACGTTCTCGCGGCGGCCACGGATTCGGGCAAGGTGTCCGCAAGCAGTCCCGGCACGACTCCCAGAAACACCTCCGCGAGCAGGCCGAACGCCTCGTCGGTGCCGACCTTGCGCAAGGGCGCCACCAGTGCGATGCCCGCGATGGAATCGGTGCCGTGAGCGGCGACGTAGTCGGCGACCACCAGTCCGCCATAGGACCATCCGATCACCACGGGGCGGAAGACCCCGGTTTGCGCCAGCACAGCGGCGAGGTCTGCGGCCCAGGTCGACGAGCTGCTGTAGCTGGCATCGTCCGGCGCCTCGGACCGGCCGTGCCCCCGCAAGTCGACCACGATGACGCGGTGCTCACCCGCAAGTGCGTCGATCTGGTGCCGCCAGACCAGTCCGTCGGCGCCTAGTCCGTGGACCAGGACGATTGCCGGCGCCTCCCTCGGACCGAAGTCGCGGACCAGGAGCGCACACCCCTGAGCGCCGGTGACGGTGAGCTCGCGCATCTCATGATCGACGGTCAGGGCGGCGGTCATGCGACAACCTTTTCGTCCTCGGCAAGGCCGACGCCGGTACCCCCGTCTTCGCCGCGCAGTTGTCGGACCACGGTGTCGGTGTCGAAGTACACGCGCTCGGCCAGCAGCTTGCCGGCCTCCTCGTCGGTGGTGCCGAAAATGTAGAAGGCGGCAAGCTCGAAGGTCACCGGGTTGCCGGACGCGGGAACGCCGGCGAACTCGCCCTGGTGAGTGGCTGTGACAGTGACCTCGCGGATGGACGTTCCCGGGACGTCGTACTCGTGCGTGCTGACAAGGACGAAGTCGGGGAAGGCAGACTCGAACGCCTGATAGAAGTCCTGCACGCCACCGAAGCCTGCATAGCGGGCGGAGAACGGAATGACGTCATAGGACGCGCGGTCATCACGGATGAAGGTGTCGTACACGGATTCCCAGTCGTGGGCGTTCTCTGCGGCCATGTGCTCGACAATGGTCGCACGCTGCAGAGCGATCTTCTCTTCGTTGGTCAGCGACATTGTTGTCCTCCTCCTGGTGGGCATCTCGATCAGCAAGAAGAAGTGTGGTTGCAATCACATCGGGGCGGCAATGGTCCAAAGGTGCTACTCGGATGCCCTGGTGAATCGGTGCCACTCGACCTAGGGTCGGGGTCCGACGCTGAGAGGTGGAACACATGTTGAGCGCCAGCGACTATCGCTCGATCCTCGGCGTGCTGCGCGACTGCGCGCAGGCGGAGGACACGGAGGAGTTCCGAGCGGCGGTGCTGGACTCCGTGACGGAGCGGCTCGGCTACGAGCACCTGACATTCTTCCTGGGACAGCATCCCACCCTCGAGTTGGAACTGCGGGACCCAGTGACCGTCGGGCTCGCGGAGCCATTGATCGACAGCTATCTCGCGCGTTTCGCCCGGGACGACGTCTTTGCCACCGAGCAAGCCCGCACCGTATTGCACTTGCATGGCACCGCATGCCTGCCGCAACTGCTCCAGGCGGCAATTGCCCCACCCCAAGACGCTTACATCGAGAACTTCCTTGTCCCGAACGGAATTACGGACAAGGTGATGGTCTGGCTCGACACCGAACTACCGGTGCACGGGTTCCTCGGGGTCATCGGCGTCGGGGACGCAGTCCTCGATCCACGCGACGCAGAGATCCTCGCGGAGCTGCGGCCCCATCTCGCGGCACAGCTACGAAGGCATCTACGACTCGCCGCAGCACACGTCGATGCCAGCCCGCTCACCATCCGCGAGCATCAAGTGGCGCGGTTGGTCGCCGACGGCTGGACGAATCGCGCAATCAGCAAGCATCTGGACATCGGCGAGTCGACCGTGAAGAAGCACATCACCCGGGTGCTCGCGAAGCTGGGGGTGCAGTCGCGGACCGAGCTAGCCGCGATGTGGCGGCCGGTGATGGCACACCACACTGCGGCTGGAAGCGAGTCCCCCGCGGCAGGGTGACCACGTGTCCCAGCAGCTGCTCACAACCGCCAACGGGACTGACAGGCAACGGATGGACTGCGCAACAGAAACGCCTAGACGATTCCGCGCTTGAGGCGACGGCGCTCACGCTCGGAGAGCCCGCCCCAGATGCCGAATCGCTCGTCGTTGGACAATGCGTATTCGAGGCACTCGCCGCGAACCTCGCAGCCCATGCAGATGCGCTTGGCCTCGCGAGTGGAGCCGCCCTTCTCGGGGAAAAACGCCTCGGGGTCGGTCTGCGCGCACAGCGCGCGGTCCTGCCACTGGTCCTCGATGGCGTCGAACAACGCGTCGAAGCCTGGAATCACGCTGAGCTGGGGCACGGTGACCCCGAGCTCGAACTCGTCGTAGCAGACGCTAGGTACCACGCCCGCTTCGGAATTGGTCCGCGGTTCGTCGCCGACCACGCTCAGAGGGGTATCGAACTCAAAGTGCTGGTAGGGCATCGCTCCGCCTCCTCACCTGTTGTAGCGCAGATAGTGTCGATTGCTGTCGATTGCTATCGAATCTCGTGCTGCCGCTCCCGCCCGGATGACGATCCGGGCCGAAGTTCGAAAAATCGATCGAACCGAGGGCCGCTCCAAGTGAACTCGCCCCTCGAACCTGGAATGACATCCATGTGATTAGACACGCCAGTGCGTGTCGGGGTCAAGCTGAAACGGGAAAGTCGTTTACTATCCCACGCCCCTCGCGCACTCTGGTACAACCCGGCCGGATGAGACGGCGTCGCACTCGCCACTTCGCCACCACCTAGGCTTCGGGTCGTGAACGTGACTGTATTGGTTGGCGGCGTCGGAGGTGCCCGTTTCCTCCAGGGAGTTCGGAGCCTGCTCGGCTCTGACCGTTCCGGCGACTCGGCCGAACACCGGATTACCGCCGTCGTCAACGTCGGCGACGACGTGTGGATGCACGGCCTGCGGATCTGCCCCGACCTCGACACCTGCATGTACACCCTCGGTGGCGGGATCGATCCCGAGCGCGGGTGGGGACACGCCGACGAAACCTGGAATGCGAAAGAGGAACTCGCAGCCTACGGCGCGCAGCCGGACTGGTTCGGCCTCGGCGACCGGGACATCGCGACGCACCTCATCCGCAGCCAGATGCTGCGTACCGGTTACCCGCTCTCCGCGGTCACCGAAGCGCTGTGCAACCGCTGGCAGCCGGGCGTCGCGCTGCTGCCGGTGTCCGACGATCGCAGCGAAACCCACGTCGTCATCACCGACCCCGACAACCACACGGATCCCGCCGCCGGCCAGCAGCGTGCGATCCACTTCCAGGAGTGGTGGGTCCGGTACCGCGCGCAGGTCCCCACCCACAGCTTCGCGTACATCGGCGCCGACCAGGCGAAGCCCGCGCCCGGCGTGCTCGAGGCGATCGAATCGGCAGACATCGTCCTACTCGCGCCGTCGAATCCGGTCGTGAGCATCGGCGCCATCCTCGCGATCCCGGGTATCCGCGGCGCACTGCGGACGACGACCGCCAAGATCGTCGGCCTCTCCCCCATCATCGGCGGAAAACCCTTGCGCGGCATGGCCGACGAGTGTCTCGACGTGATCGGCGTCGAAACCTCCGCGGAGGCGATCGGCCGCCACTACGGTGCGCGGTCGGGCACCGGAATCCTCGACGGGTGGTTGATCCACTCCACCGACGAGGCCGATCTGCCGGGCGTCGAGGTGCGCAGCGTGCCACTGATCATGTCCAGCCCCGAAACCACCGCGGAGATGGTGCGGGCCGCATTCGACCTTGCCGGAGTGAACTTGTGAACGACGGTAGCGCGCCCGGGCGCGTCCGCGACCACGGCGCAGGGCGCGCGATCGAGATCCTGCCCGTGTCCGGTCTGCCCGAGTTCCGGCCGGGCGACGACCTCGCCGCCGCCGTTGCCGCCGCCGCGTCGTGGCTCGCCGACGGCGACGTCCTCGTCGTCACGAGCAAGGTGCTTTCGAAGGTCGAGGGACGGATCGTGGCGTCACCCACCGATCCCGAGGAACGCGACGCGGCCCGCCGCGCACTCGTCGACCAGGAGGCGGTGCGCGTCGTCGCCCGTAAGGGCCGCACCCTCATCACCGAGAACCGGCTCGGCATCGTGCAGGCGGCCTCGGGTATCGACGGCTCCAATGTCGACGCCTCTGAACTTGCTCTGCTACCGGAGGATCCGGACGGCAGCGCGCGGAAGCTGCGCGAAGAGCTACGTGGCCGGCTCGGCATCGACGTCGCGGTGGTGGTCACCGACACGATGGGACGAGCGTGGCGAATCGGGCAGACCGACGCCGCGATCGGCTCGTCGGGCATTCCGGTTCTGCACGCGTACGCAGGCGCGGTCGACAGTCAGGGCAACGAACTGTTCGTCACCGAGGTCGCCGTCGCCGACGAGATCGCCGCCGCGGGCGATCTGGTGAAGGGCAAGCTCGGCGGCGTGCCGATCGCGGTGGTCCGCGGGCTCGACCTAGCCGACGACGGTTCGGCGGCCGAGAAGCTGATCCGGCGGGGTCCGGAAGACCTGTTCTGGCTCGGCACCGAGGAGTCCTTCCAACAGGGCCGCCGCGAGGCGCTGTTACTGCGCCGATCGGTCCGCGAATTCTCCGACGAGCCGGTGGATCCCGAGACGATGCGCGAGTCGATCGCCGAGGCGCTCACCGCACCGGCCCCGCACCACACCCGGCCGGTGCGGTTCGTATGGCTGCGTACCCCAGAGATACGCAAGCGTGTGCTCGACACGATGCAGCAGCGCTGGCGCGAGGACCTCGCTGCAGACGGCATGAGCGCCGAGCACATCGAGCGGCGAGTAGCGCGGGGCGACATCCTCTTCCGCGCGCCGGAAGTGGTGATCCCGTTCTGCGTCCCGGACGGCGCGCACGACTACCCGGACGAACGCCGCACACGCGCCGAGTCCACGATGTTCACCGTCGCGGTCGGTGCAGCCGTGCAGGGGCTGCTGGTGTCGTTGGCTGCCAAGGGGATCGGCAGTTGCTGGATCGGCTCGACGATCTTCGCGGCCGACACGGTACGGAAGGCGCTGGAGCTGCCTGGCGACTGGCAGCCGCTCGGCGCGATCGCCGTCGGGCATCCCCTCGAGGCGTTGACGGTGCGCGAACCGGTCACGCCCGGCGACGCGCTGCTGGAGCTGTAGATGACGGCACAGTCGCTGCATGCCTCGGCGGTGGACGCGCTCGAGAACTGGCACACCGAGTCCGGCGATGCCGAGTCGCTCCGGCACACGATGCTCGCGTTCCTCGGCTCGGCGCCGGACGGCTGTCTGCGCAAGCACGCGCCGGGGCACATCACGGCGTCGTCGCTCGTCTTGGACGAGGACGGTTCACACGTCCTGCTGACACTGCATCCGAGGGTCGGACGGTGGATCCAGCTGGGTGGCCACTGCGAGGAGAGTGACGAGACCGTCGTCGACTCCGCGCTGCGGGAGGCTCGTGAGGAGTCGGGCATAGAGGGGCTGCGCATCGATCCGCGGCTGCTGTCGGCGCACACGCACCCCATCACATGTTCGCTGGGCGTTCCGACGCGGCACCTGGATCTGCGGTTCCTCGTCCGGGCGCCCGGACCCGCATCGGCCGTGCCGATCGTGATCAGCGACGAGTCCCAGGATCTGCGTTGGTGGCCGATCGACGACCTGCCCGACGGCGCCGAGAAGGAGACGATCGACCATCTGGCGCTGCGCGCCCGTGCGCGCTTTGGGTAGCCAGAGCTACCGAAAGCGCGCACGGGCGGCGCAGCCGCCTACTACTGGACCAGCAGTGTCGCGGCGGTCGCGGCGACGACCTCGTCGACGCTGACGCCGGGCGCGGTCTCGACCAGCCGCAGCCCCTCGTCGGTGACGTCGAGGACGGCCATGTCGGTGATGATCCGCTGCACGCACGCCTTGCCGGTGAGCGGAAGGGTGCACTCGTCGAGGATCTTCGACTCGCCCTTCTTGGATACGTGCTCCATCATCACGATGACGCGCCCCGCGCCGTGGACGAGGTCCATCGCGCCCCCCATGCCCTTGACCATGTGGCCGGGGATCATCCAGTTCGCGAGGTCACCACGGGCGCTGACCTGCATCGCCCCGAGCACCGCGACATCCACCTGGCCGCCGCGGATCATGCCGAACGACTGCGAGGAATCGAAGTACGACGCGCCCGGCAGGACCGTGATGGTCTCCTTGCCGGCATTGATCAGTTCGGGGTCGAGTTCGTCCTCGGTGGGATACGGGCCCACCCCGAGGACACCGTTCTCGGAATGGAGGACGACGGTGATGTCGTCGGGGATGTAGTTCGGCACCAGCGTCGGCATGCCGATGCCGAGGTTGACGTACTGCCCGTCGGAGAGCTCACGGGCCACCCGCGCGGCCATCTGCTCGCGGGTCAGCTTCTGGGTCACTACCTGAGTCATGCTCGCACCGTTCGCTTCTCGATTCCGACAGTGACCTTGCCCACGTGCACGACGCGCTGCACGTGGATGCCCGGGGTGTGGATCTGATCGGGATCCAGCTCACCCGGCTCGACGAGGTGTTCGACCTGCGCGATCGTGATCCGGCCCGCTGCGGCGGCGGGCGGGTTGAAATTGCGGGCGCTGCGGCGGAAGACCAGGTTGCCGTGGCGGTCACCCTTCCACGCGTGCACGAGAGCGAAATCGGCCACGATGCCACGCTCCATGACATACGTCGTGCCGTCGAACTCGCGGGTCTCCTTGACCGGGCTCGCGACGGCGATGCCGCCGTTGCCGTCGTACCGGCGGGGCAGGCCACCTTCGGCGACCTGCGTTCCGACGCCGGCCGGGGTGAAGAACGCGGGGATGCCCGCGCCACCCGCGCGCAGACGCTCGGCGAGCGTGCCCTGCGGGGTCAGCTCCACCTCGAGCTCCCCGGACAGGTACTGGCGCGCGAACTCCTTGTTGTCGCCCACGTACGAGCTGATTGTGCGGCGAATGCGCCCCTTCTCGAGCAGCATGCCGAGCCCGAAGCCGTCGGTGCCGCAGTTGTTGCTCACCGTCTCCAGGCCCGTCGCACCCTGCTCGAGCAGTGCGTTGATGAGGATCTCCGGCACTCCGACCAGGCCGAATCCACCGACGGCGATCGTCGCACCGTCGGGTACGTCTGCGACGGCCTCGGCCGGCGTGTCAATGACTTTGTCCATCATGGCGGCCAGCATACGACGAGTCGTGCGTATTGTGAACCACCGTCCGCATAGCGAACATTTGGACCCCGATGCCGTTGATTGCCGAACGTGAACGCACTAGGGTGTTCGCATAGCGTCACATCGTCCACATTGCGAACAGAATCTCTCGATTCCCCTCGTCCGTGTTTCCGAAGAGGTCTTCCATGCTTCATCTGCCCCCGCAGTACCGGTCGCCCGGCGCCGGCGTGAACGCCCCGCCGGACTTCGCCGACTACAAGACGACCGGTCTGCGCAGCCCGCGCCAGCCGCTGAAGTTGATCCCGCAGCGACTCACCGAGATCACTGCCCCGGTGTTCGGCGCGGATCGCGTCCAGCCGGGCGACACCGACCTGAGCATCGCGAACGGCGGCGAGGCGCAGGGCCAGCGCATCGTGGTGCACGGCCGGGTCCTCGACTCGGGCGGCAAGGCCGTGCCGAACACACTGATCGAGGTGTGGCAGGCGAATGCCGGCGGACGGTACCGGCATGTCGGTGACAACTGGCCCGCTCCGCTCGACCCGCACTTCGACGGTGTCGGCCGTTGTGTCACCGACGCCGATGGCCACTACCGCTTCACCACGATCAAGCCGGGTGCATACCCGTGGCGCAACCACGACAACGCGTGGCGCCCGTCCCACATCCATTTCTCGCTGTTCGGCCAGGCCTTCACGCAGCGCCTCGTGACGCAGATGTACTTCCCGGACGATCCGCTGTTCTTCCAGGACCCGATCTACAACGCCGTCCCCGCCGCGGCCCGCCACCGCATGGTCAGCGTCTTCGACTACGACGCAACCGTGGCCGATCGGGCCCTGGGTTTCCGTTTCGACATCGTCCTGCGCGGACGCGACGCCACCCCGTTCGACGCCGACGAGGACCACGATGACTGACACCGCCTCCCAGCACACCGCACCGCTCTACCCGGTCACACCCGGCGACTTCACCACGGCCGAGTTCGGCGTCACCCCGTCGCAAACGGTCGGTCCGTACTGGCACATCGGGCTGCCGTGGGAGGACGGCCCCGACGCCGCCCCCGTTGACGCACCCGGCCGGATCACCCTGCGTATCAGCGTCATCGACGGCAATCGAGTTCCGGTCGCGGACGCGATGGTCGAGACCTGGCAGGCCGACGCCGCGGGCCGCTTCACGCACACCGACGACCCGCGCGGCGTGCTCGAGCCGGTGCCTGCGGGATTCCGGGGCTTCGGCCGGGCGGGCGCCGACGAGACCGGAACCGCGGTGATCCACACCGTGAAGCCGGGCCCGCTCCCCGCCGAGAACGACACGGTGGAGGCGCCGCACGTGAACGTCGGCATCTTCGCCCGCGGCATGCTCGAGCGCCTGTATACCCGGCTGTACTTCCCCGAGGACACCGCCGCACACGCCGCCGACCCGGTACTCGCGTCGCTGCCCGAATCGCAGCGGCCCAAGCTGATCGCACACAAGACCGACGACGGCTACCGCCTCACGGTCTATGTTCAGGACAGCGATCCCGAGGGCGTCGAGACGCCGTTCTTCGAGCTGTGATCAGGAGCCTTTCGTGAACCACACCCGCGGCGAACTGTTCGACCCTCTCTTCGGCGCCGGCCCGAATCCTGGCGATTCCGGCGTCGCCGCGGCGGTCTCGGACCGCGCGTGGGTGGTGGCCCTACTCGAGGTGGAGGCCGCCCTGTCCCGGGCGGCTTCCGCCGCAGGCCTGGTCGCGGCGGAGCACGCAACGACGGTGACGGCGGTGGCGTCCCGGCTCGCCGAGCCCGGCGGGCTCGACATCGCCGACCTCGGCCGCAGGTCCGCAGCCGGCGGCAACCCCGTGATACCGCTGGTGAAGATCCTGCGGACGACCTGCGCCGCCGACGGTGTTCCCACCTCGGCCGTGCACGTCGGCGCAACCAGTCAGGACGTGATGGATTCGGCGTTGATGCTGTTGTCGCGCAGGGCCGGTCATCACCTGCTCGCCGATCTGCGGGCAGCGGCGAACTCCGCGGCCGAACTCGCCCGGCTGCACCGCACCACCCCCATGGTGGCGCGCACGCTCGGGCAGCAAGCCCTCCCGACCACGTTCGGGGCGCTGGCCGTGTGCTGGTTCACCGGCCTCGACGACGCGACCGCAGGGCTCGAGCATGCACTGTCCGCGCTGCCCGTCCAGTTCGGAGGCGCGGCAGGCACTCTCGCGGCCGTGCACCCGCACGGACTCGCGATCGCGGACACCCTCGCTGACGAACTCGGTCTGGCCCGGCAGGTCGTGCCGTGGCATACCACCCGCACCCCCGTCGCGGCGTTGGCAGCCGCGCTGGGCGTCGTGGCGGGTGCGCTGTCGAAGCCGGCCACCGACATCGTCGCAATGGCCTCGACCGAGTTCGGCGAACTCGCCGAGGGTGCCCCGGGCGGATCGTCGGCCATGCCGCACAAGCAGAATCCGGTGGCCGCGATCACCGCCCGCGCCGCCGCCCGGCGGGTGCCGGGACTCGTCTCGACGATCCTGTCGTCGATGGACCACGAGTTCGCCCGCGCGGCCGGCGCATGGCACGCCGAGTGGGAGACGATCACCGATCTGCTGCGGCTCACCGGCGGAGCAGCCCATCGGCTGGCATCCAGCCTCGGTGGGCTTCACGTCCACACCGACACGATGGCCCGCAACCTCGACCTCACCGGCGGGCTCATCCTTGCCGAGCGGGTCACCGGGGCGCTCGCCGCGCACACCGATACGGCGCGTGACATCGTCTCCGCCGCAGCAGCATCCGGACACCCGCTCGAACAGGATCCCGAAATCACCGCGCACCTGACCGAAGGCGAACTGCACGACCTGCTGAATCCGTCGCACTACCTCGGCCACGCCGTCGACCTCGTCGATCGTGCGCTGGCCGTCCGGAGCACACAGACCGACCGAACCCTCGGAGGACTCGAATGACCCAGGACGGGCCCTGCGCCCTGCACTTCGAACTGCATGGCGATCCCGCCGCCCCACCGGTCCTGCTGCTCGGCTCGCTGGGCTCGGACCTGCACATGTGGGATCCCCAGATCCGCGCGCTGTCGACCCGCGCCCACGTGATCGCCGTCGACCACCGCGGCCACGGCGGCTCCCCCGCCCCGGCCGGCCCGTACACGATCGCCGACCTCGGCGGTGACGTGCTCGCGCTGCTCGACACGCTCGGCCTGGACGCGGTGCACTTCGTGGGCCTGTCCCTCGGCGGCGCCGTCGGACAGTGGCTGGCCGCGCACCACCCGCGACGGGTGCAGACGCTGACCGTGATGTGCACGGCGGCACAGTTCGCCCCGGCGCAGCCGTGGCTGGACCGGGCCGCGACCGTCCGCGCCGACGGCATCGCGTCGATCGCCGAGTCGATCGTCGGGCGCTGGTTCACTCCCGAACTGGCACAACGTGATCCGGAGCTCGTCGCGCGGCACGTCGAGATGGTCCGCGGCACCTCCGACGAGGGCTACGCCGCGTGCTGCGAGGCACTGTCCGAGTGGGACGGCCGCGCCGACCTCGCGCGCATCGTCGCCCCCACGATGGTGATCGCGGCGGAGCAGGACGGCCCCACTCCCCCGGCGGCACTGCAGGCGATCGCCGACGGCGTCGCGGGCGCCGAGTTCCACGTGCTGTCTCCCGGAGCGCATCTCGCCAACGTCGAGCAGGCCGGTGCGATCACCCGGCTGATCGCGCAGCACGTCGCCGGCGCCTCGCCCGTCGGTGTGGTCCGCCGCGCCGTGTACGACACCGGAATGTCGGTGCGCCGCTCGGTGCTCGGCGACGCGCACGTCGACCGGGCGATCGCCGGCACCACCGACTTCACGGAACCGTTCCAGGACTTCATCACCCGCACCGCGTGGGGCGATATCTGGGCCCGCGAGGGCCTCGATCACCAGACTCGTCGGCTGCTCACGATGGCGATCCTCACCGCTGTCGGCAACGAACACGAACTCGACATGCACATCCGCGCCGCGCTGCGCGCGGGCATGGACCCGGAGCTGTTCGTGGAAGTATTCCTCCATACCGCGGTCTACGCGGGTGTGCCGAACAGCAACCGGGCCTTCGCGCTCGGTAAGCAGGCGCTCGCCGATCTGGCGAGTACCACCGAGGGGAGTTCCTGACAGTGACGAACAAGGGCGGGACCGAACCGACCGGAGCCTCGACCGATTATGTCCAGTCACTCGCGCGCGGACTGTCCGTCATCAGGGCATTCGGCGCGGAGAACCCGCGCCGAACGCTGAGCGACGTCGCCCGCGCCACCGACCTCACCCGCGCGACGGCCCGCCGGTTCCTGCTCACCCTCACCGAACTCGGCTACGTCCGCACCGACGGCTCCGCCTTCTGGCTGACCCCACGCGTGCTCGAACTCGGGTACAGCTACCTGTCGAGCCTGTCGCTGCCCGACATCGCCGCACCGCACCTCGAGGCACTGTCGGACCGGGTCCACGAGTCGACCTCGGTCTCGATCCTCGACGAGGATGACGTCGTATACGTCGCCCGGGTACCGGTACGGCGGATCATGACGGTGTCCATCACGATCGGCACCCGCTTCCCCGCATTCGCGACCTCGATGGGTCGCGTGCTGCTGGCTGGGCTGAGCCCCGCCGACCTGGACGCGTACCTGGCACGGGTCGAACTGACTCCGCTCACCGGACGCACCCTCGCGACGCCCGAGGCGCTGCGCTCCGAGCTCGACAAGATCCGATCCGACGGCTTCTGCGTGGTCGACCAGGAACTCGAGGAGGGTCTGCGCTCCCTCGCGGCACCGATCCGGGACGGCTCGGGCACCGTCATTGCGGCCGTGAACATCTCGACACAAGCGGCTCGGTATTCGACGGAGGCGGTGTACGACACCCTCGTCCCGGCCGCAGTCGCCACCGCAGAAGCCATCTCGGCCGATCTCGCACGCACCCAGTCGCAATCATCTCATCACCAAGGAAGTAGCCATGCCTGACGCAGTCATCTGCGAACCCCTCCGCACGCCGGTCGGCCGTTTCGGCGGCGTGTTCCGCGACATCGCCCCCGAGGACCTAGCGGCAACCGTCATCAGCGAACTGGTCGGCCGAACCGGCATTTCCGGTGCCGACATCGACGACGTCATCCTGGGTCAGGCGTCACCCGGCGGCGAGGCCCCCGCGATCGGCCGCATAGCGGCGCTCAATGCCGGTCTCGGCGTGGATGTTCCGGGCCTACAGGTGGACCGCCGCTGCGGCTCCGGCCTGCAGGCGATCATCCAGGCCGTCATGCAGGTCCAGTCCGGCGGCAGCGACCTCGTCCTCGCCGGCGGCGTCGAGTCCATGAGTCAAGCCGAGTTCTACGCCACCGGAATGCGGTACGGCGTGCGGGGTGAGTCGCTGGCACTCAATGACCGGCTGGCCCGCGCCCGCGTCACCGCTGGCGGGCGAAACTATCCGGTTCCCGGTGGCATGATCGAGACCGCCGAGAATCTGCGCGCCGAGTTCTCCATCAGCCGCGAGGATCAGGACGCACTCGCAGTACAGTCGCACCAGCGCGCCGTCGCGGCCCAGAACAACGGGGTGTTCGCGCAGGAGATCGTCCCCGTGTCGGTCCCCCAGCGCAAGGGCGACCCGCTGGTCGTCGACACCGACGAGCACCCCCGCGCCGACACCAGCGTCGAATCACTCGCGAAACTGCGCCCGATCCGCGGCAAGGTCGACCCCGAATCCACCGTCACCGCCGGCAACGCCAGCGGCCAGAACGACGGCGCCGCAATCGCGATCGTGACGACGCCGGAGAAGGCGAAGGCCCTCGGCCTGCGCCCGCTCGCCCGGCTCGCGAGCTGGGCCGTCGCCGGCGTCCCGCCGCGCACGATGGGCATCGGCCCCGTCCCATCCACCGAGAAGGCGCTCGCGCGGCTCGGCCTGGGCCTGGCCGACATGGGCGTGATCGAACTCAACGAGGCATTCGCCGCGCAAGCCCTCGCCGTGACCCGATCATGGGGACTCGAGGCCGACGACGCGCGCCTGAACCCCAACGGCTCGGGCATCTCGCTCGGCCACCCGGTCGGCGCGACCGGCGCCCGCATCCTCGCGACACTGCTGCGCGAGATGGACCGCCGCGAGGCCCGCTACGGCCTCGAGACAATGTGCATCGGCGGCGGCCAAGGCCTGGCCGCGGTGTTCGAGCGCATCGCCTGACCCGAGTACGAGACAAGGGCCGGTTCCACTGGATTTCCCGAATCATCCAGTGGAACCGGCCCTTTCGTGCTGCCATCCGGGCGTGATGGGCGCTAGGCGCACCATGACTGTGCCTGCCCTTCAGATTCGGCCGGCCCCGCCCCCGACACGGGGTCGGTCGAACTGCCGATCAGCCGAGCGGCGTGCCCACATAGTTCTCCGCGATCAGGGTGCGCCCAGCGACCGATCGGGTCACCATGTCCAGCTCGGCGACCTGACGCTTGTGGTCGAAGCCGGACGCATCGGGCAGGCGGTGCAGCATCGACGACATCCACCACGAGAAGTGCTGCGTGCGCCAGATGCGCGGCAGGACTGTCTCGGTGTAGGCATCGAGGCGCCCGCGGTTGCCGGTCTCGAAGAACTCGGCCATCCCCTTCGACAGCACGTAGACGTCGGCGACGGCGAGGTTGAGACCCTTCGCGCCGGTCGGCGGCACCGTGTGTGCGGCATCGCCGGCCAGGAACAAATTGCCATGCTGCATCGGCTCGCACACGAAGCTGCGGAACTGCAGGATCGACTTCTCGAAGATCTTGCCGTCCTTGATCTCCGCACCCTCTCCATCTACCCGGGCATGCAGCTCCGACCAGATACGGTCGTCGGACCAGTTGTCCACCGAGTCGTCCGGATCCACCTGGAGGTAGTGGCGCTGGACCTCCTGGGTTCGGGTGCTGATGAGCGCGAACCCGCGCGGATGGTTGGCGTAGATCAGTTCCTCGGACGACGGCGGCGCCTCGGCGAGGATGCCGAACCACGCGAACGGGTACTGGCGGAAGTGATCCTGCCGGATCGACGGCTCGGGGATGAGGCTGCGGGTCTTCGTCCGCGAGCCGTCGCAGCCTCCGACGAGGGCACACGTGACGGTCTGCGGGTTGCCGTCCGCGTCCGTGTACGTGATGGACGGCGTGTCGGTGGTGTGGTCATGAACCTCGACGTCGGAGACACCGAACCGGATATCGCCGCCGTCGGCCAAACGCTTGGCGATGAGGTCCTTGAGAACCTCGTGCTGCGGGTAGACCGTCACCGCACGGCCGTCGGTGAGCTCGTCGAACGCGATGCGGTGCCCACGCCCGCCGAAGCGCAGCTCGATTCCGTGGTGCTCGAGGCCCTCGGCCTTCACCCGGTCGCCAAGCCCCGTCGCGACCATCAGGTCGACGGTGTTCTGCTCGAGTACACCGGCGCGGATGGTGCCTTCGACCTCTTCCCGCGTCCGTGCCTCGAGCACCACGGATTCGATACCGCGCAGGTGCAGGAGGTGGGAGAGCATCAGTCCGGCCGGGCCGGCGCCGACGATGCCGACCTGGGTGCTCGAGTTCGTCATGTGGTTACTCCTAGGTAGATCGTGACCGCCACCACTGTTCCCGCCGGCCGACTACCGCACCAGCATCACTTTCACTCAGTGAAAGAACGGAATTCCGCGACGGCCGGGCGATCCGGGTCAGCTCGCCCCGCGAGAGATCCCCCGCGCCGCGGCCCTCAGCGCGGGAATGAGCGGAGCCGGATCGTCGGTCGCCCTGACGACGACAGAGATGGATGCGGCCACCGCTCCGTCGGCTCGCAGGATCGGCGCCGCGACGGCCAACGTGCCGATATTGAGATGCTCTCGGCACACGATGTACCCGGTCCGCCGGATCTCGTCGAGCGTCGACCGCAGGCGATGCTCGGTGGTGATCGTGTTCGAGGTGAAACGCTCCAGCCCGGCGGCCAGCACCTCGGCGAGGAGATCGGCTCCCCCGTGCGCGAGCAGAACCAGCCCTCCACTCGATGCATGCAACGGCAACCGGCCGCCCGCGCGGCCGACCACAGTTACCGCCCCCCGTGCGGAAAGCCGCTCGATGCAGAGGGCCTCGAGCCCTTCACGCACGATGAGCTGAACGTTCTCGTGGGTGGCCTCGTAGAGGTCCTCCAGATAGGGCATGGCAACCTGCCGGAGTCCGTGCGCCCGCGGCGCGAGGGCGCCCAGTTCCCACAACCGGACACCGATCTCGTACCGTCCGTCCGCGTTGCGCTCGAGCGCGCCGTTGTCCGTCAACTGCGCGCACAGCCGGTGCACCGTGGGCAGCGGCAGCCCGGTTCGACGGCTCAGCTCGGACTGCGTCATCCGTGGTCGTCCGGCAGTGAAGGAGTTCAGCACCCGGAACGCCCGACCGAGCATGCTCCGGTCGATTCCGCTCTCGTCGGTCACCCGTCCAGTGTGGCCGGACCACAACCGGCCGGACGCAGGAACCCCCGGGTTCGCGATCGGCGTTCGCCGTTCGTGTGCGGTCTACCGGATCGGTGCCGGCGTCGGCCGCTTGGCGCTGACACCGTCGCCGGACGAGGTGCCCCGAATCCGGCGGCTCACCCACGGCACGAGGAAATCCTTCGTCCATGCGAGGTCGGCCCGCCGCTGCGCGGCCCGGTCGGCGGGCAGTTCCGGGCCGAGCGGATCCATCACGATATGGTGCTCGACGCCCAGGGTCTCGAGCACCCGAATGGCCATGTTCTGGTGGCCGGGCGTCGACATGTGCAACCGATCCCAGTCCCACATCCGCAGGTCCCGGTACTCGTCGAAGCGCCAGAAATCGACGATGCGAGCGCCGTGCCGGTCAGCCGCCGCGCGCACCAGTTCGTTGTAGATCGCCGAGCGGCCGCGCAGTTTGCCGAACACCGCCGACCAGCCGGCGTCGAACGCGGTCCACACGAGCACGGTCGCCCCGGTGGCGGCCAGCTTGCCGATCGCCTCGTCGTAGCGCGTGACCAGCGCGTCGAGGTCGATCCTGGGCCGCATGAAGTCGTTGCCGCCGGCATAGATCGTCACGAGGTCCGGTTCGAGCGCAATCGCCGCGTCGAGCTGCTCGTCGATGATCTGGCCGAGTAGCCGACCGCGAATCGCGAGGTTGGCGTAGCCGAAGTCGGCGTTGCGACGGGCGAGCTCCTCGGCCACCCGATCGGCCCAGCCCCGCAGCCCGTTGGGCCGGGTGGCGTCGGGATCGCCGACACCCTCGGTGAACGAGTCACCGAGGGCGACGTACCGGCGGAAGATGGGTTCCTGCAACATCATGCCCCCAGTATTTCAGTAGCAAGACTAAGAATCCCTGCTCAGTGCCGCATCACACGTCAGTGCTGAAGCGCACACCACCGTCGGGAAGCGAGACACCGGGCCACACTCGGGCACCGCGCAGCAGCTCACAACGGGCTCCGACATCCGCACCGTCGCCGATCACCGCGTCCCGCACCAGCGCGCGCGGACCGATCCGGGCACCGAAACCGACGATGGACCGCTCCACTGTTGCACCGGCCTCGACGACCGCACCGTCGAACAGCACCGCACCGTCGAGGCGTGCCCCCGCACCGACCTCCGCACCGCGGCCGACGACCGTGCCGCCGATCAGCACCGCACCGGGTGCTACGCCGGCACCGGGATGCACCAGCGACTCACCGCGCGGACCCTCGAGCGCGGGCGACGGCGCGATGCCGCGGACCAGGTCGGCGGAACCTCGGACGAAGTCCTCCGGCGTTCCCATGTCACGCCAGTACGAGCTGTCGACGTGACCGAACACGCGGGCGCCGTCGGCCAGCAGCGACGGGAATACCTCGCGCTCGACCGAGACCGGGCGACCTGCCGGAATCTTCTCGATGATCTCGCGGCGGAAGACATAGCAGCCGGCGTTGATCTGATCAGTCGGCGGATCCTGCGTCTTCTCCAGAAACGCCGTGACGCGGCCTTCCTCGTCGGTGGGCACGCAACCGAACGCGCGAGGATCTCCGACCCGCACGAGATGCAGTGTGACATCGGCGTCGGTGCTGTAGTGGGTGTCGAGAACACCTCCGAGGTCGGTGCCGCCCAGGACGTCGCCGTTGAACACCATGATGTTGTCGGCCCGCAGACTCGGCAGCACGTTGCGGATGCCGCCTCCGGTGCCGAGCGGCTCGGTCTCGGTGACGTACTCGAGCTCGAGGCCCAGGCTGCTCCCGTCACCGAAGTGCTCCTCGAACACCTCCGCCTTGAACGACGTCCCCAGCACGACATGGTCGATGCCCGCAGCCCTGATACGCGCCAGCAGGTGGGTGAGGAACGGCAATCCGGCGGTCGGGAGCATGGGCTTGGGCGCGGACAGCGTCAACGGACGCAACCGGGTTCCCTTGCCTCCGACCAGGACTACGGCGTCGGTCGCCGAAGCAGATGTCATGCTTTCCCCTCAATCTCGATCTCGTGACGCTCGTACTCGCGGCGCGCACGCACCGCGGCAGCAACGGCCAGTTTCGAACGCAAGGCGAGTCCGCCCCGCAGCGCCCATCGCAACGGCGCCTGCCACCACAACGGGTGACGATCGGCCTGGAAGCGGTATGCGCTCTGATGATGCGCGGGCAACATCAGCTCTGGATGCCTGCCCGCGGCGTGGCCCTTCGCGTGGGTCACCTCGGCAGAGGGCACATAGACGTTGAGCCAGCCTGCCTTGCCGAGCCGATCGCCCAGGTCCACGTCCTCCATGTACATGAAGTAGCGGGAATCGAAGCCGTCGACCGAATCGAACGCGGCTCGGCGCAGCAGCAGGCACGAGCCGGACAGCCAGCCGGCGGGACGCTCGGTGATGGTCTCGGTCTCCTGCCGGTACCGCAGCGACCACGGATTCGACGGCCACACAGAGCCGAGCACAGCGTGACCGGCACCGGAGATCAGATCGGGCACCTGACGGGCAGACGGGTAGACGCTGCCGTCGGGTTCGCGAACCATCGGACCCAGCGCGCCCGCGCGCGGCCACCGCTCGGCGGCGGCGAGCAGCTCGTCGATCGAGCCGGGCGACCAGCGCACGTCGGGATTGACCACGAGGACGAACTCGATGTCTTCGTCGATCTCGGCGACCGCGCGGTTGATCGCGCCGCCGTAGCCGATGTTCCCGCCGGTCCGGAGCAGCCGGACGTGCTCATGCGCCGCCGCCGCGGCTTCGGGGGCGCCGTCCACTGATCCATTGTCGGCCAGGATCACCTGCGGATTCTCGGTCGTCGCGTCACCCAGGGTGCCCAGGAAATGCTCGAGGTGCTCGCCGGGCGAGTAGGTCACCGTCACCACGGCCAGCTTCGAACTCACGCGGGCCAGCCTAACCGCTGCATCGCGGCACGGCTTCATCGAAGTTGCGCCAGTGCGTCGGTCAGCGCGTCGCGCCACGGACGGAGCGGAGTCAGCCCGGCCGCATCCCACGCACGTGACGACAGCACCGAGTATGCGGGCCGGGGCGCGGGCCGGACGAATTCGGCGCTCGTGCACTGCAAGACCCGACCTGGATCGGCGCCGACGCCCTCGAACGTCGCCCGTGCGAGGTCGAACCACGTCGCGATCCCCGCATTGGTCGCGTGCAGCGTCCTCACACCCCTCCCTCCGGTGACGGCCAGCTCGATCAGTCCGGCAGCCAAATCGGCCGCATACGTCGGCGAGCCCACCTGGTCGGCGACCACGCTCACCGTGTCGCGTTCCCGCTCGAGCCGCAGCATCGTCGCGACGAAGTCGCTTCCCGCACCGGTGTAGACCCAAGCAGTGCGGACTATCTGGGCACTCGGCAGCTCGGACCGGACAGCCACCTCACCGGCGAGCTTGGTGCGCCCGTACACGGACCGGGGACCGGTGGGTGCGTCCGTCTCGTACGGCGCAGCAGAGTCACCGGCCCGGTCGCCCGCGAAGACATAATCCGTGGAGACGTGGATCAGATGCGCACCCAGGTTCGCGCACGCTCGAGCCAGGTTCCGTGGACCGATCTCGTTGACCGCGGTCGCTCTCGCCTCGTCCGACTCTGCGGCGTCGACGGCCGTGTACGCGGCGCAGTTGATCACCACCGAATCCGGCTCCACCCACGCATCCACCGCATCACGGTCGGTGATGTCGAGCTCCGCGGACCCGACGCCCGAGACGGGCACCGCAACGCCGGGCGCGCAGCGCAGCAGCTGCGTACCCAACTGGCCGTGGGCACCGGTCACCAGAATCCTCTTCACAGGCCAGAGTCTGGCACGCCGGGGATCACTTCCCGAACCGACGGACGAACACCAGTAGCCTTGACCACGGTAGAAGTTCGAACGTCAGGGAGGGGTCACACGTGCCGCAGGAGCCGACCGCACGGGAGGTGCCGCGACCGACAGCTCCGGTCTCACGCACCCAGATTGCGATCGCAATCGCGGCGGTCCTCGTGCTCGTCGTCACCGGATTCGCCTGGCGCAGTATCGACTCGCTGCGATCGAACCTCGCGACTGTCGGAGGCCTCGGTCTCGGCGGCGTCAAGGACGGCGCGGTCGACATCCTGCTGGTCGGCACCGACAGTCGCACCGACGCCCACGGCAACCCGCTCAGCCAGTCCGAGCTCGACGCACTGCACGCCGGCAACGAGGTCGCGTCCAACACCGACACGATCGTGCTCGTGCGCGTGCCCACCGATGGCAGCTCCGCCACCGCGATCTCCATCCCCCGCGACGCCTATGTCGACGTACCGGGCATCGGCATGTCGAAGATCAACGCGGCGTACGGCGCGACCAAGGAGACCGAGCGCCAGAAGCTGGTCGAGGACGGCGAATCGGACACGAAGGCCGACAAGGAAGCCACCCGAGCCGGCCGCGAGGCGCTGATCAAATCGGTTGCAAAGCTCACCGGCATCACCGTCGACCACTATGCAGAAGTCGGCCTGCTCGGGTTCGTCCTCCTCACCGATGCGGTGGGTGGTGTCGACGTGTGCCTCAATGCGCCTGTCGACGAACCACTCTCGGGCGCGAAGTTCCCGGCCGGCGAGCAGACCCTCACCGGTGCGAACGCGCTGAGCTTTGTGCGCCAGCGCCACAACCTGCCCCGCGGCGACCTCGACCGGATCGTCCGCCAGCAGGTGTTCATGGCCTCGCTGGTGCGCCAGGTCCTCAGCGCCAAGACCCTCACCAGCCCGGGCAAGCTCAACCAGCTCAGCTCGGCTGTCCAGCGGTCCGTGGTGCTCGACTCCGACTGGGACATCATCGAATTCGCGACCCAGCTGCAGGATCTCGCCGGCGGCAAAGTGCAGTTCGAGACCATCCCCGTCGTCGACATCAATGGCATGACCGACTACGGCGAATCGATCGTGCAGGTCGATCCCAAGGCCGTGCGCAAGTACGTCGCCGGGCTCGTCGGTGCGGAACCGGCGGAGGACGACTCCGAGACCACCACATCCACGACACCGACCGAAATGCCCGACATCGACACCTCGACCGTCGCCGTCGACGTCGCCAACGACAGCAACATCAGCGGCCTCGCCTCGAGCGTCGGGACAGCGCTCGAGAACAAGGGCTTCGGACTCGGCGATGTCGGCAACAACACCGGCGAATCCGTCACCCGCAGCACCGTGTTCGCGAACGACTCCGACAGCAAGGGCGCACAAGCGGTTTCGGTCACCCTCGGTGGACTGCCGATCGAAACCGACTCGTCACTGAAATCGGGAGAGGTCCGGGTTGTCCTCGCCGGCGACTACAAGGGGCCCTCAGGGTCGTCGACGGCATCGGCGTCCGGCGGCGTCGGGAGCGCAGGAACCTCCCCCACCCCCGTGGAACCCGGCCCCCCCATCGACGCCGGAACAAAGGGTCCACACTGTGTGAACTGAGGGACTGCGTCACCTGAGGGACTGTGTGAACTGAGGGACTGCATCAACTGAGCTGCCAATCGAGCGCCCGTGCTCGTGTCGACCGATCGGAATCACCCGTGACCAACCTGACCACCGCGATCCTGGATCCCATCCTGGCGGCCGACCCGGCCGGTCCGCGGATCACCTACTACGACGACGCTACCGGCGAACGAGTAGAGCTCTCAGCCCTGACTCTCGCGAACTGGGCGGCCAAGACCGCGAACCTGTTGTGTGACGAGTTCGCGCTGATCCCCGGCGCCCGCGTCGCGGTTCTGCTGCCGGCGCACTGGCAGACCGCCGCGGTGCTGCTGGGCGCGTGGTGGGCAGGGCTCGAGGTAACCCTCGACGCCGATCCCGGCGCCGACGCCGCGCTGGTGACCCTCGATCGCCTCGACGACGTCGCCGAGATCCCCGAGGTCGCGGTTCTCTCACTCGACGCCTTCGGCCGCCCGGTACCGGATCTTCCGGTCGGCGTGACCGACTACGCGACCGCGGTACGCGTGCATGGTGACCAGTTCCGCGCTGCTGCATCCGGACCGGCTGCGCTCGACGGCCGCGGCGTCGACGAGGTGCTGACCGCCGCACGCGCTGCCGCTGCCGAGCAGAACCTCACCGCCACCGACCGCGTCCTGTCGGTCCAGCCCTGGGACACCGACGCCGAGCTCATCGCCGGCCTGATCGCGGTGTTCGCTGCCGGCGCCTCTCTGGTGCAGGTAGCGAACCCGGACGACGCGGCAGTGGCCCGCCGCGTCGAATCGGAAAAGGTCACCACCCGGCTGTGACGACCGGCGGGATCCGGCCGCGCTCGGCCCGATCCCGCCTGGCACTCATCCCGCGAGTGCCGCCACCGGAGCCGTGCGCGCCGCCCGGCGCGCCGGCAGCAGCGCCGCCACGACCCCGGCCAGTCCGCCGCCGAGCGTGATCAGCACCAGCGCCAACCACGGCAGCGTGCTCAGAACCAGGTCGTCGAACCCGAACAATGACGCCGAACCGGTGATGCCGAACGCCAGGCCGAGCGCGACGCCCAGCGCCGACGCCACCCCCGCAATCAGCACCGCCTCCCACAACAACAGTGAGCGCAGCCCCGACCGGGCCAGCCCCAGCGCACGCAGCAGCCCCGACTCGCGGCGGCGTTCGAGCACCGACAGCGCCATCGTGTTGCCGACGCCGATCAGGGCGATCACTACCGCCACCGACAGCAGCCCGGCGACGATCAGCAACAACGTGTCCAGGACGGTGTCGAGAGTCGAGCGCATGGCCAGCGAGCCACCCACATCGCTGCCCGGTGCCACCTGCTCGGCGGCCGAGGTGATCTCGTCCTGTACCGCCCGGCGGTCGTCGTCGCTGAGCCGGTCCGCGAGCCGGATCCACATCTGATCGGTCTTCACCTGCGACGACAGTGCCGCCAGCGCGCGCTCGTCGGTGAGTGCCGGTGCGCCGTCCACCCCGGATCCGACGGTGAGCTCCCCCCGTCCCGCGTTGCCGGTCACCGCGATCGTCCCGCCCGCCGCGAGCCCGAGGGCGCGGAGCTCGTCCGGCGGCAACAGCAGCTGCCACGAGCCTGGCAGATCGACATCCGTCCGCAGGGTGGCCCGCACGGCCGCGACATCGACGCCTGTCACCGAGAGCATTCGCCCATCGGCAAGCGCCAGATCAGCCGTCCCGAGCGCACTCACCGCGTCCACCCCGTCGAGCCCCCGGACCCGGTCCGCCAACTCGATCGGCAACCCGGCCGATCCCGGCGAACCGATGGTCACGTCCACCGGGAACTGGTCGTCGAACTTCCCGGGCGCGCTGGCCTTCGTCACCGCAATCCCGACCACCAGTGTGCTGGTGAGTGTGACGCCGATCAGCAGGGCGGTCGCGGTCGCCGCAGTACGCCGCGGATTGCGACCCGCGTTGCCCGCCGCGAGCAGGCCCACCGGCCCGCCGAATCGCCCCAGCACGGCACCCACCCGGGCGATCCCCGCCGGAACTATTCGCTGACTCAACAACACCACCGCGACGAAGGTGACCAGGCCGCCGGCACACGCGACGAGGACCTGCGTCATCACCACGCCGGCGCCGAGAACGCCGATCCCAACGATCAGCGCCACTGTGCCGACGAGCCGGCGGGTCCGCGAAACCAGAACCGTCTCCGGCGTGGATTCCAGTGGCGCCAGCGCTGCCAGGGGCGAGACGCGCGTCGCCGCGCGACCGGGCGCCGACGCCGCGGTCAGCGTCATCACGACGCCGACGACGAGGCCCACGATCACCGTCACCGGTGTGACGCTCAACGTGCGCAACGGAATCGGGACATCAGCAGCCACCGCGATCCGGCTCACCAGCCACGCCAACGCGATTCCGGAGCCGACGCCCAGCACCGACGCCACCGCGCCGACCCCGGCCGCCTCGGCGCGCACACTGCGGCGAACCTGTGCAGCCGTGGCGCCGACACAACGCAGCAGGGCCAGCTCCTGGGTCCGGGCGGCGAGCAGTACCGCGAATGTGTTCGAGATGACGAGCGCCGCCACGACCACCGCGATCGCACCGAACGCCAGCAGCACACTCGCCAGAATGTCGGATTCGCCGAGGAACTGCTGCGACGCCAGTTCGGCCTGCCGAGCGCCGGTTTCCGCGGTCGCGCCTTCAGGCAGCACCGCCCGGACTCGCTCGACCAACTGCTCCGGGGACACCGACCCGTCACCTGCAATCCTCAGCTCGCGCAGCCCCTCACCGGACGTCCACTCGTCCAGCTGGGCCGAGGTCGCGAACACGGTGGTTCCGTTGGCCTGCTGCGCCGAACCCGCGAGGTCGATCTCGCCGACCACCTTCACCCTGTCGGTGATCTGGCTGTCCGTACGCTGTGCCACGACCGTCAGCTCGGATCCGATCGGCATCCCCGAATCTGCAGCCACCGCAACCTCTCCCGGTCCCGCAGGAAGCCGCCCGTCCGCGAGCTTCTGCCAGCGCAGACCCGCATCCTGCGACAGCGAAACCGCCGAACCGTACGACGCGCCCGCGCCGTCGCGACGAATCTTCACCGAGGTCGACACGTCCTCCGTCACCGCGCGCACTCCCGGCACCGCGCCGACCGCGGCCACAGCCGCCGAGCTACCGCCGCCGGTCACCGCGACGTCCGTCGCCGCATACTGTCCGGCCAGCGAATCCGTGACGCTGGCCTTGAGCGTCGAGTTGAGTGTCAGCGTCGCCACGATGAACGCGACGGCGATGACGACCGCCAGCATGGACGCGAGATAGCGTCCGGCGTGAACACGCATCTGCGCCCAGGCCAGGCCGCGCATCAGCGTGCCCCGCTCAGGTCGTCGGCGCCGAGCGCGCGCATCGTCTCGATCACCGAATCCGTTGTGGGTCGATCGATCTCGCCCGCGATCCGGCCGTCAGCGATCAGTACCACGCGATCGGCGTACGACGCCGCCACCGGATCGTGGGTCACCATCACCACGGTCTGCCCCGTCTCGCGGACACTCGAGCGCAGCAAGTCCAGCACCTCCGCGCCGGTCCGCGAGTCGAGGTTACCGGTGGGCTCGTCCGCGAAGACGACATCGGGCTGCGACAGCAGGGCGCGCGCCACCGCGACGCGCTGCTGCTGACCGCCCGACAGCTCGTGCGGCCGGTGTTCGAGCCGGTCGGACAGCCCGAGCCGGCGCACCACCTCGTCCCGCCAACCACGCTCGGGAACCCGGCCCGCGAGCCGCATCGGCAGCAGCATGTTCTCCTCGGCCGAGAGCACCGGCAACAGGTTGAATGCCTGGAACACGAAACCGATTCGCTCCCGACGCAACTCGGTGAGCGCCCGGTCACCCAGCGCGGTGATCTCGGTGCCGGAGAGGTGCACAGTCCCCGATGTCGCCATGTCCAGCCCGGCGAGGCAGTGCATGAGCGTCGACTTACCCGAACCGGACGGGCCCATGATCGCGGTGAATGCCCCGCGGGAGAAGTCCACGTCGACGCCGTCCAGCGCCCGCACTGCGGTGTCGCCTGCGCCGTAAATCTTGGTCAGCCCGCGGGCCCGCACCATCTGCTCAGTTGTCATGCCCCGACGTTATTGCCGGTCCGGGTCCTGCCACATCGGAGCGGGGGGCGATCTACGGTCGGTCCGGCGTCATACCCCGGTAGGACCCGGCATCAGCCTCGGCGGCGACTGCGTCCGAGGGGAGTCAGCCGGAGCCGAGCAGGTCTTGCGGACGCACGAGGCCGATCTGGAAGGCGAACACCACCGCCTGCACCCGATCGCGGGATCCGGTCTTCGAAAGCACCCGGCCCACATGGGTTTTCACCGTCGCTTCGGATACGACGAGCTTCGCGGCGATCTCGGAATTGGACAACCCGTGCGCCATCGCCTCGAGCACCTCGACCTCACGGGGAGTGAGTTCCTCCGGCAATGTCGGCGGCGTCGATCGACTGAGCAGCGGCCCGACATGTTGCAGCAGCTTCCGAGTGGAACGGGCCTCGATCACCGCGTCGCCACTGTGCACGGTACGGATCGCATCGAGCAACTGTTCCGGTGGCACGTCCTTGAGGAGGAACCCGCTCGCGCCCGCGCTGATCGCGGACATGACGTACTCGTCGTTCTCGAACGTGGTGAGCACCACCACCTTCGGCGAATCCGGATGGGCCGTGAGCCGGCGCGTGGCCTCGATACCGTCGAGGTGGGGCATCTGCACATCCATCAGGACGACATCCGCGCCGGTCGCGGCGAGCTCCCGTAGCCCCTGCTCACCGTCGGAAGCCTCCACCACAACGGTGAGGTCGGGCTGCGAATCGATCACCATCCGGAACCCTGCACGAACGAGCTGTTGGTCATCGACGAGGGCGACTCGGATCGGCGCTACGGCAGTTTCGTCCATGCCTGCCAGCCTAGGTCGTCGCATACGGGAGGAGCCCGTGCACGCGATAGCCGCCGCCGACGACAGGCCCCGCGGTGAGGGTTCCGCCGTGCAGCTTGGCCCGCTCGGTCATGCCGATCACGCCCTGACCTCCCGGCGTCCCCTCGATGAGCGCAGCCGCCCGGCCACGCCCGTCGTCGGTGACGACCAGCTCCACCCCGACGGTGCCCCAGTTCACCTCGACAACGGCCTTCGCGTGCGGACCGGCATGCTTGAGCACATTCGTCAACGACTCCTGGACGATCCGGTATGCGGTCAGGCCCGCGCCTGCCGACAGCGCACGAGGGTCGCCGGTGACTCGCAACTCGACGTCGAGGCCGCCGCGATGCAACTCCGACACCAGACCCTCGATGTCCGCGGCACCGGGCATGGACGAAAAGTCACGCGGGCGATCCTCACGCAGCACCGACAGCAGCGCCCGCATGTCCTGCAAGGCCTGGCGCCCGGTGGAGGAGATGGTCTCGAGCGCGGCGACCGCGGCAGCGGGATCCTGTGCGGCGCTGTAACGTCCGCCGTCGGCCTGCGCGATGACGACGGTCAGCGAGTGGGCGACGATATCGTGCATCTCACGGGCGATGCGGGTTCGCTCACCGATCGCGGCCAGTTCCGCTTCTTGTGCACGCTCGAGTTCCAGCAACCGGGCCCGCTCGACCACACCCTCGAATTCCTGCAGGCGCACCCGTCGTAGATCGCCGAACGCCCACACCGCGAGGACGAACACGACGAGGAACGTCGAGGTGGCCAGAGTCTCTTCCCAGCCGCGCCCCTCGTACGCAAAATACTCGAGTCCGGCCGCCGTGGCACCCAGGATCGCGATCACCAGCGCCGTGTAGCTGCTCCACCGCGGTGTGTAGGCCGCGAACGCGTAGAGGGCGATCGGCACCGCGATCACACTCGGCAGCAGCGTCCCCGGAACCAGCAGGAGGTGCGCGAACGCGAAGGCCGCGATCACGAAGCCGGAGACGACGGTCCGCGACCGGCGCCACGCGAGCGGCACCGTCATACCGAGCGAGACGATCACCGCCGCCGCATCGCCGTCGACCGCCCCTGCCAGACAGAACAGCGACAGGAACACCGCCACCACGCGGTCGATTCCGACCGCGTGGGCGGCGCTCCAGCGATACCAGCGCTCACTCAGGGGGAATCGGGCCATACCGTTCAGCGTAGGACCCACCCCGAACTGCTCAGCCGAGCAGCTTCACACGCAGGGCCTCGTCCTTCTCCAGGACCATCTTCTCGAGACCGGCCTGGAAGTCGGCCATCCGCTGCTGCAGGGACGGATCCGACGCGCCGAGGATGCGCGCGGCCAGCAGACCTGCGTTGCGGGCGCCGCCGATCGACACGGTCGCGACGGGGACACCCGCGGGCATCTGCACGATCGAGAGCAGTGAGTCCATGCCGTCGAGGTACTTGAGCGGAACCGGCACACCGATCACCGGCAGCGGCGTCGCCGACGCGACCATGCCCGGCAGGTGCGCGGCACCGCCGGCACCCGCGATGATGACCTTGAGTCCCCGAGCTGCCGCGTCACGCGCGTAGTCGAGCATGCGCTGCGGCGTGCGGTGCGCCGACACGACACCCACCTCGAAGCGGATTCCGAACTCGGCGAGCGCCTCGGCGGCGGCCTCCATCGTCGGCCAGTCCGAGTCGCTGCCCATGATCAGCCCGACAGCAGGCCCGTTCGAATCAGTCATGCCACGTTCCCCGTCGCTGTGCTCTCACCGTGAGAGTCCCATCCATCAGTCCATTCGCCGTGTGAAAGCCAGTGCGCGGCGCGCTCCGCGCGTTCACGGACCGCCGCGACGTACGCCGGGTCGTCCGGCGAACCGGCAGCGGCGCCGACCACGTTCACGTGCCCGATCTTGCGATCCTTGCGCTCGCCCTTGCCGTACAAGTGCACCTTCGCGTCCGGAATCCGGGCGAAGAGGTGGTGCAGACGCTCGTCCATGCTCATCTCCGGCGCCTCCGGGGCGCCGAGCACGTTCGCCATCACGGTCAGCGGCGCGAGTGGCGAGGTATCGCCGAGCGGATAATCCAACACCGCCCGCAGGTGCTGCTCGAACTGCGACGTCCGCGCACCGTCCTGGGTCCAGTGGCCCGAGTTGTGCGGGCGCATGGCGAGCTCGTTGACCACAAGCCTGCCGTCGGTGGTTTCGAAGAGCTCCGCCGCCATCGCACCCACGACGCCCAGCTCGGACGAGATCCGCAGCGCGAGCTGCTCAGCCTCCGCCGCCAGCTCATCGGACAGATCAGGGGCCGGCGCGAGCACGACGGCGCACTGGCCGGACAGCTGCACCGTCTCGACCACAGGCCACGACGCGCCCTGTCCGAACGGGGACCGCGCGACCATCGCGGAGAGCTCACGCCTCATGTCGATCGCCTGCTCGACCATGAGCTGGACGCCCTTGTCCAGCTGCTCGGTCACGATCGCCTCGGCCTCGTCGGAGTCGCCGGTGATCCACACCCCACGACCGTCGTAGCCGCCACGAACCGCCTTGATCACCACGGGCCAGCCATGTTCGGCACCGAACCGGACAACATCCTCTGCCCAGGTCACCTCGGTGAACGCCGGGACGGGCACACCCATCTCGGTCAGCTTGCGGCGCATGGCCAGCTTGTCCTGCGCGTACACGAGCGCCTGCGGCGGTGGCTGCACGTTGACGCCCTCGGAGACCAGGACGTCGAGGTGCTCGGTGGGGACATGCTCATGGTCGAAGGTGAGCGCGTTCGATCCGAGCGCGGCCTTGCGCAGCGCCACCAGATCCGTGTGACTGCCGAGCACGACGTCCGGGCTGACCTGCGCGGCGGGCTCGTCGATGCTGCCCGCGAGGACCCGCAGGGTCTGTCCGAGCTCGATGGCCGCCTGGTGCGTCATTCGGGCGAGCTGGCCGCCGCCGATCATCGTCACCACGGGCATTCCACTCGGGAGGTCGCGCGGAGTGGTGGGGCGAGATTCGGATTCAGATTTTCCGGTCACGACACACCATGGTGTCATGCGCGTGTCGCAACGGTTCTGCCGAGGTCATCCCCGGTCGCAACCTGTGAAGAACCTGATAAGGCATGATCCACTGCATCGATCGAGATCTGGGGTTCGTACACTACTTCGTTGTGTCTTTTGTCGACGTGGCGATGAGCCGAGTGCCCCAGCCGTTCCGGGCGATCGTGCTGCGCCACCACGAGTTGATCAAGTTCGCAATCGTCGGCGGCACGACCATGGTGGTCGACCTTGCCATCTTCTATTCGCTGAGCCTGACCATCCTCGAGCAGAAGCCCGTCGTCGCCAAGATCATCTCCGGCGTGGTGGCGACCATCCTGAGTTACATCCTCAACCGCGAGTGGTCGTTCAAACATCGCGGTGGCCGCGAGCGCCATCACGAGGCGCTGCTGTTCTTCACCATCAGCGGCATCGGCGTCCTGATCGCGGCGGCGCCGCTGTGGATCGCCAACAACATCTTCGATGTCCGCGCATCGGCCAGCCTCACCACGGTGCTCGTCGTCGACTTCGTCCTGAATTACATCATCGGAAACCTGCTGCAGATGATCTTCCGCTTCTGGTCGTTCCGGCGATGGGTGTTCCCCGAGCAGACCAGCGGCCCCGAGTCCGCCGGCGAACCGGTGGAGCTCGCCGGGGAGGAACCCGGCCGCTAGCGCGGTTCGTGAATACCGACCACGCGGGTCGGCGCCTCGTCCTTGACTGCGGCCAGAAAGGCAGCGAACAACGCCGGCCGGCGCCGCTGCAGCTCCAGACGGCCACCATCGGCCTCGATCAGCGCCCGCGCCAACGCCAGTCCGAGACCAGTGGAACCGGAACCCGAGAATCCCCGGTCGAAGATGTGCGGGGCAAGCCGGTCGCTCACGCCCTCGCCCTCGTCCGACACTTCGACGCACACACGGGTCTCCTTGGGCGTTTCCCGTCCGGCCGGGGAGACCAGGCGCACCGACACCGTGCACGTCCCAGCCCCGTGCCGGAGCGCATTGTCGATCAGCACCGAGATCGCCTCACGCAGTCGTGAGCCGGTGGTCGCGGCCATCAGGCGCGGCTCGCCGCGCAGCCGGAGCACCCGCCCGGCCTCCTTGTACGGGCCCTGCCAGTCGGCGACGACACTCGCGAGCTCACCGACCACGGACACCGGTGTGCGATCGGCCGCACTGCTGTTACGCGAGGAGCGCACCAGGTCGTCCACTGCTACGGTGAGCCGGTCGACCTGCGCCATCGCCTCCTCCGCCTCGTGGACCACCGCGGGATCTGCATGCCCCGAGAGCTCGTCGAGCCGCAGCCGGACGGCCGTGAGGCGGCTGCGCAGCTGATGCGAAACGTCGGCGACGAGCGCATGCTCGCGCTGCAATCTCCCGGCGATCTCGACGGTGGCGGAATCGAGAACGTCCGACACCCGGTCCAGTTCGGGAATCCCGTGCCGCCGCGGGACTTCACGGAAATCGCCCTCCGCGAGCCGCGCGGCACGCTCGGCGACGTCTTTGAGCGGATCGGCGAGCCGCTTGGCGGTGACCACCGCGACACCGGCGCCGGCACCCATCGATGCCAGCACCAGCAGGGTGACCGCACCGATCGCCTGCCGTTGGAGGGTCCGCGTCCGATCCGACGGCACCTCGAGCCGCAGGGAACCCGAGGTGCCCATCGACAGCGATTCCACGAGCGGCGACAGCACCTCGCTTGCGCCGATGTCCAGCCGGGCGGCACCCTGCTCGGGAGTGGGGTACACCACGACGAGTTTGCCGCCCTCGGGGACCACCAGACGCAGCGATGTCGTGTCGAGTCCATTCTCGATGACGCCGCTCCGACCCTCCTGGACGATGATCTCCGCGGCCATCCGATCCAGTCGGGCCTGCAGGTCACTGCGGGTGAAGTCCTCGACCCACAGCCACGCGGTGTAGATCAGCGGCACGCCGAGCAGAAGCCCCGTGAGAATGACGACGGCGAGGATCGACTGCAGGATTCTGCGACGCACTGCGCGGGAAACCTAGTCCGTGTTGATGCGGAAGCCGACGCCGCGCACAGTCGCAATCCGACGGTCGGAGCCCGCTCCCTCGTCGCCGATCTTCCGACGCAACCAGGACATGTGCATGTCGAGGGTCTTCGATCCCCGCAGCTCCACGTCGCCCCAGACCTCACGCAGAATCGTGTCCCGCGAGACCACCTGGCCGGCATGTTCGAGCAGGACCCGCAGCAGTTCGTACTCCTTGTTCGCGAGCGCGACCTCCGACCCGTTCACGAGCACCCGGCGCGCCGCGGGCTCGAGACGGATGCCGGCAACCTCGACCACGAGGTCCTCGCCCGCACCACCGCGCCGCAGCAGCGCCCGGACCCGGGCCATCAGCTCGGCGAGACGGAACGGCTTGCCGACATAGTCGTCAGCACCCGCATCGAGCCCCACCACGAAGTCCACCTCGTCGGTTCGGGCGGTCAGCATCAGTACCGCGAGATCGAGGCTGTGTGCGCGCAACTGACGACACACCTCGAGGCCGTCCATACCGGGCAGACCGAGGTCGAGGATCAGCAGCTCGAACTCGCCGGTGAGCGCGCGTTCGAGCGCGGCTGGCCCGGTGTGTTCGATGGTGACGGTGTAGCCTTCGCGACCGAGCGCACGCGACAGTGGCGCAGCGATGGCCTCGTCATCTTCGGCAAGCAATACGGCGGTCACGACGACAGCCTACGGTTGCTTTCGTCCCCGCGGTCCCTATTACCAGCCTTTTCGGAAATCGTGACGTGTATCCCCGGGGCCCCCGAACTCGTTCCGGGGTTCATCTCGGTGATCGCTCCAGTGTTCGTCACGGCGTTCGTCACGGCGCGTGCTCGTCGCGTCGAGCACCTGGTGATAGAGCATCGAATGGACCTTCTGCACTTCCGGAATGTTGTCGAACTCGAGTGGGTCATCCGAGGATGCGACGATCACAAGAGTGCCGGTCCGCAGCATCCGGTCGACGAGACCGTGACGGAACTGCACGTTGCTGATTCGGCCCATCGGGATGTCGATTCCCGTATGGGTCATGACGCCGTGGCGGATCATCACCCGGCGGTCGGTGACGATGAAGTGGGTGGACTTCCACTGCAGCAGTGGAACGAGTGTCTTCCAGCCCACGATTCCCGCCCACGCGACGGCGACGGCGATCAGCACGACCGTCGTTGCCCCACCGGTGAGCTGCGACTGGGCCAGCCCGGCAGCGAATCCGGCGAGCGCGGTCGCCAGGATGAAGATGATCGCGGGGAGCACGAGCATCTTCCAGTGCGGGTGCCGGTGCAGCACCAGTTCCTCGTCCGCCGCCAGCGCGTCCTGCGGATATCCCATGCCAAGAGTGTGACAGGTTCGGTGCCGGACCGAACTCAGCCCGCGTCGGGCACCGGCTTCTCGACAGGCTTCGCCGGCGGGGACTCGACATCTCGAGCGACCGATCCTCTGATGAACACGTCGGCCCACCGAGTCGCCGGATCGATGTCGATCAGAAATGCCTTGACCAACAGCGACATCGGGATTGCGAGCAATGCCCCCAGCGGACCCAGCACCCACCCCCAGAACACGAGCGCGAGAAAGGTCACCGTGACCGACAGCCCGACGGCGTCTCCGACGATCTTGGGCTGGATCACAGACTGGATGAGCACGTTGATGGCGCTGTAGACGACGATCACGATGATCGCGAGTTTCGGTCCGCCCTGCAGCAACCCGAGTAACGCCGGTGGCACGAGCCCGAGTACGAATCCGATGTTCGGGATGTAGTTGGTGATGAATGACAGCAGCGCCCACAGGACCGGCAACGGGATGTCGAGCCACCACAGCGCGAAGCCGTCGATGACCGCGACAATCAGGCCGAATACGGTGGACACGATGAGGTAGCTGCGAGTGCCCGACGCGAACGTCTCGATTGCGTAGGCAATCTCGGGCCGGTTGCGCGCGACGACCGAGAGCCGGTCGCTCATCGACATGCCGTCCAACGCCATGAACAGCAACAGCGCGAGGATGAAGAACAGATTCGAGAACACCCCGAGCAGTCCCGAGAGGGCAGACTCGATGTAGCCGACCGCCTTACCGAAGTCGATACCGGACAGCGCGTTCTGGATCTGTTCCGACCCGATACCCCGTTGCTCCAGCTGCCCGCGCGCCTGGTCCAGCAGTTACTGGGCGTCGTCGGAATACTGCGGTAACAGCGTCGCGAACTGTGCCACCGAGATCGCCAGCGCGCCCACGAGTCCCAGCAGAATCGCATACACGGCGATCAGTGCACCGAGCATGCCGATCCATCGCGGCCAACCGCGCCGACGCACCCAGTCCTGGATCGGCTGGACACCGATGGTGAGCATCAGCGCCAGCAACACCGGGCCGAGAACACCGGAGAACGACTTCATTCCGGCAACCGCGACCACGATGCCGGCGAGACCCAGCAGCACGATCAGCCCGCGCGGGATCGCCCAGTCCGAGCGATTCACCGGATCGGGCGGTTGCCGCAGCGTCTTCCGCGTCATCCGACCTCCGGATCTGTGCGGGCCGCTCAGGTCTCCGCCTGGTCAGCTCATGCGACGGACAAGGAATGGCGCGGCGACGACAACGAGGCCGTACAGCACCATCCAGACACCGACGACGATCCTGAACACCTCGAGCGAGAGTTCCGGCTGGAGCAGGACGATGGCGCCCGCGACGACGCTGATGATGCCGAGCACGATGCCGACCGCGCGATTACCCGGAACCTCCGACGCGCCAGCGACGATGTCGAGTACACCCCGGAAAACCCACCACGCACCGATGACGAGCGCGATGACGACCACTGTCTGCAGCGGGCTGCGGAGTACCAGGAATCCCAGCAGGATCGCAAGGGCTCCCGACAGCCCGGTCAATGTGCGCGCGGCAGCGGGCGCGCCCACCTCCGCGAACGAGCGGACGATCTGGATGATGCCGAACGCGAAGACCTGGATCGCAATGAGGACTGCGGCGACGACGAGGGTGGCGCTGGGCCACACGAGGATCGCGACTCCGAGGCCGAGTGTGAGGACCCCGAACACCACTGTCAGTCCGGTCAGGAATCGACGAGCACTTTCGACATCGACCGAATCGCCGGCCACCCAGACCTCTTCCGAGCCCGCCGACGCGGCGTTGTGAGAGTTCATCATTCGTCCCCTTCGTCTCACGAGAATCGTGGATCAGCGTCAAAGTATCAGTAATCGTGCCACCGCGAGCGCCACGCGCAGTAGCATTTCCCCATGGGGTTTTCTCGACGTTTCGCGGCCACCTGACCTGTCCTTCGGAGCACAGTTTCACCCTCGGCAGGTGAGGATCCGGCACCCGAATCGACGGACACTCCAGCTGTTGGATTGATTGCTCGGCCGATCGAAAGGGGAAACGCCATGACGGATCGCACACCGGCGAGCCATAACACCGGCGGCGCCAGACAGGGATTCGCGGCCGGGGCCTCGATCGCCGCCGCTATCGTCCTGATGACCGTCGGAGTTCTGCAGATTATCCAGGGTATTTCGGCGCTAGCGAAAGACGATGTCTTCGTCGTGGGCCCCGAGTACGTCTACCAGTTCGATCTGACCACCTGGGGATGGATCCACCTGGTGATCGGCATCGTGGTGATCCTCATCGGGCTCGGATTGCTGACCGGCGCGACGTGGGCGCGGGTGGCCGCGATCATCATCGCGGCGCTGTCGATCATCGCGAACTTCCTGTGGATTCCGTGGTATCCGCTGTGGTCGATCCTCATCATCGCACTCGATATCGTGGTGATCTGGGCCGTCACGACCTGGGACGCCGAGCGGGTCTGACAGTTACACCGCGCGCAGATGGGTGATGTCGCCGGCCGACACCGCGACCGGCGGCTCACCTTCTGCCTTGATCACGATCCGACCCTCGGTGTCCACGTCCGTCGCGATGCCGACCAGTTCCCGATCGCCCGGAAGTTCCGCGCGGACCCGTCGGCCGAGCGTTCCGCACCGCTCCCGGTAGGCCGCCGCGAGGTCGTCGACACTCCATTCCGCCGAGTGCCACTGTTGCCAGCGGACGGCCAACTCCCGCAACACCGCCCGCACCAGGATGTCGCGATCGGTGATTGCCGCATTCTCCAGCGCGAGTGACGTGGCCGTGGGCACCGGCAGTTCATCCTCGGTGAGACTGACGTTGAGTCCGATCCCGACGACGACGGTCGGCACCGGCGACGTGGCCGCCACCTCGGCGAGGATGCCCGCCACCTTCCTGCCGTCGATGAGAACGTCGTTGGGCCACTTGAGTTCCGCGTCCACCTCGGCAACCCGGCGCAACGCATCCACCACCGCGATACCGGACAACAGTGGTACCCAGCCGATATCGGTCAGGCTCAGTCCCGGCATGCCGAGAACCACGGACACCGTGACCAGGGCGCGGGGCGTACTCACCCAGGACCGAGCGTGCCGACCGCGGCCACCGGTCTGGAACTCGGCGATCAGGACGCTGCGATCGAAGTCCGGGCCCTGCATCCGGGCCAGTAGATCGGCGTTGGTCGAGCCTGTCTCCGCCACCACGTCGAGACGGGACCAGAAGGCATCCGGGTCACTTCCGTCCCGGACGAGTGCCCGGCGCAGCGCGTCGGGGTCGAGCGGCGGGCGGTTGAGATCGGTCCACATATGTCCAGCCATTCGACCAGCCTAGGATGCGACTGGAAAGTGACTCGCCAGTAGCTTAGGTTCAATAATTCAACGCAACCCGACCTCGTGCAAACGAGTACCGGGCGACCTGGCTAAGCTCACTTGCCATGACCAGTGTGCAGGAGCCAGCCGCGGCGGAGGCGGCGAATACCCCGGATATCCACACGACGGCGGGAAAGCTCGCTGACCTGCGCAGCCGTCAGGCGCAGGCAATGCAGCCGATGGGCGAATCCGCCGTCGAGAAGGTTCACGCCAAGGGCAAGCTGACGGCGCGCGAGCGCATCACCGCGCTGCTGGATGAGGGCTCGTTCGTCGAGCTCGATGCCCTGGCCCGGCACCGCAGCACCAACTTCGGCCTCGCCGACAACCGCCCGCTCGGCGATGGCGTCGTCACCGGCTACGGCACCATCGACGGCCGCGACGTGTGCGTCTTCAGCCAGGACGCCACCGTGTTCGGCGGCAGCCTCGGCGAGATCTACGGCGAGAAGATCGTCAAGGTCATGGATCTCGCACTCAAGACCGGCCGCCCGCTGATCGGCATCAACGAAGGCGCCGGCGCACGTATCCAGGAGGGCGTCGTCTCGCTCGGCCTGTACGGCGAGATCTTCCACCGCAACGTCCAGGCCTCGGGTGTCATCCCGCAGATCTCCCTGATCATGGGCCCGGCCGCCGGCGGCCATGTCTACTCCCCTGCGCTGACCGACTTCGTGGTCATGGTCGACGAGACCAGCCAGATGTTCGTCACCGGCCCGGACGTCATCAAGACGGTCACCGGTGAGGACGTCACCATGGAGGATCTGGGCGGCGCCCGGACCCACATGGTGAAATCGGGTGTCGCACACTACGTCGCTTCCGGCGAGCAGGACGCGCTCGACTACGTCAAGGACCTGCTGTCCTACCTGCCGAGCAACAACCAGGCCGCGACGCCGCGCCTGGCCCCGTCCGATCCGATCGTCGGCTCGATCGAGGACTCGCTCACCGACGAGGACCGCGAGCTGGACACCCTGATTCCCGACTCGGCGAACCAGCCGTACGACATGCACGAGGTCATCCGCCGCATCCTCGATGACGACGAGTTCCTCGAGGTGCAGGCCGAGCGCGCGATGAACGTCGTCGTCGGTTTCGGTCGCGTAGACGGCCGCAGCGTCGGCATCGTCGCCAACCAGCCCACCCAGTTCGCGGGCTGCCTGGACATCGACGCCTCGGAGAAGGCGGCGCGCTTCGTCCGCACCTGCGACGCCTTCAACGTCCCGATCATCACCCTGGTCGACGTCCCGGGCTTCCTGCCCGGCACCGAGCAGGAGTACAACGGCATCATCCGTCGCGGCGCGAAGCTGCTGTACGCGTACGGTGAGGCCACGGTCGGCAAGATCACCGTCATCACCCGCAAGGCGTACGGCGGCGCGTACGACGTCATGGGCTCCAAGCACATGGGTGCGGACGTCAACCTGGCATGGCCGACCGCACAGATCGCCGTGATGGGCGCGTCCGGCGCCGTCGGCTTCGTCTACCGTAAGCAACTGCTCGAGGCCGCCAAGAATGGTGAGGACGTCGACGCACTGCGCCTGCAGCTGCAGGCCGAGTACGAGGACACACTGGTGAACCCGTACGTCGCTGCCGAGCGCGGCTACATCGACGCGGTCATTCCGCCGTCGCACACCCGCGGACAGATTGTCGCGGCGCTGCGTCTGCTGGAACGCAAGATGGTTTCACTTCCGCCCAAGAAGCATGGGAACATCCCCCTATGACAGCGACCACCCGGGAAGCCGTACTCACCGACGCCGAGCTACTCGACGCGTCGTCACTCGAGGGGGCGGCGTTGGCTGAAGCGCTCGCAGGTCTGGAGCCCGACATTGCCGCAGGGTCGCAAGGTCCCGTGATCAAGATCGTCAAGGGCAACCCGACGGACCAGGACATCGCGGCACTCGTCGCGGTCCTGTCCGCGGCAGCTGCTGCGGCCGGCGATGCCGTGTCCGATCAGAGGCCGCCCGAGACGTGGGGTGCACCGACTCGCATGCACCGCGTTCGTGCACCGTTCTCGCCGTACGCCTTCGGCAACCCGGTCGCGCCGCGCCCGTTCTGATCGAACGGTTCCGGTAGTGACCCATCTCGTTCTCGCCTCGGCGTCCCCGGCACGGCTGTCCGTGCTGCGGAGCGCCGGGGTCGAGCCGACCGTCCGCGTCTCCGGGGTGGACGAGGACGCCATCATCGACCGGCTGGGACCGTCCGCGGCCCCCGAACTGGTCGTCACCGCGCTCGCAGTGGCCAAGGCCCGCGACGTGATACCCGCTCTGATCGACGAAGGGCGCACCGACGCCGTCGTGATCGGCTGCGATTCGATGCTGCTGATCGACGGCGAACTACAGGGCAAGCCACACACCGTCGACGTCGCCCGCACCCGCTGGCAGTCGATGATGGGCCGCAGCGCGACCCTGCTCACCGGGCACAGCGTCCTGCGGATCTCCGACGGTGTCATCGTCGCGGACGCCTCCGGCCACAGCGGCACCATCGTGCACTTCGCCAGCCCGTCGCCGGAGGATCTCGAGGCGTATCTCGCGACGGGTGAACCGCTGAAGGTCGCGGGCGCGTTCACACTCGACAGCCTCGGCGGATGGTTCGTCGAACGGATCGAGGGTGATCCCTCCAGCGTGATCGGTATCGGCCTGCCCCTGGTGCGGCGCCTACTCACCGATGTCGGTGTTTCCGTCGCGCAGCTGTGGGCCACCAACGCCCTGGTGCGCTAGCGCCGCGCGCGCTGCAGCGCCTCCGCCATCGCGTGAGCCTTCGACTTGGCCCGTTCCGCGTCGACGCCCGCGAACGACTCGTCCACGGTGTCGCACCACAACACCAGCCAGCGCTCGAACCGCTCGTCGGTGAGGTCGTGCTGCCGGTGCAGCGCCTCGTGCACGGGCCCGAGGTGTCCCCGATAGCGGGCAGTACGGAACAGTATCTGCTCCCAGAAGTCTCCGACCACGGGCAGGTGCTCGTCCAGGCCGACCACCGCGAGGGTCTCGAACACCGGCGCGAGCAGGGGGTCGACGAGGGCGCGCTCGTAGAAGGATCGCAGCAGACGATCGACGTCGGCGCGGGAGGCCAGTTCGTCACGGTGGTCGTCGGGGCACGTCACGGTGGCCGACAGTACCCGCCGGTAGCGCTCGCGATCTCGGCCGCGCTCCCGAACTACCGACCACCTAGAATCGGAGTCGGACAACCTCCACCCACACCTGCCTCAGGAGCCCACCCGTGCCCGTCGCACCCGATCCCAATCCTGCCTTCGCTGCGTTCACGCATCCGGAGCGACTCGTCTCGACGGAATGGCTGTCCGTCAATCTGGGCGCGCCCGGCGTCAAGGTGGTGGAGTCGGACGAGGACGTTCTGCTCTACGACATCGGCCACATCCCCGGCGCGGTGAAGATCGACTGGCACCTCGACCTCAACGATCCCGTGACCCGGGATTACATCGACGGCCACCGGTTCGCCGACCTGATGAGCCGCAAGGGTATCGACCGGTCCGACACGGTCGTGATCTACGGCGACAAGAGCAACTGGTGGGCGGCATACGCACTGTGGGTGTTCACGCTGTTCGGTCACAAGGACGTGCGCCTGCTCGACGGTGGCCGTGACGCGTGGATGTCGGAGAACCGCGACACCACGTTCAACGTGCCGAACCCGGCTCCGACGCGGTACCCGGTCGTCGAACGCGATGACAGCAAGATCCGCGCCTTCAAGGACGACGTCCTCGCGCATCTCGGCCGCGGCCCACTGGTGGATGTGCGGTCGCCGCAGGAGTACACGGGCGAGCGAAGCCACATGCCGGACTATCCGGAGGAGGGCGCGCTGCGCGGCGGCCATATCCCCACCGCGGTGTCCATCCCCTGGGCCCGCGCCGCCGCACCGGACGGGCGTTTCCGCAGCCGGGCCGAGCTCGAGGAGATCTACGCGGGCTTCTCCCACGACGACGACATCGTCGCCTACTGCCGCATCGGTGAGCGTTCGAGCCACACGTGGTTCGTGCTGACCCACCTGCTCGGCTTCCCGAACGTCCGTAACTACGACGGCTCGTGGACCGAGTGGGGCAACGTCGTACGGGTGCCGATCGTCAAGGGTGAGCAGCCCGGCGACGCGCCGGGCGCCGCGGTGGGACGCTCATCGTGAGCCTGCCCGAACCGCTTGCCGAGATCGTCGACGACTTCGCCGCCGTCGATGGGCAGGACAAACTGCAGTTGCTGCTCGAATTCAGCCGGGAGCTCGCGCCGTTGCCGGCCGAGCTGGAGCAGGATGCGATGGAACCGGTACCGGAGTGCCAGTCGCCGCTGTTCCTGTTCGTCGATTCCGCGAATCCCGAGCATGTGCGCCTGCACTTCAGCGCTCCCGCCGAGGCACCCACCACCCGGGGCTTCGCGTCGATCCTCCACCAGGGACTCGACGGGCAAAGCGCCACAACCATTCTCGCGGTTCCCGACGACTTCTACTCGGATCTGGGCCTGGCCGATGCGGTCAGCCCCCTACGGCTGCGCGGGATGAGCGCCATGCTTGCCCGCATCAAGCGGCACCTGCGCGGCGCAGCAGCACACCACTGAGAACTCCTACACCTGATCCTGGGAGCGACCCTCCCGCGAACAAGACTGCACTGTGACAATCTTCACCGCCACCAACAGCGGCGGCACAAGAGTTTGGATTCTCCACAATGGAATTCACCGAGCTCGCGGACTACGCGATCTCACCGGGCATACTCACCGAGTGGCTTCCGGAAGCCGGTACCGACTGGATCGAGGACAGCCGTCCCGCCTCGTACATCCACGAGGCGCACCTGCGCCGGACCGCGGACGGCACCCACGACGACGGCCGCGAGTCGTGGCTCGGCACCGCCTTCCAGCTACCGGGCACACTCGACCGCGATGCATTCCGTACCGCCGTCCACGCGTGGATCGCGCGTCACGAGCCGCTCCGGAGCCACGCCGAGCTCAGTTACGACGGCCGAATCCGCAGGCGCACAATCGATGCGAACGCGATCGAGCTCAATGAGGTACGTCACGAATACGAGTTCGACGCCGATACCGCGTTCGAGCGCATCCACGATCTGTTCGACGAGCTGACATCCCCGCACCGCTGGCCGGCCTATCTGTTCGTCACGATCGAGCACACCGACCCGGCGCCGGACTGCACCGTTCTGTTTGCCGCCGACCACTCCCTCATCGACGGGTTGTCAGTGATCCTGGTGGCTCACGAGATCACCCGCCTGTACACCGAGGCCCGCTCGGGCATGCCCTCCGATTTGATTCCGGTGGGCAGCTACATCGACTTCGGCGCCGAGGAGCGGGCCGCGGCAGCGGCTGTCGACGCCCGGCACTCAGCGGTCGAATGCTGGCGATCGGCTGTCGAGCGCAGCGGCGGTCGGCTATCCGAGTTTCCACTCGATCTGGGTCCGCGACCCGATCAGCGGACGGCGCAGCACGCCCTCTCGGAATGGATCCTCGACGCCGGGCAGGCAGGTGCCTTCAACGCGGCATGCCGCCGCGCCGGTCAGGGGTTCTTTCCGGGTGTGCTGGCCTGCTTTGCCCTCGCGGGCGCCGAACTGACCGGGGACACCGTGTTCCGGACGGTGACGCCGGTCCACACCCGCAACGATCCGCACTGGGCAAGCTCGCTCGGCTGGTTCGTCGGGCTCTCGCCCGTCGAGTTCGACATCGCCGGCGCCGAGGACGTCCAGACGGCCGCGGGCCGGGCCACCGCTGCGCTGGCGGCGACGCGCGCGACCGCGAAGGTGCCGTTCGCACGGATCGAGGAACTCCTCGACTTCCCGATCCGCCCGCGATTCGTCGTGTCCTACATGGACGTGCGGTTCGTGCCGATGGCACAGCAGTGGCCGGATGTGCGGGCGCGCGCGCTCCGCAGCCGCCACTACACCCACGACGTGTACATCTGGGTGAATCGAACACCCCACGGCGTCAACGTGTCCGCCCGCTTTCCACAGACGCCCATCGCGACGGAGAATGTCCGTCGGTACCTTGCCCGAGCACGACGCGCCCTTCTGGCGGTCGCGGAGTCGCAGCGCCCCGTGTCACCGACCGCTCCGGTTGTGCGGGCCGACGCCGTCGACGCTACTGGTCAGTAGAGTTGCGGAGCCGAGCGCAGCCCTTAATGTGTAAGCGCTATCCGGTTACATCGTCTATCGGATTGGTGCCTACACTCCGATGAGATGCCAACAACACCTCCCGGTGACGCCCACAGTAAGCCGCGGGGAAAGACCATGCGAAACACAGGAGGCTCAGTGCCCAGTCATGCCAGCGCGCACATCACGAAGGTGCTCGTCGCCAACCGCGGCGAGATCGCTGTGCGGGTCATCCGAGCTGCGAAGGATGCCGGCTACGGAAGCGTCGCCGTCTACGCCGAACCGGATGCGGACGCACAGTTCGTGAAGCTGGCTGACGAAGCGTTCGCCCTCGGCGGTCAAACCTCGGCCGAGTCCTACCTGGTCTTCGACAAGATCCTCGACGCCGCGAAGAAGTCCGGCGCCGACGCGATCCACCCCGGCTACGGCTTCCTGTCCGAGAACGCCGACTTCGCCCAGGCTGTCATCGACGCCGGGCTGATCTGGATCGGCCCCTCACCGCAGTCCATTCGCGACCTCGGTGACAAGGTCACCGCCCGCCACATTGCCGAGCGCGCCAAGGCTCCGATGGCCGCCGGCACCAAGGACCCGGTCAAGAACGCCGACGAGGTCGTCGAGTTCGCCAAGCAGTACGGCGTGCCGGTCGCGATCAAGGCCGCCTTCGGTGGCGGTGGCCGCGGCATGAAGGTCGCGCAGACCATCGAGGAGATTCCCGAACTCTTCGAGTCCGCCACCCGTGAGGCCATCGCGGCCTTCGGTCGCGGCGAGTGCTTCGTGGAGCAGTACCTGGACAAGGCCCGCCACGTCGAGGCCCAGGTCATCGCCGACCAGCACGGCAACGTCGTCGTCGCCGGCACCCGCGACTGCTCGCTGCAGCGCCGTTTCCAGAAGCTCGTCGAGGAGGCCCCCGCGCCGTTCCTGACCGACGACCAGCGCGCGCGCATCCACGCGTCCGCGAAGGCCATCTGCAAGGAGGCCGGCTACTACGGCGCCGGCACGGTCGAGTACCTGGTCCAGGGTGACACGGTCTCGTTCCTCGAGGTCAACACCCGCCTGCAGGTCGAGCACCCGGTCACCGAGGAGACCGCCGGTATCGACCTGGTGCGTCAGCAGTTCCGCATCGCCAACGGTGAAGAGCTCGAGATCAAGGAAGACCCCACCCCGCGTGGACACTCCTTCGAGTTCCGCATCAACGGCGAGGACGCCGGCCGTGGCTTCATGCCCGCTCCCGGCCCCATCACCGTCTACAAGGAGCCGTCGGGCCCCGGCGTGCGCGTCGACTCCGGCGTCGTCCAGGGCGACGTCATCGGCGGCCAGTTCGACTCGATGCTCGCCAAGCTGATCGTCACCGGCGAGAACCGCGAGCAGGCTCTGCAGCGCGCCGCACGTGCGCTCGCCGAATTCGAGGTCGACGGTCTCGCCACCGTCATCCCGTTCCACCGCCACATCGTCGAGAACCCGGCGTTCATCGGTGACGGCGAGAAGTTCGACGTCTACACCAAGTGGATCGAGACCGAGTGGGACAACACCATCGAGCCGTTCGCCGGTTCGGGTGCTGCCGCGGACGAGGAGGAGAACCTGCCCCGTCAGTCGGTCGTCGTCGAGGTCGGTGGCCGCCGCGTCGAGGTCTCGCTGCCCGGTCAGTTCTCGATCGGCACCGGCGGCGCTCCCGCGGGTGCCATTCGCAAGAAGCCGAAGGCGCGTAAGCGTGGCGGTGCCGGCGCGGGCGCAGCATCCGGTGACGCAGTGACCGCCCCGATGCAGGGCACCGTCGTCAAGGTCGCCGTCGAGGAGGGCCAGGAGGTCGCCGAGGGCGATCTGATCGTGGTGCTCGAGGCCATGAAGATGGAGAACCCGGTCACCGCCCACAAGGCCGGTGTCGTGACGGGCCTGGCAGTCGAGGCCGGCGCCGCGATCACCCAGGGCACGGTTCTCGCCGAGCTGAAGTGACACCTCGGTAGCAAACCACTACCCCACCTGTGCGCGCCTTGCGGATCTCCGATTCGCAAGGCGCGCACAGTACTATCCAGACATGGCCGACGTCCCAGAGATCCGAATCGGTACCGCCGAACGCGAGCGCGCGCTCGATACACTCACGCGCCATTTCAGCGATGGTCGGCTCACGGTCACCGAGTTCGACGAACGCAGCGGCCGGATCGCCGCAGCGACCACGCGAGGGCAACTCGAGCAGGTGTTCGTCGATCTGCCCTCGCCTACGCCCACGGCGACGCCCGCCACCACCGACGACGCGGACGACACGGACGACTCTCTGGGCTGGCGCAACACCGTCATGGCGGTGATCCCGTTCGTGGCGCTCGCACTGTTCTTCCTCGTCCCGATCGACAACAGCTGGTTGTTCTTCCTCCTGATCCCCGCGACGGCCGCGATCCTGTTCGGCGCCGGCGGAAAGCGCCGCGACGGAAAGCGCCGCGGCCGCTGATGGAGCCGATCGAGATCAACGCCGGGGCCTGGTACCTACGCGCACTGCGGGCCGACGAACGGGTCGACGATCGGCCCGCGCTGCAGGGCGGCGGCATCACCGATCCCGATTACGTCGCGCGACGGCGTGGTCAATGGGCGACCGACGAGCACTGTTCCTGGGCCGTGTGTGAGCCGACGACGGGCGAACTGCTCGCCGAGGTAGGTCTGACTCCGAACGGATCCGACGGCGTCCTGAGCGGCTGGGCACGCCCCGGCCACGAGGACGCCCTCGAGACCGCCACCGACTCCGTCCGCCGCTTCGCGGAGGGCGCCCTCGGTCTCACCGTCTCGCGAACCTGACGCCGATGCTCGACAGGCGCCAGGTACCGCTCGTGATCGCGACGGTCGTCGTTCTCCTGATGCTCTTCTCCCCTGGTTCGACCGTCCCGAGTGGCCCGGAGAACAGCGACAAGGTCACCCACGCGCTGATGTTCGCGGCGCTGGCATTCACCTCCCGCTACGCCCGCATCGGCGTCGGATGGACCGCCACGTGGCTGCTGGCGTTCGCCGCGGTCTCGGAGGTCCTGCAGGGCGCGCTGCCGATCCAGCGCAGCGGATCGGTGTGGGACGCGGCGGCCGACGCCGTCGGCATCGCGATCGGGCTGATGCTCGCGCGGGTGTTCGCCCGGCCGCTGCAGATACCCGCCTGATCCTCAACCCTCGAGCAGGTGGGTGCGGATCGTGTCCTGGCCGGAGGCGTCGATGCCGAGTCCTTCGGTGAAGTAGCCCTCGATCGAGCCGAAGCTCTGCCGCATCTGGGCCAGCGCGGTCTGGAGGTACTCGGCGCGGACTCCGAGCACCAGTTCGAGCATCGTGGGATCGCCACCGGCGGCAGCGAACTTGTCGAACACCTGCTTGAATGACGGCAGCAACTGTTCGTTGGTGAGCAGGTAATCGTGGAAGACGTCGTCCTCGTCGACGCCCAGCAGGAGAAGCAACGACGCCGTGGCCCAGCCGGTGCGGTCCTTGCCGGTGGTGCAGTGGACGAGGGCCGGGAGGGCCTCCGGCTCCGCGAGGTGGGTGAACATCCCGCGATAGGACGCAAGCGCACTCGGCAGCACTATCAGGTCGCGATAGGTCTGCCGGAAGAGATCCATTGCCTGCTCGTCGCCGAGGTACCGCCGGAGGATCGACGGGTCCTCCATCAGGGCCCGCATCTGGGCGACCATCGATCCGCCCACCTTGTCTGCCAGCACATCCAGCGGGACCTCACGCGCCGACATCGGCGCCCGGTCGGGGGCGACGTCGCGTTCGGACAGAGTCCGTAGATCGAACACGGTCACCAGGCCCAGTTCGGCAAGTCTGGCGGCGTCGTCAGCGGTGACCTTGCTCAAATCAGTCGACCGGTAGAAGCGGCCGAATCGGACCGTAGCGCCCTCGCGAGTGCGGTAGCCACCGATCTCCCGCAGGTTCGGGACGGACAGGATCGGGATACTCGTGCCAGGCGAAGTGGTCATTGGCCCAAATTAGACGAACCCGGACGCCGAGGCACCGCTGCGGTGCCTCGGCGTCCGGGTTCGTGTCTACGCGGACTTCGTCAGCCGAGCTTCTTCGACCGCAGCTCGTGCCCCTTCGACGTCTTGCAGCGTCCGGTCTCGAGATCCCACTGCCAGCCGTGCAGGTTGCACGTGAGGGTGGAGCCCTCGACGACGCCGAACTTGCTCAGGTCCGCCTTGAGGTGCGGGCAGCGGCGCTGGATCTCGTAGCCGCCCACCTCGATCGAGGCGCTGTCGTCGTGCGCCTCGGCGAACCAGCCGTCGGCGTACGCGATGCGCTCGTCGGTGAGGCATTTGAAGAACGTGTAGAGGAACTCGTTGTAGCCGCCGACGCGCCACGCCTCGAAGCGGGTGGACAGGAAGATCGTGTTGACCCAGTCCGGCTCGTCGTCGCGCAGGACGGTGCGCACCAGTTCCGGCGCAATCCGGAAGCCGTAACGGTACTTGCCGTCGCCGTCCCGCGGCGCCCGGACCGTACGGTTCGGGAAGTCCAGGACGACGGTCTCGTCACCCATCACGAGGCCCACCGGGTAGCCGATGCCGTCGCAGATCAGGTCGGACTGCGCCATGATCGGCTCGAACTTGGCCTTGAGCGGGCCGAGCAGCGGCTCGCCCTCCGCCGGCGCCCACGTGGCCTTCTCGGCCGCGATGACCGGGGCCGTCCGCTGCGCCATGTCCTCGATGTAGGCGGCCTTGTCGGAGAAGATCTTCTCGACGTCGGCGTCCGGGATCGGGTGCGCCAGCGTCGCCTTCTCGCCGTGGATGTCGACGGTCGAGCCGGGGATCATCAGCAGGCCTTGTGGAACCACCCCCCCGTCCCGCCCGTCATCGGCGTGGATCCGCATCTGCTCGAGGAACACGATCTGGTCGGGGAAGATGTTGCCCTCGTCGCCGTGATCGTCGTTCAGGTCGCGCAGCGCGTCGTCGAGGAACACCGGCGGACCGGCGGACGGCACGACCCACGTGGCGCCGACCTGCTCGATGTAGCTGCGGCAACGGTCCATACCGCGCTGACGCTTCTGCTTGCCGAAGTTGCGCTTGGTGCCGGCCGGGATGTCGTAGACCATCGGGTACCAGATGGCGCCCGAGTACTGCAGCAGGTGGATGTCGATCTTGCCGAACGCCTCGAGCATCGGGTCCATGTCGACCGGGCGGGCGTCGTTCATGTTGAAGCACACCGTCTCGCCGTCGGAGACGACCAGGCCGGAGTCACCGATCGGGCCGTCGGCGGGCGCCCGCAGCGCGATGATCATGATGTCCAGGTCGCCCGGCTCGAGCGGAGCCTGCGGAGCGACCTCGATCCCGCTGGGCCCGATCCGGTGCTTGACGGAGTCCTGAGTCTCGAAGAACTTGGTGAACCCCAACTTGCGGAGTTCACGCTCGAGGTCCGGCACCGGGTAGTCCGGCAGCAGAACGGTCGCGTCCTTGTCGACGTGCCGCGCGAGCGTCTCCGGGTCGAAGTGGTCCTTGTGCAGGTGCGAGACGTACAGGTAGTCGACGTCGCCGAGGGCGTCCCAGTCGAGACCGGTGTTGTCCGGGAACGGGAACCACGACGCGAAGTACGCGGGATTCACCCACGGGTCGCAGAGAATCGACCCCGCTTCGGTCTGGATGTGGAATCCGGCGTGTCCGACGCTGGTGATCTGCACTCGTCTGCCTCCTCGATTGACCTCGACAATCGTAACGAGACGAAGCCGTGGACCCACCCGGCGCACCACGGTTGTGGGCCGGAACACCTGGTATTCGGGACCGAAGCCCCTACGCGGTGTCCCGGGCGCCGGCCCGGTCGAGCACCCGATCGAGCGCGTCGACGGCGGCATCGAGTTCGGCGATGGTGACCGTCAGCGGCGGTCGGAATCGGATCCCGCGCTCTCCGGTTGCGAGGAACAGGACCCGTTCGCGCTCGCGCAGCTCGTCCACCACCCGGTCACGCTCGGCCGCAGACGGCAGAGTGAGCGCGCACATCAGTCCGCGGCCCCGAGGTTCCGTGACCGTGCCGTGTCGGCCCGCCAGCTCCTCGAGCCGGCCCAGCAGGTGCGTCCCGCACAGTCGGGCCCGGTCGATGAGCCGGTCCTCCTCGATCACCTCGAGGATGCGGCGGGCCCGCACCATATCGGTGAGGTTGCCGCCCCATGTCGAGTTGATCCGCGAGCTCACCTCGAAGACATTGTCGTGGACCTCGTCGACGCGTCCGCCGGCCATGATCCCGCACACCTGGGTTTTCTTCCCGAATGCGACGACATCGGGCGCAACTCCCAGCTGTTGATAGGCCCACGCGGTCCCGGTGAGCCCGCACCCGGTCTGCACCTCGTCGAGGATCAGCAGGGCGTCGTGCTGGTGACACAACGCCTGCATCTTCCGGAAGAACTCCGGATCGAAGTGGTGGTCACCGCCCTCCCCCTGGATGGGCTCGGCGATGAAGCACGCGATGTCGTCCGGGTTCTCGGCGAACGCGCGCCGAGCCTGCTCGAGCGCCCGGTCCTCGGCCTGCTCCACATCCCGACCGTCGGCGAGGTACGGCGCGTCGATGCGCGGCCAGTCGAACTTCGGGAACCGTGCCACCTTGGCCGGGTCGGTGTTGGTGAGCGAGAGCGTGTATCCGCTGCGGCCGTGGAAAGCCTCGGTCAGGTGCAGCACCCGGGTGCCCCGGCTCGGGTCGATCCCGCGGGACTCGTTCAGGCGGCTCTTCCAGTCGAACGCCACCTTGAGCGCGTTCTCCACCGCGAGGGCGCCGCCGTCGACGAAGAACAGGTGCGGCAGCGCCGGGTCGCCCAGCACTCGGGCGAACGTGTCCACGAACCGGGCCATCGGGACGGTGTAGACGTCGGAGTTGCTGGGCTTGTTCACCGCCGCCGCGGCCAGTTCGTGCCGGAACTGCTCGTCGTCGGCGAGCGCGGGATGGTTCATGCCGAGCGCCGAGGATGCGAAGAACCCGAACATGTCCAGATACGTCGTGCCATCGCGCAGGTCGACGATGTGGGCACCGCGGGAGGTCTCGAGGTCGAGGACGAAGTCGAACCCGTCCGCGAGCATGTGTGCGCGCAGGACGTCGAGTACGCGGCCGGGTGGCAGTTCCGAGTCACCCGCCGCGGGGCGGACTGCGGTGCTCATAGACAAAGGCTACGGCAGCATTCCGTGTCACGGCGGGCGCGGTTGACTCGTACCATCGAAGGCAATGGCCGAAATCCACGAACTGCGGTCGAGATTCGCTGCGGCGCTGTCTCGTATGTACGGCCGCGAGGTACCCGCCTACGCGACACTCGTAGCGGTCACCGAAGCGGTCAATGCGGACTTTCTGGCCGCACATCCCGATTCGGCCGAGCATCTCGGCAGCATCGCGCGGGTCACCGCGGAACGTCACGGCGCGATCCGGGTCGGCACTCCAGCCGAGATGCGGGACGTCACAATCCTGTTCGCCGGGTTCGGGATGCATCCCGTCGGGTTCTATGACCTGAGGGAGGCCACGCCACCGGTCCCGGTGGTGTCCACAGCGTTTCGCCCGATCGACGCCGGCGAGCTGGACCGCAACCCGTTCCGGGTGTTCACCTCGATGCTCACGACCGCCGATCGACGGTTCTTCGACGCCGACCTCCAGCGCCGGCTCGAGGGCTTCCTGACGCGGCGGCGACTGTTCCCCGATGTCCTGTTGTCGCTGGCGCGTCGCTCGGCCGACGACAACGGACTCGGTGAACCCGACGCCGGGCGGTTCGTCGAACTCGCCACCGGCGTATTCGAGCTGTCCTCCGAACCCGTCGACGGCGGCTGGTATCGCGAACTCGAGCAGGTGTCCGCGGTGGCCGCCGACATCGGGGGCGTGACCAGCACCCACATCAACCACCTGACGCCGCGGGTTCTGGACATCGACGACCTGTACGCCCGGATGCAGGCGCGCGGAATTGCGATGATCGACCGAATTCAGGGCCCACCGCGGTGGGACGGCCCGGCGGTGCTGCTGCGGCAGACCTCGTTCCGGGCGCTGGCCGAGCCGCGGCGCTTCGCCGAGCCGGACGGTTCGATCTCCGACGGCGCACTGCGGGTCCGGTTCGGTGAGGTCGAGGCGCGTGGCATTGCGCTCACCCCGGCGGGCCGGGAGCTGTACGACCAGCTGATGACGGCGGATCCGTCGAATGCGAACGGGTTGTGGGACGGCCGTTTCCCGAGCACTGAGGACGAACTGGAGGCGCGCGGGATGGCCTACTTCACTTGCCAGGACGGGACTCGGCGACCGATCGTCTACGAGGACTTCCTTCCGCGCTCGGCGGCAGGCATCTTCCGGTCGAACCTCGATACGGACACCAGTGCCGCGGCCGGAGTGGCCGGCGCCGCCTACGACCGCGGCTGGCTGTCGCAGGCTGTCGGCCGTGACGTGCACGACCCGTACGAGCTCTACCGGCAGCAGCAGGAACTCGGTCAGCAGCGATATCCAGGAGAGGCGAGACGATGACACTTCCCGGCACCGAGACGCTGGCGGACCGTGCGATCCGGGCACTGAATCACTGCGGCGCAGCGATTCCCGAGCCCACCGGCGAGACCAGCCCGGCCCCACTGACCGCCCGCACCCCGATCGACGGATCCGCGCTCGCGCAGTTGCACCCCACTACCACTGCCGAGGTCGAGATCGCGATCGGGCGGGCACACGAGGCCTTCCTCGCATGGCGGTCAGTCCCGGCACCCAAGCGCGGCGCGGTGGTCCGGCGGCTCGGCGAACTGCTCACCGAGCACAAGACCGACCTCGCCGGCCTGGTCACCCTGGAAGCGGGCAAGATCCGTTCCGAGGCGCTCGGCGAGGTGCAGGAGATGATCGACATCTGCGAGTTCGCGGTGGGGCTCTCTCGCCAGTTGTACGGCCGGACAATGGCGTCCGAGCGTCCCGGGCACCGGCTGATGGAGACCTGGCATCCACTCGGCGTGGTCGGGGTGATCTCGGCATTCAACTTCCCCGTCGCCGTATGGGCATGGAACACCGCGGTCGCGCTCGTGTGCGGCGACACGGTGGTGTGGAAGCCGTCGGAGGCGACGCCGTTGACGGCGATCGCGTGTGACGCACTGCTCCGCCGCGCAGCCACCGACGTGGGCGCACCGGACGGGCTGCACCAGTTGGTACTCGGAACGGCGATGGTGGGTGAGCAGCTCGTCGACGACCCCCGCGTCGCGCTGGTCAGCGCCACCGGTTCGGTGCGGATGGGCCGCGCGGTGGCGCCGCGGGTAGCGGCCCGATTCGGGAGGTGCCTGCTGGAGCTGGGCGGCAACAACGCCGCGGTCGTGACGCCGTCGGCGGACCTGGATCTGGCGGTGCGTGGCATCGTGTTCGCCGCCGCGGGCACGGCGGGCCAACGGTGCACGACGCTGCGGCGCTTGATCGTGCACCGCTCGATCGTCAACGACGTCACGAACCGGATCGCGGCCGCATACCGGCAACTGACGGTGGGCAATCCGTTCGACGACGGCGTCCTGGTGGGTCCACTGATCAACGAATCAGCCTGCAGCGCAATGCAGGCGGCACTCGATACCGCACGATCCGACGGCGGGATCCTGGTGACCGGCGGCGAGAGGATAGGATCCGGCGAATCCTTCTACGTCACTCCAGCGGTCGTCTCGATGCCGGCCCAAACCGCGATCGTGCGCGCCGAGACCTTCGCCCCGATCCTGTACGTCCTCTCATACGACACGTTCGACGAAGCAATCGCACTGCACAACGGTGTGCCGCAGGGCTTGTCGTCGGCGATCTTCACGACCGATCAGCGGGAGGCCGAACGCTTCCTCGCAGCGGACGGTTCGGACTGCGGGATCGCGAACGTCAACATCGGCACGTCGGGCGCCGAAATCGGCGGTGCCTTCGGCGGCGAGAAGGAGACCGGCGGTGGACGCGAATCCGGTTCGGACGCCTGGAAGGCGTACATGCGCCGCGCCACCAACACCGTCAACTACTCCGACGAACTTCCCCTCGCCCAAGGGGTCGAGTTCGGCTAGCCGGCCTGCTCGCCACGCCGCAACCGTGCGTCGTAGTCGGCCCGGGCGGTGGGGTCTACGCGGGTCAGTGCTCGCTCGCCGCCGATGGCGCGCCGGAACAAGCGCACCAGTCGTTCCGGTGCCACCGCCAGCCCAAGATCGAGGGCCGCGAGATAGCCGGGCACCGGCGTCTCGGCCCGACGGGTACGGACGGTGCGAAGGATCGCGTCGGCGATGTCCTCGGCGTCGACCGTGGGCAGGCCCTTGCCCAGAGGGATTCCCGACGTCAAGGTCGTGCGGGCTGCGCTCGGCAGGACCGTACTGACACTGACCCCGTACTCGGCGAACTCGAGCCGGGCTGCGGCCGAAAGCCCCACGACCGCATACTTGCTCGCGTTGTACACCGCCAGCCCGGGGATCGCGATCTTCCCGGCCAGCGAAGCGACGTTCACGACGTGACCGCGTCCGCGCTCGATCATGGTGGGAACCACGGTCCGCATACCGTGGATCGGGCCCCACACATTGACGTCGAGCGTCGTCTCACAGGTCGCGTCCGGCACGTCCAGGAACGCGCCGACGGGCATCACGCCCGCGTTGTTGACGAGGATGTCGAGCGGGCCGACCGCATCTACGCAGGCCGCCCATGACGGCCGCGAGCGCACGTCGAGCACGTGCGCGGTGCCGACACCGGCCGCGGAGGACTCCACCGCGTCCCGGTCGATGTCGGCGAGCGCCACTATCGCACCGTGCGCGGCGAAGGCCTTCGCGGTGGCGCGGCCGATGCCGCGGCCGGCCCCGGTCACCAGGACCCGGGCACCGGCGAGATCGATCCGTGGGTAGCTCACTGCGCCACCTTCTCTGAGGTATCCACCGAGGTGAGATACGCCGATTCGTCGAATTCCCGCAGTCGTTCTCGCATCCGGCCCGTCGACCACGGCCAGTTGAAACTGTTGCGGCCGTTGACGTCCAGAGAGTAGCTCTGACAGCCGCCGGCATTGTAGACGGTGGTGGCGAGGGCCTCCTGAACCTCGGCGTTGAACGCTGCCTGGACCTCGGGCCGGGTCTCCATCCGGGTCCAGCCCGCGGCCCGGGCGGCAGTAAGGGCTGCGGCCAGGTAGTTCAGCTGCGCTTCGAGGACCATGAATGCCGACGAGTGACCGGTTCCGAGCGACGGACCGAGCAGCAAGAATGCATTGGGGAATCCGGCGACCGTGGTGCCCAGGTAGGCCTGGGGGCTGCCCTTCCAGTGGTCGTCGAGGCTGCGGCCCTGACCGTCGAAGATCCTGCCGGCGATGGGCATGTCGAGGATGTGGAATCCGGTCCCGAAGATGATGGCATCCACCCGCCGTTCCTGACCGTCTGCACCGATGACGACGCTGCCCCGCACAGTCCGCACCGCGTTGGCATGCACCTCGACGTTGGAGCGATTCAACGCCGGATAGTACGTGTTGGACATCAGCAGCCGTTTACACCCGAGCGTGTAATCCGGCGTCAGGTCCCGGCGGAGCTCCCGGCACCGGATTTGCGCCCGTAGCTGGGCGCGGCCGATCTGCTGGATGATCCGCAGGATCCACGGCTTCCCGAACCCGACGCCGAGCGCCTCCATGAGGCCGTACTGGGTGCGCCGCAATGCCCTCGACGCTCCCGGAATGCGCCCCATCGCGGACCGCACGGGTGCGGGCAACAGCGCGTCCGGCTTGGGCAGCACCCACTGCGCAGTGCGCTGATAGAGGTGCAGCTCGCCTACTGTGGGCGCGATCTCGGGTACGAACTGCACTGCAGATGCGCCGGTCCCGACGACTGCCACGCGCTTGCCCGTCAGGTCGTAGTCATGGTCCCAGCGCGACGAGTGGAAGACCTTGCCGGGGAAGGTGGCGAGTCCCGGGACATCGGGGATCAGTGGCTGGTTCCAGGGCCCGGCCGCCGCAATCACCACGTTCGCCGTGAACGTCCCCTTCGACGTCTCCAGCCTCCATCGGTGCGCCGGCTCGTCCCAGTCGGCCCGCAGCAGTTCGGTGCCGAACTCTACGCGCTGGTGCACCCGGTGTTCGGCGGCTGTCCGCTCGATGTACTCGCGGATCTCGTTCTGCCCCGCGAACAGTCGGCTCCAGCCGGTATTGGGCGCAAACGAGTACGAGTACAGCGCCGATGGCACGTCGCACGCGCACCCCGGATACGTGTTGTCCCGCCAGGTTCCGCCGAGCATGTCACTCTTCTCGAGCACGACAATGTCGCCGATCCCCCTCCGCTGCAACCGGATCACGGCACCGATGCCGGAGATCCCGGCGCCGACGACGATCACCTCGTGGTGGCGGGTCATGCGCGGGCTCCTGTCGATCGCGTGATGGCGGCCTGCTGCGCGGCGGTGCGGGTGCTGCGCAGCGAGTGTTCGAGGGTCGCCAGCCGGCGCCGGTCATCCATGAAATTCGGGCCCATCACCGCCAGATCGTCAGCGGTCGCGTCGAGGCGGACAACCCGGGTGCCGGACGCCTCGAGCCTCGCAACCTCGGCGTCCAGGCCGGCGCTCATCCAGTTCCGGAGTGCCAGGCGCTCGAAGACCGCGGCGCCACGGGCCTTCGTCCTGCCACGAGAGGCCATGGGCGCCAGCACGATCACCTCGTCCAGGCCGCAGCGAGCCAGCAGATCCACCGACGCAGTGGACGCCGCGCCGCCGTCGACGAAGCGCCGAGTACCGACCTGCACCGGGGGCATCCACCCCGGGATCGCCCAGGACGCACGCAACGCCTGCGACAGTGTCGCCTCCGGGGCACCGGGAGAACCGAACGCGACTCGCTCGCCGGTGTCGTAGTCCATCGCGACCAGCCGGGTGTCCGGATGGGAGACCCAACCATCGTCGGCGGCGAGACGGGTCGCGAGCCGGTCCAGCCAGCCCGGATCGCCGCCGCCCTGCGGCAGTAGCCCACTCAGCGCGGTGATGGTCGACGGCCCACGCCTGATCAGCCCGGGCGATCCGAAACGCAGCCTGGGCAGCGGCGGCAACCGCCCGGGTGCAGCCGCGAGGTGGTCCGCGAGCGCCGGATGCGTCGACTCCCCCAACTGCATCGCGAGAATCTCGTCGACACCGATTCCGCTGCCCAGCATCGTCACCAGTTCGGCGCCGGCCGAGGTACCCATCAGGACATCGGCGTCACGCGGATCCCAGCCGAACACGTCCCGCACCGCGACCAGGGCGGCGACCGTCCATGCTGCGCCCAGAGTTCCCCCGCATCCGATCACCAAGCCACGACTGAGATGTGTGTCACTCGACGTCATATCCAGAAACTAACAGGATCCAGATACTCTTGGTACCCCAAATGCCCGAGGAGATTATCCGGATGCCCCGTCTGACCCGCTCGGAGAGCCAGGCCCACACCCGGGCCGACCTGCTGGCCACCGCCCGCGACCTGTTCCTGACGGACGGTTATGCCGCGACGTCGCTGGAGAAGGTCGCCGAGACCGCCGGGTACACGAAGGGCGCGGTGTACTCGAACTTCCGGGGCAAGAAGGAGTTGTGCCTCGAGGTCCTGCACCTGATCCACTCGACAAAATTCGAAGAGGTTGCCGAACTGCTCGCGGCGGACGACGGGCTCGACAGCACGCTCGCCCGCTTCCAGGACTGGGCCGAACGCACACTCGGCGATGTCGGCTGGACGATGCTCGAATTCGAGTTCATCGCCGCGTCCCGCCACGATCCGGATGTGCAGGCCGCACTGGCCTCCACACTGGGGATGGCTCACGGAATGGTTCTGGCACTGCTGAATCCACTGACGGAGGCGAGCGGGACGACGCTCCCGATCCCACCCGACGACGCCGCCCGCAGCATCCTCAGCCTGGGCATCGGACTCGGCATCCAGCGCGCGATCGATCCCACCATCTCGGCGCGCATCGTCACCGACAACCTGCGCGCACTGCTCCGCCAGAGCCCGCCCCTCCCCGACTCTGAGGCGAGCGATCGGCCAGGTCAGTAGAGCGTGGCGATGAAATCGAAGACGGCGGGCTGAACCGCTGGATTGTTGTTGGTGATCCCGGTGACTGCGCCGATCGCACCACCGATCGCCGCACCCGGGATGCAGCCGACGAACAGGAAGAGCACGCAGCCCACGACGGCACCGACTCCCGCGCCGATCTGCGCATTCATCGCCCCACCGTTGAACCAGCCCTGCTCGATCTGCCGGACCATATTGTCGTAAGCATCCTGGCGAGCGTCCACGTTGTGCAGCGCCGCGACGCCCTGTGCCGGGATCGCCGGTGTCAGGGTGAGCCTGCTGCCGTCGACGGACGGAATCAGCGGTACGTCGACTCCGGCCACCTGGTATGTCAGCGGGATTGCGCCAACGGTTGCACCTTCCGGGTCGACAACCTCGACACCGTTGCCCGCGACCCGGAAGGTTCCGGAATCGAGAACGGTATCGAGCGATGTGCCGTTCGCGCCGATCTGCGTCTGATAGTGGATGGCGCCGGGGCCGGCCGGCGGCCCCGGCTCGGCGTAGGCGGTGCCCGTGGCCACACCCAGCGCCGCGATGGCAAGCACGGACACGGCGGTAGTCCTGTGGAGTTTCATGGGGGCTCCCTTCTGGACAGGAAGACGGCCCCGACCAGGTCAAAGACCGTCCGGAACATCCACTAGACTAGTTAAGTGGAGGCCGGTCCGTACGGCCTATCCGAGATTCTCGACCGACTCTCGGCCGACTTCGACGACGGGTCCCGTCGCCCGCTGGGCAGCGCCCGGCGATGTCCGATTCGACCGCATTGACCGCCTCCACCGCGTCGCGGTGGGGAACGCGGTAGGGACGCCACCGACCGCTGCCTAGCGTGCGTCTTGCTGCAGCAGGTCTCGCGCAGAGCGGATCGCTGCCCGGAGACTCTCCCGGTCCGGTGTGAGGCTCCCGATGATCTGGTCGATATCTCGCAGACCGGCACGGCCGAGGAGACGCTTTTCGTTGGTGACCCATTCACCACGCTCAGCCAGCACCGCGTGGGCGGTCTGCATTGCCGCGGTCACCAGCGCGCCGGCAACCTCCGCAAGCTGACCGCGCGCGGCGTAACCGTCCTCTGCATAACTCAGCGTGAGCGCGGCGTTGCCCCGCCACATCGTCGATGCGGACGCGCGCAACGCGTCCGGGAACGTCGGCTGTGGCAGTCTTTCACCGCGCAGCTGGCGGTTCGAGGCGAGTTCTGCCAGCAACAAATAGCTCGGGATGCCGGCCAGGTGGAACATCAGCGGCTCCCAGTGAAACCGTCCCTGGGCGGCCTCCTCCAGCTCACGCTCGACCACCGCAAGGTCGCGGTAGTGAATATCGACCTTGCGGCCGCTGATCTCCAGCAGAGCGCCGCCGTTGAACACCCCGCCACCCCAGGCGCCGAAGTCGGAGACCTCGCCGGACCAACCAACTGCCCGCAAGTGATCAGGAAGAAAGCCCTCGCGGTAGTAGACGGCCAAGTCCCAGTCACTGTCCGGCGTGTTCGTCCCGAGCCCGCGCGAGCCGCCGAGAGTGACGGCGTGCACTCCGGGAAGAACTGCAAGAGTGTCAGCGACACTGTCGAGGAAAGTGGTGTCAGATTCAGGCATGAACACGCTCCTGTGGAAGTGAAGTAAAAACGAACGTCGATACACAATTCACAACACGCCGGAGCGGGGCTCAACGGCGCGACTGTCAGCGAAATCGGGGCGGACGCAGTTCTCACTTCACGCGCAGCAGTTTACACGCAGACAGGTCGCGGGCGGGTTGGCGAAGTGTGTCGGTGCCGACAGGCAAGATGGACTGCATGGACGCCGTCCTTGCCCGCTTCTCCGCACCCACCCGGGAGTGGTTCGACGGTGCCTTTCACGCCCCCACGCCGGCGCAGCTGGGCGCGTGGGACTCCATCGCGAGCGGGGCACACACGCTCGTCGTCGCCCCTACCGGGTCCGGGAAGACGCTGTCCGCGTTCCTGTGGGCGCTCGATCAGCTGGCGTCCACCCCACCCGACCCCGACGCCGAACGCCGTACGACGAAGGTCCTCTACATCTCCCCGCTCAAGGCGCTGGGTGTGGATGTCGAACGCAACCTGCGTGCCCCGCTGGTCGGCATCACCCAGACCGCGAAGCGCCTCGGCGCCGAGCCGCCGGAGATACGGGTGGGTGTGCGTTCCGGCGACACCCCCACCGGCGAACGACGCAAGCTGATCAAGACGCCTCCCGACATCCTCATCACCACCCCCGAATCGCTGTTCTTGATGCTGACGTCCTCGGCCCGGGAGACCCTGACCGGTGTGGATACCGTCATCGTCGACGAGGTGCACGCGGTAGCCGGGACCAAACGCGGCGCGCACCTCGCGCTGTCGCTCGAGCGCCTCGACCAGCTCCTCACGAAGCCCGCCCAGCGGATCGGATTGTCGGCCACCGTCCGTCCGCACGAGGAGGTGGGCCGGTTCCTCGCCGGTGCTGAGCCGATCCGGATCGTCGCCCCGCCGGCGGCGAAGACGTTCGATCTGACGGTGCGGGTCCCGGTCGAGGACATGACCGAACTGGGCACCGCCGAACCCGATCCGGACTCGGTGTCGCCGACGCCGCAGGCCGGGTCCATCTGGCCGCACGTCGAGGAGCAGATCGTCGATTTGATCCTCGAGCACCGCTCGTCGATCGTGTTCGCGAACTCGCGTCGTCTGGCCGAGAAGCTGACCGCACGCCTCAACGAGATCTATGCCGAGCGCCTCGGCGGGACCGTCGAGAAGCAGGGCAAGCCGCCCGCACAGATCGGGGCTCCCACCGAGGTCAACTACGGCGCCGACCCTCTGCTCGCGCGGGCCCACCACGGGTCGGTCAGCAAGGACCAGCGCGCGATCATCGAGGACGATCTCAAATCCGGTCGGCTGCGCTGCGTCGTCGCCACCAGCAGCCTCGAACTCGGAATCGACATGGGTGCGGTCGATCTCGTCGTCCAGGTGGAGGCACCGCCGTCGGTCGCGAGCGGACTGCAACGCGTCGGCCGGGCCGGCCACCAGGTGGGTGAGGTCTCCCGCGGCGTGCTGTTCCCCAAGCACCGCACCGACCTCATCCACTGCGCCGTCACCGTCGAACGCATGTCGGCGGGGCAGATCGAGAGAATCGAAATCCCCACAAACCCCCTTGACATCCTGGCGCAGCAAACCGTGGCCGCCACCGCACTCGAACCGCTCGACGTGGAGCATTGGTACGAGGTGGTCCGGCGCAGTGGCTCGTTCGCGACTCTGCCGCGGTCGGCGTACGAGTCGACACTCGACCTGCTCGCGGGGCGCTACCCGTCGGACGAGTTCGCCGAACTGCGGCCGCGCCTGGTGTGGGACCGCGACGCCGGCACCCTCACCGGTCGGCCCGGATCGCAGCGGCTCGCCGTCACCTCCGGCGGTGCCATCCCCGATCGGGGTCTGTTCGCCGTGTACATGATCGGTGAGCGGCAATCGAGGGTCGGCGAACTCGATGAGGAGATGGTGTACGAGTCTCGCGTCGGCGACGTGTTCGCGCTCGGCGCCACCAGCTGGCGGATCGAGGAAATCACGTTCGACCGTGTGCTGGTCAGCCCCGCCTACGGGCTCCCCGGACGCCTGCCGTTCTGGCACGGCGACGGACTCGGCCGCCCCGCCGAACTCGGGGAGGCGCTCGGCGGGTTCCTGCGAGAGTTGTCCACCAGTACGCAGGAAGAGGTGACCACCCGGCTCGCGGCAAGCGGCCTCGACACCAACGCCACCTCCAACCTCACGGCACTGATCGACGACCAGCAGCAGGCGACCGGGCGCGTGCCCACCGACAAAACGCTGGTGGTGGAACGGTTCCGCGACGAACTCGGCGACTGGCGACTGGTCCTGCACTCCCCCTACGGCCTACGCGTGCACGCGCCGTGGGCACTCGCGGTCGGCGCCAGACTACGGGAGCGCTTCGGCGTCGACGCCGCGCCCACCGCGTCCGATGACGGGATCATCGTGCGCCTCCCCGACACCGAGGACGACCCACCCGGCGCCGAACTGTTCGCATTCGAGCGCGACGAGATCGAGGACATCGTCACCGACGAGGTGGGCGGCTCCGCGCTGTTCGCCTCACGGTTCCGCGAATGTGCCGCCCGCGCACTGCTGTTGCCGCGCCGCACCCCTGGCAAGCGGGCACCGCTGTGGCAGCAGCGGCAACGCTCCGCACAACTGCTCGACGTCGCCCGCAAGTACCCGACTTTCCCGATCCTGCTCGAGACGGTGCGCGAATGCCTGCAGGACGTCTACGACCTGCCCGCACTGCGCGACCTCTTCGGCCGTATCGCCCGGCGGCAGATCCGCATCGTCGAGGTCGAGACGGCGTCACCGTCGCCGTTCGCGAGCGCACTGCTGTTCGACTACGTCGGCGCGTTCATGTACGAGGGCGACAGCCCGCTCGCCGAGCGTCGGGCTGCGGCGCTGTCCCTCGACTCGACGCTGCTCGCCGAATTGCTCGGCCGCGTGGAGTTGCGAGAACTCCTCGACGCCGACGTCATCGACAAGGCCGAGCGTGAGCTGCAACGCCTGGTGCCCGAGCGCCACGCCCACGACGTGGAGGGCGTCGCCGACCTACTGCGGATGCTCGGTCCACTCACCACCGAGGAGGCCGCCGCCCGCGCGACCGTCGACCCGTTGCCGTGGCTCGAGAATCTGGTGAAACACCGTCGGGCACTGCATGTCTCGTTCGCGGGCCGTCAATGGTGGACCGCAATCGAGGACGCCGCCCGGCTGCGCGACGGCCTGGGGGTGCCGCTGCCGATCGGCACGCCCGCGGCGTTCATCGAACCGGTCGACGACCCGCTGGGCGATCTGTTGAGTCGCTTCGCGCGCACCCACGGTCCGTTCACGCTCTCCGAGGCCGCCGACCGGTTCGGCATCGGCTCGGCCGTCGCCCGGGACGTGCTGATCCGACTCGCGAACGACAAGCGCGTGGTGGAGGGCGAATTCCGGCCCGGCGCCACCGGCAGCGAGTGGTGCGAGGCGGAGGTGCTGCGTCGTCTGCGCCGGCGTTCGCTGGCCGCGGCCCGCGAGGACATCGAGCCGGTGAGCACCGCGACTCTGGGGCGGTTCCTGCCGAGCTGGCAACATGTCGGAGGCTCGCTGCACGGACTGGACGGTGTCGCGACCGTCGTGGAACAGCTTGCAGGCGTACCGGTTCCGGCGTCGGCTCTCGAATCACTGATCCTGGGTGCGCGGGTCCGGGACTACTCCCCCACGATGCTCGACGAACTCACCGCGACCGGCGAGGTGCTGTGGGCGGGCTCCGGACAGATCTCCGGAAAGGACGGCTGGGTGAGCCTGCACCTGGCCGAGTCGTCGCCGCTCACCCTCGCCGCGCGCTCCGACGGTGATCGCGCGGACCTCACCGAGATGCACCGCGCCGTCCTCGACACCCTCTCCGGCGGCGGCGCGTACTTCTTCCGTCAACTGTCGGACGCACTCGGCGCAGCGGGCATGACCGCCTCCCGCGGCGTCGACGACGCCGCCCTGACTTCCGCCCTGTGGGATCTGGTGTGGGCCGGATACATCGGCAACGACACCCTCGCGCCGCTGCGAGCGCTGCTGTCGGACACGTCGCGCTCCACCCCGAGCCACCGCACACCCCGGCGCGCTCCCCGCGCACACGCTTACCGGCGGCTGGGTCGGCCCACGATGCCCACCAGGCCCGGACCGCCCACCGCGGGAGGACGCTGGTCGATACTGCCGGAACCGGACCCGGACCCGACGCTGCGCGCGCACGCCACCGCGGACCTGCTACTCGAGCGCTACGGCGTCGTCACCCGAGGATCGGTTGTGAGCGAGAACGTTCCCGGCGGATTCGCGTTGATGTACAAGGTCTTCAGTGGCTTCGAGGACGGCGGACGCTGCCGCCGCGGCTACTTCGTCGACACCCTCGGCGGTGCCCAGTTCTCCACCTCGGACGTGGTCGACCGGCTGCGAAGCTACAGCGACTCGATCGAGGGCCGGCACACCTCCACCCCCGCCGTGACGCTGGCAGCGTGCGACCCCGCGAACCCGTACGGCGCGGCGCTGCCGTGGCCGCCGTCGATGTCGGGCCAGGACGCACCACGGCACCGGCCCGGCCGCAAGGCCGGTGGACTCGTGGTGCTCGTCGAGGGCGAGCTGGTGCTGTTCGTCGAACGCGGCGGACGCACCGTGCTCACGTTCACCGATGACATCGGGGCGCTGCGGACGGCCGCCGAGTCACTGGCCGCCACCGTCAAGCGCGGCGGCATCGACAAGGTAGTCGTCGAGAAGGTGGACGGCGCGACGATTCACGGCAGCGACTTCGCGCAACTGCTGGCCGAGGTCGGCTTCTCGGCGACGCCCCGCGGATTCCGATTGCGGGCGTGAGCGAATGCCCGAGGGAGACACCGTCTGGCAGGCCGCGCACCGGCTCGACACAGCCCTCGCCGGTCACACACTGACCGAATGTGACATCCGGGTGCCGCGTTACGCGACCATCGACCTGTCCGGGCACACGGTCGGCTCGGTGATCCCCCGCGGCAAGCACCTGCTCACCCGCGTCGGCGATCACACGATCCACACCCATCTGAAGATGGAGGGCGCCTGGCATGTGTACTCGCGGGGAGCACGGTGGAAGCGCCCCGCACACCAGGCCCGGATCGTGTTGGGCACCGAAGACACCGTTGCCGTGGGATTCTCGCTCGGTGTCACCGAGGTGATCGCCACCGCCGACGAGAGCTCCGTCGTCGGGCACCTGGGTCCGGATCTGCTCGGCCCGGACTGGGACGCCGCGACTGCGACAGCGAATCTGGCTGCGGCCGAGAACCGTCCGATCGGTGAGGCGTTGCTCGATCAGCGCATCATGGCAGGCATCGGCAACGTGTACCGCAACGAGATCTGCTTCCTGCGCGGCATCGATCCCCGCACCCCCACCTCCCGGGTCCCCGACCTGCCGAAGGTGGTCGGCCTGGCGCACCGACTGCTCCAGGCCAACCGCGCTCGCACCGTCCGCGTCACCACCGGTGATCGGCGGCCCGGCCGACGCGACTGGGTCTACGGGCGCGCCGGCCAACCATGCCTGCGCTGCGGAACCCTGATCGTTACCGAGGAATTCGGAGAGGAACCCGGCCGCGAACGTTCGATCTTCCGCTGCCCCAACTGTCAACCGCAGCGCTGACCGGCACCGACGAGCAGACCGACACAGTGCGCGACGAACCGATCGCGAGTGGTGTCCACTGTGCCGTCGAGGTATCCGATGAACAGACTCGTCAGCGCACCGACCAGTCCGACGGCGGTCATCTGCCGCTCATCGGCGTCGGTGATCTGCGACAGCTGCTCGTGCACGAGGAGCACAAACGCCGGTGCCAGTTCGAGCCCATGCCCGCCCAACGCGGGTTCGGTGAGCGGCGCGAGGAGCAACACCCGACCGCGTGCCGGGTGGTCGACCATCAGCTTCACGAACGCCGATACGGCTGCCGACGCCCGTTCCCGCCCCGAATCGACTGATGCGACGGCGGCCACCAGCGCGTCATGGGCCTGTCGCCCCACTTCCTCGTACACAGCGCGGACAAATTCGTCCCGATCGGCGTAACTCTCGTAGAAGTACCGTTCGGTGAGCCCGGCGGCGCGGCAGACCCCACGGACACCGACGGCCGCACCGCCCTGCGCGCCCAGCAGTTCGATGCCCGCGGCGAGCAGTGCATCGCGCCGAGCCGCACGGCGCTGCTCGATGCCGGTGCCCGCCCACGTCCGCCGCGTACCCACCACACCTCCGAGCCTTGACCGCGTACCAGCCCGATCCTAATCTGACAACGGGTGTAGTCAATTGCATCCGGAAGGCGGCCCTCATGACCCGTTCGGATACGTCGGCACCGATACCGCTCGGACCCGACTCGCTGACCTGGCGCTACTTCGGCGACTGGCGCGGCATGCTCCAGGGGCTGTGGGCCGGGTCGATGCAGAACATGCATCCCGGCCTCGGCGCGGGCGTCGAGCAGCACTCCAGGTTCTTCGAGGAGCGGTGGGAGCGGCTCTTCCGCTCGCTGTACCCGATCGGCGGTGTGGTGTTCGACGGCGACCGCGCACGGATGACGGCCGAGGAGGTCCGCGACTACCACCGGGGCATCAAGGGCGTCGACGCGAAGGGCCGTCGCTATCACGCACTCGATCCGGAGACGTTCTACTGGGCGCATGCCACTTTCTTCATGGGCACGATCCTGGCCGCCGACCACTTCGCCGGCGGCATCACGGAGGCCCAGAAGCGACAACTGTTCACCGAGCACATCCAGTGGTACCGGCTCTACGGGATGAGTATGCGTCCGGTCCCCGAAACCTGGGAGGACTTCCAGCACTATTGGGATCATATGTGCCGCAACGTCCTCGAGGACAACAAGGCCGCCCGCGACGTGCTCGATCTGTCGGATATCGGCCGGCCCCCGTTCCTCATGTGGTTGCCCGAACCGATCTGGCGCATCGCCCGGATACCGGTGTCGAAGGGCTTCGTGTGGCTCACCATCGGGCTCTACGACCAGCCGGTCCGCGATCTCCTCGGCTTCCGGTGGCGTCCGGTCGACGCGTGGGTGCACCGCAGGGTCGGCCGCCTCGTCAACGCCGTCTTCCGTCTGGTGCCGACCCGCCTGCGCAAACATCCCCGCGCGCGCAGCGGCATGGACCGGGCCAGTGGACGCGTGCCGGCCGATGCGCCGCTGGTGCACACACCGGCACGCAATCTGCCGCCCCTCGAACACCGCGACGACCCGAGCCACTATGTCCCGCCCATGAGCTGATTGTGCAACGCTCTGTCCCATGGAATCGGATCTCCACTCATTGATGCACCGGCCCCTACTGAGTCGTTCGGTGCCACTCGACAGAGACAACGCTGCGAGCCGGATCAGCGCCTACGTGTACGGCAACATCCTGATTCTGGCCGTGCTGATTCCGGAAACCGTCTCCCGCAGCGACTCCCGAACCATCGCTGTGGTTGCCGGCACCGCACTGTCGACGTTCATCGCGCACGCGTTCGCCGAAGGGGTGGGTAAGTCGGTCCGCTCGGGCCGCCAGCTGACGACCGCCGAACGGCTGACCGAACTGCGCGACTCGGTGCCGGTACTCAGCTCGGCGGTCGTCCCGATCATCGTGCTCACGACCGCAGTCCTCGGGTGGCTCGAGCCGTTCACCGCTCAGGTGATCGCCGAGGTCGCGATCCTGGTCCGGATCGCGTCGATGGTGTTCGTCATCACTCGTCTACGGGGCGAACGCCCCTCGGGTAACACGCTGATCGCCGCAGCGGCACTGGCGGTCGGCGCCACGGCGATCGTCATCCTCAAGGTCGTGCTGACTCACTAGAGACCGCACCCGGAACCGGTTCCAGAATCTCCGATCTGGCCTCCGGTGCGGCCGCCCGCAGCGCGTCCGCGGACAAGTCGTCCGGCTGCGCCTGCGACATCACCTCCGCCTCGACTCGGGCGCGGAAGGTCTCGACCTCCCGGTCGATCATCGCACGGTCCCAGCCCAGGACCGGTGCAACCAGTTCGGCCACCTGCTCGGCACAGTTCACACCGCGGTGCGAGTACTCGATCGAGATCCGGGTGCGCCGCGCGAGGACGTCCTCGAGATGCAGCGCGCCCTCGGCGGCGGCCGCGTACACGGCCTCCACCTGCAGGTAGTCGGGGGCATCGGTAATCGGTTGCAGCAACTCGGGGCTGTCCTTCGCCAAATCGAGGACCTCGCCGATCAGCGAGCCGTAACGGTCCAGCAGGTGCTTGACGCGATACGGGTGCAGACCGTGCGCCTCACCTAACTGCACCGCCTGATTGACGAGTGCGAAGTACCCATCGGCGCCGACCAGCGGCACCTTCTCGGTGATCGACGGCGCGACGCGGGCCGGGATGTCCTCCGATGCGAGGTCGACGGCGTCCATCCCCATCACCCGGTATGTGGTGTACTTGCCGCCCGCGATCGCGACCAGACCCGGCGCGACCCGTGCGACAGCGTGCTCGCGCGAGAGCTTCGACGTCTCGTCGCTCTCGCCCGCCAGCAGCGGGCGCAGACCGGCGTAGACGCCGTCGATGTCGTCGTGTGTGAGCGGGGTGACCAGGACCTTGTTGACGTGGCCGAGGATGTAGTCGATGTCGGCCTTGGTCGCGGCCGGATGCGCGAGGTCGAGGTTCCAGTCGGTGTCGGTGGTGCCGATGATCCAGTGACCGCCCCACGGGATGACGAACAGCACCGACTTTTCGGTGCGCAGGATGATCGCGGCGTCGCTGACGATCCGATCACGGGGAACCACAATGTGGACGCCCTTCGACGCGCGGACCCGGAAACGCCCTCGCTGGCGGGACAGTGCCTGGATCTCATCGGTCCACACACCCGTCGCGTTGATGACGACGTGTCCCTTCACCTCGGTGGTCGCGCCGGTCTCGGAGTCCCGGACCCGCACGCCCGACACCCGGTCGGCCTCCCGCAGGAATCCCACCACCTGGGTAGATGTGCGCACGACTGCTCCGTAGTGCGCAGCGGTCCGCGCGACGGTCATGGTGTGGCGGGCGTCGTCGACGACGGTGTCGTAGTACCGGATTCCGCCGACGAGCGAATGCCGCTTGAGCCCCGGCGCCATCCGCAGTGCACCGGCCCTGGTGAGGTGCTTCTGCGCTGGAACGGACTTCGAACCGCCCATCCGGTCGTAGAGCAGGAATCCCGCCGCCATATAGGGCCGCTCCCACACCCGATGCGTCAGGGGGAAAAGGAATTTCAGCGGCTTGACCAGGTGCGGCGCGAGCGTCGACATCGACAGTTCGCGCTCGTGCAGCGCCTCGGAGACCAATCCGACCTCTAGCTGCTCGAGGTAGCGGAGCCCACCGTGGAACATCTTCGAGGAGCGAGACGACGTGCCGGACGCGAAATCCCGCGCCTCCACCAGCGCGACCCTCAGTCCACGCGTCGCGGCGTCCAGCGCAGCGCCCACGCCTACGACGCCGCCACCGATGACGACAACGTCGAACTGCTCGGTCCCCAACTTCTCCCAGGCCTGCTCCCGCTGTCGCGGACCCAGGAATTGCACACCAGGCTGCTTGTCCAACTCGGGCTCCCGTGGCTTGTCGACGAATCTCACTCCAGGCTAGTAGCTTCGTGCCCACACCGCCGAGAGACGAGGACGCCTGTGACTGAGTACATCGCCGCCATCGATCAGGGCACCACGTCGAGCCGGTGCATGATCTTCGACCACGGCGGTCAGGTGGTCGGCGTCGCGCAGAAGGAACACAACCAGATCTTCCCGCAACCAGGCTGGGTTGAGCACGATCCTGACCAGCTCTGGAGCAACACCCGAGAGATGGTGGGCGCGGTGCTGGCGAAGACGAATCTGACGGCCGGGGACATCGCCGCGGTCGGCATCACGAACCAACGCGAGACCACAGTGGTGTGGGACCGAGAGACCGGCAAGCCCGTCTACAACGCGATCGTGTGGCAGGACACTCGGACAGATCACCTGTGCGCCGAGATCGGCGGCGACGAGGGACGCGGCCGGTTCCGCGCAGCCACCGGGCTGCCGTTGTCCACGTACTTCTCCGGCCCCAAGATCCGGTGGATCCTGGACAATGTCGACGGCGCCCGCGAGCGCGCCGAGGCCGGAAAACTGTGCTTCGGCACGATCGATTCCTGGCTCATCTGGAACCTCACCGGCGGCCGGCATATCACCGACGTCACCAACGCGTCCCGCACGCTGCTGATGAACCTCGAAACCCTCGACTGGGACCCGGACATCTGCGACGCAATCGGAGTCCCGATGTCGATGCTGCCCGAGATCCGCAGTTCATCGGAGGTATACGGCGACCTCATGCTGCCCGGAATCTCGGCGGGTATTCCGATAGCCGGGATCCTCGGCGATCAGCAGGCCGCGACCTTCGGACAGGCGTGCCTGTCCGTCGGCGAGGCCAAGAACACCTACGGCACCGGAAACTTCTTGTTGCTCAACACCGGAACGACGGCGGTACAGAGCGACCACGGACTGCTCACCACTGTCTGCTACAAACTTGGCGGCAAACCGGCGGTCTACGCCCTCGAGGGCTCGGTGGCAGTCACCGGCTCGCTGGTGCAGTGGTTGCGCGACAACCTCGGAATCATCCAGTCCGCCAAGGATATCGAACCGCTTGCCAAGACGGTGGACGACAACGGTGGCGCGTATTTCGTCCCGGCCTTCTCCGGTCTGTTCGCACCACGGTGGCGGCCCGACGCGCGCGGCGTCATCGCCGGGCTGACCCGGTTCGTCAACAAGGGCCACCTCGCCCGAGCTGCACTCGAGGCGACCGCCTACCAGACCCGCGAGGTCATCGAGGCAATGCGGGCCGACTCCGGCGTCGAGCTCAGCTCGCTCAAGGTCGACGGTGGCATGGTCGTCAACGAGACGCTCATGCAGTTCCAGTCCGACATCCTCGGTGTTCCGGTCACCCGCCCCGTCGTGAACGAGACGACCGCACTCGGCGCCGCTTACGCCGCGGGCCTGGCGGTCGGCTTCTGGAAGAGTGAGGACGAGATCCGCAGCAACTGGGCCGAGGACAAGACGTGGCAGCCGGCCATGGACGAGGCCGAATGCGACCGTCTCTACAGCGGATGGAACAAAGCCGTCGAACGCACCTACGGGTGGGAGGACTGACCCGGGGTACGAGTCAGTTCAGTCCGGCGTAGGAGTGAAGCCCGGAAACGACGAAGTTGATGGCGAACATGTTGAACAAGGTCGTCGCCAACGCGGCCACGTTGATCCACGAGGCCCGCAGACTGCGCCAGCCACTGGTGGAACGGGCGTGCAGGTAAGCGGCATAGAGCACCCAGGCGATGAAGGAGACCGTTTCCTTCGGGTCCCACCCCCAGAATCGGCCCCAGGCGGCTTCGGCCCAGATCGCGCCGCAGATGATCCCGATCGTGTAGAGCGGGAACCCGATGATCGTGGTGCGGTACGCGACCCGGTCGAGCAGGCTCGCCTCGGGCAGGCGCGCAGCGATCCACGCAATCGGCCGGTGAGCACTCCCGTTGCCTCGGACCGCGAGTACGTGAAGGAGGCTCGCGGTGCTGGCGAAGGTCAAGATGCCGGATGCCGTGACGATGACCGTGACGTGGATGGCTATCCAGTAGGACCGCAACGCCGGCACCACCGGAGCCGCGTCGGCATACATCGCCGCAGCGGCGACGAAGAGCAGAATGACCACCGGCGCCAGGACGAACACCGTCAAGGTGCGGATAGGGAACCGACGCAATGCCACCAGCCAGCAGATGACCGTGGCCGCGCACAGGAACAACGCATACTCGTAGAGGTTGCCGAGGGGCCAGCGGCTCGTGGCCAGACCTCGCAGCACGATTGCCGCTATGTTGAGCGCAGCCGCGACGATCGTCACGGCGACCGCCGCCCGCCCGGCCCGTTCACTCCAGGGCCGCCGCCCCGGCGTCGTTCCCGCAACGGGCGGCTCGACGGAAGCCGGACCTCCCGCTCCTACGGACACCCGCGCGCGAACGTCGGCTGCAACGCGATTCCGGACCGACGCTCCCGCGAAATCGAACACCGAAAGAACAAGCGCAAGAATGTAGATCGCAAACGCTGACGCGAACGCGTAATCACTGTATTGGGCCAAGGCCGTATCGACCGGCATGGATTCCACCCCCGGAACTCGTCTACTACTACAGCAGATCGTAGACGGTGGCCATGCGGCGGGATCCACACCATCCCCGCACCCCCGGCGCTACACACTCCGTCTCAGCCCAGAGCTCGGTGCGCCGCCGCGAGTCGCGCCACGGCCTCGTTCAGAGTCTGCGCGGAATTGGTCGCGAAACACAGCCGGGCGCCGTGCGCATGCCCGCTGCCGAGTGCGAATGCCGAGCCCGGCACGAAGGCGACGCCGCGCCCCACCGCAGCCTCGAGTAGTACCGCCGTGTCGGTCCCATCCGTGAACTCGATCCAGCAGAACATGCCGCCGTGCACGGATGCCTGCGCGATGCGGTCACCGAACGCACCCTCGAGCGCCCCGAGAAGCGCCCGGGCCCGGCCCGAATACACCGTCCGGATGGTGTCCAGATGCCCGCTCAACCATGGGCGGTCCCCGAGCAGTTCCGCCGCGATCTGCTGGGTGAGCGACGATCCGCACAGGTCCGCGCCTTGCTTGAGTAGTTCGACGGCCTCGCACACTCGCCGGTCGCCGTGCAGCCAGCCCACCCGCAGTGCCGGCGCCAGTACCTTCGATGCACTCGACAACCGGATGACGCGGTCGGAATGGGCCGCGACGGGCACGGGCGCGGGCGTACCGAACCACAGCTCGCCGTACGGATCGTCCTCGATGATCCAGAAGCCGTACCGGTCTGCGAGGTGCGCGAGGTGCGCACGTCGCGGTGCCGAAAGCACCACGCCGCGAGGGTTGTGGAAGTTACTGACCGTGTGGACGAGTTTGGGCCGCAGACCGGACGCGAGCACCCGCTCGAGCGCTGCAGTGTCCATGCCGTTCTCGTCGAGCGCGACGGGCACCAACTGGGCCTGCGCGGCGCGGAACACTTGGAGCGCACCGGTATAGCCGGGGTCCTCGACGACGACGGCTTCGCCGGGATCGAGGAGCACCTGCGCGAGCAGGCTGAGCGCCTGCTGCGAGCCGTGCGTCACCACCACCTCGTCCGTCTCCACCCGTCGCCCGATGCGTTCGCACTCCCACGCCGCGACGGTCTCACGTAATGGCGCCCAGCCCGGCGTCTCGCCGTACTGGACCGCCCGCGGATCCTGCAGCGCTCGCGTCGCGGCCTGCGAAATACGTTCGGCGGGAATCATCTCCGTTGCCGGAAGCCCGCCGGCGAGACTGACGACCTCCGGACGAGAGGTGAGCGTCAGCAGGTCACGGATGGCCGAACTGTGCAGGCCCGCCATGCGTGTGGACAGCGCGAGGGAGGAACCGGGAAACGAATCGAATGGCATGGAGACAACTCCGCAGTCGAGGAACTGCCGTCGCGCACGACGGCGAAGGACGAAGGCAGGAACACCCAGGTCGCCGACGGATCCTCGTGGCGGAGAGCGATGCGGTAGGCCGATGGTTCTCGACCCACCTATCGGATCATCCCACAGCTCTCACCACCATGTGAAACTGACATCCCACATGGTGGTGAGCGAATGGATCAGTCCAGGTCGTCGTGCCGCATGAGCTGCCGTGAGGCCTCGGTGATGGACCCCGACAGCGACGGGTACACCGAGAATGTCTGCGCCAGATCGTTGACAGTGAGGTTGTTCTGGACGGCGATCGCGATCGGCAGGATCAACTCGGACGCCGTCGCCGCGACCACGACACCACCGATGACCACACCGGTCGCGGGCCGGCAGAAGATCTTCACGAAACCGCGACGCAGACCGGACATCTTGGCTCGCGGGTTGGTGCTGAGCGGCAGCATGACGGTGCGGGCGGGGACCTCGCCGTTATCGATCGCGGCCTGGCTGACGCCGACGTTGGCGATCTCGGGGCGAGTGAACACCGCCGAAGCGACGGTCTTGAGCTTGATCGGGCTCACGCCCTCACCGAGCGCGTGGTACATCGCGATCCGGCCCTGCATCGCCGCAACCGAGGCGAGCGGCAGGAGGCCGGTGCAGTCACCGGCGGCATAAACACCCGATACGGAGGTGCGGGAGACGCGGTCGACGCGCAGGTACCCACCCTTGTCCAACTCGATGCCGACCTTCTCGAGGCCGAGACCGCCGGTGTTGGGGGTAGAGCCGACCGCCATCAGGGCATGGCTGCCGGACACGGTTCGGCCGTCCGAGAGCTTGACGACAACGCCGTCCTCGGTGCGCTCGACGGCATCGGCCCGTGCGTGCTTGACGAGCGTCACGCCGCGCTCCGCGAGGACGTCCTCGAGAACCAGCGCAGCATCGGCGTCCTCGTGCGGCATGACGCGGTCACGGCTGGACACCAGCGTGACCTTGACGCCCATCTCCGTGTACGCGGACACGAACTCGGCGCCCGTGACACCGGAACCGACGACCACCAGATGCGAAGGCAACTCCTCGAGGTCGTACAGGTGGCGCCACGTGAGGATCCGCTCTCCGTCCGGCACCGCGCCCGGCAGCACACGGGGGCTGGCGCCGGTGGCGATGAGGACGACGTCGGCTTCGAGAACCTTCTCCTCGCCGGTGGCCAGGGTCGCGCGGACCTGGTGCGCAGCCATGCCGACCTGCGGGTCGATCAGTTCGGCCGTACCCGACAGAAGCTGGACGCCGACGCTCTGCAGGCGGGTGCGGATGTCGGACGACTGGACCTGAGCGAGGTTCTTGACCCGGGAGTTGATCTGCGGCAGCGAGATCGACGCGCCGGCCGGATCGAGAGAAATGCCCAGGTCGGTGGCGCGGCGCATGTCGGTGCGGATGCCGGTCGAGGCGATGAACGTCTTCGACGGCACACAGTCGAACAGGACACACGCACCACCGATGCCGTCGGAATCGACCAGAGACACGGAAGCGCCGTGTTGTGCGGCTACCAGCGCTGCCTCGTATCCGGCAGGTCCGCCACCGATGATCACAATCCGGCTCATTCGTCCTCCAAGCTCGCCGCGCCCGCCGGGATCTCCAGCAGGCCCGATGACAACGCTATTCCAGTGACCGGGACCACGCGGGCGAAGGTCCCCCGTCGACGTCTACATCGGCGCCGAACGAGCCCGGACGAGCGCCGGACGGTCTCCCGCTACCCGCCACCCGTGAACACGGATTAGGCTTGCCGCCGTGCCGATCTATGCCGCCTACGGGTCCAACATGCATCCGGAACAGATGCTCGAGCGCTGCCCGCACTCGCCGATGGCGGGGACCGGGTGGCTCAACGGATGGCGGCTGACCTTCAGCGGCGGCGACATCGGCTGGGAGGGCGCGCTGGCCACCGTCGTCGAGGACCCTGACTCCAAGGTGTTCGTCGTCCTGTACGACGTGCCCGACGAGGACGAGGTGCGGCTCGACCGCTGGGAGGGCTCCGAGCTCGGCATCCATCGCAAGATCCGGCTCCGCGTCGACACCGCCGACGGGCCGGTGCTGGCCTGGCTGTACGTGCTCGACGCCTACGAGGGCGGCCTGCCGTCCGCTCGCTACCTCGGTGTGATGGCCGACGCCGCGGAGATCGCCGGCGCCCCCGCCGACTACGTGCGCAGCCTGCGCACCCGCAACAGCCGCAATGTCGGGCCCGGCACCCCGTAATCTCAGCGCCTTCACCGCCTCCACCACCTTCACCACCCGGCTCAGCAGTCCGGCGCAGCTCAGGTCTGCAGCACCAGGTTCGTCAGCACCCGCACTCCGGTCGTCAGAGCCCGCTCGTCGATGTCGAACGTCGGCTGGTGGATATCCAGTTGCTCGCCGTGACCGGACCACACCCCCAGCCGCGCCATCGCACCGGGAGCCTCCTCGAGGTACCAGGAGAAATCCTCGCCGCCGCCCGACTGCGGCGTGTCGGCGAGCGCGTCCGGGCCGATCGCCCGCACCGCGTCCTCGAACATGCGCGCGGAGATCTCGTCGTTGACAACGGGTGGCACGCCCCGCCGATAGTTGAGCTCGTACCGCACCCCGGTGGGCGCGAGCAGCCCGTGCACGATCTCGCGGACCGTCGGCTCGAGCAGTGCCCACGTGTCGTGGTCGCCCGTGCGCACCGTGCCGGTGAGGATGCCGCTGCGCGGGATCGCGTTGGGGGCCTGGCCGGCACTCACCGCGCCCCACACCATGACGGTGCCGCTGCGCGGATCGATCCGGCGGCTGAGCATCCCGGGCAGCCCGGTGATCACCGTACCGATCGCGTACACCAGATCGGTCGTCAGGTGCGGACGGGACGTGTGGCCTCCCGGCGAATCGAGCACGAGTTCGACGGTGTCGGCGGCCGAGGTGATCGCGCCGACACGCACCCCAACCTTGCCTGCTTCGAGGCGCGGATCGCAGTGCAGCGCAAAAATTCTCGACACTCCCTGCATACCGCCCGCGGCGACGACGTCCAGCGCGCCGCCGGGCATGACCTCCTCGGCCGGCTGGAAGATCAGCCGCACCCCGATCGGCAACTGTGGCAACGAGTTCAGCGCGAGTGCCGTGCCGAGCAGGATCGCGGTGTGGGCGTCGTGGCCACATGCGTGCGAGACGCCGGGAACCTGCGACGTGTACGGCGCACCGGTCGCCTCGTGCATCGGCAGCGCGTCCATGTCTGCCCGCAGACCGATTCGCATTCCGCCCGGGCCGATATCGCAGACCACGCCCGTCCCGCCGGGAAGCAGCAGCGGCGACATCCCAGCCGCCGACAGAGTGCTCGCGACGAACGCGGTGGTCGCGAACTCGTGTCGCGCCAGTTCCGGATTTGCATGGAAGTGCCGTCGCCAACGCGACAGGTCCATCGCGTGATCCGCCAGCCAGTTCTCGATCCCGACGTTCACCGTCGAGCCACCCCCTCGAGCAGGCGCACCCGCTGATCTTCGTCGAGCGCGGCCCGGATCGCGGTGCGCGCCAGGGCGATCGCACCGTCGACAACGGCCCGATCTGCGGACTCGTTCACACTGGCCGCAGCGAACTCCGGCTGATGGGTCACCGCGCCACCGGAGTCGATGCCGACGACCGGGTGGATGCCGGGCAGCACATGGGTGACATTGCCCATGTCCGTACTGCCCAGCGGGCGTGATGATTCCAGGTCCACGGGCAGTGGCGTGCGGCCCAGATCGCCGATCTCGTCACGGTAGGCGCCGACCAGCCACGGGTCCGGTTTCAGTTCCGCGTAGGTCGGTGACACCGTCCGCACTGCGTGAGTGCAGCCGGTCGCGAGGGCGCCTGCCGCAAAACAGGCCTCGGCCCGCGCAGCCAGTTCCTCGAGGGACTCCGCGGTCCGCGCGCGTAGGTAGTACAGCATCTCGGTTCGCGCCGGAACGATGTTCGGCGCGGCGCCACCGTCGCTGACGATGCCATGCAACTGCTGCCCCGGTGCGAGATGCTGACGCAACAGCGCCAGAGACACCTGTGCGACGGTGGTGGCGTCGGCGGCGTTGCGGCCGAACTCCGGTGCAGCCGAGGCATGCGCCTCCCGGCCTGTGTAGGTCACCGCGATGTCCGCGAGCGCCAGCGAGGTCGCACCGACGATGTCGAACGGGCCCGGATGCACCATGAGCGCCGCGGCGACACCGTCGAATGCACCTCGCTCGAGCATCAGGACCTTGCCGCCGCCGGTTTCCTCCGCAGGCGTGCCGATGACGCGGACGGTGATACCGAGCTGATCGGCGAGCGGCGCCAGCGCAACTCCCGCGCCGACGGCCGCCGCCGCAATGATGTTGTGCCCGCACGCATGCCCGATCTCGGGCAGCGCGTCGTACTCGGCACAGATCCCGATCACCAGCTCGCCACTGCCGAAGGTCGCGTCGAACGCCGTCGGCAGATCAGCGATGCCGGAGCGCACCTCGAACCCGCGTTCGCGAAGCAACTCGGAAACCTTGGCCGCGCTGCGGTGCTCCTCGAACGCGAGCTCGGGTTCGGCATGGATGGAATGAGACAGCGCAACCAAGTCGGGCCGCGCGGCGAGTACCGCCGCGGACGCCGCTGCCGATGGTGCGGACGGCGAGCCTGCAGCCGAGAACCCTGAATTCACAGTCCCCAGTCTGTCACCCCACCGAAGCGGGGCCCGACTATCCGAGCTTGAAGTTGCTCTCGTCGGTCAAGGTGCCCAGTGCCACCAGCGCATCCCGGTGAATCCCGCTCTTGATGCCGGACAGATTGGCTCCGTGGGTCGCTACCAGCGCCGATGCTCGCGCGACGGCAGCCCCGAGCACCAGATCGCCCTCGACGGCGTCGTCGACGATTCCGGCAGCGAGCGCATCGGCTCCGCCGTAGCGCCGACCCGTCGTCATCGCCTCGACGGCCGTCTGCCGGGGCAGCCGCGTCGACAGCAACGTCGACATGCCCACGGTGAAGGGCATGGTCAGGTTGACCTCGGGCAGGCAGTAGTAGCCACGGTCACTGCGCATCACCCGGAAATCGTGAGAACTCGCCAGCATCGCGCCCGCCCCGAACGCGTGGCCCTGCACCGCCGCGACGGTTGCCATCGGGAAGGTCAGGATCCGCGAGAAGATCGTGTGGACCCGGTCCAGATACCCGGGCAGCTTGTCGAGGTTGACGAAGATCCAGTCGGTGTCGAGCCCGTTGGTGAAGAACTTGCCGGTCGCGGTGGTGACCAGCGCCGCGGGACCCTCGTGCGCCTCGACCTCGTCGAGCAGTGCGTGGGTGGCATCGATCCAGTCGGGGTGGAACCGATTCTCGTTGTCCGTCTCGCCCTCGGAACCGAGGTAGAGGACGAAGACGTCGCCTTGGCGATTCAGGTATGGCATGTCAGCGATATTACCCATTTACTACCCGTGAGTAACTTTTGGTGGCACCACTACTGTGTTCGTTCATGCACACACTCGAGCAGCAGGCCTCCGACATCCTGGCCGAACGCACCGGCGTCGCAAAGCATGCAGCTGCCGTCATCCTCGGTTCCGGCTGGCAGGCCGCCGCCGACGCGCTCGGCGAGCCCGTTGGGGTGGTGCCGATGGCTGAGCTGCCCGGGTTCGCGACCCCATCCGCATCCGGCCATGCCGGCTCGGTGCTGTCGGTGCGTGTCGGCGAGACCCCGATCCTGGTGCTGCTCGGCCGCGCCCACGCCTACGAGGGTCACGACCTCGCCCGCGTGGTGCACCCGGTCCGGACCGCGATCGCGGCCGGAGCGGAGACCGTCATCCTCACCAACGCGGCCGGCGGCATCCGTGCGGACATGCGTGTCGGCGAGCCCGTCCTCATCAGCGACCACCTCAACCTCACCGCACGCTCACCCCTCGTCGGCGCCGATTTCGTGGACCTGGTCGATGCGTACAGTCCGCAGTTGCGCAGCCTTGCCCGCACGATCGACCCCTCCCTGAGTGAGGGGGTGTACGCGGGCCTGCCGGGACCGCACTACGAGACCCCCGCCGAGATCCGCATGCTGCGCACGCTCGGCGCCGACCTGGTCGGGATGTCCACCGTCCACGAGACCATCGCGGCCCGTGCGCTCGGCGCCCGCGTCCTCGGAATCTCGCTGGTGACGAACCTCGCGGCCGGAGTCACCGGTGAGCCGCTCGACCATGCCGAGGTCCTCGCCGCCGGACTGGCGTCGGCCGCCCGGATGGGCGAGCTGCTGCGCGAACTCGTGTCGCGGCTGTGACCACCCAGAGCACGGTGCATTTCGGCACGGCCGGCCTGCGCGGTCCGGTCGGAGACGGCCCCGAGTGCATCAACATCGACGTCGTCGAACGCACGACGGCCGGGCTCGCACGGTGGCTGCAGGACCGCTGCCTCGGAGGCGGCACCGTCGTCGTCGGACGCGATGCCCGCCACGGTTCCGCCGAGTTTGCGGTTGCCACCGCGGAAGTTCTTGCCGCCGAAGGATTCGCGGTGGCGCTGCTGCCGCGTCCGTTGCCCACTCCCCTCGTGCCGTTCGCAGTCCGCCGCCTCGGCGCGGTGGCCGGAGTCCAGATCACGGCGTCACACAATCCGCCCACCGACAACGGCTACAAGGTGTATCTGTCCGGTGGCGCCCCGCTCGCGGCCCCAGCGGACCGCGAGATCGAGACCGCGATCGCGCGGATCACGCAGATTCGACGCAGCCCGGTCACCCCGATCGACGACACTCTGCTCCACGAGTACCTCTCCCGAGTGGCGACGCTGCCCTTCGGCACTCGCCGAGATATCCGGATCGCGCTGACCCCGCTGCACGGAGTCGGTGGGGAAACCGTGGTGGCTGCCCTGCGGGCGGCGGGATTCACCGACATCCACACCGTCGCATCGCAGTTCGTGCCGGACCCGGACTTCCCCACGGTCGCGTTCCCCAACCCCGAGGAGCCGGGCACCCCGGACGAACTGCTCGCACTCGCGGCCGCGGTGAATGCCGACATCGCAATCGCTCTCGACCCCGACGCGGACCGCTGCGCCGTCGGCGTACCCGCGCCCGACGGCTGGCGGATGCTCACCGGCGACGAAACCGGCGCCCTGCTCGGTCAGCGGATCCTCGCGCATGCCCCCACCGGATCGCTCGTGGCGACCACGATCGTGTCGTCGACACTGCTCGGCAAGATCGCGGACGCTCGCGGCTTCCGCAGCGCGCGGACTCTCACCGGATTCAAGTGGCTCGTACGAGCCGGGGACGGCCTGGTCTACGCCTACGAGGAGGCCGTCGGACACTGCGCCGACCCCGACGTCGTCCGGGACAAGGACGGGATATCCGCGGCCGTTCTCGTCGCCGATCTGGCAGCCGAGCTCGCTTCCGAGAACCGCACGCTGCTCGACACACTCGACGATCTCGCCGTCGAATTCGGCGTGCACGCCACCGGTCAGGTATCGCTGCGGGTCGAGGACCTCGCCGACATCACCCGCATCATGAACCGGGTCCGCGCGCATCCCCCGGCCGAGATCGCAGGCAGCCCGGTGGAGACGGTGGACCTCAGTGAGGTACGCGGGCCGCTGCGCACGGACGCGGTCACGTTCACCGGCCGGGATCTCCACGTGACGGTTCGCCCGTCCGGTACCGAACCCAAGCTCAAGTGCTACTTCGAGGTGGTCGAGCCGGTGCCCGGCCGCGCCGCGCTATCGGCCGCCCGGGCCGCGGCACTTACGCGACTCGAGAGCATCCGGCGGTTCGCGCAGGCGCTCTGACTGCTTATCCGCTAGCGCGGGCCGAATTGCCGGTCGCCGGCATCACCGAGGCCCGGCACGATGAACGCGTTCTCGTCGAGCCCCTCGTCGACGGTGGCAGTCACGAGGCGCACCGGATACCCGGAGTTCGCGAGCGCCTCCACGCCTTGCGGGGCGGCGACGACACACACCGCGGTGATGTCGGTGGCGCCACGCGCGACGAGCAGGTCGAACGTGTGCACCATCGAACCGCCGGTCGCGAGCATCGGGTCGAGCACGTACACGGGAATACCGGACAGGTCCGCGGGCAGCGATTCGAGATACGGAACCGGCTGATGGGTCTCCTCGTCACGGGCCATGCCGACGAACCCGACCTGGGATTGCGGGATCAGCGAACTCGCCTGCTCAACCATGCCGAGCCCGGCCCGCAGAACTGGAACCAGCAACGGCGGCCGGGCCAACCGGACTCCGGTGGTGACAGCGACCGGGGTCGTGACCTCGAACTCCTCGACCGGCGCGTCCCGGATGGCCTCGTAGATCAACATCTGGGTGAGCCTGCGCAACGCGGAGCGGAACGCTGCGTTGTCGCTGCGTTCGTCTCGCATCCTCGTCAGAAGTGCAGCTGCCAGAGGATGGTCGACCACGTGCGTTTCCATGACGTCAGAGGATAGTGCGGCCCGCGAGGCCGGCCGCGATTGCATGGAACCGATTGACCGGCACGAACGTCGAACCCTGTGACGGATTCAATTCGGATCGGGGGGCACGATGAGTGAGATGTCGGCGGCAACCGAGGCAATCGCGGCCTTCGGAGCCACCGCGGCCACCATGGCCGCGCAGTCGGAGGCCGCCGCAGCGGGAGCGATCGCGGCCGGACCGGCCCTGCTCGGACCGGTGTTCGGGCTGATCGGAGGGGACTTCGTTGCGGCCTTCGCGTCGGCACACACCTCCCACACGACCGAGATCAGTCGACTGTCCTCGCTGTGGGCTTCGATCGGCGCGGCCGCCATCACGACCGCCACCGCCTACGACGTCACGGATTCCGGCGCCGCCGCCTCGCTGGGCAGGACAGGAGTCCCCGCGTGATCGACGTGCTCGCCCGCCCCATCATCGACCTGCTCGGCACATTCGGATCGGGTGCACTGCCCAGCGGGTCGCCCGCCGACGCGATGCGCGCGGCATCCGCCGCGATCGACGCCGTCCACGCGCTGGGCCGTACCGGAATCAGCGACCTCGGCGGGGTCTGGACCGGTGTCGCCGCCGACGCCGCGATCGGCAAGGCCGAGGCGACGCAGGCGTCGTCGGTGCAGCTCTCGGACCGGGGACGCGAAATCGCCGCCGTCGTCGACGCCGCCTCGGAGTGCGTCCGCGCCGGCACCGCCGAACTACAGGGCATCCTGCAATCGTTCCTGTCGATCGCGACCAACGCACTCCCGGTCCTGGCAACGCCGGCCGGTCAGGCGATGCTCATCAGCGCCGCGATCGAGCACCTGGGCCGGGCACTCGCAGTCGTCGCGCGGGTACGTAGCGAACTGGCTGGGCACACCGCGTCGATGGTCACGCTCACCGCACCAGACTCGGTCCACACCGAGGCGCGAACGGTCGCCGCGTCCGTCAGCGCCCCGGCATCCGGCACGCCCACCACGGCCGCCGCGGCGATCCCGGCCCCGGGCGCCGCTCAGTCCGACGCCGTGAGCCGATTCGCGTCCAGCTTCGCCGGCTCGTACATCCCCACCACCTCGGCATTCCGCAGCGCCACCGCCCGCACCACTCCCTACGGCCTCGGGGCACGCTCGTCCGTCGACACCGGTAGCGGTGCGGGGTCCAGTTCGTACGACCCACGATTCGGCGGGAGCGGCGTCGAAGTCCTGCTACCCGACGGCAGTACTGCGGTGGCACCCAACAAGGAGGCCGCCGACGCGGTCCGTTACGCACTCACCCAACAGGGCGTGCCGTACCAGTGGGGAGGAACCTCACCGGGGCAGGGTCTGGACTGCAGCGGCCTCACGCAATGGGCCTACGGCGAGGCAGGCGTCGACCTGCCCCGCCTCGCGCAGGAACAAACCGTCGGCACCCCGGTGGATCCGGAAAACCTGATGCCCGGCGATCTCGCGGTGTGGGACGGTCACGTCGCGATGGTGATCGGCAACGGTCAGATGGTCGAAGCCGGGGACCCGGTCAGTGTCAGCTCGATTCGCACCACCAACATCGGTATGGCCTTCTACGGCTTCTACCGTCCCACCGAATGATCCGATCGGGAGAAACGGTCATGACCACCGACACACCCCCACCGACGACTGTCGCCGCGACCGCGCACAACCGCGCGCGAACCGTCGCGGTCCGGGCTACCGAGTCCGGCCTACCGCTCGACGTGCTGATCGACGCACGGGAACTGCAGTACGGTGGTCCGCGCCTGGCTGACCAGATCCTGCGACTGTGCCAGCAGGCCGCCCGCGAGGCCGGTGCCCGGCGACGCGAGGAGCTTGCCCGCGACGGCGTGCCCGCCGAGCTGCTCGACCGGCTCGGGCTGCCCACCCGCGATCAGGTGGCCGCAGCGCAGCAGATCGACGACGAGAGTCATGCGGCTCCCCTGACCTGGATGCGGCCGGTATGAGCGAACGGGAGATGGACGCGCTCGTCGCTCGTGCGACCGCACAGGTGGACCTCCTCGAAGAGACGCTGACCGCGCTGCAGTCCATCCGGGCTGTCGCCTCGAGCGAGGACGGTCGGGTGCGCGCAGAGGTCGACGGACACGGCACGCTGACCGGGCTGTGGCTGAGCGAATCGCTCCTCGACGTCGATGCCCGGGCTCTCGCGCAGACGATCACACACACCGCCCACCGAGCCGCGGCCGCTGCGGCGGAGGAACGGATCCGGGTCACGACAGCTCTCTACGACATGTTCGCGGCCCCGTCCGGGAATCGCTCGAGGATCGGCTGAGCTGTGTCCCGCTATATCTTTGGGCCGGAGCTGGCTAGGCTTCCGGCCATGGCTGGAGACATCGTCCCGATCGAACTCGGACTCACCCGAGGCGACCTCGTCACGCTGTGGGCACCTCGCTGGCGCGAGGGCGACGACGAGTGGGAGGCCTTCCTCGGACACGAAGAGGACCTGTACGGATTCCGGTCCGTCGCCGAACTCGCCGCGTTCATCCGAACCGACAGCGACAACGACCTCGTCGAGCATCCGGCGTGGCCCGTCGTCTCCAAGTTGGCCGCACCCGAGCTCGAGCCCGACGAGAACTTCACGTTCGATCTCGTCGGTGTGCCCGAGCTAGCCGCAGGCGACCCCGAGGCCCTGGTCATTACGGAGCTCGAGCGCACACTTGACATGACCCGCAACATCGGCGAGGTCTGCGACCTCGATCCCATCCTGAAGTTCTTCGAGGCGCACCCGGTCCTCGGCTACCTGCGCGGCGGGGTCGGTGAGTTCGCCGGCCGCGAAGGCGAGGCGCTGTGGGATCAGATCGGTGCCGCCGTCGCCACCGACTGGGACGCGGTGCTCGACGCGGTGGACTCGATCGTCGCCACACCGGATGTCGATGCGAACGCCGTCGCCGTCGCCGAAGCCGAGGTGCTCGCGGCCGAAGAGAACGTGCTCGACGCCGAAGACGACACCGACGCGGACTACGACGAGTACGACACCGAGGACGAAGAGGTCGAAGAGACCTTCTGGAATCTCGTCGGGATCGACCCGATCCGGATCATCACCTCCGACGCCACGTATTACTCGCTGCGCTGCTACCTCGACGATCACGCGGTGTTCCTCGGCAGAGGAGGCCGGATCTCGGTGTTCAGCTCGGAGCGCGCGCTGGCGCGGTACCTCGCCGACAACCACGAGCACGACCTCGCGCGCGTCAGCACGTACGAACAGGTGCAGACCGCGGCCGTCGACGGATCGCTCGAGATCGAGGTCACCGACGAGAACGTCTACGTGCTGCCGGGGCTGGCCGACGATTTGGCCGAAGGACCCGATGCCGTGGACGCCGACCAGCTCGAATTGGCGGTGGAACTGTTCACCGACGCCGCCGACTTCGCGAAGGACGACACCACCGACGCCGCGCTCGCCGCATCCACCCCCTTGGGCTGGTACATCTCCTACATCCTCGAGCCGAGCCCGAGCCGAATGACGCCGAACCCGCCGTACACTGCCGAGTCCGAGTCGTGGCGGGCGCTCGAGCGCGAGTTCGAGGCACGCCTGCACCCGGAGTGAGACCCTCAGCCGATGAGCACCGCGTAACCAGGCTTGATCACGTCGTCTATCAGCGCCAGCCGCTGGTCGAACGGGATGAACGCTGACTTCATCGCGTTGATGGTGAATCGTTCGAGATCACTCCACCCGTATCCGAAGGTGGCGGCCAGCATGAGCATCTCGCGGCTCATCGAGGTGTCGCTCATCAAGCGGTTGTCAGTGTTCACGGTGACGCGGAACCGCAGCCGCGCCAGCAGGTCGAACGGGTGTTCCTCGAGCGTGGCGACCGCCCCGGTCTGGACATTGGAGCTCGGGCACAGCTCGAGCGGAATGCGCTTGTCACGAACGAAGTTTGCGAGCCGACCGAGAGTCGCACTGCCGTCCCGCGCCACCGTGATGTCGTCGGTGATGCGGACACCGTGACCGAGACGGTCGGTGCCGCAGAATGCGATGGCCTCGTGAATGGATGGCAGACCGAATGCCTCGCCCGCATGGATCGTGAAGTGCGCGTTGCACGTTCGCATGTACTCGAAGGCATCGAGATGCCGACTCGGTGGATATCCCGCCTCTGCCCCGGCGATGTCGAACCCCACCACGCCGCGATCCCGGAACCGGACCGTGAGCTCCGCGATCTCCCGGGACCGCGCCGCGTGCCGCATCGCGGTGAGCAGACATCCGACACGGATCTCTCGACCGGCCGCCCGCGCCGCAGCCTCCCCCAGGCGGAACCCGGTCAGCACGTGCTCGACGACGTCGTCCAGGCTGAGCCCCTCCTCGAGGTGCTGTTCGGGGGCGAACCGCACCTCCGCATAGACGACGCCGTCGGCAGCGAGGTCCTCGGCGCACTCGCGCGCCACGCGTTCGAGCCCGGCGGGGGTCTGCATGACCGCGACGGTGTGGGCGAAGGTCTCCAGGTACCGCTCGAGCGATCCACTGTCGGCCGCATCGCGGAACCACACGGCGAGGGCGTCGGGAGTTGTCGCGGGGAGTCCGGTGTATCCACACTCGACTGCAAGATCCGCGACTGTCGACGGGCGTAGCCCCCCGTCGAGGTGATCGTGCAGCAATACCTTCGGGGCCCGGCGGATGTACTCGAGATCCAGCGGCGCTGTCATGGGTCGACGGTAGCCGCACCGCCCGTCGAATACTCGTCACCCAGGTGTGTCGCGTCGAAACGTTCGATAACGAGTGGGCTGCGCGCGGGCGCCTCCGGCCCGATCGTCCACGCACCGTCGAGGGCGGCCACCGCGGCGGCAAACCGCTCGGGGGTATCGGTGTGCAGCGTGAGCAGCGGATCGCCGGCCCTCACCGGCTTGCCCTGCTGGACATGCAGTTCGATCCCGGCGCCGGCCTGTACCGCCATGCCCTGCCGCTCGCGGCCCGCCCCGAGCCGCCACGCGGCAACGCCCACCGCCATCGCGTCGAGGCGGGTGAGTATCCCGGACTCCGGTACGGACAGGGTGGTCGAATGGGTGGCGCAGGGCAGCGACGCGTCCGGGTCGCCGCCCTGCGCCGCGATCATCGAGCGCCACCGATCCATCGCGCTGCCGTCACGCAGCCGATCCGCGGGGTCGATGCCGTCGATGCCCGCCGCGGCGAGCATCTCCCGGGCCAGCGCCAGCGTCAGCTCGACGACATCGTCGGGTCCGCCGCCAGCGAGAACCTCGACCGACTCGGCCACCTCGAGTGCGTTGCCGACAGTACGGCCGAGTGGTGTGTCCATCGACGTAATCAGCGCGACCGTTCGAAGTCCGGCGTCGGTGCCGATCTCGACCATCGTCCGCGCGAGTTCGCGGGCTCCGGCGATTTCCTTCATGAATGCGCCGCTGCCCACCTTCACGTCGAGCACCAGCGCACCAGTGCCCTCCGCGATCTTCTTGCTCATGATCGAGCTCGCGAGGAGGGGGATCGACTCGACCGTGCCGGTGACGTCGCGCAAGGCGTAGAGCTTGCGGTCGGCGGGCACCAGGCCGGCCCCCGCCGCACAGATCACGGCACCGATCTGCGGGTCGGACAAGATGTCGACCAGCTCGGCGCCGCCGAGGTCAGCGCGCCAGCCGGGAATCGATTCGAGCTTGTCGAGCGTGCCGCCGGTGTGGCCGAGTCCGCGGCCGGACAGCTGCGGCACCGCCGCGCCGCAAGCCGCGACGAGTGGGACCAGCGGCAACGTGATCTTGTCTCCTACCCCGCCGGTCGAGTGCTTGTCCACCGTCGGCAGCCCCAGTTCGGAGAAGTCCATGCGCCCGCCCGAGGCGATCATCGCGGCGGTCCACCGTGCGGTCTCCCTCCGGGTCATGCCCCGCAGGAATATCGCCATCGCGAGCGCCGACATCTGCTCGTCAGCGACGATGCCCTGGGTAAACGCCTCGAGCACCCAGTCGATCTGCGCACCGGTCAGCTCCAGACCATCCCGCTTGGCCGCGATGATCGACACAGCATCGGTCATGTGAGATCCCCGCGGAGAACCCCGGCCTCGTCGGGGCCGAAGGCATCGGGAAGCAGGTCACCGAGTGGGCGCGGCCCGGTTCGGGTGTCGACGAGCAATTCGGCGCCGCCGTGCTCGAGCAGGAGCTGCCGACAGCGTCCACACGGCATCAGGATCTCCCCCTTCCCATCGCAGCAGGTGAATGCTCTCAGACGCCCGCCACCACCGGAAATTAAGTTACCGATGAGTACACATTCGGCACACAAACTGAGACCGTATGAGACATTTTCCACATTGCATCCCGCGACGATGCGTCCGTCGTCCACGAGCGCTGCCGCCCCCACCGGGTACCGCGAGTACGGCGCATAGGCAGCCCCCATTACCCGATGCGCATTGTCGCGCAACAACTTCCAGTCGACCAGAGCCATAGACCCCCATCCAACCATGCGACCTGAATGGATGCAGAGAATCGACAGTAAGCACCAGCGGCGATATGGGCAGGCAAACCTAACAAATATTTCGGAGGGCGTACGAACTGCTACGGGAATTAGTTCCCGGATTCGGTTGGGTTTAGAGTTCACAGGAGTCGGTTTAGGTTCTCGTCGAGCCCGAGCTGTGGTACTCCCGAACAGTGTTGCAGGCTCGACGCGCCCACCAAAGACGTTGGAGGCACAGCACTCGATGAGCAGCACGACGGAAGCCGCTCCCGCAAAGGAGCGCACCCGGTCGCTATACCGGGGCGACCCCGGCATGTGGTCCTGGGTACTACACCGGATCACCGGCGTCGCAACATTCTTCTTTCTCTTCGTCCACGTCCTGGACACCGCACTCGTGCGCGTCAATCCGGACACCTACGACCGAGTCATCGAGACCTACAAGAACCCCCTTGTCGGTCTCATGGAGCTCGCGCTCGTGGCTATGGTGCTCTACCACGCATTGAACGGCCTGCGGGTGATGCTGGTGGACTTCTGGTCGAAGGGCCCCCAGTACCAGCGCGTCATGCTCTGGGGCATCCTCGCGATCTGGTTCGTGGTGATGATTCCGGCCGCAGGGCGCATCTTCTACAACATGTTTGCGGGGCACTGACATGACGACAGAAGCCAAGTCGCTGGGCACGGCATACGACCGCCCGGCCAGCCTGGACAACCCTCGCTCGCCGCGTCGCGCCGCGAAGAACAACTTCGAGCTCTACGCATGGCTGTTCATGCGGTTCTCGGGCCTGGCACTCATCGTGCTGGTACTGGGCCACCTGTTCATCATGCTGATGCTCGACGACGGTGTGCACCGCATCAACTTCGCGTTCGTCGCGGGTCGCTGGTCCAGCCCGTTCTGGCAGTTCTGGGACCTCACCATGCTCTGGCTCGCCCAGCTGCACGGCGGTAACGGCCTGCGCACGGTCATCGCGGACTACTCGCGTAAGGACTCCACCCGGTTCTGGCTCAACACGATCCTGGTCGTGTCGATGATCCTGATCATGGGCCTGGGCACCTACGTCATCTTCACCTTCGACCCCAACATCTCGGCGAGCTAGGGGAGCAGAAACTTCATGCAGGAACATCGTTATGACGTCGTCATCGTCGGCGCCGGCGGCGCAGGCATGCGCGCAGCCATCGAGGCCGGGCCCCGCGCCCGCACCGCGGTCCTGACCAAGCTGTACCCCACGCGCAGCCACACCGGTGCCGCGCAGGGTGGTATGTGCGCCGCGCTGGCCAACGTCGAGGAAGACAACTGGGAGTGGCACACCTTCGACACCGTCAAGGGTGGCGACTACCTCGCTGACCAGGACGCCGTCGAGATCATGGCCAAGGAAGCCATCGACGCGGTGCTCGACCTCGAGAAGATGGGTCTCCCCTTCAACCGCACGCCCGAGGGGAAGATCGACCAGCGTCGTTTCGGTGGTCACACCCGCGATCACGGCAAGGCTCCGGTTCGCCGGGCCTGCTACGCCGCGGACCGTACCGGCCACATGATCCTGCAGACGCTTTACCAGAACTGCGTCAAGCACGACGTCGAGTTCTTCAACGAGTTCTACGCGCTCGATATCGCAATGACGGAGACCCCTGAGGGTCCCGTCGCGACCGGTGTCATCGCCTACGAACTGTCCACCGGCGAGATCCACGTCTTCCACGCCAAGTCGATCGTGTTCGCCACCGGTGGCTCGGGCCGCATGTACAAGACGACGTCCAATGCACACACCCTCACCGGTGACGGCATGGGCATCATCTTCCGCAAGGGCCTGCCGCTCGAGGACATGGAGTTCCACCAGTTCCATCCGACGGGCCTGGCCGGACTCGGCATCCTCATCTCCGAGGCCGTCCGCGGCGAGGGCGGCATCCTCCGTAACGCCGACGGCGAACGGTTCATGGAGCGTTACGCCCCCACCATCAAGGACCTCGCGCCGCGCGACATCGTCGCCCGCTCGATGGTGCTCGAGGTGCTCGAGGGTCGCGGCGCCGGCCCGAACAAGGATTACGTCTACATCGACGTCACGCACCTCGGCGAGGACGTGCTCGAGGAGAAGCTCCCCGACATCACCGAGTTCGCGCGCACCTACCTGGGCGTCGACCCGGTCACCGAGCTCGTCCCGGTGTACCCGACCTGCCACTACGTCATGGGCGGTATCCCCACCAAGATCCGCGGTGAGGTGCTGCGCAACAACGAGGACATCGTCCCCGGCCTGTACGCCGCCGGCGAGTGCGCGTGCGTGTCGGTGCACGGCGCGAACCGTCTGGGCACCAACTCGCTGCTCGACATCAACGTCTTCGGCCGCCGCGCCGGCATTGCCGCCGCAGAGCACGCCGAGAACAGCGACTTCGTGCCGCTGCCGGAGAACCCGGCGAAGATGGTCGAGGACTGGCTCCAGGTCATCCTGTCCGACCACGGCCACGAGCGCGTCGCGGACATCCGGACCGAACTGCAGCAGACCATGGACAACAATGCATCGGTGTTCCGCACCGAGACCACGCTGACCCAGGCGCTCAAGGATGTGCGTGCTCTCAAGGAGCGCTACAACCACATCACGGTCCAGGACAAGGGCAAGCGCTACAACAGCGACCTGCTCGAGGCCGTCGAGCTCGGCTTCCTGCTCGAAATGGCCGAGGTCACCGTCGTCGGCGCACTCAACCGCAAGGAATCGCGTGGCGGCCACGCCCGCGAGGACTACCCGGACCGCAACGACGCCGAGTACATGCAGCACACCATGGCCTACAAGGTGGGCGACGGTCTGCTCTCCGACATCCGTCTCGACTACAAGCCGGTGGTCCAGACCCGCTACGAGCCCATGGAGCGTAAGTACTGATGTCCGCACCTGTCATGGACAAGGACGCACCCGCGCTGCCGCCCGTGCCTGAGGGCGCCGTCATGGTCACCCTCAAGATCGCCCGGTTCAACCCCGAGGACGGCGAGGGCCAGCACTGGGAGAGCTTCCAGGTCCCCACTCTGCCGACCGACCGTCTGCTGAACCTGCTGCTGTACGTGAAGGGCTATCTGGACGGCACCCTGACGTTCCGTCGCTCCTGCGCGCACGGCGTGTGTGGCAGCGACGCGATGCGGATCAACGGCGTCAACCGTCTGGCCTGCAAGGTCCTGATGCGCGACATGCTGCCCAAGGACGGCCGGCCGATCACCATCACCGTCGAGCCCATCAAGGGTCTGCCGGTGGAGAAGGATCTGCTCGTCGACATGGAGCCCTTCTTCGACGCTTTCCGCGCCGTGAAGCCGTTCCTCATGACCTCGGGCAACGAGCCGACCCGCGAGCGCATCCAGTCGCAGGCGGACCGGGCCCGCTTCGACGACACCACCAAGTGCATCCTGTGTGCCTGCTGCACCACGTCGTGCCCGGTGTACTGGAGCGATGGCAGCTACTTCGGCCCGGCCGCGATCGTGAACGCGCACCGCTTCATCTTCGACAGCCGTGACGAGGGCGCCGCCGAGCGTCTCGACATCCTGAACGACAAGGAAGGCGTGTGGCGCTGCCGCACGACCTTCAACTGCACCGAAGCATGCCCCCGTGGCATCCAGGTGACGAAGGCGATCCAGGAAGTCAAGCGCGCGCTGCTCTTCGCCCGCAAGTGATGTTCCCGTAGCACTCTGCTCAACCTCGTTTTGCGCACTTGTCGCTGTTCCCGGTGTTTCCGGGGCGCGACAGGTGCGCAAAACGCGTATCAGGGGCAGGTCATGTGAGGGTGCCGCGACACGCCCGTGACCAGTCTCACCGCGACACTCAGGGACACCTTCCCTACCCTGGACTGTCGTAATGACTGCTCTCGACAAGACTGTGCTCGACAGGACTGTGCTCGACAGGACTGTGCGACGGCGCATTCTGCTGACTGCCACGGCCGCCGCGTTCGCCTTCGGTGCCGCGGCTGCTCCGGCAGCTGCGCTCCCCGCAGCGGCCCAGCCACCGCCGGCGGTCGATGCCGGTGTCGCGCCCACCACCACTCCCCCGTTCAGCACCCCGAGCACCGACAGCTGCCCGCACCGCGCGTCGCCGCCCCCGGCGATCGACTTGTCCGAGGTGCCGCGCCCCGGAGAGACGGCGCCGGCGCCGGTCCCGGTGCCGGACAGCCCCGTCGGCGGCGACGCGCTCGGCGGCTGTGGCATCGTCACCGCCCCGGGTACACCGCCGCTACCTGCCGAGATCTCCGCGACCGGCTGGCTTGTCTCCGACCTCGACACCGGCCAGGTCCTCGCCGCGAAGGACCCGCACGGCCGCTACCGGCCCGCCAGCACGATCAAGGTGCTGCTCGCGCTCGTGGCGCTGGACGAACTCGACCTGAACACGACGATCGTGGCAGACACCGCGGCAGCGTCCGTCGAGGGCAGTTCCGCCGGTCTGGGTGTCGGTGGCACATATACCAACCTGCAACTGATGCAGGGCCTCGTGATGCGGTCCGGCAACGACGCCGCCGAGGCGCTCGCACAGCAACTCGGGGGCGTCGAGGCCACGGTTGCCAAGATGAACGCGATGGCGCAGACCCTCGGCGCACTGGACACTCGGACGGCGTCTGTCTCGGGGCTGGACGGCCCCGGCATGTCGACCTCCCCCTACGACCTCGCGCTGGTCTTTCGCGCGGCGATGCAGAACCCGACATTCGCTCAGCTGATCTCGACGGAGTCGATGATGTTCCCGGGTCACCCGGCAGACCCCACCGTGCCCGACAGCAAGCCGGTCGAGCCCTACCCGATCTACAACGACAACCTGCTGCTCGCAAACTATGCGGGCGCGCTCGGCGGTAAGACCGGCTACACCGACGATGCCCGCCAGACGTTCGTCGGTGGCGCCGACCGGGACGGCCGCCAGCTCGCAGTGACGCTCATGGCCGCGGACGTCCTGCCGATCCGGCCGTGGGAACAGGCCGCACGCCTGCTCGACTACGGCTACGCACTCGATCCCACGGCGTCGGTGGGGACGCTGGTCGATCCAGTTCCGGTGTCCGGCGGGCCGGCCGTCCTGGTCGCCGGCCCCGATACCCACGGACCGGGAGGAATGGACCTGGCATCGGGCTCGGACCTGCCCAACAAGGACCTGGCCGGCCGCGTCGCGGTGGGTGTCGTCGGCTCCGGTGTGGTCGTGGGGCTGCTCGGCTGGGCCCGTGCACTGGTCCGACGGCGCCGCTGACGCCCGTCAGTCGCCGCGCCGCTTCCACAGCCCGGCGAGGCCGATCGCGGCCAGTGCGCCGGCTCCGGCCAGTGCGAGGGCCTCACGCACCGACGGGGTTCGTCGTACCTCCACCCGCGGCCGGATGACCGCCGAGTCCGGTGGCGGCACATGCGCGTTGGCGAGGTTCTCGTGCGCCGTCGCCGCCCACGCCGTGACGAACAGCAGCAGCCGGGCCGTCAGATAACTGAACACCAGCAGACCGATGATGGGGCCGAATGCCACACCGGCCGGCCCGCGGCTGACCACCGCCAGGTAGATCGCGCCGACCTGCCGGAAGATCTCGAACACGATTGCCGCGGCCAGTGCGGCCCGAGCCGCACTGCGCAGCGTCACTGGTTCCCGCGGCAGACGCGCGATCACCCAGGTGAACACCGCCCAGGTTGCGAGCAGGCCGACGGCGAACGACACGATTCGCACGAGGACCCCGATTCCGGTCACATTCTCCGCGCCGAGCCATTCGATCACGCGGGTCGCGACCGGTCCGTTGCTGAGCGCCGACAATCCGAACGAGACCACCAGGGCCAGGCCCAGGCCGAGTAGCGCGACGAAGTCTCTCAGCTTGGTCATGATCATCCCGCGCGGCTCGCGGGTGGTCTCCCACATCGCCGTCAGTGCGTCGCGCACATTCGCAATCCACCCGAGCCCCGCGTATGCGGCGCCGAGCAGACCCAGCACACCGACGCTGGTACGGGCGTTGATCGCGGAGTCGATCAGATCATTGATCGTCTCACCCAGCCCGCCGGGGATGTTCTGGCTCACCTGGTACTGAATCTCGGTGAGCCACTCGGGATGACCGGCGAGGAGGAAGCCCCCGACTGCGAACGCGACCATCAGCAGCGGCACCAGCGCCAGCACCGTGAAGTAGGTGATCCCGGCGGCGTAATAGTCGCCCTTCTGCTGCTGATAGCGCCCACCCGCCCGGATCAGGTGATCGAGCCACGGCCGCGCGGCTCGCTGCCTGTCGAGAAAGCTCGGCGCGTCGTCCGCCATGTGTGGATCTACCCCCTACTGGTCAGAAATCCCACCTTCTCATAGACCTGACCAAGTGTCCGGGCAGCGACCTCGCGGGCGCGATCAGCGCCTGCGGCCAGGATGCCGTCCAACTCGGTGCGATCGGACAGGTAGCTGTCGACCCTCGCTCGGAGCGGAGTGACGAACTCGGCGAGGACCTCGGCGGTATCGGACTTGAGATCGCCGTAACCGCGACCCTCGTAACCGGCGACGAGATCCTCGATGCTCTTGCCCGACAGCGCGGACTGGATCGTGAGCAGGTTGCTCACGCCGGGCTTGTTCGCCTGATCGAAACGGATCTCGCGCTCGTTGTCGGTGACCGCCGACTTGATCTTCTTGGCCGAGACCTTCGGGTCGTCGAGCAGGTTGATCAGGCCCGCCGGAGTCGGGCCGGACTTGCTCATCTTCGACCGCGGATCCTGCAGGTCGTAGATCTTCGCGGTGCCCTTGATGATCTGCGGCTCGGGAATCACGAACGTCTTACCGAAGCGGGTGTTGAAACGACCGGCGAGGTCGCGGGCGAGCTCGAGATGCTGGCGCTGGTCCTCTCCCACCGGGACGCGCTGCGGGCGATAGAGCAGAATGTCTGCGGCCATCAGGACCGGGTAGGTGAACAGACCGACACTCGCCTGTTCGCTGCCCTGCCGGGCCGCCTTGTCCTTGAACTGCGTCATCCGGCTGGCCTCACCGAAACCGGTGATGCAGTTGAGCACCCACGCCAGTTCCGCATGCTGAGGCACCTGGCTCTGCACGAACAGCGTCGAGCGCTCGGGGTCGATGCCCAGAGCCAGCAGCTGCGCAACCGCCCGCAGAGTGCGCATGCGCAGCTCCTTGGGGTCCTGCGGCACCGTGATGGCATGCATGTCGGGGATAAAGTAGAACGCGTCGAACTCGTCCTGCAGCGGCACCCACTGCTGCAGCGCACCGAGGAAGTTGCCGAGGTGGAACGAGTCCGCGGTCGGCTGGATTCCGGAGAGAACGCGCGGCTTGGCCGGCGCCGGGGCAGCGGGGTTCGTCTGGGTGTTCTCTGCAGTGCTCGACATGGTTCTCGATCCTGTCACGCGCCGCGATCGGCAATGCGAGCGAGGTGCGTCGTCAGCGGAACTGGACCGTAACGGGTGCGTGGTCGGACCAGCGCTCTGCGTACGTGTCGGCCCGTTCGACGCGGGACTCCTTGGCACGCTCGGCGAGACCCGGAGTGGTCAGGTGATAGTCGATGCGCCAACCGGCGTCGGTGTCGAACGCTTTGCCGCGGTAGGACCACCACGAGTACGGCCCGTCGACGTCGGGGTGCAGCGTGCGCACGACATCCGTCCAGGCACCGTCGGCGAACAGCGAGTCGAGCCAGGCACGCTCGCCCGGCAGGAACCCGGACTTCTTGACATTGCCCTTCCAGTTCTTGATGTCCCGCTCGGTGTGCGCGATGTTCCAGTCGCCGCACACCACCATCTCGCGACCCGCGGCTGCGGTCGACTCCGCGCTGCGCGCCAGGTGCGCGGCGAAGGACGCCATGAAGCGCTCCTTCTCCGCCTGCTTCGGCGTCTCCGCCTCTCCGGTGGGCAGGTAGAGGCTGCCCACGGTCACCGCGTCGAAATCGGCTTCGATGTAGCGGCCGGCGTCGGCGAATTCGTCGTCGCCGAATCCGATCCGAACGGCGTCGGCCGGACGGCGGGACAGGACCGCAACCCCGTTGCGGCCCTTGGCGGACGGCTCGGCAGAGGCCAGGTGCCAGCCGGTGTCGACGGCGGGCGCGAGCGTTTCGTGCAACTGCTTGTCCGAGGCCCGAGTCTCCTGCAGGCACACGACATCGGCCTGCGAACCCTCGATCCACTCGAGCAGCCCCTTGCGGGCGGCGGCGCGGACGCCATTGACATTGACCGTGGTGATGATGTGTGGCACGCGAAGAACCGTAGCCGACGGAAGGGACACGGGGCCGTCACCGGCGAGCCGTCACCACCGCTACGGCGAAGATCCCTGCACCAGCGACAGCGAGAACCGCTCCCACCAGGGCGGGTGCGGTGTAGCCGAATCCGGCAGCGATGACGACGCCGCCGATCCACGCTCCGAACGCATTGGCGAGGTTGAAAGCCGCATGGTTCAGCGAGGCCGCGAGGGTTTGGGCGTCCGCCGCGACGTCCATCAACCGGGTCTGCAGGCCCGGGCCCAGCGCCGCGCCGGCCACACCGACCAGAAAGAGCACGACCAGCGCCGTGTAGGGGTTGTGTGCGGCTGCGGCGAACAGGGCGAGCAGCACCGCGAGTGCGCACATCGCCGCGAACGGCCCCCTGGTGGGGGCCAGGTCCGCCAGGCGGCCACCGACGACGTTGCCGAGCACGAGACCGACTCCGTAGATCATGAGAGCGATCGGCACGAGCGCTTTCGGGAGCCCCGCCACGTCGGTCAGGGTCGTGCTCACGTACGTGTAGACGGCGAATGTACCGCCGCAGCCCACCGCGGCAACCGCCAGCGTCAACCACACCTGGCCGCGCCGCAGGGCGCCGAGCTCGACGACCGGACTGGTGACGCGGATGTCCCGCAGCGGTGGCACCCACGCCGAGATCGCGAGCACGGTCACCGCAGCGATCGCCGCGACGAGTGCGAACGCGCTGCGCCATCCCAGGCCCTGTCCGATCCATGCCGCCGCGGGCACGCCCAGGACGTTGGCGATCGACAGCCCCATCAGCACCGAGGCAACCGCCTTGGCGCGGTGACCGCGCTCTGCGAGGTGCGCGGCCACCAGCGATGCGACACCGAAGTAGGCGCCGTGCGGCAGTCCGGCGACGAACCGCGCGAGCATCAGGGCCTCGTAGTTCGGGGCAAGCACGGTGATGCCGTTCCCGACGGCGAAGGCGACCATCAGCGCGATCAACAGCCTCTTGCGGGGCATGCGTGCCGCGAGGGCGGCGATGAGCGGCGCGCCCACCACCACGCCGAGTGCGTACGCAGTGATGACGTGCCCGGCCGTCGGCTCGCTGACGCCCGTCCCAGCCGCGATCTCGGGCAGCAGGCCCATCGCGACGAACTCGGTGGTGCCGATGCCGAAGCCACCCATCGCGAGCGCGAACGTCGCCCGGCGACGCGCCGCCGACGACAGATGTGTGCCCGTAACCACCGGGGCGGGGGCCGAGACCGTCACGAGACCATGCTTTCCATCGCGAGGACGTTAGTGAACAAAAGGAAACGGGACGTTCCCAGTAGGGGAACGTCCCGTTTCGGTGAAGGGGTTACGCGATTACGCGCGGGCCTTCTGCAGATTCTCGTCGAGCGTACCGAGGAACTCCTCGGTGGTCTGCCAACCCTGGTCGGGTCCGATCAGCAGTGCGAGGTCCTTGGTCATCTGGCCGTTCTCGACGGTCTTGATGACGACATCCTCGAGCTGCTGCGCGAAGTCGATGACCTCGGGGGTGTTGTCGAGCTTGCCGCGGTGCTCGAGTCCCCGGGTCCACGCGAAGATGGACGCGATCGGGTTCGTCGAGGTGGGCTTGCCCTGCTGGTGCTGGCGGTAGTGGCGCGTGACGGTGCCGTGTGCGGCCTCCGCCTCGACCGTGCGGCCGTCCGGGGTCATCAGCACGGAGGTCATCAGACCCAGCGAGCCGTAACCCTGTGCGACGGTGTCCGACTGCACATCGCCGTCGTAGTTCTTGCAGGCCCAGACGTAGCCACCCTCCCACTTGAGCGAGGAGGCGACCATGTCGTCGATGAGGCGGTGCTCGTAGGTGAGGCCCGCAGCGTCGAACTCTGCCTTGAACTCCTCCTCGTAGATCCGCTGGAACTCGTCCTTGAACATGCCGTCGTAGGCCTTGAGGATCGTGTTCTTGGTGGAGAGGTACACCGGGTAGTTCTGCTGCAAACCGTAGGCCAGCGACGCCCGCGCGAAGTCCTGGATGGACTTCTTGTAGTTGTACATACCCATGACGACGCCGCCGTCTTCGGGCATCTGGCACACCTCGTGCTGGATCGGCTCGGAGCCGTCCTCGGGGGTGTACGTGATGGTGACGGTGCCGGCGCCGGGGACCTTGAAGTCCGTGGCGCGGTACTGATCACCGAACGCGTGACGGCCGACGATGACCGGCTTGGTCCAACCCGGGACCAGACGCGGAACATTCGAGATCAGAATCGGCGCGCGGAAGATGGTGCCGCCGAGGATGTTGCGGATGGTGCCGTTCGGGGAACGCCACATCTTCTTCAGGCCGAATTCCTCGACCCGAGCCTCGTCGGGGGTGATCGTCGCGCACTTGACGCCGACGCCGTGCTCCTTGATTGCGTTCGCCGCATCGATCGTCACCTGGTCGTCGGTCGCATCGCGATGCTCGATCCCCAGGTCGTAGTACTCCAGATCGACATCCAGGTAAGGATGGATCAGCTTGTCTTTGATGAACTGCCAGATGATGCGAGTCATCTCGTCGCCGTCGAGTTCGACGACCTTGCCTTCGACCTTGATCTTGGACATGGGGGCTTCGCGTCCTCCTAGGAAGTTTCCCTGGTTCCGTTCCCTGGGTAATGCGGGTGTGCGGGCCACTTTGTGAGTGAGCCCGCCAACGGTTCAATTATCAAACGTATACGGTCCGGGCCCCCGGGTGAGGGACGACCCAAACATGACGAGCGTACTGCTATCGCTCGCTGCCGCAACCGCGACCCCGGAACCGGAGACGCTACCTACCGGTAACTTTGCGGACTCCGAGACCCACGCGGACCCTTTCGCCGGAAATATCCGGTGCCCTGCTTTTCCCGCACCGGTATCTGCCGCTAAGATCACGGCAAGGTCATGAGTGTCAGCATCGAGCCCCGGCTTGCTGGCCGGCAACCCTCCAACCGCGGTGGGGTGCCCCGGGTGATGACCAGGTTTCCCGACGCAAGTCGGGTGACAAGCGCGGGTCCGCTGGGACGGACCCACTGACCGGGCCATGCCCCACCGGAGGTTCATCATGTGTTGTTGTCGCAGATAGCCCAGATTCCCGGGCGCGCGCGCGGCGCTGCGCCGACACCACTTTCAGAACCTGGAGTTAGAGCACTCATGACCGAAATCACGGATGCCACGATCGATCCGACGGCCAACTGGAGCTTCGAGACCAAGCAGATCCACTCGGGTCAGTTGCCCGACGGCGCCACCAACGCCCGCGCGTTGCCGATCTACCAGACCACCTCGTACACGTTCAACAACACCGACCACGCGGCGGCGCTGTTCGGGCTGGCCGAGCCGGGCAACATCTACACCCGCATCATGAATCCGACGCAGGACGCGGTCGAGCAGCGGATCGCCGCCCTCGAAGGTGGCGTCGCGGCACTGCTGCTGGCCTCCGGCCAGGCGGCCGAGACGTTCGCGATTCTCAACCTCGCCGAGGCCGGCGACCACATCGTGTCGAGCCCGCGCCTGTACGGCGGGACGTACAACCTGTTCCACTACTCGCTGCGCAAGCTCGGCATCGAGGTCTCGTTCGTCGAGGATCCCGACGATATCGAGCAGTGGCGTGCCGCCATCCGCCCGAACACCAAGGCGTTCTACGGCGAGTCGATCTCCAACCCGCGCAACGACATCCTGGACATCCCCGGGATCTCGAAGGTCGCACACGAGAACGGCCTGCCGCTGATCGTCGACAACACGGTCGCGAGCCCGTACCTGATCCGTCCGTTCGAGCACGGCGCAGACATCGTCGTCCACTCGGCCACCAAGTACCTCGGCGGCCACGGCACCGCGGTCGCCGGCGTGATCGTCGACAGCGGCAAGTTCGACTGGACACAGGGCCGGCACACCAACTTCACCACGGCCGACCCCAGCTACCACGGCGTGGTGTACGCAGACCTGGGCGCACCGGCCTTCGCCCTCAAGGCGCGCGTGACGCTGCTGCGCGACCTGGGTGCGGCCATCTCGCCGTTCAACGCATTCCTCATCGCGCAGGGCATCGAGACGCTGAGCCTGCGGATGGAGCGCCACGTCGCAAATGCGAAGGCCGTTGCCGAGTACCTCGAGGCCCGGCCGGAGGTCACTTCGGTGTCCTACGCCGGTCTGCCGTCGTCGCCGTGGCACGAGCGTTCCAAGACGATCGCCCCCCGCGGCACCGGCGCGATCGTTGCGTTCGAGCTGGCCGGTGGCGTCGACGCGGGCAAGAAGTTCGTCAACGCTCTGAGCCTGCACAGCCACGTCGCCAACATCGGTGACGTCCGCTCGCTGGTCATCCACCCGGCATCGACCACCCACTCGCAGCTGACTCCGGCAGAACAGCTGGCTTCGGGTGTGACACCGGGGCTGGTCCGGCTCGCGGTCGGTATCGAGGGCATCGACGACATCCTCGCCGATCTCGATGCCGGGTTCGCGGCGGCAGCATCTTGACAGTCAGCTCTGTGCGCAACGCCCGTCCGGCCGGATTTCCTCCGCCGGACGGGCAGTTGAGCAGCATCCAGATCGGCTCACTCGAGCTCGAGAACGGTGTAGTGCTGCCCGATGTGACTCTCGCGATCCAACGGTGGGGCGAGCTCTCCCCCAACCGGGACAACGTGATCCTCGTCGAGCACGCGTTGACCGGTGACTCGCACGTCACCGGTCCCGCGAACGACGAGCATCCCTCGCCCGGCTGGTGGAACGGGATGATCGGCCCAGGCGCTCCGATCGACACCGACGAGTGGTGCGTGCTCGCGACCAACGTGCTCGGCGGCTGCCGCGGCACGACCGGCCCAGGGTCACTCGCCGCCGACGGCTCGGTGTGGGGTTCCCGGTTCCCGGAGATCTCCATCCGCGATCAGGTGACCGCCGAGGTCGCGCTGGCCGACCTGCTCGGTATCGAACGTTTCGCGGCCGTCGTCGGCGGCTCGATGGGCGGCATGCGCGCGCTCGAGTGGATCGTCGGTCATCCCGACCGGGTCGCCGCGGCACTGATCCTCGCGGTGGGTGCGCGCGCGACGGCAGACCAGATCGGCACGCAGACCACTCAGATCGAGATCATCACCAACGATCCGGACTGGCAGGGCGGCGATTACCACGGCACCGGTCGCATTCCGCGCACCGGACTGGGCCTGGCCCGCCGGATCGCACACTTGACCTACCGCGCCGAGAACGAGCTGGACTCGCGGTTCGCCAACCACAACCAGGGTGACGAAAACCCTTGGGACGGCGGACGCTACGCAGTGCAGAGCTATCTCGAGCATCAGGCCGACAAGCTGGTTGCGCGGTTCGACCCCAGCACCTACGTGCTGCTCACCGAGGCGATGAACCGCCACGACGTGGGACGCGGCCGCGGCGGCGTCGAGGCCGCGCTGGCGTCCACCGACGTTCCGGTGATCGTCGGCGGAGTGGACTCGGATCGGCTGTACCCGTTGCGACTGCAGCAGGAACTCGCAGACGGGCTGCCCGGCTGCGCCGGGTTACGCGTGCTCGAGTCCAAGGATGGGCACGACGGTTTCCTCACCGAAGCCGCCGCCGTAGCCAAGCTACTGACCGAGACGATCGAACTGGCGCGCGCGGCCCGCTAGGTCCGCAACGCGTCAGTCGGTGCCGAGTGGATCGATCGAGACCGCGAGCCCGATGATCGCGACGCCCACCAGGGTCATCGCGCCCACGTCGAACCACTTGCCGCGCACCTCGAGTAATCCGACGCGTTCGGGCGCGAGGATCGCACGCAGCACCGCAGCCAGCAGCATGGCGCCGCCGAGGACGAAAGCGCCTCGCCGCCAACGGTCGGCGATGACCAGCACAAATGCGGCCGCCACCACGAGGAGGACGGCCAGCATCGGCAGGTTCCGGCGCGCGAACCGCGTCACTGCGTGAGCCTAGGCACGCACACCAGCGAGTTGTTCGGCCCGCTCCACGACATTGCTGAGCAAGAAGGCGCGCGTCAGCGGCCCCACTCCACCCGGGTTCGGCGAGATGAATCCGGCGACCTCGCGGACGTCGTCGGCGACGTCCCCTCGTAGTCCGTCGGCGGTCCGGCTGACGCCGACGTCGAGGACTGCGGCGCCCGGCTTCACCATGTCGGCCGTGATCAGGCCCGGCACGCCGGCGGCCGCGATCACGATGTCGGCCTGGCGCACCTGCGCAGCGAGATCACGGGTTCCGGTGTGGCACAACGTAACCGTCGCGTTCTCCGACCGGCGGGTGAGTAGCAGGCCGATGGGCCGGCCAACCGTGACACCACGGCCTACGACCACGACGTGCGCACCGGCGATCGGGACCTCGTAGCGGCGCAGCAGGTGGACGATGCCGCGCGGGGTACACGGCAGCGGGGCCTCTTTGCCGAGGACCAGGCGGCCCAGGTTCACCGGGTGCAGGCCGTCGGCATCCTTCTCGGGATCGATGCGCTCGAGCGCGGCGTTCTCGTCGAGGTGCTTGGGCAGCGGCAGCTGCACGATGTAGCCGGTGCACTCGGGGTTGGCATTGAGTTCATCGATGGTGGCTTCGAGATCGGCCTGCGTGATGTCGGCCGGCAGGTCGCGGCGGATCGAGGTGATGCCGACCTTGGCGCAGTCGTTGTGCTTACCGCGCACGTAGGCAGCCGATCCCGGATCGTCGCCGACCAGCACCGTACCAAGTCCGGGCGTGATGCCCTTCTCCTTCAGGGCTGCCACCCTGGCCTCGAGGTCGACGAAAATCTCGTCGCGGGTTGCTTTGCCATCCAGGATCGTTGCAGTCACGGCGACCATTGTTCCAGGCTAGCTTGGCTAGTTGTCACCGGCTCCAGATCTTCCTGGTCCACGAGTTCTCCCGGCCTACCTCAGCGGTGGCACCACGGCGCCGACACCCTCGACCAGTGCAGTTGCTCCGACTCCGGGTGATGGCAAGTTCGGCGGTTGGTGGGACCTGACCGTGCTCCAGGATCAGCAGGGCTCCAGGATCAGTAGGGGCTCCAGGATCAGTAGGGCTCGACTACCAACCCGGTCGCGTTCGCGTACGCCACCGCCTGCGTGAGCTCCACCTGTGTCTTGTCCAGCTTGGCGCTGGTCCAGAGGCCGGGATCGACATGTGCGCCGCGCAGATCGGCACCCTCGAGGCGCAGACCCCCGACCCTCGCGCCGGTCAGGTCGACCGACCGCAGGATCGCCTTCCGCATGTCAGTTTCGACAAGGTTGGCCTCCCGGAATCGGCAGTCCGTGAAATCCAGCCCCCGCAGGTCGGCCCCGCCGAGCGATACCAGCGTGAAGTCCACCTCGTCGACCACCAGGGGCCGCAACCGACAGTCCGAGAACGTCGATCCGAGCAGGCTGGAAGACCGGAAACTGCTGTGCCACAGCGTCGTCCTCGCAAACGTACAGGATCGGAATGCGGACCCGAAGTGATGTGAATCGGTGAGATCGGCGCCCGTGAAGTCGCACTCGGTGAACACCACGAACTCGGTCCGGAGTTCGCTGAGATCCGCATCGCGAAAGCTGCACACGGTGTAGTGTCGGCGGCTCCACGACTGCTGCGCGATGCACGCGTTCGAAAAGTCCTCGCCGACGATCTGCTCGACATCCACGGTCATGAGATCCATGGTGCTCCCATCCACTGACAATGTGTGGACAGCCCAGCCGATCAGACCTTCTTGACCACGCTGGACTTGAGCTGCATGGGCCCGAAGCCGTCGACCTTGCAGTCGATGTCGTGCCCGTCCACCCCGTCGACGAGGCGGATGTTGCGAACCTTCGTTCCGGCCTTGATGCCGCTGGGGCTGCCCTTGACCTTGAGTCCCTTGACGACCGTGACCGTGTCGCCGTCGGCGAGGACGTTGCCAACGGCATCTCGGATCACTCCAGACTCCCCGGACGCCGCTTCTTCGGACGTCGGCGCCCACTCGTGCGCGCACTCCGGGCACACCAGCAGCGACCCCATCTCGTAGGTGTATTCGCACGAACAATGGGGACAGGGCGGCAGGGTCTGGTCCATTCGGGCGATCGTATTCGAGACCTCGTCGGAGGCTTCCGCCCGGCCACGTACAACCCGCCAAGCTCGCGGCTGGCAAGCTGAACGCGTGTTTCGAGTGATGTTCCACGAGCCGCGGATCCCGCCCAACACCGGCAACGCGATCCGCATGGTCGCCGGAACCGGGTGCGAGCTGCATCTCGTCGGCCCGCTGGGGTTCGACCTGTCCGAGCCGAAGCTGCGCCGCGCAGGTCTGGACTACCACGATCTGGCCTCGGTCACCGTGCATGAGAATCTCGATGCGGCGTGGACGGCGCTGGCGCCGGAGCGGGTGTTCGCGTTCACCGCACACGCGACGACGTCGTATGCCGACATCTCGTATCGGGAGGGCGACGTGCTGCTGTTCGGGCCGGAACCGACCGGTCTCTCGAGCGAGGTGCTGGCCGATCCACACGTGACCTCTCACGTGCGGATCCCGATGGTGCCGGGCCGCCGGTCGCTGAACCTGTCGAACGCGGCCGCCGTAGTCACGTACGAGGCGTGGCGCCAGCACGGCTTCGCCGGAGGCGAATGAACAACGCAGCGCCGGAGGCGAATGAACAGCCCCAGCGCCCGCTAGCTCCTGGCGAGCCCCATGCCGTCGCGGGCCATCGCGATGTCCAGGAAGTCCCGGGCGGCGCCGCGCAGCCCGCGGGACTCGTCCCATACCGCCTGCAGCCGCCGCGGCATCCGCAGCCCCGCCACGTCCACCGAGACGAGTCGGCCGTCGGTGAGGTCGGCCTCGACCGCGAGCGATGACACGACGGCGGGTGCGTTGCCCGCCACCACGGCTGCCTTGACGGCCGTGCACGACGTGAGCTCGAGCAGCGGTGCGACGCATCCGGGCACGGCGTGCTCGAGCGTCGTGCGGGTGCCGGAGCCGGGTTCCCGCTGGATCAACGCGGTCTCGGCCAGTTCGGCGGCCGCGATCGGCGCGCGCCGGATCCACTTGTGCCCGGGCGGGACGATCACCACCAGCTCGTCCCGGGCCACCTCGACCGAGCGCAGCCCGTTCGGGACGACCGGGCCCTCGACGAAGCCGAGGTCGGCTTCCCCCGCACGCACCTGCGCGGCGACATCGGTGGAGTTGAGCAGCCGGACCGAGGTGACGACACCGGGATGCTTGCGGCGCATCGTCACCGTCCAGCCCGGAACGAGGTATTCGGCGATGGTCATGCTCGCCGCGACCGTGAGGTTGGCCTCCCGTTCGCCGCGCAACGCTGCGACGCCCGACGCGAGTTCCTCGGCCGAGGCGAGGATCGCGGACGCCCATTCCAGGATCAGTGCGCCCTCGGCAGTGGGCTGGACGCCGCCGGCGCCGCGGTCGAACACTCGGATGCCCAGTTGACGTTCGGCGGAACGTACCCGCGCACTCACCGCCTGCTGACTGAGGCCGTGTTCACGGCCGGCCGCACCCATACTGCCGAGCCTGCCGACCGCGACCAGCACATCCAGCGCAGCGAGCTCGGGGACATGGTGCGAAAGCGGCATACCACTAAGGCTAGACCCACAAACGGTGTTTGTACCCCATCTACCCCGAGGCTTCTACCGGGGACAACCCCGAATGCCGCAGACTCAGTTTCATGATCACACGTCCGCGTCTGGCCCACCTGACCCCCAACTGGTTCGCCATGGTGATGGGAACCGGCATCATCGCCGTTGCTACGACTTCACTCCCGGTGAGCCTGCCGGGCCGACGCGGAATCGCCCTCACCTTCTGGCTGCTGGCAGTGGCGCTGTTGACCGTGCTCGTCGCTGCTTTCGCAGTCCACTGGATGCGCTACACCGAGCACGCCCGCACCTACGCCCGCAGCGCCGCAATGTTCCCCTTCTACGGCGCGTTGCCGATGGCCGTGCTCACCGTGGGCGCCGGCACTGCAGCGGTGGGGCCTCAGCTGATCGGCAGCGGGATCGCATACGGGATCGCGGGCACCCTGTGGGGCATCGGCACCCTCGGCGGGCTGGTGACCTGTTCGGTGATGGGGATGCGTCTGCGTGCCGTCGCCGACCGCGGCAACCCCACCCCCGCATGGCTGATGCCCGTCGTGCCCCCCATGGTGTCGGCCGCGACCGGCGCGGCCCTGGTCTACCACCTACCCGAGGGTGCGGCTCGTGTGGCGATGCTCGCCGGCTGCTACGCCCTGTTCACCCTGGCCCTGGTGGCCGCACTCGGAATCATCGTGATGGTGGGATTCGAGATCAACGAGCGGGGACTTCCCCCAGTCCAGATGCTGCCGACCGTGTGGATCCCGCTCGGCATCGTCGGACAGTCGGTGGCGGCGGCGAACCTGCTCGGCACAGCGGCAGCGAGCACCATCGACCACGGTTTCGCCGATGCCCTGCATATCTTCGGGCTCGCGTACGGCCTGCTGATGTGCAGCGTGATGGTCTTCGCCCTTACCGCGGTCAGCGTCGTGACCGTGCGGGCCTTCCGACAGGGCCTGAAGTTCACCATGAGCTGGTGGAGCTTCACCTTCCCCGTGGGCGCGTGCGCTGTCGGGATGGGTGCGTTCGGCGTAGCTGGCGACTTCGCGGTCGCACGCGTGCTGTCGGCAGCCCTACTGGGTGCCCTGCTCATCGCCTGGTGCGTGGTCGCAGTGCACACCGCACACGGGGTTCGGACCAAGGCACTGCCCACCGTCCCGGCCTGATCGGCCGGGACGGGGCGGTCAGGCCAGTGCGTCGATCGCGGCCTGGAGCCGGGTGGTGGCTTCGGCGGCGACCGACTCGAGCCCCGGCTCGTTGGTCACCTCGACCATGAGCCGGGGATTCATCGCCTCGACCACCACCTCGTCACCATCTGCACGGACCAGAACGTTGCACGGCAGCAGCAGACCGATCTGACGATCGACGCCGACGGCGCGGTGCGCGAGCTGCGGATTGCACGCGCCGAGGATGACGTACGGTTCCATCTCTGCGCCGATCTTCGCCTTCAGCGTCGCCTGCATGTCGATCTCGGTGAGCACACCGAAACCCTGCTCCTGCAACGCAGCCCGCGTCTTGGCAATCGCATCGTCGAACCCGGTGTTCAGCCGGGTGGTAATTCCCAGATCCATCGTTCGCTCCTTCGGTTGGCACTTCCCAGTTACACGAGCGCCCAGTTACACGAGCGCCCGGCTACGCGAGGGCGAGGAACAACTTCTCCAGCTCGGCCTCGGTCAACGGCTCGGACGCCGTGCCGTCGCCGGCAAGGCATTCACGCAGCCCGGTCGCGACGATCTTGAACCCGGCCCGGTCCAGGGCCCGCGACACCGCGGCCAGCTGGGTCACCACGTCCTTACAGTCACGGCCGTTCTCGATCATCGAGATCACGCCCGCCAGCTGGCCCTGCGCTCGGCGCAGCCGGTTGAGCACCAACGCGATGCTCTCGTCGTCTCCGGTCATTGGGACCTCCTCGTTTCCTTGTCCCAGATTACCCACAGGGGTATCTGCTCCATGGCGGTGTGACCACCGTCATCCGGGTGAGAATTCGCGGCGGCTTCGTTCGCCGCTGTCTGGTGGTCCACGAAGGTCCGGTCGAGCACTCGAGACCTCGACCGGACTTCGGGGAACTAGCTGCCGGACTCGACGGCGCGGCCGGACTGCAGCCACGCCATGGTGCCGCCCGCGACGTTCACGGCATCGATCCCGCGAGCCTCGAGGTACTGCGCGGCTTGCGCACTGCGCCCGCCCACAGCACAGATGACATACACCGTGTCATCGGCCGGAACCTCGTCGACGCGCGCGACGAACTCGCTCAACGGGATCGAGACCGAGCCGGGGACGCGCACCTCGACGAACTCGTCCGTCTCCCGGACATCGACGAGCGGGGCGCCCGTGGCCAGCACCGATTCGAGTTCGGTCACGTCAATTTCGCGCATGGGGCCCTTTCCGAAGGTTCTGTGGTTCAGGAGACGCCGACCGGCGTGTGCACACGTCGCCCCGCGTCCCACGTGATGTAGCCGCCGTCGAGGTTAGCCGCGGGCCGCCCCAGCTGTCCGAGCAGCCGCACCGCGGTGTGTCCACGCTGGCCCACCTGGCAGTGCACGATCAAGTCGCCGGCCGGAAGTTCACCGACCCGTTCCCTGAGCTCGTCGAGCGGCACGTTCACAGCGCCGGGGATGGCGCCGGCCGCGAACTCGTCAGCGGTACGGACGTCGACCAGCGACGCGCCGCCAGCCAACAGACCATCGAGTTCGTGCCACTGGACGGTACGGGTGGAGCCGGTGCGCATGTTGTCGGCGATGTAGCCGAGCATGTTCACCGGGTCCTTTGCCGAACCGAACTGCGGCGCGTATGCGAGCTCCAGGTCGGCCAGATCGGACGCCGTCAGCCCACCGGTCATTGCGGTGGCGATGATGTCGATGCGCTTGTCGACGCCCTCGCCGCCCACGGCCTGAGCACCGAGGATCGCATCAGTTTCCGGATCGACCAGCAGCTTGATCGACATCTGCTGAGCGCCCGGGTAGTACCCGGCGTGCGACTGCGGATGCGTGTGGATCGCGTTGTAGGCGCGACCGGATGCCCGCAGCCGCTTCTCGTTCCAGCCGGTCGCGGTAACGATCAATCCGAAGACCCCCACGACCGCGGTACCCGATGACGCTCGCGCATGCACGGGCCGGCCCGCGATGACGTCGGCCACCAGTCGGCCCTGCCGGTTCGCCGGGTTCGCCAGCGGAATCAGGGCGGCGGTGTCGCCGATCGCGTCGTGCTTCTCGACGGTGTCGCCGACAGCGAAGATGTGTGGCGCCGACGTGCGCATCTGGTCGTCGACTGCGATCCCGCCGCGCTCGCCCAGCGTCAGGCCGGCCATCTTCGCGAGGGCCGTCTCGGGCCGGACTCCGATCGCCATGACGACGACATCTGCCGGGACGGTGCGCCCGTCCGCCAAGTCGACAGTGTTTGCGCCGATGGCGGTCAGCTGGGTGCCGAGTTCGAGGCGCACCCCGTTCTCGCGCATCCGGTCGGCCACCGGTGCGGCCATCTCGGGATCGAGCGGAGCGAGCACCTGATCGGCGAGCTCGACGACGGTGACGTCCAGGTCGCGGTGACGCAGATTCTCGGCCAATTCGACGCCGATGAACCCGGCACCGACGATGACCGCACTGCGCGCCGACGCCATCTGACCGACCAGACGGTCGACATCCTCGACATCACGCAGGATCAGGGCACGCTCGACGCCCGGCAGTGGCGGCACGATTGGGCTCGCGCCGGTGCTCAGGACCAGCTCGTCGTAGCTCTCGACGTAGGTGTCGCCCGAGTCGAGGTTGTGGACGGTGACGGTGCGGGCGTCGGGCTCGATCGCAACGACCTCGCTTCGCACTCGAACGTCCAGCCGGAAGCGCGCGCCGAGACTCTCCGGCGTCTGCAGTAGCAGCTCGTCACGGTCCTCGATGATGCCGCCCGCGTAGTACGGCAGACCGCAGTTCGCGAACGACACGTGCGCGCCCCGTTCGAACACGACGATCTCCGCCGATTCGTCCAGACGACGCATGCGGGTGGCCGCGGACATGCCGCCGGCGACACCTCCGACGATGACAACCTTCACGATCTACCTCCTCGATGTTGAAGTCGAGTATACCCCAGGGGGTATATAACCCGCGTGTGAATCCGCTCTCAGCGGAAGTCCCGCGATGTGGTCGACATCCGCAGATCCATCAGTTGGAGATGGTCCGCGACGATCGTCACCGCGCCTTCCGCGTTCTGCACCCGCCCGCGCACCAGCAGGGCTGGAGCGCTGTTCGCCAACTTGCGGTACTTCGCCCACAGTCCAACCGAGCACACGACATTGACCATTCCGGTCTCGTCCTCGAGGTTGACAAAGGTCACCCCGGCAGCCGTCGCGGGACGCTGCCGGTGTGTCACCGCTCCCCCGACCAGCACCCGGTCCCCGTCCGGGACGTCGAGCAATTGCGATGCCGGGACCACCCCGAGCGCGTCGAGTTGCGGGCGCAGGAACTCGGTGGGGTAGGTATCCGGCGAGACACCAGTGGCCCACACATCGGCGGCGGCGAGTTCCACATCGCTCATGCCGGGCAGTGTCGGGGCACGCGTGGACGCACCCATCCCCGGCAGCCGGTCTGGACGCTCGCCCGCCGCGGCACCTGCCGCCCACAGCGCTTCCCGCCGCGAGATCCCGAAACACCCGAGAGCACCGGCTGTGGCCAGCGACTCTGCCTGCGCCGTGCTCAGCTCTACCCGCCCGGTCAGATCCAGGAACGAGGTGAACGGCCCGCACTCCTCGCGGGCCGCGACGATCCGCTCGGCCAGCGCCGTCCCGATGTTGCGGACCCCTCCCAGACCCAGACGCACCTCGGCGCCCGCGGCCTCGAGCGTCGCATGCGCGAGGCTCGCATTGACATCCGCACCGTGCACTCGCACCCCGTGCCGTCGGGCATCGGCCACCAGGGACTGCGGCGAGTAGAACCCCATCGGCTGCGCCCGCAGCAGCCCGGCACAGAATGCCGCCGGATGATGCAACTTGAACCACGACGAATAGAACACCAGCGACGCGAAACTCTGCGAATGACTTTCGGGGAAACCGAAGTTCGCGAAAGCGTACAGCTTCTCGTAGATCCGGTCGGCCACCGCATCGGTGATGCCGTGCAGCTCCTGCATCCCTTGGTACAACCGTCCACGCAGCCGCTCCATCTTCTCCGGTGAACGTTTGGAGCCCATCGCCCGGCGCAGCTGGTCCGCCTCTGCGGCACTGAATCCGGCGACATCGACCGCCATCTGCATGAGCTGCTCCTGGAACAGCGGCACCCCCAGAGTCCGTTTCAGCGCCTTCTCCAGACATGGGTGATCGTAGGTGACGGGTTCGCGGCCGTTGCGCCGCCGGATGTACGGATGCACCGAACCGCCCTGGATCGGCCCGGGCCGGATCAGCGCGACCTCCACCACCAGGTCGTAGAAGTTGCGCGGCTTGAGCCGCGGCAGGGTCGCCATCTGGGCGCGCGACTCCACCTGGAACACGCCCACCGAGTCGGCCCGCTGGAGCATCTCGTAGACCGCATCCTCCGAGAGATCCAGCTGCGCCAGATCCACCTCGATTCCCTTGTGTTCGGCCACCAGATCGATCATGTAGTGCAGCGCGGAGAGCATGCCGAGACCCAGTAGATCGAACTTCACCAATCCCACTGCGGCACAGTCGTCCTTGTCCCACTGCAGCACGCTGCGGTTCTCCATACGCGCCCACTCCACCGGACACACGTCGGCGATGGGACGGTCGCAGATCACCATGCCGCCGGAGTGGATGCCGAGGTGTCGCGGGAACCCCTCGATCTGGGCCGCCAACTCCAGCACGGCGGGCGGGATGTCCGTACCCGTCTCCCTGCCGACGCCGCTCCAGCGGCTGACCTGTTTGCTCCACGCGTCCTGCTGTCCCTGCGAGAAACCGAGCGCCCGGGCCATGTCCCGCACCGAGGACTTGCCTCGGTAGGTGATGACGTTGGCGACCTGCGCGGCGTACTCGCGGCCGTACTTGGCGTAGACGTGCTGGATCGCCTCCTCGCGGCGGTCGGATTCGATGTCGACATCGATGTCGGGTGGGCCGTCCCGCTCCGGCGAGAGGAACCGCTCGAACAGCAACTGGTTGCGCACCGGGTCGACGTTGGTGATCCCGATCGCGTAGCAGACCGCCGAGTTGGCCGCCGATCCCCTTCCCTGGCAGAGAATGTCATTGTTCTTGCAGAACGAGACGATGTCGTGGACTACAAGGAAGTAGCCAGGGAAGGTCAGTCGCTCGATGATCCCGAGTTCGTGTTCGATCTGTGCGTAGGCAGCCGGGTTCCCGGAGGGCGGACCGTACCGTCGACGCGCCCCGGCCATTGTGATTTCCCTCAGCCAGCTTGCCTCGGTGTGCCCGGCAGGGACGTCGAACGGCGGCAGCTGCGGCGCGATCAGCCGAAGGTCGAACGCGCACTCGAGTCCGAGTTCGGCCGCCCCCGCCACTGCCTCCGGGTACCACGCGAACAGCCGAGCCATCTCGGCACCGGACCGCAGGTGTGCGCCACCGGTGGGCGCGAGCCAGCCCGCGGCATCGTCGAGGCTCTGCCGCGCCCGCACCGCAGCCATCGCCATCGCGAGCCGTCTCCGGGACGGGTCCCCGAAGTGCGCCGCAGTGGAGGCGATCACGGAAAGTCCTTGCGCACGAGCAAGTTCAGCGAGGTTCGAATTGACCTCGACATCCTCGGGCAGGCCGCGATGAGTGAGTTCAACCGTCACCCTATCCGCTCCGAAGCGGTCGACGAGATCGCGCAGCGCGGCGCCGGCAGCGTCAGGCCCACCGGCCGCGAGGGCACTCCGCACGTGCCCCTTGCGGCAACCGGTGAGGATCTGCCAGTGCCCGCCCGCAGCCTCGGCGAGTGCGTCGTAGTCGTAGCGCGGCTTGCCCTTTTCTCCACCCGCGAGATGCGCGGCCGCGATCTGCCGGGACAGCCGCCGGTAACCCTCCTGCCCGCGGGCGAGCACCAGCAGATGGGTGCCGTCGGGGTCGGGAGTACCGGTGCGCGGCGCCGCGTCCAAGGACAACTCGGCACCGAACACCGTCCGCATGTTCAGCTCCTTCGCGGCCTCGGCGAACCGGACCACCCCGTACAGCCCGTCATGGTCGGTGAGCGCGACGGCGTCGAGACCGAGCCGCACCGCCTCCTCCACCAGCTCTTCGGGCGGGCTCGCGCCGTCGAGGAAGCTGAAAGCAGAGTGCGTGTGTAGTTCCGCATAGGGAACTGTGGCGCCGACGGGCCGGGACGTTCCACCTCGATACTCTCCACGCCTACGGGACCACGCCGGGCTGTCGCTGCCGTCGCCCGGGAACCGCGACTCGTGACGCGGCCGCCCGGACAACACCCGTTCCATTTCCGCCCACGTAGGCGGGCCGTTACCCCATCCCATCCCACTGCAGCCTTCCCGCAGGCACCGACCTGCACACCAGGGAAGATGCCGAAGGGGAAGACGCATCTTTCGAACTCACATTCGAGTGTGGCACGTGCGCCCGGCAGGGTCAACGCGGGCCCCGCCGGGCAACCGCCTACTTCCGGTCGAGGTTGCGATAGGTGCTGGTCTCGAAGTCGAGGTAGCCCCCGATCGATGCCGGATCGACGAACGGCAGGATCTGCGTCGCCCAGAATCCGGCGATGCCATTGCGTCGGTCGATCCAGTAGTAGAGGTTCGCGAGCCCCGCCCAGCCGAGAGACCCGGCCGGTCGGCCGGTCGGCGCGTCCTCGTCGTTGACCATGAACGTGCAGGCCCAGGACTTGGGCTGACCGGGGAAGAACTCTGCATCGTGCGAGAGTTCGGGTTCGACGCCGGGCAGCATCGTCACCTGCTGACCGTCCAACCCGTTGCGCACCGCCTGCCGCACAGTGTCCGGAGCGAGGACGCGCCCGTGCTCCCCAGCGCCGTCACCGAGCCACATGCGCAGGAACTTCGTGTAGTCACCGGCCGTCGAATAGAGCCCGTGACCACCCATGTGCACCTCGGGATCCTGTGGCAGCACCAGGTCGAGCGGCTCCAAGGTTCCGTCGAACCGACGTTGGTGGATCGTGGCGCGGCGCGAGTTCATGGCCGGGTCGAGTGTGAACGCGGTATCCGTCATCCCCAGCGGAGCGAAGATTCGCTCCGCCATCACATCCCCCAACCGCTTGCCTCTGACGGCCTCCACCACGAGCCCGGCCCAGTCGATGTTCGAGCCGTACTGCCAGCGTTCACCGGGCTCGAACAGCAGCGGTGTCTCCAGCGACGCCCTGGTCGCCGTAATCACACTGGGCTGCCCGTGTTCAACGGCCAGCCGGTGGTAGGTCTCGTCGAAGAAGGAGTAGCCCAATCCTGCAGTGTGCAACAGCAGCATGCGCGTAGTGATCTCACGCCTGGGTGCCCGCAGCACCGGGACACCCGCTGCGTCGAACCCGTCGATGACCTGTAGTTTTCCGATCTCCGGGAGGTACCGCGCCGCTGGCGCATCGAGGTCGACGAGCCCCTCCTCCACGCACTGCAGCACGGCGGTGCCGGTGATCGCCTTCGTGGTCGAGAACATCGCAAAGACCGTGTCGAGGGTCATCGGCTGGTCCGTGTCGCCGACCGACCGGAGCCCAGCGGCGCCCTCGAACACGGTGCCGTCCCGGTCGGTGAGCATCGCGACCACACCGGGCACCTGCCCGGCGCCGTCGGCCCCCGTCACGTCGCGCAGAACGGCGTTCAGTTCCGAATCACGTTGCCCCATGGTTTGTCTCCTGTCGGCGAAAGGTCGTTGCAGGAGAGCAACCTACGGAGATCTGCGCGGCATCCACGTCCCAGATCGGCAGCGCCCGTCCCGAATCGGCAGCCGTTCGTGAGCCGCGTCACCCCCGCGCGCGACTCAGGGTGTCAGACGGATTCTCGCCGAATCGCCGCCGGTAGGCGGCCGCGAACACACCCATGTTCACGTACCCCCACGCGCCGGCGGCGGCCGCGACCGTGGTCGTCGTCGACGCCGACAGTTCTCGCCGTACCCCCTGTAACCGTTGTTCCCGCAGACAATCCCGCGGCGTGATCCCCAGGTACTCACGGAACGCGCCGGAGAGGGCCCGCACACTGACACCTACCGACCCCGCCACCTCCGACACGGTCGGTAGGTCCTGCGCATTGTCCTCGATGTAGCGAACGGCGCGCCGGACATAGCCCGGGGCACGAACACCGCTCGTCGACGTCGGCTCGATGCCGGCACCGGCAGCCCAGTCCGCGAGTAGCTGCGCGGCGATCAGTTCTTGCAGGTTGACTCCGACACGTTCGTGATCGACCAGGTCCCGGGAACCCGACAGGGTGCGAGTGACATACTCCATCAACGCAAGCCACGGGCTGCCCGGCCCCCCGATGACACACTTGTGCCGCCACAACCGGTCGTCGGGCACCCACCCCCACCAGCTCAGTGCCAGATCGGCGAGCATGCGGTGCGGAACCGTGAGGTTCAGTTGCAGGTGTGCAGCGTCCGCGTCGAGCCGGTAGTCGACCCGGCTGCAGTCGGCGACGAAGGTCTCCCCGATTGTCAGATCGACACTCGACTTCGCGGTGACCGCATGGCGCGTCCACCCGGCGAGGGTGGTGAGCACCAGGATGTTGCCCGCCTCCGGGGCGAACTCACCGATCGTCACCGGGACCCCGTAGCAGAATCGGGTCAGCGTCATCTCGCCGATCTTTGCCGAGAACATGCTGGACGCCGGGGCAAGCGAACGACCGACCGGGCGCACCTCGTAGGGCATGTACACCGTATCCGACCACTGCTTTATCTCATCCCAGTCGGTGACAAGACCAGCGGCCCGCTCACCGCAGGTCCTGGGATCGAATGTCGGCAGCACACCGGGAGCATAGGCAGCTTTGCCTCCCATGGTCAGGTCAGCGCCGGCGGCCGAACCAACCCCGCTTGCGTGTGCGCTGCCCGGCATCGAATCTCAGCCGCAGCACCGTGCGTTCGGGGTCGACGTCGCTCGGGGCGTGGTCGACGACGATCTCGGCGGCCTCGGTGCTTCCGATCGTATCGCCGTCGGCGATGACGGGCCCTTGCTCGAGAAGGTACGAGGCAATCCCGGTGAGGCGGTCGAACGTGTCACCGGCGGACTCGGGGGTTGCCGGGATCTCGATGTCCGGGAGGTCGAGCATCTGGAGACCGCGTGTGTGGCCGGTCATCCCGCCGTCCGGACGCTGGCCGACGTTGATCGCGACCCACGCGAGCAGCGGCGGCTCGGGCAGCACGTCCTTCACGAGGTCTCGAAAGAGTTCAGGCAGGATGATGTGATTCGCACTGCCGAAGTACACGGCACGGATGGTGCCACTGAGCGCGACGAGTGACGCAATGACGCGGGACAACAACACCGCGTCGGCGATCGCTTCGTCCTCTGCACTCCCGGGGCGAAGGACGGTGACAATCGTGTGCGCGGCGTAGTCGGTCGGCGCAGGCACGTGCTTCGGCCACAGGCGACTGTGCTCGGCGATGTCGGCGACGTCGTCACCCACCGGGGAAGGAACTGTGAGCAGCGCGATCATCCGGCCGTCCAGATCGAGGCACACCGGCCCGTCCCGGTCCGCGGATGCGTCCTGATCGGCGGCCAGGTCGGAGAAGTCGACGTCCGGCCAGTCCAGGTGCAGCTGCGCAGCGAGGGCTTCGGCCGTGATATCGGCGTCGAGCCGATCCTGGAACAGCATCGCGAGCGCGGGCATGGGTTCCTCCGAGACTTATGTCTGCCAACACGATCGGCCACCAGAGGGGATGCTTCCAGTGGCCGCGTCGCGCTACACCCTATCCGCAGACCGGAAGACCCTCGGCGGTCTGCCAGCGCGACTCACGGCTGTCGGCCCCGCGATCGAATCAGGGCATACCCGGGCTGTTCGTGGCTCGAGGCGGCATACATCTAGCCGACACCACAGTCTCCCGCGGCTGGCAGCGAGGTCCTCGTCGGTGAAGACGCCGCCACCCCTGGCGCCCTTTCTTACTTCGGAGTAAGTTTCGGCTCATGGCCACGTACATCGTCACGGGCGGCACCGGATTCCTCGGCAGGCACACGATCGAGCGACTGCTCGATCGTGACCCGGGCGCGGAGATCCACGTTCTCGTCCGACCGGCCTCGGTCTCGAAGCTCGAGCGGATGTCGATGGCCTGGCCTGGCGGCGAGCGCGTCCACCCGCTGGTCGGCGATCTCACCGAACCGGCGCTGGGCCTGGACACCGCGCCGCCGTCAGCCGATCACATCCTGCACCTCGGCGCGATCTACGATCTGACGGCCGGCGAGGAGCAGTCGTCGACGAACATCGACGGCACCCGATCGATCATCGAACTCGCCGCCCGGACCGGCGCCACCCTGCACCACATCTCATCTATCGCAGTTGCGGGGGATCATCACGGCCGCTTCACCGAGGACGACTTCGATCTGGGCCAAGGGTTTCCGACGCCCTATCACCGCACCAAGTTCGAAGCCGAACGTCTGGTACGCGCATCGAATGTGCGGTGGCGGATCTTTCGGCCGTCGGCCGTCGTGGGAAGTTCCGGCACCGGCGAGATGGACAAGGTCGACGGACCCTACTACTTCTTTCCCGCTCTCGCTGCACTGTCGAAACTGCCTGCCGTCCTGCCGGTCGCCGTACCGAAACTCGGCTGCACCAACGTGGTTCCGGTCGACTTCGTCGCCGCCGCGATCGTCGAGCTGATGCTTCGGCCCGGTCTCGACGGCCGCACGTTCCACCTCGTCTCCCCCGAGCCGCAACCGGTCCGGGAGATCTACGCCGCCCTCGCCGAGGCCGCCCACGCGCCGACACCGGTGGCCGACCTACCCGGCGGACTGGCCGCACCGCTGCTGAACCCACCGGATCGGATCCGGCCCGCCCGCAACCTCGTCCTGCGCCGGATGGGCATCCCGCCGGTGCTGCTCGACCACCTGACCCTGCCGACACAGTTCACCACCGACCGCACCCGTGAAGCGCTCGAGGACAGCGGAATTTCGGTGCCCCCGTTCGCGTCCTACGCATCGAAACTGTGGTCGTATTGGCGCGAACACCTCGATCCGGACCGGGCCCGGCGTGACGATCCTGCCGGTTCCCTCGTCGGCCGTCATATCGTCATCACCGGCGCCTCCTCCGGCATCGGCCGCGCAGCCGCGATCGCGACGGCCGCCGAGGGGGCCATCGTGCTGCTCATCGCCCGCCGCGCCGACGAACTGGACGTCGTCGTGTCACAGATCCGCGAGTCGGGAGGGTCCGCGTTCGCGTACCAGTGCGACATCACCGATACCGAGGCCGTCGATCGAACCGTGCAGACGATTCTTGCCGACCATGATCACGTCGACATGCTCGTCAACAACGCGGGCCGCTCCATCCGCCGCGGCCTGTACCGGTCCACCGACCGCCTGCACGACTTCGAACGCACCATGGCGGTCAACTACTTCGGTGCGGTGCGCATGGTTCTCGCACTGCTTCCCCATATGCGGCGGCGGCGGTTCGGCCACATCGTCAACATCAGTTCGGCAGGCGTCCAGGCCCGCACGCCCCGCTTCGCGGCGTATGTGGCAAGCAAGTCGGCGCTCGACGGATTCTCGGACGTGGCCGCGGCCGAGACGCTCTCCGACGGCATCACGTTCACCACAATCCACATGCCACTCGTCCGGACGCCGATGATCGCACCGACCGGTCAGTACAACGCCGGGCCCGTGGCGAGTCCCGAGAAGGCCGCCGCAATGGTGGTGCGGGCGCTCGTCGAACGCCCCAAGCGCATCGACGTCCCGGTCGGTACGCTCGCGGAACTCGGTGGCATCTTCGCGCCCCGCATCAAAGACCGCGCGCTGTCGCAGCTGTACCACGCATTCCCGGATTCCCCCGCGGCCCGGGGCGAGGTGACCGCCGAACCGGAGCCTGTCCCCGACACCGTGGCGACCGCCGATCCCCCGCGCAGTCCGGTGGTCGCGGCGACCCGATTCGCCCGCCAGCTGGCCCGGCTGCTTCCCGGCGTGCACTGGTGACGCATCGGCGCTGGTGAACCGGCGTTTCCCAGGAGGCCAACCGCGTAAAATTTCCGGTTTTTCAGCCTCGGAAATTCGCCAAACCGTCTTTCGCTGTGCTAAGCAGGATAGGGGACCAACGAAAATAGGGAGAAAACTTTGACGCCAAGGATCGCGATTTTGGGAGCCGGTCCGAGCGGCCTCGCACAGCTGAGGGCATTCGAGTCAGCACGTAAATCAGGTCTTGGGTCGATGCCCGAAATTGTTTGTTTCGAAAAGCAGAGCGATCTGGGCGGCATGTGGAACTACACATGGCGCACCGGACTCGATCAATACGGCGAGCCGGTGCACGCAAGCATGTACCGATTCCTCTGGTCCAACGGACCGAAGGAATGCCTGGAGTTCGCCGACTATTCTTTCGAGGAACATTTCGGCCGACCGATTCCGTCCTACCCGCCGCGCGCCGTGCTGCGCGACTACATCATGGGCAGGGTCGATCAGAGCGACGTGCGCAAGTACATCCGCTTCGACACCGTCGTGCGCTGGGTGGAGTACGTCGAACCCACGAACAAGGCTGAGGCCGGACGGTTCGCGGTAACGGTCGCCGACCACAAGACCGACTCACTCGAAACCGAACTGTTCGACCACGTGATTGTGGCGACCGGACATTTCTCCACACCCAACGTTCCGCACTTCGACGGCCTCGAGAACTTCCCCGGCCGCATCCTGCATGCCCACGACTTCCGGGATGCGCGGGAATTCACAGGCAAACGGCTTCTACTGATCGGCAGCAGTTACTCAGCGGAGGACATCGGCACCCAGTGCTTCAAGTACGGCGCGGCCGAGGTCACCTTCAGCTACCGAACCAAACCGATGGGACACGACTGGCCGGAGGGCTTCTCCGAGGTCCCGCTGCTGACCGGAATCGACGGCGACACCGCCCGCTTCCAGGACGGGAGCACCCGCGAGGTGGACGCGATCGTGCTGTGCACCGGCTACCAGCACCACTTCCCGTTCCTGCCGGACGAGCTGGCGCTGCGGACCAACAATCGGCTGTACCCGGCGGGGATCTACAAGGGCATCGTCTCGCAGGCGAATTCGCAGCTGTTCTATCTCGGAATGCAGGATCAGTATTTCACGTTCAATATGTTCGACGCACAGGCGTGGTACACCCGCGACATCATTCTCGGTCGAATCGAATTGCCGGACGCAGAAACCCGGGAACGCGACATCGAGGAATGGCGAAATCGCGAGCAGGCTCTGGGATCCGCGATCGAGGAGATCGATTTCCAGGCCGCCTATATTCGTGATCTCGTAGACCGGACCGACTATCCAGAATTCCATGTCGAAGAACAGGGCGAGCTCTTCAAGCAGTGGAAGAAGGACAAGAAGTCCGACATCATGGGCTACCGGAATCGCAGCTACACCTCGACGCTGACCGGCACGGTCGCCCCTCCTCTGCACGACGAGTGGCTCAACATTCTCGACGATTCTGCGGAATCGTTCCTGAACAATGATTTCGGCACGGCAGGTGTATCCGCGCCGAAGAACGTCACGCGTATGGCAACCCGACGGGCGCGCGCTCACACCCGCCCGGTGGCGACATCCTCCGAACTGTCGGGCTGACCCTCCCGGTCCGGGAGCTCCTGCACCCTCACCGCGACCACCGGCCGGACGGGCTTGGCCTCGGCGCCACAGCTCGCCGGCCGGGGCGCGAGTTCACGCTGCTCCAATGTGACCTGCCACCGTCGGCCGTCGCGATGCACCACGACGGGGTCGTCGCCGGCACGCTCGTCCACTGCTAGTTCGTCCACCCCGGCGAGCACCTGCTGCCGCACCGCGACCTCCGCGACCTGTCCACGGGGACTCCAGCTGCTCCGGCCCCGCAACCCGGGCAGGTACACCCGGCCGTCGGCGGCCGCATGCACCGCGAGGAGACTCCCGTCCGATCCGAGCCGGCCGTAGGTGTTGCCGCTGGGCAGCAGAATCATCGACGGCGCGAACCGGTGCCCACCGGTGTGCGAGCACTCCCATACGGCGTCGCCGAACTCCGCGGCCAGAACAGCGGCCACCGGGCGCCCCAGGACGGCGCAGCATTGGTCCCGCTTGCCGTGCGCACATACCAGGACCACCGGATCGGTCACCCGCTCACCCAGCCCCGGAGCCGGTCCGGAAACCCGGGCCAGGTCCAGGCTCAGCAGGTCGGAGACGTCCCCGATCGCGAGCCGCTCGCACCATGAGTGCTCCGGACGAGAATTGGCCAGCAGCACCGTGCGGGAGCCGTGCGCCGTCTCGGACCGCCCCGGCCGGCGAATGAACATGATACGCACCCCTGCCGCGTCGGCTCGTAGGGTGAGCTCGCGGGCCAGCTCGGCACCGAGCGCCGTCCCGTCGAGCACGTCCCTCCCCCAGGCGCCCGGGTACTCGATGCATACCCAGCCGCCGACCTGCGCCGCGGTACCGGGCAGCGGCTCATCGGCCGCGGACAGCGCGGAACACGTCATGGGGCCGGGCTGGGGCGCAGATTCACTCACCCTGCCATTGTGTACCGGCGTCCAGCCATGGAACTTGCGGCCCTCGGTGAACCGCTCCACGCACGTCGCAATCGGCGCGCCGACCCACGCCCGAAGGTGCCGCGGGTCGACGGCGAGGACGAGACTTTCCAGCCGTCCCGCGAGCTGCCCGAAATAGGTTCGACCGGAACATGCTACGGCGGATAACGTGCACTGCGATGTCGTTACCGGCGCCGCGGCGCCGACTGGATCGTGAGGTGGATTGGTGTCGATGGAAGCGGGCGCAGCAGCGGCAGGCGCAGCGTGGGAATACGGGCCACTGGCCACGCTGGCATACGAACTCGACAAGCCGATCGGAACATCGTTCGGGGACGTCGAGTTCTACTCGTCGCGTCTGCACGGCGTGACGGGGCGCGTGCTCGAACCCGCGGTGGGCACGGGCCGAATCCTCATTCCCCTTCTCGAGCAGGGCCTTTCCGTACGGGGATACGACACGTCGGCCACCATGCTCGAACAGTGCCGCACCAACTGCGCGCGATACGGACTCACCGCCGACGTCGTCGAGGGCGACATGACCAGCTACCGCGACGAACACGCGTACGAGGCAATCGTCATCCCGACCGGCTCTTTCGCGCTGCTCCCGGACCGTGACAGCGCCCTCGCCGCACTCGAAGCGATGCACGGCAACCTCACGCCGGGAGGACGGCTCATCGTCGATATCGAGCCGCCGGCCCTGCGCATCGACCCCGGGCACGACCCGGTTCGCCATTGGTGGCGCGACGGGGACCTGCTCACGCTCAGCACCTGGCAGAAGACTGTCGACCCGATCGCCCAGCGATCGACCAGCTGGCTCCGCTACGAACTCTGGGAAGCCGGCACGCTGAGCCGAACCGAACTGCAGATCTTCTCGCTGCTGTGGTTCGGAATGGCCGAGTTCACCGCCATGCTGCGCCACGCCGGATTCACCGAAGTATCCGTCCATGGCGGTTACCGCGTCGACCATGCCCCGACCCCCGCCGATGACGTGTGGACCTTCGAGGCAATCCGCAGCTGAGCAGCGCTGTCTGCACACCTGGGACGGCCGTCAGGGCACCATCAGGAACGGCAGGACTGCGGCCTCGAAATCCCGGTACCGGTCGCGGTGGATGCTGTGACCGCATGTGAACGAGACCACCTCGCAGTCGGGTATGGCGGCGACCATTGCCTCGAGCAGCACCGGATCCACCATTCCGGTGGGGCCGCCGCGCAGAACCAGTGTGGCTGCTTCGATGTTCGGGAGCCGTTGCCACCATGCAGGGTTCGGCTCGTGGAACTGAGTGAGCGCCGATGCTGTCATCGACCGGTCGAACGCCCAGACCGCACGCGGGCTACGCAGAAGGCTGGTGGCTGCGTGCCACAGCTCGACCGGCGAGGGCAGCCGCCCGCCGAAGGTCGGAGCGGGATCGCCGGGACGCAACGGCAGTGGCGCCTCCTCGAGCACGAGCCGACGCACCAGATCCGGCCGCTGCTGCGCGACCAGCGAGATCGCGTGACCGCCCAGTGAGTGCCCCACCAGATCCACCCGGTCGAACTCGAGATCCTCGCAGAGTCCGAGCACATCGTCGCCGAACTCACCGAACAGGTACGACTCCGCGTGTGCGCTGCGCCCGTGTCCGCGCAGGTCCACCGCGAGTACCCGGCGGCCCTTGGCGGCCACCGCACGAGCGAACCGATCCCACGTGCGACTGTCTCCACCCATCCCGTGCACCAGCACTACCGGAACATCATGTGTCACAGCAGATCCGGTAAGACCACTGTCGCGATACGCGATCGTGTGGCCGCTCCGGCCCACTGTCGTCTCGGTCATCTCCACGGTCACCGAGCGTAATCGTGCTGCCACGACTACTCGTAGATGCCCTCCACCGCCCATCTTCCTTCATCGCAGATCAGAAGCAATGCTCGTGATTCGGCAAGCAATACCTGTGCGCGGGCTGCTGCCCGCGCACTCGAGGTGTCCCACCAGCGTTCGTCCACCGACCACGGCCCCGCCCAGCCCTGTACCCGCCACTCCTTGCTCCCCCACCTCAGCCGGGCAGGTGCGGCACTGAACTCGCCCCGGTCGGTGACCCGCACGGAGCTTCCCGAACCGTCCTCGAGCGACACCGTCGGGGTAGCGGGCAGGACCGTCGCCGGCGCCGGTTCGGGCAACCGCCCAGGCCACGGTGCTGCCGGATCTGCGCCGGGAATCAGCTCGTCTCCCAACGGCACCAATGTGATTCGTTCCATCGGGCCGCGTCCGCCGCTGAGCACCCCCACCAGTACCGACTCACCGCCGAGTAGACCCTGCACTCGCACCAGGGAGCGGCGGGCCCGTTCCTCCTCCTCCCCGACTCCGCCCCACAGCCCCAATTGCAGGGCACTCGCTGCCACCACCTCAATCGGTTCGAGCCGCAGCACCGTGATGCCGGCGGTGGGCCGGGACTCGCTACGGCCGGTGAGCCAGCCGTCCAGCTGCCAGCGAACGCGGTCTGCCGTCCCCTCCGGGGTCAGAGGTTCGGCACACCTCCACGTACGCGACAGGTGCTCACCGTTCCCGGTACTCGCAGAGACCTGCAGACGCGTACACGCCACAGCCGCCGCCGCGAGTTTCGTATGCAGACGCTCCGCCAGCGCCCGTCCGGCGAAGGCCGCTGCGTCGACGCGGTCGATCGGCGGATCGCAGTGCTGCTCCACCTCCAGGTCCGGCGGGAGCACCCGCGCCGACGGCGGGCGCTCGGGCTCGCCGCGAGCGCTGCGGTGGGCGCGCACCGCGTCCGTGCCGAACCGCGATGCCACATCCACCGCGGACAACGCCGCGAAGGCTCCGACAGTGCGCAACCCGAGCCGACGCAGCAGGTCCACCAGATCCGCCCGGCCCGGGTCCGCCAGGCTCGGCTCGACCGCGATCTCCGTGATCGGCAACGACGCCAGGAATCGGGCGCCGTCGCCGGTCGGCACGAGCGCCGCGTGGCGGGCCGCGATCACCGCAGTAGACAACTCATCGGCAATGCCGATCTGGCATTCCGCCCCGGCCGCGGACACCTCGTCCACCAACCGTTCGGCCGCAGACTCCTCGGATCCGAAGTACCGGATCGCGCCGCGCGCCGCCAGCACCAGCAGCCCCGGGCGCAGCACCTCCACCCCGGGCGCCGTCGCATCCACTGCGGCGGCCACCGGCTCGAACAATCGGGCATCACGGTCCGGATCCGACTGGGCCACATATAGTTCCGGACATCGCGCCTGCGCCTCGCGACGCCGCAGCCCGCGGCGCACCCCCTCTGCCCGGGCCGTCACCGAACACGCAATCACACGGTTGGCGGACAGCACCGCGACCGGACGAGTGACCGGCAGCTCCGCGGACGCCGCCGCTGCCACGGCGGGCCAGTCCGGACACCACAGGGCCAGTACCCGTGTACTCACAGTGCCACCGACATCGCCGTCTCCGGCACCCATTCCACCCGCCCCTGCGCCGAGCGCAGGTCCAGGCATGTGCTCCGCGGGCGAAACGCCCGGCCCTGTGCCCGCACCGCCAACCGGACCGCGCATACTCGCCCGCGTCCGGCGTCGGCGCCGCTGCCCACCCCGTCATAGCCACGCACCTGCGCGTCCAACCGGACCTCGGCCCCGTCCCAGTGCCCGTCCGTTACCACCAGTGTGGACCGCTTGCTCCGCACCCGCGCCACCACAGCCCGCGCCCGCGACGGCGGCACCGAGGCGCCGCCGAGCCCGAGCACCACCAGGTCCATGCCGTCGAGCAGCACCGCCGCCACCTCCACCGGATCCGGCCCGGGATCCGGAACGAACGCCAGCCGCTGCAACTGCGCCCCCATCTCGGTGGCCGCGAGCAGCCCGAGCCCGGGGCGGCCGATCACCGCTGCGTGACCACCCGCCGCCGTCACCGTCGCCAGCAGACCCAGCAACAACGACGTCGCCCCGGAGACCGCAACCACGGACCCCCGCGCCAGCCCGCCATTCGGCAGGAGCGTGGCCAGCGGCGTCGGCACCGGGAGCACCTGAGCAGACTCACCGGGAACGGACGCATCGGATACCGCCCCACCCCGCGCCGGCACGGCCGCGATCCGGCGACGCAGATACTCCAGGCGTTCCCGCCGCGACAGCCCCGCCAACCGGTCGGATACCGCTGACGGGGGTTCGGTCAGTCGAGCTGGTTCGGCCATATTCACTCCCCGGACACACTTCTGGTTCTTCTGGGCTGTTCGGCCACGGGGAAGACGCGGCATTCGATCTTGATTCGAACATAGTTTCGAATCAAGTCCAGTAAAGCCCCTCCCGGTCGGCACGTCAAGAAGAGCGCCGCCGATCCACTAACCTCGAAGACGTGACCGAGCAGGAACGCACCCGACGACGCAGGGAGAACCGGGCGGTGGTCGGACCCGACTACCTGATGGCGGGCAGGTACCGGCTGCAGTCCAAGCTCGGGGGCGGCGGCATGGGCGCGGTGTGGCTCGCGCACGACACACTGCTCGAGCGGGACGTCGCCGTCAAACAGGTGACCTCGACTGCAGGCCTCGGCGACACAGAGGCCCGCGAGATCCGCGAACGTGCCCTGCGTGAGGGCCGCAATGCCGCACAGCTGTCGCATGAGCACGCCATCGCGATGTACGACGTCGCCGTCGAGTCCGGCGAGCCGTGGCTCGTCATGGAGTACCTGCCCTCACGCAGCCTGGCCCAGGCGATGAACTTCGTCGACTCGCTGCCCCCGCTCGAGGTCGCGCAGATCGGCGCACAGATCGCCGCCGCCCTCACCGAGGCGCACGCGGCCGAGATCCTGCACCGGGACATCAAGCCCGGCAACATCCTCGTCGCCGACCGCGGCCCAACACTGGGCACGGTCAAGATCAGCGACTTCGGAATTGCCCGCGCCAAGGGTGACGCCCCCAGCGGCAAGCCGGGCGTCATCACCGGAACGCCGGCGTACTTTGCACCCGAGGTGGCCCGGGGCGACGACCCCACCGAGGCCAGCGACGTATTCTCCCTCGGCGCCACCCTGTACACCGCGGTCGAGGGGTTGCCCCCATTCGGACTGGACGACGATCCCATCGCCCTACTGCACCGCGTGGCGAAGGCCGAGATCTACCGGCCCAGCCGCAGCGGTCCCCTCACCGACACACTGCTGCACATGCTCGAACCCGATCCGCGCCGACGCCCGACCATGGCACAGGCGCGTGACGCCCTCGCGGCCGTCGCGCTCGGCTCCGACCCCAGCGTGCACGTCGGTCAGCTGATCGGGGAACCGGTCAAAACCACCGATGGCACCACCCCCAACTGGGCCTATCGGTCGGCACCGGCAGCTATCCCTCGTCGCCGCCTGGCTTCAACCACTGCCACGGATCTTCCTGCCGCACAGATGAACACGCCGCTCAGCTCAGTTCCACGCCCAGCCGGTCGAGCGTGGCTCCGCCAGCTCACCGAGGGTCTGACGGGCCCGCAGGCCCCGACCGATCTGCGGGGCAAGGTGATCGCGGCAGCTCCGCTGGCGATGGCGGTCATGGTCGGCATCATCGTGCTGGCCTTCGTCGTGGTCCTGATCGTCGCACTCCTGCAGTAGGAGAGGCGGGCCGCTCAGTCGATACGACGGCGATGCGCCCACCGGGTGAGCGCATTCCGGTTGGACTGCTGCGTCTTTCGCAGCACATTGGATGCGTGGGTCTCGACGGTCTTCACCGAGATCACCAACTCCTCCGCGATCTCCCGGTAGGTATAGCCGCGTGCCAGCAGCCGTAGCACCTCGAGCTCGCGCGGTGTGAGCGAGTCCAGCTCCGGATCCAGCGGCGGCTCCGGCACATTCGAGCGTCCCGTGAACGAGTCCAGGACGAATCCCGCGAGCCGCGGGCCGAACACCGCGTCACCACCGGCGACCCGGCGTACCCCGTCGGCGAGCTCGGTACCCGAGATGGTCTTCGTGACGTACCCGCGCGCACCGGCCCGGATCACCGCGATCACGTCCTCAGCGGCATCCGAGACGCTCAGCGCCAGACACACCGGCCCCGAGTCGATTCCGTTCAGCACTGCGACGCCGCCACCGTCCGGCATATGGACGTCGAGCAGTACCACCTGTGGACGCAGGGCGTTGATACCCGCCACCGCCTCGGCGACACCACCGGCCTCACCGACGACCTCCATGTCCGGTTCACGGCCGAGTTCGGCGCGCACCCCGGCCCGGAAGACCGCGTGATCGTCGACGAGGAACACGCGAAACTTGTCGGGGCTGGACGCAGCGAAGGACGGAAGAGTCACGGCCCTACCCTAGGACATCGCTTCCCTATGACATCGCTTCGGACTCTCCCGAGACCTCCTCGGCGGAGGTGTGTACAGCGCCGTCTTCGGACACCGGCCGCGGCATGTGGATCCGCACCTCGGTCCCCTTCCCCACCGTCGAGCGGATGTCGACCCGTCCGCCCCGGCGTTCGACGCGCGCGTGGATCGACTTCGCAAGACCCTGCCGATCCTCGGGCACCGACGCGGGGTCGAAGCCGACCCCGCGGTCGCGCACGAAGATGCTCACCTGGTCGCGTTCCGTTTCGGCGAACAGGTCGATATTGGGCACCCCCGAATGCTTCGCGGCGTTGACCAGCGATTCCCGGGTCGCCCCCAGCAGCGCGGTGAAGCACTCCCGGGACAGCCCGGACCCATCGCCGGTGTCCAGGTCGACATCACCGACGGTTACCGGCCGCACGGTCACCCCGTGCTGGTCCTCGACCTCCCCTGCGATCGTCTGCAGTGCCTCCGCCAGGCTCGTGTGCGCCGTCTCGCCGCCACTGAACAGCCACCGGCGCAGCTCCCGCTCCTGCCCGCGGGCCAGCCGGGTCACCTCCTGCGGAGAATCGGCCTGCTTCTGGATCAGTGCGAGGGTCTGCAACACCGAGTCGTGCAGGTGCGAGGCGATCTCCTCGCGCTCCTCGTTGCGGATGCGGGCCGCCCGCTCCTCACCGAGCGCTCGCCACATCCGCAGCCACAGCGGGACCGTCAGCAGCCCCGCCCCGATCAGGGTCACCACCACCGCGAGCAGCGACGAGCGCAGCGCCTCGATGTCCACCTGCGCGAGGATCACCACCCCGAGGCCGGCCACGATCAGTGTCACACCGCCCAGGACGCGAGCCCAGGTGAGCACCGTCGGGCGGTGCGGCAGCCCCAGCACCGAGCGAGATCCGTCGGTGTCGAATTCCCGCCACACCAGCGCGGCACCGACCGCGACGACGATGAACGGCGTGATCACCGACGCAGCGGTCCCGTTGACCAACCAGCTCAGGCTTGCCGCGACACCGAGGCCGAGCACCGCCAGGCCAACTGCTCGCCGGCGCTCGGCGGGGCTGGGTTTCTCGGTGTCGGTTCCGGGCGGGGTGAAGATCCACAACAGCCCGTAAGCCATGATTCCGGCGCCTGCGAGCGATGCCAGCAAGGTGAACGCGATCCGCACCTTGAACGGATCGACGCCGAGATGATCCGCGACACCACCGGCGACACCGCCCACGATTCGGCCTCCGACCCGACGCCGGAGCTGGGGGTAGAGAGTCTCGTCCCGGGCGGGGTCCAGCGCCGTGTTCACAGCCTGGTTCGGGTCGGCCAAAGGTTGCACAGTCCCGATACTGGCACGGCAGCCGTCGTCCGACATCAGGGCCCGACCCTGAGATCTGTGGGACCTGGCCGCGGCTTCAGGGAAAGATCAGGGTAGTTCCCGATGGTGCGGCGCCAGTCCGATCGCGACGATGGTTCCATGAGCACTGAAAGGACCACCGGGAGCTTCACCGATCAGCTTCACGACCTGTGGCGGACCCGCCCTGTCCGGCTGCCGGTGCAGGGTCACATCGCCGGTGTCGCGGCCGGTATCGGCCACCGCTACCGCGTAGACCCCGTACTGGTGCGCGTCGCGTTCGTAGTGTCGACGATTTTCGGCGGTGCGGGCATCGTCCTGTATCTCGCGGGGTGGCTGCTGCTGAGCAAGCCCGGCGATCAGGTGTCGCCCGCCGAGTCGCTGCTGGGACGCGGCCAGAGTTCACAGTCCGGGACCAAGACCGTCGTGCTGCTGGTCGCCCTCGCGATCGCAATGAGTACGCTCGGCCCGATCGGGATAGGGATGGGCGGGTCGGGGCTGATCAGCTTCGCGCTCATGCTGGGCGGTCTGTGGTTGCTGTTCCAGCGCCAGCCGGTCCCCCCGCCGCTTCCCGCAGGGACGCCGCAGGGCTTCCCCGTGACGCCGTTCCAGACGGTGTCGGCGGCCACCTTCCCGGGCCAGGCGTACAGCCCGTACACCCTGCTACCGGACCACTACGAACCGTCACCGACACCGGCACCGGCACCGGCACCGGCGCAACCTCAGGCCCCGAACGCAGAGGCAACCGCGCAGCCGTACCCGACTCCCCCGGCTTGGGATCCCCTCGGAGTCGCCCCGTTTGCGTGGGATCTACCCGACCCGGCGACACCACCGGGACTCCCGGCGGAGCTGCCGCGCAAGCGCACCCGGTTCACATCGGTCATCCTCGGGCTCGCTGTGCTGGCCGCCGCCGCAGCAGCAGCGGTGTCGGCCGCAGTGGGCTCGGAGTGGTTGTCCCCCGGCCGGATCGGTGCAATCTCACTCGCCGTTGTCGGCATCGGCCTGGTGCTCGGCGGGTTCCTGCGCCGCGGCTACGGACTGCTCGTGGTCACCGGACCGCTGATCGGATTCGTCGTTCTCGCGTCCCTGGTCGGACCGCTCAACTTCGATGCGACCGGGCAACAGAGATGGTTCCCGGCCACTGCCGCGGAACTCCAGTCGTCGTACTCCGGCGGATTCGGGGACTTCACCCTCGATCTGAGCATGATGAAACTGACGAAAGACACGACAGTGGAAGTCGATACGAAGTTCGGCGAGTTCAATGTGATCGTGCCGCCCACCATGAGCGTCGAGAACATCTGCACCGTCACGCTCGGTGACGCGAGCGGGTGTCTCGACTCGGGCGTGCATCGAGGAACGAATGCCCCGGATGGCAGTCCGGTCCTGACCGTCAAGGCCCACGGAACGATGGGAAGTGTAGGGGTGCAGCATGGCTGAGTTCGGACAGACGCAAGCGCCAGACGAGCCGAATGCGTCGAGCACATCGAGGACACCCCGGCGCGCTTCCTGGCCGCTGTTCCTCACCGGTCTCGCAGCTCTCCTGGTCAGCGCATGGGCCCTGATCGGGCCGTTCTCCCTGGACCCGCTCGCGAATGTGGAGTTCCGCTGGCTGTTCGTGATCGTGGCGGTCGCGGTCGGCGCGGTTCTGGTGTTCTCGCCGGGCAGGCGAAAGTAGCTGCCTCAAACAGAACCGAGCAGACGAAAGCGCCCCGACCGTCCGGTCGGGGCGCTTGCTTTCACCCGGGAATCACTCCCACTCGATCGTTCCCGGCGGCTTGCTGGTGACGTCGAGCACGACGCGGTTGACATCCGCGACCTCGTTGGTGATGCGGGTGGAGATGCGCTCGAGGGTCTCGTACGGCAGACGGGTCCAGTCGGCGGTCATCGCGTCCTCGCTCGAGACCGGACGCAGCACGATCGGATGCCCGTAGGTGCGGCCGTCGCCCTGGACGCCGACGCTGCGGACATCGGCGAGCAGTACGACGGGACACTGCCAGATCTGGTCGTCGAGCCCCGCAGCGGTGAGCTCCTCGCGCGCAATGGAATCCGCGTGGCGCAGGATCTCGAGGCGCTCCTGCGTGACCTCGCCGATGATGCGGATACCCAGACCGGGGCCGGGGAACGGCTGGCGTCCGACGATCTCCTCGGGCAGACCCAGTTCGCGACCGACGGCGCGCACCTCGTCCTTGAACAGCAGGCGCAGCGGCTCGACGAGCTTGAACTGCAGGTCCTCGGGCAGGCCGCCGACGTTGTGGTGGCTCTTGATGTTCGCGGTACCGGTGCCGCCGCCCGACTCGACGACGTCGGGGTACAGGGTGCCCTGGACGAGGAAGTCGACGGTCTCGCCGTGCGCGGCGCTCTCGCCGAGCACCTCGGACACCGCGTCCTCGAAGCTGCGGATGAACTCGCGGCCGATGATCTTGCGCTTGGTCTCCGGATCGGACACGCCGGCCAGCTCGCGCAGGAACGTCTCAGACGCGTCGACGGTGATCAGGCGGGCACCGGTCGCGGCGACAAAGTCCTTCTCGACCTGCTGGCGCTCACCGGCACGCATGAGTCCGTGATCGACGAACACGCAGGTGAGGCGGTCACCGATCGCGCGCTGCACCAGCGCCGCGGCGACGGCGGAGTCGACACCGCCGGACAGACCGCAGATGGCCTTGCCGTCGCCGACCTGCTCGCGGACCCGCTCGATGAGCGAGTCGGCGATGTTGGCCGCCGTCCACGCACCGGGGATGCCGGCGATCTCGTGCAGGAAGCGGCTGAGCACCTGCTGGCCGTGCGGGGAGTGCAGGACCTCGGGGTGGTACTGGACGCCGGCGAGCTTGCGGGCACGGTTCTCGAACGCGGCGACCGGCGCACCGGCGCTGGACGCGGTGACCTCGAAGCCCTCGGGTGCTGCGGTGACGCCGTCGCCGTGGCTCATCCATACCGGCTGCATCGCGGGCAGGCCGTCGTGCAGAACGCCGCCGCTGACGGTCATCTCGGTACGGCCGTACTCGCGGGCGCCGGTGTGCGCGACGGTGCCGCCGAGCGCATCCGCCATCGCCTGGAAGCCATAGCAGATACCGAAGACGGGGATGCCCAGGTCGAAGAGAGCGGCGTCGAGCTTCGGCGCCCCCTCTTCGTACACACTGGACGGTCCGCCGGACAGGACGACCGCGAGCGGGTTCTTCGCCGCAATCTCCTCGACGGTCGTGGTGTGCGGCACCACTTCCGAGTAGACCTTGGCCTCACGGACGCGGCGAGCGATCAGCTGCGCGTACTGGGCACCGAAGTCGACGACGAGAACCGGCCTGTCCTGCTGGGTTTCTGACACCCGGACAGTCTAATATGCCCAGCTCCGACCCCTACGCGACCCCACTCCCGCTACCGGTACCGGCCTTCTCGCCCCCGCGGATCTCCACGATCGGCAATGTCAACGCGGCGGGAGCACCTGCCGGGACCACCGGGTTCTTCGGCGCAACCGGCGCAATCCGCTGGTAGTCGGCGCCCTGCGCGGGCCGGGTGTCCTGTTCGCCCTTGTTCGGCCACAGCGACGCCGCCCGCTCGGCCTGCGCGCTGATCGTCAGCGACGGGTTCACGCCCAGGTTCGCGGACACCGAGGCGCCGTCGACGACGCTGAGCGTCGGGTAACCGTACACGCGGTGGTAGGGATCGATCACGCCATGGTCCGCGTCCGATCCGATCGCGCAGCCGCCGAGGAAGTGCGCGGTGAGTGGGACGTTGAAGACCTCACCCCAGGTGCCGCCCGCGACACCGTCGATCTTCTCGGCGATCCGCCGGGTGGCGTCGTTGCCGGCGGGAATCCACGTCGGGTTCGGCTCACCGTGGCCCTGCTTGCTGGTGACCTTGCGGCGGCCGAGGATCCCCTTCTTGGTGTACGTGGTGATCGAGTTGTCGAGGTTCTGCATCACCAGCGCGATGATGGTGCGCTCGCTCCAATCCTTCACCGACAGCATGCGCAGCATCTGCCCGGGATTCGCGACAATTGCCTTCAGGAGCTTCACGAAGCGCGGCGTGGAACCGCCGCCGTCGGTCATGAGCGTCTGCAGCAGGCCCATCGCGTTGGAGCCCTTGCCGTAGCGGACCGGCTCGATGTGGGTGTCCGACGTCGGATAGAACGACGACGTGATCGCGACACCGTGAGTGAGGTCCATCGCGGGATCGACCTTCATCTTCCCCGCCCCGACGATGGATTCGGAGTTGGTGCGGGTGAGCTCGCCCAGCCGGTCCGACAGCCTGGGCAGCGCGCCGGTGTCCTTCATCTTGTGCAGCAACTGCTGGGTGCCCCACGTGCCGGCCGCGACGACGACGTGCTTGGCGGTGTAGGTCTTGTGGTTCTTGCGAACCTTGGCGCCGGTGCGGCGGGTCACGACGTCCCACGTGCCGTCCGACGCCTCGTACAGCGACTCGACGGTCGTCATCGGGACGATCGTGGCGCCCGCCTTCTCGGCGAGCCCGAGATAGTTCTTGATCAGCGTGTTCTTGGCGCCGTGCCGACAGCCGGTCATGCACTCACCGCACTCGATGCAGCCGGTGCGAGCGGGGCCGGCGCCGCCGAAGTACGGATCTTCCACGGTCTTGCCGGGCTCGCCGAAGAACACGCCGACCGGCGTCTGGATGAACGTCTCGCCCACACCCATGTCCTCGGCGACGGACTTGATGACCTCGTCGGCGGGGGTCATGTGCGGGTTCTGCACGACGCCGAGCATCTTGCGGGCCTGCTCGTAGTGCGGCGTGAGCTCGGCATCCCAGTCGGTGATATCGCGCCACTGCGGGTCCTCGAAGAACGACGCCGGCGGCTTGTAGAGAGTGTTGGCGTAGTTGAGTGACCCGCCGCCGACGCCCGCACCGGCGAGGATCAACACATCGCGCAGCAGGTGTACGCGCTGGATGCCGTAGCAGCCGAGCGCCGGCGCCCACAGGAACCGCTTGAGGTCCCAGCTGGTCTTGGCGAAGTCCGCATCGGCGTACCGGCGTCCCGCCTCGAGCACGCCGACCTTGTAACCCTTCTCGACGAGCCGGAGCGCGGTGACACTGCCACCGAATCCGGAACCGACGATGAGCACGTCGTAGTCGGTTGCGCGCTGCTTGTCCCGCTGCCCCATTGCACACCTCCACCATGAACCGGATTTGCTACTCGCCAGTATGCACCGTAACTCTGTGACTCGAGCCACAAGGGTGCCCTAACTGTAACTACAGGTTCCACAAACGGTGCGGGTTCCCCGAAACACGCGAGTGGCCCGGCACCACGGTGCCGGGCCACTCGCCGAGATCCGATTTCAGGCGCGAACGCTCAGGCCGACCTTCTGGAACTCCTTGAGGTCGGAGTAGCCAGCCTTCGCCATCGACCGGCGCAGGCCGCCGACGAAGTTGAGCGAACCGTACGGGTCGTCCGAGGGGCCGTTGAGGACCTGGTCCAGGCCGGGACGCTCACCGTAGGCGACCGGCAGCAGCGAGCCGCGCGGCATAGACGGATGCGCGGCCGCGGAAGGCCAGTACCAGCCGCCGCCGGGAGCCTCCTGCGCGACGGCGAGGGGTGCTCCGAGAACCGCAGCGTCGGCGCCGCATGCGATGGCCTTGGCGAAGTCGCCGGACGAGGTGATATCGCCGTCGGCGATGACGTGGACATAGCGTCCGCCGGTCTCGTCGAGGTAGTCCCGGCGGGCCGCGGCGGCGTCGGCGATCGCGGTTGCCATCGGAACACCGATGCCGAGCACCTCGCGGGTGGTGGTCGCGCCCTCGGTGGAGCCGTAACCGACGATCACACCGGCCGCGCCGGTACGCATCAGGTGCAATGCGGTGCGGTGATCACTGACGCCACCGGCGATGACCGGCACGTCCAGCTCGGAGATGAACGTCTTGAGGTTGAGCGGTTCACTCTCCCCATGTGCGACGTGCTCGGCGGAGATGATCGTGCCGTGGATGACCAGGAGATCGATCCCGGCCTTCACCAGCTCCGGGGTGAGCGCGAGCGCATTCTGCGGGCTCACCCGGACGGCGGTGGTGACACCGGCGTCACGAACCCGTGCGACGGCCGCCGCGAGCAGCTCCGGCTGCAGCGGCGCGGCATGCAGTTCCTGCAGACGCGCGACGGCCGCGTCGGGATCGATCTCGGCCTCGGCCAGTTCGGCGAGCTTGGTCAGCTCCGCCTCGACGTCGGGGTGCCGGCCCCACAGGCCCTCACCGTTGATGACCCCCAGACCACCAGCCTTGCCCAGTTCGATCGCGAACGACGGCGACACCAGCGCGTCGGTCGGATGGGCCAGCACCGGGATATCGAAGCGGTAGGCGTCGATCTGCCAGGCCGTCGACACCTCCTTCGAGGAGCGGGTCCGGCGAGAGGGAACGATGTTGACATCGTCCAACTCGTAGGTACGTCGGGCAGTCCTGCCCATGCCGATCTCAACGAGGTCGCGCACGCGCGCCCCTTTCTCGATTGTGAGGTGTGCTTAACGGGCAGCGTAGTTGGGCGCTTCGACCGTCATCGTGATGTCGTGCGGATGGCTCTCCTTGAGCCCAGCCGCGGTGATCTGCACGAACTGCGCCTTCTGCAGCTCCTCGATCGTGCCGGAACCGGTGTAGCCCATGGCTGCCCGAAGACCGCCGGTGAGCTGGTGGATGACCTGCGACAGTGGACCGCGGAACGGGACCCGGCCCTCGATCCCCTCGGGAACCAGCTTGTCCTCGGCCAGCACGTCATCCTGGAAGTAGCGATCCTTGGAGTAGGACTTGCCCTGGCCACGGCTCTGCATCGCGCCCAGCGAACCCATTCCGCGGTAGCTCTTGAACTGCTTGCCGCCGACCAGGATGAGCTCGCCCGGGGATTCGGCGGTACCGGCCAGGAGCGATCCGAGCATCGCGGTGGACGCCCCGGCCGCGAGGGCCTTGGCGACGTCGCCGGAGAACTGCAGTCCACCGTCGGCGATGACCGGGACGCCGTGCGCCGCGGCAGCCGCAGTTGCTTCCAGGATCGCGGTGATCTGCGGGGCACCGACACCGGCGATGACGCGAGTGGTGCAGATGGAGCCGGGTCCGACACCGACCTTGACGGCGTCGGCGCCGGCCTCGACCAGTGCAAGGGCGCCTGCACGCGTTGCGACGTTGCCGCCGATGAGCTGGACGCGATCACCGATCTCACCCTTGAGCTTGGTGATCATCTCGAGCACGCCGCGGGAATGCCCGTGGGCACTGTCGACGACCAGCACGTCCACGCCGGCATCAGCCAGTGTGAGGGCGCGAACCCAGGCGTCGTCACCGACACCGACTGCCGCGCCGACCAACAGGCGTCCGTCACTGTCCTTGGTGGCGTTGGGGTGCTGCTCGGTCTTGACGAAGTCCTTGACCGTGATCAGACCGGTGAGCTTGCCCTGACCGTCGACGATCGGCAGCTTCTCGATCTTGTGGCGACGCAGCAGGCCCAGCGCGACCTCCGCGGTGACGCCCTCACGCGCCGTGATCAGCGGCGCCTTGGTCATCACCTCAGCCACCGGACGGCTCTCGTCCACCTCGAACCGCATATCGCGGTTGGTGATGATGCCGACCAGGGTGCCGGTCTCGTCCGTGACGGGCAGACCGGAGATACGGAACCGTGCGCATTTCGCGTCGACCTCGGCGAGGGTGTCCGACGGCTTGCAGGTAACCGGATCGGTCACCATGCCCGCCTCGGACCGCTTGACCGTCTCGACCTGGCCAGCCTGCGTCTCGACCGACGAGTTGCGATGCAGCACACCCATACCGCCGGCGCGAGCCATCGCGATGGCCATGCGGGCCTCGGTGACGGTGTCCATCGCCGAGCTCACCAGCGGCACGTTCAGACGAATCTCGCGAGTCAGCTGGCTCGAGGTCTCCACCTGATTGGGAACGACGTCCGAGGCCGCCGGCAGTAGCAGCACGTCGTCGAAGGTGAGACCCAACATCGCGACCTTGTTCGGGTCGTCTCCCCCGGTGTGCACGTGCCCTCCGGTACTACTCATGCGGCTCGGGCCCTCCATGAAGCGTCGAATGGTAAAGGAAGAAGGGACAGGCGGCGGAGAATATTCCGGCCGCCTGCAACCTACGACCACCATGGTATCGGCTCGTCCCGGAGCGCACGCGAGCCCTCCCGACGACGCTCCGGCCGGTATCAGCTAGCGCGGACCGGGCTGACCTGCGTACCGTGGTGTTGTGCGCGATCAATTGCCTCCCGGCCTACCGCCGGACCCCTTCGCCGGCGACCCCGCCGACCCGTCTGCTGCGCTCGACGCGATCGAGCCGGGCCAGCCCCTGGATCCCCACGAGCGCTTGGCTGTGGAAGAGGACCTGGCAGACCTGGCCGTCTACGAAGCACTGCTGGGCCACCGCGGCATCCGTGGCCTCGTCGTGTGCTGCGAGGACTGCCAACAGGATCACTACCACGACTGGGACATGCTGCGGGCGAACCTGCTTCAGCTGCTCGTCGACGGCACGGTCCGCCCCCACGAGCCTGCGTACGATCCGTCGCCCGAGGCGTATGTGACGTGGGACTACTGCCGCGGGTATGCGGATGCCTCGATGAACGACGCGCTGCACGGCGACGGATTCGATCTCTGAGAACCTGGAACTGACAGCCTGAAACGGCGGAGGCCCGGCAAGTTGAACTTGCCGGGCCTCCGCCGTTCGGTTGTCAGGACGCCACTGTCAGGGAGTCGACTGCTGTGTACTGCCGGTCGACCCGCTCGGCAGTTTGCTGGTGGTGGTCGTGAACGGGGGAGACGTCGTCGGCCCGGGCGACTCCGTGCCCGAGTCGCCGGGGCTCGGCGTCTGGGTGGGCGACGGCAGCGTCGTCACGGGTGCGGACGGCTCGACGGGCACCGACGTGGCCGAAGTGAGCGGCAGCGGGATGACGGACGTGCCAGGTGATCCGGTCTGCGGCGCCGGAGTCTGCGGAACGCCCGATGTGCTGCCTCCCGGAGTGTTCGACGGGGGCCCAGCCGGTAACGAAGGCACCTGCGGCGGAACTGCCTTCTGCAACTCGGCGAGCAGACGCTCCCGCCATCCATTCAGCTGATCGCGTGTTCTCGCCTCGTTGACGGCGCTGGCCCGTGCACTGGCGGAATCGAGCTTGGCCCGCGCACCGGCCGCATCGCCCGACGCGATGAGCCGTTCGGCGTCCTCGAGATTGGACGTCGTGTCGATCTTCGCGACGGTCGAGTTCGCCTTCTCCGAGAAGACGACCTGCGTGATCCCCCACAGCGGATCGCCGGGTTCGGCGTTGTACGAGAAGACCGTCATGCCCCCCATCGCGATCGCCACGACGGCAGCCGCCGCGGCAACGGGGCGGAGCAGACGGAGTTGGTTCCGGCCGGAGCGGCTGCGGGTGGTGAGCGCCTCCTGCGCCCCCAGCTCCCGGCTGACCCGAGCGACGATGTCGTCGAGGTCCGGCTCGGCCGGCATGGGCTGCGCCAGGATCTCGGTGCGCCAGTTCGCCAGCAAGGCGGCGACCTGATACTCCTCCGGGCTGTCGGTGGCAACTGGACCGTCGCCGACGATCGCGTCGATCAGCGCGTCGTCGCGGCGCACCGCCGCAACATCGACCGGCATGCCGTTTCCGGCGAGATCGGCAAAGGGATCGCGCTGCTCGCCACCCCTGTCTCCCCTAGCCATGCCTCTCACCTGCTCTCGTCACTTCCTTCTTCAACTTGGCGAGGGCTCGGTGTTGAGCCACCCGCACAGCTCCCGCGGTGCTTCCGACCGCGGCCGCCGTCTCCTCGGCCGACAGACCGACGACCAGCCGGAGCACGAGGATCTCGCGATGCTTCTCGGGAAGCGTTTCCAGCAATGCGCTCATCTGTCGGCTCGCTTCCGAGTTCAGCGCCCGTTCCTCTGGACTGTCCTCGGCGGATACGACATCTGGTACTTCTGCAACCGGATCGGATTTGTTACGCGCCGCGTTTCGGTGTGCATCCGCCACCTTGTGAGCGGCGATACCGTAGACGAATGCCATGAAGGGGCGACCCTGATCCTGGTACCGCGGAAGTGCCGTCATGACAGCAAGGCACACCTCCTGCGCCACGTCATCCGCTGAGAGCTGACCCCGCTCAGCAGCACCGACCCTCGCTCTGCAATACCGCACAACCAGGGGGCGAATACTCTTGAGGACCTGGGCCAGAGCATTCCGATCGCCCTGCGCGGCTGCAGTGACGGCGGAGTTCAACTCCTCACCCGTGTTAGACATCGTCAGCAAGAATCCTGGCGTTACAGTGGCACGTCCCCCCAGCCGGGTGTGCTTCCGCCTCACGGCGGAACGCTTGTAAGAGTAACGACACCGTTCGGCCCGACCGTGCATCGTTCGAAAATCGGGTCATCATTCCTGGAACCTTCCGCCTCGACGGGCGATCATGGCGCGGCATTCGTCCCGAACCTCGCCCGCACGGGAGCTCGGCGCCAAGTTCTCGAGGAGCATGGCCGCCGCCCACCGCAACGGCACGAGCCCGTGGGCACCGGCCGCAGCGAGAACGCGCTCCGCCGTCTCGAGCGCGAGGTCCGGTTCGGGACGGCCCGTGGCTGCGGCCGCCAGCAAGAGCTCCGACTTGATCCGGTGGCGGACCGACGGACCGTCCGCGGCCCGATCGACGGCGGCCTGCGCGTGCACCGTCGCGGTGACGAAGTCGCCGGACGCGAGTGATATCTCCGCCGTGACCCAGTTCAAGCGGATGTGCTGACGCCAGAGCCGATTCTCGTCACCCACCATTGTCAGGTAGGTCCCGCATCGTTCGAGTAACCGGCGTCCGAGCGCCAACCGGCCGCACCCGAGGGCGGCGGCCGCCAGCCCGGTCAGTGCGTCGCAGCGTGCCTCAAGCCACCAGTGGTCGTCCGCGCGCCGCATCCCGACCAATGCCAGGGCGGCGCCGTCGAAGGCCGACGCGCGAGCGTGCGATCCGAGCTGACGCAGCAGCGATGCCTGCGTGCTCGCGGCCAGCGCCGCGATCTCCGGCCGGGTCGTCGACAACTGCCGCAGATCGTCGAGTTCGGCCCGCGCTCGGGCGTAGCGCCCCTGCCCGCCGAGCGCGACGGCACCCATCCACCGCCCCACCGGATCGGAGGGCAACGGCAGGGGGAACCGGCCCGGGTTTGATCCGAACGCAACGTCGCGCAGCATCGGGCGATCATCGCACTGCCCGCCCCGCTGATTTCATCCGATACCGCTTGAAGAACAGTCCAACCGACCCGATCCCTCAAACTGGACGACCGTTTAAGCTCATATCTGCACCATAAGTGCGGTGCATGGTTCGAAACATGATTCAATCTTGAAGAATATGCGACAGTGAGGTTAACGGGAATCGTCGCCGACGGCTCACACGGACTCAGTCCGCGGCCTCAAATAAGACGATCGTCCAGGTGAGGACCGGGCAGGGCTACGCTGGCGCTATCCCGCACGGGACCAAACACAATCACAGCGCCTGCGCGATGTAAATGTCCAACGCGTTAATTCTGTGACCGCGGGATATGCAAATCGCCACTTGTCGAAACTATTGACGAGATTTCATATACGCCTTTACGGTTGCGGGGCGTGACCGTTTACATGGTCCCGGCGTCGTGAGGCGTTCGGGCCGCTCGCAGCTTCACCGTGAGCCTGCATACAGAGGAGTCCTGATGGCTGTTCCGAATCACCTTCCCGGCCCGAATGCCGACGTCTGGGACTGGCAGATCCACGGACTGTGTCGTGGGGTGGATTCCGCAGTGTTCTTCCATCCCGACGGTGAGCGTGGCCGTGCCCGCGCACAGCGGGAGAACCGAGCCAAGGAGATGTGCCGACGGTGCCCCGTGCTCGCCCAGTGCCGCAATCACGCGCTGGCGGTGTGTGAGCCGTACGGCATCTGGGGCGGGATGTCGGAGGCCGAGCGCGAACTTCACACTCGCCAGATGCGTCGCCGGATCGCCTGAGCCGACGACCCCCGTTCATCCGGGGGGTGAAGGAGCCACATGCAGCCCCCGGGGCGCCGAGATCTCGGCGCCCCGGGGGCTGTGCGCCCTCCTTTCGACGTCACCTCTGCCCCCGACCCATCCGGGACAGTCCGCGCTCCGAAGCCCTCCCTGACAGTGCAGAACACCACCCGTCAGGAAGGCAGTCTCATGAGCATCAAGACGTCCCGCACAGTTGCCGTCGCCGCCGCCGCTTCGATCGCGCTCCTCGGCGTCGCTGCGTGTTCGTCCGACGACTCGTCGGACAACTCCACGACCTCGAGTTCCGCCACGATGTCCAGCACCCAATCGAGCGAGTCCGCAATGGCGCCGTCCGGCAGCGCCGCACCTGCCGCGGACCTGGTCGGCCCGGGTTGCGCGGAGTACGCGGCAACCGTCCCCTCCGGCCCCGGCTCCGTTGCCGGAATGGCGCAGGACCCGGTCGCGGTCGCAGCGTCGAACAACCCGATGCTGACGACACTCACGGCCGCGGTGTCCGGCGAGCTCAATCCGGACGTCAACCTCGTCGGCACCCTCAACGGTGGCCAGTTCACGGTGTTCGCACCGACGGACGCGGCTTTCGCCAAGCTGGATCCGGCGACCGTGGACACACTGAAGACCGATGACGCGCTGCTGACGAAGATCCTCACCTACCACGTCGTTCCGGGACAGTTGGCGCCCAGCGAGATCGACGGCACACACACGACGGTCGAGGGCTCCGACGTCACCGTCACCGGGTCCGGCGACAACCTGAAGGTCAACACGGCCGGCGTCGTATGCGGCGGCGTCAAGACCGCCAATGCAACGGTGTACCTCGTGGACTCGGTCCTGATGCCGCAGTAATCACGAGGGCCGGCGGTCTTCGACCACAGAACGACTAGCCGCCCCAATCCGAGAGGATCCGGCCGATGGACGCTACGGTAGTCCTCGATGCAATCGAACGGCGCCACGTGAATTCGGCCGGATCCTCCGGCGGCGATGACTTCTGCCCTGCCGACAACCGAAATCTCATCGCCGCCCGCCACGAAGAGTCGATTCGGCTGCGAAAGCTGTTGGCGAGTATCGCCGAGGGCGATCGTGCGGCGTTCGCAGACTTCTATGACCGGACCGGCGCGCGGGTATACGGAATGGTCCTGCGGGTCCTGCGCGATCCAGGCTTCTCGGAGGAGACCACACAGGAGGTCTACCTCCAGGTATGGAAGTCGGCGACAAGTTACGATCCCGAACGCGGGTCACCGATGTCGTGGCTCATGACTCTCGCCCATCGACGGGCGATCGACCGGGTCCGCTCGGAGCAGTCTCACTCCGACCGCGAGGTGGTCTACGAGACCACGAATCGCGTGGATGCGTTCGACCAAGTGACGGAAGAGGTCCAGCACCGTGCCGAACGGCAGGCAGTTCTGGACTGTCTCCAGACACTCACCGACATACAGCGGCAATCCGTGACACTCGCCTACTACGGCGGCCGAACCTATCGTGAGGTGGCTGCCGACCTCGGGGTCGCGGTGCCCACGGTCAAGTCCCGGATCAGAGACGGATTGACAAGGCTCAGAGGATGTCTGGGGGTGATGTGAGATGGACGACGACCTGATCGAGTGGGCGCACGCCGACGCATTGCACGCCCTCGACGACTCCGACCGGCGCGAACTCGACGCACGACTGGCCGCGGCAGACGCGGCGGCCCGAGCCGAGTTCGACACCGCGGTGCGGCTCGCCCGCGAGACGATGGCGGTGGCCAGCTCCCTCGTCGCGGTCACCCCACCCAGCTCACTGCGCCACAATCTGCTGGAGCAGGTGCCGGGTGACGAGATCGCCGCCCGGCGAAACCCGAGGCGCGGCTGGCGGATTGCCATTGCATCGGTGGCCGCAGCCGCAGCCCTGCTGGCCGGTGGCGTCGTGGTCGGCCGTCAAATCACGGAAACCGTACCGCCCCCGTCGATCTCCGCGCAGATCATGGACGCCCCCGATATGCAGTCGTCCTCGGCCGCGATTCCCGGGGGCGGCACCGCGACCGCGATGTACTCCAAGCAAGCCAACGCGGCCATGCTCGTGATGAACGGTGTCGCTCCGCCCCAGCCGGATTCGGTGTACCAGATGTGGCTCATGGGCGGCGCGCAGCCGGTGTCGGCGGGAACGATGTCACCCGAACAGGTCTCCCCAACCACGACCGCGGTCCTCGAGGGCATCGACGGTGCCACGAAGCTCGGCTTCACGATCGAGCCGCCCGGCGGTTCGGCAACCCCGACGGGAACCATGTTCGCCGCGATCCCGCTCACCTGACCGCACTCGGTCGACCTCGAGAATGTCGAGGCCCCCCGGACGATTTCGTCCGGGGGGCCTCGACATTTCGGCAACTGCCGAGTGGATCAGTGAGCGTGGCCGTGGCCGGTGTCCGCTACAGCCTCGGCGGGCTTCTCGACGACAGCGCTCTCGGTGGTGAGCACCATCCGTGCGACCGAGGCCGCGTTGACGACAGCTGAACGGGTCACCTTGACCGGATCGACGACACCGTCGGCGAGCAGGTCACCGTAGGTGAGGTTCGCGGCGTTGAAGCCGTGACCCTTCGGTGCGTCGGCAACCTTGCTGACCACGACAGAGCCGTCGAGGCCGGCATTGGAGGCGATCCAGTACAGCGGAGCCGCGAGCGCGGTGCGGACAACCTCGACACCGGTAGCCTCGTCGCCCGAGAGCGACGCGGCGAGTGCCGGCAGGACCTGTCCGGCCTGCACCAACGCCGACCCGCCGCCGGGGACGATACCTTCCTCGACCGCAGCCTTGGCCGCGTTGACCGCGTCCTCGACGCGGAACTTGCGCTCCTTGAGGTCGGTCTCGGTGGCCGCGCCGACCTTGATGACCGCGACACCGCCGGAGAGCTTCGCCAGACGCTCCTCGAGCTTCTCACGATCCCAGTCGGAGTCGGTGTTCTCGATCTCACGACGCAGCTGCGCGACGCGGGTCGCGATGTCGGCCTCGGTGCCGGCGCCGTCGACGATGGTGGTCTCGTCCTTGGTGACCACGACGCGACGAGCGCTGCCGAGGAGGTCCAGACCGGCTTCCTTCAACGTCAGACCCATGTCCGTGTTGATGACGGTGCCCGCGGTCACGACGGCGAGGTCCTCGAGGAACGCCTTGCGGCGGTCACCGAAGAACGGCGCCTTCACGGCAACAGCCTTGATCGTCTTGCGGATCGAGTTCACCACCAGCGTGGAGAGCACCTCACCCTCGACGTCCTCGGCGATGATCAGGACAGGCTTGCCGGACTCGGCGATCTTCTCGAGCAGCGGCAGGAAATCCGGCAGCGAGCTGATCTTCTCGCGGTACATCAGCACCAGCGCGTCCTCGAACACGGCGCGCTGGGCATCGACGTCGGTGACGAAGTACGGCGAGAGGAAGCCCTTGTCGAACTGGACACCCTCGGTGACGACGAGCTCGGTGTGCAGAGTCGAGGATTCCTCGACCGTGACGACGCCGTCGACGCCGACGCGGGTCATCGCCTCGCCGACCAGCTCACCGATCTCCTCGTCACGCGAGGAAACGGTGGCAACCTGCGCGATGGCTTCCTTGCCCTCGACCGGGGTAGCCGCGGCGATCAACGCCTCGGACACGGCGTCGGCGGCCTTGCTGATGCCGACACCGAGAGCGATCGGGTTGGCGCCCGCGGCAACGTTCTTGAGGCCGGCCTTGACCAGCGCCTGGGCGAGCACGGTGGCGGTGGTGGTGCCGTCGCCCGCGACGTCGTTGGTCTTCGTGGCGACGCTCTTGACGAGCTGGGCACCGAGATTCTCGAACGGATCCTCGAGCTCGATCTCGCGGGCGATGCTCACACCGTCGTTGGTGACGGTAGGGCCGCCGAACGCCTTGGCAAGGACCACGTGGCGGCCGCGGGGGCCGATGGTGACCTTGACAGCGTCGGCGAGCTGGTCGACGCCACGCTCGAGTGCCCGGCGTGCGTTCTCGTTGAACTCAATTTGCTTGGACATTGATTCAGCTACTCCTGGACTTTCAGGGTTTCGTCCCGAAACGGATTCAGGGTTCAGCCGGAACGCACGCCGCCCCGGGTCCGATGCGGAACTCCGGGGCGGTATGCGTGAGGCTTACTTGGAGACGACAGCCAGAACGTCGCGCGCCGAAAGGATCAGGTACTCCTGACCGGCGTACTTGATCTCGGTTCCGCCGTACTTGCTGTAGATGACGGTGTCGCCTTCCTGGACGTCCAGGGGGATGCGCTTCTCGCCATCCTCGTCCCAGCGGCCGGGACCAACAGCGACGACGGTGCCCTCCTGGGGCTTCTCCTTCGCCGTGTCGGGGATGACGAGGCCGGAGGCAGTCGTCGTCTCGGCCTCGTTGGCCTGGACGAGGATCTTGTCCTCGAGCGGCTTGATGTTCACGCTCGCCACGATGAGCCCTCCACTTTCAGGGGTTTGTTGGGCCCGAAGCTGCTCCTCGGACCACGATTGTTCAGTCATCACAGTGACCCTTCACAAGGCCCGTCGTCGCGGGTGCCGGGACTCGCTCGGTGTCGACTAGCACTCTATACATGCGAGTGCCAGCACTCAAGGGCAGTGGCCGTTCGAGCGCGCCTAATCGAGCACCTTGCCCTTGGTCTCGGGCATCGTAGAGACGATCACACCGGAGATCACGGCGCACACAGCGAGATAGACGAAGAAGTAGCGGCCGATTCCGGCGGACATCAGCGAGGTCATGAGCAGCGGCGCCGTACCACCGAACAAGGCGACGGTGACGTTGTACCAGGTACCGATCCCGACTCCCCGCAGCTTCGTCGGGAACATCTCGGCCATGGTGCACGGCACGATCGAGGTATTGATAGCGAACACCGACAGCCCGATCACGAACAGAATCAGCATGTTCCCCAGACCGGGGCCGATGAGGAACGATGCCGGAACGGTGAACACCGCCATGAAGGCGCAGTAGAACAGCAGCTGCGGCTTACGCCCGAAGCGGTCGGACATCGCGCCGGCCGGGTACTGGAGCGCGATGAAGAAGACGCTGCCGATCGCCAGCGCCGTGAAGACGTCGGACGCGTCGGCGCCCTCGCTCTTGACCGCATAGGGCGTAATGGCCGAGTAGAAGGTGTAGTAGGCCAGGCAGGGCATCATGATGAAACCGATGAGGTGCACCACGGACCGCGGATGCGTGCGTAGCGTGGTCCGCAGCGGGTTCCGCATCTCGGCGGCGTCGGCCTGCGCCTTCTTGGACATCTCGGTCTCATCGAGGTTGCGGCGCAGCCACAGCGCGAGCAGGCCGAGCAGGCCCCCGATCACGAACGGGACGCGCCAGCCCCACGCATCGAGCTGGCCGTCGGTGAGCAGGTTGGTAGCGGCGACGCCCAGCAGCGATGCCAGCAGCACCGCGACACCTGTCGACATGTAGTAGACCGACGAGTACCGGCCACGCCGGTCCGGCGGCGCGATCTCCGCCAGATACGATGCTGCGCTGGATGTCTCACCGCCCATCGAGATGCCCTGGACGATGCGTGCGAGCAGCAGCAGGACTGGGGCGAGCCAGCCCACCTGCCCGTAGGTGGGCAGGATTGCGAAGACCAACGAGCCGCCGGCCATCATCGAGACCGTGACGACGAGGCCCACCTTGCGACCGCGCATATCGGAGATTCGGCCGATGATGATTCCGCCGAGCGGACGGAAGAAGAACGCGAGGGCGTACGTCGCGAAGGTACTCATCAGCGCCAGCGCCTGGTTGCCAGGCGGGAAGATCTGTGTCGCGAAGTAGATCGAGAACGTTGCGTACACGGTCCAGTCGAACCATTCGATCGCATTGCCGAGGCCGGCGGCAAACAGGGCCCGAAGTGGCATGCGGTGTTTCGCGGAGGTGTCCGGTTGCGGCGGAGCAATTGCCGTCATGGAGAACGCCTTTCATGGGAGCCGCCCGTGCGGATCGCTCGGGCGAAGGTGTGACTGAGACCACGTCGGCCGAAATCCTCGCCGTGACCCACACCACGTGCGAGTGCATGTGCCGTCAGATGGAACACCTGGCGGAACCGATGCCTCGCACTCGCGAAACGAAAGTGGCGCCGAGGCGAATGCCCCAGCGCCACTTGACCGTCATCGACTGTCAGTACTACAACCCGATCCAGATGCTCACGAGACCTTCACCACGACCTTGCCGTTCACGTCGCCGTCGATCATTGCCTGGAACCCAGCGTGAATGTCCTGCAGAGAAATTCGACGGTCGATCTTGGGTCGCAGGCCGGTCGCCTCCATCATGCGGAGCATCGACACCAGCTCGGCACGGGTGCATCCGGTGGACCCGAGGATCCGCTGCTGCAGGTAGAAGATGCGGGTGAGGTCGGCCGGCGGGTTGGAGCCCGACGTCGCACCGGCGATCACGATGGTGCCGCCGGGGCGCAGCGAACGCATCGAGTGCGCCCACGTGGCCTCACCGACGGTTTCGATCACGACGTCGACCTTCTCGGGCAGCCGCGCGCCGGCCTCGACCGCGGTGTGCGCACCCAGTTCGAGCGCGGTAGCGCGCTTCTCCGCGCTGCGGCTCGCGGCGTACACCTTGGCACCCGCGGCTGAAGCCAGGCTGATCGCGGCGGTCGCGACGCCGCCGCCGGCACCCTGCACGAGCACCCGGTCACCGGCCTTGATCTGCGCCTGCGTGAACAACATTCGGTACGCCGTGGTCCACGCGACGGGCAGACATGCGGCCTCGTCGAACGACAGCCACTCGGGCTTGGGGATCAGGTTGCGCCGGGGCACCACGAGGTACTCGGCAAAGGCTCCGTCGTGCTGCTCGGACAGCAGTGCGCGGCCCGGGTCGAGTGTCTCGTCGCCGCCGCCACCGTCCGCGTCGGCGATCACCGGGTAGATGATCACCTCGTTGCCGTCCTCGTCGACACCCGCCGCGTCACAGCCCAGAATCATCGGGATCCGGTCGGCCGGGTGCCCGACACCGCGCAGCGTCCACACGTCGTGCATGTTGAGAGCGGACGATCGCACCGCGACCTTGGCCCAGCCGTCGGGAACGACCGGGTCGGGAACCTCGCGGAGTTCGAGGCCACTGAGCGGATCGTCCGCGTTCTGGGCGACGGCGACGGCTGCGAGCATGGATTCTCCTGTGCTGTCGGACACAACCACGCCGATGCTGCGGTTGCGAAATACGTGTTCGGGTAACCATGTTCGACGCCACCCGGATCCCACGCGAGGAGCCGTTCCGTACCTCGGCACGACTGCTGGCATCGGAGGTCACCGCGAGAGTCTCCTGTATGCATGCCAAGTACCTCCGACGGCGGCGCCGTGCCTCAGGGCTCGATCCAGCGGCCGGCCGCCCTCACCAAGTTCGTCGACGTGGCGACGATGGTCGACACCGACAACGGCTACGTCGATCGCGCGGTCTTCACCGACCACTCGATCTACCAGCAGGAGCTGCGCCGCATCTTCGCGCCGAGCTGGCTGTTCCTGGGTCACACGTCGCAGATCTCCAAGCCTGGCGAGTTCCTCACCACCTACATGGGTGAGGACCCGGTCATCGTCTCGATGGGCAAGGACCGCAAGATCCGGGCGTTCCTCAACTCGTGCCGCCACCGCGGTGCGCGGGTGTGCCGCGCGGACTTCGGCGCCACCAAGAACTTCACCTGCACCTACCACGGCTGGAGCTTCGACACTGCCGGGCAGCTGGTGAGTGTCCCGAACGAGGCCGGCTACCCGGAGTCCTTCGACAAGAAGGACTGGGGCCTGGTCGAGGTCGCCCAGCTCGACACCTACCACGGACTGATCTTCGCGACGTGGAACCCGGCGGCGCCGCCGCTGAAGGAAGCCCTCGGGGGCATGACCTACTACATGGACGCGATGCTCGATCGCGATCCGGAAGGCACGGTCGCCGTCGGCGGCATTCACAAGTGGGTGCTCGACGGCAACTGGAAGCTGGCGGCCGAGCAGTTCGCCACCGACTGGTACCACGTCAACATGTCGCACGCGTCCGCGCTGATGGTGCTCTCCCCCACCGGCCGCGGGCCGAAGGCCGAGATCGTCAACACCCCGGGCCGCCAGTTCAGCGACCCGATGGGTCACGGCGCCGGTTTCCCGACGCACCCGCGCAGCCGCTTCGACGCGCAGCCGGTGCACGAGTACTACGACTACGACGTGCTGCGTGAGCGTCTCGGCGACGAGCGCGTCGAGGGTCCGATGACCACCGGTCACGCGACCGTCTTCCCCAACTTCTCGTACCTGCCGGTCAACGGCAGCATCCGCGTCTGGCACCCCAAGGGACCGGACAAGATGGAGGTGTGGGCGTGGACCATCGTCGACAGGTCGATGCCCGAGGACGTGCGTGAGGCGCAGCGCCTCTACAACCTCCGCACGTTCGGCCCCAGCGGCATCTTCGAGCAGGACGACGGAGAGAACTGGAGCGAGTGCCAGTCCATCGCAGGCGGTTTCATCACCAACAGTGTGCCGCTGAACTACCAGATGGGCCTGGGCTCCGAGCGCGAGGACGGCGTCTACCCCGGCAAGACCAGCGAGCTGTACAGCGACGCTGCCGGCCGCGGCTTCTACCGGCGCTGGGCAGAACTGATGAACACACCGGCTTGGCACGAAAAGGGCGCGAAGTGAGCGAGACCACCACCAAGTTCAAGGTCGGCGCGGTCGGCGACATCGAGGACGGCGAGGCGCTGGTCGTCGACGCCGAGCAGACCGGCACGGGCGAGCCGATCGCGGTCTTCCACGACGAGGGCGAGTACTTCGCGCTCAACGACCGCTGTAGCCACGGCGAAGCGTCCCTCGCGGACGGCTGGATCGAGGGCGGCCAGGTGGAGTGCCCGCTGCACTCGGGCAAGTTCTGCCTGCGCACCGGCGCGGTACTGTCGATGCCGGCCACCGAGAACGCCCCGACGCACAGGGTCGAGATCGAGGGCGACGAGATCTGGCTGTACCCGGGCCAGAGCGCAGTCGCGCAATGAGCACCCCCGCCAGCGTCGTCGTGGTCGGCGGCGGGCTCGCCGGCGTCAGTGCCGCCGGCGAACTCCGCACCCGCGGCTTCGAGGGTGAGATCACGCTGATCGACGGCGGACCCACCCCGTACGACCGTCCGCCGCTGTCCAAGGCGTTCATGTTCGGTACCGCGGACGAGGCGGATCTCGCCCTGGCCAAGCCGGATTGGTATGTTGCGCAGAAGATCACGCTGCGGACCGGAATGCCGGCGACGGCGCTGAAGCCGGATGAGGGCGTGGTCGAACTCGCCGACGGCACCCGCCTGGACGCGGATGTGACGATCCTGACCACGGGTGCGGGCGCCCGTCCGCTGCCGGTGCCGGGCGGCGACCTGCCGCAGGTCCATCTGCTCCGCACCATCGACGACGCCCGTGCCCTCAAGGCCCGGCTCGTCCCCGGCGCACGTCTGGTCGTGATCGGGGCCGGCCTGATCGGCGCCGAAACCGCCTCGGCGGCATTGCAGCTCGGCGCCCAGGTCACTCTGGTCGACCCAGCCGACCCGCCGATCGTTCCCGCGGTGGGCCCGGAGCTGGCGCGCTACCTGCACGACCAGCACACCGAGCACGGCATCGCCGTACACACCGCGGGCGTCACGGAGATCCGGAGCACCGGTGATGCGGTGACCGTCGTGCTCACCACCGGCGAGGAACTGCCCGCCGACGCGGTGCTCGTGGGTATCGGGTCGATCCCGTCGACCGAGCTCGCGGAGGCCGCGGGCCTCGACGTCGACGGGGGCGTGCTCGTCGACGAGCACTTCCGCACGAGCCACCCGGCGGTATTCGCCGCCGGTGACGTCGCCCGTCGACGCGATGCCGACGGCGCCCTGCACCGACGCGAGGAGCATTGGGAAGCAGCACAACTCAGTGCTCGTGCCGTCGCCGCCCGCGTCCTGGGACAGGAACCCGAGCCCGAGTGCTCGGGCTGGTTCTGGTCCGATCGGCACGGCATCCACGTGCAGGGCGTCGGGTCGATGACGGCGGCGGGCGAGACCGTGATCCGGCCGCACCCCGACGACGCCACCCGCCCGCAGATGGTGTTCCGAGTCCGGGGCAACACCCTGGTCGGAGCAGCGTTCATCGACGGCGGCCCGGCCGTGCGGGCCGCCCGCATCATCATCGACCGCGCTCTTGCGGTGGATCCGGCCGCACTGGCCGACCCGACCGTGAACCTGCGCAAGCTCGCCAAAGGATGACCTGACTGATGGCTTCTGACACCACCCCCGCACACCGTGACCTCGCTGACGCCGACACTCACTTCCGCGTCCAGCAGCTGTATTTCCGTGAGGCCGAACTGATCGACGACGGCCGATTCACCGACTGGCTGGACCTGCTGGCCGAGGACCTGCACTACTGGGCACCTACGCGTACCAACCGGCTGCGGCGTCAGCAGTCGCTCGCGGTCGCCGCGCGCGGTGAGGCCGCCTTCTACGACGAGACCCGCGCGAGCCTGGCCTGGCGCATTCGCCGCTTCGACTCGGGCATGGCCTGGGCCGAGGATCCGCCGTCGCGCACCCGGCACCTGGTGAGCAACGTCGTCGTCCGCCACGCGGACGAGGACGAGCAGAAGATCGGGCAGTGGTACGCACGCTCGAACTTCATCGTCTACCGCAACCGGCTCGAGCGCGAGGTCGACATCTACTCCGGCGGCCGGGAGGACATCCTCCGCGAGACCGAGAGCGGCGGCCTGGTGGTCGCCCGCCGCAAGATCCTGCTCGATCAGAACGTGTTGCTGGCCAAGAACATCAGCACCTTCTTCTGATCTCTCATTCCCCCTCGGAACTACCAGGCGACGATCCTCCCCAGACACAAGGAGCGCGTGACACAGTGACAACGAATGCAGCGGTAGAGACGGCCGTGACCAGCCGCGAGGTCGAGACCTCGCTCGGCACCATCAAGGTGAGCGAGGCCGGCGGCGGCCCGGTCCTGGTGATGCTGCACGGCGGTGGCCCGGGTGCGTCGGCGATCGCGAACTACAGCCAGAACCTCCCCGCTCTGACGCCGCACTTCACCGTCGTGCTGCCGGACCAGCCGGGCTTCGGTGGCAGCTACCGCCCTACGGAGGAAGACCTCCAGCAGCGGAGCATCACGCAGATCACGGTGGACGCACTGATCCAGACGCTCGACGCGATGGGCATCGAGGAGTTCCACCTGATGGGCAACAGCCTCGGTGGTGCCGCCGCGATCGCCCTCGCGCTGGCGATCCCGCACCGCGTCACCCGTCTGGTGCTGATGGCTCCGGGCGGTGGCTGGCTGCCGTTCGGCCCGACGCCGACCGAGGGTCAGAAGGCGATGTTCCGCTACTACAACGGCGGCGGCCCGACCGTGAAGAAGATGAAGGACTTCGTCCGCACCATGGTCGCCGATCCCAAGCAGTTCGACGACGCCAACATCGAGGCCCGCTACGAGGCGTCGCTGGACGAGAGCCACATGGAGTTCTATCACCGCTACAACGCCGCGTTCGCGCGTCGTCACGGCATGGATCCGCTGTGGCGCGACGCCCACAAGATCAAGGCCCCGACGCTGCTGCTGTGGGGCACCGAGGACCGCACCATCACGTTCGAAGGCTCGCAACTGATGCTCAAGCAGATCCCCGACGTGCAGCTGCACGCGTTCAGCAAGTGCGGCCACTGGGTGCAGGTCGAGCGCCAGAAGGAGTTCGAGCGGCTCGTGGTGGACTTCCTGACCGACTGTTCGGAGGACGCGTGACCGGGTGGCTCGAGGGCAATGTCGCCCTCATCACCGGCGGCGGTTCCGGACTGGGCCGGGCCGTCGCCGAACGGTTCCTCGACGAGGGCTCCTCGGTCGTCGTCGCGGACCGTGATCCGGCCAAGCTGAGCGAGCTGGTGGAGGCGGCCGGCGATCGCGCCGATCGCGTCCACACGGTGGAGGCCGATGTCCGGTCGACCGCCGACCAGCATCGCGCGGTCTCGGAGGCCGTCGCGCGCTTCGGTAAGCTCGACACCCTGGTGCCGAACGCGGGTATCTGGGACTACCAGCGCAGCATCACCCGCCTGGATGGCGAAGCCCTGTCCGCGGCGTTCGACGAGTTGTTCGCGATCAACGTCAAGGGCTACCTGCTGGCCGTCGAGGCCGCGTGGCGTGAGCTGGTCAAGACCCGCGGCAGTGTCGTGATGACGCTGTCGAACTCGGCCTTCTATCCGAACGGAGGCGGACCGCTGTACACCGCGAGCAAGCACGCCTGCCGCGGGCTCGTGCTCGAGCTGGCGTACGAACTGGCCCCCAAGGTCCGGGTGAACGGCGTCGCGGCCGGCGGTATGCGCACCGATCTGCGTGGCCCCGAGTCGATCGGTCTGGCCGATCGGTCCATCGAGGCGTCGTTCGCACGCGGCACCACGACCGGTGACAACCCGCTGCTGCCGTTGCACGACGCCAGCGTCGATCCCGCCGATTTCACGGCGCCCTACGTGCTGCTGGCTTCCGCAGCCAACAGCTCCAACATCACCGGTGCGATCATCCCCGTCGACGGCGGCATCGCCGCCCGCGGATTCCGCACCGCAGCAGGCGGTGACGATCTGTGAGCACCGACAAGGCCCCCGTCGATATCAGCCCCGCCCGCGCACTGCAATCACTGGGCCGCCTGCACGGCGCCAGCACCGCGCTGATCTACGAGGACCACACGATCGACTACCGCGATCTCACCGCTCGCGTACACGCAATGGCGCTGGCACTGCACGCCTCGGGTGTCCGCAAAGGCGACCGCGTGGCATACCTCGGCCTCAACAGCCCGACGTTCCTGGTGACCTACCTGGCAGCGGCCTGGGTGGGCGCGGTGTACGTACCGGTCAACTTCCGTCTCGCCGCCGCCGAGATCGCGTATCAGCTAGGCGATTTCGGACCTCGTGTACTGATCGTCGAGCCCGGGCACATGCCGGTGATCGAGGAGATCGACCCAGCAGTCCAGCCGCCGCGGATGATCGCGGTCGACAACGACGACGCGGTGCCGCTCAGCGATGCGCCGTCGGGACGCTGGGAGAAGCTGACCACCGCACTCGCGCGCGGCGCTGCACTCGAGACGGAGCTGACACCGCTACCCCGCTTCGCGGACGACCTGGCTGCGCTGATGTACACGTCGGGCACCACGGGACGTCCCAAGGGCGTCATGCTCACGCACGGCAACATCTGGTGGAACTCGTTCAACGTGGACTCGGTGGTGGACACCAACCGCCGTGACATCAACCTCGCAGTGGCTCCGCTGTTCCATATCGGATGCCTCAACTCGTTCACACTGCGCAGCCTCAGCCGCGGCGGCGCGACGCTGGTCCGTCGCACGTTCGACCCCGCGGGCACGCTCGCCGACCTGGTGGAGCACAAGGTCAACACGATCTTCGCGGTACCCGCGATGTTCTCCGCGATCGCACAGTTGCCCGAGTTCGCGGACGCGGACCTGTCGCAGCTGCGCTCGGCGATCGTCGCCGGGGCTCCGGTGCCGCCGAGCCTGGTCAAGGAGTACGGCCGCCGCGGTGTCTCGCTGCAGCAGGCGTGGGGTCTGACCGAGACGGCACCGTTCGCGACGTCACTGCCGCCCGAGCGGACGCTCGAGCGGGCGTCGTCGGCGGGCCTGCCGATGCCGTTCACGGAAATCAAGATCGTCGATCCGGTGACGGGTGCGACACTCACCGAGGCCAATGCGGCCGGTGAGATCTGCGTGCGCGGCCCGAACGTCACGCCCGGCTACTGGGCCAACCAGCAGGCCACCGACGCTGCATTCGACGCCGAGAACTGGTTCCACTCCGGCGATCTGGGCTGCCTGGACGAGGAGGGCTTCCTCTACATCGTCGACCGGATCAAGGACATGGTGATCACGGGCGGCGAGAACGTCTATCCCGCCGAGGTCGAGCGGGTGCTCGTCGAGTACCCGGGAGTGACCGATGCGGCCGTCGTCGGTGCCCCCGATCCCAAGTGGGGCGAGGTTGTGGTCGCGGTGCTCTGCGTGTCGAGCGAGAAGGACCCGACGCTCGAGGAGATCCGCGCGTTCACCGGCGAGCGCCTCGCCCGGTACAAGCTCCCCAAGGAACTGCTCGTCTTGGATTCGTTGCCGCGCAACGGCTCCGGCAAGCTCGACAAGGTCTCACTGCGCAAGCTCGCAGCCGACGGCCATCGCGCACTGAACCGATGAGCACACCGGGCTGGCCACTGAAGTACACGATGGACGTCGATGGTGCCCCGTTCGAGGTCCGCGCACGTTACGCCGTGCGCGGACCTCTCGGCAACGCGTACCCGGCCGGTGTAGCCGACCTGGAGATCGACATCGAGGGATTGCGCGACGCCCAGGCGCTGACAGTCCTCGGCCGCCGCATCCTGGCTGACCATCCCGCGTGTCGCCGCGTCGTGCTGCCCGTCGCGGCCGGCGATCTCGTGGCGATCGGCCACGCCGAGGACGCCGGATTTCGATACGTCGTCGACGTTGACGTTCGAGGCGAGCTGAGCCAGATCACCGAGCTTTCCCTCATGGTCCTGGAACCTGGATGGGTCACCGAGATCGGTCGGTCGCAGAGGTAGTTTCGTCTGACAAACTCAGGGCGGTGGGTTCCACATCGGAACCCACCGCCCTTTCACCATTTCCAGGGTGGAGACGATCGACCGCTCGGAGCAGCATCTCCATAGCGAGGGCGGATCGAGGAAGGAGGCGGTTCGACATGGCAGGTACTCCTCGAGAAGCCGGCCGAACCACAGCGTCGCGGATACTTGCGATCCTGGAAGTGTTCGAGGAGGACCCTGGGCCGCTGGCGTTGAGCGACATTGCGGCCACGACGGGCATGCCGTTGACGACGGTCTATCGCTTGGTAGGCGAACTCGAGCAGTGGGGCGCACTCCTGCGCGGACCGGACGGCCGCTACCAGATCGGCATCCGGCTGTGGGCGATCGGCCAGAATGCCGGGCTTCGGCTTCGTGACATCGTCCATCCGCCACTGCAGGACCTGTTCGATCTGACTCACGAGACGGTTCACTTCGTGGTGCGGCGCGGAACCGAAGTGATCTACGTAGATCGCATCTACGGAAGCAGGCGCGTCCCACGACTGGCGCGCGTCGGTAGCCGATTGCCCCTGCACCCGACCGCTGTCGGAAAGGTGATGCTGGCATATCAGGACCCGTGGTTCAGGGAGACGTACCTCGCCCATTCGCTGGAGCGGCGCTCGAGATTCACAATCACCGAACCGGCGCGGCTCGCGCGGGAACTCGACACCATCCGAGAGCAAGGCTTTGCGAAGACGCAGGAGGAGATGGCCCTCGGGTCATGTTCGATTGCGATCCCGGTTCGGGCGCCGAACGACGAAGTTGTCGCTGCCATCGGCGTCGTACTCCCCAGCAGCCGATCAGCCGACATGGCGCGCTTCCTGCCACCGCTCCGAGGCACCGGCGCACGCCTGGAGAGGGTCTTCAAGGCTCTTCCGCAGCCCGTTGAACAGGCAATACGAACCTTCTGGCTCGGCTGATTCCGTTCATCGGAAGGATTCGCTTGGCTGCTTCGCGGTCGGGCGCAAGAGTGGTCCATGTCATAAGGAGGACCGCATGGAGACTGTCACCACACGACATCGAGGCGACAACGACGACAACGGCCTCCTCGCCGACGTCGATGCGCCCACAGCCGCTATCGACGAACCCGCACAGTAGCGCCGGCCTTCCATAGTCGTCTGCCGAAGCAACAGACAACGCGCGCCCGCGCCCTCCCAGATCCAGGAGTGACAATGCCCGCCCCCACCGACCCTGCTGCCACGCGTAATTATCCCGTCGACCACCATGGCTACGAGCCGTTCAAGATGAACGACCCGTTCCCCGCCTATGCGCGCCTCCGATCGGAGGAGCCGGTGATGTTCGACGAACGAATCGGATGCTGGGTAGTCAGCCGTTACGAGGACATCAAGGCGGTCTTCGACGACTGGGAGACCTTCAGCAGCGAGAACGCGCAGGCGCCGGTCCGCGAACGTGGATCGCAGGCGAAGAAGATCATGGCGGACGGCGGTTTCACGGCCTATTCAGGGCTGTCGGCCCGACGGCCTCCGGAGCACACGCGGATCCGGAAAGCGGTATCCAAGGCGTTCACCCCGCGCCGCTACAAGGCTCTCGAACCATTCATCCGCGACAACGTGGACCGGCAGCTGCGCGCGCTGCTCGCGCATGAGGATCGCCGGGGCGACCTGCTGCGCGACCTCGCCTACGACGTGCCGACCGTCACGATCTTGACGCTGATCGGCGCGGACGCCGACAAGGTCGACCAGTTCAAGCGCTGGTCCGACTCGCGCGCGGCGATGACCTGGGGTGATCTCAGCGACGACGAGCAGGTCCCGCACGCACACAATCTCGTCGAGTACTGGCACGAGTGCCTGCGTCTGGTGGCGCACGCCCACGAGCACGGCGGCGACAATCTGGTCGCCGATCTCGTCCGCGCGCAGGAAGAAGGAAGCGAGATCACCGATCACGAGATCGCGTCGGTCTGCTACAGCCTGCTGTTCGCCGGCCACGAGACGACCACGACATTGATCTCGAACACGCTTCGTCTCCTGCTCGCCCACCGCGATCAGTGGGAGGCCCTCGCCCAGGACCCGAAGAAGATTCCGCAGGCAATCGACGAGGTCCTCCGATTCAGTCCCTCGATCGTCGGCTGGCGACGTAAGGCACTCGAGGACACGGTGATCGGAGAAACCCCGATTCCTGCCGGTGCCGAGATCCTGCTCGTCATGGGATCCGGGAACCGGGACGAATCGAAGTTCACCGATCCCGAGGTCTTCGACATCACCCGAGGCAATGCACGTGAGCATCTCGCATTCGGGTTCGGCCTGCACTACTGCCTGGGAAACATGCTCGCCAAACTCCAGGTGAAGATCGTTGTCGAGGAGCTGTTGAAGACTGCTCCGTTCCTCGAACTCGTCGACCCCGAGGCCATCACCTTCGGCGACAACCTCTCGTTCCGGGCCCCGACGGCGGTACCAGTGCGCTGGGACGATCCGAGCAGCGACACAACCGAGGACTCCCCCGCCCGGTACATCCAGTTCTTCGACGACCTGCAAGCGCCGCAGCACGATCAGCTCGGCGGCAAGTGCGCATCACTGGTATCTCTGACCACGGCGGGGATGCCGGTGCCGCCCGGGTTTGCACTGACCACCGCGCTCTACGATTCCTTCATCGAGGAAGCCGGCATCGCCGACGAGATCCAGCGGTTGCTGGACGGCCTCGACCCCGAAGACGTTGCTCACGTCGACGCGGTCTCCGCCCAGATCCGCGATGCGATCACCTCGCGTGCGGTCCCCGAACCGCTCCGGCGCCTGACGATCGATGCCTACCACAGATTGCAGGCCCGCTTCGATCAGCCCGTACCGGTCGCTGTGCGATCCTCGGCGACGGCGGAGGACCTTCCCGACGCAAGCTTCGCCGGGCAGCAGGACACATACCTGTGGCTCAACGGAATCGACGAGGTACTCGAACGCATCCGTTGTTGCTGGGCATCGCTGTACACCAGCCGCGCCATCATCTACCGGCTCAAGAACAACATTCCCGACACGGGGCTGTCCATGGCCGTCGCGGTCCAGAAGATGGTCAGCGCCAAGGTCGCCGGCGTCGCGATGACGATGGATCCGACCAATGGCGATCGATCCAAGATCACCGTCGACGCATCGTATGGCGTCGGCGAGATGGTGGTCTCCGGACAGGTCACCCCGGACAACATCGTCATGGACAAAGTGATGTTGACCGTGGTTTCGGAGACCATCGGCGACAAGCACGCCGAGCTCGTTCCAGACCCCGGATCACACCGCCTCGTGGAAAGAGACGTCGACGCCGACCGCCGCACCCGACGAAGCCTGACCGACCAGGAACTGCAGGCCGTCGCCGCGATCGCCAAGCGCGCCGAGAAGCACTACGGGTGCCCGCAGGACATCGAATGGGCGCTCGACGCCGACCTGCCGGACGGCGAGAACCTGCTGCTCCTACAGTCCCGACCCGAAACGGTGTGGTCCTCGAAACCCAAGCAGGACAAAGTGACCGAATCAAAGAAGTCTGCCCGGCCGGGGCTCGACCTGACCGGAATCAGCCGGGCGATGACCCGGCCCCGCACCGCGTAACCACTGACCTCCGTCGCCGATCCCCTCCTCGGCGATCGCGAAAGGAAACCTCACATGACGATGAAGTCCTTCCCAAGCCCCTTCGACCTCGAAACCCCTGCGGGCGCCGAGGGATGGGAGGAGCTCTACCCCTACAACTTGGTCTTCCAGCCGAGCCGCAAGGACGTCGAGGACGGCAAGTTCTGGTTCTGCGACAGCCAGCACTGGCCCACCGTGTTCAAACCGTTCGAGACGATCGGCGGCGAGTTCGCCGTCAAATGCCTGGGGCAGTACAACACCAAGCATCTGTTGATTCCCAACTCGAACGGCATCGAGTTCCGGATCCACCTCGGCTACCTGTACATGTCGCCGATCCCCGCTCCCGAGGAGGAGTTCGACGCGCGGGTGCCACTGTTCGAAGAGCGGGCCGCGTACTACTACCAGAACTGGGAGCCGCTGCTCGAGAAGTGGCACAAGAAGGTTCGGCTGACCATCGACGAGATGGAGGCGCTGTCCTTCGAGAAGCTGCCGGCCATGGTGCCGATCGAGGACATCCGGTCCGGTAAGGCCAAGGACGGCACCGAGGTCCTGCTCGAGAACTACGATCGGCTGATCCAGCTCTGCTACCAGAACTGGCAGTACCACTTCGAGTTCCTCAACCTCGGGTACATCGCCTACCTCGACTTCTTCGGCTTCTGCAAAGAGGCCTTCCCGAACATCCCGGACCAGTCGATTGCAACCATGGTCCAGGGCGTGGACATGGAACTGTTCCGCCCAGACGACGAACTGAAGGAACTGGCCAAGCTTGCCGTCGAGCTCGACCTCACCTCGCTGTTCGACGACACCGCGGACGTCGACGGAACCCTGGCCCGGATCGCTCAGGCCGAGAACGGGGCCCGGTGGATCTCCCAGTACGAAGCCGCCCAGGATCCGTGGTTCAACTTCACGGTCGGCAACGGCTTCTACGGGCACGACAAGTACTGGATCGAGCACCAGGACCTGCCACTGGGCTATATCGCCGACTACATCCGCCGTTTGAACGAGGGACAGGACATCATGCGTCCGGTCGCCGAGCTCGCCGTCGAGCGTGACCGGATCGCCGCCGAGTACCGCGATGTCCTCGACGGCGAGGCACGAGAGACGTTCGACGCCAAGATCGCCCTCGCCCGAACCGCCTACCCGTACGTCGAGAACCACAACTTCTACATCGAGCACTGGACGATGGGCGTGTTCTGGCGCAAGGTGCGTGAACTGTCCCGCATGCTGCACGAGGAGGGATTCTGGGCCGAGCCGGACGACCTGCTGTACCTCAACCGCGGTGAGGTGCGCGAGGCACTGTTCGACCTGGCCACCGCCTGGGGTGTCGGCGCGGAGCCGATCGGACCGCACTACTGGCCTGCGGAGATCGACCGCCGGAGGGGCATCATCGACGCGCTCAAGTCCCGCCGACCGGAACCGGCGCTGAACACCCCTCCCGAGTTCATCACCGAGCCGTTCACCAGCATGCTGTACGGCATCACCACCGAGCAGGTCCAGCAGTGGCTCAGTGACGACGAGGAATCCAGCGACCATCTGCGCGGGATGGCAGCATCGCCGGGCGTCGTGGAGGGCATCGCCCGCGTGATCACCAGCTCGGACGAACTATCCGAGATCCAGGACGGGGAAATCCTCGTCGCACCTGTGACCGCACCGTCGTGGGGTCCGATCTTCGGAAAGATCAAGGCCACCGTTACCGACATCGGCGGCATGATGAGCCACGCCGCGATCGTGTGCCGCGAATACGGCCTGCCGGCGGTGACCGGCACCGGATCCGCGTCCACCCAGATCAAGACCGGACAGCGGCTCCACGTCGACGGCACCAAGGGTGTCGTCACCGTTCTGAGCGAATGACATGACAGACAAAAATGGCACGGGCAGAACGGTTTTGATCACCGGCGGGGCCGGCGGACTGGGTCGCGCATTCGCTCTGGGCTTCGCCGAACGAGGCTATCGGGTCGCGGTGGCCGATATCGACGGAACCGGCGCGGACGAGACCGCAAGGCTTCTGCGTGAGAGTGGCGCCGCTGCAACGTCGGTCACAGTGGATGTGACCTCGGTCGAATCCACGGACGCGATGGCCGCCTCGGTTGCGGAGTTCGGCGGTGGCCATATCGACGTCCTGGTCAACAACGCTGCGATCTATGCGGGTGTGACGCGGTCGCGCTTCGAGGAGATCGATCCCGCCGAATGGGACCGAGTCATGGCAGTGAATCTGAAGGGCCCCTGGATGTGTGCGCGGGCGTGCAGCCCACACCTCGCGGACGGCGGCTCTGTGGTGAACCTGTCCTCGGCCACGATCCTCAGCGGCTCCGCGAACTGGATGCACTACGTCGCCTCGAAGGGCGGTGTCGTGGCCCTCACCCGAGTGATGGCCAAGGAGTTGGGGGCTAGGTCGATCACCGTCAACGCCATCGCTCCGGGCTTCACCCTGACCGAGGCCAGCTACGGCCTGATGGAAGGGGCCGAAACCTACGGTGTCGACCGCGGCGCACTCAAGCGGGCCAGCCGGCCCGAGGACATCGTCGGTGCCGCACTGTTCCTGGCCAGCCCGGACAGCGAGTACATCACCGGCCAAACTCTCGTCGTCGACGGCGGACGACAGTTCATCTAGGAGAAGCAGCAATGCCCAAAGTTACGTACACCGACTGCGACGGGAACGCCCGAGCAGTCGAAGGCAATGTCGGTGACTCCGTCATGGAAGTCGCGATGCGCAACGGAGTAGCCGGCATCGTTGCCGAATGCGGCGGCTCGCTGTCGTGCGCGACGTGCCATGTCTTCGTCCGCCCGGACCAGTTCGACGAACTGCCCGCCATGGACGACATGGAGGACGAAATGCTGTACGGCACAGCAGTGGAACGACAGGCGAACTCGCGGCTGTCCTGCCAGATCAAGCTCACCGAGGACCTCGATCTGGACGTGAGCACACCGGAAACGCAGGTCTAGCGATGGACTCTCACACCTCCGCCGGCGAGGACGGACTGCTGATCGTCGGGGCGAGCCAGGCCGGGGTACAGCTCGCCGGCTCACTGCGCGCCCTCGGATACGAACCGCCCATCACGCTCCTGGGAGACGAGAACCACCGCCCGTACCAGCGACCGGCGCTGTCCAAGGAGTTCCTCCAGGGACTGGTCACCTCCGAGTCGCTGATCTTCCGGACCGCCGAGTACTGGGACGAGCACCGCATCCGATTGATCATGGGCGAGCGCATCACGACCGTCGACCGCCGAGTCGACGGGTCGGGTGTCGCAACCGCGGCGTCCGGAGCGCAGTTCCCCTTCGACCGATTGGCGCTCACCGTCGGTGCCCGGCCTCGGCCCCTCCAGGTAGAGGGCAGCGGATTGGACGGAGTGCTGTACCTGCGCAATGCCGACGACGCGCTCGATCTGCGACGACGCATGCCCGACGCCACCGATGTCGTCGTGGTCGGCGGAGGATTCATCGGACTCGAGGCCGCTTCGAGCGCACGGAAGATGGGCAAACGGGCAACCGTTCTGGAAGCAGGTCCGCGGCTGATCGGACGGGCTGTGGGCCAACAAACGTCCGCGTTCTTCCTGCAGGCACACCGCGACCGCGGTCTCCGGATCGAGCTCGATGCGACGGTCGCTCGAATCGTCGGCGAGAACGGCACGGTCACCGGTGTCGAGCTCGCCGACGGACGGGTCATAGCCGCGCAGATCGTCCTCGTGGGCATCGGAGTGGTGCCCAACGTCGAACTGGCGCAGTCGATGGGTCTGTTGTGCGACAACGGTATCCGTGTCGACGAGTACGCCCTGGCCTCGGATGGAACGACCGTTGCCGTGGGTGACTGCGCGAACATGCCCAACCCCGTACCAGGGGCACCGCCCGGCGACCGGATCCGCGTCGAAAGCGTCAACAACGCGATCGAGCATGCCAAGGTTGCGGCGTACTCCCTTACCGGCCGGCACACCGAATACACCGGTACACCGTGGTTCTGGTCGAACCAAGCCGATCTGAAACTGCAGATCGCGGGATTGGCCACCGGATACGACGACACCGTGGTGCGTCGGGACGACGCGAAAGGCAAGTTCTCCGTCCTGTACTACCGCAACGGGCGCATCATCGCCGCCGACTGTGTCAACAACCCACTCGACTTCATGGCCGTCAGGAACGCCCTGGCGAAACGCGCTGACATCCCCGCCGACCTGGCGGCCGATCCCACGACAGCTCTGAAGACGATCACGACCGAGGGCGCTCTCGTTCTCTCGGCTCCGCCATCGCCCGAATCGAGGTAAACGCACCGATGCGTACCCCCACCACCCGCCCCGTCGACACTTCCCCGATCGCCGCGGCGCCCGACGCTGCCACCGACCTGGATCCGATCTGGAAGTCCGTCGTCCCCGAGACGCGAACGCGTGGCAACGACATCCACCTGCCCACGTCGTTCGCCTATGCGGAGCGCCTGTGCGACTGCTATCCGGACGCGGACGCACTCGTCGTCCGCGTCGCAATCCTGCTGCACGACACCGGATGGGGTCGAGTGGATGAATCGCGCATTATTTCCGAAGGCTTCAGCGGAGACTGGCGCAAGGCCGCGATCCGTTACGAGCACGAGCGCCAGGGCTGCCTCATCGCACGCGAGGTCCTACCGCCTCTGGGATACAGCGAGGATTTCGTCGAACGCGTCTGCGCAATCATCGACGGCCACGACACTCGCCAGGACGCACACTCCCTCGAAGACGAGTTGGTGCGCGACGCGGACCGGCTGTGGCGCTTCGGGCCCACCGGGATCGCATTGGCGTCGTCGTGGTTCGGAATGACCCCGGCGCTGTACTGCGATCGCCTCGAGATCGAGATCCTGCCCGAGCTGAAAACCGAAGCCGCCCATCAGATCGCAGTCGCCGATCTCGCCAGATCGCGTGCCTTGCTGAGGACGGACGTGCTGCGATGAACCGGGCATCGCTCGCGCTCCCCTACACCCACGTCGACGACCTGTTTGTGGGAGGCCGTTGGGTCACGTCGGCCGGAACCGAACGCATCGAGGTCGTCGACCCGGCCACCGAGGAGGTCTGGGGTTCGGTGCCCGATGCGACCACCGAGGATGTCGATGCGGCGGTGCGCGCCGCGGACCGTGCCTTTCACACCCCGGGCTGGTCGGATCTGCGTCCGTCTGCGCGGGCAGAATATCTCTTGCGGATCGCGGACGAGATCGAAGAGCGGGCCGAACCCATGTCGTGGACCAACACCCGGGAGAACGGCAGCCCTGTCGCCGAGACCTCGGGCAGCGCTTCCAACGCCGCCGGGATCTTCCGATACTTCGCGTCACTGGCCTCGTATCTCGAGAACGACGACGAGCGTCCCTATCCGAACGGTCTGGGAACGACCACCGTCTTTCGCGACCCCGTCGGTGTCTGTGCACTCATTGCGCCGTGGAACTTCCCGATCAACCTCGTCGTCGCCAAGCTGGCGCCCGCGCTGATTGCCGGTTGCACGGTGGTGATCAAACCTGCCGAGTCGACTCCGCTGTCGATTCGGTTCGTCATCGAGGCCGTCTCGGCGGCCGGTGTCCCGCCCGGCGTGGTCAACCTGGTGACCGGCACGGGTGCCGTCGGGGATCGCCTCGTGCGTCATCCGCTGGTCCGCAAGGTCGCCTTCACCGGGTCGACACCCGTCGGAAGGAAGATCGCCGCGGCCTGCGGTGAACTGTTGCGGCCGGTCACACTCGAACTCGGCGGCAAGTCGTCGGCGATCGTGCTCGAGGATGCCGATCTGGACGCCTTCGCACAGGTCTTGATCCGGTCCTGCATGCGCAACACGGGCCAGACGTGTTACATCTCGACCAGAATTCTGGCGCCTGCGGCGCGGTACGCGGAAGTGGTCGACACGGTTACCCGAACCGTCGCCGCTGCCAAGCAGGGCGACCCGCTCGACGCGGACACCGACTTCGGTCCGTCGGCCACCGAGGAGCAGTACAAGATCGTCCTGAAGTACCTCGACAGCGCCCGAGCCGAGGGAGCCCGTGTCACTACCGGCGGTGGCCGCGCCGCCACCGACCGCGGGTACTTCGTGCAGCCCACCGTCCTCGCCGATGTAACCCCGGACATGACCATTGCTCGCGAGGAGATCTTCGGCCCGGTTGTCACAATCCTGCCGTACGAGACCGTCGACGACGCAATCCGGATTGCGAACGACACCGATTTCGGGCTCGGCGGAATCATCTTCTCCCGTAACGAGACTCAGGCCATCGCGCTGGCACGCAGAATCGACACGGGATCGGTCGGAATCAACTTCTTCGCCTCGAACCACAGTGCGCCGTTCGGCGGTCGACGCGACTCGGGGCTGGGAGTCGAGTTCGGAATCGAAGGTCTCAACGCGTACCTGACCCCGCAATCGGTTCACCACCGAACGTAGGGCGACGCGAACCCAGCTCGTGGCATATCGGACTCGACTGAACCCTCGGACGGGACGAAACGGATAGACTGCCCATCACAAACCGGTTACGGAGGCGATGGGGGCGAAGTGTCGGTGATGGGATCCAGAACGCTACGACTGCTCGCCGCAGGAGTCGGCGCGGCAGGACTCGTGGCCGGGGTCGCAGCCTTGGCCGCGTTCAAATCCGGCGCCTCCAACAATCTGGTGATCGTGCTCGCGTCGTTCGCACCGCTGCTGTTGCTCGCGACGGTGGTCGGCGCGATCGTATCCGCCGTCGCCCGTCGGTGGCTGCTGCTCGCGGCCTCGGTTGTCGTTGTCGGCCTAGGCGCCTGGGCATACGGCCCGTTGTTCGTCGCTGGAGCGTCCGGCGAGCCGGCTGTGGACGCTAGCGGGCCGTCGATCCGGGTGATGCAGGCCAACATCATGGTGGGGTCGGCCGATCCGGAGGCGCTGGTGCAGACGGTGCGGGAGCGCGGCATCGATGTACTGACGATTCAGGAACTGACCGACCCGTCCGTCGAGGCGCTACGCGCAGCCGGACTCGAGAAACTGCTGCCCCATCAGTTTCTCGCGCCCTACGCGACCGGTGGTGGTGGCGGCGGCATCTACAGCAGGCTGCCGTTGGCGAACGGTAGTCGGGTCGACGGGATGGCGCTCACCAATCTGGTGACCGAGGTCGACGCCGGGCTGGCGAGGCCGGTGATCGTGTACGACGTGCATCCAGTTCCCGCGTACATCGCTCCGGCAGCGCACTGGACCGAGGATTTCGATCGGCTACGCGACGCCCTCGACTCGACCGCCGGAAGCGACAACGTCATCGTCAGCGGCGACTTCAATGCGACCTACTCGCACAGCAAGTTCCGCGACCTGCGCCGCGGCGGATACGTCGACGCCGCCGATCAATTGGGCGCTGGAATTCTGCCGACGTATCCCACCGACAAGCGTTACCCCGCCGTCGTCGGAATCGATCACATTCTCACGAAGGGTGCCGCTGCGACATCGCTCGAGCGCATCGCCATCGTCGGCTCGGACCACCACGGCCTCATCGCGGACGTGCAGTTGAGCAACGGGTCCTGACGCGGCCACCGATTCGCAGGACCGTGCGGGTTCCTCGTAGTTGTCTCGGGCCCGATCGTCACGCTTTCCTTCGTCACGACGTCAACAAGCCGACACGTCATGCCCGGAGGGAACCAGCCCCACCAGTCCGTAATGCGGGCAACGACTCTCTCCGCGGTGCTGGGCCGCAGGTAGGAAAACTGCTCCGGCTCCCCGAATCTCCTCCGACACCACATGTTTTGCCGACGGCGACGCAGCGTGAGGTAGTCCCGCACATACAGGCCCACGAGCCGGACAGTCGAGTGACTCGGGAGGCATCGCAGGGCTGCGCGCAAAGAAATCACGCATCTTGCGCTGGGAACGCGGGACACGCAGACGGAAGTCACCCACGGTGCACCGGCCGGTTGAACTCGTCGACCGGCGATTCGACCACGGCTCCGAAGGAACGCCAAGCAACCGCCGATTCGGCTCATCTTCGACCTCATCGGTCTCGGCGTACTGATCCAGATCCCACTGGTGTCAGATGCCAGGCCACCTTCCCGCCTAACACACTGCAGAACCACGTCGGCTATGTCACAACCGGATTCGGGCCGCGCCGCTTCGGCATGATGCCGCAGGTCCGGGACGGTGCCCTTCGCGACGGCCATCACGATCATTCGCGGGAGATCGAGGTTGCTGATGCCCGGGTACTTCTCGACGGCCTCCCGGATCTGGTCCGGGATCTGCATCTGCCCGCGTCGGTGTTCGTCGATCAGCGCGTCCCGCTCGTACTCGCTGATCAGTTCCGCCGCGAACCGCGCCTGTGGAGATGCGAGCCTGTCGCGACCGACACGAAGGAAGACCTCGTCCTCGAACTCGCTGGCCCGAGTCGACATCGCCCGACCCGCCGTTCGCTCGTTCCACACGTTCCGGGTCAGGGTGCTTCTCGAGATGCCCAACTCGGTGGCGGTCGCCCGCAACGGCGACGTGCCCGCTGGACGGTGGGCCGGGCGCGCACATCTACTTCGCGTTGTCCGCTGACCAGGCGGCGGGGGTTAACGCATGGATCGACCCGGAGACGGGCGGCCTGATCGTTGATGCCGAGACCTTGACGTTCACGGGAGATGTCGAGGTTCGGATCGACTCTGAGACTGTGCCCAGCGAAAACGACACGTCCCGCGCGGGGGCGGGGGGAGGGAACCGACGGATGACGAGCGAGATGCAGACCGTGGAGATCGAGTGGACCGAGGTGTCACACCACCGGGTGGCAGTGAACGTGGCTCCGGGCCTGGGCCTCGATTGTGTGGACCTGAGCGACGCGCTCGCTGCCCCGTTCGACGCGGGGTTCACCGGTGTCGAGCGGGAGGGGATCGCGGTCCGTCCTGTCGAGCACGATGCGGCTGCCCCGAGGTTAGGCCCGATCGGATGCGGGTGGGACCGGCCCGAAGTCGCCGGGCCGGTCCCGTTCGTCAGTGTGGTCGATAGCGTCGGCGCAGCACGGTTCGGCCTTCGCACCCACGGTGGATTTGAGGGCCTTTAGTGGCTGAGCTGGGAGGATCCCGGGTCCGAGGTGTCGCATTCAGGTTCGGGAACGCCTTGTGGGTGAGATGATGGTGTCGTAAGGGGCAGGTGACAGGAGGGGGTAGCGGTGTGGGTACGTCGCGTGGTGGCGGGGTTCGCAGGGGTGGGACTTGCTCTTGCAGTTGGAGGTTGCGGTAGCGGAGGTGATGCAGGCTCGGGGACAACGGATATCGCGGCGGTGGTGGCAACCGTGCCTCGTCCCGACCGGGTCGTGGTACATCAGCCGGGGTTCGTCGATATCGGCTTCCCGGCTGATGAGGTTCCTGTGTGGCCCGGACCCGACCCTTACGAGTTCCTTGGGCCCAGTCCACCGTCGGGCTCGAGCGGCGAGATCACTGGAGAGCAAGCTGAAGCCGTGTACGCGGCGGCACTCGATAATCCAGGCGAGCTTTGGAATGTCAGAGGCATTGTGTGGTGGCTGGTTGTCGATCCTCTTTAGGGAGGGCTCCACGTAGGATTCGACCCTCACACCCACGCTGGGTGTGGGCGATTTCTCATGTCGTGACCTGGGGTGATGGCATGTCCCGTCAGGTGACGGGATGAGAGCCGCCGCTTTGGTGTGGATGGTGTGCTCGAGCTCGGTGGGATGGGTGGTTTCTGGGGCGGTGTGAGGGGCTCCTGCGGACTCGCCCGCCACGATCTCCGCCTCCAACAAAACCACCGTCTCCGCCGACAACCCCGTCGTCTCACAATGAATCCGCCACACCCGCGCATAATCGACATCCCCCGCCAGGAACGCCGCCCGCGTCACCGGCAGACGTAACCGCAGATCCACCCCCAGATCACAGAAATGCGACGCCATCGTGTGCGAACACCCCAACCGCGTCGACACCTCCGCGATCGCCTCGTTACCGCAGTCACGCACATCCCCACCCCGCAACCGCACGTCCCGCTCGAGCGCCGACAACGTCAACTCACCCGCCAACAACACCTTCCGCGCCGCACACACGTTCTCCACCCGCGCCAACACAGACAACTCCACGAACCGTGCCGCGTCCCCCACGACCGCGTCCGTCAGCGCCTCACCGACCCCACCCCCGATATCGAACATAGTTTCGATTCTATCGAACCCCACCGACAAACACGGACGGAATCGAGAAGGTCATTCCAGACGCGCGGCCGTCAGAGCGGCTTCGCGAGGCACACACTGAGCGACAGCCCCTCTCAAAGCCCGTAGTTACGCAGACATCTCAGTTTCAGCCCGCGTCGTTGAGCATCCGAGAGTAGCCGCGGACATTTGCGTCCTGATACTGACCACGCTGCCGGTGATCGTGTTGTTGGGCCTCTACTACCGGTGGCCTCTGGTCGGAGGCGATGCGGACTATGACCGCAAGCTGTTCATCGCGGCGCCGATGCTCCTGATACTTGGTGCTGCTGCACTGTTCTGGATTCATCGAGCGTTGCCGTACGTCCGCGGTAGGGAAGGTTGGTCGTGGTGGGGTCTTCCAGCCCCCCCCGGTGTCGTCGTCACAGCAGCTTTTGTTGCCCTGGCGCTTCCGCCAGCCGGTTTCGACGAAGCCCGCCCTCGGCTCGAGGAAATCGCGCTCGAGATCATCGCTGCTCCAGGGAGCACACGGAGCGGTCTGGACGTCGGCGGGATCGATATCAGCCGAGTCGAACAGCGCAGCGGCGGAGCCGTGTACTTCATAGAATCCGATACCTCGTTCGGGACGACACACGGATGGATCTACTCGCCGACCGGAAACCCGGGTGAGCAGCGGAACTTCATATCGCTCAGGCACATCGACGGTTCCTGGTACGAATTCGAGTACGCAACATGAGTGCAGATCACCGCAAAGTCCATTCGGACAGCGCCCTGTGCATCGATCACCGACTGGACCGAAAGAGCTACGGCAGGTCGCGTTGCGCCAACCGAACATTCCCGATCGGAATGACACCGGGAAGGTAGTGGTGGCCCTCCGGCGACAGAACCAGGTCGGCAGCATCGACGCCGTGGACCTCCCAGACATCCACGGGGCCACCGGTGCTGTTCATCCGCACAAACCAATCACGCTCGAACTCGTCGGCAGCCAGGAAGCAGCCTTCCTGTTCCGGTAGACGACTGCCTGCAATACCGGGCGCAGCACCCATGCGGCGCCAGTCCAAGCCGAATCGCTGAATCGACGTTCGGTTCAGTGCCGAAGTGACGTGGTAGCGGACGGGCATATGCTCACAGTAACAAGCCTGAACACTGGCCAAGCGTGACGCCAGGTTCTTCTCGATCTGCCGGTGCACCCACATTGTTCGTTTGCCGCCGGCCCGAGAAGCCGGCGAGGCTCCGGCATCATCGATCGACCGTTCCGCCGTCGGCGCCGGAGCCGCTGCCGAACCTCTACCGCGCCGTGGTCACCGCAAATCCCGCGACCCATTCGGGAATGGGCCGGTAGTAACGCAACCGCACCTCGTACGAACCCGAGGCCGCGAGTGCCGCATACGCAGCGATCCATGTCCGCACCTCGTGCGACGAACCGCCGGCCTGCTCCTCGAAGAACTCGTTGGTCCAGCCGTCGAACACCTCGAGATCGCCTGCGGCGACGATGTCGAGAACATCGTTGTCCCACTCCGGGTTCAGCGGTTTACGCGTGGAAGTTCCTGCAGCCAGGTCGATTCCGGACTGCACGACGCGCTGCTCACCCCGAGCGCGCTGCTCGGGCGTGGGCGGATTACCGAGAATCAGCGCCTCCGCGACCCGCGGCGGGGCACCCGCGAGGATCGGTACCGGCGGATCGTGCGACAGACCGCCTGACGCCAGGAACAGCACACGCTTGTCGAGTAGCCTCGCCGCCTCGCCGAGCGCCTTGCCGAACTGGCGGATCCGGCGCACCGGACCGAGTGGCGCCGCAACGCCGTTGATGAATACCGGCACCACTGGGACCGACCGGATTCCGCCGAACAGCATCTCGAGCGGCTGCACGAACCCGTGATCGACCACCATGCGAGCCGAGATCGTCAGATCGATGTCACGCTCGAGCACGCCCTCTGCCATCGCATTGGCCGACTCCGCGTCGACCAGAATCTCCCCCTCGGCGGATCCGAAGTCGCCCACCGCGATCGCGCCCGTCGCAATCGCGAACGGGGGCATCTTCTCGTAGAAGAAGCCGTTGTAGTGATCCGGCGCGAACAGCACGACGATCTCGGGATCGAACTCCTCGATGAATGTGCGGGCCCCGGCGACGGCGTGATCGACCTCGTCGAGCACCTCCTGGTCCGGATCGTTGAGCCCGATCAACGGTGAATGGGACAGCGCAACCAGCGCTACTGTCATGAAAGACTCCTTCGCCTGAATCCGTTTCCGGCAACATTCGTTCCGGGAAGTTGTGACGGCGTTACGACGCGAGTGCGCTGTGCGCGGCGCACAGCGCCCGCGATGCGGCCAGGCTCACCCTGCGCAGCGCGGGCTCGACACTCGCCGGGGAGAAGCTCGACACGGGGCCCGACACCGAGAAAGCTGCTGCCACACGCAAACCCGGCCCCGCGACCGCCCCGCCGATGCAGACCAGACCGTCGCGGGTCTCCTCGCGGTCGAACGCCACCCCGGTCCGACGGACCTGGCCGAGTTCGGCACGCAGCCGGACCGCGTCCGTCACAGTGCGTTCGGTGCGGGCGACGAGGTCCCGGCCGAGCAGACCTTCGATGTCTTCGTTCGAGTACGCAAGCAACGCCTTGCCGACCGCGGTGCAGTGGGCCGGCGAACGTCCACCCACACGCGACGGCGATGCGACGTGCCGGTGCCCGTAGAGCTTGTTGATATAGAGCACATCCGGCCCGTGGAGCACCGCGAGATGGACGGTCTGCCGCGTCGCCTCGTACAGGTCCGCGAGATACGGTGTAAGGACGTCGCGAATCACCGAGTGGTGCGGCGCGTAGACCCGCTCGCCGAGGTTGTGCAGTTCTGCCCCGAGCCGGTAGTCGCTGCCGACCCGCTCGACGGCGTGGTTGCGCTCGAGCATCCCGAGAATGCGGTGCGCGGTGGACTTACTCAACCCCGAGCGGCGGGCCAGCTCGCTGACCCCGACGCCCGAATGCGCTTCACGGCCGAAGCTGGTGAGCAGGCTCATCGCTTTGTCAACGGCCGCACGCCCGTCACGCGCCGAGCTCGAATGCGACAGATCGGTCAGCTCCTGCACATCCATCGGTCCCTACCCATTCACTTCCGGAAACGGCCATCCCAGACGCAGCGCGTCGACGCGATCGAGTCTGCCCACCGGCCGTTTATATGTCAAGATGGACGATAGTTATATTAAAAGTGACACCCATGCTCGCTCGGCTTTAATCATGCGAAGCAGTGAGCGCATTCCCGTGACGCTCGAGGAGAGGAGGTTCGATGGACAGCAACGGCCTGATCGCACGCAACGTGCAGCGGTTCCGCGGCGAACGGCAAATGAGCATGGGCGAACTCGCCAAGCGCGCCAACCTGTCCAAGCAGACCCTCTCGAAGATCGAACAGGGCGTAGGCAATCCGACGGTGGAGACTATCGACGCGATCGCAGAGGCCCTCGACGTCCCACTGCGTCGCCTCGTTACCGAATGGGGCACCAGAGTCTTCATCGTCCGCGCCAGCGAAGGCACCTGGGCCGGCAAGCCCGGCGGAGCCACCAAGGTGCTCGACCAGATCTACGGCTCCGGCTATGTACGCACCAGCCTGACTCGACTACGCGCGGCGGACGACGCCGAACTGCTCCGGACCCCCGATTCCACCGGGACGCTGATCCATGCCTATGTGATCGCCGGAAGGGTCCGCGTCGGCCCCGCGAACGAACTCACCGACCTCGACACCGGCGACTTCGTCCAGTTCCCCAGCGACGTACCCCACGTGCTGACCGCGTTGAGCGCCGAAGCAACCGTGCACATCGTCACCACAATGCCCCAGGTTCCGCAGTTCGGCCCACTCACCGACGAGACCACCTGACCCGACACGTCACCGTAGTAACCCCGAACTGGGCTCGTACGGCTGATTCGTCCCTTACAGTGAGCGCCGTGGGCCAACATGAACATCAGATGAACAGGTTGAACCGCCGCACCTTCCTCGGTGCTGCCGGTGTCGGAGCGCTCGGGCTTTCCGGGATCCCGCTCCTCGGCAGCCGCTCGTGGAATCCCCTCACCGCGCGGGCCGCGGCCGCACCGCCGACCGCTTCGATCGCCGGCACCACCCTCGAGTCGGTGGCAGTTCCCCTGGGCACCAGCGGGTATCGCCGCCTGACGGCGGGGCCCGGCTGGCCACTGGTGGTCCGCACCGACCTGGCCGCGCCACAATCGGGGCGCGAAGACCGACGCACGGCGCTCGCCTCCGTCGTCCAGCTCACCGACGTCCACGTGCTCGACTCCCAGTCGCCCGTGCGTTTCGAATACGTCCATCCTTTCCAGGGCGCCGCGTTCCGGCCTCAGGAGACGATGACGGCACAGGGCCTGATCTCACTGATCTCCCGCGTGAACTCGCTGCGGATGGGCCCCCACACCCGTCGCGACTTCGACGCCGTGGTCACCACCGGCGACAACTCCGACAACAAGGAGTTCGTGGAACTCGGCTGGTTCCTCACCGCTCTCAACGGCGGCACGATCACCCCCAACACAGGCGATCCGACGCGGTACGAGGGCGTGCAGAACTCGGGTGCCGACCTGTACTGGAACCCCGAATCGTCGATCCGCGACATCTACAAGAAGGTCGGCTTCCCGGAGATCCCGGGTTTGCTGTCCGCAGCCCTGCAGCCCGTCACCAGCCCCGGACTACAGACCAAGTGGTACAGCGTATTCGGCAATCACGACGACTCCGTCGAGGGCACTCTCCCCAGCGGAATCCCCCCGCTCGAGGCGATGTACACGGGCGACAAGAAGTTCGAGGTCCCGGACTCGTCCGAGCAGTCGGCGCAGATCTCCAGCGCGCTCAGCTCGGACCCGACCGCGCTGCTCAATCTGCTGTCCGCGATCACGACCCCGCCACGCATCGTCACCCCTGATGCCCGGCGCAAGCCGTTCACCCCGCGCGAGTACATTGCGGCGCACCTGGATCCGGCGAACAAGGGTCCCGGCCCGATCGGGCACGGATTCGCGCCCGATGCCGCCGAGACCGGAATCGGCTACTACACCTTCGAGATCGCACCCGGCGTCATCGGGATCAGCATGGACTCGACCAACCGTGCCGGTTTCGTCGACGGCTCGCTGGGTGAGGCACAGTTCAAGTGGATCGAACAGGTCCTGCTGGCCGGCAGTAGCAAGTACTACGACACCAATGGCGCGCTGGTCACGCAAAGCCGCACCGACACCTACTTCGTCCTGTTCAGCCACCACACGAGCACGACGATGGCGAACACGCTCCCCGATCCGGAGCGTCCACTCGAGCCGCGCTACAAGGGCGCCCAGCTCGTGGATATGCTGCACCGCTTCCCGAATGTGCTCGCCTGGGTCAACGGTCACACCCACGAGAACCGGATCACCCCGCAGGTGGGACAGACCCCGGCCCAGGGCTTCTGGGAGATCAACACGGCCTCGCACATCGACTTCCCGCAGCAGGGGCGCATCATCGAGGTAGTCGACAACGCGGACGGCACGGTCTCGCTGCTGACCACGCTGATCGAGGCCGACAGCCCCTATCAGGCCGACTACGACGACTTCTCCCAGCTCGGACTCGCGTCGCTGTACCGCGAGCTGTCGTTCAACGACATCCATGCCGACCCGAAGCTGCTGGGCGGTTCGCCGGACCACAACGTCGAACTGGTCCTGGCCACACTGCGCTAGCTGTCGGCGCGGGCGTCCTCCGGGGCGTCCGCGCCGCCTTCGTTCTCCCGCCGGGCCTTACCCCATTTCGCAGCCTGCAGCAGGAGTTTCACGCCGACTGCAATCATCACCAGGTTGCCCATGATCTGCACCGTGACGACCGCGCGCGCCGTCTGGCCGATAGCCACGATGTCGCCGAAGCCGACGGTACCGAACACGGTGAGGGTGAAGTAGAGGGCATCCAGTCGGGTCAGCGGCTCATTGAACGACTCGTGATCCAACTGTGCCAGCAGGAAATCCGCAGTTGCCGAACCCAGGAGATAGATCGGCAACGTCACCAGAAGTGCCTGAGCGGCGCGCAGTGCGGGGGTCTTCGATCGAATGATCCGCCACACCTGCCACGCGCACAGGGCAACCACGGATCCGAGACCACTGAACAGGACGACGACCGCGCCGGTGTCGGACAATCGGTCCATCGGCAAGGTGAAGTACGCGACGGTCAGCACAACAACCAGGACCGACGGCCGCACGAACATCACCCACACGAGCCGCAGCCGACCCCCCGTACTCAGCTCCTTCAATGTGTGCCTGTCGGCCATACCAACCCACCTTGCCACCCACCTGTGCGATGTGCGGCGACATCCTCGACATCCTCGAACCCAGCACCGAGGCGCGATGTTCTGTAACGTTCGGGTAACGACGCCCAACGCCTGGAAGGGAAGTATCTCAGCTTTCGAGTATCTGCGGAGCCGGACGAGTCGGATTCGCAGACGCCGACAAGCAGGAGGTGGACAATGCGAAACTCACTCGGAATCTCTGCAGGAGCAGCGGGCGTGTGCACCGCACTCGTCACCACCGACGAGTCGGGAACTCATTACGTCGAGTACCGGACACTGTCCCTGGACACGGGCTCGGACACCGGGCTCGGTGATCTGACGCTCTCTGCCATCGATCTGATGACCATCCAGGTGCCGGACTGCAGGATCGAACCGGACGCGATCGCGGTCGCCTACCGTTCGGAGAGCCATGCGTCCACGCTGCGTTCGGCGGCGAAGCGTCAGCGGCGCGACATCCGTCTCGTGCCGGAGACCGTCGCGACCCTCACCTATCTACGCAGCACCGGACTCGTCGATCGGTACGGAACCATCGGGATCGTCGACCTCGGCGCGTCCGGGCTCACCGTCACAGTCGTCGACCGGGCCGAGGGGACCGTCCATCGCCGCGAACGGACCCATGACGTCAGCGGCGACGCAGCGGCCACGACGCCCGGTTCCACAATCGGCGAGCGCGTAGCGGAGTTCACCAACCGGATCTGTCGGCAGGCACTCCGCGTACCCGAGGCCGTCGTTCTGGTTGGCGGCGGAGCAAACATCCCCGAAGTCGGTCAGACCCTCGAACCCGAATTCGAGGGCCCGGTGATCATGGTTCCCGAGCCCGAGGCCGCCACCGCAAAAGGCACCGCGCTACTTGCGGTATCGGGTGAGCGACAGGAGTATCCGGTGGTCGCCGGGACAGGGGGCCACGTATCCGGCGCGCTGATCGGTGCGCTGGTGGTCGGACTGCTGGTCCTCGGGTACGGCCTTCGGACCGTCGTGCCGCGGAGCCCGGAGAACTTCGCTCCCACCAGCAGCGATGTCGTGCAGGTCCCCGACGATGTGCCGGCGGTCCTGCCGGAGGAAACCGGCATCCCCACCGAAGATCCGGACCCGACATCCGAGCAGCCGCTGCCGTACACGCCGCCGATCGTGACAACTGCCCCGATGTCGTCGCACACGAGCACCGCCGTTCCCCCTCGGACGGTCACATCGGAAACCCCGTCTACCAAGCCCGAACTGCCGTGGATCCCGCCGAAGTGGCCCGAACTGCCGACCGGCCTGCCTGACCTGGTGCCGCCACCGACCTCGAGTTCACAGCAACCGAGTCAGACTCCGACGACGTCACCAACGGTATCCACCACACCGTCGGCGCCCGAAACGTCGGCCAGCGTGGAACTCCCCACGACCGAGGTCGATCCGCCAGTCAGTCCCGAATCTGGCTCACCGACACCGGAAGCCCCGGATTCGTAGCCGAGGTGAACTCGGACGGCTCCGCGCCGCCTGCGATGATGTGAGCGCCCAGCGCCGCAATCATCACGCCGTTGTCGGTGCACAGCCTGGGACTCGGCACGCGCAGAGTCAATCCAGCTGCGGCACAGCGTTCCTCGGCCAGTGACCGGATCCGGGAATTCGCGGTGGCTCCGCCGCCGAGGACCAGAGTGTCGACGCCGACGTCTCGGGCCGCACGCACCGCCTTCATCGTCAGCACGTCCGCGACGGACTCCTGGAATCCCGCCGCGACATCGGCCATCGGAACCTGTTCACCGGCGCGCTCCTTCGCCTCGACGAACCGGGCGACTGCCGTCTTGAGGCCGGAGAACGAGAAGTCGTGCCGCGCGTCCCGCGATCCGGTCATGCCGCGCGGGAAGACGATCGCCTCGCGGTCCCCCTGCTGTGCAAGGCGATCCAACGCCGGACCACCCGGGAACCCGAGCCCCAGCAACCGGGCCACCTTGTCGAACGCCTCGCCGGCGGCGTCGTCGACGGTGGTGCCCAGCTCGACGATCGGCTTGCGTCCCAGCTCCTCCACGTGCAGCAGATGGGTGTGACCGCCCGAAACTAGCAGGGCCACGCATGGCGGCATCGGCCCGTGCTCGATGGTGTCGACCGCAACGTGCCCACCGAGATGATTGATCGCATAGAAGGGCACATTCCACGCCGCCGCGTACGCCTTCGCGGCCGCGACCCCGACCAGCAACGCGCCCGCCAGTCCGGGGCCGATGGTCACCGCAAGCGCGTCCGGCTTCTCGATGCCCGCCGCCGCGAGCGCGCGGCGCATGGTCGGCACCATTGCCTCGAGGTGCGCGCGCGAAGCCACCTCGGGCACGACGCCGCCGTAGCGGGCATGCTGATCGACGCTGGAGGCCACCTCGTCGGCGAGCAACTCGCAGTGCCCGCCGTCGAGCCACCGGACGATGCCGACTCCGGTCTCGTCGCAAGAGCTTTCGATACCCATCACGATCATGGCTATGACTCCTCGCCCCGCACCGGGCGGCGCATTGTGTACGCGTCCGCGCCGCTCGGCTGGTAGTACCTCTTCCTGGTCCCGACGATCTCGAAGCCCTCACGCTCGTAGAGCGCGATCGCCGGGGCATTGTCGGTGCGGACCTCGAGGAACACCGGCCCGCCCCACTTGTCCGCCACGCGCAACAGCTCGGCCAGCAGCGCCGTGCCGATGCCGCCGCGCTGCGCGGACGGGTCGACCCCGATCGTGTGGACCTCGGCCTCGGGGATCACGCTGCTGCCGAGCAGGGACACCCCCGCGTATCCGATGAGTGTGTCGGCACCGTCCCGCGCCGTGAAGTAGTGGTTGTGCCCACCCGCAAGTTCCGACCGGAACGCGTGCGCCGTCCACGGATCGTCACCGGGGAACAGCACCTGCTCGAGTTCGGCGCACCGGTCGGCGTCGGCGTCGGTCATCGGCACGATCCGGATGCTCATTTCTTCCGGTCCGCCAACTCCACCGCGTCCGGGCGGCGCAGGTAGAGCGGCACCAGCGGTTCCGGCTCCACACCGACGCGCAACGCCTGCGCCGCGACCGCCACCAGACCAGCGGGAGACGGCGTCTCGACCGGCTCGACCGGCAGATCGAACATGTCCACGTGCGACGCCGATCCGGCGATCACCCGAGACGGGGCTGCATCGAGTTCGGACGGCTTGATCACGTCCGGCCCCGCCACCCGCTCGCCACCCGAGTAGCGAGCCCAGTACACCTCGCGGCGCCGGGCATCGGTGACCACCAGCAGGTCCCCGTCGCCGGCGACGTCGGCGGCGATCGCATCCAAGCTGCACACGCCGTGGACCGGGATGCCCAGCGCATCACCGAACGCCGCGGCGGTCGCCATCCCGACACGCAGACCGGTGAACGGTCCGGGACCGACACCGACGACGACGGCATCCAGATCGGCAGCGGTATGCCCCGATTCCGTGAGGCACTCGAGGACCTGCGGGGTCAGGACCTCCGCGTGCGCGCGGGCGTCGACGGTGATCCGGACCGCGAGTAGCCGGGCATCACCGGAATCCGAATCACGGTCGAGGCTCACAACACCCGCGGTGACGGCGGGAGTGGAGGTATCGATGGCAAGGACAAGCACGATGTACCAGGCTACTCGCCATTCGAGTGGCTTCCCGGACCGGCCGACCGACGCACCCGCCGCGAACTCGTCCGCGCGTCACGCTTGGTACAAACGTCCAACTTCGGGACGATCACTCTCGATGCCCGCCGGGCAGTCTCATCACAGCGCAGTTGCATCAGACGGAAGGGACCACCAATGAGCGAGGCGGTCGGGAACATTGCAGACCAGGAACCGAGCCGACGGCAGGACGACGGGCTCTTCGGCCCGGACAGCATCACCTGGCGCCTGTTCGCCGATCCGGCGTCCTCGCTGGGCGCGGTCTGCGGCATCCTGCTCCAGACCCTGAACCCTGACATGATGACGCTGTTCAGCAAGGTCTCCGACAACTACGGCGATCCGGCAGGCCGGGCGGCGCGCACCGTCAAGTACCTCGACACCACCGTCTTCGGGGACACCGCGCACGCCCTCGCTGCCGGCGAAGCGGTGCGGCGCATGCACCGCCACGCCAAGTGGACCGACGAGCGCACCGGCCGCGTCCTGGTCGCCGACGAGCCCGACTGGCTCGTGTGGACGCACAACACCCTCGTGTGGGGCATCCTGCGCAGCTCCGAACTGTACGGACCGAGCCTCACGGCGGCCGAACGCGACCGCTTCGTCGTCGAGCAGCACAAGGCGGCCGAACTCGTCGGCATCGACCCGGCGACGCTGGCCTCCACCGAGGCCGAACTCGACGCCTACATCCATGCCCAGGTGGAGTGGCTGGCCGTCACGCTGCCCGCCGCGGAGGCCACCGTCGCGCTGCGCAAGCCGACGCTGAAGGGCAACCCGATCAAGGTCGTGTCGTCGGTCGTGATCCAGGACGGCATCATCGCGCTGCTGCCCGAGTGGGCGCGCACCATGTTCGGCGTCGCCGGCCGCCCGATGAGCCTCGGCGGCGCCGCCCGGGCGACCCGCCTGCTCATGGCCGCCGCCCGGCGCAACAAGCCCTACGAGAAGCTGATCGCAGACATTCTGAAGCAGGTCGATGCGCACCCGTACCGCAAGGTGCGCGGCATCGACGGGGTACGCCGCTGACCGACCCGAGTCAGCGGGCGGCGGGACCGGACACCCACTCCCAGCTTGCAGTACGCACGTCGGAATCTGGTTCGCGCCGCAGCCGCACCCGCAGGTGTCGCTCGGCGAGGTGTTCGACGACGCCCTCTCCCCATTCGACGACGACGACTGCATCGGCCAGATCGGTGTCGAGATCCAGCGCGTCGAGTTCGTCGAGCATGTCGGCGGCGCTCTCACTGAGCCGATAGGCATCTACGTGAACCATCGAAACGGGTGCGCCGCCACCAGGTCTCGTCCCGGGACGGTGCTCGCGTGCGATGATGAACGTCGGCGACGTCACCCGTCCGTGGACCCCGAGTCCGGCGGCGATGCCCCGGGTCAGCGCAGTCTTACCAGCGCCGAGTGGGCCGTCGAGCACCACCAGGGCACCCGCGACCAGGTCGTGGGCCAGGCGCCGCCCGAACGCCTCGGTGTCCTCGACTGTGGGCAGCGTCACCGTGCCCTCGCTCGCCATCCGAGTGTCAGCCGGCATCGCTGCGCTCCAGTTCGATTGCCGGCGCCACATTCCTTCGTATCGACACGGCGCGCCGGACCAGCCGATCGATAGCATCGGAGGTTACCTGCGGGAACTCGAGCTCCACGAGATGGCCTGCGTCGCGGACCCGGACCAGCTCCGCACACGGCAGCGCGGCGGCGAGCGACCTGGAGCTCGAGAACGGGATGATCATGTCGGCGTCGCCGCACAGCACCAGGACCGGCGTATCCGACAGCACAGGCAGGGCCTCGGACTCGTCGTGCAGTTCGAGCGACTCGAGGAAGTTGACGATGGTCACGACTGAAGTCGAGTTGAGAATGCCCTCGGAAAAGTCCACCAGTCGCGGGCTGACGTCCGTGCCGTACGACGCGGCCCGCAGGATCGGTGCGATCACCGCGCGCGCCGCCCCGCGTGCCTGCTGGACCATCCCGGGGGCAGTACGCACCGCGAGCCGGAAGGCGTCGATCACCGGGTTGTCGAGGTTGCGGCCAAGGCCCGACTTGTTCAGGCCCGCCGCAGTCGTCGCCAACAGGCCGACGCCGATCACCTTGTCGTCGAACAACTCCGGGAACTGCCGAGCCATCGCGAGGATTGTCATACCACCCATCGAGTGCCCGACGAGTACCACCGGTCCGGACGGCGCCACCTCCTCGATCACCGTCACGAGGTCGCGTCCGAGCTGCGCAATGGTGCAACTCTCCACCGCGGGCATCCCCGATTCACCGTGGCCACGCTGGTCGTAGAACACCATGCGGACATCGCTGCCCCAGAGTTCGGCGAGTTGCTGTCGCTGGAAGTGCCACGACTCCATCCGCAGGCAGTACCCGTGCACGAAGATCACCGTGAGCGGCGCGTCATCCGGGCCGACCTCCCGCACCAGCAACGCGACGCCGTCCTCCGCCCTGACTGTCCGGCTCCGGTCCCGGGACATCGACGCGAAGTCCTCGGCACCGTAGATCTCGGGGCCGCGGCGCGTCGTCACGGCCTTGACAGCGTTGAGTCCCGCGAGCGTGCCGACGGCGGCAAGCCCCGCCACACCTCCGAACAGGCCCAGCCTGTTCAGGATGTTCACGACATACCGCCCGATCCGCCGACATAGGTTCGCACCGTTCGTCCCCGCACCGATGTCACCACTTCGTAGTGGATGGTGCCGAGGGCGTCGGCCCAGTCCTGCGCGTGCGGTACGCCGTCCTGACCACTTCCGAAGAACACCGCGGTATCCCCCTCACGGACGCCTGCACCGTCCGGCCCCAGGTCCACGATCAGCTGATCCATGCATACGCGCCCGATGCCCGGTCGCCGATCGTCGCCGAGCCAGACCTCGAACCGGCCACCGAGAGCCCGCGGAACACCGTCCGCGTATCCGACCGGCAGCAACGCGACCGTCGTGTCGTGCGGGGCCACCCATGTGTGCCCGTAGGACACACCCTCACCAGCTGCCACCTTCTTCACCAGCGCCACCCTCGATCGGAACGTCATGACCGGCCGTAGGCCGAACGTCCCCAGGTCCGGTACCGGGGACAGTCCGTATATCGCAATTCCGGGCCGAACCATGTCGAATCGCAGGTCAGCGCGTGTGAGGGTGGCCGCCGAGTTCGACAGGTGAGCCGCCTCCGGCATCAGCCCGATCCGCTTGGCATCCGCGAGTGCACCCATGAAGCGGTCGCGTTGATCGTCGATTACCGGGTGATGCGGCTCGTCGGCGTGCGCGAGATGTGAGAAGACGCCCTTGAACCGGACGGCCCCCTCCGCCTGCACACGCGCAAGCTCCTTCAGGAAGTCGGTCCACTCTTCCCGTGAGACACCGTTGCGGTTGAGTCCGGTATCGACCTTGATCGTCACGACCGCGGCCACACCGACCTCACGCGCGGCAGCAGCGACGGCCGCGAGATGTCGCGGCGACGACAGCCCCAGCTCGACGCCCGCGGCGATCGCCGGGGCATAGTCCGAATCGGCGGTATGCAGCCACGACAGCACCGGGACGTCGATGCCCGCATTCTTGAGTTCGAGGCCTTCGGCGAGTGTCGTCACACCCAGCTCACGCGCCCCCGCCGCCAGCGCGGCCCGCGCAACCGGCACCGCACCGTGGTTGTACGCGTCCGCCTTCACTACCGCCATGACGGCCGCATCGCCCGCATGTTCGCGCAGTATCCGGACGTTGTGGGCGACCGCGTCGAGATCGATCACCGCTTCCGCCTGCGGCGCCCCCGTCACGGTGCCGCTCGGGTTGCTGGGTTCGGTCTCGGACTCCTGCGCGGTACTCACGGCATTCGATCCTGCCACTCACCGGGACAAAGCAGGCCCGCGGGTGCACTCCGACCAGTCACGATTCGCACACATGTGAGCGAAGAATCCGGACCGCCGCCCGTAAGTGCCCGAGCAGAGTCGACGCCGAGATCGGCGCAAGCCCGGCCTCTCCGGTCTCCTCGGCGCCCTCGCGCGCACCAAGGTTGGCCGCGAGTGAATGCGCCCGCGCACCCACCGCAGCGGCAAGAGCCGGTTCGAGGCCTGTCGCCATCAGGGCTCCCACGATGCCCGAGAGCACGTCGCCCGACCCGGCGGTGGCCGCCCACGAACTGCCCGCCTCGTTGACGTACACGCGGCCGTGCGGATCGGCGATCACCGTCGACCGCCCCTTCAGCAGGACCGTGACACCCCACTCGGCGGCCAGCGCCCTCGTCGCAGCCACCCGGTCCGGGGCGGGCGCTACGCCGGTGAGCCGCTCGAACTCGCCCGCATGAGGGGTCAGTAGCGTCGCGGCACTGCGGCCACGCACCAGCTCCGGGCGCTCGGCCAGCAGGTTCAAGCCGTCAGCGTCGACCAGCACCGGCTGATCCGATGCCAGGACCGTGCGTACGTCGTCGAGCGCCACGGCGTCGGTGCCGATTCCGGGTCCGACGACCCACGCCTGCACTCGCCCGGCTTCTGCCGGAGACGGCGCCGCGACCACCTCGGGCCAGTGGTCGAGCACATGCGTGGCGGCTCGGCCCGCGTACCGCACCATGCCGGCCGTCGCGGTCACCGCGGCGCCCGAGGACAGTACTGCGGCGCCCGGATAGCGGTCGCTCCCGGCCACGATCCCCACCACGCCCTGCGAGTACTTGTCGTCGGAGGCGCGGGGCACAGGCCACAACCGACCCACCTCCGACGCGTCGAGCGCGGTCAGGTCGGGATCCGGCAGCTCCAGGCCGATGGGCACCAGTTCGACGCGACCGCACCGGGCGCCGGCCAGCACGTGCACGGGTTTGAGCGCCCCGAACGCGACCGTCACCTCGGCGGTGACGGCGGGACCCTCGACGGCACCGGTGTCGGGGTCGACGCCGCTCGGCAGGTCCACCGCGACGATCGGGGCATCGAGGTCCGCGACCATCGCGGCGGCCGCAGGACGCAGCGGACCCTTGCCGGAGATCCCGACAATGCCGTCGAGCACCAGATCAGGTGTGCCCGGGTCCGATGAGACTCGGCCGCCCGCCGCGGTGAACGCCGCGAGCCCCGCTGCATGGGCACGGGCCGGGTCGAGCAGGACCGCTGTGACCGACGCTCCCCGCCTACGCAACATCGTCCCGGCCCACAGCGCGTCTCCGCCGTTGTCGCCCGACCCCACCAGCAGCGTGACAGTGCGACCGACCACGCCGCCGGTCCGGGCACGCAGTTCCGCGGTCGCGACCCGCGCCAGCCCGTACGCTGCGCGCCGCATCAGAGCGCCGTCCGGCAGGCTCGCGAGCAGCGGCGCCTCGGCGGCTTTGACCTGCGACGTCGTGAAGTACTTCCGCATCGCTACCCGGCCGCCGACGGGCCGACGATCATGAACTGCGCACCGTTCGGGTCGGCGACGTTCGCCATCCGCCCGTGTTCGGAATCCCACGGATCGCGCAGCACCGTCCCGCCGAGTTCCACGAGCTTGGCGACGGCGTCGTCGGTGTTGTCTACCTGAACGAACATTTGCCAGTGCGACGGTACCTCCGCCGGCATCGCGGTGCTCGCGTCGAATATCCCGGCGAGGACGTTGTCATCGAACTTCCCTGTGGTGTAACGGAATTCATCGGTGTCACTGAGAGATTCGAGGTTCCACCCGAACACGTCGCGGTAGAACGGCAGCGCCGCGTCGTAGTTCTTGCTGACCAGTTCGAACCACGCGGGGGCACCATGCTCACCCATCACCCCGAAGCCTTTGTGCTCGGCCGGCTGCCAGGCCCCGACGACACCACCCGACGGGTCCATGAACATCGCCATCCGGCCCGCCGCCGGCACCGTCATCGGCTCCATCATCACCTGACCGCCCGAGTCGGCCACCGCCTTCGCGGTGGCATCTGCGTCGGCAGTCGCAAGGTAGGTGGTCCAGACGTCGACATACGGATTGCCGGGCTCGCCGGGCATCATGCCGGCCACCGGCTTCGCATCCTTGAAGAACATCACATAGCCGCCGTACTCCTCGCCGGATGTCTCATGGGTCCAGCCGAACATCGCGTCGTAGAACGCTGCGGCGCGATCGACGCCGGAGGTCTGCAGATCGACCCAGCAGGGCGCGCCGAGCGGCGCGGAATCACGGGTGGGCATGACAACTCCTCGTGGGCTCGAGGTCAGGGACACACTCGTGCCCAGACTACGCTGAATCCCATGAACCGACTGGCAACCGCCACGATCACCGGAATCACTTTGGCCGCAGTACTTTCCGGGTGCACCGACACCTCAGCCGACGAGCCCGAGGTCGGCAGCGAGCTCACGGTGAAGGTCGCGAACATGACGTACTCACCGACCTCGATCACCATCTCCGCAGGACAGAAGGTCACATGGGTCTTCGACGATCGCGGCACCCCCCACGATGTCGTCGGAGTCGGCGATGCCAAGGCCGTCCTGCGCAGTCCGCTGAAGACGTCCGGGTCCTGGGAATTCACCTTCACCCAGCCGGGTACCTACAACTACACATGCTCGCTGCATCCGGACATGCTCGGTGTCGTCATCGTGACGTGACGACACCGAGCGTCCGGGTCTGTGTGAGTACTACTCGACAGTGACGGACTTCGCGAGGTTGCGCGGCTTGTCGACATCGAGGCCTCGGGCCTGCGCAACCTCCGCCGCGAACACCTGCAGGGGCACCGTCGAGAGCAACGGTTGCAGCAGCGTCGGCGCCGCCGGAATCTCGATCAGGTGATCGGCGTGCGCACGAACCGCCTCGTCGCCCTCCTCGGCGATGACGATCGTCTTCGCACCGCGGGCCTTGATCTCCTGAATGTTCGACACCAGCTTCGAGTGCAGCACCGCCCGTCCCTTCGGCGACGGCATGATCACGATGACCGGCAGCCCGTCCTCGATCAGCGCGATCGGGCCGTGCTTGAGCTCGCCGGCAGCGAAACCCTCGGCGTGCATGTACGCGAGCTCCTTGAGCTTGAGCGCACCCTCGAGCGCCACCGGGTACCCCACATGGCGACCCAGGAACAGCACCGCCGGCGACTGCGCGAACTCGCGGGCGAGCGCACGTACCGGCTCGACGGTCCCGAGCACCCGGCTCACCAGCTCCGGCATCGCAGCAAGGTCTGCATACTCACGCGCCACCTCGTCCGGATACTTGGTGCCGCGGGCCTGCGCCAAGGCCAATCCCACCAGGTAGTTCGCGGTCACCTGGGCGAGGAACGCCTTGGTGGAGGCCACAGCGATCTCCGGACCCGCCCGGGTATAGAGGACCGCGTCGGCCTCGCGCGGGATCTGCGCACCGTTGGTGTTGCAGATCGCGAGGACACGTGCCTTCTGGTCCTTGGCGTGCTTGACGGCCTCGAGCGTGTCCGCGGTCTCGCCCGACTGCGAGATCGCGACGACAAGCGTGGAACGGTCCAGTACCGGGTCGCGGTAGCGGAACTCGCTCGCGAGCTCCACCTCGACAGGAAGCCGGGTCCAGTGCTCGATCGCGTACTTCGCGAGCAGACCCGAGTGGTACGCGCTGCCGCACGCGACGACGAAGATCTTGTCGACATCACGCAGTTCCTGATCGGAGAGCCGCTGCTCGTCGAGCACGATCCTGCCGTCCGCGAAGTGCCCGAGCAGGGTGTCGGAGACGGCCTGCGGCTGCTCCTGGATCTCCTTGAGCATGAAGTAGTCGTGACCGCCCTTCTCGGCGGCCTGCAGATCCCAGTCGATTGTGAAAGGCCGCGTCGGGACGTCCGAATTCCCGAAGAAGTCGGTGACCGCGTAGCCACCCGCAGTGATGACCACTACCTGGTCCTGACCCAACTCCACCGCGTCACGCGTGTGTTCGATGAAGGCGGCCACATCCGAGCCGATGAACGTCTCGCCCTCTCCGACACCGATGACGAGCGGCGTCGAACGGCGGGCCGCGATGATCATGTCGGGATGGTCGGCGTGCGTGAACACGAGCGTGAACGCACCCTCGAGCCGACGCAGCACCGACAGCGCGCTCTCCACGAAGTCACCGGCCGTCGGGCCGCTCTCGTACGCCTTCGCCACGAGGTGCACGGCCACCTCGGAGTCGGTATCGCTGAGCAGATCCACACCGGCCGCCTCGAGCTCGGCTCGCAGCAGAGCGAAGTTCTCGATGATGCCGTTGTGCACCACGGCCAGCTTGCCGCTCGCATCCCGGTGTGGATGCGCGTTGCGGTCGGTGGGCTTGCCGTGGGTCGCCCAGCGGGTGTGACCCATACCTGTGGTGCCGACGAACCTGCCGTCTCCGGTCTCGGCCAGCTCCGCCTCGAGGTTGGCCAGACGCCCTGCCTTGCGTTCGGTGGCCAGCCCGCCCGCGCCGTCTGCCACCGCGATCCCAGCAGAGTCGTAACCGCGGTATTCCATCCGCCGCAACGCCTCCACGACGACACCCAAAGCCTGGCGGTGGCCCACGTAACCCACGATTCCGCACATGGTTCACCAGCGTACTTGGGCCGCAGTGCGGAACGAACTCGGACAGGCGGACTGCCGCCACTCCCAAGTGTCGCGTGCCATCGGATAACGTCTCCCCCGTGGCGCAGACACCGAAGTCCCTGGTATCCAAGCTGTCCAAGCGTGGCCCACACCGGGTCCTGCGCGGCGATCTGGCACTAGCCGGCCAGCCCGGCCTGGTCTACACGCCGGCGGAGGGCTTCAATCTCCCAGCCGTGGCCTTCGCACACGACTGGATGGTCGGCGTCGGCAACTACGCCGACACACTCGAGCACCTCGCCTCGTGGGGCATCGTCGCGGCCGCCCCCAACACCGAACGCGGCCCGGTGCCATCGCATATCGGGCTCGCCGCCGACCTCGGCACGTGCCTGGACATCTGCACCGGTGTGCGGCTCGGGCCCGGCCGGATCAGCGTCCACCCGGACCGCCTCGCCTTCGCGGGGCACGGGATGGGCGGGGGAATCGCCGTCCTCGCCGCCGCCCAGCGCGAACAGGTCGCGGCCGTCGCGGCCCTGTTCCCTGCCCCGACCGCACCGTCGGCTGTGGTCGTCGCCGCGAGGATCACCGCACCGGGACTCGTCCTCTCCGGCTCGAAGGACGTCGATTCACTGACCAGCGACGCCCTCGCCCTCGGCGCGGCGTGGCAGGGTCCGGCGCTGCGGCGCACACTCGACAAGGCGTCCGCGTCCGGTCTGATCGAGGGCCGACGCCTGCTCGGCGCCCTCGGCATCGGGGGGTCCGAACGCCGCACCCAGCAACTCACCCGAGCGCTGCTCACCGGATTCCTGCTCTTCCACCTCACCGGCGACAAGACATACGCGCCATTCGGTGATGCGGACGCCGAATTCCCCGGCGCGCACCCGCCGGTCGCTGCGGACTCCGCCGGCGAGCCCGAGACCGCCGAGCACCGCGCCGGGGTTCAGATCAGCCAGCTGCTGGGACGGTAACCCTCCGCTTCAACCTCGTCGGTTGCCGCTGCCGGCCGGGCGTCGGCAGTACTCGGCTGCTCCCCTGGCCGATTCGGCGCCGCGCCGCGCAAGGCTCCGCACGTGGTGTCGAGTTGCTCGCGGATCCGAGTGAGCGCCGCCGCGTGATCAGCCGCGATCTGCCCGAATCGACCCGCACGGCTCACAGCGGACCGGCCTCGGCGAGCGCCGGTCCCGACGCGTCAGCGCCCGGATCCTCACCTGACGGTGTGGTTCCGCCTACCTCGGCGAGTGCAGGTTCCTGCCGCGGCCGTACCGCCGGGGCCGCCGGCGGGCCCAGCACAGGCTCTGCGGGTCGCGGAGCCGCATCCATCGACTCGCCGTCACTGTCGATTCGCACGACAACGTCGACGGGCTCGTCCGTGGTGACGCGTACGGTGACGTCAGGGTCCGGCGGCGCGACGCACTCGTCGACCGGTTCCGCCGGCGCGGTGGGTTCGACGCACTCCCGGGGTTCGGGCGGCTGCGGGGGCTCGGGCGGTTCGGCGCACTCCGGGGGTTCGGTGGGCTGCGGAGGTTCGGTGGGCTGCGGGGGTTCGGTGGGCTGCGGGGGTTCGGGCGGTGGCGGTGGTGGGGGTGGCGATGGTGGGAGCTCCAGATTGAGGCTGAAGCTCCGACTCGACTCCACGATCTCGCGAACTACACCGCCGACGACGTCGATCGCCACCCCGGCCAGGGCGCCCACCACCGAACCCAGTGCGTGAGCGGCACCATCGACGTCAGGTGCGTTCGGCACACCAGGTGGGCCCTGTGCCCCGACTGTGCCCTGCAACCCGAGCGTGCCCTGCAACCCGAGCGTGCCCTGCAACCCACCGAGCATCGGACCTGCCGCTACCGAGGTGGCCAGCGAGCCCGAGCCGCCCGGGCTCGGCGCGGGACACGATCCGCCGGAATCCGAACTGACGGCCGCGGGAGCGGGAGTGAAGGCCCGTACCGGAGCGGGCGGACACAGCGGTGCGACTGGGCCGGTGGACGCGGGCCCCGCGTCGTCAGGGACGGGATACGCACTGTCGTCGACTAGCGCGAACACCTCGGCCAGCGCGAGGTAGACGTCGTCGACGGCGGCCGCGGTGAGGTCGCACATCGTCACGAACGCCTCGGCGGCTGCGCGCACGTGCGGAACGAACTGATCGACGAGCCACTCGCGGCATGTCTCCGCCGGGGGCGCGTTCAGACCGTTGGCGAAGCCCGGCAGATACCCGGCCGCGGCGAGCATCCGGTCGATCCGCTCGAGTGGCAGACCGCCGATCGTCAGTGCATCGAGACTTCCAGCCCACTGCGCCTTCGCGGTGACGATCTTCCTTAGCGCACAAGCAGATTCGGCGAGCGCCACCTCGAGGTCCCACGTGGACGCGCGGACCCCGTCGGCTCGTGCCAGCTGATCGGCGAGGTGGGCCGCGGCGTTGTCGGCGCCCTGCCCGGACCATGCGTCTCGCAGCTCTGCGACTACGGACGACTGGTCGTCGAGCTGCCGGTCCAGGACCGTCGCGACACGCCCCACCGCTTCGGCGTCGGCGTCGAGTACGTCAGGATTCATGCCGCGCTGTTCGAAGTAGCGGGACTGCAGCTGTTGGTACGTGATCGACATCGGCGCAACCAACCGAGCACGCGGCAGCAACTCGGCGAAGTGGCGCAGACCGATCGCGCCGGAATCGAGGATCGCGTCCATTACCGCAAGCCGAATCGCGAGGTGTTCGTGGATTCCTGACGGCTGTAACCGGCCGCCGTCGAGTCGAGCACCTGCGCGGAACCTGCCGAAGCCGACGCCCACATGCCGAGTGCACGGGCCAGGCGGAGGTACCCCTCCCGGATCGCGGCGCCGTGCGCGCCGCAGTCCCGTCCGGCGACTGAGGGCCCGAACCCGCAGTCGGAGACGGTCCGTGCCGCGCCCCCGACCGCGTCAGCGCTCGTGCGCAGCGCCCGCGCCGCTGCCCGCACCTCTGCGAGATCGATCACTACCGCGTCTGCCATGGGGTCCGCCCTTCGTCTCGTCGGTCAGGATGCTTATGTCCTGTTCGACGCAGCGGGCGGTCCGGTGGTTCCCCGGGTCGTGCGTCAGACCGACGCAACCGTCGCAGCGAGCGTGTCCGCAATACGCTGCGCGGCCTCGAGATCGGCAGCCTCGACCATGACACGCACCAGCTGTTCGGTTCCGGACGGCCGCAACAGCACCCGGCCGGTCTCGCCCAGCTCGGACTCTGCCTCGGCCACCGCCGCCTGCACCTGCGGCGCCGCCGCGACCGCTGCCTTGTCGGCGACGCGGACATTGACGAGAACCTGCGGCAACGCAGTCATCGCACCCGCCAGCTCAGCGAGCGACGCGCCGGTCACCGCCATCCGGCCCATCAACCGCAGGCCGGTCAGCACCCCGTCACCGGTCGTTCCATGTCCCGGCAGCACGACATGGCCGGACTGCTCGCCGCCGAGGCTGAATCCACCCGCACGCAACTCCTCGAGCACATACCGGTCGCCGACCGCGGTGGTGCGCAGCGCGATCCCGGCCTCCCGCATCGCGATGTGCAAACCCAGATTGCTCATCACCGTCGCGACGAGCGTGTCGGCCACCAGCTCACCGGCGTCCCGCATGGCAATTGCCAGCACCGTCATGATTGCGTCACCGTCGACCACCGCACCGGTCGCGTCGACGGCGAGGCACCGGTCCGCATCTCCGTCGTGCGCGAGCCCGAGGTCGGCGCCGTGCTCGACCACGGCCCGCTGCAGCGTTTCGAGGTGCGTCGACCCGCAGCCATCGTTGATGTTGAGCCCGTCCGGGTCTGCGTTGATCGCGATCACGGTCGCACCCGCAGCGCGGTAGGCGGCCGGAGCGACGGTGGACGCAGCGCCGTGGGCACAGTCCACCACCACGGTGAGGCCGTCGAGTGGTGTGCTGAGGGCGGTGGCCAGATGCGCGAGATACCTGCTGGTGGCGTCGAATGCGACGTCGACGCGGCCGATGCCGGCGCCGGTCGGGCGACGTCGCGGGCCTGCGGCGATCGCGGCCTCGATCCGATTCTCGGACTCGTCGTCGAGCTTGTGGCCGCCGGCGGCGAAGATCTTGATGCCGTTATCGGGCATCGGGTTGTGCGAGGCGGAGATCATCACACCCAGCGCGGCGCCGTACGCTCCCGTCAGATAGGCGACGGCGGGAGTCGGCAGGATTCCGGCGAGAACGACATCGACACCGGCGGCGGTGAGCCCGGCCGTCACTGCGGCCTCGAGCATCTCGCCACTCGCGCGCGGGTCGCGACCGACGACGGCCACAGGCCGCTCGGGTCCCGACGGCGCGAGCACCTCAGCGGCCGCGGCGGCCACTCTCAACGCCAACTCCGCGGTCAACTCGGCATTCGCCAAGCCGCGCACACCGTCCGTGCCGAACATTCGCCCCATAGAACCGACCCTTCACATCCGGGAAAACACAAGAGCAGGCGTCCGGTAGCGAAGAACTCTACGAACGCCTGCTCTCGTGGAGAAACAGGTGCCGGAGCCGACACGAATGTCGGCTCCGGCGACACATCAGCGCTTGGAGTACTGAGATGCCTTGCGGGCCTTCTTCAGACCGTACTTCTTGCGCTCGACGGCGCGGGCGTCACGCGTCAGGAAGCCGGCGCGCTTGAGCGCGGGGCGATCCTCAGCGGTGACCTCGATGAGCGCACGGGAGATGGCGAGGCGCAGCGCGCCGGCCTGTCCCGAGGGGCCGCCGCCGGTCAGCAGCGCGGTGATGTCGAACGACTCGGTGCGCTCGACCAGGACCAGCGGAGCCTTGATCAGCTGCTGGTGCACCTTGTTCGGGAAGTAGTCCTCGAGGGTGCGGCCGTTCAGCTTGAACTCACCGGTGCCGGGGGTCAGGCGGACACGGACGACCGCCTCCTTACGACGGCCGACGGTCTGGACGGGGCGATCGATCACGATCGGGGCCTGGGGAGCAGCCTCGTGCTCCTCGACAACCTCGGTCTCGGTGGTGTACTCCGAGATCTCGTCTGCCGCGACCTCGACGGCCTCGTTGAAGTCTTCGTTGCTCACTGGGCGACCTGCTTGATCTCGAACGGAACCGGCTGCTGCGCGGCGTGGGGGTGGTTCGGGCCTGCGTAGACCTTCAGCTTGCCCGCGATGGCGCGGCCCAGCTTGTTCTTGGGGAGCATGCCGACGACGGCCTTCTCCACGAGACGATCGGGGTTCTTCTCGAGAACCTCGCCGACCGAACGGGCCTTGAGGCCACCCGGGTGTCCGGAGTGGTGGTACAGGAACTTGTCCTGACGCTTGTTGCCGCTGATGGCAACCTTGTCGGCATTGATGATGACGACGAAGTCGCCGCCGTCAACGTGTGGTGCAAAGGTGGGCTTGTGCTTGCCGCGGAGCAGGTTTGCTGCCTGCACGGCAAGGCGACCGAGCACCACGTCTGTGGCGTCGATGACGTGCCAGGTACGGGTCACGTCTCCGGCCTTCGGGGAATACGTAGGCACAGAACTTCCTCGTCTGTTCGTTTTGCTGCTGGCCACACATGGCGCACAGATGGTTCTCGGCGGCCAGTTGAGACCCGAGAACGTTATCCCTCCGCACCCAAGGCACGAGGAGAGACGGCACACCGTCGTAGAACGATACCGGTTTGGGCAGAGCAGGGTCAAAGCAGCCGCTATCCGACCAGCGCATCCGCAAGCTGCCCGACCGCCCAGGCGAGCTCCTCACGGGTGATCACGAGGGGCGGAGCAATCCGGATGGTGCCCTCGTGCGCGTCCTTCGCGAGCACCCGACGAGCGAGGAGCCGCTCACAGATCACCCGCGCCGACGGCTGGCCCGGCGCTAGCTGTACCCCCGCCCACAGGCCTCGGCCGCGTACCTCGGTGACGCGGTCGGGCGGCAGTTCCTTCAGCAGGCCGTGCAGATGCTCTCCCAACTGGCGGCTGCGGCGCTGGTACTCGCCGGTCTCGAGCAACCGCACGACGCCGCTACCGACCGCGCAGGCCAGGGCATTGCCTCCGAACGTGCTGCCGTGCCGGCCCGGGCCGATGACATCCATCACGTCCCGATCGGCGACCACCGCCGACACCGGGACGATGCCGCCACCCAGCGCCTTCCCCAGGATGTAGACATCGGGGACCACCCCCTCGTGATCGCATGCGAAGGTGTCCCCGGTCCGCCCGAGGCCGCTCTGGATCTCGTCGGCGAGCATCAGGATCCCGTGGTCGTCGCACAACCGGCGGACACCGGCGAGGTAGCCGTCCGGCGGTACCAGTACCCCGGCCTCACCCTGGATCGGTTCGACGAGCACCGCGACTGTGTCGGCGCTGATCGCGTTCGCCATCGCATCGAGGCTGCCGTACTCCACGGATGGGAAGCCCGCCGGGAACGGGCCGAATCCCTCGCGGGCGTCTGGGTCGGACGAGAACCCCACGATGCCGATCGTGCGGCCGTGGAAGTTTCCGGAGCACGTGATGATTTCGGCGCAGTCGGCGCGCACGCCCTTGACCTCGTATCCCCATTTACGGGCGAGCTTGAGCCCCGTTTCCACCGCCTCGGCCCCGGTGTTCATCGGCAAGACCGCATCCTTGCCGCACAGTCGCGCGACGTCGGCGCAGAACGCGGCGAACCGGTCGTGCTGGAATGCGCGGCTGGTGAGAGTGAGCCGCCCCAGTTGCTCATGAGCGATCGCGAGCAGTTCCGGATGCGCGTGACCGAAGTTGAGCGCCGAGTATCCAGCCAGGACGTCGAGGTAGTCGACGCCGTCGATGCCACGCACCCACGCCCCAGCCCCGGACTCGATCACCACCGGCAGCGGCGAATAGTTGTGCGCGCTGTGTTCGTCTGCCCGAGCGAGTGCTGCCGCCGTCTCGGCCGTGACCGGCACGAGTGCGGCATTCGGGTGTAGCTTGTCCGTCACGATCCGCCTCCCGGTCCGGCGCTCGGCGCCACCGTATTCGGATCCCGCAAGTATCCGCTCACCAGCGCTCGGCAGCAATCGTGCTCGTCCGAAACGGACGTGTGCCCCGACGGCTCTCCTCCGCCGGGGCACACGAGTCGGACGCAGTAGAACTACGCCCAGCTGTTGGCAGCGGCCGTGTTCACCTGCTGCATATCCGCGTTGCCCTGGCCGACGACCCGGCCTACGGCGTCGAGGATCTGGTTGAGCTCGAGCGCCGCAGAGTCCCACTTCGCCTGCTGCGCCTGGTAGGCCTCCGAGGCCGAACCCTCCCAATCGGCAACCATCGGCGCGACATGCGCCTTGAGGTCGTCGAGCTTCGAATTCATCTGGGCCTGGATGGAGTCGATCCGAAGCTTGAGCGCTTCGATCTGGGCGAACGAGTAACGCATGGTCATGACTACTCCTGCTTGTCCGGTGGATCAGACGGTCGATAGAGATCTCGGAATCAGATGTTCAGGCTTCCTGCGACGTTGTTGAGCGAACTCGTGTGATCCTGCTGCGCACCGTCGTAGGACACGCTGTTGGACTTGATGTTCTCGCTGATGGCCTCGAGCGCCTGGTTCAGCTTGTTGGCACTTCCGTCCCATCGCTCCATCAGACTGTGGAACGCGATGGCTGCCGACCCCTCCCAGCCGCCGCGGATCCCCTCGACCTCTCCTCTGAGGGTGCTGAGCAGACCGTGGATCTCCGCTCGCACGTCGCTGACGCGACGGGAGGTGGCCTCCATGGTCTCGACAGTGGTCCTCATCTGATCGCTCACATTGACTCCTTCGGAATCGTTCTCGCGCTTCCGCGTCCCGCTGCTGGAGCACCCGATCGACTCTTCCTCAGCCGCAGCCAGTTCGCGCCTACATATGGTTGGACGTATCCGTGTGCCGGTTCGGTTCCGTCGATCGCAAAGTTTCTCCGACGCCTGTCATCGACGCGGCGAAACCTCGAGGCTGCGGAGCGCCTGCTCGCAGTCGGCCGCCAGGTCGCCCCAGTCCCCTTCCAGGAACTGGCATCCCACGCTCACTTGCATACCGTCCTCGACAAGCACGTGCCACCGCACCCGGGACACCCCATCCGGAGACTCGGTGTAGGCAATCCCACGACGACCCGCGAACCGCGCCTCCGGGTCGAACTCCGAGAACGGTCCGCCGGGTCCTCGCTCGGCGATCCTCCGTTCGAGTGCTGCTGCGACAGCAGCGGTATCGATCCACTGGTCAATGTCCTTGCCGACCAGTACGATCCGCCGATCCGGACCCGAGTCGGGAACCAGATCCAGGCGGCCACCCGCACCCGACCGCGAGCGCCAGGTTCCCGGCAGCTGCACACTCACGCGCCCCATCGCGAAGCGTTCCGGCGGCTCAGCTACGGCCTGCACCGGCGCGGGCACGGCAGCCGGACCGGCTCCGTCGGCCCGCACCTGCCACACGACCGCCGCAGCACCTGCGAGGATCAGCACGACTACCGCCGACGCCACCAGCATTTTCGGCCGTCGCCGCGGCCGGGGCGTCGACGTCAGGTCCGGCCGTGCCTGCAACTGCGCTTGCGACTGGGCCACGGGCGCGTCGCGAAGAATCCCGTCTGCCGCGTCCGCGCTCTCGCTGGCGGCCACCAGCTCCGCGTCCGCAACCACCAGGACCGGCCGGTCGAGTCGGTCCGTGATGACGCTGCACAGCTCGGGATCCGCGGTCACGCTCCCGGTGAGTAGGACGAGATCTGGTGTGCAGTCGCCCCCGGCGGCGTCGATCAGCCGGTCTATCACCGCCACTCGATCACCGTCTTCGCGTATGTCCGCACTGCCGGTTTCCGGCGCAAGTTCACACGCGGCAATGCGCCGTCGGCCGTCGCGGCCCCGCTCGATCCGCGTCACCGTGGTCGTCAGCGATGCACACTCGACGACTACGCAGCGTTCACTCTCCTGCGCCGCTGCAGCCAGGAGCGCCACTGGGACTGCCGAAGCCTCGCGGACCGTTCGCCGCGCGGCCGATTCCAGTACCGCACGCCGTCCGGCGCCCCAATGCGAGGGACACGAAAGCGTCGCCGCCTTGATGGGCTGGTTTTCGCGGCAGACTCCCTCGATCGCACGCTGAAGTACCCCGGCCAGCACCTCGACAGTTGCGCACGGCCGCCCCGACACGGTCATCGAGCGGTCGTCGATTCTGTCGATGCAGTCCCGCGCGAGGGTGTTCGGGGCACAGGTGACCATCGAACCGATTCCCACCCAGACCGCATCGTCGGTCAGGTGCAGCCGCAGATGCACTCCACCGGTCGTCACAGCGGCGGCAACCACGCGAGCTGCACCAGGGACGTACCGCTGCGATCAATGAAAGTTCCTCGCCCCTGCGGCATCTCGCTGGGACGGACAGCACCGATCAGGTTCCCCTCGTCACGGCTTCCACTCATCACCAATCCCGCGGACACCAGATCGCGCAGGCGCGCTACGACCGGTTCATAGAGTGCACGCGCTGCACCGCCGGACCGGCGCGCGATGATGAGGTGGAGGCCGAGATCCTTCGCGTGCGCGAGATAGTCGAGGAGCGGCGTGAGCGGATTTCCGCTCGATGTCGCGACGAGGTCGTAATCGTCGACCACCACGTAGATCTCGGGCCCCGACCACCAGGAGCGCTCACGCAACTGCTGCTGGGTGGTGTCCGGACCCGGCATGCGGCTGGCGAGAATTCCGGCCAGATCGTTCATCATTGTGGTGAATGTGGCTGCGGAGGCGGCGTATCCAGCGAGATGATCACCTTCGACGACCCCGAGCATGGTGCGCCGGTAGTCACCGACGATCAGTTTGGCCTGCTGCGGAGTGTTCGATTCCATGAGCCCCATGCAGATTCCGCGAAGCAGCGTCGTCTTGCCGCAGCCGCCGTCACCGAAGGCCAGGAAGTGCGGCTGATCGGCGAAGTCGAGATACACCGGTGCCAGCTCGGATTCGTTGATTCCGATCGGCACGGACAGGCAGGCGCCGCTCAGGGCGTCCGGAACCGGCCAGACTCCGGCGGTCGCCGCGACCAGTTCCTCCCGCGGAATCCGGTCCGGCAACATGCGCACCGGCGGAGCGGGGCGTCCGGATCGGAGGGCCCCGATCACGGCCACCGCGTCGGCGACTCCCACACCCAGATCGTCACTGCGGGAGATTCCGTCGATCCGCGGGAGAGCGGTCAGCAGGTGCAGCCCGTCGCGGGTGATCCCGCGTCCGGGCCGGCCCGCGGGAACGCGCATCGCCTTCGCCCGTCCCACATCGGAATCGGCGGGATCTCCCAGCCGCAGCTCGATGCGCGTGCCGAGCTGGTCCTTGAGCGCGGGCCGGATATCGGCCCAGCGTGGGGTCGCGAGCATGACGTGGACGCCGAACGAGAGCCCCTGCCCGGCGAGTGCACCGATCTGCGCCTCGAGCGCCTCGAAGTCCTGCCGGATACCAGGCCAGCCGTCGACCACGAGGAACACGTCGCCGAACGGATCGGCGGCAACACCGGAGGAGTCGGGGCCGGCATCGCCGTCCATGCCGCGCAAGCGCCGGAACTCGGCCATCGATTCGATCCCCAGTTCCCGGAACCGGCGTTCGCGCCGGCGAACCAGCGTGCTCATCTCGGCGACGGTGCGGCGCACCAGGTCCACGTCGAGACGGTTCGCCACCGACCCCACGTGCGGCAGCCCCACCACCCCGGACAGGGTGCCACCGCCGAAATCGAGGCAGTAGAACTGAACCTGCTCCGGCGAATGCGTCGCCGCCATCGACATGATCAGCGTGCGCAAGGCGGTGGACTTCCCGGACTGCGGGCCGCCCACGACGGCCACGTTGCCGGTTGCCCCGGACAAGTCCGCGAACAGCGGATCACGCCGCTGGTCGAACGGCCGATCGATCACACCGATCGGGGTTCGCAGCGTACTCGTCGCGGGCACCGGGCCGCTGAGCGTCGACGGCGGCAGCAGCTGATCGAGGGTCGGCGCGAACTCGAGCGGCGGCAGCCACACCTCGTGCGCGGCCGGACCGCGTCCACGGATCCGGTCGACGAGCACCTCGAGGACCGATCGGCCGTCGGAGTCGTTCTCCGGCAGAGGATCCGGAAGTACCGGCAGCTCCGGTCCGCCGTAGACCGCGAGCGGGACCGGCGCCGCGGTGAACGGCCGCGGCCTCAGGTCCACCGCAGCTTGCGCCACGCCCGCGGATCTCCGGACCCGCTCGCTCTCGTACGGCCCCGAAACGTACGCCGCAGCGAAGCGCACGATCTCGGCCGAATCGCACTTGAGGTAGCCGGCTCCGGGCGAGGCCGGCAGGTGGTACGCATCAGGTACACCGAGAACTGTTCGGGACTCGTTCGCCGAGAATGTCTTCAGCCCGATTCGGTACGACAGGTGACTGTCGAGACCGCGCAGCTTCCCTTCCTCGAGTCGCTGGCTCGCGAGCAGCAGGTGCATGTGCAACGAACGGCCGAGCCTGCCGATCGCGACGAACAAATCCGCGAACTCAGGCTGTTGGCTGAGTAATTCGGAAAACTCGTCGACGACGATGAACAGAGCCGGCAGCGGCGGCAGTTCGGCACCGGCGGTGCGGGCCTTCTCGTAGTCGGTCACGTTCGCAAAGTTGCCGGCGGCCCGCAGCAGTTCCTGACGCCGGTTCATCTCGCCCGCCAGCGCATCCTTCATCCGGTCGACCATGGCCAGTTCCTCGGCCAGATTCGTGATGACCGCGGCTACGTGCGGCGCCTCGTCGAGACCGAGGAACGTGGCGCCGCCCTTGAAGTCGACGAGCACGAGATTGAGAGCCTCGGGCGAGTGGGTGGCGAGCAAGCCGAGCACGAGGGTACGCAGGAACTCGGATTTGCCCGACCCCGTAGCGCCGATGCAGAGACCGTGCGGACCCATGCCGTTCTCGGCCGCCTCCTTCAGGTCGAGCTCGACCGGGCTGCCGTCGACGCCGACCCCGATCGGCACCCGCAACCGCTCCCGCCCCTGCCGTGGCAACCATGCGCGGTCGGGATCGAACTTCCCGATGTCACCGAGTCCGAGCAGCTTGCTCCACCCCGCGGCTATCGGGATGCCGGTGCCCTCGCTGTCCGTAGACGTGCGGTCCGCAGCCCGGTACGGCGCCAATCGGCGTGCTGCCGCCCGCGCCTGCGCCTCGGTGAGCAGATCCGCCGCAGCGAACGTCTCGACGCCCGCGCCGCTGCGCGCACCGAGTGAACCGTCGGAGGCCACGAGCTGCAGACCGCGAGTGGCCGCAAGTCGCGGGCAGAAGCCGCTGAGATCGAGCAGTGTCACCGAATCCAGTCCGCCGTCGGCGGCCAATCCGGTTTCGCCGTCGAGAATTCCGCCGTCGATCACGACGACGATCTGCGGTACGCCGAGCGTGGGCGGCGCACTCCGCGCGAAGCGACCACGCATGGCCAGCTGCGTCCCCAGGGCGGACTCGAGCTCGAGGACCGAGCCGTAGACCATGCGGGACGGCCCGACGCCGTCGAACGCATCCGGATGCTGTGCGTGGGGCAGCCATTTCGCCCACTCCCACTCCGCCGCCGTGTCGGGGCCACACACGATCGCCAGCTGTAGCTGGTCCGGCCCGTGGAACACGCACAGTTGCAGCAGCATCGAACGCACCAGCGCACGGGCTTCGTGCCGATCACCGTCGATCGAAACCGCCGCGAATCCCCGCAACGACACCGCCGTCGGCAGTTCCGCGACCACCGAATGCGCGCGCACGAATCGCCGTAACGACACCGCGGATACCGGCTCGAGGTCCTCGACGGGTCCGGTCTCCGGAGGAATCAGGCGCGTCGCGAGCCGCTGGCCGCCCCGCCCCACGCGCACATGGCAGTAGTCCGCATCGGTGACGCGGCGCTCCCACATCCGCCCGGTACCGGCCAGCGTCCACAGCAACTGTGGGTCAGGGTGGCTCCACTCGAGAGCCTTGCGCTGCTGGCGCCCGGTGTCGAGTGCGTCGCGTCGCAGTTGGTCGAGGTAGCGCAGGTAGTCCTTGCGCTCCTCATTGGCCTCCGCGGCCTTCGCCCCGCCACCACGGCCCGATCCGGCCAGCATGCCCAGCATCGAGACCATCATCATCGCCGGGAACAGCAAGGACATCGGGTTCTTCGCCATGCCCGAGGTGAACATCAGCGCGACCATTCCGATCATCGCCGCGACCATCACCAGCGGGAGCAGCTTCGTGATCAGGTTGCCGGGGGTGATCCGTGGAATCTCGGGCGGTGTCTGCAGGCTCACCTCACCGCCAGGTGTCCTCGGCGCCTCCCGACGCGCCTTCCTTACGAAACGCACGGTCCCCACAGCCTCACCCCCCAAGACGAAGTGCGGTCCGCGTCCGAACCGCCGTCACCCCGAAACCGAGTCTCCCCCACCGGTCCGGCGCGCGAAGTGAGAAACTACCGCACGGCACGCGCTGCACGCGGTCGAGGCCCCGACAGCCCGTGACGTAGAGTTCCGGTGTTTTCGTAGCGAGCGATCCGGGTGGGGATCCGGGTCGCGGAATCCGGGGGGTCGATCGTGACAGTTGTGCAGGCAGACCATGCATCGAGCGTCGGCGCGCGGCCGCGCGGGGCGGCCGACCTGTGCCGTCTGACGGTCCTCGCGCCGCGGACGCAGATCGATCTGGCCCTGCCCAATGCAGTCCCCGTCGAGTTGCTGATTCCGGGAATTGCGGATCTGATCGAAAAGCACAGCGCCACGAACGAGTTCGACGTCACGAGCGTCCGCACCGAGCCGGTCCGGTGGACGCTCTCGCGGGTGGGCCAACCGCCGCTGTCACCCGCGATGAGCCTGCAGGAGCACGGTGTCCTCGACGGCGAACTCCTGGTGTTCGACACCGCTGAGGCGAGTGCTCCGCCACCGCTGTTCGACGACATCATGTACAACGTCGCGGTGGCCGACGCTGGTCACAGCCATCCGTGGACGCCGCGCGCTGCGCGGCTCACCGGCTCCGCACTGGCGATCGCCGCGACTGTCGCGGGCGCGTTCGCGCTACTCCAGACCGACGGCGGCACAACGTCCGTCATCGCCGCGGCGTGCGGACTGTTCACGATGGTCCTGTTCCTCGTGGCGGGTGTCGTGAGCAGCCGAATCTACGACGACCGCGCATCCGCACTTGTGTTGGGCACCGCGGCGCTGCCCGTCGCCTTCGCGGCGGGCATCCTGCTCGTGCCCGGTGACCGGGGCGCACCCCACCTGATGCTCGGCCTTGTCATCGTCGGGGCGTCGTCCGTTCTTTCGTTGCGGGTCAGCGGTGTCGGGCCCGCCGTGTTCACCGGTGCCGCGGCTGTCGCATTGCTCGGATCCGGGGCGGCCGCGGTGGCGACCCTCACCGAACAAACCCCGCACGCGGTGGGTGCACTGCTCACCGGTGCAGCACTCACCGGATTGGTGTTCGCACCGCGCAGTGCAATGCTGCTGGCGAAATTGCCCCTCCCGCCGGTACCCGCGCCCGGCACGTCGGTCGACCCCGCCGAGGACGACCCCGACGACAGCAGGCAGTCCCCGTCGTTCGCGACCATCGAGGCCCGCGCGGACCGCGCCCGCCGGTATCTCACGGGGCTGGTGAGCGCGATGAGTCTGCTCACCGTCTTCGGCGCCCTCCTCGCCTGCACACCATCGGGATCGTCCAGCATCTACTGGCCGGGAACGGGTCTCGCCATAGCCGCCGCATCGGTGCTGATGTTCCGGGGGCGCACCTACAGTTCCGCCGAGCAGGCAGTCGCTCTGATCGCCGGCGGCGGCGCGATCCTCGTGCTGCTGTTCGCCGGCACCGCTGTCGCGGTGCCGCATGCGGGCCTCGCCCTGTTCGTCGCGGCGACAGTGTTCGTCGCGGCCGCCCTAGCCCTGGGTATTCTCGCACCGCAGCGATCCTTCTCTCCCGTGCAGCGCCGGCTCGCGGAGTTGGTCGACTACACGGCCATCGCGGCCGTGTTGCCGCTGGTGTGCTGGGTCTCCGGCCTCTTCGCTGCCCTACGCGGCCTGTGAACCGCGGCCTGCGGGTGTCCCTCGTCGCCGTCATCGTCACGCTCACCGCCACGCTCGGCCAGGGCAGTGCCGCCGCAGTCGTACCGGCCCCGATCGATCCCGGACGCCTACCACCGCCCAGTCGGCCGGCACCGCTCGAGCCGACCGAACAGCGCAATGCGTGTGCGTTGGCACTGCCGATGGCCGACAACCCGGATATGCCACTGCCGCAACGGACGATGGGATTCGAGTCGGTGTGGCCACTCAGCCGCGGCCGCGGCCAGACGGTCGCCGTCATCGACACCGGGGTGTCACGACACCCACGCCTGCCGAACCTGATTCCCGGCGGCGACTACGTGTCGAACGGCGATGGCATCGGGGACTGCGACGCCCACGGCACCATCGTCGCCGGACTGATCGCCGCCGAACCGGTGCCCGGTTCCGGCTTCGCGGGTGGAGCACCCGAGGCACGGATCATCACGATCCGCCAGTCCAGCGCCAAATTCTCCGAGGCCCGGCGCCGCGAGAACACGAACGACGTGCAGAATTCCACCGGCTACGGCAATACCCAGACCATGGCGATGGCCGTCCGGCACGCCGCGGACATGGGTGCGACCGTCATCAACATCTCGGAGGTTGCCTGCCGATCCGCCGCTGACGGCATCGGTGACCAGTCCCTCGGTGCGGCAATCCAGTACGCCGCGACGGTCAAGAACGCGGTGGTGGTCGCCGCCGCCGGCAACTACGAGTCCGGCGGGTGCACGCCGCAGAACCTGTCGGCCGATCCGCTCGATCCGGGCGCCGACCTGTGGAATTCAGTGGTCACCATCGCGACACCGGCGTGGTACGACGACTACGTGCTGACCGTCGGATCCGTCGACCCCGACGGATCCTCGTCACAGTTCAGCCTCGGCGGGCCGTGGGTGGACGTCGCCGCGCCCGGAACCGGGATCGTCTCGCTCAATTCCGATGGCCGGGGCCAGACCCGCGAGTGGATCACCCCGCAAGGCCAGCAGAACGCGTTCGACGGCACCAGCTTCGCAGCTCCCCTGGTGTCCGCGACCGCCGCACTGGTCCGGGCGCGATACCCGCAGTTGACGGCACGGCAGGTCATCACACGAATCGAAGCCACCGCGCACGCTCCGGCCGAAGGCTGGAATCCCTATATGGGGCATGGCGTTGTCGATCCGCTGGCCGCTGTCAGTGACGACATCCCCCTGGATTTCGTCCTCGACAACGCGCCGCACTCGACCGCCCTGCCCGCTCCGAAACCGGCACCGGCACCGGATAACCGGCCGCGAACCGTGGCGCTGGCCGGGACCGGCGCAATCGTGGCGCTGGCGTTCCTCGGAGTACTCGCCTCGTTCCCCCTGCGGCGGTGGCGCCGGTAGCGGTGATTGCCTAGTTGCCCGCCGCGATCGGTGCGGCCTTTTCATCGGATGCCACGCCGTCATGGGCGACGAGTGCCTCGTCCCGGCCCAGTGTCGGTCCGGGCGCGAGTAGTTCGACGATCCGCCAGGGTGCGGGTGGGCCGGGGACCTCGAATCCGAGCGCCTCGGCAGCGTCGGAATTCGGGATGCCGTACCGCACACCGGTGTCCGCGACGAAGAACATTGCGCCCTTGCGCGAGCTGCCCGACTCGAGTCCGGTGGTCTGGACGAATCCGCTACTGCCCGGGCGGAAATAGACCGCGTCCGCCTTGTCTCCGGACCCGTCCGCCTGCGCGAGCCGGACCGTACGAGCCTGCTCGGGGATCGGCAGCGCCCGCCCCGCCGACAACGACAGGGTGGCAGCGACGCGTCCGGAGTCGTCGCCCTCGGAAGTCCCCATCGGAGTCCAGGTCAGACAGCTGACCGGGTCGTCGCCATCGCCGACGAGACGCGGTGCGGACCGGGGGAATGTCGACACCTCGAGTTCATGTGCGGTCGGCGCCTTCGCGAGCGCGTCGGGGGTGACGGCGGCCATTGCCGACTGTCCCTGCGAGTCCGCGAACTGGATGAGGAAGGCGGTAGCGGCACTCACCTCCTGCACCCCGTCCCGTAGTACCACGTAATAGTGGGCGGTGTCGTCGCGCATGACCTTGACGACGGAACCGACAGTCCTGCCATTGATGTCGAAGGTGGGGGCCGTTCCCGCACCTGGGATGACGGGCGGCGCGATCGGCAGCACTTGCGGGATGGCATTGAGCATGCCGCGGCTGACGGGCCTGGGGCGCGCGCCCTCCAACCCGAGTGCCCGGGTTACCGCCTGATCGCGAAGATCGATCGGTGCGCGTCGGCCGTCGTACACCAGGAATGTCGTCTCATCGCTCTCTACCAGCAGGGCCTCGTCCGGGTCGAGCCTGCCGACCCGATCGCTCCAGTCGGGATCTCCCACGATCACCGACGTTGCAACGGAACGGCTTCCACCTGAGGACACCGTGTTGCACACCGTCCACGGATGCCCGTCCGTGCCGCCGCTCGGCAGTGAGGAGGGTGCACCGGGTATTCCGAGGAGGGCGCCACGCGGCATCGTGTCGAGCTCGGACTCCTTGACCGTCACCGGCTGCGCGGACTCGCCGAGGATGAGCCGCGCCGAGGCCAGATTGAGGACGGGATGCAGCGCGCCGTCGACGACGACGAACATTGCGCCCGAGTCCTTTCCGACGACAATCGACGCGTTACCGATCTTGTCCAGCGGCCGGATCAGAGCCAGTGCAGCGCAGGCCGCAAGCCCGAGGCACGCGAGAACTGCCCCCACGGCGAGCGCCCTCGACTGCGACCGCATGGGATCGTGCAACATGCGCACATCTCTACGGACCAGCGCGTGTTCCATCCGCCGGACCAGAAACCGGTATCCGCTGACCTGCCATCGCGTCGTCGGCTGTGCTGCCATCTTCCCTCCCCCGTGAGGCGCACGCTACGGATCCACACAGTACAGTTCGCTGCAACACACCTTTCGACGGACAACTGCACTGTCCGTCTGGTTCAGGTATCGGGGAGGAACCGTGGACCATTGCCGTGTCGGACGCCGTCCACGATCGGCGGCCGTTCTGGTCGCCACGATCATCACCGGAGAGGCGCTTGCCGTTCTGGTTGCCTGTCTCGCATTGTCTGCCGGGTCTGCGGTATGGGCCGCCGTCGTGGCAGGGATCCTCGTCGGCGCACTGCCGTTCGCGCGTTTCGGGGGACGACCGGTGCTCTCCTGGGCCGAGAACGGCTGGCGGTACCTGCGTGACACCCGGCCCGACAGCGGCCGCACCGTCGACTTCCGAGCGCCCGGCCAGTCCGTGGGTCTGCATTGGAGCGGCGGGCAGGTACTCGCGGTCGTGGAGCTGATTCCGCCGTCCCGCAGCCTCACTCGCATCACACGTGAAGGCTTCGACTCCCCCGGACAGCTGCCCGTCACGACGCTTGCGCAGTGTCTGGAACAGCACGACGTGACGCTCAGCGGGATCGACGTTCTCAGCCACGGCCGACGATCCGCCCCGGGCATCCCCGCTGCCGACGTCTACGACACCCTGATCGGACCGCTTCCGGCAATCGCACAACGCAGTGTCTGGGTCGTACTCCGCTTCGACGCCGCCGACAACGCCGCCTCGGTCGCGCGCCGGGGCGGCGGCGAGGAGGGCGCTTCGCGGACCGTGACCGTAGCTGCGACCCGGATCGTCCGAGCGATCGCCGATGCCGGTTGCCACTCCCGGATACTGACCGCGTCCGAGATCGAAGCGGTCGCCGCGCGTCTCTCGCACGGCGTGAGCCCAGCCGACATGGGTCAGGAATGGTCCCACGTACCCACTCCCGGAGCACACAACGTGGGCAACGCGATCGATCCTCGCCGCCTCACCCGCGAGTTGCTCGCCGCGGTGTGGGCGGCACCCGGGCTGGATACGACCGTCGCAATACATCTGCGTCCGGGCCGCGCGTCCCAGTCGGTACGGGTGGGCGCGACCTTCCGGCGCACGACTCGTACGCTGCCCGGACGGCTCGGCCTGCGCGGGCTGGTCTCGATGCAGGGCAGGCACCGCGACGGACTGCTGTCCCAGCTTCCCACCGCACCACCGGAACTCGACGGCATCGCGCCGATGACCGAGGTCGATCCCCGGACACTCGACGCACTGTGCCTCCCTGTGTCCGGATGCGGTCAGCTCATCGGCTCCGACTCCGACGGACACGCGGTCTCAGCCCGGATCACGGGACCAGGTGTCTCGAATGTGCACGTCGCCGGCGAGCTGTACCTCGCGCAACAGATCGTCTTCCGCGCTGTGGCGACCGGTGCCCGAATCCTGATCCACACCGACAGACCGCACGCCTGGGCACCCCTGGTCGACGCGGTCGCCACTCCGGATCTACTGCGGATCGCGGGCGGTCCGGCGTGGTCGGACACCGGATCGTGGTCGGACACCGGATTCGACACGATCTTGCTCGACGGCATCGGGGCTCCCCCGGCGCGCGCCGGCGTCACCACCATCCACCTGTCGAGCGATCCGGGCCTGCGGCTCTCGGCGACGACGGACGTCTCGATCGTGCAGCCGGGCGCAGGTGGCGATCGGGTAGTGCTCACCGCGGGTGAACATCGCGTCGAATTGGTGTTGGTGACGATCCCCTCGGAAACCGCGTTCATCGGACGCCCGCGCAGCGCCACCCGACTCGCTCCGGCACGCTGACTCTCCAGTCCGGCTGCACCTCAGCCCGGATAGGGTGCGCGCCGCCTTTGCATCCGGAGCGCGTCCGCCCACCAGGCCAACTGGGTCAGCATCCGCTCGGCCGCGTCGTTCGCGGCGCCGTCAGCTGGGTCGAAGTGCTTGCGCGCCTGGTGAAAACTGACGCTCTCCCGGATCGAGACCATGTGCAGTTCGGCAACGACCTGACGTAGCTGCTCGACGGCACGCAAACCGCCGGACATGCCCCCGTACGCGACAAATCCGACAGGCTTGGCCCGCCATTCGTACTTGACTGTGTCGAGGGCGGTCTTCAGGGCGGCCGGGTAGCCGTGGTTGTACTCGCTGGTCACCACAACGAATGCGTCAGCCTGCCCGATACGTTCGGTGAAGCGCTCGACGCCGGGAGTGCTCGAAAGGTCCTGGGGCAGCGGAGTATCTGCGAGATCGAGGACTGTGGTGTCGAATGCGTCGCGCCCATGGGCGCGCTCGACGAACCAGTCGGCGATCGTCGGTGCGAACCGCTTCGTGCGGACGCTGCCGACGATCACTTCGAGACGCAGGGGTTCGTCCATCGGCCTACTCGCTTTCCTTTTCGCCGATCCTAGAGGCCCTCGGTCAGCAGAATCGCCAACTCCTGGTAGGCCTGCGCATCGTCGAGCCCGGTCGACGTCGCCACCTGGCGCTGCTGGATGCGCACCATCGCCGCCGCCGCGACATCGCCCACGAAGGCCGCGTGTGCGTCCCGCAGTTCCCCGGCCTCGACGCCGTCGGTGATCAGTTCTTGCACCCGCCGCGCGGCGAACCGGGTGTTTCGCTCGTAGACCTCCCGCACGGCAGAAACCCCGGACAGGTCCTCCATGAACCGCGCGGACGCGGGACGTAGCTGCTCCCCCACGGCCTCGAGGTACGTGCGGATACGCTCCCGGGCACCGACGACCCCCTCCAGGCTCGCCTCCACCCGATCGGTTGCTCCCCGGAAGAAGTGAACAGTCGCCGCGCGGACCAGCTGGTCCTTGCTGTCGGCGAGCCGGTAGAGGGTCGACTTCGAGCAGTGCAGACGCGCCGCGATGTCGTCCAGCGTGAGAGCCGCGAACCCTTCCGCCAGGATCAACTCGACCAGGGCATCGAACAGCGCGAACTGCCGGGCCGTCGTCTTCACAGGGGTTGCCATACGCTAGACAGTACTGCAGTATCGAATCTAGTACCATATTCCCGAGGAGACTACGTGCCCGTCGAACGCCTGCTGCCCACACCCGAAGCCCACGACCTGATCGACCTCACCCGCGAGATTGCCGACAAGGTCCTGGCACCGCTCGTCGACGAGCACGAGAAGCACGAGACCTTCCCGGATGAAGCGTTCCCCGCGCTAGGACGGGCGGGACTGCTGAGCCTGCCCTACCCGGAGGAGTTCGGCGGCGGCAACCAGCCGTACGAGGTCTACCTGCAGGTACTCGAGGAGATCGCGGCGCGCTGGGCGGCCGTCGCCGTCGCGACGAGCGTGCACAGCCTGTCGTGCTTCGCGCTCGCGACCCACGGCACCGACGAGCAGAAGGCGCAGTGGCTTCCTGACATGCTCGGCGGCGAGACCATCGGCGCCTACAGCCTGTCCGAACCGCAGGCCGGCTCCGACGCCGCCGCGCTGACATGCCGCGCCGCCGAGGTGGACGGCGGCTTCCGCATCAACGGCAGCAAGGCGTGGATCACCAACGGCGGCCGGGCCGACTTCTATACCCTCTTCGCTCGCACGAGCGACGAAGGTGCCCGCGGGATCTCGTGCTTCCTCGTCCCGAAGGACACTGAGGGGCTCAGCTTCGGGAAGCCCGAGGAAAAGATGGGACTGCGCGCGGTCCCCACCACCGCCGCCCACTACGACGACGCATTCGTCCCGGGCGAACGGCTGATCGGCAAGACCGGACAGGGCCTGCCCATCGCGTTCAGCGCGCTGGATTCCGGACGCCTCGGCATCGCCGCCGTTGCAGTCGGGCTGGCGCAGGGCGCGCTCGACGATGCCGTCGCATACGCCAAGGAGCGCAAGGCATTCGGGAAGCGAATCATCGACCATCAAGGGCTCGGGTTCGTACTCGCCGACATGGCCGCCGCCGTCGACTCGGCCCGCGCCACCTACATCGACGCTGCCCGCCGTCGTGATGCGGGGCTGCCCTACTCCCGCAACGCATCCGTAGCCAAGCTCGTCGCAACCGACGCCGCCATGAAAGTCACCACTGACGCCGTCCAGGTGTTCGGCGGCTACGGCTACACGCAGGACTTCCCCGTCGAGCGGTACATGCGGGAAGCGAAGATCACGCAGATCTTCGAGGGCACCAACCAGATTCAGCGTCTGGTGATCGCCCGGCAGCTCGCGGGCTGACGCTCAGCCTCCGCAGCACCCGAGGCCGCCCGGATCGACCGCGCTACGCGTCTCCCGGGTGGCCTCGTTGCGCGCGGCCAGATCCTCGTCGGCGGGATAGTCCACCCGCACGAGCGACAGCCCGTGCGCCGGGGCGACCGCCACGGCGCTCGCGCGTTCACGCTCCGCGAGAAGTCCTGCGGCCCACTCGATCGAGCGACGGCCCTCGCCGACCGAGAGCATCGCGCCGACCAGGCTGCGGACCATCGACCAGCAGAACGCGTCGGCACTCACGAAGGCCGTCAACTCGTCGCCACGGCGCTCCCACTCGAAGCGCTGCAATTCGCGCACCGTCGTCGCGCCCTCCCGCCGCTTGCAGAACGCAGCGAAATCGTGCAGACCCAGCAGCCGGGACGAGGCGTCACTCATCGCGTCGAGATCCACGTCCTTGGGCCAGGCGACGGTATCCCGCGCCCGCAACGGGTCGACGCCGTACGGTGCCGTCGAGAGTCGATACTCATAGTGGCGGCGGATCGCGGAGAACCGCGCGTCGAAGTGCTCGGGCGCCAACGAGACGTTCTTCACCCGTACGTCCTTGGGCAGGAACCGCGCCAGTCGACGCACCAGACGCGACGGATCGTCGGGGATCATATCGGCCGGGACATCCACGTGCGCGACCTGACCACTCGCATGCACACCCGCGTCGGTGCGGCCGGCGACCGTGAGTAGAACAGGGGTACGGACGATCGCGCCGATCTTCTCCTCGATCTCGCCGCACACGGTGCGGCGGCCGGGCTGACGCGCCCAGCCGGAGAAGTCGGTGCCGTCGTACGCTATGTCGAGGCGCAATCGAACGAACCCGCCGCCCCCAGCGGGGACGACGGGTTCGTTCGATTCGGCATCGTGCGAAATGTGTGCCGAAACCAAGTGGACTAGTCCTTCTTGGCCTCGTCGGCGTCGGCTGCGGTCGCGGTCTCGTCTTCGACGGCCTCGATCACTGCGTCAGCATTCTCGACCTCGGCCTCGGTGGCATCGGCCTCGACGGCCTCCACCACGTTCTCCGAGCTGTCGGCCGGAGCCTGCGAAGCCGCGACGCGACGAGCGCGGTCGGCCTCGGAGGTGACGGTCTTCTCCTGCACCAGCTCGATGATCGCCATCGGAGCGTTGTCACCCTTGCGGGGGACAGTCTTGATGATGCGGGTGTAGCCGCCGTTGCGGTCGGCGTAGAACGGACCGATCTCCGCGAACAGGGTGTGCACGACATCCTTGTTGCGGATGACCTTGAGAACCTCGCGACGGTGCGCGAGCGTTCCGGCCTTGGCGTGGGTCACGAGCTTCTCGGCGTACGGACGCAGGGCCTTGGCCTTGGACTCCGTGGTGGTGATTCGGCCGTGCTCGAAGAGAGCAGTCGCCAGGTTGGCGAAGATCGCCTTCTGGTGCGAAGCCGACCCGCCGAAGCGAGCACCCTTCTTGGGCTTGGGCATTGGAGCTCCTCTGGGCTCGCCCAGCACATTTGCCCATGTGCCGGGTGATACGGGTTACAGCTGTTCGGTCTCGGCGTAGTCCTGCTCGGCGCCCTCAGCGTCGCTGAAGGTACCGCCGTCCGTGTCGCTCCACGTACCGGTCGCGGCGTCGTAGCCGGCCACGGTGGTGGGATCGAAGGACGCAGGACTGTCCTTGAGGGCGAGGCCGAGCGAATGCAGCTTGACCTTCACCTCGTCGATGGACTTCTGTCCGAAATTGCGGATGTCCAGCAGATCGGACTCGGTGCGACCAACCAGCTCACCGACGGTGTGAACACCCTCGCGCTTGAGGCAGTTGTAGGAACGGACCGTCAGGTCCAGATCCTCGATGGGGAGTCCGAAGGAAGCGATGTGATCGGCCTCGGCGGGCGAGGGTCCGATCTCGATGCCTTCTGCTTCGACGTTCAGCTCACGGGCCAGGCCGAAGAGCTCAACCAGGGTCTTGCCCGCCGAAGCGAGCGCGTCCCGAGCGGTGATGGAATTCTTGGTCTCGACGTCAAGCACGAGCCGATCGAAGTCGGTGCGCTGCTCGACGCGAGTGGCCTCCACCTTGTAGGTGACCTTGAGCACCGGCGAGTAGATCGAGTCGACCGGGATCCGGCCGATCTCGGCGCCGGACGCCTTGTTCTGGACGGCGGGGACGTAGCCGCGACCGCGCTCGACAACGAGCTCGATCTCCAGCTTTCCCTTGTCGTTCAGGGTGGCAATGTGCAGATCCGGGTTGTTGACCGTCACACCGGCCGGGGGAACGATGTCGCCTGCCGTCACGGCCCCGGGGCCCTGCTTGCGGACGTACATGGTGACCGGCTCATCCTCTTCGGAGCTCACGACCAGGCCCTTGAGGTTCAGGATGATGTCGGTGACATCCTCCTTCACGCCGGGAACGGTGGTGAACTCGTGGAGAACGCCGTCGATACGGATGCTGGTGACAGCAGCGCCGGGGATCGACGACAGCAGGGTGCGGCGCAGCGAGTTGCCGAGGGTGTACCCGAAGCCTGGCTCGAGGGGCTCGATGACAAACTTCGAGCGGTTTTCAGCGATGACCTCTTCGGTCAGCGTAGGTCGCTGAGAAATGAGCATTGGATTTCCTCCTGTACGGACGTCCGCTATTTGACGTCCACGATGGGAAGGGGCCTTGGGCCCGTGAGGGGCCGGCCGGTCCTGAGACCCGCCGACCACCTCACGGACACGCAGCGCCCTACTTCGAGTAGAACTCGACGATCAGCTGTTCCTGCAGCGGAACCTCGATCTGCGCGCGCACGGGGAGCTGGTGCACCAGGATGCGAAGACGTCCGCCGACAACCTGCAGCCAACCCGGGATCGGGCGGTCACCCTGGGTCTCGCGGGCGATCTGGAAGGGCAGCGTCGACAGCGACTTCTCGCGGACATCGATGATGTCGTACTGCGAGACGCGGTAGCTGGGGATGTCGACCTTCTTGTTGTTCACGAGAAAGTGGCCGTGCGAGACCAGCTGACGCGCCTGGCGGCGGGTGCGAGCGAGGCCTGCGCGGTACACGACGTTGTCGAGACGTGACTCCAGGATCTGGAGGAGGTTCTCGCCGGACTTACCGGGACGGTTGATTGCCTCCTGGTAGTAGCGGCGGAACTGCTTCTCCATGACGCCGTAGGTGAAGCGAGCCTTCTGCTTCTCCTGCAGCTGGAGCAGGTACTCGCTCTCCTTGATCCGCGCGCGGCCATGCTGGCCCGGCGGGTAAGGACGACGCTCGAACGCCTGGTCGCCTCCAACGAGGTCGACGCGCAGACGACGCGACTTGCGGGTGATGGGTCCGGTATAACGTGCCATTTTCTTCTACCTATCCTTCCCGCTAGACCCGACGCCGCTTGGGCGGACGGCAGCCGTTGTGGGGCTGGGGGGTGACATCGGAGATCGTGCCGACCTCGAGACCTGCAGCCTGGAGCGAACGGATCGCGGTCTCGCGTCCCGAGCCGGGGCCCTTGACGAAGACGTCGACCTTCTTCACGCCGTGCTCCTGCGCCTTGCGGGCGGCGTTCTCGGCGGCCAGCTGAGCAGCGAAGGGAGTCGACTTACGCGAGCCCTTGAAGCCCACGTGGCCCGACGACGCCCAGGAGATGACGTTGCCGGCCGGGTCGGTGATCGAGACGATCGTGTTGTTGAAGGTGCTCTTGATGTGAGCGGCACCGTGCGGGACGTTCTTCTTGTCCCTGCGGCGCGCCTTCTGGGTCTTCTTCGGACCGGTGCTACGTGACTTAGGGGGCATTACTTCTTCTTCTTCCCTGCGATCGTGCGCTTCGGGCCCTTACGGGTACGAGCGTTGGTCTTGGTGCGCTGTCCACGCACGGGCAGACCACGACGGTGGCGCAGGCCCTGGTAGCAGCCGATCTCGATCTTGCGGCGGATGTCGGCCTGAACCTCGCGGCGCAGGTCACCCTCGACCTTGAGTTCGGAGCCCTCGATGTAATCGCGCAGCCTCGTCAGGTCGTCGTCGCCGAGATCCTTGCTACGCAGGTCCGGGCTGACGCCGGTCGCGTCCAGGATCTCCTTGGAACGGGTACGGCCGATGCCGTAGATGTAAGTCAGTGCGATCTCCATCCGCTTTTCGCGGGGAAGATCGACACCCATGAGACGTGCCATGTCGGCATTTCCTATCGGTGTGCGGAGGTCTGCTCCCAGTCCGTCCCCTGCGTCAGAAAACTCTGCGGTTCAACATCGCAGTGGGGCCCCGGCCTCCGTGCCGGGGGTTTACCAGTACCTGCCCGAGGGCCCCGGTACTGGCTGGTGCTGAGAGGTCTTCTTTGCTTGTTGCCAAGCAGATCTTCGAAGAAGCCGATGAACTACTGGACTCAGTCCGAGAGACTTAGCCCTGACGCTGCTTGTGACGCAGGTTCTCGCAGATCACCATGACGCGCCCGTTCCGGCGAATCACCTTGCACTTCTCGCAGATCTTCTTGACGCTAGGCTGAACCTTCACGTTGCGTCTGATCTCCTGTTGTGTGCCCACCGGACGGTGAGCATAGTTCTCCCCGGCCGGATGCGGCCGGGGAAGCTTCTACTTGTAGCGGTAAACGATGCGTCCACGCGACAGGTCGTAGGGCGACAGCTCCACGACCACGCGATCCTCGGGAAGGATGCGAATGTAGTGCTGACGCATCTTGCCGCTGATGTGCGCGAGGACCTTGTGGCCGTTCTCGAGCTCAATGCGGAACATCGCATTGGGCAACGGTTCGACAACTCGTCCCTCGACCTCGATGGCCCCGTCTTTCTTAGCCATATCCTCCGCGATCCGTTGAGTGGCGTTTGGATGCATCGGCTACCGTCTCCGGTATCCGCTACAGCGGTGGCCCTGAACACTGCGAAGTGCAGTTCACCGGCCGAAAACGAATCGCCGACACAAGGCCGAACGCGCAAACAACCGATACGCAGGGCGCACCGTTGATCCATCCTACCGGGATTTGCCGACCAGGCCAAATGCTGTCTCCTGCGGCCGGACGCCCTGTGTCGCAGCCTTCCTCGAAGGGACGTCACGCACATGCGCGCACTGGTGCAGCGAGTCACATCCGCCTCCGTCGATGTCGACGGTGAACAGGTAGCCCGGATCGCGCCACCGGCCGGCGCACAGGGCCTGCTCGTACTCGTCGGCGTCGGTCACGACGACGATCCGACATCGGCATCGAACCTTGCGCGCCGTGTGTGGCGACTGCGAATCCTCGACGGCGAGAAGTCTGCCTCCGACGTCGGCGCGCCAATTCTGGTCGTCAGCCAGTTCACACTCATGGCCGACACCCGGCGCAGCCGTCGACCCTCCTGGTCACCAGCCGCATCCAGGCCGGTGGCCGAAGCACTCGTCGACGCGTTCGCCGACGCGCTTCGGGAGCTCGGCGCCACCGTCGAAACGGGACGCTTCGGCGAGCACATGCGGGTAAGCCTGGTCAACGACGGCCCCGTCACCGTGCTGCTCGACGCCTGACCCGCCCGAACGCAGAAACACCGAACGGGCAGTGACGTGATCACTGCCCGTTCGGTGTTTCGTCGTAGAGATCGTCCCGAGCTCAGTTGCCGCCGGGGCGAAGCGTCAGAATCCGCGGACCGTCCTCCGTGACAGCAACCGTGTGCTCCCAATGGGCGGCACGACTGCCGTCTGTGGTGACCACAGTCCAGTCGTCGCCCAGCACTTCGGTCTCGTGGGTGCCGAGCGTCAGCATCGGTTCGATCGCCAGGACCGAGCCGATCACGAGATGCGGTCCCTTACCCGGCGCACCCTCGTTCGGCAGAAACGGATCCATGTGCATCTCACGACCGATCGCATGACCGCCGTAGCCGTCGACGATTCCGTAATGACGCCCGTGCGCCGACTCGGCAGCGCGCGTACCCAACTCGATTGCGTGTGAGACGTCCGTCAGGCGGTTGCCCTCGATCATCGCCGCGATGCCGGCGTCCATCGACAGCCGGGTCGCCTCGCTGAGCTGAGCATCGGCCTCGCTGAGAGTTCCGACGCCGAAAGTCCACGCCGAGTCGCCGTGCCAACCGTCGAGAATGGCCCCACAATCGACCGACACGAGGTCGCCCTCGACGAGAATGTCGTCGGCGGACGGGATGCCGTGCACCACCCGATCATTGACCGATGAGCAGATGGATCCGCTGAATCCGTGGTAGCCGAGGAATGACGGCACCGCGCCCGCATCCCGAATCACTGCCTCGGCAACCTGATCCAGTTCGAGAGTGCTGACCCCCGGCTTGGCCGCGTCACGCACCGCCACAAGGGCGGTACCGACGATCGCGCCCGCCGCCGCCATGGCGTCGAGCTCACCCGCCGTGCGGAACGGGACGACCTTGCGCTTGCGGCCGAATGCCATTACTTCCCCAGCGCAGCCAGCGCACGCGCGCTGACCTCTTCGACAGTGCCGACGGCATCAACGGTGACGATCTGGCCGGCGAAGTACTCGAGCAACGGGGCGGTCTCCTCGCGGTAGACGCGCATCCGATTGCGGATGACGTCCTCCGTATCGTCTGCACGACCGCGGGCGAGCATGCGCTCCACGACAACGTCGTCATCGACGTCGAATGCCAGCACGCCGTCGAGCTTCTCACCCAGACCCTCGAGGATGCCCTCGAGCGCCTCGGCCTGATCGACTGTGCGCGGGAAACCGTCGAGCAGGAATCCGCTGGCCGCATCCGGCTCGCCCACACGCGCCTTGACCATGTTGTTGGTGATCTCGCTGGGTACCAGGTCGCCCGCGTCCAGGTACTTCTTGGCCTCGAGTCCGAGCGGGGTCTCCTGCCCGATGTTGGCGCGGAACAGATCTCCGGTGGAGATGTGCGGAACGCCGAGCTTCTCGGACAGGATCGCGGCCTGGGTGCCCTTACCGGCACCGGGAGGACCAAGGAGGACAAGTCTCACTTGAGGAACCCTTCATAGTTTCGCTGCATTAGCTGGCTCTCGATCTGCTTCACGGTATCGAGACCCACACTGACCATAATCAGCACCGCCGTGCCGCCGAACGGCAGGTTCGCCGCGCCGCCCGAGTTGCCCATATCGAGGAACAGATTCGGCAGGACAGCGATGGTGCCGAGGTAAATGGCACCCGGCAGGGTGATGCGACTCAGGACATAGTTCAGGTAATCGGCGGTCGGACGCCCCGGACGAATGCCCGGGATGAATCCGCCGAACTTCTTCATCTCGTCCGCGCGCTCTTCCGGATTGAAGGTGATCGCGACGTAGAAGTAGGTGAAGAAGACGATCATCCCGAAGTAGATCAGGATGTACACGGGGTTGGCCGGGTTCACCAGGTACTCGTTGATGAACCGCTGCCACCAACTCGGATCGGCATTCGTGCTGGCGCCAGTGAGCTGCGCGATGAGGTTCGGCAGGTACAACAGCGACGACGCGAAGATCACCGGGATGACGCCGGCCTGGTTGACCTTGAGCGGGAGGTACGTCGACGAGCCGCCGTACATCTTGCGGCCGACCATCCGCTTGGCGTACTGCACGGGGATACGGCGCTGGCCCTGCTCGACGAACACGACACCTGCGATGATCGCCAGCGCGGCAACACACACCAGCGCGAACGTCAGCCCGCCACGGCTGTCCAGGATCGCCTTACCCTCCGACGGGATACGCGAGGCAATACCCGCGAAGATCAGCAAGGACATGCCGTTGCCGACGCCGCGTTCGGTGATGAGCTCGCCGAACCACATCACGAGGGCCGCACCGGCCGTCATGACGAGCACGATGATGACCAGCCCGAACACGCTCTCATCGGCAATGATCGGCTGGGTACAACCCTGCAGTAGCTGGCCACGGGCGGCGAGGGCTACGATGCCGGTCGATTGCAGAATCGCCAGTGCGATCGAGAGATAACGCGTGTACTGCGTCATCTTCGCCTGCCCTGACTGGCCCTCCTTGCGAAGCTCTTCGAACTTCGGGATCACAACAGTCAGCAGCTGGACGATGATGCTCGCCGTGATGTAGGGCATGATGCCGATCGCGAACACCGACAGCTGCAGGAGCGCGCCACCGGAGAACAGGTTGATCAGCGAATAGATACCGGCCGAATCGCCGCCGGATACCTGGTCTATACATTCCCGGATATTGCCGGTGTCGACACCGGGCGACGGCAGAGTGGCACCGAGCCGATACAACGCTACGAGACCGAGAGTGAAAAGGATCTTCCGCCTCAGGTCCGGAGTCCTGAGGGCCGAGACAAAGGCGGAAAGCAAAGATCCTCCTGGCACGACTTAGCGGGGAGGCAGGCCGAGCGACCCGTCCCAATGGATTGAAGAACTCTAGAACTCTAACAGTGACACATGAAACTACAGCCCCGTTGCGGAGGCTGAGCCGCTCACCAGTATGCCCGTTCTCGAGCACGCCTGAGCGGCGAATGGCCGCAGTACGACCCGGAGGCTGTACTGCGGCCATTCGACGACTAGCTGAGCGAAATCACAGCTCGGTGGCGGTACCACCAGCAGCGGCGATCTTCTCTTTGGCAGCGCCGGAGAACTTGTTCGCGGTCACCTGGACGGCGACCGTGAGCTCACCCTCGGCGAGAACCTTGACGAGCTGGTTCTTGCGAACCGCGCCCGCCGCAACGAGCTCGGCAACGCCGACCTGTCCACCCTCAGGGAACAGACGAGCGATGTCGCCGACATTGACGACCTGGTACTCCGTGCGGAACGGGTTCGTGAAGCCCTTGAGCTTGGGCAGACGCATATGCAGCGGCATCTGTCCACCCTCGAAACCGGCCGAGACGTTCTTCCGGGCCTTGGTGCCCTTCGTACCGCGACCGGCGGTCTTGCCCTTCGAGCCCTCACCGCGGCCGACGCGAGTCTTGTCGGTCTTGGCGCCCGGCGCGGGGCGGAGGTGGTGCAACTTGATGGTCATGGTTAGACCTCCTCAACTGTGACGAGGTGGCGCACCACGTTGATCAGACCGCGGTTCTGCGCGTTGTCCTCACGAACGACTTCCTGACGGATGCCCTTCAGGCCGAGGGTGCGCAGGCTGTCCCGCTGGTTCTGCTTCGTGCCGATGGTGCTCTTGACCTGGGTGACCTTGAGCTGTGCCATTACTTCACGCTCCCAGCCTGTGCACGAGCGCGCAGCATGCCGGCCGGTGCAACGTCCTCGATGGGGAGGCCGCGGCGAGCCGCAACCTCTTCCGGACGCTGCAGAGCCTTGAGAGCAGCAACCGTCGCGTGCACGACGTTGATCGCATTGTCGCTACCGAGCGACTTCGACAGGATGTCGTGGATTCCCGCGCACTCGAGCACGGCACGCACCGCGCCACCGGCGATGACACCGGTACCCGGGCTGGCCGGGCGCAGCATGACCACACCGGCCGCCGCCTCACCCTGAACCGGGTGAGTGATGGTCTTGGCGATCATGGGAACGCGGAAGAAGCTCTTGCGAGCCTCCTCGACACCCTTCTGGATGGCCGCGGGAACTTCCTTGGCCTTTCCGTAACCGACGCCGACGAGTCCATTTCCGTCGCCCACGATCACCAGAGCGGTGAAGCTGAAGCGACGACCACCCTTGACGACCTTCGAGACGCGGTTGATGGAGACAACCCGCTCGATGAAGTTCGACTTCTCGGCAGCGTTGTCGCGGCGGTTGTCGCGACGGTCACGGCCGCCACGGTTGTCGCCACTGCCGCTGTTCGGCCCATTCTGTCCGGCGGGTCCGCTTCCGCCGTCACGCCTTTGACGTCCCGGCATCAGGCATTCCTTCCGTTAGTAACGTTGGTCATCAGAACTTCAACCCGCCTTCGCGAGCGGCGTCAGCCAGGGCCGCGATACGACCGGTGTAGGTGTGGCCACCGCGGTCGAAGACCACGGACTCCACACCGGCTGCCTTCGCACGCTCGGCGATCAGCTGACCGACCTTGGCACCACGGGCGCTCTTGTCGCCGTCCAGCGCACGCACGTCGGCCTCGATGGTCGACGCAGCGGCGAGGGTCTTGCCGGCCAGATCGTCCACCAGCTGCACGTGGATGTGCCGCGCGGAGCGGTTCACCACCAGGCGGGGACGCTCGGGGGTACCGGAGACCTTCTTGCGCAGACGGAAGTGACGACGCGCCTTCGACAGACGACGCGTCGTGGACGCGTCCTTGCCGAGCGGAATCCGCTTGGCCTTCTGATTTGCAGTCTGGCTCATATCACTTACCCGTCTTTCCGACCTTGCGACGGACCTGCTCACCCTCGTAGCGGATGCCCTTGCCCTTGTACGGGTCGGACTTCCGCAGACGACGGATGTTGGCCGCGATCTGGCCGACCTTCTGCTTGTCGATGCCGGTGATCGAGAACCGCGTCGGCGTCTCGACAGCGAAGGTGATGCCCTCCGGAGCCTCGATCGGCACCGGGTGGCTGTAGCCGAGGGCGAACTCGAGGTCCTGGCCCTTCAGCGCCACACGGTAACCAACGCCGTGGATCTCCATCTTGGTGGTGTAACCAGTGGTCACACCGGTGATCATGTTCTGCACCAGGGTGCGCGACAGACCGTGCAGCGCGCGGCTGCGGCGATCGTCATCGGGACGAGTGACCTGCAAGGCACCGTCCGCCTGTGCGACCGAGATCGGCTCGGAGACGGTCATCGTCAGGGTGCCCTTGGGGCCCTTGACCGCGACGTCCTGTCCGTTGATGGTCACGTCGACGCCCGCGGGGACGGCGACCGGAATCTTTCCAATACGCGACATTGTGGTGGCCTCCCTTACCAGACGTAGGCGAGGACTTCCCCGCCCACTCCCTGATTGGCCGCCTGACGATCGGTGAGCAGGCCGGAAGACGTGGAGATGATCGCCACGCCGAGGCCGCCCAGGACCTTGGGCAGGTTGGTGGACTTCGCGTAAACGCGCAGACCGGGCTTGGAAACACGGCGCACGCCGGCGAGGCTGCGCTCGCGGCTCGGGCCGTACTTGAGGTCGACGATCAACGTCTTGCCGACCTCGGCGTCCTCGGAGCGGTAGTCCGCGATGTAGCCCTCACGCTTGAGGATCTCGGCGATGTTCGCCTTGAGCTTCGAGTGCGGGAGCTTCACCTCGTCGTGGTACGCCGAGTTGGCATTACGCAGACGAGTCAAGAAGTCTGCGATCGGATCTGTCATGGTCATAGTTCGACCTGTGCACCTTTCTCGTTGCGGTTCCCATACAACACCGGTCCGCTCCCCCGGTCTCCCTCAGCAGGTGAGGGAGACCGGGGGCCGGTTCGGCCGTGGGCCTACAACGAAGTGGGTCTTACATTCACCGTTCCGCGGGTGCGGGACGGAAGTCTTTCACTCCGCGAGCGGCGCTCGGAGAAACTGACTACCAGGAGCTCTTGTGAACGCCCGGCAGCTCGCCCGCGTGCGCCATCTCGCGAACGCAGATTCGGCACAGGCCGAACTTGCGGAACACGGAGTGCGGACGGCCGCAACGCTGGCAGCGGGTGTAGGCGCGCACCGCGAACTTCGGCTTCTTGTTGGCCTTGTTGACCAGTGCCTTCTTAGCCATGGGCTCAGTTCTCCTTGAACGGGAAGCCGAGGTGCTTGAGCAGCGCACGGCCTTCTTCGTTGTTGGTGGCGGTGGTCACGACGGTGATGTCCATACCGCGCGGACGATCGATCTTGTCCACATCGATCTCGTGGAACATCGACTGCTCGTTGAGGCCGAACGTGTAGTTGCCATTGCCGTCGAACTGGTTGCCCGACAGACCGCGGAAGTCCCTGATACGGGGCAGCGCGATCGACACCAGGCGATCCAGGAACTCCCACATGCGGTCACCACGCAGCGTGACGCGCGCGCCGATCGGCATGCCCTCACGCAGCTTGAACTGCGCGATGGACTTGCGGGCCTTGCGGATCTCGGGCTTCTGACCGGTGATCAGAGCGAGATCGGCAACCGCGCCGTTGATCAGCTTCGCGTCGCGGGCAGCGTCGCCGACGCCCATGTTGACGACGACCTTGACCACGCCGGGGATCTGCATGACGTTCGCGTACGCGAACTCAGCGTTCAGCGCGTCCTTGATCTCCGCACGGTAGCGGGCCTTCAAACGCGGCTGAGTCTTGTTCTCGGTGGAGGTCATGTCAGATGTCCTTCCCGTTCTTCCGGGAAATCCGAACGCGCTTGCCGGTCTCCTCGTCGGTCCGGTAGCCCACCCGAGTGGGGTTACCGTCCGAGTCGACGACTGCAACGTTGGAAACGTGGATCGGGGCTTCCTGCGTCACGATGCCGCCCGAGGAGGCGCCACGCTCATTCGCAGAAACCGCGGTGTGCTTCTTGATGCGGTTCACGCCTTCGACGAGGACCTTGCTGGTCGCGGGGAAAGCCTGAATGACCTTGCCCTTCGCGCCCTTGTCCTTGCCGGCGATGACCAGCACGGTGTCACCCTTGTGCACCTTCATCACAGCACCTCCGGGGCGAGCGAAACGATCTTCATGAACTTCTTCTCGCGCAGCTCACGACCGACGGGGCCGAAGATACGAGTGCCGCGAGGATCGTTGTCCGCCTTGATGATGACGGCAGCATTCTCGTCGAACTTGATGTACGAGCCGTCCGGACGACGACGCTCCTTGGTGGTACGGACGATGACGGCCTTGACGACCTCGCCCTTCTTGACGTTTCCACCCGGGACGGCGTCCTTGACGGTGGCGACGATGATGTCGCCGATCCCGGCGTAGCGACGGGCCGAGCCACCGAGAACGCGGATGCAAAGAATCTCCTTGGCACCCGTGTTGTCGGCGACACGCAGTCGCGACTCCTGCTGAATCACTTACTTCTCCTTGACCTGGCTTGGTTCGACCGGGCGACATCCGAGGAATCGCCCAGTCTTGCGCGGCAGATTTCCGACCCGACGCGCGCGGTCTGTGCCCACCAATGGTGGGGCCGCCTCTGTTCTACACAGGGCAACCCCACCATCGTACTGGATACGCTATTCGGTGCTTACTTGGCCTTCTCAAGGACCTCGACCAGACGCCAGCGCTTGGTGGCCGACAACGGTCGGGTCTCCATCAGCTGGACGCGGTCGCCGATGCCGGCGGTGCCGTTCTCGTCGTGCGCCTTGACCTTGGAGGTCCGACGGATGACCTTGCCGTAGAGCGGGTGCTTGACCCGGTCTTCGAGCTCGACCACGATCGTCTTCTCCATTTTGTCGGAGACCACGTACCCGGTGCGGACCTTGCGGCTACCGCGCTCTTCGGTGCTGTTGGTGCTCACTGCCTTTTCCTCACTCATGCCGCGTCACCTGCGTCCGGACCAGTAGCCAGGCCGAGCTCGCGCTCACGCAGGACGGTGTAGATGCGCGCAATCTCGTGACGGACCGTGCGCAGTCGGCGGTTGTTGTCCAGCTGGCCGGTGGCCATCTGGAAACGAAGGTTGAACAGTTCTTCCTTCGCCTCACGGAGCTTGGTGACCAGTTCTTCTTCGGTCAGCTCGCGGAGCTCTGTAGCAGGGCTTGCGGTTGCCATCAGAACTGCTCCTCCCTCGTCACGATCCGGCACTTGCAGGGGAGCTTGTGCATCGCGCGGCGCAGGGCCTCGCGGGCGATCTCCTCGTTCGGGTAGCTCATCTCGAACAGCACCCGTCCGGGCTTGACGTTCGCGATCCACCACTCCGGCGAACCCTTACCGGAACCCATGCGGGTCTCGGCAGGCTTCTTGGTGAGCGGGCGATCCGGGAAGATGTTGATCCAGATCTTGCCGCCACGCTTGATGTGTCGGGTCATGGCGATACGAGCGGACTCGATCTGCCGGTTGGTGATGTAGGCCGGCTCGAGAGCCTGGATGCCGTAATCGCCGAAGGTCACCTGGGTTCCACCCTTGGCGGCACCCGAACGGCTCGGATGGTGCTGCTTGCGGTGCTTGACCCGCCGTGGGATCAACATGCGTCAGCCCTCCTTCTGTTCAGTCGAAGCGGGTGCATCGGCCGTAGCGGTCGCAGCGCGGCCCGCCTCGGTGCTGGTCGCCGTGGTGCCGGTGGCACCGGAGCGACGCGGGCGGGTCGGACGCTCGCGGCGGGGGCGGTCGCCCGCCGGCGCTGCAGCGTTGGCAGCGAGTTCACGCTTGCCACCGACGATGTCGCCCTTGTAGATCCAGACCTTCACGCCGATGCGACCGAAGGTGGTCTTGGCCTCGTAGAGCCCGTAGTCGATGTCGGCACGCAGCGTGTGCAGCGGGACCCGACCCTCACGGTAGAACTCCGAGCGGCTCATCTCGGCGCCGCCGAGGCGGCCCGAGCACTGCACACGGATGCCCTTGACGTTCGGCTGACGCATGGCCGACTGGATGGCCTTGCGCATTGCACGACGGAACGCGACACGATTCGACAGCTGCTCGGCGACACCCTGTGCCACCAGCTGAGCCTCGGCCTCTGCGTTCTTGACCTCGAGGATGTTCAGCTGAACCTGCTTGCCGGACAGCTTCTCGAGCTCGGCGCGGATGCGGTCGGCCTCGGCGCCGCGGCGCCCGATGACGATGCCCGGACGCGCGGTGTGGATGTCCACACGCACACGGTCACGGGTGCGCTCGATCTCGACCTTCGCGATACCGGCCCGCTCCATGCCCGTGGCGAGGAGCTTACGGATCGCGACGTCTTCCTTGACGTACTCCGCGTACTGCTTGTCTGCGTACCAGCGCGACTTCCAGTCGGTCGTGATGCCGAGACGGAAGCCGTGCGGGTTGATTTTCTGGCCCACTACTGACCACTTCCCTTCCGGCGGTTACGGCCCGACGCAGCGGCCCGGCTCGCAACACTTTCCACGATGACGGTGATGTGGCTCGAACGCTTACGGATCCGGAAGGCCCGGCCCTGAGCGCGCGGCTGGAACCGCTTGAGGGTCGCACCCTCGTCCACGAACGCGGTCGCGACGACGAGCGTGGACGGATCCAGATTCAGGTTGTTCTGCGCGTTGGCAGCAGCGCTGGCGATCACCTTGGCAACCGGCTCGCTGGCGGCCTGCGGCGCGAACTTGAGGATCGCCAGGGCGTCCTCGACCGAACGTCCGCGGACCAGGTCCACAACACGACGCGCCTTCATCGGGGTCACGCGCACATGGCGCGCGACCGCCTTCGCAGTGGGGTTCTGTGTTTCAGTACTCATCGACGCTTGCTCTTCCGGTCGTCCTTGATGTGGCCCTTGAACGTCCTGGTCGGTGCAAACTCTCCGAGCTTGTGGCCAACCATCGCATCCGACACGAACACCGGAACGTGCTTGCGTCCGTCGTGGACGGCAAACGTGTGACCGATGAAGTCCGGGATGATCGTGGAACGACGGGACCAGGTCTTGATGACCTGCTTGGTCCCCTTCTCGTTCTGCACGTCCACCTTCGCAAGGAGGTGGTCATCGACGAACGGGCCCTTCTTAAGGCTGCGTGGCATCCTTCACTCCCTCCTAGCGCTTGTTCTTGCCGGTACGGCGACGGCGGACAATCAGCTTGTCGCTCGCCTTGTTCTTGCGGGTCCTGCCCTCGAGCTTGCCCCAGGGGCTGACCGGGTGGCGACCACCGGAGGTCTTACCCTCGCCACCACCATGCGGGTGGTCGACCGGGTTCATGACCACACCACGAACGGTCGGGCGCTTGCCCTTCCAGCGCATGCGGCCGGCCTTGCCCCAGTTGATGTTCGACTGCTCGGCGTTGCCGACCTCGCCGACGGTGGCGCGGCAGCGCACGTCGACACGACGGATTTCGCCGGACGGCATACGCAGCGTGGCGTAGGTGCCTTCCTTGCCCAGCAGCTGAATGCTGGCGCCGGCGGAGCGAGCCATCTTGGCGCCGCCACCCGGACGCAACTCGACCGCGTGGATGGTGGTACCGGTGGGGATGTTGCGCAGCGGCAGGTTGTTGCCCGGCTTGATGTCGGCTGCAGCGCCGGACTCGATCGGGGCACCCTGCACCAGGCCCTTGGGGGCGATGATGTAGCGCTTCTCGCCGTCCGCGTAGTGCAGCAGCGCGATCCGAGCGGTGCGGTTGGGGTCGTACTCGATGTGAGCGACCTTGGCCGGCACGCCGTCCTTGTCGTTGCGACGGAAATCGATCAAGCGGTAGGCGCGCTTGTGACCGCCACCCTTGTGACGGGTGGTGATGCGACCGTGGGCGTTACGACCACCGCGACCGTGCAGCGGGCGAACCAGCGACTTCTCAGGCGTCGACCGAGTGATCTCGGCGAAGTCCGAGACACTCGAGCCACGACGGCCCGGGGTAGTCGGCTTGTACTTACGGATTGCCATGAGTCTTCTCGTCCTCTATATCTCGTCAAGTCCCGTCCGCTTACGCGACCGGGCCTCCGAAGATCTCGATGGGCTTGCTATCGGCCGAGAGGGTCACGAGCGCACGCTTGGTGTCCTTGCGCTTGCCGTAACCAAAGCGGGTCCGCTTGCGCTTGCCCTGACGGTTAGCGGTGTTGACGCTGGTCACGGTGACGCCGAAGACCTTCTCGACGGCAATCTTGATCTGCGTCTTGTTCGAGTCCGGGTGCACCAGGAAGGTGTAGGTGCCTTCCTCGATCAGTCCGTAGGACTTTTCGGAGATGACCGGGGCCAGCAAGATGTCGCGGGGGTCGGCGATGGTGGTCACTTGCTCTCCTCCTCGTTCTTGGCCGGGCCCGCGATGAAGGCGTTCAGAGCCTCGACGCTGAACACGACGTCATCGCTATTGAGCACGTCGTAGGTGTTGAGCTGGTCGGGCGCAATGGGATGCACACCTTCCAGGTTCTGCACGCTCTTCCAGGCAGCGATGTCCTCGCGCCCGACGACGAGCAGAAGCTTCTTGCGATCCGAGATCTCACCCAGGAAGGACTTCGCCGACTTGGTGGACGGGACCTGCCCGGCGACCAGCTCGGTGATGACGTGGATGCGCTCGTTGCGAGCCCGATCGGAGAGAGCGCCACGCAGTGCGGCGGCCTTCATCTTCTTGGGGGTGCGCTGGCTGTAGTCACGCGGCTGCGGACCGTGGACGATGCCACCGCCGGCGAACTGAGGCGCACGGGTCGAGCCCTGACGGGCGCGGCCGGTGCCCTTCTGCCGGTACGGCTTCTTTCCACCACCGCGGACCTCGCCGCGGGTCTTGGTGGAATGGGTGCCCTGACGTGCGGCGGCGAGCTGCGCGACGACGACCTGATGCATCAGAGCGATGTTCGAGGTCACGTCGAAGATCTCCGCGGGGAGATCGACAGTGCCATTGGTCTGCCCACCGGCAGCCTTGACGTCCAGGGTCAGCTTGGTTGCGGTCTCGGTCATGCCGACGCACCACCCTTCACTGCACTCTTGACGATCACGAGGCCGCCCTTGCGGCCAGGGATCGCACCCTTGATCAGCAGCAGACCGTTCTCGGCGTCCACCTTGTGGACCGAGAGGTTCTGCGTCGTGATGCGGTCGTTACCCATCCGACCCGACATACGCATGCCTTTGAACACGCGGCCGGGGGTGGCGCAGCCACCGATGGAACCCGGGCGACGGTGAACAGCCTGCGTACCGTGGGAAGCACCCTGACCGGCGAAGCCGTGACGCTTCATGGTGCCGGCGAAGCCTTTGCCCTTGCTGGTTCCGGTGACGTCGACGTATGCGCCGTCCTCGAAGACCTCGGCGGTGAGTTCCTGGCCGACCTCGTACTCGGAGGTGTCGGCGACGCGGAACTCCACGACGTGGCGACGGGGGGTGACGCCGGCCTTGGCGAACTGGCCGGAAGTCGGCTTGTTCACCTTGCGCGGGTCAATTGCGCCGAACGCCAGCTGCACGGCGCTGTAGCCGTCGCGCTCTTCGGTACGGATCTGGGTGACGACATTCGGTCCAGCCTTGACGACGGTGACCGGAACGACCCGGTTGTTCTCGTCGAAGACCTGGGTCATGCCGAGCTTGGTGCCCAGGATTCCCTTGATCTGATTAGTCATTTGATATCTCCGCTGCGTCTTCCCAAGCTCACTGGATGTTCACGTCGACGCTGGCCGGAAGGTCGATACGCATGAGTGCGTCGACCGTCTTCGGCGTCGGGTCGAGGATGTCGATCAGCCGCTTGTGAGTACGCATCTCGAAGTGCTCGCGCGAGTCCTTGTACTTGTGCGGCGAGCGGATGACGCAGTACACGTTCTTCTCGGTAGGCAACGGCACAGGGCCGACCACACGGGCCCCGGTACGGGTCACCGTCTCGACGATCTTGCGCGCTGACGCATCGATCGCCTCATGGTCATAGGCCTTGAGCCTGATGCGGATCTTCTGTCCCGCCACGCTTAGTGTCCTTTTCTTGCCGCGTTTCGTAGAACCCGAACGAGCCGGGGACTACCTCGTCTGCACAGTCCCCCGACTGAAAACACGACACGAACAATGGAATGGCGATCGAGACATCACTCGATCCGCTGCCGCTGTTCATCTGTCATGGTTCTCCGGTCCACGCGGTCGGGCGTGTCGCCCAGCCACTCAATCTCGGGCGCCGAGAATTTCTCCTCGAGAGCCACGAAAACTTGGACCGAATGCGCCCGTAATGGGCACAAGTATGGGTACTGCTTCCGTCTTGCATTCGCCGTGACCAGGCCTTTCGGCCCGACGCTCGACGTTCATCCAGCCCGATTCGAGTCGTGACGTATCACGTCTCAGCCAAGGCAACCCGATCAGTATGCCGTAGGCGACCCGAGAGTTCAAATCGGGTCCGGGACCACCTCGAGCCCGGCAGAATCTGGAACTGCCCGAGCAGGTGAACGAATCGGCGACTTCGGGCTGCGCCACCTGCGGCTCTCACCTCAGCGGTTCGGTCAGGGCGATGCTGCGGAACGAATTCGATCATTCAGCCGGGTAACATTTCCGGGAAGCGATGGGAATACACGTCGACGAATGGATGGACGCGTGGACCCTGGTAAGCGGTCGCCCATCCAACCCAGGTGAACAGCGGAGTGTCGATGCCCAAATTCCAGGACTCAGCGGTGCTGGTCGACGATGTCCACAAGTCCTTCGGTGAGGTGAAGGCTCTGCGGGGCGTCAGTTTCCAGGCCGAGCGAGGAACGGTACTGGGCATTCTCGGGCCGAACGGCGCCGGGAAGACGACCGCGGTGAAGGTCTTGTCGACACTGCTGCGACCCGATCGCGGACGCGCGGTGGTCGCCGGTCACGACGTGGTGAGCCACGCCGCCGAGGTCCGCCGGTCGATCATGATGACCGGTCAGTACGCGGCGCTCGACGAAACACTCTCCGGACGAGAGAACATAGAGCTCTTCGGGCGTCTGATGGGCCTCGACCGCGCGTCGGCCCGCCACCGCGCCCAGAACCTGCTCCGTGAGTTCGATCTCCTCGACGCTGGAAAGCGCGCGGTGCGGCACTACTCGGGCGGCATGCGGCGGCGGATCGACATCGCCTGCGGGCTCGTCGTCCGCCCCGAGGTGGTGTTCCTCGACGAACCGACCACCGGCCTCGATCCGCGCAGCCGTCAGGGAGTGTGGGCGCTGGTGAGTTCGCTCAAAGCACAGGGCATCACCGTGCTGTTGACCACGCAGTACCTCGAGGAGGCCGACCTGCTGAGCGACAACATCATCGTCATCGATCGCGGCACCGTCATCGCCGAAGGCACTGCCGATCAGCTCAAGGCACGAACCGGCGGCAGCTACTGCGAAGTGGTTCCGCTCGATCCGCAGCAGCTGCCGTGGGCCGTTCACGCATTGGGCGACCTCGTTCCGGCCGATGTGCGAGCCAAGATCGCGGAGGGCGGCGACCGGCTGTCAATCCCCGCCGCGGACGGCGCAGCGACGCTGTCCGAAGCCCTCCGACGACTAGATCGAGCGGGTATCGAACTCGCCGACATAGCTCTGCGCCGCCCGTCTCTCGACGACGTCTTCCTGTCGTTGACCGGCCACTCCGCACCGGAGGTCGAGCGGTGACGGCGACGGCAAAGAGCACCGCGACCGGTCTTACGGTGTCGTCCACCCAGCGGGCCGCCGTGAGCCTGCCCGACAAGCGCGTCGGCTCCCATCGCCGTCCTGACCCGAACGGATTCCAGCAGTGGCTGGCGCTGACCGGGCGGACTCTCAAGACGATGGTGAAGACGGGCGAGCTCGCCGTGGCAATCATCGCCCCGCTGATCTTCACGGTCGGGTTCTACCTGCCGCTCCGGTTCGTGATGAAGCTGCAGGGCATCGACTACGCACAGTTCCTGATGCCGATCATCGTGCTGCAGGCGATGGCCTTCACGGCGATCTCGGCGTCGCAACTGGCGTCTACCGAGGCACTGCACGGCCTCACCACCCGGCTCAAGACGATGCCGGTGGCGGGTCCGGTACCACTGATCTCACGCATGACCAGTGGGCTGGTGCGTTCCGCGATCGCGCTCACGGCAGCGCTTGCCTACGGCTACGTCATCGGATTCCGATTCAGTGCCGGCATCGGCCAGGCCGCGCTCTTCTGCCTGATGGCTCTGACCATCAGCCTGGCGCTGTCGCTGGGTGCGGATGCGATCGGAACGATGGCCAAATCGCCCGAGGCCACTGCCCAGGCACTGACCCTGCCGCAGCTGATCCTCGGCATGCTCTCGTGCGGGTTCGTACCGGAGACAGGGTTTCCCGAGTGGATTCGGCCGTTCGTGCGAAATCAGCCGATCTCCCAGTTCTCGTTCGCGATGCGTGACATGGCCGAGGGCGGTCTGACCGCCGCGACGTTGTTCCCCGCCGTCGCGTGGTGCATCGGGTTGGCCGCGGTGTTCGCACCGCTGGCCGTATGGGCGAGTATGAGGCGCCGATGACCGAGTCCACCAAGTCCACCGTCGGCGCAGCCGAACAGGCGAGCTATGACCACGGCACCTTCGATTTCCCGCCGCCGGTCAATGTCTGGCGGGAGAATTCAACCCGGGCGCTGTGGACGCACAGCCTCATCCAGTGCAAGCGGCTGTTGACCCGCTGGGCGCGCGACCCTTCCACGATGATCCAGGCGCTGTTGTACCCGGCATTGACGCTGATCATGTTCCGCATCGTCATCGGCAACACAGTGACTGCCGCTACCGGCCAACCCGCGATCTACGGCAATGTGCCGATGATCATCCTCGTCGGGGCGATGTTCGGCTCGATCGTCAGCGCCGTCGGATTGCGGGCCGAACGCAAGACAGGGCTCCTCTCCCGCTTCTGGACCCTGCCCGTGCACCGCGCATCCGGTCTCGTGGGCCGCATGATGGCCGAGGCCGTCCGTGTTTTCGTCACGACACTCGTGATCCTGGCAGTCGGTTTCGGGCTCGGCTTCCGAATGGATCAGGGGATTCTGCCGAGCATCCTGTTGCTGTTGCTGCCGATCCTCTTCGGAATGGGCTTCGCGATGATGGTGACGGCGCTGGCGACCGTGTCCGGTGACGCTCCGCTCGTCGAACTCGTCTCCATCGGGTGCACGCTGCTGATGTTCTTCAACTCCGGATTCGTCCCGGTCATGGCCTATCCCACGTGGCTGCAGCCGGTGGTCGCGGCCCAGCCGATGTCGGTTGCAGTGGATGCGATGCGGGGTCTCGCGCTCGGCGGTCCCGTGCTCGAGCCCGTGCTGCAGACCCTCGCATGGTCGTTCGGCATGATCGCGGTCTTCATCTATCCCGCAATCCGCGGCTACCGGCACGCGGCGGCCACCGGCTGAGGACGGCTCGTCCGAGTCTGAATCGGTTCGGCCACCGGTGCACGTTCCGGCCATGGGAAGTTTGCCGTACTCGCCCGAATCCGGGCATGTTCGTCTGATATGAATTGCAGCGACTACACTGGACATTTCGGACCTTTTCAGGAGCACGAGTATGACGCAGCGACGACGCACGGTGGCGGAGGTCCTCGCCATTGTGGTGCTTGTCCTCTTCGGGTCTGTGTGGTCGACCACCGCCACAGCTGCCGCCGATCCGAGCGGCGCCGGCGCTGATTCGGCCCCCGCGGGCTCCAATGACTGGGCCTGCCGCCCCTCGCCGCAGCACCCTCGGCCGGTGATTCTCGTGCACGGCACCGGCATGAGCATGCAGCAGAGCTGGAGCACGCTTTCCCCCGTGCTGCGGGGTGAGGGCTACTGCGTCTTCGCGTTGAACTACGGTGCTGCGGCCAAATCCTGGGGTAGCGGCGACATCCGCAACTCCGCTCGCGAACTCGCAGCCTTCGTCGACACCGTCCGTGCACGTACCGGTGCCGCACAGGTCGACATCGTCGGCCATTCCCAGGGTGGCACCACGGCCCGCCAGTACCTCCGGTTCGAAGGCGGCACCGATCCGGTTACCCCGGCCCGGAACAAGGTTCGCAGTCTCGTGATGCTCGCCCCCACCACCCACGGCACGACGTTCAACGGTATGCAGGACCTGTTCAACGCCTTCACCTCACTCCGGCTGACGGACGAGGCGACCAACCAGGCGATCGTCGAGTTCACCTTCGGTTTGGCGTCATACCAGCAGCTGATCGGGTCGAGGTTCCTCGAGCAGCTCAACTCCGGCCGGGAAACCATGCCCGGTGTCGACTACACGGTCATCGCGTCTCAGACCGATGAGATCGTCACACCGCCAATCGGATCGTTCCTCTTGCCCGATCCCGGATCGTCGGTCCGCAACATGTGGGTACAGGATGTCTGCCCGGGCGCACGTCTGTCACATGCCGACCTTCTGTACGATCCGCGCCCGGTCTTCCTGGTGCAAGCCGCCCTCGACCCGGCACGCGGGCAGCGAAGCGCTCCCTGCTGATCCGGCCTATCCGGTCGCGGAACACTCGGCGGGCCTCTCCTGGTGAGAAGGGGCCCGCCGATTCTGTCCGACGCGGTGTCAGGCGCGCAGGTACCTGTCGAGTACGGGTCCGATCACCTCGAGCGCCTTCGGCGAGGTGATCTCGCGATGCAGGACGGCCACGGAAACCACGTCGACGGTCCCGCGGATCGAGTCCCGCCATCCGTCTACGCCCGCCTCCCCCTCCAGATCCGCACTGAAGTACAGTACGTTTCCGTCGAAGTCGGCCGGACGATACCGCTCCAGCAGGGCCGACGAGTGCCGGATCCCGTCCAGGATCCGGTCCCAACGCCCTTCGGTGATCTGATCGAACGGTGCGGGCAGACCCTGCAGGATGTCCTCGACCTTCGCCGCATCGAGGTCCCGTAGAGCGACGTCTCCACCGGCGAGTTGCGCTGCGAAATCACCGAGCAGGTCGGCCAGCGACGGATCCTCCTTGACGGTGGCATCGGGATCAGCGACGTAGCTGTCGAGCATCGCGAGGGTGTGTACCTGTTCCCCCAGCGCACGCAGTTGCACGGCCATCGCGTAGGCCACCGACCCGCCCATCGACCACCCGAGCAGATGGTAGGGGCCGCTCGGCTGAATGCGGCGGATCTCCTCGACATACCGCGCCGCCCACTGCTCGATCGTGGCCGGCAGCTCGGTGTCCTCGCTCAGCGCCGGCGACTGGATTCCGTAGATCGGGCGGTCTTCGGCGACGTAACCGGCCAGACCGGCAAATCCCCAGGACAGTCCGGTTATCGGATGGATGCAGAACAGCGGGGCCTGGTCACCCGACTCGCGGAAGGGCAGCACGACGCCGAGTCCGCCAGATTCGGTGGTGCCCGGCACGGCCGCGGCACCGGCTTCGATGCGGGCCGCGATGCTCGCGACCGTCGGATCCATGAACATCCACTGCAATGGGACATCGACATCGGCCGTGTTGCGCAAGTGGGCGACTACGGTGACAGCGACGAGCGAGTTGCCGCCGAGTTCGAAGAAGTCGTCGTCGAGACCGACCTGTTCGAGCCCGAGCACCTCGCCGAAGGCCTCGGCAACCGCCTTCTCCCACGACGTCGCGGGTGCACGGAACTCGCGGGCCTCGATCACCGGGTCCGGTAGCGCCTTTCGGTCGATCTTGCCGTTCACGTTCAGCGGGAGCGCCCCAAGTTCGACGAACACCGACGGCACCATGTACGACGGCAATGCCTCCTCCAGTGCCGATTCGACCGCTGCGGTGTCGAGCGGGCCGGATGCGGCCGATACGACGTAGGCGACGAGACGGTCACCGGCCCGCGAATCGGTCCACACCGTGACCACGGCCTCGGCGACGTCGTCCCGCGACCGCAGTGCGGCCTCGATCTCCCCCAGCTCGATCCGGAAGCCACGGACCTTCACCTGGAAATCGGCTCGCCCGACGTAGTCGAGCGTGCCGTCGCGGCGCCAGGACACCACGTCTCCGGTGCGGTACATCCGGTCGCCTGCAGGACCGTACGGGTCGGCCACGAACCGGTCGGCGGTGAGCGTCGCGAGACCGTAGTAGCCCCGGGCCAGCTGCGAACCGGCCAGATACAGCTCGCCGGGGACACCGACCGGCACCGGACGGAGACGGTCGTCGAGCACGAGCAAGCGGGTGTTCCATTCGGGACCGCCGATCGGAACCGCGGAACCGTCCACCTCGCCGACCCGCTGCGCGGTCACCGACACCGCGGCCTCGGTGGGCCCGTAGAGGTTGAACAGCTCGGCCGCACCGGCAGTGGCAACCCGGGCCGCAGTGTCCGCAGGCAGCACCTCGCCGATCGCGAGAACGCGGCGCAGCGATTCGGGCAGCCGATCGCCCGACTCGCCGAGCAGTGCCTGCAACATCGACGGTACGACGTGCAGCGTCGTGACACCCTCGCGCCGCATGAGGGCGTTGAGATAACCGGGGTCGCGGTGACCGTCTGCAGCAGCGACGACCACGCGTCCGCCGGACGTCAGGGCAGACCAGAACTCCCACACCGACAGGTCGAACGTCGCCGCGGTCTTCAGCAATGACGCGTCCGACCCGTCCAGCCCGTACTCGTGACGTTTCCACTCGAGTTGGTTGACGATCGCCGAATGGCTCACCGCAACACCCTTGGGGCGGCCCGTCGATCCGGACGTGAAGATCACGTAGGCGGTGTTCGCAGCGCGCAGCGGCGCGGTCCGCTCGTGATCCGCGACCGGGCCGGAACCGAACTCGGCGCCGTCGAAGGTGTCGAGATACACGACGGGAAGATGCGGTTCGGCCTCGAAACCGTCACGCACGGTGGTCAACACACAGAGTGGGTCTACGGTCTCGAGGATGTATCCGGTCCGGTCTGCGGGATGGTCCGGGTCGATCGGCACGTACGCGCCGCCTGCCTTCGAGATTGCGTACATCCCGACGAGCAGTTCGACGGAGCGGCGCATCGCCAGCACCACCCGGGACTCCGGTCCGACACCTATCGCGATCAGCCGGCGCGCGAGACGGTTGACTCGCGCATCGAACTCGGCATAGGTGAGACGCTCTCCCCCGGCGACGACAGCCGGAGCATCCGGAGTGGCCTCGACACATGCGACGAAGAGGTCGACGAGCGTCAGACTCGGGTCGAGCGCGTGCTCGGTGGCGTTCCATTCGGTCAGCGCCCGATCACGTTCACCCGGATCGATCATGGCGAGATCGCCGACCGCAGTGAGCGGGTCCGCGACGACGGCGCGCAGGATCCGGGCGTACATGTGGGCGAACCGCCGCACCGTCTCCTCGGTGAAGAGATCGGTCGCGTAGGTGAAATGGACCGCGAAATCGGCCGGATCGCCCTGCTCGTCGGTGCTGTCGACGATGGTCGCGTGCAGATCGAACTTGGCGAGATCGAAGTCGATCTCGAGCGGCCCGACCTCGAGCCCCGGTAGGGCGAGGGACCCGAGTTTCATGTTCTGGAACGAGAATCCGACCTGGAACAGCGGATGCCGGGACGTCGAGCGAACCGGGTTGAGCACCTCGACGAGACGCTCGAACGGAACGTCGTCGTGCTCGAAGGCATCGAGATCCGCCGTCCGTACACGAGCCAGCAGATCGGTGAACGGCTCCGCCGGATCGACCCGGGCCCGGAGCGCGAGCGTGTTCACGAACATACCCACCAGGTCGTCGAGGGCCGCCTCGCCGCGCCCCGCGATCGGGGTTCCGACCACGATGTCGTCCGATCGGGACAGGCGCGCCAGCAGGACGGCGAGCGCGGCATGCATGACCATGAACGAACTCGCGTTGTACGCCTTGCCCAGCTCGACCAGACCGCGGTGCGTTGCGGCATCGATCTCGGCTTCGACCGTCGCGCCCGCGTACGACTGCTGCACGGGACGAGGACGATCGGTGGGCAGGTCGAGCTGATCCGGGATTCCGGACAGCCGGGTGTTCCAGAATGCGATCTGCTTGGCAACCACCGAAGCGGGGTCGGCCTCGTCGCCGAGCGAGGCCCGCTGCCACAGCGCGTAATCCGCGTACTGGACCGCGATCGGCGCCCAGTTCGGAGCCTCGCCTGCAGCACGCGCGGTGTACGCCGTCATGACGTCCCGGACGAGCGGACCCATCGACACACCGTCGGCAGCGATGTGATGCACCACGAGCGCAAGGACGTGTTCCGTCGGCGTGACCGCGAAGAGTCGCACCTGCAGCGGCACCTCGGATGTGACGTCGAACCGGGTCTTCGCCACCTCGGTGACGCGGGCGAGCAGGTCCGCGGAGGTGACGGCGACCGGCCCGATGTCCCAACCGGACAGCGCCTCCTCGATCGGGAGGACAACCTGATACCCGACGCCGGCAGCGTCCTCGGGGTACCTCGTCCGGAGCGATTCGTGGCGCTCGATGACGTCCGCGACCGCGGCGCGCAGCGCCGACACGTCCAGGTCGCCGGACAGTCGAACCGCGACCGGAATGTTGTTGACCGCAGATTCGGGCTCGAGTCGGTTGAGGAACCACATCCGCTGCTGTGCGAGCGACAGCGGAATCCGCTCCGGCCGCTCCCCCGCGACCAGCGCGGGGCGGCCGTCGCCGACGAGCGACTGTGCGCGGGCGGCGAGAGCTTCCACCGTCGAAGCCTCGAAGACCTCACGGACCGGGATCCGGGCACCGAGGATCGCGCCGAGCCGCGACACAACCTGGGTCGCGATCAGCGAGTTTCCGCCCAGATCGAAGAAGTCGTCATCCAATCCGACGTGACCGACGCCCAGGACGTCCGCGAACACCGCCGCAACGGTCTCCTCGGCTGCGGATACGGGTGCCCGGAACTCCTTGGCCTCGAAGGCAGGTACCGGCAGCGCCCCGCGGTCGAGCTTGCCGACCGGGGTCAGCGGCACCTCGTCGAGGAGCACGATCGATACGGGCACCATGTACGACGGCAGCCTCGACTGCACATGCCGGGTCACCGCCGCGACCTCGACGCCCGCGTCGGCAACGAGGTAGGAGACGAGCGCCGTCTGCCCCGACGGCATCGACTGCCCCAGCGTCGCCGCGAAGGTCACGCCGGGGTGCTCGGTGAGGGCCGCATCGATCTCGCCGAGCTCGATGCGGTAGCCACGCACCTTGATCTGGAAATCGGAGCGGCCGACGTACTCGATCGAATGGTCGGTGGCACTCCCCGCAGCTCCGCCCGCCCCAGTGGTCCAGCGGACGACGTCACCGGTCCGGTACATTCGCTCACCCGGCTCGCCGAACGGGCTGGCGACGAAGCGATCCGAGGTCAGCCCCGGGCGACCCCGATATCCGCGGGCGAGCGCGCCTCCGGTGAGGTAGAGCTCGCCGGACACACCGACGGGTACTGGTTGGAGGCGGTGGTCCAGGATGACGGCACCGACTCCCGGAACCGGGGCCCCCACGGTGACCGGCTTGCCGGCGAACAACTCGCATCGAGTCGAGACGATCGTGGTCTCGGTGGGCCCGTACGCATTGAAGAACTGCCGATCCGGCGCCCACCGGCCCACCAGTTCGCTGGTGGAGGCGTCGCCGCCGACCGACAACAGCCGCAGATCGTCGAGTCCTCGGGCATCCATCGACCCCAGGACCGCGGGGGTGATGATCGCGAGGCTCACGCGGCGCTCGCTGAGCAGCGAATGCAGTTCCGCACCACCGAGGATCGACGGCGGCACCACGACGAGTTCGGCACCGACCGCGGCCGCCAGCATCCACTCGAACACCGACGGGTCGAAGCTCGGACTACAGATGTGCAGCACCCGGTCGGACGCCGTCACGCCGTAGAGATCGACCGACTGGTCCACCAGACCCGAAAGACCCCGGTGCGTCACCGCGACCCCCTTGGGACGCCCCGTCGAGCCCGACGTGTAGATCACGTATGCAACGTGATCGAGGCGCAGCGGCGCAGTGCGATCGGCATCGCCGACCGGCTCAGCCGATCGACCCTGCGCCGCGGCCTGCCGCTCGAGGTCGTGGAGCGACCACCACTGCACCGCCTCGGGCAGTGCCCCGGTGTCGGCCGCGATACCGAGCACGGCCCCCGAGTCGGTCACCATGTGCGAGACCCGGTCGGACGGATAGGTCGGATCGACGGGCACGAACGCGGCCCCGGTCTTCGCGACAGCCCAGACGCACAGCACCATCTCCCACGAACGCGGAAAACTCAGCGCCACGACACTTTCCGGGCCGACGCCCGCGGCAATCAGCTCACGAGCCAGGGTGCTCGACCGCTCGTCCAGCTCGCGGTAGGTCAACGTGGTCGCATCACAACTGAGCGCGGCACCGTCCGGGTTGGACGACGCGCTCCGGGTGAGGATGCCGGCCAACGTCTCCCGATGCGGGACGGCGGGACCCGCGATGCGGGTGAGCTGGTCACGTTCCACGACTGAGAGGAGCTCGAGGTCGCCTACCGGCCGTGCCGCGTCCGCGGCCACCGATTCGAGAATCCGCACGAACCGCTCACCGAAGAGCCGCATCGACGACTCGTCGAACAGATCGGTCGCGTAGGTCAATGCGACGACCATGCCCGTCTGCGCCGTGTCCGCGTCGACGGTGTCCGCGACCGTCACCTGGAGATCGAACTTGGCCAGTGCGACGTCGAAGTCGACCCCCGACACCGTCAACCCGGGCAGCTCCAGCGATGGCTGCTCGATACTCTGGAAAGCCAACGCCACCTGGAACAGTGGGTGCCGAGCCTGGGAGCGCTCCGGGTTGAGTACCTCCACGAGCCGCTCGAATGGCACATCGGCGTGCTCGAAGGCCGCGAGATCGGACGCGCGTACCTGTGCGAGCAGTTCGGCGAACGGGCGGTCTCCGCGGACATCGGCGCGCAGGACGAGGGTGTTGACGAACATGCCGATGAGGTCGTCGAGCTCGGCCTCACCACGGCCCGCGACGGGGGTGCCGATCGCGATGTCCGTGGTGCCGCTGAGCCGGGCGAGCAACACCGCCAGTGCTGCGTGGACCACCATGAACGGAGTGGCGCCGTGCTTCCGGGCCAGCCCGTCGACTGCCGACGCCAATGCCGCGTCGATAGAGAACTCGTACGTGGCACCACGATTGGATGCGATCGCGGGTCGCGGGCGATCGGTGGGCAGGTCCAGCTGGTCCGGCAGGCCCGTGAGGGCCGTCCGCCAGTAGCCGACCTGCTTCGCGATCGTCGATTCCGGATCGTCCTCCGAGCCGAGTGCCGTGCGCTGCCACAGCGCGTAGTCGGCGTACTGCACCGGCATCGGGGCCCACTGCGGGGCCGCACCAGCCGAGCGGACGGCGTACGCCGTCATCACATCCCGGGTCAGCGGCCCCATGGAGAAGCCGTCCGCCGCAATGTGGTGGAGCACGAGAACCAGAACTCTCTCGGTCTCGGCGATCTCCAGCACCGCGGCCCGGACGGGAACCGTCGCGGTGACATCGAATCCGGTTGTCACCAGCTCCGCGACCCGCGCGACCGTCTCCGACTCCGTCACGTGCTCGACCGTCAGCGTCACGGCGCCGTCCGCCGGAACGATCTCCTGGAATCCGACACCGTCGATCTGCGGGTAGTAGGTGCGCAGCGACTCGTGCCGCTGCACCACATCGAGCATCGCCGCGCGGAGAGCCTCGACATCGAGGTTCCCCGACAAGCGGATCGCGATCGGCACGTTGTTGACGGCGGAGTCCGGATCGAGCCGGTTCAGGAACCACATGCGCTGCTGCGCGAGAGACAACGGAATCCGTTCGGGCCGCGGCTGTGGCGCCAGCGGGACGCGGCCCCCGGTCGCGGACAGCGCGGGCAGCCGCTGCGCGAGCTCCTCCACCGTCGATGCCTCGAACATCACTCGCACCGGCACCCTGGCGTCCACTGCGGCGCCGAGCCGGGAGACCACCTGGGTCGCGACCAGCGAGTTGCCACCGAGCTCGAAGAAGTCGTCATCCAATCCGACGCGGTCGACGCCGAGTAGATCCGCGAACACTCCCGCGACGATCGTCTCGGCCGGCGTGGACGGCTCCCGGAACGCCTTCGATTCGAACACCGGCGCCGGTAGCGCCTTCCGGTCGAGCTTGCCCGCCGAGCTGAGCGGGAACTCGGCCAGCACGACGACCGCCGCGGGCACCATGTACGACGGCAGCATTCTCGCTGCGGCACTGCGAAGTTCGGACGCATCGAGATCGCCGACCGAATGATCCGCCACGACATACCCGACGAGTCGATCGTCGGCCACGGCCACCACGGCTGCCTGCGCGACACCTGGCTGCGAAGCCAGTGCGGACTCGATCTCGCCGAGTTCGATGCGCAATCCGCGGATCTTGACCTGGAAGTCGGTACGGCCCAGGTACACCAGCTCACCCTCGTTGGTCCACCGCACCAGGTCGCCGGTCCGGTACATCCGCCGGCCGGCATCGAACGGGCTGGCAACGAACCGGTCGGCCGTCAGATCGGCCCGGCGGTGGTACCCGCGCGCCAGCTGGGCACCGGCAAGGTACAGCTCACCGGCGACACCGATCGGCACCGGACGTAGCCGCGCATCGAGCACATGAGCCCGCGTGTTCCACACCGGCCGTCCGATCGGCACGCTCGCACCCGGCGGACCGGTGAGCTCGTGGTACGTCGTGGTGATGGCAGCCTCGGTCGGACCGTAGGTGTTGTGCAGCGCGCCCGAGCAGTGGGCGCGCAGCTCGTCGGCCAGCTCGGCGGTCAGCTCTTCTCCGCCGGCGAACAGGTGCCGAAGCGAGGCCAGCGCGTCGCCCTCCCCCTCGGCCAGCAGCGCCGCCAGCACCGACGGCACGAACTCGGCCACAGTGATGCGGTACTCGCGCATCAGCGAGGCCAGGTAGTCCAGTTCACGGTGTCCGCCGGGCCGGGTGATGACCAGATGCGCACCGACCGACGACGGTAGGAAGCACTCCCACACCGAGACGTCGAAGGTGAACGGGGCGCGCTGCATGATCCGGTCCGCAGCAGTGACCGCGTACTCGTCCGCGAGCCAGCGCAACTGATTCACGATCGCGGCATGGCCGATCGAGACGCCCTTGGGTCGGCCCGTCGATCCGGACGTGTAGATGACGTAGGCGGTGTTGGTCTCGCGTAGCGGCCGCAGTCGATCGGCGTCGGTGACAGGCGCGGCGTCGTACTCGTCGAGCTCGAGGCCGTCGAGCTCTACGTGCCGCTGCCCGTCCGGCAGTACCGCGGTGTACGCCGAGGTGGTCAACACCAACTCCGGTGCGGCCGAGGACGATACGTAGGCGATGCGCTCGGCGGGATGTTCCGGATCGATCGGCACATACGCGCCGCCGGCCTTGACGATCGCGTACATTGCCACCAGCATCTCGAACGACCGCTCGAGCGCAAGTCCCACCAGCGACTCCGTGCCCACACCCTGCGCGATCAGAAACCTCGCCAGACGATTGACACGGATGTCGAACTCGCGGTAGGTCAGCGACTCCCCCTCGAACGACAGTGCCGGCGCGTCGGGGCGGGCAGCGACCTGCGCGTCGAGCAGGTCCACCAGGGTTCCCGGCTCCACGACGCGCACCGCGTCACCGGACGCCGCGACGAGGGCGCGGCGCTCGGCCGGATCCTCGATCTCGAGCAATCCGATCCGAACGTCGGGCCGGGCGACAACGTCCGCCAGGATCCGCGAGAGTCCGTCGACGAGTCTGCGAGCGGTCGGCTCGTCGAACAGGTCGGTCGCGTAGGTCAGGTGGACGTCGATACCGGCTGCGTGACCGGAATCGTCGTGGAGATCGGCGCACACGAAGTCCAGGTCGAACTGCGTCGTGGCGACGGACGCATCCACAGCCTCGATGCTCAGCTCGCCCAGGGCGAATGCGGACCGGTCGAGGTTCTGGAACGCCAGGCTCACCTGAAACAGGGGCGAGTAGGACTGCGAGCGAACCGGATCCACGGCTTCGACCAGACGCTCGAACGGCAGGTCGGCGTGCTCGAACGCTGCAAGGTCGGTGTCTCGAACCGCCGCGAGCAGATCGACGAACCCGAGGTCGTCATCGACCGCCGCACGCAACACGAGCGTTCCGACGAACATTCCGATCAGATCGTCGAGCGCGGCCTCACCGCGGCCGGCGACCGGGGTTCCGACGACGATGTCGCCGGTCCCGGTGTAGCGCGCCAGCAGCACTGCCAGGGCGGCGTGGACGACCATGAACGGCGTCGCGCCGTGTGCCCGGGCGAGCTCCTCCACCCCCGCATGCACATCGGCGTCCAGGCGCACGGTACGGGTCGCTCCCCGGCCGGACGCGATCGCCGGCCGGGGACGATCAAGAGGAAGATCGAGCACGTCGGGAAGTCCGGCGAGTGCGTTCGTCCAGTACCCGATCTGGCGGGACAGCACACTGTCGGGATCGTCGTCGGATCCGAGCACTTCCCGCTGCCACAGCGCATAGTCGGCGTACTGCACCTGCAGGGGCGCCCAGCCCGGTGCCTGACCGGTCGCGCGCGCCGCGTACGCCGTCATCACATCACGCGACAGTGGGCCCATCGAGAAGCCGTCGCCCGCGATGTGGTGCACCACTACCGCGAGCACGTAGTCGTCCTCCGCGAGGCGGAAGAGGCGAGCACGCAACGGCACCTCGTTCGTGACGTCGAAGGGGGTCCGGACCCAGTCGGTGACCCGGTCGAGCAGCTCGCCTTCGGGAACATCCGCCGGGTCCAGGTCCGGGATACCCAGCCCGACTTCGAGAACCTGTTGGAAGCAGACGCCGTCGAATGTCGGATAGACAGTTCGCAGCACTTCGTGCCGCGCCACGACATCCGCGACCGCGGTCTGTAGCGCGTCCTCATCGAGCGAACCGGACATCCGCAGAACGAGAGGGATGTTGTAGGCGGACGATTCGGGATCGAACCGGTTCAGGAACCACAGCCGCTGCTGCGCCAGGGACAACGGAATCCGCTCGGGGCGCGGACCTGCCACCAGCGCCTTACGTGCCCCCGAGCCCGTGCGCTCGGACACCAGCGCTGCGAGCGCTTCCACCGTGGATGCCTCGAACACTGCCCGCACCGGAATCTGTGCATCGACGGCTGCCGACAGGCGCGAGACCACCTGTGTCGCGATCAGCGAGTTGCCGCCGAGCTCGAAGAAGTCGTCGTCGAGTCCCACCCGCGGGGCATCGAGCACATCGGCGAACACCGACGCGACAAGGTTCTGCGCCGGAGTGACCGGTGCCCGGAACTCTCGAGCCTCGAACACCGGCGCCGGCAACGCCTGCCGGTCCAGCTTGCCCACGGGTGTCAGCGGGATCTCGTCGAGAACCATGACCGTTGACGGCACCATATGCCGCGGCAGGGATCGGCCCACGAACCCGAGCAGCGCCGAAGTGTCGACGGTGCGCCCAGCGACGTAGCGCACATAGGCCACGAGAACCTTGCTGCCCGTGACCGATTCGTGCGCGAGGACCGCCGCAAAGTCGACGTCGTCGTGGTCGGTGAGCGCCGCTTCGATCTCACCGAGCTCGATGCGGAAGCCGCGGATCTTGACCTGGAAGTCGGAGCGTCCGACGTACTCGAGCTGCTGGTTCGCGTTCCAGCGCACGAGGTCGCCGGTGCGGTACATCCGGGTACCGGGCTCACCGAACGGGCAGGCGACGAATCGCTCGGCGGTGAGCGCGAATCGGTCGTGATAGCCGCGGGCGACACCGGGGCCGCAGACGTAGAGCTCACCGGCCACGCCGACCGGCGCCGGGCGCAGCCGGTCGTCGAGCACCGCCAGTGCCATACCCTGGGTGGGGCCGCCGATCGTGATCGACTCGCCTGGGGTCAGCGGATCCGAGATTGCCGTCATGATGGTGGTCTCGGTGGGGCCGTAGCCGTTGAAGAACCTGCGTCCGGCGATGGCCCAGCGGCTGACGAGCTCGGGTGGGCAGGCCTCGCCGCCGACAACGACGTCGAGGAAGGTGTCGAGGCCCGTGGGATCGACCGATGCGAGCGCCGCCGGTGTCACGAAACCGTGCGTGACCCGTTGCGTCGCAATCAGTTCTGCGAGGTCATCGCCGCCGTACACCGTCGGCGGCGCGATCACCATCGTCGAACCGGCGCCCACCGCGAGGAGAAGCTCGAGAACCGAGGCGTCGAAGCTGGGCGAGGCAAAGTGCAGCGTCCGGGCCGCCGGGGTGAGCTGGTACCGCCGGACCTGTTCAGCGCAGAAATCGCCCAGACCGGCCTGGGTGACAACGACGCCCTTCGGACGGCCGGTCGAACCGGACGTGTAGATCACGTACGCGGGATCGGCGTCGGCCAACATGCGGGTGCGGTCGGCGAAGGAGATCGGTTCCGGGGAGCGTTCGGAGAGTGCGCGTTCGAAGTCTTCGTCGAGGACCAGCCACTCGACGGAGTCCGGAAGAGAGTCACGAGATTCGGCGGTCGTCAGTCCTAGGACGACGCCGGAGTCCGTGACCATGTGCGCGACACGGTCGGCGGGATAGTTCGGGTCGACAGGCACGTACGCGGCCCCGGACTTCGCGACACCCCACACGGACGACACGGACTCGATGGAGCGCGGAACGGCCACCGCAACGCAGTCACCGGGTCCGATGCCCTGTTCGATCAGGACTCGGGCGAGCCGCGAGGACCACTGGTCGAGGTCCGCATAGGAGCGGGCGCGGTCGCCGCACACGAGCGCGATGGCCGATGGGTCCCGCTCGACGGCCATCGCCAGCAGCTGCGGCAACGTCGTCGACCGGGAGCGGGCCCGCCGTGCCGGGCGCTGCCTGCGCTCCGGGCGCGGACGCCTGGTGCGCTTGCGCTCGTCCCCGTCGCTCCCGTTCAGTTCCCGACTCTGCTCACTCATGCGTTCCGAACACCTCGTGTGTCGATCGCCGACACGTGAGGACTTGGCATCTCGCAACGCACCACAATGACTCTTTCCTTACACATACATCGCCCGAACAAACCATCATTATCGCCTCACGCGAACCACGCTTCCGCATCGGCGACGACCCGCCGGACGTCCTGCCGTTGCTCCGGCGGAGCTCCGTCGGTGAGCACCAGGACCTCGAGATCCTCGAGTTCCTCCATGTCGACGGCCTGCGCGCACGCTGCCGACACGAATGCATGGGTCACCCATTCGTCGGCCAGAATGTCGGTGACGTTACTGCCCGGTACTTCGGTGACCACGGTCACCGCCCCCGCGGTGGAGGCCAGGAGTAACGCTGTGGCCCACCACACACCACTCACAGGACCGGTGCACACGACGCGCGACTCGTAGGTGACGTCGTAACGCGCTCGATCGCGTTCCGCGAGCGCGACCAGGTGCCCGTGGGTGATGGACCATGAACCGTCGGACGCGGTGAGGGCGGGATCCTCGGGACCCAGACGACGGATCCGCTCGGAGTATCCGACCGGCCTTCCGGACTGCTCGTCGATGCGGATGCGGCTCGCGTCGGCGTCCAGCACGATCCATTCCACACTGTCGGGGAGACCGTCGGCATACGCGGATGTCGTGATGCCGATCTTCGCCGCCAGCTCCGACGGGCCCCGATCCGCGTCCGCCGCTGCCGTGTCGATCAGAGTCAGCGCCGCGCCGGATTCGAGCACGGCCCACGCCGCGACCACCGCATCGACCGAACGGGGCACCGCGACGGGCACGCAATGACCAGGGCCGACGCCCTCGGCGATCAGCAGGCGCGCCAACCGGGACGACTGCTCGCCGAGCTCACGGTAGGTGGTCTCCGCACCGTCGCCCGAAATCGCGGGGGCCTCGGGATCGGCCTCGACGACGGCGGCGAGGACCTGCGGCACAGTCCGGTCGCTGGGCTCCACGGCTCCGGTGGAATCGACCCGCCCGCTCCGCCCGGTCGACGTCGAGATTCCCTGCAGCAGCACCCTTTCCTGCTCGGATGCGATCTCGATGTCGCCGATCACCGCGCCGGAGTCCGCGGCGACGGCCTCGAGGATACGGACGAACCGCCGGCCCAGCATCGCGGCGGTGGATTCGTCGAACAGATCGGTCGCGTACGTCAGTACCGCTTCCAGGGCTCCGGAATCCGCCGGAACCAACGTCAGCTGAAGATCGAACTTCGCCGCCGGCTCGGTTCCGGGAACCCCGCTCACCGTCAACCCGGGTAGCTCGAGGCTCGCCTGCTCCTGATTCTGGAATGACAGCACCGTCTGGAACAGCGGGTGCCGGGCGGTGGACCGGACCGGGGCCACGGCCTCGACCACGCGCTCGAATGGCAGGTCCGCGTTGCCGAATGCCGACAGGTCCGTCTCGCGTGCACGCGCCAGAACCTCCGCGAACGTCATCGACGACGCGAGCTCGGTACGCAGTGCGAGGGTGTTCACGAACATTCCGACCAGGTCGTCGAGTTCGGCATCGCCGCGTCCGGCGATCGGCGTACCGATCGTGACATCCCAGGTCCCACTCAACCGCGCCAGCAGCACCGCGAGTGCGCTGTGGGCGACCATGAAGAGCGAGGCATTCTGCTGCCGCGCCAGGGATTCCAGAGCCACGTGCAGTTCGGTGGGGACGGTGAATCCGGTCTCGGCTCCCCGCATCGACTGCACGGGTGGCCGAGGACGGTCGGTGGGGAGGGCCAGCAGATCGGGTGCGCCCGAGAGGGTCCGCGCCCAGTACTCGAGCTGGCCCGCGGCCGCCGTGCCGGGCTCCTCCGCGGAGCCCAGAATGTCCCGCTGCCACAGCGCGAAGTCCGCGTACTGCACCGCGAGCGGCGTCCACCGCGGCGCCTCGCCCTGCACGCGAGCGGCATACGCCGTCACCAGGTCCCGTGCGACGGGTGCCATCGATACGCCGTCGGCACTGATGTGGTGCACCACGAACGCGAAGACGTGGTGGTCGGGACCGGTGCGGAACAGCCCGGCCCGCAGCGGAACTCCCACCGTGACGTCGAATCCGCCACCGAGCAGCTCGGTGATCCGACGGTGCAGGGCGGTCTCGTCCTCGGCCACGATCGGCGTGAGATCCGCCCCGACACAGTCGACGGACATGATCACCTGATGCGGGCCGTCGGCGTCCTCCGGGTAGTACGTGCGCAGCGCCTCGTGGCGCCCGAGAACGTCGCGCAGCGCGGTCTGCAGAGCGGCGACATCGAGGTTGCCGGTCAGCTCCATCGCCAACGGAATGTTGTACGTGGTCGACTCCGGCTCGAGCCGGTTCAGGAACCACATGCGTTGCTGCGCCAGCGAAAGGGGGATCCGTTCCGGCCGCACACCGGCCACCAGCGGCTTCCGGCCGGCGCCGTCAAGGCGCGCGACCCGAGCCGCCAGCGCCTCCACCGTCGATCCCTCGAACAGCAGCCGTACCGGCACCGTCGTGTCCAGGGCCGCACCCAGACGCGAGACCACCTGCGTGCCCACCAGCGAGTTGCCACCGAGGGCGAAGAAGTCGTCGTCTCGACCCACTCGCTCGACTCCGAGCACATCCGCGAACACCCCGGCGACGATCTCCTCGACCGGGGTGACCGGGGCACGGAACGCCGTAGCCTCGATCACCGGCTCCGGCAACGCCTTCCGGTCGAGCTTGCCGGACGGGTTCAACGGGAAATGGTCGAGGACGACGAACACGGACGGCACCATGTACGACGCGAGCGAGGTCGCCAACTCCGCCTGCACGGCCCCGGTGTCCAGGCTCCGGCCAGAAGCCGGAACCAGGTAGGCCACCAGCTGATCCGCCTTCGCCAGTACCGCTGACTGCGCGATGGCCGACTGCGCGAGCAGTGCGGCCTCGATCTCACCGAGCTCGATCCGCAGACCGCGCAGTTTCACCTGGAAATCCGTGCGGCCCAGGTACTCGAGCTCACCCCCGGCATTCCACCTCACCAGGTCACCGGTGCGGTACATTCGCTCACCACTGCCGGAGAACGGATTCGGGACGAACCGCTCTGCCGTCAGGTCGGCGCGGCCGAGGTAGCCGCGGGCCAACTGCGCGCCCGCAAGGTAGAGCTCACCCGCCACCCCCGCCGGCACCGGGTGCAGGCGGGCGTCGAGCACCAGGGCACTTGTGTTCCACGCGGGCGCACCGATCGGCACGCCGGCACCGTCGAGACCAGCCACGGTCTGCCGGGTCGCCTGCACCGTGGCCTCGGTCGGCCCGTACACGTTGTGGATCGCCGCACCGGTGATCTCGCGCAAGCGCGAGACCGTTCGCGCGGTGAGTGCCTCACCGCCACAGAACACCTGGGTCAGCGATGCCGCGCCGGCGCTGCCGAGGTGGTCGATCGTCGCGTCGAGCACCGACGGCACGAACTGCGCCACCGTCACCGCGTGATCGCGGATCACCGCCGCCAGCGCGGTCGGATCACGATGGGCATCGCGGGGCGCGATCACCGCGCTCGCACCGGTCTGCAACGGCCAGAACAGCTCCCAGACGGATGCGTCGAATGTGAACGGGGTCTTCACGAGCACCCGATCCAGCTCCGTGAGGCCGTACTCGTCCTGCATCCACAGCGACAGGTTCGTCGCCGAAGCATGTGTGACGGCAACGCCCTTGGGGCGGCCGGTCGAGCCGGAGGTGAAGATCACGTAGGCGGTGTTCGCGCCACCCAGTGGTGACCGGCGGTCCGCGTCGGCGATCGGTCCATCGGAGTACCCCGAGAGCTCGAGCGAGTCCACCTCGGCGACCGGCGTGCCGTCGGCCTCGATGTGATTCTCACCGGCGGTTCGCAGCAGCAGGACCGGCTGGACCAGTTCGAGGACGAAACGGCCCCGCTCGACCGGCTGATCGGGATCGAGCGGCACGTATGCGCCACCGGCCGCGAGCACGGCGTGCACCGCCACGAGCAGGTCCGTCGACCGCCCCATCGCGACGGCGACGAGGGATTCGGGGCCGACGCCCTGCGCGATCAGGAAGCGGGCCAATCGGCGTACCCGAGAAGCGAACCCGGCATACGTGAGCGCCGCATCATCGGACACGACGGCGGTTGCCTCCGGCGACGCTGCCACCTGCGCGTCGAACAGTTCGACGAGCGTCGACGGCGCGACCGCGCGCTCCGGCCCGCTCCATTCCGTCAGCACGCGGTCGCGTTCGACCGCCGACAGGATGTCGATATCCCCGGTCGTCACCGATCCGTCGGCCGTCACCGCCTGCAGCACCCGCTGGAAGCGTTCCGCAAACGCGATGACGGTCGACTCGTCGAACAGATCCGTCGCGTACGTGAGGTCCACCGCGAGCATGGGCGGGTCGGACTCGCCGGCCGATTCCGACACCGTCACCTGCAGATCGAACTTCGCGACGGCCGTGTCGAACTCGACACCAGCAACTGTCAGACCTGGGAGTTCCAGGGACGCGCTACCGAGGTTCTGGAAGGTCAACATCACCTGGAACAGCGGGTGCCGTGCCTGCGACCGCGGCGGATCGAGTGCCTCGACCAATCGCTCGAACGGCACGTCGGCGTGTTCGAACGCGACCAGATCCGACTCACGAACGACAGCGAGCAGGTCCTCGAACGTCCGGTCCGGCTGCACGTCGGTCCGGAGCACGAGAGTGTTCACGAACATGCCGACCAGGTCGTCGAGCGCGGCCGCGCCGCGGCCCGCGACCGGAGTGCCGATCACGATGTCGCAGGTGCCACTCAGCCGCGACAGCAGTGCCGCGAGAGCCGCGTGCACCACCATGAACGGGGTCGCACCGTGTGCGCGCGCGGTCGCGTCGATTCCCGCTCGGGTCTGCGCGTCGATCGAGAAACGATGCGAGGCTCCCCGATTCGACGCCACGGCCGGACGCGGACGATCCGACGGGAGGTCCAGTTGATCGGGCAGCCCAGCCAGGGCCGCAGTCCAGTGGTCGAGCTGGCGGGCGATCGGCGAGTCCGGTTCGTCCTCGGAGCCGAGAACCTCGCGCTGCCACAGCGTGTAGTCGGCGTACTGCACCGCGAGCGGTGCCCAGCCGGGCAACACACCGGTCGACCTCGCAGCATAGGCCGTCACGACGTCGCGGCTCAGCGGACCCATCGAGAAGCCGTCGGCGGCAATATGATGTGCGACCAAAACGAGTACGTGCTCGTTCGCCGAGAGTGCGAACAGCCGCACCCGGACCGGTAGATCGGTCGTCAGATCGAATCCGGACGTCACCATCGATTCGATCCGGCCGAGCAGTTCCGTCTCCGAGACCCGTTCGACCGAAAGGCCCGTCATCGCCTGGGCCGTGGGCAGGATCAACTGGTGCCCCGTGCCGTCGATGTCGGGGAACACCGTCCGCAGCGACTCGTGCCGGTCGAGAACGTCGCCGATCGCGGCCTGCAGGGACTCGACATCCAATGCGCCCGACAACCGGATCGCGAGCGGAATGTTGTTCGCGGCCGACGCGGGCTCGAATCGGTTCAGGAACCACATGCGCTGCTGCGCCAGTGACAGCGGGATCCGTTCGGGGCGTGACATGGCGGTCAGTTCCCTCGTGGTGCCGACCGCCGCGCCTGCGACGCGAGCCGCCAGGGCCTCCACGGTCGACACCTCGAACAGCATCCGAACCGGAATCTGGGTCTCCAATGCCGCGCCCAGCCGGGAGGCGACCTGGGTCGCAAGCAACGAGTTACCGCCCAGGCTGAAGAAGTCGTCGGCGAGCCCCACCCGCTCGGCGCCGAGCACGTCGGCGAACACCGCGGCCACGGCTTCCTCGATCGGTGTGGACGGCGCCCGGAACACTGCTGCCTCGAACTCCGGCTCCGGCAGGGCCTTGCGGTCCAGTTTGCCGCTGCCGGTGAGCGGTATCTCGGAGACCACGACCACCGCGGATGGAACCATGTACGACGTCAGCGACCGCGCCGCGAACTCCTCGAGCGCGGCCACGTCGATCGCACGATCTTCCGCGGCGACGACGTACGCGACGAGCTGTTCCCGAACGACCAGTACAACGGCCCGCGCGACGGATTCGTGTGCAGCCAGGACCGATTCGATCTCACCGAGCTCGATCCGGAAGCCACGCAGCTTCACCTGGTCGTCGGCCCGGCCCACATACTCGAGCACGCGGTCCGAGCTGGTGCGCACGACATCGCCGGTACGATACAGCCGGGTGCCGGGCGCTCCGAACGGGTTCGCGACGAACCGCTCAGCCGTCAGTCCGGGACGGCCCAGATAGCCTCGCGCGACGCCGGCACCCTCGAGATACAGGTCGCCGGACACCCCCGCCGGCACCGGCCGCAGCCGGGAGTCGAGCACGTACGCGGTGGCGCCGCGGATCGCGCGGCCGATCGTGACGGGCTCCCCCGGTACCAGCGCATCGGAGATGTTCGACGCCACGGTCGCCTCGGTGGGGCCGTAGGCATTGAACAGCTGCCGTCCGGGGGCCCAACGGGACACGAGGTTCGCCGAGCATGCTTCTCCGCCGACCACAACCACGCGCAGGGCATCGAGCCCCGCGGGATCGATCGATGCCAGCGCCGCCGGCGTGATGAAGGCGTGCGTGACGTGCTGCGTGCGAAGCAGGTCGGCCAGCTCGCGACCGCCGTAGATCGAGGTCGGCGCGATCACCATGGCGGCACCCACGCTGAACGCCATCAGCATTTCGAGGATCGAGGCGTCGAAGCTGGGCGACGCGAAGTGCAGGGTACGGGCACGGGCCGAAAGCCCGTACCGCTCGATCTGTTCGGCCGCGAACGCGGCGAGTCCGGCGTGCGTGACGACTACGCCCTTGGGCAGACCCGTCGATCCCGACGTGTAGATGACGTATGCGGGGTGGGTCACGTGCAGCGGGCACAGCCGATCGGAATCGGTCACCACGGACTCGGACTCGGATGCCACTTGCTCGGCAGTTTCCGGCTCGTCCAGCAGCAGCCAGGAGAGCGCGCCCGGCAGCGATTCGATGTGCTCCGCGATCGTGATACCAAGTACTGCAAGGGAATCCGAGACCATATGGGCGACCCGGTCGGCCGGGTAGTTGGGGTCGACGGGAACGAACGCGGCACCGGACTTCGCGACTGCCCAGACGGCCGTGACCGACTCGATCGACCGGGTCAGCGCGACGGCCACCACCGTCTCCGGACCGGCACCGCGCGCGATCAGGGCCCGAGCGAGCCTGGACGAACGCTCGTCGAGCTCTCGGTAGGTGACAGTCTTGTCGCCGGACACGAGTGCGATCGCGGACGGATCGCGACCTGCGGCTGACCGGAGAATCTGAGGGAGGGACGCCGATTCGATCGCAGACTCACCGGCGGCGGTCAGCAGGGATGCCTCAGCCTTGTCGAGGATCTCGATGTCACCGACCACCACGGACGGGTCGCTCGCGACCGCACCGAGCACTCGCAGAAACCGCTCCGAGAACGCGCGCATCGTGGCCGCATCGAACAGATCCGTCGCATACGTGAGGTCGACGTCGAATCCTGCTTCACCCGAATCGGGCTCGGCGAGCGTCACCGCCAGATCGAACTTCGCGACGGCGGCATCGAAGTCCACGCCCGCGACGGTGAGGTCACCGAGGACAAGTTCGGTCCGGTCCAGGTTCTGGAACGAGAGCACCACCTGGAACAGCGGATGCCTGGCCTGCGAGCGGGCCGGGCTCAGGATCTCCACCAGCCGCTCGAACGGCACGTCGGCATGACCGAATGCCTCGAGATCGGACGCGCGAACCCGCGCGAGCAGTTCGGCGAACGGTAGATCACCTCGGACGTCGGTGCGCAGCACGAGCGTATTGACGAACATGCCGACCAGGTCGTCGAGCGCCGCCTCGCCGCGGCCCGCGACGGGCGTGCCGATCGCGATGTCGGTGGTGCCGCTGAGCCGGGCCAGCAGCACCGACAGCGCGGCGTGCACCACCATGAACGGTGTCGCTCCGTGTTCGCGCGCGACGGCGTGGAGTCGGGTCGCGAGCTCCACATCTATCGAGAACCGATGCGATGCACCAATATTCGAGGCGATAGCGGGACGCGGGCGGTCCGTGGGCAGATCCAGCCGATCGGGCAGGTCGGCGAGAACGCTGCGCCAGTGGTCCACCTGGCGAGCGATCAGCGATTCCGGATCGTCCTCGCTGCCGAGCACCTCGCGCTGCCACAGCGCATAGTCCGCGTACTGCACGTCGAGTGGCGCCCAGGCCGGCAGGTTTCCCGTCGATCGCGCGGCGTAGGCGACCATCACGTCACGGGTCAGCGGTCCCATCGAGAAGCCGTCGGCGCTGATGTGGTGGACCACGACGACGAGCACGTGCTCAGTGGCGGACACCGCCAGCAATCGCAGCCGGATCGGGACCGCTGCCGTGACATCGAATCCCCGCGAGATCGTCTCCTGGATCGCGCCGACGATCTCGGCTTCGGAGATCGACTCGGCGTCCAGGTCGACGGTGGCCTCATTCGCGGCCAGGATCACCTGGTGCGCGGCGCCGTCACGTTCCGGGAACACCGTGCGCAGCGATTCATGGCGAGCGACAACGTCGTTCACCGCTCCACTCAGCGCGGCGACGTCGAGCGAGCCCGACAGCCGGATCGCCACGACGATGTTGTTCGCCGCGGAGTCGGTGTCGAACCGGTTGAGAAACCACATCCGCTGCTGTGCGAGCGACAGCGGCACGATCTCCGGGCGCGGCTGCGGCACAAGCGGGGCGCGCGTGTCGCCGCCCGCGGCGACCTGCGCGGCCTGTGCGTCCACGAGAGCCGCGAGCCGGGCCACGGTCGGCGCATCGAAGAAGTCGCGCACGTCGATATGGATGCCGAGATCGGCGTTGATCCGCGCGACGACGCGAGTCGCGCTCAGCGAGTTGCCGCCGAGGGCGAAGTAGTCGTCGTCGACGCCGATCCGATCGGCGCCCAGGACCTCCGCGAACGTCGCGGCGAGCATCTCCTCGGTGGGGGTGCTCGGGGCCCGGTACTCGCTCGCGAGCGACGAGAAGTCCGGCGACGGAAGAGCCTTGCGGTCGAGCTTGCCGCTGGCGTTGAGCGGGAACTCCGCCAGCGCGACGAACAGCGACGGCACCATGTACTCGGGCAGGCGCGCGCTCACCGCGGCGGCGAGTTCGTGTCGGTCGACGTCGGCGCCGCCATCGGTGACGACGTACGCGACGAGGTGATCGCCCAGGTCCGCGTCGGCGTGCACCACCACAACGGACTGCGAGACGGCCGGGTGGTCCAGCAGCGCCGACTCGATCTCGCCGAGTTCGATGCGCAGACCGCGCAGCTTCACCTGGAAATCGGTGCGGCCGATGTACTCCAACTCGCCCGAGTGACCGAGTTTGACGAGGTCACCAGTCCGGTACATGCGGTCGCCGGGGGCGCCGTACGGGTCCGCGACGAAACGGTCGGCCGTCAGATCCGGGCGCTGCAGATAGCCGCGCGCCAGCTGGACGCCCGCGAGATACAGCTCACCCTCGACACCGTCCGGGACTCGACGCAGTCCCTCGTCGAGCACATAGAGGTCGGTGTCGACGACCGCGGCACCGATCGGAACGGTCGTCTCGTCGGCCGCCGTCACCTCGTGGAACGTGACGTCGACGGCGGCCTCCGTGGGCCCGTACAGGTTGTGCAGCGAGGCGTTCGAGACCTCCCGGAACCGGGCGGCGGTCTGCGGCGGCAGCGCCTCACCGGAGGCGAATACGTTCCGCAGCGTGGTGACATCCGCCGCGGACTGCTCGGCAACGAACACCGAGAGCATCGACGGTACGAAGTGCGCAACCGTGACACCGCACTCGATCATCGTGCGCGCGAGATACGCGGGATCGCGATGACCGTCGGCTGCCGCGATCACCAGTCGCGCTCCGGCCTGCAACGGCCAGAAGAACTCCCACACCGACACGTCGAACGTGAAGGGCGTCTTCTGCAGCACCACGTCCGCGTCGGTCATCGGGTACATGTGCTGGCGCCAACGCAGATTGGCGACGATCGCGCCGTGCCCGACCGCGACGCCCTTGGGGCGCCCGGTGGAACCGGACGTGAAGATGACGTACGCCAGGTTCTCCGCCGACAGCGGCGCCGACCGGTCCGAGTCGGTGACCGGCGCGTCCGAGCTGTCCTGCAGATCCAGGCCGTCGATCGGCAGGATCGGGGTCTCCGTGTCGAGGGTCAGCCCGTCCCGGGTCGTCGTGAGGATCACCACGGGACGCGCGATGTCGAGTACGTAGCCGAGCCGGTCGGCGGGATGGTCGGGGTCGAGCGGAACGTAGGCGCCGCCGGCCTTCACGATCGCGTACATGCCCACGAGCAGGTCGAGCGAGCGTCGAATTCCCAGGCCCACCAGGGTATCCGGGCCCACACCCAGCCCGATCAGGTACCGGGCCAGTCGGTTGGCACGCGCGTCGAATTCGGCGTAGGTGAGCGTCGCGCCGTCGAACTCGAGAGCGACGGCGTCGGGCGTCTGCGCGACCTGCGCGTCGAACAGCGACACGAGGGTGTCCACCGGCGCGATCGCGTCGGCGCCGAGGACCGCGCCGGCATCGACGAACAGCGCATCCAGCAGTCCTGCCAGGCCCCCGGTCTCGGGCGACTCGAGCAGACCGGGCACCAGACTGGAGAGCGCCACCGGTACGAGTGCGTCGAAGCCGAGCACCCCACCCATCGCGGCATCCAGCGTGTCGATCTCCGCCTTCAGCCGGGCATAGGTGACGGTGATCTCACCGCGCTCCAAAGCGATCCGGTCGGGATCGACGCCGAGAACACCGTCCAGCAGCCGTGGCAGATCCTCCACCGTGAACGTGTGGGCTCCGGGATTCTGGGCCGTCATGTACTTCTGTCCTCCCGACATCTACCGGTTGTTCTCGATCAGCTCCGTGGCGTCGGCAATCATCGCAGCGATCGCCGACGAGTAGCCGTCCGCACCCAGTGCCGGCAGGATGCCCGGCAACAAGCCGGACAGCGCCACCGTCATGAGCGCCTCCGCCTTGAGTGCTCCACCCATCGCGGCACGGACCGCCTCGAGCTTGGCGTGCAGGTCGCCGAAAGTGACATCCGTGCCGCCATGCGAGATCGCCATGGCATCCGGCGCGACCCCGGCTGCACCGGCCACGAGACCGGGCAAGTCCTCGACGGTCTTCGCCTTCTTCGGCGTGAGCGCCGCACGCTCGCCGTCGCTGAGGATGTCGATGGCGCGCAACACGATCGACGGATCGGAGGTGACGGCGTCCAGAAGGCGCAGGAATCGCGCCGCGAACGCCTCCATCGTGGTGCGGTCGAACAGCGCCGTGGCATAGGTGAGCTGGGCCCGGATTCCGGCGAGTTCGCCGGTGTCGCCGTACTGCTCGACCGCGGTGAGCTGCAGGTCGAACTTTGCCTGGTCGCCGCCCAGGTCGAGCGCCGACACCTCGAGACCCGGGAGCGCAAACGTCCCCGTGTCCATGTTCTGGAAGGTGAGCATCACCTGGAACAGCGGCGAGTACGCGCTCGACCGGCGCACCCCCGCCGCGTCGACGATCCGCTCGAACGGGACATCGGCCTGACCGAACGCGGCCAGATCCTTCTCCCGTACCTGCGCCAGCAGCGCCGTGAACGGTGCGCCCTGCTCGACCTGCGTCCGCAACGCCAGCGTGTTGACGAACATGCCGATCAGATCGCCCGTGGCCTGCTCACCGCGACCCGCGACGGGCGTGCCGACCACGACGTCGTTCGAGCCGCCGAGTCGCGACAGCAGCACGGCCAGCGCCGCATGGAAGACCATGAAGGTGGTGGCACCCTGATCCCGCGCCACCTTCTCCACCCGCGCAGCGAGTTCCGCGTCCATCGCGAACTCGACGGTGTCACCCGCCATCGACTGGCGAGCCGGACGCGGGCGATCGGTCGGCAGCGCCAGCAGTTCCGGCGCGCCGTTCAATTCGTCTGCCCAGTAGGCGATCTGACGCGAGATGACACTGGACGGATCGGATTCCTCGCCCAGTACCTCCCGCTGCCACAGACTGAAGTCCGCGTACTGCACACCGAGCGGCTGCCAACCCGGCACGTCGCCGCCGATCCGCGCGACGTACGCGAGCATCACATCCCGGATCAGCGGTCGCATCGAGAACCCGTCGGCGCTGATGTGGTGCGCGACGAACGCCAGCACATGTTCATGTGTGCCGAGCTCGAACAGGGCTGCCCGAACCGGAACCTCCGTGGTGACGTCGAATCCCCGCCCGAGCACCGCAGCGAGACGGTCGACGATCTCGGCCTCCGTGACCCGGACCGGCGTCAGTTCCGGCGCCACCTCGGTCGGCGGGACCAGCACCTGGATCGGACCGTCCACCGAGTCCGGGTACATCGTGTGCAGCACCTCGTGCCGCGCGATCACATCGGACACCGCTTCCCGCAGGACCGCCACATCGAGCGCGCCCGACAGCCGTACCGCCACCGGAATGTTGTAGGCCGCCGACTCCGGATCCACCCGGTTGAGCGTCCACATCCGCTGCTGCGCCAGCGACAACGGGACCACGTCCGGACGCGGGCGCGCCGTGAGCGCGGCCCGCGCTCCGCGACCGATCAGCGGTGTCACACCGGCAACGAGGCCGGCCACGGTGGAATCCTCGAACACCATCCGCACCGGCACCTGAGTATCGAGTGCGGCGCCAAGCCGCGCCACCAGCTGCGTCGCGACGAGCGAGTTGCCACCGAGTTCGAAGAAGTCGTCGTCCAATCCGACGCGGCCGACTCCCAAGACGTCCGCGAACACACCGGCGACGGTCTCTTCCAGCGGCGTGGTGGCCGCCCGGAAGTCTCGCGCCTCGAACGTCGGCACGGGCAGCGCCTTGCGGTCGAGCTTGCCGTTCGCGTTGAGCGGCAACGCCTCCAGCGACACGAACATCGACGGAACCATGTACGACGGCAGCGTCCGCGACAGCTCGGCGCGAACTGCCGCGGTATCGACCTCGCGGCTCGCCGCGGTATCGACCTCGCGGCTCGCCGCGGTATCGACCTCGCGGCTCGCCGCGGTATCGACACCGGACCCGGCCACCAGGTATGCCACAAGCCGTGTGCCGGTGTGGCTGTCGGTATGTGCCATGACCGCGGCTTCGTGCACGAACGTGAGTTCGCGCAGTGCGGCCTCGATCTCGCCGAGTTCGATCCGGAAGCCACGGACCTTCACCTGGAAGTCGGCCCGCTCGACATACTCGAGCTCGCCGCTGCCAGTCCAGCGCACGACGTCGCCGGTGCGGTACATGCGTTCACCGGCTGCCCACGGGTTCGCCACGAAGCGCTCCGCCGTCAGATCGGGCCGTCCGTGATACCCACGGGCCAGCTGGGCACCCGCGAGATACAACTCGCCGGCCACCCTGGCGGGAACCGGGTTCAGCCGCGAATCCAGCACGTACACCTGGGTGTTCCACTCCGGTTTACCGATCGGAACGACTACGGTGTCCGCGGCGGTGACCTCGTGATGGGTCACCGACACCGCGGCCTCGGTGGGGCCGTACAGGTTGTGCAGCACAGCAGCGTTGCTCTCGCGGAACGCCTGCGCGGTCGCCGCCGGCAGCGCCTCACCGATCGCAAAGACCCGGCGCAGCGACGCCGGCAACACACCATCCGCTGTCGTGAGCAGCATCGACAGCATCGACGGGACCACGTGCAAGGTCGTGACCTGATGGTCGCGCAGCGCATCCAGCAGGTAGCCGGGATCACGGTGACCGTCCGGCGTCGCGATCACCAGGCGGCCACCGCACGTCGCCATCGACCAGAACTCCCACACCGACAGGTCGAACGTCGCGGCAGTCTTGAGAAGTGCCGCATCGGAACTGTCGAGCTCGTATTCGGCGCGCATCCAGAGCAACTGGTTGACGACGGCCGCATGCGAAACCGTCACGCCCTTCGGCCGCCCCGTGGAACCGGACGTGAAGATCACGTACGCGGTGTTGTCGGGGCGCAGAGGCGCCCGGCGCTCGGCGTCGGCGACCGGGTCCGCGTCATACGCCGACAGTTCGAGGGCATCGATCTCGAACACCGGCCACGGGTCGAGGGCGGCGGTGCCGCTCCCTGTTTCGGCGAAACCATCCCGCACTGTGGTCAGCACACACACCGGCGCCGCAGCGGCGAGCACGTACCCGATCCGCTCCACCGGCTGATCCGGATCGATCGGTACGTAGGCGCCACCGGTCTTCGCGACCGCATACATACCCACCAGCAAATCCACCGACCGACGGACCGCGAGACCCACCGAGGATTCCGGACCCACACCCTGTGCGATGAGGTGCCGCGCAAGACGGTTCACGCGCGCGTCGAACTCGGCGTAAGTGAGTGTTCCATCCTCGTAGACCAGCGCGACCGCCGATGGCGTCGCCGCCACCTGCGCGTCGAAGAGATCCACCAGAGTCGCCGGCGGCACCGCACGATCGGTGGCGTTCCACGCCGCGAGCACCCGCGCACGCTCATCGACGTCGAGCATGTCGACGTCTCCGACGGGCACCACAGGCTTGATCACGACGGATGTGAGCAGCCGCCCGAAGCGGTCGGCGAACGAACGGACGGTCTGCTCATCGAACAGATCCGCCGCATACGTCATCGATGCCTTCATGCCAGCGGGATCACCACCGTCATCGTAGTGATCCTCGACGATGAGATGCAGATCGAACTGGGCCACACCGGCTTCCACCTCGGCAACCTCGACCGCGAGCCCCGGAAGCTCGAGGGTGCCCCGTTCGTGGTTCTGGAACGAGAAGCCCACCTGGAAGAGCGGGTGCCGCGCGGTCGAGCGCGCCGGATTGAGCACCTCGACGAGACGCTCGAACGGCACGTCCGCGTTGGCGAACGCCTGCAGGTCGGTCTCCCGGACGTGGCCGAGCAGATCGGCGAACGAGAGTTCACCGTCGATCCTGGTCCGGAACACCAGTGTGTTGACGAACATGCCGACGAGGTCGTCGAGTGCGGCCTCGCCGCGGCCGGCAATAGGGGTACCGATGGCGATGTCATCGCTGCCCGAGAGCCGCGACAGCAGCACCACGAACGCCGAGTGCATCGCCATGAACAGCGTCGCACTGCGCTTCCGCGCGAGATCACGCAGTCCTCGATGGGTTTCCGGGTCGATCTCGAACTCGATCACCCCGCCTCGCAAACTCTGAACAGCCGGCCGGGGCCGGTCGGTCGGCAGATTCAGCTGATCCGGCAGATCGGCCAGCGCATCCGCCCAGTACGCGATCTGCTGCGCCGCCACCGACTCGGGATCGGTCTCATCGCCGAGCATCTCGCGCTGCCACAGCGCGTAGTCGGCGTACTGCACCGTCAGCGGCGCCCAGCGCGGGGCCTGACCGTGCACACGAGCCGCATAGGCCGTCATCACATCTCGCGTCAGCGGCGCGAGCGACACACCGTCCGCGCTGATGTGGTGCACGACCATTCCCAGTACGAAGTCCCTGTCCCCGACGCGGTACAGCGCTACCCGGATCGGAACGTCCGCGGTGACGTCGAAATGTGTCGCGGCGAGCGACCGCATCCTGTCGGCGAGGTCCTCGGAGTCGACATCGATCGGTTCCAGGTTCATCGTCGTGCGGGCCGCATCCGCCGAGGACAGAATCAGTTGCTCCGGCCCGTCGTCGGTCGCCGGGAACACGGTGCGCAGAGACTCGTGCCGGCCCAGGACATCGGCGAGAGCCTGTGCCAGGGCCGCGATGTCCAGATCGCCGGACAGCCGCAACGCCATCGGAATGTTGTACGCCGCGGACGCGGCGTCGAAGCGATTGAGGAACCACATCCGCTGCTGCGCAAGCGACAGCGGAATCCGCTCGGGGCGCGTGCGGGCGGTGAGGGCCTGACGGCCACCACCGGACTGCTCGGACAAGCGCCTTGCCAGCAAATCGACCGTCGATGCCTCGAACAGGTCCCGCACCGGCACCCGGATGTCGAGTGCCGCTCCCAGTCGCGAAACGATCTGCGTCGCGATCAGCGAGTTGCCGCCGAGGGCGAAGAAGTCGTCGTCGAGACCAACACGTTCGAGATCGAGGACCTCCGCGAAGACACCCGCAACTATCTCCTGGACCGGGGAGACCGGGGCCCGGAACTCGCGGGCCTCGAACACCGGCTCCGGCAGCAGCTTCCGATCAAGCTTGCCCGACGCATTCAGCGGGAACTCGCCGAGTACGACAACCGATGCCGGGACCATGTACGACGCGAGCGAGGCCGCCAGCGCCGCCCTGGTGGCATCGGTGTCGACACTCTGTCCGGAGGCCGGAACCACATAGGCCACCAACTGATCGCTCTTGACCACAACCACCGCCTGGGCGATCGAGTCCTGCGCCAGCAGTGCCGACTCGATCTCACCCAGCTCGATCCGCAGACCGCGCAGCTTCACCTGGAAGTCCGTGCGGCCCAGATACTCCAGCTCGCCGTCACCGGTCCACCGAACGAGGTCGCCCGTGCGATACATCCGCTCGCCGGTGCGAGAGAACGGGTTCGCCACGAAGCGGTCCGACGTCAGATCGGGGCGGCCGACGTAGCCGCGCGCCAACTGGGCACCGGCCAGATACAACTCACCGGCGACACCTGCCGGGACCGGACGCAGTCGCCCGTCGAGCACGAAGGCCCGCGTGTTCCAGACCGGACCGCCCATGGGCACACTCGCGCCGACCACACCGTCGACCGGCCGCGCGGTCGCGTGCACCGCGAACTCCGTCGGCCCGTACAGATTGTGCAGCTCAGCACCGTTGACCGCCGAGAACGCAGCCGCTGTTGCCGTCGGGAACGCCTCACCCGCGACCAGCACGGTTCGCAGCGAGCCGCACCTGTCCGCAGCCAGTTCGGACGTGAACGCCGACAGCATCGACGGCACGAACGACGTCGCGGTCACCGACTCCGCCTCGATGACCCGCCTCAGATAGACCGGGTCCCGATGCCCGTCCGGCGCCGCAACCACCAGTCGGCCACCCACGACGAGGGTGCCGAAGAGTTCCCACAGCGATACGTCGAAGGTGAACGGCGTCTTCTGCAACACCACGTCGTCAGCCGACAGGCCGTACTCGGCCGTCAGCCACTGGATCTGGTTCACGATGGCCGAATGCGCAACTGCGACACCCTTCGGACGCCCCGTCGACCCCGAGGTGAAGATCACGTACGCGGTGTTCTCCGCCCGCAGCGCGGTGGTGCGCTCCTCATCGCGCACGGGAAGATCCTCGAAGCCGAACACGTCGAGGGTGTCGAGTTCGATTGCGGTTGCGGAGTCCGGCAGTTCGGCCGCATCCTGCGACGTCGTCAGTATCAACGTCGGCTTCGCCGTGTCGAGGATGTACCCGTTGCGTTCGGCCGGCTGATCCGGATCCACCGGCACGTACCCGCCACCGGCTGCCAGCACCGCATACATGCCGACCAGAAGATCCACCGACCGCCGCATCCCCAGTCCGACAAGCGAGTCGGGTCCCACACCCTGTGAGATGAGGAACCGGGCCGTGCGATTGACCCGAGCCGCGAACTCACCGTAGCTCAGCGAGTCTCCCTCGAACACCAGCGCCGTCGCGTCCGGCGTCCGAGCCGCCTGCACCTCGAACAACTCCACCAGCGTGGCACCGTCTTCGACCACGTGATCGGTCGAATTCCACTGTTTCAGAACACGATCGCGGCCGTCGGCCCCCAGCAGATCGATGTCACCGACAGCTACCGAGGCGTCCTCGGTTATCGCGCCGAGCACGCCCAGGAATCTGTCCGCGAACGCAACCATCGACGATTCGTCGAACAGATCCGTCGCATACGTGAGCTCCACCGACAGCTCGCCCCCGGACGGCGCGGGTTCCACCGTCATCTGCAGGTCGAACTTGGCGATCGCGGCGTCGAAATCCACACCGGCCACGCTCAGTCCGTCGAGCTCGAGCGACGCCCGGCTCATGTTCTGGAAGGCCAGCATCACCTGGAACAGCGGGTGCCGCGCCTGCGAGCGCTGCGGGTCCAGCACCTCGACCAGCCGCTCGAACGGGACATCCGCATGCCCGAACGCGTCGAGGTCGGACGACCGGACCCGCGCGAGCAGCTCCGCGAACGGAGCTCCGCCGTCGACCTCGGTTCGCAGCACCAGGGTGCCCACGAACATGCCGATCACATCGTCGAGCGCAGCCTCGCCGCGACCGGCCACCGGGGTACCGACCGCGATGTCCGACGTGCCGCTGAGCCGGGACAGCAGCACCACCAGCGCGGCGTGGACCACCATGAACGCAGTCGCCCCGTGTGTGCGGGCCACCCGGTCGATTCCGGCGTGCAATTCGGCGTCGATCGAGAATCGGTGCGTGGCACCGCGGTTGGAGGCCACAGCCGGGCGCGGGCGGTCCGACGGCAGATCCAGCTGGTCAGGCAGATCCGCAAGAGCCGCCTCCCAGTACTGGATCTGCCGGGAGATCACCGATCCCGGATCGTCCTCACTGCCGAGCACGTCCCGTTGCCACAACGTGAAGTCCGCGTACTGCACCGCGAGCGGCTCCCATGCCGGCGCCTCGCCCGCGGACCGCGCCGCGTACGCCACCATGACATCGCGGGTCAACGGCGCCATCGAGAAGCCGTCCGCCGCGATGTGATGGACCACGAGGACCAGAACCTGCTCGTCGGCCGCCAGCCGGAACAGCCGCGCCCGCACTGGCAGGTCGGTCTCCAGGTCGAACCCGGCGGAGGCGAATGCCGCTATCCGCTCGAGCAGCTCCGCCTCGGCAATCGACTCCGCGCCGAGATCGACGACGGCGCGATCCGCCGACACGATCACCTGGGCTCCCACACCGTCGATGTCCGGGAACACCGTGCGCAGCGATTCATGGCGGGTGACCACGTCACGAATCGCGGCCTGGAGCGCGTCGACGTCCAGCGCACCGGACAGCCGGATCGCAACCGGGATGTTGTCGACGGCGGAGTCCGGTTCGAACCTGTTGAGGAACCACATGCGCTGCTGTGCCAACGACAACGGCAACCGCTCGGGACGCGGCCCCGCCACGAGTGCCTTCCGCGCACCGTTTCCGGCGAGTGCACCGATCCGGGCGGCGAGTTCCTCCACCGTGGACGCCTCGAACAGCGCGCGAACAGGCACCTGAGTGTCGAGGGCGGCGCCCAGTCGCGAGACCACCTGTGTGCCGATCAGCGAGTTACCGCCCCGCGTGAAGAAGTCGTCATCGAGTCCAACCCGCTCGAGGTGCAGCACATCCGCGAACACCCCCGCGACGATCTCCTCGATCGGCGTGGTCGGCGCGCGGAACTCACGCGCCTCGAATACCGGTTCCGGCAACAACTTACGATCCAGCTTGCCCGACGGATTCAGCGGGAACTCGTCCAGCTCCACGAACACCGCCGGCACCATGTACGACGCCAATGTCGCGGCCAGCGACCGCTTGATCCGATCGACATCCACCCTCGCGTCGCCGGCCGGGACCACATACGCAACCAGCTGATCACTCTTCACCACGACCACCGCCTGGGCAATCGGATCCTGCGCCAACAGTGCAGCCTCGATCTCACCCAGCTCGATCCGCAAACCGCGCAGCTTCACCTGGAAGTCCGTGCGCCCGAGATACTCCAGCTCGCCGTCACCGGTCCACCGAACGAGGTCGCCCGTGCGATACATCCGCTCGCCACTATCCGCGAACGGGTTCGCCACGAACCGATCCGCCGTCAGATCACTACGGCCGACGTACCCGCGCGCCACCTGGACACCGGACAGGTACAGCTCACCGGGCACACCCAGCGGCACCGGTCGCAGCCGTCCATCGAGTACGAACACCTTCGTGTTCCACACCGGCGCGCCGATCGGCACCGTCACGTCCGCCGCCGTGACCTCGTGGAACGTGACATCGACGGCAGCCTCGGTCGGGCCGTAGAGGTTGTGCAGCGCGGCGTTCGAGATCTCCCGGAACCGGGCGGCGGTCTGCGGCGGCAGCGCCTCACCCGAGGCGAAGACCATACGAAGCGAATCTGCCTGGTGAGCAGACGGTTCCGACACGAAGACAGCCAGCATCGACGGCACGAAGTGCGCCGTGGTCACGGAGTGTTCGACCATGGTTCGCGCGAGGTACGCAGGGTCGCGATGACCGTCGGGTGCGGCGATCACCAGTCGGGCGCCCGTCTGCAGCGGCCAGAAGAACTCCCACACCGAAACGTCGAACGTGAATGGCGTCTTCTGCAGCACCACATCCGATGCCGCGAGCGCATACTCGGCCTGCATCCACACCAGGCGATTCACGATCGCCGCATGCGAAACCGTCACACCCTTCGGCCTGCCCGTCGAACCCGATGTGAAGATCACGTACGCGGCGTTCGAGCCCCGCAGCGGCGCAACCCGATCCGAATCTGCAATCGGCAAATCAGAGAAGCCGGACACGTCGACCCGGTCGAGTTCGAGCACGGTCGAGTTCGGCAGATCGGCCGCGTCCCGTGAGGTCGTCAGCACCAGCAGCGGCCTCGCCGTGTGCAGGATGTAACCACTGCGCTCGACCGGCTGATCCGGATCCACCGGCACATATCCGCCACCCGCCGCCAGTACGGCGTACATGCCGACCAGAAGGTCGATCGACCGGCGCATCCCCAGACCCACCAACGAGTCCGGCCCCACTCCCTCCGCGATCAGCATCCGCGCCGTGCGATTCACCCGAGCCGCAAAATCGCCATACGACAGCGACTCACCCTCGAACACCAATGCCACCGCATCCGGCGTCCGCGACACCTGTGCCTCGAACAACTCCACCAGCGTCGCACCCGCGACCACCCGATCGGTGTTGTTCCACCCACGCAACACCAGGTCACATTCCGCCGAATCCAGCAGCGGCACATCTCCGACCGGCAACTCCGGGTTCGCTGTCACAGCGCCGAGCAGCCGCGCGAACCGCGCCGCAAATCCGGCTATGGTCGGCGCGTCGAACAGATCGGTGGCATATGTCAGGTCGACGGCCAACCCCGCGGGCACGCCGGCCTCGTCGACCGCTTCCGCGACGGTGATCTGCAGGTCGAACTTCGCCACCGGCACGTCGACGTCGATGGCGGACACCGACAATCCCTGTAGCTCCAATGCAAGTGGTCCCAGATTCTGGAACGTCAGCATCACCTGGAACAGCGGGTGCCGCGCCTGTGAGCGCTGCGGATCGAGCACCTCCACGAGCCGCTCGAACGGGACGTCCGCGTGCGCGAATGCACCGACGTCGACCCGGCGCGCCGCCCCGAGCAGTTCGATGAACGAGCGCGCACCGTCCACCTCGGTCCGCAGGACCAGGGTGTTGACGAACATGCCCACCACATCGTCGAGCGCCGACTCGCCACGGCCGGCCACCGGCGTGCCGATCGCGATATCCGACGTCCCGCTGAGTCGGGCCAGCAGCACCGCAAGCGCCGCGTGCACCACCATGAATGGAGTCGCGTTCTCGCGCTGCGCGAGCGTCGCTATCGCCTGATGTGTGACCGCGTCGATCGAGAATCGGTGCCCCGCACCTCGCATCGACGCCGTCGCCCGGCGGGGCCGATCCGACGGCAGGTCAAGCTGATCCGGCACCCCGGCGAGCTGACCGGCCCAATAGCCGATCTGCCGCGCGATCAGCGAATCCGGATCGTCCTCGCGACCGAGAACCTCCCGCTGCCACAGCGTGTAGTCGGCGTATTGCACTGCCAGCGGCGCCCACGCGGGCACCTCGCCGGCGCATCGAGCTGCGTAAGCCACGACGACATCCCGCGTGAGCGGTCCCATCGAGAAGCCATCAGCCGCAATGTGATGCACCACGAGCGCGAGGACGTGCTCGGTGGGGCTGAGCTCGAACACCGCCGTCCGAATCGGCGCCTCACGTGTTACATCGAACGGTGTGTGGGCCAACTCCGCCAACGCCGCGTTCAGATCCTCCGCCCGCATCGGGACAGGTTCGCGGGGAACCTCGATCCGGTCGATGGGCAGCACCACCTGCTGGCCGACGCCGTCGACTTCGGGATAGACGGTGCGCAGGGCCTCGTGCCGGCCCAGCACATCGATCACAGCCGCACGCATGGCATGGCGGTCCAGTAACCCGGACAGCCGGATGGCCACCGGGATGTTGTTCGCGGCGGAATCAGCGTCGAACCGGGCCAGGAACCACATGCGCTGCTGCGCGTAGGACAGTGGGATCCGGCTCGGTCGAGGACTTGCAGTGAGCGCACGCCTGCCGCCACCGGCGCTCCTCTCGATCCGCGCGGCCAGCCCGTGCACCGTGGACACTTCGAACAGCAGGCGCACCGGAACGGTTGCGTCCGTGGCCTCCCCCAGGCGGGCGGCGGCACGGGTAGCGATCAGCGAGTTACCACCGAGATCGAAGAAGTCGTCGTCCCTGCCGACGGCCCCGACATCGAGGAGTTCCGCGAAGACCTCGGCGACCATCCGTTCGGCCGCCGTCTCGGGCGCGCGGTATGCCTTGACTTCGAACTCCGGCTCCGGCAACGCCTTCCGGTCGACCTTGCCGCTGGCACCGAGCGGAATCTCGTCGAGCACGACGATCGCGGCCGGAACCATGTGGGACGGCAGTGCCAGCCCCACCGCTTCCCTCACTGCGACCGGATCGACAAGGTACCCCACTGCTGCAACGACATAGGCTACGAGCTGATCCCGCTTGACGATCACGACCGCCTGGGCAATCGCATCTACGCCGAGGAGAGCAGCTTCGATCTCGCCCAGTTCGATGCGGAAGCCTCTCAGCTTCACCTGATGATCAGCGCGTCCGACGTACTCGATCACGCGATCGGCACCGGTGCGCACCACATCGCCGGTTCGGTAGAGGCGAGTGCCCGGCGCCCCGAACGGGTTTGCCACGAAGCGGTCCGCGGTCAGCGCAGCCCGCTCGTGATAGCCACGGGCCAGCCCCGTGCCCTCGATATACAGCTCACCCACGACTCCGGCCGGAACCGGGCGCAGCCGTGCGTCGAGCACGTAGGTATTCGCCCCGCGAATCGCACGGCCGATCGTCACCGGAGATCCGGGCACGAGCGGGTCGGAGATATTGGAGGCAACCGTTGCCTCGGTCGGGCCGTACGCGTTGAACATCCGGCGACCGCCGGTAGCCCAGCGCGCGACCAGTTCGGCCGAGCACGCCTCGCCGCCGACCACGATGACGCGAAGGTCGTCGAGACCCGCGGAGTCCGCAGACGCCAGCGCCGCCGGCGTAACGAACGCATGGGTCACGCGCCGGACGGCGAGCAGTTCGGTGAGCTCGGCGCCGCCGTAGATCGACGTCGGTGCGATCACCATCGTTGATCCGGACCCGACGGCCATCAGCAGCTCGAGGATCGATGCGTCGAAGCTCGGCGACGCAAAGTGCAGGGTTCGCGAATCCGATGCCAGCCCGTAGCGCGCCACCTGCTCCTCGGCGAACGCGGCGAGGCCGGAGTGCGTGACGACCACGCCCTTGGGAACGCCCGTCGATCCCGACGTGTAGATGACGTACGCGGGATGGCTCGGCGCCAGCATCCGAACCCGGTCTGCATTCGACACCCGGCTCGGAGATTGGGTATCGATGGCACTGGACACCGCGGCATCGTCGAGCACCAGCCACGGCAACTGCTCGGGCAGACCGGATGCGTGCTCGGCGACGGTGATACCGAGAATGGCACCGGAATCCGACACCATGTGTGCGACACGGTCACCGGGGTAGTTCGGGTCGACGGGCACGAAGGCCGCCCCGGACTTTGCGACGGCCCACACAGCAGTCACCGATTCGATCGACCGGGTGAGCGCGACGGCGATGACGTCCTCCGGTCCGGCACCGCGCGAGACCAGCAGTCGCGCCAGCCGGGTGGACCGCTCGTCGAGTTCGCGGTAGGTAACCCGGCGTTCGCCACACTCGAGCGCGACCGCCGACGGGTCCATGTCGGCGGCGGCGGCGAGCAGGTCCGAGAGCACGACGGGATCCGGCGCGCCGGGGCCCACCGGGATGGTCAGTTGCTTCGCCTCATCCGCGTCGAGCAATTCGACGTCCCCGACGATGACGTCGACGGGGCCGGCGACCGCTTCGAGGATCCGGACGAACCGGCGGGCGAAGGCCTGCACCGTGGGTTCATCGAAAAGATCTGTCGCATAGGTGAACTCGGCGGTCATGCCCCCGGCGTCGCCGTTCTCCGCAATGGTCTCCCGGAAGGTGAACTGCAGGTCGAACTTGGCGACCGCGGCATCGAGATCGACCTTGTCGATCGTCAGGCCCGGCAGGTCGAGGTGCGTGACACCGAGGTTTTCGAACGAGAGCATCACCTGGAACAGCGGATGGCGCGCCGTCGAGCGAGCCGGGTTGAGCACCTCGACGAGGCGCTCGAACGGAATGTCGGAGTGCGCGAACGCGCCCAGCGCTACGTCGCGGGCGTGACCGAGCACGTCGGTGAACCGCGCGCCGTGGTCGACCTCGGTCCGCAGGACCAACGTGTTGACGAACATGCCGACGAGGTCGTCGAGCGCCTGCTCGCCGCGGCCCGCGACCGGCGTACCGATCGCGATGTCGCTCGTGCCCGACAGTCGTGACAGCAGCACCGAGAGTGCGGCGTGCACGACCATGAACAGCGATGCGTTGTGCGCGTGTGCGAGGTCGATGAGCGCGCGATGGACCTCCGGGGAGATCTCGAACTCGGTGTGGGCACCGCGGAAGGACTGGTTCGCCGGGCGGGGCCGATCGGACGGCAGATCCAGCTGGTCCGCCAGCCCGTCGAGCTGGTCGAGCCAGTACCTGGTCTGACTCGAGATCACCGAACCCGGATCGTCCTCGGAACCGAGGATCTCCTTCTGCCACAGAGAATAGTCCGCGTACTGCACCGGAAGCTGCGCCCAGGCGGGCTGATCCCACTGGGTGCGGGCGGCGTACGACACCATGATGTCCCGCGCCATCGGCCCCATCGACCAGCCGTCGGCGCTGATGTGGTGCACCACGATCGCCAGCACGTGCTCGGTGGGACTGATCCGGAACAGCCCGGCACGCACCGGGACCTCGCTGGTGACGTCGAATCCGCGAGCGGCGAGCGCGAGCATGGCACGCTGCAAGCCCGCACGCGAGACCTCTCGCGGAGTCAGATTTGGAACGATCTGCACGGCATCGACCACCACCTGGTGCGGACCGTCCGGCGAATCCGGGAAGACGGTCCGCAACGACTCGTGACGATCGAGCACGTCCATCACCGCGACCTGTAGGCCGCTGATGTCGAGGATCCCGGACATGCGCAGCCCGAACGCAAGGTTGTACGTGGCAGATTCGGGGTCGAGGCGGTTGAGGAACCACATCCGCTGCTGTGCGAGGGACAGCGGAACTCGGTCCGGCCGCGGACCGGCGAGTAGCGCCTTGCGCGCACCGGCACCGGCATGCTGCTCGACCCGGGCCGCCAGGGCGGCGACCGTCGAGGTCTCGAACAGGATCCGCACCGGGACGCGCGCGTCCAGTGCCGCACCCAGCCGCGACATCACCTGGGTCGCGATGAGCGAGTTGCCGCCGAGTGCGAAGAAGTCGTCGTCCAGGCCTACCCGCTCGGCACCGAGAACATCGGCGAACACATCGGCGACGATCTCCTCGATCGGCGTCGTCGGTGCCCGGAACTCGCGGGCCTCGAAGACCGGCGCCGGCAGTGCGGCCCGGTCCAGCTTGCCCACCGGGGTCAGCGGGATCTCGTCGAGTACGACGATCGATGCCGGCACCATGTACGACGGCAGAATCGACGCCGCGTGCTCGGACACCGACCGGACGTCGACATCGTCAGATGCCGAGATGTACGACACCAGCGCGATCTGATCCGATGGCAGCCGGTGCCCGACAGTCGCTGCGAAAGACACGTCGGCATGGCTGGTGAGGGCAGCGTCGATCTCGCCCAGCTCGATCCGGAATCCACGCACCTTGACCTGGAAATCGGACCGGCCGACGTACTCGATCGCGTGGCCGGTGACACCCTCGGTCGCTTCGCACGCCGCAGCCTTCCAGCGGACCACGTCGCCGGTGCGGTACATCCGCTGACCGGCGGCGCCGAACGGATCGGCGACGAAGCGATCGGCGGAAAGTCCGGGCCTGCCGTGGTATCCACGAGCGAGGGCATCGCCCGTCAGATACAGCTCGCCCGCGACACCCACCGGGACTGGGCGCAATCGCGCGTCGAGGATCAGCGCGCCAACGCCCGGGACCGGTCCGCCGATCGTGATGGGATGACCCGAGAACAGCTCGGCGCGGGTCGAAACGATCGTCGTCTCGGTGGGCCCGTACGCATTGAAGAAGCGGCGGCCCGGGGCCCAGCGACTGACGAGTTCCGAGGTGGAGGCGTCGCCGCCGACGGAGACCAGGCACAGGTGGCCGAGGTCCTGTGGGTTCATCGACCCGAGGACTGCGGGGGTGATGATCGCGTGCGTCACCCGAGCCTCGGCGAGCAGCGAGTGCAGTTCGGCACCACCGAGGATCGACGGCGGCACCACCACGAGTTCCGCTCCGGCGGACGCGGCGAGCATCCACTCGAACAGCGATGGGTCGAAGCTCGGACTGCAGATGTGCAGCACCCGGTCGGACGCCGTCACGCCGTAGAGATCGACCGACTGGTCCACCAGACCCGACAGACCCCGGTGCGTCACCGCGACCCCCTTCGGGCGTCCGGTCGAACCCGACGTGTAGATCACGTACGCAATGTGATCGAGCCGCAGCGGCACCATCCGATCGGCGTCCGTCACCGGAGCGTCCGCAAGGTCGAAGGCAGACGCCTCGAGCGCATCGAGCGCGTACCACGTCGTCTCCTGGGGCAGCGTCGACAGCGCGGCATCGGAGGTGATTCCGAGGATCGCACCCGAGTCCTCGAGCATGTGCTCGATGCGGTCGGCGGGGTAGGTCGGGTCCACCGGAACGTACGCGGCGCCGGTCTTCGCGACTGCCCACACGCCCAGCACCATCTCCCAGGAACGCGGAAAGCTCAGCGCCACAACGGTTTCCGGGCCGACACCGTCGGCGATCAGCCGGCGCGCGAGACGGTTCGACCGGACATCGAGCTCACCGTAGGTCAGCGCGGTTCCCGCGCAGCTCACCGCCACACCATCCGGGTTGGCCGAGGCGCCCGTACCGAGGATCTCCACCAGCAGACGCTCGTGGCCGACCGGTCCGCCGTGCACCGCGGTGAGGGCACCGGCCTCGCCGCTACCGAGGATCTCGGCGTCACCGGTCGGCTGTGCTGGGTCCGCCACGACGGCGTCGAGGATTCGCACGAACCGCTCTGCGAAGGACTCGATCGTCGACGCGTCGAACAGATCCGTCGCGTACTCGAAGACCGCGGCGATAACGGCGGGTGCACCGGACTCGTCGTATCTTTCCGAGATCGACAGCTGCAGATCGAATTTCGAGATCGGGACGTCGAGCTCGGCGGCGGTCGCTCGCACGCCGGCGAAACTCAGGTCACGCACACCCGCAACCTCCACCGACAGCATCGCCTGGAAGAGGGGGTGGCGGGCCGGAGAACGAGTCGGCTTCAACGCCTCGACGAGCCATTCGAACGGTATCTCGGCATGTCCGTACGCCTCGAGATCGCTCTCCTTGACGCTGCCGAGCAGATCCGCGAACGACATTGCCGGGTCGACGTGTGTCCGCAGCACCAGGGTGTTGACGAACATGCCGATGAGGTCGTCGAGTGACGCGTCACCGCGGCCCGCAACGGGCGTACCGATCGCAATGTCCGAGGTGCCGCTCAGCCGCGCGAGCAGTACCGCGTACGCGGCGTGTATCACCATGAACAACGTCGAGTTGTGTTCGCGCGCAATCTCGAGCAGTCGAACATGAGACTCGGCCGAGATGTCGAACCGGTACTTGGCACCGGCGTTCGACGCAACGGCAGGTCGGGGTCGATCCGCCGGCAGGTCCAGCTGGTCCGGTAGCCCCGCGAGAGTCTCTGTCCAGTAGCTGATCTGGCGCGCCGCAAGAGAGTCCGCATCGGCGTCCGAACCCAGCACTTCGTGTTGCCATACCGCATAGTCCGCGTACTGCACCGGCAACGGCGTCCAGTCGGGCGACGAACCCTCGACTCGGGCGGCGTACGCAACCATGAGGTCACGCGCAAGCGGACCGAACGACGAACCGTCCGAGGCGATGTGGTGCAGGACCACAGCCGCGACATACTCGGTATCAGATATCCGGAACAGCTCGACACGGAACGGAACCTCGGTCGTGACGTCGAAGCCACGCGATGCGAGTCGCAGCAGACGGGGCGCGAGTTCGTCCTCGTCGATCGTGACCGGATCCAGTACGCGAACGGTTTCGGACACCGGCAGGATCAGCTGGTGCGCGCTGCCGTCGACCTCGGGGTAGATCGTGCGCAGCGACTCGTGACGATCGACCACGTCCGCGAAGGCCGCGGAAAACGCCCGCGGATCCACCGCGCCGGACAGCCGGACCGCGAACGGCAGGTTGTACACCGCGGTCGTGGCATCGAAGCGGTTGAGGAACCACATCCGCTGCTGTGCAAGCGACAGCGGGACCCGCCCCGGGCGCGGCACCGAACCCAGGACCGGAAGTCCCGCAGTTCGCATCGCTCCCGAACCGGCGCGGGCGGCGAGCGCCGCGACGGTGGGCGCCTCGAAGAGTTCGCGGACTCCGAGCCGGATGCCCAGTGCCGAGCCGACGCGGCTGACGACCTGTGTCGCGACGAGGGAGTTGCCGCCGAGCTCGAAGAAGTCGTCGTCCAGACCGACCCGTTCGATCCCCAACACCTCGGAGAACACCGTGGCGACGGCCTTCTCAGCGTCGGTACGGGGTGCGCGGAACTCCTTGTTGCTCAGGAAGAGTGGATCCGGCAGCGCCTTGCGGTCGAGCTTGCCGCTGGTATTGAGGGGGAACTCGTCGAGCACCGTGATCGACGCCGGAACCATGTACGCAGGCAGTGAGCGGCCCGCGAACTCGGAGACCTCCGCGGGAACGATCGTTCGTCCGGGGGCCGGGACCGTGTAGGCCACCAGTTGGTCGCCGGTCCCGGTGGCGACCACCAGCACCACTGCCTGAGAAACGTCGTCATGCGCCAGCAGGGCCGTCTCGATCTCGCCGAGCTCGATCCGCTGGCCGCGGAACTTGACCTGGAAATCGGTGCGCCCGATGTAGTCCAGGGTGCCGTCCGCGCGCCATCGCACCAGGTCACCGGTGCGGTACATCCGTTCACCCGCGACACCGATCCCGTCGACGCCGCCGAAGGGGTTGGCCACGAAACGATCCGACGTGATGTCGGGCCGACCGACGTAACCGCGCGCCAGCTGGTCTCCCGCGAGATACAGCTCGCCCGGCTGTCCGATAGGGGTGGGCCGCAGGCGGTGGTCGAGCACGTACGCCCGCGTGTTCCATTCGGCGACACCGATCGGGACGGTCGTCAGGTCCTGCGGACCGGACTCGTAGTAGGTCACCGACACGGCCGCTTCGGTGGGGCCGTAGAGGTTGTGCAGTCCCGCATCGCACAGCTCACGGAAGTCGGCTGCGGTCTCGGTCGGCAGCGCCTCACCGATCACGAAGACATTGCGCAGCGAATCACACGTTCCGGCAGGAGCATTCGCGACGAAGACGGTCAGCATCGAGGGGACGAAGTCGGTGACCGTGATCGAATGTTCGGCGATCTTGGAGGCGACGTAGACGGGATCGCGGTGGCCGTCCGGGGTGGCCACGACCATTGCCGCACCCACCCGCAACGGCATGAAGAAGCCCCAGAGCGACACATCGAACGTGGTCGCGGTCTTCTGCAGGTACACGTCGGACGTGGTCATCGGATACTCGTGCAGCATCCACTCGAGCTGGTTGTCGATCGCTGCATGCGAGACCGCAACACCCTTGGGGCGTCCGGTCGATCCCGACGTGTAGATCACATACGCGGTGTTGTCCGGACGCAGCGGCGCCAGACGATCCGCGTCGGTCACCGCACGGCAGTCGAGCGCATCGACGTCGAGTGTGTCGATCTCGAGCGTCACAGTTCCAGCCGGCAGGTCGACCTCGTCGCGTGCAGTGGTCAGCACACAGGCCGGACGCGCCGACTCGAGAATGTAGGCGGTGCGGTCCACCGGATGGTCGGGGTCGATCGGCACCCAGGCACCGCCCGTCTTGACGATGGCATAGAGCCCAGCGACGAGATCAATCGAACGCCGAATAGACAGTCCGACAAGCGATTCCGGACCGACACCCATACCCGTGAGGATGCGGGCGAGCCCGTTGGCGCGCGCGTTCAGCTCGGAGTAGGTGAGCGACGTGCCCTCATGGATCACCGCGGTGGCGTCGGGTGTGCGCGCCACCTGTTCCTCGAAAGCCTGCGCCAGGGTGCGCTCGTGATACCGGTGGCGGGTCCGAACCCAGTCGCCCAGTACCGTCCGGCGCTCCACCGCGGTGGGCAGAGACAGGTCCCACACCCGGCAATCGGAAGCGGCGCCGATGTACCGATCGAGGAACTCGACGAAACGCTCGTGATTCCGGCGGGCCTCGTCGTCGGTGTACAGATTGGGATTGGACTCGAAATCCACGTGAGTCTTCGTACCGGCGACGCTCTGGTACAGGTTGACACCGAGATCCTCGATGAGCCCGGTCGAGAGGATGTTGAGCTCACCGAGCATGTCGCCGAAGCGCAGTTCCGTGTGGAACATCATGATGTTCACCCACGGGCCGAAGAACGACGCCTGTCCGGCGGTTCCGCTGACGTCCCGGCGGATGTCCTCGTGCCGGTACCGCTGGTGGCGCAGCGCGCCCGAGACCTCGGCGGCGACCTCCCCGAGCAGCTCGGCGACCGTGGTGTGCGCGGCGACGGTCAGCCGCAGCGGCACGACGTTGGACACCATGCCACCGGAGCGCCGCAGGACGGCGCTGGTACGGGCAGTGACCGGCAGGCTCAGCACGACGTCCTCGCGCCCCGTCATCTGCGCGAGATACGCCGCGAACGCCGCGATCACCACGGTCGCGATCGTCGTGTCCTCACGCTCGAGGAACGCGTCCATCCGCGCGGACGCGGTCGCGGTCAGCGCAGCACTGTCGATGCGGCTGAGCGGAGCAGGCGGAGCGGCACGGCCGGCGAGACTCGTCTCCTCCACCCCGGACACCCGATCGAGCCAGTAGTCGCGGTCGGATGCGAAGCGAGTGGACGCGCGGTATGAGCGTTCGGCCTCGTACACCCGCTCGAGCGGGGAAGCCAGGTTCTCCGTCGGCTCGACACCGTCGACCGCAGCCGTGTACAGCTCGGCGACGCGGTTGACGAAGGTGGTGGCGCCGAAGCCGTCCAGGACCACGTGGTGGGCGCGGTTGTACCAGTAGTAGACCTCGTCCTCGATCCGCAGGACCGCCGCCGACACCAGGCGGTCCCGGAGCAGGTCGACCGGCGCGCTGTAGTCGGCCCGCATCCATGCGAGCGCGGCAGCGCGGGGATCGGCGTCCGAACGCAGGTCGACGTACTCGGGCGAATCGTCGAGGCTGGTGTCGATCATCTGGTGAGGTTGCGCGTCGATCTCGAGGAGTCGGACGTAGCCCGACCCACTCTCACCCGCAGCAGCAGCACTCGCCCGGTGCAGGATGTCGACATCCAGGTGTCCACGCAACTCGACGTACTGTGCGATGTTCGCCGGCACCGAAGGATCGACGTGTTGTGCAAACCACATCCCGAGCTGAGCCTGAGACAGCGGGAATGGACCTGCGTTCACATCCTCCCTGATCGAGCTGCCACTCTCTAGTCCACCGACGCCTAGCGAGTCCAAACCCAAAGCCTCTCTCTCCCACCATCACGCGCGCCCACCACATGCGGAAACCCCGACACGCGGCGGACACCGAGCACACAACCCGTTCGAGCCGAGCCCGACGCAGGCACGGAGGAACCGCTGTCACAGGTACTCGCTCGGGGTATATCTGCTGATCGGACCCTGTTCGTTACAACAGTCCGAGTCGGCTGGCGCCGGGCAGGCCAGATCACGGAGGGGTTGTCAACCACGTGGATCGTGATCGACCGCCTCGCTCCCCGATCCGTCCGAGCGGGTCACGTGAGACAGTCGATCACCGAATTTCCTGGGTTGAGCACCCAAGACAATCTACAGGGTCGCTTTGACAAAAGCTCATTTAGTAGGACGCCGCGTCACACTTACAACGTCACGCCGAAGGCGACGATCACCTTGGTCGGCCGCACCCTCACCACAAGCTCACCGGGCACCCCATTGCGGCGGCGGACCGCCAGTTTCCGAACCCACCGGTTCAGGACAGGACCTCGACAAGAGTGGTCGCCGAGTCGCCGACCATGTACTTTTCGATGCCGTCCAGGTGCTTTCGCCAGAAATTCTGCGCCTCGACCCCATCGCTGTTGCGCAGGTGACCGAGCAGCTTGGTGTACGCCCGCTGTGCGGCACGAGCCGCCGGCCGCTCGGTGCCGTCGCCGTGTGAAGCGATGAACAGAGCATTGTGCGCCTCGATGATGTGTACCAGCATCCCCGCCAGTACGGCGAGGGTCTCATTGCCCGCCAGGTCGACCAGACTCTGGTGCAGGAGCACATCGTGATGTGCGAACGCGGCCGCGTCGTCCACCAATTCCGCACCGGTCGAGATCATGCCGGCGAGCCGATCGAGAGCATCGACGTGATCCGGCCCGGCGAGCACACCCACCGCAGATACCTCGAGTGAGGCGCGAGCACGGTAGACATCCACGAGCGGTGTTCCCTGGTATTGAAGCAGCAGCCCGGTGTACCGCGCGGCCACCGATGCGTCCGGCGCCATGACGCGGGCGCCACCCCGAGCCCCTCGGAGCACGGTGATGATCGACTCCGACTCGAGAATCCGGAAGGCCTCACGCAACGTAGGGCGTGAGACGCCGAACTGCTCCATGAGCACGGATTCACTGGGCAGTGGATCACCGGCACCGAGTTCGCCGGTGATGATGCGCCGACGAAGATTCGCGGCCACGAGTTCACCCGCCTTGGGCACCCGCACCACAGTCGATTTGGCTCCGACCGTCACAGTGTCCCTCTCCTCGACTCCGGTCCCGATGCACGCCCGGACTCGTCGCCCGGGCCGGTGCCCGGACGCGTCACCGAAGAGTACAAGGGTTTAGCTCTTTTCCGCCCCCTTCCGGCGGACCGCTCCGTCGATGGTGGCCGTCAAGTGCGTGCCAGGGAATCTTACCGGCGGGTAGAGAGCCTCCGTCACCGCGCCCCGAACCGGGCGAACCAGTCCACCAGCCCGGCATCGTCGACGGCGCTACGGTCGACAACCCTGTGCGGATCGCCACCCTGGAACAGACGTTTGATCGGGACCTCGAGCTTCTTGCCGGTACGAGTGTGCGGGATGCCGGGCGCGGCGATGATCTCGTCGGGCACATGCCGCGCCGACGCGTGTTCCCGGATCGCATCCCGGATCCGCTCCCGTAGTGCGTCGTCGAGCTCGGCACCGTCCGCCAGCACCACGAACAGCGGCATCCAGTAACCGCCATCGGGGCGCTCGGCCCCGATCACCAGCGATTCGACGATCTCCGGTAGTCGTTCCACCACCTGGTAGATGTCGGCACTGCCCATGCGGATCCCGTTGCGGTTGAGCGTCGAATCCGACCGCCCATGCATGACGATCCCGCCCCGCTCAGTCACCGAGATCCAGTCACCATGCCGCCATACACCGGGGAAGTCCGCGAAATAGCTTTCACGATAACGATTTCCGTCAGGATCATTCCAGAATCTCACCGGCATCGACGGCATCGGGCGGGTGATCACGAGCTCGCCGACCTCCCCACGTACGGAGCAGCCGGACTCGTCGAAGGCATCGAGCGCGACGCCCAGGTACGGCACCGACAGTTCGCCGGGCCACACGGGCACGGTGCGGGCACCGCCGGCGAACGCGGACACCACATCCGTGCCGCCGCTGATGGAGACGACCGGCACATGCGATCCGACATTGTCGGACAACCACTGCGACAATTCGGCCGGCAGGGTCGAACCCGTGATCCCGACTGCACGCAGCGAATGCAGGTCATTTTCGCGGGACGGGAGAAACCCTGCCTTCGCACACGCCTGGACGTATCCGGGGCTGGTTCCGAGTACCGTCACCGCGAGCCGATCGGCGGACTCCCACAACCTGCCCTGGTGCGGAAACGACGGGCTGCCGTCGTAACAGACGACGGTGGCGCCGACCAGCAGACCGGCGACCTGGAAGTTCCACATCATCCAGCTGGGGCTGGTGTACCAGTAGAAGATGTCGGCGGGGCCGATATCCATCTGCAACGCGATCGCCTTGAGGTGCTCGAGGAGCACCCCGCCATGGCCGTGCACGATGCCCTTCGGCAACCCGGTCGTGCCCGACGAGAACACGACCCACAGCGGGTGGTCGAACGACACCGGCACCGGCTCGAGCGGGGCGTCGACGGCGGTCACGTCCTGCCAAAGCAGGGCGCCGTCGACCACACCGGCGCCGATCCGAGGCACCACTACCGTCGCGACGAGTGTCGGCATCCCGGCCCGCAACTGCCGCACCTCGTCGTCACGCGAGTACAACTTGCCGCCGAAGGAGTATCCGTCCGCCGCCACCAGTACCTTCGGTGCGAGCTGACCGAGCCGGTCCAGGGCCGCCGGCGCCGAATAGTCCTGCCCACACGCCGCCCACACCGCACCCAGGCTCGCGGTCGCGAGGAACGCGACGATCGCCTCGGGCACGTTCGGCAGGTAGCCGACCACCCGGTCACCCGGCTCGACGCCGATGCCGCGCAGCGTCGACGCCAGCGCGCCCGTCTGCCGTAGCAGTTCCGCCCACGACACGGTCTCGGTCTCCCCGTCTTCGGCCTCGTAGACGATCGCGGGCCGGTCGGTGCGCGCGCACCGCGCAATGTGATCGACGTAGTTGAGTCGGGCACCCGGGAACCACACCGCGCCGGGCATCGTCGCATCCGCGAGCGCCGGGCCGGGATCGGTGTCGGACTGGACAGCGAAGTAGTCCCACACCGCCTGCCAGAACGCCCCGAGATCCTCGACGGACCACTGCCACAGGGTCCCGTAATCCGGCAGCGACAGCCCCGTACGCCGCTCCACCCAGCGCGCGAAGTCTGTGATTCTGGCGTGCTCGACGTCCTCGTCGCTGGGCACCCACTGCGGTCGTAGGCCCGTCACGTGCTCGCTCGTCATGCGTTCAGCCTTCCCCACCGGCGGACCCGATGCCGGATCTGCGCAGAATCTCCTCGGCATGCCGGAGCACTGGTGCGTCGACCATCCGTCCCTCGAACGCGAACACACCCCGCTCGCGAGACGCCGCCGCCAGCACCCGTTCCGCCCACCCCGACTGCTCGGCGGTGGGCGCGTACGCGCGCCGGATCACCTCGACCTGACGCGGGTGGATCGCGACCTTGGCGTCGAACCCGACCGCGACCGCGTCATCGGACTCCGCGCCCAGCCCGTCGAGATCCGGAATGTCCAGGTACACAGAGTCCAAGGCGAACAGCCCGTGTGCCTTGGCCGCGAGCAGTGCGGTGCAACGCGCGTGCCGCGCGACGTCGCGGTAGCCCCCGTCGGGGTGGCGGCTCGACGTACCGCCCAGCCCCGCCACCAGATCCTCCGCACCCCACATGACGCCGATCGCGTTGGTGGCCCGAGCCGAACGCTCCACCGTCAACACACCGAGCGGCGACTCGATCAGCGCGATCACCGACAGCGGCGCGAGATCGAGTACCTGGTCGACGGATTCGCACTTGGGCAGCATCACCGCGGTGTACGGCGTTCGGTCCAGCGCCGCACAGTCGAGCGCGTAATCGTCGGTTCCGTGCGCATTCACCCGTACCACGGTTCGGTCCGGATCGAGCGGTGTATCGACCAGAGCCCGGCGGGCGGCCTCCTTGTCCGCTGCTGCGACGCCGTCCTCGAGGTCGAGGATCACGACATCCGCCGTCGCCGCTGCCTTCGCGAACCGTTCCGGCCGGTCGGCCGGACAGAAGAGCCAGGCCGGACCGGGGATCGTTCCCGCCCAGACACTCTCGGATCCATAGGTGCCGGTCATGCCGGCTTCTTCCGGACGAGCGTCTTGCGGACGGCCGACGCCACCACGTCCGCGTGCTGATTGCGCCCGGTGTGCTCGAACGTCACGATGCCCTCGCCGGGTCGGCTGCGGGACTCGCGCAAATCGGTCACGACGGTCTCCGCGTACAGCGTGTCCCCATGGAACAGCGGCTTGGGGAAGGCTATCTCGGAGAATCCGAGGTTCGCGACGATCGTGCCCTGCGTCAGCTGTGCGACCGACAGTCCGACGAGCGTCGACAGCGTGAACATCGAATTGACCAGGCGCTCACCGAACTGGGTCTCGGCGGCGAACGCCGCATCGAGGTGCAGCGCCTGGGTGTTCATCGTCATCGTCGTGAACAGGACGTTGTCTGCCTCGGTGATCGTGCGCCCGGGCCGGTGTGCGTACACCACCCCGGTCTCGAACTCCTCGAACCACAGGCCCCGCTGGACGATCTTGCGCGCTGTCACCCGTCAGACCCCCAATTCCCGTGCGATGAGCATCAACTGCACCTCGGTGGTGCCCTCCCCGATCTCGAGGATCTTGCTGTCGCGGTAGTGCCGGGCCACCGGGTATTCGTTCATGAAACCGTATCCACCGAAGATCTGGGTGGCATCGCGCGCATTGTCCATCGCGGCCTCGCTCGCGATCAGCTTCGCGATCGAGGCCTGCTTCTTGAACGGCTTGCCCGACAACATCAGTGCCGCGGCGTCGTAGTACGCGGTCCGCGCGACGTGGGCCCGCGCCTCCATTCGGGCGATCTTGAACTCGATAGCCTGATTGGCACCGATCGGCCGGCCGAACGCCTCACGTTCCTTCGCGTAGCGGACGGACTCGTCGACGCAACCCTGCGCTGCACCTACCGACAGGGCGGCGATCGCGATACGGCCCTCGTCGAGGATGCGCAGGAAGTTTGCGTAGCCTCGGCCGCGCTCGCCCAGCAGGTTCTCCTCGGGAACGCGCACGTCCTGGAAGGTCAGCGGATGGGTGTCGGAGGCGTTCCAGCCGACCTTGTTGTAGGCCGGTTCCGCAGTGAACCCCGGGGTGGAGGTCGGCACGAGGATCGTGGAAATCTCCTTGCGCCCGTTGTCCTTCACGCCCGTCACTGCGGTGACCGTGACGAGGCTGGTGATGTCGGTACCGGAGTTGGTGATGAACTGCTTGTTGCCGTTGATCACCCATTCGCCGTCGGCGAGCTCGGCCCGGGTGCGCGTGCCGCCCGCGTCGCTGCCGGCCCCGGGCTCGGTGAGACCGAACGCGGCCAGCGCCTTACCGCTCGTGAGCTGTGGTAGCCACTCCTGTTTCTGCTCCTCGTTGCCGAAACGGAACACCGGCATCGCGCCGAGGGAGACACCCGCCTCGAGCGTGATCGCGACGGACTGGTCGACCTTGCCGAGTTCCTCGAGGGCGAGGCACAGCGCGAAGTAGTCGCCGCCCATGCCGCCGTACTCCTCGGGGAACGGCAGGCCGAACAGGCCCATGTCGGCCATGCCGTCGACCACCTCGTACGGGAAGGTGTGATTCGCATCGTGTTCCGCGGACACGGGAGCAACGACGTTCTGCGCGAAGTCGCGAACGGTCTTGGCGAGCTGCTGGTACTCATCGGGCAGTGATCCGGTGGAGAGATAGTCGGTCATGATGCGATGTCCTCCGTGGTGGTGTCGGGAAGTGCGTTCGGATCGGTGTTCGGGTGGATCCGCGCCAGCGGTTGGTCGACCTTGACCTGGTCACCGGCCGCGACGAGAACCTCGACGGTGCCGTCGACGGGTGCGGTCAGGGTGTGTTCCATCTTCATGGCCTCGACGACCACGACAGCGGTTCCCGCAGCGACATCGTCTCCACTCGCGACGTGCACGGCGATGACCGTGCCCGGCATGGGACTGGCGAGTTCGGCCTCGCCGGCGTGCGCATCGTCCCCGCGCACGCTCGCCTCCCGTAGCTGCGAGACGACCCAGGTTCCGTCGCCCCCGGCCAACCACAGGTCGCCGTCCTGCTCGGCGACGCGAAACGTGTCACTGCCGCCCTCGATTTCGACAGTCAGGACCTTGCCATCGAGTCTCGCTGCGAGCGTGCGGTTCTCGCTGCTCTCGATCCGCACGGTGGCATCTACCGGAGTGCCGGTGATCAGGACGTGCTCGGTGCGGTCACCGGACCGGAGACGGAACGAGATCGGCTGCGCTCCCCCGACCCGCCAGCCTGTGGGCGCGTCCCACAGGTCGGCACCGAGGCGGGAACCTGCAGCCCACAGCTCGAGCCAGTGGAACGCCGCCGCGGCGAAGAGGACGCAGTCGTCGGCCGCCGGAGCGCGGTAGTCCCCGACCCGACGGTCCAGCAGACCGGTATCGAGCCGTCCCGCACGGACGTCCGCGTCGGACAGCAGGAACCGCAGGAAGTCGATGTTGGTCGTCACACCCAGGACCGACGCGCCCGCCAGCGCACGGTCGAGCCGTCGCAGCGCTTCCGCGCGGTCGGCGCCGTGCGCGATCACTTTCGCGAGCATGGGATCGTAGTCGCTGCCGACCACCGTGCCATTCTGGAGACCCGAGTCGACCCGCACGCCCGGGCCGGCCGGTTCGGCGAGGCCGAGGACCGTTCCGCCGGTGGGCAGAAAGCCCCGGCCGGGATCCTCCGCATAGATCCGGGCCTCGATCGCGTGCCCGGTGAGGGTGATGTCATCCTGTGTGAAGCCGAGCGCCTCGCCGGCCGCGATCCGTACCTGCCACTCGACCAGGTCGAGACCGGTGACCATCTCGGTGACCGGATGTTCCACCTGCAGACGGGTGTTCATCTCCATGAAGAAGAACTCGTCCGGCCGATCCGCGGACACGATGAACTCCACCGTCCCGGCGCCCGCATAGTCGACGCTGCGGGCGGTGTTGCAGGCAGCCTCGCCGATTCGGGCGCGCGTCTCGGCGTCGAGCAGCGGAGACGGCGCCTCTTCGATCACCTTCTGATGCCGGCGCTGCAGGCTGCACTCCCGCTCACCCAGATGCACGACGTTTCCGTGATTGTCGGCAACGATCTGGACCTCGATGTGTCGGGGCCGCAACACGAACCGCTCGAGGAACAGGGTGTCGTCGCCGAACGCCGACGCCGCCTCGCGGCGGGCGCTGGCGAGGGCACTCGGCAGGTCCGCCGGATCCTCGACCAGCCGCATGCCCTTGCCGCCGCCGCCCGCGGACGGCTTCACCAGCACCGGGTAGCCGATGTCGTCGGCAGCAGCAATGAGATCGGCGTCGGCCAGGCCCGGCCGCGCAATGCCCGGCACGACCGGGACATCGAACTCGGCCACCGCGTTCTTCGCAGTGATCTTGTCGCCCATCACCTCGATCGCCCGCGCCGAAGGCCCCAGGAAGGCGATCCCGGCGGAGGCGCAGGCCGCCGCGAAGGCCGCGTTCTCCGAAAGGAAGCCGTAGCCGGGATGGATGGCCTGCGCACCGGTCCGCTTCGCGGCGTCGAGCACCTTGTCGATGTCGAGGTAGCTCTCGCGCGCCGCGGCGGGACCGATCAGCACCGCGGTATCTGCCTCGCGAACGTGCCGAGCTCCGGCGTCGGCCTCGCTGTAGACCGCGACCGAGCGGATACCCATCTGCCGCAGGGTGCCGATGACGCGAACCGCGATCTCGCCGCGGTTGGCCACCAGAACGGTATCGAATTGCGTAGTCATATGTGTCCTCACATCCGGAAGACGCCGTAGGAGACCGGTTCGAGCGGCGCGTTCGCGCACGCCGACAGCGCCAGTCCAACAACGTTTCTGGTATCCGCGGGGTCGATGATGCCGTCGTCCCACAACCGGGCCGTCGAGTAGTACGGATTGCCCTGCGCCTCGTACTGCGCACGAATCTCGTCGGGGTCCTTCCCCGATCCGACGGCGCCGAGGACCGACGCCGCCTGCTCGCCGCCCATCACCGAGATGCGCGCATTCGGCCACATCCACAGGAACCGGGGCGAGTACGCGCGGCCGCACATCGAGTAGTTGCCGGCGCCGTACGAGCCGCCGATCACCACCGTCAGCTTCGGCACTCGCGCGCACGCGACCGCGGTGACCATCTTGGCACCATGTTTGGCAATGCCCCCGGCCTCGTACTCGCGGCCCACCATGAAGCCCGTGATGTTCTGCAGGAACAGCAGGGGGATGCTGCGCTTGTCACACAGTTCGATGAAGTGTGCGCCCTTCATGGCGGACTCCCCGAAGAGCACGCCGTTGTTGGCGACGATGCCGACGGGGTGACCGTGGATGCGGGCGAACCCGGTGACGAGCGTCTTGCCGTACTCGGCCTTGAACTCCTGGAAGCTCGAGCCGTGACCGGCACCGCCGGCGGCCCCGTCCACGATGCGCGCGATCACCTCGCGCACGTCGTACGGGGTCCGCGGATCGGTCGGAACGACATCGTAGAGCTCCGTCTGGTCCGCCACCGATGTCCCCGTCTCGGCGATGTCCCACGGGCGCGGCGCACGGGGGCCGAACGTGGCCACGATGTTCCGCACGATGCGCAACGCGTCCCGGTCGTCCTCGGCGAGATGGTCCGTGACCCCCGAAACCTTCGAGTGCAGATCGCCGCCGCCGAGCTCCTCGGCGGTGACTATCTCGCCCGTCGCAGCCTTCACCAGCGGCGGACCACCGAGGAAGATGGTGCCCTGATTGCGCACGATCACGGCCTCGTCACTCATCGCCGGCACATACGCGCCGCCCGCGGTGCACGAGCCGAGGACCGCGGCAATCTGCGGAATCCCCTTGGCACTCATCGTCGCCTGGTTGTAGAAGATGCGCCCGAAGTGCTCCCGGTCGGGGAACACCTCATCCTGTTTCGGCAGAAATGCCCCGCCGGAATCCACGAGGTAGATGCACGGCAGATTGTTCTGCAGTGCGATCTCCTGCGCGCGCAGGTGCTTCTTGACCGTCATGGGGTAATAGGTGCCGCCCTTGACGGTGGCGTCGTTCGCGACGACCACACATTCGCGGCCCGAGACCCGCCCGACGCCGCCGATCACGCCGGCGCCCGGGCACTCGTCGTCGTACATGCCGTTCGCAGCAAGAGGTGCGAGCTCGAGAAACGGGCTGCCGGGATCGAGAAGCGTATCGACGCGGTCGCGGGGCAGGAGCTTGCCGCGCGCGACGTGGCGCTCGCGAGACTTCTCGCTGCCACCTCGGGCCGCCATGCTCAACTTGTTGCGCAGTTCGGACACCAGAGCCAGGTGCTGCTCTCGGTAGGGAGTGGATGTTGCGCTTCGAGCGGTCGTCACGTCACCGTCCTCGCAGTCGAGTGGATATTCTGAGTTAATCTTCGATAACTGAAACTAGGTTATCTGTGATTAACTGAGTTGTCCAGATCACACTCTCCAGGAAACGTGACTCATGACCGATCTCCAGCCAGACCAGGGCGAACAGGCCCTCAGCCGCCGCAGCCGCGCGAAGGCCGACCGCCGGCGCCAGCTGCTCGGCGCAGCGGCACGGCTGATCGCCGAGCGCGGATTCCACGGCGTACGTCTGGAAGACCTGGGCGCAGCGGTCGGCATCAGCGGTCCAGCTGTGTACCGACACTTCCCCAACAAGGACGCGCTGCTGGACGAACTACTCACCGACATCAGCCTGCGACTGCTCTACGGCGGAACAGACGTCGCGGAGAACACCGCCGACCCACGAACGGCCCTCGAGCAACTTGTCGACTTTCACCTCGACTTCGCGCTCGGCGAACCCGATCTCATCCGCGTGCAGGACCGCGACCTGCACTCACTGCCCGACGAGGCCCGCCACCGCGTGCGACAGGCACAGCGCCGGTACGTCGAGATCTGGGTCGGTGTGCTGCGCCGGGTCGATCCCGCACTGAACGAGACGTGCGCCCGAATCGCTGCACACGGCACGTTCGGCCTGATCAACTCCACCCCGTACAGCGCAGTGTCCCCGTCCCCCGACAACGCGGGCGGTGAGACGAACGGGGACATGACACGCACGGTGCTGCGGCGGATGGCCCTCGCCGCGCTGCTGGCGGATTCCGCGTAGCGACCTGGAGCGCCCGTCACCGCCGCCTGGCGGTAATCGCTGTGTAGCCGAGAGCCAGCACGGCCGCCGCGGCGATGCTGATCACCCAACGCCACCAATCGATTCCGGATGTGTCGGTGCCACCGAGGGCACCCCACAACCAGTACCCGATGAGTGCGCCGGCGATACCGATCACGACTGTGATGATCCAGCCCATCGGCTGCCTGCCAGGGAGTACCAGACGCGCCAGCACACCGATGACTGCGCCGAAGATGATCGTCCCGATGATCTCGCCCATGACGGGCTCCTTCCGTCCGACCCCACCGTGCGCGGAACATACTCCCGCCCTGGCTCGACGGTACGACGTCGACCGAGCCAGGGCAGGAGTTTGCACAAATCGTTGTGTGAGTGCGTCCTACGATGCGTGCACGATCACGCCGCGAATGTTCTTGCCGTCCCGAAGGTCCTGGTAGCCCTGATTGACGTCCTCGAGGGAGTAGCGCGTGGTGACCAGTTCGTCCAGCGCGAGCTTGCCCGCGTCGTACAGGCGGAGCAGACGGACGATGTCATACTGCGGGTTGGCGGAACCGAATAACGTGCCCTTGATCGTCTTCTCGTTGAGCGTCAGATCGGTGCCCGAGACGTGGACGGTCAGCTTCGACGGATCCGCGAGACCGGTGATGACGACGGTGCCCCCCTTACCGATCACGGCGGTCGCCGCCGAGACGACGTCCTCGTCGACGGTGCCGACCAGGATCAGGGCAGCGTCGGCGCCCTGACCCCAGCTGAGCTCGTTGACCTTCTCCGCAGCCTCGGCGGCGGACGCATACGCGTGGCTGGCACCGAACTTCAGCGCTGTCTCCCGCTTGAACTCGACGGGATCGACCACGACGACGTACTTGGCGCCCGAGTGCACCGCGCCCTGGACGGCGTTGATGCCGAGCCCGCCGACACCGTAGATCACGACGATGTCGCCAGCGCGGACGTCACCGGCGTAGACCGCGGTCCCCCAGCCGGACGGAACACCGCACCCGACCAGAACAGCCGTCTCGAGCGGCAACCACTCGTCGACCTTGACGACCGAGTGCTGCGAGATGGTGGCACGCTCGGAGAACGTTCCGAGCATGCACATCGCTCCGAAGTCCTTTCCGCCCGAATGGAAGCGGAACGAACCGTCGGGCATCGAGCCCTCGAGGATGGTCGCGCCCATGTCGCACAGGTTCTGCCGCCCGGTGGCGCAGTAGCGGCACGTGCCGCAATTGGGAATGAAGCTGCACACCACGTGATCGCCCGGCTTGACCTTGGTGACGCCGGGGCCGACCTCCTCGATGATCCCGGAGCCCTCGTGCCCACCGACGATGGGATAACGTGGCGGCAGGTCACCGTCGGTGAGGTGCAGGTCCGAGTGGCACAGCCCCGCGGCCGTGTACTTGATCAGAACCTCGCCGGGACCGGGTCCGTCCAGGTCCAGTTCCATGATCTCGAACGGCTTTCCGGCCTCGAGCAGAACAGCGGCCTTGGTCTTCATGAGTTCTCCTTCGGAATCTGTTGTCGGGGGGTGCCGCGGTCAGAGCGCGACGTTGACGGACTTGGTCTGGGTGAAGGCGTCGATGCCCGACGCGCCGAGCTCGCGTCCCCAGCCGGACTGCTTGTAGCCGCCGAACGGCATCGCGGTATCGAAGCCGTTGTACTGGTTGACCCACACCGACCCGGCCTTGAGCCGTCGGGCCGTGCGGTGCGCCTTCGAGATGTCCCTGGTCCAGATGCCGGCAGCGAGACCGTAGATGGAATCGTTGGCGGCGGTGACGATGCCCTCGTCCGCGTCGAACGGCATAGCCGCGACGACGGGCCCGAAGATCTCCTCCCGCACGACACTGAATTCGGGCTTGACGTCGACCAGAACGGTCGGCTCGACGAAGTAGCCAGTCTCGCCCCAGCGCTTGCCGCCGGTCAGCGCGCGGGCGCCGTCGGCGAGTCCGTCGCGCAGGTAGCCGGTGACCCGATCGAACTGCTCCTGCGACACCAGCGGTCCGAGCTCGGTCGTGGGGTCGAGTCCCGGGCCGATCTTGACCCTGCTCGCGGCCTCGGCAACAGCCTCGGTGAAGCGTTCGAAGATGCTGTCCTCGACGTACAGGCGGGTGCCGGCAACACAGCACTGACCGTGGTTGAACAGCCAGGCATTGAGCGAACCCTGTACTGCCTCATCGAAATCGGCGTCGGCGAACACGATGTTGGGGCTCTTGCCACCGAGCTCGAGCGATACCTTCTTGAGGTTGCCCTTCGCGGCGTCGACGATCTTCTTTCCCACCTCGGTGGAACCGGTGAAGGCGACCTTGTCGACGTCGTCGTGCGCCGACAGCGCGGCCCCGGCATCACCGAAGCCCGGCACGATGTTCACGACACCGGGCGGGAATCCGGCCTCCTCGAACACCTCGGCGAGCATCAGTGCCGTGAGCGGCGTCTGCTCGGCAGGCTTGAGGATCACGGTGTTGCCGGCCGCGAGGGCGGGTGCCAGCTTCCACGACGCCATCAGCAGCGGGAAGTTCCACGGCACTATCAATCCGCATACTCCGACGGGCTCGCGCAGCGTGTAGGCATGAAACTCGCCGCCGGGCGCGAACGGCATCGATACATTGACCGTGCTGCCCTCGATCTTGGTAGCCCAGCCTGCGTAGTAGCGGAAGACGTCGGCAGCCCACGCCGTGTCGACCGCCGACGCGATCGCGGCGGACTTGCCGTTGTCGAGCGCCTCGAGCTGACCGAACTCCGCTGCGCGCTCCGTCAGTAGGTCGCCGACCCGCCAGATCATCCGTTCCCGCTCGTTCGGCTTCATCGAGGCCCACGGCCCCTCGTCGAACGCGCGCCGTGCCGCCCGCACAGCGCGGTCGATGTCGGCAGCCTCACCGTGCGCGACGTCGGCGAGCCGGTCTCCGGTCGCGGGATCGTGTGTGACGAAGGTGCGTCCGGACGCCGCGTCGACGAACTCACCCCCGATGTACAGCTGCTTGGTGCCGGCCAGGAACTCGCGGACCCGCGGCGAAACGGCTTGCTCGGCAACGACTGTCATGCCCGAACCTCCTGCAGTTCTGTGTGTGATGTGCAACACAGCAATCGTGCTTCGGGAGCATGGCCGTCAACTGTTCAAGCTTTGGACAGCGGGCGGTCAGACGGTGATGTCGAGCGCACGGATTCGGCTGTAGAGCGTCGTGCGACTGATCCCCAGTCGTGCCGCGGCATGCACCTTGTTGCCGCCGCTCTCGCTCAGCGCCTCGACTATTGCGTCCCGTTCGGCCCGCTCACGGCCACCGAGGCGCGCCACCCTGCCCGGCGCGCGATAATCCTCCGGCAGATCCAGGGCCCGGATCGGGCTGCCGTCCGGCTTGTCGGGAAGACCCGCGAGCACGGCGCGTAGTTCAACGAGATTGCCCGGCCATGTGTGCTCGCACAGCGCGGCGAGCGCGCTCGGTCCCAACCGCAGATCAGCGCGGCCGAGTTTCCTCGCCAGGGCCACCACGAGGCCATCGAGTTCACGAATCCGCTGGCGCAGCGTGGGGACGGCCACCTGATTCCCGCACCGCGCGAGCAGATCCCGAACAGCCGGCGACACACTGTCGGTGGGGTCGCTCGTGAGCACGATCCGTGGCCCGCCGGAGTTCGCGACGAGTGACGCGACGAGCGCCAGAACCGGTTCGGGAGCCAGGTGCACGTGCTCGATCAGCAGGTACTCGGGGCTGCGCGCAACGACCGCGAGCAGGCTCGCCGACCATTCGCGCTCGCCCTGACCGACGATCTGCGCCGCGTCGACCACCTCGAGCATGTCGAGCGCGCCGTCCGCGAACTCGCGCGCCGCCCACGTCCGGCCACTGCCCGGCTCCCCAACGAGGGCGAGAGCGCCGGTCCCGGAACGCAACTCACGAAGCCGACGCCGCAGTCTCGAGGTCGCATCCTGTGGCGTCGCGGTGCGCCGGACCGGAGACCGCATGTCGCCGACGTCGAGCAGGAAGAGCGCGCCGCTGTCCGCACCCGCAACCCGGTCGATCCGCAGTCCGGTGCTCCCGCCCGTCGACAGCACGAAGTCCAGCCTGCGCGACTCACCGGCCGGAACGTCCGCGGCGAGCGTGCGCAGCGCGGCGTGATCGCTGGGTGCGAGCATTTCCACCGCGGCCTTGTTGGTGAGCATGATGTCCTGCCCCATCGCGGCCACCGCGAGCCCGCGTTGGCGCGCCGCGCGCTGGAAGGCATCGACCACCCGCCGATCCGATTCGCGGGCACCCTCGAGCAACCGGGCCTCGATATCGCGCACGGCCCGGGCCAGGAACGGCGCGAACAACGGGTTGGCGGTCTTCTCCGTCGCGGTGATGTCGAGTATGCCCTCGATCCGGCGGGTGACGGGATGGACGATCGGGTGCCCATAGCAACTGAACTGCCGGAATGACTCGAGGAAATGCTCGTGGCCGTGGATCACGAGACCCTGCCGTACTTCGAACGGCGTACCGAGCGCGTTGGTGCCGTACGTGTCCTCGCTGAGCGCGACACCCGGTAGTACCCCGACGCCCTCCATCGCGGACCGCATCGCGTCGGAGTCGAACACCCGCGACACGACGCGGCAGTCCCGGTCGACCAGCAGGATGCCACATCCCGTCCCCGACAGCTGAACCCCGAGTTCATCGAGCACCGGACGGGCCGCTCGCAGCAACCGGCCGGCCGAGTCCGACGGGTCGAGGAGCGTCGGCTCCGGCACCCGGGCGGGGTCGATGCCGCTGAGCTTCGAACGCTTCCAGGACAATTCGATTTCCGGCCGCAACCCGTGCACCACTGCTGAATCCTCCGATCAGACTCGATCGATCAGTTCGAGCGACATCTCCCGCATCTCGACCTTGCGGATCTTGCCCGTCACCGTCATCGGGAACTCGTCGACCAGGTGGACGTACCGCGGGATCTTGTAGTGGGCGAGGCGTCCGGTGCAGAATGCCCGCACCTTCTCCGCGTCGAGCGGGTCCGCACCATCACGTAGGCGGATCCACACCATCAGTTCCTCGCCGTACTTCGGATCGGGCACCCCGATCACCTGGGCGTCGAGAATGTCGGGGTGGGTGTAGAGGAACTCCTCGATCTCCCGCGGATAGACGTTCTCGCCGCCGCGGATCACCATGTCCTTGATCCGCCCGGTGATCGCAACGTAGCCGTCGGAGTCCATCACACCGATGTCACCGGTATGCATCCACCGCGCGGAATCGATCGGCCCCAGCTTGTACGGTCGCTCCGCCGGCTCCGCTCCTACCGTCTCATCGGAGCTGTTCCAGTAGCCGAGCATCACCGAGTACCCGCGCGTACACAGCTCGCCGGGCTCACCACGCGGCACCGTCAGCCCGGTCGCGGGGTCCACGATCTTGACCTCGAGGTGTGGTCCGACCCGCCCCACGGTGGAGACCCGCTGGTCGATGCTGTCGTCGCGGCGGGTCTGCAGCGACACCGGAGACGTCTCGGTCATCCCGTAACAGATCGACACCTCGCTCATACCCATACGCTCGATGACCTGCTTCATCACCTCGACCGGGCAGGGCGAGCCGGCCATGATGCCGGTGCGCAGACTCGACAGGTCGTAAGTGTCGAATCCGGGATCGGCGAGTTCGGCGATGAACATCGTCGGCACCCCGTACAACGACGTACACCGCTCGGCCTGCACCGCCGCCAGTGTCGCGGCAGGGTCGAATGCCGGACCGGGAATCACCATCGCCGCCCCGTGACTGGTGCACGCGAGATTGCCCATCACCATGCCGAAGCAATGGTAGAAGGGCACCGGAATGCACACACGGTCCTGCTCGGTGTAGCCACACAACTCGCCGACGAAGTACCCGTTGTTGAGGATGTTGTGGTGGCTGAGCGTCGCCCCCTTCGGGAATCCTGTTGTCCCCGAAGTGTACTGGATATTGATGGGATCGTCGGCGGACAGCGATGCCTGCGCTCGCGCAAGCGTCTCGCGTCCGACGTCGAGCGCCGCCCGACCCTCGGCGACCAGCGCCTCCCACTCGCGCGAGCCCAGCAACAAGACATCGCCCAGCGCCGCGCACTCCGGACGAACCTGCTCGATCATGGCCGCGTAGTCGGACGTCTTGAACGACCGCGCGGCGATCAGCGTGCGGATGCCCGCCTGATTCAGCACGTACCGCAGTTCATGGGAGCGATAGGCCGGATTGATGTTGACCAGGATCGCGCCGATCTTCGCGGTGGCGTACTGCACCATCGTCCACTCGGCGCAATTCGGCGCCCAGATACCGACCCGGTCGCCCTTGCCGACGCCGAGACCGAGCAGCCCCGATGCGACCACGTCGACGTCGACGGCCAGTTCACTGTAAGTCCATCGCCGACCGGACCCGCGATCGACCAGCGCGTCGCGGTCACCGTGCGCCGCGACCGTACGGTCGAAGTTGTCGCCGATGGTGTCGCCCAACATGGGCGCGTCCCATGTGCCCGAGGCGTAACTCGGCAGGGACTCTGACAGCGAAGTTGTGGTCATCGCGTTTCCTCTCCGGGCGCCTTCCGGCGCCCACGGGGAAGCCCGGCGGTGCGGGCTTCCCCAACGTACTCGCTGAGTGTGATGTAAGACATAGTCGAGGGTGGAGGGCGTCGACAACTGTCCAGAGTTGGAACAGTCCCGACCGGTCGGGCGATCAGAGTGCGCGGTCCTTCGTCTCGACCAGCGCCTTGGTGCACACGAAGCTGACGACGCCGAGCACCGCGAGCATCAGGCCGATCGCGAAGCTCCCGAAAGCCGAAGCCAGTGGTGCCGCGATCAGCGGCGGGATCGCGCCACCAAGCACACCCGCGAGGTTGTAACCGAGCCCGGCGCCGGTGTAGCGGTAGCGGGTGTGGAACATCTCCGGCAGGAGTGCACCGCACGGCCCGTAGGCCATCCCGAAGATCGCCAGCGTCACGCACATTCCGATGACGAACGCCGCCGGGGATCCCGTGTCGAGGAGCGGGAACAGGGCCAGCGCCCAGCCGACCGCGAGGACACAGGACAGCATGATGACCCGGCGGCGCCCGATCCGGTCCGAGTACAGCGCCGAGACGACAATGGCCGCACCGAAAACGACCGCCGCGACGATGCCGACCACGAGCACGAACGGGCGACTGAACCCGAGGGTCTTGGTTCCATAGCTGGTGAGGAACGCGGTGCCCATGTAAAAGAACGCAAACAGGGTCGCCAGCGCACCGGCCGAGAGCAGGATCTCCTTGGTCTGGTGACGCCACGCGTCGAGGAACGGCAGCGTCCGCGGTCCGGATGCGGCGGTCTCCGCCTGCTGCGCACGGAACACCGGGGTCTCCTCGATGGCCAGGCGCATGTACAGGCCGATGCCGACCAGGACGATGGAGAACACGAACGGCACGCGCCAGCCCCAGGTGAGGAAGGTTTCGTTGGCATCGCCGAGCACAGCTCCGGTGATGAGGAAAGTGCTACTGGACAGTATGAATGCGATGGCCGGACCCAACTGCGGGAACATCGCGTACAGCCCGCGCTTGTCCGGCGGCGCGTACTCGGCGGTGAGCAGTGTCGCACCGGCCCATTCGCCGCCGACAGCGAAACCTTGGCCGAATCGCAGCAGCACCAGGATGATCGGTGCGGCGACACCGATGGTCTCGGCTCCGGGCAGCAGACCGATCAGGAGCGTCGAAACACCCATCAGCAGCAGAGTCGAGACGAGCGTCTTCTTGCGCCCGATCCGGTCACCGTAGTGCCCGAACAGCATCGCACCCACCGGTCGTGCGATGAACGCGACCGCGAACGTCGCGAACGATGCGACCGTGCCGGCCGTGGAACCGAGCGCCGGGAAGAAGACCTTCGGGAAGACCAGTGCGGCGGCTGTTCCGTAGATGAAGAAGTCGTAGAACTCGATCGTCGTGCCGATGCAACTCGCGATGGCCACTCTGCTCACGCTGGTGCGCGGGGGTGGGGTGGCAATCGCGGAGTCGGCCGATGGCGACACAGTCGTCATGGATTCCTCTTCTCGAGCCGTGCGTGACACCGGGATTGGCGTCAGCGACTGCTGAGGAAAGGTAGTGACTTGGATCACTTCGCAACTACCCCCGAAAAGGGGGTGGGGTGATCCCCGTCACCCCCACCGTCGGGAGACGGCGGGCATGCCGGGCGGCATCCGGGCAATCGCCACCGTCAGCACGGCGCCCCACAGGACCGCGATCCACAGCGCACCCAGCCCGATGAAACGGTGCGCGGTGGCGCCCAGGAATGCGCCGGCCACCATGGCCACCCACAGCATGAAGTACCGCAACCACCCCCAGCGTTCGCCCCCACTCAGCGCGGTCACGAGGCGTTGACCCATCTTCACCAGCGTCCCCGTCATGTAGGTCAGGCTGATGCTCACCTCGCCCTCACGTTCGAACGTGGTGTTCTCGGCACCCATCGCCGCGACCATGAAGGAGATCGCGAGCGGGGTCGAGCCGACGAGGTGGGCCGTCGCGGCCGCGAGCAGCAGTACGGTCACGAGCGACAGCACGGCGGGCCGGTGACGGGCTCCCGCACGGCGGCCGGTCACGGACCCGATCATCACGCCGACGATGAAAAGCCCGACGACCCCCGCGCCCGTCAAGGCCGTGTGCACGAGGCCGTCGGCCGCGGACACGGCGAGCTTGGTCGAGTTTCCGCTCATGAAAGAGACGAAGAACCCGCCGAGAGTGATGAAACCCATCGCGTCCACGAATCCGGCCATGCCGGAGAGGAATACCGCGACGACGATCAAGCCCCGCGGATAGTGAATCACCATGTCTGGACGATAGTCCCGAGGCCGCATGACCACCGCCCTGGGCATCGCGCCTGGAGCGTGTCTCCTATTCGTCGAGGGACCTCAGCCAGATGCGCACCGCCGAGAGGACCACACCCGCACGGTAGGTGGGTCCGAGTTCGTCGTAGCGTGAGGCCAGTCCACGCCACTGCCCGAAGGTCGCGGAGGACTGTTCGACGATGTTGCGGCCCTTGTATTTCGCGGTGTCAAAGCCGACCCGGCAGCCACCGCGGCTGCCCCGCCGGAGGCGGTAGCGCTTCTGGTCGTCGGGTTCGGGCTCGTCCAGACCCGATCCGGGCACCGACAATGCGTTCATCAGGATCGGGAACATTGGCGAGTTACCGGCCTGACCTGGACCGATCAGCAGGACGAGAGGGCGGCCCCGACCTCCGCCTCCCTCAATCGAGTTCGTCTGCGAAGCGCTCTTCGGATGTCGTGGCCCGGGTCGACAACACTGCGGCACTCAGTCTACGACCAGTCCGATTCGAATTCTGTTCACACTCAATATGATCGGACGATCAAAGAGCTCGACGAGAAGCTCCCGAACGTCGCCGACCACCACGACGGAGCCGCCCGAGGCGATCTCCTCCCGTTCACCGGATCCCCGAAACGGATCTGGCGAAAAATCTCCCGCACCGCGGCGACACCCCCGACGCCGCCAGCGAACCCGCAGAGGAGGTCACACCTGCCCGGCACAGGACCCACCGCAGCTCCAAGCCTCGACAATTGGACTGCTACTCAACCTTGAAACCGGACTGTATCGCAGTCCGATTTCGGAACTAGGCTCCTGACCTGAGGAAACAGGGGAATCCCCCTTGTGAACAGATACGGAAGGTGATCGATGGACAGCCCCGTGATGATTGTCGGGCGTGGACCGGTCGGCATGACGACTGCGCTGCTGCTCGCTCGCTGGGGCGTACCCAGTGTGATCGTTGATCCGATGCGCGCAGATCAGACTCTGCCAGGTTCCAAAGCCGTCCTCATCGCAGGACACGTGATCGCCATAACGGACCCGATCGGCATCGGTACCACCATCGCCGATGAGGGCGTTGCCTGGACGAAGACACGTACATTCATTCGGGGCAAGGAGATCTCGGCAACCGATGTGTCGACGGCTCCCGGTTTGCTTCCCAAGCTCGTCAACCTGACCCAAAAGCGCGTCGAGGAACTCTTACTCGAGCGACTGCTTGCCGAACCCCTGATTACAGTCATGTCCGAGTCCACCGTGCTCGATTTCGTCGACGACGGGGACCGTGTCAAAGTTCGGGTCGAAACATCATCTGGGGAGAAAGTGCTCACGACCTCCTGGTTGGTGGGGTGCGATGGTTCACGGTCGACCGTTCGCAAGACGCTCGGCATTCCCTTCGAGGGTTACGGCCACGAGGAGAACTTCTTCATCGTGGACATCAGTGCTGATCTGCCTTTCCCCAACGAGCGACACTTCCACTTCGACCCGGAGTTCAACCCCGGCCGAACCGTTCTCATCCATCCTCAGCCGAACTCCACGTGGCATCTCGACTGGCAGGTCGGGCCGGACGTCGACGCTGAAGAGGAGAAGGCATCCGGAAGGCTCGACCAGCGAATTCGGTCGATCATCGGAGGCGTCGACTACGACCTGCACTGGTTCACGACCTACCAGTTCAAGCAGCTGCGTGCCCGTGACTTCCGCAAGGGGCGCTGCTTCCTTGTCGGCGATGCCGCGCACCTGACAAGCCCCTATGGGGCGAGAGGCATGAACTCGGGTCTCGCTGACGCAGAGAACCTTGCGTGGCGCCTGGCGCTTGTCGTACGTGGCGATGCAGCTGAGAGCCTTCTGGACGGCTACAGCACCGAGCGTGAGTACACTTCTACGGAGAACCTCGAAATCACTGGCGCGACTGCACGATTCATGTGCCCCGGTACAACTCGGGAACGCCTCACTCGTCGGGCCACACTGGCAATCGCTAGGATGATCCCCGCTGCCCGTAGTCGGGTTGACTCCGGGCAGATCTATGCCGCCGTCACGTACCCACCCGCGCTCCTCGGGTCGAATACCGAAGACAGTAGCGGTGTATCTGTCGGCACAATTGCCCCGGACAGCGTCATCCGAGCTGCCGACTCGTCTGTCACCAGGCTCGGGCAGCTCCTGCGCCACGGCGTTGCCCTGTTGATCTTCGCCGGCAGTGATCCCGCCCGACCCGGCGATGTTGCGAGGGATGTTCTCGACTCGGTACCGCCCGAACTGCCCTTCACTGTCGTGGAAGTCGTGCGTGGCGTGCCATCCGATACAGGCACCAGCCGTCACGTCCGAGTTCACGATGTCGACGGGTCCCTGCATGCGCAATGGTGTCCTCCGAGGGTTCCGGCCGACGGGCTGGCATACATCATTCGGCCGGACGCGTATGTCGCCGCACGGTCACCGTTGAACTCGAGACGAATCACCAACGCCCTCGACTCGATCTTCGAACTCCGAGTACCCGAGAAAGGAATGGTCCAATGACCAACACCGCAATCACCGCCGAGAACCTACCCAACGCTGCGGCTGAGAAGTTCCGCTATTCGTTCGGCGTGCAGTCCGGATCTACGCTGCGCATCTCTGGCCAAGTTGCTCTGAAGGAGGGCGCTGTCGTCGGAGTTGATGACATCGCGGTCCAAGCTCACCAGGTCTTCGAGAACCTCAAGGCCGTGGTCGAAGCCGCCGGTGGATCGATGCACGACCTCGTGGAGACGACGACCTACGTGACCGATCGCAACCACCTGGGTGCGGTGAATGACGCGCGGGTCGAGTACATCGACGGTCCCGTCCCTCCGACGAGCACCCTCATCGTGGTCGCTGGTCTGGCACGACCGGAGTTCCTCGTCGAAATCAGCGCGGTCGCTGAGCTCGGCTCGAACTGACTTCCCGCCGCCCCGGTATGCCCGATCCATGTGGCGGTCTCACCGGGGCGGCGTTGTCTCAACACGATCACATCGAAAGGAAACCGCATGAGTATGGATTTCGCGTCCTCAGCAGATCTCGGCGAGAAGGAACAGATGCTGGAGGTGCTCGCGGACGGCGTCTACGCACTCACCGCCGATGGGGACCCGAACATCGGCGCAATCGAGGGCGACGATTTCCTCGTCTGCTTCGAGGCGCTCGCAACCCCTGTAGCCGCGAGCAAGTGGCTTGCTCGGCTTCGGGAGCACACGGACAAGCCGATTCGCTACCTCGTCTTGTCCCACTATCATGCCGTTCGTGTGCTCGGTGCGTCCGCGTTCAACGCAGAGCAGATTGTCGCCCACGAGACCACGGCAGCCCTCATCGCCGAGCGCGGCAAGGAGGACTGGGAATCGGAATTCGGGCGGATGCCCCGATTGGCGGCTGGTGCCGAGACCGTTCCCGGGCTGACATGGCCGACCGTCACGTTCGCGGACCGCATGACGATCAACTTGGGAGAAAAGCGGGGCAACCTCGTACTTCAGCACTTTGGTCGTGGTCACACCGAAGGCGATATCGTCGCCTGGTTGCCCCGTCAGAAGATCCTGTTCGCCGGCGATCTCGTCGAAGCTCAGGCCGCTCTCTACACCGGTGACGCCTTCCATCGCGAGTGGTCCACGACGACCCTTGACGCTCTCGAGGCACTGCAGGCAGCCGTGCTCATCGGCGGTCGTGGTGCTGTGTCACACGGTCGCGAGGCGGTCGACGGAGCGATCGAGCAGACGCGCCACTTCATTCAGGTGATGCTGGCAGAGGTCGGTGCGGTGCAGCAGCGCGGGGGAACTCTCAAGGATGCGTTCAACGCGGTCCACTCAGCACTGTTCGATCAGTACGGGCACTGGCCCATTTTCGAACACTGCCTTCCGTTTGATGTTTCGCGAGTGTGGGACGAGTTGTCCGGGATCGAACGTCCCGTGATCTGGACCGCGGAGCGCGATCGGCAAATCTGGGATCAGCTGCAGGGGTAGGAAGCGCCACTGGCTACCGGCGTCGGCGTGGCATCGGTGGGTATTGATCGGACTGGATCGGTCCGTACTCCAGCTGCCCGCTGCAGTCAGGTGGCGCTCAAACCCACCCGAGGACGAATTGCGCACCCACCGGCCATTCGCTCACCGGGAGCAATAGTCCGCACCGTGGACGATGTTGTGACACTGCACAACATCGTCGCTCAGCGACACAACGACAACACCAGACTCCCCCGTGAAACGAGGAACTGGGCCGGAGGGCGAACCGATGTGGATCACCGCGGCCGGCACAGACGTTACGAACGTGCCACGCTCGTTCGGTGCCGGATCCTATACCGGCACCAGTCTTCTCCGCTGTGGACTACCTGGGGAACATCAACCTCGTTGCTGCAGAACAGTATCGAAATCCAGGCACCCGAGAAGACTTCACCTACACCCTCACACCGGTCGTGCCGACCGTGCGGGTGGAAGCCGATGAACCCACTCATCTCATGACCCCGAAAAGCCCTGGGACGATGTCGGCTTCACCGCATGGTTCAACCAGACCGGGCAACCGGCCTCGTCAGTATGCGTCGGGCTGGACGATGAGGCCACCCGACTTCATCCAGATCCGAGATGCCACCCCGACCGCCTAGCCGGGGCCCTAATGCAGTCTGTGCCCCACTCATCCACCGAAACCAAGCGAGACCCAATGACCACTCCCAATCCCGAAGCAGGCGACGCAACGTCAGGACGCCGGCGCGCGGTGATCTCGAGCTTCGTCGGCACAACCATCGAATGGTACGACTTCTTTCTATACGGATCCGCGGCTGCGCTGATCTTTGGCCCGCAGTTCTTCCCGTCACTGAGTCCACTGGCGGGAGCGTTGGCGTCATTCGGCACCTTCGCCGTCGGATTCATCGCCCGCCCTATCGGCGCTATGGTCATGGGCTACTTCGGCGACCGAGTCGGCCGCAAATCAGTCCTCGTGGCATCGCTGATGCTCATGGGACTGTCTACCGTCCTCATCGGTCTCCTGCCCGCCTATGAGTCGATCGGCGTCTGGGCGCCGATCCTCCTGATCGTCTTGCGCTTGCTTCAGGGAATCGGTGTCGGCGGCGAATGGGGCGGCGCCGCGTTGATGAGCGTCGAGCACGCACCCAAGGGCCGCAGAGGACTCTTCGGTGCATTTCCCCAGATGGGGATGCCGGCTGGCATGATCTTTGCGAATCTTGCCCTTCTGACGGTCAGCACGTCGATGCCGCAAGAGCAGTTCGCGTCCTGGGGGTGGCGGATCCCATTCCTTGCCAGCGCCGTCCTGATCCTTGTTGGCCTGTACATCCGCATCGGCGTCGAAGAGAGCCCCTACTTCAAGAAGACACTCACCGCCGCGGCGGTTGTCCGAAATCCGATCTCCGAGGTATTGAAGAACCATTGGCGAGCAGTGCTCCTCGGCGGCGGAACCTTCATCGCGTCGAACGCCATCGGTTACCTCTTCATGGTGTATCTGTTGAGCTACGGGACGAAGACCCTTGGGCTCGAGCGGAACACTGTGCTGATTGCCGCGCTGATAGGTTCAGCGACCCAGTTCGTCATGCTTCCCGTATACGGGTATATTTCGGACTTCGTAGGCCGAAAGCGTGTGTACCTCTTCGCCACTGGCGGGACTCTGGTCTGGAGCCTCGCGTTCTTCCCCTTGATCGATACGCGATCGACCCCGGTGATCATCCTGTCCGTCTTCGTTCTGGCACTGCTTGTTGCAGGCACATTCGCAGCGCAGGGAGCGATGTTCTCCGAACTGTTCCCAACGAGTGTCAGGTACTCGGGAGCTTCCCTCGCGTATCAGATCGGCGCAGTCTTCGGCGGCGGGTTCGCACCGATGATCGCCACTGCACTGCATGGCTCCTTCGACACCAGCGCACCGGTGGTCATCTATATGGTGACTCTGTGTGTCATCAGCCTAGTTTGCATCGCGCTGATCAGGGAAACCTCCGCCCGCAGCCTCGATGAGTTCGACCAACCTTCTGCACCTGGAGGGGCAGAGCAGCGTCGTTCCGCAGTGCAGCACATCGCATAGCGACGGCGTAGGCCTGTGGGCGAGTCCAGCAGCGTGCTGGACTCGCCCACAGGCCTTTCGGGGCCAGGCCTCCCTTGCCTTCTCGAAATGGCTCACTCTGGCGGCACGTACGGCACCCGATGGCGAACCACACCGCCCGTGCAAGGAAAACCGCTGCGGTAGCGCCTTTTTCATCGCCAAGGTGTTCGATACAGGAAAGACGGAGGAGCCGTCGACGATAGAGTGGTCGACGATAGAGTGGTCGACGATAGAGTGCAGGTATACCTGGCCGCGCTTCGCGCCGCCGGACTTCGCTCGATCTGCGGCTCCGCCCTCGTCGCTGTTGCGCCTGTGGGCGCGCCACCTGCCACCGTCGACGGATCCGGCCCACTTTCTCCACGTCCAGGTGGGCGATGTGCCGGACCAGGTATCGCCCGTTTCCAGGTCTCGATCCGTTCAACGATGTCGAGTGGTACTGCGTTCGGGCTGGTGCACGGGGCCAGGACCGGCACTGGGGCGCCCTCGCCAGCATCGCCAGCAGTCGTCCCATGCACTGGCGCAGGCCCGAGATTCCCATCTCGGCGGCGACGTGAGCGTGGTGTGTATGGGTTCAGGACGTGTTTGACCCGGTAGTCATCGGGACAGACCCGACCGGTCACCGACCCGGGGGATCGCGATGCGTGTCTTCAACAGCAGCCTGAACCCGATGGAAGACCGACAATCGACAACACTTCATCAGCCTTAGATCCAAAAAATGTACTTGCAGTCAGCGGTTCACAATTCGCTTGCAACCATGGCGAGGGTTTCTATGCCCTTCAAAATTCGATGTGCAGGTATGGCGCCGTACCCAAGGACAATACTACGGCGGTCCCTGTATTCGATCGGAACCTCTTCACTCATACAATATCGGGATACCGGATAGATTCGAACCTGCCGCCGAGCTGACAATTCCGTGAACTCTGACACTGATCCCGCCCCAAGATCCGCCATCAGATGAAGCCCCGCCGAGATACCCCGCACGTCTACGTTCGGGAAGAACGCCAACATCGCCGCGACCATTTGCTGCCGACGATTGGCGTACTCCTTGCGCATTCGGCGCAAATGTCTTTCGAATCCACCACTGGAAAGATATTCCGCGAACGTCAGCTGACTTATCGCAGAAACGCTGGGATCAATGGCACGCACCGCATCCAGAGCTAAGTCTCTCCATTGCGGCGGAAGGACCATCCAACCGATCCGCAGGGCCGGTGCCAGGCTCTTACTGACGGACCCAATCAGCACAACTCGCTCCGGACACATTCCTTGGATTGCGGCGAGCGGGTGGCGGTCGTATCGAAATTCGGAGTCGTAATCGTCCTCGATAATGACGCCATCGACCGCTTCTGCCCACTCGATCAACGCAGCTCGTCGTCTTGGCGACATCACAGAACCAGTGGGGAACTGGTGCGCAGGTGCGACAAGTACTGCGCGCGCGCCACTCTTGATCAAATCGGTGACCATGAGACCCTCGTCGTCGACGCCAACAGCGATGGGGTCCAAACCAGAACCGTCAAACGGTGCCCGGAGCGGAATCCAGCCGGGGTGCTCGACCGCGATGCGATCGAAGCCTCGTGCATGCAGGGTTCTCGCCATAACCGATACCGCATGCACCGCCCCGTTGGTGATGACCAGGTCATCGGCAACAGCGACTACCCCCCTCACGCGCCCAAGGTAGGCCGCCAGGGCCGCTCTGAGATCTCGGATGCCGGATGCCGGACCGTAGTCGAAGGCCGAGGTTGGAGCGGCGGCAAGCGCTGATTTTGCCGCCGCGAGCCACTCATGCCGGGGAAACAGCGACAGGTCGGGGGTTCCTGCACCGAAATCGTATCTCCACGAAGTGTTTCCGAATTCAGGTTGCCGGGGGCGATCACGAGTCGGAGCTATCGCCTGAACATAGGTTCCCGACCCTGTCGACGAGACGAAGTAGCCCTCTGCAACCAGCTGCTCGTAGGCCTGGACGACTACCCACCGGGAACACCCGAGTTGATCCGCCAGTACACGCGTCGCGGGCAGCCTTGCACCCGTAGGCAGTTGACCCCGTCGAACAGCTGCTCGCAAGCTCTGCTCGAGTTGGCGAGTCAGGCTCGGATGCCCCGACGATCGATTCCATTCGATCCCCAACCGCGGAGAATTGGTCTTGTCTTCTGGCACAAAAGTGGACTATACCACTGACCGATTTGCTGAATACGCTTCTGAAACCCGTTGAGCGAGGGCGAATTTGCCCCGTGAACAGATCGGAAAAGGTGATCTATGGACAGCTCCAAGATGGTTGTCGGGCGCGGACCGGTCGACATGACACCGGCGGTGCATGCCACGGGGATTGGTCCACCGACACTCTCGATGAGATCCAATCGCTGCCGCCGCGAAGTTACTGACCGGTGGACACGGCACCTTGGTCCGCGGCCTCGACGATGTCAGTACCGTAATCGGCCAAGATAGCAGTACTGCCGACAGCAGGTGGTGCTGTACAACCACACTCACTGCAGTGTCAAGTAGTTCCAACATGGGCCATCGTCGGCACTCGACGACGAGCGCTGCGCGCACTCTTCGCCGTGTCACGTGGGCGAGACCAACTCTCAGGTACCAAACATCCAATCGTCCGAACCGCTGAGCACGACCACGCGGTGCGGATTCGCTGCAAAGGCGGCAACCACGAGTCCTGCGACGAGAACCCTCCTCTGTCGCCGTCTGAACTGTATCGGTAGCCTCTTGAATCTTTGATGTGCCTCAACAGGAAGGGCTTCGCCCCCATTCGTCCAGGTCATGAAATACATGCGTTCTATCGAAATGAGACAGGTGAGAAACGATGAGCTCAACCCCAATCTCCGTTGACGCCAAAGGATCTGAGCGTCGACGCGCAGTGGTTTCCAGTTTCGTCGGAACAACTATCGAGTGGTACGATTTCTTCTTGTACGGATCTGCTGCTGCGCTCATTTTCGGGCCACAATTCTTTCCGTCACTCAGCCCTTTAGCGGGAACGTTGGCCTCATTCGGAACATTCGCTATTGGATTCATCGCTCGGCCCGTCGGAGCTGTAGTGATGGGTCACTTTGGCGACCGCGTCGGACGCAAATCTGTACTAGTTGCGTCGTTGATGCTCATGGGCGTATCCACAGTCTTGATAGGCTTACTTCCAGCCTACGAGAAAATCGGAATCTGGGCGCCCCTGCTACTCGTCATGCTTCGACTCCTGCAAGGCATAGGTGTTGGCGGAGAGTGGGGAGGTGCAGCATTGATGAGCGTCGAACACGCCCCGAAGGACCGGCGGGGGCTGTTCGGGTCCTTCCCGCAGATGGGAATGCCGGCAGGGATGATTCTCGCGAATCTAGCTCTGCTCGCGGCCAGCACCGCGATGCCGCAGGACCAGTTCGAATCGTACGGCTGGCGCATCCCCTTCCTTGCAAGTGCGGTCCTCCTCTTCGTCGGCCTGTACATCCGCGTCGGAGTCGAAGAGAGCCCCTACTTCAGGAAGGCACGCGACACGGAGTCGGTTGTCCGGAACCCTGTACGGGAGGTTCTGAAGCACCATTGGCGCGCAGTTGCCCTCGGCGGGGGAACATTCATTGCCTCGAACGCCATCGGGTACCTGTTCATGGTCTATCTTCTGAGCTACGGGACCAAAACTCTTGGAATCGAAAGAAACACCATGCTTGTCGCCGTACTGATCGGGTCGGCAACCCAATTCGTCATGCTTCCAGTTTATGGGTTCATATCCGATTTCATCGGCCGGAGGAAAGTGTACCTCTTCGCGACCGTAGGGATGCTTGTCTGGAGCTTCGCATTCTTCCCTTTGATAGACACTCGCTCAATCCCGACCATTATCTTCGCCGTATTCGTTCTTGCATTCATTCTCGCGGGGACATTCGCGGCACAAGGAGCCATGTTCGCTGAACTCTTCCCCACCAGCGTCCGCTATTCCGGTGCGTCACTTGCCTATCAGATTGGTGCAGTACTGGGTGGCGGATTCGCACCGATGATCGCCACAGCGCTACACGGTTCCTTCTCCAACAGCACCCCGCTAATCATTTACATGGTCTCTCTTTCCATCGTTAGCCTCGTTTGCGTCGTCCTGATTCGGGAGACATCCGCACGCGGACTCAACGACGAACACTCGGGCACGAATACGCAGGAGCATGAAAGTCTTGCGAGATAGGATCGCGAGGCGCAACCGGTAGGTGTCTCGAGGCAGATCACCGCGGCGGCGGGCCGCCGCGACGTTCTCGCCATGGCGGGCGATGCGCGGTTGTGCCCGCCCCGAACTGCAACCGCTGCCGGCGCGCAGGACGGCCGTAGACTTTCTCACCCGCAACCCTGCCGAGCTTGCCGCGGCATTGGGGAGGACAGGGATCTTCGGCCCGTTCTTGCCCCGGTCGACCGGTCAAAGTGCTCCTCTTTGCACGAAGGGACTGTGTATCCAGGAAACGAACCTCAATAGGGTTTGTCGACTGCGCCGCCGCCAGGCCGTCGGCGGGAAGCCCCCGCGGTATCCGGCGGGATCGCGCGACTCAGGATGACGTCGTGGTGAATGTGGGATGGACGCTTCGGCAGGCAATCGGAGCGTTGAAGCATGGCCCTGCAGCCATTTCAGGTGCGGCTGCGCTCTATGGCGATCATCGTGCGAAACGCCCCGTAACGGCCCGGCGGGTGGCTACGCTGCGACCCATGCGCAGATCGAGGATGTTGGCGGCAATCGGGGCGTTTTCAACTCTGGTGGCGGTGTGGGGTGGTGCAGTCACGCCTCCTGTGCTCGCGGGTGCCGCTCCGGTACAGCCGAGTGTCGACGACTTCTACCGTGCGCCGGACGGATTCGGAACGACAGCTCCCGGCACCATCCTGCGCGAACGTCCGATACAGCTGGCGTCCTACTCCGCGTTGCCTTTCAATGCGCAGGCATGGCAACTTCTCTATCGAACAACGGATCTCGCGGGCGATCCTATGGTCGCCGTGACCACCGTGATCCTGCCTGCCGGCACGCCTCCTCCCGGGGGGCGCCCGTTGCTGTCGTATCAGATGGCAACGGACAGTCTCGATCCCGGCTGCGCGCCCTCAGTCGCTATGCAGCCCGGGTCCGGACTCGAGGCGTTCGCCAGTCAGGGGGAGATGACCTTCGTCGGACAGGCTCTCCAACGGGGCTGGGCGGTTTCGGTTCCCGATCACGCGGGGCCCGTGCCGCGTGTAGGCACTCCACGTGAGCCCGGTTATGTAGCGCTCGACGGCATCCGGGCCGCGGAGCAGTTCGCTCCGCTCGGGCTCTCCGGGGCACAGACTCCGGTCGGGCTGTGGGGCTACTCGGGCGGCGGTCTCGCGTCCGCATGGGCCGCGCAAGTGCAGCCGTCGTACGCGCCGGAGCTGAACATACGAGGATTCGCTGTGGGCTCGCCGTCCCCGGATCCTGTGCCGGTCGTCGATCATCTCAGCGGAATGCCCTGGGCTGGATTGCAGACAATGGTTCTCGCGTCGACAGGGCGGGTATTCCCCGACGCGGGCCGTGAGATCGATGCACGCCTCACCCCGGAGGGACGCGCAGCGTTGGCCGCGCAGTCTGATCAGTGTGTGGCGTCCACGGTGGTCAACAACCTCTTTCGCGACAACACCGGTTACTGGACAGTCCCGTTGACGGAACTGTTGCAGGTGCCGGCGGTTGCCGCCGCCATCGAGCAGACGAAACTCGGCGGCACTGCACCCACGGCCCCCGTGTATCTGTACAGCGGCGTAAACGACGAGATCGTTCCGATCGCCACCGTCGATCGTCTGGCCGACACCTACTGTGCGGGCGGTACTCCGCTCACCTACCGCCGCGACGAGATCAGCCTGCATGCCACGCTCATCGTGACCGGCGCCGCGGACGCATTGAACTGGCTGGGCGACAGGATCGGTGGCGAGCCGAGCGCGCCGGGTTGCGATACACAAACACTGACCTCGACCCTGCAGGCGCCGGGTGCCGCAGAGACCTACGTGTCGACCACCCTGGGGACGGGTGACATCTTGATGGGCCGACCGATCGGGCCGCGGTAGATCGTCGGGTCACCTGTCTCTTCCGTTTCGGGCTCTTCCGATTTCACGGCGCCGCACCACGGTGTTCGCATCTCGACGACCCAGCAGCTCAGGGTATTTGACGCGGTCATGTCGGTCTCTCGTTCGACGTCGCGCGGCGCACATACAGCGCGAGGTCGTTGCTGTCCTGGCGTCGGGGCCGGCCAATTGCCGCCTCGATGTTGAGTGAACGGCCGGACGGCTCGACGAGTCGCCTGGGCACAAGTCATGGCTCACGAACGACTTATCGCGATACCTGCGCTGTTAGTGCACAGATTCGCGGCACTGCTGTCTGTGATCCGCACCCTGCTTGCGGCGGTGTGATCCCCGATGACACAGAGTGTCACGGCAAGCGACCAAGGCCACCACCTCGCCCCAGTAGCGGCATGACGCATAGCGGAAGGTGTTGCGCGGCAGTTGGATCACGCAGGTCCAGACGATCGCGCCCACCCCAGGCGGTGGCGTCGGCCTCAGGAAGACCCTTCGATCAGTCGCCGACGGCGATGCAGACAAGACCCGCAACAACTGCGTGCCTTGAGAGACGCCGGAACGGCCGCTACGGTCATCACCGTGTCCACCGCAAGCTGGTCAATGCTGGACAGACGGTGGCGAAGAAGGCCGTGCCCACGCTTCGGCCCGGCCTGCTGGGTGCGGCAGGGAAAGGGGTTCGCTTCCTACCGTGGTGAGGCTGGCGGTATCGCCCCGAACCTGCTCGATCGCGACTTCGACGCGAGTGCCCCGAATCAGAGGTGAGTCACCGACGAAACCCGTTTCCGCCTCGGCCGCGCTCGCGACGCTTGACGATGGACAAGGCGCCGCTCGTTCACTCGGACCAGGGATTCCAGTACCAGCGCTCGTCTTGTCAACGACTGCTCGCAGATGCCTGGTGCGACCCGCCCAATGTCCCGTAAGGCCAACCGTTCTCGACAACGCTGTGATCGCGAACTTCTTCGGCCGCCCCAGGGCAGAACTTCTCCACCACACCCAGTACCTCGACATCGACGTGTTGACCACGCGCTTCACGAGTACATCCGCTCGTAGAACACGGGACGGATCTCGATCAAGCTCGAGGGCCTGGTCCCGGTGCAATACCGGGACCAGACCCTCGCAGTCGAAGACTCGATCAGCACCTACTTCATGTCGAAGCGCGTATCGGCTTCGGCGCTTATCCAAGGGCTCGGGGCGGCCGATCTACTCGCCGCTTGCTTCACTTAGGACGAGAAACGTTTTGCGCAACCTCTCGTGCACTGTCCATGTGCCACACCAACCGATCCGGAACAGAGCGGTTTGCCCGGCGGAGATCTCAACCGCATCACCGCCATCTTGGGTTACGGTCATCCGACCCGCTACAACGTGGATGAACTCGCCGCGGTCGCGAAATTCCCATCGGGATGTGCCAGGTTCGCTTTCCCACACGCCTGCAGTGATTCCGCGATCAGGATCTGAGTGGACTATCTTGCTGCGGGTGAGAATGGGTCCGCTCAATGATTGGGCGGTCGGAGGCCTGAGTTCAGATTCCTCCAGATCAGTGGATTTCAGACTTGGCGCATCGAAGTGGATAGTCATCTCTCTTTGATTCTCCTTTAGTTGATTACAGCCGGGCTACAGTGCCCAAAATGCCGGAGAACAGGTCGGATTGATAGCGAGCAGATTTCTGTCCGGGACAAGATTAGCAACTACCCCGATAGTGGTGCATTCTTTCTTGCACGCCATCAGTCGAACCGCCGACAGGTCTCAAATGCAACCGGCCAAGCAACTGACCAGTAGCGACCACCCCGAAGACAGGCATTGCTGCCCATCTTCGGGGTGCGTCCGGTCAGCGAGGTGGGTCGTACACCACCACAATCGGTCCGGCTAGAACGCTCTCTGCGCCATGCATCGACACATCGCCATCAATTCCTTTCGGGGTCTAGCTCGTCCCACAGATTGCGCGGATTCCACCACCGATCGACCCCGACTTCATCTGCGATTTGGGTTGCCGCCAGATACCCGGGGAAGCCAGTGATATTTCCACCTGGATACGCGCTCGATCCCGCAAGATAGAGACCATCGATTCCCGGAACTGCATGACCGCGCATACCGGGGAACGGGCGGTCCACTCCGCGTTGGCCGGGCCCAAGCCAGCCATGGTAAAGATCTCCCCGTTGCATGCTCGGGAACCGACGCTCGGTATCGAGTGGGGTCGTGGCGAACGCCCCCAGGAGATTAGCGCCTCCCACATTGGGGGCGTAACGCTGCCAGAATTCCAGCACCGTTTCGAGCTGCTGTGCCTTTCGTTTGTCCCAGTTTTTGGCGTCGCCGTCGATCGCGTAAGGCGCCTTCTGCCACATGTAGGCAGAGTTGTGGCCAGGGGGCGCCTGAGTTGGATCGGCCACTGTGGGGCAACCCCCGATGAGCATTACTTGATCAGACACGATTCCGCGATCCGCATTCGCGTACAGACGTAGAACATCCGCGGGGTCGTCCAAGCCCAGGAACGTCAACCGCGCCTTGTTGATATCAGGGTTGGCGGCGGCGGCGGAGTAGTCGGGGGCATCCTTCAGCGCAATATTCACTCCAAAGATCTGTCCCACCTTTTGGTACTTGAAATCATTGGTCTTCTGAGTCAATTCCTCAGTCGACTTGTCGCCGAGCAACTCCAGGAAAGTTTGGTGCGGATTCAGACTGCTTGCGACGAATCGACGTGCGCGGATGAGGGTTCCGTCCTCGAGCTCGACGCCGACTGCCCGCCCGTTCTCCACCACAATGCGGCGCGGAGTGGTCTGTTCCATGATGTGACCGCCGTGAGCGTAGACATCGTGCTTCAGAGCCCGCGCCAGAGAGTAGGAGCCACCGACGGCGAGTTCGCCTGGCTGCCTGGACCCGATGAATGTTGGCACGATGTTGCCCTGGTCGCGAACATTGACATCGACCTCGCGGATGATGCAGTAGTACAAGAGCATTGCCTTGACGGCGTCGCTCTCGAAGGTGTCCTCGATGAACTGGCGCGGGGACAGCGGAGCGCTCTTGAGGTATCGCCGGCCCAGATCTGAACCTTGCAGGATGCGGTCACGCTCGTCGAGGCTGACGGCCGGAGACGACATCTCAGGACCCACCAGCTCTCGAACAACGTCTTCGTACTCCGCGGCGATGGTCTTCCATGCGTGCGCATCCCGCTCAGAGAACTGGGCGATCGACTCAGCGGTCCGTTCCGCAGACGCGTACCAAACGATCGCGCGTCCGTCTCGTTGGATACTCGTGATGGAAGGGTCTGGAGCAACGAGCTTTACTCCCCATTCCGCAAGTTCGAGGTCTTTGAACCATGCTGTCGAAGAGATCCCCTTAAGGGAGACAGCGTGGGTGCCATGGAAGAAACCTGGCAGACTCGTATCTTCTGGTGTTTGCAGTCCTCCTCCAGCATGCTGTCCCTTGTCGATCGACAGCGTCCGCAGGCCGGCCCTGGCCAAATATGCCTGAGCGATCAGGCCGTTGTGTCCTGCGCCGACGATGATGCCGTCGTACTCTTTCTCGTAGCCCACAGAAAGTCCTTCCTATCGAACGGTCAATTCAGCGTTCGGTAACTGAGCAGTTACCGATTCGTGTTTCGAGGACCTCGATTGCTGCGAGATCTTCTGGATTGGTTGTCAATGGGTCCTTGTCGACCGCGATCCAGTCGGCAAGCATCCCCGGACGGAGGACACCTCGTTCATGGTCCGAGAACGCCAGCCACGCTGCGTCCGTCGTGTACATCTTCAACGCGGTGTTTACATCGACGCTCTGATCTGCACCCGCCACATCGCCGTCCGCCATTCGTCGGGTCACAGCATCGCCGATACCGGCGAGTGGATCAGCCGGTGTCAAGGGTGAGTCAGAGCCTCCGGCTACCACCACGCCTGCATTCAGCCACGATCGCAGTGGTGTAGCAGCGTCAGCTACTGCCCTCCCCCACATCTGCGTCAACTGAGGCGCAATCCAGGTATGCATCTGCGGTTGCGCAGCCAGTCCCATTCTCAAAGCTGCAGCCGCACGCATGTCGTCGTCGGTTGGACCGAGATAGGCATGGATCAGTGAACACCGCAATTCAGACAGCCGGGTTCCTTCAGCTGCCGCAGTGAGGGCCTTCAATGCGGCGTCGATCGCCTGTCCTCCGATGGCATGGATGCCCAGCGACCACCCCGCCAGCGCACATTCCCGTGCGACATGATCAAGACGGTGAGCAGAGACGACGCGAGTTCCGTGGTCACATGTACCGGGATAGGCGTCCCGCACCCACGCTGTCCGCATCGAGACGATCCCATCAAGGAAGACCTTGATTGCACCCATCTTGAGGCGGGAATCTCCGCTTCCGGTGGGACCCCCGAGACCTGCCAACCAATCGGCCACCTGTTCATCGGGAAGCGCTGGATCCAACACCGGCATCATCGTCGTACGTATCGTGAGGTCATTGCTGTCACGAGCAGCGCGGTAAGCGGACAGTTCGTGCGACGTCAAGGCGGGGTCGATTACGCCGGTGATCCCTTTCGCGTGGTAGTCCCTCTGTACGTCACGGAGCGCGCCAAGCAGTTCTCCCACTGAGGGGTCGGGCACCATCCGCGCAACAAGCGACATGGCGGGCGATTCCTGCAGTTCACCTGTGGGAGTCCCGTCAGGTGCCCGGACGATGTGGCCTCCTTCCACATTCGGGCTGTCTGCGTGGATACGAGCAACCTCGAGGGCACGAGAGTTCACCGAGGCAGTGTGGCCTAGACGGGGCAGATAGACCGGGATGTTCGAGCAGTACTCGTCGAGTTCGTAGCGGTTGGGCATCCTGCGTTCTCGCAGGTCCTCGATGAACCAGCCCTCGCTCGAGGTGATCCAGGGCAGATCCGGGTGCTCGTCAGCATACCGACGAAGGCGAGTTCCGATTTCTGCGATGCTGGCAGCACCGGAGAGATCCAACTTGCGCGCCTGCATCCCGGTCCAAAGCATGTGATTGTGACTGTCCGTGAAACCTGGCAATACTGTCGCGCCCCGCAGATCGAGAAACTCGGTAGCTGGGCGCGCGGACTCCCGTAGTTCCTGCCAGTCGCCCACTGCCACGATGCGGTCATTGCGGCACAACAAGCCTGTCGCCACTGGATTGTCCGGGGCCATCGTCCGTACGGTGGCCCGGACGAGAGTTTCACTCGACATTTCGGAAGGCATGAATCGAAGCTAGTCGGGCGTTTGGTCATCGATACAGTCCAGGTTTGTGGTCACAAACCAGTCCAATGTTGCACACCGCGCCTGGCCTCGTGGAGTCACCGACTGCGCCCGATCCCGTCGTGCCCACACCGCATGAAGCATTGGGTAACATCAATTTTCGCTGCTGATGCACACGCCCAGCCACCTCAGCTCCTGAAGGCACTCCTGTGTGAACCGGCCGTCTGGCCGGCGTGGCGCCAGGTCGACCAGGGCCAAACGCGGGTGAGAGCGTGGCACACGGGGCAGGTCACGCGGTTGAACGGTCGACGTATCTCGTTGATTGTCAGAGGAATTAGAGCTTCGGCTCCAGTCGGAGATCCCCTTTGTGAGCGCCGCGGCGCAGGATCGCCAGGAAGGAGTCCCCGGCATCGACAAGGTCACGTGCCGGTCCCAGGCCAAGTACCCCGCGGACCTGGCAGCGGTCGAGGCCGACCTCGTTCTCGGTGGCCTGGAAACACTTCTCGATAGCCCAGCGGCTGCCGGCCACCCGGCTCGGCAAGTTCGGTATCGGCGAGGGCCAATGCCGATGCCTTAGGCAGGCTCGTCGGGATCGATGATCGATCGTCGAGCCAGCAACCATGACCGTGATCCCGTTCGCGTAGCGGCCGGTGTCGATCACCGCCCAGTCGCAGAGCCTGGGATTCGTGGGCGCCGTCTCCGCAACCGATCGGCCGTCACTCGGTCGCTGGCAGGCACGCAACCGTCGCAGTCCCATCCATCACCGCCGATTGCACCGCGATCAATCACCACACGAGCGCCGTTGGTCACAAACGGGCGTGCAGTATTAGCCACCGCGAGCTACCCAGGCCGCTATCTGCGTTCGCGAGGTGAACCCGAGTTTGGACAGAATGTGTTCGACATGTCCGTGGACGGTGCGTTGGGAGATGACGAGTTTGGCAGCGATCGCCTTGTTGGTCATACCTTGCCCGACGAGTTCGGCAACCTCGCTTTCGCGTCTGGTCAGTCCCGCAAGCTGCTGGTCACCGGCATGAGCGTTCGAGACCGTTTCGCCCAGTGCAAGAGCTGTGGCCTCGGACAGGCTCAGCGAGAATGCGTGGCGACGAGCGGATTCGACTTTGGCGGCGCCGAGCACCGAAGACGTGGCTTCGACGCACTCCTCGTGATATCTCCACAAGGCAGGAAAGATCACCGGTGCACAACCCGCCATCCGAGCCACCTTCTCGGCAACCGCCAGTAACGTTGCGGCGCGGATGGCGTCACCATTGGTACCGGCCAGCCAGGCCAGCGTCTCGATACACAGAGATGCTACGAACGGATCGTCTCTCGATGTCGCGAGCGCGGTGCCCTGCCGGAGCGCCCGCTCGGCGCCGTCCAGCCTGCCGAGTTTCCACATCGCAACGCCTGTTCCCCAGGATGAGTACGAGCGAAATACCTCCTCACCGTGGGTCTCGGTGATGGACTGAGCCTGGTCGAACCACGCGAGTGCCTCCGTGCAGTTCCCGGACAGCGTGTGTGCCCATGCCAGCGGTAGCAGGATCTCGACCTGCCTGCCCAGGTCGCTCCCTGCTTCGACTACGTCATATGCCCCCTGCAAACACGATCTCGCCCGCGGGAGATCGCCGGCGAAGAGGGCGAGGTATCCCTCCGCGTGGAGAACATGTCCCCGAACCACAGCCTCACTCGCTCCGGCACCGAGGGACTTTGCCTCCGCAACGAGGGCCCCAGCGTTCTCGAGATCGCCCTGCGATCCTGCGAATACCACTGCGTGAGAAAGTGCTTCGGTCAAACCGCTTTTGTCGCTTCCCGTATCGACGGATGTACCTCGTGCACGGTCTATCCAATACCGGCCCTCGCTCAGCATGCCGCGTGCGAGCCAGAACAGATACAGCGCGTTGACGAAATGCAATGTGGCTGCGGCAAACTCGCGGGATTCTGTCATGGTATAGGCCAGCGCTTCGCGCAGATTCGGCAGTTCGCGAACGAGTCGATCGATTGAATCTCGTTGTCGCGCACTGATCCAGTCCGCAGTTGCAGCGACGGCAAGCCGCTCGTACCACTCTCGGTGACGGCGGTGCCAGCGCTCCGCGTCGTTGCTGCGTTCGAGCCGGTCGTGCCCGTAGTCACGGATGGTGTCGAGCATCCGGAATCTCACGATGCCTTCCACCTCCACCCTGTTCAGTATCGACTTGTCGAGCAGGTTCGAGAGCGTATCGAGTGTCTCTGTCGGCGTCAGATCGCCGGCGAGCAACTCTTCTGCGGCATCGAGTTCGAAGCTCCCGGCGAAAACCGAGAGCCGAGCCCATGTTGCCTGCTCAGTGGCGGTACATAGTTCATAACTCCAGTCGATCGCTGCCCGCAGCGTCTGGTGTCGGGCAGGTGCCCCGCGGCGGCCGTGAGTCAGGAGGGTGTAACGGCTCGCCAGTCGGGCCGCGATCTGATCCAGCGACATCGATGTCAGTCTTGCCGCAGTGAGCTCGATAGCCAACGGAAGGCCGTCGAGTACCGCGCAGATTCGGGCCACCGTTACGCAATTCGCTTCTGTGACTTCGAATCCCGGCACCGCCGCTGCTGCCCGTTCCGTGAAGAGGGTCACTGCATCGTATTGTGGTAGCTCGGCAACCGACAGCTTGTCGACCGTCTCGGGAACGGGCAGCGGCGGCACGTGCAGCAGCGTTTCCCCCTCGATCCCGAGCGGTTCACGACTCGTCGCAAGAACACGAAGTCCAGGGCATCGACGCAACAATGTGGCGACGATGTCCGCCACGGTATCGACAATGTGTTCACAGTTGTCGAGGACGAGCAGCAGTGTGCGCGCTGCGAGGGACTCAGCCAAGACCTCGAGGGGCGACCGAGCCGACTGGGAGCGTAACCGCAGCGTCCCGGCTATGGACTCCGCCACCAGCGAGCCGTCACGCAGTTCCGCCAACTCGACGATCCACACGCCGTCAGGGAAATTCGATCGCGTCTTTTCGGCGATGCGTAGCGCCAGCCGAGTCTTCCCGGCACCGCCAATCCCGACAACCGTGACCAACCGGGACACGGCGAGCGCGTTCTTCGCCGCGGTCACCTCGGCCCGGCGATCGACGAAGCTTGTCAGTGTCAGCGGCAGGTTCCCTTCGCCGCTCGACATCGGACCAGCCGGTGTACTGGCCTGCGGCCGGCGTCGGGGCAATAATGCCCGACCACCGTCATCCTGCTCACCCAGAACGGCCACCTCGTCGACCGGGAATCCTCTGTCGGCCTGTATGCGCTGCAACTGCTCGCCGAAGGACACAGCGGACGGCCGGTCGCCTGGTTCGCGTGCCATCGCGGCGCCGATGGCGGCGCGGACGTCGTCGGCCATCCCTGCGGTGGACAGAACGGCAGCCGGTACGGACGCGATGCGCTCGGCCTGCTCGACGGGCGTCTCGCCGGTGTGCCTGTCGAATGTCTCGTATCCCGTCAGCGCACACAGCATCGATGCGCCGAGCCCGTAGACATCGGATGCAGGCGTGGGCCCCGCGCCGCCGAACAATTCCGGGGCGGAAAAGGCCACGGAACCGGCGATCACACCCGTTTCGGCATCGTTGTGGCCGCCGATTCGGGCGATACCGAAATCTGACAGAACAGGCTCGCTGTAGTCGCTCACCAGTATGTTGCCTGGCTTCACGTCACTGTGGACGACTCCGAGGCGATGAGCCGTTGCGATTGCACCTGACAGCCGGACCCCCAGCCGCAGCACTTCCTCGAGACTGAGCGTGCCATATTCCCGGATCCGGCGGCTGAGGGAACCGTTGGCGAAGTAGGGCATCACGAAGAAGCGTCGCCCGGACGGCGTCCTCCCGATCTCCAAGAGGTTCACGATGTTCGGATGACCAGTCATTCGCCCCAGCGCACGTTCCTCCTGAAATCCGTCGCAGAGCGTGTCCGGTTCAGCCTCCCGCTCCACCACCTTCACCGCGACAACGCGATCGAGGTCCGGTTGCACACAGCGGAAGACAACCCCGAAACCGCCGCTGCCGATCTCCCGAACATCCTCGAATCCGGCCGCTTCCAGCTCCCCCGCCGCGACCGGAGGGACACACCGCTCGGTGTGGTCGCGGTCTTCCTCGCTCATCGTCGCCTCCCTCGTGACCAGACCGCCGGGAAGTGCGCCGGCCCTGCGCTCACTGCAACCCCAGTGTCCTCCTCCTGAAGCGTCCATGGTGGGGCGAGTGCCGGCGCCGGCGGCATGGCGGTCGATGGCAATCAGGGAGGTGGACCAGGTCCCCACGCCGACGAACACCTTTCGCTACGCCAATCGCGCACACCGGTTCACAGTCGATCAGACCGCCGACTGGCCGATCTTCGAGGGCTCGCCGGAGTCTCGCGGGACACGGGAGAGTTTGTCTCCGCGCCGCCAGATGCCCGCGATCGAGAGAGTAGCGGTGATTTCCTGCGTGGGATCACCGTCGATGAGTAGCAGGTCAGCCTGGAGCCCCGGCGCGATACGACCCCGGTCATGGAGACCGAACCGTCGGGCGGGCAAGGACGTCGCCGCGCGCAGCGCCTGCACTGGAGACAGACCCGCTCGAACGAGGAGCTCGAGCTCGCCGTGCATGCTCACTCCGTGCGCCGTGCCGACCACACCGATGCTTGCCGCATCAGTGCCTGCCAAGATGTCCACTCCGGCTTCGTGCATCCGCCGTGTTGCCTCGATCGCATGGTCGATGGATCCCGGAGAACCCAGATGCCAGCACTGGCACAGATTCTCTCGCCACGAAGCCGGGATCAGCGGACGGGCCCTGTCGTCGTTGGCGAGGTGAGTCCCATCGATGTCACTCGCCAGGGAACCAACCGTGCTGAGCGTGGGCGTGATGAAGACTCCAGCATCGAGCGCCTGCGCAATGATCTCGTCCGTGGGTGGTCGATCGAAGAAGATGTGGACGAGTCCATCCACACCGGCGCGAAGAGCCTGCTCCGCCCCGGTCAATGAAGTGACGTGCGCGACCGCCATCTTCCCGTGGTCATGCGCCGCGTTGACGATGGCCCGTGCCACGTCCTCGCTGAGGGTGGGGGAATCGTGCCCGAGCGAAGTACCGTCGTCGATGAGGAGTTTGATGTAATCCGCGCCCTCCGCCACCCGGGCGCCCACAAACGCGGAGGCGTCCTGGAGGGATGTCACCACCGGATACTGCTCAGCGAAGTAGGTTCCGATCATCATCGACGGATGTCCACCCAATACGGTGGCGCCGATGGATGCGGACCGCACATCAGCGAGGTCGTTGCGTTCCGCGGCGTCACGCCGCTGCCCGTCCATCCATTCCGGGCAGGAGAACATGTCGAGTTCCGTTGTCACGCCGAACAACAAGGCGTGCTCCAATGAGGGCGGCTGCGCATGCGTGTGACTGTCGATCAGTCCGGGCAGCAGAGTCTTGCCCCGCCCGTCGATGACCTCGATCTCGCCACTCGGGTCGAACTGCGTGGTGACCGCCTCGATCAACCCACTCCTGACGTGGACCGTCGCGCGCTCGACAACCTCCTCTCCGTCGAAGACCCTTGCATCCCTGATTACGAACTCTGCGTGATTCATCGCACTGCCATCCATGGTCGGAGTATTTACGTTGATGTAGGATATTCAACTGGTACGTAACACAATGTGTCAAGGGCCACACTTGGGGAATCGGGCCCCCGTGGGTCCATTGCCCGTCGCTCCGGCGCCCACACAGCCGTCGCAGACCTCACCGGTGGAGACACACCGGCGATGCACAACCATCCGAGGTCGCGTTCGACATCTGGGCGGATACCGGAGCCTCCACCCGGAACAACCACGTGCCACACCGAACACGAGCAGAAAGCAGGATGCGATGAACGGGAACCAACGAGCCGCAATCGTCACTGGCGGATCCGCAGGGATCGGGCTGGCGATTGCCGAGGCACTCGCAGACGAGGGCTACAACCTGACAATCGTCGCGCGAGACCAGGTCAAGCTCGCCGAGGCCGCGACTCACCTACGCAAGCGTGGCGTCGAGGTCCTGCCGGTGTCCGGAAACCTGGCCCACAGCGCCGACTGCGAGGCCGCAGTGGCCTCGCACGTCGAACGATACGGCCGCACCGACGTCCTGATCAACAACGCCGGCCTGGGCCTGAGCGGAAACATTGCCGACATGCCCACGCCGAAGCTCGACCTCCATCTCAATCTGAACCTTCGGTCCGCCTATCTGCTGATGCAAAGCTGCATTCCGACATTGCAGGTGGCGGGAGCCGAACACGGTAAGGCATTGATCGTCAACGTGAGCTCGATCTTCGGGAAGCTGCCGCGGGCGGGAGTGGCCGCCTACTCGATGACCAAAGCGGCGATGATCGCCCTGAGCCAGTCGGCGCACGGCGAACTCAGCCGTCTCGGCATCCAGGTCACCGCCATCTGCCCGGGGCTGGTCGAGACACCCGGATCCACGTGGATGGAAAAGGACCCTAGTGCCATGCTCCCGCCTTCGGACGTGGCCGAAGCGGTGCGCTTTCTGCTGCGCACCTCGCCGCGGTGCGCCGTTCCCGAAATCACGCTGACCACTCCCGGGCCCGACGTCCACCATGTCGACCTCCCGTGGACCTGACGGGCTTTGGCTGCTGCTCTCGCACCGTCACCCCGACTTCGGGGTGACGGTGCGAGAGCAGGATCCGCCGGATGAGGCATTCGGACCCGGCGTCTGCCTCATCTCCCGCGCGTAGAGCAAAAGCCCTGCCGCACGGCCGATTTCAGTTGACCTCGAAGAGTCCGGCTGCGCCCATCCCGCCGCCGACGCACATCGAGATCACGACATACCGAGCGCCTCGGCGTTTACCTTCGATGAGAGCGTGGCCGACCAGGCGGGCGCCGGTCATCCCGTACGGATGACCGATCGAGATTGCGCCGCCGTTGACATTGAATCGATCGGGGTCGATACCGAGATGGTCGCGGCAGTAGACGGCTTGAGAAGCGAAGGCTTCGTTGAGTTCCCACAGACCGATGTCGTCGACCGTGAGGTTGTGCTGCCCGAGTAGCTTCGGGATCGCGAAGATCGGCCCGATTCCCATCTCGTCCGGTCCGCACCCTGCCACAGCCATACCGCGGTACACGCCGAGCGGTTCGAGACCGCGGCGTTCGGCCTCCTTTGCCTCCATCAGGACCGACGCCGAGGCGCCATCCGAGAGCTGGGAGGCGTTGCCGGCGGTCACACTCGACGTGTTCGTCACCTCGCCGTCGAGAAGGACCGGCCGCAGTGCGGCGAGCCCGGCAGCAGTGGTGGAGGGACGGTTCCCTTCGTCCTTGATCAACTGGACGGGTACGTTCCCGTCCTCGGTGGTCTTGATGCTGTCGAGGGGAACGATTTCGGCGTCGAAGCGGCCCGCAGCCTGCGCTGCGGCGGTGCGCTGCTGGGACAGCAGTGCGAACTCGTCCTGCCGGTCCCTGCCGACCTTGTACCGTTCGGCCACGATCTCGGCCGTATGCAGCATCGGCAGATAGGTGCTCGGGAGGTTCTCGACGAGCCAGGGGTCGGTGGCACGGTACCGGTTCTGGTGTTCGTTCTGGACCAGCGAGATCGACTCGACGCCGCCACCGATCGCGATCTGCATGCCGTCGCCGACGATCTGTTTGGCGGCAGTGGCGACAGCCATCAGCCCGGAGGAGCACTGCCGATCTATGGTCATGCCCGGCACAGAAGTGGGGAGCCCGGCACGCAACGCGGCCTGGCGGGCGATGTTGGTTCCGGTCGAGCCCTCCTGCATGGCGCAACCGAGGACGACGTCCTCGACCTCCTGGCCGCTGATTCCGGCTCGTTGCACGGCGTGGGCGATCGCGTGTGCGGCGAGCTGCTGGGGCTGGGTGTTGTTGTAGGAGCCTCGATACGCCCTGCCGATCGGCGTGCGTGCGGTCGAGACGATGACTGCTTCCCTCATGTGGTGCTCATTTCTGGACGAAGTCACACCGTGATGGTCGGTGTGACGGTTGGTGACGCCGGGCTCGCGTCGTCAACGGGCAACTGTGGCGGCTCGGGTGGCGGAGTCGACGAAGTGCTGAATCTGGGCGGTGGTGCTGTCGGTGCCCGACGGCACGCTCGAGTCGCTGATCTGCGCCCAGTGCCGGGCAACGTCGTCGGGGGTTCTGGTATCGGCGGGGAGGAAGACGCCTTGGGCTTCGAGCATGCGGCTGACCGCGAACGTTCCACCGCCGGCGCCGAGGATCGTCTTGGTCGGCGCGTCCGCGGACACCAGGAACAGTGCGCCGGGGGTGATCGACTCCGGAGTCAGGATTTCGGCGGCCGTGGCGTCGAAGATCGATTCGGTCATGTGGGTCGTCGCGAGCGGTGCCAGAGCATTGACGTGAATGCCCTTGGATCGGCCCTCGATGGCGAGCACGTTCATCAGCCCGACGAGCGCGGATTTGGCCGCAGCGTAGTTGGCCTGCCCGAAGTTTCCGTAAATCCCGGAGGCGGAGGTAGTCATCAGGATTCGGCCGTAGTTCTGGGTGATCATGTGCTGCCAAACGGCCTTGCTGCAGTTCACGGCGCCCATCACATGGACGTCGAGGACTGTGCGGAAGTCGTCGAGGCCGGCGTTACGGAAACTGGCATCGCGCAGGATTCCGGCATTGTTGATCAGGATGTCGATCCGGCCCCAAGCGGAGAGAGCGCGGTCGACCATGGCAGTGACCTGCGTGTAGTCGGTGACGTCGGCGCGGTCGGCGATCGCCGAGCCGCCGCGGGCGGTGATCTCGGCGACGACACGGCCCGCGGGGGTGTCCGAAGTGCCATCGGGGGATCCGCCGATGTCGTTGACAACCACATGGGCGCCGTGGGCCGCGAGGGCGAGGGCGTGAGCGCGGCCGAGTCCACCGCCGGCCCCGGTAATGATGGCAACCTGACCAGCGAAATCGATTGTCATGAAACAGCTTTCGTGTCGGCGGGCTGAGTCGCAGGGGTGAGGGTGGCGCTCGTGCTGTCCGTGGCGCTGCGCGGTACCAGCAGGGTCAGCACGGCTCCGACGACGGCCGGGAGCGCGAAGGCGAACAGCTGCCAGGTGGTGTCGGCGCCGAGTGCAACGAAGAGTCCGCCGTACGTGGGGCCGATGATGGCACCGATCCGCCCGACTCCCAGCGCCATTCCGAGTCCGGTGGCCCGGCAGGATGCGGGATAATAGGTGCCGATGTAGGTGTTGAGCAGGATTTGGGTGCCCGTGGTGCCGAGCCCGGCCAGCATCACCAGTAGGTAGATGACCGCAAGTGGTGGGCCGGTCGCTATGGCCAGCAACGACAGTGCGGCGCTGCAGAAGAAGGCCACGGTGACGGGTTTGATGCCGTACCGGTCGGCGAGCGTGGCACCGATGAGTGCTCCTGCCGCGCCGCCGACGTTCAAGGCGAGCAGGAAGGACAGGGCCGCCCCCAGCGGGTAGCCGGCAGATTTCATGAGCGCGGGAAGCCAGGTCGCGACGCCGAACAGCACGAGAAGGCAGACCAGGGTCATTGCCCAGAACAGCAATGTCGCGAGGGTGCGCTCGGTGCCGAAGAGTGCGCGCAGCCCGCGTTCGGGTGCGGCGGTGAGGTCCGGTCCGGCGATCGAGTTGGGGTCGGCGGGGAGCTCGAGGTGATATCGCTGAGCGATCGCTACGGCAGCGTCGTGCTGGCCCCGAGAGGCGAGATAGGCCGGTGATTCCGGGAGGTACCGGAGCATCACGGGCAGGAAGATGAGAGCCGGAACCATTCCGGCCAGGAACATCGCCCGGAACCCGTACTCGGGCACGAGCCACAACGAGAGCACCCCGGCGAAGATTCCGCCGATGCTGGTGCCGACGAACCCGAGCGCCACCGACCTGGCCCGGGCGCCCGGGGCGGCGAACTCGATCAGCGTCGCTGCCGCGGTCGGCATGAGTACGCCGGCACCGAGACCCACGACGACCCGCCCGATTCCGAAGACCGCGGGGTTGGGCGCAATCGCACACAGGCCCATAGCGGCGGAGAACACAAGGACGGCGGCGAGGAGGGTGCGGCGGCGACCCCATCGGTCGGCGACTGCCGCGGCGAGCAGAGCACCGGCCAGCATGCCGACGCCGACGAGTGAGCCGAGCATTCCCACGTCGGTTGCGTCCAGATTCCAGGGGGCGTAACTCAGCAGTGACGGAACCACAGTTCCGTACATCAGAAGGTCGTAGCCTTCGAGGACCAGTGCCATGAGGCAGAGCCCGACGACGGGCGCTGCGGGTGGGATACGAACAGACATTGCTGTCTCCGCTCGGAGAGGAGTGGCCCCGCCTGGTCCGCAGGATGCGGGCCAGGCGGGGCCACGGGGGACTGGGGAATGTCTAGGCGAACCGAGTCGCCAGCCAGGCACCGATGTCGGCGGCGGCCAGGCTGGCGCCGGTGGGGGCGCCGTCGTGGATCGGGCCGCCGAAGTGGGTGCCGGCGACGCGGACGTGGGTTTTGTCCACTGATCCGAGGGCATCGACCATGGTTGTGGCGTCCTCGGGGAAGCAGGCCTGGTCGCCGGTGAGTTCGACGAACAGGGACGGTGCGGTGAGAGCAGGGGCACAGCGAAGGAAGTCGGCGTTGCTGCTCAGTCCAGACCAGGTGGACAGCCAGGCGTCCGGGGTGGCGAAGCGTCCGAAGCCGACGAGTCCGTAATTGGTGAGGTCGGGTCTACGACCCAACAGTGATCCGTAGGGGCGCTCGTTCGGGCTCAGGGACAGGTCGGTGAACCGCAGGTCCGCGTCGGTGCGGTACACGGTCAACACGCGGGGTGCGAGCGAGGCACGGTGATCCGCCGGGTCGGAAGTGCTCTTGTAGCGGCGGCGCGCCTCGGCAGCTTCAGCGACTCGTTCGCGGGCAATCGCATCGAGGCGGGCAATGCGCTCACGCTGCGCCGCCCGGTACCGAGTGACGAACTCGGGTGCGTACGAGGAGCTGTGCGGCGGTTCGGCGAATCCGTTGGCGGGATCGAACGGGTTCAACCCCGGATCAACGGACAACGGGTCGGTCTCGTCAGTGACCGACGGGTCGATCAACCGCAGCAACAACGCCCCCTGGCCGGGATGTGGGGCCATGAACACTGCCGCATCGGGCAGCGGCATCTGCGCGCCTGCCAGGTCGATGGGCCGGCCGGCGGGGGTGCGGGCCAGCCGCTCCCCCGCCGGTAGTCCGGCCTGCTGGTGGTAGAACGCGAACAGGGTGCCGCCACCGGAGTGCCCGAGGGTGACGACGTGCTCGAAGCCCTTCTCCCGCAGGAATACCTGTCCCGCCGCGGCATCGAGGAGAGCCTGCTCGTGCACCAAGGCGATGTCGTTGTTGACCGAGCGGGTGCCCTGCGTCCACACCGCGAATCCCCGCGCGAGCAACTCTGGCACGAGCACGTGATGAGTGAGGTCCTGCCGGGGGTGCATCAACGTGACCACGGTGCGGGCTCCGGGCACGACCCGCAGGACACCGCTGACCTTCGCGCCGTCCGCCGTGCTGAGCTCGTGCATGGAGATCACGGTGCTATCGGGCGCCTGGGCGGCATCGATGTAGCGGCCGGCGCCGAGCCGCTGATGCTGCTCGGTCACCGCGGCTCGATTCGCATGGCGTCCTTGTCCCACTGGGTAATTCGGGACAGGTGCAGTCCGGCGACGCTGCTGTACCACACCGCGTGGCGGGCTTCGGTCGCCCGTCGGTCGATCACGATCGGCGCGTCGGAGACAATTCGGAAGTAGGGTCCGACACGATCGATCGTCACCGCCGGGTCTTGTCCCGCGACTGCGGCGATCGGAGCGTTCTCCGGAACATCGAGGACGAACATCGTGGTCATCGGTTGCTCACCGTCTCTTTCTCGTCCTGCTTCTGCTGCCAGTCCTCGGCTCGCTCGATGATCAGTTCGGCCTTACGGGCGAGTAGTGCGGCCATGCTCGGTTCGGGGCCGGACACGATGTCGACGAGGGCATCGATGGTGATGTTGGCATCGAGATCCTCCTGCAGGGTCACCGGACGGAGGGCGCGGGTGATCTCGATCATGTAGCCGTTCGGGTCATGGGTGTAGATCGACTCGATCGTCTCGTGCTGGATCTGCATCTCGACCGGCCACTCGCTGTCATCGAGGCGACGCCGATACTCCAACAGGTCTTCTTCGCTGTCGACGTGGATGGCAAGGTGACGCGAACGGATGAAGAAGATCGGCACGTCCTCGGCGAAGCGGGAGTACGAATCGCCCTGCGGCCCACCCTCGAACGGTTCGAGTCCGAAATAGTAGAAGAACGCGAGCCGGTCGTCGTTTCCGATGTCGAAGAAGAAGTGGATGAAGTCCGGGTGCTTCTCCGGGCCCCACCCGGCGGCGCAGATCGAATGCACCACCGGGAAGCCGAGCACGTCACGATAGAACTTGACGGTACCGGCGGGATCGAAGGTCGGATAGGCGACGTGGTCGACGCCTTTGGCAATGTGGTGCAGTTCGGACATGATGAACTCTCCCAAGGGGTTCGGGCTACTGGCGGGCAGCGGCTGGCGCGTCGGCGCGCAGCAGGCTTCCGGCACCGGGAAGGTTGACGGCGAGGTCGAGTCCGCGCAGCAGGCTGTAGGCGCCGGCGGTAGCGGCCGAGAGCACGGGCAGTCCGAACTCGTCCTCGGCCGCCTGGACGAGGTCGAGCGAGGGCATCTGCACGCAGGCGGAGATGACCATGGCATCGGCTCCGGCACGGTCGAGCGATCGTGCCGCCTCCATGACCCGGTCACCGGGGATGCAGCCGACCTCGGCGTTGTCGGCGACCTCGAGGGCGCGCCAGTCCGCAACCTGGATACCTTCGGCCTCGATGTAGGCGACGACCTGCTCGGCGAGCGGACGCATGTAGGGGGTGACCAGGACAATCCGCTTCGCGTCGATCGCGTGGAGTGCTTCGACGAGGGCGCCCGCGCTGGAGCGGACCACCGCGTCGGAACCTCCGGTCGCCAGCTGTTCGGCAACCAGGCCCTCCACGCGCTGGTGTTCCCCGGGACCCACGGACATCAGGGCGACCAGGCACGCATAGAGGATGCCGTCTACACCCGCGTCACCGAGTTCGAGGATGCACCGCTCGCGTTGAGCGTTCATCGCCCGCAACTGTTCCGGCGACACGGCCTGCATCCGCATCCGGCTCGAGTGGAACGAGAACCGAGCGTCCGGATGCCGGCTGAGCAGGGCCGGCATTTCCGTCTCGACCGTCACATTCGAACTCGGCACGACGAGCCCGATGCGGTGAATGCCCATGAGGTTGCCCTTCTGATCTGGATGCCCGGGCGGTGACCGAGAGGGAGCCGCCCCGACTGAAGTATATTTACGTTCACGACGAGTATTCGACGCATATGATGATTCGTCAAGCCCAATCGGACACCCGGTCGCGATTTTCGATACCGGGGCACCGTGCACCCACCGTTGGCCGACAGCATTCGAGCGCACGAGGAAGGACGATCCGATGACCCACATGAGCGAGCACATCCGGGTGGAATGGGTGGACGTGGACGGCGGCGGTGCAGCCCATCACTCGATGGCCGCAATTTGGGCCGAACAGGTGGAGCACGCCCTGCTCAGAACGCTGCATTTGGCGCCCGATCGCTTTCCGCGACGACGGATCGAGGTCGACTTCCACCACCCCCTTCGATTCGGGGACCGCTTCACGCTCGACCTACGCATCGCGCAGGTCGGCACCACCTCGGTGGTCTACCTCTGGTCTGCGCACATTCGCGGCGAGCCCTGCTTCTCCGGCCGCACAATCGCCGTTTTCGTCGACGACACCGGCAGTCCACAGCCGGTCCCGGACGCGATTCGCGCGAAGATCACCCCTCAATTACCTCAATCGGTCGACCGAAGCACGCACCTTGCCCGTGTCGATCCTCACATGTGACACTTGACATGCCGTCAATCACGTCGAATACTCGACATTGACGTAAGGAGGTGTTCGAGGATGACCTCACACCTCGTCGCATCCCCCCGACGAAGGAGCACAGCGGCAATGGCATATGTAATCGGAGTGGACGTCGGTGGCACGTTCACCGACGCGGTGTTGGATGACAATGCCGGCACTGTTCTCGCCGCCAAGGCTCCCTCGACCCCGCCCGACTACTCGCGCGGCGTCATCGACGTTCTCGAGGTGCTCGCCGAACAACTGGGCTGCCCCATCGAGGAGATGCTGGCAAACACGCACCACATCGCACACGGCACCACGTCGTCACTCAATGCCCTCGTCATGGGCAATGTGCCCCCGGTCGGCTTCCTGACCACCAAGGGCCACCGCGACTCGATCTACATCATGAACGTCGAGGGCCGATACCTGGGAAGTTCACCCGAGCAACTCCAGAATGTCATGGGGCAGAGCAAGTCTCGCGGCCTCGTCCCGAAAAAGCACGCACTCGAGGTGACCGAACGACTAGACCGTGACGGCAATGTCGTCGTCGCCCTCGACGAGGAGTCTGCCCGCGAGTCCATCCGCGCGCTCCTCGCCGAGAACGTATCAGGGATCGCGGTCTCGCTGTTGTGGTCGTTCCGCAATCCCACGCACGAACAGCGCATTCGCGAGCTCGTCCACGAGATCGACCCGACGATGTTCGTCTCGCTGTCGAGCGAGGTGAGCCCCCGTATCCGCGAGTTCGCCCGCAACGCGACCACCATCATGAGCACCCAGATCGGCCCCGGGCTCCGGGACTACCTCGGCGAACTGGAATCGAAGCTGCGCGAGCGAAAACTCGCCGGACCGCTGCTGGTGATGCAGAGCAACGGCGGCGCCGTCGCAGCCGCGGAGGCGCCCAAGAACGCGATCAGCACGGTCGGTTCGGTGCTGACCGGCGGCGTGGTCGGGGCGGTCTCCCTCGGTAGACAACTCGACCATCGCAACATCATCGCCACCGATGCGGGCGGGACCACCTTCCTCGTCGGACTCGTCGTCGACGGGGAACCCGTCCGCTCCTCCAGCACGATCATCAATCACCATCCGATCAACGTGCCCACCCTCGAGGTCCATGCCATCGGCTCCGGTGGCGGCGCCATCGCCTGGATCGACGCCGGCGGCAACCTGCAAATCGGCCCCCACAGCGCCCAGGCCGTCCCCGGGCCCGCCTGCTACGGCCAGGGCGGCACCGAGCCCACCAATGCCGACGCCAATCTGGTGCTCGGGATTCTGCCCGAGCGGGGCCTGCTCGGCGGTCGCAAGCGGCTCGACAAGAACCTCGCGCGGGAGGCGATCCGCACCCGAATCGCCGAACCCCTGGGCCTGTCGATCGAGGAGGCGGCAGCAGCCATCTATGCGGTCCAGAATGCCCAGACCGGTGACCTGTTGCGCAAGACCGTCGTCGAGGCCGGACACGACCCGCGCGACTTCGTCCTGTACGCCTTCGGCGGGTCCGGCCCCGCCCACTGCGCGGCGTACGCCGCCGAAGTCGGCGTCCGTGACGTCATCGTCCCGCTCGGCCAGGTTGCCTCCGCGTTCTCGGCGTACGGCCTTGCCTCGTCCAACATCGTTCTCGCCGCGGAACTGTCCGATCCGGCTGCTATGCCTCTCGACCCCACCCGCGCCGAGCGGAACTTCGCCCAGCTGGAAACCCAGGTACTCGAGCAGCTGAACCGGCAGGGTTTGACGTTCACCGGCGTCGAGATCGAGCGCGAGATCGACATGCGCTACACCATGCAGCTCGCCGAGGTCGCCACCCCGATCCCGGCCGGGAACCTCGATGCAGCGGGAATCGCGCGGGCCTCGGACCTGTTCGAGCAGCGCTACGCCGAACTCTACGGCGAGGACAGTGGATTCCGGGAGGCCGGAATCCAGGCGATCACCTACCGGGTGCGGGCCACCGGCATCCTGCCGTTCTCCCCCACGCTGCCGGACCTGAAGTCCGCGGACTCGGCCGATGCCTCCGCCGCGCGGGTCGGCACCCGCAAGGTCTGCCTCGACGGCAAGCTCGGCTACGTCGACACCGATGTCTACGACTACAGCAAGCTGCTCGCCGGACATGTCCTGCCGGGCCCGGCGATCGTCGAGGTCCCCACGACCACCGTCGTCGTCCCCCACGGCACCACCGGCACCGTCGACCGCCTCGGCAACCTCAACATCGTCGCCCACTAGGAGCACCAGCCATGACCGCACAGATTCCCGGCTCCGAAGTCTTCTCGAGCCGACCCGTCGACCCGGACGCACTCTCGCGATCACTTCCCCCGACGCTGGAAGTCCACACCGTCACGCAAGAGCAGATCGACAGCCTCGACCCGTTGACCTACGAGGTCATCCGGCACCGGCTGTGGTCCGTCACCGACGAGATGGGCGAAGCTCTCAAGCGGATGTCCGGCTCTCCCATCGTCACCGATGCCAACGACTTCGACTTCGCCATCAGTGACGAAATCGGCCAGGAAGTTCAGGTCGGCCTGTACAACACCATGCTCGTCGGTGCCGTCGATCTGGCCATCTACTGGACGCTGCAGCACCGCTCGACGAGCCCCGGCATCACCGAGGGCGACATGTTCTTGTGCAACGACCCGTGGGTGGGTGGTGGTCTGCACCAGAGCGACGTGATGGTTTATCAGCCGGTCTTCCACGAGGGCAAGCTGTTCGCCTGGACCAGCGCCATCTGCCATGAACCCGATCTGGGCGGATCCGGACTCGGCTCGTTCGACCCCTCGGCCCAGGACGTGTTCTCCGAGTCGCTGCCCACCCCACCGATCAAGGTGGTCCGCGACTACGAGCTGCAGCGAGACGTCTCCGACGCCTGGGTGCGGCGCTCGCGGGTGCCGATGCTCGTCGGACTGGACCTGCGCGCAAAGATCGGCGCAAACACCGTCGGCCGGAATCGGCTTCTAGCGGTGATCGAACAGTACGGCGCGGACACCGTGAAGGCCGTGATGAAGCGGATGATGGCCGACGCTGAAGGGCGCCTGCGCGGCAAGCTCGCAGCACTGCCGGACGGGACCTGGAAGGCCACCGGCTACCAGGACCAGTCGCAGATCGGCGACCGCGGAATCCACAAGATCACCGTGGCGATGACCAAGTCCGACAATCACCTCACATTCGACTTCACCGGCACCGACCCGCAGACCGGCGTCATCAACTGCACCTACGCGGGCATGCGAGGCGGTGTCATGCTCGCCCTGCTGCCGATCCTCGCTGGCGACATCCCCTGGTCCGCGGGCGGGCTGATGCGCTGCTTCGACCTGGTCGCAGAAGAGGGCACCATCAACAACGCGACGTTCCCTGCGGCGGTGAGCCGTGGCCCGATCGGACCGGCCTGGCTCACCGGAACCCTGATTGCCGAATGCCTGTCCCAGATGCTCGACCGCTCCGTCGATCTCGGCAGCGTGCAGGCGGCCTGCTGCGGCACATGGGACACCGCCGTGATCGCCGGAGTCGATGAACGTCCCGAACAATCGGTGCCGTTCCTCAACATCATGATGGAGCCGATGGCCGGTGGCTACGGGGCGCGTCCCGCCGCCGACGGCATGGACACCGGCGGCCTCTTCTGTGTCCCGATGGGCCGCATCCCCGACACCGAGATGACCGAGTTCCTGTACCCACTGCTCACGTTGTGGCGCCGCGAGGAACCCGACTCCGGCGGACCCGGTCGCCAGCGTGGTGGTGTCAGTGCCTCGCTCGCCATCACGCCCTACGGCACCAGCCTGCCAATGGGCTTGGTGCTGGCATCGGCCGGCAAGGCCGTCGCCCAGAACAACGGTCTCGCCGGCGGATACCCGGGCAACACGGGTGTGGAGGTCCTCGCCCGCGGCACCGACCTCATCGAACAGTTCGCGGCGGGCCGCATTCCCGGCTCGCTCGACGACCTCGCCGGCGGTCGTGAACTCGGAGCCTGCTACGCCGAGAGCTATGTCGCACCCGGTGAGGTGCTGTACATGCACTGGCAGGGCGGCGGCGGCTACGGTGATCCGCTGCTGCGGGACCCGTCCGCGGTGGCGGCCGACTTCCGCGAAGGCAAGGTCACCGAAAACGGTGCCGAGACCGTGTACGGCGTCGTCCTCGTCGATGGCGACGTCGACGCGGGACGGACCGCACGCCGGCGCGAGGAGATGCGCACCGAGCGACGCGAGCGCTCCGGTAGCACACCCTCCGATGCCCCCACACTCGAGTTGGCCGGTGCTCGTCGACTCGACGACAACCTGGTCGAGGTCACGATCGGCGACACCCGCGCGATCGGCTGCGCGCAGTGCGGACGTCTCCTGGGCGACGACAAGAACAACACCACCCTCGAGCTCGCCCGATTCGAGGGCCCGTCGTCGACCGCCGGCCCACAGGTCACATCCGACCCCGCCGAGTACGTCGACGCCCCGGTGGTCTTCCGGCAGCTGTGCTGCCCCGGCTGCTGGACCGCCATCTACTCGGGCATCGTGCCGGCTGATCACCCCGACCATGCCCTCGACCTGGCGCGGCTTCTGCCCGCAGTGGCGCAGCGGTGATGTTCCAGACAACCATGATCGTTACTGATAAAGGAGAACAACGGTGACATTCTCGGACTGGGGTGGACGCCTCGTTCCGTTCCCCGAGGATCGTGCTGACCGCTACCGCGACAGCGGTGAGTGGAGCGCCGATCCCACCGGGCGGCGGCTACACCAGATCGCCACCCGGTTCCCGGACCGACCGGCGGTGATCACCGCCCGAGGGCAGATGAGCTTCGCAGAACTCGATCGCCGCACGGACCAGATCGCGGCCGGGCTGATCCGACTCGGGCTCCAGCGACTCGATCCCGTCATCTTCCAGCTCACCAACCGCCTGGAGACAGTCCTCGCGTGGTACGGCTGCATCAAGGCCGGGCTGGTCCCGGTGGCGACACTGGCCGCGCACCGCATGCACGAGATCGGGCACATCAGTCGCAAGGTAGGCGCCGTCGCGCACCTCGTCGAGGCGAATCTGCCCACCTTCGATCTCGTCGAGTTCGCCCGCGAACACGCCGACGGACACCCCACCGTGCGGCACATCATCAGCGTCGGCGATGCGGACAGCAACGACCGGGCCGACGTGACTCGACTCGAAGATCTCGGGCTCGAGATCGATCCCCACACCGCGCATGACATCGTCGAGCAGATCGCGGCACACACCGATGCCTGCGACGTGGCTGCGTTCCAGCTCTCCGGTGGCACCACCGGAGTTCCCAAGGTCATCCCGCGCATCCACGCCGAATACTGGAACAATGCGCTGCTGTATGCACAACGGCTCGGATGGGACGAGAACAGTCGCGTCGCCCATCTGATCCCGATCATCCACAACGCCGGCATCTCGTGCGGGCTCCACGCCGCGCACTCGGTCGGCGCCTGCCTGGTCCTGGCCACCGCTGATGCCCCCACCGCCTTCCAGCTCATGGCGCGGACGAAGGCGACCGAGGTTCTCATCGGGCACGGCCACTACCAGGCAGTGCTGACTCCGGACTTCGACCAGGCTGAACCCTGGCTCAAACGCGTCATCCTCTCCGGCGCCAAGGTTCCGCACGAGCTGTTCGAGCGCGTCGACGACGGAACCGGACGCTGGGCCGGTCAGTTGTTCGGCATGGCCGAGGGATTGTTCACGGTGACCCCACTCGACGCCCCCGCACAAGCCCGAATGACAACTGTGGGTACCGCCATCTCGGCCGATGACGAGATACGCATCCTCGAACCCGGCACCGAGAACGAGCTCGGCGACGGGGAGGTCGGAGAACTGTGCTGCCGAGGCCCGTACACGCTCCCCGGCTATTTCGACGCCCCGGACCACAACCGGGACGCCTTCACCTCCGACGGCTTCTACCGCACCGGGGACCTCGGCGCGATGACGGTGATCGACGGCGCACGTTATCTGTCGATCGAGGGTCGGATCAAGGATCTCATCAACCGGGGTGGCGAGAAGATCAACGCCGAGGAGGTCGAGCTGCTTCTGCTCGAGCATCCCGATATCGCGAACGCGGCGGTGGTCGCCATGCCCGACCCCCGGCTCGGAGAGAAGACTTGCGCATACGTGGTGTCGATCAACGGAGAAGCTGTGCCCATGCGCGACATTCAGGAGCACTTGTCGCGGCTCGGAGTCGCCAAGTTCAAGTGGCCCGAACGGCTCGAGTGGGTGACGACCTTGCCACACACGAACGTGAACAAGATCGACAAGAAACGACTGCGCGCCGAGATCGCGGCGAAGGTGGCCAACGAGGCCGACTCACGCCGCGTGGACGCATAGATCGGTAGTTCTACCGCACCTCAATACCTTCGGGGCATGCCTGACCGGCATGCCCCGAAGTCCTTGAACGCAGCAGCCGATCTTCCGTCCCCCTCACGGAGACAACCGAGTTGACCTTTCGACGTATGCGTAGAATAATCTACGTATACGTCACAGAGAGTGGAGTTCGTCATGAATCTCGAGCGAGTAGCAGTACTGGGCGGCGGACCAGGCGGCCTCTACGCCGCAAGGCTGATCAAACGCAGCCATCCGAACGCCGAGGTGACCGTCTACGAACAGAGCCCCCCGGATCAGACGTTCGGTTTCGGAGTCGGCCTGGCGTCTCGCACTCAACGAAACCTGCGGGAAGCCGACCCGGCATCGCTCGAAGCCATCGTGGCGGCCGCGCACGCCCACGAAATGTCGATGCAGGTCGGCGACCAGAGCGCCCGTCTCGCGCACGGCGATCTCCTCGCTATCGCACGCACAACCCTGCTCGCCGTCCTCCAGCAACAGGCCCAAAATGCCGGGGTGCAAATACATTTCGGCGAACGTCGTGAAGCGGCAGAGCTCGATGCGGACCTGATCATCGCCGCCGACGGCATCAACAGCGCCACCCGTACGCAGATGTCCGACGCATTCGGGCCCCGCATCGATACCGGCGCCGGCCTCTACCTGTGGTGCGGAACCGACTTCGCGCTCCCCAGGGCCATCTTCATCCCAGTCACCACCGAGCACGGCACCTTCGTCGCGCACGCCTACCCGTATGCCGCCGACCGCAGCACCTTCCTCATCGAAACCGACGAGGAAACTTGGCGGCGAGCAGGATTCGACGTCTCCACCGACCGGACCGCCCCCACCGACAGCGACGAGTTCGCTCTCGAGTACCTGCAGAACGCGTTTGCCGAGACCCTCCAACACCACCGGCTGATCGGAAATCGCACCCGGTGGACGCACTTTCGCACCATTTCGTGCGAGCACTGGCACAGCGGCAACATCGTCCTGCTCGGCGACGCCACCCACACCGCTCACTACTCCATCGGCTCAGGCACCAAATTGGCCATGGAGGACGCCATCGTCCTCGACCGCGCACTCACCACCGCATCGACCATCGAGGAGGCGCTCACCGAGTACGAGCGGGTGCGGCGCCCCGCCGTCGAATACCTCCAGGAGATCGCGCACCGCAGTGAGCTCTGGTGGGAGTCGTTCCCGCAGCGGATGAACCTGCCCCTCGAACAGCTGATGATCGCTTACATGACCCGAGCCGGGAAGGTCAGCGTCAGCCGTTTCCACGACTCGGCCCCCGACCTGGTCCGAAAGGGGCTCGCCGGCTACGCCAACGTACCGGCCGACTCGGTCCCCACCACCGCTATCGCGGACTGGATCCTCGCGCAGCCCCTCGACCATGACCACGGCCGATTCGAGCAGCGCGTAGCGACTGCGGACCTGCGTGAGGCCGACACTACGTCGATACTCGACATCGATGTCGACTCCGCATGGGGATCCGAAGCCAACGACATCGTCGAGAATGCACCCGATGCACGCGTCCTCTGGCTGACCGGCCCCTCCAGTCGGGCAGCTGTCCTCACCCGGCTCGATCTCGCCGAACGACTCCGGCTCGATCTCGCCGAACGTCGCCGGCACCGAGCCGGCACGCTGGTGGTGGTCGAAGCCCCCGCCTCATACCGTGACGACATCGCCGACGGCCTGGCCAGCGCACGCATCGACCTCGCCTTCTTCAGCGAGCCCGCATCCACACCGACCGATCCAGCGTTCTCGGCATCAGGGGCATCGGCATGAGCGCGGGCCCGTCTCCCGCTCCCGTTATCCTTCGGGCATGACACGCGAGGAAGCCGCGGCCAGAAGCCGTCCCCGGGGACAACGTAAGTCGACCACGACCAGCCAGGCCACGGCCGAGGGCACCGTGAGCCGCAGCAACCCCCGTCGTGAGCTCGTGGAAAAGCAAATGATGGAGCAGGCCACTCGGCTGTTCGCGGAGAAGGGCTTCGCGAGCACGACACTGCAGGACATCGCCGATGCGACCGGCCTGACCCGGCCGGCCCTGTACCACTACGTGGCGAACAAGGACGAACTCCTCTCCCGCCTCGTGAGTGAAAGTACCGAGACACCCGCGACTCTCCTGCACGAAATCAACGAGCGCGCGGAGCTCGGCCCAACCGAGAAACTGCGACAGATGGCGACCGCCATCGCCCTGCACCAGGCGCAAGGACCGGACAGATTCCGGCTGATCATCCGATCCGAAGCCGAACTTCCGGACGACATCGCGTCCACGTATCAGCAGAGCCGCCGACACGTTCTCAAGGAATTCATCCGCGTCATCGAGGAGGGAATCCGAGTCGGCGAGATGCGCCCCGTGGACCCCCGCACCGCGGCACTCGGAGTCATCGGCATGATCAACTGGATCGCCTGGTGGCACCAGCCTGGCGACCTCGAGAACGACCGGGCAGTCGCAACCCAACTCGCGGACATGGCATTACGGTCGCTGGTTCAAGAGAATCCACATCCCGAAACACCCGAAGGCCCCGCCCGCGCCATCGCCCTGCTTCGTCAGGACCTCAACTATCTGGAGCGGCTCCTCGACGAATCTCGGACGTCGGACTGAAACGACGTTCTCGGCGCATGCGGTCTCCTAGTCGAGCCCGCATGCGCCACGCAGCTCCCGCGTGATCTCGTCCCACACCGTGGCGTAGGACGCGATCCCGGGCGCGGCGATCCACTCGACGTCTCCGGCCTTCGACTTCTGCAGGGCCTCGGCGAACAGATCCTGGTACCGCGACAGGCGCGGCACGAACGCGGAGACGTCGTCGAATACATCCTGCGCCTTCTTGTCGAGGGCGGCGAGCGCGTCCAGATCGACCGCGCCGGCCAGAAGTTCACGCAGCGGGCCGTCCAGCTCGACGAAGCGCTCGTGGATCTCTGCGATCGAGTCCTCGTCGATCGACACCCGCTCGGCGTCGAGCTGGTCGCCGAGCTCGGCGATGCCCTCGGCAGTGAGTGCGAATGCGCCGTCACCTGCCGCCTCGGCCTTGCCCTGCGCCAGCAGCGCATCGCGCGCTGCCTCCGCGGACGCGGTGGCCACACCGAGCTGCGCGGCGAGAACATCGACCGTCACCCGCTCCTTCAGTCGGATCGTCTGCAGCAGTGCCAGTTCGTCGACGTTGCCCGCGAAGGCCATCGTGTTCTCCTCGTGTGTGCCGATAGGTCCGACAGGAAACCTACAGCTCGAGGATCGTCGCCGGGAACGCCTGCGGGACCGAGCGAGAGGTGTCCTTGAGTACGACACCCGAGCGACCGAGTCGGCGGGCGCCGTCGACCAGCGCCGACACCACCCGCGCGGCGTCCCGGTAGCCGAGGCCGTCGGGCGGATGGATGTTCGACACACAGTTCCGGTCGGCGTCCGCGCGGCCGGGCCGAGGCAGGTGCGTGAGGTAGATCCCCAGGCTGTCGGCAACGGAGAGACCGGGGCGTTCGCCGATCACGACGAGCAGGATGCCCACCCCGAGCGCATCCCCGACGTGGTCGCCGAGCGCGACGCGGGCATCGGTGGCGATCACCGGCGGCGCGATGCGGTAGCGCCCCGAGAGCGCCTCCGCGAGCGCAGCCAGGAGCGGGACGCCGTGCCTGGTGAGAGCGCGTGGCGACAGGCCGTCGGCGAGGACGAACCCGACGTCCGCGTCGGTCCGGCTCACCGGCTCGAGGGTCTCCGGAACCCGCCCCAGATCGGGGCGACGCAGGTACTCACCACGGTTGCGCGCCCGGCTCCGCACGAGGACCGGCTCGCCGAGTCCCACAGCGGCCACCCGGGCCGCGAACGCCTCGGCGTCGAGCGGATCGTGCACCGCGTCCCGCGCCGCGGCGTGCGCGGCCCGCAGCTCGAGAACTCGGTCGGTGGGCAGCGCGTCACCCGCGCGGCCGAGCCCGATCCGGGCCTGAGTGCTACGCCGCAGGTCTTCCCACACGCCGCTCATCGCCCCACCACCAGTTCCCGCAGCGGCGACGATTCGACATCGACGGGCAGGATCCGCCCGTCCGCATCGGCCATTCCGAGCCCCCGCAACCACTCCTCGAACTCGGGTGTCGGCCGCAGCCCCAGCACGCGGCGGACGTACAGCGCGTCGTGGAACGACAGGCTCTGATAGCCGAGCATGACGTCGTCCGCACCGGGGACGGTGATGACGAAGGCGGTCCCGGCCACACCGAGCAGGGTGAGCAGGCCGTCCATATCGTCCTGGTCGGCCTCGGCATGGTTGGTGTAGCAGACATCGACGCCCATCGGCAGGCCCAGCAGCTTGCCGCAGAAGTGATCCTCGAGCCCGGCCCGGATGATCTGCTTGCCGTCGTACAGGTACTCGGGTCCGATGAAGCCGACGACGGTGTTCACCAGCAGTGGTTCGAGGTCCCGGGCCACCGCGTACGCCCGCGCCTCGAGCGTCTGCTGGTCGACCGGACGGCCACCGGCTCCGAGGTGCGCGCCAGCCGACAGCGCCGAACCCTGCCCCGTCTCGAGATACATGAGGTTGTTCCCGACCGTGCCGCGGCGCAGGGACCGTCCCGCCTCGTTGGCCTCCCGCAGCAGCGAGATGTCCACCCCGAAACCGGAATTGGCGCCCTCAGTTCCCGCGACCGACTGGAAGACGAGGTCGACGGGCGCACCGGCATACACGAGGTCGAGCGTGGTGGTGACGTGCGAGAGCACGCAGGACTGCACCGGGATGTCGAAGCGCTGCCGGATGTCATCGAGCAGGTGCACCAGTTCGGACGTCGCCTGCGGGGAGTCCGTCGCCGGATTGATACCGATCACCGCGTCGCCGCAGCCCATGAGCAGACCGTCCAGCGTCGCGGCCGCGATCCCGCGCGGATCGTCGGTCGGATGGTTGGGCTGCAGGCGTGTCGCAAGTGTGCCCGGATGCCCGATCGTGGTCCGGAACGCGGACGTCACAGTGATCGCCCGCGCGACGGCGATCAGGTCCTGATTACGCATGATCTTGCTGACCGCGGCCACCATCTCCGGCGTCAGGCCCCGCGAGACGGCAGCTAGAGCCGCAGCCGCATCGGGACCCGCGGCGGTCTCCAGCAGCCAGTCACGCAGGCCCCCGACCGTGAGGTGGGAGACGGCTCCGAACGCCACGCGGTCGTGGGAGTCGACGATGAGGCGGGAGACCTCGTCGTCCTCGTAGGGCACCACCAGATCGTCGAGGAACGTGCCGAGCGGCAGATCCGCCAGTACCCACTGAGCTGCGGCCCGTTCCGCGTCGGATTCGGCGGCACACCCGGCCAACTCGTCACCCGAACGCAGCGGCGTGGCCTTCGCCATGAGGTCGACGAGACCGTCGAACGTGTAGGACGTTCCCGAGATCTGTTTGCTGTACCGCGTCATTCGAGTTCCTCACCGCTACCGACAACGCCCACAGCGCCGGGGTGCTGTCCACGAGGGGGCGTCGTCACCCACCGAGTATGGAGCGCCGCGATCACCGATTCGTGACGGTCGAGTTACGACTGCCGATTGGGCACCGGACACGCGTCGGCGGCCTCCGCCACGACCAGTGGAAGCGGCGACGGGCCTGGCCGAACGCCCAGAGCCCAGTCCGCGCCCACCATCGGGGTGTCGGTCGAGAGGGCGGTCAGTTCGTCTGCGTCGAACACCCTGCCGCGACTGAGCAGCCGCAAGCCCTCGGGCGCCTCGAGGCTGAAGCCGGCGCCGCGGCCGGGCACCACGTCGAGCACCAGTTGCGTGTGCTTCCACGCGTCGAACTGCGGACCCGAGATCCACAGCGGCACGGCGTCGTCGTCCTGCGGCTCGGTGGCGCCGGCTTCCCCGACGCCGAGACGCAAGTCGAGCACACCGAGCAGGACGTCACGATCGCCGATCACGAACTCCCCCAATGGGAAGCACATGGGCGCCGATCCGTCGCAACAGCCGCCGGACTGGTGCAGCATGAGCGGGCCGTGGACGTCGGCCAGGTGTCGTAGTAGCGAGGCGGCCGCCGCGGTCACGACCGCCCGCGGCGGCGCCGCGGTCACGCGAAGTCCAGGACGATGCGGCCGTCGACCGCCCCCCGGTCGAGTTCGTCGAAGATGTCGTTGATGTCCTCGAGACGGCGGGTGTGGACGGTGGGGTGGATGGTGCCACGCGCGTAGAAGTCGAGCGCCTCGACCATGTCCTGGCGAGTACCGACGATCGAACCTCGTACCGTCAGACCCTTGAGAACGGTATCGAAGATCGGGGTCGGGAAGTCACCGGGCGGTAACCCCATGAACGTGATGGTGCCGCCGCGGCGGGCCATGCCGATCGCCTGACCGAACGCGGCCGGATTGACGGCAGTCACCAGTACTGCGTCGGTGCCGCCGGTGACCTTCTGGATCTTCTCGACCGGATCGTCCTCGTACGCGTTGACGAGCACCTCGGCGCCGTACTGGGCAGCGAGGGCAAGCTTGGAGTCGGCGACATCGACCGCGGCGACCCGCAGCCCCATGGCAGTGGCATACTGCACCGCAACGTGACCGAGGCCGCCGATGCCGGAGATTGTCACCCATTGGCCCGGAATCAGATTGCTGACCTTGAGCCCCTTGTAGACGGTGACACCGGCACACAACACGGGAGCCACCTCGATGGGATCGGCACCCTCGGGGACCCGAGCCGCGAAACGCGAATCGACCAGCATGTACTCCGCGAACGATCCGTCGACGGAGTAGCCGCCGTTGATCTGCTTCTCGCACAGCGTCTCCCAGCCGGTGCGGCAGTACCGGCACTCGAGACACGCGGACCACAGCCAGGCATTGCCGACGAGATCGCCCACCGCGATCTCGGTGACACCCTCACCCAGCTCCACGACCTCGCCGTAGCCCTCGTGGCCCGGAATGAAGGGTGGGGTCGGCTTGACCGGCCAATCACCTTTGGCGGCATGCAGATCCGTGTGACATACGCCGCTGGAGCGAACCTTCACCAGCGCCTGATCGCGACCGGGCTTCGGTATCGGCACGTCCTCGATGGACAAGGGCTTGCCGAACTCTCGAACGACCGCAGCCTTCATCGTCTCGGTCATGAAAACCTCCTGGGGATGTGGGAGCGCGGCGCCCGCCGAGGGGCACCTGCGGGCGCCGCGCAAGTTTCCTGCTGGATCAGAAGAAGCCCTGAGCCTTGGGCGCGTAGCTCACGAGCAGGTTCTTTGTTTGCTGGTAGTGATCGAGCATCATGTGGTGGTTCTCGCGGCCGATACCGGACTGCTTGTACCCACCGAACGCCGCGTGCGCGGGGTACTGGTGGTACGTGTTGGTCCACACCCGTCCGGCCTGGATGTCGCGTCCGGCCCGGTAGGCGACGCCACCGTCGCGCGACCACACGCCGGCGCCGAGACCGTAGAGGGTGTCGTTGGCGATCGCGATGGCGTCGTCGTAGTCGGCGAACGACGTCACCGACACGACCGGACCGAAGATCTCCTCCTGGAAGATCCGCATGCTGTTGTCGCCGGTGAAGATCGTCGGCTGCACGTAGTAGCCGCCGGACAGGTCGCCGCCCAGTTCGGCGCGCTCACCACCGGTGATCACGCGTGCGCCCTCGTTCTTGCCGATCTCGATGTACGACAGGATCTTCTCGAGCTGGTCGTTCGACGCCTGCGCGCCGATCATCGTCTCGGTGTCGAGCGGATCCCCCTGGCGCACGGCCTTGGTGCGGACCGCCGCGAGCGCGAGGAAGTCGTCGAAGATGTCCTTCTGGATCAGCGCACGCGACGGGCACGTGCACACCTCGCCCTGGTTGAGCGCGAACATCGTGAAGCCCTCGAGGGCCTTGTCCTGGTAGTCGTCGGCGACGGCGAGGACGTCCGAGAAGAAGACGTTGGGGCTCTTACCGCCGAGCTCGAGCGTCACCGGGATCAGGTTCTGCGATGCGTACTGCATGATCAACCGGCCCGTGGTGGTCTCACCGGTGAACGCGATCTTGCGGATCCTCGGGCTCGACGCGAGCGGCTTGCCGGCCTCGGTGCCGAACCCGTTGACGATGTTGAGCACGCCTGCAGGCAACAGGTCGCCGATGATGCCGATCAGGTGCAGGATCGATGCCGGGGTCTGCTCCGCCGGCTTGAGGACGACCGCATTTCCGGCGGCCAGAGCCGGCGCCAGTTTCCACACGGCCATCAGGATCGGGAAGTTCCACGGAATGATCTGTCCGACAACACCGAGCGGCTCGTGGAAGTGATATGCGACGGTGTCGGAGTTGATCTCCGACAGCGAGCCCTCCTGCGCACGGATCGCACCGGCAAAGTAGCGGAAGTGATCGATCGCGAGCGGGATGTCCGCGTTGAGCGTCTCACGGATCGGCTTGCCGTTGTCCCACGACTCGGCGAGCGCGATCTGCTCGAGATTGGCTTCCATCCGGTCGGCGATCTTGTTGAGAATCACCGCGCGCTCGGCCACCGACGTCTTGCCCCAGGCAGGAGCGGCAGCGTGGGCGGCATCGAGCGCGAGTTCGATGTCCTCGGCCGTCGACCGTGCCACCTCGCAGAACGTCTTTCCGGTGACCGGGGTCGGGTTCTCGAAGTACTGCCCCTTCACCGGCGCGACCCACTCGCCGCCGATCCAGTTGTCGTACCGCGATTCGAAGGACATCAGGGCGTCGGGTGAACCGGGGCGGGCATACACGCTCATCGAAGACTCCTGTCGGTGCTGTCTGTGCTGACTGTGCCGTCACAGTCACGCACGAGATGTGATTCAGGACACTAGGCAGGTCAACGTTGCAACTACGTTGCGGAAGAGGTCACAACTGCGCGACGGACGAACGGACGCGGCTATCGCCCCCGCCCTGCTGCACGCACCGAAATGGTGGAAATCGCGACAAAACTGGCAGTTCGCTGGTTATCGTGCAGGCCAGAGGTGGAAGGCGTTCATCGACCGAGTCACTGTTCTGGAAGGAATTGCTGATGCAGTTCAACCTGGCGGATGTCTTCGAAACCGTCGCGGCGGCGGTGCCCGACCGCGTTGCGCTCACCTACGAGGGCGAGCACCTGACGTACACCGAGCTGGACGCCGAGGCCAACAGGGCCGCCCAGCTACTCACCCGGGCCGGGATCGCTGCGGGCGACCATGTGTCGCTGTTCCTCAAGAACAGCGTCGAGCACGTCACCTCGATCCTGGGGTTGATTAAGATCCGCGCCGTGCCGATCAACGTCAACTACCGGTACACCCCGGCTGAACTCGCATACATCCTCACCAACTCGGACTCGGTCGCGGTGGTCGTCGAACTCCCCGAGCACCAGCGCACCCTCGCGGGGCTCCTCGACAGCTGCCCGCTGATCCGGGCAGTGATCGTCGTCGGAGACACCACCGAGGAACTGCGCGCCGCGGCCGAGGCACGGTCGATCACCGTGGCGTCCTTCTCGGATGCTCGCGAGCTGTCGCCGACCTCGGAGTTCGATTCTCGCAGCGGCGACGAACTGTACGTGCTCTACACCGGTGGCACCACCGGGTACCCGAAGGGCGTCATGTGGCGCCATGACGACTTCTTCCGCAAGCCGCTGTCCGGCGGCAACCCCTACGGGGAGGGTGCACGGCAGGATCTGGCCGAGATTGCCTCTGCAGCAAAGGAATTCCCCGAACTTGCCTTCCTGATCGCTGCACCCCTGATGCACGGCGCCGCCCTCTACTCACTGTTCACCTTCTTCACCCTCGGCGCCCGAGTGGTGCTCATGCGTGACTTCGACCCGCGGAAGGTCGTCGAGGCGATCGAGAAGGAGTCACTGCAGGTGATCCTCATCGTCGGCGACGGCATGGGGCTGCCACTGGTGGACGAGATGGAACGCCGCAAGGACGAGGTCGACCTGAGCTCGCTGTTCTCGATCACGTCGGGCGGAGCGCTCTGGTCCCTCAGCGTGCGAGAGCGGATGCTCGCGGTCAAACCCGAGCTGCTCCTGCGTGACAACTTCGGCGCCTCGGAATCCGGGAACGACGGCGCGTTCACGATCGACGAGTCCGGCAACCTGCGGATGCCGCCGTCTCCCAACATGATCCTGGTCGACGAACGGCTCGACGAAATCCCGCCGGGCACCGGTCAGGTGGGATACATCGCCCGCATCGGGAACGTCCCCCTCGGCTACTACAAGGACGAGGAGAAGACCGCCCGAACCTTCCCCACCCGCGCCGACGGCACCCGCATCTCGGTGCTCGGCGACATGGGCACGGTGGAGCCCGACGGGACCATCGTGTTCCTCGGGCGCGGCTCACAGTGCATCAATACCGGCGGGGAGAAGGTCTTTGCCGAGGAGGTCGAGGCAGCCCTCCACGCGCACCCCTCCATCTCCGACGCACTGGTGGTGCCGGTTCCCGACGAACGTATGGGCCAGCAGGTCGCGGCGGTGATCGCGACCTATCCCGACGCCGGGCCGCTGACACTGGAAGACATCCAGGAGCACTGCCGAAAGACGTTGGCGGGATACAAGGTCCCGCGATCAGTGGTGATCGTCGACGAGGTCAAGCGCACCCCCGCGGGAAAGGCCGATTATCGCTGGGCGACCGCGGTCGCGTCGTCGTAGGTTCGGTGCGGGACGTCAGCGTCCCGCACCCGTTCCGAATCGGCGATCGAGAAGGCGCAGGTGAGCCTCCACCTGAGCGTGCAACGACGAACCACGGTCGAGCGTCGACAGGTACGCGAGCCAGGCGTCGCGATCCTGGCGGCCGTGAATCGAACTGGTCCACGATGCGAGGAGGCGGACATCCCCGCCGCGTAGGACCGTCGCCTGCACCCGTGTGCGCAGTTCCTCCCGGACATCCTCGACACCGGGCGCATCCGAGCCCGCGAGGACCGGACCGCAGTACAGGTGCAGCGCCGACTCGAGATCGCCGCGATCGAGCAACGACCGCACGTCGCCGACGTCGGAGTCCAGCGGCGCGAGCAGTCGGTACGGCCGTGAACCCAGGCGATCGGCACCGAAAACCTTTCGCAGACGGGACATCTCCGCACGTACCGTGACCGCGTCCAGTTCCGACTCGTCGAGCAGCACGGCGAGGTGATCGGCAGTGAGTCCCTCGGGGTGCTCCGAGAGCAGCAGCAAGATTTCGGCGTGTCGCCGCGACAACTCCTGCCGGTCACCCTCGACGACCAGAGCCGGGCGCCCCGTACAGAGCACCTCTAGCCGGGGAACCGAGGTTGCCGGTGGATGTGGTGTCATCAAGGCCTGTAGCCGCAGTTCGGCCTCGGCGGCAGCGACGGTGGCTCGGACAAGGGAAAGAGCCTCCGGCACCGCGACACGAGGTCCTCCGGTGATGTCGAGCGCGCCGATGATCCGCCCCGTCGACGGATCGTGGATCGGTGCGGCCGAGCAACTCCATTCGTGGACGGCTCGATTGAAGTGCTCCGCCGCGAAGATCTGCACGCTGTGGTCCAGTGCGAGAGCAGTGCCCGGCGCATTGGTGCCCACCCGGCCCTCGCTCCAGTCGGCGCCCTCGACGAAGTTCATCCGCAAGGCCCGGTCCTTTGCAGACGAGTCGCCCTCGACCCACAGCAAACGGCCGTGGGCATCGCTGATCGCAACGAGCAGCCCGGTGTCCGCAGCGTCCGCGACCAGCAGCCTTCGCACCACGGGGCGAATCGCCGACAGCGGATGGGCGGCCCGGTACTCCTCGAGCGCTACCCCGTCGAACGCCACCTCGTCATCGACGAGATCCGGGCTCACCCCGCTCCCGCGGCTACGCAGCCACGAATCCCGCACCACCGACCGCACGGCCGCGTCGGCGCCCCCCGCCGACTCGACGAACAACTGATGCGCAGAGGAAGTGCGCGCGGCAAGCGCCGAGAGGTCGTCGCCGGGCCGCACCGCAATCCACGGATTGCGGGAGCCGGGTTCCTGATCTGCCATCGACGCCCTCCATCAACCCCAGGAGCCAACTGTAACGCGCCTCACAGAAAGGTGCTGGCACGCTCTGCGACCATCACAGCGGTGGCGTGCGGTCCGCGGCTGGGTACCGCCGGCAGGATCGAGGTGTCGGCAACGAACAGACCGTCGACCCCGTGCACACGGCAGCGGTCGTCGACCACCGATGTCCTGTCGTCTGTTCCCATACGGCAGCTACCCGACAGGTGCAGCGACGTGCCCAGGCGATCGGCCAGCCACTCGCCGGAAAGCTCGACCGGCTCCGGGTCGAGCAGCCGGCTCATCGGTCCGGCGTGCATCAGCTCGGCCGCATGGCCCACTGCGGAGCTGAGCGCCTTCCTGTCCTCGACCGACTCGAGGTAGCGGTACGACACCCGGGGCGCATCGCGCGGATCGGCCGACGCGAGGCGGATCTCGCCTCGGCTGCGCGGCTTCATCAGCACCACTCCGAGACACGGCTTACCGATGCCGGATCCCGGTATCAGATCACCGAAAGATGCTGTATACGGACGCATTTCGATCTCATCGGTGTTGAGAGTCACCTGCAGCGCGGGCGTGCGGGTGGTGCGGGCGACCGGTCGTCTGTAGCGATACGGCAGCACCACCTCGGGGTGATCGCTGAAGTCCGAGCCCACGGCAGGCAGGTCCGCGACCACGGCAATGCCGAGCCCCGTCAGATGCTCGGCGTCGCCGATCCCGGAGAGCATCAGCAGGTGCGGAGTGGCGATAGCACCCGCAGTCAGGATCACAGCGCCTGCCCGGATCATCCGCACCGTGTCGCCGGTGGCCACCTCGACTCCCGTGACCGACCCCTCGGAGAACAGCACCCGGGTGACGGTGCTGTCCGGACGGACCGCCAGGTTGGGCCGATCCAGATGCGGCAGCAGGTACGCCGACGCCGGCCCGACCCGGACCCCGTCTCGAATGTTCAAGGGCACCGGGCCAATTCCATGCGATCCCGGCGCATTCTTGTCGGGGTCGTCATGGTGCCCGGCATCGCGGGCGGCCTCGGCGAACGCCGCACTGACCGGATGCCAGCGTTCCGCAGGTTCCCGCCGGACCGGGATCGGCCCAGCGTCACCGTGCCAGGGACCCGCGAAATCGGCATCGGTCTCGATCGCCCGGAAGTACGGCAGCACATTCTCGTACGACCACGACGCCGGCCAGTGGTCGAAATCGCCGACTCCGGCCCGGACGAAGTAGCCGCCGTTGACCGCGCCCGATCCCCCGAGCACCCGCCCGCGGGCGATCCATCCGGCCCGGCCCACAGTCAGTTCCACCGGATAAGGCCAGATCCACCCGCTACCGGGTCCGACGGGCAGGATCCCGGCATCGGCGAGCTCCGGCGGGAACTCCGCCGGGATGCGATGTCCCGGCCCCGATTCCACCAGCATCACCGATCGGTCCGGGTTCTCACTGAGCCGGCCGGCGAGCACGCTACCGCACGAGCCGCCGCCAACCACCACGACATCTGCGGTGTCCTCGAGGTCGGCCGGTGGCTGGACCACCGTCAGTTGCCGATACGAGGCTCGAGCGCGCGAAGATCGCGGGCCCGGATCGCGCCCTGCCACAGTCCCGCACCGTACGCAAGATCGTCGAGGCGCTTGAACACCGTGTGCCGCACCGGGCCCAGCCCGCCTGCCTCACGGTGCGTCGACCAGTCGGCGATGCCCTCGGCAACCCCGATCACCAATGTCAGCCGCCGGATCCGGCGGGAGGCCAGGACGGCCAACAGGGTGATCGGCCAGTAATGGCGGCACACCGCCGACGCCAACTGCCACGCGCCGCCGACGAAGCCGCGGGTCGCGAGGATCGCCGCGATGCGGGTCGGCTGATCCAGCTCGACGAAGATCCGCCGCAGCCGCAGCACCGTCACCCCGAGCGCCGCGACGCCGCCGAGCAGACCGATCCGCGTGCACGTGGCGGCGGCGAGCAGCGCGAACAGCGTCCACTTCGACATCGCGATCGGCGGCACCATTCCCTCGTGCCGGGCCGCGAGCGGCGCCGCGCCGGTGCCGTAGAACCGCCTGCGGGTGAACCAGCGGCCGAACGAGACCCGGTGATCGTGCGCAACGTGCGCGACCGGTTCGTACCGCAGGCGCCACCCGGACTCCTGCAGGCGCCAGCACAGGTCGACGTCCTCCGCGACATGCATGGACTCGTCGAATCCACCGGCTTCTACGAGCACTTCGCGGCGCACCAGCATCGCCGCGCTCGGCACATACGAGACGGGGCTGCCGGAACGGACCGCAGCCTCCTTGCGCCCCAGGTCCAGCGACGACCGCGCGTGCTCATAGCGGGCCAGCATCGACCCCTCCGGCTCGAGCGCAACGATCCTAGGCGCGACGAGCGCTACCGCGGGATCACTGAAGTGCCCGAGCATCCGTTCCAGCCAGCCGGTTCGCGGCACCACGTCCGAGTCCAGGAAGGCGACGAAAGGTGTTTGCGCCGAACGTAATCCGGTGTTCCGTGCTGCGGCAGGACCTCGAGGGTTCTCATGCCGCAACAGCGTCACGTGTGCCGCGGCGTCGAACAGGTCCGGCAACTCGAGCGGGGTGGACGAACCGTCGTCGACAACGATGACCTCGAGCCCGCGCAAAGCCGGGACGAGACGAGCGATGCCCTCCACATTGTCGCGCAGCGGCACGACGACCGTGACCTCGTGCGGCGAAGGCGTGCTCATCGGGCGCGGATTCGCGACTCCCGAGTCGAGTAAGCGGCGCGCCACCACCGCAGTCTGGGCGTCCACGACCTCGAGGTATCCGTCGCCGATCATCTCCACGGCGCTGGGCGCGAGCTTGAGCATGCGCATGGGTGAACCGCCGATGAGGACCCGGCCCCCCGAGTATGCGCGTACCCGGGGATCGATTCGGATACCGAACCCGTCGGGCAGTCGAGCGTGGTGCATCAGACGATGGTAAGGGCATGGGCCACAGCAAGCAGAACTTGTTGCAAAAAACCAGGACTAATACCGCGAGCGGTCATCCGAGCCGCCCGTCGGGGCCCACTGTCCACCGGGAAACAGCAGCGTCGGCCCGCCCAACCATGCCCCCGAACAGCTGCGCACCCTCCGCAGCGGAGGAGCCTGTCGGGTCCCCGAGGATGCCGTTCGTTGTCGCGGCGAGCATTCCGCCCGCGCGCAATTGCGGCATCAGCTCGGCGATCGGCGTCGTGTTGCCCTTCTCGGCCTGCCCCATGTGCACGTCACCCGGCGAAAGATGCAGCAGCAGCGATGTTTCGGTTCGGCCGGCATGCGCGTCGGCCCCCGGCACGGCGCACGGCAGCCAGGCCGCATCGCGTCCCTCGTACCGCAGGAGCGTGACTGCCTTGGCGAGCGCCGGCCCGTTGCCCCCGTGACCGTTGACGAACACCACCCGCCGAGCCCACAGACAGGTCGAGCGGCCGTACTCGACCAGGAGCATCTCCAGCACCTCCGAACCCAGCGAAATGGTCCCGGGGAAGCCCTCGTGCTCGCCGCTCGCGCCGTACTCGATGGCCGGCGCCACGATCACGCCGTCGAGTGAACGCGCCACCGCCGACGCGATCCGGGTGTCGGTGTCCAGCGGCAGGTGGGGGCCGTGCTGCTCGAGCGAACCGACCGGGACCGCGACGGTCAGCTCGTCGCGGCTGATGTCGGGCCACGGAGCCGGGGCGAGGTCAGGCCGATCGGGCATCGGTCAATTGTATGCGGGTCGGCCCCACGCGGACGCCGGCGACGAGTAAACCGGGCCGAGTTCGATGCAGAACTAAATGTGTGGCTCCGGCGAGCTGCGGAGGCTCGTGTAGAGACTAGTGGTTGGCGCCGCGCTGCCACGGACTCTTCGGGTCAGCGACATGAGCATTCACCTCCGTGGCGTCAGTGAGGCCAGCGAGCGTGACCGGCGAATTCCTTGCCGCGACCCCCGGTGACGGAGCCATGCAGTTGGGTAGGCAGCGCCGTAATCGACTGCGTGAGAGCATCGGCCGTCGCCACTACCCCGTCATCGGCATGTACAGGCCCGTTCTTCATGCACGGGACGAGCCTGCGGGAAATCTGTTCCGGACTCCACGCCGTCACCCACACCCTGTAGCCCCGATGCGGCTTGTTCCAGCCTTCCACTCGCGTGTAACAGGACCGGCAACCACATTGTCGTCGCCGCGCACTCCCGTCCGATGGTCGACAGATCTCGCCCCAGCACGCGAGCGATCTCACGCACCCCGGCGCCCTGCACCTTCAAACAACGCGTTCTCCTCACGATGAATCGACAGGTGCGAAACGCCTCATTCGCGAACGGTTCGGCGAATGGCTGGAATACATCCACATCGGCCAGCATCGACACACCACCCGCGCGTGCTAGGCGGGGCGGACCGGGCATCAAGGGGGGCGGTCCCGATCTCTCGGGCCCAGGTCACGCTGGCCTGATGGGAAAATCAGGCTAAATACCATAGCCGCGTTCGACTATCAGCAAATTGAATAAATACTCCTTCCAAAAAAGAGCGCGCCCAATTGTCCTTCTTTCCTTCATTAATCATGAGAAGGTGCACGGGAACACACCAAATTTTCCGTATGAAGGAGAAATAAATGACGATGACCGGTTCGCGGAAGCTTTCTTGGATCGGCCGGCCAGCCTTCGGCCTGGCGGCGGCCGCCTGCCTCGCCCTCGGTTCCGCAGGTATCGCCGGCGCCGACTCCCCGGGGCCGACGCTGCCCAACTTGGTCACATTCAAGAACCTGGCGACAAGTAAATGCCTCGACGGCAACTCCGTCACTATCTACACCCACGACTGCAATGGCGGTCTGAACCAGAACTGGTTGATTTCCGCCCGACCCGGTGCCACCGCCCTGAGGAACATGAGGACGACCCTGTGCCTGGATAGCAACGCTATCGGCACCGTCTACCCGTACCCCTGCAACGGAGGTGCGAACCAGCAGTGGACGTGGGTCTGGAACGGCACTTCCGGCACGCTGCAGAACGTGGCGACGGGCCGCTTCCTGGACAGCAACGGTATCGGCACCGTCTACACCATGGGCGGCAACGGCGGCTCGTACCAGAAGTGGCTGTAGGAATGCCGCACTAGGGGCGCCCGAATCGGGCGTGCGTGAACCCCGAGGACTTGCTGTCGCCACGCCTTCACAAGAGGCAGGCACGTACGAGACCACCGCTCCCTGCATACACCCCACCTACATCGGTCGACCCTTACAAGAAACCCATCCCAGCCCACAACCGCGCCGGACCAAACGCGGCGTGAACGCGGGAACTACAGCGCTACGGCCACGCGGTGCCCTTCGAGCACCGCGGCGTGCGAGCGTCGCGGTGTGACCGCGTCCCCCACCCGGTAGACCTCGAAGCGCACCGAATCGCTGTGCGACAACGTCTTCCACAGTGAATCTTCCGGTTCCTGGTGGATCGCGCAGACCACCCAATCGAACACCTCGTCTCGGCTGACCCCGGTCGCGTGGTTCTCGAGCGTGACTCGCACGCGCCCGGCATCTTCGAACGAGCCACTGACGACGAGCTCGGTCCACTGCTCGATTCCCGCGCGGTGCGCCCGACGCTGCCAGCCCTCCATGTCCAGGGTGATGCCCAGGTCCTGCCCGACGACCATGCCGGGAGTACAGATGGTGACCGCGCAACCACGCGCCGCCATCGTCTCCGCGACCGACGTCCCCTGATGGAATCCCAACTCGTCGACCACGAGCACGCGGCCCGCCGGGGCTGCCCGACCTTCGAGGACGTCGCGGGCATGCACCACCCGATCGCACTCCCCCACCCACCACGGGAGCACGGGACGTGCCCCGGTCGCGATCACCACGACATCCGGCGCCAGCTCTCGCAGCGTCTCCGCCCCGATGTCGACGCCCGTCTCGATCCACACACCCCGGCGCTCGCACTCCCCGGCGAGATTGCGCACCAGGTCCCCGAGTTCGCCACGTCCCGCAGCGGACGCCGCCACCCGGATCTGACCACCCAATACGTTGGCGCGTTCGTACAGCGTGACGGAGTGCCCACGTTCCGCCGCGGTGGCCGCCGCCGACAGACCGCCTGGCCCGCCACCGACCACAACGACCCGGCGCCCCGGCATGCGAGGCTCCGGCAGTACCACCGATTCCCTACCGGCACGAGGATTCTCGAGACACCCGAGCCAGCGGCCCAGTCCCATTCGGCCGACGCACTCCTGATTGCACGACAGGCAGGTCCGGATCTCGTCGGCAATACCTCGCCGCGCCTTGGCCACGAAGTCGGGATCGGCGATCTGGCCGCGCACCACACCGATCAGATCGCACCGCCCGGCGGCCAGTGCCTGCTCGGCCTCGTCCGGTCCCTTGAGCCGTCCGACGCCCACTACGGGCAAGCTCACGTTCCGGCGGATCGCGTCAGCGATGTGCAGGGCGTAGCCGCGCGGAGTCGCCATCGACGGCTCCACCAAGTGCAGAGTCTCGGTGGCCATACCCATCGTCGTGTTGAGATAGTCCACCGCACCCGACGCTTCCACCAGGCGCGCGACGGCGACCGCGTCGTCGAGGACGATACCGCCGGTCACCTGCTCATCACCCGAGAGCCGCACGCCCAGAATCAGATCCGGGCCGATCGCGTCTCGCACGGCAGTGATCACTTCCAGCAGGAACCGCGCCCGATTCTCCAGCGAACCCCCGTAACCATCGGTGCGCAGGTTGGTCTGCGGCGCGAGGAAACCGCGGATCAGCGACGACTGCGAACCCTGCAACTCGACACCGTCGAACCCACCGCGCCGGCAGTGCCGCGCGACGGTGGCGAAACCGGCAATCAGCTCAGCGATCTCACCGAGGTCGAGCGTCTTCGGCACCTCCCGAAACAGCGGGTCCGGCACCGGGCTCGGCGCCCACAGCGGCCGACGGGAATACATCCCAGAGCCCTGGCCGCCATTGTGGTTGAGCTGCGCGAGGATCACCGATCCGTGGCCGTGCACGGCGTCGGTGATCCCGCGGTAGCCGTCGACCACCTCCGGACGGTAGCCGTGAATCACCTTCTCGTACGGCCAGTCCGAGGGATGCACGCACTGCTCCTCGGTGATGATCATCCCCGCCCCGCCCGCCGCCCGGGCCGCGTAGTACGCGGCGTGCTGGCCGGTGGGCAGTCCTCCGCGCGCATAGTTCGTCAGGTGCGCGGAGAACACCACCCGGTTGGCCAGCATCTGACGACCCAGGCCGAGCGGGGTGAACAGCAACGGATAGTGCTCGGTCACACCTTCGTGTTGCCCTGGTCCAGCGCCACCTGGCTCGCGGTCACCGTCTTGGATCCATCGCCGGCCAGCCACAGCACCGCATCCGAGATATCGTCGGTGTCGGCAATCGGCTTCTCGGTGAGGATCGGCACGAAGCTCGGCCCGTAGTGCGGGTGCCTCTGCAGAATCACGAGGCTGCCCTGATCGGTTCCCATTTGGGTGTCGACACCAAACGGATGTATGGAGTTGACGCGAATCCTGTACTCGCCCAGTTCCTTCGCCGCCGCCTGCGTCAGGCCTACCAAACCGAACTTGGACGCCCCATAGTGCGCCTGGCCCGGCAACGCCTTCATCCCCGCGACCGAGCTGACGACGATGATCGATCCGCCGCGGCCGCCCTCGATCATCGCCGGCACCGCCGCCTTGAGCGTCTTGAATGCGCCCGTGAGGTTGATGTCGATCAGCGTCTCCCACTGCTCGTCGGACATCTCCCAGAAGCGGTTCCAGTTGCAGATGCCGGCGTTGGCCACGACGATGTCGAGCCGACCGAACTGCTCGACACCCGCATCCACCACCGCCTTCAGCGCGGCACTGTCCCGCACGTCAGCCTCGCGAGCGTAGATCTTGGCACCCTCCACCTCCACCAGGCGGATGGTCTCCGCCAGGTCCTCGGACGTTGCCGCGTCGTACGTATTGTCCTCCGACACATTGCGGCAGACGTCCACCGCAATGATCGACGCACCCTCCCGCGCCATCCGCACCGCGTGCGTGCGGCCCTGCCCGCGGGCCGCACCGGTGATGAACGCAACCTTGCCATCCAGCTGTCCCACAATGATCTCCCTATCCGTCGACGGGCGTGAATCGGCGCCGTGGCGCCGCTGGCCCCTTTGAACTCGTCGGCACCGCCGACCCGGCTGAACTCGTCGGCACCGCCGACAGCGCCGCGAGGTGGCCCTCGCGGACAGCTTCGAGCGCGGTCCGGGGCGCGACACAGTCGCCGACCCGCACGACGCGCGCACCCTCGATGACCAGTTCCTCATTCGGCAGCGGATGCGCGCAGGACACCAGCACAGCGCACGGCACCCGTGTGCGAACTCCAGTGAAACGGTTCTCCAGCAACGCTTCTCCCGCACCAGCCGACACCGCAACCGACGCCAGATACCGGGTGACGCCCGCCCGCTGCACTCGCGAATTGGCGTCGACGAGGTCACCGGTGGGGCCGAGCCGGGAGCCGATCAGCTGATCGGCTGTCACGATCGCCACCTCGCGGCCGCGCTCGGCCAACCACAGCGCGACTGACACCGCGACCGGGCCGCCGGCGGGATCGAGGACCAGCACCGGTCCGGATTCGAGCGAGGCACCGGACAGCACCGCAGCCGCGCCGAGACTCTGCACGCCGGCTCCTACCGGGCACGGCGCCGGACGGGGACTGCTACCCGTCGCCGACACGACAAGGGTCCCCGCGCCTCGGGCTACGTCGAGTGCGGCCGCATCGACCTCGCAACTCGTCCGGATCCGCACGCCGAGCCGTCGGCACTCCGCCTCGAGCCAGCCTGCCAGCAGCGACAGCCGCTCACGTCCCGTTCCAGCAGCTGCGGTCCGGAGCATTCCACCGAGACCAACACCCTTCTCCGACAATGTCACCTGGAACCCGCGCAGCGCGAGAACCCGCGCGGCCTCGAGTCCGGCGGGCCCTGCGCCCACCACGAGCGCCGAAGCCGGATGCTCGATCGGAGTGATTTCCCGATCGACGGTCTCGTGCCCGGCGGACGGATTCCCGATACATGTGACGATCGGGTTTCGGGGATCGCGGACCAAACACGTCTGGTTGCAGAGCACGCACGGTCGCGGCCTACTCCCATCGTGAACCGCGAGAACGAGATCCGGGTCCGCGATCTGAGCGCGGGTCATCTCGACCAGGTCGGCAACGCCGTCGTCCAGTGCCCATTGCGCCTGATCGGCACCAACGACGCTGCCCTGCAACACCACCGGGACACGCCCATCGGCGGCGGCTCGCATCTCCCGACACAGTTCGACATTGAAACCCGGCGCAGTGTGCGCGTCGGGACGATAGGCGTGCACCGTGAAGGGACCACCCCGCACCACCACCAACACATCCACGAAATCTGCAAGCTCCCGCACCTGCCCGGCGGCCTGCTCCGGCGTCACCCCGGCCCAGGGAGCCATTTCGTCGCAACTCAGCCGCAGCGACAGGATTCGGTCGGGGCCCAGTTCTGCACGGACCGCAGCGATCACCTCGCGCGTGAGCCGCAACCGGTCGGTTCCGTACTCGTCGCCGCGCAGGTTGGTGATCCCGGAATGGAACTGGCGCAGTAGCGAGGACACTCCGGCGTCGAGCTCGATACCGTCCACGTCGGCTGCCACCGCAACTCGCGCGGCTTCCCTGAAACCCAGTACAAGCGCTGCGATCTCGGGCTGCTCCATCTCCATCGGCAGCTCCCGCGAGACCGGATCCGGGAACCGGGACGGCGCCCACAGCGCCGACTGGGACCACGCGCTCGATCCCTGCAACCCGGTGTGGCCGAGACCTGCGAGCACCAGCGTCCCGTGCGGGCGGCACGCCGCGACCACGTCCCGCCAGCCCGGTCCACACTCCGCGGCCAACGGCGCGCGCTCGTACGGCCAGTCGGAACCGTGCACCGATGCAACCTCGGTGACCACTACACCGGCGCCGCCACGGGCACGACGCTCGTAGTACGCGACATGGCCGGGCGACAGGGCGCGGCCGTCACCCAGGTTGGTCTCGTGCGGACCGAACAGCACCCGGGACCGGGCGTGACGCCCGGCCAGGGTGAACTGCTCAGTCAGGTTGCCGCTCATCGCGCCTGATCCGACGCGCGGGCTCTAGCCGACGCCCAGGTCGCGACGGAATCCCTCAGGAACGATCAGGTCGTCGGCACTCAAATCGTGAACCGACTTGTGCCCCAAGCCCAGCACCGCAGAATCGATACCACCGCGCAGAATGTCGAGAACATTCTCGACACCGGCCTGGCCGTTAGCCGACAGACCCCACAGGTACGCCCGGCCGATCATGACGGCGCGGGCGCCGAGCGCCAGCGCCTTGACGACGTCACTACCGCGCCGGATACCACCGTCGAGCAGCACTTCCAGCTGATCGCCCACTGCTTCGGCAACAGCCGGCAGGGCACGAATCGGGGCCGGGGTGCCGTCGAGATTGTTGCCACCGTGGTTGGACACCGAGATCGCGGAACAACCCGCATCGAGGGCACGCTTGGCGTCGTCGACGCGCATGACGCCCTTGAGCATGAACGGCCCACCCCACTGCTCGCGCAGCCATGCGACGTCGTCCCACGTGGGCAGCGGTGTACCCATCCATTGACCGTAAGCACCGAAGAACGTGGGAGGAGCCTGGCCCGGCGCCGCCAGGTTCGGCGTCGTCAGATCCGGAACCTTGCCCGTCTTGGCGAAGTCCCACAACCACTTCGGACGCGTGATTCCCTCGGGTGCGAACTGGAACATCGCCTTGAGGTCCATCTTCTCCGGGATCGACGGGCTACCCCAGTCACGACCGTTGGAGAACGACCAGTCCAGGGTGATGATCAGCCCGGTCGCCCCGGCCGCACGTGCCCGCTCCATGCGCTGGAGCAGCGTGTCGCGGTCGCCCACCCAGTACATCTGGAAGAAGGTCTGCGGATTGGCCGCGGCCACCTCCTCGATGGACTTGCTCGCGAACGAGCTGAGACCGATCGCGGTGCCCCGCGCCGCCGCGGCGCGCGCGACCGCGACCTCGCCGTCCGGGTGCACGGCCTGCACACCCGTCGGCGAGATCATCACCGGCATCGAAATGGGCTGGCCCATCACGGTGGTCGAGAGGTCGCGCTCACCGGCGAGCCCGGCCACGTGCGGCGCGAACCCGAGTTCGGTGAATGCCGCGATGTTGTCGTCGACGGTCAGGCCCTTCTCGGATCCGGCGACCAGGGCCGCGTACACCGACTTGGGCAGGCGTTTCTTCGCCCGCCGCTGAGCCTCGGCAACCGTCTCGAACCAGGCACTCTTGCCCATGTCAAACCTCTCGTACTGCAGTGGAAGCTGTCGGTCTATGCCATTCCGGCGAGCGGATTTTCGTCACAGATCTTGGCCGGCGGACGGGTCAGCAGGGTCAGCGGAACCGGTGCCTTCGGCGTCCGCCGCTCGGCGCGTATGCCGGTTCGCGAATGGTCCTGGCTGGACTTCGGCACGCTACGCTCAGCGGCAAGCGCCGATTCCCCGTAGCCCTGAACGCATTCGGGGTCCGGGCCGTCCATCGGCAGACCCGTGAAGAACTTCGCGGCCATGCAACCGCCGCGGCAGGAGTCGTAGTGGTCGCACTTGGCGCACGCGCCACCTGTCTGCGGCGACCGCAGGTCCCGGAACAGGTCCGAATGCTGCCACACATGCTGGAATCCACCGTCGGAGACGATGTTTCCGGCGAGGAACTGGTCATGGATCGCGAACGGGCACGCATAGACGTCACCGATCGGATCGATCAGGCACACCACGCGTCCGGCGCCGCACAGGTTCAGGCCCGGTAGCGCATCGCCGTACGCCGACAGGTGGAAGAACGAGTCGCCCGTGAGCACACCCTCACCGTTCGCGACGAGCCAGTTGTACAGCTCGCGCTGCTGCGCCTGAGTCGGGTGCAGCTCGTCCCACACGTCGGCTCCACGACCGGACGGGCGCAGTCGCGTAATGCGCAGCGTCGCACCGTACTTGTCGGCCAGTTCCTTGAACTCGTCGAGCTGGCTCACGTTCTGCCGGGTGACGACGACGGAGATCTTGGCGTCCTTGAACCCGGCCTCTGCCAGGTTCTCGAGTGCACGGACCGCCATCGCGAACGATCCAGGACCGCGGACGGCGTCGTTGACCTCGGCAGTCGCGCCATCGAGGGAGATCTGGACGTCCACGTAGTCGCTCGAAGCGAGGCGCTGCGCGACCTTCTTGTCGATCTTCACGCCGTTGGTGGAGAACTTCACGCCCACCTGGTGCTCGGTGGCGTAGTCGACGAGCTCCCAGAAGTCGGAGCGCACAGTCGGCTCGCCGCCGCCGATGTTGACGTAGAAGACCTGCATGCGCTGCAGCTCGTCGATGATCGACTTGCACTGCTCGGTGGAAAGCTCCCGCGGGTCCCGCCGTCCCGAGGACGACAGGCAGTGCACGCAGGACAGGTTGCACGCGTAGGTGAGCTCCCACGTCAGGCAGATCGGCGCGTCGAGACCGAGTTCGAACTGGTCGACGAGGCGACCCACCTGGGGCGCGGGCGGCTCGAGAACTGAGGTCATGGCTGTGTCCTCGATATCGGGGATGTCTGGTTGGGTGCAGAACGTGAAGGAACTGCAGAAATCAGGACGGCACGATCATGTGCGAATCCGCGAGGGTCGACAGTGCCCGCAGGTATGGCCGGGAGGCTGCTGCCTCTATGCCCTGAGCTTGCAGGGCGGCCCCCACATTCGGATGCTCCGGCAGGGACTCGACGATTTCGACGATGGTCCGGTTCTTCAGGAACGAGAGCTTGCGAGTTCCGAAGTGGTAGAGCAGCGCCCCGAAAGGTTCGGGGCGCAGCGCCACCTGCGGGTGCAGCTTCCACGCCGCGTCGAGATCGATCGCGCCGGCCGGCGAACTGCTGTCGGCGGCTGGTTCGGACACGATCAGTACACGCCGCACATGCCGTCGATGGAAACCTCTTCCACGAGGGACTCCTCGACGAGCTGGCCTTCGGTGACGTTCTCGCGATCGGACATCGATTCCTCCTCCAAATCGGACCCCAACAGCGGAGCCGGCGGTCATAGTGACTGCTTCACTGTGACTCGACTCACCACTGTAATGGCATCGGGTGCACAATGACTAGTGAAGGAGGCCACACAGGTGCGAACTCGTAGGAACCCGTCGTCGCGAATCGGCCGGCGGCCGACCACGACACGCGACCGCATCGCTGCGGTCGGCATCGACTTGTTCGCCACCCGCGGCTTCGACGACACCAGCGTCGACGACATCGCCGAGGCCGCCGGGATCGCCCGACGCACGTTCTTCCGCTACTTCCCGTCCAAGAACGCCGTCCCGTGGGGCGATTTCGACGCGCACCTGTCCGAGATGCGCACATTGCTCGAGGAAATGCCGGACGACATGTCCATGCTCGACAGCCTCGTCTCGGCGGTGCTGGCGTTCAATACCTTTCCGCCAGAGGTCGCGGCCGGTCACCGCCGGCGCATGAAACTGATCTTCGAAGTCCCGGCGCTGCAAGCATATTCGGTGGTGATGTACGACGGGTGGCGTAAGGTGATCGCCGAGTACGTCGCGGCCCGCCTCGGCCTCGATCCCGGCGATCAGCTCCCCCGCACCATCGGCTATCTGATGCTCGGCGTCGCCATCGCGGCCTACGAGACATGGCTCACCGACGAGTCCCTCGACCTGATCGATCTACTCTCCAACGGCAGCCGCGTCCTGCACACCGGCATTGCCGAACTGCCCCCGCCGACAACCGACCGAGGATGACCGCCGTGACGCTCGATTCACTTGCCCCTTGCGCCCCCGGCTTGTGGTCGCACGACCACGTCACCGTCGAGCGCGTTCCCACCGGCCCGATCGCCCTCACCCGCACCGCCGATGCGCTACACGTGCGGCACTCACTCGGCCCCGAAGCCCTGAGCGAGCGCCTGGTGGCCCAGGTGACGGCATCGATCGACGATGCCGACTTCGGCCAGACCGAATTCGAACTCACGATGGTGGGCCTGGTGCGCTCGACCATCCACGACCCACTCGAGGCATGGACGGTGTACTACCGCAACTCTCTCGACGAACTCCTCGACGGCACCGCCGACTTCGCCCCGATCCACGACCAGGCGGCCGAACTGGTCCGTGGCAGCGTCCTCGATCTGGGCTCGTGCTTCGGCTTCCTGCCGCTGCGACTGGCCCGTGCGGGGGTGCCGGTGACCGCCACCGACATCCTCCCCGGGACGATGACGCTGCTCGATGCCGTCGCACCGGGTCTCGGCGCCCGGATCGAGACGCTCGTCTGCGACGCGGCAAACGTCCCGGCGCCCGACGACAGCGCCGACACCGTCACCGCGATACATCTACTCGAGCACGTCGACGCGGGAACCGGCGCCGCCGTGGTCAACGAGGCACTGCGCATCGCCCGCGAGCGCGTCGTGATCGCGGTCCCGTACGAGGACGAGGCCACCGCCTGCCACGGGCACGTCCGCACCTTCGATGCCGATGCGCTGCGCGAACTCGGCGCATCGACGGGCCGACCGTTCGAGGTCTTCGACCATCACGGCGGGTGGCTGATCCTCGACGCCTGACTTCTCGACGAGCACAGTTACCCGGACTCGACGACGCTCCCGATCACGCGGTCCGGCATCGGAGAATTACCATCCCCCGGTAGCGTCGCTACGCTGCTACGCTGAAACTAGAACACGTTCTAACTGATCCACGAGAGGACCAGAGTTCGCATGACCACTATCGACGTGCCGCACAGCTCTCGATCCGCGGTGCTCACCGTGTCCGGGGTGATCGAGGAGACCCCCGACTCGCGGTCGCTGGTCTTCGACGTCCCCGAGGACCTCGCGAGCAAGTTCGAATACAAGCCCGGCCAGTTCCTGACACTACGCATCCCGAGCGACCTCACCGGGTCGGTCGCCCGCTGCTACTCGCTCGCGAGTTCGCCGTTCACCGACGACGCCCCCAAGGTCACCGTCAAGCGGACCGCGGGCGGCTACGGCTCCAACTGGTTGTGCGACAACATCTCGGTCGGCGACACCATCGAGGTCCTGCCGCCGTCCGGCGTCTTCACGCCGAAGTCCCTCGAGCACGATTTCCTGCTGTTCGGCGCCGGTAGTGGCATTACCCCCGTGATGTCGATCCTCAAGTCGGCGCTCACGCAGGGCAAGGGCAAGGTCGTCCTCGTCTACGCCAACCGCGACGAGAACTCGGTGATCTTCGCGGCCGAGCTGCGCGACCTGGCAGCCAAGTTCGCCGACCGGCTGACGGTCATTCACTGGGTCGAGAGTCTGCAAGGCCTGCCGACGCCCGCCCAGCTGGCGACGCTCACGGCGCCGTTCGCCACCCACGAGGCCTTCATGTGCGGCCCCGGCCCGTTCATGGACACCGTGCACGCCGCTCTTGCCCAGGCAGGGATGCCCCGTTCGCAGGTCCATGCCGAGGTCTTCAACTCCCTCGCCGGCGACCCTTTCAAGGACGTCGAGCTCGAGGAGGTCTCCGAGGAGGAGGCCGCCGATGCCGCGACCGTCGAGGTCGAACTGGACGGCGAGACCCACAGCTTCTCGTGGCCGCGCAAGCAGACCCTCGTCGACGTCATGCTGTCGAAGGGCCTGGACGTGCCCTACTCCTGCCAGGAAGGCGAGTGCGGTTCCTGCGCCTGCACCGTCGTCGAGGGCGAGGTCTCCATGGAGCACGCCGGTGTGCTCGATCAGGAGGACATCGACAACGGCTACATCCTGGGCTGCCAGGCCAAGCCGGTGAGCGACCGCCTCAAAATCGAGTTCTGACACATCCAGCTCGCCGAAGGGCCCGATTCCACCGTCCGGTGAAGTCGGGCCCTTCTCGTCGAACCTCCACCCACGGACTGTGGCCTGATCTGCACAAACCTGTGATGAGAGCGCAATCCGGTCATATTGATCGGCCGGTCAGTCAGCGTGACACTGAGATGAGGACACAATCCTTTCCCGAGGAGGCTGGACATGAAGGCATCAACTCGTTGGCAGGACTACGCGGCTGTCATCATCGGCGCCTACGCGGCGCTCTCACCGCTGTGGCTCTCCACCAACAACGGCGCCCGGTGGTCGCTGATCGTGCTCGGCGTGCTCGTCGCCCTGGCCGGCCTCGTCCACATGGCCCGACCCGAGATGGTCGCGGCGGACTATGCGATGGGCGTGCTCGGCGTTCTGATGTTCATCTCCCCGTGGGTGATGAATTTCCACGCGATGGGCGGGGCATCCTGGACCGCCTGGATCGTCGGTGCACTGACCGTGGCGGTCTCCGTCGCCGGACTGCCGGCCATGAGCGCCCGCATGCACGGACATGGTGGAGTAGCCGCACATTGACCCTGCTTTACCCTGCGAATCCACCATGCATTCCGGCAACTCCGGTGACGTGCCGCGCGCCCATGAATCCCCGCACCGCCGACGCCGCGGCGCCAAAACCGACGGCAACGCCCGCGCGAGGATCCTCGACGCCGCCGAATCGCTGATCGCACTCCGTGGATTCGACGCCACCTCCACCGCCGCCGTGGCCGCGGCGGCGGGGGTGCCCAAGGGCCTGATCTTCTACTACTTCCCCACCAAGGCCGACATTCTCGCCGCCCTGCTCGCCGAACGACTACCGACCGACCCGCTCGACGACCTCACGCCGCTCGTCGCGCCGGGCGATCCCGCCGCCAGCCTGGTGAATCTCGACAACGCGCTCAACCAGCGCGATCACCACTCGTCGATGATGCGGGTGATCATCTGGCGGGAGGCCGATACCCACCCCGACGTCCGGGAGTATCTGCGCCGATTCCGCGCATACCTGCACGAGGCAACGATCCGGATACTCCAGGCCAGCGCCGTGTCCCCGGTGCGACCCGGAACCCTGAGGGCCTGTGCCAACGCGTGGGTGGCGGCGATGTTCTCGGCTGCCAGCAGCGACCGGATACGCGACCTCGACGACATCCCCCGTCGGCACACCGACGAACTGGGCACCGTCGCGCAGGTGGTGGCTGCGGGGATGGTGCAGCTCGGTTAGCGCCTGAGAGTCACCTGGACGGCGCGGCGAGCAGGAGGCGTCCGGCTTCGAAACTCGCGGCACTGGCGGGGAGTTCCCCCGGTGACCCACTCAGCAGGACCTCTACGGTCCCCTGTCCGGTGGTGTCACGGCCGAGCGCATCGATACGACGCAGCGTCTGCGCTGCCACGGCCTCCGCGCTGTCGAACAGCACGACGCCGTCCGGAAGGTGACTCGCGATCTCCTCCGCGACCAACGGGTAATGCGTGCAGCCCAGCACAACACCGCCGACATCGTCCGGAGTGTTCGCCGCGGCGGCCTCGATAGCCGCCCGCGCCGCCTCGACGTCGCCGAGGTCTATCGCATCGGCGAGTCCGTGACACGCGACGCCCACCACCGAGCTCCCGTTCCCGAACCGGTCGATCAGATTTGCCTGGTACGCGCTCGCGGTGGTCGCGGCCGTCGCCCAGATCGCGACGGAATCACAGACCGCGGCCGCCGGCTTGATCGCCGGAACCGTGCCGATCACGGGGATCGCGTCACCGACCTCCACGCGCACGTGCTCGAGCGCCGTCACACTCGCGGTGTTGCATGGGAGCACCACCACCTCCGCACCCCGGTCCACCGCCCGGCGCGCGGTACCGACCACGCGGTCGATCACCCACTGCTCAGGCTTCGGTCCCCACGGCGCATTCTCCGGGTCGAGGGAGAGCAACAGATCAAGATCGGGACGCAGCCGACGCAGCCAGGCAGACGTCGGGAGCAGCCCGAGACCCGAGTCGATGAGCGCAACGATCACCCGACAAATCTAGCCCGCTCAGGCCGGGGCGGACTCGAGCAGCTCCCCGATCGGCGCACCGGCCGCGATCTTCGCGCGCATCTTCATCACGGCGCCCGCCGAACCGGCGCCGACGACTGCGGTCAGCACACCGCCACGGGAGTAGTACGCGACGAACTTGCGGCCGTCGTCCTTGATCAGGTGGACATCGTCGTCCGCCGAGACCGTTCCGAGGGCCTGGATCTTGAGACCGTACTGGTCGCTCCAGAAGTACGGCACCTGGGCGAGGGCGTCCGGATCACCGGTTCCGGTGAGCGCGCCGGCGAGGATCTTCGCCTGGTCGCCCGCGTTGCTCCAGTGCTCGACACGCTTGTGCCCGCCCTCGGTGTGCCGCCATGAGGCCACGTCACCGATCGCCCACACGTGCGGGTCGCCGGTGCAGCCCACCTCGTCGCACAGCACCCCGTTGTCGAGCTCGACGCCCGAACCCTCGAGCCAGCCGGTGACGGGAATCGAACCGATACCGATCGCAACGACGTCGACGGCGAGCTCGGTGCCGTCGGAGAGCACGGCCCCGCTCACCCGGCCGTCGCCGGTGAGGGACGCGAGCCCGACGCCGGTGCGCAGATCCACGCCGGCCTCGGTATGCAGACGCCCGACCAGAGTGCCGATCCGCTCACCGAGCACCGATGCGAGCGGTGCGGACTGCGGCTCGACGAGAACCACCTCGACCCCGAGTGCGCGCATGCTCGCGGCCAGCTCGCAGCCGATGAACCCGGCACCGACAACGAGTGCCCTGGTGCCCTCATGCAGCTCGGCGCGCAACGCGTGGCTCTCGTCGACCGAGCGGAGCACGTGGATCCCGTCCAGCTCGGGCAGGCCGGGGATCCGACGCGGCGCCAGCCCGGTCGCGATGATCAGCTCGCCGTACGCGATCTCGGTGCCGTCGGCGAGGGAGACGGTACGGCTGTCCCGGTCGAGACCGGTCGCGGCAACGCCGAGGCGCAGATCGATCCGCCGCTCGTCGAAGAACTCCTGTGGTCGCAGCGTCGTGTCGTCCCTCTCCCCGCGGACCACTTCCTTCGACAGCGGTGGCCGGTCGTACGGCAGGTGCGGTTCGTCACCGACGAGGACGAGTTCGCCGTCGTAGCCCGACTGACGCAGTTCCTCGGCGGCGCGGACGGCGGCCAGACCGGCGCCGACGATCACGACCGGACCCGCGGTGTTCTCGTTACTGGACATGCCTGCCAACCCTCCATCACCCGGTGCGGGACGTACCCACGAAACTAGAACATGTTCTTACCAAATCGAGCGGCGCTCGGGTACCCGCCACTCGGGGGCGTCAACGCTCAGCAACGCCCGGCACTGGCACCTGTGCACCGGTGATCGCCGCCGACGCCTCGCTGCACAGGAAGGCGACGACCGCCGCGATCCGCTCCGGCGAGACCCAACTGCTCCGATCGGCGGACGGCTGTTGGGCCCGGTTTGCCGGGGTGTCGATCATCGACGGCAGCACCGAGTTGGCCCGGATCCCGTCGCGGGCGTACTCGACGGCCAGCGCACTCGTCAGCGCCCACACCGCAGCCTTCGACGTCACATAGGCCGACGCGCCCGCGAACGGTGCGAACGCCGTCTTGCTCGACACCGTCACAATCGAGCCACCACCGGCCTCGATGAGGTGTGGCAGCGCGCCCTGGACGGTGAGATACAGGGGACGCAGATTGAGCTGCAGCATCGACTCGAAATCCTCGACCGGCGTCTCGTGCAGCCGTTTGCCCATTGCGAAACCACCGACCAAATGCGCTACCGCGCGCAGCGGAGCGTCGGCGTCCGAACTCGCCACTGCAACCACCTCGGCGACGCTGTCCGGATCCGACAAGTCCGCGCGCACCGTTACCACCGCGGAATCGTCGCCGAGCCGTTCGAGCGCACCGTTCGAATGCCACGGCACCACGACCCGCCACCCGGCCGCCGACAATGCATGCGTCACCGCGACACCCAGGCCGCCCGTACCGCCGGGCACCAATACCGTTGCGCTCATATGTCCCTCGTTCCTCGACCGACCTACCCGCCTGCAGGCACCTGTCCGTGTGCACTGTCCCTGCCGGTCTGAACTGTCCCACGATCGACGGCCCGTCGCGACGCCCGCCGCGCCTTCACAGTCACTACAGTTGGACACGAGGTTGCGCGCGCCGCCAGGGCGACACCGGAAGAGGAGCAGACATGACAACTGATTCGGGTGCAGATGCTGGGAACGCGGGCGGCGGCAGGGCCCGGTTCGGAGCGGGACCGGCGCCCGAACTTGTCAGTTCGCAGGGCCGGACGATCATCGCCGACGCCGTGGTAGCAAAGATCGCGGGCATCGCGACGCGCGAGATCGACGGCGTCTACGACGTCGGCGGCGGAACCGCTCGCGTCGTCGGTGCGCTGCGCGACCGCATCCCCGGAGCCCGCATCAACCACGGCCAGGGCGTCGCGGTGGAGGTCGGCGAGAAGCAGGCCGCGATCGATATCGGCATCGTCGCCGAGTACGGAGTGGCACTGCACGAGCTCGCCGTCGGCATCCGGCGCAACGTGATCGCCGCGGTGGAACGCATGACCGGACTCGAAGTCACCGAGGTCGATATCACCGTCTTCGACGTCATGCTGTTCGGCGAGGGCGATGCCACCGGCCCCGAGGCCGACACCAAACCGAGGGTCCAGTGACGGAACCCGTGACGCCGGAACGGGCGACGGCAGAGCTCGCGGCCGACGCCGTGCTCGCCGTGCCGGGCGTCACGGGCCTGCACGGCGGCGAGTTCGGCGAGGTCGCGACATATCTGCCCGGCCGCCGGGTCACCGGCATCCGGATCGGCGTCGACGGGTGCGCCGTGCACATCACCGTCCGCTACCCGGCCGATCTGTTCGGGACCGCTGAACGTGTCCGCAGCACCGTTCACCCGATCGTCCGCGTGCCGGTGGACGTGACCATCGAAGACCTCACCACAGATCACGAGACGGGACCTGAGCTATGACCAGTACGGGCATGGGACTGATCGCGGGACTGCTGCTCGCGCTCGCCGGAATCCTCGGCGGCTTCAGCGGTTTCGTCTTCGCAGTGCTCCTCGGGGCCGTCGGGATGGCAATCGGCGCCCACCGCGATGGTCACCTCGACCTCGGCGCTCTGCTCCGATCGCGCGGCCGTGGCTGACCCTGCATTCGCCGACGCTCCGGTCGCGACCTCCGACGAACCCGGCACCCGCGGGCGACTGGTCATCAAGGACCGCGCGATCGCGAAGATCGCGGCCACTGCGGCGCTCAATGTACCGGGGGTGGTCCCACAGGGCGGCGGACTGACCCGCATCACCGGTCGGGACCTGCCCCGCGCCGACGTGTCGACGGGCGCCCAGTCGGTGGCGGTCAACCTCTACCTGGGCGTGCAATGGCCCTGCGATATCACGGAACTGACCCAGCGCGTCCACACCGAAGTCGGCCGGCAACTCGAAGACCTCACCGGAATGCCGCTGCATCAGCTCGGAGTCCTGGTCGCCGGCACCGAATACGATGGCAGCGCGGAATCCGTCGACCCTCTCGAGCCGATGCCCGCCGCCACCGTCACTCCCCCACTCCCGCCCACCGCGGCGCCTGCCGCAGTGCCCGCCGCCGTGGTGATCGCGATCGGCCTGCTTGCCCTCGCTGTAGTTGCGGCCCGGGAGCTGCTGATCGCGCGCGGCGCCTTCGCCGCTGCGCCGTGGCTGCAGAACACCTTCGAGTGGCTGGGCCGCCTGCACTGGCAGCAGTGGCTGATCCCCGTCGCACTCTCCTGCCTCGTAGTCGGCGTGCTGTTCATTCTCCTCGCCCTCGCACCCCGCACCCGCACCCACGTCGCGGTGCGCATCGGCGGCGCCGCCGCAACCGTGTGGATGCGTCCCACCGACATCGCCCGGATGTGCAGTGCCCGGGCGAGCACCGTCGCGGGAGTGGTCTCCGCGCACACCACGGTGGATCGCCGACGCGTGACAGTCCGCGTCACCGCCGACCCGGCGACCACCGATCCCACACCCGGGGCGGTGGACGAATCCGTCCGTGCCGTCGTCGAATCGGCACTCGCCATCCTGGACCGACCGCTGCCGCTGCGGGTGAAGGTCCGCACCACTCGGGTGAGGGCCAGCTCATGAAGTGGCGCCCGGCGGCGCTGAACCGCCTCCTCGTCCTCGTCGTCGGGATCGTCCTCGCCATCGCCGGAGCCACGGCCATCGCGTGGGAACGTAACGTGCAGTTCGTCCGCGACCGCGTCGCGCACCTCGACCGCGACCGCCTCATCGCGGTACCGGAGCAACCGTGGTGGCACTGGGCGCTCGGTACCACGCTCGCGGCTTCACTCATCCTCGGCATCCTCGTGCTCGCGGTCGACCTCACGCGCCGACGAGCCGCACCCAGCCAGCTCCTCGAATCCGCTACCGGCACCCCGGTGAGCATCGACCTCGGTCCCGTCGCCACGAGTGTCGCCGCCGAACTGGCCACCCTTCCCGGCGTCCACCGGGCCCGCGGACGCGCAGTCTCGGACCGGGGGCTCGCGACGATCTCGGTGACGCTCGATGCTGCCGCCGATGCCGACGTCGACGCCATCACCCGCGCATCGGAACGAATCGCCGCCACCACCACATCGGCAATCGACGGAGCGGAGGTCGCGGTCCGAGTCCTGTTACACCTGGACCGTGCCGAGCTCCGGGACTGACTGCCGCGCAGAAGCGACCGGCGGCGGCCTGTCGGGGGCGGCACTGTCGGGGGCGGGGAGAAGACTGGCCCCATGCCGGATATCGACACCGAACACGACGACACCGAACACCACGACACCGAACACCACGACGAGGACTTCTCGGACGCCGACCTCTCCCGACAGATCTGGCGCCGACGCACTTTCACCGGCTGCACCTTCCGCGACACCGACATGTCGGGGCTGACCACGGAGTCGGTCACCTTCACCAACTGCGACTTCACGGGAGCCGACCTCATCGGATCCAGCCATTCGGGCACCGCGTTCCGGAACTGCCACTTCGAATACACCCGAATGTGGGACAGCACCTTCCGGCACTCGAGCTTCATGGGCTCGGTGATCCGGGAGACCCGGATGCGTCCGCTCACCCTCTACGAGGTGGACTTCACGCTGGCCTCGCTCGGAGGGGTGGACCTGCGCGGCGTAGACCTGTCCGGTTGCCGTCTGAGGGAAGCGAACCTGGTCAAGGCGGACCTGCGGAAGGCGAACCTCAGCGGCGCCGATCTCACCGGTGCCCGCACCGGAGAACTACGGCTCGAGGAAGCGGACCTCCAGGGCGCCCGGGTGGATCCGGGGCTGTGGACATCGGCGAAGCTCACCGGGGCGCACGTCGAGCTCGCCCAGGCGGTGACCTTCGCCGCCGCCCACGGCCTTCGGGTGAGCGGTCTGTAGGTACCGGTCGCACCCGGCGTGCTTATCGCACCGAGACCTGAAACGCCCAGTGGCGTCCACTCCCGCAGGAGTGGACGCCACTGGCGTCAGTGATCAGAAGACCACTGGATGATCGATCTTGTTACTTGTTGATCTTGGTGACGCGACCGGCACCGACGGTGCGGCCACCCTCACGGATCGCGAAGCGCAGGCCCTCGTCCATGGCGACCGGCTGGATCAGCTTGACGGACATCTCGGTGTTGTCACCGGGCATGACCATCTCGGTGCCCTCAGGCAGCGTCACGACGCCCGTAACGTCCGTGGTGCGGAAGTAGAACTGCGGGCGGTAGTTGTTGAAGAACGGGGTGTGGCGGCCGCCCTCGTCCTTCGACAGGATGTACGCCTGGCCCTCGAACTCCGTGTGAGGAGTCGTGGTGCCCGGCTTGACGACAACCTGGCCACGCTCGACATCTTCGCGCTTGATGCCACGAACCAGCAGACCGACGTTGTCGCCGGCCTGGCCCTGGTCGAGCAGCTTGCGGAACATCTCGATACCGGTGACGGTGGTCTTGGTGACCGTCTCCTTGATACCGACGATCTCGACCTCTTCGTTGACGTTGACAACGCCACGCTCGATACGGCCGGTGACGACGGTGCCACGACCGGTGATCGTGAAGACGTCCTCGACGGGCATGAGGAACGGCTTGTCGGTCTCGCGAACCGGATCCGGGATGGAGTCATCGACGGCCTGCATGAGGTCGATGATGCTCTGGGTCCACTTCGGGTCGCCCTCGAGCGCCTTCAGAGCCGAGATCGGGATAACCGGGGCGTTCTCGTCGAAGTCCTGAGCCGCCAGCAGCTCGCGGACCTCCATCTCGACGAGCTCGAGGATTTCCTCGTCGTCGACCATGTCGGCCTTGTTCAGCGCAACGAGGATGTAGGGGACACCGACCTGGCGGGCGAGCAGCACGTGCTCACGCGTCTGCGGCATCGGGCCGTCGGTGGCGGCCACGACCAGGATTGCGCCGTCCATCTGCGCAGCACCGGTGATCATGTTCTTGATGTAGTCGGCGTGACCCGGAGCATCAACGTGCGCGTAGTGGCGCTTCTCCGTCTGGTACTCGACGTGGGAGATGTTGATCGTGATACCACGAGCCTTCTCCTCCGGCGCCTTGTCGATCTGATCGAAAGCGAAGCTCTCGTTGAGATCCGGGTAGGCATCGGCAAGCACCTTGGTGATGGCCGCGGTGGTCGTGGTCTTGCCGTGGTCGACGTGACCGATGGTGCCGATGTTCACGTGCGGCTTGGTCCGCTCGAACTTCGCCTTAGCCACTGGATGTCCTCCTGGACTGATTGGTGCGTGCTATGTGCAGCAGTGCGGTTGGTTATTACGTTGGTCGTGCAGTCGATCGGCGAGAACCGAGGTTACTCGCCGGTCGCCTTGGCGATGATTTCCTTCGAGACGTTCGCGGGAACCTCTGCGTAGGAATCGAACACCATGGAGAAGTTCGCACGGCCCTGGGTCTTCGACCGCAGGTCTCCGATGTAGCCGAACATCTCCGAGAGCGGAACCAGCGCCTTCACGACACGGGCACCACTGCGTTCCTCCATGGCCTGGATCTGGCCACGGCGGGAGTTCAGGTCGCCGATCACATCACCCATGTACTCCTCGGGCGTGGTGACCTCGACAGCCATGAGGGGCTCGAGAATGACGGGGCCGGCCTTGCGGGCGGCTTCCTTCAGCGCCTGCGAACCGGCAACCTTGAAGGCCATTTCCGAGGAGTCGACGTCGTGGTAAGCGCCGTCGAGTAGGGTCAGCTTCAGGTTCACGAGCGGATAACCGGCGAGAACACCGTACTGCATCGCGTCCTGGGCACCATGGTCGACCGAAGGGATGTACTCGCGCGGAACACGGCCACCGGAGACCTTGTTCTCGAACATGTAGGGCTCACCCTCTTCACCGACGTACGGCTCGAGCGCGATGATGACCTTCGCGAACTGACCCGAACCACCGGTCTGCTTCTTATGGGTGAACTCGTGCTTGTCGACCGTCTTGGTGATGGTCTCGCGGTACGCGACCTGCGGCTTGCCGACGTTGGCCTCGACCTTGAACTCGCGACGCATGCGGTCGACGAGAATGTCGAGGTGGAGCTCGCCCATGCCGCCGATGACGGTCTGGCCGGTCTCCTCGTCGAGCTCGACGGAGAAGGTCGGGTCCTCTTCGGCCAGCTTCTGGATTGCGGTGCCCAGCTTCTCCTGGTCCGACTTGGTCTTCGGCTCGATGGAGACCTGGATGACCGGATCCGGGAAGCTCATGGACTCGAGCACGATCGGGTTCGCCTGGTCGCACAGGGTGTCACCGGTCGTGGTGTCCTTCAGGCCGATCATCGCGTAGATGTGGCCGGCCACGGCCTCGTCGACCGGGTTCTCCTTGTTGGCGTGCATCTGGAAGAGCTTTCCGATGCGCTCCTTCTTGCCCTTGGTGGCGTTGAGCACCTGGGCGCCCGGATCGATCCGGCCGGAGTACACGCGCACGAAGGTCAGCTTGCCGAAGAACGGGTGCGCTGCGATCTTGAAGGCCAGCGCCGAGAACGGCTCGTCCTTGCTCAGCTTCCGCGTGAGGATCTCTTCCTCGTTGTTCAGTGCGTGTCCCTCGACCTCGCCGATGTCCAGCGGGTTCGGCAGGTAGTCGATGACCGCGTCGAGCATGGGCTGAATGCCCTTGTTCTTGAACGCGGAGCCACAAATCACCGGGTACAGCTCGGAGTTGATCGTCATCTTGCGGATGGCGCCCTTGATCTCCTCGACCGTGAGCTCCTCGCCGCCGAAGTACTTCTCCATGAGAGCTTCGTCGGACTCGGCCACGGTCTCGAGCAGCTTCTCGCGGTACTCGGCGGCCTTGTCGGCCAGATCCGCGGGGATCTCCTCGATGGTGGGCTCGGTGCCGGTCGGCACGACGCCACGCCAGGTGACGGCCTTCATCTCGACGAGGTCGACGACACCGTCGAAGTCGTCCTCAGCACCGATCGGCAGCTGCAGGACCAGCGGCTTCGCGCCGAGGCGGTCGATGATGGTCTGCACGGTGAAGTAGAAATCCGCGCCCATCTTGTCCATCTTGTTGACGAAGCAGATGCGCGGAACGTCGTACTTGGCAGCCTGGCGCCAGACCTGCTCGGACTGGGGCTCGACACCCTCTTTGCCGTCGAACACGGCAACGGCACCGTCGAGCACGCGCAGCGAGCGCTCGACCTCGACGGTGAAGTCGACGTGGCCCGGCGTATCGATGATGTTGATCTGGTTGTTGTTCCAGAAACAGGTGACAGCAGCGGAGGTGATGGTGATACCACGCTCCTTCTCCTGCTCCATCCAGTCCGTCGTCGACGCACCGTCGTGGGTCTCACCGATCTTGTAGTTGACACCGGTGTAGAAAAGGATGCGCTCGGTGGTGGTGGTCTTGCCAGCATCGATGTGCGCCATGATGCCGATGTTGCGCACCCTGTTCAGGTCAGTCAGCACTTCCTGTGCCACAGAATTCTTCCCCGCTCGTCGTTCGTGTCGGTCCTCGTCTGGACCACGTCTTCTTAATCTTGTCAGCCGGTCCTGGTGACGGAACCGACACAGTAGCCACAACGCCAGGCCGAGGGATTCGGTGCCGGAGAGGCTCCCCCGGCCTGGCGCGGTGTCACCAGCGGTAGTGCGCGAACGCCTTGTTGGCTTCAGCCATCTTGTGGGTGTCCTCGCGACGCTTCACGGCCGCACCGAGGCCATTGCTGGCATCCATGAGCTCGTTCGCGAGACGCTCGACCATGGTCTTCTCACGACGTGCACGCGAGAAGGTCACCAGCCAGCGCAGCGCCAGCGTGGTGGAGCGACCCGGACGAACCTCGACCGGCACCTGGTAGGTGGCGCCACCGACGCGACGGCTCCGAACCTCGAGAGCGGGCTTGACGTTGTCCAGCGCGCGCTTGAGGGTGACGACCGGATCCGTACCGGTCTTCTCCCGAGCCTGCTCGAGTGCTTGGTAGACAATGCGCTCGGCGGTGGACTTCTTGCCGTCGACGAGGATCTTGTTGACGAGCTGCGTGACCAGCGGCGAACCGTAGACCGGATCAGCGATCAGCGGGCGCTTGGGAGCGGGGCCCTTACGTGGCATTAGCTCTTCTCCTTCTTGGCGCCGTAGCGGCTGCGAGCCTGCTTGCGGTTCTTGACGCCCTGGGTGTCGAGCGAGCCGCGGATGATCTTGTAACGCACACCCGGGAGGTCCTTCACACGACCGCCGCGGACGAGCACCATCGAGTGCTCCTGCAGGTTGTGGCCCTCACCCGGGATGTAAGCGGTGACCTCGACAGAGCTGGTCAGGCGCACACGGGCGACCTTCCGCAGCGCGGAGTTCGGCTTCTTCGGGGTGGTGGTGTACACGCGAGTGCACACGCCACGGCGCTGCGGGCTGCCCTTGAGGGCCGCGGTCTTGACCTTGACGGTCTTGTCGCGGCGGCCCTTGCGGACCAACTGGTTGATGGTTGGCATTTACCGGCTTTCTTCTTCGGTTTCGGACTGCTTGTACAAGAACCCGTTCAAGCAACCTTGGCTGTTCTGAAATTAGGGATCCAGCAGTTGGGGCAAGAGAGCTGCTGCCCCTCACCCGCCCCTCGCATGCACACGAGGTCGGGCGTGTCGCGTACCCCCACACAGGCAACCGGATGCTCGTACCTGCAGAAACCACAGAAACTCGCGCACGGCAATGCCTCGCATAGGCACACAAATCGGCCCGAGCACGCCGGAGCAAAGCCTGCGAAGCGACCCCAGTGGTCGGACACGACCCCCAACGATACCCGTCGGCGCGGTTGGAGGTCAAAGCGGGCAGGAGGTGGTATGCCCCACGTGAACCTCCGTGGCCCCGAACCTCAGCGACTGAGGCTCGATGCCAGTTTCGCAAGAGTCGTGACGGCCTCGCACGGATCCGGATGCCTGCCGGGCGCCTGATACTGCACCCACCACCCGATCACCCCGGAGTCCGGGGCTCCGACGGAGATCCCGCACGAGGCCGGGTCCTTCGGCTGCCGCGCGAGCACTGCGCGCCGGCCCTCCACCGTGAGTTCCGCCACCGCGTAGCCCAATCGCTCGGCCGTCGCACGTTCGACGTCGAGCGAACCTGCCTCGAACCAGTCGAAGGTCACGCGGGCGGGCCCGCTCGCACCCTCGACCGACCAGCGGCAGATCGCGCCGAAGAAGCCCCGCTCGATCGCATCGCCACCGACAGCCTCGGCGATCCGCTGATCCGAAACGGCATCACACTCGCTGAGCAGCGACGTGAACTCCGTCGCTGCCCCACTCCTGAACGCCCCCACCGGGATCGGCGTGCCGGCGACGGTGGACCCGCACCCGGCGGCGAGCAGCACCGCCGCGATCGGCACGCCGAGCCGAGGAAGCCGTATCACTTCAGCGCCCCCGTTCGACGGTGAGCCGCGCGAGCCGACCAGCCACGTCACACGGATCAGCTGCGGGCGCGGTGTCGCCGTACGTCACCGACCAGTGCACGAAATCGGCGCCGAATCCGACTCCGATCTCACACAGCGAGTTCGTCCGGCCGGGCGCGTTCGGCGCGGACGCCACGAATCCGGGGCGGCCCGCGATCTCGATATCGTCTCCGCGGCGGCCGATGAGGTCCGATCCGGCGCGTTCCCGGTCGATCGGGCTGCCGCGGTACCAGGAGAAGGCGACATGCGGACCTCGCGGACCGGCCAGCTGCCACTCGCAGCCGACGGAGTTGCGGATCACGGTGCCGAATCCGGAAACACCGAAAGTCTCGGCCACTTCCTGGTCCGTGACGGACGCGCACTCGCCGAAGAACGGCCCGGCCGAGGCGGCCGACCGTGTCTCGGCACCCACCGCGTGGGCGCCGTCCGCGGCCTGCGGCTCGTCCGCGGCGGAACCGCAGCCGGCGAGGAGCAGGGCAATCCCCGTCAACGCTCCCACCAGCTTGATCGGCACGAAGCGGACTGTACCGGCTATGACGCGGTCGGGGCAGGCATCACGGCGTCCGCTTTCGATGCGGTCAGGCCCACATCGAGTTGCGCCGCCCAGCACCGCACGATCTCGCCGCGGCGCCTCGAGTCATCGGTGAGAAGGTCTGCCAGTCCGAGCCCTCGCGCGAGGTCGAGGGTGGCCTGGACGAGGCCGCGGACGACGGGATCCGAGTCGTCCACACCGAGGCTCTCGACGGCGGTGCGGTGGGCCACCCGCCCGAAGCGCTCCTCGAGTGGGACCACCCGCGCGCGCAGCTCGGGATCGGCGGCCGCGGCCGCCCACACCTGCAATGCCGCCTTGAACAGGGTTCCTGTGTAGTAGTCGACGAGCCGCATCACCACCGCCTCGGTCCGGCCCTCGCCGTCCGGCAGCTCGGTGGCCTCCCGCCGCGCCTGCTCCATCCGGCCGTCGAACATGAACTCGAGCGCCGCGGTGATGAGGTCCTCGCGCGTGGGGAAGTGATGCTGGGTGGCACCGCGGGAGACGCCGGCGCGCTGTGCGACGAGCCCGACCGTGGTGGCCGACCAGCCGAGTTCGGCCAGGCAGTCGACCGCGGCCTCGAGTAGCCGTTGCCGCGTCAGACGGCTCCGGTCCTGTTGTGGTGCACGCATCGCGGTTGATGTCCTCTCATGAACACTGCGCAGGCTCTCGGACGAGCTACGCAGCGACCTCGAGTAATGGCTTCGGCTATTCGGGACGGTTACCTTCGTCACATCCGGCTTGCCCTTGCCGGACCCGACACGTTAGTAATTCGCCCGGAGGGATTATCGCCTCCCCTCCGATCACCCCGACACACAGGAGCATCACCATGGGTTCTGCCGACCTCATCCCCGCCTTCAAGTTCCTCACCGACTTCGCCGACGCCGCTGGCGACCTCTTCGCCGCCCTCAGCTTCTTCGCGGGCTCGCTCGAGACCGTCAGTGGCGTGCTCGGCTGAACCGAAGCCGGTGAACGGGCCCACTCGAACGAGAGCGGGCCCGTTCTTAGTCTCAGCCCTCCACAGCCCACGCCGGGGGCCGCTTCTGCAAGAACGCCATCATTCCTTCCGCGGCCTCCGCAGAGCCGAACAATCGGGCCGACTGTCCTGCCAGCTCGTCGCCGTAGCGGTCGAAGTCGGCGAGCATCCGCATCGTGGTGAGCCGCTTCGATTCGGCCAGCCCCTGCGGTGACCCCTTCCGGAGCGCGGCCACCAACTCCCGCACCGTCGCCTCCGGATCCGGCGCGGCCTCGCTGATCAGCCCGACCGCTTCTGCCTCCTGTGCATCGAACTTCTCGCCGGTCAGGAAGTAGCGCCCGGCAGCCCGGGACGTCAGCCGCGGAAGCACCGTCAACGAGATGATCGACGCCGCCAGCCCGAGCCGGGCCTCGGTGAGCGCGAACGTGCTTTCCGGGCCCGCGACCGCAAGGTCACACGCGCCCACCAGCCCCATGCCACCCGCCCGGACATGCCCGTCGATCCGGGCGATGACCGGTTTGGGCAGCTCCACGATCGACCGGAGCAGCTCGGTCATCTGCCGTGTGCGCCCAGCGGCCAGCTCCGCCGGACTCCCCTCCGCTCCGGACGCCTCCGACAGGTCCGCCCCCGCGCAGAACGTGCCCCCGGTGTGGGTGAGCACGACCGCGCGGACAGCATCATCGGCCGCCGCATCCGACAACCCCCGCTGTAACTCCTCGACCAACCGGCTCGAAATCGCATTGCGGTTGTGCGGAGAGTCGAGCGTCAGGGTCGCGCAACCGTCGGCGACGTCGTACCGAACGAAATGATCCGTCATCCCGGCCGCCTCAGTACGACTTCGGCAGGCCCAGCGAGTGCTGGGAGACGAAGTTGAGGATCATCTCGCGGCTCACCGGCGCGATCCGCGCGATCCGCGCCGCGCCGAGCATCGCGGACAGCCCGTATTCCTTGGCCAGGCCCGCACCGCCATGGGTCTGGATCGCCTGATCGAGCGCCCTGATGCTGGCCTCGGCGGCCGCGTACTTGGCCATGTTCGCGGCCTCTGCTGCACCGAAGTCGTCGCCGCTGTCGTAGAGCACCGCCGCCTTCTGCATCATCAGCTTCGCCAGCTCGAGTTCGATCTTGCACTGCGCCAGCGGATGTGCCAGACCCTGGTGGGCACCGATCGGCGTCTTCCAGACGGTCCGTTCCTTCGCATACTTGACCGCCGCGTCCAGTGCCCAGCGACCCATGCCGATCGCCATCGCCGCGCCCAGGATGCGCTCGGGATTCAAACCCGCGAACAGCTGCATCAGCGCCGCGTCCTCCGAGCCCACCAGGGCTTCTGCCGGCAGCCGGACGTCATCGAGGAACAGCGTGAACTGGTGATCCGGCTCGATGATGTCCATCTCCATCGGCGTCTTCACGAAGTTCTCGGCATCGGTGGGCACGATGAACAGTGCAGGCTTGAGCTTGCCGGTCTTGTGATCCTCGGTGCGCGCGACGACGAGAACCGCATCGGCCTGGTCGACACCCGAGATGTAGACCTTGTTGCCCCGCAGGATCCAGTCCTCACCGTCACGCCGGGCCGTCGTGGTGATCTGGTGCGAGTTCGAACCAGCGTCGGGTTCGGTGATGCCGAACGCCATGATCTTGGAACCGTCCGCGAGGGCGGTCAACCACTCCTGCTTCTGCGCATCGGTTCCGTACTTGCTGATGATGGTGCCGCAGATCGCGGGTGAGACCACGACGAGCAGCAGACCGGCTCCGTGCGCGGCGAGCTCCTCCTGCACCAGCGCCAGCTCGTAGATGCCCGCTCCCCCGCCGCCGAACTCCTCGGGCAGGTTGACGCCGAGGAATCCGAGCTTGCCTGCCTCGTTCCACAGCTCCGTCAGCGGCTCGCCCTTACGCGCCTTCGGCAGGACGTAGTCGAGATAGTTGAAGCGCTCACCGAGCTTGGAGACCGCCGACCGCAGCTCCTTCTGCTCGTCTGTCTCGATGAAGCTGCTCATGCGTTTTCTCCTTCTGCCACCGGTGTTTCCACTACTGCGGCTTCCACGATTGCCAGGACGGATCCGACGTCGACCTGCTGGCCGACGGCGACTGGTAGTTCGGTGAGCACACCGGCGGCGGGCGCCTTGATCGTGTGCTCCATCTTCATGGCCTCGAGCCAGAGGATCGGCTGGCCGGCCTCGACGCGATCACCTGCCGCGGCACCGAGTCGGATCACCGCACCCGGCATCGGGGCGAGGAGCGAGCCCTCGGCCACAACGGTCGACGGGTCCACGAATCGCGGCACTGCCGTCAGCGCCACCGGTCCGAGCGGTGAGTCGACGCACACTCGATCGCCGTAGCGCGCGACGTCGAAGCCGCGCTGCAACCCCGCGACATCGAGCACAACGCGGTCCGGCGACGACGACACCAGCGAGACACTCTCGAAGCCTTCCGCGGTCAGTCCCGAGCGGGTCAACAGGTATCGGATGTCGTGCTCACCGTGGATTCCGTTGTACCGCTTGCATTGCGGCTGTGACGGCAGGTTCCGCCAGCCACTCGGCAGGCCCGCATTCACCCGCGCGGCGGCGCGGTTGGCGGAGGCATCGGCGAGCGCGGCCGCCAAGGCCGACAGCCTCTCCGCAGATTCGTCGGCGAGCGGACGCGACAACTCGTCGAGTCCGTGCGTGGCGAAGAATGCGGTGTCGGTGTCACCCGCAAGGAATGCCGGGTGGCGCAGCACGTTCACCAGTAGGTCCCGGTTGGTCTGCAGCCCGTGCAGTCGGGTGCGGGCCAGCGCCGTCGCCAGCACCTGAGCGGCCTGCGCGCGGGTGGGCGCGAACGAAATGACCTTCGCGAGCATCGGGTCGTAGAAGACGCTCACCACCGACCCGTCCTCGACGCCGGAATCCAGCCGCACCCCGGTCTGGGCAAGCACCTCGAACTCCGCTGTGTTGCCCGGCAGTTCGATCCGTTCGACAGTGCCGCTCTGTGGTCGCCAATTGTGCGCCGGGTCCTCCGCGTACAGCCGGACCTCGATCGAGTGTCCGCGCAGGGCAGGCGGTTCGGCCGGAAGTTCGGCTCCGGCCGCCACCTGCAGCTGCAGCTCGACGAGGTCGAGTCCGGTGGTGCATTCGGTGACCGGGTGTTCCACCTGCAGGCGGGTGTTCATCTCGAGGAAGAAGAACTCCCCCTGCTCGTCGGCGAGGAACTCGACTGTTCCCGCGCCCTCGTAGCCGATCGCGTTCGCGGCGAGCCGGGCGGCTTCGAACAGCCTGGCGCGCATGCCTGGCCCAGAAGAGGACTCGAGCCGTTCGACGAGCGGCGACGGTGCCTCCTCGACGACCTTCTGGTGGCGGCGCTGGATCGAGCATTCGCGCTCACCGACCGCCCACACGGTGCCGTGCTTGTCGGCCATCACCTGGACCTCGATGTGCCGTCCGGTCTCGAGGTAGCGCTCGCAGAACACGGTCGGATCGCCGAACGCCGACTGAGCCTCGCGCGCAGCTGCCTCGATCTCCCGGGGCAGTGCCGAGAGCTCACGCACGACGCGCATGCCGCGTCCACCGCCACCGGCGGAGGCCTTGACGAGCACCGGCAGATCGGCCTCGGTCACCGCAGACGGGTCCAACTCGGCGAGGACCGGGACACCGGCCTCGGCCATGATCCGCTTCGACTCGACCTTCGAGCCCATCAGCTCGATCGACTTGGCCGGTGGACCGATCCAGGTCAGGCCCGCCGCCTGCACAGCCTGCGCGAAATCGGCGTTCTCGGAAAGAAACCCGTAGCCGGGGTGAATCGCATCGGCCCCCGCGGCCTCCGCGGCCGCGATGAGGGTGTCGACGCGCAGGTAGGTCTCGGACGGGGTGGAACCCGGCAGCCGGACCGCGACGTCGGCCTCGGCCACGTGCGGGCTCGCCGCGTCGGGATCGGAAAACACCGCGACGGTGGACACACCCGCGCGGCGGCACGTAGCGAAAACGCGCCTGGCGATCTCGCCGCGGTTGGCGACCAGCACGGAAGTGACGGAAGAAATGCTCGCGGTGCTACTCACAGTGTTCCTCACAGGTCCTCACATCCGGAAGACGCCGAAGTTCTCGGTGCCCTTGATCGGGGCGGTGGCAATGGCCGACAGGCACATTCCCACCACCGTGCGGGTGTCGCGGGGGTCGATGACGCCGTCGTCGTAGAGACGCCCGGACAGGAACATCGGCAGCGACTCGGCTTCGATCTGGTTCTCGATCATCGCGCGCATACCGGCGTCGGCCTCCGCATCGAACGCCTGCCCGCGGGCCTCGGCGGCGGCGCGGCCGACGATCGAGATGACTCCTGCGAGCTGCGCACCGCCCATGACCGCAGATTTGGAGCTGGGCCACGCGAACAGAAAGCGCGGATCGAATGCGCGTCCGCACATGCCGTAGTGACCAGCACCGTAGGACGCACCGAGCAGAATCGAGATATGCGGCACCGTCGAGTTCGCGACCGCGTTGATCATCATCGATCCGTGCTTGATCATGCCCCCTTCCTCGTACTCCTTGCCCACCATGTATCCGGTGGTGTTGTGCAGGAAAAGAAGTGGAGTGTTCGATCGGTTCGCGAGCTGAATGAACTGGGTGGCCTTCTGCGACTCCTCGCTGAACAGCACGCCCCGGGCGTTGGCGAGGATGCCGATCGGGTAGCCGTGCAGCTCCGCCCAGCCGGTGACGAGCGACGAGCCGTACATGGGCTTGAACTCGTCGAAGTCGGACCCGTCGACTATCCGAGCGATCACCTCGCGCGGATCGAACGGGATCTTCAGATCCGGCGGCACGATACCGAGGAGTTCCTCGGGATCCTCGAGCGGCTCGATTACCTCGGCGCGTGGCGTCGGTCCCTCCTTGCGCCAATTGAGTCGCTTGACGATGCTGCGGCCGATGCGAATCGCATCGGCCTCGTCGACGGCGAAGTAATCGGCCAGACCCGACTTGCGGGCGTGCATCTCGGCGCCGCCGAGGGCCTCGTCGTCGGACTCCTCACCGGTGGCCATCTTCACGAGCGGCGGTCCGGCCAGGAACACCTTGGACCGTTCCTTGATCATCACGACATGGTCGGACATGCCGGGAATGTAGGCACCGCCCGCAGTGGAGTTGCCGAACACCAACGCGATCGTCGGGATGCCGGCGGCCGAGAGCTTGGTGAGGTCACGGAACATCCGGCCACCCGGAATGAAGACCTCCTTCTGCGTCGGCAGGTCGGCACCACCGGACTCGACGAGCGAGATCACCGGAAGCCGGTTCGCGAACGCAATGTCGTTGGCGCGGAAGCCCTTCTTGAGCGTCCACGGGTTGGACGTGCCGCCTCGCACGGTCGGGTCGTTCGCGACGACGAGGCACTCGACGCCGCTGACGATGCCGATACCGACGATCGTGGACGCGCCCACCGGAAACTCGGTGCCCCACGCCGCGAGCGGGGACAGCTCGAGGAACGGCGAGTCCGGGTCGAGCAGTAGCTCGATCCGCTCACGTGCGAGAAGCTTGCCACGCTTGTGATGCCGATCGACGTACTTGTCACCGCCCCCGGCGAGCGCCTTGGCGTGCTCGCCCTCGATCTCGGTGAGCTTGGCCGTCATCGACTCCGCCGCCGACGCGTACTCTGCGGAGTTCACGTCCAGTGCCGACCTCAGGATCGTCATGCCTGGTACCCCAATCGCTTCGCCGCCAGCGAGGTCAGGATCTCCGTGGTCCCGCCCCCGATACCCAGAATTCGCATATCCCGGTACTGCCTCTCCACTTCGCTCTCCTGCATGTAGCCCATCCCGCCGAACAACTGCACGGCCTGGTTGGCAACCCACTCGCCGGCCTCGACTGCGGTGTTCTTCGCAAAACACACCTCGGCGACGAAGTCCTCATCCGAAGTCAGCGAGCGTTCGACGAGCGTGCGCGTATACACCCGGGCGACGTCGATGCGCCGGGTCATCTCGGTGACTGTGTTCTGCACGGCCTGCCGCGAGATCAGCGGACGCCCGAAGGTCTCGCGGTCGCGGCACCACTGCAACGTGAGATCCAGGCAGCGCTGCGCGCTCGCGTACGCCTGTGCCGCGAGCGCGATCCGCTCGGTCAAGAACGCCTGCGCGATCTGCGCAAATCCCGAATTCTCCTTGCCTACAAGGTTCTCCACTGGAACGCGGGCATCGGTGAACGACAGCTCGGCGGTGTCCGACGCGCGCCAGCCCATCTTGTCGAGCTTGCGGGTCACCTCGAATCCGGGAGCCCCGTTCAATCCCTCGGTGCCCTTCTCGATCACGAGCAGCGACACCCCGCCGGCGCCGCGCCTTTCAGGGTCACTGCCGCCCGTGCGCACCGCGGTCACCACGAAGTCGGCGCGGACGGCGGACGTGATGAACGTCTTGGATCCGTTCACGATGTAGTGGTCGCCATCCCGGACGGCCGTGGTGCGCAAATGCCCGACGTCGGAGCCGCCACCCGGCTCGGTGATTGCGAGGGAGCCGATCTTCTCGCCCGCAAGCGTCGGCCTCACCCAGCGATCGATCTGCGCGGGATCGCCAGCCGCCACGAGATGCGGTAGCGCGATACCACATGTGAACAGCGACGCGAACAGCCCGCCCGACGCACCCGCCTGGTGCATTTCCTCACAGATCAGGACCGCGTCGACCAGATCGCCGCCCTCACCACCTACGTCCTCGGGGAAACCGGCACCGAGTAGACCCAATGCCGCGGCCTTGCGGTGCAGCTCGCGGGGCAGCTCGCCGTCGCGCTCCCAGTCGCTGAGGTGCGGCAGGATCTCCTGCTCGACGAAGCCACTGACGGTCTTGCGTAGCTGTTGCCGTTCGGGTGTGTCCCACACACTCATGCGTGTCCTTCCAGAGACGATTCGAGGAGGTCTTGCGGGATGTCCAGGTGCCGGGAGCGCAACCACTCACCGAGACCCTTGGCCTGCGGGTCGAACCGAGCCTGCGATGCGACACCTCGGCCGAGGATGCCCTCGATCACGAAGTTGACCGCCCGCAGGTTCGACAGCACGTGACGAGTCACGTTCAGACCCTTGGCCTCCGGCAGCATCCGCTCGAGCTCGCCAACGGTGAGGGCATGGACGAGCCACGAGAACTGCTCGTCGGTCCGCACCCATACGCCGACGTTGGCATTGCCGCCCTTGTCGCCGCTGCGCGCCGCCGCGATGGTGCCGAGGGGAGCTTTCACCGTCTCGGTCGGCGGCAGCGGCTCCGGCAGAACCGGCTCCGGAAGGTCCGTGAGCGCCTGAGTGACGGCGCTCGGCGCAATCTCGACGCGCACCCCGTCGGGCAGGACCGCGACATGCGGCACCTCATGGGCGTCGACGTAGCCGGGCGTGAAGACGGCGTATGGCTGTCCGTTCGAGGGCGGCGCCGTGAGCGTGAAGCCCGGGTAGCTCGCGAGGGCCATTTCGACGGCGACCGACGAGAATGCCCGGCCCACGACGTTCGGGTCGGTGTCACGGACGGTGCAGCGCAGCAGCGCGCTCGCAGTCTCCTCGGTGTCGGCGTCGGGACGGTCCGTCCTCGCGAGTGTCCACTCGAGTTCCTGTGGACGCGCCGTCAACCACGACTCCAGTTGCCGCCGAGCGAGTTCCGCCTTCCGTTCGATGTCGAGTCCGGTGACAACGAACGTCGCCTCGTTCCGGAACCCGGCGAGCGCATTGAGCGAGACCTTGTACTGCGGCGGCGGGGCCTCACCCATGACGCCCGCGATCCGGACGCGGTCGACTCCGTCGTCCGACAGCTCCACCGAGTCCATCCGCGCGGTGACGTCCGGATTGGCGTAGCGGCCGCCGGTGATCTCGTACAACAACTGCGCGGTGACGGTGCCGATACTCACCGCGCCACCGGTCCCGGCATGTTTGGTGATGACCGACGAGCCGTCATCGTGGATCTCGGCAATCGGGAAGCCAGGTCGGCTCATGTCCTCGATCTCGGTGAACCAGGAGTAGTTACCGCCGGTGGCCTGCGTGCCGCATTCGATCACGTGCCCAGCCACCACAGCTCCGGCGAGCCTGTCGAAATCTGTTCTGGCCCAGCCAAAGTGAGCTGCGGCCGGACCGACGATCACCGAAGCGTCGGTGACCCGGCCGGTCACCACGATGTCGGCACCGGCGTTCAGGCATTCCACGATGCCCCACGCGCCGAGGTAGGCGTTCGCAGTCAGCGGTGACGTCTCTCGGTCGAGACCGAGCTCTGCGACCCGCGCGATGAGGTCGTCACCCTCGACGTGCGCGATCCGCGCACCGAGGCCAAGCCTGTCGTTCACCTCACGCAATGCCTCGGCAAGCCCGGCGGGATTGAGACCGCCCGCATTCGCGACGATCTTGACGCCGCGGTCCAGGGCGAGCCCCAGGCAGTCCTCGACCTGGCGGAGGAAGGTCTTCGCGTATCCGCGGGACGGGTCCTTCATCCGGTCCCGCCCGAGGATCAGCATCGTCAGCTCGGCGAGATAGTCGCCGGTCAGGTAGTCCAGATCACCACCCTCGAGCATCTCGCGCATCGCCGAAATGCGGTCACCGTAGAAGCCGGAGCAGTTTCCGATCCGGACCGCGCCGTTCACTGGGCCGCCTTCGCGTCACGACCTGTGCCGGAGGGACCGGCGAACGCCTGCGCAATCCCGAGCCACGCCTCGGCGTCGGCGCCCGTGGCGCGCAGGGCGGTGTCGTCACGGTGCGTGCGCTGCGTGACGAGCAGGCAGAAGTCCTCGGCTGGTCCGGTTACCCGTTGCGGCGCGTCGGGCGGCCCCCACTCCCACACTGTGCCGTCGGGCGCGGTGAGCTCCACCCGGAACTCCACGGAGGGCGGCGTGAGCTGGTTGACGCTGTAGGCGAAGTCCCGCGTCCGAACCCCGAGGCGCGCGATGTGCTTCAGCCTATCGGTCGGTTGCGTGGCGACCCCCAGAGCGTCGGCGACGTCACGCCCGTGGGCCCAGGTCTCCATCAGGCGCGCAGTCGCCATCGATGCGGCACCCATGGGCGGGCCGTACCACGGGATCTTCGTCCCGGACGGCAACGACTCGAGCACAGCCGCCAGCTGCTCACGTCCGGCGCGCCAGTCCGCCAACAGTTCCGCCGGCGGTCGCAGTGCCTCCGCCTCCGCACCCTCGTCGACGAAACCGAGCGGGTTCTTCCATGCCTCGGCTAGCTGTGCGGCGAAGCCTTCCCCGTCGGTGACCGCAAGCAAGGACGCGCGATCGGTCCACATCAGGTGGCCGATCTGGTGCGCGACGGTCCAGCCCACCGCCGGTGTCGGAGTCGCCCACTCCCTGTCGGTCAGGTCCGCCACGAGCGCGTCGAGCTGGTCGCCCTCCGCACGCAGGTCCTCGACGATCTTCTTCACGTCCGCCACATGCCCTCCTCTGGTCTCGAGATCAGCATCACATCGCAATCCCAAAAAATCAAGCACGGCTGCTTGTTATTTGTTCAGGCAATGATCGATGCAAGTCGATGAAGCACTCGATCGATATCGGTCGATCAATGGTCGATACAGTGTCGCGGTGATTCCGGCACCCTCACACGGCACACTCACCTCGGCGGATGCGCTGCTCCCCGATGCGGACTCCTATGCCGCGTTGTTCGCATGCCTTTCCGACCCGACGCGGATCCGCCTGCTGCATCTGCTCGCCAAAGCCACAGGACCGGTGACCGTCGGACCGCTCGCCCGCGCTCTCGGCATCGGCCAGCCGACGTGCTCGCACCACCTCCGGAAGCTCGCCGACGCGGGCATCGTCGCGCTGCGCCGCGACGGAACCTCGACCGTCATCACGATTGCCCGCGGCGGTTCCGGTCGACTACCTCACCCTGTCGACGTGGTCATCGGCGCGCTCACCACCCCTACCCGCGGAACGCACCGCGACATCGACCCGTCGGATGTGCGCGTGTGCGCGCTCGGCGAGGCCGACTGGGAGTCGGTCCTCCGGATTCCGAGAGATGCCGACCACACGAACGCCACTCTGGCCCCTCTCGCCGTCGATCGTCGCGAACTCGACGCGCGCTGGCTGCCCGGCCACCGCTGGGTCGCCGAGGTGGATGGGGTGGTGGTCGGCTGGGCAGCCCTGGCGCCCGTCTCATCGCGAGGGTGCTATCGGCACGTCGCGGAATCGACGGTGTTCGTCGAGAACCGTATGCGGGGGCGGGGAATCGCGACAGCGCTGCTGGAGAAACAGGTCACCGCCGCCGACGCATCGACGCTACGAACCCTCCAGACCTCGGTGCTCGCCGGGAACCGGACCGCGCTGAGACTGCTGCACCGAGCGGGCTTCCGGACGGTGGGAGTCCGGGAAGCAATGGCGCGACACGGCGACGACTGGCTCGACGTCATCCTGCTCGAGCGTGTCCGCCGAGCCGAGTCGTGACAGCGCTGACGTCGTGACAGCGCTGACGCTCAGGCCGTGAGGTCGATCGCCGCCACACGCCGCCGCCCGCCCGTGAGCGACCACTGCCGGTCCGGCTCCTGCGTAGTCGGATGGTGCCGTTCGATCGTGAAATCGGTGATCGGAAGGCGTTCCACCAGAACCGGCTCGGCCAACATGTTTCCCGCGACGCCCTGCTCGAAGAGCGAGAACGCCGTGTGGTTCACCGAGGGGACGGCAATCTGCAGTGCCGCCACAGCGGTGGAATGTGGCCCGAACTCGGCGAGGGTATGACCGCCGGCGACGGTGGTTCCGACAACCGCGTAGTAGTGCCAGTGCGAGGTGTTGCCCGGGTTGTGCGCGACGCCAGGCTCTCGAGCCATGATGCGCCCCTTCCCTGATCGAGGCTTCCACGCGACCATAGGCCCGCACCCCGACACGTTCGCTTCCGACGCGCCGGTGCCTGACCGGCGGGCCGCTATTTTCCGCACGGAAAGCCCGGCATCACACCCGTACCGAACGAAACGAACCCCCGAGCGAAGAATCGCTCGGGGGTTCGCGGTCCGGATCGAGAGGGCGCTCAGTGCATCATCACCGGCACTTCCTGAGTGGTCGGCACGGTACGACGACGCGGCAGGAAGAACGCGGGGATCAGCGTGGCGAGAACGAGGACGAACGCCACCATGAAGGTGCCACCGAAGGACTCGGCGGACGCGTTCAGCATCTGCGCAACGCCGCTCGGATCGGTGGGCGGCGCAGCCTCCTTGTCGAGCCCGCGAGACGTCATCTGACTAGTGAGAACGACCGACATCGTCGCGGTTCCGATCGAGCCCGCCGTCTGCTGCACGATGTTCATCAGGGTCGAGCCGCGGGCAATCATCTCGTGCTTGAGCGTCACCATCGCGGCAGTCATCAACGGCATCATGGTGCAACCCATACCCATGCCCATCACGAACAGCGAGCCGAGCAGGAGCGGGTACGACGACGTCGCGGTCAACTGCGTGAACGTGAACATGCCCAGCGCGATGAGGGGCAGACCGGTGAGGACGATCTTGCCGGGTCCGAGCTTGTCGACCAGCCGGCCGGCGATCGGCATCGTGATCATGGCGCCGATTCCCTGCGGTGCGAGCAACAGACCGGCCGTCAGCGCGGACTCACCGCGCACCTGGATGAAGTAGCTCGGGAACAGTAGACCGGCGCCCATGAACGCAACGATGAACACCGTCGTGGTGAGGACGGCGATAGTCAGCTGACGATTCTTGAACAGGCGCAGATCGATCAGGGGGTCGTTCTTGCGCAGCGCATGGAAGACGAAGCCGATGATGAGTGCGAGACCGATACCGACTGGGACCAGAACATCAGGCGAGAGTCCCTTACCGTGCTCGGGAATCGACGAGACGCCGTACAGGAACAGTGCCAGACCCGGCGAGAGCAGGATCATGCCGACGAGATCGAACGACTGAGCCGGGCTCGGCTGGTCCTTCGGCAGAAGCTTGAACGCCGCCACGAGAGCGACGATGCCCACCGGCAGGTTGATGAGGAAGATCCAGTGCCAGCTGGCGGCGTCGATCAACCAGCCGCCGAGGATGGGGCCGCCGATCGGGCCGAGCAGCATCGGGATACCGAGCACCGCCATGACGCGGCCGACGCGCTCGGGCCCAGCTGCTCGGGTCATGATCGTCATACCGAGCGGCATGAGCATACCGCCACCGAGGCCCTGCAGGACGCGGAAGCCGATCAGCGACGAGATGTCCCACGCGAACGCACACGCGACCGAGCCGATGACGAACAGCACCAGCGCGGACATGTACAGGCGTTTTGTGCCGAACCTGTCCGCTGCCCATCCCGTGACCGGGATGACGGTGGCCAGCGCCAGCGTGTACGCGGTCATGGTCCAGGCGACCACCGCGTAGGTCGTATCGAACGTCTCCGCAAATGTGGGCAGCGCGACGCTGACCACGGTGACGTCGAGAATGGACATGATGGCGCCGAGCACCACCACGGATGCGATCTTGAGAACCGCTCCGTCTAGTTTGTCCGAGGCCCCGGTTCCGGGTTCGGTCGTCGTCATCTGCAAAATTCCTGACTGCGAGCCCGCAGGGCGTCGCCCGCGAGTATGGGTTGAATGGCATCGAACAGTCGCGAACGGTCCCCTTCGGGGAGCCGCCCGGCGAACGCTCGGAGCTCGTCTCGTTTGTCCTCGACATGCCGGGAAGCGAGACTACGTCCCGCCTCCGACAACGAGACCCGCTTGATCCGACGGTCGACCGGATCTTCACGGCGCAGAACCAGCTTCTGGCATACCAAGTGGTCGATGCTGCGACCAGCCGCCGCCACCGAAAGCCCCAGCCGCTCGGCGACCTCGTTGATCGCCACAGGCTCGCCGAGCTGCAGGAGCAGGAACAGCGTGCGAACCTGCGAGAACGACAGGTCCATTGCGAGGAGGGTGTCCATCGACTCGGATTCCCCCATGCCAACAAGACGCACGAGGAATTCCTCGATTGCAATGTAGAGCTCGTCCGGAGTCACTTCAGCCACGGCGCAACAGTAGCGTTCGCGCAACTATTGCAAGAACGCAAATAATCCGAGCGGTACGGCGATTCGACCGCCTGCCTACCAGAACACAAACTCCCTACCTGCGGCAACGGAGTTTCCGCGCCCCGGCGAGCGCGTGATGAAGAACACACTCAATCCTGGACGAGCACGGCCTTTCCGAGCACCCGACCATCCTCGAGGTCCGCGAGGGCCACCGCCGCTTCCTCGAGCCGGTACCGCGCCTTCACCAGCGGACGCAGACCCGCCCGCACGTGCGCCACCAATGCCTCGTGGACCTCGGCGAGCGCGCTCGGCTCGGCGCGCAGGAACTCCCCCCATGCGGCACCCACGATGCTGATGTTGCGGAACAGCACCCGATTGACCTTGACCGACGGGATTCCCCCGCCCGCGAAACCGATCACCAGCAAACGCCCCTCGGGGGCGAGCGCGCGGACCGCGTCGTCGAACGCGTCGCCGCCGACCGGATCCACCACCACGTCGGCACCGCGGTCACCGGTGAGCTCGCGCACCCGGCCGGCCCAGCCCTCCGTGAGGCTCAGTACCTCGTCCGCGCCGAGTTCGCGCAGGAAGTCCTCCGTGCCCTCTCGACGCACGACCGCAATCACCCTGGCGCCGTGTGCCTTCGCGAGCTGGATCGCCGACGTGCCGACACCGCCCGCCGCGCCGAGAACGACAACGGTCTCACCCTGCCGCAACCGGGCGCGGCGGCCGAGCGCGAACTCCATCGTCTGGTAGTTGATGATCAGCGACGCGGCTTCGTCGAACCCCAACTCCTCGGGAACCGGCAGCACCAGCTGCGGATGGACGGCGACCCGTTCGGCGTAGCCACCGAGACTCGACACCGCGAGGACCCGCTGCCCCGGCTCGAAGCCGCTGCCCTCGGGCGCACTGACCACCACACCGGCGACCTCCGTGCCCGGCACGAATGGCGGCTCGGGGCGGAGCTGGTACTTGCCGTAGCTGATCAGCAGGTCCGGGAAGCACACCCCGCTGGCCTTGACGTCGATCAGCACCATGCCGGATGCGTCCGGCTCCGGCACGTCCTGGAGCACCATCGCCGAAGGACCCGTCAGATCCGTCACCACCGCTGCGCGCACGCTTCCACCCTTCGTCCGGACCGGGGACCGGCGCCCCGCGCCCCGGGGACGAAACCCCGTGCACCGAAGTTACCCGCCACCACTGCCCCGCGCCCGTCAGTTCCCGAACAGCCCCCGGCGCTTGCGCCCCACCTCGACCATGTCCCCGGCATCGGTCATCTTCACTCGCGGCCGGCCCGACTCGACGCCCCGGCTTCGCTCGACCTCGTCGATCGCCGCCCAGCCGCGCCACGAGATGCGGTCGGGCTGCCGGCGCGAGAGCAGCTTGGACAGCTCCTTGCGACTCCCGGAGGCAGCCGGCAGGCGCCGCGCCTCGAAATCCTCCGTCAACCGCGCCACCGTCTCCTTGGCACAGGTCTTGTTCGTACCGATGACGCCGCTCGGGCCGCGCTTGATCCAGCCGGTGACGTACACCCCCGCGACCGGTTCGCCCGCGACGTCGACCACGCGGCCACGATCGTTGGGGATCACCCCGCGACGGTCGTCGAACGGGATCCCCGGCAGCGGCTTGCCGCGGTAGCCGATAGAACGGACCACGAGGGCGGCATCGAGCCGCTCGGTGCGGCCGGTCGGACGCGCTGTCAGCACGCCGGAGGCCGACTCCACCAGTTCGTTCCGGACGATCGTCACGCCGTCCACCCGCTCCGCGCCGAGGACCTCGGTCGGCGACACCAGGTAGCGCAGCACGATCCTCCGGTTGCCCGGTCTCGCAGTCCGCTGCGAGAACTCTTGTGCCAGTACGACCTTCATCGAGACTGCGGTCCCGGCCTCGTCGGTGTCGAGCAGTGCTCGGCTCACGGGGTCGAGTTCCACCTCTGCGGGGTCGATGACTACGTCCACACCATCGAGGTCGCCCAGCGCGAGGAATTCGGGACTGGTGTACGCCGCCTGCGCCGGGCCACGACGGCCCAGCAACACAACCTCTCGAATGTTGCTCTTGCGCAGCGCGGCGAGCGCGTGATCGGCGATGTCAGTCCTCGCGAGCGTCTCGGGATCCATCGTCAGGATGCGAGCGATGTCGAGCGCGACGTTGCCGTTACCGACAATGACCGCACGCTCCCCGGACAGGTCGAACATGCGATCGGCGTAGTCGGGGTGGCCGTTGTACCAGGCGACGAACTCGGTGGCGGCGTGACTTCCCGGCAGCTCCTCCCCGGGAAGGCCGAGACTGCGATCACACGGCGCGCCCACCGCGTAGATCACCGCATGATGGTGCGCCAGCAGCTCATCGTGGCTGAGATGCTCACCGACCTCGACATTGAGGTGGAACCGAAACGCGTCCCGCCGCAGCGACCACTCGAACATGTCGGTGACAACCTTCGTGCCCGGATGATCCGGCGCGACGCCAGCACGGACCAGCCCCCACGGCGTGGGTAGCTTCTCGAACATCTCCACCTCGACATCCGAGCGTTTGAGCAGCTCCTCGGCGGCATAGCAGGCCGCCGGACCGGCGCCGACGATCGCAACACGCAGCGTCCCGAGATCGCGGACGGGCGGGATTCCCGGTGAGAGCGGAGCCCAACCCGGCTGCAGCGGACGGCGGGCGTAGTAGTCGGCATTGATCTCGCGGTAGCGCTCGAGCGACTCCGTCAGCTGATCCTCCGGGAAGATCGCGCCGACCGGGCAGACATCGACACATGCACCGCAGTCGATGCAGGCCTGCGGCTCGATATACAACATCTCGGTGGTCGCGAACTCCGCTTCCTCCGGTGTCGGGTGGATGCAGTTCACCGGGCAAGAAGAAACACAACTGGCATCGTTGCAGCAGGCCTGAGTGATGACGTAGGTCATGATCTGTTCCCGTTCTTCACACGCCACACCGGAGGTGATGCATGTCCCGTGGCCGTCACCGATGTGACGGCATTCATGTGACGTAGAGTTACAGTTATAGGTACAGGACTGTACTTGGGGACCGGAGACGAGACAAGCATCGACGCCCGAATTCCGGGTGTTTCGGGGCGCCGCAGGCCAGATCGGATGTCAGAATCGGTCGACACACCGCCGAATCGAGGGACGACACGTGGCATCCGATCAGATCGTCACCGCAGACCAGGTTCTCGCCGCACCGCCAGCCGACGTCCGGTGCTTCGAGACCTCCCGACCGATCCGGACTGGAGACGTCGACACCGCATATCGCCTGCGACTCGACGGCGTCGCGCGCTACCTCCTGGACATCGGCACCGACAACCTGGCGGCCTTCGGCTTCGATCGGACCGATCCGCTGTGGATCGTGCGGCGGACGGTGATAGACGTGCACCGTGCCCCGACGTGGCCCAATCGGGTACATCTTCGCCGCTGGTGCTCGGCCCACTCGACACGCTGGTCGTCGATGCGGGTACAGCTGACCGACGACGAGGACGCCCTCATCGAGACCGAGGGATTCTGGATCAACATCGGCACCCACAGCGGAATGCCCGCGCGGATCAGCGACGGACTACTCGACGATCTGGGCCGCACCACCGAAGAGCACCGGCTCAGATGGAGGCCCTGGCTGCCGTCCACGCCGCCGCGCTCACCCGACGACCGCGCCTTTCCCCTGCGGGTCACGGACATCGACCCGTTCAACCACGTGAACAACGCGGCCTATTGGCACGCGGTCGAGGAAGTCCTCGCGGACCGGCCGGACCTACTGGAAACTCCGCACCGGGCGATCGTCGAGCATCTGAGCCCGATCTTCGCGAGCGACAACGTGGTGCTGCGGGCCCTCGACGACGGACCCGCGCTGTCGCTGTGGTTCCTCGTCGACGGCGCCGTCCGTGCAGCGGCGCGGGTGCAGAGGCTGTAGCCGGAAAACCCGCCCCGAAACGCACGAAGGTCCCGCCCCCGGAAAGGGGACGGGACCAACGTGTCAGCTCAGGCTAACGGTAATCGTTGCTGAAACCGTAGTCGTCCAACGGGACCGCGGCACCGGTGCCGGTGCCGAAGCCCTCCGGGCTGTAGTACTGGTCGTCGTAGGACGGCACAGCATAAGCCGCGGCCCGTGCTTCCTCGGTGGGCTGAACCTGGATGTTCCGGTACCGGTTGATGCCGGTGCCGGCCGGGATCAGCTTGCCGATGATCACGTTCTCCTTGAGACCGATCAGCTTGTCCGAACGGCAGTTGATCGCCGCATCGGTCAGCACGCGAGTGGTCTCCTGGAACGACGCGGCCGACAGCCACGAGTCGGTCGCCAGCGATGCCTTGGTGATACCCATCAGCACCGGACGTCCGGCCGCGGGCTCACCTCCCTCGGCGACGACGCGGCGGTTCGCGGCCTCGAACTCGGCACGCTCGGTGAGCGAGCCGGGCAGGAACTCCGTCGAACCCGAATCGATGATCGTCACGCGGCGCAGCATCTGGCGCACGATGACCTCGATGTGCTTGTCGTGGATCGACACACCCTGGCTCCGGTACACCTCCTGAACCTCGTTGACCAGGTGAATCTGCACCTGGCGCGGGCCCATGACGCGCAGCACCTCGTGCGGGTCGGCGGCACCTTCCATGAGCTGCTGACCGACGTCGACGTGGTCACCGTCCGCCAGCAGGCGCTCGGTGCCGTCGTCGTGCTTGAACACGCGCAGACGCTGCCGCTTCGAGAGCTTGTCGTAGACAACCTCTTCGCCGCCATCGTCCGGGACGATGGTGATCTTGTAGAACCGGTCGCCGTCCTCGAGCTGCACCCGTCCGGAGACGTCCGCAATCGGCGCCTTGCCCTTCGGGACGCGGGCCTCGAACAGCTCCTGAACACGCGGCAGACCACCGGTGATGTCGTCTCCGGCGACACCACCCTGGTGGAAGGTACGCATGGTCAGCTGGGTACCGGGCTCACCGATGGACTGCGCGGCGACGATACCGACGGCCTCACCGATGTCGACCAGCTTGCCGGTGGCCATCGAGCGGCCGTAGCAGGTGGCGCAGACGCCGGTGCCGGTGGTGCAGGTAAGCACCGAACGGACCTTGACCTGCGTGACGCCGGCCTCGAGCAGCGCGTCGATCGCCGGGTCGCCCAGGTCGTGACCACGCTCGACGACGACGTTGCCGTTCGCGTCGACCGCGTCGGACGCCAGGGTGCGCGCGTACGTCGAAGTCTCGACGTGCGCATCCCGGATCATCGTGCCGTCGGCCTGCTTCTCGGCGATCGTGGTGACGATGCCGCGCTCGGTGCCACAGTCGACCTCACGGACGATGACGTCCTGCGAGACGTCCACCAGACGACGGGTCAGGTAACCCGAGTCGGCGGTGCGGAGCGCGGTATCGGCCAGACCCTTACGCGCACCGTGCGTATTGATGAAGTACTCGAGAACGGTCAGGCCTTCCTTGAAGGAAGACTTGATCGGACGCGGGATGAACTCACCCTTCGGGTTCGTCACCAGACCCTTCATACCGGCGAGCGAGCGAACCTGAGTCATGTTTCCGGCGGCGCCGGACTTCACGATCATCGGGATCGGGTTGTCGTCGGGGAAGTGGGCCTCCATGGCCTTACCGACCTCGTCGGTGGCCTCGGACCAGATCTTCACCAGGGCGCTGTTGCGCTCGGTGTGGTTGAGAGCACCGCGCTGGTACTTCTTCTCGATCTGGTCGGCCTGCGCCTCGAACGCCTCCATGATCTGGGTCTTCTCCGGCGGCACGAGCACGTCGGAGATCGAGACCGTCACGCCCGAACGGGTGGCCCAGTAGAAGCCGGTGTCCTTGAGCTTGTCGACGGTCTGTGCGACCACGATCATCGGGTAACGCTCGGCGAGATCGTTGATGATCGTCGCCTGACGCTTCTTCGGCATCTGCTCGTTGACGAACGGGTAGTCCGGGGGAAGCAGCTCGTTGAACATGACGCGGCCGAGAGTCGTCTCGGTGATCCAGCCGTCGCCGTAGTTCCAGCCCTCGGGGAACAGCTCCGCCTCGATCTCGCGCGACGGACGCTGATGCGTCAGGCGTACCTTGATCTTCGCCTGCACGGACAGCACACCCCGATCGACGGCCATCTGAGCCTCGGCCGGCGTCGAGTACACGCCCCGTTCCGGCTGATCGGCGGTGGCCGGCTGGTACTCGCCGATCGCACCCTCGACCTCGCGGGAGAGGTGGTACAGCCCGGTCACCATGTCCAGACGCGGCATGGCGAGCGGACGACCCGACGCGGGCGACAGGATGTTGTTCGAGGACAGCATCAGGATGCGAGCCTCGGCCTGCGCCTCCGCCGACAGCGGCAGGTGCACGGCCATCTGGTCGCCGTCGAAGTCGGCGTTGAATGCCTCACACACGAGCGGGTGCAGCTGGATGGCCTTGCCCTCGACGAGCTGGGGCTCGAACGCCTGGATACCGAGACGGTGCAGCGTAGGCGCACGGTTCAGCAGCACGGGGTGCTCATTGATGACCTCTTCGAGGACATCCCACACCTGCGGGCGCTGGCGCTCGACCATGCGCTTCGCGGACTTGATGTTCTGCGCGTGGTTGAGGTCGACCAGACGCTTCATGACGAACGGCTTGAACAGCTCGAGCGCCATCAGCTTGGGCAGACCACACTGGTGCAGCTTGAGCTGCGGACCGACCACGATCACGGAACGACCGGAGTAGTCCACGCGCTTGCCGAGCAGGTTCTGACGGAAGCGACCCTGCTTGCCCTTGAGCAGATCCGACAGCGACTTCAGCGGGCGGTTGCCCGGACCCGTGACCGGCCGACCGCGACGGCCGTTGTCGAACAGTGCGTCCACGGACTCCTGCAGCATCCGCTTCTCGTTGTTGACGATGATCTCGGGAGCGCCGAGATCGATCAGTCGCTTGAGGCGGTTGTTGCGGTTGATCACGCGTCGGTACAGATCGTTCAGGTCGGACGTGGCGAAGCGGCCACCGTCGAGCTGAACCATCGGACGCAGCTCCGGCGGGATCACCGGCACGGCGTCGAGCACCATGCCCATCGGCGAGTTGCCGGTGGACTGGAACGCGGCCACGACCTTGAGACGCTTGAGCGCGCGGAGCTTCTTCTGGCCCTTGCCGCTGCGGATGGTCTCGCGCAGGGACTCGGCCTCAGCCGCGATGTCGAAATTCTCCATCAGCTTCTGGATGGACTCCGCGCCCATCGCGCCGGTGAAGTACTCGCCGTAGCGGTCGACCAGCTCGCGATACAGGCCCTCGTCGACGATCAGCTGCTTGGGAGCCAGCTTGACGAAGGTGGTCCAGATCTCGTCGAGCCGGTCCAGCTCACGCTGGGACCGATCACGGAGCTGACGCATTTCGCGCTCGCCGCCGTCCTTCACCTTGCGGCGGACGTCGGACTTGGCACCCTCGGCCTCGAGCTCGGCGATGTCGGCCTCGAGCTTCTGCGCACGGGCCTCGAGGTCGGCGTCGCGCTGATCTGCGACGGCCTTCTTCTCGACCTCCATCTCGGCCTCGAGCGTCGAGAGCTCATTGTGACGCAGCTCGTCGTCGACACCGACGATGACGTAGGCAGCGAAGTAGATGATCTTCTCGAGATCCTTCGGAGCCAGGTCGAGCAGGTAACCGAGGCGGCTCGGCACACCCTTGAAGTACCAGATGTGGGTCACCGGAGCGGCGAGCTCGATGTGGCCCATGCGCTCACGACGCACCTTTGCGCGGGTCACCTCGACGCCGCAGCGCTCACAGATGATGCCCTTGAAGCGGACACGCTTGTACTTACCGCAGTAGCACTCCCAGTCCCGGGTGGGGCCGAAGATCTTCTCGCAGAAGAGGCCGTCCTTCTCGGGCTTGAGCGTGCGGTAGTTGATGGTCTCCGGCTTCTTGACCTCGCCGTAGGACCATTTGCGGATGTCCTCCGCGGTCGCCAGACCGATGCGGAGTTCATCGAAGAAGTTGACGTCGAGCACGTAACTTCCTTTCCCCAGAGGGATTGTGGATCAGCGGGTGAAGCCGCTTCTCCTGACTGCCAAATTCAAATGTGCTCTAGCGCCCCCGGGCCGCGTGACCACGGTCTGCGTCACAGGCCGTGGTCCACGACCCGGGGACCGAAAACTAGTTCGCGAGATCGTCCACGGTCGCGGCCTCGTTCCGGGACAGGTTGATGCCCAGGTTCGCGGCGGCACGCTCGAGGTCCTCGTCGTCGCCGTCCGCCATCGCGATGGCAGCACCGTCCGAGGACAGCACCTCCACGTTCAAGCACAGCGACTGGAGCTCCTTGAGGAGCACCTTGAAGGACTCGGGAATGCCCGGCTCGGGGATGTTCTCACCCTTGACGATGGCCTCGTACACCTTCACGCGGCCGACAACGTCGTCCGACTTGATGGTGAGGAGCTCCTGCAGGGTGTATGCGGCGCCGTACGCCTGCATCGCCCAGCACTCCATCTCGCCGAAGCGCTGGCCACCGAACTGGGCCTTACCGCCGAGCGGCTGCTGGGTGATCATCGAGTACGGACCCGTCGAACGCGCGTGGATCTTGTCGTCGACGAGGTGATGCAGCTTGATGATGTACATGTAGCCGACCGACACCGGGAACGGGAACGGCTCGCCGGAACGGCCGTCGAACAACGTGGCCTTTCCGTCGGAGCCCACCATCTGGACGCCGTCGCGGTTCGGCAGGGTTGCACCGAGCAGACCGGTGAGCTCGTCCTCCTTGGCGCCGTCGAACACCGGGGTGGCGATGTTCGAGTCGGCCGGTGCCGAGAGCATCTCCTCCGGCAGGGTCGCAGCCCAATCGGGGCGGCTGCCGTCGCCGGCGATCTGCACGTTCCAGCCGGTCTTTCCGATCCATCCGAGATGGGTCTCGAGGACCTGACCGATGTTCATTCGACGCGGAACACCGTGCGTGTTCAGGATGATGTCGACCGGGGTGCCGTCGGGCAGGAACGGCATGTCCTCCTGGGGGAGGATCTTGCCGATGACGCCCTTGTTACCGTGGCGGCCGGCGAGCTTGTCGCCGTCCTGGATCTTGCGCTTCTGGGCCACGTAGACGCGGACGAGCTCGTTGACACCGGGGGGCAGATCGTCGTCGTCATCGCGCGAGAACACGCGAATGCCGATGACCTTGCCGGTCTCACCGTGGGGCACCTTCAGGGACGTGTCGCGAACCTCGCGGGCCTTCTCACCGAAGATCGCGCGGAGCAGGCGCTCCTCCGGGGTGAGCTCGGTCTCGCCCTTCGGCGTGACCTTTCCGACCAGCACGTCGCCGTCACGAACCTCGGCACCGATACGGATGATGCCGCGCTCGTCGAGATCCGCCAGGACCTCGTCGGAGACGTTCGGGATGTCGCGAGTGATCTCCTCGGCACCGAGCTTGGTGTCGCGGGCATCGATCTCGTGCTCCTCGATGTGGATCGAGGTCAGGACGTCCTCTTCCACGAGGCGCTGCGACAGGATGATCGCGTCCTCGTAGTTGTGACCCTCCCACGGCATGATCGCCACGAGCAGGTTCTTGCCCAGCGCCATCTCACCGTTCTCGGTGCAGGGGCCGTCGGCGAGGACCTGTCCGGCCTCCACACGCTGGCCCTCGTCCACGATCGGACGCTGGTTGGCGCAGGTGCCCTGGTTCGATCGCGCGAACTTGCGCATCCGGTAGGTCTTGCGGCTCGCATCGTCCGCCATGACGGTGATGTAGTCGGCCGAAACCTCCTCGACCACACCGCTCTTCTCGGTGATGATCACATCGCCGGCGTCGACAGCAGCACGCAGTTCCATGCCGGTACCGACGAGCGGGGCCTCGCTGCGAACCAGCGGCACCGCCTGACGCTGCATGTTCGCGCCCATGAGGGCACGGTTGGCATCGTCGTGCTCGAGGAACGGAATCATCGCGGTCGCGACGGAGACCATCTGCCGCGGCGAGACATCCATGTAGTCGACGTCCAGCGAGGACACGTACTCGACCTCGCCACCCTTACGGCGGACCAGGACGCGGTCCTCCGTGAAGTGACCGGCGGAGTTGACGGGCGAGTTGGCCTGCGCCACGACGTGGCGGTCCTCCTCGTCCGCGGTCAGGTACGCGACATCGTCGGTGACCTGGCCGTCGACGACCTTGCGGTACGGGGTCTCGATGAAGCCGAACGGGTTGACCCGCGCGTACACCGAAAGCGAACCGATCAGACCGATGTTCGGACCCTCAGGGGTCTCGATCGGGCACATACGGCCGTAGTGCGATGGGTGAACGTCTCGCACCTCTAGGCCGGCGCGCTCACGGGACAGACCGCCGGGACCCAGCGCCGACAGACGACGCTTGTGGGTCAGACCCGACAGCGGGTTGTTCTGGTCCATGAACTGCGACAGCTGGGAGGTTCCGAAGAACTCCTTGATCGCGGCCACGACGGGACGGATGTTGATCAGGGTCTGCGGCGTGATCGCCTCGACGTCCTGAGTCGTCATCCGCTCACGCACGACGCGCTCCATGCGGGACAGGCCCACGCGGATCTGGTTCTGGATCAGCTCGCCCACGGTGCGCAGACGACGGTTGCCGAAGTGGTCGATGTCGTCGACCTCGACGGGAACCTCGACGCCGCCGGGAGCGGTCATCGTGGTGTCGCCACCGTGCAGACGCACGAGGTATTCGATCGTCGCGACGATGTCTTCCTCGGTGAGGGTCGACGCCTCGATCGGCAGGCCGATGTTCAGGCCCAGCTTCTTGTTGATCTTGTACCGGCCCACGCGAGCGAGGTCGTAGCGCTTGTCCTTGAAGAACAGGTTCTCCAGAAGGGTCTGCGCGCTCTCCTTCGTCGGCGGCTCGCCCGGACGCAACTTGCGGTAGATGTCGAGCAGCGCCTCGTCGGTGCCGGCGGTGTTGTCCTTCTCGAGCGTCGCCATGAGGATCTCGGAGAACCCGAAACGCTCGGTGATCTGCTCGGTGGTCCAACCCAGCGCCTTCAGCAGCACGGTGACCGGCTGGCGGCGCTTGCGGTCGATACGGACACCGACGGTGTCACGCTTGTCCACGTCGAACTCGAGCCATGCACCGCGACCCGGGATGACCTTGACGCTGTGCAGGTCCTTCTCGGTGCTCTTGTCGACATTGTGGTCGAAGTAGACACCGGGTGAGCGGACCAGCTGCGAAACGACGACACGCTCGGTGCCGTTGATGATGAACGTGCCCTTACCGGTCATCATCGGGAAATCACCCATGAAGACCGTCTGGCTCTTGATCTCACCGGTGTTGTTGTTGATGAACTCGGCGGTGACGAACAGCGGCGCCGCGTACGTCATGTCCTTGTCTTTGCACTCGTCGACAGAGGCCTTGACCTCGTCGAAGCGCGGGTCCGAGAACGACAGGGACATGGACCCCGAGAAATCCTCGATCGGCGAGAGTTCGGCCAGGATTTCTTCGAGACCACCCGTAACCGCACCGTCGCCGCGCGCAGCTGCGCGCTCACGCCAGCCCTGCGAGCCGATCAACCATTCGAACGAATCGGTCTGTACATCGAGGAGCCCTGGTACTTCTAGGGGCTCGCGAATTTTCGCGAACGAGACCCTCTTCGGGGCTCCGGGGATTCCGGCAACTGCCTTGGTCTGGCTAGAGACTGCCAAGATGCGTCCTTCCAGCACCTCACGCGGGCCGCTCTTGCTGGTGCGACCGCCGCTGTATCTGCTTCTTCTGTGGGGCGAATTCGCTGGTCACAACCCGAACGAATCCCCGACACCGGAGCAGGAAGCAAATCACTTCGCCGCAGTGAGATCGAGAGGTGGACAGGAGGCAGCCAGCGCAACGTCCAAAAGTACACCCAAACTCAGTCGATGTCGAGCCGGGCAGCAGAAAGGACACCCGTCGCGGGTGCCGCGCGCGAGGTTTCGCGCGAATGTTCACGGATAGAGTGACGCGTGATCATCGCCGCGTCAAGCCTTGTCCCGGCGATTTGATCTCGAAAGGCCCGGGTGCGCGAAACACCGCGTCGTGCAGGGAGGCGCTGACCGCCCTGCCGTGCGGATCTACTGATCCGCAATGTCAGACAATAGCCACACGCCGTCCACTTTTTCCATCCGGACAATCAGCGGGCCCGACGCGCTGTCCTGCGCAACACCGTTGCTCTCGGCACTGACGACGAGATTGACGATCAGTTCGGCGCGATCACCGTCGAGCACCTTGACCCCGACGTCGGTCAGCTGGACCGACGTGCTCGTCCCGGACTGCTTCACCGCGGACACCGTCGGATCGACCGTCTTGTCGAACTCCGCGCGCATGTTCTCGGTGAGCACACCGCGAGCCTTCGCGGGGTACTCGTCGATCGAGTCGGGGCTGTAGGCATACAACGTGGTCAGCGCGGTCGTCGTGGCCTCGGTGACCACGGAGGTGGCGGCAATGTCGACGTAGGCAGTGTTGCTCACCTGAGCAAACGGCTTCCAGATCACGACCACCGACGCGAACACCAGCAGCACCACCGCAATCGCGCCGAGGATGGCCACCAGCGACCAGCTCAGTCGGCTCCGGCCGGCCGACGGGGCTTCGCCGACCGCCTGGGCTTCACCGACCGCCTGGGGCTCGACCGGCTCCACCGGCGCGGGAGGAGCCGACGGGACCGGCGGGGCAATCTCGACCTCGCCCGGACCCACCTGAGCCTCAGCCTCGGCGGCCTCAGCCTCGCCCGATCCCCCCTTCGCGAGCGAGACCCCGCTTCGCACCTCGGAGTCGTCATCGACCGTCGCGAGCCCCGGACCCGACTGCGCGCCCGACCCAGCCCGAACAGAAGCACCGGCGATCTTGGGCCGCCGGGCGGGCGTCGCTGTGGGCCTGGCGTTACGGCGAATGGGAGGCACTGAGGAACTCCTTCCAGCGGGAAGCGATGCCGCAAACGAGCGACATCGCCCCGGGGCTTACAGCATGGTCGGCGGGCAATCGGGGACTACGGGCCGCCACTGCCGGACGGCGGCACGGGCGCGGGCGCGTCACCCGGGGCGACCGGCGCGGCGGCCGGTGTCTCCGCGAGCACCGACGGACTACCCAGATTCGTGGCCGTGGCGGCCCGCCACACGCCATTCTCGCCTTCTTCCATCGTCATCCGCATCGTGACGCGCACCTTGCTCGACGATTGGTTCGGCCATGTCGTCGTGGTGGCGAGCACCACGAGCGCGTCGGCCGCGCCGTCGTCGATGTTGAGCGAGGTCAGGGTTGCGCCGAGCACCTCGGCCCGACTGACTGCGCCGGTATCCTTGGTCTGCTGCGCCAACTGAGCGCGGGTCGCATTCAGGTCGTCGACGAGCGAGCCCGTGACGGACGACTCTATGTCGGCGAACGACTCGTCGAGGTTGCCAGCGTCGAAAGAGTTGAGGTTGATTGCGGCCTGACGGGCGTCGGCGAGGGCCGCCTCACGCGTATCCGCAGCAGGCTTCTCCACCAACGCCGCATGAGCCCAGCCGTATCCGAACCACCCCGCCGCGACGAGTGCGGCAGCCAGGAGCACACTCACCGCGACGGTTGCCGCGACGAGCGTGTTGTCGTTCTTGTTCGTGGTCTCCGTCACACGGCAACCTTACTCTTCGGTAACAAGTTCCTGCCCGAGGCTACCGGGCCGGCACGACACCCATGACGGTGGCGAGCTGGGTCGCGATCGGGTTGAGGTTCAACTTGTCGGGGTCGGTCTTGGGCGTGCTGTCCCACGGCTGCGGGATCGCCGGGTCGGCATAGACGATGCGTTCGGCACTGCGGACACCGGTCGGATTTCCCTGCGGGACAGTGCATCGCGCGTTCGCATTGAACGGGAAGTTGTCGACCGAGTCGTCGAAGTTCGGATTCTGGGCACGCATCTCCGCGAGGATCTGCTGCGTCCCCTCGTAGCCCTGAGTGCACGGCACCGGATTGTTGGTCTCGAGGACCAGGCCGAAATGGATCGTGCCGTCACCCGGCGCCACAGCGGACGCACCCGCCGACAGTGCGGGCAGGAACTGGAGGAACGGCCGCAACGCGATGAATGTGGGCGAGATCGTGCCCAGTGTCGCCGTCAGGTTGTTCACGTTGTTCGTGAGATCCTGGCCGCTGTTCGCAACCACCGTACCGACGGTGTCCGACGCCTGCGTCCCGGTGCCGATGAGCCTGCGCACGTCGGGGTCACTCGACTCGAGCTGGGCCGCGATCTGCTCGAGGCCGATGCTGAAGTTGCGGATCGCCCCCGACTGGTCCGCCTGCGTGTCGAGGACCGTCCGGCCGTCGCTGATGAATGCCAGAGTCTCCGGCAGCGCCTCGTTCGCGGCGTCAGTGAACCGTGCCATCGAATCGACGAGTACCTGCAGGTCGCCGCCCCTGCCCTCGAATGCCCTTCCCAGCTCGACCACCGCAGTGCGCAGCGAATCGGTGGGCACCGACCGCGCGAGCGTGTCGACGCTGGCGATCAGCTGGTCGACCGGGATCGGCGTGGAGGTGTTCTCCTCGAGGATCACCGAGCCATCCGTGAGGAACGGGCCCTCGTCGGTGTCCGGCTGCAGGTCCACATACTGCTCGCCGATGGCCGAGCGGTTCGCGACGACCGCCTTCGCCGATGCCGGGATCCGCGGCGCCCCATTGTCGATCATCAGCGCGACGGACACGCCGTCGTCCGTCAGCATGAGATCACCGACACGGCCGACCGGAACCCCGCGGTACGTGACCTCCGCGTTGGTGAAGATGCCGCCGGAATTGGCGAGCTGCGCGTCGACCTGGTATTCGCCGAAGCCGAGGAGTGTGTCGAGCCGGACATACTTGGCGCCGACGTAACTGACGCCCAGTACCGCGACGAGGATGAACGCCACCAACTGCCATTTGGCCAGACGCGAGACCATTACTCACCCACCCCCAGCTGCTTCAGAAACGCATCGAACGGATTGGAAGGAGCGTTCAACGGGGCGGACACCGCGGCGCCGGGAGCCGGCACCGGGTTCGGCACGATCGGCGGGATCGGCAGCAGCGAGACCGTGGGCCAGCCCGGCGTCGGACCGTTGCCGTTGTAGTACGGATTGTCCGGGTTCACGGGAACCGGCGGGCCGTACTTCGGCGGGTAATAAACCGGATCGCCCTGACCGACGCCGAGGTTGGACAGCGTTTCACCGATCTGCAGATCGATCGACAGGAACACGTTGGCCTGACCGCCGTGGATCGACGGGATGACCGAGTCCGGGAACGGGAAGGTCGGAACCAGTGGCAGCGACGTGATGATGTCCGGGGTCGCCTCCCCCAGCTGCTGCAGCGTCGGCCGCAGCGCCCGCAGGTCGGTGATCAGGTCGTCCTTCGACTGGTTGATCACGTCGGCGCCCACCGATCCGAGCCGATCGACCTGCTGCAGCATCTCGATCAGCTGAGGACGCTGCTCGGCGAGGATCTCCACGCCCTGCGGCAGCTCATCGAGAATCTTCTCGAGTTTCACGGTCTGGTCGCCGACCCGGCCACTCAGGGTATCGAGGCCGTCGAGGGCACGCGTGATGGACTCGCGCTGTTCCTCGAGCCCGGCGATCAACGTATTCGCCTGCTCGAGCAGACCGCGCACCTTCAGCTCGCGACCATCGAACGCCTGCTCGAGCTCAGAGACGATGGGCTGGAGCTGCGCGACACCACCGCCGTTGAGCAACAGCGACATCGCGCCCAGCACCTGCTCGATATCCGTGGCGTGCCTCGTCCGGTCGATACCAATCGTGTCGCCGCTCGCGAGGCGTTCAGCGGACGGATCCTGAGCAGGTGCCGCGATCGCGATGAACTTCTCACCGAGCAGATTGGACTGCTGAACCTCTGCGATCGCGTTCGCAGGCAGGCTCACCGACTGGTTGAGCACCGTGTCCACCTGCGCGGTCCACCCGTCGGGCGCCACCCCGATACTCTCCACGCGACCCACCGCGACACCGTCGACCTTGACCGTCGACTGCGGCACCAGATCGAGAACATCCTCGAACTCGATCCTGAGGCGAATCGGGTCGTCACCGATGTCTGCGCCGCCGGGCAGCGGAATCGAATAGATACCGCCGGAACCGCATGCAGTCGCCGTCAGGGCAACGACACACGCGCCTGCTGCGACAGCCCAGGCCCTCATCCGCCTACTCGTCACGGCGTGCCCCCCTGTGTCCCGCCCAGTCGCGGCGACGGCGTGCCGGGAACCGTCCCAGGTACCGCGTCGCGCTGCTGATTGTCGCCGCTGAGGATCCCGAGCGGCAGGTTCAGCGTCGGAGTCTTCACTCCGGCAGTCATCTGGTCGGTGATCGCCTTGCAGTTGTCGATCAGCGGCTTCATCTGCTGACCGAGCGCTTCGAACTTCGGGTCGCCCGGCTTGAGCTTCGCGACGTCGATGAGCTTGCAGCCCAGACCGTACGGGTCCTGCAGGTCCGTCAGGTCGACGCGCATCTGTAGCGTGCCCGACTCGGCATCGTGAGTATTGACCAGGTTGCTGATCGCGAGCGGGATCGTCACCAGCGCCTCGGCGAGCGAGTCGCGCTGATCTGCGACGGTCTGCGTGACCGATGTCAGGCTCGACAGGTTACCGTCGAGCAGTTCGCGATTGTCCTCGACGAACCGGGCGACATCGCCCAACGCCAGCGACAGCTGGTTCAGCGCGGCCCCGAGATTCTGCTTCTCCCCCGCGAGGAAGCCGCTGAACTCGGAGAGCTGGGTGTTGAACTGCCGGACCTGTGCGTCGTTTGCCGCCAGCGCGCTGACGAAGACCTGCAGATTCTTGACGGTGTCGAAGATGTCCGCGCGCGAATCGGACAGCGTCCGCGCCGCCGCGGACAGCTGCGTGAACGTGTCGCCGAGCGCGTCACCATTGCCGTCGAGATTGGCTGCGGCGGTGTCGACGAGATTCGACAGCGCGCCGTCCTTGTTGGCGCCGTCGGGGCCGAGCGCCTCCGACAGCTCGGTGACGCTCGCGTACAGCTGATCGACCTCGACCGGCGTGGCCGTACGCTCGCGCGGAATAGTCGTCTCGCTCGCCATCTTGTCGCCGCCCGTGTACGCCGGTGTCAGCTGGATGTAGCGGTCCGAGACCACCGACGGCGTCACCTGAGCGGCCTTGGCATCGGCCGGGATGTCCACGCCGCGGTCGACGGTCATCTTGACCTCGACCTGATCGCCCAGCGGGACCACCGAGTCCACGGTGCCGACCTTGACACCGAGCACCCGCACGTCGGAGCCCTCGTAGATGCCGACCGACTTGTCGAAGTACGCGGTGATCTTGGTGGTGCCGGCGTTCTGGAACACCCACCACAGGACTCCGACCGCCACGACCGCGAAAGCAACTACCATCGCGACCGGAATCCACCTGCGGGAACGAGCCCGTGCCTCACTCATCGTCAGTTACCCCCCATGGTGCGCAGCGGCTCACGGTATCCGGGAATCTCGGGGAGACCGGGCGGGATCAGGTTGGTGACGGCAGAGTCGAACCACCGGCCGTTGCCCAGCACGTTCGCGTAGATCCGGTAGAACGGCGCGGCGAGCTCGAGGGACTTGCTGACGTTCTGCTGGTTGTCGTTGAGGATGTCGATCACACCCTGCAGCTGCGTCAGCGCCGGCCCGATCTGCGCCTCGTTGTCGGCCACCAGACCGGTGAGTTCCCGGGACAGCGTCTGCGTGCTGGTGAGCAGCTGGGCGATCGCCTGCTGGCGGGTGTTGAGCTCCGCGAGCAGGGTGCCGCCGTTCGCGAGCACCCTCTCGAACTCGGTGTTGCGGTCCGCGAGGATCTGAGACGTCTGTTTGGTCGCATCGAAGAGCTTCTTGAGCTCTTGATCCCGCTTCGCGATGGTCTCCGACAAACGGGTGACGCCGTCGAGCGATCCGCGGATCTCGTCCGGGGTGCCCGCGAACGCCTGCGACAGCACGTCGAAGCTCGACGCCAGCTGCGTCGTGTCGATCTCCTGCAGCGTGGTCGCCGCATCGCTGAAGGCGTCGATGACGTCATACGGCGATGTAGTTCGCTCGAGCGGGATCCGCACGCTCGGATCCGCGACCTCGGTGCCACGCGGATCCAGCGCCAGATACTTCTGCCCCAGGATCGTCTTGATCTGGATCGACGCGGTGGTCTGATCACCGATCCATGCGTCCTTGGTCTGGAACTTCACGAGTACCCGGTCACCGTCGAGTTCGACGCCGGACACCTTGCCGACCTTCACACCGGCAACTCGAACCTCGTTGCCGGGCTTGAGGCCCGCAGCCTCGGTGAACTCGGCGGTGTACCGGTTGCCGGCGCCGATGATCGGCAGGCTGTCGAGGAAGAATGCCGAGACCGTAGCGAGCAGGATCACCAGGATGCCGAGGGCGCCGGTGACCGCGGGATTGCGTCGTCTGGTCATCGCTCACCGTCCACGTAGTCCGCGTAGCACCGCGGGGCAGCATTCGTGTAGATCGGCTGGTTGATCGTCGGCATGCCGGTCGGCAAGTTCAGGCCGGGCGCCGAACCGGGACCCGCGACCACGTCGATACCACACAGGTAGAACTGGAACCAGGAACCGTAACTGCCCGCGCGGCCCAGCTTCTCCATCTTCACCGGCAGGTTCGCGAGGACCTGGTTCACGTCGTCGGTTCTCTCGTTGATGTGCCCGGCCAGAGTGTTGAGACCCGCGATCGAACCCTGGATCGACGGCCGGGTGGGCACCAGCAGGTCCGCGGTGGCATCCGTCAGGTCCGACAGCGATTGCACCGACCGACCGATCACATCGCGGTCCGCCGACAGTCCGGTCACCAGCCGCTCGGTGTTGACGATCAACTGGTCGACCTGTTCGTCACGCTTGTTCACCGTGTCCAGTACCAGGTTCAGGTTGTCGATCAGTTCGCCGATCACCTGGTCCTTGTCGGCAATAGTGTTCGTCAGCGACGCGGTGTTGGCCACCAACTCCTCGACCGTGCCGCCCTCCCCCTGGAATACCTGAATGATCTGGTACGACAACTTGTTGACGTCGTCGGCGCTGAGTGTCTGGAACAGCGGCCGGAAGCCGTTGAACAGCGTCGTCAGATTGACTGCGGGCTTGGTGCGGTCCAGCGGGATCGTCTCGCCGGCCGTCATCTTGAAGCCCTGCTGTCCGGCACCCTGTTCGAGCGCGATGTACCGCTGTCCGACGAGGTTCCGGAACCGAATGGTGGCGGTCGTGCTCGCCGGCAGCCAGTCGCGGTCGGTCAGCGAGAACTCCACCTGGGCCTCGCGGTCGTCCGCGATGTCGATCTTGGTCACCTGGCCGACCCGGACACCGGCGATACGAACCTCGTCACCCTTGTTCAGTGAGGTGACATCGGTGAACCGCGCACCGAACTTGGTTCCGCCACCGGCGCTCGAGTTCGCGATCGTGAGCGCCAGTGCACCCGTCGCGAAAATGGTGACCACCGCGAAGATCAACAGTTTGATGAGCGGGGCAGCGACCCCTCGCAGCTGTCGCTTCACTTGACACTCACCTCTTTTCCGCGGAGCGCGGGGGCGCCGATCATGGTGGTCCACGACGGCACCTCCTCCGGGTCGATGCCTGCCGCCTGGCCGTAGACGACGGCCAAGGTCTCCCGTTCCATCGGCGACCCGGCGAAGGTCGCCGGTGTTGCCGTCGCGGGCATCGCTGCGAACTGCGGGATCGCGACGTCGGGGATGTTCTGGTCGCCGGCATTGCGGGTCGGCAGCTGGTAGGACCCGTCGTGGATGGAACCACCCGGGTACTGCCCGATGTCGGTCCCCAGCGGTGGCGGCTCGTAGCAGCGCGGCCCACGAGTGTCGATGAGCCGCGGCTCGTCCTGATTGGGCAGGTAGCGCCCGCGCGGGTTGACGAGTTCGATCGTCGCCCGGGCTCCGGGGTTCGGCGAGTTCTCGCCGGTGATCGCACCGGATCGCGCCATGACCTCCGCGAAGTTCGCGAAGGTGCAGCCGAAGGTTCCGGAGTAGGTCGCGAGGATCTCGAGTGCCTCCCGCGAATCGGCGGCGATCGAAATCAGTGAGTCGCGGTTGGTGGTCAGCAGATCAGCGGTGCTCGACCCCGTCGCCGTCACCGTCGTCATCAGCGCATCGATGGACTTGCGTTCCTGGACCACCGTGGCATTCGTCGTGCGCAAGTCATCCAGCGCGTTGATCAACTGCGGCGCAGCGTCGGAGTACGTCTGGGTGAACGTCGCGAAGCTCTGCAACCCCGCCTGCAGGTCGGGCATGCGAGTGTTGACTCCGGCGAAGATCGTGTCGAGCTGGTCGAGGGTGACCCCGATTTTCTCGCCGCGACCGTCGACAGCCTGGGAGAGCGCCCCTAGTGTCGAGGCCAGGCTCTCCGGCGGAATCGCCTGCAGCAGCGGTAGCAGTCCGTCGAGCATCTTCCCGAGCTCGATCGCATTGCCGCTCTTGTCCTGATAAACGGTCGCACCCGCCGCAATCGCGTTGGGGCTCGGGTTCGCCGGGATGACGAGGTCGACATAGCGCTCGCCGAACAACGTCTTCGGTAGCAGCCGGGCGGTCACGTTCGATGGGATCAGATCTGCCTTGTCCGGATCGATTGCCATGACCGACGTGACCTGGCCATTCTCCGTCGATGCGCTGCGTACCTCACCGACAATCAGTCCGCGCACCTTGACGTCGGCGTTGCGCGGCAGCGCATTGCCGACCGTGTCGGTCACCAGAGTCACCTTCACGACCGATGTGAACGCCTTGTTGTAGCTCGCCACGGTTCCCCCCAGGAACAATGCCAAGACCAGGAAGAACACCACTCCCAGCACACGACGCCGGAGTTTCGATGTCGACTCGATCATCCGGCCACCCGCACTGTGGTCGTCGTGCCCCAGATCGCGAGGCTGAGGAAGAAGTCCAGGATCGCGATGGTGACGATGGCGGTACGCACTGCGTGCCCGACAGCGACGCCCACCCCGGCCGGGCCACCGCGAGCATGGAAGCCGTAGTAGCAGTGGATGAGAATCAGTACGAACGCGAAGACCAGCACCTTGCCGAAGGACCACAAGACGTCCTCGGGCGGCAGGAACAAGTTGAAGTAGTGGTCGTACGAGCCGGACGACTGGCCGTTGAACACGGTGCTCACCACGCGCGACGCGAGGTAAGCGGCAAGCAGGCCCACGATGTACAGCGGGATCACCGCCACGAAGCCTGCGATCATCCGGGTGGTGACGAGGAACGGAATACTCGGCACCGCCATCACCTCGAGAGCGTCGATCTCCTCCGAGATCCGCATCGCACCGAGCTGAGCGGTGAAACCACAGCCGACCGTGGCAGACAGCGCGAGCGCCGCCACAATGGGAGCAATCTCCCGGGTGTTGACGTACGCGGAGAGGAAGCCCGTGAGCACCGAGCTACCGATCTGGTCGAGAGCAGCGAAGCCCTGCAGGCCGACGACGACGCCGGTGAACCCGGACATCATCACGATCACACCGATCGTGCCGCCGATGACAGCGAGGGCTCCCGTTCCGAAGGTGACCTCGGCGAGCAGCCTCAGCATCTCCTTGCGATAACGGTGCAGCGTGCGCGGCGTCCATGCGATGGCCCGCGAGTAGAACGACATCTGCTCGCCCGCGTTGTCAAGCACATCCAGGGGCTTTCGTGCCCAACGCCGAGCACGCATCAGCGCGTAGTCACCGCGTCCCCTCGCGATCGTCATCCGCTCACGCCCCCTTCGCCGGAACAACCTGCAGGTACACCATGGTCAGGATGATGTTCGCGAAGAACAGAATCAGGAAGGTGATGACCACCGCCTGGTTCACTGCCTCGCCCACCCCCTTGGGGCCACCTTTCGGCGTGAGCCCCTTGTATGCGGCGATCACGCCGGCGATCACGCCGAAGATGGCCGCTTTGACCTCGGCGATATAGAGGTCCGGCAACTGTGCGAGCGCAGAGAAGGACGCCAGGTATGCACCTGGGGTCCCGCCCTGGAGGACGACGTTGAAGAAATAGCCGCCAGCGATACCGACAACCGACACGAGCCCGTTGAGCAGCACCGCGACGAGCACCATGGCCAACACCCGGGGAACGACGAGCCGTTGGACCGGATCGATGCCGAGCACCTTCATCGCGTCGATCTCTTCGCGAATCGTCCGCGATCCCAGATCGGCGGTGACCGCGGAGCCGGCGGCGCCGGCTATCAGTAGCGCAGTCACGATCGGACTGCCCTGCTGAATCACCGCGAGGACACTGGCGGCACCGGTGAACGAATCAGCTCCGAGCTGTTTGATCAGCGAGCCTGTCTGGAGCGAGACCACGGCACCGAACGGAATCGCGACCAGCGCGGTCGGCAATATCGTCACGCTGGCGATGAACCACGCCTGCTCGATGAACTCCTTGAACTGGAACGGCCGCTTGAAGGTACTGCGGACCACGTCCACGAACAGTTGAACGATATTCCCGGCCTGGGTCAGCGCCCCCGTGACCGGCTTCATCATCGATGTTCGAGTGCCCCCCATGCGCTGGATCCCCTATCCGCGCCCGAATGTGGACTCTTCGAGGCCTCCGTCGTCATACATGGAAAGGACCTGCGTGTCCTCGTTCAGGCTTGCGAGGATCCCTTGCTGCGCCTCGTAGGGAAGCGTGTGCAGGATCTCGCGCACCCGAGCCTGACGACGGCCGACGGCCTGCCGGACCGGCAGCCCTGGCGTGGCCTGCATCTGCGGCACGACGCCACGAACGTCCTCGGTGCCGCCGTGATGGTGGCCGGCGTCGACGAGCGCCTGTTCCTGCGCCATCTGAGCGTCGTCCTTCTCCTCCGACATCCCGATCGGACCGATCTTGCTGCCGTTGAGGAACTGCTTGACGACGGGCTCTTCACTGGTGAGCAACACCTCGCGAGGGCCGAACATCACCAGGTTCTTGCGGAACAGCATGCCCAGGTTGTCGGGCACCGTGCGCGCCAGGTTGATGTTGTGAGTGACGATCAGGATCGTGGCGTCGATCTGGGCATTGATGTCGATCAGCAACTGGCTGAGGTACGTGGTGCGCACCGGATCCAGACCGGAGTCCGGCTCATCGACCAGAATGATCTGCGGGTCGAGCACCAGCGCACGCGCCAGACCGGCGCGCTTGCGCATGCCCCCGGAGATCTCGCCCGGCAGCTTGCCCTCCGCGCCGACCAAACCATTGAGATCGAGCTTCTCCATCACGATCTTGCGGATTTCGGACTCGGACTTCTTCGTGTGTTCGCGCAGAGGGAACGCCACGTTGTCGTACAGGTTCATCGAGCCGAACAGCGCGCCGTCCTGGAACAGGACGCCGAACAGCTTGCGGATCTCGTAGAGCTCACGTGATGAGCACTGCAGGATGTCCGTTCCGTCGATGATGATCGAGCCCTCTTCGGGCCGGAGCAGACCGATCAGGGACTTGAGGAACACGGACTTGCCGGTGCCGGACGGGCCCAGCAGCGCGCTGACCTCTCCAGCCGGCAGCGTGAGTGACACGTCCTGCCAGATCTTCTGAGGGCCGAAAGACTTCGTGAGTCCTTCGACAGCTACCTCGACTCCCACCAATACCTCCTGCGTCAGGCGTGTCGCTCCCACCGTGGGCCCACTGTGGGTTGCGTCACTGTATCGCATCGAAGTGGTACCCATGACAGTGATTCCTACCGATGGGTAAGAAATGAATCACAAAGGGGCGATTGCGACGAGCCTCCCAGCCCCGAAACAGAAAAGAGGGCCGCTCCCAACGGAGCGACCCTCTATTCACTGCATCACTGAGGAAGCAGCGTGAGAACAGCCGTCTTACTTGACGGAGATCTTCGCGCCGGCAGCCTCGAGCTTCTCCTTGGCAGCCTCGGCGGCATCCTTGGCAACCTTCTCCAGGATCGCCTTCGGAGCGCTCTCGACGAGATCCTTGGCTTCCTTCAGGCCCAGGCCGGAGACGACCTCGCGGACGACCTTGATGACCTGGATCTTCTTGTCGCCGGCCGACTCGAGGACGACGTCGAACTCGTCCTGCTCCTCAGCAGCCTCAGCGGCAGCCGGGGCGCCGGCAGCGGCAACGGCAACCGGAGCAGCGGCGGTGACCTCGAAGGTCTCCTCGAACGCCTTCACGAACTCCGAGAGCTCGAGCAGGGTGAGCTCCTTGAACTGGTCCAGCAACTCTTCGGTGGTGAGCTTCGCCATGATGGGCGATCCTTCCTGTTATGTCCCTGTGTCGCCGATCCGCGACCCGGACGAGTGGTGATGAGAGTGATGCGCGGGGTGCGGATCAGCTATTCGGCAGCGGCGTCGGCGGGAGCCTCGACGGCCCCACCCTCCGCAGCCTTCTTCTCCTGCAGCGCAGCGGCCAGACGGGCCATCTGCGACGCGGGAGCATTGAACAGGCCAGCGGCCTTTGCCAAGTTGCCCTTCATAGCGCCGGCCAGCTTGGCCAACAGGACCTCGCGGGACTCGAGGTCCGCGATCCGGTTGACCTGATCCAAGGACAGCGCAGCGCCGTCCATGTAGCCGCCCTTGATGACGAGTGCCTTGTTGTCCTTCGCGAAGGCCTTGATGGCCTTCGCAGCGTCGACCGGCTCGCCCTTGATGAATGCAATGGCGGTCGGACCGACGAACAGATCGTCAAGACCCTCGACGCCCGCCTCAGCAGCGGCGCGCTTGACCAGGGTGTTCTTGGCGACGGAGTAGGTGGCACCCTCTCCGAGAGCGCGTCGCAGCTGCGTCAGACTCGTGACCGACAGACCACGGTATTCCGTGATCACGGCGGCGGTCGAATCCTTGAACTGCTCGGTGATTTCCGTAACTGCGGAAACCTTCTCAGGCTTTGCCATACTTCGCCTCCTCTCGTGACAGTCGTTATCCCACTTCGAACCGCCGCACTCACCTGGGATCGAACCCTGGGAAGCCGGCCCGCGAAATGCAAAACGCCCCGGTGCAGGGCACACGGGGCGTACACGAGGAGATCAGTCCACTCGACCGGAATCGAACCAGGACAATCGTCCCCCACCTCGTCCTCCTGCGTGGGTCGCCGGCATTCACCGGACCTTCAACCGACTCCATTGCTGGGCTCGGTGACCAACGGTCTTGGGTAGAACATGATTTGGGGTGGAATTCGCATTCAGCACCGAACTCCAACGAGGAGCGTACCCGAGCCCGGGGAACATCACCAAGTCGCGGCGACATCCGCGCCCCGGAACGCGATGTGGATCACAGGACTTCGGAGCACCGGGACCGACCGTCACCCCGCCGACGCCGAAGGCCGGCACAGAAAAATCTCTGCACCGGCCTTCGATGTCTATCGGGTCGCGAGAAGTCGCGATCTACTCGCCATCCTCGAGGAGGTTGCGGGTACGGTTCGGATCCACCGGGATGCCCGGTCCGGTGGTGGTCGAAACCGTGACCTTCTTGACGTAGCGGCCCTTGGCCGACGACGGCTTCGCACGCAGGATCTCGTCCAGTGCCGCACCGTAGTTCTCGACCAGCTTGGCTTCGTCGAACGAGGCCTTGCCGATCACGAAGTGCAGGTTCGCCTGCTTGTCGACGCGGAAGTTGATCTTGCCGCCCTTGATGTCCGCGACAGCCTTCGCGACATCGGGGGTGACCGTGCCGGTCTTCGGGTTCGGCATCAGGCCACGCGGTCCGAGGACACGGGCGATGCGGCCGACCTTGGCCATCTGGTCAGGGGTGGCGATCGCGGCGTCGAAGTCGGTCCAACCGCCCTGGATGCGCTCGATCAGGTCCTCGGAGCCCACTGCGTCGGCACCGGCGGCCTCGGCCTCGGCGGCCTTCTCGCCAACGGCGAAGACGACGACGCGGGCGGTCTTACCTGTGCCGTGCGGCAGGTTGACCGTGCCACGAACCATCTGGTCCGCCTTGCGGGGGTCGACGCCCAGACGGACGGCAACCTCGACGGTCGCGTCCATCTTGCTCGACGAGGTCTCCTTGGCCAGCTTCGCAGCCTGCAAGGGGCTGTAGAGCGTGTCCGCGTCGATCTTCTCAGCGGCGGCGAGGTACGCCTTGCTGCGCTTTGCCATTTCTTCTGTCCTTACTTCTCACCCTGGGCGTTCGACCCGGATGAATGGTTCAGTTGTGGTTGCGGGCCTGGCCGGCCCTCCCACGGATGAAAAACCCGCTGTCCAGTGCGAGCTTCCGCTGCACTCAGCCCTCGACGGTGATGCCCATCGAACGCGCAGTGCCGGCGATGATCTTCGCGGCCGCGTCGATGTCGTTCGCGTTGAGGTCTTCCTGCTTGGTCTTGGCGATCTCGCGCAGCTGATCCATGGTCACGGACGCGACCTTGGTCTTGTGCGGCTCGCCGGAGCCCTTCTGCACACCAGCAGCCTTGAGCAGCAGCTTGGCAGCCGGAGGAGTCTTCAACTTGAAGTCGAAGGACCGGTCTTCGTAGACGGAGATCTCGACAGGGATGACGTTGCCGCGCTGGGACTCAGTCGCCGCGTTGTAAGCCTTGCAGAACTCCATGATGTTCACGCCGTGCTGACCGAGCGCGGGACCCACGGGCGGGGCAGGGTTCGCCTGACCAGCCTGGATCTGAAGCTTGATGAGCCCGGCGAGCTTCTTCTTCTTGGGGGGCATCTTCGTTCCTTGTTTCTTACTGGGTGTGTTTCTTGCGAACTGCGTGCAAGTGTAGGGGCGCGTCTCTGACGAGACCGCTCTAGATCTTCGCGACCTGATTGAAGGACAGCTCCACTGGGGTCTCACGTCCGAAGATCGAGACGAGAACCTTGAGCTTCTGCTGCTCGGCATTGACCTCGCTGATGCTCGCCGGCAAGGTGGCGAACGGGCCGTCCATGACGGTGACCGACTCGCCGACCTCGAAGTCGACCTCGATAACCGGCTTGGCTGCGGTCTCGCCGGCCGAGTCGCCCGAGGTTGCTGCCGCGGTCGCTGGCTTCTTCTGCCCTTGCTGCGGCATGAGGAACTTGACGACCTCGTTGAGCGACAACGGCGACGGGCGCGACGTGGCGCCGACGAATCCGGTGACACCGGGGGTGTTTCGCACCGCGCCCCACGACTCGTCGTTGAGCTCCATACGCACGAGGATGTAGCCGGGAAGAATCTTGCGATTGACCTGCTTGCGCTGGCCGTTCTTGATCTCGGTGACCTCTTCGGTGGGAACCTCCACCTGGAAGATGTAGTCACCGACGTCGAGGTTCTGGACGCGGGTCTCGAGGTTGGCCTTCACCTTGTTCTCGTACCCGGCGTAGGAGTGAATGACGTACCAGTCACCGGGTGCGCGCCGTAGCGCCGCCTTCATCTCGGCAACAGGATCGACGGCTTCCTCGGTGACCTCGGGAGCCTCCTCCGTCACGGCACCGTCCTCGGCCTGTTCGCCGGTAGCGTCGACGGCGTCCTCGACCGCCACGTCGGCAGACACACCGTCTTCGGATACCGCCTCGGCCGAAACACGCTCCTCGGCCATAGCCTTGTCAGAGTCGTTCTCGGGGGTGCTCACTGGAGGCACTCTTCCTCTCGTCAATCACATCGTTCGGGAACGCCGACGGGCGCGCCCGGTTAGCCGAACAGCCAGGTGACGCCCTTGATGAATCCAAGGTCGAGAAGGCTGATGAACGTCACCATGAAGGCGACGAACACGAGCACCACGCTGGTGTAGGTGATCATCTGCTTGCGATTGGGCCAGATGACCTTACGGAGCTCGGCAATCACTTCGCGCAGGAAGCGGCGAAGCCGCTTGAAGATGTTCGGCTTGGCTGGCTTGTCTGCCTTGCGGGCGCTCTTGGACGAATCCTTGGCCGGCTTTGCCGCTGACTTGACGGCGACCTTCGACTCCGCAGACTTGGCGGAGGATGCGGCGACCATGGGTTCGCCAGCGCCGGCGCGGCGCGCGGAGCGCTTGCCACTCGGCTTGCCCGACGGGGCCGCAGTGGCGGCCCTCTCGTCGGCTGCGGACTGACCGGTTACGGCCTCGTCAGCGGAGGCGTCGGCGCGTGAGTTCGCGTCGGCTGAATCGTCGACAGGGCCGAAGTCCGCAGACTCGGGAGTGCTGCCGTCGCGCTTACCGCGCTCCTCGCTCACCGTCGTTCCTCTCAGTCGCTGGCCATCCGGGTGCAGGGGCGACAGGACTTGAACCTGCAACCTGCGGTTTTGGAGACCGCTGCTCTGCCAGTTGAGCTACGCCCCTTTGGACGACCGATTGAGCAGGTCGACCCATCTGCGATTACATGACATGCGCGCTACCCTCCGCGGCCTTTACCAGCACCGTAGGGCAGCGCGCAGCGCCTGAGTAACCCCAGAAATCTCAGTGTACTTCAATGACCCGGAACAAACCCAATCCGCCCGGCACTCAGGCCAAACGGACCGTTGCAGTGGCCCGACCGAAGATCTTACGACCCTCCGAACGAGCCACGATTGCGACTACTGCAGTCTTGCTGTCGGAGTCCACCGACTTCACCTTGCCAGTGAACTCCACTTCGGCAGCCTTGTCGGCCGCCACGTACACCGGGCTGGTGAACCGAACATTGTACTCGGTCACTGCGCCCGGATCTCCCAGCCACGACGAGACGAATCCGCCGCCAAGGCCCATCGTGAGCATCCCGTGTGCCACGACATCCGGCAGACCTGCCAGCCGGGCGACATGGTCGCTCCAATGGATCGGGTTGGGATCACCCGAAACCCCAGCGTAGTTGACGAGGTTACCCCGAGTCAGGGTGACGACGCGCTCGGGCAGTTCGTCGCCGACAGCGACGTCCTCGAACCTACGGAGCGACATGCATCATCACATCCTTGACAGCGTGCGCGATGTTCTCGTCGACTTCACCGCCGGAGCGCGCGACGAGCGTGGTCCAGGTGGTCTGCACCAGTTCGCCGTTCACATCGGAGATGACATTCTTGGTCACGATGATGTCACTGCCCGCGACCTGGCGGAACGATTCCAAGAACACATCGCAGATCAGCCGATCGCCGGCCTGCAGCGGCCTGTGGAACACCAAGCGCTGGTCGGTCTGCATGATCTGACTGAGGTCGTAACCCGTGACGATCTCCTCGAACAGCTTGCGCTGCGCGAGCATGCCGACGATCGAGACGAAGGTGAGTGGTGCGAGCAGACCGTCGTAACCGAGGACCTTCGCCGCATCTTCGTCGTGATGGGCAGGATGGTCATCGAGTACCGCGCGTGCGTACTCGCGGACCTTTTCCCGGCCGATCTCGTAGAAGTCGGTGACTCGATAGTGGTGCCCGACCATCGCTGCCGCGTGTGCGGCGGGGTCGAACATCACCTCAGGCTCTCTCACGACCGTCTCTGTCACAGCAAAACACCTACCTGCCCTGTAGACGCGACATCGTTAGGGCAGTGGAGACAGTGAACCTAACGCGCGAGCGTCGACTCCGAGAAGAAGAACTTACTTGGACTCGCGATGCGCCTGATGGGTGCCGCAGTTCGGGCAGAACTTCTTCAGCTCGAGACGATCGGGATCGTTGCGGCGGTTCTTCTTGGTGATGTAGTTACGGTGCTTGCATACCTCGCAGGCCAAAGTGATCTTGGGCCGTACGTCAGTCGAGGAGGCCACTGGACGCCTTCTTTCGCTTGAATCTGATCAGGAGACGATCAGGGTGGATCATTCATCTTGTGTAGCGGTGACCGGACTTGAACCGGCGACGCAACGATTATGAGTCGTTTGCTCTACCAACTGAGCTACACCGCCTCGGTGTCGAGTGTCGCGCGAATACTGCGGCACCACAATCCAGCGAGCCCCCTGACGGAATCGAACCGTCGACCTTTTCCTTACCATGGAAACGCTCTGCCGACTGAGCTAAGGGGGCGTGGCTGTCCGGCGCATCTCTGCGCGCTTAAGCCTCCAGAAGATTACACAGACCTTCGCTTCACCACCAAATTGGCAGCTCAGGCCAGGTAAATCGAAGGTCGCCCAGAGCACTTGCGTTCCCACGATCGGATGCCTCACGGACAGCAGGCTCCGCTCCTGCGCATCAGCCTCGGCAACCGCGGCGAACGCTGCCGCGTCGCCGCACCCGAATCGGAACGCGAGGCCGTCGACGACTCCGCCCGGCCCGCCATGCGCGGGCTCCCGGACGCTGCAGTCTCGCGCGGACGTTTCGTTCGTATCGATCAGGTGCAGACCCACTGGCGCAGACCACCCCGCGCAAATCACACAGTGTCGATGTGTGGCGGGATCACTACGGTCCCCACAGGGACCCGGAAAACAGTTCAGCCCCGACCCATTCAGGGTCGGGGCTGAACTTGTGTGGCAGGTGTAGGATTCGAACCTACGTAGGCATAAGCCGACGGATTTACAGTCCGCTCCCATTGGCCGCTCGGGCAACCTGCCTGGCTGCAAGCAGAGTTTGTTACTCGCTCCGATGCGTATCGAAGAATACAACGACCCACCCCCCGATATGCAAACCGGGTGGATACAGGCGGTTGCGAACCGATAGCGTCAGTGACACCCACCGCTGTGTGAGTGGGTTGACCGCGATGAAATTTGGGAGTGTGCAGTGGCTGATTCGTCCTTCGATGTGGTGAGCAAAGTCGATCGGCAGGAAGTGGACAACGCTCTGCATCAGGCCGCGAAGGAACTGGTGACTCGGTTCGACTTCCGCAACACCGGTGCGAGCATCGAGTGGTCCGGCGAGGAAACCATCACCCTGACCGCCGACACCGAGGAGCGCCTCAAGGCCGCGCTCGACGTGTTCAAGGAAAAGCTGATCCGTCGCGACATCTCGCTCAAGGCGTTCGACGCCGGCGAGCCCGCGCAGTCCGGCAAGATCTACAAGCTCAGCGGTTCGCTGGTCCAGGGCATCAGCAGCGAGAACGCGAAGAAGATCTCGAAGAAGATCCGCGATGAGGGCCCCAAGGGCGTCAAGGCCCAGATCCAGGGCGAGGAGCTGCGCGTGAGCAGCAAGAAGCGGGACGACCTGCAGGCCGTGATCTCGTTGCTCAAGGGGGAGGATTTCGGAATCGCCCTGCAGTTCGTGAACTACCGCTGATCGATCGGTGTCCGGACTCGCACCGTACGTCGCACCGGCCGCACACCATCCGATTACCCGGAAGGTGTGCGGTCTGCGGCCGGCAGCGTCGGCTCAGAACTCTCGATAGGTGGGCGGCAGACCGCCGTCGGACGGGCCGCCGCCGGCCATTTTCTCCAGACGGGCAATCCGGTCGGCCATCGGCGGATGTGTGGAGAACATCCGGCTCATCTTGTCGCCGGCCCGGAACGGGTTCGCGATCATCATGTGCGACTGCGCCGCGATCTTCGGCTCCGGCGGTAGCGGCGCCGCCTGGGTGCCACGCTCGAGCTTGCGCAGCGCCGACGCCAGGGCCAGTGGGTCGCCGGTGAGCTCCGCCCCCGACTGGTCCGCCTGGTACTCGCGCGAGCGGGACACCGCGAGCTTGACGACGGTCGCCGCGATGGGGCCCAGCAATGACACCAGCAGCAGCGCAAGCGGGTTGGCGCCCTGCCCGCCCCGGCCACCGAACATGTTCGCGAAGAGCGCCATGTTCGCCAGGCCGGAGATGACGGCCGCCATCGCACCTGCCACCGATGAGATCAGAATGTCGCGGTTGTAGACATGGGAGAGCTCGTGCCCGAGCACTGCACGCAGCTCCCGCTCATCCAGGATGTCGAGGATGCCGCTGGTGCAGCAGACGGCGGCGTGACGCGGATTGCGTCCCGTGGCAAAGGCGTTGGGGGCCGCTGTGGGGCTGATGTACAGCCGCGGCATCGGCTGATGAGCAGCCGTTGCGAGCTCCCGCACGATCTTGTAGATGACCGGGGCCTGAACCTCGGTGATGGGCTGCGCGTGCATAGCCCGCAGCGCCAGCTTGTCGCTGTTGAAGTACGCATATGCATTGGTGCCCACGGCTAGCAGGATCGAGAAGATCAGGATGTTCCGATTCTGGAACAACGAGCCGATGAAGATGATCAGCGCCGACATTCCAACCAGCAGACCGAACGTCTTGGCACCGTTTGCGTAACCGTGCACGACTCGCCTCTTCCCTGTTCACCGACGCCGGATCCCGGCCGGCATCTTTCCTGACAACGAACCAGCCCGGCGAGACGGTTCCCGGACTGGTGGACACGCTATGCCGGACTGACGTCAGCCCACACGTTCGACGGTGTAGTCGACCAGACGCGCCAGCGCCGCACTGGCCGGACCCTGCGGCAGTTCGGCCAGCTCGGCGCGCGCCCGATCGGCGTACTCACCGAGCTTGGCCTTCGCAGCGGCCATACCCGGGGACCGCTCGAGCAGCGCGAGCGCCTCGGCTACGGCCGCGTCCTCGGTGACCGGGCCGTCGAGCAGCTCGCGCAGTCGGTCGCCGTCGGCGCCCTCCTCACGCAGCGCGTACAGCACGGGCAGCGTGTGCACGCCCTCGCGCAGATCGGTTCCCGGCGTCTTACCGGACTGCTCGGACGCAGACGAGATGTCGATGATGTCGTCGGAGATCTGGAACGCGGTGCCGACGGCGTCACCGAGGCGTTCGAGCCTCGCGATCTGATCGGCACCGGCGCCGGAGAAGGTTCCGCCGAAGCGCCCGCTGGCCGCGATGAGCGAGCCGGTTTTCTCCCACACCACCTTGAGGTAGTGCTCGATCGGATCCTGTGGTTCCCTGACGCCGATCGTCTCGCGCATCTGACCGGTGACCAGCTCGGCAAAGGTCTCGGCGATGATCCGTACGGCCTCCGGCCCGAGCGTGGACACCAGGCGCGAGGCATGCGCGAACAGGTAGTCACCGGCGAGGATGGCAATGCTGTTTCCCCAGCGGGCATTTGCGCTGGGTGCCCCGCGGCGCATGGTGGCCTCGTCCATGACATCGTCGTGATACAGCGTCGCCAAGTGGACGAGCTCGACGACGGTGGCGGCGGTGACCACCGACGGATCCGACGCATTGGGCCCGAGCTGCGCGGTGAGCACCGTGAACAATGGCCGGAAGCGCTTGCCGCCGGCCTTCGCGAGGTGCAAGGCCGCCTCGGTGAGGAAGTCCTCCCCGTCGGACAGCTCGCTGACCATGAGGTCCTCGACGCGGGCGAGACCGTCACGGACCACGTCGGCCAGCTGCTGGTCGCCGAGATCCACGCCGGCCACGACGGTGCTGGACCCCGCTGCGGCCGCGGCCTGCTCCGACCCCTCAGTGCTCACGATGTCAGTACCCATTCCTGTAGTCGGTGACGCCTCGGTAACCACGCTAGTGAACCTAGCGGTTTCTCCGGCCATCACCCCACCTGCCCTCGCCGCGGTGCACGAACCTCGCCTGAGAAGATACTGGGGTGGTGGCCGAACATTTCCCGACCGCTGGGTCCGATGCTGCACCGACCCTGCCCGCAAGCACAGATGTCCTGGTTGTCGGCGCGGGCCCGGCCGGTTCCGCGGCGGCCGACTGGGCCGCACGCAGCGGCCGTGACGTCCTCCTCGTCGATGCCGCCACATTCCCCCGAGACAAGACGTGCGGCGACGGCCTGACACCGCGCGCGGTGGCCGAGCTCGACCGGCTGGGCCTCGGCACGTGGGTCCGGGAACACACGGTCAACCGGGGGCTGCGCCTGACCGGCTGGGGTCGTGAACTCGAGCTGCCCTGGCCCGGCGGCACCCTCCCCCACATCGGGAGCGCCGTGCGCCGCACCGAGCTCGACGACCGGCTTCGACAGGCAGCAGTGAAATCGGGTGCGCAGATGGTCCAGGGCGCCAAGGCAGTCGGGGTCGAACGCGAGGGCGACCGGGTGCGCGCGGTGACAATGAAGACGGCCGACGGCACCCGGACTGTCGCGTGCTCGAGGCTGATCGTCGCCGATGGCGTCCGGTCGACGCTCGGCAAGCAGCTGGGTCGCGAGTGGCATCGCGACACCGCGTTCGGCGTGGCGGCGCGCGCGTACGCAACGTCCGGGCGCAGCGACGATCCATGGATCACCTCGCACCTCGAGCTGCGCGACGAGGCGGGCACCGTCCAACCCGGCTACGGCTGGGTGTTCCCCCTCGGGACCGGTGAGGTCAACATCGGCGTGGGCACGCTCGCGACTGCCAAACGTCCCGCACCGGGGGCGTTGCGGCCGCTGCTCGAGCTGTACGTTGCGCAGCGGCGAGCCGAGTGGCAGCTGGACGGTGACGTGCGCTCGGTGGCGTCGGCGCTGCTGCCGATGGGCGGCGCGGTCTCGGGTGTCGCGGGCCGCAACTGGGCGCTGATCGGCGACGCTGCGGCCTGTGTGAATCCGCTCAACGGCGAGGGCATCGACTATGGCCTCGAAGGTGGACGGCTGATCGCTGAGGTCCTCGACCGGGACGACCTGAGCGACGTGTGGCCGGCGATCCTGCGGGAGCGTTACGGCCACGCGTTCTCGATCGCGCGCCGCCTCGCCGGCCTGCTGACGCTGGCCCGGTTCCTGCCGGCGTCGGGGCCTGTCGCGCTGCGCTCGCGCGCCCTGATGACCGTCGCGGTACGGGTGATGGGCAATCTCGTCACCGAAGAGGATCTGGATCTGACCGCCCGCGCGTGGCGGGCATCCGGGGCAGCGTCGCTGCGCCTCGACACCCGCCCGCCGTTCAGCTGAGTTTGCGCACACTCGTCACTCGGCTGCCTGGCCCGCAACCCAGGTGGCAATCTGCGCTCGGGAGGTGAACCCGAGTTTGGAGAGGATGTGCTCCACGTGGCCCTCCGCGGTGCGCTGGGCGATGACCAATTCGGAGGCGATCTCCTTGTTCGTCAGACCCCGGGCGACCAGCTCGGCGACCTGCCGTTCGCGCCGGGTAAGGGTGTGCGCATCCGCGGTCCGCGGCTCCGCCGGTGTCGCCGGGGGCGTCTTCTCCTCGAGTGCATAATCGACAGCATCTTCGAAGGACATCGCGCCGCCACGCGCGAATGCGGCGTCGAATTCTCGTTCCCCCAGAACACGGCGGATCTGCCTCCGGCACTCCTCATGATGGACGACCGTCGTCGGAATGGCCGCGGGCGGCGTACCCATCGCCCGGCTGAGCGATTCCGCAGCACCGGACAGGACCGCGGCACGTTCCGATCGGCCGTCAGCGCAGGTCCAGGCGAGAAGTTCGATACAACCTTCGGCCGCGAAGTGGTCGTCGACCATCCGGGAGAGCCGCAGCGAATCGACCGCCAGAGCCGAGGCCCGCTCGGCATCTCCCCGCGTCCACATCTGCAGACCGAGCAGCCACATGGCGCGCGCACGGTACTCGGATTCGCCGAGCGCAGCCGTGATCGACATGACTTCCTCGTGACATGCGACGGCCTGCTCGACGTCACCGCACATGCCGCGCACAATGCCCAATCCCTGTAACGCCAGAACAGTCAGGTGTGTGTCGCCCGCCGCGCGGAACGATGCGAGCGCATCCGTCAGCGAACCCACGGCACCGTCGAGATCGCCGCTGACCATCGCCATCCGTCCGGCCCCGTGCGTGACCAGAGCGAGCGAGTCCGCATCCCCGAGCTCGTCGGCCAGGCGCCTGGCATGCGCCACGAGTGCCGCCCCTTCCGCTAAGTCGCTCTGCATGCCCGCGAACTGCCCCGCCGCGCACAGTGCCCGGACCCGATCCGCTCCGGGACGGTCATCGCTGCCGGAGACGGCGCGTGCGATCCAGTGCCGTCCCTCACCCAGCATGCCGCGACACAACCAGTACTCATGCAATGCCGCCGCAATCCTCACCGCTGCACCCGCCTCGCCTGGCTCGTGCAGGCAGTACTCGAGTGCGCTCCGGATGTTCGATTGCTCGGCGAACAATGTCCGCATCCAGTGCGCCTGCCGCGCACCGATCCACTCCCGGTCCGCTTGCAGCACCAGCCCTTCGAACCAGTCCCGGTGCCTTCGCCGGGCATTCGACAACTCACCCGTGGCCGCGAGTTGCTCCTGGCCATACTGGCGGAGCGTTTCGAGCATGCGATACCGGACCCCGTGATTGGCCTTCTCGCTGAGCAGGATCGACTTGTCGACCAGCGACGCAACCACGTCGAGTAGATCCTCCGGCGGCAACTCCCGCCCGCAAACGAACTCGGCCGCCTCGAGATCGAATCCTCCGGAGAACACCGACAGCCTCGCCCATGCCACCCTTTCGTCAGGCGTGCACAGCTCGTGGCTCCAGTCGACACACAGCCTGAGCGTCTGCTGCCGGGTCGGTGCGACTCTGCTCCCGTCGGTGAGAAGCCGATAGCGGTCGGAGAGACGGTTCCGTATCTGGTCCGCGGACATCGCCCGCATGCGGGCGGCGGCGAGCTCGATCGGCAGCGGCAATCCGTCCAGCCGATGACAAATCCAGGCGACCGCGGGGCGATTGTGTTCGGTGATGTCGAAACCTGGAAGCACCGACGCGGCCCGCTCGGCGAACAGCGTCACCGCCTCGCTCTCGGGGATGCCGGGCTTCGACCGTGGCCGGCCCGGATCGGGGGCAACCATGGGCGGCACCCGCAGCACCACCTCGCCGCCGATTCCGAGCGCCTCACGACTGGTGGCGAGAATGCGCAGATCCGGACATCTGCGAAGCAATGACTCCGTGAGTACCGCGACCGCATCGACCAGGTGCTCGCAGTTGTCGAGAACGATCAGTGCGCGTCGCTCGACCAGATACTCGACCAGCAGTTCGCGAGCCGGCCGCGACGACTGATCCCGCAACCCGAAGACGCCGGCGACAGTCTCTGCGAGCAGCGCGGGGTCGTGCAGTTCATCGAGTTCCACGAACCAGACCCCGTCAGGGAACGCCCGCTCCGACGCCTTCGCAACCCTCAGTGCGAGACGTGTCTTACCGACCCCACCGATTCCGGTCAACGTCAGCAGGTGTGCGGTCGTCAGCAACCTGCGAGCCTCGGCGACCTCCGCGCGTCGGCCGACGAAACTCGTCAACTCCACCGGAAGATTCCCGACTCTGCGGCGGCTCATGGATGTGGTCGGCATAGGCAACGCACTCGCCTCTCGCGGAGTCCCCTGCCGTCACGCTACGCCGACGACGAACGAGATACACGATTCGCTGACCGGTATCTGCACTGGTGTATCAGCGGGTCGCGCGGTGCAGCGCCACGACGCCGCCGGTGAGGTTGCGCCACTGTACGTTCCGCCAGCCGGCGGCCTCGATACGCAGCGCAAGTTCCTCCTGTGTCGGCCATGCACGGATGGACTCGGCGAGGTAGACGTAGGCGTCGGGATTGCTGCTGACGGCCCGCGCGACCCGCGGCAGCGCCTTCATCAGGTACTCCATGTAGACGGTGCGGAACGGACCGAAGACCGGGGTGGAGAACTCGCTCACCACGAGCCGTCCGCCCGGTTTGGTGACGCGGGCGATCTCGCGCAGTCCGGCGTCGAAGTCGGAGACGTTGCGCAGGCCGAACGAGATGGTCGCGGCGTCGAACACATTGTCGGCGTACGGCAGATTCATCGCGTCGCCCGCGACCATCGGGACCTTGCGGCCGACACCGGCCTGCAACATGCCCTTGGAGAAGTCGGTGGCCACCACCCAGGCGCCGGAGCGGCCGAGCTCGACGGTGGAGACGCCGGTTCCGGCCGCGAGGTCCAGCACCCGCTCCCCCGGCTTCAGGTCCAGGGCCGCCCGCGTGGCCTTGCGCCAGCTGCGGTCCTGACCGAACGAGACCACCGTGTTCGTCAGGTCGTATCGCTTGGCGACACCGTCGAACATGGACGCGACCTCGTGCGGATCCTTCGCGAGCGAGGCCCGCGACCCGTGTGTAGTTGCCACGGTCGGCAACGCTACCAACCGGGTCACACGTCGACGTCCGCCGCCGGACTCTCCCGGCTCCCATCCGGCGCGGGCGAGCCTGCGAGTGAGCGCGCCTTGCCACGCGCCCACGGAACGAGCATCACGACAACCGCAATCGTCACCGAGGAACCCAAGACGGCACCCGCGAGGACGTCGTGCGGGTAATGCACACCCTGCAGGACACGTGCCAGGCCGACGAGCGCCGCCAGTGCAATCACGAGACCGCGCTGGCGCGTCGACAGCAGCCGCTCGGACGCGAGCACGATCGCCGTCGCGAGGCCGACAGCGATGACGGTATGACTGCTCGGGAACGACCAGTCCCCCGCAGCGGGGCAGTCCGCGAGGGACAGCTCGACACGGCATGGCCGATCCTCGCCGACCAGCAACTTGACCGCCATGCTGAGTCCGTACGCGATGCCGACGCCGGCACCGCCCATCAGCAACTCCCCCAGGTACGGCGATCGGGTGCGCCACATCTGGGCGGCGAGCACCCCGAACACCGCGACGAGCGCGAGCAGCGCGACGTCGGCGATCAAGCCGATACCCGGCAGGCCCGAGGTGTGCGGGACGATCGCGCGATAGATCGCGGCGCTGACGCCACGCAGCAGATACAGCACCACGACTACTACCGCGGCACCGATCAGCATCATCCCGGCGCGCTCCGAACTCCTTCGCATCCGACCGAGTCTAGAAACCCTTCCTGAGCGAACTTCTCAGGAACTCCTGGTAGGCGACTTCCGGCGCAGAATCAGCAATGTGGGCAGTGTGATCAGCCACGTCACCACGATCACCGAGCCTGCCGGCACGATCGCGACGCGCGCGTCGCGCCCGGCGACCCGGACGAGATCGGGTTCGCTGCGCGCGTACTCGACGTCGATGCGCTGCCCCGCGGTGAGCTTGGTCGGGTAGAGCACGCCGAGTACCGGATTGTGGGTGATGCCGTCCGGAGTCACGAAACTCACGGCCGACCGCAGCGATCCCGCAGAGAGCACCTCGGCGGTCGCGGTGCCCATGTCGGACTCGATGGTGTGGTCGTTGCGCCACGCCGCGAGGATCAGCAGCACCGCGAGCACCGAGATACTGGTGGCGACGACGACGATCGTCACCGCCGCGCGATGCGCGGCTCGGGGGCTCATGACCGCCTCACAGCTGCGCCCGCACCGACGCGTGCAGATCACGCAGCCCGGACCGTTCGGTCGCCACCTCGAGCACCCGGACGCCCTCTCCCGGCGTCATGAGCGCAGCGGTCAGTTCCGCCAGACCCACCCGGCGATGCGGGACGCGGTAGGCGGCACACAGCGCAGCCAGATCCATGCCGTGCGGGGTGCCGAAGACCCGCTCGAACACGCCGGCGTACTGCGGATCGCCCTGCTCGAGCAGCTCGAAGATGCCGCCGCCGTCGTCGTTCGCGACCACGATCGTCAGGTCGGCTGGACGTGGCTCGCCGGTGCCGATCAGCAGGCCGGACGCGTCGTGCAGAAACGTGAGATCCCCGAGCAGCGCGACCGTCCGGCCCTCGCTCTCGTAAGCGAGTGCCGCGCCGACGGCGGTCGAGACGGTGCCGTCGATGCCTGCGACACCGCGGTTGGAGAGCACCTTCACACCCGGCCGCGGGTAGCTGACGAGCGCGGCATCCCGGACCGGGTTCGACGCCCCGAGTAGCAACTGGTCGCCGTCGGTGAGGGCATCCATGATCGCCGCCGCGACGTGCAGCCCGGTGGTCTTCGGATGCGCGGACAGCTGCGAACGCACCGCCTTGTCGGCGTGCTCGGTCAGGTGCCGGCACCGCGCGAGCCACACCGGATCAGGCTCCCCCGCGACCACCGCGCGGGTACCGGTGGCGAGCACGTTGCCGGAGACGTCGGGCCAGCGCGGACCGGTGGTGAGCGCATACACCGCGACGGCCGGATCGGCGAGCAGCTTCGAGACCGGACGGTGCAGCGTCGGCCGCCCGGTGATGATCGCCTGTCGCGGCTTGAGCTGCGGCAGCACCAGCGGATGCAGCGGCGGCCCGTGCAGCGGTGCGGTCGGTTCGGCGACGGTCGGCAGATGTGCCAGTTCGGGCCGGAGGGCGGAGCCGTGGCCGGAGATCACGACCGTGTCGGCGGTGACGTCGAGGTCCATCGGGACGTCCAGCGTCGCGTTCACGGTAGTGGTCCAGGCCGCACCACCGGGCCGGCCCTGGGGAACGAGGCCCTGCGGGCGTAGGTCCGGCACCAGCGGCTCGCGCAACGGGATGTCGAAGTGAACGGGACCGGCGTTGCCGGAGCGCGTGCCGCGGGCGGCCGCGAGGACGCGGCACACGGCGCTGCGCCACTGGCTGTTCTGCTCGTCGAAGCGGAGACCGCGCTGCGACTCGTCACCGGCCTCCTCGGCGAGGCCGAGGCTGATCGTCGCGCGGACCTGGCTGCCGAACAGTCCCAACTGTTCGACGGTCTGGTTGGCACCGGTACCGAGCATCTCGTAGGGCCGGTTGGCGCTGAGCACGATCAGCGGGATGCGCGCGTAGTTGGCCTCGAGCACCGCCGGTCCGAGGTTGGCAACCGCGGTCCCCGACGTCATGACGATCGGGACGGGTCGGCCACTGGAGACCGCGAGGCCGATCGCCAGGAAACCGGCGGTGCGCTCATCGATCCGCATGTGCAGGCGGAGCCGTCCGGCGGCATCGGCAGCCTGTAGCGCGAAGGCGAGCGGGGCGTTGCGCGAACCCGGACAGAGCACAACCTCGTGCACCCCGCCCCGGACCAGTTCGTCGACGACGGCGGTGGCTTGTGCAGTGGACGGATTCACGCCTTCCAGATTGGCAGACGCGGCGGTCGAGGTCCCAGGCGGCATCTGTACTCGGTCACTGCAACGATGGTCGGCATGGTGCGCACAGTCTTCGACCCCGCCGAGATGGTTCCGGGCCGTTTCTATCCGTTACTGACCGCGTCGGTGGTGCCCCGACCCATCGCCTGGGTCTCGAGTCTGTCCGCGGACGGCGTGCCGAATCTTGCGCCGTACAGCTTCTTCACCGTGTCGAGCGTGAGCCCTCCGGTGGTGCAGTTCACGTCGGTCACCCGCAAGGACAGTCTCCGCAACATCGAGGCGACGGGCGAGTTCGTCGTCAACCTCGCGACGGAAAGGATGGTCGACCAGGTCAACGCGAGTTCGGCGCCGTACGAACCGGGCGCGGACGAGTTCACGGCCCTCGGTATCGCGAGCGAGCCCAGCGAGCGGGTGCGGGTGCCCCGGGTAACGGACTCACCGATCGCGATCGAGTGCTCGCTGCGCCAGGTGATCGAGGTGGGCACCTCATTCGTCGTGATGGGTGACGTGCTGGCGGTGGCGGTGCGACCCGACGCTCTTGCCGACGACGGCCTGCCGGAGTTCACCGCGATCGCACCGCTGAGCAGACTCGGCCGCGACGAATGGGGTCTGACACCGCCAGTGCGCCGCATCAGCCGGCCGACTGGCTGACGCCTGTGCGCGGTTGTCGAGTCCCTAGGCTCGACAACCACGCACAGGCGTCAGCCTGCGTGCTTCTGTACCAGGTCGCCCAGTCGAGGGAGCGCCTCGACCACGTGCTTCTTCGCGGACGGACGCAGGGTCGAGTAGACCTTCTTGATCGCGCCCTTGTCGGTGCCCTCGATGCGCTCGTCGGTGACGCCCAGCAGGGCGTCCGCGGCGGCATCGCTGCGCGCGGTCAGGAAGCCCGAGAAGCTGCCCTCTCCGCTGGTCACGAACTCCTGCCAGAACGGCTCGAGCCGCGCAACGAACGACGGAAGCAGACCCTCGACGGCGTCGGGAACGATCGACGGACCAACCTTCTTGACCGCCGAGTACCCGCCCTTGAGCGCCAGACCGGACGCACCCTTCTTGTCCGACACCTCGGCGTCGACGAGCGCCTGGACGTCCGCGAGGACCGCGGGCTTCCGTGCATCGTCCAACAGGGTTTCGTTCAGCGCTGCAACCACTTTGAATGCCTCCGTATCGATCGGTCCATTTCTGGCCGGGCACGACACTATACGAACGAGATGTCCCCACAGGTCACGAGCAGTTCGTGGCATCGGCGAAGCCGCGCGAACCACCAGTCGGCGCGTTCGGCCGGCGCCGCGAGGGCCTCGAGCCGGTCCGGGTCGGGGACGACGGGGCTCGCGTCCAGCATGCCGTCGGCCATCTCCCGTGGTGCCGCAACATCGGATTCGAACAGACCTCCCGTGCCGAGTCCACACGCGAGCTGCAGTCCCGGCAACGCGGCGGCCGCCGCCAGCCCGGCACCCATCCCGACGGCGGTATCGAGCGCACTCGACACCACGACGGGCACACCGTGGCCGGCGAGCTCGTCAGCCAACGCGAGCAGCCGGCGCATGCCGCCGAGCGGTGGAACCTTCACCACGGCGACGTCGGCGCCGCCCGCGCGGACCACCTTCAGTGGATCCTCGGCGCGGCGGATGCTCTCGTCGGCGGCGATCGGAACGCCAGGCAACTGTCGGCGGACCTCCACCAGTTCCGGCACGGTGGCACACGGCTGTTCGGCGTACTCGAGCGGGCCGTCGGCGGTCAGCGCGGCGAGCGCGCGGACCGCCTGCTCGACGGTCCAGCCACCGTTGGCGTCGACCCGCACATTCGGGATCAGCTCTCGAACCGCCGTCACCCGCGCGACATCCTGTGCAAGGGTCTGCCCCTTCTCCGCGACCTTCACCTTCGCGGTGCGCGCGCCCGGAAACCGCGCGAGGATCTCCGGCACCCGGTCCGGGTCGATCGCGGGGACGGTCGCATTGATCGGGACACGCTCGCGCAGCGGCGCCGGCGGGCCGAGCCACGCGGCCTCGATCCCGGCACGCAACCAGTGCGCGGCTTCGGCGTCGTCGTACTCGGGAAACGGCGCGAACTCGCCCCACCCGGCCGGGCCCTCGAGCAGCACTGCCTCGCGAGTGGCGATGCCGCGGAAGCGCACCCGCATGGGCAACGCCACCACGCGGGCACGTGACAGGATTTCGTCGCCGACCGGAAACATGGTCAGGGCTGGCCGGGCAGCAGCTGGACCATCAGCGCCTCACAGTCGGCGAGGACGACACCGTCCAGGTCGCGCAGCTCCGCCGTGCAGAAGATCTTGCGGCCCTCGACGCGGTCGACACGGCCCTCCACCACGAGCTCCGTCTCGAGCGGCGTGATCTTGCGGTAGTTGACGTGCAGGTACCCGGTGCGGGCGACAGGATGGCCGGACGCGTGGACGATCATGCCCAGCAGGTCGTCGAACAGCAGCGGCAGCGTGCCGCCGTGCGCCGCGCCGTTGCCGCCGCGGTGGTAAAGGCGGAACACACCGCGTGAACGCACCGACTCGGCGTCGACCTTCTCGAGCATCCACGGCAGCATCAACAGGCTGCCGCGGCCGGGCAGCTGCGGATTGAAGCCGGCCGGCGACCTGCCCTCGGGGACGCGATACGGCTCGAGCAGGTCACCAAGTGCCTCGGCGCGCTCGATTGCATCGTCGATGATGTCGTCGGGGATGTGGGTGGAGACCGCGAGATCCTGCAGCCGCCGCAGCGCCTCGACGAAGCGACCGAAGTCCGGCCCGGCCGGCACCGGCCGGAACACTGGGAACCCGCCGTGATGTTCGTGGACGTCGGCGTCGGACCGGCCGTCGGACTGTAGCTGCTGCTCGCTCATCTCTGCACCGTATCGCCGAGGGTTCCCCGGGACCTGCGCGAGGTGGCCTCCGACACACCTGGCGGTACGCATATCCTCGGATCCGTGACCTTCAATCCGCAGCTCTGGCGTCCCGTACCCGGTTTCGAGAACCTCACCGACATCACGTACCACCGTCATGTCACGCAGGGCATCGTCCGCATCGCGTTCGATCGCCCCGAGGTCCGGAACGCGTTCCGCCCGCACACCGTCGACGAGCTCTACCGCACGCTCGACCACGCACGCATGACATCCGATGTCGGCTGCGTGCTGCTCACCGGCAACGGCCCGAGCGAGAAGGACGGCGGCTGGGCGTTCTGCTCGGGCGGCGATCAGCGCATCCGCGGCCGCAGCGGCTACCAATACGCGTCCGGCGAGACCGCCGATACTGTCGACAAGGCCCGCGCCGGGCGCCTGCACATCCTCGAAGTGCAACGGCTGATCCGGTTCATGCCGAAGGTCGTGATCGCTCTGGTCAACGGCTGGGCCGCAGGCGGGGGGCACAGCCTGCATGTCGTGTGCGATCTGACGCTGGCCTCGCGCGAGCACGCCCGCTTCAAGCAGACCGATGCCGACGTGGGCAGCTTCGACGGCGGCTACGGCAGCGCGTACCTCGCGAAGATGGTGGGCCAGAAGTTCGCCCGCGAGATCTTCTTCCTCGGCGACACCTACACCGCCGAGGAGATGCACCACATGGGCGCGGTGAACAAGGTCGTCGACCACGACGAGCTCGAGAACGTCGCGATCGAGTGGGGCACCAAGATCAACGGCAAATCGCCGCAGGCGCAGCGCATGCTCAAATACGCGTTCAACCTGCAGGACGACGGACTGGTCGGCCAGCAGCTGTTCGCCGGCGAGGCCACCCGGATGGCGTACATGACCGACGAGGCCGTCGAGGGCCGGGACTCGTTCCTCGAGAAGCGCGACCCGGACTGGTCGCCGTACCCCTGGTACTTCTGAGCTGACGCTCCAGTTTTCGTCGTGCCGCGCCGCCGATCGCGGGCGCGGCACCGCCGATTGTGGAGCGACACGGGGTTGGAGTGCATCCCCGATCGGGTGTGCAATGGATAGATGGGCACCGAGCTTGCTCTCCCCCTGGACGACGTCGCACTGTCGGGAACGCTCACCGAACCGGACGACGCGAGCGGTCTGGTGATGTTCGCGCACGGCAGCGGCAGCAGCCGGTTCAGTCCGCGGAACCGGTTCGTTGCCGAGCACCTGCACGGCGCAGGTCTCGCCACCCTGCTGTTCGACCTGCTCACCCCCGACGAGGAGGGCGACCGCCGGCTGGTGTTCGACATCGAACTACTCGCGCACCGGCTCACGCAGGTCACCGAGCTACTACGGGACGGTATGCCGCCGATCGCCTACTTCGGTGCGAGCACCGGCGCCGCCGCGGCGTTGTGGGCTGCCGCCGAGCCCGGCGCAGACATCACGGCGGTGGTCTCCCGCGGTGGACGGCCAGACCTGGCCGCCGCCCGGCTCCCCGCGGTCCGCGCGCCGACGCTGCTGCTCGTCGGGTCGCTCGACACCACGGTGATCGAGCTCAACGAACTCGCCGCCGCACAGATGACGTGCGAGCACGAGCTACGAATCGTCCCCGGCGCCACACACCTCTTCGCCGAACCCGGCACACTCGAGATCGTCGCCGAACAGGCCCGCGAGTGGTTCATCGCGCACGGCGACGGCTGACACCGTGTGCAACCGCTCCGACGACCTGCGCCGGGTGGCCCGCGAGGACTTCGGCTGGGACCGGCTCAAACCCGGGCAGCTCGAGGCGATGGCGCCGCTACTCGCCGGCCGCGATGTCGTAGCGGCCATGCCGACCGGGTACGGCAAGTCGGCGATCTACCAGGTCACCGCGGCACTACGCGAAGGCATGACCTTGGTGATCTCCCCGCTGATCGCGCTCGAGCGCGATCAGGTGTCGGGCATCGAGTCGGCCGACGACGCGCCGATCGCGGTCGCCGTCAACTCCACGCTGGGCCGGCGCGCCACCGAGACGGCCTGGCGGACAGTGGAACAGGCCGGTGCCGAATACCTGTTCCTGTCCCCCGAGCAACTGGCCGACGAGAACACCCTCGCCCGCATCGATCGCTCCGGAGTCTCGCTGATCGTGGTGGATGAGGCGCACTGCATCAGCGCGTGGGGCCACGACTTCCGGCCCGACTACCTGCGCCTGGGCGCCGCGATCGAACGCTTGGGGCATCCTCCGGTGCTGGCGCTGACCGCGACGGCTTCGCCGCCGGTTCGGGAGGAGATCGTCACGCAGTTGCGGATGCGCGATCCCGTCCTGGTCGCGGGCGGCTTCGACCGACCAAACCTGCGGCTCGAGGTGCAGCGGTGCACCACCGCGAAGGACAAGCGCCGGGCATTGCTCGCGCGGATCCACACCGTGGACGGCACCGGGCTGGTGTACGTCGCGACCCGCCGTGCGACGCAGCAGTACGCGCAGTGGTTCACCGAGTCCGGTCTGCACGCAGCCGGATATCACGGCGGGATGCGGGCGGCCGAGCGTGCGCGGATCCACGAGGGCTTCTTGGATGACCGGTATGACGTCGTGGTGGCGACATCGGCGTTCGGGCTGGGCATCGACAAGCCCGGCGTCCGGTATGTGCTGCACGAGTCGGTGCCCGACTCGCTGGACGACTACTACCAGCAGATCGGCCGTGCGGGTCGCGACTCCGAACCCGCTCTGGCGGTGCTGTTCTATCGTCCGGAGGACCTGGCGCTGCGCACTTTCTTCGCGACCCGAAGACCTCACGAGGATGCGCTCCGGCGGATCTATCAGGCGGTCCCCTCGACCCCGATCCCCTTGCGCGAGTTGAGACCCCACGTCGATCTGCGGTCCCGAACGGTCACCAACGCGGTGAACCTGCTGGTACGGGCGGGCGCAGTGACGGATGGGCGCGCCGGGATCGCCACGACCGGGATGTCCGCCGAGTCCGCGGTCGCGGCGGCGGTGCGTGTCGCGACCGTCGACCAGCGCATCGACCGGTCCCGGGTAGAGATGATGCGCGGCTACGCCGAGACCCGTGGGTGCCGACGGCGATTCCTGCTCGAGTACTTCGGCGAGCATCCCGTCCACCCCGATCGGCCGTGCGGGAACTGCGACAATGACGACTCACCTGCCACCCCAGACATTTCCACCCGATCGGAGTTTCCGGTCGACACGCGGGTGCGGCACCGCGCGTGGGGCGACGGCGTGGTGATGCGAGTGGAACCGGATCGGATCACTGTCCTGTTCGACGAACAGGGCTATCGGATCCTCTCACTGGATGCGATCGGCGGCACCGGATTGCTGCAACGGGTCCCGTGAGGGGTATACCGACGCGATCGCCACGCCACGCCAGGCAGACTGGACCCATGACCGTCGACCGTCAGAAACCTGCGCCCGAACACCGCCGGCCGGATGGTGTCACCGACGAGACCATCGCCGCGGTCGGCAAGCTGTCGGAAGCGCTCGAGACCGTGGAGCAGGCACGGGGACATCTGTACGCGTTCCACCAACTGATGGGCCGGGCCGACCTCCAACTCGGCGAGTCGGTGGATCAGTTGATCGATGCGGGGCACGCCGCGTGCGCGGAGCGGTTGCAGACCGCGATGGTCGGGCGCAACGTACTCGAGGGACGGTGGTCGTTCCAAGTAGTGGAGGAGTTCGACGACGGCTACTGGTCGGAGTTCCGCGAACATGAGAAGGCGGTGCGCGACATCCTGCTCGGCGGGCGACGGCACCTGTTCGAGGCGCAGATGAAGGAAGAACGGCGTACCCGGGACCGGCCCGGACACGAGGCCAGGCCCGCGCAGGAGGGATGAGCGTGGAGATTCTCAGTAGCCGAACGATCCTGCGGCCGCGGGATTACGAGGTGACTCTGGCGTTCTACCGCGATCTCCTCGGGCTGGCGATCGCCCGCGAATACCCCGGCGGCACAGTGTTCTTCGCCGGTCAGGGACTGATCGAAGTGACCTCGCACGGCGCCAGCGAACTCGACGTCCGCTTCGCGGGCGCGCTGTGGATGCAGGTGCGCAACCTACCTGACGCACGGGACGAGCTGGTTCTCGCGGGTGTGCCGATCGTGCGTGAGGCCCGCGAGGAGCCGTGGGGCCTGCAGGAGATGTGGATAGCCGACCCGGACGACGTCCCGATCGTGCTGGTCCAGATCCCGGAGAACCATCCGATCCGACGGGATCTGCGCTGATCCACACGAGGCCGGTCGCTCCCGAAAAAGTGACTGTTCACACACCCATGTGACCGTCGCGCGAGGTGATCGGGGAACGAGGACCGGTTCATCACGCGTTCACGAGATGCTCGCTGTACTTTTACGCGTTCGATACGCACAATTCGCATGTGACCGCAGAGCTCGTCGTCCTCTTGGTAGTGGTCGTCACTGCCCTCGCTTTCGATTTCACGAACGGCTTCCACGACACCGGAAACGCGATGGCCACATCCATCGCCACCGGCGCGCTTCGACCGAAGGTCGCAGTGGCACTGTCGGCGGCCCTCAATCTGGTCGGCGCTTTCCTGTCTGTCGAAGTCGCCGCGACCGTCGCCAAAGGCGTGGTCAACCTCGGTACGGTCGGCGGCGAGGACCTCCTGCTCATAGTGTTCGCGGGTCTCGTCGGCGGCATCCTCTGGAACCTCACCACGTGGCTGTTCGGGATGCCGTCGAGTTCGTCCCATGCACTCTTCGGCGGCCTGATCGGTGCCGCCATCGCCTCGATCGGCATGAGCGGTGTCGAGTGGGGCGGAGTCCTGAGCAAGGTGATCGTGCCCGCGCTGCTGGCACCCGTCGTCGCCGCACTGGTGGCGGCCGTCGGCACGTGGCTGATCTACCGGATCACTCGGGCAGTCCCCGAAGAAACCCGCGGCCGCGGGTTCCGCATCGGCCAGGTCGGCTCGGCGTCCCTCGTCTCCCTCGCACACGGCACCAACGACGCCCAGAAGACGATGGGCGTGATCTTCCTGGCACTCGTCGCACACGGTTCGATCTCCGCGGATGCGGAAATGCCGTTCTGGGTCAAGCTCAGCTGCGCAATCGCGATTGCATTCGGCACCTACCTCGGCGGCTGGCGGATCATCCGCACGCTCGGCAAAGGCCTGGTCGAGATCGCGGCGCCTCAGGGCATGGCCGCCGAATCGGCGTCCGCCGCGATCATCCTCACGTCCAGCCACCTGGGTCTGCCCCTGTCGACAACGCATGTCGCGACCGGCTCGATCCTGGGCACCGGCCTGGGCCGCAAGGGTGCCGAGGTGCGCTGGGGTGTCGCCGGCCGGATGGCTGTCGCCTGGCTGATAACGCTGCCGTCCGCAGGCATTGCCGGTGCGATCTGCTGGGCACTGGCGCACGTGATCGGCGGCCTGCCCGGAGTTCTGGTGGTGTTCGCGCTGCTGATTGCCCTGTCCGGCTATATGTACATGCGCTCGCGCCGTGCGCCGATCGATCCGACCAACGTCAACGCCGAGTGGGAGGGTGGGCGGGCAACGCCCGCCGCCACCGACGCCGACGCCGACGCCGACGCCGACCACACCAGCGCGAACCACTGAGGGGAGGCGACCGATGAATCTTCTGACCCAAACCGCCAATTCGCTATGGCAGGTCGTCCTCGTGGGACTTCTGTTCGGCGCAGGGCTTCCGGCGATCTTCGCACTCGGGCTCAAGTCACTGTCCGCAGGCACTCACCCGGACGCCGAAGGGGCACCCCTGCCATCGGCTGCCGGGAAGCTCGGCGCGGCAGTGTGCTTCGCCGTCGTGCTGATTGCGATCATCGCTGGGATACTGATGTTGATGCAGGGCTTCCTCGAAAGCAGCTTCGGCATCCACGTCTTCTGAGTGGGGCAGCGCACAGAACCAGCTCCCCCGCTCCCCTCGTGAAAGTGACCGTATCCGTGATGAATGACACGCACCGCTCGGCGCACAAGAGCACGCTGCGCTCGGTACTCGACTGGCTCCGCGCCGGATATCCGGAGGGCGTTCCCGCCAAGGATCACTTCGCGCTGCTCGCCGTTCTCGGGCGCCGGCTCACCGACGAGGAGATCAGCCAGGTGGTCGAGCTGTCCATCGAGACGGCGCACGAACACCCGGACCGTCACGTCGACTACGACGCCCTCAAGAGCATCATCGCGGGCGTCATCCACGAGGAGCCGACCGCAGAGGACCTCGAACGGGTCACGGAACGCCTCGTGGCGGGTGGTTGGCCCGTTATCGCCGACGATCAGGAAGTGCCCGGCAGCCAGAGCTGACGGACCGAGTTCAGGAGCACCATTGAGCCTGCCTCCGTTTCTCTCGACGATCATCGACTGGCTGCGCGCCGGGTACCCCAACGGCGTCCCAGAACAGGACTACGTCCCCCTGCTCGCCCTGCTCACCCGCCGCCTGTCCGAGGACGAGGTCGACATCGTTGCCGCGGCTCTGATCGAGCACGGCGATCTACCGATCTCGAAGACCGACATCCAGGTGCTGATCACGAAGATCACCAACGAGATGCCACTCGAAACCGATGTGGATCGAGTGCGCTCCCACCTGTCCGCAGGTGGGTGGCCACTGGCCGGACCGCCCCGGACGTGACCTCGCCCGCGTGAAAGCATCGGGGTGTGAGCGCGCTCCTGAAGACCCTGCCGGTTCCCACCGGCGTTGCCGTCGCGTCGATCCTCCCCCTGCTCGAGGCCGCACTCGACGGTGCCGGCCCGCCGTTGTTGCCGGTACCGGAGCGCGACGACCGCGAGACCGCGCGGCTGTGTGAGGCGTTACGCCCCGGCGAGCCCATCGACGACATCCCCGAGGCCGGCGACGTCGCACTCGTCGTGGCGACGTCGGGGACGACGGGCATACCGAAGGGCGCGATGCTCACCGCCAGGGCGTTGCGGGCGAGCGGCGAATCCACCCACCGCCGCCTCGGCGGACCGGGCTCGTGGCTGCTCGCCCTGCCGGCCCACCACATCGCGGGCTTACAGGTGTTGATGCGCAGCATCCTCGCCGGAACGGCGCCGGTCGTCATGGATGTCGCCGGTGGGTTCGATCCGTCCGCCCTGCCGCCCGCAGTCGACGCGATGGACGGTCCGCGGCGCTACACATCGCTGGTGCCGACGCAGTTGGTCAAGGCCCTCGACCATCCTGCCGCGATGGAGGCGCTCGCGTCGCTCGACGCGGTGCTTCTCGGTGGTGCCGCAACACCGGCACCCCTGCTGCGGCGTGCCGTGGATTCGGGGCTGACGATTGTGCGGACCTACGGCATGAGCGAGACGTGCGGTGGTTGCGTGTACGACGGCGTCCCAATCGATGGTGCACGAGTGCGAATCGCGGCGGACTCGCGGGTGCTGCTCGGCGGCGAGATGCTTGCCGCCGGGTACCGCGGGCGGCCCGACCACCCCGCGTTTGCCGAGCCGGGCTGGTTCTGCACCGACGACGCCGGCACCCTCGACGCCGGAATCCTGACGATCCGGGGACGCCTGGACGAGGCCATCTCCACCGGTGGGCTCACTGTGGTGCCGCAGGTGGTCGAGGCGGTTCTCGCAGAGCATCCGGCCGTGCGTGAGTGCGCCGTGGTGGGCGTTCCCGACGAGCGCCTCGGCCAGCGCGTGGTAGCGGCGGTCGTCGCGACACCCGGAGCGCGCCCGACCCTCGTGGAGTTACGTGAACACGTAAGCGCCGCGCTCGATGTGACGGCGGCACCGAGGGAGCTACGCCTGGTCGATGCGCTGCCGCTCCGCGGGCCCGGAAAGATCGATCGACAGGCGCTACGCGAATCCTGGAGTTGAGGTCAGCGAGCCCGAAATATACCCAGATAGTTGAACAAACAATTGAACGCCCAACCAGTTTGTTCACCGAAACAATATCGTTATAGATTCGCGAATTTACTTACGCCACTGCAATTCTCGCTGATCAGAGACATTTCTCACCTGCCGCCCCGAGGATTCATCTCCCGCAATGCCACCTCGTTTTGGGATTCCGCGGGCTTCCTGTTGCGAGAAGTCCATTGAGCGCTGATGCTGTCGAAAGTGATCTTGGTTTCGGGGGACCGAGGGCCGCGATCACTTGTCCGCAGACTTGAATCGACAAGGGGTTGTACATGCATTTGCGTACTCGAAACATCCTCGCCCGCACCCTCGGTGGCGTCGCGCTGATCACGGCGTCGACACTCGCGGTTCCTGCGCTGGCGACGGCCGCACCGGCAGTCAAGGCACCCACGATCACCGCCAACTCCGTGGCAAACACGATCGCGGTCACCGTCAAGAACACCAATACCGATCGATCGATGAGCTGCGGCGCCTTCGCAATTCCCGAGTCGCGGACGTCGGAGCTACAGGCCGACCCGTCGAAGATCCTCGAACCCGGCTTCGCGATCTGGAAGACCGCAAAGGCAGACCGCGTGGCCGCCTCCAGCACCAAGTCGTACACAACGCCGAACCTCGACGGTGGGCTGTACGCCGTTTTCGGCGAGTGCACCTCGGCCTCCTCCCCGACCCCGGTGCTGAGCCAGCCGAAGGGCGTGAGCCTGCCCGAGGACGCGATGCTCGGCAGCCTGAAGAACGGCGGCCTCGAGAACATCATCGAGTTCGTCACCACAGGAAAGGTCGACGCGCTGATCTCGGCCCTCACCACCGGCTCGGCACAGCCGGCCGAGTAGCCACAGACTTCTCGACACCACACCGAATCGGGCGCGGTGGTGCGGGCACCAGTCGGGGATGCCTGCACCACCGCGCTTTTCTAGTACAAACGTCCACTTTTTCAACTTCCACTTGCCATAACCGCATTCACCGTCAATGCTGTCCGCAAGTGATCTTGGTCACGAGTTAGTTTGGTAGGCCCGCGCCGAGATCATCACTCCCCCATGCCCCGAAAGGTCCGACTATGCGCATCCGTACCACGACCCTTCTCTCGCGCGCAGCCGTCGGCAGCGCCGTTGCCGCTGCCGCCGTCCTAGCCGCTCCCGCGTTGGCCTCCGCCGCTCCGGCCGGACTCGAGCCACCAGTTTTGGTCACCGAAGTCGCGGGCAACGTCGTCAATGTGACGATCACCAACCCCAACCAGGACGAGACGAGTACCTGTGTCGCGGCAGCCATCGACTCCGCGAAGGTACCTGCGTTGACGGAAGATCCCACCAAGCTCCTGGAGCCGGGCTTCGTGGCGTGGAACAGTGTCCACGACGGTGCAACGGCGGGAACCACCAAGACTTACACCACCCCACCGCTTGCCGATGGCGCATACGCCTTCATCGGCGGGTGTGTTTCCATCCTCTCTCCGGATCCCGTGCTGGGCGAGCCACAACTCATCGGCATCGGTGAGACGTACGGCAGCGTCGGCATGCTGACGGGCAGCCTGGGCGACATAGACCTCGGCGGTCTGCTCGGCGCCATCGTCGCGTAACTGCAGGTTCTCCAGCGGGGCCGCAGCATGGCGCTGCGGCCCCGCTCCGTATCACGGTCGCATCCCTGATCTTCGACCGCGACATCGTCTGGGAACCCCTCGCGGTGCGCTCCCTCATGGGCGTCACCGGCCAGTACGCGTCGGCGGGGTGTCCCCCCACCCATCCTCGACGAGTGCGGCCGGACCGTGCGGCCACCCGATCCGGCCGAGGTGAAAGGATCGGCGCATGGCATCTGTCTCCCAGTGGATCGAGGGCGCACGCCCGCGCACCCTTCCCAATGCGATCGCACCGGTGTTCGCGGGTACCGGCGCGGCGGCGTCCCTCGGCGCCGCCGTGTGGTGGAAAGCACTGCTCGCGCTGGTGGTGTCGGTCGCGTTGATCGTGGGCGTCAACTTCGCGAACGACTACTCGGACGGCATCCGCGGCACCGACGACGAACGCGTCGGCCCGCTGCGCCTCGTCGGCTCGAAGCTGGCCTCGCCGGGTGCGGTCAAGGCCGCTGCGATCTGCTGCTTCGCCGTGGCCGCGGTCGCGGGCATCACCCTCGCGCTGGTCTCGGCGTGGTGGCTGATCCTGGTGGGCGCGGTGTGCATCCTCGGTGCGTGGTACTACACGGGCGGCAGGAACCCCTACGGCTACAGCGGTTTCGGCGAGATCGCGGTGTTCGTGTTCTTCGGTCTGGTCGCGGTGCTGGGCACCGAGTTCGTGCAAGCCGGCCGGGTCGATTGGGCGGGCCTGCTCGCCGCGATTGCGGTCGGCTCGTTCTCGAGCGCCGTCCTGGTCGCCAACAATCTGCGCGACATCCCCACCGACACCGAGTCCGGGAAGATCACCCTCGCAGTGAAACTGGGCGACACCCGGACCCGCATGCTGCACCTGGCGCTGCTGGTGGTGCCGTTCGTGGTGACGCTCGCGCTTCTGGCCCGCACGCCGTGGGCGCTGGTGGGTCTGATCGCACTCCCGCTCGCGATCAAGGCCAACGCACCCGTACGCAGCGGTGGCCGGGGCCCCGCGCTGATCCCTGCTCTCGCGGTCACCGGCATGTCGATGCTGGTGTGGGCCACGGCCACCGGACTGGCACTCGGGCTCGGCTGACCCGTTCTCAGCTATCCCTGCTCGGTGCGATGCCCGAGCACGTTGACGACGCGGCCGTCGGGGTCGAGCACGAAGAACCTCCGCACGCCCCACTCCTCGTCCTGCAACGGATGGACGATGGTCGCGCCACGCGCGACCATCGCCTCGTGGATCGCATCCACGTCGTCCACCTCGACGCTCATGTCGGGGTGCACCGGCGCGGTCGCATCGGCACCCATGAACGTGACCTGCGCAGTGGGGTTGGACGGCGACCCCATCGTCATCACCCACCCTTGGTTCATCACCTCGACGAATCCGAGTGCGCCGTAGAAGTTTCGGCTCTCGTCGAACGACCTCGATCGGATGTCCGGAACGACCCGACGAACGCTCATGTCACTTGTCGTCCGGAACCAGCGCGCTGAGCACGAAGTTCACGACCGAGATGATCAGGGCACCCCACACCGCGGTCCAGAAGCCGTCGACGCTCAAGCCCCAGTCGGTCTGCGAGCTGATCCACGACGTGAGCATGAGCATCAACGCGTTGATCACCAGAGTGAACAGGCCGAGCGTAAGTATGAGCAGCGGAAGTGAGAGCAACTGCACAATCGGCTTCACAAACGCATTCACCACCGTGAAAACCAGCGCGATACCGAGAATGATCAGGACGTCCGTGCCTGCTCCCTCGCCGGAGTCCGCAATCACCAGGCCGTTCACCCACTGCGACGCAAGCCAGATGGCGACCGCATTGATCACCAGGCGTATCAGAAATGTCATACGCACATGCTGGCACGAACCCCCGCGATGCGGACATCTCACGGGCGCCGGATGATGCTCGCGTTCAAACGCAGACGCTCGTGCAGCAGGTGCTCGATCAGCGATATCTCATCTTCCGAACAGTCGAGCAGGACCTTGACCTCGACATCCCGCTTGGTCAGATCCGCGGTGAGCGCAATCCCGACGATGCCGGCACCGGCCGCCGACCCCCGGAACACGTCGACGCCCTCGCCGTCGCTGGCCCCGATGTCCTCGAGATGCCCGTAGTCGACGGGATAGATCACCTCGGGGAAGCGCTGGTGCGCTGCGCCCCGGGGTCGATCGATCCGCAACGGGACGCGACGGACCAGCTGATCGAGTGCCGCGAAGAACGAGTCCATGACCTCAGACTGCCACGCCGACCGCACGTGCGGATCGAACTCGGCACGGTGCCCGATCCGGCCGCTTGAACCGAAAACCCAGACAATGTACCGTTCGGTATGGTTACCATCTGCTCATGATCGCGTTGCGCGACAACTGGCTGACTGCCTTCGCTGCCGCCACACTGCTCGTCGCGGTCACCCTTGTCGCCGGCCACTTCGCACTGGGCGACGACCCGTCGCTCGCCGCCGGACGCGAATACGGCGAGAGCCAGGCGCTGATGTACAACCAGATCAATGCGGGATACCCGACCGACGAACAACTCGAGCAGTGGTGTCACGAGGGCGCAGCCCTTTCCGCCAACATCCAGGTCTGGTATCGGGGTGGCGTCATCCAGGTCGGAGAACTCGACACTCCGAGTTTCACGGAGGGCTGCATCGAGGCCTACGGCGCGGCCACCCGCTGACTGCGCCCCGGGCCGTCAGCGCCGCGCGACAGCACCGTCGACGACAAGCTGCAGATCATCCGCGACGGTGCGCGCGATATCCATCGGTGTCGACGGCAGTTCGACGATCGGCGCCCCGACGAACACGCTCGCCGACCGGACGCCGTCCGGGCGATAACTGATCCCGATGCTCAGCAGCGCAGGAGGGGCGCCGAGCTTGCGAGCCTTCACGGCGATATGGCCGATACCGCTGTTGATCAGCTGCACGCGCGTCGGGTCGCCGTCATTGCAGGTCCCCTCCGGGAAGATCGCCAGTACGTCCCCTCGGCGCAGTCGCTCGGCGGAGATGTCCATCATCCGTCGTCCCGCCTCTGCTACCGCGCGAAGTCCGTGATTCTTGCTGCGGAACACCGGGATCGAACCCATCATGTCGACCTTGCGGCGGAGTCCAGGCTCGGCGAACAGCTCATCCTTGGCAAGCACCCGAGTGCGGCCGATCGCACGGCGCAGCGGAGTCTGCCACGCGGTCGCGGCGAGCGTGTACTGGTCACTGTCCGACAGGTGGTTCGCCGAGACGATCAGCCGCGTCCCCGACGCGAGCAGATCGCGCAGCTGTTCCCGAGCGCCTGCGGCGTATCGAATCCGCGGACGGTATCGCGCACTGAGCGCGGCATAGGCTGCGCGCGCGACAAGCCGGTTCTGCTGGTGATCGACGTAGTAGTCGTAGACCGCCTCGAAGTTGCCGAGGGCCACCTCGGGCCGCGTCGCACGCCCTTGCACCAGCCTGTTCAAATCGAGCCCGCCCATGCCGAGCCTCCGTTCCCGATCGCCTCATCCGGGTTCGACGGTACACAACTTACGGTTACGTAGGTTGTGTGGCATCCGAGCGGAGCTCCGCCCGGACGTTCGTGGAACGCGGCGACCAGCGCCGCGGGTGCAGACGTCTACCCGGATAGCGAGAATCGGCGCGCGTGAGGGTTCTCATGTCGGCACGGGCACCGACCTGTCGTAGCCTCGAAATCGACTGTCACACTTCTCACAACCCTGACACGCACTCTGAACGGGAGATCACCTCGATGCTGAACAAGACCGCCACCTCCGCTCTCGCCGCAGCCGGACTCGTAGGCGGATATGCCGTCGCACGTCAGACCGGCAACCGCCAGCTGGGCGGCGTGGTGCTCGCGGCAGTCGGCGGCGTGTGCACCTACAGCTGGGCCAAGAGTTCCGGCCCGGGCCGCGCCGCGGCACTCCTCGGCACCTATGTGGGGGCGTTCGGCGGCTCGCACCCGCTAGCGAAGAAGATCGGCGCGTGGCCGTCCGTCGCCGCCGTCGCCGCCGGCACCGCGATCGCCTCGCAGATCGTCGCCAAGCCCTCGCTCGAGAGCTGAGCTACGGCCCGCGTTGCGGGCCAACACGCACTATCCGGAGTCTTGTCGTTCAGCCGAGCGCCACGGGAAGTAGGCCGCGTGGAGTCTCCCGGGCGATCTGGTGCAACGCCGACCCCAGAGTTGGATACTGGAACTCGAAGCCGGTCTCTGCGAGCACAGCCGGGTCGACCCAACGGCTCTTGAGTACCAGTTCAGCCTCGGTGCGGATCACCCGTGCACCGAGTTCCAGCATCCAGCCGGGTGTCGGCAACCCTCGCCGCCGACCCAGCACCGCGCGCATCTCACGCATCATCTCGTCATTTGTGACAGGGAACGGCGCAGCGATGTTGACGGGGCCGGAGATGTCCTGGCGTTCGAAGACATGGGCGATCGCACGAACGACATCAGCAATGTGCACCCAACTGAACATCTGCCGACCGTCGCCCATTTTGCCGCCTAAGCCAAGGCGGGCCAGATTGATGACGGGGTTGATCGCCCCGCCGCCGGCTCCGAGCACGATCGACATCCGGAGCGCGACCTTCCGGATGGGTGTCGGTGCATCGCGTAGCTCCTGCTCCCAGGCTCGTGCGACAGCCACGGAGAATCCTTGGCCGAGTTCGCCGGTCGTCTCGTCCATCGGTCGATCACGCGCGTCGCGGTAGATCGTGCCGGTGCTGGCATTCGCCCACAGCGACGGCGGCTGCGGCGTGCGAGCCAGCGCGCGCCCGAGTAGGGCGGTGGTTTCCACCCGCGATGCGAAGATCTCATCGGCGTTGCGTTTGTTGTAACGGCAGCTCACCGAGCGGCCGGCGAGGTTGACGACCAGATCCGCACCGCTGAGAACATCGACGACGCCTTGTTCATCGGACCAGGTCGCATCACTCGAGTCGCGTCGGCCGATCGTCCGCACGGCGACCTGGTCCGCTTCGAGCGAGCGGCGGAGGTACTGCCCGATGTAGCCTGACGCTCCGCAAATGACGACGCTCTTCATGGTGCTCATCGCGTGGTGACCCCTTCTCGCGTACTGACATTGGTCATCAATCTGGCGAGATCGCTGACGATGCTCCGGGCAACTGGCAATCGGGCGAGCTTGACTGCCTTGGCAACCACAGGGGAAAGTCCGTCGACCAGCGCACGGGTGCGTACCTGCCCTGGAGACGAATCGGTGACCCAGTGCAACGTCACACCGAGATAGGTGAGCCACAGAAGCGTGGGAAACTGTTTCTCCAATGACAGCGGCGTCTTCTGCCGAGAGGCAATCAGAACATCGCGCATCAGATCGATTGCCATCGCTCGCGCGTCGGTCGACTCGACCGAGAACGGGCTGGATCGCGATGTGGTCGGTAGCGCACTCTGCAGGAATGTGCCGCCGAAGCCGTGATAGGGAGCCATGACATCGAGTCCGGCGTGCAGAACCGTTCTCAGGTTCTCCTCGAGTGAGCCGCCCTCACGCAGAAGCGGAAGCACCCGGTCGCGGTGATCGCGCTGAATCACCAGATACAGCTCATGAACGAGCTCGTCCTTGCTCGCGAAGTAGTAGTAGGCGTTACCGAGCGAAACGCCTGCCTCCCCAGCGATCCGGCGCATGGTCGTCGACTGGAAACCCTCGTCACGAAAGAGCCGCAAAGCGGTCTCCACCAGCTTCTCTCGGGTCTCGTTCCCACGATCGCCCACGACATCCCCCTCACTTGAACGTGTTCAACTTGAGGGTAGCCTCAGAGTTGAACACGTTCAAGTGCACGAACCGATGCACTTTCACGCTGTTCGAGAGTTACCGGACCGAAGGGCGCGCCTGGGTGTGGGCGACGGGTTCAGCGCCGCCGGTCGCGTACTGCCTGGTCGACATCGTCGACGGTGGTGCGCACGTCGAGCACCACGTCGCCGAATGGGCGCGCGACCGCGGACTGCCCGAGCTGACGCTCACGACATTCGTCGACGTTCCGTGGAACGGGCCGTACTACACACGGATCGGGTTCGAGATTCTGGCCACCGAAGATCTCGGCCCCGGGCTGCGGGCCGTCCGCGATCACGAGGCGACGCGCGGGCTCGATCGGTGGCCGCGCGTCGCCATGACCCGGCACGTCCCGATCAGGCCGTAGGTCCGGACCGGCCTACCCCGTCCAGCGCCCGGTGCGCGCGAACTCGTCGAGCACCGCCGCGGGACCGGTGAGATCGATTCCCTCCGACGCCACCCAGTCGTCGCTGAAGTACGTACCGGAGTAGCGCTCGCCACCGTCGCACAGCAGTGTCACGACGCTGCCGCTACGACCCGACGCGAGCATCTCGGCGACGAGCCCGAACGCACCCCACAGGTTGGTACCGGTGGAACCGCCCACCTTGCGCCCGAGCACGTCGCTGGCGTGCCGCATGGCCGCGACGGAACCGGCGTCAGGCACCTTGACCATGCGGTCGACTACCTGACCGACGAACGACGGCTCGACACGTGGCCGGCCGATGCCCTCGATGCGGGAGCCCCGCTCCGATGTGGACGTGATGGTGCAGTCGTCACAGCGCCACGCGTCGAAGAAGACGGAGTTCTCGGGGTCCACGACGCACAGTCCGGTGTCGAGCTTCCGGTACCGCAGGAACCGTCCGATCGTTGCCCCGGTGCCGCCGGTACCGGCACCGACGACGATCCATTCCGGGACCGGGTGATCCTCCTGCTGGAGCTGCGTGAAGATCGATTCCGCGATGTTGTTGTTGCCGCGCCAGTCGGTTGCCCGCTCCGCATGTGTGAACTGGTCCAAGTAGTGCCCACCGGTCTCGGCGGCCAGGCGTTGCGACTCGGCATAGATGCTCGACGGGTCGGTGACGAAGTGACAGCGGCCGCCCTGCGCCTCGATCAGCGCGATCTTGGCGGGGCTGGTGCTCGCCGGCATCACGGCGACGAACTCGAGGCCCAGCAGATTCGCGAAGTACGCCTCACTGACGGCCGTCGAACCGGACGACGCCTCGATCACCGTCGTGTTCTCGGTGACCCAGCCGTTGCAGATCGAGTACAGGAACAGCGAGCGCGCCAGGCGGTGCTTGAGACTGCCGGTGATGTGCGTCGACTCGTCCTTGAGGTACAGCTGGACGTTCCACGACGCCGGCAGCGGGTATCGCAGCAGGTGTGTGTCGGCGCTGCGCTGGGCGTCGGCCTCGATGAGGCGCACCGCGTTGTCGACCCAGGACCGTGAGCTCCTGCGGTCGAGAACGGTGGTCACCGGTTCTGGTCCTCGCCCCGAAGCTTGGCATGGAGGTCGGCCTTGTCCGAGCGACGCTGGGCGTCGATCGCCGTGATGGATTCGTTGACCCGACGCCGCAGCTTCGCGAACAGCACGAGCGAGAGCGGCAGTGCGATGAGGACCGCGAAGATCGCAGCGACGAGCAGCGGAATCTCGACGTCGAACAGTTTGGCGCCGCCGATGATGGCAACGGCGAGCACGACAACCAGCCCGAGTCGCGCCACCGAGTAGAGCGCGACATCGCGCGCGAGGCGCCCCTTCGTCACTCCATCGCTACTGGCCTGCTCGCGGGGCCGATCCGGACGATTCTGCGCTGCATCACTCACCACCTCAGCCTACCCATCACCGAGTTTGCGACCTGTGTGTGTCCCGATCCGACCGTCGTCCACCGCCGCGAAGACGAACGGCACCACGCCGGTCCCGGCTATGTCGGGACTGAACTCCTGAATCAGGTCGACTGACAACCGTGACGGGGTTCGAGTGGCCGCTTTCGAATCGGTGGCCGTTTTCGAATCGTTGACAACGGACAGACAGAACCACCATAAGGGGGTCCGACCCGACGCCGTCAGCGATTTCGGGGATCCGGTATGAAGACCTCGATTTGCCGCCCGACTCGCCCGTTTTGTCTATTACCTCCCCTTTACCAACTTTAGATCGTTCGAGTACCTGGGGGGTGTAGTGCCACGATGTCGGAGCCGGTCAACATTCCGACCGGTCCACGAATCCCCTGGCGGACCCTCGGGTCGGCCCCGAATTGTTGGAGGATCGATGAGCGCACCCACCTACAACGGCGCCAAGGAAGCCCTGCTGACCCCGGGCCAGGTTGCCGCACTGTTCCACGTCGACCCCAAGACCGTCACGCGCTGGGCGCACGCCGGCCGGCTCGGGTCCCTGCGCACCCCTGGCGGTCACCGACGGTTCCGGGAAGCCGAGGTGCTCGCGCTCCTCTCATCCCTGACCACCGAGGCGCACCACGCCTAGACGCCGATCGGCCGGCCGATACCCGACCGGCCCGGACACGGCTACCCTCGTATCAGGAGGTGCACCGTGATCTACCTATTGGCGTTGATCGGCCTGGTAACGCTCGCCGTGCTGTTCTGGAAGGCATTCGGGCCGACCGCGGCCACTGCCGCTCGGGGTCCTGGCAGTGGCGCGGGTGGTGGCCGCGGCAGCGTTCGCGGCCCGGACGACGATCCCGAGTTCCTGTGGCGCGTCGAACGCGACACCCACCGTCGGCAGTCCGACCATCGACCCGGTTCGGACACGCCCCCCGATCCAGAGGGCTAGAACCGGGCTGAGGAACAGGCGAACAGCAGAACAGAGACGGGTGCGCCCGGGCCGATCGGCCCGGGCGCACCCGTCTCTGCTCTGTTTCGACTTACCCGGTCTCGACTTGCGTGTCGATCAGGTCAGACCCGCATAGGAATGCAGGCCGGACACCACCATGTTGATGATGAACAGGTTGAACAGCATTGCCACGAAGCCCGCAATGTTGATCCAGGCCGCCTTGGTGTCCCGCCAGCCCGAGGTAGCCCGGGCGTGCAGGTACGCCGCGTAGATCACCCATGCGATGAACGAGACGGTCTCCTTGGGATCCCAGCCCCAGAACCGTCCCCATGCCGCCTCGGCCCAGATCGCACCGAGAATGATGCCGGCACCGAACAGCGGGAACGCGACGATCGTCGTCTTGTACGCGAGCCGGTCGAGGGTCTGTGCGTCGGGCAGACGCTGTGCAATCTTGCCGAAGGGCCCGGAACTCTCCTCGCCCATCGGGAACTTCATCCGGTACAGGAACAGCATGCTCGCAATACCGGAGACCATGAAGATGCCGCTGCCGACGCTGATGATCGTGACGTGGATGGGCAGCCAGAAGGACTTGAGTGCCGGAACCACCGGGGCCGCGTCGGCATACAGCACGGTGGCGGCGAGGAACATCAGGATCAGCACGGGCACCAGCAGGAACACCCACAGGTCCGCGGTCTTGCGGAGCACGACGATGCCCGCGATCATCGCAGCCGCGCACGCCATCGTGACGAACTCGTACATGTTGCCGAGCGGGAACCGCTCGGTGGCGAACCCGCGGAGCACGATCGACGCGACGTGCAGGACGACACCGACGATCAGCAGGGCATAACCCATGCCGCCGAGCTTTTCCGACCAGGTCTTACCGGGTGCTTCGACCACCCGGCCGGGCATCTGCGCGGTCGCCGCGACATCGACGCCGCCCGCGGCCACGAGTTCGCGCTCCTGTACGACCCGGGCCCGCATCGAGGCGTACCGCGCGATCAGCAGCACCGTCGCCAGGACGTAGACGGCAAACGCCGACTCGAACGACCAGTCGCTGTACTGAGCGAGTGTCTCGTTGATCGTCATGAATTCATCTCCTGCGCGTCGCGCGCTCGTGTTGTCCGCGATGACGTGGCGTCACCCAACAATCGGGTGCTCAACCGATCGAACTCGTCGCCCCATCCGGCCTGATCGGTCCGGGCGAGACCACCGAGCTCTACTACGGTACGTCGTTCATCCTCGGTCAATGTAGCCGACGCGGTGTCGGCATCCTTTCCTGGACCGTTCACCGGGTAGATCCGGACCCAGATGCGCCGGCGCTTGATGACGAGCGAGACCAGCAGTCCGCCCATCATGAACAGTGACGACACCAGCACCCATTGCTGGGCCGGATCGTGCGAGACCTGCAGGTTCACGAAGTCGACGGCACCGTCGAACCGCACCTGGGTACCGTCGGCGAGGGTCTTGCTCTCCCCGGGGAAGAGGTTGACGCGCTCCTGCTTGACCAGTCGGCCCTGGTTGATCATTTCCTTGTTCAGTGAGAACAGGGACTGCGGGTTACCCGTGTCCAGCCCGGTGTCGCCCTTGTAGATGTCGATCGCGACCGCCGGATCGTTCATCGCCGGGAAACTCGACGACAGCAGATTCCCGTGGAACAGGGCCGTCGGCGCGAACAGACCCTCGATCGCGATCTGGTTCTTACGCCGGTCGTCCTCGTTCGGGTACAGGCCGCCGGGCGGATCGAAGCGCATCGCGCCACTCGACAGGAACGTCGTCGCGTCGTCGGGCTGCCACTGTATGGTCTCCGTTCGCGTCTGACCGTTCGGGAACGTCACGGTGAAGGTCGGCGCGTAGCCGTGACCCTGCAGGTAGACGCGGTCCCCGGCGACGCGAAGCGGGTGATTGACCTTGAGCTGCGCGTCCTGCCATGTGTTCGTCTCGAGGTCGTCACCGGCCTGGTACGAAATGTTCGAGGTGAACATCTCGGCCTGACCGTTCTCGAGGTAGTCGGCCGTGAAGTCCTTGACCCGGATGCACAGCGGTTCCATACCGGTTCCGTCCCGCTCGTTGCCCGCCCGGAAGGAGTCGAACACCGCCGGCGACGTGGTGCACAGTCCCGCACCATTGTTCGCGATGACGATGACGTTGCCCTCGTAGCTGAACAGCTTGCCGACGGCGATCGCGACGAGCAGCGCCACGAGGGAGAGGTGGAAGACCAGGTTGCCGGCCTCCCGCAGGAAGCCCTTCTCCGCGGAAAGCGTGATCTCACCGGGGTGCTGCGCACGTTCGCCACCTTCTCGCTCGACGATGCGCCAGCCGCGGAGCTGGCGTCGGACCCGCTCGGCCATGGCCTTCGGGTCCTCGTCGACGGTCTCGCTGCGATGGTGCGGGAGCCGGCCGAGATTGCGCGGCGCGGCGACCGGCTTGGCCCGCAGCGCCTTCGCGTACTCCACGCAGCGCGGGACGATGCAGCCGACAAGCGAAACGAACAGCAGCACGTAGATCGCGGTGAACCAGAAGCTGCCGAACACGTCGAACAGCTCGAGCTTGTCCATGAGCGGCCCGAGAGTGGGCCGGGACGCGATGTAGGTGTTGACCTTGCCCTCATTGAGGCTGCGCTGCGGGAGCAGCGCGCCGGGAATCGCGGCAAGGGCGAGCAGGAAGAGCAGGACCAGGGCGGTCCGCATCGAGGTGAGGGCGCGCCAGGAGTTGCGACCGAGCGCGACGATCCGGCCGGGCAGCGACTGCCGCGGCGGACGGGGACTGTCTTGTGCCGTCATATCGGCAGGGTCACCTCCGAGATAAATGCGTCACGGACCCAGCCGACGAACTGGTCCCAGGCGCCGGTGACCAGCGCGATGCCGACCGCCACCAACATGATTCCGCCGAAGATCTGAATGGCTCGGCTGTTGCGGCGCAGCCAGCCGACGCCCCGCAGTGCGCGGGCGGATCCGAGTGCGACGAGCACGAACGGCAGGCCGAGCCCCAGGCAATACGCGACGATGAGTGCGACGCCGCGCGCCGCAGTCGCTCCGTCGGTGCCGGACGCGACCGAGATGACCCCGGCCAGCGTCGGCCCCAGGCACGGCGTCCAGCCGAGCGCGAACACCGCGCCGAGTAGCGGTGCGCCGGCAAGGCTCGAGATGCGGCGCGGCGCGAGACGGGTGTCCTTCTGCAACGCCGGGACGAGGCCGATGAAGACCAGGCCCATTGCGATCGTGACCACACCGCCGACACGCTGGAGCACCTCGCGGTTGATCGACAGCGCCTGGATCGCCCCGAAGACCGACGCCGTCGCGAGAACGAACACCACGGTGAACCCGGCGACGAACAGACCCGCGGCGCCGGCGACCCGCAGGCGACCGTCACGAATGGTCTTCGTCCGGGTCGCGGCCTCTGCCGAGGTGACCGCGGGCGCATCCGCGCCGACCACTCCCGCCAGGTACGAAAGGTAACCGGGGACGAGCGGTACGACGCACGGCGACGCAAACGACACGAGTCCGGCGAGTACACACGCGCCGAGCGCGAGCAGCAGCGGGCCAGTGGACGCAGTCGTCTGAAACGCATCGCCGACCCCGGCGAGCAGGATGATGTCGCCGGTCATCCCTGTTCCCGGGCGATGCGTTCGACCACAGGCTGGAGATCGTCTGCCAGTAGTTCCTTGAGATAGACCGCGGCGACGCGATGTTCACGGTCGAGCACGATCGTGGTCGGAATGACGCTGGTCGGGTAGTTCTCGCCGAGCGCGAGCAGCGAACGCATCGCCGGATCGTAGATCGACGGGTACGTCACCCGATTGTCGATCACGAAGTCCTGCGCCTTGTCCTTGGTGTGGTCGCGCACATTGATGCCGAGGAACTGGACGCCGAGGTCCTTGGTGTTCTCGTAGACCTTCTCGAGATCGTCGGCCTCTCCGCGGCACGGCCCACACCACTGGCCCCACACATTGAGCACAACCACCTGGTCCGGAAAATCCGACAGCGACGTCGTCTTGCCGTCGGTCATCAGGTCGGGCCCGGAAACGTTACCGATGGTGCCGCGGTCCGACGGCGGATCGTAGAACAGTTCGGTCTTGCCGCCGGGCGAGACGAACACGAACGTCCCACCCTGGGCGACGGCGTCGTCACCAGTGGCGCATCCGGCCACTGTCGCGGTGACGACGAGCGAACACGCCGCGGCCGCCAATCGCAGGGAAGGGAACTTCATGCGCCGGTCACCCTCGGGTCCGACGCACCGGCCGGCTCGGAGTAGACGATGTCCACGAGGGTGTCCCCCTCGTAAACCAGCGATGTCAGCGACGCGAGGCCACACTGACGGTTGCGCGGATCGTGCCACAGACGCTCACCCTGCAGGAACCGGCGCAGCGTCCACACCGGGAGCTGATGACTCACGCACACCGCCTCGTGACCTACAGCCGCGACGCGCGCGGCATTCACCGCGGCGAGCATGCGGTGTGCGATCTGCAGGTACGGCTCGCCCCACGACGGGGTGAACGGGTCGCGCAGTTTCCACCAGTGCCGCGGGCGGCGCAGCGCACCGTCGCCGACCGCCACCTTGAGGCCCTCGAACTCGTTACCGGCCTCGATGAGGTTGGCGTCGGTCGCGATCGTCAGCCCGTGCTTCTCCGCGATCGGTGCGGCGGTCTCCTGCGCGCGCTGGAGCGGGGACGCGACGACGTGGGTGATGTCGTGGGATGCCAGCACCGACGCCACCGACCGGGCCTGCGACTCGCCCGCCACCGAAAGCCGGAAATTCGGCAGACGTCCGTAGAGGATGCCGCTCGGGTTGTGCACCTCGCCGTGCCGGAGCACGTGCACGATGGTCCGGGTGTCGGAGTGGTCGGCGGCAGCGCTCGATTTGTCAGCGCCGGTCGGGGCGTCGGTCACGGTGGTGGTCCCTGCGTTCGGTGGTCAGGCGGTGTTGCTGCGGTCAGTTCTGGGCGGCTGCGGCGGCCTTGGCCGCATGGGGTGCGGCGTCGGCGATCTTGGAGAAGGCGTTGTCGTCGAGGGCGGACGAGACGAACCACGCCTCGTACGCGCTCGGCGGCGCGTAGATGCCCCGCGAGAGCAACGCATGGAAGAAGTCGGGGAACCGCCAGGTGTCGCTGGCCTTGGCCTCGGCGTAGTTGGTGACCGGATCCTCGGTGAAGAACACGCTGACCAGAGTCCCCGCGTACTGGACGCGATGCGCGACGCCCTCCGCAGCGAGCGCGTCACCGAGGATGGTGCCGAGCCGCGTGGCGTTGCGCTCGAGTGCGGCGTACACCGCGTCGTCGGCGGCCTGCAAGTTCGCCAGTCCCGCCGCGACGGCGACAGGGTTTCCGGACAGCGTGCCCGCCTGGTAGACGGGACCCTCGGGGGCCAGCCGGCTCATGACGTCGGCCCGGCCACCGAACGCGGCGGCGGGCAACCCACCGCTCATGACCTTGCCGAAGGTGTAGAGGTCGCCGGCGACACCCTCACGTCCGTACCAGCCTGAGCGGCTGACCCGGAAGCCGGTCATGACCTCGTCCATGATCAGCAGCGCGCCGTGCTCGGTGGTGAGCGCGCGCAAGCCCTCGTTGAAACCGGGGAGCGGCGCGACGGCGCCCATGTTCCCGGCGGCAGCCTCGGTGATGACACACGCGATCTCGCCGGGGTTCGCGGCGAAGGCGGCACGGACGGCCTCGAGGTCGTTGTAGGGCACGACGATGGTGTCCTCGGCCTGCGCGCCCGTCACACCGGGTGAGGTGGGCAGGCCGAAGGTGGCCAGGCCCGAGCCGGCGTCGGCGAGCAGCGCGTCGACATGGCCGTGGTAGCAGCCGGAGAACTTGATGATCTTGGAACGGCCGGTGAAGCCGCGGGCCAGGCGGACCGCGCTCATCGTGGCCTCGGTGCCGGAGTTGACCAGACGTACCTGCTCGACGGGAGCGACCCGGGCGACGATCTCCTCCGCGAGCGCGATCTCGCCCTCGGTGGGCGCGCCGAAGGACAGTCCGGTGGTGGCGGCCTTCTGCACCGCCTCGACGACGGCGGGGTGGGCGTGGCCGAGGATCATCGGACCCCACGAGCACACGAGGTCGACGTAGTCGTTGCCGTCGACGTCGGTGAGGGTGCAGCCGGACGCCGAGGCGATGAAGCGGGGCGCGCCGCCGACGGAACCGAACGCGCGGACAGGGGAGTTGACGCCGCCGGGAATGACCTTGGCCGCCCGCTCGAAGAGCTGGGTGGAACGGGTGTCGCGAAGGTCGGGTCCAGCGGAGGCAGCAGTCACGGATTCCAGTGTCCCAGTTCTGTCGAATTTGCCAACGACAGGGTGTAGGAGGTGGCGGGAATCACACCGCTTTTGCGCCTCCATCCTCGCAGGTCCGCTGCTACCGGAGTTCCCCAGCAGGGTCGTCCGGCCCGCATTACCGTCGGGTCATGACCACCACCCCGGACTTCCTTCGGACCACTCTCGACGGACGATGGGGGGACGTACGCGAGAAGGCGCGGGTCGATCTCTCGTCCGAAGAGTTCCGTCCGCACTACACCCCGGACATCGAGCATGCACGCGCGAAGACGCTCGAGCAGTTGCGAGTGCTCGCGGCGTCCGGCTACGTCGACCGCGGCTTCGGCGTCGAGATCGGCACCGCCGGCGATCCGGGCGCGGCGGTCACCGCGATCGAGATGCTCGCGATGTCCGACCTGTCGCTCATGGTGAAGGCCGGCGTGCAGTGGGGACTGTTCGGCGGCGCGATCGAGAATCTGGGCACCGAGGACCATCACACCGAGTTCCTGCGCCCGATGATCGATCTCGAATTGCTGGGCTGCTTCGCGATGACCGAAACCGGGCACGGCAGCGACGTGCAGAGCCTCGAGACCACAGCCACGTACGACCCGGCCACCGACGAGTTCGTCGTCCACTCCCCCACCCCGTCGTCGCGCAAGGACTACATCGGTGGCGCGGCCGAGCACGCCCGAATGGCCGCGGTGTTCGCGCAGTTGGTCGTCGGGGACGAATCGCACGGTGTGCACTGCCTGCTCGTGCCGATCCGGGACGCCGACGGAAGCGACCTGCCCGGGGTCACGACGTCGGACTGCGGCCTCAAGGGCGGCCTGCCCGGTGTGGACAACGGGCGCATCATGTTCGAGCACGTGCGCGTGCCGCGGACGAACCTGCTCAACCGCTACGGCTCGGTGGATGCCACTGGCGTGTACTCGTCGCCGATCGAGAACAAGAACCGTCGCTTCTTCACGATGCTCGGCACACTCGTGCGTGGCCGCGTCACCGTCGGCGGGGCCGCGGCCGCCGCCGCCCGAGTTGCGCTGACGATCGCCACCCGATACGCGCTGCAGCGCAAGCAGTTCAGTGCACCCGACGGGGACGAGGGCACGCCGGATCCCGAGGTGCTGATCATGGATTATCTGGTGCACCAGCAGCGGTTGCTACCGCACATCGCCCGCGCCTACGCGCTGGGCTTCGCGCAGAACGAACTGGTCGCGAAGATGCATGACATCCAGACATCCGATGCCGTCGATCCCGGCGAGCAGCGTGAGCTCGAATCCCGCGCCGCCGGACTCAAGGCCGCGAACACGTGGCACGCGACCCGCGCCATCCAGGAGTGCCGTGAGGCGTGCGGCGGCGCAGGCTATCTCGCGGAGAACCGGCTGACGGCGCTGAAGGCGGACACCGATGTGTTCACCACGTTCGAGGGCGACAACACCGTGCTCACCCAGCTCGTCGCGAAGGAACTGCTCACCCAGTACGCCGACGAGGTTCGCGGGATGAACCCCATCGAGTGGATGGCCTTCGCCGCCAACGCCTTCGGTGACGCGGTCCGCACCCGCACCGCGGCGCAGCAGATCATCCAGACCATCCTCGACACCCGGCAGGACAACGAGGAGGACGGCAGCCTCTTCAACCGCGGCACCCAGCTGACGATGCTCGAGGACCGCGAGGAGTACCTGCTCGCGACTGCCGCCCGCCGTCTGCAAGGCGCACGCAAACGCGAGGACGATCCGTTCGACGCCTTCAACTTCGTGCAGGATCATGTGCTGCACGCCGCCCGCGCCCACATCGACCGGGTGGTGCTCGAAGCGTTCATCGCAGGCATCGACGCGTGCGAGGACGAGACCGCGCGTGGCCTGCTCGGCGATCTGTGCGATCTGTTCGCCCTCACGGTGATCGACGAGGACAAGGCGTGGTTCATGGAGCACCGGCACCTGTCCGTCGAGCGTGCCAAGTCGGTACAGCGCGGCATCAACGAGCGTTGCCGGACGCTCCGACCACACGCCGCGACACTGGTCGACGGGTTGGGTGTGCCGGACGCTCTCGCACGGGCGGCGATGCTCGACGGTCAGTAGTCGACGCGCCAGGTTCCCACGACCGCGGTCGCGTCGAGTTCGCCGGACCGGACGATCCGCGCGAGTAGTCCTGCGCGCGTGACGATGTCGGCCGTGGTGGCCGCCTGGTGGGCGCTGGTCTCGACCAGCAGGTGACCGCCGGGCCGGAGCCATCGGGGAGCCTCGGCGGCCACCGCCCGCTGGAAGTCGAGGCCGTCGGGTCCGCCGTCGAGCGCGATCTGCGGTTCGTGGTCGCGAGCCTCGGGCGGCATCAGTGCGATCGCCTCGCTGGGCACGTACGGGACGTTGGTGACCACGACGTCGACGCGTCCCCGCAGGGTCGCGGGCAGCGCGTCGAACAGGTCGCCCTCGTGTACGTGCCCGCCCACGGATTCGACGTTGCGCCGCGCGCACCGGACTGCGGCGGTATCGACGTCGGCGGCATGGAGTTCGACGCCCGTTGACGCGGCGGCGACCGCAACACCCACCGCGCCGGACCCGCAGCACAGATCGACGACGACGTCACCCGGGTGCAGGAGAGCGACGGCCTGCCGGACGAGCAGTTCGCTGCGCCGACGCGGCACGAACACCCCGGCGTCGACTTCCATTCGCACACCGGAGAACTCGACCCACCCGAGGACATGTTCGAGGGGCACGCCGGAAGTGCGATGTTCGACCATTCGGGCCAGTTCGCCGGGGTGCGTCGCCGCGTCGACGAGGAGGCGCGCCTCGTCCTCGGCGAACACGCATCCGGCCGCGCGCAGCGTCGCGACGACCGTCGCGAGCGCGCAATGCGGAGTGTCCGGTTCGGGAGCGTGCACGAATCGCCTTTCGAGATACCGAAGAGGCTTGTCCAGCGAGACTACCGCGAGCCGGAGCGCTGATCCCTGCGATTGTTCTATGCCGAAGTGGTTCGAACTGTCCGCCGGTGACGGACGCTCCTGGAGACGGCGCCGTTCGTCCGGCGCTTCTCCGTCGGCTTGTCGGTCGCCGTGGAATCCGCGTGGGCCGAACCGACCCGCGACAACACGCCTGCCTGGTGCGGGTCCATCAGCGGCACTCGATACCTCACGCCACGCCCCTTCGGGGTGGGCACGCGGGGTGAACTGTCGATGCGTCCATCCGCCTTGAAGGCCACCGAGGAGTACTACCGCTGGGAGGAAACCCCCGGAGTCCGGTATCGGAACACTTTCTACGTCAGCAGATTCACCGCCCCCGGACTGCACCGCCTGGAGACGGACACCGCGGACCGCCTCGGACGCGCGTCGGCTGAGGCCGCCTCCTAGCCGGCGGCAGGACCCTGCCAATAGGTCTGGGCGCGACGAGTCTGTCTCGAGTCACGGATCTGGCAGATTGTGAGCCTGAGGCGATGCGGGCAAGTCTCGCCCGCACCGCCGGTGCCGTCAGGGCTGGATTCGGTGGATGTCGCGGGGGGAACAGGGCGGCGCAGCGGATGTTGTCGGCTTCGAGTAGTCGTGAGACAAGTCGGTCGAGGCCGATGGCGAAGCCTCCGTGTGGGGGGCATTCCGTGCAGCGAGGCTGTCCCGTAGCAGCGAGAGGACGTCGCGGTGGTCGCCGATGAAACCGAACTCGACGTCGAGGGAGATCCGCCAGATCAGTGCTGCGTGGTCGAGCATGGTCGGCAGCGGGGCCTTGAGCTTCGGCCGCCAAAGCTCGACTGGTTGAGGCTGCGACGGCTCACTCAATGCAGTGATGGTCGGTTCCACGATCTCGACGCCGCCGGGCGCCTTTTCGTTCGCTGCGAGCGTGCCGGTCACACGGACCACGGTTTCCTCCGGCAGGTTCGCGACTTCGCCACGGACTACAGAGTCGGTCACGACGACCTGCGCGAAACCGGAACGGTCTCGAACGACGACGAACGTCACGGTTGCGAGCTGTCTGCGGCGGTGGACCGAGCCTTCGACAGTGACGGGTTCACCGGGCTTCGATGCGGATGTCGTGGACAGTGCTGAACTGAGGATGCGTGGCACGATGCTCACCTCCTGGTTGTTGTCCCGGGAGGTGTGGGCGATCGGGTCCGTCGCGGTGCCACCACACCACGACATTCCAGACAACCATTGACTCGAACATGCATTCGAACTAAACTTGGGGCATGAATCCGGGGGGACTCAACAATTCGGGGATCGCAGTCACCACACTGCGGCCTGACGACATGCGCGGGCTCACCGAAATCGCGCTACTGCAGACCACCCTCGGCATCTGCCATGCGCTCGAACAACTCGAAGCACTACGTGCTGCTGCCGTCGCCGAGGTCCACGAGCGTGCCGTCTCGTTCGACACCCTCGGATTCCGCAGCGTCAAACAGTGGCTCGCCGCCAACACGCTGCTGGAAGTGTCGACCGCGGGACGGATCCTCGCATTGGGGCGGATGCTCGGCCGGCAACCCGAGATCGCCGACGCCTTCAACGCGGGTGACATTTCCGCCGAGCATGCCGCGCTGATCGGAAAGTTCTGCGAAACCCCGCCGCGCGGCATGCCGAACGAAGCACTGGATGCGTGCCGGAAAGTGCTGCTGGACAGCGCCACCGGACCCACCGCCACCACCACGACGGTCCGCAGCTGCATCAGCAAGCTCGAGCGGATCTTCGAATCCGACGAACTCCCGCCGAGCGAAGACACTGAGCGCAACGAGTTCCACGCCTCGAAAACGCTGAACGGGCGCGTCGCGGTGAAGGGTGATCTCGATGCCGTGACCGGTGAGATGCTCCTGACCGCGCTGTCCGCACTGACGAAGCCACGCAACCCGGCCGACGACCCAGCCGGTGCCCGTACGCCGGCACGGCAGCGAGCCGATGCGTTCGCGGAAATCCTGCGCCGCTACCTCGACTCCGGCAACGCACCGATCGAAGGCGGAGAACGACCCCACCTGTCCCTGCACGTGAATGCCTCCGATCTTGCCCGCAGTGAGGCAGAGCACGAGAGCCTTGGGTCAGACGGTGACCCGGACCTGTTCGGCGACAAAGACATCGCACGCATGCCCCACATGGGCCCACTCTCGATCGCGACTGCCCGCAGGTTGGCGTGCGACTGCCACCTCACCCCGATCGTCATGAGCGACGGAGTGCCACTGAACCTGGGGAGAACAACCCGCACCGTGTCGAAGAAGCAGCGGCGCGCGTTGATCGCCCGTGATCACGGCTGTGCTTTCCCTGGCTGCGGAGCACCGCCCGCCCACTGCGAGGGCCACCACGTCATGCATTGGGCCGACGGCGGACCCACCGACCTCGACAACCTTGTACTCCTGTGCCGCTACCACCACACACTGCTGCACCACTCCCACTGGCAAGTGAAGATCGGCACCGACAGAACACCGTGGTTCACCCCACCGAGCACCATCGATCCCTACAAGAAGCCAGTCCCGGCCCACAATCGGGCGGGCCCACAGGCCGCATGACGCGATAGCCGGCACCCGAACCGGGTGCCGGCTATCGCGGGATGGCACGCGGGCCGCGGCATTCTCGGCGGCGATCTGCGGGTCAGGCGGCGGCCGGGCCCTGAGCCCTGAGCCCTGCGACTAGCCGGTCGTCAGGGCGAACACCGGGTGGTCGACGGGATCCGGCAGTTTGTCCCAGTACCCCTGCACCGTCCTGCCCGCCTTCACCCGGTACGCCTCGATGATCGGGTCCCGGTCGCCGACAGGAACCTCGGTGGCGGTGTAGTGCGCGGTGTGACCGCGACGGCTCACCTCCACCTCCGGGCTGGCACGCAGGTTACGTACCCACTCGGATTCGCCGCGGGTGGAAACCAGGTAGCGCACGCCATCCACATCGACGGGGACGACGGGCACCGATCGGGGTTCGTGACTACGACGGCCGGTGACAGTGATCTTCTCGGTTCCGCTGACGCCGGTCGCGAGGGCGATACGGTTGAACACCTCGCGAACCAGCAGCGGCGGTTTCAGGTATGCCATAACCGAAGTATGAGCGCCGCCGCGGCGCGTGTCACCGGCAATTCGCCCGCGATCGACCACCGTGCGGGCCGGCCGCCCAAGTAACTTGGGACGAACGGGACGATTCGGAGGGGGAACGATGACGGCATGGGTCGAGGTTCTGGTCAGCATGGCGGACGGGCCGAGCCTGCCGATCCGGGGCGTGATCCGCAAGACGGAGAACGAACCCGAGCGGATCAACTTCGCGTTCGCGGGGGATGCACCGATGTTCGTCGGGATCGGCGGCGGCGATGTGCGGATCTGGCGCGAGCGCTCCAAGGTCCGAGTCGAGACCCTCGACGGACAACCCTTGTTCATCACGGACGGCATCACCGCCTGGCGGTTCGAGCAACCTGACGGGCCGCCGCTGCACAGCAGCGCTGGACGTGTCCGCTACCTCGGAACCGGGGGCGAGCTGCTGATCAATCGGCCCGCTCACGACTGGCTCGGCGACGACTACACACGCCCCGCCGGACCGATCGAGACCGTCACATTCCTGGGCAGGGACTGCTGGGCCGTGGATCTGGTGCCACCTCCACGCAAGACTGGCTTGCTGCGCATGGTGATCGACCGCGAGAGCGGCGCGGTGCTCTCGGAAGGCAACGACACGGCCGAGACCCGTGTCGCCTACATCGAACTTTCCGTCGGGGACCCCGTCGATCCCGAACTCTTCACCTGGACCGGCCCCACCCGCGACTTCGACGAGGAGGGCCGCGAGCGCGCCGCGGTGCACCGCGCCGAACGGAACGAAAAGCGGGAGTGGTTCCGTACCAACGTCTCCGACCACCTGCCGAATGTTCGGCTAGCAATCCCACTACGAGTCGAAGAAGTCCACACACTCGACGAGGAAACCGGCGCCTTCCAGGCTTCCATCGCCGCCGGTTTCACCTCGGGCATGCTCGCCCGACGACCCCGCTCGACCGAGCCGTGGAATCTCCGATGGCACAACACCGCCCACCGCTGGTCGACCGACGACCACGACTGGGCGGTGATGGTGCACCAGGCCGAACTCGATGGCGATGCCCTCGCGGCGTTACAGGACGCGCTGCATCCCGGCGAGCCCGTGATCACCAACTGAGCAGCCCGGTCGATCGAGGACCGGCTAGTCGACGAACGCCAGCACCCGGCACGGCCCGCCGGAACCACCCCGGTGTTTGGGCGCGCCGACCACGACGGTGGAACCGACGGGCGGGAGGGCGGCGAGGTTCGCGAGCGATTCGATGCCGTACTTACCGGCACCGAGGGCCGCGACGTGCGCGCCGTAGGTGCGGCTGCTCGCCGCATCGAGGCTGAGCGTGTCCACACCGATCGCAACGATGTCGCGCGCTTCTACCAAGAACGTCACCGCATCTGGGTCGAAACCCGGGGAGTGCGGTGTTCCGGCCATGTCGCGGTTGACGTACCGCACGGGATCGGTGAGGCGCGCCTCCCAGCCCGAGTGCATCGCGACGATCGACCGAGCGGGCACACGGCCGTGCTCGCGTTCCCACGCCTCGATATCCGCGACTGTCAGGAGGGCGTCGGCGTCCACTGCAGCCTTCGCCGAGATGTCGACGACCGCGATGGGCGCGACGAAGTCCTCGATCGGCAGTTCCTCGACGGTGGCGCCGTCGGCGATCTTGTGGGCAGGGGCGTCGATGTGGGTGCCCGTGTGTTCCCAGTAGGTGAGCTTGTTGACCAGGAACTCGCCCCGCGCGGGGCCCGACGATCCTTCCGCCGACCCCGAAAGCGAACCGAACGGTCCCGGCGGGGGGTCGATCACGACGACCGGTTCCATCGCGAAAGAGTTGTTGCCGGGCCACACCGGGAAGTCGGCGCTGACGGTGTGCGTGAGATCGACAATGGAGCGGGCCGTGATCGAGATCGGCGGCGCGGCGGGCGTGGGCACCGGCGTCGCACCGGCGGTTCGGGGGGTCAGCGTGGCTCCCAGCGCCGCCAGTCCTACCACGCCGAGCATGCTGCGCCGACTCACCGCCGCACCGTCGCGGATGGTGCGATGGACCTGCGTCATCACCTCGGGTGAACACACAGCGATGGCCTCAGCCCGCGGCCGGCGCGACGCGGAGAACCTTGTCGCCGGAACCGTTGTCGGTGGTGATCAGCAGGCTGCCGTCCGGCATCGGTGTGGCCGAGCGCAGGCGCCCGTATTCACCGGTCAGCGCCGAGGAGATGTCGGCGACGGCGGTACCGTCGCCGGACAGTTTCAGGAACAGCAGCTTCTTCCCCTGCTGGCTCGTGACGGCCAATGCCCCGTTCCAGTCACCCCAACCGGCACCGGACACGAACGTCCCGCCAGGGGTCGCGATGGTGGGGGCACCCGAACTCCACACGGCCGCCACCGCACCCGGAACGCGCCCCGGGTCGGTCATGGGAACGCTCTCGTCGTAGCGGCCGGGCCGCCGATCGGGGCGGTAGCCGTAGTTGTTGCCGGCGGCGAGCAGGTTCACCTCGTCGTCGCGGCTGGTGCCCTGCTCGATCTCGTAGAGTCGGCCGGTCCCCGGCTGCAGCGCCAACCCCTGCACGTTGCGATGCCCGAGAGTAAAGACCGCACTGGCCGGATCCGGATTCCCGACCGCGGGCGAACCGTCACGATTGACGTGCAACACCTTGCCGCCCAGGGAGTTCCGATCCTGCGGCACTGTGGGGATCGCGGCGTCGCCGGTACCGATGTACAGCGTGCCGTCCGGGTGGGCGAGGATGCGGCAGCCACCGTGGCGTCCACCCTCACCCACCGGCAGACCAGTCAGGACGTCGCCGGTACGCGTCATAGTGGTCCACCCCGGGTCGACGGCCCACGCGACGACACGGATGTCATTGCCCGCGCTGCCCAGCGATCCCGTGTCGAGCGAGCCGAGCGGTCCGGAGTCACCGCCGAGGTGACCCTGGCACGTGTAGAGCGTGCGGTTGGCCGCGAAGTTCGTGTCGAGCGCGATACCCATCAGTCCAGTCTCGCCCTCGGCGTACAGGTCGGACAGATCCGCGGTGACGTCACCGACGGTGTTGTCGGCCCGCTTCACGACGAAGCGCCCGGCCCGCTCGCCGGTGAGAACCGCACCGTCCGGGGCCACGACCACGTCCCACGGCCTGGACAGCTCGCCCATGACAGTGGTGACCGCCAGCTCCGGAAACGTCCCCGCCGGTTCCGCACACGCGACCGGCGCCGTCGCCAGACCGATGAGCGCGGCTGCTGCTAGCGCACCCGATCCGATGAATGACCTACGCACGAACTGGCCCTCCCATTGCCACCGCCGATAACCTTGCGGACCATACCGGACGGTACGGACAAATGCCCCATCGGAATACCCGCCCGATCACAACCCTTGACAGGGTGAAACGGATTAGCTTGCATGTCAACGAGTTACGCAGTCGAGCACGAAATCTCGATTCGCCGACAAGGAGATGGCATGTCGAGCAGGACAGCCGGACATCTCGATCGGACGATGGTGCGGATCCCGGCCGGAGACGTTCGACTACGGGACGACCGAAAGCAGAGCGAGTGGACGGTGCCGGTGCGAGAGTTCCTGCTGGCCCGCCATCCCGTCACGACCGCACTCTATGCGGGTCACATGCCGATCGGCACCCGTCCCGGCGACGCGACACCGGTGGTCAACGTCTCGTGGAACGATGCGATCGACTTCTGCAATCGGCTGTCGCGGGACTCAGCACTGCAGGAATGCTATTCGTTCGACGGTCAGGATGTCGTCTGCAACTGGGACGCGGACGGGTACCGGCTGCCGTCCGAGGCCGAGTGGCAGTACGCCTGCAAGGCGGGAACCACAGGATATCGATACGGACCGATCGACGATATTGCCTGGTACCGAGACAATTCCGCTGGAGCACTGCACGAAGTCGGGCAGAAGGCGCCTAATCCATGGGGTCTGCAGGACATGCTGGGAAACGTCTGGGAGTGGTGCTGGGACGTCTACGACGCGGAGGTGTACGGGTCCTATCGGGTGTTCCGCGGCGGAAGCTGGGCCGAGGAGGCGCGGGGGTGCGGGGCGTCGTGCCGCCGCCGTAGCCATCCGACCTTCGCCATCGACGACCTCGGTTTCCGACTGGCACGCTCACTGTGACCCGGAGGATCACCGAAACCGCCGCAGCCGCAGGCTGTTTCCCACCACGAACAGTGAGGACAGCGCCATCGCGGCACCCGCGATCATCGGATTGAGCAGCCCGGTCGCGGCGAGCGGAATCGCGGCCACGTTGTACGCGAACGCCCAGAACAGGTTTCCCTTGATGGTGCCGAGGGTGCGCCTGGACAGCCGGATCGCGTCGGGCACGGACCGCAGGTCGCCGCGCACCAGAGTCAGATCGCTGGCCTCTATCGCGGCGTCGGCGCCGGTGCCCATCGCGATCCCGACGTCGGCGGTGGCGAGGGCGGCCGCGTCGTTGACGCCGTCTCCGACCATCGCGACGGCGCCCTCCTTCCGCAGCCGCGCAATCGTCTCGGCCTTCTGAGCGGGCAACACATCCGCGATCACCCGGTCGATCCCGACCTCCCGCGCCACGGCGAGCGCGACAGCCTCCGCGTCGCCGGTGAGCAGGACCGGCGTCATGCCCAGAGCCCGGATCTCCCGAACTGCCTGGGCGCTGGTCGGTTTCACGGCGTCCGCGACGACGAGCGCACCGCGTACCTCGCCGTCCCACGACACGATCACCGAGGTCAGTCCGTCCGGCAGTAGGCCATGCAACTCGGGCGGCATCGCGCCCGTCGCTCGCCCCACCTGCACCGAGTGACCGTCGACCACTCCCTCCACCCCGATGCCGGGCCGGTTGACGAACCCACTCACCGGTAGCACCCCGGGTACTGCACGCACGATCGCCTGCGCCACCGGGTGCTCCGACCCCGACTCCACCGCGGCGGCGAGCGCGAGCACATGGTCGCGGTCCACACCGAGCACCGCGACCACCCGCTCGAGTTCCATCCGTCCGGTGGTGACGGTGCCGGTCTTGTCGAGCACGACGGTCTCGATGCGGCGGGTCTGCTCGAGCACCTCCGGTCCCTTGATGAGTATGCCGAGCTGCGCCCCGCGCCCGGTCCCCACGAGCAGCGCCGTCGGTGTCGCCAGGCCCAGTGCGCACGGGCAGGCCACGATCAACACCGCGACGGCCGCGGTGAACGCCTCGGTGACCTCCCGTCCCAGTAGCAACCACACCGCGAGCGTCACCGCCGCGATCGCGAGCACTACCGGCACGAACACGGCGGACACCCGGTCCGCGAGCCGCTGCGCGTGCGCCTTGCCGCTCTGCGCCTCGGTGACCAGCTTCGCGATGTGCGCCAACCGGGTGTCGGCTCCGACGCGTTCGGCGCGAACGGTGAGCAGCCCGTCGGTGTTGAGCGTGCCGCCGGCAACGGTGTCGCCCTCCGCCACCTCGACCGGCACCGACTCGCCGGTGAGCATCGAGGTATCGATCGCGGACCTGCCCCGGACCACGCGCCCGTCGGTGGCGATCTTCTCCCCCGGTCGCACCACGAACTCGTCGTCGACCCGTAACGCCGACACCGGAAGCCGCTGTTCGATGCCGTCGCGCAGCATCGAAACGTCCTTGGCGCCCACCGCGAGAAGCGCCCGCAGCGCCGCTCCGGATCGACGCTTGGCGCGCGACTCCGCATACCGGCCGGCGAGCAGGAACGTGGTGACCCCGGCCGCAACCTCGAGGTAGATCTGCCCGGAAGCATCGTGCGCACCGGGACGGAAGGTGAACTCGTGGGTCATGCCGATGAACCCGGCGGTGCCGAAGACCAGCGCCCACAGCGACCACCCGTACGCGGCGAGGGTGCCGAGCGAGACGAGCGTGTCCATGGTGGAAATGCCGTGACGCGCGGTGACGAGTGCGGCGCGGTGGAACGGGTACCCACACCAGAACACCACGATCGTGGTGAGCGCGAAGGCCACCCACTGCCAGTAGTGGAACTGCAGCGGCGGGACCATCGACACCAGCACCACGGGCACGGATGCGACGATCGCGACCACCAGGCGAGCGCCGAGTAGATCGCCGGTCTCCTCCGCGGCGCGCTTCTCCGGTGCTGCGACCGTCGCGGTGTAGCCGACCTTCTCGACCACGTCGATCAGGTCCTGGGTCGGTACCGACTCCGGAAAACGGACATGCGCCTGTTCGGTGGCGTAGTTGACGGTCGCGTCGACGCCGTCGAGCTTGCCGAGCCTGCGTTCGATCCGGGCTGCGCACGACGCGCACGTCATCCCGCCGATGTCCAATTCGACAGTACGCAGCCCGGTGACGGTCACTGGACCAGCTCGTAACCCGCTTCCGAGACCGCAGCGGCGACGGCGATCGTGTCCATCAGCGAGTCGCTGTGGACCACGACCCGTCCGGATTCGACATCGACGTCGACACCGGTGACCCCGGACAGTTCGCCGATCTCCTCGGCGACGGCGGCGGCGCAGTGCTGGCAGGTCATGCCCTTGACGGTGTAGGTGTGCTCCATCGCAAATCTCCTGTACTCGAGGATCGCACCCCTGCTAGGACTTCACCAGACGCGCGATCGCGTCGGATGCTTCCTTGACCTTCGCGTCGGCTTCCGGGCCGCCCTTCCTGGCCGCCTCGACGACACACCCGGCGAGGTGCGCCTCGAGCAGCTTGAGCGAGACGGACTGCAGTGCCGACGTCGCCGCCGACACCTGGGTGAGCACGTCGATGCAGTAGCGATCGTCCGCGATCATGCGCGAGATGCCCTGCACCTGACCCTCGATGCGCCGTAGACGCTTGAGCAGGTCCTCCTGCTGCGGGCTGTATCCGTTCATGTCGTTCATAATACCCCCTGCGGGTACCGACAGGAGCGGCGTCTGCGCGCGATATCGAGCGCGAGCAATCCCGCGACGAGCACCGATGCGAACGCCGCCGTGATCCACGATCCCACGTAGTGCACCGAGGTGAATGACGGCGCGTCGGGCGCGATGGGCCCGAACTCGCTCGTCGTCACGCCACGGGCCGCACACCACCCCGCCAACGCGAGCGCGAGGAGCACCCCCACCGCTTCGGCGATCGGCGCGACCGGACGATTCATCTCGACTTCCCTCCGTGCACGCGCGCGAGCGCCGCGGTCAACTCCTCGCGCAGGACCTCGTCGTCGCGGGCCCACGCCTGCACCAGCGAGCCGCCGCGCAGCCGCAACCCGATCCCGGTTCGCCGCCGCGGCACCCCGGACAATTCGCCGAGGCTGCGCGCACTCTCCCACCGTTCCGGTTCGTCGGCATCCGAGTCGGCCTCAGGCAGAATCGCCTCGATGTCGCTCAGCGGCAGTTCCTCGGCACCCTGCCGCAGCGTCGTGTCGGTGAGCAGCACGCTCACGTGCCGACGCGCGGCCGCCACCTGTACATACACGATTCCAGCAAGCATCGCAGCGAACAGCGCGAGCGCGAACCAGTGCACCACCGGTCCGGTGAACAGCTCGATGACGAGCGCGATCACACAGAACACAGGACCGTAGGCAACCACGCGCCACCGACCACCCGGCTCGTAGAACAACGCCCCCTCGGGGCTATCCGGACCGGTCACGACCGAACCACTCACGTGCACCCTCCCGATACACCAGAACGCTCGCCACCAGCAGCAATATCGGAACGGCCAGGAGCAACGGCGAGACGACGCCGATCACCGCCGCCGCGATCGCGGCGAGGGCGAACACCCCGGACAGCGCGACGGTCACCGTCCGCAGCCGCGGGTCACCCGCACGCACCGGCGCCGCCAGGAAGCCGAGCGCCAGGCCGAACACCAACCAGGCCGCCCCCGTTCCACGCAACAGCCACATGAACGTATCGACACCCGAACTGCCCGGCATGCGCCCACGAATGGCGTCCGCCGAGGTTGTCACTGCCAGGAGCCCGAACAGGACCATCAGGGCCGCGCACAGCACCCAGATCCAGTAGGCCACCGAGACCGGTCGGGGTGATCGCTCGCTCACGCCCCCCATCCTGCGTCATCGCGGTGTGGCGCCCGCCGAGCGGGGCGGTTCACGGCGCGGCGAGCACGCCCGGAACGATCAGCAACAGCATCATCACGAGGCCGAACAGGGCGATCAACGCAAACCACAGCAGTTCCCGGCGCCCACCGGCTCGATGTTCGACGCGCATCGCCACCCCCTAGGTCATGTGACCTTTCTCACAATACCTGGCGTCGGGGGAAATCCCCGCATCGTCAGCGCGCGGGGTTCAGGAAGTACTCGTTGGATTCCTTGCGGTGCATCAGCACGATCGCACCGATCGCCGCGACGGCCTGCAGGATCCCCGCACCGCCCATGACGAGGGCCGCCGGTCCGGTCGCAGCACCGATCCCGAACACCGTCGGAATCGCCGAGAACACGGTGAAAACCCCGACCATCGTGAGCAGCATCCGCGCCCAGTTCTTGCCCTTGCGCATCTTGAAGTCGAACAGCGCCAGCAGACCGGTGAGCACGACGCTGAGGAAGATCCCCGTGATCACGAGCCCGACCACGAGGAGCTGCTCGGCCTGCGAACGCGAGAGATCGACATCGGGCTGCTTGGCCACCTCGTCCATCAGCTGGTCGACGAATGCGGTCCGGTCCCCGTACACGAAAGCCAGCGCGGAGACCAGATACACGATGCCGAGCGCCGCGACTACGAACCACAGCTGGAACGCCGTCACGACATCGGTCGGCACCGGCCGCTTGTCCTGACCGGCGGGCGGCACCGGCGGCACGGCCGGGTACTGCGGCATGCCTTCGGGCGTGCCGGGCCACTGATCGGTCACGACAGCCACCCCGCAGCCTCGGCGGCCCAGTAGGTCAGGACGATGTCGGCACCCGCGCGGCGGATGCTCAGCAACGATTCGAGGACGGCGGCATCGCGGTCGATCCACCCGTTCTGGGCCGCAGCGGTGATCATCGCGTACTCCCCCGAGATCTGGTACGCGGCCACGGGGACGGTCGAACGGTCGGCGACCTCGCGCAGTACGTCCAGGTACGACATGGCCGGCTTGACCATCACCACGTCGGCGCCTTCAGCGAGGTCCAGATCCACCTCGAGTAGCGACTCACGACGGTTGGCCGGATCCTGCTGGTAGGTGCGGCGATCACCCTCGAGCGACGAGCCGACGGCCTCGCGGAACGGCCCGTAGAACGCGGACGCGTATTTCGCCGAGTACGCGAGCTGTCCCACATCGACGTGGCCCGCGGCGTCGAGCCCCTTGCGGATCGCAGCGACCTGGCCATCCATCATGCCGCTGGGTCCGAGCAGGTGGGCGCCGGCGTCGGCCTGCGCGACCGCCATGTCGACATACCTGGCGAGCGTCGCGTCGTTGTCGACCCGGACGCCCCCCGATTCGGACTCCGCCAGCACACCGCAGTGCCCGTGCGAGGTGAATTCGTCCAGGCACGTGTCGGCCATCAGCACCGTCGCGTCACCGAGCTCGGCCTTCAACCCGGCCAGGCCACGGTTGAGAATGCCGTCCGGGTCGGTGGCACCCGAACCCTCCGGATCCTTGTCCTCCTCGCGGGGCACGCCGAACAGCATGAGCCCGCCGACACCGGCCGCGACAGCATCGGCCGCCGCCTTCCGCAGCGAGTCGAGCGTGTGCTGGACGACGCCCGGCATCGACGAAATCGGCCGCGGCTCGTCGATGCCGTCAGCTACGAACATCGGCAGCACGAGATGACGCGGCTCGAGCGATGTCTCGGCAACCAGTCGGCGGAGCGCGGGAGTACCGCGCAGTCGACGGGGACGGTGAACTGGAAACACGGGAACCTGGGCCCTCCTTCGTCGGGCATGTGCGCCTTTGTGGTGGTGTCCGCCACCGGAAAGGCGCACGGGTGCGTCAGCGCCTCGCGCGGGACTTCTTACGCGGCGGGGGCAGCGCACCCTCGGCGCGCAGTCGGGCGGCGTGCTCGGCGAGTGCCTCGACGAGCGGGCCCATCTGCGCTGTCTCCGGCTGGACGTCGACCCGCAGACCGAACTCGATCGCCGTCTCCGCAGTCTTGGGTCCGATACACGCGACGATAGTGCGGGCATGCGGCTTACCGGCGATGCCGACGAGGTTGCGCACGGTCGACGACGAGGTGAAGCACACGGCGTCGAAGCCGCCGGTCTTGATCATCTCGCGGGTCTCGGCCGGCGGCGGCGCCGCCCGCACGGTGCGGTACGCGGTGACGTCGTCGATTTCCCAGCCGCGTTCGCGCAGGCCCTCCGCGAGGGTCTCGGTGGCGATATCGGCGCGGGGCAGCAGGACGCGGTTGACGGGGTCGAAGACGTCGTCGTACGGCGGGAAGTCGGCGAGCAGGCCCTCACTGGACTGCTCGCCCGACGGCACCAGCTCGGGCGTGATGCCGAACGAGCGGACCTTGGCGGCAGTGGCCTCCCCGACACAAGCGATCTTCACACCGGAGAACGCACGCGCATCGAGCCCGAAGGCCTCGAACTTCTCCCATACGGCGCGCACCGCATTGGTGGAGGTGAACACCACCCATTGGTAGCGGCCGTCGACCAGGCCCTTGACCGAACGCTCCATCTGCGCCGGGCTACGCGGTGGCTCGACGGCGATTGTCGGAACCTCGATCGGGATCGCGCCGTGCGTCACGAGACGATCACTCATATCGGCGGCCTGATCCTTGGTGCGCGGAACCAGCACGGTCCAGCCGTACAGCGCGCGGGACTCCCACCACGACATCTTGTTGCGCTGTGCGACGATCTTGCCGACCGTCACGATCAGCGGGCCGACCAGTTCGGAGCCGACGTCGTTGAGCGTCGCGAGGGTGGCCTCGACAGTGCGCTGCTGGCGTGTGGTGCCGCGGACGGTGATCGCGGCCGGTGTCTGCGGGGCCAGCCCGTTCTCGACCAGCGCACTCGCGGTCTCGGCGAGATGCGCGGCGCTCGCATGCAGCACCAGCGGGCCGGGGGCCGCGGCCAGCGCCGCCCAGTCGACCTCGCCGCGCACGTCCGCCTCGGTGTGACCCGAGCCGAGCGCCATACCTGCGTAGCTGGGCACCGCAGAGCCGGAGGGCAGACCAGGGAGCACCTCGAACACCACCTGGGTGCGGGCCACGGCCGAAACCTCGGCAATGACGGAATCGGTGGTCAGTGGATCACCCGAAACGAGACGAACCACGTCGTGGCCGTTCTTGGCCTCGGCGACCAGCGTCTTGGCGACCTCGGCGGGCTCACCGAGGGCGGGCCGGACCTCGGCGATCGGCTCGTCGGTCTCCGGATCCCGGCCCAGCGCGGTGCCGACGAGAGCGGTCACGCCCTTGTCTACGTCGGGGTCGGTGAATGCCAGCGCCGCCGAAGCGAGCACGTCCCGTGCGCGGACGGTGAGCAGCGCCGGATCACCGGGCCCCGATCCCACAAAGAGGATCCGTCCGGGGGTGTTCTTGCGGACTCGGCTCATCGGTAGTTCTCCAGTGCGGTCTCATGTCGATAGGAAATATCTGCAAAATCGGGCCTGTGGAGGTCAAGCACGTCAAACATCGGCATCACCGTCCTCGGCAATCGTCATCAGATCGCGTGCGCCGAGCTCGAGCAATTCGCGCGCCACCGCGCGTCCCAACTCGTCCGCACGCTCGGGCGATCCCACTATGGACGCCCGAATCACATCCGAACCGTCGATCGCAGCGGCGCAGCCGCGCACGGACAGTTCCTCGAATACGTGGCCGTCATCGTCGATCGACTCGACGACCTCGGCAATTGCCCCGACCGGGGCGGTGCAACCGGCCTCGAGCTCGGCCAGCAGGGCCCGCTCGGCGACAACCGCGGCCCGTGTGGGCGCGTCGTCCAGCTCGCCGAGCAACGCGATCAGGTCCGGGCGGTCGGTGCGGCACTCGACTGCGAGCGCGCCCTGCGACGGCGCGGGCAGCATCTGGACCGGATCGAGTGTCTCGGTGATGCGGTCGGTCCGGCCGATACGGGACAGGCCCGCACGGGCGATCACGATGGCGTCGAGCTCACCGGACGCCACCTTGCCGAGACGGGTGTCGATGTTGCCGCGCAGTGGCTCGATCTCGAGGCCCAGACCGAGCGCGCGCAGCTGGGCGCGGCGCCGCGGCGCGGACGTGCCGATCCGGGATCCGGCCGGCAGCTCGCCGAGCACCAGGCCGTCGCGGGCGACGAGCGCATCGCGCGGGTCTTCACGGGTGGGGACCGCCGCGATCAGCAGGTCGTCGGGCTGCGCGGTTGGCAGGTCCTTGTACGAGTGGACGGCGACATCCACCTCGCCGGCCGCGAGCGCCTCACGCAACTCGGCGACGAACACGCCGACGCCGATGCGCTGCACCGGTCCGGCAGTGACGTCACCCTTGGTCTTGATGATCACGAGCTCGGCGGGATGGCCGGCGGCAATCAACGCGTCCCGGACCGTGCCGGCCTGCGTCGTCGCCAACAGGCTTCCCCGAGTACCGATCCGCAGGGTGCGGGTCGCCGTGTCCCCGTTCAGGCCGGTGACCGGCGACGAGGCCGCGTCGGTGCTCATGCCTGCGCATCCTTTCGTGAAACAGCGTGTCCGGTGACGACATCACCGAGATCGATCGGCGCCGCGACGGCCTCGGCCGATCCGGGCCGCAGCTCGAACAGCTCGCGCAGCGCCTCGGCGTAGGTGTCGCCGCCCGGTGTGGACGCGAGTTGCTTGACCCGCACCGTCGGGGCGTGCAGAAGTTTGTCGACCACGCGGCGGACCGTGCGGGCCACCTCGTCGCGCTGCGGATCGTCCAGACCGGGCAGTCGCGAGTCGAGCCGCAGCAGTTCCGCCTCGACCACCTCGGCAGCGCGCTGGCGCAGCGCCGTTACGGTGGGAGTGATCTCGGCGAGCCGCTGGGCAGCAAGGTACTGGGCGAGCTCGGCGGCGACGATCTCGCGCGCGGCATCCGCGTCGGACGCGGCAGCGCCGGCGGCCGGATCGCGTTGCAGGGCTTCCATGTCGAGCACGACCACCTCGGGCAGGCCGGCGACAGCGGGTTCGACGTCGCGGGGCAGACCCAGGTCGCAGATCACGAGCGGGCGGCCCGACTCGCGACCCTTCTGGGCCAGCGCGCGGTGGGTGTCAGCGAGGGTGACGACGGAGCCGACCGCACCGGTACAGGTGACGAGCACGTCGGCCTGCGCCATCGCGTCCGACACGTCGTCGAATCCCATTGCGACGGCATCGATGCCGTTACCGACGGCAGTGGCCGCAAGATGCTCAGCCCGCTCCCGGGTGCGGTTGACCACGAGGATCCGCCCGATCCCGGCGCGGGTCAGATGCGCAACCGACAGACCACCCATCGCACCGGCGCCGAGGACGACCGCGGTACGCCCGGCGAGCCCGCCGCCGAGGATCCCGGCGGCGCGATCGAGCGCCACCGACACCACCGAGGCACCGGCGGCGTCGATTCCGGTCTCCGAGTGCACCCGCTTGCCGACCCGCAGCGCCTGCTGGGCCAGCTCGTGCAGTGCCCGGCCGGCCGCCTGCTGGGCATCGGCCGCCGCGTATGCGGAGCGGATCTGCCCGAGAATCTGCTGCTCACCGATCACCATCGAATCGAGCCCGCTCGCGACCACGAACAGATGCTCGGCCGCAGCCTCGCTGTAACGGACGTAGACGTGCTTGTGCAATTCGGCGAGATCGAGACCCGAGTGGCCGGCGAGAAGCTCACCTAGCTCGGTGAGCGCACCGTGGAAGGCGTCGACGACGGCGTAGATCTCGATGCGGTTGCACGTCGAGACGATCATCGCCTCGGAGATGTGCGCCGAGGCGAGCATCTTGTCCGTCAGCTTCGGGCGGTCGGTGTCGGTCACCGCGATCCGCTCGAGGATCGACACGGGAGCGCTTCGGTGCGAGATCCCGACGAGGAGCACACTCACGGTCTGATCACCGGTCCATTTCTGGTCGTGGCACCGGCCGCCGCGGACGCAGCGGCAACCTGCTGGGGAAACTGTTCCTCGTTACGCGCCATGTTGAAGGAAAGCACCTGCATCTCCATCGCGAGGTCGACTCGACGCATCTCTACGTGGTCGGGAATCTCGAGGGCGAGTGGCGAGAAGCTCAGGATGCACCGCAGTCCGGCGCGCACCAGGAGGTCGCACACGGCCTGCGCGGCGTCGTCCGGGGTCGAGATGACGCCGATCGTGGCCTCGAGTTCGCGGCAGGCGTCCTCGAGTTCGGTCACGTTCCGCACGTCCAGCCCACCGACCCGGGAACCGACCAGTGCCGCATCGTTGTCGAACAGGCCCACCATGGAGAACCCGCGGCGATCGAACCCTCCGTAGCCGGCGAGCGCGCGGCCGAGATTGCCGACACCGACGAGCACGACCCGATGTCCACGATCGAGACCGAGCGCGGACTCGATGCGGGCGCGCAGCCGGGTGACGTCGTAGCCGACACCGCGAACACCGTTGGGCCCGAGGAAGGAAAGGTCCTTGCGGAGCTTCGCGGAACCGACGCCCGACGCGGTCGCGAGCTCCTCACTGGAGACGATGATCGTGCCCTCGTCAGCGAGCAATCCGAGGACCCGCAGATAGGTGGCCAGACGGGTCACCGTAGCCTGAGGGATATCCCGGTGCTGCAGGGCTGGCGCGGTGGGCGCGGCAGCGGTGGTCGAATCAGCCCCGGTGACGTCGTGGGCCACGGGCCCTTGCGCCTGGTGCTGTTCGGTCACGTCGATGGCTCCTAGTCCGGCCGGCCGTGTACCCCGGCCTTCGCAGTGGTCCGGGGCTTTTGTTCACACCACGGTAACCGCTTGTGAAGCCATGCACAAAGTTGCTCAACCGCTGCCGGACGTGCTCTCACCTGCAAAGCGACCGCCGCGACGGGGCGGGGTGACCTCTCCCACTCCTCGACCGGCCCGGCGACCGGTGGGACGAACTCAGCTCACGGCGAGGTCCGCGCGCAGTCGTTCCTCGTCGACCTCCCAGTAGCTGTGCTCGCGTCCGTCCAGGAGGACGACGGGCAGCCGGTCCCCATACTCGGCCCGCAGATCGGGGTCGGTGGCCGCGGCCTCGTCGACGTCGGTGCAGGTCAGTTCGAGTTCGAACTCGACGCAGATCGCCTCGAGCAGTTCCCGCGCGGGGACGCACGCGCCGCAACCGGCGCGCGTGAGAAGGGTGATCCGGTTTCGCGGCTGATCCATGTACACCAGTGTCCCCCAGGGTCGGGCGAGGCGACCCGCGCCGTCGCCCTTCCCCCGGGTTCCGAACCGTTCCGTTTGGAGACGAACATCACACCCCGCGGGAGGAGCCCGGATCCATCGGAATGCACCCCACCGCGCGGGCTAGGGTGAGCCAGGGGTATCTGCGACGCGGGAGGTGCGAGTGCCTGGGCGATCACTGCCGAACGGCGCTGGATTCGGTGTGGGGCTGTCCGGGATTCTGCGCCCGGGTCGGCGCCGGATCCGGAATCTGCTGGGCCCGAGCGAAGCCGAGCTGCGCGCGAACCTCGCCGGCGAGGCGAGCGCCGACGCCGCGCTCGCTCTTCAGGAGGCTGCCGCGCTCGAAGCCGCCGCGCTCGAGGGTGAGGAACCCGAGACTGCCGAGCCGCCCGCCGAACCCGCGGTGCCGAGTGATCTGACCGCAGCTGCCTTCTTCGACGTCGACAACACGATGGTGCAGGGCGCGTCGATCATTCACTTCGCCCGCGGACTCGCCGCTCGCAAGTACCTCAGGACTTCCGACCTGGTCGACTTCGCATGGAAACAGATCAAGTTCCGGGTCACCGGCAAGGAGAACAGCGACGATGTCGCCGAGGGCCGAGAGAAGGCGCTCTCGTTCGTAGCCGGACGCTCCACCGCCGAACTCGCCCGACTCGGCGAGGAGATCTACGACGAAGTGATCGCCGACAAGATCTGGGACGGCACCCGCGCGCTGGCGCAGATGCATCTCGATGCCGGCCAGCAGGTGTGGCTCGTGACCGCGACACCGGTAGAGCTGGCCCAGGTCATCGCGAAGCGCCTCGGGCTCAGCGGGGCGCTGGGCACCGTCGCCGAAAGCAAGGACGGCGTCTTCACCGGCCGTCTCGTCGGCGATATCCTGCACGGCCTCGGCAAAGCCCACGCCGTACGGACGCTCGCGGTCCGTGAGGGGCTCAATCTCAAACGCTGCACCGCATACTCCGACAGCTACAACGACGTCCCGATGCTGTCGCTGGTCGGCACCGCGGTGGCCGTCAACCCGGATGCCGACCTTCGCGAGCTCGCGAAGACCCGCGGCTGGGAGGTACGCGACTTCCGCACCGGACGTAAGGCCGCACAGATCGGCGTGCCGACGGCGCTGCTGCTCGGAGCCGTCGGCGGAGCGGTGGGGGCAATCCTCAGCCGTCGCCGCGAGCGGGTCCCGACCGAGGCGCCGCAGCGGCGTCAGCCCATGAAGACGTTGCGCCGCTGCGCCAGCAGGCGGTAGAGGGTCTGCTGGATGGTCTCGCGGACGTGGTCGGTGACCTCGAACAGCACCATCGGATCGTCCGCCTCGGCGACGTCATAGGTGTCAGTGTGGATCGGGGCGCCGAACTCGATGTACCACTTCGACGGCAGCGGCACGAGCCCCAGCGGCCCCAGGTGCGGGAACAGCGGCGTCACGGGGAAGTACGGCATGCCCAGCAGTCGAGCGAGCGGGGCGATGTCACCGATCTTCGGGTAGATCTCCTCGGATCCGACAATCGAGCAAGGGATGATCGGCACGCCGGCCCGCATCGCGGCGGAGACGAACCCGCCACGGCCGAACCGCTGCAGCTTGTAACGCTCGGTGAACGGCTTCCCGATCCCCTTGAAGCCCTCGGGGAACACTGCAGCGACCTCCCCACTACGCAGCAACCGTTCGGCGTCGGGGTGGCAGGCCAGCGTGTGGCCGGCTTTACGGGCGATGTTGCCGACCACCGGCATCTCGAAGGCCAGGTCTGCAGCGAGCATTCGCAATGCCCGCTGCTGCGGGTGATGGTCGTGCACCGCGACCGACGTCATCAGGGCATCGAGCGGGATCACACCGGCATGGTTGGCCACCACCAGCGCGCCGCCCTGCTCGGGAATGTTCTCGACGCCGCGAGTCTCGACACGGAACCACTTCTCGAAGAGCGGTCGCAGCGCGGGCAGGAACACCGCGTCGGCAAAGTGTGGGTCGTACCCGAAATCGTCGACCTCGTAGTCGCCGGCGAGCCGACGCCGCAGGAATCCGGCCACACCCGCGACCTGATCTGCGACGCGGGAACGGAGACCGTCGAGCGGTGAGCCCGACTGCTCGTCCAGACGATCCTCGTTCGGGGGTTCGGGTTGTGGCGTGGACCGCGACCGGTCGGTGTACGAGACGGACGAATGTCGACCGGCCGGACGGTTGCGCGCCGGGCGGGTGCCCGTGCCACCGTGCAACGGAATCACCTTCGCCACCTCGTTCACTGCTGCCCCCTGTTCTCGCCGGCCGCACCCACGAGCGAGAGCGCGGCCGATTCGGCCGAGTCCACCCATTCCGGTCGGATCACCCGGTTCAGCCCGGTCCCGCGCACGAAGTCGTCGAGCGCCTGCACCGTCGTCCACCGCGGTTCGAAGCCCAGCTCGGTGCGCATACGGGTGGTATCCAATCCGCAGCCGAAGTGGAAGTAATCGAGCTGCTCGCGGGTGAAGGACCGCATCTGCGAACCCATCAGTGCGCGTCCGGCGCTACGGAAGAGCGCAAACGGCATCAGGACCTCGATGCGGCCGGCCCTCCGGATCGCCTGCGACATCATCACCATGCCGTCCCCGGCGACGTTGAACGTCCCGGCCGGTCCGGCGACCGTAGCGAGGGCGAGCGCTGCCAGCGCGTCCTCCTCGTGCAACAGCTGCATACGCGCATCCCGGCCGAAGATGCTGGGGACGAGCGGCGACGTGAGATAGCGGGCCACCCAGCCGTGCAGGTGCGGTCCCATCAGCGGCGCAAGCCGCAGGATCGACACCGCGATGTCCGGCCGCCGGCGTCCGAGCCCGCGGGCATAGCCCTCGATTTCGATGCAGTCGCGTGCCCATGCCCCCTGCGGCGGGCGCCGCGCCCCCATTTCCTCGGTGAACTTGGCCGGATCCTTGGGACTGCCGCCGTACACCGCGGACGCGGACCGAAGCACCACCTTGCGCACGGTCGGCGACTTCTGGCACACCGCAAACAGCTGCATCGCCCCGATGACGTTCATGTCCTTCATCGCCGCGCGGCTGCCGGACTTCGGGGCCTGAGCGACGGTGGCCGCGTGCACCACGGTATCCACCTCGGCGCCGCGAATGACCTTGCCGATGAGTGGATTTCGAATATCCGCGCGGACGAATTCGGCACGGCCCATCCGCCGCATCATGTCCTTGCTGGGCGAAACGGCGTCGACGGCGACGACCCGCTCGATGGCCGGGTCCTGGGCGAGCCGGGCCACGAGGAATCCACCCGGGAACCGGCTGGCACCTGTCACCAGCACCACCTTCGGTGGCTGCACACCCCGTTCGTCAAGACTCATCCGCGCCCCCAGTCCAAATCGCCCCACGGGGAGCCTAACGAATCTGCGGGACGGCACAACAGTTCTGCGCGAGCCTTTTACACATCGGCAACACCGGCGGTTCGGGCAACGCGACTTCCCCCTGGTACCCGAATGCCCGCCACCTCGGAGAGGGGACGGGCATCCAAGCGCAAAGCTTACTTGCCGAGCTTCCTACGCTGCACCCGCGTACGACGAAGCAGCTTGCGGTGCTTCTTCTTCGACATGCGCTTGCGGCGCTTCTTGATCACTGAACCCATGGTGGATTCCCTCACGTTCTTCTCTAGCGTTCAGCGCACGCCGGTCACGTACGCCTGTGTCTTCATCTGGCGCTTGAAGGCCTCGTTGTCACTAGCGCAGCGCCTGACGACACCGGCTGGCTGGTACGACGACTAATGATCGTACCGGGACGGGTGCGCTAGAGAAAAACCAGGCTCACCCTTTTCATTCCGGCTGGTCAGCCGGCATTGAAATACGAGGTCTCCAGATAGTCGTGTACAGCTTTCGCGTGGACGCGGAATGACCGCCCCACACGAACAGCAGGCAGCTCGCCACTGTGCACGAGCCGATACACCGTCATCTTCGAAACCCTCATCAGCGTTGCAACCTCTGCAACCGTGAGGAACTGCGTCCCGGCCAGGCCGGGTTGCCCTTCTGCAGGCCCTTTGGAGGGCTTGTCGGGCTTGTCGATGGATGCCATCTATCCAATTACCTCCGGCACATGTCGCGCCGCCGGCTTCCCCTCCGGCGGAACAGACACGCACGTGCTGACACGAGCTTAGCGGGACCAGTGGGATTGATGCGACGGGTGTTGCAAACAAGATCGACAACTGCGATCTACTCCGACGCCGCGCCCAGCTCCGCAGACCGGTTCCGCGCGGCCGCGAGCGCGTCGTGGAACGCCGACCGCAGGCCGTTGCGTTCGAGTTCACGCAGCGCTGCAGCGGTGGTTCCACCCGGCGACGTCACCGCGGCCCGCAGCTCGGTGGCGCTCTCGCCGGACTGGGCCAGCATCGCCGCCGATCCGACCATCGTCTGCACGACGAGCTCGGTGGCAGTGGCCCGGGTCAGTCCCAGCGCTACACCGGCGTCGACCATCGCCTCCACCGTGAGGAAGAAGTACGCAGGTCCGGAGCCTGAGACGGCCGTGACCGCATCGATCTGCGACTCCGGCACGATGCTGACGGTGCCGACGGTCGCGAGGATGCCGCGCACCAAGTCCAGGTGTTCGGGCTTGACGTGGCGACCGGGTGCGATGACGCTGGCGCCCAGGCCGACCAGCATCGGCGTGTTCGGCATGACCCGCACGACAGGGAAGCCGGCCGGCAGCTTCACCTCGTACCTCACCGTCGGGATGCCGGCGGCCAGCGAGACCAGTACCTGCTCCTGTTCGCCGTCGAGATCTACGGTAGCGAGCACGGCCATCACCGACTCGACGTCGGCCGGCTTGACGGCGATGACGATCACATCGGCGCCGTCGGCCGCATCCGCGATCGTGGTGACCCGGATGGAATAGGTGGACGCCAGCTCGGCAGCACGTGGCTCGTACTGCTCGGCCACCACGAGGTCCCGGGTGGCGTGGCCGCCCTGCAACAGTCCAGAGATCAGCGCCTCGCCGATCTTGCCGCCACCGATCACCGCAATTCTCGTCATGGCAACAAGCCTGCCACGACGAGAATTCGGCATCGGCTCCGGTACCGCAGGTCCGGTACCAGCGGGGAATCAGCGAGGGATCATGGCCAGCTGCCGACTCTGTACGACGACGGCGCCCGTCGAGTCGAGGACGGTGTGGTCCTCCTCGAACCAGGTACCGCCGAGGACGGTCGAGTTGGCCATCACGCGCAACCACCCCGGGGCCGGCTGCCGCCGCAGGTATGTCGTGAGCTGAACGGTCGGGGCCCAGCCGAACATGCCACGGTTCATCGTCACCGGCGCGCAGATGTCACCGGTCATCAGCGCGAACAGCGCCGCGGTGGCCGGATCCGACTCGTCCTCCGTCCACGGCCGCGCCCACATCCGCACCTGCGGCTCACCCTGCTTGCCACTGAGGAAGTGTGCCGACGACCCGTCCACCCGCAGATCACACCCCTGCGAGACGTGCACGACCTGGGCCATCGGGTGGTCCTTCGTGAGCACGTGTGCCTCCGCGGGCGGCTCCGCGGGCAGCTGGGCGAGCGACTGCACCTGTGCGTAGTGCGGATCCCCCGAGTCCGGCACTCCGAGGGTCACCGCGGCGTGCACCGCGGGTCGGCCCGCCTGTGACAGTTCGACGTCGACGAGCGAGACCTGACGGCCCCGCTTGCGTACGGTCGCGATGACGTCGACGTCGCCCGGGTCCGGCGCTGCCAGGTAGTTGGCGCTCACCGCGAGCGGCTGCACAGCCGGGTCGACAGTCGTCCCGCCCGGCGCGGTGCCGATCAGTTCCTGCCGCGCCGCCGCCGCACACAGCGCCATCATGCACCCACCGTGCACCTTGGGTCCGATGGTCCAGATGGGGTCGATGTGCGCCCGATACCGGCCGTCACCCTGGGGGGAGACATCGGTCAGGTCCCGGAACGGGTGGGTGGAGATGGAGGTTTCGAGGGTCACTGGTCGTCCTGTTCGTGGGGGTCGGGGGTGGCAACGGTGTCGAAGGTGCGGTCGGCGAACATCCCCGCACCGAGGTCCTGGTGCGCGAGCCGGCGCAGGGCCGCGAGCACGGGTTCGTAGATCACGGTCCCCAGCACCGCGTACTCGACGGCCGATGCGACCGAGTCGGTGGGCATGAGCTGAAGGTCCACCTCGGCAATGGCGCGAACGTGCGGGGCATAGGCGTCGAGCCGTTCGCTGGTCATCGGAATGCCGACATCCTCGGCCGCCGCGAGCGCACGCTCGAGTTGCGCGACCGCCGGATAGGTGGGGTCGTACACCTGCCCGAGCCGCTCGAGGACCGCACGCGCGCGGGGATACTCGTCGGGGCCCCCGGCCTCGGCCGCGTAGGGCGGCAGCGCGGCCAGGGCGCGGCCCAAGGTCTCGAAGACGGTGTCCGCCGGGGTGTCGACGAGGCCGACGATGGTGCGAATCCGGTTGATGGGCAGACCCGCGCCCGCGAGCGCCTTGATCAACGCGAGCCGGCGGACGTGCTCCTCGCCGTACTCGGACTGGGTGGCGCTGCTGGCCGCTCCGGGCATGAGCAGTCCCTCGCGCAGGTAGTACTTGACGGTTGCCAGCGGCACGCCGCTCACCACAACCAGCTCGGAGACCCGCACCGCACCCCTTCGTCCGCGACGACTCTTGACACCGGCCCGCAGCGGGTCGACCATGACGCCTACTGGATAGTTTAACTATCCAATTTTGAGTTCAAGCCTAGCGCACCCGAGGAGCTCACCATGGATCCCCTTCTCACGATCGTCGTCGGCGTCACGGTCCTCACCGTCGTCGGCATTGCCTCCGGCGGCGCGTTCCTGCTCCGCATCCTCACCGGCCATCAGGGCGCGAACGACCTGCAGAAGAGCTTCTTCCGCGCCGGACATGCTCACGCCGGCGTGCTGGTCACGCTCGGTCTCGTCCTTGCAACCCTGACCGCAGTGGTCGATGCGAGCCGCGGCTGGGCCGCGGCCGGCGCCATCGCAGTGCTGGTGTCCGCGATCTTCATTCCCGCCGGGTTCTTCCTGTCCGTCCTCGGACGCGATCCGGTGAAGCCCGGGCCGATGCTGGCCGCGATCTGGGTCGGGGCGGCCTGCCTCGCGGTGGGTCTGGTGATCTCCGGGATCGCGGTGATCAGCGCGGGTGTCTCCGCACTGTGACCATGCCGGTCAGTTGAGATGCTTACGCGCGAAGCTCAGCGCCTGCCCGAGCATAGACGCGCGCTCGGACCGGGTACGCGCGTTCTGGGTGTTGATCTCGACCACGGCCTGCCCGGCGAATCCGCCGTCCACCAGATGGCGGCACACCTCGACACACGGCTGACTGCCGTGGCCGGGAATGAGGTGTTCGTCCACCGAAGCGCCGCGCCCGTCGGCGAGGTGCAGGTGCGAGAGCCCGCCGCCCATCCGCTCCGCGAGCTCGAGCGCGTCCATACCAGCGGTCGCGGTATGCGACAGGTCGAGCGTGTAATGCTGATGACCCGAATCCGTGGGGTCGTACGACGGGCTGAACGCCGACAGCGCCGCACCCGGTCCACCGCGTCGGCGCAGCCGTTCCGCCGACTTCTCCTTGCCACCGAAGAAGCTGTCCGCCCGCATCGGGAACATGTTCTCGACCGCCACGACAGCGCCGGTCTTCTCCTCGAGCTCCGCCACCTGATCCGCAAAGCCGTCGGCGTAGCGCCGTTGCCAGCGGAACGGCGGGTGTACCACCACGTTCGACGCGCCCAGCGCCTCGGCCGCGGCCACCGACCGATCCAGCTTCGCGGCGGGGTCGGCGCCCCACACGCGCTGCGAGATCAGCAAGCACGGAACGTGGACGGCCTGCACGGGGACGGCATACTTGCGCACCAGCTTCTTCACCGCCGAGATGTCCTGGCTGACCGACTCGGCCCACACCATCAGCTCGACGCCGTCGTAGCCGACCTCGGCCGCATAGCGGAACGCCGCCTCCGTGTTTTCCGGATAGACGGACGCGGTGGACAATCCGACGAGAATCTTCCGGTCCGGCATGCGTTCGCTCCCCACGACCTTTCCCTGCGCCGGCGTCCGGTCAGCTCGTGCTGAGCAGGAACGCGAGCGGACCCAATGTCACGAAGACACCCGCCACGACCGCGATCACCAGGCTGGTGATGTCGTCGGTCCGGCGCAGGATCCGCACCATCGCCACCAGTCCGACGATGACCAGGACCGCCAGGATCAGCGCCACCATCGGCAGCATGTCCCACAGCTTCTCGAAGCCCTTGAACATCAGCGCGCCCGCGACGACGGCGACGGCGCCCTGCCCCAGCAGAACCGCCCACTGCTTGGCGCCGGAGGCCTCGGGCAGATCGTCGAGGTCATCGAGGTCATCGTCCGCGAGATCCTCGGCGGACTCGTGCGGATTGTTCGACTGCCGCAGCAGATCTCCGGCAAGGGTCTGGCCGGACAGCAGCCTGGGCTCGGGCTCACTGCTGTGTGCGAAAGCCGGCGCTGGCGGCGGCGCGAGGACGGTCGTCGCCGTCACGGACTGTCGGTCGGCACGCGGCAGCACCGGGGCGTCGGCTGCTGGAGCATCGTCGGGCTTCGGCTCGGGCTTGCTCGGCTCGGGCTTGCTCGGCTCAGGTTTGCTCAGCTCCGGCTTGCTCGGCTCCGGCTTGCTCGGCTCCGGCTTGCTCAGCTCCGGCTTGCTCGGCTCAGGCTTGCTCGGCTCCGGCTTGCTCGGCTCAGGCGCAGCGTCCTCTGCGTCGAGATCGGCAAGGGAGAACACCGCGGTGGCCTCGGGCTCGAGAGCGGGCGTTTCGGCGACCACCGGGGCGTCGTCGGCGGACGGCTCGGGCTCCGGTTCCGGCTCGGCCGCCGGCGGGCTACCCACGGCCTGGAATTCACCGGTCAGCTCGGCGACGGAAATGCCGCCCGCGACGCCGCGCCGGCGTCGGCCGCCGCCACCGGCGCCGACCCGCTGACCGTTGCGGGCCAACAGCTCCGCAACCGAGATCGATTGGCTGTCTGTGTCGACACCATCGGGCTCCGTCATCGAGCGTTCACCACCAGTTCTCCACCCATCTCCGTATCGAGCTTGCGCAGGATCAGACCTTCCCGCAGCGCCCACGGGCAAATCTCGAGGACGTCGACCCCGAGCGCACGCATGCTGGCCTCCGCAACGAGAGCACCGGCCACGATCTGCTGGGAGCGGTCGGCACTCACGCCCTCCAATTCTGCACGGTCGGACGCCGTCATCCGCGATATGAACGCAATCAGTTGGCGCAGACCGCTCGCGGTCAGCGTCCGCGTCACCCGCGGGCCTGCCGTGGACGGCGCCGCACCGGTGAGCCGGGCGAGCGAGCGGAAGGTCTTGGAGGTGCCGACACAACGGTCCGGCTCACCGGCCGCGCGCAACTGCTTGGCCGGTGCGACCAGTTCGGCGTCGAGCCAGTCCCGCAACACCGCCACGCGACGCTTGCCGGGCGGGTCCTCGGACAACCAGTCGCGGGTCAGCCGACCTGCGCCGAGCTGAAGCGAGAACGCGGTATCGGGGTCCTCGTCGCCGCCGCACGTCAGTTCCAGCGAGCCGCCGCCGATGTCGATGTTGAGGATGCGTCCGGCGCTCCACCCGTACCAGCGACGCACCGCGAGGAACGTCAGGCGGGCCTCGTCGACACCGGAGAGCACCTCGAGATTGACGCCCGTTTCGGCTCGCACCCGGGACAGCACGGCCTCGGAGTTGTTGGCATCGCGCACCGCGGAAGTAGCGAACGCCATCAGTTCACCGCATCCGGAGGACCGGGCGATTCCGGAGAAGTCGTTGACCGTCGTCACCAGCCGGTCCGCCCCCTGGGACGTGATGTCACCACGGTCGTCCGTGTTCTCCGCAAGCCGCAGTGTGGCTTTCGTTGAGCTCATCGGGGTGGGGTGCCCACCACGATGAGCGTCCACTACGAGCAGGTGGACGGTGTTGCTTCCGACGTCGAGTACCCCAAGGCGCACACGGTTACGGTACTGGGTCTACCGTCGGGCACTGTGACAGCAGGCAACACCGGCGGCTCCCACAAGATGGTCCCCACGCCGGAAGTGGATCTCGATTTCCCCCGTGAGTGGATCGAGTTCATCGATCCGGAGAACTCCGAACACACCATCAGAGCCGACATGACGTGGCTACTTTCGCGCTGGACCTGCGTCTTCGGCTCGCCAGCGTGCCAGGGCACGGTCCCGGATCGCCCCGACGACGGCTGCTGCTCGCACGGCGCGTTCCTGTCCGACGAGGAGGACAAGAACAAGCTCGACGCCTCCGTGAGGCTGCTCACACCCGCGGACTGGCAGCTGATGGAGAAGGGTCTCGGCAAGAAGGGCTATCTGGAGGAGGACGACCTCGAGGACGAGCCCGCGCTGCGTACCCGTCGTTACAAGGGCGCCTGCATCTTCCTGAACCGTCCAGGCTTCGAGGGCGGCATCGGCTGCGCGCTGCACCAGATGGCGCTGCGCAAGGGCATCGAGCCACTGGAGGTGAAGCCGGACGTGTGCTGGCAGCTGCCGATCCGGCGGACCCAGGAGTGGGTGGACCGCCCGGACGGTGTCCAGATCCTCGAGACCACGGTCACCGAGTACGACCGTCGCGGCTGGGGCGAGGGCGGCGAGGATCTCGATTGGTACTGTTCCGGCTCCCCCGACGCGCACGTCGGCACCAAGCCGGTGTGGCAGTCGTATGCGCCGGAACTCACCGAACTGCTCGGCAAGCCCGCATACGACGTGCTGGCGGCGCTATGTCGGCGCCGAGAGGGTCTGGGCCTGATAGCGGTGCATCCTGCGACCACTGCCGCTCAGGAAAGAGCACAGCGGTCGCAGGACTGACCCGTCCGTCACGGGAGTGAGCCGCTACTCCTCGAGCTTGTAGCCGAGCCCACGCACCGTCACGAGGTGCTTCGGCTTGCCGGGATCGCCTTCGATCTTCGCGCGCAGCCGCTTGACGTGAACGTCGAGGGTCTTGGTGTCGCCAACGTAGTCGGCACCCCACACCCGGTCGATGAGCTGTCCACGGGTGAGCACCCGCCCGGAGTTGCGCAGCAGGTACTCGAGCAGATCGAACTCCTTGAGCGGCAAGGTCACGGGTTCCCCGTCGACGTGCACCAGGTGCCGCTCGACGTCCATCCGCACCGGCCCGGCCTCGAGCACCCCGTCGTCGCCGCCGGATTCCGGCTCGGTATCGATGCCGCGCCGGAGCACCGCACGGATCCGGGCAATGAGCTCACGCGCCGAGTACGGCTTGGTGACGTAGTCGTCGGCACCGAGTTCGAGTCCGACCACCTTGTCGATCTCACTGTCGCGGGCGGTGACCATGATGACCGGGACCGACGACTTGGCGCGCAACTGCTTGCACACGTCGGTGCCACTCATACCGGGCAGCATGACGTCGAGCAGGACGATGTCGGCGCCGCAGCGGTCGAACTCGGCCAGCGCGGACGGCCCGTCACCGACGACGGTGGTTTCGAAGCCTTCTTTGCGCAGCAGGAACGCCAGCGGATCGGCCAGCGATTCCTCGTCCTCCACAATCAGCACACGCGTCAACGGTTGGCCTCCAAACTCGTTGCCGCGTCGCTGAGCGTCGCGGCCTTCTTATCGATCATTGCGGGTTTGCGCGTCGCGGCGGGATAGTCCGCCTCGTCGGTGTCGTCGACGGATTCGATATGCGCGGGGATGTGCAGCGTGAATGTCGAACCGGTGCCGGGCCGGCTCCACAGGTCGATGGTGCCGTTGTGGTTGGCGGCGACGTGTTTGACGATCGCCAGCCCCAGACCGGTACCCCCGGTGGCACGGGACCGCGCCTTGTCGACTCGGAAGAAGCGTTCGAAGACCCGCTCCTGGTCTTCCTTCGCGATGCCAATGCCACGGTCGGTCACCGAGATCGCGACGTTGTCGCCGCGCATGGATCGGCTCACCGTCACGGGGGTCCCCTTGGGCGAGTATGCGATGGCGTTCTCGACGAGGTTCGACAGCGCTGTCACCAGCAGCGTCCGATCGCCGAGCACCTCGAGCCCCTTGGGCGGGTCGGCGTGGACCGTGATTTCGGCGGCCTCGGCCGCGACGGTGGAGCGGCGCAGCGCCTCGGCGACGACATCGTCGACATCGACCACTTCGAGGTCGGGCAGCTTCTCGGCGCCCTGCAGCCGGGACAGCGCGATCAGTTCGGTGACCATGTTGCCGAGCCGGGAGGACTCGGTGAGCACGCGCTGGCCGAAGTATCGGACCGAATCGGGGTCGTCGGCGGATTCGAGCAGCGCCTCCGCGAGAAGCCCCATCGCGCCTACCGGGGTCTTGAGTTCGTGGCTGACGTTGGCGACGAAATCGCGCCGCGTCGCCTCCATGCGTACCTGCTCGGAGTCGTCGTCGGCAAACACGACGACGAAGCGGCGGTCCTCTTCGCTGAGCAGGCGGGCGACGCCACGCACCGCGATCTTGTCGCGCCCACGCTGTGCGGCGCGGACGGTGAGATCCACCTCGACGGGCTCACCGGTCTCGAGGACCTGCGCCGCGGCCACCCACGCTCGGTCGTCGATCATCCGGTTGCTGACCAGCCCGAGTTCCTCGGCGCGCGGATTGAACAACACGACATCGTTGAACTTGTCGACAACGGCAATGCCGCTCTCGGAGGCCAGGACGATCAGATCGAGGACCTGAGACATGGTCAGCCCGGACTGGGCCTGCTGCCGCCGAGCGTGACGGGAGTTGAGGCGGGGCATCAACACCCCGGCGATCAGACCGCCGACGATCGCGGTCGCCACGGCCAACATCACGGCCTGAACAACAGTCACACGTGAATCGTACGTTCGAGTAGCACGACAACGAAGGCGGGTGTGACGGTTTTCTCGCACGTCACGGGCCCGAGAGCTGACGTTTCCCGGTAGTTCACCTGTCGTTTGCGAAAGGCCCCCGCCGCTTCCGGAACGGAAACGGCGGAGGCCTCTCAGCGTACGAACGGCCGGGCTACTTGGCTCCCTGGTTCGCGACGGCCGCGGCGCCGGCTGCGGCGGCCGCCGGATCGAGGTAGGTACCGCCCGGGTTCAGCGGCACGAGGTTCTCGTCCAGGTCGTAACGCAGCGGGATACCGGTGGGGATGTTCAGACCCGCAATGTCCTCGTCGGAGATGCCGTCGAGGTGCTTGACCAGCGCCCGCAGCGAGTTGCCGTGCGCGGTGACCAGGACGGTCTTGCCCGCCTTCAGGTCGGCCGCAATGGTCTCGTCCCAGTACGGGATGAGGCGCTTGACGACGTCGAGCAGGCACTCGGTCAGCGGCACCTCGGGCAGGTCGGCGTAGCGCACGTCCTGATCCTGGCTGTACTCGCTACCGGCCTCGATCGGCGGCGGCGGGGTGTCGTAGCTGCGGCGCCACAGCATGAACTGGTCCTCGCCGAACTCGGCCTTGGTCTGCGCCTTGTTCTTGCCCTGCAGGGCACCGTAGTGGCGCTCGTTGAGCCGCCAGTCGCGGATGACGGGGATCCAGTGGCGATCACACGCATCGAGCGCGAGGTTCGCGGTGCTGATCGCGCGACGCAGCAGCGACGTGTACAGAACGTCCGGGAGCAGGTTGTGCTCGGCGAGCAGTTCACCGGCACGCTTGCCCTCGGCCATGCCCTTGTCGGTGAGGTGCACGTCCACCCAGCCGGTGAACAAATTCAGCGCGTTCCATTCGCTCTCGCCGTGGCGGAGCAGCACAAGTGTTCCGGTACTCATGGCGTCAATCCTGGCATGACGTGCTTCCGCGGGCGCGCGAGCCGTCAGGACAGGGCGGTGAGCGGCGACGTGACACACCACGAAACGGACATCTAGAATTAGGTTAGGCACACCTATTTTACGAAAGGCTTCCCATGAAGTTCACCCGCGCGGCCGCACAGCTGACCGCCCTCCTCGGTGCGGCCGCCGTCGTCGCGACCGGCTGCTCCACCGCCGAGTCCACTCCGACAGCGCACCCATCGGACGGTGAGGGCTGGAGCTACACGACTGGCTACGGCAACACCATCACCCTCGACGCCGCACCGAAGAGGATCGTCGTCGACGCCTACTCCGCTGCCGCGCTCTGGGACTACGGCATCCGCCCCGCCGGCATCTTCGGGTACGGCATCACGGGCGGCCAAGCCACCGGCAATGCCGATGTCTCCACCATGACGATCGTCGGCAACGACGGCGAGATGAACATGGAGGCGCTCGCCGACCTCGACCCCGATCTGGTGATCGGTTACGGCAACTCCGACGACCCCACGTCGTGGACGTGGTGGGACGAACCGATGGCCGACAAGGTCAACACGGTCGCACCGTTCACGGCCGTGAAATTCTCCGGTGTTCCGCTGCCCGACGTCCTGACCGAGTACCGCAACCTCGCCGAGGCTCTCGGCGGGGACGGCGACGCCGCGAAGGCGGACAAGGCGGCCTTCGACGCGAACTCCGACCGGATCCGGAAGGTCGCGGCCGAACGCCCCGACATCTCGTTACTCCCGCTCAACGGCGACAGCAGCTCGCTGTACACGGGGACCACCAAGCTCGCCCAGCTCGGCTACCTGAGTGGGCTGGGCGTCAACTTCTCCGGACCGGACGGCGACACGGGATGGGCCGACGTGAGCTGGGAACAGGTGCCGTCCTATCCCGCCGACATCGTGATGCAGTACGTGCGGTCGCACGAGGCGTTCGCCGCCTCTCCCGTCTTCGTCCGCCTGCCCGCCGTCACGGCCGGTCAGGTCATCGACTGGGACGACAAGCGCCCCAACACCTACGGCAACTACGCGGCCTGGTTCGCGGAGGTGGCCACGGCGATGGAGAACGCCCGCGAGGTCGCCTGACCCCGAACGAGACTCGGCCCCCGGTGAGTGGGGCGGTTTCAAGGGGTCATCGCAACACTGCCTGTCAATTCGCGGTGATTGGATCACGGCTAAACGCTCGGCTGGGGTATCCCCGCCGAGCGTTTTGCGTGGTCGGCCGTTGAGTTCCTGATCGACGTGCTCGAGACACTCGGGACCGTAGACACTCAGCTCGGTGCCCTTCGGCGACAAGCCTTCCTCGATCGCTTCCCTCAGGACCGTGTTCCGGCAGTGGCGGTCGCTTATCCTCGGCCGCGCGGTGTCATCACAGGTCGCACTGGTCACCGGCTGTTTGTAGACGGCGTGGCGGTTGTGGTCCACGACCCGGCCGTCCGGACGGATCCGCCTGTTGCCGGAATGCCGGATTCCCTGACGCCAGTCTCGCGGGGTGCGTTCGTGGACCCCGACCCCACGCGCCGCTCGTGTGGTCGACCAACCCTCCGCGATCAACTCCAGACAGCGACGCTTCGCCTCGGGCTTGCCCTCCTCGAGGACCTCGAGGGAGAGTCGCCGTGAGCGCGAAGCCCTGGTTGTAGCGGGCATCGGTGGTGATCTTGCCGGCCTGCAACGCTGGCAACCGCAGCCACGGCGGGCTGACGCGGGTCGGAGGGACGGCTCCGGCCTTGGCGGCGGCACGATGATCAAGTCGATGTCGGACAGCCGGTCGAGTCACTCGAGGGGCAGCTCGATCGAGTTGTCGGCGTTGTGGTCGTCGCGGTACGGCAGATCGAGTCCGGCGTCGATGCAGACGCCGGTCCGCGCGACGTCGTCGCCCACCACGAGCAGCGGCGCGATGGACGCGAGCCGCTGGTTGCCGTACCAGTCGCTGTTGTAACCGACTCTTTGTCATCACGATCAGGTCGGGCACCAGATCGAGCAACGCCTCGTAGTTGATCGTGGAGCGGCCCAAGGTGTTCACGGCCTGCGCGCCGGCGACGGTGCGGCCCGGGAACTGGAATCCGATGGGCTGGTTCGGCAGCCACGAGTTCCCGGACCCGACGATGGGGTACGCCATCATCATCGCGAATTCGAGGTCGACGCGGTCGTCGAGCACGACGACGCGCTGCGGATCCTCCGGCGCACCTGGCCGATGAAGTCGCCCCATCGGTACGGCACGGTCTCAGCGGATGCGGCCGTCTTGCCGGTCGAGCAGCCCGCCAGCGCCACGGCGCCGGCTCGGCTCGGCTCGGCTCGTCCACGATGGCGGCCCACTCTTGTTCGGATACAGGGCGATTCGACAGCAGTGTGGTTATCCCACTCCTTCGGAGAGTCGCGGCCGCCCGAGGGGAATGACGAGCGGCGTGTTGGTGACGGGGTCGTCGATGATGCGGCACGGCAGGCCGAAGACGTCCTCGACGAGATGCTCGGTGACGATGTCCGACGGCGCGCCCTCGGCGACTATCGCACCGTCTTTCATGGCGATGATGTGGCTCGCGTAGCGGCACGCGTGGTTGAGGTCGTGCAGCACCGCGACCAGGGTCTGCCCCCGGGTCTCGTTCAGCTCGCGGCACAGTTCGAGCAGCTCGATCTGGTGCGCGATGTCGAGAAACGTAGTGGGCTCGTCGAGCAGCACCAGCGGCGTCTGCTGCGCGAGCACCATCGCCACCCAGACCCGCTGGCGCTGGCCACCGGACAGTTCGTCCACCAGCCGCCCGGCCAGCTCCGTCACGCGGGTCGCGGCCATCGCGCCGACGACGGCATCCTCGTCCTCGCGGGACCACTGTCGCAGCAGCTTCTGGTGCGGGTAGCGTCCGCGCGCGACGAGATCGGCGACGGTGCTACCGTCCGGCGCGATCGACGTCTGCGGCAGCAGGCCGAGGCGGCGTGCCACCTCCTTGGCGGGGAAGGACGCGATCGCCCGACCGTCGAGCAGGACCTGCCCATGCTTGGGGACCAGCAGCCTCGACAGCGCCCGCAGCAGCGTCGACTTGCCGCAGGCGTTGGGGCCGACGATCACGGTGAAGCCACCGTTCGGGATCTCGACGGCGAGGTGCTCGGAGATCACCGTCTTGTCGTAGCCGATGGTGAGATCCTCGGCCCGCAGCCGATTGGCCGTCGCGAGGGTGTCCGCTGTCATGCTGTTCATCTCGTTCCTCGTATCCGACGCGATCACTGTTTGCGCGCCTCTCGTGCGAGCAGCCACGCGAAGTACACGCCGCCGATCGACACGGTCACCACGCCCACCGGCAGCTGGTGCGGCGCGAACGCCCGCTGCGCGACGAAGTCGCTGACCATCAGCAGCGCAGCGCCCATCGCGGCGGCCGGCACCAGCGCGACCCCGGCGCTGCGGGTCACTCGCCGGGCCAACTGGGGGGCGGCCAGGGCGACGAACCCAATCGGTCCGGCCGCGGCGGTGACCATCGCGGTCAGTGCCACGCCGAGCACCACCAGACCCAGCCGGGTCGGTTCGGTCCGCACCCCGAGCGCCTTGGCGGCGTCGTCGCCCATCTCGAGTATCCGCATCCGGCCGCCGAGGATCAGGATCGCGGGGACGAGCACGACGAGCACGACCGCGACCGGGCCCACCTGTTGCCAGCCGAGGGATCCGAGCGAGCCCGCACCCCACACCGCGGCCGACATCGCCGCCTCGAGGTCGGCCTTGAGGATCAGCCACGTGTTCACCGACGCGAGCATCGCGCTGATACCGATGCCGACGATGATCAGCCGGAAGCCCTGCACTCCACGCTTGTACGCGAGCAAGTACACGACGGCGGCCGTGGCGATGCCACCGACCAGCGCGCCGACGCTCACCTGGTAGTAGCTGCCGCCGATCAGCAACATCACCACGAGTGCACCGGTGTAGGCGCCGGAGCTGAAGCCGATGATGTCGGGGCTGCCGAGCGGATTCCGGGTGAGCGACTGGAAGATCGCGCCGCTCATCCCGAGTGCCGCACCGAGCATGATCGCGAGCAGGACTCGGGGCAGGCGCCACTCCACGACCACCATGTGGACGCGGGCCGGGACGTCGCCGAACAGCGCCTGCACCACTCGGCCGGGCGGCACGTAGTAGTCGCCGCTGCCGAGTGCGAACACCGCGACGACGGCGGTGATCGCGGCCAGCACCAGGCACACGACGGTGGTCCGCACGTCGATGCGCGCCGACCAGCTACCGGGGCGCACGATCCGCGTCGACCGACCGAAGTCTATGTCCGCACTCGTATTCGTCGTCGTTTTCGTCGTCGTTTTCGTCGTCGTTTTCGTCGTCACAGCCCACTCACCTTGCGTCGCCGGACGAGCCAGATCAGGACGGGCGCTCCGACGAACGCCGTCACCACACCGACCTGCAGTTCACCGGGCCGAATCACGATGCGGCCCAGGATGTCCGAGCCGAGCAGAAGGATCGGCGCGCACACCAGGGTGTACGGCACGATCCAGCGTTGGTCGGGGCCGACGAACCAGCGTGCGACGTGCGGCACCATCAGCCCGACGAACCCTATGGGCCCGGCAGCGGCCGTCGCGCCGCCGCACAGCAGCGTGACGGCAATGACGCCGATAACCCGGGTGCGCAGGATCTGCGCGCCGAGTGTGCGGGCCAGGTCGTCGCCGAGGGCGACGACGTTGAGCGGGCGGGCGATCACGAGCGCGAGCACCAGACCGATCGCGATGAACGGGGAGACGCCGAGCGCCACCTCCATCGATCGGCCGGCCAGGGTGCCGGCGCTCCAGTGCCGCATCTGGTCGAACGCGGTGGGATCCAGCAGCGTGATCGCCGACGAGACGCCGCCGAGTACCGAACCGATCGCGACACCGGCCAGCGTGAGCCGCACCGGTGTCGCTCCGCCGCGGCCCACCGAACCGAGTGCGTACACGACGACGGTCGCGACGACGGCGCCGAGGAAGGCGAACCAGATGTACGACCAGATGCTGGTGAATCCGAACACGCCGACCGCGATGACGACCGCGAAACCGGCTCCGGCGTTGACTCCGAGGATTCCGGGATCGGCCAACGGGTTTCGCGTCATCGCCTGGATCAGTGCACCGGCCACGCCCAGGGCCGCACCGACCAGGAGACCGAGCACGGTGCGCGGCACCCGGAGCTCCCGCACGATCACGTGGTCGGTGGAGTCGTCGTAGCGGAACAGCGCGTCGATCACGGTACCGACGGGGATACCCTTCGACCCCACCGCGATGCTCGCGAGCACCACGACGGCGAGCGCCGCGACACACAGCAGCAGGCCCAGCGCCCGGCGAGTATTGATGCGGGCCAGACCCTGCGGCCGGTCCACCGCCTCGAGGGCCTCACTCCGCACTTCCCCCTCGGTGGAGACGGTGGCAGTCACAATCCCGCGTTCTCCAGCGTCCGGTCCACCTCGTCGCGGATCTCTTCCTCGTCGCGCTCGGTGTCCTCCCAGGCGGAATCCAGGCGCGCCTTGACGGCGTCGTCGAGGGCGTCGTAGCGGGCGCGCCACTCCTCGGCCTTGTACGTCCAGTACCCGATCACCTTGTATGCGTCGCCGGGCAGGCCGAGATCGTGGCGCAGGTACTTGCGGATGTCACGGAGCATCGTGCTCTCCCCCGCCACCCACACGTACCCGGCACCGTCGGGGATGCTCAGGCGGCGAATCGCCTCGGGCAGCGCACTGGCGGCGATGCCGTTGCCGGTGCCGTGCAGCCACACGAACTCGACGTCCGCGGCGGACGCGATAAGCTGCTCGTGGCTCGCGTCGGCAACCTCCACGATCGCCGTCGCCCGCACGTGGGCGGGTAGTTCCTCCACCAGGCGTCCCAGCGCCGGTAGGCCCGTGGCATCGGTGACGAAGATCTGCCAGTCGGTGTGCGCCGGCGGTTCGTACAGCCCACGCGACTCACCCAGGTACAGCATGTCGCCGGGTTGCGCGGACTGTGCCCAGTCGCTGGCCACCCCGCCCTCGTGGACCACGAAGTCGATCGTCATCTCGCCGCGCTCGGCATCGAAGCGACGGACGGTGTACGGCTGGCACGGTGACGGTTCCTTGCCGTCCGGGTACGTCCAACCGCGGCCGTTCGTGGCGTTCGGATCGATCTCCGGAAGCACGAATTCGCCCGTCTCCGGCACCGGGAAGTGCAGCCGCAGATACTCGTCACCGATACCGGCGGATGTGAAGTCCCTGAGACCACCGAAGACGATCCGAACCATGCCGGGGGTCAGTGGGGCAGCCTCGACAACGGTGCCGCGAAGTAGTTCCATGAGAAGGTATTCCTCGTTTCGAGAATGGGATTCGGCTCAGCCGAGCCGGGAGAGCAGCGTGTCGTACTGCGCGACGAGTTCGATGGCGGAGTACACGGAGCCGTACTGGATGAGCTGCTCGACGACCTGAACACGACCGCGCGCCACCGCCGGGACCCGTTGCCACAACGGATCGGTGGTGAGAGAACCGAGCTCGGCGCCGGTCGACAGGACGAGAAGCCCGTCGAGGTCGGCGAGCAGGTCGAGAGACTCCATGCCGAACGCATCCGCGTTCCCGAGTGTTCCGATCGTTCCCAGCGTCCCGCCGAGGTCCGTGTACACCTGCGGAGGCAGGTAGGCGGTGGTGTCGTGCACCATCCTGAACTCGGCCGGCTGTCGGCTGATGATGCCGATCCGGGCCTGCCGGATCGTCTCGCCGTGCCGGTCCACGAGACCCGCCGCGGCATCGTCGTACGTAGCCATGGCGCGGTCGAACGTCTCGGTCCGTCCCAGCCAGTCCGCGAGCTGGTTCATGTTCTGCTTCCACGGCATCCTGAACTCGGTGGTGACAACCGGTGCAATGTCGAGCAGCGCCGGCGCCGGCCACATCTCGTTGTCGAGATTCACGCACACGATGAGATCCGGCTGCAGGCGCAGGACCTGCTCGAGGTTGACCGGTGACGCGATCTCCTCCGCCGTGATCTCCGGCAGCCACGGCGCCGGCGCGTCGTAGCTGTGCGCGATCACCGGGAGCTCCAGCGCCAGAGCCGGTTCCAGGTCCAGGCGCGAGTCGATGACGACGACGCGCTGCGGCGACGTCGGAATGTCGTACGTGCCGAGCGGCGTGGTGACGGTGCGACTGGACTGCGCCGCAGACGATTCCGTCCCGGCACCGGAGGTTCCGCACGCCGTCAGCAATGCGGTCGCCCCCAGAGCCCCGATGCCGCCGAGGAATCCGCGCCGGGTCAGCCGGTCGACGAGGCGCGCCCACTCGACGTCGTCGGGTGCGACGGTGATGGTCGGGACGCTCATGCCGCCGCCATCCGCGTGTACAGCGCGTCCCAACCGCGGGCCACGATCGGCACCGTGTAGACCGAGCCGTAGTACGTCTCGCCCTCGAGCAGGGTGACGTGGCCAGCCTGCACCGCGGGCAGCCTGCTCCACAGCGTCTCCGACATCAGTGCGTCGTATTCCTCACGACTACCGGTGAACATGAACCCGTCGCACTCGGCGATCAGATCGAGGTGCTCGAGCGACAGGCCGTTCTCGGCGTCGGAGAACATCGATCGGCTCGGCGAGCGTCCGCCGATCTCGGTGAGCGTCGCCTCGGTGGGCAGCAGGCCCTTGCCCTGGTTCTTGGTGCTCGTGACGTAGACCATGCGGTCGCTGGGCAGGTACGAGATGGAGGCCACCGTGGTGGACGACTTCAGTGCCCGGTGCCGGGCCGCGATCTCGGCGATCAAGGCCTCGTACTCGGCGTCGATCCTCGCGAGTTGATCGGTCGCGCCCAGCCAGTTCGCGAGTCCCGCGAAGTTCTCGCGCCAATCCACCCCGAAGTCGGTGGTGAGGACCGGCGCGATCTCCTGCAACCGGTCGGTGGGCCACCAGTCGCCGCCGGCGTTGCAGCAGATGATGAGATCCGGAGCGAGCCCGAGGATCTGCTCGAGATTCGGCTTCTCCCCGAGGTAGGGCACCGTCGGATCGACCGGCACCCAGGCCCGGGCCCGGCTGTGGTTGTAACCGATGAGAGGAAGTCCCAGGGCGACAGCGGGTTCGAGGTCGAGCCGGGAGTCGACGGCGATCACCCGCTTCGGCGACACGGGGTCCTCGTACGTGCCGAGCGGCGTGGTCACGGTGCGGGTCTCGGCCTCGGAGGAATCGGCAGCAGAACCCGAACCGCAGCCGGCGGCCAGGAGCGCGGCGCCGACGCCGAGGGCACCGAGGAATCCACGCCGGGTCAGTGCCGCCGTCAGCTCCGCCCACTGCCGGTCGGGGTCGAGGCGTCGCACCGTGTCCGGAACGAGCGTCGGAAGAGGTGTCACAGCGTTCTCCAGGTGGGTCCGGTCGCCGGCCGAATGGTCGTCGAAGCGAGGTAAGGCTCACCTCAATCTACGGGAGCGTCCACGTATGCGCGACGCCCTGAGCTGCCCGAACGCGCCAAGTAGTATCGCAGATCGGCCATTTCCCACCGAATGTCCACAATCCGACAGGCGATGGCAGGTTCACAGCTTCCGACGACACCGGAGCACACCTAACGTGACCGGGGTGTCCGACTCCACCCCTGATTCCTCCCCTTCGGACGGTCCCACGCCGCGTGCCGTGATCCGTCAGGCGCTCAACGACGACGGCCGGGCGCGCCGACTCGCGGGCGCCTCCGTGGGCTTCACCGGCCACCAGGTCGCCGAGGCCCTAGTGCCCGTCGTGATCGGTGCTGTCATCGACCGGGCCGTCGCGACCAGCGATGCGGCCGCGTTCGGCCGATGGGTCCTGGTGATCGGCGTGCTGTTCGCGGGGCTCACCCTGAGTTGGCGTTTCGCCGCGCGGGCGGCCGCGGGGGTGAGCGAGTACGGCGCCCACTCTCTCCGCATGGCGATCACGCGCCGCACCCTCGATCCCCACGGGATGAGTCCGCGTCGGATGCCGGGCGAGGTGTACTCGATCGCGACCGCCGACGCCTCCGGCGTCGCCTACTTCACGCACACACTGTCGACCAAACTCGCCGCCGCTCTAGGTGTGCTGACCGCAGCGGTGTCGCTGCTGCTGATCTCGGTCCCGCTCGGTCTGCTGGTCCTGATCGCCACGCCGCCGGTGCTGCTGCTGATGCAGTGGCTCGCGAAGCCGCTCGAGCGCCGCAGCGAGATCGATCAGGACCGGAGCGCGCACGCCGGAGCCCTGGCCACCGACATGATCGGTGGCCTGCGGGTGCTCTCCGGATTGGGGGCGACGGGCCAGGCGAGTACCCGCTACCGCACCGCGAGTCGCTCGGCTCTCGACGCGACGATGAGTGCGCAGCGCGCGCAGTCGCTGTACTCGGCTGCGAACACGTTGGTGGGCAGTGGGTTTCTGGCGCTGATCGCGTTCGTGGGTGCCCGGATGGCCGTCGCGGGTTCCATCTCGGTGGGCCAGTTGATCGCGGTGGTGGGGTTGGCCCAGTTCTTACAGGGCCCCCTCGTCGACGTCGCCTACTTCGGCGCCGGCCTGGCTCGTACCCGTGCGTCGGCCACGCGGGTCGCTCGCCTGCTCGGCACCGGCCACGCGGTCCGGCCGGCCACGAGCCCCGAACCCGTCACCGACACCACCACGCTCACCGTCGACGGGCTGCACACCACGCACCTCGAGAACATCACTTTCGCCGTTCGACGGGGCGAAATCCTCGGTGTCGTCACCGGCAGCGGCCGGCACGCGAGCGACCTCGTCGACTGTCTCGCCCGGCGGGTGACTCCGGTGGCCGGGACGATCCGGATCGGTGACACCCCGATCGATCGGGTGCCGATCGACGAGCTGCGCTCGGCGGTCTTCGCGCCGCCCCACGATGCGGCGTTGTTCTCCGGGTCGGTCGCCGCCAACGTCGGCGTCGCCGCCGTCCCCGGAGCCGATCTGACGCCGGTCGTGGCGGCCGCCGCAGTCGACGAGATCGAGACGGCACTGCCGGCGGGACTCGACACGCACGTCACCGAGCAGGGCCGGTCACTGTCCGGCGGGCAACGGCAACGGATCGCGCTGGCCCGGGCCCTGGCCGCCGACCCACCCGTCCTGGTCCTGCACGACCCCACCACGGCGGTGGACTCGGTGACGGAATCGCGTATCGCCGACGGCATCCGGGCCCTGCGCCCGGACGGCGCGACCGTGCTGCTGACCACCAGCCCCGTGCTGCTCGGCATCTGCGACCGGGTGATCGTCCTCGGCCCCGGCGCCGCCGGGATCGTCGAGGGCACGCATGCCCAACTACTCGACGCCGCAGGCAATCCCGGCGCCCAGGCCTACCGATCGATGGTGACCGCATGACGACGACCGAACGCACGCTGCTGCCCACCGCCTCCCCCGCGCGGACCCGCGCGGAACTGTGGCGCCTGCTCCGCCGCCACCGGATCGGGGCCGTCGCCGCGGTGGTCGCCCTGACCGTCGGCACCGCAGTGGGACTGTGCACGCCGCTCACCCTCGGCGCGATGGTCGACGCGGTCACCCGCGCGGAATCGGACGTCCTCGGAACCGTCGGCTGGCTCGCCGGCGCGCTCGTCGCGATCGCCGTCGGGCAGTCGGTAATGGTCGCGGTGAGCAACTACCTGATCGCGCGGGTCGGTGAAACACTCGTGGCCGACCTGCGTGAGGAGGTTCTCGACCACGCCCTCGACCTTCCGCAGGAGGATCTCGAAGAGGCCGGACGCGGCGATCTGATCTCGCGCGTCTCCGGCGACGTCCACCTGGTTGCGGAGGCCGTCTCGCGGTCGGTCCCGGTGTTCGCGACCGCCACACTGACGATCGGTCTGACGCTCGTCGGGTTGGCCGGCCTGGACTGGCGATTCGCGATCGCGGCGGTGATCGTGGCGCCCATCCAGATCGGTGCGCTGCGCTGGTACCTGCGCACGTCGGCGCCGGTGTACCGGCAGGAGCGGGAGGCCGAGGGTGCCCGGGCGCAGCAGATGCTCGACTCCCTCACCGACGTCGACACCGTCGGAGCGCTGCGCCTGGCGCCGGCCCACGAGCGGGAGATCGAGTCACGATCGCTCGCCGCGGTCCGGCTCAGTCTGCTCACCACCAAGCTCCGCACCCGGTTCTTCGGACGCCTGAACCTGGCCGAGGCCCTGGGACTTTCAGCGGTTCTGGGGGTCGGGTTCCTACTGGTCCAGAACGGTCAGATCACGTTGGGTGCCGCGACCGCCGCGGCGCTGTTCTTCCACCGACTGTTCGACCCGATCTCCTCCGCGCTGGCAGTGTTCGACCAGTTGCAGGAGGGATCGATCGCGCTGTCGCGACTCGTCGGCGTGACCCTAATGCCTCGTCCGCAGGATCCTGCCGAACCGGCGACCCCGACGGACGGATGCGTCGCGCTCGAACGAGTCTCGTTCACGTACCGCGCCGGAGTCCGTCCCGTCGTCGACGGGATCGGTACGCGGATCGAGGCTGGCAGCAGTGTCGCGCTCGTCGGTCCGACCGGCGCCGGCAAGTCGACCCTGGCGAAACTCGTTGCTGGAACGCATGATCCCGATCGTGGGCGGGTCGAGATCGGCGGCGTGGACCGGAGCCTGCTCGCGGCCGAGGACGCGGTCCGCACGTGCGTCCTCGTCTCGCAGGAGACCCATGTGTTCGCGGGATCGATCGCGGACAATCTGCGCCTGGCGCGGCCCGACGCGTCGGACGACGACCTGATGGAGGCCCTGGCCGTCGTGGGCGCGAGCGACTGGGTGCGGTCCCTGCCCGACGGCCCGGACACGTTCGTCGGCGCCGGGGGTGCGCCGGTCACCTCGACCGAGGCGCAGCAACTCGCCCTGGCCCGGGTCGCACTGCTGGACCCGGCCGTGCTGATCCTGGACGAGGCGACGGCCGAGGCGGGCAGCGCCGGCGCCCGGAAGCTGGACCGGGCCGCTGCCGCACTCGGTCGGGGACGGACGACGATCACCGTGGCGCACCGGCTTTCGCAGGCAGCGCTCGCCGATCGGGTGCTGGTCGTGGAGGACGGGCGAATCGTCGAGGACGGCCCGCACGAGATCCTCGTCGCGGCCGGCGGTGTCTACGCGAAGCTGTGGGCCGCGTGGGAATCGGCGCGCTAGTCGACGGCAACGGCCATCGACCAGCACCCGACCGACCGACCGGAGGTCAGCGCATGACCTGGACCTGTTCCGCGATATCTGCGGCGAGCGCTGTCGCAGTCAAGGCAAGGCCGCTGTTGAGGTCCGGATATAGGGGACATCCTTCAAACTAGTGAGCTGTCGCGCGGCCCACGTTGCCCGAAAGCGCCAACTGATAACCGAATTCGGCCATCACCGAGAAGTCGGAGTCCCGGGCTACCACCGGGTGGCCCGCGCGTCGAACCGATGAACGGAGCCTACGTGCTCGACCGCACCCGATGCTCGGCCAGCACGGTGCCCGGCGTTCGCCCCGTGGCCCGGCGGAAGACCGCGACGAAGGCACTGGAGGTGTCGTAGCCGACCCGCCGACCGACGACGGACACCGGCACTCCCGCCTTGAGATAGCGGATCGCGGCGCGGATCCGGACGTCGGTGCGCCACTGCGCGAAGGTCATTCCGGTCCCCTGCGAGAACACCCGGGTCAGCGTCCGGACGCTGGCGCCGGCCGACTCGGACCACTCCGCGAGGCTGCGCCGGTCGCCGGGATTGGCGAGCAGCGCTTCGGCCACCACCCGGGCCCGGGGATCGGCGGGCATCGGCACGACGTCGGTCGTCTCGTCGAGCGGCGCGAGCATGTCGAACGCTACCTGCTCGGCGCGGGCGCGCGCCGCATGGGGCATGTTCTCGCGGTGCATGTGCAGCAGCACTTCCCGCAGAAGCGGACTGACCTCGAACAGGCCGGGCTGAGTCCAGGGGCATGCCCGAGCCTCGGGTCGGAAGAACGTGCAGTAGAAACTGGTCCCCGGTCCTGCCACGGCGGCGTGCACCGTTCCGGCCGGCACCCATACTCCGGTGTCGGGCGGCACGATCCAGTCGACGCCCCCCGCCGTCACCTGCAGGCTTCCCCCGGTCGGCCCCCACAGCAGTTCGTGCTCGGGATGGCTGTGCGGGCGCCACGCCTGCCGGATCGAGCACCGATGCGTCCCGGTCGTCATCGAGTACGGGTACTCGACCGCCGGCGGACCGAGCAACGGCCGAGACTCGCATGCAATCGACATGCGCGAAGTATACAAAGCGATTTAGGTAAACCTAAGTACCTTCCGGGCGTCGGCCATCGCGATGGCCGAATCGCTGGACGTAACCGCCGATCAGGACGTCGAGTCCGTCCAGGTAGCTCTCCCGGGTCGTGCCCGGCGGCCAGTCCTCCGTGACCGCATGCAACGCCGGCAGCAGACCTGCCCTGCTGGTGCCTGTCACGACGTTTTGCCACCAACGCTCCCGTTCCACGAACCCGTCACCGGTCGTACAACCGTTTGACCGACGGCAGGCCCGCTCCCAACTGCAAGCGGCCGTGCGATCACCCACACCGGACTCGAACAACGCCCACCGCAACACGCTGATCCTCGGACGGTGAACTCGTCGGCCTCATAAAGCTGCTCCCCAGAAGTCCGAACTGAATTTCTCAGTCCAGCTTCCGGGGAGCAGTTCACGTGCGCTCGCAGCGCGCGAAGGGTCCCGTCAGTCGAAGGGTTCGATCAGTGGTCTCAGAGGTACTGGCCGCACACCGGCCACGCACCGCGACCCTGACCGGCGAGCACGTTCTCGGCGACGCGGATCTGCTCCTCGCGGGAGTTGTGGTGCGCCATGCCGGAACCGCCGAAGGACTGCCAGGTGCTTGCCGTGAACTGCAGGCCGCCGTAGAAGCCGTTGCCGGTGTTGGCCGCCCAGTTGCCGCTGCTCTCGCACTGTGCAACGGCATCCCAGTTGCCGGACGCGGCGTTGGCGGTGCCGGCGCTCATCGCGAAGGGGGCGGCGACGAGGGCGGCGGTGGCGGCGACGGTACCGAGGGTGCGCTTGACGTTGAACTTAGCCATTTTCGGGGTGGATCCTCTCCGTGTTGCTGGCGAGGCGGCCGGCGGACGACGTGGATGTCGATCCGGGCTCTCGATGGGCCTCGCCTCTGCCCCTGGAAGGTTGTTTTCCGATCCCGCGGGGCAGAGTCAGCGGCTGCGGGCCGGGCCTTGCGTGTCTTGCTGGTGTTGCTCTGCCCTGTCGTACCGGGCTGATAACAAACGTAGGCCGTCATCACGGAAAGGTCACGGGACGATTTTCTGAGACGCCCGTACGCGAAAAGGGCCATGAACAGGTAAAAGTCCCAGCGCAACCCGCAAGAACCGAGGCGCGGTGCGCACGTCGTTGCATATCCGTTATGTGACTCAGATCACAATAAACTAGTGAACGGGCTCACGAAATCTCGGCTGGATAACACCCGGACAGGCCCCGGAGACGTCAGCGAGACCCCGGATCGACAGCCCAACCGGGCCCCTGCGCGGTGCCCTCGTCACCCTTGACGAGATGCTTGAAGGGCTGCAGGTTCGCGAGCGACTCCCCACGCGAGACGCGCCAGGCCCATTCGCGCTTGATCGAGCTCGCGAAGCCCAGCTCGAGCAGCACGTTGAAGTCGCCGTCGGCCGCCTCGAGCACCTGCCCCAGCACGCGATCCAGTTCCTCACCGGTCACCGCGTGTGTCGAGATCCGGCCCACCAGATAGATGTCGCCGATCTTGTCGATCGTGTAATGCACCCCGTACAGCCTGCGGTTACGGCGCAGCAGGTACTTGTAGACGCCCTCGAAGTTCTCGTCCGGTTTGCGGCACACGAATGCCTCGACCCTGACGCCGTGATTTCCGACGGTGAGCAGCGCCGTCGTCTTCAACTTGTGCTCACCGGGCAGATCCACGACGAACTGGCCCTCACCCTTGCGGGTGTAGTCGAGTTCGCGTTCCCGCAACGCAGTGTCGATGACATCGGCTGTCCGGCCCGGCTCACTCATGCTCGCACTCCGCTCGTCCGGCGCAGCTTCCGCAGCCCGCGCGTCCTACGGGGCGAGAATTCGCCGCCGTCAGTTCGGTCGTACATTGCGCTCGCTGCCCGGTAGCTCTCGAGCAGCCCCTCGGCGGTGTGTTCCCAGGAGAAGTTCTCCGCGTGCCGCGGCGCCCGTGCCGCCAGTTCGTCCAGCCAGTCCGGAGCCGTCACGAGCGACTGCAGCGCATCCGCCCAATCATCGGTGCGGTGCCCGTCCACCAGCAGACCGGTCTGACGGTCCCGCACAGCGACGCCCAGCCCCCCGACATCAGCGGCGACAACCGGAGTGCCGCAGGCCTGCGCTTCGATGGCCACGAGGCCGAATGACTCCGAATAGCTCGGTACCGCAACCAGATTCGATGCCTGATACACCTCGGCGAGGCGGTCCGGCGGCTGCGGCGGCAGAAACGTCACGCGTGCCGTGATACCCAGCGCAGCTGCCAAGTCGATCAGCGAGTCGGGACGCTCGAGACCTGTGCCGGACGGGCCGCCCACCACCAGCACGCGCAGCGGCAGCCCCGGCTCGCGCGCAATGACCTCGGCGGCCGCCCGCAGCAGTACATCCGGGGCCTTGAGCGGCTGGATCCGTCCGACGAACGTCACGACGGTCTCGTCGGGGTCGAGCCCGAGGCGCGATCGCGCCGCAAGACGGTCGCCGGGCCGGTAGCGGGACAGGTCCGCGCCGGGCGCGACCACGTCCACCCTGTCGGGCGATGCCCCGTAAATCGAGGTGAGCTGGGCGGCCTCGTCGGCGGTGTTGGCGATCAGCCGATCCGCCTCTGCGACCACCTGCTGCTCGCCGATCTGCCGGGCCTGCGGCTCGGGCGTGTCACCGTCGGCCAGCGCGGCGTTCTTCACCGCCGCGAGCGTGTGCGCGGTGTGCACCAGCGGTACGCCCCATCGGTCCCGGGCCAGCCAGCCGACCTGGCCCGAAAGCCAGTAGTGCGAGTGGACCAGGTCGTAGTAGCCGGGCTCGTGCCGCACCTCCTCTCGGAGGACGCCCGCCGCGAACGCGCACAACTGGGTGGGCAGTTCGTGCTTGTCGAGCCCCTCGTACGGGCCGGCCGCGACATTGCGGACGCGTACACCCGGTGCGGCGTCCTGCACCACCGGATCGGCCGACGACGTCGCCCGGGTGAAGATGTCGACCTCGACGCCGCGCCGCGCGAGCTGGATCGCGGTCTGCAGCACGTACACGTTCATTCCGCCCGCGTCGCCGGTGCCGGGCTGCGCCAGCGGCGACGTGTGAACGGAGAGAACGGCCACCCGCTGAGGCCGCGTGCTGTGCTTCGTCACGCGTCCATACTGCCCTGTCGCCGGTTTCAGGAAGTAATTGCGCCGGACGCACGCGCGTGGGAGTGGACGTCGGCCAGGAATTCGCGCACGTCGCCGACGAATCGTTCCGGATCCTCCACGAACGGACCGTGTCCGCAGCCCTCCCAGTACGACGCTCGCGCGTCCGGGATCAGCTCGGCCGCGTGCTCACCAGCGGAGACGTCGACGACGGTGTCCGCAGTGCCGTGCAGCACCAGCACGGGTATGTCGAGGGCGCGCAGTAGGTCGTCATGGCCGACAGCTCGCGCGAACAGGGCCGAGCGCACCCGCGGCGCGGTGGACAGGCTGGCCCCCAACAGCGCCTGCGACCGGGCGCCCTTGCCGTCGAGCGTGCCGTCGACCGGGCCGGTGAGGGCGTCGCCGAAACTGCCGAGCGCCTCGATCGCGGTGCCCGGATCGTCAGCCATCGCGGCGGGGATCGCCGCCTTCATCGCGGCTCCGACCCGGCCGCCCCGCTCGCCGCGGCCGATGCTGGTGATCGCGCCGACGAGGACGACACCGTCGACCGCGGCGGTGCCGTGGGCGGCGAGGTAGTCGCAGATCACCAGGCCGCCGTAGGACCAGCCGAGCAGCACTGCGCCGGCAGTGACGCCCTCGGCGGTGAGCACCGCATCGACGTCGGCGGCCCAGTTCGCGGAGTTGTCGTAGCCTGCGGCGGGGGCGTCGGAGTACCCGTGTCCGCGCAGGTCTACGGCGATCACATGGTGGTCCGCGGCGAACTGGTCGAGCACCGGCTCGCCCCAGCACCTCGACGACTGCGCCCAGCCGTGCAGCAGCACCAGCGGACGCGAATCGGGGTCACCCAGCGTTCGATAGACGATCGTGGTGCCGTCGGCGCTGACGATCTCGCGAATGGCCATGCGGTCACCTTAGGGGTGCGCTCAACGACCGCGCCGCGCGAGGTTGGTCCCGGCCGCGACGACGAACGCGACCGCGCCGGCCGCGATCGGGACGGCGAACCCCGTCCGCGTGCCGAAGTGGTCGATCATCTGCCCTGCGAGCGCCGATCCCAGCGCCACCCCGACACCGAGTCCGGTGACGGTCCAGGTGATGCCCTCGGTCAGCTTCGCGGCCGGCACCGTCGATTCGACGAGTGTGGTCGCGACGATCAAAGTCGGAGCGATGCTGATGCCGGCGAGGGCGAGCGCGGCGGTGAGGGTCGGGATCGAGTCGACCATCAGCAGCGGCCACAGCAACGCCGCCACCGCGGCGCTAGCGAGGACCAACTGCCGGCGCAGCGCCCGGGCCGGACGCAGCGCCCCGAACACGATCCCGGCGACCGCCGACCCGCCCGCGAACAGCGCGAGGGCGATCGTGGCCGCACCCTTGGTGCCCTGTTCGTCCGCGAACGCGATGCTCACTACCTCGATGGAGCCGAAGATCGTGCCCATCGCGAACATCACCGCGACCAGCACCCACACCGCCGGATTGCGCACCACCGAGTCGCCACCGCCCTCGCTGCGATCTCGCACCGCGGGTTCGGTGCCGCGCTGGGCAACGAGGACGAGCGTGCCGATCACGAGCAGGATCAGCGCGAGCAACGGGCCGGCCTCGGGGAACACCGCCACCGACAGCCCCACCGACACCACCGGACCGGCGATGAAACACACCTCGTCGACGACGGACTCGAACGCGAATGCGGTTTGCAGCTGCGGTTTCCCGCGATACAGCGCGGTCCAGCGAGCCCGTACCATCGCACCGATGGTGGGCATGCAGCCCGCCGGGACGGCGAGCAGGAACAGCAGCGCATCGGGCGCCCCGAGCCGCACGCACAGCAGCATTGCGGCAAGAGCGGCGGCACTGACCGCTGACGCGGTCGGCAGCACCCGGCCCTGTCCATACCGGTCGACGGCCCGGGAGACGAGCGGGGTGATCGCGGCGTACGAAAGCGCGAACACCGCGGCCAGTGCACCGGCCAGGCCGTAGCCGCCGCGCAGCTGGGACAGCATCGTCACGATGCCGATGCCGACCATCGCGATGGGCAGGCGGGCCAGGAACCCAGCCGCGGAGAAAGCAGCAGTGCCCCGGATGGCGAAGATCTCCCGGTACGTACCAATCATTCCCGGTATATCTCCTGACGCTTCCTCGAGGCGGCGTGGGTGGTGCCGGCGTGACAAGTTTCGCACCCTCGTCCGGTTCCCGGTCCGTGGTCCCACGGTTTGACCGCATGAGCGTTCCGGTCTGCTTCCCCGAACCTCCGGGTAGTTGCCGTCAACGTCTGCGGAGATCGTCGACTCGGACCTAGAATCAGGCATGCCCGGCCTCCTTGCGCGCTACCGCAGTACCGGCGCCGATCTACCGTTCGGCGATCTGCTCGCCGCGCACGACGTCGCGATGGAGGGCTATTTCTGGCGGTTCACGCAGCGCGAGCAGGACCGAGTGGTGATCGCGCTCGCCGGGATCAATCGTGCGCCCGACGGCCACTGGGCCACCCTCGGCCTCGCGGTGCATCCCGGAGGTTTCCTGCGCACCGCTGAACATCCTGTGGCACAGGCTGACCCGGACGGACTCGGTGTATTCGCCGGGGGTGCGTTCCGCGGCACGCAGGATCGACTCGGGGTCGACCTCGGGCCCGGCGCGCGGCTCGACGTCCGGATCACCGACCCGGTGCGGTGGCCGCGCCGCGGGCTGGGCGGCTCCGGCGTCTTCCACATCGTTCCCGCCCTCAATCAGTACTGGCATCCGTGGCTGCTCGGCGGCCGGGCGGAGGGTACGGCGACGGTGGGCGACGAGACATGGGACCTCGACGGCGCGCAGGTGTATTGCGAGAAAAACTGGGGCAAGGGCGGTTTTCCGGACTCCTGGTGGTGGGGTCAGGCGCAGGGCTTCGACGATCCCGCCGCGTGCGTCGCCTTCGCAGGCGGCGAGGTGACCGCCGGCCCACTGCGCACCGAGGTCACCTCCGTCGTGGTCGCGCTGCCCGACGGCACGGTCGTGCGGCTGTGCACTCCCGTCGTCTCCCCCGTCCGCGCGCAGGTGACCGACGAGCACTGGCGGTTACGCGGCGGCGACCGCCGGTGGAGTGTCGAGATCGACGGATGCGCACCGCTGAGCGCGGCCCACATTTTGCCGGTACCGCTACCCGCGGAGCGGCGCAACATACCGGGCGCGCTGGAACATCTCGGAGGCTCCCTGCGCGTGACTGTTCGCCGCGATGGCCGATGCGTGTGGAAAGGGACATCGCGGCTGGCCGGTCTCGAGCACGGCGGAATCGCCCGCGCAGCAGCCGAGGTGCGGCGACGGGAACAGGCTACCTAGCCCCAGCCACCGCCTTGCGCATGGCGGCGAGCGGATCCGAGTACAGCGAACTGAGCGAAACGACACCCGCGGCATGCTCCTGGACACGATCGCCGAACCCGGTGATGCGGGTGTCCGCGCTCGTCATCCGGGACGCCTGCGACAGCGCCCGGGACACGTGCGGAACACCCTCCGGATAGTCGGTGAACGCCTGACCTCCCAGGATCACCCGGTCGGGATTGAACAAGTCCCGCAGCATCGCTACTGTCCGGCCCAGCACTCGCGCCCGTTCGGTCAAAATCGTCTGAGCCCCTGCCGATCCCGACCTCGCCGACCGATAGAGCATCGAGACCGGGGGAAGAGAGCCGCCGACCGGCAGGATCCCTGCCCGCTGCGCAGCAAGCAGGACGCCCCGATCGCTGACGGTGGCCTCGAGGCAGCCGGTCGCACCGCAGCCGCATTTCGCGTCCGATCCAGTCGGCAGGTGCGCGATCGAACCGGGGCCGGTGGACGGCGTGTGCACCCGGCCATCGAGTGTCATTGCCAATCCGACAGTTTCGCGGACGTAGAAGTAGAGGCCGCCGCCACGGACGTCCGCGCCGTCCGCCCGCTGCGGAGTCAGTAGCAGTTCGGCGGCGGCCATCGCCTCGACGTGCGCGGCCACGGATACCGGCAACCCGAAACCGGCCCCGACGATGTCGCCGACCGGGGCAGCCTGCCAGCCGAGTCGGGGATGGTCGACGACTCCTGTTTCCGGGTCGACGCGACCACCGAGTGCAACACCGACCCACAGCGGACGGCGACGGCGCCAGCGCGCGACGAAACCGCGTGCGCTGCCGGTGACAGCGGCCAGCACCGATTCCGCCTTCCCCGTCGGCGTCGGAATCTCCACCGCCCCAAGGATCTTCCCGCGAAGGTCGCTGGCGATGACGCTGGTGACAACCGCGCCGATGTGGACGCCGACGGTGAGGTAAGGCTCGTGGTTGACCTCGAACGGCACCCGCGGTCGTCCGACCCCGCCGGACGCCACCAGGTCTGGGCGTTCGCGCAGTAGCCCAGCCGACAGCATGGCCGACACCTGACGGTTCACCGTCACGACGCTCGAATCGACTGCGCGCCTAGCGGTGTCACGGGAGATGGGCCCGCCTGCGGCGGCGACCCGGAATACCGACGCGGCCGGACCGTCGGCGATTCCGAGACTGGGTGCGACAATTCGCGGCCGGTTTCGCGGCCGGGTTGGCGGAAAAGGTGCGGCGGTGAGCATGCGGAGTCCTTGGCCTCGTCCCGGATCGGGACGGATGTCGACGCGATCGGATGACGCGCTGCCGACCGCGATCGGGCGGACCTCTCCGGTCAGCGGATCGGCGAAGGAATGCTATGTGGGCAGCGCGGAACTACGGCGAATGTCGATGCAGGGACAACACAGTTCCCGCGCCAGAGGCAGCCGAGAACCCAGCGCGGCGGTCACATAGGTGACCCGTGATGAGATACGACGGCCGGATGGCATACCGGCAAAGTTAGCATCCGCGGCGGCGCTCACCAATCCCCGCTGCACGCGCCGGCACTACGATCGGCTCATGAGCCTGTCACCCGACACCCGCGTCGCAGTAGTCACCGGAGCGAGCTCCGGCATCGGAGAAGCCACCGCCCGCACCCTCGCCGATCAGGGCTTTCACGTGGTCCTCGGGGCCCGCCGGCTCGACCGGCTCGAGGCGATCGCCGAGGAGATCGGCGGCACCGCACTCGAGCTGGACGTCACCGACGAGGACTCGGTGGACGCATTCTGCGCGGTGCTCCCCCGTGTCGACGTGCTCGTCAACAACGCCGGTGGCGCCAAGGGCCTGGCCCCGGTCCTCGAAGCGGATCTCGACGACTGGCGCTGGATGTGGGAGACCAATGTCCTCGGAACCCTGCGCGTGACGAAGGCCCTGCTGCCCAAGCTGATCGAATCCGGCGACGGCCTGATCGTCACCATCACGTCGGTGGCGGCGTTCTCCGCCTACGACAACGGCTCCGGCTACACCTCCGCAAAGCACGCGCAGGCCGTGCTGCACCGCACCCTGCGTGGGGAACTGCTCGGCCGGCCCGTGCGGTTGACGGAGATCGCACCGGGCGCGGTGGACACCGAGTTCTCGCTGGTCCGGTTCGACGGCGACGCCGAGCGCGCCGCGAAGGTGTACGAGGGCATCACACCGCTCGTGGCCCAGGACATCGCGGAGATCATCGGGTTCGTCGCATCCCGGCCGCCGCACGTGAACCTGGACCAGATCATCGTCAAACCGCGCGATCAGGCCGATCCGGGCCGATTCCACCGCACCAGCACCGAGTCCCGGTAGCCTCGCGGCCATGCAGCACCGATTGCAGCCGGGCGAGCTCCTGGACGCCCGCGGACGTCTCGCCGAAGCGGGGTGGGCGAGCGCGGAGATCCGTCGCTACGACCGCTCGGCGGTGTCCGCGCCGTCATGGCGGATCAAGGAGTGGGACTACTACTGCATCCTCACTCCCGATCACGGACTGGCGCTGACGGTCGCCGACAACGGGTACATGGGGCTGCTCGGGGTGTCGTGGCTCGACTTCCGGGCCCGCCGCGAGTGCACCGAGAACATCGTGTTGCCGTTCCCGATGGGCCGGATGGGGCTACCCGCGAGCGCCGATACCGGGGACGTGGTGGTGGATCGCAAGCAGATGCGGCTCGCGTTCCGGCACGCCGACGGCGGACGCCTGCTGACCGTCGACCATCCGGGCTTCGACGGCGGACGCGGCCTGCGCGGTGCGGTACATCTCGGCCCGCCCGCGACTGCGCCCTCAGGTCGCTCCGCTGGCTCCGCTCCCGACCGGATGGTGATCGCCACCCCGTTCCCGAAGGCCCCCAAGGCGTTCTACTACAACCAGAAGATCAACTGCCTCCCCGCGCGAGGCGAAATCATCGTCGGTACAACGACTTTCGAATTCGATCCGGCAACGGCCTTCGGCGTGTTCGACTGGGGCCGCGGCGTGTGGACCTACGACAACACGTGGTACTGGGGGTCGGCCTCCGGCGTGGTCGACGGGCGCCCATTCGGCTTCAACATCGGGTACGGGTTCGGAGATACGTCCGCTGCGAGCGAGAACATGGTGTTCGTCGACGGTGTCGCCCACAAGCTCGACCGGGTCACGTTCCACCTGCCGGAGGGCACCTACGACGGCGCGCCGTGGAAGTTCAGCAGCAACGACGGACGGTTCGAGATGCTGTTCGAGCCGATCATCGACCGGGCGGCATCGACGGATCTGAAGGTGCTGCGATCGATCCAACACCAGGTGTTCGGTCGGTTCACCGGGCATGTGGTTCTCGATGACGGCAGCCAGGTCCAGGTTGCGGACCTACTGGGCTTCGCCGAGGAGGTCCGCAACCGCTGGTGACGGGCGCTACCGCTCGTCGCCGACAATCGCGCGGCGGCTCAGCCTAGGGACCCATGTTCAGTGAACCCGACCCGGACGGAGTCGGTGACGGTGTGGTCGACGGGTCCGCGGCGCCGGGCTGCGTACTCGCCCGCTGACCGCCGAGCACGCCTTCGGCGGCGCCGCGGCCGGCGCTATCCCAACTGGCCCCCTGCCCGGTCGCGATGTCGCCGACGGTGGCGCCTGCCGCGCCTACCGCCGCGTCCACAGCAATCGAGGTCGCGCCCTTGGCTGCCGCGCCCTCGACCTTGTCGACCAGGAGACCGCCGTAACCGCCGTCCCGACCGAGCCCGGCAGAGACGGCTCCGCCAATCGCGCCGGACCCGGCGCTCCTGGCGAGATCACCGAGATCGAGCCCGTCGCGGTTGCCCTGGACGGTCTGCACAACCTGGATACCACCTGTGATCGCCACCTCCTTCACCGCGCCGATCAGGGCCTGCTGCAACATCTTCTGGAACAGTTCCGCGAGAATGATCCGCACGGTCGCCTGGGTCGCGAGCTCCGCGATCGGGATCCCTGCAGTACTGGCGCCGAACGTCGCGACCGCCGACGCCGTGAGCGCCGCGATCTCGGCAGCCAAAGCGATCAGCGCGGCGATGATCGCCAACTTGGCTTCTTCGACGTCGGCGGCGGTGGTCTCGCACGAGTCGGCGAGCTGACGGCATACCGCGGCCAGTTCCGCCATCACACCGCTGTCACCACCGACTGTGTCCCAGTAGCCTGCCATCGCGTCGTTGGCATCACCGATCAGGCCCGCGAGCGCGAACTGCATTGCGCTGTCGCCGTCGGCGCCGAGTGCGGTGACCGTATTGGCGACGGTTCCCCATGCATCCGCCAGCCGGCGCAGCGATGCCTCGTCTGCCTCCGGCCACTCCTGTCCCACCGCTACCGCGGCGACGGTGCGCAGCGCGCCGGGAATCTCGATCCCCATCAGCGACCCCCGCCCAGCAACGTTCCGAACCCGGTGTCGGTGGCCTCGTAGACAGACGCCGTCTCACGCAGGTTGTCGCCGACCGCCGCCAGCGCGCGGGTGAGCGTCTCCAGCGCAACGATCGCGGAGTTGGCGGCGGGCAGGTAGGAGCCCTCGAACGCGATACCGGGCGCATCGGAGCCCCAGCTGGCGCCCTCGGATTCGAGTGCCAGCTGCAGCGTCGCCCGCGCCGCCGCGAGGTCATCCGACAGTCCGTCGAACGCCGGTGCCGCACGCCGCAGATGCTCCTGATCGACCCATATGTGACTACTCACGATGCGCCTCCCGCAGAATCGCTGCACCCCAAGCGGATTCGTCGTCGTATTCGAGTGCGGCTTGCGGTTCAGCTGGCATTTCGGTGGCCATCGAGGGCACCAGATTCCGGATGCTGGGCGCGCCGGGTACCAGGTCCGGCAGGTCGGGAATGCGGGAACCGAGACCGGCTATCGGCGCCATGATCTCCGCGGTCTTCGACCGCACCTGGGCGGACGCGTCCCGCGCGGCCTCGGTGATCGACTGTGCGAGCTTGGTGGGGGTGGTCCGGGTGAAGGTCTCGGCGACCAGGTCCACGCACACGACGACACCCGATGCATCGACGGTGACCCGGGCAAGGCCGTCTGCCGACAGTGCCTCACCGGTGCTCGCCGCCACCAGGGCCTGCGCCTGAGACAGCGCCTCACACTGCGTCTTCACGTCCTCGAGCATCGCGCCGACCTGTTCGCGCAGAACCGCATTGCGCTGCCGCAGCTGCTCACGAGCCTGATCGTCGGTCATCGCACCCCCCATGTTGTCCGCTCTCGATGGAGTAGACGCAGCGGGCGCGGATTCGGTTCCGTCGAGATCGGGATCCGGCTCAGCAGCGGGCGGCGCGGGCCTGCACCCGGGCCATCAGCCTCGCGATCTCGGATGCGAGGTCGGCTGCGGAGACGGGCGCCGCAACGACGTTGTCAACCCCGCGAACCGAGTACCGGCCGTCGTCGGCGAAGTCGAGCCAGTGCAGTCCAATGCCATCCTCGGTGGGCCTGCTGTCGTAGGCGACGCCGGCGAACGCGGTGATCTCGCCTATCCCGGTGCGCGGACGGCGGAAGAAGCCGTTCACTTCGTCCCTCGTCCGGGTGCTACCGGCGGAAACGAGAATCGGGCCACCTCCGGAGTCGAGGTCGGCACGCCGGAATGTGAGTGGCCGCCGGGTGCCTGCGGGCGCCGCCGGCAGTGCAGCGACGATCGCGTGCGCGAGCTGCGCCGGGGCAACGCAGTGCAGGTAGATGTCGCCGCCGGTGTCGTCGTCGACGCCCGGAAGCTGGATCGCCAGCGCGCCCGATGCGCCCCGGATCCCGGCGTGCATCCGAACCTTGGCATCCAGGCCGGCACCTGCGTAGCCGCATACCTCGACCCGGACCGCAGGCTCGGCGAGCGCATTCAGGTGTCGATGCAGTGTCTCGGTGACGCGGGGCGCCCACTGCCGGGCAGCCGCGCGGCGTTGCCGGTCGAGGTCGTCCTGGGTGTCCGCGATGGGCCGGAATCGGAGCGGGTAGGGCAGTCGGTCCCTGCCCAGCTGGGCCCACAGGACCTGGAATTCCAGACCGGTGAATCGCCAACTTCCGCCGCTCATCGGCCGATCACCGGCGATCCGAACCCCCACCCCGTCACTCCTCCCCGAGTGCACAACACCGCTCACAGTGGATAGACGCATCCCCGCCGCGACCGGTTCCATTGCCGGCGAACCCAACTCCCCGGACTCTTCATGCGCGCCGCGGGATGCATACGGGATCTCGGCGTCCTTCGCGCCGGTTGTCGAGGCTCAGGCCAGCGCCGACATCGACAGCCAGACGGGCCAGTCGATGGCCCAGTCGTAGATGTCGCCGTCCGCGGCCGAGAGATCGATGCGGGTGCCGGTGACCTCCACCGGGTCGCCGTACATCGCTGTGCCGAAGTACTCCTCGGCGTCCGACAGCGACAGGTTGATACACCCATTCGTCACGTTCGACGCGCCCTGGACACCGACGGTTGCGGGGTTGGCGTGGATGAATTCGCCGTTGTTGGATATGCGCACCGCCCACCGCTCGCGCACATTCTCGTAGTACGGCGGGTTCGACATGAGGAAGTCCTCGTGCTTCTCACTGACTACGTGAATGCCGCTGCGTGTGACATTGCGCGCCTCGTTGCCCTCGCCGTAGCTGACGGGGATGTCCATGATCGTCACGCCGTCGCGCACCACCTGCATGCGATGGCTGGGCGCGTTCGCCCTGACGATCTGACTGCGGCCGATCGAGAAGTCCAGGCTCACGTCACTCGCGCCATAGGCTCGGCCGCCGAAATCGACGCCGTACAGCCCGGCGTCGACGTGGACGGTCGTGCCCGGCGCCCAGTAGTTCTGTGGGCGCCAATGTGCACGGGCCCCACGATCGTCGGGCAACCATGCCCACGAACCCGGAGTCGGCGGCACGGTGGTGACGTGCAGCGCCCTCTCGACAGTGGCCTTGTCGGCGATCGGGCCGTCGAACTGCAGGATGAGCGGTGCCGCTACGCCCACAACCTGTCCGTCAGCGATGTTGGTTCGCACCGACGTCGTCGTATCCGGTTCGATTGTCGTGAACGTGCCAGCGAGCGGCACGTTCGTGCCGTCAGCGCCGACGGCGTTGCCCGACCACGTGTAGGTGGCCCCATAGCCGAGTGGTTCAGTGATCGCGAACGAATGTTTGTCGGGCATCAGCTCGCCCTGCACAGGCTTGCCCGCGGCATTGGTGAGCGCGACTGTCTCGAATGTCCCGTCGACCACCGTCATCCTGATCGGCTCAATCGGGCTGACGTTCTTCGCGCCGGCGGCCGGCGTCTGGACGACGTGCGGGGCCGGAACCTCCGGGGCGGATGCAATGTCTTCCAACCCGTTTGCCACGGTGCAACCCGCCAACAAAGCCGCGCCCAGCAGAACAGCAACTACCGCCGACAGCCGCGTTCTGATTGCCCGAATCCGCAGATCATGCACGGGTTCAACGGTACTCGCCGCGCAACAGTGGCTTTCATCACTCCGGTCGCGTCGCGATGCCGATCAGATGACGCAGCCCACCGTGACGGGTTCCGGTTCGAGCCGCACCCCGAACGCCGCCTCGACACCGTCGCGGACTTCACGGGCAAGGGCGACAAGATCGCCGGTACACGCGCTGCCCCGATTCGTCAACGCGAGAGTGTGCTTGGTGGACAGCCGAACCCGCGCATCCGCACGGGGATAGCCCTTGCCGAATCCGGCCCGCTCGATGAGCCAGCCTGCGGACAGCTTGGTGCCCGCCGCGCCGGGAAACTGCGGGATCCGTACGTCCGCACCGACCTTCGACGCGATCGCATCCAGAACCGTGGGCAGGTTCACATCGGATACCACCGGATTGGTGAAGAACGAGCCCGCACTCCACGTGTCGTGGTCGTCGGCGTCGAGGACCATGCCCTTGCCGCGGCGCAGTCCGAGTACCTTCTCGCGAACGTCGACAGTGGGGCGTCGCTCACCCTCCTCGGCACCGAGCGCAGACGCGAGTTCGCGGTACTGCAGCGCCGCGCTCGACCCGTCGGGGCGCACCGCCACCTCGACCGCCAACACGAGCGCATCGTCGCGGTGCTTGAGAACGCTGGTGCGGTATCCGAGCCCGAGCGCATCCGGCTCCACCCAGCGCACCTCACCGGTCACCCGGTCGAGCAGTTGCACGCGGCGCAGCAACGATCCCACCTCGACGCCGTAGGCCCCGACGTTCTGCACGGGCGTCGCACCCGCCGAACCTGGGATCCCGGAGAGACACTCGAGCCCACCGAGCCCGGCGGCGACGGTCTTGGCGACGACGTCGTCCCATACCGCGCCCGCCTGCGCCAGCACCGACTCCTCACCCAGCTCCACCCCGGCGTCGGCGACGCGGACCACGACACCGTCGAATCCGTCATCGGAGATCACCAGGTTGGAGCCGCCGCCGAGAATCAGCGTCGGCACCCTGGCGTCGTCGAGCACTCGGACGACGTCGACGAGGATCCTGCTGGACGGACATTCTGCGAGCAGCGCCGCCGGGCCGCCGAGCCGAAGGGTCGTCAGGGTCGACAGCGGCACCTGTTCGGACAACTGGGCACCGGCGTCGTCAAGCTGCCCCCGGATGAGTGGATCCAACACGTACAAACGGTAGCGTGCCGTCCATGGCACGACGCATCGAGCATTCCGCGCACTACCCCCGCCCCGTAGCCACGGTCCACGCGGCGCTCACCGACGAGCGCTACTGGCACGCCCGGCTGGCGAAGGTCGGCGGCCCCAGCGCGCAGCTGACGAGCATCGTCGCGGGCGACGGCAGAATCGATGTCACGATGGCCCAGGCCGTCCCGGCCGAGCATCTACCGCCGGTCGTCACCAAGATCCGTCCGGGTGACCTCATCATCAGCCGCGCCGAATCTTGGGGTGCGCTGCAGGGCGATCGCGCCGAAGGCACCTTCACCGCCGACGTCGACGGCACCCCCGGGCACGTCCGCGGGACCATGACTCTGACCCCGGATGGCGACGGGTCGCTGCTGGTCCTGGCAGGTGAGGTCGAGGTGAAGATCCCGCTGATCGGCAGCAAGATCGAGTCCGTGATCGCAGGTCAGGTGCTCGAACTCCTCGACGCCGAACAGGACTTCACCGAGCACTGGACGGATGCGGCCGAGTAGTCACTTTCTCCGACAGTGCGGACCGGAGCCGGTAATCTGCCGGTCATGGCCCGCCGCATCGACTACTCAGCACGGTTCACCCACCCTGCCGAGCGGGTGTATGCCGCGCTGACCGACCCGGACTACTGGGAGGCGCGGATGGAGGAGATGCGTAAGTACTCGGAGAACCGCGTCGAGACGCTCGACATTCACGACGGCGGAATCGACCTGGTGCTACACCACGTGCTGCCGCGCAAGGACCTGCCGGAGATCGCACAGACAGTCCTGAAGAAGGACCTGATCATCACGCGCAAGGAGCGGTACACCCCGTTCGGCGATCCCGTCACCGGCACCTACGAGGCGTCCATCCCGGCAGGCCCGGGCAGCCTCACGGGAACCATCGAACTCTTCGGCACCGAAACGGGCTGCACGCTGCGCACGACGTCGGAGGCGAAGGTGTACATCCCGTTCATCGGTGGCAGGCTCGAGCAGCTGATGCTGGTGAATCTGGTCGATCTGTTCCGCACGGAAGCCGAGGTCACGGCCACCTGGCTCGCTCGACAGTAGGGCGTGGACGGCACGGTCGTTCCCTGAGGCCGAACCGTTCGCCGAAATCTGTCGGCACCCCGACGTATGTTCGTACGCATGTTCGATGGAGCTGGTTTCGGGGTGAGAGAGATCGATGTCGTCGATCTCCCGGACATCCTCGCGGCGGGCGCGCGCGGCGAGAACATGCTGGCTGCGCAGAAGGTGCTCGCAGCCTCGATGCTGTCGAAGGCCCGCTTCGAGGCGGAGGTCGCGGCGAGTGGCGACTGCGACAAGGCGTGGCGGATCGCGGCCACCGAAGTTTCGGTCCGGCTCACCTGCTCGACCACGATCGCCGAGCGGTACATCGAGACCGGCGACATGCTCGACGAGTCGCTGCCCGAGCTGAAGACTGCATTCGTCGCCGGCGAGGTCGACTACCCCCGCGTGCGTGCGGTGGTCCGGGCGTTGACCGGGATCGCCGCGGGCACGATCGCGGCGGTCGAACCCGGAGCGGTGGCCTCGGCCCGCGAACTTCCGCCCGGCCGCCTCGAACGCGAGGTCGAGCGGCAGGTGCTCGAGCACGACGCAGACGCGGCGGCTCAGCAGCGCGAACGCATGCTCGGCGAACGAGACGCCTGCGTGAAGTCGGATCGCTACGGGCTTTCCTCGTTGCGAGCGACACTCACCGCCGCGGAGGGCCGTGAGGCCGACGCCTTGATCCGCGAGGTTGCGGCCACGGTGTGCCGACACGACGGTCGCGACGCGCGCACCCGGCGGGCAGACGCATTGATGGCGATCATGCACGGCGAATCCCGCCTGACGTGCGAATGCGAGCAGCCGGACTGCCCGATGCGATCTGTGGTCGACCTGCCTGCACGGCGCAAGCCGCTGGTACAACTGGTCTGCGATGTCGCGACGCTGCTCGGGCTGTCGAGCCGTCCGCCGGTGCTGGCCGGGCACGGTCCGATCGACCCCGATCTCGCGCGCGTCCTCGCCGAGGACGCCACGTGGCAGGCGATCCTCGTCGAGATGGGTTCGGCAGTAGACCGACTCGAAGGCGTCGGCACGGGCCCCGCCGAACCCGAGGCACCCGAAGCGAGCACGTCCGAACCGAACCTCGCCACCGACGTGCCCGTCTTCGGCCGCTGCCGCCGCGCCGGCACGGTTCCGGCGCGTATTACCGACTGCGGCGACCGCGTGCCCGCAGCGCGTTCGGCGGGCGAGACCATCGACCGACTGCGCGCCCGGCTCGGGCGCGAGCCGCAGCTGCGCGCCGGACGATTTCCCGACGGGCACGGCGGGCATGTCACTGCGCCACCGGGTGCGCTCATCTACTCCCCCAGCGCAGCGCTCGCGACGAGAGTGCGCGTGCGGGATGGTTCGTGCCGGTTCCCGGGGTGCAGCGTGCCCGCTGCCCGCTGCGAACTCGACCACATCGTGCCATTCGATCACGACCGCCCCGATGGTGGCGGCTGGACCATCGCATCGAATCTGCAGTGCCTGTGTAAGGCGCACCACCAGTGCAAGACGATGCAGATCTGGCATGCCTCGATGCTCGACGGCGGGGCAATGTGCTGGACCGATGCCCACGGCCTGACCGCGCTCAGCCTCCCTACCGGTTATCGCACGGTCCACGCCCACACAACCGAACCTGGCCCGCGCCCAGACCCGGAAACCAACCTCGGAGCGGCACAGGCGAAACCAGTCAACGCGCGCAGGATCGCGTGGGGCGGTTCGACTCCTACCCCGCACGAGATCGACGAACTGATCGACTCGCCCACATGGTGGGAGGCGCACATGCACCCCGACGACCGACCACCATCAGCCGCGCAGATCGCCGGAATCCTCGATCCCGAACTACGCAGACTCACAGCAGAACTCGCTGATCATCATGGTGAGCACCGCGCTATCGCGACACTTCGATCACGTCGAGGACGATCACACGTGGGCCGACCTTGATGCCGCCGCAGCTACCAGCACGAGCCGAGTGCGTGCTCGATGCGTTCGATGACCTGCTCGGGGTGTCCCGTGCATTCGGCGCGGAGCTGGCCAGGATCGATCCGCCCGATTGCGACTCCGTCACAGACCACTTCGTCGAGGAGATCCTGTGCGATACCCCCGGTCGCGAGATCCAGGGCCGTGCACAGCGGCGTCGTGAGGCCGAACGTGCCGGTCTGTTCGCAATCCCGGGCCCGAAGTTCGCGCCGGTGCAACGCGAGCCGCCGGGTCGGCGCGGGTGACGCGCCGGACGTCGTCAGATGCACAAAGCTGGGGTGCAAGTGACCGAGACCGTGCAGTTCGGCGGCACTCTGGTGGGACACCACTGCGGCGCCCTCGAACCACGCACACCATTTTGCGTATTCCTCTAGATCGCTCCGCGGAAATGAGGCAAGGCGGAACAGATCCCGTTCTATCCGCAACCAGGACCCCTCGGCCAGGCGGCCGCCGATATCCTCGGCAGTGCACCCGAGGCGCAGCGCCTGCCCGGTCGTGAAATACCCCGCTTGCCGGAGCGCAAGACGGCGCAGATCTTCACCCGCCTCCGGAGTGGGTTCGCGCCGCGGATCTGTCCAGCCCGCCATGTAGCCACCCTACTGCGACACTGTGGAACAGGTCACAGTTTTGATGATCATGGGTGTCCATACCGAGTCCTCATTCACAGAAACCGTTCAGAGTCTTCGGGAAGAATCCCTGTCATGTCGGCACCAGTGAACGCACCCCAGATGCCCACGCCTCCGAAGACCAAGCGGCGCAGGGCGGTCACGATCTCGCTCATCGTGGTCGCTGTGCTCATCGTCGGGCTCATCGGCGGCGAGCTGTTCCTGCGGCAGCGCGCGACCAGCTGCATGGAGTCACAGTTCCAGAGCCAGCTCGGCTCCGATGTGAACGTGAGCCTGAGCTGGAAGCCGGTCCTGCTGCAGATGACAGACAAGAACGTTCCGTACGTGAAGATCGACAGCTCCGGCTCGTCGTTCGGTCCCGCGCAGGGCATGGAGGTTCACGCCCGCGCCAATGACATCCGTATCACCGACTCTCCCGAGAGCAGCGGCACAATAGGCAGCTCGTCCGCCGATATCACGTGGGCGACCGCCGGCATCCTTGCGACCGTTCAATCTCAGCCGCTGGGCAACCTCATCAGCACGGTGACCACCGACCCGGCTGCGGGGACACTGACGTTCGCCGTCGGGCCGGCGGGACTGGCCGATCTGACGGTGCGCCCGACGGTGCAGAACGGCGAGGTGGTCGTCGAGACGGTGGGCGCCGCGATCCTGGGGCTCGGCCTACCGACCGCGCTCGTGGACGGGATCGTGCAATCCCTCACCGACAGCCTGCAGCAGTACCCGCTGGGGATGGCCCCGACATCGGTGACCGTCTCCGACAACGCCGTGAACCTGACCCTCGACGGCGGTCAGTACACGATGCCGCCGCAGGACCCGAGCGTGCAGAGCGGCTGCAGCATCCTCTAGCCGATGCCGCGGCCGCACGCATCCGGCTCGCACCACTGGCCGACGACTGCGTCGATCTCGTCGTACACAGCCGGTCCGGGAGCTGAGCCCGCGCCGCGGGAGAACCGCGGGGCGGGTGCCGGCTGCTCGATACCGTCTACGGTCACGAAGGATGTTCTCGCGGTGTTGTGCGGATGTTCCGGGGCCTCGCCGAACGCGAGGACCGGCGTCACGCAGGCATCGACGCCGTCGAACATCTCCGCCCACTCGTCCCGGGTCCGGGTAGCGAATCGGCCCGCGAAGACGGTTCGCAACTCCGCCCACCGGCCGCGGTCCCAACGATCCGGCAGGTCCTCCGGCGACAGTTGCAGCCCGGCCACGAGGGCCGCGTAGAACTGGTCTTCCAGGGCGCCGACAGCAACGAACCGGTCGTCGGCACAGCGGTAGGTCCCGTAGAACGGCGCCGATCCGTCGAGCATGTTGGTTCCCCGCCGATCGGACCACCGGCCCGCGGCCCGCCAGGACCACTGCAACTGTGCGAGGAGGCCGGCGCCATCGACCATCGCCGCGTCGATCACCTGCCCCAGACCGGTGCGATCACGCTCCCACAGCGCGGCCAGCACGCCCTGCACCAACAGCATCGACCCACCGCCGAAGTCCCCGACCAGGCTCAACGGCGGGACCGGGACGCCGTCGTGCGGGCCCATGGTCTCGAGCAACCCGGTCAGCGCCAGGTAGTTGATGTCGTGACCGGCCCTTGCCGCCCACGGACCCTGCTGGCCCCAGCCGGTCATCCGTCCGTACACCAGGCCGGGATTGGTGTCAGCGAACTCCTCCGGACCCAGCCCCAGCCGCTCCATGACCGACGGCCGGAAGCCCTCGAGCAGGACGTCCGCCACCTCGACGAGCCGGCGCACCTGGGCCAGGTCATCGACGTCCTTCAGATCGGCCAGAACGATCCGCTTCCCGCGCTGCATCGCGCGGTCCGCATCCCGGACACCGTCGTCCGGCGTCGTGGCACTGCGCCGTTGCACTCGGACCACGTGCGCGCCCATGTCTGCGAGCATCATCGCCGCATGCGGAACCGGACCGATGCCGGCCATCTCGACCACCCGCAGGCCCGTCAATGGACCCGCCATCAGACCTGCACCCCGTCACCGCGCCGCCGAGACTGCAAGATCCCGTCCAGCGCGAACCCCACGTAGTTCTCGATCAGGTCGTCCATGTCCTGATCGGCCCGAAGCCACCAGCTGATGCCATTCATCATGTCCAGCAAGGCGATCGCCGCGAGGCCGGGATTGCCGACCGCGAACTCACCCGAACGCACGCCCGCAGCGATCACATCGCGGATCCGGCGCTGGTAGTACTTCCGGATGTCGGTGACGACGGCCAGATGCTCCGGCGTCAACGCGGTGAGCTCACGCAGACTGACCAGGTGTTCCACCCGCTTCTCGGTCAGGGTGCAGATGTGCGCCCTGATCAATCCGGTGAGCCGCTGGGTCGGCGTGCCCGCTGCATCCAGCAACGGCATGTGCTGGTCCACCAGGTCCCGGGTCATCCCGAGTGCGATCGCGTACATGATCTCTTCTTTGGAAGAGAAGTGGTTGTACAGGCTCGCGCCCTTGATTCCGACGGCGGTCGCGATCTCCCGCATACCGACGGTGTGATAGCCCTGTTCGGCGAAGCACCGCGCGGCGGCGGACAGGATTTCGCTGCGCCGGCCGCCCGTTGCGGCGCGGACGGACTTCGCCTCCTCGATCGAGGCGACGGCGTCGTCGTTCATGACCGCACACCGCCGTGCACTCGGCGGAGTTCCCGCTTGAGCAGCTTGCCCTGGGGGTCCACGGGAAGCTCCTCGACTATGTTGATCGCCTTGGGCACCTTGTAGTTGGCGAGCTGATCTCGGCAATACACTCGCAACTCCTCCTCACTCGTCGAGGAATCAGGCTTCACCATGACGAATCCGGTGACAACCTCGGACCAGTACTCGTCCGGCAGACCCACCACCGCAGCCCGCACCACGTCGGGGTGGCTCTGCAGCGCCCGCTCTACCTCCTGCGAGGACACGTTGAGACCGCCGGTCTTGATCATGTCCTTGCTCCGGTCCAGGAAGAACAGGTTGCCTGCCTCGTCCTGCCGGACGATGTCGCCGGTGTGCACCCAGCCGTCGCGCAGCGTTGCTGCAGTGCGTTCCGGATCCTTGAAATAGCCGGACATCACCGACGGTGAACGACAGATCAGCTCACCCGATTCGGCATCGTTCCCCTCGGCGTCGACGACCCGGATCTCCAGGTGCGACACGGGCTTACCGATCCACGTGGGATCCTGGTCCGGAATGTCCTCGAGCGTGCGGAACCAGCCGACGGCGCCGAGCTGCGAGAGCTCCGACTGCCCCCAGTACGTCCCCCACACGACCGACGGTGCCGCCGCCGACCACGCCGCGATCGCGTGCGGCGACACCTGCCCGCCGTAGGTCATACACCGCTGCACGGTGCCGACCGTCTCCGCGGCGAAGAGCGGATGGTTCGACAGGCTGATGTAGAAAGTCGGAGTCTGGGCGATGACGGTGATGCCCTCGTCCCGGATCATCTCCAACGACCGACCCGCCTCCGTCGAGGCAGGCAGCACCAGGGTCGCGCCCATCATCGTCAGGGTGGTCATGGAACCGATTCCGGCGATCGTGTGGAACGGCATGACGTACAGCCAGACGTCGTCGGGCTGGGTGCGCAGGCCCCAACTCCACGCCGGTGCGGTCGAGATCAGGTAGTTGCGGTGCGTGATCATCACGCCCTTCGGGGCCGCCTCGGTGCCGCTCGTGTAGACGATCATCGCCAGATCGTGTTCGTCCACGTCGCAGTCGGGCTCCGTGCTACCGGAATCGGCGAGCGCGGCCTCGAACGATATCCAGTCCTCGCTCGATTCGCCGCCGATCACCAGGTAGGAGGAGGACAACCAGCGGGAGCGCGTCGCGTCGACCACTGCGGTGAATTCGGCGCCGGCCACCACGACGGCGGGTTCCAGATGCGCGAGCTGGTCGCCCACCTCACGGGCGCCGAACAGCACGTTGATACCGGAGAACGCTGCGCCCACCTTGAGCGCCCCGTAGTAGGCGATGACCGTCTCGATACCGTTCCGCGCCATCACGGCGATCCGGTCGCCTCGGCGCACCCCACGATCGAGCAGGGCGTGTGCGAACCTAGCTGCTCGCTCGTCGAGGTCTCGGTAGGTACACACGTCGCGGGTTCCATCGGCCGAGTAGCTGATGAACGCCGGCTTGTCCCCGATCGTGCGCGCATGCCTGCGGAGCTGGTCGCCGAGGGTCGCGCGGCCGAGAGGACTGGTGTGGATGGAGGACTGCGGGTGCATGACGCCTTCCAGGGTGGTGGTCATCCGAACAGGGGGGTGTCGAAGTTGTCGAGGGACACGCTGTCCTCGACGGGGCTGCGGCTCAGCTTCGTCGGGAATCCCTTGGCCGGGTAGCCGACGGCGACGTGCGCGGCGGTGATGAAGCCGTCCGGGATCCCGAGTAATTCCTTGACCTTGATCTCGTCGTGGCACAGCAGGGTCGTCACGGCGCTGCCCACGCCCTGATCGCGCAGGGCCAGGCACAGGTTCTGGACGGTGGGATAGATCGAAGCACCACCGACGACGCTGAGCCGGTCCAACTCGGCGTCGGTGGGGTGCAGTCCCTCGAGGTCGGCACACACCACGATCAGCACGGGAACCTCGGCGAGGTGGTGCGCGAAGTCGTTGGCGCTCTCCACCGTCTTCGGCACGGCACCGACCGAGCGAACGCCGTCGAGAACTGCCTGATAGTAGCCCTCCCAGTGCGGGAGGTAGAGCGCGGCGAGTTGCCGGCGGACCTCCGGATCACGAACCACGATCCAGCGAACCGGCTGCCGGTTGCCACCCTGGGGACCGAATCGGGCGGCATCGAAGGCCCGGTGCAGCACCTCGTCCGGCACGGGCTCATCGGAGTAATACCGGCAGGTACCGGTGGTGCGCATGGCCTCGACGAGTTCCATCGGTGACTCCTTCTCGGGACGGCTGCTGGGCCGGTGACTTCGGATCGGACCTTCATTTAACTTACAGCAGTTAGCGTGATATGAAGCACATCATGTCTACAGCCCTACGGTAAGTCAAGGTATTGACGAATCTTCTTTCGGGCTTGTATACCCTTTACTAACGAACGTTAGTTTCTCGAGGAAGTGGTACCCGCCATGATCAGAGCCAGCGCCGCTCCCGCTCTCGACACTGCCCGCTTGACGACCGCCGTTCGCGGCGGCAATGTCCCGACCCTGCTCGCGGTGACCTACCAGCTCACCGGTGATCGGCGGTGGCTCGACGAGCGGTACCGGCCCACCCGCAGCCGCGGTATGGACGACAACCAGAGCGGCGGACTGAGCCCCGAGGTCCAGGACGAGATCCGCGCCGGTTTCGTCGAAGCCGTCACGGACTGGGCCGCCGGGCGCGCGCCCGCGCACGCACTCCTCGAGGGCGAAGAGTTGATGTCGTTGATGGACTTCGTGATGGGCGAGCCGGTTCCGCACGAGTTCGGTCCCATGATGGGCGAGATCATGGGCTTCACAGCCGACGAACCGGCTCGACCCGCACCCGCGTCAGGCATGCATCTGAACGCGCTGGTGATCGGGGCCGGTGCCGCGGGGATGCTCGCATCGCACCGACTCGCCGAGGCCGGTGTCGAGCACCTGGTTCTCGAGAAGAACACCCAAGTGGGCGGATCGTGGTGGGAGAACACCTATCCCGGGGCCGGCGTGGACACCCCCAGCTACCTGTACTCCTACTCGTTCTTCCAGCGCGACTGGTCCACCCACTTCGGCAAACGTGACGAGGTCCAGGAGTACCTCGAAGACTTCGCCCGCGCCTTCGACATCGACCAACGCATCCGGTTCGGGACAGAGGTCACCTCCGCCACCTACGACAGCGCCCACCAGCTCTGGACGGTGCGCGCCACCGGCACCGACGGCGAGGAATCGGTGTTCACGGCCAACATCCTGATCAGCGCAGTCGGACTGCTGAACCGACCCAAGATCCCCCCGCTGCCCGGCCTGGACCGGTTCTCCGGAACGCTTTTCCACTCCGCGCAGTGGCCCGACGACATCGACCTGGCCGGCAAACGGGTCGCACTCGTCGGGGCCGGCGCCAGCGCCATGCAGATCGGACCGGCCATCGCCGACAACGTCGCATCGCTGACAGTCTTCCAACGGTCACCGCAGTGGATCGCCCCCAACGACGTCTACTTCGAACCCGTCGGCAACGACATCCACTGGCTGATCGACAACGTGCCGCTCTACTACTCCTGGTACCGCGCACGCCTGTCCTGGATCTTCAACGACAAGGTCCACCCCACGCTGCAGGTGGACCCTGAGTGGACGGAACCGGAGCTGTCGATCAATCGCACGAACCACGGTCACCGCGAGTTCTACACACGTTATCTGACATCACAGCTCGACGGTCGACCCGACCTGATCGCGAAGTGCCTCCCCGACTACCCGCCCTTCGGTAAGCGCATGCTGCTCGACAACGGCTGGTACGCGATGTTGCAGAAGGACAATGTCGATCTCGTCACCCACGCGGTCACCCAGATCACCGAGGACGGGTTGACGGACGACACCGGCCGGCAGCACCGATTCGACGTCATCATTCTGGCCACCGGATTCCACACCGACCGGTTGCTGTACCCGATGGATGTCGTCGGCCGCTCCGGGCGGACCACCCGGGAGGTGTGGGGCGAGCACGACGCGCGCGCATACCTCGGTATCACGGTGCCCGACTTCCCGAACCTGTTCATCATGACCGGACCGAACACCGCCCTCGGTCACGGCGGCAGCTTCATCACGATGCTGGAATGCCAGATCCGATACATCATGGATGTCATCACGCAGATGGCCGACGGTGACCTCGGTGCCGTCGAATGCCGCAGCGATGTGTGCGAGCGCTACGTCGAGTCCGTCGACGATGCGCACTCGAAGATGGTGTGGACGCATCCGGGCATGAACAACTGGTACCGGAACGAGGACGGTCGCGTCGTCGCCGTCCTGCCGTGGCGAATCATCGACTACTGGAACATGACCCGGACAGCCGACCTCGGCGATTACCTCACCGAGGAGGCGGTCCCGAAGGCCGAATGATCCGGCCGGGTTCACTCAGGACTGGTCCGGCAGCCCGTCCAGCACGGCGCGGGTGCCGGACAGTCCGAGCCGGGTGGCGCCGGCATGGATCATCGCCAGCGCCGCCTCGGCGGTCCGGATGCCACCGCTGGCCTTGACACCGAGGCGGCCGCCGACGGTCTGCGCCATCAACCGCACCGCATCGACGCTCGCGCCGCCCGCTGGATGGAATCCGGTGGATGTCTTGACGAAGTTCGCGCCGGCGAGTTCCGCGACCCGGCAGGTCTCTACGATCGCGTCGTCGGTGAGGGCGGCCGATTCGATGATCACCTTGAGCACGGGTCCCGCCCCGATGGCTTCCCGGACGGTGAGGATGTCGGCGAGCACCGCGTTGTACTCGCCGACGACGGCGGCGCCGATGTCGATCACCATGTCGACCTCCGCGGCACCCTGGTCGACCGCAAGGCGCGCCTCGGCACCCTTGACGAGCGAATGATGCTTGCCCGAGGGGAATCCCACGACCGTTGCGAGTACCAGGTCCCCCATCTCGACCGATCGCAGCGGCAGCATCGACGGCGACACGCACACCGCGAGGACGCCCAGTTCACGAGCCTCGGCGACGAGAGCACGCACGTCGGCATCCGATGTCTCCGGTTTGAGCAGGGTGTGATCGACCATCGCGGCGACACGGGTTCGGTTCAGGGTGGTCTCGACGGCGTCCGACATGCCTCGAAGCTTGGCACAGCTCGCTAGCATCGGGGCGTATGAGCTCCGATGACGCCCAGGGGATCGCCGCCACATTCGACGCAGCCGCCGCGGACTTCGACCGGGTCGCCGCCGACGTGTGGAATCCCACAGGGCAGGCCCTCGCGTTCCAGGCGGGCCTGCGGCCGGGTGACGCCGTGCTCGACGTCGGCAGTGGCACGGGCTCGTCGGCGCTGCCTGCGGCAGCGGCTGTCGGACCGAACGGGCTGGTCCACGCGATCGACCTGTCCGACGAGATGCTCGAACGCGGCCGGGTGAAGGCGTCGGACCGGGCGCTGTTGAACATCGAGTTCGTGTGCGCCGACGCCACCACATGGGAGCCACCGAGCACCGTCCCGGAGGCCGGCTACGACGCCCTGCTCAGTTCGTACGCGGTGTTCTTCCTGCCCGAGATGGATCAGGCATTCGCCCGGCTGTGCCGTCTGGTACGGCCCGGGGGCGTCGTCGGCGTCACGGCATGGCGCGACACCGCGCTGCGGGAGTACGCGACAACGTTCCTCGACGCACTCGAGCCGCACCTTCCGCAGCCACTTCCCGACCGCGCCACCGAGATGACACCCGCACAGCGGCTGGACGCCCCGGACAAGCTCGGCGCGTGGCTCGCCGACGCGGGTACCGAGGCGGTGGAGGTACGCACCCTGTCGAACCTGATCCCCGCCACCGAGGAGTTCTGCTGGAACTTCGTGCTGGGCAGCGGGCTGCGTGCGACCCTGACAGGGCTGTCCGCGGAGGTCGTCGAGCGGGTTCGAGGGGACTTCGTGGGGCTGATCACCGACCGCGGCCTGCACACCGTGGACGCCACGACGCTGGTCGGTACGGCAAAGGTCATCGCGTTTCCGTGACCTGAGAGACTGGGCGCATGAGTTCAGCTGCTTCGACCGACGACCGTCGTTACGTCCTGTCTCTGGGTTGCCCCGACCGCACCGGCATCGTGGCCCGCATCTCTGCGTTCCTCGCCGAGATCGGCGGCTGGATCGTCGAGGCCGCGTACCACGCCGACGCCGACACCGGCTGGTTCTTCACCCGGCAGGCGGTCCGGGCGTCGTCGATCAGCCTGAGCCTCGAGGAGATGCGCGAGAAGTTCGCGGCCGTCGCCGAGGAACTCGGCCCCGAGACCGAGTGGACGCTCACCGACACCGGCGAGCGCAAGCGCGTCGTGCTGCTGGTCAGCAAGGAGGGCCACTGCCTGCACGATCTCCTCGGCCGGGTCGCCGCCGGCGAGCTACCGTGCGAGATCGCCGCCGTGATCGGTAACCACCCGGACCTCGAGCGGGTCACGGAGCGACATGGCGTCGACTTCCACTACGTATCGTTCCCGAAGGACCCAGCCGAGCGTGGCCCCGCGTTCGAGCAGGTACGCAAGCTCGTCGACGCACACGACCCGCATGCGGTGGTGCTGGCCCGCTTCATGCAGGTGCTCCCCGCCGAGCTGTGCGACCACTGGGCCGGACGTGCGATCAACATCCACCACAGCTTCCTGCCGTCGTTCGTGGGCGCCCGCCCGTACCACCAGGCTTTCACGCGCGGCGTGAAGCTGATCGGCGCCACCTGCCACTACGTCACGGCCGAGCTGGACGCGGGCCCGATCATCGAGCAGGACGTCATCCGCGTCGACCACACCGATGAGGTGGCCGACATGGTGCGCCAGGGCCGCGACATCGAGAAGCTGGTGCTCGCGCGCGGACTGCGGTGGCACCTGGAGGACCGCGTTCAGGTGCACGGCCGCAAGACCGTCGTCTTCAGCTGAAAGCTGACCGCTACGCCAGACCGCGCAGGCGCTCGACCTCGGCGTTGAACTCGTCGATCGCCTCGACCGAAGTCATGTGACCGACACCCTTCAGCACGATCAAACGCTCGAGGTGCTCGGCGTCGTCGAGCGCCTGCGCCAGCCGGCGGGCATGCGACGGCGGGGTGAGCCGGTCGGCGGTACCCACCATCACGGTGGTCGGCACGTCCAGGTTCTTCAGGCCGTCCTTGATGTCCAGGGTGCTGATGGCGGCGCCCCAACCGCCGCGGGTACGCGGATGGCACTCCGAGACGATGCGTTCGCAGAACTCGACCTCGGCAGGGGTCGCCCCCGGGGCCATCGCGACGTACTTGATAGCGCGGGCGGTGAGCGGGGAGGTGGGCATCGGCATGACCGAACCCAGCACGGCCCGACCCACCGGAACCGGCACACGCGGGAAGCCTTGCGGCAGCGGGATCACCGTGGTCTCGGCGATCAGGCTGTCGGTGCCGGTGCTCGCCAACAGCACTGAACTCGCATACTGCTGCACCTGTTCGGGGTAGCGGCCGGCCCACGCCACGATGCTCATGCCGCCCATGCTGTGGCCGACGATCTCGGCCTTGCGGCCGTCGCGGACCGTCGCAGCGAGAACCGCGGCCAGGTCGTCGGCCAGTACGTCGGGGCTGAGCGGGGCATTACCGATACCACTGCGCCCGTGACCGCGCTGGTCGTAGGTGATGACCCGATACTTCCCAGCGAGCGCGTTGACCTGCGGGTTCCAGAAGTCGGCCGAACATGTCCAGCCATGGCTGAGCACGATCGGATCGGCATCGGGAGAACCGTAGGCCCGCACGTGCAGTTCGGCGCCGTCGGCAGTGGTGACGGGGATGATCTCCGGCTCGAGGTCTGGGGTGTCGAACAGCGACGCCTCGGCCTCGGAACCTGCTGTTGCGGCAACCCTTCGCGCCCGCAATGCGACGACGGCGCCGCCTGCCACTGCGCCCAACCCTGCGGCGCCGATCAGGAGCCACAGCGCCTTGTGCCGGTTCCGTGCGGTCACTCTTCCGCCCCTTTGCTCCGCTGGCTGCGGTACTCGTTCATGGCCCCGGCCGATCAGCCAGGAGCTACCAGCGCGGTCCGCGCTGGACATCGTCCACACGCGGACGCACGTCGACGAGGTACACACAGATCGCGACCACGGCGATCAGTCCAAGCAGGTGCACCGGACCGAACAAGAACACTACGAACAGGGCAGCGACGAGAATGCCGAGCCAGATCGGCTTGGTCAGCTTGTCGACGGCCGTGAAGGCATCCTTTCGCTGGCGCACCGCATGGAAGATCGCGAAGGCTGCCGCGGCAAGTGCCAGCAGCTGCAGCGCGAACATGATCAGACCAGTGATCCCTTGAACGTTGAACACGTAACCATCCTACGAATCGAGGGCGCCGACGCGAAGATCCCCACGCAGTCGGGAGCGTGGGGATCCTCGCGCGATGGTCACCGAATCAGTGGGTGGTCTTCTTGGCCGGAGCCTTCTTGGCGGCCGGAGCCTTCTTCGCGGCAGCAGCCGGGGTCGCCTTGGCAGCGGGCGCCTTGGCCGGTGCGGCCTTCTTGGCGGGAGCATGGGCGGCCGGCTTCGCGGCGGGAGCCGGCTTCTCGGCGGGCTTCGGCGCCGCGGCCTCGGCCGCGGCCTCGACGCGCTCGGCAGCGGCGGCGGAGGTGGACTCCGCACGCGCACCAGCTCCGACGACGCGGTTCGCAACGGAGTCGCCGGTCTCGGACAGCACCACCGCGGCCTCGTCGGCGACGTCGCTGATGCGTCCGGCAGCACGGCCCGCGAGCTTGGCGGCCTGCTCGCCGAGTTCACGCGTCTGACGCGCCACGGTGCCGAGGGCTTCCTCGGTGAGCTCGACGGCGTCACCGAACACCGCCTCGGCGCGCTCGATCTGCTCCTCGACGGCCGGCTGCTTACGGATACGGTCGACGGCTTCCTCGCCACGCTCCGCGAGCGCGACATAGAGGTCGGAAGCCACCTTGAGATAGGCCTCGGCCACCTTACGGAGCTCGTCCGCGGTGAAGCGCTCACGCAGCTCGGCAAGCTCCTCGGGCAGCTCGGACGGCAGCGCCGCGAGACGCTCGCGCAGCTGCTCGACGCCCTCGGACACCTCGGCGGGCAGGTTGGCCCAGCGCTCGCGCGCCTCCTCGATGCGGCCGGACACATCGGTGTTGGTGTCCTCGGCGCGCGAACGCATCTGCGCCACGACGTCGGCGACGGCCTGGACCACCAGGTCACCGGTACCGACGGCAGCATAGAACGGGGTCTTCACGTTTTCGATGATCTTCGGATCAGTCATTCTCGGATCTCCTGTCGAGTGGATCTGCGATCTCGTGCTCTGGTTCGTCCGAGGGGTCGGCCTGATCGGCGGCGGATTCGGACTGTTTCGGGTCGTTCTCGCGACGGAACGACTCGTAGATCTCGAGAAGCACCTGCTTCTGCCGTTCGGTGATGGCACCGTCGGCCAGCAGCGCGTCCCGGACTGGACCGTGCGGGCGTTGCTCGAGGAACCCCGCCTGCATGTACAGGACCTCCGAGGAGACCCGCAGGCCCTTCGCGATCTGAGCGAGGACATCGGCGGACGGCTTGCGCAGCCCGCGTTCGATCTGGCTCAGGTAGGGATTGCTGACGCCCGCGAGCTGGGCGAGCTGACGCAGTGACACCTGCGCCGCCTCCCGTTGCGAGCGGATGAAGCCGCCGATGTCCTGAGCGGCATTGCTCACCGCTCGTGCAGCACCGCTCATGTCGTCGGGCTCATCGACCATCAGTACTCCCTGTTCTGTTCGCAATTCCCACGGTAGAACAGGGCGCTAACAATTGCAAGCACTTTGTTAGCACCCGGAATCCCGAGTCGAAGAAACCGCCTCTGATCAGGCGAAGAGAAGCTGCGAGACGGTGTAGATGAGCAGGCCCGCGAGGGATCCGACGACGGTGCCGTTGATGCGGATGAACTGCAGATCCCGGCCCACCTGAAGCTCGATCTTGCGGCTCGCCTCCTCGGCGTCCCAGCGCTCTACGGTCTCGGTGATGACCGCGGTGATCTCGTCGGTGTAGTTCTCCGCGATGTAGCGAGTACCCGAGAGAAGCCAGCCGTCGACCTTGGCCCGCAGGTCCGCGTCGTCACGCAGCCGCTCGCCGAGACCGGCTACGTTCTCGGCGACCTTGCGGCGCAGCGTGCTGTCCGGATCGTCGACCGACTCCATGATCAGCCGTTTGGCCACCCGCCATGTCGCGGCAGCGAGGCCGGTGATCTCCTCGCGGCCCATGATCTCGGCCTTGATCGACTCGGCCTTGGCGATCGTGGCGGGGTCGTTCTGCAGGTCGTCGGCGAAGTCGATCAGGAAGCGGTTGGCGGCGAGCCGCACCTCGTGCTCCGGATTGGAGCGCACCTTCCACGTGAACTCGACGAGCTCGCGGTGGATCTTGTCGCCGAGCATGGCGTCGACGAACTTCGGCGACCACGAGGGCGAATCGCGGCTGATGATCCGGTCGATCGTCTCCTGACTGTTCAGCGCCCACTGATGTGCGCGCTCGGCCAGCAGATCCAGCAGCGGCATCTGCCGGTTCTCACGCAGCAGTTCGGCGAGCACCTTGCCGATCGGCGGGCCCCAGTCGGGTTCGGCGATACGGCGCACGATGGTGTTGTCGATGATCGCGGTGACATCCTCGTCCCGGAGCACCTCGACGACCCCTCGCAGCAGTGTCGCGGTCTCGGCGGCGACCCGATGGGCGTGCACGGGCTCGGCCATCCAGGTGCCCAAGCGCAGCGGGATCTGCGCGGCCTCGACCTTCGCCGACACCACCTCGGGTGCCAGGAAGTTGTCGCCGACGAAGTGACTCAGGCTCTCGCCCAGCTGATCCTTCTTGCGTTTGATGATCGCGGTGTGCGGGATCTTCAACCCCAGCGGATGACGGAACAGCGCGGTCACCGCGAACCAGTCGGCCAGCGCGCCGACCATGCCCGCCTCCGACGCCGCACGCACATAACCGACCCAGGCGCCGGCGCCGCGGGCCTCCTGCCAGCGGCAGAACAGGTAGACGACGGTGGCGAAGACGAGGAAGCCGGTCGCGACCGCCTTCATTCTCCGCAAGTCACGCTTCTTGGCGGTGTCGTCGAACATGCCGACGAACGGCGAGGCGGTCGTCGGCGTCGGCGGGGATCTGTCCTCGGACCGACGGGGAGGCTGGGCGGACTGCAGTGGCTGCACAACCGACATTGTGCCGAAATCCGTGATCATGGGCCCGAGACAGCCGTCACGCCCCGTGAGGATGCCCACTAAACTGGCCTTCTGGATCAAACCGAACGGATGTGGCGAAACCAAGTGCCGAAGCAAACCGCAGATGCGCAGCAGACAACCGAATCCGAGACAACCGTCAGAAGCGAGAAGCCGGACGGTCGCAAACGGCGCTGGCGCGAGCACAAGATCGCCCGCCGCGAGGAACTCGTCGACGGCACGATCTCGGCCATCCGCACGCGCGGCCGGGACATCGGCATGGACGACATCGCGTCCGAGATCGGTGTCTCGAAGACGGTCCTCTACCGCTACTTCACCGACAAGAACGACCTCACCAGCGCGACCATGATTCGGTACGTCGAGACGATCCTCGCGCCACGCATGTACGAGGCGATCGCCGAGGACCTCGACGAGTTCGAGCTCACCCGGGTCGCCATCTCCGCCTACGTGGAGACGGTGTCTGCGGACCCCGAGGTGTACCTGTACGTCATGGCCAACAGCTCCGGGCCCAATCGCGATGTGGTCGCCGAATCGGAGCGGATGATCGCCGACCTGCTCGCCACCGTGCTCGGCGAACGGCTGCGGGGTATGGACATGGACTCGGGCGGATCCGTGCCGTGGGCGTACGGGATCGTCGGCGCGGTCCAGCTCGCGACGCACTGGTGGATCTCGAACAAGTCGATGTCGACCGAGGACCTCATCGACTACCTCGTGATGATGACGTGGGGCGGAATCTCGGGGATCGCGGCGACCAACGGATCGCCGGCGCGTTTCAAAGCGGCGCCGCATCCGCTGCTCGAGAAGTCTGCGGCCGAGGACGCCTGACCGATCCGGTGTTGTGCCTTGCCGAGGGCCTGTCGCACCCGCCCTTTCCCGTGATGGAGGACGCCGACCGCCTGCTCTAGGGTGACCTGTGGCATGTGCCCTCGGCTTCCCCACCCGCCGCAATTCGCCGCCTCTTCTCCCCTTCCGGAGGTCTTCGTTGGCCGACAAGGTCCCCACGTCCCGGCTCCTCCGCGGATCGAGGCTCGGCCAGGTCGCAGCCGGTCGCGCGATCCGAAACGCGGGTACCCGCCTGTCGATGGTCGGGCGCTCGGAGGAGGTGCGCGCACGGCTCTCCGAACAGTCCGCGATCGCCGCCGCGGACCAGCTCGTCACGGTCCTCGGGGGCATGAAGGGGGTCGCGATGAAGCTGGGCCAGATGCTCTCCATCCTGGACCTCGACCTGGTACCCGAGAACCATCGGGATGAGTTCCAGCGCAAGCTCGCCGCGCTGCGAGACCAGGCGCCGACAACCTCGTTCGAGACGATGAGCGCGGTGATCGAGGCCGACTACGGGCGGCCCTTGAGCGAGGTGTTCGCCGAGTTCGATTCCGAGGCGGTGGCGGCCGCATCGATCGGCCAGGTGTACCGGGCACGGCTGCACGACGGCCGCGAGGTCGCGGTGAAGGTGCAGTATCCCGGCATCGACGCTGCGATCCGCGCCGATCTGAAGAACCTGACGATGTTCCTCAAGATCTGGAGGTCGTCAGTACCGTCGTTCTCGATGCCGCCGCTGCTGGAAGAGCTGCAGCTGAACTTCGAGGGCGAACTCGACTACGAGCGCGAGGCGCAGACTCAGCACCGGATTGCGGCGACGTACGCCGACCACCCGTTCATCGCCGTGCCGGACAGTCTCCCCGAGTTGAGCACCCGACGGGTGCTGGTGAGCGAGTTCTTCGAGGGCACAAGCTTCAGTCAGATCCGTTCACTGCCTCAGCACGAGCGAAATCGGATCGGCGAGATCCTGTTCCGGTTCTACATCGGCTCCCTCTACCGATACCACGAATTCTGCGGGGACCCGCACCCCGGCAACGTGCTGCTCGGCACCGACGGCAGGGTCGGGTTCGTGGATTTCGGGTTGTTCAACAGCATGGACGCCGAACACGTCGAGTTCGAGAAGCGCTGCCTGCGCGCCGCGACGGAGGGCCGCGCGGACGACCTGTACGCGCTGATGGTTCGCCGCGGCGTCATCTCCCGTGCTGCCGAGGTGACACCTGACGAGTGCCTCGAATATGTGTTCGCCGCCGCCGAATGGAATCTGGTCGACGAGGAGATCGCCATCACGCCGGAGATGGCGAACGCCGGGTTCCTCCTCGCGATCGATCCCCGGGCGGCCGAGTTCTCGGGCATGAAGAGTCAGACCCTGCCGCCCGAGCACTTGTTCTCCCGACGCGCCGAATTCCTGACCTTCGGCGTTCTGGGCCAACTCGATGCGTGCGCCAACTGGCACCGCATCAGCCGCGAATGGACGTACGGTGACCCCGCTGCCACCGAACTCGGTGTGGCGGAGGAGAAGTGGCGCCCCAGTCGGTGAACGGAACACGCCGACCGCCGAACCTCGGCAAAGGCCCGTCTCGCTATGGCACAGTCTGACCATGACGGCGCGCGATCAGAAGGAACTGTGGACCACCCCGGCGGCCCTGGCGCTGCGCGCGGGACCCGGCACCAAGGTCGCGAAGATCGACACCAAAGCGACGCCGGGTTTCACCGGCAACAAGGCGGACGGCGAACGGCTACTCGAGGAACGCGGAGCAGTTCTCTCGGCGTTGCAGGAGAAGCTGTACGCGAACGGGCGCTCGGGAGACAAGCGGTCAGTGCTGCTGATCCTGCAGGGCATGGATACCGCAGGCAAGGGTGGGATGGTCCGGCACGTGATCGGCCATGTGGACCCGCAGGGCGTCGACCACGCCGCATTCGGAGTGCCCACACGCGACGAGAAGCGGCACCACTACCTGTGGCGGATCAACAAGGCGTTACCGCGAGGCGGACAACTGGGAGTCTTCGACCGGTCGCACTACGAGGACGTGCTCGTGGTCCGGGTGCACAACCTGGTGCCGGAGGACGTGTGGAGCGGCCGGTACGAGGAAATCAACCAGTTCGAACGCGAACTCACCTACGCCGGAACCACATTGGTGAAGGTTGCCATGTTCGTCTCGCTGGATACACAGAAGGCCCGGCTCGCGGAACGGCTCGAGCGGCCGGACAAGCACTGGAAGTACAACCCGGGCGACGTCACCGAGCGGGCGCTGTGGCCGCAGTACCAGGAGGCCTACCAGGCGATGCTCGACCGGACGTCCACAGACTACGCGCCGTGGTATGTGGTTCCGTGTGATCGCAAGTGGTACAGCCGGATTGCCGTCACCGAGCTACTCATAGATGCGCTCGCTCGACTCGACCTGGAATGGCCCCCGGCCGAGTTCGACATCGAGGTCGAGAAAGAACGGTTGGCCCGTTCCTGATCAGAGCATGTGCCCTGATCAGAGCATGTGTGGGGTGCTGTGATGAACCTTGTGGTCGTGATGGGTGACGCCGCCGAAGATTCCGGCGGAACCGGCCAGCAACACAAGGCTCGCCAATCCCGCGATCAAGGCCCACCCCCCGAATCCACTGCCGGCGGCCACGAGGAACAGCCCCAGGGTCGCGATGCCCAGTAAGGCGAGTCCGTAACCGGCCCATCCAGCGAAGTCGTTCAGAGTCATCTGACAATCCCTCCTCGAGATCGGGCGTCGAGGTCTGTGACACGACGCTACGCCACATCGAGGAGGGACGGCAGGTGCCGCAGATATCAGAAGGTGGCCGCGTCGATCACGAAGCGGTATCGCACCTCGGTGCTGGTTGGCCGAACAGACACAGCGCGCCGGGGCCGGACCCGCAGACGATCCGGTCCCGGCGCGCGCCGAACGGCGTGCCTACCCCTGCGTGGCACGCCGTCGCAATCGCCGAGCCGCCGCAACCAGGTTGCGCAGCGACGGCTCCAGCTGCCAATAGTGGCGGGTCTTGAGTCCGCCGTCGGGGTTTGCCCACAGCCGGTCGAGATCCACCGATTCGGCGGCCTCGGTGAGCAGCGCATCGAGCTCGTCGATGTCCGGAATCCGTGCCGAACGGCTCTCGTACACACCGGGTCCGACGCCGTGGGTGAGCGCCTTCTCCTTTATCGCGTCGAGCACCCAGGTGATGGAGCGCGTCGCGACGATCGCGGTGACATCGGCGTCGAGTCGTTCGATGGCGTCGACCACCGAGCGCTGTCCCGAGTAGGTCAGATGCGTGTGAATCTGCGTCTCGGGCTTGGCGCCCCCGGTAGCGAGACGGAACGCATCCACTGCCCAGTCCAGATACTCCTTGCGCCCGGTTTCCCGGAGCGGCAACAGTTCCCGGATCGCCGGCTCGTCGACCTGGATGATCGCGATGCCGGCGGCCTCGAGGTCGGCAATCTCGTCACGAATGGCGAGCGCCAGCTGGTCTGCAGTCTCGTGCAGCGGCTGGTCCTGCCGCACGAACGAGCGAGCCAGCATCGTGACCGGCCCGGTGAGCATGCCCTTGACCGGCTTGTCGGTCAGCGACTGTGCAAACGAGATCCACTCCACCGTCATCGGTTTCGGTCGCCGGACGTCGCCGTACAACACCGGCGGACGGGTGCATCGCGATCCGTACGCCTGCACCCAGCCGTTGTGGGTGAACGCGTAACCGTCGAGCAGCTCGGCGAAGTACTGGATCATGTCGTTGCGCTCATGCTCGCCGTGCACGAACACGTCCAGGCCGATGTCCTCCTGCAACGCGATCGTGCGGGCGATCTCGTCCTGGATGCGCTTGTAGTACTCGTCCCAGTCGAGACGGCCCTGGCCCAGGTCGTACCGGGCCTGACGGATCGCGTCGGTCTGCGGGAACGAGCCCAGCGTCGTGGCCGGCACTGGCGGCAGGTTCAGCCGGGCCTGCTGCGCGACGCGGCGCTCCTCGTACGGCGCGCGGACGCGGTGTTCGGGCTTGATGGCGTTGACACGCGAACGGACGTCGTGCTTCTGCTTGAAGTGCACCGACGTCGGCTTCTTGCGCCAGCGGTCCGACGGACCCTCGGTGAGCGCCTTCGCGAGCGAGACCACCTCACCGACCTTCTGCTTCGCGAAGGCGAGGCGGTCGGCGACATCACCGGGCAGGTCGTACTCCATGAGCACGTCGTAGGGCACGTGCAGCAGTGAGCACGATGTCGAGACCACCAGGTCCGGAACGACATCCTTGATCTGGTTCAGGTAGGTAAGGGTGTTGAAGCGGTCGACGCGCCACACGTTGCGACCGTCGACGACGCCGGCATACAGGCGCTTGCGCTTGATGCCGGGGATCTTCGCGAGTTCTTCGGCGGTGATCCGGCCGTTGACGAGGTCCAGGCCGAGTGCCTCGACCGGCGTGGCGGCGAGCACCGCGAGCGCCTCGCCGAGCCGGCCGTACGGGCCGGTCACGAGGATGCGCGGACGCAGCGGGGCGTGTGCGAGCTTGTCGTATGTGCGACCGAGCGCTGCCAGTTCCGCGGGGGTGCGGTCCTCGGTGAAGCACGGCTCGTCGAGCTGAACGCAGGTGGCGCCGGCCTTGGCGAGCTGCTCGAACAGGGCCTCGTACTGCGGCAGCAGCTGATCGAGCAGATCCAGTGTGGAGAACCCCTCCTGCGTGGACCCGGGCGCGACCTTCGACAGCAGCAACAGTGAGACCGGTCCGAGAACCACGGGGCGCAGCTCGATACCGCGGGCCTTGGCGCGCTCGAACTCGTCGAGCAGGGTCTCCGAATGCAATGAGAACGTGGTGCGCTCATCGAGTTCGGGCTGACGGTAGTGATAGTTGGTGCCGAAGAAACGCACGAGCTCGAGCGGCGGGAAGTCCGGGCGGCCGCGAGCCATGGTGAAGTAGAAGTCGAGCGGGTCCAGCTCGCCTTGCAGCGGGGTGAACCGCTCGGGGATCGCGCCGAACATCAACGCGTTGTCAAGGACGTGGTCGTAGTACGAGAACGTGTTGCCCGGCACCTGACTCAGCCCGGTGGCAGCCAGTTCACTCCACGTTTCCTCCTGCAGTTCCTTTGCGACGGAGACGAGTTCGGCCCGGGATCCCGTGCCGTGCCAGTACGCCTCGAGGGCGCGCTTGAGTTCACGACGGGGACCGATACGCGGGTATCCCAGGATGCTGGATCCGTACCCGGCGGTGTTTGCGGCGGACATGCGGGTCGACCTTTCCCTTCAAGCACCTTGCGCCCGTGCGCCTTTCCCACTGCCGAGGCTGCGGAGAAGGCGCACGGGCGCCGAGGAGCTGGCTGGTGTTGCCGTAAAGTGCGCTCTAACTTGCCTTCTTGGTGACACGGCCGTTGTCGGCGTACTCGTAGAAGCCGGCGCCCGACTTCTTGCCGACGAGCCCTGCCTCGACCATCCGCAGCAGCAGTGGCGGTGCCGAGTACAGCGGCTCCTTGAACTCCTCGTACATCGAGTCGGCGATCGACTTGACGGTGTCAAGTCCCACCAGATCGGTCAGCGCGAGCGGACCCATCGGGTGCGCACATCCGAGCACCATCGCCTTGTCGACGTCTTCCTTGGTGGCGAAACCGGATTCCACCATCCGAATTGCGGAGAGCAGGTACGGCACCAGGAGCGCGTTGACGACGAAACCTGAACGGTCCGCCGAGCGCACGACCTGCTTGCCGAGCACCTCACTCGCGAAGGCTTCCGCCCGCTCCGACACCGCGGGGCTGGTCTTGAGCGTGGTGACCAGCTCGACGAGCGGTAGGACGGGAACCGGATTGAAGAAGTGCATGCCGATAACGCGCTCAGGCGCCTTCGTCGAGATGCCCAGCTTCATGATCGGGATCGAGGACGTGTTCGATGCGAGCACCGCGTCCGGATCCGTGACAATAGAGTCGAGTTCGGTGAAGATCTCGCTCTTGACCTTCTCGTCCTCGAGAACGGCCTCCACAACGAGCTGCCGGTCTGCGAAGTCGCCGAGATCGGACGTGAAGCGCAGCCGCCAGGCAGCCTGCTCCCGCTCACGTTCGGTGATCTTGCCGCTACTCACGCCGCGGTCGAGCGAACGCAGGATGCGGGAGCGTCCGGCTGCCGCGAGCTCGCGGGTCTGCTCGAACACCAGCACGTCGACGTGTGCACGAGCGCACACCTCGGCGATTCCGGAACCCATGATGCCGGCGCCGATCACGCCGACGCGCTGAATCTTTTCGCTGGTCACGTCAGCTCCTTTTCGGAAAGTGGAGGTCGGACCCCGGGGCGGGATCAGGCGTGGAGGACACCCCGCCGATCCCTCCCCGGGAGGTCGAAAGGCCTAGTGGAACTGGCCCTCTTCGGTGGAGCCCTTGAGAGCAGCCGTCGAGGTGTTGGGGTCGACAGTGGTGGCGATGGTGTCGAAGTAGCCGGCGCCGACCTCACGCTGGTGCTTGATGGCGGTGAAGCCGCGCTCCGCAGCAGCCTTGAACTCGCGCTCCTGCAGGTCGACGAAGGCCGTCATGCCCTCGCGGGCGTAGCCGTAGGCCAGGTCGAACATGCCGTAGTTGAGCGAGTGGAAGCCGGCCAGGGTGATGAACTGGAACTTGAAGCCCATCGCGCCGAGCTCCTTCTGGAACTTCGCGATGGTCGCGTCGTCCAGGTGCGCCTTCCAGTTGAAGGACGGGGAGCAGTTGTAGGCCAACAGCTGGTCCGGGAACTCGCTGCGGACGGCCTCGGCGAACTTCTTCGCGACCTCGAGGTCCGGCACGCCGGTCTCCATCCAGATGAGGTCGGCGTAGGGGGCGTAGGCCTTGGCGCGAGCGATGCAGGGCTCGATGCCGTTCTTGACGCCGAAGAAGCCCTCAGCGGTGCGGGTGCCGTCGAGGAACTCGCGGTCGCGCTCGTCGACATCGGACGTGATGAGGGTCGCGGCCTCGGCGTCGGTGCGGGCGATGATGACCGACGGGACGTCGGCGACGTCAGCAGCCAGACGCGCGGAGGTGAGGGTGCGGATGTGCTGCTGCGTGGGGATGAGCACCTTGCCACCGAGGTGGCCGCACTTCTTCTCCGACGCGAGCTGGTCCTCCCAGTGCACGCCGGCGGCGCCGGCGGCGATCATGGCCTTCTGCAGCTCGTAAGCGTTGAGCGCGCCACCGAAGCCTGCCTCGGCGTCGGCGACGATCGGAGCGAGCCAGTTGGAAACCGAGGTGTCACCCTCGGTCTTGGCGATCTCGTCGGCGCGCAGGAGGGCGTTGTTGATGCGGCGCACGACGGCCGGAACCGAGTTGGCCGGGTAGAGGCTCTGGTCCGGGTAGGTGTGGCCGGAGAGGTTCGCATCACCGGCGACCTGCCAACCGGACAGGTAGATGGCCTTGAGCCCGGCACGGACCTGCTGGACCGCCATGTTGCCGGTGAGGGCGCCGAGCGAGTTGATGTAGTCCTCGTTGTTCACCAGGTCCCAGAGGATCTCCGAGCCGCGGCGAGCGAGGGTGTGCTCCTCGACGACGGTGCCCTGGAGCTTGGTGACCTGCTCGGCCGTGTAGCTGCGCGTGATTCCCTTCCAGCGCGGATTGGTGTCCCAATCCTGCTGGATCTGCTCTGCGGTCTTCGGGGTTCCGGTGGTCGACATCGAAAGCTCCACTTCTTCTCTGCTGCGTCGCCCGGTACGGATGTACTGCTTCACATCGTTGCCAGGCCGTTCGGATGTACAAACCGACAATGGCACAGACGAAAACGGTCGTCTACCTGTTGCTAATGCCAATCTTCGCTAGGTTTTCAATCCAATCAGCAAAGCTTGCAAATGTTCCTAGCGGCCAGACGGTCGCTTGGCTTACCGTCCAGTAGGCATGAAAGTTACCCGCAAGTAGGCATCTACCTCGGCATTGACCGGGAAACCTGATGCGCCGATCGGACCCGAACTCGGCCACGTCGAAAAGACGACCACAGTCGGAGAGAAGCCAGGGCCGCACGGAAACTGTGACTGCAATCACGGCAGGTAGGGACGGACCCCTACCGACCAGCCCTGCCGGCTAGTCCCTGCCGAGGATTGTCACGCGTGCGAAGCCGTAGCGAGCGTCGAGCGATGTCACCGTGGCCGAGATGTCATAGCCGCGCGAACCGAACTCGGCGCATTCGAGAACCGCCGAGCCCTCGACGATCGGCGACAGGCGAGTGAGCTTCCATCGCGTGTGGACCAACCCGTCAGCGGCTGTGCCGGACGCGGCTGCGCGGGCCGTCGTCCCCTGTCGGCGCATCGGTCGTTCGCGCCAGCTCTGCCGGGCCAGCCAATCGGGTGTCAGCCGCGTCTGCTGCGATCCGCAGCCGTCGAGCGCGACGGTGCCCACGAGTCCGCGGCCGTCGCCACTGACCGGGGAGATTGCGAGTCCCATACCGCCGACCCCGTTGACGAGCGCGAGCCCCGTGTGCGGGATGGCCGGCAAGCCGAAGGCGTCCCGGCCGCCGCGATCCGTGGTGGGCGAGCCCACCAGGATGTCCGATGTGAACGCACTCGCCTGCAGATCCCCGGGCCGCAGGCAGCTACACGACAGGCCTGCGAACAGACGGTCGAACGGGTCACCGACCTCGGCCGAACCGGAGGACAGCGGTTCGACGATCCACACCGCGATCTGCGGTTGCTCAGGAATACCGAGGCCCTCGGGCAGCACCGCCCGGGCGAACGATGGATTGACATCGGTCGTGAGGACGAGCCATCGGGCGGTGACGGAGGCACCGAAAGCCTCCTCTGGTTCAGCCGCCACCACGGGTGCCACAGGTGCCACACAGCCCTCCGCAACGGGCGGTGTGAACGCCCTCGACTGCCGGCGCGCGCTCCGCGAGCGGCGCTTCGAGGTAAAGATCATCGTGACCTCTGACGGAACTGACCGAGCCGGAGTCCTCGCGATCCCTGGACCCGAACCGCCTGAACGGGGGAAAGCCCACGCCCTGTTCAGGGGGCTGGCGTGAGCCGGAGACGCCCGTCGGCCTGTTGGGCGTCGGCATCATTGCGTCCGAGACGTGCAGGCCCTCGCCGACCGCCTCAAACCGCCTCGCAAACAATGTTTTACGAAAATGCGTGCTGGTTGTTGCCCAGCCTTTTCCACCGGGACCGAGATGTCAAGACTTGTCGACAAACGTCATGACCGGTCTGCACACGTGACATTGTCGGGTTCGGCACGACGCTCGTCGCGCAAGTACCACACCACCCAGGTGACAGGGAACAACGCGCCACTGAGCACCGCCAGCGTCCTCACCTGACCGCGGCGGCGCGCACCCAAAGATGTCAGGCCGGCGAACGGCAGCCATGTCACAACAGCGATACCGACGCCCAACAGCACTGCCTCCACCCCGTTCATGGGTTCAGCTTCCTGCGGCGGGGGCATACGCGCAATCCACTCGACCCGGAGCCCCTCATCCGCCCGTGCTAATCCAACCCTTTGCACGCTTAGCAATCCCCTCGTACTCTGAGTTCATGTCCAAGACCTTCGTCGGCGCACGTCTACGACAGCTCCGTACCGAACGCGGCCTCAGTCAGGCCGCACTCGCGAAGACGCTGGACATCTCCGCCAGCTACCTCAACCAGATCGAGCACGACGTGCGCCCGCTGACGGTGCCGGTGCTGCTGCGGATCAGCGAGGTATTCGGGGTCGACACCACATTCTTCTCGTCTCAGGACGACACCCGGTTGATCGCGGAACTACGCGAGGTCGCGCTCGACAACGACATGGGCATCGACGCGGATGCACAGGAGATCGCGGAGATGGTGTCCTCACATCCGGGTCTGGCGAAGGCGATGGTGAACATGCACCGGCGCTACCGCAACACCACCGCGCAACTTGCCGCCGCCACCGAGGACCGTTTCAGCGACGGCAGCGGGAGCGGCTCGATCACGATGCCGCACGAGGAAGTCCGCGACTACTTCTACCAGCGTCAAAACTACATTCACGACCTGGATACCGCGGCCGAGGAGCTCACCGCGCGAATGCGCTTCCATCGCGGCGACATCGCCGAGGGCATCGCCCGACGCCTCGAGAACGTGCACGACGTCCAGATCGTACGGCGTATCGACCTCGGCGAGAACGTGCTGCACCGGTACGACCCGGAGACACGGGTCCTGGAGATTTCACCGCACCTGTCCGGCGGGCAGCAGGTGTTCAAGTTCGCGACCGAACTCGCTTACCTCGAGTGCGCCGATCTACTGCGCAAGCTCGTCGACGAGGGCAACTTCACCTCCGATGAGGCGCGCTCGCTCGCGATGCTGGGTCTGGCGAACTACTTTGCGGCCGCGACAGTGCTGCCCTACGGCCAATTCCACGAGATCGCGGAGGACTTCCGCTACGACATCGAACGACTCTCAGCGTTCTACGCGATCAGCTACGAGACCATCTGCCACCGGCTCTCGACGCTGCAGCGCCCCAAGCAGCGCGGAGTGCCGTGGTCGTTCGTCCGGGTGGATCGGGCGGGAAACATGTCGAAGCGACAGTCCGCCACCGGGTTCCACTTCTCATCGAGCGGCGGGACCTGCCCGCTGTGGAACGTGTACGAAACATTCGCGTACCCCGGCAAGATCATGACGCAGATCGCGCAGATGCCGGACGGTCGCAACTACCTGTGGGTGGCCCGCACCGTGGAGCGTCGCGCATCGCGGTACGGCCAGCCCGGTAAGACGTTTGCGATCGGCCTCGGCTGCGAACTGCGGCACGCTTCCCGTGTCGTGTATGCAGAGGGCCTCGACCTGGGCGGCGGCACGACCACTCCCATCGGCGCCGGCTGTCGCGTGTGCGAACGAATGAACTGCCCGCAGCGCGCCTTCCCGCCTCTGGGCAAGGAACTCGACATCAACGAGCACCGAAGCTCGGTCTCGCCGTACACAATTCGCTGATTCTCCGGCACCTGTTCCACCATTCTCCGCCTGCGGTGTGAGCAGCCGTTCATGCGTGCGTAACACCCGACACGAACTCGTCATCGACAGACATTCCGGCGCAACAACTTCCGCCTACTGTCTGCGATCACGGATACAGCGTCGTATACGCACCTCTTCGGCAGCTCAGCGTCACACCTCCGACGGAAAGGCCGTCCATGCCCACCTTCTCCAAGCGTGCTCTCACCGCCCCCGCCGCCCTCGCCGCGCTCGGTCTGGTCCTCGCCGGTTGCGGCAGCAAGGCCTCCGACACCACCGCCGATGCCGCCGGCGCCACAGAATCCTGCGTCGACACCTCGGGGAACACGATCAAGGTCGGCTCCCTGAACTCACTGTCGGGCACGATGGCGATCAGCGAGGTCACCGTCCGTGACTCGATCACCCTCGCCGTCGAGGAGATCAACAACTCGGGCGGCGTGCTGGGCAAGCAGGTCCAGATCGTGGCCGAGGACGGCGCATCGGAGCCGACGGTGTTCGCCGAGAAGGCCGAGAAGCTCATCAGTAGCGACTGTGTCGCAGCAGTTTTCGGCGGGTGGACGTCGTCGAGTCGCAAGGCGATGCTGCCGGTCTTCGAGGACCGGAACTCGCTGCTCTACTACCCCGTCCAGTACGAGGGCCTCGAGGATTCACCCAACATCTTCTACACCGGCGCCACCACCAATCAACAGATCGTGCCGGCCCTGGACTACTTGAAGGAGAAGGGCGTCACGTCGTTGTACCTGGTGGGCAGCGACTACGTGTTCCCGCAGACCGCGAACCGCATCATCAAGGCGTACGCCGCGGCCAACGGCATCGAGATCAAGGGCGAGGACTACACGCCACTCGGCTCCACCGACTTCTCGACCATCGTCAACAAGGTCCGCACCGCGAACGCCGATGCCGTCTTCAACACCCTCAACGGTGACTCCAACGTGGCATTCTTCCGCGAGTACTCCAATGTGGGACTGAAAGCCGCTGACATGCCGGTGGTCTCGGTGTCCATCGCCGAGGAGGAAGTGGGCGGTATCGGTGTCGCGAACGTCGATGGCCAGCTGACGGCGTGGAACTACTACCAGACAGTCGACTCGCCGGCGAACAAGAAGTTCGTCGACGCGTACCAGGCCAGATACGGCGCGAACAAGCCCACGTCCGATCCGATGGAGGCGGCCTACACGTCGGTGTACCTGTGGAAGAACACTGTGGAGAAGGCCGGTTCGTTCGGGGTTACCGACATCCAGGCCGCCGCCGACGGCGTCACCTTCCAAGCGCCCGAGGGCCTCGTCACCATCGACGGCGACAACCATCACATCACCAAGACCGCTCGTATCGGCGAGATCCGTGGCGATGGACTGATCTACACCGTATGGGAGTCCGACGGCCCGATCCAGCCCGACCCGTACCTCGCGAACTACGAATGGGCAGCGGGGCTGTCCGGCTCCGGTAGCTAGTCCGTTCGCAGACGACGAGAGGGAGGGCGAGCACCGATGGATGTGATGATCGGGCAGCTGTTCACCGGCCTGAGCATCGGGTCGATCCTGCTACTGGCGGCACTGGGACTGTCGTTGACCTTCGGCCAGATGGGCGTGATCAACATGGCCCACGGCGAGTTCATCATGGCCGGCTCCTATACCGCCTACGTGGTGCAGCAGGTCGTTTCGAGCGCCGGGGCGTCACTGCTGCTGTCGCTGCTGGTCGGTTTCGTGGTCGGCGGGCTGATGGGCGTCCTGCTCGAGGCCACCCTGATCCGGCGGATGTACCACCGTCCGCTGGATACGCTGCTGGTGACCTTCGGCGTCGGACTGGTACTACAGCAGCTGGCACGCGACATCTTCGGTGCCCCCGCAGTGAACGTCGTTGCGCCGTCGTGGCTCTCGGGCGGTGTGGAGATCCTCGGCGCAGTAGTCCCGAAGACCCGGATCTTCATTCTGATGCTGGCGCTCGTCGCGGTCGCGGTGCTGTCCTTCGCACTGGCGAAGACCTCGATGGGCCGGCGCATTCGCGCGGTGGTCCAGAATCGCGATCTCGCGGAGACCAGCGGAATCTCCTCGCGACGAACCGATGTGACAACGTTCTTCATCGGCTCGGGCCTGGCCGGCGTGGCCGGCGTCGCTCTCACGCTGATCGGATCGACGAGCCCGACGATCGGGCAGTCGTACTTGATCGACGCGTTCCTCGTGGTCGTGATCGGTGGCCTCGGGAGGATCGCGGGCGCGGTGGTGGCGGCGTTCGCGCTGGGCATCCTCAACTCGTTCATCGAGTACTCCACCACCGCGTCGATCGCGAAGGTGATCGTGTTCGTGCTCATCGTCATCTTCCTCCAGGCCCGCCCGCAGGGGCTGTTCGTCGCCAAGACAAGGAGCCTGGCATGACCGTGCTCAGTCGCTACCGGGCGTGGGCGGGATTCGCCGCATCCGCTCTCGTGCTGCTCGGACTCGCTCCGGCCCTGCTCTCGGACTTCCGACTCAACCTGTTGGCCAAGTTCCTGTGCTTCGCCATCGTCGCGGTGGGCATCGGATTGGCTTGGGGCCGAGGCGGAATGCTCACCCTGGGCCAGGGAGTGTTCTTCGGCCTCGGTGCCTACATCATGGCGATGCACCTCAAGATCGCCGACGCGGAACTTCGCGGCGACGCGGTGCCTGACTTCATGCAGATCGCGGGGATCCGCCAGCTGCCCGGCTACTGGACGCCGTTCGCGTCACCGTTCACGACCATCGCCGCGATCCTTGTCGTCCCCGCCCTGGTCGCGTTTCTGCTCGGTCTCGGCGTGTTCAAGCGCCGGGTCAAGGGCGCCTACTTCGCGATCCTGTCGCAGGCCCTGGCGGCGGCGTTCGCGATTCTGCTGATCGGCCAGCAGTCGATCGGCGGTTCCAACGGCCTCAATCGTTTCCGCACCTTCTTCGGATTCAACCTGGCCGATCCGACGAACAAGCGAATGCTGTTCTTCATCGCGGCCACGGTGCTGCTGGCGGTCGTCGCCCTCACCCGTCAGCTGATGAACTCGCGCTATGGCGAACTGCTGGTCGCGGTGCGAGATCAGGAAGAGCGCGTCCGCTTCCTCGGCTACGACCCCGCGAACATCAAGGTGGTCGCGTACACGGTCGCAGCCTTCTTCGCGGGCCTCGCGGGCGCACTGTTCGTGCCGATCGTCGGCATCATCTCCCCCGCCGACGTCGGCATCGTTCCCTCGATCGCGTTCCTCATCGGCGTCGCGATCGGCGGGCGCACGACGCTGTTGGGCCCGGTGCTCGGCGCGATCGGCGTCGCATGGGCGCAGACCACGCTGTCCGAGAACTTCCCCTCGGCATGGACATACGCGCAGGGTCTGCTGTTCATCGTCGTGATCGGGTTCTTCCCCGCGGGTATCGCCGGGATCGCAACGCTGTTGCGGCGCCGGACCCTCGTCACCACACCCCCGCCGGATCCCGAATCCGAGCCCGCCCGCGAGATGGAGGCCGCGCGATGAACCTCACCCAGCACCAGCCGGCACTCGGCGGCAACGCCGGAATGTCCAGCCAGTACCTCGAGATCCGTGACCTGCGTGTCACGTTCGACGGCTTCACCGCCGTCGACGGCGTGAATCTCACTCTTCTGCAGGGGGATCTGCGCTTCCTCATCGGCCCCAACGGCGCCGGCAAGACGACGTTGGTCGACGCCGTCACCGGCCTGGTCCCGGCCACCGGTTCGGTCACCAAGTCCGGCGTCGAACTGCTCGGACAAAAGGTCCACAAGATCGCCCGGCAGGGAGTTGGCCGAACCTTCCAGACCGCATCGGTGTTCGATCAGCTCACGGTGCTGCAGAACCTCGACATCGCCGCCGGAGCCGGACGTTCTGCGCTGACGCTGCTGCGCCGCCGCAAGGCCGTCCTGCCGCACATCGAGGAGGCCCTCGAGACGACCGGCCTGACCCACCTGCGCGACCGCAAGGCCGGGATCCTCGCGCACGGTCAGAAGCAGTGGCTCGAGATCGGCATGCTGCTGGTGCAGGACGCCGACGTCCTATTGCTCGACGAACCGGTGGCCGGGATGAGCCACGACGAGCGCGAGGAGACCGGAAACCTGCTGCGCCGCATCGGCGGTGAACGAACCGTCGTCGTGGTCGAGCACGACATGGACTTCATGCGGGCGTTCGCGACATCGGTGACGGTGCTGGCCCGCGGCAAGGTGATCGCCGACGGCAGTGTCGAGGAGATCCAGGCCGACCCGATGGTCCAGCAGGTGTACTTGGGCACCACCGCGGCCGTCGATGTCCTCGAGGAGCACTGATCATGCTGGAACTCATCGACATTCACACCGGCTACGGCCGCACCGAGATCATCCACGGCGCCACCGTCACCGTGCCTGCCGACGGCGTCGCCGCGGTGATGGGGCACAACGGCGCCGGAAAGACCACCCTGTTGCGCGCCGCCGTCGGACTCGCGAAGTGCACGTCGGGCAAGGTGCTGCTGGACGGCGACGACATCACCAGGCTGCGCCCCAGCGCCCGCGTCGCCCGCGGCCTGGCATACGTCCCACAGGGGCAGCAATCGTTCGGGCAGCTCACGTGTGCCGAGAATCTGCAGGTGGTCGCCGACGGTCGCAAGCGTGGCAAGGCGCTCATCGAGCAGCAGCTCGCACTGTTCCCAGCACTCGAACCACTCCTGAGTCGCCGGGCCGGGCTGCTGTCCGGAGGTCAGCGCCAGCAGCTCGCCATCGCGCGGGCACTGATCACCGAGCCTCGGGTGCTGGTGCTCGACGAGCCGACGGAGGGCATCCAGCCGTCTGTGGTGGCCGAGATCGAGGCCGCGATCGTCGAGCTCACCCTCCGCGGCAATCTCGGGGTCCTGTTGGTGGAGCAGCATATCGGTTTCGCTCTGCAATCCGCCGAGCGCTACTACATCCTCGAGTCCGGCCGCGTCACGTCGAGTGGCGCCGGAGGTGCCGACGCCGAGTCCGTCGTGCGCGACGCCATGGCCATCTGACGAGCCCATCCAGGGCCACTCCCCGAATCGATCGAAGGAGCCCTTCCCGTGTCTCACGGTTTCGACACCCTCCTCATCGCGAATCGCGGCGAGATCGCCTGCCGCATCATTCGTTCCGCCCGCAAGCTGGGCCTCAAGACGGTCGCCGTCCACTCCGACGCGGACGCCTCCGCAATGCATGTCGAGATGGCCGACGCGGCCGTCCGGCTCGGCCCGGCACCAGCCGAACAGTCGTACCTGTGCGCCGATCTGGTGATCGCGGCCGCGCTCGCGACCGGCGCTGGGGCGATCCATCCAGGCTACGGGTTCCTTTCGGAAAAGGCAGAATTCGCGGCCGCTGCCGCTCAGGCCGGTATCGCGTTCGTCGGCCCCACCCCGGACCAGCTGCGCGTGTTCGGCAATAAGCACACCGCGCGCGAGGCGGCCCGGGCCGTGGGAGTCCCCCTGGTGCCCGGCAGTGGGCTGCTCGAGTCGGTGGACCATGCACTGGTCGAGGCGGACCGCATCGGTTACCCGGTAATGCTCAAGGCGGTCGGCGGGGGCGGCGGCATCGGGATGCAGGCATGTTTCACTCCCGCGGCCCTACGCGCGGCTCACCAGACCGTGCAACGGCTGGCGGCGGCGAACTTCTCGTCCTCGGGAGTGTTCCTGGAGCGCTTCGTCGCCCGTGCCCGGCACATCGAGGTACAGGTGTTCGGCGACGGTCACGGCCGCACACTGAGCCTGGGCACCCGCGACTGCTCCTTGCAGCGCCGCAACCAGAAGGTGGTCGAGGAGGCGCCGGCTTCCGGGCTGTCTCCAGAGGTGATCGAGCATCTGCTGCGCTTGTCACGGGATTTGGCGTCGTCGGTGCAGTACCGCTCGGCAGGCACCGTCGAGTTCGTCTACGACGTCGATCGCTGCGAGGCCTCGTTCCTCGAAATGAACACCCGGCTACAGGTAGAACATCCGGTCACCGAGGAGGTGACGGGGGTCGACCTCGTGGAGTGGATGCTGCGCCTCGCAGCCGGTGACACGCAGATGCTCGACGGGCTGCCGGAGTCCGGGCCCGCGATCATCGGGCACGCCGTCGAGGCCCGCGTGTACGCCGAGGATCCCGGGCGCGACTACCGACCCAGTGCCGGAATCCTTACGTCCGTGCAGTTCCCGGATTCGGCCCGCATCGAGACGTGGGTCGGCACCGGCACCGAGGTGAGCGCGCACTACGACCCGATGCTCGCGAAAATCGTCACCCGGGGCGCCACCCGCGAGGACGCATTCGATTCGCTCGGTGCGGCCCTAGCCGCAACCCATCTGTACGGCGTACAGACAAATCTGCCGCAGCTGCGCCACATCTGCGCGGGGCCGGTCGCCGAGCACACCACCGCGTCCCTCACGGACGTGCCGTCGACCGGGCCGCGTATCGACGTGCTGCGAGCCGGGACGATGACCACGGTGCAGGATCTTCCGGGGCGGATCGGCCTGTGGGAGGTGGGCATTCCACCATCGGGCCCGATGGACGACCTGTCGTTCGGCCTCGCCAACACTGCAGTCGGCAACCCGGTCGGCGTGCCCGGTCTCGAGTGCACGTTGCAGGGTCCGCGGCTTGAGTTCTCCGTCCCGGCGACCGTGTGTGTCACCGGAGCCGACGTGCCGGTGACCGTGGACGGCCTGCCCGCACCGATGTGGGAAGCGATCGACATCGCCGCAGGTTCCGTGCTCGACATCGGCTCCCCCGCCGGTGCTGGGCTGCGCACGTACCTCGCGGTGCGCGGCGGCCTGGACATCCCACTCTTCCACGGCAGCGCGTCGACGTTCACGCTGGGAGGGTTCGGCGGTGTCACCGGCAGAGCCGTCGCCACCGGGGACGTGCTGGGCATCCTCGATGCCACCGACGTTCTCACCGACGCCGCACCGGTGCCGCTCGACACCCGCCCCGAGTTCACCCACACCTGGCACCTCGCCGTCATGGAGGGGCCGCAGCCCGCACCGTCATACTTCACCGAAGCAGACATGACGCAGTTCTACGAGACCACCTGGACCACCGCGAGTCACGCCAACCGCACCGGCATCCGCCTCGACGGGCCCAAGCCCACATGGTCACGCCCCGACGGCGGTGATGCCGGACTACATCCGTCGAACCTGCACGACAACCCGTACAGCGTGGGCTCACTGAACGTCTCGGGCGACACTCCGATTCTGCTGGGACCGGACGGCCCGAGTCTCGGCGGGTTCGCCTGCCCGCTGACGGTGGTGAGCGCACACCGCTGGAAGATGGGGCAGATCCGGCCTGGCGACGCGGTGCGGTTCGTGCCCGTACACGACGAGGACGCCGACGCGCTGCGGCGGTCGGATTCCGAGCGCGCGAAGGACTCTCCCGCCGTGCGCATCTCGCGTGGCGACGGTGGCGTGCTGGCGCGCACCGCCGAGGGTGACGACCGCCCGATGGTGGCGTATCGGCGCGGCGGGGACGACAACATCCTCGTCGAGTACGGGCCGATGACACTCGACCTGGGCCTGCGGATGCGGGTACACGCGCTGTCGGAGGCCCTGGCGCAGCTGCGAGTCGAGGGCATCGTCGACATCACCCCAGGCGTACGCTCGCTGCACCTGCACATCGATCCCGACATCCTTCCGCAGCCGCGGCTCCTGGGGCTGCTACAGGAACTCGAGGAACAACTTCCCGCCACGCACGACCTGGTGGTGCCGAGCCGGACCGTGCGGCTGCCGCTCTCGTTCGACGACCCGTCCATCGCCGATGCGCTGGACCGATACCGCAGCGGCGTCCGCGACACCGCGCCGTGGCTGCCGTCGAACACCGAGTTCATCCGGCGCATCAACGGACTCGACAGTGTCGACGAGGTCCGCGACACCGTGTTCGACGCCGAGTACCTGGTCCTCGGTCTCGGCGACGTGTATCTCGGAGCGCCACTGGCGGTTCCGCTGGATCCGCGCCACCGGCTGGTGACCACGAAGTACAACCCGGCGCGCACGTGGACGCCGTCCGACGCCGTCGGCATCGGCGGCAAGTACCTGTGCGTCTACGGCATGGAGTCGCCCGGCGGCTACCAGCTGATCGGGCGGACGGTGCCGATCTGGTCCGGCTACCGGCAGCGCGGGCCGTTCGAGGCGGGCAAGCCGTGGTTGTTCCGGTTCTTCGACCGGATCGTGTGGGAGCCCGTCACCCCCGACCAGCTCGAGGAAGCGCGGCTGGAGTCTCGCGCAGGACGATTCGACGCCGACATCAGCGAGGGGACATTCTCACTCGCCGAGCATCTGGCGTTCCTCGACGCCAACGCGGACTCGATCACGCAGTTCGAGGCCCGGCAGAGTGCGGCCTTCGAGACGGAGAAACGGGCATGGCATGCGTCCGGTGAGTTCGACCGGAACGAGGCCCCGCCGGTCCCAGAGCCGGATTCGCCGAGCGTGGACGTTCCACCGGGCGCCGTCGTGATCGAGGCACCGATGGTCGGCAACGTATGGCGCGTGGAAATTTCACCGGGACAACAGGTATCAACCGGCCAGCCGGCGGTGATCCTGGAGGCGATGAAGCTGGAGATGCCGGTCTCCTGCCCCGAGTCGGGCACCGTCCTACAGGTGCTCGTGGTTCCGGGTGCGAAGGTCGCGCCTGGAACACCGCTGGCGGTCATCGGCTGAGGCGCTGCTCCGCGAGTACCTTGACGGATCCCTTGGCGACCTTGCCGCCGGGCGCCAGCGGGAGCTCGTCCACGGTGACGACATGCTCGGGGATGTACTCGCGAGTGACGCCCTGTGCGGCGAGCCACGTGGACAGCTCATCGGCGGTCAGTTCGGTGCCGTCGGCAGTCACCACGACGGCGCACACCTTCTCGCCGAACAGGGCGTCGTGCACACCGACCACCGTCACCATCGTGACCGCCGGATGAGCGCGGACGTACTCCTCGACCTCCACGGCCGAAATGTTCTTGCCGCCGCGGATGATGATGTCGGCCTTGCGGCCTACCACCCGGAGGCGTCCGGCCGCGTCGATCTCGACTACGTCGCCGAGCAGCATCCAGCCGTCGTCGGTGTACAACTCGACGTTCGCGGCGTCATCGTCCCAGTAGCCATGGCACATCAGGGGGCCGTTCACGCCGGGCTGGCCGCGGCGCTCGGCGCCGAGCACCTCTGTGCCCGCGTCGTCGAAAACCCGGACCTGCGCCTCGTCGACCACGTGCCCGCACGTGCGCAGGCGGGTGTCGGCGTCGTCGTCGACGGTCGTGACGCTCACCGCCCCGGTTTCGTTGGAACCGTAGAACTGGAGGACGGCGGCACCGGTCCGCTCCTCGAACGCGAGTGCTTCCGAGTACGGCACCGCCTCGCCGCCGGTGAACATCGCGCGCAGGGAGCCTAGATCGGCGGACTGTGCCCGCTCTGACCGCAGCAGCATCTTGAACTGCGTACTGACACAGTTCAGTACCGTCACCCGCTCCCGCTCGAGCAGGTCGACCATGGTGTCGGCGCTGAACCGTTCGACCACCACGTTCGGCGCGCCGAGCAGCGCTGGCAGGAAGTGTGACGTCCACAGCCCGAAGCCGAAGGGCGCCGGCACCGCACCGAAGAAGACGTCGTCGCCGGTGAGCCTCCCGGACCGAACAGCCAGCTCGGAGAAGCCGATCCAGCGCCGCTCGGTCTGGGTCACCAGCTTCGGCCGCCCGGTGGTGCCGGACGTGGAGTTGAGCAGCGAGACGTCGTCGACGCCGAAACGCGGACTGGTGGCGTCGAATCGCCGGTCGGTGATCTCGACCGGTTCGCTGGCGGCGTCCTCGACCTCCACGGAGCCGAGGTCGTCCACGTAGATCACGTGTTCCGGTCCGCCGGTCCGCTCCCGCAGTTCCGCGACGAGGGCCGCGGTGTCCTGCCCGCGCAGCGACCGTGTGGTGATCAGCGTCCGGCACCCGGCACGGGTGCTCAGGTGCGCCACTTCCTTGACGCCCGAACGTGATCCGATACCGACCGCGATCCGACCGGTGCGGTATGCGGCGCACAGCGCGGCATGGAAGACCATCGTGTCCGGCAGGTACAGCGCGACGGCGGACTCCTCACCCACCGCCGCTAGCGCCGACGCGATCCGATCGGCGGTCGAGTCGTAACTCGCCCACGAGATCCTCGAGTCCGGCGTGATGAACGCGATCCGCTCGCCGATCGTGAGAGCCCAGTGCCGCACCAGCTCACTGACGCTCAAACCGTCGAGCTTGCGTGGATCGACCGCGAAGTCGCCGACCTCCAAGTCGCCGAGCTCGCCGTCCGCGGTGGTCGAGAATCGTTCGGTCACCGTCACTGCTCCACTGTCGCTTCCATCATGCCCATCGACTGCTGGTACGCGGCGTCGAGCGACGGAGCGTCTCCTCGGGTGTCGACGATCCGGCCACGCTGCATCACGTAGCCACGCTGGACCACCGACTTCAGCGCCGCCAGCGCAGGTTCGGCGATCAGGACCGTCACGCCCTCGGCCGCGAGACCCGCCACCAGCGAACGCAGTTCGGCGACGATCTTCGGTGCCAGGCCCGTCATCATCTCGTCGAGCAGTAACACCTTCGGCGTGGCCAACAGCGCCCGCCCCAGCACCAGCATCTGCTGTTCGCCACCGCTGAGGACACCGGCGTAGCTGCCGGATCGCTCGCGCAGCACCGGGAACCGGTCGAACGCCGAGTCGATCGCATCCTTATTCAAGCCGAGCAGGTCGGCGCCGACCTGCAGGTTCTCACGCACCGACATCTTCATGAACAGCTGTCGGCCCTGTGGGACGTACGCGAAGCCCTCACGGACCCGTTGCAGCGCGGGCAGGCCGTCTACGCGGCGGCCGTCCATCGTCACCTGCCCGGTTCCGCGGACCGAACCGTAGACCGTCCCGAACAGACTCGACTTGCCGGCGCCGTTGGGACCGACGATCGCCGTCACCGTCCCGGACAGCGCCGTGAAAGAGACATCGTCGACCGCGAGAGCCGATCCGTACCGGACCTTCAGGTGCGTCACCTCGAGCGTGGTCATGACACTTCCTCTCCTGCACCGAAGTAGACCTCACGCATCGCGTCGCTGGCGAGGCATTCGGCGGGCGCGCCGTGAAACGCGACGGATCCGAAGTCGAGCAGCACGACGGTCGTCGCGAGTTCGGCGATGAGGTCGACGTTGTGGTCGACCAGCACGACGCCGCGACCCTGCGCCTGAATCTTGCGCACCGCCCCGGCGATCGCCGCGATGCCCGTGTGGTCGGCGCCGGCGAACGGCTCGTCGAGCAGCAGCACCTGCGGATCCGTGGCCATCGCGCGCGCCACCTCGACCAGGCGCTGCCCGCCGAGGCTCAGTTCGCCGCAGGCGCTGGTGGTGTCGTCGATCGCGTACTCGTGCGCGACGGCGCGCGCCCGGTCTGCGGTGGCGTCCCAGTTCTCGAACGGCCCCTTGAGCGCCCACCACAGCGAATGCAGCGTTGTGCGCATCCGGCGTCCGTACAGCGCGGGCACGATGTTCTCGACGGCGCTCAGTTCCAGTGCAAGCTGCGGATGTTGGAAGGTGCGGGACAGCCCGTGCCGGGCCCGCTTCTCGCTCGGCCCGGTCAGCGTGCGACCGGCCAGGCGCACGGTGCCGGAGTCCGTCTTCTGCGTCCCGAAGATGCAGTCCACCAGCGTCGTCTTACCGGCACCGTTGGGGCCGACCAGACCGACCACCTCGCCGGGGGCGACGGTGAACGAGACGTCGTCGACGGCACGGACACCGCCGTAGTTCTTGGTGAGGCCCGAGACCTCGAGCAGCACGCTCACGTCCGATCCCTTCCTTGCTCGCTCGAACCTCCGCGGCCGGTCACCTTGTCTAATGCCGCACTCACCCAGCCGATCACGCCACCCGGCGCGACGATGAGGATCAGCAGCACCGCGGCGGCGAGCAGCAGTTCGCCGCTGCCCTGGTATCCGGGCATGTTGAGAGTCACGATCACGACGATGAGCGCACCGAGCGGGGCGCCCCACGCGCTGTTACGTCCGCCGATGATCGGCATGAAGATCGCCAGGAACACGATGCTGAGCGTGAAGGTCTCGGGCGTGACGGCCTGCACGGACACTGTGAACAGTGAGCCGCCGGTCGACGCGATCGCCGCACCGATCGCGAGCGCGGTCACCGTCAGGTGGGCCGGGTTGACCCCCGACGACCGGGCGGCGTTCTTGTTGTCCCGCGCCGCCCGCACGGTCAGGCCCCACACCGACTTCCGCATCCGGTCGACGATCACCGCGATCGCACACACGAACAGGATCGCGAGCACCACCAGGGCGTAGCGCGGTGGCTGCCACCCGAACAGCCTGACGGCCTCGACGCCGGAGATGCCGGCCGAGCCGCCCGTGAAGCTGGGGCCGTCGATGAGCCAGTGCTCGAAAGCGATTCCGAACAGCAGCGTGACGGCGGCCAGATAGAAGCCGGACAGCTTCTGCGTCGCGAGCGCGAGGATCACCGCGGCCACTGCCGCGACGAGGGCGCCGATCACCCAGCCCCACCACATCGACAGCCCGGTCTTCGCCGAAATGAGAGCGACGGCGTACGCGCCGATCGCGGCGTAGGCGCTGTACGCCATCGACAGCGACCCGGCCATGACGAACGGGATGTACATGCCGAGTGCGATCAGCGAGTACGTCGCGGCCAGGAACACGAGGTCCTGCCGATACAGGCTCGGACCCATCCACACCAGCACCCCGGCGACGACGACGAGCGTGATGCCCGCCTCGATCGCGATGTTGGTGAGCGACCGGCGTGCCCGCGCGGGACGTGCCGGCGCTGCCGCCTCCGACGGCGGTGACGTGAGAGTCGACATCAGACGCGGACCTTCCTCGAGAGCAGGCCCTCCGGCCGGAAGGCGAAGAACACCAACGCGATCAGCAGGATCGCGGTCTGTGCGGCACTGGCGCCGAAGTAGTACGGCGCGAACACCTGCACGAAGCCGAGCAGCACACCGCCGATCAGCGGCGCCCAGCTGCGTCCGGTGCCGCCGATCACCAGGGCGATGAAAGCCGTGAGCGTCCACGACAGCCCGCTCGTGAACTGCACACCCGCCTTGGGCGCGAACAGCAGTCCGGCGATGGCGGCGATGAGTCCGGCGACGGTGAAGGCAACCAGGCGAACCCGGTTCACCGGAAGTCCGAGGACACGCGCGGCCTCCTGATTGTCACCGACCGCGCGCAGCAGCCGGCCCGTCTGCGTCGCCTGCAGCCACAGCCCCACCACGACGAACACGACGACGGTGCCGACGATCAGGACGATCGACGAGCTGTCGACGGTGGCGTCGGCGACGGTGACCGGCTGAAAGTCGAACAGCTGCTGTCCGGGCAGCGGCGTGCGGCCGAAAATGGTGCCGGCCAACTGCTGCACCCCGAACAAGACCGCGGTGACCGCGACGAGCGCGGGCAGTTCGCCACGGCCCGAACGCTTCTGGACCTTTTGAACGACGAGCTTCTCGGTGATCACCGACAGCGCCATACCCACGACGAGGCCCAGCAGCAGCGCGAGCCACAGCGGGACGCCGTGGTCGACGACAACGAAACTGCACGCCATCGCCGCGGCCATCGCGTACGGGCCCATCGCGAAGTTGAAGAAGTCCGCTCCCACCACCACGAGGTACATGCCCAGGGCGATCAGCGAGAAGAAGGCGCCGATCTCGAGCGCGGCGAGCCAGAGTTGAGGATCAGTCATCAGTTCTCTCCTTCGTCAGCCGCACGGGGGCTGGTAGGACGCCCACGGACCGGCCGGCTTGTTGTCGGCACCGAACCCGACGAGCACCAGGCCGCACAAGCTGTCGGGGGCGAGATGGTCCTCGGGGCCGTAGGACAGCGTCAGGCCCTCCTGGCCGAACGTCGCAGGTATCCCCGACACCTGCTGCAGCGCGTCACGGACCTTCGTCCGGTCGGTGTGGTCACCGGCGATCTCAAAGGCACGCTTGAGCATCATGACGGCGTCGTACGCCTGCGCGTCGTACGCGGTGAGCTGGTAGTCCGCGCCCTTGACCGCACGAATCTTCTCGGTCAGTTCCGCGGTACGCGGATTGTTCGCGCTGAGGCTGCCCATGTAGACCATGCCGGTGAGCGCACCCGGGTCGGCAAGCGCCCACGACTTGGGCTGGTTGCCGATCGAGGCGAGCGAGAAGCGTTGCGCGTCGGGGTAGATCTTGGCGAGCGTGTTGTGCGCGAGGATCTCGAAGTGTCCGCCGATGCTGGCGACGAGGATCGCGTCGGGCTTGGTGCCGGTGACCCGGGAAGCCTGCGCGGTGAGGTCGGCGGCGTCGACGGGCGCCTTCTCGACGGCCGTGACGGTGGCGCACTTCTCGAGCGCGGGCCGCAGCGTCTTGATGATGCCGTCGATCGACGCGCTGGCGTCACCGAGGATGCCGAGCGTTTTGTAGCCCATCTTCTCGAACGCGCCGCAGTAAACCTCGGCGTACTGCTTGAGAGAATTCGGGATCATGAACGAGTAGCCGTTGTCCGGCTTGTTCGCGAACGCGTCGGACAGCACGACCGGCGCGATGGCCGGGATCTCGGACTGCTGCAGCACCGACTTCGCCTGGATCACTGAGCCCGATCCGGTGGCGAGCAGGATCGCGCTCGAGCCGTGGTCGACGAGCTTGCGGATGATCGACGGTGTCTTGGTGGGGCTGGACTCGTCGTTCTCGACGACCAGGCGCACCCGCTTGCCGTTGATCCCGCCGTCGGCGTTGACCAGATCGACCGCGAGCCTGGCGGTGCTACCGGCGATGGTGCTGTACGACGCACCGGGACCGGTCGAGTCCTCGTCGAGACCGATCACGATCTCGTCCGGCGACACCTCACCCGCGGATCCGCATCCAGCGACGCCGAGGGTTCCCACGGCAGCTGCCACCGCCGCAACGACGACCCTTCCGATTCTCACAACCGACTCCCGTCTCAAGCCGACCTTCAAGCGCTTGGTCAATCAAGCAACCGCTTGATTGACCAAACGCGACAGGAGTATGCCCTGCGTCACACTTGGAAGTCAACGTGGCGAGAGATCAGCGATGGGACAGGGTTTCAGTTCCCGCGCAGCAGACGCAGTTCGCGGATCGCTTCCTTGAGCTCGCGGACGTCGCGTCGCAGGTCGTCGAGTTCCGAATCGTTCGCCGCGGGAGCATTCGCGGTGGCCGCAACTCGACCGGTGACCTCGGATTGCCGCACGGGTCCGGGCGCAGCCTTGGCCGAGGCCGATCCCGCCGGCCCACCCGACGCGAACCCGTCGAGGAACACCGCGATCAGGTCGTGGCGCAGACGCTCAGCATCATGCGCGAGCGAGGCGCGATTGAATCGCACCGTCGACCACACGGATTCGCGGAGCATTCGGTGGAAGTGCTGCTGATCGATGTCCTGACGGAACTCGCCCGACTCGACGCCGCGGGCGATGGCGTCGGCCCAGTAATCGTGGGCCCGGCGCACCGCCACGGAGATCGGGCTGTCATCCGGCTGCGACGAGAGCCCGCTCTCGTTCTGATAGATCTCGGTGGCGAACGGATGATCGGCGGCTGCCTCGAACGAGACGGCCACCATATGGTCGAGGCGCTCCCTGCCGGTCTCCCCGGTGACCTGCGCCGCCTCGTAGCGCTCGTTGAGGTCGTCGACGAACGCGATGACGATCTCGAAGACGATCGCATCCTTGGAACCGAAGTAGTGATAGAGGCTGCCGGACAGGATGCCGACCTCGTCGGCGATGTCCCGCACGGTGGTGCTCGCGACGCCGCGCTCACTGAACAGCTTCGCCGCGTGAAATAGAATTTCTTCTCGCCGGGTCGATCCCACCTGACGACTCCCCTTCAACGGTGCCGGATGCAGTACCGACCCATCCCAATCGAACGCTTGCTTGACGATCTGATGTTACACGGCTCGGCCGGCTGACCCGGATCGCGTCGGGGCCGCCCTGCCACCACACGGAAAGCCGTCCCGCGGCGGGCTCGCCGGTCTACGCTCCAGGCTGGTGGGCGCCCGACGTGTCAGCGTCCGCCCGCCCAGAGGGCGATCGAACCGCCGGAGCACTCAGGAGGGCCGCGTGACCGCGTACGAAGAGAAGGTCGGTAACCACGCCACGCCGCGGATCCAGCCGGGACGGTTCAAGGATCTCGGGCCGGTGAACTGGGCCACGTGGCGGGTGCTCTCGCTCGGCTCGCGCACCCGCGACGCCAAACTATTCAGCACGCTCGGCCGCACCGGTGGACTGTTCCGCGGCTGGCTGCACTACTCCGGTGTCCTGATGCTGCTGCCCGGCACCAAGCTGTCGCGGTTCGAAATCGAACTGGTGATCCTGCGCGTCGCGCACCTACGGGACTGCGAGTACGAGATGGATCACCATATCCGGCTCGGCCGCCGCGCCGGGGTGACGCCACAGATCCTCGAGCGGGTGCTGGCCGGCCCGTCCGATCCCGACTGGAGCCCCCGGCACCGAGCTATGCTGACGGCGGTAGATCAGCTGGTGACCAGCAAGAACGTCGATGATCCGGAGTGGTCGGCGCTGGCCGCGCACCTCGACGATCGACGGCTCGTCGAGTTCTGCCTGCTGGTCACGCAATACGACGGACTGGCCACCACGATCGACACCCTGCGAGTCCAGCCGGACTTCTGATCCGCCACCGATGGCACACTGATGGCGTGGACCCTGAGCAACTCCGAACCGATTTCTCCCGTTTCATGATGTCGTACCGGTCCGGAATCGCCCAGCTGATGACGCGGGTGCGCGTCCTCGAGGACGAGTTCACCCACATCAATCTGAACAACCCCATCGAGCACGTCACGTCCCGCTTGAAGACGCCCGAGAGCATCATGCGCAAGGCACAGCGCATCGGCATCCCGCTCACTCTCGACGACGTCCGCGCGAACGTTCTCGACATCGCCGGGGTGCGGATCACGTGCAGCTTCATCTCCGACACGTACCGCGTCGCCGACATGATCACCGGCCAGCCGGACATCGAGGTGCGCGAAGTGGAGGACTACATCGCGCACCCCAAACCCAACGGCTACAAGAGCCTGCACCTGATCGTCGAGGTGCCCGTGTACATGAGCGACCGCGTGCAGCAGGTGCCGATCGAACTCCAGATCCGCACCATCGCAATGGACTTCTGGGCGAGCCTCGAACACAAGATCTACTACAAGTTCAATCGGGAGGTCCCACCCGAGCTGCTGGCCGAGCTCACCGAGGCCGCCGAGACCGCGCACCGGCTCGATATGAAGATGGAACGGCTCAACGACGAGTTCGCCAAGCTCAAGGCTCAACCGGGTGTCGTAGACGACGCCCCCGAGCTCGCGCTGCCACCACAGCTGCTCGACGCGCTCAACCTGCGGCTGCAGAGCTAGGCCTGCCGTCTGCCTCGTTCGGTCGGAAGCTGCTCCCGATCCCGGAGAGCAAGAAAGCCCGCACAATCCTGTGCGGGCTTCTCGCGAGCTAGGTGATGCGGCGGGGTGATCCGTCAGAAGTTGATCATGTGGCCCGCGAGGCCGTGGATGGCCTCCTGCAGCGCCTCGCTGAGCGTCGGGTGCGTGTGCACGTTGCGTGCGAGCTCGTTGACCGTGAGGTCCCACTTCTGGGCCAGCGTCAGCTCGGGCAGCAGCTCGGAGACGTCGGGGCCGATGAGGTGGCCGCCGAGCAGCTCGCCGTGCTTCTTGTCAGCGATGAGCTTGACGAAGCCGTAGGGATCGGCCAGACCGTGCGCCTTGCCGTTCGCAGTGAATGGGAAGGTGGCGACCTTGACGTCGTAGCCCTCGGCCTTGGCCTGCGCCTCGGTGAGACCGAAGCTGGCGACCTGCGGCTGGCAGAACGTGGCGCGCGGCATCATCCGGTAGTCGCCCAGCTCCATCGTCTCGGCGTTGCCGATGGTCTCGGCAGCGACGACACCCTGCGCCTCGGCGACGTGCGCGAGCTGCAGCTTGGCGGTTACGTCACCGACGGCGTAGACGCCGGGGACGTTGGTGCGCATGCGCTCGTCGATCGCGATGGCGCCGCGCTCGGTGAGCTGGACGCCGGTGTTCTCGAGGCCGAAGCCCTCGATCTGCGGCGCGAAGCCGATCGCCTGCAGCACCTTGTCGACGACGACGGTCTCGACCTGGTCGCTGCCGTTCTTGGCCATGGTGACGGTGACGCCGGCGGCGCCGTTGTCGGTGATCGTCTTGACCCCGGTGGAGGTCTTGATGTCGATCCCGTACTTCTTATAGCGCTTGGCGATCTCCTTGGAGACGTCCTCGTCCTCGTTGGGCAGGGCCCGATCGAGGAACTCGACGATGGTCACCTTGACGCCGTAGTTGTGCAGGACGTAGGCGAACTCCATGCCGATGGCGCCCGCACCGACGATGAGGATCGAGCCCGGTAGTTCCTTGGTGAGGATCTGCTCTTCGTAAGTGACGACGTTCTCGCTGAGCGAGGTGCCCGGCAGCAGCCGGGTCTTGGTGCCGGTGGCGATGATGACATTGTCGAAGGTGACGGTGTCCGTGGACCCGTCGGCCTTGCTCACCACAATGGTCTTGGCGTCGGTGAAGCTGCCGCGACCCCCATACTCGGTGATCTTGTTCTTCTTCATCAGGAAGTGCACGCCCTTGACGCGGCCGTCCGCGACCTGGCGGCTGCGGTCGAACGCAGCGCCGAAGTCGAAGGTCACGTCTCCCGAGATGCCGAAGGTCTTGGCATCGTTATGGAAGATGTGGGCCAGCTCCGCATTGCGGAGGAGCGCCTTGGAGGGGATGCAGCCCACGTTCAGGCAGACACCGCCCCAGTACTTCTCTTCGATGATGGCGGTTTTCAAGCCCAGCTGTGCCGCGCGGATAGCAGCGACGTACCCACCGGGACCGGCTCCGAGGACAACGACGTCATAGTGTGAGGTCACGAGGCCCTAGCCTAGTCCCGACCCGAATCCCTGTCCCCGTATGGTCGCTTACTCGACGGTAGGGTACCGCCTGACGGCCCGAGGTCTGCGAACACCCGCGACCCCAGCCGCCGCGACGGCTGGGGTCGGAGGTGCGATTGCTCAGCTGAACGAGAAGGTGCTCCCGACGTCTCCCACACTGCTCCTCATGCCGAGACCGAGGATCGTGACGAGCGAGCCGGAGAAAAGAGTTTCCAGGTTCATAGCAGTCGCCTTTCTACGTACCGTTACTGATCGAGCTCAGCTCATGTTGGTGACGCTGCCGAAGTTCACGAAGTTGCCGATGACTCCGAAGAGAGCGGAGAAGAGGGCCTCCAGGTTCATTGCATTTCCTTACCTTGACGAACGATGACTGACTGGCTGAGGAGTGGCCGGACTAGCTGATGTTGGTGACGCTGCCGAAGTTGATGAAGTTGCCGATGACTCCGATGAGAGCAGCGAAGAGGGCCTCAGTGTTCATTGTGGTGCCTTTCGAAGGGGAGGAGTTGAGCCGAGCATTGTTATTCCCGTGTGACCTTGCACAGATCCGGCGTAGGCCTACAGAACCAGGGAACCCTGGCAGTCCGAATCCACGAAGCCCCACTACAACCCGCCCGCGAAACCGCCTGGTACGGTGCGACACACCCCCTGGTAGCCCGGGCGGGAAGACGGTCTTTTATCTGACCGTGATCGAAATATAAACCAGGATGCAGGGGCCTGTACGCAGAATCGGGACTAAAGCTGGGCAAGCGTCCAGGATGTTCGAAATTTCACCCCCACTCGCCCTCGCAGGCGCGAACCGGCTCGTCGATCGCGCTGACCCCCGGGATTCGAGCGGGCAGGTATGGCGGCGCGCCGAAGACCGTTATCCTCCCGTCGTGCCCTGTAGTGCTCGGGCGTCGCCGCCCCCGATCCGAGTAGCTTCGATCGGCTGAAACGCGCGTCCGATCTCCCTGCCTTCGCCGAAGTCGGCAATGCCGTTGCGGATGATCCGGCCCGCTGGCGACGGATGGACCCGGCATGGCCAAGGCTCGAACGAGTCGAGTCGCGAATCCGCACCATCGATCGCATCGGCACACAGCCAGCAGACGCTCGGAGCGAGAAATGTCAGCCCCCAAAGGCAGTCGATCGACTACGAACAACATTGTCACCCAAGAGCGAAATCACATCGAGGCTGATCCACGAACTTTCATGCCCCCCTACGACAGGAGTCGGTGTTCACACGGAACCAGAAGTGCCGCCGGGCAGACATACTCGAGCGAATCAGCCGCCTAGATCACAACGCGGTGAAGCCGCCCTGCACACCAAGCAGGCAGGGCGGCTTCACATCCTTGCTACCGGTTCACTCGGAGGATCGAAGGCGGCAGGATCGCGGTAGACCTCGAGTTTCCGATTCTGATCACAACCAAGCACTACCTCAATCGGTTAGTGGAGGTTGCCCGCACCACCGTTCAGTGGAATCGCGGTGTTCAGGTCGCTGTTGCCGCGCGGCGGAACCGGCATGTCGCTCGGCATGCACATCGTCGGCACATACTGCGGACCGGGCAACAACGGATGGGTAGCCTTCGACAGGAACGTCAGATAGTTCTTCGTGCTGCCGTACAAGCCCGAGTTCCCGTCGGTCTTGGCGTACACCGGAGGATTCACGCCAGCGGGAGCCGTGGTGACGACCTCGACTGACGGCAGAGTGAATGTCGTCCCGGCGAGTGCCGTGAGGCCGGCGTCGGGACTGTTGGCGTCGATGGCGGGGATCTTCTCGACTGCATCCCTGATCGTCGCACCGCCGTGTAAGGCGAGGTACGAGCCCGCCGGGTCCTCATTCAAATTGATGTCGACTCGAGTCAATTGCGGAGTACCACTGACGTTGGTCGACGAGCCCGGAACAACCGAGGACGAGACATAGGTAGCGGGATCAATCTTGAACACCACAGCGATCCGCGACAGGTTGACAACTGTGCCACCGGAAGCGGAGGTCGGGACGGTCTGCGGTCCCGGCTTGATGATGTAGGCACCAGGAGTGGAGCCCGGATGATCGACCGAGACCGACGCCGCCTGGCTCGGCTGGTGAATGTTGCCGATGAAGGTGCCCGTTCGCGCGACACAGGCGTTGTTGAAGTTGGTGGTGGTGTTGTGAGCAGTGGCCGGGCCGGCGGATACGAGAACGAGTCCTACCGCCGCCGCGGAGACCGCGACACCGGCAGCAGAACGCCTAGCAACAGAGACAGACATGGTTACCCCATTTCCTGGTCGATTGAATGCAGTTTCTTACTGGTCGCACAGGTCGCGGAGGAGTCGCAACACGACTGCCGGGAACTCCAGCGCTAGATTCGATATCCGATTGACAAACAATCCCCCGGCACATCTCAAGTAGATCAAATAGATCGCGATCCGTCCGGAAAACTGGATAGTAAAAACTTGGACAAAACGGAGGTTTCCACTAAATCGTCGACGAGAACCAGTCCAGCGCAATAAATTTCCCGCCCGTCAAGCAACCACACCGAGCAGGCCACCTCCACGGGAATCCATTCCGCACGAGAATGGAAAGCATGATCTCCCCGAAAGCTGGACACTCGAGATTCGTACTACAAGAACCGCGCAGGCGTTCGGATCCACGATCCTTTTCCTAAGCCTCAGTATTGATTCGCGCAACCAGAAGCTCTGGATGATGCGCTCAACCGCGCCAGATTCAATCGGGGAAATAATCAAGCGCCGCGGCGCGCTCGACTCGGCTGCAGTGGAATCACATTCGATGGGCGGGGTTCTTCCGGTTCCGGAATCCACACACCGTTCGCCTCACGGATTTGACCAGCCGGTTGCAGCCCTCGGTGCGGGCGTTGATGATCCCGATGAGGACAAGCACATAGATCTCCGGCCACCGCAGTTCGGCAGCCTTGGCCATCGTGGGTAGTTCGGAGATGCGCGAGTCGCTACACCGGCGAGGAAGGTGTGCAGCCGGTGCCACGACAGGTGCCAGCCCCCGCTGACCCGAACGGTCGACAACGACGTCCACAGTTCCCCTCCCTCTCGGCGTATGCAGACAGGATCCGGGGACTCGAGCCCTCGTCGACGATTGCGGTCCACACCGCAACAAACTGTTTGTCCCACAACCATTTTCGCTCGTCGCGGATCACTGACGCGACCCGAGCCGCGGGCCGGTTACCGAATGCAACCTTGGTGGTCGATCAATTCCAGCTGAAGCAGCTCGTGAACCCGGCCCTGACCAAGGTCGGTCGGTCGGTGGTATCCAGTTCGCCAACTCGGGGCTGATCCTGCCGCCGCGCCGATCCTCGCGTCTCCAGGGTCTCGTTCTGCCCCAGCCGTACCTGGACGCCGGACAGGTCGACGAAACTGGTCGCCCACGGATCGACCACCCATCCACACACCCGCATCGGATCCGGTTGAGTGAGCAACCGATCGGCGTGCTGGATGAATGCGCACGCGTGCCGCTGATGCGATTATCTAGTTTCGTTCTACCGCAACATGATTCAATCTTCTGTAGTAGACGCCCTCAGGGGCCTTGGTCACCCGCGCCTCAACGGGGTGGACAACATCCCATCGACAGGGAGACTGCGGCGGCGCCCTCGTCGATGACAACGTTCACACGATCCGGCTGCCGCCGACACGTCTGAACACGCGGGTCACCCGTACTCTTGGCGGCCCGAACAACGCTCTCGTCCCCTCGACCATCCCCCTCGGCCCCCAGGTCTCGGGTGCCCTGCCAGAACCTATGATCCACTGTCGTTGCACACCAACATATCCCGAAGAAGCGTCTCGGAGGTCCCCACCGGCGAGGACTTCGTCCAGGGCAATGCCCCCTGCCGCAGTGATGTCCCCGTTAGGACCCGCGAATGTCGGTGTGTAGCGCAGCGTCGACCATTGCTCGTAGGTGAGCCGCTCGGCGCCGCCTAGACGGACGGCGCCGCGATCGCGACGTGGCTTCTACAGCAGAGACTGCCTCGACCACAGGGACATCAACCACCGGGGGCCACCCCAGGTTCAACTCGGCATCCCGCAAGCTCAACGGCGTTGCCCTTCATACAGGAGGTAGTGGTGTCGATGTCTCCCGCGCTCCTGTCAACCTTCGAATCTCATCGACGTCGAGGGGATTGACCATCTTCTGGATCAGGTTCTTTCGGCGGTCGCGCGGATGAGGCCACCATCGATGTGCAACGTGACCCTGGTTCCGGCGGTGTCGACGCAGAGTTGGAGCTGGTATCAGTGGCGTCGACTACCGCGGCTGTCGGGGAGGGCCGTCCGGGCCGGACGCCCGGCATCTGAAGCCGTTCGAGGTAGAGGTGGTCAGCCGCGGGAGGTCCGTCCTGACGCCGGCTCGTCAACAAGAACCGTAGGCGTGGATCCGATCCTGTCTCATCGAGTAGTTCGCAGCGCAGTATTCAGTGGAAGCGTCCGGCCCACCCCAGCGATCCATGGCAGCGATAAACGGCTCGCACACAGCGGTGCCCGACGGCTTGGCGAGAACAGTGGCAACGACAACGAATCTGGAGTGGTCGTCGGTACCGGTGAGTATCTTGCACCCGCGGCCGTCGGTGACGAAATTCCTGCCTGCCTGATCGAGCTGCCACAGGTGCATGGGTCTCCTAGTACACCCGTTCGTAGTGCCGCTCTTGAGGATCCACCAACCTGTTACGCATCAGGACCCGATGGATCGCCAATACGGATAGGGCGCCGTTCCCGACTTCGCGGCGCGGTTCGAAGGCGATCCGCCGTTCTTCCCACCGTCGGTGGTGACGACGCGTCCCACAGATCCGGACTGCTGCGGGCACACGTCACGATGACCTCCCCGGTCGGTGATCCGTTGGGTAAGTCCTGACAACGACCGGTCAAGCATGTCCCGAAGCGATACACATCAGAGATCGGCTCGGGACCGGAGCACCCCGACGGGCCGACTCGGACATCCGCTCGGACGAGGCACACATCTTCATTACGAATGGGGGCGTCTTCAGCTGACCAGTGAAACGCGTCGAACAGTGAGCACACGAAGAAGGACACCGCCCTGTGCAGGTGACTACACAGGGCGGCGCCGGTCTTCTACGGCCCGTGACTTGTGCCGGTTTCGATCCGCGCACCGTCACTACGGCCGGTCAAGCGATCAGGGATGGCTGGGAGCAGTTGCACCCGCATTCAGCGTCGGGTAAGTGCTGAGTTGCGGGTCCCCGAGCGGCCCATTTGCCGGGATGCACGAGGTTTCCGCCCTGACTTCCGCGCCGATCCACGGCTTGGCCTTCGAGATGAACGTGAAGTAGTTCGCCGAGTAGTTTCCGTACTGTGCGGCTGTGCCCGTCGTGTCGAACTTCACGTCGAGGACCGGATTGGTCGTCAACACCTCGATCTCCGGCAACTGATACGTCGTGCTGGCGCCGACGGACAACCCGGTGGTCCCGGTACCTTGCAGAACCAGCTTTGTTCCCGACAGCGTCAGCTGCGGAGTGCCCGAGAAACCGGAACCCGAGCCGACGATCGAAGCGCTGACGAAGGTCGCCGGATCGACCGTGTAGACGAGTCGGATCTTCTCGAGGCCTCGGAAGGTATACCCGAAGGCCGAACCCGGAGTGGTCTGCGCGCCGGTCTGGATCCTGAACGTATTGGTCGAGCCAGCCGGAGCGACGCCTACGTGATTGGCCGTGACCGAGAAGGGCTCGACCTGGTGAGCAGTCGTGGGCGGACTCGTGATCTGCCCAACACAAGCGTTGTTGAAGCTGGTCGTCGTGGCCCCAGCGAAGGTCGCCGAAGCAGGTCCAGCGGCCCCGAGCAACAGCGCTGCGGCCGCAGCTGAAGTTGCGATTCCTACAGATGCACGCCGAGCAATAGATGTAGCCATTACCACTCCTTTTTCGAGACAGGTTGATTGAGCATCTTTCCGAGATCATTCGAACTCAGGTTGACCAATCTTGCCGGGAATTCGAAGAATCGAAACCCGGATACACGACACCACCTCCCTCCAAGAAATGAAACCTAAACCGCGGACAGTCGAGACGCCACTAATGACATGGCGATTCGGTCGGCAGAGAAGAAGATGAGCTATGGAGAAAATCCCCATAGAGAAGTAAAGGCCCGGTCGAAACCAGCAGAAATTCCGCTCGCCCAGCACAAGCTGCGCCGATCAGGGTTGATCAACCGGAGCTGGCACCCCGTGGAGGCGACCGCTCGTAGTCCCTGTTTTCAGCATGGTAGTCCGCAAGCGGGAACACCAGACCGGAATGGAACTGCACATCTGATTCGAGGGCGGATTGATCCCCCAGAATATGACTGCCGCCGACAGGACGTGGGCGACCGGATCGATGGGATCGATGGGATCGACGATGGCAGATTCCCAGGATGGCGTAGAAAGTTTCCTTCCCCACAATCGGACCCATTGCACCTCCTTGTGCGCAAACACCCAACCACTTCTCGGGTGAATATCGATCCAGCATCAAGCCGTAACCGAAGCGTAAGGCAAAAGTTTCCGTTGCGCTAAATTTTTCGACATTTAGATAACATTGCACTGCAGTTCAAATTGAACTTGAGTGCAATTGCACTGCGGTTCAACTTCACTCGAACTCCGCAGGGTCTTTTCGGTAGGATAAGAATCGAGTGATCGACTCGTATCAGGACAGAGCGCATCTACCCATCACAATGGTCACATGACGCACCACCCAGCCACCTCCACCCCGTCCGATGATCCGCACCTCTGGCTCGAGGATGTCACCGGCGACGACGCCCTCGCCTGGGTTCGCTCGCACAACGACAGAACCGTCACCGAGTTCGCCGGCACCACAGAGTTCAGTGAACTCGAATCGGGCATTCGCGCGATTCTCGACACCGATGCACGTATCCCGTACTCCCGTCGGCGGGGACAGTATCTCTACAACTTCTGGCGCGACTCCGAGCATGTCCGCGGCCTGTGGCGCCGCACCACGATGGACGAATACCGCAGCGACACAACGGAGTGGGAGATCCTCGTCGACGTCGACGAGCTGGCCGACCGTGAGGGCGAGAACTGGGTATGGTCGGGCGCGCAGGTGCTGCGCCCCGAGCAGAGCCTCGCGCTGATCAGCCTCTCCCGCGGCGGCGCGGATGCCGTCGTCGTACGCGAGTTCGACCTCGCGTCCCTCACATTCAAGGACGCCGCGGGTGGTTTCCGCGTCGAGGAAGCCAAAACCGACATCGGGTGGATCGATTCCGAAAGCGTCTACATCGGAACCGATTTCGGCGACGGAAGCCTCACCGATTCGGGCTATCCGCGACTGGCGAAGCGCTGGCATCGCGGCACCCCGCTCACCGACGCGGTCACCGTGTTCGAGGGCGAGCAGTCCGACGTCGCGATCTCCGCGTGGCACGACAGCACCCCGGGATTCGAGCGCAGCTTCGTCGAGCGGGCCATCGACTTCTACACCTCGCAGCGCTTCCAACTCCTCGCTGACGGCACACTCGTCCACGTCGATACTCCGGAGGACGCGCGCATCTCCGTCTACCGGGAGTGGCTGCTGATCCGCACCCGCTCACCATGGACTGTCGGCGACATCACCTACCAGGCTGGTGCACTCCTGGCCGCGAGGTACGACGACTTCCTCGCCGGCGCGCGCGAACTCACCGTCCTGTTCGAGCCCGACGAGCACACGTCACTCGAGCAGTACTCGTGGACCCGCAGCCATCTGCTGATGGTGACGCTCTCCGACGTCCAGTCCCACGTCCACGCCCTCACCCCGGTCGACAATGGCTGGGAGACAACACCGCTCGAAGGTCTCCCTGATCTGACGTCAACCGAGATCATCGACACCGACCCGCGTGAGAGCGACGACTTCTTTCTCAACTCCAGCGGTTACCTCACCCCGGCGACGCTGTTCTCAGGCACCGTCGGCGGACCGCTCGAGGCGCTCAAGTCGGCACCCGCGTTCTTCGAGACCGCCGGCCTCGCCGTGGAACAGCATTTCGCGGAATCTGTTGACGGCACCCGCATCCCGTTCTTCGTCGCGCGCCGCGAGGACGCGCCCGCCGGGCCGACGCTGCTCTACGGCTACGGCGGCTTCGAGAACTCGATGACACCCGGCTACAGCGGAATCAACGGCACCGCATGGCTGCAGCGCGGCGGCACCTACGTGGTCGCCAACATCCGTGGCGGCGGCGAGTACGGGCCACAGTGGCACACCCAGGCGGTGCGCGAAGGCCGGCACAAGGTGCATGAGGACTTCGCGGCGGTGGCCCGCGACCTCGTCGCCCGTGGCATCACCACCCCGCAGCAGCTCGGCGCGCAGGGCGGCAGCAATGGCGGACTGCTGATGGGCATCATGCTCACCAAGTACCCGGAGTTGTTCGGCGCCATCGTCTGCCAGGTGCCGCTGCTCGATATGAAGCGATACCACCTGTTGCTGGCGGGAGCGTCGTGGATGGCCGAGTACGGCGACCCCGACAACCCCGACGACTGGGCGTTCATCTCCGAGTACTCGCCATACCAGAACACCGACGCGAACACGTCCTACCCACCGATCCTCATCGCCACGTCCACCCGCGACGACCGCGTCCATCCCGGGCACGCCCGCAAGATGGCGGCCCGACTCGAGGAGGAGGGTCACACCTGCTACTACTACGAGAACATCGAGGGCGGCCACGGCGGCGCCGCCGACAACGCACAGGCCGCGTTCAAGTCGGCGCTCACGTACACGTTCCTGTGGTCGCAGCTGGCCCGGTGACGCCCAGGGGTTCAGCGCCCTGGGCTACCATTCGCCCGAATCAGACAACTGCGGGAAAGTGAGCTGCCACATGAGATCCGACGCGAACGCGGGCCCGTCGCTGCGCCGACTCGGGGCCTCGGCCCTCGTCGCGGCCACCGCGACGGGTGCACTGTTGGGCGTCGCGCCGACGGCCGTGGCCGGGGGCATCCCGAGTTCCGCACAGGACGCGGCGGTACCGGCGTCCGCTCAGGTCGCTGCGGGTGCCCACATCACCCGCGTGGAGAACATCACCGACCGCTGGCTGCGCGTGTTCGTGTACTCGCCCGCGATGCTGTCCGAGCAGGAGGTGCAGGTGCTGCTGCCCCGTGACATCTCCATCCCGCGGCCCACGCTGTACATGCTCGACGGCCGGTCCGCCGCCCGCGGTATGAGCAACTGGACCACGCAGGGCAACGCGGTGCAGTTCTTCGAGGACAAACCGGTGAACGTCGTCATGACCACCGGCGGCAGGGCCAGTTACTTCACCGACTGGGACCGGCCCGACCCCGTCCTCGGCAACTACAAGTGGGAAACGTTCCTGACGAAGGAGCTGCCGCCGCTGATCGACGATCGCTTCGACGGCAATGGCCTCGCGTCGATCGCCGGCCTGTCGATGGGCGCGCAATCGGCGATGATGCTCGCCATGCGTTCGCCCGGCCTGTACCGCGGCGTCGCCGCCTACAGCGGCTGCTACGAGTCCACCGGTGCGCTCGGTCAGCGGCAGATGGAGCTCGTCGTCTCGAGCTACGGCGGCGACATCGCGAACATGTGGGGCCCGTTCACCGACTCGCTGTGGGCGGAGCACGACGTTGTCCGGGGCGCCGAGAAGCTACGCGGCACTGCCATGTACATCTCGACAGCCACCGGTCTGCCAGGCCCCAACGAGACGCTCGACAATCCCAACCTGATCCCGCTCGTGACGCAGGGCGGACCGATCGAGGCCGTCACCAACTTCTGCACCCACCAGCTCGACGACCGGCTGCGCTCACTCGGTATCCCGGCGACGTTCGTCTACAACCCGGTGGGCGTGCACACGTGGGCGTACTGGCGCGACGAACTGCCCAAGTCCTGGCCGACACTCGCGGCGTCGCTCGGCATCTGACGACCCGGACGACGAAGGGCGGCCCCTACGCGATCTGCGCGGGGGCCGCCCTTCGGAACCTGTGGTGGAGATTAGCTCATCGAGGTCAGCGAGGCGGTGTCGAGCGAGCCCTCGGCGCCGGCGCCGCTCGAGCTGGCGGTGCTCAGCTTGTTCAGCGCGCTCACGAGCGAGACGACGGTGTTGAGGAGGCTGATGATTTCGGACGAACCCATGGAAACTCCCTGCAATCCTGTGTGGTGTCGCGCCTCGAAGCGAAAGCGCTGCGGCAAATATAACGGCAAGGACACACTTACGAGTCACATTGACGCGTTAACACAGGATGAAAACCGAGGGTGAAGTTCAGCTGTGATCGTGCAACCAGTCCACGATTCGGTCCACCGTGGACTCCGGTGTCCGAATCCACCCATTGTGGCCGAGCGGCTCGGGCTGGTGCCACATGGTGACCTCGGCCTGTGGCAGCTTGTCGACCAGGTTCTTCGCCGAACTGCGCGGCGCCAAGTCGTCACCCTCCATCGAGATCGACAGCACCGGCAGCGTCAATCGTGCGATGCGTTCCTCGTAGTCGATATCCGCCCCCGCGGGCTCGATCCGGCCGCTGCGCGCGAACCGCGACCAGTCCGAGACAAGCACCCTCGACTGTCGACCGAAGCCCCCGATGTCCAGACGATCGCCCGGCCAGAAGCCCGCCACGCTCGCGGTGATCGACATCGCCGCCGATCCCAGCAGCACACCGGGGGATCGAGATCCAGGAAACCCTCGGTAATAGGGCGAACCGGACGCCACCAGGATCAGCCCGCCGAGCCGGCCCCGGATGCGCGCCGCGTACATCACCCCCAACTGCCCACCCATGCTGTGCCCCAGCAGGAACGGCGTGCTCCTGTCGAACCGCTCCCGCACCACCTCGAACATCGCGGGCAGGTCCACCGCCACGAGCTCCTGGTAGCCGAACGTGCTCGACGCGCTCGGACGCGGACGACTGTCGCCCTGTCCACGTAACTCGCATGTCGCGGCGCAGAAGCCGCGCGCCACCAATTCGCTCGCGAACCTGTCGTAGAAGCCGCCCGGGATACCGAGACCGGGTACGACCACTACCACCGGTGCACCCTCGCGGCCGGGGAACAACCGCACCGGCGTCGTCGTCCCGTCGGGCATCTGGATCGGCACGGTCTCCACGGCATCGAGCCTATGCCCGTGCGGCCCGCCGGGGCCGGTATTCGTCGCTCGGAGTGCTCCGAATCCGCACCGCACACTGCTTCGCCGCGTCACATACGGGTTGGGACACATTGCGTGTGAGATCCCGGCAGAAGGTGTGAGACGCGTGCCGCCGAGCCGAACACAATGAGTACGACGGGTGTTCGCCCGCTCGTCGGCCGGGTGCGCCCTCGGTAGCAGACCCCGAGCTCGAAGTTCAGGGTCGATCTCCGGGGGAATCCCGATGGTCACCGGCGCCCGCGCCGACCAGACTCGATGTCATGACCTTCGACAGCAACTCCCCCCGGCAGCTCCTCCGTTCCCGAAACCAGCGCATGCTCGCCGGAGTGTGCGGCGGCGTCGCCGAGTACTTCGGCATCGACGTCAACCTCGTGCGCCTCGGCGCCGTTCTCGGTGCAATCGTCTCGCTCGGCACCGTCGCGCTGATCTATCTCGCGGCCTGGATGCTGATGCCTCAGGATGCGTGAGCGCGCCAGTCCGCACAGCAAGAAGCCCGGGACACCGTGAAGGTGTCCCGGGCTTCTCGTCTACCTGAACTCAGGCGGAACTTCCGAAGGGGATCAGAAGTCCATGCCGCCCATGCCACCGGTCGGGTCGCCCATGGGAGCAGCGGCCTTCTCCGGCTTGTCGGCGACGACAGCCTCGGTGGTCAGGAACAGAGCCGCGATGGACGCAGCGTTCTGCAGCGCCGAGCGGGTGACCTTGACCGGGTCATTGATGCCGGCAGCGAGCAGGTCCTCGTACTCGTTGGTCGCGGCGTTGAGGCCGTGGCCGGTGGGGAGGTTGCGCACCTTCTCCGCAACGACGCCCGGCTCGAGGCCTGCGTTGAACGCGATCTGCTTGAGCGGAGCCTCGAGGGCGACGCGAACGATGTTCGCACCGGTGGCCTCGTCGCCCTCGAGCTTCAGGTCGTCCAGGATCGGAGCGGCCTGCAGCAGCGCCACGCCACCACCGGCGACGATGCCCTCCTCGACGGCAGCCTTCGCGTTGCGGACGGCGTCCTCGATGCGGTGCTTGCGCTCCTTGAGCTCCACCTCGGTGGCAGCGCCGGCCTTGATGACTGCAACGCCACCGGCCAGCTTGGCCAGGCGCTCCTGCAGCTTCTCGCGGTCGTAATCCGAATCCGACGCCTCGATCTCGGCGCGGATCTGGCTGACGCGACCGGCGATGGCGTCGGCGTCGCCGGCACCCTCGACGATGGTGGTCTCGTCCTTGCTGACAACGACCTTGCGGGCGCGGCCGAGCAGCTCGAGTCCGGCAGTCTCCAGGGAGAGGCCGACCTCTTCGCTGATGACCTCGCCACCGGTGAGGATGGCGATGTCGGCGAGCTGCGCCTTGCGGCGGTCACCGAAGCCGGGGGCCTTGACGGCGACCGACTTGAAGGTGCCACGGATCTTGTTGACGACCAGGGTGGACAGCGCCTCGCCCTCGACGTCCTCCGCGATGATGACCAGCGGCTTGCCGGACTGGATGACCTTCTCCAGCAGCGGCAGCAGGTCCTTGACCGTGGAGATCTTGGAGCTCACGAGCAGGATGTAGGCGTCCTCGAGGACCGCTTCCTGACGCTCGGCGTCGGTCGCGAAGTACAGCGAGATGTAGCCCTTGTCGAAGCGCATACCCTCGGTGAGCTCGAGCTGCAGGCCGAAGGAGTTGGACTCCTCGACGGTGATGACGCCTTCCTTGCCGACCTTGTCCATGGCCTCGGCGATGAGCTCACCGATGGACGGGTCGCCGGCCGAGATACCGGCGGTGGCAGCGATCTGCTCCTTGGTCTCGACCTCCTTGGCGGTGTCGAGCAGCTTGGCGGTGACGGCCTCGACGGCCTTCTCGATGCCGCGCTTGAGACCCAGCGGGTTGGCGCCGGCGGCAACGTTGCGCAGACCCTCACGGACGAGCGCCTGAGCGAGGACGGTGGCGGTGGTCGTACCGTCGCCAGCGACGTCGTCGGTCTTCTTGGCGACCTCCTTGACCAGCTCGGCGCCGATCTTCTCGTAGGGGTCCTCGAGCTCGATCTCCTTGGCGATGGAAACACCGTCGTTGGTGATCGTGGGGGCGCCCCACTTCTTCTCGAGCACGACGTTGCGACCCTTGGGTCCCAGCGTCACCTTGACGGTGTCGGCGAGGCTGTTCAGGCCACGCTCGAGGCCGCGACGTGCCTCTTCGTCGAACGCGATGATCTTGGCCATTGCGAAGTGATCCTCCGGATTGGGGGTGACACATTGCCGGCCGGGGTCAGTGCCCGCGACGGACGACCAGGGGTGTCGATGGTTCCCGGTCTCACCGCTCCGACCTGGCACTCACGAGTCGCGAGTGCCAAGTGCATTTTTAGCACTCGAGTGGGTTGAGTGCAACGTTGCGGGGCGGTCTCAGCCCTGGGCGAACGTGCTCTACCCGATGCAGGACTGGCCGGTCCTGAGATTCCACGCGAAGGACAGCGGGCCGACGCAGTTGACGCCGCCCTGCTCGGCCGTCGCGCCCGAACCCCAACCGGCCACCGCGAACGTCGCGTAACCGTCGTCGGCCCACGAGTGTGCGATGCCGCCGCCGATCGCCAGCGCGAGAGACTGGCCGTTGCCGCGCGACGCGCTGAGCGCGGTCCCGAACCCTGTCGCGAAGCTGTTCGAGGATCCGAAGTTCTGGGCGACGGAGACCGCCGTACCGCTATCCATCGCGGCCGACCGAGCCACACTCTGCTCGAACGCCTGCGCACCGCAGCTCGCGAACTCCGAGACCTGGATGTCATTGGCCGTCGCCGGCGACGTGCACACCACCGGAGCCGCGGACGCGGCACCGGCACCGACAGTTGAAACCCCAAGTGCCACACCGAATCCGAGCGCAGCAACGGCTGCCGTCCGCATCATCCGTCGACCAAGGCTGGAGAGAACACGCGGGCGGGAAGAGGTCGACATTCGGGCTCCTTCAGAACGAGAAAGGGAGGGCGCTGAGCGTGACCGCGACAGTACCTGCTCAGGCGATCGAACCTCGGCATTTCGATAGCGAGCCGAAGTAGCCCGGCGCGTCAGCCCAACTCGGTGAGCAACGCCGGCAGATCAGCCACCGAATCGATCAGACGATCGGGCCGGTCGACCGCCAGATCGAGGATCGGCTGACGGAACTTGCCGGTCCGCACCAGCACACCCGTCATCCCCACCCGCTGCGCCGGCAGCACGTCGCCCCGGAAGTCGTCGCCCACCATCACCATCGCCGCCGGGTCCGCGCCCACCAACTCCGCAGCAGTGAGAAACCCGGCCAGCGACGGCTTACCGACGGCGATGATCCTCGCGCCCGACGCCTCCTCGAGCCCCGGCAGATACGCGCCGGTGTCGAGGCGGAGACCGTCGGCGGTCGACCACATCAGTCCGCGGTGCATGGCGACCGCCGGGACACCCGAGACCATCAGATCCAGCACCCGGGACAGCGCGTCGTGCGTGAACTCCGGGCCCGCGCCGCCGAGCACCACCACCTGCGGATCGATGTCGTCGAACTCGATGCCCTCCATGTCTGCCGCGACGTCGCCGTGATTGAGCAGCAGCACGCGGGCCCCTGGATACGTCGATCGCAGGTACTCGGTGGTGAGCCGGGCCGCGGTGACGATCTCGTCGGGCCGGACGTCGAAGCCCGCGTCGACCAGCGTCGACGCGATCTCCTCGCAGGTCCGGGACGTCGTATTGGTGAGGAACGCTCGCCGCCGGCCGTCACGGGCAACCTCCGCGAGCGCCTCTGCCGCGCCTGGCACCGGACGCCACGAGGTGACCAGCACACCGTCGATGTCGAACAGCACACCCTCGACCCCGGTCATGGCTTCGAGGGTATCGGCCGGAACCGGGGCGCGTAGGGGATGCGAAATCCCGATCGTTTCGTGACCTGCCACACACACCACCCGCGCCAGGGCATACGATCCAGGTGTACGCGTGACCTCCTGTACCACCTAACTCGAACTGGAGAGCCGACCCGTGACGAACACCCTCGAAGCCAGCATCGACATCGCCGCCACCCCGCAGGACGTGTGGGCAATCGTGTCCGATCTCAAGCGCATGGGCGAGTGGAGTCCGCAGTGCCGCAAGATGCGCGTGTCCGGCGAGGTCCGTGAGGGCACCAAGACCTTCAACATCAACCGCAAGGGCTTGCTGGTGTGGCCGACGACATCCAAGGTGATCCGCTTCGAGCCGAACAAGGCCATCGCATTCCGGATCGCCGAGAACCGCACCGTCTGGTCCTACACCCTCGAGGCCACCGAGACCGGCACCCGCGTCATCGAGCGCCGTGAGGCCCCCACCGGCACCAGCCAGCTGTCGCAGTTCCTGATCAAGCACGTGCTTGGCGGCGCGGAGGCATTCGAGGCCGACATGATCGTGGGCATGCACGCCACGCTCGCGCGCATCAAGAACGAGGCCGAGGCGCTCGCCGTCGGGTCCCGCTAGCACATCGCGACCCGCCGGTTCTCGGCCCTCACGTAGCCTGTACTAGCTCGTGCGGCGACCCGCCGCACACCCGAACAGGTAAGAGGAGCTCGTGGCACGTCGACCGACACCCCCCGGTACCCCCCAGCCCACCGGCGTCGGCCACGTCATCGGCCTCGTCAAGGCTGCGGTCCCGCCGCTGCATCCCGCCGGGTTGCCGTTCGTGCTGGCGCCGCTCGCCGTTGCAGCGGTGGGACGCAACCGCAAGTGGGTACGCCGCGCCGGACTTGCCTCCGCGGCAGCGTGTGCCACGTTCTTCCGGCACCCGCACCGCGTGCCACCGAACCGTCCTGGCGTCGTCGTTGCGCCCGCCGACGGTGAGGTCGCGCTCGTCGACTCCGCCGTCCCGCCCGCCGAACTCGGCATGGGCGATCAGCCGTTGCCGCGGGTGAGCATCTTCCTGTCGGTACTCGACGTGCACGTCCAGCGCACGCCCGTCGCCGGCCTCGTGAAGAAGGTTGTGCACCAGCCCGGCCAGTTCCTGTCCGCGGACCTGGCCGACGCCAGTGAGGTCAACGAGCGCAACAGCATGCTCATCGAGACGGCAAGCGGCCACGACGTCGCCGTCGTGCAGATCGCCGGACTGCTCGCGCGCCGCATCGTGTGCGACGCCAAGGAAGGCGACACGCTCACCATCGGTGACACGTACGGCCTGATCCGATTCGGCTCCCGCGTCGACACGTACTTCCCTGCCGGCACCGCGCTGCTCGTGGAGCGTGGTCAGCGGACGATTGGCGCCGAGACCGTCCTCGCGCAGCTGTCGTGACGCCAGCCCGCCCCAGCGGACGGAACGCGGTCCGATTACTCCCGAGCATCATCACGATCCTCGCGCTGTGCAGCGGGCTGTCCGCGGTCAAGTTCGCGCTCGACAATGAACTCGGCATCGCCCTCGCGATGATCGGCGCCGCCGCCGTCCTCGACTCTCTCGACGGCCGGATCGCTCGCATGCTCGACGCCACCAGCAAGATCGGCGCCGAACTGGACTCCCTCGCCGACGCCATCTCGTTCGGCGTCGCACCCGCCCTCGTGCTGTACGTGACGCTGCTCGACGGCAACAACTTCGGCTGGATCATCGCCCTGCTGTACGCGGTGAGCATCGTGCTTCGACTGGCCCGGTTCAACACCCTGCTCGACGACGACACCAAACCGGCCTACACGCGAGACTTCTTCGTCGGCGTCCCCGCGCCCGCCGGCGCCCTCATCGCGCTGACCCCCATCGCCGTGTACGTGCAATGGGGCGAGGGATGGTGGTCGTCGATCGGTGTCGTCACGGTGTGGACACTCGCGTCCGCGGCACTGATCGTCAGCCGGATCCCCACCCTCGCGATGAAGACCGTGTCGGTACCGGGCGGCATGGCCGCCGGCCTTCTGGTGCTCGTCGCCCTCGCCGCCGCGGCCCTCGTCACCTACCCGTTCGTGCTGCTGATGGTCTTGGTGCTGGTGTACCTCGTGCACATCCCCTTCGCAGTCCGCTCCCAGCGCTGGGTCGCCGCCCGCCCCGAGACCTGGGACATCAAGCCCTCCGAGCGCCGCGCCATCCGCCGCGCCCCCGGGGGCAACCGGCGCTCCGCCGCACGGCTGGGACTGCGTCGGCCGCGGTAGCCCGTCCCCCGCGTTTTGCGCACTTGGCGCGGGTTCCGGGTCCGGGTTCCCGCGTTTTGCGCACTTGGCGCGAGTTCCGGGTCCGGGTTCCCGCGTTTCGCGCACTTAGCGCGGGATCTCGGCCCGGCGGCGCCTGGCACTCCCCCCGCCCACTCGACGTAACGCGGCCTCGATCATGTCCAGTACCGCCGCCGGGTCCCGCATCATCTCCTTGGTGACGAACACGATCTCCCAGCCCTCCTTGCTGAGCTTGTTCATGCGGTCCCGGTCCTTCGACAGTGCCCACCCCTGGCCGTGCCAGTCGCCGTCGTACTCGACCACCAGCTTCACCTCCTCGAACGCGAAGTCGACACGTGCGATGAACTTGCGTCCCGAGTAGATGTGCAACTGCGGCTCCGGGTGCAGGCCCACGAAGTGCATGCGCACCCGCAGCTCGGACTCCGGAGGCGACTCGGCACGAGGATCGGTGAGCGCCAAGACCTCCCGTGCGCGGACCACGCCGTGATCGTGCCGATCCTCGAGGTACGCCGTCATCCGCGCCTGCGTCGTGAGTTCGGCTCGGAGGATCCGGTCGGCATCGGCCACCGCGCGAATGAACGAACCGGTCGCAAGGACGTCGAACATCATCCGCTCAGGCCGGGCGATCGAGATCTGCTCCCACGGCTCGTAGTCCTGCTTGTCGATGACGACCCGACGCACCTGCAGCCCCGGGCGACGGTTGACGCGGTGTCCGGGAAGCGCGATCACCTCCACCGGATCCGACATCGACGCCAGTGGCACGCCCCGCACGACCGCTGCCGACCGTCCGGTCAGCACCAGTGCCCCTTCCCCCGTGAGCGCGGCAGCACGGCACCGCAACTCATGACTGTCCCGCACACTCCGCGGGCAGTACACGCCGCGGAACAGCCGACGCACCTTCGGCCCGCGCAGATGTGCGGCGGTGAGCACACCGTCCCGCACCGCATCCCGTCCGACGAACACCTCCGGCAACCCTGGAACCGTCATGCCGCCCACGATGCACGACGCTCCGCGTCCGATCCCGTCCCCGAGTCCCCGTCATCCACAGGTCCAGGAGTTGTCCACAACCCCGGAAGCCCCGCGTTTTGCGCACCTATCGCGGATTCCGAGCCGTCGGAAGCGCGAGAAGTGCGCAAAGCGCGGGAGGGAAGGGGACAGGACGGCCCACTAGGCTGGCAGACGTGACCTCCCCCGAACTGACACTCACAGTCCGGCTCAACACGTCTGCCGCGGACGCTCGACGCGGGGTGGTACGGCTGCATCCCGAGGTGCTAGCGGCGCTCGGACTGCGGGAGTGGGACGCGATCGCACTCGTCGGGGCGCGCCGGACCGCCGCGGTCGCGGGGCTGGCGCCGACCGGAACGCCCACGGGCACTGCACTGCTCGATGACGTCACCCTCTCCAACGCCGGGCTGCGCGAGAACGCGACCGTGGTCGTCACTCCGGTCACCGTGTTCGGCGCGAGGACGGTGACGGTGAGCGGGTCGACCATGGCACAACAGTCCATCTCCGACATCACGCTGCGGCAGGCGCTACTCGGCAAGGTCCTCACCGTCGGCGACGCGGTGTCCCTGCTGCCACGCGACCTCGGTCCGGGCACCAGCACGGCGCCGGCCTCGAAGGCGCTCTCACGGACGTTCGGTGTCCAGTGGACATCGGAGCTGCTCACCGTCACGGGTGTCGACCCGTCGGGCGGGCCGGTGAGTGTGCAACCGAATTCGGCGGTGAGCTGGGGCACCGGCGTGCCACACGCGATGCCGGCGCCAGGCAAGACGCTCACGACGTCGGCAGCAGTCACCGCGCCCGAGGCGATACCCGTGCCCGTGGAGGACCTCGTCGGTGCGCGCACACAGGCCGCGAAGCTCACCGAATGGCTGGGCCTCGCACTCGACGAACCCGAACTACTGCACACCCTCGGCGCCTCACCGCACCTCGGAGTCCTGATCACCGGACCGGCCGGAGTTGGCAAGTCGATGCTCGCCCGCTCGGTGCTCGCACCGCGCCGAGTCGTCGAGCTGGACGGTCCGGGGGTCGGTGCTGCCGAATCACAGTCGCGGCTCGAACGGGTCACCGCCGCAGTGGACGCCGTTCGCTCCGGTGGCGTCCTGCTGGTCACTGACATCGACGCGCTACTGCCCGCAGTCCGCGAACCCGTCTCGACGCTGATCCTGGACCAGCTGCGGCGCGCCGTGGACACCGAGTCGGTGGCATTCGTCGCGACCACCGCGCACCCGGACGCGCTCGACGACCGCCTCCGCGGGCAGGACCTGTGCGACCGGGAGCTGTCACTGTCTCTGCCCGACGGGGCCGGACGTCGCCAACTGCTGGAACTGTTGCTCCGTAGGGTACCCACAGCGGACCTCAACCTCGGCGAGATCGGCTCGCGCACTCCGGGATTCGTTGTCGCCGACCTGGCCGCACTGTGCCGCGAGGCGGCGCTGCGGGCGGCGTCCCGCGCCAGCAGCACCAAGGCGGAACCGCGGCTGACGCAGGACGATCTCTTGGGCGCACTCGAGGTGATCCGCCCGCTGTCACGTTCGGGCACCGAGGAACTCGCGATCGGGAGCGTCACCCTCGACGACGTCGGCGACATGGTCGAGACCAAACAGGCGCTCACCGAGGCGGTGCTGTGGCCGCTGCAGCATCCGGATTCGTTCGCACGCCTGGGTGTGGATCCGCCGCGCGGCGTCCTGCTGTACGGGCCACCCGGCTGCGGTAAGACGTATCTCGTTCGCGCCCTGGCTAGTTCGGGGCAGCTCAGCGTGCACTCCGTCAAGGGCGCCGAGCTGATGGACAAGTGGGTGGGCTCGTCGGAGAAGGCCGTGCGTGAATTGTTCCAGCGCGCCCGCGACTCGGCGCCGTCGCTGATCTTCCTCGATGAGGTGGACGCCCTCGCCCCGCGCCGCGGGCAGAGCTCCGACTCCGGCGTCTCCGACCGCGTGGTGGCCGCGCTTCTCACCGAACTCGATGGCGTCGAACCACTACGCGACGTCGTCGTCCTGGGTGCCACCAACCGCCCCGACCTCATCGACCCGGCACTGCTGCGGCCCGGACGGCTCGAGCGGCTGGTGTTCGTGCCACCACCGGATGCGGAGGCGCGCAGGGAGATCCTGCGGACGTCGGGCAAGTCGGTGCCACTGGCCGAGGGCATAGACATTGCCGATCTCGCCGACGATCTCGACGGTTACTCGGCCGCCGACTGTGCGGCGCTGCTACGCGAGGCGGCGCTCGCAGCGATGCGACGCAGTGTCGATGCCGCCGACGTCACTGCCGCCGACGTCGCCGCCGCGCGGGAGAAGGTACGCCCGTCACTGGACCCCGACCAGGTGGCGCATCTCAAGGCATACGCAGAGAACCGCTGAGCCCCTGTAGCGTCGGGTCGGTGATCTCGAACGTCCGCGCTCCCCTGTCCGCAGTGGCCGCGCTGTTGGCCGGGGCTCTAGCCACATTCGTGCTCGTCAGCCCACCCGAATGGCGCGGGGCGTTCAGTGCGTCGGGCCGGCAGTTGGAGTCGTGGCTGGACACCGTGCCCACCGCGATCGCGGTCGCGACGGTGCTCGCGGTGCTGGCGTACGCGGCGCTGCAGCGCGCGGGTTCTGTGCGGCCGGCATGGATTTCGGCGGCCGTAGCGTCGGCCGTGCTGATCGGCGTCCGGCTGATGGTGTCGGGCGCCGGGGGTGTCGACCAGTTGACGCTGCTGCACTACGCCAAGTGCGTGGCCGCCGGAGTCCTGTTGGGAGCGACCGTTGCCGCGGTCTGGACCCGTCCGCTTCCGCGCCTCACGTTCGTTGCGGCGGTGGCGTCGACGTTCGTCGTCGCGCACACCGCGGATACCGGATGGGAGCCCAGCACGTCGACGCTCGGCGAACCGTTCTGGTGGCTGCTGATACCGGTGGTCGTCCTGACCGTCGCGTGCGCGGTGGTCGACGCCGACGCCCCCGCGAAGGCCGACGCCGCACTCGTCCGCAACGTCGCCGCCGCCGTCGTCACGCTCGCGCTCGCGCATCGGCTACTGGGCGCATGGATCGACGGGCAGACCACCGACTCGACGCTGCAACAATGGGTCGTCATCGGCGTCTGCCTCGTGTTGGTCGTGGCGCTCACCGAGTTCTGGGCCCAACGCATCGAGAGCCCGTTCCTGCTTGCCGCAACCGCCGTCGCCGCGGCCACCGCACTGGTCGCGTCGCAGCTCGCGCAGTGGACACGAATCGAGCCGTGGTTGGCCGTCGTCGTCGGTACCACCACCGTCGTCGTCGGGCTCGCCACGTCGATGCGCCGGCCGACACCGTCGATCGGTCTCGCGGTCCTGGCGCTGGTGCCGCTGTCCACCGCTGTGGATCCCGATTTCGGCAACGAGGGCGTCTGGCTGCTGGTGCGGCTCGCGGTGCTCGGGCTGGGGATTGGCCTCACCCTCGGCTCGACCCTGCCCGACAGTGGCGCCGTGGCGTCACTCGGCCTCGTCGTCCCCCTGCTGGCGCTGGTGTTCACAGAGGTGGTCACCACAACCCGGACCGTGATCACCTACAACGGGGCATATGAGCCGCTGCCAGGGGTGCCGCTGTCGAGCGGCTACGACACTCTCCTACCGCCGGCGCCCAACCGGATCGCCGGAATTGCGCTGCTGCTGGTCGTCGTGTTCTGCGCGCTGGCGATCCGGGGACTCGGCGCCCGCGAGCGCACCGAACCGACCGACTAGTCCACCAGATCCAGCTCCCGCAGCCGAGCGAAGACCAGGAGCGACCCGGGGGCCATTTCGGGCATTGCGCGGTACTCGGCCTCGGTGAAGTAGCGGATCTCGGCGACCTCACTGGTGGGCTGTGGGTCGTCGGTGAGCTCGGCGAGAAAGCAGGTCATGTGCAGACGGGTGCCCGTCCGGTGCCCGAAAGCCTCGGCCTCGAACACCCCGAGTTCACGCACGGTCCCGTCGACGATTCCCGCGTCGAGCTCCTCACGAACCTCCCGGTGCAGTGCCTGTTCGGGGGTCTCGCCGGGATCGATCTTGCCGCCCGCCATGTAGAAGGCAGTCTTGCCGGCTGAGCGCGCCTGTAGCAGGCGACGGTCGCGAATGTAGGCGAGGGCCGCGGTTCGGATCACGGTGGGCATCTCCACTGACACTCGAAGAAATCTACTCGCCACGACGTCGCCACGCGGACCACGCGAGTCGTTCATCCACTTTGTGCCCATTGCGGCCATCACTTGGTGACTCAGTAAGATGTACCGCGTAGTCCACTTTGCTTCGCTAAGCGAACGGCCTACTCGACTCTCGGCTTACACCGATTCGTCACCCCGCCGCCCCACAACCCGACGGAGTGCCATTTGCTAGTCATATTGATCGCCCACGCGATAGCCGCTGCTATGGCTCCGCTCGTCGTGCGATCAATGGGGCGCAACGCATTCTTCCCGCTCTCGCTGGTGCCGCTCGCAAGCCTGGGCTGGGTCATCGCGAACTGGGGCACCGAACAGAGCCTGAGCATCCGGTGGGTGCCCGGCCTGTCGATGAACCTCGAGATGCGATTCGACTCCCTCGCCGCGATCATGTCGGTACTCGTTCTGGGCGTCGGCGCGCTGATCCTGATGTACTGCGCGCGCTACTTCACCGACGACGAACCCCGTCTCGGCATCTTCGCGGCCGAGATGGTCGCGTTCGCGGGCGCCATGTTCGGCCTCGTCACCAGCGACAACATGCTGATCCTCTATACGTTCTGGGAACTGACGACGGTCCTGTCGTTCCTGCTCGTCGGTCACTACGCCGAGCGCGCCACCAGCCGGCGAGCCGCGACCCAGGCGCTGCTGGTGACCACGGCCGGCGGCCTCGCGATGCTCGTCGGCATCATCATGCTCGGCCAGCAGGTGGGCAGCTACAACCTCTCCGATGTCATCGCGAACCCGGCGACCGGGTGGCTTGCGAACGTCGCGATCGTGCTCATCCTGATCGGTGCGCTGTCGAAGTCGGCGATCGTCCCGCTGCACTTCTGGCTGCCCGGCGCGATGGCCGCGCCCACCCCGGTCAGCGGCTATCTGCATGCCGCAGCGATGGTCAAGGCGGGCATCTATCTGGTCGCGCGCCTGGCACCCGGCTACGCCGACTCGCCCCCGTGGCGGGTCACGATCATCACGCTCGGGCTGGCGTCGATGCTGCTCGCCGGCTGGCGCGCGCTGCGCTCGTTCGACCTCAAACTCGTGCTCGCGTTCGGCACCGTCAGCCAGCTCGGTTTCCTCATGGTGCTCGTCGGCATCGGCTCCCGGGACGCGGCCCTCGCTGGCATGACGATGGTCGTCGCACACGCGATGTTCAAGGCCGCGCTGTTCATGGTGGTCGGCATCATCGACCACTCCACCGGCACCCGCGACATCCGCAAACTCGCCCGGCTCGGCCCGAGCGCCCCATGGCTGGCCACGATCGCGGCGCTGGCCGCCGCGTCCATGGCCGGTCTACCGCCGTTCCTCGGGTTCGTCGGCAAGGAGGCGGCCCTCGAGTCGATCCTCCAGGCGAACATGCTCGAGCCGTGGGAGCGGACCACCGTGCTTGTCGCGATCGCGATCGGCTCGGTCCTCACCGTCGCCTACAGCATCCGGTTCGTGTGGGGCGCGTTCGGCCGCAAGCGCCTGCGCAACCCCAGCACCCCCGTCGCGAACATGCACACACCCGGCGTGCTCTCCCTGGCACCGCCCGCCCTACTCGCGGTCGCCGGTCTCGCCGCAGGACCGCTGTCCCCGCAGCTCGAAAAGCTGCTCACGCCGTACTCGACGACGCTGCCCGCGGGCCCGCACGCCGACTACCACCTGGCGCTGTGGCACGGGTTCAACCTGCCCCTGCTGCTCACCGGCGCGATCGTCACACTCGGCACGGTGTTGTTCGTCGCGCACCGGTGGGCCGTCACCCGGCTGCGTTTCCAACATCCGCCGCTCGGCAACGCCGACCGTGTGTACGACGCAATCCTGCGCGGCATGGACACGCTCTCGATGCGCCTCACCGGTTCCACACAGCGCGGTTCGCTTCCACTGACGCAATCGACGATCCTCGCAACGCTTGTGCTGCTGCCCGTGATCCTGCTCGCGATCAACACCGATGTGTGGGCGAGCCTGCGCCTGTGGGAGTCGCCGCTGCAGTTCACCGCCGGTCTGATGATGATGGCCGCCGCGGTGACCGCGACCGTGCTGCGCAACCGCCTGGCCGCGGTGATCCTGGTGGGGCTCAGCGGCTACGGCTGCGGCGTCATCTTCGCGCTGCACGGCGCCCCGGACCTCGCGCTCACGCAATTCCTGGTAGAAACCCTGACGTTGGTGATCTTCGTGCTGGTCCTGCGGAAGCTGCCGGCCGAGGTGGACGAGCGGCAGGCAATCGGCTTCCGGCTGCCACGGGCGATACTCGCGGTCGGCGTCGGTACCGCGGTCGCCACCATCGCCGCGTACGCGATGAACGCCCGCAACTCGACGCCTATCTACCATGAGCTGCCGGACGCCGCGTACCTCATCGGCAACGGCCGCAACATCGTCAATGTGCTTCTCGTCGACATCCGCGCGTGGGACACCCTCGGCGAAATCTCGGTCCTGCTGGTCGCGGCCACCGGTGTCGCGAGTCTGGTGTTCCGGCACCGTCGCTTCGGCACCGCGCCACGCGTATCCGACGCCCCATCCGTCGTGCAGGATGCGGCATCGGCAAGCACGGAGACGACGTGGCTGCGTGGCGGCGACCTGATCGATCCGAAACACCGCTCGATGGTCCTCGAGATCACCACCCGGCTGATCTTCCCGACGATGATGGTGCTGTCGGTGTACTTCTTCTTCTCCGGCCACAACGCACCCGGAGGCGGATTCGCGGGCGGGCTCACCGCTGGACTGGCGCTGGTGCTGCGATATCTGGCCGGCGGACGCTACGAGCTCGGTGAGACGGTCCCGATCGACGCCGGCAAGATCCTCGGGCTGGGCCTGGCGCTGTCCGCTGGTACGGCGCTGACATCTCTGTTCCTGGGCGCACCGCCGCTGTCGTCGGCAGTGTTCGAGATGACTGTGCCGCTGCTCGGCCACATCAAGGTCGTCACCGCGCTGATCTTCGACCTGGGCGTGTACCTGATCGTGGTGGGCCTCGTGCTCGACGTGCTCCGCAGCCTCGGGGCCCGCCTCGACGCGCAGGAGGAGGTGAACGCCCGATGAGCGCGGACCTCGCCACCCTCGTCGTCATCGGAGTTCTCACTGCGTCCGGCGTCTATCTGCTGATCGAACGCAGCATCACCCGCATGCTGCTGGGCCTGCTGCTCGTCGGCAACGCTGTCAATCTGTTGATCCTCACCGTCGGCGGGCCCTCCGGAAATCCACCGATCGTCGGCCGCGAGTCGGTGCACGAGGAGATCGCCGATCCACTGGCGCAGGCGATGATCCTGACTGCGATCGTCATCACGATGGGCATCGCGGCATTCGTCCTGGCCCTCGCCTACCGCTCGTTCAAGATCAATACCGCGGACCGGGTCGAGGACGACCCCGAGGACACCAAGGTCTCCAAGCGGCGCACCCCGGCCGACGCGCCGGACCACGACCGCTCCGACGATCCACTCACCGGCGCGCCCAGCAAGATCGGCGACGCCTTCGATTCGGAGGGCAACCCGATTCCAGTCGACCAGATCGAGGATCCCGAGGACTACACAGCCTACGAGGAACTACACGACGGGGACGACGAGATCGAGACATCAAGGGGAGGCACGCGATGACGCTCTCCCCCGCACTCATCGGCACGCTCGCTCCGCTGCCGGTCCTGATCCCGATGATCGCCGCAGCGGTCACGCTGATCCTCGGCCGCCGACCCACTGCGCAGCGCTGGATCACCCTGGCCGCACTGATCGGTGTCACCGGTGTCTCGGCGATGCTGCTGTTTCTCGCGGACCGGCACGGCACCACCGCGATCCAGGTGGGCGGCTGGGACACCCCGATCGGGATCACGCTGGTCGTCGACCGGCTCTCGGCGCTGATGCTGCTGGTGTCGTCGATCGTGCTGCTCGCCGTGATGATCTACTCGATCGGCCAGGGCATCCGGGACGGGCACGAACACCAGCCGGTGTCGATCTTCCTGCCCACATACCTGGCGCTGACGGCCGGCGTGTCCAACGCGTTCCTCGCGGGCGACCTGTTCAACCTGTATGTCGGCTTCGAGGTGCTGCTGGCCGCGAGCTTCGTGCTGCTGACGCTGGGGGCCAGCGCCGACCGGGTCCGCGCCGGCGTCTCGTACGTCATGGTGTCGATGGTGTCGTCGCTGATCTTCCTGTGCGGCATCGCGTTCGCGTACGCCGCAACCGGCACCCTCAATCTGGCGCAGATGGCACTGCGGTTCGACGACATCCCGTCCGGCACCCGCATGGCGATCTTCGGTGTGCTGCTCGTGGCGTTCGGCATCAAGGCGGCAGTATTCCCGCTGTCGACGTGGCTGCCAGACTCCTACCCGACCGCCCCCGCACCGGTCACTGCGGTGTTCGCGGGCCTGCTCACCAAGGTCGGCGTGTACGCGATCATCCGCTCGCACACACTGTTGTTCCCACAGGGCGAGCTCGACAACGTGCTCATGGTGTGTGGCCTGCTGACGATGATCGTCGGCATCCTCGGCGCCATCGCACAGAGCGATATCAAACGTCTGCTTTCGTTCACCCTCGTCAGCCACATCGGCTACATGATCTTCGGCGTGGCGTTGTCGACGCACTCCGGCCTGTCCGGCGCCGTCTATTACGTCGCGCACCACATCCTCGTGCAGACGACGCTGTTCCTGGTGGTCGGTCTCATCGAACGGCAGGCCGGGTCGTCGTCGCTGCGCCGTCTCGGCGGGCTCGCGGCGGCCAGCCCGGTGCTGGCGATCGTGTTCCTGATCCCGGCGCTCAACCTCGGCGGCATCCCACCGTTCTCCGGGTTCATAGGCAAGGTGGCGCTGCTGCAGGCCGGCGTCGCGCACCCGAGCGCCCTGTCGTGGATGCTGGTCGCGGGCGGCACCGCCACCAGCCTGCTCACGCTGTACGTCGTGGCCCGCGTCTGGACCAAGGCGTTCTGGCGGGCCCGCGCCGACGCCCCCGAGGGCAGCCTCGCGGACGCGAGCCCGTCGGCGCTGATCGACGAGTCCGAGGAGGACATCGCGTTCGTCGACCGCGAGGACGTGGGCCGGATGCCGATCTTCATGCTGTTGCCGACGATCGGCCTGGTCGCGGTAGGACTGCTGCTGACGATCTTCGCTGGCCCGATGATCGACATCGCCGACCGCGCGGCGCAGGATCTGCAGAACCGGGACGTCTACATCACCGCAGTGCTCGGTGAGGGAGGTGACCGATGAACCGCGAACGGGTACTCCGCGTCGGCGTGCTCGCGTGGCTGACGGTGGTATGGATCCTGTTGTGGGGCACCTTCAGCATCGCCAACCTGCTCGGCGGCGTGGCTGTCGGCCTGGTGATCATGGTGTTGCTGCCGCTGCCCCGGGTGCCGGTCGAGGGCCGGGTACACCTGCTGTCGATAGTGAAGCTGCTGTGGATGGTCGTGTTCTACGCCGCGCAGTCGAGCGCGCAGGTGGCGTGGCTGGCGATCCGGCCGGGTCCGCCGCCGCTCACCGGGGTACTGCGGTGCAAACTCGGCATCAAGTCCGATCTCGTACTCACGCTGTGCATCTACGTGCTCAACCTGATCCCCGGCACCATGGTCCTCGAGTTGGATCAGGCACGGCGCGCGGTGTACGTCCACGTCCTCGACGTGGGCACCGCCAAGGCGGTGGACCAGTTCTACAGGTCCGTCCGGCAGCTCGAGCGGCTGTTCATCGCGTCGTTCGAGCGGGATTCGGACTGGCAGCCGGCGCCGTGGCACCTGCGCGACTACGAGTACCACGAACAAGGCAGGGAGGACGGGGCATGACGGCCGTCATGATCATCGCCGGAGTGATGTTGGTGGTTGCCGCCCTGATCACCACGTACCGGCTGCTGGCCGGACCGAGCAGTCTCGACCGTCTGGTCGCGATGGACACCCTCATCGCAACCGCGATCTGCGGGCTGTCGGTGTGGACCGCGTACACCCGCGACACCACCATCGTCCCCGCCATCGTCGCGCTGGCCCTCGTCGGATTCGTCGGCTCGATCAGCGTGGCCCGATTCCGGGTGAGTGACGACTCGTGAACACGCTTCTGGAAATCCTCGCCGCCACTTGCCTCCTGCTGGGCTCGCTACTCGCACTCACCGCCGCAATCGGCATCGTCCGCTTCCCCGACACCCTCTCCCGCATGCACGCCGCCACCAAACCGCAGGTCGTGGGCCTGGTGCTGGTGCTCATCGGTGCGGTGATCCGGCTGCGCGGCAACGTCGACATCTGGATGCTCGTGCTCATCGGGCTGTTCACTCTGCTCACCGCACCGGTGATCGCGCACAGTGTCGGCCGTGTCGCCTACCGCGAACAGCGCGGGCGCGACGGACTGCTGATGGACCATGACGACGATCCGGGGGTCTTCCGCTAGCCCATCCGCGAGTTAGTCGTTTTCATTCGATTTCGACTCGATCCCGCGAAATCTCGACTAACTCGCGGGCATCCCACCCTCGCGCAGGGCCGTGGTGAGCCGATCCAACAGCTCGTCAGGATGGAACAGCACCAGCTCCTTGGTGGCTACCACGACGTCCCAGCCCCGCTGCCGAACCTTTGCCCGACGCCGTACATCCTGCGCGTACTGACGCCGTTCGCGGTGGTGATCGCCGTCGTATTCGAGCACGACGCGGTACTGCGGCCACGCCATGTCGACCTGCGCGTCGATCCGCCCGTTCGCGCCGTGGAACATGTACTGGGTCTGCGGGCGGGGCAGTCCCGCGCGGATCACCAGCAGCCGGGTGCGGGTCTCCCAAGGCGAGTCGGCGCCCGCGTCGGCGAGGTCGAGAACGCGTCGGAGCTGCTTGAGTCCGCGATCGCCGCGATGCCGGTCCATGAGCTCGCCGACCAACTTCGGATCCTTGAGCCCGCTGTTGCACAGCCCGTCCACGGCGGCGACGGCGTCATCGAACGGCAGGCGTCGGCCCAGGTCGTAGGCGGTACGCAGGTGGCCGGTGAGTTCGTAGCCGTACACGTCCTCGTGTTCGTCGTCGGCGAGGGTGTCGTACCGAAACCGTACGCCCGCACGACGGCGGGCCGGTTGCGGCAGGATCGCCTCGGGCTGCGCGTCTTCGGGAATGTAGCGATAGCCGTGCAGCGCCGCGGCCGACCAGCCGGCGAGAACTGCATCGGGGTGCGCGACGGCCAGGGCCCGCGAGCGCTGTGCGAAATCCACCGGCTGGTCGGCGCGGACGTAGATACCGGTCAGGACCGGCACGTACTCCCGCGCGATGCGCGCCGGGGTGAGCGTCGCGAGCAGCCGCGCCCGTCGTATCGGGCCTTCGGGAAGCTCGGATCTGCGCGCCACCCGCGAAAGCTATCCGCGAGTTAGTCGTTCTGGTGCGGTTTCGACCGAATCCGACGCAATTTCGACTAGCTCGCGGTCCCGGTAGAACGCCCGCCAGTACGCGAAGGCGAAGAGCGCGGGGACACCCAGGAGCAGCGGCGCCGACAACGCCGGGTACTCGGCGATCTCCACGGCCAGGTAGCGGTAGCTGAGCAGCAGCGCCGCGAGCAGCACCGCGCCACCGACGACCAGCTTCACCCGGAACGCGCCCCAGCCCCGTTCGGGGGCGCGCAGTGCGGATTCGAGCGTCAGCGTCAGGACGGCGCCGGCGATGAGGTCGACCCCGTAGTGGTAGCCGAACCCCAGCGTCGCCGCCAGGGTGCACACCAGCCAGAACGTGCCGCCCCAGCGCAACCACCACGGCCCCTGCCTGGAATGCAGGAACAGCGCCAGCGCCCACGCGGTGTGCAGGCTGGGCATGCAGTTGCGGGGAGTGACGCCGTCGAAGGGCATGGCCGACGGCGTCAGATCGACGGGCACGACGCTGGGCCAGAAGTCGCCGACCTGAAACCCGTTGCCGTCGGGCCCGAACGCGAAGATCGGGCCTACGACGGGGAACAGAATGTAGAAGACGGGTCCGACGAGTCCGATCAACAGAAAAGTGCGCACCAGGTGATGCGACGGCCAGCCCTTGCGCAGCTGATACAGCGCGACGGCGATCGCGGCAACGGGCAACTCGATGTACACCCAGTGCAGGACGGCGTAGCCGACGGAGCCGAGGGCGTCGACTACGTTCCCCATCACCCACGCCGGGTTGCCGAGGGCCTGGTCGGCGAGCTGGACATACGGGTCGAGGACATCGGGTCCGGCAAGGACCGTGATGTGCAGCCATACGTCCCCGAATTTGGTGGCGACGATGAGCAGCGCACCGAGGCCGACACCCATGAGCGCGCTGCGGCGCTGTTCGCCCTGCCACGCCAGGCCTGCATAGACGCCGATCGCGGTCAGCACGATCACCGCGCCGTTGCCCACGGTGAGCGGTCCTCCGGCCAGGTACCGGATTGCGGCGATCACGACATCGATGCCCACCGCACTCGACAGCGCCAGCACCCGCTGCCGGTTGGTCAGCCCCACCATCGCGAGTGCCAGGCCCGCCCACGGCACGGACGCCGACTTGGGGGTGCCTGCGAAATCGTTGAAGAGACTCTCGAGTGGGCCCTGGAAGCCACGCGTGGATGCGAAGATCTGCAGCGCGATCAGGATGGCGACACCGGCGGCAACGACCCCGGAGAGCACGAGGTTCCGGGTTCGATCGTCGAACCGTATCGGCTCTGTACGTGCGCCACCGTCCGTCAACACGCCGTCCATAGTAAACGGCGGGTGAATCCGGCCTTACGTGTCGAGTTCGTCGACGAGGGAGCGAACGACGGCGCGCAGGTCCCCGCCGGTCGCGGCGGCCACCTTGCGCTGACGCTGGTACGACGCGCCGCGGCGGGGAATATCGGCGACGCGGGCCAGTTCGTCGGCGCAGCCGAGCTTCACCGCAGTGGGGGTGAGCTGCTCGAGCAGGTCGTCGAGATCGTCGGTGACGAGCCGTTCGCGGCTGTCGGCACCCAGGATCACCTCGGCGTCGAGGCCATATCGGGCGGCCCGCCACTTGTTCTCCTGCACGTGCCACGGCGGCATCGACGGCAGGGTCTCCCCCGCCTCGAGCCGGGTGTCGAGGTCGACGATGAGGCAGTGGATGAGCGCGACGAGGGCGCTCAGTTCGGTTCGGGAGGAGATACCGTCGCACACGCGGACCTCGATGGTGCCCCAGCGGGGCGCGGGACGGATGTCCCAGTGCAGGCCGCCGAGGTTGTCGATGACGCCGGTGGTGAGCTGGTCGTCGACGTAGCCCTCGAACTGTGTCCAGTTCTCGAACTGGAACGGCAGACCGGCGGTGGGTAGCTGCTGGAACATCAGCGCCCGGTTGCTGGCGTACCCGGTGTCGACTCCGGTCCACATCGGCGACGACGCCGAGAGCGCCAGTAGATGCGGGTACTTCAACAGCAGAGCATTGAGGATCGGAAACACCTTCTCGGCGGACGAGATTCCGACGTGCACGTGCACACCCCAGATCAGCATCTGCCGGCCCCACCACTGGGTGCGTTCGATGAGTTCGTCGTAGTGCGGGGTGCGGGTGATCAGCTGGGTGGACCACTGCGCGAACGGGTGCGTGCCCGCACACATCAGGTCCACGCTCAGCGGGTCGGCGGCGCTGCGCACCAGTGACATGGTCTCCGACAAGTCGTCCATGGCCTCGCCGACGTTGTCGCAGACGCCCGTCACGAATTCGACGGTGTTGCGCAGCAATTCCTTGGTGACGCGGGGCTTGTCAGCAAGCTCGCCGACAGCGTCGAGCACGTCGGCGGCGGAGTTGGAGAGATCACGGGTGATCCTGTCGACCAACGCGATCTCCCACTCGACGCCCAGGGTGGGACGCGGCGAACCGGCAAAGTGGACTGCCACATTGCCGATCCAACCACAGCACCCGGGCGCCTGCAGGACGCACAACGGCGGGGCCGTGATGGCCCCGCCGTTGTCAGCTCTCGCGTCGGTTCAGCGTCAGTACTCGCCGATGACACCGCACGCCACGCGGCCGCCGGCGTCGCCGGTCGACAGGGTGGCCTGGTCCGGGACCGCGGCGTTGTCGGGCAGCGTGTAGCGGGTGGGTATGTTGGCGAAGTTGTCGGCATTCGCGTGGATCATCAACGCGGTGCCCTTGCCGCCGTTCTTCAGGTCGTCGAGGGTGAAAGCGTCGGTGGTGGTGACCAGATAGCCCTTGCCGTCCTCGCGGACCTCGAGGGAGGTGAGGTCGCCGCTGGCCGGGTGACCGGTGCGTCCCGCTACCTGGAAGTGGCCGCCGGCGGAGAGGAAGTTGCCGGGCTCGCCGCCAGTGGGGGCGACCGAGTTGGGCTCGCACTTGCCGACCGAGTGGACGTGCAGGCCGTGGAAACCGGGCTCGAGACCCTGCGCGTTGACGGTGATCTGAACGTAGCCGTCCTCCTCGGCGAACGACGCGGTACCGGCGTTGACCCCCTTGGCGTCCTTGAGCTGCACCTCGACGGTGCCGGCCTCGGTGGTGGTGGCGTGCGCGGATCCGCTCTCGGCGCCACCGGGGGCGGGGGAACCGGTCCACACCGGCGGGGTGGTGCCGGGGACGTCGGTGGGCTCCTCGTTGTTCGAGCATGCGGTGAGACCCAGCGCGGCGATCGCCACCAGCGGGGTCACGACTCGCCAGGACTTGCGACGGGTGGAATGCGAGGCCATCGGACCGCTCCTTCGAGGTGGGTGAAATCTGCGGATGATCATAGCTAGCGGGTGGCTGTGAGTTATCCGGAGGTGACGATCACGATCACGCCGGGCGACGCGCTGGCGATTCCGGCAAAACGCGGTTCGGCCTTGACGCCGAGCTCGGCAGCGATGGCCTGTGCAGCAGCCTTCTCGGAGGCGCTGCTGCCGTAGTACACGGTGGTGGTCTGGATCTGCCCGTAACTGTAGTTGCCGGTCTCGGAGATATCCCAGCCGTTCGACGTCAGCTCGTTCGCGGTCTGCGCGGCCAGGCCGGAGACCGTGCTGTTGTTGAACACCCGCACCGGTACCGACTTGTCGACTCGCGCGGAGGTGGTGGTCGACACGGAACTGGTGGCCGAGGCCGCCGTCGTCGTCTCGGCTGCCGTAGTGGTGGGCGCCGCGGTTGTGGTGGTGCGCACCGGCGCCACGGCGGGCGCGGACGTCGTGGTGGGAGCGGCTTCGGGTGCCGCATCGCCGGAGTCCGAGCTGCCCAGTGAGGCGGCACCCAGCCCGGCGAAGAGGATCGCAAGGGCGATCAACACCATCGCGAGCGCTCGCAGTGGGGGGCCTGACGACTCTGGGTTCGGGGTGGTCACTGTTCCGACCTTAATCGGCGCGTCGGACTGTTCCCGTAACGAGGTGACGACGGCCGGGATTTGGTGGCGGGCCTACGTGGAGATGTCGAAGCCCAGCCGGCGGGCAGCGCGGGCCTTCTGCCTGCTGGCGCGCAGTCGGCGCAGGCGCTTGACCAGCATCGGATCGGCGGCCAATGCCTCGGGACGATCGACGAGCGCGTTGAGCACCTGGTAGTAGCGGGTGGCAGACATCGAGAAGAGTTCCTTGATGGCCTCTTCCTTGGCGCCGGCGTACTTCCACCACTGTCGTTCGAAGGAGAGGATGTCGTGTTCGCGTCGGGTGAGGCCGTCCTCGCCGACCTCGTTGCCCGACGCGCCGTCGGTGCGTTCAAGCTGGTTCCGCGCTGCTGCGCCGTCCATCTCTCTCCTCGACTGCTAGATTCCGCTCGCCCTCAGCGAATCCACGTGCCCCCGGTGGCCAGCCGAAACGGTGGCCCAGCACCGTGCACGGACGCTGATACGACAACTGCGGACGCGAGCACGAATTACACTGATGTCCTTCGTGGCCATTGAACCATGATCACCGCTGCGAGCACCGGGTTCCGGTGGGGCGCGCCGCGAATATCACGCCCATTATCCTTGGTGACCATGGCAATTCTTCCGATCCGGATCGTCGGCGACCCCGTACTGCACGAGCCGACCAAGCCGGTGACCCAGTCGCCGGCCGAAATCGCCGAACTCATCGGCGACATGTACGACACGATGGACGCTGCCAACGGCGTCGGCCTGGCGGCAAACCAGGTGGGTGTGCCGCTGCGACTGTTCGTCTACGACTGCCCCGACGTCGACTCCGCAGGCAAGTCGATCCGCCGCCGCGGTGAGGTGATCAACCCGGTACTCGAGACGTCGGAGATCCCGGAGACCATGCCGGACGAGGACGACGACGTCGAGGGCTGCCTGTCGGTGCCCGGCGAGCAGTTCCCGACGGGCCGCGCCGACTGGGCGAAGGTCACCGGCACGGATGCCGAGGGCAATCCGGTGGAGATCGAGGGTCACGGGTTCTTCGCTCGCATGCTGCAACACGAGACGGGACACCTGGACGGGTTCCTGTATGTGGACGTACTGATCGGCCGCAACGCCCGGGCCGCGAAGAAGACGATCAAGCGCGCCGGGTGGGGTGTGCCGGACCTGAGCTGGACGCCGGGCACGGTGGACGACCCGTTCGGTCATGACGAGGACGATGACGAAGACTGACCCTCCGCTGGGTCCACCGGTGATCGGTGGCCGGGTGGTGGTGCGGTATCGCCTGCCGCCCGGTGGCACCCACCCGCTCACCGACGTGATCGGCACGCTCGAGCAGCTCGAGCCGGCGGTCGTGGTCCGCACCGCCGACGGCCGGGTCGTCGAGGTGGACCGGGGCGACGTGGTGCGGCTCAAGGCCCTGGGCCCCAAGCCGGTGCGCCGGTCCGACAGCCGGGTCCGGCGACTGTCGGACTAGCTGACTATCCTCTGCGGTGTGCGACTCGCGACGTGGAATGTGAACTCGGTCCGTGCCCGAACCGACCGGATCGTGGACTGGCTGGCCCGCACCGACACCGACGTGTTGGCAATGCAAGAGACCAAGTGCAAGGACGAGCAGTTCCCGTACGAGCGGTTCACCGAGGCCGGCTACGAGGTGGCACACGTGGGCCTGAGCCAGTGGAACGGCGTGGCGATCGCGTCGCGCATCGGGCTCGAGGACGTACAGATCGGGTTCGCGGACCAGCCCGGGTTCAACAAGGATCCGGAGGCGGAGGCCGCACAGGAGGCCCGCGCAATCGGCGCGACGGTGGGCGGGGTGCGGGTGTGGAGCCTGTACGTGCCCAATGGCCGTGAGCTGACGGATCCGCACTACGTCTACAAGCTCGAGTGGCTCGCGAAGCTGCGTGCGGACGCGGAGGGCTGGCTGGCCGGCAACCCGGACGCGCAGATCGCGCTGGTGGGCGACTGGAATGTCGCGCCCACCGATGAGGACGTGTGGGATCCGGCGTTCTTCGAGGACAAGACGCATACGTCCCAGCCGGAGCGGGACGCGTTCGACGCGTTCGCCGATACCGGCTTCACCGACGTGGTGCGCCCGCACGCGCCTGGCCCGGGCGTCTACACCTACTGGGACTACACGCAGTTGCGGTTCCCCAAGCGCCAGGGCATGCGCATCGACTACGTGCTGGGCTCGCCCGCGTTCGCGGCCCGGGTGACGGGCGCGCACATCGATCGGGACGAGCGCAAGGGGAAGGGCGCGAGCGACCACGCACCGGTCGTGGTCGATCTGGACTGATCAGACTCCCTGCTCGTCGAGCAGGTCCAGGTATTCGGTGTGCATGCCGAGGAAGCGTCGCACGTAGGTGCAGACCGGGCGGATCCTCGTGCCCTCGCGCCGCGCCCGATCCAGTACCTCACGTACCAGCACGGCCGCCCAGCCTCTGCCGCCGCGGTCCTCCCGGACGACGGTGTGCAGCAGCGTGAGCACGTCACCGGACCTGGCGGCACTGTCACGCTGGTAGCCGAGAATGCCGACGAGATCGCCCCCTACCCACAGTTCATAGCGTTCGTGGGGCGGGCTGTCGACGACGCAGACAGCCGGGCCGGTCGCCGGGGCCGTGCTGCCCGGCGCACCAGATTCGACTGTGGCGTAGTTCACATCAGCTATGAAACCAGAAGGCACGGCGGCGGCGCAGTCCGTTTCGGGACAGTTGGGGTAGTTCGATGCGGATGCGCCACTGGCTCGTTACCGAATCTCGATCAGTTGAGCTCGATCAGTTGAGCTCGATCAGTTGAGGGAGACGACCTCGAGGGGCACCATCAGATCGCGGTACTCGGGGTTGGCCTCGACGAAACGCTGGACGTACGTGCACACCGGACGGACCCGCCAGCCGTAGTCCCGAGCCTGGTCGAGTGCACGCCGGACCATGACTGCAGCGAGTCCCTGGTGGCCGAAGTCCTCCACCACGACGGTGTGCATGAACGACACCACCCGCGCACCCGCGCGACGGCCTCCCGGCCGCATTCCGGCAACCGGCGTGGTGTCGTAGTAGCCGACGATCCCCACCAGGTCTCCATTGAGCCGCAGCTCGAATCGGTTCTGGTCGGCGTTGTCGGTCACGTCGGCGCGGGGCGAATCGGCGAACACGACACCTCCTCTGGACGGCTTCGATGCAATACTGTGATCCACGCCACTATTTCTACAGGCACCTTCACCCCCTGTCAGGCGTTTGACCAAATGTTTGCATCCAGCTTTCCCGACAAAAGCCGTTGGCCGTGAGCGTGCGCGGGCAGACAATCGAGGAACACCGCCTTGCACGCCGGAAGGATGTTCCGATGCCGCTCGAACCGGTTCTCGAACCTGCAGCTCAGGAGTTCGCCGACGCCACCGCCGAGCCACCCTTCCTGTACGAGCTCCCGATCGAGGAGGGGCGGGCGCAGTTCGACGAGGTGCAGTCGGGGGACATCGCCAAGCCACCCGTGGAGATCGAGGACCGCGTAGTGGACGGCGGGCCGTCCGGGCAGATCCCGGTCCGGATCGTGCGCCCACGCGGGGCGGCCGGACCGCTACCGGTGATCCAGTACAACCACGGCGCCGGATGGGTGTTCGGCGACGCCGACGTATACGACCGCCTGATCCGCAATCTGTCCGTGGGATCCGAAGCTGCCGTGGTGTTTCCGAGCTTCACCCGCTCCCCCGAGGCGAAGTACCCGACCGCGATCGAGGAGCTGTACGCCACCTCGATCTGGATCGCGGACCACGGCACAGATGCCGATCTCGACCCGACGCGGATCGCCGTTGCCGGCGACAGCGTGGGCGGAAACATGACGATCGCACTGACGCTGATGGCCAAGCAGCGCGGCGGCCCGCGCTTCCGGCAGCAGGTGCTGTTCTATCCGGTGACCAACGCCGAGTTCGATACCGACTCGTACCGCCAGTTCGCCCACGGCTACTTCCTCACCATGGAGGCGATGCGGTGGTTCTGGGACCAGTACACAACAGACCCGGCACATCGGGCCGAGATCACGTGCTCGCCGCTGCGGGCCACCACCGAACAACTGACGGGGCTGCCACCGGCGCTGGTGATCAACGGCGAAGCCGACGTGCTGCGCGACGAGGGCGAGGCGTACGCGAACAAGCTGCGCGCCGCGGGCGTTCCGGTTACAGCAGTGCGGTTCCAGGGGATGATCCACGATTTCATGATGCTCAATGCCCTCGCCGATACCCACGCTGCGCGAACCGGGATGCTACTTGCCACCACGACCTTGAAGCGCGCCCTCTACGGCGCCGGGGAGCTGGAATAGCCCAAACCCGCGAGGCCCGTTCCTACACACTGATGCGAATAGTCGAATCTTACTTGCATCCAATCAATTTCAATCCGACCAGATTCGGGTCATGGCAAGATATCGATCCCCGGCGAGAACCTCAACTTGCCATTCAAGGTGGCCGTACCGGACCCTGCTGGCGGGCACCCCACTCCACCCGTCGAATTGAAGTTGACGGTCCCTGTGTTCGAGGCAATCACCGATGGCTTCGTGTATGGCAGCGGCCCGATCGTGCTCGTACCCAAAGTGATCGAGCAACCGATCGGCGGAACTGTAACCACCGCCCCACCGGCAGGGATGATCAGGAAGCCCCGTGGATACGCTCCGTCGTGATCGACCATCAGTCTCCAGATCCCACTGGCCACGACACTCACCGGCTGAACGTTGAGTGCGCAGCTCGACAGATTCATGGAACTGATATCGATCGCGATTCCCCCGGGAGAAGGACTGCTGTTGGCAGGCGCGGCCGGAATCATCCCGTAACCCGAGACATCCGTGCACCGCAGGGTGTATCCGGGGGTGTACATCCGGAGTTCACTGCTCGTCACTACGACCGGCGTATCCGGAGGAGTGACCGTCGTCGAGGCGTACGACATCCCCGGAGCCGCCAACATCGCAACCGCTGCGACGACCAGACCCGCACTACCGCGATTGAGAACCTTCGTCGCCATTCGTTTCTCCTCATTGCCCTCAGGAGAGATACTCGAATCTTCCTTGCAGCCAACCCAATCTGAACTCATACTGCATCAACCGTCCCGGTACCCATCAACACGAGCACCGGGACGGTCGAGTTCAGGCCAGGGTCACGGTGTGACATCCACCCCCGGCGTGAACGTCAGCTTGCCCGTCAAGTTGGCAGTACCGGGGCCTGCCGGCGGGCACACGCCGCCACCACTCGAGTTGAAGTTGATCGTCCCGGAATTCGACGCCGTCACCGACGGCTTCGCATACGGCAGTGGCCCGATCGTGCTCGCTCCCACCGTGATCGAGCAACCACTCGACGGCACGGTTACCACCGCTCCACCGGCGGGGATGATCAGCGAACCCTGAGGGGACGCACCATCGTGATTGACATTCAGCTTCCAGACCCCGCTGGTTGCGACATTCGCAGTCTGACCGTTGAGCGTGCAGCTCGACATGCTCACGGTGGTGATGTCGATCGGGATCCCGCCGACGGAGGGATTGCTGTTGCCGGGGGCGGCCGGGGTCGATCCACTGCCGGACACATTGGTGCAGCGCATGGTGTACCCCGGGGTGGTCATCCGGAGATCACTGCTCGTCGCGGTCACCGGCGTGTTGGCGGGAGTGATCGTCGTCGAGGCATACGACATCCCCGCAGCCGTCAACGTCGCAACTGCCGCGACAGCGAGAACCGCGCTACCACGATTGAGAACCTTCTTCGTCATCTACTTCTCCTTTGTGTGAGGTAGAGCCCCCGTTCGGATGAACGGTTTGCGGAGGAAAGGCATTCACGGAATGAATCGAACTGCAGAGCTACTGGAGCTCCCATCCCGCAGCGTTGTAGACCGAGCTGGTGGTGGAGAGGAAGTTCCCTCCGCCACCCGAGGGCAGGCCCGCACGTTGGTTGACGGCCCAGTTCAGCGAGCCGAAGAGCCCGCACCCGCTAGCGCCGGGCACGGCAAAGTTGGTGGCTTTGTGGGTTGCCTGGGGCCAGACCCCACCCGGCACACCGGGAACTGTATCCGAAATCCATTGCGCAGCACCAGCATTTTGAAGATCGAGTGAAAGACGGACCGGGTTGGACGCAGAACCGATGTAGCAGTTGTTCCCCAGCAGCGGATTGGACAGCTTGAGCCGCACCGGGAGTTCCACACCGAGGGTGTAGGGCTGGACGTCGGGCAGGGCGACCGCCTCGACCGTTGCCTGGATGGCGGTGGGGCCGAAGTCCTCGGACGAACTGGTGCCGAGTGCGCCACCCGGGACACTGATCGACTTCGAGTACACACCGAACTTGCCATCGTTTGCGGCGGGAACGAAGACCTGATTAGTCGGATTGGCCGGATCAGGCTGGCTGACACCACCGGCAATCATCAAGCTTCCATCCGCAATCTGAACGTCCAGGCCACCGATGCGCATCGTGCCGTCCCGAACCACGACGGTCATACAGGTGCCGAGATCGGTGACAGGGTCGTAGACCTTGTCGAGCTGGCAGGTGTCCCAATTCTTGAATTCGTACTTCGCCCCCGCTGCGGGGGCGGCCGCGGTCGCCACACCACCACCGACCAGCGCCAGAGCTGTCACCGCACCCAGGATCGTGGAGCGGGCCATGAGTTTTTGCACGTAGAACCCCCAAACGGAATATTCACCCAGCCAGGCCTATTCGAGCGAGTTCGATGTTCCTGCCCGAGCGCACTTCTGACAGAAGAGCATCGCCTCGAAACACACTGAGACTCGGCGCGATGCATGGCGTTGGAGTGAGTCGGGCATGCGCTGGTGGCGTTAGTCCGAGATGAGCGGAGTTGTGCTCATCCCGGTCTCCCCCGAGATTCCCCATCCTCAGCCAGGCCTGATGCCAGCCTGACCGTGAGCGTGTAACAGATCGTTACATGCACGACGCCGCTGCGTGACGGTTTTTGCCGATCCCATTTCCGGGCGTGTCGAGACCCCCATTGACTTAGACAACCGTCCGACACATGTTGTGGCCCTTGGATAGTCGCGATCCTCTACCTCACAATGATCGCCGAACGTGAGCCCGGGTTCCCCACGTCGCATTCCATACACATTGGTGCACAACATCTTCGGACACTCTTGTCGAAAACCGCGGACCTTCCTGACGCGCCGCCACAGGCTTCCTATTCGAACTCCAGCCATCTCGACGCAAACACTTGGTTCCACCGTTCATCGCCTGGCACCTCGACTCAGACCTTCCGCCTCGATCGAATTGCTTCGATCACCGCCGAGCCGATACACAGCCCTGCGGTACGCGAAACACGACATTTAGCTCAAAGATTTCACCGCAGTACATCTTCCGATTCCGATTTCGGATTCGTGAATCGCCTCGAAACCGCCACATAGCAGGGTCGCCGCCCTCGGAGCTACCAGACGTGGGCTCTGCGGCTCGATGAACTGGGCCGTGCGCCTGCAGGCAGACCCACCCTCTGCGGGCACCGGCAACTCCCCGTCCACCACCGCCCCGTCTGCAACCGTGGCAGGCTGGGAACTGATCGCGCCCCGATCCACCCCGCATGCCCTGATCCACCGCCGACGATTGAGTTGACGCATGCCGCTCCTGCACGCGGATCCATACGCAACCTGCGCGAACCGACCGAATTGCTGTACTGCAGTTCATTTTTCGAAATCCTGTAAAGCACGATCAATTCTCTTCAAAACCTTCACTCGGCCGCGTCGTATATGTAACGATCCGTACACGCTCGCGGTCAGATTCGCCTCTGACCCAGGACGGGGAACCCGGGGGGGAACTTACCGAGCTGCACCACCGCTCGGTAAGCCCCTTCGCCAACCGGCATCCGACTCACCCCGACGCCACGGCATCGAGCCCGAGCCCGACTCGCCGCTCGTGACCGACACCTGCTCTGACAGTAAACATCTCGGGACCACCTATCAGGATTCGACCGAATCAGGATTGTGGACACGAGTAAACGTATGGGGGTACTACGTGCAGAACAAGACCACACGCTCCACCGTCCTGGCCGCCGTGGCTGCGCTGGCCCTGGCCGGTGGCGGCGTGGCGAACGCCGCCGAAGGCAGCTCCGGCAGCCTGTCCGGCTCTTCCGGCAGCAGCGGCTCCTCTACCGGCTCGTCGGCCACACCCGGCACGCCGTACGAGTTCGAGAACTGGGACACCTGCCAGCTCGATCTGGTCTACAACCCCGTCACCGACCTGGGCACCTGTATGACGGTGATCATCCGGGACGGCGACATGCGCATCGGCAACCTCGACGTCGCGGTCCCCGACGGCAGCCTGATGATCGCCGGCGGTGTCTCCCAGGACGCCGACGACCCCACAATCCAAACCTTCGTCCCGGCCGCCGACGACGGCAAGTTCGGCGTGTACGCCAACCCGATCACCGTCCCCGGCGGAGCATTCGGCGCCGCCTCAGCCGAGAACTTCGGCCCCACGGCCATCCAGGCAACGGTCGAAGCGGTCGCCCTGCCCGCCGTCGACCCTTACAACCTCGCGGTGCAGCTTCCTGTGCGGATGAAGCTGTCCAACCCGCTCCTCGGCGACAACTGCTACATCGGCTCCGCCGCCAACCCGATCAACCTCTCCCTCGATCTCGTCGAGGCCGGGACGGCCGAGTGGATCTCTACCAACGGACCCGACGTACCCGGTGGCGTCTGGCCCCAGGCCACCCACGAGGCAGCGGACTTCGCCGTCCCCGGCGCCACCGGATGCGGCCCGCTCGGATCCCTGAACTGGGCTGTCAACCTGAGGGCGGGCCTGCCCTCCGCGGGCACCGGCAACTCCCTGTCCACCACCAGCGCCGTCTACAACGTGGCGGGCTGGGAACTGCTCGAGCCCTGATCCACCTTGCATGACCTGATCCACCGCTGACCTCGTCCCGGTGCCGGTATCCTTCCGGCGCCGGGACGACTCACGTCGCGGGTGCTCTCACCCAGCCTCGGAATGAACGCCTCGCACCAGCGGTCGCCGCACCCGATCGCATGGGTAGGCTCGAGGCCGTGAACTACCTGCCCCTGACGCCGACCGGCCAGACCCCGATCCGCGCCCTCACCATCGCCGGCACCGACTCGGGCGGCGGCGCGGGCATCCAGGCCGATTCGCGCACCATGGCGCTGTGCGGGGTGCACGCGTGTGTCGCGGTCGCCGCGGTGACGGTGCAGAACTCGATGGGCGTCAGCGGATTCCACGAGATCCCGCCCGAAACAGTGGCCGCGCAGGTGCGCTGCGTGGTCGAGGACATCGGCGTCGCCGCCGCCAAGACCGGGATGCTCGCGTCCACCGCGATCATCGAGGCCGTCGCGCAGGTATGCACCGAGGTCGGCATCGGCCGCGATGGCTCGATCCCGCTGGTAGTGGACCCGGTGTGCGCGTCAATGCACGGCGATCCACTGCTCCACACGGAGGCGCTCGACGCCGTCCGGAACACTCTCATCCCCATCGCATCGCTGGTGACACCCAACCTCGACGAGGTGCGTCTGATCACCGGCATCGAGGTGGTCGACGACGCCACCGCGCGCCGCGCCGCCGAGGCTCTGCACGCACTCGGCGCGCAGTGGTCGATGGTCAAGGGCGGGCACCTGCGCTCGTCGACATCGAGCACCGACCTGCTGTTCGACGGTGACACCTTCCACGAGTTCACCAGCCCACGGATCGACACCGGCAACGATCACGGAGGCGGCGATACCCTTGCTGCGGCCGTCGCGTGTGCGCTCGCCAACGGCTACGGAATGCCCGACGCGGTGGCGTTCGGCAAAGAGTGGGTCACCAAGTGCCTCGAGGCGTCGTACGACCTGGGCGCCGGACACGGTCCAGTGTCGCCGCTGTGGCGACTGGACCCGAAAAACGCCTGATCAGCGTGAGTAGTCCCGCAAAGTCATGACGAAACCGACGGCCACCACCGGTACCGCGAGGATGTAGACGGCAATCCGGAGCCACGTGGGCCCGTAGTAGCTCACCACGATCGCTGCCGCCAGTGCCGCGATGATCATCAGCACCCCGTAAAAGGGTGTTCGCTGTGGATGCTCGGGCTCGGCCACGCCCCCAGTGTGCGCGCCGGGTACTGGGGGCGGCAACAGTTTCGCGAAGTCGTCCGAATGGTCCGCTAGGGCCTGCTACCGGATCAGAGTCATCGACGAGACCCGATGTGGCCCGTCCTCGGAACCCTCCGATGACGAGCACCTTCACCGAGATCAGGCGCCATCGGCACTGATCATCCGGTCTCGGGAATCCAGTTTCCGTGGAATCCGTGTGGCACCTTCGCTGGAAGATGCACAGCCGCAACGGTCTCCAGTGTCTCAGCGTCGACGAAAGTCAGGTCGCTGCGATTGGCCGCTCTGTCGTATACGAATCCGATGAGCACGCCGTCGTCCTCGGACGCATCCGGTGCAGCGGGCTCGAAAACGAACTCGCCGAGCTCCTTTCCAGGTCCGAAGTCCTTCGAGACTGCGGCGCCGGCAACAAGGTCGTGTTTGAGCAATGTGCCGGACGGATGTCCATCGACCCGGTCCATGATCGGTGCGTACGCGTAACGGTGCCGACGGCCGATCAGCCGCTCATCGATGCGGGGGAACTCCTGCGTCCGACCATCAAGCAGTTGTTCGCGAACACGGCCGGAATTCAGGTCGAGGACCCACCGGTTCATCGTCGGTGCGCCTTCGGTCGGCCCGAGACGGTTGTTGTCGAAGACACGCTCATGACGGACAGCATCGAGGACGATGGTGTTTCCGTCGTCGTATGCGTTCGCCTGATGGAAGATGTAGCAGGGATCCACCTCGAACCAACGAACGTCGGATGCCACGCCGTCCCGGGGCAGGACACCGATCCGGGCTGAATAGGAATCGTCCCAGCAATACGGAAATCCGCTGTTCCCGGGCGCCCTCTCCGCCATAGCGAACCCGACGGGGTCCGGGATCCGGACGCGTCCGACCATTGCCGACAACACCAATTGTGCAGTCCAGCGGAGGGGCCGGGGCACCGTTATCGCCGCCGCCTGACGTGGATCGAACGTGACAGGCAGATCGAAGATCAGCACGTGCTGTTCGGTAAGCGCGAAACCATGCATCATCGGGCTTCCACCCACTTCGATGTCCAGTCGACGTCGCGCGCGCCCATCCTTGCCGATGACCGAGTACTGCACGGTGTTTCCGCGGCCGAAGAAGTACGAGATCGCGTGCAGTTCACCGGAGAGCGGATCGCGTAATGGATGCGCGGTGTAGCCGCCGGGCAGCGTGCCGTCGAAATCGCACGTCCCGATCGTCTCCAGCTCGTCCGTCAACTCGAAGTTCGCGACCCCGGCCTCAACCAGGGCAAGCGTGCGCCCAGCATGCCCGATCACGTTCGTGTTGGCGCCGACCGCACCGTAGCCCGCGCCGCGCGAGATCCTTCGTGGCCGCTCGCCGAGCCTGACCGACACCTCGGCGTTGCGGACAAAGCGATTGCGGTACCAATCCGCTTTCCCGTCCCGAATCCGCAGCCCGTGGACCATGCCATCACCGGCAAACCAGTTGTAGGTTTCGGGATCGACCTCGGCGCTGGGGTTCGGCCCGTTGCGCAGATAGCGGCCGTCGAGATAGTTCGGGATAGCACCCGTGACCGTCAGGTCCGTAAGAGTCAGCTCCTCCCTCACCGGTCCGAATCCACCTTCGAGATACATGTTCCCCACCGTGGTCCCACCCCTGATCGCATCTATAACAGCCGTGATATCAGATGACATAGCTGGCGTCACCCAAAGTAGTGGTTGACGAACCGCCGCGTGGAATAATCCGAAACATGGCCAGACGCAGCGTGGATCCGTCGATGAGGATGGGGCTACTCGAGGCCGGTGCACGTCTACTGTCTTCTGAAGGTCCCGCAGCGCTCTCCACCCGTCGGGTCGCTGCCGAGGCCGGCACCTCCACCATGTCGGTCTACACCCACTTCGGTTCGATGCCCGATCTGGTTGCCGCGATCGTCGAGGAGGGCTTCACCCGTCTCGGAACAGCACTTGCGCTGGTCCCCCAGACCGACGACGCGATTCTGGACCTGGCCGAAGCCGCCCGTGCGTATCGAACGAACGCGCTCGACAACCCGGAGCTGTACTCCGTCATGTTCGGCAGCGCTTCACTGGGCGGCTACCGTCCAGAATCAGCGGATATCGCCGCGGCTGGACTGCACACATTCGAAATGCTGGTGTCACTGGCGGATCGGGCGATCGAGGCAGGACGGTTGGACCCGGCCGACCCGCATCTTGTCGCCTCACAACTGTGGAGCGCACTACACGGGTTCCTACTCCTCGAAATCGCTGGTCATTTCGGCACCAACGGCAACGCCGAGGAGCTCATCCTCACTCCGCTGTTGCTCAATCTGATCGTCGGACTCGGTGCAGACCGAGACGCCACAATTGCGTCTGCAATGGACAAGACCCCTACCGAGAGGGTCGAGTCCAACGGGGGTTGAGCGGCCGGCACGTCGGAGAAGACCTCGTACCTCCGGCCAACAGGCTCACCGTGGTGTGGGTGCCGGCCGCAGCACGAACATCCGCAGATCCTCCGGCACTCCTCGCTGCGGCGCCGCCAGCAGCCCCCGCCGGTACCGCTTGGCCACCAGGCCCAACTCCGCGAGCCGCTCCGCGCCGATCGCGTCGTACGTGTTGCCGGACATCACGACGTTGCCATTGCCGCCGAGCTCCATCATCCGGGCCGCGACGTTGACGTCCACGCCGAACCAGTCGGCCCCGATGGGCTGTGGCTTCCCGGTGTGCAGGCCTACGCGCATGCGGGGACGGTAGCCGTCGTGTGTCACCGTCGCCAGCGCCGCACGGGCCGCGAACACCGCCTCCACCGCCTTGTCCGGGTGGTCGAACACCACCATCAGTCCGTCGCCGAGCCGCTTGACGACCTGGCCGCCGTATTCACTCATCGCCGGCTCCACCGTCGTAGCGACCTCCCGCAGCAGCGAGAGGGTGGCGCCGTCACCAGCAGACAGCGACCAGCTGGAGAATCCCACCAGGTCGGTGAAGACGATCGTGACCTCACCGTCCGCAGGGCTGCCCCATGCCCTCTCGGCCTTCTCGAGGACCGCCTGCAGCACCTGGAGCGCCGCCATGCTCACCTCGCGGGAAGCGCCCGGACCTGCGTCGATCAGGCGGGCTGCCGCCCGGGCCCCACCCGGACCGGCAGTCGACAGCGGGTCACCGAACGCGGGATCGCCGGGAAGCGCCCGCCGGATCCGCCGGACCGCGTCCACGAGCTGTGGCTGCCGGTCGGTGTCACGCACCCATTTCGCGACCGAACCCGTCACCGTTGCAGACCCACCCTCGGCACCGGCATCCACCTGCGGTGGGTCCGGGGTGGCGCCGTCGTCGAGCGAGTCGTCACTCACCCCGGCAAGGATAATCGCGCCCGATGGATCCCGCAGAGGTCCAGCGTGCGGCCAATTCGGCGTCTATTTCCCCGCGTCGGCGCGCGCAGAGGTGCGCGCATCCCCTGCCGCTGGCACCCCGTTCGGCCCGCCGATGGACTGCGCATAATGTCCGATGCCGTATCCGATCGCCTCGGCACTGATGGCGAGCGCCTGCCGGTCCACGTTTGCGAGCGTGTCCCTGGTCTTGTGATAGTTCGGGTCGAACGCCGCATCCGCCTGCCCGCCCCATTTCGCTGCCTGATCTGCGGTCTTGTCCTCGTCGGCGCCGGTGAACAGCCCGCCAGCCGGGATTCCGACCGCAATGAACGGGCCGTAGTCGGAGCGGCCGTCGAAGGCGGTGCCGTCCGGCGAAATGCCCAACTGCAACAGGATCGCCTCGAAAGTGCGCTCTATTCCCGCCGATCCCTCCGGCCCCGGACCGTCGCCCGCCTTGCCGGAATTGTCGCCGTCGTAGGCGAGGAATCCGGCATTGGGCGAGCCGACCATGTCGAAGTTCAGGTACATCGCGATATCCGCGCGGGCCGCGTCGTCGAGACCGTTCACATACGCCTCGGAGCCCTGCAGGCCGATCTCCTCGGCGCCCCAGAACGCGAACCGCACCGCGTTGTCGACGTTCGGCTTCGCACCGAGCCGGCGCGCTGTTTCGAGCAGCACCGCCACGCCGGACCCGTCGTCGTTGATGCCCGGGCCCTCCGGCACCGAGTCCAGGTGCGCTCCCACCATGACGACATTGCCGGAGGAGCCGGTCTTGGTCTGCGTAATCACATTGCGGGACTTGGTAATTTCGATCCTTGTGTCGAGTGTGAGCGTCACGTCGCCACCCTGCCGCAGCGCCGCGCCGTCGGCCTTACTGATACCAGCGGTGGGGATGCGCACCTCGTCCCTCTCGCCGAGCGTGCCAGCAGCCAGATCGGCATCCTCGTTGTTGGCTACGAGGACCGCGGCCGCACCCCGCTCCGCCGCCACCTGCTGTTTCTGCACGAAGGGACACGATCCGCGGTCCACCAGCACCACCGCGCCGGCCGCGTCCAGGCCGTCGTAGTCGGTGACCTCGCAGCCAGGGGTGTCGTCCGACGGCACCGGCACCAGCCGGGCTGCCAACCCACCGGCCGGGGTCGCCGGTGAGTACGTCAGCGCCTGCACCGGGATGTCACGACCGGCAACCTGCAGTGTCTGCGTGGTCGCCGAAAAGGCTTCCACATCGAATTCCGGTGTCTCCACATCGAATCCGGCATCTTCGAGCTGACCCACCACATAGTCGACGCTCGCGTCGTAGCCGGGTGTGCCGGCCGCGCGGTTGCCACCGTTCTCGGTCGCGATCCGCTCGAGCTGCTCGAGATCACCGACAACCGCGTCGGTGCTGATCGCCGCCGCGAGGCCCGGCCCGTCGATCGGCGGACCGGGGTCCTCCGAATCGCTACACCCCGAGACCACCAGCGCGCCGGCCAGTCCTATGACGAACGCCACCCTCTTTCGCATGTCGCGAAGCGTAACCGATCACGGCACGCTCACCCCGCTCGCTCCGCGAGGCGTGCCCAAGAACGGCGAGCTCTCCGGGTTGGAAAGCCCGTCAGGCACGGAACTTTCGCCGGTAATCGGCGGGGCTGACACCCACCTGCGTGACGAAGAGACGGCGAAACGTTCCCGCGTCCTGATAACCGATGCGCTCGATGATCTCGCCCAGGGGCCGATCGGTGGTCTCGAGGAGTCGTTTGGCGGCGCGGACCCGCGCGCGCTGCAAGAACGTGAGCGGCGACTCGTCTGCCTCCGCGCGGAAGCGGCGCAACAGCGTCCGGGTGCTCACGTGAAATGCGTCCGCCAGACGGTTCAGGTCGTAGGGATCGGCGAGATGCGCCACCAACCAGTCCGCGACCTCCTGTGCGAACGGTCCCCGCGCGGTTGGCAGCATCGACTCGACGACGTAGGGCGACTGGCTCGTGCGGTTCTCGGCAACGAGCGTGATTCTGGCTGTGGCGCGGGCAATATCGTCACCGAGGTGTTCGCGGATGATGTCCGTCGCGAGATCGAGTGCGGCACTGAACGCGGCGGTGGTGGTGACGCGGCCATCGCGCACCACCAGCGACTCCGATTGAACGATCGATTGCGGATACCGTCGGCCAAGCTCCGAGGCGAACAGCCAGGACGTCGTGCATCGGCGCCCGTCGAGAAGTCCGGCCTCGCCCAACAGGAATGCGCCGACGCACACCGAAGCGACGTGGGTCCCCCGCGCCGCGGCCGCGCGGAGGAATGCGGACTCGCGGCGCCACAGCCCCAGCCGAGGATCGAGATCCTCGGCCGGAACCAGCTCGAACCCCGGCACGATCAGCCGATCGAACCGGTGACCCCACCGCTGGGCTCCGATCGGGAATCCACCGGCCGCTGCCACCGGCGCCGCCGACGCCGAGATCACCGACACCTGGAACGGATCCTCTGCCGGTCCACCTGCCTGGCGCACCACACGGTTGGCGATGAGGAGTAGATCGGAGAACACGAAGATCTCGGCCGCCAGGCAGCCCTCGTAGGCCAGGATCCCGATCCGCATCGCGTCCCCCTTCCGTCGTCAGGGCCGAAGATAGCCGAAGCGCCCGGCCGGGAAGTCCGGCCGGGCGCTTCGAGAGCGATATCAGGCGTCGCGGTTGTTCACCACGAACAGTGCGGCGCCGAACACGACCGCGACGAACGCTGCGAAGTACGCCAGCGCACCCCACGGGCCCCAATGGAAGTCATAGGCGCCACCGGATCCGAGGAAGTACGACACATTGTTGAACGGGCCGAACTCGCCGATGTACTTGCCCACCTTGGGAATCATCGTCGCGAGGCTCTCGATCACCAGCGGCCACAGCAGCAGCAGCGAGATCGCACCCGCCGACTGACGGATCAGCGTGCCCACACCGACCGCGAGCACGGCCAGGAGGGCGTAGTAGATCGGGATGCCGAACAGCTCACGGGCGTTGCTTCCCGCCCCGATCGACAGCGACTCCCCCGAAATCGCCTGCGCTACGAAGAACGAGGCGAGCGCGATCACGAGACCGAGCACGGCGGCGACGGCTGCCAGCAGCAGCGCCTTGCCCCCGATCACCTGGGTCCGGTTGGGGATCGCCTGGAAGGTCGTGCGGATGACGCCGAACCGGTACTCCGTGGTGACGGCCAGCGCCGACATGATCATCACCAGCATGGCGCCGAACTGCGCCGCGCCGGCCTGGGTGTAGGCGACCGTGAACTCGCCCATCGAATTGTCGCCCGACGACACCAGCGACTTGTACGCCGCACCCATGATGGCCGCGAATCCGATGCTGACGACGACCGCGATCAGCGAGCACCACATCGGCGACTTGGTGGACGTCAACTTGATACGTTCTGCATTCAACACGCTCATCGGAGCGCACCTCCCATGTTCTGCGCACCGTCGACGGGCACTCCGGCGACCTGCGCGTGATACTGCACATCGTCACCGGTGAGCTTCATGAACGCTTCCTCGAGCGAACCACGCTGAGACGCCAACTCGTGCAGGACGATTCCGTTGGCACCGGCGAGCGCACCGATGTCGTCGGTCACCGCACCCGAGACCAGCAACGCCGGCTGATGATCGACACCCGCATCCTCGCGGACCGCGAAACCCTGCCCGGTCAGGACACTGCGCAACGCGTCGAGCTGGGGGCTACGCACCCGCACCGACGACTCCGACGAACGGTCGACGAAGTCCTTGACGCTCGTGTCCGCGATCAACCGACCACGCCCGATCACGATCAGATGCTCTGCGGTGAGCGACATCTCCGACAACAGATGACTCGACACCAGCACGGTACGGCCCTCCGCCGCGAGGCTCTGCATGAACTTGCGGATCCACACGATGCCCTCGGGATCGAGACCGTTGACCGGCTCGTCGAACAGCAACACCTTCGGATCGCCCAGCAACGCACCGGCCAGACCCAGCCGCTGCGACATACCCAGCGAGAACCCACCCGCCTTCTTACCCGCAACCTCGCTCAAACCCACCAACCGCAGCACCTCGTCCACACGTGATGCAGGCAGCGAGTTGGCCGCCGCCATCCACTGCAGATGCGCCTTCGCCGACCGGTTGGGGTGCACCCACTTCGCGTCCAACAGCGCACCGACCGTGCGAAGTGGCTGCTTGAGCTGCTGATACGGCACCCCCTCGATCAGCGCGGTACCCGCCGTCGGCGTATCCAGTCCGAGAATCATCCGCATCGTCGTCGACTTACCGGCACCGTTCGGGCCGAGGAAGCCGGTGACGATGCCCGGCTTCACGGAGAACGTGAGATTGTCCACCGCTTTCGTCGACCCGTAGGCCTTCGTCAGTCCGCTCACTTCAATCATGGGGACCACTCTGCCCGATCAGGACCTTCTGCACATCGGCCGAGGGTCTATTCGCGCGTCATCCCCAGGGATGACACAGACCCCGAGACGCTGTCAGGGATCACCCGGACTCAGGCCCGGATGACGCCGTCCGGCATCGTCACATCGGTGAGATCCGCGCCGCTGACATCCGTTGTGGAAAGCACCGCGCCAGTGAGATCCGCGTGCGCCAGGTACGCACCCGCCAGCCGCGCCCCCGTCAGGTCCGCCTCCCCAAGGTACGCGCCGGTCATGTAGGCGCCGGAAAGATCGGCCCCCGCCAGGACGGCGTGCGCCAGATACGTCGAGGTCAGGAACGACAGCGTGAGCACCGCGCCCGACAGGTTCGCATTCGTCAGATGTGCGTTCGTGAAGTCGGCGTCCGCCGCCATCGCCCCGGCGAGATTGGCCCCGGTCAGATCAGCGCCCCCGAGTTCTGCCGCAGTGAGATCCGCTCCCGACAGATCTGTGCCCACGAGGTTGGCCCCCGTGAGATTGGCCCCGGCGAGATCGGCCCCGGAAAGGTCGATGCCGTGCAGATCGGGCGCGTCCGACAGCTCGTCACGTCTGGCGTTCCACGCCACGACGTCCGAGCGGAGCAGGTTCAAGAGTTCCGGGTTCAGCGTCGTCGACATGGCGGTCCTACTCACGGGGATTGGACGGACGGAACAGTCCCTCCGAGCCTAGGTGTCGCGGCGGCCGCCGGTCAGAGAATTCGATCAATCCGTCACATCGGCGATGACGCCTGCGCCCAGAACCGCTTGGGGATGCGGCCGGCGTGCCGGGCTTCGTAACCGGCGGTGACCGCGCCGCGCATCGCCGACGCCATCAGCGCCGGGTCCTTCGCACGGGTGACGGCCGTCGCGAGTAGCACCGCATCGCAACCCAGTTCCATCGCGAGCGTCGCGTCGCTCGCGGTGCCGATACCGGCATCGAGGATGACAGGGACGTTCGCGGCGTCGACGATCATCTCGATGTTGTGCGGGTTCGAGATGCCCAGGCCGGTACCGATCGGCGACCCCAGCGGCATCACCGCGGCGCAGCCCACGTCCTCGAGGCGCTTCGCAAGTACCGGATCGTCCGTGGTGTACGGCAGAACGGTGAAGCCGTCGTCTACCAGCTGCTCTGCGGCACTGACCAATTCGATGGCGTCGGGCAGCAGGGTGCGCTCGTCGGCGATCACCTCGAGCTTCACCCAGTCGGTTTCGAGCGCCTCGCGCGCGAGCTGCGCGGTGAGCACGGCCTCGGCCGCGCCGCGGCAGCCCGCGGTGTTCGGCAGGGGCGCGATGTCCAGTCGGCGCAGCAGGTCCAGCACACCCGTACCACCAACAGCGTCGACGCGCCTCATCGCGACCGTCGTCAGCTCGGTGCCCGATGCCACCAGAGCCTCCTCGAGCACCGCGAGGTTCGCGGCGCCGCCGGTGCCCATGATCAGGCGGGAGCCGAAGGTGCGGTCGGCGATCGTGAGCTTGCCCATCTCAGCCACCCTGCACTGCCGTGAGGATCTCGATGTCCCAGCCGCGACCCACCGGCTCGTCCCAACGCGTCTTCGGGAACACCGTCCCGTCCACCGCGACCGCAATGCCGCGCTGCGGCAGTTCCAGCCGGTCCAGTAGCTCCGTGACCGTCAACGATCCGTCGAACTCGTGGTCCTCACCATTGACGGTAATCCCGAACATCTCACTCATCCAAACCTCGCTTGTCATGCTCTTACAGGTGAAAATCGTTCGGCGGCGGCGCTTTCCGCCTCCGCCAGGGGTGTGCCATCGAGGATCGCGACCGTTGCGTCCGCGGTCACCGGGGTCATCAGGATGCCGTTGCGGCCGTGCCCGGTGGCGAGCACCATGCGGTCCGAGACCCGGCCGATGATCGGCAGGTTGTCCGGACTCATCGGTCGCAGACCAGCTTTCACCTCGTAGAGTTCGTACTCGCCGATCGCGGGCATCAGTGCCTCCGCGTCGGCAATGAGGTCTCGGACACCGGCGACGGTGACCTGTGTGTCGTGTCCCGACTCGTACTGCGTTGCGCCGACCACGATGCCATCGGCGCGCGGCACCAGGTACGACGGCCGTCCGTGCACGCTGCCGCGAATGGTGCGGCGCGGCGCGGGCGTCACTCCCGGGCGGGCCCGCAGGCGCAGGATCTCACCCTTGACCGGGCGCACCGGCAGGTTCGGCCACAGCTGCGCGGAGTTCGAGCCCGCCGACAGCACCACCTGATCGGTGGTGAGCTCGTCGAGATCCGTCACCGCACGTTCGACCAGTTCGACACCGGCGGCGATCGTCGCGGTCCGCAGCGCCTGTACCAGCAGTCGATTGTCGACGGCCAGTTCGGTGGGCGCCTGCAGCGCCAGCCGGATCCCGCGGCCCAGCGACGGTTCGAGCTCGCGGATCTGAGCGCGGTTCAGGATGCGCAGCTCGTGGCCCTGCGTCTCGACCCACTCCGCGATCGTGTGCAGGTCCGCAGCGTCGGCGGCGTCGAGAGCGACGGTCAGCGAATCGTCGGACGTGACCAGACTCACGCCCGCGATACGTTCGAGTTCGGTGCCGAAGCCGGGCCACCGTTGCAGCGACGCCGCACCCAGTGCGAGCGCCTTCTCCTCGCCGGGCCAGCCTTCCGACAGCGGTGCCAGCATTCCGCCCGCCACCCACGAGGCGCCGCTACCGGGCGCCGGGTCGTACAGCGTCACCGCCCAGCCGCGCTGTGCCGCGCGCCAGGCGATCGACAGGCCAATCACTCCGCCGCCGACGACGGATACCGATCGGGTCATTCACTCCACCTCACTCCCTGCGCCGGCATGATCCGGGTCAGGTATGACGGTCGGGGCCGGCAGGCCCCCTCTCAGCCCCGTACCCCTCGGGACTCCCGTGTTGATTCATCCACGCTAGAGACTACCGTTTCAGGTGTGCATGCCTCCCAGTCCGTCAAGCGCCTGACGCCCCGCGAGCGACTCGCGGACGCGCGTCTCTACCTCTGCACCGATGCCCGCCGCGACAAGGGCGATCTGGCTCACTTCGTCGAGGCGGCGCTCGCCGGTGGCGTCGACATCATCCAGCTGCGCGACAAGGGCTCGGCCGGCGAGCGCGAGCTGGGACCGCTGGAGGTCAAGGAGGAGTTGGCCGCGCTCGCGGTGATCGGTGCCGCGACCCGCCGGCACGGCGCGCTGCTCGCCGTCAACGACCGCGCCGACCTCGCGCTCGCCGCGGGAGCCGACGTCCTGCACCTCGGCCAGAACGACCTGCCCGTGCACTATGCGCGCCGCATCGTCGGCCCGGACGTCGTGATCGGACGCTCGACGAACAACCGCGCACAGGCCAGCCTCGCCGCGATCGAGGAGGACGTCGACTACTTCTGCACCGGACCGGTCTGGGCCACGCCTACCAAACCGGGGCGGACGGCGTCGGGGCTGGACCTGGTCCGCAGCACCGCCGAGGCGCAGCCGGTGCGGCCCTGGTTCGCGATCGGCGGCGTCGACCAGGAGCGCCTGCCGGAGATCCTCGACGCCGGCGCCACCCGCGTCGTCGTCGTGCGCGCCATCACCGCGGCCGAGGACCCGCAAGCCGCCGCGCAGGCGCTCTCCGACGCCCTGCGCAGCTAGCTTCCCCGCGCTTTGCGCACTTGTCGCGAGATCTCGAGCGGCGAAACCGCGCTAAGTGCGCAAGGCGCTGTCGGGGATGGGGCGTCCAGCGCGGCGCGCGATGATTGTCGCGCCGATCATCACCGCGACGTACAGCAGGACGTAGATGTTCATCAGCACGTCAGCGATGGTCCACCATGGCGGAAACAAGAACAGCCCCACCACCACGTTGTCCTCTTCCCACCGGTACGGCCAGGCGCCGGCAGCGAGGTACACCACCAGCGCGGCCATCCACCACCAGCGATTCGTCAGCGTCCGGTGCACGATGTACACCAACAACGGCACGAACCACACCCAGTGGTGACTCCACGAGAACGGGGACACCACCGCGGCGGTCAGGCCGGTCACCGTCACCGCGAGCAGGCGCTCCCCGCCGTGATACAGCCGCCACACCACCCACATACTCCCGGCCACCACCACCATTGCAAGTGACAGCCACAGCCACAGCGGCGCCGACGCACCGGTCAGGTGCGCGATGACACCCCGCAGCGACTGGTTCGACGGGTGTGTGTCCGCCGCGATCCGGGTGGACTCGAAGAACGTCTTGGTCCAGTACTGCCGCGAATCATCGGGCAGCACAAGCCAGCTCAGCCCGATCGTTGCCGCGATGGTTCCGACCGCCACCGCCGCAGCCCGCCACTGGCGCAGTACCAGGTAGTAGAGGACGAAGTACCCCGGCGTGAGCTTGATGCCCGCCGCGATGCCGACACCGATGCCCTCGAGCTTGCTGCGCTCGCCGCGTGAGGTATCCCACAGCACCAGCAGCATGAGTACGAGATTGATCTGGCCGTAGAACAGCGTCGTGCGGACCGGTTCGAGAAACGTACACGCGACCGCCAGCAACGCCGACAAGGTCACGACGTACGGGGTGATCCGGTAACCGAGCATCCGCCAGCACAGCGCAACGATCACCACCAGCAGAACCAGATTGATCCCCATCCACACGTGCCGACCGGTACCGATGGGCAGCAGTCCGAGCGGGATGAAGGCAAGCGTCGAGAAGGGAGTGTAGGTGTAGAGCAGTCCGTGGATGACGGGCTGGGTGTAGAGCGGCAGGTGCTCCATCACGTGCCGGGCGCCGTCGCGGTACACGTCCAGATCGGCGCCACCGGAGAACAAGCCGATGTTCGGCATCCACAGGCGGACGGTGGTCGACACCAGCACCGCCGAGACCGCCGCCCACAACGCCAGGACCGCAAGATCCCACACCCGACGAGGCATTTCGGGCGCGGCAACCGAACCGCGCGACCTGTCGTGCACCAGCGATCGCCCCCTCGTGAATCCGATACCTCGATCGAACTTCATACGGAGCCTAAGCAACTAAGCCGAGGCGGGCACAATCCACTCCCGGAGCGGGAACCCGCACCAGACGATACCGGCGATGACTGCCGTCAACGCCCACCTCCAGAGGCTGCACAGTCCGGGAGGCCGGCATTGCATGTCAACGCGCCCAACACGGCCGAGCGACCAACCTGCGACGCGCCCGATACGGAGCTGGATAGACTCCACCCCAGTCGACCACGCGATCCGTCGGAGATCTCCGGGTCGGGACGAAAGGGCCGTAACATGATTCGCCTTCTGATACGGGCCGCGATCTTCCTGGGATCCGCCGCGATCGGGATCCTCGCCGCCGTGTGGCTTCTGCCAGAGGTGTCGGTGAGCGCATCCGGCTTTGCCACCGCAGTCGTCGTGTTCGCGATCGCGCAGAGCGTGCTGTCGCCGTTCATCATGAAGGTCGCCGCCAAGAACGCGTCGGCCTTCCTCGGCGGGATCGGCCTGGTGTCCACCTTCGTCGCCCTGATCATTGCATCGGCGTTCGGTGGCCTGTCCATCTCGGGCTGGCGGACGTGGATCCTCGCGACCATCGTCGTGTGGCTGGCGACCGCCCTCGCGACCGTCCTCCTCCCGATCGTGCTGGTGAAGAACAAGGTGGAGAACGGACGCAACTCCGCCTCCTGACGCTCCCCGCCCGCGCGTCTTGCGCACTTCGCGCTGAATCCGTCGCCCTGAAGTCACGACAAGTGCGCAAAACGTTCTGACTTGTAAAAGTGATAGCCAGGGTCCACACTCCTGACCATGGCAAACAAAAGTCAGCGTTCAGGGGTGCTTCTTGCAGTCCTTTCCGGCGCCCCGTTCGTGGCCAGCCTGGATCTCTTCATCGTCAACGTCGCCCTGGACGACATCGCCGCCAACTTTCCCGGCACCTCGCTCGCGCACCTGAGCTGGGTACTCAGCGGATACGCGATCGTCTACGCCGCCCTGCTGATACCCGCCGGCCGCTGGGCCGACCGGATCGGACGCCGCCGCGCCTTCCTCGCCGGACTCGCGCTGTTCACCGTCGCCAGCGCGGCATGCGCCTTTGCACCGTCGCTGTGGGCACTGGTCGCATTCCGGCTGCTCCAGGCCGCAGGAGCCGCCGCCCTCACCCCCGCTAGTCTCGGTCTGGTCATCGCCGCCATGCCCGACGCCAAACGTGCGTTCGGCGTGCGACTGTGGGCCGCGACGGGCGCAGCGGCGGCCGCCTTCGGACCTGTCGTCGGCGGGTTGCTCGTGGCCGCGTCGTGGCGCTGGATCTTCCTGATCAACGTGCCCATCGGACTGGTCCTACTGTGGGTGGCCGCGCGCACGGTGCCCGAATCCCGTGACCCGAACCCGACCGCCGTCGACCTCACCGGCGCGGCCGTCCTCGCGTTCGGCGTCGGCGCAGTGTCCCTCGCCCTGGTGCAGGGCCCCGAATGGGGATGGACACATTCCGGCACGCTCGCGGCCGCTGTCCTCGGAGTGCTCGCGCTCGCCTGGTTCGCCCGCCGCACTGTGCGGCACCGGAACCCCCTCCTCGACCCGGCGCTGCTGCGGGTGCGTCCCTTCGCATGGGCCAATGTCACCGCGATCGCGTTCAGTGCGTCGTTCGCGGCCGGACTTCTCGCGAACATACTGTGGATGCAGAACCAGTGGGACTACTCCGCGCTGCGCACCGGACTCGCAATCGCACCCGGACCGATGCTGGTGCCGGCGTTCGCGGTGGTCGGCCAGATCCTGAGCAGACGCCTGCCGACCGGTGTCGTCACCGCACTCGGCAGCACACTGTGCGGGGGCGGCACCGTACTGATCCTCCTCAGCGTCGGTGGGCAGGGCCAAGCCACCGCCAACTACACGACCGGCCTGCTGCCCGGCTGGCTGATCGTCGGTGCGGGCGTCGGACTGGCCCTGCCCACGATCCTGTCCACCGCCGCCGCGACACTGCCCGCGGCGCAGGGTGCGACCGGTAGCGCCGTCGTCAATACCAGCCGCCAGATCGGCAGCGTCCTCGGCATCGCCGTCCTGGTCGCGGTGCTCGCCGCCTCCGGCTTCACCGCCGCATGGTGGACGATCGCCGGACTCGCGGCGCTCGGCGCCGTTACTGCGCTCGCGATGTCGCCGCGCCCCGCCGCCCCACGTATCCAGCAAACCGTTACTGCACAGGAGTTCTCGGTATGACCACAACCCTCACCCCGTTCCCCGGACACTTCGACGACACGTGGCGCGCGTTCGACGGCATCCACGGCGGGCTCGTGCTCGCCGCCATGCTGCGCGCCGCGGCCGTCGAGACCGATGCGGTTCCCGTCGCCGCCACCGCGCACTTCTACGCCCCGGTGCGCCCCGGTCCGATTGCCGCCACGGTCCGCCCCGGGCACGGGGGCCGCTCGCCCGGCGTGCAGGTGGACCTCGACTCGGCCGCCACGGCACTTGTCCGGCTGTCGCGCAACATCGCCCCCGCCGTCCATGCGCCGATGTCCGATGCCGCGGACAATCCGGAGAAGCTTCCCGCCCTGGATATTCCGGTCGACTTCGTACCGTTCTCGCAGCACCTCGACATCCGGCCGATCAACTCGGCCCGGCCGTTCGCGGGTGGCGCCGAACCCGAATTCGACGTGTGGATCCGGCTCCTCCCGACACTAGAGTTCACCGGCGTCGAACGCGCGGCGATCCTGCTCGACGCCCTGCCCCCGGGGCTGTTCGCAACCCGAACCATGCCTGTGCCGATCCCGACGACGGAGATCACCGCTCACTTCGCGCCGGCCGTGCACACCTCGGCCGGACCATGGCACCGGCTGCGGCACCGAACGGTGTGGTGGACACCCGACCTGTGCGTGGACGAGACCGAACTGTTCACCTCCAGCGGTGAACTCGCCGCGCAGGCTCGGCAACTCCGCCGGATCCTCGACCACTGATGCGCAGCTCACACTCCAACCTGCTGGCATGCGACCTCACGAGGGGGCAGAGTCGACGGTAGAAGGTCATCGAGGATCGGAGCAGACATGCCGGACCAGCCCCGCACCACCGGACCCGTCACCGCGCTCACCGAGCAGGAGAGCTGGGAGCAACTGCGCACCGGCCGCCTCGGCCGGCTCGTCGTGGTGATAGACGGAACGCCGGAGATCTATCCGGTGAACTACGCGGTCCGCGAGGACAAGGTGTACTTCCGCACCGCGGAGGGCGACAAGCTCGCCGAGATCACCGTGCACCCACAGGTCGCCTTCCAGGCGGACCACGCCGACGACACCGCGGGCTGGAGCGTCGTCGTGCACGGTGCGGCCCGCACGCTGGTGCGGTTCGACGAGATCAACGCCGCCGAAGCGCTGGACCTGCAGTCGTGGGTGCCCACCGACAAGTTCAACTTCGTGGAGATCCGGCCGACGTCGATCACCGGCCGACGGTTCGTCATCAACCGCGGCTGACCGATCAGTCCAGCCACGCCAGCACGGTGGACGGTGACAGCGCCAGCACCGAGGCCGGCAACCGTCCGCGTAGGCCGCGGTCGGCGGTGACGACTGCGGTCAGGGTCGCTGCCCCCGACGCGAGCGCGGCCACTGCGTCGTCGCCGCTGCCCCCGGCCGCGTGCACCGGTACCCGGGCGTCGAGATACTCGGCGCCGCGGGCCTGACCCTCGAGCACAGCCTCGATCCGCGGCAGCCAGCCGAATCCGCCGTCGGGCAGTTCGATCGTGCGCGGCAGCACCTGTGCGATCCGATCCAGCAGGTCCGTCGTCGCGCCCGCGCGATCACGCCACCAACCGTTCGGTCGCGAACCGAGCACGTTCGCGGTATCCAACAGCACCCTCATCTCGGTGGTGCGCAATGTCGGCCAGGCCACCGCGAAGCCGGGGTGCAACGGCATGCACTCCACCTCGTTCTCAGGCACCCAGCGCAGCTCGGTGCTCTCACCATTGGGGACAACCGGCAGTGGCGCCGACACGTCGGCGATCACCGTCGTGTACGTCCAGCCGCCGTCGACGCTCGCGGTCACCCGCTCGGTGCGCACCTGCACCGCGTCCACGTCGATGCCCGTCTCCTCCTGCGCCTCGCGGACTGCCGCGTGGACGGTGGTCTCGTGGCTGTCCCGCGCGCCGCCCGGCAGGGCCCACGTGCCGCCCTGGTGGCTCCACGCCGCTCGATGCTGGAGCAGGACCGAGGCCGATCCGCCCGGCAGCGGAGCGCGTAGCAACAGCCCCGCCGCGCCGTGCCGACCCCAATGTCGCACCCCGTCCGGGGTGGTTGCCCACCCGTCTCCGTCACCGCGCATGGAGTACCCCTCACCTGCCCTGTTCGCCGAGCCACTCGCCTGTCCCCACAGTATTCCCCGCGACAGGACCGCAATGGCGGATCAACCTGCCGGTCCTGCTTATATGCTCGGCATACGGACCCGAACCACATGACCTTCGGAAGCCGAGGCGACTGCCGTGACACGGCATCACTACGCGATACTGGGGAACACGACGCAGCGGAAGCCGTCGGGGGATCCGACCCGGCGGGAAACCTCGACTGCCCTCTCACCCCAGATTCCCCTCAGCGAACTGCTGCGGTCCACCCCGGCGCGGCTGCTCGCGGTCGGCGTCGCACTGCTGCTCGGCACGCTCGCTGTGGGCCTGATCGCGTCGGCCACGGTCAACGAGCGCAAGCAGGAGATCGACACGCTGCTCACCACCACCGAACCGCTCGCCCAATCGACGCAAAACCTGTACGCCTCGCTGTCGGTGGCCGATGCCGCCGCGGCAACTGCCTTCCTCTCGGGAGGGGTGGAGCCGCAGGCGGTGCGCGATACGTACACGCAGGCGGTCGGGACGGCGGCGGCCGAGCTGGTGTCCACATCGGACGGTCTGCCCGGCGACGACACCAGCCGACGGCTGCTCACTCAAATCTCCACCGACCTGCCGGTGTACACGGGCCTGGTGGAGACCGCGCGAACCAACAACCGCGCGGGCAATCCGATGGGTGGGGCGTATCTGGCAGAGGCATCGACCCTGATGCAGACCCGGTTGCTGCCGCTCGCGGAGGCCCTGCACAGTGAGCGGGCCGCCGCCGCCACGGCACCGCAGTCAGGATTCGGACGTCCCCTGTGGACGCCGATCGGGTTGCTGGTGGCGCTGCTGATCGCGTTCGTCGCGACGCAGATCGTGATGGCGCGGCGGACCCGGCGCACGCTCAACCCGGGCCTGGTGTTCACCACCGCAATGGTGGCTGTGCTGCTCGCATGGATGCTGATCGCCGGCCTCGTCTCGGCGACCAGTGCGCACCGGGCGGTGACCGAGGGCTCGCGTCCGCTCACGACACTCGATGCCGCACGCATCCTCGCGCAGCAGGCACGGACCGAGGAGACCCTGCAGCTGGTCCGGCGAGACGAGTCCGAGAACCACGCCCGGGCGTTCAACGCCGCCACCACCGAGTTGCACAATCTGCTCGACACGTACACGGCCCGTATCGGCCGCGACGATGTCGCCCGTGCCTCGGTGGAGCTGAGCCAGTGGGACGCGTCCCACCAGCGCATGCTGGACGCGCTGTCGAGCGGTGACTGGATGTCTGCCGCGGCGATGACGGCGGGCGCCGATCCGGACAGCTCGGCCGCACAATTCTCGGCGGTGGACGGCGCGCTCACCAACGCCGCCGACAGCGCGCGGGCGGAGCTCCGACGGGACATCTCTCGCTCATCGACAGTGCTGTCCGCGCTGGGGCCGGGCGCGGTGGTATTGACCGTTGTCGCCGCGATCGGCATCCCGGTGGGGCTGTGGCCCCGGTTGAGGGAGTACCAGTGACCGCCCATCGGGCCCGCGCCCCGACGACCGCCGACGCTGCATCGAACTGAGGCAATCGACAGAGCCGAGGAGTGATGACCGGAAAGACTGCGGGAGAGAACGATCCGGACGAAGCGGATGAGATCGCGGTGACGCGCGCGTCGCCCGGCCTCGGTGAACCGACACCCACCCAAGAGGTGTCCCAGACCACGGGACGACGCAGCGACCGCACCCAGCGTGCCCGCACTACCCTGCGCCGCCGGCTCGGCGGAGGTCTGGTCGAGGTGCCGCCTGTTCCGCGACGCGATCCCACATCGGCAGTTCTGACCGATCCCTATGTGCCCGAGCGTAAACGGTTCTGCTGGAGGTGCAGCCGGCCGGTCGGGCGTACCACCGCTGACGGGCCCGGGGCCACGTCCGGAATCTGCCCGCACTGCGGGGCACCATTCCAGTTCGCGCCACTGCTCTCGCCCGGCGAACTGGTTGCGGGACAGTACGAGGTACAGGGCTGCATCGCCCACGGTGGCCTCGGCTGGGTGTATCTGGCCGTCGACCGCAACGTCGATGACCGCTGGGTGGTCCTCAAGGGGCTGCTGCACTTCGGCGACTCCGAGGCCCACGCGGTCGCGCTCGCCGAACGCCAGTTCCTCGCGGAGGTGGCTCATCCGAGCATCGTGCGCATCTACAACTTCGTCGAACATCCACGCGCCGATGGCGAACCGTGCGGGTACCTGGTGATGGAGTACGTCGGCGGCGCGTCGCTGCGGGACATACTCGCGACGCATTCGCGGCCGGAACGGCTGCCAGTCGAAGAGGCTATCGCCTATGTGCTCGAGATCCTGCCGGCGCTGGCCTACCTGCACTCGATCGGTTTGGCCTACAACGATCTCAAGCCCGAGAACGTGATGCTCACCGACGAACAGGTCAAGCTGATCGATCTCGGCGCCGTGGCCCCGATCGAAAGCTACGGCTACCTGTACGGGACCCCCGGATACCAGGCTCCGGAGGTCCCCGAGACCGGCCCGACAGTGGCCTCCGACATCTACACGGTGGGCCGCACGCTCGCAGCCCTCACCCTCGACCTGCCCTCCGAGAACGGCCGTTACCTCGACGGCCTGCCCTCCCCGGATGAGGCGCCACTGCTCGCGCAGTACGTCTCGTTCCGCCGGCTACTTCTACGGGCGACCAATCCGAACCCCTTGCGGCGCTTCCGCTCTGCCGATGAGATCGCCGGACAACTCACCGGGGTGCTGCGGGAGATCCTCGCCCAGCAGACCGGCCGAGAACATCCCGGCATGTCGCCGGTGTTCAGCCCGCAGCGCGCCACGTTCGGCGCCGAGGAGTTCGTGGAGCAGACCGACGTGTTCGCGGACGGCATCGAGCGGGACGCCACGCTCAGCGCGCACGCGGTTGCGCAGGCGCTGCCTGTCCCCCTGGTCGACCCGGACGATCCCAGCGCCCACCTCGTGGCCGCCGCGGCGCACAGCGAACCACAGCTGACACTCGATGCGCTGCGACGAACCCGGGACCAGGAACTCACGCGTCCCGGTGTAACGGCCCCGTCGCTCGAGCTGATGCTCGCCGAGATCCGCGCCCACCTCGACCTCGGTAGCGGCGAGAGAGCCGACGAACTACTCGAGACGCTGGCACGCGACCGGCCGGACGAATGGCGAATCGACTGGTACCGGGGGCTTGCGGACCTGCTCGGCGGTCGGCACGAATCCGCTCATGGCCGTTTCGAATCCGTGCTCGCAGCGATGCCCGGCGAGTCCGCTCCCGAGCTCGCGGTGGCCGCTGCCGCCGAACTGGTGATCCAGCACGGCCACGATATCGATGTCGACCACTGGCGGTCGATCGCCGAGCGCTCGTACCGCATCGTCTGGCGGACCGACCGCAACATCGTCAGCGCGGGTTTCGGGCTGGCCCGGCAGCTCACCGCGCAAGGCGATTACCGGGCAGCCGTCGACGCGCTGGACCGCGTGCCGGTGAGCTCACGCCACTACACGGTGGCCCGGATGACGTCGGTGCTGACGCTCCTCTCGGAGCGTCCGATCGGGGCCATCGAAGAATCGACACTGCGCGAATCGGCGCGTCGGGTGAGCGCCCTCCCCCCGGGCGAGCGACGCGGGCCGCAGATGCGCACCGTGGTGCTCGGTACCGCCCTGCAATGGCTCCTCTCCGGGCACAACACCACCACGGGACGCGAACCGCTGCTGGGCGTTCCGTTCACCGAACGCGGCCTGCGGGCGGGCACCGAGGCGGCGTTGCGGGCGATGGCCCGCGTCGCCCCCGCTCCCACTCACCGCTACACCCTGGTCGACCTGGCGAATGCGGTGCGGCCGCGGAGCCTGTTCTGAGCCGTACTCCCCTGCCGGCCTCCCGGACTCGGGACACGATCCATCCCAGCGCGGCCGCGACGAGCAGTGCGGTCACCGGAACCGGCAGTACCAGTGGGGTTGCCAACGACAATGCCAGGGAGAGCATCGGGGCCAGCATCCGGCCCGGATCCGGCCGCAGTTCGACGGGTGGAACATCGACCATCCAGTTGCCGTACCGCGTCCCGTCGTCCATCGTCAGACCCTCGATTCGTGCCGCAACTCGGTTTCCCTGCCGGCGCCCTTACCCTTGTCGTGGCCGATTCCGACGTGTGCCTCCTCGCGCATGCGCTCGACCATGTGCGGGTAGTGCAGCTCGAAGGCCGGACGCTCGCTGCGGATCCGGGGCAGCTCGGTGAAGTTGTGCCGCGGCGGCGGGCAACTGGTGGCCCATTCGAGCGAGTTGCCGTAGCCCCACGGGTCGTCGACCGTGACGACCTCGCCGTAGCGGTAGCTCTTGAAGACGTTCCACAGGAACGGCAGCGTCGAAGCGCCCAGGATGAACGAGCCGACCGTCGAGATCGAGTTCAGCATGGTGAAGCCGTCGGACGGCAGGTAGTCCGCGTAACGACGCGGCATGCCCTCGGCGCCCAGCCAGTGCTGCACCAGGAAGGTCGCATGGAAACCGACCAGGGTGAGCCAGAAGTGAACCTTCGCCAGCCGCTCGTCCATCATCCGGCCGGTCATCTTCGGGAACCAGAAGTAGATGCCCGCGTAGGTGGCGAACACGATGGTGCCGAACAGCACGTAGTGGAAGTGCGCGACAACGAAGTACGAGTCGGTGACGTGGAAGTCGATCGGCGGGCTGGCCAGCAGCACGCCCGACAACCCACCGAAGAGGAAGGTCACCAGGAAGCCGACCGCGAAGAGCATCGGCGATTCGAACGTCAGCTGACCGCGCCACATCGTGCCGATCCAGTTGAAGAACTTCACCCCGGTCGGAACCGCGATGAGGAACGTCATGAACGAGAAGAACGGCAGCAGAACGGCTCCCGTCGCATACATGTGGTGCGCCCACACCGCGATCGAGAGTGCCGCAATACCCATGGTCGCGTACACCAGGCCGCTGTAGCCGAAGATCGGCTTACGGGAGAACACCGGGAAGATCTCCGAGACGATGCCGAAGAACGGCAGCGCGATGACGTACACCTCGGGATGACCGAAGAACCAGAACAGGTGCTGCCACAACATGACTCCACCCGTCGCCGGGTCGAACAGATGCGCACCGAGGTGACGGTCCACCCACAGACCGATGAGCGCGGCCGCGAGCAGCGGAAACACCAGCAGAATCAGCAGCGACGTGATGAGGATGTTCCACGTGAAGATCGGCATCCGGAACATGGTCATGCCGGGGGCACGCAGGCACACGATGGTGGTGATGAAGTTGACGCCACCGAGGATGGTGCCGACACCACCGAGAGTCAATCCGATGATCCACAGGTCGGCGCCCAGACCCGGCGAGTGCACCGCATTCGACAGCGGCACGTAGGCGGTCCACCCGAAGTCGGCGGCGCCACCCGGGGTGATGAAGCCGGCCGTCGCGATGAGACCACCGAACAAATACATCCAGTAGCTCAGCGCGTTGAGGCGTGGGAAGCTCACGTCCGGCGCGCCGATCTGCAGAGGGACCAGAAAGTTGGCGAAGCCGAACACGACCGGAGTCGCGTACAGCAGCAGCATGATCGTGCCGTGCATCGTGAACAGCTGGTTGAACTGCTCGTTCGACAGAAACTGCAAGCCCGGGATCGCCAACTCGGTCCGCATCAGCAGCGCCATGAGGCCACCGATGAGGAAGAACGCGAACGCGGTGACCAGGTACATGACACCGAGCACCTTGGGATCGGTGGTCGTGATCATCTTGTAGATGAACGAGCCCTTGGGTCCCACTGTCGCGCGGCGGGCCGGCGCCGGTCGTGATGGCGTCGGCGTTCGCGTTGGAGCAAGGTCGATCTCGGGGTTGGCAACCATATCCGAAATAGTCGGACTTCCGATGGTTCCGCCACGAGGGTCGAAGGTCCCGATCACACCGGCCTAGTGGCACCACTTTTCCGAGTCAGGAGAGCGCGATCGCCTTCCGTGCGATGGCGAGCTCCTCGTTGGTGGGCACCACCAACACCTCGACCGCCGAGGTGTCGGAACTGATCCGGCGCGCCACCCGTTCCGGCGACTCGTTGCGGGTCTCGTCGATCACGATACCGAGACCCTCGAGTCCGGCAAGGGAGTCGCGGCGGACGTCGACATTGTTTTCCCCCACCCCTCCGGTGAAGGTGACGGCATCGACGCCGCCGAGCTCTACGAGATACGCGCCGATGTAGCGGCGCAGCCGGTGCACGTACACGTCGTACGCCAGCTTCGCGTCGGGATTGCCGTCGGCCACGAGTTCGAGCACCGACCGGAAGTCGTTCTCCCCGCACAGGCCCTTGAGCCCTGAGTGCCGGTTGAGCAGGTCGTCGATCTCATCCACCTTCATACCGGCATTCCGGTGCAGATACAGGATGACACCCGGGTCGATGTCGCCGCTGCGGGTGCCCATCACGAGGCCCTCGAGCGGGGTCATGCCCATCGACGTGTCGATCGCCCGCCCGCCCCGGATCGCGGACGCCGATGCGCCGTTCCCGAGGTGCAGGACGATCTGGCGAAGGTCCGCGCCGTCGCGACCCAGGAAGTCCGCCGCTCTGCCGCTCACGTACTCGTGCGAGGTTCCATGAAAACCGTAGCGGCGGATCCGGTTCGTGCGGGCCACCTCCGCATCGATTGCATACGTCGCAGCGGCATCGGGCAGCGTATGGAAGAACGCGGTGTCGAACACCGCGACATGCGGGACGTCCGGCAGCAGCCGGCGCGCCACCTCGATGCCGATCACGTTGGGCAGGTTGTGCAGCGGCGCGAGGGTGGACAGCCGGCGCAGTTCCTTCAGCACGGCGTCGTCGACAATGGTCGGCTCGTGAAACACCGCGCCGCCGTGGACCACCCGGTGCCCTACGGCCACGATGCCACGCTCGCGTAGCGGCGGGCCGGTCTCGGCGATCACAGCCTCCGCGGCTCGCAGGCCGGCAATGTGATCGGGAAGGTGCAGTTCACGCTCCATCACCCCGCCCGCATACCGGTAGACGATGCGGCCCACCGGCTCCCCGATCCGCTCCACCAGACCGGACCCGATCGCGTCCCCCGTCACCGGATGCACCAGCTGGAACTTGATCGAGGAAGACCCCGAATTGATTACCAGCACAATAGATTCGGTCACGATGTCATATCCTTCTCGGGACCGTCCTGTGCCTGGACAGCGGTGATCGCGACGGTATTGACGATGTCCTGCACCAGCGCGCCCCGGGACAGGTCGTTCACTGGTTTGTTCAGGCCCTGCAGCACCGGCCCCACCGCGACGGCACCGGCACTACGCTGCACCGCCTTGTACGTATTGTTGCCGGTGTTGAGGTCCGGGAACACGAAAACCGTAGCGCGGCCGGCGACCTCCGATCCGGGCAGCTTCGCATTCGCAACCGTCGGCTCGACGGCGGCGTCGTACTGGATTGGGCCCTCCACCAACAGGTCCGGACGCCGCTGGCGGACCAGAGCCGTCGCGGTGCGCACCTTGTCGACGTCCACCCCGGACCCCGAATCACCCGTCGAGTACGACAGCATCGCGACCCGCGGGTCGATTCCGAACCGAGCCGCGGTCCCGGCCGACGAGATCGCAATGTCGGCGAGCTGCTCGGCCGTGGGATCCGGAACGACGGCGCAGTCCCCATACGCGAGCACCCGGTCCGACAGACACATCAGGAACACGCTCGACACCGTCGACACTCCGGGCTGTGTCTTGATGATCTCGAGCGACGGCCGGATCGTATGGGCCGTGGTGTGCGAGGCACCGGACACCATGCCGTCGGCAAGCCCCCTGTGAACCATCATTGTTCCGAAATAGGAGATGTCCGCCATGACCTCGCGGGCGCGCTCCACCGTCATACCGCGGTGGGCGCGCAATCGGGCGTACTCGATCGCAAACTCGGTGATGTAGTCCGACTGCGTGGGATCGAGCACCAGCGCCGACGAGAGGTCCACCCCCAGTTCGGCAGCGCGGGCCCGAACCTTCGCCTCTTCACCGAGGATCGTCAGGTCCACCACCTGCCTGCGGAGCAGGCGTCCAGCGGCCCGCAGGATTCGATCGTCCTCGCCCTCGGGGAGGACGATGTGCTTGCGGTCCGAGCGAGCCCGGTCGATCAGCTGGTACTCGAACATCTGTGGAGTCATCACCGACGGGATTCGCAGACGCAACCGCTCGATCAGGGTCGGAGCGTCCACCCGGCGCTCCATCAGACTCAGCGCGGTATCGACCTTGCGCAGCGAGCCGACCGCCACCCGGCCACGGGTCTGAGCCGCAGTATGGGCGGTGTCGAACGTGCCCATCTCGGTGGCCAGGATCGGCAGCCGCGGATTGAGTCCCGCCATCAGCTTCGCAATCGCTGGGTGCGGCGCGATTCCGCCGTTCATGATAATGCCGGAAAGTGACGGAAATCCCTGCGCCTCATGCGCGTTCATCATCGCCAGGAGAACGTCGGAACGGTCACCGGGCACGATCACCACCGTGCCCTCGCCGAGGCGTTCGAGGATGTGTTCCGCCGTCATCCCACCCACCATCACCTTCAGCGCCTCGCGCTGCATCAGCGCGGTGTCGCCACTGTACAAGCGGCCCTCGACAGCATCGAGCAGCTCGGCCATCGTGGGCGCGACCAGCAGTGGGATCTCCGGCAGGCTCCACGCCGGCACCCCCAATGATTCGAGGGCCGAGGCATACTCGTCGAGCATCTCCGGCGCGCAACGGTTCGCCACGATCGCGACCAGGTGCGCGTGCTGCGCGCCCAGCTCCACCGCGCACAGCTGCGCCAGCTGACGTACTTCCACCGGGCTGCGATGTACCCCGCGCAGTGTCAGCAGTACCGGCGCCTCGAGGTTGGCCGCGATCCGGGCGTTGTAACCGAGCTCACTGGGACTGGCGATATCGGTGTAGTCGGAACCGACGATCACCACCGCGTCGCAGTGCTCGGCCACCTGGTGGTAGCGCGAGACTATCTCGCTGAGGGCGCCGTCGGGATCCTCATGCACCTGCTCGTAAGTCACACCGAGGCACTGCTCGTAGTTCAGGTCGGCGGTGGTGTGGTCGATGAGCAGCTCGAGAATGTGGTCCGTCTCGTCGGTGCCGCGCGCAATGGGGCGGAACACCCCCACCCGTGCCGTCGACGCGCACAGCATCTGCAGCACGCCCAGTGCGACGGTCGATTTTCCGGTATCCCCCTCCGGCGAAGCGATGTAAACGCTCGATACATTGCCCGAATCAGCCATGAGCGACAGCCTAGTGACGATCGCGCATAATCGGCGTCCATGAGCGAATCGTCATTCCCGGACGTGCGATGGGGTTCGGAGAACAGCATCCTGCGTCGCCCGGGCACCGCGTTTGCGTCCACCCGACTGGGGTCGTGGACCATCCGCCGGCTCGCCGGAGTCGACCGCAGACTGCTCGAACGCAGCAAGGGCCGGTACACCGTCCTGGGCCCCATCGGCGCACCGACAGTGCTGCTCAACACCGTCGGCCGCAAGTCCGGGCAGCGGCGAACCACCCCGCTGCTCTACATCCGCGACGGCGACCGCCTCGTGGTCGTGGGCAGCAACTTCGGGCAGCAGCACCACCCGGCGTGGACGTCGAACCTGCTGGCGCACCCCGCAGTGAGTGTCACGATGGCCGGGCGCGACATCCCCGTCCTCGCCACTGAAGTCACCGGCGAGGACAAGGACCGGCTCTACCAGCAGTTCATCGAACTGGCCGGTGCCTACGCGGTGTATCAGGGCCGCACCGACCGGAACCTGCGGATGTTCGCGCTCACCCGCCGCTGAGAAGTTGGACCCGCTTCACGGCAACTGTCAGGCCAGGGCACGCAGGCGCGGCGCGAGGTCGCGTTCGAAGAGGTCGAGGAACCGCTTCTGGTCGTGGCCGGGCGCGTGGAACACCAAGTGGTTGAGACCCGCGTCGAGGTACGGCTTGACGAGCGCGACCGCCTCGTCCGGATCCGACGCCACGATCCAGCGCTTGGCAACCTGCTCGATCGGCAGCGCGTCGGCAGCGGCCTCCATCTCGATCGGGTCCTCGATGCTGTGCTTCTGCTCCGGCGTCAACGACAGCGGTGCCCAGAAGCGGGTGTTCTCCAGCGCGGCCGCAGGATCGGTGTCGTACGAGATCTTGATCTCGATCATCCGGTCGATGTCGGCGACGTTGCGCCCCACTTTTTCGGCGCCCTCCGTTACCGCGGGCATCAGCTTCTCGGTGTACAGGTCCATGCCCTTACCGGACGTGCAGATGAAGCCATCGCCGGCGCGACCCGCGTAGCGCGCCACGACGGGACCGCCCGCGGCGATGTACACGGGGATGCCGCCCTCGGGAACGTCGTAGATCGATGCGCCCTTGGTGCGGTAGTACTCGCCCTCGAAGTCGACGCGGTTGCCGGTCCACAGCTCACGCATCAGCTGCACCGACTCGCGCAGGCGCGCGAAACGCTCCTTGAACTCGGGCCATTCGCCCTTGAATCCGGTCGCGATCTCATTGAGCGCCTCCCCGGTGCCGACACCGAGCATGACGCGTCCTGGGTACAGGCAGCCCATTGTCGCAAACGCCTGCGCTACGACGGCCGGGTTGTAGCGGAACGTCGGAGTCATCACCGAGGTGCCGAGCTGCAGACGCTGAGTGCGCTCCCCCACGGCGGTCATCCATGCGATCGAGAACGGCGCATGGCCGCCGTTGTGCCGCCAGGGCTGGAAGTGGTCGCTGACGGTGACGCTGTCGAGGCCGTGTTCCTCGGCCATCACGCCCAGTTCCACCAGGTCGCGCGGACCGAACTGCTCCGCGGACGCCTTCAAGCCCAACTTCAATCCCTGTACCACCGGTTCTCCGATCGTCTACCCGATTCGATGTGGGTTCGAGTATGCCCCGCAGCGGTCTCCGGGGGCAGAGTCCGGTCTCAACGATGCTCGACCAGGCCGGGATCCGCCCGCCAGTCGTAAACCACCGACGTGCGCAACAGAATGTCCTGCAGGGAGCGCCGCCGCGGGTCGACGGCCGCCCAGAACAGCCCGAAACCGAACAGCACACACAGCACCGCACGGGCCGCGCACCGCGGCCACCGCACCAGGCGGCCGTTGCGGCTGACCATCCGCAGCCCCATCGCCACGGCACCGACGGTCCGCCCGCTGGTCCCCCAGCACACCGTCAGATACAGCACCGACAACGCGACGAACGTCGTGGCGGACAGCAGAAACTGCGCCTGCGGGAAGCGAAAGTCCTGCGGCGAGAAGAGCAACCGGATGAACATCAGTCCCACGTAGATTCCACCCATCAGGAACAGCACCACCCCGATGTCGATCAACGCGCCGAGGCCGCGAGTGACGATGCCGGCGGGCCGGTGCGGCGGGTCATCCTGCCGGGCGCCCGTCACCGAGCACCGCCGTCGGCGTCCCGCTCGCCCTCGGTCTTCACGTCCGGCTCGCCCCTGCCGAACAATCGGCCGACGAACCCGGCGACGGCGTCGTCGGCCTGCATGCCCTGGCTGCGGGCCCCCCGCACGGCCTCGGTGGAAATCGACCCCGTCGATTCGCGGATGATCCGCGGCAGGTCGACGCCCTCGATGACGCTGTTCGACAGATCGACCAGATCGACCCGTTCGATCACCGCGTCCACATCCACCTTCGCCGCAATGGCGTCCACGTCCACCCTGTCGATGATTTGTTCGATATCGACCCGTGCGGCGATGTCGTTGACGTCCACCCGGTCCAGAATGGGCGCGATGTCCACCCGGGCCGCGATCGCGTCGACGTCCACTCGGTCGACGATCCGCTCGATGTCGATCCCCTCGGCGATCGTGTCCAGGTCGACGTGGTCCCGGACCACCGCGGTGATGTCCACCTCCGTCAAGGCGGCCGCCACCACCCGGCGCAGCACCGCATGCAGCAAGCGATCGGTCAACGCGTCCGCCGCGCGCAAGGTCTCGGCGCCACGCGACTCGAGCGCCGCCAGCCCCGCATCCACCCCGGGCACGCGGCGCGCAAGGTCCAGTGTCGTACCCGCCGCGAATCGCAGCGCGTCGCCGACGAATGCGACGGACCCGGCCGCGAGGCGGACCGGGTCGGGAGTTCGGTTGCCGTCCATACCGACATCCAAGACCGAACCGGCGGGAAATGCACGTTCGGTTGCTCGCTGGAACTCGAAGGCGCTCGGGCGCCCACCCCGGAGAGAGCTTCCGCCCCCGAGGCTCGGCCATGTGCGGCCAACCGTCGTCCACGAATCCGCACACACCGCGACATCCGCTCCCGAATCGGACGCGCGCTCTCGATCCCGCCTCCACTCCATCTCGGTGCGGATATGCTGGCGTGAGCTTCACTCAGCCGGACAGCAATTCAGGTCGATCCGACCGGAGGTGCGCGATGAGAAGCCCTGGGACGACGGCCCGTGTCAGACGCCGGATCCTCCACTCGATCTCACTCACGGGGTTGCTGGTAGGGACGCTGCTCGGTGGGACGTTCTCCGCCCACGCGGCCCCGGCGGGCGCATACGTCGAGGGCGTCGTCCAGGTGAGCAACACGATCACCCGCATCTTCGTGTACTCGCCGTCGATGAACCGGGTGATCCCCAACGACGTGATCCACCCGGCCACCGGCGGTCCGGCACCCACGTTCTACCTGCTCACCGGCATCGGCGGCGGCGAGGACGGGATCTCGTGGTTCAACAACACCAAGGTCGCGCAGTTCTTCGCCGACAAGAATGTCAACGTGGTGCTTCCGGTGGGTGGCAAATACTCGATGTACACCGACTGGGTCGCCGACGATCCGGTGCTGGGCCGCAACAAGTGGCAGACATACCTCACCCGCGAGCTGCCCGCGGTGGTGGACCGCCAGTTCGGCACCACCGGCGTCAACGCGATCGGAGGGGTGTCGATGGGTGCCGGCCCGGTCCTGGACCTCGCGATCCAGGCGCCCGACGTCTACCGCGGCGTCGGCTCGTACAGCGGCTGCGCGCAGACCAGCGATCCCAACGGTCAGGCGATGGTGCGATCGATGGTGGAGCTGCGCGGCGGCGGCAACGCGGCCAACATGTGGGGGCCGATCGGTGGCCCGCTGTGGATCCAGCACGATCCGGTAGTGCAGGCAGAACGGTTGCGCGGCAAGGCATTGTTCCTGTCCGCAGCGTCCGGATTACCCGGCCCCATCGACGATCACAACCCGCTGCTGACCATCCCGCAAGCGATCGGCGGCGGCACCGTGGAGGCGATCACGAAGGGGTGCACGGCGGTGATGGATGCGCGCCTGCGCTCGCTCGGCATTCCCGCCACCGTCGTCTACCGCAGCGAGGGCAGTCACTCGTGGGGACTGTTCGAGGCCGAGATGCAGGATTCGTGGGCGGTACTCGGACCCGCGATCGGGGCATGACGGATACTGGAGACGTGAGTACTGACGAGCAGAACCCCGGCTGGACATACCTGATGGACATGGACGGGGTACTGGTCCACGAGGAACACATCATTCCCGGCGCGGACGCCTTTCTGACCGAACTGCAGGAGGCCGAAACCCCGTTCATCGTCCTCACCAACAACTCGATCCGCACCCCACGGGATCTGCGGGCGCGACTGCTGCGCAGTGGACTCGACATCCCCGAGAAGTCCATCTGGACTTCGGCGCTGGCCACCGCGACGTTCCTGAAGAACCAGCGCCCCGGCGGAAGTGCCTATGTGGTAGGCGAATCCGGCCTCACTACCGCGTTGCACGAGATCGGCTACGTCCTCACCGACAATGATCCCGACTACGTGGTACTCGGCGAAACCCGCACGTACTCGTTCGAGGCGATCACCACCGCGATCCGACTGGTCGAACGCGGCGCTCGGTTCATCGCCACCAACCCCGACGCCACCGGTCCGTCCCGAGACGGCTCGCTGCCGGCCACCGGTTCGGTCGCAGCCCTGATCACCCGCGCGACCGGGCGCGAGCCGTACTACGTCGGCAAGCCGAACCCGCTGATGATGCGGTCGGCGCTGCGCGCCATCGGAGCGCATTCGGAGAACACTCTGATGATCGGCGATCGGATGGACACCGATGTCGTCTCCGGGCTCGAAGCCGGGCTGCAAACCATCCTGGTGCTCACCGGCATCTCCACCCGTGAGTCGATGGAGACGTTCCCGTACCGCCCGACACTCGTACTCGAGTCGGTGGCCGATTTGGTCGGACGCACCTCGAATCCGTTCTGAGACGCGATTGTTTCACGTGATCGACGCGTACGCCGCCTCGATCAGCCGGTAGGCCCGGCGGTCACCTGCAAAGTAGTCGCGCTTGAGGTTCGGTACGAACGCAAGCGCCAGGCGGTGTTCCGGGTCTCCGAGGCCGACGACGCCACCAGCGCCGGGATGCCCGAACGCAGCGGCACGAGCCGCCTCGGGAAGCTCGAAACTCTGTGCCGGACGCATGAACCCGAGCCCGTACGCGCTGTCGGTGAGCAGCACTCGGTCCGGTCCACGGACCCGCTCCCGGATCGCCTCACGCAATGTATCGGGGCGCAGGCTCACGCCGAACATCAGGTCGCGATAGAAGCGCGCGAGCGCCCGGGCCGTCGTCACCATGCCCGCAGCCGGCCAGCCCCCGCGGAGCAGTACCGGATCGTTGTACGACGCAGCAGGATTCGAGGTGGCACGGAAGATCAACGACCCAGGCTCGGCGTAGGCTGCGTCAACCCGCGTCTGGGTCGCCACATCCGTGAGCGGCGACTTCGGCTCGCCCCGGCGCGGCACGCTGATGCGCGCGGCCCGGGCGATGACGCCCGGCGGCGCGCCGATCCACAGGTCGGAGCCGAACTCCTTTCGCACGAAGTCGCCGACCGTGAGTCCGGTGTGCCGTCGCACCAGTTCTGCAATCAACCATCCGAAGGTGAGCGCGTGGTACCCGTGGTCGGTGCCCGGCTCCCACTCCGGGGTCTGCGCCGCGAGTCGGTCCGCCATCGCGACCGGATCGGCGGCCTGCGCGACCGATACCGGTGTGGCGAACGCCGGCAGCCCGGCCTGGTGGCTGAGAAGGTGTTCGACCGTGACGTCACCCTTGCCGTTGTCCGCGAATTCCGGCCACCACTGGGCGACGGGCGCATCGAGGGTGACGTAGCCGCGTTCGGCGAGCAACAGTGCCGACGCCGCCGTCACCGCCTTGGTACACGAGAACACCACGCAAGAGGTGTCCCAGGCCCATGGCCGTCCCGAGCTCCGATCGGCAACACCACCCCACAGGTCCACCACCGGCAGTCCGTCGGCGAATATCGCCACCGCTGCGCCCAGATTCTGCCCGTCGGCGAAGCTCTCCTCGAACACCTCGCGAACACCTTCGAACGACGAATCACATTGACCCTGTACAGATGTCATGAAAACCCCGAATCGGGCTTGCCCCCGCAACGGCCCCGCACTCAGGCTAGAACGAACGCCCGCAGGTGGAGCCGTGATCGGCGGAAACTCCGGTTCAGCGCATCTGCAGCAGCGTCGGCACACCCGCCACGACCAGGACCACCGACTCGGACTCGGCTGCAACGGCGGAGTTGACCCGGCCCAGCAGGTCCCGGAATCGGCGACCCGCCGGAGTGGGCGGCACCACGCCACTGCCCACCTCGTTACTGACGGCAACGACCGGCACCGACACCGCACGGACCGCGCCGAGGAGGTCTGCGATATCGGCGCCGACGGCGCTCCAGTCCCCGCCGTTCCACACGCCGTGGTGGTCGAGTCGCCCGGTGAGCCAGGTGCCGAGACAGTCCAGCAACACCGGTTCCTGGGCGCCGCGGAGCACCGCAGCAGCATCGGTGGTCTCGACGGTGGTCCAGCCGTCCGGGCGTCGGGCCCGGTGAAGCGCGATCCGCTCGGCCCACTCGCGGTCGCCTTCGCGCACCCCGCCCGTCGCCAGGTAGGTCACCCGCGGGTGCGCCGCCAGCAGCGCCTCCGCGTACGTGGACTTGCCGGCCCGGGCGCCGCCCAGGACGAGGGTGCGACGAATGCCCGGCGACGCGGTCGTCGTGCGCGCGCCCACTGTCACCGTCGCGCCGTCCGCCACCACCCGAGCACCCCACGGTGCAAGCCGCGCCGCCAGTTCCGTTGTCGGCGGATTGTAGTGACTCAGGTGCACGGCGACCACATCGGTGGCGGCGGTGATTGCGCCGGACTCGCGCAACGCGGCGAGGGTGCGAGGGAAGGTGGTCAGGTCATGGTGTCCGGCACCGAGGTCTGTGCGGGTGCCGAACGTCTCCTCGAGGAACAGCGCGCCGTATGCCGCGTTCCGGACAGCGTCGAGCGTCGACGCCGGCAGCGGACCGGTGTCGGTGGCCCACAGCATCCGGTCGCCACCGGGTGAGGTGATGTCGTAGAGCACGCTGTCACCGTCTCGAACCGCGGTATGCGCCGCTTCGAGTACCCGAATCGTGTAGCCGCCCAGTGCAATCCGATCGCCAGCGCCAACCGGGACGAAGTTCACCGGATCGTCGGGACCCACCCAGTCCCGGCACAGGTCCAGGGCCTCGGCGGGACCGATCACGTCGAGGGGTTCGTCGCGGCGGACCCACGCGCGGAACAGCAGCGCTGCCGGCCCCACGTGGTCGGGGTGTGCATGCGTGAACAGGATGTGGCGGACGCGGGCCAGCGAGCGTCCGGCATGGACGGCAGCACGCGGGACCTCGGGTCCGCAGTCGAGCAGAATCGTGTCGTCGACGAGTGCCGCCGTCTGGCCTCGGATCTCGCCTCGAACCGCAGCCGTGCGGCACGATGCGCAGGTGCAGAAGGGGTTGGGCCACCCGTCGGCGCTGCCGGTGCCCAGCAGTACGACCTCGATGGCTCAACCCTCCCGTTCGCGCTCTGGACACACGCTCTGGACACTAAGGACTCCGGACACAAGGAAGTGTCAGCGCAGCGCCTGCGTCAAGTCCTCCAGCAGGTCCTCGGGATCCTCGAGGCCCACCGACAGGCGCACGACGCCGTCGGACAGGCCGATCGCGGCGCGTCCCTCCGGACCCATGGCGCGATGCGTGGTGGTGGCCGGGTGGGTGATGAGCGACTTCGAATCGCCGAGATTGTTGGAGATGTCGACGATCTGCAACTTGTTCAGCAACTCGAAGGCGCGCTTCTTGCCTTCACCTTCCGCCGAATCGAGCTCGAACGTGATGACGGTGCCGCCGCCGCTCATCTGCGATGTCGCCAGCTCGTGCTGCGGATGCGAGTCGAGGAACGGGTACTTGACCCAACGGGTCGCCGCCTCGGCCTCGAGGAACTTCGCGATCCGCAGTGCGCTGTCGACCGAATGGCGCACGCGCAGCGGCATCGTCTCGAGCCCCTTGAGCAGGGTGTGCGCGTTGAATGGGCTCAGGGCCGGTCCGGTGTGCCTAATCAACTGCTGCACCGGGCCGTCGATGTAGTCCTTCGGGCCCAGGATCGCGCCACCGAGGACGCGACCCTGACCATCGATGTGCTTGGTTCCCGAATACACGATCACATCGGCGCCCAGATCCAGGCTGCGTTGCAGCAGAGGGGTGGCAAAGACGTTGTCGAGCACTACCTTCGCGCCCGCGGCGTGCGCCATCTCCGACACCTTGCGGACATCGACGAGGGTCTGCATCGGGTTCGACGGTGTCTCGAAGAACACGGCCGCGGTCGGCACCGACAGCGCCTGCTCCCACTGATCCAAGTCCTCGCCGTCGACGAACACGGTCTCCACGCCCCAGCGGGGCAGGATCTCGTTGCACACCACGAAGCACGATCCGAACAGGCTGCGCGCGGCAACCAGGCGATCACCCTTGGCGAGCAGCGCGGCGAGCGCCGTGAACACCGCGGACATGCCGGATGCCGTGGCGTAACAGCCCTCGGCACCGTCGAGCAGCCGCAGCCGTTCCTCGAACATCTTCACGGTCGGGTTGCCGTAGCGGGAGTAGACGAAGTGATCGACCTCGCCGGTGAACGCCTGCTCGGCAGCCTCGGCAGACTCGTAGACGAACCCGGAGTTGAGGTAGATCGCCTCGGACGTCTCCTCGAAGCCCGACCGCATCGTGCCGCCGCGTACGCCGAGCGTTGCCGGGCGCACCCAGTCGGGCAGTGTCTTGCGGAAGGAGCCACCCTGCGGGATTGCGCTCACGACTGCCGCCACGGCAGGCCCACTGCACGCCAGCCGCTGGTTCCGCGATGGTTGTCAGCCCCCAGCCCGCCCTCGAACCCGTCGAGCACGTTGTAGGCGGGTCCGATGCCGGCAGCTGTCGCAGCCTCGGCCGCACCGATCGAGCGCTGACCGGAGCGACACAGGAAAATCACCGGACGCTCCGCGCCTTCGTCGATGCCCGCCGCGAACAGCTGGTCGACGAAGGACTCGTTGCGCGCACCCGTGGGATAGCTCACCCATTCGATGAGCACGGTCCGGCGGCCGATCGACGACGTGTCGGGAACTCCGACATACCGCCATTCCGCGTCGGTCCGCACATCCACGAGCACGGCTTCCGGATGCTCGCGCAGCAGCTCCCAGGCTTGCTGCGGCGTTATGTCACCTGCGTAGCTCACCATTGCAGCTTTTCACAGTGTCATGCCCGCCGCTTCCGTGGATGGTCGAAAATCGGGAGAAGTTGGCGTCAGTTGCAGACGAGCCAACGGTCGTCGCCGCGGGTGAAGTTCCAAGTGGAGGTGACGTCTCCCTTACCGTCCTTCGCACCGACCTTCACGACGGCCGTGGCGCGATCGCCCGTGACCTGGGCCGACTCGACCGCGGAGACGGTGATCTCGCCGTCACGGCCGGCGAACGGCGAGCGGTCCTCGGCGAACTCCTGGCACACCATCCGGTCCATCGCGATCGCGTCACCATTGTTGTGCGCACGGGCGAAGTCGCCGACTGTGGCGTTGAGCCGGTCGGACTCGGTGAGGTTCTCCTCGGCCGGCGACAGGAACGCTGCGAGCACGATGGCGATCATCACCAGCGCGACGATCGAAACCGCCAAGATGAAGGGCTTTGCGGTCGTACGGCGGGGGTCTTCGACTGGCTCCTGCGTGTCGGTCATGCGTGGATCCTCGCTTCCGACGTCCGGCAATTCAACCTGGCCGCAGAGGGCACAAACCAAACTTGTGGCCCCTCAACTGTGAACTGCCTACCGGCAGACGGTTCGACCCGGGAAAATCAGGAGCCGTTGTCCTCCGCTCGGCGCCGCCCATTCGGAGGGTTCTAGCATGAAATCGAGGGGACGGCATACAACGTCCCCACGGCAGCCAGGCAGCACCGAGTGTTAGGCAGGACTTAGCTCTAAGCTGAGAACTCACGCACACCTGGCGTACAGCACAAGCACGTCCGTCCAATCGAAAAGGTAGTTCGCCTCAGATGACTGACCAGACTCGTCCACTGCGCGTGGCCATCGTCGGTGCCGGCCCGGCCGGAATCTATGCCGCCGATGCGCTCATGAAGTCCGACACCGAGGTGAGCATCGATCTGTTCGAGCGGATGCCGGCCCCGTTCGGACTCATCCGCTACGGCGTGGCACCGGACCACCCGCGCATCAAGGGCATCATCACTGCCCTGCACAAGGTGCTCGACAAGGACGCGGTCCGCCTCCTCGGCAACATCGACTACGGCACCGACATCACGCTCGACGACCTCCGCCGGTTCTACGACGCGGTGATCTTCTCGACCGGCGCCAACGCCGACCGCGCGCTGAACATCCCGGGCATCGACCTGGACGGCAGTTACGGCGCCGCCGACTTCGTCTCCTGGTACGACGGCCACCCGGACGTCCCGCGTACGTGGCCGCTCGAGGCCGAGAAGGTCGCGGTGCTCGGCGTCGGAAACGTCGCACTCGACATCGCCCGCGTCCTGGCGAAGACCGGCGACGAGTTGCTGCCCACGGAGATCCCGGCGAACGTGTACGAGGGCCTCAAGAACAACAAGGCCGTCGAGGTCCACGTGTTCGGCCGTCGTGGCCCGGCGCAGGCCAAGTTCACTCCGCTCGAGCTGCGCGAGCTCGACCACTCGCCCAACATCGAGGTGATCGTCGACCCCGAGGACATCGACTACGACGAGGGCTCCGAGGCTGCGCGCCGTGGCTCCAAGCAGGTCGACATGGTTGCGAACACGCTGCAGGACTGGGCCATCCGCGACCAGGGCAACCGCCCGCACAAGCTGTACCTGCACTTCTTCGAGTCCCCGCACGAGGTTCTCGGGGAGAACGGCAAGGTCGTGGGGTTGCGGACCGAACGAACCGAGCTCGACGGCACCGGCAACGTCCGAGGCACCGGCAAGTTCAACGATTGGGACGTCCAGGCCGTGTACCGCGCCGTCGGCTACCTGTCACAGAACATTGCGCAGCTGCCGTTCGACGAGCAGGCCGGGACCGTCCCCAACGAGGCCGGACGCGTCCTCTCCGAGGACACTGCGAGCGGCACATCGCGCTTCATCCCGGCCACCTACGTCACGGGCTGGATCAAGCGTGGCCCCGTCGGTCTCATCGGCCACACCAAGGGCGACGCCAACGAGACCATTGCGTGCCTGCTCGAGGACGCCCCGGGATTCGCCGATCCGGCGGAGCCCGCCCTGGATGCGATCATCGAGTTCCTCGAGAACAAGGGCGTCCCGTTCACCACATGGCAGGGCTGGTACCGCCTCGACGCCCACGAGCGTTCCCTCGGTGAGCCCGAGGGCCGCGAGCGAATCAAGGTCGTCGAGCGTGAGGACATGTTGCGCGCCAGCGAGCCGCACCGGGCCTGACCCGGCCCACGAGCTGCGGGCCCACGAGCTGAGAGGTCCTTTCATGCGCTCACCGCGCGTGAAGGGACCTCTCAGCCGTTCTACGGGGCATGATGAACAACGTGTTTGACGCACACGTACACATCATCGACCCGCGGTTCCCGCTGGTGGAGAACAACGGGTACCTGCCCGAGCCGTTCACCATCGACGATTACCGCGCCCGGATGGCCGGGTTCGGTGTCGACGGCGGCGCCGTGGTGACCGCGTCGTACCAGGGCACCGGGCAGCCCGGGCTGCTCGCTGCGCTGGAGGAACTCGGCGACGGCTGGGTGGGCGTAACCCATCTGGCGGCCGACGCCACCGACGACGACATCCTCGCACTGGACCGTGCCGGTGTGCGCGCGGTCCGATTCAACCTGCGGCGCAGCGCCACCGATGTCCGACTGCTCGCAACGCAGGCGCAGCGCGCGTACGAACTCGTCGGCTGGCACGCCGAGTTCTATGTGGACGCGACGCTGCTGCTGTCCCTCGAGCCGGTGTTTGCGAAGCTCCCTGCGGTCAGCATCGACCACCTGGGCATGTCGACGCGGGGCCTGCGCTATCTGCTCGATCTCGTCGACCGTGGCGCCAAGGTGAAGGCCACCGGCTTCGGCCGCACCTCCATCGACGACGTCGGCGACGCGATCCGCCGGATCCACGCCGTCAATCCCAAGGCGCTCATGTTCGGAACCGACCTGCCCGGCACCCGTGCCCGACGCGCGTTCGAGGCCGCCGACATCGACATCATCGCCGACGCGGTGGGCGACGACCTCGAGGCCGTACTCGGCGGCAACGCGCGTGAGTGGTATCGCTGCGGATCCTGAGACCCGCCCGGTCAGGCGCCGATGTAGGCCGCGAGATGCTCGCCGGTGAGGGTGGAGCGGGCATCTACCAGTGCCCGCGGTGTTCCCTCGAAGACGATCCGGCCGCCGTCATGACCGGCGCCGGGGCCGAGGTCGATGATCCAGTCGGCGTGCGCCATCACCGCCTGGTGATGCTCGATGACGATGACGGACTTGCCGGAGTCGACAAGACGGTCCAGCAGGACGAGCAGGTTCTCGACATCGGCAAGGTGCAGACCCGTGGTGGGCTCGTCGAGGACGTAGACGTCGCCCTTCTCGCCCATGTGGGTGGCGAGCTTGAGGCGCTGTCGTTCACCGCCAGAGAGCGTGGTGAGAGGTTGCCCGATCTTGATGTAGCCGAGGCCGACGTCCACCAGACGCAACAAAATCTTGTGCGCGGCAGGCAGTTTCGCGTCACCCGTCCGGAAGAAATCCTCCGCCTGCGCCACCGACATCCCGAGCACCTCGCTGATGTCCTTGCCGCCGAATGTGTAGTCCAGCACCTCGGCCTGGAACCGCTTGCCCTCACACACCTCGCAGGGCGTCGCGACGCCGGCCATCATCGCCAGGTCCGAGAAGAGGACGCCGGCGCCGTTGCAGTTGGGGCAGGCACCCTCGGAGTTGGCACTGAACAGTGCGGGTTTGACACCGTTCGCCTTCGCAAAAGCCTTGCGGATGGGTTCGAGCAGGCCCGTGTAGGTCGCCGGATTGCTTCGCCGCGATCCCTTGATCGCGCCCTGATCGATCGCAACCACACCGTCCCGCTTGGACACCGATCCGTGGATCAGCGAGCTCTTACCGGAACCTGCGACACCGGTCACCACGACGAGGACACCGAGCGGAATGTCCACGTCGACATCGAGCAGGTTGTGGGTGGAGGCTCCGCGCACCTCCAGCGCCCCCGAGGGCTTCCGTACCGACGGCTTCACCGACGCGCGGTCGTCGAGGTGTTTTCCGGTGAGGGTGCCGCTCGAGCGCAGCCCGTCGACGGTGCCCTCGAATACGATCTCACCGCCGTCGGTGCCGGCGCGCGGGCCGAGGTCGACGACATGATCGGCGATCGCGATGGCCTCGGGCTTGTGCTCGACGACCAACACGGTGTTGCCCTTGTCCCGCAATTGCAGCAGCAGATCGTTCATCCGCGCGATGTCGTGCGGGTGCAGGCCGATGGTCGGCTCGTCGAAGACATACGTGACATCGGTGAGCGAGGAGCCGAGGTGACGAATCAGCTTGGTGCGCTGCGCCTCTCCACCCGACAGCGTGCCCGCTGGACGGTCCAGGCTGAGGTAGCCCAGCCCGATCTCGACGAACGAGTCGAGCGTCTCGCCCAACGACTTCAGCAGCGGCGCCACCGTTTCCACGGCGACCCGTTCTCCTGTCGCCGGCGGCCCGTCCAACCCGCGCACCCAGTCCGCGAGATCGCTGATCTGCATAGCGCAGGCGTCGGCGATACTGACCCCGTCGATCTTCGACGACCGCGCCTCCGCGCTCAGGCGTGTGCCCTCGCATTCGGGGCATGTCTGGAACGTGATCGCCCGGTCCACGAACGCCCGGATGTGCGGCTGCATCGCCTCGCGGTCCTTGGCCAGGAACGACTTCTGGATCTTCGGGATGAGCCCCTCGTAGGTGACGTTGACGCCGTCGACCTTGACCTTGGTCGGCTCCTTGTAGAGCAGATCGTCCAACTGCTTCTTGGTGAACTCGGCGATCGGCTTGTCGGGGTCGAAGAAGCCGCAGCCGCGGAAGATTCGGCCGTACCAGCCGTCCATGCTGTAGCCGGGGATCGTCAGCGCGCCCTCGCTCAGCGACTTGCTGTCGTCGTACAACGCGGTCAGGTCGAAGTCGGAGACGTTGCCCCTACCCTCGCAGCGCATGCACATTCCGCCGGTGACGCTGAACGCGCGGCGCTCCTTCACGGTCCGGCCGGCCTTCTCCACGGTGATCGCCCCCGCGCCGCTGACAGAGGCGACATTGAACGAGAATGCCTGCTGCGAACCGATGTACGGCTTCCCGAGCCGGCTGAACAGGATGCGCAGCATCGCGTTGGCGTCGGTCGCGGTACCGACGGTGGAGCGCGGGTTGGCGCCCATCCGCTCCTGGTCGACGATGATCGCCGTCGTCAGACCGTCGAGCACATCGACGTCGGGCCGCGCCAGCGTCGGCATGAAGCCCTGTACGAAGGCGCTGTAGGTCTCGTTGATCATCCGCTGCGATTCCGCGGCAATCGTCGCGAACACCAGCGAACTCTTGCCCGAGCCCGAGACGCCGGTGAACACTGTCAGCCGACGCTTCGGCAGTTCGACGCTGACGTTCTTGAGGTTGTTCTCGCGCGCACCGTGCACGCGGATCAGATCGTGGCTGTCGGCGGCGTGCAGCCCGGTCGACTGCGTGTTCGTCGTCGTGGCCATACTCAGTTCTCTCCATCCGTCGAGTGGAACCGCCCCAGCGGCCTGCGGTCTCTGTGTCTCACTTCGTGTGCGCCTACCCGAACCTTTATACGGGCCCTATACGGACATGGCGTCCCACCTGTCAGCGCACCTCGTTGATGCGCAGCAGGTTGCCTGCGGGATCACGGACGGCGCAGTCGCGGATGCCGTACGGCTGGTCGATCGGTTCCTGGACGATGTCCGCGCCGCCGGCCTCGAGCTTCGCGAAGGTCTCGTCGAGGTCGGGGGTCGCGAGCGTGAGGATGGCGTACGTGCCCTTGGCCATCATCTCGGTGATCGTGCGGCGTTCGTCGTCGGTGATGCCGGGGTCGGCGGCTGGGGGATGCAGTACCAGGGAGGTGCCGGGCTGGTCCGGGTGGCCGACCGTGATCCAGTACATCCCGTTGTAGCCGACCTCCTTGCGGACCTCGAAGCCGAGAAGGTCGCGATAGAAGGCCAGGGAGGCCTCGTGGTCGGTGTGCGGAAGGAAGGCGGAGTGAATGGTGATGTCCATGGCAGTCACGCTAAGTGCAGTGCGCCGGTCGCGCTTCTCGATTCCTGATCGGTCTGGTCACCTGTTTCGAGACACACGACGGCATCTCCTCCGTTGCCCGCTCCGCCTGGCGCCGATACGTGCTGGGTGACACACCGACCAGCTCGGTGAACCGCGTGCTGAAGGTTCCCAGTGACGAGCAGCCGACCTCGAAACAGATCTCGGTGACGCTGAGGTCGCCGCGGCGCAGCAGCGCCATCGCCCGTTCGATGCGCCGCGTCATCAGATAGCTGTACGGAGACTCGCCGTACGCGAGTCGGAACTGGCGGCTCAGGTGCCCGGCGGACATGTGCACGCCACGGGCGAGTGCCTCGACGTCCAGCGGCCGCGCATAGTCCCGGTCCATCCGGTCGCGCACGCGGCGCAGCAGTGTGAGATCGCGCAGGCGCTGCGCCTCGGTTGGTGTCCTACTCACCTGCGCGATCGTGCCACGTTGCACCCTCGTTGCCCAGGGCCTCGGCTAAGAACCATCAGCCCAGGACCATCAGCCCAGAATCAGAGGAGGAGCACCGCGGCGAGCCACAGCCCGACCGCGAGAAGCGCACCGAACAGTTCGACGAGAATCGACAACCCGACGGCCTTGGTGGCGTGCACGGTCGAGGTCCACGCGTCGCGGTGAGTTCGGTGCCGGGCGGCCTCGGCGACATACGTGCCCAGCAGGAAGCCGAGGAAGAGTCCGATGACGGGGACGACGAAGAAGCCGACGATCCCCACCAGTCCACCGAACATCACCGACCGGTTGGGGACGCCGGCGTCGCGTATCCGTCTGCCCGGCCACGTGTACTTGACGACCCCCGAAGCCACGAGCAGCAGCGTGGCCACCGCGAACACGATCCATCCGGTGGAGGTGGCGTCGAGGATCGCCCACACCAGCAGCGCGGCGGCAATCAGCAGCGTGCCGGGCAGGATCGGCACGACAATGCCGACCAGCCCGACGAGCATCACCAGGCCGAGCAGAACCTCGACGCCGGCGCTCACTCCGGCACGACGACGCGCACCCGCGACGCGGCCTCGCGGGCCCGCTCACGTGCGGTCTCGACATCGGGTCCCGTGGACACCGCGACGCCCATGCGCCGGCGGGTGAACGCCTCGGGCTTGCCGAACAGGCGCAGATCGGTCTCGGGGACAGCCAGCGCGTCGGCGACGCCCTCGAATCCGACACCCACGGCGTCGACGCCGCCGTAGATGACGGCGGACGCGCCGGGCGCCGCGAGCGTCGTGTCCACGGGCAGACCGAGGATCGCGCGGGCGTGCAGTTCGAACTCCGAGAACCGCTGCGAGCGCAACGTCACCAGGCCGGTGTCGTGCGGGCGCGGGCTCACCTCGGAGAAGTAGACGTCGTCACCCTTGACGAACAGTTCGACGCCGAAGATGCCGCGGCCACCGAGCGCGGCGGTGACCTTCTCGGCGACCTCACGGGCGGCCGCGAGGGCGGTCGGGGTCATCGCCTGCGGCTGCCACGACTCGACGTAGTCGCCCGAGTCCTGCAGGTGCCCGATCGGTGCGCAGAAGTGGGTGCCGTCTACAGCACGGACGGTAAGAAGGGTGATCTCGTAATCGAAGTCGACGAAGCCCTCGACGATCACCCGCCCCTTGTTCACGCGGCCACCGGAAAGCGCGTAATCCCAGGACTTTTCGAGGTCCTCGGCGCTGCGGGCCACGGACTGCCCCTTGCCCGACGACGACATCACCGGCTTGATGACGCACGGGAACCCGATCCGCTCCGCGGCAGCGCGAACCTCATCGAGTGAGTCCGCGAACGCATACGGAGACGTCGGCAGGCCCAGTTCCTCGGCGGCGAGGCGGCGGATGCCCTCGCGGTTCATGGTCAGCTGCGTCGCGCGGGCGGTGGGGATGACGACGGCGAGGCCGCGCTCCTCCACCTCGGCGAGCGTCTCGGTAGCGATGGCCTCGATTTCCGGCACCACGAAATGCGGGGACTCGTCCTCGATCAGGCGCAGCAACTGCTCCCGATCACCCATGTCGATGGTGTGGGCGCGGTGCGCCACCTGATGCCCGGGGGCGTCTGCGTAGCGGTCGACAGCGATCACCTCGACGCCGAGGCGTTGCAGCGCAATGATCACCTCCTTGCCGAGCTCGCCGGAGCCCAGCAGCATCACGCGGGTGGCGCTCGGGCTCAGGGGGGTGCCGATCCGGGACGGTATGTCATCACGCATGGTCGGACTATATGCGGTTGGTCCGGTCATTCTGCCGCGATGGGAGTCGGCCTCCACGCCCGTCCGACGCTGCCAGGGGAAGGACGGGCCCTCCTGCCGATACAGCTTTTCGTGGTGTGGAAGTACTTCGCGCCCGACGAACGGGCCCACAGCGCCTCGAGCAGATCGAGGAACGATCGGCACCGACTACCGGACCTGATGCGGTATTCCCGAATGTCACCAAGTGGAGTCGACTTCGGTCGGCGAGTCGATGCGGTCCCACACGGTCGCCGCATGGGTCTCGAACAGGTCCGCGGCAACCTCGGCATCACCGATTCGCAGTGCCTCGACCAACGGTGCGTGAGTCTCGCTGATCTCAGTGAGATCCGCGTAGAAGAGGCGATTGCTGACCAGCGTGAAGCCGCGCACGCAGCCTTCGACCATCGCCCAGATTTCGGACATCAACGGATTGCCACCGACTTGCCAGACTCGGCGGTGGAAGGACGTGTCCGCCTCGATCATCGCCCGCAGGTCGTCCGCGGCCGCGGCCTCGCGCATGCGGTCAAGGTCCATTTCGAGCGCGCTGATGAACTCGGGGCTGGTCTGCGCGCAGGCAAGCTTGGCTGCCAGGCGCTCGAGCGGTATCCGAACCTGGTACGCATCACGCGCTTCCTGCTCGCTGATCTCCGCTACGAAGCTGCCCTTTCGGGGTATCTGAAGTACCAGCCGTTCACGGGTCAACCGCAGCAAAGCCTCTCGTACCGGTGCCTGGCTGATCGACATTCGTCGTGCGATGTCTTGCTCGCCAAGGCGCTCGCCCGGCTGAAGCTCGCCACAGGCGATGGCGTTCTTGAGCCGCTCGTAGACCTGGTCGGACAGTTTGAACCGGCCGACGGGGGCATACAGGTCGCCGGACGGATGGGGAGAAGCTGCCACGCGTAGTCCTCGTTTCGTTCACAAGCCCGCCAGGGGTTGACAGAAGTGATGCAGGTCACCACTATAGCAAAAACGCCAATCGATTGACGATTAGCGATGAAACGATTGAGGTATGCGATGACCGACCATCCCTGCGAGTCCATCGATCTGGAACGCGTGCGATCAGAACTGACGGCGTCTGTGATCTGCGACGCACTCGACGGTCTCGGCTTGCGGAGACAAGCGCTCGGTACCGGGATCGCGCCGCTGGAGAATCATCACGTCATGGCGGGTTTTGCCTTCCCCGTCGCCATTCAGCGTGTCTACGACGTTCCGGCCGCACCGTTTCGCGGGCTTGTATCCGCATTGGACGCAATAGGTCACGATGAGATCTTCGTGACCCCCACTGCCCGGGCGACGGACCTGGCGGTGTGGGGCGAATTGCTCTCCAATGTGAGCCGCACCCGCGGCGCAGTAGGCGCGCTGACGGACGGCCTGGTGCGCGACACCCGACAGACCAGGGAGGTCGGCTTTCCGGTCTTCTCCGCGGGCACGATTCCGTACGACAGCATGGGCCGGCACGAAATCGTGTCGCACCGGACACCCTGCTTGATCGATGGCGTGCGTATCGAGCCGGGGGACTTGATATTCGGCGATTCCGATGGCGTCGTCGTCGTTCCGTCCGCGCGAGCAGCAGAAGTGGTTGCGAGTGCCTTTACGAAGCGCGCCAGCGAGCGCCAGTTCATCGATGCGGTGCTGGGAGGGTCCACCGCGACCGCGGCCTACGCCAAGTACGGAGTCCTGTGATGAACCGAGAACGCCTGGCCGCCCTGGACGCCTACGTAATCGACAGCACCGTGAAGGGGTTTCCCGTTCTCCCCGGCGGTACGACCGTGCAGGATTTCTCGGCAGGCGGCCCCTCCCTGTTCGATGCAGGGTTCCTTCCTCCGATCATGGTGCTGAGGGACAGTGCCCTACGCACGAACATCTCGACGATGGCCGACTTCTGCCGTCGGCACGGTGTCCTGTTCGCGCCGCACGGAAAGACCATGATGGCTCCGCAGCTCGTGCAGCGACAGCTCGATGCCGGCGCCTGGGCCGTCACAGTTGCGACCCCGTCGCAGGCACGAATGTATCGGTCGTTCGGTGCCAGCCGCATCCTGCTCGCGAACGAACTCGTCGACCCTGCAGCGGTCGCCTGGCTGATGACCGAAATGGACGCCGACCCAGGGTTCGAGTTTCTCTGCTATGTCGACTCCGTAGCGGGGGTCGAGCTGTTGGCGGGTGCCTTGGACACCATCCCAGGATCGAATCAGTTACAGGTACTGATCGAGGTGGGCGCCCCGGGGGGCAGGACCGGAAACCGGACTTCGACCGGTGTGATGGCAGTTGCGAACCGCGCCGCCGAGATCCCGCGGCTGAAGGTGCGTGGCGTCTCCGGCTTCGAAGGCGTGCTTGCTCACCACGCTGATGAGGCTTCGTTGGAGGTCATCCGCGGATACCTGCGCGAGTTGCGTTCAGTTGCGGAAGCAGTCCGGCAGGTACTGGGTCCAGTCGACGACCCGAATCCTGTCGAGCCCTTCCTCGTCTCGGCCGGTGGGAGCGCGTACTTCGACCTTGTCGCCGACGAGTTGACGCGTGGCTGGGATTCGGACCAGGTCCAGGTCGTAGTTCGTAGTGGCGCCTACCTCACCCACGACTCGGAGTACTTCGCCGAGCTCTCCCCTTTCAGCCGATCCCCACTGAACGAGCCGGAACAACCCGGCCTGACCGCAGCGATCGAGATCTGGGGGTCCGTGCTGTCCATACCGGAACCCGGATTGGCCCTGGTCGGAGCCGGTAAACGTGACGTTCCGTACGACATTCATCTGCCGCTCGCCGAGGCGGTCCGGCGCCGGGACGGCAGCACTGTCGACCTACGCGGCATTGTCGTCGAGGAGGTCAACGACCAGCACGCGTATCTGCGCGGCGACGTCCGGGGGCAGCTGGAGGTCGGGGACTGGGTGCGATTCGGAATCTCGCATCCCTGCACCGCTTTCGACAAATGGAAGCTCATCCCGGTGGTAGACGACGACCACCGCGTCATCGACTGTGTTCAGACCTTCTTCTGAATCGATTCTCCTGACCTGCACCGATTCAAGGGTGCAGTTGTACGCACTTGCGCCGCAATGCATGCGGCGATCACTACATCCTGAATGCGAGGGATCAAAATGAGTAAACGTCAAGTATCGACCACCAAGGCTGCCGCCCCCGGAGCCTTCTACTCGCAGGCCATTGTGGCCAACGGGTTTCTCTATACCGCGGGCTTGGGTCCGCAGCATCCGGAGACCGGTGAGATCGTCGGCACCACCGTTGCCGACCAAACCGAACAAACGATCAAGAACCTAGAGGCGGTCCTGGCTGTGGAGGGTCTCGACCTGTCCGATGTGGTGAAGGCAACCGTGCATCTGGCCGATCTCGCGCAGGACTTCCGTGCGTTCGACAAGGTCTATCGTCATCATTTCCCTGCGCCGCTTCCCGCTCGAACGACTGTGGGATCCGAATTGTGGGGGATTCGCGTCGAGATCGACGTCGTCGCAGCTCTGCGTCCTGAGCTGGACTCGCCACCGCAACCGCGCCAGGAGTCTCGATGACGGAAACCCTCGCCGGGGTGCTCGCCGCGCCCGGCAATACGTGGACCACCCAGGACACCACGCTGATCCTCTGGGCGATGTTCTCCATCGCAGTGGCGGTCGTGCTGATCCTTCGTTTCAAAGTTCATGCGTTCGTCGCTCTGACCATTGCAACACTGCTTCTGGGCTTCACCGCCGGCCTCAGTACCAGCAAGATCGTCGGGACATTCGAAGCCGGAATGGGGGCGACGCTCGGGGCGATCGCCGGGCTCGTGGTCCTCGGCTCCATTCTCGGAAAGCTCATGGCCGATTCCGGCGGGACCGATGTCATCGTCGAACGGCTGCTCCACCGCGCTCGACCTCGGGCTGTTCCCTGGTTGATGGCTCTGATCGCGATCATCATCGGTATCCCGCTGTTCTTCGAGGTTGGGTTCGTACTGATGATCCCGATCATCTTTGCGGTAAGCCATCGGATCGGTGGATCACCGATGAAGGTGGCAATTCCTGCCTTTGCGGCACTATCGGTTCTCCACGGCTTGGTTCCACCACATCCGGGCCCACTGATCGCAATCAAGGCGCTGGAAGCAGACCTCGGTAAGACGTTGGTCTACGGACTCATCGTCGCAATTCCTGTAGCGATCATCGCCGGGCCGATCTTCGGTAACTTCATCTCCAAGACGGTCAATCCGACTCTCCCGAAGGCGATGGTCGAGGAGTTTCTGAGCCGAGAGAAGGCCCAGAACCCGCCATCATTCGGGATTGCTCTCGGCACATTGCTCCTGCCCGTGCTGCTGATGCTCTTCAAGACAGTCGTGGATTTCAGCACCGAGGAGGGCACCGGTGGAATTCGGGCGTTTGCCGAGTTCATAGGCGATCCCCTCATCGCGATGCTCATCGCGGTCATCGTCGCGATGTTCACCTTCGGAATCCTCCGGGGCACCGGTGCTACCCGTCTCACCGAACTCGTCGGCAGTGCCTTCCCGCCGATTGCGGCGGTAACGCTCATCGTCGGCGCGGGCGGCGCCTTCAAACAGATGCTGCTCGATACCGGAGTCGGTGACGCCATCGGAAAGGCCGCCGAATCCTCGCAGATGTCACCCCTACTCCTTGCGTGGCTCACCGCTGTAGCGATTCGCTTCGCGACCGGCTCGGCCACGGTCGCCACCGTGACTGCTGCCGGAATCATGGTTCCCGTGATGGCTCAGGTTCAAGGGACCGAGCCCGCCCTGGTCGTTCTGGCAATCGGTGCCGGGTCGCTCTTCTTCTCCTTCAACGACGCAGGTATCTGGCTCGTGAAGGAGTACATGGGTACCAGCCTCATCGACACATTCAAGACGTGGTCCGTCATGGAAACACTCATCTCCGTTTCGGGACTGGCGGGCGTGATGGTGCTCGGTTTGATCGTCTGACCATCCCCGGTCACCCGCACAGTGCAGACATGTGCGGGTGACCGATGGTCCATGACGCAAGTCGAACGAGAGTGACTGCACACGAACAGCTCTCACCGCTCACGGTCCTCCAGAAGGGAGGGCGACGAGCACGCAGATGGTGCGAATTGCAGGTTCCGACGAGCGCCGACGGCATCGGCTGCAAAACAGTTCTGAAATCTACTTCAGGAGCTGTGCGAGCGGTAGCCGCAGTCGGCCGAGATTGCCGCGGCCACGGCGTGCAGTGGTTCCAACAATTCGAGGAGTTGTTCGTAGCCGAGTACCACGTTCGGGACCGACACCGACACAGCGGCGAGCACTCGCCCCGTGGCGCCGCGGACGGGCACGGCGATGCAGTTTATCGACGGCTCGTTCTCTTCCTTGTCGTGCGCCCACCCCTGCCGTCGAACGAGTTCGATCTCCGCAAGAAAGCCCTCCGGGGTTGTGATCGTATTCGCAGTCCTGCGGGTAAAGTCCATGGACGCCACGGTGCTTCGTAGTACGGCATCAGGAAGGTCGGCCAGGATCACTTTGGCGACGGCCGTCGAATTGAGATTGGCCAGTAGGCCGATACGCGAGTACATCCGAATCTGGTCGTGAGATTCGAACTTGTCGATGTACACCACGTTCCCGGATTCAGCAGCTGCCAAATGAGTTGTTCTACCGTACTTTTCATTGAACCCGGCGAGGTGCGGCGACGCTATCTGGCGGATCTCTCGCTGATCGATCGCCTGTTCGGACAATTCGAAAATTCGAGAACCGAGGTGGTATCGGTTGTTGTTGTCCCGGAATGTGAACCGCGCTTCGGTCAATGTTCGAAGCAGTCGGAGCACCGTCGTCTTGTGGACCCCGGTCGCCTCAGCGAGTGTGTCGAGATTGGCCGGGCCTTGACCCAGCTGAACCAGTAGGTGCAGTGCACGAGCAACACTTTGACTCATCGAACTAATCCCCCGAGGTTTCGGTCGCGACGAATCCACTGGAATCGACTCGCGTTGTGGCCCAGACCGATTCTGGGCAGGACAGAAGTTCGGCGACAACCTCGGCTGGCGGCTGCGGCGCGGAGTCGAACTCGACCGTGAGGGTAGCGGCAGCGCCGATATGGCCTCGGCGCAAGCACTGTCCGACCTCTTCGCCCAGTGCCATCCCGGCGAGAAACCCGGCGGCGAAAGCATCTCCGGCGCCAATGGGTTCGACAACGTCCACCGTCAGCGCCGGAACGAAGTCGATGCGGCCTGCGATGTCGACCGCGAGTGCACCCCGCGCTCCGTCCTTGATCACCAGCATCCGGGGACCGGGCAGAATCCGTCGCAGCGCAGCAGGATCCTCCGATCCGAATACCCGGACAGCTTCGTCGGCGCCGACGAAGACGATGTCGGCGAGCCTCGCCAACTCGACGACCATCCCGGGATCGCCGTGCGGCCATAGCTGTTCGCGCCAGTTCACGTCGAAGCTGATCAGTGCCCCTGAGCTCTCCCTCTCGCCGACCAGGCGCTGCATCAACGCGGCACAGGATTCCGAGAGAGCGGCCGTGATACCACTGCAATGGATCACGGTAGCCCGATGGAGGACGCGCCGCACCGGGCCTTGATCGAGGAACTGCGGGCCCATGGCGGAGGCGGCAGAGCCAGCGCGGTGGTACTCGCTTTCCGTGCAGTGCTCGCCTTCGGGGTCAACTGACTTCCGTTTGCGGTAATAGCCCGTCGGGCGGTCCGGGTCGGATTCAACCGCCGACACATCAACACCGCGCCGACCGAGCTCGGACCGAATGAGATCGCCATACGCGTCCTTACCGACCCTCCCAACCCACGAGGTAGGGATGCCTCGCGCTGCTAGACCGGCCGCGACGTTGGCCTCCGCTCCCCCAAGATGAGCGGTGGCCGGATTTGCATCTGCAGCTTCATCACAGACCAGTACCAGTGCCTCTCCGAGGCAGACGACCCGATGGGTGTCGACGGGAGTGAAGGTCGAAAGTTGCACGCGTCGTTCCTCTGCCATCGGATGATTCGACAAAGCGCCCGGCGCGCAGTGGGATTCGCGGAGGGCCATTGACGATGGTTCGACTCAATGCTAAACATGGCGTAGACAAAATGCAATGTAGATTGCGCATAATGCAACGATGCAGTTCCAGGCGGTTTTCCGTTTTCAAAATCGCCCTGTACTGATTCGACCAACCAAGTCGGCGGATGTCGATGCGTGTCGGCACCAACGCAGCCGATCCGTTCCTGATCAATCTGTAACCGACCTTCATTCCGAGGATTCGAGATGACGACCACACTCATCCGCTCCGCCACAGTTGTCGACGGCACCGAGACCCCTCGCTACCGTGCCGATGTACTCGTGGCCGGTGACAAAATCGCCGAGATCTTTCCGCGGGCAGCCGACCAGTCCGCCGTGAGCCCGGCCGCTGATCGGGTCATCGATGCCGAGGGGCAGGTACTGGCACCCGGATTCATCGACATGCACGCTCACTCCGATCTTCAGATTCTCCTCAACCCACTGCACCCGGCACGGATCACCCAGGGAGTGACAACAGAGGTGCTCGGGCAGGACGGGCTGTCCTACGCTCCTGTCACCGACGATGTCCTTGCCGTGGTGCGCCGGAAGATCGCGGGCTGGAACACCGACCCGGAGGATTTCGACTTCTGCTGGCGGTCGGTCGGCGAGTACCTCGACCGGCTCGATCTGGGCGTTGCCACCAATGTTGCCTACCTGGTGCCACACGGAGTCGTACGGGCGCTCGTAGTGGGATGGGACGACCGGCCGGCATCCGCAAACGAGATCGTTGCAATGAAAGAGATTGTCGCCCAGGCAATGCGGGAAGGAGCGGTGGGGTTGTCCGCGGGACTCACCTACACGCCCGGCATGTACGCCGACAACGACGAGTTGCTGGCATTGTGTGAGACCGTCGCCGACTACGGCGGCTATTTCTCTCCGCATCATCGTTCGTACGGAGCGGGCGCGATCGAGGCATACGCAGAAATGGTCGAGCTCGCCACCAGGTCAGGCTGTGCCCTCCACCTGGCCCATGCCACCCTGAACTTCGGCCCGAACAAGAATCGAGCACCAGAACTACTGGCGCTGCTCGACAGAGCGACAGCTGATGGTACAGACATAAGCCTTGACACCTACCCGTATCTTCCGGGCGCCACCACGCTCTCTGCGATCTTACCGAGTTGGGCTTCGTCCGGTGGGCCCGAGGAGACTCTGTCCAGGTTGTCGGACCCCCTCTCGCTGAGGAGAATCCGTGAAGATCTCGAAGTCAACGGTTCGGACGGCTGCCACGGTGTGACAGCAGAGTGGGACACGATCGAGATCAGCGGAGTCGAGGATGCCCGGCTCGGGGATTATGTAGGCCACACAATCGCGCAGATCGCGGAACACGAAGGCCGGCCTCCCTTTGATGTCTGTGTCGAGATCCTCATCCGCGATCAGCTGGGCACGGGGATTCTGCAGCATGTGGGTCACGAAGAGAACGTCCGGGCGATCATGCACCATCCGAGACATACCGGCGGCAGCGACGGACTGTTGATCGGCGCGAAACCCCACCCGCGAGCATGGGGTACCTTCGCGCGGTATCTGGGCCATTACAGCCGCGACCTCGGATTGATGTCACTCGAGGAGTGCGTTGGCCATCTGACCGGCCGCGCCGCGTCCCGGTTGCGCCTGACAGACCGCGGTCTCGTCCGTAGCGGTTTCGCGGCGGACCTGGTGATCTTCGACCCGGAAGCGATTTCCGACACCGCAACCTATGCGGAGCCACGGCAAGCGGCGGTGGGTATCTCGCATGTGTTCGTCCGCGGCCAGCTCGCGCTCGACAACGGAGTTCTGACCGGCGCTCTGGCCGGGAGATCTCTGCGGCGCCACGAGGGAGGATTCGTCAAGTGACGGAGATCGACATTCTGCGACACGACCAGGTCTTGGCAGTGGTACGCGCCAACCGCATTCCCGATACATCCGAACTGTGCCGGGCCCTTGTAGCAGGGGGAATCAGAACGGTGGAACTCACCTTCACCACTCCCGATGTCGTGCAGCACATCAGCGGTGCCGTAGCTGCCGCAACGCAGGTCGGTGCGATTCTCGGTGTCGGCACTGTGATGACCGACGATCAGGCACGCGCCGCTATCGATGCGGGAGCGCGATTCCTGGTCACTCCGGGAATCCGCCCCGGTGTTGCGAAGGTCGCCACCGACCGAGCAGTCCCCGTGTTCCTCGGCGCCTTCACACCAACCGAGGTTGCGATGGCGGTGGATCTCGGGGCGACCGCTGTCAAGATCTTTCCTGCTCGCACGTTGGGTCCCGGCCACTTGTCAGATCTGCACGGGCCTTACCCCGATGTCGAACTGGTCCCGTCCGGCGGAATCAACGAGCACAATGCCCATGCCTACCTGGAAGCGGGCGCACTAGCGGTCTGCGCGGGGACCAGCGTCGTCCCTCCCGCCAGTGTCGAGGCGGGGGCCTGGAGCGACATCACCGATCGGGCAAAGGCATTCGTAGCAGAGCTGCGATCCCGGCAGAGTAGCTGAGTCATTCGGCCCACACTCGTGATCGAAGTGCGGGTACATCCGACCGTGGCCAGACGGGTCAACACTCGACGAGGTTCACCGAGACGTTGACGGCAAGGCCACCCATTGACGTCTCCTTGTACTTCGAGCTCATGTCGGCTCCGGTGGACCGCATCGTTTCGATCACCTGGTCCAGGCTGACACGGTGGGTTCCGTCTCCACGCAATGCCATTCGGGCCGCGTTTATAGCCTTGCCGGCAGAGATGGCGTTACGCTCGATGCAAGGGATCTGGACGAGCCCGCCGATCGGATCGCAGGTGAGCCCGAGACTGTGCTCCATGGCGATCTCGGCAGCATTCTCGACTTGCTCTGGTGTGCCGCCTAGTATCTCGGCGAGTCCTGCGGCTGCCATGGATGCAGCCGATCCGACTTCGCCCTGGCACCCGACCTCTGCTCCGGAGATCGATGCTCGCTCCTTGTAGAGCGATCCGATCGCCCCAGCGGCCAGGAGAAATCGGATCGCGGTCTCGTCCGGGTCGCTTCGGCCTGCCGAAGTGTAGTGAGCCGCATAGTGGAGGACGGCGGGGATGATCCCGGCCGCGCCGTTGGTCGGAGCGGTGACAACGCGACCGCCAGAAGCGTTCTCCTCGTTGACAGCCAGCGCAACAAGGTTCACCCAGTCCTCGGCGTACGCCGGGCTCCGGTCCGGGTCCTCGGCGGCGAGTCGCTCATACCAGTCCTTCGCCCGGCGACGCACCTGAAGATTCCCAGGCAAGTAGCCACCGCGAGAAATTCCTCGTCTCTCACACGCGACCATCACGTCGCGAATGTGCAGGAGGCGAGCCCTGACCTGATGTTCGCTCCAGCGCACACACTCGTACGCAAGCATCACATCGCTGATGGTGACACCGAAGTGGTCTGTGAGGCCGAGCAATTCACGCCCCGATTCAAAGGAGAACTCAGTAGCGGGCGGAGCCAATCGGGTGTCGGACTCATCGGCAGTGACGACGAACCCGCCGCCGACCGAGTAGTAGGTCTGCGTGTACACATCGCGATCGTCGCGGCCTGTCGCGGTCAGCGTCATCGCATTGGGGTGGAAGTCGAGGAAAGTGAGCGGGTGCAGGACGATCTCGGACTCGGTGAGCAGGACGTCCACAACTCCCCCGAGCCGAATCCCGCGCGCGGCCCTCACCTCGGCGAGCCGTCGCTCCATGACGTCGGGTTCGATCGTTGCTGGTTGGTTGCCCTCGAGTCCGAGGAGGATGGCGGACATGGTTCCGTGCCCCGCGCCGGTGGCAGCGAGGGATCCGTACAGGTCCACCCGGACACCCGCGACATCGGCGAACAGTCCGTGCTCGTCGAGATGGGCGACAAACCGGACAGCCGCCCGCATGGGACCGACCGTGTGTGAACTCGACGGTCCGATACCGACTGAAAACAATTCGAACACACTAATTGTCATCGGTTACAGCTCCGGGTAGAGAGGGTACTTGTCGGCGAGCACGCGCACCTTCTGCGCCAGTTCGGAGGTCTCAGTCCCCTTGTCCGAGTTGATGAGTGCGCGGGCAATGAGATCAGCGACAACCCCGAAGTCCGCACGGTCGAATCCGCGCGCCGCCAACGCGGGGGTCCCGATCCGCAGGCCAGAGGTCACCATCGGCGGTCGCGGGTCGAAGGGGACCGCATTGCGGTTGACGGTGATTCCGATCGCTTCGAGACAGTCCTCGGCCTGTCGGCCGTTGATGGCGGCATTGCGCAGGTCGACGAGCACCAGATGGACATCAGTGCCGCCGGTCAGGACGCTGATACCAGCTCCCGTCACGTCGGGTCGGCTGAGGCGCTCGGCAAGCACTTTCGCGCCGTCGAGGACGCGCTGCTGACGCTCGGCGAACGCGGGCTCCGATGCCATCTTGAATGCCGTTGCCTTGCCAGCGATTACGTGTTCGAGCGGGCCACCTTGCTGGCCCGGGAACACGGCCGAGTCGATCTTCTTGGCGATATCGGCGTCGTTGGTGAGGATGATGCCGCCGCGCGGTCCGCCGAGGGTCTTGTGCGTCGTCGACGTCACTACGTGCGCATGCGGCACCGGCGACGGATGCAACCCCGTGGCGACCAGGCCGGCAAAATGCGCCATGTCGACCATCAGATACGCACCGACCTCGTCCGTGATCTCGCGGAACCGGGCGAAGTCGAGGTGACGCGGGTAGGCGGACCATCCCGCAATGATCAGCTGCGGACGGTGCTCGCGCGCCGCCGCGGCGACGGCATCCATGTCGATCAGGTGATCGTGCTCCGACACGCCATAGGCTGCGACGTTGTACAGCTTGCCGGAGAAGTTCAGCCGCATACCGTGCGTAAGGTGCCCACCATCGGCGAGGGACAGCCCCAGGATGGTGTCGCCCGGTTTGATCAGGGCATGCATCACCGACGCGTTCGCAGTGGCACCCGAATGCGGTTGCACGTTGGCGAATTCGGCGCCGAACAGCGCCTTGGTGCGATCTATCGCGATCTGCTCGATCGCGTCGACGTGCTCGCAGCCGCCGTAGTAGCGGCGACCGGGGTAGCCTTCGGCATACTTGTTGGTGAGGACCGAGCCCTGTGCCTCCATAACCGCGAGCGGGGCATGGTTCTCCGAGGCGATCATCTCGAGTCCGGTGCGTTGGCGTTCGAGCTCCTTGCCGATCAGCGCGGCGATCTCCGGGTCGAAGTCCGCCAGATGGTGGTCAAGGACGCTCATGCGTCGACTCCATTCTTCTCGGCATACTCGGCGGCGGTGAGCAGCTCACCGGCGTCGGTCGGCTGAACCGCGAACAGCCAGCCCTCCCCGTATGGGTCGGCGGAGACGAGCTCGGGGCTGTCAACGGCGGCGGTGTTGACGAGCGTTACCCGGCCGCTGACCGGTGGGTACAGATCGGAAACAGTCTTGGTCGACTCGACCTCGCCGCACGCTTCGCCGACGACGACGGTCGACCCCACTTCTGGAAGCTCGACGAAAACGAGCTCGCCGAGTGAGTCGACGGCAATCGAGGTGACGCCGACGCGGACCGGGTTGTCGGGCAGCGGATGACCCGGGTGGATAGCGACCCATTCGTGGTCAGCGGTGTAGCTGCGGTCATTGGGAAAAGCGTTGGAAGACATGAGAACACCTAACGGTTGTGGGCTTCGGTCACGAATCAGTGACAGCGGGCGAGGCGATCCGAGCGGAGCGCGGGGCGAACCGGATCAGGAGCGGCGATAGAACGGCGCCGGTGTGACGGTGAATCGCTCGAGCTTGCCGCGGATGTCGACGGTGACGGCGGTGCCAGGTTCACTGTGCACGACGTCGACGAAAGCGAGTGCGATCGGGTGCCCCAGCGTCGGAGACAACGCACCCGAGGTGACAGTGCCTATGTGCAGGTCACCGGCCGCGTCGTGCACGGTGTAGTCGGCGCGGGCCGCGCGGCGTCCGGTCCCGGCGAGCCCCACGAGGCGGCGCTGCGGTGCCGTTTCCGACAACGCCTGTAGGGCGTCGCGGCCGACGAAGTCCTTGTTCAGGCGGACGACCTTGGCGAGCCCGGCCTCATACGGGTTGGTATCGAGGGTGAGCTCATGGCCGTAGAGCGCCATCCCGGCCTCGAGTCGCAGCGTATCGCGGCACGCGAGTCCGGCTGCTGCGCCGCCCCGTTCGATCGTCGCAGCCAATAGCGCCCGCCATAGCCGCACGGCGCCGGCATTCGGCACGTACAGCTCGAAGCCATCTTCACCGGTGTAGCCGGTCCGGGCGAGCAGTACCTGCAGGCCCGCTACCTCCGCGGAGGCAACCGTGTAGTACCTCAGGTCGTCGACGAGCTGAGCCTGCTCGTCCTGGACTAGGGCGGTGACGATGTCCTGGGACGCCGGCCCCTGGACCGCAATCAACGCTGTCTCGATCGAAAGGTCGGTGACAGCAACCGCGAATCCCTGAGCCCGCGCGGACAGTTCACCGTAAACCGCCGGCGAGTTGGCGGCGTTGGCGACGACGAGGAAGTGATCATCGGCAAGCCGGTAAACGATGAGATCATCTATCACCCCACCGTCGACGTTGCACAGCAACGAGTACTTGGCACGACCGACCCCGATCTTCGACAGTTCACCGACCAGCGCGTAGTCCAGCAGAACTCCGGCATCGGCCCCCCGGATGCCGATCTCCCCCATGTGGGAGAGGTCGAACAGGCCCGCGGTAGTACGGACCGCTCGGTGTTCTGCCAGTTCACTGTCGTACTTGAGCGGCATCTGCCAGCCGGCGAAATCTGTGAAACTCGCACCAAGGGTGGTGTGCTCGGCGAGAAGCGGTGACACTGGGGGCACTCCAATGGTCATGCGAATGCCTCCTGCTTCGGTGCGGTATCGGCGACGGTCTCGAAGGCCTCGGGCGTCGGGCACGAGCAGACGAGATTGCGGTCGCCGTGGACGCCGTCGATACGGCGGACCGGTGACCAGTACTTGCCGGCATGCAGGGAAGCGATCGGGTAGGCCGCCGTGCGCCGCGGGTAGGGCAGGTCCCAGGTATCGGCGGTCACCTGCTCCGCGGTGTGCGGCGCCTGACGCAGCGGACTGCGCTCGAGCGGCCACACGCCTTCGTCGACGAGGTCGATCTCGCGGCGGATGGCAATCATCGCCTCGATGAAACGGTCCAGTTCGGCGAGGTTCTCGGATTCCGTGGGTTCCAGCATCAAGGTTCCATTGACTGGGAAGGACAACGTTGGGGCATGGAATCCGTAGTCGATCAACCGCTTGGCTACGTCTTCGGCGGTCACGCCTGTGGCCCTGGTAAGTGGGCGCAGATCGAGGATGCACTCGTGCGCGACCAGTCCGGACGGGCCTGTGTAGAGCACAGGAAAGTGCGCATCGAGTGACTTCGCGAGATAGTTGGCCGCGAGGACCGCCTTCTTGGTTGCCTCGGTCAGCCCGTCGGGACCCATCAAGGCGATGTACGCCCAGGTGATCGGGAGGATTCCGGCTGATCCATAGTTGGCAGCCGAGACGGGAGCACCGAGTTGATCGGCGCGAACGGGGTTGCCCGGCAAGAAGGGGGCCAAGTGCTTGCGCACTGCGACTGGGCCGACGCCAGGTCCGCCGCCGCCGTGCGGGATGCAGAACGTCTTGTGCAGGTTCAGGTGCGATACGTCACCGCCGAACTGGCCCGGCCGGGCCAGACCGACGAGGGCGTTCAGATTGGCGCCGTCGACGTAGACTTGCCCGCCGGCGACATGCACGAGGTCGCACACCGTCTGTACGTCCGTCTCGTACACGCCGTGGGTAGACGGGTAGGTGAGCATGATCGCCGCGACCCTACCTTCATGTGCGGCGATCTTGGTTCGGAGGTCGTCGAGATCGATGTTCCCATTGTCCGCAGTCGCGACCACCACGACCCGCATGCCCGCCAACACAGCAGACGCGGCGTTGGTGCCGTGCGCGGACTGCGGGATCAAACAGACGTCCCGGTCGGTCTCACCGAGGCTCTCGTGGTAACTGCTGATCGCGAGCAAACCGGCGAGTTCGCCCTGGGATCCAGCGTTGGGCTGCAACGAGACTCGGTCGTAGCCGGTGATCTCGCTCAGCCAACGCTCCAGGCCGCGGATCAGCTGCAGGTAGCCACTGGCCTGATCCACCGGTGCGTACGGATGGATGGAGGCGAACCCGGGCCAGCTGATCGGTTCCATCTCCACCGCGGAATTCAGCTTCATCGTGCACGAGCCGAGCGGGATCATCGTCCGATCGAGCGCGAGGTCCTTGTCGGAGAGTGCGCGCAGGTACCGGAGCATCGAGGTCTCGGATCGATGCGCGTGGAAGACATCGTGCCGCAGGTAGGCCGTCGTCCGCAGCAACGAGGCGTCGAGCGCGAACGCCGACGAGATCTGCACCTCGGCGCCGAACACGGTAAGAACCCGGGCCACGATGTCGTCGGTGGTGCACTCGTCGCACGCGATCGCGACATGATCAGCGTCGACCATTCGGAGGTTGATGCCGCCCCGATCGGCACGGTCGACTATCTGACGAGCGGAGTCGGGGACGCGTACGAGGACAGTATCGAAGAAGCTGTCGTGCACGATGTCGTGGCCTGCAGCGCGAATACCGGCCGCTAGTGCCCTCGCGTGCTTGTGGACGCGTTCGGCGATGGCGCGTAACCCTTCCGGGCCGTGGTAAACGGCGTACATGGCGGCGAGGTTCGCCAGCAGGGCCTGGGCTGTGCAGATGTTGCTGGTTGCCTTGTCTCGGCGGATGTGCTGCTCACGGGTTTGCAGCGCGAGTCGGTAAGCGGGATTTCCGTCGACGTCTACCGAGACGCCGACCAGGCGCCCGGGCAGCATCCGTTCCAGCCCATCACGCACGGCCATGAAGCCGGCGTGGGGGCCGCCGAAGAACAATGGGACACCGAAACGCTGGGCAGAACCAACCGCGATGTCCGCACCCTGCTCCCCCGGGGGCGTGAGGAGGGTCAGCGACAGCAGGTCGGCAGCAACGGTGGTCAGCACTCCGCGCTCCTTCGCCTCCGCGATCACGGGTGCGAGATCTCGGACCACGCCGGTGGATCCCGGCGCCTGCAGCACCAAGCCGAAGAAGTCACCTTCGGGAATTCCATCGGTCAGGTCGGCCACCTCGACAGCGATACCGACGGCCTTGGCGCGACCGCGAACTACCGCCAGGGTCTGCGGTAGCGTATCGGCGTCGATGACCACCCGCGGCGTTGACGACTTGGCTTTGTTCGCCCTACGCATCAGCAGCACTGCTTCCATCACTGCGGTCGCTTCGTCGAGCAGCGAGGCACCCGCCAGCGGCAACGCGGTGAGCTCCTCGATCACTGTCTGGAACGTCAGCAACGCCTCCAGCCGGCCCTGGGAGATCTCCGGCTGGTACGGCGTGTAGGCCGTGTACCAGGCTGGGGACTCGAGGAGGTTTCGGCGCAGCACCGCGGGAGTGACGGTGTCGTGGTACCCGAGCCCGATCATCTGCACACGGGTCTCGTTGCGATCGGCTAGTGCGCGCAGGTCGGCGAGAACCTGCTGTTCACTCCGAGCTTCCGGTAAGTCGAGAGCCCGATTGCTGCGGATCTGTTCGGGTACAGCGGAATCGATGAGTGCGTCGAGACTGTCATATCCGAGGGTGGCGAGCATGTGCCGAGTCGCCGGCACGTTCGGGCCGATGTGGCGGGCGGGAAACTCTCCGATGAGTTGGGCGCCATCGCGTGTCTGGTCGAACAAGAGATACTCCGGTTTCGGTGGTGTCCGGACCGCACCGGACAACGACTAGGAACACCTCCCCGCTCTGTCCTTGGCACCTGAGAGTCTGGACGCACCGCATCACGCGGCACGCTCTACACCTTCGGTAAGGCCCGGCCGCGAGACCGGTCCTGTTCTCCAGAGTTGCCTCTGCGCTGCGGTACTGGGGCCTGAGAGATTCCTGGGGAGGAGTTTGCTCCTACGGCGCCTCCGTCATGGAGGTTCTCCCGCTGCGCGTCGACGGCGTATTCACTTGTGATGCGGCCCACTGTACACACAGCGCGGCCGGGTGTCCCTTCCCCGATCCGCGATTGCGCCCTTTGCAAGCAAGCCCCAAGTCCGATTCCCGTTTTATCGCTTGGTTTTTCGTTCCCGTAGCTAGGCGAGCGCGAGCGTCCGATACGTCCCGGTCCTCGAGCCAGGCCCGCTGGTTCTTCACCTGATCGCGGACCTCGCCTGCGGTGACCCGGAGAACCGCCCTCTGAATCCGCTGGTGCCCAACGTGTCCCAGGCCTGGGGACAGACATGACCAAACGATTCGCAGGAACGACTCGACAAGCAGATCCTGCGGGACGGACGGCGTCAGAACCCTCCCCGACCGCACGCACGCGGCGGCGCGGCGGCGCCGTGCTCGCCGAGCAATAGGACGAGTGGATCGAAGGAAGCCGCTGCGTCGGCGTCGATGCCCTCGCCAAGGTCCGCGACGTCACCCTGGTTGCGCCCAGCGTGCGGACCGCGAACGTCGAGCTCTGTCCAACACACGCAAGGTAGACTGAAACGGCGGGGCGTGGGTAGCCGAACGCTCGCCACAGCCGCCAGTTCTCTCACGCCTTCCCAATAGAAACATGTAGCAGGCTTGGTGTGGATGCGGATCGACTCGAAGCCCATTCCCGAGGGCGACACTTGGAGTCACACGCGGGCAGCGGGGCATCGATTGCACCTGCGGACGTGCAGAGTCTGAGATGCAGAGTCTGAGATGCAGAGTCTGAGATGCAGAGTCTGAGAAAAGTGCACAACCATGGCCAAAGATGAGTCTCCGGACGCGCAGCATTCGGCCCTTCCCGACACCGTTCAGCTGAAGGTGTCCGGGTGCGGTGACGCCGTGGCGATCGACCGGGACAGGCATTCACCTACGAAGATGCCGGAACGGAACCGACGGGGAAACATGCCGTCGGAACTGACCAGCTTCGTAGGGCGTCGTGCCGAACTGGCCGATGTCAGAAAGATGATGTCGTCGTCGCGACTAGTGACGTTGATCGGCATCGGGGGTGTCGGCAAGACGCGGCTCGCGTTGCGTCTGGCGGAGAAGGCGAAACGAAGTTTCTCCGACGGTGTGTGGCTGGTCGAGCTAGGAGAGGTCCACGACCCGTCGTTGGTGAACGACGTGGTCGCCGCAACGCTCGAGGTTGGTGACCATCCGGGCCGGAGCCCACAGGAAGCCCTGACCGAATTCCTCGTGACACGCGATCTGCTGCTGGTGCTCGATGGTTGCGAGGGAGTGATCGATTCGACGGCTGAGTTGGTCGAGTCCCTGCTGCTGGCATGTCCACGGCTGACGATCTTGGCGACCAGCCGTGAGCCCCTCAACATCGGCGGCGAGGCGGTACTGCCAGTGCCTCCGCTGACCGTCCCGGACCCGGATCACCAGCCGGCCCTGCAAGCTCTTCCCCGATTCGACGCGGTGACCTTGTTCGCCGACCGCGCCGCCGCCGCGGTCCCCAGCTTCGAACTCACCGAGGAGAACCGAGTCGCGGTGGCCCGGATCTGTAACCGTCTGGACGGGTTGCCGTTGTCGATCGAGCTGGCCGCCGCCCGACTTCGAGCGATGTCGCCGCAGGAGATTCTCGGTCGTCTCACTGACCGATATGCGTTGCTGACCCGCGGTAGCCGAGTGGCCCCGGCACGACAGCAGACACTCCGGCTGTGCGTCGACTGGAGTTACGAGCTGTGTACCCCGATCGAGCAGCGAGTGTGGGCCCGACTATCGGTGTTCGCCGGCGGTTTCGAAATCGACGCGGCCGAGCATGTGTGTGCCGATCCGAATTCGTCGTTCGACCTGGTCGATGTGGTGACCTCTCTTGTGGACAAATCGATCCTGGTCCGGGTGCCGTCCCGTTCGACGCGGTATCGGATGCTCGAGACGTTGCGCGACTACGGTCGCACGAAACTCGGACAGTCGGGGGTCCTGTCGTCGGTGCGCGATAGTCACCGGAACTGGTGCCAGCACCTGGTTCTCACCGCAGAAGAGGAGTGGGTCAGCTCCCGGCAGCCGGACTGGCTAGCTCTCCTCGGGCGGGAGATCCCGAATGTGCGTGAAGCGTTGGAGTTCAGCCTGGAAACCGGGCGTGAGGCCGAGGCCGGGCTGCAAATTGCCGCGGCGATGTACTGGTTCTGGATGTCTCGGGGACTACTGGGCGAAGGCAGGCGATGGCTCGAGCGACTGCTAGCGGCGGCACCCGAGCGGGCAACTCTGGCACGGGTGAAGGCGCTCGACGCCGCCAGCATATTGGCCGGGTTCCAACGCGATCTGTCGGCTGCAAGGGCGATGGTTGAGAAGGCACACACTCTTGCCGAACAGGTTGATGATTCATCGGTCCAGACGGTCATCAACCACGCCGACGGCCTTGTCGCGTTGTTCCTCGGAGACCTACGGCATGCGTGCCTATGCTTGGAAAGGGCGAGCGGATCGACTGCAGTTCGGAACGATCCTCGACAAGTCGGTGCGCTACATATGCTCGGGGTGACCTACACGCGACTCGGAAGGACCGCCTGCGCGATCGAGTGCTATGAGCGGGTAATCGAGATCACGGAGTCCTGCGGCGAGTCAGTCTTCCGGTCGTACTCCTTGTGGGCGTTGGCAGTCGCTGTTTGGCGTCAGGGTGATTGCGCCCGAGCACTTCACCTGTTGAAACAGTCGCTTCGATTGGCACGGGATGTCGAGAACCCACGGACCGTCGCCGTGTGCCTGGAAGCGCTCGCATGGATCCATGCCGACGAGCGGGATGCGCATCGTGCTGCGGTGCTGATGGGAGCTGCCACCGAACTGGAGAAGTCAGTAGGCAGCGCGACGATCCTGCTCTTCCATCTGAACCACCATCACGACCAGTGCGTACGCGTGGCCACCCATGCACTCGGCGAAGCCGGATTCGAATCGGCCCGGCTACTGGGCGTATCGATGAGCTTCGCAGACGTCCTTGCGTACGCCCTCGACGAGTCGGCCCGGCAGCCCCCGCCCGCCACGGTCCAGACGACCCGAACTCCAGTCAGCGCAACACTGACCAGACGTGAGAACGAGATCGCCCGACTGGTCAACGAGGGCCTGACCGACAAGGCCATCGCAACGCGCCTGGTGATCTCCCCCCGCACTGTGAGCGGCCACGTCGAGCACATTCTGGCCAAACTGGGATTCACCTCTCGGGCACAGGTGGCGGCGTGGGTCGCGGACTGCCGATGACATGGGCGGCGAAGACCCTGCGGCTGGGATCGCCGACCGCCGCGGTCCAACCTGCCCACAATCGACCATTGCGTTATCAAAATTGAAGACATAAGCTGTCGCAGTACTCCAGCGTGATGTGCGCCACACTTCCCAGCGGATCGAGCTGGGCTGGATATCTGACGAGGCCGCGGAAGTCCCGATTCGGGGCCCGCCTGGACCGTGTGGCGATGCAGCGATCTGCAATTCATCGCTACCCGGGGTCCAGCAGAAGGGCAGACTCTATCGATCGGCCACAACACTCACCCAGACTCACAGACTGCGACCTGACTACCCACACCGGGCACAGAAGCCGCGTGAGTCGCAGGGCCTCACCAGAACCCGGCCTCCCGAAACCTGGAGAGTAGCCGACGTGCGCCGCACCAGATCAACTCAGCAGCCCCGGGATCACGAAAGCGATCGCCGCCGTGTGCAGAGCTCGCCGCCATGCAGAGCTCGCCGCCATTGCACTCCCGTAAGCGTGAATCAATCTCCGTACCAATGCAGTTCGCTTCCACCCGAAAGGAACGACGCACATGACCGTTGACCGAGCTGACGCTGTTCAGGCTCCACCGCCCGAAGCGGACGAGCCATCTCGCACCAACACCAAGATGGCTTGGACCATCACCGGCGCACTAGTGATCTTCATGGTTCTGAACTGGGCCGACAAGGCGGTGCTCGGCATCGCCGCACAGCCCATCAAGGAAGAACTCGGCCTAACCTCCGCGCAGTTCGGTTTGATCGGTAGTGCAGTCTTCTTTCTGTTCAGCATCAGCGGACTAGTTGTCGGATTCGTCGCCAATAGCGTGAAGACCAAGTGGGTGTTGTTCACAATCGCCGCGCTGTGGTCGGCGACGGTGATCCCGGTACTGGTCTCAGCCAGCGCGCTGACATTGCTGATCAGTCGGATCGGACTCGGAGCCGCTGAAGGACCTGCCGCGCCGGTCGCCAATGCCGCCGTTTTCGAATGGTTCCCGAAGGAAAAGCGCAGCCTTCCCTCGGCCTGCATTGCATCCGGAGCATCGATTGCCAAGATCGCCATCGCACCAGTGCTGACATTGATCGTGGTTTCCTGGGGCTGGCGTGCCGCATTCATCTCGTTGGCATTGGTGGGACTTCTCTGGTGTCTCGCTTGGGCGTTCATCGGACGCCCGGGACCGTACGCTGCGCCGCGCGGCAAGAAGGAACGGAGCGAATGTGAAGAGCAGGTCCGCGTCCCCTTCAGACGAATCGCACTCAGCCCCAGCTTCATCGGCGGCGCAATCGGTACGTTTTCGGTTTACGCCATGATCTCGGTGGTTCTCACCTGGCTCCCCTCATACTTCGAAGCCAGCCTCGGCTTCTCCCGGGTGCAGGCCGGGAGCATGTTCGGGCTCCCCAGCATTGCTGCCCTGATCACGATGGTCGGCGCCGGTTGGCTGACGGACCGAAAGCTCTCGCGCGGAGGTAACAGCCGCGTGTGGCGCGGCCTGTTTCCGGGAGGGGCCCTGATCGTCGGCGGCGGAATGCTGGCCCTACTGCCGTATTCGAGCGGGGCGTGGACTTCGGTGGCGATCCTCGTCGCGGCTTATGGGTTCATGTTGATCGTGATGCCGGTGATGAACGCAGTCGTCTCACAGATCACACCGGCCGCTCAGCAGCCTGGCGCACTGGGGACCTTCCTTGCCGTGCAATCACTTGCGGGGTTGTTCGCGCCTGCGCTGTCAGGCGTTCTGCTCGACAGGGCAGCCACATCGGCATCGGGCTACAATCAGATCTTCCAGCTCATCGGCCTGACAGTGGTCGTCGGAGGAATCATCATCGTGCTGATGGTGGATCCGGATCGCGACGCCCGAAGAGTCCTGAGGGGCCAAGCCGCCTGATGTCGCCGAACCTTCCAGGCAACCACAACTTCGCGGGCGCCGGACCTAGGCGCTACCCATCCGACCAAGCGACGTAAGGATTTCCATGTCAATTAGCAGAATGCTCGATTCGCTGCCCGGAACAATGCCGACACTCGAGGATATCTACCGCGACCTACACGCACATCCGGAGTTCGCTTACTCCGAGCACCGCACTGCGGGAATCGTCGCCGAGTCGCTGCGCAAGGCCGGTTACGAGGTCACGGAGGGTATCGGTGTGACCGGGGTGGTGGGCGTACTTCGCAACGGTGATGGGCCGACCGTGATGCTGCGCGCCGATATGGATGCACTCCCGGTGGAGGAGAAGACGGGGCTCGACTATGCGAGTACTGCGACGATGATCGACGAGACTGGCCAGGCTGTGCCGCTCATGCACGCTTGCGGGCATGACGTCCACGTCACCTGCCTGCTCGGCGCTGCGCAGCAGCTGGCGACGTCGACCGACCTCTGGTCCGGAACCCTCGTTGCGCTTTTCCAGCCGGCCGAGGAGGGCCGCGGAGGGGCGCTCCGAATGATCGAGGACGACGTCTTCGGCATTGTCGGCAACCCCGACGTGGTACTCGGTCAGCACGTGCTGCCCTACGCGGCGGGCACCGTCGGGTATCGGGCCGGCGCAATGCTGGCGGCTGCAGACAGCTTCGAAGCCCGCGTCTTCGGTCGAGGCGCGCACGGTTCGCGACCCGAAACCGGTATCGATCCAATTGTGATGGCGGCGTCGATCGTGATGAAACTGCAGACAATCGTCTCACGAGAGGTCGCCGCGAACGAACAGGTCGTACTCACCGTCGGAGCCCTGCACGCCGGTACCAAGGCCAACATCATCCCCGACCACGCCGACCTCAAACTCAGCATTCGCACGTATGACCGCGGCGTCACCGAACGTGTTGAGGCGGCGGTTCGCCGCGTCATCGAAGCCGAGTGCATCTCCGCAGGGTCGCCCAGGCCGCCAGAAATCACAGAGCTGTCCCGATTCGACGCCACAGTCAATGACCCACGTGCCACCGACCGTGTCGTCCAAGCCCTGAAGTCCGAACTCGGTGACGACCAAGTAGTGGAGATCGACCCCATCATGATCAGTGAGGACGTCGGGGAGTTCGGCAAGGCAGCTGGCGCTCCCTCGGTGTACTGGGCGCTCGGCTGCGTCGACCCGAAGACTTACGCGGAGGCACTGGCCGAGGGCAAGATCGAAGAGCAGATCCCCTCCAATCACTCCCCTCTCTTTGCTCCAGCAGTGCAGCCAACGCTGACCACTGGTGTAACAGCGCTGGTGACGGCCGCGGCTGCGTGGCTCAGCGCGGACTGAGTCCGACCTGTCGAGGCACGAGTCCGTGAACTGTATGCACCCGGTAGGACTTCGTCGGATCTGTCATGGTTGGGTGCCGGGTTGCCGCAGGCGTGACCACTTCGGCTGCACGAACAGAGCGATCGGCTCCAAGAGCACACCCGGAAATTCTGAGACCGTCGTGTATCCCCTCTGTCGCCCTGCGCACCCGACCTTCCGGCCAGTGCCTCGAGTCGCCGATCCGCCGATCCGCCGCCGATCCGGCCGGGATCACCGCCGATACAGTTGCGTTTGCAAAATTGAAGACATACCCTGACCGTGAGTATGCGTGACATGCGCCACACAGAAAATCGGTCCGATAGTTGACTGCGTTAGGAGAAGTTATGGCAGAGCACGGATGGGACCTCATCGTGGTCGGTGCCGGATCCGCAGGGACCGCCCTTGCGGCGCGGTCGGCGGCCCAAGGGAAAAGGGTGCTACTACTCGAGGCTGGATCCGACTACCGGTCGGCCGAACTGCCCGATGTGTGGCGCTCACCGAATCCCTGGCGGGCATTGAGTGATCCCATAGCCTGCGAAGCCTATGTGTGGCAGGGACTCAACGCTTCCCGTACCGACAAGCAGGATCCCGCACCGTTCTGGCGCGGCCGAGGAATGGGTGGCTGCTCGACGATCAACGGCCAGATTGCAATCCGCCCTCCGATGGAGGATTTCGACGACTGGGCTCGGACCGGCTGCAAGGGCTGGTCCCGCGAGGACGTGCTGCCGTACTTCGCGAGACTCGAGGACGACGAAATGTTCGGCGAGATGCCCTATCACGGACGGGGCGGTCCGATCCCGATCCACCGCACGCCGAAGGAGGCATGGGGTTCAGTGGACGGCGCGCTGTACCGCGCCGCGCTGGCCGCCGGCCATGGCTGGGCGGAAGACGTGAACGCACCAGGCGCAGTGGGTGTCTCGCCGTACCCAATCAACTCCCGCGACGGTCGTCGAGTGTCGACGAACGACGCGTATCTGGAGCCGGCACGCGATCTGAACACGCTCACCATCCGCGGTGACGTGTTGGTCGACCGGATTGTCTTCGACGAAGACCGTGCGGTCGGCGTGCAGGTTCTGTCCGGAGATCGTTCTGATGTGCACCACGCTGATCGAATTGCGTTGTGCGCCGGTTCCATCCACTCGCCGGCGATCCTGCTTCGATCCGGCATCGGGCCGGCCGCTCACCTGGAAGACCTCGGTATCGACGTGCGGTGCGATCTGCCAGTCGGGCGGGGATTGCAGGATCATCCTTTGAACTTCGTTCGGATCCCGCTGAACAAACAATCGATGGTGAACACGGTCGATGACCGCCACACGAACGTGTGCGTTCGCTACACCAGCGATGACCCCGCCGGGCAGTTCCTGGACATGATGTTGGTCGCAGGAAACCAGACAGTCCTCGCCATGGAGATTCCCGACCTGTCAGGAATGGGTTCCTTCGGCTTGTGGCTCGATCAGGTGTACTCGAGAGGATCTGTGACCCTGACATCTTCGAATCCCACGGTGCAACCACAGGTGCACGAACGGATGCTCTCCGACGAACGGGACTTGTCCCGAATGCGCAGCGGCATCCGCCACCTCGTCGACCTCGCATGCCACGATGAAGTCGAGCCAATCCGGCAGTATTCTGTGGATCGGCTCAACGAGCGGCTTTTCGGTGTGCTGGACAACGACGACGAGCTTGACAAGTTCTTGCTCGAGACCTCGATGGACGCACAGCACGCGACCAGCACGTGTCGCATGGGCGACCCCGCGGAGTCGACCACCGTGGTCGATTCCGACTGCCGCGTACTCGGAGTGGAAGCCTTGCACGTCGTCGATGCCTCGATCTTCCCCACTGTCCCCCGGGCCAACACCCATCTTGCTGCCGTCATGGTCGGCGAGCTCATGGCCGACCGGATCGACTAGGAGTACGCGAATGGAATTCCTTCGAAACCTCATCGCGGGCGTTTGGACCGAGTCCTGCGCCGACTCCTACTCCGACTTGGTCAACCCTGCCACGGAAGAAGTCGTTGCACGCTATCCCGCTGGAGCGTCGGAGGACGTGGACTTGGCCGTCGCGGGCGCAGCAGTGGCACAGCGCTCCTGGGCTGCACTCCCTGTCGAGAAGCGAGTGCGGGAGATTACCGAGTGGGCCCGCGCCATCGCAGATCAGGCAGACGCTCTGGCGTGGGCCGAGTACCTCGAGATGGGCCGACCACCAGAGGTGGGGCGCACGGCCATCATTCGCGCTGCCAACGCCTTTGAAACGAGCGCGGCGCAGGCTCTCACCTACGAATTCGAGTCCGTGATCGCGGACGGCGACGGCGAGACGAGGATCCTGAGAAGGCCGGTAGGGGTCGTTGCCCTCATTGCCCCTTGGAACTACCCACTCGCGGGTGTGCTCTCGACACTCGGGCCGCTCCTGGCTGCGGGGAACAGCGTCGTCATCAAACCATCGGAGAAGTCTCCACTCTCCGCAGTCCGACTCCTCGACAGATCACCGCTACCACCCGGCGTTGTCAGTCTCGTCCTCGGCGACTCCAGGGCTGGTGCCCCACTGGTCGAGCATCCGGATATCGGACTCGTGCATTTCACCGGCTCGGTGGACACCGGCCGTCGGGTCGGCGCCAGCGCTGGTGCCGCGTTGCGTCGCACGATCCTGGAGCTTGGAGGTAAGGATCCCGTCATTGTCGACTCAGATGTCGACCCGGTCACGACTGCGGCGGCGGTCGCCCGTGGCGCATTCATGAACACCGGACAGCTTTGCACCTCGATGGAACGGATCTATGTCCATTCCGACATCGCGACGCGATTCGTCGACGAGTTGGTTCAGGCAGCGGCGCAGTACAGGATCACCGAATCCTCCTCCGGTTCAACCGAACTTGGACCGTTGATCGACCAACGCCAGCGCAACCTCGTGCATGAGCACGTGATGGACGCCGTCGAGCGGGGAGCAACCGTTCTCACCGGCGGTACGGTGCCGGAAGGTCCCGGATTCTATTATCCGGCAACTGTATTGACCAATGTGGACGAGACGATGTCAGTCATGACAGAGGAAACCTTCGGCCCGGTTGCTCCAGTGAAAGTGGTTTCCACGTTCGAGGAGGCCCTCGAGTGCGCCGCGAAATCTCACTACGGCCTCGGGGCCACCGTCTACACGAACAATGCCGAGCACGCCGAGGCAGCCGCGACCCTTCCCGCAGGCCAGATCTGGATCAACCAATGGCGTGGCGGCGGCCCGAACAGCATCCACGAGCCCGCCAAGAACAGCGGCATGGGTGCGACAGGCTCCCATGCGACCTACGATGCGGCGACCCGACCTACCTCGGTATACCGGCCAACCTTGCGATCGTGATCCACCATCTGTTCCCTGACCACCCGTACCAGAGTGCAGACTACCCAAGGGAATCTCTACCGGCGCGAGGTCGATGAGCGTCTTCGACCGGCCTCCCAGATCATCGGTGACGTCACTTCGCGGGATCGAATCGGCATAACCGGTCGATTCATCTGCGGCGAACGAACGATAATTGCGTCCTCACCAACTGGCGTCCACCGACGGCGAGCACCTACAAACCAGCGATACGGATGACAACGATGCATCAGCAGAGCAATCGCGACTTCCACGACGGAGCCGATGCTGGCCGTGGCTTCCGCAGCGACAATGCGTCCGGCATCCACCCGGCTGTCCTCGCCGCAATCGCGGAGGCAAACATCGGGCATGCGCCCGCGTACGGCGCCGACCGCTGGACAGCTGACGCGCTCCGGCTACTCGCCGAGCAATTCGGCGCCGGCAGCCAGGCGTTTCTTGTTCTCAACGGTACCGGCGCCAACGTTTCAGCACTGTCCGCGATGCTTCGGCCCCACCAGGCTGTGGTGTGTTCGACCGTTGCACACCTATTCACCGACGAGTGCGGAGCACCGACGCGCTTCACAGGTAGCACGGTGCTTCCCGTACCCGCCGAGCACGGTCTGTTGACCCCCGACCGAATCGACGCCTCACTCCCCCAATCGAATCGAGGCGAGCACCAAGTCGTGCCTGCCGTCCTTTCCCTGACCAATGCCACAGAACTCGGGACCGTGTACCGGCCAGATCAGGTAGCCGACCTGGCAGAGTGGGCCCACAGTCGGGGGATGCTGGTCCACATGGACGGAGCCCGCCTCGCGAACGCCGCCGTATCCGCCAGGTCCTCGCTGACAGATGTCAGCATCGCCGCCGGCGTTGATGTGCTCACCTTCGGCGGCACGAAGAACGGACTCCTACTCGGTGAGGCAGTGGTGTTCGCGGGCACCGCAGCTGGTCTGGCAATGGCCCGCGATTTCCGCTACATCCGCAAGCAGTCCGCACAGTTGGCGTCGAAGATGCGCTTCGTGGCCGCGCAGTTCGTGGGATTGCTCAACGATGAGCTATGGCGCAGAAACGCGACAGCGGCCAACGCAGCGGCGACCTATCTGGGGCAGCAACTGTCTTCGGTCGCGGGGGTACAACTAGTCCACCCGGTCCAAGCCAACTCCGTCTTCGCCACGATGCCCCCCGCGATCGCCCTCCGACTGCGTAAGGACTTCGGGGCCAATATTTGGGAGCAATCGACCGGCGTAGTGCGGCTCGTCTGTTCCTTCGACACCTCACCAAACGATGTAGACGGACTTGTCGCAGCTGCGAGAAGCACGTCCGGCGACGATCCCACCGCATGTGACTGATGCGTTGGGATCAGTATTCGCAATAGAAGAACATCCCCTGAACGAAAGGCAGAGTCGACCGTGAACGAGCAGGAAACCAGCGAGGCCGCACACACCCAGCCCCGGCATTACATCGGCGGACAATTTTCCGACACAGGCACCTCGTTCGATGTAATTCACCCAGCTGACGGTTCCGTCGTCGGCTGCGCACCCGAAGCCGACGCAGCGACCGTCGACGCGGCTGTACAGGCGGCCCGCGCTGCCCTCCTCGGCCCTTGGGGCCAGTCCTCGGTGGAGGAGCGTTGCGCTCTGCTGCGTGCGATCGCTGACGGCATCGAGGCCAGGTTCGACGAGTTCGTAGCGGCAGAGGTGGCAGATACTGGCAAACCTGAATCTCTGGCTCGAAGCGTGGACATTCCCCGCAGCATCGAAACCTTCCGCGCCTATGCGGATCTCGCGTGGGCTCGATCCGAACGAGCCTTCACCACACCCACCCCAGACGGAGCCGGGGCACTGAACTACACAGTGCACAGGCCTCGTGGTGTCGTCGCAATCGTGGCGCCATGGAACCTGCCCCTGCTGTTGCTGAGCCTGAAGGTGGCGCCCGCGTTGGTCACCGGCAACGCCATCGTCGCCAAGCCTTCCGAACTGACGCCCACTTCAGCAACCATGCTTGCCGAGGTGATCCACGACTGTGGCCTGGTCGAGGGGGCGTTCAACGTAGTGCACGGCTTCGGGGGTGGAAGTGCGGGTGCCCATCTCACCAGCCATCCTGATATCGATGCGGTGGCCTTCACCGGAGACTCCGGCACCGGTAGAGCCATCATGGGAGCGGCCGCCGAACAGCTGACGCCGGTCTCGTTCGAACTCGGTGGGAAGAACCCCGCCCTCGTCTTCGCTGACGCCGACTTCGACGCCGCGGTAGAGGGTACGGTACGGTCCGCGTTCACCAATGCGGGGCAGATTTGCCTCTGTACCGAACGCGTATACGTCGAACGACCGATCTTCGACGATTTTGTCGCGGCACTTGCGGACCGAGCCAAGAACCTGTCCGTGGGACGCCCCTACGACGCCGACACTTGGATGGGTCCGTTGGCATCGGCCGACCATCGGAGCAAGGTGCTCGGCTATTACCGATTGGCCGAGCAGGAAGGTGCGAAGATCCACGCCGGCGGCGGTGTTCCGGTATTCGGAGACGAGCGGGACAGTGGGTTCTTCGTCGATCCGACGGTGATTACCGGTCTATCCCGAGACGCTCGTACTGTCCGAGAGGAGATCTTCGGGCCGATCTGTCACGTTGCCCCCTTCGACGACGAGGCAACGGCCGTAGAACTGGCGAACGAAAGCGCGTTCGGCCTGGCTGCAAGCCTGTGGACCAGTTCTCTGTCGCGAGCGCATCGGGTTGCTCCCCGTCTGCAGAACGGTATCGTATGGGTCAACTGCTGGAATCTGCGTGACCATCGCACACCATTCGGTGGATTGAAGGCATCAGGTATCGGCCGCGAGGGCGGCGAGTATTCTCTCGACTTCTTTTCGGAACCGGTGAATGTGTGCGTGAAACTCTGATTCTCGGGATCAGGACGAATCACTGCAACCGCAGAATCATCCAGAAATACTTGGGGTGTGCATTGTTCACGTAGCCGCCCCTCGTCGCGCGGGGCAACGGACTCTACCGGCAAGCTTCACCCCGGCGAACCCTTGCAGAAGGGGCTGCCCCTCCGCCCCGGGCGTGAATCACCGAGAATTAGCTCAGCGGTACGCCGGTCTGCAAATGGGCGATGGTCACAGAATCACGCTCTCCGGGACAGCTCGTCTTCGGTGTCGCTTCATCCAGTCTCAGCGATAGGTTCCAACTCTTGCGATGCGCCGCGCGATAGTTGGAGGCCCTGTCTGGTGGGGCGGTCCATAAGCTCGGCGAGCTGCTCACGGTCGCACGCTGCGAGCGCTACGATGATTTGTTCGAAACGCATGGTAGAGCCCTGCGGGGCGGCTACCACATCGTAGTTCCGGGAACGATAGGAAGCGGTAGCGGTCCACAGGCGCTCTATCTCGGCCACGATCAAATTGCTTGGCGAAAGCCGATAGACGTCCAAAAAGAATGCGACAACATCCTGCATGGCCAGATCCGGCCGCCCCTCCTTGACATGAGGCTCTATCAGGGAGGCCCTGTTGCGGATGGCTTCCAGCTGCTCGGGGTCGGGCCATTCCAGCGTCCGGATCGCCTCCTGTTCGAGCAGTCGGCGCATGGTGTACAGCTGGTGCATCTCGTGGATGCTGTACTTAGCCACGAAGTAACCCTGATTGAGGCTGTGCATCAGCAGCCCCGCGTTCGTCAGGATCTCGAGCGCCTCACGAACGGGCGGCCGGCTGACACCGCAGCGCTCTGCCCACACCTGCTGCCTGATCTGCTCGCCCGGCCCCAGGTCGCCGTTCAAGATTGCGGCTCTTATCATCTGCAGAACCTTGGCAGTTGTCCGGCTCCCGGGTGGGACAAAGGTCGACATAAATCGAGACTATCAGGTATAGCGCACCCACGATTAGCTGCCCGCAGGTGGTCGCCATCCCTGTTCGTGTAATTCTGCAGATCGATCGACTGTTCGGTGCAGCAGCACAAATTTGTGTGCAATGGCGGCACGATCCCCGCATGTGAGGGTGAGTCCAGCAGTTCACAGCAGCCCGGATGCAGGGTGAGATTCAGATCAACCCGACGGTGGGGTTTTTCGGCCCGCCTGCGGCAAGGGAAGGTTCCGCATGCACTCTTCGACGTGCCGCCGGGTCCGCGCCGACGTCGCAGGTACTGGATCCGGGCTCCGCGGTTCCCCCGGTGGCGCAGGAGGTCGCGATCCTCGGACACGCTCGTCGCCTGCCGCAGAGGAAGGCAGCCGATCCCAATCGCGGTACGCTCCCTCGGCGAGGATGCCGTCTGACAGAATCACACCCTCGGTCCCGGGATCAGCTTGGTTCACAATCGAATCCGAGACTCGTCATTCAACCGACACGTACACGCGCCGGGGCCCACAGAAGCTCGAGCCTCATTCGATGTTTCACGAGCCGTCCGGCAACTCGCCCTGGAGAAGTTCAGAGATCGAGGACGAGCCGATCCGTCAACGAGCGTGAGACGCAGACGATCATGCTCGAGTTCTCCTCCCGGTCGTCGGGGCTCAGCACATCGTCCCGGTGGTCAGGAAGGCCTGCCAGAACGCCGGTCTCACAGGACCCGCAGAATCCCTGCTGACAGGACGATTCGACTTCAATTCCGGAACGACTGAGCGCGGTGATGATGGATTCGTTCGCGTCGACTCGGATCGTGCGACCGGACCGTGCGCATTCGACCTCGAAGGTACCCGCGGAGTTCGACGCCGTTTCGTCGGCGCTGGTATTCGCTTTCGTGAACCGTTCGAACCGGACTGTATCGTCCGGCCAGGACTTGCCGTGAGACCGCACCGCATCGATCAGAGAGGACGGTCCACAACAGTAGATCCGTTGTCCACCAGCGTATTCACCGACTATCGTGTCCAGCGGTAGCGGCCCGCACTCGTCCAGGGGGTAGATGTGGACCCGCTGACTCTTTGGCAATTCCTCCAGAAATGCCATGGATTCGCGGGTGCGGCCTCCGTACCAGAGAGTCCAATCGAGACCACGATCACGACAGGTAGCGATCATCGGCAGTAGCGGCGTGATACCGATCCCACCAGCGATGAAGATGATGCTGCCCGGCGATCCCGGCGACGGTGTGAAGGCAAACAGGTTGCGGGGTGGTGACACCGTGACTTGGGTACCTGCCTGCAAAACATCATGCACCCAAGTGGACACGCCGTCAGGGGCGTCATTGCGGAGAACGCCGAGTCGCCACTGTTTGGCGGTAGGTTCACCGCAGAGTGAGTACTGGCGTCGAAGTCCGTCGTCTCGGACCAGGTCGATGTGGGCGCCCGGCTGCCACGACGGCAATGGCCTACCGTCGGGGTCGGACAACCAGAGCGAGACCACACCGTCGCTCACAACCTTCTTCCGCTCCACGATCACGGAAAGATCAGCCTTCTTCATTTCGGACTCCTTCGGTATTGCGGACAGGAGCGCGCCGAGACAGACCTCGTGCTGAGGGACGGGGTCCCCTCGATCAACATCAAGGCGATGCGGGCCTACACCCCGCACAGTGAGACTTCTTGACTGTGCGGGGAAAGCGGCATCCGATCGCTACTCGGCGACTCCGGAAGCAAACCGCCCCAGCGCGAGGCGTTGACCACGGTGCGTGGCCGACGCCTCGCGCTCGCGTCTATCCAGACGAGACATCAAACGGGGAGTGCGGGGCGGGGTATGGGGATCGGTGTGTTGGATCGATGCAGCCGAGCCAGGCAATCCTCACGTGCTTGCTCAACGTGCTCCAGGGCCTCGAGAATGTTGGCGGCTGTGGCGACGCAGTTCGGCAACTCGTCATAGGACAGCCGGCACTGCCAGATCCCGTCCGGCCCCGGTACTGTGGCGACCGTCAGAACATAAGGAATGTCCAAATACCACTGTGCGCCGGACATTTTCAAGCCCCTCGTGCTCGGGTCGGGTCCAGTTCGCTGTGGGTGGAGCCAGCGGCGCGCAATTGCTCTGTGGCCTCCATCCAGTCGGCGGCTGCGGGCAGGACCACGCCTCCGGAGCGCTGGCGGTACGCGTCCGGCGATTCCAGACCTGGAGGCACAGTGGTCGCGTCATTCGCGAGAGCGCGCACGGCCCGCAGCAGCCGACGCCGGACGCGAATGATCATGACGTCAGAGCTTCCGAGGTGCTCAGCCGAGCGGTCGACGATCTCACCCATACTCTCGGTGATCGCCTGATCTTCAACTGTCACTCCGGTAATCCCCGTAAAGCTCTCGTTGCTCAACTGCAGCTCGCGGTCCAGGAAGTAATCGTTCTCGCGATTCGGGGCCAGTCGGAATCGGCCGTGCCAGTCGGGCGAATTCGGGAGTGTCCGGCGGGCATCTTGCTCCCGCTCGGTCAGCCCGATCCGCTGACTGGCAGGCGCCTCGAATCGGACCCCTGTGGGCTCACTGTGAAAGGCCATCGTATGGGTGTCGTCCATCGGTACCCAGGCACGCAAGCCACACTTCGTGCCTAGGACACCAGTCGGAATCATGGTGAAGAAGGGAAAGAGGAAGTGCGCGAACCGCCAGTACAGCTCCGCTTCGGTACCTGCCTGACGGTACGCTCCGTAAGTTGCACCGAATTCGGTATCGAGGACCTTGTAGCGTGGGGCTCGGTCTTCGATTGCATAGCGCAGAAAACTGTCCTCGGGAGCGTCTTCCGCTGCCGCGTGTCCTACGTGCAGGAACCCGAAGTGGCTGGTGTCGATGTCGCCTTCGAGTGCCTGTAACCAGTTGCATTCACGCTGGAATGCCCAGGACAGCTGGGACTCAGCAGGCTCATCGAACCACTCGAACGCCGGCATCGGCGGAGGATCTGCGCGCGGACCAAGGTACGCCCATACCAGCCCACCGGCTTCACGGCATGGGTATGAACGGGCCCGGACCTGATCGTTGAATGTGCTCTCGGCCGGCTCATTCGGCATATCGACGCATCGCCCGTCCGGCCCGAACTTCCAGCCGTGGTACACACATCGCAACCCGTCTCCGCCTACCCCGCCGGATTCGTTGCGGCCGAAGAACAAGGACGCACCTCGATGTGGGCAGTTGTGCGGCATCAACACCGGTTCGCCTGCGGCGGTCCGGTAGCCGACGAGCTTTTCACTGAGAAGCAGCACCCGCACCGGCGCGCCCCCAGCGACAAGCTCGGAGGACAGCGCGGCTGGTACCCAGTACTGCCGCATGAAAGTCCCCATCGGGGTTCCTGGGCCTACGCGGCACAAAGTTTCGTTGTCGGCGGTCTTGAGCATCTCGCACTCCTAGGGTTCTGGTGGGTTGATCTAGCAGGTTCGAAAGTCAACGAGATGTTGCGAACGATGCTGCTGGCCTGTTGTTGTCCCGTCGGTGTATCGAGAACCACCTCGCGACGGCAAGACAGGAGCGATGCAGCAGGCTGCAACAGTTGGGAACATTCGGTCCACAGGCTGTGGCCGTGGCGACATCATGAAAATGCCGACGATCCGGAATCGCGACGAAAAGCTTTCCAACTCAGTCATATTCGGCCCATAGGTGAGAAATCGCCGAGGGAAGAACCCGACCGCTGTCGCACCTCACCGGCGAACTCAGGCAAAGGGGTTGGACCCCACAGGGTTGTGGGCGTCTCCCGTGAAAGCTCGCGCTTGGCATATTTGCCACCCTTCAAAATTGTCTTCAATCATGAAGGCACTACGCGCGTTGTGTCAAGGGAGTCGGGCGCGATCGCGACCTGACATGTTCGACGATCCAGTTGTTGCCCTCGTTGCGGGCGCCGGCCACCACTGTCGGCGCCCCGCCCACGCCCACGGCGCCGAGAACTACCCGGTCAACGATCCGACAGGCGTCACTGGCCGAATGTGTCCGCACAGGCCAGGAACCCGAGCACGGCCGCGTTGAACGCAGCTGGGCGTTCCTCGGCGCACGCGTGTCCGGCGTCGGGAACGATCGTCAGCTCGGCGCCGGGAATGGACCGCGCGATCAACTCGGTGTGACTGCGCGGAATCGCGTCGCCCTCCCCCACGATCACCAGCGTCGGTACCGCGATCGACCCGAGATCCGACGCGGCGATGTGCGGGTGCCGGACCATCAGCTCGAGCAATTCCCGCTGCCGTCGCACCCGAGCCGACAGCGGTGCGACGACACCACCGGCGATCCATGCGAGAGTGGCTGGGACGCGAAACTTCGCGCCCAGCCCGTGCGGATCGAGGTTGGCGCCGTTGATGATCAGTGACCGCACCCGTTCGGGTTCGCGCAGCGCCAGGGTGAGTGCGGTGTTTCCACCGTCGCTGTAGCCGAGGATGTGTGCGCTGTCGATACCGAGCGCGTCGAGGACGGCGACGACGTCGTCGGACAGCCTCGCGAAGTCGAGCACGCCATCGCCGCGGGTCGATTCGCCGTGTGCGCGGGTGTCGAGCGCGACCACCCGGTAGCGCTCGGAGAAGACGGGCATCTGTGCGCCGAAGTACCCGAGGCTCTCACTGTTGCCGTGCAGCAGCACCAACGGCTCACCGGCACCGCACACCTCGTAGTGCAGGCGCGCGCCACCCGCATCGACGAACCCCACCGACTCAGCTCGCTGGCTGGTGAACCGACAGGACGTTGCCGTGCGGGTCACGGAACCATGCGACACGGGTGCCGTCCGGCGCCGTCCACGCGTCGTACTCGTCCTGATCCATGCCCTGATAGCGGAGGAACTCGACACCCTTGCCCCGCAACTCGTTCACCGTCGCCGCCAGGTCCTTCGTGCGCCAGCCCAGCACGGTGTAGCCGGTGTCCGCCTTCGACTGCACCAGGGTGATCCGGAGTTCTGTGCCGCCACCGCCTTCGACAACCAGCGCGAACGGCGTCCGCTCGGTGACGGTCATACCCAGCGTGTCGACATAGAACATCGACGACACGTCCAGGTCGGTGCTGGCCAGAAATGCGACGAGCTCTCCAGGGAACGCCATGCCATCCACTGTGCGCCCAGGCCTAGGCACGTGGCAAGAGTGGGTCGCGCCCGTGGCCCGGGACACAGCATGCCGCCCTCAGGGGTTAACGTCACTTCATTGCAGGTCCAACCATCGAGGAATGAGGTAAGACGTGACTGCAGGTGCCGAACGCAAGGGCCCGCTCGCCGGGATCCGCGTCGTCGAACTGTCCGGGCTCGGTCCGGGCCCGCACGCCGCGCTGTTGCTCGCCGATCTGGGCGCGGATGTCGTGTGCATCCAGCGTGCCGGGCAGCTGCCTGCCGAGGGGAAGCGTGCGAGCCAGATCCAGCGCAACCGCAAGGTCGTCGAGGCCAATCTCAAGGATCCGGCCGACATCGAGAAGGTCCTCGGACTGCTCGAGCGCGCAGACGTCCTGATCGAGGGTTTCCGTCCGGGTGTCACCGAGCGCATGGGCTTGGGCCCCGATGTGGCACTCGCCCGCAATCCGCGCCTGGTCTACGGCCGCATGACCGGGTGGGGCCAGGAGGGCCCGCTCGCGCACTCCGCCGGCCACGACCTCAACTACATCTCCCTCACGGGCGTGCTGCACGCGATCGGCCGCAAGGGCGAACGCCCGGTGCCGCCGCTGAACATGGTGGGCGACTTCGGCGGCGGCTCGATGTTCCTGGTGTTCGGCATCCTCGCCGCGCTCGTCGAGCGGCAGACGTCCGGTCAGGGACAGGTGATCGACGCCGCGATGGTCGACGGCACCCTCGCGCTGTCGCACATGATGTGGAGCTTCCGGGGATCGGGCATGTGGAGCGACGAGCGCGGCGTGAACATGCTCGACGGCGGCGCCCCGTACTACGACACCTACGAGACGTCCGACGGCAAGTACATGGCGGTAGGCGCGATCGAGCCCCAGTTCTATGCCGAGCTGTTGAAGCGCCTCGAGCTCGACCCCGCGGAACTGCCGGGCCAGCACGACGCCGCCCGCTGGACCGAGTTGCGTGAGATCTTCACCGACCGCTTCCTGTCGAAGTCGCGCGACGAGTGGACCAAGATCTTCGACGGCACCGATGCGTGCACCACCCCGGTGCTCACGTTCGCCGAGGCGCCCAGCGATCCGCACATCGCCGCGCGCGGCTCGCTGATCGAGGTCGACGGTGTCACCCAGCACTACCCGGCGCCGCGCTTCTCCCGCACACCCACCCGCGCGCCGCTGCCACCGGCCCGCACCGCGACGGACATCGACACGTTGTGGCAGTAGCCCGTGCGTGGTTGGGGAGTCCCCAGCCACCCCAACCACGCACGGGCCCCTACACCACCAACGCTGGCTCAGCGGGCTCACGCGCGACGCCGAGCCCGTCGTAGGCTGCGGCGACGCCGGCGACGGCGCGCCGCAGTTCGTCGACCGGGCGCGCATACGGCAGCCGAACGAACCGTTCGAAGGCGCCCTCGACTCCGAACCGAGTGCCGGAGGCGAGGACGACACCGTGACTGGGCGCCGTCGCGGCAAGCGCCGTCGACACCGGCGCCGGCATCCGCAACCACAACGACATCCCGCCGGTGCCAACCGTGGGCACCCAGTCCGGCAGCCGGACCGACAGTTCGTCGAGCAGCGCCGCGCGCTGCGTGCGGAGTAATTCTCGGCGGACCTCGATCGGGGCATCCCCACGCTCGAGCAGATGCAGCGCGGCCAACTGGTCCATCACGGGAGTGCCGAGATCCAGCGCGGACCGCGAGCCGACGAGCCGGGTGATCAGCTCCGGGTTCGCGCGGATCCAGCCCACCCGCAGACCACCCCAGTGCGACTTGGAAATCGAGCCGACTGTGACCACATCGGCATCCGCGGATCCTGGCGCGAACGCCGCCACCGGAGGTGGCGGAGGCGCATCGAGCCACACGTCGACCATCGTCTCATCGACGACGAGTGTCATTCGGGTGTCACGGGCGATCCGAGCGAGCTCCGCCCGCCCCTGCTCGTCGAGGCACAGCCCTGTCGGGTTGTGGAAATCCGGTAGGAGGTACGCCATCCGTGCAGCGGTCTGCCTTGCTGCACTGCGTATTCCGTCGAGATCCCAGGCGCGGGACGCACCGCCCTCGGGTCGAACCGGGACCGGAACGGGGCGGGCACCGACCCGCCGAAGTGCTTCCAGCGCATTGGGATAGGTTGGATGATCGACAATCACCCGCTCGCCCGGCGCAGTGAGAACACCGAGCAGTAGCCGGACTGCGTGCTGAGCTCCGGAGGTGATCATGATTTGCGATGTGTCGGTCTCGAGCCCTCGCGCCCGGTAGCGTGCCGCAACAGCCTCCCGTAGCACTGTGATACCCACCGGCTCCATGCCGTGTGTGTCCAGGAAGGGCGGAAGCGACTGCAGCGCAGCACTGTACGCCTCACTGATCTCTTCCGCCGGCGCCACCATCGCGGCATAGCTGAGATCTACCCCCGCACCGTCGGACACTGGCAGATGCACATGGACCCGCCGCCGGTTCGAGTCGACGGCCGGCGGTAGCGTCACCGTGCTCCGCGAGCCCTGCCGGCTCACCAGGTAACCCTCGTCACGGAGCACCGAGTAGGCCGTCGTCACCGTCGTGCGACTGACATTGAGCTCCGACGCAAACTCGCGCTCACTCGGCAGGGCCGTTCCCAGCGGCACACGACCGTCGTGCACGAGGAGCCGGATGCCGTCCGCGAGCGCACGGTATGCCGGACGCGTCGAGCGGCGTCCGGACTCGTCCTGCCAGGCGCCGAGGTCGCGCGCCACCGCCCGCGCGCCGAGTGCATGCATCATCATGCGGTCCAGTATTCGCAAACTGGCCGTTCATTTCAATGCCACCTCCGCTGAGAATGGCCATCATGAGCACTCTGATCACCCTGGCCTGCATCGCCGGACTGGCTGCATTCGTCTACCGCTACGCTCCCAAAGGAGATCGATGGGGACCCTTTCGGCTCGAACAGTTCCGCCCTGCAGCACCTTTGGCCGGGATCTTGAACGAGTACCCGAAGCAGAGCGGGCCACCCGAACCCGATCGGGATCCCGGCGGAGTCCGGGCCAGCATGCCGAAACTGGACTGATTGGAGAGGCATGCACCGCCACGACCCGCCGCTTCCTGGTGCCGATATCGTGGCGGCGTGAACGACACCGCACCCGACGAGCTGCTGGACGGCCTGCGTGACGTTCTCGTCGGCCGGCTCTCCGACATCGGCCGACGATTCTCGGCCTTGCTGGCCGGCACCGTTCCGCACTCGGCGCTGGTCATCTTCACCCGCGAGTGCACCGGACGCCCCCGCAAGACGGCGGGCGATCCCGACATCGTCGATCGGGTGACGATCGCCGAGTTAGACTCTCTCCGAGCAGGTCTCGATCACGGCCGGATCTTCCGCGGCCAGGCCACGATCGCGGGGCGGCCCCGCGAGGTCTATGCGATCCTCGACCGCACCGACACACTCCTGGTGATCGTTCCGACCGGCGCGCTGTCGCGGACTCTGCCGCTGGAGACCGCGCGGTCGATGTTCGGGATCGTCGCCACCGGCATCCAGTTGCAGGTGCAGGGCGCGAGCCCCGCCTACCTCGCCGAGTCGCGCGCTGCATCCGCCGAGAGGGCACGCACCATCGCCGAACTGACCGAGGTACACGCCACCACGCTCGAAACGCTGCTGTCGACGCTGCGGTCCGCCGACCTCGACGACGGCCGGGCCCGAGACGCGGCCAGGGAAACGGCGTCGGCGGCGCTGATCGGGCTGCGGACCGCCGTCGACACGCACCGCGAGTTCGCGGAGGAATCCGTCGTCACCGCCTTCGCGAGGCTGCGGGGCGAACTTCGTGGACTGCTGCGTCACCGCGACATCGCACTCGACCTCGTGGAACCCGCCGTCGCCGGACGCGCCGTGCCCGGCGAGTTGGCCCACGCTGCGCGGGCCGTCGTCCGCGGGGCGGTGCTGGCACTGTCCGCGCAGCCCGAGGTCACCCGTATCCGCATCGCGTGGCTGTGTTCCGAATCCGATCTGGTGGTCGATATCCGTGACGACGGCCGCGGCCTCGCCGACTCGGCCGACCTCGACCGGCAACTCCGTCCCCGCGTGGAGTCGCTGGGTGGGGCCGTCGAGATCGAGTCGACGGCGGGCTGGGGTTCGCGGGTCCTTGCGACCCTGCCGCTGCATGCACCGACCGCACCGACGACCCACCACGCCCTGACCGACCTCGGCCCACGGGAACTCGAGGTGCTCGGGCACCTGGTCGCCGGTCGCCGCAACCGCGCCATCGCCGAACGCCTCGGCGTGAGCGAGAGCACCGTGAAGTTCCATGTCGCAGGGGTGCTTCGCAAGCTCGACGTCGCTACCCGTGCGGAGGCCGCGGCGCTGGGCAGCGAGGCCGGAATCCGCCCCACCCTCTGATCACCCTGACCGTTCGGCCAGGCCCACCCCTCCACTCGGCCAGTCCCCGCGCCGCCCACTCCTGACTAGCCTCGTAGTGGGATGCGCACCTGACGATATGTGCGCCCGTGCGTTCACGTCGACCGAATGGAGTGGAGAAATCATGCCGCAGCAGGTACGGGGCGTCATCGCCCGCTCGAAGGATGCGCCCGTCGAACTGGTGAACATCACGATCCCCGATCCCGGGCCGGGCGAGGTCGTCGTCGCGATCGCGGCGTGCGGGGTCTGCCACACCGACCTCACCTACCGCGACGGCGGCATCAACGACGAGTTCCCGTTTCTCCTCGGACACGAGGCCGCGGGCATCGTCGAGGCCCTCGGCGAGGGTGTCGACACCGTCGAGGTGGGTGACTTCGTAGTCCTCAACTGGCGTGCGGTGTGCGGCAAGTGTCGCGCGTGCAAGCGCGGTCGCCCGCAGTACTGCTTCGACACCCACAACGCCAAGCAGAAGATGACCCTCGAGGACGGCACCGAACTGACCCCGGCCCTGGGCATCGGCGCGTTCGCCGACAAGACCCTCGTCCACGCCGGACAGTGCACCAAGGTCGATCCCACCGCCGACCCGGCCGTCGTCGGCCTGCTCGGCTGCGGCGTCATGGCCGGCATGGGCGCCGCGATGAACACCGGCAACGTCAGTCGCGGCGACTCGGTGGCGGTCATCGGCTGCGGCGGTGTCGGCGACGCCGCCATCATGGGCTCGCGCCTGGCCGGCGCCAACAAGATCATCGCGATCGACCGGGATCCCAAGAAGCTCGAGTGGGCCGTCGAACTGGGCGCCACCCACACCATCGACGCGTCCAAGGTCGAGGACGTCGTCGAGGCGATCCAGGACCTCACCGACGGCTTCGGCACCGATGTCGTGGTCGACGCCGTCGGCCGCCCCGAGACGTGGAAGCAGGCGTTCTACGCCCGCGACCTGGCCGGCACCGTCGTCCTCGTCGGCGTCCCCACCCCGGACATGACACTCGAGATGCCGCTGGTGGACTTCTTCTCGCGTGGCGGCTCGCTCAAGTCGTCGTGGTACGGCGACTGCCTGCCCGAGCGCGACTTCCCGATGCTCGTCGACCTGTACCAGCAGGGCCGTCTGCCGCTCGAGAAGTTCGTGACCGAGCGGATCAAACTCGAGGACGTGGAGCAGGCGTTCGAGACGATGCACCGCGGAGAGGTGCTGCGCTCGGTGGTGGTCCTGTAATGGCAAGCGAAGCGACGGGGAATCGACACAGCGGAAAGCTCAGGGTCGACCGGGTCGTCACGTCGGGCACGTTCGAACTCGACGGCGGCGCCTGGGACGTCGACAACAACATCTGGCTCGTCGGTGACGACGACGAAGTGCTGGTCATCGACGCCGCGCACACCGCGCAGCCGATCATCGACGCCGTCGGCGGCCGCAAGGTGGTCGGCATCGTGTGCACGCACGGGCACAACGACCACGTCACGGTCGCACCGGAACTGTCCGAGAAGCTCGATGCCCCGATCTACCTGAACCCGGCCGACGACGTCCTGTGGCAGATGACCCATCCGGGAGTGCGGCACCTGGCGCTCGAGGACGGTCAGCGGATCGCGGTGGCGGGCACCGAGATCCAGGCCATCCACACTCCGGGCCACTCCCCCGGTTCGACGTGCCTGTACCTGCCGGAGGCCGGTGAGCTGTTCTCCGGCGACACTCTGTTCTCCGGCGGTCCGGGCGCCACCGGACGCTCGTTCTCGGACTTCCCGACCATCATCGGGTCGATCCGCGACAAGCTGTTCGCGCTGCCGGCGGAGACCCGCGTCCACACCGGCCATGGTGACGACACGGCCGTGGGCACCGAGGCTCCGCACCTCGAGGAGTGGATCGCGCGGGGTAGTTGACCCCACCTTCTTCGGCCAGGGAGGCCGACGGGCGGCGGGAGTCAGCGCACCGACGCGAAGACTCCTCGCCCACCGTCCCATTCACCGGACAAGACGGGTCCGTCCGGTTCGACCTCGACCGGACGGTGATGCACCACGACAGTGATCCCACCGGCACTGATCACAGTGTCGGTACCATCCGCGACCGCACGGACATCACCGACCGTGGGCGCCTCGACACCGGTCACGCCACTGCCCGAGGCGTAAGCGGTGTTGTCGATCAGCCTCGGCTCGGCGCCGTCGATATGGACGTACTGCTCGGCCTCACGGCCGCCCCCGTAGATCGTCGCAAGCAGTTGCTGCACGTAGACGGGGTCGGTCGTGGCGTCGTAGACGTAGCGGTGTCCGAGCACCGAGTGCTCCATCTCGCCCGCCAACCGTGCGCCCGCGAGCGGTGCCGATCGGTAGGTCAGCGGCACTTGGTAGATCGCACCGTCGGTGTCGCGCACCAGGTGGGCCTCGATACCGACTTCACCGGCGGGATCGTCGAACCGGTACGCGCCGACCGGCGTGAGCGTGGGCGTTCCGCCCGGATAGTAGGGCGCCGACGGCATCCAGGCCGAGATCAGTTCGGGCTTGGTGGGCGAGAGCTGGGCGGCATACAGAAGGGCCATGTCGCCGATCGTAATCGCCGCCCCCCTCCGGAATGGTCCATTCGTCCGCGCAGCGCGGCCCCGTCAGCTCCCGGACCGGGTGCGGCAGTCGGCCAGCCAGTCGATGCCGGGCTGCCGGATCCGCGTGATGCCCTTGTACTCGGCCATATCGTCGGGCAGTTCGGAGAGGACGGAGTGCAGACGCTGTGCCCATGCGGGTACCAGCGCGATGTCGGTGAACGGCAGCATATGGGTGCGGACCAGGAACATGATCGCGCCCGAGGCGCCGAGTCGGATCAGGTGCTGGACCTCCACTCGCAGGTGCAGCCGCTCCCCCACCTCGGCAAGTGGACCGTCCGCGAGCGTCCGCCGGTCCCTGCCCCACTCCGGGTACGTCTCGGTGGAGGTGTCGAGCCGGCCATCCACGGTGAGGGTCCAGTTGGTGCGCCGAAACTGCTGCCCCGACTCGAGCCGCATCAGGAAGCTCTGCGCTCGCGTAATCACGCCCTCGGTGTGGATCCGCGGGACCGGGCCGTGGATCTGCAGGAAGCTCATCCCGACGTCGAACCGCAGCGACCAGTCGGCCGCGAACGTCACCAGTCCCGCGTCACCCCACAGCTGACCCTCCCGCTGGTCCAGCAGCACGACGTCCTCCTGGATCTGCCGGCCGATGAACCGCAGCGGCGGCTCCGGCAGCGTCGCACGTTCCCCGTGCACGAACGCCTGCTCGAGGTCGAGGGCGTGGTTGGTCCACCGCCAGAGCCCTCCGTCACGCTCGAGCGACATCGTCCTCGGATACGACGCCGACAGCGAGCGCATGATCGCGAGCATTGCATCCCATTGCGCGATCTCCATGTGCGGCAACGCCTGGAACCGGGTGGGATCCGCAGCCAGGATGCGGTCGCGTTCGGCGAGCTCGGTCAGATAGCGCTCGTCGACGTCGACGACGTGCTCGCCCCAGCCACCCGCTGCGGTGACCACCCGGCCACCGGCGGGTTCGACATTGGTGCTGTAGCGGTAGGTGTCGTGGGCGAACGGGAACGGGAAGGTGGCCACCCGGGAATCCGTTGCAGTACTCACAGTTCCAGCTCCAATCGCGGGCCTTCGGCACGGGACACGCACGGCATCACACAGTCACCCGCGGCCTTCTCGTCCTCGGTCAGATACAGATCACGGTGCGCGACGGCACCTGCGGCAACCGGAACACGGCATTCGCCGCACACACCCTGACGGCACAGGTTCGGCACCGCCACGCCGTGCTGCTCCAGCGCATCGAGCAGGCTCGTCCCGGACGGCACCTCGACGTCGGCACCCGTGCTCCGCAATCGAACGGTGAACGCTGTTCCCGGTTCCAGGGCAGCGATCCCGAAGTGCTCGTGGTGGATTCGCTGGGGTGGCCAACCCGCGGCCCGCGCACGATCGTGCACTTCGTCAATCAGCGGCGCGGGACCGCACGTGTACAGGTGAGTGCCGAGCGGGCGGTCGAGCAGAGCCGGTGCCAGCGTCGACCACAACTCGCTCGAGCCCCGGTACGTCTGCAAACTGTTGCCGCACAGATTGATCAGGTCGTCCAAGTGCGGCCCGTCACCGCCCCGGAACACGTAGTGCACCTCGAACGATCGCCCCCAACGCACGGCCGCCCGGGCGTGCGACAGAATGGGCGTGACCCCGATCCCGCCCGCGACCAGCACATGGTGCCTGGCGGTCGACACCGGCGCGAAAGCGCTGCGCGGGCGGCTCACCTCGACGCTGTCGCCGAGGCTCAGCGCGTGGATCCACCGCGAACCACCGCGTCCGGTGTCGTCACGGCGAACCGAGAGCGCGTACGAATCGGGCTCCACTCCGGATCCCGTGAGCGAGTAAGCATTTCGACGTGGAAGTCCGTCCGGACCGACCCCACACTCGAGGACGACATGACTACCGGGAGCGTACGCCGGCAAAGCCGCGCCGCCGGGATCGACGAGACGCAGGTGCCGGACGTCGTCGGTGAGGTCGGAGAGCGAGCCGACAACAAGCATCGTCAAGGGCGTTCCTCCGCATCGCACATGTATCCGAGATAGGCGCCGTGACGGCGTGAGAGATGGTGGTAGACGACCAGGGTGACGCCGCAGGTAGGGCAGGTACTGCGGCCTCCCACCGCAGTGTCCGTGATGTGCATCTGATGGCAGTGCGCGCAGTACACTCGGCGCGAGTCGGTGCCGACCACGTCGGAGAGGATCTCCTGATCCAGCGCCCCTGCGGCGACGGCCAGCGCCCGTGCCTGCAACACCGTCACCTCGTCACCGACCAGGACCAGACGCCATCCGACGCGGGCCGCAGCCAACTCGCGCCCCAGTACGGCCTCGGCACCGGCCGTGAACCCCGGCGGCATCCGCAGCCAGCTGACGCGACGCCCCCCGAAGCCCGCGACGAGCGCCCGCGCCCGCGGCTCGGCTGCTCTGCCGAACGACAGCACGGTGACGCTGCGTCCGCCGTCGGCGAGCGTCCGCGCCTCCACGTCCCACCGAGGCACACTGGTGGTCTCCATGCATACGCTCACGTCGCCTCCTACGGCGCGAACGACCGCAGGCCGACGTAGAACGCCAGCGCCCGATCGGGAGTGGTGAAACGGATCCGCGAACCGGCGGGGAAGAAGATCGCATCACGCGGCCCGGCCACCTCCACCTGGCCGGTGTCGAGGTTCTCGAGCCGGAACCGGCCGTCGAGTACCACTTTCATCTCGTCGTACTCGTAGACATAGTCGAGCGGCGCGTCGGTGTGGAACAGCTCGAAATAGCCGGCGGCCATCGGCGACCCGTCGGGATTGGGATAGACGTCGGCGATATACCCCTCGGTACCGGGGAACTCGGCCTGGGACATCTGCGGCAGCGACTTCCAGAAGTCCGGGCTGACCCGGAACGCGGGCGTGGTGGCGGTGTCGGACATGTCTGCTCCTCGTGATGTAGCGAAAGGAAGGCGATGCGGCGACGAATCAAGCGACGGTCGCTGACGTGAAACGAACAGTAATGAGGTGAAACCCGCAGGTGATTACGCCACGGTTAACCCTTGTAAACGAATCATCTTTCACGGCAACAGGTCCCGGTCAGCGCCCTCCCGACACCGCCCCTGCGCGGCCGTCACGACAACCTCACCCGCCCGTAACGCGACCGTCATCGACTCCGTGTTTCCTCATATGCGACATCGATTCCCCTAGTGAAACAACTTGTCGCCGAATCCGAGGAGTACACATGGCGCTCGACCCCGCCGATCTCACCGTGATGCGCATTCCGGCCGCCGTGACGCCGAACGCCCCCGAGCACCGCGACCTCGCTGCGCTCGCTCGGGCCACCGGCACCCGGTTCATCCTCGCGGTGTTCACCAACCTCGCCGGCAAACCGTGCGCCAAACTCGTTCCGGTCGAGGCAGCAGACGAGCTCCAGCAAGACGGCGTCGGATTCGCCGGGTACGCCGCCGGTGCGATGGGCCAGGTTCCGAAGGATCCCGACCTGGTGGCCATACCCGATCTCGCCTCATTCACCCCGATCCCGTTCGTGCGTCCCGGACTTGCGCTGGTGCACTGCGACCCGCACGTCGAGGGCGAACCCTGGCCGTTCGCGCCGCGGGTGATACTTCGAAAGGTGCTCGCGCAAGCCACCGAACTGGGCCTGGAAGTGAAGGTGGGCACCGAAATCGAGTACTTCCTCGTCGCCCGCGACGAGCACGGGACACTGCGCACCGCCGACGCCCTCGACACGTCCCGGCGCCCCTGCTACGACGCCCGCGATGTCACCCGAATGTACGAGCACCTCACCGCGATCTCGGCAGCGATGAACGAACTCGGCTGGGGTAACTACGCCAACGACCACGAGGACGGCAACGGCCAGTTCGAACAGAACTTCCAGTACGCCGACGCCCTCACCACCGCGGACCGGGTGATGACGCTGCGCTATCTCATCTCCGTCCTCGCCGAACAGCGCGGTATGACCGCAACGTTCATGCCGAAGCCTTTCGCCGACCGGACCGGCAGCGGTATGCACATGCACCTGTCGCTGTGGCGGGGCGACCAACCGGTGTTCCCCGACGCGGCCGACCCGCGCGGTCTGGGACTGTCGGCCACGGCGTACTCGTTCATCGGCGGCATCCTCGAACACGCCGGCGCCCTGCAGGGGGTCCTCGCACCGACCGTCAACTCCTACAAGCGAACCGGGGCGATCTCGACGAGCAGCGGGGCGACGTGGTCGCCGCGCCGGCCCACGTACGGTGGCAATGACCGCACCCACTACCTGCGCGTGCCCGACGCCAACCGCGTGGAACTGCGCGGCGGCGACGGCTCCGCCAACCCGTATCTGGCGTCGGCCGCGACGATCGCGGCCGGCCTCGACGGTGTTCGACGCGGTACCGACCCCGGTGCACCCGGCGGCGGCGTGTGCCCCGACGATCTGCCCATGACGCTGCTACACGCGATGGATGCGCTCGCGAAGGACGCGGTCGTCACCGGCGCCCTCGACGCGGCGGGCACCGGCGTCGCCGACTACTTCGCCGCTCTCAAGCGTGAGGAGTTCTTCGACTGGCACAACACGGTGACGCCGTGGGAGTTGGACACCTACCTCACGGCGTTCTGACGTTCACAGGAAACCCAAGGGAGACAACATATGTGCGGAATCGTCGGGCTCCATCTGAGAGAGCCCTCGCTGCACCCGAGGCTCGGCGAGCTGCTCACGGGAATGCTGGGCCAGATGGTGGACCGCGGACCGGACTCGGCGGGCATGGCCATCTACGGTGACCCCACCTGGTCGCCGCCCGGGCACTCGACCGTCACACTGCTCGACGCCGATACCGACGCGGAGGCGCTTGCCGCGACGGTCGGGATCGCGCTCGGCACCGCCGTCGTCGGCATCGACGCCGGACCGAACACCGTCCTGCACGGGGCAGTTCCGGCATCGGCCCTGGCCGACGCGGCACTCGGTGCGGCCCCCGGTGCCATCCTCATCGGGTTCGGCGACGACGTTACCGTCCTCAAGGGCATGGGCGATCCCGTCGACCTCGCGCACCGGTTCGGACTGCCCGCCGCCTCCGGCTGGCAGGGCGTCGCGCATACCCGCATGGCCACCGAATCCGCGGTCACCGCGGCGGGTTCGCACCCGTTCGCAGTCGGCCCCGACCAGTGCCTGGTGCACAACGGGTCGTTCTCGAACCACCTGAGCGTCAAGCGGCAACTCGAGGCCGACGGCGTCGCCTTCGACAGCGAGAACGACACCGAGGTGGGCGCCCGATTCGTCGCGAAGCAACTCGCCGAGGGCGTCGACCTGGAGAAGGCGTTGCGCATGCTCGGAGAGCGGTTCGACGGCTTCTACACGCTGCTTGTCTCCACGCAGGACTCGTTCGCGGTGGTGCGCGACCCGATCGCGTGCAAGCCCGCGATCATCGCCGAACACGTCGACTACGTCGCGATGGCATCCGAGTACCGCGCCCTCGCCGGGCTGCCCGGCATCGAGGGCGCCCGCATCTTCGAACCCGAGCCGGAAGAGGTTTACGTATGGCACCGCTGACCGCCGCCCCGACCACCACGTACGACGTCTCGGATGTCGGCACCCGCGCCCTCAACGCGGCGCTGCAGGCCACCGCGGCCCCGGCGTCGGTCAGCGTCGTCGAACCGGCCGGTGCGCACGCCCTCGCGTGCGGCCTGAATGCACCTATCGACGTGCGGATCGAGGGCCACGTCGGCTACTACGCGGCCGGCATGAACCAGCACGCGAGCGTGACGATCGACGGCAACGCCGGAGTCGGCGTCGCCGAGAACATGATGTCGGGCAGCGTCCGCGTCACCGGCGACGCGTCGCAGTCGGCGGGCGCCACCGCGCACGGCGGCCTGCTCGTCATCGAGGGCAACGCCGCCGCCCGGTGCGGCATCTCGATGAAGGGCGTGGACATCGTCGTCGGCGGCAGCATCGGCCACATGAGCGCGTTCATGGGTCAGGCCGGACGCCTCGTCGTGCTCGGCGACGCCGGTGAGGCCCTTGGTGATTCGCTGTACGAGGCCCGCATCTACGTGCGCGGCACCGTCGCCTCGCTCGGTGCGGACTGCATCAAGAAAGAGATACGCAACGAACACCTGACCGAACTGCGGGAACTGCTGGACGCCGCCGGGTTCGACGCCGACCCCACCGAGTTCACCCGCTACGGCTCGGCCCGCAAGCTCTACAACTTCCACGTCGACAACGCCTCGTCGTACTGACGCGCGCCACTTCCAGGAGGCCCCATGACCACGCACACCCCCGGTCTGCGCGAATCCGCGACCTTCGACCGCGACGTCATCCACGAGATCCAGCGCGCCGCCGAGACCGGCATCTACGACATCCGCGGCTGGGGCGCCAAGCGCAAACTCCCGCACTTCGACGATCTGCTGTTCCTGGGTGCGTCGATGTCCCGCTACCCGCTCGAGGGCTACCGCGAGCGCTGCGACACCGACGTCGTGCTCGGCGACCGGCACGCGAAGCACCCTCTGCACCTGGACATCCCGATCACTATCGCGGGCATGAGCTTCGGCGCGCTGTCCGGTCGGGCGAAGGAGTCCCTCGGCCGCGGCGCCAGCGAGGTCGGCACCTCGACCACCACCGGCGACGGCGGCATGACCGCCGAAGAACGCGGCCAGTCCAAGACCCTGGTGTACCAGTACCTGCCGTCGCGGTACGGCATGAACCCCGACGACCTGCGCCAGGCCGACGCCATCGAGATCGTGCTGGGCCAGGGCGCCAAGCCGGGGGGCGGCGGAATGTTGCTGGGGCAGAAGATCACCGACCGTGTCGCCGCAATGCGCACGTTGCCGATCGGCGTCGACCAGCGCAGCGCCTGCCGTCACCCCGACTGGACCGGTCCGGACGACCTCGCCATCAAGATCATCGAACTGCGCGAGATCACCGGCTGGGAGAAGCCGATCTACGTCAAGGTCGGTGCCACCCGCACCTACTACGACGTCAAGCTCGCCGTCAAGGCCGGCGCCGACGTGATCGTCGTCGATGGCATGCAGGGCGGGACCGCCGCGACGCAAGACGTGTTCATCGAGCATGTCGGCATCCCCACGCTTGCCGCGATCCCGCAGGCGGTGCAGGCGCTGCAGGAGTTGGACGTCCATCGCGGCGGGGCGAGCGGAGCGACGGGGGGATCCGGCGGGGTGCAGCTGATCGTGTCCGGCGGCATCCGCTCCGGCGCCGACGTCGCGAAGGCGATGGCGCTGGGCGCGGATGCCGTCGCGATCGGCACCGCCGCGCTGATCGCTCTGGGCGACAATCATCCCCGCTTCCAGAAGCAGTACGAGGCGCTCGGCTCGGCGGCCGGCTTCTACGACGACTTCCAGGCCGGACTGGACCCCGCGGGCATCACGACGCAGGACCCGGAGCTGCAGAAGAACTTCGACCCGATCGAGGGTGGACGCCGGCTCGCGAACTACCTGCGGGTGCTGACGATGGAGGCGCAGACCCTCGCCCGCGCATGCGGCAAGTCGCACCTGCGCAACCTCGAGCCGCAGGATCTGGTTGCCCTGACGGTCGAGGCGTCGGCGATGGCCCGGGTCCCGCTCGCCGGCACCGACTGGATCCCGGGGCGCCTCTGAGATTGCCACCGCGGCATGGCGTCGCACCGCTTCTGACGGGATCACACCGCGCCTGCCGAGACAGCACCGCTTCTGACGGGATCACACCGCAAATCGTGCCGAACGACTGTGGGATCCCGTCAGCCCCTGTGCGACGCGAACCGGCGCCGGTTCCACGCCCCGTCCACTGACAGTGGACGGGGCGCTACTGTGGGGCAATGAGTCCGTCCAAGCGCCCCGTGCATCGCGACACCACCGAGCGGGAGGTGCCGGCCGACACCCCCACCGGCGTCGACCTCGAGCGCGTCATCGCCGTTCAGGTCCGCAAACTGCGCCTCGCAAGTGGGCTGTCGGTGGGTGACATGGCCGCGAAGGTCGGGATCTCCAAGGCGATGCTCTCCAAGATCGAGAACGCGCAGACGTCGTGCAGTCTGTCGACCCTCGCGCGCCTGGCTGCAGGACTCGACGTCCCCGTCACGTCGCTGTTCCGCGGCGCCGATACCGCTCGCGACGCGGTCTTCGTCGAATCCGGAAGCGGTGCAGTGATCGTCGGCCGCGGTACCCGAGTAGGCCACCACTACGAACTGCTCGGGGCCCTGCGCGGGCAGCACAAGCGCCTCGAACCGGTGCTCGTCACCCTCACCAATGCGAGCGAGGTGTTCCCGCTTTTCCAGCATCCGGGCACCGAGCTGATCTACATGCTCGAGGGCGAGATGGTCTACGGCCACGGCGAGAGCGAGTACCGCCTGCGGCCAGGTGACTCACTGCTACTCGACGGCGAGGGACTGCACGGACCGAACCAACTGGTGCAGTTGCCGATTCGCTTTCTCGCAGTCACCGCATACCCGGACAACCATCAGGACTGAAGTCCCCCACCGAGACTGCGGGACGCCAAGACGCGTCCGGAGGCTGAATCTCCGGACGCGTCTTGGCGTATTCGATACCGAGCGAATGCGCTACGTGCGCTGCTCGGCACTGGCGGCGCGGGTTGCCAACTGCTCCGCAGCATTCGCTACCGCAGCCGGATCCACGGGACCCGAGCCCGACACCGTCACCGCGACCGTCTCCGTCACGTACGCGGTCTCACCGTGCTCGGTGACGTCGAGGCCCTCGTGCTCGTCCTCGGGCCGCACTCGCAGACCCATCACGAGGTCGATGACCTTCGCGATGATCCACGTGACCGCGAACGAATAGGCAAGCACCGCAGCCACCGCCAGCGCCTGCTTACCCAGCAGTCCGAGGCCTCCACCGTAGAACAGCCCCGCGACACCGTTGGGCGCGTCCTCGGTGGCAAGCAGGCCGATCAGCAATGTACCGAGAATGCCGCCGACGAGGTGGATACCGACGACGTCGAGAGCGTCGTCGTATCCGAGACGGAACTTGAGCGACACCGCGAAGCAGCACAGCGCACCTGCGGCCGCACCGATCAACAAGGCTCCGATCGGCGACACCGCGCCGCAGGCCGGAGTGATCGCGACCAGTGCCGCAATGAGACCCGACGCCGCGCCCAGAGATGTGGGCCGACCCTCACGCAGCCGCTCCACCAACAGCCAGCCACAGATGCCGGCGCAGGCCGCGGACACGGTGTTGAGGATGACGACGGATGCCGCGTTGTCCGCCGCGAGGGCCGACCCGCCGTTGAAACCGAACCATCCGAACAGCAGGATTCCGGCACCCAGCAGGGTCAACGGAAGATTGTGCGGCCGAGGCATGTTCGGGAAGGCGTGGCGCTTGCCGAGCACGAGGACCATCGCGAGCGCCGCGATGCCCGCGTTGATATGGACCGCAGTGCCGCCCGCGAAGTCGATGGCTCCCAGCTTGTTTGCGATCCAGCCGCCGACAACACTGCCGTCATCGGAGTCGAACGCGAACACCCAGTGTGCCACCGGGAAGTACACGAGCGTGACCCACAACCCAGCAAACAGCATCCACGAACCGAACTTGATCCGGTCGGCCAATGCGCCCGAGATGAGCGCAACGGTGATAGCTGCGAACAGCATCTGGTACCCGGCCACCAGAGCGGGCGGCAGCCCGGGCTCCGAGGCGGGATCGAGCAGCTGACCCAGTCCGACGAACTCGAGTGGATCGCCGAGGATGCCCAAGCCGCCCAACGAGTTACCGAGGACGGTCGAGTAGCCGAAGAGCACCCACAGCACACCGACGACGGCGAAGGAGCCGAACGTCATCATCATCATGTTGAGCGAGTTGCGAATGCTCACCATGCCGCCGTAGAACAGCGCGAGTCCGGGGATCATCAACGCAACAACAGTGAACGCGGCCAATAACCATGCGGTATCGGCAGCCGCGAGAGCCTGCTCCATATCTGCCCACCCTTGTGTCGGCCCGTCTTTCACGGGGAATCGAGATCATCTGAGAGTGATCGGTGGCTGTAAGGGCTGCGAGTAGCTGCGGTGAACACTGCGTAACAGGGTCCGCACATGAAACCCGGGTTGCGAATGTTTCTCGTTATGCAACACTGTCAATCAATAGGAAACATTCGACCTGGAGGTTCAGATGGCAGACAACACGGCAGAGCGCGCGCGGATCGTGATCGTGGGCGGCGGGCTGGAGGGACTGGCGATCGCGTGGCAGCTCGCCGACCGGGGTGAAAGCGACGTGATTGTGCTCGAACGCGACACGTTGTGCTCAGGAATGACGGGCAAGTCGAGCGGAATCGTCCGCTGCCACTACGGTGTTCCGTCACTCGCGGCCATGGCATGGCACGGCGTCGACGTGTTCTCCCGCGCCCGCGAGTTCTTCGGAACCGACATCGGGTTCCGGCAGACCGGATACGTCGTCGGCGTCGGCGCGGCCAACCTCGCGCCCCTGCGCGCCAATGTCGATATGCATCGCGCCATCGGAGTCCCGGTCGAGCTGGTGGACGCCGATGCCGTCCGGACGATGTGGCCCGGCATCCACCTCGACGACTTCGCCGGATTCGCCTACGAGCCGCTCGGTGGACACGGCGACGCTTATATGACCGGAATGGCCTACGGCGCCAGAGCCCGTACGCTTGGAGTGCGAATTCGTCAGTCCACCAGCGTCGTTCGCCTGATCCAGGACGGGAAGGACGGGGTCCGCGGCGTCGTGTGCGCCGACGGATCCGAGATCCACTGCGACACGGTAGTACTGACGACCGGAGTGTGGAGCCCCGCGCTGGCAGCGACCGCGGGCGTGAATCTGCCGATCCGCACGCAGCGCGAACAGCTGGTGCTGGTGGACCAGGGCGAACCCACCCCGGAAGTCCCAACCTTCTCGGATCTGGTGAATTTGCAATACATTCGACGCGAACCGAACGGACACCTGCTGGTCGGTAACAGCGACCACTCGGCACCCGAGTTCGCCGACCCGGACGCGTATCTGAACCGCGCCACCGACCAGTTCGTCGAGACCGCGATCGGCAAACTCGACCGGATCCTGCCGAACATGCCTGACGCACGCCTCGCGTCGTCCTATGCCGGTTGCTACGACATCACGCCCGACTACAACCCGATCATCGGCCCTTCGCCCGCCGAGGGACTGTTCCTCGCGGTGGGCTTCAGCGGCCACGGCTTCAAGATCTCCCCGGCCGTCGGACGCCTGGCCGCGGATCTACTGCTCGACGGCGTCAGCAGCGACGCCGCCGTCGACGGAGACGACTTCCGCTACAGCCGCTTCGACGAGGGCAAGCCGCTCGTCAGCCGGCACCCCTACGCCGGCGCCGGCGAGATGCGCTGAGCAGCCGTCCCCCACAGCTGAATGGACCCTGCACGCGCCGAGAGCGCATGAAGGGTCCATTCGCTGGCCTCCGCCCCGAACACGGGACAGGTGGTGCTATGCCAGGATGTCGCGGCGGACGATGGTCTCGTCGCGGCCCGGGCCGACGCCGATGCACGACATGTATGCCCCCGAGAGCTTCTCGAGCCGCAGCACATAGTTCTGCGCGGCGACCGGCAGCTCCTCGAAGGTGCGGGCACCGGAGATGTCCTCGGACCAGCCCGGCATCTCCTCGTAGATCGGCTTCGCATGATGAATATCGGTCTGTGTCATCGGCATCTCGTCGACGCGCACGCCGTCGACGTCGTACGCGACGCAGATCGGGATGGTCTCCAGGCTGGACAGCACGTCGAGCTTCGTGAGGAAGTAGTCCGTGATGCCATTGACGCGGGTCGCGTAACGCGCGATCACGGCGTCGAACCAGCCGGTGCGGCGACCGCGTCCGGTCGTGACACCCACCTCGCCACCCTTGTCCGCCAGGTACACGCCGAACTCGTCGAACAGCTCGGTCGGGAACGGACCGGAGCCGACACGCGTGGTGTACGCCTTGAGGATGCCGAGGACCGTCGTGATCTTGGTGGGGCCGATGCCCGAGCCCACCGCGGCACCGCCGGACGTCGGGTTCGACGAGGTCACGTACGGGTACGTGCCGTGGTCCACATCGAGCAGCGTGCCCTGCGAGCCCTCCAGGAGAACCGTCTGGCCGGCGTCGAGGGCCTGGTTGAGCTGCAGGCGCGTGTCGGCGATCCGATGCTTGAAGCCGGCTGCCTGCGTCAGGACCTCGTCGACCACCTGCTGTGGGTCGAGGGCCTTACGGTTGTAGATCTTGACGAGCACCTGGTTCTTGAACTCGAGTGCCGCCTCGACCTTCTGGGTGAGGATCTTCTCGTCCAGGACATCGGCCACGCGGACCCCGACACGCGCGATCTTGTCCTGGTAACAGGGGCCGATGCCGCGGCCCGTGGTGCCGATCTTCTTGGCGCCGAGGAAGCGCTCGGTGACCTTGTCGATGGCCACGTGGTACGGCATGATCAGGTGCGCGTCGGCCGAGATCAGCAGTCTGCTGGTGTCGACACCGCGCTCCTCCAGCCCGGCCAGCTCCTCGAGCAGCACACCCGGGTCCACCACGACACCGTTGCCGATCACATTCGTGACGCCCGGTGTGAGGATGCCCGAGGGGATCAGATGGAGGGCGAACTTGTCGCCGTTCGGCAGGACGACGGTGTGCCCCGCGTTGTTGCCACCCTGGTACCGCACGACCCACTGCAGGCGTCCGCCCAATAGATCGGTAGCTTTGCCCTTACCTTCGTCGCCCCACTGGGCACCGATGAGGACGATTGCCGGCATTTCCCTGTCTCCTACGGTCGACGTGCAGACGTATCCGACTGCATGGTCCTGCCGTGTCTAAGGCAGTGGCCGGACGCACAGTCTAGCCGAGGCCCGGCTCCGACCGGCCCTCGAGCCCGCCGGAGACGTTCCGCACAGGCCCAGGGCGGCCCCGACCGTTTGCGGCGTCCATATCGATTCGGGTAGACATCGAAATGACCTTGCGTGCGGCGTACGTTCGGTGTCCGCATACCGTCGCACGCCCACCGGCGTGCGCCGGACAGTCTGTTGTCCCGTCCGAACCGCCCATTTCCGAACCGCAGTGGGGAGATCCCCGCGAGGAGTGCCATGACCCCGATAGTGCTCAAATGCGGTGACGCGCCGTTGCCTATCGCACTGCGGGCGCTCGATGTGCTCTGCGCCCCCGAACTGCCGGACAAGGACGACTTCGACGAGGCTTTCGCGCGACTCGAGACGACCGAACATCCCCGGCTGGTGATCGTCGGGAACGACGGCGCCTTCGCCGCCGCCCTGACTCGGCTGATGCGCGCCGAGCGCCTTCACGTCGAGCTCGCCTACGTCCCCGAGGAACGATCGGACGCAACCTACGCGTACGGGATCCGGACCGGATCGAAGGCCGCAGCGATCGCCGTCTCCGGCGTGGCGCGCCCACTACCGCTGATCCGCGACGACGCCGGCTTCGCACTGGTGGGCGAGGCCCGGATCTACGGATCCGAGCACGACGGCGAACTGGTGGGCGAGGCGTACGTCGACGACACCCGGCTGTTCTCCGGCACCGTCCCGGGCCTGCGCATCGTTCCGACCGCCGAGCTTCCCGGTCTGCGCGCGGCCGTCGACAAACGACGCTGGTTCGGCGGATACCGGTGGGTGGCCGGACGGGCAGTCCAGCTCGGTTCACCCTCGGCGGTGCTGATCCGCGACGGCGTCCGGACTCAGCGGCCTGTCAAACGCTCGACCTTTTACCGACACCACCAGGACTGGCTACTCGTCTACGGCGCCTGACGCTGTGCAGCGCTGGATACTGGACACATGACCTACGACGCCGGTACCCGGACCGCTCTCGTTCGGCCGAGTCCGGTGTTCCTCGGCATCGTGGCGATCGCAGTGCTCGGTGGGGTGCTCGCGTGGCGAACACCGATGGGCGAGCTGTCGGGCCAGATCGGAGTGTTCCTACTCGTCGTCGCGGGCTGGGTCGTGACGTTGTGCCTGCACGAGTTCGCACACGCCTTGGTCGCATGGCGAAACGGCGATCACGATGTCGTGATGCGCGGCTACCTCACCCTGGATCCGCGTAAATACACCCAGCCACTGCTGTCGATCGGCCTGCCGGTGATGTTCCTCGCGCTCGGCGGGATCGGCCTGCCCGGCGGAGCGGTATACCTGCGGACCGGAACGATGCCGGCCCGCGTCCAGACTCGGACCTCCCTTGCCGGTCCCGCCGTCAACGCTGCCGCGGCCGTGGCGTTGCTCGTCTCGATCCGGATCTTCGGCCTCGACGGCGAGCACCGGGTGTTCTGGTCCGGGCTGAGCTTCCTGGCCTTCCTGCAGGTGATGGCGACTGTGCTGAACCTGCTGCCTGTCCCGGGCCTGGACGGCTACGGCGCGATCGAGCCGCACCTGCAGCCGGGTACCCGTCAGAAGTTCGACAGATTCAAGCCGTTCGGAATGCTGGTGCTCATCGGATTGCTGTTCGTCCCACAGGTCAATGTCGCGTTCTTCGACGCGATCTACGCATTGTTCGCACTGTCCGGTGTGCCCGAGGTGTACGCGGCGCTCGGCAACCACCTCATGCAGTTCTGGATGCGCTGAGATTCGTCCCCCGCTGGGGACATGACAACGCTGACCCCGACCGGTTCCGGGTCGGGGCCAGCCTCGTCACATGGCATGACCCAGACGTCCCCTGCCCAATCTGAGCAACAGCAGCGCCAGTGTGTGCCCTTCCGGGCCCAGATCGTCGAACCTCGAAAGCACCCGCATCTCGCGCGTGTGCACCAATCGGGTGCCACCGCCGAGCATGCGGACTTCACCGATGAGACGGGAGAGCTCGGTTCTACGCTGGATCGCTCCAAGGATCTGCGCGTCCAAGAGGTCGATCTCGCCGCGCAGCTTCTCGATGTCGGCGTCCGGGGGGTGCTCCGCAGCCGACGTGCCCGTTGCCTGTGCAAGATGTGTTCCCGTGGTCATGCCGTCAACGCTAGGTAGAGCGGCCCCCGCACGCGTAGGTAGTTCACTACCCGATCTCAATCGGGCACCGATCACCCCAGGTCGCTGACCCAGCCGTGTAGCTCGTCACTGCGCAGAGCCGCCGTGTGGCGCTTGCGCAGCGCCTGGCAGACGGGCCCGGTGAGACCGTCCCCGACAACGCGGCCGTCCACCTCGAGCACCGGCGCGACGCCGGCGGAGGTCCCGGTGGCGAACACCTCGTCGGCAATGTACAGCTCGGTGAGGTCGACGGCGCGCTCGACGACGGGAATGCCGTCCTCCGCCGCCAGCGTCAGTAGTGTCCGCCGGTTGATGCCGTCGAGAATGTCGCACGACACGTCGGGGGTGATGAGCGTGCCGCCGCGGACGAGGAAGATATTGGCGGCACTGAGCTCGCACACGTGCCCGTTGCCGTCGAGGAAGATTGCGTCGTCGTAGCCGGCGTCGATCGCGTCCTGTTTGGCGAGGACCGAGTTCACGTACGCGCCGTTGACCTTGGCGCGGGACGGGATCGCGTCGTCCGGGATCCGGCGCCACATGCTCGTCTTCAGGCGCATGCCGTCCTGCGGAACGATCGGCGTCGCGTCGTAGACGAACATCGAGACGGTGGTGTGACAGCCGCGCACCCGGGTGCCGGGAATAGTCGCGTCGACGTGCACGGTAGCCCGCACGAACACATCCGATTTCGGCGCATTGGCCGCAACGAGTTCCTTTGTCACCGAGACGAATCGGTCAAAGCTCCACTCGTCGGCAAACCGGTCGATGCCGATGATCTTGCAGGACTCGACAAGTCGTCGATAGTGGTCGCGAAGCCGGAACGCGGTGCGGCGAGACTCGCCGTCGACGTGCACCGGGAAGACTGTGTACACGCTGAGGCCGTACAAGACCGCAGACGACGCGACACTCAGCGTCGCCTCCCGCGTGGGAACGAGCCGGTCACCGAAGTAGACGTGTGAATGCGGATCAGCCATGGCCGGCAATGCTATCCACCCGCACCGACCGTAGGGAAGCGAATTTGTACCGAGTCGGCCCCGGCCCACGACATCCCCAGACGCGCCCGGCACACTGGTAGACATGCTGCACCTGAGGATCCTGGCGCCGACCGAACTGACAGACGACGCCGTCGCGATCCTCGAAGCGGATCCAGGAGTCAGCGGTCTCGCGGTGGTGCGTGGCGCCTCGCTCCGGCCTCCCGGCGACCTCATATTCGCCGACGTCGCCAGGGAGGCCGCTAACGACGTCGTCGACCTGCTACGGGCGACCGATCTCCACCACCACGGCAGCATCGAGATCGAACCGGTCCACGCATGGCTCTCCCAGGGCGGGTTCGACGCCGAGCTGAAAGCTCCGGGCAGCAGCGCCGACGCGGTCGTGTGGGCGGAGGTCGCGCAGCGCTCCTACGAGGACACCGAACTCAACTGGACCTATCTGAGCTTCATGACACTCGCGACCATGCTGGCTGCGATCGCGATCGTCACCGATTCCCAGATCCTCGTCATCGGCGCGATGGTGCTGGGACCGGAGTTCGGGGCGATCGCCGCACTGGGGGTGGCCCTGGTGCGGCGCCGGTTCGCCCTCCTGACGCTGGCCGCCCGCACGCTCCTGGTCGGGTTCGCGGTCGCGATCGCCGTCACCGCTGCCATGGCCCTATTCACCCGCTGGCTGGGCTGGGTGACGATCGACGATGTGACCGGCCCCAGACCGAGTACCGCCTTCATCTACACCCCCGACAAGTGGTCATTCATCGTCGCAGTCATCGCCGCAGCCGCCGGGGTCCTCTCACTCACCTCATCCAAGCTCGGCGGACTGTCCGGGGTGTTCATCTCGGTGACGACGGTGCCGGCGGCGGGCAACGTGGCACTCGGCATCGTGTTCGGCGTCAAGGATGCCATCCTGGGCAGCACTCTGCAGCTGGCGCTGAACCTGACCGGCATGGCCATCGCAGGCTGGGCGACCCTGGCCTTCCAGCAAGCCGTGTGGTCGCGGCTGTCCCTGCGCCGCGCGGGACAGCGTCAGGTCCGCCGGATGCTCTGACGGCTCCCCACTCCCCCTGGCCCTCAGCACCCCGCGTTCCGCCGGGCGACCTCCGCCCCCACCTCACACAACCCCGCACGCAGCGACTCGGGTGCGAGCACTTCGACACCAGCACCGAGCGCGGTGAGCTGGCCCAACGCCACCTCCTCAGCCTCGAGCATCAGATCGACTGCCACCCAACCACTTTCATCGGGCTCACCGGGTACCACCCGGGCCGCCTCCTCGCCCACGATGTCCGGCAGTCGCCGCCACGCGTACGGCGACAGCCGCACTCGGCAGGCGTATCGCAGCAGCGAACGGTCGAACTCGGCGATCGACGCCGACCACCACCCAGCCAGGTCGAAGGTGTCCGGGCGCACGGCCGGGGCATCGAGCACCAGTGCGCTCTCGATCCGCGACACCCGGTACGACAGCGTCCGGTCCCGATGCCGCGCCACGAGATACCACGTCCCTGCCTTGGCTACCAGACCGAGTGGATCGAGCGTGCGGGTCGACCCATCGGCGCCCCTGCGATAGCGGATCCGCAGCCGCCGCCCCTCGAGCACCGCCTGCGCCACGGCCGGGAGCTGCTCTACCGACGGCGTGGTGGCGAACCAGCCCGGCACGTCGACGTGCAGCCGCTCGCGCCACAGCAACGCCCCCGCCCGCAGTGGAAGCGGCAGGGCCCCCAGCAGTTTCGACTCGGCGCGAGCCGTGATGTCGGACAGTCCCAGATCCTGAGCGACGGCCGGCACGCCCAACAGCATCAGCGCCGACGTCTCCGCACCCGTCATCCCGCTGAGCTTGGACTGCCAGCCGTCGAGCAGGCGGATTCCGCCACCCGGCCCGCTCTCGGTCCACACCGGCACACCCGCGGCCTGCAGCGCCGCGACGTCCCGGTACACCGTGCGCACCGATACCTCGAGTTGATCGGCCAGCCGCGCCGCAGTGGTCCCTGGACCGCCCTGCAGGCGGAGCATCAGGTCGAGCAGTCGACTGGAGCGCACGCCGGAAGTCTACGAGAAAATCACTGACACAAGATGTCAGTGATGGGTCCGCACACTGGTGTCATGGCAACCTGGCAGGAATTCAGCGAACAGGCCCCGGCGCTCGCCGAGGCGGTGCACGCACGGCTCACCGCGCACAAACACCATGTCCTGGCGACGCTGCGCGCCGACGGTTCACCACGAGTGAGCGGCACCGAGGTCGAAACCTTCCGGGGCCTGCTGGTGCTCGGATCGATGCCCGGCGCGCGGAAGGCAGCAGACCTCCGGCGGGATCCGCGGTACTCGCTGCACTCCAATCCGGGTCATCACACGATGGAGGGCGGCGACGCCAAGATTTCCGGCCGCGCTCGCGAACTGTCCGGCGCCGAGAAGCAGGCGATCCTCGACTCCTACCCGGCGAACCCGGGCGACGAGGCACACATCTTCGAACTCGGGGTCGACGAGGTGGTGCTGACCACGGTGTCGGAGGACCGCCTGCACGTCGATCTGTGGCGCCCCGGCGCCGACGTCGCGAGGATCAGCCGGTGAGCGCGCCGGACCTGTCCGGGAAGGTCGCCCTGGTCGCCGGAGCCACGCGCGGTGCAGGCCGGGCCATCGCGGTCGAGTTGGCCCGCGCGGGGGCCACCGTCTACGCGACCGGACGCAGCAGCCGAGTCGACGGGCGGTCCGAGATCGACCGGCCCGAAACCATCGAGGAAACCGGTGACCTCATCACGGCCGCCGGCGGGAACGGCGTCGCGCTGCGCGTCGACCACCTAGAGCCCGATCAGGTGCGTGCCCTCGTCGAACGGATCGACGCCGACCACAGACGCCTCGACATCCTCGTCAACGACATCTTCGGCGGCGACCGGTACGCCCAGTTCGGCACCACGCTGTGGGAGCACGACCTGGACGGCGGCCTGCGGATGCTGCGGATGGGAATCGATACCCACGCAATCACCGGCCACTTCGCACTGCCGCTGTTGATCCGCCGGCCGGGCGGCCTGGTCGTCGAGATGACCGACGGCACCGCCGAGTACAACATCGCCTACCGGCACCAGGTCGGGTTCTATTACGACCTCGTCAAGGCGGCGGTGCAGCGGATGACCACCGCGCAGGCGTACGAGCTGGCCCCGCACGGCGGCGCGGCCGTCGCCGTGACCCCAGGCTGGCTCCGTTCGGAGAACATGCTCGAGGCCTTCGGCGTCACCGAGGACAACTGGCGAGACGCGCTCGAGCGGGTGCCGCACTTCGCGATCTCGGAGACCCCGACGTTCGTCGGACGGGCGGTCACGGCACTGGCCGCGGACCCAGGTGCCGCCGAGTTCAGCGGCCGGGTCGTCTCGAGCGGACAACTGGCGCAGCGGTACGGCTTCACCGATATCGACGGATCTCGCCCGGACTGCTGGCGGTACCTCGTCGAGGTTCAGGACCGCGACCTGCCGGCGAACACCGACGGCTACCGCTGACCGCGCCTCACCAGGTGAGGTCCTCCTGGCAGCGGGACCCCTCGACGCCCGACTCCACCTGAACGGTGGCGTGGCTCAGGCCGTGCGCATCGAGCACGGCCTTCGCCGCGGCCAGCACCCGCCGCGAATCCGAATCGGTGGTCAGGTGCACCGTCGCGACGTCCATGCCGGTCGTCAATGTCCACACGTGCAGGTCGTGCACGTCCGAGACGCCGGGCACGGCGCGCAGGTCGGAGCGAACCGCATCGATGTCGACATTCGCGGGCGAGGCCTGCGTGAGGATCCGAAGGGCCGAACCGGCCAGCTTGAGCGCGCGCGGGACCACCCACAGCGAGATCAGGACGCCGACCACGACATCCGCGTAGATCCAGTCGAACAACACCAGGGCAGCGCCCGCGAGCAGGACACCGACGCTGCCGACCGCGTCGGCCAGCACCTCGAGATATGCGCCGCGAACAGCAATGGAATCCTTGGCGTCGCCGCGCAGCATCAGCATCACCACGATGTTGGCGGCCAAGCCCGCGGCGGCCGTGGCCATCAACAGGCCGCCGGGGATCTCGGGGACGTCACCGATCCGGCCGATGGCCTCGTACATCACCCACGCCGCGACGCCGAGGAGCAGTACCGCGTTGGCCATCGCGGTGAGCACCTCCGCGCGGTGCCAGCCGAACGTGCGGGCCGCGGCCTTGGAACCCTGCTTCGCGAGCAGCAACGCCACCAAACCCATCGACATGCCGACGACGTCGGTGAGCATGTGACCGGCGTCTGCGAGTAGCGCGAGCGATCCGATAGCGAGGCCGACCACGACCTCGAGCACCAGGAACGCGATGAGAATGCCGAGCGCGATCACCATCTTGCGGATGCGCGTGTGCGACGGACCGACGCCGCCCGCGCCCGCCGTATTGCCGTGACTGTGCCCGTGACCGGCTCCCATGATCACCCTCCTCCGTAGGTCGGGCCCATCATATGCATACATTCGCATGTATGAGAACCGGAGCGTCCGATCACTGCTCCGGCGGGTAGGCGGGCTTCGGCACCGTCGGCGGCAGCGTCGCGATCGCCGAGATGCGTTCGAGCCCCGCCACCTGCAGTAGGTCCACGATCAACGAACGGATCTGAGCAAACACCACGGTCGCCGAGATCCCCGCGTTCTCCACCAGTTCCGGACGGGCTCCGGTCGCGACGGTCCGCAACACCCGCGCCGCCTCCGCCTGGTCGGGCTGCTCCCCCGGCTCCGCCAGGATCATCCGGCGCAACACATCCAGCGCATGCGAGAGCTTCTCGATCTCGTCGACCAGTCGCGGATCGAGGATCTCGTCGTCACGCACCAGCGAGAGCGAGCGGCGGGACAGCACCCGGATGTTGCGCATCGCATTGTCGATCGGGTCCGCGGTCGCATTCAGCCGGGCCAGCCGCGCACGACTTCCCCAGTACAGCGGAGAAATCCGGCTGATCTCCTTGCCGCCGGAGAGGTTGCCGCGTAGCGAGTCGATCGCCGGTTGTGTCGCGCGTGCCTTGCGCAGTGCCTCCTCGATCGGCTTCGGGTCGTTCGCAACAAGGCCGTCCGCGACGAGTTGCAGTACCTCGGACGACGTGGAGAGGATCCCCGCGGCGTCCCGCCTGGCCCGGCGCACCGGATGCGTCGGGACTATCGCCACCACCGCGATCCCGACGAGTCCGCCGACCAGGGCGTCGACCATCCGGTCGAATCCGGCGGCATCGCCAGGTGGGAGCAGAGTCGCGACGAGCACCGCCGATGTGCCGGCCTGGATCGAGAAGATGGGCCCGCTGCCGATCAGCACCGCCGTCGACATCGCCAACGCGACGACCAGCGTGATCTGCCAGGCCCCGGTACCGATCAGCGAGATCAGCAGATCGCCGACACCGATGCCGACGGTCACACCACAGACCAGCTCCACCGACCGGCGCAGGCGCGCACCCAGCGAGAGCCCGAGCGAAACCACCGCTGCAATCGGCGCGAAGAACGGCCGGGTGTGGCCGACGACTTCGGTGGCGAACCACCACGCGAGCCCGGCCGCCAGTGCGCACTGCAGCACCGGCAGCGCCGATGCGCGCAGTCGGCGGATCGATGCCGCTACGCGCTCTCGACCCGCTGCTGGAGTGGGAACGAAACGGCTAGCCGAGACCAAGTGCTTCGGCCGCTCGCGGATCGCTGTCCTCGAGCAGGTCCAGGCACCGGGCATATTCGTCCGTCTCGCCGATTGCCCGGGCCGCCTTCGCCAGAACCGCGACACAGCGCAGGAATCCGCGGTTGGGTTCGTGACTGTAAGGGACGGCGCCGAAGCCCTTCCACCCGTTGCGGCGCAACTGGTCCAGCCCGCGGTGGTAGCCGGTGCGGGCGTACGCATACGCGGTGATGGTCTGGTCCTGTTCGAGTGCAGCCTCAGCGAGGTAGGCCCACGCGATCGACGCGGTGGGATGCTCCGCCGCAACCTTCGCTGGGTCCTCGTGGTTGAGCAGGGCCGACTCCGCGTCCTCGTCGCCGGGGAGCAGGGTGGGCTGCGGGCCGAGAAGATCACCGAAAGACGTCATGGTGTCCATTGTGCCGGTAGGGGCATGGGGCCGATAGGCTGCCCACCAATTGACCCGACTCCCGGACCGAGAGGCGTCACGTGCCCGACCCGAACCACTTTCAGCCGAGCACCTCACCTGCCGGCAGCGGCCCCCGCCGGATCGATCCGGTCGCGCCCGCGGAGCGGACCCGCCGGCGTGGGCCCGGTCGCGGATGGATCATCGCATCGGTCGTCGCCGTGGTCGGTGTGCTCGCCGCGCTCGGGGTAACCGGGTTCGTGATCGCCCGCGGCGGCGCACACAACGCCGACGAATCCAAGGTCCGCGACGCCGTCGACACGTTCGTCGGCGCACTCGGGTCCGGCGACCTGGCGACGCTGCAGTCGTCGACCTGCGGCACGCTCGCCGACTTCTACCGCGACATCCCGCCCACCGAGTTCGCGGACGTGCACCGCGACGCCGTCGCGCAAGGGAACGTCCCAGTGGTCACCGGCATCGACACGGTCCAGATCACCGGGGATTCCGCCATCGCTCAGGTCACCGCGCACACCCAGGCCAACCCGAACGATGCCTCACCGCGCACGTTCGACCTCGAACGCCTCAACGGCGTCTGGAAGGTGTGCGACCCCGAATAGTCCTCCCCTCAAACGCGTTTTGCGCACCTACCGCTGTTCCCGAGCTGGGAAAACAGCGCCAAGTGCGCAAAACGCGGTGGAGCGAAACGACTAGCCGGCGGAGACGGAACGTCCCGCGGACTTGAGGTCGTTGCAGGCCTCGATGACGCGAGCCGTCATGCCGGCCTCGGCCTTCTTGAGGTAGCTGCGCGGGTCGTAGACCTTCTTGTTGCCGACCTCGCCGTCGACCTTGAGGACGCCGTCGTAGTTGGTGAAGAAGTGACCGGCGATCGGACGCGAGAATGCGTACTGGGTGTCCGTGTCGACGTTCATCTTCACGACGCCGTAGCGCAGCGAGTCCTCGATCTCCGACTTCAGCGAGCCCGAGCCACCGTGGAAGACGAAGTCGAACGGCTGCGAGCCGGCGGCCAGGCCCAGCTTGGCGATGGCGGCCTCCTGGCCCTCCTTGAGCACCTCCGGCTTGAGGACGACGTTGCCCGGCTTGTAGACGCCGTGCACATTGCCGAACGTCGCGGCCAGCAGGTACTTGCCGTTCTCACCGACACCGAGCGCGTCGACGGTCTTCTCGAAGTCCTCGCGCGAGGTGTACAGCTTGTCGTTGATCTCGGCCTCGACGCCGTCCTCCTCGCCGCCGACGACGCCGATCTCGACCTCGAGGATGATGTTCGCGGCCTTCGACAGCTTCAGCAGTTCCTGGGCGATCTCCAGGTTCTCGTCGATGTGAATGGCCGAGCCGTCCCACATGTGCGACTGGAACAGCGGGTTCTGGCCGTTGTTGACGCGCTCCTGCGAGATCGCCAGCAGCGGGCGGACGAAGGTGTCCAGCTTGTCCTTGGGGCAGTGATCGGTGTGCAGCGCGATCGTCACGCCGTACTTGGCTGCGATGACGTGCGCGAACTCCGCGAGCGCGACCGCACCGGTCACCATGTCCTTGACGCCGAGGCCCGAACCGAACTCCGCGCCACCGGTGGAGAACTGGATGATGCCGTCACTGCCGGCGTCCGCGAAGCCCTTGATGGCCGCGTTGATGGTCTCGGAAGAGGTGCAGTTGATGGCGGGGAAGGCGAAGGAGTGCTCCTTGGCCCGTCCGAGCATCTCGGCGTAGACCTCGGGAGTTGCGATAGGCACGGCGGCTGTCCTCCATGTGACGGTTGGGGGCGCGGCCGACTGTGACGGCGCGCCGGTGGTCTATGCAGTATGGCAACCCCAGCGCGTGAATGCCTCCCCTGGTGTCGGCGCCGTGTCGGCTCCGTGTCGGCTCGCCAGACGCGGTCGGCTCAGCGAGCTCTCAGCGGCCGCCGGTAGTCTGGTCCGCGTGAATGTGCTGGCAGCCTCAGAGTCCGTGACCACGAATCTGGCATTGCTGCCGGGATTCCTCGATCCCGTCAACCTGCTCAACTCGTTCGGCACCTGGATGCTGGTCGGTCTGCTGCTGGTCGTCTTCATCGAGTCGGGCCTGCTGTTCCCGCTGCTGCCTGGCGATTCGCTGCTCTTCACAGCGGGCCTGATCGCGGCATCGAAGTCCACCGAGGTCGAACCGTTCGCCCCGCTGTGGGTGCTGATGGTGACCATCCCCATCGCCGCGATCCTCGGCGACCAGGTGGGCTACCTCATCGGCGCCAAGGGCGGCGCGGCACTCTTCAAGTCCGACGACGCGAAGCTCTTCAAGAAGAGCTACATCGACGAGTCCCAGGAATTCTTCGACAAGCACGGACCCATCACGATCTTCCTGGCACGCTTCGTGCCCATCGTGCGCACCTTCGCTCCGCTGGTCGCGGGCGCCTCGAAGATGAAGTACTCCGTGTTCATCACCTACAACATCATCGGTGGCATCGTGTGGGGCGCGGGCGTCACGCTGCTCGGTTTCTGGCTCGGACAGATCCAGTTCATCGCCGACAACATCGACTACATCTTCATCGGCATCGTCCTGGTCTCGGTCATCCCGATCATCGTCGAGATCGGCAAGCGCTACTTCGGCTCCCGCAGGGCCGTCCGTGGCACCACCCCCGCCGAGACCGTCACCACCCCGAATGATCCGACCGCTTGACGATGATCTCCGCGGCCGGAACCTTCGGTCCGCTCGAAACGGCCGGTCCCGCACTGGTGTGGATCATCGTCCTCACCTTTGTGTTTCTCGAATGTGCACTGATCGTCGGACTGTTCCTGCCTGGCGACTCGATGCTGGTGACCGCTGGCATCGTGCTCGCCACCCACGAGGCGGGCGCCCAGCACACCTGGGCCCTGTCCGCAGGCGCGATGGGCGCCGCGATCGCCGGTAACCAGGTGGGCTACGCAATCGGTAAGCGCAGCGGCCACCACCTCATCGCGCGCCGAAACGGCAAGTACGTCAATGCCGCGAACCTGCACAAGGTCAACGCCTTGCTCGACCGGCACGGTTTCTGGGCGGTACTGATGGCACGGTGGATCCCCTGGGTGCGGACTCTGTGCCCGCTGGTCGCCGGCGCCGCGAACATGGATCACCGCCGGTACACGATCGCAAGCAGCATCGGCGCTGTCATGTGGGCGCCGGTGCTGCTGCTCATCGGGTTCTACTGCGGTTCGCTGCTGCAGAAGGTGTCGTGGCTGATGCCGGCCGTGCTCGTGGCGATGGTGACACTGCTCGTGATCGGCACCGCGATCGGCCTGCACAGCTACCGCCGCGAGATGGCAAAACCCGCCGAGGACGTCGTCGTCGACGAGGTTCACGACTGAGCCCGATCACCCGGCGACTCCACTACCGGCGGCTCCCTTACCTGCGACGCGGATACCCCGCTGCCGAGACCAGGTAGGCCGCCTCCGTCAGTAGCCAGCCGCTCAACTGCACCGAGAAGTCCCGCTCGGCGATATCGGAGGAACGCACCGAGCCGCCGGAGAAGGTCGCGATGCCGGCGCCCAGCCCGGGCAGCTGCGCGGGCACACTCCAGTCCTTACCGAAGAGCGGCTGCCCCTCGACCTGCAACCGGTTCTCCCATGCGGCCTCCGCCGACCCGAGGACCAGCTGCGCCGAGAGCTGCCTGGCCCGCTTGTCCGCGGGTTCGTCACCGGGCAACATCAACGCGACCAGCGCCAGGTAGCGGGCCAGCAAACCGTTGAAGAGCCCGCCGTCACCACCACCACCGCCGCGGATCACACCGCCCTTGGTGAGCCGCTCGTCGACGGCGTCGACCAGCCGGTACACCCGCTCGCGGTGCCGCGGGTCGCCCATCCGCACCGCCAGCTCGGTCTCGAGGCTGAGCACCGCGCCCTGGCAGTACGAATAGAAGTTGCGCTCGATAGTTCCGTCGGCGCGGATGCCGTCGAAGATCAGTCCGGTGTCGGGATCACGGAGTGTGGCGTCGATCCAGTCCGCCATTGCCTGTGCCCGCCACAGCCGGCCGGCACGGGCAAGCATCAGGGCGGCCGGGCCGTTCGCGGGCGTGTTGAAGAAATCGGAGTGCTTCCGCCACGGGATGCCGCCACCGGCGTCCGGGGACCACGCATCGAACAGCTGCGCTTCGAGCGTCGCGAGGGCCTTACGATTATCGATGAGCTGCATCCGCTGTGCGCGTTCGAGCGCCAGGCCGAGCCACGCCATGTCGTCGTAGTAGCTGTTGGTCCAACCCGAGATGTTCCGTATGCGATGGCCCCGAATCAATCTCATGAGCCGTCGACGGCGCTTGGCTGTGGGATCACGTTCACAGGCGTCGACGGTGGTGTTGATGAGAATGGCCTGCCACCAGTAGTGCCAGTGCACGAATACCCGTTCCCGGCGCACCGCCGGCCACGCGACGACAGCGAGCGCAGTGCCCGGCATCCCCCAGACCCGACGAATGTGCCGGGTGATCACCGCGTCCTCGGCGGCGTCCGCACGAGCAGACCATTCGCGCTGCATGCCTACCGATCTTGCCCCGGCGTGGACACTTCCGCTACCAGGCGCGGCCGAGATCCGCGTGTTGACGTATCCAGGTGTGCATCGCGATGCCAGCGGCGACGCCCGCATTGATGCTTCGAGTCGACCCGAACTGGGCGATGGATACGGTCATCGACGCCACCGCGTGGCCCTGTTCGGTGACCCCGGGCCCCTCCTGGCCGAACAGCAGGATGCACTCGCGCGGCAACGCGGCCGTCTCGATCGGCACCGACCCGGGCGTGTTGTCGACGGCGACGATGGTGAGGCCGTTGTCCCGCGCGAAGGCCGCCAACTCGTCGAGGCCGGCGTGGTGCGCCAGGTGCTGGTAACGGTCGGTGACCATCGCGCCGCGCCGATTCCAGCGTCGGCGCCCGACGATGTGCACCGCGGCCGCCGCGAACGCGTTCGCGGTGCGCACGACCGTGCCGATGTTGGCGTCGTGCCCGAAGTTCTCGATCGCGACGTGCAGCGGATGCCGTCGGCCGTCGATGTCGGCGACGATGGCCTCACGAGTCCAGTAGCGATACGCATCGACGACGTTGCGGCGGTCACCCTCGGCCAGCAGTTGCGGGTCGTACCGCGGATCCTGCGGCGGCTCGGTGCCGTACTCCTCGCGCCACGGGCCGACGCCGTACGGGTGCTCACCCCACTCGGTGGGCCCCGGCTGATCCACGTCGTCCGCGGGATCCGATGCCGTCGCACCCGCGTCACCGGTGATCAAAACGTCTCATTCGAATCGGGCGCGACCGTGAACCCGTGCCCGGTCCCGTCGTTGGTACACGTCACCGACCTCGCGGTGGTCTCGCACGTGTACCCGAGCTTCGCGAGCTTCACTCCCGGCGCCAGCACCGGATCGGCGCCGGAGCCGGAGGTGTAGACCTGCCCGCCGGAGCACATGAACCCGCCGCGGCCGACGTTCTCGACGCGGATCCCGTTGCCCCAGCTGACCATGCAGTCGTCCGGCTTGGGCGGCAGCGGACGCGTGACGCCCTCGCAGCCCGCCTCGGTCCGGCTGGGCAGTTTCACGATGCCGCAGCGAAATCCGCCGTCGGGCGAGGTGAAGTAGTACGACTCGTTGCGCTGGAACTGCACATCGGTGAGCGTCGAAGTGCCGGCGGCGCTGGTGGTGGTCTCCGTCGTCGTGGCGACCGGCGCCTGCGTCGTAGTGGGCGCGGGAGCCTCGGGCGTCGTCGTGGTCGGAGCGGCGGTGGTGGTGCTCGACTCCGCTGCGGCCGGGGCATCGGGCGATCCCCCACACGCGGTCAGCGTCAGCACGGCGCCGACTCCCAGACACAGCAGCGATACCCGGCGCACAGTTGACTCCTCCACATTCACACGGCAATTGGTCGATACCGAACTCTAGTCGCCGCTGCGGACAAGTCTGCTCAGTTGCCGCTGAGCAACCGGTTGATGAGCCGGGCGAGCCACTGCGGGGAGAACTGCGCGGCCGCCGCCATGATCTTCGCCTGCCGGCCCACGGGATAGTGCACCTTCGGCAGCACTCGGCGGCGCCCCCGCGTCGTCTCGAAGATCGCTTCAGCGACGTCCTCCGCGTTCAGCCGGACGCCCAGTGCTCGAGTGGTGCCGATGGATACGCCGTGCACCATGCCGGTGCCGACGAACAGCGGCCACATATCCATCACCCGGATGCCGTGAACCCGCCATTCGAGATCCAGGGCCTCGGTGAGTCCACGCACCGCAAACTTGGTGGCGCTGTACGTGGCCAGTTCGGGCTGACCGTAGATCGCCGACGCCGAACACAGGTTCACCACCTGAGCCCCAGGGGTCTCCTTCAAGTACGTGAAGGCCGCGAGCATCCCGTTGACGGTGCCGCCGACATTGATGTCGATCATCCGGTGGTGCGCATCGGCGGAGATGTCCTCGAAGCGTCCCGCGGACAGCACGCCGGCGTTGTTGACCAGAATGTCGAGCCGGCCATGGTCCGCGGCGAACTCCGCGAGCCGCTCCTGCCACTCGCCGCGGTCGGTGACGTCGAGGAGACCGGTCCGCACGCGGCCGCCCCGGCCCTCGATCTCCGCACGCAGAGTATCGAGGCCGTCCTCGTCGATGTCGTAGGCACCGACGAGGTAACCCGCTCGGGCAAACCTCAACGCGGTCGCCCGCCCAATTCCGGCGGCAGCACCGGTGATGAACACTGTCGGCTGAGAGGTCGGAGTCATGCCGTCAGGTTAGGCGCTGGATGGATAGGCTGGGGTGGGAGTGAGGCCATGAATCATCCACGCATCGTTCGCACCGTCTGTGTCATCAGTGTCGGCTATGTCGCCGTGCTGGCGTTCTGGCTGGGCTGGCTCGTCGAGCACACCCCGCCCGGCACCGTCCCGTATCAGATCGGCGGCCTGCTCGCGGCGTACGGATCGGCGCTGGGGCTGGGCATGATGTGGGCCGACCGGCCCACACGAGCCGAACGCCGGCTCGCCAAGCGTGGCATCGAGGGATGGGCAAAGATCGAGCACACCCATCGGATCGGACGCACCGTCGACAATGGAGAGCTCACCGAACTCGACCTCGCCCTCACCGTCCCCGGGTCGGAGTCCTACACCGGTCGCATCGTCTACGAGGTGTTCCCCGGGGACGCGCCGCGCTTCGCACCGGGCGAGACCATCTCGATCCGCGTCGACCCGCACAACCGCGACCGAATCATGATCTGCCCCTAGAGGCGCTGCGCCTTCGCACGGTGTCCGAGCGCGAGCATCCCTTCCACCAGCAGCAGCTGCGCCGCCGCATACGACGCGAGAATCACGCCCTCCGCGGCGGCCCGCGGCTTCTCCCCGCGCAGGAACAGCTTGCGCATCACGATCAGTCCATCCGAGCCTGTGAAGAGCAGCCCGCCGAGACCGAGCCAGCTACGACGGTCGCGCCGGTTCGGCATCGGCAGCCCGGCGATGTCGGCGGCGCCAGGCGCCAGCGCGGGATCCGCGGCGAGAGTAGCGGTGGTGCCGAGTAGCGCGCCGTAACCGGTGAGTGTCTGCGCGACTGCCGGCGCCTTCGCACGCAGCAGCCCGGACACGCCCAGCCACGCGCCCAGACGCGGGAGCGCGGCGGCCAGGCGGGGTCGGGCTCCGCGCCGGGTCAGCAGCGACGAATAGCTCATCTGCATCACGCCGAATGATGTCGCCCCGCGGCGCAGACGGGCGTCGACATCGGGGTCGATCATGAACACATCGCCGACGGTGGCGGCCGCCAGTCCGGCGACGAGCAGTGTGGCATCGGCAGTATCGAGGTCGCCGCGACGGCGCAGCACCCGCACCGCGAGAGCCGGGGCCATCAGAGGCTTGGCGGCCTGCTGCACCCGTTCGCGCCCGGTGACCGCGCCGTAGACGGTCGCTGCGGTCGCGCCCACGAACACCGCGTGCTCGATTCCCCAGTTCCTGATGCTCGCGAACGCCATGCCTACTCCCTCGTGTCCGGATTCCGGCTCGACCGTACCGCCACTCACCCCCGACCACCCCCGAATCCTTCTGACTCAGCTCGGTCAGGCCAGGCGACGGGCGGGCGCCGATGCGGCGACGACTGCGAACGACGGCTCCGGCAGACCCAGGTTCGCGGCCCGCGTCCGAGTCGTCGCGACGGCCTCGTCGACCCGTCCGGCCGGAATCAGCGCGATCGCCGATCCTCCGAAACCACCTCCCGTCAGCCTGGCCCCCAGAGCCCCTGTGACGAGGGCGCATTCGACAGCGTTGTCGAGTTCTGGGCACGACACCTCGAAGTCCAGGCGCAGTGACAGGTGCGACGCATACAGCAGCTTGCCGAATTCGGCGTAGTCCCCGGACCGTAACGCCTGCACGGCGAGGCGGACGCGGGCGATCTCACTGATCACGTGCCGTGCTCGGTGGCGCAACTCGCCGTCCCTCAATGCACGCACCGCGTCCATGCCGTCGCGACCACAATCGGCGAGTTCCCGCAGCGAGCCGACACCGAGCCGACGTGCTGCTCGCTCCACCGTGTCCCGGCGCTTCGCGTACTGTCCGTCGACGAGACGGTGCGGCGCGCGGGTATCGGTGACCAGCAACGCCAAACCATGCGACGCCGGATCGAACGGAACCTGCGCGACCGCGCCGGACGCCGAATCCAGCAGCAGCGCATGACCTTCCGTCGCCCGCAGCGATGCCGCCTGATCCATTCCACCGGTGGGTGCCAACGCCACCTCGTTCTCGGCGCGCACACAGGCAGCAGCCAGCGACGCCCGATCCGGGTCGGGTGCCAGCGCGAGTGCCAGCGAGCACTCCAGCGCGGCCGAGCTCGACAGGCCCGCACCGATCGGCACCGTCGAGACGAACACCGCATCGACGCCCGCGAAATCCCCAGCCAGCATGCCCGCCTCGCGCAGAGCCCAGATCACGCCGGCGGGATAGGCCGCCCAGCCCGTCGGACGTCCCGGACCGATATCGGCGATCCTCCCCTCCCACGGCTCCCCGTCTGCCGACCGCAACCGGATCAACCCGTCCGTTCGCGACGATATCGCGGCAACAGTGCTGTGCGGCAGCGCGATCGGCAGGCACAGACCGTCCGCGTAGTCGACGTGCTCACCGATCAGGTTCACTCGCCCCGGTGCTGCCCATATCCCTTCCGGCTCCGTGCCGAACTCGGCATGGAACAGGTCCGTGCCCGCCACTGCCATCTCGGCGTCGGGTACGGGACGGAACCATCGGACGCTCACGGCGCCACCTCACGGAACCGGGCTGCGATCTGCTCGGGTGTGGTGTCGCCGATCCACGCCCCCATTCCGGACTCCGAGCCCGCCAGGTACTTCATCCGGTGCGGCGAGCGCATCAGCGAAAAGATTTGCAGGTGAAGCCGACCCAGCTCGCGGCCGGTACCGGTCGGCGCCTGGTGCCAGCCCGCGATGTACGGCAGCCGGGCAACGCCGTCGAAGAACCGGTCCAGCCGCCCGAGCACGTCGAGGTACACCTGCGCGAGCTCGTCGAGTTCGGCATCGTCGAGTTCGGTGAGGTCCGCAACGTCCCGGCGCGGCGCCACATGCAGCTCCACCGGCCACCGCGCGGCCGCGGGAACGTAGGCCGTCCAGTACTCTCTGTCGACGATCATCCTTGTGCCCGAACGTCGCTCGGCTTCGAGCACGTCGCGGAGCAGTGAGCGGCCCGTGCGCGTCCGGTGAAACTCGGCCTGCCGCAGCAGGGCGGCGGTGCGTGCAGGCAGTTCCGGGTACGCATAGATCTGGCCGTGCGGATGCGCCAGCGTCACCCCGATCTCCTCCCCGCGATTCTCGAAGCAATAGACCTGCGCGACACCGGGCAGTGCCGACAGCTCACGGGTCCGGTCGACGAGCGCCGCCAGCACCGTGCGGACCCGGGACGGCGTCAGCTGTGCGAAGCTGCGATCATGATCGCTGGTGAAGCAGACCACCTCACACCGACCGTCGGCGACCCGCTGGGGCCACAGTGTTTCTCCGTCAACGTATTTCGCCACACCTGTCGCCGACGGCGCAGCCAAGGAGGGGAATCGGTTCTCGAACACCGCGACGTCGTAATCGGCGGCCGGAATCTCGGTGGCGGCCCGCCCCGGCCGGGTGGGGCACAGCGGACACGCGTCCACCGCCGGCAGGAAAGTGCGGGTGTTCCGGTGCGCAGCGAGAGTCACCCACTCGCCTGTCAGGGCGTCGTAGCGCATGGTCGACGACGCGGCGACCGGCTTCAGGTCCCGGCCGTCGTGGAGTTCGCGGGTCGCGGTACCGCCCACGTACGGCTCGGTGTCATCGAAGTACAGCAGCGCGCGACCGTCGGACAGGGTGGCCCGCGTCTTCCGAATCGGCATCGGATCACGATATGCCAATGGCATGCCCCATCGGCGTCCCCGCGCCCGATGAACTGGTCTCCGAACGCCGTAACTGGCTAGCCCAGGCCCAGATCCCCGAGTCCGAGCAGCGAGCGGTACTCGAGGCCCTCGGCGGCGATGACGGCGTCCGCGCCCGTCGCCCGATCGACGACGGTGGCGACACCGACGACGATGGCACCGGCGTCACGCAGCGCCTTGACTGCAGTCAGCGGTGAGTTACCCGTGGTGGTGGTGTCCTCGACCACGAGGACACGCTTGCCGACGACGTCGGGGCCCTCGATCTGACGCTGCATGCCGTGCGCCTTGGCGGCCTTGCGGACCACGAACGCGTCGATGGGGCGTCCCTCGGCGTGCATGACGGCCATCGCGACCGGGTCGGCGCCCATCGTCAGGCCACCGACGGAGGCGAAGTCCCAGTCGGCGACCAGCTCGCGCAACAGCTTGCCGATCAGCGGGCCGGCCCGGTGATGCAGGGTCGCGCGGCGCAGGTCCACGTAGTAGTCGGCCTCCTTGCCCGAGGACAAGGTGACCTTTCCGTGCACCACCGCCAGCTCACGCACCAGCGCAGCGAGCTCTTCGCGATCCGTCATCGGCCGCTCCCATCACCATTCGAGGTCAGTCACATTTCGTCAGGCAAAGCCTAGCGAGACGACCGAGCCCCGACCCTCCCGGCCCTCACGCCGCGGCGTCGGCGACGTCGTCTTCCGGCGCCCCCGAAACCGTGAGGATCGTCGCCTCGAACAGCTGCGCCGGCTTCACCCCCACGAACCGCGCAACGACGCTGGTGGGCGGCGTGCACACGGCGTGGTTCAGTCGACGCGCCAGGTCGTTGTAGACGCGCACCGCGCCGGCGAGCCGCTCCTCGGTGAGCTCGAGTTCCCCCGCTGGCCGGACGAATGCCCAGTCGTGACGCAGCGCCGGATAGCAGCGCGCGGTGCCGAGCAGGGATTGCAGCGCCGCGGACAGCGCACTCTCGGCACCGGCCTGCTGGCACAGATCGAGATTCTCCTCGCGAACCCGCATTGCCAGGGCGCGGGCACCGGACACGGTGCTCACGAGGTCCCGCCCCACCGTCTCTGCGGACGCGAGGACCAGCCCTGGGATGTACTCGTACCGGCGATCCAACTCGACATGCACGAGCGCGAGCGCGGCCCGCGCGGTCGATTCGGTACGACGCAGCCGACGAACCATCGACACAACCCACACCACGGCAGTCACAACAAGAACGAGAGAAACACCCGACACAACAACCACAGGTGCGGAATCTACTGGGAGGAGACTGCAGCCGCTATTCGACGGTCTCGGGGGCCGACGGACGGCCGGGATCGTGGGCGACGGGATTCAGGTTCATGGTCTGCGGCTCGACCGCGGGCGGCAGCACACGCAGCATCCCGGACAGCCGGGCAACCGCCTCGATCGCAGCGTCCCAGTCGCGTCCGACACTGTTGATCGGCAGCGAGCCGAGAGTCCACTCACCCTCGCTCCACATCATCTGCAGCTGCGGCGGCGCCGACTCGGTGAACGTCACCATGCGCTGGTCGCACACCCGGCGGGCGATCTCGAGGTCGGTCGCGAACACGACGCGCGGACCGATTGCACCGAGCAGGTTCAGATCGGCGTCGCGCGGCGGCGGCGTCGACTTCAGACGCAGGTCGATATCGATATCCGACCCGATCTCACGGTGCACGGCGACGATCGTGGCCGTCTCCTCCAGGTCGAAGAGTACGAACTCCTCACCCCGGCGGATGCCCCGCACGACGTCGACGGCCCCGAGGTATTCCTGCTTCGAAAGCGCGGCGCGGTGCCATTGCGACGAGAGGTTCTCGTCGGATGCGTTGTACGTGTAGCCCTGCGCCTTCGCCCAGATCTGCCGGACCCGACCGGTTTGGTCGCGTCGCGTGCGATCGACATAGAGCAGCGCGACAGCGCCCGCGAGTGCTATCACTGCCAATCCGAACCACATAGCCGTCATCGTGCGTCAGCCTAGCTACTCGGGAGCCCGATCCGGGCATCCGGTGCCGCGCGTCAGTTCCCGAACCCGGGAAGCGTCGTGTTGATGATCAGCTTTGCGGTGACTTCGCCGCCTTCGACCTTGTCGCCCTGCACCAGAACGGACTCGCCTGGCTCGAGGTCGGCGACGGTCGCCGCGGTGAGCGAGATGAGCGTCGTATCGGGCGTGGTCCGCACGGTGACAGTCGATCCGCCGAGCCCGTCGATCGTCAACGTGCCGCCGTTGTTGGCCGTGATGGTGCCCATTGCGGTGCCCGCCTTCCCGATCAGGTCACCGACACCGCCGGGGATGCCGTCCAGCGGAGACGTGGTGTCGGGGGCGGTCGTCGGAGGCCCGGAGCGTTGCGGCACGGTCGGCGGCGCAGTCATCCGGGTCGACGGCGCTGCGGCCGTTGCCGACGTGTCCGAACCAGCTCCGTTCACCAGGAACCCGATGCCCAGACCGAGCGCCAGCAGCAGGATTCCGGCCGCGACCGCCGCCCACAGTCCCACCTTGCGTCCGGGCTTGTGGTCGGGGGTGTTCTCGATGAACGGCGCCTCGCCGGGCGGCGGTGATCCGGGCGGCAGCGATCCGGGCGGTGGGTAGCCGCCGGAACCGTAGTAGGTCGGGTATGCCTGTGTCGCGTTCGGCGGCAAGGACTGCGGATCGAACCGTGGGTCATAGGTGGGCAGGGCCTGCGTCGGGTTCGGCGGTGGACCCCCGTACGCCTGGTAGGGGTCGGCCGTGTAGTACTGCTCGGTCGGCTGATCCGGCTGCTGCACCGGCCCGATCTGCTCGGTGTCACCGCCTGCCGGACGCCCCCACTGCTCGGCGGCAGCACTGCCGTCTCCCTGTTCGGCGGGATCGTAGGCGCGTTCCTGCGGGGTGCGGGGATCGTCGGGGTTCGTCATGATGCGGACCTGTTCTTCCGGCGGGCGGCGATTCGAGCTGACAGTTCAGGGTAGAGCCGGACTCTGAGATCCGTCTGAAACCCCAGAAGAGCTGCCTGCCGCGCTCGAGGAAATCCCGGATCCGGCCTACAGACCGCGGAGTTTCTCCAGGTCGCGTCGCTCCCGCTTGGTGGGCCGGCCCGCACCGCGATCACGGCGGGGCAGTGACGCGAGCACCTCCGGCGGGGGCGGCGGCGGACTGTTGTCCTGCATACATTCGGCGGCCACCGGCGGGCCGACGCGCTTGGCGATCGGCCGCACCACGACCACGATCCGCTCCAGCCCGGACACCCGGACACGCACCTCGTCACCGGCCTTGACCTGCACGGAGGCCTTCGCGGGGGCGCCGTTGACCCGCACATGTCCCGATCGACACGCGGAAGCGGCCTGGGACCGGGTCTTGAACAGCCGCACCGCCCAGGTCCAGCTGTCGACGCGAACGCTTGTTGCGTCGATGGTCGGGGTAGGCACGCCGTCCAGGATACCGAAGCGACCCGACTGCGCCGGTTCGACCTGCCCGCACCGCGCTGGTGGCCGCCGCAGGTTGTGTCGCGGAAACCCTGTCCCACAACAGGTTCGCCGAGCATCGACCCTCAGCGTCCTTTCTGGCCCTTCTGGCCTTTCCGCTTTCGCGTTACCGTCGGTACCGGCTGTGTTACGTTCCTCAATCGGTCGGGATCTCATACCGGATGAAGGGGCTCCACTCGTGCGAAAGTTGTTCGCAGGAATAGTTTCAGCGGTATCGGGAGCACTCCTGATCAGCGCCGGTGGCACAGCGTCGGCGGCGCCCCTGCCTGTTCCGGACGGGTTCTTCGCCGGCATCCTGCCGGAGCTGACCAACCCCGCCGGGTCGCTGCCCGGTTCCAACGACTTCTCGTGCAAACCGACAGCGGAGCACCCCGAACCAGTGATCCTGGTGCACGGCACCGGCGGTGGGCAGCAGACCAACTGGGGCAAGTATGCGCCGATGCTCGCGAACGAGGGATACTGCGTCTTCTCGCTGACGTACGGCAACGTACCGGGGACGCCGTGGCCGGTCAGCGCGATCGGCGGGATGCGCCCGATGGAGGAAAGCGCCCGACAGTTCGGCGATTTCGTGGACCGTGTGCTCGCATCGACCGGGGCGGCGAAGGTGAACATCGTCGGGCACTCGCAGGGCACACTCATGCCGAGCTACTACCTGAAGTTCCTCGGCGGCGCCGACAAGGTCGACAAGTACGTCTCCCTCGCGCCGCTGTGGCAGGGCATCGCCACGCCGGGAGTCGCGGAAATGCAAGCGCTGGTGAAACGCCTAGGGCTCGAACAGGCATGGGAAGAAACCGTCGAGAAGCTCTGCGGGGCCTGCTTCCAGATGGCCGCCGACTCGGAGTTCATGACGAAGCTGAACGAGGGTGGCCCGTACGTCCCGCAGGTGACCTACACCAACATCATGACCCGATACGACGAGGCCATCGTTCCCTACACCCGCGGCTATGTGCCGGCCCCGAACGCCACCAACATCGTCGTGCAGGACGGCTGCGCACTGGACTTTGCCGAGCACGCGGGCATCGCCGCGGACCCGATCGCCGCGACGCACGTGCTCAACGCCCTGGATCCGGCGCATCCGCGTCCGATCCCGTGCTTCTTCGTCCCACCCTTCACGGGCTGACGCCCGTGCGCGTTTGCAGTAGTAGGTACTACCGCAAACGCGCACGGGCGCGAAGCGCCTAACCGAGAACCAGGTGATCCCCGTCCTCGGACACCGTCACCGGCACGGTGTCACCGTCACGGACGGTGCCCGCGAGCAGCAGCTTGGCCAGCTGGTCGCCGATCGCCTGCTGGATCAGGCGGCGCAGCGGACGTGCGCCGTAGAGCGGGTCGTAGCCGCGCACAGCGAGCCAGAGCCGCGCCGCGTCGGACACCTCTAGCGTGAGCCGCCGTGCCGCCAGCCGCGACGCCAACTGCTCGAGCTGAATGTCGACGATCGACTCGAGCTGCTCCTCCGACAACGGATCGAAGACGACGACGTCATCGAGCCGGTTGATGAACTCCGGCTTGAACGCCGACCGCACGGCCGCCATCACCTGATCCCGGTCACCGCCCGCACCGAGGTTCGAGGTGAGGATCAGGATCGTGTTCCGGAAGTCGACCGTGCGTCCCTGACCGTCGGTGAGCCGACCATCGTCGAGCACCTGCAGCAGGATGTCGAACACATCCGGGTGCGCCTTCTCCACCTCGTCGAACAGCACGACGCTGTACGGACGGCGGCGTACCGCCTCGGTGAGCTGGCCGCCGGACTCGTAGCCGACATAGCCGGGAGGGGCACCGACGAGCCGTGCCACCGAGTGCTTCTCGCTGTACTCGGACATGTCGATTCGGACCATCGCCCGCTCGTCGTCGAACAGAAAGCCTGCCAACGCCTTCGCGAGCTCCGTCTTGCCGACGCCGGTCGGGCCGAGGAACAGGAACGAGCCGGTGGGACGGTTGGGGTCGGCGACGCCGGCGCGGGCGCGGCGCACCGCATCCGAGACCGCTTGCACGGGTTCGGCCTGCCCGACGACGCGCTTGCCGAGTTCGGTCTCCATGCGCAGGAGCTTGGCGGTCTCGCCCTCCATCATCCGGCCGGCCGGAATGCCGGTCCACGCGGACACGACGTCGGCGACATCGTCGGGTCCGACCTCCTCCTTGAGCATGACGGAGCCGTCGGACGCACCGTCCGATGCGGCTGCGGCGGTCTCGAGTTGCTTCTGCAACTCGGGGATCCGCCCGTAGCGCAGCTCGGCGACCTTACCGAGATCGCCGTCGCGTTCGGCCCGCTCCTCCTCGCCGCGCAACGCCTCGAGCTGCTCCTTGACCTCGCGAACCGAGTCGATGGCGTTCTTTTCGTTCTGCCACCGGGCCGTGAGCTGGCGCAGCTTCTCTCGGTCGTCGGCCAGCTCCTCGCGCAGCTTCACCAACCGGTCCTGGGACGCCGCGTCGGTCTCCTTTGCCAGCGCCATCTCCTCGATCTCGAGCCGGCGGACCACCCGCTCCACCTCGTCGATCTCGACGGGGCGCGAGTCGATCTCCATGCGCAGGCGCGACGCGGCCTCGTCCACGAGATCGATGGCCTTGTCCGGCAGGAAGCGCGAGGTGATGTACCGATCCGAAAGGGTCGCCGCCGCAACGAGAGCCGAGTCGGTGATGCGCACACCGTGGTGCACCTCGTACCGCTCCTTGAGTCCGCGCAGAATGCCGACGGTGTCCTCCACCGACGGCTCCCCGACGAGGACCTGCTGGAAGCGGCGCTCGAGCGCGGCGTCCTTCTCGATGTACTTGCGGTACTCCTCGAGCGTGGTCGCGCCGACCAACCGCAGTTCACCGCGCGCGAGCATCGGCTTGATCATGTTGCCGGCGTCCATCGCCGATTCGCCGGTGGCACCCGCGCCGACGATGGTGTGCAACTCGTCGATGAACGTGATGACCTGACCGGCCGAGTTCTTGATGTCGTCGAGGACGGCCTTGAGACGTTCCTCGAACTCGCCGCGATACTTCGCGCCGGCCACCATCGACCCGAGGTCCAGGGAGATGACGGTCTTGCCGCGCAACGACTCCGGCACGTCACCGGCGACGATGCGCTGCGCGAGGCCCTCGACGATCGCGGTCTTGCCGACGCCGGGCTCACCGATGAGCACCGGGTTGTTCTTGGTGCGCCGGCTCAGCACCTGCACGACGCGTCGAATCTCGGTGTCGCGTCCGATGACCGGGTCGAGCTCGCCCTCGCGGGCGCGGGCGGTGAGGTCGGTCGAGTACTTCTCGAGCGCCTGGTAGCTGCCCTCGGGGTCGGGGCTGGTGACGCGTGCGCTGCCACGGACCGCGGTGAATGCGTCCCGCAGCGCGGTCGGGGTGGCGCCGTGGTCGACGAGCAGCTTGGCGACGTCCGAGTCGCCGGCGGGAGCGGAGCCCGCGGCGCGACCCAGTCCACCAGCGAGCCCCACCATGACGTGCTCGGTGGACACGTACTCGTCATCGAGTTCGGTGGCCAGGTGCTGTGCCGCGGTGATCGCGGCGATCGCCTCGCGGCCGAGCTGCGGCTGCGTGGTGGCGCCGGTGGCGCGTGGCAGCCGATCCACCAGAACCTGAGCCTCGCGTCGCACCACCGTCGGGTCGACGCCGACGGCCTTGAGCAGCGGCGCGGCGATGCCGTCGGTCTGGTCGAGCAGCGCAACCAGGAGGTGCGCGGGACGGATGTCGGGATTGCCCGCCGAGGACGCCGACTGCAGCGCAGCCGTCAGCGCGGCCTGGGTCTTGGTGGTGGGAGAGAACGAGTCCACTTGGCACCTTCCTTGCGACGAACGGAACGGAGATCGTGCCGCGCGGAGCGAACCCCTCACGGCACTGTCGTTCTACTCAACGAACAAAGCATTGAGTCTGTTCCGCTCAACTTTGAACTTCTTCGGGAATTTTCATGCAGGTTCGGCGAGGCCCCGAACCGGACCGACGCCACCCCGGTGCACACTAGTGGTCGGCTCCCGGTGTGCGCGCACATCCGGCAGCCGTGCAGCACCCGAGGGAGGACGACGTGGACACCGCCGAGATCAGGCTCATCCGCTCACAATTCGATACCGTCACCGCGTCCGCCAGCCACCGGGACCGCTTCGCCCGCACGTTCTACGCCCAGTTCTTCGCCCGCGTCCCGCATTGCCGGTCGCTGTTCCCGGCCGGTATGGATGGCCAGCGCGCCAAGCTGGTCGCGGCACTCGAGTACATCGTCCGGGGACTCGACGACACCGAATCCATGCTCCCGTTCCTCGCCCAGCTCGGGCGCGACCACCGCAAGTACGGCGTCGAACGCGAGCACTATGCGGCCGCCGGGAACGCATTGCTCGATGCGATGCGCGAGACCGACTCCGACGAGCCATGGAGCCCGGACCGCGACGCCGCGTGGCGCGAACTGGTCGCATTGATCACCACCACGATGTCCGATGCCGCCGACGCCGACGACTACCCCGCATTGTGGGAAGGCACCGTCGTCAGCCACGAGCGGGTGCTGCGCGACCTCGCGGTCATCCGCCTCGAGACCGACTCTCCCATCCCCTACGCCGCCGGTCAGTACGTCAGCGTCCAGATCCCGCAGCGTCCGCAGATGTGGCGGTACCTGTCGCCGGCGATCCCGTCGAACCCGTTCGGGCAACTCGAGTTCCACGTCCGGCGCGTATCCGGAGGGTGGGTGAGCCCCGCCATGGTGAACGAGACCGCAGTGGGCGACCGGTGGCGGATCGGCTCGCCACTCGGTGGCCTGCACGTCGATCGCGAAAGCGGCAAGGATGTGCTGATGATCGCGGGCGGCACGGGCCTGGCGCCGTTGCGCGCGCAGGTGATGGATATGGCGCAGCGGGGTATCAATCCGCGAGTGCACCTGTTCGTCGGCGGCACGTACCCCTGCGATCTCTACGACATCGAGACGCTGTGGCAGCTGTCGCTGAGCAACCCCTGGCTCACCGTCGTACCCGTCACGGAGGAGAACGACAATCCCTGGTGGCATCCGTATCCCAGCCCCGAGCCGCCGCCCGGGTTGCACCAGCGCCTACTCGGCCCACTGGGCAAGGTGGTGGGCCAGTTCGGGTCCTGGGCCGACCGGCAGGTACAGATCTGCGGGTCGCCGTCGATGGTCAAGACCACCGCTTACGCCCTGCAGCGGGCCGGGACGCCGGTCGAGTCGATCATCCACGATCCGCTGCGCTGAGGCGATGATGTGCCCATGGACGATCTTCCACCGATGCGACCGGTAGACAATGTCGGGCAGAACCCGCCCAAAGCCGCGCCCTTCTGGGTGATCGCGCTGTGGTTCGTGACGATCGTGGCCGCAGGTGCCGCGGTACCGGTTCTCCCGGCGCCGTCGGCCGCAGCCGCGATCGTCGGCTCCGCCATGGTTGCGATCGGGGTCGCTGCCGCGGCCGCAGGCACGGCCCGGGTCCACCGGGAGAACGACGGCCAGCGAATCCCGTGGTGGGGCCCGCCTCCGCGCCGACCACGCAAATTGGACCTGCTGCAAGGAACAGGTCTTCCGCTGGTCGCCTTCGGCGCAACGCTGTTGGGCCGCTGTGTGGAAACCCTGCCGAGCCTGGTGGTCCCCCTCGTTGCGGTGGCATTGGTCACCGTCACCGCGTCCCTCGCCCAGGCCCTGCACAACCGCCGCGTCGAGGCCACCTGAGACGACGATGTGAAACCCCCGTCCGAACCGGGAACAATGGCGACATGCCGCAGCCATCCTGGACCGCAACCGTCGTCGAACACCACCGCCTGCGTAAGGATCTCGCGGTGGTCCGGCTGATCGGCGACGCCGTCCCGTTCCGCGCCGGTCAGTACGTGGACGTGAGCGTTCCACAGCACCCGCGGCTACGGCGCCGACTCTCCCCCGCGCTACCGCCCTCGCTCGACGGCAAGCTCGAATTCCACGTCCACGCGGTACCGGGCGGCTGGGTCAGCGGCAGTATCGTAGCCGACACCCAACCCGGTGACCGCTGGCAGATCTTCGACCCACGCGGCGGTGACCTCCACGTCGACGAGACCGGGCCGACGGTGGTCATGGTGGCCGGCGGCACCGGGCTTGCTCCGCTGCGCGCGATCCTCCTGGATCTGATCCGGGTGGAAGACCCGCCGAAGGTGTACCTGTTCATCGGCGGCCGCACCGTCGCGGACCTGTATGCGTCGGACATGTTGTGGCTGCTCACACAGGATCTGCCCTGGCTCACCACGATTCCGGTCGTCGAGGACGTCACCGACCCAGGAATCCCGGACCAGTGGTACGACCGTATCCGCGACGAGCTAGGCGAGATCGGGTTCGGCGAGGACCACCTGATCGAGGGCACCCTCGCGGATGTCGTCGCCGCACACGGCGCGTTCGTCGATCACCAGGTGCTGCTGTGCGGATCGCCCGCGATGGTGCAGACCACCCGGGATCGCCTGGTCGCCACCGGGACTCCCGCCGACGCGATCCGGTTCGACCCGAGCTGATCCGGGGGCCGAACAGTTCGACGGCTTGGCGTCAGACGGAGCGAGCGGCCCCGTCCCAGAACTTGGCGCGCAGCGCCTTCTTGTCGAGCTTGCCGAGCGGGGTCAGCGGCAGGGCGTCGACGAAGTCGACGGTCTTGGGCGCGTGCACCGATCCCTTTGCAGCGCGAACACGCTCGACCAGCTCGGCCGTCTCCACAGCCTGGCCGTCGCGCAGCACTACGCATGCCTTGACCGCCTCACCCCACTTCTCGTCGGGCACGCCGACGACCGCGACGCTCGCGACGGCCGGATGTCCGGAGATGACGTCCTCGATCTCGCGCGGGAACACGTTGAACCCACCCGTCACGATCATGTCCTTCTTGCGGTCGACGATGAACAGGAAGCCGTCCTTGTCCGCGCGGGCAATGTCGCCGGTGTGCAGCCAGCCGCCGCGCAGCGCCTCGGCAGTCTCCTGCGGCTTCTTCCAGTACTCCTTCATCACGAGTGGGCCGCGGACGCAGATCTCGCCGAGCTGGCCCTGCGGAACCTCGGCCAGGTCGTCATCGAGCAGCCGCACGTCCAGCCATGGGACGGGGCGTCCGCACGACGCGAGACGCTCGAGGTCGTCGATGTCGTGTTCCTCCTTGCGCAGCACCGAGATCGTCATGCCACACTCGCTCTGGCCGAAGTACTGGAAGAAGATCGGGCCCAGCTTCTCGATTCCCTCCTTGAGACGCGTCGGCGACATAGCGGCGGCGCCGTAGTACAGCGTCTGCAGACTCGACACGTCACGGGTCTCGAAATCCGGGTGGTCGAGCAGCATGTAGATCATGGTGGGCACCAGCATGGTTGCCGTGATCTTGTGCTTCTCGATGGCCTCGAGTACCGCGCCGGGTTCGAACGCCGGCAGCACCACGAGCGAGCCACCCCGCATGAGGGTAGGAACGAAGAACGCCATACCGGCGTGCGAGAGCGGGGTGCACGCGAGGAAACGCATCTCGTCGGGCCACTGCCATTCGGCCATCTGGATCTGCGGCAGCGTCACACCCGACCGGAACGTGTTGACCACGCCCTTCGGCTTACCCGTGGTGCCGCCGGTATAGACCATGCTCGACGGGTCGTCGCCGTCGACGTCCGCCGCGATCAGACGCTGCGGAGTGAAGGTCTTCGCAAGCTCGAGAATGTCGATGCCCACCGACGACGGCCCGAGCGAGAACAGGTTCTTCAGCGTCGGCACGGTGGCCTTCAGCTCGGCGGCACGATCCTCGAATGCGCCGGGATCGAAGATCAGGGTCTCGATCTCCGCGTCGCCGACGATGTAGGCATGGTCGTCGAGCGAACCCAACGGCGCGAGCGCGGTGTTGCGGCAGCCGCGGATCATCTGCGAGCCCACACTGATGAGAACCTCGGGCCGGTTCTTCGACAGCATCGCCACGGTCGACCCCTTGCCGATACCGAGCGACTCGAGCGCCTGCCCGAAACAGCTGATCTGGTCGCGCATCTGGCCGCCGGTGAGCACGACATCGCCGAGGTAGAGAGCCGGCCGGTCGGCGTTGCGATCGAGCGCAGTGATCAGCAGGTCCGCCAGGAAGCGGGGGCGGTGGAGAACGTCGGCGAACTCATCGGTCATGTGTGTTCCTTCTGCGTGCACGACGCGCGACGGCCGCGCTGCGTGCGCCCGCCGCGCCACGTTCGGCCAGTGTGGTCCGGGTCACCGACACGATAACCGGATTTTCCCCGAACTGAAACCTGTTACACCGAACGGACCGGGTTCACGTCACCGCGCCACAGCATCGCCGACACGAGATCCACCTGCGCGCGTCCACGGAAACACTCAGACCCGCCGCCGCGAGCGATTCGAGGCCCTCAGGTTGTCTGCTTGGCATCGAGCGGGATACGGCAGCTCGCCCGCTCCAGGCCGATCTTCTCCATGATCAAACTGGCGGGGCACCATCCGGCCACGGAGTAGAAGATCAGGTTGGCGCCCACGAATCCAGTGAGCAGCAGCCACCACGGCGTGAAGGCGACCGTCAGAGCCACGCTCAACAGAACGACCACGCCGGCCATCAGCGGCACCACTCGTTCGACGTTCCAACCTTGATGGCGGGGAAGGTTTTTCACGGTTCTCTCCTCGGGTCCGTCAGGCGAGCGTAAGGAACAGTTTTTCCAGGTCGGCCTCACTCATGGGCGCATGGCCGTCCGCGGTCTCGCCGACCAGGCATTCGCGTAGCCCGCTGGCGACGATCTTGAAGCCCGCCCTGTCGAGAGCGCGGGAGACTGCGGCGAGCTGAGTGACCACGTCCTTACACTCGCGGCCGCTCTCGATCATCGCGATCACACCGGCGAGCTGCCCGTGGGCGCGGCGCAATCTGTTGAGCACCAATGCGTTGCTTTCATCGTTGCCGACCATGATGATTCCCTTCCGCAGATCTTCTCCCAGCATACCCGTGGGGGTATGCGTGGCGGTTGTGTGATCGCCCACCACGCATACCCCTTCGGATCAGTGCGAGAACTTGATGCTCGGCAGCACCCGGCGCAGCCACGCCGGTGACCACCAGGCTGCGTGCCCGGTCAGACGCAACAGCACGGGCAGCAGCACGAGGCGGATGAGCACCGCGTCGAGCAGGACGGCGACACCGAGGATGATGCCCATTTCCTTGGGGGGAAGCGGCTCGGCCAACGCGAAGGTGAAGAACACCGCCACCATCACCGCGGCAGCGGCGGCAATCACTCGACCCGAGTGCGCAAGACCCATCACGTGCGCCACCTTCGGATCACCCGATTCCTCGTAGTGCTCCTTCGCGGTCGAGAGCAGGAACACCGTGTAGTCCATCGCGATAGCGAAGATCATCGCGAAGAAGAACACCGGACCCCAGCCGTCCAGGAAGCCCTGCGGGGTGAAGCCGAGCAGTCCCGCACCGTGTCCGTCCTGGAAGATCAGCTTGGCCACACCGAACGCCGCAGCGGTCGAGAGCAGGCTCACCACCGTTCCCAGGACTGCGATCAGCGGCGCCTGCAGCGCCACCAGCAGCAGGATGAACCCGAGCGTCAGGATGACGCCGATGATCAGCGGCAGGTAGTCGTTCAGCGCCTGCTGCAGATCCAGATTCTCGGCGGGGGCGCCGCCGACCAAAGCCTGCGACGGCAGATCCGAACGCAACTGGTTCAGGATCGAACCCATCGCGTCGTCCGAGGGATCGACATTCGGGATCGCCTGCAACATGACGTAGTCGGAGCCGTCCATCGCCGGCATCGGCGGGGTGACCATCGCGATCCCCTCCGTGGACATGGCTGCGGTGGCGGTCGCATCGGCCTCGGACGTGGGGGCGATGATCTGCAGCATGCCCGGTGCACCCTCGCCCATTTGGGCCTGAACCAGTTCGTAACCCTGACGGACCGGGGCGTCGGTCGGAACCACCTCGATGGACGGCATCGCGACCTTGAGTCCGAATACCGGAATCGACAGACCCACCAGCACCACGACGGCGCCGATTGCGAACGGCCACGGATGCTTGTGCAGCAGGTTGCCCCACTTTTCGAATCCCGGCGACCGGTGCTTCTGCCGCTTGGCGTACGGCAGGGAGCCGGCGTTGACCTTGGATCCGAGCTTGCCGAGGACGGCGGGGAGCAGCGTCAGGGTGGCGGCGAGGACGAACGTCACCGCGAGCATGATGCCGACCGCCATGGTCCGAACCGCGGGAGCCGGGACCAGGAGCACGGCAGACAGGCTCACCAGCACCGTCAGGCCCGACAGCACGACAGCCTTGCCCGCGGTGTCCATCGTCTCGGCCACCGCCAGACGCGGGTTACCGCTCTTGCTCAGCGCATCTCGGAACCGCGCGACGATGAACAGTGCGTAGTCGATGCCGAGCGCGAGAGCGAACATCATTGCGAAGTTCATCGCCCACACCGAGATCGGGGTGACTTCGTTGAGCAGCACCAATCCGCCCGCGGAGGCGACCAGTCCCGCCAGGGTCAGCAGCAGCGGCAGCCCCGCAGCGACGAGGGAACCGAATGCGAGAACCATGATGGCCAGGGTCACCGGCCAGGAGAACATCTCCGCCTTGATCATCGCCTCGTGGTTGGCCTTGTTGAAGTCGCTCCACAGCGCAGACGCACCGGTCGGATAGACCTCGATGCCATCGCCGGACAATGCAGTGAGCTCGTCCTTGTGGTCATCGACGGCCTTGACCATCTCGTCCGTGCTCGCATTGGCGCCGGCGATCAGGATGCCGGTGTGCCCGTCGGGGCTGATCGACATCCCGGGCTGCGGCGCGATCACTTCACCGAACCGGTCGTCCGCCGCGAACAGGGCGGTGGCCTCACCGAGGACCTGCTGGACCGCGGGATCGGAGACCGACTTGGTGTCCGAGTGCACCACCACCTGCACGGCCGCGGAGGAGTTACCGCCGAAGTGTTCCTGAGCAAGCTCGCGGACCTGCACCGATTCCGAGCCGTTGGCCTGCCAGCCGGCCCCGGCGAGCGAGCTGAAGACGGACGGTGCCGCCGCCCCGAGCGCGACCAGCACGATGAGCCAGGTGCCGAACACCCATCTCGAACGCGTGGTCATGGCAGCACCCATGCGCGCCAACACGCCGCCGTGCACGGATGGCGGCGCTGCACCTGGATTCTTCGTTGTCGTCGACGACCGATCGCCGCCGACAGGGTTCTTGCTGGTCATGCGCAAAACTCCTTATACCGGTGGGGGTATACAAACGGGCGCAATGCGCCTTCGATGAAACGGGGAACCACCGACGAAATGTCAGCACCCCGGGACGGTCAACCCCTGGATAATATACCCCCAGGGGTACCCATGGCCACCCGCAGAGCGGAGGCCGTTCACGATCCGCGCATCTCGATCAGCGCGGAGGTTATCTGGAAGGGGCGAAAACCGCGCCCCTCAGGACGAGAAACCGCATGCCCCCGACGACGGCACTGACCCCGATCACCATGAGCACCTGGATCGCGCCCGAAGCCGCAGGAAAGAGGCGGTGCATCAGCGCCAGAACAGCCGAGCTGAGGATCAAGCCGAGCACCGCCAGCGCGCCGGCTTCCCACTGCGCCGCGAACCAGTGCACCCGGTCAGCGGCACGAAAGGTGCGCCTGCGGTGCAGTTCATTGGCGAGGACCGTACTGACAGCGACACCGACAGTGTTGGCAACGAAGGTTCCGTACTCGGCGAGGGTCACGAACGAAAGGGCATAAAGGGCGTTACTCGACCCGCCGACGAGCGCGAAGCGGACGAGCTGAGCTCCCCAGCCCTCGCCCCCGAGGCGTCGCGCGCCGACCCGCTCCCACGCACTCGAGCGCACGGCCCGCGATGGGCGGCCCGGCACCGGCCGCTTGCTACTTATCCCCGGCCGTGTGCGGCACACCCGGGAGTGATCAGCGATCGAGGGACGAGCCGAAGACTTCCGATCCGCCAAAGTAGGCGGGATTCTCCTGACAGACACAGCGGCTCGACGCGGGAACCGACGCCATCACGCTGTCGACGTGCGCTCCACAGCCGTCCCAGGTCGTCTTCCGGCAGCTGGGGCAGATGACGGGGTAACACATGTGATCCTCCTCGAGGTCGGGTACGCTCCAAATATACCCCCAGGGGTATTCAGATGCTAAGTGTGGATGCTCACATGCCCCGTAACGCACAAACGGGAATTCACGGCACCTCAGACTCCGAGATGTGCCGTGAATTCCCGTTCAGGGGTGGCCCGCTGGGTCAGCGCTGGTTGCGAGGCTTCCAGACGACGAGCGCGCTACTGCGGGGAATCGGGACGAGATCCCGCCGGTAGCTCGCGTGCACGCGCGCAATCTCGGCGGCCATCTCCTCGACGCGATGCTGCAGCGCCTCGACCTGATTGGTCAGCTCGATGATGCGCTTGATCCCGGCGAGGTTGACGCCCTCGTCCTGGGACAGGCGCTGCACCTCACGCAGCAGCGCGACGTCCCGCGGCGAATAGCGGCGTCCGCCACCGGTAGTGCGGTGCGGGGTGACCAGACCGAGCCGGTCGTAATTGCGCAGCGTCTGCGCATGCATGCCGGCGAGTTCGGCGGCCACCGAGATGACGAACACCCGCGCATCAGGGTCCGCCGGGACCTCCGATGCCTTGCGTTGCCTGTCGCTCATGATGGTTCACCCGTTCGATCGGTTTGCGCCGCTCAGGCGCCTGCCCATCCGGCGCGCGGATCGAATCCGCTTGCCTTCTCGGCCTCCAGGTACTTCTGCAGAGCCTCAGTGGCGGGGTCGTCGAGCTTCTGCGGCACCGCAACCTTCACGGTGACCATCAGATCGCCTGCGCCTCCGCCGCGCTTGGGCACACCGCGCCCACGCACCCTCAGGATTCGTCCGTCCGCGGTTCCGGCCGGAACCTTCACGCCCACACGGCCGTCGAGCGTCGGAACCGACACCGTGGTCCCGAGTACCAGTTCGCCATAACTGACCGGCACCACGAGCGTCAGATCGTCGCCGTTACGCCCGAAAACCTTGTCCGGCCGGACGTGGACGGTCACGTACAGGTCGCCGGACGGCGCACCCCGCAGCCCGGCCTCACCCTGACCCGCAAGGCGGATCTTCTGCCCGTCGCTCACGCCCGAGGGGACGCGAACGGTGATGGTACGGGTGCGGTTGGTGACACCGTTGCCGTGGCAGTCGGTGCACGGATCGTCGATGATGGATCCGGTGCCGCGACAGTCGTCGCACGGCTCACTGAATCCGAACGCGCCCTGGTTGCGGCTGACGATCCCGGTTCCGTTGCAGCGCGGGCATACCCGCGGGCTGGTGCCGGGCTTGGCACCACTGCCATGGCACGTGGTGCACGGCGACGGGCTGGTGAGCCGAAGCGGCACCGTCACGCCCTGCGCGGCCTCCCGGAACTCGAGCGTGATCTCGGTCTCGACATCGCTGCCACGGCGGGGCCGTGACGCCGTGGTTCGGCCTCCGCCACGGTTGAACAGTCCGCCGAACAGATCACCGAGACCGCTGTCGCCGCCGGCTGCGGCGCCGCCTCCGAACAAATCGTTGATGTCGAATCCGCCACCGCCACCGAAACCACCGCCGCCACCGGAGTATCCGGCGCCCGGACCGAAGCCACCGCTCGCGAACAAGCGGCGGGCCTCGTCGTACTCCTTGCGCTTGGCCGGGTCGGAGAGGACGGCATGCGCCTCGCTGACCGTCTTGAAACGCTCCTCCGCCTTGGTGTCACCGGGGTTGGCATCGGGATGCAGATCCCGGGCCAGCTTGCGGTACGCCTTCTTGATCTCGTCGGCGGATGCGTCGGAAGAGACACCCAGTTCCTTGTAGAAGTCCTTCTCGATCCACTCCCGCTGGCTCACTGGGCGTCTCCTCCTCTCGTTGTTTCTGTGTAACTACTCGGCTGCGGCACCGGACGCCGACTCACCGTCGGTAACGGTGACCATCGCCGTGCGCAGCACGCGCTCGCCGAGCCGGTAGCCCTTCCTCAGGACCGCCCCGAGAACCGGGTTGTCGCCGTCGCCCTCCATCTGCACAGCCTCGTGCAGATCCGGGGCAAAGGCGTCGCCCTCAGCACCGAAGCCAACCAGGCCCAGCCCGTCAAGTACGCCGGAGAGCTTGTCCGACAGCGCCTTCAGCGGCCCCGCATCGAGGTCGCCGTGGGCCCGTGCCCGGTCGAGATCGTCCGCGATGTCGAGGAAGCGGCTCACCACGGCGACCCGCTCGTCCTCGACTGCTCGATCTATCCGGGACAGCGCGTTGCGGCGGATGTTGGCAATTTCCGCCTTCGCGTATCCCAACTCGGTGTTGGCCTGATCCAGTTCGGCAACGACCTTGGCCAGCTCGTCCGTGCCAGCCCCGGCCGCCACCTCATCGGAGGCGGCCGGTGTGGCAGCGGTGTCGAAATTCTCGAAGGCGTCCACTACCTGGCCGTCGGTGATCACCGGTTCGCGGTCGGGGTTCTCCGCGGTCACTTCTTGTCCTGGTCGGTCGGCTCGTCGACAACCTCGGCGTCGACGACGTCGCCGTCCTGGGCCTGGCCGTCGCCGGACGCGGCTGCGTCAGCGGCCTGCGCGTCGTAGATCGCCTGGCCCAGGGCCTGCGACTCGGTGGACAGCTTCTCGACCGCAGCCTTGACAGCGGCGATGTCGGGTCCGGCGAGAGCGGTCTTGACCTCGGTGATCGCAGCCTCCACCTTCTCCTTGACGTCGGCGGGCACCTTGGCGGCACCCTCGTCGGAGTCCTTGATGAACTTCTCGGTCTGGTGCACCAGCGACTCGGCCTGGTTGCGGACCTCGGCTTCCTCGCGGCGAGCCTTGTCCTCCTCAGCGTGTGCCTCGGCGTCCTTGATCATCCGATCGATCTCGTCCTTGGACAGACCGGAGCCGTCCTGGATCTTGATCGTGTTCTCCTTGCCCGTGCCCTTGTCCTTCGCGGTCACGTGCACGATGCCGTTGGCATCGATGTCGAAGGTGACCTCGATCTGCGGCACACCACGCGGGGCCGGCGGGATACCGGACAGCTCGAACGATCCGAGAAGCTTGTTGTGCGAGGCGATCTCACGCTCACCCTGGAACACCTGGATCTGCACCGACGGCTGGTTGTCGTCCGCAGTGGTGAAGGTCTCGGAGCGCTTGGTCGGGATGGTGGTGTTGCGCTCGATGAGCTTGGTCATCACGCCACCCTTGGTCTCGATACCGAGAGACAGCGGGGTGACGTCGAGCAGCAGGACGTCCTTGACCTCGCCCTTGAGGACGCCGGCCTGGAGGGCAGCACCGACGGCCACGACCTCGTCAGGGTTCACACCCTTGTTGGGCTCACGGCCACCGGTGAGCTCACGGACCAGATCCGAGACCGCCGGCATACGGGTGGAGCCACCGACGAGTACGACGTGGTCGATGTCCTTGACGGCGATGCCCGAGTCCTTGACCACGGCCTGGAACGGCGCGCGGGTGCGGTCCAGCAGATCGGAGGTGATCTTCTGGAACTCGCTGCGGGAGAGCTGCTCGTCGAGGAACATCGGGTTCTTGTCCGCGTCGACGGTGATGTAGGGCAGGTTGATGGAGGTGCTCTGCGAGCTGGACAGCTCGATCTTCGCCTTCTCCGCCGCCTCACGCAGACGCTGCAGCGCCATCTTGTCCTTGGTGAGGTCGATGCCGTTCTGCGCCTTGAACTTGTCGACGAGCCAGGTCACGATGCGCTCGTCCCAGTCGTCGCCACCGAGGTGGTTGTCACCGGAGGTCGCGCGGACCTCGACAACGCCGTCGCCGATCTCGAGGAGGGACACGTCGAAGGTGCCGCCGCCGAGGTCGAAGACCAGGATGGTCTGTTCCTTCTCGCCCTTGTCGAGGCCGTACGCGAGCGCGGCCGCGGTGGGCTCGTTGACGATACGCAGGACGTTGAGGCCTGCGATCTGCCCGGCCTCCTTGGTGGCCTGGCGCTGCGCGTCCTCGAAGTAGGCGGGGACGGTGATGACGGCGTCGGTGATCTCCTCACCGAGGTATGCCTCGGCATCACGCTTGAGCTTCATCAGCGTGCGGGCGCTGATCTCCTGCGGCGTGTACTTCTTGTCGTCGATCTCCACGTTCCAGTCGGTGCCGATGTGACGCTTGACCGAGCGGATGGTGCGGTCGACGTTGGTGACCGCCTGGTTCTTGGCGGGCTGACCGACGAGCACTTCACCGTTCTTGGCGAAAGCCACGACGGACGGGGTGGTGCGTGAGCCCTCGGAGTTGGCGACCACGACAGGCTCGCCGCCTTCGAGTACAGACACAACCGAGTTGGTGGTCCCGAGGTCGATTCCGACCGCACGAGCCATAGTGATCCCTCACTTCCCTCTTTGCAGCTTCTCGAGCTGCGCTTTTATTCTCGACACTGATGCTGATTCGCCTCAGGTGAGCGTATACGACTCAAGTTTGCATTCGACTCCGATCGAAGTCAACTTGAAACTTGAGCCACCCACACTCAGGTTCACGAAATGGTCAACGGAGGATGCGCGCGGTTTGTTCCCACCGGTTCCCGCGCCACCCGGATCGCCTCGTCCCAGGCCGTCCGCTCGATACGATTCGGACGTGGAAACCACCGGCGACACCCACGCATCCGCGCAGCACCGACCACGGCCGCCACGGCCCGATGTCGTAGTCGCGCCCCTACACAGCCCCGGCACCGACCCCGGTCCCGCGCCGCGGAGCCTGACCGTGGCGATCACCGCCTGGGCCGCATCGTTCGCTGCGTTCGCGAGTCTCGCCTCAGCCCTGGGCCTCGGGTTCGACACCGTCGTAGACGCTCTCGAGACAAGTCTCTCCACCCGGAATCCGACGGCCGATCCCACGACGGTGGATCTGGTCGCCGGACTGACCGTATTGGGTGTGGGAGGCGTCGGGGTGTTGCTGGTGCTGGCGGCAGTGCTCGGGATCGTGCGCCTCCGGGCCGGGCATGCGCGGGCGCGTGTGTGGCTCACCGTCGTCGGCGTGCTCACCGTCGCCGCCGCTGTGGGCTCCTGGAGTCTGTTGTCCGACGCCGGAGACATCTCGTTCCGAGTCCTCACCTGGGCCCCTCCACTGCAGGCTGCCCTCGTCGCAGCGGCCACGGCGCTGCTGTTCACCCCATCCATATCGGAGTGGCTCGGCCGCAGGACCACGGCAGCGCAATGACCGAAGCCATTGTCGTCGGGTCCGGCCCCAACGGGCTGGCTGCAGCGGTCACGTTGGCGCTGCACGGCGTCCACGTGACGGTCCTCGAGGCCGCGGACACGATCGGCGGCGGCACCCGTACCAGCGAGCGCCTCTTCCCTGGACTGCTGCACGACGACTGTTCCGCGGTGCACCCGATGGGCGTCGCATCGCCGCTCTTCCGGTCGCTCGATCTGACCGAGCACGGACTCGAGTGGCTGCAGCCGGAGATCGACCTCGCGCATCCCCTCGACTCCGCGGTCGCCGGTGTGTTCACCCGCTCGATCGAGCAGACCGCGAACCGACTGGGCCCGGACGGCAACGCCTGGCGGAGACTGTTCGGGCCACTGACCGACAGCTTCGACATCCTGGCCGAGGAACTGCTGCGCCCGATCGCGCATGTGCCTACGCACCCGGTCCTGTTGGCACGCTTCGGCATCGATGCCCTCGCCCCGGCAACCCTGACCGCCAGACGTTGGCGCACGGCGCAGGCGCGTGCTCTGTTCGGCGGCGTCGCCGCGCACTCCTTCTATCCGTTGACCCGCCCGACGACATCGGCGGTGGGGCTGATGCTGCTCGGTGCCGGGCATCGGTACGGATGGCCGGTCGCGAAGGGCGGATCCCGTGCCATCACCGACGCACTGGCCTCACTGCTGCGCGATCACGGCGGCCGGATCGAGACCGGGGTGCGCGTGCGGTCCCTCGGCGAGCTGCCGCGCACCGAACTGACGATCCTGGACCTGTCCCCGACCGGAGTCGCACAGGTGGCGGGCGATCGGCTGCCGGCACGGGTCGCGCGGGCATACCGCCGCTACCGGTACGGCCCCGCCGCGTTCAAGCTCGATCTCGCCGTCGACGGCGGCATCCCGTGGCGCGACGACGCATGCCGCCGGGCCGGCACCATCCACCTCGGCGGCACGCTCGAGGAGATGACCGCCGCCGAACGGGCGGTGCATGCCGGCCGGATGCCGGAGCGCCCCTTCGTGTTACTGGGTCAGCAATACCTGGCCGACCCGTCCCGGTCGGTCGGCGACATCCACCCCGTGTGGGCGTACGCGCACGTGCCGCACGGGTATACGGGCGACGCGACCGAGGCAATCCTGCGGCAGATCGAGCGGTTCGCGCCGCGCACCCGGGAGCGCATCGTCGGCAGCTTCAGCCGTTCCGCGGTCGAGATGCCGGTGTACAACGCCAACTACGTGGGCGGCGACATCGCGACCGGGGCCAACGATCCACTGCAACTGCTCGCACGTCCGCGCATTGCATTGGACCCGTACTCGACGGGCATTCCGGGCGTCTACATCTGTTCCGCCGCGACACCTCCCGGCGGCGGCGTGCACGGGATGGGCGGCTACCACGCGGCACGGTCCGCGCTGAAACGACTCGAGCGCTGAAACCACTCGAGCGCTGAAACCACTCGAGCGCTGGCCGATAGCAGCGGGACAGACGTGACCTTCGACCTCACGGTCGCGCCCGCTCCGGCAAGGTGAGGATTTCGACTCCGTCGCTGGTGACAGCGATCGTGTGCTCACTGTGCGCCGTCCGGCACCCTGTCGCACTTCGAAGCGTCCACCCGTCGGCATCGGTGACGAGTTCAGCGGTGTCCGCCATGACCCAAGGTTCCAGTGCGAGCAGCAGCCCAGGGCGCAGTTTGTATCCGCGGCCGGGCCTTCCGGTGTTCGACACGTGCGGATCCTGATGCATCGTCGATCCGATGCCGTGCCCTCCGAACTCGGTGTTGATCAGGTACCCCGCGGCGCTGAGGACCGAGCCGATGGCGTGGGAGATGTCGCCGAGACGAGCTTTGGGGCCGGCAGCGGCGATGCCTGCGCTCAAGGCACGTTCGGTCGCATTGATCATCGCGACGCTCTCCGGGGGCTTCGAGTCGCCCACGATGAAGCTGATGGCGGAGTCTGCAGCCACCCCGCCCGTGGAGACGGCGAGGTCGAGTGTCAGCAGGTCGCCGTCGGCCAGGGCGTAGTCGTGGGGCAGTCCGTGGAGCACGGCGTCGTTGACGGCCGTGCAGATGTAGTGGCCGAACGGCCCGCGCCCGAACGACGGCTCGTAGTCGAGGTAGCAGGACAGGGCTCCGGCCTCGATGATCATGGCCTTGGCCCACCGGTCGATGTCCAGCAGGTTCGTGCCTACTGCGCTGCGGCTCTTCAGCGTCTGCAAGATGTGAGCGACCAGGGCACCTGCCTCTCTCGCTCGGGCCAATTCCTTGGGGCTGAGGATCTCGATCATGCGCTTCCCATCTCGTTCGACCAATAACTATCCCGTCCATATTATCCCGGTACTAGAATAGGTGGCATGGTCAGGTTGCCGCTAACATCCGCAGAGGTCGAACGTGGACAGCGCCTGGGCGCTCTCCTGCGGCGCGCCAGAGGTGAACGCTCGATGCTCGAGACCGCGCTCGACGCCCGTGTCTCACCGGAGACACTCCGGAAGATCGAGACGGGCCGCGTGGCCACCCCCGCCTTCCCGACCATCGCGGCGATCGCCGATGTCCTCGGCCTCTCCCTCGATGCGGTGTGGGCCGAAATCAACCAGCCCGAAAGTGGCATCAGCGCTGGCTACAACGCACGTGAGCGATCCGCCTCGTAAGCCCCGGACAACAGCGGCCTCAGGACCTCAGCGAACTGCTCCCCCGCGCCCAGCATTCCGCGATGTGATCGCCGATGAGGTCGTCAAACGCCAGACAGGCCGCTGCCCCGAGCAGGATGTCGTCGACAAGTTCCGGTCGCGCGGCCGCCAGGCCACCGGCCAGGTCGCGGACCACGATCTGCTCGTGCACCGAATCGGCCTCGATGTGCTCGTCGAAGAAGAGGGCGGCCGCGTCCCCGAAACCGAGCCGTCGCAGGCCGGCGGCATACTTCTTGCTCGGCAGCGCCGACGTCGTCTCGACCGCACACAGGTGTCCGGCAAGCGCACCCAGCATGCTGCGATGACTGCCGAAGTAGGACAGCGCGTTCAACGACGCGAGAGTCACCGCCGGGACCGCGTCCACGTAATGGGCATAGGCATCCGACAGCCCCAGTTCCCGCATCGTGATCGCGAACAGTTGCGAGTGCATCCGTTCCAGGCGTCCGCCGCCGTACTCGTCGGCCTGCACCTCCACCAGCGCGGCCTTGGGCCGTCCGGCCAGGCGCGGGATCCCGAGGGTGTGGACATCGCCCTCACGCAGCTGGTTCAGGGAGCGGTGGATCAGCAGTTCCCGGAACTGCTCGACGGTGGCCTCGGTGGCCATGAAACCGGACAGTCCGGGTGACGTGCTGGGTGCGGTCATGTCCCACAGTGCGGCCACGACGTCCGGCCCCGCGACACGATCGACCACCGGCGCGGCGAGCGCCCGGATCTCGCTGTCGAAGGGCGCCTCGAGCGCCGCCCGCGCCGTGAGCAGCTCGGCGTCCCAGCCCCAGCGGTCGTCGACACCGTCGATTCCCTGCAGGTGGAGCTCGTACAGCAGCGTCAGGCACAGCTGGATGTCGTCGTCGACCAGAACGCCGAGCCCTCGGCCCGGTGCGGTGGCCATCCGTGCGGCGGCGACGAAGATCCGTGGCGCGGCGTCCCCACGGAGCACCGAGAGCAGGGCTGCGCTCGCCGGTCCACGCGGCGACGGCACGGGCATCGCCGTGCTCGAGGTTCGATGGTGCACCGATGTCATGCGGACTCCGTTCCGTTGCCGGCCCACGCCCCGGCTCTCGACGTCAACCCCATGGCCTCCATCCTGCCCGGAGTATCCAGATCCTGCCGGGGACCGCGGGCCGAATTCCACCGCCCGGTGAAGATCGTTGGCCGGCAACGAGTTTTCTACGAGGGCTTACCCACAAGGTGTGGATAGAGTTGTGCACGGATCAGATTCGTCGGGATCAGTCACCTTCGTCCGAAGGGCGCTTCTTACGTTTGTGAGAGCTGTCGCAGAAGGGCGGCCGCCTCGTTCTACCGCATCGACACAGCGCGATCGTGTTCCGCTGGTTGGCAATCGCGCGGCCGTCACCATCCAGAACCGTGACTGGGCCGCGCACGAGAAGCGGTCCGTCGGGACACACCGTCACCGTCACGTCATCGCGCGTTTCGGACTCGTTCGTCATGCCACCGCCGTCACTTCACTGCCCGGAACACGACAAGCTGCTCGCGCCGCTCCAGTTCGTCGATCAGTCCACGACGTCGCAGAAGCTCCCGCCGCATCGACATCACAGGACCGAACGGTATATCCGTCCTCGCAACGATCTCGACATCCAGCCCCTGCTCCTCGAGCATCGCCTGAGTCTTCTCCACCCCGCTCAGAGCCGACTGCAGGAGCAGCAGCACTCCACCGGGCGCCAGCACGTCCGGTGCCTCGACGCAGATGCGGTCCAGCAGCGCCCGCCCGTCCTGTCCAGCGTCCCAGCATCTCGCGAGGCCGCGGGTGGGGAGCGCATCGTCTTCCGCCGGCACATAGGGAGGGTTGGACAACACGAGGTCGAACCGACTGTTCCGGACGGGCGCGGTGAGATCGCCGCGGGCGACGCGAATCGGAACCCGGTTGAGTCGCCCATTGATCCACGCGGTGGTGAGGGCGCGGCGGCCGATGTCGACCGCAGTAATATCACGGGCACCCGCGGACGCCGCCTGGACGGACAACACCCCGGTTCCCGTGCACAGGTCCAGGACCCGCGTGTCGGCGTCGATACTCTCGAGCTGTAGTGCCTGCGCCAGAAAGAAGCTGTCTGCCTGCGGCGGATAGACACCGGGTAATCGGAGCAGCAAAGAAAGACCTCCTAGCCCTGTCGATGCCCGCGACGCCGCCCACGAGATCCTGCCCGCGAGCAAAGGTCGAGGCCTACAGCGAGTATTGCGGACTTCACCGAGCTCTGCACGGCTCGGCCACCGGTCCGCGGTGGCCGGGACTCCCCTGGTCCGCGATGGCGATGCCCGTCTCGCCCAGTTCCGCCAGCACCCCCTCCGCACTGCGGGCGGCGACGCTGCAGGCACGGGCGGTGAATTGATCTACCAATGGGTGCGCGGCCCGCGCTCGCCACTTGTGCACAGCGGCCAGCGAGACGGCCCGGCCCTCCTCGACAGCGATGTCCGGATCCAGCCCGAGCCGCTGCGCGGCGCCGATTCCGAATCCACCGATCAGTCGCTGCAGTTCGGTGAGCTCGTCGCCGGACAGGCTGGTCTCGGTGCTGCGGAGCCGGCCGAGCATCCGAAGTTCCTGGAACCCGTGGACGTCCGCGAGCAGGCGTCCGGCCTCGTCGAGAAGACGCGGCGTCTGCGCGGTGGGATGCGCTTCGAGCACCCGTTCGAGCGCGACCAGCGCCGAGTGCGTCTTGAGCTGGTCGGCTCGCTGGCCGAATTGCACGTCGAGCACCTGACGCAGCTCGTCGAGCCCGCTCCGTGCCACCAGCTCCGCCGCCAGGCTGGGGGAATCCTGCACGCCGAGCCGGATCAGCATCACCGCCAACCTGATTCCGAACAGTCCGAACCGTTCCACCAACTGACGGCGCATCGCCGCCTCCACCGGCAACGACGCGTCCTCGCGCGCGAACCGGTCGGCGGAGAGCATCGCCAGCTGCAGGTCCTCCGGGAGCACCGATGCGAGTGCCGCAAACGCCGCAAACTCGCTTTGCCGCAACGTCCGGGCCGCCAGTGCGAGTAGGCCCGCGACCGGCACCACCGCCTGGCAGAGCCCGGTGAGCTCGAGTTCCGCGGTGAACCGCGCCGCCATATCCTTCGCCGACATCATCGCATCGGCTCGCCCCGCGCCCACCTCGTCGGCCCGCGAGACCACGCCGACCACCCCCAGCGGACCCGATTCGCCGCCCACATGCGCGCCGATCCGCCCCAGGAACTGGACATCCGTCGCGCTGAGACTGCGCAGCAGATACACCACGGCGTCCGCACCCGACGCCGCGTTCTCCGGCGTCAGCAGTTCGAGGGTGCGGGCCGAAACGTCCTTCGACAACGACGACGTGCCCGGGGTATCGACGATCGTGGTCTGCGCCAGCGCGCTGGCCGGCCACTCGACGTCCAGCCGGTCCACCCGATCCGCGGTGAGACCCTCGAGGTCGAACGTCAACCGGCCCTCGCGCCGCTGCACCGCGATGGTTGCGCTCTCGCCGCCGTCGTACCAGGCGGTGACTGCCGGGGTCGAACCGCTGCGGTACCACGTGACGACTCGCGTGCACTCGGTCGCGTCGGTAGGCGCAATATCCTGCCCGACAAGCGCATTGAGTAGCGTGGACTTACCCGCCTTGAGTGATCCGGCCAGCGCGACACGCAGCGGCTGATCGAGCCGGGACGCGCACTCGGCGAGCTGCGCGCGTGCGACCGCATTGCCCGCATAGGCGTCCCGCGCCGAAGCGATCAACTCCCGCGCCCGCACCAGCGCCGGGGCCGTCATGCCGTCACCGCCGCGGTCGAACCTTCCTCTACGGGGAGTATTTGTGCCGCACGCTCATTCAGCGCCGCCAGAACCTTCATCTGTTGCTCCACCTCCGCGGACCGCCGCGCGCGTTCGGACGCTTCGATGTTGGCCGCCTCCTGAGCCGCCCGGAGCGAGTCACCCAGTGAACGCAGCGTCTGCTCGGCGATCGACGTGAAGTGGTCACGCAGCAAACGCTGGATCAGCCGCAGCCGGTCCTTGGACTCCTTGCCCACCTGAAAGCTGACGTCGTCGGTGAACCTCCTGATCGCGATCTTCGCGTCGCCGCGACGCTTGATCACTCGCGCCTCACGGTCGTCGCGGTATGCCTTGGTACCCAGCAGCACACCCGCGCCGACCGAGATCGGATTGAGCAGCGTCATGCCCATCAGCGTCGTGATGAGGCCGAACATCAGCACTCCACCGTACGATCCGCGCATCCCGACCAGCACCTTCTGGGTGATGCCGATACGGCCGGATTCCAGATCCGACAGTGACGCCACCGGCTCGAGCACACCATCGAGATCAGCGACATCGAGCTGCGGCAGGTCCACGGTGCCGGCGTCCGCGAAGTGCTCCGCCACCACCTCCGCCAGCCACAGCGCACGGTCGTGGGCCCACACGAAGTTGTCGCCCACCGACTGCGCGATCTGCTGTTCGAGCCACTCCCCCAGCGCGTCCCACTCCGCTCCGGGATCGCCCTCGTCGACCGCCCTTTCGGCCTCGCGGGTGACCTGGCGGAGCCGGTCCCGCAGGTCGTGATCGATGTCCGATGCCAGATCCGCGATCCCGTCGGCGAGGGTCTGCTGCCAGCGCGACGTCTTCTTGTGCAGTTCTTCGGTGATTGCCTTCGCACGTTGCAGCTCCACCACCGCCGCCGCACCCTTCGCTGGGTCGCGCAGCGCCGCAAGCTCACTGCCGAGCGCGAGGGTGAGGTGCTCGACGACCGCATGGACATCGAGGGACACTGCGCGGCGGACGCTGCCCTCGTTGCGCTCGATCACCCGTTCCCGCAGAAAGTCGTACAGGGCCTCGAATCCGGACTCGGCGTGCAACGAGGCGTCGTCGAGGCGCAGCGCGTGCGAGCGCAGCAGCGACGAGACGGGCAGCAGCGGCACGTCGAGCCCGGCCCGCTGCAGGTGGCCGCGGTCGGCATCGACGATCCGCCGCCAGTGCGGGTACAGGTCGGTCTTGGTGATCAGACAGGCCACCGACGGGCACAGCCCGATCACCTGGCGCAGGAAGCCGAGCTCCGGTTCGGTGAACTCCTGACTCGCATCGGACAGGACCAGCACTGCATCCGCAGCCGGTATCAAACCGAGAGTGGATGCCGCATGGGGGTTTCCGTGTCCTCCGACGCCAGGGGTGTCGACGAACACGAGGCCGTCCGCGAGCAGCGGGCTCGGCACGTTCACCTCGAGCCGGAGCACCTCGCGGCCCTCCGCTCGCGGGGTCGTCGGGCTGACGGCCGCCAGCTCACCGAGTGGGATGTCCACCCGCCGCGGCGCAGCGCCCGGTTCGGCCAGCACCAGTTCGGCAAAAGCCTGCTCCGAGTTCTGCACCACCGTGGGCACTGCGGTGGTCTCGTCATCGCCCACCGAACACACCGACAGATTGAGCAGCGCGTTCACGAACTGACTCTTGCCCTGTTTGAGAAGACCGACCACCACGATGCGCAGACGCGGATCGAGCACTCGGGATCGCGCAAGATCGAGCCGCTCCACCAGATCGGTTCGGCCCGCGGCGCGCGCGATCTCGACCGTCGGATCAAGGAGGTCTATCAACGCGGCCTCCGGAACCTTCACAACTTCTGCGGTCGCACTGTCCATGAGTTTCGCTGCCCCACTTCTCTGTTCGACCTGTTGCGCGCACTGGGGTGCGGGCACTGACTTGTCCCGCGCTTCGACAGATACGAAGCGGGCCCCGTTCGCATTAGCGTGAACGGAGCCCGGTTCGTTACAGGCCGTCGATGCGGTCAGGGCAGCAGATCGTGACCGAGGTCCGTGTGGACGGGAGCGGGGTCCGTCACCATCGAGCCCGCATGGCCGGCTGCGCCGACGCCGTTCCCGAACAGACCGGCGTCCGAATGCGCCGAACCGAACGCGTCGCCGTCGATCGACGACCACGCATTGGGCGACGCGGCGCCGGTCAATCCTGCGGCCAGGTTGCCGGTCGCGTCGATCGCGCCCTGCAGCGCCGACGTCAGACCATCGGTGAACCCGCCGACAAGATCGCCGCCCAGGTCGCCGCCGATACCGCCGACCACGCCGCCGCTGGACCCGAACCCGCCGCCGAGACCGGCGTCGATCCCGCCGCCCGCGACCTGCGGGCCGCCGACCGCCGCGGAAGCTGCGTCGACGGCACCGGACAGTGCGCCCGAGAGATCGGCGCCGAGGCCAGCACCGAGACCACCCAGGTCGGAGACGGAGCCCAGCGCGCCGGACAGGCTCGTGCCCAGGCCCGCACCGAGACCGCCACCGAGACCGGCGTCGACCCCGCCGCCGATGTCACCGGTCGATCCGAGACCGGCGGCCTGGCCGGTGCTGCCTGCCAGGCCGCCGCCCGCACCGAGAGCCGCGTCGAGCGCCGCGCCCAGGTCGCCGCCCACCGAGCCGCCTGTACCGAGGAGTCCGTTCAGCGCACCGCCGAGTTCGGTACCGAATCCGCCCTCGCCGCCGAGGATGCCCCCCAGGTCCAGCGAGCCTCCCGTGTCGAGGCCCCCACCGAGGACGCCACCGAGCGCCGCACCGAGATCGGCGCCGGCCGAACCGCCCACACTGAACGCGCCTTCGAGCAGGCTGCCGAGGTCCGCGTCGGCCCCCACCTGCAGGGTGCCGCCGAGCGCGAGCGCGGTGTTCAGCGCGGACGTGAGCGTCGTCGTGAGCGTGCCGTCCACGTCCAGGGCGCTGCCCAGCGCACCACTGATCGCGGCCCCGAGATCGCCGCCGACACCCGTCAGGCTGCCGAGGTCGAGGCCGCCGCCCAGGCCGCCGTCGAGTGCGCTGCCGAGCGCGGCGCCGAGCTGACCGCCGATCGACCCGCCCGCACCGAGCGCCGCCTCCAACGCGCCGGACAGCGCCGTGGTCAGGTCGCCCCCGAGGTTGCCGCCCAGCTCCACGCCGAGGCTGCCGCCTACCGAGAGCGCCGACTCCAGCGCGCCCGACAGGGCCGCCGAGAGGTCACTACCGGCACCCAGCGCACCACCGAGTACCCCGCCGAGCGAGCCACTCAGATCCAGCAGGCCACCGAGGCCGGCGCCGAGCTCCCCACCCGCCTCGACAGCCGCACCCAGCACGCCGCCCAGCGCCGCCCCCAGCGCGCCACCGAGATCGCCGCCGATACCGAACGCGCTCTCGAGCGCTGCGGTCAATCCGCCGTCCACCCCGAGCAGACCGTTCAGGTCCAGGCTGCTCACACCCTCGAGTGCGGCGCCCAGCGCAGCGCCCAGCTCCGCCGTCAGGGCGCCGTCGACGCCGAGCGAACCGCCCAGCAGACCGCCGAGGGACGCACCGAGATCGAGCGCGCTCGCGAGATTCAGGGCGCCCGCGAGATCCACTGCGGCGCCGAGGTCGAGGGCACTGCCCAGTGCCGCCCCCAGATCACCGCCGATCGAACCACCGATCGACAGCGCCGACTCGAGCAGACCGCTGAGAGCGGTGCTCAGCTCACCGGCGATGTTGCCGTCGAGCACGCCACCGAGCGAGCCCCCGAGCGACAGCGCCGACTCCAGCGCGCCCGACAGCGCGGCAGTCAGTTCTGCGCCGATGCCGAGTCCACCGCCGAGCGCCGCACCGAGGGACCCTCCCAGGCCCAGCAGACCGTCGATACCGGCACCGAGCTCGCCACCGAGCTCGACGCCTGCGTCGACCGCCGCGCTCAGGAGTGCTCCGAGGGCAAGCCCGAGCTCGCCGCCCAATTCGCCCCCGATGGCGAACACGCTTTCCAGGGCGGCGCTCAACCCGCCGTCCACTGACAGCAGTCCACCCAGGTCCAGGCTGGTCACACCCGCGAGCGCCGCGTTCAGCGCCACGCCGAGCTCGGTCACGAGCGCACCGCTCACGTTCAGGGCGCCGCCCAGCGCACCGGCGAGCGCGCCGCCCAAGTCGATCGAACCGCCGACATCCACCAGGCTGCCGAGGTCCAGCCCGCCGCCGAGCCCGACGGCCACTTCAAGCGCCCCGCCGATCGCGGCACCGAGCTGCGCGCCGATGGATCCGCCCACCGCGAGTGCGGCAGCCAGGGCCGCCGCCAGATCGGCGCCGAGGTCGATGTCACCGATGACGCTGCTGCCGAAGCCGCCACCGACCGCCGCACCGAGACCCAGGCCGGCACCGGCGCCGACGCCCAGGCTGCCACCGAGACCGCCGCCCAGACCGAGACCGCCGCCGAGGCCCAGGCCGCCCCCCGCCGCCGCACCGAGTGAACCCGTGGCACCCGTGCCCGCGGCGAGAATCGCGGACAGATCGCAGGCCGCGGTGCCGAACAGTCCGGACTCGGCGACCATCGGCGCAACGGCCACGATGTCGGCGTGGCACACGTCGCCGAGTCCGGCGGCGACGAGGGCGCCCTGCGGGTCGGCACAGTACGCCGCGGCCGCGTCCTCGTCACGGAGAAGCCTGAGGATGAAATCGAGAACTGCGTTGCTGGCCATGAGATGTCTCCTGGGATTCGGGAAGCACGCTGCCGCGGCCCGCAGTTGAAGGTGCGGCGCAGTGCGGCGAGATTGACATCCACGCTACGAATTCGGCGCATCGATCCCAACGGGGCCAGACCCCCGACACCGGGTCGGGGTTCCCCGGGGACGCCGGTTGGGGGGTGCTGCCCCATTAGGGGGATCGCCCCCTCGATGCCCGCTCACCGCCGGTTTCCCGTAACGCCGGGTGCGCATGCGCCGACAATCGCCGTAACACCGGCGGTGCCGCAATCCGCCCGAACACATGGGAGAAGCGAATGGCTGCACGGCTCGGAATTGCTGTCGGAACGGCTAATTCGGGCACGGCGGCCATATCGTCCACCGACGACGCGGAATGTGTGACGACATCACGATCGACCGTTCTGTATCTGCCGCCGGACGGCGCGGCCCGGATCGGCGGCGCCCCCGCCGCCCCCGGCGAGAGGACACTGGCCGGGTTCGTCCCCCGTGTGGGTGACCCGGTCGGGATCCTCGACGATGCCGGACAGGTCCACCCCGGTGCGGACCTGTTCGCCACCGCAGTCTCGTGCCTGATCGACGAGGCCTGCCACCACCCCGAAGCCGACAACCCCGAAGCCGACTCCGATACCGACGAGCCGGCCACCGTCGTCGTCACCCGTCCCACCGCGTGGAGCAGCTACACCGCACGGGCACTCGAGTCGGCCCTCGCGCGTGCCGGGCTGTCCGAGGCGGTGCTGGTCTCCGAGGCCGACGCGTGCATGCGCTGGCTCGAGGAATCGCGCGGGCCGCTGCAGGACGGACTCGTCGTCGTGTACGACCTGGGCGCGTCCACGCTCGACATCACGCTGATACGGACCGGCACCGAGCCGGCGATGCTCGGCAAGCCGATCCGCTCCGAGGATTTCGGCGGTGCGCAGTTCGACCACCTCGTGACGCAGTACGTCCTGGGTGCGCTCGCCGACAGGGTCGACGGACTCGATCCGTTCGACCCCGACACGACCGCCGCACTCTCGACCCTGCGCGCTCACTGCGCGGCGGCCAAGGAGGCACTGTCCACCGACACCGAGGCCGTGATCCCAGTGGCATTACCCGGTGTCGACACCGATGTCCGGCTCATCCGGTCCGAACTCGAGGACCTCATCCGCACCCCTTTGTCGGCATCGCTCGAACTAGTCCGGGACTCGCTGCGGTTCGCGGGGCTCGAGGTCTCCGACGTAACGCACGTCCTGCTGGCCGGGGGCGGCGGCTCGATTCCCCTCATCGCGGAACTCATCTCGTCCGAGCTCGGGCTCACCGTGATCGCCGCACCCACGCCGGGTCTGACCGCGGCTCTCGGCGCCGCCCACATCGCCGGCGACACCGAGAAGTCGAACACTTTTGCCGCCAGCATATTTTCGGACTATGACGCCATCCGACCGAAGAGCAGCCACGCCGGTGAGGTGACGGCGAGCTTCCCGTCCCGGATGCACGCCGCCGACCGCGGAGGACCGAATGTCCGCCGGCGGATGGCAATCATCGCCTCCTCCGCCGCGGCAATCGCCGTACTTGCCGCGGGCGGATTGTCGATCGGCACCGTCGTCGACAATGTTCCCGCCCAGTCGGCGCCGACCTCCGCGACACCGGTCACCACCACCGCGGGCGGCAGCAGCACCGGGGCTGCCTCCCCCGACGGCGTCGTGGACGCCATCACCGTGTTCGGCAGCACCCTCGGCTCCGGTACGGCCGCACCCGCCTCCGCGGGATCCGTGCCCGGCACCCGCGGCGACACCGTCGATGCGACGGTGCGGCCGGCCGGCCAGCCCGCAGCACCAGGAACTCAGGCACCTTCGGCGCAACCGGATCCCCGGACCACGGCCCCCGACCTCGATGTTCCCGCGGGCGACGCTGCCGTCGCTCCACCGGCCTACACACCCCCGGCGGGCCCACCTCCGGCCCCGGCGCCCGGTGGCAACACCGCGGGCCAGATCGGCGAAGGCATCGGTAAGGCTGCCACCGGGATCGGGAACGGTGTCGGCGGCGTCGTGACCGGCATCGGCAACGGTGTCGGCGGCGTGGTCACAGGCCTCGGCAACGTCGTCGGCGCAGTCGTCGACCCGGTCACCGGCCTTCTGATCGGCAAGTAGCCGATGCCGACCACACCGGCTGTCAGGGCAGCATCGATGTTCGGGGGCGAGTCCGGGGTACCGATTTCGCTCGCCGGAATCGCTGCTGCCCAACAGTTCCTGGACAGGATCGGTACCGGTCCCGGCTGCCACCTCGTCCGCGGCGATGCCGGGGGCGGCAAGTCACTCCTGCTCGCAGCGGTACGCGAACGCCTCCACGCCGACGGAACCCGGATTCACTCCACCGTCGCCTCCGCCGAACGCGGCGACGGGGCCCTGGTACTCGACGGCGCACATTCCCTGCCTGGCGACGAGATCACGGCCTTGACTGCGCTGGCCCGACGCAACGATCTGACCCTCGTCGTCGCGACCGAGCCACGTCCCCACGATGCCGAGCTGCGCGCGCTCACCGCGACCATGGAGTCGCTCGGACCTGCGTTCGATCTACGCGCGCTCACCATCGACGACATCGACGCACGTGCCCGGGATCGCGGCATCACCCTCGTTCCAGGTCTGCTCGAGTTGCTGCACCAGCTCACCGGTGGCGTCCTGGCCGCAGTCGATGCCGGCCTCGCGGCGACCGCCGTGACCGCCGATATGACCGGCGCGGGCATTCGCGCCGCGGTAGCCACCCACCTGCACGACCGGCTTCGGCATCTTGACGGCGAACTCCTCAGCGCGCTCGCTGTGTGCATGTGCTGCTCCAGTCTCGACACAACCGATCTTGCTGCCGCACTGTCGATCCCGACATCCCACGCGCACCGGGTGGCAGATCGCGCCCGCGCCAGCGCTGTCGTGACCCGATCCGATGTGCTGCTCGACGCCGCCCGGCCCGCACTCACGGCGGTCGTCGGAGTCGGGCGTCTCCGGGAACTGCAGCAGCGCCTGCTGTCGGCTCGCCTGGACGGCGGAGCCCTCGACCTGCCAACCGCACGGACCCTCGCGGCTGCCGGATTGGACGATCCTCGGCTCGCGGTATTCCTCAGTGCCCGTGCGGATTCCGCCGAACCGGCGAAGGCCGTTGAACTGTACGAGAGCGCACTGCAGGCGGGTGCCGACCCGGACGTGCTCGCGCTGCGTCGTTGCGAGGCAAGCGCACTGTGCGGGGACCTCGATGCCGCCGAGCGGCTAGCCGATTCACTGCTCTCGCGCGCAGATTCGCTCGATGCAGCCGAACTGGCTGCTGCCGTGCGTATCTCGTCCAGTATCGCAGCATGTCGTGGGGAGATCGGACGCAGTGCCGATCTGTACGAATGGCTGGGCCCGGGGCGCGTCGGCGCCGATGCACCGGTGGCCGCCACGGTTTTGTTGGCTGCGGGACGCCCCGAAGCGGCCGCGGGAGTGCTCACCGGAGAACGGTCCGGTCCACCGACGTCGGGAGCGGCGGGCGTGACGCTGCTTGCGGACGGCCTCGCGCAGTCCATCGCCGGAACAGGCGCAGTCGCGATGAACTCACTCACGCGCGCGCTGGCGTTGCTGTCCACCAGCACCCGGTCACGCATGCTGCCGGACACCGCGACCGCGGTCACGGCACTGCTGTGCCTGCACTCCGGTGAACTCGCACACGCGGAATCGATTCTGGCGAAGGCGCTCACCGGCGCTGCTTCCACAAGCACCGCCCGCACCCGGCACCTGGTGTTGTCCGCATGGACCGCGATGACCGGCGGAGAGCTGGCCAATGCTGCCGCAATTCTCGAGTCCCTTCCGGCGGACCAGCCCGTGCACCCGCGCGAAGCGCTGTTCGTGCACGGGCTCCGCGTCGGGCTGGCGCGACGGCACGGGGACATCGGCACGCTTCATCGCGAGTGGGCCGATGCCCAGCCCGTGGTAGCCGGTTACTCGGTGGACCTGTTCTGCCTGCTCCCGCTCGGCGAATTATGGCTCGCGGCAGTCCGAATCGGCGACGAGGCACGCATCGCGCATCTTGTCGACGACGCCCTCGAGCTGGTACGCCGGCTCGGCGAACCGGCACTGTGGGGCGCCTCGCTCCATTGGTACGGCGTGCAGGCCGCGATCCTCGGCGAGAATCCCACGCAGCTACTGCCACACGCGCGGGCACTCGCCGCCTCCGCCGCCGTCAGCTCGTATGCGGCCGGTCTCGCCGCGGCGGGACGAGTCTGGCTGCGGGTTCTGCGCGGCGAGGCCGAGCCGGCCGAGGTGGAGTCTGCCGCCCGGACGCTCGAGCGGATCGGGCTGCCGTGGGACGGCGCGCGGCTGGCGAGCGAAGCGGCTCTGCGGGTCTCGGACACGAGCGGCGCCACCACGCTGCTCCAGGTGGCCCGGTCGCTGCGCGGCGCACCGAGCACCCCGAGCACACAGCCGGCATCCGGTACCGATCCGGCCACCGAACCCACCGGCGGGTCGCTCACGGATCGGGAGGCGGAGGTGGCCGAACTTCTGGTACTCGGCCTCACCCACCGCGAGATCGGGGCGCGGCTCTACATCGCGCCGAAGACCGTCGAGCACCACGTGGCGCGGATTCGTCGTCGGCTCGGCGCGAGCTCCCGCTCGGAACTGATGTCGATGCTGCGGGCCATAGGGCACGGGAACAGTGAGTCTTTCGCCTCTCGTGCCGAGGGTTCGCGTTGATGCCGGGCGTGTCGAACGCGAGGTTGCCCTATTGTGGGTAGCTGATCCCGAAGACCCTTAAGGAATTGAATGCGAACCTCGCTGGCGCCGCGCGCCGCAGTGAATCTGCTGGCCCGGCGAGTCGCCGTTGTCGGATCGTCAGCGCTCCTGCTGGTCGCTCCGCTCTCCGCGTCGGCGGCGGCAGACCCGGCGCCTGCCTCCAATTCATCCGTGACCCAGCTGTCGGCAGACCAGTTGCCCACCGAACTGGTCGAGGCCATCTCCCGGGATCTGGGGCTCAGCCCCCAGGAATACCTCGACCGGGCCGCGCGGGCACAGGAACTGGGTTCGTACGCACAGGACTTCCGTGCCGAGCACCCCGGCGCATTCGCCGGCGCGTGGATGGGACTCGACGGCCATCCGGTGGTCGCGGTGACCTCCACCGAGGCCGCACGCGCCGCCGCGAGCGACGGCTACCGCACACAGCTCGCACCGGTATCGGCGAACGGACTGGAACAGTCTCTCGCGGAGTTCAACCGCTGGGTCGCCGCACTGCCGCGCGAAATCGCGGCACAGATCGGTTCCGCGTCCATCGACGTCCTCGAGAATCAGATCGTCGTCGACGTAGTCAACAGCCCCGTCGGCCACGCCCTGAACCTGCCGACACTGATCGCCGACGTCAAGGTCCGGCTCAGCCCCGGCGGGCCGACGCCGATCGAGCAGGCACCGCTCGGTGGCGATACGTACGTGACGTCAGCCAAGCCGCTGGCCGAGACTCCGGCGGGCGAGATCGGTGTCTGCTCTTTCGGGTTCAACAGCGTCGACGGCAAGGGCAACCCCGTCAACATCAGCGCTGGCCACTGCGATCCGGGCGGTAACGGCGCGGGCGTCTTCCTGCCGAACCACGCGAACATCGTCGACAGCCTGCAGGTCGGCACCTTCGCGCGCTCCGAGGTCGGCAACACCGCTGACAGCCTCGACTACTCGCTCATCCGCATCAACGACGCCGGCGTCAAGGCCGGCCTCGATCGTCCGGCGATCCGCGGCGCGGGCGGCACCACCCTCACCATCACCGGCACGGCCTCACCCGTCGTCGGCGCGCCGATCTGCAAATCCGGGCAGACGTCGTCGTTCACGTGCGGCGTCGTCTCGGCCGACCGGGTCGAGGCGCAGCTGGTCATGTTCGACGGCAGCAGCCGGACCGTACGCGGCTTCGCCGGTACCGCATGCACTCTCGGCGGTGACAGCGGCGGCGCCATCGTCACCGGCACCCTGGCGCTGGGCATCACCAGCGGATCCAACAGCAGTGGGGCGCCCAACTGCACAGAGGCCAACCTCGTCCTCGCACCGGACGGCGGAACCGCGAATCTGGGCATACCGATCCGGTCGATCCTGGCCTCCGCCAGCGCGTCCTCCGGCGGCGGTCTCGGCGCAGGACTTGCGGTGCGCACCGCCCCCGCCAGCGACTGACCGGGCGTTCACCGCAAATTCGCCGAAGCGGGTGGGCATCGGAGTATCGACCCCATATAGTCGAGTCCGACTCCGAGCGCCCGCAGCTGCCGGGTGCTCTTCTCTGCACACGTTCGATTCTCGTGTGCAGGGCAGACAATAGAAAGGCCCACATGCGAAGCGCTCTCGCACGTCGTGCCGCGGTGTTCGGTTCGACCGCGATCCTCCTCCTCGCACCCGCCACCGCTGTCGCGCAGGCCGACCCCGCCGAGAAACCCTCGACCGGTGTATCCGCCCAGGCCGCGTTGCTGCCGGCGGAGTTGGTGGAAGCACTGCAGCGAGACCTGAGGCTGACCCCGGACCAGTACCTCGCGCAGTCGGAACTCGGTCAGAAGCTCGCTGAGTTCGCGACGATGGCACGGACGCAGTTCCCGGATGCATTCGGTGGGGCCTGGATCGACCAGGCTGGTATCGCCACCGTCGGGCTGGCAGGCACGGACAGTGCCGCCGCGCGTGCAGCCGTGGAGCAGGCCGGCTTCACGAGCAAGAATGTCCAGCGGAGCGAGAATCAGCTCGCCGCCGATCGGGAGGCGTTGAACGACTGGCTCGACACACTGCCGGCCGATCTCCGTAATCTGGTGCAGGGCGTCGCGGTCGATATCGCGGGCAACAACGTCGTACTGCGCGTCGACGACACAGCAGGAGATCTGATCGATCTGCTGCCGCCGTTCCTGCGCGGCGCCGCTCGCGTGGTGCTCGGGCCCGTGCTCCCATTCGTGCAGCCGCTCATCCAGCCCTTCCTTCCGCCCGGGTCGCAGGATCCCGCCGCCGCAACATACGGGCCCGACGCCTTGCTCGGCGGCGACCCGTTCGCCGCGGTCGGCGGCGGCGTCGGACTGCGCTGCTCGCTCGGCTTCAACGCCACCGACCGGAATGGCGCGCCCGTGAACATCAGCGCCGGGCACTGCGATCCCAACCGGACATTCGCCGGAACCGAGCACGCATCCAAGGTGTACGAAATGTTCGGCGACGCCAGCGGAGCGATGATCGGCACCGTCGAGAAGACCAGTCTGGACCGGCTCGACTACTCGGTCATCCGGCCGGCAGCGGGTACCGCGCAGCGTTTCGCGAACAACGGTGTCCGTGTTCCCGGCGCGGCCCCGATCGGCATCACCGGCACCGCTGACCCCGTTGTCGGTGCGCCGGTGTGCAAGGCGGGCGACACGTCCGGCTTCAACTGCGGCGTCGTGACCGCCGCCGGCCAGACGGTCAAGGTCGGCGAACGGGTCCTGGCCGACGGCTTCGCCACCAACCTCTGCGCCCTGCAGGGTGACAGCGGTGGCACCATCGTCACAGGCACGCTCGCGCTCGGCATCTCGAGTGCGTCGAACGTCGGTGATTACGGGATGTGCGAGATTGCCGGATTCGTCAGCTCCATCTTCGGCGACACCCCGGAGCTCTACGCCACCCCCATAAACTCGATCCTGCGCGAGAACCCCGGAGTCCGGATCCGCACCTCGTAGAACTACGAACGACATAGCGGGGCCGGCTTCCCTCCCGGAAGCCGGCCCCGCCTTCTCGTTGCCGAGACGTCTGTGGCCCGCCCTCCGGATCCGGAGGGCGGGCCACAGTGTGCGGGTGGGGCGGTCTACTTCGCGCCGAACAACTCCGCGCCGCCCGGTGCAGCGGCCATGGTCTCGAAGACCTGCCAGCCGTTGTACGCGAGAACCGGAGCGCCGGCGACGATCATTCCGATCGTGCCGCCGACACCCGCACCCGCGGAGGCGCCGCCGAGGCAGGTGAGGACACTCGCCGGAATTCCTATCCCGGTAAGCGCGAGTGGCGTCCCGCCGATCGCGCAGCCGGCCACGGCGCCGACGAGCGTTCCGACGAGGCTGCCCACGGTGACGGCCGAGCTCACCTGGTTACTCATCTCTTCGATCGCCTTGTTGACGTCCTCGTCCGAGAGAACCCGCTGTATTGGCAGATCCGCGGAGATCGGAAGATCAGCAGGGTTCGGCAACGCGGCATCCACCAAAGTGGCCTTCGCCGGATCGGTCTCGGGTGTCAGCGTGAGCTGGCGGCCCTCGATGAGCGGGGCGATGGAGAATTCGCGGTCACCGAGACGGTAGGACAGCGGCAGCGTCTGCAGCACCGTTCCGGTGTCGTTCTTGATCTCGACGAACCGACCGTCGGAGGTGACCTGGAATCCACCCGCGTCGAGCACCGTGACGACCGAACGGCCGTCGATGTGCGCGGCATAACCGATGGCGTCCGGGGTGGGGGCCGGCGCCGCGTACGAGGTGCCCGCGCCGATTCCCATGGCGGCAATCACCAGCACCGACGACGCGGCAAGCTTCGTGAGCTTCATAGACCGAATTTCCATTCTGTGATTGACCCAAGGCCCCCCAGACCCAGACAAGGGCAACAGACTCGAGCCGTATCCACCTGCGGGTATACAACCGACAAACGACCGATATGGGCCGAAGCATAGCCCAGCACTATGGGCCGGCGTGACCGATTCGTATCCAATTCCATTCGGGACAAGAGTCCAAAGAAATGAGAATTGCCCGAATACGAGAAGGCCCACGAATGTCGAGTTAGGGCGACCTGCGCTGGGACACTCTCGCGGCCACCCCCTACCGTGAACGCGAAGCCCCCGGAACCGGGCGAACCGGCCCGAATACGAACCCTTGAACCAAGCGGTCGCTCGCCCGATGTCGAAGAATTTCGGAATCAAACGTGCAGGATGCACGGGCGCACGCTAAGTTACCGACAGGTACGAGCCTCAAGTTACCGATGGGTAACATATGAGGAGCTAGGATCTGTGGGCTGACCCCCGGCGGCACGACTGCTGCCCCGAAACGAAAGGCCGCGAGATGAGTCCGCTGACGATTACGTTGGGCACCATCGGCGTGCTGCTGAGTATCCCTGCGTGGGGATCGTTCTTCAGTGCCGTGTGGAAGATGGTCAACGTCGTCCGGATCGGCCAGCCGGCCCCCGACCGGTGGCGTCCGTTCCTTCCGCGTTTCAAACAGCTTTGCGTCGAGTTCATCGCGCACACGCGCATGACCAAGTTCCGCACCGTCGGCTGGGCACATTGGCTTGTGATGGTCGGCTTCCTCCTGGGCGCGATCGTGGCGATGGAGGCGTACGGGCAGACGTTCAACCCCCAGTTCCACTGGCCACTCATCGGCGGCACTGCGGTCTACCACTTCATCGACGAGCTTCTGGGTATCGGCACGGTGATCGGCATCATCGCCCTGATCATCATTCGGCAGCGGAACCATCCACGCGAGCCCGGCAGGTTGTCCCGCTTCACCGGCTCGAACTTCAAGGCCGCCTACTTCGTCGAAGCCGTCGTCCTCATCGAAGGCCTCGGCATGATCCTGGTGAAGTCGGGCAAAATCGCCACGTACGGTCATGCCAATCCGTGGACCGACTTCTTCACGATGCGCGTCGCCGAACTGCTTCCGGCGAGCCCGAACATGGTGTCCGTATTCGCCTTCGTGAAGTTGATGTCGGCGATGGTCTGGTTGTTCGTCGTCGGTCGCAACGTCAATTGGGGTGTCGCGTGGCACCGCTTCTCCGCATTCCCGAACATCTACTTCAAGCGTGAGGACGACGGCGACGTCGCTCTCGGCGCAGCCAAGCCCATGATGTCCAAGGGCCGCGCCCTGGACATGGAGAACGTCGACCCCGACACCGACACCCTCGGCGCCGGCCGGATCGAGGACTTCTCCTGGAAGGGCTGGCTCGACTTCACCACCTGCACCGAGTGTGGCCGCTGCCAGTCGCAGTGCCCTGCCTGGAACACCGGCAAGCCGCTGTCGCCAAAGCTGCTCATCATGTCGCTGCGCGACCACGGCTACGCCAAGGCCCCGTACCTGCTGGCCGGCGGCCGTAAGGATATGGGCGGCGACGAGGTGGGCCTGGTCGACGCCGAGGGCAACGTTCTCGAGAACAAGCTTGCGGCCATTCCGGAGGCCGCCCGCGCCGAGGCCGAGCGTCCGCTGATCGGCGAGTCCGCCCCGGGTGAACTCGGCGGCATCATCGACCCCGAGACGCTGTGGTCGTGCACCACGTGTGGCGCATGCGTCGAGCAGTGCCCGGTCGACATCGAGCACGTCGACCACATCATCGACATGCGCCGCTACCAGGTGCTGATCGAGTCGGAGTTCCCGTCCGAGCTCGCGGGTCTGTTCAAGAACCTCGAGAACAAGGGCAACCCGTGGGGCCAGAACTCCAAGGACCGCCTCAACTGGATCAACGAGATGGACTTCGAGATCCCGGTCTACGGCCAGGATGCGGATTCCTTCGAGGACTACGAATACCTGTTCTGGGTCGGCTGTGCGGGCGCCTACGAGGACCGCGCGAAGAAGACCACCAAGGCCGTCGCCGAGCTGCTCGCAACCGCGGGCGTGAAGTTCATGGTCCTGGGCGCCGACGAGACCTGCACCGGTGACTCGGCTCGCCGCGCGGGCAACGAGTTCCTGTTCCAGCAGCTCGCGATGCAGAACATCGAACTGCTGAACACGGTGTTCGACGGCACTGCGGACAACAAGCGCAAGATCGTCGTCACCTGTGCGCACTGCTTCAACGCGCTCGGCAACGAGTACCCGCAGGTCGGCGGCGTCTACGAGGTGGTCCACCACACGCAGCTGCTCAACCGCCTGGTCCGCCAGAAGAAGCTGATCCCCGTCGCCAAGCTCAACGAGGACGTCACCTACCACGACCCGTGCTACCTGGGCCGTCACAACAAGGTGTACGACGCGCCGCGTGAGCTCATGGAGGCGTCGGGCGCGAATCTCAAGGAGATGCCGCGTCACGGCGAGCGGTCCATGTGCTGTGGCGCCGGTGGTGCCCGCATGTGGATGGAGGAGCAGCTCGGCAAGCGGATCAACATCGATCGCGTCGACGAAGCCCTCACCACCTCGCCCAAGAAGATCGCGACGGGCTGCCCGTTCTGCCGCGTCATGCTCACCGACGGCGTCACTGCCCGCCAGGAGCAGGGCCAGGGCGAGGGTGTCGAGGTCGTCGACGTCGCGCAGATGATGCTCGAGACCGTCACCCGTCTCGATCCCGCGCAGCTGACCGCGAATCTCAAGGTCGAGCCCCGTGAGAAGGCGCCGGTTGCCGCCGAGGCTGTTGCTGCTCCGGCCGCCGCAGCGCCCGCCCCTGTTGCCGAACCCGAGGCTGCCCCGGCTGCCGAGGCGGCTCCGGCCGCTGCTGCTCCGGCCAAGGGCCTGCAGATGAAGGGTCTGGCCAAGGCACCCGGCGCGAAGGCCCCGGGTGGAAAGGGCCTGCAAATGAAGGGCGCCGCGAAGGCACCCGGCGCCAAGGCCGAGGCCCCCGCTGCCGAAGCGGCTCCGGCTGCCGAGGCACCGGCCGCCCCGGTCGCCAAGCCCGGTGGACTCGGCATGAAGGGCGGCGCGAAGGCACCGGGCGGCAAGGGCCTGCAAATGAAGGGCGCCGCCAAGGCACCCGGCACCAAGACAGCCACACCGGCACCCGCCGCACCGGCCACCGAAGCTCCCGCTGCGGAGGCACCGGCGGCGGCCGCGACCCCGACTGCCAAGCCTGGCGGACTGGGCATGAAGTCCGGCGCCAAGGCACCGGGCGGCAAGGGCCTGCAAATGAAGGGCGCCGCCAAGGCACCCGGCACCAAGGCAGCCGCGCCGGCACCCTCCGCACCGGCCACCGAAGCTCCCGCTGCGGAGGCACCGGCGGCGGCTCCGGCCACGCCCGCGGCTCCGGCGGCTGAGCCCGCGGCCACGGCCGTACCGGCAGCCAAGCCCGGTGGACTCGGCTTCAAGGCCGGCGCCAAGGCACCGGGCGCCCGGAAGGCGGCTCCGGCTGCTCCGACGGCTGCGGTAGCTGCCGAACCTGAGGCACCCGCCGAATCCGCACCGGTCGAGCCGCCTGCGCCGAAGCAGGAAGCCGCTACCCCCGCTCCGCCGCAGGCTAAGCCGGGCGGGCTGGGCTTCAAGGCCGGCGCGAAGGCACCGGGCCGCAAAAAGTAGTCCGCCGCAAGTAGGCAACACGAGTGGCGCCCCTACCGTTCGCGGTGGGGGCGCTTCCGTGTTCGCGGCGCGCTCGTCGGCAAGCCCCGCCGCCGCGAAGTCCGCCGCCGCACCCCCGCCGCCGTCGCCGCACGTCGCCGCCGCGAAGTCGGGCGCCGCACCCCCGCCGCACATTTTCTCTCCGCGTCACACACACGTTGGCGCCCAATTCGTCTGTGATGCCGCCACAAAGAGTGCGCGGAAGGGTTTGTCCACAGGTCGGTAGTTGTGCACAGGCCAGCCCGTCGGCCCAGCAGACCAGATCTCGGGACCCGCACGTCGACGGCACCATGACCGCATGGGAGCACACATCATCCGACGGGGCGAGGCCCTGAGCCGCGGCGCCACCGACCACGAACTGCAGCGGCAATGCCGAACCGGAACGTGGCAGCGGCTTCGGCCCGGCACGTACGCATCCCGCGCGGAACTCGACGAGCTCAACGCCGTTGAGGTGCACCGTCTGCTCGCCGAGGCGACGGTACGGGCCGCGTCGCCCGACGCAGTATTGAGCCACCAGTCGGCGGCGGTGGTTCACGACCTGCACCTGTGGAACACCCCACTGGCCGCCGCGCATCTGACCCGCAACCGACCGAACGGCGGCCGACGAACCCGCCACCGGCACGTCCACTCAGCGATCTTGCCGCCGAACGAAACCACGGAGGTCGGCGGAGTACGGGTCACGACCCTGGCGCGCACTGTGCTCGACCTGTCCCGGTCGCTCCCGTTCGAGCAGGCAGTCGTGGCCGGGGATCACGCGCTGCAGGCGAAGGGCCTCACTTCCACCGAACTGGCCGCGACGGCCGACAGTCTGCCGACCCATGCACGACGCAGCCGGGCGCTGCGCGTAGTAACACAGCTGGACGGACGCTCCGAGAGCGTCGGCGAATCGCGCAGTCGGGTGTTGATGGTGCGCGAACAGCTGCCGATCCCCGACTGTCAGGCGGTCCTGTACGCCGCAGATGGAACCCGCCTCGGGCGCGTCGACTTCCTGTTCGAAGAGTTCGGAACGATCGGCGAGTTCGACGGCAAGGTCAAGTACGGCCGGCTGGTGCCGGACGGTGACACCCCCGCCGACGTGGTGTGGGCGGAGAAGCAACGTGAGGACGCGATCCGCGACGCGGGCTGGCAGGTGGCACGGTGGACCTGGGACGAGTTGGAGACCCCGCACGTGATCGTCGACCGCATCACCGAGAAGTTCGAGTTGGCGCGCAAGTGCCCGCCACCTCGCGGCCGCATCGTCCACACGCCACGGCCGTGAACCTGACCACGAGTCACACGCCGCCTGTCCGCACCACACACCGGTTGGGCATGAATTCCGTTGATACGTCGGCAGAAAGTGTGCGGGCAGCGGCAGCGGCAGCGGCGGGGCGGCGGCAGCGGGGCGGCGGCAGCGAGGCGGCAGCGGCGGCAGCGGCGGCTCACACTACGGCCGCCACAGCTCCAGCTGCGGGATGCCGGGCGTCCGAAACCCGAGCACCTGCCCGTAGAACGACATTTCGGCCTCGCGGGCGCTGACGATGGTCTCGAGCTTGCGGAAGCCGTGCGCCTCCCCCTCGTAGGCCAGGTAGGCATGCGGTATTCCCTTGCGCAGCAGCGCTTCCCGGAAACGCTCGGCCTGCGACGGCGGCACGATCGGATCGGAGAGCCCCTGCAGCAACAGCACCGGGCAGGACAGGCCGTCGACGTTGCCGACCGGGGCGCGGCGGGTATAGAGGTCGGCGGCCTCGGGCAGCGGCCCGATGAGTCCGTCGATGTACCGGGATTCGAAGTCGTGGGTCTCCTTGACGAACTCCACCAGCTCGGCGACACCGTAATACGATACACCGCAAGCGAATACGTCCGACGTGGTGAGCGCCGACAATACGGTCCATCCGCCGGCCGAACCGCCTTCGATCGCAAGACGATCGGGGTCGGCGAGTCCGGCGGCGGCGAGTCCCCGGACGGCCGCGACGGTGTCCTCGACATCGACGATTCCCCACTGCCCACGCAACCGGCCCCGGTACTCGCGGCCGAATCCGCTCGAGCCGCCGTAGTTGACGTCGATGACGCCGATACCGCGACTGGTGAAGTACGCGTAGACCGGGTTCATCGCCGGCGCGACGTGCGCGGTGGGTCCGCCGTGCACGAATGCGATGTACGGCGGCAGTTCACCGTCCGGCGCGCGGTAGTCCACATTGGCAGGCGCGTACACGATCGCATGAACCTCGCGGTCCGGCCCTTCGAAGGTCAGGGACCGCGCCTCCGGCAGGTATGCCGCATCGGGCAGGTCGTCGACCCCCAACCGGATGTCGGTGAGCGCACCGGTGTCGAGGTCGAGTACGCGCAGGCCGGAAGGGACGCGTGCTCCCCCACAGCGAAGGAGGACTCGTCGACCGGCGACATCTCCGATCACGACCGACGAAATCCCTTCGAGCGCAATGTCGTGCAGCTTTCCGATGCCCGGATCGAGCACGGCGAGGGTGTCGGTGCCGACGGTGCGCGCGGTGAGCAGGGTGCCGTCGTCGAGCGCGGCGTGCCAGGCAGCACCGAGCTGCCACAGCGGGCCGCCGAAGTCGGCATCCATCGGGCACAGCGGAACCGGCTCACCGGACAGCGGCACTCGGTACAGGTTCCACCATCCGCTGCGGTCGCTGATCGCGTGCAGCGCCATATCTCCGTCCCATTCCGGCTGCAGCACCGACTCCTCGGGCCCGCCGATCAGGACGTCCACCCGACCCGAGGACAGCGTCAGGACGCGCAGTTCGGTTCCGTCCCAAGGCATCTGCGGGTGGTCCCAGGCGATCCACGCCAGCCGGGCGCCGTCCGGCGACAGGCGCGGGTAGGCGAGGAAGTCGGAGCCGCCGACGATCGGGCGGATCTCGGTCGCATCATCGGCGGCCGATCCGTCGAGTGGGACTACGCAGATATCGCGAACGACCTTGCCGTCCGTATGGCTCTCGCGCACGCACCACACGTCGGCGCCGACGACGGTGAGGTCGGCGAAGCGGACCGACGCCGGTGCGGACGGGATCGGTGTCAGCGGTTTGGGGGTGCCGCCCGCGGCACCGTCGAGACGGTAGAGCCGCTGATTGCTGAACTCGGTGAAGACCAGCGTCGCATCGTCGGTGACCGTCCATGCACCGCCGCCGTACTCGTGTACCCGAGTGCGCGCATTCCACGGCGCGGGCAACACGTCGATCACCCTGCCGTCGTCGTCGAGGCGCCGGATCGCGATCCGCCCGTTCTCGGTGGGGCGCAGCTCCGACCACCACACCTGGTCGCCGACGAAGCAACCGCTGTCCACGGGGTGCCCGCTCGCGGCGAGGTCGGCGGCGGTGATGGGCGACGTCCACGATCCGTACGGGGCGACGGTCTGCGAGGAAGGGGTCATGCGCACAACCCTAGTCACGGACGGGGGCCGCCGACGTACGGTTTCCCCATGCAATCGCGGTTGCAAAACCGGTTCACCGACGCCCGGATCGCCCGCCTGGCGACGGTGACGGCGGACGGTGCGCCCCACGTGGTGCCGGTGGTATTCGCGGTGGCCGGCGACACGGTGTACACCGCCGTGGACGACAAACCCAAGACCACCCGGAGGCTGCGGCGGCTCGACAACATCGCCGCCACCGGACGCGTCAGCCTGCTCGTCGACCATTACGACGAGGACTGGTCCCGGCTGTGGTGGGTGCGTGTGGACGGCGACGCCTCGGTGCTGCCCGCGGACAGCGCCGAGGGCACGGCCGCGATCGACGCTCTGACCGCCAAGTACGCGCAGTACTCCGCGCTGCGCCCGGGCGGGCCGGTGATCGCGATCCGAGACCTGCAGTGGCGCGGGTGGACGGCGTCCTGACGGCGCCGAAGCCGACGCCCGCCACCTGTCCGTGACTCAAACGTTCATTCGGCGATCTTGTGGCGTACAACACATTGGATCACGCTGAAAGAGTCCGGATTTGCACATGTCATCCGAAGGGACGGTTCTCCCATGACACGCAGGATCGCCGGAACACTCGCCGCTCTCGCCCTCACACTCTCCCTGGGCGCTGTCGCTGCGCCCTCGGCGTCGGCCGCGGAGCCATCACCCGTGCAGGGCTCCTCGGTGGGGGTGTGTCTCTCCCTCCCGCTGGGCTCGCTGGTGTGGTCGGTCTGCATCTAACCCAGCTCCGACGCGTGTGCACTACCCGAGTGCGAGAGTGACGTACGCAACACTGCGCGCCCCCGCCGAGCGTGCTGACGCAGCTGCAGCAGCACCGTTCGATTTCCATTTGCGCGCGAGTGGGATCATGGTTGCGTGAGCACTCCAGATCCAGTCCGCACTCGTCGGCCGCAGCGCGCTCTCGAGCAGTCCACCAAACTGCAGAACGTCCTGTACGAAATCCGCGGCCCGGTACACGCGCATGCCGCGCGACTGGAGGCGGAGGGGCATCGGATCCTCAAGCTCAACATCGGTAATCCGGCGCCGTTCGGGTTCGAGGCCCCCGATGTGATCATGCGCGACATGATCGCGGCGCTGCCGTACGCGCAGGGCTATTCGGAGTCCAAGGGCATCCTCTCGGCGCGGCGCGCGATCGTCACCCGATACGAGCTGGTTCCCGGCTTCCCGGAGCTCGACGTCGACGACATCTACCTCGGCAACGGCGTCTCCGAGCTCATCACGATGACGATGCAGGCCCTGCTCGACGATGGTGACGAGGTGCTGATCCCGGCGCCGGACTACCCGCTGTGGACGGCGATGACCAGCCTGTCCGGCGGTACCCCCGTGCACTACCTGTGTGACGAGCAGAACGACTGGAACCCGGACATCGCGGACATCGAGTCCAAGATCACCGACAAGACCAAGGCACTGCTGGTCATCAACCCGAACAATCCGACGGGCGCGGTGTATTCGGCGGAGGTGCTCTCACAGCTCGTCGATCTGGCCCGGCGGCACCAGCTGCTGCTGCTGTCCGACGAGATCTACGACAAGATCCTCTACGACGACGCCAAGCACATCTCGCTGGCCACGCTCGCGCCGGACCTGCTGTGCCTGACGTTCAACGGCTTGTCCAAGGCCTACCGCGTCGCGGGCTACCGCTCCGGGTGGGTTGCGATCACCGGGCCCAAGGATCACGCCGCCGGTTTCCTGGAAGGGCTGGATCTGCTCGCGTCGACGCGCCTGTGCCCCAACGTTCCCGGCCAGCACGCCATTCAGGTGGCGCTCGGCGGCCACCAGAGCATCGAGGATCTGATCCTGCCCGGCGGCCGACTGCTCGAGCAGCGCGATGTCGCCTGGGAGCGGCTCAACATGATCCCCGGCGTCTCATGCGTCAAGCCGCGCGGGGCGCTGTACGCCTTCCCGCGGCTGGATCCGAACGTCTACGAGATCCACGACGACGAGAAGCTGGTGCAGGACCTACTGCTGCACGAGAAGATCCTGATGGTTCAGGGCACGGGCTTCAATTGGCCCGACCACGATCACCTGAGAATCGTAACGCTGCCGTGGGCCCGCGACCTGGCCGTCGCGATCGAACGATTCGGCAATTTCCTCTCGAGTTACAAGCAGTAGCGCGGCCCGGAGCGGATATCGGAAATTCGTGTATCCGAACAGAATCCGGGTCGCTGCAAAGTGACACGACAAAAAATCGACCCCAATCGAGCAGAATTTCCTCGGTATGGGTAGATTGACCGATTGGCACCGCTGAGTGCCCATAAGCGCCTCGCCTGCCCGCCCCCCCTGGGCGGCGAGGTCCGGTGGCGGGGACGACCCCCCCTGCTCCCCGCCACCGCCGCTTATTGTCGGCCCCCGCTACCCTCATCCGGTGCGGAGACGAAGCCGATGACATCCGATCCCGGTCCTCACAGCGGCCACGGTCACGGTCATTTCAGTGGTCCCACTCCAGTGGGTCCGATCGCTGCGCGTGTCGTGGTGGGGTTGCTCGTCGCGATCGCGATCGCCGTCCTGGCCGGGGCCGCCTTCCTGTGGCCGAGCCGGGCGCACATCGAGATCCCGCTCCCCTTCCAGACAGCGGGTGGCGGCGCCGTCACCACCGAGGCCGGCACCATCATCGCGCAGGACCTCGCCCCGTGCGGAAGCCCCTCCGCGGGGCGTGCCTTCACCGGCGATCCCGCACCGCCGCCCGGCAACGCCTACGAGTGCCGGCGCAGCATCGTCACGATCGAGTCCGGCCCGAACCAGGGGACGCGGACACTCCTCGAGATCGTGCCCGGTCCGGGACAGCCCGACCTGCGTGTCGGGGAGAAGGTCCGGCTGGTGCGGCAGACCGACTCCAGCGGCGCCACCATCTATTCGTTCAACGACTACTCACGGGCGCTGCCGTTGGGACTCATCGTCGCCGCGTTCGCCGTCGCGATCGTCGCGGTGGCCCGGTGGCGCGGACTGCGTGCGCTACTGGGACTCGGCATTGCGTTCGGCGTCCTGGTGGTGTTTACCCTGCCCGCACTGCTGGACGGTAAGCCGGCGATGCCCGTCGCGCTGGTCTCTGGCGCGGCGATCCTCTACGCCGTGCTGTACCTGGCGCACGGGGTGAATCTGCGGACCAGTTCGGCGCTGCTCGGGACCCTCGCCTCGATGGTGGTGGCGGCCGTGCTGTCGGTCGTCGCGATTCGGATGACGCACCTGACGGGCCTGTCCGAGCAACAGAACGCCGACGTGCAGGCATACATCCAGCACGTGAGTATCACCGGACTGTTGCTCGCCGGATTCATCATCGGCTCGCTCGGCGTGCTCAACGACGTCACGATCACGCAGGCCTCGGCCGCCTTCGAGCTGGCGGCCATCGACGAAACCGCAACCCGGCGCACGGTATTCGCGTCCGCCATGCGAGTGGGACGCGATCACATCGCGAGCACCGTGTACACGCTGGTCCTGGCCTACGCAGGTGGGGCGCTGCCGCTCCTGCTGCTGTTCTCCGTCGCGGGTGGGTCCATCGGTGACGTGCTGACCGGCGATGCGGTCGCGATCGAGATCGTCCGGGCATCCGTCGGCGGTATCGCCCTGGCACTGTCGGTGCCGCTCACCACGGCGATCGCCGCACTACTGGCGCGCCCACCGGCCTACCGCTCCGCGGCGGTACCCGGACCCCGCCGCAGCGGGCGGCACGCCCGCTGACACCGACCGTCACGGTCCCGCAGGTAAAGATGTCGGTGGGACCTGTACTTGACCGAAGATGCTGTCGCCGTAGCCCAGTCCGATCCCGATCGCGGCAATGACGACGAGCGCCGCGCCGGCCAGCACGGCACCGACGATCTGCCGCCGGGATACGGTTCGGCGGGCGCGCGTGGAGGACGCCGACCGCAGCCGCCGTGCCGTCGCCGGAGCAGACCTGCCGCCCCGGGCTGTTGCGGCCGGAGACGCCGGCGGCCGAGCAAGCAGTGCGGCGCCGTGGGCTGCCACCAGCTCCGGATTGGGTGGGGTCACGACCGGCAGCCCCAAACTGCCGTGGAGCGCATCGCGCAGTGTGGGATGGACCGCGCCGCCGCCCAGGAGCACGAGCGCATCCGCCGATCGGCCCGACTGCTCGATCAGCTCCGCGACCAGACAGACCGACTCCTCGATCGCGGGAACGGTGATGCCGTCGAATGTTTCACGTGGGTGACCGCCCGGATCACCACCGCGCAGGAAGTCGATCCGCTCGGAGGCTGCGACCACACCTGTCAACCGTTCGACCACACTGATCATCAGTCCGGAGCTGCCGACGTCGTACAGCACGAGGGTGCGGTACTCGGCGACGACGCCGCTGCGATGCAACTGCTCGAGCACCGCCGTCAGCTCCGGCACCAGCAGGAAGTGGTCGACGCCCTGCCTGCTCAACGCCGCGTCGATGGCCGCGGCCTGCGCCTCGTCGCGGTAGGTGATGGCGACGCCGGTCGCGGAACCCGATTCCGCCCGGTCCGCAAGGACCACCCCCACCACCTGGGCGGCCAGTACCTCCGGAACCTGCCCGGCAACCTCGATCGCCTGGTGTTCGAACACTGCACTGTCCCCGACGGCGGTATCACCGAATCCGCCACTGCCCTTGAGGGGACGCGCGAGCCGAACGAATCCGGCCCCCACCGAAACACCTAGAACCCCACCCATGAGCCGCCTTCGATCGTCGTCTCGTCCAGCAGACACTCGAACTCGGTGCGTTCCGAACGAGCCGAGTGTATACAGCCGCGCCTACACTCTCGGTCATGCAACTGCTGTTCATCTGTACCGGAAACATCTGCCGGTCTCCCACTGCGGAGCGTCTCACCACCGCGTGGTCGGCGAACCACGGGATCCACGATCTGCAGGCTTCCAGTGCAGGTACCCATGCCGTCGTCGGATCTGGAATGGAACCGACAGCAGCGCAGTTCCTTTCGCAACTCGGCGGACATCCGGACGGGTTCGTCGCCCGACGTCTGACTCCCGCGATTGCCGCGGAGGCGGATCTGATCCTGACAATGACCGAGGCACATCGCGATGCGGTGCTCCGGCAGTCGCCGCGCCAGCTCAAGCGGACCTTCACGCTTCTCGAGGCCGCACACCTCATCCGCGCCGCGGGATCGACCACCGTCGCCGAGATGGCGGACGCGCGCGGGCGTATTCCGGCGCCACCCGGCGGCGCCAATGTCCCCGACCCGATCGGCCGTAGCGCGAGCGTGTTCGAGGATGTCAGCGTGCAGATCTCCGAGGCGTTGCTGACCGTGCTGACCGGACTCGCCGACGGTCGGCATCGGACGGGCTAGGACGAGGGCCCATCCGATGCCGGCCGTGATCTGTCCTATCCGCCGGTGGTCGTCGCCGACGGCCGTGCTTCGCCGGATTTGGCCGGCGGCTGCACAGACCTGGTCGTGGTCGACGACTGTGTGGACCCGGAAGCGTCCGAGTCGTAGTAGTACTTGTACTCGTATGCGCCCGCGCCCTTCGCCGGCGTCATCGTGAGGATCGTGCCGAGCACCGTGGCCCCCGCGCTTCTCAGATTGCCGATCGCACGGGATATCTGATCACGCTTGGTGTGTCCGTGCCGGACGACGACGAGCGCCCCGTCGACCTTGCTTGCCAGCACTGCCGCATCCGTCACGGGCAGCAGCGGCGAGGCGTCGACGATGACGAAGTCGAAACGCGACCGCAACTGCGTGAACAGCTCCGTCGCATGGGTCGAGCCCAACAGCTCGCTCGGATTCGGCGGAATCGCCCCGGAGGCCAGCACCCAGATGTTGGTGAACGGCGTGGACTGCAGGACGTCGTCCAACTCGGCCTGGCCGGACAGGACCGTACTCATTCCCACGGAGCCGATGAGTCCGAGGTACTTCGAGATTCGAGGCCGGCGCAGATCGCCCTCGATCAACGCCACCGAGTATCCCGCCTCGGCGAGCGCAAGGGACAGGTTGATGGCCGTGGTCGTCTTGCCTTCTCCCGGAAGAGAACTGGTGACCGTGATCACCCGGGGCGGATTGTCGACCTCGAGGAACTGCAGGTTGGTCCGCAGCTCGCGGAAGGCTTCCGCGCTGCCCGAGTAGCCGTCCTGGAATGCGATGGCCGCCTTCTGCTCGCGTTCCTTGTCGAACGGCACCGTGCCCACCAGACCCACTCCGGCAAGCTCGTCGAGGGCCTCGCGGGTCTTCACGGTGTTGTCCAGCCGGTCCCGCAGCACGGCGAGGCCGATGCCGACCAACAGGCCGACGGCGAATCCCAACGCGAGATTGCGCTTGGTCTTGGGGCTGACAGGAGTGGACGGTGTGGACGCGTGCTGCTCCACCACGACCCGGGCGGTCGGCGGACGGCTGGGATCGAACGTCTCGAGTTCCGCTGCCATGACGACGAACTCGTCGGAGAGCGCATTGACGAGGTCGCGCGCCAGTTCAGGCGAGGCATCGTCGGCGGTCACGGAGATCAGCACGGTGTCCGGCGCCGACGTGGCCTTGATCTTGGCGGCGAGGTCGCCGGCCGAGAGGTTGGTGATCCCGAGCCGGTCGAGCGTGCGCTGCGCCAGCGTAGTGCCGGTCAGTAGCTTGGTATACGACGCGACACGCTGCTGCGAGAACAGGTTGCCCTGGTATACCTCGTTGACCGAGGCCGCGGACGACGTGGACACGAACAGACGCGCCGACGCCTGATAGATCGGTGTCGACACGAGCGAGGCGGTCAGCGCTCCGAGTAGTCCGACGACCGTTGCCAGCGCAATGATTCGCCACCGCGTCTGCAAGATGCGTAGGTAGTCCTGTACTTCCATAACCCCGTCCTCTTTCCTCAAAGCTGCCAACACCCTATGCGCGCGTGCACATCACGGGTCTTCCCCGGTCGACTCGACAAGGACTTCTCCAACACGGCGCAGAACCTCCGGCCCGCACATCTGCGCGTGCGAGCACGGTATCGGAGTCTCCGAGATCGTTCCGGTGATGTACCGCTCCCATGAACCCGCAAGTTCACGGCCGCCTCCGGGCTCGCGCTCCGCGACGAAGAGCAGAGCATCTCCGTGGAAGATCTCGGGTCGATGTGCGTGGGCCGCAGCCTCGAGGGCTTCACCGGCGGCCATCACTCGGCGAACTGCATCCGAGTCGAGACCGTCGAAATCCTCCGGCGCATTCTCCCCCGCGGCGAGCATATCTCGCTCGACGACATCGGGTGGACGCGAATCGAGCATCGCCAGGGTGGCCACCTCGGCGCCGCAGGCACGCAGCTGAACTGCGATCTCGTGCGCAATGTTGCCACCCAGCGACCATCCCAACAGGTGGTACGGACCCTCGGGTTGCACGGCCCGAATCTCGTCGAGGTAGGCGGTTGCGAGTTCGGCGAGCGACGCAGGTAGCGTGGCGGCGCCGGTGGCCTGCAAGCCGTACAGCTGACGGTCCGCGAGCCGGTCCGCGAGCCCCGCGTAGCACCAAGCGATCCCGCTCAGCGGATGCACGCAGAACAGCGGCTCACCCACGGCCTTCGCGGGCGTGTTCAGGTGAACCAGCGTCGCCAGGGGGTCGGCCGCGACAGCGCCCTGCTCGATCCGTCGGGCGAGTGCGGCCACGGTGGTATCGGTGAACAGCCACCCGAGCTCTACCGCATAGCCGTACTCGTCCCGCAGCGTCGTGGCCAGGCGCACCGCGCTCATCGAGGTTCCGCCGAGTTCGAAGAAGCTGACGTCCCGCGGCACGGTTGCCGCCGCGTCCATCCCGACCACCTCGGCCATGGCGGCCGCAATGGACTGTTCGACAGGTCCTTCCGGGGGTGCGTCGCTCGCTCTGGCGGACTCCAGGACAGGTGCCGGCAGCGATCGCCTGTCCACCTTTCCGGAGATCGTCAACGGCAGCTCGTCGAGTACATGCACGGAGGACGGGAGGAGGTGCCGGGGCAGGAGGCGGCCGGTGCGCGCACGCAGGGCGCCCGCGTCGATCCGGCGTCCGGGTATTGCCTGCACGTACGTCACCAGGATCACGTCGCCCGACGGGACGGGATGCGCCACGGTGACCGCGGACTGGACGTCGGCGTCGGCAGCGAACGCGGCGTCGATCTCCCCCGGCTCGACCCGCACTCCATGGATCTGCACCTGCTCGTCGCTGCGCCCGACATAGTCGAGGCTGCCGTCCCGGCGGCGACGAACGAGGTCACCCGTCCGGTAGACCCGCGCACCCGGCCGTCCGCCCGGATCCGCGACGAAACGACTTGCGGTGAGCCCCGGCTGGCGGTGATATCCACGGGCCAGGCCGTCGCCATCGAGGTAGAGCTCCCCGACGACACCCGCAGGAACGGGATGCAGACGCGAGTCCAGCACCTGCGCCCGGACGCCCGCGAGCGGCGTCCCGATCGTGACCGGGCCATCACCGAGCCGAGGACTGCAAGTGGCACCGACCGTGACTTCGGTGGGTCCGTATCCGTTGTGCAGACGGTGGCGCGCCCAGGCCCGCGCGAGCGTGTCCGGAAGCACCTCACCGGCGGAGACGACGGTGAGTGCCCGCGGCATCGAGTCCGGATCGAGGGTCGCAAGCACCGTGGGCGTCAGGTTGAGGTGCGTGATCGCATCGCCGACGATCACGGCCTGCAGATCGGGACCGGCATATGCCAGATCGGGCCGGCAGACCAGGACCGCGCCGTGCGCATGCGCGGCGAGCAGCTCGAACACCGCCGCATCGAAGGCAGGAGACGCCGCTTGCAGCACAACGGATTCGTGTGTCACGCCGAGCTCGCGCGTCTGCAGGTCGACCAGAGCCGACAGTCCCCGATGCGTGACGGCGACGCCCTTCGGCGTACCGGTCGACCCGGATGTGTACAGAAGGTAGGCGAGGGCGTCGACGCCGGCCGCCGTCTCGGGAACGCGTCGTCGACCCGAGTCCTCGAGAAGCAGTCGCTTCCGCTCGTCCGGCTGGGACGGATCGATCGGCACCCACGCCGCCCCGATCCGGGTGATCGCCCAGATGTCGAGCACCCAGGCCGGGCCGCGGACCGCGTCGACCGGCACGATGTCGCCGGCCCCGATTCCCGCCGACTGCAACTGCGCTGCTCGAACCGCGGCGGCCGCATCCAGTTCGGCATACGTCCATTGCTCGGCACCGGCACGAAGCGCGATCCGCTCCGGATGGGCCCGGACACTGGCTGCCAGGATCTCCGGCAGCGTGCGGGCCTGGGGCGCGTCGATCCCGTGCAGCGCCGCGTCCGGCGAACCGAGCGGGAGATCGCCGACGGCCGTCGACGGGCCCGCAACCGCGTGCGCGAGCAGATCGATCCACGCCGTCAGGAGATCCTCCGCAGCGGCGCCGTCGAAGAGGTCGGTGGCGTACAGCAGCCGGACGCCGATCCCGGCCCCGCCGGAACTCTCCACGACATCCCACGCGAGATCGAATTGCGCAGCCACCTCGGACTGTCCGGAAGCTCCCGAAGCATGGTCGTCGATCTCCAGCCCCGGCAGGACGAGCTGCCCGGGAACACCGACCGAATGTGCCAGCAGCACCTGGAAAATCGGATGATGAGCGGGGCTGCGGGCCGGTGCCACGCGTGCGACGACATCGTCGAAGGGAACGTCCGCGTGGGCGAACGCGCCGAGGTCGACCCCACGGACCCGCTCGAGGAGCTCGGCGAAGGACTCGGCCGGATCGATCTGCGTCCGCAGCGCAACCGTGCCGACGAACATCCCGGCGAGCGCGGCCAGCCGATTGTCCGAACGGCCGTTCACCACTGTGCCGATTGCGATATCGGACCGTCCGGCGAATCGGGAGAGCAGCACCGCCAGCCCGGCGTGCAGCACCATGAACACGCTCACGCCATGGGCCCGGGCGAGGGCGCGCAGGGCCGCGTGGACGTCCGGGCCGATGTCCGCATGCGCGAGGCCGCCGCGGTGGGAGGGCTGCGCGGGCCGCGGTCGATCGGTCGGTAGCGGCAGTGGGGTGTCCGGCGTGCCGGCCAGCACCTCGGTCCAGTACGCCAACTGACGGCCCCCGATGCTCTCGGGGTCGTCGAGATCGCCGAGAGCCCGCACCTGCCAGTGCGCAAAGTCGCGGTACTGCAGCGGCAGCGCGGTCCACTCGGGCGCATCCCCCGCCCGCCGGGCCGTGTATGCGACGCTCACGTCCTGTAGCAGCGGAGCGATCGACGCACCGTCGACGGCGATGTGGTGGACCACTGCCACCAGCAGCCATTCGGTGTCACTCACCCGCAGCAGGCTCACCCGGACGGGCGGGCTGCCGACGAGATCGAGGGGCCGATCGAGCACCGCTCGCACCCGCCGGTCCAGCTCGGACGACGGGGCCGGGTCGACCGCGATCTCCACGTCGCCGACCTCCACCACCCGCTGGCTGCGCTCGTCCGGGAAGATCGTGCGCAGCGCCGCGTGCCGCTCGGCGACATCGCGGAAAGCAGCGGCGAGCGCATCGGCGTCGAGATCACCGGCGAGGCGCAGCACGATCGGCATCGCGTACATGTCCCGGACGGGATCGGCCCGGTGCAGCAGCCAGAGACGGCGCTGGGCGGGGGCCATCGGATCCGGCCCCGGGGCGGCGGGACCGAGCTGCGGCCGGAGCGTCGACGGCCCGGACAGCTGTTCGGCGAGTGCCGCCAGCGTCGGGGCCTCGAGGACGGCCCGCGCCGGAACGTCCCGGTGCAGGGCGCCGCTGAGCCGTCCCGCGACCTCGACGGCGCTCAGAGAATGCCCGCCGAGTGCGAAGAAGCCGGAGTCGGGATCGACGGCCGCACCCAGCACGTCGCCGACCACCGTCACGACCAGCTGTTCCACAGCCGTCATCGCCCGGCCGGCGGGGCCCACCGCGAGTTCACCGGCGGTCGCGGACAGCGCCGCGACGTCCACCTTGCCGTTCGGCGTTGTCGGGATCGACTCGAGCACAATCAGTTTCGACGGGATCAACTCGAGGGGCAGCCGGTCGCGGAGTTCGGCCGAGCACGCGCTGGTGTCGATGTCCTCGCCGACGACGAACGCGATCAGTGCTCCGCCGCGCACCAGCGCCGCGGCGTTCCGGACGCCTGTACCGCGCATGAGCGCGGCCTCGACGTGCCCGGGCTCGACGCGCACGCCGCGCACCTTGAGCTGACGGTCGTTGCGGCCGCGGTAGATCAACCGCCCGTCGGCGTGCACCTGGACGCGGTCGCCGGTGCGGTACATGCGGCCGGTACCGCTCGCGACGAATCTCTCGGCCGTCAGTGCGGGCGCGCCGAGATAGCCGCGGGCCAGGCCGTCGCCCGCCAGATACAGCTCACCGACCCCGCCCACGGGAACCGGGCGCAGCTCCCCGTCGAGCACCAGCACCGTGGTGCCCGGGATGGGGGTGCCGATGCCGCCACGTCCGTCCACCTCACCGACAGTCGCGACGATCGTGGACTCGGTGGGGCCGTAGGCGTCGAGCATCAACCGGCCGGTGCGCCACCGCGCGGCGAGCTCGGCGGGCAGTGTCTCTCCACCGCTCGCGACCACCCGAAGCTCGTCGAGTCCTACTGGTCCGAGCGTGGCGAGCACGGCCGGGGTGGACAGGAAGTGGGTGACGCGGCGTTCGCGCAGCAACTCGTGCAGCGCGGGCCCGGCGTAGACGTCCGGCGGTGCCACGACGAGCGTGGCGCCGGAGGTGTGGGCGAGCAGGATCTCGAGCATCGCGGCATCGAAGGCCGGGTTGTAGCCGTGCAGCACACGATCGCCCGGCTCGACGCGGTAGCGGTGCCGGGCCTCGGCGGCGAGGGCGGCCAGGCCTCGATGAGTGACGGCAACGAGTTTCGGCTCACCACTCGAGCCGGACGTCGCGATGACGTACGCGATGGAGTCGACCGACTGCCGACGCCCCCCGGCCAGTCCCGAGGGCAGTCCGGCGGGCCCGAAGGCCGCACCGGTCTTGGCCACCGCCCACAGCATCCGCAGACGATCGAGCGAGCGGGCCCGGTCGAGCGCAACCACGTCCTCGGCCGCGTAGCCCTCCTCACGGATCAGACGCTCCGCGAGGGCGTCGGATTGCGCGTCGAGTTCGCGATAGGTGACGCTCGTTTCCTCCGCGACGACGGCTATCCGGTCGGGGTGCGCCGCGGCGGTCTCGCGGAGCAGCTCCGCGAGGGTTCGCGGTTCGGCAGCGCGGCCGCCGGTCCGCACCGCTGCGGTAGCCAGCGGAAGGTCGCGCACCGCCACATCCGGCCGGTCGGCCACGGCGGCGAGCGCGGCGACGAAGTGGTCCACCAGTGCCAGCGCGGTCGCGGACTCGAACCGGGACACGTCGTATGTGAGCACCCCGTCCAGCCCGTCGGACGCAGAACCGGACAACGTGAACTGGAGATCGAATTTCGCGGTGCCGGAGCCTGTTTCGCGGGCCTGCACCTCCAGGTCCCCCATCCGCAGGACTGGCGGGGTGAAGTCCTGGAAGGCCAGCGCCACCTGGGGAACGCGGAGGCCCGCCGCCGACAGCACCTCTTCCAGCGGCACGCCGGCATGATCGAACGCCGCCACATCGGTATCGCGCACCTGCGCCAGCAGGCCTGCGAAGGGCATGTCGGGCTGCACGCGGGCCCGCAGGACCAGCGTGTCCAGGAACAATCCGACCAGCGGCTCGAGCTGCGGGAACCTCCGGCCGGAGACCACCGCGGCAATTCCGACGTCACCGCTCGCGGTGAGCCGTGCGAGCACCGCGGCAAGTGCCGCGTGCGCCACCATGAATTCGGTGGCCCGGTGCCGCCGGGCGAGATCCCCCAGCGATCGCGCCACGTCGGGCGCGATGGTGAACTCGATCGACTCGGCGGCACCGATCTGTGCATCCGGCACCGAATCCATAGGCAGGACAGCAGGATCGAAGTCCAGGAGCTCGCGGCGCCAGTGCTCGACATCATCGGCGGAGACTTCTCGGCCCCTTTCCCACACCGCGAAATCGGCGTACTGCAGCGGGAGCGGAGACCACTCGGGCGCAGCCCCGGCCACGCGCGCACCGTATGCCGCGCCGAGGTCCCGGAGCAGAACCGCGACGGATTCGCCGTCGGCCGCCAGGTGGTCGATCGTCACGTCGAGCACGTGGACGTCGGGGCTCTCCGGCCGCAGCTGCGCCGAGAAGATGCCGGACGCCCCGGCGGTGGTGCCGTCCGCGATCACCAGGTGAGGGCCGCGCTCATCGGTCACGACACCGCTGCGGAGCGCCTCGTGACGGTCGACGACATCGGCGAGGGCCGCAGCGAGGGCGCCGGTGTCGAGGGGGCCGCGCAGCGTGACCTGTGCCGACAGCCGGTAGTCGGAGTCGCGGCCGGTACGGCGCAGCGCCCACAGCCGATTCTGGGCGCGGCTCAACGGGATCCGAGCGGGTCGGGGTGCCGATACCGGGCCGGCCTCGGATTCGGCGAAGTCGCCCGCATCGAGGGCGGCGGCGAGACCGGACACCGTCGGATCCGCGAAGAGGAGCCGCAGCGGCAGATCCTGCCCCGTCGACTCTCGTAGCCGGGCTACCACAGTGGTGGCGAGCAGCGAATCGCCGCCGGCGGTGAAGAAGTCGTCCGTACCACCGACCTCGACCCCCAGCACGGCCGAGAAGGCGTCGGCGACGATCCTCTCGGTGGGGGTCGCCGGTTCGGCCGAGGTGTCCGGCAGCTCCGGGACGGGCAGGTGCCGCATGTCGAGCTTGCCGTTCTCGGTGCGCGGCAGGGCGTCGAGCAGCACGAGCGACGAGGGCACCATGTACGAGGGCAGCTGGGCGGCCAGCGCGCGCCGCACCGCGGCCGGGTCCAGCGATTTGGGCACGACGTAGGACACCAGCGCCGCACGGCGCGCGCTCTGACGCAGCACCGTCACCGCATGCTCGACACCGGGAACACCACCGAGAACGGCGTCGATCTCCCCCGGCTCGATTCGGATGCCGCGCAGCTTGACCTGTTCGTCGTTGCGGCCACGGAAGTCCAGCACCAATCCGCTCGGGCCGTCGACCCACCGGACCAGGTCGCCGGTGCGGTACCAGCGGGTGCCGTCCGGACCGGCGACGAAGCGTTCGGCGGTCCGAGCCGGAGCCCCCGCGTAACCGGCGGCCATCCGCTGCCCGGCGAGGTACAGCTCACCCGTGACTCCGGTCGGCACCGGGCGCAGGCAGGCGTCCAACACCAGCGCGTCGATTCCCCGGGCCGGGGAGCCGATCACCGCGGGATGTCCCGGCCGCAGCGGTGCGGAGCAGGTGGCGAATACCGTCGACTCGGCGGGCCCGTATCCGTTGTACAGGCGGCGTCCGGGCGCCCAGCGCTGCACGAGCTCGGGCTGCACGCGTTCCCCGCCGAGCATCAGCACCGCCAGATCGGGCAGCTCACGGACCGGCACGGTCGCCAGTGCGGAGGGCGTCATGCACGCGTGCGTGATCCGCTGATCCTCGAGGACACGTGCCAGTTCCTCTCCGCCGTAGGCATTCTCGGGTGCCACGACGAGTTCGGCGCCGGAGGCTCCCGCCACCAGGATCTCGAGCAGTGCCGCGTCGAATCCGGGTGCGGCGAGATGCAGCATGCGCGATCCCGGTCCGGCCGCGAACAGCTCGCGCAGATCCTGCGCGAGCGCGCCGAGCCCCAGCGACGTGACGATGACCCCCTTGGGTCGGCCGGTGGTACCCGATGTGAAGACCACATATGCCGGCTGGCCGGGCAGCACGTCGGGGGCGGCGGGAACGCCGACGGCCTCACCCGGTGCAGCGGCCACGTCCACCCAGCCCGTCACAGCCGGAAGCCCGCCGAGGCGATCGGCGGAGCTGACACCGATCACGGCACCGGACGTCCGCAGCATCGTCTCGATGCGGGCGACGGGGTGGGCCGGATCGATCATGACGGGCGCGGCACCGGTCCGGGCGATGGCCCACACCGCGACGACGGATTCGAGCGAGCGCGGCAGCGCGCACGCCACCGCGACGCCGGGCACGGCTCCGCGACTGCACAGGACCGCCGCGAGTGCCTCTGCGTGCGTGCGGAGTTCGTGGTAGGTCAGCGTCTCACCGCCGGCCACCACGGCCACGGCGCCGCCATCGATCGCAGCTCCGCCGGACAGCAGCGACCACAGGGAGGCCGGAGCGCTCGCCCCGCCCCGGGCCGGCACGAGCGCAGCACGCTCGCCATCCGTCAGCAGATCGATCCGGCCCACCTCGGCTGCGGGATCGCGCACCACCTCGTCCAGCAGGGCGACGAATCGCGATGCGAAGGCCGCAATTGTGGCGCGCTCGTACAGGTCCCGCTTGTAGGTGAATTCGAGCTCGATCCCGGCGGGCGTCTCGGTGACCGTCAGCTGCAGGTCGAAGTGCGTCGTTTCCACCGAGGCTGCGGCGGCGGTGACCACGAGGCCGGGCAGGTCGATACTCGGAAGCATCGGGCGCCGCATCGACAGCGCGACCTGGAACAGCGGGTGGTGCGAGGAATCACGCACCGGTGCAAGACGTTCGACGAGCGTCTCGAACGGGGTCTCCGAGTGCGTGTACGCCGCGAGGTCCCGTCCGCGTACGTGCTCGAGGAGCTCCGCGAACGACGCGTCGGGAGCAACCTGCGCGCGTAGCACCAGCGTGGACGCGAACATGCCGACCACTTCGTCGAGGCGCGGATCGCCGCGCCCGGCGACGACGGTCCCGATGGGAATGTCGCGAGAACCGTTGTGGCGGGACAGCGCCGCGGCGAGCGCCGCGTGCAGGACCATGAACGCGGTGGCCCGGTGCTGCCGCGCCACCGCCCCGATACCGGTGGCCAGGGCCGCATCCAACGAGATCCGCACGCTGTCCGCCTGCGACGAGCCGGCCGCGGGGACCGGGTGGTCGTGCGGCAGCGTCGATTGCTCGGGCAGCCCGTCCAGGACGTCGAGCCAGCTCTGCACGTCCTGGTCGGCGTTGCTGACATGCCAGGCCGCGTAGTCGATGTACTCCACCGGCAGGGCCGGCCAGCTCGGCGCGATTCCGGCCGACCGGGCCCGATAGGCGTCCGCCATGTCGCGCAGCATCGGCGCCAGCGACCATTCGTCGGCCGCGATGTGGTGGACGACGAACACCAGGGCGTGGCGGCGGGCCCCGATCCGGTAGAGCCGGGACCGGACCGGCGGCTCGGACGCCAGGACGAACGGCGTGGCCGCGAAGGCCGCGACGAAATCGTCCAGCGCCGTAGCCGGCACGGCGACGGGCGTCAGATCGAGTTCGGGGACCTCCGCGACTACCTGGACGGGCCCGCTGACGTCGGAGGGATACACCGTGCGCAGGGTGCGGTGGCGCTCGAGCACGTCACGGGCCGCGGCGGCGAGCGCGACAACGTCGAGCGACCCGTCGAGATGGACCACGAAAGGCAGGTTGTGCGCGGTGGATTCGGGGTCGAACCGGTGCAGGAACCACAGCCGCCGTTGCGCCGGGGACAGCGGCCCCCGTTCCGGGGCCGGCCCCTCGGAGGCCGTCAGCCGGCTGCGCAGGCGCGGTCCCCCGATCCGTTCCTCGACGACACGGGCGAGATCGCTCACCGTCGCGGCCTCGAACACGTCACGAACCCCGATGGATGCGTCGGTGAGGGCAGAGATCCGCCCGGCGAGCTGTGTTGCGAGCAGAGAGTGTCCGCCGAGCTCGAAGAAGTCGTCGTCCGAGCCGATGCGGTGCACACCGAGCAGTTCCCGGAAGGCGTCCGCCACCAGGTCGTCGAGGGGGCGGCGCGGCTCGGGCCCGAAGCGGTCGGCCGGCTCGGCGTCCGGCAGCACCGACCCGTCGAGCTTGCCGTTGGCCGTCAGCGGCAGTGCCGGGACCGTGACGATGGCCGCAGGCACCATGTAGTCGGGGAGCATCCCGCGCAGCGCGCGAATCAGCGCGGTGCCGTCGGCCGTTCCGTCGTGCCCGGCGTCGAGCACGACGTAGCCGACCAGCCGTTCGCGGCGCACGGCCACCACCGCGGCGGAGATCCCCGGCAGGCGGGTGAGCGCCGCGCGGATCTCGCCGGGCTCGATCCGGTAGCCCCGCAACTGGATCTGGTCGTCGGCCCGGCCCCGGTATTCGAGGCCGCCATCGTTCCGCAGACGTGCCAGATCGCCGGTGCGGTACATGACGCCGCCGTGCGGTGCGGCCACGAACCGCTGCGCGGTCAGCTCCGGACGGCCGTGGTAACCGCGGGCCACCTGGAGGCCGCTGATGTACATCTCGCCGACGGCGCCCGGCAGGACGGGGCGCAGCGAGCCGTCCAGCAGATCGACCCGGACGCCAGGCAGGGCCGTGCCGATGTCGCTGCGACCCGCAGGATCCGATCCCACCTCGGCGCACGTGGCGTGCACCGTGGTCTCGGTGATGCCGAACATGTTGACGGCCCGGACCGCCGGATGCCGCTCGAGCCAGTCTCGGACCCGATGGGCCTCGAGTGCCTCGCCCCCGAAGACCAGTAGCCGGACGGCCAATTCGCCGGTGCTGTCGGTGCCGTCGGTGATCTCGGCCAGCTGCTGAAATGCCGTGGGCGTCTGGTTGAGGACGGTCACGCCCTCCCGCACGAGAATGTCCCGGAACTCGGCGGGGCTTCGGGCGGCCAAGTGGTCGACGACCACGACGCGGCCTCCGGTGGTGAGCGGTCCCCAGATCTCCCACACCGAGAAGTCGAACGCCGGCGAGTGGAACATCGACCACACGTCGGACGGACCGAAGCCGAACCCGGGGCACGTGTTCGCCAGCAGTGCGAGCACGCTCGCATGCGAGACCATGACGCCCTTCGGCGTGCCGGTGGAGCCGCTCGTGTAGACGACGTACGCCGCCTGCCCGGCCCGCACGGCTGAATCGTGCCGCCCGCCGCGACCCAGCCGCGCGCGCACGTCGGCATCGGCGAGATCGACAATCGTTGCGGAGCTGTCGAATCCGCCGATACAGATGACACAAGCCGGTCGCGCATCGTCGATCAGTCGCGACAGCCGGTCCACCGGCTGTGTCACCTCGAGCGGCAGGAGGGTGGCACCGGCCCGGGCGACGGCGAGCACCGCGACGATGAGCTGTGCCGAGCGGGGCAGTGCGACCGCGACGAGGTCCTCGGCGCCCACCCCCTGCGCCACGAGAAGCGCGGCGAGCGCCCCGGAACGGGCGTCGAGCTCGGCGTAGGTCAGGCGTTCCTCGCCGGCGACCACGGCGATGTTGCCGGGGAACTCACGGGCCCGGAGTGCGAACAGCTCGCCCAGCGACTGCGCCGCGGCGTCGGTGGCCGCTGCCGCGAGAGACCGCCTAACCGGGCGGCCGCCCGGGACATGTAGTGCGGCAGGGTCGATCCGGTCGATCGTGACCGCAGGATCGTCCGCGACGAGGGTCAGGACCTGCACGAACCACTGGGCCCAGCGGGTGACGGTGTCGTGATCGAACAGGTCCCGCGCATAGGTGAGCCGTCCGTCCAGGTCACCGGCGCCCGCGCCACCCGGATCGCGTTCCCGGACCGCCAGCTCGAGGTCGAATCTGGTGTGGCCGGTGAACAGCTCGCGTCCGCGGACCACGAGGCCGGGGAGCTCGAAGACGGTCGGGACGAAGTTCTCGTGCGAGAACATCACCTGGAACAGGGGGTGGTGCGCGACGGTGCGGGTGGGCGCCAGTTCGGCGACGATCTCGTCGAACGGCAGTTCGGTGTGGCTGAAGGCCGCGATATCGGTGCGCCGGACCTCCCCGAGCAGTTCCGCGAACGACCACCGCGGGTCGATCGAATTCCGCAGGACGACGGTCCCGACGAACATTCCGACCACATCGTCGACGACCGGATCGACCCGGCCGGAGACGGGGGTGCCGATACTGACGTCGTCGGTTCCGGCCAGCTTGGCCAGCAGCACCGCCAGGGCGGCGTGTATCACCATGAACGGCGTCGAGTCATATTCCCGCGCAACCTTGTCCACGGCGTCGCGCAGATCCGGGGTCATCGAGAAGTCGACGGTGGCCGCGGTGCCGGTGTCGGCGTCGAGGTGCCGGGACCGGTCGGTGGGCAGCGTCAGCAGCGGCGGGGCACCGTCGAGCGCCGACCGCCAGTAGTCGAGGTCGCGGCGCGCCCGACTGCCGGGGTCGGCGGGTTCGCCGAGAACCGCACGATGCCAGCGCGCGTAGTCGGTGTACTGGATGACCAGCGGACTCCATCCGGGGGCCTGCCCGGCCTCGCGCGCTCGGTACGCATCGGTGAAGTCGCGGGTCAGCGGCAGCAGTGACAACCCGTCCAGCGCGATGTGATGGGCAACCACCGAGACGGTGTGCCGGTCGTCGGAAACCCGGTACAGCCGCAGCCGAATCGGCTGCTCGACGGTGAGGTCGAAGGGAGCTGACGCGGCGGCGCGGAGAACCTCGTCGAGGTTCTCCGGCGCGTCCACCGGTGTGAGGTCGACGGACGCCGCCTGCGTCACCTGCACGGGTCCCTCGGGCGTCTCGGGGAACACGGTACGCAGCACGGCATGCCGTTCCAGCACGTCGAGAACGGCGACGGTCAGGGCCGAGACGTCCAGGTGCCCGTCGAGGTCGATCGCGAACGCGACATTGTCGGTCCCGCCGCGGTCCGCGCGGCCCAGCAGCCACATGCGTTGCTGGGCCGGCGAGAGCGGCGCCGGGCCGGGCTGCGTGGCCGCCGTGATGGCCGGGCGTTCGTCGGGGGCACGGTCTGCCAGCACCGCGGCCAGACCCGCCACCGTGGGGTGCTCGAACACGTCGCGCACGTCGAGCCGTCGGCCGAGGGCCTTGCCGAGCCGGGAGACGAGTTGCGTTGCCAGCAGCGAGTTGCCGCCGATCGCGAAGAAGTCGGTGTCCGGCCCCACCGCGGGGAGGGAGAACAGATCGGCGGTGACGCGGCCGACGAGTTCTTCGACGGGGCTGCGGAAGACCGCGCCATCGCCGGACGGCGCCGCGGCCGGACGCGGCAGCGCGAACCGGTCGACCTTGCCGGTGGCGGTGAGCGGCACCTCGTCGAGAACGGTCACCGACGCGGGAACCATGTAGCGCGGAAGCCGGTCGGCGACGAAGCCGCGGACGGCATCGGGCTCGAGGGCGCCGGAGCCGTGGACATAGGCGGCGAGCGCGCCGTCGTGCGCGACCACCACGGCCGTGTCGACATCGGGGTGGGTGGCGAGCGCGGCCTCGACCTCGCCCAGCTCGACGCGGAACCCGCGGATCTGGACCTGCTGGTCGGCGCGGCCGACGAACTCGAGCTGCCCGTCCGCGCGCCGGCGGACCAGATCGCCCGTGCGGTACATCCGTCCGGGGCCCAGCACCGACGCGACGAACCGCTCGCCGGTGTGGCCGGGGCGGCCCAGGTAGCCGCGGGCCAGGCCGGGGCCGGCGACGTACAGCTCGCCGACCACACCGGTGGGCACCGGGCGCAGGTCCGCGTCGAGCACCGCGGCCGACGTCGCCTCGATGGCATCGCCGATGGGCACGGCCCCGGCCGCATCCAGTGGCCGGCTGACGGTCACCGCGACGGTGGCCTCGGTGGGGCCGTACAGATTGAGGACGGTGCGTCCACCGGCCCAGCGTGCCGCAAGGTCGGGAGGCCATGCCTCGCCGCCCATTCCGAGCACGCGGAGGTCGTCGAACCCGCTGGCGTCGAGCTGTGCGGGCACCGCCGGGGTGGAGAACCAGTGGGTGATGCGTTGCGCCCGAACGAAGTCGGCGAGATCCTCGCCGCCGTAGATCTCGGCGGGGACCACCACCGCCGTCGCGCCGGTGCCGAGCACCAGCAGGTACTCGAGAATGGATGCGTCGAATGCCGGTGCGGCCCCGAGCAGTACCCGCGAGCCGGCTCCCACCCCGAAGGTTCGGCGCAACGCCGACGCGAGTGGCGAAAGCCCGCGGTGCGTGACGACGACCCCCTTGGGGGCGCCGGTGGAGCCGGACGTGTAGATCACGTACGCCGGGTTGTCCGGATGCGGGCGGACGATCGCCTCGCGGGTGGGGGTTCGGGCGTCGTCGCCGACAGCCGGATCGATCCGGACCACACCGGCGGGAAGCGGAGCATTGTCTGCGGCAATGACGTAGCGCACTCCGGCGTCGCCGAGGATCGCGGCCGTCCGCTGGGTCGGCTGGCCTGGGTCGAGCGGAACGAAAGCAGCCCCGGCGTACGCGACAGCAATTGCCGCGGTGAACGATTCGACCGATCGGGGCAGCAGGATGCCGACGAAGTCCTCGGTACCGATCCCCCGCTCGCGCAGGTGCGCGGCCAGTGCCGCGGCCCGCGGACGGATGTCGGCGACGCCGCCGTCCGGGTCGGCAACCCGGATAGGACCGTCCGCGATCTCCGGCAGCGTCTCGGCCTCGCACGGCTGCGGGTTCGCCGCTGCGGACTGCCCGGCGACGAGGTCCGCGACGGTGGCGGTGGGATCCGCCACCGCGGCACGAAGCACGTTGCGCAGCAGCGTGAGCCAGCCGGAGACCGTGCTGCGATCGAAGAGTCCCGTGTCGAAGGCGAAGTGCCCCTCGAACCCGGCACCGGGCAGCTCGCGCACCACCAGCTCGAGATCGAAACGGGCCTCGGTCGCCGGAAGTTCGCGCCCGCGGACCACCAGACCGGGCAGATCCACGGTGGGGTCGACGAAGCTCTCGTAGGCCAGCACGACCTGCAGCGGAAGCTGACCACCGACATGCTCGAGGACCCGCTCGAAGGGGGTGTCGCTGTGCGCGAAGGCATCGATGTCGGTGACGCGGGTGGTCGCGAGCAGGTCCGCGAACGACTGGCCGACGCCGACCGCGGTGCGGAGCGCGACCGTGCCCACGAACATGCCGACCAGCGGATCGAGGGCGGGATCGCTGCGTCCCGCGGTGACCGCTCCCACGACAGTGTCGGGGGTGCCGGTGACGGCCGCGATGACGACGGCGAGCGCGGCGTGCAGCACCATGAACGTGGTGGCGTCATGGTCACGTGCGAGCCGGCCGAGCGCCTCGCGCAATTCGGCGTCGAACGCGAACGAGACGCGGGCGGGGGCGCCCGGAGTGCTGGTGCGGGGGCGGTCCGCGGGTAGGCCCGGGACCGCGGCGGCACCGGCGAGAACCCGGCCCCAGTAGGCGAGTTCCTGATCTTCGACGCTCGATCCGGCCACCGCATCGGGCACGGATCGCAGTAGCGAGCGATGCCACAGTGCGTAGTCGATGTACTGGACGGGCAGCGCGGGCCAGGCCGGTGCTTCGCCCGCCCAGCGCGCGCGGCATGCGGCGGCGAGGTCGCGCAGCAGGGGCACGAAGGACAGCCCGTCCATCGCGATGTGATGCGCGACGATCACGAGGACGTGCCGGTCGGCGGCGAGCCGGTGGAGCCGGAATCTGATGGGTGCGCCGGTTTCGAGACCGAAGGGTTCGGCGGCGAACGCGACTGCCTCTCGCGATGACTGCTCATCCGAGTCCGTCTCCTGGACAACGAGACCGGTGAAGGCGGCGTCGACGGGCAGCACCGTCTGCAGGGGACCGAGGGCCGTTTCCCTGATGATGCTACGCAACACCGCATGCCGGCCCAGGACGTCACGGATCGCCTCCTGCAACGCGGCTACCGGCAGGTCGCCTTCCAGCTCGACGGCGAACGGCACGTGGTAGGCGGTGCTGGTGCGCCGGGTGCGCGCGTGCAGCCACAGCCGCTGCTGCGCCGGCGCAAGCGGCGCCTCCTCGACGCCGGTCCATTCGAGAGCGGGACGGGTTCCCCGGCCGATTGCGGCCGTGGCCAGATCGGCAACCGTGCGGTGGACGAAGACGTCCCGGACCTGGACGCGCCGACCGATCGTGCTGGAGATCCGGGCGGCGAGCAGCGATGCGGTGAGGGAGTCTCCGCCGAGCGCGAAGAAGTCCGAGGACGCGTCCACCTGCTCGCTACCCAGCACCGTTCGGATGGCATCGGCGATGGCCAGTTCCACCGGACCGTGCAGCGCCCGCCCGGGCCCGGAGGTGTCCGGCACCGGCACCGCCGCGAGCGCAGTGCGGTCGATCTTGCCGGACGGAGTCAGCGGCAGTGCGTCGAGCGGCACTATCGAGTCCGGAACCATCTGTCGCGGAAGCCGGTCCACGAGCCAGTCGCGGATCACGCCGGACTGGACGGTGCCGTGCACATACGCGACGAGGCGCCCGTCCACGACGACAACCGCGGAGCCGGTGATCCCGGGATGCTCGTCGAGCGCGTATTCGATGTCGCCGAGTTCGATGCGGACGCCCCGAACCTGAACCTGATGGTCTGCGCGGCCGACGAATACCAGCTGCCCGTCGTCGCCCCACCGCACCAGGTCCCCGGTCCGGTACATCCGGCCGGCGCCGAAGACGGATGCGACGAACCGTTCGGCCGTCTGCCCGGGCCGTCCGGCGTATCCCCGGGCGAGGGCCGGCCCGGCGACGTACAGCTCCCCGGTGACTCCCGGTGGCACGGCGCGCAGACGACTGTCGAGCACCGCCACCGACGCCGCGTCCACCGGCCGGCCGATCGGGACCGACACCGCGGCGTCCAGGGCGGCGCCCTCGAGCGGTGCGCTCACCGTCGCGAGGATCGTCGTTTCGGTGGGACCGTAGGCGTTGACCATCGTCCGGCCGTGGGACCACCGTCGCGCCACCGGAACCGGCAGAACCTCGCCGCCCGCGTCGAGCATCGTCAGGTGCGGCAACGATTCCGGCGGCATGGTCGCGAGAACCGCGGGGGCCGAGATGAAGTGCGTCACCGACTCCGCCTCGAGGAAGCTGCGTAGCCGCTCACCTCCGGCGATGTCCGGAGCGGCGATCACGAGGGTGGCACCCGCGTCCGCGGCGAGCAGGATCTCCTGGAGGGAGGCGTCGAACGTCGGGGACGCCAGGTGGAGCACCCGCGAGTCCGCGGTGGCGGCGTAGCGGGAGCGCAGGGTCGAGATCAGCGGCCCGAGCCCGCCGTGGCCCACCACCACTCCCTTCGGCTGTCCGGTCGAACCCGAGGTGTGCACGATCCAGGCCGGATTGTCCAGGCGCACCGGGCGCAGCCGGTCGGCGTCCGTGACGGGGGTGCCGTCCGATCTGTCCCATTCGTCCCATTCGACGCAGATCCGGGCGATATCCTGCGGCAGAACGGTTTCGGCGTGGGAAAGAGCAACCGTCACCCCGTCCAGGTGCTGCGCGAGCCGGCTCGACGGCAGCTCCGGGTCGACGGGCACATACGCCGCCCCCGTCTTGGCCACCGCCCACAGCGCGAGCACCGATTCCACCGAACGTGGCAGGGCGACGGCCACCCGGGTTTCCGGACCGGCGCCGAGCGCGATCAGCCGCCGGGCAAGAGCGGACGAGCGCGCGTCCAAGTCCGTGTACGTGATCTCGGTGTCGCCGCTGCGCAGCGCCACCCGCTCCGACGACGCGTGCCGCGTCAGCGCCTCCGGCAGGAGTACCGCACCGTGGCCGGCGCGGCCTTCGGCCGGCAGCAGCCCGTCCATCTCGCCCGGAACGCCGAAGGACAGATCCTGGACCGGGCTCGACCGGTGGGCCGCGAACTCGGCGAGGAAGGCGAGGAACCGGCTGTGGTGCCGGCCGAGCGCCGCATCGGTGTACCTCGACGGATTGGCCTCGAAATCGACGCGAGTGCTGCGGCCGGCCACACCCGGATACACCGTGAGCGACAGGTCGTCGACCGGCCCTGTCGAGAGGATGCTCATCTCGCCGACGACGTCGCCGAACCGCAGCTCACGGGAGAACTGCATGACGTTGACTACGGGGCCGAACACTCCACCGACGCTCCCCCGGCCGTCACTGTCGGGCATCGCCTGCAGCATGGCGTCGTAGCGGAACCGTTGGTGCCGCAGCGCGCCGGTCAGTTCCAGCTGCACCCGGCGCACCAGGTCGTCGACCGTGTCGCTGGGGTCGAGGTGCACCACCAGTGGCACGACGTTGGAGACGGAGCCGGCCGAATGCCGCAGCGCCGCCGTGGTCCGGGCCGACACCGGCAGGCTGAGCGCAATGTCGCGGGCCCCGGACACCCGGGCAAGATACGCGGCAAATGCCGCCACGACGACCGGGACATCCGGTCCCTGCCGGGACAACACGTCGGCGAGGTCACCCGGAAGTGCCTCGGCGGCGAGGCGGGCCGGAACCGCGAGCGGGCCGGCACGATCGGCGAGGGAGACGACAGGAGGAAGCGCTGCCAACCGATCGAGCCAGTAGGCACGATCCAGCGCCTCTCGACGGCTGCCCCGGTACTCCGCCTCCGATTCGGCGAGCTTCTCGAGTGGGATCGCGTGCAACGGCGATAGTTCGAGACCGCGCACCCGGCACGTGTAGGTCTCGGCAATGCGCTGCGTCATCACATCGGCGCCGTACCCGTCGAGCACGATGTGATGGGCGTGGCCGTAGATGTAGTGATGCCCCTCGCGCAGCCTGATCAGCGTGGCGGCGATGAGCCGATCCCGAAGTGGGTCGATCGGACGGGTGTATCGCTCGGCCATCCAACGCCTTGCCGCAGCTTCGGGGTCGGCGGCGCCTGTGAGATCGAGGAATGCTGGCGCATCCTCGATGTCCGGGACCGGCATCTGCTCGGTGCCGCGATCGGTCTCGACGAGCACGATGGTGGCCGACTCGAGCTCGCGTGCGGCCTGTTCGCACGCCGCCATGACGGCGTCGCAGTCGACCTCGCCGCGGAGCTCCACGAAGTACGAGATCGTGAGGGGGACCTGGGGCGAGAGTTGCTGAGCGAGCAGGAGGGCACGCTGCGCCGACGACAGAGGAAACGGGCGCAAACTCCACCCCCCTCGACATCTCGTGAATTCCCACCGACAATCCACGGCGCAGGGACCGCGCGCCGAGATCTACCGATCCTATAAGTCTGGATCCGGCTTCCCTAACCTAGTTTGTCCGAGCGCGTCCCACCACTTGGACGATTGCCCTATTCCATCTCGGGATAGCCTGCACGTGCACGACGATTGAAGGGGGTTCGCCGCGTGGCGCAGATCGATTCGGAAGAAACCGCACCGACCACGACGGACGGCGCGGCCACCGTCCGCCGCACCAGGCGGCGGCGCAGCACGCAGACCGCGATACAGGCCCGAAACCGACGCCGCCGCATCGTGATCGGATCGTCCTGCGTCGCGGTCGCCCTCCTCGCGTGGGGCGGCTACGTGGCGTACGAGGCGACGCAGGTGAAGACGAATCTCGAACGCGCGCGCGACTTCGCGACGCAGGCCAAAGACGCACTACTGGCGGGTAACTCCGACACGGCCTCGGTGGCGGCGCGTGATGCGGTGACATATGCCGATCGCGCCCAGGACGCGACCGGATCGGCCGGATGGCGTCTGGCTGCTGCGATCCCGGGCCTGGGAGGGCCCTTGAAGACCACCGGCCAGATCGCCGATGTGGTCCAGGGCCTCACCTCCGACGTGCTGATGCCGGCGGTTACGACAGGTGCTGCGATGTCGCCCGATCAGCTGATTGAGGCCGGTGCGCGAATCAACCTCCAACCCCTGCGTGACGCCGCGCCAGCCCTCGCCGATACCGCTGCGGCTGCAGCCGCATTGGCTGCACAAGCGCAGGCCGTCGACAGCTCGTTCCTGGGCGCGGTCGACACGGCACGCATCCAGCTACAGGACCAGACCGCGGAACTGTCGGGGCTGCTCGGAAACGTCTCGACCGCAGCCGACATCGCGCCGGCGATGCTCGGCGCCGACGGTCCCCGCAGCTACTTCATCGGCTTCCAGACAAACGCCGAGGCGCGCGGAACCGGTGGCCTGCTCGGCGGATTCGGGGAGTTCCGAGCCGTCGACGGCACAATCCGCCTGGAGGATCTGGGCAGCAACAAGGAACTGTCCATCGACGACAAGAAGCCGATCGACCTGGGGCCGGACTTCGAGAAGCAGTACGGACACAGTCGTCCCACAACAGATTTCCGCAACAGCAACGTCAGTTCGCACTTTCCATACGCCGCGCAGATCTGGCGATCACTGTGGGCGCAGGAATCGGGCCGGCAGGTGGACGGCGCGATCGCGACCGACCCGGTGGCGCTCAGCTACATCCTCGCGGTGGTCGGTCCGGTGACGATGCCGGACGGCGAGAAGATCACCGCCGACAACGTCGTCGAGCTGACGGAGTCGACGGCCTACGCCCGCTTCGCAAACGACAACAACGCCCGCAAGGCGTACCTGCAGACCGTCGCCGCCAAGGTGGTCGAGAAGATGACCGGCAAGATCTCGAACCCGCAGGGACTGCTCGAGGCGCTGGGCCGCGCGGCAAGCGAGGGGCGCATCGCCGTCTGGAGCGCAAACCCGGCCGAGCAGGCAGTGCTGGAAGGCACCGCCCTGGGGCACACGGTCCCCGATGATCCGGCGCCCTACGCCGGCGTCGTGGTGAACAACCTGGGTGGCAACAAGCTGGACTACTACCTGGAGCGCGAGATCGAGTACACGGCCGGTAGCTGCGAGGCCGACACGCGCACATCACAAGTGACGGTTCGCCTCACGAACACACTGCCCCCCGGCGACTACACGAAGTACGTGGCGGGCATGTTCGACAACCCGATGGGCGCACCCATCGGCACCAACCTCACCAACCTGTCGTTGGTGGCCACCCAGGGCGCAAAGCTGAACAAGGTCACCGTCGACGGCAAGCCGGCGTTCGCGTTCACCGGTGCCGAGCGGGGACATCCGGTGTTCGATCTTCAAACGCAGATTCGGCAGGGGAAGACGGTCGAGGTGAAGTACGAGCTGACGGAGCCGACGGTGGCGGGAGAGGCGCGGGTGCCGGTGCAGGCGTTGGTGGGGGCAGTTCCCCTCGATGTTCAGGTCACCACGTGTAGCCAATAATCGTGGTGCCGTCAGCCCCGGGGATCATGCGGCGCAGCGGGGCGTGTGGCGACAGCTTCAAACAGGTACACGGTACGTCGGGCCGTTGGTTCCACAATCGGAGAACCAGCTGTGGGGTCCTTTTCGGCTATCACCGAGGCCCACCGTTTGCGAACGGGAGTCTCAATCGACGCAACCACCTCGACGTCGAGCGCATAACCGTTAGCTAGATCTAACTTCGATCCTCCTTGAGTCCCGCGTGCAGGACCTGAGCTGCTTCGGATTGTGTACCTCGGCCGGGGATCCGGCCATCGGCCAACAAGCGAGTGCCCGACTCGGTCGGGTGGAGTCAGGGTCCATGGCCCCGAATGCGGGTGGGTGGCCCCTTCGTTCCGATTGTGCCAGTTGATGCTGGTCAGGGCGGCGGCGGCAGCGCCGCGAGGTGTCTGAGTCCGGTCGCCAGTAGGTCGACGCGTGGTGCGCGCGCCCGGACAGCCCGAGGTGTGTCCGGCGTGCGTTGCGGGAGATCCGTCCGGCGATGGAGAAGACCCGCAGCCGTTGCCGTTTGGGTTCCCACCCCCGGGCCAGATCGGCGCCGAAGGCAAGCATCTGCGTCCATGCCGTCAACTCGCAGGCCAGCCGCAGGATCGCCAGCCAGATCCGGTTCCAATCGAATCCACGTCGCGGAAAGATCTGCAGGCCAGACTCTTTCGTGGTTCGTATGCTGTCCTTGCGGCGGGCCCGACGCCGGTGCCGCAGCTCGAGATCCGGCAGATGGCCGTGGGCGGTGATGGTGAAAAACCGGGTCAGCCGGAGCCCGTCGTGGTGGGAGACCCTCAGCTCCGCACCGTGGTGCGGACGTTCTTTCCGGACGACCACCCGCATCGCTTCGGCCAGCCTGAAACATCGAGTGGACCGGTCGGCTCGGCAACCCAAGCCCCCTCTCGGACGCGCCCTTCAGCGTCGTATCCACAAGGCCTTCGGACATGTCGATCGCGACGCGGGTGATCTGCGCCGTCCACGCCTCTCCCAAGCATCGAGCCAGTCGGTCACCGACGCCGAGGTACGTCCGCCCGGACTACGGCGCCACAGCCGCAACCCACACCGGCCGACCGACCCACTTCGCAACATCTGATATGACGTGCGACTACTTGACTTTGCCCGAGCCCTCGCCGACCCCCGTCCAAATACCCAATCCAAAACCGCTCAGGCCGGCACCGATGGCACGAGAAAACCAAGACTAAGGACGTCCCATACCCCGATACTGCCAGCCACAACTCCGCCAAACACTCGGGTCTAGACAGTTTCGCCCGTCAATAATGAGCTTCCTCCTCACGAGCGGATCCAGTATCGAGGGACGTAGTTCAGCAAACTCCTTCCACTCTGTCAGCACAAGCACGACATCCGCACCGCTACATGCCTCTCGCGCAGATGTCGCGTAATCGAGGGTTGGGAAAATTGCCCGAGAATTCTCCATTGCCTTCGGGTCATAGACCGTGACAGTCGCTCCTTGAAGCTGAATCTGACCGGCAATATTAAGGGCAGGCGAGTCCCGCACATCATCAGAATTGGGTTTGAACGCCGCACCCAGAACCGCTACTCGCGCACCCACAAGCGAGCCGCATTCTTTCCGCACTAATTCAACCATGCGCGTCCTCCGGCCCATATTGATGTTGTCTACCTCCCGAAGGAAGGCTAGGGCCTTGTCGGCCCCGAGCTCTCCCGCACGTGCCATGAATGCACGAATATCCTTCGGTAGACAACCACCTCCGAAGCCAACTCCAGCGTTCAGAAACTTTCTGCCAATTCGCTCATCGATACCAATGGCGTCCGCCAAGACGGTTACATCCGCCCCGGCCACATCACACAATTCAGATATTGCGTTGATGAAGGATATCTTCGTGGCAAGAAAAGCATTTGCGGATACTTTTACAAGCTCCGCAGTGGCTAGATCAGTCACTATGAACGGAATGCCATCTTCAATAAGTGAAGAGTAAACATTCCGAACAACAGACTCCGCTACACCGGGGTTTTCAACATCAAGACCTAGAACCAATCGATCGGGACGCAACGTATCCTGAACCGCAAATCCTTCCCGCAGAAACTCAGGATTCCACGCCACCTCGACAGCTGTCCCCGCCGGGGAAAGTGCGCGAGCCCTCACCCCAAGCTCATGCGCGGTACCAACGGGAACTGTCGACTTTCCAACGATGACAGCGGACTCGACAAGCAGCGGCGCAAGCCTGTCAACAACACCGTGCACATACTGCAAGTCCGCCGCATGTTCACCCTTCTTCTGAGGCGTTCCCACGCCAATAAAGTGCACATCAGCCCAGCTTGCAGCATCGTCGTACGAAGACGAGAAGCGGAGCTTACCGGACGCTACGTTCCTTCTCAGAACTTCTTCGAGGCCGGGCTCGTAGAATGGCAAATCTCCAGCCTCCAACTTGGACAATTTCGACGCGTCCACGTCGATACCAAGAACATCATGCCCAAGTTCCGCCATGCAGGCGGCATGGGTAGCACCGAGGTAGCCAGTCCCGAAAACAGATATGCGCACCTAAACCCCAATCTAATTAGTTAGTGAAGAAATCGGAACAGAATTCAGTATTCTTGACGAGAGTTAGACATTCACCTGATGAACAAGCTCCCGAACGGCCGAATCAATTTCTCTCACAGCAACCTCGTCCGAATATCGGCCTGCCGACCGGTTCGCCGCGTGCCTTAGGACACGAACGCGATCTGGACGCGAAAACAATTCTAAAACGCGCTCCGCCAAGGCGGCGGAATCACCAGCCTGCACCAAAACACCATCCACACCGTCGTTGATGATCTCGTCGGGACCCCCGCCTCGCGTGGCAAACACCGCGAGCCCGGCCGACATACCCTGTACGATCACTTGGCCAAAAGGCTCAGGAATCAACGAGCAGTGGAATAGGGCATCGTAACCTCGAAGGAGCTCGGCCACCTGGTCAACATGCCCAAGCAAGCGCACGTTGTCATTTCCTGCGACAAGCTCCTGAATCGCAGCGAAGTACTCGTCTTCTCCAAACAGGGCCGCACCCGCGATGTCGAGGCTGTAGACGCAGTCCGACGCAGCTTCGTTCAAAATCTTCACCGTTTCGATAGCAACATGAACTCCTTTCCAATGCGAAATTCTTCCAAGGAAGAGAATCCTGACCTCAGCGGATCTAAAGCGATCCCATTCCATCTCGTCGGAGAGAGGAAAAGATGCTTCAATTCCGCAGGGGCTGGGCACAACTCGCATGGGAATTCCCGGCTTAACCGCGTGCACAGACCGAGCGGTCCACTGAGAGTTTGCAATGCATGCATCTACACGTCGCATGGTGATGAGCTTGGTCAGGAGCAATCCAACACGAGACACACTCGATTCCGAAAGCCCGTCACGAACCCAATAGATCAATATAGACGACCGCGGGCAACAGATTGCCGAGTACAGCGCCGCACGCATAGAATTTGCAACTACGACCTGACACGATTCTCCGCGCAATGCCTGCACAAGTAATCGCACTCTCGACCAAATAGATGCATCAAGCGGAGCCATAATCTCAACATCGGAATCATTGAGTCCGCTCCACGTCGAACCGCTCTCTAATGTCAGGAGCTTCTTATTTCTAAGCTCACTCCTTAACAGATAGCGACTGAGTGCAAGTTCTGCACCTCCCGGTGAGGCCGTATGACTCACAAAGATCCATGACGGTGCAGCGCTTGCTGCCGCCCCTTGCCGGATGCCGAGACGCCTAGTGACTCGCCAGGCACTAAAAACTCTGTTCACCCTCGATCTCCTCCTGCGCCACTAAATAGCCTCAACATGCCAATCGAACATACAGCTTTTCGAAACAACTATTCTCGGAGTAGGCTATTTTGTTTTGCAACAAACTCTGTCGAAAATGCAGTATCTGACGCCAGCTTCACTTTGTTCCAGCAATGAAGACAAATCGCTAGCAGCAGCCACATAACCGGCATCGCAAGGTCGGGTTTCGCAGCAACCTGCCCTACTACTGTTGCGACCAATGCCCACACACTGGCTCGCTGGGCTGGCATGCGCAGTCCTCCACGGATTGCGCGGCTCAATACGACACCAAAAGCTACTGTCCCGACCACGCCGACACAGCTGAGCATCATCACAATAAGACTCGACGGCCGATTACTTCCTAGGCCCAAGCCCAATCCTATTGTATCGACAAACAAGCGGAGGCTCTCAATGTCACCCTGACTCCTATAGAAGAACGACTCACTCTCAAGCTTTTGTGAAGTCAGCCCAGTCGTCACATCTACTAGCGCCGGCCACGCCACGGCAACGAGTACTGGAATAGCACACGCCGCAACAAACACAGGACCGGCTAGCTTTCCAGTAGTAGCCCGGGCACGGACAGCAAAGGCGATCACCGCAATAACCCCTACCACAGCCAAGGAGATGAATGCCGTGCCAGAATAGGACAATACGTACTCAAGAAGCGCCAAGGCGAGCGCGGCTATGTATGCCCATGTCATTGCTCCACGCGACCGCGTTAGCGCGCTGACCAGATAAGCGACCGATGCGCCGAGAAATACCCCGAACACCGAAGGCTCCGCAAAGGTCCCCCTCAATCGGCTTCCGTACACATCATAATGAATATTTGGCATGTTATCAAAAATGTCGGCCGGCCAAGCAGATCCCAGGGCATAACGAGCCGCCGCCAGCGCCAGTCCTATTCCGATTGCTAACTCAAATATTCGAGGATTGACGTGATTCAGCCTGACGAAATAGGCGACAATGATGATACCTAGCACAAGGTAAACAGCCTGAGCTGCATTTGAGATCGTGTAGTTCAATTCCGTACTGGATCCATCGGCGCCCAACTGGTTGTCAATTCCGCCACGCGCGGCGAAAACTGGCGATCCACGGAAAAGCCATGGACCAACGGCAGTGATCAAAAGCGAGTACGTCGCAAACAAAACGAAGCTCACCATCGGCGCACGGCGGCCAACATCTTCACGGTTCACGGCAGGGTAGAGAGCAATTCCGAGGTGGCGCAACATCATATGAAGCGCCAGGAATATGATCCCGACGTAGAATGGGCTCACACCAGAGCCCGAAATATACAGTGCCGCCGTTTGAGGAAACGGAACACATGCTGACAACACCCATGGGAACTTGCGCGGGTCAACGGCCAGGCAGTAGAGGAACAGGGGAACGAAGATCAACCCAATGACTGTCATCCGCTGACCTTCTCGGGTCCAGTTTCAACACAATCCGAGTAATTCCGAACGCCCGGAAGGAGAACGATTCCTATTGAGCTTCGGGCATCCCGGATGCCCGACAATGCTCGGTCCAAATTCTCGATAGTTTGCTGGCGCAAATCCGCTAGAAGCGCTGGTGACAACCCCTGCAATTGATCTGCAGCTTTGTCTCCCGAACTACCGACCCACGGCATATTTAGCCCAGAGAAGTGGCGAAGAATCTTACCACTTGCGACCTCCGTCCAGCCAAGCGGAACGGCGCCCTCTGTCATGCCAATAATCAGTGCATGAAGCCGATCGCTAATAACCATATCTGACCTACGGTACCAACTGCGAACTATCGCTTCCTGATCTGCATGGTTATCATTCCGCCATTCAATAACCTGCGCTCCCAATATTTCGGCGATTCTGCGCGCTGGAATATGATCGCGTTGAACCTGAGGAACCAAAACAATCGACTTGTTGTGACGCACCGCAAGCGATTGAACAGCTTCTATCCAATTATTCGACGGAAATGATCGATCGAACCGCACAGACACAGCGATAAATTCTCTCTGAACTGTACTTTCAACTTGCGCGATACTGGAATCTTCTGTGGCGCTTGCGAACGCCCAGTCTGGCATCATGGGAGCCTCGCAAAGCATACTTGAGGACTCCGGCTCTCTCCACCGTAGAATATGGCTGACTCTTGCGATGAGTCGGTATGGAAGCCCTAATAGTCTTCGCCGTTCTGGTATCGCTGCGCCCAACCAGAGAACATTACCTCCTCGAAGCCTTATTAATGCCGCCGTTGGAAATAGGAATAAGCCCCAAAGGAAGTATCGCCGCGTCAGGGTAAATTCGCCGGCATTGATCGCGAGCGTCGGCTTACCTCTAAGCATGGACCGATAGATCCCGAACATCCAACGAAAGAAGCTCTCGTACAACTGATCGCAGTCTTGCAATCGTAGTCCTGCGGTATATCCGGCGCCTGATTTGCCCACCCACACCGCGACTATGCCGAACGGGCGCAAGGCGTCAATGTAGACACGACGCAGCACTGAGTCGCCAACGTTGTCTGACTGACCTGTGGCCCAGATATAAATCTCCTGGTCAGGCAAAGATCCGGAACTCATATCGATGTTTCAACACCTTCCGTAGTGGATGGTCTGGAGTTCTGTGAGGAAGACTCCTTACGCAAAAGTGTCCTTCCGGAATTGAATAGCAAGGAGAGGTCACGTCTCACGGACTTAATCAGTATCACGCATACGAGGGCCGCACATACTCCCCCTGCAAGTCCGAACAGAAGCGATGTCCATGTTTCGGTGGAGAGTTTGGAGGCAATACTCGCTCCAATGGCGATAGGTGCGCCGAAGAATCCTACGGATCTGACCGCGCCGGTCAGGATTGAATATGAGTGAAGCGACAAATCCCTCTTCATCTTGAGCGCAGAAGCTGTCCAGTAAACCGCACTTCCGCACGCCACTCCATATGCGACCCCAAGCGCGCCATACCGCGAACCAACGACGGCGCCTATAACGATAATGGGCTGGAATATGACGTAATTGACGAGTAGCTTCCGTGTCTGACCAGAGGCCAAATACCCCCAATACAGAACCTGATTTAGCGCCCTAAATATCCCGGAGATCGCGAGCACAGCGAAAATTGGAGCTATGAATCCCCAATTTCTACCCAATGAAATGTCCACGATCGGCACAGCGAGTGCAGCTGCCACGAGGTATATGGTCGAGACGGCATAGCAGGAAATGGTTTGTGACTTTACTAGGGCCGATTCGAACCGGTCACCATCGCGGTGGATCTTTGAAAGGACAGGAAGCGCTACCCGGGTCAATGGAGCGCTGATTTGGTTTACTGGAGCCAAGAGGAGCTGGGCGGATCTGTTGTAGCCACCGGCGGTCTGGATTGTAGAAACCAGCCCCACTATTGCGGTATCTATGTTCCTGGTCAGATAGCCGATCACTTGGGTTCCGCTTACATCCAAACCAAACCTTACAAGCCCAACCGTTTCGCTTCTGTATGAGGGTCTACTCGGGCACCAGTGCGCCATTGCAACAGCGAGAGCGAGGCCGATAATGGCAGCCGTGATAGCTTGTATTGGTAGCGCCCAGTACCCGAGTCCAAGGACTGCGGCAGCAATCGCGCTCACCAATCCTAGCGCAAGCGGCAGGGTATCCAGGAGGCCTAGCTTTTGAAATTTCAGGTCGCGATTCAATTCAACTCTGAATTGGGTGCAAATCCCGTTTAGCACAAAGACTATTGCCGTGGACTGACAGAGCATGGTGAGTCTGTCGTCGTCATACCATGACGCAAGCGGGAAGGAGATAGCTACTACTAGGACTGCGCAGACGGCGCCGGCGCCCGTATTGATCCAGAACAGATTTGACTTTTGTTTCTGAGTCAGGCGTTCGGCTTGCAGTGCTGCCGCAGACAATCCAAGATCACGTATCACTTCGGATACGCCTACGATTGACATGACGATGGCGAACAGGCCGAAGTCTCCGGGATCCAGCAGGCGTGAGAGAATTACGACCGAACCAAAGTGGATTAGTATCCTTAGGAATTGCGCCACGATCGTGATTGCGCCGCCACGTATCGCAGTGGCTTTCACCGACAAGGCGCGTCCCCGTGTCCTAGAGCGCCGTCTCCACGAAGGCTTCCGAGGTAGGGCGCCATCCACGATGTTAGGCGCGTGGCGAATTGCTCCGCTGAATAGTAGTCAACTTGCGCCCGGGCGTTCGTCATATCTTGCTCAATAGCTTCATGCAACTTCGTTATTGCCTCCACGCTGCTGAAGTCTTCTACAACCAATCCGCCTCTAAGTCGTGCGACGCTCTCGGAGGCTCCGCCTTCAGTATTGACGAGGACGGGGGTGCCGAGCGCAATCGACTCAATTGGCATGATTCCAAAGTCCTCGACCGGAGGGAATACGTATACCGATGCCTTTTGGAATACTGCATACAGTAGAACATCGCTGGGGTCTTCCAAAAAGAACACCGGAACACCCGCATCAGCAGCTTGCGACTTCAACCGGTTTAGTTCTGGGCCGCCGCCCGCTATAACAACGGGAACACCCGCTCGGTTTCCGAGGTCAATAACCGTATCCAGTCGCTTGTACGGGACTAGCCTGGAAGCTCCTAGAATGAACTCTTCTGGGAGACGTTCATATCGTTCCATGTCGATTCCACTGAGAGAGTCTACCCATCGGCTCGTTGACTGCAAGTGGCTGACCGAGACTGGCGGCGGGATTACCTCTGCTTCCTGGTCCCAGAAGTCCGCTAGCCTCTTCCGCACAAAGTTGCTATTTGCTGCAAAATTCACCCCTTCCGCAGCACGTCTCCGATCCAGATTCCGGTAATATTTCGCTGCGATTTGTGCAAGCGGGTGCTTCCCGCGACTATCGAGTTCTGGTTCCCATAGGTACCGTGCTGGAGTATGCACGTAGGCGAAGACCGTGGTCGCCCTACTACCCCGCCGACTGCCGACGTGATGCGCAAAGAGATGCGAACTCGCCAGGACCCAGTCATGGTGTTCGATATCGACGCTACTCCATACGTTCGGCATTAATGGCAGTGCGAGTGCCTTACTTCGGCGAACTCGCGACCGAGCCAGGCGTGACTCGCTTACCCTCTCCTTTGGGTAGCGTCCGGGAGCGTCGTTCCACAGGCAAAAGATGTCAGAATCAGGGAATGTAGATGCCATGGAATCGAGCACTCGTTCCGCGCCCCCGTTTGCCTCGATCCATTCATGCACAATCAAGCCCGCCATAGACACCGTCCATTGACCCTCGTCACGATGTAACTCCCCATAGCTGCCGGACCTCCCGCCTCATGCGGCGCTTGATGAAATCTGCGTTCTCTCGCCGCATGCCGCTGCGAGGTACTGCTACCAGTCCCGACCAAATTGCGCGGTCCGATCGCTCGACACATCATCTGCTGAATGCGCGGTTCGAATGAGACAAGTAGCTCCACTGAATACTCCGACTATGACCACCATGCAGGTTTGCCTTTTTTCGGGAGTGTTCTATCTGATTTACGCTCTGGGCGACCATTACCAGATATCAGTAGGCGCCCCGGCCTACCGCTACCGCCCTAAGTGTTTTGCCGATGATCAGCATATCGGCAACCATTGACCAGTTTTCGACATAGGAAAGATCCAGGCGCACAGTCTCATCCCAAGACAGGTCACTGCGGCCACTCACCTGCCACAGCCCTGTGAGCCCCGGCTTCACCAGCATCCGCCGGCGAACAGTGCCGTCGTATGCCTCGACCTCGCGCCGCAGCGGCGGACGAGGACCCACCACGCTCATCTCACGACGCAGAACGTTCACGAACTGGGGAAGCTCATCCAGGCTGTACTTGCGCAGGAACCTGCCGACGGCAGTAACACGCGGGTCATGCTTCATTTTGAACAAGACGCCAGAGCCCTCGTTCTGACCAAACAACGCGGCAACCTGCTTGTCTGCGCCGTCGACCATGGTGCGGAACTTCAGCATCTGGAACGACCTGCCGTTCAGACCGATTCGCTCCGACTTGTAGAGAATCGGCCCCTTGCTCGTCGCCTTCACAGCGATCGCCGCCACCAGCAACACCGGCGACACGAACATCAGCGCAGCCAGGGAGAAGCACGCGTCGAAAGCGGTCTTTCCGAACCGTTTGGCGCCGTGATACCGGGGCTTCTCCACATGGATCAGCGGGAATCCGGCCACCGGACGCATCACGAGCCGGGGACCCGCCACATCGACAACACCCGGAGCGACTACGAGATCGATGTCATACGGCTCCAGTTCCCAGACGAGACTGCGGATTCCATCATGACCGAGCTGCTCGGTAGCCGTAACGACGACGGTGTCGGCACCGCTTCGTTGAAGGGCATCGACCACCGAGTACTCATTGCCGAGCACCGGAATCTCACGTCCATCCACCACTACGTGCTCTTCGTCCCCGAAACCACGACCTGGCAGGCAGACACCGACCACCCGATATCCCGACCCGGCTTCGCGTTCGAAGTTTCGCGTCATTGTGAGGACCGACTGACGGCTTCCGACGACGAGTACCGACGTGGTGCAATCACCGCGAGCACGCATACGCGTGACCACTTTCCGCATCACCCAGCGTCCGGCCAGGAGCCCGAGCAGGCCCACCGGGAAGGCGATAGCGAGGTACCCGCGGGCGATCTCGACCCGGAAAAGCAGGCTGATGATCGCGATGAGCCCGAACAGCTGGAATGTTGCGATGCCGATACGGCGGTACTCCTCGGCGCCGGCTCCAATTACCCGCGTCGACCGCGTGCGGTGGATCGCCAGAAGTGCCATCCACAGACCGGCCAATAGCACCGATGTCGCGGTGTAGCTGAGGCCTGCAGTGACGACCTCAGATCCCATTCCGAATCGAACGATCTGCGCCGCACCGACAGCCAGCGACACAACCGCGGCGTCCAGCACCACGAGCCTGTTGACATAGCACCGCTGCCACAGACTGCGCGAATTGTGCTGCGGCGGGTTCTGATTCAGCAGCTGTAGCGGAGGGAACCCCGCTTCGATCTGCTGTCCCGCCCCTGATTCCAGGTAACGCGAAGCCGTCATACCTGCACCTCCATCGACCACTCACATGAAATGACCCCCGACGGGTCGAGAAGCTGAACCCGCACCGCGTTACTCGACAGGCGAGTCCGCCGCACGGGCAATCCACCCCGATCCCCCGACTTCGGAGCCCGAAGGCGACAACCACCGCGGCGGCCGTACACCTCGGGTCTGACGACCCAAGACCGTCAATAGACCGCTGGAGCAGATGTGCGTCGGATGCGAACTGCCAGTGCATCCTCCGATGTATGGAATGTTTTTAGCACGGCTTTGTGTTCGCCAAAAGCTGTAGGAGAGGCCCCGTGAGATGGGCGTACGTCCAGGACCAAACCGGCTTGCATTGGACATCCGTCCACATAGCTGACACCCTGACAACCCAATCGCGAGAAAAGGACTGGACGGCTGACATTGCGGCCAGATTACGGTCCGCGGGTACTACTCCCGAGTAACTGCACAGACCTGCAACAACATCCCCGCCGCAGGACTCTCGAGCGCCGTCGGCGCGAGCGCACATCCGACCCGAAACCTCGGCGTCGGCGTCGGCGCGCTCTCTCCCGATTCGCGCCGCGCGCTGAATCGATGCACAAGACGCGATCCGGCAGCACGGAGGCCACGAACTGAACAGAAATTCAATGTGATGAACAACACATAATGGTCGGTTTGTGGACCGCGGTTCACGATCCGGCGAGCAAGGCTAAAATTTACCTGAAACTTCAACCATTCTACCGTTAGGCAACGCCTAGCGACTGCGGCAACGCCACTCGACTACACCGGACGGCCCCCGAACCGGCCATTCGGCGAGCGAGCAAATGGATCCGGCTCAGTGCACGCTCGGATGCGTCGGGAAGTTGAGATACGCCCTGGACGGAGTCGGCCCGCGCTGCCCTTGGTACTTCGAGCCAGCGGCCGAGCTGCCATAGGGATGCTCCGCCGCGCTCGTGAGCCGCAACAGGCACAGCTGGCCGATCTTCATCCCCGGCCAGAGGGTGATCGGAAGGTTCGCCACATTCGAGAGTTCGAGCGTGATGTGTCCGCTGAATCCCGGATCAATGAATCCCGCCGTCGAGTGGGTCAGCAGACCGAGGCGCCCGAGGCTCGACTTACCCTCGAGCCGACCTGCCAGGTCGTCGGGCAGCGAGCACACCTCGAGCGTCGAGCCCAGCACGAACTCTCCCGGGTGCAGCACAAACGGTTCACCCGCGGCCGGCTCGACCAGCGTCGTCAACTCGTCCTGGCGCAGCGCCGGATCGATATGGGTGTACTTCGTGTTGTTGAAGACACGGAAGAGGCTGTCGAGCCGCACGTCCACACTCGAGGGCTGCACCATCTCCGACTCGAATGGGTCGATGCCCAATCGTCCGGAAGAAACCTCGGCACGGATGTCACGATCGGAGAGCAGCACAGGAGGAGGCTACCGGGGCCGACTCGGCGGCAGGCGCGGACCTCGCCATTCAGCACATCCAGAGCACTTTCGGGGCCACTTCGGGAACTCGTCCGGGGCGTTCTGCTACAGTTGCCGCTTGCAGGGCGCGATGATCAGATCACCGCAAAAGCCCAGCGTGCCGATGTAGTTCAATGGTAGAACATCAGCTTCCCAAGCTGAATACGCGGGTTCGATTCCCGTCATCGGCTCCATCTACGACGCGACGAGGGTGTTCACCCGCCCATTGTGTTCACCTATTGAATCTTCAGACGGAATCGGCATTCGATTCCCCCACAACTCCGCCCGCCTCGACAAATTCGGCCGAGCTCCGGCCTGAATTCAGGGCGAGGTGAGCCGCGTGCACGCTCACGGCCGCCTTGAACGGGCAACTCCCGTGATGCGGTCGAGGTCGAGCCGCGGAATCCGTGGATTTCGCCGTGGTGCGGGGAGACTATCTACCGGCTCAAGTGGACACCGAAGATTCTTCGCGGCGCCGGGAGGTGATGCGATGCGGCCGCTTATAGGTTGTGCGCGCCGGTTCCGGGTCACCAAGGAACCGGCCCCACGGATCGAGACGCTCACGCTTGGAATACCAGTCGTACAGATTGAGCAAGTTCAGTGCTGCGAGGGTGAACCCGACCAGCAGGGTGAAGCGACGGCGACACCGCCGGCAGGTTTCATCAGCGGTATTTTCGAAAGCGATCCTATTGGTCCGTGGCCCACATCCAGACCCCGGACCAACGATCGGTCAGTACCCGGCAGCGGATCCCATCATTCCCATGCTGATGAGGCCTGGGAGCATGGTGCTGCCTACCATTGCCGAACCGAGCCCACCAACGACTAGCAGGGGCGTGACATAGTCGATCGGAGGCGGCGGTGGCACATCGCCCACGCGCGTCCACATCCCACAGCCGGACGAGGTGCTGACGATGTGGTCGTTCCACCCGACAGTCATGCGAACACGCTGGTTCACACTTTCGTGGTGTCCAACCTGGTTGATGTCTTTGTTGTAGAAGCTGACCCGGCAGGTGAGCCAATCGCTGGGGTTCTGGGCCTCGTAGATGCCGGTGTAGATGTCCTCATGGACGTGCCACCATCCTGCGCCGAAGCGGTCTGTGATGGCGTGGGCGGTACCCGCATTGGCGAGGACCAGCCCAGTGGCGGCGGCCGCGGATACGACAGCGGCAGCGATCTTGCGCAACGTTGTTCCTTTCATTGGTACTTGATGATTCGGGGATGTGTCACTGAGCGTGCTCGTTCCGAGGACAGTGAACGTCAGCAGACGTTGGCGAACTGGACTCGACAGGTTAGTCGCCCAAATATCTAGTGGGCGCCGATCGCGAGCAGGGTTAGTGCGCGCGAGAACAAGGCCGATCGATCGAGCATTATGGAATCCCCCCGGGAAATGTCACGCGCACCTACAGCGCGTAGCCCTGGGATCCTAGCCTGATCCGGCAGGGCACTCGAAACCACCGAGAACGGCGTACCCCGCAAACATGCGGTCGCGATCAGTTGTCACGCCGTGAGCTAGTCGTACGCGGTGTCGGCCATCGCGGTTGCCAACCCTCCCGCGAGCAAAAAGCTCACCGGGCTGGTGGGGTGACATGACCGCCCAGCCGCGCCCCCAAGCAGGAACTCGAGTACCGGCGCACCATCGCGAACGCCATCGACAGCGGCCGGATCAGTCCCTGCGGTCGTGGAATTTGGCTCAACCGGCGGCGCAAGCAACCGGCCGCGAGCGCCGCAACGCTGCCCACCTCACATCCGCCGCCCGCCGACACCACGCTGTCGGCGGGTTTGCCGGATCCTTGTCCGCCAATGAAACTCTGTACTCAAGTGCAATTTGAAACTCTTGAGGTTCCCGACACGACAATCGGGAGAGCCTGGTAGACATAGCGGTTCGCGCCATCGTCGGGGTAGGCGCTGCAAACTCGCTTCCGGTTCAGTGCGTGGCGCTGGCCCCCGCCCTGACGAAGGAATTCGCCATGCCGATCACCTTTCCGACTGAACCCTGCCCACAGCGGACTCGCGGGCAGCGCACTCGCATGTCGTTGATTGCGGGATCAGTTGCTGTTGCAGCCATCGCAGCACTGAGCGCATGCGGAGGCGACGACGTGACAGCGGACACCAACCCCACCGCAACCTCGACAACCACCTCGACGGCTGCGCCCACCACCACGACCGCTGGCGCCAAGCCCGCAAGCGCGACCACCAGAGAAGAGGCCAACACGGCACTCGCAGCCCTTGGAACACTGCCAGTGAAGGGACGCGCACCAAAGACCGGGTACGGCCAGGAACTGTTCGGATCCGCGTGGACGGACGACGTGTCGGTCGACGGCGGTCACAACGGCTGCGACACTCGCAATGACATTCTTCGCCGCGACCTGACGCACATCACGGTGAAGCCGGGCTCAAACAACTGCACCGTCGTGACAGGCACGCTCAACGACGCCTACACGGGCACTGAGATCGCGTTCACGCGCGGCGAGGGCACGTCCACTGTGGTGCAGATCGATCATGTTGTGGCCCTGTCGGATGCGTGGCAGAAGGGCGCCCAACAGCTGGATGAGGTGACGCGACGCAACTTCGCGAACGATCCCCGCAACCTCCAGGCGGTCGCTGGGCCAGCGAATCAGCAGAAGTCAGATGGTGATGCAGCGACTTGGTTGCCGTCGAACAAGGCTTATCGGTGCACGTACGTGTCCCGTCAAGTCGAGGTGAAATCCGCCTATAGCTTGTGGGTGACGGAAGCTGAGCGGGACGCGATTGCCCGCGTGCTCGGCGAGTGCGGGGCGACGGCCCCAGCCTCGGCACCGGCGACAGCTCCTGCAGTGGCTGAGCCGACCGCCGTCGCTTCGAACCGGCCAGCCCGCCCCCAGGTCTCACCCGAACCAGCGCAGGCGCCAGCTCCGGCTCCGGCGCCGTTGGTCGCGCCTGCGCCGGACCCAGCCCCGGCTCCTGCCCCAGCGCCCAGTGGCGGCGTCTACTACAAGAACTGCGCAGCAGCACGAGCAGCCGACGCTGCTCCGATTTACGCCGGACAGCCCGGCTACAGCAGCAAACTCGACCGCGACGGTGACGGGGTCGCTTGCGAATGAACATTCCTCTCCTCGAAAGGCTCAGCGTGAGAAAGACCTTCGCGCTCGTCGCCGTGGCCGTCGCACTGACTGCTGTCGCGTGTGGAGACAGTGACTCGGACGCCATTCCCGCGCCGCGATCCACGACCCCATCGAAAACCACGGTTGATGTGACCGCGCCAGTTCGCGCTGCTGTGACGACGCCGGCGGCAACACCGACGGCCCGCGATCTCCCTTCGGGCCGGAACATGCCGGCGGGCTACATCACCCGCGACACCTGGTCCGGCGAGTGGCCGTTCACCGTCGATGAAGGCACTCTCATGTGTGCCTCGCCATCGCGCGTAACCTTCACAGCGAACCGGACCATGTATGCCCTCAACGGTGCCGCGAAGCAAGCGGGCGGCCTCGACGACATCAACGAAATCTGGGCGTCCAGCGGATCCGGTCTGAAAGCCAACCTGGGTCCGGTAATCAATGCGGGTTTGAAACTCTGCTAGCGCGGTGGCGATCGAATCAGGTGGGGAATCGTGAAGGGCAACAGTAAGGCTGGCGGGATTGCGATCCTGATCGTGCTCGGCTTGGTGTTCGCGTACTGGAAGTGGATCGTCGGGTTCGCCGCGGTGTGCCTAGTGATCTGGGGCGCATATGCGGGCATCACAACCGCGGTACGCAAACACCAGGAACAGACTGCGAAGAGGCAAGCCGAGAACGCGGCCCTGTCCGCCCGTGCCGACGAACAACACCAGGAGTACCTCGCCGGCAAAGACGATGGGCTGTACGGCGACTATCAGCCAGCCTCACTCGACTAAGGCTGATCTCCAGAATCGGGCCCACTCGGATCGACGCCACGACCGCAGGGCCCACTGGCTTTGGGGAATCTCAGAACAGAGGAAGTGCTGCCGAGTCTCATCTCGGGGTACTAGACCCGTGGTGCGAGGACGGCCGCCGTCGACGCGTGAAGACCCGATCCGGGGTGGATGTTTCCAGGCGCCCGCTCGATGAGGCTTGGTCGGTCGGTCTCTTGAAAGAAGGTCCCCGCGTGTTCGAACGCCTCTCCGATCGCACCTCCGCGATTATCTTCAGCATCCTGGTCCTCGCGATCTCGCTTTGCACCGCGAACGTCGCCGAAGGCCTGGTCCTCGCGATCTCGCCACTGCTCGCGGTGCTGGTCATGCTGCTCGTCGTCACCCGAGAGGGCTACGGACGCGCCGGGTGGCGCCGTCTGGGCATGGGCAAGCTGGGCCTCCGATACTGGCCGCTCGCACTGATTACCACGGCCGGTGTGTCGGCGCTGGCAATCGTCGGCGTCGTCGGGGTCGGCGCCGCGAGCTTCACAATGCTGTCGGGAGATTGGCTCCAGACGACTCTCGTGCTGTGCATCACCGGCCCGATCCTCGCCTTCGCCGAGGAGATCGGTTGGCGCGGATACCTGCAACCGCGCCTCGCCTTTCTCGGCAAACGGTGGGCGATGCTCACGGTGGGTGTCATCTGGATCGGTTGGCACCTTCCGTACATCCTCCTGACGTCGTCCTACCACGCCGAGGGTGAACGTCTCATCGTACTAACGCTTTTCAGCGGTAGCGTGATCGCCTTCTCGTTCGTGTTCGGCTACCTGCGCCTGCTGTCCGACAGTGTGTGGCCCGCCGTACTCGCGCATTTCGCGCACAACGCGACGTTCGCCGTCCTCGCGACCTACGCGATCACGACAGACCGACCCGTCCTCGTGAACGAGTACCTCGCCGGAGACACCGGCCTGTTCGTACTCATCGGCACCCTGATATGTGCACTCGCAATCGCACTCCGCGCGAGGACGGTCACTCCGCGTCCTTCGGAGCGCTTCCTCCAACAGTCCTGGCGAGGATGACGGCCTGCACACGGTCCCGCAGGCCGAGCTTGCGCAGAACGGAGCCGAGATGGGTCTTCACCGTCGACTCCGCCACATGGAATCGCACGGCGATCTCGGAGTTGGTGAGGCCGAGACCGACAGCCGCCAGGATCTCGCGCTCGCGGGCGGTCAGGGTGTCGAGGCTCGTATCACAGGGTGGAGGTCCCGTCGGGCCCTCGTGTGGTGCCCGCGCGGTGAGGACGAACGAATCGACCAGTCGTCGCATCAATCTCGGCGCGATCGGAGCTTCGCCCGCCGCCGCCGCCCGGATGGCGGCAACGAGCTCCATCGCGCCGGCGTCCTTCACGAGGAACCCCGATGCTCCGGCCTGAAGCGCCTCGACCAGAAGGGTTTCGGTGTCGAAGGTGGTCAGCATCACCACGCGCGGCGCGCCGGGCGCGGCGAGCAGCCTGCGAGTCGCCTCGATGCCGTCGATCCCAGGCATGTTGATGTCCATGAGCACCACGTCGGACCGGCACTCGGGTCGCCGGAGCGCCTCGAGAGCGGCCTCGCCGTCAGCAGCGCCGCCGACAACACTCATACCGGTCGTCGCATCGATGATCATCGTGAACCCCGTTCGCACGAGTTCCTGGTCATCGACGAGGAACACGCGGATCGTCGCACCCACGCTCACGATGCGCTCCGCTCGCCGACCACGGTATCCAACGGAATCTCCACTGTGACCTCGAATCCTCGCACCGGACGGCGCTCGGCCGAGAACTCCCCGCCGAGCTCGCGAACCCGTTCTCGCATGCCGGCGAGTCCGTGCCCGCAGCCGGATTGAGAACCCATGGCGCGTGCACCGTGCTGGCCTGGTCCGTCGTCGTCGACACGCACACGGAGAGCGTCCGGCGTGTACTCGATGGCGACGCGGGCGCTCACCGGCGAGCCCGCGTGTTTGAGGACGTTCGTGAGCGCCTCCTGGACCGCGCGCAACACAACGAATCTCAGCCGGAACGGGAGGGTGTCGAAGGTTGCGGGATGGTTGTGGAACTCGACCGGCAGGCCCGCAGCACGAACGGAGTCGACGAGACGCCGCAGCTCCGCGCCCGTGGCCTGGCCGATGTGCGACGCGGCGAATTCGGTGTCGACATCGTGCGCGTCCACGTCACGGAGCACGTCTACGACGGCGCGCACCTCGGCGAGTGCCGAACGCGCCGTTCCGCCGATAACGCTCAGGATGTCGCGAGCCTCGGTGCGGTGCCAGGAGGCAGCATTCTCGGCGGCGTAAGCGGCGCCGTCCGCTTGAACGATGACGACAGTCAGTGAATGCGCGACGATGTCATGGATCTCACGGGCAGCGGACACCCGTTCACGCTGCGCGATGAATCGTTCGAGCTGCCGCTGCCCCTCCTCGAGCTGAATGACGGCACTGCCGAGCTGGCGCAGGTTTTCCTCCCGCCCTCGCACAAGATTCCCGATGACCCACACGAGCGCAGCAAGCACCGCGAGCACTGCCGCCGCTCCAAGCGCGTTCTGAACATAGGCGGGCGGGGTGCTCCACCTGAACCCGGCGAGCAGACTGCCCACGAGCGCGGCAGCGAGCGTGAACAACCGTACGCCGAGTGACGGAACGTTTGCGGCTACGGTGTAGACGACGATCGCCTGGGCGACATTGCCCGGCAGCGGGATCGGGATGAAGATGAGTTGAACGACCGACATCGCCAGGGTCCACGCCAGGACAAGAGTCGGGCATCGGCGGCGCACGGCGAGCGGGAAGATCGTGAGACCAGCGACGATCAGGCCCGGCCATCCCGCGATGAATACGCTCGCCGTGCCCAGCAACACAAGCAGCACACCGGCGAACATCGAGTCCAGGAGCAACGCATGGTCGCGACCCCAGCGATAGGCGGTGGCCGCCAGGGCATCAGGTCGCTCCACAAGAAACTCCGTTCGACCTTCCGGTGATCCAATGAATGTGAGTGATCGCAGTGTAGGGACACATCCGCCCTCCACGACAAGCCACAACCATCACCGAACTTTGACGGCCTCCAACTCGACCACACCAAACTCGCATGTCTGTGGCCTGTCACACCTCGACGGACGCGCTCGCACCTCGCGCACGGCACGCGATCGGCGGAAGCGGCCCAGGTGTTCCTGCAGGAACGCGTCGATGGTGCGGGGCCCGCGGCCCAGGACGCGGGCGACCGGTGGTGACTCCGGGCGGGACACGACTCACGACGCGATGACGACGACGCTGCGATCACGCTGGCTATTGGCGCTGATGGCGCTCAGCGCCAGCCCTGGGCTCATCGCCTGGCTACCCGGTGTCAGCCCCACCGCGTCGATCGCGCTCACACGGTCGGGTGGATGTTGTGGAGAAGCGGCGTCAGAGTTCACCGGATCGACGGCGTGCCCGATCCCACTTCGCCGCTTGACCTATCTACATATTCTAGTACTAGAATAAGCCAATGGGTTTGACTGCCGCGGAGCTGACTGTCCTGGGCCTGGTTGTCGAGCAGCCTCGGCATGGCTACGACCTGGAGCAAGTCATCGAGCAGCGCGGTATCCGGGAGTGGACGGACATCGGTTTCTCGTCGATCTACTACGTGCTGACCAAGCTGGAGAAGCGTGGCCTTGTCAGTGCCGAAGAAGGACGTTCCAGCGCGAGGTCACGACGAGTGTTCCGAGCAACCGAGGAAGGTCGGCACGCTGCGGCGAGCGAGGCTCTTGCCTATGTCGCCGTTCTCCGATCGGTTCCGCATCCGGTCCTCGTCGGATTGGCCAACCTGCCGCTGCTTTCCGAGCAGTCCTACGACGACGCACTGCGCAGCAGGTTGACGCAGATCGACGCCAGGATCGCATCCGTCATGAACGCCGAGCAGAGGCAAGCCCCCCTTCCGGCTTCCGCCCGCGAAGTCTTCTCCTACTCCCTCTGTCTCCTAGAAGCAGAAAGGTCGTGGCTCGCAGAGCGAGTCCAGGTATCCGGTGACTGATATGAGCGAACTCAGGCCGCACAACAAGAAGGCGATCATTGACAGAATCCCTACCGTCGGCGGGCTGCATTGCGAGACGACGGCGCTAGGCGTGCTCCTCGAGCACGCCGGAGTCGAGCTTTCTGAACCCATGCTGTTCGGGCTAGGGAGCGGACTGTCGTTCATCTACTGGGATTCGAAGAAGCAGGAGCTGCCGTTTCTCGGCGGCAGGGTGAAGCCCTTCGCCCTCACGCAGAACCTGACCACACGACTTGGCCTGAAGTTGCGGACACAGGAGACCACCTCCGCACGGAAGGCGTGGGACCAGGTGCGGGCGTCGATCGACGAGGGGATCCCGGTGGGCCTGCAGCTCGACAGCCACGACCTGGACTACTTCGGCTCCCGAGTACACTTCGCCGGCCACGTCGTCGCCATGTACGGCTATGACGACGAGAGGGCCTACCTGGTGGATACCGCGCAGCAAGGCAGCCGCGTGTCGACGAGCCTGGAGAGCCTGGCCAGGGCACGAGCCGCACGGGGGCCGATGTCGGCCCGGCACCGCTCGTTCACCGTGGAGGGCCCAGCGTCCTGCATCGACGCTGAGCAGCTCGTCCCGGCGACCATCTCCGCGATCACAGCCTGCGCGGAGGAGTTCCTCACTCCACCGATTTCCAACGTAGGCAATCGTGGCATTCGTACGGCCGCAACGCGCATACGCTCGTTGCTCGATCGAGTCGCAGACCCCAAACGTGATCTCGCTGTCATCGGCACGCTGATGGAACGGGCAGGCACCGGAGGCGCACTGTTCCGCAATCTGTACCGGGACTTCCTGACCGAGTGCCTCGAATTGCTTGGGGGGAGACCGGAGGCGGAGTTCATCATGCAGGGGAGGCAGTGCTTCGCCGACTCGGCACAGATGTGGACAAGCGTCGCGCAGCTCATCGAGCGCGCGGGCGCCACAGAGAACTCGCAACTCCTGGCCGAAGCGAGCGAGCAACTGTTGGACATCGCGGTGATCGAGACCTCCGCGATGACTGCGCTCCGATCCCTGAATATGCCCGAGCCGGTCCAATCGATCGGACTTTCATGAACGCAACATGCGGATATCCGTCCGATTGTCAGCGAGCCGACTTTCCACGTCCAGTGATGCTCGCGCACAACACTTTTGATGCCTTCTCAGTCGACTCCTGAAACGGACAATCCGATCTCGACCAGGGGTCGCCGTCGATATCCCGGTGCATCCGAGCCGCCACACCGGGAGTGCGAACCGCTCGTTCCCTCACATCTTCGTAGACACAGTCTGCGATGACCTGCAAACGGGGGATCAACTACCTCCTGCGCGGGAGCTTTTGCGAGTGCGCGGATGCGTTTTTGAAGGCGGTATCCGGCACGCTGGCAGAGGAATCGACTTCGCCCGGCGCGAAGCCCCAGAACGCTCGCACTGCTCCATACCGTCCCCCGATCCGTGCGGATGAAGGGCATCGACCACGGTCGCAGGCATCGCCGGAAATTGTCTCAGCAACTCCCGGATGCGGGACTCGAAGGGGTCGGCGATCGAACCAGCCTTGGCGCGTTGGTATTTCGGAGGACCCTCAGCGGCGAGCGCCGAACGGACGGTGTTGCGGGAAAGCTCCTTCATTAGGACGATCGCCTTGATGGGGTCGTCGCCACAGCCGCCAACTCGGCCCGGAGGTTCAGCGATCGGCATACCGGAAGCTGCTGATCCTCGACGCCGTGGACGACATCAACGACCTTCGAGTTCCGCCAGAGAACCGGCTGGAAAAGCTGGAAGGAGACCGGAAGGGACAGCACAGCATCCGAATCAACGATCAATGGCGGATCTGTTTCGTCTGGACCATGAACGCCCAGGATGAACCACTTTTCGACATCATCACACCGGGCGCGATCCTCAACGAGGAGTGCATCAAGCCCTTCGGGATCACCCAGCACCACCTGGCTGTCGCGATCGTAGTGCCGCCGCGCCGCATCAACGAGAGTGTGCACGGAAAGCGCCGCATCTCTCCGGATACCGCCCTGCGATTGGCCCGGTATTTCTCGACCAGCGAGCGGTTTTGGATGAACCTGCAGGACCGCTACGACATCGATGTCGAGCGCGAGCGCCTCGCGCCTCAGCTGGACGCCATCACCCCACTGGCGCTGAGCGCGTAAACCGACGATCGTGGGTTCTCACCCGATGAGCATGCCCGGACGGTAGTAGCCGCTGTGGACGCTGTACTGGCGGGACCGGAACCTGAAGTTCCACCGGTACGACCCACTCGCGCCCAGCCCCTACGTTCAGGATCTGCTCGACCACATCGACCGCAGCGGCGGCCCGATCTTCTGGGGCTGAACCACTACCAGGCAGCCCCGCTCTCGAACGACTCGGCGGCATCACCCCGGTCCAGTCCGACGTCGGCGAGGGAGTCGATGATCTCGATGCGGGCGGCGCGGCCCGCCTCACTCAGGTCCTCGTCGGGGATCCGGTCGTAGGCGGCGGCGAGGGCGGTCAGGGTGCGTCTGACGGCGGCAAGCTCGTCGCGGGCCTGCCGCACCCGCCGGGCGAGATCACGCACGCCAGCCGGTGTGAGGCGCTCCGACCTGCGAAAAATTCGCCACCAAGCCCTGATCGTGTCCGCACCGCTGCCGATCCGATCCGGGGCCCAGGTAGGTCCAGTGAACGCCGCACTCATACGCGGCTCGCTCTTGACTCCACCCCAGCTCGGCTCTACGTGTGCGGATGCGCTCGCCGAGGGCGACCAGCACAGGCGCGGCCAAGCCACCCGCCACTGCAAGCGCCAGGAATGCGACGAAGAGTGAAAGTCCGCAGTGGTCGTAGCTGTTTGACCAGCCTCGCGGTCGCCACCCCTGTCTCATCCTGGAAGCAGCGGTGGAAAATCGCCCACGGCCGGAGCGACGGCGCAGCAGGGGAACAGAATTTTCGCGTGCGGGCACAACTTGATCGGATACAGGGAGGCCATCAGCGGGCGGGCGGCCTCAGCCCCGTTGTGCGCCTGGGAGATCCGGTACGGCTTTCACATTGCGCGGGTCAGAATGCTCTGAGCCGTGAAACTCGACGCACCCGATTTTGGAGGTGCAGATCATTCGGCCGAATGGACAGGCCGGCAATCTTCGAGAAGGGAAGAGTCGAATCATGTCGAGGGGGGTCGCGGCGGAAGGCGGACGGTGGCGCCCACTTGGGCAACAGTTGTTTCCGCGGCCCCGGCTGACGCAGATTCTCGATTCCATGCCGTCAGTGACCGTGATCCGGGGACCACGAGGGTCGGGGAAGAGCGCCGTTGTTGAGGCATGGCGGGAGTCGGGCCGCCTTCCCGCAGATCAGGTCGTCATCATCGCTCCCCCACACAACCGCGGACAACGACAGGGCTATTGGGCAGCGGCCGAAGAGTCCCTCGCCAGGTCGACATCGCCCACTGTCATCGTGCTGGACCTCCCTGAACGCCTCGACGACACCGCTCTTGAAGAGCGGGTGGTCGACTTGCTCGATCAACCTGGGCGGCGCATCTCCGTGATCATCCTGACGCGCCTGAGTTTCGCTTTCCCGACACTGTCGAGGCCACCAGGCGGCTACCAGGTCATCACGCCGAACCAACTTCAGTTCACCGCAGAGGAGACCGGTCTCTGGCTGCGAACGTTCGGCCACCGGCTGTCGACACGGGACATCGACACCGTCTGCGAACTGACGGGCGGCCACGCGGCGCTGACCGCGGTGGCGGCATCGGTAGCCCGCCTGTTCGCCGAGGACCTGTCGATCGGCCCGAAACTGTTCGCGTCTACGCTCACGCGAGCCATCGACGATTATGTGCGCGACGCTTCCGCGCGAGATCCAGAACTCGCCGACTTCGACCTCGCGCGACTATCCATCGCCCATGAGCTCGACAACTCATCGGCCCCGATTGTCGGAGGAGACCTGGACCTGCCCCAGCTTGAATGGTGTGGCATCGCCACGCGGGGACTCGGCCCTGGAGGGGACAGCTATCGAATACCCGACGGCGTTCGTGATTCCCTGCTGCGCATGGCATGCCAGGATACGCCGGAGGTCGTACGCAGCACATCGGCAACACTCTGCACCGTGCAGCTCACGCGTCGACAGCCACTTCGCGCACTCGACTACGCACGCTTGTCGGAGGACTGGACCAGGGTCGCCGAGATCATCGAATCGCACTGGCTGACGTTGATGGCTGTGCCGCAGCAATCGACGCGCGATGCCCTCCTTGCGCTGCCTCCCCAGATTGTGGACCGAAACCCCCTCCTCGGAGCGTGGCGCAGTCTCTCTGTACAGGCCGCACGCACTCGACCCACCACGGCCGAACACGAATTCCACGAGAGCGGGCCAGCCCAGCCGGGGAGCCTCGAACGCGAACTGGCGCCTGAGACACTGCGATCGATGCAGTTCCGGATGAGTGGACGGTTCAGGGACGCCGCGGCGCTCAGCGCCCGCCTGTCGACACTCGCCGATCGCGAAGCCGCTGAGCATCCACCCGCCCGGGACGGGCTACCGTTCTTACACCTTCAATGGGGGATCAACCACCTCCTGCACGGCAACTTCGACGAGTGTGCGGACGCGTTCTTGAAAGCGGTATCCGGCACGCTAGCAGAAGGATTCGACTTCGTCCGGCGCGACGCCTCCGGAAAACTCGCACTGCTCTACGCCGTCCACGGCGACCCGACCCGTGCGGGCGAATGGGTATCAACCAGCGAGCAGTTCGACCTACCCCCGGATGGAATGTCGTCGATCACCGCGCTCGGGCAGTTGACGGCTCGCGCGCTGACGGCTCTCGATCGCATGGACCTCGACTCTGCACGTGAAGCGCTCGACGCAATCGGGACGGTCTCGGACCAGGAAGAGTTGTGGAGCTTCGCGAGCTACGCGCGCTCACAGTATGCGCTGATGACGGGGAACGCGGAATCCGGATTGTCCGAGCTATGGCACGAGAAGTCCGTCTATCGTCGCTGGCTCACATCCGATGCTCTGGCCACGCAACTCCTGGCGGCGGCCGAAGCCGACCTGCTGTGCGCACTCGGACGCGGAAGCGAGGCTCGTACCATCGCTTCGACGCCAGGCACTTTCGCGGGACTGACAACCGTCCGCGCACGCATCGAACTGCTCACCGGCAATCCCCAAGGCGCGCTGGGTGAATGCACTCAACTGCCCTCCAACCAGAATCGGGGCCTGCGCGCACCCATCGAGATCGCCTTGATCGCCGCCGCCGCGTACACCGAACTCGGCGATACCGCCGCTGCGGAGAAAAACGTACGTCATGCACGGACCCTCTCCTCGCGCACTGGCGTTGTGCGCCCCTTCGCCATGATGTCCTCCCGCTCGGCGGCCTCGTCGGCACACCTCCGAGAAGCGCCTACAGATCTGCCGCCCGCGACCCGCCCGGTGTTCCCCGACGCCATTGATCACGTCGACCTCACCACCCGCGAAGTAGCCGTGTTGCGCGAACTGGAAACGGGGGCAAAGAATATAGAGATCGCCACCCGACTCTTCGTCTCGGTGAACACAGTCAAGTCCCAGAGCCAGAGCTTGTACCGCAAGCTCGGAGCACGCTCACGCGTCGAGGCAGTTACCACAGCCCGGCACCTGGGTTTGCTGTGAGCGGGAATGCGCCTTGCGGCTGGAGCCATATACCGAGTTGCGCACGGATTGCCGTCGACGTATGGGATCAACCGTCAATCAGACAGTCTCACTCAGGATGTCGAGAAACAGCGCACGCATCGTGTGGGTGACGTTCGTTGGCCATAGGGCATGCACGGGCGCGTGGATCGGTGGCTGTAGTTCAAGAACTTTGACGGAGCCATTCAGCACAGAGCCGGGTGGAGAGGTAACGAAAGCAACCTGATCGGTGCCGACAACCGCCGTGATGGGCGGCGTGCCCTGGATCGGGTTGCGGAGGTAAGAAGGCTGAAAGCCGGCTTGCCGACAGTGTTCGAGAAGGAGGTCCGTGTAGCCGGACCGACCCGGTTCTCCCCAGACGATCACTGTTTCGTCAGCGATCTCGGTCATCTCGACCGAGGATTGCGCAGCGAGTCGGTGTGACGCCGCGACCGCGAGACGAAGCCGATGGCGCGCGACGGTGGCACGCGACAGGCCACGGGCGGGAGCCATCCCACGGCACAGCCCGATGTCGAGCAGTCCGGATGCGAGGTCGGCAGCGAGTTGGTGCGGGAATCGTTGATGCGCTTCGACCGCGAACCCGGGGTACCGGGCATTGACCGTTTGCAGCAACGCGACGATTTCCTCGCTGGTGACGGCGGGTGTATGCCCGATACGTAAGATCTCGACTTCCCCGCGGCCGATGCGCCTTGCTCGTTCCAACGCGGCGCGGGTGACCCCTTGGAGTATGCGCGCGTCCTCGATGAGGGCTTCTCCAGCGGGTAGTGCTGTCACCCCCGTCGCGTCACGACGGAGCAGCGGGACCCCTACCTCGCGCTCCAGTGCGCGGATCGAACTGCTCAGCGCCTGTTGCGACATGTGCACTCGCGCCGCGGCACGCGTGAAGCTGCCTTCTGCAGCGACCGCGATGAGGTGATTGAGCTTGCGGAGGTCGAGGGTCATGTCGGTTACGCTACGACCCCTTCGAGACGACCGAATTCGCAACCTCCGAGGGCTTCGACGCAGAAGGCGATGTGGAACTGCGATGGCCTACTACTGGGCAATCCGCACTCCCGACTCGTCGCTCACGCACCAGGCTTCCTGGACTACCCCTTGACCTCGACGACCGGGAAGCCACACTCCGGCGGGACGGACAGAAGAGCCCACTACGCCTCGATCGGGCTGTACCAGTCGGCGTTCTCGAGCAGCACCCGCGTGCCCAAGTCCCTATCCCATACCGGCTCGATGCCGTGCCGACGCAAGACGGGAAACACCACGTCGTCGAGCAGGCGCGTCACATCGGCCGAGTAGAGGGCTTCCTTCGCGTCCTCGCTGAGCGCGTCGTAGGCAGCCTCGTCGAATGCTGCGGGTGGAAACGCGCCATAGCCGATGTAGGTTTCCCCGTCCTCGACGAGACGGTCGGTGTCCTGCTGGTGGAAGTACACGAAACCCTGCCAGTGGCGGCTGTCGTCGCGCTCGTCCCAGATCTCGCCGGACGCGCAGCTACCGCAGCAGGAGAAATCCACGCGGGCGACGACGCCGTTGGCATTGAGCTCCTCGAACGCGGCGATCGTGCGGGACGTATACGCTCCGATCTCCGTCTGCTGGCGCAGCCGGGCAGTGCGGAGCGCGACGAACGCCGCTCCGAGCTGCTCCTCTGTGAGATCGTAATCCTCGCCGTAGAAGTCGATGAAGTCGTCGATGTCGCCTCGGCCGGTGATCAGCAGATCCCAAATCAGCCGACTGAGCTCAGCGCGACCGTCCTCGTCGAGGGGAAGCTCGGGCAGTACCGCATAGGTCGGGAACGTATTCGGGTAGGACAACTCACTCACTGCGCCACCTCCGGATAGCTGACGAAACCGGGCAAATCACCCGGCCGCCAGAATACCCAGCGCGGCGACGTCCGCGCGGTGGCGGGATGATGCGGAGGATCTCCCACAGGAGGGTCCAGTCGCGCTGCCGCAATGCGCTCGAGCGGCTACCGATTTGTCCGTTCTCATCACCTGGGACCGTTCGGTCGATACTGTTCTACCGAGCGCGCTGACCTGCGGCGCTTACCTGGTCCCGACGCTGTCGGCGCCTACTCTTACCGCTCTTGCACCGCGAACTACATCGATGGAAGGTCCCGGCTCACCGCCGATCACTGCGTCAAGCTCGCCCCCTGGGCGCCTGGATTCATTCAGCAGTCCGACGGGCAGTTCGCCGGGATCGAGAACAAGGCGACGAAATCCCGGTCCGACATCGCGGAGACTTCCCGCGCATGCGCCGGCGGGGCGGGCGCAGAATCGCCCAACGCTGAATACGCCCCGAATCATTCCGACTACGTAGGAAGATGACCACCATGCGACATACCTTGACCAGATCCGCAATCCTGACAGCAGGGCTACTCCTGACAGCAACCCCTGCAGTGGCCCATGCCCAAGACTCCATCGGTGGCGGGAGCCCGACCGCAAGCGGCAGCAGCCTCTTCCAATCGGGTTCCGCTGAGACGCTCTTGGACGCCAATCGGTTCAACCGGACCTTCACCGCGCAGGAGATCACCAAGTGTCGGGAGGACGCTGAAGGCGGCGTTTCAACCGACTTCAGCCCCTGCCCCCTGCGACCGATCACCGAGATGGACCTCGCTGTATCACGCCTGCTGTTCGGCTCCGGGTACCTGCTGTTCGGCTCCGCCTCCAGCTGAGCGGAATCGCAACAACCCGTCACACAATTGTTCGAACATGCGCGCGGTGTCACGACGATGTCGCTACTGACCCCAGAACCGAGTAGACCTTCCAAGCACTACAATCGGGTCCAACGAGACGCGGCGAAGGGACGGCGTTGACAACAGGAGCATCGCCGACCTCGGACCGTTTGCGACAGGTCCTTCTGGCCCCGATAGACGCGGGCGGGCGTACCCAGGTGATTTTCCAACGCCTTCAAACTGCGATCGCCCTGGATGTATTCAAAGACGGTGAACAACTACCACCTGAGATAGACCTTGCAGCGCAGCTCGGGGTCTCTCCCGTGACCTTACGGGAAGCACTCAGCCTGTTGAGGGAGACAGGGCTGGTGGAGACCAAACGTGGCCGCTCGGGTGGAACCTTCGTCAGGCGAAAGGCATACAAGCCGTCCGTACACGGAAGACAGCAGCTTCTCCAGATGTCACCGGTCGAATTACGGGACCTGTCGGATTGGAAGACCAGCCTGGCCGAGGCTGCCACTTTCCTGGCGGCTGAGCGCTCGACCGACGATGAGGTCGATGATCTCGATCGCCGAGCCGAACAACTAGCCGCCGCCACCACTTCGGCTTCAGCGCGTCGAGCTGAGGGACGGATGTTCATCGCCATTGCGACTGCCTCACAGTCGGTACGCCTGACTCGCGCAGCAGTGGCAGTTCTCACCGAGCATGGACCACTTTTGTCGGTGGCGTTCGAATCCGACACTCTACGCAAAGAAGTCGCGACCGCCTATAGTGAAGTCTGCTCGGCTATACGTGACGGTGACCGCGAAACCGCCACCACTGCGGTGCGGGACGGTTCCACCAAAGTGGCTGTAGCACTTGCCGAGATTGCAGCAGAGCTACGTCGCCCAGCTCGTCGGTGAAGGAGTAATCGTGATGCCAGTCGACCGAGTCGAGGATCTGGCGGCCAGGGTCGCCGAGCGCATCGACGGCATCGCGAGTTCGTTGTCATCGCTGGCACAAGCCATTTCGGCGTCATCGGAAATCGACCTCGAACGAATACGAAGTATGACGCGAAACCTCTTGGACTTGCCGAACATGGAACTGGCGATAGGCGTCGGTTTCGCAGTGGACTACACCATCGACGGCAGATCACCCGCGATGGTGTGGTGGCGACGCAAGGATGGTTCTGTGATTGCGCGTACTCACGGCAGCGACCCCGACACCGACAGCTTCTATGACTACGCATCGCTGCGCTGGTTCGCGGCGGCGAAGCAGTCGAAACAAACGACCGTTTCCGGTCCCTTCATCGACAGTTGGGGTACCGATGACTACACGGTCACAGTCTCGTATCCGGTCCTGACCGATGACGATTGTGCGGGTGTGCTGGCCGCTGATGTCGACCTCCCCCAGATAGTGGAGGCCTGGACCGAAGCGGTCGGGGAGTCCGAGAGAGAAATGGCCTTGGTCAACGAGAACGATCGGGTGGTGGCCTCTACTGTGCCCACCCTGAGCACCGGCTTGTTGATACGGCCGAGGAACGTCAGCGACAGCATATTCGAAGTCGAACAACGTTGTGCAGTATCGAAATTCGGATGGTCCATCGTTGTATTGCAGCGCCGGTAGCGCTGTTCGTCACCTGGATGAAGGCGGACGCTGAAACTCCACTACATCGTCAGTCGGTGGGGTCATGGCCTGCGCCGAACCACAACGTTCCGACCGTGACCCCACCGGACTGACGGCGTGCGCTGCTACGGGTAGAGACCGCGCAGCTTGTGGGCCTCGGCAACCGTGTGTACCGCCAGGGACGTCGCTGCCGTACGCAGCGTCAGACCGCGTGTTCGGGCATGCATGTGAACGCGATTCCAGGCGGCGTACATACGCGCCTTGAGACGATCATCGACTTCTTGCAGGGTCCACCAATACGACTGATTGGCTTGTACCCATTCGAAGTAGGAGACGATCACGCCTCCTGCATTGGCCAGAATGTCGGGCACGACGATCGTGCCGTTGTCTGCGAGAATGCTGTCGGCTTCGGTGGTTGTGGGGCCGTTGGCGCCTTCGACGATCAACTTGGCCTTGACCTGCCCTGCGTTCATCCCGTTGATGACGCCCTCGACCGCGGCCGGCACGAGAAGATCGACCGCGAGGAGCAGCAGATCGTCCTTGCACTCGATGGCGTCCGTTCCGCTGAAACCGACTACGGTGCCGGTCCGTTCGACGTGCTCTTCGAGTGCCTCGATATGCAGCCCGCCTCCGCAGAAGATCGCACCGTACAGATCGCTCACCGCAACGACTTTGACCCCTGCATCCCACAGGAAGCGAGCCGCACCCCTCCCGACCTTGCCGAAGCCCTGAACTGCCGCCGTGGCGTGATCCGTTGTGATCTGCAGCGTTTCGAGCGCGCACAGAGCGATATGAACGACACCGCGGGAGGTGGCATCCGCCCGCCCTACCGAGCCCCCCAGAGCAATGGGCTTACCGGTGACGACACCGAGAGTGGTCCGGCCTTGGCTCACCGAATAGGTGTCCATCATCCACGCCATGGTCTTTTCGTCTGTGCCGATATCGGGCGCGGGTATGTCCGTATCGGGTCCCAGGACATGCGACAACTCGCTGGTGTATCGGCGAGTAACTCGCTCGAGTTCGGGTGTGGAGTAGTTGCGGGGATCTATTCTGACCCCGCCTTTGGCCCCGCCGTAGGGGACATCCAGTAGGGCGCACTTCCAGGTCATCCACATCGCCAGGGCGCGGACCTCGTCGAGAGTGACATCGGGGCTGTACCGAAGGCCTCCCTTGCCGGGTCCGCGCGAGAGGTTGTGTTGAACTCGAAAGCCACGGAGTATTTCGATCGAGCCGTCGTCGCGTCGGAGCGGAACGCTGACCGCGACCTCCCTACGTGGCAGGGCGAGCATCTCGAAGATGCTGTCGTCGTAGCCAAGTTCGTCGATTGCAGATCTCAGTTGTGTGTGCGCGTCGGCGAGCGGGTCGGCGGACACGGGCAGAATGTGAGTTTGAAGCGTGGTCACCTGGACTCCAGATGGTGGTGGATGTAGCCGAGTCGGGGGCATCGGTCGTAGCGCTGGATCGTCGGCGAATTGACAGCAATGTGGGGCGCTCCCAGCCGTCGTAGCCGGGTGCGCCCCACATTTTCGTCACACGCGGGTATCGAGGGCCGAGTGCGCTCTCAATACCGCGTGGCGGATCGATTCGATCTGTTCGTCGTTCATGGCAGTGGACAGGGACAGCAGTCCGTTCGTGCCGACCAGCACTCCATGTCGGTAGAGCTCCCACCACAGTGCGGTGGTGTCTTCGACGACGAGGCGGAGCAAGGATCCGCTGCCGTTCACGGTGAGTCCGGCAGCAGACAACTCAATTCGAAGTTGATCACCTGCGGAGTTGAGGTCTTCGATGCGCTCGGTGTCGAACAGACGCAGAGCTGTCGCTCCTGCTGCCATGGTGACGGGATTGGCACTGAACGTTCCTCCCCATGCAACAGTGCCGTTGGCCAAGGGGCTGAAGCTCGATAGAACGTCGGGACTTCCCCCGATCGCACCGATGGGGTAGCCGCCGCCGATGATCTTGCCGAGCGATACCAAATCTGGTGTGATTCCGTACCTTTGGTGCAGACCACCGAACCCGAGTCGGAAAGTGATGATCTCATCGACTGCCAGCAGGGCGCCATGTGCTGTCGACAAGGTGCGGAGCGTGTCGACGAATTCCTGCGTGGAAGGTACCAAGCCTGCCCGGTTGGGCATCAAGTCGATCAGAACGGCAGCGACGCGATCGCCGTGCTCGCGCATCGCGGTTTCGAATGCTGTGACGTCGTTGGGCGGGAGAACGATGAACGAGTCGGCGACAGCGGCGGGAACCCCGGACGCGCCTTGGCTGACCACACCGTCGTACGTACCGTGATAGCTACCGGAAAACCTGATGATGAGGTCGCGGCCGGTGTGTGCACGTGCTGCACGCACCAGCATCATGACCGCTTCGGTGCCAGAGTTACAGAAGCGCCACTGGGGGACGCCAGTACGGTGCCGCAGCAGTTCGGCCATGTCGACTTCGTAGTGCGTCGGCAGTCCGAATGCAGTTCCGCTCGATGCCGCGGTGGCAGCGGCTTCGAGAATTTCAGGGTGAGCGTGGCCGTGGATGAGGGCGGTGTAGTTGTTGTTGCAGTCGATGACCTCGTGACCGGTCGAGTCGACCACCACGGCTCCCGATCCGCGGACAGCGTACGGAGGATGTGGTGCAACGAAAACGGTTGAGCGGGTATTGCCTCCGGGGAGAACTTCCACGGCTCTCGTGTAGAGCGGATCGACAGTGGTCATCGAACTTCTTCTTCCTCGGGATGGGTAGTGCTGTCGGACTTGCTCTGCCGGTGATCCGTAGTGCGTCGGGCGAGGTACACGACGAACAGAGCCGCAGTTGCGACCAAGGTGGCGACCAGCTGTGGACGTAGTGCCGCGTCGAGCCCCATCGCTACGAGGATGGCGAGAATGGCCACGATCGTGAAGATCGTCAGACCGGGAAACAGCCACATTTTCAGGGGAAGAGCGTCTTGCTCTTCCTTGGTGTAGCCGAGGCGCAGTCTGAGTTGGGCCGCGGCAACCAGCCCGTAGACCAACAGCATCACCGCGCCGGAGGCGTTGACCAGGAAGAGGAAGACTCCGTTAGGGGAAACGACGGACAGTCCGACTGCGGCGTAGGCGACGAGGCCACTGGCGATGATCGCGCGTCGTGGTACACCCTTGGACGTTGTCACGCACATTGCATGTGGTGCGTCATGCTTCTCGGCGAGGCGGAACACAACACGCGAACACACGAAGATTCCAGAGTTCATGCAGCTGAGAACGGCCACGGCAACCACGATCGTCAGTATGTCGGCGGCGCCGGGGATGTTCATGACGTCCATCGCGGCAACGAACGGGGATTCACCCGGGACGATGGAGCGCCATGGAACGATGCAGACGATGACAGACATCGACAGGACGTAGAACAGCATCACACGCACGATCACCGATTTGGTCATCGCTGCAACACTTTTGGCGGGTTCGTCGGACTCGGCAGCGGCAATGGTGGCGATCTCTGCACCGCAGATCGCGAAAATGACGGTGGGGATGCCTGCGACGATGGCAGCGATACCGAAAGGTGCGAATCCGCCATCACCCATGAGGTTGGTTCCGATGGAGAGGTCGTGGCGTCCCCATCCGAACATGTACGAGGCTCCGAGTGCTATGAAAGCGATGATTGCGGCGACTTTGATGGAGGCGAACCAGAATTCGGCCTCCCCGTAGGACTTGACGCTGAAGCAGTTGATTCCGACCATGATGACCGTCAGGGCCAGAGCGATCACCCACATGGGACCGGGGATCCAGCGCTGGAGAATCGCGGCGCCGGCAATGGCTTCGATGGCGACGACGATGAGCCAGAAGTAGGCGTAGAGCCACCCGGAGACGAATCCGCCGAGGTCGCCGAGGCCGATGCGAACGAAGTCGGTGAACGATCCGACGCCGGGATGGCTCACCGCGAGTTCGCCGATCATGCGCATCACCAGAAGTACCAGCAGTCCTGCCAGTGCGTAGGTCACCGGCGTGGCGGGACCGATAGTGCTGATTGCGGCACTACTGCCGACGAACAATCCTGCCCCGATGATTCCACCGAGCGAGATCATCGTGACGTGGCGTTGTTTCAGGCCGGTGCCGAGTTTACGGTTGGCCGCAGCTTCGGGTGGTGTCGTGGCGTGGTCGATCATCGGGTCGTCTCCTGATTCGACGATGAGATTGCGAGGGTGCGGCTCTGCTCGCGGACAAAGCCCTGCAGGTACCAAGGACCGAGTCCGCCCTTGCCGCTCGAGCCGCTGGCCTTCCAGCCGCAGAAGGACTGAACTCCCGGCCATGCGCCGGTGGTGGCGCCTTCGCGGCGGTTGACATAGACGACACCGGCTTCGATCTCGTCGAGGAACTGCTCGGATTCGACGGCAGATGCTGTGAAGATTCCGGCGGAGAGGCCGTAGTCGACGGCGTTGGCTTCGTTGATCGCGTCGTCGATGCCTTCGACGGCCGTGACGGTGATGACCGGTGCAAACAACTCGTTCCTGGTGAGGCGATGGCCGCGCGGCAAGTGTGCAATGAGAGTCGGTGCCACGAAGTAGCCGGGAAGATCCGTTCGCCGACCGCCGGTGACGATCGTTCCCTCGGCTGCGGCCTGATCCAGAGCAGCATCCACTTGGGCGGCAATGTGTTCATCTGCCACGGGGCCGATGAACATGTCCGAGACGGATGGATCTGCGACGACAAGCTGCTCCATGCGGGTAGTCAGCTTGCTGACCAGAGTATCGTGAATTGAGGCGTCGGCGATGACGCGGCGCGTGGCGCTGCACTTCTGGCCGGAGAATCCGAAAGCAGACCTGACGATACCTTCTACGGCATCGTCGAGATCAGCGCTGGCCATGACGATTGCTGGGTTCTGTCCGCCCATTTCGGCGAGTACGGGTTTGGCGAAGCTACCTCGGCCGAGAGTCCGTACGAGTTCCCACCCGACCTGCGCAGATCCGGTGAAAGCCAAGCCATCGATGTCGGATTCGGACAGAATCCGACCGACCTCTCCCCCGCCGTGAACAAGGTTCAGCACACCAGCGGGGAGAGCGGTGGCGAGTAGCTCGACAGCCAGCGCCGTAGAACGCGGGGTCTTGTCTGACGGCTTGATCACCACCGTGTTGCCGGTCACCAAGGCTGCGGTGGCCATGTTGACGGCAAGCGCCACCGGGAAATTGAAGGGTGCCAGGACGCCGAAGACGCCGTAGGGGCGCAGCACATCGGTATTGGACTCCGTCGGCTTCGATTGCAGCGGAGTGACGAAACCGTTGTTCGTCTCCATCTGCGCGCAATAGTGCTCGATGAGATCGATCGATTCCTGTGCTTCGGCCAGAGCCTCGATACGACTCTTGCCGGTTTCCGCGGAAATGGTTGCCGCGATGCGTACCGCATGTTCAGCAAACAACGGTTTGGCCGCACGAAGCCGTTCGCCCCTGCTCACGTAGTCGGCGCGCCAGCTCTTCGCCGCTGCGCGAGCGGCCTGAACCGCGGCGGCGACGAGTTCCTGGGATGCCGTGTGTGCGCGGGCCACAACACGATCGGGGCCGGCCGGGTCACGTCGTTCGAAAACCTCACCGACAGCGTGTGCTTGTCCGTCCACGATGTGCGCGAGCGGTTCCGGGATCTCGGATCGCGCCTGGAGAAGAGCGTTGTCGAACAGCGAGTCGAGATCTGCCCCGAGAGAGGTGCTTCCGTAATTGAGAGTGACTGACATCAGTGGCCTTTCAGAGTGCTGTTACAAGATCGGTGACGTGCGAGAACCGGGAGGGGGACCAGTTCACTGCGTCGGAGAAAGCAGTTGGACATTGAAGAATCGACTCGGCGGCCAGTCGGCCCACGGCGGGTGCGAGCTGAATGCCCGATCCGCCCGCACCGAGAGCGCAAACGACGCTGGGGGCGTCCGGATGTGCACCGACGATCGGTCTGTGGTCGGGGCTCATGGGGTAGATGCCCTGCCAACTACCGCTGATGCCAACATCTTCGGGGAGTCGCAGGCGCTCGTCCATCAGTTCCGAGAGACGCTCGAGGAAGTGGTGGGAGACCTTGCCCAGCGGAATGTCCGGGGAAACCGGTTCGTGAATGTCTTCGTCGGTGTGTAGCCCGGCAATGAGCTGGTCGGGACGTTCCGACCTGAAATAGATTCCGTCTGTGCCCGAGTTGGGCACATAGTCCATCACGAACGGAAGCAGGGTATCGGCGTCGCGGCCGAGGTCGATCGTGACCGCACCGTGCAACTGTGGATTCAGTGGAACGGGAGCGCCCAGTAGGTCACCGACGACACCAGCCCACGGACCGGCCGCATTGACGACGACGTCGGCCCGGAACGTGCCACGGGTGGTGTCGAGCTGCCATTGACCGGATCCCTTGGTCGCCGACAAGAGTTCGGCGTTGTTGACAACGAGTCCTCCCTTCGCGGAGATCAGACCCGCTGCAAGCGTGCAGAATTCGTATCCATCGATGTAGCCGTCGGTGGATCCGAACAGGCCTCCGAGTCGATCGGTCATGACGATCCGAGGCCATCGGCGGGTGATCTCGTCCGCTGTGAGCACGAATGAGTCATCGACCCCGTAATCGGCCTGCGCGGTGACGCTCGCTTCGAAGTCGCGGATATCCGAATCCGATGCTGCGAGACGCAAATAGCCACCGTGGACGAAGCCGAGGCCGTGGTCGGTGGACATCCTGTCGAAGAATCGCCGGCCATACACCCGCGTTTCGATATCGCCGACATCGAAGTACTGCGTTTCGACCATCCCCACAGACAGACCCGAAGAGCCTTCGCCGGGATGGCGGCGTTCGAGAACCGTGACGTTCGTCAGCCCTGCATCGACCAGTTCCAGCGCGGTCGACAGTCCCGATACTCCGGCACCGACGATGATCACGGCGGGGGTATTGGCCATCTCGCCCTCCTACATTTCGTCTTGTGTCACCGCGCTGGAACGCGCGGACAGAAACTTGCTCGGCAACGGCTGGCATCCGAAGTGGGCTGCAGTCCGGAACAGCTGGAAGTGTGATCCAAGCGACACCGAAAACATACAGATGTGTTGTTTTAGAGTCAAGGGATGTCGCACGCACTCGCCGGGGAGGCCTCCCCGCGCACACTTCGGCCGCCGCGCTGCCAACGCTCCGGGGTTGGTCGTCGACGCCATTGACGTCCGCGTTAACCAATGTGGTTCCTGACGTCGGCCGGGCCCTTACGTCCCCGAGGAGGAATGCCGCTCAACGCGCCGCACAGCTACCCTTCTCGGAGGCACTCGCCCAGGGCCGGCACGTTCGTTGGCCGCCGGGGCGCATCGAGGAGGCAGATATGGGCTACGCATCCTTCACCAACTGGCGACGGCTGAACGGTGACCCGGACTTGATCTGGCACGCATTCACGCACCCGTCCGAATCGACGCAGTACGAGGAACACAAGACGGAGACCGTCCTGGCGCCCGACTTCGCGATGGATGCCGGGCACAGCTGGGACAGCAAGCACGGCGAGGAATGCGACTTCGATGTCGTGCGATGGACCATCACTCGACACGTGCCGAACAGAGTGTTCGAATTCACCGGCAAGCAACGGGGCATCCGCCAGAACGTAACGCTCACCATGGATCCCACCGACGACGGCTACATCCTGACCGAGACCATTCGGTTTCGCCCCGCGTTCGCAGGTAAGCCGGGTGCGCACCTACTGACCTGGCTGATGCTGGCGACCGGCGTGCTGGCCAAGGTCGGCGATGACCACGGAGAGAGTCTCGACCTGCTCGAGCAGCACCTCGCAGCGTTGTAGACGAACCAACGCCTACAGCGCGTCCCGCCATCGAAAGCACCGCCGCATCTTCCGAGAAGTCCCACCCTTCGCAGCAGTGACGCTTACGGTGGAGGATCACCATCGTCGTCACTACCGGAGGGTCACCGTGATGAATCTCGTTCGCCGACTGGCCATCTGTGGGTCCATCGTGATCGGCTCGGCTCTGGCGCCGGCGGCCCTCGCATCCGCAGCGGTCACCGTCCCGTTCCAGATCGACCCGGCGCCGTTCGGAAACCCCAACGGCAGCTTCGACGCCCCCTCGGTCCGCTGTGTGGCGGTGGTCGGCGAACAACCTGGCACGGTGACGGTCACCGGCGGCAAGGAAGACCGATGGGGATGCCTGCTCTCGTCAGAGGTGCGCTGGCTGAACATGTCGACCGGGGCGTCCGGTTCCGCCCGGCTGTCGGACGGACTGAACGGAATCCCGGCCCGGGCGATCCTGCAGACCGGGGCCGGGCAACTCGCCGTCGCCGTCGTACCAGCGGCCGGTATCGTCACCCCGGGCTTCGCATTCTTTTACGTTCCGTAGCTGCCGCCCGGCATCAGTTGAGCGGCGACGGGCACCGCATTTCGATCGACCTCGACCGCAATGTCATTCAGATGAAGTAACAGCCCCCACCGGTATCCGATGTACCTGATGTCGGAACACCAACTGGGAGAAGAAGCGACATGGGCTCATCGATCACGACATTGCCGGCCTACTTCGACACTCTCTACCAAGTCGGACAGGCGGCGTTCGCGCAGTATCCACCGCTCGAGGCGGCCGCGTTCACGGTGGTGAATGCGGTGGGTCTCGGCATCTTCTGGCTGCTCGGTACCACGCTCTAGCGCCGCCCCTCGGAGATAAGGGTCCGCGACGACAGACTCTTCCTCCGCCGACGCTGGGTACGGTGGGTTCGTGACGTTACGACGACCTCCGCTGCCCAGCACCCGACGCACCCGGACACTACTCCTCGCCGCAATCATCGCGATGCCGCTGGCGTCCGGATTCTCAGCACCAGCCATCGCATCGGTTCCCGCCGCAGGCCCCACGACTCCGGCGGCTCCCACTGCTCCGGAACGGCAATCCGTCAGCGAACGCTACGCGGCCACCGGCATCCACGCCGTCACATCCGTTGCGGTGCCTGGATACCAGGTGTTCCACCCCGCCGACATCGCCACCAGCCCCGAGCGCCATCCGGTGGTCACCTTCGGCAACGGCAGCTACGCGACGTACGAGCAGTACGAGGAGTTGCTACGCCACCTGGCCTCCTGGGGCTTCGTCGTCGTGGTCGCCGACAGCAGCGTCACCGGTGACGGGACCGAGATCCTGGCTGCGGCGCGCTACATTCTGGCGCAGAACGACAACCCGGAGAGCGTCTTTCACAATCGCATCGACGTCGCTCACGTCGCCGCCGTCGGACATTCGCAGGGCGCCGGGGGTTCGATCAATGCCAGCACCAACTCCGGCGGACTCATCACCTCCACCGCCGTGCTGGACCTGCCCGATCCCTGGTGGGCCTCCAGGCCCGTCGACGTGATCGATGTGACTCGACTGACAGGTCCGGTGTTCTACCTGACCGGCGCCGAGGATCCGGTCTCGACGGCCATACCGCAAGCCGCCTATCACGCCGTGAGCCCGGGGCCCGCAGCTCGCGGCCGCCTGCTGGGGGTGGGGCACAACTGGCCCACCGACGGAGGCGGATTCCGGGGATACCTCACCGCATGGCTGCGCTTCACCCTCACCGCCGATACCGACGCCGCGCGCGCCTTCGTCGGTCCGGCACCGGAGCTGTTGGCCGATTCGCGGTGGGACGGGACTGCCGTCAAGGGTTGGTGAATCGGCGGTTCCAGAGTCCGGCATTGGCGCGTCCCGCGGTGGCAGCACTCACGGCACCTCGTTTTCTGCGTCGTATCCCCCGAACGCGGCGGGTCGGTGACGTAGTGCGCCAGTTCAGGTTTCTTGAACAGAAGATGAGCGCACTCCCATCAGGAATCGACCCACGAGGCGCGTCAAACAAGCGAGCTCGTTTCGACACCGATCAGACGTTGCTCCGAGGATGATGGGGTGGTGGCGGATGGCAAGTCCGACCAGCCCGCCGGTTGCATTGCGCGGGCTGTGATGCGTCGGCAGGTGGGTACGGCTGATACGCCCAACAGGTCTCATGAGTGGAATCTGTGAAAGGAATTCTCGATGGGCGCCGATGCCGACAGACTCACCGTCCGCGTTCAGGTACATCACCGGGCGACCGGCTGGCCGATTGCCGAGGCGCCGGTCGAGATAGCGCTCGATGACCTGGTGATTGCCGACGCCCCAACCAACGCTGACGGTCTGGTCGCACTCGAGATCGATTCGTCCGCGTGGAGGCAAGGGTTGACTGCGCGTCTCGCCGGAGACCGCGTGGGAACCCCGGTCGTACCCGCGGTCCTGCTCGGCAGAGCGATGGCCGAGCTGTTCGTGATGCCGACGTCCGCTGTCGATGCGGGTAGCTATGCAACCCTCGCCGACCACCTGGTCACCAGCCGCAGGTTTCGCGCCGACGATCTTGCACGTGATCTGATTCGTCCCGATTACGACAGCGTTGTGCGGCTACTTTCGGTTCAGGAGCGGATTCGGATACTCGATGACCTACTCGAACACCTCCCGGAAGACCGCCTCTCTGACGGCTACAACGACCACCTCATCGATCCAGACGCGCTGCGGCAGGGCACCGTACAACCGGTTCCCGTTCGCGACCTCGACCTCGACCTCGACCTCGACCTCGAACCATTCCCGCTCGACCCGGACAGCCTCGGCCTGCCGATTTGGGATCGCTTCCCGTGGTCTCTCCCGGACGATCAGTCGTATCGTGACTACCTACGCGGCGCCCTTGTGTTGTTCGCACACCAACAGAAGCATGGACCGAGCGCAGATCCCAAAAAGTTCCCGGAAGTGGTCGAACGGCAGCTACAGGTCCGCTTCTTCCAGGACTTCCGCACCAGTGAGCGCACCGAAATCCCCGTCAACCGGATGCTCATTCCGATCGTCCAAAAGATCCTCGCCGCGCCGACCGGAAGCGGATTCGGGTTCGGGATCGCCGCCGACGCGATCCCCACCCAGGGGCTCATCAGCGATCGCGAACACCTTGATGTTCTCCTGGCGCTGGCACCCGTCGACGTCCAAGAGTTCAGCAACCGCTACCGGCTGCCGCTCGCCGAACCCGACTCACACATGTCAAGTCCCGTGTTACTCAACGTGCACACCTTGTCGCGCATCCTGAGTGACACGGCACAGGGTCCGATCGAACCATCCGACAACGTGATTGACCCACAGTTGCCCGGCGAGAGGGGCAAGCCGTTCCTGTGGCGCGAGGTTGTCGGCTCCGCACCGTTCTTCCTACGCTACGAAGAGTGGCTCGCACGCCAGCGTCCGTTCTTTCCCGAGAATCTCTTCGCACTGCGCACCCAGATCGTCGGCAACCGTGTAGGTCCATGGCTCACCGAGGACCGCAGGAACTTCCTCGAGTATCACCGCGACCGGCCAGACACTTGGGGCATCGAGGCATACAAACCATACTTCGGCTCGATCGACGAAGTGAGACGGTCGGCGACGTTCCTGCTCGCGTACGGCGCGACCGACACAAAGCTCCTCGAACTGGTCGCGGCGATCGACAAGGGTCAGTTCCGGGCTGCAGCGCGACTCGCCGACGAGGCCGACCGCCTGCTCGACGCGGGTCCGTCCACGAAACCCGGTGAGGACTGGGAACCCACCCTGAGCGTCGGCAACTTCCCGCGTCCAGTGAGTTTCGGGAAGCGGCGCGCGCTCAAGGTCACTACGATCACCGAGCTCACCGGCACACGGGCGTCTTACCCGCCCGACGGATTCGAGCAGTATTTCGAGCTGGCAACACCAAGCGCCCTCGACGGCGGTCTTTACGGCGATGTCGTGGACTTTCGAATAGCACGCGACCAGGCGACCCGTCTCCGGGTCTATCAGAAGCGGTACCTCCTGCCGATGTTGCGTGTCCAGATCCACATCGGCCTCGGCGACCTGCAGGGAGCCGTCGATACCGCCGCATCGGTAACTGGCTTCTTCGTCGGGATTGGCACGCCGGGTACCCCCGCCGGGATGGTGCGGCACCCGAATGCCGGAGCCGTGATCGCCACTCGCGTAGTAGCCGGCAAGCTGGTCTGGAACGAACAACTCGGCGACCGGCCCTACACGGCACGCCTTGTGTATGACAACGACCGGCGCCTGGACGGCCCGTATTCGCTCACGCCTCAATTCCGTGACGGATACGACGTTCTCACAGCCGATCCGAAGATCCTGCACCCTCTCGAAGAGCGCTACGCCCGCATCGTGCAGGCTGACGCGCTGCTCGCGTGGGCGGAAACGCTGTACCGGACCGATGAATCGGCCAACCTCGAGCGGGCTCGGGAACTGTACAAGGCCGTAGTATTCCTACACGGTGAGGATCCGGGCACCAGCGCCTACCGGCCGCCCCAGTTCCAGGTGCCGTGGTTCGTAACAGCCGAAAACCCCCGGGTGCGTAACCAGCTGGACCGCGCCCGGCTCGCCCTGCAACAGCTGGAGTCCGGCCTGAACTTCTACGGCTACCGCGAGGACACCGTCCCGATCCTGCGCTTCAAGACCCTGTTCGGTGCCGCGCACCGCTGGGCGACGGGCGCCAAAGGTGCCCAGAGCGACTATCTGACCTACCTCAGCCGGGTTGAGCAAGCTGACCTCGATCAGATGGCCGCAAAGGCTCAGGAGCGTCGGGCCCAAGCTGCGGTCGTGATCGCTGCCGAGCAGGTTGAGATCGCGAAAGCCGGTGTAGCCGTAGCGCAGAAGCTGGTTTCGGACGTCGACAAACTGATAGCCGCCAAGGAATCAGAGATTGCGGACAAGAACTCCATATTCAATCAGTTCTCCGACTACTTCAGCGGCATGAAGTCCAGCGTCAGCTCCATGGTCGACGTCGGCAAAACGGCGTCCGAGGGATACACCGCGGTCAGTACCAGTGGTGTCGGCGAAGCGCTTGGTCTGGGCGCGAACGCCGGTACAACTGCGGCTGCAAACACGAGTGGGCTCGGCAGCGCCATGGGCGGGCTGGGTGTGGTGGGAGGATTTGCCGCGTTCGCGGTCCTGAGCACCACGGCCCTGCAAGGCATGGCCGATGCCGCCACGAAACGCGAGGCTGAACTGAACGCACTGAAAACCGAGATACTGCCTGCCGCTCAGGCAGCGGTCCAGGTCCAGGAGCGGCACGCCGCGATCGCCGATCTGCAGGGTCGAATCGCCGCCACCGACCTTGCCTATGCGCGCGATCTGGCCGCCTACCAAAACGAGCGGTTCCTCAACCGAGACTTCTGGGATGCACTGGCTGGTGTCGCCCGTCGCGGCATGCACCGATATCTCAGCCTGGCCAGCCAGGCCGCATGGTTCGCAGAACGAGCACTCGCCTACCAGCTCGCCACACCGATACGCATTGTCAAACTCGACTACTTCGATGCCCGCATGCGGGATCTGGGAGGAGTCGATCGGCTTGCGCTGGACCTGGCTGAGCTCGAGGCCGTTCGCTTGGGCGCTGCCCGGGTTTCAGTCCCGATCAAGCGAACATACTCCATGGCCCGCGATCTACCGCTCGCGTTCGGTCAACTCAAGCAGTCCGGCCGATGCACCTTCACACTTACCGACGACGACCTCACCACCAGTCATCCGGGTACATTCGCACACCGCATCCGAGCGGTCGACGTTCGAGTCGAGACACCTGGGACAGTCGAACAGACCCGAGGGATCCTCACGAACCAAGGTTTCTCACTGCTGCGCAGGGCTTCCGACGCGGCCCGGGTCCCGCTGCTTCGGTTCGCCGACGCCCAACCCATCAGCGAGTTCCGGGTCCACTCCGACTCCGACTTGGCCCTACACGGAATGCCTGGAGAGAGCTTGTTGCCTTTCGAGGGCACCGCATTCACGACCACATGGTCCCTGGAATTGCCGCCACGCGCCAACCCTGCCGGCCTTCACCGGGTCACCGACGTGCTCATCACCTTCGATCTCCAGGCAGCGTATGGAACTGACAGCGTCGAGGTTGCAAACCCGCCCGCGACGGCGTCACGATCCCTGTTCGTTTCGGCGCTCGCTGTCGACAGCCCAGGATTGGCCACGTTGCGAAAGAAGAACGCGACTGCGAAGGTCACCTTCCCCCTCGGTGAGCTCCCGATTCCGCACCCCGCAAAGATCACCAATCTAGCGATCCTCGTGCCCGGAGTCGACGGTGGAAGCTATGCCGCGACGTTACGCACCGGCGGCGGCGCCTCCATCCCGTTCATTCTGGACGATGGCCTGGCCATGTCGAATGCAGGCGTGCTGGGCGATGGCAACCCGCTCACCGCGCTCCCTCTGAATGCCGCTGCCGGAGTGTCGATCCCTCCGACGATGGTCGTCACGGTCACGAAGGGGAACGACGCAACCCGGCTCGCGGCAGCCCGCGACCTACTGCTCTGGGTGGAGTACGACGTCACTGTCTAGCACCACAGCCAGACTGGATGTGCGCCTCCGGCCCCCAGTCGTCGGTACGGCACGGTCAGCAACGGCTCCACCATGCGGTCCACCTCCTGACACAAAACACCCATAGGGGGTATCTCCCCGACTGGTCTATAGTCGAAGTGACCAATCCTCACCGGAACCGGAAGGTCCGTCGCGATGAGTCTCACCGCAGCCCTGACCCGAATGTGGGCCGGTGCGTTGATCTCTCTCGTCATCTTGGTTGGGCTGCTCGCGATGCACGGCCTTGCCAGCACCGGCTCCACCGGCGCCTGCCATGGCAATCCCGCTCTGGCGGTTGCCGACTCCCCGGCAGTCGATCATCACGGACCCGCAGCCCGGTCGGCACCGGCGACGGAGTTCGCTGGCGCGACGTGCATGGCAACACTCCCTCGTCTGGTGGGCGTATCGAATCCTCTGCTGATCGGGTTCATCGCACTGGCCCTACTCGGCAGCAGTATCGGACTCAGCAGTCTTCTCCAGAGTTATTGCCGGTGGGGTCAGTGGCGGGCCCCACCAACTTCTGGGGTGCAGGTGCTGCGCCTCGAGTGTGTCCTGCGTACGTGACCGTCTCCCCCGACCTGTGCCTTCCGGCACGGCATCGGGCTCAGACAGTCCCGTCCTCGCTGCGCCAATTCGGTTGCAGCACACACTCATGAGGAGACTTTCGTGACCACCTCCGGCAACCTCGGCCCCGTCGTGAACAGGCGCGCCTTCCTCACCGCGACAGCGGTAGGGTTCGGCAGCCTCACGCTGGCCGCATGCAGCACACCGTCCACCACCACGACCAGCACACCGGCGTCCGGCGTCGACCTCAACGCCATCCTCGCCGCAGAGGCACGACGACCCCACACCGGGCGCACCGTCACCGGCGCACTGGCACCACAACTCACCGACATCGACCTCGGCGGCCCGACGGTACGTTCCTTCGCCTTCGGCAACTCGATTCCGGCTCCGGTGATCCGGGCGAACATCGGGGACGACTTGGCCATCACGGTCGACAACAAGATGCCGGACTCGACATCGCTGCACTGGCATGGCATTTCGCTACGCAACGATATGGACGGCGCCGCTCCCGCCAGCCCCGACATCGGTGCGGGCGAGTCGTTCACCTACCGGTTCTCGGTACCGCACTCGGGCACCTACTGGGCCCATCCACACGTGGGGTTGCAGACCGACTACGGGCTCTACGTGCCAGTGATCGTCGATGACTCCAACGAAAGCCTGGCCTACGACGCCGAGTGGATCGTCGTTCTCGACGACTGGACCGACGGCGTGGGCCCTAGCCCGCAGGAGGTCCTCGACGACCTCGGCCAGGGCGGAATGGGTTCCATGGACCACGGTTCCATGCCTGGGATGAACATGCCGGGCATGGGCGGCTCGGGGAGTTCGAGCACGCAGAGCAGCGAACAACCAGGCAGCGGCATGATGTCCGGTGGAGCCGGTAGCAGTGAGTTGCTCGGCGGCGACGCCGGTGACGTCGACTATCCCTTCTACCTGATCAACGGCCGGGTGCCGACCGCTCCCACCTCGTTCGACGCCAAGCCCGGCCAGCGGATCCGAATTCGGATCATCAACGCAGGCGCCGACACCGCATTCCGCGTCGCGCTCGCCGGGCACCGAATGACGGTAACCCACACCGACGGCTTCCCTGTCGCCCCTACCGAGGTCGACGCCCTGCTGATCGGAATGTCCGAACGCTACGACGTCATCGTCACGGCACAGGACGGGGTTTTTCCCTTCGTCGCCGCTGCCGAGGGGAAGGAGGGGCAGAACACCCAGGCCCGCGCTCTGCTGCGCACCGGCGCGGGGACTGTGCCCGCCCCGGATTCCCGACCCACCGAGCTCGGCGGGCGGGTCGGTACCGTCGACACCTTCGTCGCAACCGGCGAAGTGATGCTGCCGCAGGGGCCGCCGGATGTGAATCTCACTGCCGACCTCGGTGGCGACATGATGAGTTATCGCTGGACCATCAACGGACGCACCTTCGACCAGATGCAGCCATTGACAATCCAACAGGGCCAGCGAGCGCGACTGACTTTCACGAACATGTCGATGATGTGGCATCCCATGCACCTGCACGGGCATACCTTCCAGGTGATCCGCCCCGACGGCTCACCCGGGCCACGTAAGGACACCGTGATCGTGCTACCGATGCAGCGGATTGCTGTGGATCTGGTCGCGGACAACCCCGGAGATTGGATGCTGCACTGTCACAACGGGTATCACCAGGAGGCAGGCATGATGACCCGCCTCGACTACCGGAACTGATCGCTGTCCGTGGAGCACTCGAAGCTCACATGCCAGGCATCATCGGCATGGGAACCCCCATATGGTGCAGCCACATCATCATGTGGTGACACATGGCCATCATTTGGTCAGACATTGCTCATTCACTCCTCTCCAGCAAGGGCCTCTTCACACATCGGCAACGCAGCCCGATCCCCATCGGGCAGTGCACTTTCCGATACGGAACTCCTCGCATGATTCGATATCTCTCGTGCCCCATGGTCGGCGGTCTACACCTGCAAATCGGTGAGAGTTCTGTGAAGATTCCCTGAACGCGCTCTCGCCAGGTAACAGAAGTCACTCGTCTACCAGCCTGACCTTCCGCGGCGGCGTTCTTCATCGAATCTTCATCGAACGACTAGCCAAGCCATACCGGGTGGGGGCATGCTCGACGGTGCCATCGACTACCGGCGCCATCGACTGGACAGGGAGCGCGCGCGAATGAACCGAACGACCGTTCTGGAGGTGGGCGGACTTCACTGGGCGAGTTCGACGGCAACGATCGAGGCCGTTCTGTCCCGGCGCCCCGGGGTCACATCGGTGGAGGCGAATCTGGTGAACCAGACCGCCACCGTCAGCTATGATTCCGACCTCACTTCGGTGAAGGATCTGTCGAAGTGGTTGCGGGACTGCGGTTACCACTGCTCGGGCCGCTCGGTGCCCGATCACGTGTGCGACCCGATGTCCGAGCCGGTCACTGTCTCCGGCGAGGCCGACCACGCGCACCCCGAACCGACTGCCACGGCGCTCACCGAACCGGTTCCGCACGAGATGCCTGCCCAGCACGAGGCACTCGAGGGTCGCTCACAGCAGGAAATGATGGGTCACGGCGGCGCTCATGCCGGCATGTCGATGGACGACATGGTCCGGGACATGCGCAACCGCTTCCTGGTGGCGCTGCTGCTGTCCATTCCGATCATGTTGTGGTCCCCGATGGGCCGCGACATGCTCGGATTCGGCGTGCCGGCACCGTTCGGGTTGCGCGACGACGTGTTCACTCTGCTACTGAGCCTGCCTGTCGTGTTCTACTCGGCGTGGATCTTCTTCGACGGTGCCTACCGGGCGCTGCGAGCCCGCACCCTGGACATGATGGTTCTCGTCGCCGTCGCGGTCGGGGCGGGCTGGCTCTACAGCGTCGGCGTGACGCTGACCGGTGGAGGGGAGGTGTTCTACGAAGCGGCCTCCGTGCTGACGACATTCGTGCTGCTCGGACACTGGTTCGAAATGCGGGCCCGCGGAGGTGCGAACGACGCCATCCGCACCCTCCTCCAACTGGCTCCGCCGATGGCGGTGGTGCTGCGCGGCGGCGAACCCGTCGAGATCCCGACAGCTGAAGTCGTGGCCGGGGATCTGCTGCTCATCCGCCCCGGCGCGAAGATCCCGGTCGATGGAACAGTCGAAAGCGGCGACTCCGAAGTCGACGAGTCGATGGTCACCGGAGAGAGCCTGCCGGTGACCAAAGCGCCTGGGGCACAGGTGATCGGCGCGTCGATCAACACCACCGGCACCCTGCGCGTGCGGGCCACCAAGGTCGGTTCCGAGACCGTTCTGGCGCAGATCGTCGCGATGGTCCAGGAGGCCCAGAATTCCAAAGCCCCTGGGCAGCGACTGGCCGACCGCGCCGCGTTCTGGTTGGTCCTCGTTGCACTGATCGGCGGCACCGGCACTTTCCTCATCTGGTGGGCCGGCGGTGCCGGGGTCCAGACGGCGCTGCTGTTCGCAATCACCGTCGTGGTCATCACTTGCCCCGACGCGCTGGGGTTGGCCACCCCTACCGCGATCATGGTGGGCACCGGGCTCGGCGCGCAGCGCGGGGTGCTGTTCAAGAACGCCACTGCGCTCGAGACGTCGGCACGTATCGACACGGTGGTGATGGACAAGACCGGCACCCTGACCAAGGGTGAGCCGGAGGTCACGGACGTGGTCACCGACGGAATCAGCGAGGACGAGCTCCTTGCATTCGTCGCTGCAGTAGAACGGGAATCCGAACATCCCTTGGCCGGTGCGATCGTCCGATACGCCGCCGGCCGCGAGGTCGCGTCACTGCACTCGAGCGCGTTCGAGAGCATTCCTGGCCGCGGCGCTACCGCCGAGGTGCAGGGCCACAATGTCGCCGTCGGCAACCGCAAACTCATGGAGGACAGGCAAGTCGAGTTCGGATCATTGATGGATCGGCGCGACCAGCTGGCCTCGAGCGGGCGTACTGCTGTCCTGGTGGCCGTCGACGACCGCGGGGCCGGGGTGATCGCGTTGGCTGACGCCGCACGGGAAACCTCTGCTGACGCCGTATCCGAACTCCACGAGCTGGGCATAGAGGTGGTCATGCTCAGCGGCGACAACGAGGCAACCGCTCAGCGAATCGCCGAACAGCTGGGCATCGACACCGTCATCGCCGAGGTGCTTCCCGGCGACAAAGCCGCCAAGATCGACGAGTTGCAGCGTTCGGGCAGGAAGGTCGCAATGGTCGGGGACGGTGTCAACGACGCTCCCGCACTGGCACAGGCAGACCTGGGTATCGCGATCGGGGCCGGTACCGACGTCGCAATCGAGACCGCAGACCTGGTGCTGATGCGCTCGGATCCGCTGGACGTGCCGATCGCGCTGCGGATCGGGCGCGGCACATTGCGCAAGATGCGCCAGAACCTCGGATGGGCCGTCGGCTACAACGTGATCGCGCTGCCGATCGCGGCCGGAGTCTTCGAGCCGTCACTGGGCCTGGTGCTGCGCCCGGAGATTGCCGCGCTCTCGATGTCCGGATCCAGCTTCATCGTGGCCGTCAATGCCCTGATGCTCAAACGGCTTTCGCTTCCTACCCCCGAATCACAACCCAGTGCCCCGACGCATGCGGAGTCCACGCCCACTAGTGCCACGTAGGACGTACCGCGCGATCTTGCAGTGGAACGGGGCACGCGATTGCCGTCAGCGAGCACTTCCCATCATGCCGCCGGACGAGTGGGAACGGTGATGATGAAAGTCGATCCGGTCCCCGGCCCATCGCTGCGAGCTGCAATGCGGCCATGTTGAGCCTCGACCAGGGCTTTGGCGATCGCGAGCCCGATTCCCGCTCCTCCATGAGTGCGGTCGCGCGCGGCATCGACACGGTAGAAGCGTTCGAACACATGCGGCAGGTGGTCTGCCGAGATGCCGTCGCCGGTATCGGTCACCTCGATCACGACCAGCTCGGGCCCCTGCTCAGCGGTCACCTCCACGCGCCCTCGCGGTGGGGTGTGGCGCAGGGCGTTGTCGAGAAGGTTCCCGAGTACCTGTCCGAGCCGCTCCGGGTCGGCCCAGAGCAATGGAAGGCCCGAGGGAACGTGAGCGGTCAGCGAGACGTCCTTCACCGTGTACCGGTCGGCCGCGACGGTCAGAGCCGTCGAAATCAGAGTTTCGGGGGCAACCCACGTGCACTCGATCGACGTCCGATCGCCTTCCGCACGAGCGAGTGCGTTGACGTCGTCGGAGAAGCGCGCGAGCCGGTGAGTCTGATCACGGAGCATCGTGATCGCGTCGGCATCGAGGGTTTCGACGCCGTCCTCGAGCGCCTCCATGTAGGCCTCGAGCACCGCGACAGGGGTGCGTATCTCGTGCGCAAGGTCGCCGAGAAGCTGCCGACGGGTGGTCTCGACCGAATCGAGCTGTGCGGCCATCTGATTGAACGCCTGGGCAAGGGCATCGAAATCCTCACCGAGGTGCGGAGGTGAGACCCGGATGTCGTAGCGACCGGCAGCAACGGCCGTGGCCGCGGACGACACTTCGGTCACCGAGCGTTGCAATCGGCGACTGAAATACCAGGTAACGGCCAACGCGGCCATCACCGCCACCACGATCGCAACGGTCAGAGACACAATGGTGGCCGAGCGGTACGCCTGGTCGGCATGCAACTGCTCCTCAGGCAAGTTCGCCACCCCTGCTTCGCGCAAATGATCACGAAACAACGGCGGACCGACGAAAGCGGCGACCGCCCAAGACGTCGCGGCCCCTGCCGCCAAGACCATGGATTGCGCCAACAGCAGCCGCACCCCGAGACCCGGAACTCGCCGACGGCGTATCACGCGATCCTGCACACGCGGCGACGCCGACGAATCAGCCGTCATCGCCCGGTTCCCATCCGATACCCGACACCCCGCACGGTGCTGACATAGCGGGGCGAGGCCGGGTCGTCACCGAGCTTGCGGCGCAGATGGCCCACATGCACGTCGACGAGATGCTCGTTGCCGACCCAGGACTCGCCCCAGACGGCCTCGATCAACTGACGGCGACTGAATGCCATCCTGGGCCGAGAAGACAAGGCGGCCAACACATCGAACTCCGTCCGGGTCAGGACTACGGGCTCGTCGCCGAGAAGAACTTCCCGCCCCGTGACGTCTATGTGCAGGTCGCCGAACTGCCGAGCCGGCGGTTCACCCGCACCCGAATCGGAGTCACCTGAGACGGCCCCCGGGACCTTTCTCGGCCGCCGCAACATCGCGCGAATGCGGGCGACCAGTTCGCGTGGGCTGAAGGGTTTCGTGACATAGTCGTCAGCGCCCACCGACAGCCCGATGAGGGTATCGATCTCGTTGTTCCGCGCGGTCAGCATCACAACGTACGCGTCGGAGAACCTGCGGAGCTCCCGGCACACCTCTACGCCGTCGATGCCGGGCAGCCCAAGGTCCAGGACCACAACGTCCGGGTCGAGTTCCTTGGCAGCGGAGAGTGCATCCGTTCCGTCATGTGCCACGCTGACCTCGAAGTGATCCTGCTCGAGGTAGCTCGCGACAATGGCCGCCAACGGGCGCTCGTCGTCCACCACCAAGGCCCGGTATCCCGCGGCGGTGCGGCCAGAAGAGTGAACCGTCGTGTTGTCCATAGTCTCCATCGTGCCGGTATCTCGGCCCGTAGATGCGGCAGACGACGCAGCGTTGGGCGCCCTTCAGTAAATCTTCACAAAACCATCATCGATTCACCTCGGGTCGCCGGTCACTGTGGGAGGTGAAGGGACGGTGAGTCGTGATGATGTGGTGGAACGATGGCATGGGCTACGGAATGGGATGGGGCGGTTGGGCGCTGATGATCCTCGTCATGGTGCTCTTCTGGACGCTGGTGGTCGTCGGGGTGATGGCGCTGTTCCGCACCATGCGCGAGGATCGCAGAACTCCTCCGGACCCGAAACGTCCGAGCGGCCAACAGATCCTCGACGAACGCTTCGCGCGGGGTGAGATCGATGCCGAGGAATACCGCATCCGCACAGACCAGTTGCGCACCGGGAAGTGACCGACCACGTGTGATCGAGGACGGCGATGCGGCACTTCGTTTCTCGCCACGCCCCGCATTCCATGCCCCACCGCCGCATATGCGTCAGGATGGTGCGCGTGGGAGACCTCTTCTATTCCGTCCTGACGATGAACCTGTTGATCGTCCTCGCAGCGTGGTGTCTCGCGAAGCCGGATCGACGTGCAGCATTCGCACTGACGGCGGTAGCGGTGGTGTGGGTCTTCGCCAGCGGGAAGCTCGAGGGTGACATCCTCTGGAGCTTCTCCCGAGACCACGGCGTTACGATGTCCGACCTCCTGTCGGTGGCCGCGGTGGCAATCGCCGCCAGCGCATGGCGCCGCGCACGGCCAGCACAGTGATCGCCCTGCCAACGCCAGACGGGTGACGCTGGAAGGAGATTCAGATTGCGAGAAATGCGGCGATGCGTTCGGTCCAGGTCCTGACATCTTCCACTGAGGACGATACGTGCAGCATCGAGTCCGGAATGAGGTTGTGCAGAGTCCTCGCGGTCGAAACCGGATGCAGTGGGTCGGTATCCCAGGCCAGGATCAGGGTCGGATGCCTCAGTGTCGCAATGGCCTCGGGTGCCGGCAGATCGGACAATCCGATCCCTCTGAGGATCGGAGCGAGCAGCGAGTGCGGGACATCCGGGGTGAAGCCGAACTCCGGGTAGTCGGCGAAAATGGCTGGCGGATCGCTGTGAGCCCAGTGATCGATCCATGCGTCCGGTCCCGCAGATTCGATCGCGTCCGCGGCGTCGACGTACCAATGCTGAGCCGAACCCGGGCCACTCTCCCACGCAACCGGTGGGATCATCAGCACCAGACGACGGAACCGGTGGGGTGCGGCGATCGAAGACCGCAGCGCCACATCACAGCCTAGAGATGAGCCGACGAAATCCGTCGGTTCTTCGATGCCGACGAAATCCATCAATCCCAGGAGATCTCGGCTGAAGTTGTCGAACCGATAGTCGTCCACAATCGGGCGCCCCGTCGATCGGCCATGCCCACGCTGATCGTAGGTCAGCAATCTACGCCCGTGGGCCGCACCGTCGATATCGAGAAGGTGCAGATCGCGAACCGCAGCACGGCTGAGCAGAACACCATGTGCATATCCCACCGCGGGGCCGGAGCCGCTGCCGCTGAACTGGTAGGCGATGTCCGCCCCTTGCCTCCTGAAGTAACTGTCAGCCGACATCTCGGCCACCCTCCGATCGAGTGGATACAGGTACGGGGTATGGGCTTAGTTTAGTGGAAGCCGCCCTCCACCTTCATGGGAGCAAACCCTCGATGACCCGATGCGGATAGTCGGCGGAGCGATTCTGGAACCGAAGGATCGCCGGATTGACGATGACGCCGTCCCGGATCTCGATGGCCCGGGACAGGGTGCTGTCACTCTCCCAGTCGGTCGGCCCAGCCATGACGGCGGGCAGGAAGGGAAGCAGCGACTCACTGATCTCCCAGGATGCGGAGTTCCACAGATACGACGGGCTGTGGTCGACGGCGTAGTAGGTGATGTTGTCGCCGACGATGAAGGTGGGCTCAGCGAACGAGGTGGGGCGGGCCCAGCTGAACCCCATGCCCTCGTCACAGGAGACGTCCACAACCAGACTGCCGGGCTGGAAGTCCACGAGGTCTTCCTCCGTGAGGAACATCAATGGCGAATCCGTGTTTTGCAGTACGCAATTGACCACGATGTCGTGCTCGGCCAGGAATCCGGGCACCGGAACGCTGTGGTTGTCCAGCATGACGTGGCTGCCCCGGACGTCACCGCCATCCTTGTCGAACGAGACCATTCGAGCCGAGTGGATCGGGGAACCCACCGCCGTGACGCCACGCTGGGTGAGCACGTCGACGTCGTGGATCCCATGAGCCTTGAGCGCGGTGACCGCGCCCCGCGCGGTAGCACCGAAGCCGATGACGGCGGCACTGAGCCGACGCCCGTAGTTTCCGGTGGAACCGATCAGTTGCAGCGCGTGCAGCACCGAGCAATAGCCGGCCAGCTCGTTGTTCTTGTGGAACACATGCAGATTGAACGAGCCGTCCCGGCTCCAATGGTTCATCGCCTCGAACGCGATGAGCGTCAGCTTCTTGTCGACGGCGATCTGGGTCAGCCGACTGTCCTGAACGCAGTGCGGCCACCCCCACAGCACCTGGCCCGGGCGCAGCCCCTCCAGATCGGCGGCCAGTGGCTTCGGCAGCAGCACCACATCGGTTTCCGCGATTATCTGCTCGCGGGTGCGGACGCCCGCGAGCAGCCGGGACAGATACTCGTCCGAGTAGCCGAAATCGCGACCGTAGTCCTCTTCGAGGTAGATACGCGATCGAAGTTCGGCGTCGATCCGATCGAAGTGCGCTGGATGAATCGGCAGTCGGCGTTCGTCAGGTTTGCTCGAATGGCCGATGACCCCGAGCGTGATGGGGTTGTTCACGTGTCTGTCTCTCGTCAGTAGCGGGTCGAAATGCCAGGCAGGAGCCTGTAGTTTCCGGGTCCGGGAATCGCGGGACGCCCGTCATGAAGGGCGGCGAGGACCGGTGTTCGCGCGAGAGCCGAAACATGCAATGGCGCGGGCAGAATTCCGGAGCTTGCACCCGAGAATATGCCGGGTTGCGCCGTTGTGGTGACCGGAACAAGTCTTCTGGATCAGAGGCTACAGGCGAAGGCCCCCGGCTTGGCGCGTGGCCCCGGCCGGGTCATCGAGTCCCACGACCGACGCGAGGCCCTGAGTGCGGCCGTCGCACCATCGGCAAACCCACAGAAAACCGACCAACCCGACTGTCCCGCGCGCGTGATACGGCATGATGTCCGGTCATGGGGAAACGAAGGCGTCCACGCAAGCAGAGCAAAATTGCAGGCGTCCTGCGCGCAAACCGCATGTTTGTCAGCGGGATAGCAGCTGCGGCGGGTCTCACGATCGCGATCGTGGCCATCTTCGGCAACCACGAGCCCGATACCGCGTACACCGGTAAGTACGTACCCGAAGGCGCCGGTGCTTCGACCCCCGCCGCCGACCCAGCTCGTGTCGACGGCGGCCTCGATGCGCGATACGTCGGCGGGTCCCGCACTCGCGGCTAGGACACGACTCGGCGTCCTACGATGCGGACCCGAGGCTGCCGAGGCTTCCCGAACCGAACCCACCGGCCGGCGACTCAGGCTCGGGCTCGGGCTCGGGCTCGGTGGCGCAGCTTCCGGCCGGATTCGCACCGGTCCGCAGGCCGATACCAGGTACTGCGGGGCACTCCATCGATCCGTTGACCCTGGCAAGGACGTCCCGCACCGCGATGCCGAAGGTCATCGTGCCGCCGCTGACGGTGGCGGCACGCGCACAGTCCGGGGCATCGGCCACATTGGACCCACTGGTGATGCCCAGCGCGAGGGTGCCGGTGATGATCGCGCCGCCGCTGTCTCCGGCGAGGGTGCATGCGCTGTCGGTGAATCCGCGCACGCTCCAGATCTCACCGGCGTCACCTTCCAGATTGGTGGTGAAGTCGGACTCCAGGACTGTCCCGCAGGTGTAGCCGGACGTCTGTCCGGACTTGCACACCGGCGCACCCACCACAGGGACGGCGGTCCCGGTGATCGTGAGGGTGCTGCCGCCCACGCTGCGGACCGTGGGCTGGCCCAGGCCGGTGGTAGCGGCATCGGGCGTCAACCTGATCACGGCGTAGTCCAGGCCTCCGCCCGTCTCGCCGATCCCGGATTCGGCGAAGCTGCCGACCAATTGGCTGCTGCGAAGGTCGGCAAAATCGGGCACGTACACCTGCGCGGCATTCGCGGTGCCCGTCGTGGCGCGGCTCGGGTCGCAGTGCCCCGCACTGAGCGCCAACGGAGTGCCCGCACTGTCCGCAGCCGTGAATCCGAACGAGCACACCAGGTAGGAGCCTGCATCGGCAATCGGCACGGGGGTGGAGATGTACGCGTCGCCGCCGATCGGGCTGGTTCCGGACGCGACCCGGAATCGGGGCATCGGCGGCGGGGTACCCATCCGCTGATTCGGTTGGGCCAGTGCGCGTTCCAGCCCATCGGCCGAGAAGGGAACGATCTCGGGGCGGTAGCCCGCCGCGACGACCCGATCTGCAGCCGCCTGCGTCGTGACCGCGACGGTCGGCGTACCGTCGGCGTCGAGCCAGGCACCACCGAACGAGCCGGGGTCCGCTCGGCGCACATCACGGGCATACCCGGCCACCTGCTGCGCGGCGGCCGCCCGGTCCAGGTACTGCTGGGGAGTCAGCTGCAGATCCCGCTGCAGGGCCGCGACAAGGTCGGCCGGCAGCCCATCCGCCGCCGAGAGCGAAGGACCACTGGGTGCGGCCTGCGCCGTGCCAGCAACCGACAATGCGGCCACCGCAACTGCGACCACGACCGCTGCGGCGCATCGCGCCAGACTCTTGTGCATGCCATCCCTCGATTAGGTGCCGTCCAGTTCGTGACCGCACCCACCACGGGTCGACGACCCCAGCCGAGCGGCAGCCAAAAGATACGGCAAACAGGCTGGTCTGTCCCCAACTTCCGAATTGTCGATTCCGCCTCGCCACAGTGGGCGGCGACACCTTGACCGATGCAGAGCCGTCGCACGTACGGAAGGCGGCACATGATGACGCAGGCACCGCCGCCGGGCGTTTTCCCAGCAAGAACGCCCGGAGATCCCGTCCTGAGACCGTTCTCGCGATCCCGTTCGGAGTACAAGCGTTACAACCTCTCTGGGCGCCAGGGGGTTATCCTCAGCCGGGCACCCCATCCCGGTGCCTTGTTCTACCGCGCCGCCACAAGTCGCAGAGGAGTCACATGAGCAACGCAGTCGCAGGTCCCGAGGCCGTCGAAGCCGTCAAGGGCGATGTCGTGTTCATCGGCAATGCGGCCGAACTCGACGGCCTCCGGGATCTGATCATCGGACTCGGCTACGGCCACGCCGTAGCCGCGGAGGGCGAGCTCCACTGCGCGGTGGTCGACGACGACGTCCTCGACGGCATCTGCACAGCGGCGCAGGCCGCGCTGCTGGTCCGCATCCGGAGCCTCGGCATCCCCGTCCTCACCGTCGACGACGCCCGCAACCAGTTCCGTATCGCAACCGAGCTGGTGTCGCCGACGTGAGCAGCCTCTCAGCTCATCCTTGGATACTTCACAGACTCCAGTGTTAGAAAAGAATGATGTGGTGGCTGTGGATTGCGCTGGGGGCCTGGCTTGCGCTTGCCTTCGGTGCTGCAGTGCTGATCGGGCGCGGAGTCCGTCGCGCTGATCGCGAAGAACTCGGCTCCACACTCGACTGGAACCACACGTCTATCGAATACGAGGACCACCCGCACCGGCGCGATTGACACAGATCGACGATCACGGTCACGAAGTCCGGGTCGCCCTGTCCACGGCGATCTTTCCACTTGTGTTCGTCCACCCCGAGGTAGCGGACACCGTCGAGATGGCCGGGCCGGTCGAACACCAGCTCGCGGGTGACCGCCGAAACGGACATCTTCTCGACCGCCTGGCGCTGCAGGATCCGGCGGGCGTGGTGGTCGCTCTCAGAGCGGCGACGCGGGTCGATGGGTTGCCGGAGGATGCTCACCTCGCAGCCATCATTGGTGCAGTTGAAGCGGGGCAAACGCACCTGCAGCCGGGTCGGGTGCCCGACCACCGGCAGGTCCGTCAGGACGCGGTCGACGTGATCGACCCGGTTGCCCGCACGAGCGACAGGTCGGATCGTGTTCGGCGGGTCGGCATTCGATCCACGTGAGGTCCTCCGCGATCGCGGCGCCGCTGATCGTCACTCCCAGCTCGACGGTTCGGCACCGCACCCGCACTGGCGAACCGGCCGGTCGCTAGCGCTTGTTTCGACATCGATCGGCATCCGAAGCCATCCACAGGAATGGTCCACTCGAACAGGGGTTTTCGGAGTAGCAGCGCCGGGGAATCACCAGCTCTTGCGATTCGCTGTACACCGCCCGGGTGTCCATGCCGTCGGTCCACCTCCACACGTGGATCGGCTCGCGTTCGTCGACCGGCCACACCTGGATGAGCGCCTCCGGATCGACGTCTGCCGAATTGCGGCCACGAACAGACACTCGAATTCGGTACAGCCCCTTCTCGAGCTCCTGTAGGACGCGGCCGCGGGAATATCACCTGAAGAGGTTCGTGCCCAGCGAGACGAGCTGCAGCAGGAACTCGATGACCTCTACCAACATGCTCCCGACACGAGCGCTGCCGCCTACGAGAAGGCACAGAAGGCTCTGAAAGGCAACGAGGAGTTGACATTCAACCCGGGTGAGATCGACGCATTTCTTCCAGAGGGCCTCCGTTCGAACCAATGCGGCTGCCCCCATCAAGTTGCCACTGCTCGCCGAGGCGGAAACCCGCTCGCGCAGACCGGTGTCCGAGTGTGGTTCGGGTGCGTCACCGAAGACCTTGACGCAGAACCGCTCCGCCGGTTCTACCGCCGACACGGATTCACCGTGCTCGACGATGGTCAGCCACTCCCGCCTCTCCTCGGATACCCCCGCTGGGACGCAGGAAAGCACGATGTGAGGTTCCACTTCTACAGGCTGATCACCAAACAACGATGACGATCAGGTAGGTCTGCTCGTCGACCGCCGCCGGGTCATCTGCATTCTCACGACCTGGCCCGCCACGCAGTCCTCTCGAATCTTATGGCGACAGGTGATCCGTGGAGCGTTTGCCGATGGTCGTGCTCAGAGCATCGAGTTCGGCGAGCACATCGGTGGCCGCCCAAATCTGGTTGCGCTTACTCTCCGACAGCACCTCGAGTACCCCTGCCGCGGTGAGCCGACCGAGGGCACGATACGTGCTCGCGTCGGTAGTGCCAGTGATCTGCTGCGCGGTATCCGCACTGAGGATCGGGGTATCGAGCAAGGCTTCGATGATCTTCTCATCCGCGGAGTTGCTGCGAGGGCGAGCGAGATCCCGCCAGTGGCCGGGGAGTTCGGCCAGGGCACGGGCGGAGTCCTGCGCGGCCTCGCTCGAGACGACCGCGGCGCTGGCGACGTACTCTACGAACCCATCGGCATCACCGGTGCGGTAGCGAGTCAGGTGGTCGAAGTAGCGGCGGATGTCCGCGAGCATCACCGATGCCAACGGGACAGTAACCCGGCCGGTCAGGCCCCGGCGGCGCAGAATTGCGCTGATAAGGGCTCGACCGATGCGGCCGTTGCCGTCGGTGAACGGATGGATGGACTCGAACTGGGCGTGCGCAATCGCGGCCTGCGCGAGAATCGGCAAGTCGGTGCGGCCCGCGAACGTCAGCAGATCCGCCATCAGCTCGGCAACCAGTTCCGGTGGTGGTGGCACGAACAGCGCGTCGATCGGGGTGTAGTCACTTCCGCCGATCCAGTTCTGCACGTCACGAACTTCGCCGGAGTCGCGGGCGGTATAGAAGTCCGGGGCCATCAGCAGTCGGTGCGCACCGAGCACCGTATCGAGCGTGATCGGGCCGTCGCCAGCGGCGTCGACCATCGCGATCAACGCCTTGACGGCGGCGAGCTGGGATTTGGCCTCGTCACTGGCTTTCCCCCCGGCCAGGGCCTTGCCAAACGCCCGCCAGCCCGCGTCGATGTGCTCGATCTTCGACGACGCCACCGACTCGCTGCGCAACAGGAAATCCGACAGCGGCGCCAGGTGCTCACCGAAGCCGGCCTCGAGACGCGCGACTGCGATGACTGCCTCCTCGTGCACCCGGGCGACAGTGCCGACCAGGTCACAGTCGAGGGCGGCGATCATCGGGGGAATCGACACCTCGACAGTCTCGAGGGTGCGGTCAGCACGCGAACCCTGCCGGTGCCGTGGGTTCCAGTCCCGGGTCTCGGTGCGGTGCGGCGGCCAAATCACACGATCTTCTCCTCAATCCGGCCATAATCGCGAACACCAGCCACTTTAGCGTACTTTTTGATAATCAAACGTAGTCAACGGTGCCGGTGGTGGACCGAAGCCAGAGGCCGCATCGCTAATGGAGGCAGAAGGTACAAGGTCTGCGCTGACCCGATACCCGACTTCGCCGCGACCGACTCGATCGCCGCCCACTCCGACGAATACTCACCGCGCACCTCAGCGACCATCTGCCCGTCTCGACGATGTCGCGGGCCACCGCGACGGTATCGGGCAGCCCGAGGGTCTGAATCAGGGCGTCGGTGATGCGACTGTTGGCCTGGTGCGGCGCGACGGCGTCGAGGTCGTCAGCCCGCGGCGAAGATGCACGCTTCCCGGAGTTGTGGACGTACGGTTCCAGCGTGCTGGGGCCCAGAATGATTACGGGAGGATCAGAGTCGAGCGTCGCGGTGATGGACATGGATCCTCTTATCCTGAGTCTGCCTTTTCGGCGAGTCGATCTCGTCTTCAGTGAACTCCAGGATAAGCGGAACTATTCGCTTCGGTAATGTCCCTGAAAGACGCAGCATGTGTCCGGGCACAAAAACGAAGGGATCACCCAATGTCGTGGAGTGGTTTTTCTCCGTCCCACTTTGCCTCCCTGGAAATCCCTCTGGTCGTAGTTCCGACAGCGGTAGCGTCTCTGGTGATCTGGGGGATGGGCAGGTCCCCCAGTTTCGAGGTTTCCGAATGGCCCGACGGATCCGTGAGTCGCGGATTCTGGCCCCGATGGGACCGTCCGGGGAAACTATCGCGGTTCCAAATCGGCGTCCTGGCCTTCGTTCTGGGATTCATCGCTTGTGCGGGCTGGCTGAGTTGGACAGCTGAAGACAAGGGCGGCGGCGCTCAAGGGCCCAGTTATCCACCTCCGGGTAATTTTCCCGCGTGGCAGATTGCGGCGTTAGGGGTGACGCTCATAGTGTTCGCTGTGCTGACTTCGATGTATGCGAGGAGAGTGACGTCCGGAGCTCTGATATCTCCGCTGTTTTCTGCAGCGGGATTTTCCACAGCCATGTCTGTCGGCTTGTCATATGGGGTGACAAGTCAAGAAGGGATCGGAGTCGGTCTCTCGATGATCGGCCTGACTGTAGGTCTGGGCATTGTCACGCTTGTATGCGCCGCCCTGCGTGCGGGAAAACTGAAAAGGCTAGCCCAATAGCGCGATCGACACCTGATGGGAGGCGGTGCGTGACGAGAAGGCGGTAGTGGCGCCGGGCGGTAGTAACAAACAAAGAACCTCGGAGACATACAGGCGCCCTCTGAGGAATTGCTTCTACGCCGGCGTAGTTCACCAGCGAAAACGCCCGCTCAGCCACGATCGAAGTATGGAACATCCCCTACAACTGTCGACCGCACAGCGGAGCAGTCGGACGGCCACCGGCGTCTCGCCTGCAGGACGGCGTCACCAACACGGTCAGACCTCATACAACTAGATACCGAAGGGTGCTGCGTAGCGGACGGTGCCGCTTGGCAGCTGTTCGGAGTTGAGGCCCAGTGCCATCAATGCCTCATCGGGGACATCGATACTCAGCCGGATGCGGTATTGCGATGCGCGGGTGAACCCGAACCGCGGGTAGTAGGTCGGATGCCCGAGAACGAGAACGAAGTGCTCGCCCGCCTGTGCTGCGGCCTTGAGAGCGGCGCGGATCGCGGCGGAACCCGCCCCGGTCTTCTGGTGCTCGGGCAGGACCGCGCATGGCCCCAGGCACAGCGCCGGGGTGTCGTCGACGTGACAGCGAGTCAATAGTGCGTACCCGACGGGCTTGCCGTCCGGCCCGGCGCTGAGGATGGACAGGTCGGCTATCCACGCCGGATCGACGCGCAGGGCATCGACGAGGTCGGCCTCCTCGGCGGTTTCGAATGCGCCGAGGTTGATCGCGCGGATTGCTGGAATGTCGGCGTCGGTCTCGGCGCGAGTGATCCAGTTGGTATGAGTGCTCAAAGCAGTTCTTCTCCGTTTGTGATGGTGGGTTGTACGGTGCGGGCGTCGGCAGGCAGACTGGCGGGGTGCCTGTGGCAAGCCGACGGCGGCGGCGCCGGGAGGTCCCCGGGTGCGTGCCCGCGGCGTCAGCGCTGGCGGTCGCGGAATCGATAGGTCGCGCGGAGGTCCCGCGTGATCTGCTTCTTGGTTTTGCTGCCCTTGCTCGACTGGCGGGCGCTCCCCCGGGCCGCTGACCGCTCACTTTCACGTTGCAGCTTGCGGTACCGATCGAGTCGGCCCACATCCAACATGCCGGCGACTATGGCTTCCTGAACGGCGCAGTCTGGTTCGCTGCGATGTTCGCAATCACCGAAGGCGCAGCCCCGGGCGTAGGCCTCGATTTCGGCGAACACCCGCTCGACCCCGTTGGCGGAATCCTGCAAGCCGATACCTCGCAAGCCCGGGGTATCGATGAGCACTCCGCCGCCGGGCAGCGGCAGCAACTCGCGGTGCACGGTGGTGTGCCGCCCCTTCCCGTCGCTGGCCCGAACCTCGCTGGTGCTCATGTGTTCTCGTCCGAGCAGGGCGTTGGCGAGGGTGGATTTTCCTGCCCCGGACGGGCCGATCAGGACCGCGGTCCCGGTCGCCACCTCCGACAGAACGTCGAGACCCGCACCTGTCGTGGAACTGGTGGCGACGATGTCCACACCGGGAGCCAGGTCGGTGATGATGGCCAGAGCCTCACCCGGGTCGTCGACGACGTCTGCTTTGGTGAGTACAACGACCGGCTTCGCACCGCTGTCCCAGGCCAGCGCGAGCAGGCGCTCGACCCGACCCGCGTTCAGCGGTGCCGCAAGCGATACCGCGATGATGACGGAGTCGACGTTCGCCGCCAAGACTTGCTGGTGGGAGGTGCGATCCGAGGAGGCCCTGGTGATTGCGCTGCGCCGTGGCAGCAGTGCCACTAGTTCCGGTTCCGGACCCGGGCGCAGCGCTGCCCAGTCACCTGTGCACACAGTATGGGCGGGGTCGAGGGAGGCCACGGCCGCGTTGTTCGCGCGGACGGGACCCGATGCGGTGAACGTGTCACAGCGGCCGCGGTCGACCCGCACGACGCGAGCCGGAACCAGACCATCGGCCGCATGCTCTACGAACAGCGCCGCGAACGAGTCGTCCCAACCGAGCGCGGACAGGTCGAACGGGGATGAGGAACATTGAGATGAATACATAGTGAGACCCTTGGAAAAGGGGCCCCGTCCGAACACTGAATCCACCGCGACTACGTGCCGACACGGCTCGCGTCACTATCGGCGATGGGAATCAGTCAGACCGGAGCCCGGGACGTGAGGATGGTCCGGGCGCTGCACAAGGCAGCGGTCTTCACCGCGATCATCAACTCACCTCCCAATCTCTCGCACCACTCGAACTCGGAAGCTCGAACCTAACACCAGGCAGCCGTACCCGCCAACGATATATGGCCAGTCTCCTCCACACCGCCCAAGCGAATCGAGTTGGACGCCAAAGTGACCCCGGATGTCGTGATTTGTGGGCAGGCTCACGCGCGTGAGAACTCTCGATGAAGTGAACCTGATGTGGCAGTGGAACGAACGGCCGTCAACCCGGTGACGGGTCGGTGGAGACGGAATTCAACCAGGGCGAGATCGTCTCCGGGCACACCCCGAACCCTGTTCTGTTCCAAGCAGACCGCGATAAGCAGCGACGGCAAGCCTCAACATGACCGTGACATGGCAGCTCGCCGATGGACACGGCCGTCCTCTTGTCCTAGTTCACCAGTCAGGTATTCGGTGCGCGACACACGGAACGCCCACCTGCGAGGGAGAGGCATCGAAGCGATCATCGCCGAACCGAACGACCAGAAACGTCACCGCCTCCGGCGGGTCAGCCGCGGAGGCCGCCCGGTCGGGTTCGATGCCGAGAGAGCCAAGGCCCGCAACGTCGTCGAACGATCCTTCGCCACCCTCAAACCGTGGCGCGGGCTCGCCACCCGCTACAACAAGCTCGCACTCACCTACCGGGCCGAAGTGGCCCTCTCAGCGGTCTGTATCTGGCTGAGGTCCCTCACGAAATCGGAGACACTCTCTAGACCTCCGCGGGCGCCGACGGGGGGGTCCGCCGAACCCGATGCAATCCCCGCCGGTCGTAGAACCGGGTGGCGACGATGCCGATGACGAGGCCGATCAGCAAACCGATCGACGTCATCGACACCGCGTGCAGCAGTCCGGCGTCGGCACTGCCGTTGAAGTACAGGATGGCGCGGGTACCCAGGAACACCTGATGCATGGGCTCGAACTGTGCGAGGAACCCGTAGATCGGCGGCGTCGCCTCGATCGGGACCGCCCCGCCCGACGACGGCAGCGCCAGCACCACGAACACCAGCAGATTGACCAGCAGGCCCGCCGTGCCGAACGCGGCCATCACCGACACCGCGGTGATCCCGATCGCCGCGATCACGAACGCTCCGAACTCCCACAGCTCCAGCGCATTCGGCACCGGCATCCCCAACGCCGAGCTGATCCAGATGTACAGCGCAGACACCACTGCCGCGAGAATCGCCATGATCGCCCATTTGATGAGCAGTGTGTGGAAACGACTGATTCCCACCGAATCCCGGTGCACGAACCAGGGCCCGTACTCCGTGGGAGCGAAGCCCAGCATGCCGTCGACGACGGTATTGACAACTGTTGCCCCGGTGAATCCCGCGAGCACCAACAGCAGCGCAAAATAGAACGCCGACAGCCCATTCCCCGTACCGTCGGGCAACGGATTGTGCGGCAGCGCAAGAATATCGATCGGGTTCGCCAGCACAATCGCCGCACCTCCAGACACTGTGGCGTCGGGCGCGACGGCCGCCAGCCGCTCGGTCACGGTCGCAGAGAGCTGCTTGCCCATGGTCTCGTTCGCGGCCGCCAACGCCGAACCGGTGATGCTCTGCGTGATTCCTACACCGAAACTCCCGGCCCGCGGGTTGGTGTAGGCGGTGATGACCGGCCTCTCGACATCACCGGGCACCACCGAGGCCTGCGCGAGGATCGCGGTCCGCTTCGTGAAATCGCTCGGGATGACGATGGCGCCGTACAGGTCGCCGGTGTCCAGCCGCGACGACGCTTCAGCCCACGAAATCTGCTGCAGATCAACCTTGTCGGACGGAATGTTCGCCACCAGACCCGCCGCGATGTCGTGGCCGAAATTCTGGTGCACCGGCCCGTCCGGGCCGTCGACGACGTCGCCCACGTCCTGGTCGACCAGCGCGATCGGAAACCCGCGCAGGTGACTCTTCGGGTCGAGGATGCTGCCCATGTACAGCGCCGCGAGCAGCGACATCAGCAGTGTCACCACTGCGATCGGCGCCAGCCAGAACCGCGGCGACCGCACGATCGACGCGTCCGGCCGCGCACCTTCCGGATGGGACATCCACTCCACCTTCCACATCACCCGCCCACCACCGGCATCGGCGTGGAACATGTGGCAGCGTAGCGGGCGCGCCGGGCGTGTTCGACGTGAAACACCGCCGGTGCCGGTGCTACTCGCAGGCCACTCCGTCGCCGTCGCTGTCCATCGCGGCACGGTAGCCGGGCTGCCCGGCACGCAGCGGTGCGGCACCAGCGGCACGGGCCGCCTTGCAGTTCGCGTAGTGCACGCCGCCCGCCGCCTCCGCCGGCGTGGATGCCGGGGGCGCAAAGGTCGGGGCGGCAGAAGCCGGCGCAATGGAAGCGGTTGCCCCGCAGGAACCGAGCTCACGCGCCATGGCGTCGTGCTCGGCCTGCGTTACCCACAGTCCATAGGCGGCCTTCACGTCGATCTGCCGGGCCACGTAGGTACAGCGGTAGCCCTGGACCGGCGGCAGCCAAGCCGAGGCGTCGGCGTCGCTCTTGGCCTGGTTGGTCGGGCCGTCGACGGCCTGCAGGTTGCGCGGGTCGTTGGCGAGGTTGCGGCGGGCCGCGTCGTCGAGCTGTTGTGCACCCTTCTGCCACGCGTCCGACAGTGCGACGACATGGTCGATCTGCACAGCGCTGGACGTCTCCGCACCACGGACGAACCGGATGGACTTGCCGGTGTAGACGTCATCTAGGGTCCCCGAGATCACCGTGCAGTCGCGGGTCATCGGATCGGTGGTGGTGTAGACGAGATCGCGCTTGAGGATGTCGTTGCGGGTGTCGCAGCCGTTGTGGCCGCCGTCGACCGTCACATTGTCGGTCCAGGGCTGGCCGAACTCGGCCCGGTCGTACCCGGCCTTCGGTGCGCGGCCTCTGATCGGCAACGACGCCAGCTGGGCCAGTGCGCCGCCGACCGCTGCCGGATCGCCGGTCTGTGGCTGCGGCGCTGCAAGCAGATTCGCTGTTCCCAGAGGTGGTTCGGCGCCGGAAGCCGGTTCGTCCGACTGATTTGCCGCGGTACAACCACCGGCGAACAACACCGTCACAGCCGCAAACCCGGCCACCCACGCCTTGTCGATTTTCAGTGCATTCACGAAGGTGACCCGAATCCTCATCTGTCGTACATACGTTCGCAGGACAGATCTTAGACAGCCCTGGGGACGGTCCTGCGACCCGATACCGCACACCGGAATTCGGCCTCGTGGAACTTCATGGTTCGAACGTTCAGTCCCCGCCATCCACACCCATGCAATATGTGATCCCCCGGTGCGGATCCTCGGCACGGCAAACGGGGCGCGGGCCCGGCTCCTCGAAGAGCCGGGCCCGCGCCCCGTTGTCTGGGCCTGTGGAGGGTCAGTCCTGCGCGAGCGGCGGCAGCGTGACGACCTGGCCCGCGTAGGACAGGCCGGCACCGAAGCCGACCAGCAGCGCCAGCTCGCCCGGCTTCGCCTTACCCGTGCGGATCACTTCCTCCATCGCCAGCGGAATCGACGCCGCAGACGTGTTGCCGGTCTCGGCGATGTCATCGGACACCGGAACCGACTCGGGCAGCTTGATACTGCGGGCGATGACCTCGTTGATGCGGCCGTTCGCCTGGTGTGGGATGAACGCGCCCAGATCCTCCATCGCGACACCCGCCCGCTCCAGGGCCTGTGTGGCGACCTTGCCCATCTCGAAGGCGGCCCAACGGAACACCGCGGTGCCCTCCATCTTGATCCACGGGCGCTGCGTCGGATCATTCGCGAATGAGAGCCAGTCCGGCTCCTGGCGGATAGCCTGCGACTGCGAGCCGTCGGATCCCCACACGACCGGGCCGATGCCGGCGACCTCGCTCGGTCCGACAACCACCGCTCCGGCGCCGTCACCGAAGATGAAGCGCACTGAACGATCCGTCGGCTCGGTGCTGTCACTCATCCGCTCGACGCCGATGACCAGCACATTGTTCTCGGTGCCGAGCCGGACCATGTCGGAGGCCACGGACAACGCGTAGCAGAAGCCTGCACAGCCGGCAGTGACGTCGAATGCGGCGGCGCCGCCCGTGCCGAGCGCGTCGGCGACGATCGCGGAACACTGCGGGGTCTGCGACGGGTAGGTGGACGTCGCGACGATCACGGCACCGATCTGCTCACCGGTGAGCCCTGCGGCCTCGAGCGCCTTGCGGCCGGACGAGATCGCCATAGCAAGCACGGATTCCTCGTCGTTCGCGAACCGCCGGTTCTTGATACCCGAGCGCGACTGGATCCACTCGTCGGTGGAGTCGATCAACTCGCAGATCTCTTCGTTGCTGACCACCCGCTGCGGGCGGTAAACCCCCAAACCGAGGATGGCGGACTGCCGGACCTCGGTAGTGTTCGAGATCTGCGCACCCATGTTTGGTCTCCTCTACTGCCAGAACTCGCGACGCGGGGCGCCACGCGACGGGTCCCACACTGGCCCGTCTCCCACGACACGGTACTTCGCGCGGTGGCCCCTCTGTGTTACTCGGGTCCCCCTGGCATCCGTCGCCCCAGTAGATGGCAGCAGCCGTGACCTACTACACAATTGCACCTCCGCATCCAATTGAGACAATTTAAGAATCCCCTTTACCGAAATGCCAAATCCCCTGCCTCCGAAATCAAATTACCCGATAGTGTATTTAGCGCACACAGAGGCAGCCGGACGGTCATAAATCAGGCATACATCATGTAAGAGAACACTTTTCACGAGAGATGGGGGCATCCGTGAGACGAGCCCGAATACGAACCGTCACCGCGTCGCTGTTATGTACGGCCGCATCTTTTCTGGCACTCTCGACGCCCGTCGGGGCCAACCCCAATTCCGTCAATCCCATCCCTGTCCTGAATGGTACGAATGGACTGCCCGCGCTGCACGGGCGTACCCAGGCGGTAGCCCAGGCCACCGGACTGCTGAGCCCCAACCGCACCCAGGACTACAACGTTCTCGGCACCGATCTAGGCATCATGTGGGACAACGGCAACGGCCAGATCCTCACTGCGTTCGGCGACACCGCGGGAGTCGGAATCCCCAACCTGCTAGTCGGCAGCCTGTGGTCGTGGCGCAGCAACATCCTGGTGCGCAGCTCCGACGGCAACCTCGCCGACGGCATGACCTTCGACAGTGCGCCGCGAGACGTTCTCGGGCAGGCCAAGGAACTGGTGCCGAGCCCCAAGATCCCCTCCGTGGAGATCAGCCGGATCCCCACCGCCGGAATCGCCGTCGACGGCGTCCAGTACATGAGCTTCATGTCCGTCAAAGACTGGGGTGACCCGGGCAGATGGGCGACCAACTACTCGCAGCTCGCCTTCTCGGCCGATAACGGCGAGAACTGGACGGAGGCCCCCGAGACCCGGCGGCCAGCCACCGGCGGCAACGGCAACTTCCAGATGGGCGCCTTCGTCAAGGACGGCGGCTACGTTTACCAGTACGGCACCCCACCCGGCCGCGGCGGGCTGGTGTTCCTCGCCCGTGTCCCGGAGAAGCGGATCCGCGACCTCGACGCCTACGAGTACTGGAACGGCGACAAGTGGATCCCGAAGTACGCGGATGCCGCGGCACCGATCGTCTTCGGCGGAGTCGGCGAGCTGTCCGTGCAGTACAACTCGCTCCTGGGGCAGTACCTGATGCTCACCACCGATGGCCGCAACTCGGTGGTGATGCGTCGGTCGCCGAGCCCGACCGGCCCGTGGAGCGCACCCGAGATCCTGGTGGACGGCAGCGAACTCCCGACGATGTACGGGGCGTACATGCATCCGTGGTCGTCCGGCCCGGACCTGTACTTCCTCACCACGGTGCACACCAACTACAACGTCCTGCTGATGCACACGACGCTGCAGCGCTGAGCGACGCCGTCACAGAACCGGTTCGGGTGAGGTGGCCGGAGCCGCACACCTCCTGCCGACATCACATCGGCTTCGGGAAGGGAATCGGGTGTGGTGCAGGCAAACGGTGTGTGACGCCGCGGGGAAGAGAATTACGGAGCCCAGGAGCACCCGTCGGCGACGTGCGGCACAGCTATACCGTCTACCCATGGATGCACACGACTGGGACGAACGCTATTCACAGGCCGGCATGGTGTGGGGCACGCCCCCGAATCCGGTGGTGGTCGAGTTTGCGACGTCGCTGCCTGCCGGACGGGCCCTTGACCTCGCCTGCGGAGAGGGGCGCCACGCGCTGTGGCTGGCCACTCGCGGATGGGAAACCACCGGCGTCGACTACTCGAAGGTCGCGATCGAGAAGGCCCGCGAGATCGCGACACAGGCGCCGCGATCGGTACAGCAGCGCCTGAACTACATCTGCGGTGACATCACCACCGCGGACGTCGCAGACTATGACCTGGTTCTCATGGTGTTCATCCACCTCGATCCGACACAGCGGCGCACACTTGTGAGACGCGTCATCGACTCGCTGAAACCTGATGGAACCCTCATGATTCTCGGCCACGACACCCTGAACTTCACCCAGGGCACGGGTGGCCCGCCGGACCCCGAAATCCTTTACACGCCGGAGGATTTGAAGGATGATCTTGACGGTAGGCTGGACATCGACGTCGCCGAACGACGCTACCGCGAGGTCGCAGGCGGCACCGCGATCGACGCGCTCCTCGTCGCCCGCAAGCCCGCGCTTGGCAGCTAACTTAATCGCGAGTAACATCGGCTAAGTTACCGACGAGTAGCCACTTGGGCGGTACTAGACAGACAGACCGCACCACGCAGTGCCACCTGCAGTGCAACCTCACTGGGAGAGCGAAAATGGGCCACTACAAGAGCAACGTCCGGGACCTCGAGTTCAACCTCTTCGAGGTACTGGGTCTGGACAAGCCGCTGAGTGAGGGCGCCTGGGGCGACCTGGACGCCGACACCATCAAGGACATGCTGGCCGAGGTCGCGCGCCTCGCCGAGGGCCCGCTGGCCGAGGCGTTCGCCGACACCGACCGCAACCCTCCGGTATTCGATCCGGAGATCCACGAGGCGACTCTGCCGGAGTCCTTCAAGAAGTCGTTCAAGTCGATGTGGGACGCCGAGTGGTACCGCATGGGCCTCAGCGAGGAGATCGGCGGCGTGCCGGTTCCGCGCGCTGTCGTGTGGGCGATCGCCGAAATGATGCTGGGCGCACAGCCCGCCGCCTTCATGTACCAGGCCGGCCCATCCTTCGCGGACGTGCTGTTCCGCAACGGCACCGACGAGCAGAAGCAGTGGGCGGCAACCTGTGTCGAGCGCGGCTGGGGCGCCACCATGGTGCTCACCGAGCCGGATGCCGGCTCCGACGTGGGCGCCGGACGCACCAAGGCGATCAAGCAGGACGACGGTACCTGGCACATCGAGGGCGTCAAGCGCTTCATCACGTCCGCCACGTCTGATGACCTGTTCGAGAACATCTTCCACCTGGTACTGGCTCGCCCCGAGGGCGCCGGGCCGGGCACCAAGGGTCTGAGCCTGTTCTTCGTCCCGAAGATCCACTTCGACTTCGAGAAGAACGAGCTGGGCGAGCGCAACGGCGTGTTCGTCACCAACGTCGAGCACAAGATGGGCCTCAAGGCGTCCACCACGTGTGAACTCACCTTCGGTGGACACGGCGTCCCCGCCAAGGGCTGGCTGGTCGGCGAGGTCCACAACGGCATCGCGCAGATGTTCGATGTCATCGAGCACGCTCGAATGATGGTGGGCACCAAGGCCATCTCGACGCTGTCCACCGGCTATCTCAATGCGCGCGACTACGCCAAGGAGCGCGTGCAGGGCTCCGACCTGACGCAGATGACGGACAAGGCGGCGCCGCGCGTCACCATCACCCACCACCCGGACGTGCGCCGCAGCCTCGCGATGCAGAAGGCGTACGCCGAGGGCCTGCGTGCGGTATACCTCTACACCGCCGCGCATCAGGACGACGTCGTCGCCGAGCTGGTGTCCGGTGCTGACAAGGACACCGCGTTCCGCGTCAACGACCTGCTGCTGCCGATCGTCAAGGGTGTCGGCTCCGAGCGGGCCTACCAGTACCTGACCGAGAGCCTGCAGACTCTGGGCGGCTCCGGCTTCCTGCAGGACTACCCGATCGAGCAGTACATCCGCGACTCGAAGATCGACTCACTGTACGAGGGCACCACCGCCATCCAGGCGCAGGACTTCTTCTTCCGCAAGATCGCCCGCGATCGCGGTGTCGCGCTGGCCCACGTGGCCGGCGAGATCAAGAAGTTCATCGACAGCGAGGCGGGCAACGGCCGGCTCAAGACCGAGCGCGCGCTGCTGTCCACCGCCCTCGAGGACGTGCAGGGCATGGCCGCCACACTCACCGGCCACCTCATGGGTGCGCAGGAGCAGCCCACCGAGCTGTACAAGGTGGGTCTGGGTTCGGTGCGCTTCCTCATGGCCGTCGGTGACCTGCTCGTCGGCTGGCAGCTGCTCCGTCAGTCCGAGATCGCGATCGAGGCCCTCGACGCGGGCTCCTCGGACAAGGACAAGGCGTTCTACGAGGGCAAGGTCGCGACCGCGTCCTTCTTCGCGAAGAACGTGCTGCCCGAGCTGACCGCGACCCGCAACATCCTGTCGCACCTCGACAACGACATCATGGAGATGGACGAGGCCGCGTTCTGATTTCCTGATCGACCCGAGAACCCCTGTGCACCCAAGCCGTGCACGGGGGTTCTTTCGTTCGTGAACCCGATGCGGCAACACCCGCCGACGGAGGTATGCGCTGGCCGACCCAGAGCACATCAGGATTCAGCAACCAAATCGTCCTCCGACCCCAGGTTCCGTACCAGCCACTTCCCATCGACGAGACGCAACAAAATCGGACAAACGATCTGCGCTTCACCTGACCTCCATACACCTCCCTCGAGCGTCGAGGTGTCATGGATGTAAAGCAACTCCAGGTCCGGCGACACCATTCGTGTCTCCGTACCAATCCCCCAAGAGGCCGGGGCAGGAACGAGCGACCGGATTCCGCGGATGTGCACGCGCTCGAAGTGCGTCCACAGTGGATGATCCGGTGCGGGCTCCGCCAGCGCCGAAGCCACCGCCTCACCATCCCACCCATCAGCAAGGATGTCCCGATGGTTGTCTCGCACCCACTTGCGCGCGAGTACGGTTCGGTACCCCGGGTCCACCAACGACCACACCGACAGCAGGTCCCCCTGCACGCATACCGGAGTCAAGAAGGCCCATGCTGCGCTCACCAACTCCGTGTGTCCCATGAATCGGACCCGCTCCACGGGATCCAACGCGCGAAGGTACAAGTACGCCTCACGCATTCCCGGTTCCAACGAAGCAACCGCTTCATCGGTCAACTCTGGGAACGACATGGCCACCGATGACACCACATCGCTCGCAGCCTCGTCCTGCGCTACCAGCAGGGCGCGGACCGCAGCGACAAAGTTCGGCACCAAACCTTCCATCGACCGCAGTAGCTCTCCAATAGTGCTTGGCGGCAATCGGTTACGATCGACCATTGCGTTCATGCATTCGAACACGGTATCCGGTTCCAGATCGAGCTGATCGCAAAGAAATTCATCGGGATGGATAGCATCGACATCGAACGGATCGAGCGACGACTTCGGGAAGTCCTTCAAGTTCGAAGTGACGATCAAGCCTGCACCCGAGCGCACAGCTGCCGCGAGCACGTGCCTGTCCTTCGGGTCGTTGGTCATTACGGGAATCAACTCCCGATACCCTCGCGACTCTTCCTCAGCGAACGGAAAGGCGGCGCGCATCTGTGCCACGCGGCGCGCCGCCTGTTCCGCGGTCTTACCGAACCGTTCCCCAGAGAGGTTCCGTTCCACCTCATCCAGCAGATCCGACGTCCATACGGGTTGGAACAATTCGGCATCCGCCAAAGTGAGCAGCAGATTGTTCAGATTCTGTGGGAGCAAGACGCATGCGTCGAACACCACCCGAAATGCAGTCATATCCGCGTTGATCCAGGCTCAACGAGTCGGGTAAAAGCGGTCAGTGGCGTCGTCCGGATCCGAGTCAGCTTCGTGTGCCATCTCGTCGAGAACACGACGCCGTCGTTCACGCTCACGCTGCTGGAAATCCAGCACATCCGTCAGCTCAACCCGCCGATGCCGCCCGGGCGCCGTGTATGGAATCACCCCATTTTCGAGCAACCGAACAAAAGTCGGCCGCGTGATGCCCAACAACTCAGCAGCCTCCTGAGTCGTCAGTACCTTGCGGCGTGGTTCGATCGTGACGGCCTGCCCTCGGGCCAACACATCCACCGCGTCGACCAACAGCTGCCGGACACTCTCAGGAAGCTCCACTGCGCCATCAGAGGTCAATAGCGCAATCTCCGCATGGTCTGCGAGGACATCCCTCAGCACGGCGATACCATCTTGATCGTCCGTGGCCGGCGGCAAGACTGTGTGGTTCATCAAGGCAGCCATACACAACTGTAAAACGAAAGAAACGAAAATGCCAGGTGGTGCCTAGCGGCCCGGTGTGGTCAGCGGACCGGTGCGGGTGACGGCGGCCCGTTCTGACCTTCCGAAGGAGTCGGCCTCGGTGCCGGCTCGGCAGACTGACACTTCACGATCGGCACCGGGTCGTACCGAACCGTCCTGGTGTCGCGCGAGATTTCGGCACCGGTCTTGGCATCCGTGATGATCCGCGTGTCGCTGGTGGTGAATCCAGGTGCGCCGCTGGATGGCACACAGTTCGGACCGGCCGGGAGTGTGATCGTGTTCGGCGACGTCTGGTTGGTGCGGCCGCCGGTCACCGATTGGACGTCGACAGTCTTGGTGCCCCAGAGACGCACCGTGACGTTCGAACTGGTGCTGATGGTCTGGAGCAGCACTCCGGTCTTCGACGGATTGCGGAACTTCAGGTCGATCGAACCCTCGAACACCGTCGCCTCCCGCGCCGCCGGGTAGCGGGAGATGTAGTAGCTGTGCTCGGTGTGGTCGACGTCGTCCATGCCCGCGAAATAGGCCGCGTTGTAGAGAGTGGTGGCAAGCTGGCTGATCCCACCGCCGACTGCCTTGTCCGGGCGTCCGTTGTTGATGATGCCGGACTCGACATACCCCTGCGCAGCACCGCGCGGGCCGGTGTAACCGTTGAGCGAGAACGTCTCTCCCGGCTTGATCAACGCACCGTTGATCTCGCTGGCCGCGAGACGGATGTTGACGCCCGAGGCGTACTCGAACCCGCCGGTGGTGTACTCGCCGATCACCTCACGAATACCGAGCGCGTTCGCACCCTCGGTGGTGAGTGCCGGCGGCGCCGGTTCGTAGATCGCAGGGGTGATGCGTTCACCGGGCGCGGTGAGCAACCCCGGCAGAGGTTCGAGCGTCTTGGGCCACTGCACCAGATCGCCCATCACCGACGGGATCACCTTCGGCGACCCGCTCGCAACAGTGATCTGGGCGTCCTTCGGCTTGACCTCGGTGCTCGCGAGCTGCGGCGCAAGAATCCCCGTCGCAGCCTCGATGTTGTACTGCGGTGACAGCCCGCCACCACCGTCCGGCACGAAACTGAGGACCTTGCCGATCTGGTCGCGCGGCAGCGTCGCCACTGTTCCTTCGCGTCCGGTCACCACGAGATTCGACGCAACCGCAGGCTGCGCGACATCCCGCAATGCTGCGTCCACGCCAGCCTGGGTCACCGTCACATCCACGGTATCGGCCGGCAGATCGACGGTGGTCCCGTCGGCCCACTCGTCGACGAAGGTGTCCTCCGCGGCGGCCTGACGCAGGCTTTGTCCGGGCAGCGGTGCCACCGGGACGGCCGTCGCGCCCTCGAACACGATGCTGCCCTCCCGGGGCGCGCGGTCGCTCTGCTGCTGGATGCCGAGAATCGCGCTGCTGAGCGCGGCCTCGTCGACCGTGGACACCACACCGATCTCCTGAGCGGTGAACAGTGACGCGATCCGGGTGAACGGATTGAGCGGTTGCTCACCGGCTCGATCCAGAGTGGCCGCCCAGTCGACGCCGATACCGGCCTGCGCCGGAACGATCTCGCCCTCGGTGGTCCCGGCCCGCACCGGCACCGGTCGATCCACGCGCGGCCCGAGGGCGGCCCGTAGCGTCGCCTCGGCGTCAGCGGCACTCTCGCCGCCGATCTCCACCCCGGCGACCGTGACCCCGCGCGGCACGCGATCCGCGGACACCGCCCAGTCCACGGCATATGCGACCGCAGCGATCACGACGACTCCGCCGGCGATAGTGGCGTACTTCACCCAGCCGGGGCGGCGACGCGGTGCTGGTTCCGCCGAGGCCGATTCGCCGGATGTCGAATCCCCGGAACCGTGCTCAACGGGTTCATCGACGGGATCCGAGGGCTCAGGCGCCGGATCCGGCTCGGCCTGTGGCTGCGCAGCGAAGACCTCGGTGGGCGCCTCGGAGGCGTCGGCCTCCGGCTCGGACGGCACCGCGGGCATGATCTCGGTGGGGTTCTCGTCCGGGCTGGGCCCGTCCGCGCGCCCTCCGGAACCGTTGCCGCCGCGCTCGTCGTTCATCACTGGCCCTCCTGCCGAATCGACACCGTGCCGGGCCGTCGCATCACTGTCGTACCGATGCAGCCTAACCCCGGAAACACGCCCAATTCCTTCGGGAACCCCGGTGGAGGCCCTCCCCTGCATCATTCCATCCGGCAGACCCGGCCGAGAACACCGAGCGACCCCGCGCTGCTGCCAGGTCGGGGGTCAGGCAGCAACACGGGGTCGATTGGACTATCGACCCTGGGCGGGAGTTGTTACCTCAATTCGATTCGGGTCGGCCGGACTCACCGATTCGACGGCGGTGGTCAGACCTCGACGATCGCGGTGACGCCCTGGCCGCCGGCCGCACAGATGGAGATCAGACCGCGGCCCGAACCCTTCTCAGCCAGCATCTTCGCGAGCGAGGCGACGATGCGGCCGCCGGTCGCCGCGAACGGGTGTCCAGCGGCGAGGGACGAACCGTTGACGTTGAGCTTGGACCGGTCGATGCTCCCGAGCGCCCCGTCCAGACCCAGGCGCTCCTTGCAGTACTCGTCCGACTCGAATGCCTGAAGCGTCGCCAGCACGACCGAAGCGAATGCCTCGTGGAACTCGTAGAAGTCGAAGTCCTGCAATGTGAGACCGTTGCGGGCCAGCAGACGCGGAATCGCATACGTCGGCGCCATCAGCAGGCCGTCGCCGCCGTGAACGTAATCGACCGCGGCAGTCTCGGAATCCACCAGGTGCGCGAGCACCGGCAGGTTTCGATCGGCGGCCCACTCATCGGTGGACAACAGCACCGTCGATGCCCCGTCGGTGAGCGGGGTGGAATTTCCGGCGGTCATGGTCGCGTCGCCCAGCTTGGTACCGAACACCGGCCGAAGCGTCGCAAGCTTGTCGACGTTCGAGTCCGGGCGCAGGTTGTCATCGCGGGTCAGGCCCAGGAACGGGGTGACGAGGTCGTCGAAGAAGCCCCGGTCGTACGCCGCCGCCATGTTCCGATGGCTCGCGGCAGCGAGTTCGTCCTGGTCCTCACGGCGAACGCCGAACTCCTTCGCCGTGATCGCGGCGTGATCTCCCATCGACAGGCCGGTCCGCGGCTCACCGTTACGCGGGATCTCGACGCCGAGCATCGACGGGCGCACCTGGCCGAGAAGCTTGACGCGGTCCGCCGTCGAGCGAGCGCGGTTCATCGAAAGCAGGAACTCGCGCAACTCGTTGTTGACGCCGATCGGGGCGTCGGACGTGGTGTCCACACCGCCGCCGACACCGGCATCGATGCGGCCGGCCGCGATGGCGTCGCCGACCGCGATGATCGACTGCAGACCGGTGCCGCACGCCTGCTGCAGGTCGTAGGCCGGGGTGTAGGGGCTCAGGGCACTGCCGAGCACGCACTCGCGCATGAGGTTGAAGTCGCGGCTGTGCTTGAGAACCGCACCTCCGACGACCATGCCGAGGCGCTCACCCTGGAGGCCGAAGCGGCTCACGAGCCCGTCCAGCGTCGCGGTGAACATGTCCTGATTGGACGCGCGCGCATATGCCTTGTCCGAGCGCGCGAACGGGATGCGGTTACCGCCGACGATGGCGACGGGGCGCTGCTGACGGCCGCCGGACTGCGATGCGGGCTGCGCCTTGCTGCGGTTACTGGCTCTGCTGGTCACGTCGGTCTCCAGATGGGTAGGGGATCCCACTCGAGATCCGCCTCGGCTGTCGGTTCTGCACTCGACATTGAACTTACTCCAGAGTAAGTTAAATGTCGACACCGCACCCGGATCTACGGGTGCCCGATTGCGACAAAGAAGGTGGACCGTGGCAGCCAGCAAGGGCGCTCCCGACCTCTACTCACAGTTCCTCTCGTCCGCGCCGGGCGCATTCATCGCCAAGCAGGCCGGGTTGCCTCAGCCGGAGAAACTGCGCCGCTACCGGGCCGGTGAGCCGCCCCTCGCCGGCCCGGTCCTGATCGGCGGCCGGGGACGGCTCGTCGAACCGATCCGCGAGCTGCTCTCGGACTATCCTGCGGCGCAACCGCACGATGACCGCTACGGTGCGCTGGTGTTCGATGCGACCGGCATCGGCCAGGTCACCGAGCTGGTCCAGCTGTTCGAGTTCTTCCAGCCTGTGATCCGCAACCTCGCGCCGTCCGCCCGCGTCGTCGTGCTCGGCACCACTCCCGAACTGACGTCCGGCGTCGACGAGCAGATTGCCCAGCGCGCACTCGAAGGCTTCACCCGCAGCGTCGGCAAGGAGGTCAAGCGCGGCTCGACGGCCCAGCTGGTCTACGTCTCGCCCGACGCCGCCGCCGGACTGTCCGGCGTCGAGTCCACGCTGCGCTTCCTGCTCTCGGCCAAGTCGGCGTTCGTCGACGGCCAGGTGATCCGAGTCGGCGCCGAGGACGCGGTCGCTCCCGCGAGCTGGGATCGCCCGCTCGAGGGCAAGGTCGCCGTCGTGACCGGCGCTGCGCGCGGCATCGGCGCCACCATCGCCGAAGTCCTCTCCCGCGATGGCGCGCAGGTCGTGTGCGCCGACATCCCGGCCTCCGGCCAGGCGCTGTCGGAGACCGCAAACAGGGTCGGCGGCACGTCCCTCGCGCTCGACGTCACCGCGCCCGACGCGGCCGACAATCTAGCCGAGCACCTGATGGAGCGCCACGGCGGTGCCGACATCATCGTCCACAACGCCGGCATCACTCGCGACAAGACGCTCGCCAACATGGACGAGGACCGCTGGAACAGCGTCATCGGCGTCAACCTTCTTGCCCCGCAGAAGATCACCGAAGCCCTCGTCGCCAAGGGTGTCCTCCGCGAGGGCGGGCGAGTGGTCGACGTCTCCTCGATCGCGGGCATCGCGGGCAACCGCGGCCAGACCAACTACGGCACCTCGAAGGCCGGAGTCATCGGCCTGGTCCAGGCCACCGCGCCGGTGCTGGCCGAGAAGAAGATCACGATCAATGCCGTCGCCCCCGGCTTCATCGAGACGGCAATGACCGCCGCAATCCCGTTCGCGACCCGCGAGGCCGGCCGCCGGATGAGCTCACTGCTACAGGGCGGACAGACCGTCGACGTCGCCGAACTGGTCTCGTACTTCGCGAGCCCTGCCTCGGGCGCCGTCACCGGCCAGGTCGTGCGGGTGTGCGGCCAGTCGCTGCTGGGGGCGTGATGGCGGGCAGCAAGGGCACCCTCGTCCAGCTGCACGCTCAGCCCGGCGCCCTCGACAACTACGCCCGCGCGGCGCTGAGCGCGCTGCCGTTCACCAAGTCACCGAACAAGCGCACCCTGCCGAAAGAGACGCTCGCGCTCTCCGGGCTGCGGGTGGAGCATGACAATCTGGCGTCGTACGCGAAGGTCTGTGGCCTGCGTTTCGGTGACACGCTGCCGATCACCTACCCCTTCACACTGGTGTTCCCTGCCGTGATGAAGCTACTCACATCGCGGGAGTTCCCTTTCCCGGCAATAGGTTCGGTGCACACCGACAACACGATCGAGCAGTTGCGCCCGATCTCGGTAAGTGAGCCGCTGGACCTGTCGGTCCACGCAGAGAACCTCCGTCGGCATCCCAAGGGCACCCAGGTGGACCTCGTCAGCGAGATCTCGGTAGGCCGCGAACTCGTGTGGCATCAGGTGAGCACCTTCCTGAAGATGCATCCCACCGGTGCCCCGAAGGAACCGAAGCCGGAACACAAGGACGAGGTTCCGCCGCCGCCGACCCGCACACTTCGGGTGGACCAGCGGACCATCAGCCGCTACGCCGCGGTGTCCGGTGATCGCAATCCGATTCACGTCTCGTCGCTGGGCGCCAAGGCATTCGGATTCCCCGGCACCATCGCACACGGCATGTGGAGCGCGGCGGCCGCGCTGCAGGCGCTCGAGGGCCGGATCCCCGACGCCGTGACCTACAGCGTGCGATTCGGCAAACCGATCCTGCTGCCCGCCACGGTGAACCTCTACGCCGAGCAGACGGCAGGGGGCTGGGATCTGTCCCTGAAGAACGCAAAGAAGGGCTACCCACACCTGTCCGGCACGCTCCGGTAGAGCTGCACCGACCCCTGCCCGGTTCCTCGCACCGCGAGGGGCCGGGCACTGGCATATCAGCCCTCGAGTGTGGACTGCAGGCGCACGTTCTCCGCTGCCAAACGCGCGTTCTCCGCCTCGAGGTCGAGGATCTGCCGGATACCGGTCAGGTTGACACCGGCCGCCACCAGTTCGGACACCCGCGTCAGGCGATAGATGTCATCCTCGCTGTAGCGGCGGGTGCCGCCGCCGGTCCGCGAGGGAGTGATCAGACCTCGACGCTCGTAGAGCCGCAGAGTCTGCGGCCCGATTCCGGTCAGCTCCGAGGTGACCGAAATTCCGTAGACTCCGCGGGTCGAGCGGAGCGGCGACTCTCGAGTCATGTGCCCTTCATATCGCGTCAGGGTGTAGCAGGTGTGAGGTGTAACAGGTGCGAGGTGCACGCGGCGGGTTCACGTCGGCTGTTACACACTCGGCCGTCGTAGGAGCGGCTACGCGCTCGATTCACCGTATCACCGGAGTCGCACCGAATGTGTGGCGGCAGACAAAGATTCCATGCCACCCGGGGACACGGGGATACGAAGACACTCCGGAGACACCCACGGCAGTCGGGATCGCCGTCGCACGCCGATCTACACAAATCGATTTCACCCCTCCCACCTGGTGCGGAGATGACAGTTCGCCGGAAATTCAACTTATCTGCTTTGAAGCACATAGATTTTGTTATACGGTGAGGTAGTCAAAACTTCGAGATGCACGAGAAGAAGCGTGAGTCGCAGAAAGCAGACCTGGACGGCAATCGCCGCCGTGGGACCGCACATCGACTCCACCGGTCTTCCGAACTCGAGTGGCCAGCCGAGGGGTATCGCCACTGCGAGTGGGCCGTATCAGAAGAAAGGATGACCACACGTGAGTGCGCACCGCAGTGCAGCGACAGGGTCGCTGAGCACCGAGGAAATCAAGCGCCGGATCGAGCAGATGTACTCGGACGCTCCAGTCGAGACACCCGAACTCAGCGCTGCCTGACCCCGCGCAACCAGCGCCCTACCGCGCCGACCCGATTCGGCGCCCTTCGCCAGAGCCGGCGACCACGAACCGTCGTCGCCGGGCTCGCGAAACCCACGAGGAGTCTTCGATGACCGGATCCCGCTCCACTCTGATCCCCCTGACCGATGTCTGGCAGTGGCAGCAGCACGGCAACTGCCAAGGCATGAACGAGGCGGTCTTCTTCCCCCCGACCGGCGAGCGCGGACACGCACGCATGATGCGCGAACGCCGCGCCAAGCAGATCTGCTCGTCGTGCCCAGTCCTGAACAAGTGCCTCGAGCACTCACTCTCGCTTCCCGAACCGTTCGGTGTCTGGGGCGGTGTCGGTGAATCCGAGCGGGCGATCCTCATCAAGGACAGGCGACGCGGAGGTGCGAGTCGGGTCGCCTGAGCCGGAACGACCCCATCCAAGACTTCAACAGCCTCCAAAAATTAAGGACAACAACATGATTACCCTCGGAATTATCCTGCTGGTGATCGGCCTGCTCATCAAGATCCCGATTCTGTGGACCCTCGGCGTCATCGCACTCGTGGTTGGCGCTGTGCTACTGATTCTCGGCGCCGCCGGACGCGCCGTGGGCGGCCGCAAACACTGGTACTGATCCCAACGAGGAGGGCCCGGACGTCAACCGTCCGGGCCCTCCTGTCGACTGAGCGGCCTATTTCCTGCGGCCGGCCAGGCCGCGCCAGGCGAGGTTCTCGAGCAGCTCGACCGCGGCATCCACCTTGATCTCGCCGCCGGCGACGCGATCGGCGACGGCCTCGCCGGCACCGACGAGTGCAACGGCCATGATCGAGAAATCCAGGCTCGGATCCGGATCCTTGGTGCTGGACTCGAGCAGCTTGGCGGTGAGCTCGATCAGACGGTCCCGGCTGCTACCCACCTGCGACGCGAAAGCCTGCTGTCCGATCGCCTGTCGGTAGAGCACCATCCACGAGTTGCGGTTCGCGTCGACGAAGCCCAGAAACCCGGTCAGTGCGGCTCTAAGTTGCTCCCGCGGCGGAAGATTCGGATCGCCGGCCGGAGAGATGGCCTCGACGAAGCGCACACCCTCGCGATGGATGCAGGCGGCGAACAGCTCGTCCTTGGAACCGTAATACAAGTACAGCATCGGCTTGGAAATGTTCGCCCGCGCGGCAATCGCATCCATCGAGGCGTCATGGAACCCGTTGTCGGAGAAGACCTCCACGGCAGCGTCCAGCATTTGCTGCTCACGCACGGCCCTGGGCAGCCGCTTGGTGCCACCAGCCATAGTTCCTCCAACCACAGGTAAGAAAGCTCATCTTACTCTACGGTAAGAAGTTTGCCGATCACTCTATTGTGACCCAGCCTCTGATCAGCAGGTCACAGCACCCTTCGCGCGCGCGACCGTCAGCACCGACGCATCGACCGTGCCGGCCGGCAGCCGCCCCGCCGCGACGGCGCCCTCGAGATGATCCAGCACGCGCGGGACGTCGTCGGTGGTGAGCCACAGCGCGACGCTCACGCCCGCGGTCAGCGCAGCCTCGACGGCCTGCGTGATGTCGTATTTGTCGGTGATCGCCTTCATCCCGCTCAGATCGTCGGTGAAGATCGGCCCCGTGAACGGCGGCGCGGCGTAGCCGGTGCCGTCACGCAGCAGCGACACCGCCTGCGGGCTCATGCTCGCGGGGACGCCCGGCGTCGTCAGCCCCGGCACGCTGAGATGGCCGAGCATGACGCCGACGTCGGTGGCGACCAGCGTCCGGTAAGGCACCAGGTCCGAGTTCTGCAGCTGACCGAGTGGTGGTGTGGTGACCGCGCCGGTGTGCGAGTCGCCCGACGCCGAACCGTGACCGGGAAAGTGCTTGATCACCGGGAAGATTCCGGCGTCGCGCAGTCCCTGTGCGTATGCCTGTGCGTATGCGGTGACGACGTCGGGGTCATCGGAGAACGAACGGTCCCCGATCACCGAGTCGTCCGGCTGGCTGCTCACGTCCACATCGGGCGCGAAGTCGACGGTGATGCCGAGTTCCTTCAGCTGCCCGCCCCGTGCCAGCGCCATCCGGTACGCCTGGTCGGTAGTCATCGTGCGCGCCGTCTCCCGCGCGGACGGGTCCGCCCCGAAGAGGTGGTCGACGCGCGAGACACGGCCACCCTCCTCGTCGATGGTCACCATCAGCGGCACGGGGCTGGCTGCCGCGACCTTCCCGACCTCCCGGTTCGCAAGCATCGACTCGTCCGTCCAACTGCCGATGAAGATGCCGCCGATCTGCTCCGACTTCACGACGTCGAGCGCATCGGCGGTACCGGTCACACCCACGTTGAGCAACTGCGCCAGCTTCTGACGTCCGGTGAGCGATGCCAGGAAGTCCGCACCGCACATCGCGGCACCGGGCGAGGGTGCGGCCTGCGGCTCCGGCGTCTCGGAGGTCGCTTGCGGCGACGGGGAGGGCGCGACGGTCGTGGATGTGTCGGTGCCGCCTCCCGACGAACAGCCGACCACCAGCCCGGCGCACACGACGAGGGCCAAGGCATGTCCGATTCGCATCCACTCGACGGTAGTCGACATCGATGACGGCGGTTTCGAGAACCAAGCGCCACGGGTAATGACGCGGTAATCTCGAAGAACGAAAGCCGAAGGTCCCGAACATCGTCAGACCCCGATTTCAGGAGGTCACAGTGCCCGCAGATCTCATGCTCATCGCCTACGACGGATCCGACAACGCCAAACGCGCGATCGAGTACGCGGGCCGCTTCCTCAGCGCGAATCGCGCAATGGTCGTCACCGCATGGGAACCGATGGTGCGCCAGGCCGCACGAATGTCCGGACTGTCCGGCGTCATGCAGCCGGAGTGGGTGCCCGACGAGGAGTCCGAGGACATCGCACTCACCGATGCCAAGTCCACCAACGCCGAGGGCGTCGACCTGGCACTGGCTGCCGGCCTCAACGCCGACGGGCGGTGCTGCGAAACCTCCACCGCGATCTGGACCACCATCGTCGAGTGCGCCGATGAACTGAATGCCGACATCATCGTCACCGGCACCCGCGGCACCACCGGCCTACGGTCACTGCTGCAGAGCAGCGTCGCCGATCACGTGCTGCGACACAGCCACCGCCCGGTGCTGATCGTCCCGCCTGGCAAGTAGCCGGCCGAACCACCGGCCGGCCGAACCACCGGGCAGGCGGCTCCGGGCGCACGACTATCGTCGGCTGCACCATGGACGGCTTCCTCCTCTCGCGCTCCACCCGCACTCTCCGCACCACCGGAACGCGGGACCGATTCGACAGCGTCGCCGCGGCGACGGACGCGCTCGGGGCCGGGCGCACCGACCTCGTCGTCGGGGCCCTACCGTTCGATCCCGCAGCGCCCGCCGCCCTCACCGCGCCGGAGACCGCGTCGAGCACCCCGGGGCCGTGGCGTCCGATGTCGGTGCCGCCACTGCCCAGCGTCCGCATCGAGCGTGAAATACCCACTCCTGCAGAACATGTCGCAAGGGTGACAGCTCTCGTCGAGCGGCTACGCCGCGGCGAGCTCGACAAGGTCGTCGCAGCGAGGGCGGTGCAACTGGTCGCCGACGCACCCATCTCTCCCGAAGCACTGGCCGCCCGGATGGTGACCCGGCACGAAACGTCCAACGGTTACGCCGTCGACCTCAGTGCGGCCGGCGACGGATTCGTCGGGCACACCCTCGTGGGTGCCAGCCCGGAGATCCTGCTGAGCCGACGCGGGGACACGGTGACGTGTCGGCCGCTCGCCGGATCCGCACCGCGCCGACGCGACCCCGACGCCGACCACGCGGAAGGCGTCGCCCTGCTCGCATCGGGCAAAAACCTCGCCGAGCACGCGTTCGTCGTCGACTGGATCCGCGACGTCCTGGAGCCGCTGTGCACCGAACTCTCCGTACCGCCCACACCGGAGCTCACCGGAACCGGCGAAGTGTGGCATCTGGCCAGCCCCATCTCCGGGCAGCTGCGCGACGGGGCCGTCGGCGCGCTACAGCTGGCAGCGCTGCTGCACCCGACACCGGCGGTCTGCGGTACCCCGACCGATCGCGCGCTCGAGACGATCCGCGAACTCGAGGGTGACCGCCGCTTCTACGGCGGTGCCGTCGGTTGGTGCGACTCCGCCGGTGACGGCGACTGGGTGGTGGCGATCCGGTGCGCCGAGATCGACGCCGCCGGCACCACGGCGCTGGCCTGGGCGGGCGGCGGGATCGTCGCGGCGTCCGACCCGCAGTCCGAGCTGGACGAGACCACCACCAAGCTGGGCACGCTGCTCGGTGCCCTCGGACTGGCGCCACGCGGAGGGAATGGAACCTCCTCGGGCCCCGCGGGTGATACCTTGACCCCGACATCACATACGCACGAGTAGCCGGGGTTCGACCGGTGTGCTCGGCGCCAGAGACCATGGGAGATCCGAGATGGCGAAGTTCCTTGTCCCCGGCGTTGCCAGCGCTGTCGTCGGTGCTCTCCTCGGCGTCGGTGCCGTCCTCGGTGTAACCGCGGCCGCACAGGACAACACTCGCCCGGACATCAACCGCGAGGGCAACGCCAAGACCTCCCTGCTGAACCAGGTTGAGTACGGCAGCCGCTGAGCCCGCTGGCATCGCGCGTTCCCGCACTTCCCCCTCGATCGGCGATCCTGCCGCCGAGGGGCCTTCCGTTGAACCACTGACCCGGCGCTGGCTCTTCGGCGCCGGGTTCGTGGCGCTTGTCCTGTGCCTGCTGCAGTCGCCCGGGCTGATCGTCGCGGACACCAAGTACGACCTCACCCAGAACCCGATCGGCTTCCTCGCCCGCGCCGCCCACCAGTGGAGCAGCCAGGCCCCGCTGGGCCAGGTACAGAACCAGGCGTACGGCTACTTCTTCCCGCACGGACCGTTCTTCGCTCTCGGACAGCTGCTGCACATTCCGCCGTGGATCACGCAGCGATTCTGGTGGGCACTGCTGATCGTCGCCGGATTCTGGGGCATCATCCGTGTCGCCGAAGCACTCGGCATCGGCAGCCGCAGCTCCCGCATCATCGCGGCCGTCGCGTTCGCGCTGTCGCCGCGGGTGCTCACCACGATCGGCTCCATCTCGTCGGAATCGCTGCCGATGATGCTCGCGCCGTGGGTGCTGCTCCCGGTCGTGGTGGTGGCGACTTCGTCGCCCGTGCGCGTTTCGGGAGTGCCAGCACTCACTAAAAGCGCACGGGCGCTGGCCGCCCGGTCAGCTCTCGCCGTCGCGCTGATGGGTGCCGTCAATGCCGTCGCGACACTCGCTGCGTGCCTGGTAGCCGGTTTGTGGTGGCTGGCGCACCGGCCCAACCGGCGCTGGTGGGTATTCACCGCATGGTGGATCCCGTCCCTTCTGCTGGCGACGCTGTGGTGGATCATCCCGCTACTGCTACTCGGCCGCGTCAGTCCCCCGTTTCTCGACTACATCGAGTCGGCCGGCGTCACGACGCAGTGGACGTCACTGACCGAGGTACTGCGCGGCACCGGCAGCTGGACCCCGTTCGTCTCCCCCGAACGCGTCGCCGGCACCGTCCTCGTCACCCAGCCCATCGCCGTTGTCGCGACCGGGCTCATCGCCGCCGCCGGGCTGGCCGGACTGTGCATGCGGGCGATGCCGGCGAAGGGCAGGCTGACGCTGATCCTGCTGGTCGGTATCGCCGGGCTCGGTGCCGGTTACGTCGGCGAACTCGGCTCCCCGATCGCCGATCAGGTCCGCACCTTCCTCGACTCCACCGGCGCACCACTGCGCAATGTGCACAAGCTCGAGCCGCTGGTCCGGCTTCCGCTGGTGCTGGGGCTCGCGCACCTGCTGGCCAGGGTGCCGCTGCCCGGATCCGTGCCGCTGCGACGCTGGCGCAGCGCATTCGCGCACCCCGAACGCGAACCGATGGTGGCGCTCACCAGCCTGCTGCTCGTCGCGCTCACCCTCACCACGTCGCTCGCATGGACCGGACGGCTCGCCCCGCGCGGCGCCTACGCCGAGGTCCCGTCGTACTGGCACGACGCCGCCCAGTGGCTCGCCGACAATGCGGCCGGGAGCGGAGTCGGCGGCGCCGACGCCGAACGCGCACTGGTGGTGCCGGGCGCACCGTTCGGAGCGCAGGTCTGGGGGCTGACGCGGGACGAGCCGCTGCAGGCTCTGGCCTCGACGCCGTGGGCGGTGCGCGACGCCGTCCCACTGGTGCCGCCCGGCGCGATCCGCGCACTCGACTCGGTCCAGCGGCTGATCTCCGACGGCCGTCCGTCCGACGGGCTGGCAACCGCCCTCCTCGGCCAGGGCGTCCGCTACCTGGTGGTCCGCAACGACCTCGACCCGGAGACGTCCCGCTCGGCGCGCCCGCTGCTGGTCCACCAGACGATCGAGGGCTCCCCGGGACTCGAGAAGGTCGCCCAGTTCGGCGAGGACATCGTCCCCGCCGCGGCGGAGGACGTGGTGGTCGACAGCGACCTACAGCCCGCGTACCCCGCGATCGAGATCTACCGCGTCACGCTGCCCACCGGCACGACGCCGCCGGCCGGTCCGTACACCGTCGACCTCGACCGGGTCCCGGTCGTACAAGGCGGACCGGAGTCGCTGCTGCGGCTCGCCGAGAACGGCACCGTCACCGGGCCCACGCTGCTCGCGACCGACGCCCGCCGGGCCGGTATCGATGTCGATGCCGTCACCGTGACCGACACCCCCACCGCCCGCGAGAGCGACTTCGGGCAGGTAGACAACCACAGTTCGGCGCTGCGCAGCCCTGGCGATCCGCGCCGCACCTACAACCTGGTTCCGGACTACCCGGTTGCCGACGCGCCCCTGGTGCAGGGCGAGTGGTCGGGCGCGACGATCACCGTGTCGAGTTCCGCCGCCGACGCCACCCAGCTCGGTGGTACCGCACCCGGCAGCGGACCGGCCGCCACCATCGACGGCGATCCCGCGACCGCGTGGCTCAGCAACGGGCTCGAGAGCGCGCTCGGCCAGTGGCTGCAACTCGACTTCGACACCCCGATCACCCGCGGCATGCTGCACCTGACCGTCAGCCCCGCCGCGTTCGGCCCGCCCGTCAAATGGCTCGAGATCGAGACCCCCAACGGCACGGCGTCGGTGAAGGTGGACAAGCCTGGCAAGCAGCTCGACGTGTCGTTGCCGTCGGGCACCACACCGTGGGTGCGGATCACTGCCACCCACACCGAGGACGGCTCGGTCGGCATCCAGTTCGGGATCAGTGACCTGTCCGTCGACGATTACTCCGCGGGCGCGCCGACGCCGGTCTCCATCGTCCACCGGACCGTGCTGCCGCCCACGCCACCCGGCGCCCGCGTGCAGGGCTGGGATCTGGGGCAGGAGTTGCCCGGGCGGTCGGGCTGCGCCACCGGCCCCGACCGCGTGCACTGCAGCAACTCGCTGTTCCTGCCGCCGGAGGAGCCGGGCGTTTTCAGCCGCACCCTGTCGGTGCCCGACAACACCTCGGTCACCCCCGGGCTGACCGTTCGCCCCCGCCCCGGTCCTGCCCTCGAAACCCTGGTGTCCGAACCGAATTCGGTGTCCGCGAGTGGCGCAGCCGACGGCGTCGAGGTGCGTGGCTCCGCCTACGCCGCCACCGACGGCGACCCCGCCACATCGTGGACCGCGCCCGCGGAGACCGCGCGCGGCAAGGGTGGCCTACCGACGCTGACCATTGCACTGCCCCGCCCCACTCTGGTCACCGGACTGCAGCTCACCCCGAGCCTCGGCGACCTGCCCGCCGCCCCGAGCCGCATCGCGGTCAATCTCGGCAACGGGCCACAGACCCGCGACCTGGACGACACCGATCCGTCTGCCCCGCAGACGATCCCACTCGAGCCGCACGTGACCGACCGCATCGTCCTGACTCTGGTCAAGTGGCACGAGGTGCTCGACCGGACTGCTCTCGGCTTCTTACAGCTGCAGCCCGCCGGACTGTCCGAGGTGGTCGCGCTCGGCGCGGACGGCCGCCCCGTACCCGGCACCGCGACCCCCGCACCGCGCACCGTCACCGTCGGCTGCGACGCCGGACCCACGATCTCGATCGCGGGCAGGGTCGTACGGACCTCGATCACCGCGACGACGCAGCAGCTGGCGTCCGGCACCCCGGTGACCGCGATGCCGTGTCCGCCTGCCGACGCGGTGCCGCTGACGCAGGGTCGGCAGGACGTCGTCGTGGCGCCCGGCGAGGCATTCACCGTCGACAGCCTGCAGCTCACCGCGTCACCGACGACGCCGCCTGCGGTGGCGCCGTCGCCCGACGCGACCGAGTGGACCGCGAATCTGCGGAAGCTCACCGTCACCGAATCGGACACTGAACGGCTGCTGGTGGTGCCGGAGAGCACCAACTCCGGCTGGGTTGCGACCGGCGCGGACGGCAGCGAACTGGCTCCGGTGGTCGTCAACGGCTGGCAGCAGGGCTGGATCCTGCCCGCTGGGACGGACGGCACCGTCACCCTCGAGTTCCCCTCCGACCGCTGGTACCGCGCCGGGATCGTCCTCGGGCTGGTACTGCTGATCCCGCTGATCCTCCTGGCGTTGGTCCCTCGGCGCCGCACACCCGACCTGGAACAATGGGCGCCGCCGCGGCCATGGAAGAGCGTCGTCGCCGGGTTCGTCGGTGTGATGGCTGTCGTGACCATCGTCGCCGGACCCGTCGGCACCGGCGTCGCGTTGCTGGTGGCGGCGGGTTCCGCAGGACTTGCCCGATGGCGGGGCCCGGCGTTCTCGGCCCGCGTCCTCGTCGGAGTCGCCGGAACCTCGGCCGCGCTTGCCGCCGTCCTGCTGTCGACCGGCCCGTGGCGAGCCGCCGACGGCTACGTCGGGCACTCGTTCCTGGTTCAGCTGCCGGCGCTGATCGCACTGGCCGCGGTGGGTGTGGCGGCGCTTCCACTCGCCGGTTCGCCGATGTGGCGGCGCTTCTCCCAGCGAAGGACAGCCCGCCGGGACGGCTCCTCAACCAGGGCGTAGCTGACCGACGCCACCGCGATGCTCAGGATCGTGGTGACGACGAGTACGAACACGAAGTCGCCGCTGAACGGGGCGATACCGAACATCGGGAACACAATCGAGAGCACCGCGAGGTGCCAGATGAACAGCCCGTAGGACCAGCGTCCCACCGCCAGTGCGACCGGGCCCGCCAGGATGCGGTGCCGGTGCCCCGCGAGGACCAGCGGGGCGAGGAGAGCGAAGCTCATCACGGCGCCCAGCACGATCTTGGTGGCGTATTGCCAGGGTTCGGGCCGCACCAGACCCTCGGGCCCGGCCAGCCACGTCGTCGAGAGGCCGAACGTAACCACCGCGATCGCCGCCATCCACATCCGGTGCTGAGACAGGCGGTGCACCCACGTCCCGCCGCCCATCGCGAGCTCGGCCAGCAACATGCCGGCCGCGAACCACGGAAGATAGCCGGGCAGCCAGTTGTCGTGGTGGATGCCGTCCGGTGCCGGAATCGGCAGGAACGCCCACGAAAGCGCCACCACCCCCGCCGCGAACAGCACCGGCACCCGGTACCGCGCCGCCGGGCCGCGCATCCGCACCATCGCGAGCGCGATGATCGGCAGCAGGAGGTAGAAGGCGACCTCCACCGACAGGCTCCACAGTTGGGTCATGCCCTCGGTCAGCGTCAGCGGCACGAACACCTGGATCAGCGCGAGGTTCGCGACCCACACCTTCCAACCACCACCCGCCGCGGGCAGGAACAGCAGAACCAGGCACACCAGCACCCAGTACGCAGGCAGGATGCGCGTAGCCCGCGAAATCCAGTACCGGACGATTGCCGGTGGGGTACCCATCCCGCGGGCCGCGGCGGCGTGCGGGCGCCACAGCAGGAAGCCGGACAGCGCGAAGAACACCGCGACCGCCAGATCGAACCGCCCCCAGATCCGGCCGAGCACGGGATCCTCGGCGGCGCCGGTCTGAAACGCCACGTGGGTAACCAGCACGCCCAGCGCAGCAAACCCACGCATTCCCTCGAGCGCAGGAATGAAGGCCCGAGGGTTTCCGGCGGGCGCCGATCTACTCAGATGTGAAGTGCTCATCGCAGTCAAGTGTGCCCGGGCTACCCGCGGAACCGAAAGGGTGACGTGAATGGTCGTATTTGCACGCGTTCACGCAAATCGGACGATGGGACTGTTAGTGTCTGGGCTCACGTAGTGCCGACGATTGAGGGCACAGTTCGACCCGTGCAGCGCGCCCGCTGCCGGTGGGGGTTTCTCAATGCCGAACGTTGAGTTAGGAGACAGCATGGCCGAGCGCTCAGGCCCGAGCCGGATACTTGCTTACATTCTGATAGGTCTCGGGGCATTCCTGCTGGCCGTCGCGGTTCTCATCCCGGCGTACACCGTGGACAAACTGAAGAAGACGCCGCTGGATCTCGAGGTCACCACCGTCGCCACCGGCAACGGTGACGTGCTCGATTCCGCGGCTCTACTCAAGGGCACGGCCAAGGTCGACACGAACGTGCCGATCGTCGCGCAGCGCTACGTCATCACCGAGGAGCCGTCGAACGCCGACGTCGTCTCGGTCCAGGCGGGCCAAACGGTGATGCGCACCGACAAGCAGGGCGACACGGGCCTGCTGACCGCGACCGTCGACCGCGTGACGCTGGACCGCGTCAGCTCGATGCCCGTCGAGCCGCCCGTCGGCACCATCCAGACGTCGTCGACCGCGCCGGCCGAAGAGGTCAGCCACACCGGCCTGCAGTACAAGTTCCCGTTCGATACGGAGCAGAAGAGCTACCCCTACTTCGACCTGAACTCGCGCAGCAGCCAGGACATCAATTTCGTCGAAGAGACCGAGATCAACGGTGTGAAGGTCTACCACTTCAATCAGAAGGTCGGCCCGGTCGATCTCTCGAAGGTGGTCGCCGCTCCGACGAACAAGCTGAGTCTGCCTGCCGCCACGTGGGGTGTCCCCGGTGGCGATCAGCCGATCACGATGACCCGCTGGTACCAGAACGAGCGTGACGTGTGGGTCGACCCGGTCACCGGCGTCGTGATCAAGGGCCAGGAGAAGCTTTACCAGTACTACGCTCGCGACAAGGCCGCGCCCGAGGTCACGGTGCTCAAGGCGACGCTGCCGTTCGACGAGAACACCATCGAATACCAGATCGGCCAGGCCAAGAGCGGCCAGGACAAGCTGTCGCTGTTCGGCCGCACACTGCCGATCGTCGCCGGCATCCTCGGCGCCATCTCCCTGATCGCAGGTATTTTCCTCGGCCTCCGAGGTGGCCGCGGGACGAAGGGTGCACCTGCGGGCGGCCCGGCGAATCCGCCTAGCGGGTCCGGAACAGCTCCCGGAACCGGACGCGACTGGACAACTGACAAGACCGAGGAATTCCCCACGGTCGACATGGGTAAGGGCGGCTTCACCGAGCCGCCGCGCCAGCAGTAACCGGCGCTCCCGAACCTCAGAGCCCCCGCGCGGATCACCGCGCGGGGGCTCTGTCGTTCGCCGTCATATCGTCAGGACCACCGTCACGCCCGAGCGCCCGGGGGGCGCCTTCTCGCCGGGGTGACCGTGCCGTCAACTGTCCGAACGGACGATCGGAACGTCGCCGGTGTGGGCACTGCGCAGCGCGAGGATCGCGGCCATACCGGCGGTCACCGTCGCCACCGAGGCTGCGACGGTGACGAACTGGCGAACCGTGTCCGCGACGGTGAACATGAGCACGGCCTCGACCGCGAGACCCACCCACGCGACGATCGCGAGATGCGTACGCTCCCCCGCAATTGCCGAGAGCAGCGCCCCCTGCAACACCGCGAGCGCCGCGCCGTTCCACGCGAACATCCACAGGATGCCCTGCACGGGTGCGTAGTCGTCGCCGAACAGCATCGTCGCGACCGGCGCGACGAGGGCGGCGCCCACGACGAGGACCGCGCCCAGCCCGAACAGCACACCCAGCGCCGATCGCACCGCAGCCGCCGAGTGCGCCGGATTCGCCATCCTCGGGTAGAGCACCACACCGATGGCCTGTGGCAGCCAGAATGCGGCCTTGGTCGCGACGGCACCGGCCGCGTAGATACCGGCGTCGGTGTCCGACAGCACCATCCGCACGATCAGCAGATCCACCGACGACAGCGCGATCATCGCGAGCTGTACCTGCGACGCCCGCAGCACCGTACCGACTCCGATCACTGCGGCGCCGCCAGTGCTGTCGCCGCGCCGACGCTCGAGCAGCCGGGCGACGACGACCATCGCGGCTGTGCCGATGGCCGCGGCGAGCAGCATCGGCCCGGGACCACCCCCGGCTGCGAGGACGGCCACCGCCGGCACCACCTTGGCGACACCGGTACCGGCCAGCACGATGCTCAACTCGGCGAAGCGACCCGATCCCTGCAGCAGGCCTTGTTCTGTCGCGAGTAGCACCAATAGTGGCGCGGCGGCCAGCGCCCACAGGGTCGGGGTCAGCCCGGTGTCGAGAACTGCGGAGATCACCGGAACCAGCACCAGCGCGATGACGGCGACGATTGCCGCGCAACGGTAGCCGAGCGCCCGCAGCGCCGCCGCACCCTTGCCGTGGACCACCTCGCGGGCGACGACGCTCTGCAGCGCCAGCGCCGGCACCGCAAGTACCAGCTGCGCCGCGAGCAGGCTCGCGAACTCGCCGTACGACGACGGGCCCAGCCACCGCAGTGCGAGCAGCTGGAGCACGTAGGCCGCGACGTTCGCGGTCATGGATCCGGCGGTCACCATCGTCATCCCGGCGACAGTGGAGCCGGACAGGGATTGGCGTGGCATCCGCCCATGATCGCACCACGTACAGTGCCGCACATGACAGCACGGCGCGCGAGTCTCACCCGGGCGGCGCCGTCCCTGTACAGCCTGGCGCTGGCCGGGCTGATTCTCGGGCCGATACTGGGCCCCGGCTATCTGCTGCTGCGCGACGCGGTGACCACGCCGCGCTCGTACCTCACCGACTCGGCGCTCGGTCTCACCGACGCCGCGGCCCGCGCAGTCCCGCAGGACGCGGTGATCGCGGTCCTCAGCTCCGTCGTCGACGGCGGTCTCGTGGTCAAGGCGATCCTGTGCGCGGCGCTGTGGCTGGCCGGATGGGGTGCGGCCCGGATGGTGGCGGTCCTGCTCCCCCACGCCGGTCTGGGGCCGCAACTCGTGGCGTCGACGGTGACGCTGTGGAACCCGTACGTCGCCGAACGGCTACTGCAGGGACATTGGAGCCTGCTCACCGGCTATGCCGCGCTGCCGTGGATCGTGTGCGCGGGCGTCTCCATCCGCCGCGGGCGACCGGGCGGATGGTGGGCGCTGACGTCGTGCCTCGCGGCGGCGAGCCTGACGCCGACCGGTGCGCTGCTCGCCGTGGTCGTCGCGCTGGTGGTGCTCGCCGCGCCCGGAGGCAGTGGACGCGTGCCGTCCCGGCTGCTGCGGACGGTGGCGCTGTTCGCCGCAGCGTCGGCACCATGGTTGATCGCGGTGCTCGGGTCCGGAAGCGGCGCGACGTCCGATCGCGCCGGCGTGGCGGCGTTCGCGTCCCGAGCCGAACCGGGTCTGGGCACGCTCGGCAGCGTCGCCGGGCTGGGCGGAATCTGGAACTCCACCGCCGTACCCGACTCGCGCACGACGCTGTATGCGCTGGCCGGAACCGTGCTGCTGCTCGCCGTCGTGGCCTGCGGGCTGCCCGCGCTCCTTCATGTCCGCCTCGAGTCGGCGGAGCGGGGACGACGCCTCGATCCGGTGATCGTCGCACTCACCGCACTCGCCGCGGCCGCGGTGCTGCTGCCCGCGCTGGGGGCGACCGGGTGGGGTCTGGCCGTCGGCGAGTGGGCCGTAGTGCATGTGCCGGGCGCCGGGCTGCTGCGCGACACCCAGAAATGGGTGGCGCTCGCCGTTCCGCTGTACGCACTGGCCGCCGCGGCCGGGGTGCGGGCACTCGGCTCACGCATCCGGCTGCCCGGCGCGATCCCCGCCGCCGCGATCGTCGCGATCCTGCTCGCGCTGCCCGACCTGGCGTGGGGTGTCGGCGGCGCGCTGAAGCCGGTGCAGTATCCGTCGTCCTGGCAGAACGTCGTCGAGGACCTGGAGGCATCGGCCGAGGTGGGCGATATCGCGGTGCTGCCCGCAGGCATGTTCCGCAAGTTCCCCTACAGCGGGGACGCACCGGTACTGGACCCGGCGCCACGGATGCTGCCGGTAGATGTGCTGCAGACCGGACAGCTCGTGGTGGGCCAGGCGTCCACGGTCGGCGGAGAGGGCGCGCGGGCGGCTCGCGTCGAACAGCTGTTGCTGGCGGGGGCCGCACCGAAGGCGCTCGCCGAGGAGCAGGTGCGATGGGTTCTCGTCGAGCGCACCACACCCGGTCCGCTCGGCGACTCCCGGCGCACGCTCGATCAGCTCGAAAAATCCTGGGAAGACGAAGAATTGGCGCTGTACCGGATTCCGGGCGACGTGACGGACAGCTCAGCCGAGGGACGTGGGCTGGCGGTGGCGACTCATCTTCTCTGGGCCATCCTGCTCGTCGGCAGCGCGCTCGCATACGCGGTTGTCCGAAGGCCTCACTCACCTGAGTGATCTGCACCCACGATCGGCATCCGTGGAACGACCGGATCCGGCATGGACGGACGGCGGTGGGCTGGTGCCGCACCCGGCACCAGCCCACCGCCACCGTCGACCATCGCCGTCCGCTGTCCTATCGGTCGAGCGAATCTTCCAGCACCGCCGTCACCGCCGCGCGGACGCCCTCGATAACCGGAACCGGCGACTCCGCCTCGATGGCAGGCGCCAACGGGGCCATCGATGCGCAACCGAGACAGACCGCCCCTGCGCCATCGACCTCGACACAGCTACGAATGACTGCGATCGCCTCCTCGAGAGCCGCGGCCGGATCGCGTGCAATGTCGAGCACCGATATGCCCAGCGGTCGAACGCTCGCCAACGCATCCCCGAATCCGTATCGCGCAGCCAGCTCCGTCATCAGGGTGACGGCACTGGGCATCGCGCACACAATCGAGAATCTGCCGCCCGCGTTCTGGGCGGCCCGCATTGCCTGTAGTGCGATGCCGTGGACCGGAAGTCCTGTTGCAGAACGTAACTCGTCGACGCCGGGATCTCCGAAGCATGAGACGACTGCGATGTCGAAGCCAATATCCGCACTCCAGCTGCGCGCCGACGCCAGCATGGTTCCGATCGCAACCTGTTCGTCCGCCGCAGTCTCGATCGCGGAGGGGCCGATCTCGGGATTGACCGCGACGATGTCGAGTGCGGATGCGCCCGGCGTCCCGTGGGCAGCGCTCGAGATGATCCTCGTCATCTCCGAGGTGGTGTTGGGATTGATCAGCAGCAGCCTTGTTTTCGTGGTCACAGGCGGGTGATCTCTCCGGCGGGGAAGGGACCCGTCGAACGGTGGATGTACCGTCCGCGGCCGGGGGTGCTCAGTACCTCACCGTCGGCGAACACCGTCGTCCCCCTGCTCAAGACCTGGATCGGCGCCCCGGTGCAGGTCCAGCTCTCGAACGGGGTGTAGTCCACCGCCATGTGGTGGCTCTTGGCCGAGATTTCCAGTGTGGCTTCGGGATCGAATACGACGATGTCCGCGTCGAAGCCCGGGGCGATCCGGCCCTTCGAGGTCAGGCCGAACATTCGGGCGGGCGAGGTGGAGGTGGTGGCCACCAGCTCCGACATGGTCATCCGCCCGGTCCGAACACCGTGCTGGTGCAGCAGGGGAAGTCGGTGCTCGATCGTGGGCAGCCCGTTCGGGATCTTCGAGAAGTCCTCGCGGCCGAGTTCCTTCTGTCCGCAGAAGTTGAACGGACAGTGGTCGGTGGTGACGATCTGCAGCGACTGCTGCCGCAACGCGGACCAGAGCACATCCTGGTCATGTTCGTGGCGCAGCGGCGGCGAACACACGAACTTCGCGCCGTCGAAATCCGGTCGCGCGAGTTCTTCCTCGGTGAGAGTCAGGTAATGCACGCAGGTTTCACCGAACACCGGAAGCCCGCGCGAGCGCGCCGACTGGATCTCGTGCACGGCCCGGGCCGAGGAGACGTGGACGACGAAGATCGGCCGCTTGGCCCACGACGCCAGGTGAATGGCGCGCGCGGTCGCCTCCTGCTCGGTCGTGTCCGGGCGGGTCGTCGCGTGCGAGTAGGGCGAGATGTCACCGCGTGAGAGCGCGTCGTCGATGTTGAGATCGATGGCGTCACCATTCTCCGCATGCACCTGGACCAGGCCGCCTACCTCACCGGTACGGCGCAGGACGCGCAGCAACTGCTGGTCGTCGGCCATGAACGACCCCTTGAAGGCCATGAACACCTTGAAGGAGCTGACGCCGCGGGCGACGGCCTGCTCCATCTCCTCGATCGCCAGCGGCGACGCATCGGTGATGGCAACGTGGAAGCCGTAGTCGATGTGAGCCTTGTTGCGCGCGTTGTCCATCCACGTGTCGATTCCCGCGAGCACCGACCCGTCGGTCTGCATCGCGAAGTCGACGATCGAGGTGGTGCCACCCGCGGCTGCCGCCGCGGTGCCGGTGTCGAAGTCATCCGCGGTGACCGTGCCCATCGTCGGCATCTCCAGATGGGTGTGACTGTCGACCAGGCCCGGCAGCAGCTGACACCCACCCACGTCGATCACTCGGCCGGCCGCATCCGAGAGGTCGACATCCAGGGCCAGCACCCGCCCGTCTTCGATGAGGATATCGGCCCTGGCCTCGCCCTCGGCGGACACGATGGTCCCGCCTCGGAGAATGACCCTGGTGTCCTCTGCCTGTGCCGTCATTACTGTGACTCCGATCGTTCCGATTCGAGTTCGGCAAGTTCTTCACCCGTGGTACCGCTCGGCACAAAGGTCGACCCCAGTGAACTGCGACGCGCGAGCGGCAGGATGGCGAAGTACCCGGCGAAGCCTAGGACGACACCCAGCACCGCAGCGTACTCATAGGCCCAGCCAATTGCCGGGATCCACTGGCCGAGGATGCAGAATACCGACATCGCGATCAGCACGCCGAGCGTCCACCAGTTGTATCCGCGGTAGCCTTCATACTGTGAGCCCCGGCGATAGAGTGCCGGAACGTCCAGCCGGCCTCGCCTGACCAAGTAGTAGTCAGCGATGAGAATGCCTGTGGCAGGGCCGATCACGGCTCCCACATTGTTGAGCACGGAGAACAGCGTGTCGGGCGACTCCATGAGTTTCCACGGCATGAAGGCGAATCCGGCGAGGATACTCAGCACAGCGGCCCGCTTGAAGTTCAAGAACTTCGGGAACAGATTCGTGAAGTCGAACGCAGGGGAGATGATGTTCGCCGCCAGGTTCACCGACATTGTCGCGACCGCGATGCAGATCGCACCGATGATCGACACCCACGGGTTGTCGATGGCGACCAGCACGTCCGCCGGGTTCCACAGCAGCTCGCCGGTCGCGGCCTGAGTACCTGAGACGACGATCGCGGCCATCGCGTAGAAGACGAGCGTGGCAAGCGGAAGACCGTAGAACAGTCCGGTGACCTGGGCGCGGTTCGACTTCGCGTAGCGGGTGATGTCAGGCAGGTTGAGCACCATCGTCGCCCAACTCGCCGAGATGAAGAGCGCTACACCCGGCAGCAGGCCGTGCAGCAGGAAGTCACTGCTGGAGCCGAACTGCGATCCCTGGTCGAAGATGGGACCCAAGCCGTCCATCTGCATGAACGACCACACCACGAGGGGCACCATCACGACGAAGATCAGCGGGCCTGCCCAGCCCTCGAAGCGACGGATGGTCTCCATACCGTGCCGGATCAGCAGCAGGTTCAGCGCCCAGTAGATGATCATCGACACCCACAGGTTCATTGCAACCCCGCCGACCACGGTGTTCCAGTCCCGCCAGGCCGAGAAGCTGGTCTCGAGCAGCACGTTGATGGCCGTCGCGCCCAGATAGGACTGGACACCGAACCAGCCGATGGCGACCACTCCGCGCAGGGCAGCAGGGATGTTCGCGCCCAGCACGCCGAAGGTCGAGCGGGCCCAGACCGCGAACGGGATTCCGTACCGCGAGCCGACGCGACCGGTCAGGCCCATCAGGCCCATCTGGATGATGTTTGCGACGAAGACGACGGCGAGGGCCTGGACGACGGACATACCCGTCGCCATCATGCCGCCGATCACCGCGAATCCGAATGCGCTGTGGACCATTCCCATCCACAGCGCGGCGAAGCTCCAAGCGCCCCAGGTCCGTTGCTGAACGGGCACTGGTAACAGGTCGTCGTTCGTCAGGCCAGGGTCGTACGTCAGGCCGGAGCCGTTCGGTCCGGCGGGGGCGCCGGTTCCCGACCAGTCGGCGGAGTCGGGGCCCTCCGGCCCCTTGATCAGGTCTGTGGACATCACATGGCCTCCTTAGTCATTGCCAGCCGGGTGGACGTCACATCAGACGCGACCGCGACTCGAGTTCACGTCCCACGACGACCTCGGACCGCCCAGGAATTCTTCGGCGACTGGGGCCCTCCGGTGGAAGTACGGCAACTGTGCCCGCTTGTATGACAACTGTCAATAGTCAAATATCTCCACCCGTCATTGCTCGGTAAATCCGCAACCGGACGAAAAGGTGCACGTCGGAGCCTTGTCATCAGATCGAAAAGCGGCAGCCATCCCTTCCCAAGATGACACATCACATGGTATGAACATGACAGTTGTCCTACAGGTAGTCAGGAGAAAAATGGATGCCGCACTGGTAATCCGCAATGCCGATGTCGTGACCTCGGACGCCGTCCGCCGGGCAGATGTTCTCGTCGACAACGGCCGGATCGTCGGCGTCGGGCCCAACCTGCCGGTGGGCTCGACCGCTCGGAGCATCGATGCCGAGGGCAAACTGCTCTGCCCGGGCTTCGTCGACCTGCACGCCCACTCCGCGCTGCGCCCGTTCGACGACCCACTGCTCTCGGCAAAGGTCACGCAGGGCTTCACCACGGACCTGATCTGCCCCGACGGGCTCGGCCCGGCACCGGTCTCGGATACGACCGTGGCGACCCGCCGTCGCTACCTGCAGGGTCTGGAGCCGAGCGCCGCCGCCCGGTGGCACTGGCGGTCGATGTCGTCCTACCTGGCAGCATTGCAGGAGGCCGGGCCCGCCCTGAACATGGCGAGTTGCGTCCCGCACAGCGCGGTGCGCGAGTGCGTGATGGGAAATGCGAACCGCGCTCCCGACCAGCGTGAGATGTCCGAGATGAAGGATCTTGTCGCCGAATGCCTTGCCGCGGGGGCAAGAGCAGTGTCCTTCGGCATGATCTACGCCCCCGGTCTGTACGCCGGAACCGACGAACTGCTGCAGATCGCGGAAGTCGCCGCCGAGTACAACGTCCCGCTGATCCCGCACGTGCGCAACGAAGCCGAGGGTGTGGTCGACTCGATCTCGGAATTCGTCCGCGTCGCCGAACTCACCGGTGCCCCGCTGCACGTCTCCCACGTCAAACTGGTCGGGGTCCCACACCTGCTCACCGCCCTGCTCGACACGCTCTCGTCCGCGCAGAATCGTATCCGCTTGACCTGCGACCAGTACCCCTACGGCGCGGGAAGCACGCTGCTGTCGGCACTGCTGCCCGGCTACGCCTTCGAGGGTGGGCCGCAAGCGACGCTCGAAAGGCTGGGCGATCGGACCGAACGCGACCGGATGGCCAGGGACATGCACCAAGGACTGCCGAACTGGGAAAATCTCTTCGGAGCCTGCGGCCCCGACAACATCGTCATCACCCAGGCGGCCGCACCGCGAACCGAGACGATGTCGCAGACCGTGGCCCAGATCGCGGCGGAAACCGACAGCGATCCAGCGTTCGCGGTAATGGACTTGCTGCGTGATACCGAACTCGACGCTTGCATGATCGACCACTACTCGACCGAGACGGTGGTGCGCGAGATCTTCACTTCCTCCGGCGCGCTGGTCGGCTCCGACGGGGTCTTCAACCCGCACCCACACCCCCGGCTGTACGGGACGGCACCCCGCGTCCTGGGCCGCTATGCCCTGCGGGAGAAGCTGATCACCGTCACCGAGGCAGTCCGGCGATTGAGTACCGGCCCGGCGCAGGTACTCGGTTTGAGCGACCGCGGTGAGATCGCCGAGGGCAAGCGTGCGGATCTTGTGCTCATAGACCCCGCAAGCTACATCGACACCGCAACCTACGACCACCCGCATTCCCAGCCTCCCGGCGTCGAACTTGTCACTGTCGGCGGCGTGCCCGTCGTGGAAGCCGGACGGCACACCGGCCGCCGTCCCGGCGTCGTCGAGGGTGGGGCAGGTACCCACAACCCAGCCGCGGGCGGTGCTCGATGACCACCGAAAGGCTCTTCGATATCGAGGAAACAGATGTCGCCGCAACACTGTTGGCGCTGATTGCCGCGTCCAGCGTGTCGCCCTCCGCGGAACCCGCGGCCCGTTTGCTGACCGAGCTGCTGACCAAATCGGGGTTCGAGGTGACCGTCGACGACTGGGGCAACGTGACCGGGCGGATCGACTTCGGCCCCGGTCCGGTGCTGCTCTACGACGCCCATCTGGACACCGTCGAGATCGGTGATCATGCACGCTGGCGGCATGATCCGGCCGGCGAGCGGGTCGGCGACAGAATCGTGGGCCGGGGCGCCGTCGACACCAAGGGGCCGCTGGCGGCGGCCCTCCATGCCGCCCAGCGGCTCGTCGCCGACCCTGACGGGCTCGCCGGGAGCCTGGTGATATCCGGGTCGGTCGACGAGGAGCTCGCGGAAGGACCCGCGCTCGCTCAGATCCTGGACCGGGTGACCCCGGATGTGGTGGTCATCGGCGAACCCTCCGACAACCGGCTGGCCGTGGGCCAGCGTGGCCGCGCGGAGATCGTCGTCGAGGTCACCGGGACGTCCTCGCACACCGCCTACCCCGACGCTGGGGTCAGCGCCGTCGAGGTGATGGCCGAGGCAATAGTCGCGTTGCGCGAGCTCACCTTTCGCGCCGACCCACACCTCGGCGCCGGGCAGCTCACCCTGACCAGTGTGCGATCCTCGCCGTATCCGAGCCAGTCGACGGTGCCGTCCGGCTGCGTCGCGGTGTTCGACCGCCGGACGGTGGTCGGAGAGCAGGATGTCGAGGTTCTCGACGATGTCCGGCGGATGGTCGAACCGATCGCTGCGGCAGCCGGCGCATCGGTGCAGGTGCGACTCGCCCGCGCCGAGTGGCGGACCTGGCGGGGCGTGGAAGTGGATGTTCCGGTCTTCGCCGCGGCGTGGTTCCAGGATCCCGGCGCCTGGCCCGTCGATGCGATCCGGGATCAGTTGCGCCGCGCGGGGGTAGACCGTCCAACGAGGACGTGGCAATTCTGCACCAATGGATCCGAGAGCGCCGGCCGGCGCGGACTGCCCACCGTGGGTTTCGGTCCCGGACAACCGGATCGAGCGCACACCACCGACGAGTCGATCGAGCTCGCCGAGCTGCGCTCCGGCGTGGACGGTTACGAGGCGATCTTTCGGGGGGTGCTCGGCGGCGGTGGGCGGTCCCGGTGACTCCGTTCGCCCAGCTGCGCCGTCAGCCCTCCCGGCGGCGGCGCAGCTGGAATACGAATGCATCCGGGAGCAGCCAGGCCTCGCTGCGGTTGACGATCTCCCCGGTGTCGTCGCGGGTGAGCTCGCTCAGTTGGAGCAGGGCCGTCGACTCGGTCGTGCCGAAGTGCTTCTGCAGCTCGGCGTCGGCGACCACCGGGGTGATCGTGCAGTCGGAGTAGGCCGCGCCGTCACGTTCGAGAAGCAGATCCAGGACCGATCCGGTGAAGTGCCGTGTCAGCTCGTCGGTGCTCATCACCTCGTCGGGGACGTAGTCCACGATCCAGGCCACCACCGACCCGTCGATGAGTTTGGTGCGGCTGATCCGCGTTACGCCCATGGCCGACTCGAATACCGCGGCGAGCTCGTCCTCATCGCGGTCGAGATGGACGATCTCGACGGCACCGGTGTCGATCCGGGTACCGGAGTTGGCGGCAAAGGTGTCGAACGAGACGAGCCGATCGAGACCGGAGTGAATCGACTCCGGCCTGGGCAGCACCCAGGACCCCGACCCGCGCACGATCCGGATGTACCCCGCGTCCTTGAGCCCCTGCATGGCCGTTCGGATGGTCACCCGAGAGGCACCGAAGATCTCGCACAGCTCCGCCTCCGAGGGCATCTTGTCGCCGGGCGCCAGGCGCCCCGACAGGATGAACTCACTGAGGAGCGTCTCCCTGATCTCGGACTGCAATGGACGGCGGGCACGGATCCGCGAGATGTCCTTGCTCGTCGTCGATCGCGTCGACTTCGACCGGGTTGTCGAGGGCGCCACGTATCCACCTCCTCGATCCTTGCCGGGTACGGCGGCGCCCGCAGCGCCTGAAGTACAAGCAGCATAACAGAACCGCAGAATAAGTATCTTGACAGTTGTCATACAACTATCTACCGTGATGAGCAGTCGAAAGGAACCCAATCGTGCGTGAACCCCGAGTTGTATCCAACCCCCTCGTCGCGCCGTCGCAGGTCGGCCCGCTGACTGCCGATCCCACCGCGTTCCACCGAACGCTGCCCGGCTACGAGCCGACCCCACTGGTCGAGTCCCCCCAGTCCGCACGGCGCCTCGGAGTCGCCGCGGTGCACGTCAAGGACGAGTCCGCGCGGCTCGGGATGCCGTCCTTCAAGGTGCTCGGCGCTTCCTGGGCCACCTACCGAGTCCTGTTGCGCCACTTGGGTTCGAGTCCCGAAGAGATCCCCACCCTCGATGCCCTCGCCACCCGACTGGCCGGCTCGAACCTGCGCCTGTGCGCGGCCACCGACGGCAACCACGGTCGGGCGGTTGCCCGAATGGCCCAGCTCCTGGGCCTGCGCGCCATCATCCTGGTCCCCGCGGACATGGTCGACGAACGCATCGCGGCCATCCGCAGCGAGGGCGCCGACGTCGAGGTGGTCGACGGCGGCTACGACGACGCGATCGCGCGCAGCGCCGCACTGGCTTCGGACGACACCCTCGTCGTGTCCGACACTTCCTGGGACGGCTACGTCGATCCACCGATGTGGGTCATCGACGGGTACTCGACGATGATCGCCGAGATCCGAGACCAATACCGAGACAAGGGCTTGTCCGCACCGACCGTGGTCGCGGCCCAGATCGGCGTCGGAGCGTTCGCCGCCGCCGTCGCCCGCGGCTTCGCCGAACACGACGGCGTGCACCTCGTCGGGGTGGAACCGACTCAGGCCGACTGTGTCACGGCCAGCATCGAGGCCGGAGGAGTCCTGACCATCCCAGGCCCGCAGCTGTCGATGATGGCCGGACTCAATTGCGGCACACCATCGATCATTGCCTGGCCGGACGTCTCGTCCGGGTACCAGACCTTCGTGACCATCAGCGACGAACAGGCGGCCGACGCAATGCGACTGCTGGCGGCCGACGGAGTGGTCTCCGGGGAGAGCGGTGCCGCCGGACTCGGCGGATTGCTCGCGCACGCCGACGCCCTCGGACTGGGGCCCTCCGACTCGGTCCTGGTGATCTCCACCGAAGGCGCCACCGATGTGGCCAACTATCGAACGATCGTCGGCGCCGCACCGGCGGCAGTGACGGCACCGGCGAAGGGATGAGCCGATGAACACGAACACTGCGCACACCGCGACACTGCGCGTGGACGCCGATCGCCTGTGGAACTCACTGAGCGAACTCGGCGAGGTCGGTGCGTTCGAGGACGCCGACACCGGTCTGCGAGGCGTGCGCCGGCTCGCATTGACCGATGACGACGTCGCGGGCCGTCAGCTCGTAGTGGGCTGGATGCACGAGGCAGGCCTGGCGGTCCGCCTCGACGAGGCCGGCAACGTCTACGCCCGGCGCGCCGGCGCGGACGACTCGCTCGCCCCGGTGATGGTCGGCAGCCACATCGACAGTGTCGCCACTGCCGGGCGGTTCGACGGATGCCTGGGGGTGCTCGGCGGCCTGGAGATAGTCCGGACCCTGAACGACCACGGCATCACCACACAGCGGCCGATCGAAGTAGCCATCTTCAGTGAGGAGGAGGGAGCGCGTTTCGGCACGGACATGCTCGGCAGTGCGACGGCCGCCGGCCGGATCGAACTCGCGGACGCCCGCGCCCGGACCGACCGGGACGGTGTCACGTTCGGTGCGGAGCTGGACCGCTACGATCTCGTGGGCACCCAGCGCGTCCCGATGCCGGTCGCGCCGTACGCCTACCTCGAATGCCATATCGAACAGGGTCCGATTCTCGAAGCGAATCAATCGGAAATCGGCGTGGTGCAAGGCGTCCAGGCGATCACCTGGTTGGAACTCGAGATTGTCGGCCGGGCCGCGCACGCCGGAGCCACCCCCAACGCCCTGCGCCACGACGCCGAACTGGCCGCGGCACTGGTCCGGGTGCGGCTCGACGAAATGGTCACCTCCGGCGACTACGGGGCCATGCTGGCGACGGTCGGGCGACACGAGACCCACCCGAACCTGATCAACATCGTGCCCTCGCACGTCCTGCTCACTGTCGACCTCCGCAATCACGATGACTCCGAGATGACGCGGGCCGAGACCGACCTCACCAACTTCTTCCACGAGGTGGAGCAGCAGGTGGGCGTGACGATCACGCACCGAACGACGGCCAAGACCCCACCGGTGCGCTTTCCCGACAGTATGCAGGACCTGGTCGCGAAATGCGCTGCAAACCTGGGATTTCGGCACGAGGTGATCACCTCGGGAGCCGGTCACGATGCGGGAGAGATCGCCGCACTGTGTCCGGCGGGCATGGTCTTCGTCCCCGGGCTCTACGACGGGATCAGCCACAATCCTCGGGAGTACTCGACGCCGGAGGCCTGCGCCAACGGGATCAATGTCCTCCTCAGTGCCGTAATCGAACTCGCAGGCGAATAGCGGGCGCGCTCGGTCCTGTTTCGAGCCGCACGAGTTCGGCGGTTGCAGGGGTCCATCCTTATTTCATTGGTCGGATTTGCCGATCTCGTGAAAGAACTGGACAGTTGGTCTACAGTCTCGTGTTGGATCGATCAATGCGACAGTGGAGCCGACGTGACCCGAAAGACCCTCTCCCGGCGCGGGTTTCTCGCTGCCGGTGCCGGAGTGGCTGCCGCTGTTGCTGCCGGCTCGCTTCTGCCGCCGTCACTGCAACGTGCCCTGGCCGCGCCCGTACCTCCGGGCGGGCTCGACTCGATCGAACATGTCGTTCTCCTCATGCAGGAGAACCGATCCTTCGACCACTACTACGGAACGTTGCGCGGAGTACGGGGGTTCGCCGATCCCAATGCGCTGCGACTGCGGGGCGGAGCCCCCGTCTTCGAACAACCTGGCCCGAACGGTCCGGTGCTGCCGTTTCCGATCCGGGACTCCGCCGCCGCACAGCGCATGGACGTCCAGAACGTCACCGGCCTCGATCACAGCTGGGATGGCGGACACCAGGCCCTCGCGGACGGCTGGCACGACGGCTGGATCGCAGCCAAGACCGCCACGGCCATGGCCCATTACGACCGGCAGGACATTCCGTTCCACTACGAACTCGCTGACGCATTCACGATCTGCGACGCCTACCACTGCTCGGTGCCGACATCGACCAGCCCCAACCGCAACTACTGGGTGTCCGGGTACACCGGATTCGAACCCCCCGGCATCAATCCGTTCGGCTCGATGGATTCGCTGGGGGTGTCCGGGTCGTCGGAACCGGCCGGTCCCGAGGGGCGCGCCGTCACCAACGCTGCCTACAACCCCTGGCACGCCGGCTACGGGTGGACCACAGTCCCGGAGCGGCTGCAGGCCGCCGGCATCAGCTGGAAGACGTACCAGGAGTGGGACAACTTCGGAGACAACAACCTCGAGTACTTCACCACCTTCAAGAAGGTAGCGGCCGGACTGCTCGGTCAACCCAGCCTGCTGCCCTACGAGCTGCAGACTCTCGCGGGCTTCTATCTGGCCCTTCCGGAATTGCCGACCGCCGCCCAGGACGTGGCGGTGCGCGCGCTCGAGACAGCCGCGGATCGTCTTTCACCGGCAGACCGGCAGCTCTACGACCGCGCGCTGTACCGGTCGCGACCCGGCACGCTCGCCGCCGAGTTCCGGAAGGACGTCGAGTCGGGCAGGCTGCCGCAGGTCAGCTACCTGGTTCCGTCGGAGGTCGACTCGGAGCATCCGTCCGGCTCGTCACCGGCGGCGAGCGCGACGCTGCTCTACCAAGTACTCGATGCCATTGCCTCCGACCCGGCTCTCTGGGCGAAGACGGCCGTGATCGTCAACTTCGACGAGAACGACGGCTACTTCGACCACGTGCCGCCGCCCCGTCCCCCGCTCTCGGCCAGTACGGAGTGGGTCGCGGGTCAGCCGCTCGGTCTCGGGCCCCGCGTGCCGATGACGATCATCTCGCCCTGGACCGTGGGGGGATTCGTCTGCTCGCAGGTGTTCGACCACACGTCGGTGGTGCAGTTCCTGGAGAAGCGATTCGGGATCGCACAGCCGGAAATCGACCCGTGGCGGCGCACGGTCAGTGGGGATCTGACCTCAGCATTCGACTTCGGCAACCCGCGTAGCCGGCCGAACCTCACCCGCCCGCAGCCGACCCCGCCGTTGGAGCCGAGATGGACACCGACTCCACCGATCGAGCAGCGAATGCCGCTACAGGAGAGCGGCACCCGGCCGGCTCGGGCGCTGCCGTACCAGCCCGACGCATACGCGTCCGTGAACTCCGGCGCTCGCTCCCTGACGGTACATCTGGTCAACACCGGCGCCGAATCGGCACATCTGAGCCTGTATCCGTACGCGGGAGAGTTCGACATACCCCGGCACTACGACGTCCTCGGTACTGCCGAGGACACGGTTACCCTGTCCGGTCCGCAGTACGACTTGACCATGTTGGGCCCCAATGGTTTCCGGCGCGAGTTCACCGGTTCGATCGATGGCCCAGCGGCCACACTCGAACTGTCCAGCCGAGTCGACTCAGCGGACGGCACGCTCACCCTGACCGCGAAGAACCCGGGAACCCGCGCGCTGACCGTTGCGCTGGACAGTCAGCGCCGTCGAGTCGCGGCAGGCAGCCGGGAATCGTGGACGGTGCGGGCGGTGGACGGCTGGTATCAGGCCACCGTGACCGTCGACGAGGACCCGGACTTCCGTCGCCGACTCGTCGGACACATCGAGAACGGGCGGGACAGCGTCAGCCAGCCGACGCAAGCCGGCGAGATGACGTTGCGTTAGCCAAACCAGGTATCCAGTAGGAGGTTCCGTGCGTCGCATCCGGCTCGTATCGCTGATCATGTCCGGCTCGCTCGTTCTCGGTGGCGGCGTGGCCGCCGCCCAAAGCAGTTTGCCCACGTCGGGGAGTGGCAGTGGCGGTGGCGCCGCACTGACGCCGGCCTACCTGAAGGATGAGGACGGTCGCTCCCTGATCCTGCGCGGGTTCAACACCGCATCGAGTTCGAAGAGCGCGCCGGACGGCATGCCGAAGTTCACCGAGGCGGACCTCGAACGCGAATATGCCGCCATGGGAACGAACTTCGTGCGGTTCCTGATCTCGTGGCGTTCGGTGGAGCCCGCTCCGGGGCAGTACGACCAGGCATATCTGGACCGGGTCGAGGAACGGGTCGGCTGGTACGCCGAGCGCGGCTACAAGGTGATGCTCGACATGCACCAGGACGTGTACTCCGGTGCGGCCATTCCCGGCGGCGATACCGGCAACGGAGCAGGGCCGATCGGCAACGGTGCGCCGGCGTGGGCAACGTACACCGATGGTCTCTCGGTCGAGCCCCAGGACCGGTGGGAGCTGTACTACATTCAGCCGGGCGTGATGCGGGCGTTCGACAACTTCTGGAACACCACCGGCAAGCACCCCGAACTCGCCGAGCACTACGCGAACGCCTGGCGGGCGGTTGCCGAGCGTTTCGCCGACAACGACGCCGTCGTAGCCTACGACCTGATGAACGAGCCCTGGGGAGGCTCCATGATCGGGTCGCCGTTCGAGGCCGGTCCCCTCGCCGCGCTGTATCAGCGGACCACCAACGCCATTCGGCAGGTCGACCAGGACAGCTGGGTTTGCGTGGCACCGCAGGCAATCGGCGTCAACCAGGGCCTGCCCAGCGGACTCACCAAGATCGACGATCCCCGCGCCGGTGAGCAGCGCATCGCCTACTGCCCGCACCTGTACCCGCTCCCGCTCGATATCGGTGGAGGACATGAGGGGATTGCACGGACGCTCACCGACGTGACCATCGACGCCTGGCGCGCCAACACCACCCACACCGCCAAGGTGCTCGGCGACGTGCCCATCATCCTCGGCGAATTCGGACTGGACACCACGCTGCCCGGCGCCCAGGACTACCTCGAACGCGTCTACGGGACCGCGCGAGAACTGGGGGCAGGAGTGTCGTACTGGTCCAGCGATCCTGGCCCCTGGGGCCCGTACCTGCCCGACGGAACGCAGACACTTCTCGTCGACACCCTGAACAAGGCGTACCCCCGCGCGGTGGCCGGCACGCCCACCGAATGGTCATCGACGGCCGACCGCCTGCAGTTGACGCTGCGCCCCGACCCGGCAGTCACCGCCCCCACCGAGATCTACCTGCCCAAGAGCGGCTTCCCCGGCGGTGTCCACGTCGAGGGTGCTGACGTGGTGAGCTGGGATAGGGAGAATCGGCTGCTCACAGTGCGGACTCCGATCGACACCGACAGTGTGACCGTCACGGTGACTCCGACGCCCTGATCTGGCGAGCACGGGGCACCCTCGAACCCGAATGATGTGCTGCCCCGACCAGCCCGTTCGACGGCGACACTATCCGTTGATCGGCCAGTCCCGCTTGCACCTCGCCTCCGAGAGCTCCCCAACCTCCCGGAGGCGATCTTCGGGGGACTGAATCACCACTGCATCGTCATGTCGAAATCCGATCAACCTGGCTCTTCGATCTTGACTGGGCACCTGAGGGGGAACGACCTCGGGTGGTTGAGTTGAGATTCCGTCGTCTCGGCCAGATGACTCGATGCGGTGAGGACTTTCTTCCGGTCCTCGGGACCAGGAGTTCCATCTCGGCAACGGTGAGCGTCGTTCCGACGTAACCGCTTCCACGGAAACCTCGAGTGTGGGATTGCGGGACCGACTCGGCCGCAAGGCCGATCCGGAGCGGCCAACCCGCCGACGACTGCTCGCCGGTCCGGAACGACTCCCGGAAACGACTCCCGGAAACGACACTGCCCCTACTCCTCCACGAGGAGTAGGGGCAGTGCGTCGGATATGGACCGAGATCAGGAGCCGAAGCCGCTGAGGCTACCGAGGCTGCCCGTCCCACCGCCGGTACTTCCGCCTCCGGAACCCTCCGCGACGGTCACGATGGATTCGGCCGACTCCGACTGCGTGAACCCGGTACGCCCAGCGAACTCAGCGGTGATCCGATGCTCGCCGGTCGTGGTGAACGTGTGCTGCATCCGGGCCACTCCGTCCGGACCGACCAGGACGGGCTCGCCGATCGGCTGAGCGCCGTCATAGAACTGGACCGAACCGCCGCCGGGGTTCGGCGCGACCGTCGCGGACAGTTCCACCGCAGCGTTCTTCGTCGGCTTCGCCGGGACCGTGAGGGAAGTCGAGGTCGTCACGTCGGACGGTGCCGGGTCGGAAACCGTCACCTGCCGCGCCGGTGCTATCGACGCCATGAATCCCGTCGCTCCGGAGTACTGAGCGCTCACGTGGCGCACGCCTGCCGAGGTGAAGATGTGTTCGAGCGTGGCCTCACCGTCAGCGCCCACCGCCACGGGGCTACCGATGTCGACGGAACCATCCTTGAACTGCAGAGTCCCACCGGTCGGGGTCGGTGACACCTTGGCCCGCAACGTCACCGAGGCCCCGGTCTTCGCCTCCGCCGGAACCGTGACGACGGTGTCGGTCTGCTTGACCACGGGCGCCGGCGTCACCGTCACCGTGGCTTCGGTGGAGTTCGAGCTCTGGAATCCGTTGACGCCCTGGAATGCCGCCGAGATTCGGAAAGTGCCGGCGGTGAAGAATGTGTACGGCATGCGCGCCTTGCCGTCGGGTCCCGGAGCCACCGGCGCACCATAATCGCTACCGTCGATGCGGAACTGCACATTGCCGATCACCGGAGCCGGTGCGACAGTCGCGACCAGCTCGGTCGGCGTGCTTGCCTGGATGGTCGACGGCATCTCGACGGTGGTGGTGGTCGGCTGGGTGACGTAGGTGGTGGCCAGTGCCTGACCGCCGGCGTTGAGTCCGGAGGACCTGTTGTCGCGCGGAGAGCAGTTGTAGCGCTCCCAGTACTCCATGCCGGTGAAGTCTTTCTCTCTCTGCACGAACGTCAGAGCATTCTTGTAATCGTCGTACTTCGCCGAGCCCGGTTCGTTGACCCGCAGCATGGGCTTGATCTCGGTGCCGGCCGCGCCGGCCTTGACCGTGACGTCGACCGCGGGGAGCCGGAATGCCGTGTTCGCCCCGACAATGATTCCGCCGCTCGAGCGACCCGCGGAGCTGGGGCCGTTTCCGGTGGTCTGGTTCTGGCCCGATATCCGCAGATGGGTTCCACTCGCCGACGGGTTGCCATCGTCATCGATTCGGGTCACGGTCGGGGTGGCGCTGTCGGAGCCGAGCCCGTAAGAGGAGCCCTGAACCAGTTGCGAGCCTATGAGTTCCGTCCCGGCAGGAATGTCGAAGTCGAACTTGATACGGGCCCAGTGCACGACATTGCGGCTGGCATGGCCGCCCTTGTGCGCCTTCATCTCGTTGGGCTGGATGCGATAGGTGAAGGTTTCACCGGGCTCGACGGTCTCGGGCGCGGTCACGGTGACCCCGGATCCGATCGTTTCGTTGAAGGTGATCGGACTTGCAACGTTATCGAGCTCCCGCACATGGCAGGCCGCAGTGAACGACGTTGAGTTGGTGACCGATCCGGTTGCGGCAGTGGCGCTACCGGCCACCATCAGCAAACCGCCCGCGAGGGCAGACACGGCCGCGATCGAGGTGCCGCGACGCAAAACTTTACTCATCTACAGAAACTCCGTTTCTCGTTGCGGGACTCAGGAACCGAAACCGATGCCGGCCAGACTGCCGCCACTGCCGCCGGCCTCCTTCTCGGTCACGCTGATCGTCACCGAACCCGAGATCGACTCCGTGAACCCTGCGGTTCCCGTGTAGTACGCGGTGATGTCATGGTCGCCGACCGTGCTCATCGTGCGATTCGCGGTGGCCACACCGTTGACTACCGGCACCGGTGCACCCAGATCGGCACCGCCGTCTCGGAACTGGACCATGCCACCCGAAGGCCACGGCGTGACGGTGGCTTTCAGCTCCACCGAGTCACCGACGACGGCCGTTCCCGGTGCGTCGATTCGGGTCTGCGTCTGCGCCAGGCTCGAGTCGACATTGATGACGGTCAACGGCTGGCCGCCTGCGTTGAGCCCGGCCGAGCGACTGTCACGCGGCGAACAATTGGTCGTCAGCCAGTACTTCACGCCGCCCAGCAGGGTCTCCTGCTGCAGGAAGGTCAGGTAGTTGTTGGCGCTGTCGTAGGAACCCGAATTGGTATCGGACACACGCAGCATCGGCTTGATCTGAGTACCCGGCGCACCGGAGGTGACCGTGACGTCCACTGCGGGCAGTTGGAACGTCTGGCCGCCGCCGACCTCGATGCCGCCGCCGCTGTTGTCGTCGGTGTTGGGGCCGTTTCCGGCGGTGATGTTGTTGCCCGAGACGCGCAGATGCCTACCGGCCGGATCGGGGGAGCCGTTGTCGTTGATCCGGGTGACCGTCGGGGCGACGCCGCCGAGATTCGAGCTCGTACCGGGCACGATCTCCGCGCCGGAGAATGTCGTACCCACCGGGATATCGAAGTCGAACTTCAGCCGGGTCCAGTTCACCACCTTGCGAAGGTCATATCCGTCGCTCGGCACGGTCATCGGTTTCGGCTGGATGCGGTACGTGAACGACGAGTTCGGCGGGACCACGGCTGGGGCACTGACGGAAACACCGGAATCCCGCGTCTCGTTGTGTGTGATCGGCCCCGGGTACTGCCATCCATGACACGACGCCGTGAACGGAAGATCCACGGCCGCGGCCGACGCCACGCCCCCTCCCCCCGCCACGAGGGCAACGCAGCCGGCCATGGACGCGGCAGCTGCCACACTCCGGCGTACCGATGACGACATCATGATTTCTCCTTGAGTGGCGTTCGAGTACCTCGAAGCTCGGAGGCGCACGAGGATTGACACGAGGTGGACTCAGGGCAGTAGAACACATCATTTATGCCTGGATGCCGAGTTTGACCGAAGAAGTTGGACGTTCGTCCGGTAACCGCGTCGTTCCGGTACTTCTATGCCGATCGACTGACGTCACCGCCCGACCACCACAGCGGGCTGGCCCTCGATCAGGCCGGCAGCTCAACGCAAGGTCTAGGCGTCCTGGAGTCCCGCCGGCGCCACCGGGCTGGCTTCGATTCCGGCGATGAGGCCCGAAACATGACGGCCGGCCGCTGATTCCGCCAGCACCGCGTGCACGCCGGCCGCGGTCTGCGCCCACGAGAACTCCGCTGCTCGCAGCCGCGCCTTGTCGCCCAGCTCGGCCCGCAGCTCCGCGTCGAGCAGGAGTGATTCGACGGCGGATGTCAGCGCCGGGACGGAAGCGGTGCGGTCTGCCACGGCGTCCTCCGTATCCCCACCGACGAGCAGACCGGTGACACCGTCGATGATCGAGTCCGTCAGCCCCTTCGAGCTGCGGTAGCCGACGGTGGGCACGCCGTGCTGCGCGGCCTCGATCACCGCGAGCCCCCACCCCTCCTTGCGCGAGGGCATCACATGCACCCAGGACCGCGCGAGCAGTTCGTGCTTCCGTTGCTCCGGCACGTGCCCGTGGAACGTGACGGCGTCGGCGATGCCGAGTTCGTGCGCGCTCTCGCGCAGGTTCTGCTCCCACCACCCGCCGCCGATCACATCGAGGTGCAGCCCAGGGATGGTCCGGCTCAGTTCCGCGACGGCGGCGAGGGCATCCTCGATCTGCTTGTGCGGAACCAGCCTCGACAGCACACACACACTCGGATGCACGGTGCGGGTGTGGCTGTCTCCGGGCTCGACACCCGCCGGGATCGCGTCGGCACCGTTGCGCACCACCGCGATGCGGTCGCGCTGGACACCGAGTTCGGTGAGTTCGTCGGCCGATGGCAGCGACACCGTCAGGTACTGGCTGTCGCGGTGCACCCGCGGCGACAGCCGGGACTCGATCCACCAGCCGATGCGGCCCATCAGCTTGCCGGCGACCGGCCACTGCTCACGGTGGCAATGATGCACCAGCACCGTCACCGGCGCGCCGGACACCGTCGCGGAGAAGAAAGGAATGCCGTTCTGGGTATCGATCACCGCGTCGGGACGCAGACCGGCGAGCGGCCCGAAACCGAGCCGTCCGGCGACGATCGCACCCAGGGCGCGCGGATACACCGTCAGACGTCCACCGCCGCGGCTGATCCGGAGCCCGTCGACGAACTCCGCACGCGGCGCCCCCGGATAGCCGGCGGTCCGCAACGTGACCTTGATTCCGCGTCGAGCAAGCCCGACACCAACTTCCTCGAGGTACCGCTCGCTGCCGCCGCCCTGGGGATGGCCGGTGTCACGCCAGCACAGCAGGAGAACCTCTCGCACGGGCGTGCCCCCTTATGGCTCGAACAGTTGCCTGCGACACACCTTATCGGCTGGAGGCGGCGAACCCTACCGTCAAGTAGCGGAAACCGGCGAACGGGAGCGCGGTATGTCCGATCGCTAAGGTTTCTCCCGTGATCCCCGCCCGCGCACCCCGTATCACCCCCACCCGCGCACCCCGCGTCATCCCCACCCGCGCACCCCGTGTCACACGTCACTTCGCCCGCCGCGCGACCCTGAAGCGGTCGGTCGGACTGCTCGGCGATTTCCGGTACGAACAGACCGCCCCGGACGTGTTCTACGGGGCCCTCGCGCGCGACTCGGTGGAGCTGATCGGCGACCTGTACCGCGGGCTCACCGAGCGGGACCTCACCGGAACGACCGTGCTGGACGTCGGCGGCGGACCCGGCTACTTCGCGGACGCGTTCGACGCAGCCGGGGCGCGCTACATCCCGGTCGAACCGGACCCGTCGGAGATGCACGCCGCCGGGCTGACCGTCGGCGACTCGATCCGCGGCTCCGGGCTGGCGCTGCCGATCCGTACCGGGTCGGTGGACGTGTGCTTCTCGTCGAACGTCGCCGAACACGTCGCGCAGCCGTGGGTGATGGCCGAAGAGATGCTGCGGGTGACGCGTCCCGGTGGGCTGATGGTGCTGTCGTACACCCTGTGGTGGGGCCCGTTCGGCGGCCACGAAACCGGCCCGTGGCACTACCTCGGCGGCGAGTACGCGGCCCAGCGGTACAAGCACAAGCAGGGCAAGGAACCCAAGAACCGGTACGGCGTCTCGCTGTTCGACATCGGCGCGAAGGACGGGCTGCGCTGGGCGAAGACCCAGACCGGCGGTGACGTCCTCGCCGCCTTCCCCCGCTACCACCCGCGCTGGGCGTGGTGGATGGTGAAGATCCCGGTGCTGCGCGAGCTGCTGGTGAGCAACCTGGTCCTCGTCGTCCGTAAGCGCTGACCCCCACCCCGCGTTTTGCGCACTTATCGCTGAATTTCGGGCCGCGAACGCGCGACAAGTGCGCAAATCGCGGGAGGCCGTGACGCGGGTGCGGCCACTAATCTCGAACCATGACCGCACTTGCACTCGACGTCGGCGGCACCAAGATGGCGGCAGCTCGGACGCTGCCCGACGGCTCGCTCGAGCACCCGGTGACCGTCTCGACGCCGCAATCCGGCGTATGGGACGCGGGCGCGAAACTGCTGCGACAGGTGGCCGGCGGCGCAACGGTCACCGCCGTCGGAATCGCGTCCGCGGGACCCGTCGACACCGCGACTGGCACGGTCGCGCCGGTCAACATCGGCGAATGGCGCGGCGGCTTCCCGATTGCCGACGCGGTACGCACGCTGTTCCCGGAGGCGACCATTCGCCTCGTGCTCGACGGCGCTGCGGCTGCCCTCGCCGAGCACCGCCTCGGCGCCGGACGCGACACCTCGGACCTGCTGGGCGTCGTCGTGTCGACCGGGGTCGGCGGCGGTGTGATCAGGGGTGGCCGGATCATGGGCGGACGCACCGGCAACGCCGGGCACATCGGTCATGTGGTGGCACCGGGCGCCGACGAACCGTGTGGATGCGGCGCGCACGGCTGCCTCGAGACCGTCGCGAGCGGCCCCGCTGCCCTGCGCTGGGCGCGGGCCAACGGATGGGTCGGCGCGACGGGCGCGGACCTGGCCGTCGACGCCGCGCTCGGCGAACCCACCGCGGCTGCCGCACTCGAGCGCGCGGGTACCGCGCTGGGACGGGCGTTCGCATCGGCGGCGGCGCTCCTCGACGTCGAGCTCGTCGTGGTGGGTGGCGGTTTCGCGCAGGCCGGGCCCGCGCTGTGGGAGCCGATGACGGCGGCGGCGGCCGATCACGCTCGGCTGTCGTTCCTGACCGGACTGCGCCTGGTGCCCGCCGAACTCGGCGTGCTGGGCACACTCGCCGGCGCCGCGATCCTGGCAACCGACGACCTGTCCTGAAACCCGTTATCCCGCGCACTCGACAACCGATACCGGGGAAATGATCTCCGGCTGTTCCAGTTCTCTGCAACGTGTTCTAGTGTGACTCGGAGCACTCCACGAGAGCGAGGATGGACAGATGACGGACTACGACAAACTCTTCATCGGCGGGCGATGGGTCGCTCCGACCACCGACCAGCGGTTGGAGGTGTTCTCCCCCGCCACCGAGGAGCGCGTCGGCAGTGTTCCCGTCGCCGCACCGGCCGACATCGACGCCGCCGTCGTGGCCGCCCGCGCGGCCCTCGAGTCGGGCCCGTGGGTCGAGACCACCCCGGCTCAGCGCGGCGAGATCCTCGCCAAGGTCGCCAAGCTGATCGAGGAGCGCAGCGCCGAGCTGATCTCCACCATCTCGGACGAGATGGGCGCACCGGCGTCGAGCGTCGAGATGATGCAGAAGACCATGTCGGTCGTGACGCTCAACTACTACGCCGGGCTCGCCACCGAGTTTCCGTGGGAGGAGACCCGCACGGGTCCGTTCGGCCAGAGCAAGGTCTACCGCGAGCCGGTCGGCGTCGTCGGCGCGGTTGTCGCGTGGAACGTGCCGCTGTTCCTCGCGATCAACAAGCTGGCTCCGGCCCTGCTCGCGGGTTGCACCGTCGTTCTCAAGCCGGCGCCGGAGACCCCGCTGAACGCGAACATGCTCGCCGACATCTTCACCGAGGCCGGACTGCCCGAGGGCGTCCTGTCGATCGTGCCGGGCGGCGCCGAGACCGGCGAGTACCTCGTCTCGCACCCCGACGTCGACAAGGTCACCTTCACCGGCAGCACCGCCGTCGGCCGCAAGATCGGTGCACTCGCGGCCGAGCAGCTCAAGCGCTGCTCCCTCGAGCTGGGCGGCAAGTCTGCCGCGATCCTGCTCGAGGACATGGACGTCGCGACGACCATGCCGATGCTGGTGATGTCCGGCCTGATGAACACCGGCCAGGCATGCGTCGGCCAGACCCGCATCCTCGCGCCGCGCTCGCGCTACGACGAGATCCTCGAGGCCATGGTGCAGTCCGCCGGATTCATGCCCGTCGGGATGCCCGACGACCCGGCCGCCCAGCTGGGTCCGATCATCACCGAGAAGCAGCGCGACAAGGTCCTCGGCTACATCGAGAAGGGCAAGGCGGAGGGTGCCCGCGTCGTACTCGGTGGCGGCGTCCCGGCCGGCCTGGAGAAGGGCTGGTTCGTCGAGCCGACCATCTTCGCCGACGTCGACAACTCGATGACCATCGCCCGCGAGGAGATCTTCGGACCCGTGCTGTCCGTGATCCCCTACGACTCCGTCGACGAGGCCGTCAAGATCGCCAACGACTCGGACTACGGCCTGGCCGGTTCGGTGTACACCACCGATATCGACAAGGGCATCGAGATCGCCAAGCAGATCCGCACCGGCACGTACGCGATCAACTGGTACGCCTTCGATCCCGGATCGCCGTTCGGCGGGTACAAGAACTCCGGCATCGGCCGCGAGAGCGGACCGGAGGGCCTCGAGGCGTACTGCGAGCTCAAGTCCGTCCTCATGCCGCCCGGATACACCGGCTAGAAGAGCACGACACTCCGTCAGGCGCGGCCCCGTTTCGATTCGGGGCCGCGCCTGACACGTTCCTCCGGCACATGTACTCCCCCGCACCGAGCCCGACAGCCGGATTCCGGTGCGGCCACCGGCGGTCGGCGAGTAGAACTGGAGGGGCATGGCCGATACGGACCCGGAGCAACCCTGGAGCACCCGTGGACCCTCTCGCCCGTTCGGCCCCTCGCGGCACCGAACCCGTCCTGCCCGAGAGGCTCAGTTATCGGATCAAGTGCCGTCTCCTCGGCCCACCGCTGACCACCGCACGCCTGCACCAGGAGCGGCTGTCGAAGACGACGGCACTCGGGGTGCTCTCCCCGGACTGCATCTCGTCGTCCGCGTACGGTCCCGAGCAGGTGCTGATCGAACTGCTGCCATACGCCGCCCTCGCCGCGTTCACACTGCTGCTGCCGATCACCGGTGTCATTCTGGTAATTCTGATCCTGCTGACGCTGTCGTACCGGCAGGTGGTGATGCTCTACACCCGCGCCGGCGGCTCGTACGTCGTCGCGCGGGACAACTTCGGCCCCAAGACCGCTCAGATCGCGGCGGTCGCCCTGCTCATCGACTACGTCGTGACGGTCGCGGTGCAGTCGGCCGCGGGCACCGTCGCGGTGGTGTCGGCGATACCGGCTCTCGGACCGTACAGCCTCGAGATCACCGTCGCCTCGGTGCTACTGCTCGCGTACGGCAACCTGCGCGGACTCAAGGAGGCCGGACGCGCGTTCGCATTCCCCATGTACTTCTTCGCCGGATCGATCGGGGTCGTCATCGTCGCCGGAGTGATCCAGGCGCTGCTGGGCAACCTCGACCGGATCGATCCCACCACGCTCGACGGTGCCGTCCCGGTCGGCCAAGGCGACGGCCTGGTGATGGGCGCGACAGTGCTGGTGATCCTGCGCGCGTTCGCGAACGGCGGCACCTCCCTCACCGGGCTGGAGGCGATCAGCAACGGCGTGAGCGCCTTCCAGAAACCGGAGGGCGCCAACGCACGCCGGGCGCTGGTGATCATGGCGTCTGTCCTTGCGTTCCTCGTCGCGGGCGTCTCACTGCTCGCATACCTCACCCATGCCACCCCGTATGCGGCCGGCTACCCGTCGGTGATCAGCCAGGAAGCCCGGATCGTGTTCGGCTCCGGCATGATCGGCGACATCCTGTTCGTGATGGTGCAGACGGCGACGGCCCTGATCCTGTTCACCGGCGCCAACACCAGCTTCAACGGCTTCCCGTTCCTCGCGAGCTTCGTCGCCGACGACGCCTTCCTCCCGCGACAGCTGCGGCGGCGCGGCCACCGGCTGGTCTTCTCCAATGCGATCATCGTGCTCACCGCGATCGCGATCGTCCTGCTGATCGCCACCGACGCCAAGGTCAACGCACTCGTCCCGTTCTACGCGATCGGCGTGTTCACCGGCTTCACGATGGCCGGTCTGGGGATGGCCCGGCACCACCAGAAGACCCGCTCGCCGGGGTGGCGCCGCGGCCTCGCGATCAACCTCGCTGCCGGCATCACATCGCTGATCGTCGTCGCGATCTTCGCGATCGCGAAATTCACCGAGGGCGCCTGGGTGGTGGTGATCGTATTCCCGGCGCTGGTGCTGCTGCTGATCCGGCTCAATCGCGAGTATCGCGACGAGGCCGCCGAACTGCGCGAGCTCGGTGACGCCGAGGCCGACGCCGAGGCGGTGTACTCCCATCACATCGTCGTCGTGCTGGTAGACGCCCTCGACCTCGCGACCATCGAGGCGTTGCGGTACGGCCGAAGCCTACGCCCGAGCGAACTGCGGGCGGTGCACTTCGTGCTCGACAGCGCGCACGCCGAACAACTCAAGAAGCAGTGGGAGAACAGCGACCTCGCGGTGCCGCTCGAGCTCATCGAATGCCCGGACCGGCGGCTCAATCACGCAATCCTCGAAATGATCGCCCGCGCCACCGCGCCGCGAACCGAGATCAGCGTCCTGCTGCCGCGCCGCATCTACAGCTCCATCCTGGGCCGAGTCCTGCACGACCGCACCGCCGATCGCATCGCCCACGCGATCAGCGATGTCCCGCACGCGGTGGCGATCATCGTGCCGTTCGACCCCGCCAGCCGCACCGGCGTCCTGCGCGCCGCACCACCGCCGCCGCCTGGAAAGCCCTGAGGCGCGAGCCTGCGCGGCTCACCGGTTGCCGCGATACCTCAGGAAGCGCCACGCATACGGAACGAGGCGGGAGATCGGGACCGGATTGGGCCAGGAGTCCGGACGGAAGTAGGCATCCGACCCGCCATCGACGAAAACGACACTTCCACAAAGGAAGTCCGCAGCATCGGAGAGCATGAACACCACCCAGTCCGCGAGCTGCCCGGCATCGCCGAAGCCACCGACCGGCACCGGAAAGCGCCGGATCAACTTGGCCTCCGACGGCGTCGAAAGCTGCTTCTCGAGCAGCGGCGTCATGATCGCGCCCGGGGCAAGAACATTGAGCCGGATACCGGCACCGGCCCAGTCCTTCGTCGTCGCGTGGCGGCGGACCCAGCGGGAGACGGCAATCTTCGATCCGGCGTACATCATCGGTGCGGCGTGCTTTCCGAAAAGCCGCACCGACCGCACCGCCTTGTCGACATCGCCGGACAGCAGCGCCTTCACCGTACGCCGCGGCACCGCAGGCGTCGTCGTCGTCGAATTGCTTCCGAAGACAACCACTTTGGCATTGCCCGCTGCCGACAGTGCGGCTCGCCATCCGTCGAGGAGTTCGACCACTCCCAGATAGTTCACCGAACCGAGCAGAGGCAGGCGCTCGGCACCGGGAACCGGACCCATCCCGGCGGCCAGCACTGCGCCGTCGAGCTTGCCCGCAGCCCGCGACAGCACTTCCTGCACGGCATGCCGGCGTCCCTCATGGGTCGACAGATCGGCGGCCACCTCAGCACCCGCGAGGTCGACGCCGATCACGGTGTGGCCCGCTGCCGTCAGCCTGTCCACGACCGCGCGTCCCATACCCGATGCCGAACCGGTGACCGCATAGACGCCCATGTACACCCTCCCACGACGGCCGCTCGGCACCGAGGACCGTCCTCGGCGGAGACGACGTCAAGTCCGACACGTTACGCCGACCCCGGAGTGAGCTGAAAGACCCCTTCGCACAAGCGCACCCAAGCAGCCCGACGAGGCTGGCCCCAGGGGACCGTTCCGCCTCGAAGGCGCTCGCTCAGATGTACATCGCCGGGTCGATGTAGGTCGTCGGGTCGACGAGTTGCTCGTGCTGCTTGCCACTGCGGTGCCGCACCACCGCTGGGATCCCCGTCGCGATCGAGTCGGCCGGGATGTCGCGGGTGACGACGGCGTTGGCGCCGATCGCGCTGTCGTCGCCGATCACCACCGGGCCGAGCACCTTCGCGCCGGCGCCGATGGTGACCCGGTTGCCGATCGTCGGATGCCGTTTGGTCTTCGCGAGTGACCGGCCGCCGAGCGTGACGCCGTGATAGATCATGACGTCGTCACCGATCTCGGCGGTCTCCCCGATCACGACACCCATGCCGTGGTCGATGAAGAACCGCCGCCCGATGGAGGCACCGGGATGGATCTCGATGCCGGTGAGGAACCGCGTGAACTGTGCGACTACACGGGCCGGTCCGCGGAGCGCTGGCACGGCCCACATCCGGTGGGCTATCCGGTGCGCCCAGATGGCGTGCAGGCCCGAGTACACAACGGCGTTCTCGACGTCGCTGCGCGCCGCCGGATCCTGACCTCGTGCGGCCCGAAGATCCTCCCGGACGGTGCGCAGGACACTCACGATGCTCAGCCCCGGATGTGTTCGAACAGCGGGGTGGAGATGTAACGCTCACCGAAATCGCACACCACGGCGACGATCAGCTTGCCCGCGTTCTCCGGACGCTTCGCGAGCTCGAGGGCGGCCCAGATGATCGCGCCCGACGAGATGCCACCGAGGATGCCCTCTTCGGTGCCGAGGTCGCGGGCGACGCGGATGGCGTCATCGAACTCGACATCGATGATCTCGTCGTAGATCTCACGGTCGAGGACCTCGGGCACGAAGTTGGCGCCGATGCCCTGAATCTTGTGCGGTCCGGGCTGGCCACCGTTGAGGATGGGCGAGTCGGCCGGCTCGACGCCGACGATCTTGACGTCCGGCTTGTGCTTGCGCAGGGTACGGCCGACGCCGGTGATGGTGCCGCCGGTACCGATGCCGGCGACGAAGATATCGACCTCGCCGTCGGTGTCGGCCCAGATCTCCTCGCCGGTGGTGCGCTCGTGGATCGCCGGGTTGGCCGCATTCGCGAACTGGCGAGCCAGCACCGCGTTCTCGGTCTGCGCAACCAGTTCCTCGGCCTTCTTCACTGCACCGGCCATGCCCTCGGAGCCCGGCGTCAGCACGATCTCCGCGCCGAACGCGCGCAACATGACGCGACGCTCGGTCGACATCGTCTCCGGCATCGTCAGGATCACCTTGTAGCCGCGGGCCGCGCCGACCATCGCGAGCGCGATGCCGGTGTTGCCGGAGGTGCCCTCGACGATGGTGCCGCCGGGCTCGAGCTCACCGGACTGCTCCGCGGCGTCGATGATCGCGACACCGATGCGGTCCTTGACGCTGTTGGCCGGGTTGTAGAACTCGAGCTTCGCGACCACCTGGGCGCCCAGGCCCTCGGTCAGTCGGTTCAAACGCACCAGCGGGGTGCGCCCGACCAGCTCGGTGACGTTCTCGTAGATCTTGCTCATGGCCGATCCTCCTCCCGGTCGCGACGGCGACCGGCTTCGCGTTGGTTGCATGTATTGCACCACCCGCCGGGTGGGCGGTGTCACCAGGCCCTCAGACGCCGAATGTCACATCGGTTCAGTTGACACTGAACCGATGTGACATTCGGCTGGGAAACGGGGATCAGCCGAGGCGCTGTTTGAGGGCCTCGAACTCGTCGCGGACGCCCGACGGGACCTTCTCGCCGAGGAACTCGAACCATTCCGCGATGAGCGGCAGTTCGGCCTTCCACTCCGCGATGTCGACCGCGAGGGCCTCGTCGACATCGGCGGCGTCGACATCGAGGCCGTCGAGATCCAGATCGGCCGCGGTCGGCACGAGACCGATCGGGGTGCTGACGGCGTCCGCCTTGTGCTCGATGCGGTCGATGATCCACTTGAGCACGCGGGAGTTCTCGCCGAAACCGGGCCACAGGAAGCGGCCGTCGTCGCCACGACGGAACCAGTTCACGTAGAAGATCTTGGGGAGCTTCTCCGAGTCGGCGTTCTTGCCGAGGTTGATCCAGTGGTTCAGGTAGTCGCCGGCGTTGTAGCCGAGGAACGGCAGCATCGCCATCGGATCGCGGCGCACGGCGCCGACCTTGCCCTCGGCGGCAGCGGTCTGCTCGGACGACAGCGTCGCACCGAGGAAGGTGCCGTGCTGCCAGTCGAAGGACTCGCTGACCAGCGGGACCGTGGTCTTGCGACGTCCACCGAACAGGATTGCCGAGATCGGCACGCCCTGCGGGTCGTCCCATTCGGGGGCGAGGATCGGGCACTGCGACATCGGGGTGCAGTAACGCGAGTTGGGATGGGCTGCGTTGGTGCCGGACTCGGGGGTCCAGTCGTTGCCCTGCCAGTCGATCAGGTGCGCCGGGGTGTCCTCGAGGCCCTCCCACCACACGTCACCGTCGTCGGTGAGACCGACGTTGGTGTACAGGGTGTTGCCCGCCTCTACCGTTTTCATGGCGTTGGGGTTGGAGGCGTGGTTGGTGCCCGGCGCAACGCCGAAGAAACCGAACTCCGGGTTGACGGCGTACAGGCGGCCGTCCGCACCGAAACGCATCCACGCAATGTCGTCACCGAGGGTCTCGGCGCGCCAGCCCGGAATCGTGGGCTGGATCATCGCGAGGTTGGTCTTGCCACACGCCGACGGGAACGCCGCGGCGACGTAGTAGGCCTTGTCCTCGGGCGAGATCAGCTTGAGGATCAGCATGTGCTCGGCCAGCCAGCCCTCATCGTGCGCCATCGCGGAGGCGATACGCAGCGAGTAGCACTTCTTGCCCAGCAGTGCGTTGCCGCCGTAGCCGGAGCCGTAGCTCCAGATCTCGCGGTCCTCGGGGAAGTGGGTGATGTACTTGGTGTCGTTGCACGGCCACGGCACATCGGCCTGGCCCTCGGCGAGCGGGGCGCCCACGGAGTGCAGCGCCTTCACGAACGGGCGGTCGGTGCCCATCTTCTCGAGCGCGGCCTTACCCATGCGGGTCATGATGCGCATCGAGACGACGACGTACTCGGAGTCGGTGATCTCGACACCCAGCTTGGGGTCCTCGGCACCGAGGGGGCCCATGCAGAACGGCACCACATACATGGTGCGACCGCGCATGCTGCCGCGGTACAGCTCCGTCATGAGGGTCCGCATCTCGGCGGGGTCCATCCAGTTGTTGGTGGGGCCGGCATCGATCTCGTCACGCGAGCAGATGTAGGTGCGCGACTCGACGCGAGCGACATCCGACGGATCCGAGTTGCCAAGGAACGAGTTCGGCTTCTTGTCCGCGTTGAGCCGGGTGAAGGTACCGGCCTCGACGAGCTGATCGGTCAGGCGCTCCCACTCCTCATCGGAGCCGTCCGCGAAGACGACCCGGTCGGGCTGGGTCAGCTCGGCAACCTCTTGCACCCAGGCGAGCAGCTCGCTGTGCTCAGTGGGGGGCGTGCCGTCAGTTCCGTTCAGACCGGGAATGGTCGCTGAGGTCATCAAACTCTCCTGGGGTGGGGCCGGGAATCGATCGAACCACGTCAGCCCCGCTCATGACGGGGCTGAGAGGTAGTTGAAACCGATTTCCCCCTCTCGGCGGGGTGCAGCCCGCCCACTTCGCTCTCGGCCACGAACGTCACCGCGGACAACGAACGAAGGACACGGGTGCCGGGTGTCCTAGCTATAGAGGTTAACGCCGCGCGTCCAGCTTGTGGGAACCGGGTGTAGTCGGTTCGGTCACAGGACCGATTCAGAATCCATCCAGTTCGATCCCGTGCGGTTCACCTGCAGGTTTCCTATTTGCCGAGTGTGCCTTGATCGATCCGTTCCCAGCGCTCGTGACCGCTGTCGTCGCGGTGGAACTCCCACGCCGAGTAGCCGCCGTGGCCGTGCACGATCGTCAGATGGTCGGCATCCCCGTCGCCGTCCATGTCGGTGGCAACGATCATTGCGTCGTCCGATTCGACGGTCAATGTGTCGAGGATGCCGTCCCCGTCGATGTCGTGGGTGAGTTCGGTCAGCTGGACCGCCCCGGACTCGGCGCCGAACTCGTCGGGGTCGAAGTCCGGCTGGGGCCCCGAAAGTTGCTCGGTTGTGATCATGGTTCCTCCCGCATTCCGCGTCCGGCTACCGCTGCCGTCATGTGGTTGGACGTGGGTGGGGGCCGATCGGTTCCATCCCGGGCGCGGGGACCGCGAGAACCCGGCCGAGGGCGGCGTGGTCCCGCTCGCACGACGCGAGCCTTCCGCTGCGCTGAGCCGCGAGGTCGCGCAGCTGCGTATCGATCGCCGCCAACTCCTCGTCGACGGCAAGGGTGCGCCGTCGGCAGTCCGCGATGATGTGCGCGCCGAGCTCGGCCTCGGTCTCGAGTAGCCGCCCGAGGACCCGCTGCTCGAGTTGCGAGCGCAGGTGCGCCGTGGTGTCCGCCACCCACTGCCGCTGATGGGTGCGCTCGGCGACCAGCCTCCGGGCCCGGGTCAGCCACCACGCCGCCGACCCACCGAGCACCAGGGTGACCGGGATGGTGGCGATGTCGAGCGCCGGGACCATCGAAATCGGCGACACCACCAGGCGTCCGAGGCCCACCCCGGCGGAGGCGCCGACGACAACCATCATCCGGTCCTCGACACCCCGGTGCCGCGGCTCGGGCCCGGGCGGCGGCGGTTCGGCCGGACCCCGTGCGACCACTTCGAAGCCGACGATCCCGGACCGCGACACCAGCTCCTCGAGCCGGCTGTCGATGGCCGCGTCCAGTTCCTCGGCCACCTCGCCGATCAACCCGGTCAGCCGGGCCGGGAACCGTGCGAGTTCCTTGCGGCCTGCGCGCTCTATCTCCGAGCGGGCCGTCGTGGATACCGACCGGACCCGGCTGCCCGCCTCGTGCAGCAGGCCCACGCGGGCGCGCTGGACGTCGCCGCGCAGCTGTGCGAGCCGCTCACCGCGGCCGCCGTCCCGGTCCGCCACGAGTCGGGCCCGCCGGACACGCAACGTGGCCGCGGTGTCGCCGTCACGCACCGATTCGGCGGTTGCCGCGATCAGGCGTCGGGTCTGCGCGAGCAGGGTCTCGCGACCCCGCGCGTCGTTGCGGCCGGTGATGTCCTCGGGCTCGCCGGACGCCGCATGCACCAGCTCCGCCAGCAACCTGCCCGGTTCGGCATCGGGAACGATCCGCGCTTCGGCGTACCGCAGCGAGTGCGCTCGCAGCAGGTCACCATCGCGCCGCCGCACGGAAGGCCAGTCCCGATGCCGCCCGGTTCCGACCATCGTGAACACGACACGGTCGACGGACGCGGCGGCAGCGTCGAGCGCGGTGAGCTCCTCGCGGCCGAGCACCGATGCGGCGTCGAGCACCATCAGCACCGCCGCCGCGCCGTCCGCTGAGTCCGTGAACGCCACACTCTCCGGTTCGAGCGTTTCCAGGTCCGCGATCAGTCGGCGCGCATCGATCCCGCGAACCGCGACGACACACACGCGACCGGCAATGGCGGGCCGTCCCGCACCGTGGCGCCGCAGTCCCTCAGGGTTCCACCGCTGCACGATCCGTTCGGCCTCCGGCGGTAGTCCGCGCACTCCGTCGGCGGTCACCACTGCGGTACCGCCGCGCCGATGCCATCGTGGACGGACGCCCGAATCTGCGCCCGGTCGGCGGCGAGCGCCGCGCGGCGCCGTTCAGCAGCAGATTCGGCGGATGCCTGGCCGGTGACCACGGCCGCGGAGCGCGCCGCCGCCTGCACCGCCTCGTCACTGCGGAGATAGTCCTCGATCATCTCCCGCTCGGGCCCGCGGGCGGCCTGCGCGGCAAGCGTGGCGAGCAGGGTCCGGGTCCGTCGCGCCAGTGCGACGCGGATACAGTCCGCGACTGCCGCGGTCACCGCTTCCGCTCCTGCCTCGACATCATCGGCGGTCCCGACCATCGGCACGGTCCGTACGCCGGTCTCGGCGGCACATGCGTTCGACGCTTCGACGGCTGCCGCCCACGACGACCCCTGCGCATCGGCCTTGCCCAGGATCGCGACGGTCGATCCGCGAGGCGCGCGCCGCAGTGCTGCGATATCGGCATCACGCGGGGCGACGGCGAGGACGTGGACGACGACGTCGCCGTCCAGTACGGGGTCGGGAGCATCCGGTGCATCGATCGGCGACGTCTCGGCGACGTCCCGGAATCCGGCCCGCTCCAGAACCTGCGCGACGGTGGTCCGCCCGACGCCGGACCGGCCGGTGACCTGGATGCGGATCGGGGCATCCTGCGCGGCAACGGCCTGCCGCACCGCACCGCACGCCGCGGCGAGCCGGCGCAGTCCCGCAGTCGGCCCGAACGCGTCGGAACCATCTCTTGCACCCATTCCCACCCCCTGCCGGACGCAAGTGCAATCACCTGCCGGAACGCCCCCGCGCGCAGCATCAAATCCTGCCAAACCGACTGAAGGTTCCAGTTTAACGCTGGACCGACAGGCTCCTGGTCGAGGACGTACGTGACAATGGTCGGGTGAACGACGCCGATCAGGAAGCGCCCGAGACCCCGCGCAAAGACCCCACCGCCGACCTTCCGGAGAGTTCGGCGGAGTCCGGCACCTCTTCGTCGTCGGAAGAATCGCGGGGCTCACGCTTGTACCCGCGGGTGACGAGTTTCCGCTCACGGCGCGGCTCGCTCACCGACCCGCAGCAGGACGCGTGGGACCGGATGTGGCCGAAGATCGGCGCCGAGGTGAGCGACGAACTGCTCGACACCACCGCCTGGTTCGGCCGCGAGGCGCCCCTGATCATCGAGATCGGCTCCGGCACTGGAACGGCGACCGCCGCGATGGCGAAGGCCGAGCCGCACGTGAACCTGATCGCCGTCGAGGTGTACCGCCCCGGACTGGCCCAGCTGCTGCAACTCGTCGATCGAAACGACATCCCGAACGTGCGGGTCCTGCGCGGCGACGCCGTCGAGGTGCTCGAGCACATGGTGGCTCCCGAATCGCTGACCGGTGTGCGGGTGTTCTTCCCGGACCCGTGGCCCAAGGCCCGGCACCACAAGCGCCGGCTGCTGCAAGGACCGACCTTCGCGCTGATCGCGAGCCGGCTCAAGCCCGGCGGTGTGCTGCACGTCGCAACCGACCACGCCGAGTACGCCGAGGCGATCGCGGAGGCCGGCAACGCTGAGCCACTGCTCACCGAGCTCGACTGGGAGTCACCGATGACGCATGAGCGTCCGGTGACGAAGTTCGAGGACAAAGCGCACAAGGTGGGAAGCTCCATCACCGAACTCATCTGGGGGAAGATCAAATCATGAGTCTCAGCGAAGGTCTGCCCGGTTCCGCGCACGCGGCGGCCGCATTCATCGAGGGCGGCGGCGGTGACAATCGCCAGAACAAGCGGGTCCTGCTCGTCTGGGACGCGCCGAATCTCGACATGGGCCTCGGGGCAATCCTCGGTGGTCGACCCACCGCCGCCTACCGCCCGCGTTTCGACGCCCTGGGCCGCTGGCTGCTGTCCCGCACAGCGGAGCTGTCCGCCACCGAAACCGCGACCCTCGAGCCCGAGGCGACGGTCTTCACGAACATCGCTCCTGGTAGCGCCGACGTTGTCCGTCCCTGGGTCGAAGCCTTGCGTAATGTGGGTTTCGCGGTGTTCGCCAAGCCCAAGGTGGAAGAGGACAGCGACGTCGATGCCGACATGCTCCACCACATCGAGCTCCGCCGTGGTGAGGGTCTTGCCGGTGTCATGGTCGCCTCCGCCGACGGCCAGGCTTTCCGTGAGCCGTTGGAGGACATCGCAGCAACCGGCGTGCCGGTACAGGTTCTCGGATTCCGCGAGCACGCCAGCTGGGCGGTCTCCTCCGAGATTCTGGACTTCGTCGACCTCGAGGACATCCCCGGCGTCTTCCGTGAGCCGCTGCCGCGGGTGAGCCTGGAGTCCCTGCCTGACGAGGGTGCCTGGTTGCAGCCGTTCCGCCCACTGTCTGCGCTGCTCGTCGGGCGCTGAGGAGTCCATACGTGTTCGCTCGCTGGGGAGATCTCGTCTACCGGGCCCGCTTCACCGTCATCGCCGTGATGGTGGCCGGGCTGTTGGCGCTGGGTGCCTACGGATCCGGTGTCGGCGCCCACCTCAGTCAGAGCGGGCTGGACGATCCCGGCTCGGAATCGGTGGCGGCCGCGAAACTCGCGGACGGTACGTTCGGCCGGGATACGACGGGTGACGTCGTCGCGATGTACACGGCACCCGAGGGCAAGACCGTCGATGACCCCGCATTCAGCGCGCAGGTCGTCGACAGCCTGCAGCGACTGCTCGCGGAGCATCCGGACGAGGTCGCGAAGGTCAACGGCAGCTACTTCCCGCTGCCCAACACCCCGCGCCTACCGGCGATGGCGACCGCAGACCGCACGCACGCGATCGCGAGCATTGCGCTCGAGGGCGACAACGACACCGCGATCACCAACAACTTCCGCGCGATCAAGGACTCGTTACAGATCGACGGTGTCGAGGTGCAACTCGCCGGCATGCAACCGGTCGCGAGCGCGATCAACGACACCATCGCGAACGACATCAAACGCATGGAGTTGCTCGCGATCCCGGCGGTCGCGGTGCTGCTGTTCTTCGTGTTCGGTGGTGTCATCGCCGCCGCACTACCACTGGTCGTCGGCGGTCTGACGATCCTCGGCGCCAACGGCATCGTCCGGGTGATCACGCACTTCACCGACGTCAACTCGTTCGTGATGTCGGTCGTCTCACTGATCGGCCTGGGCCTGGCGATCGACTACGGCCTGTTCATCGTGAGCCGGTTCCGCGAGGAACTCGGCGACGGTTACGACACCCGAGCGGCGGTGCGTCGCAGCGTGATGACGGCGGGCCGGACCGTGTTGTTCTCCGCGACGATGGTCATCGCGAGCCTCGGTGGCCTGTTGCTCTTCCCGCAGGGCTTCCTCAAATCAATGGCGTACGGCGCGATCGCGACGGTGTTGCTGGCGGCCTTCACGTCGGTCACGGTGCTGCCTGCCCTGCTCAGCATCATCGGCACACGCATCGACAAGTTCGGCCTCAAACGGTTCGGCCAGACCAAGTCGACCGAGGAGATCGAATCCAGCATCTGGGGTCGCCTCACACGCTGGGTGATGCGCAACCCGCTCAAGGTGACGATCCCGATCGTGGTCGGCCTGCTGCTGCTCATCATCCCGATGACCGGCATCAAGTTCGGCGGTATCAACGAGCAGTACCTCCCCACCGACAACCCGACCCGTATCGCGCAGGAGCAGTTCGACGAACTGTTCCCCGGCAGCCGCACCGAACCGGTGAAACTGGTGATCCAAGGTGCCGAGGGCGCCCAGGTGGGACAGATCCTCAAGACCGCGAGCGGCGCCCCCGGCCTGGTCGAGAAGTTCTCGATCACCGGCCCGGCGAAGGACGGCGTCCAGGTCCTCAAGGCCGGTCTGGTCGACCGCAACGACTCGGCTCCCACCATCGACTACCTGCGCGCGATGGACACCCCGGACGGCGTGCAGGTGCTCGTCGGCGGTACGCCGGCGATCGAGCAGGACAGCATCAACGCTCTCCTCGACAACCTGCCGCTCATGGTCGTCACGGTCCTGCTCCTGACGACGCTGCTGATGTTCCTCGCGTTCGGTTCGATCGTGCTACCGATCAAGGCCGTGCTGATGAGCGCGCTGGGACTCGGTGCAACGCTCGGCATCCTGACCTGGATCTTCGTCGACGGACATGGGTCGAGCCTGCTCAGCTTCACTCCGGGGCCCATCACGTCGCCGGTGCTCGTGCTCATCGTCGCGATCATCTACGGACTGTCCATCGACTACGAGGTCTTCCTGCTCTCCCGGATGGTCGAGGCCCGCTCGCAGGGGGCGAGCACCACGGAGGCCATTCGTATCGGCACGGCGCACACCGGTCGAATCATCACTGCGGCCGCGCTCATCCTCATCGTCGTCACCGGCGCGTTCGGCTTCTCCGAACTGGTGATGATGAAGTACATCGCATACGGCATGATCGCGGCTCTCATCATCGACGCGACCGTGATCCGCATGTTCCTGGTGCCGGCCGTCATGAAACTGCTCGGCGACGACTGCTGGTGGGCGCCGGCCTGGATGAAGCGCATTCAGCGGAAGATCGGGCTCGGCGAGCCGATCCTCGACAGCGAACTCGTGCCCAGCGATGTCCCACAGCTGACGGCGTCGGACGGCGCCGTCCCAGCACCGGCACCGGCCGAGGCTCCGACGATGGCGATGGCGGCCGTCGCACCCGCACCGCCACGCGATTCGGATCCGTTGACCCAGCCGATCCCGCGAATCTCCGCGGCGCCCCGCGCCCGCGTCGCTCCCGCACCGATCGCCGATCCGGCGCCGAAGGCTGCTCCCGAGGTTCCTGACGCCCCGGTCGTCGAGGTCCAGCGGACCGCACCAAAGGCCGAGAGCCGGCCGCGGCCGCCGCGATCCGAAGACGGCGAAGAGGTGGCGTGGCTCGCCGCGCTACGCGCGCCGAACACGGGCGCCGTGCCGATCGTGAAGCCGCAAGCCGAGCCGGAGCCGAAGCCCGCACCCGAGCCCGAGCCGAAGCCGAAGCCCGCACCCGAGCCGGAGCCGAAGCCGAAGCCCGCACCCGAGAGCGGGGCCCGGCACAACGCCACCCACGGGGCCGAGGATCCGACTCCCGGTCGTCACCGCGGCGGGGTCAGCGTCAGTGAGCTGCTGGCCCGGCACAACGAGGAAGAGGACTGATCCGTCCGCTTCAGGTGCCGAGCATCTTCCGCAGCGCGGTGCCGAACGGGTGCTTGGCAGTGATCGAGCCGAACCGTACGCGGCCCCGCACCACGAGGTGCAGCGGGCCGTAGGGCGGACCGGTCCTGACCTTGTTCGATGCCGATCCGGCGACAGCGTCGACGCCGTTGAGGTCTACCGTTGCTTCCGGCGGCACGATCAGCGTGATGCTGCTGCAGTAGTCGTCGACGGTCACGTGCACCACCTGGGTCTGCATCACCGCCTCGGTGAAATCGAGAGTGACGCTGCCCATTCGTGTGTCGAGGTACAGGGTGGGCGGTACGTGCCACGGTCCCTTGCGGGTCACGGTCGACATGCGCCCGCGAATGACGTTGGACGGCACAGACTGTCCCGTGACCGCCGGGTGTGCAGGTGGCGGTACGGGAACAGGGACGGGCGCACTGGGCACCGCGGGCTGCGGGTAGGGGCCTGCGCCGTACGCCGGATTCAGTTGCATGCCGGGCAGATCTGCGAGCACCGCGTTGAGTTCACCCCTGGTCTTCGCGGCGAGTGCGCTGTCCATTCGTTCGGTGAACTCGCCGAGGGAGAGCATGCCCTGCCCCACCGCGCGTTGCAGCAGTTCCCCGACATGCTCGCGCTCGGCATCGGACACCCGCAAATCTCTTGCCTCCATGGCGCCCAGAATAGTGGGCAGCGCATCAGTCCCGGGGGTCCGGCAGACCGCCAGGATCGTGATCGCCCGGCTCGTCGGGACTGGCGGGGAACAGTGGCACCGACGGGTCGGCGCTGACGAGGGACTCGTATGTTTCCTCGGCCTCCTCCGGGTCCTCCGCACACAGCGACCGGACGGCGGTGTTCATGAATGCGACGATCGGGACGGCGAGCAGGCCGCCGACGATGCCGGCGAGCACGATTCCGGTGGTGATCGCGAGGACCACCGCGAGCGGATGCAGTCGCACCGCCCGGCCGAGCAGCAGCGGCTGCAGGACATGTCCCTCGAGCTGCATGATGCCGATGATGATGCCGAGCACGATCAGCGCGGTGAGCAGTCCCTTCGTGACGAGCGCGACCAGCACCGCGAGGAAGCCGGTGACGAACGCGCCGACGATCGGAATGAACGCACCGATGAACACCAGCGACGCCAGTGGCAGCGCGAGCGGAACTCCGAGTATCGCGAGGCCGGCACCGATACCGATCGCGTCGGCCGCTGCCACCGCGACGGTCGCGCGAACGTAGCCGACGAGCGAGCTGAAGCCCTGCTTGCCAGCCAGCCGCACGCGGCTCCGCGAGCCCTTCGGCACGAGCCTGGTGACGAACTCCCACACCTGGGCACCGCCGTACAGGAAGAACACCAGGGTGAACAGAGTGAGGAACGCACCGGCGAAGATCTCCCCGACCACGGCGGCGGTGGTCAGGGCACCGCTGGTGAGAGCCTCCTGATTGGACTGGATAGCCTTGACGACGTTGTCGCCGGCGTGCCGGATCTGGTCCTCGCTGAAGTGGAGTGGCCCGTCGGTCAGCCAGTCCTGCGCTTTGGTGATGCTGGCGGTGAACTGGTCGCTGAGCCCAGGCAGGCCCGCGATGAACTGTTCCACGACGAACGACAGGATCGCGCCGACGATTCCGATGGTGCCGACGACAGCGAGCAGCACAGCGCCCGCGCGCGGGACTCCGCGGCGATCCATCCAGTCCACGGAGGGCAGCAGCAGCGCAGACACCAGCAGTGCGAGCGCCACCGGGATCACCACGGTCTCGAGCTTGGAGACTACGAAACCCAGGGCGAGTACCCCCGCGAGCAGCACCAGCAGGCGCCACGTCCATGCGGCGCCGACGCGGACGAGGGGATGAACCGACTCCGAAGCCGCGCGGATCGGCCTCGACGGTTCCACCGATTCGGCGGCGGGTGCGGCGGCCTCCCCCGGCTGCTTATCGCTCACCGCGCGAGCCTATCGGGACAGCCGGGTTCGCGACGGACAACACGGGCGCCCGGCGCGGCAACAGTGTGCGCTTGCAGGACGGTGTCGGGCGTCCCGCTAAATTATGAGATCGTGTGGGCATCGTACCGAGCAGTGGCGCTGACGATTCGCAGTCGTTGGCCTCTCTACATGCTCTCGATGCTCGGCGCCAATGTCATCGGCGCGGTCCTGGTGTTCGCGTTCGTTCGCTACGGCGTCCCGATTCCGGATTCGGCGGGGATCATCAACGACCGGGTCCGCAACGTCGTGATCTTCGGTGTCTATCTGGTGTTCGCGGGGGTCGTCAGTCTCACCGCGGCAGCGATGATGCTGCGGTCGGTGATCCGCTGGCAGCTGCGCGGCGGCCCGCCGACCCGTAGCGAACAGATGTCGGCGCTGCACGCGCCGCTGCGGCAGGCGATCGTGCACCTGGGGCTGTGGTTCCTCGGCGGTGTCTTGTTCGTGATCCTGACCGTCGAGGAGATGCCCGAGCTCGCAGTCGCGGTCGTCGTGACTGTCTGTATGGCGGCGACCACGACATTCGGCTTCACCTACATGCTCGGCGAGCGGATCCTGCGGCCCGTCGCAGCGCAGGCCCTGAGCGAGGGCCAGTTCGACCGGACGATGGCGCCCGGCGTAGGCACGCGCATGGCCATGACGTGGGGGCTGGGCACGCTGATGCCGGTCATCGGCATCATCCTGCTGTGCGCCACGCAGCTGACCACCGACTTGAAGTTCTCACCGAGCGCGCTGGCGTGGGCAATCCTGCTGCTGTCGATCATGGCGATCGTCCAGGCGTTCGCGCTGTCGATGCTCACCGCGAGCCAGATCTCCGACCCCATCCGGCAGCTGCGCCGCGCCATCGAGCGGGCGCAGCGAGGAGAGACGGACGTGCGGGTGGAGGTCTTCGACGGCAGCGAGATCGGCCGTCTTCAGGTGGGCTTCAACCGGATGATGCGCGAGTCCGACGAACGCAAGCTGCTGCGGGAGCTGTTCGGTCAGCACGTCGGCGAGGACGTCGCCCGGCGCGCACTGCAGTTCGGTACCGAGCTCGGCGGCGAGACCCGATTCGTCGCGGTGCTCTTCGTCGACATGGTCGGCTCCACCGGCGCGGCAGCGGAACGGCCACCCGGCGAGGTCGTCGAGCTGCTCAACGAGTTCTTCCGTGTGGTCGTGGATGTCGTCGACCGGCACCACGGCTTCGTGAACAAGTTCATGGGCGATGCGGCACTGGCGATCTTCGGCGCTCCGCTGGACCGTCCGGACGCGCCGACGGCAGCACTCGCCGCGGCCCGGGAGCTGAGGTTCGCGCTCAACGAGATCACCGGGCTCGACATCGGTATCGGCGTGTCGGCGGGTCTCGCGGTGGCCGGCAACATCGGCGCGGCCGAGCGGTTCGAGTACACGGTGATCGGGGACCCGGTGAACGAGGCGTCGAGGCTGACCGAGCTGGCGAAGCTGCGCCCGAGCCGCGTCCTGGCGTCGACCAGTGCCCTGTACTTCGCGGACGATGAGGAGCAGGAGCACTGGGAGCTGGGCGATCAGGTGCAGTTGCGGGGCCGTCGCCGCAACACGCACCTGGCATGGCCAGTGTTGTATCCGGAGTGATGTGACGAACCTTGGTTACGCTGGGCTCGTGGCACAGCCGGAGCCCGACCCTCGAGGCGGCGTCCCCGACCAGCGGGACGTACCCCCGGCCGAACGTCCGCGGGGGCGCTTTCGGTGGCTCAAGTGGGTGGCCGCGGTCCTGCTCGTCGCGCTCCTCATCGGTGAGGGCATCTACCTGTGGCCGCGGCTGCACGAGTCGTGGAAGGCCCTCTCGGAAATCCATTGGGGCTGGTTGGCGCTGTGCATCGTCGCGCAGGCCGTCTCGCTCAGCGGCTATGGCCGGGTCCAGAAGCAGCTCCTGCGCGCGGGCGGCGTGCCGGTGAGCCAGAGCAAGTCCGTCTCGGTGGTCTACGGCTCCACTGCGATGTCGCTGACGTTGCCGGCCGGTCAGGTGTTCTCGACGGCATTCACATACAAGGAGACGCGGCGCTGGGGCGCGAGCCCGGTGGTCGCGTCGTGGCAGCTGGCGATTTCCGGGGTGATCGCGGCGGCGGGGCTGGCGCTGCTCGGTTGGGCGGGTGCGCTGCTGGTCGGCGGCTCGGTCAGCCCGTTCACTCTGCTGTTCTCCGTCATCGGCCTGGTGGCACTGCTGTACGCCGGCCGTTACGTCTCGGCGCATCCCGACGCGATCGAGGGTGCGGCACGGTGGGTGCTCACCCGGGTGAACTCCCTCCGCGACAAGCCCGCCGAAACAGGTATGGACGCGGTGCGCGCGACGATCGAGCAGCTCGACTCGGTTCGGTTGGGCAAACGCGACGCGGCATTGACCGTGGGCTGGTCCGCGGTCCACCGGCTCGCGGACGTGGTCTGTCTGGGTGCGGCGTGCTTCGCGATCGGCGCCGACCCGGTTCTCGCCGGTCTGCTCATCGCCTTCGCGGCCGGCAAGGCGGTCGCGACCATTCCGGGCGCGCCTGGCGGCCTGGTGTATGTCGACGCGACACTCATCGCAACCCTCACGACGGCGGCGAGCATCAGTGCCTCGCAGGCGGTCGCGGCCGCATTCGTCTACCGCGGGGTCAGTTTCATCCTCGTGGCGATCGTCGGCTGGATCATCTTCCTGTTTCTGTTCCGCGGACGGCAGCACGAGGATTCGGGATTGGACGCCGAACTCGAGCGTCGCGAGACCCCGGCGCTGCCGGAGCGTCGCAGCGCGGCGGATCCGGCCGGGGCGATCATCCCGCCGCACACCGAGAACCCGCGAGCACACCCACCGGCCGAGTAGCCGGCGTGGTCAACGCAGGCCTGCCGCCATCCCCTCGAGGTGTGCCCGGCTGATCCGGACTGCCTCCGTGGCGTCCCCCGCCGCGATGGCGTCGACAAGGGCGAGATGCTCGTCGGCATTCGGCTCGGTCTTCCGATCGCGGAGCCCCAGCAGGCCGATCATCTCCACCATCGCGTCGGCCAGCCGGGGCACGAACGTCTCGAACAACTCCGACAGGACGGGATTGTGCGCGGCCGCGATGACGGCACGGTGCACCTCGATATCGGCGTCGACGAACCCCCGATCGGGCGTGTCGACCGCGTCCGCGCGTACCTGCAGCGCTCGGCGCATGGCCGCAATGTCGGCATCGTTGGCGCGGAGGGCCGCCAGGCGCGCGGCCTCCACTTCGATAGCGGTACGGACCTCGATCACTGCCGCGATTGCCTCGGTGCGGACCACCGCCTCCCACCCGTCGGCCTCGGGTTCGAGCCGTTCAACAAACACCCCGGACCCCTGGCGCGACCGCACCATGCCCTGGCCGGCGAGCATCCGCAGCGCCTCGCGGACCGTGGAACGGCCGATACCCAGTTCGGCCGCCAGGGTCGTCTCCCCCGGCATTTTCGTGCCGATCTCCCACTCCCCCGCATGCAGCCGACGCCGCAGCTGTTCGACGGCCTGATCGGCCAGCAGGCTGCGGCTCAGTGGGGCGGTCACGCCAACTCCTCAGGTTGTCAGACAAGTTGTTTTGCTCTAGCTTAGCCTCGTGGCTTTTCGCGGACTGCTCCTCGGCTGCCGCGGCGGGGTCTGACCGGACCGGCACCCCGCCGCGGGGTTCCGTCGCGCCGGTCGACCCATTCGATCCGCCCAGGAGTCCCGCCATGAAGTGGAACCGCCAACGCCCGTCGCCCATGCCCAGCCACCGTTACCGCCCGTACTCCGAGCGGGTCCCGGTGCCGGTGACCGAACGCCATTGGCCCGCCGCCCGTACCACTGCCGCACCGCTGTGGGTGCCGGTCGATCTGCGCGACGGCAATCAGGCCCTCGCCGAACCGATGGACCCGACCCGCAAGCGCCGCTTCTTCGAACTCATGATCTCCCTGGGCTACAAGGAGATCGAGGTTGGCTACCCGTCGGCCAGCGAGACCGATTTCGACTTCGTCCGCGACCTCGCCGAGCAGGATCTGGTGCCCGAGGACGTCACGATCGTCGTGTTCACCGCCGCCCGCACCGATCTCATCGAGCGCACCTTCGAGTCGGTGCGCGGGCTGCCGAACGTGGTGCTGCACATGTACACCGCGACGGCGCCCACCTGGCGTGACGTTGTGCTCAGACATGACCGGGAATCGCTGCACCGCTTGATCTTCGACGCAGCCCAGGAAGTCGCTCGCGGCGGCGACAACCAACCCGGTGTGCGGTTCGAGTTCTCGCCCGAGGTGTTCAACCTCACCGAACCCGACTACATGCTGCAGGTGTGCGACAGCCTCACCGAGCTGTGGGACGCCTCCCTGGACCGCCCAGTGATCCACAATCTTCCTGCGACGGTTGAGATCTCCACGCCAAATGTCTACGCAGACCAGATCGAATACATGCACCGCAACCTGGCGCGCCGCGAGTCGGTCATCCTGTCGGTACACCCGCACAACGACCGCGGCACCGGGGTCGCGTGCGCCGAGCTGGCGGTCCTGGCCGGGGCGCAGAGGGTGGAGGGCTGCCTGTTCGGCAACGGAGAGCGCACCGGCAACGTCGACCTGGTCACCCTGGCACTGAACCTGCATGCGCAGGGCGTCGATCCGATGATCGACTTCTCCGACATCGACACCGTGAAGCGAACGGTGGAATACTGCAACAGGATCGACGTCCACGCCCGCCACCCGTACGGCGGCGACCTGGTGTACACCGCATTCTCTGGCACTCACCAGGACGCGATCAAGAAGGGCTTCACGCATCACTACGCGCAGGCCGAAGCTGCGGGCGTCGACCCGAGGCAGGCACCATGGGACGTACCGTATCTGCCGATCGACCCGCACGACGTCGGCCGGGATTACGAGGCGGTGATCCGTGTGAACAGCCAGTCCGGCAAGGGCGGGATCGCCTACCTGCTGCAGACCGGATACGGCATCGACCTGCCGCGACCACTGCAGATCGACTTTGCACGGCACGTGCAGCGCGCTACCGACGACAGCGGGATCGAGATCACCGCCGGCCAGCTGTGGGAGCTGCTGCTGACCGAGTACAGCTTCGACGGCCACCTCGGTCAGTGGTCGATCGAACACCAGGAGGAGGGCGATCACCTGCGGGTGCGGGCCGGTTTCGGCGACGAGACGATCAGCGGCGAAGCATCCGGAAGCGGCCCGGTCGAGGCGCTCACCAACATTCTGGCCGATCATGGCCGGCCAGTCGAAGTGCTGTCGCTGCTCCAGCAGTCGGTGGGCGAGGGCAGCGACGGCCGGGCCGTGACGTATGCCGAGTGCAACGCCGGCGGCGTCACCCGCTGGGGCGTCGGATTCGACCAATCGGTGACGGCGTCCGCGCTGCGTGCGGTGCTGGCGGCAACCTCCCGCATCGAGCTTCCTACCAGGGCGTGACCGGCGTCACTACGGGTTGCGGAATGCTGGGACCAGTGTCACCGTTGTAAACACAGTCTTTGAAGTTTCAACTACTTTCCTCGGGAGTTCTCATGACCGCCGCCATCGCCCTGCCCAACCTGTCCTCCGGTACCTGGGCCATCGATCCCACCCACTCGACCGTCGGCTTCATGGTCCGGCACCTCGTCGTCAGCAAGGTCCGCGGCACGTTCAACGACTTCACCGGCGCGATCACGGTCGCTGCGGACGGCACCCCGTCCGTCCAGGCCGAGATCCAGGTCGCGTCCATCGATACCAACAACGAGCAGCGCGACGGCCACATCAAGTCGGCCGACTTCTTCGACGTCGAGCAGTTCCCGACAGCCACGTTCGTCTCCACCGCGGTGCGCCCGGCCGGCTCGAACTTCGTAGTCGAGGGCGAATTCACGCTCCACGGCGTGACCAAGCCGGTCGAGCTCGCCCTCGAGTTCCTCGGTGTGAACCCGGGCATGGGCAACGGCCCGGTCGCCGGGTTCGAGGCCTCGACCACCCTCAACCGCAAGGACTTCGGCATCACCATCGACATGCCGCTCGAGGGCGGCGGCGCAGTGGTCGGCGACAAGATCACCATCAACCTCGAGATCGAGGCAGGCCTGCAGGGCTGATCAGGCCCCACAGACTACGCACCCGTCATGGCTCCCCCTGCCATGACGGGTGCGTTCGCGTCTCGGAATCCCGGGCCGGGAAACCGGCTCACCGAGAGCGCGCGAAGGACCTGCTGTCGCCACGGAACTCAGCGATGGCCTTACCCTGAACCCGCACGGTGACATCGTAGATACCGTTGCGGCCGTATCGTTCCCGCTCAACCGCCTCGGCCACCAGCTCGTCACCCACCCGCGTGGGGGCAATGAACCGAATGTCCGCCCGCGCGGCGACCGCAGGTTCGTCGTACCCGTTGCACGCGAGCGCAAATGTCGTGTCTGCAAGGACGAACACGAATCCCCCGTGCGTGATCCCGTGCCCGTTCACCATGGTCTCGCGGACCGTCATCGATGCAACCGCATGGCCCGGAGCGAGTTCGCGCACCTCGATTCCCAAGGCCTGCGAGGCCACATCGGCTTCGAACATCTCTCGCGCCGAACGGTATTCGACGGTCATACCTCTCCTACCTGTTCCTGGACGGATTCCTCTTCCAGGGTGAACATCGTGACGCCCCCGGTGGCGAAGTTACGGACATCCCGGCCCGCTTCCCGCATCTCCGCCGATGCCAGTCCGGCATGCATCGTCTCGGCATCCGGGAAGCACAGCGACGCAATCGAGTGATAGGCAGGGCTGCCGCCGTCGAGTGCACGGCACTTTCCCCACGTATAGTCCGACAGGCCGGGGACCCTGCGCGCCAGGGGCATGTGGATCGAGCGATAGTGGGCCTCGAAGGCCTCGGGGTCCTCGGGGTGCCCGTAACAGACCACCACTTTGCACCCCACCTCAGAGCCCTCCATCACTGGACGCACCCTTGGCCACGAGAGTCAGGACGTCATATGTCGCCACCGTATCGCCATCCTGGTTCGCGACCACGGCGTCCCACCGGACCTCGCCGTAGTCGGCGCTGCTGCGCGGTGTGATCAGCTTCGCCGTCAACGTCACGGTGAGGCTGTCGTCCGCCTTCACGGGGGTCAGGAAACGCAGACTGTCGACGCCGAAGTTCGCAAGGACCGGTCCGGGATTCGGCTCGACGAACAGTCCGGCCGCAAGCGAGACCACGAGGTAGCCGTGCGCGACGATGCCACCGAAGAGCGGGTTCGCCGCAGCAGCATCGGGATCGGTGTGCGCGTAGAAGGTGTCGCCGGTGAACTCTGCGAAATGGTCGATGTCGGCCAGTGTGACTTGCCGCGGTCCTCCGACGACGGTGTCACCGATCCGCAACTGCGCCAGGTTCTTCCGAAAGGGATGGACCCCGTCGTCGGTTCGACGCGATCCCGGAACCCAGCGGTTGCCGACGGCAGTGAGGATGTCGGGGGTAGCCTGGACCGCGGTGCGCTGCATGTGATGCAGGACTCCCCGGATGCCACCGAGCTCCTCACCTCCACCAGCGCGGCCCGGACCACCGTGCACGAGCACGGGGAGCGGCGAACCATGCCCGGTCGACTCCCGCGCATCGTCGCGGTTGAGCACCAGGACTCGTCCGTGGAAGGGCGCCAGCCCCAGCACGATATCGCGGGCCAGCGCGACGTCGCGGGTAACGAGAGAGGCCACGAGGCTGCCCTTGCCGCGGGCCGCGAACTCGATCAGCTCGTCGGTCCCGTCGTATCCGATCACCGTGCTCACCGGACCGAACGCCTCGATGTCGTGCGGCTCGTCAGCGGCCTTGTCATCACAGCGCAACAGGATCGGGGGCAGGAACGCACCGGTCGACCTGTCCGCACCCACGACCTCGAAGTCCTCCGGATCCCCCACCACGATCTGCGCCGACTTCGTCAGTCCACGAAGCGCTTTCAACACCTCGTCGCGCTGCTCGATGCTGGCCAGGGCGCCCATGGTGACCCCCTCGGCGTCGGGAGCCCCGACCACGACCCGCGCCAAGCGGCCCCGCACGGCCTCGACGACGTCGTCGACGAGCCCCGACGGAACGAGAGCACGACGGATCGCGGTGCACTTCTGGCCGGCCTTCACGGTCATCTCCGTGACGAGTTGCTTGACGTAGAGGTCGAACTCCTCGCTGCCGGGTTCGACGTCAGCACCGAGGATCGAGGCGTTGAGCGAATCTGCCTCGGCATTGAAGTGCACGCCCTCGGCGACAACTCTCGGATGGACCCGCAGCATCGCCGCGGTGTCTGCAGATCCGGTGAACGCGACCGAGTCCTGCCCATCGAGGTGGTCGAGCAGATCCCGCGCGCTGCCGGACAGCAGCTGGACGGACCCTTCCGGCAACAGTCCGGACTCGATGATGCGGCGGAACACCAGTTCGGTGAGATAGGCCGTCTGGCTCGCCGGCTTCACGATCGACGGAACACCGGCGATGAATGCCGGTGCCAGCTTCTCGAGGAAGCCCCAGACGGGGAAGTTGAATGCGTTGATCTGGACGGCGACACCGCGACGCGAGGTGTACACGTGCTGACCGAGAAAGGTCCCCGCCTTGCCGAGTTGCTCATGGGTCCCGTCGAGGTAGACGGTGTCGTTCGGCAGTTCACGCCGCGCCTTGCTCGCGTAGCTCAGCAGGGTTCCGAAGCCGCCGTCGATGTCGACACCGGAATCCCGACGTGTCGCGCCGGTCGCGGTGGACAGCTCGTAGAACTCCTCCTTGCCGGCCATGAGAGTCAAGGCCAACGCCTTCAGCGCTGCGGCGCGCTCGTGGAAGGTCAGCTCGGCCAGCGCGGGCCCGCCGACCTCACGGGCGTGCGCGACCATTCCCGCGACATCGAGCCCGGTAGACGAGATGCGCGCCACCTCGGAGCCGTCCACCGCGCTCAGCAGCGGGGTTCCAGCATCGGGTGCCGTGTACCAGCTCCCGGCGACGTAACTTTGCACTAACCTGCTCACGAACAACCTCTTTCCACCGTACGTTCGGTCGGTAATCAGAATCGCTAGACTCGATGCTGATTGTCAAGGTCTGGCGCATAATCTAGCTACCGAGACGCATCCGACGAGATTCGAACTTACCCTTGCGCCCCGACCGAAGGTTCGGTTACTAATTGAAGCGAGCACGCCGCGAAGGAGACGAAAGTGGTGCAAGCAATCCCGATGCGTGGAGCCCGCATCCCCTGCGAGAGCTCGGGCCTGACCCCCGCCGGGCTCGCCCAGCCGAGCGAGGCCCCGTGAACACCCTGACGATCGACGATCGCGCCGACCGGATGGTGGTCACTCTCGATCGCCCCCAGCAACGCAATGCGATCAACGCCGAGATGATCTCGGAACTACACCAGGTCTGCGCGCTCCTCGAGGATGCACCGAAGCCGTTGCTGATCAGCGGCTCCGGCGACCACTTCGCAGGTGGCGCCGATATCGCGGAACTGAGGGAGCGGGGACGCGACGAGGCGCTCGCGGGCATCAATCGCAATCTGTTCGACCGCATTGCAGGGCTGCCCATGCCCACCGTCGCTGCGGTGAGCGGGTTCGCGCTCGGCGGCGGAGCTGAGCTGTCGTACGCCTGCGACATCCGGGTCGCGACGGAAACCGCGGTGTTCGGCAACCCGGAGCCAGGTCTCGGCATCATGGCCGCTGCCGGCGCCAGCTATCGCCTTCAGGAACTGGTCGGCAGGTCGATCGCGAAGCAGGTTCTCCTCGCCGGCCGAAACCTGGACGCAGCGGCGGCGCTCCGCAGCGGGCTCGTGATCAGCGTCGTGGCCCCCGGCGAACACATCGCCGCCGCGCACGGCATCGTCGATCGCATCAACCGCTCCGCACCGCTAGCGCTCAGGCTCACCAAGCTGATCGCCGATGCACCCGGAACTCACTCCTTCGCCGACGACATCGCCCAGGCGGTGCTGTTCGAGAGCCGGGACAAACACGACCGTATGACGGCCTTTCTGGAGAAGAAGAAATGATGAGCACAATCCCCGGCCACGTCGGTGTCGTCGGTGGCGGACGCATGGGTGCCGGCATCGCGCAGGTATTCGCGACACTCGGTTCCGCTGTCACCATCGCCGAGAGCGGCGACCGGCAGGCGGCCCTCACCCGGGTTTCGGACGGACTGGACCGGGCACACGAGCGTGGCCGGCTCGGCGACTCCGATCCGGCGACCGTACTCGGACGAGTGTCGCTCGTCAGCGCACCGGACGAGCTGCCGGCCGGCCTCGATCTTGTGGTCGAGGCCGTTCCGGAATCGGTGCAGCTCAAGCTCGGCGTGCTCGCCCTCGTGGAGAAGACGGTCGATCCGGCGACGGTGATCGCAACCAACACCAGTTCGATATCGATCGCCGAACTCGGTGCGGTACTGGATAATCCACGTCGATTGATCGGAATGCACTTCTTCAATCCGGTACCGGCATCGACACTCGTCGAGATCATCCGGACTCCGTCGACCGACACCGACGTCGTGGCGCGGGTGTGCGAGTGGGTCTCCCAGCTCGGCAAGTCACAGGTGCTGGTCAACGATTCGCCGGGCTTCGCGACGAGCCGGCTCGGCGTCTGTCTCGGACTCGAGGCGATCCGAATGCTCGAGGAAGGTGTCGCCGATGCCGAGTCCATAGATCGTGCAATGGAATTGGGCTATCGACACCCCATGGGCCCGCTTCGTTCCACCGATCTCGTGGGCCTCGACGTTCGCCTCGCCATCGCCGAGCACCTGACGGCGACACTCGGCGAACGCTTCAAGCCCCCCGCCCTGCTCCGCGAAAAGGTGGCACGGGGCGAACTCGGCCGCAAATCCGGCCAGGGTTTCTTCAATTGGTCCTGAGTCGACACTCGGGCCCGTATTCCACTGACAGGAGAAGCATTCCATGAGCAGTATCGACACGGTGGGGCTGTCCACGACTGCGGGCCTGGCGACGATCACCCTGCGCCGCGCGGGCGCGTCCAACGCGCTGGATCGCGCAATGAAAGAACAGCTGTCGGCTGCAGTGGAGACCGTGGCCGCAGACCGAACGGTGCGCGCCGTCCTCCTCGAGGCCGAGGGCAGGAACTTCTGCGTCGGTCAGGATCTCGCCGAACATGCTGCCGGCCTCGCGGCAGATCCCGCTCGCGCGATGGACACCGTAGGCGCACACTACAACCCGTTGCTCACATCACTTGCCGCGGTGCGCGTGCCGGTGGTCGTTTCGATCAACGGCGCATGCGTGGGTGCCGGCCTGGGCATCGCGCTGGCCGGAGACATCCGCATCGCGGGGGAAGGCGCCAGGTTCGCCACCGCTTTCGCGGGGATCGGACTGGCGAGCGACTCCGGACTGAGTCACACGCTGGTCGAGATGCTCGGCCCGAGCCGGGCAACGGGATTGCTGATGCTCGGCGACCGGTTCTCGGCGGCCCAGGCCCTCGAGTGGGGTCTGGTCCACCGGGTCGTACCCGATGACGAACTCGCCGACGCAGCCCGGGCGCTGGCGCGCGAACTCGCAGCAGGACCGACCGCGGCCTACGTACACGTCAAGCGTCTCGTCTCGGCATCGTCGACGGGTCTCGCCGAGGCGCTCGAGCGTGAACGTGAGGCGCAGGAGGTCGTGGGCAGCTCGGCAGATCACGGCGCCGCCGTCGAAGCCTTCCTCGCCAAACGCGCACCGGTCTTCGAAGGCCGCTGACCGAGTCCGGCACACGCTTGTGCCGCCTGAAACTTCCATGCATACTCACACCAACCGATCATTCGGTAATAGAAGCAGGACATATGACCTCGTCTATCGCAGAAAATGAGCTCCAGATCCAATTCGAGGAGACCATCTCGGCCGACCAGCGAGTCGAGCCGCGGGACTGGATGCCCGAGGGATACCGCAAGACTCTCGTCCGGCAGATCGCGCAGCACGCGCACTCCGAGATCATCGGTATGCAGCCCGAGGGCGCATGGATCACACGGGCGCCATCGCTGCGCCGCAAGGCGATCCTGATGGCGAAAGTACAGGACGAGGCCGGGCACGGCCTGTATCTGTACTCCGCGGCGGAAACACTCGGCGCCGACCGCAGCGACCTCACCGAGAAGCTGCTCGACGGGAGGCAGAAGTATTCGTCGATCTTCAACTATCCGACGCTGACCTTCGCCGATGTCGGCGTGATCGGCTGGCTCGTCGACGGTGCCGCGATCTGCAATCAGGTTCCGTTGTGCCGCAGTTCCTTCGGCCCGTACGCGCGGGCGATGATTCGCGTCTGCAAGGAGGAATCGTTTCATCAGCGGCAGGGCTACGAGCTACTCATGACGATGATGCGCGGTACCGACGCCCAGCGGAAGATGGTGCAGGAATCTGTCGACCGCTGGTGGTGGCCGGCCCTGATGATGTTCGGCCCGCCCGACGACCAATCGCCGAACTCGGAGCAGTCGATGAAGTGGCGCATCAAGCGACACACGAACGATGAACTACGTCAGCGGTTCGTCGACATGTCGATACCGCAGGCCGAAGCACTGGGCGTGACGTTCCCGGACCCCGATCTGAAATGGAATGCCGAGCGCGGAGCATACGACTTCGGCGAACCCGACTGGAGTGAGTTCATGCAGGTGATCGGCGGCAACGGCGCGTCCAGTGTGGAGCGCGTCGCCAATCGCCGGGCCGCACACGAGAACGGCGCCTGGGTACGCGAGGCCGCGACCGCCTTCGCCCGAGGGGCGAGCACGAAGGAGAACACACGATGAATGCAGCCGACCGGGTCACCAGCGCCGACTGGCCGTTGTACGAGGTATTCCTCCGCGGCAAGCGCGGACTCAATCACGTCCATGTCGGTTCGCTGCACGCCGCCGACGACGAGATGGCGCTCAGACACGCCCGCGACGTCTACACCAGGCGCAACGAAGGCGTGAGCATCTGGGTGGTGCAGTCCAACTCGATCACAGCGTCAAGTCCGTCCGAGAAGGATCCGTACTTCGCCCCGAGTGGCGACAAGGTTTACCGCCACCCCACCTTCTACGAAATCCCCGACAACGTTCCCCACATGTGATCCGGCCGGCACGCTCGCGCGGCCGACCAGAATTTTCGAGGATGCACGATGACCGACCACGACCATGCCTACGACGGCCTCGTCGACGAGGACAGCCACGGCCAATGGGCCTTCGGCACCAGCTTCGACGACCCGCTGGCCGGCGTCGACACCACGGTTCCCGACGACGTCGATCTCTCGGCGCTGGCCACCTATTGTCTGATGCTCGGCGACGATGCACTGATCAGTTCACAGCGACTGACCGAATGGATCACGCGCGCACCGGAACTCGAGGAGGAGGTAGCTCTCGCGAACATCGGGCTCGACCTGCTCGGCCAGGCGCGCCTGCTCCTGGCTCGGGCGGCCGCGGCCGATGCGGCAGTCGTACCGCACATATCCGATACGGCACCGATTCCGGGCGAGGATGCGCTGGCCTTCTTCCGCGACGAGAACCAGTTTCGCAACGTTCGGCTCGCCGAGATCGACAACGGCGACTTCGCACAGACTGTTACGCGACTGCTGGTGTTCTCGACATGGCGACTCGCACTCCTCGACCGGCTACGGGAGTCACGTGATCCGGTCCTTGCCGCCGTCGCGATCAAGGGCGTCAAGGAAATGACCTACCACCGCGACTATGCCGCCAGATGGGCCGTCACACTCGGCTGCGGCACAGCCGAATCGAAGACGCGGATGGAGTCTGCCCTGAGCCGGGTCTGGCCGTACGTCGACGAGCTCTTCGTTCCCACCGCCGAGGAACGCGCCCTCGCCGCAGTGGGTGTAGCGGTCGATCCCGGCGAACTGCGGGCCGAGTTCGACGCGATTATCGATCAGGTGTTGCGCGAGGCCGGTCTGTCCGCGCCCACCGGTCGCGTGGCCGGCACGGTAGGTGGGCGTGCGGGCCGTCAGGGCCTGCACACCGAGGCCCTCGGATTGATCCTGGCCGAGATGCAGGTGGTCGCCCGGGCACACCCGGAAGGCGTGTGGTGACATGTCCGCTTCCACGCAGGCCGATCTGCCCATGCACGAGGCGCGGCGCATCGCGGAGTCGGTTCTCGACCCCGAGATGCCGATGCTGACCCTCGCGGATCTCGGGGTCCTGCGCGATGTCGAGGCAGGGGCCGACGGCGCCGTGATCGTGACGATCACCCCCACCTATTCCGGGTGTCCTGCCATGGCGACGATGCGCGACGACATCCAGCACCGTTTGCAGCGCGCAGGCTTCCCATCGGTCGAGGTGAGAACGGTCCTCTCACCTCCCTGGAGTACCGACTGGATCAGCGACGAGGGACGGCGAAAGCTGCACGAGAACGGCTATTCCACGCCCGGCCCGGCGGCGCGCCGCGGTTCGGGTCCGGTGCCGTTGACACTCACCGCCGTGCCCCGGACGATCGAATGCCCTCGGTGCGGCAGCGCCGATACCCGCCTCGACTCCGAGTTCGGGGCAACATTGTGCAAGGCCCTCTACCGGTGTCTCGATTGCCTCGAGCCCTTCGATCATGTGAAAGAGATCTGAACATGGACACTGTGGATACTGTGGACACCGCGAAATCTGCTGTCCCGGCACGCAACAGGACCTTCCACACCCTCACGGTCGCAGAGGTGGAGGCGCTGTGCGACGACGCCGCAGCCGTCACGTTCGAGATCCCTGCCGACCTTTCGGAGGAGTTCGCATTCGGTGCGGGCCAATCCCTGACGCTCCGTCGAAACGTGGACGGTGTCGAGCACCGCCGGTCGTACTCGATCTGTGCCCCGGTCGGTTCCAGCCCCCGCGTCGGGGTCCGCGAGGTCGCCGACGGGCTCTTCTCGAACTGGCTGGTCCACCAGGTTCGTCCGGGCGACAGGATCGATGTCGCGCCCCCTTCCGGATCCTTCGTGGCCGATCCCGCTGTCGGTGGCCGGCACGTCCTGATCGCGGCGGGATCCGGAATCACCCCGATGCTCTCGATCGCCGCGACGATGCTCACCAACCCCGACGCCGAAGTGGTTCTCCTCTACGGGAATCGGCGCACGCGTTCGGTGATGTTCGCCGAGGAGATCGCCGACCTCAAGGATCGGTACGGCGCACGGTTCCACGTCGTCCACGTCTTGTCCCGGGAACCCCGCGAGGTGGAACTCTTCACCGGACGGCTCGATACCGACCGGCTCCGCGCGATCTTCGACGCTGTGGTGCCGGTCTCCGACGCCGATCACTTCTGGCTGTGCGGGCCGTACGGCATGGTCACCGACGCCGAGGCGGTGCTCGGCGAACTTGGCGTCGACCCGAAGCGGGTCCACCACGAATTGTTCTATGTCGACGACGTGCCCCCTCCCCCGGCACGCCACCGCGACGAGGGGGTCACCGGCCCCAGCAGCGAGGTCACCCTCATCCTCGACGGACGCTCGACCACCGCGACGTTGCCGCGGGACGAGACGATCCTCGACGCAGCAGAGAAGTACCGATCGGATCTGCCGTTCGCCTGCAAGGGCGGAGTGTGTGGAACGTGCCGCGCCAAGGTCACCCACGGGGACGTCGATATGCGACGCAACTATGCGCTCGAGGACGACGAGGTCGATGCCGGCTTCATCCTCACGTGCCAGAGCTATCCGGACAGCGCCGACGTGACCGTCGACTTCGACGCCTGACTACCAGCCCCTCACCACATCGACCCGGTCGCATCCCGACCGCGGCACCCGGAGACTACTATGACCAGCATCGTCACCCCTTCACAGGACATCGAGTTCGCCACCCGCGACCGCATCTCGTCCCTGCAGCTCGAGCGCCTGCAGTGGTCGCTGCGCCACGCCTACGAGAATGTCCCGCACTACCGGAAGGCCTTCGACGACGCCGGGGTTCACCCCGACGATCTGAAGGATCTCGGCGATCTCGCGAAGTTCCCGTTCACCGCGAAGGCGGACCTGCGGGACAACTACCCGTTCGGGATGTTCGCGGTTCCACAGGATCGAGTGTCGCGAATTCACGCCTCGTCGGGCACGACGGGGCGTCCCACCGTGGTCGGATACACCGCGAAGGACCTCGACAACTGGGCCGACCTGATCGCGCGGAGCCTTCGCGCCGGTGGTGTGAAGCCGTCCGACAAGGTCCACGTCGCCTACGGGTACGGATTGTTCACCGGCGGACTCGGCGCACACTACGGCGCGGAAAGGCTGGGCTGCACGGTTATTCCGATGTCGGGAGGGATGACCGAGCGTCAGATCCAGCTGATCGAGGACTTCCGCCCGGACGCGATCATGGTCACCCCGTCGTACATGCTCACGATCGTCGATGCGATGCTCGCCAAGGGCATCGATCCGGCCCGAACATCACTGCGCACGGGCGTGTTCGGAGCGGAACCGTGGACAGAGGAGATGCGCGGCGAACTCGAGCAGCAGTTGGCCATGGACGCCGTCGACATCTACGGCCTGTCCGAGGTCATGGGTCCCGGTGTCGCCATGGAATGTGTGGAAACCAAGGATGGCCTTCATATCTGGGAGGACCACTTCTACCCGGAGGTGATCGACCCCGTCACCGGTGAGGTGCTGCCCGACGGCGAAGAGGGTGAACTCGTCTTCACCTCGCTCACCAAGGAGGCGATGCCGATCATTCGTTATCGCACCCGGGATCTCACCCGGCTGCTGCCGGGCACTGCGCGGACAATGCGCCGCATGCAGAAGGTGACCGGACGAACCGACGACATGATCATCCTGCGCGGGGTCAATCTCTTTCCGACCCAGATCGAAGAGCTCATTCTGGCGGTGAGCGGTCTGGCACCCCAGTTCCAATGCGTTCTCGACCGGCCCGGCCGAATGGATGTGCTGACCGTCCGCGTCGAATCCCGGCCGAACGCCTCGACCAGCGAGACCGACGGTCAAGCCGCCCATCTCCGGCAGCTGGTGAAGGACCGTATCGGTGTCACCGTCGCCGTAGAGGTCCTGGCTCCGGGGAGCCTGGATCGATCGATCGGCAAAGCTCGTCGCCTGATAGACAATCGGCCATCCTGAAAACGACCTGGGGCGCCTCGGATCAGATCCGAGGCGCCCCAGTTCTTTTCGGTCGCCCTGCCACCGGGAGATCGGGGGTCAGTCAAGCTCTCATTCCGTCGAAGGTGAGCGCCACCACCGCATCGGCCAGCTCGGAGACCGATTCACCCCCGCGCGGTCGATACCACTCGATCAGCGAGTTCACCATTCCGAAGACCAGTCGGCTCGTGAGCGCCGGGTCGATACCCGGCCTGAGGTCGCCCTCCTCGGCGGCGGCGACCACCAGATCACTGACGAAGGCATCGAATTCGCGGCGGCGTGCGAGCGCATGCCGCTCGACTGCCGTGTTCCCGCGAACCCTGAGAAGCAATGTCACGTAGGGAAGCTCGGTCACGAGTACCTCGACGCTTCGCCGCACGAGGTACTCGAGTCGATCGATGGACCGACCGCTGGTAGCCCGATCTTCAGTCGTGACCGCGAACAGCGCGTTCAGGGCCCGGGACAGCGCAAGCTCCAGCAGTTCCGACTTGCCGGACACATGGTGATAGATCGACGACTTGGTGATGCCGAGCCGCTGGGCGAGTGCCTCCATGCTGGTGCCGTCGTAGCCCTTGTCGTTGAAGACCTTCACCGCAACGGCAAGCAAGGAATCGAGGTCGTATCCCGGTCGCCCAGGCGATCCCGCTCTTCGGACTGGACCTGCCGCTGCCATCTCGCGCGTTCCTTCCTGAAGGTGGATACCCGCCGCAGAACCTGCGGCTCGGCATCAGCCTACCGAAGGTTCGGTAATCCCCTTGTCCCCGCCACGGAATCGGAGGGTTCCCAGGCAACGCCCCTCCGCACAAGACGTGCCGGGCCGGCACTCGGCGGATCACACTGCTTGGTCGCCCTCCGGCGCCGAGAACGGCAGGGCGTCGTCCGCCCACACAACCATCGCTTCGAGGACCGACTGCAGCTTCATCCCGGTGGACGTGAGCGCGTACTCGACCCGCGGCGGCACCTCCGCGTATGCGGTGCGGGTGACGAGGCCGAACTCTTCGAATCGCTTGAGGCGTGCGGACAGCGTCCGCGGGCTGATGCCCGGCAACGCCCGCCGCAGCTCAGTGAACCGCATCCGCCCGTGCGTCAGCTCGCGGACGATCAGTGTCGCCCACGGTCCGTCCAGGACCAGCAAGAACCGGGCGACACCACACTCCGGAAGGATGTGACCTGATTCACTCATTCAATCCCCAATAGTTCACTTGAAGTAACCAGTTCCGGATATGAAGCATAGAGCGCATGACATACGCAGTGCATGGCGCCGCGGGCGCCCAGGGAAGCCCCGTCCTGTCCGCCCTCGTGGCTTCCGGCGCCGAGGTCCGCGCCCTCACGCGCGATCGATCCAAGACCTTCGCCGGAGCAGTCACCACGGTCGTCGAGAACAATTCCGCCGAGACGCTCGCTGCCGCGTACACCGGCGTGGACGGGGTGTTCGTCCACCTCCCTCTCGCCGGTGATCCGCAGACTCCGTCCCGCCACGTCCGCAACATCGTCGCCGCAGCGGCTTCGGCCCGCCCGGCCAGGATGGTCGTCTCCACCAGCGGCACGGCCATCGGCGACTCAGCCTCCCCGCTTGCCGGCCCCAATACGCCGATCCTCACCGAACTGGTCGACGGACTGGCATCCGCCGGTATCACCGTGACGGTGTTGAGCCCGCGCCTGTTTCTCGAGAATCTTCTGCTGCCTCCCGTTCTCGGCGGGGTGATGGAGGAGGGCGTGCTGCGGTATCCGCTGCGCTCGGATCTGGCCGTCTCCTGGTGTTCCCACCTCGACGTAGCCGACGCGGCGGTCGTCGCGCTCACCGCGCCGGAGGCTCCCGACCTGGTGAACATCGGCCAGATCCCGCCGGTCACCGGGCCCCAGCTGGCTGCGGCCTTCGCCGAACACCTCGGACGCCCGGTCGTCTTCGATTCGATCACCCCGGCCGACTTCGGTGCATCGCTCGAACCGATGCTGGGCGCGGGCGCTGCTGCCGGCGTCGCGCAGCTGTACACCGCACTCGGAGTGGCAGACGAGGTCTCCTTCGAGCAAGCGAGCGGATCGGGCTCCCGCCTGGGTGTCCGCGCGCGCAGCACCCGGGACTGGCTCGCCGCGCTCGGCATCTAGGATTCGCCGCACGGCGCCCACATCCGCGGCGGATTCCCCGAGCGACCGTTCTGTTCGGGGGCGTACGGCCTACGCTGATCAGGTGAAGAAGTACGCCCCCGCCGCCGTCGCCGACATCCTCTTGGTCCTCGCCTTCGCCGCGTCGGGCCGCAGCAGCCACGAGGAAGCGATCAGCCTCGCCGGGTTGCTCACCACCGCATGGCCGTTCCTGTCCGGGCTCGCAGCCGGCTGGCTCATCACGCTGGCACTCTACCGTGACAAGTTCGACCCGCGGCTGACCGTCCCGACCGGGCCCATCGTGTGGGCATCGGCGCTGGTTTTCGGAATGATCCTGCGCGCGATCGACGGCCAGGGCACCGCCTTCAGTTTCATTCTCGTCGCCGCATCGTTCCTCGCACTGTTCCTCATCGGATGGCGGGCGCTGTACCAGGCGTTGCTCCGGCGTCGTAGTCTCGGCTGATTCCGCAGGGGACCGCGCCCGGCGTAGACAACTGACACGGAGGCTAGATGAGTTCGACGGTCGAACAGGACAAAACCGAATCCGGCGCCGGATTCTTCGGGCAACCGTTCGCGTTGGCGAACCTGTTCGGCGTGGAGATGTGGGAACGCTTCTCCTTCTACGGCATGCAGGGCATCCTGCTGTACTACTTGTACTACCAGACGAGCGAGGGTGGACTCGGTCTCGACAAGGGTGCAGCGGTCAGTATCGTCGGTGCCTACGGCGGCACCGTCTACCTGTCCACGGTCCTCGGTGCCTGGGTCGCCGATCGCATCCTCGGCTCGGAACGGACGCTCTTCTACTCCGCCTGCCTGATCATGTTGGGCCACATCAGTCTCGCCTTGCTTCCCGGACTCGCGGGTGTCGGCGTCGGGCTGGTCCTCATCGCAGTCGGCAGCGGCGGCCTCAAAGCGAACGCCACATCGCTCGTGGGCGACCTGTATTCCGCGGACGACGAGCGTCGTGACGCCGGCTTCTCGATCTTCTACATGGGCATCAACGTCGGCGGCCTGATCGGTCCGCTGCTCACCGGATGGGCGCAGAAGAACTGGGGCTTCCACGTCGGATTCGCGCTCGCTGCATTCGGAATGGCGCTCGGCCTGATCCAGTACACGCTCGGGCGCAAGCACCTGCGCGGCATCGGCGCGGCCGCCCCGAACCCGCTGCCGCAGGCGGCGCGCCCCAAGGTCGTCGCGATCGCGATCGCTGCCGTAGTAGCCGTACTCGCGTCCACGCTGTCGGGTGTCATCACGGCGGACAACCTCTCCGACATCGTCGTCACGCTGACGATTGTGGCAGCGGTGGCGTACTTCGCGGTGATCCTGACCAGTCGGCGCATCACCCGAGTCGAGCGCAGTCGCGTATTCGCATTCATCCCGATGTTCGTTGCGAGCGCGGCATTCTGGTCGCTTTTCCAACAACAGTTCACGATGGTCGCGCTCTTCGCGGACAGCCGCCTCGATCGCAACCTGTTCGGCTGGGACTTCCCCCCGTCGTGGGTGCAGTCGATCAACCCCGTATTCATCATCATCTTCGCCGGCGTGTTCGCGACAATGTGGACCAGGCTCGGCTCCCGCCAGCCCTCGTCGCCGATCAAGTTCGCGCTCGGCACAGCCGTCATGGGTATCGCATTCCTGTGCTTCATCCCGATGTCCGGCGGCGGCCCCAACAGCGCACCGCTGCTCGGGCTCGCCGGCATCCTGCTGCTGTTCACGTTCGCCGAACTGCTGCTTTCCCCAGTCGGGCTGTCGCTGTCGACGAAGCTGGCCCCGGCCGCGTTCCACACCCAGATGGTGGCGTTGTTCTTCCTGTCGGTCGCACTCGGCTCGAGCCTGGCCGGGACGCTGTCCCGCTTCTATGACGAGAACAACGAGGTCCCCTACTTCGCGGCGGTCGGCCTGGCGTCCATCACGATCGGCGCGATCCTCGCGGCGTTGTCGCCGTGGATTCGGCGGTTGATGCGCGGGGTGCAGTGAGACGCCTCCACCCCACTCCCCCTCGCGTTTTGCGCACTTATCGCGCCGAATCGCACCCCAGGAACCGCGATAGGTGCGCAAAACGCGGGGGTCAGCGCACCAGGAGATCCCGGACGTGGGCGGTCTCGTTCACCGACGCCACCCGTCGAGCACCGTTGCGCGAGAACAGCACCCGGCTGATCGACACGTAATCGATCGGGAAGGTCAGCGGACGCGGGAGCTCCAGAAGGTCCTGCAGCACGATGTTGATCACCCCGCCGTGTGCGACGACCACGACGGTGTCCTCGTGATTCGACTGCGCGACAACCACATCCATCGCCTCCCGCACCCGGTGGCGGAATGCGCCCTCGTCGACGAAGTCCGGCAACAGCCCGGCCCGGATGCGTTCGAAGGCCTCCGGCATCCTCTCGCGCGCCTCGTGGATCGGGATGTAGTACCCCTGATCGGCGTCGTATTCGGCGAACCGGTCGTCGATCACCGGGCTCACTCCCAGCGATTCGACGAGCGGTCCGGCCGTCTGGATCGCCCGCCGCTGCGGGCTGGTCACCACCCGCGCGACCGTGACGTCGGCCAACGCGGACGGCAGCCGCCGGGCCTGACGGCACCCCAACTCGGTCAGGCCCGGGTCGGCGCGGCCCTCGGCGACGGCGACGTGCTCCGGCAGTGCATGCCGGACCAGGATCAACTGCACGGTCAGGCCCCGTAGCCGGATGCACCCGCCCGAGTGAGCACCATCCTCGACAGCACCGCCCGATGCGACAGGCGCAGCACCGCGTCGACGAGTTCGACGACGTCGTTCACGGTGAGCATCGTGTCGGCGGGGATACGGTCCTTGGTCCACTCGGACATGTCGGTGTCGACGTAGGCCGGAGCGATGGCTGTTCCGGCGATGCCGTTGCCGGATTCCTCGGCGTTGAGCGTCTCGACCAGGGAGAGCAGTGCCGCCTTCGTCGCACCGTACACGGCGAGGTTCGCCTCGGCGTAGACGCCGGTGATCGAGGACACCGCAACCACTTTCGCGCCGTGACCGGGGTGGTTCGCGGCACCCTTGCGCAGCAGCGGGAGCGAACGCTGCAGCAGTGCGAACGGGGCCGCGAGATTGACCGCGACCGTCTTGTCGAACCGGCGCATCGGGAAGTCCGCGATAGCGCCCGCGGTTCCCACCCCGGCGTTGAGGACCAGCGCGCGCATCGACCCGAACCGCTCCTCGTGCGCGCCGACGAGCGCGTGCGCCGCTTCGGGATCGGCCATGTCGGCCGCGACCGCGACGACGTCGGACGCGCCGGCGGCCCGCAGGTCATCGGCGACCGCGGCGAGCCGGGATGCGTCGCGCGCGGTGATGGTGAGCCCGTATCCCTGTGCCGCGAGCCGTTCCGCGATGCCGAGCCCGATGCCGCGCGACGCGCCGGTGATCAGTGCGCTGTTCGTCATCGGTGTTCCTCCATCGCGGCGAGTCCGGCCGCGACGAGCGGGGGCACTGCCTCGCACGCATGCGCGAACCCGTCGCCCGTCGTGGCCCCGGCAAGATGCCGGTGCGTGATGCCCTCGGCGATCACCGCAAGCTTGAAATTGGCCAGACCCAGATAGAAACCCCAGTGGTCGAGGGGTGTTCCCGTCGCCGCCGAGTACATGTGCGCGATCGCATCGGCCGACGGCAAACGGGTACTCGTCCACGCTGCCGGTTCACCGAGGATGTCGTCCAGCGCGGGATGGCGGTAGACGCACATCTGCGCCAGGTCGGCGAGCGGGTCGCCCAGCGTCGAGAGCTCCCAGTCCACCACCGCGACAACCCGTCCGGGATCATCGGCGGCGACAAGGGTGTTGTCGATCCGGTAGTCGCCATGCACGATCGCCGCCTGCGACTCCCCGGGGATCGAGGCCTCGAGCATGCCGTGCAGGCGTTCCAGATCCGGCAGGTCCCGCGTCTTGACCCGCTCCCACTGCCGTGCCCACAGCGCCACCTGCCGGGACAGGTAGCCGTCGGGGCGACCGAAGGACTCGAGGCCGACGGCCCGGTAGTCGACATCGTGCAGCGCAGCGAGAACGCGCACCAGTTCGCCTGTACACGAGCCGATCTCGGCGTCCGAAAGCAGGTCGATGTCGTCGACCGTGCGGATCACCCGGCCGTCGACGAAGCCGGTGACCGCGAACGGCGCACCCATCACCGACGGGTCCTCGCACAACACCACCGTCGGAGCGACGGGCACCGGCGAGTCCTGCAGTGCGGCACAGACACGGAACTCTCGCGCGACATCATGCGCCGAGGGTGTCAGGCCAGCAGTCGGCGGCCTGCGCAACACCCATCGGGAGACGTCGTCGGACACCTTGAACGTGAGGTTGGACTTGCCTCCCGAGATCAGCTCGGCGCGTAGTTCTCCGTCGACGGCCACTCCGGATCCCTCGAAGAACCGTTGCAATGCAACCAGGTCGAGGCCGTCGATCTGGGCCGCAGTCACTTGTTCCCCTCCTCGCGTGCGGCGCGCTTCGCCTTCCCGACCACCCGTTTCGCGAGCGCCCACCGGTGCACCTCGGACGGTCCGTCGTAGACGCGGAACGGCCGCACCTCACGGGACAGGCGGGCGAGCGGCAGGTCGCCGGAGACACCCATGCCACCGCACATCTGGATCGACCGGTCCACGATCCGGAAGACCGCCTCGGACCCGAAAGCCTTCGCGATCGAGGTCGAATCCGACGCTGTCTCTCCCTGATCGAGTTCCCAGCAGGCCCGCACGAGCAACGCCCTGGTCGCGGCAATGTCGATCTCGTTGTCCGCGATCATCTTCTGGATCATGCCGAGGTCGCCGAGCCGGGATCCGAAGCCGTCCCGCCGTGCGACGTAGTCGACCGCGACGTCGTGGCCGCGGCGAGCCGCGCCCAGCCAGCGCATCACGTGCGTCATACGCGCGGGTCCGAGCCGGACCTGCGCGTAGGCGAAGCCCTCATCGACGGCGCCCAGGACGGCCTCGTCCGGGACGAACAGATCCTCGAAGAACACCTCGCAATGGCCGCCGATCATCGCACGGTCGAGAGTGTCGATGTGCCGGCCGACCCGGATTCCCGGCGCGGATCCGGGCGCGAGGAACATGGTCGCACCGCCGCGGTCACCCGGCGCACCGGACGTGCGGGCCATGATGATGAAGAAGCCCGCCCCTTCGGCTCCGGTAATGAACCACTTGTGGCCGTTGACCTTCCAGCCGCCAGGCACCTTCTCGCCGCGGGTGGTGAGCGCGGACGGATCGGAGCCGGCACCGGGCGCGGGCTCGGTCATCGCGAACGCCGACCGGACCTCACCGCGCGCGAGCGGCCCCAGGAACTGCTCCTTCTGCGCAGCGTCTGCGACATGTGCGAGCAGGTGCACATTGCCCTCGTCGGGGGCTGCGATGTTGAGGGCGCTCGGCCCGAACAGCGAGTAACCGGCCGCCTCGAAAACCGGCGCGCGGTCGCTCATGTCGAGGCCCAGGCCGCCACACTCGACGGGCGCGTGCGGCGCGAGCAATCCCCGCCTCTTTGCCTCAGCCTGCATCTCGACCCGGACGGCGTCGCCTCCGGCCGCGGCAATATCGCCGCCGTGCGCGTCCTCGATCGGCAGCACCACTTCCCGCACGAACTCGCTGGTGCGCGCGACGAGGTCGTCGACCTCCGGTGAATACGACAGGTCCACAGCCATGCCCGTTCCTCCATCCAGTTACCGAGCGATCGATCGGTCGGTCTCCGCCTACGGTGACACGATCGTGTCGCCAGGTCAAGAATCCGGCGCCTCAGATCGCCCCGGCCTACGCTCCGGACGCCATCCGGTAGCCGGAGACCGAAACCGTGAACTACCTTGTTTGCAGATATGCGACCGACCGGATACTGCATGCCTGTAGATGCAGATAGGGATGAATTCGCGGGGCTACCACACGATCGACGCGCCGATCGACGCATCGACCGGCAACCATCGCCGTCAGCGCGCGCCGACCGCGCCCCGCGCAATCGCCGAATAGCGCTCGACCAGCTCGTTCGGTCCGAGTTCCCCGTCAGGCCGGTACCAACTCGCCACGGCTATGCACATGGTTGCGACTGCCCGGCTCGCGTCCTCCGGATAGGGCGAGGCGAAGTCTCCCGACCGCACCCCCGCACGCACGATGGCGTCGAGCATTCGCTGCTGCTGGTCGCGCAGCGCGACATACTCGGCGCGCGCTGCCGGTTCCATGCTGCGCATCTCGGTGGACGCGACAAACGCCTGCTCGCGCCGGAACATGTGGAAGCGCAGGAGCGACTCGACGACGGCGTCGAACTGCTCGCGCGGTGACGGGCCCGACTCGGCCAGAGCCCGTCTGCTGCGGTCCAGCAAATCCGCCATGATCACCCGCGTGAGCGCCACCAGCAGAGCCTGTTTGGACGGGTAGTGGTGATACAGCCCAGGCACCGAGAGCCCGGCCCGCCCGGCAATCTCGCGGATCGACGCACCCTCGTATCCGCGCTCGGCAAACAGCGCCAATGCCGCGGCCAGCGGACCCGGTAGCGTCGAGTCCCCGTACTGCCGCCACGAGCCGGGCATCGTGTCCGAAGTCATGGCTCTACCGTATGCGCGCCTCAATCGATCACCGCGTTTGGCGCACCTATCGCGGATTCCGGTCGCCGGAAAGCACGATAAGTGCGCACAGCGCAGCGGCCAGACGGACAGGTCAGGGCGGGACAGGGGCGGGCAGCTACTTCTCTACCGGCTTGGCCATTTCCTTCATCAGCAAGTCGGTCATCTTCACCGCGCGATCACCGCCGTCGGCATCGGCGACGAAGACCGCGAATGCCAGGTCCCCGCGAGATCCGAAGAACCAGCGGTCACTGTCGTTGCCGGACGCCATGCCGATCAGGCCCGGGTACTGCTCGAGCATCTTCGCCGGCCCGCGCTGGACGTTGTCGCGCATCGCGTTTCGCAGCTGATCGGTGACGTTTGCGGGTAGCGCGCCCTCGGCGTTCTTCGCGGCAGCCTGCTGACCCTCGACGATCATCGGCATCGGGGCGCTCCCGCGGGCGACGGACGCGGCCACCATCGCGAGCCCGAACGGACTGATCTTCGGTTCGGAACCGCTCTTGGAGTGCATCACCTGGTCGACATCGGACTGCGATGCGGTGAGCACGGCGGTCTCCGGGTCCAGACCCGGCATCTCGTAGTTCAGCCCGATACCGAGCTGCCGTCCCGCGCGTTCGAGGTCGTCCTCACTCACCATCCCCGGATCCACCCCCGCCTGCAGCGCGGCGGCATTGCGGACCAGATCGACGGAGTCGCCTGCCGGGTAGAGCCCGGTGAAGGCGATCGATCCCTGCTCGATTGCCTGGTTGTTCTGCGCGGCGACCACCACCGCTCCGGTGGAGGGCCGGATCGCAACGATCGCTGCCGGGGTGCCGGCACTGACGACCGCGTTCTCAGCCGCCAACTGCATCCGAGAATCGAGCGTCGCCTTGATGTCCGGTCCGGGCGGGCCCTGATAGCCCACCTGCGGAACCAGCGTCCCGTCCGGCTCGACGAGGTTGACCGCCCACCCGGCTGTCGCATCCCGATTCATCTGCCACACGGTTCGTAGCGGGTCGAGTAATGGTGTCACGATACGACGGTCGGTGGTGATCAGCTTGGGCTGCTTGTCGACGATCACGCCCGGGATGCCGGTGAGATCCCGTTCGAGGTACTGGAAATCCTGGTCGCGCAACAGCACTGCGACCACCTGCTGTCCAGGTTTGGCCGCCATGCTCTTCCGCATGGAATCCGCGGTCACAAGAGGGGCAACCGGCTCGAGAGCCTTCGCCAAGCGGTCGGTGGTGGCCACCGGGTCCGGCATGGTCGCGGGGTCGAGCGTGATGGCGTTGATGGTCTGCTCAGCCATCAACGGATTACCCGCGGCGTCGAAGACGCGCGGCGCAGCGGCGTCGGTCCGGTCGTACCGGACCGTCCGGCCATGCCCCATGTCCGGCGCGAGCAGTGTGGGATCCCACGAGATCCGCCACCCCACCGAGAGCTTCCGCACACCCCCGTCGACGTAGTAGCTCCAGTCCTTGCCCTCGCCGAAATTCCACGCGGCGTCCATGGTGAAGAAGCCGGAATCGCTATTCAGTTCCACGAACTGAGCAATATCGAACCGCGACTCCTCGGGATCGAGTCCGTCGAACATCTGCTGAATCGATTCCTGGGCCGCATTCGGATACGACGTCAACTCGGCGGCGGCGGACGCATCCCGGTCGTTGAGAGCCTGCACGAATCCCGTGACGACCGACTGCGCGTCGGCGTCGGGTTTCGATCCGACACATGATGCGAGGGCAACGGCCAGCACGGCCACCAGGCCCAGCGGCAGGGCAATCGCACAGCTACGCCGCAGTCGCGGCGATGCTCGGAAACCCATGGTCACAATCATCCCGTTTGCCACATGAGTAACAAGCACGGATCGCAAACGAAGAAGTCACGATTGCGCCACCGGCGCTCGCTGCCGATACCTACCCGTTACCCCGCGGGCCCGACAGGTATCAGGCGTGACCTACCGCAGAAAACGTCCGGCTGCATCCAGCGCGGGACCCGAACTATCCGCTCCTGCAACGAAAACCGCAAAAGCCAGGTCCCTGTCGATACCTACGAACCATCCGTGCGAATCGGTACCGTCGCCGTACTCCGCGGTGCCGGTCTTACCCTCGATGTTCGGAAGATCGGCGAGGATCTTCGCCGTACCGTCCGTGACCGTCTCGCGCATCATCGACCGCAGGGCCGCATCGACCGCGGCGGGGACTGCGGCAACGCTCTTGTCCCCCACCCCGGGCCGGCCGGCGATCATCATCGGTGACGGTGTCGTGCCATTCGCGATCGATGCGGCCACCAGCGCCATACCGAACGGCGACGCGGTCACCTGCCCCTGCCCGATCGCCGACTCCACCCGCTCGGCCGGTGTCGACGCCGCCGGCACGCTCCCGGTGACGGTCGTCAGTCCCGGTGTCACGTAGTCGATCCCCAGGCCGAACTGCAGTGCGGCCTGCGACAGCGCGTCCGGCGGCAGGGAGACGGCCAGGCGGGCCATCGTGGTGTTGCACGACTGAGCGAAGGCCGAGTGCAACGGGACCGAACCGAGGTCGAAGTTGTCGTCGTTGGGAATCTGGCGTCCTTCGACGTTCTCGGTGCCCGGGCACGGCAGGACGGTATCCGGGGTGACCTTGCCGGCCTGCAACGCCGCCGATGTCGTAACCGTCTTGAACGTCGAACCCGGCGGATAGAGACCGGTCAGCGCGATCGAGCCCTGCGCGTCGGCTGGCGCGTTCTGCGCGACCGCAAGCACGGCCCCGGTCGACGGTTGCAGCGCGACGATCACGGCTGGTTGCGGCACTCCGGCCAGCGCATTCTCTGCCTTCATCTGTAGGCGCAGATCCAGCGTGGTGTCGAGATCCGGCGCTGGCGTGCCGTCCTGCCCGGCAAGACGGCGCACCGAGCCGTCCGCGCCGACCATTTGCACGGCCCACCCTGCCGACGCGTCCTGTCCCTGCTGCCACAGATCGGCGAGCCCACCGAGTACCGGCGACGCCAGCGCGCGGTCCACCGTCAGCAGACGCGTCTGCTGCACCAACTCCACCCCGGTCAGGGCCTCGAGCCGCTTGCGAACAGGAGTAATGTCGTTTTCCCGCAGGGTGATTGCGGTGATCGGCTGACCACCCGCCTTCGCGAGGTCGCCGCGCAACGAGTCCACGGTGATGGTCGGCACGATCGGGGTGAGCAGCGGTGCGACGGCCGCCGGATCCGCTGACGGCTGCAGGTTCACGAGGGTTACCACCTGCTGCATCATGATCGGCTCGCCCGTGCTCGCCCGCACCACCGGGGGAGGCCCTGCGGTCGGGGTGAAGCGGACCGTCTCGTCGGCACCGAGCCCAGGCACCAGCAACGCCGGATCCCACGACAGTCGCTGTTCTCCAGACACACTCACGATCTTGCCGGTTGTGGAGTACTGCCAGCCCCGGTCTTCGCCGAAATCCCAGTCGGCATCGAGGGTGAACGAATCGCCTTCCTGTGCGACGGTGAAGCTGCGTTCCCGCTCGTCCAGCCCGTCGAACAGTGCCGTGATGGCGGCGGACGCGGCCGCAGGATCGCTCGTCAGATCCGCGGCGGCCTGAACATTCCCGCTCGCCATCGCATCGGCGAACTGCTGTTCGGGCGATGGCGAATCGCCGCCGCATCCGGCCAGCACCAGCGCTGAAGTGGCGAGCAGAGCGGTCAGAGTGGTGCAAGGGCCGGAGCGCGAACGCGTGACAGACATGGTCTCGATGATGCCGCAGAAACCGACCTGACGGACGGTGGCACCCGCCGAGAAACGGAGTAATCATGTAATCAGTGCCGCGCGAGAGGCGCAGACACCAGGGTCGACCCGAGGAGGACGATCATGAGAAGGGCACATGGCCACGGCGGATTCGGACCCGGTGGCCGCAGATTCGGAAGACCTGGCGGCTGGCAGCAAGCCGATGCCCCGGATGCCTCGGATGCCGCCGATTGGTTCGCCGGCCGCCTGCCGGACAACTGGTTCACCGGGAGCCCCACGGTGGAAGTGGACCGCGAGGAGATCGTGGTGACCGGAGTACTCGCACCCGCCGAGGGAATCGAGAACTCGGCCGCCACCGAGGAGGGCCTCATCGCCCGATTCCGGGAGTCCACCCGGCCCGCTCGCATACAGATCGCCGACGAGGCCGAGGCCCGCTACGGGCGCAAGGTCGCGTGGGGAGTAACGATCGGCGACCAGCAGGTCCTGTTCACCAACCTCGCCGTTCCGGTGATGACGCGGCTGCGCCAGCCCGAGCGAAAGGTACTCGATACCCTCGTCGACGCCGGGGTGGCTCGTTCCCGGTCCGACGCACTCACCTGGACGGTGCGTCTGGCTGGACAACACAGCCAGGAGTGGCTCGCGGAACTACGCGAGGCGATGCGCAAGGTCGACGACCTCAGATCGGAGGGACCGCAGATCTGAGCCGGCCCGACAATTGAGTGGCTTCGCCGAGTCGTTGGGTCGCGACGTCGAAGACACAGCCGCGCAACGACTCTGTGAGCTTCACGAATGGGTTGGGTGTCGATGCGGCAAGAGTTCGGAAGACAAATCGCTTGCACGACCGTCGAACCACCCATAACCTGTGGTTCGTCCGTGTTCCCGACTGATCGGAGAAGGTCCTTGCTCCTGTAGAGGTGATCCGCGCCAGAGCGCGGCGTATGCGCCGATCGCATACGCCGGTACGCCGCAACGACCTCAGGGAGCAACCATGGCCCAATCCTCCACGTCCATTTCCCTGTCGGACCTCACGTTCTCGTGGCCCGACGGGACCTCTGTGTTCGACGGACTCACCGCCATGATCGGCTCCGGCAGAACCGGTCTCGTCGGCCGCAACGGTTCCGGCAAGTCCACCCTCCTGCGATTGATCGCGGGGGCACTGCGGCCCGACCGCGGCTCGGTCATCGCAGCGGGCGCCGTCGAGTACCTTCCGCAGGACCTCACCCTCGATCCGCGGCTGCGTGTGGACGCGATCCTCGGCATCGCGACAATTCGACAGTCGCTCTCCCGGATCGAATCCGGTAACGGAACCGATGCCGATTTCGCCGCGGTGGCAAGCTCGTGGGATATCGAGGAGCGAGCCGTATCGACCCTGCACCGGCTGGGCCTGAACCGTATCGTCGCCGACATCGGCGACCTCGACCGAACGGTGGGCGAGCTGTCGGGCGGCGAGACGACCCTGCTCGGGTTCACCGCACGATTGCTGCGGGAGCCGAACGTACTGTTGCTGGACGAACCCACCAACAACCTCGACGTCGACAGCCGGGGGCTTCTCGCCTCTGCAGTGCAACGGTTCCCGGGCACCGTTGTGGTGGTCAGCCACGACCGGGAGCTGCTCGAGACCATGGAGTCGACGGCGGAGCTCCGTGAGGGTGCGCTGCGGTTGTTCGGTGGGAACTTCACGGCATACCAGGAGATGGTGGAAGCCGAGCAGGAGGCCGCCCGCGCCGCGCTCCGTGACGCCCGCAACGACGTCCGACGGCAGGGCCGCGAGCTGGTCGAGGCGCAGATCAAGATCGATCGCCGAAAGCGATACGGCCAGAAGATCTTCGACAGCCGGAGTGAGCCGAAGATCGTCATGGGAATGAAGAAGCGCTCAGCGCAGGAAGCCGCCGGCAAGCTGCGCGGCAACCACCAGGACAAACTCGATGAGGCGAAGCGGACCCTGGCAGCGGCCGAGGACGGAATTCGCGAGGACCGCGAGATCCGCATCGACGTGCCCGACACCGACGTGTTCACCGGTCAGCAGGTGGTGTGCCTGGCCGGTACCCGGCTGCGCAGCGGCCAGACGCTGGACCTCGCAGTCACCGGCCCCGATCGGATCGCCCTGATCGGCCGTAACGGGATCGGCAAGACAACCGCTCTGCAGGCAATCGCGGAGGAGGGCGCAAAGGTTCCGTTCGCGCTGCTCCCCCAACGGCTCGATATCTTCGACGAGGAGCGGTCGGTTGCGTGGAACGTCGCGGCCGCCGCACCGCACGCGTCGGCGGAGCAGATCCGCGGCGGCCTGGCCCGGTTCCTGTTCCGGGGTGCGGATGCCGACGCGGCGGTGCGAACACTCTCCGGCGGCGAACGCCTTCGTGCCGCGCTCGCGATGATCATGACCGCCGATCCGCCGCCTCGGCTGCTGATGTTGGACGAGCCGACCAACAATCTCGATCTGCCGAGCCTCGGGCACCTCGTCCAGGCGCTCGAGCGGTATCGTGGCGCGCTCATCGTCGCTAGTCACGATCGCCAGTTCCTTCGGGACATCGGCATCACCCGCCGTCTCGAGCTGGACGAGTTCGGAATGACCGAAATCGACTGATGACGAGCGCCGGTGACGTCGCCGGTCCGCGTCGTCGACTTCCGAGCGTTTCGAGGGAGTCCGGCGGTAGCGGACCAATCGGAAAGCCTGTTCAGTTGTTCACATGACTCGATAGACTGCTGCTACCGATCCCCGGCTCCCGGGAGGGCGCAGTGGCTATCGAAAACGCAGTGGCTATCGAACACTCGGCTGTCGAATACGCCGCGATGCATATGAGCGACGGCATCATCAACGCTCCCACTTCGGCGCTGTTCTGGGCGGTCGCGATCACCGGTCTGGCACTCGCGGTCTGGAAGTCCCGTACCGAACTCGACGACCGCACCGCCCCGATGGCCGGCCTTGTCGCCGCGTTCATCTTCGCGGTGCAGATGATCAACTTCCCGATCCTGCCCGGCGTCAGCGGACACCTGCTCGGCGGCGCACTCGCCGCGATCCTCGTCGGACCGTATACCGGGGCACTGTGTATCGCGATCGTGCTCACGGTCCAGGCGCTCCTGTTCGCCGACGGGGGCCTCACCGCGCTCGGTGCGAACGTCACCAATATCGCCCTGGTGGGCACCGCGGTCGGCTACATCGTTGCGGCCACTTTGCGCCCCTTGCTCATTCGGCGCGGCGACGCCGGAATCGGCATTCTCGCATTCGTCTCGGCATGGTGCGCGACCGTAGTCGCGGCGTCGATGTTCGTGGTGGAGTATGCAATCGGCGGTTCCGCAGTGACTGCCCTGCATACCGTGGCTGCCTACATGCTCGGCACCCACGCGCTGATCGGTGTCGGCGAGGGCATCATCACGGCCTTCACGGTGGTCGCGGTCGCCCGCGCCCGCCCGGACCTGGTGTATCTGCTGCGATCGCAACGCGAGTGCACGGCGGTGACGACATGAGCAGACCCGCCCGCACACGCTCGTGGTTCCTGGTCGGCTTCGCGGTCGCGGCCCTGCTGATCGCCGGCATCCTCTCCTACTTCGCCAGCGCCAGCCCGGACGGCCTGGATTCGACGACCCTGCGCGGCTGCGAGGTGGTCGAAACCGGCGGCACCGAACAGTTGTCGGGCGACTGCATAGCTCGGCACGCGACCGATCACCACCTGTCCGCGTCTCCGCTGGCGGACTACGCGGTGCGCGGCGATTCCCGGCTCAGCGGGCTGGCGGGGATACTCGGGGTCGTCGCGGTGTTCATCGTTGCTGGACTGTTGTTCTGCACGCTCGCACGCCGTAAGCGAGGCCCATGACATGTCGGGTTCGCACACCCACCCGCTCTATCTGGAAGGCAGCTCCGCGGTCCATCGACTCCCGACCGAGGTCAAGATCGTCGCGGCGGTGGTCGCAATGTTCGCGATCGTCGCCACTCCCCGTGAGGCCGTGTGGGCGTTCGCGGCCTACCTCGCCGGGCTCGCCCTGGTGTGGCAGATCGCGGGCATCCGGCCGCGCTGGCTGGCCCCGCGCATGCTCATCGAGGTGCCGTTCGTGGTGCTCGCGGTTCTGCTGCCGTTCGCCGAATCCGGCGAGCGGACAGAGCTTCTCGGAATCTCGCTGTCGGTGCCAGGCCTGCTGGCGGCGTGGGGAATCCTGGTCAAGGGCACACTCGGGGTCCTCACCTCCCTCACCCTCGCGGCCACCACCCCTGCACGCTCTCTGCCTGCCGGCCTGGCCCGGTTGCACGTGCCGGCGATGGTCACCGTCATCGTCACGCTGATGCTGCGGTACGTCAATCTCCTTGCCGGGGAGATCGATCGGATGCGTACCGCGCGAATCGCCCGTGGCGACGATCCCCGCACCCTGCATCAGGCAGGCGCCACTGCGCGCGGCGTCGGCGGTGTGTTCCTCCGCGCCTACGAACGCGGCGAGCGGGTACACCTGGCGATGCTCTCCCGAGGTTTCACCGGCACGGTGCCGCTGTCCGCGCCGCCGGCCACTCGCGCCGACTGGTGCGCCGGACTCGCCCCCGCCGCGTATGCAGTCGCGATCGCGACGATTGCCTGGATGGTGTGAGATGGCATCGCCGACAGCGATAGACGTCGAACGGCTCAGCTTCGAGTACCCGGACGGTCGCCAGGCGCTGGACGGCATAGATCTCGAGATCCCGGTCGGTGAACGCGTCGCGGTGCTGGGACCGAACGGCGCTGGCAAGACCACCCTGATACTCCAGCTCAACGGCGTCCTCACCCCGAGCGAGGGCACCGTGCGAATCGGCACGCTCGAACTGGGGCGAGAGACGGTGCGGGAGATCCGGCGTCGAGTGGGCGTCGTATTCCAGGACCCAGATGACCAGCTGTTCATGCCCACCGTCGCGGAAGACGTGGCGTTCGGCCCCGCCAACTTCGGAGTCCGCGGCGGCGAACTCGAACGCCGGGTGACCGAGGCACTCGAGCAGGTGGGGATGGCCGATCACGCGCACCGCAGCGCCGGTCATCTCTCGGCCGGCCAGCGCCGCCGAGTCGCCCTCGCCACGGTGTTGGCGTGCCGCCCGGAGGTTCTGGTGCTCGACGAGCCGTCGAGCAACCTCGATCCCGTGGCCCGGCGCGAACTCGCCGACATCCTGGGCGGACTCGACACCACGCTGCTGCTCGTCACGCACGATCTTCCGTACGCGGCTCAGCTGTGCGAGCGGGCAGTGATCATGGACAAAGGGCGCCTGGCCGCCGACGACCGCGTCGAGCGAATCCTTGCTGATACCAGGCTGCTCGCGGCGCATCGGCTCGAACTGCCATGGGGTTTCGCGCTTCCGGCTCCAACACCCGATCGCTGATAGTCTCACCGGATGAGCGAGGGACCGAACCGAGGATCGCGAAATCGTATCGTAGCGTTCGCGGCAGGCGGCCTTCTGAGCATCGCCGCTGATCGTCCTCTCGTGAAGAAGAATCCGTCCCGCCGAGTGACGTCCTACGCCGCGGGGCTGGTGGCCGCAGCAATCGTCTATCCGGTCGCGCACATAGGACGTCCCTCCGGTTCGGACGTACTCACCCGCGAGTGGACTGCAGTGCTGGCGACGACCGCTGTGTTCATCGGTGCGATCACCTTGCCGAAGCAGTGGGCTACCGGACTGACCGCCATTGGATGGATTGCGCATGCGGCCTTCGACCACGCACACGAGCGAGGGACATCATCACGGTTGCCGCGGTGGTATCCCGCGCTATGCGCCGGCTACGACGTGGGTGTGGCAACGTTGCTGTGTGTGCCACGTCCGCCGTCGGCGTCCGCGCGAGGCCCGGAGCCGGTAAACCGCCTCTAGTTTCCGAGACCGCTTCCAGAGGCGGAGGAGCACGTACACGTTGGCCACGGCCATCGCGAGGTACGGGACAAGCACGGATACGAGCGTCACGCGGGCGCCACGCTGCCGCGCGCAGATGCCGGATGTCACTTTCGGCTCCACCCGAGGACCCCGAGGTAGCAACTTCGTGCAGCTCAGTCATCGTCCTAGGTTGCGACAGCTTCGCCGGCAAGCCGGATATTGGTCCTCCCCAGCTGCCAGTCCGTCCAATGTTCAAGGGAGGATGCCTCTTCGGCGTCGAGCCGGTCGCACACCAGGTCCCAGTGCACGGCCACGTGGTCCCCCACCCGCAGACCGGGAACGAACGACCCTGCGGCCACGCGACTACGGACCGCGCGGTCCTCGAGCGGGCCCAGGGTGAGTCGGGCACCGTCGAACTGCATTGGACGCGAACGCACTACGGCAGCGTCCGAAAGTAGCTCGAGGACGACGCCGTTGCGGATCCGGCACGAGTCGAGCACATGCAGCGGCTGCGGCATCCCGGTGCCGAGTAGACGCGTCCACGGGTAGATGCCGAACACGTGAAACGCGTGGGTAGGGGCTGCCTCCGGCAGCAGATCCTCGGTGAGGTACTTCCAGTAGTGTCCGGCGCGCTCACCGAGCCTGACCAACAGCGCGGCCCCGAACCGTTCCCGGTCTGTCGCAGCGGTGAGCGCGTTGCCAGTCCAGTACCCGCGTACCACCCGATCGTCCAGCGGATCGTCCACACCCGACATCTCCGCAAGCAGCTGCTGATACGGCCAGGCCCCGCTGAACCGCCGCGCCAACCCGTCGACGTCGACGTCCAGCCCACCACCGCACGCCACCCGCTCGAGACCCCCGGATCCCGCGGGGCCGCAGTAGCCCAGTGCATTCGGCGCATACGCGTACCGCGCGAACAAGGCCCGCCCAGCCCGACAGCTCACCCCGGTCTCCGCCCCACCACCAGCGCCGTCTCGCGGTGCAGCCGCCCGAAGTTGTAGTACGCCGCGCACGCACCCTCCGGCGAGACCATGCACGTCCCGATCGGCGTCTCGGGCGTGCAGGCCGTACCGAACACCTTGCACTCCCACGGCTTGATCACCCCCTTGAGCACCTCGCCGCACTGGCAGGCCTTCGGGTCCGCCACCCGCACTCCGGGCATCGAGAAGCGTTCCTCCGCGTCGAACTCGGCGAAATCGGGGTGAACCTTGAGCGCGCTCTGCGAGATGAAGCCCAGACCTCGCCATTCGAAATGCGGCCTTAGCGCGAAGGTTTCGCTCATCAACTTCAGTGCCTGGGTGTTGCCCTCGGGCCGCACCACCCGGATGTACTGGTTCTCCACCTCGCAGCGGCGGTCGCGGATCTGCTGCAGCAGCATGTGCACCGACGCGAGGATGTCCAGCGGCTCGAATCCGGCGACCACCATCGGTTTCCCGTACACCTCGGGGACGAACCGGTACGGCCGCAGGCCCACCACCGTCGACACGTGGCCCGGCCCGAGGAACCCGGACAGCCGTAGATCCGGCGACTCGAGAATCGCCTTGATCGGCGGCACGATCGTGACGTGGTTGCAGAAGATGCTGAAGTTGGTCACCCCCATCTGCCGGGCGCGGACCAGGGTCACCGCGGTCGACGGCGCCGTGGTCTCGAACCCGACCGCGAAGAACACCACCTGCTTGCCCGGGTTGTCGACGGCGATCTTGAGCGCGTCCAACGGGGAATAGACGAATCGGACGTCCGCGCCACGAGCCTTGGCCTCGATGAGGTTTCCTCGTGATCCCGGCACCCGCATCATGTCCCCGAACGTCGTGAAGACGACGTCCGGCTGTTCCGCGAGGTACATCGCGTCGTCGACGCGGCCCATCGGGATGACACACACCGGGCAGCCCGGTCCGTGCACGAGTTCCACCGACTGCGGTAGCAGATGCTCGATGCCGTGGCGGTAGATGGTGTGGGTATGGCCGCCGCACACCTCCATGAATTTGAACTCGTCCTCGCCTGCGAGCTCGGTGATGGACCGGACCAGCGCCCGCGCGGCGGCGGGGTCCCGGAATTCGTCCACGAACTTCATGCTGCAACCTCCTCGGTTACCCGCCTTCAGTTGATGCTCGACGAATTGAAGGCGTCGATCTCGTTGACGTAGTCGGCGCCCATTTTCTGGACCTGGTCGAGCGTGAGCGCGGCCTCGGCCTCGTCGATCTTCGCCATCGCGAAGCCGACGTGGACCAGGACCCAGTCCCCCACGAGCAGTCCCTCGTCGGCGAGCAGTCGAACGCTGATGGTCCGCTTGACGCCACCCACGTCCACCTTCGCCAGATACTGCTCGGAGTCCACCATCTGGACCACTTGGCCCGGGATACCCAGACACATGATCGTTTCCTCCTCTCGGCTGGATTGCCCGCTCAACAGATGCGCGGCAGCGGATCTCCGACGAGCATGTCGACAATGCGGCTACCACCGAACGACGTCCGCAGGGCGACGATGCCCTCCGGCTCCGCAAGGATCTCGCCGATCACCGCGGCGTGCTCGCCACCGCGTGTCCGGCGCAAGGCCTCGAGCGCTGCATCGGTCTCCACTTCGGGAACGACGGCCACGAACTTGCCCTCGTTCGCGACGTACAGCGGGTCGATGCCGAGCATGTCGCACGCCCCAACTACCTGGGGCTGCACCGGAAGATCCGCTTCGTCGAGGATCACCGCGAGCCCGCACGACTGTGCAAGCTCGTTGCACACCGTGCCAACTCCGCCGCGGGTCGCGTCGCGCATCCATCGCGTGCCGGGCGCCGCGTCGAGCAGCGCGTGGACCAGCCCGTTGACCGGGGCGGTGTCGGAGCAGATGTCGGCCTCGATCGCGAGTTCACCGCGGGCGAGCATCACTGCCATGCCGTGCTCGCCCATCGTCCCGGAGATCAAGACTCGGTCGCCGGGGCGCACCTGCTCCGGGCCCAGGCGCAGGTCCATCGGCAGCTTCCCGATGCCGGCCGTGCAGATGTACAGCCCGTCGGCGGCTCCCTTGCCGACCACCTTGGTGTCCCCGGTCACCACCTGCACGCCCGCCTGCACCGCGGAATCCGCTATGTCCTGCACGATCTCGCGTAGCAGCGCGATCTCGAAGCCCTCCTCGATCACGAACGCCGCCGACAGCCACAGCGGTGTCGCCCCCGCCACCGCAAGGTCGTTCACGGTGCCGTGCACCGCGAGGTTCCCGATGGAACCACCGGGGAACTGCAGCGGCCGCACCACGAACGAATCGGTGGAGAACGCCAGTCGCTCACCCACAGGCAGGGTGAGGGCAGCGGCATCCCCGAGCTGCTCGAGCTGGGGATTGCGCAGCGCCTCGACGAACACCGAGTCCACCAGCGCAGCAGACGACTTTCCACCCGCGCCGTGTGCGAGTGTCACGACATCCTCGAGCAGCCGGGGACGTCGCTTGCGGTACGCCGCGATGCGATCCAGTACGCGGTCCTCGCGTTCGGCGGTGGTGGCCGGTTCCATTGCCATGAGCTAGCTCTCCTGTCGTCGTGCCGGGGGCGTCCTGCGCTCCTCGGCCATGTGCGCCTGGGCCGCCGACCAGAGCCGGTACCCGACCAGCGCGTGACTCTCCTGGATCCGGTGGATGCTCTGCGACCGGATCGTGATGCAGTAGTCCAGGTCCTCGCTCGCCGCCATGCGTCCGCCGTCATGTCCGGCGAACCCGATGGTGAGCAGCCCGCGTGCCCGCGACTCGGCGAGCGCGATCATGAGGTCGTCGGAGTTACCCGACGTCGACAACGCGATCGCGATGTCCTGTGCCCGGGCGTGCGCGATGATCTGACGCGAGAAGACCAGGTCGAAGCCGACGTCGTTGCCGAGCGCGGTCACCACAGCCTGATCTGCCGCGAGCGACCATGCCGCGACCGGGCGCCCGAGCGCCGGACGGCTGAACAGAGATGCGAGTGTGGCGGCGTCGGTGGAGCTGCCGCCGTTGCCGAAGGTGTAGAGCCGACCGCCTCTGCAGAAGCGCTCGGCCATCTGCCGGCCAGCCTCGGCAATCTGCTCACCCCACTCGGTCAGCGAATCCTGCTGCAGTCGTGCGCTCTCCGCAGCCTTGCCACGGGCGGATGCGGCAAGGTCGTCGAGCAGCGCACCGGCCCCTTCCTCGTGCGCGTCGATGAACGGATACAGGAAGTCCGTACCCGTGACGCTGTTTTCCGGGGTCGTGCCCATCACCGCACCTCCTCGTCCGGGTCGATTCGGGCGATCGCGGCACCGCCGTGAATCAGCAGCAGATCGTCGGGGGCGATGTCCTGGATCAGGGTCGCATCCACTTCTTCTTCACCGACGGCGGTGCGGACGAGGGCACTATCCAACGGATTCCCCGGCGCCACCACCACTTCCGCGAGCCGGCCCTCGTCGCTGCAGGTGACGCAACCACCGTCGGCGCACTCGTCATCGGATATCCGCAACAGCCCCGGATGCTCGAAGCACACGTGCGTCAGTTCCCACAGCAGGTGGTACATCAGCACGAACCGGCCCGTCGCCGGCACCATCGGATCGTCGGAGTCCACCCACAGGATGTGGTTCGCGGAACCGGGTTCGGGCCGCGGGCCGGAGCCGATCCAGATCGTGTCGGTACCCCATGCCGGCGCCCGGCGCATGATCTCACGCACCTGGGCCTGATCGGCCGAGGCCACCGCAAGGATGACGTCACCGGGTCGGCTCGCAACCCGGCATTGCGCCACCGGATCCGGCTCGACCAGCGATACCGACGGCAGTGCCCGCTTGCCCATGATCACCGGATGCACGAACTCGACCGCGACGTGGTGCGCATGGGGCTCCCATTGCGGGGACACCACCCACAGCGTGGCACCGGCGTTGAATCGACGTGCGAGCGACAGCGCCGTGGCGGCCAGATCGGCCGACAGATCGGTCCCGATCAATTCGACGTTCGTCTCGCTGGTGGTCATGATCGCACCTCGTTCCTGGAACCCGGCTTCGCCTCGAGAATCGCCTGGCCGAGCACGGCCTGGCCCAGCGAGAGCCCGCCGTCATTGGGCGGTACCCGGTGATGGGTGAGGACCTCGAGCCCCGCGGTCCGCAGGTGATGCTGCAGCAAGGCCGTCAACGTCCTGTTCTGGAATACTCCCCCGCTGAGCCCCACCATTGCGGCCCCGGCCTCACGAGCGACGCCGACTGCGAGTTCTGCGGTGGCCGATGCCAGGGCGCAATGGAATCCGAGCGCCAACGCGGCAACGGGGGTTCCGGAGCAGACCCCCGCGACGAGTTGCTCGCACAGCGTCTCGAGCCGCAGCACATCGCCTTCCACCTGCAGCTCCACCGGCGCCGGGCGGTCAGCGGTGCGGGCCAGGGCCTCCAGCTCGATCGCGGCCTGCGCCTCGTAGCTCACCCGCTGCCGGACGCCGAGGAGTGCAGCGACACCGTCGAACAGGCGGCCGATGCTCGTGGTCCGCACACAGCCGATTCCGGATTCGAGCTGCGCTGCCACCAAGGCTCGTTCGGCTGAGGTGAGGGCTCGCACACACGGCAGATCATCGATGTCGTCGATGCGTGCCTCGTGCAGCAGCGCGAGCGCCACCCGCGCCGGGTTGCGCACCGCGACGTCCCCGCCCGGCAGGCTGAACGACTGCAGGTGCCCGGCGCGGCGGGCGTCGAGAATGCTCGGTCCGACGAGCAACAGCTCCCCACCCCAGACAGTGCGGTCGCAGCCGTACCCGGTCCCGTCGAATGCTATGCCCAGCAACGGCGCTCCGGCCAGGTGCCCGCCGAGTAGGCCGTGCTCGGCGGCGAGTGCGGCGATGTGGGCGTGATGGTGCTGCACGGTCGCGATCCCGACGCCCGTACGATCGCTGAGATCCTCGGCCCAGTTCCGCGTCGAGTAACCAGGATGCTCGTCCGCCACCACCAGCTCCGGGCGGACGTCGTGCAGTGACATCATCCGCTCGACGGACGACTCGAATGCGCGGCGGCTCTCGAGGCTGCCCATGTCGCCGAGATGGCCGGAGCAGAAGGCAAAGTCCTGCCGCGTGAGACAGAAGGTGTTCTTCAGCTCAGCGCCGACGGCCAGCACTGTCGGGCCGGGATGGTCCAGGACGATCGGCAGCGGCACGTATCCGCGCGAGCGGCGAACGGGAAGAACCGCATCGTCGACCACTGTGACCACCGAGTCCTCGCATGGCGTGACGATGTCCCGGTCATGCATCAGGAACACGTCGGCGATCGCGCTCAGGCGTTGCCGCGCAGCTTCGTTGGTGAAGCACAGCGGCTCGCCACCGAGATTGCCCGACGTCATCACCAGCAGGCGCGGTGGGCCCACCGCGGAGCCGGGCACCGGCGCGAACAGCAGGTGGTGCAGTGGCGCGTAGGGCAACATGATTCCGATCTCGTCGAGATCGGGCGCGAGGTTCGGGGCTGGGATATCGCTGGATCGACGCCGCAGCAATACGATCGGCCGCGCGGCGCTCGCCAGAACCTCGGCCTCGGCATCGGAGATCGTGCACACCTCGTGGGCGGCGTCGAGATCCGCCGCCATCACGGCGAACGGCTTGGCCGGACGGTGCTTGCGCTCACGTAGTCGCTGCACCGCAACGGGATCGGTGGCATCGCACACCAGGTGGAAGCCACCTATCCCCTTCACCGCGACGACACCGCCCGAGGCGATTTCGCGCTGCACGCGCCCCAGCACCGCGTCGACGCCGTCGAGGCGCCCGCCGTCGCATTCTGCGAAGATCCGCGGGCCGCAGTCCGGGCAACAGATGGGCTGCGCGTGATACCGGCGGTCGGTGGGATCGGCGTACTCGCGGGCACACCGCGGGCACATCGGGAACGCCGCCATCGTCGTGGCCGGACGATCGTAGGGCAGATCTGTGACGACCGTGAACCGCGGTCCGCAGTTGGTGCAGTTGACGAAGGGGTGCCGATACCGGCGGTCGGACGGATCTGCCATCTCACGGATGCAGTCCGCGCAGATCCCGACGTCCGGGGGAAGCAGCGTCCGTGCACCCCGGGTGTGCCGGCTCGGGACGATCCGGAACCCGCGCTCGCCGCGTGTCACGGTCGGCTCCACCGAAACGTCGACAACCATCGCGAGCGGCGGCGCATCTCGGCGGAGCGCCACTGCGAACTCGGCTAGCGCCGCGGCAGTGCCCTCCACTTCGATGAGCACACTCACCTCGTCGTTTCCGCAATATCCGGCCAGCCCCAGTTCTCCGGCCAGCCGTGCGACGAAGGGACGGAAGCCGACGCCCTGCACGACGCCGCGGACCGTCAGCCGGTGCCGCTCCACCGGCACCGGGGCCGCCGCGACGCGAGCTTCGGCCGTCCTCACGACCTCCCACCGCCTACGACTGGGTCTCCGCCTGTGACAGCGTCGCCGTCGTCAGACGAAGACGAGCGCGGACGACCCATCAGTTCTAGACCCGACATCGCCCGTTCCGCACCGGCCCGGTCCACGCGTTCGACGGCGAACCCCATGTGGATCACCACCCAGTCGCCGGGCGCCAGAGCGGTGTCCTCGAGCATGCCGATGTTGACCTTGCGCTCGCTGCCCTCGACGTCGACGAGAGCGAGCTGACCGTTGTATCCGTCGAGCATGCCGATCACCCGTCCGGGAATACCAAGGCACATCACTCAGCCCTCCGATCCGACGGTGCGACAGCGCTCGGGCGCATCCGCACCGAGTTCGCTCAGGAGCCGACCGATCGCCTCGATCGCACCGTCGACCGCCGCAGCCACCGGCGCGGACAGCCCGATACCCTCGGCGACGCAGGCCGCCTGGCAACCGACGACGATCGTCCGCGGCAGCGTGCCGCCGAGAGCTTCGACACTTGCGAACACCGATCCGGGATCCATCGCGTGCGCATCGAGTTGAGTTGCGATCCCGGTCTTCCCGGGATCGACCTCGAACACCCGTACCGCGCCCGGGTTGCCCCGACCGGGGACGGCATCCACCAGGATCAGCGCGTCCCAGTCACCGAGCAGGTCGTACGCCAGGTGCATGCCTCCGATGCCGTAGTCCACCGCCCGGACACCGGTCGGCAGCGGACCGGCCGCCACTCTCCCCAGCACCGCCGGCCCGAAGCCGTCGTCGCCGAGGAAGATGTTGCCGATACCGGCCAGGAGAATCCGGTGCGTCGTCTCGGGCGACATGCCATCACATCCGACGCATACGCAGGTAGCGCTGTATGTCCGGGATCGAGCGCACCGTGATCCACACGCCCGCGGCGGCGACCGCGGCGAGGAATACGGTGGAGACCATACCCATTGCCCTCATGACTGCCTCTCCTCTCGATCGAGCGCTTCACTGCCCGGCGTCCGCAGTGGTTCCACCTCGTCAGGCGCGAAGTACAGGTATCGGCCGTACCAGTCGTGCAGTTCGGCGGCCGGATCGTCCACCAGCACGACACCGATGTGGGTGCCGCCGTCCACATCGGCGTGTACCGTCGCGACCCGCGCCACCTGCCCGGCAAAGAACAGATCCTGCGCGTCGGCCCGCCGGGACGGCCGCAACCGCACCAGACCGCCCTTGGCAATCCGCACTCCCGACACCAGGACGCCATCCGCATCGGGTCGAACACTGTTGTCGGCAGCGGGATCCCACCACGGGACATCGTCCGGCACGTCGGGAACCAGACCGCTCGGCGTGACGAAGGTGGGAGGCGCGAAGTCGCCGGGTTGCAAGGCACGGTTCTCGAATGCACTGTTCTCGAAGGCACGCGGATCGCGGAGTGCCCCATGCAGCTGCTGCATCTGCGAGGCGGTCATGCCGTCGCAGCGGTCGATGATCTGCGCGGCCAACGGGTCGGTGGCACGCGCCTGGGCCTTCTCCTCGTCGGTGAGCGTCATCACCCGGAGTGTGAGGATCTCGTCGATCTCGGTGGAGTCGAACAGGTTTCCACCGCTCTCCTCGGCCACCTCGGGATGGTCGTAGAGGATGATCGGCGCCGCCAGCACGACGTCGCTGGTGCCGTGCACACCCTTCGCTCCCGCAAGAACCGGGTAGCACCGGAACTGCCGGCAGGCGGCGACCGCGTCAGCGAACGCATCGGGCGGGTCGAGCAGCGAGACGAACCGTGTGCCCGTAGCCCCGAGGATCAGGTGCGCACCGATGAACGAGTGCCGGATCGCCGTGTCTTTCACAGCAACACCAGCGTTCGCAGCAACCACGTGCTCGGATGCGACAACGCGCTCACCGGGCTCGGCGATCCGAGCGTCGTTGCGGACCTCGATGCTCAGCCGCACCGCGCCGTGCTCTCGCACCGCGGCAAGGCTGACCTTGCCGCACAATGGTTCTCGGGTACGAACCAAACGCCCCGCCGCCCCCAGCGATTCGGTCTCGACGCCACCCGGCACGCGTATCTCCCGAGTCATGCCTTCGCACAGTTCAGCGAGCGTACAGGCGTCGAACGCGATCTCCACCGGGGAAGCCTCGTCCCAGCTGATCCAGCTGCGGCCGTCGACCGTCAGCTCCGAGACGGGCTCGAACCCGTTCGGCCCGGCCTGTTCGACCGCACGCGCCTGCAGCTGCAGGAACCGCAGGATCGGGGTGACGGCAGCGTCGTCGCCAGCGATATCGGCTGCATCGAGCACACACTCGACGCTCATTGCCGGATCCTCGCCCACCCCGGCGTGGGCCGCTCCCGACGGCCCGAGCACACCGAACTGCCACCGAGACTGGTTCTTTCCCGATGTGGAACGGTACGGGTACAGCAGGTAGCCCTCGTACAGCACTGCGTCGGCGACCACGCGCAACCGCGCCAGATCGCCGACGGCGGTCATGTCGCCACCTCCCCAGCTCCCGCGAGCAGTTCCGTCACGGCCTGGTCGATGCCGGTCAGCCCGCGCGCCGCCTTGAACCGCGTGAGTGCAGCCAGGGTGTCGTGTTCGAGCCGCACCCAGCCGCTGGAGGGGAAGTTCTGACGCACCAGATCCCGCCACACGGCGACCGGCATGTCGAACTGCGCCTCCCGATCCCACGGCACCTGTTCGACGCCGAACCCCCTTCCTCCGCCGAAGTTGTTGTTGCCCTTCGTGAAGACGGTGCCGCTGAAAAGGAAGCTCAGGGGAACCGTGCCGTCGGCGTCGGTCTCGAGCGCGTGCAGGTACTTGGAGGCGGCCACCTCGAAGTCGTACGTGCACGCCATCGGCAGTTCGGTGACACACTCGCCGGTGAAGCCGGGTACCGTCGCAGTGGTGTGCAGCCACGGGAAGGTCGCGAGCGTGGACCCCCATCGCTCCCGCGGACCGAACATGTCCAGCAGGCCGGCCTCCTCGGCGTCGGAGTAGCGGCGGCGACGGGGCTCGATCCGGACCTGACAGCGCAGCGCGAGAGCGTGGACGGTGGCGCCGGTGGTCTCCCCGATCCGCACTCGGGCGATCAGATTCGGTGCCACCGAAAAAGATTCGGGCGCGACGGTCAGTACCGAGAACTGTAGTGATGTCATGGCGCGCCCCCCGTTCGGCCGCCCGTGGCCGACACCGCGATGCTGCGCCGGTCGATCCGGTCGAAGAAGGCGTCGAGTTCGCGACGGGCGTCCTGCCCGCCGTCGAATCCGCGCCAGCACCGGCGCAAGCGCCCGACCAGTTCGTAGCACGCGTCGATCGGCAGCAGGTGGCACTCGGCGGAGCCGACTCCGTTCGACGGCACCCGAATGAGCAAGGCCTCCACGTCCGGGACGGCATTGCGCAGCGCAGGATTGTCGATCAGCACCGACTCCCACGCCTCGATCGGCAGCTCCGACTCGGTCGCACCGGCCGGACCGGGATAGAACGCGACCGTGCGGTCCTGGTCGGAGTTCCGGAAGAAGAACGCCAGCCCCACCGGGATCTCGAGCTGGTCCCATTGCCCAGGTGAGAGCGCGAACTCGGGGAACGAGAGGAACCGTTGCGGCACCGCGCGGTAGCGCAGCCGCGCGCCCGGCTCGGTGAACAGCAGGTAGCAGGGCCGGCACACGCATATCAGTTGCCGCCCTTCCATGTTCACCACGTGGGAGTGCTCGTCGGCGATGGGCGCCGCACACATCTCGCACCGCTCCCCGGCCGGCGCCTCGGGGCGGTCGGAGGCGATCCGACGCAACACCCCCAACGGCGCGCCGGAGGGGGTGCCACGTCCGGGCGGGGTGCTCACCCGGTCACCACGGTGGGTACCGCCACCGAAAGCACGCCGTCCCGCACCAGGACGGGCAGCGGATCCAAGTGATCCTCGGGCGCCTCGATCCGGGCCCCGGCACGGCGGACATCGAAGTGTGCGCGACAAGTCGGGCAGCGCAGGACGGCGTCGTTCACCGGACCGCCCGCGCGACGCTGCATCGAAGCCCCGGCCATCGAGTTGCCACACACCGAGCACCGGTCGCGGTATGCGAACAGTTCGTCACCGAGCCGGCAGACCAGCAGCGGTATGCCGCCCACGACAAATCCGCCGACCTCCCCCGACGCGAGGTCGGCGAACTCGGTTGCCGCCTGCCACGTCCCGTTCGACGCGGCGGACCCACCGGCAGATGCGGCATCCCGCACATGCGCCAGCAACGACTCGACCGGGATCACTCCCGGCGTGGGGGTAGTGGACGCGCCCAGGTCACCGGGCTGGACCTCGATCGCGGTGGTCTCCGGTGCGGCCGCCTGGACCGCGCCCTCCACCGCGAGCTGCAGGGTCACCGCCGATGACGGGCAGCCGTGGCAGCTGCCCAGCAGGCGCAGCCGGACGACACCATCCGAGACCTCGACGAGTTCCACATCGCCCCCGTGCGAACCGAGGTACGGCCGGACACTGTCGAGTGCGGTCCGCACCCGGGTCGCGACGTCGTGCGGGTGCAGGCCGTGGACAAGTAGCAGGCCCGAGACCAGTTCGTCCCGAGTCAGTTCTTCGACGAGGCTGGGCGCGGCGACCGTCAGGACTCGCCCCAGCGCCTCGCCGTACAGGTCGACGACCTCTCGCACCAACTGCTCGGCGCGCTCGCGCGCGACCGGCCCTCCAGCGGAGGCGGCGTCCAGCAGGGCTTCGATCCGATCGCCAGCGCTGCGCCAACGATCGGATTCGCCCGGGATCCCGCGGACCAGTTCGTCATTCGTCGTCGCCATCCGTCACCTCACTCCCCGGTCATGGACTGGGTCGGCGAGTGCAGCTTCTCGAGCGTCTTCCCGTCACCTAGGTACATGTGCACCCCGCACGGCAGGCACGGATCGAAGCTCCGGACGGTCCGCATGATGTCGATGCCCTTGAAGTTGTCGCGGTCGTTCTCCTCGTAGATCGGCAGATTCGTCACCGCGTCCTCGTATGGGCCCGGAATTCCCTCCGCGTCACGGGGACTGGCGTTCCACGGGGTCGGTGGATACGGGTGGTAGTTCGCGATCTTCCCGTCCCGGATCACCATGTGGTGCGAGAGCACCCCGCGCACGGCCTCGGTGAAACCGCAGCCGATCCCCTCATCCGGCACCTCGAAGGTCTCCCACGTCTTGGTTCGGCCGGCGCGGATCTCGGTGAGGGCCTTCCGTGCGAAGTGCAGCGCCATCGCCGCCGCATACGCCTGGAAGTACGTGCGTGCGCGGTTGCGTTCGATGGTGTTGCTCCACCGTGGAATGTTCCACTCGAAACTCACCGGACCTTCGAGCGCGGTCTTCGGGAAATCGATCTTGACGCTGTGCCCGGTGGCCTTCACCTCATCGGTCTCGACCAGCCCGGCAAGCGCGGTGGACCACATGCGGGCCAGCGCGCCGCCTCCGGTGTCGAGAGCGAGGTTGTCCTTGCCGTCGAACCAGCGCGGCGACATCACCCAGCTGTACTTGTCCCCGAGGTCCCTCTTCTGCGGCTTCGGGTTGGTGTGCTGGTTCCACGGGTGCCGGCGGTCGACAGGGTTGCCCAGCGGGTCGGTGCTGACGAACATCTCCTGGTCGGACCAGTCGTCGTAGTACGACGAGCCCAGCATGATCCGGATGCCGAGATTGATGTCCACCAGGTCCGTCGTCACCAGCTTGTTGTCGACGACGACTCCCGGGGTGACGAACATCTTCCGGCCCCAGTCCGTCATGTCCTTGTACTGGAAGTTACACACCTCCGGGTCCTGGAATGCACCCCAGCAGCCCAGCAGCACGCGCCGCTCGCCGACGTGCTCGTAGCCGGGCAGCGCCTCGTAGAAGAAGTCGAAGAGATCGTCGTGCATCGGCACGACCTTCTTCATGAACTCGATGTACCGCATCAGCCGGGTCGTGTAGTCGGTCATCAACTGCACGGTCGCGACGGTGCCGACACCGCCGGGGTACAGCGTGGACGGGTGCACGTGCCGACCCTCCATGAGGCAGAACATCTCTCGGGTCAGACGGCTGATCTGCAGTGCCTCCCGATAGAATTCGCCGGTGAACGGATTGAGCGACCGCATGATGTCGGCGATCGTCCGGTAGCCGTGCTGGTCCGCATGCGGGGACCGGGTCTTCTCGGCCTGTGCCAGCACCCCCGGATTGGTCTCCTTGACCATCTTCTCGCAGTAGTCCACCGCGACCAGATTCTCCTGGAAGATGTTGTGGTCGAACATGTACTCGGCGGCCTCACCGAGGTTGGCGATCCACTCGCCCAGGTGCGGCGGCTGGACACCGTATGCCATGTTCTGCGCATAACACGAACACGTGGCGTGGTTGTCGCCGCAGATCCCGCAGATGCGGCTGGTGATGAAGTGCGCGTCGCGCGGGTCCTTGCCCTTCATGAACAGCGAGTAGCCACGGAAGATCGACGATGTGCTGTGACACTCGGCCACAGTCTTGTTCTTGAAGTCGACCTTCGTGTAGATCCCCAGACTGCCGACAATGCGGGTGATGGGGTCCCAGGCCATCTCGACCAGACCCTTGTCATCGGTCGACCCTTTGGTCGGCTCGGGCACGGTGGAAGTCATCGAGAAGCCTCTCTTCCCTCGGTGATCGCGTGTGGTCGCGCTACCAGGTACGGACGGCCCCCGTCCTGAGCAGACGCCCTGGCGCGCGCCAATGCGGTTCCTTCTCGAGCGTCCGGCCGGTGACATTGCGGAGCGTTCGGATCACCGACCCGTACAACTCCGATGCCGTGCTCGACAGCTTGCCGCCCGGCGGCTCGTCCATGAACGGCATGAACTTGTCCGGGAAGCCGGGCATCGTGCATCCGATGCAGATCCCGCCCACGTTGGGACAGCCGCCGATCCCGGCCATCCAACCTCGTTTGGGCACATTGCATTTCACGACAGGTCCCCAGCAGCCGATCTTCACGATGCACTTGGGCGAGCCGTACTCGGTGGCGAAATCACCCTGCTCGTAGTAGCCGGCGCGGTCGCAGCCCTCGTGCACCGTCTGCCCGAACAGCCACTGCGGCCGCAACTGTTCGTCCAGCGGAATCATCGGCGCCTGCTCGGTCACCTGGTACAGCAGATAGGTCAGAGTCTCGGACAAGTTGTCCGGTTGAACCGGGCAGCCCGGCACGCACACGATCGGCAGACCGGCTTTCGACTTCCAGTCCCAGCCCAGATAGTCCGGTACGCCCATCGCGCCGGTCGGATTGCCCGCCATCGCGTGGATACCTCCGTAGCAGGCGCAGGTACCGGCCGCGACGATCGCGGTGGCCTTCGGCGCGAGCCGGTCGAGCCACTCGCTGGTCGTGACGGGCTGGCCGGTCGCCGGGTTGTTCCCGAATCCGCACCAGTAGCCCTCGTCGTGGAGCTTCTCGTTCGGGATCGAACCCTCGACTACCAGGACGAAGGGCTCGAGTTCACCGCGGTCCGCCTTCCAGAACCATTCGAGGAAGTCGTCGGCGCCACCCGCGGGACCGCACTCGAAGTCGATCAGCGGCCAGTGGACCGCGATCTTCGGCAATCCAGGCAAAGCACCGAACACGATCTCCTCGACGCTGGGCTGCGTCGCCGCCGTGAGCGAGACCGAATCGCCGTCACAGCTGAGCCCCGCATTGATCCACAGGACGTGAATGACGCCCTCGTCGGTATCGCCGGACTTCGCGTTTTCCGGCTTCTTCGCAGCTTTCGTGGGTGTCGACATGTCGGCCACTCCCCGGGGCTCACCCGCCCCTGCGTCACCGGAGTCGACCCTCGGCCCACTTGCGTGACGCCCACCCACAATTAAGGCGCGCACCCGAAGATATGTCAACGGCGCATGATCACCCCAGCCGGCGCTCCGCGATCCACCGGTACCAGCGGTCCAACCCCTCACCGCTGGTAGCGGAGAGATTCACCACGTGCACACCAGGATTCACCGCTCTCGCGTTGCGCTCGCACACCGCTGGATCGAATGCGACATACGGGAGCAGATCGATCTTGTTGACGATGACGAGATCCGCGACCGCGAAGATGTGCGGGTACTTGAGGGGCTTGTCGTCACCCTCCGTCACGGAGATAAGCACAACCTTGCCTTGCTCGCCGAGGTCGAACAATGCCGGGCACACGAGATTACCGACATTCTCCACGAACACGAGCGACTCGTTCGCGGGGCTCAGGGCATCGAGTGCACCGCGCATCATCTCCGCGTCGAGATGGCACCCAGATCCCGTATTGACCTGCACCACAGCAGATCCCGTGGCCTTGATCCGCTCGGCGTCGAGCAGCGTCTCCTGGTCGCCCTCGATCACCGAGATCGGACCGGTATCCGACAGATCTCGTATCGTGCGTTCGAGCAGCGTCGTCTTTCCGGAACCGGGCGAACTCATCAGGTTGAACGCCATCACCCCGCGCTCGTCGAGCCACGCACGGTTGCTCGCCGCCAGCAGGTCGTTCTTGGCCAGGATCTTCTGCTCGAGTGTGATCGTCTCGGTCCCCGCCGGTTGGTGCGCATGGGCATCGTCATGAGCGTGAGCGTGACCGTGCGCCTCGTGTTCGTGTTCGTGTTCGTGCTGATGACCGTGACCGTGACCGGGCTCGTGCAGGTGCTCGTGCGGCATCGCGCCCGGCTTACTGATCCGGGTTCCGGCCGCCGCATCGGCCTCGTCGACCTTGCCGCATCCACACGTTGCACACATGGTTCAACCCACCTCCATCGACATGATTCGCAGTTCCCGGCCCTCGAGGACCTCGACATCGGCGCTGCCGCACGGGCACAGCAGCACCAGATCCTGCAAGGGAAAGTTCGTGTCGCAGCCTCGACAGTGCGCCAGGCCCGGCGGTTCCTCGATATCGAGACGGGCCCCTTCTGCGACGGTGCCCTCGGTGACCAGTTCGAAGCAGAATTGCATTGCATCCGGCACCACAGCGCACAGACACCCGACCTGCAATCGAATGCTGTGCACAGTGCGACCGTCGGCGCGTTCGCACACCGCGTCGACGACACTCTGGGTGATCGCCATTTCGTGCATCACTGGTCCCCTCCGGACGGAGGCTCTCCGAAGCCACGATAGGCCGCGCCCGCGACCAGGAACAGAGGATTCGGCGAAGCGCCGTCAGTCGGCGTCGTGCTCGCGCTGGTGGCTGTGTTCTTGAAAGTGGGTGGCTCCGATGGTGTGCAGTAGTTCGTGCACCGTGTCATCGACCAGTCGGTAGCGGACGGTGCGACCGGATCGCTCCGCCGCCACCCAACCCTGCTGACGCAGCAGCCGCAGCGCGTGCGAGACCGCCGTGCCGGTCATGCCGAGTGCCGCCGCGAGATCGGTGACGCAGATATCGGGGGCGTAATGCAGGCACAGCAGCAGGCGCAGACGATTGGGGTCCGAGAGCAGTTCGAAGCGGTTGGCCCACCCGACGATGCCGGGCGTCTCGAGCGCCTGTGCGGCGCGGCGAGCGTGATCCGGGTCTAGAGCCGGGGTCGAAGGCAATGCGAGACGCCCTTCCACGTGGAGGTGCCCTGGCGGGCTGCACCGTCAGGCTCAGTGTAGGGCCGGCACCTACCGTGTAGGGGTGGTGATGCAACAGGCAATCAACTCGGTCGACGGGGTCGGGATCGCGTACCGAGTGATCGGCGAGGGGCCTCCGCTGCTGCTCGCGCACGGCACAGCGTTGTCGAGCGCCATCTGGCGCGCGTTCGGCTATGTGAAGGCACTGCGCAGCGAGTATCGGCTGATCCTGCCCGACATGCGTGGGCACGGGCGCAGCGATACCCCGCACGATCCGGAGTCGTACGCGATGGATCTCGTCGTCGGCGACCTGCTGGCGGTGCTCGACGCGCTGGAGATCGACCGCGTCCACTACCTCGGCTACTCGTTCGGCGGGCGCGTCGGCCTCTCACTCGCGGTCTCGGCCCCCGAGCGGCTGCGTACCCTCACGGTCGGCGGCGGCAGTTCCCGCCCCCAGGCCGGCTCGTTCGACAAACTGTTCTTCCCCGGCTGCATCGACGTCCTCGATAACGAAGGCATGACGGCGTTCCTCGATCAGTGGAACGCGCACCGGACGTGGCCGCTGGACGCCGCCACCCGGGCCGCATTCGACGCCAACGACACCCGCGCGCTGGTCGCGTACCTGCGGCGGTCCGAGACCGAGCCGGGCGTCCCCGACGCGGCACTCGAGGCGCTCGATCTGCCGACGCTGTTGTTCGCCGGGTCGGAGGACCGGCCCCGGCTGTCCGACACGAGGAGGCTGGCAACGCTGATCCCGGGGTCGCGGCTCGCCGTGATCGACGGCTTCGACCACGCCACCACGGTCGCGGCGTCGGCCGAGGTGCTGGCGGTGGTGAAACCGTTCCTCGCCGAACACTGACGAACTCCGAGCACTGACGAACTCCGAACACTGACGAAGCGCATCGATTCTCGAGCTCCACGCGTGTGAGCTCTCAGCGAGTGAACGCGCCCTCGAGACGATTCCGCGATCCGGGATGGATCAACCGAGCAGCACTGACGAGCCCGCGTTCGGACCACGTACGACGGCGGATCAGCAGACACGGCTCGGTGCGATCGATCTGCAGCAGACGGCACTCCTCCGGGCTGGCCAGGACCGCCTCGACGACGTGTTCTCCGCGGACCAGCGGTGCGACGCGGCTGAGATAGTCGTTCGGCGTGATCGCGGTGAAGTCCTGGTCGAGGTAGTCGGGCGCCTCGGCCGGGTTCACCAGACGGTCCTCCACCTGGATCGGCTTGTCGTCCTCGTAGTGCACGAGAACTGAGTGAAACACCCTGGTACCGACCGCATCTCGCAGGAAAGCCTGCGAATGATCGGTCTCCTCCTCACGGACGAAGACCACCTCGGTACGGTGCCGATGTCCACGCTCCTGAATCTCGTCCGCGATGTTCTTCACCTCGAACAGCGGTGAGGGCGTCTTGGTGCTGGCGACGAACGTGCCGATCCCCATCATCCGAACGATCAGCCCGTCGCTCGTCAGCTCACGCAGCGCCCGGTTGATCGTCATGCGGGACAGCCCGAGCGCACTCACGAACTGATTCTCGGACGGCAACTGATCGCCCTCGGACCAACGGCCCGAACGGATCTGCTCCACGACGAGCTTCTTCACCCGCTCGTATGCCGGCACCGACTCGCCACCGGCCTCCTCGAACAGCACGGCGAGTTCTGCGTCGACATCAACTATCGCCATACCCTGCACCCGCTCCTCGAGAAGAAGTCCCACCGCCCCGTTCGCCGACTCGGCCCACGAAGTCTACCGACCAGCGCGTTGCCGAAACGGTGCGCCTGGTCATCGACTCGCCGACACCTGAGCTTCCTCGATGGTGTCGATCCGGTACGTGCGGGCGCGGTCGAGGATCGCCTCGGCCGCGCGCAGACGGGGAAGATAGCTTCCGTCGATACTGTCGGTGCGGGCGGCGAGTAGTTCCCTGGCTCCTCGAACGTCTTCCGGGCTGGGCGCGAACTCGGTGTTGATCATGCCAATGTGGTCCGGCTTCACACAGAGCATGCCGCCCATCCCGGTAGCAAGGGACCGGCGGCAGTAGTTGCGAAGTCCGCCGACATCGGATGCGAGGGAGGGTCCGTCGATCGGAGCGGGGAGACCGGCCGATCGACTGGCCAGGACGAGATGCGCCCGAGCACCCATGGCCGTTGCCGAATCGTCCGTCGTGGCCGTGTCGTGACGAAAGTCGCCGCTTCCGAATGCCAAGCGGGTCAACGATTTCGAGCGTGCGATCGCAACCGCGTCCAGCACCCCGGTCGCCGACTCGATCAGCGCGATCAGACCTCCGCCGAAATCGCCCAGTTCGGCCGCGGTCGCGTCGATCTGTGCCGCCGACTCGGCCTTTGCCAGCACGACGCCGAGGATACCCGGGCATCGAGCCGCGAACTCGAGGTCGACGCCCCAATCCGATGTGGTGGCCGCGTTCACCCGGATCCAGGCCTGCCCACCTCCCGTTGCCCAGTCATGGATTTCGTCGCGGGCACGGGGCCGGTCCTCCGGAGCGACACCGTCTTCGAGATCGAGGATGACGGCGTCGGGGTCATAGCGTCGGATGCGGCCTTCGAGTTCGTGCGTGCGTGTTCCAGGCTCCAGCAGCCACGAACGGGCGTCTCGTGGAGAGACCGTTCCCACGGACTCACTGGTATTGCGGGAATTCACGGTAGTGATCACCTTTCCATCGTGAACAGGGAGCATGTCAGATCCTCCGGGCGGTGATTTGCACCGGTGGACGAAGACAGGCGCCGGGTGGCAGTGGACGGCCGGCTCAACCCGCCATCCGCCGCAGCTGACGGGACGCAACGGACAACGCGGCCAGATCCCGACGACCGGATTCCTCGATCTCCGTCAGTGCCGTGCGCGCGCGTCGAAGCCTCGGCTCGTTGCGTTCCTCCCAGTCCGCGAGCATCATCTCGGGGGTATCGCCCGGCACCGCATGGGCGAGCACATCGAGTGTCAAGGCTCGGACGCTGTCGTACAGCTCGTCCCGCAACGACAACCGGGCCAGCGCGTCCCACCGGTCCTCCTTGCCCAGAGCGGAGACCCCGTTCAGAACTGGGACCAGACCGACCCGTTCGCAGAGCCGGAAGTACAGCTCGCCCGTCGCAGCCAGGTCGTACTCGGCCAGTTCCGAGATCTCCACGACGTCGAGCAGGCCGAACCGATCGAGAAGCAGTTCCACTGCCCGTACCAGGTCCTCGGGCGCACCCCGCTCCGAGATCGCCCGCGTGCGGTTGCGGAGGTTGTCCCGATCCGTACCGACGAGCCAGTCCTCGAGCATTCCCGACGCCTGATCGATCCGGTCTCCGAATCGGGCGATCTCCGCACCCACGGCGAGCGGTTGGGGGCGCCGATTGAGCATCCAGCGGGAGGCCCGATCGAGGAGTCGGCGGGTGACCAGAACGAGTTCGTCCGCCACGCTCGTCGGGACCGGCGCCGCCGCGATCCGCGACCACAGCTCCGGCAGCCCGAACACTTCGGTGACGACACTGAACGCCCGGACCGCATCCTCCTCGCTCGCACCCACCTCTTCGGCGAGCCGGAAAGCGTAGGTGATTCCGCCGCGGTCGACGACGCGGTTGGTGAGCGCCGTCGCCACGATCTCGCGCCGCAGCGGATGGCGGTCGAGGGCGTCCGCGTAGCCCTGCTGGAGTTCGCGCGGGAAGTACTCACGCAGGGTCGGCAGGAACACATCGTGGTCAACCAGTTCACCGGCCAACAGGGCGCTCTTGAGCTCGAGTTTGACATGCGCCATGAGGGTGGACAGCTCCGGAGACCACAGCCCCTCCCCTGCCCGGTGCCGCGCAGCGATCTCCTTCGCATCGGGCAGCACTTCCAGAACTCGATCCAGTGCGCCGGATGCCTCGAGCGCCGCGATCTGGCGAGCGTGGACGCCGAGCATCTCGGGCGCATCCGAGCGGGCCGTACCCATCAGCTCGTTCTGGGACACGTTGTCCGCCAGAACCAGTGCCGCGACGTCGTCCGTCATCGCCGCGAGCAGGGCGGGCCGCTCGGCGGCGTCCAACCGGCCGGCGCCGACGAGGTCGTCGAGCAGGATCTTGATGTTGACCTCGTGGTCGGAGCAGTCCACTCCCGCCGAGTTGTCCAGGGCATCGGTACCCACTCGTCCACCAGCAGAAGCGAATTCGATACGTCCCGCCTGAGTCAGCCCGAGATTACCGCCCTCACCGACAACGCGGGCCCGCAGGTCGCATCCGTCCACGCGCACGACATCGTTGGCCTTGTCGCCCGCGTCGGCGTGGGATTCGTGCGATGCCTTGACATAGGTGCCGATCCCGCCGTTCCACAACAGGTCGGTCGGGGCACACAGGATCGCCCGGATCAGCTCCGGCGGAGTCATCTCCGCGACCTCCGGGGCCAGCCCGAGCGCTTGCCGTACGGGAGCACTGATCGGCACCGACTTCGCGGCCCGATCCCAGACTCCGCCGCCTGCACTGATGATCGTGCGGTCGTAGTCCGCCCACGAGGATCGCGGCAACGCGAAGAGTCGGGCGCGTTCTTCGTACGAGCGCGCGGGATCGGGTTCCGGATCGAGGAAGACGTGCCGGTGGTCGAAGGCCGCGACCAGCCGGATGTGCCGGCTGCACAGCATCCCGTTGCCGAAGACGTCGCCGCTCATGTCGCCGATGCCGGCGACGGTGATGTCCTCGCTCTGGCAGTCGACGCCAAGCTCGCGGAAGCGCCGTTTCACGCTCTCCCATGCCCCGCGCGCGGTGATGCCCATGGCCTTGTGGTCGTAGCCGACCGACCCGCCGGACGCGAAAGCGTCACCGAGCCAGAAGCGGTACTCGGCCGCGACCTCGTTGGCGATGTCGGAGAACGACGCCGTCCCCTTGTCAGCCGCCACCACGAGGTACGTATCGTCGGCATCGTGGCGGACCACGCCGGACGCCGGCAGGACGGCACCGGTGCGCCGATCGATGTTGTCCGTCAGGTCGAGCAGACCGCGGATGAACACGCGGTACCCGGCAATTCCCGCGGCCCGCAGCGCTTCTCGGTCAAGGTCGACATCACCGCTCGGTACCGGTGGCCGGCGCAGCACGAAGCCGCCCTTGGCTCCGACGGGCACGATGACAGCGTTCTTTACCGCCTGGGCCTTGACGAGTCCGAGCACCTCGGTGCGGAAGTCCTCCTTGCGGTCCGACCAGCGCAGCCCACCGCGGGCCACCGAGCCGAACCGCATGTGCACCCCGGCGACCATCGGGGAGTACACGAAAATCTCGTGCCGAGGCCGAGGCTCGGGAAGCTCCGCGATGTTGCGGGAGTCGAGCTTGAGCGCCAGGCACTCCCGGTCCGGACTGACGAAGTGGTTGGTACGCACAGTGTTGAGGATGGATCCCAACAGCGCACGGAAGATGCGGTCCTCGTCGAGTCCGAGTACGGAGTCGATCAGCTCGGTCACCCGCTCCGCGGCCGCCTCACCGCCGTCGGAACCGGCGGTGGACGGATCGAACCGGTCGGCGAAGCAGTCCGTCAGCGCCGCCGCGATCGCCGGGTAACGGCACAACGTGTCGGCGACATACGCACTGCTGTACGGGAACCGTGCCTGGCGCAGAAACTCGGAGTACGCACGCAGAACCGTGATCTCGCGCCAGTGCAGGCCAGCGCGGGCGACCAACTCCCCCAACCGGTCCGGTTCGGTGGCACCCCGCCACAACGCCTCGACCGCGGCAGCGAACCGGCCCGCGAACTCCCCGAAGCCGTCGACCGGCGCGATCGGATACCGGACGGTGAACTCGTAGATCCAGCAGGGCATCCCGGCCGGGGACCGCAGCGGATACGGGCGCTCGTCGAGCACCTCGACGCCGAGGCTCTGCAGGAGCGGCATGAGATCACCCAACGAGGCCGGGCGGCCGCCGACGTACAAGGTCAGCCTGTGGGTTCCCGGACCACCCGTGTCGGGAACGATGCGCGCGGCAATGGCTCCGTCGGCGATTCCGGCGAGGATGCCGAGGTCGATCCGCGCGCGGCTGGGGGCGATGTCCTGCTTGTACCCGGCCGGCAGACCGGGCACGAGTTGGGCGAGTTGCGAGCGCATGCCCGCGTCCATGCCGGCGAGCAAGTGCTGATCCCACCCCCGGAAGGCTTCGGCGAGAGCATCGTTGATCTCGTGGGGAGTGTGCATCGGATCGGTCTGGGTAGGGACGGTGTTCATCTGGGAACCTTCCGCCGGGTGCCACGCTGCACCCGGCTGGTCGTCGTGTCCGTTCGGCTGGTCGAACATCTCGAGATTCGGGGCGGCGCCGGGGATGCCCCTTGACATGAGCTTGTATAGACAGGAATATACAAGTCATAGTTGCAGAACGTGAGCCAGCGCACAACAGCTACGGACCGGGCGCGGACGACAACGGAGTCGACCGCAGCCCCACGGGAAGCAGCAGCGACGCTCACCGCCCGATCACTAGGAGCACCCGATGGACATCACCTCACCCGGCCACGAGGCCCGCCCGGTCAGCGCACCCCGCGGCTCCGAGCTGAACACCCTCGGGTGGCAGCAGGAGGGCGCGCTGCGCATGCTCATGAACAACCTCGATCCCGAGGTTGCCGAGCACCCCGACAACCTGGTGGTCTACGGCGGCACCGGCCGCGCCGCCCGCAGCTGGGCCGCGTTCGACGCCATGGTCGCGACGCTCAAGACCCTGAAGAACGACGAGACCATGCTGGTGCAGTCCGGCAAGCCGGTCGGCGTCTTCCGCACCAACGAGTGGGCGCCGCGCGTGCTCCTCGCGAACTCCAACCTCGTCGGCGACTGGGCCAACTGGGAGCAGTTCCGCAAGCTCGAGGCCGAGGGCCTGATGATGTACGGCCAGATGACCGCCGGATCCTGGATCTACATCGGCACCCAGGGCATCCTCCAGGGCACCTACGAGACCTTCGGCGCGATCGCCCGCAAGCTCGCGGCCTCCGGCCGGTATGAGCACAGCGGCGGAACGCTCGCCGGCACCATCACCCTCACCGCAGGAATGGGCGGTATGGGTGGCGCGCAGCCGCTGGCCGTCACCATGAACGAGGGTGTCGCGATCTGCGTCGACTGCGACGTCACCCGCATCGACCGCCGCATCGCCCACAAGTACCTCGACACCAAGGCCGACAGCATCGAGCACGCGCTGCAGCTGGCCACCGAGGCCCGGGATGCCCGCAAGCCGCTGTCGATCGGCCTGATCGGCAATGCCGCCGAGATCTTCCCGGCACTGCTCGCCATGGACGCGCCGATCGACATCGTCACCGATCAGACCTCGGCGCACGACCCACTGTCCTACCTGCCGATCGGCGTCGACATCGCCGACATGAAGGAACTGGCCGCGAAGGATCCGGAGAAGTTCACCGAGGACTCCCGCAAGTCGATGGCCGCGCACGTCGAGGCGATGGTCGGCTTCATGGACAAGGGTGCCGAGGTCTTCGACTACGGCAACTCCATCCGCGACGAGGCCCGCAAGGCCGGTTACGACCGCGCGTTCGAGTTCCCCGGCTTCGTCCCGGCCTACATCCGCCCGCTGTTCGAGGAGGGCCTCGGCCCGTTCCGCTGGGCCGCACTGTCGGGCGACCCCAAGGACATCGCCGCGACCGACAAGGCGATCCTCGAGCTGTTCCCCGAGAACGAGCACCTCAAGCGCTGGATCGAGATGGCCGGCGAGAAGGTCGCCTTCGAGGGCCTGCCCGCCCGCATCTGCTGGCTCGGCTACGGCGAGCGCCACAAGGCCGGCCTGAAGTTCAACGAGATGGTGGCCAGCGGCGAGCTGTCCGCGCCGATCGCGATCGGCCGCGACCACCTCGACTCCGGCTCCGTCGCCTCCCCGTACCGCGAGACCGAATCCATGAAGGACGGCTCGGACGCGATCGCCGACTGGCCGCTGCTCAACGCCCTCGTCAACACCGCGTCCGGCGCCTCCTGGGTGTCGATCCACCACGGCGGCGGAGTCGGCATGGGCCGCTCGATCCACGCCGGCCAGGTGTGCATCGCCGACGGCACCGAGCTGGCCGCGAAGAAGATCGAGGCCGTGCTCACCAACGACCCGGGCATGGGCGTCATCCGCCACGCCGACGCCGGCTACGAGCACGCCATCGACACCGCGCGGGAGCGCGGCGTCCGGATTCCGATGTCCGAGAACAGCTGACCGAGAACAACTGATCCTCACACCTGAACACGGCTCACGACGACCAGCGTGAGTCCGAGCCGGCGACACTTCACGCCGGTTCCGCGACGAGCGGCAACGCACAGGACGATCCCTCCTGCGTGTTGCCGCTCGTCGCGTTTGCGGTGCATGAGGTCGCTTTCCGGGCACAACTTTCCGGGCACAAAGGGCGGACCGCTGCCTCTGGACAAAATCCGTGAGCTGAGCCATAGTCATTTCATGCCATCTGATGGCAATTGAATGCCACTAGATGAAATCTACGATCCCCACCTCTCGTTCATCCAGGAGTTACCCGTGACCGCTCAGTCGCTCGACGACGCCCTCGACCTGTCCGAATTCCGCGCCACCGTGCGCGCCTTCGCGAACGCGGAGATCCTGCCCGGCGCGGCCGAGCGCGACGAGTCCAAGGAGTTCCCCGCCCGCCTGATGCGCCGCCTGGCCGAGCAGGACCTCATGGGCATCTCCGTTCCGGAGGAGTTCGGTGGCCTCGGCCTGTCGACCCGCGCCCAGCTCGTCGCCGTCGAGGAGGTCGCCCGCGCCGACGCCGCGTTGGCGTCGATCTACACCGCCCACTACCTGGGCCTCGAGCCGATCCTCGTCGGCGGCACCGAGGAGCAGAAGAAGCGCTGGCTGCCCGGGCTCGCCTCCGGTGAGGTTCTCGCCGGTTTCGCGCTCACCGAGCCCGACGCGGGCTCGGACATCGCCTCCATGCGCACCGTGGCGCGCCGTGAGGACGACGGCTGGCACCTGTCCGGCTCCAAGACCTTCATATCCAACGCCCGCGAGGCCGACCTCGTCGTGCTGTTCGCCAAGACCGACCCCTCCGCAGGCTTCCGCGGCATCACCGCCTTCGCTGTCCCGAAGGGCACGCCCGGCATCAGCTACTCGGAGCCGCAGGACAAGATGGGTATCCGCTCGGCGCCCACCTACACCGTCTACCTCGACGACGTGGTCCTCCCGCACGACGCCGTGATCGGCACCGAGGGCCGCGGCGGCAACATCGCACTCACGGCCCTCAACCGCGCCCGCATCGATGTCGCCGCGATGGCCAACGGAATCGCCCTGCGCGCTTGGGAACTCGGCCGCGAGTACGCGTCCGAGCGTAAGCAGTTCGGGCACCCCATCTTCGAGTTCCAGGCCATCCAGCTGCTGCTCGGCGAGTGCGACGCCAAGCTGGTCGCCTCGCGCGTGACCGCCGACTGGGCGTCCGACGTCAAGGACGCCGGCCAGGACCTGCGTCGCGCCGCGTCGATCTCCAAGTTCGTGGCGACCGAGGCCTGCTTCTCGATCGTCGACCAGGTCGTCCAGATCCACGGCGGCGCCGGATTCATGCGCGAGTCCGAGATCGAGCGCCTGTACCGCGACTGCCGGATCCTGCGCATCTTCGAGGGCACGTCGCAGATCCAGCTGCTCACCATCGCGGGCAACGCCCCGTCGATCCGGTCCACCGAGTACTGAGAGGCGAGGCGAACATGACCACCCCCGCACTCCCCCCGCTCGACGGCGTGCGCGTCGTCGACCTCTCCCGAGTCCTCGCGGGCCCGTTCTGCACCGCGCTACTCGCCGACGCCGGCGCCGACGTCGTCAAGATCGAGTCGAAGGCCGGCGAGGATTCCCGCCACCTCGGCCCGTTCCGCGACGGCGAGAGCATCTACTTCAACGTCCTCAACCGCGGCAAGCGCTCGATCGCGCTCGACCTCAAGGACCCCGAGGACCGGGAAGCGTTGCTGCAGTTGATCGCCGACGCCGACGTAGTCGTCGAGAACTTCCGCCCCGGCGTCACCGGCCGGCTCGGCATCGACTACGAGGCCGCCCGCGCCCGCAACCCGAAGATCGTCTACGCGTCGATCTCCGGTTTCGGACAGAATGGTCCGATGGCGGGCGCCGCGGCCTACGATCTCGTGGTCCAGGCACTGTCCGGCGTCATGAGCATCACCGGCACCGAGGACTCCGGTCCCACCCGTCTGGGTGAATCGTTCGGCGACACCATCACCGGCGTCTTCGCCGCATGGGGCATCAGCACCGCACTGCTGGCCGCCCGTGCCACCGGCCAGGGCCAGCACCTCGACGTCGCGATGTTCGACAGCATGCTCGCGATGCTGCCCACCGCGCACAGCCAGCTGCAGGCATCCGGCGAGACCCCCAAGCGGGTCGGCAACCGGCACCCCGTGTCGACGCCGTTCGACACCTACCGCGCCGACGACGGCCTGTTCGTTCTCGCGATCGCCAGCGAGAAGGGCTTCCAGACGCTGGCCCGCACAATGGGCCGCGAGGAACTGAGCACCGACCCCCGGTTCACCGACGACGCCCTGCGCACCGAGAACGAGCCCGCGCTGCGCAAGGAGATCGAGGGGTGGTCCGCGGGCAGGACGGTCGCCGAGGTTCTCGACCTGCTGGACGCGGCCGGCCTGGCCGGCTCCGAGGTGTGGGACGTCCAGCAGGCGCTCGGATCCGAGCAGGCCCGATTCCGCGGTGTCGTGGAGACATTCGAGCACCCCAAGGCGGGCACGGTGTCGTACGTCCGGCAGCCGGTCGTCTTCGGCGACAGCGCGCGTCCAGCGGTGCGGCGCAGCCCGCTTCTCGACGAGCACCACGACGAGGTCCTCGGCGGATCACCCGCACGATAGATTCGTCGAACAGTCGGCCGAACGGTCGACGTTCTCGGCATGGGAGACACGCATGGCCCCCGGTGACGTGACGCGCAGCGTCAGTCGGACCTTCGAACTGCTCAGCGCGATCATCGAGCACGGTGGACTGACCCTCGCCGACGCCGCGAAGACGACCGACCTCGCGACCAGCACGGCGCTGCGGCTGATCCGCAGCCTCGAGCAGACCGAGTTCGTGCTGCGCGGCGAGGACAACGTCTACCGCGTCGGTCCGCGTCTGCTACAGATCGGCGCGAAGGCCATCGCCGACAACCAACTGCTCCTGCGGGCGCAGCCGGCCATGGCCGAGATCGCCGAGATCACCCGGGAGTCGACGTACCTGTCGGCTCCCGGGCCCCGGGGTACGGCGCTGTACCTGGGGCAGATCGAGGGCACCCACGCCATCCGGCACATGGGGTGGGTCGGCCAGACCGTCCCCCTCATCGGGACCGCGGTGGGTGCGGCCCTGCTCGGCGAGGTGGGCGCGGACGGCTACGCCATCGCCCACGACACCATCGAGGAGCACTCCACCGGGGTGGCCGCCCCGATCTACGACGCGATCGGCCGGATCGTCGGAGCGCTGAGCGTCGTCGGCCCCACCTTCCGGCTCGACGACGACGTCTGCGCCCAGCACGGGCGGGTCCTCGTCGAGCGTTGCACGCAACTGTCGGCGGAACTGGGCCGCACCGTCCCGTCCTAGTCCGAGGACCGCCGGGATGGAACGGTTTGGTGCCACGGTCTCGTATTCGAGACAATGACGCGGCAGTCCGGCCGATCGGCCGGGATCGGAAGGGGACAATCGATGTCGACGAGCCGGGTCAAGTCCGCGGAACGGGTACTCGACGTGCTCGATCTGCTCGCCCGGCGGGGTGTCCCCATGGCCGCGATTGAAATCTCCAGTGCGCTGGATCTGCCCAAGAGCACGACGCATCACCTGCTCAACGTGATGCGGGACCGGCGATTCGTCTCCTACTGGCCCGATCAGCGGGCGTGGACGCTCGGCGTCTCAGCCTTCGAGGTGGGGGCGTCGTACATGCGTTCCGGACCGCTGCACCGCGAGGGGCAGCGGTACATGGTGGAGCTGACCAAGGCCGCCGACGAGACCTCGCATCTGGCAGTACTGCAGGGCACGGACGTGATCTACCTCGACAAGCGCGAACCGCTCAAACCTGGTGTGCGGCTGGTGACCGAGGTGGGCACCCGGCTGCCCGCGCACCTGACGGCCGTCGGACGCTCGATCCTGGCGCGTCTCGATCCCGAACAGCTCAGCGCGCTGTATGCCGGGTACAGCTGGCCGACGCGCACGGGCGAGGGCCCGCCCGCACTCGACGCACTACGCGAGTTGCTGCGTGCCGACCGCGAACAGGGATACGCGGTGGAGCGTGACTCCACGACCAACGGCGTCACCTGTATCGCCAGCCCCGTGGTGACCCGTGACGGGCGACCCGTCGCCGCGCTGGGTATCGCTTTCCTGACCGGCTCACGAGCGGACGAGGCGTCGGCCGAGCTAGCCGCTCTGGTGGTCGGCACCACGGCTCGCTTCTCGGCGAGCCTGAGTGACCGAATGGTCGAGCAGCCGATCGAATCCTGATCCACCGCTCCCCCTGGCTGAAGAGTTCGGTCGCGCATCCAACCCGCCTCGGTATTGTCTTACATTCCAGACTATGGTCTCGTATACGAGACAAGTTCTCGTGTGGCCACTCGCCCGAAGGCGACCACCGGGCCGTTCCCGTCCACCGGAGGCACCAATGACCCTCACCGCCCCGCCCGCCGTCACCCAGGTAATCGACGTGGGCCTCGGACCCGTCTCCATCCAGGACGTCGTCGACGTCGCGCGCCACGGGCACGGCGTGAACCTCACCGCAGAGGCCCGCGCCGAGATGGCCCGCACCCGCCGACGCATCGAGGACCTCGCCGCCGACCCCCGCCCGGTGTACGGCGTCTCGACCGGCTTCGGCGCCCTCGCCACCCGGCACATCCCGCCGCACCTGCGGACCCAGCTGCAGCGCAGCCTGATTCGCTCGCACGCGGCGGGATCGGGTCCCGAGGTGGAGCGTGAGGTGGTGCGCGCGCTGATGCTGCTGCGGCTGTCGACACTCGCGACCGGCCGCACGGGTGTGCGGGTCGAGGTGGCACAGGCATACGCCGATCTGCTGACCGCGGGCATCACGCCGGTGGTCCACGAGTACGGCAGCCTCGGCTGCTCCGGCGACCTCGCGCCGCTCGCCCACATCGCCCTCGCGGTGACCGGCGAGGGCACGGTCCGCACCGCCGACGGACGGTTGCTCGACTCCGCCGACGCGCTCGCCGAGCACGGCCTGACCCCCGTCGTCCTCGCCGAGAAGGAGGGCCTGGCACTCATCAACGGCACCGACGGGATGCTGGGCCAGCTCGCGCTCGCCGTCACCGATCTCGATCATCTGCTCAAGCTCGCCGACATCGCGGCCGCGATGAGCGTCGAGGGCCTGCTCGGCACGGACCGGGTGTTCGCGGCGGACCTCCAGGCGCTGCGGCCGCACCCCGGTCAGGCAGCGGCTGCCGCCAACATGGCTCGCCTACTGGCCGATTCGCCGATCGTCGCGAGCCACGCCGGTCCCGAGGACACTCGCGTGCAGGACGCCTACTCGCTGCGCTGCGCGCCGCAGGTGGCCGGCGGCGCGCGGGACACCGTCGAGCACGCCCGCACGGTCGCGCACCGCGAACTCGCCTCGGCCGTCGACAATCCCGTCGTCACGCTCGATGGACGGGTGGAGTCCAACGGCAACTTCCACGGCGCTCCCGTGGCCTACGTCCTCGACTTCCTCGCGATCGTCGCGGCAGACGTCGCGAGCATCAGCGAACGCCGCACCGACCGGTTCCTCGACGTCGCCCGCAACCACGGCCTGCCGCCGTTCCTGGCCGACGATCCCGGCGTGGACAGCGGACTGATGATCGCGCAGTACACCCAGGCCGCGATCGTCTCCGAACTCAAGCGGTTGGCGGCACCGGCGAGCGTCGACTCGATCCCGTCGTCCGCGATGCAGGAGGACCACGTCTCGATGGGCTGGTCCGGCGCCCGCAAGCTCCGCCGCGCCGTGGACGGGCTCACAAGGGTACTGTCGATCGAAATCCTGACCGCAGCAAGGGGTATCGACCTCCGTTCGCCGCTGCTCCCCGCCGCCGGAACAGGTGCGGTGGTCCGCGCACTGCGTGAGATGGTGCCCGGCCCGGGCACCGACCGGTTCCTCGCCCCCGAGATCGAGCAGGCCGCCGCACTCGCGGCCTCGGGCGCGCTCGTCGCGGCCGCCGAGACCGCGATCGGAGCACTGCAGTGACCCGCGCCGTCGTCCTACCCCGGCCACGACCCGAGATCGAGGCACTGCCCAGGTACTCGACCGCCTCGGGGGTGGCGACAGTGCGCTGGCGGGCATCGAGCAACGAGTCGGCTATCGCGCCCTCCCCGGCCGTCGCCGAGGCCATCGCCCGCACCGGCACTCACGGACATCTGTATCCGACGCCGTTCTCGGACGATCTGGTCGCCGCCCTGGCCGAGCGACTGTCCGTACCCGCCGCCGAGGTGCTCACGGGCGCCGGTTCGCTGGCACTGCTACAGCAGGTCCTCACGGCATTCACCGGCCCCGGCACCGAGGTGGTGCACGCGTGGCGCAGCTACGAGGCGTACCCCATCCTCATCGGGATCGCCGGCGCCACAGCGGTTCCGGTTCCACTGGACGCGCAACACCGCCACGACATCGATGCGATGATCGCCGCCGTGACATCGAGAACCCGGGTTGTGCTGGTCTGCAGTCCGAACAATCCCACGGGAACCGAACTGTCGACCGCCGAGCTTCGGCATCTCCTCGACTCCATCCCCGCACATGTCCTGGTCGTCCTCGACGAGGCCTATCGCGAGTTCGCCGCCGGGGATGTCGACGGCGTCGAACTGCTCCGGGCATATCCCAACCTGGTTGTCCTACGCACCTTCTCCAAGGCGTTCGGGTTGGCCGGCCTCCGAGCCGGGTACGCCATCACCCATTCCGAGACGGCCGGACACCTGCGCGCCGCGGCGCCGCCCTTCGGTCTGAGCTCGGTTGCCGAGGCGGCCGCATGCGCCGCTCTCACCGAGACGGCACACACCGACCGCATCGTGGAGTCGGTGCGGGCCGGACGTCGACATCTGCGCGCGGAGCTGACCGCAAGAGGGATCGAAACTCCCTCCAGTGGAGGGAACTTCGTCTGGATTCCCGTCGGCCAGCGGGCGGCGGCGCTCGAGGCGGCCTGCGTGGCGCACGGCGTGTCGGTCCGCGCCTTCCCCGGTGAAGGGGTGCGGGTGACCGTCGGAGAACGCGCCGCCGAGGACGCGGTACTCGCTGCCCTGAACGGACTCACTTCCGACCTGACCGCACGCCGACCCGACTGATACGAGGAAACCCGATGCCTCTCACCGCCCTCGCCGACTCACTCGGCTCGAGCCGGCTCGTCACCGACCCGGACGTCATGGACGCCCACACTCGGGACGAGGCGCACCTGGCGATCCCCGGACGCCCCCTCGCAGTGCTGCTCGCGGACTCCACCGACGATGTCGCGGCGGCCATGAAATGGGCCACCACCCATCGCGTTCCGGTGGTTCCCCGTGGCGCAGGCAGCGGCCTGGCGGGTGGCGCCACCGCAATCGACGGCTGCCTCGTGGTGTCGACCGTCGCGATGCGCACGATCGTCGAACTCGATCCGGCCGATCAAATTGCCGTGGTCCAGGCCGGCGTGGTGAACGCCGACCTCGACCGCACGGCCGCCGAGCACGGCCTGATGTACGCCCCCGATCCCAGCAGTTATCAGATCTCGACGATCGGCGGGAACATCGCAACCAACGCCGGCGGACTGCGGTGCGTCAAATACGGCGTCACAAGGGATTCGGTGCTGGGGTTGGAGGTAGTCCTGGCCGACGGCAGGATTCTGCGCACCGGTCGCCGCACCGTCAAGGGCGTGGCGGGCTACGACCTCACCGGGCTCCTGGTCGGTTCCGAGGGCACCCTCGGAATCGTCACGGGCGCCACCGTCCGGTTGCGTCCACGCCCACCCAGGGAACCGGTCACCGTCGTCGGCAGCTTCGGCTCGCTGCGCGCGGCCGCGGACGCCGTCGCGGCGATCGTACGAGCCGGAGTGGGACCGAGCCTGCTCGAGTTGATCGACCGAGCCACACTCGTCGCAATCGACGAGTGGAAGCGAATCGGCCTCGAGCCCGGGACGGAGGCGATGCTGATCGCGCAGGCCGACGGTCCGGACGCCGACGAGGCCGCCGCGGCCATCGAACGACACTTCGCCGACGCGGGCGCGGACTTCGTCGCGGTCTCCCAGGACCCCGCCGAGTCGGCACAGCTGCTCGAGATCCGCAGGCTCGCGTATCCGGCCGCCGAACGGCTCGGACAGTGTCTGGTCGAGGATGTGGGCGTGCCACGGTCGCGGCTGCCGGAGATGGTCGAGTCCGTCGAGGAGATCTCGCGGCGTCATGGCGTGACGGTCATGACCGTCGCGCATGCCGGCGACGGAAACGTGCATCCGACGTTCGTCTTCGACCGGCTCGCCGACGGATCCGTCCCGGACGCCGTCTGGGCGGCCGCCGACGAGGTGTTCCGGCGCGCCCTCGAACTGGGTGGCACGCTGACAGGCGAGCACGGCGTCGGCGTGCTGAAACGGCGCTGGATGGAGCTGGAGGTAGGCGAGACCGGTATGGACATCCATCGCGCGGTGAAAGCCGCCTTCGACCCGCTCGGCATCATGAACCCCGGAAAGGGATTCTGAGGGGTCCACCAGGCGAAACAAACCTTGATATTGACAGACCTGTATATACAGGCCTATACATTTCCTCTGGCGAGACGTGATCCAGAGCACAAGCATTGAAGAAGGTGGGCATCACCCCCGGAACCAGACCTCACCGAACGGTGGGGTCGCCGCAGAAAGAGCAGGCTATGACACACGACGGCACTCCCGAGGTGCTCCTCACCCCAGAACGACGGACAATCGACGTCGTTCCCGATGACGAACGCCACGGCACTCCCCGTAGCCAGTTCACCCTGTGGTTCGGCGCGAACATGCAGATCACCGCGATCGTCGACGGTGCCCTCGCCGTGATCTTCGGTGCCGATGCACTGTGGGCCATCATCGGCCTCCTGATCGGCAACATCTTCGGCGGCGCGGTCATGGCCCTGCACTCCGCGCAGGGGCCGCGGATGGGTCTTCCGCAGATGATCTCCAGCCGGGCGCAGTTCGGCGTCCGTGGCGCCGTTGTGCCCCTGGTTCTGGTCATCCTGATGTACCTCGGCTTCGCCGCGACCGGCACAGTGCTGGCCGGCCAGGCAGTGAACAAGATCCTGGGCATCGACAGTCCCGCAGTCGGCATCATCATCTTCGGCCTGCTCACCGCGTTCGTCGCCGTCACCGGGTACAAGTTGATCCACGTAGTCGGCCGCATCGCGACCGTCGTCGGAATCGTCGGCTTCACCTACCTCGCGATCCGCCTCTTCAGCGAATACGACGTCATCTCCTACGTCGGTGTGACCGGCTTCGACATGGTGACGTTCCTGCTCGCGATCTCCCTCAGCGCCGGATGGCAGCTCACCTTCGGCCCGTACGTCGCCGACTACTCCCGCTACCTGCCCCGGGAGACCAGCGAGCGCACCACCTTCTGGTCGACCTTCCTCGGCAGTGTGATCGGCTCGCAGTGGTCGATGACGTTCGGCGCCCTGGTCGCCGCCGTCGCAGGCAAGGCGTTCCTCAGCAATCAGGTCGGCTTCATGGGCGACCTCGCCGGCCCCGCGATCATCGCCATCCTGATCTACCTGGTGATCGTCGTCGGCAAGCTGACCGTCAACGTCCTCAACGCGTACGGCGGGTTCATGTCCATCCTCACGACGGTCACGGCCTTCAACGGACAGTCCCGCATCTCCACCACCGCGCGCACGCTCTACATCGTCGGGTTCACGGCGGTCTCCATGGTGATCGCGATCGCCGCCAGTGCCGACTTCCTGGACAACTTCAAGAACTTCGTGCTCGTGCTGCTGATGGTCTTCACGCCGTGGAGTGCCATCAACCTGATCGACTACTACCTGATCTCGAAGGAGCGGGTCGACATCCCGGCGTTGTACGACGCCAATGGCCGCTACGGCGCCTGGAATGTGACTGCCCTGGCGTGCTACGCCCTCGGCGTCGTGGCGCAGATCCCGTTCCTCGCCCAGAAGATGTACACCGGCCCGATAACCGACATGCTCGGCGGCGCGGACATCTCCTGGATCGTCGGCATCGTGTTCACCGCAGCGATCTACTACCCGGTCGCCCGGCGCACGAGCAATCCGCCCGCCGCGATGATCTACCCGCCGCACACCGAGATGGTCGACAGTCGAACCTAGTCCGCATCCGCCATCGTCCAGCTACAACGACGTCGCCAAGAGGAGACACACGTGACCACGACCGGTCCCCGGACCACCGCACTGACGAACATCGGAACCCTCGTCACCAACGACCCCACATCGGGTGAGGGGACGCTGGGTATCCGGCACGATGCGGCGGTCGTCTTCGAGGACGGTGTGGTCGCGTGGGTCGGCGACTCCGCGGACGCCCCGGCGGCCGACGCGGGTCACGATCTCGGAGGGCGGGCAGTGCTGCCCGGCTTCGTGGAGAGCCACTCGCATCTGGTGTTCGCCGGCGAGCGCGCCGAGGAGTTCGCCGCGCGGATGTCGGGTGAGAAGTACGCCGCCGGCGGGATCCGTACGACGATCGAGGCGACGCGGGCGGCGACCGACGAGCAGCTCGCCGCGAATGTGCAGCGGCTGCTCGACGAATCGCTCCGCTCGGGCAGCACCACCGTCGAGTGCAAGACCGGCTACGGCCAGAGCACCCCGGACGAGCTGCGCAGCGCGCAGATTGCGGGACGATTCACCGACGAGGTCACGCTGCTCGCCGCTCACGTCCCCCCGCCGGAGTACGCGGGGCGGGCGGACGACTACGTGGCGATGGTGCTCGACGAGATGATCCCCGCCTGCGCCCCGCACGCGAAGTGGATCGACGTGTTCTGCGAGCGCGGCGCGTTCAACCGCGAGCAGGCCCACGCCGTGCTGAGCGCGGGTGTCGCGGCCGGCCTGATCCCCCGCGTGCACGGCAACCAGCTCGGCGAGGGCCCCGGCGTGCAGCTGGCGGTCGAGCTGGGCGCGGCCTCGGTGGATCACGTCACCTACGTCAACCGCGCTGACATCGACGCACTCGCGGGAAGTTCGACGGTGGCGACACTGCTGCCCGGCGCGGACTTCTCCACCCGCAACAAGTACCCGGATGCCCGCGCCCTGCTGGACGCCGGCGTCACCGTCGCGCTGGGCGCAGACTGCAACCCCGGCACGTGTTACACCACGAGCCTGCCGTTCTGCATTGCGATCGCCGTCCGCGACATGCACATGACTCCGGCGGAAGCGGTGTGGGCAGCGACGGCCGGTGGTGCCAAGGCCCTCCAGCGCGCGGACGTCGGCAGCCTCCGCATCGGTGCCCGCGCGGATGCGATCGCACTCGACGCGCCCTCGTACCTACACCTCGCATATCGGCCCGGTGTTCCGCTCGTCCGTGAGGTTTTCAAGAACGGCATCCTGGCGGGCGGATCTGTCGGAGGTATCGCATGAGCCACGACATCGTCGTCGACATCGCCCCCGCGTCGTGGTCCGGCCGCACGGACGGCGGCACTCCGGAGCACCTGCGCTGGCACCAGGCCATCGCGCCCTACTCCCCCGAGCCGGGCGCCGGCAGCGTGCTGATCGGCTTCGCGAGCGACGAGGGCGTCCGTCGCAACAAGGGCCGTCGTGGCGCGGCCGCCGGGCCTGACGCCTTGCGCGCGGCGTTGTCCTCGATGGCGCTCGCAGAACCGCTGTCACTCGCGGATGCCGGCACGGTGGCCGTGACGGATGCAGACCTCGAAGCCGGCCAGGCTGCCCTCGGTCGCGCCGTGACGGCCGCCATGGACGCCGGACGGCTGCCCGTCGTCCTCGGCGGCGGCCACGAGGTCGCCTTCGGGACGTATCTCGGAGTGGCTCCCTCGGAGCTGCGAAAGCGCCACCCGCGGCTCGGCATCCTCAATCTGGATGCCCACTTCGACCTCCGCAGCGATCCAATTCCGAGTTCGGGCACTCCATTTCGGCAGATCGCCGAGGCTGAACAGGCCGCCGGTACCAGCCACCGATACGACGTGATCGGCATCAGCCAGCCGAGCAATACCGCGGCACTGTTCGATACCGCCCACCGGCTCGGGGTGCGGTATCTATTGGATGACCAGTGCGGGATCGCGGACCGCGCAGCCGTCGACGAGTTCGTCGTCGACTTCCTCGACGACGTCGACATCGTCTACCTGACAATCGATCTGGATGTGCTGCCTGCGGCCGTTGCTCCCGGGGTCAGTGCTCCCGCGGCCTACGGAGTGCCACTGGAGACGATCCAGCGCGTCTGCGATCGCCTGAGTGCGAGCGGCAAGCTGGCGGTGGTCGACGTCGCGGAGCTCAATCCGGCTCTCGATATCGACAACCGCACCGCCCGTACCGCGGCGCGGCTCATCCACCGCATCGTCACCGCACACGTTCCGCCGACGCGCTGATCGGAGACCGTCCTCCTCGGTCCGCGCGGCACCCTACGCGGACCGAGGGCGGAATCACTTGCCCAGCAGACCCTTCGCGATGTGCGTCACCTGGATTTCGTTGCTGCCCGCGTAAATCATGAGGGACTTGGCGTCACGCGCGAGCTGCTCCACCTTGTACTCGGCCATGTAACCGTTGCCACCGAACAGCTGGACGGCCTCCATCGCAACCTCGGTGGCCGCGCGCGAGGAGTACAGCTTCATCGCCGACGCCTCGGCGAGCGTCACCTTGTCACCGGCCGCGGTGCGCTCGATCGCGTTGAAGACCATGTTCTGCACGTTGAGGCGCGCGACCTCCATCTCGGCCAGCTTGAGCTGGATGAGCTGGAACTGCGCGATCTCCTTGCCCCACAGCTTGCGGCTCTTGGCGTATTCGATGGACAGCCGCTGGCATTCGTTGATGATGCCCAGGGCGAGCGATGCGATACCGATGCGCTCGGCCGCGAACGACTCCTTGGCGCTCTCCTTACCGTCACCCTTGGCCGGATTCTCGGTCTCACCGAGCAGTCTGTCCTTGGTGATCCGGACGTTGTCGAAGAACAGTTCGCCCGTGGGCGAGGAGTTCATACCCATCTTCTTGAACGGCGCGCTCTGGGTGAAGCCCTCCATCCCCTTGTCGAGGACGAAGCCGAGGACCTTGCGGTCGCGGCGGTCGATCGACGCGTCGCCCTCGTCGAGCTTGGCGTAGACGATCGTGACGTCGGCGTACGGGCCGTTGGTGATGAATGTCTTCTGTCCGTTGAGGATGTAGTCCTCACCGTCGCGGCGAACGTACGACTTCATACCGCCGAAGGCGTCGGAGCCGGAGTCGGGCTCGGTGATGGCCCACGCGCCCACCTTCTCCATCGTGACGAGACCGGGCAGCCAGCGCTTCTTCTGCGCCAGGGTGCCACGGCTGCGGAGGGTGCCGGCGGCGAGGCCGATACTCACACCCATCGATGCGACGAGGCCCAGGCTCACGCCCGCGATCTCGCTGTTGAGGATCACTCCCATGCTGCCGGCACCGCTGAAGCCGCTCGACTTCTCGCCGGACTCGGGCAGCGTCTCGCCGCGCTCCTTGGCTTCCTCCTTCGCAAAAGACTTCTCGAGCGCCTCGGTCGCCATCTCGTCCATACCGAAGGTGGAGTACATCTTGCGGATGATCTCGAACGGAGGGAGTTCACCGCTCTCGAGCTTGTCGACGTGCGGCTTGACCTCCTTGTCGATGAAGCCACGCAGCGCGTCACGGAACATCAGGTCTGTGTCGGACCACTCGTACATGTCATGAACTCCAGTCAGTGCGTACAGCCGGACAGCGGCAGGTCGGAGCCGCCGGTGGCGGCCGTCACACCCGAATATAGAACAGGTTCTCGTTCAGTGAGCCGACGCTCCCGAGCGAGCATTTAGTTAGTGCACGACTTAATCGTGTACTATCAATTTCGTGACCACAACGAGCATCGAGCAGAACCTCGACTGGGGCGGAGCCGACCCGCTCGCCCTGGACCGACAGGTGTGCTTCGCCCTCGCGGTCGCCAACCGCGCGGTGCTGGCCGTGTATCGCCCCCTCCTCGAACCGATGGGCCTGACGCATCCGCAGTACCTCGTGATGCTCGCACTGTGGGGTGACGCCCCGCTGTCGGTCAAGGAGATCGGCCAGGCGCTACAACTCGACTCACCCACCCTCTCCCCACTCCTCAAACGGCTCGAGTCGAGCGGCCTCATCACCCGCACACGCAGCAGCACCGACGAGCGCCAGTTGATCGTCGAACTGACCGACGCCGGCAAGGCTCTGCGGGCCCAGGCCGAGCTGATCCCCGGCGCCGTGGTGCATCGCCTCGGCGTCAGCCTGGCCGAGCTCGAAGAACTGCACTCCGTCCTCACCCGCGTCAACACCGCCGCCCTGCGCGCAGGCGCACTGCACGAGTGAACCGCCCCCTCCAGACAGGTACCCAGGACATGTCCAGCAACAACACCCGGAAGATGAAACGCCCCAACCCCTTCCAGTGGATCGCATACTCCTGCGGCCGCAAGCTGCCCGACTCGATGCAGGAGTGGGTCCGCAACGACCTCGTCGGCGACTACGCGGTGCCGCGCCACATGATCCGGAGCATGGTGCCGTTCATCCCGGTGTTCGCCGCATTCTTCCTCTTCCCCGGACCGCTGTGGCTGCGCGGGTCGATGGTGCTCCTCGGCGTCCTGCTGGCGTTGTTCTTCTCGGCTGCGTACATGGAGCAGAACCGTCGCCGCCGCCTCGAGAAGAACGGTTTGCCCGCAGACCTGGAGAACCCCAAGAAGACCGCTCGGTACAACGCCGAGAAGGCCGCGTACGAGAAGGCGCACCCGCACAGCATCCAGTAGGACTAGGTCAAGTCGGAAAGGTGTGGTGACACAGCGGGCAGTGCCGATCCAATGGGCAAGTACGCGTTGGAGTTCGCGGACGATGCCGTAGAGGGTCAGGCCTGCCCGGCGGCTTTTCGGTCGGTCAGCCGCAGGGCGGTCAGGAACAGGTGGGCGGCAGTGACGAGAGTGGCGTGGTGGTGCCAACCGAGCCAGGAGCGGCCTTCGAAGTGGTCGAGGCCGAGTGCGACTTTGAGTTCCCGGTAGTCGTGCTCGATGCGCCAGCGGAGTTTCGCGAGGCGGACGAGTTCGCCGACCGGCGTGTCGGCAGGCAGGGTGACGAGCCACTAGTCGGCGGGTTCTGTTGCACCGACGAGCCATTCGGCCAGTAACCACACCTGCTCGACCGATCCGTCGACGCGCGGGGCACTCGGTGGCCGGTGGGCCGGGACCGAAGGTCCACGACGGCGCCAGGGTCAACGAACTCGCCGGCCTGCTCGACCCATCAGGATGACCGGACTGGACAATCGAAACCCGCCTGACCGGTGAGACACGATGACGCACGACAGGAAGGGCGCCTCATTCCACACGCCCGGAACTTCAAAACCATCACCGGGACAACCAATCCGAACCTGATGCGGCCGATACCGGGACTCCCGAAAGACCGCTACCGAATTGCCCGTTTTCGTCACATAAGACCGTTCAGTCGGTACGATTCTGTGTAGCGCCTACCTGCGCTCGCCTGGGCGCCTCCCGATCGGGGACGGCGTCCAAACTTCGTTCGATCTATCGAATCGTCGCTCGTGGCAGGACGAGTCATATCTGCCAGTGCACGAGACGAACTTTTCAATTCTGGAGATGAAACAGTGAGACGGATGTTAAAGATCGCCGCGGCCGCGGCGGGGGCGGTCAGCCTTGTGCTTGTCCCGACGGCACCCGCGAACGCGGAAACCGACACTCCCAACGCCATGGTGGTGCAAATCCCAGAGACACCAGACGATCCCGCCCCGATTCTGAGTCAGAGCGAGCTGGAGCTCGATCCCGACTTCCAGGCCTACCTTCAGCAAGAACAGCAATACCAGCAGACGGTTCAGACGGCACCGACGGTGACGTCGCCGGACAGCGGCGGGGCCGGCCGGGTTTCCGCTCGCAGCACCAACCCCGTCGAGACGCGTCACGACGGCGTCGGAGCACTCTATTTCACCGCGGTCGCCTACTCCTACCGCTCGTGCACCGCGAACTACATCGGTGGAAAGTTCTGGCTCACCGCCGATCACTGTGTCAAACTCGCCCCCTGGGCGCCGGGATTCATTCAGCAGTCCGACGGGCAGTTCGCCGGGATCGAGAACATCTACCGCATTAACCAGCCGAACGTGGACTTGGCACTGATCAAGGTCGGGTCCGGCATCAGTGCGACACCATTCAGCTTGTCAACCCGCACGCCCACCATTTCCGACACCCTCAAACTCGTCGGGTACTCAGGGATCAACAACACCAACACCCCTCAGGACTTCTCCTCTTCGTCGACACTCGACTACCAGTACCACATTCCCTCGATAACGTTCGTCGACGGCTCAGTGTTCAATGACCTCTCGTCGTTCACTGCCACCGATTACCCCACTTGCAAGGGTGATTCCGGTGGTGCCTATTTCTCCGCCGGAACTATGTTCGGTGTCCATACTGGACAGGGAGTTGTTGTGTCCCAGAATACGATCTACAACTGCACCAATTGGTCAATGATGACCAACCTCACCCCGTATATTCCGTGGATTCAGAATATTATGGCGACGCAATCCCAATCCAACATCGGTGAGATCGCCCGTGCATTCACCGGCGGGGTGGGCGCAAACTTGCCCTTCCGCAACGCTGGATACGCCCCGAATATCGGCTACATAGGAAGCTGACCGCCATGCGACTCACCCTGACTAGATCCGTAATCCTGACCGTAGGGCTATTCCTCGCCGCAGCCCCGTCAGTGGCCCACGCCCAAGATTCCGTCGGTGGCGGGAGCCTTCCCGCCAGCGGCAGCAGCTTCTTCCAGGCGGGTTCCGCCGAGACCATCTCGGACGCCATTCGGTTCAACCGGACCTTCACCGAGCAGGAGATCACCAAGTGTCGGGAGGACGCCGAAGGCGACGCCTCAACCGGCCTCCGCCCCTGCCCTGTGCGACCGATCACCGAGATGGACCTCGCTGTAGCCCGGCTGCTGTTCGGCTCTGGGTATGTGCTGTTCGGCTCCATGGGTTGATTCAGCGCACCGCCTTTCGGGTCGGCACCACATCCTGTGGTGTCGACCCGCCCGGTCACCCGCCCGCGCCTGTAGCTACGACGTCACCTATCTCCCCGGGCTGAAGATGCACCGAGTCGCCGTCCTGCATCCCGAGACATGCGCGAAAGCCGATGCCCGCGACGCGTTCATCACCGCCGACACCGCCCGCGCACACGCTGTGCCGGTTCGACGTCGGCGACGAAACCCTTACCGAACTCGGGGTGCTCGTCGTGTTTGACGGCAACCTCGTTTGACGGCGACCTCGCCGGTGGGGCCACCCGGATCAGTAACCGCATCCGCGGACATACTCACCGGGATCAACCCCGCGCTCGAACGGGCAGTGGGGAAGCCTAGTCCTGCACGTCCGCGAGCCGGCGCCGCAGATACTCGCGCTCGGGTTCGGTCCCGGCCAGATCCAGTGCGCGCCGGTACGCCTCCGCGGCCTCCTGCCGTCGTCCTGCCCGGGACAGCAGCTCCGCGCGCGCCGCGGCATACGGATGATGATCGCGCAGACGCGGTTCGTCGGCCAGCTCATCGAGCAGAAGCAGACCCGCATCCGGCCCATCCCGCATCGCGACGGCCACCGCGCGGTTCAGTGCGACGACGGGGGACGGAGTGAGTGCGAGCAGCACGTCGTACAGCCCCACGATCTGCGGCCAGTCGGTGCTTGCGATGTCTTCGACTTCGTCGTGCAGCGCAGCAATCGCGGCCTGCACCCCGTACGGTCCGGGCGGACCCCCGGTGAGCGCGACCCGCACCAGGACGCGGCCCTCCTCGATCATCGGCCGGTCCCAGCTCGCGCGATCTTGGTCCCCCAACAGCACCAGTGCGCCGCCCGGGCCGGTACGGGCGGTGCGCCGCGCGTGGACCAGAAGCATCAAAGCGAGCAACCCCGCCACCTCACGCTGATCGGGCATCAGCCGACGCAGTATGCGGGTGAGGCGGATGGCCTCGTCGGCGGCGTCGACCCGCTGCAGATGTTCTCCGTTGCTAGCGGCATATCCCTCGGTGAAGATCGAGTACAGGACCTGCAGCACGCCGGGCAACCGCTGTGGCAGCTCATCGCCACCCGGCACCCGGAAGGGGACGCGGGCCTGTCGAATCTTCTTCTTGGCCCGCACTATCCGCTGCGCCATCGTGGACGGTGGCACCAGGAACGCACGTGCCACCTCGAGCGTCGTCAGCCCGGCGAGGCACCGCAGCGTCAGCGCCGCGCGGTCCTCGGCCGGCAGCGCCGGGTGGGTGCATGTGAAGAACAGCTGAAGCCGATCGTCGGGCAGCTCACCGGCGGCATCCGCGGCCGGCGCAGGATCTGTGCGGTCCGCCTCGGCCTGCAGGACGGCCAGACGCGCGGCGTAGGACTTGTCTCGTCGCAGCCGATCCACTGCGCGGCGCCGCGCAGTGGTCAGCAGCCACGCGCCGGGTTTCGACGGGACCCCGTCCACCGGCCAATGCACCAGCGCCGCCTCGATGGCCTCGGACGCCATCTCCTCCGCCAGGTCGAGGTCGTGGAACCGGCCGACCAGGGTGGCGAGCAGTCGGCCGCGTTCCTCCCGGAAGACCGCCTCGACAGCCGCGTCCACGGCCGGATCCCGGCCGACTGACGGCTCGTTCATCACGGTCAGTCCCAGTCAGCCACCGGGCGCACCACGATGCGGCCACCGCCACGCGAGCCCGGACAGCGCGCCGCCCAGTCGAGGGCGACGTCCAGGTGGGGCACGTCGATCACGTAGAAGCCGCCGAGCACCTCCCGGGTCTCGGCGAACGGACCGTCCGTCGTGATGGTGCGCTGGCCGTCGTCCCCCACGCGCACGCTGGTTGCCGTCACCAGATCGGCCAGCGATTCCCCCGAAACGAAGATTCCGGCGTCCTTGACCTCCTTGTCGTAGACCATCCAGTCCTCAGGAGTGCATCCCGCATTTGGCTCGGCGGATTCTGCGTTGATCAGCATCAGGTACTTCATGGTTCTGACTCCTTCGTGTCCGTGTTCGGTTGCCGTACACGTTGACGACGAACGGGACACCACCCGATCGACAGGGCCACCGATCAACTTTCGGGCAATCCCGATCAGTCGAGTCCCGCCAGGAACTCGAGCATCGCGGCGTTCACTTGATCCGGCGCCTCCATCTGCACGAAATGCCCGACGCCGGGGATCACGTGGGTCGAGCGAAGACCTGGCACCATCGACGCCATCGTCTCGAACGGATCCCTACCCATCATCTCGAGCACCGGATCCTTCGCGCCGGCGATGAACGTCGTGGGAAGCGTGATCGGGCGGTCGTGCAGGTCCTCGTTCTGCTCCCACACGTAGTCGTCGGCCCGGTACCAATTGAGCCCGCCGGTGAATCCGGTACGCGCAAACTCCTGTACGTAGTAGTCGAACTCGTCCTCGCTCAGCCACGGCCACGGTAGCGCCGGCGGCTCCGGCAGCACGTCGAGGTAGCCGTTGCCCTCGGACGGGAAATCCCAGCAGCCCAGGTAGCGGTTGGCGCCGCTGAGAGCGTGGAAGATCTTGGCCAGGAACTCCTTCGGATTTGCGTCCAACTCGCGGTCCGCCGGGCCGCGCTCTTGAAAGTAGTGCAGGTGCACGAAGTGCTGCGACGCGAGGTACCGGAATCCGATCGTGGGCTGGATGGGCTGACGTGGCATGCGCGGCACGCTGAGCTGCATCAGCGCGCGGACGCGGCCCGGCGCCCACGCGGGCAGATCCCACACCAGCTGCGCGCCGAAGTCGTGACCGGCGAATACCGCCTGCTCGACGCCGAGCGCGTCGAGCAGACCGACCATGTCGGCCACGGTGTGCCGGCGGTCGTACGCGCGCGGATCCGGCGGCGCGCCGGTTCGCCCGTAGCCGCGCATGTCGGGGGCGATCACCCGGTATCCGGCTGCGGCGAGCGCCGGCATCTGGTGCCGCCAGCTGTACCAGAGGCCCGGAAAGCCATGACAGAGCACGACCGGCGCGCCCTGCCCCTGCTCGACGACATGCATCTCGATGTCGCCGACGTCGACGGTTCGGTGGGTGAGCGTGGTGCCGGGATCGGTCATGGGCCGCAGGCTACGTCACCTTCAGACGCGGACGGAGCCAATCGACCAGGTCGTCGAGGACCTTGTCCTGCTCCGGCTCGTTGAACACCTCGTGGAACAGTCCGTCGTACGTCTCGAGCGTCAGATCCGCCGAGCCGGCCCGCTCAGCGATCATCCGGCTGCCCGCGACGTCGGCGAGCCGATCGTCGGTGCCGTGCAGCACCAGCACCGGCAGGGTGAGTGACGGCAGCCGCGCGGGGAAGCTCTCGGCCGAGGTGATCAGGCCGCGGGCGATGCCCGCCTTGACCTTCCCGTGATAGACGAGCGGGTCGGACTCGTACGCCGCGACAACCTTCGGGTCACGCGAAACCGCCTTGGCGTCGAGCGTCTCGACGGGAACGCCCGGAGCGAACCGCCCGAGGATCTTGCCGATCTCGATCACGATCTTCGGGGTACCCGTGGCCAGGACCACGGCGGGCGCGGACAGGATCAACCCGGCCAGCTCGTCCTGGTGGTCCAGCGCGTACGACAGCGCGATCGCTCCGCCCATGCTGTGGCCCAACAGGAAACGATCGAGACCGGGATTCTCGGCGGCAGCGAGCTTGGACAGGTGATGGAGATCGTCGGTGAAGTCCGACCAGTTGCGGAGATCGATCCGTTTGCCGCCCGAGCGACCGTGCCCGCGGTGATCGGGGGCGTACACCACCAGGCCGATCTCGGTCAGTCGCGCGACGACATGGTCGTACCGGCGAGCGTGCTCGCCGAGACCGTGCGCGAGCAGGAGCACCCCGGTCGGCTCACCGTCGGGGCGCCAGACGTCGTACACGATGCGGGTGCCGTGCACCCCGGAGAAGTCGGACTCGATGTGCTGCACGAATGCGAGTGTAGGACGGTATGACGCCGTCGGGGAGGTCTTACGCCGACCGCGTCGGCCCGAGAGCTCGATAGCGCCTCGCTGGCGCCTCGCTGCGACCGGCCCCACGACAGCGCCCCACGACACGAGACGTTCACGACCAGTAGACGCGCACGCCGTTCCGCTTGTCGGATACGGCCGCTAGGGTTCGGGACATGACTGCAGGACAGGACCTCGACAGCGAATTCCTCACGGCAGCAGATCCTTACCGGCGCGAACTACTCGCGCACTGCTATCGCATGATGGGTTCGATCCACGACGCCGAGGACCTCCTACAGGAAACGCTGCTCCGAGGCTGGCGCGGCTACGACAGCTTCGACGGTCGCTCGTCGATCCGCACGTGGCTCCACCGGATCGCAACCAACGCTTGCCTTACCGCGCTCGAGGGACGCGGCCGACGCCCCCTGCCGACCGGCCTGGGCGCCTCGAGTTCCGATCCATCCGACGACCTCGTCGAGCGAGGCGAGATCCCGTGGCTCGAGCCGATCCCGGACTCGATGGTGTGGGGCGAATCGGGCCGCGCCGACGATCCGGCGGCCATCGTCGCGGGACGCGAATCGGTGCGGCTCGCGTTCATCGCTGCCCTGCAACACCTTTCGGCGCGTCAGCGAGCTGTGCTGGTGCTGCGGGAGGTACTGCAGTGGAAGGCCGCCGAGGTTGCGGACGCGCTCGGCACGTCCACCGCCGCCGTCAACAGCCTGCTGCAGCGAGCCCGGGCCCAACTGTCGGAGGCAATGCCCGACCCCGACGTCCTCGTCGAGCCCGAATCCGAGGACACGCGCGAACTGCTGCGCCGCTACGTCGACGGGTTCGAGAAGTACGACATCGACGGGCTCGTGGAGATGTTTACCCGCGATGCGGTATGGGAAATGCCGCCGTTCGTCGGCTGGTACGTCGGCGGCAGCGACATCGCCCGTCTCATCAAGGAGAAGTGCCCCGCTCAGGGGGCGGGCGACATGCGCCTGCTGCCGACGTCCGCCAACGCCCAGCCCGCGCTGGGGCTCTACATGCGGGGAGCAGATGGCATCCACCGTCCGTTCCAGCTACACGTCCTCGACGTCACCGATCGCGGAGTCGCGCACGTGACGTGCTTCTTCGACACCGGCCTGTTCAAGACGTTCGGACTGCCGCCGCACCCCTGATCCCGCTACCTGGCACCACCCGGAACCGGGCAATCACTGCCCAGTAGCGGCGGGGTCCATCCACATGACCTCCCAGACATGGTTGTCGAGGTCACGGAAGGAGCGGCCGTACATGAACCCCTGATCCTGCGGGTCCATCCATTTGGAGCCGCCCGCGGCAATCGCGGCGTCCACCAGGGTGTCCACCTCGTCGCGGCTGTCGGCCGAGATACAGGTGAGGACCTCGCGGCTACTGGACGTGTCGCAGATATCGTCGGCGATGAAGTCCCGGAAACGCGCCTCTTCCAGCAACATGACCCAGGCCGAGTCGCTGATCACCATGCAGGCGCAGTTGTCGTCGCTGAACATCTCGTTGAACTCGAAGCCGAGACCACCGAAGAACTTCCGGGTCGCGACGATGTCAGTGACGGGCAGGTTCACGAAAAGCAGACGGGACATGGGGTCTCCTGATTCGAAAGGGCTCTCGGATGCGAACCCTCGGCGAGGGCTCCCACCGATACAGACCTGGCCCGGCCCGAAAACTCATCGCGCCCCGCACCTACGTGGTCAGTACCCCAGCCCGTCCGGCAGGCCCAGCGCGTCGAGCCGCTTGATGCGGCGGTGCTCTGCGAGGACCAGCAGGGTCCCGACCACCAGGCTCACCGCGCAGATGACGCCAGCGATCCACGCCCATCCGTTGAAGCCGTATCCGGCCGCGACCAGCGCCATTCCAAGCGTCACGATAGAGATCCCGATCAGCGCGTAGCCCGGCCAGTTGCGGGCGTCCTCGATTGCCTCACCTGGATGCACACGCTCGAAGTCCGACGGGTCGTTCTCGAAGTCGTTCACAAAAGCCTCCCGGTCCAATGTTCCGATTGTGCTCTCGTTGCCATGTGTCCCTTGTGATGCGCCGTCGGGCAGAGCTCGCGACGGCCTTCATGACGATTGTCCCCCGCCACGGGCGCTTGCGCACGCATACAGGCAGTCGACCTTGTCGCTGCATTCCTGCTGCCGCTATGCATCGGGTAGGTCGAGCCACCCGATATCGCGGAGGAATCGCGGCCGCGGCATGACCGGCTCACGACTTTGCCTTCCTGCGCCCTGCCGGTGTGGAAGTATGACCTGTCCGTGCACGTGGCCGCGTCTGACAGCCCGTGCACGTCGAGCTTTCACGGGGGTGAGCTTGTGACAGGCGAGGGGGAGAACGTGCAGGCGAGGCGGGCGGTGCGGGCGGAACAGTCGCTGCTCGCCAGGCCCCGCCTGTCCGGACTGCTCCTCGACCCACCGGCTTTGGCCGTGATCCGTGGGCCACGCGGTTCCGGCAAGTCGGCGCTGCTGTCTACATGGCTCACCTCCGACGCCGCACCGGCCGATCCCGTCGTCGCCGGGTCGCCGGATCCCGACATCACGGCCGACCGCTACTGGCAGGCGGTCGTGCACAGCCTCGCCAACGCACTCGAGGCCGATTCCACCGACCCCGTGGTGTTGGTTCTCGACGACATCGACCGGATTGGTGACCCGGAGACCGAATCACGCATCCTCGACATGCTGCACCTGCACGATCGGCTGCACGTCGTGCTCACCGCCCGGGACACCAGCGTGTTCGGCGATCCCGGTGCATCGGACGTCGACCATGTGGTGATCTCGCCGTCCGATCTGCTGTTCACCCCCGACGAGTCGCACAACGTGCTGAAGGATCGCGGGGTCGATCTGCCGCCGCACCTGCTCGAGCTCGTCCAGGACGTCACGGGCGGATTTCCGCCGCTGGTGCGGGCCGCCGCGACTGTCGCGCGCCCGTTCGACTCCGACTACGCCCAGAACCGGGAGCTCGCGCGGCTCGCCCTGGAACGGTCCATCGACAGATACGTCGACCGGGAGATTCTCGGCGATCCCGAACTGGCCGAACGGCGGGAGCTGATCTTTACCGCCTCCGCGGCACGGGTCCTCACCGAAGCCGCTCTCACGGCCCTGACCGGTGACGATGACGCGGCCCGGCACCTTCGCGCGCTGGAATCGGCGGGTGTGCTGAGCCGCTCGCTGTGGCCGAACGACGACGAGTGGCAGTTCCCCCGCGCGATCCGTGAGTCGCTGATGCGCACAGTGCGACTCGAGTCCCCCGCCGGCCCGCTGCGGGCGCCCGGCGAGCTCGCACGCTGGTTCCTGTCGCGACAAGAACCAGCACAGGCGCTCGTCCATGCACTCGACGCACACGACTGGGAGCTCGCGATGTCTACTCTCCGGTCGAACTGGGCGGAGTTGGTCTCGCAACACTTCCAGCTGGTGCGGGAGGCGCTCCTGTTGTTGCCCGCCGATATCGCCGAGGGCGAGCCGTCGATCAGCGCCGGCCGTGAGCTGTTCCTCCGCCTCGGCTCGGACCTGACTCGGTTTCCGGAATCAACCCCTGTGGACGCCGACGCACTCGAGGCCCTCGGCCGCACCCAGGATGCCTCGGACGCGCTCGCTGTGAGCAGCGTACAGTCGCTCATCCTGCGAGTCTCCGGCAACTTCGCGCAGGCCTCCGAGCTCAGCATCCGGCTGGCCACGCTGGGTGACACCGCGGTCGAGTTCCAGAACGACGCCGTCGCGGATTTCCTCCCCCTCCTGCGCCTGCAGTGGGGCATCACCCACCAGTTGCACGGCAACCTGACCCGCGCGTCGATGGAGTTCCGCCGCGCCTTCACCAGCAACCGTCCGGCCGGCACGGACTTCATCGCCCGCAACGCCGCAGGCAGCATCGCCCTCAACTACGCGTTGGCCGGCGAGCTTACCCACGCCGAGTCCTGGCTCGAGAAAGAACAGCGGTACGAGGACGCGTCGACCTGGATCTCGTCGATGGTCCGAGTCGGTGGCCTGGTGGCGGGCGCGTTGGTCGCGCTCGACCGGATGGAGGTCCACGTCGCGGCGAAGATCCTCGCGGATCTGGGCGACCTACCCGACGACGAGGAGCTGTGGGCATTCGCGGTCTACGCGCACTGCCAGCTCGCGCTTGTGTCCGGAACCGCCGAACAAGGACTCGACCGGCTACACCGCGCCACCGCGGTGTACGACCGGTGGTTCACGCCCTGCTCCGTCGCGGCGCCGCTCCTCGCCGCGGCCGAGGCGGAACTGTTGTCGGCGCTCGGCCAGGGCAACGAGGCGCGGGCGGCTATCGAAGGCGCCCGCGGACAGGGACCGTGGACGACGATTGCCCGGGCTCGGGTAGATCTGTCGAGTGGCAACCCGGCGTCCGCACTTGCAGATTGCGCACGAGCGGTGGTGTCGGACTGCCCGCACCCACGGGTCCGGATGGAATCGGCGCTGATCCAGGCGGCCGCTCACCTCGATCTGTCGAACAAGACCCGGGCCAGGGCGATGCTGCAGCGCGCCGTCGCGCTGTCCGGGCAGACGGGACTGGTCCGCCCGTACGCCTCGCAGCCGGCCGGGCGGATCGCGCAGTTGTCGGAACTGGAGGTGGCACTACCGGAGAACTGGCTGACCGCGACACCTCCGCCCGACCGGGCGGTGTTCCCCGACGTCATCAAGCTCATCCAGATCAGCGACCGGGAGTCAGCGGTCCTCGCCGCCCTGACCGAGTCGCCGGCCGTCGCGGACATCGCGGCCCGACTGTACGTCTCACAGAACACCGTCAAGAGCCAGCTCCGCAGTCTGTACCGCAAATTGGGCGTGCACTCGCGAGCCGACGCACTTACGACGGCAATCAAGCTCGGCCTGCTGAGTTCTGGGCACGACGCCGACGCCTGACGCGGCAACCCGTTCCGTTGATGGGCGGGGAATAGACGCGCATGTGAGGCGTTGAGCTAAGGTGAACTAGTTGAATCCTCAACTACATAACCTGAGGGGTGCCACATGCCTGCCGTGACCGTCGACAACATCCTCACGCTGCCCCGCATCGAGGTAGCCGACCCGACCGCGATCGACCGTCCCGTGCTGGACGTCGTCACCGCACCCACCGGATATGAAGGCGAGGGCTTCCCGGTTCGGCGCGCGTTCGCCGGCATCGACCTCCACCACCTCGACCCGTTCATCCACATGGACCAGATGGGCGAGGTGAACTACGCCCCCGGAGAGCCCAAGGGCACGCCGTGGCATCCGCATCGCGGCTTCGAGACAGTCACCTACATGATCGACGGGATCATGGAGCATCAGGATTCCAATGGCGGCGGCGGCACCATCGGTGGCGGCGACACCCAGTGGATGACCGCGGGTGGCGGCATCCTCCACATCGAGACCCCGCCCGAGCACCTCGTCATGAGCGGCGGCCTGTTCCACGGCGTCCAGCTGTGGGTCAACCTACCCAAGAACAACAAGATGGCCGCACCCCGGTACCAGGACATCACCGGCAGCAAGGTCGCACTGCTCTCGAGCCACGACGGCGGCGCGTTGATCCGCGTGATCGCGGGCGAGATCGCCGGCCACCAGGGACCGGGCTCGACGTACACCCCGATCGCGCTGTCACACACCACGGTCGCGCCGGGCGCAAGCGTCACACTGCCGTGGAACCGCGGCTTCAACGCACTCGTCTACGTGCTGGCGGGGGACGGATTCGTCGGCGTCGATCGTCGGCCGATCTCGTCCGGACAGACCGCAGTGTTCGGACGCGGCGAGCGAAGCGACGGGGGATTTCACAGCGGCGAGCGAAGCGACGGGGGATTTCACAGCGGCGAGCGAAGCGACGGGGGACCATACAGCGGCGACACGATCACGATCACCGCCGCGAACACCCAGGACTCACGCACCGAGTCGCTCGAGGTGTTCATCCTGGGCGGGCGGCCCATCCGTGAGCCCATCGCGATGGCCGGCCCGTTCGTGATGAACACCAAGGCCGAGGTCATGCAGGCGTTCGAGGACTACCAAGCCGGTCGACTGGGCTCCGTTCCCGCGGCCCACGAGAGCCTCGACTGATTCTCGCCTGAGCGACCAATTATACTGGCGGGCAACCGATCACGGGTGTCGGCGACCATAACTCCTCGATCGCCGATTCCGTCACTCGTCCGTGAACACTCCGAGACCGAACCGACACCACTGATTCGACGCGGAAGACCCCCACTTCGTACGCTGGGCTCGACAGTGCGTGCGCCCGACAGCGACTGTCACCGAGGAGGACCGCAATGACCGCACTCACGACCCCCCACATCGACGTCCACCGCGCGGGCGACCGCCTGAAGACCAAGATCCCGTGGCTGGACTCGAAGCACTCGTTCTCATTCGGACACCACTACGACCCGGACAACACTCATCACGGTCTGCTGCTCGTCAACAACGACGACACCGTCCAGCCCGGTCAGGGTTTCGACACCCACCCACACAAGGACATGGAGATCGTCACCTGGGTCCTGCGCGGGTCGCTGGTGCACCAGGACTCCATCGGCCACTCCGGCGTGATCTACCCCGGGCTGGCGCAGCGGATGAGCGCAGGAACCGGCATCCTGCACTCGGAGAAGAACGACTCGTGGCGGCTCGAGGGCGACGAACACAGCGATCCTGTGCACTTCGTCCAGATGTGGGTGGTGCCCGACGAGGCCGGTATCGCGCCCGGGTACGAGCAGCTCGAGATCGATGCCGAGCTGCTCTCCGGCGCCCTCGTCCCAGTCGCGTCGGGCATGCGCGAACACCGCGATCATGCCGCAATTCGCATCCACAACAAGCATGCGTCGCTGCACGTCGCACGCCTGCAGCCAGGCAAGCCGGTGCGGGTGCCCGAGGCACTGTTCGTACACGTCTTCGTCGCACGGGGCACTGCGGAGATGGAGGGTGTCGGCACGATCTATGAGGGTGACGCCGTCCGGCTCAGCACATCCGGCGGGCAGACACTGTCCACTGACAGCGCCGCGGAGGTCCTCATCTGGGAGATGCACGCACGTATCGGGAACTGAGATGCGGCGCGTGAACCCCGACCACGGGCGCGGCGAACTGGGCAGCGGTTCGGCGACGGTGAGCTGTGGTGGTACACAGAACGAATGACCACCGCTGCCGAAGATGTGCGCCCAGCCCCCGAGTTGCTCGACCGGCTCAACCTGCTGATGGGAGTGCAAGTACGTGAGCTGCGGCCCGGGCACCTCGTCCTCGCCCAGGAGGTGGGGCCGCGGTTCCACGACCACCGCGGCCACACCGTCCTGGGGTCGATGGGCGTACTCACCGACGCGTGCCCTGGCGGGGCGCTCGGTAACTCGGTCCCGAAGGGCGTCGGGGTGGTGCTGTCGCAGGTGTCGGCGACGCTGGCCGCACCGATGCCCGCGCACGGCACCATCGTCGCGACCGGTGACGCCGTCCACCTCGATGCCGACAGCGGTATGGGCCTGGCGTCGGGCGTCATGCACGACGGAGACGGCAATGTCGTCGCCGTGCTGCAGTCCCGGAGCGTCCTCGTCACCCGCCCTCGCGCCAACGCCGACGCGGTGCTCAGCGGGGAAAGGCTACCCGTCCCCGCGCCCGAGCCCTGCGCCGCCGCCGACGAACTCGCCGGACGCAGCGGGCTCGACATCGTCGACGACATCGCATCCGAGCGCATCGCCCGCGGCCCGCTCGCCGGCCTGCTCGATCTGCGCCTCACCGATGTCGAACGCGGCAACCTCACCGCATCGTTCACGCCTCTGGACTGGATGAGCAATCCGCTCGGATCGATACAGGGCGGCATCCTGATCAGCGCCGCTGATCTGATCAACGGGCTCGTCGCGCAGACGCTGACGGCCGCCGACCAGCAGTACCGAATCCTCGACCTGCGGATCGACTTCATCCGCTCTCCCGCCACCGACGGCCCCCCGATCACCGCCGAGGCAGAGGTGGTGCGGGCCGGGCGACGATTGGCGCTCATCGAATCCCGGCTCGTCGACGGCTCCGGTCAGACGCTGATCCGGGCGTCCGCGAGTGCGCAGCTGCTGTAATCAGTCGCCCGCCTTATCGGCCACTCTCCAAACCGGCGTCCAAGACGGTTTGCGGTCAGACCAGCTTCCAGAGTGACGGGGCGTTGATCCAGTTCGGATCGCCCACACCCCGATAGGACTGCACGCACTCGTAGGTCCGACCACCGTGGGTGACCCGGTCTCCCTTCACGTATGCAGCCCGGGCGTTCCACGTCCCAATCGGCTGGGTGGGGGTAGAACCCGTGGCCTTCGTGGTGACGGTGAACGGCGTCCCCGCCGTTGCATTGCCGGCCGCGTCGAACGCGACCACCCGGTAGCGGTACGTGGTGGAGGCGGCGAGCCCTGTGCTCTCGAACGTGGTGCCGGTGGTGGTGCCGACCTTGGCGAACGTATCCGCCGTCCCGGCGGGTGCCCGCAGCACGTCGTAGTGGTGGACGCCGACGTTGTCGGTGGCGGCCGTCCACATCAGCGAGACGCTCGACGAGGTGGTACCCATCGAGTGCAACCCGGTGGGTGCGCTCGGCGCGGTCACGTCGACGGCCGGAACCGCGGCGGTGGTCACGGTGACCGCCGCACTGTCACCCGACACGTTGCCGGCCGCGTCAACGGCCCGAATCGTGTAGCTGTACCGGGTCGACGGCGCGAGGCCGGTGTCGGTGTACGTCGGGCCCGTGGACACTCCGACCTGGTGGCCGTTCCGGAACACTCGGTAGCCGGCGACGCCTACGTTGTCCGACGCCGTAGCCCACGACAACCGGACCGAGCCTGCCGTCACATCGCCCGCAACGGGGTCCGAAGGAGCCGAGGGCGCCGTCGTATCCGCCGGCGGCGTCCCGGAATCCACGATGTCGAGGTCGATGGCGTTGTAGAACGCGTTGGAGGTGTCGGCAATGTCCCACACCGCGTAGACCACGTGGTAGCCCTTGCGATCTGCCGGAATCGCAATGGTGTGGGTCGGATTCGATGACGCCGCCGAACCATCGTGCTGCACCGTGGTGATCAGCTCGAGCTCGCTGCGGGTGAGCGGCGCATTCGGATCCCACCCGGTCTTGGTGATGTAGTAGCGCCACTGCGACGTCCGATGCGGAGCGGTGAAGGTCCACGTGAACTGGTTGGGGCCGGACCGGACCCGGTTCTTGTACCAGCGGGTCGACGACTGTTCATCGAGGTTGCCTCCGAACAGACCGCCAGCGGAGGCCAACTTCCCGTCCACGGGTCCGGCCTGCGGGAAGCCCTTGGGCGCCTCGAGGCTCTGCGGTTCGTACTGCACGGCACCACGGTTGACGTTCTGCGTCGCGGCCTGCCGCGCGACGATGGAACCGCTGACGTAGCCGTGTGCGGAGGCCGTCGAAACCGATCCCAATACAACCGCACTCGCGACCAGCAGACCCGCCCCTGCCGTGACAATTCTCTTCAAGCTCCACCCGTTCCCGATCATGAGTGCCCGGCAAATCACCCGATTTCGAAGTGATCTTGCACACGCTTTGGACTGCTGTCAACGGATAGCGGGGCGGCCGGATTCTCCGCCGTCACACGCTCGGACGCTGCACGAATCCGCGACGGCCGGTCCCGAAACGCGTCGCGGTGTAAAGATGGAGCGATGACGACCGCGCAGCCCTCCGGCATCGACCTCACTCATCTCGACACCGGCATCCGACCGCAGGACGATTTGTTCGTCCACGTCAACGGCAAGTGGTTGAACGAATACGAAATCCCCGCCGACCGCGCGGTGGACGGGGCCTTCCGCACGCTGTACGACAAGGCCGAGGTGGATGTCCAGACGCTCATTCAGGAGGCCTCGGCTTCCGGTGCGGCTCCCGGCTCCGACGCCCAGAAGATCGGCGACCTGTATTCGAGCTTCATGGCAGCCGACGCGGTCGAAGCCGCCGGGTTGTCACCGATCGCGGACGAACTCGCAGCCGTCGCGGCCGCGGCCGACCGGAGCGAACTGGCTGGGATCGTCGGACGCCTGCAGCGCACCGGCGTCGGCGGCGCAATCGGCCAGTACGTCGACACCGACGCCAAGAACTCGGCACGCTACCTGGTGCACTTCACCCAGTCCGGCATCGGTCTGCCCGACGAGTCGTACTACCGAGAGGAGAACTACGCCCCGATACGCGAGGCGTACGTTGCGCACATCCGGAAGATGTTCGAGCTGGCCGGGATCGAGTACGACGCGCAGCGGGTGTTCGACCTCGAGACGAAGCTCGCGGCCGGTCACTGGGACGTCGTCAAACGCCGCGACGCCGAGCTGAGCTACAACCTGGTGACGTTGGACGATCTGCATACGCAGTACGGCGGATTCGACTGGGATTCATGGATTTCCGGACTGCAGGCGACGCCGGAACAGCTCGCCGAGATCGTGGTGCGCCAGCCTGGCTTCGTCGAGTCGTTCACCGAACTGTGGACGTCGAGCGCGATCGAGGACTGGAAGGCGTGGGCCACGTGGCGCATCCTGCACTCGCGGGCGCCGTACCTGACCGAGGCGATCGTCGCGGAGGACTTCGCGTTCTACGGCAAGACACTCAGCGGCACCGAGGAGAACCGTGAACGCTGGAAGCGCGGCGTCTCACTGGTACAGGACCTCTTGGGCGAGGCCGTCGGCAAGCTGTACGTCGACCGGCACTTCCCGCCCGAGTCCAAGGCGCGCATGAAGCAGCTGGTGGCGAACCTGCAGGAAGCGTACCGCCGCAATATCTCCGACCTCGAGTGGATGTCGCCGGAGACCCGGCAGGCTGCGCTCGCGAAGCTCGAGAAGTTCACCCCGAAGATCGGTTACCCCGACAAGTGGCGGGACTACTCGGCCGTCGAGATCGATCCGGCCGACCTGGTCGGCAACTACCGCAGCGGGTACGCAGCCGAACATGACCGCGACATCGCCAAGCTCGGCGGTCCGGTGGACCGCGACGAGTGGTTCATGACGCCGCAGACGGTCAACGCCTACTACAACCCGGGCATGAACGAGATCGTTTTTCCCGCAGCGATTCTGCAGCCGCCGTTCTTCGATGCGACGGCTGACGATGCGGCCAACTACGGCGGCATCGGAGCCGTGATCGGGCACGAAATCGGGCACGGCTTCGACGACCAGGGCGCCAAGTACGACGGCGACGGCAACATGGTGGACTGGTGGACCGACGACGACCGCACCGAGTTCGGCAAGCGGACCAAGGCGCTCATCGAGCAGTACAACGAGTTCGAACCCAAGGACCTGCCGGGCCATCACGTCAACGGCGAGTTCACGATCGGCGAGAACATCGGCGACCTGGGCGGGCTGTCGATCGCGCTCGCGGCATACCGAATCGCGACCGAGGGCACCGAAGCGCCGGTGCTCGACGAGCTCACCGGGCTGCAGCGCGTGTTCTTCGGCTGGGCGCAGGTGTGGCGGACCAAGGCGCGCAATGAGGAAGCTATCCGACGCCTGGCCGTCGACCCACACTCGCCGCCGGAGTTCCGCTGCAACGGCGTGATTCGCAATCTCGACAGCTTCCACGACGCGTTCGGCGTGCAGCCGGGTGACGCACTCTATCTCGAACCCGAGAAGCGCGTGAAGATCTGGTAGGCGCTCCGCGCCCGTGCGCGGTTAGGGAGTCTCTGTGCACCCTTACCGCGCACGGGCCTAGCGTGCATACATGATCACGCCGACGCCGCACAGGCAGATCGCGGCGCCGATGATGTCGTAGCGGTCGGGGCGGAAGCCGTCCATCACCACCGCCCACAGCAGCGAACCCGCCACGAACACCCCACCGTACGCGGCGAGGATGCGTCCGAAGTTGGCGTCGGGCTGCAGCGTCGCGACCAGACCATAGATGCCGAGCGCGAGCATGCCGGCACCTACCCACAGCCAGCCGCGGTGCTCGCGGATACCCTGCCATACCAGCCACGCCCCACCGATCTCGAACAGGGCAGCCAGGACGAACAGCAGGATCGAACGCGTCACGGTCATGGCAGGGATTATGCGCGAGATCCTCCCGCCGGAGATCTTGCAGGTAACGGCCCGACCCGGCCCGGGGCCCGGGCCGGCCAGAGTGTCCCGCAATCACGAAGACCCGAAATCTCCCGTGCCGTTCGGGAGGATCGGCCGATGGATGCGTTCCTCCGATACGCCCGGTATGGCACGGCGGTCGGGGCCGGCCCTGCAGTACCTCCGTGGCGCAAACGCTGCACAACCGTGCTTCGGTGACGGAGACCAACTGACGTCGTACGAAGAAGGCGCTGCGCGGGTCGTACTCGCGCAGCGCCTTCTCGTAGCATCAGATCAGCGGTTCCAGTCGCCCAGCCCGTCGGCACCGCTGAGGATGCCGCCGGCGGTGTTCTGCACGATCACCGGGTCACCCTTCTGCGCGTTCTCGAAGAACCACTTGCCGTCCTCGGTGCTGACATTGAGGCAGCCGTGGCTGACGTTTGCGCGGCCTTGCTGGTTCACCGACCACGGCGCGGCGTGAACGAAGATACCGCTGTAGGAGATTCGCGTCGCGTACTCGACGTACGTCCGGTAGCCCTCAGGGGCGTCGATCGGCACACCGTACGTGGACGAGTCCATGTACATGTCCCGGAACCTCTCACCGACGATGTAGGTGCCGTTGGGGGTCTCATAGCCGGGCTTGCCGAGCGATGTCGGCATCGTCTTGACGACCTGACCGTTTCGGGTGACGGTGATCTGCTTGGTGTTGTCGTCCGCGACCGTCACCTGGGCGTCGCCGATCGAGAACGTCGAATGCGAGTCGCCGGCGTCGACGGTGACCTGAATGTTCGCGGGCCAGAACTGTTCCGGCTTCCACCGGACCTGCTTGTCGTTGATCCAGTAGAAGTGTCCGGCGACGGGCGGATTGGTGGTGACGCGGATGGCCCGCTCGGCGACCGCGCGATCACCGACGGCCTCGTTGAATCGGACGATGATCGGCTGGGCGATGCCGACCACCTCACCGGGCGCCGGGTTCAGCGACGGCGCCGAGAAGTTGGCGGGGCCGATCGGCGCGAGAGCGGGCGGGATGGGCGTGAACAACCCGGGAGGGAGGGCGGCGGCGACCTGTGGCGGCAACTCGACGCCCGGCGGCAACTGCAGCAGGGGTGTCGGGATCTGCGGCAACTCCAGCGTCGGCAGCTGGAAAGCCGGCATCTGGAATGTCGGTAGCTGCAAGGTCGGCAGCTCTGGTCCACCGGGGAACAGTGGAGCAGCTTGTACGGGCGCGGCCAGGGCGGAGCCCGCAGCGGTCACTCCGATGAGAGCCAGCGCAGCCCGCACTGTCCAGCGTCGACGTCCTGCGTTCCGATCTCGCATCTCGGCCATGGCCTCCACCCCTCGCTTGCCGCTTCACACCGCGGATGTCCGACAGGAGAGTGGGCCACCCGATCACCCTCATTCAGCCATATCCGGCGGATCGGTCCAATTCCGACCCGCCGGTGGCGGTGTTCAGCCCTCGGCGCGTGCGGCCTCCAGCATCGACGCAAGGTCGACGAGCTTGGTGCGCGAGCGTCCACTGGACGCTCCGAGCGCTCGCTCCTTCTTGTCGATCCGCTGCCAGCCCTGGAAGTCGATCACGTCCGGCTGCCGTTCGGCAACCAACTGTCCGAGGTGCTCACGGTCGCTACCCGGCTGTCCGAGCAGGCCGGCGGCGAAGTCCGACACCAACAGGTCAACGGTGGCAGTCGAGCAGTGCTTGTTGGTGCCGATGACGCCGGTGGGTCCGCGCTTGATCCAGCCCGCAACGTAGACGCCGGGGATCGGCGCGCCCGTCTTCGGGTCGATGACGCGGCCGCCCTCGTTCGGGACGACGCCGCGACGCTCGTCGAACGGCAGGTCGGCGATGGGCAGGCCCTTGTAGCCGATCGACCGCAGCACCAGACCAGTCGACAGGGTCTCGGTACGGTCGGTGGGCCGGGCACTGAGCGTGCCCGATTCATCGGCCACCAGCTCATTGCGCACGAGACGGATTCCCTCGACGCGGTCGTCACCCAGGAGTTCCTCGGGTGAGGCCAGATAGCGCAGGACGATCCGCTTGCGGCCGTCGGAGGTGCTCCGCTTCGCAAACTCCTCGACCTGCCGCACCTTGAGCTTCTCGGACGGCTCGGAGTCCGGGCCGTCCACCCAGGCACGGCTGGCCGCGTCCAGGATCGCCTCGTCAGGGTCCACGACGATGTCGACGTCGGCCATCTGGCCGAGTGCGATCAGCTCGGGGTTGGTGTACGCCGCCTGTGCGGGGCCGCGGCGACCGACGATCACGACCTCACGGATGTTGCTGTGGCGCAACGCCTCGACGGCATGCTCGGCCATATCGGTCTTGGCGAGCTCGTCGGGATCGGTGACGAGGATGCGGGCGACGTCGAGCGCAACATTGCCGTTGCCGATGATGACCGCGCGCTCACTGGAAAGATCGAAGGTGCGATTCGCGTAGTCGGGATGGCCGTTGTACCAGGCCACGAACTCGGTGGCTGCGTGGCTGCCGGGCAGGTCCTCACCGGGCACGCCGAGACGGCGGTCGCTGGCGGCACCGACCGCGTAGATGACGGCGTGGTGGTGTTCGAGCAACTCTTCGTGGGTCAGATGCTGCCCCACCTCGACGTTGAAGTGACACTGCACGGAACGCTTGCTCATTGCCGACCGGAACACGTCCGCGACACCCTTGGTTCCCGGGTGGTCCGGCGCGACGCCCGCACGAACCAGCCCGTACGGGGTCGGTAGGCGATCGAACATGTCGACCTCGACGCGCGGACGGGCCGTGAGCTCGATCGCGGCATAGCAGGCGGCCGGTCCGGTGCCGACGATCGCAACCCGGAGGGTGCCCAGTTCGGGACTGAGCGGCTTCGGCTGCGCGAGCTCAGGCCAGTCCGGCCCGATCGGATGCCTCTCGAAATACGCGGCGTTGATCTCGGGATAGATGGAGTGCGCCTCGCTGAGCTCGTTCTCGGCGAAGATTGCGTCGACGGGGCACTCGTCGACACACGCACCGCAGTCGATGCACGTCTGCGGATCGATGTAGAGCATCTCCGTGGTGGCGAACTCCGGCTCGTCGGGAGTCGGATGAATGCAGTTGACGGGACAGACGTCCACACACGATGCGTCGTTGCAGCATGCCTGCGTTATCACATAAGCCACAGTTCTTCCCTACCTGTGAGTGCCCTGACCAAGTATCTCGATCTTCACCAAGACTATAACGTGTTGCAGTTTTGGTCGAGGTTTCGTACCGGCCGGTAACGGGGGAACCGCCGACGCCTATTCGAGCCGGAATCCGACCTTCAACGTCACCTGCGTATGCGCGATCGCCCCGTTCTCGATGTGGCCTCGGGTCTCCACCACCTCGAACCATTCGAGGTTGCGAATCGTCTCGTTCGCCCGGGCAACGGCGTTCGTGATCGCGGCATCGACGCCGTCAGTGGAAGATCCGACGATCTCGATAACCCGGTACACATGATTGCTCATCTGCCGTCCTCCTTCGCCGAACTACTGAACTGTCGACCTTCACGAACGCATGATCGCCTGGGCCTCGGCACCCAGACGCGCCAGTCGCAGGTCGCCGAGCGCGGTTACCGCATTACCCAGCCGATTGGTGACGAAAGCCAACGCGAGGCCGGTCTCCGGATCGGCGTACGCGCCCGAACCTCCGACGCCGTAGTGGCCGAGACCGCGGGTGGGCTGCACGCGGCTCGCGAGAAGCGGCGGGTGGTAGCCCAGCCGCCAGCCGAGCTTGACGCCCAGCACGTAGTCGCGGTCGCGGGTCTGCACCGTGCCCATCTGCTCGAGGGTCTCGGGCTCGAGGAACCGTCGACCGTCGAGGACACCGCCGTTCGCGATCGCGGCGTACATCCGGCCCAGCGAACGCGCACTGAACACGCCGTTCCACCCGGGCATGACGGCGTCGTGCACCGCCGGATTGCGCACCAGCTCGTCGAAACCGTCGGGCATCGCGGCCTCCGCCAGCCCGCGGGTGGGGCCCAGGCGTGAGAGCACCGAGGACGTCATCCGCCAATCGAGTCCGCCGGGATTGATATGCGGAAAGAGTTTCGCAATCCGCGGCTTCTCGTCGGCCGGGACCTGGTACCAGAATTCGTCGACGCCGAGCGGCTCCGCGATCTCTTCTCGGACGATCTGGGTGAAGGGCTTGCCGGTGGCACGCGAGACCGTCTCCGCGACGAGCCACCCGAACGTCACCGCGTGGTAGCCGGGGCCGCGTAGCCGCCGCGGGTCCGGAGCGGACGCGGCAAGCGCATCGATCACGGTGTCGTAGTCGAGAAGCCCGAGCCTGCCCGGCACGAGACCGCGAACCTTGTGCAATCCCGTCCGGTGGGTCAGGATGTCGCGAATCGTGATCGCTTCCTTGCCCGCAGCCGCGAACTCGGGCCAGTACTTCGCGACCGGGTCGTCGTAGTCGAGGATTCCGCGCTCGGCGAGCCGATGTGTGACGGTGCTCGCGACGCCTTTGCCGGTAGAGAAGGACAGCGCGACGGTATCGCGATTCCACCGGCGATCACGGTCGGCATTGCCGGCCCAGATGTCGAGCACCTTCTCGCCATGCACGTACGCGACGAGCGCGCCGCCTCCGTTGTGTGGCTGGCGGTACATCGAGAAGAAGCGGTCTGCCAGCGACAGGAACCGTGGATCCACGAGCATCTCGGTGGGTGGCAGCTGACGGCGCGCGGCCGCGGGCTCGGACAGTTCCTCATGCTCGACCTGAACCGACATGGCGGCCTCCGATCCTGCTCCCACTCCATTGTGATCTGAGGGAGCCTACCGGCGGAAGAGGGCACGATGCGAGGAAACAGACATACGCGATAAGCGGGACAGCAGAACACCTGGTCAAACGACAGATCAACTACTCCCGACGCCGCCGTCACCCTCGAGATCGCGATCGCGATCGCGGCTCGGCTGCACCCGTTTGGGCTCTCCTGGCATCTTCGGATGGTTCGGCGGGTACGGCAGATCGCCCAGCCCGGTCGCCAGGTCACGATCGGCCATCTCGAGCAGGCCCTCGAGCGAGTGCGCGACATCGTCGAGCGTGGCCATCGGGTCGCCGCGGCCCGCAAGCAGCGCCGGCACGGTCGCGATCGTGAAGTCGTCGGGCTCGACGGACGCCAGTTCGGACCAGGTCACCGGGGTGGACACGGTCGCCATCGGGGTGCTTCGGGCCGAATAGGCGGACGCGATGGTCTTGTCCCTCGCGTTCTGATTGAAGTCGAGGAAGACGCGCTGGCCACGCTCCTCCTTCCACCAGTTCGTCGTGGCCCGGTCACCACTGCGCCGCTCGATCTCCCGGCACAGTGCAATCCCGGCGCGGCGCACCTCGACGAAATCCCATCGCGGCTCGAGCCGAATGTAGACGTGCAGCCCGCGTCCACCCGACGTCTTGGGGAATCCGATCAAACCCAGTTCGTCGAGTAGTGGATGCAGTACCTCGAGCGCGATGCGGCGGGCATCGTCGAAATCGGTACCCGGTTGCGGATCAAGGTCGATTCGCAGCTCATCGGGGTGATCGACGTCGGGGCAGCGCACCGCCCACGGGTGGAACGTGACGGTGCCGAGATTCGCGGCCCACACGATGTCGGCCGCGGTACGCACCCGCAGCACCCCGGCGGTGCGCCCCGAAGGGAACGTCACCTCGCACGCCCCGACGTGCTCGGGTCGCTTGACCGGCACCCGCTTCTGGTAGATCTCCTCGCCCTCGACGCCGTCAGGGAACCGCTGGATGTGGGTCGGCCGGTCCTGCAGTGCCCTCAACAGCTCGCCGCCGGTCGCGACCCTGCGGTAGTACTCGACGAGGTGACGCTTGGTGCCACCCTCCGCGCCGAGCCGTGGGTAGTAGATCTTGTCGGGGTTCGACAGGCGGACTGCGACGCCATCTATGTCGAGTTCCTCTGCCGGAGAGCGCTTGGTGGCGGCCATGATTCAGTGTTCCCCGTTCCCCGTTCTCAGGAATTCTCGGATAGGACGTCGGCCAGGTCGTAGCGCAGCGGAACCTCGAGCTGCTCGAAAGTGCACGACTCGGGCGCCCGGTCCGGGCGCCACCGCAGGAACCGTGCCGCGTGCCGGAACCGGACCCCGGTGTGGTCCCCGCGCTCCCCCAGCCCGCCCTCCATCTGGTCGTACGCCACCTCGAGGACGCGCTCGGCCCGCAGCGGCACCCAGCTGCGGTCGGCACCCGACCGCCACCGCGTGGCTTCGCCCTCGGCGACGACGTCGTCACCCACCCGCAGCGGCTCGAGCTCGGCCAGCAGCTCGACGCGGCGATTCGCAGTGAATGCGGATGCCCCTCCGACCATGTGCAACTCACCGCCGTCGTAGAGGCCCAGCAGGATCGACCCGATACCCGGCTGGCTCTTGTGCGGCCGGTAGCCGATCGCGACGACATCGGCGGTACGAGAGTGCTTGACCTTCACCATCTCCCGTTTGTTGGGCAGGTAGTGGCTGTCGAGCCTCTTCGCGACGACGCCATCGAGCCCGGCGCCCTCGAACGTCTCGAACCAGAGCTGCGCGGTGGCGCTGTCCAGGGTGGCCGCGGTGACGTGGCAACTGGGCCCGCCCCCGACCGTGCCGAGCAGCGCGCTGCGGCGCTCGGCGAACGGACGCGAGGTGAAGTCGTCGTCGCCGAGCGCGAGCAGGTCGAAGCCGATGAACTGTGCAGGAGTCTGCTCGGCGAGCAGTTTCACCCGGCTGTCGGCGGGGTGGATGCGTTCGGACAGCGAGCCCCAGTCCAGCCGCGTCCGGCCACCGATCTCGCGGGGCACCACCAGTTCTCCGTCGATGACGCACCGCGCAGGCAGTTCGGCGCGCACCGCGGCGACCACCTCCGGGAAGTACCGGGCCAGGTCCTTACCGCCGCGGGATCCGAACACCACGCTGTCGCCATCACGGAACACGATGGCGCGGAATCCGTCCCACTTCGGTTCGTACGACCACACCGGGTCGCCGTCGGGTTGTTCGGGCACACCGGCCGCGGCCTTGGCCAGCATCGGTTGCACGGGCGGCGCGATAGGCAGGTCCACGGGTCCATAGTGGCACCCGCACACCCACTTCGCGCGCGGTTCGCCGCGGCCGGTGCTCCCGCTCAGTTGTTACCGGCGGAGACCCCGAGGACGGTGGAAACCGGCGTCGCGTTGCGCGTCAGGTCGAGCACGGGGCAGTGTGCCTCGGCGGCCTCATGCAGTTCGAGGTAACGTTCGCGCGATTCCGGACCGGTGATGTCCACGACGACGCGGACCTCGCCGAAGCCGGGTCGCACGGAATCGTCGAACCCGAAGAAGCCGCGCACGTCGAGGTCTCCTTCAGCGCGCGCCGAGATGTCGTCGACCCGGATGCCGAGCTTCTCGGCCCAGAATCGGTAGGTCACCACGTGGCACGACAGCAGCGACGCCAGGTAGTACTCCACCGGATTGGGGGCGGCATTGGCCCCGCCCAGCGCCGGCGGCTCGTCCACCTCCACCGCGTACTTGCCGAGCGAGACGGTGCTGGCGACGGCGTCGTGAGACTGCGCGGAGGCACGGAAGACGACGAGTGCCTTGGCGGCGTCCTCGGACACAGCGTCGGAGGTGGCGGAGATGATCGAGGCAAGGTGCGAAACGGATGCAGTAGTCAAGTGAGTGCCCATCGTTCGTGTGCGGATGCGGGGTGCGTGAAGAGAACCCGGCACGAACGATCACGCACCGGGGGCGGGTCGGATCAGACCCGCGGACACCCGGTTGTACACACGAGCGCGAAATCGACATAGCGGCGCCGCGTCAGCAGCTCACCGGAGTCGATCGGACGCAGTGGGGTCACGCCCGAGACTCTAGCCGACCGCCCGGCTCGATCTACAACCAGCCGCGCCGTTTGAAGACCGTGTGCAGCCCCGTGCAGGTGAGAACCATGAGCATCAACGCGAAGGGATAGCCACCGACCCAGTGCAACTCGGGCATCGTGTCGAAGTTCATGCCGTACACGGTGCCGATCAGTGTGGGCGCGAACAGGATTGCGGCCCACGCCGAGACCTTCTTGATCTCCTCGTTCTGCGCGTAGCTGGCCTCGGTCATATTGCGCATCTCTTCGTTCTGCGCCTGCGAGACCAGCGTCGCGTTGAGCGCGAGGATGCTGCCGAGCAGTTCCCGGAATCCGTCGACCCGCTCGACGACCATGGTCGCGTGGTCGGTGACATCACGCAGGTAGCGCTGCAATTCCTCGTCGGTGTTGTACTTGTCGAAGCCCGCGGACAGCCCACGGAGCATGCCCACCAGCGGCTTGGTGGCACGCTGGAACTCCACGACCTCACGAGAGAGTTCGTAGATGCGGCGGGACACCATCGGGTCGCCGCTGAACACCTCGGTCTCGATCTCGTCGATGTCGTTCTGCAAACCGGCGACGACGGGCGCGTAGCCGTCGACCACGGCGTCGAGAATCGCATACAGCACGGCCTCGGGGCCCAGCTTGAGCAGTTCGGGATCACCCTCCATCCGCTTGCGGACAGCCGACAGGTCGGGCGATTCGCTGTGCCGGACGGTGAGCACGAACGTCGGTCCGCAGAAGATATGCACCTCACCGAAGTCGACGCGCTCGGACTCGTCGACGTAGCGCGCCGCCCGGAGTACCACGAACAACGTGTCGCCGTACCGCTCGAGCTTGGGCCGCTGATGCGCAACGATCGCATCCTCGACCGCAAGCTCATGGAGGTCGAATTGCTTTGCCGCAGCATTCAATTGAGCGTCATCCGGACGATAGAGACCGATCCAGGCCATCGACGACTCGTCGGGCAGACTCTCGAGCGCCTCAGCCAGCGTCGCGGGTGTCGAGATCCGGTGACCATCGCGATACACGGCGCTGTTGACCACGCTGGCCTCGACGACACCGGGCTGCGAGGGCGCCTGCTGAGGTGCCTGCTGGCGGGGCGCCATCGAGTGTTCCGGGGACGTCAGGCCTTCGGTAGTACCGGCTGCGCGGCGGGGCAGAATCGAACGAATGGGACGCATTTCACGCATGTCGAACACGGCTTCCGGGAAGGCCTGCAACTCGGACCGCGCTGCGCGATCCTGCAGGCACCAGTCGAATACCACTCGATCGAGTGGCGTGGATTGACCTGTTTCAGCTGGTACTCGGAGGTTGGCTACTCATTGTCAGCCCCACCTCCTCCGTCTCGAATCCCGTCGACGCACGCTTCTCGCGGGCCGACCCGAACGACGACACCTTACTCCGACTCCGCTGAAGGCGACAACTGGAACCGACTCGCGGCGATCACCGCTACGGGATGAGCCCCTGCCGCCGGGCTTCCACGACCGCCTCATGGCGGCTGCGGGCGTCGAGCTTGGTCATGATGTTGCGCATGTAACTCTTGATCGTTTCGACACTGAGGCTCAGGCGCTCGGCTATTTCCGCGTTTCGGCACCCCAGCGCGACATGGGTGAGGACCTCGAATTCGCGTGCCGACAACGAGACCCTCGGTGGTTCGGTGGCGCCCGTGGCGAGTCCGCGCAGCTGGCGTTCGACCGCCCGCACCTCGGCGCTCAGCGCATCGTCGGAGAGCCGGTCCGCGATCGCCCGCAGCGCCAGGTAGCTCTCGGTGATGCCCTCCGATACCTTCGGATCGCGCGGGGCGTCCGGCGCGGTGCGCGAGTTCTCGATCATCGTGAGCCGGCGGTCCACCTCGTCGCGGATCTCGATCTCGCGAGCGAGCTTGTGCGCGGACCGCATCACGACGTCGGCCACCACGTCGCCGATCGGCAGGTTGGCGCGCAGCCCGCCGTACACCGCCGCCCGCGTCTGCCCGCGAACCACGACGGGCGCCGCGAGTAGCGACTCGATGCCCTCGCTCGCCACCTCGTGGTCGTAGTCGTGTGTGATGTGCCGCGAGTTCGCGTAGTCCTGGACTGCGCCGGCTCGCTGTTCGGCAATGACCCGGCCGCCGAGCCCGCACTCGGTGTCGATCACCAGGTCGCGCAGCAGCGTGCCGCGCGTACCGACGAACCCCGACAACCGCAGGCACCGTCCGTCCACCATGCCCCCGAACAGCACCGGCAGCGTCGTGCTGCGGCGCAGATAGCGCAGCTCGGCGCGGATCGCGTCGGCGTCACTCGGTCTCAGGAAGTCGGTCATCTGTTCGTTCGGTCGCTGTCGGTTCGGTCGCTGTCGGTTCGGGACGGGCACCCTCGGATACCCACTTCAGAGGGTAGCGACCACCGGACCGTGACCCATAGCGTCGCGTCCGACGGTATGTAATGCCCGTCACTTGTCATCACCACGGAGGTACTCGTGCCCGAACTGTCCGCCTCGGCGAACCACACGCCGCTCAGTCCGTTGCGTTTCCTGGACCGCTCGGCGTCGGTGTTCCCCGACAAGACCGCAATCATCCACGGGGACCGCCGCTACACCTATCGGGAGTTCGCGGACGAGGTGGCGCAGCTCGCGCGGGTGCTGCGATCCCGGATCGAACCGGGCGACCGCATCGCCTATCTGTGCCCCAACACCCCCGAGATGCTGATGGCCCACTTCGCCGTGCCGCTCGCCGGTGGTGTGCTGATCGCCCTCAACTCCCGACTGGCCGGACCAGAACTCGAGTACATTCTCGACCACGCCGGGGCCCGGATCCTGTTCGTCGACTCCGAGCTGGTGGGCTCGGTGCGCACCGTGCGGGAAAACGTCGGCAGCGTCACCGAGGTCATCGAGATACCGGATTCGACGATCCCCTGCCCCGACGTCCCCGCCGGTGTGGCGACGGGACGGTACGACGAGTTCCTGCGCAGCCGGGACGGCCTGACGGACGAACCACTCCATTGGGGCGTCGATGACGAACAGCAGGTCATTGCCATCAACTACACGTCCGGAACGACAGGCAAGCCCAAGGGCGTCATGTACAGCCATCGAGGCGCCTACCTGAACTCGCTGGGCGAAACGTTCCACAACGGATTCGACGGCAACACCAAGTACCTGTGGACACTGCCGATGTTCCACTGCAACGGCTGGTGCACACCGTGGGCAGTGACCGCAGCCGCCGGCACCCATGTTTGCCTGCGGGCGGTGCGCGCCGACGCGATCTGGGACGCGATCGACCACCTCGGTATCACCAATCTGTGCGGCGCCCCGGCCGTGTGCACGACGATCGCCACTGCGCCACAGTCTCATCCGGTCGAGTCGCTGCGAATCACCACTGCGGGCGCGCCCCCGTCGCCGACCGTGATCGCACAGCTCGAGACGCTCGGCATCACGGTCGTGCACGTGTACGGGCTCACCGAGGTCTACGGGCCGTACACGATCTGCGAATACCAGGAGTCGTGGAACGAGCGCACCCCAGAGGAGCGCGCTGCGCTGATCTCCCGGCAGGGCGTGGGCATGCTGCAGGCCGAGAACGCGCGCGTCGTCGACGACAACATGGCGGACGTCCCCGCGGACGGTCAGACCATGGGTGAGATCGTGTTGCGCGGCAACAACGTGATGCTCGGCTACTACCGCGATCCGGAGGCCACCGCAGAGGCGTTCGCGGGCGGGTGGTTCCACACCGGCGATCTGGGCGTGATGCACGCGGACGGCTACATCCAGCTCAAGGACCGCGCGAAGGACATCATCATCTCCGGCGGCGAGAACATCTCGACCGTCGAAGTTGAGCAGGCGATCATCTCGCACCCCGCAGTGCTCGACGTGGCCGTCGTCGGTGTGCCGCATGAGAAGTGGGGCGAACGGCCCAAGGCATTCGTCATCGTCAAGCCGGGACACTCGGCCACCGCCGACGAGATCATCGCGCACACCCGCACACTGCTCGCGCGGTACAAGGTGCCAGAGGAGATCGTGTTCCCACTGGACTTGCCCCGTACCCCCACCGGGAAGGTCCTCAAATTCGAACTCCGGGCAATGCACTGATGCGTAGCAGCCGGACTCCGAATCCCGGCTAGCTCCGCCGCTGCAGATACGTGGACAGCGCGGGCCCGATCACGGACAGCGATGACGGCTCGATCATGTCGTTGTGCCGACAGTCGACGCGATGCTCATCGATGGCCCCGGTGACGAACGGGCGCCACTCTTGCGACGACCGGTCGGTGCCACCGCCCTGTCCGCGCGCCGCCGGGAACACCAGCAGGTCCCCGGCGAACACTCCGGGCACGAAGCGGTGCACCAGCAATCGTGAGTTCGCATAGCCGTCGTTGATTCGTTCCAGATGTGCGGCCGTGATCCCCCTGGTACCGAGGAAGTCGTTCAGCAGGCGAGCCGCCGATTCGTAGGTGAGATCCCGATCATCTTCGGATACAGCCACCTCCAGCCCCAGACCGCGAAGCAGATCAACGAGGTCGAGGCGTCCGAGCAGGGGATCCGAACCGTCGTCCGGGTAGCTGTCCATGACGGCCAGTGTCGACACGGAGTGTCCGCTGCTCTGCAACTCAACGGCCATGGCGTGTGCGAGGACGCCGCCGAGCGACCAGCCGAGCAGATCGTACGGCCCGTTCGGGGCGATCGACCGGATCTCGTCGACGTATCGGTGTGCGAGGTCCTCGAGCGATCCATATCCAGGGCCGCCACTGATCGTGGGCAGCTGCAGCCCGAACACTGGGCGATCAGGCGGAAGGTGGCGGACCAGGCCGGTGTACCCCCACGACAACCCGATGCCGGGGTGAACACAGAACAGCGGGCGCCCGGTTCCTTTGTTGCGCAGCGGGATCACAACTCTCAGAGCCTGGTCCACGTCACTTTCGGTGGCCGCAGCTCCGATCCGCCCAGCCAGCCCAGCCGGCGTCGGATGAAGGAACAGCGCCTGCAGCGGAATCTCCCGTCCCAGCCGCTCACGGAGTTCGGTCACCACCCGCGTCGCCAGCAGCGAGTTCCCACCCAGGTCGAAGAAGCTGTCGTCCGCGCCGATTCGATCCAACCCCAGCGCCGCGGCGAACACGCTCGCCGCCGCCGATTCCAGCGGACCCGACGGCTCTCGGAACCGGCTACCGCCCGACATGAACTCGGGCATCGGCAACGCATTCCGGTCGAGCTTACCGGTCGGGGTGGACGGGATCCGTTCGAGTACCGTCACCGATGCGGGAACCATGTGGCCCGGAAGTAGTTGTGCCACAGCGCGGCGCAGCTCGTCAGGATCGACGTTCTCATTCTCGGCGGACCGCACATACGAGCACAGCAGCGAGTTTCCCGCAGGTCCGGTGCGCGCGATCGTGACCGCGAAGGCGACACCCGGCTGCGCGGTGAGCACGGCGTCGATCTCCGCGGGTTCGATGCGGAAGCCTCGAACCTTGACCTGGAAGTCGCTGCGCCCGACGTACTCGAGCTCTCCATCGATTCGTCGACGAACCAAATCACCGGTGCGGTAGATCCTTTCGCCGGGATCACCGAAGGGATCGGCAACGAAGCGGCCCGCTGTGAGCCCGGGCTGGTGGTGATAGCCACGTGCCAGCGCCGACCCGGCGATGTACAGCTCGCCCACCACCCCGTATGCCACCGGATGAAGGCGCGCATCGAGTACCAGTTCGGACACTCCGCGGATCGGTCCGCCGAGAGTGATCTGTGCACCCGGACTCATCGGGGCGCTGATGTTCGCCATGATCGTGGTTTCGGTGGGCCCGTATGCGTTGAGCATCGTCCGCCCCGGCGCCCACCGCACAACCAGTTCCGGCGGGCACGGTTCACCCGCGACGACGAGCGTCCGGAGTGAGTCGAGCCCGCCGGGGTCCACCGAAGCGAGCGTCGTCGGCGTGACGAATCCATGTGATACTTTCTCGGATTCGAGGAAATCAGCCAGTTCAGCACCACCGTAGACGTGCGGCGGAACGATCACCATCGTCGCTCCGGCACTGAGCGCCATCACTGTCTCGAACACCGATGCATCGAAGCTCGGCGACGCGAAATGCAGGGTACGGGCGGCCGCCGTCACGCCCAGGTGTGTGCGCTCCTCGGTTGCGAGATTCGCCAGACCGCGATGGGTGAGGACGACGCCCTTCGGGATGCCGGTGGATCCCGACGTGTAGATCAGGTACGCGGGATGATCGACGTGCACCTGGTTGAGCCGCTCCGCGTCGGTGATCTCCGTCTCCGACATCACCGCAACCACCGCCGGGGTGTCGGGGTCGTCAAGCACCACCCAGTCGACGTTGTCCGGCAACAGATTCCGCTGACTGTCTACTGTCAAACCCAGCACGGCACCGGAATCGCCGATCATGCGCTCGATCCGCCCGGCCGGATAGCCCGGATCGATCGGCACGAATGCCGCACCGGTCTTCGCGACCGCCCACAGTGCGAGCACCGATTCGAGTGATCGCGACAGTGCGAGCGCCACATAGCGCTCGGGGCCCGCGCCTCGACCGATCAGCATGCGCGCCAGCCGGTTCGACCGCCGATCGAGCTCGCCATACGACATGTAAGCACCGTCGCAGACGACCGCGATCGCATCCGATTCTCGGGCCGCCCGAGCGAGCAGCTCCGGCAGTATCAGCAAGGGCGCGTCCGGACCACCGCGGGCCGGCGCGAGGCCGCGAAGCTCGGCATCGCCCAGGATCGCGATGTCACCAACCGCGCCGTGCGGTTCCGCGAGCGCGGACTCCAGGACCCGGACGAAGCGTTCGGCGAACCCGCGCACTGTGGCGGCGTCGAACAGGTCCGTCGCATACTCGATGCTCCCGGCGATGCCGGCCGGGTCACCGGCAGCGTCGAACCGCCCGGCGAGCACGAACTCGAGATCCTCCTTGACCACACCGGACTGAGGGGAGAGCCCCTCTACCGTCAGCCCCGGAAGGTCGAGACGGACGGGTACGTCGTTCTGGAACTCCAACGCCACCTGGAAGATCGGGGAGTACGCAGTCGATCGCGGCGGATCGAGGGCCTCCACCACGCGTTCGAACGGGACGTCGGCCTGCGCGAACGCCCCGAGGTCGACATCACGCACCGTTGCCAGCAGTTCCGCGAACGACCGTCCCGCATCGACGCGGGTGCGCAGCGCGAGGGTGCCGACAAGCATCCCCACCAGATCGTCCAGGGCCGGTTCGCCACGGCCCGCGATCGGGGTGCCGATCACGATGTCGTCGGTGTCACCGAGACGACTCAGGAGTACCGCGAGTGCGGCATGCACCGTCATGAACACACTCGTGCCGTGACGCCGCGCGAACTCCTCGATCCTGCGATGTAGCTGTGGCTCGATGTCGAATCGCGTTCGGGCGCCGCGGAACGACTGCTGGAGCGGCCGGGGTCGATCCAGCGGTAGACCCAGCAGATCCGGCGCCCCCGCGAGCGTCGACGTCCAATAGTCCAGTTGCCGCGCCGCGAGCGACCCAGGATCGTCGGCTTCACCCAGCAGCCTCCGCTGCCACAGGGTGTAGTCGGCGTACTGCACGGCGAGCGGCGACCACACCGGGGCACCACCCGTCGCGCGCGCCGCATAGGCGCGGACCAGGTCCCGGGACAACGGTCCGGTGGAGAATCCGTCGACCGCGATGTGGTGCGCCACCAGAACCAGGATGTGCTGGTCGTCACCGACGGCGAACAGTGCACCCCGCATCGGCACCCGGGCGGTGACGTCGAAACCGGCAGATACCTCGGCCCGGATCCGCCGGGCCAACTCGCGTTCGTCCGCGACCCGAACCGGACGCAGGACTGGAATCGCCTCGGCCACCGGAAGCACCTGCTGCACCGGGCCGTCGCGGCCGATCGGGTAGACCGTCCGCAACGCCTCGTGCCTATCCACGACGTCCGCCAAGGCCGCACTGAGCGCTGTAGTGTCGAGCGCTCCCGACAGGCGCACCACCAGTGGCACGTTGTAGGCAGGCGAAGCCGGATCGAACTGGTTGATGAACCACATCCGCTGCTGTGCCGGCGACAGCGGAATCTCGTCCGGCCTAGTGACGGCCTCGAGGACAGGTCGCCCGGACGCACCCGCGCCCTCGTGCTCGATGCGCTCCGCGAGTGCCGCCGGGGTAGGAGCCTCGAAGAGCGCGCGTACCCCCAGATCGATTCCGAGGGTCCCGCCGAGCCGCGCCACCACGCGGGTCGCGGACAGCGAGTTGCCGCCGAGTTCGAAGAAATCATCACCGATACCGACACGGCCGACATCGAGGACGGCTGCAAACACCTCGGTGACGGCCTCCTCTACCGGATTGGTGGGAGGCCTGAACACGGTTGCTGTGGAGCTGAACTCAGGATCGGGTAACGATCGACGATCGAGCTTCCCGGTGGGCGTCAGCGGAATCTCGTCGAGGACGACGATAGAAGCCGGCACCATGTACTCGGGGAGCTGCGCGGACAGCCGCGCCCGGAGTTCGTCGACGGCGACATCCCGGCCGTCGAAGACCGACACATACGATACGAGCACGGTGTCACCGCCCGGCCCCGAGCGGCCGAGGGTCGCAGCGAACCGCACGTCGGGATGTCCCGCGAGCACCGAGTCGATCTCGCCGAGTTCGATCCGGAATCCTCGGATCTTTACCTGAAAGTCACTGCGGCCACGGTATTCGAGCTTGCCATCGACGGTCCACACTCCGACGTCACCGGTACGGTACATCCGCCCGCCGGGCTCGCCGAACGGGTCTGCCACGAACCGTCCCGCTGTGGTACCGGCACGACGATGGTAACCGCGGGCCAGACCGGGCCCGGCGATGTAGATCTCTCCCTCGACACCTGCCGGCACCGGCTGCAACCGTCCGTCGAGCACCACCTCGGCGACGCCGCGGATCGGACCGCCCAACGATATGGGGACGATCCCGGGGACGCACTCCTCCATGTTGACAACGATCGTGGTCTCCGTCGGCCCGTACACGTTGACGATGCGTTGCTGCGGCATCCAGTCCGCGGCGAGTTCGGGCGGCCAGGCCTCACCACCGACCATCACGCACTCGAGATCGTCGAGCCCGGTGGGGTCGAGTGAGGCGAGCGCCGCCGGGGTGATGAAGGCGTGGGTGACGCGCTGTTTCTCGAGCACCGCAGCCAGTTCCGTGCCGCCGTAAACGGTACGCGGGACGATCACCATGGTCGCGGCCGACGCGAAGCACAGCAGGTACTCGAGCAGCGAGACATCGAAGCTGGGAGACGAAAAGTGCAGTGTCCGTGCGTCCTCGGTCACTGCGCACCGCTCCCGCTGCTCATCCGCATAGTTCGCCAGGCCCCGATGCGTCAGGGTCACGGCCTTCGGCCGGCCGGTGGAGCCGGATGTGTAGATCAGGTATGCCGGGTTGTCGATCCGCAGGGGAGCCGTCCTCTCGGAGTCTGTCACCGGCGCTGCCGATCGGGAGGCGCAGTCCGCAGCGAAACCGGGATCGTCGAGAGTTAGCCATGCCAGCCCATCGGACAACCGGGCGCGGTGCGCCGCCACCGTCAGCCCCACCGTGGCGCCCGAATCGGCAAGCATGTTCTCGATGCGCTCAGCGGGATAGTCGGGGTCCACCGGAACGAACGCGGCACCGGTCCGGGCCACGGCCCACATCGCCAGCACCGAATCCACTGATCGGGGAATCCCCAATGCCACATAGGTTTCCGGACCTGCTCCGTGGTCGATGAGCACTCGCGCCAGCCGGTTCGACCGGGCATCGAGTTCCGTGTAGGTGAGTTCCCGTCCGCCGTTGACCAGCGCCACCGCTTCCGGGGCATGTGCGGCGGCCGCGGCAAGAATCTCCGGAAGGGTGCGGCTGGGGCCGCGCGGGCCGCCCCGTACCGGCGCCAGCGCCCGGCGCTCATCGGCGGTCAGCAGCTCCAGCTGGGCCAGAGGCCGCCCCGGATCCTCTCCGATCGCACTCAGCACGCGCAGCAGGCGGCGAGCGGCGGCATTCACCGTATCCATACCGAGGAGATCCGGGCGATACTTCATCGTCAGGTGCAGACGGCCGGACGCGGACACGACTACGCTCAGCGGGTAGTGGGCGGAATCCCGGACGTCGATGCCCGTCAATCGCATTCCGGCCACATCGGTGTCCGCCGACAGCTCGCCTGGTACTGGGTAAGACTCGAACACGGTGAGCGTGTCGAAACCCGCACCCGAACCCGCCGCGCGCTGGATATCGGACAGACCGACGTAGTGGTAGTCGAGCAGCGACGCCTGCTCCGCCTGCACCCGGTCGAGCAGTGCCCCCAGGGTTTCCGCAGGATCGAGCCGGATCCGGACCGGCACCGTGTTGATGAACAGCCCGATCATGGTCTCGATACCCGGGACATGCGGCGGCCGCCCGGACACCGTGGCACCGAACACGACATCGCTCCGGCCGGTGAGGAGACCGAGGACGATCGCCCAAGCGGCCTCGACGACGGTGTTGAGCGTCAGGCCACGTTCGTGTGCAAGGTCTCGCAGCCGTGCCGTCGCTATGGCGTCGAGGTCGTACGGCACGTCGCGCGCCGGGGTGGACTGCGCCACCACGGCGGACCGGTCGCGGACCAGCAACGTGGGCTCGTCCAGCCCACCGAGGACGCCGGTCCATGTGCGTAGCGCCAGCGACTGATCCTGCGCGGCAAGCCATTCGAGATACGCCCGGTAGGGATGTACTCGAGGCAGGACGGCGGCGTCACCGTCGGCAGCGTAGAGCGCGATGAGTTCTCCGAGCAACAGCGGTGTCGACCATCCGTCGAACAGAATGTGGTGGTTGGTCAGGACGAGCCGGCTTCCGCCACCCGGCAGATGTATCAGGTGAATTCGCAGCAGCGGCGCAGATGCCATGTCGAACGGCAGGGCGCGATCCTCAGCCAGGATCTCGCCGATACGCTCCGACGCAGCCACCTCGCTGGACGCGCGCAGATCCGTTTCCGTCCACGGCGCGGTCACCTGGTCCTGCACGATCGCCGCGGCCTCACCGTCCGGTGCGCGGACGAAGGCGGTACGCAGATTCGCGTACCGCTCGAGCACGGCTCGAATCGCACGACGCAGACGCGAGGAGTCCACATCGCCATCGAGGGCCAGGATCTGCTGCACCAGGTACGCATCCATCGATGTATCGGCGAGTTCCGCGTGAAAGAGCATGCCGCGCTGCATCGGCGACAGCGGCCACACATCGGACAGGGTCGGGAACCGGTCCTCGAAGTTGTCCACTGCGTCCTGATTCAGCCGCACCAGATCCAGATCCGACGGCGTCCGTCCACCCGACCCCGGTGTATTCGCGTGCGCCACCAGCGACTCGGCGGCTCGAATCCACCACTTCGCCAATCGTTCCGCCTCCGCGGCGTCCAGCACACCGCGTGGGAAGGCCCACGTCGCCTTGATCCGGGCACCGTCGGGGCCCGGCACGGCCACGGCATTGACGTCGATCGCGAAGGCCACCGGCATGTCCACCGCAACCGCGTCGTGCAGGCCGGATTCGACGACCGGGAGCCAGCTTTCGTCGCCATGCGGGTAGGAGCCGCCGTCGAAGCGGCCGAGATAGTTGAAGCTGATCTCCGGCTCTCGGAGCTCACGCAACTCCGCCGCTGTCTCTTCGTGGAGATAGCGGAGCAGTCCGTAGCCGATGCCATGGTCGGGCACCCGCCGTAGCTGCTCCTTGACCGTTTTCAGGGCGACACCGACGGCGTCCCCGCCGCCGAGTGCGGCGTCGATGTCGATGCCGGACAGGTCGAACCGCACCGGGTGGATCGACGTGAACCACCCCACGGTTCGGGACAGGTCGGCCCCTGGAACCACGTGCGCCTGCCGCCCGTGTCCTTCGAGGGCAACCGTGACGTTCCGAGTGTCGACACCGCGGTCGCGGCGCCAGCGCGCCAACGCGATCGCCAGTGCGGCGAGCAGTCCGTCCTCGACGGATCCATGGAACATCCGCGGCACTGTCGTCGTCAGGCCCCGAGTCACCCATGGCGGCAGTTCCACCTCGATGCGTTCGAGTGTTCCGGTGACATCCACCGACGGATCGATCTCGCGGACAGCGCGTTCCGCGGGGTCATCCTGAAGCATCGAGCGCCACAGATCCAGCTCGCCGGCACGGGCGGCTGCGATCTGAGCGAGAGCGTCCGCCCATGTGCGCATCGACGTCCGGACCGGCGGCAGGTCCACATCGAGGCCGGCTTCGGCCCGGGCATATGCGACCGCGAGATCGGGGATCAGAATCCGCCACGACACTCCGTCGACAACAACGTGGTGCGCAACCACGAGTATCCGGCCAGCGTCGGTCCCGGCGAAGTGCACCAGCTGGATCATGATGCCGGACTCCGGATCCAGCCTGTCGGCCGCGGCCTCGAGTTCGCTGTGGGCGGCCGCGGCGAAGCCTGCTCCCGTCACGGTTTCGGCCGGGACTGTCCGTACCAGGGCCTCGTCCGCCACCGCACCAGGCGGTCGAATCTCGAGCCGCCATCCGGAGCGCGCACGAACGTCCGGTCGTAACTGCGACCGCAGCATGTCGTGTCGGTCCAGCACCGCGGCCACAGCCTGCACGAGGGCCCGGTGGTCGATCTCGGCCGGCACCGAAAGCAGGACCGACTGCGAGTAGCGGCGGAAGTCGCTACCGCGCTGCGCCCTTGAACGCTCGAGCATCCAGTGAACGATCGGGGTGAGCACAACATCGCCGACGCCACCGCCCGGCAGTTCCGGCAGCACCTCGACGCGCTCGGGATCGGAGAGGTCGGCAATCTCCGCAAGCCCCGCGACGGTGCTGCGCTCGAACACATCGCGCGGTGTGAAGATCACGCCCGCACTCCTCGCCCGCGACACCAACTGAATCGACATGATCGAGTCGCCACCGAGAGCGAAGAAGGAGTCGTCGACACCCACCGCCGGAGCGCCGAGGATCTCCGCGAACAGCTCGACGAGAATGCTCTCGGTGCCAGATGTCGGCTTCCGCCCCTCTGCTGTGCCGAGCCGCGGTGCGGGAAGAGCCGCCCGGTCCAGTTTGCCGTTCGCGGTGACCGGGAACTCCGCGAGCACCGTCGTCACCGACGGCACCATGTATGCGGGCAGACGACGGCCAACGGCTTCGGTGACCGCCACCGGATCCAGGGACGTACCGGAATCCGGAACCACGTAGGCGAGCAGACGCGCACCAACGTCACCCGCGCCTCGATGTGCCAGCACCACCGCCGACGCAACTCCGGGGACAGCGGCGAGTGCGGACTCGACCTCACCCGGCTCCACCCGGAATCCGCGGATCTGCACCTGAAAATCACTGCGTCCCAAATACTCGAGCGTGCCGCGCGAGGTCCATCGCGCCCGATCCCCGGTCCGGTACATCCGGCCCGCCGCCGCGAACGGGTCGGCCACGAAGCGCTCCGAGGTCAATCCAGGGCGTGCCCGGTAGCCTCGCGCTACCTGCGGGCCCGCGACGTACAGTTTCCCGGCCACGCCGATCGGTGCGGGATGCAGTCGGTCGTCGAGGACCCGGACCCGAACCCCCGGCAGCCCCCTGCCGATCGATGAACCGATGGTTCGCGCCCCGTGAACCGTCGTGGCGTCGATCCTCTGCCACGTCACGTGCACACAGGTCTCCGTGATACCGAACATGTTCACCAGGGCCGGGGCGGCATCGCCATGCCGGTCCACCCATTCGGCGAGTCTGGTGACATCGAGAGCCTCACCCCCGAAGACCACCCACCGAAGGGCCATGGCAGCAGCGTCGGCACCGTCACGGGGGTAGGCATGTGAGTCGGCGTCGGCTCGCGCGAACTGGTAGAACGCCGACGGCGTCTGACTCAGCATCGTCACCGACTCGTCTACCAGCAGGCGGCGCAGATCGTCCGGCGAACGCGCGGTGTCATGATCTACGATCACCAACCGGCCGCCGAAGCCCAAGGCTCCCCACATCTCCCATACCGCGAAGTCGAACGCGAACGAATGGAACATCGTCCACACATCGGCGGCCCCGAAGCCGAGGACGGCGTGGGCTCCGGTCAGCAACGTCACCGCGTTCCGGTGTGTCACCGCGACGCCCTTCGGCCTCCCTGTCGACCCTGACGTGTAGATGACGTAGGCAACCGAATCCGGGTGCAGCGGACCGATCCGGTCGGCCTCGGTCACCGCTGCTGCATCGCATCCGGCCAGTTGCTCCTGGATCTCGGCATCGTCGATGCGCACGATGGGTACGTCGAGATCGACAATATCCCTCGGGACGCCGGTATCGACCAGCGCGCATGCCGGAGACGCATCGCCGAGTACGAACCCGATCCGGTCCGCCGGGTACGCCGGATCCACCGGCAGGTAGGCCGCGCCCGAACGGGTGACCCCGATGAGCGTGGCCACCAGATCCACCGAGCGTCGCATCATCACGGCCACCACGGACTCCGGCCCGATGCCCCGACCGATCAGCCACCGCGCCAACCGGTTCGACCTCGCGTCGAGCGCACGGTACGTCATCCGCTCGCCACCATCGGTGATCGCGACGGCGTCCGGGTCAGTGGCCAGCGCAGCGTTGAACAGTTCGGTCAACGTCGCGTGCGCCGGCTCCGGCAGGTCATGACCGGAGGCGAGCTCGGCCACCTCCGCACAGCGCGTCCCCGTTACTGCGATGTCCCCGACCGGGACCGCAGGATCGGCCGCGACTGCCGCCAGGACCCGAGCGAACATGTCCGCCAGTCTCCTGGCGGTCGATTCGTCGAACACATCCGATGCGAACAGTACCTCTCCCGACAGCCCTGCCGGGAAGCCGGATTCGTCGAAACACTCCGCGATCCCGAACTGGAGATCGAACTTCACCTCGGCTATCTCGACATCGAGTACCTCGGCCGTCAGACCCGGCAGTTCGACGCGGGGACGGTCGACGTTGCGGAACTCCAGCATCACCTGGAACAGGGGCGCATACGACGTCGACCGAGCCGCCGCGAACCTCTCGACGAGCTGCTCGAACGGAACATCGGCGTGCGCGAACGACTCCACGTCGGCGTTCCGTGTCGCAGCGAGCACCGAGTCGAACGAGGCCGCGGGATCGACCGCGGTTCGCAGCACCAGGGTGCCGACGAACATGCCGACCACGTCGTCCAGTTCTTCCTCACCGCGGCCGGCCACCGGGGTGCCGACCACGATGTCACGGCCCGCGCCGACGCGGGACAGCAGAGTCGCCAGTGCAGCGTGCACCACCATGAAGATCGTCGAATCGTGCCGGCGGGCGAGATCGATGAGCCTGGAGTGAGTGGCCGACTCCACTGAGAAGCGCACCCGCCCACCGTGAGTCGATCGCCGGACCGCACGCGGACGGTCCAGCGGCAACTGCATCACCGGCGGCGCATCGGACAAGCGAGCCTCCCACCACGCCAGCTCCCGGGACACCCGCGAATCGGGGTCGTCCCGCGAGCCCATCGTCCGGTGCTGCCACACGGCGAAGTCGGCGTACTGGACGGGCAGCGGCGGCCAGTACGGTGCGGCGCCGCCGAGCCGGGCCGAGTACGCGCACGCCACATCGCGAGCCAACGGGCCGATCGAAAAGCCGTCGGCGACTATGTGGTGCGCGGCCAGCACCAGCACGTGATCGTCCGACGCTATCCGCAGCAGCCGAATCAGCAACGGAACCTCTTGCGCCACATCGAACCCGGAGTGAACGATCTCGTCCACGCGGTCGCGCAGACGATCGCTCGCGATCGGCTCGGGGAACAGGTCCCCGACCACCTCCGACGCGGGCATCGTCGTCTGGAATGGGCCATCAGGGGACGCCGGAAACACCGTACGCAACGATTCCTGACGCTCGACCACGTCGACCAGCGCGCAGCGCAGTGCCGTTTCGTTCAGGCTCCCAATGAGCCGTAGCACCATCGGAATGTTGTATGCGGCCGACGCCGAATCGAACTGGTTGACGAACCACATGCGTTCCTGCGCCGGCGACAACGGGATGCGGTCCGGCCGGACGACCGCGCGCAACCCGGTATCGGACGAGGATCCGACGGCCGTGCACCGGGGCGCCAATGCGGCCGGGGTGCCGCACTCGAACAGATCGCGGACGCCGATCCCGCTGCCGAGCGCGCGATTGATCCGGGCCACGGCGCGCGTGGCACTGAGCGAGTTGCCGCCCAGGGCGAAGAAGTTGTCGTCGACCCCGACCGTGTCGACCCCGGTGATGTCGGTGAAGACAGCGACCAGATCGGCCTCGGTAGAGGTACTCGGTTCACGAAACCGAGTTGCCAGGGAGGAGAATTCCGGTTCGGGCAGCGCGCCCCGATCCAGTTTCCCCACCGGGGTGAGCGGCACCTCGTCGAGTACCAGTATCGCCGTCGGCACCATGTGCGCCGGCAGGCGACGCGCCGCGAAGTCCGTCAGCTCCGCGATATCGACACCACCCTCGGTGTTCGCGACGACGTACGACACCAGCAGTGGGTCGCCCGCATCGCGCGGTCGCGCGGTCGTGACGGCGAACCCGACCGCCCGGTGAGCGGATAGCACGGCGTCGATCTCGCCGAGCTCGACGCGCAGCCCGCGCACCTTGACCTGGAAATCGATACGGCCCAGGAACTCGATCGAACCATCCGACCCCCGTCGGACGACGTCGCCTGTGCGGTACATTCGGCTGCCGACGCGTCCGTACGGGTCCGCGACGAAACGCTCGGCGGTCAGCGCGGACCGCCGATGGTATCCGCGCGCCAATCCCGCTCCCGCGATGTACAACTCACCGGGAACCCCGGTCGGGACGGGTCGCAGGAACCCGTCGAGCACCAGCAGATCGGTGCCACGGACCGGTCCTCCGATCGGTACTCGCTCCCCGGGAGTCAGCGGCTCGCTGAGCGTGGCCAGAATCGTCGCTTCGGTCGGCCCGTATCCGTCGAGCATCCTCCGGCCCGGCGCCCAGTCCGACACCAGATCCGGTCCGATGGCGTCGCCCGCGACGACCAGCACCTCGAGTGCGTCGAGGTGCTCGGTATCGACAGTGGCGAGGACAGCAGGTGTGATGCACGCGTGGGTGATCCGCTTGCTGCGGAGGAGCCCCGACAGCTCGGTCCCGCCGTAGATCCGGGGTGGGGAGATCACCAGGGTCGCACCTGCCGCGGCGGCCTGCAGCAGCTCGAGAACCGAGACATCGAAGCTCGGCGAGCACACGTGCAGACAGCGGGCCCGGCGCGGGATCGGGTAACGCTCATCCTGTTCGGCGAGCAGACTCGACAGGCCCCGGTGGGTGACCGTCACGCCCTTCGGCCGGCCCGTGGATCCCGACGTGTAGATGAGGTACGCCGCGTCGTCGATCCGGAGGGTGCGCATCCGATCGGAATCGTTGATCGCGTCCGGCGCGAGGTCCCGCAGGCCGTCTGCACACGCCGGATCGTCGAGCACCAGCCATTGCACCGAGTCCGGTAGACGGTCACGGTCGGCTCCGAGCGCGAGGCCAACTGCCGCACCCGAATCGGTGAGCATGTGCTCGACGCGGGCGCGCGGGTAGGTCGGGTCCACCGGAAGAAACGCCGCGCCGGTCTTCGCGACCGCCCACGTCGCCGTCACCGACCACGCCGATCTGGGGAGCGCGATCGCGATCACCGCTCCGGGTCCGGAACCTCCTCCGATCAATCTTCGTGCCAGCTGATTCGACTCCGCGTCCAGTTCCCGATACGACAGCCTGCTATCTTCCGCGTCCACCGCGACACGGTCGGGCTCGACCGCGGCGCCGAGCATGAGGATCTCCGGCAGCAAGCGTGGCGAGACGGCCGCGCCGACACGAATCGGGGCCACCGCCGCACGCTCCGGCCCCGACAACAGATCAACCCGGGCGACTGACAACGCGGCCTCGTGCGTCACCGCCCCGAAGGCGCGCCGTAGGCGGTTGGCGATCGACTCCACCTCGGTGCGCTCGAGTAGGTCCGGACGGTACTTCAGAACCAGCTGCAGTTGATCTCCCAGGCTCGCCAGTACCGTCAGCGGGTAGTGCGTAGCGTCGAATCCCTCGACTCCGGCCACCCGCAGCCCGGCAATATCGGTGCCGCGTAGCAGTGCCGAGCGGTCGACTGGATACGACTCGAAAACCGTCAGGGTGTCGAACACCGCCGCCGGACCGGACGCCTGCTGAATCTCCGCGAGCCCGACATGGTGGTGATCGAGCATCGCGGCCTGCTCGGTCTGTACTCGAATCAGCAAGTCGCCCAGGGACTCTACTGGATCGAATGCGATCCGCACCGGCAGGGTGTTGATGAACAGCCCGATCATGGTCTCGATCCCGGGCACCTGCGGCGGGCGACCGGACACCGTCGCACCGAACACCACATCGGTGCGCCCCGTCAGCGTCCCGAGTACCAGCGCCCACGCGACCTGGACGACGGTGTTTACCGTCACGCCCCGGCTCCTCGCCGCAGCCACCAGCGCCGCGGTATCCGTCTCGGACAGTGCCAGCGCCACCTCTCCCGGTTCGGCCACCGCGATGTCGCCATAGCCGGAAGGGACTAGCAGGGTCGGGCCGTCGGCGTCCGCGAGGACTCGCCGCCATTCGTCAATCGCCGAGTCGTGATCCTGAACGGTCAACCACGCCAGGTAGTCCCGGTAGTCACCCGGACCCGGAAGCGCCCGCGATTCCTCGTCCACGGCATAGAACGTCAACAGCCGCTCCAGCAGGAGCGGCGTGGACCACCCGTCGAGCAGGATGTGGTGGTAGGTGACGAGCAATCGGTAGTCTTCTGCTCCGGCGCGGATCAGCGTGAAGCGCAGCAGTGGTGCACGGTCCATCTGGAACGGGAGCGTCCGGTCCACCTCCCGCAGCGCCCGCAGGCGTCGGGGTACATCGTCCACGGCGCATCCGGAAAGGTCGATATCTTTCCACAGCAGCGGAACCCGATCCTCGATGATCTGGTAGGCATCGCCCGCGTCATCCTCCACGAAGCAGGCACGTAGGGGCGGGTGAGTATCGAGCAGTGTCTGGGCAGCGCGGCGCATCCGCTCCCGTGACGGCCGGCCATGCAGTTCGACGACGAGCTGCACCAGATACACGTCCACCGAGTGCTCCGAGAAGCGGGCATGGAACAACAGCCCCGACTGCAGCGGGGTCAGCGGCCACACATCGGTCAGTCCCGGTCGTCTCGCCTCGAGTGTGTCGAGCACGGTCTGGTCGAGCGGGACCAGGTCGATGTCCGACGGAGTGAGCCCACCCGCGCCGGGCGTGTGCGCGTACGTGGCGAGTGCGCTCAGCGCCCCGTGCCAGAGATCGATCAGACGGCGGACGTCACCGGCGTCCAGAACCCCGGTCGGGAAGGTCCACGACGACTGCAGGACAGCTCCTTCCGGACCCGACCGGACACCCGCCGAGATGTCGACGGCGGCCGTCACCGGCATCCGCGAATCATGTGCTCCGCCGAGCCCGTGCCGCGGAGTAGGCATCCACGGCTGTACATCGTTCCCGGTACCCGCGGCCATCCGGCCCAGGTAGTTGAAGACCACCTGCGGCTCACCGCGTTCGCACAATCGCGCACCGGACGGTCCGGTGTGTTCGCGGAGAATTCCGTAGCCGATGCCCCGGTCCGGGATGGCTCGCAGGTGTTCCTTCACCAGCTTCATCGCCGCTCCCGCCGCCACACCCCCGACGAAAGCCCCGTCGAGATCGATCGACGACAGGTCCGGACGTACCGGGGACAGTGTGGTGAACCAGCCGACGGTGCGGGTGAGATCGGCGCCCGGTACCACGGACTCCTCCCGGCCGTGTCCCTCGATGCCGAGCAGGGTGTCCGGTCGCGGTGTGCCGCGCTCGCCTCGCCACCGCACCACAGCCATCGCGAGTGCTGTCAGCAGTCCGTCCAGCACGCTGGCATGGCACGATTCGGGGAGCACGGTCAGTAGCGCGTCGGTAATGCCTGCGGGCGCATCGACGGTCACCGTCTCGCTCGTGGCCTGGACGTCGCGCTCGGGATCCAACGGTCGTGACCCGATCGGCGAGTCCTCGCCGTCGAGAAGCCGCTCCCACATCGGCAGCTCGCCGAGTCGCTGCGAGGCAACGTCTTCCAGAGCGTGCGCCCATCGCCGCATCGATGTGCCCACCGGCGGTAGCCTGGGAACCAGCCCCTCCGATGCCTGCGCCCACGCCGATGCCAGGTCCGGTACCAGCACCCGCCAGGAAACGCCGTCGACCACGACGTGGTGGACGACCATCAGCAAACGGCCGGCGCCGAATGGGCCGTCGAACCACACGAGCTGCAGCATGATGCCCGACGACGGACTCAAACGATCGGCAGCCGCATCCGCCGCCGCGGCCGACCGGGTGTCGAACGCCGCATCGTCCACCGATGCCACTTCGACGCGGGTCACCACGTCCGCGGCCCGGACCTCACCCGGCGCGGAAACCGACATTGTCCAACCACTTTCGGCACTCTCGTCACGGCAGAGCTGGGCGCGGAGCAGGTCGTGCCGGTCCAGAACCGCCTGCACCGCGACCTCGAGGTCGGCCCGGTCGACCCCGTCGGGCAGCGCCAGCAGCACCGATTGGGAGAAACGGTCGATCCGGCCGGCACTGCGGCGGAGCATCCAAGCGAGGATCGGGGTGAGCGGTACCTCCCCGACGCCCCCGCCCGGAAGTTCCTCGAGCCCGGGCGATCCGGTCGCGACACGGGCATTCGCCACTGCTGCGAGCCCGGCGACAGACGGCTGATCGAATACGTCCCGCGGTGTGAGGGACAGCCCGGCTGCCTTCGCCCGCGCGACCAGTTGAATAGACATGATGCTGTCGCCGCCGAGGCTGAAAAACGAGTCGTCCATCCCGACCGCGTCCAGGCCGAGCACCTCGGCGAACAACCGGCCCAGGGTCTGCTCCGCCGCACCGGAGGGCCCCCGGTCCAGCGACACCGCATCCCCGAGATCGGGCGTCGGCAGAGCTGCACGATCGAGTTTGCCGTGCACAGTCATCGGCAGTTCCGGGAGCACCATTATGTGCGCGGGCACCATGTACGCCGGGAGACGACCGGAGACCGCGTCGTGCAGGCGCGCGGTGTCGACGGGCGCGCCGCCGGCCGCGGGCACCACGTATCCGATCAGCCGCTTCCCGCCGTACCCGACGTCGCGGACCTCGGCAACCGCCTGCTCGACGGATCGGTCTGCGGTCAAGGACGATTCGACCTCACCCAGCTCGACTCGGTGGCCGCGCAGTTTGACCTGCCTGTCACAACGACCCAGGGAAACCAGTTGGCCACCGGAAGTCCACCGCACGAGATCGCCGGTGCGGTACATACGTTCGCCGGGATCCCCACCGGGATCGGCGACGAACCGCACTGCCGTCAGAGCTGGACGCCGATGGTAGCAACGGGCCAGCGCCGGGCCAGTCAGATAAAGCTCACCGGGCACCCCGATCGGTACCGGTTGCATCCGGCGGTCGAGCACCTGAGCCCGGAAATCCGGTGCGGGAGAGCCGATCGTAACGGGACTTCCAGGCGCCATCCGCTCGCTGATGCTCGCCACTACCGTCGCTTCCGTCGGGCCGTACGCATTGAGCATCTCCCTGCCCGGCGACCACCGATCCATCACGCCGGGCGGGCATGCCTCACCACCCGACAGGACGCAGCCAAGCTCGTCGAGGCCATCCGGATCCGTTGCCGCCAGCGAGGTCGGGGTAAGGATGCAGTGGGTGACGTGCTCGGACGCCAGCAGATCCCGCAGTTCATCACCGCCGTACATGGCGGGTGGGGCAATCACCATCGTCGCTCCGGCTCCGGCCGCGAGCAGCAATTCCAGAATCGACGCATCGAAGCTCGGCGAGGCAGCGTGCAAGGTTCGGGAATGGGCAGTCGTCCGGCACCGTCGGTGCAGGTGATCGGCAAACGCTGCGATCCCACGATGGGTCACGCTCACGCCCTTCGGGATTCCCGTGGAACCGGACGTGTAGATCAGATATGCGACCTGATCGATCCGGAGCGGAGCGGTCCTTTCTGCATCGAGGATCGGCCGATCCGCCGTCGTCGACGGTTCGGGAGCAAGGTCGTCCGATTCGAGTACCCGCCACCGGGTGTCATCGGGAAGGGCGTCACGGGACCGCGGGACAGTCAGTCCGAGGATCGCGTCCGAATCGTCGAGCATGAAGGCGATCCGCTCCGCGGGGTGGGCGGGGTCGATCGGAACGAAGGCGGCCCCGGTCTTCGCGACGGCCCACAACCCGATCACGTACTCGAGACTGCGAGGCATACCCAGCGCCACCACCGCACCCGGACCGGCACCCGATTCGATCAGGCTGCGCGCCAGTCTGTTCGAGATGCGATCGAGGTCGGCGTAGGAGATCTCCCGGTCCGCGAAGCGGGCGGCCGTCCCGTGTGGATTTGCCGCCACGCCCGACGCGAGCAGCGCCGCCAGCGAGCGCGGCACTGCGCCCGGAGTACCGCGGCGGGCGCTCAGCTCCGCACGCTCGGCACCATCGAGGATGTCGATGTCAGACACCGGCTTATCCGGGGATTCGGTGACCGCCTCGAGGATTCGTACGAACCGGTCCGCGAACGTCCGTACCGTGGACCCGTCGAACAGGTCGGCAGCGAACACCAGACCCGCGGACATCCCAGCACCGTCACCGGCAGAATCGAACTCCTCGGCCACGCTCAGTTGCAGGTCGAAGTTGGCGACCTCATCCGGGGAGTCGAGGGGGGTGACGCGCAGCCCAGGCAGTTCGAGGTCCGGTCGCGCGATCGTTCGGAACTCGAGCATTACCTGGAACAACGGTGAATGAGCCGTCGAGCGCGGGGGATCCAACTCCTCGACTATCCGCTCGAAAGGGATGTCGGAGTTCATGAACGCACCCAGGTCCGCCTCCCGGACCCGGCGCAACAGCTCGGCGAACGAGCACCCTCCACCGACATCGCAGCGCAGGACCAGAGTGCCCACGAACATCCCGACCATGTCGTCGAGGGCGGCCGCACCGCGGCCGGCGATCGGGGTGCCGATCGCGATGTCATCGGTGCCGGAGAGCCGCGAGAGCAATGTGGCCAGGGCCGCGTGCATCACCATGAACACACTTGCATCGTGCGCACGTGCCAACTCGATCAGGCACCGGTGCAGTCGACCGGCGACCGCGAACTCCACCCTGCCACCGGACTGTGAGCGGACCGACGGACGGGGACGGTCGCACGGCAGATCGAGCACCTCGGGCACCCCGGAGAGCGCGGTGGTCCAGTAGGCCAATTGGCGCGCGAGCGGCGATGACGGGTCGTCCTCATCGCCCAGCCAGTCCCGCTGCCACAGTGTGTAGTCCGCGTACTGCGCCGCGAGGGGTGACCACTGCGGCGCGGCCCCCCGCAGACGCGCAGCGTATGCCGTCGCCATGTCCCGAGCCAACGGATTGAGAGAGAAGCCATCCGCGAGAATGTGATGCAGCACCACGGTCAGCACATGGTCGGTCTCGTCGACCCGGAACAGGCGGGCCCGCAGCGGAACCTGGTCGGCGACGTCGAAGCCGCGCGCCATCGTTGCCCGAATCCGGTCGCGCAGATCGGCTGCGTCGGGGACGGGCTCGACCTCGAGATCGGCTTCCATCGACGCAGCCGATCGAATCTCCTGACGAGGTCCGTCGTCAGTGAGCGGGTAGACGGTGCGCAGGGATTCGTGCCGGGCAATGACATCGCCGAGCGCGGCCCGCAGCGCCGAAACGTCGAGGTCTCCCGTCAGCCGCAGTGAGAACGAGATGTTGTAGGCGGGGGATTGCGGATCGAACTGGTTGACGAACCACATCCGCTGCTGCGGCGGGGACAGGGGAATCCTGTGCGGCCGGGCATGGGGGCGAAGCGGCGGGCGATTGACGCCGGTGCCGGTCCTCTCGACCCGCTGCGCCAGCTCGGCAACTGTGGGGCCGTCGAACACATCCCGGATGCCGAGCGTGCCCCCGGTCGCGTCATTGATCCGCGCCACCAGCTGTGCCGCCACGAGCGAGTTGCCGCCGAGGGCGAAGAACCCGTCGGTCGCGCCGACGGCTCCGGCCGCCAGCAGGTCGGAGAACACGCCCGCGACAATTTCCTCCAACGGGTTCCTCGGCGCGACGTGGGCCGTCTCCGTGTCCTGCGGGAACGGCAGGTGCCCGCGATCGACTTTCCCGTGGGCAGTGAGCGGAAGGGAATCCAGGATCATCAACGTCGATGGCACCATGTAACCCGGAAGAGTCTTCCCGACAGCCGAACTCACCTCATCGGCGTCGAGAACCGCGCCGCCGGTCGGCACCACGTACGCCACCAGCCGGATCCCGACCGGCCCCTCGTCTGCGACGACCACCGCCGAAGCCACCCCCGGCACCGCCGTGAGCGCGGCCTCCACCTCCCCCAGCTCCACCCGGTAGCCCCGCACCTGCACCTGCAGGTCCGCACGGCCCAGGTAATCGAGGGTGCCGTCCGCTCGCCACCGGCCCCGGTCGCCGGTCCGGTACATCCGCGTGCCGGACCCGGCCGGGTCCGCGACGAACCGGGCAGCAGTCAACCCGCTGCGGTCCCGATATCCCCGCGACAGCTGTCCGCCCGCGACGTACAGCTCCCCCACCACCCCGGGCGGGACCACGTGCAACCGCTCATCGAGGACCCGCACCCGCAGCCCCGGCAGCGCACGGCCGATCGAATCACGGCCGCGGTCGCCCGACGTCCCGGCCCCAGGGCCGAGTGCGTCGTGCACAGGGCCGAAGGTGACGTGCACGCACGTCTCGGTGATCCCGTACATGTTCACCAACTGCGGCACCGAATCCCCATGCCGGGAGAACCACTCGACAAGCCGGCCCGGATCCAGCGCCTCCCCGCCGAGGATTACCCAGCGCAACCGTAGTGCGGCGGCGTTTCCCTCGATGGCGCGCATCCGGTCGGCGTCGGCCAATTGGTAGAAGGCGCTGGGCGTCTGGCACAGGACGGTGACCCCTTCGTCCTGTAACAGCTGCACGAGGTCCCGCGGCGAGCGGGCGGTGGTGTAATCGACCAGCACCACTGTGGCGCCGTGGATCAGTGCGCCCCACAGCTCCCACACCGCGAAATCGAAGGCGTAGGAGTGGAACATGGTCCACACGTCGCCGCTGTCGAATCCGAACAGTTGCCGCGTGTTGGCGAACAGTGTGCTCACGCTGCGGTGCGGTACTGCGACCCCCTTGGGCCGCCCGGTCGATCCTGATGTGTAGATCACGTATGCGAGCGCGTCCGGGTGCAGCGGTGCGGTTCTGTCGGCGTCTGCCACCGGGGCCGCCGACATTCCGGAGATCGCGGTCTCAACCTCGTGGCCGGCGAGATCGATCACCGGAATATCCTTGCAGTGCAGTACCAGAACTCCCGCATTGCCATTCACAAGGACGCACGCCGGGGACGAATCGGCGAGAATGTAGGAAATGCGCTCCGCTGGATAGTCGACATCCACCGGGACGTAGGCGGCGCCGGCCGTGAGGACCGCGAGCAGAGCCACCGGCAGTTCGGGCGAGCGGGTCATTGCAACGGCCACCACCGACGAGGGGCCTACCCCGTGCATGATCAACAAGCGGGCCAACCGGTTAGCTCTTGCTGCCAGGTCGGCGTAGCTGACGCGCATGTTCCCGGAGACCACCGCGCACCCGTCCGGGTTCCGAGCGGCAGTGCGCTCGAACAGCTCCGGCAACGTCGTACCCGACAACGCATCACCCGGCTCTTCCGACACCGCAAGCGCGCGTTCCCGCTCACTGGTGATCTCGATGTCCCCCACCACCACGGCAGGATCGGCCGCCACCGCGTCGAGAATCCGTACCAGCCGTTCGCCGATCGCGGCGACCGTGGTGCGATCGAACAGGTCGGTCGCGAACCGTAGCGTCGCCGATAGCCCCGCGGCATCGCCCGACTCACCGAATCTCTCCCGCACTCCGAGCTGGAGATCGAACTTGGCAACGCCCGTATCCACCTCGACCACCGCAGCCGACAGTCCCGGCATCACCGCCGACGAAGACCCGCCGGGCTGGAACTCGAACAGCACCTGCACCAGCGGCGCATCTACAGGCGAACGGTCCGAGGCGAACTCGTCGACCAGCCGATCGAACGGCAGATCTGCGTGGGCGAACGCGCCGACGTCGGTCTCGCGTACCTGAGCGAGCAGATCGGTGAACCTAGCGCCGGGCGGGACATCGCTGCGCAGGACCAGTGTGTTGACGAACACGCCGACCAGGTCGTCCAGCTGGGGCTCCCCGCGACCGGCCACCGGCGTCCCCACCGAGACATCGCGGCCGACGCCGAGCCGAGCAAGCAGGACCGTGAGTGCGGCATGCAGCACCATGAACAGTGTGCAACCGCTCTCGCGCGCGATTCGGACGAGTCCGCGGTGTACCCCTGCGTCGATGTCGAACTCGATCCGGTCTCCCGACGCCGTCGTACGCGCCGACCGGGGACGGTCATACGGCAGCGAAACTCCGACCGGCAGATCGGCCAGCCGTTCGGTCCAGTAGCCCAGCTGCCGAGATGCGAGCGAATCGGAATCGGACTCCGCGCCGAGCAATTGGCGCTGCCACAAGCTGTAGTCCGCGTACTGCACCGGCAGCGGCTTCCACTCCGGTATCCGGCCCGCGGCCCGCGCCGCGTATGCCACCGCGACGTCGCGGGCCAGCGGTGCCACGGACTGACCATCCGTCGCGATGTGATGCACGACGACGGCGAGGACATGTTCGAGCGGTCCGGTCCGGAACATCCCGATACGCAGCGGAACCCCTTCCCGGACATCGAAACCGGCGGCTGCCATTGCCCCCACTGCATCCCACACCGAGTCCCGGTCCACGACCACGGGCGTCAGGTCCACCGATTCACCCGACGCCGGAACGATCACCTGGCTCGGCCCGTGGGCGTCGGCGGGGAACACCGTGCGCAACGATTCGTGCCGCGCAATCACATCGCCCAGCGCCGCCTGCAACGCCGGGCAGTCGAGATCGCCCGTCAGGGTCACGGCGAACGCGATGTTGTAAGCCGTTGAGGCAGTGTCGAGCTGATTGATCACCCACATCCGTTGCTGCGCCGGGGACAACGGGATTCGGTCCGGACGATCGCGAGCGACCAGCGCGGGTCGGGCCCCCGCTCCCCGTCGGGGATCGATGCCCACGAGCCTCCGCTCGATGTGCCGCGCCAGCCCCGCGACGGTCGGCACCTCGAACAGATCACGAACACTCAGTTGCACGGGCAGCACGGCGTTCAACCGGCCGATCACGCGCGTGGCGACCAACGAGTCGCCGCCGAGATCGAAGAAGCTCTGCTCGGGGCGAACGGTGCCGGGTACCGACAGCACGTCGGCGAAGACGCGCGCCACCACCTCACGGGTATGCCCCTCACCGTCCGGCGTCCGCAGCGCCGCGTCTGCAGGCACGCCGTTGTGCGGTAAGTCCGCTGTCTCGAGTTCAGGTTCGATGTCGGACGACACCACATCAACCCACTCCGCGGAGGCGGTGCGGCCGGATCGCAATGTCGCGATGGGTACACCTGGATCGGCGGCGACGAACTCCTCCACCAGTTCGAGGAACTGCCGGTGATGAACGCGCACCGACCGATCGTCGTAGCGGCGGGGGTTGGCGCGGAAGTCCACGAATGTACTGGCCGGGCTCCCTGATTGGTAGACGTTGACCAGAAGGTCGTCGACCGGACCCGAGGTGAGGATGTGGAACTCCGTCTGCAGCGCCCCCATGACGATCTCCGGGTGGAAGAACATCACATTCACAATCGGACCCGACACCGCGGCTTCGCCCACGTCGCGCCGGATGTCGGCCAGGCTGCACCGCTGATGTCGCAGTGCTGCAATCATTTCGAGCTGAGCGCGACCCTCCAGATCCCCGACGGTGTCCTGTGGACGGACTTCGATCGGCAGCGGGACGAGGTTGACTGTCATCGCTCCCGATCGGCGCAGTACCGCGGTGGTGCGGGCGGACACCGGAATGTTCACCAAAGTGTCCGCACGCCCCGTCATCCGGCTCAGGTAGCACGCGAACGCCGCGATGATCCGGGCGGCGGCGGACGCACCGGTGTCGCTCTCGAGCAGGCGGACGGCCTCCACCGACAGCCGCGCGGACGCGAGCCGACTCTCGGCGACAGTCGGCGCCCGAGAACGCGTGAGGCTGATTCCGTGGAGCCCCGCCAGCCGATTCGACCAGTACTCCCGGTCGCTGCGGGATCTGTTCGACGCACGATAGCGCTCGTCGATCGCGTGGAGCTCGAGGAGATCGGCCGCACCGGACGGCGGGGGCTCCCGGCCCTCGACCGCTGCCGTGTACAGCGCTGCGATCCGGTACAGCATCGTCGCAGCGCCGTATCCGTCGAGCGCGATATGGTGACTTCTGCTGTACCACAGGTAGTGCCGCGCACCCACCTGCAGAATCACAGTTTGAACCAAACGATCGGTTGATAGGTCGACAGGCGTCGAATACTCGCGGCGCATCCAGGCATCGGCGGCGGCGCGAGGATCGTCCTCACCGCGCAGGTCGACGAGGGCGATCGAGGTGTCGCGCGCCGGATCGACGTACTGCACCGGTTCGCCGTCGACGGTCACCACACGCAGGAACGGAGACTGGAACTCGTGGGCCGCCCGAACGTTCGCCTCGCGTAACAGGCCGACGTCGAGCGGGCCGTCGATCTCCACATACTGCGCAATGAACAGCGGAACGCGCGGCGCGAGCTCCTGGACGAACCACAGTGCACGCTGCGCCTCCGACAACGGGAAGCGCACCGGTTCGGTGCGAATTCCGGAAGGCTGACGGCCGACAGGGTGAGATTCAGCGGAATCCAATATCGCCTCCAGAGAGGTTCGGTTCGCCGCAGCGGCTTGCGCCACCGTCGTGCGAACTCACCCAGCCCTCGGAACCGCAAGCCCTCGAGGCGGAAGCCGTACGCGACGAGCAGCGCCTATGTGCAGTATCCGCCCGCCCGGCGGCCCGGTCCAGACCGGCAGGTCAGCGAGGGGCACTCCGGGAGGAACTCGGTTCTCGCTACGCAGCCCGTGGATACTGGCACCCATGACTGAGCGCGTCGACGAATCCGGAGCCGACCCAGCCGGCGACCCCGCGGACTTTCGGGTCCACGTCGCGACTCAGGCCATCCGACTGTTCGCCGAACACGGGTACGAGGCCACCTCGGTAGACCAGATCGCGGCGGCGGCCGGAGTATCCCGGCGCACGTTCTTCCGGCAGTTCCGCTCGAAGGAGGACGTGATCTTCGCCGACCACGAATCTCTCCTCGAACAGGCTTCGGAGTATCTGGCGGGGGCACCCGAGGACCCGTGGGCAGCGGTGTGCGAAGCCGCGCACCTGGTCTTCAACCGATTCCGCGAGAACCGTGAACTATCGGTGCGCCGATACCAGGTGGTCCAGCGCGTGGCGGCCCTAAGGGACCGCGAGATCGTGACCGGCTACCGCTACGAACGTTTGTTCACCGAGTACCTGCGGGAGGCGGTGCCGTCGGCCACCCCGCTCGATGTGGTGGGGTTTGCGGCGACCGTGACCGCGAGCCACAACTACCTGCTGCGGGCGATGATCCGCGGAGACGAGTCTGCGACGCCGGCCGAGTTGCAGCGGGCTCTGGACCGGATCAGACGGACATTCGGGGTGGCGGGCGACAGCAGCGCCGACTCCCGAGCGCCGTCCACACAGGACGTGGTGACGGTGGTGACCTACCCGGCCGGGACCTCGGCCGCCGAGGTGGCCCGCCGGGTGCGACTGCAGCTCGAGTCGTCCAGCTCCATCCCGAATCTTGACTGGCACTAAGTGCCATGCTTGACTGGGGGCACTCGTTGGGATAAGTGTGCTATCGGTAGAAACATGCCGCAGTGCCCGCCAAAACCGACGACCAGGAACTGGCACTGAGTGCCTCCGAATGCTGGGTCTGCGGTTTCCGGGTTCACTTGATTCCAGCAGACCGCCCCGTACGACTGACCGTCCCGCACAACCGAGGAGCGTCCCATGGCCGGCAACCCCGATTTCCCCCTGTTCCAGCTGAACGAGGAGCACGACGAGCTACGGGCCGCGATCCGCGCTCTCTCCGAGAAGGAGATCGCGCCCTACGCGAAGGAAGTCGACGAGAAGGCCCGCTTCCCCGAGGAGGCCCTGCAGGCGCTCGTCGCATCGGGCTTCAACGCCATCCATGTCCCCGAGGCATACGACGGCCAGGGCGCCGATTCGGTCGCGGCCTGCATCGTGATCGAGGAGGTCGCCCGCGTCTGCGGCTCGTCCTCACTGATCCCCGCCGTCAACAAGCTCGGCACGATGGGCCTGATCCTCAAGGGATCGGACGAGCTCAAGAAGCAGGTACTGCCGGGCATCGCCGAGGGCAACATGGCCTCCTACGCCCTCTCCGAGCGGGAGGCCGGCTCCGATGCCGCCGCCATGCGCACCCGCGCGAAGGCGGACGGTGACGACTGGATCCTCAACGGCTCCAAGTGCTGGATCACCAACGGCGGCAAGTCAACCTGGTACACCGTCATGGCCGTGACCGATCCCGACAAGGGCGCCAACGGCATCTCGGCGTTCATGGTGCACAAGGACGACGAGGGCTTCGTCGTCGGACCGCTCGAGCACAAGCTCGGCATCAAGGGCTCGCCCACCGCCGAGCTGTACTTCGAGAACTGCCGCATTCCGGGAGACCGCATCATCGGCGAACCGGGCACCGGCTTCAAGACCGCGCTCGAGACCCTCGACCACACCCGCCCGACGATCGGCGCGCAGGCACTGGGCCTCGCGCAGGGCGCATTCGACGCGGCACTGGCCTACACCAAGGACCGCAAGCAGTTCGGCACGTCCATCGCGTCGTTCCAGAACACCCAGTTCATGCTCGCCGACATGGCGATGAAGATCGAGTCGGCCCGCCTGATGGTCTACACCGCGGCCGCCCGCGCCGAGCGCGGCGAGAAGAACCTCGGCTTCATCTCCGCCGCCGCGAAGTGCCTCGCGTCCGACGTCGCGATGGAGGTCACCACCAACGCCGTCCAGCTGTTCGGCGGCGCCGGCTACACCACCGACTTCCCGGTCGAGCGGATGATGCGAGATGCCAAGATCACCCAGATCTACGAGGGCACCAACCAGATCCAGCGCGTCGTGATGTCCCGGGCGCTCCTGAAGTAGTCCCGCATTCTGCTCAGGTAGCAGAATGTCCCCGACATCATTTCGACCGAGAACCATTTGGAGAGTCAACTGTGGAGCTAGTGGGTGTAATCGGCGGCGGCACGATGGGTGCCGGCATTGCCGAAGTGTGCGCGAAGGCCGGTAGTTCGGTCCTGGTCCTGGAAACAAAGCAGGAGTACGCGGATGCAGCGCAGGCGCGTATCGCCAACTCGATCGGCCGCGGCGTCGCCCGGGGTAAGATCACCCAGGAGGAGGCAGACGCGGCGATCGCTCGCGTGCGAGTGACCCTCGACATCGAGGAGTTCGCGGACCGGGACCTGGTCATCGAGGCCGCCCCGGAGATCGAGGCGCTCAAGGCTGAGATCTTCGGCAAGCTCGACAAGATCGTGAAGCCGTCGGGCATCCTGGCAACCAACACCTCCTCGATCCCGGTCATCAAGATTGCCAAAGCAACCCAGCGTCCGGGCCAGGTCGTCGGTGTCCACTTCTTCAACCCGGTGCCGGTAATGCCGCTGGTGGAGATCGTGGTCAGCCTGGTCACGTCCGAAGAGACTGTTGCAGCAGTGACGGATTTCGCCCGTAACACTCTGGGCAAGAAGGCCGTCCGGGCCGGTGACCGCGCGGGCTTCATCGTCAACGCGCTCCTCATCCCGTACCTGTGCGATGCGGTCCGGATGCTCGAATCCGGCTACGCGAGCGCCGAAGACATCGACGACGCGATGAAGGGCGGCTGCGGCTACCCGATGGGGCCGCTGACCCTGCTCGACACCGTCGGTCTCGACGTCGCGCTTGCTGCGGCGGAGTCACTGTACGTCGAGTTCGGGCAGCCGAACTACGCGCCGCCGGCACTGCTGCGCCGCAAGGTTGACGCCGGACACCTCGGCAAGAAGACCGGTCAGGGCTTCTACAGCTACAAGTAGTCGCCAGATCGATCACGGCATTCGCCTCATCGCCAATCGAAGGCGTTGAGGCGAATGCCGTTTCACTGCGAATCGCCGCGGTTCCCAACCGCTTGCCACCGAACGACAACAGTGCCCCACTGTCTCTCATGAGAGACGGTGGGGCACTGCCGTTCAGCTTCCGGACCAGCGGGCCCGGATCAGATACAGATCAGCTGAAGGCGTTCAGCGCGCCGACCAGGCCGAGGATCGCAGCCAGGCCCGAGAGCACGCTACCAATGCCACTGACAACCGGCTGGATCTGCTTGATCAGCGCGAGGTCTGCGTCAGAAGAACCCATTACCACTCCTCAAATCAACGGTTTATGCGCTTGTTGCGCATCGGGAAGAAACTACAGTCGAGAGCGGATTTACGTCCCCTTCACCTCTGCAGGATCTCGGAAAGAATGTTGCGCCCACCCGGCAACGATTGAGAAACCGGTGAGCGACCTGCAAGCGAACAACAGCGGACAATCTGATCGCGGGACCGTCGCCCCAGGATGCCGGGTGCCTCCACGGAAGCCGTCAGACGGCTGACCTGGAACCTGCGCGGACGAAACCTCACAGATACGCCGAACTCCCGAGCCGTGAGGCATCGAGCCTGGTCATCCGGTCCGATCCCAGCCGATCAGCGGCCATACGACGGAGTGTCCGACGCGAGTAGCCAGCTCACCGGGCAGACGCGACCCCGCAGCGGACCCCAGCAAACCCGGCGCAGCCGACCAGCTCCGCCCAGGCTCCGACCGGACCGGCGAATCGGGCGGAGGCGGTCCTCCCGGGATCAAGGGCCCTACGCCAGTGGTGGTCAAGCTGGCTGATGGCTTTGGGAGTCTCGGGGTCATACGAGTAGATGAAGAATCTGGATTGTCTTCTGCAATCAGGCAATCCGAGTTAGCAAGACAGGTTGCACTCGGCTCGAACGAGGGAGTTGATCCAAGACTGGTTGTCGAGGAGTATCTCGACGGCCCCGAGTACGTTGTCGAGAGCCTGGTGGTGGATGGACATGTTCATGTGCTTGCCATCGGGGACAAGGGCTACCCTCAAGGGCCATTCTTTGAAGCAGGCAACTACGTCGCTCCTGCGCAATTGGATGATGAGGCACGGAACGCTATCTTCCGGGAAGTGATTCGCGGGCATCGGGCGCTCGGGATCAACATGGGTCCGACGCACACTGAGCTTCGTCTGTGCGAAGGGAACCGGCCTTTCATTCTAGAAGTCGGCGCCCGGTTCGGCGGATCTGGCGTTTCACACTACATCGCTCAGGGAGTGAGCGGTGTCGACTTTGCGGGTGAAGTGATGCGTATGGCCGTTGGACTGCCCCCTCGAAACATCGATGCGAAGCAGGACACCCTGGCAACTCCTGTAGGCATTGCAGCAAACTATATCGTTCAGTCCGATGGCTCCGGCCGCATAGCGGAAATTGTCGGCCTTTCCGATATCTCGGTGGATCCGCAGGTAGATCACATTATTCAGATGCTTCATTCAGGTGATGTCGTGAGGCCGTATCCGCACTTTTCTGGATACCCCGCATTCGTGCTGTCCCGACATGCGGATCATGATTCGGTGTTCGATCTACATGAGCGGATCGGGTCGACGGTGAGGATTGTGTACGAAGCCGATTAGCCCCGACCCGGGCTTGTGCGGCAACGGAGGGATACCTCCACGCGCCGTTTCCGTTACCGAACGAGGAAGCGGCAGTGGCGATTCGACGGCGAAGACTCCGGAATCGCCAGCGGCATCTTCCTCGGTCAAGTCGAACAGATGGACAATCCGAGGCTGTGACATTTGCGTCTGGTCTGTCTCGGAAATCACTGTCGAACAAGAGGAGTCAGCACAATTGAGGATCCCGGAAAGTGCGGTGAGACTGCGAGAATTTGTGATCTACACGCAGGTAGTAGAACTCAGGCCGGCAATTTCGACGTCCCACAAGCGTTGTCCTGCGACAGCTTCCACACCCCGTCCTCTGCGACGAAGTTCATGATGGCGTCAGGATTGGGCTGACCGTCGAGGATCATGGTCACCGTCGCGGCGACTGCGCCGTCACCGAGGTCGGTCACTTCCGTGACCTCGACGGTCACCTTGTTCGCCATCGCCGCAGCCACCACCTGGTCGATCAGTCCCGGGTCCGCTGCCGCACCCTGAACGAGGGCCACCTTCTCCGCGGCTGGGAGACTCGCGTCGAGCGCCTTCGTGAGGATTGCGTTCAGTTCGGCGGCTGTCGGGGCGGGGATTGGGGGCGTGGTCGAGATCATCACGGTTGTGGTGACCGGACCAGGCACCGAAGGCTGGTTGCCCCCGTCGCCGCATGCCGACATCGCCAGCGCCGCAGCGCACATCACACCAACCATCGCCGTCCGTCGGAACCGTTCGGTTCCTCTGCGCATCGAGAACATGCCACTCCCAGCCCTTCGTCTGCTCCGTCCGTCACCGCACGGGTGCGGCGTGCTGGACGGTATCGCCGATCCTGCCCGGACATCGGGCAGCCCGTCGGCGCGGCGCGGAACTCTCACGTTGTCCTCACAATTCGCGTGGATGCGCTGCGTCCAGGCGAGACTCAGCGATGGAGGGAGCCTCGACGACCTGGCGGATCTTGACCACTTCCATAGAAGGCTATGGACATGGCACAAGCGGAAACGGAAGTGCAGCATGAGAAATGTTGTGATCGTTCTCCTCACCGCCATAGGCCGCTGCGATCGGAGGCGCAGTCGTTATGGCGACCGCAAGTGGAGCTTCTGAACCCTCAGACGGTTCACATGAGACAGACCGGACGTACTTCTCCAGATCGGGGGGTTCCCGGCCCGGCTAGGAGAGCGCACCATCGGTTACATGACCGCCGCGCCGCCGCTGCACCTGAAATCGCGTCAGGGCCGCTGGGTGGTGCTCGCGACCGTACTCGGCTCCTCCCTGGCGATGCTCGACGGGACGGTCGTCAATGTCGCGCTACCCCGGATCGGCGAGGATCTCGGGACCGAGGTCGCAGGATTGCAGTGGACGCTCAGCGGCTACACCCTGACGCTCGCGGCGCTCATCCTCCTCGGCGGGGCGCTCGGCGATCGGTGGGGCAGGCGCCGCGTATTCGTCTGGGGAACAGTCTGGTTCGCGATTGCGTCTGGCCTGTGCGCGCTGGCACCGGACGTGTCGATGCTCATAGCCGCCCGACTGCTGCAGGGAGTGGGCGCGGCAATGCTCACTCCGGGCAGCCTGGCGATCATCTCGGCGTCGTTCGACGACGAGGATCAGGGCGCCGCGATCGGACTCTGGTCCGGGCTCGGCGGTGTGGCGGCAGCGATCGGCCCGCTGCTCGGCGGCTGGCTGGTCGAGATCGCGGGGTGGCGTTCGGTGTTCCTGATCAACCTGCCGCTGGCGGTCGCGGTCGTGTGGGTCTCGGTCCGGCACGTCCCGGAGAGCCGCGACCCGCACCCACCGGAGCGGCTCGACGTCCTCGGGTCTGCGCTTGCGATACTCGCCTTGGGCGCACTCACCTACGGAATGATCGAGAAACAGGTGTGGGCGGTGGTCGTCGGCGTCGCGCTGCTCGCCGGGTTCGTCATGGTGGAACGGCGCTCCCGGAACGCCCTGGTGCCGAGCTCGCTGTTCACCTCCCGCGTGTTCGTGGCCGCCAATCTGGTGACCCTCGCGGTGTACGCGGCGCTCGGTGGCGTCTTCTTCCTCCTGCTTCTTCAGCTGCAGATCGTGTCCGGGTACTCGCCGCTCGCAGCGGGCATCGCGTCACTGCCGATCACGATCCTGATGCTGTCGCTGTCGTCCAGGGCGGGCCGCTGGGCCCAGGTGCACGGACCACGGATCCCGATGACCGTCGGCCCCATCCTGGGGGCTGCAGGGCTGCTGCTCATGCTCCGGATCGGACCGGGTGCGTCGTACCCGACGCAGGTCCTGCCCGCCGTCGTGGTCTTCGGCCTCGGTCTGTCCGTCCTCGTCGCGCCGCTCACCGCGGCAGTCCTCGGCTCGGTATCGTCGAACCAGGCCGGGATCGCGTCGGGGGTCAACAATGCGGTCGCGCGCACCAGCCAGCTACTCGCGGTCGCGGCACTGCCTGCACTCGCCGGGATCGGCGCCGAGGCGCTCGGGAACCCGGACGCCTTTGCATCCGGGTTCCGCACCGCGATGCTCATCTGCGCCGCACTGTTGCTGACCGGAGCCATTATCGCGGCGGTGATGATCCCGCGAGGCGTCACTGCCCGGGAACCCGCAGCGGAACCGGGGAGCGAGTCCGTCGCGTGCCAACCGCACTGCGACGTCACCGCGCCCGCCGTGCAACCGCCGCCGCACTGACCAATCCCGAGTACCGCGCGCTTTGCGCACCTACCGCGCTTCTCCGACGGGCGATTCGGCGCCAAGTGCGCAAGACGCGGGAGATCGGGCAGGCGCCCGCGGGAGGCGTAGAGACGTCCCACCTCGTCCCGCGTGATGGTTACATGGACTTCGAGCCCGCCATCCGTGACGATCGATCGTTGGGAGCAGTGCCGTGACCACTTCGAAGGATTCACCCACTCCGGACATCAAGCCCCGCAGCCGCGATGTCACGGACGGCCTCGAGAAGACCGCCGCGCGCGGAATGCTGCGAGCGGTCGGCATGGGTGATGACGACTGGGACAAGCCTCAGATCGGCATCGGATCGTCGTGGAACGAGATCACCCCGTGCAACCTGTCGCTGGACCGGCTCGCCAAAGCCTGCAAGGACGGGGTGTTCGCGGGCGGCGGCTACCCGCTCGAGTTCGGCACCATCTCGGTCTCCGACGGCATCTCGATGGGGCACGAGGGCATGCATTTCTCGCTGGTCTCCCGCGAGGTGATCGCCGACAGCGTCGAGACCGTCATGCAGGCCGAGCGGCTCGACGGCTCGGTGCTGCTCGCCGGCTGCGACAAATCGCTACCCGGGATGCTGATGGCCGCCGCGCGACTGAATCTGGCCAACGTCTTCCTCTACGCCGGATCGATCCTGCCGGGCATCGCGAAGCTGTCCGACGGCACCGAGAAGGAAGTGACCATCATCGACGCGTTCGAGGCGGTGGGCGCGTGCTCGCGGGGCCTGATGAGCCGCGCCGATGTCGACGCAATCGAACGGGCGATCTGCCCCGGCGAGGGCGCGTGCGGCGGCATGTACACCGCCAACACGATGGCGTGCGCCGCGGAGGCACTGGGGATGTCTCTGCCCGGCAGCGCGGCTCCCCCGGCCACCGACCGGCGGCGAGACGGCTTCGCCCGTCGCAGTGGGCAGGCCGTCGTCGAGCTACTGCGCCGCGGGATCACCACGTCGGACATCCTCACCAAAGAGGCGTTCGAGAATGCGATCGCCGTCGTCATGGCGTTCGGCGGCTCCACCAACGCCGTCCTGCACCTACTTGCGATCGCGCACGAGGCCGAGGTGCCGCTCACGCTCGACGACTTCGCCCGCGTCGGCGCCCGCGTCCCGCACCTCGCGGACGTCAAACCGTTCGGCCGCCACGTCATGATCGACGTCGACCGAATCGGCGGCGTGCCGGTCATCATGAAGGCACTGCTCGACGCCGGGCTGCTGCACGGCGACTGCCTCACCGTCACCGGCCGGACGCTGGCCGAAAATCTCGCCGAGATCGACCCGCCGGACCCCGACGGCAAGGTGCTGAGGGCGCTGAGTTCCCCGATCCATCCCACCGGCGGCATCACGATCTTGAAGGGTTCTCTCGCACCGGGCGGCGCGGTGGTGAAGTCGGCCGGATTCGATTCGTCCATCTTCACCGGCACCGCACGCGTTTTCGACCGCGAGCGTGCCGCGATGGATGCGCTCGAGGACGGCACCATCACTGCGGGCGACGTCGTAGTGATCCGCTACGAGGGCCCCAAGGGCGGCCCGGGGATGCGGGAGATGCTCGCGATCACCGCCGCGATCAAGGGGGCCGGGCTCGGCAAGGACGTCCTACTGCTCACCGACGGACGCTTCTCCGGCGGAACCACCGGACTGTGTGTGGGCCACGTCGCACCCGAGGCGGTGGACGCCGGTCCCATCGCCTTCGTCCGGGACGGGGACCGCATCAGTCTCGACGTCGCGAACGGGGTGCTCGATCTACTGGTGGACGAGAAGGAGCTCGCCACCCGCCGCAGCGGATGGGAGCCCCTTCCACCTCGCTACACGCGAGGCGTCCTCGCGAAGTACACCAAGCTCGTCGGGTCGGCGTCCGACGGCGCCGTGTGCGGTTGAGCCGCAGCTAGATCGGTCTGTATCCGGCCCCGACGCCACCGCTGGCGTTGATGTTGTCGATGATCGACGTCATGTTGGTGCCGAGTTCGGGCCCGAAGCACGCCACCCCGAGGTAGGCGTTCACCATCGCGACCAACGTAGTGCCCACGACGACCGGCGAGCCAGAATCGCCCTCGATGACACACATCTGGGTCCACGTCTCCTGACTCTGCAAGAGGTCGCCGTAGACCACCCCGCACGTATGTCCGGTGGTGCGTCCCTGCTTGCACGCGACCGCCGGGAACTGCGCGGGCTTTCCGATTTCGGTAATCGTGACCTGACCGATCGTGTTCACCGGCTGCACCTTCGCGGGGTCGAACTGTAGGACCGCGTAGTCGTAGTCGGAGTTCGACACCACGAACTGGCCCACGACACCGGCGTCGGGTGCGGACTCCGAAACTACTGTCGCGCCGGCGTCACCGCAGTGACCGGCCGTGATGCCGACGAGTCTGCCGGCGTTGTCGTATCCGATCGTGGTGAGCGTGCACTGGTACATGTCGTCGATCACGATCCCCGAGCCGCCACCGAGTACCGTCTTCGGCGGCGCGGCGGTGGCGGTGCCGACCCCGAGCATCGCGGCGATCACCGCCAACACCGCGAAGATCAAGGAAAGTCGCTTGAGCATGTTGCCCTCCCGGTTGGCGCTAGGAATGTGCCATCGGTCGATCACCGCCCACGGACGCGCCCTCGGCGCTCACGCACTCGAGTCGGCGGGACACTCTATCGGCAACCTTCCCACCTACGCCGGTGCCGACGGGCCGCGTTGACCCGATCGTCACCGAATCGCCGACTAGGGCGTCGCCCCCAGCGCCGCGAGCGTCCTACGCGCATCCTCGAGTTCCTTGCTCAAGGCGGCAATTCGCTGCTCTGCAGCCTCGCGAGCAGCGAGAATGACCGATTGGACCGCCTCGAGAACCTGAGGATCGCCTAGCTCACGGACGGCCCGATCCACCGCGTCCGGACTGACCGGAACCGCCTTGCTCGGACGCTTTGCACCGTGCGCGAGAGTGACCGTCCATTCGTTCTCGGGCCCGGCGTGGATCGTCACCGACACCCCACCCTGAGCCTTCCGCGGGCGACGCGACGCCGGTGCACCGGCGGAAGCCGGGACAGGGGACACCGGTGGCGCGGGCGCCGCCGTGGCCGGAGCCTTCGCGGCGGCGGCGGGCGTCGGCGCGGGAGCGGTGGGCGGCGCAGTGCGTTGCGGGACCGCGGGAGCAGGTGCTGCAGTCCGCGGCACGGCGACCCGCCCGGCCCTTCTCGGCGCGGCGGGCTTACCTGCCGGCTCGGGCGCTTTGCGGGTCATCCGCAGCTCCTCAGCCTCGAACGGCAGTTCGTCGTTGACACCCTTTGGCCGAATTGTCACCGTATTCCCCTCGACAGAAACAACTTTCGCCGAGCAACCAGCTTCGATTCCGAGACTTGGCGTGGCTTCACGCAAGTACACGGTGGCCCGTCTGCCGTCGGCAACGGCGGCGGCGAGCGTCTCGAGGTTGTCCGCGGTGAGGTGTTCCGGGGTGGACGAACCTGCGCCGGAACGGCTGCGGGGCGGCATGGTGAATCCTCCGTGGGTGGTTCTTCGACGTCACAGTCGAGGACGTCACAATCGAGATTGCAGTACTGATCCTTGCACTGCCACTTTTCCACAGACCCCCGACAGTCGTTGCAGCCCGCACGACGGTGGTCCATTCTTGGTCGGCCGTCACGAAAGGGGCTCCGGTGGAACTGTCCACGCATCTCGACTCGGCGCTGCTGGGCCTGATCCAGTCAGAGGTCGAGCAGACCCTGCTCGGCGGCCCCCGCAAATACACCCGGGATCAGGTCGCCGAACTGGCGGGCGTACCCCTCGAGCGGGCCCAGCGCCTGTGGGTATCGATGGGCTTCGCGATCGACTCCGATCCGGATGCGGTGATGTTCACAGATGGTGACGCCGCAGCGCTCCGGGCGCTCGTCGAGTTCGTCGACGGTGGCGCGCTGGCACCGGACGCGGCCGTCGCAGCTACCCGAGCCCTGGGCCAATCGATGTCACGGCTCGCGGAATGGCAGGTGGCGGTGCTCAATTCGCACCTCGCCGACGAACTCGCGGCGGGTCTCGATCAGTCCGGGACACTCGATGAGCAGGCCCTGCGCACCGCCGTCGGTACCCTCACCTCGCAGCTACTGCCGACCGTCGAGGCACTGCAGTCGTACGTGTGGCGACGCCATCTCGCCGCGGCGACTGCCCGCCGGGCCGGCAGCGTCGGCGAGGACACAGCCCACCGCATGCTCACGGTCGGTTTCGCGGACATGGTCGGTTACACAAGCCTGACCCGCCGGATCCGCGTCGACGAACTCAGCGGACTGCTCGAAGAGTTCGAGTCCCGGACCACCGCGATCATCACGCAAGGCCGCGGATGGGTGATCAAAAATGTCGGTGACGAAGTGATGTTCGCCGCCGAGAACGCCTCCGACGCGGCACGGATCGCACTGGCACTACAGGAGGCGTTCCTCGGCGAATCGGGGCAGCCGGACCTGCGGGTCGGCCTGGCACTCGGCCCCGTCCTGGTGCGCTTCGGCGACCTGTTCGGCGCAGTGGTCAACATTGCGGCTCGGCTCACGAGCGCCGCCCGGCCCGGCACCGTTCTGGTGGACGCGGAACTGGCGGCGGCGCTGGCGGAGGATGAAGAATTGGTCCTCAAGCCGCTACGCCCGCTCCGGGTCCGTGGCTACTCGCGGCTCCGCGCGTTCGCCCTACGGCCCGGCCGCGGGCCGAACGTTTGAGGAACTGATCAGCTACCGCCCAGGCTTCCCGGGGGAATCGAGTACCCGCTGCTGCCGGCCGAGCCGCTGCCGATCAGGCCGAGAATCCAGTTGAGCGCATTGGTAATCATCGAGTTCCTCTCCTCGCCGTGCGGTGTCCTCGTGAGGACTACGTCACGGTACCGCCGAGCGGTCTCGAGCGCGGGGGACTTCGATGCAATCCGCGAACACGGCCGATCTGCGACTTCCTTGCTCACCATTGCGATTGTGACGATGGCCACTGTATGGTCGAAATAACAGTTACCACCCGTCACATATATGTCGTGGCCCGTCGCGGCTGTGACACGAACGAGGGGCAGTCATGACACCTCAGACTCCGGCGGCTCCGACGACCCGCCCGGCTCCGCCAGTGTCCGACCGCGAGGACACCGCACGCAGACTGTTGGCATCGTCCGCCCGCAAGTCGTATGACCCGATGATCGAAGTCGACTGGGACGCCCCGGTACCCGCCGACAAGTTCGGCCTCACCCCGGAGTGGAGCACGCTCTACGGCACACCCCTGTGGGACGAGATGAGCGACGAACAGAAGATCCGACTCACCAAACATGAGGCCGCCAGCGTCTCCAGCGTCGGCCTCTGGTTCGAGATCCTCCTCATGCAGATGCTGCTGCGCGATGTATACGGCCGCGACAAGCACTCCCGCCACGTGCAATTCGCACTCACCGAGGTAGCCGACGAGTGCCGCCACTCGGTAATGTTCGCCCGCGCCGGCGAACGCTTGGGGATGCCCGACTACGGGCCGATCCCGTTCATCCACAAGGCCGGTCGCATATGGGGCGGGTTCTTCCGCGGCGCCAACGCGTACGCCAGTGTGATGGCGGCGGAGGAAATCCTGGACATGATGCAGCGCGACTTCATGAGGGACGAGCGCGTCCAACCGGTTACCCGCACCGTCAGCAAGATCCACGTCCTCGAGGAGGCGCGACACATCCGTTTCGCCCGCGAGGAGGTAAGCCGCCGACTACAGGGCGCCAGCCGGGCACGGCTCGCCGCCGAGCGCGTCAACACCGCCACGGTGGTCTACTTCGTGATGAAGAGCATGATCCACCCCGATGTGTACACCAACGCCGGCCTCGACAAGAAACGTGCGCTCGAGGCCGCCCGCACCAACACCCACCACCACGACGTGATCCGTACGTCGGGTTCGAAACTCATGAACTTCCTCGACAGCGTCGGCCTCGTCGGCGGGCCGTCGAAGGTGCTCTACAAAAAGGTCCACCTGCTCTGACGACAGGCACCGAGCGCGTCGATCTCGGCAACCGACGGATCGGGACACGAAACCCGTCGCGGCCGTCCCATCAGGAGCCCAGGAAGCGCTGGCGGCTGTGGGCGGCGAACTCGGACTCGAGCGCCCTCTTGTCCTCGTCGGTCATCTGCTTGTAGGCGGGCGCACCGCGGCCCTCCCAGCGAAACACCGGATCACCAGTACGCCACAGCTCCGCCTGCAGCTCGCGCTTGAGTACCTTGTTGGATCCGGTCATCGGCAGGTTCGTCGACACCCGGACGAACCGCGGGGTGGCCTTGCTGCCCAGGTCGGCCTGGCCGGACAGGAACGACGCGAACTCGGCAGGATCGAACTCCTCGAGCGACTCCAGCTCGACCGCCGCCATCACCTGGTCGCCCGAACGCGGGTCCGGGATCGCGTACACGCCGGTTGCGATGACCTGCGGGTGCCGGCGCAGTACGCGCTCGATCATCAGCGCGGACGTGTTCTCACCGTCGACGCGGATCCAGTCACCCTTGCGACCGGCGAAGTAGATGAAGCCGGCCTCGTCGACGTAGCCGAGATCGCCGGTCCAGTACCAGCCGTGCTTGATCCGGTCGGCGTCGGCGGCGTCATTCTTGTAGTAGCCCTCGAACGCGCGGGCGCCGTCCTTGTCGATCATCTCGCCGATAGCCTCGTCCGGATTCAGCACCCGGCCGTGCTTGTCGAGAATCGCGCGGACGCATTCCTCCCGAGTCTCCGGGTTCACGACGGCGATGCCGGCATGCGCGGGGCGGCCCAGCGCTCCTGCGGGGGCCTCGGCGTCGAGTTGCACCGAGCCGGCCCCCTCGCTCGAGCCGTAACCCTCGTGCAGTTCCGCACCGAAGCGGCGCACGAACTCGGCCTTGTCCTCGGGCGAGGCCTCGGTGCCGAAGCCGCGCTCGAGCTGGTTGTCGCCGTCGCCCGGATGCTCCGGCGTCGCCATCAAATAGGCGAGCGTCTTTCCGACGTACGTGAAGAACGTGGCGCCGAAGAATTTCACGTCCGGCATGAAACCCGACGCCGAGAACTTGCGAGCCTCCGGCAGGCACACCGTAGCCCCGTTGGCGAGCGCGGGCGCCCACAATGCCATGAGCGCGTTTCCGTGGAAGAGCGGCATCGGGCAGTAGTCGATGTCGTCGCGGTGATGCCCGTACTTCGCAGTGTTCGCGTGCGCGATCCGGGCGAGCCGGCCCTGACTGCATTTGACGGCCTTCGACATTCCCGTAGTACCCGATGTGAACAGCAGCAGGAACAGCGAGAACTCGTCGATCCCGTCGGCGACGGCGGGCTCGACGCGGTGGTCGTCGAGCCGCTCCCGGTAGTCCGGGGCGTCGATCAGGATGAAACGGTCCTCGGCGAGGCCGAGGTCGAGGCCTCGAAGCTTCTCCATACCCGCAGCGTCACTGACGATCAATTGGCAATCGACGTAACGGATTTCGGCCTCGAGCTCCACCGCGCCGCGGGTGGGATTGATACCGACGATCGTGCCACCGGTCAGCGCGGCCCCGCCGAGCCAGAACAGGAAGTCCGGAACGTTCTCGAGCAGGACACCGATATGGAACGGGCCGTCGACGCGCAGCGACAATGAGAGGGCGCCGCGCGCGGCACTCTCGCGAACCACCTCGTCCCATGTCCAATCCTGCTCGCGGGTCCGGACGCCCAGGCGCTCGTCGCCCAGCCGGTCGAGCAGCATCTCGGCGATCGTGGTCCGTTCCAAGTCGATATCTCCTGTCGAGGCGCCGGCAAGCACTGCGTGCGACCGTAGATTGCGATCACCTCGGCGGCAACCACCCCGCAAGGAAGCAGCGGAGACGGCGCCACCCGGACTGACCGGCGAGCCGTGCTGTACTGGGGCGTGTACTCCGAGCGCCCTTCGCAGGCAATCCCCTCCGCGATCCGGTGGGGCAGTATCCGCACCGAGGACGGGATCATACTCCCGGATGGCTGCATGGACCTCGTGTGGCGCGACGGTGAGGTTATGGTCGCCGGGCCCGACACCGGCCCGATCGCGGTGTCGGCGTCACCGCTGCCCAGCGTCGGGTTGCGCTTCCCGCCGGGGCTACTCCCCCATCTCCTCGAAGTTCCAGCAGAACAGCTGCGCGACAGCCGAATCCCCCTGGTCGATGTGGTCGGACGCCGGATGGCCGCGCCGCTCGCCGGGGTGGATCCCACCATCGCGGCCGCAATGTTCGAGGACTTCGGCCGCTCGCGCCTGGCGGTGCTGGGGCCGGTCGATCCGGTCGTCACTGTCGTCGCCACGATGCTCGGCGCCGGTACCTCCGTCGCCGACGTTGCGGCGGCCACCGACCTGTCCACCCGCGCACTTCACCGACTCGGAACGAGGAGCTTCGGCTACGGACCGAAGACGCTCGCCGGGATTCTGCGGTTGCAGCGGGCTCGGGACCTCGCCGGCCTCGGCATTCCATCAGCTGCCGTGGCCGCCGAGTGCGGCTATGTGGACCAGGCGCACCTGATCCGTGAGTCGCGGCGCCTCACCGGACGCCCGTTCGGTGAGATTCGTCAGCCCGGTAGCGGCGCGAACAGGTCGACGGCGTTGCCGTCGGGATCCACCAGGCTCGCGTAGCGCTGGCCCCACGGCGCGTCGAACGGCGCCGTACCGCCGTGCCCCGCCGCCACGAACCGCGCCCACGCCGCGTCCACCTGCGCGGCGGTCCCACAATCGAATGCGAGCGCGACACGGTGACTCCCGGTGGGCGGCGTCCACTTACCGCTGAACGATTCGACCACTTCGACGGTGTCCCACATCACCCGGATTCCGCCGGCCGTCGCCTCGACATGCGGGTAGTCCTCGGCATCGGCCGGAATGTCGAGGCCGAGAAGGCGGTAGAAGCTTAGGGAAGCGGCGAGATCCGTCGTCACCAGACCAATCGCGTTGAGCTGAGGGTTCATGACGTCGATGCTATGTGTGGCCGGGCGGGATCGATTGGATCTTTCGGACGCCGGTCCCCTTCTCCTGAAACCGCCCACCACACACCGACGGCACGCACTGGTCGCCAATCCGCCCATTCTCGTCACCACTGGCCCAGTTCTCGTGTTCTATACCTCCCAGACTGACGAAAGGGAACTTGGACCATGGTGAAGAACTCGACGAAGCCCCAGTCGACGACGTACCGATCGCGAGTGCGGCCGGTACTCGGGGCTGTCGTGTCGGCCGCTGCAACCGCAGTATTGCTGACGTTCACGCCAGGTACCGCCGCAGCGCAGCCCGGGCCGCCGACAATGAACGGCTCGCTCGGAAGCGCGGCCATCGACATCTCCGGCGCGCTGACCACGTTCCTCGAACAGCTGGGTACCGGAAGCTCCGGCAGTCTGGGCAGCGTCGGTGTGGGCAGTGTCGGCCGGTCCCCCGCCGGCAGCCTCGGGAGTTCCTCCACCGGCAGCATGGGCAGCTCCTACGGCAGCGCGATCAGCTCCCCCTTCAGCTGACCGCCGCCGACACCATAGGGCCGTCACAGGGCTAGCGCGGACGCGGCACCGCTGCGTCGATGAACAAACCCTCGACCGAGACGCAAACCTCGCCGGCGGCGTTCTTGATATCGCCAATTGTGTGAATCTTGCGTCCCTCCACCGATATCTGCTTGCCGGTGACGGTCAACAGTTCGAACAGCGGGGTCGGCTTGTGGTAACGCACGTTCAGCTGTGCGGTCATGCCGGCCTTGCCGCCCCATGCGTTCGCTACACCGAGCACGTGATCGAGGATCAACGCCGAGACGCCACCGTGCACGCACCCGGGCGGGCCCTGGTACGGCAGGTTCAGCGTCACGACACCCTGCACCGACCCGTCCCCGAACCCCTCGAGCACGAGCGGTGGCGCGATCGCGTTCTCCGGTCCGGTGATCGGATCGTGCCGGGTGACGCCTTCACCGCTCCACATGTCGATCATCCGCTCGGCCACCTCGGGGGCATGTTCCTCGAGATGGTCGGCGATGCTGTCGAGTTCCTCCGCAACACGATCGAGGTTCGCGTTACCTCGGTCGGTACGCAGCATCGCATCGATCACCCGTCGGGCCGCAGCGGTCGCCCGGTCCACCGGAGCCTCCTGCGGCGCCGATGTCAGCACCGTGCCGTGAGGATGGGTATGGGAGGTCGGGTGATCACCGACGTTCACGACCGAACCTCGCTGATCGCAGGGGTCGGCACCGGCTGACCGCCTCGCTCCGGATCCTCGAAAGACGCTGAGATGGTCCCGGCGCGGTACAGCGTGACGACGCACGCGCCACCGAGGCCGAGGTTGTGTTGCAGGCCCACTCGCGCGCCGTCGACCTGGCGGGCGTCGGCCTTGCCGCGCAGCTGCCACGTCAGCTCGGCGCACTGCGCCAGTCCCGTCGCGCCGAGTGGGTGGCCCTTCGAGATGAGACCACCGGACGGATTGACCACCCACTGGCCGCCGTATGTGGTGCCGCCGGACTCGACGAGCTTGCCACCCTCACCCGCGCCGCACAGGCCCAGAGCCTCGTACGTAATGATTTCGTTGATCGCGAAACAGTCGTGCAACTCGATGACATCGACGTCCTCGATCGTCAGACCCGACTCGGCGAACACCTGCGCGGCCGCGGCCCGCGTCATCGGGGCACCGACAACGTCGATCATCGACTGATCGGCGAACGCCTCGGCCGTATCGGTGGTCAGTGCCTGCGCAACGATCTCGATCGCCTGGTCCTCGAGGCCGTGCTCACGAACGAACCGCTCGCTGGCGACGATCGCGGCACCTGCACCGTCGGAGGTGGGCGAGCATTGCGAGCGGGTGAGCGGCGGGTGAATCATCTTGTCGTCCAGCACCTGCGCCAACGTGTACTCGTCACGAAACTGCGCGTACGGGTTGTGCACCGAATGCTTGTGATTCTTCACCGCGACGGACGCGATCTGCTCCGCGGTGGTGCCGTAGCGCTCCATGTGCTCGAGCGCGGCATTTCCGAACAGCTGCGCCGTCATCGGGCCTGCGCCCCACTCGTGCTTGGCCGTCATCACCTTCAGGTGCTCGTCGAGCGTGGTGACCGTGGGCATTTCTCCGGTGCCGGTGAGCGCCGTCTTGGTCATCTTCTCGAAGCCCACCGCGAGCGCGACGTCGACGATGCCGCCCTGCACCCACTCGCGCGCCATCATCAGCGCCGACGAACCGGTGGCACAGTTGTTGTTGACGTTGACGATCGGGATTCCGGTCAGACCGGTCTCGTACAGCGCGCGCTGACCGGCCGCCGACGGCTGGAAGACGTACCCGACCGCGGCGCGCTGGACCTGGTCGTACAAGATCCCGGCGTCGGCGAGCGCGGCGCCCACCGCCTCGGCCACCATGTCCGGGTACTCCCAGTCCCGAGACTCGATCTTCTCGAACTTGGTCATGCCCACGCCGACGACGAACGTGCGACTGCTCATGGGAGAACTCACTTTCCGGGTTCGGGATCGCGGGGAAGCCCGAGGATCCGCTCGCCGATGATGTTGAGCTGCACGTTGGTGGTACCACCCGCGATCGACATGCACTGCGAACTGAGGAACATCTGAGTGTCCGAGTTCCGCGCCTGCTCACCGAGCAGCGCCCGCGGGCCGGCCCAGTCCATCGCGACCTCCCACACCTGCTGAACGTGCTCGACGCCGAGAAGTTTGGCGATCGAGGACTCCGCACCGGGCTGCGCGCCGGTCAGCGAACGCAGGGTCGTCCGCAAGCCCATCAGCCCACCGGACTGTGCGTCGCACAGCACCTTTCCGAGCACGGTGAGCTGTTCATCGTCCAGACCGCCCGGAATCTCGGCCGCCAGGTTCAGCAGCGCCTCGCCGCCCGAACCCAGCGACGAATCATGCGAGAGCGAGACGCGCTCGTTGGCGAGGGTGGTACGGGCCAGTTTCCAGCCGTCACCGGGCTCGCCGACCAGGCACTCGTCTGGGACGAACACATCATCGAGGAACACCTCGTTGAACATTGCCTCGCCGGTGATCTCGCGCAGCGGACGGATGTCGAGGCCGCTGTTCTTGACGTCGATCAGGAAGTACGACAGGCCCTTGTGCTTGGGCACATCGGGATTCGTGCGAGCCAGGCAGATGCCCCAGTCTGCATCGCGGGCCATCGAGGTCCACACCTTCTGCCCGTTGAGCTTCCAGCCGCCGTCGACCTTGGTGGCCTTGGTCGACAGACTCGCCAGGTCCGAACCCGCACCCGGCTCCGAAAACAGCTGGCACCACACGATGTCACCGCGCAGCGACTGCGGCACGAAACGCTCGAGCTGCCCGGAGTTGCCGTGTGCGATCAGCGTCGGGACCACCCAGTTACCGATGATCATGTCGTGCGGCTTGATCTTGGCCGCCCGCAGTTCCTCGGCGATCACCAGCTGTGCCACGGCGTTCGCGCCCTTACCCCACGGCGCAGGCAGATGCGGCAAGGTGTAGCCGCGCTCGGCCAGATACGCCTTCTGCTCGGAGCCCTCGAGCCCCCTCGCCGGGGACAGCTCGGAGCGCACATCGGCGCGGATCTGCTCCGCCTCCGGCGGCAGCTCGACGCTCAGGACACGGCGAGCACCCTCGAGCGTCAGCTGCGCGACGCGGCGATTCCAGGAAGCAGTGGAGCCCAGCAGGATTCGCAGCGACTGCGCGCGGCGCAGATACAGATGCGCGTCATGCTCCCACGTGTAACCGATGCCACCGAGGATCTGGATGCAGTCCTTGGCGACCTGGAAGGCGGACTCCGGCGCCACCGCCCCGGCCACCGCCGCCGCCAGCGAGGACTCCGCCACGGTGACATCCTCGCTCAGCGCTCGGGCGGCATCCCATGCGGTGACCCGGGCCTGCTCGGCACGGCTGAGCATGCGGGCCGCCTTGTGTTTGACGCCCTGGAACTGACCGATGACACGACCGAACTGCTGACGCACCCGGGCATAGTCGGCGGCCGTCGTGGTGGCCCAGTCCGCCAGACCGGCCGCCTCAGCCGCGAACAGCGTGGCGGCGATATCGAGGACGCGCTGCGAATCCAGCTCCAGCACATCACCGTCAGCCAGCTCGAGCCCGTCCGCCACGACCTCGGCGTTTCGCCGCACCACATCATGGCTCGGCAGCTCGGTGACAGCGAGGCGCTCACGTTCCACCACGACGAACGCGAGCGTGCCCGTTGCGGCGTCGGTGGCGGCGAGCAGGAACAAATCGCCCACCTGGCCGCCGAGTACGAAGCGAGACGTGCCCGACAACGTGACCGCGCCGCCGTCACGCACCAGCTTCAGCCCACCCGGCTGCAGTGCCACCGCGCCGAACACGCTGCCGTCGGCCAAGCCGGGGAGCTCCGCGGTGCGACCCGCCTCGCACAGCACCGCAGAGACCACCGCGGTCGGCAGGAACGGCCCCGGCACCATCGACCGGCCGAGTTCCTCGGTGACGATGGCAAGTTCGACCAGGCCGTAGCCGGCGCCACCGAACTCCTCGGGCAGGTGCAGACCGAGCAGGCCGAGCTCGGCGAGCGATCCCCAATACGCCGGGCGCGTCTCGGCCTTGGCCTCCACGGCCTCACGGATCACCGTCGGCGTCGCATGGCGGGCAGCCCACCCACGAACGGAATCGCGGAGTTCGCGGTCTTCGTCAGTCAAGCCAATGGTCATCGCTATTCCCCTGAAATTTCGTCGGCAGGCGGTCGGAAAGTAGATGGAGCTCGGTGGATCAGGTGCGCGCGGCGACGGTGGTCGTAAACAGCGCACTACCCGGCCGGACCGGTGGACTCGGCTCACAGCTGCGCCGCACAGCGCTTCGACCCGAGACCGAAAACTGAAACACGTTCATTTTCGAAATGTATTCCGCTTACCAGCCGAGAGCAATGGGTGGACCAGGAAACAGCCCGGATCTGCGCCGGAAGCCCAGCAAGTGCGTAGAAACAAGAATGCGTCTCGGCGATTCCCGACGGGCTACCCGTGGACTCTCGGCGAACGGGTCAGCTCCGGGCCGAAACCTGGGCATTCGACAGACCAGCGAGAAGGAGCTCGCACGCGACGCGCAGATCCGACTCGGCGTCCGGCACCGAGATGCGTCCATTCAGGCAGGACTGGATGATGCCGAACCAGGCCGACACCAGCACCCGGACCAGGACGGAATCGTTTTCGGTGACCTGTTCGAGTCCGCCGGCCGCGAACAGCACGTCGCGGAACTGCCGATCGACCTTGGCGACGTCGGGAATCGCCGTCACCCTCGCGGTACTCGTCGCCTGGATCATCGCGGTGGCCAGCACCGGACGCCGCATCAACGCTCTCGTCGCTCGCAGGAGGGTGTCGAAGATTTCCTCCTGCGGCGTGTTCGCCGGATGCGGCCGGTGGCCGAAGCTGTCGCTCATCTGATCGATCTGGTCGACCATGACAGCGACGAAGAGATGGATCTTGGACGGGAAGTAGCGATACAGGGTGCCGATCGCGACCCCCGCAAGCTTGGCGACCTCGTGCATCTGGACCCGCTCGAGTTCCTTCTCGGTGCCCAGCTGCGCCGCGGCATCGAGCATTCGCACGAACCGTGCCCGCTGCTCGGCAGAACTAGGCTCCGCCGCGTCCCGCGCCTCGGCGACTCTCGGCACCATGGACCCCCTACTCGTTTCCGTCAACACCCGCCGTACCCGGTGGCACCGCATACACGAAATGGTCCCACCCGGCGTCGAACCAGTCGATGCGCTTCCACTGTTCGGGAGTCGCACTGCCCCCGTACCGACTCCTGCGATTGCGCGCGCATCGAACCCGAACTCGATGGAGGATACATCCATCCAGGATTGGGCACCCCAGTGCGACATGGTCGACATCGACACCGGCGGAGGCCAACTGGCCGGCACCTACACGGGCACATCGCCGGGTTGAACACGATCCTCCTGGAAAAGGCCGGCCTCGCCGGCGGCGCCGACGGATCCCGGGTCGCGGACGCGCATCCCGAGCCGCGTCCGAAACGCGAAGGGCGGCCCGAGAAATCGGGCCGCCCTTCGCCTACGGGAAGGTGGTCAGGACAGGCCGGGCGTCACCGGCGCGCCGCAGTTGGGGGTCGTCGGGCGCCCCATGACACGGTCGTCGAGCCACTTGTACGCGGCGGGCATGCCGAGCAGCGCATAGCCGACGTGACCCACACCCGGCCCGGACACGAACTGCACGTCGACGCCACGCTCGCAGTACTCCTGCACCACACCAGTCATCGCCCAGTCAGGAATCAGGGTGTCCTTGCTGTCGTGGAAGACGTACAGCGGCATGTCCGGCGTGTTGGCCGTTCGGCCCAGCGAGTTCTTCTCGAACACCGCTCGCACACTGGGAAGGGTGGGGATGTTGCCCACCGTCGAGTACTGAGTCAGGCTGACGTTGTCCGTGTTCTTCAGCAGATCGCTGAGGCACTGGTTGGTCAGACCCGTCGCGAAGGCGATGCCCTCGGGGTTCAGGTAGTCCTGCGGGCGCACCTGCTCCGGGTACGCGCGGGACAGGCCGAGCAGCGAACCCCACGCGGTGAAGCCCGCAGCAGGCTGTCGCGCACTGAGTTCGGCGAGGTTGCCGGGAACACCGCCCTCGGCGGCGCCGATGACGTTCAGTTCCGGCGCGTACGACGCCTTGAGTTCGGTCGCCCAGGCCGTCGCCTGGCCGCCGCCCGAGTAGCCGTACATCACGATCGGCGACTTGGACAGGCCGAGCGGTGCGTAGCGCTGGCTGGCGCGGATGCCATCGAGCACCGCGTGACCCGCCTGATAGCCGGCGATCCACGCCATCTCCGGGCCCTCGTAGTCGGTGGCGACGACGGCGTACCCGAGCGCGAGCATGGGCGAGACCAGTGCCAGATCAGCGTCGGTGCCCTGCGTCAGCGTCACCGACGGATTGCACTGCAGGCCCAGCGAATCGGTAGGCACCTGCACGGAGAGCAGCGGACGCTCGCCAGGTCCGGTCCACGGGCGGTCTGGAATCATCACCGTCGCCGCGGTCGATTCGGGGGCGCCGTGCGCGTCGGAACTGCGGACCAGCAGCTGCGTCGCCTTGACCATCGACCAGGCCGCGTTGGCCGGATACTTGACCTCGACGGTGCGCGAGCGGATCACGTCACCGTTGGCGTAGGCCGCCAGATTGTCGGGCTCCTGGTACCAGGTGTCCGCCAGGGGAACCGGCCCCGGCAGCGGCTCCGCCGCCGACGCCGACGCCGGCGTGACACCCAGTGAGATGGCCACGGCCAGAGCGCCCGCGGCGGCCCCGATCGACCCGGTCAGTTTCATTGGCAAGTTCCTACTCGTCGAGGGCGAGGAAAACCTGTGGGCCATCCTCGGGACAACTAGAAGCCACCGAAATCCTGGCGCTTCCAAGATCATCGCGTTGTTCTTAGCAGGCTTCGGGCCCGATTCCCGTAAACCGGGCCGAGCAGAGGCCGCAAAAAATGTGGACAATTTTCGTGCATAGCGGATCTCGACGCCTGACCAAACAGTTGACCGACCGCCACATCGCCGCCGATGCCGGAATGCTCAGCCCCCGGCGAGCCGGCTCAGCAGCGCCATCGCGTCGAACGGCGCGTGCCCCTTCGCGTCATTGTCGAAGTAGACGAACACATCCCGGCCGCCCGCCGCCCAGCCGCGGACCCTCCGGCACCACCGATCGAGTGCCTCTGCGGTGTACCCGCTGGCGTACAACTCGGCATCACCGTGCAGCCTGGCGTAGAAGAAGTCCGCACAGGGCTCCTCGATGCGCGGATACCGGCCGGCGGTGTCCGCGACTACGAGCGCGACACCGTAATCGCGTGCCATCGACACGAGTGCCGGCACCGCGAAACTGGGATGCCGAACCTCGAGTGCGTGCCGGATCGGGCGGTGAGCGTCGGCGACGGTCAGCACGCGATCATCCGGGAGTTTCTCGTCGCGGCGCTGCACAAGGGTCGCGGCCTCCGTCGTGGTCCGTGGAAGCAGCGCCAGGAACGCGTCCAGGCGCGTCGCCTCGAACTGCAGGTTCGGCGGCAGCTGCCACAGGATCGGCCCGAGTTTCGGACCCAGCGCGAATACGCCCGAAGCAAAGAAGTTGGCGAGCGGGGCCTCGACGTCGAGCAGACGCCGGACGTGGGTGATGTACCGGCCGCCCTTGACCGCGAACACGAAGTCGTCAGGCGTCTCCTCGCGCCACTTCGCATAGCTTTCCGGCTTCTGCAAGGCGTAGAACGAACCGTTGATCTCTACGGATGTCAGACGCCTGGCGACGTAGGCGAGCTCCTTGCGATGCACCAGGCCGGGCGGATAGAAGCCACCGCGCCAGCCCGGGTATGTCCAGCCTGAGATCCCGACGCGGACGTCCGCCATGCCGCCGGAGTCTAGTCCGGAAGACCGAAGTTCCGTCAGCCGCAGACGACGAAATCGATCAGATCCACTGCCCGCTCTGAATGGACAGCAAACGGTCCATCGCGTCGGCGGACCACATGTTCTCCGGGAGTTCCGGCGCCCGGCGCCCGCGGCGCGGTGCACCGAACTCCGGATACAAGGTCCGCGAGATCTCCTGGGCCGCGTCGACGACGAGCGGGGCGACGCGCTCAAGCTGCGCGGTGCGCGCGTCACCGCACAGCGAGATCCCGGCGACCGGACCTTCGTTACCGCGGATCGCGACGCCGACACACGCGACACCGCGAATGGACTCACCGCGCTCGAAGGCAAGACCGCGACGCCGACGAATACGGTTGAGCTCCTGATGGAGCGTGGAGATGTCGGTGATCGTGCGGTCGGTGCAGCGGCTGAAACGCCCCTCGAACAGGCTGTCCACCCGCTCCGGATCGAGCCACGCGAGCATCGACTTGCCGCCGGCTGTCGAATACGCGGGACCGCGGCCGCCAACGCGGGATGGCAGCGACGAGGCGTAGCGGCCACCGACCTTGTCGAGGTAGACGCTCTCGCTACCGTCGAGCACCGCGAGGTGGATGACCATCCCGGTCTGGATGTGCAGCTCATGCAGCAAAGGCGCAGCCGCAGCACGGATCTCGCTGTGACCACCGTCGCCCCCACCGAGGCCGAGGGCACGACGGCCGAGGCAGTAGCCGAAGGACGCGTGCTCGACCCAGTCGAGCCGCACCAACTGATCGAGGATGCGGTGCGCGGTGGAGCGCGGTAGCTGCGTCCGGAGCGCGACTTCTTCGAGGGTGAGTCGGGAACTACGGCCGTCGAACGCGTCGAGGATCAGCGTCATCCGCTCAACCATGGAGGGCGGCAGCTCACGCCGCGGGGCAGGAGGATCTACCGGATCGTCTGGATCGACGACAGTCATCCACGCCTCCACAACCATCCGATCCACTGGTCGACAAAGCAAACCAGCGCAAAACTGAAATTGATTCCGAAACACTATCAGGCGGTCCTGCGGTCCGGGAGCGATCTCACACCGAGATCCTCCACGTACCGGAACCGAAACGCTGTGACACATCACAGCAGGCGCACCGCTGCCGAAGGGCCACCCGGAACACCCCCTGCGCACGGGTAGACACTGCCAGCCACTCCCGGACGCGGCGGCCCACCCCGCCACTGCGGATTGGGGGCGGGCCGCTTTCGCATCAGCCGTTGCGCCAGTCGGCAGCTTCGAGAGTCGCCTTCGCCCAACGATAGTCGGCCTTGCCTGCGGGCGAGCGCACGATCTCGGGCACGACGACGACTGTGCGCGGGACCTTGTAGCCGGCGATCTTGGTGCGGCAGTGCGCGATCAGATCCTCGCGATCGGGCGCGTCGACGCCGTCACGCGCCTGGACCACGGCCGAGACCCGCTGCCCGTACATGGGGTCCTCGATACCGGCAACAAGCGCGTCGAGCACGTCGGGGTGGCTCTTGATGGCCTCCTCGACCTCCTCGGCGTACACCTTCTCGCCGCCGGTATTGATGCACGACGAACCGCGTCCGAGCACGACGATGGACCCGTCCTCCTCGACGCGGGCGAGGTCACCGAGCACGGACAGCCGGACGCCGCCGACCACCGGGAACGTCGCCGCCGTCTTCACCGGATCGCCGAAGTACCCGACCGGGACGTGGCCCACGTGCGCAAGGTATCCGATCGTGTCGGATCCCGGCTCGATCGTGGCGAAGTCGGTATCGACGACGCGTACCTTGGGCGACGGCGGCATCCGCAGCTGGCCGTCCTCGCTCGCCTTGACCTCACCGTCGTTACCGGACTCGGACGAGCCGAACGCGTTGCGCAGGTAGACATTCGGCAGGAGCTCCTGCAACTGCTCGCGGACGCTGGCCGACCAGAGCGCACCACCAGAACCGATGATCCACAGCGTGCTCAGGTCGAAGCGGTCGCCGTGCTCGGCAATGGCGTCGGCCAGCGGACGAGCGATCGCGTCACCCACCACCATGACGCAGTTAAGCTTGTGCTTCTCGATCAGCTCGAGCGCCTCGACGGCGTCGTACTTGGGCATCAGGACCTGCCTGGACCCCATGAACATGCACGTGAACAGTGAGTAGGACGCCGCTCCGTGCATCAGCGGAGCGGTGATCAAGTAGGACATCGCGAACTGGTTGGCCGCCGCAGCAGCGCCGAGCTCGGCACCGGACAGGATCGGGTCGCCCATGAGGTTTCCACCGCCGAGGGCCGCGAAGTAGAAGTCCTCGTGTCGCCACATCACGCCCTTGGGCATGCCGGTGGTCCCACCCGTGTAGATGACATACAGGTCGTCGTTGCTGCGGGCCGGGAAGTCACGCTCGGCGGACTGGTCCGCAATCGCCTTGTGGTAGTCGACGACCTCGACATCAGCGCCGGTCGCGGCCTCAGCGAGTGCGGGCGAGACCGCCGCCCCGATGAGTACGATGTGGCGCAGCTTCGGGCACTTCGGGAGCACCTCGGCAATGACATCGCTGAACTCGCCGTCGGCGATCACGACAGACAGCTGTGCGTCGTTGTAGAGATAGGTGAGTTCGGCGTCGACGTACCGGAAGTTGACGTTGATCGGCACCGCGCGCACCTTGAGACAGCCGAGCAGCGCCTCGACGAACTCGATGCTGTTGCGGGCGTGGAGCCCGACATGATCGCCGGGCTGCACTCCTCGAGCGGCCAGGTGGTGGGCAATCCGGTTCGCACCTGCGTCGAGTTCGGCGTAGGTCCGCGACTCGGGCCCACAGACCAGAGCGACGTGGTCGGGAATCGCGTCGACCACCGCTTCGGTGAGGTCGGCGAGGTTCAATGACATGGCTGGTCCTTCCGGAAAATCGCACTTGGAGCAAAAGTGCGTTCTACCACAAATTTCCGATGCCTGTGCCGAGGATCACAAGCAAGAAATAGAATAAATTTCAATCGACCTCCGTGAATGCGCCGGCGAGAACGGACACCGCCGGACAGGAACGCCTACCGTGCGAGCGTGAAACACACCGCAATTCAGGTCGATCCAACTCCGAAGAACCGTTGCAGTATCACTAGAACAAATACTAGTTTTACGCCGTCACGCAAAAGGTAAATGAGCCGTGCGTGGTGGATCAGCCGAGCGCGGCGAACCGCACGACCCTCATCACCGGCTCCGGGGCGGGGGCTGTGCTGACGACAGCTCCGACCGGAAGGTCGATGACTGAGCATGGGAGATCGCCTCGCACTCCCCAGTTCGACCTCGACCTCGTCGGCCGGGACGCACGAGCTAGACCCGTTCCCGCTCGGCGGCGACAGCAACGGCCCGCTCGAAGGTGCGGACGAGGACGGCCCGACGCGTGACCTTGTAGTCGTCGTCCGGCTCGAGTTCGTCGATGTACTCGTCCCACACACGCAGGTATCGGTCGCGCCAGTCGATCAGCACTGTCGTCGACGGAAAGGTCACACCCACCCGTCGCGTCTCGGCAATCTCGGTGAGGATCTCGAGCCAGGCCGGCACCATCTCCCCGCCCCACTCGTCCGGCTCCAGGCTCGAGTCGTCCTCGAACTCGGCGGTGATGTCCTCGACGATCCGGCCGGTCAGCATTCCCAGCCCGTCGGCGACGGTGTCGCTGTCGAAGTTTCCGGAACCCCAGACGCCCATACGCCCTCCCACTGTTGCTCGTATCGATTGCCGGTCGAGCTTATGGGTGCCCCGGAAGAAGAACTCGACAGGCACCGACATTCAGGCGCACACGCACCATTTCGGACGGACTTCGGCGGAGGCTTCTCGAATTGGTCGTGGTGAATCGGCGATCCCGGGACGGACATCGCCCGTCACAGTGTTCCTCGCGGACCAGGATTCGAAATACATGACGAGACAGGCGCTTATGTCGGACGGTGGCAACGCCGAGCTGCGGTGATCATGTTCGATGCGTACCAATTTTCCGGTACTTCCTCGAAGGCTCCGCTGTCGGCGGTATAACCCTTGCTGTCAAGTGAGTTACCAAACAAACTACCGACAGAGGAGATCCATGTCAGATAGCCAGGCGTTCCGAGCCGATGCAACCCGAGGGGTTGCCAACGTCTCCCGCCGCCGATTCCTCGCAGGAGCAGGTCTCGCCGCCGGAGCGCTCGCGCTCTCGTCGGTGTCGACCTCTGCTTCCGCCTCCCCCCGCCGCGCCCTCGGTGACGGCGACCGGATTCCCGCGCTCGTCATCGGCAGCGGATACGGCGGTGCGGTCGCCGCTCTGCGTCTGACCAAGGCAGGCATCCCCACCCACATCGTCGAGATGGGCCGCAGCTGGGACACCCCCGGCGCCGACGGCAAGATCTTCTGCGGGGTGCTCAACCCTGACAAGCGCTCGATGTGGCTGGCCAACAAGACGGATCAGCCGGTCAGCAAGTTCATGGGCATCGGCATCAACAAGAGCATCGACAAGTATGTCGGTGTCCTCGACGCCGAGAAGTTCTCCGGAATCAAGGTCTACCAGGGCCGCGGTGTCGGCGGCGGTTCGCTCGTCAACGGCGGTATGGCCGTGACGCCGAAGCGGGGCTACTTCGAGGAGATCCTCCCCTCGGTCAACTCCACCGAGATGTACAACACCTACTTTCCGCGCGCGAACGCAAGTCTCGGTGTCAACAACATCGACCAGGCCTGGTTCGAATCGACGCCGTGGTACCAGTTCGCGCGGACGGGCCGTAAGACCGCCCAACGATCCGGGTTCGCAACGACTTTCGTGCCGAACGTCTACGACTTCGAGTACATGAAGAAGGAAGCTGCTGGGCAGGTCGCCAAGTCCAGCCTCGGCGGCGAGGTCATCTACGGCAACAACGCCGGCAAGAAGTCGCTCGACAAGACCTACCTTGCTCAGGCGGCAGCCACCGGCAAGCTCACCATCACCACGCTGCATCAGGTCACGAAGGTCACCCCGGCCAACGGCGGCGGCTACAGCGTCACCATGGACCAGATCAACGAGCAGGGCAACAAGATCGCCACCAAGGTCGTCACCGCGGACCGGGTGTTCTTCGCCGCCGGTAGCGTCGGTACCAGCAAGCTGCTGGTAGCAATGAAGGCCCAGGGCCACCTGGCCAATCTGTCGAACAGCGTCGGTAGTGGCTGGGGCAACAACGGCAACGTGATGGTCGGCCGGGCCAACCACATGTGGGACGCCACCGGCTCGAGGCAGGCGACGATCCCGACCATGGGCATCGACAATTGGAACGACCCCAACGCCCCGGTCTTCGCCGAGATCGCCCCGCTCCCCGCGGGCCTGGAAACATACATCAGCCTCTACCTCGCGATCACGAAGAACCCCGAACGCGCTCGCTTCCAGTTCAATTCGAGCACGGGCAAGGTCGATCTCTCCTGGGCGGCGTCTCAGAACCAGAGGGGCATCGACATGGCCAAGAAGGTCTTCGACAAGATCAACAAGAAGGAAGGAACGATCTACCGGACCGATCTGTTCGGTACGTACAAGACCTGGGGCGACGACTTCACGTACCACCCGCTGGGCGGCTGCCTGCTGAACCAGACCACTGACAACTACGGGCGCCTGCCTGAGTACCCAGGCCTGTACGTCGTCGACGGCTCGCTGGTGCCCGGTAACGTCGGCGTCAATCCGTTCGTCACGATCACCGCACTCGCGGAACGAAACATGGACAAGATCATCACTGCCGATTTCGTCTAGAAACGTTCTCGTCCGCGGTTTCGCAGTCCGCTGTGGAACCGCGGACACCCGGATTCTGCGATAACCTGGCCTGGTGCTCGGCCGCGTGTCGCAGCGTTCGGATCCACCGTCCGATATTCACTTCCTCCCTCCGCCGCGACGTGCGCTCGGGTCGGCCGTGCTGCAAGTCGACAGTGCACCACGTCGACACGACGGAGAGGACCTCGCGATGTCTACACGTTCGAGTTACGCCCAAGGAACGCCGGACTGGGTGGATCTACAGACTCCGGACCAGTCAGGAGCAAAAGAGTTCTACACCGCCCTGTTCGGCTGGGTCTACGACGACCGACCGATGCTGGAAGATGCGATCTACTCCATCGCGACGCTGCACGGTGAACTGGTCGCGGCAATCGCCCCGCTGCCGACCGGCTCATGGCCGGCCGACACGCCAGCGCGGTGGAACACCTTCCTCGCGGTCGACGACGTGGACACGGTGGTGGCCAAGGTGGAACCGGCGGGCGGACGGCTCATCCTCCCGGCATTCGACGTCGGGGATGCCGGAAGGATGGCCGTCCTCGCCGACCCCACCGGAGCCGAGGTGAGCCTCTGGCAGGCCCGGACGCATCTCGGCGCCACCCTCGTGAACGAGACCGGCGCCTTGATCTGGAACGAGTTGATCACCGACAAACCGGACACGGCGCTGGCCTTCTACCGCGACGTGGTGGGGATAGGCAGCACAAAGATGCCGATGCCGGACGGCGACTACACCGTCCTGCAGGTCGATTCCGATGGCGTCGGTGGCTGCCTGCCGCCGCCGCGGCCGGATGTCCTCAATCACTGGCACGTCTACTTCTGCACCGAGGACACCGACGCGACGGTCGACACGGCGATCGCTGCCGGCGGGGCGCTGATGGCCGATCCCTTCGACATGAAGACCGTCGGCCGAATGGCGGTACTCGCCGACCCGCAGGGCGCCGTCTTCAGCGTCATGCAGCCCGAGCCACCGGCCTGACTCTTCAGCTGATCCCGAACAGCACCGCGGCATTGTGGTGGGCCACCGCGCGCACCCAATCGTCACCCAGATCGAACCGCTCCAGGGCCTCGAGCGCGTCGAGGTACGAATACGGGATGTTGGGGAAGTCGCTGCCGAACAGGATGCGGTCCTGCAGGTCCCGCAATCGGGGAACCTCGGATCGCGGGAATGGGATCTGTGACTCCGAGAAGTCGGTGAAGGCCATCGTCGTATCGAGGCACACATTCGGGTATCGGTCCGCCAGATCGAGGAATTCCGCGTACTCGGGCATCCCCATGTGTGCGATCACCAGCGCCAGCCGCGGGTGCCGGGCAAGGAGCCGCGCAATGCGGTCGGGGCCGGTGAACCGGCCCGGCGCTGGACCGGATCCGCAGTGAATCACGATCGGGGTACCGCTGTCGGCGAGCAGGCCCCACACGGGTTCCAGAAGCGGGTCGTTCGGGTCGTAATCGCCCACCTGGACGTGGGACTTGAAAACGCGTGCCCCGGCCTCGAGCGCCGCCGTGACGTAGCCGGGCGCCGACACCTCCGGGTAGAACGTCGCGGTGTGCAGGCAATCGGGTGTGCGGGCAGCGAAGTCCGCGGCCCACTGGTTGAGCCACGCCGCCATCTCTGGCTTGTGTGGATAGAGCATCGACGTGAATCTGCTGACACCGAACGCGCGAAGGTGCTCGAGCCGAGACTGTTCCTCCATGCGGTACCGGATCGGCCACTCTCGGCCCGTGAGCGGGCCGGCCGCATCGAAGTAAGCCCAGACCTTGTCCATGACTGGCTTCGGCATGAAGTGGGTGTGGATGTCGATCAGCGCGGTCAGTCCCAGACGCTCCCGGAACTCGACCACGCCGGCAGCGTCGGACTCCCATCCTTGTTCGGCCCGATCAGCGGGTTCACACACGCACAGTCCCTCTCGCCGCTCCACTGCCCGGGTGACGCCGGTGCATTCCTGCCGACCCTAACCCGGATGGTGCGTGCTCCGTGAGACCCGGGTTCGACACCGTCCTTCCGGGTCGCGCGCGGGTTTCGGCAACTTGACTCAGAAGAGAGTGAGTAAGGGCTCCGGCTGGCAACCGCCCGCCGCGATGGTGCCGACACCGCTCGATTTGCCCGACGGCCGGGCGGCCGCCTGGCACGGCGCCTCGTCTGCGGGCAGCGATCTGTTCGTTGCGGAAGTTGCCGTCTCCGCATGCCACGGGGCAGCCTTGTCGGGGTCCGCGGCGACAGCACGCGCTGCCTCACCCGCCAGCTTGTCCGCCATCTCGTTGAAGTGGTTGCCGACGTGTCCGCGCACCCACCGGAACCGGACCGGGCCGGGGCGCTCCACGATCGCCCGATCGATCCCCTGGACGAGTTCGACGTTCTTCACCGGGCCGCCGGACGTCGTCTTCCATCCCTTTCTCTTCCATCCCGGTAGCCATTCGGAGGCGCACTTGATGGCGTACTGGGAGTCGGATTCGATGAGCAGTGGCTCGGCTCCGGGATGCGCGACGATCGCCTCGAGCAGCGCCCGCAGCTCGGCGCTCTGGTTGGTACCGGACACCTCACCGCCCGACTTGCTGGGGCCCTCGTGATTGACCCAAGCCCAGCCGGTCGCACCGCCCGGATTCCGCAGACACGAGCCGTCGGTACTCACGATGATCATGGCTTCGGACAATACGTGCTCGCACCGACATGCGACGGTCCGGTCCCGGAGCGTCGGCGCTAGGCTTCCCGCAATGACCGGTACGGCCTCCGACGTGCACTTCGAGATGGTCACGCGACGTCCCGTGGACCTTGCGTCGACCCTGTCGCCGCTGCGCCGCGGACGGTTCGACCCGTGCCATCGGGTCGAGTCCGACGGGACCGTGTGGCGCACATCGCTGCTGCCGTCCGGCGCAGTGACCTACCGGCTCCGGCAACGGGGATCGAACACCGTCGACGTCCGGGTGTGGGGTTCGGGAGCCGAGGAGTTCGGCGCATTCGCACCCGGGCTGGTGGGTGAACACGACGCAGATGCCGCCGGCACTTTCGAGCCCTCGCACCCGAAGCTCGTCGACGCGCACCGCCGCTACCCGAACCTGCGGATAGTGCGGACCGCGCGGGTCCTGGAATCGCTGGTGCCGGCGATCCTCGAGCAGCGGGTGCACACCGAGGCTGCGTACACGTCGTGGCGGCGGCTCGTCGGAAAGTTCGGGACACCGGCACCCGGACCCGCGCCCGACGGGATGCGGGTGCCGCCGCCCGCCGATGTGTGGCGGCGGATCCCGTCGTGGGAGTTCCACGCCGCGAATGTCGATCCGCGGCGCGCGCAGACGATCGTCGCGTGCGCTCGCGTAGCCGATCGCCTCGAGGAGATCGTGGACCTCGACCGCGACGCCGCCCACCGTCGACTGCGGGCCGTCCCCGGGGTGGGAGCGTGGACCGCCGCCGAGGTCGCGCAGCGCGCCTTGGGCGACGCCGACGCGCTGTCGGTCGGCGACTTCCATCTGGCATCGATCGTCGGCTGGACTCTGCTCGGCCGGGCGATCGACGACGACGCAATGGTCGAGTACCTCGCCGACCTCCGGCCCCACCGCTACCGCGCGATCCGGTTGCTGGAGATCAGCGGGCACGCGCGCAAACCGAAGTTCGGCCCCCGCACGCCTATCGTCGACCACCGCTGGCACTAGCGAGACCGACCTTCCGCCAGCACCGAACGGGAGCGTCAGGCCTTCGGGCCACCCGCGACGTAGACAACCTGCCCGGAGACGAATCCGGCGCCCTCACTGACGAGGAACGACGCGGTGTGCGCGATGTCCTCCGGCAGGCCGACCCGCCGCACCGGGGTCTCCGCGGCGACACCGGCCTTGAAGTCCTCGAACGACACTCCAAGGCGCTCGGCCGTGGCAGCAGTCATCTCCGTGACGATGAAGCCGGGCGCGATCGCGTTGGCGGTGATGCCGAACGGGCCGAGTTCGAATGCGAGCGTCTTGGTCAGTCCCTGCATTCCGGCCTTGGCTGCGGAGTAGTTCGCCTGGCCGCGGTTGCCGAGCGCCGAGATGCTCGACAGGTTCACCACGCGGCCCCACTTTGCCTCCACCATGTACTTCTGCGCGGCCCGCGTGAGCAGAAAGGCGCCGCGCAGGTGCACGCGCATCACGGAGTCCCAGTCGTCGACCGACATCTTGAACAACAGGTTGTCGCGCGTGATCCCGGCGTTGTTGATGACGACGGCCGGCCCACCCAGCTCGTCCGCAACGCGTGCGACGGCCGCCTCCACCGACGACTCATCGGCCACATCGGCACCGACCGCGAGGGCACGCCCTCCCGCATCACGAATCGCGGAAACAGTTTCGGCGCATGCATTCTCGTCGAGATCCAGCACCGCCACCGCGAGACCGTCCGATGCGAGCCGTTTCGCGATCGCGGCGCCGATCCCCCGCGCCGCGCCCGAGACCACCGCAACCCGCTGATTGCCGTCCGCCATGTCCGTCATCTCCGTCATTGCCCCATCCTGCCGCTCGCCGATGTTGTCTGCGGTGACGCTACGCGTCAGGACAGCGATACCGGCCGGATGTCGGCGACGATCCGGTCGATGGCGCCGGCCTCGAGCTCGAAGCTCTCGACGATCTCCACAGTCATCAGGCGCATTCCGCCGATGCCGGCATCGAGCAGATAGGTGGTGTGCACGGTATTACCGGTCTCGGCCATCGTCAGGTTCCGCACGCCCTGGATGACGCTGTACTGCACACCGTGCCCCAGATCGTTCGCCAACTGCGGCCCGGAGAAACCCGTCTGCAGACCGGCCTCGACCCGCGTTGCATCCGGCGTGAACCGCACAGCGCTCGCGTCGTGACTGACGAGGGCGTCGATGTACGCACGGGCCATCGCCTGGTTGGGGCTGTCATCGGGATTCGGCGCCGCCGATACGGCTGCCGGTGCAATGATCGCGACGGCGATCGCGGTGAGGAGTGCTGACGGAGCTGTCTTGGCAATTCGCATGCCGCATCGTAGCTAGAACTTGTTCCACTCTTGCGCAAAACCGCGAGGTCACGTACCAGTCGCCTCGGACCGGGTTCCGGTCAGGAGCGAGCGGGTGCGGCGGCCAGCTCGGCGATCAGCGCCTCGACCTTCGCCTTGATCTCGTCACGAATCGGGCGCACCGCGTCGATGCCCTGACCGGCCGGGTCGTCGAGAACCCAATCGCGGTAGCTCTTGCCGGGGAAGATCGGGCAGGTGTCCCCGCAACCCATCGTGATCACCACGTCGGAGGCTTGCACGGCGTCGACGGTGAGAATCTTCGGGGACTGAGTCGAGATGTCGATGCCGAGTTCTGCCATCGCCGCCACGGCGGCGGGGTTCACCTGGTCGGCCGGGGCGCTGCCCGCTGAGCGGACCTCGATCCGGTTACCGGCGAGCGCGGTCAGGAATCCGGCGGCCATCTGGGAGCGGCCGGCATTGTGCACGCAGACGAACAGGACCGACGGCTTGCCGTCCGGGGATGCGGTGGTCATCGCGAGCCTTTCGGAGGTAGTGGAATTCAGTCGGGAATCACGACGGAGGATGCGTGGGCACCGATGTAGGAGGGAAGCGTTTACGCAGGGCGAGGGAGACGTAGACGAGGCCGACGAGGACTGGGACCTCGATCAGCGGGCCGACGACCCCGGCGAGGGCCTGCCCGGAGGTGACGCCGTAGGTGGCAATCGCGACGGCGATCGCGAGTTCGAAGTTGTTGCCCGCGGCGGTGAACGCGAGCGTCGTGGTCCGCTCGTAGCCCAATCCCATCGCGGCGCCGAGGGCGTAGCCGCCGCCCCACATGATCGCGAAATATGCCAGCAACGGCAGCGTGATCCGCACGACATCGATTGGCCGGGAGGTGATCTGGTCGCCCTGCAGCGCGAACAGAATCACGATGGTGAACAGCAGCCCGTACAGGGCCCACGGGCCGATCCTCGGCAGGAACGTCGACTCGTACCACTCGCGTCCCTTGGCCTTCTCCCCGAAGTGACGGGTCAGGAACCCGGCGAGCAGCGGGATACCGAGGAAGATCAGCACGGACTTGGCGATCTGCCACGGTGAGGTGTCGATGGTGGTCTGCTCGAGACCCAACCAGCCGGGCAGGACCGAGAGGTAGAACCATCCGAGGACGGCGAACATGATCACCTGGAAGACGGAGTTGATCGCGACCAGCACTGCGGCCGCTTCCCGGTCCCCGCAGGCGAGGTCGTTCCAGATGATGACCATCGCGATACAGCGCGCCAGACCGACGATGATCAGGCCCGTCCGATACTCGGGCAGGTCGGGCAGCAGCAGCCAGGCCAGCGCGAACATCAGCGCCGGCCCGATGATCCAGTTGAGGACGAGCGAGCCGAGCAGCATCTTGCGGTCGCCGGTAACCGTGTCGAGTCGGTCGTAGCGCACCTTCGCCAGCACCGGGTACATCATGATCAGCAGGCCGAGTGCGATCGGCAGCGAAATCCCGTCGAGTTCGACAGCGCTCAGCGCATCGCCGAGGCCGGGGATCATCCGGCCCAGGAGCAGCCCGGCGACCATGGCGACGCCGATCCACACCGGCAGGAACCGGTCCAGGGTCGACAGCTTGCCGACAACAGCAGGGTGGGCGACGGTCTCGCTCATAGGGCCACCTCCATCGCAGCGACCATCGGCACGCATGCCGAGCCTTCGACAACACCGGACTCCGATGACAGCACCGCCGACAGCTGCGCGAGTGCAGCGGGGATCACCCGGTAGTACACCCAGGTGCCGCGGCGCTCGCAGTCGAGCAGCCCGGCCTCGCGCAACACCTTGAGGTGGTGCGAGATCGTCGGCTGCGACAGCTCGAACGCCGGGGAGATGTCGCACACACAGCTCTCGCCGTTCTCGTGGCTGGCGATCAGACTCAGCATCCGCAGACGGACCGGATCCCCGAGCGCCTTGAACATCCGGGCCAGGTCGCAGGCCCAATCCGAGGTCAACGGCTCCCGCGTGAGCGGCGAGCAGCAGGCTTCGACTCCACTCGACGATTGATTCGACATACGTCTATATTGACTCTTATCGATTCAACTCGTCAACCGAATGGCCGGTGAACACGGCCACCCGGGAAGGATCCGAGCGTGAACAAACCTTCGGTGCTGTTCGTCTGTGTGAAGAACGGCGGCAAGTCCCAGATGGCGGCCGGGCTGATGCGTAAGGCCGCCGGCGACGCGGTCGAGGTGCACTCGGCCGGCACCAAGCCCGGTACCGCCGTCAACGCCCTGTCCGCGCAGTCATTGCTCGAGGTCGGCGTGGACATCACCGCCGAGACACCGAAGGCGATCGACCCGCAGCTGGTGCGTGAGGTCGACCTGGTGGTCACCCTCGGCAGCGAGGCCCACGTCGATCCCGTCCCGGGGACCCGGTTCGAGAACTGGGACACCGACGAGCCGTCCGAGCGCGGCATCGACGGCATCGAACGCATGCGCCTGGTCCGTGACGACATCGCCGCCCGCGTCGACCGGCTCGTCGGCCAGCTCACCGCCCCTACCCACCCCTGAGAACTGAGAGGACCAACTGATGACCCGTATCGAGGTGTTCGAGCCCGCACTGTGCTGCAACACCGGGGTGTGCGGCGACGACGTCGACCAGGCCCTGGTCACGTTCACCGCCGACATGGACTGGATCAACTCCCGCGGCGGCGACGTCGCGCGCTTCAACCTCGCTAACGAGCCTCTCGCCTTCGCGGAGCGGGAACCGGTCAAGGCGTTCCTTCAGCTCTCCGGTTCCGAGGGACTCCCGCTCGTCCTGGTCGACGGCATCACCGCCGTCACCGGCCGCTATCCCGACCGCGCCCAGCTCGCCAAGTGGGCCGGTATAGCCGCCGAGCCGGTGGCCGCGCCCGCCGGGACCCAGATGCTCGGCCTCGCCGACACCACCGGCGCCGGATCCTGCTGCGGCGACGGCCCGGACAACACCAGCTGCTGCTGAAAGGTCGACCCATGAAGTTCCTCGACGGTGCACCCCGATTCCTGTTCTTCACCGGCAAGGGTGGGGTCGGGAAGACCTCGATCGCCTGCGCCTCCGCCGTCGCCCTCACCCGCGAGGGCAAGAAGGTCCTGCTTGTCAGCACCGACCCCGCCTCCAACGTGGGGCAGGTCTTCGGACTGAGCATCGGCAACACCATCACCGACGTTCCTGCCGTCCCGGGGCTTTCGGCGCTCGAGATCGACCCCGAACAGGCCGCCGACGCGTACCGCGAACGCATCATCGGCCCCGTCCGCGGCCTGCTCCCCGAGAAGGAACTCGCGTCGATCACCGAGCAGCTCTCCGGGTCGTGCACCACCGAGATCGCCTCGTTCAACGAGTTCACCGCGCTGCTCACCGACGAGACCACGATCGCCGGGTTCGACCACGTCCTGTTCGACACCGCCCCCACCGGCCACACCATCCGCCTGCTGCAGCTGCCCGGGTCGTGGACCGACTTCCTCGACGACGGCAAGGGCGACGCCTCCTGCCTCGGCCCGCTGTCCGGACTCGAGAAGCAGCGCACCATCTACGCCGGCGCCGTCGCCGCCCTCTCGGACCCGCAGCGCACCCGCCTGGTCCTGGTCGCCCGGCCGCAGCGGTCCCCGCTGGCCGAGATCGCCCGCACTCACACCGAACTCGCCGACATCGGACTGACCGAGCAGCACGTCGTCATCAACGGCGTCCTCCCCGCCCCCGACGGCGACGACGAGTTGGCCGCCGCGATCTACGACCGTGAACAGGCCGCCCTCGCCGCTCTACCGGCCGACTTGCGGAAGCTGCCCATCGATCGGGTTGAGCTCAAGGCCACCAATATGGTCGGCGTCGACGCCCTCGATACCCTGTTCATCGCCGAGTCGAGCACCGCTGCGGCCCAACAGGATTCCGTGTCCGCTGCCACCGTGCCGGATGCGTCGCTGTCCGCGCTCGTCGACGAACTCGCCGCCGACGATCACGGCCTGATCATGTGCATGGGCAAGGGCGGGGTCGGGAAAACCACCATTGCTGCAGCGCTTGCGGTGGCGCTTGCCGAGCGCGGTCACCAGGTCCTCCTGACCACCACCGACCCGTCCGCGCACCTCACCGACACCCTCGGCGGCAGCCTCGAGAATCTGAACGTCTCGCGGATCGATCCGGCCGAGGCCACCGCCGCGTACCGGGACCGGGTGCTGACCAGCAAGGGCGCCGCCCTCGACGAGCAGGGCCGCGCCAACCTCGCCGAGGACCTCAAGTCCCCGTGCACCGAGGAAGTCGCGGTCTTCCAGGCTTTCTCCCGGGTCATCCACGAATCCCGCCGGCACTTCGTCGTCGTCGACACCGCCCCCACCGGCCACACCCTGCTCCTGCTCGACGCCACCGGCTCCTATCACCGCGAGATCGCCCGCCAGATGGGCGAGAACACGAACTTCACCACCCCGCTCATGCGGCTGCAGAACCCCGACGAGACCAAGATCCTCATCGTCACCCTCGCCGAAACGACGCCCCGACTCGAAGCCGAAGGCCTCCACGCCGACCTCGAACGCGCAGGAATTCGCCCCTGGGCCTGGGTGGTCAACAACTCCATCGCCGCCGCCCAGCTCACATCACCATTGCTCCAAGAACGTGCCGCCGCCGAACTCGTTGAGATCGGCGAGATCGCACGGCAGCAAGGGCGGTACGCGATCGTGCCCATGCTGCCAGCTGAACCCGTTGGAGTAGAGGCCCTTTCCTCGCTTGCCCGGAACGGGCCGACAGCGTCTCCACTCAGTTGACCGGGACGCTTCGGCCACGCAGCCGGTCCGGCGCTGTCCTGCCACGAAAGCTCCCTGCCCCCGCTGGTCTATGTTCGGGCAAGGGTTTCGAGGATCCGCTTCCTCGCGGGCTCGCCGAGTACCCGCACGCAGGGCGTCCGTCCTGCCGCCAGATAGGGTCGAAACGCAGTCAGACTTGACGGCGGAGTTACGGAGCACAGCGGAGTCACGGAAGCCGATGAACGAGGACATAACGCTCGGACGCCGCGAGCGCAACAAGCGTGCGACGCACGAACGCCTGCTGACCGCGGCGCGCAGCCTGTTTGCGAACTACGGAGTCACCGGCACCACTGTCGATGACATCGCCAACGAAGCCGACGTGTCCCGCGCGACATTCTTCAACTACTTCCAGAACAAGGATGCACTGCTCGACGCCCTGTACACCAGCCATATGGACCTGGTTTCGCAGGTCATCGACCGCCTTCTCGAGGCGGATCTGACGACCGAGCACCGAATCCACGGACTCTTCGAGGATTTCGTGCAGACGGCCGTCGAGCTACCCGGTTATCTGCGCGCCGTCACCGGCGAACTGGACCGAGATCTCACGACCCCGGAGATCAGCATCGAACGCACCGAGCGGTTCAACGAAGAGATCCTGCGAATCCTCGAATCCGGAATCGCGCGGGGCGAGATTCGAACCGACTACCCGCCGCTGTTCCTCGCCCGGATGGTTGCGGCCATCTACGTATCGACAGTCCGGTACTGGCGGCAGGATCCCGACTACGACCTCGCGGACGGATTCGAGAAGGCGGCGCGCTACGCGGCCGAATCCCTCGCGCCACGCTGACACAGTGCGCTTGCACGGCAGACAACGCCGGATTCGCGAAGAATGTCCGACAGAAGAGTCGACCCGGTAGATTGCTGATGTCGGGAAGACCAACTAATCGGGCTGTCGAGGTGGGGACGCGCAGGCAGATGGACGACCAGGAGATTCTGACACGCCGCGAGGAGAAAAAGCGGCGAACGCGCGAGCGATTGCTGGACGCCGGACGCACACTGTTCGCCGAGCGGGGGTTCGACCGGACCACGATTGATGACATCGTCGTGGCCGCCGACGTCTCCCGCGGCACCTTCTTCAACTACTTCGAGGGTAAGGACGCGGTCCTCTGGACCCTGCACGACACCCACATGCAGAAGCTGCCGGGCATCATCGACGATCTGCTTGCCCAAGACATCACCACCGCCGAACGCATTCAACGCCTGTTTCGCGACGTCGTCGACGCGGCGGGGCACATGGAGCAGTATCTGAAGGCAATCACCCGCGAACTCGACCGCGATCTGGCGACACCCGCTTTCAGCGCCGAACGCACCGAGCGCTTCATCGATGCATTCGTCCGAGTCCTCGAGTTCGGCAGAACCCAGGGCGAGGTGCGGACCGATTACCCAATGCGCTTCCTCGGCCAGATGGTCACCGCCGTGTATGTGACGTCGATCCGCTACTGGCGGCAGGATCCGGAGTACGACCTCGAGCTCGAGTTCGAGCGCGCGGCAAAGTTCGTGAACGAGGCGATCGCGGCGCGCTGAGCTCGGCGATCCGTCCGACCCGGTAGGGAAAGTCCGGGCCGGACGGGCGACTGCGGGCTAGGCCGCCGAGTCGATGACCAGCGGGGCGCCGGTCGATTCCCGAACCTGCTCCACGGTCACGCCGGGCGCGAGCTCGCGTAGGACCAGCGTCCCGTCCTCGACATCGATCACCGCGAGATTGGTGATGATGCGCTGCACCACGGCCCGACCGGTCAACGGCAACGAACACTCGTCGACGATCTTGGCGCCGCCATCGCGGTCGGTGTGTTCCATGACCACGATGACGCGCCGGGCACCGTGCACCAGATCCATGGCCCCGCCCATGCCCTTGACCATCTTGCCCGGCACCATCCAGTTGGCCAGGTCTCCGTTCCGGGAGACCTGCATGCCACCGAGGACCGCGGTGTCGATGTGTCCACCGCGAATCATGCCGAACGACAACGCCGAATCGAAGAACGCCGCACCCGGGTTCACCGTCACCGTCTCCTTGCCCGCGTTGATGAGGTCGGGATCGACCGCATCGTCCGTCGGGTAGGGGCCGGTGCCCAGGATGCCGTTCTCGGAGTGGAGAACCACCTTGACGCCCTCGGGCAGGTAGTTCGGGATCAGGGTCGGCAGCCCGATCCCCAGGTTGACGTACTCGCCGTCGATCATCTCGGCCGCGGCGCGCGCGGCCATCTGCTCACGTGACCAGCTCATGCCGACACCGTCCGCTTCTCGATTCGCTTGTCCTGCAAACCCGTATGCACTACCCGCTGAACGAACACACCCGGCAGATGGACCTGCGCGGGATCGAGCTCGCCCGGGGAGACCAGCTTCTCGACCTGCGCGATCGTGACCCGCCCGGCCATCGCTGCCAACGGATTGAAGTTCATCGCGGTCTTGTTGAACACGAGATTTCCCTCGGTGTCGCCGATCTCGGCGTGCACAAGCGCGAAGTCCGCGACGATCGACTCCTCGAGCACGAACGTCTTGCCGCCGAACTCCCGCGTCTCCTTCGGCGGCGACGCAACCGCCACCGAGCCGTCGGCGTGATAGCGCCACGGCAGCCCACCCTCGGACACCGGGGTACCGACACCGGCCGGAGTGAAGAACGCGGGAATCCCGGCACCACCGGCCCTCAGACGCTCGGCGAGCGTGCCCTGCGGCGTCAACTCCACCTCCAACTCGCCCGACAGATACTGCCGCGCGAACTCCTTGTTCTCACCCACATATGACGCGGTAACCCGTCGGATCTGACCGGCCGACAACAGAATTCCCAGACCGTGGTCGTCGACCCCGCAGTTGTTGGAGAACACTTCGAGCCCGGTGACACCGCGCTCGGCGAGAGCGGCAATCAGCTCGGTCGGGATACCACACAACCCGAAACCACCGACCGCGAGCGAGGACCCGTCCGCGATGTCGGCGACAGCGTCGGCCGCAGTTGCGTAGACCTTGCTCATCGCGCACCACCGGTAGCGGGCAGGATGCGGGCGCGGACCTCACCGAAGCCGATGCGGCCACCGTTCACGCCTGGTGCAGTCGCCGAGATCGAGATCTCGTCGCCGTCCTGGATGAAGGTTCGCTGCTCACCGGCGACCTCGACGGGTTCAGCTCCACCCCAGGTCAATTCAATGAAGGCGCCTCGTTGAGCCTTGTCGGGACCCGAGATGGTGCCGGAACCGAACAGGTCACCCGTGCTCGCCGCCGCACCGTTGACGGTGGTGTGCGCCAGCATCTGTGCGGGCGACCAGTACATCTGGGCGTACGGAGGACGTGAGATGACGTCGCCGTTCCACTCGACCTCGAGATCGATGTCCAGGCCCCACTTCTCGTCACCTTGCAGGTACGGCAGCGGGGTCGGATCCTGCACCGGAGTGTCGATGCGGGCCGCCTCGAGCGCGAGCAGCGGGACGACCCACGGGGAGATGGACGTCGCGAAGCTCTTACCGAGATTCGGGCCCAGCGGGACGTACTCCCACGCCTGGATGTCGCGGGCGGACCAGTCGTTGAGGATCACGGCGCCGAAGCAGTGCTCGGCGAACTGGTCCGGGGTGATCGAGGAGCCCATCGGCGAGCCGACACCGACGATGAAGCCCATCTCGGCCTCGATGTCGAGACGGGTCGACGGACCGAAGGTGGGGGCCGCGTCGGCCGGAGCCTTGCGCTGACCGCACGGACGGACGATGTCGGTGCCCGACACCACGACGGTGCTCGACCGGCCGTGGTAGCCGACCGGCAGATGCTTCCAGTTCGGCATCAGCGCAGCGGAATCCGGTCGGAACAGCTTGCCGAGGTTCGTCGCGTGGTTCTCCGACGCGTAGAAGTCGACGTAGTCCGCGACCGCGATCGGCAGGTGCATCGTGACGTCGTCGGCGGAGAACACCGCGTCGTCGGCGATTTCGCCGGAGACCAGCGCGGTGATCTGCGCGCGGACCTCGACCCAACGGTCGCGGCCCTGGGCCATGAACGCGTTGAGCGTCGGCTGAGCGAAGACGTCATCGCCCAGAGCCTTGGCGAGGTCGACGACGCTGTCGCCGGCGCGCACACCCACCCGCGGGCCCGCGGCGGCGGTCGAGAACACGCCGTAGGGCAGGTTGTCGAGACCGAACAGGGAGTCGGCGGGAATCGAGATGACGGTCATGCGAGGGGTCCTTCGTCAATCGAGGTGGAATCCACCGAGCCCGTAGGCGCGGAGGGCTCGGTGGATGCTTGGGGCACCAGGCCGAGTCCGACCAGTTCGGTCAGCGGGTCGCTGATGCTGCAGGTGCCGAAGGACCGGAAGCGCGCACGGAGCGCGTCCACCGCCTCGGCCGACAGTCCCGCCAGTGCTCCGGCGAGGCTCGTTCCGTCACGGTCGGCGAGCGTCGCGGCGATCTCCCCGACGCTCGCTCCACCGATCGCCCGGTGCGTCGCGAGCATGACATTGAGGAAGCCGTGCTGCTCGAATCCCGTGTCGGGGTCCGTGTTCCGGATCGCGTGGTGCAGACCGGCGGTCGCTTTGAATCGCACGCCCGACGTCGCGACGGCGTGAATTGCAGTAGCGAGTTCGGCCTCGTCCGGGTAAGCGTTCGCGACGATGCCGCCGGTGCGGAACTTCGCAGCGTATGGCGTGCCGACCAGACCGGCGAGGATCGCGGGGCGGCGGTCGTCGCGCGGGACCTCGACGAAGATCTCCACACCCGGCGCGGTGGCGGCGATCTCGTCGAGGGCGGCGAACAGCCCGTCCGGCGCCTGTCCCTCGGAAACACCGATCTCCACCGCTACCAGCTTCACGCCGTCGATGGTGCGCAACTGTTCGAGCGCGGCAGGAACGGCGTCGGTGCCGGCGGGCACGGTGAGGCTCAGCTCGAGCTCGCCGTCCTGCTTCGCAACGATCTCGGGCAGCTCACCGAGGCGCGGCGCCGGGAACACGAACGGCCCCACCAGTGGAGCGTGATCACTGCGCTCGTGCTCGAAGTGCGCGGGCACCGCGGCGTCCATCGGCGCGTTCCCCGGGGGAAACAGCGCCGCGTCGTCGCACAGGCCGGCCAGCAACGGAGAAATGGTCACTTGTTCGGCCCCCGTCCGGACTGCCCCGACGCCGGGCCACGCCCGGACCAGGACCACGCGTAGGCCTCGTCCTCGCACGCGAGGGCGCCCTCGCCGAGTTCGAGCGGACGGAAGGTGTCGACCATGACCGCGAGCTCATCGAAGAACTCGGCGCCGATACTGCGCTCGTACGCGCCCGGCTGCGGGCCGTGGGCGTGCCCACCGGGGTGGATCGAGATCGAGCCCTGGCCGATGCCCGAACCCTTGCGGGCCTCGTAGTCGCCACCGCAGTAGAACATGATCTCGTCGGAGTCCACGTTCGAGTGGTAGTACGGCACCGGAATCGACAGCGGGTGGTAGTCGACCTTGCGCGGCACGAAGTTGCAGATGACGAAGTTGTTGCCCTCGAACGCCTGGTGTGCCGGCGGCGGCTGGTGCACGCGACCCGTGATGGGCTCGTAGTCGGAGATGTTGAATGTGTACGGGTAGAGGCAGCCGTCCCAGCCGACGACGTCGAACGGGTGGTTCGGGTACACCATGCGGGTGCCGACGATCTCGCCACCGGCGCGGTGCTTGACCAGTACCTCGACGTCGGTGCCCTCGGAGATCAGCGGCTCGGACGGGCCGTGCAGGTCGCGCTCGCAGAACGGCGCGTGCTCGAGGAACTGGCCGAACTTCGACAGGTAGCGCTTGGGCGGAACGATGTGGCTGTTCGCCTCGATTGCGTACGCGCGCAACGGCTCCGAGCCCTGCGGCACCCAGCGGTGGGTGGTCGACATCGGGATCAGGACGTAATCACCCTGTCGTGCATGCAGTGCGCCGAACACGGTCTCGACGATCGCCTCACCGGACTCGACGTACACCATCTCGTCGCCGAGCGAGTTGCGGTACAGCGGAGACTCCTTGGCGGAGACCACGTACGACAGGCGCACGTCGGCGTTGCCGAGGATCAGCCGGCGTCCGGTGACCACGTCGGTCTCGGCCCAGATCTCCTCGGGGAAGAGGTCGTGCAGCTTGAGATGCCGCGGCTTGAGCGGGTGGTTCGGGGTGGTGGTCTGGTCGCGCAGTTCCCACACGGTCGCGTCGACGATGGCCGACGGGATGTGACGGTGGTACAGCAGCGACGAATCAGAGGAAAAGCCCTCCTCACCCATCAGCTCCTCGAAGTAGAGTTGACCGTTCTCGTCCCGGTGCTGGGTGTGACGCTTCGGCGGAATGTTGCCGAGCTGTCGGTAGAACGCCATGACCGGCCTCCTGAGTGCTCGCGCCCGAACTCGGGCTGTGTTTGTCACCGTCGGCGAAACAGCAGCGCGGCTGTGGTCGTCACGGCCGCCGGTCCCGCTCCGAGGTTAGTAAATAGATTAACTAGTTTCGGGGCGTGAGCGCAACCACACAAGCGGTCTCCCCCTCCCCGCCCCACCGGAACCCACTCCGGCCCGCCCCCGCCGCCGCGTTTTGCGCACTTATCGCGCATCCACGTCGGGCAAACCCGCGATTTGCGCACTTATCGCGCATCCGCGTCGGGCAAACCCGCGATTTGCGCACTTATCGCGCGAGAGACGCGTGGAGGACGGCTGGGTCAGTTGCGTCCGCGGACGTCGAACTGGCTGCGATTGGTGATCAGCTTGTCGAGCAGCATGACGAGAATGCGCTGCTCGGCCTCGGTGAGGACGCTCGCCCACGCGTACTCGCGCTCGTTGTGCTCGCGGTACGTCGCGGCCATCTCGGCGCGCCCCTTCTCGGTGAGCGACAGTTGGACCGACCGGCCGTCGCGTTCGTCCGGCGACCGATCGAGCAGACCGCTTGCCACCAGGGTTTTCGTCAAATTCGACACGGCGGCGCGGCTCATGCCGGTGAGCTTGGCGGCACTCTTGGGCTCGATCGGGCCGGCCAGCCACGTCACGAACAGCAAGCGGAACGTCGACCACGACAACCCCCGCGGACGGTGCACCGACGATTCGAGGTCATAGGTCACCACGTTCGCGGCCCGGTTGAGGGTGAGCAACACCTGGGTGGCGAGCTGATGAGTTGAGCCGAACTCGGTGCTCAGGCGCCGGTTCGCGAGGTCGATGAAGGACCAGAAGTCGAGATCGCCGGCCTCCGGCGCCGCAGCATCCGCCGCAGCCCGCCCATTTCGCCCGTCGTCCCCGCTCATGCGGTCACCCTATCGCGGCAGACGGTCGCCGCCGTCTGCTGCGACCGTCGCGGAATCGTCACCGAACTAGTATATCTGTTAACTGTTTAATCCGGGCTTTCCCGAGCGAATGCCCGCCCTGCGGATCAGGTCGTCCACGGCCTGCCACCCGACACGTAAAGTCGGCGCACAGACCCCGGACCACGGGGTCGAGCCCGCCCGACGGGCCCCGACGACACCCGGACTGGACGGACATGAGCACGCTGCAGACCCTCGACCGCGGGCTGCGGGCGCTCGATGTCGTCGCCCAGTCGCGAGCCGGGATCTCGGTGGCCGATCTGGCCAAGGAACTCGATGTCCACCGGGCTATCTGCTATCGCATCATCGCGACACTCGAGGCGCACTCACTGGTCACACGCACCGACGACGGACGCATCCGCCTCGGTGTCGGCGCCGCAGTTCTGGCGTCCCGCTTCGAGCCGCAGTTCTCCGGCGACGTGCAACCGCTGCTGTTCTCCCTCGCGAACGAGACCCGGGCCACCGCTTTCGTCTCCGCAGCTCAGGGCCAGAACTGTGTCGTGATCATGGTGGCCGAACCGGAGGGCACGCTGCTGCGTGTCGGGTACCGCGTCGGCAGCAGCCACCCCCTCGACCAGGGCGCCGCAGGTATCGCAATCCTCGCGTTGCGCCCCGAGCAGTCGAACGATCCCGACGCGGTCCGTCAGGCCCGGGCCGACGGCTACAGCCTCACCCGCGGCCAACTCGAACACGGCGCGGTGGGCATCGCGTCGGGCATCGCACTGCCCGCGGGCCTCGGGTCGAGCACCGGCCTCGAACGCAGCGTCGGCGTCGTCGCAATCGACGGCCTCGACACCGACAGCGCCGCCGCCGCGGTGAAGCGCACCGCGCGCCAGATCGAAACCCGCATCAGCGTCCGAAGCGTCTGACGGCCGGGGCCTGCCTCCCGGCTCCCACGCACTCCATACCCGCACGGTCGCGCACCCCGCGACCGGCCACTCCGGGTCGCTCGTTTTACCACAGAACAGACCATCCGCGTCGTTATTCGGGCCCTACTTGACCTCGAATGTGACCGCACTTACTCTGTCTCAAGTTCGCTCACAGATACATGATGTGCGTTATTAGTAACTTCGCAGATGAGCGCAGTTTTCAGACAGACGGAGATTCAACCCATGAGCATGTGCCCGATCGACCACGCAGCACTGCAGAACACCGGCGGCGTCGCCACCATGCCGAACACTGGTTGCCCGGTTTCCGCGAATGCCGCCGCCTTCGACCCGTTCAACGGCCCGTACCAGGTGGATCCGGCAGCGTCACTGCGCTGGTCTCGCGACGAGGAACCGGTGTTCTTCAGCCCGGAACTCGGCTACTGGGTGGTCACCCGGTACGAGGACGTCAAGGCCGTCTTCCGCGACAACATCCTGTTCTCGCCGTCGATCGCGCTCGAGAAGATCACCCCGGTCTCCGACGAGGCGACGGCGACGCTCGCGAAGTACGACTACGCGATGTCGCGCACCATGGTGAACGAGGACGAACCCGCGCACATGCCGCGTCGCCGGGTTCTGATGGATCCGTTCACCCCCAAGGAACTGGTTCACCACGAACCGATGGTCCGTCGCCTCACCCGCGAGTACGTGAACCGGTTCATCGAGACCGGCCGGGCCGACCTCGTCGACGAGATGCTGTGGGAGGTCCCGCTCACCGTCGCGCTGCACTTTCTCGGCGTGCCCGAGGAGGACATGGACGAGCTGCGCAGCTACTCGATCGCACACACGGTCAACACGTGGGGCCGGCCCGCGCCCGAAGAGCAGGTCGCGGTCGCCGAGGCGGTCGGCAAGTTCTGGCAATACGCCGGCCAGGTACTCGAGAAGATGCGCAAGGATCCGTCGGGCCACGGCTGGATGCCGTTCGGCATCCGCGTGCAGAAGGAGCTGCCGGACGTCGTCACCGACTCCTATCTGCACTCGATGATGATGGCGGGAATCGTTGCGGCACACGAGACAACGGCGAATGCTTCGGCCAACGCCTTCCGCCTGCTGCTCGAGAACCGCAGTGTGTGGGAGGAGATCTGCGCCGATCCGAGCCTGATCCCCAACGCCGTCGAAGAGTGCCTGCGCCACTCGGGTTCGGTCGCCGCATGGCGCCGCCTGGTCACCGCCGACACCACGATCGGCGGCATCGACATCCCCGAGGGCTCGAAGCTGCTGATCGTCACGTCGTCCGCGAACCACGACGAGCGCCACTTCGACAATGCTGACGACTTCGACATTCGCCGCGAGAACTCCAGCGACCACCTGACGTTCGGTTACGGCAGCCACCAGTGCATGGGCAAGAACCTCGCCCGCATGGAGATGCAGATCTTTCTCGAGGAGTTCACCAAGCGCCTCCCGCACATGGAACTGGTCCCGGACCAGGAGTTCACCTACCTGCCCAATACCTCCTTCCGCGGACCGGACCACGTTCTGGTGCAGTGGGATCCGGCGAAGAACCCGGAGCGGACGGATCCGTCGATCCTCGACAGCCGCCAGCCGGTCAAGGTCGGCGAGCCGTCCAAGACCAACATCTCCCGGACCGTCACCGTCGACGCGATCACGCCGGTCGCCGACGGCGTCGTGCGCCTGACGTTGTCGGATCCGTCGGGCAAGGCAATGCCGAAGTGGACGCCCGGTTCGCACATCGACATCGACCTGGGTGAATTCTCGCGCCAGTACTCGCTGTGCGGCGACCCGAACGACCTGTCGTCGTACGAGATCGCGGTGCTCGAGGAGCCCGAGAGCCGGGGCGGCTCGCGCTACGTGCACCGCACCCTGCAGGCCGGCGACACCCTGAAGATGCGCGGACCCCGCAACCATTTCAAGCTCGACCCGGATGCCGAGCGCTACATCTTCGTCGCGGGCGGCATCGGCATCACGCCCATCATCGCGATGGCCGACCACGCCAAGGCCGTCGGCAAGGACTACGAGATCCATTACTGCGGGCGCGATCTCACGACGATGGCACTACTCGACCGGCTGATGGCGGATCACGGAGAACGCACCACCGTGCACGCGAGCTCCACCGGCAACCGCCTCGACATCCCGGCCCTGCTCGACGTCCCGGTCGACGGAACCCAGATCTACTCATGCGGTCCGCAGCGGCTGCTCACCGCCCTCGACGAGGCCAGCGCCCACTGGGCCGAGGACTCGCTGCACGTCGAACACTTCACGTCCAACCTGGCCACGCTCGACCCGGCCAACGAGCACGCCTTCGAACTCGAACTGCGCGACTCGGGTCTGACCCTCCAAGTTGCCGCCGACCAGACCGTGCTGGACGCCCTGCGCGCATCGAACATCGACATCCAGAGCGACTGCGAGGAGGGGCTGTGCGGATCCTGCGAAGCCCCCGTCCTCGACGGCGAGGTGGATCACCGCGACATGGTGCTCACCAAAACCGAACGGGCTCAGAACAAGTCGATGATGACCTGCTGCTCCCGCGCATGCGGCAAGAAGATCACCCTCGCGCTCTGACCCACCTCCCCCTCCTCTTTCAGCACCCGAAAGGATCCGTCATGGGATCACCGACTGTCACCGGGCCCGTAGTTCCCACGGGCTCGTCTGCGAGCGACCAGCCACCCAGGTCCAGCTTCAGGCGCGTCCTCACCGGCAGCATGGCCGGCGCCGTGCTCGAGTGGTACGACTTCGCGATCTACGGAATCCTCGCCGCGACCGTCCTCGGCCCGCTGTTCTTCCCGGGCGAAGACGGCGTCACGAAGTTGCTGCTCGCGCTCGCGACCCAGGGCCTAGGTTTCGTCGCCCGCCCGTTGGGCGGCATCGTATTCGGCCATCTCGGCGACAAGTTCGGCCGAAAGCCGATGCTGGTGACCACCTTCATCATGCTCGGCACGGCAACTGCGGCGATCGGCCTGCTGCCGACATACGATCAGATCGGCATCTGGGCCACCGTGATGCTCGTCGTACTCCGAATGATCCAGGGCTTCGCCCTCGGCGGCGAGTTCGGCGCGGCCGTGCTGTTGGTCAGCGAATACGGCGAACCGAAGAGGCGTGGCTTCTGGGCGTCGTGGCCACAAGCAGGCGCCCCGATGGGCACCGTCCTCGCGACGGTCGTCGTGTCGGTGATCGCAGTCTTCCTCTCCGACGACGCTTTCGACCAGTGGGGCTGGCGCGTGGCGTTCCTTTTCGCCATCCCGCTGCTGGCCATCGGCTTCTGGGTCCGTCGCGGCGTCGAGGAGTCGCCGGTCTTCAAGGCTGCCCAGGAGCAGGCCGCCAAGGCACCGCAGGCACAGGAGCGGTCGAGCATCCTCGAGGCGTTGTCCCGTCCCCGCGCCATCCTGACCGGCCTCGGCATGCGGCTGGGCGAGAACATTGCGTTCTACGTCTACACCGTTTTCGTCATCGCTTACGCCACGACGTACTTCGACTTCCACCGCGGCGACGTCATCATGGCCGTCACATTCGCATCGTTGTTCCAGTTCGTCGGTATGATCGGCGGCGGCGCGTGGTCCGACCGGGTCGGCCGCAGGGTAGCCATGCTGGTGCCCGCGATCATCCTCGTGGTGTGGGCGCCCGTGTTCTTCTGGCTGGTACAGCTCGAGAGCCTGCCGATGCTGTGGCTCGGGGTATGCGTCGGCGCGTTCTTCCACGGCATGCTCGCCGGCCCGGAGGCCGCGTGGATCACCGAACTGTTCCCGACCCGCTACCGCTACGCCGGTTCGTCGCTGGTGTTCCAGGGCTCGTCGATCATCGCCGGTGCACCCGCGCCGTTCATCGCGGTCTGGCTCATCGACAACTACGGCGTCGGTATGGTGGTCGGATACCTAGTGATCACGATGGCCATCACGGTCACCTCACTGCTGTTCAGCCGCGAGACCAAGGGCGTGGATCTCGACGAGGTCGCGTAATAGCGTTGATCCCGCCCGGCAAGACCGGCCCCGGCCCGACTTCCCGGCAGGGCGGTCGGGCTCGGGGTCCGGCCCGTTCACCACACCGCTACAGACAGGAGAACTTGAATGACCATCGCACACAAGCTGGTCGGACACGGCCCCGTGAAGGTGATCGCGCTGCACGGGTGGTTCGGGACGTCCGAGGGCTGGGGCATGCTGCCCGGACTGATCGACGCCGACGCCTACACCTACGCGCTCATCGACTACCGCGGCTACGGCGCCCGCAAGGACGAGACCGGCGAGTACACCCTCGAGGAGATCTCGGCGGACACCCTCGCCCTCGCCGACGAACTCGGCTGGGACCGCTTCGCTCTCATCGGGCACTCGATGGGCGGTGCCGCGGCGCTGCGTGTGCTGGCCGACGCCCCCGACCGCGTCAGCGCGGTGATCGGCATCAGCCCGGTGCCGGCATCCGGCGTGCCGTTCGACGAGGACAGCGCGGCCTTGTTCACCGGTGCCGCGAACGAGGACGGCAACCGCTACGCGATCCTCGACTTCACCACTGGCAACCGCCAGTCCGCGACGTGGCTGCGTCAGATGACGCAGTTCTCGGTGGACTTCTCCGCCCGCGACGCATTCGGTGCGTACCTACAGTCGTGGGCCGGTGCAGATTTCGCCGACGAGCTGCCACAGACGGCCATTCCGGTCAAGGTCATTGTCGGCGAGCACGATCCAGCGCTCGGTGCGGAGACCATCAAGGCCACCTGGATGGCACAGATCCCCCAGTGTGAACTCGATGTGCTGGCGAATGCCGGGCACTACGCAATGTTCGAGACACCCGTTGCGCTGATCACCAGCATCGAGAAGGTGCTCTCGGAACTGAACTGAGCTTCCGGGCAGGGCATCCCGGTGAAGACCGCATCCTGGAAGGACCGTCACAATCGAACCTTGATTCCTCGTGTTCCACGGAACCGGTTCCACGCGAACCGGCCTCACCACGACGCCGAGTCCTTCGTACATGGCGTCGAGTTGGGGACGCTGGATCAACAGCGTCCAGCCGAAGCCGCGGCCCACAAGTGCGCGAGCGGTCGGTCGGCGGACAGCACAATCGCCGACCGCTGGGTTGGCATTCGGGCACGGCGCAGTCCCGGTGACAGGTCGCGGTCATAGACGATCGCGAGATCCAGCTCGACCGACAGCACCCGACGCTCGAACTAGTCCTGGGTGTCCTTTTGGCGCATCGTGTACGCCGGCGGCCTTGCCGAGCTGACGATGATTACCTCCACGTTCGATTCTGGCACCCACCAACCTGCCGCCTTGCCGGGGTTCCGCAAACCCGCGCCGAGGGGAATACTCACCAGTAGGTTCTTCGGTCGCTCTCTACGAGGAGGCTGATCATGGCTGCACCTACCCCGATCACGGAAGAACAGGCTCGAGCGGTCGCCGAGGAAGCGCGGGAGAGCGGCTGGGACAAGCCTTCCTTCGCCAAGGAATTGTTCCTCGGGCGGTTCCGGCTCGACCTCGTCCATCCCTTCCCCCGGCCCGGCTCCGCCGACACGGCTCGAACCGAGACGTTCCTCGCCGACCTCGAACGGTACTGCCGAGGCATGGACGGGTCGGTGATCGAGCGGGATGCGCGCATCCCCGACGAATACGTCGCCGGGTTGACCACACTCGGGTGCTTCGGGCTCAAGGTGCCCACCGAGTACGGCGGACTCGGTCTGTCCCAAGTCGCCTACAACCGCGCACTGATGATCGTGACGTCGGTGCACGGGAGTCTCGGCGCGCTCCTGTCGGCGCACCAGTCGATCGGTGTCCCCGAGCCGCTGAAGCTCGCCGGAACCGAAGAGCAGAAGCGAAAGTTCCTGCCCCGCTGCGCAAAAGGCGCGGTATCGGCATTCCTGCTGACCGAGCCCGACGTCGGATCCGATCCGGCCCGGATGGCGGCCACCGCCACCCCGACCGCGGACGGCGCCTATGTACTCGACGGCGTCAAGTTGTGGACCACCAACGGTGTGGTGGCCGAACTGCTGGTCGTGATGGCGCGAGTGCCGCGCAGCGAAGGTCATCGCGGCGGGATCAGTGCCTTCGTGGTCGAGGCTGACTCGCCCGGCATCACCGTCGAACGCCGCAACGCCTTCATGGGTCTGCGCGGGATCGAGAACGGCGTCACCCGATTGCACGGGGTGCGGGTCCCGGCCGGGAACCTGATCGGGCGCGAGGGGGACGGTCTCAAGATCGCACTGACCACCCTGAACGCAGGCCGGCTGGCGATTCCCGCGATGTGCGCGGCGGCCGGCAAATGGTCGCTCAAGATCGCCCGCGAATGGTCCGCCGAGCGCGTGCAGTGGGGGAAGGCCGTCGGCGAGCACGGCGCGGTCGCGGCCAAGATCGCCTTCATCGCTGCCACCACGTACGCACTCGAGGCGGTGCTGGAACTGTCCGGTCAAATGGCCGACGAGGGCCGCAACGACATCCGCATCGAGGCCGCGCTGGCCAAGTTGTGGGCCAGCGAGATGGCCTGCCGGATCTCCGACGACCTCATCCAGATCCGCGGCGGCCGCGGCTACGAGACGGCCTTCTCGCTGGCCGCCCGCGGCGAGCGCGCGGTACCAGCCGAGCAACAGATGCGGGACCTGCGCATCAATCGGATCTTCGAAGGGTCGAGCGAGATCATGCGACTCCTCATCGCCCGCGAGGCGGTCGACGCCCACCTGACAGCCGCCGGCGATCTGGCCGACCCGAAGGCCGACATGCAGCACAAGGCCCGGGCCGCCGTCGGCGCCAGTGGCTTCTACGCAAGGTGGCTGCCTCACCTGCTATCCGGCAAGGGGCAACTGCCCAACTCGTATGGCGAATTCGGCATGCTGGCAAAGCATCTGAGGTTCGTCGAACGAAGCGCCCGCAAGCTCGCGCGGTCCACGTTCTACGGCATGGCACGCTGGCAGGCCGGCCTGGAGAAGCATCAGTCCTTCCTGGGCCGGATCGTCGACATCGGCGCCGAGCTGTTCGCCATGTCGGCTGCCTGTGTGCGCGCCGAGATGGAACGCACCGAGGATCCTGCGCGGGGCGCGCGCGCCACCGAGTTGGCCGACACCTTCTGCCAGCAGTCCCGGCTGCGCGTCGACCGACTGTTCGCCGCGCTGTGGGAGAACACGGACGATGCCGACCGTCAGATCTCGAGCAACGTGCTCAGCGGCGAGTACACCTGGCTCGAAGCCGGAGTGCTCGACCCGTCCGAGGGCACCGGCCCCTGGATCGCCTCCTGGGCACCAGGCCCGTCGGCTGAGCAGAACATGGCGCGTCGCTATCCCACCGCTGAACCATTGCGACCGGTCATGGATGCCGACGACGCTGGCGCCGCCGGACACCGTGGAGAGTGAGTCTCGTTGCTACACCAAGAGTGACCACACATGTCGCGATCGCGCTGGTGATCTCCCAACGCACCGTCGAGGGAAACGTCGAGCACATCCGCGACAAGCTCGGCTTCACTTCCCCAGATCGGGGCCTGGATCGTCCAGTACGAGGCCGACGCCCGACCGGCCAGGACTGATCACCGCTCCCCACGACCACATACCGGGCCACCGGTCCGCTGGTACTCGCCGCACAGCATCGGTGTTGCTCCCCCAGGTGGGCCATTCGAGCAGGGTTCACCCGGGCTTTTCCGGACTCCAGGGCGCAACGGGACATCTACCCGGAAATCTGCCTAGGGTTGGAGCAGACGCAATGCACCGACGTATCGATCGGCACGAGCCGCGACAGGTACGCAGGTCGGGTACTTGTCGCCGGCAGCGCGGCCGAGGAGCCGCACGCGAGCACCCGACTCGGTTGGACCGCCGACGATCCACGCGAAGCACCACGTGCCACTGTCGAGCGCGATGACCGCGATTCTGCGTGGTGCATAGTCCCAGATCTGCAGCCCTCGCAGAATTGGGCGGGAAATCACGACGGATCCCGTGGATACGGCAGGAGCGGCTGGTCGGAATCGGTGCAATCGTGACCGGCGGCTGTCGTCAATACCGCAGAGAAGATCGAGGCAGATCACATTCCACGCTCCGCACGGTCGATCGCTGCAAGAAGGCGAATCCGAGGGCTGGTTCGCCGCCGACCAAGAAGGGAAATCATGCAGAGTGCCAGAGAAGCCGGCCGAACGGTGCACAACATCTAGCTCCCGACGATCCGAACGGTGCGCCCGATGCCGAATCCAGTGCACACCCTGCACCGGTGCCGGATCATCGTCGTACCTCCTGCCGCAATCTGGTTGGACAACATCAGCATCCTGCATGAGAAAGCGTGCGGACGATCGTAGAAATACCTAGTCACATACCCGTCTTTCTTCCCCGGAGACTCTGATCGGGCCGACAGATACACCGGCAGGTGACCAATGCAGCGCAAGTTCAGTTCATCCAACGGGGTTTCGTCAGTGTCGACCTGGAACCAGCCACACGCCGACCCTCTCTCCAGGAAGCACCGCTTGCTGGATCCGGCTCATCGACAGCGGCTACGCCCGCGGAGGGACTGGATTCATCGACGACACCATCGAACCCCACCTCCATCTCCACCTCGAGGCAACTCGATGTCCGACGACACCACACCGCCGATCCGCCCCGGATTGCATCCGGACTGTGTGCCGGGACGGAGTCGAACCATCTGCGGACGGCGGTGTCGGTGCCTTCGCGCACACTGGTCGACGTGAGAACAGTGCTGGTACCCGACGGCGACGGTGCCATGCTGATTCGGACCGACGACTCCGGCGCGAGGCTCGGCGAGCCGCAGCGAGTATCCGACGTGGTCGCCGCGGTCCGCAAAATCGAGGCCGCCGAACATCCTCGCTGGGTGTGGGAGGACACCACCCGCGTGTATCCGGCGCTGCTGAATGCGGGCGTTCGGGTGCAGCGGTGCCACGACCTGACGCTCACCGGCGCCCTCCTCGACATGCGCGCCGGGCGGTTCGTGCCGATGGCCGGGGCCCCGGTCGATGACCGTCCGGGACTGTTCGACGTCGTCCCGCGGACCGGACCCGACATCCTTCTCGCTCGCCATCATGATCAACTCGCGACGATCGGGGGCGATCCCCGACTCCGTCTGCTGGTGGCCGCCGAGTCTGCCGGTGGGCTCGCGGCAGCGGAGATGAGTCACGACGGGCTTCCGTTCTCGGAGGCCGCGCACCGGACGCTACTGGAACGAGCGCTGGGGCCACGGACACCGGACTCTGTGCTGCCCGACCGACTGCGCGAGCTGGCGACCGAGGTGAGTTCGGCCTTCGGGCGTACGGTCAACCCGGCGTCGCAGGTGGAGGTGGTGGCTGCGTTCGCGCGGGAGGGCATCGAACTGCACTCGACTCGGGCGTACCTGCTGCGCGAGGTCGACCACCCTGCCGTCGAGCCGCTGCTGCGGTATCGCGATCTGGCGAAGTTGCACGCCGCCAACGGCTGGACATGGCTCGACGCGTGGGTGCGCGGCGACCGCTTCCGGCCCGTGTATGTGCCCGGCGGTGTGGTGTCCGGTCGTTGGGCCAGCAGAGGGGGTGGCGCCCTGCAGATTCCGAAAACGTTGCGCTCGAGCGTCATTGCCGACTCCGGCCACACTCTGGTGATTGCGGACGCCGGCCAGCTCGAGCCCCGCATCCTCGCGGCGATGTCCACCGATCCGCGCATGATGGCCGCAGCGGGCGCGGACGACCTCTATTCCCCGGTCGCCGCCGAGGCGTTCGGTGGCGACCGGGACAAGGCGAAGGTCGCGATCCTCGGCGTTCTGTACGGTGCAACCGCAGGAGAAGCCCGAGCGCTACTCGGCCTGCTGCGCAAGCGTTTTCCGACGGCTGTCCAGTTCGTCGAGGACGCCGCGCGTGCTGGCGAACGCGGTGAGGTGGTGCACTCGTGGCTGGGCCGCGCATGCCCGCCGCCGGACGACTCTTGGTGGTCGAACGGCGACGCACACGCCCGCGGACGCTTCACCCGCAACTTCGTCGTACAGGCCACCGCGTCGGAGTGGGCGCTGTGCCTGCTCGCGGATCTGCGCCGACGGCTGTCCGCCAGCCCCGGCGACGGCGAGCTCGTGTTCTTCCAGCACGATGAGGTGATGGTGCACACCAGTCGCCCCGAGGTAGCGGCCGGGCACGTACTCGCTGCTGCGACGTCGGCGACGCGACTTCTGTTCGGTGATACCGCAGTCCGGTTTCCGATGGACGTGGAGATACGGGACTGTTACGCCGAACCCGCGCCATCGAACACCGGATGCTCATCAGCCGCGAAGACGCAAGTGCGGTCGTAGCCATGCTGTATGGTGCGACCGTGGGGAATACAAGTATTGCAGTGACCAGGATCCGCCGCTTCTAGCGGCGGAACGCGAACCTTCGACACGCTCCGTCGCTTTCAGCACGTCAGTTGCTGGGCGGCGTCTTGATGCTGCCCGGGCCACCCCGATACTGCCCGGAGTTCAATTCATGCCTACTTACCGTGCCGGCCGTCATGAGTTCGGCCAGAACTTCCTCACCGACCGCAAAACGGTCGACACGATCGTCGACCTCGTATCCCGAACGGACGGGCCCATCGTCGAAATCGGATCCGGTGGTGGTGCGTTGACGCTGCCCCTGCAGGCCTTGCGCAGGCCGATCACTGCGATCGAGATCGATCCACGACACGCGCGAACACTCCAGCGTCGGGTCGACGCTGGCACGACAATCGTGCACGGCGACTTCCTGCAGTACCGATTGCCGCGAACCCCACACACCATTGTGGGAAACCTGCCGTTTCACCAAACCACCGCAATACTGCGGCGAATACTGCACGCCGAGCACTGGACTGCAGCAGTTCTGCTGGTGCAGTGGGAAGTCGCGCGGCGCCGTGCGGCAGTCGGTGGAGCCACGATGATGACCGCTCAGTGGTGGCCGTGGTACGAGTTCGCACTGGCCGGCAAGGTGTCCGCTTCGGCTTTCACGCCGCAACCCGGAGTTGACGCCGGACTGATGACAATCACACGCCGGATAGTCCCACTCGTAGACCCCGGTCTACGTCGCCGATACAACACCTTCGTCCACGCTGTCTTCACCAGTAAAGGCCGCGGCCTTCATGAGATCTTACCGAGGGTGGCCGGCGCCTCAGCCAAGACCGCGGTCAAGAAATGGCTTGCTGGCCAAAGATTTCGGGACATCCCGCTCCCGCGGGATCTCTCCGCCGAACAGTGGTCTGAACTGTTCACAATCATCCACCAAGACTCCCCTGCCGCCGACCGGAGTCGGGCCGGGTTCCGGCGATGACACACCTACACCGGTTATCGGCAATGCGCTGGATCGGGCGGAGGCCTGACCAGGGGGTCGGTCCGTCGTAGAAGTCGCCATACCGACTGATGCCAGCTAATTCCGTGGCAACCTTTCGGCGTCTCAGCTAAGGTTCAGCACATGTATGTAGGCACCGCGTTGATGAAGCCGTGGTCGCACCGCTAACGGCGGCGACCCGATTTCCAACGAACTTCTGACGCCGCCGTCCGGGTAGTAGTACCGGGCGGTATTTCGTGCTGTCCCGGCTCCATCCTCGAGCTTCGGAGAATCAGTGTCTATTTCCCATACAGGCCAACGCGGTCTGTCCGCGCCCAGCCACGCGCGCGAACACCCCGCACCCACGGGCCATCTGCCTGCGGGCGTGCATGCACACATCCGAGCGACCTCGGTCCACGTCACCCTCGGGTCGCGGCCGGTTCTGAGGGACGCCTCCGTCACAGTGTCGACCCGCTCCCGGCTTGCGATCGTCGGGGAGAACGGGCGCGGTAAGACCACACTGCTGCATGTACTCGCGGGGCTTCTGCAACCCGACAGCGGTACCGTCAGCCGAGTCGGCACGATCGGTGTGGCTCAGCAGGCCATACCTTTCCGCTCGGGCGAGACCGTCGGCACGCTCGTCGCCGAAACCATCGAGCCGGCCCTGCAGGCACTGCAGGACCTCGACACAGCAACGATCTTGCTCACCGACGGAGCGCCGGGAGCCGACGACGCCTACGCGGCAGCGCTGGAAGCCGCCACCGTGCTCGATGCCTGGGATACCGAACGCCGCGTCGACATCGCACTGGCAGCGCTGCATGCGTGTACGGACCGAGAACGCCCATTGGAGACGCTCTCGGTAGGGCAACGGTATCGAGTTCGTCTGGCCTGCCTGCTCGGTGCCACACAGGACATCCTGCTGTTGGATGAGCCGACGAATCACCTCGACAGGGATGGCCTGGACTTCCTCACCGAAAGCCTCCGGACCCATTCGGGCGGCATGGCCATCGTCAGTCACGACCGTGCACTCCTGCACGATGTCGCCGAAGAGTTCCTCGATCTGGACCCGAGCCAGGACGATCGTCCTCAGGTCTTCGCCGGTGGCTACGCAGGTTGGCAGGAGGGACGTCGTCGGGCCCGTGACCGGTGGGAGAACGAGTACGAAAACCAGCTCGCCGAGCATGCGCGCCTGCAGGAAGCGGTCGCGGGTGCTCGCGACCGGCTCAGCACCGGTTGGCGACCCGAGAAGGGACATGGCAAGCACCAACGGCAATCCCACGCACCAGGCCTGGTCCAGGCACTCAAACGACGCCAATCCGATCTCGAGGCACACACCATCACCGTGCCGGAGCCTCCCCTGCGACTGCGCTTTCCCGAACTAACCGTCCGTCCCGGAACGCCACTGCTCCGCGGCGACAACATCACCGTGGCGGGGCGACTGGATTCCCCCGTCTCGCTCTCCCTGGATGCGGGTGAACGCCTCCTGGTCACCGGCCGGAACGGTGCCGGCAAATCCACGCTACTGACCGTGCTGGCTGGCGATCTGGAGCCGTCCACCGGAAACGTCAACCGTCATGCCGCCGCCCGAGTCGCCCTCATCGGCCAAGAAGTTCCGGCCTGGGACCCCGAGCTGACTGCGCAGGAACTCTATGAGCGCCACATCCGCAGCCTCAACCTGCACAACAACATCGAACCGATACCACTGACATCGACAGGGCTGCTGGAGAAGCAATCACGACGCACACCTGTTGGGCGCCTCTCCCAGGGACAACAGCGCAGACTCCATCTCGCGATGCAGCTCGCCTCCCGCCCCAATCTGCTCATCTGCGACGAACCTACGAACCACCTGTCGGTGTCCCTGGTCGACGAACTCACCGCTGCACTGTCGGAAACCCCGGCCGCTGTCGTCGTGGCCACTCATGACCGGCAGATGCTCACCGACCTCGCACACTGGCCCCACCTTTCCCTGACATCCGAAGCCGTCGACAACGAGGAGCTCTCGTGACAAGTGACCGCCTGCGCATTCCGGTGCTCGTTCCTCTGCAGCGCCGCCACTACCAGTTGCTGTTCGCCTCGATGGTGCTCACCCTGTTCGGTGTCGGCGCCTGGGCCATCTATCTCGCGATGCAGACCCTCGCGCTGGACGCGACACCCGCAACCCTCTCGAGCGTGGTTGCCTGGACCGGTGTCGGCTTGCTCGTTTGCTCCCTGATCGCGGGGGTGGTGGCCGACCGCGTGGCGCACAGATCAGTCCTCCTAGCTGTTCTGGTAGTCAACCTCGCGGTCACGCTCACGATCGGCATCCTGGCATTTGTCGGTCACATCCAGATCTGGCAGCTATCGGTGTCAGCATTCGTGCTCGGCGCGTCCACCGCCTTCTTCTTTCCCGCCTACACCGCGATGGTCCCCACGCTCGTCCCCACCGAGGACCTCATGGCGGTCAACGGACTCGAAGGCGCGACTCGGCCCACGGTTCAGCAGGCACTCGCCCCGGCGCTTGTCGGCGCACTGATCGGGGCCACCATCCCGGCCGCGGGCGCATTCATGATCGCTGCCGCCTACGCGCTGGCACTCGTGATCGTCCTCGGACTGCCGACGCGGCCGAGAGAAGAGTCTCAGCACCCGAATCCCCTCCGGGACCTCGTCGGCGGATTCGCGTACGTCATACGGACACCGTGGGTCCTCTCGAGCGTTGCCTTCGCCGCCGTCATGGGATTGCTCGTCACCGGGCCGCTCGAGGTTCTGCTACCAGCCCTGGTTCGCGAAGCCCACGGACCAGGCGTCTACGGACTTCTCGTCGCAGCCCTCGGTGCCGGCGGCCTCGTCGGGTCCATGGCCATGGGGTCGATCACCATGCCTCTCCGCTACCTGTCCACCATGATCGGAGCCTGGGCGATCGGCTGCCTTCCCCTCTCACTCGTCGCCTTCACGTCCAATCCCTGGATCCTCGGCCCGGCCCTCTTCTTCTACGGTGGGATGATCGGAGCCGGCATGGTCATCTGGGGAACGCTCCTGCAAGAGCGAGTTCCCCTCAAGTTGCTCGGGCGGGTCGCCAGCCTGGACTTCTTCATCTCGATCGCCTTCATGCCTGTGTCCATCGCAATGGTTGGACTACTCGCCGATCGCGTTTCCCCGGGAACATTGTTTCTTGCAGCAGGATTCGGCCCGATATGCATGGCCGCACTCATCGCCGGTGTCGCCGCGCTCCCTGCCGTGAAACGGCGAAGCAACGTCGTCGATGCCACGCCCGACACCACGGACGAGGCGCTCCCACCAACGACCCCGACAGAAGGTGCTGCGGCGAAGTGACGCCCTGATGCTCGGGGAAACCGTTGCCGGATACTGACGCGCAAGCCGCGCCAGTATCCGGCAACTAGTATCGAACTTCGAATCCAGCATCGCCCAAGCGCTTTGCGCCGGACGACCGAGCGATAGCAGCGACGATATGGTTGGCCGCAGCAGTCGACAGATGGGGGCCGATCGGAAGACTGAGAACCTCCCGGGAAAGGGCCTCGGCTATCGGAAACGCACCCTTCCGTAATTCCATGTCAGCATAGGCAGGCGAAAGATGGACAGGAGTCGGATAGTGGATGAGGGTGTGGACTCCCGCAGCCTCCAAATCTCGCATGACAAGGTCTCTGTCCTGAGCTCGAAGGACGTAGAGGTGCCAGGCTGGTTCCGCCCACGGCAAGGGTTCCGGCGTTACGATCCCGAGAAGACCCTGCAACTCAGCCCGGTAAATCGCCGCTACAGCCGACCTGCGAGTGTTCCATTCGTCGAGATGGGTGAGTTTGACGCGAAGTACGGCGGCCTGGAGTTCGTCGAGTCGGGCATTGGTGCCACGGATCTCGTGAACGTACTTTTCCGTCGAACCATAGTTGCGCAGTAGTCGGATGCGCCTCGCCAGCGCCGCGTCGGTCGTGACGACCGCACCGCCGTCGCCCATTGCTCCGAGGTTCTTGCCCGGGTAGAAACTGAATGCGGCAGCCGTGGATCCAGCGCCGATTCGCCGACCTCGGTGGCGAGCGCCGACCGCCTGCGCGGCGTCCTCGACGATAGCGAGACCGTACCGCTCGGCAATTGGCCGCAACACGTCGAGGTCTGCCGGGTGGCCATAGAGATGCACCGGGAGAATCGCCACGGTGCGTGGGGTGATCGCCTGCTCCACCAGTCCGGGGTCGAGAGTGTAGGTCACCTGGTCCGGCTCGACCGGCACCGGAATCGCGCCCACCTTCGACACTGCCAGCCATGTGGCGATGAAAGTGTGGGACGGCACGATCACCTCGTCGCCCCGGCCGATGCCCAGCGCAAGTAGGCTCAGTTCCAAAGCATCGCAACCACTTCCAACCGTCACGCAGTACGCGTTCTCACAGTATGTGGCAAATTCCTTCTCGAAAGCCTCGTTCTCCGGACCGTGCAAGTACCGCCCCGAGCCGAGTACGCGCTGACACGCCTGGTCGATGTCCGCCCGTAGTTCGAGATATGCAGCCGAAAGATCGAGGAATGCGACATCCATGCGCGCGGCCGTCCCAGCTTGTGGTCGTGTTGGACATGTTCAGTGTTCGGTCGCGGACTCGAAATTCCGCTTTCATGCTCGAACAAGCACTACCAAGAAGGTCCGCTCGGTGCAACACAATTCTGCAAGCTCTCTCGAGACGTCTCGATTCGCAGTCCTTCGAAGTCCCGCTCGAGGCGCTTCCTCCTTCACCGGAGTTCAGGTAGTCCCTTCGGAGGCGCCGGCAATCGAGATGGATGTCACGACACGTCACGTAGCGACGACTATTCGTGCAGCGAAAGCAGCTGGAGATGACGTAAATAAATGCGGCAATAGAACCAAAACACCTGACAATAAGTGAGGGAACTGGTTACGATCTCGAGCGTGGGGCTAATCACATGCCGAATCTGCGGAAATTCCGACCTCGAGACCGTGCTCAATCTAGGAGATCAGTCACTGACGGGGGTATTCCCCCGAAGTCGCGACGACGTCGTTCCTTCGGTCCCGCTCGAACTGGTCAAATGCGCACCGCCGGGCTGCGGCTTGGTTCAGCTGCGCGACACAGCTGACTTCGGGTTGATGTACAACGAGGGCTATGGCTACCGATCCGGTATCCGCCCGTTCATGATCAACCACCTGCATGACAAGGTCGCGGTGCTGCGCAACAGGGTGGAAGTGAGCCCGGACGACCTCGTGGTCGACATCGGTAGCAACGACTCCACACTGCTGCGCGGATATCTGCCCGATGCACCGAAGCTGGTCGGCTTCGACCTGATCGGTGAGAAGTTCCGCGATCTGTATCCGCCCGAGGCCGACCTGATCGCCGGCTTCTTCTCGGCTGACGCCTTCACTGAGCGTTACGGCGACCGGCGTGCCAAGATCGTCACCTCCATCGCGATGTTCTACGACCTGCCCGAACCGATGCGGTTCATGCAGGATGTGCACGACATCCTCACCGACGATGGACTCTGGCTGATGGAGCAGAGCTACCTGGCTTCCATGCTGGAGGCCGGCGCCTACGACGTGGTCTGCCACGAGCACCTCGAGTACTACGCGCTGGCGCAGATCGAGTGGATGGCGCAGCGCACCGGTTTGAAGGTGATCTCCGCCGACATCACCGACGTATACGGCGGCAGTCTGTGCGTCGTACTGGCCAAACAGGGCAGTGACCATCGGGTTGACGAGGCGGGCCTGCAGAGTATCCGCACCCGCGAGGCGTCCGCGAAGCTGGACACCCTGGCGCCGTACGAGGAATTTGCCCGCAGTGCCGAGCGTCAGCGCGACCAGCTGGTGGATTTCCTGGCTGCGTCGCGCATCGCGGGAAAACTGACGCTGGGCTACGGCGCGTCGACCAAAGGAAACGTCATTCTCCAGTACTGCGGGCTGACCGAAGCGGACCTACCCTGCATCGGCGAGGTGAGTCCGGAAAAGTCAGGGTGTTACACCCCCGGCACGGGAATCCCGATCGTTTCGGAGGAGGAGGCCAAGGCGCGCCGTCCCGACCAGCTACTGGTGCTTCCTTGGATATACCGTGACGGATTTATCGAACGCGAGAAAGAATTCCTCGCAAACGGCGGAAAGCTGATCTTCCCACTACCACAGCTGGAAGTCATGTGACGACGATTCCGCCTGCGCTCGACAGTGATGCTTTCCATGTCGACCGGTACCAGAATTATGCTTCCCTGCGGGAGACCGCACCGGTCACACCGGTTCGCTTCCTCGGCCAGGACGCGTGGCTCATCACTGGATATGAGGAGGCCAAATCGGCGCTGACCGATTTGCGCCTCAGCAGTGACCCGAAGGCGACGTACTCGGGTGTGGAGGCCGAGTTTCCCGCCTATCTCGGCTTCTCCGACGAGGTTCGGCACTACTTTGTCAACAACATGGGCACCAGCGACCCGCCAACCCACACCCGGCTGCGCAAGCTGGTGTCCCAGGCGTTCAATGTGCGCCGAGTGGAGGCTATGCGGCTCAGCATCGAGCGGATCACCGCACAATTGCTCGACGAGCTCGGCAACGCCGGTGAGGTCGACATCGTTGATCGGTTCGCCCATCCGCTGCCTATCAAGGTCATATGTGAGCTGTTGGGTGTAGAGGAGCAGTACCGCGGCGATTTCGGCCGTTGGAGTTCGGAGATCTTGATCATTGATCCGGAGCGGGCTCGACAGCGCGGACAGGCCGGTCGCGAAGTCGTCGACTTCATCCTCGACCTCGTCGAGCGGCGCCGCACCGAACCCGCCGATGATCTTCTCTCGGCGCTGATCAAGGTGCGCGACGACGACAATGATCAGCTCAGCGCAGACGAACTCGTCTCGATATCACTGGTGTTGCTGCTGGCGGGATTCGAGGCATCGGTGAGCCTCATCGCGATCGGTATCTATCTGCTGCTCACGCATCCGGACCAGCTCGCCCTAGTTCGACAGAACCCGGCGGCGCTGCCCAATGCAGTCGAGGAAATCCTGCGCTACATTGCACCGCCTGAGATCACCACTCGGTTCTCCACCGCGGAGGTAGAGATCGGCGGAGTAACGATCTCGCCGTACAGCACCGTGCTCATCGCCGGTGGTGCGGCCAACCGCGACCCCAAGCAATTCCCAGACCCTGATCGCTTCGACATCACTCGTGATACCCGAGGCCATCTCACATTCGGGCACGGCATCCACTTCTGCCTAGGCCGACCGCTGGCCAAGCTCGAGGGCGAGGTGGCATTGCGTTCGTTGTTCGATCGCTTCCCTCGGCTGTCGCTCGGGATCGATGCCGAAGATGTCACCTGGCGGAGGTCGCTGCTGCTGCGCGGCATCGACCAGCTTCCTGTTCGACTGGATGGTTGAGGTTCGAACAGCCAAGCGGGTGTGCCGATCCTGCCCTCGTCACGCACGACGGATGCTTTTCATGAGTGCGCGGCATCCAGTTACTGCAGCCAGGCTTCGGGCGCAGGACCCCCGGATGCCACGGCTGGGAAGATCGCGTCCAGTTCGGAAGCTTCTTCCTGGCACAGGGTCATCTCAGCGGCTCGCAGCGCTGAGTCCAGCTGCCCACGGGTACGCGGGCCGACTACGGCTCCGGCAATGCCAGGCTGCGACAGCACCCAGGCCAACCCGATCTCGGCGGGATCCACACCGCGGTTCCGGCAGAACTTCTCGTACTCCTCGATGGCCGGGCGCAGGGTAGGCAGTAGTACCTGTGCACGCCCCTGAGCCGATTTCACCGCAGTGCCTGCCGCGAGCTTCTCGAGCGCTCCACTGAGCAAACCACCGTGCAGCGGCGACCACGCGAACACACCGAGCCCGTAGGCCTGGGCAGCGGGCAGCACCTCCAGCTCGGCGTGCCGCACGGCCAGGTTGTACAGGCACTGGTGCGAGACCATGCCCAGTGAGTTACGGCGTGCGGCGTTTTCCTGGGCGGCGGCGATGTGCCAGCCGGCGAAGTTGGATGAACCGACGTAGCAGACCTTCCCGCTCGCGACCAGGAGGTCCATCGCTTGCCACACCTCGTCCCAGGGCGCGGTCCGGTCGATGTGGTGCATCTGGTAAATGTCGATGTGATCGACACCCAGTCGGCGCAACGATCCTTCGCACGCCGCAACAATGTGCCGTGCAGACAGGCCGCGGTCGTTGATCCGATCACTCATCGGTTCACCTACTTTTGTTGCCAGCAAGATACTTTCGCGGCGGCCACCACCCTGGGACAGCCACTTGCCCACCAGGCCCTCGGTATGCCCCTTGCTGATCCGCCACCCATAGATGTCGGCGGTATCGAAGCAGTTGATGCCTCGGTCACGGGCGTGATCCATGAGCCGGAACGCCGCATCGTCGTCGACGCGTCCGCTGAAGTTCACGGTGCCCAACCACAATCGGCTGGTGAGCAACGCGGAACGCCCAAGTTGCACGTAAGACCCAGTATCGAAGGTCATTTCGAGTTTCTCCTGTTCGAGGACAGTTCCTCACATATCTTGACGACATCGGCCGGTGACGGCTCCGCAAGCATGTCCTCGCGCAGGTGCATCGCGCGGGATCGGTAGCCGGGGTCGTCGAGCACCCTCTGTACCGCCTCCCGTAGTTTGTCAGCGGTCAGTTCCGGAGCGGGCACCGTGATACCTGCTCCGTAGTCCTGCGTTCGTTGAGCGCGGATGTCGGTGTCCCAACCATCCGGAAGAATCACTTGTGGCACACCGAAAATGGCCGCAGTATGCCAACTACCCGGCCCTCCGTGATGCACTGTGGCGGCACACGTGGGCAGCAGGGCGTGCATCGGGACGAACCCGACCGCGCGGACGTTTGCTGGAAGATGCGAGACGCCATCGAGCTGCTGTTCGTCGAAGGTCGCAATGATCTCGGCGTCGATATCACCGATTGCTCCCAGCAGATCCTCGATAGAGACCTGACCGATGTTGTTCTCGCGACTGGAGATTCCCAACGTGAGGCAGACCCGTCGACGCTCAGGCTCATCGTGCAGCCATTCCGGTACCACCGATGGCCCGTTGTAGTCGACGTAGCGCATCCCGACGGTGCGGGCTCGGGTGTCGAGCCGGATTGCCGCCGGGGCGGGGTCGATCGTCCATCGCCCGACGACAAGCTCCTCATCGAAGGGCTCCGGGGCTGAACCGCCGAACTTCCTCAGTGTCCAGGTGAGCCATTCAGCGAGTGGATCCTCCCGATGCTCTGCAGGTTGCTCCGGCAGCAGTTCGAGGAAGTTCTGCCGAGCCCTGGTGGTGATGTCCGGTCCCCAAAGCAGCCGTGCGTGCGGCGTGCCCGTCACCGCTGCGGCAATAGGCGCGGCGAAGGTCAACGGCTCCCAGATGATCAGATCCGGCTTCCACTTTCTGCAGAACGAGATCATGCCCTCGATCAATGAGTCGGGACTCATCAGGGCATAGAAGGTCGGGGTGAGCACGGTCTGCACGCCGAGCAGGTGATCCCAGGTCAGCGTGGCCGGGTCCTGCTCGCTGAAGTCCAGGTTCCGGACGTAGTCGATGATGTCGTGGCCGGCGTGCGTCATGAAATCGACGAGGTCGACGTCGGCGCCCACCGGGACGGCGGTCAACCCGGCGGCAGTGATGTCCTCGGTGAGCGCCGGCGAGGCGACCACGCGAACCTCGTGCCCGGCCGCGCGGAATGCCCAGGCAAGGGGAACGAGGCCGAACAGATGACTCTTGCTCGCCATGGCAGAAAAGACGATACGCATCGGCGTTACCTCAGAACTCGAAGGGGCAGTAGCTGATTGCCCGCAGAACGGGGGAACGGCGACGTCGGATGACCGGTCCACTCGGAGAGAGCCGGGGGATCACCTTCCCCATGGCTTGCAGTGCTGTGGTGGTGAGCGTGCTGACCAGCTCGTCGAGCCTGCCGGGATGGCCACGCTGCGGCGACAGTGCACAGTTCAGGTCGGCGCGGTCGATGTCGAAGCGGTCCGGTTCGGTGAATACGCTCGGGTCACGATTGGCCGCCGCGACCACGATCGCTACCTCGTCACCTGCCGAGATCATGACCTCACCCAGATACCGATCGGCCGTGGCGGTGCGCCGCTCGAGGTGCTGAGTGGGGTTCAGACGCAACACCTCGGCCACGATGCGTGGTGCAATCTCGGCGTCGTCGGCGAGCCGTGCAGCGAGTTCCGGCTCGGCGTAGGTGGTCAGGATTGAGTTGACGATGGCATTGGCCGTCATCTCCGCACCGGCGAACAGAGCGCTGAGCTCAGGGTCGGTCGGCAGCGCCGAGAGCGCCTCCTCGGTCACTGCGAGCTGCTGCGGACTGAGCTGGGCGTCCAGGCTGACGCGGGCGTGCCAGGCGTCGCGCTGTAGTGCTTCCACCCCGCACGATCCGGCGACAATACCCAACCACGGCACCTGCCAGGCGAAGTCGCGTACCAGGTCCAGACGCCCACTCGTTTGCGGCAACACGCTCGGCAAGCGCCGCGCAAGTTCCGCCACGTCTGGAATCTCGCCTGCCCAGGATGCGGCATGTACCCCTCGAAACGGCTCGGCCCAGTCGGCGGGTGGGGCGCCTGCGGCACGCATCCACTCGGGTGTGCGTCCTGCGCTGCGGGTGAAAACGGGGTCGTCGAGCACCTGCCGCGCGGTGGCGTGGTCGGCGACCACCCAGGTATCGGTGCGGCTGCGCCGCACCCCCGACTCCCGCATTTCGCGGTAGGCGAGCTGCGGATCGTCATCCCGGCCGCACAGTGTCATCGGATACGGATCTCCATTGCTGCCGTAACCCCAGTACAGGCCCCGAATCATCTGCAACTGCCGGCCCAGCGTGCCGCGATCGGTCGCGGTCATGTGTTCCTCTCGGTCAGCCAGGCAACGATATGCCTCGCGATAGCGTCGGCATGCTCCTGGATCATCGTGAAGTGGTCGCCTGGTACATCCGCAATGTCGTGAGCGAACGGCCAGGTCGATCTCCAGCTGTCGTCCGGCCAGGGCCCCATCGGCTCGTCGGCGCGGACCAGGAGCGTAGGTAGCCTGCTGTTGCGAAGCTGCAGCTGACCACTGGTGAGGCGGTCGTAGGCACCCATGGCCGTGAGCCGAGTGTCGTTCATCCGGACCATTTCGCGGTCGAACAATGCCGCAGTCAGCTGGTCCAGCCAGGCGTGCACCGCCTGCTGATATCCGGGCGGGTAGACGTCGATGAGCACGACGCCCATCGGCGGGTGCCCACGGTCCGCCAGTTCGGTCGCCAACGCGTAGGCCATCAGCGCGCCCGCCGAATGACCGGCCAGGATGAACGGCTTGCCACCTTGCGCTTCGAGGACGGTGTCGGCCTGCACGCTCAGCACAGCCTCGAGCGAAGATGGCAACGGCTCGCCTTCTTCGTATCCCGGCTGCCGCAACGCGCGTACCGGTGTGGTGTCGCTCAGCGTGCCAGCGAGCCTGGTGAACTCGTGGAGGCCGGAGGTTGGAGCGGTTCCCGCGCAGCAGATCACCGTCACCGGGCCGGGCCCGTCAGCCATGGTCACCAGCTCGAGCGGGTGATCCAATCCTGCGGCATCCTCGAAGTGCTCACGGAACTCGGAGAATTCAGCCAGGAGATCGATATAGGACCGGACCCGGCCCGACCGGGCGGCCTGCTGGTAGCCGGAGCGCAGCATTCCGCTCGCAACCGTTGCCAGAGCTGATGTTCCGGTGTCGAGCCGCTCTCTGATGTGGTCGGCGAGCTGACGGACCGAGGGGTGTTCGAACACCAGTGTCGTGGGGAGCGAGAGCCCAGTGGCATCCTGCAACTGGTTACGCAGTCCGACCGCGGACAAGGAGTCGAACCCGAGCTCGGTGAACGGCTGGTCCAACCCCACCGCATCCCGGTGGGCGTGACCGAGGACCGCCGCCACATGTTCATGCGTGAGTTCGAGCACCCGCTCGGCGGACACCGTCACCTGTGCCAGGGCCGCGGAGGAAGCGGAAACGGCCTTCGGGAACGTGAGCAGTTCGTCGAGCAGCGGCCGCGGTCGAGCGGCGGTGAAGCCGATGGCGAAACGCTCCCAATCGACATCGGCAATCGACACGCATGTGTCGTCGTTGTCCAGCGCCTGTCGTAGTGCCCGCAGGGCTCGTTCGGGCGCCATCGGGCGCAGGCCTCGCCGAGTAAGCCCCTCGACGTCGCCGGTGGCCATGCCCTCACCCGCCCAGGCTCCCCATGCGATGGAGGTCGCCCTCCGTCCTTCGGCGCGACGACGGAGAGCGAGGGCATCGAGGTAAGCATTCGCCGCGGCGTAGCCTCCAAGTCTTGCGCTCCCCCAGACACCCGCGCCGGAGGAAAACAGGACGAAGGTGTCGGCGTCCGAGCACAGCTCGTCGAGTAGTCGCGCTCCGGTCACCTTCGCCGCACAGACCGAATCCAGCGCGTCGCCGTCGATGTCATGCAGGGGACGTGATTCGGGCACGCCGGCAGCGTGTACGACTGTCCGCACTGGACGCCCCTGCCTGCGTAGATCTTCCAGCAGTGTGCTCAGTTGTGTCCGATCGGTGACATCACACGCCGCGATGGTCGTCTTGGCGCCGAGTGCGACCAGGTCGGTTTCGAGTTCGGCTGCGCCGGGTGCGCCGATGCCGCGTCTGCTGACCAGTACGAGATCTCCGATACCGCAGCTGGCGAGAAACCGTGCCACATGTCCACCGAGCGCTCCGGTCCCTCCGGTGATCAGCGCTGCGCCCTCTGGTTCCCAACGGGATTCACGGACGGGGAGCGGGGCACGGACGAGTCGTCGAACATAGCGGTTCTGGTCCCGTATGGCGATCTGGTCTTCGTCGTCGTCCCCACCGAGGCAGGCGACGAACGCTTCGATGTCCTCGCGCCCGGGTTCGGCGGGCACATCGATCAGACCGCCCCACCGTTGCGGAGTCTCGAGGCCGATGACCCGACCCATACCCCACACCATCGCCTGCTCGGGATCGATCAGGTCGTGTTCGCTCAGGCTGACCCCGTGGCGGGTTACCAACCAGAGCGGAGCGCGTACGTCGGCCGCATCCAGCAGTTGGTACACCGAGAGATGCGTAGCGATGTCGGCGCAAAGTGAGAGCGCGGCTGTGATTCCGCCTTGCAGCGCGTCCAGTGCTGCGGTGAGTGCTTCGGCTTCCACGGACGCGATCGGGACGACGTGGCCGCCCGCCGATTCGATCGCGCGGGTCAATGACTCCGGTGCCGATCCGAAGACGAGATAGCTGCCGCCCAGAGTCACCGCAGTCGTTGCAAGTGCTCGCCAGTCGACGCGGTACCGAAGATCGGCCACCTGCTCGGACGGTGCCGAGGCAAGCCAGTACCTCTGGTGCTCGAATGGGTAGTTGGGCAGCGGCACAGTGGGTGCGGTGGGGAACATGGCCCGCCAATCCACGGGGACACCGTGGACGTGCGCGCGGGCGAGTTCGCTGAGCAGATGCCCGGTACCGCTGTCGCGGTGCAGAGAACCGATCGCGATGGTGCCCTCGGCGCTCTCCTGCACCGCTGTAGTGAGCACTGGGTGTGGGCTCACTTCGACGAAAGTGCGGTGGCCGTCGGCGACGGCGGACAGGATCGCCTCCTCGAACCGCACTGGCGATCGCAAATTGGCATACCAGTACTGCGAGTCCATGGGCACATCGTCCCGGCGCTGACCGTGCAACGTGGAATAGATCGGAAGCTTCGCCCTCCGCGGGACGACGCCGCCGAGATCGGCGAGGACTGCATCTCGGATCCGATCGACATGAGATGAGTGGGAAGCGTAGTCGACCGGCAAGGTCGTGGCGCGCACTCCCGCACGCTCGCAACGGATGACGAGCTCGGCTAGTGCTTGCGGATCACCGGATGTCACCACCGAGACTGGCGAGTTGATCGCGGCGATCGAGATTCGGTCGGACAAGCCATCGATCAACTCGTGGGCGCGACCAGGAGAAGTGGCCAGCGCGACCATGCAGCCCGTGCCTGCCAGTGTGCGAATGGCCTGAGCCCGTCGAGTCACCACGAGCAGACCGTCCTCCAAGGACAGGGCACCCGCCACAACGGCAGCAGCAATCTCCCCTTGGGAATGACCGATGACAGCAACGGGACTGACGCCACAGGCCTGCCACAGACGCGCAAGAGCAACCATCACCGAAAACAACACCGGCTGAACCACATCGACCCGGTCGAAGCCGGGAGCATCGGCATGCCGACACAGGACATCGGTCACCGTGTACCCGGCAAGATCGGCCAACACGGTATCGCACACAGCGATGGTGTCAGCGAAAGCCGCAACACCCAGCAAATCCTGAGCCATCCCAGCCCATTGCGCACCCTGGCCCGGGAAGACGAACACCACACCGGACTCGGCCACCGCGGTTCCGGTGACGATGCCGGGAGCCGTCGACCGCTCCGCCACAGCCCGCAATCGGCTCCGGAGTTGTTCATGGTCGTCGGCCGCCAGGACCGCGCGACAGGGCAGGTGAGCGCGCCGAGTTGCCAGTGCGGAGGCCAGCACCGTCACCGGCACCGATGCGGTCACCTCCGTCTCGAGGCGCTGCGCGAGGGCGGCCAGCGCTGTCTCGGTCTTCGCCGACAACAACACCGGCATCGACTCGGCCACACTCAGCACACCGCACGGACCCGATCCCGGAAGAGGTTGATGCTCAGGAGGTTCGGCGATGATCACATGAGCATTCGTCCCACTCACACCGAACGCCGACACACCCGCACGGCGCACCCCATCCGCAGCCGCAGGCCACGGGCTCAGAGTCTCAGCCAACTCGACCTCACCCGCAGACCAGTCGATCAGCGTCGAGCGCTCGCCATGACACAGCATCGGCGGAACCAGACCCCGGCCCAGCCCGAGAACCATCTTGATCACACCCGCGACACCAGCAGCCGCCTGCGCATGACCGATATTGGACTTCACCGACCCGAGCAGGAGCGGTGCCGCAGATCCACGCCTCTGGCCGTAAGTGGCCAGCACAGCGGACGCCTCCACGGTATCGCCCAGCCGGGTACCCGTCCCATGCGCCTCCACGACGGCGACATCCGCGCCCGAAACACCGGCCCGCTCCCACGCTTGACGAATCACCCGTTGCTGCGCAACACCACTCGGCGCCGCAAGCCCATTACTGGCACCATCCTGATTGATCGCCGATCCCGCAACCACACCCAGAACCGACCTGCCCGCTCGCACAGCATCCGACAACCGCTCGAGCAGGACCACCGCAACACCTTCAGCGAAGCCGAAGCCGTCAGCATCGTCGGAGAAGGGCTTACACCGGCCATCGGCGGCCAATGCCCCCTGACGAGAGAATTCGGTGAACACTCCGGGCCCCGCCATCACCGAGACGCCGCCGGCGACCGCCAGCGAGCAATCACCCGCGCGAAGTGCGTTACCGGCCAGATGCAGTGCCACCAGCGAGGATGAACAAGCGGTGTCGATCGTGACCGCTGGCCCCGCCAAACCCAGCACATACGCCACTCGGCCGGAGACCACCGCGGAGGAGCTGCCGGTGAGCAAGTAACCTTCGCTGCTTTCGGGCACCTCAGCATCTTGACCATAGCCCTGATACGCGGCACCGAGGAAGATCCCGGTGTCGCTGCCCCGCAACGAATCCGGAGCGATTCCGGCGTTCTCGAACAGCTCCCAGATCGTTTCCAGCACCTGACGTTGCTGCGGATCCATCGCCAACGCCTCGCGCGGCGAGATCCCGAAGAATGCCGCATCGAAATCGGCGGCGCCACAGAGGAATGCGCCATGACGAGAATAGCTGGTACCGCGACGCTCGGGGTCGGGATCGAACAGTGCATCCAGATCCCAGCCCCGATCGGATGGCATCTCGGTGACTGCGTCGCCACTTTCGCTGATGAAGTGCCAGAGTCCCTCTGGGTTGTGCACGCCGCCGGGGAAGCGGCAGGCCATCCCAACGATGGCAATCGGGTCGTCGACCTCGTCTTTCCGGTGGCGGTCGCGAACCGGGTCCGGATCTGCCGCCGACGGCGCCACGAGCTGTTCCAGATAGTGCCCGGTGAGCTGAGCGACAGTCGGATGGTCGAAGACCACGGTCGCGGCTTCTCTCACGCCGGTCGCCGCAGCCAGCCGGTTGCGCAAATCGATGGCGGTCATCGAATCGAAGCCCAAGTCCCGGAAGGCCCGGTGTTGATCGATCGCCGCGTCCTCCGCATGGCCGAGCACGGCGGCGACCTCGGCGTGGACGATCCGCGCCAGGAACTGGCGGCGCTCGGGCGCCGATAGTGCTGCAAGTTGTTGCGCGAGAGCCGGTGGCTGCTCTTTCTGGGCGATGTCGGGTTCAGCATCCGTGAGGTCGTCGAACAGCGGCCGGCGCCGGGCCGCGGTGATCAGCTCGATGAATCGACGCCAGTTCATGTCTGCGACGGATACGCAGGTATCGCCGTGATCCAGGGCAAGGCACATTTCTTCTATCGCACGGTGCGGATCCATCGCCTTCAGCCCCTGACCACGCAGGTAGGTGCCACCTTCGTCACCAGCCATGGTCTGCCCGGCCCACAGCCCCCAGGCGATTGACAGGATCGGCGCGCCTGCTGCGCTCCGTCGCCGCGCGAAACCATCGAGGAAGGCGTTGGCGGCCGCATAGGCGGTCAGTCCGGGGCTGCCCCAGACACCTGCGTTCGAAGAGAACACCACGAAAACATCGAGCTCCGTGCACAGCTCGTCGAGGTTCATCGTGCCGCTCACCTTGGCGGCAGCGATCTCGGCGAACTCCGATTCGGTGAGATCCCCGATCGGTGTCGATCGCGAGATTCCCGCAGCATGCAATACCGCGCGGATCGTGCGCCCAGCAGCGCGTTCGGCGGCCAGCACGGCCGCCAGTTGCGCCCGGTCCGCAACGTCGCAGGCCGCGATGGTCACCCCGACACCGAGCGCGACCAACTCCTCTCTCAGCGCAGCCGCGCCGGGTGCGTCTTCGCCCCGCCGTCCGAGGAGGACCAGGTGTTCGGCGCCCGAACGCGCCAGCCAGCGCGCCACCTGCGCTCCGATCCCGCCGGTGCCCCCGGTGACGAGCACGGTTCCGCGTGGGGTCCATCGGGTTCGAGCGGAGTGAGCAGGGGCGGGGACGAGTCGGGCAACCGTGATCTCATCGGACCGGATCGCAATCTGATCCTCCCCGCGCGAGTTGGCGAGTACGGCGGTCAGCGAACGGATCGAAGCATCGTCGGCTGCGACCAGATCCACCAAGCCGCCCCACCGAGCGGGTTGCTCGATACCGAGCACGCGGCAGGCCCCGGACACCATGGCTTGGGCTGGGTCGACGCTGTCGTCAGCAGCAACCTGCGCACCATTTCGAGTGAGCACCCACAACGGTGCATCGATTCCGGCAGCGCCCAGCGCGTGGACCAGTGCGAGCGTATCGAGGCAGGGTTCGGTGGCCTCGGTATCCTCGATCAGCCCCAGCATCGACACCACGGTGGATACGGCTGCGCCAGCGACAGACGACACAGCCTCGGCGACCTCGGCGCGGGATTCCACGGCACAGTCCACGACCGTCGCGCCACCTTGCTCGAGGCCGTTTCGGACGGCGGCGAACCAGTCGGCGGGTACTTTCGGCCCGGTCACAAGTAGAACGCACCCGGTGAGCGCTGCATCCGTCCACTCGGCGGTTCGCCAGACCACCCGGTAACGCCAGTTGTCTTCCGAACTCACCCGACCGCCGGTGGGTGCCGGCATCCAGAACCGGCTCCGCTGGAATGGGTACACAGGCAGGTCCACCGGCCGGGCATCACCGAAGGCGGGGCGCCAGTCCACCTCCACGCCCTGCACATAGGCCTCGCCCACGGCGGCATGGAAATCGGCCTGGCTGCCGTGGTCGCGGCGCAGCGTTCCCACCACACAGGCCCCGGCGCCGAGTGATGGCGCCGGGCCCAGTGTCTCCTCGATGCTCAGCGTTTCCTCGATGCTCAGCGTCAACACCGGGTGTGGACTGACCTCGATGAATGTGTCGAAACCGTCCTCTGCCAACTGCCTGGTCGCAGCGTGGAAGCGCACCTGCTCGCGCAGGTTTGCATACCAGTAGTCGGCATCCATCGTGGCGGTGTCGATGGACCGGCCCGTCGTGGTCGAGTACAGCGGGATGCTCGCCGAGGCTGGGGCGAGATCGGCCAGCTCGGTCAGCAACTCCTCGCGCAGCGACTCCACCTGCGGCGTGTGCGAGGCGTAGTCGACCGGGATTCGGCGGGCCATGATGCCTTCTGCCTCGCACTCGGCGATCAGCTCGTCCAGTGATTCGCCGGCACCCGCCACAACTACCGATCGAGGGCCGTTGACGGACGCGATGGACAACGCGCCCCCGAAGTGTTCGATCCGTGCGGTGGCCTCTGCAGTATCCAGGCCGAATGCTGCCATCGCGCCCTGCCTGCCGAGGCGCCGCAGCATCCGGCTGCGGATCGCGACCAGCCTCGCAGCGTCCTCCAGGGACAGTGCCCCGGCGATATGCGCGGCGGCGATTTCGCCCTGAGAGTGGCCAACGACCGCCGCCGGCTCTACCCCATGGGCTCGCCACAGCGCCGCCAACGACACCATGACCGAAAACAATGCAGGCTGCACGACATCCACCCGGTCCAGCGGATGCCCGTTGGACAGCAGATCGTTCAGCGACCAGTCGACGTGGGGGGCGAGGGCACGTTCGCACTTGCGGATCGACTCTCGGAACACCGGCGACTCCCGGAGCAGATCCCGCGTCATTGCCTGCCATTGCGCGCCCTGCCCGGGAAATACCATCACAACGCCGCCTCGGGCGCGAGCCCGTCCCGTGACCACCCCATTGGCCGACCGACCTTCGGCCACCGAATGAAGTCCGGCGAGCGCGTCATGGCGGTCACCGATGACCACGGCTCGATATTCCCAGGCACTTCGACGGGTGGACATCGTAAACCCGATGTCCTGCAAAGAGTTCTGAGGATCCTGAGCAATATGCTCGGACAGTCGAGCCGCCTGCATCCGGAGCGCCTGCTCGTCGCGGCCGGAGAGTATCAGCGGTACCGGCCCCGAATCGGGGACCGGCACAGGCGTCGCCGCACTCGGCGCCTCTTCGACGATCACGTGTGCATTGGTACCGCTGATACCGAAGGCCGAGACGCCCGCACGACGCACTCGCTCCCCGGTCGGCCAGGGCCGAGCCTGTGCGACTACCGACACCGCTCCGAGGTCCCAATCGATATGCGGAGAAGGTTCATCGAAGTGCAGCGTTGGCGGAATCTCTGAATTCCTCATCGCCAAAACAGTTTTCATCAATCCGGCCACACCCGATGCAGCCTGGGTATGACCGATGTTGGATTTGACCGATCCGATCCACAACGGATGCGCCGATTCCCGGGCAGTGCCATAGGTCTCCAGCAGGGCATGGGCTTCGATCGGGTCGCCGAGTCTCGTGCCGGTACCGTGGGCTTCCACGTAGTCGACATCACCAGCCCGGACGCCGGCATCCTCCAGTGCGCGACGGATCACCCGCTGCTGTGCGGGTCCGCTCGGCGCGGTCAGCCCGTTGCTGGCGCCATCCTGATTGATCGCCGAGCCGCGCAGCAACGCCAGTATCGGCCTGCCTTCTCTCCTGGCCTCCGAAAGGCGTTGCAGTACCAGAATGCCGGCGCCCTCCGCCAAACCGAATCCGTCCGCGGACTTCGAGAACGGTTTGCATCGGCCGTCCGCTGCAAGTCCGCCCTGGCTTTGGAACTCGGCAAACGCACCGGAACTGCTCATTACCGTCACACCGCCGGCGAGCGCAAGGCTGCATTCATCCCGGCGTAATGACGCCATCGCCAGGTGCACGGCGGTGAGGCCGGACGAGCAGGCCGTGTCGACCGTGATCGCCGGGCCCTCCAATCCCAGGCAGTAGGCCACTCGGCCGGAGATGACACTCGCGGCGGTTCCCGTGCCGACGTAACCGAGCGAGTCGTCGGGAGCCTCGTCCGGTCGTGGTCCGTAGTCGACAGTTCCGACACCGGTGAATACTCCGGCCCCGCTGCCGCGCAGTGATATCGGATCGAATCCGGAGCGTTCCAACGCCTCCCAGGAGATCTCCAGCATGATTCGCTGCTGCGGGTCCATCGCGAGCGCCTCGCGTGGCGAGATACCGAAGAACCCCGCGTCGAAATCACCTACCGCTGTGATCATGCCACCGAACCGGGGGGCCGGAACCGGCTCCCAGCCGCGGTCCGACGGGACCTCCGCGATCGCGTCTTCACCTTCGGATATGAATTCCCATAGCTTTTGCGGTGATTCGATGCCGCCGGGGAATCGACATGCCATCCCGACGATCGCAATAGGCTCACTCGCTCGCTGTTCGATCTCGTGCACGCGCTCGGTGACGGAGTCGAGTTCGGCAGCAGTGCGTTTGAGGTAGCGCCGGAGCTTGTCCTCGGCTGTTTCGTCGCGCCCGGTCATCTGGAATCCTCTTCTCCGAAACGCTTCTCGAGAATCGAGAACAGCTCGTCGTCGCTCGTGTCATCGTCGATGACGGGTGCATCCGGGCCGGGTGCTCGCTTGGCGTTCCACCGTCGCAGCATCGACTCCAGGCGGTTCGCGATATCCTCGTCGCGTTCATCCTCAGGCAGAGCCTCCAGCGCCCTGTCGAGCTCGTCCAGCCGGTCGTCAATCCCCTTCGATGACGTCGAATCGGTGAACATCTGGCGCTGCAGGCGTTCTGCCACCGCCTGCGGGGTGGGATGGTCGAACACCAGAGTGCTGGGTAGCCGCAGTCCTGTGGCCGTAGCGAGGCGGTTGCGCAGCTCCACCGCAGCCAGCGAATCGAACCCAAGCTCCTTGAATGTCTTCCGTTCCGGAAGTTGTTCGGCCGAGCTGTATCCGGAAACCGCTGCGGCATGCGCGCGCACCAGGCTGGACAGTGCGGAAACCTGATCCGCCCCGGACTGGCCGGTGAGCCGGTCAAGTAGATCGGGCTCACATTGCTCGGCCGTTTGGACGGTGCGCAGCTTGGCCCTGACCGAGCCACGCAGCACCTCCGGAACGAATTCGGCCCTGCGCAAGGTCGAACGGTCGAGGGACAGTGGAAACACGACCTCCTCGCTACGGCACAGGGCACTGTCGAACAGGGCGAGAGCCCGCTCTGTCGACAATGCGGCGACGCCGGTCTGGGCGATCCGGTCACCGAGACCGCTAGTCATGTCACTGGCCTCCTCCCACAGACCCCATCCAAAGGACTTTGCCGGCAACCCTCGAGTCCGGCGAAGCGTGGCGAGCCCGTTCAGCACACAGTTGGCCGCCGCATACACCCCCTGACCTGGGCCTGCCAGCACCGATGCCGCGGACGAGAACAGCACGAAGAAGCTCAGTTCGGTATTCGCGGTCAGTTCGTGCAGGTTCCATGCCGCATCGACCTTGGACTGCAGCACCACTTCGACTGCTGATCGTTCGATCGAGGTGACCAGCCCATCGGCCAGTGCACCTGCCGCATGCACGACACCGGTCAGTGACTGCTTCGCCGGAATCGACGCCAGCAGTGCAGCCAGCGCCTCGCGGTCGGCGACGTCACAGGATGTGATGCGAACAGCGGCTCCGAGCCCTTCGAGCTCGTCTCGTATCGCGTGCGCGGCTGGCGCCTGCATACCGCGCCTGCTGACCAGCAGTAGATGCCGCACACCATATTTGGTGACCATATGACGCGCAAGAAGGCGTCCGAGAGTGCCGGTGCCGCCAGTGATCAGCACTGTACCTTCCGGGTTCACCGGCACTCGCTGGGTGAGAACGAGCTTGCCGACGTGGCGTCCCCGGCTCATGTGGCCGAATACCGCTGAAGCAGCACCCAGGTCCCATGCAGATATCGGAAGTCGCTCCAGTGCCACACTTTCCAGACAAGAAGCGACCTCGCGGAGAATATCCCCGAGCCGGTCGTTGCCCGCGTCGGCCAGATCGAATGGGATGTAGCGGCCAGGAAACTGCTCGGCCGGGCGCAAGTCTGTCTTACCCATCTCGACAAATACACCGCCCTCGACGAGTACCCGTAAGGACTCGTCGAGCATCTCCCCGGTGAGCGAGTTGAGGATCACGTCGAGCCCCCTACCGCCCCTGTACTCCATGAATTTTCGCGCGAAGAGGGAATCGCGGGAGGAGGCGATGTGTGCGTCGTCGAGGCCGAGACCGCGCAACGTCTCGCGCTTGCCCGGTCCGGCCGTGGCGAACACCTCGGCGCCCATCCGGCGGGCCAGTGCGACAGCCGCCATTCCGACGCCGCTGGCCGCAGAATGGATGAGTACGGACTGGCCGGGACGCAGCCCGGCGAGGTCGTTCAACGCATAGTAGGCGGTGGTGAAGGCGATCGGCACTGCGGCCGCGTCGGCAGCGCTCCAGCCCTCGGGAATACCCACGAGCAACCGATGGTCTGTGACCGCCACCGGCCCGAAGGCGCCCTGGAACAGCCCCATCACCCGATCTCCGGGCGCGAAAGAACCGACTCCCGGCCCGACCGCGATGACGACACCAGCGGCTTCGGTACCCATACTCGCCGGCTCAGGGTACATCCCGAGCGCGAGAAGAACGTCCCGGAAGTTGACGCCGGTCGCGCGAACGCTCACGCGAACTTCGCCCGCCTGCAGGGATCGTTCAGCGTCGGGGGCAGCCGCGAACGTCACCGAATCGATCGATCCGTTGCCCGGCACGAGCCGGTAGGCACCTCCTGTCGGTGTCGGCACAGGTTCGGCCACCGGGACCAGGCGTGGCACGAAGACATCGTCGCCGCGCAGTGCCAGTTGCGGATGATCGGGTACCGAGGGCAGCGTCTCGATGTCGGCCCTGTCGGTATCGAGGAGGACGAACCGGCCCGGAGACTCCGCCTGCGCGCATCGGATCACTCCCCAGACCGCATTTGCGCCCGAATCCGGTGCTCGGTCCTCGTCGGAAACGGTTACGGCCCCGGACGTTACGATCACCAAGGTGGCCCGCGAAGTCTCCTGCTGATCGAGCCAACGGCGGACCAGGTCGGCGGACCAGAGGATCCCCTGGCGAGTTGTGGTCCTGGGGTCATCTTCACTTCCCGCCGATTCATACCTGACGACGACGGCGTCGGGTTCGGGCCCAGTTGCGGGAACGAGCGTGTCGAGGTCCGAAGAGCCCATGGTGACCATGCGTCCTGCACTCCCGGGTTCGGCGAGTCGCAGCCACTCCAGACGATGGAGGTCACAGCAGTCATCCTGCGGTTGAGGTTGCTTGCTCGCATCGCCGGCGCGGCGGATCACCAGTGATTCGACCGTCGCGACGAGCCTGCCCTCCGGATCGGTGACCTGGAGGGCCATCGCGTCCGGTCCAGCCGGAACGGCTGTGACACGAACCGACTCAGCCCCGGTGGCGTACAAGGTCACGCCGCTCCACACGAACGGAAGCCATCCCCCGTCCGACCCACCCAGCGGACTCAGGCCCAGCGTCTGAGCGACCACGTCCAACAGCACCGGATGAATGGCGTAGCCGTCCTCGACCGACGTGACGGCAACCTCGGCATGAACCACATCTTCCCTACGCCATGCTGCCCGCAGCGCCCGAAAGGCCGGCCCGTACAGGTATCCGCGCTCGACAAGGTCGTCATAGTGGCCATCCAACGGAATACGCTGTGCGCCTTCGGGGGGCCACGGGCCCGCTTCGGGGTCGTCCCTGCCGACCCCCACGGCGAGAGTTCCGGTCGCGTGGGCCGACCACTTGGCGTCTGTCAGATCAGGCACATCATCTGTCGCGTGGATCTCGATCGTCCGCCGTCCCGATTCGTCAGCGGCGCTGACAGTCAGCCGCACCAGTGTGCCCCCCTCGGACAGCACCAGCGGACGTTGCAGGACCAGTTCTTCCAGCCCCGACGGTCCGATGTCCTGCCCGGCGAAGAGCGCGAGATCCACCAGGACGCTGCCGGGCACCAGCATCCGCCCACCGACGATGTGATCGGCCAGCCAGGGCTGCTCGTCGAGCGACAGCCGTCCGGTGAACACCGCGCCGCCGTCACTCGGGACGTCGACTGCACTGGCCAACAGCGGATGTTCGATGCGGCGCATGCCCAGCGCCGGCAGACCGGTGGGCCGATGCGGCCGCGGCCAGAAGCGTTGGTGCTCGAATGGGTAGGTGGGCAATTCGACCAGCCCCCCGTGGGCGACTGTCCGGCGCAGATCTACGTCGACTCCGTGCACGTATGCCCGAAGCAGATTGCGCAGGAACTCGTGCGGACCGCGCTGCTCCCGGCGTAGCGTCGGCACGCACGTCACGATGCCGCCCACACGCTCGGCGGTCTCCTGCACTGCCATCGACAGCACCGGATGCGGACTGACCTCGACGAATGTATCGAAGCCCTCTTCGACCAGACCACGTACCGCAGGTTCGAACAGCACGGTGTGGCGCAGGTTCCGATACCAGTAGGACGCATCCATCCCGGTGGTATCGAGAAGCTCGCCGGTCACCGTGGAATACAGCGGCACCGAACCGGGAACCGCGCTGATGGTGCCGAGTTCGGCGGCGAGGCGGGTCTGAGCGCGAGCCATCTCCGGGGAATGCGAGGCGTAGCGTACGGCGATCCGACGCGGCTCCATCCCCCGTTTTCCGGCCTCCTCGAAGAACTCGTCGAGTTCGATGGTCGGTCCCGCGACAACGCTGGTGCGCGGCCCGTTCAGGGCTGCCACCGCAACCCGACCGTCCCAGGGCACGAGCATGCCCTCCAGTTCGTCGCGCGAGGCAGTGACAGACACCATGCCGCCCTGGTCGTCGAGCTCCCGAAGCACCTGACTGCGCACTGCAACGACTTTGGCGGCGTCCTCGAGTGACAGCGCGCCCGCGACGTGGGCCGCCGCGATCTCACCCTGTGAGTGTCCGACAACGGCGGCCGGGGTTACACCGTGCGCCCGCCACAGGTCTGCCAATGCAACCATGATCGAGAACAGAACTGGCTGCAGGACGTCGACGCGTTCGACCAAGTCGGGATCGCAGTTGCCACGAACAACGTCCAGCAGCTTCCAATCGGTATGTGCGGACAGTGCGTCGGCGCACCGCCGCATCGATGCCGCGAACGTTTCGGAGAAGTCGAGGAGGTCACGGGCCATGCCAAGCCACTGCGTGCCCTGACCGGGGAAGACCAGGACCGGCTCGTGCGGTGTGGAGGTCGCTGTGGCAATGACATCGGCCGAGGGACTGCCCGCGGCCAATGCGTCGAGCTCGTCGCATACGCGCGCACGGTCGTCACCGAGCACAGCAGCCCGTACATCGAACCGTGCACGGCCCGTCACCAGGGTTCGAGCGACATCTGCGAGAGCGAGCTCAGGTTTGCTGCGCAGCCGATCCGCGAGCGCCCGGGCCTGTGCTGCGACCGCGCCGACGCTGTGGCCGGACAGGACGAACGGCAGCGGCCCGTGCGTCGGCTCTGTCGGCTCTGTCGGCTCGGATTCCGCGGGTGCCTCTTCGACGATGACGTGAGCATTCGTGCCGCTGACGCCGAACGACGAGACCCCCGCTCGCCGCGGCCGATCACCTGCAGGCCACGGAAGGTGTTCGCGCACCACCTCCACCGAGCCCGCAGCCCAGTCGATATGCGGGGACAGTTCGTCGGCGTGTAGCGATCGCGGCACCATGCCGTTGTGCAGAGCCAGAACCATCTTGATCACACCGGCGGCACCGGCTGCGGCCTGAGTGTGGCCGATATTGGTCTTCGCAGAGCCCGTCCACAACGGTCGATCCCGGTCCTGACCGTAGGTTGCGATCAGCGCACTTGCCTCGATCGGGTCTCCGAGTTCGGTGCCCGTTCCGTGTGCCTCGACGACATCGATATCGCTGCTGGACAATCCCGAAGCCGCCAGCGCTTGCCGGATCACTCGTTGCTGCGACGGACCATTGGGGGCGGCCAGGCCATTGCTGGCACCGTCCTGGTTGACCGCGCTGCCACGCAGTACGCCAAGTATCCGGTGACCGTTGCGGCGCGCCTGGGAAAGCGGTTCCAGGATCAGCGCGGCTGCTCCTTCCGACAGCGCGAAACCGTCGGCGTGCGCGGAGAACGCCTTGCAGCGACCGTCGGCGGCCAGCCCTCGCTGCGTGCTGAAGTCGATGAAGGTGTACGGGTCGGACATGACCGTGACACCGCCGGCCAATGCGAGGGAGCACTCGCCTCGCCTCAGCGCCTGGCTTGCGAGGTGAATGGCGACCAGGGAGGACGAACAGGCGGTGTCCACCGTCATCGCGGGCCCCTCCCAGCCGAAGGTGTAGGCGATGCGCCCGGAAAGCACGCTCGCCGCATTGCCCAGACCCCGGTACCCGTCGACCAGGTCGACCTCGCCCTCGAGTAGCTGCATATAGGACTGGCCGTTCGTACCGACGAAGACACCGACGTCACTGCCGCGCAGCCCATCGGGGTCGATGCCTGCACGCTCGACAGCCTCCCATGTCGTCTCCAGCATGAGCCGCTGTTGCGGGTCCATTGCCAGCGCCTCTCGGGGCGTTATCCCGAAGAATCCGGCATCGAATTCTGCTGCGCAGGTGAGGAATCCGCCCTTCTTTGTGTAGCTGGTACCCGGATTGTCCGGGTCCGGATGGTAGAGCCGATCGATATCCCAGCCGCGATCGGCCGGGAACTCCGAGGTGACATCGGTGCCGTCCACGAGAACCCGCCACAGTTGCTCGGGCGAGTTGATGCCGCCCGGGAACCTGCAGCTGATACCGACGATGGCGATCGGCTCGGACTCGCTGATGCTGTCGACCCGAGACGCTGCCCGGTCCGAGCCGCCGATGATCTGCTGCCGTAGGTACTCCGCGACCGATGCGACGGTCGGGTGATCGAAAACCAGCGATGCCGGCAATCGAAGACCGGTCGTTGCCGAAAGGCGCTTGCGCAGCGCCATTGCGTTGAGCGAGTCCAGCCCGAGTTCGCTGAATGCGCGACGCACATTGATCTCGGCTGCGGATTCGTGACCCATGACCTCGGCAAGAATCTCCGTGACAATTTCCCGCAGAAGACGGCGCTGCCCGTCCGAGGAGAGGGACGAGAGCTGCTGTGCCAGAGCACTGTTCATCAACTCTCTTTGAGTCCCAGGCACCGCTGAGGACTGCAGCGGCTCCGGTTGCGGGACCAGTTCCGCGAACAGTGCTGTCGGGCGGGTGGACGCGAACCCCTCGTCGAACACCGCCCAGTCCACATCCGCTACCGCCACCGACATCGGGGCGGCGGCCAGCACCCGCTCCCACGCTTCGATGGCCCGACCGGTGTCGAGGCTGCGCAGTCCACGTTCTCGTAGTCGACTGTCCTCCAGCGGGTTGCCTGGTAGCGCCCACGGCGTCCAGGAAATCGATGTGCACGAGTGGCCTTGTGAACGACGGTGCTCGGCGAACGCGTCGAGGTAGGCGCTGCCCGTCGCGTAGGCAGCCATCCCGGTGCCGCCCCAGATCCCCGCCACCGAAGAGCAATAGATCTCCCGTTCGATCCGCTGATCGCCGAGGACCTCGTCCAGCATGGTGAGGAATGCTGTCTTCGCGGCAACGGTTTCGGCAAACTCGTCGGGTTCGAGTTCGGCGATACGACGGAAGTTCGTCAGAGTCTCGGCGTGCACGAGCATCGCAACCGGATCAGCACCGATCGCGGCGCGCAGCGGCGCCACATCCGGTTCGCAGACAACGGCGGGCACTCCGGCCGCTTCGACAGCAGCAAGTAGCTCGTCGCGTGGGCGCGCCCCCACGAGCACCAGCCGCTGCGCTCCGCGCTGGGCGAGCCACCGGACGAGCTGATCACCGATCGGATTCGCGGCACCGGTGACCAGGACGGTGCCGTGGGGGGTGTATCCCGGTGAACCGTTCTGCGGCAGGTTTGCGCGGACCAATCGGCGACCGAAGAGGCCGCCCGATCGGATCGCGAGATGGTCTTCGGTCCAGTCACGGGTGCCCAACACAGCCGTGATCAGGCTCAACGTTGGGACATCCACGGTACTGGGCAGGTCCACCACCCCACCCCAGCGACCCGGCAGTTCCAGCCCAGCGGCCTGGGCAAGACCGTGCATGGCAGCTTGCTCGGGTCGGGGCAGGCCGTCGTCGGCGGGTGTGCGCACAGCCCCTTGACTCAGACACCACAGCGGGGCACCGATACCGGCCGCGCCCAGCGCTTGGACCAGGGTGAGCAGGCCGACGGATCCGGACGGAACGCCCTGGTGGCCGGCGTGCATGGACTCGTCGGCCGCCAGGAGCGAGAGCACTCCTCGGAACTCGGTTCCCGTAGCGGAGACGGCGGCGGCGAGATCCGTGCGCGAGGAGCCGGGGTCCATTCGGCAGCGCACCACGGTGCCGCCGCGTACGGCGAGCGCATCGCACAGGGCGCTGGTCCAGCGTGGACCGCCCGAAGCCGTCACCACCAGCCAGTCGCCATCGAGCCGGTCAGATTCCGGACGACTGACCGGAACCCAGGACACCCGATAGATCGAGTCTCCCGACCGGGTCGGCACGGACGAGTTTTGCAGCCAATAACGTTTGCGCTGAAAGGGGTACGTCGGTAACGAATGAACTCGAGCGCCGTCGACGGCCACCTCCCATCGAACGTCCACCCCCGATGTGTGCGCGGTGGCCAGCGAGATCAGGAACGTCGCCAGATCACCGTGGCCTCGCTGCAGCGATCCGACGATGACTGGATCGTCTGCGCCGCTGGCATTCTCGACCGTTTCCTCGACCGTTTGAACTACCACGGGATGCGGGCTGACTTCGACGAATGCGTCGTATCCCGATTCCGCCAGCCGAGTTACAGCGGCGGCGAAGTGAACGGTTTCACGCAGATTCCGGTACCAGTACCGAGCATCGAGGTCGATGCCGTCGACCGTCCGACAATCGACGGTGGAGTAGAAGGCAACCCGCGTCGCCCGCGGTGTGATACTCGCTGTCGCTTCGAGCAGTTCGTCGCGAACCCGCTCTACCTGCGGTGAGTGAGAGGCATAATCTACGTCGATCTCTCGGACGCGAATGCCATCGGCGACGCATTCTGCCGACCACTTCCTCAGCGCAGGAAGGTCTCCGGAGACCACAACCGACTGAGGGCCATTGACCGCGGCTACCGCGATCCGATCCTGCCATGGGCGCAACCGCTCGCGCACCGCGTCCTCACTCATTGCGACAGCGGCCATGCCGCCCTCGCCGGACAGCGCCCGCAACAGTCGGCTTCGGCCCACTACCAGCTTCACTGCGTCCTCGAGCGACAGTGCACCGGCAACATGGGCGGCGGCGATCTCACCCTGTGAGTGGCCTACTACTGCGGCGGGCTCGACGCCGTACGACTGCCACAGTTCCGCCAGTGCCACCATTACCGCGAAGAGCACCGGCTGCACCACATCGACCCGATCGAGGCTGGGCGCTCCCGGCACTTGCCGAAGCACGTCCGAGACCTTCCACTCCTGCAGCGATGCCATCGCCTCGTCGCAGGCGCGAATCTTATTGGCGAACAACGGGGCCGAGGACAGGAGTTCGGCACCCATTCCCGCCCATTGCGACCCCTGACCCGGGAACATGAAGACGACGTTGCGGCTGGATGTCTCGGCCACACCCTCGACAACCGACTCGGCCACCGCACGACCGGCGGCAACTTCCCTCAACCCACGCACGGCATCCTCACCGGTGGCGGCCACGACGACCGCGCGATGCTCGTGACGGGCTCTGGTGGTCGCCAGGCTCAGTCCTACTCCTGCGAGATCGACGTCCGGCAGGTCGAGCAGTTCGGCAATGCGGGTCGCCTGCGCCCGTAGCGCAGCATCATTGCGAGCCGATACGACCAGCGGGACAGGGCTTCTGTCGTGCGCGGCGGCTTCACGGGGCACGTACTCGGGTGCTTCCTCGATGATGACGTGCGCATTGGTCCCGCTGATACCGAAGGCAGACACACCCGCTCTGCGCGTTCGCTCCCCACGAGGCCAGGGGCGGTTGTGCCGAAGCAGGGCTACACCACCCGAAGACCAATCGACGTGCGGGGTGGGCTCTTCGGCGTGGAGGGTCGCGGGCAGTTCTTCGTTGCGCAGGGCGAGCACCATCTTCAGGAGACCCGTGACGCCCGCGGCCGCCTGAGTATGTCCGATATTGGACTTCAGCGACCCCAGCCACAGTGGCCGATCAGTATCACGGTCGCGGCCGTAGGTGGCTAGCAGGGAGTTCGCCTCGATCGGATCGCCAAGCGCCGTACCGGTACCGTGCGCCTCCACCGCGTCGACGTCGCCGGGCTCCAGGCCGCAGTTCTGCAGCGCTTTCCAAATGACCTTGCGCTGAGCGGAACCGCTGGGCGCGGACAGTCCGTTGCTGGCCCCGTCCTGAGTGAGCGCGGAACCACGGATCACGGCCAGGACCTCGTGCCCGTGGCGCTCGGCCTCGGACAACCGTTCGAGCAGGATCAGGGAGACACCTTCGGAGAAGCCGAACCCGTCGGCACCCGCGCCGAATGCCTTGGACCGGCCGTCGGCCGCGAGCGCACGCTGGCGGCTGAAGTCGACGAAGACGTCGGGAGAGGCCATCACCGCGGCACCGCCGACGATCGCCAGGGTCGACTCGCCCTTGCGCAGCGACTCGACCGCAACGTGCAGCGCCACCAGCGACGACGAACAGGCGGTGTCGATGCTGATCGACGGCCCCTCCAGACCCATGGTGTAGGAGATCCTGCCGGAGGCGACTGCAGGGGATACACCGGTGACCGAGTAGCCCTCGGTGTCCTCCGCAGCGGTGGTGCCATTGCCGTACCCGAAGCGGGCCACCCCGAGGAAGACTCCGGTTGCACTGCCACGCAACGAATGTGGGTCGATGCACGCCGACTCCACCAACTCCCAGCTCGCCTCGAGGAGCAGTCGCTGCTGGGGATCCATGGCTGTAGCCTCGCGCGGCGAGATACCGAAGAACTCGGCGTCGAAGCCCGCCGCATCGTCGAGGAAGCCACCCTTGTCTACATAGCTGGTGCCTGAGTTCTCGGGATCGGGGTGGTAGAGCCCGGCAAGGTCCCAGCCTCGGTCGGTGGGGAAATCCGACAACGTCTCGCCGCCGTCGCGCAGTAGCTCCCACAGGCGCTGCGGGGTGTTCGTCCCGTCGGGTAGGCGGCAGGCCATACCGATGACGGCGATCGGATCGGATTCGAGGTCACGGATGCGCTGCCGGGCGGCACGGAGGTCGAGAGTCGCCCGCCGTAGGTAGTCCGCGATCTTGTCGTTATCGGTCACAGCTCCTCGCAGTTCTTGCGTTCTTGGTGCTCTTGCAGCGTGTGCGGGTGGCGTCATTTGCGATCGAGTTCACGGCCCAACGCTCCGAGTAGTTCGTCCACATCGGCTTCGCTCAAGTCGTCGTCGCCGGACACCAGGGCATCGGCTGTCGCGGTCGCGGGCCGGAGAGCCGCAAGCATGCGTTCCAGGCGCTGCGCAAGCTCCTCTCGTTCGGCTGCCGGCATTGTGGACAGGGACCGCTCCAGTTCGTCCAGCCCGGCCCGCGGCTGCGGCACCCCGTGTGTCTCACCGCCCAGTTCCGCGGAGAGGAAGTCGGCGACCGCGGATGCGTTCGGCTGCTCGAAGGCGATCGTCGCGGGAATCCTGAGGCCGGTAGCCGCGCTGAGCAGGTTGCGGAACCGGACCGCTGCCAACGAGTCGAAACCCAGTTCTTTGAACGGCGCGGAGGAACTCACGGCCTTCGGATCGTCGTAACCGAGCACAGTTGCCACTTGTGAGCGAACCAGACGGATCAGCTTCGCCCTTCGTTCCGCATGCGGTAGGCCCACGAACTGGTTGCGACGACTCTCTTCCTGGGGATCGGCCGCCTCTGGGCCGGGTTCGGTTGTGACGATGCAGTCGAGAAGCGGCCTGTGCCGGGCGGACGCGTAGGACTGGGCGAAGACGGGCCAGTCCACATCCGTCACGACGACCGCCGTCTCCTCGGCGGTCAGGGCCCTGTCCAACGCGGTGAGCGCGCGTGACACCGGCATCGGCCGCATGCCGCGTTCGCGCAGGAAGGAAACAGCCTGGTCGTTACCGGTCATCCCGCCTGTCTCCCATAGTCCCCACGCGACCGATGTCGCGGGAAGACCGCGCGCGCGACGATTGTGCGCGAAGGCGTCGAGAAAGGCATTGCCCGCGGCGTAGGCCCCTTGGCGGGCACTTCCCCATACTCCGGCGCCGGAGGAGAACAGCAGGAACAGCTCGGCTTGCGGGCACAGCTCGTCGAGGTTCCGGGCACCCTCGACCTTGGCGGCGATCACCTCGGTCCAATCGGCCGTGTTCATATCCTCGATCGCGACTTGCTGAGGCAGTCCGGCCGCATGCACGACGCCGCGGACAATGTCGCCCTGCGCTGCCAGGCCGTCCAGAAGTGTCCGCAGCGACTCGAGCTGGGTGACGTCGCACGCATGCACCGAAACGCGCACCCCGAGTTCGATCAGCCCGGCGACGAGATCCTCGACACCCTCGGTGTCCGGCCCTCGTCGGCTGACCAGCGCAAGGTGGTCGGCGCCGCGCCCAGCCAACCACCGGGCAACCACGGCGCCCAGACCAGACGTGCCCCCGGTGACCAGGATTGTGCCGCCTGGCGGCGCGTACGCCGAGCCGACGGGCACCTGAGCGGTGGACAACCGTCTCGCCAGGACCGCCTCAGGGCGCACCGCGACCTGGTCCTCCGAGCCAGCCAGTACCGCGCTCAGCGATTCGCGCAGCGCCGGATTCGGCACCCGCGGCAGGTCGGCGATGCCAGTCCAGCGCGCCCCCCGTTCCAAGGAGACGACCTGGCCCAGGCCCCACAAGGTCGCCTGGTCGGGACGAAGCACCGGTCCACCTGCAGCAACGGCCTCGAAGGTGACGATCCACAGCGGCGCGTCCATTCCCGCTCTGTTGAGTTCCTGCACCAGTACAAGGGTTTTCGCCCCACCATCGCGGTCCAATGCGAGCAAGGACACCACACCGCGGTACTGATCAACGCCAACTGTCCGGGCGACTTCCGCAGGATCGGCAAGGGCAAGCACCACCGGTTCGGCCCCGCCCGCAGTCAGCGTGGCTCGTACCTCGGTGGTCCATTCGTGCTCCTCGAATCCCACTGGGACGACCACGAGCCACCGCCCGCTCAGGCCGCCCGGTTCGGAGGGGGTGATCTCGGACCAGACGATCCGGTAGAACCAGTCGTCAAGGCTGTCCCGGGGGGCGGTCCGGCCCGGCAGCAGCCAGAAACGGTGACCCTGGAATGGATAGTTCGGTAGATCCAGTCGAGACGCTCTGCCCAGGACGGCCTTCCAATCAATCGACACCCCTCGCGAGTGTGCCTCGGCCAGTGCTGCGAGGAATCGATCGACACCGTTGGTATCGCGTTCGAGTGTGCTCAGCACCGCGGCGTCGGACTCGGCGTCGTCCAGCGTCTCCTGGATACTCATGGCGACTACCGGGTGCGGACTGATCTCGATGAATACTCGGCCGCTCTGGCCGGCCAGCGTATCGATGGCGGAGTGGAACTCGACCACGTGGCGCAGATTCCGGTACCAGTAGGCGGCATCCAGGTCGGCGCCATCCAGGAAACCTCCGGTAAGGGTCGAGAAGAACGGCACTTCGATTGGGCAGGAGGTGATCCCGGACAGGGCCTGGGTAAGCTCCTCACGCACCGGCTCCACGTGCGCGGTGTGCGACGCATAGTCCACCGGTATCATCCGGGCGCGGATACCCATCCCGTCGCATTGCCCACGGAACTCGCCCGCAGCTGCCAGGTCGCCGGCGACCACCATGCTGTCCGGACCATTGACGGCGGCAATCTCCAGCTTCCCTGCCCAGCGGTCATCGCTCAGAAGCTTCTCGACATCGGCGCGACTGCCGCGCACCGACACCATGCAGCCTGTGCCTGCCAGTGTGCGAATGGCCTGAGCCCGTCGAGTCACCACGAGCAGACCGTCCTCCAAGGACAGGGCACCCGCCACAACGGCAGCAGCAATCTCCCCTTGGGAATGACCGATGACAGCAACGGGACTGACGCCACAGGCCTGCCACAGACGCGCAAGAGCAACCATCACCGAAAACAACACCGGCTGAACCACATCGACCCGGTCGAAGCCGGGAGCATCGGCATGCCGACACAGGACATCGGTCACCGTGTACCCGGCAAGATCGGCCAACACGGTATCGCACACAGCGATGGTGTCAGCGAAAGCCGCAACACCCAGCAAATCCTGAGCCATCCCAGCCCATTGCGCACCCTGGCCCGGGAAGACGAACACCACACCGGACTCGGCCACCGCGGTTCCGGTGACGGTCCTGGGCGTGATCGATCCCTCTGCGAACGCTCGTAATTGGCTGACGGCGTCCGCGGTGTCGCGAACAAGAACGACGGCACGATGCGCGAAGTGCTGCCGGGTCTGTGCCATCGTCCAACTCAGATCGGCCAGCGCGATCTCAGGATGTCCGTCGAGATGGTCGGCAAGTCTGAGCGCCTGCGCCCGAACCGCCGTCTCGTTCTTCGCCGACAACAACACCGGCGCCACCCCGGCAGCGGGAAGCACGCGGCGCAGATCTGAGACCGGAAGGGCTTGATGCTCAGGAGGTTCGGCGATGATCACATGAGCATTCGTCCCACTCACACCGAACGCCGACACACCCGCACGGCGCACCCCATCCGCAGCCGCAGGCCACGGGCTCAGAGTCTCAGCCAACTCGACCTCACCCGCAGACCAGTCGATCAGCGTCGAGCGCTCGCCATGACACAGCATCGGCGGAACCAGACCCCGGCCCAGCCCGAGAACCATCTTGATCACACCCGCGACACCAGCAGCCGCCTGCGCATGACCGATATTGGACTTCACCGACCCGAGCAGGAGCGGTGCCGCGGATCCACGCCTCTGGCCGTAAGTGGCCAGCACAGCGGACGCCTCCACCGGATCACCCAGCCGGGTACCCGTCCCATGCGCCTCCACGACGGCGACATCCGCGCCCGAAACACCGGCCCGCTCCCACGCTTGACGAATCACCCGTTGCTGCGCAACACCACTCGGCGCCGCAAGCCCGTTACTGGCACCATCCTGATTGATCGCCGATCCCGCAACCACGCCCAGAACCGACCTGCCCGCTCGCACAGCATCCGACAACCGCTCGAGCACAACGAAAGCCGAGCCTTCTCCGAGACCGAAGCCGTCAGCATCGTCGGAGAAGGGCTTACACCGGCCATCGGCGGCCAATGCCCCCTGGCGAGAGAATTCGGTGAACACTCCGGGCCCCGCCATCACCGAGACGCCGCCGGCGACCGCCAGCGAGCAATCACCCGCGCGAAGTGCGTTACCGGCCAGATGCAGTGCCACCAGCGAGGATGAACAAGCGGTGTCGATCGTGACCGCTGGGCCCTCCAAGCCCAGCGCATAGGCGATCCGCCCCGAGGCGACGCTGGCTGTGTTGCCGGTGAGCAGATAGCCCTCGACTCCATCCTCCGGCCGCGGGCGCTCGGAGGCATACCCCTGATGTGACATACCGACGAATACGCCAGTGTCGCTGCCCTTGAGCGTCTCCGGAGGGATGCCCGCGTGTTCCAGTGCCTCCCATGTCGTTTCCAGGGCTTGACGTTGCTGCGGATCCATCGCCAACGCCTCGCGCGGGGAGATCCCGAAGAAGGCCGCATCGAAGTGGCCCGCATTCACCATGAAGTTGCCAAAGGCGCGGCGCATTGTCACCGTGTCGGAGGCCATCAATTCTTCGGGGAGCCAACCACGATCGTCCGGAACCTCCGCCGCGGAATCGCGGCCCGAGACAATCAGCTCCCACAGCTGCGCGGGGGAATCGACACCACCGGGCAGCCGGCAGGCCATGCCGACGATCGCGATCGGCTCGTCAACCGCGCTGGCGGTCGCGGGCGACAACTGCGCGTTTGCGGTGGCGCCACCGACTTGGGTTGCCAGGTGTGCCGCAAGTGTTCGCACATCCGGGAAGTCGAAGACGGCTGTCGTGGGCAGGCGAACACCAGTGGCGGCGTTCAGCCGGTTGCGCAGTTCCAGGGCCGACAACGAGTCGATACCCAGTTCGGCGAACGCCTGATCCGCGGGTACCTGCTCGGCGGAGGCGTGGCCGAGGACCGCGGCAGCGTTGGTACGCACCAGCTCGAACAACGCGTGCCCGCGCTCCGATGCCGACAGCGCTGCCAGTGCCCCCGCTTGCGTCTGCGTCCCGGTGGTCCGCGCTGCCTGCTGTGCCTCGTCGAGCTCATCGAACAGCCTGGTCGGGCGCTGTGCAGTGTAGGCGACCAGGAAGCGGTCCCATCGCACGTCGATGACGATCGGGCAAACCTCACCACGGCCCAGGACCGTCTGCAATGCGTCGACGGCTGTGTGGGGAAGCATCTCCATGACGCCGTGTCTGCGGAAGCGATCGGCTACCGGGCCTCGAGCCATACCGCTGCCCGCCCAGGTCCCCCAGGCCACGGAAGTAGCGGGCAGACCGTCGCTGCGCCGTTGTTGGGCCAGGCCGTCGAGATATGCGTTGCCCGGCGCGTAACTGCCGAGCCCAGGGGCACCGAATGCGGAAGCGAAGGACGAAAACAGCACGAAGGCGCTCAGGTCCATGTCGCGCGTCAGCTCGTGCAGGTTGCGCGCACCCAACACCTTGGCACGGTTGGCCCGCTCGATGCGCTCGCCATGCAGGGTGTCGATCGTGCCGTCATCCAGTGTCGCCGCGGCATGGAACACCGCGGAGAGCGGAACGGAATCGGGTATGCCGTGGAGTAGTCGGCGGACTGCATCTGGATCGGTGATGTCACAGGCGGCGACAGTCGTCCGGGTGCCGAGCTCATCGAGCTCGGCGACCAGCTCACCGGCACCGGGAGCGCCGGCTCCGCGGCGACTCACGAGCAACAGGTGGGGTGCTCCCTGGCGTGCGAGCCACCGAGCGACATGCCTGCCGACACCACCCGTACCGCCCGTGACGAGCACGGTCCCGGTCGGCCCCCACTGGACGCTGCTCGTGGTGGATTCGGTACGGCACCAACGGCGTCCGTAAAGCCCGTCGGACCGGACCCCGAGCTGATCCTCACCGGTGCCACCGCCCAGGATCGAAACGAGATGTCGCGACAAGTCGGCGACGGCACCCGCAGTCACATCGATCAGGCCACCCCACACGACCGGGCTCTCCAGACCGATTACACGGCCGAGACCCCACAGCGAACCGTGCGCAGGGTTGCGGATGGATTCGAGAGGTTCGATCGCGACGGCGTTCTCGGTGACAACCCAGAGCGGGCATTCCAATTCCGTGGCTGTCAAAGCCTGCGCCAGGGCGAGCGTGTGCTGCAACGATCCGAGCGCGAGCGGAGAACTCTCGGCCTCCGGCTCGTCCACCGCCAGAAGCGATACCACACCGGTCACCACACCTGCCGAACGCAGTTGCTCTGCCAGATCGTCGCGCTCGTCCCGGGCATCGACGATCAGCTCGCGCACCCCCACGCCGGCCGCCTCCAGCGCATCCCGTACCCCAGCACTCATGCTGTTCGCGGTATCCGAGTACTTCGCGATGAGCCACGTCCCTCCTAGCCGTGCGCTGTCGGCGGATTCGGCGGGCCGCCATTCGATGCGGTAATGCAGCGTGGAGGAATCGCCCGGAGTCGCAGCCCGCGGCACCGCAGGCCCCGGCGTCAACCAGAGCCGTTCACGCTGGAACGGATAGGTAGGCAGGGAAAGTCGTCGCGCTCCGGTTCCCAGATAGACCGATTCCCAGTCCACCGCGGCGCCCGCCACGAACACGCGCGAGAGTGCCTCTGCGAAACCGGTGAGGGTGCTGTTGTCGCGATACAGCGAACCGATCGCGGTGAGATCGGCACCGATGTTGTCACTGACTTCTTCGACCGCCGTGGCGAGGGTTGGATGCGCGCTCACCTCCAAGAACGTCGAATAGCCCTGTTCGGCAAGCGAGCGAACCGCTTCCCCGAACCGCACCGTGCGGCGCAGATTCTGGTACCAGTACCCGGCGTCGAGCTCCTCCGGTTCCATCCATCGTCCGGCCACTGTCGAGAAGAACGGCACGGAACCCGGTAGCGGGTCGAAGTCATCGCCCAGCTCGGCGAGCAGGCGGTCGTGGACGGATTCGACGTGCGAGGAGTGCGAGGCATAGTCCACCGGTAGCCGCTTGGCTCGGAGACCGTCAGCCAAGCAGGTTGCGACCAGTCTTTCCAGTTCCGTGCTGTCACCGGACACGACCACCGAACGCGGACCGTTGACGGCTGCAATCTCGACTCCCGCACCGAGCCGCGCGGTGACGTCGTCCAGCGGAGCCGCGATCGAGACCATGCCCCCGTTGCTGGGCATGGTGGCGATGACGCGACTGCGCAGCGCGACCACACGCGCAGCGTCCTCGAGAGAGAGCGCGCCTGCCACGCACGCGGCGGCGATCTCGCCCTGCGAATGTCCGACAACCGCCGCCGGCTCGACGCCGTGTGCCCGCCACAACTCTGCCAGTGCGACCATGACAGCGAACATGAGCGGCTGCACGACGTCCGCACGCTCAGTGGACAGTGTCGTGGTCTGTCTGCGCGCACCCTCCGACCTCAGGAAGGGAATCACCTCGAAGTCCAGGTAGGGCGCGAGCGCGTCGGCGCATTCGCGCAGAGCCGCAGCGAATATCGGCGAGGTGTCCAGCAAGTCGACTGCCATGCCCGGCCACTGCCAGCCCTGCCCCGGGAAGACGAATACCGGTCGGGTATGCGAGCGCTTCGCGCCCGTCATGACACCGTCGGTCCGTCCTGCCCCGAGATTGTCGAGAATGCGCAGTGCGGAGGGTTCGTCGACGGGCACGAAGGCGGCGCGGTGGGCAAGCGCAGCCCGGCCTGTCGCGAGAGAGAAGGCCATGTCCAGCAATTCCCGGCCGGGGTGTGCGCGCAGATATGCGGCGAGTTCGGCTGCCTGGGCATGCAGGCCGCTCACGCTGCCTGCCGAAAGCACCCACGGCGCAGCGATGTCGTCGCGTGCTGCGGGCTGGGCCGCCGGGAACTGCGGCGCCTCCTCGAGGATCGCATGCGCGTTGGTTCCACTGATACCGAAGGACGACACTCCCGCTCGGCGGACTCGCGCCCCGGCTGGCCACGGCACTTGCTCTTGCAGCAACTGAATCGAACCGGAAGACCAGTCGACTTCCGGCGACGGCCGGGACGCGTGCAGTGTGCGCGGCAGCATGTCGGCCCGCATCGCAAGCACCATCTTGATCACGCCTACTACCCCGGCTGCCGCCTGAGTATGCCCGAGATTGGACTTGACCGAGCCAAGCCACAGCAGCTGTTCACGATTGCGGCCGTAGGCTTCGAACAGCGCATTGGCTTCGATCGGGTCTCCGAGGCGAGTACCTGTGCCATGTGCCTCGACGGCATCGATGTCTGATGGGTGGAGCTTCGATTCGGCGAGCGCCTGCTTGATCACCTTGACCTGTGCCCGGCCGTTCGGCGCCGACAGCCCATTGCTCGCACCGTCGGAGTTGACTGCCGCCCCCCGCAGTACTGCGAGCACCGGGTGCCCGTTTCGCTGGGCGTCCGAAAGCCGTTCCAGCAAAACCATTCCCGCGCCTTCGGCCATGCCGAAACCGTTGGCATCGGCCGAGAAGGCTCTACACCTTCCGTCCGGGGCCAGTGAGTTCATTCGACTGAAGTCCACGAGCATTCCCGGTGTCGGCATCACCGTGACACCGCCGGCCATGGCCAGCGACGACTCCCCATTTCGCAGTGACTGGCATGCCAGATGCACCGCCACCAGCGAAGAAGAGCACGCGGTGTCCACACTTATAGCCGGGCCTTCCAAGCCGAGCGTGTAGGCGATGCGCCCGGAAGCGACACTCGTGGTTGTTCCGGTCATGAGATAGCCTTCGACGCCGTCGCCGCCTTCGGCCAGCCGCGGGCCGTACTCCTGAGGGATCAGGCCGACGAACACCCCGGTGGGCGAGGCAGGCAACGACGTCGGCGGGATTCCCGCCCGCTCCAGGACTTCCCAGGACAGTTCCAGCATGAGCCGCTGTTGCGGGTCGACCGCCAGCGCCTCCCTAGGGGACATACCGAAGAATGCCGGGTCGAATGTTGTTGCTTCCGAGAGGAATCCACCACTGCGCTGGTGGGTTGTACCCGAACGCGTCGGGTCGGGGTGGAACAGTGAGTCGAGATCCCAACCCCGATCTGTCGGCAGCTTCCCGATTGCGTCCCGCCCGTCGGACAGCAGTTCCCAGAACTGCTCGGGCGTGCTGATACCTCCCGGGAGTCGGCAGGCCATCGCGACGATCGCGATCGGTTCGCCAGGAGTGGTCTCGTTCGTTCTCGCCCGGCCATCACCGTGCATACCGTCCGGATCGGAACCTGACGCCAGCGCCGCGGCGAGTGCCTTCGGCGTCGGCTGGTCGTAGAGGAGCGCAATATTCACTTCGCGTCCGATTGCCGCACTCACCCCTGCACGCAGCTGGGCTGCCAGCGCGGAGTCGATCCCCAGATCGCGGAAGGTGGCCTCGATATCGATATCGCGGCCTGCCAGGATCGCAGTCTCGGCTCGGACGATCGTCAGTATCTGGTCCCGCAGCAGATGGGTGGGGGCGTCCCAGTTCACAGCCCTCACAGTCGGCTCGTCTGCAGCCTCGACAGGCATGAACTGTGGCAGCGCATCGGGTTTGGGAGTCACGTCTCGGAAAGCCGCAGTCCAGTCGACCGTCATACCGCTGGCGAACGCCTGCGCAACCGCCAGCAGGAAACGTCTGATTCCACCCTGACCGCGCTGTAGAGTCGGAATCACTGCGGCGCTTGACTGTTCGGCGTCGAGGGTTTGCTGCAAGGCAGCAGTAAGCACCGGGTGTGGGCTCACCTCGATGAATGTGCTGGGCTCGTCGTCCAGCACGGACCGGATCGCCTCGTCGAACTGCACCGGAAGCCGGAAGCTACGGCGCCAGTAGTCGGCGTCGAGATTGCGAGTGTCCAGCAGTCCACCAGTGTGGCTGGCGTAGAAGGGTACTGCGGACCGGCCGGGAGACAGCCACGCCAGCGCGGACCGCAGGGCATCCGCAACCTCGTCCACCTGCGTCGAATGCGCTGCCATCGACACATTGATGACCCGAGCGCGCACCCCTTCGGCGGAAAGCTCCGCAACCCGGCGCTCGATTGCTTCCGGACCGCCGGTGAGCAGAATCGATTGGGGGCCGTTGACTCCCGCGAGCTCGACATCGTTCCACGCTGCGATCCGCGGAGCAATCGCACTGCTGGACAACGACACTGCTGCCATATCTCCGTTGCCCACCAACGGGATCATCGCACGGCTCCACAACGCGGCGGCTCGTGCCGCGGACACGGTATCAATCGCCCCGCAGACCCGCGCGCCAGCCATTTCACCGATGCTGTGACCGACAACAGCATCGGGATGAATGCCGAACGACGCCCAGAGCGCGGCAAGCGAGGACTGCACCGCGAACAATGCGGGCTGGACGACTTCGACGCGACCCAACTGCTCGGGCGAGTCCAAGACCTCTCGCAGCGACCAGTCGGCGACGGATGCGAACTCCCGCCCACATTCATCCATCGATCGAGCGAAAACCTTTGACTCACTGATCAGTTCGGTACCCATTCCTGGCCACTGCGAGCCCTGACCCGGGAACACGAACACCACCCGAGAGATCGGACGGGCCACCCCGCGGACCACCGAGGGGTGCGGATGTCCGTCGGCGACAGCGGCAAGGCCGTCAAGGAGCTCGGCGGTCGACGCAGCGACTACGACGGCGCGGTGCGGGCCATCGTCTGCGCTCGCAAGTGCCGCACCCACACCTGCAATGTCGGCGCCGGTCGTGCTCTCGAGATGCGCACGCAATTGGCGGGCGCGTGCACGCAGGTCGGAATCGTTTTCCCCGCTCAGGGGCCACGGCCGAGCAATTCGCCTATCCCGCGCCACCCGGCTATCGAAGGGTCTCGACAGCTCCATCCCGCTCCCCCACTCTACGTCCCCACTCGACGACCCCACTCGACGATCAAACGCAACAAGCGAAGACGATACACAGAGATTCAGAGGTTTTCGAAGGTTCGGCACCGCGAGATTTTCGGGGCTACTTGTATCGAAGAAACCGTTGACAAGCCCCAGTTTCATCTACTACGATCCGGACAAATTACTTCCAAATTTCCGGGGGGAAATTGGTGAACTCATACGACGTCCGGCGTCCCCATCGAAAACGCGGTCAATCGCGCCGCATACGGGATATCTCGTGAAAAGAATCGCCAATACCCCGAGTGAATTGATCGCGGTGCTCGGGTCTTCCGGTTTCATCGGCAGCGCGGTGCTGAGGACACTCGCAGCACGGCGCAGTCGATTGCGCGCGGTATCTCGCAGCCGACCGGCAGCACTCCCACCAGGATCCGCGATCGAGCAGAGACAGATCGACCTCCTCGTGCCTGGCCAGGCGCGTGCGGCGATAGAAGATGCGGACGTCATCGTGCACCTGGTGGCCCACGCCGCGAGCGGTTCCACCTGGCGCAGCGCCACGGCTGACCCGGAGGCCGAGCGGGTGAACGTGGGCCTGATGCGCGACCTTGTCGCCGCGATACACGATCGTCGTGTTTCCACGACGCCGGTGCTGATCTACGCGAGTACCGCTCAGGCAGCCGAACCAGCGGCGGCGAGCCGGTACGCGCAGCAGAAGCTCGAGGCCGAGCGGATCCTACGAGAGGCCTCCAACGCAGGACTCGTACGTGGGCTGACTCTGCGCTTGCCCACGGTCTACGGTCAGCGCGATCGGTCCGACCCGGTCGGGCGCGGTGTGGTCGCCGCCGCGATCCGGCAGGCGATCTCCGGCCAGCAGTTGACGATGTGGCACGACGGCAGTGTTCGCCGCAACCTCCTGCACGTCGAGGACGTCGCCAGTGCGTTCGCCGCCGCGCTGGAACATCGAGACGCGCTAGCCGGAGAGACCTGGACACTCGGTGCGGATCGGTCGGAATCGATTGGAAGGATCTTCGCGGGCATTGCCGAGAGCGTGGCACGACAAGGCGGAATGCCTCCGGTGCCCGTCGTCACCGTGCCCGCGCCCGAACATGCTCAACCCAATGACTTCCGTAGCGACGACATCGACTCCACTGCTTTCCGTACCCACACTCAGTGGCGGCCCCAGGTGCCGTTGTGGGAAGGGATTGAGCGGACGGTTGCTGCCTCGATCCCGGCAAAGGACCGCCAGTGAAGGTACTTCTGACGTCGTTCGCGCACCGCACGCATTTTCAGGGTCTGGTCTCGCTCGGATGGGCACTGCGCACTGCCGGGCATGACGTGCTGGTAGCCAGCCAACCCTCCCTGACCGACGCTGTGGTCGGCGCTGGCTTCACCGGGGTATCGGTCGGATCGGATCATGCGCTCTTCGACATCAGCCCGGACGCCGCTGCGCAGGTACATCGCTACACCACTGACCTGGACTTCTACCGCCGCGCCCTGGAACTGGACTCGTGGGAGTTTCTGCTGGGGATGGAGAAGGCCGTTACGCAATCGGTGTATCCGGTGATCAACAACGAGTCCTTTGTCGCAGACTTGGTCGCCTTCGCTCGCGACTGGCGTCCGGACCTCGTGCTGTGGGAACCGTTCACCTTTGCCGGCGCCATCGCCGCCCAGGCCTGCGGCGCAGCTCACGCGCGGGTGCTGTGGGGCAGCGACTTCAACGGCTACTTCCGTGGCCGGTTCCAGGCACAGCGTCAGCAGCGTTCGCCGGATGATCGGCCGGACCCCCTCGGTGCATGGCTCACCGAAGTCGCTGCGCCGTTCGGACTCGATTTCAGCGAAGACCTCGCGGTCGGGCAGTGGACGATAGACCAGCTGCCCTCGAATTTCCGCCTGCAAACTGGATTGCGCACCATCCCCGTGCGGTATCTTCCCTATAACGGCGCATCGCTGGTTCCATCATGGCTTGAGAAGAGCGATGGGACTCGCCGAGTTTGCCTCACTGGCGGCTTTTCGGGGCTTCCCTTCGCCGCCGAACCGGGGGAATTCTCGCGGACTCTGGATGCGCTCTCCAGATTCGACGGTGAAGTCGTCGTAACAGGACCCGTCGATGAGTCAATCTCCATGCCGGAGAACATTCGCACAGCAGATTTCGTTCCGTTGAATTTCCTGTTACAGAAATGTGTCGCAGTCATTCATCACGGCGGAGCCGGAACCTGGGCAACAGCATTACATAGTGGTGTTCCTCAGATAGCTGTTGCACACGAATGGGACTGCATGTTGCGCGGACAGCAGACCGCAGAGTTGGGTGCGGGCCTGTATCTACGCCCGGACGAAGTCGACGCCGATACGCTGCAGGCCTGCCTCAACAGAGTCGTCGATGACCCCGTGTATGCCGAGAACGCCCGGAAGCTGCGGCTGGATGCGCTGGCCGACCCAACGCCGGGAGAGATCGTCCCACAGCTCGAGGAACTGACCCGTCAGGGCGTTGGCTGACCGGCTTCATCGACGATTCCAGACGGAAGCCGCTAGAGGGAGAGACAATGTACGAAGGCACCTTCGCAGAGCTCTACGACCGGTTCTATCGTGGGCGGGGCAAGAACTATGCGGCCGAGGCCGCGGATGTCGCACGCCTGGTCCGTGAGTACCGGCCAACGGCATCGTCCCTGCTCGACGTAGCGTGCGGAACCGGAACTCACTTGCGGCACTTCGCTGACCACTTCGACGATGTGGCCGGCTTGGAGCTTTCTACATCGATGATCGAGATCTCCCGGCCGCAGCTGGGCAACATACCGGTGTTGCAAGGTGACATGCGCGACTTCCAACTCGATCGTGAATTCGACGCGGTAACTTGCATGTTCAGTTCGATCGGCCACATGCGCGACATCACCGAGCTGGAGCAGACACTGACCTCATTCGCGCGCCATCTAGGGCCCGGCGGCGTTGTCGTGATCGAGCCGTGGTGGTTCCCACAGACATTCCTCGACGGTTACGTGGCTGGAGATGTAGTCCGCGATGGGGATCTGACCATTTCGCGCGTTTCACACTCCGCACGTGTCGGCGACGTGACACGGATGGAAATTCACTGGGTGGTTGCAGACCCGGAGAGCGGCGCACACCACCACGTCGAGCACTACGACATCACGCTCTTCGAGCGAAAGGAGTACGAAAGCGCCTTTGCTGCAAGCAATCTTGCGGTCAATTACGTGGAAGGTGGGCCCTCGGGCCGAGGGCTCTTCGTGGGCATTCCTGCGTGATATCGCCTCCTGAGGCGATTGCGCCGATTATCTTACTTTCTGGATCAGATTCTCTATAGTCATGAGCGCGGCTCTTGGCCAACAGCAGAACCCAGCAGCCGCCATGCGGCCGTCGGCAATACGGTAGGGAGGCGCAATGGGGGATCACGGCGACGACTGGCCAAGTCCGGAATCTTCGCATACAGCAATGCGTTTCATTATCAGTGGATCTGTTCCTGGAACTTCCACTGCCACAAGCGAAATCCACGATTGGCTCACGGAGAATGCTGCGACTCAACAGCTCGACGTCCAACGAGTCCCGTTCAGTGCGATGGACTCCTGGTCGTTCCAGACCGATGACGGCCGGTTGGCCCACGATTCGGGACGGTTCTTCTCGATCGAGGGCCTGCACGTAAGGACCAACTTCGGCTGGCGACGAGACTGGATCCAGCCCATCATTGTGCAACCGGAGATCGGCTTCCTCGGCCTGATTGTCAAGGAGTTCGACGGGGTTCTGCACCTGTTGGTGCAAGCCAAGGCTGAACCGGGCAACATCAACGCCGTCCAGCTCTCTCCGACCGTGCAGGCGACCCGGAGCAACTATACCGGTGTCCACCGAGGCTCGAAGGTGCGATTCCTGGAGTACTTCAACGGCACGCGCCCGAAGCGGACCCTGGTCGACGTGTTGCAGTCCGAACAGGGCGCCTGGTTTCTACGCAAGCGCAACCGGAATGTGATCGTCGAAGTGTTCGACGACCTGCCCGACCACCCGAACTTCCGCTGGCTCACTCTCCCGCAGCTGCGCGCAATGCTGCACTGCGACAACGTGGTCAACATGGATCTGCGGACGGTTCTGGCCTGCATCCCGACTGTGGTCGGGGGCAGCCAGGCCGACGAGGTACTCGCCAGCCTGCCCCGCGGATTTCCGGCGCAGTTGCTCCATTCGTTCATCGGCGGTGGCACTTCGGTCCACAACATGAACACTCTGCTGAGTTGGATCTCCGACGTTCGCACTAGGCGTGAGCTGGTGCAGCGCACCCGCCCGTTGCAAGACATCGAGCGCAGCGGCTGGATCCGCACCGACAACGCCATCGAACACGAGGAGAAGAAGTACTTCGACGTTTTCGGTGTCACCGTGAGAACCACCGACCGCGAGGTCAACTCATGGATGCAGCCGCTACTGTCGCCGGCCAACTGCGGATTGCTGGCCCTGTTGGTCAAAGACATCGGAGGCACTTTTCATGCACTTGTGCAATTACGTACCGAGGCGGGTGGTGTCGACGTAGCCGAGCTCGCACCGACGGTGCACTGCCAGCCGGAGAACTACGCGGGTGCCCCGGAAGAAGACCGGCCGTCGTACGTGGACTACGTGATCAACGCACCACGCAAGCAAATCCGTTACGACGGTTTCCATTCGGAGGAAGGTGGCCGCTTCTACCGCAGCGAGAACCGATACATGCTGATTGAAGTTCCCGACGATTTCGGCGACAGCGACACCCCCGACCACCGGTGGATGACCTTCGATCAGATCACCTACCTCATCGGGCACAGCCACTACGCCAACATTCAACTCCGGAGCCTCGTCGCAATCGCCGCGGCCGTCTACACCGGGAACATCGCATGAAGCGAGCACTGACCGACCTGGCGATCTTCGGCGGGCCCGCGGCGTTCCTACACGATCTTTATGTGGGCAGACCCACGATCGGAGATCGGACCCGGTTCTTCGCCCGTCTGGAATGGGCGTTGAACAACAACTGGCTCACGAACGGCGGACCACTGGTGCGCGAGTTCGAGGGCCGGGTAGCAGATTTGGCCGACGTACGTCATTGCGTCGCCACCTGCAACGCGACCGTTGCTCTCCAGCTCGTACTGCGCGCCAGTGACGTGTCTGGCGAAGTCATCATGCCATCGATGACCTTCGCTGCCACCGCGCATGCAGCGAGCTGGCTGGGACTGGAACCCGTGTTCTGCGACGTCGACCCGGAGACCGGGCTGATCGATCCGGATCATGCTGCGGCGTTGGTGAGTCCGCGTACGGGCGCCATTGTCGGAGTTCACCTCTGGGGCAGAGCCGCACCGGTCGACGCGCTTCACAAGATCGCTGCAGACAAACAGGTCAAGCTGTTCTTCGACGCCGCGCATGCCCTGGGCTGCACGGCCGACGGCCGCGCGATAGGCGGGTTCGGCGACGCCGAGGTGTTCAGCTTTCACGCAACCAAGACCGTCACATCATTCGAGGGCGGGGCGATCGTGACCGACGACGGGCAACTCGCCGATCGGATCCGTACCATGCACAACTTCGGGCTTTCGCCGGAGCGCGCCGTCGCCGAGATCGGCACCAACGGAAAGATGAGCGAGAGCGCCGCAGCAATGGGACTCACCTCGCTTGACGCCTTCGCCGAGACCCGAGACCTCAACCGCACCAATCACGCGCTCTACTCCGCCGAGCTCCGCGGCCTCCGCGGTATCAGCGTGCACCAATTCGATGCCCGAGAGCGGAACAACTACCAGTACGTGATTGTCTCGGTAGACAAGACCGCCACTGGCATCGACCGAGATCAAATGCAAGCAATCCTCCGGGCGGAGAAGGTGATTGCGCAGCCATACTTCTCACCCGGGTGCCATCAGATGCCGCCGTACCGGCGCGATCCGCCGGTACGGCTGGCGCACACCGAGTACCTCTCCGAACAGGTGCTCGCATTGCCTACCGGCCCCGCAGTGTCCAGTGAAGACATCCGGCGAGTGTGCGACATCGTCCGGATCGCGGTCACCAATGGAGAGCTGATCAACGCGCAATGGGACCAGAGAATGTGCAGAAGTTCGTGACCACTTGCACCATGCCAGGAGGTTTGCACTCACGATGAACAACACTCGTTCGACAAACACCCAGCTGGCGGCAGTCGTGGACGCTGCGCATCCGGACGCCGACCGGCGGGCGGTGGTGAACGCCCTGAGTTCGGAGGTGGTCGACCTTACCGGCCTCGACAGCGCCGCCGCCGATGTCTCCGCGGCCCGGCTCGCCGACCTCGCTGCGCACTATGGGCGGCAACCGTTCACCCCGCTCGAGCACATGCGTAGGCAGCTCGACGTCGACCGAGCAGAGTTCGGACGACTGCTCGACCTGTTTGGGCGTATCCCAGATTTGGGCACCGCCGTGGAACGCGGACCGGCCGGGAAGTACTGGACCAACACAATCGGGCCGCTGGACGCGGCGGGCGCGCTGGACGCAGCGGTTTACCGCCGGTCGGCCTTCCCCGTCAGTGTCGGCTTGTATCCCGGGCCGACGTGCATGTTCCGCTGCCACTTCTGCGTGCGGGTTACCGGAGCCCGCTACGAGGCCGAGACGGTACCGGTCGGCAACGAGACGCTAGCCGCGATCATCGATGAAGTACCGACGGACAATCCGAACGCGATCTACCTGTCCGGCGGCCTGGAACCGCTGACCAATCCCGGAATCGGCGAGCTGGTGTCGCACGCTGCCGGGCGGGGATTCAGCCTGACCGTGTACACCAATGCCTTTGCCCTCACTGAGCAGACACTGAATCGTCAGGCCGGCCTGTGGGAACTCGGCGCCATCCGCACCTCGCTCTACGGGCTGAACAACGAAGAGTACGAATCCACTTGCGGCAAGCGCGGCGCGTTCGAACGCGTCAAGAAGAACCTGCAGGCGTTTCTGCGAATGCGCGCCGAACGGCAGGAGCCGATACAGCTCGGCTTCAACTACATCATCTTGCCTGGCCGGGTCGACCGTCTCATCGATCTGGTGGACTTCATCGCCGAGCTCAATCGTTCCAGTCCGGAACGTCCGCTCGACTTCGTGACGGTGCGCGAGGATTACAGCGGTCGAGACGACGGCCGACTGTCGGAGCAGGAGCGAACCCAGCTGCGCGAGGGACTGGTTCGGTTCCTCGATTACGCCGCCGAACGAACTCCCGGAATACGCATTGACCTCGGGTACGCGTTGGAGAGTCTACGCAGAGGCGTCGATGCCGAGCTGCTGCGAATCCTGCCGGAGACGATGCGCCCCACCGCACATCCCCAGGTTTCAGTGCAGATCGATCTACTCGGTGACGTATACCTCTACCGCGAGGCGGGCTTTCCCGGTTTGGAAGGCGCCAGCCGGTATATCGCGGGCCGGGTAACCCCGTCTACCAGCCTGCGTGAAGTGGTGGAGAACTTCGTGCTGGAGGGCAGGGCCGTCGAGCCCCGTCCGGGTGACGAGTACTTCCTCGATGGATTCGACCAGTCGGTGACTGCTCGGCTCAACCAGCTCGAACAAGATATCGCCGATGGGTGGGGGATGTACCGCGGCTTCGTACGAGGAAGGATGGATTGACGGTGCAGATACGCGAGCTGGCGGTTTCGGGAGGGTTCGAGTTCACACCCGAACCGATACGAGATGGCCGAGGAATATTCGCTGCACCGCTGCAGGATTCGTCGTTCGTGGGGGCGGTGGGCCATCGTTTCCCCGTTGCTCAGATGAACCACATCGTCTCTTCGCGCGGAGTCCTGCGCGGCCTGCACTACACGACCACGCCACCAGGACAGTGCAAGTACGTCTTCTGCGCACACGGCCGCGCGCTCGACATCATCGTCGACATCAGAATCGGATCTCCAACCTTCGGTTGCTGGGACGCAGTACAGATGGACACCGAGCACTACCGGGCGGTGTACTTCCCGAAGGGGACCGCACACGCCTTCCTCGCACTGGAGGACAACACGGTCATGTCGTACCTGGTGAGCACTCCGTACACGCCCGAGTACGAGCAGGCGATAGACCCGTTGGACCCGGCCTTGGCACTGCCGTGGCCGAAGGATGTCGACTTCATTCTCTCCGACCGCGACACGGTGGCTCCGGGCCTCGAGGCAGCAGGGGGTCGGGGGATGCTACCCCTCTACACCGACTGCATCGGATAGCTTCGGCGGACGCACTGTTTCCCGGATGAACAGCGGGAGGCGCGGTCCAGAATCTTGACGAACCCACGGACGGATAGTCCCCGTCGGACGCCCCTACCAGGGATCGTGGGTTCGAGTATCAATCTCCGCTGAACCTAGTCGCCGCCGGCCCCCTCCGTCGTTCTCCCCACCGGACCCTGCACTCCGTGTTGTACTGATCTGCATTGGTATCCGGCCGCGACTGCGTACGAGGAGCACCAATGACCCGAGTGGAGTTCACCGAAGACACCCCGGCGGGCAGAGAGCCTCGTGCCCGGCGCCGGTGGCCGGTGTTCACGGTCGTCGCGATCGCGATCATCGCGTTCTTCCTCGGTGGTCTGGGCGGCTCGTTCCAGGGCAAGCTTGCCGAGGTTCAGAAGAACGACAATGCTTCCTATCTTCCCAGCTCTGCCGAGTCGACGATCGTCGCGAACGAGACCGCGAAGTTCCTGAAAGTGGAGACCATTCCGGGCGCCGTGGTGTTCCACCGCGACAACGGTCTCACGGACGACGACAAGGCTGCCATCGACCGTGCGAAGGTGTCGATGGCATCGGTCGATGGTGTCGACGCAGACGGCGTCACACCCACCCAGATCTCGAAGGACGGCACCACCGCGTCGGTGTTCGTGCCGCTGATCGCGAAACAGGACGGAACCACCGTCCAGGGCAACGAACTCGCCGCCACCGAGCAGGACGTACTCGAGGCGGCGCAGGCCGCCGTCGCCCCGGATCTCGAGGTGCTGCCCGCCGGGCCGGGCGGGCTGCTTGTCGCATTCATCGACGCATTCGAGGGACTCGACAGCACGCTGCTCGGTGTCGCACTGCTGGTGGTGGTCCTGATCCTGCTGGTGGTGTACCGTTCGCCGGTCCTGTGGTTCTTCCCGCTGTTCTCGGCGCTGCTCGCCCTGGGCCTGTCCTCGATGGTGATCTATCTGCTCGCGGACCACGAGATCCTCACGCTCACCGGCCAGAGTCAGGGCATACTGTTCGTCCTCGTGATCGGTGCCGGTACCGACTATGCGCTGCTACTGATCTCCCGATATCGGGAGGAACTGCACTTCTACGACAACCGTTTCGACGCGATGATCAAGGCGTGGAGGGAATCCGCGCCCGCCATCACCGCGTCCGCACTCACCGTGATCATCGGGCTGCTGTGTCTGGGGTTCTCACAGTTGAACTCCAACAAGAGCCTGGGCCCGGTTGCAGCGATCGGCATCGCATGCACGTATCTGGTGATGATGACGTTCCTGCCGGTCGCATTGTCCGCGGTAGGACGCTGGGTGTTCTGGCCACGGAGGCCGAAGCTGGACGGCGCCACCGACCTTGCCACACATGGAATGTGGGGCCGGATCGCCGAGTTCGTCGGTCGCCGCAACCGGCCGGCGTGGATCGGTGCGACGGCGCTGCTGCTGATCCTGTTCGCGGTGGGCATCGGTAGCCTGCAAACCTCCGGCCTTACTGCGTCCGAGAACTTCACCAACCGGCCCGATGCGGTCGTCGGCCAGGAACTCTACGACGCCAACTTCGATCAGGGTGCCGGGGCTCCCGCGGTAGTCACCGCGAACGCGTCGAGCGCCGACGCGGTGATCACGGCGGCAAGCGGGGTGGAGGGGGTACGCCAGGGACCGGGATCCGTCTGCGTACAGGTTGACATCGAGAAGGCGAAGGCTCTGCTGCAGAGCTTCGGCGGCACCGGCCCGCAGCAACTGCCGCCCGGGTGCGCGCCCGCGTCGCTGAACGTCGCGCCCATCGACGGCCGGACCGTGATCAATGTGGCACTAGCCGATTCGTACGATTCGCCCGAGGCGCTACGGACGGTCGAACGCCTGCGCGAGACGCTGCACGCGGTCCCCGGCGCCGACGCCCTCGTCGGCGGCGGTTCCGCCGCGACGCTCGACGTGCAGACCGCGTCGGTGCACGACCGGAACCTGATCATCCCGATCGTGCTCGTGGTGATCTTCATCGTGCTCGCGGTGCTGCTGCGGGCGCTGGTCACACCGCTGATCCTGATCGGAACCGTGGTGCTGTCGTTCGCCGCAACCCTCGGCGTGTGCGGATTCTTCTTCACGCACGTCTTCCATTTCGCGGGAGCAGACCAGTCGTTCCCGTTGTTCGCGTTCGTGTTCCTCGTAGCGCTGGGCATCGACTACAACATCTTCCTGATGACACGAGTCCGGGAAGAAACGCAGGAACACGGCACCCGTTCGGGCGTGCTACGCGGCCTCGCGGTCACCGGCGGTGTCATCACATCGGCGGGCATCGTGCTGGCCGGCACGTTCGCGGTCCTCGGCGTACTGCCGCTGGTGTTCCTCGCCGAGGTGGGCTTCGCCGTGGCGTTCGGCGTCCTGCTCGACACGATCGTGGTGCGCAGCGTCCTGGTGCCGGCGCTCTCGCACGACATCGGCAAGCCGATCTGGTGGCCGTCGAAGCTGGCGCGGGCAAAGGACTGAAGTCGGCTCCTGGTTGACGGATCGACCCGGAAGTGGTCGGCTGGTAGGTGATGGATGGCGCACCCGGTATGCGCCGCGCGTTCGGGTGAGCCTCCACCGATGATGCTCTGCAGCCCAAACCCTTTCGCGAGCATCATCTCTTCCGCACGGTGACGTGACTCGTAGGGAAGGAATGAGATGTCAGATCCGAACTACACCACCGACGACTCCGGAATCCCGGTACCCAGCGACGAACATTCGCTCACCGTCGGACCCGACGGGCCGATCCTGCTCCAGGACTACTACCTGATCGAGAAGATGGCCCAGTTCAACCGCGAGCGGGTGCCTGAACGGCAGCCGCACGCCAAGGGTGGGGGCGCTTTCGGCACCTTCGAGGTCACGAGCGACGTGAGCGCCTACACGAAAGCCGACCTGTTCCAGCCCGGAAAGAAGACCGAGATGCTCGCGAGGTTTTCCACCGTCGCCGGCGAGCGGGGTAGCCCGGACACGTGGCGCGATCCGCGCGGATTCGCCCTGAAGTTCTACACCGAGCAGGGCAATTTCGACATGGTCGGCAACAACACCCCGGTGTTCTTCATGCGCGATCCGATGAAGTTCCAGGACTTCATCCGCTCGCAGAAACGTCGAGCCGATAACAACCTACGCGACCACGACATGCAGTGGGACTTCTGGACGCTGTCTCCCGAGTCGGCGCACCAGGTGACATGGCTGATGGGCGACCGCGGCATCCCCCGCTCGTGGCGGCACATGAACGGGTATTCGAGCCACACCTACATGTGGGTCAACGCGAAGGGCGACCGGTTCTGGGTGAAGTATCACTTCAAGACCGATCAGGGTAGCGAGTTCCTCACGCAGGCCGAGGGCGACCAGATGGCCGCGATGGACACCGACTATCACATGCGTGACCTGTGGGAGCACATCGATGGCGGCGACTATCCGACGTGGACGCTGAAGATGCAGATCATGCCCTACGAGGAGGCGAAGACCTACCGGTTCAACCCATTCGATCTGACCAAGGTGTGGCCGCACGGTGACTACCCGCTGATCGACGTCGGCACCATGAAACTCGACCGCAACCCGGCCGACTACCACTGCGAGATCGAGCAGGCGGCGTTCGAGCCGAGCAGCTCGGTACCGGGCACCGGCCCGAGCCCCGACAAGATGCTGCTGGGGCGCTGGTTCTCGTACCCGGACGCGCACCGCTACCGGATCGGCTCCAACTACAAGGAGCTGCCGGTCAATTCCCCGCACGCCGCGCCGCGGCGCTCGTACACCAAGGATGGGCAGCTGCGGCACCACAATCCGGGCGATCCGGTCTACGTCCCGAACTCGAAGGGTGGCCCACATGCCGACGTCGCGGTCTCGGGCGAGTCGCCGGGCTGGTTCACCGACGGCGAGATGGTCCGCCAGGCGTACACCCTCCGCAAGGACGACGACGACTGGGGTCAAGCCGGCACGATGGTGCGCGACGTGCTCGACGACGCCGGCCGCGACCGGTTGGTGTCGAACATCGTCGGGCATCTGCTCGACGGAGTCACCGAGCCTGTCCTGGTGCGGGCATTCGAGTACTGGCGCAACGTCGACAAGGGTCTCGGCGACCGCGTCGAGAAGGGGGTGCGCGCCGGGCAGAGCTGACTCACAGGAACGCCTGCGCCGTCCACAGATGGAACAGAGCGTAGGCGCGCCACGGCCGCCACGATTCCGATGCCGCGGCGGCCTCCCGCGGCGTCTTCACTCCCAGCGCGCGTCGTAGCACCAGATCGCCGGACGGGTAGGCGTCCCGGTCGCCGAGGACGCGCACGGACAGATAGTCCACCGTCCACGGCCCGATGCCGGGCAGGGCGAGCAGTCCGGTGCGGAACTCATGGGGGTCGGCGTCCGGACCCAGGTGCAGACCGTCCGCCGCCGCCGCGGCGAGCGCCTGCACGGTCCGGGCCCGCGCTCCGGTGAGGCCGACGGTCTGCTGGACGACCGACGGATCGAGCCCGGCAAGTGTCTCGGGCGCGGGGAAACTGGTGAAACCGTCGAAATCGGTCGAATCGCCGAACGCGGCGACCAGCCGCGATCCGAAGGTCCTTGCCGCCGAGAGCGACACCTGCTGCCCGAGGACCGTCAGCACCGCCGTCTCGAAGCCGTCCACCGAACCGAGCACGCGCAACCCGGGACGAGCGGCGACATGCGGCGCGAGGGTCGGGTGATTCAGCAGCGCCGCATCGACCGTTGCCGGGTCGGCGTCGAGGTCCAGCCAACGGCGAACGAGCAAGAGGACGTGCGGGACGTCGTCTGTGTGTGCGGGAAGGACCGCCGCGGACACGTGATCTGGGGCATCGAACTCCACCGTCACCAATGCGGGGCCGTGCTCGGCCGGTACGACACGAGTGTGCGCACCGGTGTCGCCGTCGTGCCGCTCGAGTCCGTCGACGGCGTGCGCGGCCAGGGCTCCGAGCATCGGGGCGGTAGTGAACGGTGGGTGGAACGGCAAGCGCAGTCGTTCCACTCGCAGGCCACCGGACGAGGCAGAGGTCATGGAATCCAGTATCGCCGGATCAGATCGCAACGACTCATCGTTCCCGTGCCAGCCGTAGCTCGGGGAGCGACAGCCACACCGGCTCCGCCGGGATTCGTTCCAGCACACCGCCAGCGAAGACGTCGTACAGCGGAAGCTGCTCGGTGTGCACGTAGCCGATGTGACAGTCGCAGACATCCAGCGGGCAGGGTCGCGGTTGCAGCGCCTCTCGGAAAGAGCCGTCGTACAGATTGCCCAGTTCCTCGGGGACGAAATGGCAGCGCCGGACGGTGCCCTCACCGTCGACGGACACCACCGTGTCGCCGGTGCGGCACGCGCGCCCCCGCGTCCGGTGCGGATGCCGGCTGAATTCGAAGAGCGGGTCGATCGCCGTCCAGTCCGCCGCGTCGGCGTCGGCGTATTCATGCCCCTCGGCGGCGTTGACCCACAGGTACACCGGGTCGGGTAGCTCGGCGCGCAGCCGGCGGGCGGCCTCCAGATGCTCCGGAAGTCCTACGACGCCCACGCTGAACCGCACGCCGAGATCGGTCAATTCCGTTGTTTTGGTGCGGAATCGGTCGTGCGGCGTCTGTCCGGGGTGGTATGTGCACCACAATGCGACCGTGTCGAGGTCGGCGCCGGCCAGCCAGCCGGTACGGCAGCTGAGATTGGTCTGGATCGCCACCCGGCGGACGTGAGCCAGCCGGGACAGGTCCACCAGGGCCCGCCGGTACCAGGACCGCACCAGACCCTCCCCCCACGGGGTGAACAGGATCGACAGCTCCTGATCCTGGTCTTCCACCCACACGCAGAAGCGCTCCAGCGCCGCCCGGTCCGCCCGTAGCTGCTCGGGAGTGTCCCGGCGTTTGGCGAACGGACAGTACGGGCAGTCATAGTCGCAGGACGCCAGCGGACCCCGGTACAGGATGGTCAGCACCGTCATCGCCCCTCGTACTCGGCCATCGCGGCGCGCACCTGCGGCGAAAAAAGCTCGGGCCCCAGGGCGTCGGAGTACGCCATGCCCAGCGCGGTCAGCCGCAGCCGACCACCCTCGGACAACAGCCATCCCCGGTCGGACCACCGGTCCAGCTCGGTGCCGAAATGCTCGTGGGGATCTGTTCCGAATCGGAACCGGTAGTCTGCCAACAGCATTCCTGCGGCCTGCAGCACGGACTGCAGCAGATGCCGGCGCCGGGTCTCGTCCTCCGTCATCGCGTGACCCACCACGGCACGACGGAAGTCGTCGACGGTGCCCGAGACGTAGTCGTCGATGATGGCACGCACTTCCCTTGCGTCGACCGCGTAGTCGAAGGAATAGTGCAGATCCCGGGTGTACGACCTTGCCCCACAACCGAGTCCGATCATGCCGTCGGTCTGGCAGGCGTAGTCGTCCGGGCCGACGTCGGGGGCGTCGGCGCGACGGAACATGCGCATCGACTCCTGAACATAACCCGCGGCGATCAGGTGGTCGCGGCCGCGGCGGTAGAGGTCGAGCCGGTGTGCATCCCAGTCCGGGTCGGGTCCACCGCTGCGCCGGGCCAGGCCCGTCAGCGGTCGCACATACAGCGGGTACAGGTACAGCTCCTCGGGACGCCAGGCCAGCGCCGCGTCCAGGGAGGCGATCCAGGATTCCGGTGTCTGGCCGTCGATCCCGTAGATCAGATCGATGTTCAGGACGTCGATGGCCGCATCCCGGATCCGTTGCAGTGAGGCCTCCACGTCCGCGCGTCGTTGCGGTCGGACCGCAGCCCTGACATCGGTCTCGTCGAAGCTCTGGACCCCGAGGCTGAGCCGGGTGACGCCGCGCCCGGCCAGCACAGCGAGCCGGTCGGCGGTGGCCGTCGACGGGGATGCCTCCACCGACAGGGGGATCGCCCGCAGGTCCGCCCCCATGCCTTCGGCGATGTCGCACAGCCGGTCCAGTTCCGCCGCGGTCAGGTAGGTGGGGGTACCGCCGCCGAAGGCCGCCGTCGCGAACCGGGCCGAGGGCGCCAGGGCCTCGCGCACCGCCTCGGCCTGCCGCTCCAGGGCGTCCAGGTATCGGGTGGTCAGCTCGCCCGGCGCGCCGACGCGGGTGAAGAGGTTGCAGAATCCGCACCGCACCTCGCAGAACGGCACGTGCAGGTACAGCGACAACGCGTCCTGCGGTTCGTCCGCCCACAGCTCGGTCAGGGCCGGACGCGGGCCGAGCGGCCGGTAGGCGGTCTTGTGTGGATACGCATAGACGTAATTCTGATATGGCGCAACATATTCCGAGGCGACGAAGTTCGGCGGTACCGGCAGGGGCAGGTCGACGGCGGTCATCTCGGTCCCTCGAGGAAGAAGTGGGCATAGGGCACGGTCCACACCAGGGGGTGGCCCAGCCGGTGCCCGGTGTAGCCGTCTTCGCCATAGGTGGTGCCGTGGTCGGAGCACACGATCGCGAAACATCGTCGCCGGCTCGACATGGCGGCGAACAGTAGCCCGATGTGCCGGTCCACGTATTCCAGCGCGGCCGCGTGCGTCGCCCGAGAGTCCCCGTCATCGGCGGTCGCACCCTCGGCGAAGAACCAGTTCGGTTGGTGCAGAGCCGAAACGTTGACGAACAGGAACAGGCGGCGTTCGGCGGGAAGCCCGGCCACCACCTGCGCCGCCAGGTCCGCCTGCGCCTCGAAAGAGGTCGCCGAGGTCACACCCAGCTCGGGAGACCAGTGCGCCTCGTCGAACATGTCGGGCAGCACCGAGCCCAGCGCGCCCCGGCGGTTGAAGAAGCCGACACCGCCGATGCACACCGTGTGATAGCCGACAGCGGCAAGGCCCGCAACGAGATGCGGCTCCTCGAACACGAATGTCCCGTTCGCGGTCGACTCGCTGCCACCGAACTCGGCCGCGAACAGTCGCGGGTGCGGCCCCTGCCCGACCGGGGTGGGCAGGAACCCGGCGAACATCGCCTGGTGCGAGGCGTACGTGAAGCTGCCGGGGGCATGACGTTCCTCCCAGCGTCCACCGGGCAGCTGCCGCGCGAGGTTCGGGATCCGACCCGCGGCAGCGAGTTCACAGGCCACGTCGTAACGCAGGGTGTCGAGCGTGATCAGCAGGATGTCGTCGGAGCCGACGACGGTGTTCATGTCAGGCTGCTGCGACATCGGCCCATCCTTCGGCCGCGGCCAGTTGCGCCGCATAGGTGTCGAGACCGTCGGCGCGGCCCGGGAGCCCGGGCAGGCCCGGAAGCAGGTCTCCGAACGCGTTCACCTCACCGACTGCGGCGCCACGCCAGTTCGCGGCGGGCAACAGATCCACCCCGACACACAGGGTACGCGGGAAGCAGGCGGCGGCCCGTTCCGCAATGGCGAGCGCGTTGTCCCAGCCGTATCCTGCGGCGTCGAAGCCTGCCCGCGCGATCTCCAGGCCGCCGCGTTGTCCGCCCAGGTGCAGATTGGTCATCGGGTGCACGCTGGTACGCAGTACCGCATGGGTCGCCTGCCCGGCGACCACCACGACCCGCAGATCGGCGGCGCGACCCTGCCGCGACGGCTTCGGCAACCATGCCTCGATGTGCAGACGTTCACCGGCCAGCGCGTCGACGAGGGCGCCGACCTCGCCTTCGCCCGTCAGTCGGCGTACCCGCAGCGAGTTGTAGACACCGTCCACCGCGATCTCCACGCTGCTGCGCGCCTGGACCCGGCCCCCGGAGGCGGTCTCGACAGCGACCACCCCGGCCGCGGAGGATCCGTGCGCGGGCTTGACGAAGAACCGCCGTAGCCCGGCCGCCGCAGCCAGCTCGCGCACCTCGGGCCAGTTCCGCGGCACTGGCGCTTCTCCTCCCGAGGTGGGCGAGATCGGCACCGGTACACCGTTACTCGCGAGTGAACCATGGCACCGGCGCTTGTCGAACAGCACGGCCAGGTCGTCCGGATCGGTCAGCCAGCGCCCGCCGCGCAGCGTGCCGACCGCAGCGAGCAGCGACGCATACCACCGGGTACCGTCCGCAATCCGTGTCGGGTCCCCGGGTCCGCGCAGCAGTGCATCGACCTCGCGGTCTTCGCCGGGCGAGTCGAGTCGCACCCACTCGTCGGCGTCGAACCGTGCCCCGCGCGTGGTGAGCACCTCGCGCCAGGACACCACCCGCGGGGTGGGCATACCGAAACGGGCTGCGGCATCCAGTAGCAGTGTCACGCGGCGGTTCTCCGGATTGCCCACGACCGCGAGGCGGGGACGGGTCATTCGCCGACCGCGACCGACCGGTAGATCGTTCCGTCGTACTCGTCTTCCTCGGCGTCTTCACCGTCTAGGTTCAGTTGCACTCCGGACGGTTCGAGTGCCGCGCGTAGACGCTCCCGCATGTCGTCGCTCAGGTAGTTGTGGTGCAGATCCAGTGACTCGAGGTGGGTGAGCGATTGTCCGGCGAGCAGCGCCTCGGCGCCCGCGTCCAGCAGCACACCCTTGGACAGGTCCAGGGCACGCAGCTGCGGAACGATCGGCGCCGCCGCGACGGCTGCAGCGATGTCGTCCTGGTACTCACTGTTGGACAGCGCGAGGCCGGTCAACCGGGGGAAATTCACGCCGGCGAGAATCGGAGCCAGGTCTTCGACGGTCGAGTCTGCGCCGTATTCCTCTGTACCCAGCCACAATTCCAGATCAGTCAGGGCCGGTAGTTCCGAGGCGGCCACGGCTCGAACCACGTCAGCGGACAGCCCGCCCGTTTCGATCACCAGGCTGCGCAGGTTCTCGTGCCGGACGGGGTTCAGCATCAGCTGGTTGCCGCCACGCACCCCCAGGTGCTCCAGCCGGGGAAACGCCGTCAGCAAGGCGGTGATATCCGACTGCACGATCCACGAGATCTCGCAGTCCTCGGCGGTCATGTCGCCCAGGAACAGGGACCGCAGTGCCGGGAATTCCCCGGCGGCCGCGACGAGGGCCTCCACCACGGGACCTGAGCCCTCGTCGTACGGATCGGCCCAGCTGCCCACGACGATCGCCTGCACCGTCGACGGATCGACTGCGGCACGGAATGTGTCGAATGCCTCCGGCCATGCGACGGGCGCCTCGTGCGTAGGAACCGAGATCCGCCAGGCGACCGGGCCCTGCGGGGGTGTGCTGGCAGCGGGGTCGGGGTCGCTCGGAAACTCCGTGACGGGAAGGCCTTGGAATTCACTCTGCAGGTCGCTGATCACCGGGGCACTCCTGGTCTCGGGTGGGTTCAGGTCGGTCAATGGGCATTATGCCCGACTTCGGAAGGTCGCGATCGAGCGTCTCCGTCGCGATCGAGCGTCTCCTACGAGGAACCCGGCACGAGCGCCGGCGTGTGCGTGACTCCACCGTTCTCATCGCGGATCCGCCAGGCCGGTCACACGCAGCGTTATGTTGAGCCGCCCACTCACCAGTCCGCAGTCCGGGTCAGCGGTTCCCGGAAGTACCTTCGGCACACCGTGATACGCGAATCGAGACGGACCACCGAACACGAAGAGGTCCCCCGACTCCAGTTCGACATCGGTATACGGCCGGCCCCGATTCTCGGTATTTCCGAACCGGAAGGTGCAGGTGTCGCCGATGCTCAGCGACACCACGGGCGCGTCCGACCGCTCCTCCTGATCGCGGTGCATGCCCATGCGGGCGGTGCCGTCGTAGAAGTTGATCAGCGCAGCGTCCGGTTCGTACTCGGCACCCACCACCCGATTGCCATAGGCGTCAGCGACGGCCCTTTTTCCCAACTGCACCAACCATTCCGGCAGTGGTAACACCCGGCCACCGCCGGCGTCATCGGCGGTACGGCTGTACCGGTAGGGCTGCCAGTGCCAGCCGAGGCAGACGGTCTGTACCGACATCGCGTGCCCGGTGGGCAGCCGGGCGGCCCGCATCGGCACCGGGCCGCGCACCCACCCTCGACACGCCTCGACGAGCCCGCGCTGCTCGTCGAGGTCGAGCCAGTCGGGAACCAGCACGGCGCCCCCCGCGACGGAGCGGCGAGGCCGGGGGATGAGCGCCGACAATTACCGACTTCCCTTCCGGTTGTGTGCTTTCCATTCGTTGTACCGCTGGCGCAGACACACCGCACACGGCCGGTATCCGGCAGCAATCGCGGTGTCTTCGTCAGCGAAGAACACCCGCTGCGTCACGTACCCACCGCGCGCGATGGCGCGGGCCGCCCCTGGGCAATCGAGCCGACCGTAGATGCGATGCCTCCGGTGCCCACCGAGCGTGCCTGGCATGGGGCTCTGATACGTCAGTCCCGAACTGTCGATCAATTTGTACATGATCCGCGACTTTGTACGTTCCGCATACAGCGTCTCTCATTCCGCGTCGTGGAGGACCAGTCCGAGCGTGCGACGACTCCCGGCGCGCACCGTACTCACCCCGTGTCGTATCGGCGCCGCAGACCATCCCCGTGCCGACTGCACCGGACGGTCCTGCGTCGTGAACACGAACGCGTGCCCCTGGCGCAGCACCGTCGCGGTGCCGCGGGACTGCGCACGGGCCCGCTGCTCGACGAGGAGGAACTCGCCGCCCTCGTGGTCGACGCCGGGTTCGTCCAGCCCGATCACCACCTGCAGCGGAAACACCAACTCGCCGTACAGATCCCGATGCAGCGCATTCCAATCGCCGACCCCGTACCGCAACAACAGGGGCGTCGCTCGACGCTGCCCGGCAGCGTGACACATCGCGAGCCACTCGTCGAGGGTGTCCGGCCACGGTGCCGTCCGGCCCAGCCGCCACGCCCATTCGCGAGCAACCGGAAGGAGTTTCACGTAGAACATCGCGCGCATCTCGACGATCGGATCCGGCAATGGGTAGTCGAAGTAACGGTACTGCCCGGAGCCGTACCGATGCCGCGCCATGTCGACGGTTGAGCGGAACCGGCCCGGCTCATCGTAGAGGTCGGCGAGGGCATGGCATTCGTCCCGCGTGAGCACCGGACCGGACTGTGCACCGCCGAAAGTGTCGAGCTCGTCGCGCAGAGACGTCCAGTCCAGGGCGTGGACGCGGCCGGCGAGCGGCGGCGCGCTCACGCCGCCTCCAACGTCAGTAGCGTCAGCTTCGCTGCCGAGCCGCCGACGTACTGCCCGGTGCTGCCGTCACTGCGCACCACCCGGTGGCACGGCACGAACAGCGGCAGCGGGTTGGTGGCGCACGCGGTGCCGACCGCACGAACCGCGCGGGGGCTGCCCGCCGCCTCCGCGACCTCCGCGTAGCTTGCGGTACGCCCGTAGCCGATGTCGGGCAGGTGGGTCAGCACCTCCCGGCGGAACCCGCGCGATAGCCGCAGATCCAGCGGAACCTCGAAGTGGGTGCGCCGATGCGCGAAATACTCGTCGAGCTGTCGCGCAGCATCGTCCAGACGCGCGGGCACCTCGAGAATGCGGGGACTGACTTGCTCGGAGAGCTGCGCCAGCACCGCGTCGCGACCCTCTCGGACGAAGGCGACCCGCACCAGACCGGTGTTCGTGGCCGCCAGGAGCAATGGGCCGATCGGGGTGTCGACAGTGCGGTAGGCGATGTCGAGCAGGCCGGCGTGATCGGCATCGGCGGCCAGTCGTGAGTGCAGGCGGCGCAGGACCTCCGAGCTGTCGTTGTCGATCGGGAACGAGATGGTGCTCATCGGGACACTCCCTTCTGTGCGAGCACGGGGTGTGTGGGCGACGGGTACGTTCGGCGCAGCCGGGCCACGCCGTCGGACGCGGCCCGTCGGGCGGCGTCGGTGCTGTTTCCGAGAATCACCGCGACCTCCGCGTAGGGCAGTCCGGCGAGGTGGTGGTAGACAACGGCGGCGCGCTGCGTGAACGGCAATTTTGCGAGCGCGTCCCACAGTTCGTGATCCCACGAACCGGGCACGCCCGTCACCGTCGCCCGTTCCGGAACCTCGTCCGTCGGAATTGGCACCCGCTGCCGGAGGCGATGGGCATCGACGGCCTTGCGATGCGCAATGGTCACCAACCAAGCCTCTACATTGCTACCGTCCGGCAATTCCGGATAGGCACGCAATGCGGCGAGGAAGGTCTCCGACCAGGCATCCTCGGCGTCGAACGGGCCCAGTAGCGCCCGGCACACCCGCAGCACCACCGGCCCGTACTCGGTGACGATCTGTTCGAACGGTTTCAGTCCCACACCCTGTAGACGCTCCGGGCCACCAGAACGTGAGGTGTGATCCGCGCCGAATTCAGAACAGTCCATCCTGAACTCCCGGCGGATTCGGATTCTCCAGGTCCAGCAGGAACTGCTTGCGCTCGAGCCCGCCCGCGTAACCGGTCAACGAGCCGTCGCTGCCGACCACACGGTGGCACGGCACGATAATGCCGATCGGATTGCGCCCGTTGGCGGCGGCCACCGCTCGGATCGCAGCCGGGTTACCGAGATGCTCGGCGAGCTGCAGGTACGTCCAGCGTTCGCCGTAGGGGATGGCGCCCAGGGCGTCCCACACCCGGCGTTGGAACTCGGTGCCCCGCGGCGCGAGCGGCACCGTGAACTCGGCACGATCGCCGTCGAAGTACTCGGCGAGTTGCGCGATCACGTCGTCGAACCCGTCGTCGACGCGCGGGCCGAACCGCTCACTGTCGGGCAGGTGCCGCTGCTCGTGCATGTACAGTCCGCACAAGTCTTCCTCGATCCGGACCAGCGTCAATGGCCCGACGGGCGAGTCGACCACGGTGTGCACAGCTTCCACGTCATCGATCCTCCCAGCACCCACCGACAAGTTCGCGAGATCGAGGTCTGGAAGGTCACGGTATCTGCCGTGGACCGCTGTTCGACCGGCTGATCGTGCAGATGACCGCCCTCCCTACCTTCCCCGCCCCGGAGTGGGTGGACGCTATCGGGGACTGGCCACGGCACTCGGATGAGGAGTCGCCGCAGCCTGGCGGAGAAATACGTCGTCGAGCGTGACCATCGACAGGTTCCGTTCCCTGACAATGTCTACGAGCTGGCCGTAGACATGGGTGACGGGCCGATGGTTGGCGTGTCCGATCACGATTGCCTGGTCGACGAAGTACTTGCGTGCACACTCGAGCAGGTACTGCTCGGTGATGACACCCGAGTCCGACAGCGAACCCGCCCACATCGTCGGCACCGTGTAGCCCTGGTCGGCCGCGATCTTGTCGACCGTCGAGTTCCGGTACCCGTAGGGCGGCCGATAGTACGGAGTGCCGTCGGCGCCGAAGGTGTTGTGCAAGAACGCCTTGGTACGTTCGAACTGGGTGACCACCGCCCTCGTCGACAGTTTCGTCAGGTCCGGGTGATCCCACGTATGGCTGCCGAGCTGGATCTGTCCGCTCTCCACGAGCGGCCGTAGCGAGGCCTTGTGGATGGTCCAGGAGTCGTAGACGGCGGTGACGAAGAACGTGAACCTGGCGCCGGTGTCTTTCGCAAACTGGATGTAGGCACCGACTACGTCGGGGCTGGTGCCGTCGTCCACCGTCAGCGCGAGGTTGTTCCCCGGGCCGGGAATCGTGCTGATCGGCCCCGCCGGGACGGGCACTCGGGCCGTCCGGGGTGGCGGTGGCGGCAACGAAGTACGCATGGGGGTCACGGTCGGTTGGTTCGGCGACGGCGTGACTGCGTCTGCCGCGGGTTGGCCGCGGTTCGGAACGGTACACGCGGAAGTCCCGGAGGTCACTGCCGCGGCACCGGCGGCGAGCAGGGCAAGGAACCGGCGTCTGTCCACCTCAGCAGAATATGGGCGCCTGTGGGGGCCTCTGTGTCAGCCACGCCGAGCGGGATCGTCGCGACCGGGCGGTCCGACCGATTTCGCGAGCAAGGGCAGCGTCCGGAACGGTACGACCTCAGAAAGCACCACCACCGATACCGAACGCGCCACCGTCGACGAGTGGTGCAGCGCAATGAGCAGCGCCTGCAGCTCCTCATGCGACGCCGCCGCGACCCGGCACAGGACGTCGCCCACGCCCGTGGTCGCCCACGCCTCGAGCACCTCCGGGAACTCCTCGAGCTCCTTCGTCAGCTGACTCAACGCACCCTGCGCGATCTCGAGCGTGACGAACGCCTGCACGGGATACCCGGCGGCACCGAGCCCGATGTCGGGCCCGTACCCGGTGACCACGCCCGCATCCTCGAGGCGCCGCAGCCGCGCCTGCACGGTCGCCCGAGCCACCCCGACCCGACGCGACAGCTCCAGTACCCCGATCCGCGGTTCGTCCCGAAGCCGTGTGATCAGTTCGACGTCGAGTGCGTCGAGTCTGTTCCCGTTGCGTTCCATCGCGATGCCCCCGACCCGATCAGGGCACCACCACTCTCGAACGCGCCACGATCACCGGGCATTGCGCGTGGTACAGCAGCGATTGGCTGGTCGAGCCGAGGAGGGCGCCTTCCAACCCGCCGAGGCCGCGGCTTCCGACGACCATCGCCCGCGCGCTCGCACTGAGCGCGACGAGGTGTTTCGTGGGACCTGCTGCTGCGATGACGGTCTCGACCTGCACCGAAGGGAACTTTGCGCCCCAGGTCGCGATCAGCCGGTCGATCCGGGCGCGCGCCTCCTCGTCCGCCTCATGGCTGCCGCGGCGGCGCCGGGCGTGGATCGCCATCAGCTCCGCGTGCCGGATCGAGGCCTCCTGCATTGCGGCGCCGACGACGATGTCGGCGCTGTCGGAGTGGTCGACGCCCGCGATGACGGGCCCGGACGTCGGCGGCACCGGGCTGCCGTCGGCGCCGCGTACCACCGCCACCGTGCACTTGGCGTGCTGGGCAAGCGACAGTGCCGTCGAGCCGAGTACCATCCGGGCGAAGAATCCGGTACCGACCGATCCGGCGACCATCAGGCTCGCCTTCTCCGACAGATCGACGAACGCGCGGTTGACGCGGCCGCGCAGCAGCTCCACTTCCACATCGACCGTGTAGTCCTCAGCCGCGACAGCCTCGCGGGCCGTCTTCAGAGCGGCGCGCCCGAACGCCTCCTCCTCTTCGAGATCGTCCGCGACGAAGGGAAAGTCGTTCTCGGTGTCGATGACGTGCACCAGCTTCATCGGCACCTTGCGGGCGTGCGCCTCGACGGCGGCCCACTTGACGGCATGGATCGCGGCGTCGGATCCGTCGACGCCCACGACGACAGGTCCCTGTGCATGCGCTCGCGACATCGTCCACTCCGATCGGCTCACCTGGTGCGGGCCGGCCCAGCGCCGATCCGCCTTCGTTCCAGCCTAGCCTCGGTCATTCCTGATTCAGGCGTGCTCCGACCGAACCGCTCGGGATGTGATCTCACTGGCTCCCGGCTGCCGCGTCGCGACAGAGGCCGCATCCTCGAGTTCCGCGAGACTCGCGCGGACGAGCTCGAGATAGTGCGGCAGGTCTGGCATCGCCTCGGGATCGGCAATGACGGTCAACGTGAGGCCCCCATCGGTTCCCGTCGTAACGAAGTGCCGCAATCGATCCCCATCAACGGGCGGTTGTGAGCCGAGAACCGCAACGGCAGTTGCACCGTCGAAGGTAAGACCCTCGACAGTGAGCGGGATGTTGCTCACCATAGTGTGAAATGCCCGGGATGCATTCTGCCCGTATCGCTTCCGCTTGTGCATATAGGACGCCACCTGCCAGAAGAACGGCGGAGCAGTATCCATTGCGGCAACCTGACGTCGCACTGCCGGGTGCGATGTCCGCGCCTTCTCCAATCGCGCCGACCGCGAGATGGACAACAAACGGCCGATGGGATCGCGACGATCGGTGTGCATGTCGACGGCGAGTGCGACGAGCTGATTCGCCGACTCCCACTTCTCGATCCCCCGCATCGATCTCGGAACCATCGCGACGAGCGAACCGTCGTACTCCTCGCCGCGCTCGCGCAGATACCGATCGAGTGCGCCTCCCGTTGCGGCGAGGACGACGTCGTTGATGGTGAGATGTGGTGCCGCACCCTTGACTATGGAAATCTGCTCGCCAGGCAAGCTCACCGAGTGGACACATGCCCGGCCGCTGGTCGCGGTATTGAAGCGGGTCTCCGGTCGCTCTGGTAGACGAGGCCATTCTCCTGCGGCGCAAGCAGCCTCGACTGCACGAGCCGATGCGCGATTCTCGGGAATGGACCCGACAAAAATCCTCGTCCGACGGGGTATCGCTCTGATGGATTCGGCGAGAATCCGCAATCTGGGGAAGCGGATCACGGCACGGTCCGGAACAGGCCGGGGAGTCTCCGAGAACAACTTGTGTGCCAAGTCCATGACGGCGAGCCCGTCTGCGGCACTGTGATGGAGCTTGAGCCCCACCGCGGTCAGCGGCCGTCCGTCGAACATGTCGAGGCTGGTCACACCGGTGACAACGTGGAGCTCCCACGGTGGGCGGGAGAGGTCGATGCGGGAGGTGAGAATCTCACCGAGAAGCGGGCCCAATCCCTCCCAGCCCGGCTGGGATACCGCACGAACACTCACATGGTCACGCAGATCAATGTGTTCTGCAGGTACCCAGCGCGGGTGTTCGATGCCGAGCGGAGGTCGCGTTATCACGGAGGTGAAGGCATGATGGCTACCGAGCCTGTCCCGCATCCACTGCTGAACACTCGTGTCCGTTAATGCAACGCCCGGCTCCGAGCCCGCATCGAACAGATACACCGCCAGCAGATGCTCGAGGTGTCCCCGGTACTCGTTGTAGACGAACTCGGCGTCGCGGGGCTCGAGTAGTGCCCATCGAGACAGGGTTTCCACAGAGCTGGCCACTGACCGCACCTCCCGCAAATCCGTTTTCAGACACCCCACGCGCCGCGGAAATACTGAGGCCGCAGACCCGTGACGGTATCTGCGGCCTCAGCCGATCAGGCTGCACTCACTTATTGGTCAGCGCCTTGCTACCAAGCGCGGTCATGCCGATCACGTTGCCGAAGTATTGAATCATGTTGGTGATGTATTGCTGCAGCATCGGGGTTCTCCTTAGACCGGCGGCAGTGGAGCGGGATCTGGATCGAGGGACAAGGCATTGAGGAAGGAGGCAAGAATGCCTACCAGGTTGACCGAACCGAAGTTGATCATGTCTGAGCTGTAGGTCAGCGACAGATCCATTGTCTGATTCTCCTTTGGCTTACGTTCCGGCGATGGATCCGACGGCGTCCTGCAAGCTAGCCGCCGTGGCTGTCGAGCCACCAGGCCAGAGCCCAATCAGACTACCGACGATTTCGAACAACGCATTCGAGAGGTTTTGAACTGGACCCAGTGAGAAAGCGGCCCACGGGGTGACGTCGACGCTCGTAAGGAGGTCGACGAGGCTACCTGTGTTCACAGTTTTCACTCCTAGTGTGTGAAGTTATCAGCCGACATCCGGCGGTTCACAGTTCGAATTTTCCGTCCACCGAGTAGGCGAAAGGCAGGTAGATAATCCCTGCCAAAATCGCCTGCAGCATCGGATCCGCGAGCGGGCCTGCGAGAGATCCCAGCTTCATTTCAATCTCCTAACTCTGGCCGAGCAGCGCGATCAGCACTGCACCTCAACTACCACTGATCAGATCGGACAAGGACCCGCTCAGACCGGCGGTGCCCGGAACCACCGACCCTGTGAAGACACCCATGGTCAGATCCAGAAGCAGGTCCGTCACCGCCTGTAGGAACGACACGCTCATGTCGATTCCTCTCCTTTCGTTGATTGTTCGTGCCTTCACCGGATTCCACACTGGATGGAAAGGCCCAGGAAAGGAACATGTACACGATCCGATAGCTCTTCCAACTGCTCTTCAGGGAACCAACCCTGTCTAGCCCCGCCCCGACCAGTGAAGGGTTCCGGCGCGATGGAACTGAAACTAGCCTAGGCAAGTCCACTTTCGGAGGATTTTGACCGAAATCTTCCCTCGACCCAGATTCTGCGCCGTTCTAGCTGGTCAGAGCACCTACTGGCAGGCTCCCGCGGCTCGACACCAGATTCCGACGTAGCCCGAAAGTCGACGACAGGGAGAATGTACTGCGGTGCAATTTCGCAGTTCGGCATTGAGCCACTGGGGCGAGCGCCTTCGAACCGGGAGGAATTGACGCCTGAACGCACCCGTTCGGGCTGCCTGTCTGCTAATGGACACATCGACCGGCATACCGCCTTCCCTGCAGTACAGATCGTCCAATATGACCAGCGGAAACAGTCGATGTTGCGGACGCCGGTGCGACGCGGTGTGATCGAGACACACCGTCCACAGGAAGTCTCCACCATGACCGCCGACCACTCTCTCACCCGCCTCGACGACGCGTTGCTGCATCAACTGCTCGGACTCGTCGAACACGACCCCTCGGCCGATCCGTTCCCGGTGTTCGGCTGGGACGCGATCGTCTGGGTGGTCGGCAACGCCACGCAGGCGTCCGCGTACTACCGCGAGGTGTTCGGGATGGAGCTCGAGGCATACTCGGGCCCCGAGACCGGCAACCGCGATCACCGCGCCTTCGTACTGCGCAGCGGTGCAGTACGCTTCGTCCTCACTGGCGGTGTCGCCCCGGAGAGCCCCCTGCTCGACCATCACCGTCGGCACGGCGACGGCGTCTACGACATCGCACTCGAGGTCGCAGACGTTGACCGCTGCATCGCACACGCCCGCAGCCACGGTGCGCGCGTGCTCGTCGAACCGCACGACGCCACCGACAAGCATGGCACCGTCCGCAGCGCCAGCATCGCCACGTACGGCGACACTCGGCACACCCTCGTCGACCGGTCAGGTTATTCGGGTCCATATCTGCCCGGATACGTCTCACGCACGGCGGTTTCGGGCACCGGACCGCGAGTGATCCAGGCGCTCGACCACGTCGTCGGCAACGTCGAACTGGGGAAGATGGATGAGTGGGTGGACTTCTACCACCGCGTCATGGGGTTCACCGACCTCGCCGAGTTCGTGGGCGACGACATCGCCACCAGATACTCGGCCCTGATGAGCAAGGTCGTCGCGAACGGCAACCACCGCATCAAGATCCCCCTCAACGAGCCGGCGGTGGGACGCAAGCGTTCCCAAATCGACGAGTTCCTCGAATTCTATTGCGGCCCAGGCTCGCAGCACCTAGCGCTCGCGACGCCGGACATCCTCGGTGCGGTCGATCACCTGACGGCGGCGGGCGTCGACTTCCTGCCCACACCGGCGTCGTACTACGAGGACCCCGGCCTGCGGGCCCGCATCGGCGAGGTGCGCGTCCCGATCGAGGAGCTCCAGAGCCGTGGGATCCTCGTCGACCGCGACGAGGACGGCTACCTGCTGCAGATCTTCACCGTTCCGATCGGAGACCGTCCGACGGTGTTCTTCGAGCTCATCGAGCGGCACGGCTCACTCGGCTTCGGCAAGGGCAACTTCCAGGCCCTGTTCCTCGCGATCGAACGCGAGCAGGCGCGGCGCGGCAACCTGTAGGCGCGCCTCACCTGACACCTCAGATCGCCATGATGCCCAGATCCCGTGCCCCTCGACGACCGGCGTCCTCGCAGATCAGGACGCCTATCGAGACCAGTGGCCGAGCATCCGGTGGCTGGGAACACGGTGCCGTCAGCGCTCGGTGGTAATTCGGGCTCCGCAACTCGTGTAGGCTGAAATTACCGACGCGGGGTGGAGCAGCTCGGTAGCTCGCTGGGCTCATAACCCAGAGGTCGCAGGTTCAAATCCTGTCCCCGCTACCACCGAGGACCCGGTATCGCATTCGTGCGATACCGGGTCTTTTTGCGTCCGGACATGCGCGCTCCGTGCAGAGCAATCGCCGAGAACTCCGAAGGCGGGCGGCCCCTCGGCGCCCCCTAGGAGAACCGCCGAATGATGTGCAGTCCCGCCAAGAGCACCGCGAGTTAGTCGAAATCCAGTCGAATCGGGCCGAGTTCGCGACAAAACGACTAACTCGCGAACGATGCGATGCAGTCGGCCGCACTGCAGCCCCCACCCACGCAACCCCTGCCAAAGGTCCCGCGCGCATCCCAGCGCCCCGCGCGCACGATCGGGCGCGCGGGAGACGAGTTCGCGCGCGGCAGCCGACCGGATCCGACCCGCGCCCCTCCCGCCGACACCACCGTCAGCGCTAGATTGCTTGTATGGCCGACCGCGCTCGGGACCCCCTCGGCAAGCCCCGGAATGCCCGACCCCGGGACCGGCTGGGCCGCCCGCTCGAGTGGGGCGAGGAAGGGTTTCCGACGATGCCCGACGACCTGGATCTGGACCCCGGCGAGGCGATCACCGAGGCGCAGCGCCTGCTCGACCACGAGTTGCCGTTCCACGCCCACGAGGTGCTCGAGGCGGCGTGGAAGAAGGCGCCGCACGAGGAACGTGGTCTGTGGCAGGGGCTGGCGCAGCTGGCCGTCGCGGTAACCCACCTGATGCGCGGGAACCCGGCCGGCGCGGTGTCGCTGCTGCGGCAGGGCAGCCACCGAATCGTCCCGTTCGAGGAGAACGCGCCACACGCCCTGGATGTGACCGGCCTGGTCACCTGGGCAGACCATCTGATCATCGAGCTCGATCGCGGCACCCCGCCCGACACGATCCCGGTTCCGAGGCTTCGAATGCCGTGATGCGCGATGCTGACCAAATGACCGTTCTGCCGATGTTCCCGCTCGGCGGGGTACTGCTGCCCGGGGAACGGCTGCCGCTGCACGTATTCGAACCCCGCTTCCAGGCGCTGGTCCGGGACTGTCTGGCCGCCCCCGACGGCCCCCGGTTCGGGACCGTGCTGATCGCGCGCGGACACGAGGTGGGCGGCGGCGATGTGCGGCACGACGTCGGCACCCTCGCCCGGATCGTCTCGCATGTCGGCATCGGTGACGGTCGGTACGCGCTCGACTGCGTCGGCGAGGACCGCATCCGGGTGGTGCGGTGGCTCGGCGACGACCCGTATCCGCGGGCCGAGATCGAGCCCTGGCCGGTACCCACGGAAGCGCAGGTCGACATGGCGCGGCTCACCGAACTGATGGACCAACTGGCTGACCTCTACGCGGCGCTGTCCCGGATCCGCTCCACCGAGACTCCCCCGCCGGCGCCCCCGCGGATGGCAGACCTTCTCGGTCACGATGGCGATCATCTGTTCAGGCTGGCATCCTGGGTGCCGATGGGAGCTGCGGACCGGCTCGCAATCCTCGCCTCGAATACCGTCGACGATCGGCACCGGGTACTGGCCGATGCGATCGAGAACGCGCGGGAGATCGCCGAATTCCGGCTTTCGGGGCACCAGTGACGCACATCACCGTGCGGATGCGCTAACCTCCGTTCCCCATGAGAGGGAGGACCTCATGATCCATGTTCGCCACAAGGCGGTGGCCATAGTCCCGGTCGATCTGGCGTTCGCGCACATCGACGACTACCGGAATGTGCCCGACTGGATGTTCGGCATCACCCGCTTCGATCCGATCAGCGGGCTCGATCAGGGCCTGGGTGCCCAGTACGACGCCGTGATGCAGCTCGGACCCAAGGCAATGACGTCTACCGTCGAGATCACCGAGTGGGAGCAGAACCGGCTGATCACCCTCAGTTCCGTCGCGGGCTTCGGGAACCGGTCGAGTTGGCAGTTCACCCCGATCGGCGACAACGAGACCGAGCTGTCCGTCGATTTCGGATACGAGCTGCCCGGCGGGCTTGCCGGGCTCGCGCTCGGCAAGCTCATCGAGCCGTTCGTCGTCACCGCGATCAGGCAGACCGAGTCCAGCCTGCGCAGACAGATCGAGGCGCTCAACCTGTAGTGGCCTGTCAGGCCGCCGAGTGCCGGCCGCGGTAGCCCAGAGCGCGCCGGGTGAAGTCGAGGCTGAAAGCGATGGTCGTCATGCTCTCTCCGAGTACCTGACCGAACACCGGGTAGGCATGGATCTGACCGCTCCACACATGGGTCTCGACAGCCTGCCCGGCGTCCTCGAGCAACCCGGTCATGGCCTCGACGTCCGGGCGCATGAGTTCGTACTGCGCGACGCTGAAGAACACTGGCGGGAACAGTCGCGGGTCGGCCTCGATCGGCGAGTCCGCGCCGACAATGGGGTCCGGGCCGCCGACCCACCGATCCTTGAGCGCCTCCACCTGACTCATCGGCAGGTATGCGTCGCGGGCCATGTAGTCGGGATCGTGCTGCTCGAGCGCCAGGTTGAGCAGTGGCGAGTACCCGATCACGGCGGCCGGGGTCACCAGACCCTCGGTGGCCGCCAGCTCGGCAACCTTCATCGCGAGGTAACCGCCGGCCGAGTCGCCCGCCAGGATGATCTTGCTCGGATCCTCACACGTGTCGAGGAGGGCGGTGTAGGCCGCCATGGCATCCCGGATGGACGTCCCGATCCCGCCGTGCGGTAGCTGCCGATACTCGACCGAGATCACCGGAACCCCGGCGCGCGCGGCGAGCACCGAGCACAGGCTGCGGTGAGTGGCCAATCCGCAGAATACGAATCCACCGCCGTGGAAGTAGAGGATGGTTGCGCCGGCAAGGGAATCGGCAGCCCTGCGGTGGTGCGTGATGAGTTCACTCGGCACGCCGCCGAGCGAAACCTGTTCGATGCTCACCCCCTTCGGCCGGGGCAGGCGATCGACCACCTTCTCGAGGTGCCCGAGCGCCGCAATGCCCCGATCAGTGGTGGGCCAGGCCGCGAACAGCGGCTTGACGAAGATCCGGACGATCCAGAACACCAGCCAGGCCCGCCAACTGACCTTCCAGTGCCTGATGATCGTCGACTCACGCGTACGCATCGTGTCCCCTGTCGTCTCCCGCGGCAATCTCGCCGCCCCGCCCGACACCCTAGATTCCAGGAGCGGTGCGCGCAGCCGCATCAGCCTCGGGTCTGCAACAGCGGAACCAGCATTTCGTCATCGGTGAGCGCTCCGTGCTGACCCGCCAGCAGCGACATCGTCGGCTCGGCCTCACGGCGAACCACCACCGCACGGTCGCGCGCGATCGCGACGACGTCGCCGATCCGCCGTCGCGCAGCGTCCGATGGATCCGGGCCGATCAGACCGGCCGCGATGACGTCCTCGCGGGTGCCGACCCACGCTCGGTCCCCCAACTCGTCGCGCCAGCGGCGCAGCACGGCGTCGGTGGCACCGGGCTGGGTGTGGACGTAGCGGCAACGCGCCTCGCCGGCGAGCACACGCACGCCGTCGGACAGCGCGGGGATGGCGTCGTAGTCGATCCGATCCGACGGCCCGACCGTCACCATCCCGTGGTCCGCGGTGATCACCAGATCCACGCCCGGCCCGAGCCGCGCCGCGAGATCCTCGGCGAAGCGGTCCACGATCGTCAGCTGCGACAGCCAGCCCTCACCGCCGGGGCCGTACACATGACCGAGCGTGTCCAACTCGCTCAGGTAGCAGTAGACGAGCGTGCGCTCGGCAGCCGTGGCAGCGACGACGGTCGAGGTCATCAGGTCGCCGTACGCGACGGTGCCCACGAATGTCGCCCCGCGCAGGGCGGCCCGCGTGAGCCCACTACCGGCGAAGCCCCGCGGCAGCACCGTCGTGGTCGCCACACCCGCGGCCGCAGCACGTTCGAACACCGTGCAGGACGGCTGAATCCGCTCCGGCACCACCTGATCCTGCCGATCGCCACGCTCTCCGACCGCCTGCCAGCGCAGCCAGTTGAACGGGCCGCCGGCCTCCTCGACGTCGGAGACGTACCCGGTGATCCCGTGCTGCCCGGATGGCAAACCCGTCCCGAACGACGCCAGGCTGGTCGCGGTGGTAGTCGGGAATCCGGCACGGATCGGGCGCGCCGCGAGCCCGGCAAGGAACGGCGCAGCCGACAGATTGGCGCGCAGCAGATTCCAGCCGAGCCCGTCGATCAGCAGCACCACCGTCCGGGCGCGCGGCGCGAGCCCCAGCACGTCGATCTCCCCCGACACACCCGTCGCGGCCACCACCGACGGCAACACGTCGGCGAGCGTCGGCTGCGCGTAGACATCCAGCAGCGGCAGTGTGGTCTCGGACATCGGTACTCGCAATCGTCTCGCAGTGAACAGGGCTGAATCGGGTCGCCCCGACTGTAAGCCGTTTCACGCCCCGAGTTCTCGAATCGTCCCTCGTATGCCAGTCGGGAGTGCCAACCTGAACTCATGACCGCATACATGAACACCGCACCCCGATCGGGTGATCGGTAATGGCTCGCCCGGTACGAGTCGTGGTACTCGGGTCGGGATCCTGGGGCACGACGGTGGCCGGCCTGGCCTCGCACAACACGCCCACACTGCTGTGGTCCCGCAACCCGGAGACCGCGGACGAGATCAACACCGAGCACCGCAACAGCCGCTACCTCGGTGACCGTCCCCTGCCGAAGGATCTGCGCGCCACCTCCGACATCGTCGAGGCCGCGAACGAGGCCGACGTCCTGGTGGTCGGGGTGCCATCGCACGCGATCCGAAGCACCCTCGCCGAGATTTCCAACGAGGTCCGGGCGTGGGTGCCGGTGCTCTCGCTCGCGAAGGGCCTCGAGCCGGGCACCCGGCAGCGGCCCACCGAGGTGATCTCCGAGTGTCTGCCCGGACACCCCGTCGGGTTGCTGGCGGGACCCAATATCGCCCGCGAGATCGCCGACGGTCTGGCTGCCGCGTCCGTCGTCGCAACACAGGACGAGGCGGTCGCGTCGGCCCTGCAACCGCTGTTCGCCTCGCACGTCTTTCGCGTCTACCGCAACACCGACGTACTCGGCTGCGAACTGGGCGGCGTCCTCAAGAACATCGTCGCGATCGCGTCCGGCATGGCCGATGGTCTGGGCGTCGGCGACAACACCCGGGCGATGGTCCTGGCGCGCGGGCTCGCAGAGATGACGCGGATGGGTGAAGCGATGGGCGCGAACCCGCGCACCTTCGCAGGCCTGACCGGCGTGGGCGATCTGATCGCGACCTGCATGAGCCCGGCATCGCGTAATCGGCGCGTCGGCGAGGCGATCGCCCGCGGGCTCACGGTCGACGAGGCCGTGAAGGAGCTCGGACAGGTTGCAGAGGGCGTCAAAACCGCGCCGACGGTGATGGATCTGGCCCGGGACTACGGCGTCGAGATGCCGATCGCGGCGGAGGTGGAGGCCGTCGTCGCCGGTCGCAAGACTCCCGAGGATGCCTACCGTGGCCTGCGGAAAGTGACACCGGGCGGCGAGGACGAGGTGGCCTGAGCCGTCCGGGCGATTTGTCTTGAACACTGTTCAAGTTGCACACTGCTGACGTCAGGCGGTGAGGGAGGGCGCTGCGCGGAACCTCACGGATCGGAATTCAGCGTGTCGCAGGTTCGTCATACCCGGGTATTGATCGTCGGCGCGGGATTTGCCGGGCTCGGAATGGCACTCGAGCTCACCCGCCACGGCGATCGCGACTTCCTGATCCTCGAGAAGGCCGATGCCGTGGGCGGCACGTGGCGACAGAACACCTACCCCGGCTGCGAGTGCGACATCCCGTCGGTGCTGTACTCGTACTCCTTTGCCCTCAAAGCGGATTGGACGTCGTCGCACGCCGCGCAGCCGGAGATCCTGGACTACCTGTCCGAACTGACGGACCGTCACGGCCTGGGCGACCACCTCGAGTTCGACACGGAGGTGGCCGGGGCGATGTGGAACGAGACCGACTGCCGCTGGCATGTTTTCGACAGCACCGGACGCGAGTTCGTGGCGCAGTACCTGGTGATCGCGTCGGGCGCCTTGAACGTGCCGCTCCTGCCCCGCATTCCAGGCATCGAGACGTTCGACGGCACCAGTGTGCACTCGGCGGCGTGGCGCCAGGACATCGATACAACCGGTAAGCGCGTCGCCCTCGTGGGTACTGGCGCCAGTGCGATACAGCTGGCCCCTGGGCTTGCCCAGGAGGCCGCCGAGCTGCACGTCTTCCAGCGGACGCCGGCGTGGGTATTGCCTCGTCGGCGCCATCGTGCAGTGGTGGCGCTCAGCCGTCGAAGTGCACTGGCCCGCAAAATGTTTCGTTCCATCACCTACTGGGCTGCGGAGACACTGTCCGTCGGCCTCAGCCACCACCCCCGGCTACTGGCCGCCACCGAGGCCCGGGCCCGCCGGCACCTGCGACGCCAGGTCGCCGATCCCGCGCTACGATCGGCCCTCACCCCCGGCTACCGCATCGGCTGCAAGCGGATCCTGCGCTCCAACGACTTCTACCCGGCCCTCACCCGCCCCAACACGACGCTCGTGACCGAACCGATCGCCGAGATCCGGCCCGACGGCATCGTCACGGCCGACGGCACCCACCGCGGCGTCGACGTCATCGTGTACGCCACAGGGTTCCGCGTTGCCGGGGCACTGAACCGGATGCACCTCGTGGGCCGCGGCGGCGTGAGCCTGCTAGAGCGCTGGCAACGTGACGGCGTCCGCACCCACCTCGGCATCACGATCTCGGGAATGCCCAACGCGTTCTTCCTGTCCGGCCCCAACACGGGGCTGGGACACAACTCGATGATCGTCATGATCGAGGCCCAGATCTCGTACGCGCTGGACGCGATGCGTCTGGCGGACGAGCGGGGCGCGACCGGCCTGGACGTCCGGGCCGAGGCACAGGATGCGTCCGATTCGATCCTGCGAGAGAAGCTCTCGCGCGGAGTGTGGAGTACCGGTGGTTGCGCAAGCTGGTACCTGGACGGACACGGATCAAACCACGCACTGTGGCCAGGGTCGTCGTGGAGCTACCGGCGCCGCACCCGCACGGTCGACGCCGACGCGTACGAGCTACTGCATACCCCCTGACATGCACTGATGCAGATTATTGCCTTTGACAATCATTTACATTAAGCGATAGACCTGCGGTATGACCCGCATCGACCACACTTCCCGCCGCCTCATCGTTGCCGCCTCGGTCGCGACGTGTGCGGCCCTGCTCGCCGGCTGCACGTCCGAGGCCGACGGCACCACCACCGCGACGTCTACGACGGCGTCCACATCCACATCCACATCCACGTCCGCCCCGCCGGCGCAGGTTCGGTCCGCCACTCCCCGTCTCGCACTCACCTACGCCGGCGGCATACTCGTCGTCGACGCCGAAAGCCTTTCGTTGGTAGGGCAATCCACGCTCGACGGCTTCAACCGTCTCAACCCGGCCGGCGACGAGCGACACGTGATCGTCTCTACCGCCGACGGTTTCCGCGTGCTCGACACCGGCACGTGGTCCGAGGCGCACGGTGACCATTCGCACCACTACACGGCTGCCCCGGCACTCACCGACATCACGTTCGATGCCGCCAAGCCTGGCCACGTCGTCCGGCACGCGGGCCGCACCGTCCTGTTCGATGACGGCACCGGCCGCATCGAGTCGTTCGACGCCGCTGGGCTGGCCGGCGGGAAGCCCGAAACATCGACGTTCACCACCCCGCACCCGCACCATGGCGTCGCCGTGGAACTCGCCGACGGTGGCCTGATCACCACGATCGGCGACGAGAAGTCCCGCACCGGCATCGTCGTCCTCGATGCCGCCCGCAACGAGGTGACCCGCAACGAGCAGTGCCCGGGCTTGCACGGCGAGGCCGTCGCCGCGGGTGAGGCCGTGGCGTTCGGCTGCCAGGATGGCCTGCTGATCTACCGCGATGGCGCGATCACCAAGGTCACCAGCCCCGACCCGTACGGGCGGATCGGCAACCAGGCCGGCTCGGAAGAATCGACCGTCGTGCTCGGCGACTACAAGAGCGATCCGAACGCCGACCTCGAGCGGCCGCAGCGGGTGTCGCTGACGAACACCGTCACCGGCGAGCTGCGCCTGGTGGACCTCGGCACCAGCTATACGTTCCGCTCGCTGGGCCGCGGCGCGTTCGGCGAGGCCCTGGTCCTCGGCACCGACGGCAAGCTGCACGTGCTCGATCCGACGTCCGGTGCGGTGCTCCGCACGGTCCCGGTGATCGACCCGTGGACCGAACCGCAGGAGTGGCAGACGGCCCGTCCGGCGCTGTTCGTGCAGGGCTTCACGGCATATGTGACAGATCCCGCGACCAACCGAATTCACGCCGTCGACTACGAGAAGGGGCAGGTCACCACCACCGCCGAGCTGCCGCACAGCCCCGACGAGATCACCGGCGTGCGCGGCTGAGGTTCACCCGGAGGGTTGCACGTACCCGGCAATCGCGCTTAGACTCCTCGGTCATGCAGCGCATTCAGGTAGTAGTTCACCGCCGTAGCGGGGTCTGATTCGGACCGACCCCTCGCTGCGGGTCGTTGAGCTATATACCTGTCGGTCCTTCCTTCACCTCAGGAAGACCCCCGAAAATGCGCACCTCCCAGGCTTTCGCCACCACCACCGCATCGTTCTCCGACGATCCGTTCTCGCTTCGCTTCGGTCTCCCGCTGCCACGCGACATGCGCGCCCAGGCACAGGGTCTGACCTGGGCCGAATTCACCGAGCGCTTCGCCCCCACCGGCGGACCCGTCCGGCTGCGGAGCTGGACGTCGGAGCACCTCGGCGCCGGCCGACACACGTACACCGCCACCCTCGGGCTCGGCGACACCATCTCGTCGTCGTCCGCGACGGCCACCGGCCCCATCGCGGCGCTGACGTCGATGCTGTACGACGCAGGTTTCCAGCTCGAGATCCTCTCGTTCCACCAGCAGCGCACCGACGCCGGCACCGCGACGTTCGTCCTGTGTGAACACGACGGCCAGCGCCGCTGGTCGATGGCGATCGCCGACGACTGCAACTGGTCGGCCCGCGCAGCGATCATCGCCGGGGCAAACCTGCTGCATCGCTGAGTTCCCCGACCGAAGATCCTCCGGACCCATCCGCTGACAGGAGCGGCACCGAATACCGAGCGACCGCTCCTGTCAGTAGATACCCGGAAGGATCACCATGTCTGTCTCGAAGAAGCTCACCGCCGGACTGTTCGCTGCTGCCACCGCGGCCGCCCTCGCCACGGCCGCTCCCGCCTCGGCCCAGCCCCCCGGTTCAGCAGATCTGTGGCAGCCGCTCGCCCCGATCCCGTCACTCGACGTCGCCCGGTACGTCGGAACCTGGTACCAGCTCGCAGCCGTCCCACAGCCGTTCAACCTGCAGTGCGCCCGTGACAGCCGCGCCGTATACGGGGTGATCGACGCGTCGAACATCAGCGTGAACAACACCTGCACCACGTGGAGCGGCGGCACGGACGGTGTCGTCGGCAATGCCCGCGTCAACGACCCCGTGACGAACGCCCAACTGCACGTGAGCTTCCCGTCGGTCCCCTTCCAGGGCTCCCCTGACGGTCCCACCAACTACGTCGTCACCTACCTTGCCGACGACTACTCGTGGGCGTTCGTCGGCGACCCCGCCCGCGTCTCCGGGTTCGTGCTCTCACGGACGCCGGCGGTCAGTGACGCGCAGTGGAAGCAGATCCGCAGCGTCGCCGAGTCCCGCGGCTACAACTCCTGCCTGCTGCTCACCTCACCCACGACGGGCGGGCGGTCCGACATCGCGCCGCTGTGCACCCTGTAGGAGTACCGCTTCTACATCCCGACGCCCAGGTCCCCCCCGTGGACAGATCTCTCGCACCGCGTCGGTGACCCGTGGCGGGGCACCGACCCGTGGCGTGCCCGAGGGCGAGATTTCAGCTCAACCTCGCGTGTCCGCCTGTCCGAGTCGCCAATGGGCCTCCAACGCGTCGACGAGTTCGCGTGCCCGCTCGTCCGGGAAGAACAGCCTTGCCCCGGGGACCTCTACGACATCGGTGGCTCCGGGGATGAGATCGACGAGCCAGTCGGCCCAGGACCGACGGAAGAAGATGTCGCCGGTGCCCCACACGATGGCGGTGGGCACCTCGCACGAACTGAGAAGAGGCCGGATCGGGGCGAGCAGGGTGGGTTTCATCGACGACAACAGGGTTGTCATGAAGCGAACGCCCTCGCGGCTGCCCAGGATCGGTGTCAGATAGTCGGTGATGACGTCGTCGGGGACGGCGGAGACGTCCTGGTAGCCGGTGCGGTAGATCTGCTTGCCGAGCTTGGCCCGCTTGGCCAACGGGGCGCCCGCGCGCAACAGGCGGGACTTGGCCGCCCAGACGGCGGGCCGGAACGCTGGGGGTGGGAAGTTGCCTTCGGTGTCGCAGTTGGTGAGCGTGAGCGACGCGAACCGCTGCGGGTCGCGGGTCAGCACGATCTGGGCGACGGCGCCACCGGTGTCGTTGCCCACGAGGTGGACCTCGCGTAGGTCCAGTTCGCGGATGACAGTGTCGACCGCGTCGGCCAGGCCCCACACCGACGGCTCTCCCACTGGCGGTGTGTGCCCATGACCGGGAAGGTCGACGCTGATACAGCGGCGGTGGTCGGACAGCAGCTGCACGCAGTTGCGCCAGAGCCTGCCGTTGGTGAAAACCCCGTGGACGAACAGTGTGACCGGCCCCTCCCCCACGTCGGTGAAGCTGATGCCACCCGCGATGCGGCGATAGGGCGCGAACTCGTCGGTCACGAACTGCTCCTGGTCTATCGACTAGTCGGCCGGTTTGGGTGACTAGACACCGCTGCCAGCGCTCCAGCTGTCACGGTAACGGCCGCGTCGCCGATCAGTAGGCCCTTCCGTTGCACGGGCTCACTTGGGTCGTCGATCCGGGGACACTGTATCCCGGCTGTGTCCGGCGGACACGGCAGCGCGCCGGAGCCGCTCACCTGCCATGCCGACTCACCGCCACGGACCTCGACAACCCTCCAGGGCATCCCATCTAGACGCCGCCACGGGACTGCCGCAGTTGATGGGCACGGATTTCAGCCTCTTCCCGTGCGATTCGCTTTGCAGCGCTGCGCTTCTTGACTGTGCTGTAAGCCTTCAACCCACCGACGAGCAGGCACACGAGCCCGAAACCCCACACCCAGACAACGCCAACACTGAATCCGATCGCCGCGACGAACAGCCCTACCGGAATCAGCAACGCCGACTGCGACTTACGTCCGCATCTCCGATCGGACATTTCGTGAGTGAATACCCCTCTGTTACAGCAGAATTCGAATGTCGACTGCCCGCACAACGGGTTGGGGTCGGGTCAGAATTCGAGGGAACCGAGCGAACCGTTGCCGCCAGGAGCAGGCTCTACCGTGTCGTTCGGAACGATGTGCGGCTTGGCCGGAGTAGTGGCGGCTCCGCCGACGGTCAGCAGGTGCGGCTCCAGGCCGAAACCGCTGCATCCCCATGAAATCGTGTAGTTACCGGCGGGGACGTCGGCGATGGTCACGGTTGTGGTGTTGCGGGGGGCGACTCGAATGTTGAGGAACTCGAACGTTGTGGGACCGTTGCCGCGGACCGAACAGGAGAGGCTCTTGTACGAGTCGGCGTTGGCGATCGAAGCGACGACAGTGTTGTGTCGTGGTGTGGCCAACGTCAGCGTAGTCGTGTCGACGATATAGGCCTGTGCGGTGCCCGTGGACATAAGGGTTGCGGCCGTGATGCCGACTCCTACCAGAAGCGGGCGCACTGCTCCGCGGGAGTGACGGGACGAGAGTGCCATGTGTTCCTCACTTTTCAGCAATGAATCTGTGGATGAGAATATTTCGAGCGCCGCCGGAAGACGGGGAGAGCTCGCGCCGGCCGGCGGTCAGCCCGCGTGGGCCGAGTTCAAGGGCCCGATAGCTCGAGCGATGTCGTGGAGGGTGCAGTAGCCGTCCTCGATCGCGCGGACGAGAAGTGCGACCTTGCTACTCGCCGGGCGCTGTGCCTGGTGGTACTTGTCGCGGATGCGTGTCAGGTGCGTGTGCACCGTGGCTGTGGTGATAAACAAGTGCTGAGCGACATCCTGTTTCGAGTCGCAGACAAGCCAGGTCGTGAGCACTTGTTCCTCACGTGCCGTCAACGTCGGCACCGGCGAGCACATTGTCCGGGCGGGGAGTACCTCGGGCGCTGTCATCGGTGTCACTCCTCACGGTCGCACTCGAAATGCGTGTCTCATCGGTCTTCGGACACCGAGGACGATATGACCGCGTGGTCGGGAGAAGCTAGACACTTCATCGGGGGGCCCCTGTTCGGGTGGCACCCGAACAGGGGGCTGTCAGCGGTGCGAATGAATGCATGCTGCAGGATCGGACGGCCTGCTGCTCCGCTCGGACGGCTGAGTGTCGCGGTGTCTCGATGTCGCGGTGTCTCGATGTCGCGGTGTCTCGATGTCGTGCGAGGGGATGGGTCAGGCGTAGCGGTGGATACGGCCGGTGTGATCGATCTCGTGCAGGCGGGATCCACGTTCGTCGTCGACCGAGACCGAGGCGATGACCGATCGACCGGCTGGTAGAACTCGGACGCACACCTGCCCGGTGCGGGCGCTGTCGAGTGCCTCGGAGGCTGCTGCGTGGACGACGCTGGTGAGGGTCTCGTCGAGGTCATGAGGTCCGCGGTCGTCGATGAACACGACATCGATTCCGCGGGTGCGGGCCCGGTAGGCGGCGTTGTCGATTTCGAGGGTGGAGAGGATCGGTGCCCGTAGCCGGTCGCGCAGATGCGCTTCGAGCAGTTCGCATTCGGTGCGCTCGGCTTCGGTCAGTTCCTCATTGGTGGCGATGCGTTCGAGGAGGGGCCGGACCAGGCTGTCGAGGTGGCGCAGCTGGCGACGGCGCTCGTCGGACGCCGCGGTGTCAGCGGACAGTTCGGCGACGCGTGCGGTTGTCTGGGCGCGCAGCGAGAACACCGCTTTGGCGGTCGGACGCAGGGTGAAGGACAGCAAGGCGGCCATGACCAACGGGGCGGCGTCGATCGCGACCAGAGCGATCCCGGACATCGCTCCCTGCCCGGAGTTCTGCGCCCAGAGCGCGAAGACCGTGATCATGCCGGCGAGCCCCAACCAAGGGGTGATGCGGCGTCCGCGCACATTCATGAAGCAGTAGATCGCGGTGCCGCCGCCGTGGATCCATGTCTGCAGCGAGGACCCCGCAGTCGGTGGTGTCACCCACAGTACGAGCGCACACGCCACCGGCCCCGACATCGTCAGCGCGATCGTTGCCACCGTGGGCAAGGGATCACCGGGAACGACGACCAACATGATGGTTGCCGCCACGAGGACGATCGTGGCGGCGACGGGTGGCCATGGGTTGGTGACATGGACGGAGGAGGCGACGGTGACGGTGGCCATCGCCGCGAAGTAACAGGTGAGGATCAGCCACGCACCGCGGGTCCGCATGCCGAGCAGGTCGCGGACATCTTCGCGGGGGTATGCAGACATCAGTGAGCTGACCATTCCAGAGTGACGCGGGTGCCTTCGGCACGTCGGGAGGCGATGGTGGCGGCGCCGCCGGCGAGGTGGGCCATCCGTCCACGAATACTCACCGCGATCCCCAACCGTTCGGCGGGAACCCTCCGCGGGTCGAAACCCACACCGTCGTCGACGATCTCCACACACAGCCGGCCCTGATTCGCGGTGACGGACACCCAAGTACCGGCCGCGGGACCGGCGTGGCGGCGGCTGTTACGCACCGCTTCGGCGGCCGCAGCGGCGATGGTGCGGACCGCCTCGAGGAGATACTGCGGGCCCCCCGACGCGGCTGTGTCGGCCGTGGACTGAAAACGCACTGCTGGATCGGCCGCGCTGGTGGCCGCACGAATCTGCGCGACCGCGTCGGCAGCGGATACACATGCCCCCACCTCGGTGGTGGCCGATTCGTCAAGGGCGGTCAGTGCTCTGTGGGCTTGCTGCGCCAGCTCGACCGAGGCATCTTGACGGGCGGCAGCGAGCAGTGTGGTCATGACCTCGTCGTGGGTGAGCTGGGCGAAGCGCAGGCGCTCGGCGGTACGGGCTTGCGCAGCAGCGGCCTCGGAGGTGGCCGTATAGGCCTGGGCGCGGGTGGAGTCGAGTATCGCGGCGGTGCGCATGGCCATGACTGCCGCGGCGAAGTAGATGAGAGAGAACGCAAATGCCCAGGCCATGTCGGGCAGCAGTGGGCCATTGAACTCCGGAGTACGCACCGTGTGATTGATCGTGACCGTAGCGGCCACCACGATGCACAACACGGCAAAGGCGTAGCCCGGTCGCAGCGCGATAGCGGCCGCGATCGCGGCGACTCCACAGAACATCGAGAACCAGATGTCGGTGCCGTCGAGGAGTTGACCATTCCATCCGAACCACCACGATCCGATCGCGATCAGATAACCGGCGGTGGCCACCGTGGTCGCGGTCTTCACGCGTCGGGCCGAGGCACGCCACGCCAGCGGCCCGAGCATGATCCCGGTTCCGAAGACCAGCGGCAGCGCAAGGGCAGTCCACCAGGTGTCCATCACTGCCAGTGATGCCGTGATGGCGGGAATCGTCACGACGGCATAGGCGAGGTAGCCGACGGCGACGAAGAGGGCCATCTGCCGCAGAATCCGCAGGCCCGCAGTCTGATCCCGCTGGTCGTCCGCGGCGCTCAGCGAAGAGATCGGCGGGGAATAGGTAGCCATCCATCCTCGATTGCACGCTTGTACAGGTCGGTCTTGGTCGGAGAAGGTCGGCCCGCGGCGCTGTACTTGCGGCGAATACGTTTGAGGTAGTCGGAGACGGTATCGGTCGACAAGTCCAACGCCTTGGCGACCCCCGCCGTGGATACTCCAGCGGCGTACAGCTCGAGGACCCGCCGAAGCTGGGGTGAGAGATCGACGAACCCTGCGTCAGCGTCAATGGCGGCCGCCCAATCAATCGTCGGCACCATCGTCCCGGAAGCGGCGTCACGCAACGCGTCCACGAGTACCGCCTCGCGCACATTCTTGCGCAACACTCCCAGGACACCCGCCTTGGCAGCCATCTGCACCAGATGTGGGTGGTCGCCCGAGGTGTACACGAGCGCGGACATGCCCGCCTCCCGCAACAACTCGACGTTGGTATGCGGTGACGAGCCGTCCTCGAGCCGCAGATCCAGCACAACCACGTCCAGTTGGGGGGCTCGAGTCAGCAGTTCAGGAACAGTGCTCGCCGCCGCCACCAACTCCATATCCGACTGCTCGCCGATGATGGCGCACAGACCTCTGACGATGGCATCGTGATCGTCCACAACTCCGATCCGCCACCGATGACTGCCTCGTTCCGTTTGCACGGCGACAATAATGGCCGACCGACGACCTTGGCCGCACCACATTGGCACACATCACATCACGGCCCCGTCTGACCCGGGTGTGGATCGAGCGATGCGGCGCCGGCGACTGGGGCGGGCACAGATTCGATCGACACCAACTCTTCCCTTTCACCTCTCGTTCACCTCTCTCGGAAACGCTCCCGCACATTCTCCGACAGCGCCCGGGCCTTGGGTATCAGCCGATCAGATGAACCAGACGTGTCGGCCCCTATTCATCAACATCCGGGGTGTCGTGGGCCAGTTCCCCGAGGACCGTCGACAGCCGGCGAATCGCAGCGAGGGTGGCGGCCAGCTCATCTCGCCCCATCGCCTCGACCAACCGGGCCGCGAACCCGGCGTGGGCGGGCCCGATCTCCGCGACCGCCTGCCGCCCGTCGTGCGTGGGCGTGACGAGCTTGGCACGACGGTGCGCGGGATTCGGCTGGTACTCGGCGAGACCGCGCGCGACCAGTAGATCGGCGACGCGTTGCACGCTCTGGCGCGTGATACCCATCTCGCGGGCGATGTCGGCGACCGACAGCGGCTGCGAGAGAACAGCGCCGAGCACCTGCCACCAGGCCGCGGTCAGCCCCACGGGCCGGGCCAGGCCCTCGGCCACTTCCAGGAACTGACCGTTGAGCCGGAACGAGCCGAGCGCGAGACCGCTCAGAAGGTCCTGTTCATCGCGCACGCTCAACCCGCCATCAGCTCGTAGAAGCCGGCGGGATCGCGCTGACCGTAGAGCTTGAACCACGACGCCAGAACATTCGGTTCGAACACGTCGAGACGTTCGAGAATCTCGCGGGCGAAGTGGACCGGCGCGTTGGCCGCGGCTGTGATGAGATCACGATCGGTGACGGCCGGCTCCTCGCGGTACAGGTGACCACCGGCATAGCCGACCCCGCTCAGGAACTCGGCCGCATTGCTCGTGTGCGCGCGATCGTCGAGCAGTCCAGCCATGGCCAGTCCGCCCGTCGCGCCGCAGATCGCGGCCACCGGAACTCCGGCGTCCAAGAACTCGCGAGCCTTCGCGGCGAAGGGAGTGAACTGCTCGGTGTTCCAGATGTCGTTGCCGGCCAGAACGAGCATCGCGCTGTCCTCGGGCCCGACCGCGTCGAGAGTGGTGTCGGGCAGCATCCGCAGCCCGCCCATCGTGACGATCGGATCGGCCGTGGCACCGACGGTGGCCACGGCGTACCGGCCCGGATCCTTGTGCCACATCGGCTTGTTGATGTGATCGATCGCGAGACCGATCTCCCAATCGACGAAGGTGTCGTAAACGGCGACATGCACGACTTCATTCATGACAGTATGTTGTCATTTCGACAGCTTCCTGTCAACTTGGGTCACTCGATCGTTGCGGACTCCCGCGCTGCGGCGCCGGTGATGTTGGTGAGCATGCCCTTGAAGATGATCCCGTGGAACGGCAGGATCGAGTACCAGTAGAGCCTTCCCGCAAGGCCTTTCGGGAAGAAGATCGCGCGCTGGTCAAGCCGGGAGCGGTGCGGCCCGTCCGGGCTCACCCGCCATTCGAGCCACGCCCCTCCCGGCGTCCGCATCTCCGCGCGCAGCCGCAATAGCTTTCCGCGATCGATCTCCTCGACACGCCAGAAGTCCAGCGGGTCACCGGTATTGAGCCGACGCGCGTCGCGTCGGCCGCGCGTGAGCCCCACCCCGCCGACGAGCCGGTCCAGCCAGCCGCGAATCACCCACGCCAGGGGGAACGAGTACCAGCCGTTCTCGCCGCCGATGCTCTCGAGCACGCGCCACAGGGTCTCGGCGTCGGCGTCGCATCCGGCGCTGCGCTCGTCGGTGTACACCACCTCGCCCGCCCAGTTCGGGTCGGACGGCAGCGGGTCCGAGGGCGCCCCCACCGGCGAGGCGCTGGCCCAACTGGTCTCCACCTCGCCGTGCTGGATACGACGCAGCGCGAGCCGGACGGCCTGTGGATACGGCGTCAGCCCCTCTTCCGGCGGTGGAATGATGTCGTCGATGTCGTGGTCGGCGGCGACGGCGTCGTTGTGCAGCGATTCGATGAGCGCGCGTCCGAGGGAACTCGGAATGGGCGTCACCAGCCCGATCCACAGACCCGCCAGGCGCGGCGTCAGCACCGGCAGCACCAGCACGCGGCGTCGCCGCAACCCCGCGACCTCGGCATACACCTTCATCATGTCGCCGTAGGTCAGCACATCGGGGCCGCCGATATCGAACGCGCGGCTGCGCGGCAGCGGAGCGTCGGCCGCCGCCACCAGGTAGTACAGGACATCGCGCACTGCGATCGGCTGGATCCGGTTGTTCACCCACCTGGGCGTCGTCATCACCGGCAGACGGTTGGTGAGGTGCCGGATCATCTCGAAGGACGCCGAACCCGAGCCGATGACGACCCCGGCCTGCAGCACCAGCGTCGGGACGCCGGAGTCCATGAGAATCCGTCCGACCTGCGCGCGCGAGCGCATATGCGGCGACAGTTCGGTGCCCTCGGGATGCAGCCCGCCGAGGTAGACGATGCGTCCGACACCGCTCGCCTCAGCTGCGGCGGCCATATTGGTCGCCGCGATCCGCTCCACCTCTACAAACTCCGCAGGACCGCCCATCGAGTGCACCAGGAAATACACGACGTCGATGTCCTTCGTCGCCGCGGCGAGGGAATCCGGATCGCCCAGATCGCCGCGCAGAATCTCGACCTGCTTCGCCCATGGCACGTCGCGCAGTTTCTCCGGCGAGCGCACCAATACCCGGACGGTATGTCCGGCGGCGAGCAGACGTGGGGCCAGGCGGCCACCGATGTAGCCGGTGGCCCCGGTCACCAGCACGCGCAGGGAGTGCATTCCTCCACGGTAACCTCGATAGCCATGAGCGCGCTCGGCGAACCGGTCCTCCTCGACACCGACGAGGTGTACGGCTATCTGCACCGCCCCGCGGGCGCCGCAGTCGGCAAGCTGGTCCTGACGCACGGCGCCGGCGGCGACTGTGAATCAAAGCTGTTGCAAGCCATGGCATCCGGTTTCGTCGAACTCGGCCTTCTAGTGCTACGCTACAATCTGCCGTTCCGGCGGCGTCGGGCTTCGGGCCCGCCGAATCGTGCCCACGCGGCGACGGATCGTGACGGCATCGTCGCCGCCGCCGATGCGATCCGCGAGATGACCGACGGACCGATGATCCTCGCCGGCCATTCGTACGGCGGCCGCCAGTCGACGATGTTGGCCGCCGAGCGTCCCGAGGTCGCGGACGGACTTGTGCTGCTGTCGTATCCGCTGCACGCACCGGGTAAACCGGAGAAACTGCGCACCGAACACCTACCGCAGCTGCGCACTCCGTCACTGTTCGTGCACGGCGACCGGGATCCGTTCGGCACGCTCGACGAGATCCGCACCGCCCTCGAGCTCATGCCCGCCGAGCACCGGTTGCTCGACATCGAGGGTGGCCGGCATGGGCTGGACCCCGAGAAGGCCTCTGTGGTGGAGCGAACGATCGCCGCGGCAGCCGAATTGTTCGCTATTCGTTGACAACAGCTACTCGCCGATACGGGCTCGCATCAGGAAGACGTTGTAGTCCGACCACGTCGAGATCGTGAAGTACAGCTCGTTCTCCGTGGACCACGGATGGATGAAGCCGCCGTACAGCTCCGGATAGTCGAGCACCGACACCATCGGGGCTCCGTCCGACCACTCGCCCTGCGGCGAATCCGATTCGCGCAGAACGATGGCCGTCTTCACAGTGTCCAGGTACGACATCCGCCACTTGCCGGTCGCCTCGTCGTAGTCGACCGACAGCTCCGCGACCGGGCCGTGCACGATGGGCGTGGCCGCGGTGTACCCGCCGACAGCCGTCCAGCTCCCGTTGCTCCAGTACTGGTACGCAGACTTGTTGAGCACCTGGTCCTTCGGTACCCGCGCCAGGCCGACCGACGCGAGCCGGGTGTTGGGGGTACCGAACATGTAGACGAAGTCGCCGGCCGGCACCATCGCCGCCACTTGGAAGTTGGTGACACCGAAGATGTTGTCCCACTGCGCATACGGATCCTTGACCCAGGTGGAGCCACCGTCATCGGAGTACGCGATGCCACCGTGATTGGTCCACCACGTCCCGGGGATGCTGTTCCACGTGCGAATCGACATGTAGCTCATGTACTGCCGGTCGCCGATCGCGAAACCGGACGTCGGGATCGTGGTGATTTCCACGTTGTCCATCTTGCGACTGCTCAGCACCTCTGCCGCATGGCAGCGACTGTCCTGCACCATCGAATCGATGCTCATGCCGTCCGCAAGATTGCGGTCGGTACTGAAGCCGAGAACGTTGCTGCGCCAATCGTCACCCTGCCCGCCCGGCGGATGAAAACCCTTGCCGATGGTGTCGCCGAACGCAATCGCGACCTCGCCGGGCGCACTCTCCCACATGATGCCCAGGTCGGTGCCCTGAACCTGCCAGCGCTTGTCGGTGCGATTCACCGAACCGGCTCCGGTCAGCTTCGCCACCCGATCGACCTGCGCGATCCGCGGCATCGGCGGGGCGGGGGTACGTGGCGCCGGTTCGGTGGCGGGATCGGCGAGCGGCGGCGGTGCGGGCAGCGGCCCGGGATCCGGGCCCGGGACCGGGATGCCCAGGTGGAACGGGACCGGCTTGACGCCGATCTGCGGGATCTTCAGGTCAGTCGACAGCGACGATGGCGGCGCAACCTCGCCGGTCAGATCGGGACATGGGTCGTTGCAGGGATCGGCGGGCAGCGGCTCCGAGGCGATCCGCGTCGTCGGCGCCACCGGTGCAGGGTACGGGACCGGGGTGATCACCGGATAGGGAAGCGGCAGTTCGAGTTTCTCGGGAATGATCGACTCGAGCTGGTGTGACAGATCCGCCGCGCAAGGCCCGGTTCCGGGCGCTCCGTTGGGCAGCGGCTGCGCCGCCGCGGGCCCAGCCGCGGTCGCGAGCATCCCGGAACCGAGAAGCGCCACAGCTGCCGCCGCCGCAAGCCTGTTCGACATGGCTCCCCCGATCCGAACCTCACGAGTCGTCGTCCGTCAGGCCTGAACTCACCTGGGTCTGCATGGACGGTAACACCAAGATCATCGCGATTGCGCGCTCGCGCAAACCCCTGCCGCGGCCAGTTTCGGCTGGGTAGTGTGAGGAGCGACCAACGACAGGGAGGTCGAGGAATGCTGCACAGCGATATTCCGAGTCAGGGCGAGATCCGGGCCCTCGCGGCCGTCGAGGGCCGAACCTGCCTTTCGATCTACACGCCCACCGAAGACGACATCCAGGACCCTGGCAAGAGTCGCCTCGAGTTCTCCAACCAGGTCAAGGCATGTCTGGACAAGATCGACGACCGTCATGAGCGGATCGCATTCGAGAAACCGTTCGAGGACTTGATCGGCGACGAATCGTTCTGGCGGTACCAGGCACGCTCGCTGGTTGTACTGGCGACGACCGATCGGGTCCGGACATTTCGGCTGCCGAACCGCCTCGAATCCTCGGCGACCGTCGGCGACCGCTTCTACCTCAAACCGTTGCTGCGAGCCGTGACGTTCCCGCAGACCGCCTTCGTACTGGCGCTGGCGGAAGGGTCGGTGCGGTTGGTCGAGGTCACCGCCGACCAGCCGGCCGTGGACGTGAAGGTGCCGGGCCTGCCGTCCGACGCCGCGTCGTATGCCGGTGTGGCCTCTCTCGGAAGGACCGCGCACGGGCAGGTGCACGGGCGGGTGCAGGGCGAGGAGGGCCGCAAGTTGCGGGTCCGCGAGTACGCCCGCGCAGTGGACCACGAGCTGCGTACCGTCCTCACCGGACGCGATACCCCGCTGATCCTCGCAGCAGCCGAACCCACGGCCTCGATCTTCCGGTCGGTCAACAGCTACAACCGCCTGCTCGACCAGGGCATCCCGGGCAACCCTGAGGAGATGACCGACGATCAGCTCGCGACCGCCACCCGCGTCGTGCTGGACGGCTTCTATTCCGAACAACTCGCCCGCACGCGCGCGGAGTTCGACGAGCTGCGGTCGAAGGGACGCGGGCAGGTCGAGATCACTGATATCGCCCGCTCCGCGACCTTCGGCCGCATCGAAACCCTGTTCGTCGACATCGACGGCATCGTGCCGGGCAGTGTCGACCCGGACAGCGGCGCGGTGACGCTCGCCGAGACCGACGGCAGCCATGCCTACGGCGTGGTCGACGAGATTGCCCGCCGAGCGCTGCTCACCGGAGCGCGGGTACTGGCGGTGCGGGCCGACGACATACCCGAAGCTGTCCCGGTGGCAGCGATCCTGCGCTTCGCCGGCTGACCCCACACCGCAGTGCGCGGAGCCGACGGCAGCCGAACCCGTACCGTTGTCGGCGCCCTAGACCAGAGCGGTGAGTGCGAAGGCTCCGAGTGCGACGAGACCGGCACCGGTGAGGGTTTGGACGCGCCGATCGATCACGCACATCGCGGAGAGGAAGCCCGGCATGGATCCGCCTCGGCGCGTGTGGACGATGGCGAGCAGGCTCGGCATACAGCGCCCCAGGCTGACCAGCGTGAACAATGCGGCACCCAACGCGGGTGATCCAACCGCGATCACTCCGAGTGCAAGCAGGTAGTACGCGCTCGATCGGATGAAAATGACGAAGCCCGGGCCGATCATCGCACCGAACAGGAGGGAAACCTTCCACGGCTCCATCGAACGTCGCAGATGTCGGGGTAGCTGACGCCTGCGCATCGGCGTCGGTATCGTCACGAGCCCCATCTCATGAAGTCCGTACGCGAGAGCCAGCGCGGCCCACACCCCCAGAGCCCATCCCATGGGGAAGGCTCCGGCAGCCAGAGCGCCCAGCACACCGATGAGCGCACCGGTGGGCGCTCCCGTCGCGATCGAGCCGAGCGCGTGCCAGCCGAGTCGGCGCATCGGCGTCGACGAGCCCTTGCGGCCCGGCTGTTTGGGAGCCGCGACGACACCCGCCACGGACATCCCGCACGTCGACCAGTTCGCCGCAAGTGCGGTGAGGACGCCGGCACCGACGACCGATGCCGTCAGGGCGGCGCCCGGCGCGGGCGCGGCCAGGGCGCCGGCGCCGGCGCCGACCAGCGCGGCGGCGGCAACCAGTGCGCCGCGCACCGGCATCGACACCGCCTTCTGCAGCGCGGGCCGGATGGCCGGGAGGTCGGCCGCGATCGGGGCGTGCGCGAGCGAATCGCGCGTGAGTGTTTCCGTCATAGTTGTCTCCTTTGGTCTCTTCCTGTGTGGTCGTTCGAACTGCTTTGCGGGTCAACCCGTCACGGTGACGGTCCCGGTCATGTACCGATGGACCGAGCAGTGGTACTCGTAGACGCCAGGAGCGTCGAAGGTGTGCTCGTAGCTCCCTTCTGCGGTGATACCGCTGTCGAATTCGCCGTCGGATCCGACGTGGTGAAGCAGGCCGCCGTCCTCGAACCGCCACTGCACCGTGCCCCCGACCGGCACTGTGACGTCCATCGGCCCGAAGTGCACGTTGCGAATCACCACGACCGCGTCCGGCTCCGCCGGCGCCGACTGCCCGCACGCGACGGTCAGCGGCAGGAGTGCCGCAACACCCCAGATACGCCAGGTCCCCACTACTGGACGATGACGGTGCCGACCATCATCGGGTGCGGCGTGCAGTGGTAGTCGAAGGTCCCGGCCTCGTCGAAGGTGTACTCGTAGGTGCCCTCGGTGAGCAGTTCGCTCTCGAGCTTCCCTTCCAATTGTCCTTCGCCGACGACGTCGTGCGGCATGCCGGAGTCGTTGAAGCGCCACTGCACCGTCTGCCCCTTCTCGATACTGACCTGGGCCGGGGTGTAGGCCATGTTCTTGACCTCGATCACGGCGGCGGGTTCGCCGCCGGCCGCATCGGTGTCGCCACTACACCCACTGACCAGAGCTGCTGCGGTGACGACTCCCACGGACAGCGCGAGGATTTTCTTCATATCCGGTCCTCTCAACGGATGTACCGCAGATTTGCGGTCATCCCGGCTTCGAAGTGATACGCGTTGTGGCAATGGAACATCCACTCACCGGGGTTGTCGGCGTCGAACTCGATCGCCAACTCGCTGCCGGGCAGGACGATCACCGTGTCCCGCCGCAATCCGCCGTACTCGGGTACGGCGAACGTATGCCCGTGCGTGTGCATCGGATGCCACATCGACGACGAGTTCGCCATCGTGATGCGCACCCGCTCGCCCTGCTTCATCACGAGCTTGCCGGCGTCGGCGCCCGCCATGCCCCACACGTAACGGTCCCCGGCTTGGATGAGCTCTATCCGATAGTCCCGGTCGGGCCGCCGCTCCGCGAGTCGCACCGCTTCGACGGGGCGCAGGTCACTCTCCTGCACCAGGCGGCCGGAAAGTTCCGGAATATTTCCGCCCACATCGGGATTCGCGATCGGCAGCGCATCGGGTGTGCGCAGAATCGTCGATGCATAGCCTTCACGGCCCTCGACCTTCGCGACCACCGGCCACACTCCCGATCTCACGGTCACCAGCGCGTCCACCCGCTGCGCCATCCCCACGATCACGGTGTCCGCGGTTACCGGCTGAACGTCGTAGCCATCGACGGCGACCACCGTCAGTTCGTGCCCGGCAACCGCAAATCGATACGGAGTCTCGGCCGCGGCGTTGATGATTCGCAGCCGCAACCGTTCACCCAAGGGCGCCTCGATCACCGACGGATCGTTCGGCGGGCGGCCGTTGATCAAATGCATCGGATACGCGATGTGCTGGGTCATTCCACCCAGTACGACCGAATCGCCGTGCCCCCGTGACACCAGCTCCTGCGCGACACCCATTTCGGTGTCGGAGTGCACCGCTGGAGCCGTCCCTCCGCCGTGACCACCGTGGCCCCCGGAGATGGCCGGATTCAGCGCCATCATCACCGCGTCCGGCGATGTTCCCATTCCGTCGACCCAGTCGTCGAGGACCAGCACCGCATCTGCGTCGGCGCCGGACCGATCGTCCGGATCCTCGACGATCATCGCCCCGAACAGGCCGCGATCGGCCTGCAGACCACTGTGCGAGTGGTACCAGTACGTCCCGGGGTCCGGCGCGATGAAGTCGTACTCGAATACCCCGCCGTTCGGTGCGATCGCCGACTGCGTCACCGGGGCCGCGCCGTCCATGTCGTTCCGAATCCGGATGCCGTGCCAGTGCAACGTCGTCTCGGCCGGAAGTCCGTTGCTCACCGACGCCCGCACCCGGTCGCCCTTGCGCAGCCGCAGTTCCGGTGCCACTGCTGCACCGCCGTAGGTCCACGTGTTCACCACTCGACCACCGAGATCAACCCCGCCCACACTCGCAGCGAGCGCGAACGACGCCGTCGTACCGCTCGCGGCGCGCGCGGCCTCGGCCTGAGCGATCTCCGGATCGGTCGGCAGGATGTAGTCCAGGTCGTTCGCCGACGGTCCCGCCGACACATCCGAGCTGCAGCCCACTGCGCCGAACCCGAGGGCCCCTAGCCCTACCGCCCCCGCGCCCAAGGAACCGAGGCGGAGGAAACGGCGACGGTCGAGAGTGACTCGGTGGACGGATCGAGTCATTCGAGCACCTGTGGAGTGAGGAGGGTGCCGACATCGTCGACGGTTGCGGTGACATCGACAGCACTGATCTGATTGCCGCTCGCGGAATCGATCCCGACTATCTTCTGCTTGGACTCGCCATCCACCTCGGGTCCACTGCCGAGCACGTAGAGCGTGCGACCGTCCACCGAGAACGCCATGCTGTCGATTCCGGTGAGGCCGAGTGCCGCGAGGTCGACGCTCTTGACAGGCGCGAAGGTCGACGCGTCATGAAGGTCGATCTTCACGACGTCACCACCACGCGCGGAGTCCGGGTGAATCTCCGTGTCGGTGTATTCGATCGCGATCCGAGTGCCCGTGTTGTCGATGACATTGCCGGCAAAGCGCCCGCCGTCCTGTCCGGCATTGCCGATCGGCGACACCTCGGACGTGGGCAGCCCGTTCGAGAAGTCGAATACGTACACATCACCGTTCGCGCACACAAGCAACGCCTTCTTTGCCTCCGCAGCCCACGAAACCTCACGCGCGCTGACGAAGTCGGCGGGCAGGACCTTGGTCCGCCGGGTTTCCGCGGGCACACCCGCGTCGTCGATCGAGATCTGGATGAGCTCACGAGTCTCCTCGCAAACGCTGTAGATCTCATCTCCGTCGACCCAGGTGAACGGCCCGCACCCGACGATCTGGAGGGCGCCGGTCTCCTTCTTCGCCGCGAGATCTACGACGCGGACGCCGTACAGGCCGTCGTCCCACGTAACGAAGTACTTCCCGTCCGATGTGACGGCACTCGAACCTGGCCGCGAATGGACGCGGGCGTAGTCGGGCAACAGCACCTCCGACGGCTCGAGCAGATTTCCGGAGTAGGTGGTCACCGTGAAGTCGGCCGCACCGCGAGACCCTCGCGGTCTCCAAACCTCAGCAGCGAGAACTGCAGGATCACTGGGTTTTTCGCCGACGAACCCGTGGATCACCGGATCCCAGATACCCGGTCCGACGACGAACCGGCTTCCTGCCACCCCGGTCGCGGGGTCGATGGCATTGACACCGAGCTCGAGTTTCCCGAAACCGTCTGCCACCACGAGTAGTTCGTTCGGCTTTATAGGTTCGATCTCACTGACGTGCAGCGGCTCGGGAATGGTGGCACCGATCTCCTGATCGTCGCTTCCCAGCGAAATTCCCTCGCCGGGAGCGGTGTATCCGACGCTCGGATAGGTGACCGCGCCCGCGGAGCTCGCTTGGTCCCCGGCGTCGTCGGAGGAACACGCTGACAGCGAAAGAACCAGGGCGAGCGGCACGGTGGCCGCGGCACCACGAACGACACGACGTGAAGTGACACTCATGATCCGGCACCGACCTTCGGGCGAGCGGCGGGACGGGCTTGGCAGTCCTCGCCGATGATGGGGGCCATAGTGCAGGTGTACGCCTGTGACTCGTCGGATACGCACCAGATGATCTCCTGGTCGTAGCTACCGGAGACCGGGTTGTACATGATCGCCTGCATGTCCGGCTCACCGCAGTAGGCATTGGAACACGATGGGGCACCGCAGCAGTCGTAGTAAGCGATGAGATAGGTCTTGCCCGTGTCGGGATTGGTACAACACCCGACCCAGAATTCGGCACCTGGCTTACTACCCGGGGCGCACGTGGTGACACCGCCGCCGTTGCACGCCGCACAGGACGTGCCGTCCATGTTGCACCAACGCCAGTACTCGCATTCGGCCGGATCCTTGCCGTCGTACACCGGCACGAGCGGATCCTTGTCCGGCGGCGACGCGGGAACGGCCGGCGCTTCCTGCGCAATCGCACTGCGGGTCACCGGAAGCGAACTGATGAGTGCGACTCCGGACACCCCCATAGTCCACCGGCCGATCTTGCCGATCAGCGATCGGCGCGACACTCGCTCGGACATGCGGCGACTGGCGCGGCTTGTGATACTGCCGCCTTCCCCAGCCATCCAGGCGGTCTGCGCCTTCACGGTCTCCTCGTCCACGGGATACCTGTTCTCGTGCATCTCCGGTTGATCGTGCATCGGTTTGTCGTCCATCGATTCTCTCCATTCTCGAAAAAGGAAGCTGCAGAACAGGGTCAGCGCGGCAGTATCCGCCGCAGGGATTGAACGGCGCCCTGGCGCAATCGGTGTGTCAGGCGTTCGCCGAGGCGCGGACCTTGGCCGACTCGTGCAGGTGTTGCAGTGACGGAGTGCCGGATTCAAGTGCGTTGAGCAGACTTTCAACCTGAGCCATGTGATTGCACAGCCCCTTGGAGCGAATCTTGCCGTGCTCGTCGAGGATGACGCCGTAGGGCGTCGTGCCCACCTGATAGGCAATGCCGACATCGCGGCCATCGACGTAGCTGAGCTCGCTGCCGATGCCCGATCCGGCGAGGAACTGCTCGTGCTCGGCCGGCGTACCGTCCGAGATGACGACGACCTCGAGGTCCTTCTCCGCCTTCGCCATCGCCCGAAGACCTGGCAACAGGCTCTTGCACGTCGAGCAGGTCGGCGCGGTGAACAGCAGCAACTGCGGCTTGTCGCGATGCCCACCCACGCCCACGGTACGACCGAGGTGGTCGGTGAGGCCACGGAATGTGGGGGCGACCTGCTCGATCTTCGGGCCGGTATCCATCATGCGGGCCCCGAGGGGACCGAGCCGCACCTGCACCCGGCCGATCTCCCGGGCGAGCGCCAGGACCATGAGGAACAGGACCACGACCGCGACCACCAGAACTACTGTCACGATGAGGAAGTAAGTGTTCATGATCAATCCTTGTCGTCGGGGACAGCCATGGAGACCGCCGTCGGAGACATCCGTCAGTACCGCGAGACCGTCGACGCGGCGCGCAGTTCGATGGAGGCCTTGGTCAGGTGTTTGTCCACCGGTCGACGACCGGGGTGGACGATTGTTCTCAGTTGCGCGGAGGCTGCGACAGCAGCGATCACGACCACCGCCGACCCGATCGCGGTGAGGTGCTCACCGACGGTCGGTCGCTCGAACGGCATGACCGCGAGCAGGGCCGACACCACAGCCAAGGCGCCGGCACGCAGGGCATGGAACCACCCGATCCGCGGGGCCTCGCCGCCGTGTCCGAACGCGAAACACCCGCAGTCGAGTTCTCGTCGACCACGCATCAGGTTGATGGTGAGGCCGGCGAGGAAGGATGCGAACAACAGCGCGGCGGCGGCAGCAGCCGGACGCGCCGCGAACCCGGTGATCAGTGCCGCACCGAGCGCGATCTCGGCCCAGGGCAGCACCGCGGCCACGAGTCGTTCGAGCGGAGCGGGCAGCACCCGGTAGCCGCGGACCGAGCGCAACATTGCGCCTCGGTCCCGAACCTTCGGAACGCCCGCCAGGAGAAGCACTCCCCCGACGACCGCCGCAATCATCATCCACAGCATGCGACCGATCACTCCCTTCTCCGGCGGCATCGCTTGACGCGTCGAGAGCCTTTGCGCCCGAGCAGAAGAGCTGATTGCGGCACCGCGATGTCCGTGTGGATCCATCGTTGCCGGGGATGAAGACGCTCTCGCAACGGAAGGGAAACGTTCGATCGCACGGCGAGTGGGAGTGCGGTACCGGATTTCCACTTGCGAACCACGCATTCTTCGCAAAGGTAACCGACACGAAACACGCCGGGTCTATCTTGCGTCGTGTGCCACCGGTAGGAGAGAGGAGACGAGAACCATGACAGCCGCACTCCGGGCAGCAATCGCCCGCTCACAGGATGTGGAAAGCCCTCTCGATCAGGTGTATTCGCCCCTCCGTGCGCTCGGACGCCGACAGCTGTCGCTGATCGACCTCGTCGGCCAATCGCTCTCGACCATCGCCCCGGCCACCGGCATGGTGTTCATCGCCCTGTGGATGACGACGCACCGTCCCGGCATCGGCGGGGTACTGGCCATCGCCGTGACCACGGCGGTCGTGAGCCTGGTCGCACTGTGCATCACCCAGTTCACCCGGCGGCTCGCGGCAGCGGGCTCGCTCTACAGTTTCGTCTTCCAGGGGCTCGGCGTCCGCGCCACGCTCGTCACCGGAACCGCGCTCATCGTCGGCTATCTCGGGATCTCGATATCGGTCATGTCCCAGACCGCGCGCAGCCTCGTCGACATCGGCGATCTGATGGGTAACGACGTCCCGGGTCCGGCGCCGTGGCTGCTCGCCATCGCGCTGCTCGGAACGGCCGTCGCCGCGATCACCGTCCGTGGCGTGCGGTTCGCAACCCGCGCGATCCTGATCGTCGAGATCCTCTCGCTCGTTCTCATCGTCACGATCATGCTCGGCACACCGAAGGACACCCAGGCGAACACCACCGCGCTTCCGGACGCGCCGCTGAGCCTGCTGCCATTCCTGGCAATGTTGACGGTGCTGTCCATGGCGGGCTTCGAAAGCTCCGCCTTCTTCGGTCCCGAGGCCAAACGGCCACTCGTCACGGTTACCCGGACGGTGCTCGTCTCCCCCATCGTCGTCGGCGCCCTGTTCGTGTTCACAGCCTGCGCGGCTCTCCTCGGCCACGGATCGGTGATCGTGGGCGCCTACTTCGACGGCACGGCTTCCGGCGCCTCCTGGGGCGTGGTTCTCGCGGTGAAGACCGGCATGACCTGCTCGTGGTTCGCCTCGACGCTCGGCTGTGCTCAGGCTGGGTCACGCCTGCTGTATTCGATGGGAGTCGAGCGTGTCCTGCCGGCCGCACTGTCCCACGTCCACCCTCGATTCCGCACACCCTACGTATCCGTCGCGCTCTTCGCGGCAGCGAGCGTGGCCGGGGCGATCCTCTACGTGTTGGCCGCCGACTCCGCCTCGGCTTCGTTCGACGGCGTCGTAGAGATCGGGTTGATTGCTTCCTACACACTTGTCGCGGTGGCCTCGCTCCGCTTCCTGCGCCGCATCGGCGAGGACACGATCGTGACCCGGGCCGGCGCATCGTTCGTGGCGGTCCTCGGAGCCGGCCTTCTCGCATTCGTCGCAGTGGACGGCACCCGGCACGGCCTATGGGTGATTCCCGCTGCACTCGCCATCATCGGGTCGTCCGGCATCTTGTGGCACGAGGTGCTGCGCCGGGTACGCCCGGCCAGTCTCACCACCATCGGCGCATTCGATTCGGTGGAGACTGCCGACCTCCTTCCCGGGGCAGGTTTCCTGGTGGTCGCCGAGGACGGAAGCCGGCACATCGTCGCGGACCGCGGCGGCCCGTTGGAGCGCCGTCTGAACGACGGTAGGAACTGATGCAGTCACGACCCTCGGTTCGGGCCGACGGCGCACATTTCAGCGGGCAACAGCCGCGGGCCGTCCAGAAGGCCCTCGGTATGCTCGAAGCGGTTGCTCACCTCGGTCCGGGTACCTCTGCCAAGGAGATCGCGCGGTTCGCCGACGTCCCACCCACCACCGCATACCGGATGCTCAATTTTCTTGTGGCAGAGGGATTTCTCGTGCGAGTTCCCGATCTTTCCGGATTTGCACTCGGCCGCCGTACCGCCGAGCTCGCCCACTCCGCCGCCGAGACCAGGCCGTCGGATTCCCTGCACGAAGTGGTCGAGGAGCTCCGTTCTCACACTCGATTCGGAATCCACGTCGCCTCGTTCTCCGGTGGCCGGCTGAGATTCGTCGACCACGATCCCGATCACGAGATCGCAGCCGTCGGCGTGCTGTCGAAGCATCTGCACGCGACTGCGCTCGGAAAGGTGATGCTCGCACACCACCCGCAGCTCGGAACCGGCGCCGCCGGATTACCCCGCCTCACCGAGTACACCATTTGCAACCACGACGAACTCGCCCGCGAGTTGCGCATGGTCGTCCTGGACGGGTTCGCCCACGAAAGCCAGGAGTCACGGATCGGCCGTGCCGGGCTGGCCGTGCCGATCCGCGACGAGTCCACGTGCGTGGTCGGCGGTCTCTATCTCCAGGGCGCTGCCGGACGCGTCCACCCGGACGACGCCCTGGTGCGATTCCTGATCGACGGGTCGGCGCGGCTGACCGGAATGCTCTGAGCCCTCAGCCGTTCGTGCGGCGCGGAGCACGTCGAGCGGCCCAGCGCCGGCGCAGACCATCGGCCCGCTCCTGCTCCTCGAGCGCGAGCGCCGAATGTGCGAGCGCCTCCTGCAGCGCCGGAATCCATCGATCCGTGATGGCCCGCAGCCGTTTCCGCGTCGCCCGCTCCTCCGAGTCGACGGCCCGCAGCGCAGCCGATGCAGCGGCGTGCCGAACCGCGATCTCCAGGGCCGCCGTATGACGCAGTCGCGCCTCGATGGACGCGGACCCGCCCACGGAGGCCGCGTCGGGCGCGGGAGGTGGCACGACGCAGATGGCCTCCGCCGGGTAGGTGATACCCATCGAGTGCGACCAGGCGATCTGGATGTCGGCAGACTGCCCGGACGCCGGCCGGAGCGCGCGCTGCCCGTCCAGCATGGCCGCACGTACCAGCCAGGTTTCGGCGTCGTGGGCGGCCCGCTCCCATTCTGCACCCGTCTCCTCGGCGCGTTGCGCGAACCGCTGCCGTGCGGTGTGGAGGATCCGCTGCTTCCGGTCGAGCAGTTCGGCACCACTGCGGGCAACGGCCAGCCGCCTCTGCAGCCACACGCGACCCGCCCGGCCGGGCGGCACACGACCGAGCCGGGTCACGATTCCCCGCCTCTTTCGGATCCGCGGAACCACCTGTCCAGGAAGGTCTCCGGCAGCATCGTCAGCTCCCGGCGTGGCAGCGCCGACAGCGCCTCCCAGACCCGTTCGAGCGTCCCGTTCAGCGAGCGCGCCTCGCCGCGCCGCTGATCGAACAGGCGCCGCTGCACCACCCGCGCGAACTCGAGATAGGCGCGGTCGGTTGCGGACAGCGCATCCTCGCCCATGAGCTCCACCAGCTCGCCCGCCTGCCGCGCGCGAGCCAGCGCAGCCATCGTCTGAGCAGCGACGTCCAGATGGTCCTCGCGTGTTCGACCCGGTCCGGCCCCCTTCCGCATGAGCCGCGACAGCGAGCTCAGCGCGTCCACCGGCGGGTAGATCCCGGCTGCATGGAGATCCGCCGAAAGAACGATCTGCCCCTCGGTGATGTACCCCGTCAGGTCGGGCACCGGATGGGTGATGTCTCCACCGGGCATCGTGAGTACCGGAAGTACCGTCACCGAGCCCTCCCGATTCCGGATCCGCCCGCACCGCTCGTAGAGCGACGCGAGGTCGCTGTAGAGATAGCCCGGGTACGCCCGCCGACCGGGGATCTCCCCACGCGCAGCCGACACCTCCCGCAGCGCCTCGGCGTAGGCGGTCATGTCCGCCATGACGACCAGAACGTGACGGCCGGACTCGAACGCAAGATCCTCCGCGACCGTCAGCGCCAGCCGCGGTGTGAGTATCCGCTCCACGACCGGATCGTCCGCGGTGTTGATCAGGAGCACCAGACTCCCTGCCGTGGAACGCTCTTCGAGAGCATCCCGGACAGTGGCCGCATCCGTGTGCGTGAGACCCATGCCCGCGAAGACCACGGCAAACGGTGCGTCACCCGCGGTGGCCTGCGCGGCCACCTGCGTCGCCAACTCGAGATGCGGGAGACCGGCCAGGGAGAACACCGGAAGCTTTTGTCCCCGAACGATAGTGGTGAGGGCATCGATCGCGGAGATCCCGGTGAGCACGGGTTCCGCCGGCGGGTCACGATGGCTCGGGTTGAGCGGGAACCCCGATACCGGCGCCCGGCGGTCCGCGAGCACGGGCGGTCCGCCGTCCATCGGTTCACCGCGTCCATTGCAGACCCTGCCGAGCCAGCCGGGCCCGACCGGAATGTGGATCGGCTCGCCGGCGAACACCACCCGCGTGCCGTCGGGCCGCATGCCATCGGTCCCCTCGAGGACCTGGACGACGGCGAGATCCCGATCCACCTCGAGTACGAGTCCGTGTCGCACCTCACCGGAGTCGAGCCGGATCAGTGCCGACTCGTCCCAACCCACACCCGCCACATCGCGCACCACCAGCAGGGGTCCGCGCAACGCCCGCACGTCCGAGAACTCGACCTTGCCCAGGCCGGTGATCACCGCAACTCCTCGAGTCGGGCGAGCACGGCGTCACGGATCCGCCGGACGCCGTCCGCGTCGTCCGGGCCGGTGTCCTCGCGGGCCCGCACCAGTGGGCCGTAGTCGACGTCCTCGAGCGTGTCGGCGGAGACACCCGCGTCAGCGCGTTCCGTGCACCGGTCGACAACCGCGAGCACCGCATCGACCAGCGCGGCTCCCTTTGCGGCGGAACAGAATGCGTCCGACGCACTGAGGGCGCTCTGCTGTAGCACCGCCTCCCTCAGCAGCCGTCCGGCCAGCAGCACCACCCGCTCCCCCGCAGGCATCGACCGACGCCCCACGAGATCGGCCAGTGCGTCGAGGCGGCCGGCGTCGGCAAGCAGCGACAGCACCCGACCGCGTCGCCGCGCCCACTCCGGGTCGCCCTCTCGCGCCCGACGCAGCCCGAGCGCCTCCGCATCCCGTGAGAAGGAGCCCGCCCACGCCACCGCCGGGTAGTGCCGCGCATAGGCGAGGTCGCGGTCGAGTGTCCATACGCACCGAACGAAGCGCTGAGTGTGCGCGGTGACCGGTTCGGTCATGTCGCCACCCGACGGCGAGACGGCGCCGACAATGGTCACCGAGCCGCGGCGGCCGCCGAGCGTGACGACGTGCCCGGCACGTTCGTAGAAGGCCGCCAGCGCCGACGCCAACCCGGCCGGATACCCCTCCTCGGCGGGCAGCGCTCCTGTGCGCGAGGCGAACTCGCGCAGTGCCTCGGCCCAGCGGGAGGTGGAATCGGCGATGACGACGACGTGGCAGCCGAGATCCCTGAAGTACTCGGCGACCGTGACTCCGGAGTAGATACTGGCCTCCCGCGCCATCATCGGCATGTTCGACGTGTTCGCGATGACCACAGTGCGGGCGGACAGGCGATGCCCGGTACGCGGATCCGACAGGGCCGCGAGTTCGTCTACCACGTCAGCCATCTCGTTCCCACGCTCACCGCACCCGACATAGACGATGACGTCCGCATCGCACCACTTCGCGATCTGCTGTAGCAGCATCGTCTTACCCGTCCCGAAACCGCCCGGCACCGCAGCGGTACTGCCCCGCGCGATCGGGTACAGCACATCGAGCACCCGCTGTCCGGTATGCAGGTTCTCCGGATCGTCGATCCGCTCCTGGAACGGCCGGGCCCGACGCACCGGCCACGTCGCGGTGAGGGTGACAGGTCGGCCGGCGACCGTCGCAACGACCGCGTCCGCGACGTACGCACCGGCCACCGCGACGTCGCCCACCGTTCCGGCCAGCCCGGGGGGAACGAGGATTCGCAGCCGCAGGGGGCCGTCGTAGGTCACCACACCCACCTCGTCACCGCCGGAGACCGAGGCGCCCACCTCCACGGTCGGCGCGAAATCCCACTCACGATCGACTGCCGCCGCCTGGGCGGACCCGGACATCAACCAGGTTCCAGCGCCCGACAACGGCCGGAGCAGACCGTCGAAGACGCCGCCCAGCAGACCCGGCCCCAAACGCGCGGACAGCGGGCCGCCGCGAGAGTTTGCAGGTGCACCCGGCGCCAATCCGCCGGTGTCCTCGTACGCCTGGACGGTGACCCGGCCGTCCTCGATCGCGACGACCTCTCCGGGCAGCCCGGTCGCACCCAGCGAGACGACGTCGAACATCGACACACCTTGCAGCTGTTCCACTTCCACGAGCGAGCCCGAGACCCGTACCACGCGCGCGGTCACGATTCCCACAATCGGGTGAGCCGGACACCGAGCGCATCGAACCGGGCGTCGGCCAGCGCATCGAGGGTGCACACCGCCCGTCGCCCGCGCACCTGCCCCACCACTCCGCCGCCCGGGTCCTCGGTGATCGTGGCATCGGGTCCGAGGGCGGCCCGAGCCTGCGCCGCGAGCTGCTCGAGCAGGGCTGGATAGACGGCATCGCCGCGCAGCGCGGTCACCGCCTCCCGGATCCGGTCGTGCAGATCCTCGTAGACCTCACGGCGCGCCTCGAGCACGATCGTCCGGGAACGCCGCCGGGCCCGGGAGCGCTCGGCCGCGAGCACCGTTTCCGCATCCGCCTCGCCCTGAGTCCGCGCGGCGGCAAGCAGCCCGTCGGCCTCCGTGCGCGCTCGCGCTTCGAGCGCGGCGGCATCGGCGTCCGCGGCGCCGCGGATCCGGGCGGCATCCGCGCGGGCCCGGTCCAGCAGGGCCTTGCGTACCGGGGCCAGCGGGTCACCGGACCGCGTCCGCACGGTGGTCACGAGGGCATCACCACCGTCAAGCGTCGCCCCCCGACAGCGGCCGCACCCAGGGCGCGCGCCGCGGCCGGCGTGAGGATCACCACCGCGACGTCACGGTCGAGATCATGCCAAGCCGCCCGGACGGCGGCATCGTCCTCCGCCGGCACGACGACGGCCCCAGCCAGGGCGTAACCCTGGATCGCGACTTCCGCACCGAGCACCGCCACCCGCGCCACGACGTCACGCCTTGCCGATGAGGATGATCGCGACGATCAGCCCGTAGATGGCGATGCCCTCGGCCAGTCCGACAATGACCATCGCGCGCCCGAACAACTCGGGTCGCTCACTCATGGCCGCCAGCGCCGCGGCCCCGGTGTAGGCGACGGCGATGGCGGCGCCGATCGACGATCCGGCCACCGCGACGGCGGCACCCAGCAGTGCGGCCCAGTTCGACGTCGCCGCGGCCTGCTGCGCCTCGACGACTGTCGCGGCCGACGCCGGGTGCCCGCCGACCGCGACGACGAGCACCACCAGCGCGGCAACCAGCAGAACCCCATCGAGGGCGAGGAATACCCCGAGCGCGGCCCGGCCGCGGCGGCGCAACACCAGCACGGTCGCGGCGACGACGGCGAACAGCACCGGCAGCGCATAGAGCCATGTGGTCACGGTGTCCTCCTGGAGGTGTCGAGCGGGACATGCCACGGGCGGAACGGACGCCCTTCCGCGACGAAGACCCGCGAGAACAGTTCGTAGTACTCGAGCCGCAGCGCCTGCACCCCGGCAACGAGGGCCTCCAGCGCGAACGCAAGGACATTGCCCAGGACGAACACCAGCAGTGCGGCGGCGACACCCCATCCACCGACACCCCACAGTCCCGTCGTGCCGTCCCACACCACCTGTCCGAGCGCGGCATGGGTGAGTCCGAATGCGGCGAGCCGCGCGAACGAGACGAGGTTGGCGCCGAGGCGGATGACCGCGTCGAACAGTTCCACCACGGCCTGCGCCGCCCCGGCGAGCCCCCCGCCCGCCCCGGCGAGGAATCCCACCGCCGCCAGCACCAAACCGGCGGCCGCGACCAGGGTCCCGGCAATGAGCCAGCCGCGTCCTGCCACCGCGCCGAGCACCGCGAGGCCGAGCCCGGCGAAGAGCGCGGCGCCGGCGATCCCCGACGGTGCGCTCAGGGCCGTCGCCCACCCGCCCTCACGCCAGCGGTTGACGGTGCCCACGACGTACGCGCACGCCAGGAGCACCGCGCCGACGCCGATCGCCGAACCGAGCAGGGTGACCGGCTGATCGAGCGGCGACAGCCACAGCACGGGCACGACTCCGGTCGGACCGAAGAACTCCCCGTAGAGCAAACCGAATCCGATAGCGGCCAAACCGGATCCCACGACGAAGGGCCACACCTTGCGGTAACGAGCCACCCACACCGGGCGGCCCGTACGCAAGATCAGGCCCAGCAGCACCAGCAGCGCCCCGTGCCCCACGTCGCCGAACATCATTCCGAACATGAACATGTACGCCACACCCGCCAGGACCGTGGGGTCGACATCGGCGTACGGAACGGTGCCGTAGGTGTTCACGAGCGGCGAGAAGGATTGCCGTACAGCACTTCCGGAACGCAGTACCGTGGGGGGATCGAGGCCCCGCGACGGCCTGGACGGCACCACGGCTCCACCCGTGTCGAGCAGCCGGGCGGAGAGGTCGGGGACGTCGGCGGCGGATATCCAACCGGCGAGGGCCGCAGCTTCCCCCCGCACCACGGCCGCGGCAGCGCAGGCCTCGAGCTGTTCCTCGCCCGCGAGTAGATCGGCGCGGCCCTGCCGTTCGAGCACATCGAGGTCCGGCCGGTCCGGCGACAACGACGGCGACACCTCGACCCCCTCGACGCCCAGGCGCTGCAACCTCCGCCCTGCCTCCCCACCGCCCGTGGCCGCGGTGCCGTCGGAGGCGTCGGCGCGATCGATCTCCACGGTGCCCGCAGCCGCGACCCGGACCAGCACCTCACGCAGTGTCGCGCTCGGCGCGACGATTGCGATGCGCTGCATCCGGACCGGTGCGGCGAAGCTAGGCCACCCCATCGAAGGCCTCCATCACCGCGGGACCGGTCACGGTGCGGCGAGCGGCCGCCTCGAGCGCGGCCCGGACCCGCCACGCGTCCGCCGCCAGCACCGCCACGGCTCCCGTGATCGGCCCACGCTCGAATCCCGAGCCGCGCAGCAGGGTGAAGCCCTCGCGCTCGAGCCGGTGCCACCACGCCGCCTCCGCCCGCCAGAGATCCTCGGGCCGGTCCACCCCCGAAAACGCCCCGCGCGCACCCGACGGCAGGAGCGCCGACAGCCCCGCCACGCTCGCCGATGGTGACCCGGCGGCATCGACGAACCCGCCGCCCAGCACCACCGATGCCCGTCGATCGAGGGCCGTCGGCCACCGGCGACCGTCGACAAGCACCTCACGGGCAACCAAGAGCGCTGCCGCAGTTCGGGCCCAGCCGGACGCTTCGGGGATGCGGGCGACGAGGTCGCCGGCCCACGCCAGCCGTGCGCCCAGGCTGATCTCGCGCGGTGTCGTGCCGCCCGGGTCTCCCCACGCCGAGGACCGCAGGCACTCGCGCACCGCCGCTGGCGAGTCGGCCTCGGCCACCCGCCGCGATGCGGTGTCCAGGGCGCCGAGCCGGTACGCCGGTCCGGTGTCGGTCCCCGCCAACCGGGCCAGCTGGTCGTCGATGCCGGCGATCTCGAATCCCCGCGCGAGCAACCGGATGACGTCGGCGCCCGATCGGGGCAGCCAACCCGCGAGCACCCGCAGGTGCCAGAGCAGGGTCGCACCCACCCCGTGCTGGGCCTGCACCAATGTCGCCGTGGGCGATACGTCGTGGCCGTACGGCGTGGCCGACAACGCCGTCAGCGCGTCGGCCCAGGTGGGGCAGGAGGCGAGCGCGCGGGCGGCGCCGGCCCCGATTCGCCTCCGTGCCAGGGCCTCGGCCCGCACGGTGCCCGCCACCCACGATGCGGTCACGGCCCGGCTTCGTCCGGTTCGTTCCCGCTCAGGTCGGCGCGGACGGATGCGACGATCCGGTCCACGAAGCCGGGTACGCGGGCACGTCCACGGTTCCGCACGGCGTCGGCCTCCTGTTCGGCGGCGGCGAGGGTGGCCGCAGACTCGCCGCCCGCCCGCTCTGTCACCCGGGCCGCCGCGGCGGCCCGTTCGGATTCGACCCGGCGCCGAGCGGATTCGACGCGATCTCGCGCCCACTCTTCGGCGGCCCGACGCCGTTGGGCGGCGTCCCGCTCGGCATCGTCCCGAATACGCTGCGCTTCATCGGTGGTCTCGGCGAGCAACGCCAGTATCGGCTCGAGTTCGGCGGACAGCTCCGCCACCCGGTCGGCCGGGACACCCGTGACCGCGGCCGCCCCGGGAGTGCCCACGGGGCGGAAACGTTGGAGCAGGTCACGGGAACGAGGCATGCGTCCTCCCGGCGCGCCGGCAGTATCCGGAGTCCAGGGTACTCAGGACGCAGTACCGGAACCCGAACACCGCAAGACGGGGCACCACTGGTACACGATTCGAGACCTCGGCAGGACGAACCCGGCGAATCGGATCACACGTCCCGGGGGATACAAATCCGGCGTGCTCGGCCGAAAACCGCTTCGGGTTGGCTAATCTCAGGCGATGACCACCCCGAAGTCCGGTTCTTTCCTCAGCCGAGTGTCGCCGCCACAGTGGGCAGCTCTGGTCCTGGCCGTGCTCGCGATCATCTTCGTGGCGCAGAACCGCAATACCGTGTCGATATCGCTGTTCTGGGTCAGCGTCGAAGCGCCGCTCTGGCTGACGCTGACGATAATCTTCGCGATCGGCTGGGTGGCCGGTGTGCTGACGATGCGCCGCCGGGGCAAGGCTGGGTAGCGCACCGCACCGCAGGCACACCGTAGAGAATCTGCCTCACCGGTGCCGCCGTCGTGACGACGGCGGCGTGATCGGGCATCGAGTCCGGCGGCCACAATGTACGCCGTGAGTTCCGAGATCGCCCCGCCCCTTTCCACCCTGCCATCCGCCCCGGACGGGCGCCGACCTCGGATCCATCCGGCCTGGCCCGCCGCCGCCGTCGCATTCCTCGCCCTGGTGGGCGCCGCCGCCTTCCGGGCAGCGCCGTCGGTGCTCATCGAGCCGCTGCACGCCGACTTCGGCTGGTCGCGGGCGAGCATCTCCGCGGCAGTGTCCGTCAACCTGGTGTTGTACGGGCTGACGGCACCATTCGCGGCAGCTCTGATGGAACGGTTCGGCATCCGCAAGGTCGTGACCGCGGCGCTGGCACTGATCGCGCTCGGCAGCGGACTCACCGTGTTCATGTCCGCGACGTGGCAACTGGTGCTGCTGTGGGGCGTGATGGTGGGTCTCGGAACGGGGTCGATGGCGCTGGCCTTCGTCGCCACCGTGACGGACCGGTGGTTCGTTGCCCGCCGCGGTCTGGTCACCGGCATCCTCACCGCTGGCGGCGCCGCCGGCCAGCTGGTGTTCCTGCCGGTGCTGGCGATGCTCGCCGAACGCTACGACTGGCAAACGGTGTCGCTGACCGTGTCGTCAGCGGCGCTCGCAGTGGTGCCGCTGGTGCTGATGTTCCTGCGCAACCGCCCCGAGGACATCGGCGCCACCCCCTACGGCGCCCCCGACGACTACGTCCGCCCCACGCCCCCGGCCTCGCCGGGTGGACCCGTCGCCCGCGCGCTCGGGGTCCTGCGCTCCGCAGCCCGCACGCGCGTCTTCTGGCTGTTGGCCGGCACGTTCGCAATCTGCGGCGCCAGCACCAACGGGCTGGTGGGCACCCACTTCGTGCCCGCCGCGCACGATCACGGCATGCCGGTGACCGCGGCCGCGAGTCTGCTCGCCGTGATCGGCATCTTCGACCTGATCGGCACCATCGCCTCCGGCTGGTTCACCGACCGCTTCGATTCCCGCAAGCTTCTCGGCATCTACTACCTGCTGCGTGGGATCTCGCTGATGCTCCTGCCGCTACTGTTCGCGAACACCGTGCATCCGCCGATGATCGCGTTCATAATCTTCTACGGCCTCGACTGGGTTGCCACGGTGCCGCCGACCGTGGCACTGTGCCGCAAGCATTTCGGCGCCGACGGCCCAATCGTGTTCGGCTGGGTCCTCGCCTCGCACCAGATCGGCGCTGGGCTGGTGGCCTTCCTCGCGGGCCTGGTCCGCGACCATTTCGGCGGCTACGACGCCGCGTTCTACGTTGCCGGCGGCCTGTGTGCGGTCGCGGCGGTGATGGCGTTGGCAATTGCGAAACCGGCTCGGGTGGCGACCCGATGAACGGGACTGCGGACGCACTCACTCCCGAGCAGTTCACCGCGACATCGGGTACGAACGTGCACCGCCCCACGTGAGCGTTTACTCGGCTCTGCTGCCTTCGGCCAGGTGCGCTCGTCTCGCGAGAGTGGCACCGACACCAGCGGCCGCGGCCCGGACCGACGCAGCGTGAAGCTCGGGCCGGAACCGTCCGACGGTGCCGGTGACGCTCAGTGCCGCAATCGGACGGTCGTCGGCATCGAGCACCGGCGCCGCCACACAGGTGATCCCCACGGCGGACTCTTCGAACTCGTATGCGACGCCCTCACGTGCAATGCGCTCGAGCTGGGTTCGCAGAACGCCCGGGGCGATCAGGGTTCGGGGCGTTCGCCGCTCGAGCCGGCCGCGGAGAACCCGTTCGATGGCGGCCGGCTCGGAGTGAGCCAGCATCGCCTTGCCGATAGCGGTGCAATGCAACGGCATTCGGCCGCCGACCCGGGACGGGGAGGTAGCCTGGCGGTGGCCGCCGATCTTGGAGACGTAGACCACCTCGGAGCCCTCGAGGACGCCGATGTGAACCGTCTCGTGCGTCCGCTCGTAGAGGTCCTCCATGAACGGCGTCGCGACCTCGATCAGACTCCGCTCCACGGACGCCCGCATTCCCAGTTCGAACAGTTGACCACTGAGCCGGTACCCGGACGGGGTCCGATCGAGCAGTCGAACGGCGACGAGATCGGACACGACGCGGTGCAGGGTCCCCTTGGGGATGTCGGTACGACGGCCGAGCTCCGCGAGGCTGACGCCGTGATCATCGATGGTGAACGCGCGAAGGACGGTGACCACCTTGCCGAGCACGGTATTCCTGTCGATCACAGCGTCGAGCGAGGGATCGTCCATGGTGTGCCCTTCCGCTGACCTGGGAGTTTCTGAATCATACTCACTCGCGTTCCGGTGAGCCGAACGCCAACGTGGCGGCCGTGCCATGCCAACGGTGACAGTGGACGAACCCAGCCCCTCGACGCCAGGACGCCCCATGACGACTATTCCCGAGCCCGACGGCACGTCGGTCTCCGATTCCGACGGTTCGGCCGCCGATCAGGCGGTCGACGCAGCGTTCGAGCGACTCGAACGCGCGAACAGCACACAGACGCCATGCGCCCCGGTGCGTGACCTGATCGGAAGCGGCGACGTCGAGCGCGCCTATGCAGTCCAGCAGAAATTGACCGCTGCGCGGATAGCCGCCGGAGCCCGCGTGCTCGGCCGGAAGATCGGCCTGACGTCACCGGCCGTGCAGCAGCAACTCGGTGTCGACCAGCCGGACTTCGGCGTCCTGTTCGACGACATGCACTGCCCCGAGAACGAGGCCGTACCGTTCGGTCGACTACTCCAACCGAAGGTCGAGGCGGAAATCGCCTTCGTCCTGGGCGCCGACCTCTCGGACGGTCCGCTCGACGAACAGCAGATCCGCGAAGCGGTGGACTATGCCGTCGCCGCACTCGAGATCGTCGACAGCCGGATCGCCGGATGGGACATCAGCTTCGGTGACACGGTGGCCGACAACGCATCGAGCGGACTGTTCGTCCTCGGTGCGCAGCGCCGCACCCTCGACGACTTCACCCCGATCGAGACCACGATGGAGATGCGGATCGACGGTGTGGCCGTCTCGGCCGGCACCGGAGCAGCATGTCTCGGCGATCCGCTCCGCGCCCTGGCCTGGCTGGCAGAGAAGAGCCGCCACTTCGGCACTCCGCTCCGAGCCGGTCAGGTGGTCCTCTCCGGCGCCCTCGGACCGATGGCTGTCGTCGAACCCGGCGTCACCGTGGTCGCCGACATCACCGGCCTCGGTTCGGTCACCGCAACTTTCAGCAGATAGGAAGACACATGAGCGACGAAAGACGCCGAATCAAGGTGGCCGTGATCGGCTCCGGCAACATCGGCACCGACCTGATGATCAAGGTCATCCGGCACTCGGAGAACCTCGAGATGGGAGCCATGGTCGGCATCGACCCGGACTCCGACGGGCTCGCCCGGGCACGCCGGTTGAAGGTCCCGACGACGGCCGAGGGCGTCACCGGCCTGATCGGTCTGCCGAACTTCGACGAGATCGACATCGTGTTCGACGCGACGGCCGCCAAGGCCCACATCGCCAATGCGAAGGCGCTCGAGCCGTTCGGCAAGCGGCTGGTCGACCTCACCCCCGCGGCGATCGGGCCGTTCGTCGTCCCCGCCGTCAATCTCCCCGAGCACCGCGACGCCACGAACGTCAACATGGTCACGTGCGGCGGCCAGGCGACCATCCCGGTCGTCGCCGCGGTATCCCGGGTCACGCCGGTGCCGTACGCCGAGATCGTCGCCTCCATCGCCTCGAAGTCCGCGGGACCGGGCACGCGCGCAAACATCGACGAGTTCACCGAGACCACTTCACACGCAATTGAATCCGTCGGTGGTGCCGAGCGCGGAAAGGCCGTGATCATCCTCAATCCGGCCGAGCCGCCGCTGATCATGCGCGATACGGTTCTGTGCCTGATCACCGATCCGGACGAGCAGGTGCACCAGGCGATCCGGGAGTCGATCGAGCAGATGGTCGCCGAGGTGGCGGGTTACGTCCCGGGCTACCGGCTCAAGCAGCAGGTCCAGATCACCCCGCTCCCGGAGGGGTACCCGGTCCACACGCTGCTGGCCGAGGGTTCGACGGCGACCCCCACCCATCAGGTGTCGGTGTTCCTCGAGGTCGAGGGCGCTGCGCACTACCTCCCGGCCTACGCCGGCAACCTGGACATCATGACCTCCGCCGCACTGCGATACGCGGAGAGCATTGCCGAGACGATCGCCGTGCCTACGGCAGAGCTGGGAGTCAACCGATGACGGACGCACTGTTCATCCAGGACGTCACGCTGCGGGACGGCATGCACGCCGTCCGGCACCGAATCACGCCACAGGACGTGGGTCGCATCGTGGCCGCCCTCGACGCCGCCGGCGTCGACGGGATCGAGGTCGCGCACGGCGACGGGCTGGCCGGTGGCAGCCTCAACTACGGACCGGGCAGCCACACCGACTGGGAATGGATCGAGGCGGCTGCCGAGAACATCTCCCGGGCCCGGCTGACCACACTCCTGCTACCGGGCATCGGCACCATCCAGGAACTCGAGCGCGCCTACAGCCTCGGAGTGCGTTCGGTCCGCGTGGCCACCCACTGCACCGAGGCCGACGTCTCGGCCCAGCACATCGCCAAGGCGCGTGAGCTCGGCATGGACGTCTCCGGCTTCCTGATGATGAGCCACATGGCACCGGCCGAGGTTCTCGCGCAGCAGGCCAAGCTGATGGAATCGTATGGCGCGCACTGCGTCTACGTCACCGATTCCGGCGGCCGGCTCACCATGAACGGGGTCCGCGAACGCGTCCGCGCCTACCGCGACATCCTCGATCCGGGCACCGAGATCGGCATCCACGCCCACGAGAACCTCTCGCTCTCCGTCGCGAACAGTGTTGTCGCAGTTGAGGAAGGCGTCACCCGTGTCGACGCATCCCTCGCCGGTCACGGCGCCGGTGCCGGTAACTGCCCCATCGAACCGTTCATCGCCGTCGCGAACCTGCACGAGTGGAAGCACAACTGCGACCTGTTCGCGCTGCAGGACGCCGCCGACGACCTCGTCCGCCCGCTGCAGGACCGCCCTGTCCGCGTCGACCGCGAGACCCTGACCCTGGGCTACGCCGGCGTGTACTCCTCGTTCCTCCGTCACGCGGAGGCGGCGTCCGAGCGCTACGGCATCGACGTGCGGACGATCCTGCTCGAGGTCGGCCGACGCTCACTGGTCGGCGGCCAGGAGGACATGATCGTCGACATCGTCCTCGACCTGATCGCGGAACGGTAGCGAGTCGACGAGATGCGCTGTGACAGTTCTCGATATACGAGAATCGTTACAGCGCATCACGTCCAGGCAGGCCGAGCGACTCTGACGGAGATCGACCCGTCGGGACTCCAAGCGGTATGGCCAACTGAGCCTGAATCAACTCTCGGTGGCCGCTATCTCGGCGATCAGAGCAGACGCGCGGTCGATGGCATCATCAGCCGAACGTCCCTCGCCCTGGACCGCTCCCACCACGAGGCGGCCGGGCGTACCGACGGTCGCGGCGAACAGGAACACCCCACCCGCCGCATCCGTGGTACCGGTCTTGAGCCCGACCACGCCCTGCTGTCCGAGCAGCCAGTTCGTGTTGCGCACCGGACCCACTCCAGGAATCACCGCCTCGGGACGTGCCACTATCTCGGCGATCACCGGCTCGCGCATCGCAGCGGTCGCGAGCCGGGTCAGATCCTCGGCGGTACTGGTCGTGGTCGGGGAGAAACCGCTCGCATCCTCGCCGATTGTGGTCGCCTTCATTCCCAGTGAACGAACCAACTGTGTTGCTGCGGAGCGATACCCGTCGATCGAGCCGAATGCCCAGATCGCGAGCGTGTCCGCCAGATTATTGGCCGAGGGCAACAGCATCGCCTCGAGAATCTCGTACTGTGTCAGTTCCTGCCCCTGCCCGACCGCCACCACCGATCCGCCGTGAGTGGCATAGTCCCAGTACAGCTGGGAGTCGGCCTCCGTCATTGTCAGAACCGGACCCTCCTCCCCGGGCACCAGCGGCGCCTTACCCAGCACGGCCAGGGCCGTGATCACCTTCGCGGCACTCGCGGTCGGCTGTGGGCGCTGGCCGGGATTAGCGACCCGGACCGTCCCGTCTTCCCCATCCACGAATGCGAAGGCGATGGACGCGCCGTGCCGGTACAGGCCGGCGGGACCGCCGGATCCCGGACCGGTCACGACGTAGACGAGCCACAACGCAATCCCCACCAGCATGGCGGCGCCGGCGATCGGAAGTGCTATTCCCCTGCGGAAGTTCTGCATGACGTCCACCGTCGCGGGCGAGTGTCCGGATTCGGCTGGGGCAGTGTCACCGTTCTGCTACAAGGTGTGGCGCCGATTGTGTCAGCCGGTCCGCCCCGCAGAATGGCCCCATGAGTTCGGTGCTGCTGATCGAGGACGACGACAACCTCCGCGACGCCTTCACCTTGGCTCTGAGCCGATACGGGCACGAGGTCATCGCGACGCCGTCGGGCGAATCGGGGCTCACCGCCCTGTCCGCCGGAGCCTTCGACATCGTCGTGCTCGACGTCATGCTCCCCGGAGTGGACGGGTTCGAGGTCTGCCGACGGATTCGATCCGACAGTCTCGTCCCGATCGTGATGCTGACGGCCCGCAGCGAGGACATCGACGTGGTGTCGGGGCTCGAGACCGGCGCGGACGACTACGTGATCAAGCCCGTGCAGCCGCGCATCCTCGACGCGCGGATCAAGGCCGTGCTGCGCCGTGCCGCCACAGTCCCCGAACTCCCGTCCACACGGGAGGTCCACGGCGACCTGGTGATCGACCGCGACTCACTGACCATCAGCGAGGGTGACCGGCAGCCGGAACTCACCCGCACCGAATGGCTACTGCTGCTGGCACTCTCGACCCGACCGGGACAGGTGTTCTCCCGTGAACAGCTGCTCGAGTCGGTATGGGGGTTCGACCACCTCGGCGGGTCGCGTCTGGTGGATGCGTGCGTCCAGCGACTGCGCGCCAAGATCGAGAAGGATCCGTCGTCTCCACGCTACGTGCAAACCGTACGCGGCTTCGGATACCGATTCGGACCCGTCTCGTGACGATCCGGCGGCCCGGGCTGCAGGCGCAGCTCACCGTCCTCGTTGCGGCTGTCGCGCTGGCAGCCGGGGTAGCAGCCTCAGCCGCGGTGTATCTGCAGGCTCGCAGCAACATCTTCTCCGCCGCTCAGAACCAGATCCTGAGCGGTTTCGCCGACACCATCGACGCCGCGGCCAACTGGATCGGACCCGAACCGACCCACGGCGAACTACGGGAACTCGCCAGCGTCGGCGACGGCAGTCTCGCACGGTCCGGCGGCATACAGGTCGGCAGCTGGCCATCCGACGTACCCGGACCGCCGCAGGAACTACTGGATCGTGTGGAGGCGTCGCCTCTTCCGGTCTTCCAACGCGAATCGGGGCGAGCGGCACCGCTCTTCTACGTCGCCGGGAAGGTCCGCAGCGAACCGGACGGTCAGCCGGTGCTCGTCGCCGCCGTCTTCAACCTCGCACAGGCACAGTTTCAGATCGACGAACTGGAACGCCGGGCCGCAGCCGTCGCCGCAGCCGTCGCCGCACTCGGCGCCCTGGTCGGGCTGTGGACTGCCCGGCGGCTCGTCCTGCCTCTCCGCCAGCTCAATCTCGCGGCAGCTGCACTCGTACCCGGTGAGCCGCGACACGAGTTGGCGGCCGGATCCAGTCACGAACTGGCCGAGTTGGTTTCAACTTTCAACCGGACCGCGGCCGAGCTCGATCGGACAGTCGCCGATCTCGCGGCCAAGGAGTCCGACGCCCGCCGATTCGTCGCCGACGTGTTCCACGAATTACGGACGCCACTCGCAGCATTGGTCGCCGTCGCCGAGGTACTCGAGGAGGACGCCGTGTCGATGGGGCCGGACACCGCGCGAGCCGCGCGGATCGTCAGCCGCGGCGCAGAACGGCTCTCCCGTCTCACCGAGGACGTCATCGAGATATCGCGCTTCGATGCCGGACGCGCCGACCTGGAGCTGCACGTGCACGATCTCGGGGATCTGGTGCGGGATTCTTTGCGCACCCGCGGTTTCCAGGACCAGGTGCAGTTCGCGGACAGCACCCCCGTGCGGTGCGCAGTCGACCGGAGACGCCTGGACCTCGTGATCGCGAATCTAGTGACCAACGCACTCGCCCACGGCCGGCCACCGGTCGTGGTGACCGTCAGCGAGGACGACCGGTCCGCCGTCATCGCCGTCACCGATCACGGCCCGCCCATTCCGGCACAGGAGCGACAGCAGCTGTTCGAGCGGTTCTACAAGGCGGACGCGTCCCGCGGCCGCACCGATGGCAGCGGGATCGGCCTAGCGCTGGTCGCAGAGAATGTGCGCCTGCACGGCGGCACGGTGACGGCCACCTCGGGCAGCGCGTCGAATACATTCACGGTTCGGTTGCCCCGATAATCTGCTCCCGGGCCCGCGGCTCGTCGAACCTCGGCGCACAGGTCGCCACGATCTCGTCGACCAGCGATTCACCGGGACCGCGGATGGCTCGGCCGTCCACACCACGCAACACCCGCGGAAGCAGTGGGTCGGACGGGTTGACCGGCGTGTACGCAATGGACCCGGTGATGCGCGCCCGCAGTCTCGCGGTCCAGGGTGCCGAGCGAGCAGGCTCCCCGGCCCCGCGAATGTGGAACACCACCGGTGAGCCGCCGAACCAGTTTCGCGCGTATGACACTGCCGCCTCGACGGCCTCCGCCACCGACACAGCAGTCAGCCGACCCCGTGGCCCCGTGCTGAGCCCGTGCCCGGGCAGGTCCATCAGGACGACGTCGAATCCCTTCTCCGACAGCGATTTTGCGACGGCTGTCAGGTATCGGGCGTGCAGACCCTCGGGTACCGGGATCACCAGCGGCCGACCACCGGGGACGGGGCCTGCGGGATGGACCTCGAGGTGTACGGATCCCTCGCGCACCGGAACCTGAACGTGTTCGAGCCCGCCGGTATCCACCCCGGTGAACGCGGTCGACGGTTCCAATGCCGCCTCGCAGGCCACGTGGCGCGTGAGAGCATTCTCCTTGCGCAGCAGCCCCTTTCCCTGAAAAAGAACCATCAACGCTGCGGCCTCGTGAGCCGTCAGCATCGGCCGCCATCCAGTGGCCTCCGCAAAGCGAGTCGAGTCCACCACCGTCTCACCCGCGGTGATCCACTGGCCGGAAAACCGGCTCAGACCCAGACGGAAGGCGATGTTCGCCGCGATGACGGCCGGCCGTTCCGGGACGTCGAACAGGCGCTGACCCTGCATCGCGGCGAGCTCACGCACACCCACCCAATCGGGCGGCCCGATGTTGAACGGTCCCACGAGGTCAAGTGTGGTCGCGCGATGAAAGGCGTCCGCGAGATCACGCTCGTGAAGGAACTGGTAGGCGGCCTCGTCGGCCCGTGGGAAGGCGCCGACCGACGCAGTCAGCTGATCGATGCCGTCGTTCGAGAAGTGCGGTCCGACAACATAGGTGGATCTCAGCAGTGAGATTGTCATTTCACCCGGATGACGACGCAGCCACCACTCGGCATAGTGCTCCACTTCCGCCTTGTCGTGAAAGTAGTAGCGGTCGGGATCACCGGCCGGATACGCACTCTCGTCGACGGGCTTGGGACGCAGTTCGGGACCGTACGCGTTGACACTCGATGCCACCACTACGCGGCGAACACCCGCCCGGTACGCAGCGTCGATCACATTGCGCGAACCGCGCAGATTGATGTCGTGGGTCTCGGCCTTGTTGCGCATCTCCTCGACCACGAACGCCAGGTGCACAACGACATCGCAGCCCCGGAACGCCTCCTCGAGTTCCGGCGACCGAATGTCCATCCGGACCGATTCCAGCTTGTCGTGCGCCACCCGCGGAACGCTTCGTGCAATGCCGACAACGGATTCCACGTCAGGATCAGCCAGTAGGACCGGAAGGATCACCGCAGCGAAATCACTTGTCGCACCGGTAACCGCAATCCTCGTTCTCATTCAACCCCCTCGTGACGCGCGTGCCGCCGACGCCTCCAGCCCGATCCTATTCCGCCATTTCGTCGACGGTCTGCGAGATCACGTCGATCGCCGTCCGCAGTTGGGCGTCCGTGTGCGTGGCCATCACACACAGTCTCAGTAGCGCACCGCTCCGTGGGACCGCGGGATGCAGCGCCGCGCTGGTGAAGACTCCACGATCGAAGAGCTTGCGCCACAGTGCTATCGCCTTCAGATCATCACCCACATGAAGCGCGACGATGGGCGAGGCTGCCTGGGTACCATCCGGCATCGGCGACTGCACACCGATGTCGAGCCCGCTCGCAACCAACCCATCGCGCAGGGTCGTCGCGTTGGCGACGGCTCGTCGAGCCAGCTGCTCGCCCTCCTCGCTGCGAATGATGCGGATCGCGGCGAGCGCACCTCCGATCGCAGCAGGCACGCCGGAGGTGGTGAAGAGGAAGCCACGAGCATGCACTCGCAGGGTGTCGAGCAGGTCGTGGGATCCGGCAATGAATCCACCGGTGGAGCTGGGGCCCTTGGACAGTGACGCCATGCGGATGTCCGTAGTTCCCGCCACGCCGAGCAGTTCGGCTACTCCGGTCCGCTTCGGTCCGAACAACCCCAGGCTGTGCGCCTCGTCCACCATCAACGCGGCACCGTACCGCTCGCACACCTGCGACATCGCGTCGAGCGGCGCGAAGTCGCCCTCCATCGAATACAACCCATCGACGACGACCAGCACCGCGCCGCCGCCCTCCACCGGCTCGGCCAGCACGCTCTCGAGATGTTCGACGTCGTTGTGCCGGAACTTGCGCACGGTGGCCCCGGACAGCGCGCTTCCGTCACGGATCGAGGCGTGGGCCGCGGCATCGACGACGATCACATCGCCCTTGCCCACGATCGCGCTGATGGTTCCGAGATTCGTCTGATACCCGGTGGTGAACACAATCGCACCGTCGGTGCCGTGCCAATCCGCAATCTCGGCCTCGAGCTCGATGTGCAAATCGAGGGTGCCGTTGAGGAGACGGCTCCCGGTGACAGCACAGCCGAACCGGTCCAGCGCCTGCTGCGCCCCCTGCTTGAGGCCCGGATGGTCGGCGAGACCGAGGTAGTTGTTGGAGCCGAGCATGATCTTGTCGGCCCCCTCGACCCGGACGACGGGCGCCGTCGCGGACTCCATCACCCGGAAGTACGGGGAGACGTCCGACTCCCGGATCGCGCGCAACAGCTCCACCCGTGCATCCCCGCCGAGTCGCTGCATCAGCTGGTTGACCGCCATCGATTCCATTCCCCTGTTCTTCTGTTCAGCCGCGATCGAAGGCAGCAAGCCGGTGCCGCATATCGGTGTAGCTGGGACCCTGTACAGGATGTGAACTATATCCGTGTTTCCGCTCCCGCCCGAACATTTCACCGGTTCCCCCGGCGGGCATCACAGGCAGCTCGAACGATCGATGCAGATTTGCCAAAACTTGTTTTGCCACAACCAATTTGGACGTTCGGAGGGCCTGCGGCCCCGTGCGTGGTTTGCGAGTCCAGAGACTCGCAAACCACGCACGGGGCGGAGTTGGCCCGATCGGCCCCCGTTCGGGGGGAGACGCTGATTCAATGAGGGATGCGCCGAAATGCTGGGCTGACGACCGGATCGGGGGCGGGCCTGGTCCTGCTCGTCCTCGCGGCCGGGCAGTTCCTGATGACGCTCGACAGTTCGGTGATGAACGTGTCGATGGCCGCAGTCGCGTCCGATCTCGGCACCACCATCACCGGAATCCAGACCGCAATCACGCTGTACACCCTGGTCATGGCGACACTGATGATCACGGGCGGCAAGATCGGCAGCATCCTCGGCCGCCGCCGCGCGTTCGCCATCGGACTCGTCGTCTACGGCGCGGGATCGTTCACCACCGCGCTGGCACCGAATCTTCCAGTGCTGTTGGTCGGCTGGTCCCTGCTCGAGGGGATCGGAGCCGCGCTCATCATGCCCGCAATCGTCGCTCTGGTCGCGTCGAACTTTGCGGCGGAGCGACGGCCCGGCGCCTACGGGCTGATCGCCGCGGCCGGAGCGGTTGCAGTGGCGGCTGGACCGCTCATCGGCGGCGCCGTGACGACATTCGCCTCGTGGCGTTATGTTTTCGCAGGCGAGGTTGTACTGGTCGTACTGATCCTCCCGGTATTGCGCCGGATCGAGGACGTCCCGGCGTCGAGGGTCCGGCTCGACCTTGTCGGCTCGGTACTGTCGGTCGTCGGCTTGGGCCTGGCGGTCTTCGCCGTGCTCCGATCCGGCGAATGGGGCTGGCTGCGCGGCCGGCCGGGTAGTCCGGAGATCCTCGGCCTCTCACCCGTCTTCTGGTTGATCCTCACCGGGCTCCTGGTGGTGTACGTGTTCATACAGTGGGAGTCGCATGTGGCCCGCACTGGCCGGGAACCGCTGCTCGACACGAGCCTGCTCGCCAACCGCCAGCTGTCCGGCGGCCTGGCGATGTTCTTTGCCCAGTTCATCGTTCAGGCGGGCGTCTTCTTCGCAGTACCGTTGTTCCTGTCCGTCGTACTCGAACTCAGCGCTCTGCAGACGGGTATCCGACTGTTCCCGCTGTCGCTGGCGCTTCTGTTGGCCGCGATCGGCATCCCGCGGCTTCGACCGCACGCCTCGCCGCGCCGTGTCGTCCGGCTCGGGCTCGCGTCGATGATCGTCGGCATCGTCATCCTCGCGGGCGGCATGAGTCCGGGCGCCGACGCCGAAGTTGTGGCAATTCCGATGGTGTTGATGGGGCTCGGTCTGGGTGCGCTGGCATCCCAGCTCGGCGCGGTCACCGTCTCGGCGGTGCCCGATTCGCGCAGCGCCGAGGTGGGCGGACTGCAGAACACCGCGACCAACCTCGGCGCTTCCCTCGGCACCGCCCTCATCGGCTCGGTGCTGATCGCGACCCTGAGCGCATCGGTGATCGCCGGGATCGAGAACGACCCCCGGGTGCCCGACTCGGTTCGCAGCCAAGCCACCACCGAACTCACCGGTGGTGTGCCATTCCTCAGCGATACCCAGCTGCGTACGGCACTCGACGGGGCCTCGGTGGATCCCACCGTCGCAGATGCCGTGGTCGAGGCCAATTCCGATGCGCGCCTCGAGGCGCTACAGGGCGCTTTCTCGGTGGCTGCCCTGCTGGCCGTCTCGGCGCTGTTCTTCACCGGGAGGTTGCCCCGCCGAGCCCCCGGCGACCCGGAAACCTGAACCGGCGATCGGCGTCACCTACACGAAAATCCCGCCGGCCGTCACTCCGGCCGCATCGAACCCGTCTCGCTGAACCGCTGGTGGAACGACAGCGCCTCACCCAGCAAGTGCGGTGTGTGGCCCGCTGACGGGAATGCCTCCGCCCGGTCGACATAGTCGAGCAACATCGCCCGATAGTCGGGGTGCGCGCACTTGTCGATCACGACGCGGGAGCGCTTGCGCGGCGACAGGCCGCGCAGGTCGGCCAGGCCCTGCTCGGTGACGAGCACCTGGACATCGTGCTCGGTGTGGTCGACGTGCGGGACCATCGGCACGATCGAGGAGATCGCGCCGCCCTTCGCGGTGGACGGGCTCAGGAACATCGACAGGTAACCGTTACGGGCGAAATCACCCGAGCCGCCGATACCATTCATGATCTTGGTGCCCATGACGTGCGTGGAATTCACGTTGCCGTAGATGTCGGCCTCGAGCATGCCGTTCATCGCGATGACGCCCAGGCGGCGGACGATCTCCGGGTGGTTGCTGATCTCCTGTGGGCGCAACACGATGTGCTTGCGGTAGAAGTCGATGTTCGACACCAGTTCGTCGATACCGGCATCCGACAGTGCGAGCGACGTGGCCGACGCGTACCGCACGGTGCCGTGCTTGATGAGGTGCAGCATTCCGTCCTGGATCACCTCGGAGAAGCAGGTCAGGCCCTTGTGTGGACCGGCGTCCAAGCCCTGCAACACGGCATTGGCGACGTTGCCGATGCCGGACTGCAGCGGCAGCAGACCGTCGGCGGGCAGCCGTCCCTTGGACACCTCGTACTCGAAGAAGTCCAGCACGTGCGCCGCGATGGCCTGGCTCACGGCGTCCGGCGCAGTGAGCGGGCTCGCTGCGTCGCGGGCGTTCGTCTCGACGACAGCAACCACCTTCTGCGGGTCCACCTTCATGGTGGGCTGGCCGATGCGGTCCTCGACGGACGTCAGCTGGATCGGCTTGCGGAACGGCGGCAGCGCGGTGCCGTAGTAAACGTCGTGGATACCGGTCATCGCGTCGGGCACCCACGAGTTGACTTCGAGGATGATCTTGTCGGCGACGTCGAGCCAGGTCTTGTTGTTGCCGATGGAGGTGGACGGGATCAGCTCACCGGACTCGGTGATACCGGCGATCTCGACTACCGCGACGTCGACGTTGCCGTAGTAGCCCTCCCACACCTGCTGCGCGACGTGCGAGAGGTGGATGTCGACGTAGTCCATCCGTCCGTTGTTGATGTTGCGGCGCGCGGTGGGCTCGGACTGGTACGGCATGCGCAGCGAGATGCCGTCGACCTCGGCGAGCAGCTTCTCGGTGCTCGCCGACACGGACGCCCCGGTGAGCAGGTTGATGGTGAAGTTCGATCCGGCGCCGCGGACCGCATGGATCCGTTCCGCCAGCGCGGGAATGATCGCCTTGGGCGTGCCGGCGCTGGCGAAACCGCTGATCGCGACCGTGTCGTGGGGGTGGATGAACTCGACGGCCGCCTGCGCGGATGTCACTTTGCTCCGGAACACCGAACTCTGGATCCGGGTCGGGTTCGACTGGGATCCGGCTTCGTCCACGCACAGGGTCACAGTGAGAAGGCTAACTCTCGACCTGCCGGCGAAATGGCGCCGACAAACAGACGAAATGCCTCTGACATGCGGGTTTCGTTCCATGGCAGCCTTTCGGATCGGCGACACGTCCGGAATGTGCGACGAGCGCGCGGATCACCGCGACGAGCTGCATCCTCCAGCTGACCGACTATCGAGTTGTTCCGCCCATCGGCATGTCCGGCATTTCCGCGCCGACGCTCAAACTGCCCGCCCGACCGTGATTGCGTCGATGAACTGGTCGCAGATGGCGCGCATGCGCGTCGGAGTCATGTGCGCAGACCCGGTCAGAACCTGAATGGCCAGGCCGTCGAGCAAACCCAGCAACATGTCAGTGGCCACCCCCGGGTCTTCAGCGCGCAGGACGCCCTGGTCGATACCGGCCTCCACGGTGTCGTACACCACAGCGCGCCACTCGCCGTAGACGTTGTCGTTGAGCTTCTGCAATTCCGCGTCGCCGAGCGCAGATGCCCACAGTTCGACCCAGACTCGCCATGCGGTCACCGTTTCCGGACCGGCAGGCAGATACGACTCGACGAGGCGATGCAGCCGGACCAACGGGCCGTCACTCTTCTCCATGATCCACGCACGCCGGTCCAGTGAGTTCTCGAAATTGAACTGGAATGCGGCGTGCAGCAACGCATCCTTCGAGTCGAAGTAGTAGTGCACGGTCCCGTTGCTCACGCCGGCGCGTCGGGATACATCGGAGATGCGGACATCCCGGAAGCCGAGCTCGGCGATGGCCTCGCAAGTCGCCTGCAGAATCTGTTCTCGGCGTTCGGCTTCAACGCTGGGTCGTGGCATTGAGTGGACAACTCCTCGAGTGTGACGTGTTCTAGTTCGAAACCGTAACTGAACGTTCGCTTGTGTCTGTGGAACCTCGCGCTCTCCGCCATCTCGTTGCCCACGGCAATAGCGAGCAAGCCAGGAGAATCGTGGTTACCCCTGCCCATTGGAGGCCGCCCAGCCTTTCCGAGAGCACGATAGCCGCGACGACCACCCCGACGATCGGTTCGAGCAATCCGAGCAGGCTCATCGAGACCGAACCCAGGTGCCGGACCGCATAGAAGGCGCCGCCGACTCCGATCGGGATGAGAAACACTGCTTGCAGAATGACGGTGCGCCATCCCCCAGACGACAGTGCGAAGTCCTGATGTGTCGCGAGAGCGACAATGCCGACGGCGAGGGTCGACCCCGCCGTGACCAGGCCCGTGGCGGCAATCGCACCAACCTGTCGAACCCACGGCTCGCCGAGAACCAGGTACACCGCGTACCCAGCGGCGCTCAACACCGCCATACCGGCGCCGACCGCCGTTATCGAAGACGAGCCTGAGCCGGAAACCAGACCGATCCCGCCCATCATCAGGGCACACACCATCAGCACGGGGAGCCCGGCTCGCTGTCCCCTGGTCAGCATGACCAGCAGCAACACGAACACCGGATAGACGTGCACGAGCACAAGGGCGATCTGCGCTCCCGTTGACTGCACTGCGGCGAAGTACGCGAGGATCTGTAGCCCGAAGATCGGTCCGCACAGGAACGTCAGACCCAGCGACGCCCTGAGGGGCAGCCGCCGGAGACGCCCGGTGGCTGCGGCAAAGGCGAGTATGAGCGCGCCACCGAGCAGCCCGCGAAGAGTCACCAACACGGAGGGCGAGACACCCTCCGTGTAGGCAAGGGCTGCCACGGTCGGTGTCAGACCGTACGCGATCGCGGACGCTATCCCGCCGACCCAGGCACCGGCAACGCGCCGATCCTCGACGTGCACCGCCGATCCGGTGCCCGGGCGCCGAGTCACCCCAGATTCCGGGAGATGACGAGCCGCATGATGTCGGAGGTACCTTCCTCGATCTCCTCGAGTTTGACGTCCCGCATCCACTGCTCGACGGGGTACTCGCGGGAGTAGCCCCAGCCACCAAGGGTCTGCACGGCCGCCCACGTCACGAACATGGCGGTCTCGGACGCTGTCAGCTTCGCCATGGCTGCGAGTCCTGTGGCATCCCCTCCGGCATCGATGACCCGCGCAGTGTTGAGGACCATCAGCCGAGCTGTCTCGATCCGGGTGGCCATGTCGGCCAGACGGAAAGCGACGGCCTGGTGCTCGATGATCGGCTTGCCGAACTGCTTTCGGGTTCGCGCGTAGTCCAGCGCGTATTCATAGGCCGCACGGGAGGCGCCGACCGCCGCCGCCCCGAGCACCGTGCGGGAGATGTCGAACGTCTTCATCAGCCCGTAGAAGCCCTGGCCCTCGTCGCCAAGTCGGTTCTCGTCCGGGACGAAGACATCGTCGAAGAACAGCTCGCGGCAGACGATCGCGCGCTGCCCCATCTTCTTCATCGGTTCGCCCCACGAGAATCCGGGAGCATCCTTCTTCAGCAAGAAGGCAGAAACACCCTTGGAGCGCTCGTTGCGATCGGTCTTGGCAAACACGACGTACTGCTCGGCGGCGCCGGCGTTGGAGATCCACGCCTTCTGTCCATTGATCCTGTAGCCGCCATCGACCTTGGTGGCGGTGGTGATGATCGAGGCAGCATCGGAACCGGAGCCGGGCTCGGTGGTGGCGAGGGCAGTCATCACCGGGTTGTCGCCGGTGAGCGGACGCAGCCACTTCTCCTTCTGCTCGAGTGTTCCCAATGCCATCAGAGGATCCGAGAAGAAGCCGTTGGAACACACCAGGTTTCCGATGCCCGGATCGCCCCAGCACAGTTCTTCCTGGACCAGACACTGGGTGAAGACGTCGGAGAACCCGCCGCCGCCGAACTCTTCGTCGATCATGAAGTCGGTGATGCCGACCTTGGCGGCCTTCTGAAAAATGTCGACCGGCGTGACGACATCGGCCTCGTCGACCTCGCGTCCGCGCGGACGGATCTCCTTCTCCGCGAAGTCGCGGCACAGCTTGACGATCTCCTGCTGTTCGGTGGTGAGGGGCCAAGGGTCGAACTGCGTGGTGGCCATGATGAGCCTTTCCTGGTTGGCTAGTCAGTTAATTTACTGGCGAGGTGAATGGGGAAGTGAGGGAGATCGGTCAGGACGCTGCAGTCACCTCCCGGGTCAGCAGCCACTCAACGGCGTTCTCCGCCTGTATCCGCACGTAGTCACCGGCGCTCTCCGGCGACAGGTAAGCCGCGTGCGGGGTGACCAAGATCCGCGGATGCCCACAGATGCGTTGATCGGTGGGCGGCTCCACTGGCAGCACATCGAGGGCGGCCCCGCCGAGCTGCCCCCGATCGAGGCTCGCGAGCAGAGCATCGTGATCGACCACACCACCCCGAGCCACGTTGACCAGGAACGATCCCGGCCGCATCCGCGCCAGCGCGGCGGCGTCGATCAGCCGCTCCGTCTGCTTCGTGAGTGGGACGTGCACAGACACCACATCACTCGATTCCAGCAGCGCATCGAACTCGAGGCGCCGCACCGCGGTGGGCCACTGGCCGTCCGCCAGCACGGGATCGTATCCGACCACCTCGCCGAAGATTCCGTCACCGAGCGCGGCGAGTCGCTGCCCGATCCGGCCCATGCCGACCACACCCAGAGTGGATGCTGATGGCCGCAGCAGACGCTCGGCCGTGCCGTCCCAGCCGCCCGCGCGCACGTCCCGATCGAGGAACGGCAGACCGCGGATCAGCGAGAGTGCCATCGCCAGAGCATGGACCGCGACCTCCTCGGTGGCGGCTCCCGGCACGGTGGCAACGCTGATGCCGCGCTCGGCCGCGGCGGCGGTGTCGACCATGTCCACCCCGACGGACTGGGTGGCGATCAGGCGCAGCTTCGGCAACCCCTCGATGATCGCGCGGGTGATGTGCAGGTAGCCCACCAGCAGCACCTCGGCGTCTTGCGCCTCCCGCAGCACCGACGCCTCGTCGGCACCGTGCAGAACCCGAGTCTCGAATCCCGCGCGTTCCAACAGCTCCAGGCCGGGCGCGATATCGGTATCGACCACATCGGTGTAGATGGCCAGCGGCCGGCGGGGCGCGCTCACAGCTGCACCGCCGTCAGCTCGGTGAACTCCTCGACGCCCACACTCCCGAGTTCGCGGCCCAGCCCCGATGCCTTCCAGCCGCCGAACGGCGCAACGGGATTGAACGCGGCACCGTTGACGTCGACCTGGCCGGTGTCCATTCGGCCGGCTACTGCGACGGCACGCTCGCGATCGGCCGACCACACCGCGCCGGCAAGACCGTATGCGCTGTCGTTGGCCGCGGCAATCGCGTCGTCGTCGCCATCGTGCGGAAGAACCACGAGGACGGGGCCGAAGATCTCCTCGTGGGCAATCGGATCCGCACGGTCGACGTCTGCGAGCACCGTCGGTCGCAGGTAGTGACCGCGCTCGGCAATCTGTTCGGTTCCGCCGGCCGCGATCCGGGCGCCACGGCGGACCGCACTCTCCACGGCATTAGCGATCGAACTGCGCTGCCGTGCCGAAATCACCGGCCCGAGTTGGGTATTCCGATCGACCGGATCGCCGACAATCATCGCGTCCGCGCGGGCAGCCGCGATCGCTACCGCTTCGGTGTAGCTCTCCCGAGGGACCAGCAGTCGGGTCCACGCGCTGCACGTCTGGCCGCTGTTGAACATCGCGGAATCCACGGTGCCGACAACCGAGGCGGCCAGGTCTGCGCCGTCGAGCACCACACTCGCCGACTTCCCGCCCAGCTCGAGGCAGGCGCGCTTGAGCTGTTCGCCGGCAACACGGCCAACCTGACGTCCCACCGCGGTCGAACCGGTGAACGAGACCACATCGATTCCCGGGTGTGCCGCGAGGGCCGCGCCGACGACTGACCCCGGTCCGGGAACCAGATTGACGACGCCGGGCGGAAGGGCCGTCCCGAGTACCGCATCACAGAACAGGTATGTCGTCAGTGGGGTCAACTCGGCAGGTTTGATCACGGTGGTGCACCCGGCAGCCAGAGCCGCACCAACTTTCGCAGCAAGCTGGTAAAGCGGATAGTTCCACGGAGTGATCGCACCGACCACTCCTGCGGGACGCCGCAGCACCGTCGAGTTCCCGATCACCCACTCGGCCGGCTGCTCGCGAGCAATGCGGGCGAAGGCTGCGATCAGCTCGATCGCCAGGTCGACGTGCGCATCTTCAGCCACCGTCACCGGCGCACCGACCTCGGCAACGATGGCATCGACCAACTGGCTCCGGTCAGCGGACAGACGGACGCGCAGCGAGTCCAGGACGTCGGCACGCTCTGCGCCGGTGGTACGGCCCCACTCGACACCGGCGGTGCGCGCAGCGCGCACCGCCCGGTCGACCTGCTCGACCCCTGCGGCGGCCGACTGGCCGATGACCTCTTCCGTCGCCGGGTTGTACACCGAGGTAACGTCGGCACATTCGTGCCACTTCCCGTCGATGAGGACCGTGTTACGCGTCCAGCTCATTACTCGTCCTCGCTCTCGCGCACATGAATCAAGGTCGGGCGGTCGGCGTCCAGCGCCCACCGGACCGCGTCACCGACCTCGTCGGCAGAGCTGAGGGCGACCCCATGACATCCGAGAGACCTTGCCAGAGCGGGGAAATCGAGTGAACCGAGCTCCACCGCGTGCACCGCCTCCCCGCGATCGACCATCTCGTTGCGGATCTCGCCGTAGCCGCCGTTGTCGACGATGATCACCGGGATCGCCAGCCCAGCCTCCGCCGCGGCCGCGAGCTCGGCCACCGTGAACATCACACCGCCGTCTCCGAGCATGGCGACCACCTGCCGATCCGGTGCCGCGACCTTTGCACCTATCGCGGCCGGCAGACCGTATCCCAATGTCCCCAGGCCGGTCGGATAGAGGAACGAACGCGGTTGATGCAGTGGGAGATTCGACAAGGCCCCGTAATAGCAGGCCATGGCGCTGTCTGCGGACAGGATCGCTCCCTCATCGAGCGACTTGTCCAGGGAAGCGCAGAGACTGACATAGCGCGCACCTTCATGCTCGGCATCGACCCGAAGCCGCTTGCGCCAATCAGCGGCCCGTTCCACGCCGGATCCGCCGGACGACCCGGCGCTATTCTGCAGCGCTGCGAGCGTGGCACCGGAATCACCGACCAGAGCAATCGTTGCCACGGCATTGGTCGAGACCGAAGTGGGATCGATATCGATTCGGATCAACCTTCCTTCCGCCCGCAACGGGCCGATCCACAGGTCCGAAGGCGCCAACTCCGTACCGACAGCGATGACGAGGTCGGCGTCCGCGACCAGGTCCGCCACCGTCGGATGGTGCAGGCCTGCACCGAGGGAAAGCGGATGCTCCTCCGACAGGACGCCCTTGCCGTTGGCGGTCGTGATAACCGGGGCACCAATTGTCTCGGCAAAATCGCGCAACTGCCCTGCCGCGGAACAGGATCCTCCGCCGGCGATGAGCAGTGGCCTGCTGGCCGCTGCGATCAACTCGGCGGCGGCCCGCACCTGGTCGGGCGACGGCACCATGACCGGGACCTGCACCGGCGGGACCGGCTGCACATCGGCGCACGCATCGAGCAGATCCAGCGGCACCTCCAGATAGGCAGGCCGCGGGCGGCCGGTGGTCATTGCCGCAAAGCACTGAGCCACCGCGAGTGGGATCTCTTCGACGCTGGTGACACGCTGGCTGTGACCGACGATCGAATCCATTGCACCGAACTGATTCTTGACCTCGTGGAGGTACCCGTTGCCGTTGCTCGGATGCCCCAGCGGAAGCCCCGGCGCAATGAACAACACTGGGACCGAGTCCGAATATGCTTGCGCCGCAGCCGCGGCCGCATTCAGAATCGCTGGTCCGGTGGTGGTGATGCACACGCCAGGTCTACCGCTGACCCGGGCGTAGCCGTCTGCCGCATATCCGGCACCCTGCTCGTGCCGCGGCGAGATATGCGTGATTCCAGATTCGGCGAGTGCCGCGTAGATCGGGAGATTGTGGGTGCCGGGAATGCCGAAGACGACTTCGACGCCGTGCGCCGACAATGCGGTGACGAGCGCCCGTCCGCCGGTCTGCTTTTCGACCGTCATCCTCAGGCCCCCTTGGTGGGATCGGTGTAGATCGCCTTGCCCAGCCACTGACCACCGTCGACGACCAGGACATCACCGGTGACGTAGGAGGCCCGGTCGGAGAGCAAGTAGGCCGCCGACTCGGATACCTCTTCCGGATTGGTGAACCGGCCGGCGGGAACGCTCGAGAGCACCTGGGCCCGGGCCTCCGGGGTGGGCCACAGTGCCGCACCAGCACCTTCGGTCTCCGTGGGGCCGGGGGCGATGCAGTTCAATCGAACACCACGAGCCGCCCATTCGACAGCCAGCGTGCGGGTCATCGCGACCACACCAGCTTTGGCCGCTGCACTGTGGACGGTGCCGGGGTGACCATGCCAGGCGTACGTGGCGATCACGTTGAGAATCGATCCCCGGCCCGCCGGCAGCATGTGTCGTGAGGCGGCTCGGGTGCAGTAGAAGGTGCCGTTGAGGACGATGTCGATGACGGCCTTCCAGCCGCCGGGAGACAGGTTCTCACCAGGTACGACGAAGTTCCCGGCCGCGTTGTTGACCAGAGCGTCGAGACGGCCGTGTCGCTCGACCACGGAATCGATGGCCGCATCGACGGCGGCGTGGTCGCGAACATCGCACGGGAGAGCCTGCGCCTTGCCGCCCGCCCGCTCCGCAAGGGCCACCGTCTCGTTGAGCGCGTCCTCGCGGCGACCGAGCACCGCTACCGTGCCGCCCGCGGCCGCCCATCGCACCGCAATGGCGCGACCGATGCCGGAGCCGCCTCCGGTGACCACGGCCACCCGGTCGGCGAACTCGGCCCTGATGTCTGGTGCAGTCATGAATTGTCCTTATCTGATGGTCAGCGAGGGTCGTCGATGATCAGTGCGTCGACGGCCAGGACACCGTCCGGGCCGACACGGAGGGGATTGAGCTCGAGCTCACGAATGTGGGGATGAGCGGCGGCGAGCTCGGATACCGCCGCCACCGCCGATGCCAGGGCATCGATATCGGTGGGCGGCCGTCCCCGCCAACCCTGCAGTAGGGGTGCGCATTCGAGCTGACGCAGCATCGCATGCGCGGTGTCGATGGAAACCGGGGCCATCTCGACGGTGACGTCGCGATACACCTCGGCCTCGGTACCGCCGGCGCCCACGACCACGACGGGTCCCAGATCCGGGTCCCGGCGCGCACCGAGAAGGATCTCCACTGTGTGCGGGCGGGTGTCGAGTTCCTCGATGACGTAGTCACCCTCACCGAGCGCGGCGTACATGGTCTCGAAGGCGGCAGCGAGGGCTCCGAGATCCGAAAGGCCGACCGCGACCCCGCCCACCTCGCTCTTGTGCTCGAGCCAGCTGGCCTTGAGGACATAGGGAGCCGTGAGCTGAGCCTCGACGACCGCCAGATCTTCCCGACTTCGCACCGTGACTCCGCGAGGAAAGCGGATTCCGAACTCCGTCAGGATCTCCTGTGCCCCCAGATAGCCCGCTGCGATGGGCTCGGACCACTCGGGCAGGCAGGGCAGAACGCGTCCGGCTCGCGAGAGCCTGTCGGCATCGACCAGGGCCCGGACTGCCGTCTCGATGTTGCCGTACACAGGAATCCGGTGCTTCCACATCGCCTCGGTCGCGAGGTTGCCGTCGACCATGGTGTGCACGAGGAGCGGCGTACCGGTGCGGATGACCGCATCCCCCATCGCATCGACGATCTCGAGCTCCCGCCCGACCAGAGACGGGGTGTCCGCGCCGTACGTGCCGAAGTACCCGGTGAGCACCACCGAGTCGACCTCATCCGACGCCAGCAACACCGACACGACATCGGAATAGGAGGCCAGATCCTTCTCGCCGGCACCCGCGAGATCGACAGGGTTACTACACGAGGCGCCGTCCGGAAGCAGCTGAGCCAGCTCTGTGGCCAACTCGGCAGAGAATGCCGGAACACGCAGCTTTGCAGCGGCAGCCACGTCGGCCGCGATGCCGGTCTGCCCACCGCTGTCCCCGACAATCGCCACTCGGTTCCCCCGCGGCAGCGACGTCGCAAGCAACAGCCGCGCCACGTCGACCAGCTCACTCGGCGTATTGACCCGCACCGCACCGGCCGCACGAACTGCCGCGTCCACGACGTCGAGATTGGAGGTGAGGGAGCCGGTGTGGGATCGGGCGAGTCGAGAACTGGCCTCACTCCCCCCGACCGTGAGCAAGATCGTGTACTTGCCCGCATTACGTAACGTGACCAGGGCTTCGATCAGCTCCCTTCCCGCGGAGAAGCTTTCGAGGTACAGGGCAACCACCCGGGTGCCCTCGTCCTCGACGAGGTCGGCAAGCAGCTCGGCGGCGCGAACGTCCGCCTGGTTACCGATGGATACGAATCGGGACACCCCGAGGCCCGCGCGGGCGGCGAGGATAGCGATCTCGGAGCCGAGTTGACCGCTCTGCGAAATCACCGCGATCGGTCCGGGGGTGAACCGACCCCACGCCAGCTGCAAGTCGGTCGAACTGTCGTAGATGCCGAGGCTGTTCATGCCCACCAGACGTGCACCCGCGTCGGCGATGCGCTGCGCGATCGCGGACTCGTCAGGGACGCCGGCAGTGATGCCGAGGAAGCCGCGCACGCCGAGTGCAAGCCCTTCATCGACGACGGCACCGATGTGGGCGGCGGGCACGCACAAGGCAACCAGCTCGGGAGTAGTGGGCAGTTCGCTGAGCGAGCCGTGACTCGGCTCGCCGAGAATGTCTGCCTTCGAACGATTGATCAGGAACACGTCCCGCCGGGAGCGGCCGGTGAGCGCGCCCTTTGCCAACCAGTAACCCCACTTGGCCGGGTCCGAGGTGGAGCCGACGACCGCCACCGAGGCCGGGTCTCGGAAGACACGCAGATCACGGTCGGTCGGCGACATCGTTTGCGCCATAAGTTGACTCCTGAATGAATGAGTTTCGGACGGCATTCGCGTCAGGCGGAGACGGCCGTCGAACTGTCGATAGGATCGGAGAGGATGGTGACGTCGCCGACATTCCAGTACACGCTCACCCGTGCTCCTGGCGTGACGGCATCGTGGCTCAGCGGAACCGGGGTACGGGCGATGACGACGCGATCCGCCTTGGTACGGACCAGGACCTGGCGGCTGCTGCCGAAGTACACACTGTCCTCGACCACTCCGGTCACGGAGTCGCACCCGACAGGAATGGGCTCGGTGTGCGCACACACCTGAAGACGCTCCGGTCGCAGTAGAACGCTCACATCGCCGCGGTGACCGGATCCAGGAAGCCGGAAACACTGCCCGGTGTCCTTGTCCGCGAAATCCGCACCCACGGCCCGTCCGGCGAAGATGTTCGACGCCCCGATGAACTCGGCCGCGTATCGGGAGTTGGGGGATTTGTACAGCTCCTCTGGCGAGCCCACCTGAACGATGGAACCGTTGCGCAGCAGAGCGATCCGATCCGACATCGCCAGCGCTTCGTCCTGGTCGTGCGTGACGAAGATGAATGTGATCCCCAGTTCCTGGTGCAGCCTGCGGACCTCGAGTTGCAACTGCTCGCGGAGCAGTTTGTCCAGAGCGCCGAGCGGTTCGTCCATCAGCAGCACCGGCGGACGGAACACGATGGCGCGGGCGAGAGCGACGCGCTGCTGCTGGCCACCCGAGAGCTCGGACGGCTTACGGGCACCGAGATGCCCGAGCTGGACGACGTCGAGGGCCTCGGCCACGCCGGCGGCGATCCGTTCCTTCGACCAACCGCGTCGCTTCAGCGGGAACGCGACGTTCTCAGCGATCGTCATGTGCGGGAACAGCGAGTAATTCTGGAACACCATCCCGAATCCGCGCTTGTGCGGCGGCACCTTGTTCATGGTCGCGCCGTCCACCTCGACGGTGCCTCCGGTCGGCTTGACGAATCCGGCAATGATGTTGAGCAGGGTGGACTTTCCCGATCCGCTCGCACCGAGCAGCGTGAGGAACTCGCCACCCCGGATGTCGAGACTCAGATCGTCGAGAATGACGGTGTCGCCGTAGCTCTTACTGATGTTCGACAGCCGAATCGGCGCCCCGCTGGTCGTATTGGTCTTCCGGGTCATGCTTGAACTCCAATCACATTGGGCACGTTTCGACTTCGGTACGCGCGGAGTGCCTTCTGGAGCAGCTTGCCCGCGCCCAGGGCGAGGAAGGCGGCAAGGATCACGAAGAGTGAGAGCGCGGAGATCGCGGCAACGGTCGGATCGACTTGTACCTTGACACCGGACCAGATCCGCACGGGCAAGGTGGTCATCCGCGGTCCGGTCAGGAAGATCGCGGTGACGACCTCGTCCCAGCTGGTGACGAAGGCGAACACCGCGCCTGCAAACACGCTGGGAGCGATGTTGGGCAGCGTAATTCGGAAGAAGGTGGACACCGGACCCGAACCGAGGGACTGAGCTGCCAGTTCGATGTTGCGATCGAAGCTGACCAGACCGGACGCCACGTTGATCGTCACATACGGTACTGCCAACGCGGTGTGCACCAGCACCAGCCCGAGCGTTGTCTCGGTGAGCCCGATCCGCAGGAACACGATGTACACAGAGAGGCCGACGATCACGTACGGCACGATTACCGGTGCCAGGATCAGAGCAGTGATGCCGCCGCGGAACGGGAATCGCCCGCGGACCAGACCCAGCGCAGCCAGGACTCCCAGGACGACCGCGCAAACAGTCGAGACAAGAGCCACCCGCATGCTCGTCGCGGCAGAGTGCAGCCAGGTGGGGTCGTCGATCAGCCTCTGATACCAGCGTCCGGACAGGCCTTCGGGCGGAAAGTTCAGGAACGAACTGTCCGAGAACGACATCGGGATGACGATCAGGATCGGGAGCAGCAGGTAGCAGACGGTGAGAGCGGCGATCACCCCAAGGAGCACCCGGGTGAGTGTTCGTGTCATTTCGACCCCATCAGGTATTTCTTCATATCGACGAACCGGCTCGCGATGGCGAGCAGGATCAGCGTGCTGCCCAGCAGCACCACAGCCAGCGCTGCCGCGAAGCCGAACTTGAGCACGGTCGACACCTGCTCGACAATCAGCTGGCCGATCATGGTGTTCTGCGGACCGCCCAGCAGGGCTGGCGTGATGTAGTAGCCGAGTGCCTGGATGAAGACCAGGATCAATCCGGCGAAGACACCCGGAATCGTCAACGGTACGAACACCTTCCAGAAGGCCACCGACGGTCGTGCGCCCAGGCTCTCGGCAGCGAGCAACAACCGCCGGTCGATCGTGCGCATCGTCGCGTACAGCGGCAGTACAGCGAACGGCAGCGTGATCTGAACCATGCCGAACATCACGCCGGACAGGTGTCTCAGCATCGGGATCGGTTCATCGATCACGCCGACCGAATCGAGCACCGTGTTGATGACGCCCGTATCGCGCAGCAGCAGCACCAGGGCGAAGCTGCGCACCAATAGGCTGGTCCAGAACGGGATGAGTACTGCGATCATCATCACGCCGCGCCAGAAGGGCGTCGCCAGTGTCATCAGGTAGGCGAAGGGGAAGGCGATGACGACAGTCACCAGCGTCACGGTGATCGCGGTGACGAACGTGTTGCGTAGCACCTTCAGGTACAGCGGGTTGGTCAGGATATCCGAGTAGTTCGCTAGTCCCACTGCGGGATCCGTGAAACTCTTCGACAGCAAAAGCAGCAGCGGGATCACGAAAACCAGGGTGAGGAATCCGAGCAGCGGCAACAGGAGCAGAGCCCAGTTGTCGAACTCGAGCCGGGCCCAACGCCGCACGCGCGGAGCCGGGTTCGGCGGTCCGGTCCGATCGGCTTGTTCGTCTGCCGCAGCCTCCAATGTCTGCGTCACGACAACGCCCAGGCGTTCAGTCGTTCGGTCGCCGTGTTGTAGTTCTCCGCCCAGTACTTGTAGTTCATCGTCGTGGCGGCCTGCGCCTGATTGGCAGGGAAGGTGGCGAGTTCCTTGGCAACTTCGGGATCGACGAGTTCCATGGCTTTCGGGTTGATGGGATCGTAAGCACTGGCTTCGGCATCGGCGGCTTGCCCCTGGACGTCACCGACAAATGCGGTCATCCACTTCATCGCGAGGTCGGTGTTTGGGTAACCGGCGGGGATCACCACCTGGTCATAGGAAACGAGGTTCTGGCCCCACTCGTTCGCGACGGGCTGGCCTTCCTTGGCCGCGTGATAGATCCGGCCGTTCCATGCCTGTACAAGGGGTGCCTCGCCGCTCGCGACCAGCTGAGCTTGCTCGTCACCCGTCTCGTAGAAGACGATGTCCTGCTTGATGGTATCCAGCTTGCGGAACGCCCGGTCCAGATCGAGGGGGTAGAGCTGGTCCGCGGGCACCCCATCGGCGAGCAGAGCAGCCTCGAACATCCCTCCGGTGGCGTACTTCCAGAATCCACGCTTCCCGGGGAAGAGTTGCGTATCGAAGAACTCTGCCCACGTTTTGGGGTGATTGTCGGCGAAGGTATCGGTGTTGTAGGCAATCGTGAAGGCGTAGGAGAGGTTCGGAATCGCGCAGTCGTTGATGTAGCCGGGATTGATACCGGCGTCGGTCGCGGCCTGCTTGACCTCGGGGGTGAGCTTAGTCAGTACTCCGCTAGCACAGGCAGTTTCGGAGAAGTTCGGCTCGACCTCGGTCACGCCCCAGGTGACGTTCTTGGAATCGACCTGGGCCTTGATCTTGGCGTAGTCGGTGGGGGAATCCTCACTGACCGTGAGCCCGTTGGCCTCCGCCCACGGCTTGATGTAGGTGTCGACATGTGCACGCTGCGCCGATCCGCCCCACATCGTGACTTCGAGGGTCTTGCTCGGATCTCCAGCCGACGACCCGCATGCCGCAACTGCCGCGGCCACGAGAGTCAGCCCCGTCGCCAATCGAGTCCGCCTGTGCGCTGTACTCATGAGTGGGCTCCTTAGTTGACTGAACAGCCAGTTATTTTTTAAGAAGTGTGGCGTGCACCACTTGTCATGTCAATAGGTGACTGTAGTCACTTCACGGAAGGGGTCGATCACTTCCCGGGACCTCCCCCACCGCCAGTGCCGCATCGAACACGGTACGCAAGAGCACCGCAACAGGAGTCACGAGACCAACTGGTACGCAACAACGCTCGAGAGATCGAAGAGCACCCCTGGCGCGCACCCGGGGGTCCTTCGGCAGTAGAAGGGCACACAGTCGGCCATGCCCACACTCCGCCCCCTCCTGCACAGCCGAGACACCCAGTCGGGTGCAACAACAGGTCGCCGCCGAGCATTCAGCCGCCGGACCGCCCACACGATTGCGTCCGCAGATGCTCCAGACGCCCAGGATCTCCGTTCTCGCCAACCCATCTCTATGTGATGCCCGTCACACTTCCCGGAGCCGGCTATCCCGACCCGGCTACACGAGTCCATCGAATCTTCGACAGGACGCGGACAGCGCACCGCCCGTGGGCGATCACCGTCTTGGTGACGGAATTGCCCGAGGACACCGTGACGGGCATCGTCGTGACCTCGACATTCGCCGCATGCTGCATGGGTCGACCGACGGACCCGCCGTCTACCCGCGTGCAGTCACAGGGCCGACCGCAACCCGCCCAGCACCCTGACCAGCACTTACTCTCGAAACTGGTCGGTTTATAACTCATCAAGATAAAGATTCGGTCACGGTAGACGTGTCGATATCGTTTTGTTACTTTCATGTGACCGGGGGGATATACCGAGGTCGCGAATCCCGATCAGGGCCGACCAGAGACACAGATGAGGTACTTACTGTGGCCAATCACCACAGGACGGTTAGTCCTTCGAACTCCCCGACCAAGGCTTCGCACACCACCCGCGGCCGTCGTTCGCTCAAGGTCGCCGCAGTTGCAGCTGCCACCGGCGCCATCCTCACTGGCAGCGCGCAGATCGGCGTCACCACCGCCGCAGCAGCCCCACTCCAGCTCCCGATCCTCGGCAATGTCGAAATCGAGCTGCCCGCAGGCCTCCTACTGCCTCGAGTCCCGGCACCTGCCGCCCCGGCGACACCCACCCCTCCGGCAGCACCGGCACCCCAGCAGTGGACGCCGTCCGATCAGCAGTGGACGCCGGCGCCGAAGAAGCTGGCACCCGCACCCGCACCCACACCCGCACCCGCACCCGCACCCGATGCGACACCTGCACCTGCACCTGCGCCCGCCAACCGGGTCTTTCCGCAGCGAGCGCGTGCCATCCAGCCGGTCTCCGGCGTCCTGACCTCCGGTTATGGCCCGCGCTGGGGCACACACCACAACGGCATCGACATCGGCGCCAATCTCGGCACACCGATCTACTCCGCCGCTGACGGTGTGATCATCAACGCCGGCCCGGCCTCCGGATTCGGCCAATGGGTCCGCGTCCAACACGATGATGGCACCATCACCGTGTATGGCCATGTCGACACCTTCACAGTCGGCGTCGGTGAACGCGTCGTCGCCGGCCAGCAGATCGCGACCGTCGGCAACCGCGGCCAGTCCACCGGACCGCACCTCCACTTCGAGGTCTGGGATCCGGCTGGCAACCAGGTCGATCCGCAGATCTGGCTGCGCGACAACGACGTTGCTGTCACCTGGGGCGGCTAGATCCCACACCGCACCGCAAGGTCAGGCGGCTCGAACCTGCCCTACTCGGCAGGGTCGAGCCGTCGACGGCTCAGTTCCTCTGCCGCCAAGTGTCGCTGCCGGACGACGAGCACGACGAACCACACCACGACGACGGTGGCACCGAGCCCCCACCACAGCGGTCTGCCGACGTCGTCGGCACCGATATCGCCGACCTGCCGTTCCGGCGGCCTCGCCGGGCCGAACGCGGTCACAGCCGCGTCGCGAGTCCGTGTATTGCTCGACTCGGTTGTCGCCGAGCAGCTTTCGACAGCCCAGGGGGCACCCTGAGTGTCGTACGTAGACGTGAACACCAGGTACTCGGTACCTATCTCGAAGCCACGGCCGCAGGCGCTGCCCTGCACACTCGACGACACCACAGTCGTCGCGCCCACCTCTCCCCGGAACACCTCGTGGACCTCGAACTCGTAGTACGCCGTGTCGCCGTCCACGCGCATCGCCGCAGCAGTGCCGGCAAAGGCCGACGCGGCATGCGAGACCTGCTCGACGATCTCCGGGCCGTCGGGAGTGTAGGCGCATGAACAGGCGCAGGCCGTCCCCGGCGCGGACAACGACACCGCGCCTGTCAGTCCCAGCACGGCGAGTATCGACAGCAGCCACCGCACGACGCCCCCCGTCCCATATCGGCCCGATCACCGATTCCCAGCGATGCTAGACCGGGTCCAACACTGTGCGCAGCTCCCGCTTGAGGAGCTTTCCGCTCTGGTTGCGAGGAAGCGCCTCGACGAACCGAATTCGCTTGGGCACCTTGAACGGAGCGATCCTATCTCGCACGTGCTCGATCAGCGTATCGGCATCGACTCCGTCGACATCGGCGCGCAGCACCACGACGGCGGTGATCGCCTCGATCCACTTCTCGTCCGGGGTACCGACGACGGCCACCTCCGCGACCGCGGGGTGCGTGTAGAGCGCATCCTCCACCTCACGCGACGCGACCAGGATGCCGCCGGTGTTGATCACGTCCTTGATCCGGTCGACGACGGTGACGAAACCCTCCGCATCGCGTGTCACCAGGTCACCCGAATGGAACCAGCCGTCACGGAAGGCCTCCGCCGTCGCCTCCGGATTCTCCCAATATCCTTCGCACAGTTGAGGAGATCGGTAGAGAATCTCGCCCGGCTCGCCGTCGGCAACGTCGCGACCGTCCGCGTCCACGACACGCGTCTCGACGAAGAACACCGCGCGCCCGCATGACGAGGGTCGGTCCGCATGTTCTGCGGGCTGCAGCACGGTGGCGAGCGGGCCTATCTCCGACTGCCCGAAACAGTTGTAGAAGCCCAGATCGGGATACCGCTCACGCAGCCGGTTGAGCACCGTCACCGGCATGATCGACGCCCCGTACTGTGCCTTCTTCAGTGAGGACAGGTCGCGGGTGTCGAGATCGGGATGGTTGGCCAGCGGCACCCATACCGTGGGCGCGAGGAACAGCGACCCGATCCGATCCGCCTCGACGCGCCGGAGGATCTCCGGAATATCCGGGGACTGCATCAGATTCACGGTCGCCCCCACCGAGAGGTACGGAAGCATGAACACATGCATCCCGGCCGAGTGGTAAAGCGGCATACAGATCAACGGGTTGTCCTCGGCGCCGAGCCCAAGTGCAATCACGGAAGACACGTACTCGTGGACCAGGCTGCCGTGGGTCATCATGGCGCCCTTGGGCTTCGACGTGGTGCCCGAGGTATAGAGCAGCTGTGCCAGATCGCCGGACGCCGCCAGAGGATGCAGTGCGGGAACCGCACCCGTAGCGCTCGATTCAAGCAGCGAGCCGGCGTCGTCACGCAGCGCCACCACATGTTCGACGGCGAGCCCGTCGCTCACCGTCCGCAGGGTCGGCTCGAGCGCCGGATCTACCAGTACCGCCCGGGCGCCGGACTGCCCGAGTAGGTAGCTCAGCTCGGCACCGGTGAGCGCATAGTTGATCGGCACGTGCACCAATCCGGCTCGCGCGCAACCGAGGAATCCGATGACGTAGGCATCGGAGTTGACGCCGTACCCGGCCACCCTGTCGCCAGGACCGAGCCCGAGGGCCAGTAGGCGGGCGGCCGCCCTGGTGACCGCGTCGTCCAGCTCGCGGTAGGTCCAGGTGCGGTCACCGAAGGTGAGAGCGGTGCGATCGGGCTGCCGAGCGGCAGCCCGTCGCAGTACTCCGTCGACGGTGTCGGTGCGCGGATCCTGACTCATGTGACGCACATTATAGGACGTCCAACTATCCCGTAAGGCCTTTCTTTCCTCCGGCGCTATGTGTAGATTGCCCGCGATGCGCCCGAGTCAGCCACCGAACGCCGCATTGACAGCGCCCATGTCGAAATAGTCGCGCCAGGCCGCGATCTTGCCGTCCGCCACCTCGAAGACGCCCATCACCGGCAGCGCGATCTCCTTGCCGGCGCCGCGCAGCACGTCGGTACGCTCGTTCATCACGATGCCGTCTACGGCGATCTGCCGATGGATCTGGAAGTCGATGCCGTCGAACGCGGCAAGGAATCCCTCTATGAAGGCGCGGATATCCTCACGCCCTTTGACCGGCTCCATCGGAATATTATGGTAAACAGCATCTTCAGCGAAGTAGCTTGTAATCAAGGCCGAATCCGGGTTCGCCCACAGACCGCAGAACTCCGTGACCAGATCCTCGGCAGCACTCATGCATACTCTCCTGTTCTCATTTCCACATCCCGAACGTTTCGGGCGAGTTGTTCGACGTAGCGCGCCCGACCGAGACCGGGCAGAATGGCCAGATGACCTCGCTTCAGCGCGTCGCAGTCACCATCGCAATCGTCGTCGCAGCCTGGGCCGTATGGACACGGCTTCGGTTCGAATCGCCACTGAGCGGACGAGAATGGCGGACGGACGAGATCGGCCCCGACGACCTGGCCGGCTGACTCGATACGGCAAGTCATCGCGGCAGGACTCCGTTCAGCACGATTTCGGCAAGCGACGCCGCGAGCCGCTCCTGATCCTGGAGGTCCCGGACAGACTGCGCAAAGATCGCGGCCCCCGCAATGACATCGAGCAGCGTGTCCGGATCGACGCCGTCGCGCAGTTCACCTGCCTCCACTGCCTGCGCCATCCGGCGTCCCAGCTCCTCGCGAATCACCTCGAGTTGGTCTGAGATCAGCGCCCTGCGCAGCTCCTCGGAGCTGCGGCCTTCGCTCATCAGCCCAGGCACCGCCTCGCGAGTGGCAGCGTCCCCGAACAATGCGACGGCGCCGAAGATGAGGCGGCGGATCTCGTCGCCGATCGCGAGGTCGGATACGCTCTCGGACTCCGTCACCGGATACACCGCGTCGTGGACGATATGCGCCTTGGAGGGCCAGCGTCGGTATATCGCCGGGCGGCCGACACCCGCGCGCGTGGCGATGGCGTCAATCGAAGTTCCGGCATAGCCGTTCTCGACGAGCAGCTCCCTCGTCGCATTCAGAACAGCCTCGTCGATGGCGGGATTGCGTTGCGGCCCAAGCTTGTGCTGCATCTGGCGCTGCCCGGACATCGCTGAACCCCTTGCATCGAAGTGTGATGGAGGTTACATTGTTCCACGCCATAGCCGATACAGATCGTATCGACTATCCCCACACGCCGGGTCACTGCTCTCGGGCAGAGGACCGTTGTGTCACTGTTTCGCCGGAACATGTCGTATTGCTCGAACATTCTGTGCCGCATCGAGTCTCAACATTTCGAGGCCCTGTACGCCTCGCGACCATCGAAGGGTCGTCATGAGTTCCGATAACACCCGCGAAGACCAGGATTTCGCCGAGGTCGCCCGGCCCGGCCAGTCCCGCACCGATCCATCCGAGCTGGCCGATCGACTCGGCGGATGGCTGCAGACCAAACTGCCACCAGGCTCGGATCCACGGGTCACCGATGTGCAGGTTCCGGCCGCGAACGGCATGTCCAACGAGACGATCCTGTTCGATGCACTCTGGAACGAGGACTTCGTGCGGCGCAACCACCACCTGGTGGCCCGCATCGCTCCGGCACCGTCGGCAGTACCGATCTTCCCGTCCTACGACCTGGACCAGCAGTTCGAGGTGATCAAGGCCGTCGGCACGCACTCCCGCGTCCCGGTCCCGCGGGTCTACTGGTCCGAAACCTCACCTGAAGCACTGGGCGGCGAGTTCTTCGTCATGGAGCGTATCGACGGGCAAGTGCCCCCCGACGTGATGCCGTACAACTTCGGCTCATGGCTGTCCGAAGGTTCTGCCGAGGATCGCCGACGTCTGCAGGACAACTCGGTCCGGCTCCTCGCCGATCTGCACGCGATACCCTCACCAGCGCAGCTATTTCCGGGCTTGACCGGCGAGCTGGGTCGCAACCACGTCTCCGCCGATGCGGCGTTGCACGCGCACGTGGACGGGCAGCGGCGCTACTACCAGTGGGTAATCGAGTCCGGTCCGCACTCGCCGCTGATCGAACGCGGTCTCGACTGGTTGGACGCCCATTGGCCGACCGTGTCCGGACCCGCGGTGCTGTGCTGGGGCGACTCCCGCATCGGGAACGTCATCTATCAGGACTTCACCCCGGTGGCCGTACTCGACTGGGAGATGGCAACTCTCGGTCCCCGTGAGTTGGACCTCGGTTGGATGATCTTCCTGCACCGCTTCTTCGAAGATCTTGCCGGCATGGCGGGCCTGCCCGGCCTGCCGGACTTTCTCCGCCGCGAGGACGTGGCCGCCGAGTACCGTGTCCTTACCGGTCACGACGCGGCGAACCTGGACTTCTTCACCCTCTACGCCGCGCTACGTCACGCGATCATCATGTTCCGCGTCCAGAGCCGCGCGGTCGCATTCGCTCAGGCGCAGGCTCCCGAGGATCCCGACGACATGATCATGCACCGTGCGACGGTGGAACAGATGCTCGACGGCACGTACTGGGACCGTATCGGCCGCCAGGGGGTGGCGTGATGCTCTCCCCCATGGACGACTACCCGATCCACCAGGTCGCCGAGCCCATTCGCTACGTGGGCACATCGGATCGCAACTTCTACGACCGCTACTACTTCAACTGCCACCCGGGACTCGACTACGATGGCGAACCGCTGTTCCTCATCGTCGGTCTGGGCCAGTACCCGAATCTCGGCGTCACGGATGGCTTCGCGGTGCTTCGGCGCGGTGACGATCACATCGTCGCGCGGGCGTCGAAGGCGCTCGGCTCCGACCGGCTGGACATCACCGTCGGCCCACTGCGCATCGAAGTGCTCGAGGGACTGCACCGGCTGCGGGTCGTGCTCGAGCCCACTGCCGAGGCACCCGACCTGTCCTTCGACCTCGTCTTCGAATCCGATATCCCGGCGTCCTTGGAGGCACGGCACTTCCATCGTCAGCTCGAACGCGTCACATTCGACACTCAGCGGTTCGTCCAGACCGGCCGATGGAGCGGCATTCTCACCGTCGACGGCGAGGCCATCCCGGTCACCCCGGACACCTGGCGCGGCAACCGCGACCGCTCGTGGGGTGTGCGTCCCGTCGGCGAGGCGGAGCCGCCCGGCCGCCGAGCCGATCCGGCGATCGCGGGTGAGCAAAACTTCTTTTGGATCTACGCGATCATGCAGTTCGAGGCGTTCTCGATCGTCGCGATCATGCAGGAGGACCGGCACGGTCGCCGAATCCTGGAGGACGCGACCCGCGTGTGGACGGATCGCACCCGTGAACCGGAGTGGCTGGGCCGTCCCGAGCACGACCTGGCCTTCGCCGCGGGCGGCCGAGAGGTCACTGCCGGAACGCTCGAGTTCCATCGTCCCGGTGGTTACCGCAAGCCGGACGAGATCCTTTCCGTCGCATGCGATCCGGTGCTCCCCCACTATCTGGGCGTCGGCACCGGTTATGGGCTGGAGCAGGACTGGCGGCACGGCATGTGGCAGGGCGATCTGGTGGTCCAAGGCCTGCGCGAAAAGGTCTCCGACCTCGAGCCGTGGAAGAAGATGCTGTGCCCGGTAGACAACCTGGCACGGTTCACCCTCACCGAGGACGGTGAGACCGTCGTCGGTGAGGGGTTGTTCGAGGTCGCCGTGATCGGGCCGTGCGATCGCTACGGATTCACTGGGGCCGGCGACGTCGCACCGTGATCCATATTCACGGAGGGCGCCGCTATGCAGAGGTAGAGATCGGAGAACCCGAGGGTCCGGTCAGTCGAGCCGGCAGCTCGTCCGAATAGCTCGCCTGGCGACCCTCCCGATCAGCATGCCGAGCACGGTGTAGGTGGTCCGGGATCATGAGTCATTAATTAAGTGAGCACTCAATGTATTATTCCGGCGAGGACGAAAGGACACCTGAATGCGCACCGTCGACGAGACCGCACGAGAAGCGAAGAGGACGGCGCTGCTCGACGCCGCGGCGGATTGCTTCGCCGAGCGCGGTTACAACGCCACCCGCACTGCCGACATCTGCGCCGCCGCCGGAATGAGCTCGGGCAACCTGTTCCACTACTTCCCCACCAAGCACGCAGTGCTGTTGGCACTGGTCGAACGCGAGGGCAACGAGACGGCGGCGTCGATCGCCGAACTGTCCACGACGGCAGACCCCTTCGCCGCCCTGCTGTTGCTGCTCGACGAGATCTGCAGGCTTGCTGCGGATCCCACATATTCGGGACTGGCGCTGGAGATCTCGGCGCTCGCGCATCGCGACGAGGATGTCTCCCTCCGGTTCAAAGAGAACGACCTCAGATTTCGGCAGGGGCTCGAGAGCCTCCTCCGGCGCGCCGACGAGGCCGGGCAGCTCGACACCGACCTCGCCCTCGACAGCGCCGCCACGTGGCTCGCCGGGCTGGTCGACGGCATGTTCGCGCGCGTGGCCGCCGATCCCGACTTCGAGCCGGCCACGCAAGCGCCGGTGCTGCGCCGCATCGTCACGCAGCTGCTGTCGGGCCGGGGCCGATGACGGACACCGTCGGCTCATCCATCCGCTCGGATCCAGATCCTCGGCTGCTCAACGTCGACGCCCTGCGCGGCTTCGCCCTGTTCGGGATCCTCGTCGTGAACATCTGGGCGTTCGCCGATCCGTACTACGCGTCGACGCAGACGAACCCTGCCTTCGACTCCGGAGCGGACCACGCTGTCCGGTTCCTGATTTCGTTGCTGTTCGAGACCAAGTTCTACCTGCTGTTCTCGTTCCTGTTCGGGTACAGCTTCACGCTGCAGATGGCGGCGGCCGAACGTGCCCGAACCGGTTTCGTCCCCCGGATGCTCCGCCGGCAGTCGGGTTTGCTCGCTATCGGACTGCTGCACGGCGCCGTCCTCTACTACGGCGAGATCCTCTCGACGTACGCGATTCTGGGACTGATCCTGCTGGCGTGCCGCAACATTTCCCCAGCCACCGCTACCAAGATCGGGATAGGACTCGTCGTCGCGGTCGGCACGGTGTGGATGTTGCTCGGAATCGCGCAACTGGCCGCGGGCGAGGTGACCGGATCGAGCGCAGTGGATGCGGCGACCAAGCTGTCCGCGTTCCGCGGCGACGCACCGGCGACACTCGGATTCCACACCGGGCACCTGCCGGACACCATCGGGGCCCTCGCGGCACTGCAGGCACCCAGCGCGATGGCGATGTTCTTCTTCGGATTCGCAGCGGGCAGAGTCCGGATGTTCGCGCATCCCGACCGATACCGCGCCGCGATGCGTCGAGTCCTGTCGTTCGGACTTCCGATCGGACTTTTCGGTGCGGTCATCTACGCGTCGGCCGCCGCTTACGCTCCCGGCGGCGGCATCGAGACGTTCGCATTCGGCCTCGGCCAGCTCACCGCTCCGGCGCTCACCGCAACGTACGTGGTGGCCGGGCTGCTGCTCTTCCGGTCCGACCGTGGTCGACGCATCGAGTCGGCCTTGGCTCCGATGGGCAAGATCGCGCTCACCAACTACCTGATGCAATCCGCGGTGCTCGGTGTGTTGTTCACCGGGTACGGATTCGGTCTCGTGGACCGGCTGGCGCCGGCCACCGTCGTCGCCGTCGTCGCGGTGGTGTTCACGGCGCAGGTAGTCGCGAGCCGGTGGTGGCTGCGTGGACACCGGTACGGTCCGGCCGAGTGGGCGCTGCGGGCCGTCACGCTGGCCGCACTTCCGCCGTGGCGTAGGAGCCGACAAACGGTCTCGTGACCGGCGCCCGCGCGGTAGCGTCGAACCTGCGATGAGCACTTCGTAGCACGACCCTCGACGAGCGACGAACCAAGGAGACTCTCGTGGACTCTCGTCTCAACCCCTACATCAACTTCGACGGCAGCGCACGCGAGGCCATGGAGTTCTACAAAAGCGTGTTCGGCGGCACCCTCACCCTAACTACCTTCGGCGATATGGGTGCCCCCGGCGAGGAGGGTTCCGACAAGATCATGCACAGCATGCTCGAAACCGACAGTGGTTTCACGATCATGGGGGCTGACACCCCGCCCGGTATGGAGTTCACACCCGGCACCAATATGACGGTGAGCCTCAGCGGCGACAACGATGCCGAGCTGCGGGGGTATTGGGCGGCGATCTCGGAGTCCGGGACCGTCCAGGTGCCCCTCGAGAAGCAGATGTGGGGCGACGAGTTCGGGGCGTGCCAGGACCGGTTCGGAGTCCCGTGGCTGGTCAATATCTCCCAGACGCAGGGCTGACCGCGGCAAAAGCCCAGGTGAGTTGATCTCGCCTTCATTCATGACCACACTCGTTTCTGCCGAAGACGACAGCGTGTGATCATCAGGAAGGCCCCATGGACAGCAGCTCACCGAAGACGACCGTGGTTGTACCGACGTACAATGAGCGCGACAATCTCCCCAGGATCGTCGAGCGACTGGCCGCGTTGGAGGTCCCGAACCTGCATCTGCTGGTGGTCGACGACAACTCCCCCGACGGCACCGGCGAGGTCGCCGACAAGCTTGCGATCGACGGGCCGATCCCGATCGGTGTCCTGCACCGGACCGAGAAGGACGGGCTGGGGCGCGCCTACGTGGCCGGCATGAGCCGCGCCCTCGCCGAGGGCGCGGACATCGTCGTCCAGATGGATGCGGACCTGTCACACCCATGCGAGACCGTTCCGGTGATGATCCGAACCCTGGAGACCACCGATGCGGCCGTCGTGCTCGGATCCCGATACGTGCCCGGCGGCGCTGTCGCGAGCGACTGGCCGTGGCATCGCAAAGCGCTGTCGGCGTGGGCCAACTTCTACGTCAACGCAATCCTGCGACTCGGCGTCAAGGACGCGACCGCCGGGTTCAAGGCGTGGCGTGCGAGCACGCTCGATGCCATCGACGTCGCGTCTGTGCAGTGCAACGGATACGCCTTCCAGGTGGAGATGAACTATCGCACCACCAGCCGCGGCATGAAGATCGCGGAGGTGCCGATCCGGTTCGAGGAGCGCACCGAAGGTGTCTCCAAGATGAGTCTGGGGGTCCAGCTCGAATCAGCACTCGTGCCGTGGAAGCTACGATTCGGCAAGCACGCCAAGTAGATTCGCGGGCGACGAAGGAATATCCGGTCGGCGGCCGGAAATTGACGAGCGATCCGAGGCGATCTCTGCAAGCATTGACGGATATGACCCTGCACGACACGATTTCCGTCCGGCCGGCCACCGACAACGATTGGCCGGCGCTCGAACTGCTCGACTCGGTGGCGTTCGCCTATCACCCAGTAGATGCCGACCGCACCCTCACCCGCGCGCTGACGCGGACCGAAGACGTCGTCGTCGCCACCGACGCCGGAACACCGATCGGCCTGGCGTTGGATCTGCCGATGGACCTGACGGTGCCCGGCGGTACGCAGGTGCCCGTTCGCGGCGTCACGTGGGTATCGGTGGCCCCGACGCACCGCCGCCGCGGGGTGCTGCGGGCTCTCTTCGCCCAGATACACAACAACATCGGCCGTACCGGCGTCCCGCTGGCCATGCTCACGGCGAGCGATGCCGGGATCTACGGCCGCTTCGGGTACGGACCGGCGACGGTGAGCACAAGCGTCACGATCGACCGCCGTTTCGCCCGCTTCCGCGACGACGCACCCGACCCGGGCGGCGTCGTGCTGACCGACCAGGCCACCGCCGTGACCCGTCTACCGGAGATCTACGAACGCTGGCGACTGATCACCCCGGGCGCGCAGAACCGCCCGCAGCCGCAGTGGGACTACACGTTCGCCGATCCCGAAGAGCACCGCGACGGCAAGTCCGGTCTGCACTACCTCATCCATCCGGATGGCTACGCGACGTTCCGGTATCGCAGCGCCGACGACGGCATGGTGGCCGTAGTCGCGGAGCTCGTCGCGGTCACCGATGCGGCGCACACCGCGCTGTGGCGGACCCTGTGCGGGCTGGACCTGACGCAACGAATCGAGGCGACCCAGCACCCGGACGACCCGCTGCGGCTCATGCTCACCGACTATCGGCTGCCCCGCACGACCCGCCGGTCGGACGACCTGTGGGTTCGCATCATGGACGTGCCAGCCGCGCTCGGAGCGCGCACGTACGCGCTCGACGGGGACATCGTTCTCGCGGTTCGGGACCCGTACCTCGACGCCGGCGGCACATTCGCGCTCACCGTCCGCGACGGCCACGCCGAGTGCCGGCGAACCGACGCCACCGCGCACGTCACACTCGACCTGGACGCGCTGGGCAGCCTGTATCTGGGCGCGCACCGGGCGCGGACGCTGGCCGCCGCACACCGGATCGAAGCGGCGTCGGACCGCGATCTCGCGCTGGTCGACATGATGTTCGCTGCCGATCGTCCCGCCGTGCTCGGGTACGGATTCTGAGCGGGGCCGAATCCCGGTTCACCCGAAACGGGTGAAAACCGACGCTCCTCTGCAAAGTCCGCTCCGGCGACATTCGGCGGTCGTACGCTGATCGGGAACCTCTCAGCATTCGCCGCAGATACCGCCGACACCAAGGGGATTCGCATGAGCTCGTCTCGAACGTCCATCGCCGTGGCCGCCCTGGCAGGGACAGCGTGGCTCGCCTTCGCTCCCAGCGCGGCCGCGGCGACGACCTATCAGGTCACTGCGATCCCGCCGATCGGCACCGTGTTCGCGAACACCATCACGACAATCGCGGTGGTTGTCTCACCCACGCCCGCCGGCGCGGACGGCACCTCCCCGGTCGTCATGGTGATCACCGAACCAGGCGGAGACTCGAGCACCGTCACAGTGCCGCTGACCCTGGGCGGGGCGACAGTGGCGACCCGCGTCCACGAGGCCGGACGGTACAGCGCAGTGTTCACCTTCGCGCCACCCGTCGGGGATCCGGCGTCGGCCACGATGCAGTTCGACGTCTCGCCCTCCCCGTTCGGGACGGCTAGCGCCTCGTAACAGCATCGTCGATACGGTGATCTCACCCGCCGCACGGCGGGCCGGGGATATCCCCGGTTCGCTCAGTCTCGAGTGTGAATCTCCACCGACGACGCCGTCGCGAGCTTCTCCAGCAAACCGATGAGGACCGTTCGCTCGGACTTGGTCAGAGCGTTCGCCCACACCTGTTCACGCCTGTTGTGGTCGGCATAGGTCGTCATGATTGCGTCCCGGCCGGCTTCGGTCAGGCTCAGCTGCACCGCTCGACGGTCCACCTCGGAGCGTCGCCGCGCAACGTATCCATCCCGTTCGAGCGTATTCACCAACGCGGACACTGCCGCCCGGCTCATGCCCGACAGCTTCGCCACACGCTTCGCCTCGCTCGGCCCGGCCAGCCACAACACGAAGAGCACTCGGAAGCCCGGCCAGCTCCAGCCGCCGGGGCGATGGACGGTGGACTCGAGGTCGTAGACCAGCGCGCTGGCCACTCGGGTCAGCTCGAGAACCAGTTTCATGGAGACGGGGTCGACCTCGGGCATCGCCCGCGTCGTCTCGAGCACCGCGAAGTCGACGAAGGACAGAAAGTCCAGGTCGTCCACATTCGCCGGGACTTCGCGGCCCTCGCCGCCCTCACATTGCGCGTCGGTCATGCCGCCAGAGTAGAGCCCTCATCAGCCGATCCCGCGAGAATTTAGTCAAAGGCTTGCGCATTTGGTGTGACATGACTTACCTTCTCTACACATTCAATCAAAGCTTTGATTATTTGGGGTGATTACGTGTCAGCACTGTCCTTCGCGTCCTCCGCCGACCTCGGCGAGAAGGAGCAGACCCTCGAGATTCTCGCCAACGGCGTTTACGCACTCACTGCGGAAGGTGACCCCAACCTGGGCGCGATCGAGGGCGAGGACTTCCTCGTCTGCTTCGAGGCGCTCGCGACACCGGTTGCAGCGCAGGACTGGCTGGCGAAACTGCGCCAGCACACCGACAAGCCCGTGCGCTACCTCGTGCTTTCGCACTACCACGCCGTCCGGGTCCTGGGCGCGTCCGCGTTCGACGCCGAGATCATCGTCGCTCACGAGAACACCCACAAGCTGATCGCCGAACGCGGCCAGGAGGATTGGGCGTCCGAGTTCGGTCGCATGCCGCGCCTGGCAAAGGGCGCCGAGTCGGTTCCGGGGCTGACATGGCCGACCATGACGTTCTCGGACCGTCTCACCATCGATCTGGGCGGCGACCGCGGCGAACTGATCCTCCAGCACCTCGGCCGCGGACATACCGAGGGCGATATCGTGGCGTGGCTGCCGCAGCAGAAGATCCTCTTCGCCGGCGACCTCGTCGAGGCACAGGCCGCGCTCTACACCGGCGACGCTTTCCACCGGGACTGGGCCACAGGCACTCTCGACGGAGTGAAGGCCCTCGGTGCCGAGGCCCTGATCGGCGGCCGCGGTGCCGTGAGCCGCGGACGGGACGAGGTGGACGCCGCGATCGAACAGACCCGGCGCTTCCTCAACGTCATGCTCGCCGAGGTGGGGGCCGTGCAGCAGCGCGGCGGCACGCTCAAGGAAGCGTTCGAGGCCACGCACGCCGCACTGTTCGAGCAGTACGGGCACTGGCCGATCTTCGAACACTGCTTGCCCTTCGACGTCTCGCGGGTATGGGACGAACTGTCCGGCATCGAACGCCCCATCATCTGGACCGCCGAGCGCGACCGCGAGGTCTGGGCACAACTGCAGGGCTGAGCCGGCTACAGCTGTAACAGGAGGATCTTTCGATGAGCGTCAACCACATTCGCACCGGCACCGTGGCAGTAGTCGGCAATGGTCCGGTAGGCCAGACCACGGCACTGCTGCTCGCCCGCTGGGGCGTCCGCGTCGTCCTGCTCGACGGTCGGGCCGAACGGGACCCGATCGGCTCCAAGGCCATCTGCCAGCAGCGCGACGTGCTCGAGGTGTGGGCCGCAATCGGCGTCGGCGAGCAGATCGCAGCGGAGGGGGTCACGTGGGACACCGCGCGCACGTTCCACCGTGGACACGAACTGTTCTCGCAGCAGTTCGTCGATCACGGGCAGTCGCCGTTCCCGCCCTTTGTCAACGTCTCACAGGCCCGCACCGAGGAACTGCTCGACGGCGCCATCGCGCGGCAACCGCTCATCGACGTCCGCTGGGGCCATGCGGTCGAGGACATCGAGCAGGACGGATCCGAGGTCCGACTCGGGTGCGCCACCGAGGCGGGATCGGTAACGGTTGCCGCCGATTATGCGGTGCTCGCCAGCGGATCCCGCAGTGACGAACTGCGCCGTCAGCTCGGGATCGGGTTCCCCGGCCGGTCGTTCGACGACAAGTTCCTCATCTGTGACATCCAGGCCGACATTCCAGGCTGGGCCGACGAGCGCCGCTTCTACTTCGACCCGGAGTGGAACCCGGGTCGGCAGGTGCTGATCCATCCCTGCCCGGACTCGACCTTCCGGATCGACTGGCAGGTCCCCGGCGATTACGACCTCGACGAGGAGGCAGAGAGTGGCGCACTGGACGCGCGGATCCGGCAGATCATCGGCGACACGCCCTACCGAATCGTATGGAAGTCGTTGTACCGCTTCCATGCCCGTCTCACCGACCGCATGCGGGTGGGCAGGGTGCTGCTTGCCGGGGACTGCGCGCACATCGTGTCGCCGTTCGGTGCGCGTGGACTGAACTCGGGTGTCGGCGACGCCGAGAACGCCGCCTGGAAGCTGGCGTTCGTGCTGCGCGGCTGGGCCGGCCCATCGCTGCTCGACACCTACGATCTCGAACGTCGCGCCGCGGCCTCCGAGAACCTCGCGGTCACGTCCGCGACGATGGACTTCCTGGTGCCCCGGACTGATGCACAGCACGCCCGTCGCGCCGCCGTTCTCGAGGCCGCGATCGCCGATCCCGAGGCGCGGGCGGACGTCGACTCCGGCCGGCTCGCCGAACCGTTCTGGTACGTCGATTCACCGCTGACGACGCCGGACCCGACCCGACCCTTCGCCGGACGCCCCGCTCGCGGCGTCGCACCCGAGCCCGTTCCGGGCGTGCTCGTGCCTGATGTTCCGGTGTCGGTCCGTGGCCAGAGTTGCGCGCGTCTGCGGGAGATCGCCCGGCACGGCGTCCTGCTGCTGTACGGCACCGAGATCGATCCGACGGAAATTCGCGAGAGCGCGCTCACCGCCACCCACGCCCCCATCCGGATACACGCCCTGGCCGATGTCGACACCACCGGACTGCTCACTGCTGCAATGAAAGCAGCGGCGAACGAGGTATGGATCGTACGCCCCGACGCCCATATCGCCGCGGTCGTCGACGGCCGCAACCAACCCGCCCTGGTAACGGCGCTACGCCGTGCCGTGGGCGCCGAGGTGATGGCTGGTGAGCGACAGGACGGCTCTCTCACCGCCTGAGACGGTGAGCCTCGGCTAGCGCGCAGTCCCGCAGGACCCGCACCAGCGGAGTCACACGGGATGCGATGTAGACGAGGCTCACCGCAGTCGGTGCGGCGTCCTCGATATCGACGAAGCGGACATTGTGATGGTGCACCCGACGCCGCGCGGCGATCGGCACGGCCCCGACGCCGCGGTCGGTCGCGATCAGTTCCAGCCACTCGTCGAAGTTGGTGCAGGTCACAATCTCTCGGCCGGGGTCCGGTTCCGTCCAGGACTCGGCACGGGTCGTCCCGGTCAGGGTGTTGACGACGAGTGGATACGTTCCCAACTCGGCCCACGTGATCGTGTCCCGCTCCGCTAGGAGTGACCGGGCGCTGACCGCGGCGACACGTGGCTCCGAGAACAGATGGTGTACCGCCAGCACCCCACCGGGAACCTCGCCACGCATCACCGCGGCATCGATGACACCGTCGCGCAGTGCAGTCTGCGGATCGTCGCATCGCTGCAGCAACACTCTCGCGCCAGAGCGTTCCTCGCACGCGGCGATCGTGTCGTGCGCCCATGGGTCCGGAAGCAGCCAGCTGAATCCGAGTCGCACCGTCCGATTGGCCTGCGCGGATGCGACCGCGGCATCCAGATCGCCGAGGACGTGGCGGATGCGTTCCGCGAACGCCCGCCCGTCCTCGGTCGGTGTCATCGACCGCGAGGTCCGCTCCAACAGACGGGTTCCGAGGGTGGCTTCGAGTTGCTGGATCGTTCGCGTCAACGCGGGTTGTGTGATGTTCAGCCGCTCAGCGGCGGCCGTGAAGGTGCCGGCATCGATCACCGCGACCAACGCCCGCATATGTCGCAGCTCGACATTCATAATCAACAAGCATAGATGCCGCCGAAACGGCATTTCCGTACGGCGCCCGTCCCACATAGCGTCGAGATGACGAAGGGGGACGGCCGTGAACGTGCCGACACGGATCCGGACGGGTGCTCCGCCCCGGAATGCCCGCGTGACGGTCCTGCGCGCTGCCGCCGGACTCGCCGCGGCGATGGGTGTCGGCCGATTCGTCTACACCCCACTGCTACCACTCATGCAGGAGCAGACCGGCGTTTCGCACTCCGATACCGCACTGATCGCGACCGCCAACTACCTCGGCTACTTCCTGGGCGCGATCGCGCTCGCCCTCCTCCCGTCCGGAGCACGCTCGCGGGTCCTGTTCCGCTCGTCCATCCTCGCCCTCATTGCGAGCGAACTCGTGATGATCACCGGTACCGACGTTCGCCTGTGGCTGGCCGCGCGCGTCGTGGCCGGCATCGCGAGTGCCGCCGTCTTCGTGTACTGCGCCACGGCGGTGGTCGGTCACCCGTCGGCTGGGGTGACGTTCACCGGTGTCGGGGTCGGCATCGCGACGTCGGGCATCCTTGTCGTCGCGCTCGGGCCGATCGTGTCGTGGAACATGCTGTGGGCCGCCGCTGCCGCGATCACGGCGGGCTACGCAGCGATCGCCTGGAGCCTGCCGCCCGGGGCTCCTCCTCCCCTGCACCAGAACAGCTCTGGGATACGCGCCTCGCCATCGGCGCGCTGGTGGACACTCGGCACTTCCTACTTCCTCGAAGGCCTGGGCTACATCATCCTCGGCACATTCCTGGTCGCGGCGGTGTCTACCGGGGGTGCGGACTGGACGGGCCCCGCGGCATGGGTGGTGGTCGGGTTCGCCGCGATCCCGTCCCCGCTGCTGTGGGCGAAGGCCCTGCGCCGCTGGTCCGCGGAGTCACTGCTCGCGGTGGCACTTGCGCTACAGGCCTTCTCCGCACTGCTACCCGCACTGGTCGCAGGTCCGGCAGCTGCCCTGCTCGCGGCGGTGCTGTTCGGCGGGACCTTCATGGGCATCACGCTGCTAGCCATGGATTCGGCCCTCGGACTGGGCATTCCGCGTGCCGCGGCGGCCTTGACGGCGGTGTACGGGCTCGGGCAGATCCTCGGGCCGCTGGCGGTGGCGCCGATGCTGGGAGATGGCTTCCGGGCGGCGTTCGTCTGCGCGGCAATCGTTCTCGTCGTGGCCGCGCTACTGGCGAGTGCCACCCGGCGCCGATAACGGAAGATCAAGAGCCTGGATCGGCATAGTCCTGCTTCGGTATGGTCCTGGAGCGCGCGGACACCCGCGCGGCGGACCTGCCACGCCGGATCGGGACGGCGCCCGATCCGGCGTGACGGGTCTATCGAGTCACAACCGGGTGACGTCGAGACTGCCGTCGTGGAAATCGGCGCGCAGCCGCTTCTTGTCGAACTTGCCGACGCTCGTCTTCGGCACTTCCTGGATCACGGCCCAGTTCTCGGGAAGCTGCCACTTGGCAACCTTGTCCGCCAGGAAATCTCGCAGCTCGTCCAGTGTCGTCGTGCTGCCCTCGCGCAACACGACGGCTACGAGCGGGCGCTCGTCCCACTTCTCGTCCGGCACGCCGATCACCGCGGCCTCCGTCACCGACGGATGTCCCATCACGGCGTTCTCCAGATCCACCGAAGAGATCCACTCACCACCGGACTTGATGATGTCCTTGGTACGGTCCGAGAGCGTCAGGAAGCCGTCCGGGGTGATGGAGCCGACGTCCCCGGTCCGCAGCCAGCCGTCGCGGAACTTGTCGGGAGCGTCCACGCCGTAGTACGACGCGGTGATCCACGGACCACGCACCTCGAGTTCGCCGACGCTGCGGCCGTCGTGCGCAACGACGTTGCCGTCGTCGTCGATCAGGCGCGCCTCGACGGACGCCGGGAAGCGGCCCTGCGTGTACCGGTACTTCCACATCTCGTCCCCGGACGTCCCGGCGGGCGGACGGGCCACAGATCCGAGCGGGGAAGTCTCGGTCATTCCCCAGGCATGCAACACCGAGACCTTGTGGTCCTCTTCGAACGCGTGCATCAGCGACGGCGGCACTGCCGCACCACCGATCAGCACCTCCCGCATCGACGAGATGTCCTGCGGATGATGTTCGAGGTGCAGGTGCAGGCCCTGCCAGATGGTCGGGACAGCCGCCGCGATCGTGGGGCGCTCGGCGGCGATGAGCTCGGCGAGCGGCGCCGGCTGCAGGAACCGGTCCGGCATGATCAGCGAGGCACCGATCAGGAAGGCTCCGTACGGCAGGCCCCACGACATCGCGTGGAACTGCGGCACGACGGCCAGAACGCGGTCGCCCTGCGCCAGATTGGGCCCGTCGCTCATGCACACCTGCATGGAATGCAGATAGATCGACCGGTGCGAGTACACGACACCCTTCGGGTCGCCCGTGGTTCCGGATGTGTAACACATTGCGGCAGCAGAGCGTTCGTCGAGCTCCGGCCAGTCGAACTCGGTCGGCAGTCCCGAAATCAGGCTCTCGTAGGCGTGCACCTGCACCCCTTCGGGCGCTTCGAGTCCGCCGGTCGAGTCGCCGGTGACGATTACGTGCTCCACCGTCTTCATCTGTGACAGCTGCGGTGCAAGCAGTGGAATCAGCGACGCGTCGACGATGATCACACGATCCTCGGCGTGGTTTGCCACGTGCACCAGCTGCTCCGGGAACAAGCGAATGTTCAAGGTGTGCAATACCGCACCCATCGACGGCACCGCCAGGTACGCCTCGAGGTGCTCGGCGTTGTTCCACATGAACGTCGCGACCCGGTCATCGCCCTCGACGCCCAGACCACGCAACGCGTGGGCCAGAGCCGCACAGCGCCGACCGACCTCGGCGTAGGTACGACGGCGCGCACCGGCCTCCGTCCAGGTCACCACCTCCGCCTCCGCGTGGACGGTACTTCCGTGCCGCAGCAACTGCGCGATGGAAAGAGGTAAATCATTCATCGTACTGAACATTCACGGCTCCTGGTTCGATGCGTGCCTGTGTGGCAAGGTCATTGTGCGCCGAAACTACGGCACGTGGGAGACCCGGATCACTCAGGCACCAATTCTGGGCGTTTCGGACTAATCGGTCTACCGCTCCGCATGCCTTCCCCATGATCAGGACCCGAGTCGGTACGCGCGGTGGGCATTGCCGACGCCGATCATCCGCGCGATCCGTTCGGCGTCGGCGATCGACCACGAGTCCTCGGCGACGCCCGCGCCGAGGACGTCGGCCAGCGCCTGCCGGAAGAGCACCGTGCTCACGTGGAACAGCTCCGGCAGCCCGCACCCGTCGGTGGAGAACAGCACCGAACCGAACGGCGCCAGCTCGAGCAGCTCTGTGAGGACCCGTCCGGTGCCGGTCCCGACATTCTGCACCGCCAGGCCGATGTCGACGAAGACGTGGTCGAACACCTGTGCCAGGTAGCCGGCGTGCCGGTGGAACGGATAGGTGTGCAGCAGCATGATCGGCACCCCGTGGTGTGCGGTGGCCCGCAGCAAGGGAGTGAGCAGCAACGGATCGGCGCGGGCCAGATCGGTATCGGCGTCGCCGTAGCCGGTGTGGAACTGGATCGGCATGCCGAGGTCGATGGCCGCCCAGATCAGAAAGCGGATCACAGTCTCATCGGTCAGACGCGGGGTCGCCCCGTGCTGGATGTCCGATGCCCATCGCGCCACCGCTGTGACGACCGCGGCCTCGGAAGGACGGGCGGGATCCAGGTCGAGGCCGACGCGATACGCCGCGATGGACTTGAACGCGATCGCTGATTCCGCCGCAGCCGTGAGCCTTTCGCGGCACACGTCCGCGAAGACGATCGGATCGTGTTCGGGGATCACCTGTTCGGCAACCATCTCGAGCCGGACCACCTCGCGCGCGGTCGCCCCGGTGTACGCCGCCAGCTCGTCGGGTGATGTCAGTTGGTCGGCGAAAAATCCTGTATCGACCAGGAATTGGAAGATTCCGGTCGCCGTCAGAAGACGTCGGCTCACCTCGGCGGGGCCGAGCTCGGCGCGGCGCTCGAGGTAGGCGTCGGGCTCGGTGTGCGGCGTGAGGTCCAACAGCGGCGCACAGAACCTTCGGACCGCGAACCCGACCTGGGTGTCGAACAGGGTGCCGTGCCAGGGACCGGGTGCGTCGGCCTCGCACAGCCACGACTCGAACGCAGCCCGATCCAGCGGCTCGCGCAGCACCCCGTGACAGTGGTGGTCGACGAGGGAAATCCGCTCGATCACCTCCGCAATCCGGCTTCTCCCGCGGCTTCCCGGCGTATCGTCTGGACACGGCTCCACCCCTGCATTGTGCCGCTGACCCGGACCCGGCGTGAGGGAGATGCGATGGATCGGCACGACCGCGAGCGACGCGCCATCGAGGCCGCCCGACTGACCCGCCGGCTCACTGACCGGGGCGTCGTCGGCGTGGCCCTGACGTGGGTCGACAACAGTGGCGTCGTGCGCACCAAGGCGGTGCCCGTACAGCGACTCGAACGGACCGCGGAGTGGGGCGTGGGCGCCTCACCGGTGTTCGACGCGTTCACACCCGACGACACCATCGTCGCCGGGCGGTATGCCGGCGGTCCGATCGGCGACCTGCGTCTGCTGCCCGACCTGAACCGGGTCACCGTGCTCGCCGCGCAGCCGGGCTGGGCCTGGGCGCCCGTCGACCGGTACACGCGAGGAGGCGAACCACACCCGCAGGATTCGCGAGGCGCGCTGCACCGCGCCGTCGCGAAGCTGTCCGCGGACGGGCTGACCGTGAAGGCGGCCGTCGAGATCGAATGGGCGCTCAGGCTGGACCGCAAGGAGTTCGTGCCGGCCACCCGTGGGCCCGCCTACGGATTCACCCGCGTGGTGGAGCGGTCGGACTACCTGGCCGAATTGCTGACCGCGCTGTGGGACCAGGACGTCGCGGTGGAGCAGATCCACCCCGAGTACGCATCCGGGCAGTTCGAGGTGTCCGTCGCCGCCGAGGACCCGGTGGGCGCAGCCGACACGTTCGTGCTGGTCCGGGAGACGATCCGGGCGGTGTCGCTGCGACACGGGCTGCGAGCGTCGTTCTCGCCGAAGGTGGACGCCGCCGGCGTCGGGAACGGCGGCCACGTGCACCTGTCGGTATGGCAGGACGGGGTGAACCTGCACGGCGGCGGCGACGGCCCGTGCGCAATGACGACCACGGCAGAAGGATTCGCCGCCGGAATCCTGGAACGGCTGCCCGCACTGCTGGCCATCGGCGCGCCGTCCGTCGCCAGCTATCTGCGGTTGGTTCCCGGACAGTGGGCCGCACCATTCCAGGCCTGTGGGCACGAGAATCGGGAAACGGCACTGCGTTTCGTCACCGGTAGCACTGGGGAGGAACGGACGGCGCCGAATCTCGAGGTCAAGGTGTTCGACCAGTCCGCGAACCCGTATCTGTGCCTGGCGGGGCTGCTGTTCGCGGGCATGGCCGGAGCCCGCAGCGGCGCCCGGCTGCCCCCGCTCGTCGACGTCGACCCCTCGTCGCTCACCGAGCAGCAACGTGCCGAGCGCGGAATCCGCATGCTGCCGACATCACTCGCGGAGGCCACCGACGCCCTGGAGGCCGACGCGTTGCTGACCGAGGCGTTCGGCGCCGAGTTGGTGGCCACCATCGCAGACGTGCACCGCGCCGAGATCGCCCGGTTCGCCGACGCGTCACCGGAGGACATCGCCGCGGCGTTGCGGTGGGCGTTCTGAGGAACGCGCGGTGCGGCGAAAACAACTCCGAAACAACTTCCTACAACTCCGAGAAGACCGTGCCCATCGATCCGAGAAGGCTCCTGAACTCGGATTATGGCGTCTCCGACGCGCTTCCCACCCCGCATGGCGCAGCGCGTGAATCCAGATAGTTTTTGCAGAGTTGTTGAAACAACTTTGCAGCAACTCGCCGTAAAGTCGCTAGTCTTGCCTCGTCAAACCGAGCTGACCCGATGCCGTCCCTACCGCGTTGGACGCGATCTGGGCCGGCGCGACGGGGGGTTCGCAGGAGACTGCGGTTCTCGTTTTCAAAGAGGATCCCGCTCGGGTACCCAGCCGGCCCGCCGCCAGGGGGAACCCCGACGCCGAAGTAGCCGAAACACTGATCGACGGATGCATCTGCTTCGCCATCGGCAGCGGCGGTGACGCCTACGTGGTGCTCGGGGTTTCCGACAGGCGCTCCGGGCCGGATGCGTTCGCCGGAACCGTTCGCGACGCCGACTGGGTGGAGAAGAAGGTCTTCGACAAGACAGTGCCCAATCTGCGGGTAGTGCTCAGGCATCTGTCACATGCGCCCTTGATGACGTTGCGGCAGGTGGCTACCCAGACCCGGGACATCGTCGCCGCCACAGGTGCCGACCGGCGAGACGTCACGCAACTGACGTACCTCCGTCAGTCGGGGCGAGCTGAGAAGGATCCCACCGGCCCGTCGCGTGGACCGGGCGTACGGTGGTTAACCCCGAAACGGTAAGCGCGGCTTCACAGCGACCACCCCCGCTGGGTGTGCTCGCGCGCCGCAACCGGATCGATCGTGCTCATCGAGCCCTCCCCTCACCCCGGAGATCGGGGTCCGCATCGGAGCATAAACGGGCAGTGGCGCCGCCCGGCGGTCAGGAATCCAACCGGCCGAATCCCACGACGGCGGAGTCGGACTGCCAGTCGAGGTCGTGGACCCGGATCTTGCCGAGTTCGTTGCCGCCGACCGTGGTGGCGGTGTCACCGTCAACCGCGACGACGAAGTTGGTGTGCTGCCCGATCCGGAATTCGTTGTTGTAGAGCACCACATCACCCGTCTTGGGCCGGTAGCCGTTGCCGATGGGCTCGAACCGATCTGCCGATTCGTAGTACTCCTGCAGCGTGTAAACGCCGGGGATGCGCCAAGACCCGGAGTTGGGGTTCGACAGCGGCTGGCCCGCCTCCCGCATTATCCAACTGACGAAGTTGGCGCACCACGGCTCGTCGGCTCCGTCCGAATAGAAGGTGCCGGGACGCTGCTGCCCGTGTTCCTGCTCGAGCAGGTCGACGACCCGCGCCTGCGTCGGCGACAGCTGCGACATGTCGACGTCGGGGAAGGACGCCGTGTCCCACGGCATGTACCGCTCCGGCGCCCACCACAGCACACCGCCCGCCACCACAGCCAGCACCGCGATCACGGCAGCGATCCAGACGACGAGGCGACGGCGGCGGCAGCGACGAACGGTGGGCTGTGCGGTCATACCCTCGAATGTAGCCAGTTCACCGCCGCGGACCGGCCACCGCCGCGTACGCCGAGGTCAGTCGGGGTCGGCATGTCGACCTGCATTGTCGCCTGCCCGGATACGAGTAGCGTCGGGCCGCCGCGGTGCAGGGGGATTCAGCGGCATGCCCCTTCTTCCAGAACAGAATCCCCGAGCCGATTGACTCGAACACTAGTTCGATCTAAACTGACTGCATGAATCCGGGGGGAATCATCGAACCAGGCACCGCAGCCAACACACTGCACGCCGACGACATCCGCAGACTCCCCGAACCCGAACTCCTCACCGCCGCCGTTCAGATCTCCCACGAGATCGCACGCCTGGAAACCCTCCGCGTCGCCGCCGTCACCGAAATCGACCAACGCCCCGTCGCACTGGACACCCTCGGATTCCGCAGCGTCAAAATGTGGCTCGCATCGACCACCCTGCTGGAAGTACCCGCAGCCGCACGAATCCTCGCCCTCGGCAAAGCCCTCGAATCATGCCGAAACATCCTCCTGGACTGCGCCACCGGACCCACCGCCAACACCGACACCCTCCGCGGCACCATCACGAAACTCGAGCGGATCTTCGAATCTGCCGGACTGCCCGCCAGCGAAGACACCGACCGCAACGAACTCCACGCCTCCAAAACACTCAACGGACGCATCGCCGCCAAAGGCGACTTCGACAACGAGACCGGCGAAATGCTCCTCACCGCACTGTCCACACTCACCAAACCCCGCAACCCGATCGACGACCCCGCCAACACCCGCACACCCGGACAAGGGACTGCTGCATGGATAGGTGACATCTGATCTGTGGTGCCGACAGGCACTGCTGGAAGGATGTACCCCGTGCCGAAGCCGTATCCCAAAGAGTTCCGTGACGACATCGTCCGCGTCGCCCGAGGCCGTGAGCCTGGTCAGCAACTGAAGCAGATCGCCGCCGACTTCGGGATCAGCGAGTCCTGCCTGGCCAGCTGGATGAAGGCCGCCGATGTCGAAGACGGCATCAAACCCGGAACCACCGCGAGCGAGAACGCCGAGCTGCGCGAGGCGCGGAAGCGGATCCGGCTGCTCGAACAGGAGAACGAAGTCCTGCGTCGGGCGGCGGCGTATCTGTCGCAGGCGAACCTGCCGGGAAAATGATCTTCCCCCGCACGCGGGAGGTGCCCCCACCGCTCGTCCGTGAACTGGCCGCCGACGGCATCCCCGTCGCGGTGACGTGCAGGGTCCTCAAAATCGCGCGTCAGCCTTACTACCGGTGGCTTGCCGCACCTGTGACCGCTGCCGAACTCGATGAGGCATACCGGGCCAACGCCCTGTTCGACGCCCACCGCGACGACCGAAGAGTTCGGGTACCGGTTCCTCGTCGACGAGGCCGCGGACGCCGGCCAGACGATGGCGCCGCGCACCGGCTGGCGGATCTGCTCAGCCAACAAGTGGTGGAGCTCATTCGGCAAGAAACGCGGCACCAAACATGTCCGTTCCGGGCCGCCGGTCCACGACGACCTCGTCGCCCGAGACTTCACCGCCGATGAACGAAATCGGTTGTGGCTCACAGACATCACCTAGCATCACACCGGTGAGGGCAAGCTCTACCTGTGTGCAATCAAGGACGTGTACTCGAACCGGATCGTCGGCTACTCCATCGACTCGAGGATGAAGGCCCGACTCGCCGTCGACGCCCTCGACTCCGCCGTCGCCCGCCGGGCCGCGGCCGGGGATCAGGTCGCCGGCTGCATCGTCCACAGCGACCGCGGATCGCAGGGCGGATTCAAGGGGTCGTCGCAACACTGCCTGGATATTCAGGCGGTAAGTAGATCACGCGGGACTGTCTGAATAACGGTGGATCCGGGTTGGCCTGACACGCCGAGCCGCAGCGGCTTGGCGGGAAGGACCGGCCATGACGGAAACACTGGAGCCCGTGGCTACCGAGGTGGATCCAAAGCAGCTCGCCGAGCAACTGCTGGAGCAGGCCCGCGGGCAAGGTGTCGAGCTGATGGGCCCGAACGGGCTGCTCAACCAGCTGACGAAGAACGTGCTCGAAACCGCGCTCGAGGCGGAGATGACCGAGCACCTCGGCTACGACAAGCACGACCCGGCCGGCCGCGGCAGCGGCAACTCCCGGAACGGCACCCGCACCAAGACCGTGCTCACCGAGATCGGACCAGTCGACATCGAGGTCCCACGTGACACCGAGTCGTCGTTCGACCCGAAGATCGTCCGCAAGCGCCAGCGCCGACTCACGGGCATCGATGAAGTCGTATTGTCGCTCAGTGCAAAGGGTTTGACTACCGGAGAGATCGCCGCGCACTTCGACGACATCTACGGTGCAACGGCGAAAGAAGGACACCATCTCCCGCATCACCGACAAGGTGATCGAGGAGATGACCGAGTGGCAGAACCGGCCCCTGGACCGCGTCTACCCGGTGGTGTTCATCGTCCCCCACTCCGTGGGAGGTGCCCCCAGCCATCCACGTCAAGGTCCGCGACGGGCAGGTCACCAACCGGCCCGTCTACGTGGCTATCGGGGTCACCGTGGGCGGTGAACGAGACATCCTCGGGCTGTGGGTCGGCGACGGCGGCGAGGGCGCGAAGTTCTGGCTGTCGGTGCTCACCGAGATCAAGAACCGTGGCGTGGAAGACGTGTGCATCGTGGTCTGTGACGGACTGAAGGGACTGCCCGATGCGATCAACACAGTGTGGGAACTCGCGATCGTGCAGACCTGCGTAATCCACTTGATTCACAACACCTTCCGGTTCGCGGCACGCCAGTGCTGGGACGAGATGGCGCGCGACCTCAAGCCCGTCTACACGGCGCCGACGGAAGCTGCGGCGAAGGAACGGTTCGTCGAGTTCGCCGGAAAGTGGGGACCGAAATACCCGGCTATCGTGCGGCTGTGGGAGAACGCATGGTCGGAGTTCGTGCCGTTCCTCGACTACGACGTCGAGATCCGCAGGGTGATCTGCTCGACGAACGCGATCGAGTCGGTCAATGCCCGCTACCGGCGCGCGATCCGCGCCCGAGGGCACTTCCCGACCGACCAGGCCGCCCTCAAATGCCTGTACCTGGCGACCCGGTCACTGGACCCCACCGGCCGCGGTAGGGCACGATGGGCGGCAAGGTGGAAGCCCGCACTGAACGCCTTCGCAATCACCTTCGAAGGACGTATCAACTAACCGATGCCGATCCGGATCCACCGTTTATCGGACACTCCCGATCACGCAGACGCTCGGCTGGGGTATCCCAGCCGAGCGTTTTGCGTGGGCGGCCGTTGAGTTCCTGAGCGACATGCTCGAGATCCTCGGGACCGTAGACACTCAGGTCGGTGCCCTTCGGGAAGTACTGCCGCAGCAGCCCGTTGGTGTTCTCGTTGCTGCCCCGCTGCCACGGGCTGGCCGGATCGCAGAAGTAGACGGCCATGTCGGCGGCCATGCTGAACTGCTTGTGTCGGGCCATCTCGGCACCCTGATCCCAGGTCAGCGACCCGCGCAGGTGCTCCGGAAGGGTCGTCATGGTGGCGATGAGCGCGTCACGCACCGATTCGGCGTCGTGCCCGGTCGGCAGGTGCAGCAGCATCGTGTAGCGGGTGGTGCGTTCGACCAGGGTGCCGATCGCGGACTTGTTCCGCTCACCGGTGATGTAGGGGTCGGACCAGGGCGCGGTGCCGGGATTGCTCCTGGCCCGTTTCCCCGGCCCGCCCTCCGCACCGGACGTGCGACTCTCATCGCATCCGGCGCTCCACGGAACTGCCACTGCTATGCGGGAACCGAAGCTCCCGTGCTGGTCCACGGTGTGGGGATATTGCTCGCCCGCCACCGATACCGAGTAATCGGAACGGTGGTGGTGTCGAACATGATGATCCCGTTCTCTTGCGGACGATTACCTGGCCTGCCGGTCAGGAACCGCCGATAGAGATCCGCCCACGTGATCCGTTTGTGCCGTTTGAGCAGCCATTGGGTGACCCGGTGCCAGGCGAAGGCATCGAGGTAACCGAACGTCGCTTTCGACACGCCGTGACGGAAATACGCACACCACCCTCGGAGCACCGGGTTCAGCCGTCCGAGTAGATCAGCAAGGCCATGATGACGTGCCTTCTTCGTCAGCGCCCGCACCTTCGCCATGATCGAAAGCAACGCCTTCTTCGACGGATAGGTGTAGACGCTCATCTTGTTGGTGCCCTTCTTGCGGCGCCGCTGGATGCGGAACCCCAGAAAATCGAACCCCTCGTCCAGGTGACATACCCGGGACTTCTCCACGGACAACCGCAGCCCCAGCGGGGCTATCACGTCCGCGACTTCGTCCCACAATGCGTCCGCATGCGCTTCGGTCCCGGCCACCATGATCACGAAATCGTCCGCATAGCGGACGATCCGATAGGTGGCCCCGCCGCGCTTGCGGTGTGCATCTCGCCGCTGGGATGTCCGATGGGCATCCCATTTCGCACAGAAATGTGTATTCAACACCGTCAGAGCGATGTTGGCCAGCAGCGGTGAGAGTATGCCGCCCTGGGGTGTGCCGGTATCGGATTCCCTGACCGTTCCGTCGGAGGACATGATGCCCGCCTTCAGGAACGCCTTGATCAGGGCCAGGACCCGCTTGTCGACGACCCGCAGCCGGACCCGTTCCATGATCGCGGAATGGGCCAGCTCGTCGAAACACGCTGCGATGTCAGCCTCGAACACCCAGTGATAGTTCCGGGACCCGAGGGCGTGAATCTCAGCGATCGCGTCCTGAGCACGACGTCTGGGGCGGAAACCGTAACTGACCGGTTCGAAATCCGCCTCGAAGATCGGCTCCAACACCAGCAACAGGGACGCTTGCACCGTGCGGTCCATCGCGGTGGGGATACCCAGCCGCCTGAGCTTGCCGCTCCCCGGTTTGGGAATGAGTCTTTCCCGCACCGGAAGTGGAACAAACGTCCGAGACTTCAGCTGGTCTCGAACCTGACTCAGGAATGCCACCGCCTCGGCGTCACCCATGATGGACACCGGTGCCAGCCGGTCGACACCGGCCGAACGTGCGCCCTTGTTGCCCCGCACCCGTTCCCACGCGACGGTGAGAAAGTCCGGGTGGTGGACGAGGCCCAAACACATCATCGAACAGGCGGTCGGGATCGTCGACCGCCCAGTGGTGCAGCTTGCGTTGCATCTGTCGTACCCGCCATGCCGCCCGATCGGGATCGGGCCATGACAGCTCACCGGTATTCACCAGCGCCTGAAGTTCGTGTCGTGCGTGCTGCATCAATTCCGCTGGGGCCCTTCGCCATGTACGAGGCTTTCCCCCGCTCGGACTACTACGGCCCCTCCGCCCCACCGCGTGGCCATCGACAGACGACGCGTCAACCCGAACCACAGACCTCAGGATGAGGCCGATGCTCGGGAGCCTCGCGGTGGTTCCCACGTTCACCGTGAACCGCTCGAGGAGTGAGGTGCCCAGCTATGCCCCTGCGATATCGCCACGGCTACGCCGCAGGCATTCACCATGGCCTTCGGAGCCGACGACCTAAACCGACCCCGAAGTTCCCAACACCGAAACGCGAGTGGTGTTGGTGCGCATCGCAGACCAGCCCGAATCCACCGGGTTAGAGCTGGCGGGAGACTTGAGAGGCGTTAGAACACTGGTTCCTCGCGTACACCTTCTCCTCATGCTTGCCGGACCCAGACCATCCGGTAGTGCTGGCCTGTCCCGTCGTTGTCGGGGCTGCTTGCCACCCTCACCGGCGTCTCCCGGATCGGGCTGCCCCCAGCTTCGCTATGCTGCTGCGACAGCACAACGGCGCAGGTCTCTCACCTCCGCTCGGTTACACAGCGCCTCGTGGCGCACCAGATCGCCTTCCCAGTGCCCGGGCACGGCCCGGTCCAGGGCCTCGGCGGGACGGTCACTGATCATGATCATCGGATCGACGAACCGATGGGTGCGCTCGTCCGGTTTCCACTGCTGCTTGCGTCGGCCGCGTCCAGCTCGAAGTGCTTGCTGCACTTCCTTTTTCAATCCTCCACGGGCCTGGAAGTACAGTGCTTGGTAGATCGTCTCGTGGCTCACCCGCATGCTTTCGTCGTCGGGGAAGTCCCGACGCAAGCGATGCGAGATCTGCTCCGGCGACAGCTTCCGCGACAAGCCTTCCTCGACCGCTTCCCTCAGGACCGTGTTCCGAACCAGTTTGGACTGCTTCGGCCGCGCCCGGGCAGCGGAGGCTGCCCGATCCGCCTGATACGGCAGATACCGGCCGTCGATGCTGCGGCGACGAATCTCCCTCGAGACGGTGGAGACGTTCTTGCCGATCCGGGTTGCGATCGTCCGTAGCGAGTCCTTCACCAGCAGGCCGTCGGCGAGCGCGATCCGGTCCTCGACCGACAGGTACCGGTCGCTGATCGTCGGTCGCGTGGTGTCATCACAGGTCGCACTGGTCACCGACTGTTTGTAGACGGTGTGGCGGGTGTAGTCCACGACCCGGCCGTCCGGGTGGATCCGCCTGTTGCTGGAATGCCGGATTCCCTGACGCCAGTCCCGCGCGGTGCGTTCGTTGACACCGACCTCACGCGCCGCTCGTGTCGTCGACCAACCCTCCGCGATCAACTCCAGACAGCGACGCTTCGCCTCGGGTTTGCCCTTCGGTCGGATTCTTTCGCTGCCGACCAGGCCCTCGGCCACCAGGATCCGGCGGGCCACCGAGTGCGCCACCCCGGACGCCCTCGCCGCTGCGCTGATCGAGCCGGTCTCGCCGTAGACCGTCACGATCAGCTGAGGGTCGGCGGTGCCGGCCCGGCCGCGAGACTTGCCCACCGGCCGGCCGACCGCCCGCAAGATTGCGTAGCACCGCTGCCGCGGAAGCCCGATCGCGGCCGCAGCCTCCTTGACCGGAATCCCGGCATCGACCAATCGCGTGAGTTGGTCACCGAACCGGACGCAGTCCTCCTGAAACGACATGATCGTCGCAACCTCTCGTTGAGAGTGTTGCGACGATCATGTGAACCCGCCCTTCGTGCAGGGGGTACCCCCAGGTTCACACCACCCAGCACAGTCGACCCCTACAAGAAACCCATCCCAGCCCACAACCGCGCCGGACCAAACGCGGCATAGCGCCGTGGCCGACACCTGAAGGTAACCATCACGGCCACAACAGTTCCCACGGCGGTACAGGGAGCGCTACGGGCAGCCCATGTGGAAGTACTCGACGCAAGCCTGGCTGCTCACGATGGCGCCCGGATCACTTCGGGATCACGAACGAGGGCTGACTCCATTCACGCGCGTACCCCAGGCCGATGGCCAGCAGGGTCGAGTGGCGAACCTACGGGATGTGCCTGCTGCGAGCCGTCCGCGACCCGGTAGCTCGCTGCGTGCCGCGCCGTTCCGTGTCGATCGACAGGATCGTTGACATAGAACCAATCCATCTGTGCTGCTTGCCTGCTCACCTCGAAGACCCCGTACCCGTGCGAGTCGAGTTCGACGTACCGCACGTGACGGTTGATGGACTTGAACGCCTCTTCGGCAGCAATGGTCGCGGTGCGCGGTGGAACCTTCAGCATGTCGTCAATGTTCGGCGAAGTCACCGACGGGACCACGAACTCGGTGCCCACCGTGCCCGCGCCGGGATAGTTCGCCGCGTCGGCCGGAAGGTCGCACGCCCAGGATGTGTGGATATCGCCGGTGAGAAAGACGGTGTTGCGGACACCCGCCGCGGTGATCGCATCGAAAAGGCGACGCCGGTCGGCTGTGTACCCGTCCCACTGGTCGGTGTTGAACGGGATGCCGGCGTCGGGCAGGCCGATCATCTCGGTGATTGCTGCGGTGGTCTGGGTATCGAGCGGCGGAAACACGCACGGCGTGATCATCACCGGGTTTCCGACCAGCTTCCAGCGCGTGGGGGAGGAGACGATTCCGGCAGTGAGCCAGTCCATCTGAGTCTGCCCTGCGATGGTGCGATCGGGAGCATCGATCTTGCGCCAGCCTGCGCCGGACGGTGCCTGCTCGTCGCGGTACGTGCGCAGATCGAGCATCGAGATCTCCGCCAATGAGCCGTATCTGAAGCGCCGATACAGTGCCGCGTCAGTTCCGGTTCCGTTGACACGAACCGGCATCCACTCGAAGTAAGCACGCGTGGCACTGGCCTTGCGAGTGGCCCAGTCGCCTTGGGTGGCCGGGTCGTGATTCTCGGCGCCGCCGTTGTAGGAGTTGTCCGCGGACTCGTGGTCGTCCCACGTCGCGATGAACGGAACCTTGGCATGCAACGCCATGAGATCCGGATCGGTCTTGTACTGCGCATGCCGAATCCGGTAGTCCGCGAGCGAAACGATTTCGTGCGCCGGCTCGTGCAGGCGGATCGGTCCGTTGCGGGCACCGTACTCGCCGCGACCGTACTCGTAGATGTAGTCCCCGAGGTGCAGAATTGCGTCGAGGTCGTCGCGCTCGGCGAGGTGCCGGTACGACGCGAAGTAGCCTGCCTCCCAGTTGGAACACGACACCACCCCGAAGCGCAGACGGTCGAGGTCGGCATCGATGGCAGGTGCGGTACGAGTCCGTCCGACCGGCGAAATCTGGCCGAGAGCGGTGAAGCGGAAGTAGTAGGACGTCCCCGGGCGCAGGCCGGTGACGTCGACCTTCACGGTGTGGTCGGCGTCGGGGCCGGTAGTGACGGCACCGCTGCGTACGACCGTTTCGAAGCCCTCGTCTGTCGCGACCTGCCAGGCGAGCGCCACTGGAGCTCCTACACCCGTACCGGGCTGGGCCGCGGCGGACGGTGTGATGCGGGTCCAGATGATCACCCGGTCGGGAAGCGGATCACCCGACGCGACGCCGTGGACGAATCCCGGCGTCGCCGTGTCCGCCGACGCCCGCCCCGACGCCCCGGCCACCAGACCGGCGCCGGCCAGCGCCGCCGACCCTCGGAGCAGTGTGCGTCGGTTCAGTTCCGGACGGAGCCCACCGATCTCGTTCACTGCACCCTTCAGCAACCGATTATCGAACACCACGGAATCACAACCGAGTTCGGCCGAATGGTCAACTCAGTTCGGCTGAATCACGAACTGTTCACCCAGAGTTCCACTTGGGTCGCAACCGAAAATGTGGTCGGTGGACCCGCGCTCGGGCGACCAGCTCGATGGTGACCGCGACCGCACATGTCTGAGCGAGGAGCACTCCAACCAGGACCAGGATTTGAACTGCACCTGCCTGGGCAGCCGACCCAGTCGCAAGCAGCACACCGACGAATGCGCCCGGGAGCGTCACCAGTCCCACGGTGCGGGTCTGGTCGAGCCCCGGAATCAGTGCATCGGTCGCCGCGGGCCGGACCACCTCCATGCGGGCGTCCCGATCGCTGAGCCCGAGACTGAGTCCGGCTTCAACCTCTCCCCATCGCTGCTCGATAGCGTCGAGGCCGCGGCGGGCGGCCAGCGACGTCGCGGTCATCGCATTTCCGAGGATGATCCCCCCGATCGGGACCACGGCGACGCCTTCGAGTGGCACCACCCCGCTGACCAGCATCAACGGCACAACCGCGCCGATCCCGGTGGCGAGCGACATCGTCAGCCATGCTGCCGACCGGCCGGCGTCCGCGCGCCTAGCGGAGGTGAAGACTGCGGCCACGAACATCACCGCCAGGACGAGTAGCGACGACCACAAACGGGCCAGCGCCGCCGCGAGGATCAGTGACACCGCAGCAAGTTGGAGCGCTCCGCGGATCGAAGCGGACGGAACAATACGGGGGCTACCGAGGCCGGTAACCAGGTAGACCGCCGCCGCGGCCGCCGCCATCACCGCGCACAGCACGAACAGTGGGAGACCGGGGGTCACCACCGAGGTACCCACAGCCGCTCGCCTCCTGCCGGGTCCGTCCGATCGGTCGACGGCCGAAGGCTCGATCCATACGTGCGCGCCGTCCGCCACCAAATTCCACAGCAGCAACGGCCGTAGACGCAACTCGGGCCCGAAGCCTATGAAAGGCTTCGGGCCCGAGGGCGCTTGACTGCTCGGCGCTTAACCTCTAGACAACGAGTGCAGCGAAAGCGCCAAGGGCTGCGATGAGTGCGGCGAACGCGCCCACGGCCTCCGCACCTGCGACGACCTGATCGAAGTCCACCGACCCGATAGCAGTACCGATCTCCTGCGAACCCATGTCATACCCCTTATTGCCAGTGAAGCGGTGCTTCGCCCTATCGCCGTTCTCGGCGCCACTGCATGTGTAGCGGACGACCGAAACAGATTCCAAGCCGTGAATGCGTTGAATGGCAATCCATTACAAAAATGAAACGCCCAGGTGCCTTAGCGTAAAAATTGCGTCATGTGGCGTTAACACCGAGGGCCCGCACCCGAAGATCTCGGGCCAGGTGGGCGCGCTGTTCCACGATCAGACGGCGCAGAGCACCCGGCGCCTCCACATTGACGGCGAGCCACGTATCAACCGAATCGAGCGAATCGGCCGCGGGAAACAGCCCCAGGACGATCCGGCGGGCAATTTCGATGCTCCGCTCGGCCCACACCGACCCGATCGCGGCAAAATAGGCATCGTCGTAGCACTTGATCAGCTCACGGTGCTCACCGGCACGAAAGCCGCCGATCACGGCGTCGAGGTGGTCGTTCGTCAGAGCCGCGTCCTCGAGCGCCGACGCCCAAGCCTGAGCCTTGACATCGGCCTCCGGCCGGGCGGCCAGCGCGCGCAGGTGGGCGGTTCGACCCGACGCGGTGCCGTCCCGCTCGAGCTCGGCGTCCAGTTCCGCTGCGGCGGCATGGCCGGTGGCGGCCAGTGCCGTCCAGAGGGACCAGCGCAGATCGGGGTCCAGTGCCAGACCGTCCGGCGTCGGCCGCGCACCGTCAAGGATCGCGCGAATCTCGGGCGCCCGGCGGTCGTCGGCTGTGGCCGCCGACGCGACTGCGCGGGCCCATGCCAACTGGGAACCGGACCCGGGCTCGGCGGCGTACATCGCGGTCCAGCAGGATTCGAGCCAGTCGCCGCGCCAGCGTTCCTGCGCGGGGGAAGCCAGGTAGTGGCCAACGGCAAAGGATGCGTTCGCCAGGACCGCGGCGAGCAGTGCCATGTTGGTCTCGGCGGGCGCAAACGCGCAGGCCATCGTGAGGTACCGTCCCGCGTCGAGTTCGCCGTCGCGGGTGGCGTTCCAGAGCGCCGACCAGATCAGTCCGCGGGCCAGCGGATCGACGACGCGGTCAAGCGAGCGCTCGATCGTCGCGAGCGAGCCCGCGTCGAGACGCACCTTCGCGTAGGTGAGATCGCCGTCGTTGAGCAGGCGCAGGGGAGCCGGTGACATCGTGACCGGCGTCCGCTCGGCGACGATGTCCAGCTCCACCCGATCGCGGCAGACGAGGTCGCCTGTGTCGTCGAAATCGTAGAGTCCCAATGCCAGTCGGTGCGGGCGCGGATCGGTCTGGACGATCTCGGCACCGTCGAGCATCAGCGTGGACACTCCGGACGTCTGCAGCCAGGCGCGGGCCCAGCCGGCGAGGTCGCGCCCCGACGCCGCCGAGAGTTCGGTGAGCAGGTCCGAGAGCGTGGTGTTGCCGAATGCGTGTGTCCGGAAATAGCGTCTCGCCCCCTCGAAGAACGCATCGCGCCCGACGTAGGCGACCAACTGTTTGAGCACGCTCGCGCCCTTGGCGTAGGTGATGCCGTCGAAGTTGAGCTTGGCTGCCTCCAGATCGACGATATCGGCGACGATTGGATGCGTTGTGGGCAGTTGATCCTGCGAATAGGCCCACGCCTTACGACGATTCGCAAAGGCGACCCACGCATCGGTCCATTCGGTTGCCTCGGCGCTCGCGAGCGCGCCCATGTAGTCGGCGAAGGACTCCTTGAGCCACAGATCATCCCACCACACCATTGTCACGAGATCGCCGAACCACATATGGGCCATCTCATGCAGGATCGTGTTGGCCCGGCCCTCGTACTGCGCAGCAGTGGCCGCACCCCGGAACACGTACGCCTCGGTGAAGGTGACGCAACCCGGGTTCTCCATCGCGCCCAGGTTGTATTCGGGCACGAACACCTGGTCGTACTTGCCCCATGGATACGGGTAGTCGAAGTGCTCGGCGAAGAAGTCGAGCCCCTGCACGGTCACCGCGAAGACGGTGTCGGCATCCAGGTGCCCCGCTAGCGAAGCGCGACAGAGCACGCCGAGCGGAACCGTGAGATCACCCCTCCTCCAATTTGATTCGACTCGATAGTAGGGGCCGGCGACGATCGCGGTGATGTAGGTGGAGATGGGCAGAGTGCGGGAGAACTCGACGACCTGACGGGTGTCGTCGGTGTGACGGAGTTCGACCGGCCGGTTCGACACCGCCTCCCATTCCCTGGGAGCCGTGACGACAAACGTGAACGGCGCCTTCATGTCCGGTTGCTCGAAGCACGCGAACACGCGGCGTGCGTCCGCCGGCTCGTACTGGGTATAGAGGTAGGTCTGACCGTCGACCGGGTCGTGGAAGCGGTGCAGACCCTCACCAGAGCGGCTGTACGCTGCGGTGGCCTCGACGACCACCACATTCGACGCGCCAAGGTTGCGAACCGTAAGGCGGGCGCCGTCGTACTCCACGTCGACAGTCTCGCCATTGACGGTTACCGACTCCACCGAGGAACCGATGAAGTCGAGCCACGTCTCGGAGACTGTCGCGTCGAACTCGACGATCGTGGTGGTGACGAAATCCGCCCGGGAGAGGTCGGGGGCAGCCGACACGTCGAGCTCGACGCGGTAGTCACGGACGGTGACGGCCGCGGATCGCGCGGCGGTCTCGGCACGGGTCAGGTTCGCGGTACTCACCATCGGGATCCTGCCAGCCGCGGCACCGCCAGTGCACATCATGGAGGGTGTCCACCTGTTCCACTTCGTGAAGCCTTTCACGAGCGACTGTCAACTGTTGGTTTCGGTGCAGTGGCGGACCTGGTGTGGGCGGCGGTCTGGGGGATCCTGATGCCGTGCAGCATTCACCGGATCCGGCATTTGCGACCGCGCCCGGCGCCGCGGTTGCGGGTAGCATCGGGCCACCGCGGCCCCGACGTGACGGAGACATGTGATGAACGATGGCGTCAGAATCGAGATCGACCCGAAAACGGGTATCGGCACCATCCTCCTGGATCGCCCGGATCAACGGAATCCACTGTCCACCAACATGATGCGCGCGGTGACGACCACTCTTCGGGACATGGCCGATGACGAGAGGGTGCGGGTCGTCGTACTGCGCGCGTCCGGTCCGGTGTTCTCCGCCGGCCATGACCTCTCCGAGATGATCGACCGCACTATCGAGGACGAGCGCGTGGTCTTCGACGTGTGCACCGAGATGATGGATACCGTGCAGGCGATTCCGCAACCGGTGATCGCCGCCGTGCAGGGCCCTGCGATCGCTGCCGGGTGCCAGCTGGCCGCATCCTGCGACCTGGTGGTGGCGTCGAAGGCCGCGGTGTTCGGGACACCAGGCGTACGGATCGGGCTGTTCTGCTCCACTCCGATGGTCGCGGTCACCCGCGCTGTAGGCCGCAAGCGCGCGATGCAGATGCTGCTCACCGGCGAAACGATCGACGCCGACACCGCCGCCGACTGGGGGCTGGTGAACATCGTCGTCGCACCGGAAGACCTGGAATCCCGGACCCGCGAGCTGGCCGTCAAGATCGCCGCCTCCAGCCCACTGACACTCGCGATCGGCAAGCAGGCGTTCTACCGGCAGATCGACCTTCCGCAGGACGAGGCGTACAAGCTGATGGCCGAGACCATGGCCGCCAACGCCGTCACCTGCGATGCCCAGGAGGGGATGACCGCCTTCCTCGAGAAGCGAACGCCCGTGTGGAAGAACGAATGAGATCAGTCCGACCAAGAGGTCCGGTCAAGAGGCGCGGCCACCGCCCAAATCAGACTGCGGATTCCCCACACATGCGCCACACCCAGCGGGATACCGTGCATTACAGACGCGGTCCACCAGCACATGCGCACCGGGAGGTTCCATGAGCCCCGAACGACCCTGCGGTTCTGCCGTACCCGAGCACGTCGACGTCCTCATTGTCGGTGCCGGGCTGTCGGGCATCGGCGTAGCCAGCAGGCTCCACACGATCCATCCCCGCCGCACCTTCATGATCCTCGAGGGTCGCGCCGTCTCCGGCGGCACATGGGACCTCTTCCGCTACCCGGGCATCCGCTCCGACTCCGACGTCCAGACCTTCGGGTACGACTTCAAGCCCTGGAAGGGCCGCAAGACACTCGCGCCTGCCGCCGACATCCTCGACTACATCCGCGAGACCTCCCGCGAGTTCGACGTGGAACGCCATATCCGCTACAACCACAAGGTGATCCGCGCCGAATGGTCGTCGGAGACTGCCCGCTGGACCGTGACCGCTCAGCTCGGCGCCAGCGGCGACACCGCGACATTCACCGCGAACTGGTTGTTCTGTGCCAGCGGTTACTACAACTACGACAAGGGCTACACCCCGACGTTTCCCGGCGCCGAACGGTTCACCGGCCGGATCGTGCATCCGCAGGCCTGGCCGGAAGACCTCGACTACGCCGGAAAGCGCGTGGTGGTGATCGGCTCCGGCGCCACTGCCGTAACGCTCATCCCGGCGATGGCCGACACCGTCGGACACGTGACGATGCTGCAGCGTTCACCGTCCTACGTCATCCCGCTGCCGGCAGAGGACGTGCTTTCCGACGTGTTCCGCCGGGTGCTGGGGGAGCAGCGGGGCTACCGGCTCACCCGCAAGAAGAACATCGCGCAGAACGTCTGGATCTACAAGCTCTCCCGCCGCTTCCCCAAGCAGGTACGGGCCCTCATCCGCCGGCTCAACACCCGGCTGCTGCCGGCCGGGTTCGATGTCGACACCCACTTCAACCCCCGGTACGACCCGTGGGATCAGCGCCTGTGTGTCGTCCCCGACGGCGACCTGTTCAAGGCCATCTCGAAGGGTGAGGCGTCGGTGGTCACCGACACCATCGAAACGTTCGATGAGAAGGGCATAGTGCTCAGTTCCGGAAGACACCTCGACGCGGACATCATCATCACCGCAACCGGACTGGATCTCCTCGCCCTCGGCGGCATCGACCTTCGCATGGACGGTGAACACATCGACATCACCGGTCGGCTCGCGTTCAAGGGCACCATGCTCTCCGACGTCCCCAACTTCTCGTTCGCCGTCGGTTATACCAACGCACCCTGGACCCTGAAGGTCGACCTGGTCGCCGACTACCTCTGTCGGCTGTTCGACGAGATGGACCGGCGCGGCGCACGCGTCGCGGTCGCCGAGAACAACGAGCCAGCCATGGAGACCCGTCCGCTGCTCGACTTCGCCGCCGGCTACATCCAGCGGTCGCTGGACCTGTGGCCGCAGGCTGGAACCAGGGACCCGTGGAACCTGCCGATGGACTATTACAAGGACGTGGTCGTGCTCCGGGACACCCCCGTCGATGACGGCACCCTCACGTTCAGCCATGCAGAACCGGCGCGTACGCCCACCGAATCCGGCGGCGATTCAGCAACCACGCCGACAAATCCAAAGGCCGGGTAACGTTCCGCCCACAAAGGATGATTCTCATCCGAGAGGATTCATCAGACGCGGGGGCAGTCGGTAGAGGCGCTGCCGCGCGCCGGGAGCTCGAGGGGGACACCATGAGGAGACTTGGCCGAGGCCGTATCGCGGTCGTACTAGCCGCGCTGGCCGCTACCACTGCACTCGGCACCTCACCGGCGCAGGCCGCCCCGGTACCGGTGCAGGGTTTCGATACGTGGGCACTGTCGGAGGATGTCGCCAAGTGTGGAATCGTCCGGATCCCGATGAGGGTGGGCCTGAGCAGTGGATGGCCCGGCGCCGAGGCATACATCCTGCTCTCGCCGGAGTTCTACGGCCCCGACCTGACGCATCGCCTGACCAACTGTCTTATTCCGGTGACGGTCCACTGGGAAAACCTCGACACCGGAGTGGTGGGCAGCCGCACCGTCTACCCGATGGACAGCCGGCACCCCCGCAACTACCAGACCTCCGGGAACGCCGCCTATGTCGGATCAGGCCTTGGCCGCGTGCGGTTCTGGCTGACCACCGACACCCCGCACGTATCGGCACCGCCGATCGAAGCCGTCATCTCACTCTGACGCCGGCATGGATGCTGCATCGAAAGACACTGCACCGCAATCAGAGAAGGAACCAGCGAGCAGAACGCGGCAGATCACCCTGCGCGTGATCCGGTGGTCTACTGCCCTCGTCGCGCTGGCTGGCGCCATCGTGCTCGTCTCCGCCAGCTGGGTCTCGATCGCCGCAGCCGGGCATCTCTACGACGCCGACGACGCACCGGAAGCCCCGGTCGTGATCGTGCTCGGCTCACAGGTTCGGGACGGAAAGCCGATGAAGTTCCTGGCCGGACGCCTCGACGCTGCCGTGCAACTGGTACAGGACGGCAAGGTCCGGGCCGTGCTGGTATCCGGCGATGCGAACGGCCGTTCCGGCAACGAGATTCAGGCGATGACCGAGTACCTCGTGGCGGCGGGAGTCGATCCGGACCGCATCGTGGGCGACGAATACGGCCTCGACACCTACGACACGTGCGCGCGGGCGGTGCAGACGTACGGGGTGACGAAGGCTCTGATCGTCAGCCAGGGCCTGCACGTGTCCCGCGCGGTGGCGCTGTGCCGCGATGCGGGTATCGACGTCGACGGCGTAGAAGGCGCATGCGAGTGCAACCGGTTGGCAGTGGTACGCAACTACGCTCGCGAATGGCTGGCCAGACCGAAGGCCGTCCTCGATCTGCTGTCCGGACGCGATCCGGCAGTGGTCTCGCCGCCGGACGGATCACTCGCCACGGTGTCCGCGGGCTGATGGACGGATCTCGGTGAAACCGCGCTCACACCTTGCTGCCGCCCGGCTCCGGTGCCGAGTTCGCCGACATCGACAACGCCGCCGCCGAGACTGAGTCGGGACCAGGGGTCTCGTCCCTGTCAGCCAGCAGGATGGACGAAGTTACCGTCGCGCAGAGTTCACCATCAACATGCCGAATCTCGGCCTGGGTGTTCACGAATGCGGCACCACCGCGCTCGGTGACACCGACGACCGTCAGTGTGGTCATGAGCTCGTCACCGGCAACGATGTGCCGACTGAAAGTCAGCTTCTCTGTGGTGTGCAGAACGACCTGGGACTCGAGGCTGATACCCATGCCCAGCACAGCAAGGAGATCGTTGACCACCTCGGCGAGCAGAAGGGCCGTGAAAGTGGTTGGTACGACGATATTGCGATAGCCGGCCGCCCTGGCTGCGACCACATCATGGTGAACGGAATCCATGGCCAGCACGGCGCGGGCGAACTCTCGCACCTTTTCCTGGCCGACGACATATGTGTCGCGGGTACGGAATACTCGGCCGGGAAGGTCCGGGCTCAACGAAACCACTGGCTCCCCCTTTGATTCCTGCGAAAGATCGACCACTCGAATGTAACTTGCCGCATCCGCAGAGTAGTCGCGAAACACCCGAACCTGTCGCCGCCGCGACATCCTCGGGGCATGCCAACTTGAATCCAATTCGGACACTTGTTGACGGGATTCGGGGAGTGGCTATATCGTCGAAATTGAATCTGATTCAAAAACGGAGGGGCTGTGGCTGTGACCGGGAATCGGCGTGGTGACGCTTCGAAGGCGACGTTGCTGGCGGCGGGGCGGGCCGCGTTCAGTCAGCAACGCTACGAGGAAGTCTCGATCGTGGACCTGGCCCGCTCGATCGGGGTCGCGGCCGGGTCGATCAGCTATCACTTCGGCGGCAAGCGCGGCTTCTATCTAGCGGTGGTCGAGGAAGCCGCGCAGGAGTTCTGGAGCGAGTTGTTGCAGATGCGTGGCCCAGCTCTGGAGCGACTGACCCGAGGGGTCGAGAAGTTCCTCGACCGCGCCGAGCGCGAGCCCCGTGCATTCGAAGCCTTGATCGCCGACGTCGCCGATGCCGAGGTCCGGGCCATCCGCGAACAGCATCGGCAACAGGTCGCGCACGCCCTGGCGGTCGAGATCACCGGCACCGATTCCACTGCGGTGCTGCGCGCGGCGATCAGCGGGTCGCTGTCGTTCATCGAGGGCATCGTCTTGCACTGGATGCACACCGGGGAGATCTCGCGTGAGCAGGTACGTGAGCTGATCCTGGCCAACTTCTTCAGCACCGTACTCGCAGCGGTGCGCGCCGATCCCGATATCGAGCTGGCCCAGCGAGTGCTGGATGCGGTGATGTCGGATTCACAGATCCTCTCCCTGTTCGTCGGCGCGGAACTGGCGACCCGATCCACCGGCAACCTGGAGTGATTCGAATGTCGATACACATTCCTTCCGGCCCTTCCCGGGCGGTGCATCACCCGATAGCCCGCGCCGGGGCATGGGCTATCGGCCCGCGCGGACTCCGCAACAGTGCGAAGCTGCGCCACGAAGTCGAAGGCAAGGTCGTGGTGATCACTGGCGCCTCGTTCGGCGTGGGCGAAGCAACCGCGGCCCTGTTCGCTAAAGCGGGCGCGCGGGTGGTGCTCGCGGCACGGTCGATCGACCGTCTGCGTGAGGTCACTGAAGGGATCGTGGCCGACGGCGGGCAGGCCTCCGCCTATCCGCTGGATCTGACCAGCGAGGCGTCGGTGTCTGATTTCGCCGCCGCGGTGCTCCACGACTTCGGCGGGATCGACTACCTGATCCACAACGCGGGCAAATCGCTTCGCCGGTCGATCCACCTCTCCTACGACCGGCCCAAGGACGTCACCGCCACCACCGGCGCGAACTATGTCGGTCCGATGCGGCTGACATTGGCGCTGCTGCCGGGGATGCGGGCACGAGGACGTGGGCACATCGTCAACGTGTCGACGGTCGGCATCATGTTCCCGGTGATGCCCAAGTGGAGCTTCTATCTGTCGTCGAAGGCAGCCTTCGATTGGTGGTTGCGCGCCGTCGGGATGGAGGCACGTACCGACGGGGTCACCCTGACCACGTTCTACGCCGGCCTGATGCACACCCGCATGAGTGCGCCGAGCCGCTGGATGCGGATGCTGCCCGGCCAGACTCCAGATGATGCGGCGAAGGTGATCGCGCGGGCGGTGGTGAACAAGCCACGCACCATGACCCCGATCTACGGGCACCCCTCGGCGATCCTGGTTCCGCTGCTGCGGCTGCCACTCGAGATCGTCATCGGCGCCATCTACCGCCGACTCGGAGACACCCCGGTGTCGCTCGCGCGGGTGGCGGCAAGCTCCGCCGAACGCACCGCGGACCGGGCACCCAACGGGTCGATCGCACGTGCCGGGATGGGCCCGGTCGCTGATTCCCTCAGCGAGGGCGAGGTGAGCACGCGTGACCTCTGACTTCCGGCACAAGATCCAGCAGTGGACTCAGGCCGTGCCGGCGATCGGGTCCTCGGGGATACTGACCCCTGTCGGGCCGCGGGCGGCCGTGAGGTTGGCGCGGAGCCTGCGCCGATACGGTCCCACCCCTGCGATGATGCTGGCGGCCAGCGCAATTCGACACCCGGATCGCGTAGCGGTGATCGATGACACCGGGCACTTGACGTATCGGCGACTGCAGCGCCGAGCAGAGGCGATCGCGGCCGCGCTCTACGCGCTGGCACCGTCGGCCCCTCGGTCGGTTGGCATCGTGTGCCGCAACCATCGCGGATTCGTCGAAGCCCTCACCGCGGGCGCGCAACTGGGCGCCGAATTGATCTTCATCAACACCGAACTCCCACCGCAGCAGCTGCGGGCGATCATCATCCGCCACGATCCCGACATCCTCATCTTCGACGACGAGTACGAAGCCACGGTCGACGACGCCGGATACACGGGGTTGCGGGTGCTGGCCTGGCGCGAAGACACCGCCACGAGTACCGGAATTCCGACGTTGGACGACCTTGCTGTCCAACAACATCCGCGGCCACCACGGGTGCGGCGCGCGGTGAAGATAACCTTGCTCACCTCCGGGACCACGGGATTGGCCAAAGGTGTACCGCGAGCGATGAAGCTACGCGCGATCGCATTGCTGTGTACGACGGCGATGGCGACGATACGGCTGCGCTCCTCCGATGTCGTCGCCGCAGCGCCGCCGTTCTTCCACGGCTTCGGGCTCGTCGCCCTGTTCGGACCGCTTGCCCTGGGTGGAACCGTGATCGCAAGGCGCCGTTTCGATGCGGCGCAAATGCTGGACGATATCGCCCGCCATGAGGCAACGGTGCTGATGGGAGTGCCGGTGATGCTGCAACGGCTTCTCGCATCAGGCCTGGACCTGGCGGTGGCACAGCGATCATTACGGATCATCGTCACCGGCGCCGCGCCGATCACCCCGAACACGGTCTCCACCGTGATTGCCGCATTCGGCCCGATCCTGGTCAACGGCTACGGCTCCACCGAAGCGGGCTTGGTCACGATCGCGACTCCCGCCGATCTGATCGTCGCACCCGACACTGCAGGCCGTGCAGCACTGGGAGTGTCGGTGCGCGTCCTGGGCGCGGACCGTACCGAGGCCGCCGCGGGGGAGACCGGACTGATTTTCGTTCGCAGCGGTCTCGACTACGCCGGCTACACCCCCGACACCAATGCCCGCCCAACTGCGAAAGAGATCATCGACGGCCACGTCAACACCGGCGACATGGGCCACTTCGACTCGGCGCGGCGACTCTATATCGACGGCCGCTCCGATGACATGATCGTCTCCGGCGGGGAGAACGTGTTCCCCGGCGAGGTCGAAGCGTGCCTCACCGCCCATCCGCGCGTGTCCGACGCTGTCGTTCTCGGGGTCACGGATCCCGAATACGGACAGATTCTGCACGCGTTCGTCGTCACGACCGATACCGGGGCCGCGCCCTCCGACACCGAGCTCAAACATTTTGTCCGCGAGAGCCTCGAACGCTACAAGGTACCCAAACGGTTCATCGTCGTCGACGAGATCCCCCGCAACGCCAGTGGCAAAGTTCTGCGCGCGGCACTGCACGCCCACAATGCGAGTTCCTCGCGCCCCAGAGAGGCATAACGATGGAAACCACTCCTTCCCGTGACCCATCGATCGTGATCATCGGCGCCGGCATCGCCGGCATCGCTGCCGCGGTCACGTTCAAACAGGCGGGATTCGACGACTTCGTCATCCTGGAAAAGGGATCCGATGTCGGCGGTGTCTGGCATTGGAACCGCTATCCCGGCCTGGCCTGTGATGTGCCCTCTCAGGTGTATCAGTTCTCCTTCGCCCCGAAACCGGACTGGACGCGAGTTTGGGCGGAGGGCAGCGAAATCCAGCAATATCACCGTGACGTCGTCAAGCAGTTCGGGCTCGAATCACACCTGATGCTCGACAGCGAGGTCACCGATGCCGTCCACGGTGAGGACGGTTGGGCGCTGACGCTGGCCGACGGTCGCGCTCTGCATGCCGATTTCGTGATCGCCGCAACCGGTGTGCTGCATCACCCCTTCACCCCGGATATCCCGGGACGCGATACTTTCGCCGGACCGCTGGTGCACACCGCTCGCTGGGACGATTCGATCGTCACCGCGGGCAAGCGGATCGCGGTCATCGGCAGCGGATCGACGGGGGTCCAGATCGTGTCGGCCCTGCAACCCGAGGCCACGAAACTGGTCCAGTTCACCCGTACGCCACAGTGGGTGCTGTGGGCACCCATGTGGATACCGCAACCGAAGCTGTTCGGACGGCTACTGGCGTCGGCGCCGGGTCTGCATCGTCGGATCTATGACGGCGGGTTGTGGGCCTCGGGGATCCTGGCCGATATCGTCCTGCACCCGACGTGGAGACGCCGCCTGGTGCAACGGTTCGCCCGCTGGTCCCTGCGGGCACAGGTCCGCGATCCCGAGCTGAGAAACAAGCTGACCCCCGATTATCAGCCGCTGTGCAAACGCCAGGTGCTTTCCGGCACGTACTTCCGGGCGATCACCGCGGGCAACGCCGAGCTGGTGACCGAGTCGATCACCGAGATCACCCCGACCGGTATCCGCACCGCCGACGGAGTCGAGCACGAGGTCGATGTCATCGTCTTCGCTACCGGGTTCCATCCGCACAACTACATGCGCCCGATGAACCTGCGTGGCCGCGACGGTCTCACCATCGACGAGGCGTGGGCGAAAGGTCCAGTGGCGTACCGAATGACCGCCATCCCAGGGTTCCCGAATCTCTTCACCGTGCTGGGCCCCAACTCGCCGACAGGGTCGATCTCGCTGCAATACTCGGCGGAGCTGACCGCCCGCTACATCACCCGCTGGCTCGAGCGCTTCCGGGCCGGCGAATTCGACACCGTCGAGGTCACCGAGGACGCGACAACCCGCTTCAACGATTCCGTCGCCGAAGCCATGGGCCCGACGGTGTGGAATACCGGCTGCAACTCCTGGTACTTCACCGACCAGCAGACCATCGACCTATGGCCCTTCGACCGCAAGACGATGACCCACCTGCTCACCGAGCCCGAGGATCAGGACTTCCTGATCACCAGGGCAGATCGAGCAGCACCCACTCAGACATAGGCTGCGACCGAGATCGCCGCCATGGCTTCAACTCACCCGGGGGGGCAAATCCCCCTACCCTGAGGAATGGAACGCCGCTAGCGTTCGAGGTGTTGCTCGACGTGTTCGAACGACGACCGCGGTCCGGTGGACCCCCGACCAGACGGGCCGCGGCTGGGCGGTGGTAGCTGCAGATCCTGCTACCACCGCCCGAACCATTTCGACCTCAACAGGTTCCACTGTCGACAGGTCGCGGATCGGGAGCCCCTCCTACCCGGCGGGACTCGGAACCGCCGTGGTGGTGCTGACCTTGGTCGTGGTCGCAGGCGCCGACGTGCCCGGCGCGATCGACGTCGACGGCGACCCCGGTGTTGGCGTCTCGGTCGCACCCGCCAGGTCCGTCGTCGGGGCGAGCGTCGACGGCGCAGGGGTCTGCGGCGAGGATGCGGGGGGAGCCGCGGACTCCGAGGGAGTCTCCGACGTCGTAGCCGAAGGCGTCGACGTCGCGGACGGGCCGGTCGTGGGTATCGGCGTCACAGCCGTCGACAACTCATTCAGTGCGGCAACCAGTTCGGCCGCACCGGGCCGCGCCGCCGGGTTGATCGCCTGCCCGTTCTGCGCCTGCTTCGCGAGGTAGGTCAGCCAGGCCGCGGCATACTCGGCCGAGGTGAGCGGCTTACCCGCGGCGGCGTCCGCGTCGCTCCAGTAGTCGAAGTGGTGTCCAACCCCTGGTGCCAAGGTCAGCTGGTAAGGATCGCTCATGATCACCGGGATCGTATTCTGATTCGTCAGGATGAGACCGATGATCTCCTTGAGCACCTTCTGTGGCAGATAGGCCAACGGGGACATATCCTCTGTCCGGATCGAGTCCGCCTGTGTCGGTGCCGATATCGGCTCGAGCGTCGCTGTCGGCGCCGTGGTCACTGTCGCTGCCGGCTGCCCGGGCGTGTACGACGGACTCGACACCTTCAGTAGCACCTCGAGAAACGTCTGGTCGCTCTGCATCCAGTTCGGCTGTGAGTCGATCTCCGCGAACGCGTCGAGCGCGATACGACTGAGAACCACGGCGACGTCCTGGCCGGTCGCCAGCGTGAGGCCCTCGCGCTCGAATGCGTCGACGTTCAGCTGCCGACCCACGTTCACCATCAGCTGCAACAGCGAAATATTCTGGGGTGCAGAGCAGAAGAGGTCGCCTTCCGAGCAGAACGACGCGATCTTCCCGTTCAGCGCACCGAACCCGCCCGCCGTGTCCGGCAGGACACCCGCTCCTGATACCGGCTTCTTTCCGTCCTGATACACCGTGTCGAATCCGTCCGGATTGCCGAACGGATTCTTCGAACCGGGGAACGCACCCTGCCCCGCCGTGCGCCCCGCGTCGGCGATGATGACGACTCCGACAACATTCGCGGGATCGACGATCCCGAATCCGCCGTCGACTCCGGCCTCCTGGTGCCCGATATTCATCGCGACTCGCCGGGCAACATCGGCGCCCTCGCTGTAGCCGACGATCGAGAACTTGGTGTTCGGGCACGATACGCGGATCTCCCGCATCACCGATTGGGTGTTCGTCACACCCGTCGTCACCGCGTTCTCGTAGTCGGCCATGTTCGCCGGGTAGGCAATGTAGAGCGCGGCGTAAGAGCCTGGCGTGACCGAACCGTTCGGCGCGTTGACGACCTGCTGCATGTGCGGGCTGCCGAAGTCGTTCGACATCGCCGCGGGCAGCTCGTTGCCATCGGCGTCTACCAGCATCTTCGTCGTACCCGCCACCGGAGTATCGCCGCGGCCGGCTACCGAGATGGTGACCATGTCGTGGCACTCCGTGGTCGACGCTGTCAACGCGGCATCGATCGTCCGCGGAGCCGGCGACCACAGCGCCCACGCGAGCGTGATCAGTACCGCCACCCCCAACGCCACGGGCGTGAGCACACCTGCAGCCGTCCGATGTCGCGCGGTGAAACCACGAAAAGTCATGTCGCTCCCCAAACCCCAACCAACCAAACAGGAACCACGTGCGGATAGACCCCCCTACCGCGCGTTACGTCACCACTGACGTCGCGGCGTGGGGCGGAAGCGTTACAGCGGATACCCGCGCTGCGGATCCCGAGGGGGATTCACCTCGACTCGACACGGAGTGCCGACAGGCGTGTCATGATCCTTCGCATTTGGGTCGTGCAGCCCGGGGTCCGATCTCCAAGATTCCATTGCACCAACAGGACGGGCGCAGCGGTACCTCCGGGGTATGTGCGACGTCATAGAAGGGAGCACCACGTGTCGGATGGACAACGCAGGACGAATCAGGAGACGGACGCCCGAATCCCTGGCGTACATGTCACCCTTCCCGACGGCCGGCATGCCTGGGAGGTTGAGGCGTGCCGAGTATCCGGGTTCGATGCGCTGGTCATCGCCGCGGCCGCGCAGGTACTTCCCGCAGTCACGCTGACCGCCGGAGTCCCACACGGCAATGTGCCGTCGGACGGTGCCCTCACCACCACACTGGTGCCGCACCTCGGGGGAGCCTCGGTACAGGTGCACGGCAAAGCGAACACCAACGCCACACACCGCGTCACTTCGGCGGGCTTCGCGCTGCTGTTCGAAGCCGTCGTCTCGTCGGGCGATGCCGTCCCGGCGCCGGGAACTTCGATTGGCGGACCCGCGCAGTCGATTTCACCGATCGACAAAGCTCCCGCGGACGGCGCGATTGCTATCGAAGCGCAGTGCACACCCACCGGGTCCAGCGATATCCATGTCCCGCCCCGTGATGCGGCCGAACGGTTGACGTTCGCGACGTGGGCGGTGGTCACCGGCAAGTCCGCAAAGAGCATCTTCGCGACACTCCCCGTGGTCGACGACACCACCGCCGAGAAGCTCGCGGCGCGACTCACCAAGCGCGCCGGCGGCGAGATCACTGTGAACGACGTGCTGGGCGCCGAGACCGTCGAGCAGCTCGCCGAGGTCGTCCGTCAGCACCTCGAGGATGGAATCAAGATCGACGGCCTGGTCCGTACCCTGCGTCCGCGCGCCGAGGGGTCGAATGCGGTACCGGTGTTCGTGTTCCACCCGGCCGGTGGTTCGACGGTGGCGTACGAACCACTACTCCGACGTCTGCCCGCGCACACCCCGATGTTCGGACTCGAGCGCGTCGAGGGCCCCCTCGAGGAGCGCGCCAAGGCATACGTCCCGCTGCTGCGCGAGATCCAGGGCGACGGGCCGTACGTGCTGTACGGGTGGTCGTTCGGTGGCGCCCTGGCATACGCCGTGGCGAAGGAGCTACGCCGGGACGGCGCCGATGTCCGGCTCGTCGGGCTGATCGACACCGTCATGCCCGGCGAGAAGGTCGAGGACTCCCCGGATGAGATCCGTCGACGGTGGCAGCGATATGCCGCGTTCGCGAAGAAGACGTACAACGTCGACGCGCCGCTGCCGTACGACCGGCTCGCCGCGGCCGACAGCGACGAGGAACAAATCCGAATCCTCATGGACCTGCTGAGGTTGAGCGGCACCAAGATCCCCAGCGGCATCCTCGAGCACCAGCGCACGTCGTGGCTCGACAACCGGGCCGTACCGTCCACCGACTTCGGGACCTACGACGGCGCAGTCGTGCTGTACATGGCCGAGGCCTACCTGGACGACCAGATCGCTCTCGAGCCCGCATTCGCGACCCGGCAGCCGGACGGCGGATGGGGCGAGGCAGTGCAGGCCCTGGAGGTCGTCCACGTCAGCTGCGACCACATCCAGATCGTCGACGAACCGTACATCTCGAAGGTCGCGGCCGATCTGGCCGAGAAGCTGGGCGCCATCGAGTCCGAGGTGCGGATTGGCTGAACGGCATCCGCTGAGGATCTGGTCTTCGACGAGCGCCGGTTGCACGGGCCTGGACACTCATGGTTTCAGTGATCGGGTTCGAGAGATAGCGCCGCCGCCCTGTCCAACAGCATCTTCCGCTCACGGTCGTTGCCAGTGATCCGGGCAGCATCCTCGAATTCCTTGCGTGCCTCTTTGTTTCGACCGATTCGCGACAGAAGCTCGCCGCGGGTCGCGGGTAGCAGCCGGTAGCCGACGAGGCGCCCGCCGTCGACGAGACTGTCGACGATGCGAAGCGCCGCGTCGGGACCGGACGCCATCGCTACCGCCGCAGCACGATTCAGCTCGACGATCGGCGACGGCGCGAGCCTCCCGAGCGCCTCGTAGAGCAGCACGATCCGATCCCAGTCGGTCTCGTCCACGGACGATGCGACCGCATGGCACTCCGCGATGGCTGCCTGCAAGGCATACGCGCCGCGTCCGCGCCCGAGCGCGTCGGTTCGGGCCAGCGCGGCGCGTCCCCGGGTGATGCAGCCCCGATCCCAGCGTCGCCTGTCCTGGTCGGCGAGCAGCACCGGATCACCGTTCGCATCGAGCCGCGCCGGGAACCGGGCCGCCGTCAGTTCCATCAGCGCGAGGAGTCCGTGCACATCCGGCTCGCGCGGCAGGAGCTCGGCCAGGATGCGTCCGAGCCGGACTGCCTCGCGACTCAGTTCCGGACGCATCCACTCATCACCCGCGCTCGACACGTGCCCCTCATTGAACACGAGATACAGCACGCCGAGCACCGCACCGAGTCGAGTGCCGAACTCGGTGCGCGGAGGTACCTCGAACGGTACCTTCGCTGCTGCAAGGGTTTTCTTCGCACGGACGATCCGCTGCTGCACGGTCGCCGTCGACACCAGGAACGCGCGCGCGATCTCCTCACTCGACAACCCACCTACTACGCGTAGCGTCAGCGCAACCTGCGCCTCCCGGGAGAGCACCGGATGGCATGACACGAAGACGAGGCGGAGCACGTCGTCGTCGATTCGGTCCGGGTCCCAAGGAAGTTCGGCAGATGCTACTGCCGTGTCCTCGGTCTCGAGGTCACGCGCGATGGCGGCGACTCGCTCGTCGTAGCGTTCCTGCCGCCGCCAGCCGTCGATCGCCTTGCGCTTCGCGACGGTGGTGAGCCAGGCCCCGGGATTCGCCGGGACACCCGCCCGCGGCCACTGCGCGAGCGCATCGACGAGGGCCTCCTGCGCAAGGTCCTCGGCCAGGCCGAAGTCGCCCACGGTGCGGGTCAGCGTCGCGACGATGCGGGCAGACTCGATCCGCCACACCGCAGCGACGGAACGCCGCGCGGACTCCTCGGTGGAATCCGCCCGGCGCTCGATGGAGGCGTCGGACATGCAATCAGGCCCTGCGACCCTCGAGCTCCTCACGCCAGCCCTCTTCCTTCTGAATCCACTCATTGTCCTGTGGGAAATCCTCGACCCCGGTCACCCGGCGAACCTCGATCTTGGAGCCCGGGCCCACCGGCACCCGCTTGGCCCATTCGGCCGCTTCCTCCTTGGACGCGACCTCGAGGATCCAGAATCCGTTGAACAGTTCCTTGGTCTCCCCGTACGGACCGTCGGTGACGAGCGGGGTGTCCCCGGAGAAGTCGACGACGAAGCCCTCGTCCGCGTCGGCCAGCCCCTCCCCGGCGAGCAGTACGCCAGCCTTGATCATCGACTCGTTGAACTTGCCCATTGCCTCGATGACCTGCTCGAACGGGACGCTCTTGTAGGCCTCGACAGCCTCGTCGGTCGCGCGCATGATCAGCATGTACTTCATTGGTTCACTCCTTCTGTCGGGCCGTATCTCGACCCTCTCATCCAAGACGTCGAACGGGAAGACGTCGGATCGACACGGTTCGAGATTTGATTTTCGGACACCGCGAGAGCATCGGCGCCGCAATCTTCACCTGGTTCGATAGATGCCGCAGAGAGAAATACTATGTAACGTAGTTTTTTGGGGGGTTCGGATCGAGCTACTGCATGAAGGGACGCCAGTGCGGACTGAGGTTTCTTGTCCATGCGCCGAATCCGGCCCGGGTCGGAGCGGCCGGGTCGATCGACAGCGAGGTCGGACCGCCGTGCCAACGGTTCGAAGTTGGGCTCCGCGATCGCGGCCTGAGCGCCGTGGCCGGCCTCGGGCTCTCGCGCTTGCGGCAGGCATGGTCGCCGTTGTCGCCCTCGCCGGCTGCTCTACGGGATCCGATGCCGTGGCGCTGGGTGGATCTTTCGACTTCGTCTCGCCGGGTGGCCAGATCGACATCTTCTACGACCCGCCGAGCAGCCGAGGGAAGATCGGGGCGATCTCCGGCCCCGACCTCATGGATGACGCGCGAACCGTGTCATTGGCCGACTACGGCGGACAAGTTGTCGTGATCAACCTGTGGGGGCAGTGGTGTGCGCCCTGCCGATCCGAAGCAGATGACCTCGAGCGGGTCTACGAAGAAACGAAAGCCCTTGGCGTGCAATTCCTAGGGATCAACGTGCGCGATCCTCAGCGTGACAAAGCCCAGGACTTCGTGATCGACAACAAGGTCTCGTACCCCTCCGTCTACGATCCGCCGATGCGCACCCTGATCGCGCTGGGTGGCAACTATCCCACCAGCGTTATCCCCTCGACGCTGGTGCTCGACCGTCAGCATCGTGTGGCTGCTGTCTTTCTACGCGCCCTGTTGGTCGAGGACCTGAAACCTGTGGTCGAACGTTTGGCAGCCGAACAGTGACGGTCCTCGCTCAGGGCCTCGGCGCAGACTTCCAGGATGCTGCCGCCACTGGGCCGCTCCTCCTTGCTCTCGGTGCCTGCCTTCTCGCTGGCCTGGTGTCGTTCGCGTCACCGTGTGTCGTACCTCTGGTGCCTGGATATCTGTCCTACCTCGCTGGTGTCGCGGGTGCCGACACTCCTCCAGCGGTGACCCCCGATTCCCCCCGTGCGCCGTTTCGGGATCGATGGCGAGTAGCCGGGGCCGCGGCGCTGTTCGTTGCGGGATTCACAGTGGTCTTCGTCCTGGCCACGGCATCGGTCTTCGGCGTGATCGGTGCATTGCGGCTGAACCAGGATCTACTCCAGCGGGTTGGCGGGGTGATCACGATCGTGATGGGCCTGGCCTTCCTCGGGCTGATTCCTGCGCTGCAGAGGGATTCCAGGCCCACTCCGCGTCGAGTACCTTCTCTTGCAGGAGCTCCGCTACTTGGCGGCGTCTTCGGGCTCGGCTGGACGCCATGTCTGGGCCCGACACTTGCGGGAGTCTTGTCGGTCGCGGCCGGTACCGAGGGAATCACCGCAGTTCGCGGCGTGGTGCTCATTGTCGCCTACTGCATCGGACTGGGACTACCCTTCGTCGCACTCGGATTCGGATCCGCCAAGGCGTTGCGGGGAATCGGCTGGATGCGCAGATACTCCCGGGTGATCCAGATCGCCGGCGGCCTCATGCTGATCGTGGTGGGCGTCGCCCTGGTCAGTGGCATGTGGGAAATCTTCGTCGGTTGGCTGCGCAATGAGTTCGTCACTGCGGTAGTGCTGCCCATCTGACCGAGACCGATCGCCGTCGAACGTACGGAAGCCGGGAAGACTGCCCGCACAGCAAAGCCTTGAAATACTATTGTACGTAGTAATTCCCTGAGGGTCGGGACCGGACGAGAGGACACGGGTTCGTGCGATGACAGACAACCGGAAGAAGACCAAGTCAGGCGGCATCCCTGGCACGCGGCGAATTCCCTGGCAACTGATCGGTGCAGTCACGGTCGTTCTGGGACTGGTCGCGGTCATCGCATACAACACGGTGCCTCGGGCCCTGGAACAGGCTGAGGCCCAACGGTATGCGCCCAGCTCGGATAATCCGGATCCGTCCACGGACATTGCCGGGGTGGTCGAGGCCGAGTACCCCGCTGGGAATCACGTCCAAGCACCGCAGCAAGTCGCCTACGACAAGACTCCGCCGTTCGGAGGCGCGCACGACCAGTACTGGGCCACATGCACCGGCGTCGTCTACCCGGAGCCTATTCGCAGTGAGAACGCCGTCCATTCGCTCGAACACGGCGCAGTGTGGCTTACCTACAATCCGGACAGGATCAGCTCCGACGACATCGGAGCGCTCGCCGCGAAGGTCGACGGCGAACCGTACTCATTGATGTCGCCCTACCCTGATCTCGATACGACGATCTCTCTCCAATCCTGGGGCCGTCAGCTCAAACTCGACGATGCACGGGACGAGCGGATCGGACAGTTCATCACCGCCCTGAGACAGAATCCCAACACCCACCCCGAGGCGGGTGCGAGCTGTTCGACATTGCGTGGGGGTTTTGACCCGGACAACCCACCACCGTTCGCGCCGCCTGCGTCCGGTCCTGACAGTGTCCCGGTCGCAGAAGCTCCCGCCGAACCGCAAGGCCGTCCCACTGCCGTACCACCCGGGGATGGAAATGGCTGAACCCCGCGGCGACGATGCCCCGATCACCGGCAGCGGGGACGACGCCCGACGAGGATTCTCGCGGGTTGGAACGGTGCTCGCGGTAGCTCTCGCCGTCCTGGCCGGACTGCTCGTCGGAGCAGCGGGCCAGAGGTGGCTCGCCGGCGAAGCGGTTGCACCACCGCCTCCGGATTCTGTCGATGTCGGTTTCGCCCGGGACATGTCGGTTCATCACGGCCAGGCAGTGGAGATGTCGGCGATGGCGTTGACGAACTCCGATGATCCGGCCGTACGGACCCTTGCCTACGATGTGATCACTACCCAGCAGAGCCAGATCGGCACGATGCAGGGTTGGCTGACGCTGTGGAATCGGTCGCCCAGTGCTACTGGTGCGCCGATGAATTGGATGTCCGCCGAGGAGCCTTCCGAATCGATGGATCACTCGATGCCGGGGATGAACGACGCGATGGCGACGGAGCCGTCCCGAATGCCGGGCATGGCGACCACCGAAGAGTTGGCCGAGCTTCGGCGAACCGTCGGACCCGCATTCGACGTTCGGTACCTTCAACTGTTGCTTCGCCATCACCAGGGCGGTATTCCGATGGCGCAGTATGGCGCCGAGGCTGCGACGGTGCCTGCTGTCTCGTCGCTCGCGGAGCAGATGGTCGATACTCAGCAGGCGGAATCAATCGCCATCGAGCAGATGCTGGCTTCGAAAGGTGCCGCGCCACTTCCGATGAACTGAGGCCCTGTCTGATTTCCTGCGATGCCCCTCGCTCCGATGGTTTTACTGCACAACGGATTCGGAGTACGAGAAGGACCGCAATCCGGCCTGTCAGCCCCGGTGGAGAGACTTGAGGAAATCGTTGTACTCTGCGAGAGCAGCGTCGCCCTGCTGGCTTCGCTTGTCGTCCAAGGCATTGACACGCTCCTCGTCACGACGCCAACGGATGGCGAAGATCACGACGACGAACAATGCGACCGGCTCACCGTAGGACCAGGCCAGCGCACCGGCCAACTGCTGGTCTGCCATCAGGTCCACGCCCCAGTCCGCTGGGGGAGAAGCGAACGTCGATAGTAGTGGCGAGGTGGCCATCATCAGAATGACTCCGATGAAGACATGCAGCGGCATCTCGACGAACAGGTCGAAGAACCGGCCCAGGTAGCTCTGCCGGACGGGAAGCGGACCGGTGGAGAGCACCGGGACGATGAACAAGATTCCCGTGGCGATGAAGAACACTTCGAGTGCTGTATGCCCAGCCCACGACCGCGAGACGATGTCGAATACCGGTGACAGATAGATGCCGTAGTAACTGAACAGGAACAGCGGAATGGTGATTCCTGGATGAAGTACCACTCGGGCGGTGCGGCTGCGGAGCGCTCCGAGAGCGCAGCGCAGAACCGCAACTCCCCAGCCGGTGTGCGGTGTCGACCTCAACAGCAACGTTCCGGGACAGCCGAGAACGAGTAGCGGCGGCACCACCATCGACAACGTCAGATGCTGGAACATCCAGGCACTGAAAATCTCGAACCCGTAGCCCTCGATGCCCAGGCCGGTGACCAGCATCAGAAGCAGGCATCCACAGAGGAAGCTGACGGTGCGAAACCAGTGCCACTGTCGGCCCTTTCGGCATACTTGCCGAACCGCCCAGCAGTACCAGATCGCCAGGGCGAGACCTGCCAGCGGTAGCAGTGGAAGGGGTTGGGGGTTCCAGGAGACCATGGCTCCCAACGAGGGCGGCAACTCAGGCCTACTGACCCAGTCCATTGCCGACGTCACGCCCTACTCCGGTTCCGTCGTAGGGCCCTTTCGCACGATCTGTCGATGGCGGGGATGGCGGTCATGATCGGGTGCCCGCTTCCTGTCGAAACGCGATCAGTAAGTCATCGACAGCTTAGCTGAAATACTATGCAGGATAGTTTTAAAGTTACTCGACGGGTCCGATGCTCGAAAACCGATTCAGGTCAACACGATGCACGCTGCCATCGTCGTAGCCGAAACGACCGCGAGCGCGGTGACAGTAGGCACCGTGACAGTGAACGCCGCTGCCGCGCAGCACGCGAGTCGCGGAAATCGACTGCGCGGGTTCCGGCGCAGTCGCCACAGGCGCAGATCCATGTCGCTCCCCAACCCGAGGGTCCACGCCGGCGTCTGCGAAGAGGCGCCGGCGACAGCGGAGAGCGCCGAGCTGACCGCGGCGGGGCTGGTGGCGCGGGCAGCTTGCTGGTCGGCCGCAAGCTCGATCACTGTGTGGACTGCGTGCTGGGCGCGGACGAAGAGCGGCACGACAGGAAAGGCGCTCGCGAGGACGTCACAGACGCTGACGATCAGATGATGATGTCCGTTCAGATGAGCACGTTCGTGAGCCAGGACAGCGTCTCGCTCGATACTGCTGAGGCTGGACGACAAACCTTCTGTAGCGACGACGAAACCCGGGCGGCCGGACACCGAATAGGCCATCGGCACCGGGTGCTCGAGCCACATCACGTCCCTGTCGGCACGTTCGGTCTTTGCGACGACAGCGATGACGTCGCGGTGAAGATCCTGCACCCGCGACCGAGCCACAGACTGCTTACGCGCGTAGATGGCAGCTCGGACCACCAGACCGGCGGCGCCGACGAGGCCTATGACTGCCAGGAGTCCGGTGATCCACGGCTGGAAGGTGTGTTGAACGGTGGAGAAGCACCGCATGACGGCATCGGCGATCCCCTCGGCGGGTGCATGGTCAGGCCAGGCAAGGGTAATCACGGCTGAGCTGGCGAAGAACAGCGCCGTCGCGATACTGGCGAGCCAGAAGACCAGTACGACGTTCGGGCGAACGCCCCAGTAGGGCAGGCGCTCGAGGACGGGTGCGGCGAGCATCGCCATCAGGACGGCACCGACCAGCAGGACGCTCGCGAGAGTCACGTGCGGCGATTCTTCCGCGACCCGCGCTGCAATGCCTCGCGTTCGGCGTCGGAGATGGTGCGTGCAAAGTGCAGCAGGACTGCCGCGGAATCATTGCTGCTGTCGAGTAGTTCACGCAACGCCTGAGAGGTCGCTTCCTCTCGTGTGCGTGCAGGTCGATAGAAGTAGGCGCGACTTCGCTTCTCTCGATCGACCCAGCCCTTCTCGTGGAGATGGGTAACCACCGTGAGGATGGTGGTGTACGCGAACTGTTTGCGCTCGCTGAGCGTGGCCAGTAGGTCGTGCACCGACATCGGCTCCGTAGCCGACCACAGGACGTCCATCACCTCGGCTTCGAGACCACCGAGTCCCTTCATGGCTCTCCCTATCACATGCCGAAAATCCGTTCCCGGTCCGTCAGTCAGATGATGTCACGTTGACGCCACGCGCCCGAAGCCACGCCGTCGGGTCGATCTTCGTACCGTCGGATTGCCAGACCTCATAGTGCAAATGCGGACCGGTCGATTGCCCCCGATTTCCGACCGTCGCGATCTGCTCGCCTGCCCTGATCTTCTGCCCTGCCGTGACGAGCGCTTCGTTGATATGTCCGAAAACGCCAATAGTGCCGTCGTCCTGCAGTATTCGCACCCACAGTCCGAAGCCGGACGCTGGACCTGCTTCGAGGACTGTTCCATCGGTGACGGACACAATTGGTGTACCAATGTCGTTGGCGATGTCGAGTCCGTAGTGTGTCGTTCCCCAACGCGCGCCATAACTCGAGGTGAGCGTCCCGCTCACCGGAGCCATCGTCCCTCCGAACGACCGAGGAGGCGATGTCAGCTCGGCATCTTGGGCTCGGACCGCGGACTCGCGCGCGGCCTGTTCACTCAACTGCCTGGCCGCTTCTTCGGCTCGCTGTCGCGCCTTGCCGAGCTGTTCCGCGAACTCACTCGCGTCCGGAATCTTCGGAATCTGCAAGATCTGCGGCGACGCAGACAGGAGCGGTGTCGCAAAGCCCTCCGACGGGTTCTGGACGACCCCCGTCTGTGGCGCCGCATCGGCTGGCGAGGCGTGCCCGGTCGAGGAACCCGCCGCGATCAAGGCACCGCTGGCCACAGACAAGACCATGACCCGACCACCCGGCCCTGCGGACGTCGGCCGACGATGAGCGCCGCCGCGCCGCCGCCGGGTGGTGTCACTGTGCGAGTCTCGGCGGTCTCGATGCCCACCGATGGTGAGCCCCGAAGCAGTGTGTCTATGGTCCTTGGTCTCATGCGCGTGGGCAGTCTCGATACTCCAGTGACGTGCCAAGATCATGTTCCTTGCTCGCTGCAACATAACGAAATGGTGACGGACAGCGACCACCCTACTACTATCTTGCATAGTTTTTCACTATGCGTGGTGGGACGCCCGCTACCAGGGGATTCAGCGCGCGGACGCGGACGTGGGCAAGCCCTCCAAGGAGGATGCGCCCAACACCCGTGCTGTCGCATGTCTACTCTGCGGACCGTTGACCGCGGTGATGCAGGGCGAGATTATCCGATCCATGGGACTGCACGCGGTCGCCGTCGCCGGACTCACCGCCGCGGTCGCCTCGCCGTTCACATGGAATCACCTCTGGGTGTGGCTCGTTCCGTTGCTCGTCTGGACCGCGGCCCGCGCCCTGTCGAACACGTGGTGGTGTCTAGGAGTGGGCGCACTCTTCTGTGTCTGAAACGGCAACGAGCGCAGTGGTGAGACAGTTCCGAATCCGCCTCTGCGTCAGAAGTGATGGGCGTCGAAACTACCCTTCGCCGTTTACCCAGTGAGGCCTGAGGGAGGTACCGACTTCGAGCGTTTGAGGGCGAACCAACCAGCAACGAGGACAATCACGAGCATGATGACGTTGTGAACGTACTTCGGGATCGGTGCGACCGTTCCGATCAGCGGGTCGTAGGTGAACGCGAAGACGCCCCGGCTGATGAGGAAGGCGAGAGCGACTGCGGAGATGCAGCGAATGCCCCATCCCGGCCTGCGGGCACCGATGAGAATGAGCGCGCCCGCGCCCACGGTGACTCCGACCCCCAGTAAGAATCCGCTCCAATTCTCTCCTGCGAAGTTGCGTAAACACGCGAGCGTCAACATCACAGCGAACACTGCACCGACCACCGGAGCGGGATCGGATTCGGCGACTTCACGTTTCGCCTTTCGCCGATATCGCCTGCCGAGCAGGTAGGTGAGTACGAGGCAGACGATCACCAGAGCGCCCGAGGCGAACAACTGGTGAGCAGAAGCGTTACGGGATTCCGGATCGCTCATGATCATCATTGCCGCTCCGACATAGGCAGCGGTGGCAATGATCAGGCCGGTCCGCCCCAGCCATCCCTCTCGGGCGCGCTCCGGCTGCCATGCCTCTGCCAAGGCGACCGGAGCGCCGAAGCTGAAGATCACGTGTCCGAGGATGAAGTTGTATGCGCTGGACGCGCTGATCCCGAAGACTGGAATGAGTGTTGCCTGGTACGTCACGGCCCATCCGTCGTAGCCGTGGTAGTTCTCGCTGAAGAGGGACTGATCGATGAGACACGCCTGCGCAATTGCCAAGGCCAACATGATCATGAGTAAGGAATCCCAACCCCATCCAGCCCGGCGGACTGCCTCGCGCGCCAGCAAGGCAGGTGCGCCGTAGAGGGCAGCGAAGAACACCACTTCGAACAAGATCGGCCCCACGCGACCGGTGCTGTCCGCATACGCCGACAGCAACTCGGCGCTGACCGCACTGAGCACCGCCAATGCGACGATCCGAACTGCCGTGAGAAAGTGATCGCTTCGCCGTGGCGCACGTTTGGCTCCACCGCGATTACTGGAGATGGGCGTAGGAGTGAACGTGCGCTCATGCTTGGCATTCTGTGAAAACTCTTGTGCTTCTTGTCTATTGCATGGAATGCTGTGCACCATTCTGTTGCGGATCGCGGGCCGCATGCCCGATCAGTTGCAGTTCAGAGGGCGCCAGTACTGACGCTTGCCGCTGTCGCGAACGACAATGCGATGGCGCGCCAGCTCGCTTCGCAGCTCGCGCTGATCCTCCGAGTCTCCGCTGTCCATAGCGTCCTGGCGGGCTCTCAGTATCGCGTTGGCATCCTGGGACAGGCCGGATGCTCCATCGATCCATCGCGTAAACGAATCGGCGTGCGGGTCGCGCCCACGCCACGAATAGCCGTGTGAAGTGAAGGCAACCTCGAGCGCGTCCAGTGACAGGCCCGTTCTTTCCCGCGCGAGTTCCTCACTTACCGAACCCAACAGGACCAGATGGCCCTCGTCGACGAATACGCAGTTCACCTCAGCCGCAGAGAGTATCGTGACCTCGTCGCTCCGCCTGATCGTGACGTTCTGATCGTCAACCGTGACCGACACGATGTGGTCGTAGGCCATGACCGCGAGCAAGCAGCCGGCCAGAAGACCCACAATGGCGACGACCAGCGCCACCTTGAATCCGATGACATCCGCCAGCTCGGTGATCTTGTCCTGGTTCGGAAACCACGCCAACGCCGCCAACCAGGAAGGAACTCGGCTCAAGACGAGGCCAACCAGGGCGCCGAAGATCGGCAACATCGTCCATAGTGCGATGTGCAGGACTGTGGAGTGACGGACCGTTGTCTTGTCGAGAGTGGCGCTCATGTCTGATCCCCCTCGTCACTTGTCGACAGGCCGACGGCCCGCGGGAGCAGTTGCCGTATCGGCCGCAACGATGGCGCGGACATACAGTGAGGACCACTGCTCGGCGAACGCATCAATCTGATCCGGCTCCCGGCCCCGCAGGAGTCCCGGTACTTCGCCCATCCCTGATGTCAGAACCGACACGTAGAGAGCAGCATCCACGTCGCGGAACTGGCCGTAGGATTGACCTTCTTCGACAAAGCTGACCAATTCCGCGGTGCCAGATCGGCCGCTGATTGCAACTGCCTCATGAATTTCCGGAACCTGAATCTGCCTGCGTATCTCGGTCATTGCGCTGACCTGATCGCCGTCGCGCGCGCAGTACTGGACGAAGCGGGTCAGCATGCCTTCGAGCGCGGCGGGGTAACTGTCGTCGTGGCCGGCCTCCGACGGCTCAGCCATCGCCGCGTCGAGTCGCGCTTCGACTGTCTCGAGCACTGCCCGCATCAGCGCTTCCTTCTTTTCGAAGTGGTAGGTGATCAGCCCGGGGCTGATCGATGCGTGTTTCGCAATACGGGTGAATGATGCTGCCTTGTAGCCGCTCTCGGCGACAACAGAGATCGTCGAATCGATGATCTGTGCGCGCCTGGCAGCTTCGATGAACGAAGTGCGAGCCCGCCCATCCGCAGATGCTGTACGCATAACTAAAATACTATATGGGCAACTAGTAGATGACAAGGTGGCATCTTCCCTCGCACTCCAGCGCTGGGGTTCGGCCTCCTTCATCGTTCTCTTCTGATTGATCCGCCATTGCAGTCATCAGGCCCCCTGCGGTCATGATTCGCACGTGGGTGGCACCGACTCGACGGCTCCTGTGATCTGGCTACTGGTCTGGCGACAGGCTTCCTGCGGACCCAACCAGGCAGTCTCAACACTGCTACCGTTGCGAAACGGAGATTTCAGGCGGGACTGAACGATGGAAGACGCCGTACTGGCGATGATTTTCCTGGCAGGCGCCGGCATGTGCGCTCTTGCTGCATACACCGGCGCCCAGGGCTGGGTCACTGATCCCGCGAAGGGCTACAAAGTTCCGTCCAAGGTGCGGGCCAGCCCGGAACTGACCGGAGTCGCGAACACTCTCGTCGCCCGGTGGTGCACTGTGGCATCGGTTCTCTATCTGATCCCGGCGGCAGCGTTGGTACCCAGTGTCTTCTCGGAGTTTCAGATCCCGCTCCCCACCTGGAAACTCGTAGCCCTCGCCGCATACGGCATGGTGGTCAGCATGGTGGCCGCTTATCCGTTTGAGCGAATCTCGCGTCTGTGACATGCCGCCTCCCGGCCCGATCCTGAGTGGTTTGAGGTCGTCGAGGTCGGGCTGGCCCTACCAGGAAGACTCGGGTTCAGCGTATGGCACTCGTACCCGATCCTCGCTGGAATGGTGGGTATGAACAAGATTCTTCACCGCCTCTCCAGCGCAACGGTTCTCGTCGCATGCCTTGCCCTGTCGGGGTGTTCGTCGAGCGAGCACTCCGAGCAGGAGTCGTTCGCATTTGCTGGCACTACGCTCAACGTGATCCATGACAACGCCAACATGCCCGTCACGGTGTCGGCGCACACTGTCGCAATCGAGGAAAGCAGTCAGGTGATCGTGGAGGTCCAGACCCAAACCTTGGGACAGAGCCCAGAGACTCCGGCCTGGTCGTTGACCGATGACACCTTGGACATCGGCACCCCGTGCGCCGGCAGCGTCGTCGGGTATTGCGAGGCGAGCTATTCGATCCGGGTTCCCGCGGGAACCGAGGTGATGGTCAACGGTCGGCCGACGACAGTCGGTTGATCGTCACCCCTCCTGTCCACGCAGATAAGCCAGAACCGCTGCGACACGGCGGTTCTGGTCGTCGTTGGGCGGCAGGTCGAGCTTCATCATCGTGTTTCCGATGTGCTTGACGACCGCCGCTTCGGAGATGACCAGACGCCGCGCTATGGCAGAGTTGGAGTGGCCTTCGGCCATGACCGCCAAGACCTCTCGCTCGCGTGCGGTGAGTCGTTGGAGCGGGTCGCGGCGACGTTTGATCATCTGGCTGATCACTGCGGGGTCTACCGCTGTGCCGCCGGCATGGACGCGGCGGAGCGTGTCTGCGAACTCGTTGACGTCGCTGACCCGATCCTTGAGCAGGTATCCGATCCCTGCCCCGTCGGCGCTGTCGAGAAGCTCGGCGACGTAGCTCTGTTCGACATACTGGCTGAGGACCACCACGGGAAGAGCAGGACGCTCCTTGCGCAGGATCACCGCGGCGGCGAGACCTTCGGATCGATAGGTCGGCGGCATCCGCACATCGGTGACTACCAGGTCCGGATCGGATTCCCGTCCCGCGGCGATCAGCTCCTCGGCTGTGCCCACCGCAGCGACGATGACGAATCCGTTGCGCTCGAGCAGGACCTCGAGCCCTTCGCGCAGGAGTGTGTTGTCCTCGGCAATGACGACGCGGAGAGGCTCCGGAAGCGGAGACGACGCAGCCGTCCTGGTGACAGCTTCGGTCATCTGCGGCCTCCCTCGAGCACACCGAGCGTGATGGTGACGATCGTCGGTCCGCCGAGAGGCGAGTCGATCACCAGGTCTCCGTCGAGTGCAGCGACGCGGTCGGCGATCCCGTCGAGCCCGCCGTTCTCGTGTCGGCGCGTACCGGCTCCGCCGCAGCCGTCGTCGCGAACGCTGATCTCGACGAGTTCGGTTTCGGGTTGGAGCCGACGGAGAATGACGTCGGCCTGGCTGGCCCCGCTGTGTTTGACAACGTTCGCGAGAAGCTCTGCGACGCAGAAGTACAAGTTGGTTTCGACATCGGCGGGCAGGCGGTCGGCGAGCTGATCGTCGATGGTGATCGGGATGGCGAACAAGTCGGCCAGTTCGCCGACCGCTGCACCAAGGCCGTGATCGATGAGTACCTGCGGATGGATATTGCGCACGAAGCGGCGCAGAGCCTCCAAGGTCTGACGGGCCTGGCTTTGGGCGCGGGCCACGTCGGCGCGGCCGGGTGCATCGGCCGGCATCGCGGCAAGGGCGAGTCCCAGGGTCATGCTCACCGACAGTAGTTGCGGTTGAACACCGTCGTGCAGATCGCTTTCGATACGACGACGCTCGACATCGAAGGCGCGCACCAGACGCGCGCGCGATTGCGCGGTCATGCTCAGGTCGCGCTGTAACCGCTGTTCCGGACGGGTCAGCACCTGAAACACCAACGAGGCGTGAGCCCGAGCAGCGGCAGGCGACGCGAAGACGAGACCTGCCAGCAAGGCCACTGCGATGACGGCTGCAAACAAGGATTGGGACACAGTGTTCACCGTGAACGGCCCGATGACCGCCTGGTCACCGATCGCCACCAGGAACGGGCTGACCAACGCGACCAGGGAGCCCACGCCTACCAAGGCAGAAAGGACGGCGACGGCACCACCGAGCGTCAGCATGACGACCGTGTAGGCCAAAGGCCTGACCAGGGTCCGCGGCTCGCTCAGCCGGGTCTCGGGTCTTCCTCCTGCAGCCCGGTCGAGCAGGGCGGCGGCTCCACTCCAATCTGCTCGCGCGAGGGCGACCGAGAGGAGGGGAAGACCCATACCGAGCAGCCCCAAGCCCGCAACCAGGATGGCTCCCACCCCGCCGGTGCTGTGGCCAGAACCGTTGAGTGCGAGGGCGATCAGCCTGCCCAGCAACACAACACCGCCTAGTGCAGTCAGTGCCCGTGCTACGACTGCCGCCGTATAGAGCACACCCCGCCACCGCTTGACGATCGGTAGCACCTCCTGCTGCAACTCCACACGACTCACCTGCCCATCGTAAGGACGAATTGGCGGCGACGCGGTAGAGCCAGCCATACCGTCATTCGACGGTCCGGCCCTACTGCGCCATACCGGTGCATGCGATGTGCTGGATGCTATGAGCGAACCAGCCTCGCACGGCACCCTCTTACAGCTCCGTGACGTGACACGCACTTACCAGTCCGGGAAGTCCACTCTCACGGCACTCGACCGCGTCACACTCGGCTGCCGCCGGGGTTCGTGGACGGCCATCATGGGTCCGTCCGGGTCGGGCAAGTCCACCCTGCTGAACTGCGCCGCCGGGCTGGACACGCCGGACTCGGGACAGGTCTTCCTCGACGGCCGTGACATCGCCAGCTTGGGCGATGACGTACTGACCCGGATGCGGCGCACCGCAATTGGTTTCGTCTTCCAACAGTTCAACCTCGTCGATGCCCTGACTGCGGCACAGAACGTCACTCTCCCGCTCCGGCTGGCCGGGCACAAGGGCGCCGACGCTATCGCAGCACAATCCCTGAACACCCTCGGTCTCGGTGAGCACATGCACCACAAGCCACGTGAGCTGTCCGGCGGCCAGCAACAGCGGGTAGCCATCGCACGAGCCCTGGCGACCAAGCCGCACATCCTCTTCGCCGACGAGCCGACCGGTGCGCTGGACAGCAGATCCGCCGCCACGGTGCTGGACCTCATTCGTGCACTTGTCGACCAGCAGGCACAGACGATTCTGATGGTCACCCACGATCCCCATGCCGCGGCGCGCGCCGACCACGTTGCCTTCCTCCGCGATGGCCGCCTCGTCACGACCCTGGACGGCGCGGGTGCCAATCAGATCGCCTCGACCCTAGCGGATCTGGAGAGTCTGCGATGACTCGTCTCGCCGTCCGCACCTTCTTCGACCGCTGGCAACTCTTCGCCGGGACAGTCCTCGCCGTAACCGCCGGTGTCGCCATCGTCCACGCCGGAATGACGATCATCCTCGGAGTCGAGAATGCCGGGGCGCCGGGAGGTTCGACTCCTGAGCAGGTCGAGCGGTTTCGGCAATCTGCCAGCGGTGCAAGCACTTTGACTGGCATGACGGTGACGCTCGGAGCATTCCTGACGATCTTCGTGGTCGGCTCTACCTTCAACTTCGCCGTCGATCAACGTCGACGCGACCTCGCGGTCCTGAGACTTGGCGGTGTCACCTCTCGCCAGATACGAAGGCTGCTGCTCGCCGAGGCGGTCCTTATTGCTCTTGTCGGCACCGCGGCGGGCGCTCTGCTCGGGCTCGGGGTCACCGCCCTGCAGCGCACTATCCTGACGTGGCTCGGTACCTTTCCGGACGGGCTGACCACCCCGGTCCAGCCAGCCGTTCTGGTGCTCGATCTCGTGGTCGCGGTCACGGTGTGTCTCGCGGGCGCGTGGGGTGCCGCTCGACGGGCCACGAAGTTCAGTCCGCTGGACGCCCTGCGCCGCAGCACCAGCGAGCAGAAAGTGATGACCACCCGCCGGTGGATCGTCGCGGTCCTTGCCATCGCACTCACCGCGGTCCAGACCTACTTCTCGGCGACAGCTGGCGGAATGCTGATCCCGTTGCTACTCGGTATGGGAATCGTCATTACCGCCTCGGTGGCGATGAGTCGCCTGTCGCCACTACTCGTGCCGGCTGCGGCGCGAGCACTCACGCCCTGGGCGCGCCGCTCACCGGTCGCAGACCTCGCTGTCGCGAACCTGCGCGATGCCGTTCGCCGCACCGCATCGTCTGCCGCACCGATGATCGTGCTCGTCAGTCTCGTCATGGGTCTACAGGGAATCCTCGATACGCAGACGCGAGCGACGGCCACCGAGGCCACCCAACTCCTGCGTGCTGATCTGATCGCGACAGGAGTCGGCATCGACCTCGCAGCACTCGACGCCATCGACGGTGTCTCGCTGGCGGCACCTGAGACCGTCGTTCCCCTCACCGTTGTACTCGCCCGGGGCGGCGACGCCACGGACGCTCCGGGCACGGTCGTCGCCGTCGATCCAGATGCCTTCCGCGCCACTCACCTTCAACGCCCAGCGAGCGGTGACATCGGCGAATTCGCTTCCGGTAGCATCGTCTTCGGCCCCGGTCTGGACAGCACGATGCTCCGCAGCCACTACGACCAGATCACGCTGACCATCGACGGCGACATCGTCACACTCGATGAGGCAGCCCGCATGGGAGAAACCCTCGCCGGGGTCGATGGTTTCTACATCGACCGCTCCATCCTGCCGACCGACATGCTCGACGGACCCACCACCGTCCTCATCCAACTCGAGCCCGGAGCCCACACCGGCGCGGTCGAACGCGAACTCGCCGCTGCGGGAGCGACCACCGTGCAAACGCCCGCAGAGTCTTCCGGAGAACGAGACAGTGTCAAGGACAGTGAGAACCGCGCAGTGATGGCCGCGATCGTGGGACTCGGCAGCCTGTACGCGCTCATCAGCGTGCTCAGCACTATCGCGATCGCTATCGGTCAACGGCGGACGGAACTGGCGACACTACGACTGACCGGCTTCACCCGGCGTCAAATCCAAAGCGTCACCGTCGTCGAAGCCCTCGCCGCCACGACCATCGGACTCATCCTTGGCGCGGTCGCCGCCGTCCTCGCCCTCGTAGGCCTCTGGGCCGCGACGTACCGCGTCTACGGCACGCCGGTGATCGCGATCCCCTGGACCCTCCTGGGCGCCATCACCATGCTTGCGGCCACGCTCACCACCATCACAGCAGTCGTGGCCACGCGATTCGTGATCAAGACCCCGGCCATCCAGGCACTGGGAAACCGGGAGTGAACAGGGCTCGAGCCAGCCGCCATGTTCGTGTGGTTGCCGACTTCTCATTCATGCGACGAGGTCCCGGATATCGACCATTTCTCCGGGGAGCAGCCAAGCATCAGCAGGCTGGCGGGGTCAGGTCATCTGAGCAGGAATTCGAGGGCGATCCGCTCGAACGCCTCCTTGGCTTCGACCATCACCCAGTGCCCGCAGTTGGGGAAGATGTGCAGTTCGGCATTGGGAATCAGACGCATCGGAATCATCGGCATGTCCGGAGGGCACTGCCGGTCCTCACGGCCCCACGTCAGCAAGGTCGGGCATTGCACGTTGCCCATCATCGACCAATACGGAGGCAGACGGGAGTCCGACATCGCCTGCTGCTGCGCCTCGAATGCCTTGGAGCCGTACATCGCGGCGAGCGTCTTGTGCGACTCGGGATCGTTGGCCGTCTCCCAGCGTTCCTCGATCCGTTCCTCAGTGATGATCACGCGGTCGTAGACCATGCATTCGAGCCAGCGCACCAATTTCTCGCGGCTGGGCCCGTCGGCGAAATCTTGCAGCAGCCGGGTGCCCTCACTCGGGTTCTGACTGAATATGTTCGGCCCTACGCCACCAATAGTGACGAGTTTGGTCACCCGATCGGGATGCTTCATGGCCACATTGACGCCGACCACCCCTCCCATCGAGTTACCGATCATCGCCGCGGAATCGATGCCGAGGGCGTCCATGAAGCGGATCACCGCAGAGCCGGCGGTCAGGACCGGGTGCCCGGCGACTGGGTCACTCACGCCGAATCCCGGGAATTCGAGGATGTAGCAGTGGAAGTGCTTGGCGAAGACGTCCAGGTTTCCTCTGTAGTTCCGCCAGCCGCTGACTCCGATTCCGGAGCCGTGCAACAACAGCAGCGGCGGCCCCTCGCCCGCCTCGTGGTAGCGCAGCACCCCCTTGTCGGTGGTGATCTCCCTCTTGGTCCCCTCGTAAGTCGCGTCCACCCCATCACACTAGAACACGTTCCAGTTTAATGGGGTTGGGATCGTTCCCGCGGTCACGCTGCACGCGGTACGGCTTGCCTACACCTATGGAGCAGAATCGATTAAAGGGTTGTTTCATCGTCGGCCGACTCATCAAATGTCCGTCTGTACTGCCCCGGTGTAACACCGAACTCTCGGGTGAATGCCTGATGGAGCCCAATTGTGCTGCCGTAACCGACAGCCACCGCAATCCTCTCCAGCGAGTCGGCGCTGCACTCGAGGAGGCGGCGGGTTTCGAGAAGTCGCCGATCACGCAGGTACGAAGCCGGTGTGCGACCGATTGTCGTGGTGAATTCGCGCGCGAATGTCGACTGAGGCAGGCCGGTCAGGTCGGCGAGAGATTGGACGGTCCAAGGGCGGCTGTAGTGCATGTTGATCGCAATCAACGCGTCACCGAGCCGTGGATGACGTAGTGCGCGTCCGACGTGCGTGTCGATGTCGTCGTGCAGCGCAAGTCGCAGTCCCAGCAGATACGCGAGCTCGAACGAGCGAAGTTGGACGGCCTCTGTCCCGTTTCCCGGGGAATTGGTTTCGGCGAGAATTCCGTCGAGCAGATGGGCGAGCAGTGGCTGGGTGGCAATTCGGTCTCGACGAACGATCAAGACGTCGGGCAGCATCCGGTACAGCAGGTACTCCCCAGAGGAGTCGTAGTCGAGTCCCGCACAGAGCATTCGGCCGATCTGTGGCGTCGAAGGGTCACCGAGGGTGAGAACGGCCGCCGAGCCGGGCGCACGTTCGGGCAGCAGATCACTGATGTACGGCGCGTTCGTGCACGGCACGCCTGAGACCACGTGTGCCGCACCGCGAGGGAACATCGCCAAGTCACCGGCCGCGAGATGATGCCGCTCGCCTGTGCCGAACGTGATCGTGGCGGTGCCGATGAGCATGTAGTGAATCAAGGCGCGGGGTTCAGGACGACCCTGAACCGCCCAGGCGTGATGCAAGTGCCAATCGGAATGGTAAGCACCGTGAAGCCGTAAGGGCGAGAGAATCGAGCTGAGAACGTCTGCGTTGTGTTCCCCCACATCCACCATGAGTGATAATCATAGCGTCGAGGTTGAATTCTTTATTGTTACCACTGGATCAACCCGGCAATGTCAGCCGAATGAATTCACCTGACACTGTCCACGTTGCGGTCCTGGGGTCAGCCGGCGCGCAGGGCTCCGCAATCGCCGACGCACTCGACGCCGCCGGAGTCCCGACCCGCCGAATCTCACGCACCGGCAATGGCTCCGGAACGGCGGCCGCCGACCTCCGCGACACCGGCGCACTGACGGCAGCACTATCCGGAATCGATGTCGCGGTACTGACCCTGCCGCTCGACTTCTCCTCGGAAGCAGCGCATTTCGCTCGCAATGTCGCGGATGCCGCGGCTGCCTCCGGTGTCCAGCGCATCGTGTTCAACACCAATACCCGAATCCCCGACGAGATCACCGATGCACCAGGCTTTGAAACAAGGCGTGCTGCGCGGATCACGCTGGAGACCGGTGCAGTCCCGGTGACGATCATCGAGCCTGCCGTGTACCTCGACAACCTGCTCGCCCCGGGCGTGCTGACACACAGCCGCGACGGATCTGTACTGCGATACCCGATTCCGGAAGGACTTCCCGTGTCATGGCTCGCCGCGTCGGATCTCGGTCGTGCCGTGGCCGCAGCCTGCCTGAACGGACGCGGCGGCGAGGTCGTTCGACCGGGCCGGGCCCCGCTGACGCCGGAGGAGCTTGCAGGCGCGATCGAAGGCGCGATCGGGACGTCGGTGCGCTTCGAAGCGCTCGATCCCGCTCTCTTCGAACAGGGTCTGGCAGCGGTCGCGGGTCCCAACGCCGCAGCAGGGGTTGCATCGATCTATCGGTGGCTCACCGCGAACCCAGGTAGCACGGTTATGGCGGCGCCGGCCGAGCAACCGGCCTGGATGCCTCAACCGGCCACGGCGTCAGCCTGGGCTGCCGATTTCCTGAAGCCCGTCGCTTCCAAGGGCTGATCCAGTGACCATGCCCTACAGCGGAGCTTCCCAGCTCATGACCGGCATCAAAGCCCTTCCGGATCCGCACTACCTCTGCGCTGCCGTGCAAGCCGCGGATCCATTGAATGCCGACGTTCTCCTCACCGACCTGGCCGCCATGAACGAGCGCGCCGACACGACCGCCCTGTGGGCTCTGCAACGTGAGCTCACCCACCGCACGCTGACGCTCCTAGCAGCGCGCAGCCTCTCTGGCGTCGAGTCCCTCGCAGTGATGCGCGACATCGGCATCGTCCTCGGTTCGGTCAAACGCCACGGCACCGAACCACTGGAAGTGACACCGGATCTGTCACCGGCACTGCTCGCCCTCGGCTGGCAGACGGGTCTTATTCCGCGCGACACCGTCCAGCACTACACCGCGTGGAACCCTCGCGGTGAACGTCGACGCAGATACACCGACGACCCACAAGAGCAACACCTCCAGGACGCCGTTTCGACTGTGTTCCCACAGCTCAGCGCGTCGCTGACAATCAGCAGTGAGCTGTCGGAACTCGATCCGCGGGACTCACGTTTCGCCCCGTTGATGTCATGCCTCGACGGAATCACGGTGTCGATGGTGACCACGATCGACACCGTCGTTCGCAGTGTCTCACCGGTGTTCTTCGCTCAGGTACTGCGACCGTACTTCGAGGAAATCACCATCGCCGGCACTACCTACCTCGGCCCGGCAGCAGCGCAGGTCCCGCTGTGGTTGGTCGATCTGTGCTTGTGGGCGTCCGACCGCAACGCCGACGGATACCGCAAGTTTCTCGACGACTCACTGCCATACGCGCTACCCAGTTGGCGCGCGTTTCACGATGCGCACCACCGGCATCCGTCGATTGTCACGCGGTTGACCACTGGGTTCGCAGCAGAACCGCAGAATGCCGACCTCGAGCGATCCGCCGAAGCCACCGCTCGGTTGCTCCGGACTCTCAAGACGTTCCGCGGTCGTCATATCGGTATCGCCAAGAAGGCGTACGCCGATGATGTTCGGTTGTACGAAAACGGTAGTGGCGGCGCACCGGTCGCGTTACTGAAGGAGATTCTCGACCTGACACGAGAGAACGAAACTCTGTTGAACAAGCCCACCACATCGCACCGGCCGGTTGCGGCGGCACGATGACTCGCATTCTGATTGCCGGTGCCGGGATCGCGGGCCTCACATGTGCGCTGGCCTTACACTCGCAGGGGGAGTGTAAGGTCACCGTATTCGAGCAGGCGCCGCAGGTCAGGCCATTGGGTTCTGGGGTGAATCTGATGCCGCAGGCCACCCGGCACTTCGCTGACCTCGGCATCCTCGACGACCTACGAGGCGTCGCCATTGCCACCTCGACCATGCAGCTGGCCACTGCACGGGGACAGATCCTGTGGAGCGAGCAACGCGGAGGAGGACCGGACTCCACGGCGCCTCAGCTATCGATCCACCGAGGTTGGCTCACCAGCACATTGGTCGAACATGTGCGAGAGCGGCTGGGGCCGGCATCGATCATCCCCGGCGCTCGGTTGATCGATGTCGATTCTCGCTGCAGGACTGCGACGTTCGCTCAACCGGATGGTTCCACTCGGACGGAGACCTTCGACATACTGGTCGGCGCGGACGGTATCCGGTCCGTAACGCGAAACTCGGTGCGCGGTGGGGCGACCGAGCTGCAATTCGCCGGTGCCACCATCTGGCGCGGAGTGACGCGATTCAGCAGCTTCGCGGACGGCGCAACTATGGTCATCGCCGGAGACGGCCGCTGCAAAGTTGTGTTCTATCCGTTGGCGCACTACGACGACGGAACATGCCTGATGAACTGGGCTGCTGCAACTCCGGAGAGCGACGGGAACAGCGAGAGGGGGAACTGGAACGCCGCCGCTACCGCCGAAGAGTTCGCCGGTCACTTCTCCGGCTGGCACATACACGGCGTCGACATCGAGCATCTGATGCGCAGCACCGACTTTCCGTTTGCATACCCGATGGTCGATATCGATCCACTCCCCGCCTGGACCCGAGGTCCGATCACCTTGATCGGCGATGCCGCCCACGCGATGTATCCGATCGGATCCAACGGTGCCACGCAGTCCGTGATCGACGCGGCCGTCCTCGCCGGCCACCTCGCGTCCGGGATCGACCCCCGAGAAGGGTTGGCTCGCTATGAATCCGAGCGTCGACCTGCAACCACTGAGATCCAGAAGGCGAACCGAGCTCGTGGCCCCGAGGTGGTCATCGATCTCGCCGCGGAGCGCGCCCCTCACGGATTCACCGAACTGTCTGATGTCTTCGCCCCTGGCGAGCTCGAACACATCGCCGGTCGCTACGCCGCAGCGACCGGCGCCCCAACCCCCATCAGGAGCCACTCATGACCCGTACGGGCGACCAGTACCTACGTGATCTCGCCAACCGCCCCCGATCTGTCTGGCTCGGCGACAAGCATATTCGTGATATCACCGACCATCCCGCCTTCGCGCACACTGCCCGGTCCATCGCGGCACTCTACGATCAGGCGGCTGTCGATACCGATACATCGGTACTCCGAGACCCTGACAATGCGCGCAGCGACGGAACACCGGCACTGCGTGCATACAGTATCCCGCACAACCATGCCGACCTGACGGCCAAACACAACGCCCATGACGCATGGGCACGGCCGAGCTTCGGATTCCTCGGGAGGTCCCCGGATTACATGGCGGCCGGCGCAGCCGGCTGGGCAACACGCCCAGAGGCTTTCACCTCTCCGGCGTTCGACGGTGCCGCCAACGCCGCGGCCCTGTACCAGCGGCTGCGTGACAATGACCTGTTCGCGGCCTTCACCATCACCAACCCCTCCACGAACAGGGCCATATCCGTGGACGCGCAGGGTGCCGGTGACCTCCTGATGCACGTCGACAGGGAAACCGCGGACGGTATCGTCATCAGCGGCGCGAAGACCATAGGAACCGGTGCCGTGTTCGCCGACGACATCATCGTCGGCACCATCGAGCCGCTTCGAAGTGAAGACGAGCCGTACGCCTTCACTCTCACGCTCGATCCCACCGCCGAGGGTGTGCACCTGATCTCTCGGACCAGCTACGAATCCACTGCCACCAGCGCCGCCGACAATCCACTCTCGCACCGTTTCGACGAGAATGACGCACTGTTGGTGTGCCAAGAGGTGCACGTCCCCTGGGAACGCGTCCTCACCTATCGTGACATCGAGGCGACCGGCAGAATCTGGTGGGGCACACCCGCATACACCAACATGGCGCACCAGGCCGCCGTACGCTTCGCGGTGAAACTCGAGTTCCTCGCCGGACTGGCAATGGTGATCGCCGAAGAGAATGGAGGGGCCCGCAATCCGTCCGTGCGTGCGGAGCTCGGCCGTCTCGCCGGATACGCGCACACCGCGCAGGCAATCGCCCTCGGAGCGGCGTCTGCTTACGAAGTCGATCCCGGCGACCACGGTGCTGTGCGTGTCAATCAAGCGATCATTTTTGCCCAGCGCCAGTTTGCCGCCGAGGCCTATCCGGCGGTACTCCACCAACTACGGATGCTGTGTGGCGGCAGTCTGACCCAGCTTCCCGTATCGATCGAGGACCTGTCGGCACCAGTGATCGGCGACTTACTCAACCGGTACAGCCGAACCGCCGGACAGACGGCAGAGGACCGGATCCGCCTGATGAAACTGGTATGGGACGTCACCGGTTCCGAATTCGCAATCCGCCATGCGCATTACGAGCAGTTCTACCAAGGAGCCCCCCACGTGTATCTGGGCCAGCTCGCAGGAACCGCGAATGCCGCCGCAATGGCCGAGTATGCCTCCACTGCACTACATGTTGCAGATCCTGCGGTGGTCACAGCACGATGAGGGCTACCGCTCCGGCGCCCGGTCGGATCAGCAGTGCCGTGGGGTGGACTCTGGCACTGACTCAGTTTCTGCTCATTCTCGACACCGCAGTACTGAACGTGGCCGTTCCGCACATCGCCGACGGGGTCGGCCTCTCACAGGCCGAACAAGGTTGGGTGATCAATGCATTCGTCGTACCCTTCGCCGGACTTCTCCTCGCGGCCGGCTACGCAGCCGATCGAATCGGGCGCCGAAAGGTGCTCGCCACCGGATTGAGTGTCCTCGCTGTCGGAGCGGCGCTCGGAGTCGTCGCTGTGAACGGCCCGATGATCATCGTCAGCCGTGCGGTCCAAGGCGTCGGCGGAGCGCTCGCGGGTGCCGCTGCGATGTCGGTCGTGTTCGCATTGTTCACCGGGCCAGACCGAGGAAAGGTGCTGGCTCTCTTCGCAACGATGGCAGGCGTCGGCGGCGTAGCCGGCACCATCGTCGGCGGCACAGCCACCGAACTCCTGGGCTGGCGTTCCCTGTTCGCACTGAACGTCGTTGCCGCCGTACTGCTCCTCGTCGCGGTGAAGCGAACGGTTCCTCAGGACGGGCCCCGAGAAGTCGGCACCACAGCTCACCGGCAAAGACGATCCGGATCGATAGCGATGACGATCGCGCTCGCCGCCGCAGCGTATGCCGTCACCGCTATGACCGATCATTCATGGCGATCTCCGCACGTGCTCATCGGCTCGGCCGTTGCCATCGGTGCAGTAATCGCGTTCGTCGCTGCGGAATGGGGCGCCCCACGGCCGGTGATTCCCCGCCAGGTGTGGCGCAATCCCGCACTCCTGTCGGCCCTGGCCCTCGCCGGCACAGGGCAGTTCGTGATCACCCCGATCTTTCTCCTGGTCAGTATCTACGCACAACAGGCCATGGGGTACAGCCCGGCCGCAGCAGGATTGGTGTTGCTGCCGATGTCCCTACTCATCGTCGCGATCGCACCGACCTTGCCCCGCCTGATTCAGATGTTCGGCGTGCACACCCTCATGCTCGCGGGCTTCGTCGCCGCCACTGCCGGAGCGCTCTGGTTGACGATGCTGCATCCGGATGCCGACTACCTCACCTCGGTCCTCGGTCCCACTCTGCTCGTCGGCCTCGGTGTTCCGACGATCGCGATCACCACCAACCTGGCCGCGGCCGCGGCGGCAGAGACTGCGACAGCAGCCATCGAGCCCGGTTTGACCGCCGGACTGCTCACCACGGCCCAACAATTCGGGGCCGCAATGGGCCTTGCTGCCCTCCCCGCGATTGCGGCCTCTTCGTCCGGGTACGACACCGCATTCCTCACCGCAGCCAGCGTCGCGGCTATCGCGGCCATGCTCGCCGCGCTTCGTGCGCTTTGAACACACGCCCGGCCCCGGAGTTCGCCCTGGCCGCGCGAATGCCTACGAGAACGCCCCCGCCCAGCGCGCTGGAGACATCAGACCGGCACCGCTGCAGTCTCAGAACCGCTCGTCCCGTATCGCAGTGAGAGTGAGCTCCCGCACGGACGACGCGCTCGAAAGCGACATGATGGACCGCACGATGTCCACGACGTCGTGGACAGGTATCAACGTGCCGCCACCCCGTGCTACCGCGGTCTCGCGGGGCACATCGAGTCCGTCGTCCGTGTTGAGATAGCCCAATTGCAGCACCGTCACCGCGAGGCCGTCTGCACGGAATCCTTCTCTGAGCGCATCGGCGATTCCGTTGAGCGCGAACTTCGACGCACCGAACGCGACTTCTGGCCTGCCACTGCGTGAAAGCCCGGATGTCGAGCCAGTCAGGAACACTCGGGGCTGAGCCTGTCCGATCATCCGGGGGACGAGCCGCTTGAGGAGCAGAATGGCTGCGGTGATGTTCGTATCGATCAGCGACATCGTCTCGGTGTCGGACTGCTCGACAAAGCGATAGTCCGGGCCGAAGGCGCTCTCCTCCCACAATCCGATGTTGTAGATGAGAATGTCCACGGGTCCGGTGAGTGATCGATCGACCGTCTCGGCCGCAATGAGCGGGTCGCCGAGATCCGCTTCGATCCATGAGCGCGCGTAGTGCGGCCCCGGACATCGACGCGATACGCCAAGCACGTCGTGCCCGTCGCCGCTCAACCCGTCGACCAGTGCTCGACCGAGCCCCCGGCTCCCTCCGACGACGACTACCCGCGCCACGCTGCCCTCCTTTCGACAAACCTCGCCGGTAGACACTAGTTCAGCCCCGAAGCGGACTTGTACCAAGCCTCCTGGACGATGGCTTTCGGAACGCTGCGCGCAGACGACCTTCGAACCGCCCCTCAGTCCGCACCGCGGGCCGAGGGGCGGCTTCTCTAGGTACGCGCCTCGGCCAACTGATCGGCGCGCACCCAGGTGGCATGGAATCCTGAGGGCACCCGGCGCGGCAGCAACACCCGCGCGATCGGTCCCGCCGCGACATCCTCTGCGTCGAAGATGTTGATCTCTCCCCGATCCTCGGCCTCGTCGTTCACGAAGCACACCAGGTAGCCGTCGGTCTCGCCCGTCGATCCGTCGCGCGGCGCGAACGGTGCCTCCGAACCCCAACGCCCGGAGCCGAACTTGTGCTCCTCCTTGGTGCCCGTTTGTGAGTCGAAGCGCACGAGCCCGTCGAACAGCAGCGTCGGCTCGTTGCCGAGGCTCATGCTGTACGAGTACCGGTGCGACCGGCCCATGACCCGCGAATCCACGCTGGGGAACTCGATGTTGGAGTTGTCGAGTTCGGTCTCGACGGTGGCGCCCGTGCGCAGGTTGAAACGGTACCGGTAGAGCTGTGCATCGAGCCGCATGTACGCGAGCATGTTCGACAGGGGTGAGGCGAAAGTCGTCTGGTGCTGTGGGTTCTTCACCCGGCACACGTCCATGATGATCTCGTCGCCCTCTTCCCACGAGTTGACCACGTGGTAGATGTAGCAGGGCTTCACTTCGAACCAGCGCACGTCGCTGCCGTTTCCGTGACGGGGAATGACCGCGAATCGAGCGGGCAACTCCTGGTCGTAGAAGATCCGGTACTTGCCGGCCCGGCGCGCATCGTGGTCCTGCACCAGCGGCAAGTCCATGAGGATCGAGTAGTTGGCGGTGATCCCGATGTCGTGCGGAAGCCTCGGACCAGGTAGCTCGATCTGCGTGAGGTGCGTCTGACGACCGTCGGCGCCGATGATGCCATAGCGCAGAAAGTCCTGGTCCGGCCCGTAGTCGAACCAGATCAATTCTCCGGTGGCCTCATCGACCTTGGGGTGGGCCATCATGTCACCGGCGAATGTGCCCAGGAAGTCCTGTGCACCAAGTGTTTCCAGAGACAATGGATCGACACTGTAGGGCGTTCCGCAGAGATACCACGTCGCCAGGACCTGCCCGCGGTGGTAGATGACGTCGGTGTTGGCGGAATCCTTGATCCCGAGACCGTGCCCATTGCCCCACGGATTGCCCTTCGGGTTCTCCATGAGTCCGGTCCACAGGGCGCGGCCTGCATCGGACTCCTCGTGGAATGCCTTCGTCCGAACGTACCGATTGCGGTACCGCACCTTCCCGTTCTCGAAGTGCGCGGCGTGAATCATGCCGTCTCCATCGAACATGTGATAGCGACCCGGCGCCTCGAACTGCCGGTTCGGGCCATTCCGGAGATACACGCCGTTGAGGTCTTTGGGGATCTCACCGATGACCGTGAGCTCGTCCAGAACGAGTTCGTCGCTGACCGGCGCGAAAACTCCGACGGTGTACGGATTAGCGTCGGTGGCGTCGACCGGGCGAGCGACAGCGATGGGATCACCATTCGCTCGGGGCTGATTGGAAGTCATGCCTACTCCGCTTCGGTGTCGTTGGGGGTTGATCGATCAGATGAATGCTTTTCGGGTGCTGGGGGATAGAGCACCAGCTGGGTACAGCGAAAGAGCGCAATCGCCATCCCGGCTTCATCACGGACCGTCGCGTCCCACACCTGGGTGCGCCGCCCGCCGTGGATGAGAGTCGCCGCGACGGTGACCGTCCCGGACCGGGCAGTGCCGAGATAGTTGGTCTTGAGTTCGAGTGTGGTGAATCCCGACGCCTCCGCAGGCAGCGCCAGCCGTGCGCCGACACCGCACACCGTGTCGGCCAAGGCCACGACGGTAGCCGCGTGCAGATATCCGTTCGGCGCCAACAACTCCTCGCGAACGGCCAGTTCGCCGGTGACCGCCGCGGCCGATGCTTCGAGGATGCGCATTCCGACCAGGCCGGGGAACCTGCCCGCGAGCATCGTGGTCATCTCGTCGGCAATGTTCTCGCCGGACCCGGTCGGTGTCTCGCGCGGCCTGCCGACCGGAGCGCCGTCGACATCTGGTGATCCCATGGTCAGCCGACCTTCGCGACCGCGCCGCGAATATCGCGGCGTTGCAGCTTTCCGACCGGGTTCCGGGGAAGCTGGTCGACCGTGACGAGCCGCTCCGGCAGCTTGAACGACGCGACGTCCTTTGCCCGCAGGAACTCGACCAGTTCCTCGAGTGCAACCGCCTCACCATCCTTGGAAACCACTACCGCACAGCACTTTTCGCCGAGGACGTCGTCGTGATACCCGACAATGGCTACGTCGGCGACTGCGGGGTGGTCGATGAGGATTCCCTCGATCTCGGCGGGAGCGATGTTCATTCCCCCGCGGATGATGATCTCCTTGCTCCGGTCGACGAACTTGAGGTACTCGCCGCCTTCTCCGCACAGCTCGAAAATATCTCCGCTGCAGAGGTATCCGTCCTCGTCGAACGGGCTCGACGCAGCGGTTCCCTCGAGGTAGCCAGCGAAGACCGTCGGCCCCTTCAATCGGAGCTCGCCGCGCCCGCCCACCGCCGTGACCTGCTCGCCCGTCGCCAGATCCACCAGTCGCACCGAGGTGCGCTTGGCCACACCGGTGGCCCACGACCTGGCAGGTGCGCCGTAGTTCGGCAGGTACTCGGCACGGATCATCGGATCCGGTGTGTCCGACGGAGCTCCGAGCAGGCACACGCCCTCGTTCGACCCGAAGAAGTTGAGCACCTCGACGCCGAGCGAGTATTGCCAGTCACGCACGACGCCAGGGGGCAGCGGAGCACCGCCCGACCCCACCCGGCGGAGCGCGGACAGATCGTGCGCGGCCCGAAGGTCCTCTCGCTGCAGCAGCATGGTGAGAATCGCCGGTGGCATGCTCGTGTGAGTGACGCGGTAGCGCTGTAGCTGATCGAGATAGACGGCGAGGTCCAGTGGATGGTGGTGGACCAGGTGGCCACCGCCGAGCAACCAGGGCAGCAGCGATGTCGCGAACCCTGCCATGTTGACCATCGGGAAGGGGTTGAGCATGACGGACGCCGCGTCAGTCTCCAGACCGTCCTGAACAGCCTGCCCGACCGCAATCCAATCACCGTGACAGCGGAGCACGCCCTTGGGTGCGGCCTCCGTGCCGCTGGTCCAGCAGATCGTGATGCAGTCGTTCACCGATCGGGGCAGGGCCGCGCCGACGCGGTGCGCGGCATCGAGCGCTTCGGCGCTGGCGGGGACCGCGTCCAACGGCAGTCCTCCGTTCGATGCAGGTGCGCCGAAGGTGAACACGGTGCGCAACGAGGGCAACTCGCCGATCAGGCTGAGCGCCTCCTCGGACGGTGTCCGGTCGCCGAAGCTGTTGACGGTGACAACCGCAACGGCCGAAGCGGATTCGACAATTCGGGTCAGTTCGTACCGTCGGTACGAGGCAGGCATGGGGGCCGCGATCGCCCCGATGCGCCACAGGGCGAAGTAGATCGCGGTCAAGGCGACGGAGTTGGGCATCAGTACCGCGACGACATCGCCGGGGCCGATTCCCGATTCGTGCAGCTTGGCGGCAAGGTCGTCGATGCGTGCGTCGAGTTCCTGCCAGGTCAACGACTCCGGTTCGATCCCGCACAACGCGGGCAGGTTCATCGGATCGGTCACCGCCGGGGCGCCACCGCGACTCCGGATCTGGTCGTCGAGGAGGTCCAGCACGGTCAGCGGCGACCACCAGTGGTGTTCGAGGTAGTCCTCGACACGCTGATCGGGATGACACGGGCGTAAGCGGTTGGCCGCGTGGCCTTCCGAGATGGCGTTCATGGCGTCCTTTCGTGCGGTGCTATGGGTCAACGGAGGCGGCGGACAACGACGGCGGCACCGAGCCCGAGCGCTGCCGGAATGGTCACCAGGGCGTACTCGCCGTCCACGCGGGAGAGCTGATCCAGGGCGTTGACAAGGAGAGCCCCACCGCCTGCGCCCAGTGGGTGGCCGGTGGCGAGCGATCCGCCGAGTGGATTGACCTTGTTCGGATCGAGTCCCAGCTCCCGGGTCATCACCAGGACGGACGCGGCGAAGGACTCGTTGGCTTCGATCACGTCGAGTTGTCCTGCGGTGATCCCGGCGTTCTCGAGGGCGCGCCTGGAGGCGGCGACCGATGCCGTGAGTAGCGGTGAGCGCACGGCGGCCTGGGCAACGCCCACCACCTCCGCAATCGGCTCGTGGCCGATCCGATGGCGCGCGGCGGAGGACCCGAAGAGCGCGAGCGCCGCGCCATCCGCCATCTGCGGGGCGGTGGCGGCAGTGTGGAGCCCGCCATCCGGACGCCCGACCGCGGGCAGACGCATCGCCACCCTGCTCCACGACGGATCCTCCCCGAACAGCGGGGCGAGTTCGGCGAGTGATTCGAGGGTGACGTCCGGTCGAGGTCCCTCGTCCGACTCGAGGATGGTGGCGGCGCCGGAGCGGACCGGAATCACCGACCGGGACGCCGGGGCAGCGGCGGCACGCCGGTGAGAGGTCACCGCGTATGCGTCGAGATCCGTTCGTGTCAAACCGTATTCGGATGCAGTGAGGTCCGCGGAGACCCCAATGGTCACGTAGCCCGTGCGGTCCCCGAGTTCCTCGTCATCGACAAAGGCCGGCCGGTCCGACAGCATCGGCACCCGCGACATCGACTCGACGCCTCCGGCGACGACGACATCTGCGATGCCGGAGGCAACCTTGGCCGAGGCGGACTCGATCGCGTCCAGCCCCGAGCAGCACAGCCGCGAGACCACCCCGGCGCCGACCTGGTCCGGCCAGCCCGCCCAGAGCACTCCGGCGCGGGCAACGTTGCCGCCTTGTTCACCGGCGGCCGTGCTGGTGCCGACAATGACATCGTCGACCGCTTCGGCGGGGAGTCCGCGGTCCTGCAGGGCGGACAGCAACTGGGCGAGGAGTTCGTGCGCGGGTACGGCGGCGAGCGTGCCGCCCTGACGCCGGGCCCGGGCCTTCGGCGTGCGAACCGCGTCGTAGATGTAGACGCCGGATGTGAACTGAGACATGGTCATTCCCCCTCAACCTGGCGACGATCCTGGACGATTCGGAATCGTCCGGAGATGAAGGACTCGTCCGTGAGGGTCGCGTTGCCCGCCGGATTGAGACCGGTGACGTGGTAGTCGCTGTAGGCGGCCGCGAACTGCATGGGCATCGAGGACACCAGATTCGCCGACAGGGAGGCCCCGGCATCGGCGTACGCGTCGGCGACCTCGTCGACGACGGCGTCGTCGGTGCAGTAGAGGTACGAACTGATCGCGCCATGGCTGCGGACGCTCGCTGTCGCGTGCTCCACCGCCGAGGCGGTGTCGGCGGCGTCGACGAGGAACGCGACCGGGCCGAACTGTTCGCCGTCGGGAAGCGTCTCGCCCCGACGCGGGTCGACCCGGATCACCAGCGGAGTCACCGCTCGGGCCTGGGGGTAGTCCGGATGGGCGTACGGCACCGGCCTGCGGAGCAGAGTCCCGTCGACCTCGGCCGCGTCGGCCAGGGCGGTGACCGAGTGCAGTGTCGCCTCGGACTGCAGTGCGCCACAGACAGCTCCGGCGCGGCGAGGTGCGCCGGCGAGGTCGTCGATTGCCGACAGGAGGGCGGCGATGACGTCATCTCGTGCGATCACGCCGTCGTCCGTGCGCACGCCCGCGTCTGGAATGTAGATGTTCTGCGGAGTGGTGCACATCTGGCCGCTGAAGAGCGAGAGACCGCCGGCGAGCGTGCGCATCGCCTCCGACAGGTCGGACACGGAATCGAGGACGACGGTGTTGACGCCCGCGGTCTCGGTGAATACCAGGGTGTTCGGGACGTTGCGTTCCAGCCACGACCCGAACGTGGGGCTGCCGGTGAAGTCGACGATCCGCACCTCGGGACTGGTGGCCAGCTTCGCCGCGACCGGGGCAGCCGCGGTGTCGACGACGAGCTGAACGGCATCGACGGGCAGTTGCGCTTCGGCCAGGACCTCGCGCATCACGCCCACCGCGAGCGCGGTCGCAAGCACCGAGCGAGGGTGCGGCTTGACCAGGACCGGATTTCCCGTCGCGAGGTTGGCGAGGATCGCCGGATAGGCGTTCCAGGCAGGGAACGACGCGCAGGCGACGACGAGTGCGGTGCCGAGCGGGCGCGTGCGAAACCGCTTCCGCAGCGTCACATTCGATTTGCCGAATCTCTGTTGCCACGTGACATTTTCGGGAACTCGGGCCATGGCCGACCAGGCCATGGCGACCGCCTCCAGACCGCGGTCGAGCGCATTGGTCCCGCTACCGCTGCAGGCCATGTTGAGGCTCTGCCCGGTGGTGTGCGAGGTGACCGCCGCAAATTCCTGGCCGCGGTGGTGAATACGGTGCAGCGCCTCGAGACACACGCCGACCCGCAGTTCGACAGCCGCGTCGCGGAGGGCGGCGGCGGTGGCGGCCGCCCCCTCGAGCGCTTCGTCCACGGACGGCGCGCCGTAGCTGACGTTGAGCGCCTTCCCGGTGTACGGCGATACCTCGTCGGCGGTGATCACCGAGTTGGTGGGGGACGACAGCGCCAGGGTAGCGCCGTCATAGGCGCCGACGAGGGCATCGGACTGCGCGGCGTCGGGAGGGGCGATGGGCGCATAGCCGGTCCACGCGGTGCGGGTGCGGTTGGCCTCTGCCGCGGCCTGCAGCAGTTCGAGGTGGGTTTCGAAGAACATGGACGCTCGTTCCTGTGTCAACAGAGTTGTGGCGAGATCAGTCAGTCATCGGGATGGGATGTTCGGACGCGGGCGGGCGTCCGCTTTGACCGAAGTAACTACTGTTATTGAAGTGAACCAGGGCACAGAGTGGGTTGTCAACGGTCGACGACGTCGGACCGCTCGAGGGTGAGCGTGCTTCGGCTAGCTCGGAAGCTGAGTGCCGAACGGGAAGGGCTCGAAGCGCACGGAGGTGCGTTCCAGCCTGGTCTCACATCCGCGGCAGCGCAGCGCGGGGAGCAGCCAGGACCCACAGTCGGGGTGGCGGAGTTTCGGACCGAGCGGGAGCTCGTCGGGATGCGCGACCTGCGTCCACGACAGCAGGAAGGCGAAGATCGGGAAGAGTCCCCGGCCGCGCGGGGTCATCACGTAGTCGCGCCCGCCACCGTGTTCGCTCCGGGTGAGTATCTGCACCTCCGACAGCCGCCCCAGCCGCTCGGTGAGCGTCGTCGGCGAGATGCTCAGGATCGACTGGAACTCACCGAAGCGGCGAACTCCCGACAACGCCAAGCCCGTCACCATAGCGCTCCAACGGTCGCCGATCGCCTCCATGACCTCGGTGAACTGCAGGTCGACTCGGCTCACCGACGGGGCATTGCGTGTCGATCGCCTTCGTCCGCTCCGTGCGACGAGAACCAGCGATTCGCGGTCCAGTTCGAGCTGCGCATCGCGGGTGCCGACAGCGCCGTTACAGTGCCTGCACATCATCGACGGTGGTCCCCGATGGCCGCAGTCGATGTGCACCAGCTCGGGTTGCAGGAGCCCCTCCGGGGACCATTCGCGCTGCCAGGCCCAGACGCTGGCCAGGATCTCCCAGGTCGCCAGGCCGAGTTCGGTGAGCAGGTAGTCGTGGCGGTCGGCGCTGTTCGGCTGCGGCCGGCGCTCCATCAGGCCAGCCTCCACCAGCGCATTCAGTCGTGCCGTCAGCATGGCCGGCGGCGCGCCGGTTCGCTCGATCCACTGGCTGAAGCGACGCACATGATCGACGAAGGCCTCACGAAGGATGGCGAGGGTCAGCCGGTCGCCGAGCAGGTCGATCGTCTGGGCAACCGGGCTCGCAGGTGCGGCGGTGCCGGATTCTGCCACGTCACCCACCTCCCCGTACTGCCTGCCACGATCGCGTCCTACGGATCGTCCGTCAGGCTTCCAACACAATAGCGATGCCCTGCCCCACGCCGATGCATGCAGCCGCGACCCCGATGCCTCCGCCGCGCCGGCGCAGATGGCGCAGGCAATCGACCACCATCCGCGCAGCCGAGGCGCCGAGCGGATGACCCAGGGCGATGGCGCCGCCGAAGGGGTTGACCCGATCGGCCGGGATACCGGGTAGTTCCCGCAGGCAGGACAGGACCATCGCGGCGAACGCCTCGTTGAGCTCGAGTACTCGTACGTCGGCGAGCCCGAGACCCGCACGGCTGAGCGCCTTCGAGATGGCGGCCACGGGCGCCAGCGCGAATCTGTCGGGCTCGGTGCCGACCACAGCCGAAGCCAGCACCCGGCCGAGCGGTTCGACACCGAGATCATCCGCAACGGCCCCGGTGCCCACCAGCGCCGCGACCGCTCCATCGCTGATCGGAGACGAGTTTCCGGCAGTGACGCTGCCGCCGCTGGAGAAGGCCGGGCGCAGGGCTGCCAGTGTCGTCGAGTCGGTCTCTCGGATCGATTCGTCGCGGCCGAGGTTCGGGTGCGACGCGACGAAACTGTCGTGCACGCCGTCCTCCCAAGCCTGACCGGCCAGTTCATGGGACCGCAGGGCCCATTCATCCTGCTCGGCCCGCCCGACGCCCAGTTGCTCCGCCACCCGTTCCGCCGATCTGCCGAGCGTCTCGACCCAGGCAGCCGGGAATCGGGGGTTCGGCATTCGCCACCCGACAGTGGTGGGGATCAGCTCCATCGACCGAGGAAACGCGGAGTCCACCGGCGGAAGCACATACGGAGCGCGGCTCATACTCTCGGAGCCTCCGGCTATCGCGATCTCGGCGTCACCGACCGCAACGCGCCTGACCGCGGACAACACCGCCTCGGCGCCGGAGCCACACAGTCGGTTGACCGAGACGCCCGGAATCGTGTGCGGGAGCCCCGCGAGCAGCACCGCCATCCGGGCCACATTGCGGTTGTCCTCGCCCGCGCCGTTGGCGTTTCCCCAGACAACGTCGTCGATGCGGCCGGGATCGAGAGTGGGATGCCTGCGCACCAGCTCAGCGATGGGAAGAGCGGCCAGGTCGTCGGCCCGGATGTGAGAGAGCGCCCCTCGGGCCGCACCGAACGGGGTCCGGACCGCATCGATCACCCACGGGGTGTGTCGGTCAGTCGGGGAAAGGCGTTGGATCATGGGGACTCCTCCTGGGTGGTCGGGGCGCGGCCCTTGCGGAATTACGTCCGCCGTTGTCTACTTCAATAACTGTAGCGAATGGAGGGCGTCCGATGTCCATAGCCGACGTGGTTCGAACCGCAGCCGATCGGTACGGGCCCGCGATCGCGATCGAGGACAGCTGCGAGTCTCGAACGTTCACCGAACTGTCCGATCGGGCACACGCGCTCGCCGGGAGCCTGCACGGTCTCGGCATCGCGGCGGGGAGCCGGGTCGTGGTCCTGCTCGGCAACTCCGCCGCCGCAGTCGAGGTCGATCTCGCACTGGCGATCGGCGGGTTCGTCCGGGTTTCACTGAATCCACGTGTGGGTCAGATCGATTGGGAGCGCGTCGTCCGCGACTGTGAACCAGACGCGCTGATCGTCGACCCACGGATAGACGGCGCGGCCGAGTTCGCCGCCCGAACGACCACCTCGACCGTGATCACCGTCGACGGAGCTTCGCCGGCAGGGCCATCGCTCGACGAGTTGGCGGCCGGTGTCGCGGGCCGCGCCCCGCTACCCACACCCGAGCCGAACTCGCTGTGCGCGCTGCACTATTCGTCCGGGACCACCGGGATTCCGAAGGGGGCCCAGCGGACCCACGCGAACCGGTTGGCCTCGCTGGGCGCGATGCGCGACCACGTGCTCGCCGGCACCCTCGACGGAGCCGAGCCGGCGGTCTTCCTGCACGCGGGCCCCGTCATTCACACCAGCGGCTTGTTCGTGCTGCCCTTCCTCGAGGCCGGCGGGCGACAGGTGCTGCTCGATCACGTCGGCCCGGCGGATCTGATCGACGCCGTCGAGGCCCACTCCGCGACACACACCGCGCTGGTGCCCACAGTCATCGCCCGACTGCTGGACTTCGACGACGATCGGCTGTCGGTGATGCGTCGGCGCATGCGCATGCTCGCGTATGCGGGTGCCCCGATGCCGGTCGAGCACATCCGGCAGGCATACCACCGCATCACGCCGAATCTTGTGCAGTACTACGGAATGGTCGAGGCGATCCCACCCCTCACTGTGCTGACCGCAGCGGACCATCGACGTGGGGTGCTCGAGAATGCCGACCTGCTCGGCTCGGTGGGACGGGCCTGTCCGGGGGCGGAGATCACGTTCCGCGCTCCCGATGACACCGACACCGACGGGGAAGTCGGCGAGCTGGTCGTCGCAGGCGCCGCGGTCAGCCCCGGCTATCACAATGCGGGCACGCGAAAGGATTTGGGCAAGAGCCACATCGACGGCTGCCTGCACTCGGGCGACCTCGGCTACCGCGACCCGGACGGTTACATCCATCTGACCGGCCGTAGCAAGGACATGATCATCACCGGCGGATACAACGTCTATCCCCGCGAGGTGGAAGAGGCGATCTCCGCAATCCCCGGCGTCGGCGATGTCGTCGTCGTCGGACTGCCGGACGAGGTGTGGGGGCAACGCATTGTCGCCGCGTACACGTCGGTGGCTGGGGAGAGCGTCGATGGCGGCGCCGTGCTGGCGGAAAGCCGCAGGAGTCTGCCCGACTACAAACGCCCCAAAGCCGCGCACCGTGTCGACCGGCTCCCGTTGACCGCGCTCGGCAAGGTTGATCGGGCCGCGGCCACTGAGTTGCTCGACGCTCTCGTCCGCGCCGCATCATGAACTCGCGCAGCCACGTACACCGAACGATTTCGATAGAGGACACCATGAACGACTCGTTCCTGACCACCCTTCGCCTGCCCGTCGTCGCGGCACCGATGTTCCTGGTATCCGGCCCGGAACTCGTCACCGCCGCCTGCACGGCCGGCGTCGTCGGCTCCTTCCCGACCCAGAACTGCCGCACCACAGCGGATCTCGACACCTGGATGGGATCGATCACCGATCAGCTCCACGCGGCAGACACCACCGCAGGCCCGGTCGCCCCGTGGGCGGCAAACGTGATCACGCACAGCAGCAATGCCCGACTCGCGGACGACCTGCGTCTCATCGCCGAGTACAAGCCGCAGATCGTCATCACCGCCTTGGGGTCCCCGAAACCCGTGATGGACATCGTCAAGGGCTACGGCGGCGCGGTGATCGCCGATGTCGTGAACCTGCGCCTCGCGCACAAGGCAGCAGACGCGGGCGTGGACGGCATGGCCTGCGTGTCGGCGGGTGCAGGCGGACACACGGGCCACCTGTCGCCCTTTGCGTTCACGTCCGCCGTCCGCGAGTTCTTCGACGGGATGATCATCATCGGCGGCGGCATCAGCGACGGTCACGGTGTCGCGGGGGCGATCACCGCAGGCGCCGACCTGGTCTACATGGGCACCCGGTTCCTGGCAGCCGCGGAGAGCATGGCCGTGGACGGCTACAAGCAGATGGTCGTCGACCACGGACCCGACGACCTCGTGATCAGCTCCGCGATCACGGGCACCCCGGCCTCCTGGCTCAAGCCCAGCCTCGTCGCCTGCGGACTCGATCCCGACAATCTGACGCGTCCGGCCGGGGAGAAGAACTACACCGCGGGCGCGGAATCGATGAAGCGCTGGAAGGATGTCTGGGCCGCCGGCCAGGGCCTCGCTCCCATCCGTGCGATCGAACCGGTGAGCACGATCATCGAGACGATCGAGACGGAGTACGTTGCGGCGCTGCAACGGGCGGGTCAGTTGATCACGACCGCCGGGCGCTGAGTCGAGAGATGGGTTGCGTGGGCGATCTCGCGCAACTGGAATTCGCTGGTCTCCGGAGTCGGCGTCGAGCTGACCGAAGGGAAAGCTGCTCCTCGAACTCGTACGAACATGCCTCTGGACAAGTTGTACGCCTGGAGTTCGGAGCATCTTTCTTCGTTCATGACACGGGGTTTCGCTCAATCAGTGTGCCAACGCGAGGCTAGACTGCCGAATGTGTACGACGCTCGACCCAGGCTCGAGGTCGCGGACATATGCCATGCGGCCAACATATTTCGTAGGGGGAATGTTGACATCCGTAGACCAGATTCCGGGTATGGCCGACGAAGACGCGCTGCTCAACTGGCTAGCGACCATGCGCGCCGAGCACCCGGTGTGGCAGGACCAGTACGGCGTCTGGCACGTCTTCCGGCACGCCGACGTCCGGCAGGTACTACACGACACCGGGACGTTCTCCTCCGACCCGAACCGTGTCATCGAAGGCGCGAACCCTACGCCGGGGATGATCCACGAGATCGATCCGCCGGAGCACCGCGCTCTGCGCAAGGTGGTCAGCAGCGCCTTCACCCCGCGCACCATTTCCGATCTCGAACCGCGTATCCGTGAGGTGACGCGGTCGCTGCTGGCCGACGCGGGTGACCGCTTCGACCTGGTCGACGCGCTCGCCTTCCCGCTGCCGGTGACGATCATCGCTGAGCTCCTCGGGTTGCCGCGGATGGACCACGAGCGGTTCGGGGACTGGTCCGGAGCCCTCGTCGACATCCAGATGGACGACCCGACCGACCCGGCTCTTGTCGAGCGCATCATGGAGATCCTGAACCCGCTCACGTCCTATCTGCAGGACCGCTGCCGGGAACGTCGTGTCGAGCCGGGCAACGACCTGTGCTCGCGGCTGGTGCTGGCCGAGGTGGACGGCCGCGCCCTGGACGACGAAGAGGCGGGCAACTTCTCGACCGCGCTGCTGCTGGCCGGCCACATCACCACGACAGTCCTGCTCGGCAATGTCGTCCGTACCCTCGATGAGCACCCGGCCTACTGGGACATCGCCGCCGAGGATCCGGAACACATTCCCTCGATCATCGAAGAGGTGCTGCGCTACCGCCCGCCGTTCCCGCAGATGCAGCGCACTACTACCAAAGCTGCCGAGATCGGCGGCGTGGCCATCCCGGCCGATGTCATGGTCAACTGTTGGGTGGTCTCGGCCAACCGCGACTCCGAAGCGCATGAGGAGCCCGACAGGTTCGACCCATCGCGCAAGATCGGTGGCGCCGCACAACTGTCATTCGGACACGGTGTGCACTTCTGCCTCGGTGCACCGCTTGCACGCCTGGAGAGCCAGATCGCGCTCCAAGAGATCATTGCCCGATACGGCAGGCTGGTTGTCGACCGTGACGACGACCGCCTGCGCCACTTCGACCAGATCGTGCTCGGGACCCGTCACCTACCGGTCCGTGCGCCGTCTGCGGCGACGCAGTCCGCGTAGTCGGGCAGCATCCCGAGCCGCCGGACCGGCCAGCCGCTCCCACCGTGGGATGATGGTTCGAGTGTGAGCCGGACCTCGAGGATGTGTGTCTGCAATCGACGCTGGTGACCATCGCGAGCACGTCCGCTCAGGAAGGCGTTCGGTCAAGGGGGCGACGGGCTGTGGGTTTTGGCCGTGAATTGGATGCCGGCGGCAGCCCTTCGGATCCCGCTACGCTCAGGCTGACCGGCGAATTCGAGCTTGTTGTAGCGGGACGGTCGTTGGCCATCCCGCATGCGGCCGAGCGGGTCCTGGCCTACCTGGCGTTGGCCGGCCGCTCGGTGGCACGCCCCCGCATCGCGGGAAGTCTCTGGCCTACAAGTTCCGCTCAGCGAGCGGCGAAGAGCCTGCGAAACGTGCTGTGGCGCCTGCACGGTGATGGTCTGAATTTGGTGATGGCCCAATATGATCGACTGTCGCTGAATCCCGAAGTGCGCACCGATTTCTCGGAACTCGAAACCCTCGCCTATCGGCTGATCGAGGAGCCGAAACCAGAGACGCTGGCACGGCTACCGCTCCTGATCGCGAGGGCCGAGCTGCTCCCCGACTGGGGCGACGAATGGCTCGTAAGCGACCGGGAGCGCTACAGGCTGACACGATTGCAAGCCCTCGAAAGCGCCGCGCACGCCCTGGTGTCGACCCGCAAGCTACGACAGGCGCTGATGGCCGCCAGCGCCGCGATTGAGGCAGACCCGCTGCGGGAGAGCCCGCGGCGCGCGGCGGTGCAGGTACAGATCGCCCAAGGCAATGTCACGGAGGCTATTCGTGAATACTGCGAATACCGCGCATTGCTCCGAGATACGTTCGGGCTCGTCCCGACCAGAGCCTTGAATGATCTCCTGAAACCATGGTGGAACCCAGAAGAGACCTTGCCGTGACGGCTGGAGGTCGCCTTTTCGGGCAACCGCGGAATGCGGACACCGCCTGACCACCGGGACGTGTGGATGACGTCGAAGCGACGCGAGCGGGACGGGCGGGTGCCGCCGCGCGCTCATACTCGCAGCACAGGCACTCGCGCCTGTGTCGATCGCAAGGGAGGACCCGATGATCACACCCACCACCGCTCTGGCGCCCGGGCTGACTCTCGACGAGATGCGTGCGGCCGCCCCCATTCCGGCCACAGTGACGATGCCGCCAGACATGGCCGCGCTGATCAAGCCGGACAGCGGAATCTACATCCGATCGAACTACACCCCGGAAACAGCGTTCCAGGTCGGTGACTCACCCGGAGCAACCGCTGAGTGGCGAGTCCTCGAGTCGGACGGTCAGATCAGGTCCACCCTTCCGGGACTCGCGCAGACCGAACTCGAGTTCGACCCTGATGCAGCATCGCTGGACGAAGACGCCGACATCGAGGGGTATCGCCCGCCGTGGGTCGAGCAGCGATACCTTCCCGAACTCGCGCCGTACCCGCTTACCGCCCAGCAGTCCGGCCTCGCCAAGAATCGGATGTTCCTGGAGCCCTTCGCCTCCGAGGCGGAGCGGTTCCCGTACCCGTGGCGCACGATCGGCAAGGTGTACACCCCGACAGGAGGCGGGACCGGGTTCCTGGTCGGCCCGAACCTCGTCCTGACGGCCGGACATGTCATGCCATGGGACCAAGCTAACTGGTGGGTGCAGTTTATCCCCGCGTATCGCTTTGGCGACCCGAACCAGACACCATTCGGCTGGTCGTACGTGTCCGAGTTTCGCGGATATCGACCCCAGGGCGGCGAGGTCTTCGGCTACGACTACGCCGTGTGCAGGCTGTTCCAACCGCTCGGAAACTCACTCGGATGGATGGGCACGCGCAGCGCGGGGGACAGTGACATCGAGAGTCGTGCTTACACATCGTCCGGCTACCCGGATACCTTCGGAGGCCGTCCTGCCGTCAACTTCGCTCTTGGCATCCGTGATATCGACAATGACAGCCCCGGCAGAGAGTACGAGACGGTGCACCATGTCTCGGATGGATGGTCGGGCGGGCCACTCTGGTACTTCGCGGGCACCGATCCGTACGCCATTGGCGTCACGAGCGGGCATGAGAAGGACGAACTCGATCCGAGACGGGATGTGTACGCGGGCTACCGGGCAATGACCGACCTCGTCAGATTCGGCTTGGACAATTGGCGACCCTGATGTCGACATGCTCCGCGCTCATGGCCCACCGGCTGCAGGCACGGGAATGGATACGGCCCGGGGACATCCCCGCCACTTTGTTGTCAGGCCACAGCTGGCACAACCGGTTTCGGCTCGAGAACTCGGTCTTTGCGTGGCCGACCACGCTTGTTGCGGTGGCGGTTTGCCGGTCGACGGTCAAGAAGTCGCGGCGATTTGTTCGCGCAGGATGTCACCTTGGCCCGCGTGCCGGGCGTACTCCTGGATCAAATGCGTGAATATGAACCGCAGAGTGACGTCGCCTTTGTGCCAGGAGATGGTCTCGGCCAAATCAGGGTGGTCCGCGGCGACTGTTCTGGAGCGTGCGCACGCAGCAGTGAAGGCAGCCGACACACTCTCGATGGAATCACTGTCGGTCAGACGGAAGCTCTCATCGATGTCATCTGGGATGTCGACCTCGCTCCGGGGTCGCCCGGCAATGCGGTGGTGGAACCACACCTTTTCGACGAAAATGCCGTGCTTGACCAACCCGAGAAGAGTGGTGAGCGACGGTACCAGCCGCTGACGCACATTCGCCTCGCTCATCCCGTCGACCAAGTGCAGAAGTTCAGCACGTTGGACGTCGAGCATTCGCTCGAGCATGGCGCGATCCTCGGTCGTCGTCCTTATCGTGTGGTCGTAGAGTGCCATGCGCGAACGGTAGTCGATGCCGAGGGCAGACCGTGCAGCGATTCCGTCAATGTCTTGCTCCACATCGGCGGGCAGCCTGCAATCGCGGCAACAGGCAGATTCAATTGCCTTCCAGCCCTGTACCTACACTCACGACAGTTCACCGCGGACAGACGTGCGACGCGCGGTTCATGAACGCCGCCAGGCGGATCGGCGTACCGCAGCGCGGGCATGGCTCGCCAGTGCGGCCATGAGCATCCAGCAACCCTGCTGGACAAAGAGCACTCCGCTACGTCGCGCTCTCCGGCGCACGAGGGGGCCGCCGAACTAGCGGATCGCCCGGCACACCGCAGTCCTGGCGAATCACTGCGACGTCGATCAGCCCGTTTCCCATGGTTCGCTCACTCCCCCGAGAGCGACACATCGTCAAGCTGTGTGATCATCGTTCCGTCAACGCGCGGGTGCAGACCGACTCGAGTGCGGTCACCGCGGCTCGCCGATCCACATGCTCCGGATCGAGGCGGTGTTGGATATTGATACCTAGAGTTGCGCCCAACAGCGCCACAGCCACCGCGTCAGGATCGGTGACTGGCGCCGAAACCGAACGCAAATATTCGGCGTAGGAGCGGCGCAGGATTCGATACTGCTCAGCGTATGCGGCGCGAACCGGGGAATCCTCGCCCACAGCTTCGAGGAGGATCGTCGCGAAGATCCGCGCGTTAGGCTGTGACATCACAGCGAAGTTCGCTTCGATGAGTGCCTCGACGCCTTGCTCCGGTGCGGCCGCAAGGTGGTCTCGCAGGTGGCTCATCGCTTTTTGGAACGATTCTTCGACCACGGCGCGCACAAGTCCGTCCTTCGATCCGAAGTGCCACGCGACCGAGCCACGGCTGATGCCCGACAGTTCGGCGACGGCCTGGATGGACATGGCTCTCGCCCCTCGTTCGGCCGCGAGCTCGGTGGCGGCGGCGATGAGTCGCCGACGTGTTTCCTCGGAAATCTCCTGCTTGCGCGTCGATGCCATCGTCTTTTCTGCCTCGTTCTCGATCGCTGGGAGCGTGCATTGGATTGAGCCTGTGCGCGTGGCGGAGCTCCCGACCGGCACGGATATCTATGTTATCGATCCAATGATCGGCTAGCCGTCCTGGTCGCCGTCGCGCATGTCGAGACTTCTGGTCGGTTCACCGCAAAAGGACCGTTCGAGCATTGAGGTTCCGGAATTCTCCTGGCACCAGACCTTGCCTATGCCGGTCGTCCAGTTCTATGCTGACCGTCCAATAACTAGTTGGAAGGTGTGAGTGATCATGCAATTGATCGACTTGACGCGGACGTTGGACCCGGCGGACCGCGATCTGCTGCCGGAGCAGCTACGACCGTTGGCCGCGGTCGTCGCACCTACGGTGAACTACGCACATCCGGCCGGGACGGGCCGGGACGAGTTCGCGGCGGCGATGCGATGCTCGGTCGAGGATCTACCCGAAGGTGAGGGGTGGGGCTCGGAGATGCTGACTGATTTCAACACGCATCTCGGTACCCACGTCGACGCGCCGCTGCACTATGGATCAACGTGTGAAGGCAAGCCTTCCCGCACGATCACCGATATCTCCCTCGATGAGCTGTGGTGCGAGGCAATCGTTCTCGACCTTCGAGATCGCTGCGCAGCGAACACCGCCATCTCGGTCGACGCGCTCGAAGCTGCACTGGCGGAGAACGGGGCCCAGATCCCGGCCGGTGGCGCAGTCCTGCTGCGCACCGGGCAGGAGCGATTCACACTGGCCGACCCGGAGTTCTTCCAGTACCCGGGAATGAGCCGCGAGGGCACCCTGTTTCTCGCCGAGCGCGGCGCCAAGGTTCTCGGGACCGACGCAGCCGGCTGGGACCTGAGCTTCGCGGTGATGGCGCGCAAGTTCGCGGAAACCGGCGACAGCTCGGTGTTGTGGGACGGCCACCGGGCCGGTCGCGAGCGCGAGGTCTTCATCGTCCAGCAGATGACGAATCTCGCCGCGCTGCCACCGTCCGGGTTCCGGGTGGCGTTCTTCCCCATCAAGATCGCCCGCGCCAGCGCCGCACCCGCTCGTGTCGTCGCGTTCGTGTGAGGCCCAGCACCGTAGCTCGGAAGACGAAAGGAATTGATCACCAATGAAATTGGCAACCGTTGAGTATGAGGAATCCGAACAGACCGCGCTCGTGCTGGAGGACGGCAAAAAGCTCCTTCTGCTCGGCCGCGCACATGCCCTGATGACGGGGGAGCCTGCCCCGGAGCTGTCCACCATGCAGCGCATCATCGACGGCGGCGCCCCCGTACGCGCGAAGCTCGATCGGATCGCCGCCGCGGCACCGGACCAGGCCGTCGTCGAGGCGAAAGATGTTCGCTGGATGTCGCCCCTGCCCCAGCCTGTGCAGATCCGAGACTTCGGATGCTTCATGGATCACTTCCGCAACGCCAGGGCGCGAATTCAGGGCATCCCGGTCAGCGAGGTCGAGCTCCCCGCAATTCAGCTCGAGCGCCCGCTGTACTACGTCGCCAACAGGCTGTCGGTGACCGGTCACGAGGTGGACGTGAGGTGGCCGGCCTACTCGACGCTCAGGGACTACGAGTTGGAGTTCGCTTGCGTACTCGGCCGCGGCGGAATGGACATCTCCCGTGAGCATGCCCACGACCACATCTTCGGCTACACCATCTTCAACGACTTCAGTGCCCGGGACACCCAGCTCGAGGAGATCTCGACCGGACTCGGACTGAGCAAGAGCAAGGACTTCGCGGATTCCAACGTGCTGGGCCCGTGGATCGTCACTGCGGACGAGCTGGACGATCCGTATCGGCTTCAGATGGTCGCCCGGATCAACGGCGAGGAGGTGAGCCGCGGAACCAGTGCAGACATGCATCACACTTTCGCGGACATGATCGCGTTCGCCTCCAGCTCGACCCGGCTGCACGCCGGCGAGGTGTTGTGCTCGGGCACGGTACCGACGGGCTGCGGACTCGAGCACGGGCGCTTCCTCGAGCCCGGGGATGTGGTCGAGCTGGAGGTCACCGGCCTCGGCGTACTGCGCAACCGGGTGATCGTGTGACCAGCGATGTGATGGTGCTGGGCGTCGGCGCGACCCCCTTCGGCCGACACCCGGACAAGACCGCCTCCGACCTGCTGGGCGCCGCCGCGGCTGACGCGCTGGCCGATGCGAGCATCGAACGCTCCGATGTGGGTGCCATCTTCCATGCAACCGTCAGCCAGAAGGCGCTCGATCACCAGCACATGATCCCGGGCCAAGTCGCTTTGCGCCCACACGGATTCGTCGGGGTCCCGGTGGTGAACGTCGAGAATGCCTGCGCCGGCGGCGCGACTGCGCTCTGGTTGGCGATCGCTCACGTCCGTGCCGGGCTGTCCGAAGTTGCACTTGCCACCGGTGTCGACAAGCTCGTATGTGCTGACCCCGCGCGGGGATTGGCGGTCTTCGATGGTGCGCTCGACGTTGCGAACCGCGACGAGGTTCTCACGACTCTGGGGGCACTCGCCGGCCCTCTCCCCCCTCAGCTCGACACCGCGCCGGGGGACAGGTCTGTCTTCATGGAGGTCTATGCGGCGCTCGCCCGCGCGCATATGGAGCGGTTCGGTACCACCGAGTCGCAACTGGCCGCCGTCGCCGCCAAGAACCATGCCCATTCGGTGTACAACCCTCGTGCCCAGTTCCGCAGATCCTTCACTGTCGACGAGGTGCTGGCCGCACGGCGCGTCGCCTGGCCACTGACCGTCCCGATGTGCTCGCCCGTCAGCGACGGCGCCGCGGCAGTGGTCGTGGCGAGCGCCGAGTTCGCACGCCGGGCCGCCTCGAGTGACCGCGCGGTCGCGGTCCTCAGCAGTGTGCTGGTCTCGGGCACCGACCGAGCCGCAGAAGACGCACACAACCACATCGGACGTCGAGCCGCCCTCGCCGCCTACGAAGAAGCGGGGCTTGGGCCGGGGGACGTCGACGTCGCTGAAGTGCACGACGCGACTGCATTCGGCGAGATCCAACAGGTCGAGAATCTCGGCTTCTGCCCGATCGGAGACGGCGGACCATGGTCGGCCTCGGGCACCAGCGCCCTGGGCGGCTCTCTCCCTGTCAACCCGTCCGGTGGCCTCGAATCCCGCGGGCATCCGGTGTCCGCCACAGGTCTGGCGCAGGTGTTCGAGTTGGTAACCCAGCTTCGCGGCAGCGCAGGTGCACGCCAAGTGCCCGGCGCACGAATCGCGATCGCCGAGAATGGCGGCGGCGTCTACGGCATCGAAGAGGCAGTAGCCGCGGTCACTCTCCTCGGAGGAGATCGATGAAATACTCTGCGGAAGAATCGAATCCGAACATCGATCCGGGGTATGCGGAACTGATTCTGACCACCCTGCGACGGCAACCGGATCGTGTCGCGTTCCGCTTCACCGACGACCAGGGTCACCGGCGAGCATGGACCTATCGCGAGGTTGCCGAGCGGATCGTGCGGACAGCCACCGTATTCGGGGAACTCGGCCTGACCCCGGGACACGGTGTGGCGCTGTTGTCCGGCCCTCGACCGGAAGCATTCACCGTCATGGTTGCCGCATGTCTCGCGGGCTTGCGATATGTAGCACTGCACCCGCTGGGAACTGCTGAAGCGGACCGAGTCATCCTCAGGGACAGCGCCGCAGATCTCTTCGTCGTCGACGACTCCCAGTTCCCCACACGAGCCGACCAGGCGGGCACGAAAGCCATCACGATGGCTGCACTGAACCGCCGCGTCGCCGACGCACAGCCAGGCCCGCAGGACCCCCGAGGGCCGGCCCTGTACCTCTTCTACACGGGCGGGACAACGGGAGAACCGAAAGGCGTGATGCTGCGCGACCGGTCACTCGTCGCCAATGCGTTCGCCTGTTCCACCTGGGAGTGGCCGCAGGACACCAACTTCCTGATCACCACACCGATGTCTCACGCGGCGGGCCTGTTCGTGGCTCCCGGTCTGCTCCGGGGTGCAAGCTTCGACGTGCACGCATCCTTCGACCCGGACAAGGTCATCGACGCAATCGAACGTGACGGCGTCTCTGCATCATTCCTCGTTCCGACGATGCTGTACGCGCTGCTCGACCATCCGCGTGCCGCCCACGCCGACCTGTCAGGGCTGCGCTGGCTACTCTACGGGGCCGCACCCGCCGACACCGCGCGTATCGCCCGAGCGCGCGAGCTGTTCGGACCGATCCTGAGCCAACACTACGGACAGGCCGAGGCCCCGAACGCGCTGACGGTGCTCGACTCCGGCGAGCACCGCGACGACCCAGCTGTACTCGGCAGCTGCGGACGCGCCATGCCGGGCGTCGAGATCGCCATACTCGATTCGTCCGGCGAGGAAGTTGCGCCGGGCGCAGCCGGGGAACTATGCGCCCGAGGCCCGTTGGTGATGGACGGCTACTGGAACAAGCCAGAAGAGACCGCGGCGGCGCTCGAGGGTGGATGGCTCCACACCGGTGATGTCGCACGGCGTGACCACACCGGGCTGATCACGATCGTCGACCGCACGAAGGACATCATCATCACCGGCGGCTTCAACGTCTATCCACGCGAAGTCGAGGACGCCCTCGCTACTCACCCTGCAGTCGCGGCGGCCGCAGTCTACGGTCTACCGGATCCGCAATGGGGCGAGGCTGTCACCGCCGCGGTTGTCTTCCACGACGGCCACACCGCCAGCCCCCGGGAGCTCGCCGAACACGTCCGCGCCACAAAGGGCTCGGTCTGGGCGCCCAAGCGCATCGACGTGTGCGACGCCCTACCGACGACAGCGCTGGGCAAGATCGACAAGAAGGCTCTCCGACACACGCATCCGGTGCGGGAAGCCCCGGCGCAGTAGACAACCTTGCCGAGTCGAGTCATGACGGGGCTCTGGCCGGCCGCGCCTCGAACCGGGGCGGGCCGGCGCCGACAACGCCATGACGCGCAACAGCTAGTGTCCTTTCGCGGTAACGGTGGGCGCTCTACCGGGGTCGATGGCGCTTGTGAGTCCTGCATCGACTGGAAGAACGATTCCGGTAGTCCAGCGAGACTCCGGTCCTGCCAAGTATCGAACCGCTTCTGCCACATCCCATCCCGTGCCCTCGGTCCGAAGCGGTGCAGCCTCGGCCCGGAGACGACGCACATGCTCGTCCAGCCCCTGTGCGTCCATCATCGGTGTGTGCACCAAGCCTGGGGCGACGGCATTGACCCGGATCCCGTCGGGACCGTGCATCGCGGCCATGGCTTGGGTGAGGCTGAGCAGGGCGCCCTTGCTGGCTGAGTACGCGACGGACGGGTGACCGCCGCGCAGCCCTGCGACCGAGGCCATGTTGACGATCGCTCCGCTGCCGGCCATTGCAGGAATCAAATATCTGGACAGTAGAAGCACCGAGTCGACGTTGACGCGCATACACATTCGCCAAGCATCCAGGTCGATATCGACCACGCTTCCCGCCGGGCCGGTGACACCCACGTTGTTGACCAGAATGTCCACCCGGCCATGCTGCTCGAGAACGTCCGCGGCAAGGCTGCGGCAGGTCGAGTCATCAGCGACGTCCGCGACGACCGCTGAGGCGTTCACCCCAAGAGAGGCACACATCTGGACGGTCCCCTCGAGATTCGCCCCGACGTTGTCGACCAGAACGACATGGGCCCCGGACTGGGCGAGCCGGACAGCGCAGGCACGGCCGATTCCGATTCCAGGCCCACGCGATCCGGCGCCGCTGATGACTGCAACTTTGCCCGACAAGCGGCCATCGAGCATGCCAGGTTCAGATTCGCTGTGCACTGTCACTCCAGTAGGATTCACGCACATCCTTCTTCAGTACCTTTCCGTTCGAGCTGCGTGGCAGCCGATCGACTACGTCGATCCTTTTCGGGGCCTTGTAGCTGCCGAGCTTGTCCTTGCATCGCCGAATCAGGGCTTGACGGTCGAGAGCGGCGCCCTCGTTGAGCTCGACGACTGCTACCACCTGCTCTCCCCAATCTTCGTGCGGCACACCAACTACCGCACAGTCCTGGATCGCAGGATCCGACCACAGAACTTGTTCGACCTCGCTCGGGTATACGTTGAGTCCGCCGGTGATGATCATGTCCTTCTTGCGGTCGGTGATGTAGAGGTAGCCGGCATTGTCCAGGTGGCCGATGTCGCCAGTGTGAAGCCAGCCCTCGACGACAGTCTCGGCAGTCTTCGCAGGCTCGCGATAGTAGCCCTCCATGACGAGGTCTCCGGCCACACAAACTTCGCCGCTTCGCCCCACCGGTAGTGGATTTCCTTTGTCATCGCGGATTTCGACGTTCACAAGCGGTCCTGGGCGGCCGCAGGATGCAAGGATGCCATCGGTGCGCAGGCGTCCGTCGACAAGATGCTCCTCAGGCCGTAGGAAAGATATGGCACCGAAGGCTTCGGTCTGGCCGTAGAACTCGATGAGGATCGGGCCGAAGACCTCGATCGCACGACGTAGCTTCTCTTCGGACATCGGCGCCGCACCGTAGATCAGATAGCGAAGAGACTCAAGGCGGTAGTGCTTCTCCTCGACCACTTCGAGCAACCGGTAGATGACCGTCGGAGGTAGAAATACCTCTGTCACGGAGAACCTCTCGATAGCGGACAGCACCGCCCTCGGTTCCGCCCGTTCGATCACCACCACCGTTCCGCCACGAGCGGACACCGGCAGGCTGAGCATGCCCGCCGAATGCGTCAGCGGGGCGGCGGCGAGATTGACCACCGGTTCGTCGGCGTCGTATGTCAGGCCCAGCATGAAGTGAGCGAACGTGACGCCGAAGGAACGATGCGTGTTCACAACGCCCTTCGGCCTTCCGGTGGTTCCTCCGGTTGCCGAGATGGAGACCACATCGTCGGGTCGAACATGTATGGGCGGCGCTGTCTTCGGCTTCTCCGAGCACCAATCGATCAGCGAAGGTTCGTCGCCGAGCGGTGCGTCGATACACACCACCAGACGAACCTTCCCCAATGCACGGATCCGGGAGACGATCGAGATCATTGTGCTGTGCACGAAGAGTACGGTGCAGTCGAAACTATCGATGAGATCGGCCAGAACGTCCTGCGAGCTTGACGGATTCAAGGGAACCCAGACCATTCCGGCCCTCCACGTACCCAGGACGGCGATCCAGGCCAGTGGGTCGTTCGGGGCGATGACCCCGATCTTCGCCTGGGCAGGCAGATCAGTGTCGAGCAGTGCATGCGCGATCCGGCAGGACAGTTCGCCGGCCTCGTCGTAGGTCCACGTTCCTCGCTCGCTGACATAAGCGATGCGGTGTCCGCCCATACGCCAACCGCGGTCGAACATGTCGATGACACTCACGAATCGATCCTTCCGAGAATGGTGACTGCGGCGACGGCCTCCTCGTACCCGAGGAATCCGCCTCCGTTCTCGGTCAAGCCGATCCGAGGATCGGAGACCTGCCGGACTCCCGCTCGGCCACGCAGCTGTTCGACGAGTTCGAAGATCTGACCGAGTCCGGTCGCGGCCAGGGGGTGTCCTTTCGATTCGAGCCCGCCTGATGGGTTGATGGGGATTCGCCCACCAATGGCGGTTGCTCCACTCGCCGCTTCCATTCCTCCGCTGCCGAGCTCACACAAACCCAACATCTCGCTCACCAGAATCTCTGCGAATGCGGTCGCATCGTGTACCTCTGCGACATCGACATCGCCCGGACCCACACCTGCTTGTTCGTAGGCAGCGCGCCCCGCAACACGGGTCACGTGTCGATTCCAGTCACCGAGATCGCGATCCTGACCGGACACCACCACGCTGGCCATCACATCGACGGGGTCGGGGACGCCGAGGTTCCGGAGAGCCTCGGCGCTTCCCACCACAACCGCTGCTGCGCCGTCGGTGAGCGGGGCACACATCGGTACCGTCAGCGGTGGCGCGAGAGGACGTGCGGCGAGCACCTCGCGAACCGTCATCCCTGTTCTGTAGAAGGCACGTTCGTTGTGAACGGCATGCAGGTGGTTCTTGGCGGCGACGGCAGCGATCTGCTCCTCAGTCGTGCCGAACTCGCGCATATGCGCGCGCGCAACTGCAGCATAGATATCCATGAACACGGAGCGCTGACCGATGGTGGAGTCATCGATGTCACCGCCGAGTTCGGTAAGGGCCTCAGCGAGGGTCTCGGGCCTCGAGGTGTCGTACGCTCCGTCGAACACAGCCATCGCACGGGCACGATCACCGACATTCATCTTCTCCGCACCGACGGCCAGCGCGATATCAGCGAGCCCTGCCCTGACGTGAGCGACCGCTAGGTGGAAAGCGCTTGTTCCACTGGCGCAGGCATTCTCGACGTTGAAGATCGGGATTCCTCCCAAGCCGAGTCTGCGCAGGGCAATCTGTCCGCCAATCATGTGCTGACCTTCCAGCGGCGATTGCGTGGTGTTTGCATAGAACGCGACGTCGATATCCGACAGGGAGAGAGCAGCGTCAGCGACCGCCGCGTGCACAGCCTCAGCGGCGAGGTCGGCCACGGAGCGGTCCCGGTGGCGGCCGAAGGTAGTCATGCCTGCGCCGGCTATCTGAACGGAAGCACAGTTGGAAGCAGTGGTCACGGTCAGTCCTCGAGAGGTTTGCGGGCGGTCTCCGGCATGGAGACGAAGGTCAAGAAGGTGATGGCGGACAGGGCTGCGATGTACCAACTGAACAGTGAGGTTCGGCCCGAGTCGATCAGCCACGTAGCGATGTAGGGGCCTGTTCCACCGAAGATCGCCACGGTGAGCGCATAAGGAAATCCGATACCGAGGACGCGAATCCGGGAGGGGAAGAGCTCGGCCTGGACCGCTGACGCGATGGACGCGAAACACGCCAGCGCCGCCATGCCGGCACACTGCACGACAAGCAGGCTCCAGAAGCTGTTCGACAGCATCCCCAACAACGGCACCGTGCCCACGGTGAAGGCGAGGGAGCTGGCATACAAGAAGGGCTTACGGCCGACCTTGTCGGATGCCCATCCACATACGGGGACGACAGCCCAGAAGAAGATCAGGGAAATCAGTCCGATACGGATCGACTCTGCCCGATCGAAACCAACCGTGATCTGCGCATACGTCGGCAAGAACACAACCCAGGTGTAGAAGGCGACAGATGGTCCGAGTTGCATCCCGACCACCTGCAGAGTCTGACGGGGATGCTGCCTGACAAAGTCGAACATTCCAGACTTCGGAGCGCTCCCCGACGGCGCTTCACTCATGGCGAGGGTCTCCACGCTGCTACGGCGAATCCAGATGGCGCACAACGACGCCGCGGCGCCGATCAGGAACGGTACACGCCATCCCCATGACTCCATCGAAGCTTGATCGAGGATCCCCGAGAGCAGAGCAACAGACCCGACGGCTGCAACATTGCCGGCCGTCGCGCCCAGATAGAAGAAGCTCGAGAAGAACCCCCGCCGGTTCGGAGGCGCCGATTCGACGAGAAACGCCGAAGCGGAACCGTATTCGCCGCCCGTGGACAAGCCCTGGAGCAACCGCGCCGCGATGAGGATCACCGGAGCCAGAAGGCCGATCTGCTCGTACGTAGGAGACAGCCCGATCAGCAGGCTGCCCACCCCCATCAACGAAACAGTGGTTTGAAGTGCCTTCTTCCGCCCGTAGCGATCACCGAGCCGGCCGAGGAACAAGCTCCCGAGCGGACGCATGAAGAAGCCGACCGCAAAGACCCCGAGTGCTGCCAGCAGCGGGACGAGACTGCCTTCGCTGTCACTGGGAAAGTACTGCTCGGCAAAATAGACCGCGAGCAACGAGTAGATGTACCAGTCGTACCACTCGATGAGATTTCCGACGACAGCAGCAGCGATTTGCCTGTACGGGCGTTCCACGGCCGCGACGTGGGACTCCTCGGCGATCTTCGATTTCATACACATGCCTCCGCAAGCTCGAGTACGCATGACAGCCGCCACCTGTGATGACGGTCATGTTCGCTTGAACAAGCATGGGGTGACACAGTCCGCTAGTCGACGGACGTCGGTCCGAAAATTATTGGAGATTCGAACAATCCATCGCTGTCAATCGATGCCGATCTCGAGCGCCCAGCTGAGCCCGATGATCACATCGGTGCACTCGAGATCGACATCGAGCAGTGTCTGGATCTTGTTCAACCTGTACCGGAGCGTGTTCGGGTGCACCATGAGGGCGGCAGCGGCAGACTGGATATTGCGGCGATGCTCGAGGAAGACCGCGAGCGTGCCCTCCAGCTCTCTGGATGAACGATCTTGTGCCCGAAGAGGATTGAGATATCGATCACGTAGCCACTCACCAACCACGGGGGCACACCGTGCAGCTGCCCGCCAGGTCACATCGTCGAGCGTGTACACCCCCGGCATGCCGCGAGGTGCCGCCACCGCGTACACCAGCTCGGCGATCTGCATCGCTGCTGCGGCAGAGGCGGGCTCGCACGGTGGCCCGAGAGCAACAACACCGAGCCGATCGGGGTCGGGCTTTCGGGGGCTCAACCCGATGCAACGCTCCTCCCACACACAGGTCAGCGCCGCACGATCGCCGCTTCGTCCCGTCGATTCGAGACGTTGCCGCAAAGCATGGTGGCCGACACCGTCGATCGGTTGTGCGATGAGGGGATGATAGGAGCTGGTGGGGGACAGGCCGTGCTCCGAGGCAATCACCGAACCGAACGAGCCGGTGACCACATCGCGAATGAAGTTCGTCCGCGCCCTGTCCTCCTCCAACGCATTCTCGATACCGATACGCTGATATGTCACCGCGGCCTGACTGATGAAGTGGTCGCCGAGGCGCCAGAGCAGGCGGGCACCAGCGAGCACCTGGGCTGGATCGACCTGCTCCCGGGCTGCCCACTCGTTGAACCGCTCATAGATCACGGTTATCGACAATCGGTAACCGCGGATGATGTCCTCGATCGGGATTCCCTGCGCGGCCCGCTTCGCGGTCGTACCAGTAGCCTCCGCCACCGTCGCTGGAGCCGGAACGTCTCCGCGCTCGAGGACCTCGGCCGAACGCATCACGTTGCGGTGCAGCGAGCTCCTCAGGTCATCGACAGGAATCGCCCGGTACGAGGGAATCTCATTCATCCCGCGGTCGATGCAGTCCTCCGTGATGCTGTCGACATCACGTCGCATCATCGACGCGCCCTCGGCCAGAACACGTAGTGCGCGCTCGTCAAGCATCTATTCCTGCCCGTCCATTCTCACGACATCAGCGTAGAGACTGCATCAGCCCGGGTGTCGACAACAATAGGACGAGGATGAGGAAGAGGCACGAGGGGTATGACGACACATCCTCAGGGATGCACCGAGGTGGGACTGTCGGCCCACTCCGCGTTGCGAGGATCTTCAGCGCGGCGGCCGACGGAGCGGATACAGCGTCTGCCGAGCAGCTTCGGGGCTGGATGGCAGTTCGGATCATCGCGTGCCGTGGAATTCGCTCTCCGGCGCGGTGCGCATCAAGAACGGCATCGTCTTTCGGAACATCACGGGTAAGGCCACGTACTTCCTGCCAGGTCACGCGCTCGACGACACCGCTCTTGCACTGGCCGAGGAGTACATTGATCGAAATCGGACGAAGACCGGGGATGAGTGACGAGGGTCGTGATCAGGCGCAGCGTGGCGAGCATGGAGGGCGTCGCGTGAGCGAGACCTACAACTGGGATCGCCTCTTCCACGCGTATGCCCTGGCGACTGACACACCGGCTCATCTGGAGGCGTTGGTGGGGCCCGACGAGACGGCGTTCTCGACGGCGATGGAGCATCTGTACAGCGCGGTGCTGCATCAGGGCACCATCTACCCGGCAACGGGGCCCGCGGTTGCCGCTGTTGCACAAGCGGTCTCGTTCTGGAGTGGCGATGCGGACCGAAGAACCGCGTCGACACGCCTGCCTGCGCTGGTGGACTTCCTCGATGCCGCGGGTGACAGTCTGACCCAGGCCGGGGAGCTGTTCGCGGACGGAGCCGAGGTCGTGCCGCCTTCGGCCGAGAAGGAACGCGAGTTCTTCGAGACGCTGGCGTCCGACGACGAAGAAGAAGCGGAGGAAGCGTGGGAGTCGCCCGTGGCGGGCGCATTGATGACACTCGCTGTCCCGGCGCTCCGGCAACACACGGACCCGGTCCTGGAGGGGCTGCTTCAGCTCATGGAATCAGATGCTCTCGGCCACAAGGCGGAGACCGTGAGTGCACTGGCGCGGTGGAACGGCACCGCGACATCCCCGTATCGGCACCGGGTCGCCGCGGCGCAGTCTGCGTTCGCGGACAGCGCCACCGAACGTGACGACCGGGCCGCGGCTGTTCTCGCTCTCGGTACCGCCGGAGCCGACGTCAGCGGCTGGCTCGCCGACGCCGATCCGGCGATCCGCGCTTGTGCCGCATTGCATCTGCCGTCGTCCGGACAGGCGACGGAAGAACTCGTTCGTGCGCTGACCCAGCCGGAAGAGGTCGACCAGTGGTTCGAACGGAAGCCGAACAGCCTTCGCATGCACGTCCGGTTCACGCTGCTGAACTCGCTCCTGCAACGGGATACGACTTTCGCCGCGATCCTACCGGCGGCCGTTGCGATAGCGCAGCTTTCGACTGCGTACACGGCCGACAGCGACTGGGGACCGTTGCTTCGTGCCGCGTTCCCCGAGGTCGAGTTCGTTCCGGGCGAGTACCCGCCGGTGCCCGAGAACATCGGCGCGCCTCAGCGACAGTTGCTCGCAGCCTTGGTGGCGAACGAGAAGTTGTGGGGAACGAACATCGGCAATGCAGGTCTGGCGCTCATGCGCGTCGGCCTGCCGTACGACCGACACGCAATCACGTTGTTGCTCAACGACGGGACCGTAGATGAGTGAAGCCAACGGTCGCGACCAGACGTGGCGGGCGAGCTGATCCGCCTGGGCGGAAGCCTTCCATCAGGCTTCCGGGCCGAGGACTACTCGCCGAGCCGCTCGTCCGCGTAGACGACCATCGCGTCCCGCTGATACTCGGCCAGGCCCTCGGCGATCCGCTCGTAGTTCGCCTTGAACCGCTCGTCGTCCACATACATCTGCCCCAGGCATTTGTACGCGTCCCGGTTCGGGGTCCACATGCGGCAGATGCCCTGGTATTGCGTGTGGATCTCGGCCTGGACTGCCCCGTCGCCGACCGGGGTGCCGGCGGCCATGAACTCGGCCATACGGATCATCGCCGCGGTCAGCTCACGCTGCATACGCTCGACGTCCTCGGCAGTCATCGTCGCGGTGTTGCGCCGAGACTGCTCGAACTCCTCCGGCCAGCGTTCACGGGCCTCGTCGTCGTACTGCGTGTGGTCGAAGCCCTCGAACAGGTTCTCCGGGCGGTTGATCTTTGCTGTCATTTCCGTCGCCCCTTCGAGTTCGGCGATGGTGCGCGCCACGGTGTCGGCCATCCGCGTCAGGCGATTGCGCTCTCCGAGGAGGCGGATGTGCTGGCGCTTGAGGGCGGCGAGCGTGTCCGGCTCGGAGTCGACCGCCTCGGCGATCTCGGCGAGGCCCAGGCCGAGTTCGCGCAGGACGAGGATCTGCTGCAGGCGCAGCAGTTGCGCATCCTCGTAGTAGCGGTAGCCGTTGGTGCCCACGTAGGCGGGCTCGAGCAGTCCGATGTCGTCGTAGTGCCGCAAGGTGCGGGCGGTGACGCCCGACATCCTCGCCACGTCCGCGATCGACCAGCTCATGGTGCTTCCATCTTCCGTGAGGCCGGTCCGTCCGGCCTCGTCTTCGACCGTAGAAGTTGCCGCTACGTGAAGGTCAAACGGTAGTGCGCCGAACCACAGCCGCCGGTCGCGTGCCTGAGCGCGATCCGAGCTGAGCCTCAGCGACCGAAGAGACGACCGAAGAACCCGCCCCTGCCCGGCGCGAGCGGCGCCCACTCGAGGTTCCACAGCTCCTCGACCGTGATCCCGGCAAGGCGGCAGACGAACTCCAGGTGCGCGTCCTCCGGGTCGTCCTCGATCTCGAACACCGCCTCGGCGTCTATCGGGGCGCCGAGGTCTTCGGCGACCTCGCGCTCGGCGAGCACTCGGAGGCGGGGGTCGTCGCCGAACGACCGGACCACGTAGACGTCGCTCGTGCCACCGAGGGTGACCAGCACCGTTCCCGCGGGCGGCTCGGAGAGTTGCGGAAGCTGCTGAAGATCGAGACCGGGATCCACGAGCACCACGTGCGCGCCAACCTGCGCGGCCGACGGACCGGCTGCGGTGCTGCGGCTCGCTTCGCCGAAGTCGATGGTCGATCCGGCGTCAGCTCCGAAGGCCGAAAGGTCGGTGTTCGGCACGAAACCCAGCATGAAGTTCATGGACATTGCGACAGCCTAGCGACCGGGGACGACGGTTCCCCGGATCGAGTAACCGCCGATTCGGCGCACGCTACTCGCCGTCGGCCCGCCCGTCCGCGTACTGCGCCACCACGCGGTCACGCCATTCGCGGAAGTCGTCGAACTTGCCGGCGAGCGCCTGCCGCAGCTCGGCAGGGCTGTTCACCCAATCCATGTCCTCCGGATCCGGAACATCTTCCGGGGCATGGTTGGCGCCGGGAACGATATAGGTCGGGTTGCCCTGCGGATTGGCGATGAGGAATCCCGCCGCGACGCACAGCTCATAGATGAACGTCGTCTCCTCCTCCGACAGCGAGGCGTGATCGATCCCACCGCTCAGCGGCTCCTCCTGATCGAGCGGGTCGAGATACAGGTCAGTCCAGTGGCCGTCGAACGAGAGCGCCTGCCCGTCCGCATCGACGAGAAGCGAACCTTGGCCGTCTTGGCCGTCGCTGCCCACCGCGCGCAGGCGGCGCGCCTCGAGGAAGGCGGCGACGGCATCGCGATCCGCGTCGCACTGCTCGTCTCCCTGAACACGGACGAAGATCAGCGAAAATCCCATGCCCGGAATACTGTGCCGTCGCGTGTCCCTCCGCAAGGTGACAATGACGGTCGCAGACGATGCCCTGTTCGCACAGTGCGAACTACCGAGACGACTCGACGCAACATCCCCATGTGCAACACCGTCCGCCCGCACGAGGTCATCGCATGGAACCTGCCCGCTGTGGCCCACCTCAGGATCGTCAAAAATTTTTTGACGTCTGTTGTATGCTTCGAATCGTGCCGACCTCAGACCGCCCAGAGGAGGAGGTCCTTCGCCATTGGCTGAACGCCACTCCTCCTCGTCGAGATGCGCCTCCTAAGGACAAGGCTCACCTTGTCCGTGAGGTGCTGAAAATTGTTCACCAAGAAGAGGCAACCGAGCTTCCGCTGGATGTCCTCAGTTCGTGCGCAATTACCCTGTCCGCTGCGCGCAGCGACCTCGATCGGCTAGAGCTCCAATTGATGCGCGCGGCGAGCGAAGCTGGGCACAGTTGGACCGTCGTCGCTCAGACCTTCGGATTTCGATCCAAACAGGCATGTCACGCTCGAGCGAGTTCCCTGGCTCATCGTCTCGAATACCGGACAGGCGATCAGGATGGAGAACACGCATGAAGCTGCGGATAGAGCGGGACGCATTGGCGCGATCGCTATCCATTGTCGGCCCAAGCGTGCCAGTACGGCCACCTGTTCCGACGCTGGGCGGTGTGCTCCTCGAAGCCGGCGACGAGTCCGTGCGGCTGTCAGGGTTCGACTACGAGTTTGCCGCGCAGTCCAGCATTCCAACGACAGCGGTCGCGGAACCAGGATCTGCGCTGGTGTCAGGTCGGCTGCTGACCGAGATCGTCAAACTGCTCCCTCCTCATTCGGTCGATTTCTCCGTTGACGGCACCAATCTGAACCTCGCCTGCGGACAGAGCCGGTTCGCACTGCCGCTGATGCCCGTGATGGACTACCCCCCGCTCCCAACCCTGCCTGACACGACAGGTGTCGTGGACCGGGAAGCCTTCTCGGCTGCTGTCGCTCAGGTCGCGGTCGCAGCCGGACGCGACGATACGTTGCCATTTCTGACCGGCATCAGTATCGAGTTCCACGACAAGTTCATTCGACTGGTTGCCACGGACCGCTTCCGAATCGCCATTCGCGAACTGGATTGGACCCCGATCAAACCGTCTACCAGTACGGAGCCTTCTTCGGTACTCGTCCCTTCTCGGACGCTTGCCGCCGCCACCAAGACCATGACTGGCTCACAGATCGAGATCGGAAGCGCTCCTGGCCAACAAGTCCTCGGCCTGCAGTCCCGCAACCAACACAGCATCATGCGGCTGCTCGACTCACCGTTCGCACCCTACGAGCGTTACCTGACCCATGAACGCACCTCCACAGCAGTCGTGGACCCAGCTCCTTTCATCGAAGCCATCAAGCGAGTGTCGCTCCTGGCCAGTCGGGGATCGAAGATCCTGTTCTCGTTCTCCGACGATGCCGTCCATCTCTCCGCTGGCAGCGACGGTGAAGGACGTGGCGAGGAGACGCTTGCTTGTGAGTTCGAGGGTGAACCTCTGACCATCGCATTCAGCCCGCGGTATCTGATGGATGGCCTCGGCGCAGCACGTGCAACCAAGGTCGAGATCGTCATGAACGGATCGATCCGCGCCGCCACCTTGCGGTCTGTCGATGATTCCGGGGACGCGGACCAGGCATCTGGACGGCGTCTGTATGTGCTGATGCCGATGCGGCTCTAGCCTTCGAAGCTCCGCCGCTCCGCTCCGCTCACCGATCCGTGAATTCAACGCCGACATTCGCGCCTCGATCGATACGTGGAACGACAACCCGCGCCAGGCACCGTCCCTCGAACAAGGGCGCACGGGACCACCCAGCGAAACGGTTCCAGCTCAGCTTGCCGACGTCTTCGAACTCGACTCGGAGACCCGGAGGACCCTCTACATGCTTGCCGGGAGAACTCTGCAAGACCGATCGCCGGCCCAAGCAGATTCGCCCCTCAGCCAACAGCTCTATACCCATCTTCTCGATGGCCGGCGCGACAAAACGCGGATGGCGCTCTTCGACGGTCACGTGAACCTGCTCCACGCGAACAAGCAGCCGGCTGAGACGATGTGGATCCGTGACTACCAAACACGAGTGGTCATCCCGCTGATAAGCGCTTACTACCAGCGCTTCCCAGTCTCGGATGCTTACGTGTGGGTAGGGGTTCCGCTCGACACATGACCTAGCCACTCGCGCAACAGCGGATTGACGAGATCCGGATCCGTCATGTTCGCTGCGTGGGTCGTCTGGTCGACAGTGCGAACAACGGCGTCGCCGCCGAGCTGTGACGCGAGATCGTGGACGTCCTTGTCAGAGAAGGCCTGATCTGCGGCACCCCGAATGATGATCGACGGGCACATGATCTCAGTCGCGAGAGTTTCCACCGAGTCGTGCTCGATCAAGCAGTCGACTGCCGGTGCGAAGTCCGACCAGTTACGTTCGAGCCACCGGTTCCGCCATGGCTTCTGCTGGTCACGGTCTCCGCCGATCATCGTCGTCGCGAGGGAACGCGCGATGGGCTCGAATGAAGGGCTTGTCGGACCCTTGAGCCACTCCGAGAAGACCTTGCTATACCCTTCCTTCTCCTCGGTCGAGTATGCGCGGGCGGCTGTACCGAACAACATCAGGCCCGAGCACGCCTTCGGGCTGAGTAGCGCCATCCGGAGTGCGATGAACCCACCCTGTGAATGCCCACCGAACACAGCCTCTTCGATGTTCAGGTGTTCAAGAATCGACAGCCCGTCGCGCGCCTGATCCCAATAGCTGTATGAGGTGGCGGCCGTCCGGCTCCGACCGTGATGTCGCGTATCCCACCGAATCCACCGGTAGTCGCTCAATTCCTCGACCTGCGCATCGAACATGCGGTGATCCATCAGGAACCCGTGGGAAACGATGATCACCGGGCCGTCGCCGCCGGAGTCCTCGTAGTAGACCGAACCGCCTTCAGTCTCGATGTACGGCACGTAACCCCCCATTATAGTGAACCGCACTCGGTGTGCCCTCTGTGTCACGCTTTGCAGCGCAACCTACCAGGGAACTCCCCAGAGATCCTGAGCTACTGCAGCTATAGTTGGATGAATGTCATGACGTCAGCGGGATACATCGCTCAGAAATGGTTTCCAGTCATGTAGCCAGTGATTCCTGGATCAATATCGCTATGCGCAGAGAAAAATTTCCGGGAACGTCCGATAAACGGTGGATCCAGCTTGGCATCGGTTAGTTGATGCGTCCTTCGAAGATAATGGCGAAGGCGTTCGGTGCAAGCTTCTACCTGACTGACTAGTCCCCTAACGCGGCCGGTGGAACCCGATGACCGGGTCGCCAGGTACAAGCACTCGAGGACGGCCAGCTGGGTCGGGAAATGACCGTGAAAAAATGTAGGTTCCGGGTCGAATTGTCCGAGATACCTCGATCTCGATATTTTCTGCAACACTCGTCCTCGAAATTCCGCGCAAAGGTATCCTTTTCCTCAGTTCCGGGCCGAGTCGGTGCCCGATGACCGCGGCCACGCAAACTCTCGTTCTCCACCGTCACCATTCCATGACCCCGAGCGCCGGAACCGAGGCCGCCACAGGAACTCGGTGCAAGGTTCCGCCGCCGCGAGAAACTCCATCAGGAAGCCGAGGGGATCCGTCCGAGGATGCCGTGCCCGGCGCCGGGATAGACCTGGACTTCCGCTCGAGGCAGGAGGTCGGCGACACGTGCCGCAGCGAGCTCGGGGGTGGCAACCACTGTCTCGGCGCCGTAGATCACCAGTGCGGGAACAGTGATGGATTGCACCTCGTCGTCCTTGAGCACCCGCGCCCAGCCGATTCCGGGCCGATAGTTCAGTGCTTCCTTCGCGCAGGCGAATGCCGCTTCACAGCAGACCTCTCGAACGGCCTCCGGACTTGTCCACTACAACTACCGACTTATCGTCGAGCCAGCACTGCCACCGGGAACCGGCCACCAGCGACCCGACTCCACACCGGCGTCACGAACGTCGTAAGCTCATACATCTCTAGTCAAAGACCCGCCCGTAGCTCTCGAAGAGCCCCTTCTCGACCGTTTCCTGAGCCCATCCAGGCTCGTCGATGCATCCACGGTTGACGATACGGATGGGCATCTCCGTACTTCCGCGGTCGATCAGCATGGCGGCACGTTCGTCGAGGCCGTTACGGCATTGGTAGCGCACCCCGAAGGCGGTCGGAGTCTCGACCAGAAGGTTCGTGCACGTCACCCGCGTTGCTGCGTAGTCGGCAGAGTCGTAGCTGGTCAAGGACGAATCCTGGTTGATCTTGAGCAAGCTCGCCTGATCGTCGAGCACGGCCACGGTGATAGCGACAGTGACCTCGAGCTCCACGAGCCCCAGCCCGTGCACCCAGGCCCGAGGAATCGGACCAACGGGGATGTCCCGGTCACGCAGGATCCCCTCGCCAACAACGGCACCCGGACCCAGACCCACATACAGAAACTTTCCAAGCGCCGCGCCACCGGGACAAACCGCCGGATCGTGCACCGGGTCGAAGCGGCCTTGATCCGGTCGCTTCACCTTCCGAAGGTCCAGATTTCGCGCATCGACGAGGTCACGCTTGCATGGGTTGAAGCTGTCCGGTGAATACGGCTTCCCGTCCTCGTAGATGCGCCACATCCTGGTCCCTGCCAGCAGAACGTCTGTGTCGGCAGGGACGCCGTTGTACATCTTCACAGGGTCACATGCCGCGTGTCTCGAGAAGGTTGTCGACCGCCATCTCCGTCAGCGTCATGGCATCGAGCTCCTCCAGCGGGGTGTGGCCGTCGAGGACAGTGCTCGACGGTGTCAGCCACCAACTTGCGGCGCCGAACGGATCATTGGCGGCATCGAGCATCTTATTCGCGTACGCGACAAGGTCTTTCACCGAATGCCGGGAACGATCGAACTGGAAGAGTGGATACACGTAGTCGGGTCGAGTGCCGATTGGCAGGCCGATGAGCTCTCCCGACTGCCGACGCTTCTGCACGGCACTGCGGGTCTCCTTCGCGTGCGGCGCCAAGATTGCGCCAGCCACCCCAGACTTGACCGTCTCCAGCCTGTCGATGACCGACTGGCGCTGATCGGCGCGAGTATGCGCTCTGTCGGCACCCCGGTCTCCGTGTGCCATCATTCCGACGATTTGCTCGACGATCTCCAAGCGCTTTTGTGTCGGCAGGCCGGCAATGGCTTCGGCCAACTCCGCGGCGGTGAACTTCTCCGAGAGCAACTCGAACAACCAGCGCAGCGCCTGGTCCGGAAGCGGTGGAACCTGCCCAGGTGGCTGTGCTGCCGTACCGTGCTGCATCAGAGCGGGTCGGGCGTACATGGGATCGAATAGCAGGGACCGGGAGTAGTTTCGCAGCTTGCTGGCTCCGTACCCCGTCGGACTCACCACGGAATGCCCGTGGTTCTTCTCCCAAAGCGACCACGATGAGTGGCGGGGGAGCGCGGCTCGGTAGTGATCGAGGGCGGCGGCGAACGGTGCGGCTGTCGACGACAACTCAGCCGCAGCGGCGACGGCCTTCTTGAAGGCGGCTGACTGCGCGCCGAACAGCGCCGAAGTGGCAGGAGCATCAAATGCGGTGATGCTGCCAATCAGCTCTGTCGATCGCGTATAGAAGCCGTCGCTGGCTACGACCGCCAGAACCACCACGGAAATCTCGTCGTCGAGATCTCGGTTCCGGGTTGAACTCCAGGTCGTTGATTCAGTGTTCATCCTTGACCGCCTGAGTACGTCAGCTACGTCTTTCGTTAATCGTATCTGTCGTAGCTCTGGATCGCCATGGAGCGTGCTGCGGATCGCGGTAGCGGCACGTAGATATCGCAGGTAGCGACCAGAATCGAGCCAAACCGCGCTAGTTGAAATAGCGTCGCGTTTCGCTGATCTTCGCTGCAAATGGTCAAGTCCAGGGGCGTGGTGTATCGGGGTCGTCGCGTGATTCCTCGTCGGGTTATGCGGTCAGGGCTGGTGTGAACTCCTCGGCGGGTTCGGTGGTGGTGTCGGCGGGCTTGTCGCCGCGGGCGGTGGCGAGGACGTCGAGTCCGAGGTAGCGGCGTCCTTCGATCCACTCGTCGTGTTGTTCGGCGAGCACGGCGCCGACGAGTCGGATCAGGGCGGTGCGGTCGGGAAAGATGCCGACGACGTCGGTGCGCCGACGGATCTCCTTGTTGAGCCGTTCTTGCGGGTTGTTCGACCAGATCTGCCGCCAGATCTGCTTCGGGAATCCGGTGAACGCGAGGAGATCGGCCCGGGCGCCGTCGAGGTGGTCGGCGACCTTCGGGAGCTTCTCGGTGAGGGCGTCGATGATCCGATCATATTGTGCGTGAACAGATTCCGAATCGGGCTGATCATAGACCGAGTGCAGCAGAGTTCTCACCCACGGCCACGAGGTTTTCGGGGTGACCGACATCAGATTGGTCGCGTAGTGGGTGCGGCAACGCTGCCACGAGGCGCCGGGCAGGGTGGCGCCTATCGCCGCGACCAGGCCGGCGTGGGCGTCGGAAGTCACCAGTTTCACCCCGGACAGGCCGCGGGCGACCAGGCCGCGGAAGAAGGTGAGCCAGCCGGCGCCGTCCTCGGCGGAGGTGACGTCGACGCCCAGGATTTCGCGGTAGCCGTCGGCGTTGACCCCGACCGCGACCAGGGCGTGAACGTTGACCACGCGCCCGTTCTCGCGGACTTTCAATACGAGGGCGTCGGCGGCGACGAATGTGTACGGGCCGGCATCGAGGGGCCGGTGGCGGAACGCCTCGACCTGCTCGTCGAGCTCCTTCGCCATGATGCTGACCTGGGACTTCGAGAGCGAGGTGATGCCCAACGTGTCGACCAGTTTCTCCATCCGGCGGGTCGACACCCCGAGCAGATAGCAGGTGGCGACGACCGTGGTCAGGGCACGTTCAGCACGTTTGCGGCGTTCGAGAAGCCAATCCGGGAAGTAGCTGCCGGACCGCAGTTTCGGGATGGCGACGTCGAGGGTGCCGACGCGGGTGTCGAAGTCGCGGTGCCGGTACCCGTTGCGGGAGTTGGTGCGCTCATCGGAGCGTTGCCCGTAGCCGGCGCCGCACAGCGTGTCGGCTTCGGCACCCATCAGCGCGTGGATGAACATCGTGAGCAACTCGCGCAGCAGTTCGCGCAGCAGGTCCGGACTTGCTCCGGTGAGTCGGTCTTCGACGAGCTGGCGCAGGTCGATATCGTGGGCAGTGGTCATCGTGTGGTCCTGTTCGAGTCGACTTGGTAGGTCTCTCGAAGAATCACGCGGTGACCGTCTTTCGTTCGGCTACGACACGCCGGCCATCTCGATCGGCTCCGGCTCGTACACCATCCTCATGGACGCAACCGTTTCGGCACCCTGTTTCTGGAACCAGCTTGTGGGACGGTGTGAGCTGGGTTGATCCGCCACGATGCCCGCCTGCCGGGGTTCGTCCCACAATGAGGGAAATGGGACGGAACGTGACCATCGCGAGCCTGCTCCGCCTGAGTGGGAGTCCGGTTCTTCATTGGCTGGTCGGACACTGCGAGCCAGTTGGTGGCGTCGGCGGAACTTGTCTGTGCGCGCTTGTAGTATGCCGCCCATGCCTGATCGAGACGCCAAGTTCGGAGATGCGTATTGGGTGAGCAAAGACGCGACTGAGAACCCCGCGCGTGTCGGAAAGCCTGCGCGTCCGATGACGTGCATGGCGGAGCGTCGTCATGACACGGCGTGGTCGGGGCTTCCCCGTGTCACGAGCGATGCTAAGCCGGGAGACCAATCGAGTCGCGCCATGCCTGAGATTCACGTGACACGTCTCGGGCAAGCAGGGTGGTGGACGGCGCGCTACATACATCCGGTTCACAAGAATGTCACCGGGGTTGCCGGAATGTGCGACTACCTGGGCAAGCTACCCACGGACGAGCTGGACATCGCAAGGGCTGTCTACCGGAGTCGCCTCGATTGAGCGCCGCCTGTACTCTGGCCAATCTTTGATTTTCGACAGCTGAAGGAGTTCGAAAGTGGTCGGCGAACGCCCGCCGGGTATCCCCGAATTCACCTACCCACTGTGGGACGAGGGGTTGCCGGACACGCAGATCCGTGCGGGTGATCTCTGGATTCTCTCCTGGAACGGCGAGATTGCGGGTCTCGCCGTGATCGCGGCCGTGAAGGGCGGCTACGTGCTTGCATGGCCCGTCACCCTTCCCGGCGAAGCATCCTTCGCGCCGGGTTTGGTCATCGACGAGTCACCCCTCGAAGTACCGGTAACAGTGTGGGCGACTCGGGAGACCGGTATCGGCAACCACCTGCTCGACCGCAGCCTCGGGCGACTGATTGCGCCCGAACGAATACGCCCGATCTCCTGGGCGCTCGATGACGATGCCGATCCAGGACTTTCCTTCGCGCCAGGCTCGGCCCAGGACGTGGAGAACACCGACGCTGACCGTCTGATGATCGACCACTGGACTGAGCTGTGCTTCAACACCGGCGGCACGGAGGAGGGATTGTTTCTCGATGCAGCAAAGATTCAGCTGGCGGGCGGATCCGCGAGGGATATCGGCACAGCGCTGGGTGCCGGCCCACAGGAAGTGCGCCCACTGTTGACTGGTATCACTCCGGTCACCGGGGAACAGCTCTCCACCATCGCCCGCCAACTCGCCGCCGAGGCGGAATCACTCGTGGGAGCTGACCCTCTCGCCGAGGTCGTGCACGACCTCGCGATGCCCCACTTCAAGCGGGACATCGTGGCGCGAACGTTGGAGACTGGCGTCGGCGAACGGGCGATCCGCCGTGCTGCACGCCGCGAGTTCGCGCTTGCAGCACGCAACGATGGCGCCGCTCTGCGGGAAACCAAGTTGCGCGACGCTATCGCACGAGCCGGACGCAACGGGGAGTAGCCAGGTGGATGGGTGGGACGAACTCGCGGCAAGCGGAGATGCACGTGCGATCGCCGCTCGAATCATCCAGGAATGCAGCACGTTCAATCTTTCTGCCCTGAGCAATGATCCCTTCGGGACGTTATTGCACAGCCCTGAGATCACCGTGACGATCGAGGGCGACCTCGTGGACACCGGCTGCGGCGGAGGCGGTTACTACCGCCCATCCCCGCCCACAATCCACCTTCATCCAGCGACGTCGCGCCGGGACAACTTCACCCTTCTCCACGAACTCGCACACCACCTCCAGCAGTGGCACGACCAGTGGGGATACCTGCTCCTCGACATGTCTGATTCTGGCAGGCGCACGATCGAGGAAGCAGTGTGCGATCAGTTCGCCGCCCAGGTCCTCATGCCAGTGAGCGACACCGATCGCCACGCCACGTCACTTCATCCCGCCGATGTCATGGCGGGACTCTTCGCGCGCTCCGGAGCTTCCCGTTCTGCCACTCTTCAGCGTGTGCGAGAAATGCTCCCCGCCGGGTCCCGCTGGATTCTCGCGATCGCTGACGGCGATGGGATCGTGAGTACATCGGCCACCACCTATGGCGATGCACCACCGCCGAAAGGCCTTCCGCAGAGGGGATTCAAGCAGGTTGCCGCTGAGGCGATGCAATCTGTCGTGAGGCGGGAGTTCCACGAGGGAATCGAATATCGAACCGGGATGGTGCTCGACGACATGCGTGTGGAAGCGGCGCTGGATTTCGAGGAGCGGTACGTCTTCCTCGCGCTACGTCCGACCACCGTGAACGGGTCGGGGACTAGGACCTACCCGCTGCAGGATTGCTCCAATCCAGTGTGTGAGGCGACCTTTGAGTCGAGGGAATCCGCGTACCGCTGTGAGACCTGCCAAGACTTCAAATGTTCGCGCTGTCAGCGATGTGGGTGCACCGTGCTGGAACGCCCCACCTTATGCACCACATGCTTCATGCCTTACACGCCCGCGGAGATGACATCTGGCAGTCACGAGTGCTTCTGATGCCAGATACCGGGCACAGAACCGAGACGGATTGCCGGGCCCTGTAGATCGACTTTCGCACGACTCGTATAGCCTCCCGGCAACGATCCGGGGAGGGTGATTTGTCTCGTTGGCAGGGGTATGGTGCAGCCGTCACCGTCACTGATCAGCATCTAGTGATCGAGCGCAGCGGCCTGCTGGCGCGGACAGTTGGTCCTCGTCAGGTGGTTTCGCTCGGCGACGTAGTCGGGTTCCACGTCAAGCAACCGTCGATCCTGGTCAACGGATGGATTCAATTGTGCGTCGGCGGTATCCGTCCGGAACTTGGGCGCGGCGCCGCGCCGAGCGATCCGCACACGGTGCTGTTCAAACGCAACCAGCGCGATCAGGTGGGGACCTTGCTGCAGTACCTGCAGCAGGTCGTCGACTTCAATCACCGCCGGGCGCAGGAGTCAGTGCCGACTCCGCATCCTGTCGTTCCCGAGATCGAGGTGACGCGTGGCATGCCAGGCGTCGCTACCACCATTGAGGTTCCGCGGGTGCAGGTCCCCGACCTTCCCGCCTCTGCACCGCAGGTGCAGGTGGAGGTGTCCAGCGGGCCGAGTTTCGTCGGGTTCGATGTCGAGACCGCCAACGGTTCCCGTGGGAGTATCTGCGCGATCGGTTTGACGGTGGTTCGCGCCGGACGGGTCATCGACACCCACTCGTGGCTGTGCCGGCCACCTGCAGGTCTTGACCGGTTCGATGCCGGCAACATCGGCATTCACGGGATCACCCCGAATGACGTCGCCACACAACCGACCTTCCGACAGCGACTGTCCGAAATGCTCGACGTCGTCGGAGATCTTCCGTTAGTCGCGCACAACGCCGCCTTCGACATCGGCTCACTGCGGGAGGCATCCCTCGCAGAGGCCGTGACATGGCGGCCGCTGGATTACGGGTGCACCCTGCTCTGGTCCCGCAACGACCTGCCGGATCTGGTCAACCACAAGCTCCCCACCGTTGCCCGGGCGCTCGGGGTCGACCTGCTCCGCCATCACGACGCCTCCGCCGATGCTACGGCTACAGCCGAGATCGCACTCGAGTTGATGCGTCGCCGAGGTGCCCCGACCGTGGACACCTACGTGACCGCCACCGGGATCGTTCTCGGCCGCGCCACCGTCGACGGCGTCACCGGTCCGCGCAACGTCAACCGACCCGGGGTCCCGTCCTGGGCGGCGGTGCGGGCGAGCGCGACCCCGCCGCCTCCGAACCCGGACGCCGACCCCGACCACCCCCTCCACGGACACACGGTCGTGCTCACCGGAACCTTGTCCGGGCTCAGCCGTGACGAAGCCTGGTCCCAGCTCGCGAAATGCGGTGCCCGGGTGAACAAGACCGTCACCCGCCGCACCACCATCCTCGTCACCGGTACGTGGTCCGACATCACCGGCCAATCCCAGATGACGGAGAAGCAGGCCGAAGCCCTCCGCCTACAAGGCGCCGAACAGCAAATCGCGATCATCGACCAGCAACAGATGGAATCCTTGCTGGCCGGTGACCGGTCGGTGGACCTCCCCGATTTGACGGCAGCCCCGGCAGTCGACGCCTACGCCCTCGCCGACGACAGCCTTATCGCGCCGCAGAATCGCCACGATCCGCTGCAGCAGGTCCGCGGCCGGCACTACGGCGCGTGGAGCGAGCCGGTCAAGCAGCTCAAACGCGACAACCGACTCGACGAAGCCCTCGAACTGCTCCTCGAGGTCATCGCAGTGGTCGAACGACCCGAGAACTGCGTCGGCGGAACACCGGCACCCTGGTACACCGAACAAGCCGCGATCATCTACCGCAAGCAGAAGAACCACGCCGCCGAAGTCGCCATCCTGCAGCGCTGGATCGACGCCGCCTACCGCAACGGCTCACCGGTCGACGACACCCACCCGATCGTGCAGCGGAAGGCGAAAGCCCAGATCCTGCTGGACAAGTCCCTGCGCTGACCACGAATACCGCCGCAGGCAGTGGACAGAACGATGGAGGGCAGCAGACGAACTGCTGGCCTCCACCCCGTCATGCGAGTGAGTCGACGATCTTCGTCGTCTCCACCGCTACCGTGGTGACTCGCTTGATGAGGTCGACGATGTAGGTCGGGTCGTTGACGATGCCTGACGCCTTGTCGCGGGCTCGCCGTCGCGATGCCTCATCAAAAGACGTTGCGCAACGTGGCCGCCATACGTTCGATGCGGACTCGGCATGAACCCAGCTTCTGGGATGCTGCGACCTGGAAGAAGTCGAGCTGTCGGTCTTGACAGGTCGACTGAGGGCTGGCGTCCCGAGCGCACAGGGATTTTGCGGATCCACGCGACATCCCGGAACTGCCGCAAGTCGCTCCTGATGACCAGATCGCAGCATCCATTCAGCGCATGTCATTGTGTTGGTATGCCCAGGCAAGGTAGACACGACCGATTTGAACAGGTCTACATGTCGCAGCTCAAAATGCTGCTGACCGCTTGCGGCGTCCCTATCGAGTACGAACAGGACCGGGCTGCGATCGACACAGGTCTGCACCTCTTCGTAGAGGGTGCAAATGCGGACTATTCGGCATCCCAAACTCGTGTCTGGTTTCAGGCCAAGGGAAAGCGAGCACAGACACTCTCAGCAGAGCAGTTCCGTTCGGCGTCGTCAGTGAGTACACCGGTTGAAGTTGACCACCTCCGCTACTGGTACGCCGCTCCAGAGCCTGTCTACCTGGTCGTATTCGTTGAGTCCACAGAAGTGTTCATCGCGGAGGACGTACGCGCGATCGTCGACAGAGCGTGGCCCGATGGCGACTTCTACAAGGCCACAGAGAAGCAGACAACTGTAACGGTTCACTTGAGCAAGGCCGCCGTCTTGGATGAACGTCGGATCAAGGCCATGCTCGATCACCGGAGCATGCGGATCGACGGTCCTGCTTTTCAAGGCCGTCCTCTGGGTCACCGATTCGACCCGCTTCGGTCCGAACTGGCAATCGACACACGTGAGCTTTGGACTCGCATCGTCGAGCGGCTGCTCAGCGAGCACCGGTTCAGGGAAACCGCGCCGAGGCGACCCATTACGTCCGACATAACGTTGATGAACGGGTGCTTCTTCGACACGATGGTTTGGCAGTCGAGTGCATTCGCAGAGTTCGGTCGTGGATCGAACGATGGCTTCCGCGATGATCCCGCAGTCGAGTCTGTGCATGGGCAGGTGGTCATGGTCCTCGATTCCGAGCCCAACCGTGCGGGCCTGTCGTCGGTCGAGCGCATGAAGTTGCTCAGTGAACTCACGAAGTCGAAGGCGCCGGTTGTGTTGTTCTTCTTCGGCAAAGATCTCAGTGGGACGGGCGGAGTATGGCGCCAGTTCCTCCGGGAAGAAGTTCAGCTGAAGCGCCCCCGAGAGCTGCGTATGCTTGGCACTGAAGCGCTCACGAGTCTTGTCCTGGCGGCGACCCTCGTCTATCTCGATCTGGCTCCGGATCTGTCCTTCAAGACTGTCAACTACCGCTACTGATGGATTCCACTGCCGCCGACGGTTGGAGCAATCTCGTTCTCTAAGTCTAAGAAACCCTTGATCATGGCGTTGGAGGAGTCGGCCACGGCCGAACTAAGGGACGTCTTGCGATGCAGCTGGGACTTGTGTGCCGACACAGCACATCTCCAACGTCGAGCACAAAGACTCGACTACTGCGTCCAGCCTGGAAGCGGATGGACGATCGTCGACGAACACATTATCCCCATACGCAATTTCGGTTCCGGAGGAGAAGTAGCACCCCACCCGGGTGGTGACATCTCGAGTAGTTAGAAGGTCCAGTGCATCAGATCTGGTTCCCTGCCGGCCAACTCCAGCAGTTCTGGTCGGATCCTCTTCGGCACGAACGACTCCATGCGTATCAAGGCGCTGTCCACGGGTGTCTACTTCGTGGGAGTAATGATCAGAACCTGTGGATCCCGGGAGGGCGTGCCCTCCCGGAAGATGATCTGCGAGGAATCCGGATTCTGATCAAGACCAGCGTTGGCGCGCTGGCGGGAAGGCACCGCCTTGCTCACGGTAGTGGACAACAACAACGACGAGTCTGGCAAGGCGGGTGGTGCTGGCCGTTCGTTGCTCGACGAGATCGTCCGCGATGGCGCCAGGCGAATGTTGGCGACGGCCCTGCAGGCCGAGGTCGCCGACTACATCGCCCGGCATGCCGGTGAGGTCGACGAGAACGGGCACCGCCTGGTCGTGCGCAACGGCTACCACGCCGAACGTGAGGTCGTGACTGCGGCAGGCGCGGTGGCGGTGAAGGCGCCGCGCGTGAACGACAGACGCACCGACCCCGAGACGGGTGAGCGCAGGCGGTTCTCCTCAGCGATCCTGCCAGCGTGGGCCCGCAGATCGACGCAGGTGTCCGAGGTGCTGCCGCTGCTGTACTTGCACGGCCTTTCGACCAGCGACTTCGGCCAGGCCTTGGAGCAGTTCCTCGGCACCGGAGCCGGCCTGTCGACCGCGTCCATCACAAGGCTGACCGCGCAGTGGCAAGACGAAGCTGTCGCGTTCGGGAAGCGGGACCTCTCGCAGGTCGACTACGTCTACTTGTGGGTCGACGGCATCCACTTGAAAGTCCGGCTTGAGCAGGAGAAATTGTGCCTGCTCGTGATGCTCGGGGTCCGCACCGACGGCCGGAAGGAACTTGTCGCCCTGACCGACGGATTCCGGGAATCTTCCGAGTCGTGGGCGGACCTGCTGCGGGACTGCCGCCGGCGTGGGATGTGGGCACCGACGCTGGCCGTCGGCGACGGCGCGTTGGGGTCCTGGAAGGCACTGCGGGAGGTATTCCCCGATACCCGGGAGCAGCGGTGCTGGTTCCACAAGCAAGCGAATGTTCTTGCCGCGCTCCCGAAGTCCGCGCACCCGGGCGCGTTGGCGGCGATGAAGGACATCTACAACGCCGAGGACATCGACAAGGCGCAGCTGGCGATCATCGCGTTCGGTCGCGACTATGGCGCGAAGTACCCGAAGGCGGTCGTGAAGATCACCGACGACGTCGACGTGCTGCTCGAGTATTTCAAGTATCCGGCCGAGCACTGGGTGCACCTGCGGACCACGAACCCGATCGAATCCACTTTCGCGACAGTGCGTTTGCGAACCAAGGTCACGAAGGGTCCTGGGTCGAGGGCGGCGGGGATGGCGATGGCCTACAAGCTGATCGAGGCCGCGCAGTCCCGGTGGCGGGCGGTCAACGCCCCGCACCTGGTGGCGTTAGTCCGGGCCGGCGCCCTGTTCCACAAGGGCAAGCTCCTCGAACGACCCGTCGACATCACCCCGCAGCCGTCACCGGACACGCCCGTGTCCGAAGTTGCCTGATGACGGCGGCGCAGGACGTTAAGCCGGTTCACCACTTTCGGAACTCTGGTAAGGAGGAGTCATGGGGTTTCTATTGGGCATGGTCTGCATCGTCGCGTTCTGCGTGGTGCTCGATCAGGTGGGGGTGTGGGCGGAGAAGCGTGGTTGGATCCACTGGCGCCGGATGGGTGGAGGCAGCAGCGGGGCTGGAATGTTCAACGCCGCACAAGAACTGATCACGCCGTCCACCAGGCATATCGTCGAGGAGCAGCATCGACTGCAGACGACGCGACTCACCCACAGCGCCGACGGGTCACCGTTCTCACTCGACACCGATCGCGGGGTCATCTACCTGCACCACAGCGCGACCCATCCCGTGGATGACGCCGATCCGCGCCGCGAACAGGCTTGATCGAGGCCAGCGACGAACTCAGGGCCGCAAGATCCTGATCGGTGAAGTCCGGGCGCCGAGGCCTCCTGACGATCCTTGATCCACAAGATTTGACTATTTCTCTGTCTGGACGCGACCGCCCAGGTAGCTGGGAGTCGACCGGATTGGTCGATTGCGGTAATACGCTCTGATCGGTATCGAGCCACAGAAGGAGCCACTCGGTGATTAGTTGGGATCGGCTCGGTCAGGCGCAGTTCGACCGAGTCGTCGAGATTCTGATCGCGCGTCAGTGGCGCGACATCGCGACAGTAGTCTCCCCTGATGGTCGTGGTGGGGACGGTGGAATCGATATCGAGGTACGGCACGGAAGCCGTCGGAGGATCTACCAACTGAAGTACTTCGTCGATGGATTCTCGGGAGACAAGAAGTCGACTCGGCAACGGCAGGTTCGGAATTCCTACCTAGCTGCGCTTCGATTGGACCCGCCGGTAGCCGAGTGGGTTCTCGTCGTCCCGTCGAAGCTGACACCTGGTGAACGCGAGTTCGTACAGGGGCTTGAAACCACGGAGGGCCCGAAGATCGCCATCCACGATCGGCTGGATCTCGATGTCCTGGCATGTGACTACCCCGACGTGTACCGGTACCTCGAACGCGATCAGATGCGTGAGAACGCACAGTTGTACAACCGTGAGATCGACAGCTTGTTCGGCGGTATCGGTGATCTCACGAAGCGTATCGGGGAGTTAGGAAGTATCGCTGACTCCACCGATCTCGATTGGGGCGTGCAGTTCTCACGTACACAAGATGGCGTCAGCTGTTCTGTGTATCCCAAGCACCCGCAAGACCACGTCCGAACCCCAATCGTCATCACACTCGAAGGTGCTTTCGGTCCCGAGCACTCAGCAGCGCGGCGGGCAATGGACCGCGCGGTGAAGTTCGGCGCATCTGGCACGGTGGTTCTGCCTGCAGAGACCGTGAGAAGTGTGGCGATCTCTGGGCCGGCACTGCTCGCTGGGCGACATGAGAACGTGGAAGTCCGGCTGGCAAGACTCACCCAGAGTCCATATATCGGGTCACGATCTGAGTTGCACTTTCTCGACGGAGACGGACTTCTGATGGCCACCCACGAGGGTGAAGTCACCCACATGAACCGTGGCACAGACGGCTTCGCCCTCGAGATCAGCTTCTACGAGCACCTCCACGTCGAGTTGTTGTTCCCACACGACCGCGGACTACCGGGCGAAGGCAAGATCAGCTACAACTTCCGACGGATCCGACCAGGGGACGCTCTAGGTGTGGTGTCGCTTCTCAGGCTGCTGCGGCGCCAGGGCACATTCAAGGTCTTCGTCGAAGCCAACGAACTGATGTCGCTCGCGAACGACGATTCATCGGTTGCCTCGAGTTCCGCATCTGATGAGGATCTCGACTTCATCGAATCCCTCGCTCACGACCTCCAAGTTGTTCAAACACACTGTCGGACAACGTTCGTGATGCCCGACGAAGTGGAGCCGCTCGATCGGATCAACTTGCGAGTGGCACGACTGTTGATCGAGGGACACGTTGTCGCATCTCCAGAAGCGCCCACCGGATTCGTCACTCTGACCGGCACCGATACACCTGAATTGCGTGCACTGCTCAGCCGAAGCGCCGAAATCAGGCTCACCCAACGCAACTTCACACTCGTCTTCTGCGGCAAGCACCTAGTACTCGGAGATGTGTACGCGTTTCACCCTCACGCGACCCCCGTCAACGGGGGAGAGGCGCTCGAAGCGCTGGACGCTGGCCGCGCCGCAGGACTGAAGGTGCACCTCCGCCCTGGCGACGACGCATACTTCAACCTCGCGCTGGCGTCTCGGATGTCAGATGCCATGCGACTCCAAACACCCACAGCGTGGGATTTGCCTGGTATCGACCAGCCGGTACATCGTTGTGAATGACCACGCCCGCGACTGCGACAAGCCATTTCTGCCGATCGGTCCTCTCGAAGTCCGTCCAGTCTGGAGCTCGGGTGTCTCAACTCGGCACTGCGCCTACCTGATTGGAGAGATGGTCCGAAGTGGGACTTCGTAGTCCGGTAAAAAGCCCCAATTGACGGTCCGGAGCTGTTGCTCTGCGCCCGCTGTCGGCTCCTCACGGGGCGCACGTTCGAGCACCACGCGTACCTGTTGGGTGGGGGCGACGTTGTACGACGGCGGCAGTTCGGCGCCCACGGAGTCGACTACGTCGAACAGTGAGCGCAGTTCCTTGTCGGTCGTGGTCGAGGCATACCGTCCACACACGCTGGCGTCTCCCGTCGTTGCAGGTACACGCCGCGCGATAACTGTGGTCACCGACACCAGCGCGGCACCGCGCTGCGGACATGAAAAAGGGACCGGATGCGTTCGGTCGCCTCTCGGCGATCGGCGCAACGCAGCTCCAGCCGTACGGAACTCTGCGAGGGCAAGGGTGTGAGCCCGGGGGACACGGAACGCAACCGATCCAGCAGGCACAACGCCCATACCGGCTGACCTATTCCGAAAGCGCCGTGGCCTGCTGATCTGCGGTCGTAGGCTGGCGTGCATCGTCGGCCTGCGCCGGGGTCGGTACCAATTCTGGCTGTGGGGAATCCCGCCGTGTTGAGGAGGTGACCGCGATGGATTGGCCGTGGTTCATCTGGCTGATGTATCCGCCGTTCTTCAATGACGAGCAGCGGGGCTGGGCGCTGGCCAACGTGCCGTGCTGGCTCGGCAACACGTGGAAGCGCTGCTAGGACGCGAGTGATGACCCCGTACGGAATGTGGCTCGGTCCGCTCGGCGTAGCCATCGACGTGTTCCTGGCATGGCTGAACTACGGCGCGGTTCCCTGGTAGGACCAGAGCGACAATCGGCCGTGGCCGCCGCGACACCGTCGGACATCGTGCTCGCCGCGTGGCCGGGGCTGATGCTGCCGGCGCTGGCGGATGGTGCCCTGACCGTCAGTGTTTCGATCGGGTGGTGCCCCAGTCGAAGTCGAGGTTGTCGAGTTCGGTGATGCGCTCCGGGGTGAGTGACGGCCGGCCGTGGCGGCGGTCGACGCGGCGGGTGGTGACCCACAGCCCGAGGCAGAATCCGTCGGGGCAGGTGAAGCGGTGGGGGACACGGGCGTGCCCGTGCTCGGCGACGTAGCCGGCGAGGTGGGCGACGGCGTTCGCCCACCGCTGCTGCTCGAACGTGCCGCGATTGGCCTGTCCCCAGTCGAAGCCGATCGCGTCGAGCTGGGCGATCCGCTCCGGCGTCAACGTCGGGGTCTCGCGTCGTCGATCGGTGCGACGTCGACTCACCCACGCTCCGAGGCGGAATCCGTCCTCGCACTCCCACCGGTGCGGCACATCGAGGCGCCCGTGCTCATCCCGGAACCGGACCAGGCGCTCGATAGTGGCCGCCCACTGCTGCGCGAAGTCGTCGACCGATCGGCCGGGCCGGGGTGGAGCCCAGTCGAACCCGAGGTCGTCGAGCTGCGCGATCCGCTCGGGGGTGAGGCGGTCGGCGCCGAGGCGACGGTCCTCGCGGCGGTGCATCACCCACGAGCCCAGCCGCATCCCGTCCGCGCACACGAATGTCCCCGGGACACGGGCGTGCCCGTGTTCGGCGACGTACGCCTCGAGGTGCGCGATGCCGTCCGCCCACAGCTGCGCGGGTGTCTTCCCGGCTCGCCGGTCCGGGCGGGCCGGCACCGCTGCCGGATCCGTGGAGGTCATGGGCTGGGATGCTATTCGCATGCGACGCCGTCGTTGTCGCGGTCGAGTTTGCTGCTGTAGCCGGGCTCGCCGCGCATGATCGGTGCCGCGCCGGCCGCACGGGCTGCAGCGCAGTTCGCGTACGAGACACCCGCCCCACTCGGAGCAGGCGCGGGGGCCGGTGCCTGCTGGCGGGCCGGCGGCGCCGGCGCGGGGGCCGCGGTGGTCGGCGCAGGAGCGGCCACCGGCGCCGGTGCGGGTGCCGGGGAGCCGGTGCAGGAGGCGAGTTCGCGTGCGATCGCGTCCTTCTCGGCCTGGGTCATCCACAGCCCGTACTTGAGCTTCACCTCGAACTGGCGCGTGACGTAGGTGCACCGGTACGCCTTGTTCGGCGGCAACCAGGTCGCGGCGTCGCCGTCGCTCTTCTGCCCGTTTGTGGGGCCGTCGACGGCCTGCAAGTTCAAGGGGTCGTTGGCGAAGTTCCGGCGGGTCTGCTCGTCGAGCTGCTGGGCACCCTTCTGCCACGCGTCCGACAGGGCGACGATGTGGTCGATCTGCACCGCGTTCGAGGTCCCCTCACCGCGGGTGAACGCGATCGACCGGCCGGTGTAGGTGTCGTTCAGTGTTCCGGTCAGGACGGTGCAGCCGTTCGATCCTGGCTTGATCGTGATGTCGACCAGGTCCCGGCCCTGGCTTGATCGTGATGTCGACCAGGTCCCGGCGCAGGATGTCGTTGCGGGTATCGCAGCCGTTGTGCCCGCCCTCGACGGTGACGTCGTCGGACCATGCCTGCCCGAACAGGGCCCGGTCGTAGCCGGTCTTCGGGGCCCTGCCCTTGACCGGGATCGCGTCCAAGGTGGCGGCGGCCGCCCGCAGGGCGTCCTCGTCGCTGGCCTTGAGCAGGGGAGTGGGCGGCGGCAGCGCGGTTTCCGACGACACCTCCACGCTGCTGGTGATGCTCGCGGGCGCCGACGAGGCGGCAGCCACATCCGGCTGCGCGTCAGCGTCCTCGCACGCGGTCAACGACACCACCGCCGCCGCTGCCGCTGCCGCTGCGCCGGCAATCAACGCGGTGCGGGTACGACGGACAGCGGCCCAACGTGGGCGGAGCGAAGTCAGAGCAAGCGACACAGCATTTCCTTCTGCAAGCAGGGGCCTGTGCGGCGCACTGACCCGGATGCGAATAGACCGTGCCGGCCCCCGACGCCGACACGAACTGTTCTGTCTACCAGGTGATCCGCCCCGACAAGCCGGACACCCCGGCAGGCCGCGCGACAGGGCTCATACCAAGGGCAGGACCCAGTAGTGGTGCATCGTGAGTAGCTGGATAGGGCCTCGGATCGGTACGCCGTTTGCGTCGAGGTGGAGGCGGCAGGTGGCCACGGTGAACTCGGGACGCCCGGTGCCTGCATCGCCTGACCGAGAATGGCGTTCACCGGAGCCGGCGTCATGATGCTTGAGATCGGGAGCTGAAATCAGCTGGGCAGCGAAAAGGCCTGTCCGCCGACTGCGGGCTCACGACCAATCTCGGACGAGTCGTAGGCGTCACGAGCGAAGTCTTCGATCATCGTGGGTTCTTGCCCAACGACCGGGGGATCCTGCTCCCAATCAGCGGTGTCCATGGGCGCTCCAGAAGGAGTAGGCAAGGTCTGCTCCGGTACTTCCGCTATAGAGGCCGCAGTTCCATATGCGTTCGCGCCGACTACATTTATCGTCGCTCACTCACCCAGACGACTGACTGACTGTGGCTGTGCGCTTCGACTCGGCCTGAGCAGCTAGTCTGTTCCGCCCCGTTGGAGCTCGCCGCCCCTGATTCGAGTGTCGGTCGCGTGCCGCCTGCCCAACGAGCGAGTTGGTGTGTCCCATGTCACAAACCATCTTGTCGGATTGCTTTTAGTTTCGCGGGCGTGGTGGTGTCAGGAGTTCGCCGTCGATTCGCGGCGGCGGGGATAGGAGGATTCACAGGTGGGGACTATGAAGACGACATTGAAGATCGCGGCTACGGCGGCGGCCGCGTGCGCGGCACTGACGCTCGGCGCCGGCACCGCGTCGGCGTTCACGGTGCAGCCGATCGCGGGCGGCACTCAGATCGACATCAATCACGGTGAGGCCGTTGCGCTCTCACAGGTACGCATTGCCGGTCCAGTTCTGAATTTGGTGTACCCGCACCTGGTGTACGCAGGCGGGCTCCGCACGGGCGACGCGGCCCAGGTGTCCATCGACCTGGCTGCCGTACCCGGGAACGGCGGTGCCGCAGTCAGGATCTACGGACCGCTGCACAATCCGGATCTCGTGAATTTCGGCCACTACGAGCGGATCCGGTGAAGTCTTACCACTACGAGTGACCGAAAGCACGCCCGCCCCGAGATTCTCTTCGGTGCGGGCGTTCTCGCGTCTCAGTTTCCGGTTTGTTCAGTCCGTATGTCGTCGCCGATCAGCGGCAGGTGTCGGGGCTCGGGCCGCGGAGCCCCGACACCGGGATCGAGCTGTAGGCGACGGCTTCGCCGCGTCACTCTGCAGGGGTAGTCATTGCCCGCCGGGGCGGGTCTGCGCCGAACGCCGCCACCAGATGATGGCCGAGGCGGCGAGTGCGGCTGCGCTGATCCCAGCTGCGATCAGGCCGCCGCGGTTCGCATCCTCGCAGCCGAAGGCATAGACGGTGTCCACGACAAGGTCGTTCGACGCGTCAGGCGGATAGGGCCCGACGCTGAAGGTCGCCCACGGGCCGTTCATGCACTCGGAATAGGACTGGGTCTCGTGGCGGTCGAACAGGAGCCCACCAGCGATGAGGACTATGGCCACGGCCGCGAGGCCGGCAAGGGTTCGGCGGGTTGTCGTGGTCACCTGGGGATTGTCACACGAGGTCAGTTCGCCTCGCGGCGTGCAGCTTCCAGACGCCGGCGTCGCCGGATCAGCCGGTCACGGCTCGCTTCGCCGTTGAATATCTCCGCGTTGACGGCGGTTTCGAGGTCGAACGGTGCACCGGCCAGCCGGAGTTCGGCCATCGCGACGAAGAACTGGTCCACTGCGATCCGGAGCGCCGTTGCCGACCGGGTCGGGAGGGCGCGGGACGCTCACGCGGCATGTCGTGAGTTGTGGCGGTGGTGCTGCCTATGGTGTTGCTATGGGGTGCAGGCGGGGGCTGATCGCGGCCGTGGCGGCGCCAGTTGTGGGAGCAGGGGCTCTGTCTGGTTGTGTGACCAATGTGGATACGCCGGCGACGTTCGCTGCGACCGTGACGATTACTGGTGACGCCGACGAGGCGAGGGTCGATTCCGGTGAGTGCGTCTGGGCCGGTGCCGCGCATCTTGTGCCGGGCTACGTGGTGTCCATCTCTGCTGGATCCGCTGTGACCACATCGAGTGCGCCCCTGAGGGTCGAATCGATCGAGGCGCATCCCGACAATGGGGCTGGGACATGCACCTACTCCGCATATTTCGAGGCGATCGCTGCGAACCAGAGAAGCTACGAGTTGTGGGTGGGTAACAACGTCCGGCAGCCGTCCTTCACCGTCGACCAGTTGAAAGACGGACCCACCTACCGTCTGGAAGGAGTCGGTCCTCGATCCGATCGCTGAGTGGTCAGGCGTGGTCCGCTTCTTCGGCCCGGTAGCCACGCCAGACCCAGAGGGCTGATGCTGCCCCGAGGAGCCCTGCGATAGCGATCGCTGACGGGCCCCATTCGACGATGAGGTCGGAGGTGTGGATGCCTGTGGCGGGGTAGGTCAGCTCGCAGCGGGAGGCGACGAGAACGACCCAGACCTTGCTGGAGATCGCAGGGGAGGCCACCACCCCATCGGCGCCGGGCGGGATGGCGGACGGTGGAGTCGGCTGAACGATGCACACTTCGATGGGGGCGTTGATGAAGAACGCGGCGACGTAGACGATGAGTCCGGCCGCGATACCGAGCAGCGCGAGTGCTTTGCGCATGAGGTGCTGTCCCCTCTGGGAGATCCAGCGGTGACGGTGCCGAGGATATTGGCGACGCCGATGATGGCGAGCAGACCTGATGCGGCGGTCGCTTGCATGCCGTGGTCGTGTGGGCGGGGGTGAAATGACTCCACATCAAGCCGTTCGTCGTCGCCCCGCAGAGTGCAAACATCAAGGCCAGAACCCAGAAACGGGAGTCACGCAGGCAGACGACGAGTGCATTGATGGTGCGCCGAAATGGGTGGGCGAACTCATTGCTCGGTGGTCCAACTGTGCTGGCCGGCGACTCGGCCAGGTCTCCGTAGCGCCGCGCGCCGATGCATCGGGGATGGTCTTTGAGTAACAGCAGAACACCGACAAGGGCGGCAACAGCCAGGGCGCCACACGTCAGTATTGGGCCTCGCCAATCCGACCTGTCGAGGACGATCGACAGCAGGGGGAGCATCGCGAACTGTCCGACGACGCTGGCGGCGGTCAGTAGTCCCGTAGCAAAGCCAATTCTCTGGTGGAACCAGCGGTTCGCGACGGTTGCTCCGAAAACCATTGTTACCGATCCGGTTCCGACTCCAACCATGAAGCCCCACCAGATCACGAACCAGAAGACGGTCGGGCTCAGGAAGACGACGAGTAGTGAGCTCGCGACGAGAAGCGCGAGGGCGATCGAGGTGATGCGGCGAAGTCCGTACTTGTCCATCAGCGCTGCGCTGAAGGGCGCAACAGCCCCGTAGAGAACCATGTTGATGGCTACGCCCGCTCCGATTCCCGTTCGGCTCCACTCACGCGAGTCGACAAGGGGACTGGTGACGAGGCCACCGATCGTGGTGAACGAGCCCGCCGCGATGAGGGCGAAGGCGGCCACCGCCACCATCCGCCAGGCCGGATGCACTCTCCGGCGCGTCGGCCCCACCGCTCGGATTCGGCCTCCGTCGACACTCAGCACCGGACTCCCTCGCGTTCGCGGCGGTCGCCCAGAACGCGGGCTGTACGCCGGAGGACAACGTCGTATCCGGTATAGCCTCCAAGGAGCAGTGGTGTAAGTATGCACTTCTTCGTCCATATGGACACTTCGGATACCTTTGCAGGTGAGCGCCAGAGGGGAGAGGGAGATGGGTACGTCAGAACGTGAGATCCGGGAACCGGTTCAACGCGCGATGCTTGTCTGCCCTGTCGAAGTGAGCATCGCTGTCCTCGGTGGCGCCTGGAAGATGACTGTCGTCAAGCACCTGCTGGATGGGCCGTTGCGCTACGGCGAGCTTCGCCGCCGAGTAGGTGATGTGACGCCCCGAGTCCTGACCCGACAGCTTCGTGATCTCGAGCAAGATGGGATCGTCCACCGCCAGGCGTACGCGGAAGTGCCTCCACGCGTCGAGTATTCACTCACTGAGGCAGGCCAGGGTCTGCGCGGGTTCGTGACGGAGCTGAACCGGTGGGGGCGCGAGTACATTGGCGACCTCCTCGGGCAGCACTAGGACCGCACCGTGCATTGAGGGGCTCGGATCCTTCTTGCAGTGTCAAGGCGTGCGACCTGCTCGGCGGCATCCTCGGCATGCTCGCGAGAGTCGGTATGCAGTCCTACACTGCGCGGTATGGGCGCGAGGGAAGTGCCACCCGAGGCGATCGCCGAGGCTGCTGATGCGGTCGCGGAGAAGATCGACGTGCTGCTCGAGCGAGCCACGGACACCGTGCTGGGAGCACCGCGGCCCGGCTCGGATGCGTGGCAGCAGGCGTGGGCCGCCCGCGACACCGAGGCCGGTCGCGCCGAGCTCGCGCACCGGACCCGGGTGAAGGTCGCGATCGCGGCGGCCGCCGGGGTAGATCCGCGCCCGGAGCTCGAGCGCGCCCAGCGTGCCGGGATCCTCGCCGGCGAGCCCGTCGCCGAGCCGCCACAGTGGCCGCAGCGGCGACGCCGGTCAGGGGACGGCGACGATCAACTGTCGATGTGGTGACCCGTCAAAAACGCCTTCTACCAGCCTAGTTGACACAAGGTAAATTATCGGCAATTTGAAGTCACTGCTGGAAGCCCCTGGCGGCAGGTGCTCGTGGTGTCAGGTAAGTTGCTAGCCATGGTGTCCCGGCACGGGTTCTCCACCGGCTCCCTTTGATGAGCTGGCGTTTCATCCACTTCGGCGGTCGATCCGCCTTCTTTCCCCGGGGCAGAAACGGAATGAGCCGCGCCCATTGCGCGTCGACTCCCGCGCGAGGTCAGATCATTTTGGCGCGGGCGCGGAGGGTGGACATGACCGGTTCGGCGGGGTGGTGTTCGACGCGGTAGCGGGTGGGGTAGAGCCCTTCGACCGGGTGGAGGTCTATGGCGGCGGCGAGGGTTTCCCATGGGACGCCGAAGGTTGCGCCGGTGGTGGGGTTGGTCAGAGTGACGTTGTGGGCTCGGGGTAGGAGGGTGGGGACGGTGTCGGTCCAGGGGGTGATAGTGGTTTCGATGCCGTCGGGTTTGCGGGCGTGCAGGAGCTTGGCGGCGTAGTCGTCGAGGGTGCCTTCGTCGAGTTCGGCGCGGAGGGTTTCGTATTGCTGGCCGTAGACGTTGGCGGCGAGGGTGGCTTCGGCGGAGCGGATTTCCTGCCAGGCCAGGTGGTTCCGGGGGACCTGGTAGGGGGTCAGGCGGCCGGTGGCGTCGAGGGTGTACGGGACCGGGGAGACCTGGCGGACCGCGTTGTCGAAGAGTTCTCGGGCGGCGTTCACGAGGTATTGGACATGGCGTTCGGAGTATTCGGCGCCGACGAGGACGCCGACGTTCTCGGCTACGAAGACGATGGGGCGGGCGCCGGCTTTGGCACCGATGCCGGCCAGCCAGCCGTCCACCAGTGGGAGGGAACCCGCGTAGCGGTCGCCACTGGTGTCGGGGATGTGGAGGATGCCGTCCTTGGCATTCGGGTCGTAGCGGGCGACGGTGTCGTGGGCGTAAGTGAGCATGTTCGCGCGGGCGGCGGCGAAGACGGTGGCGGCGTCGACACCCCAATCGGCGAGCATGGTCGGATGGACCCTCTGCATGGAGGTCGGCAGGTCAAGGACGATGCTTTCCATCAGGCAGGGCAGGATCGGCCGCCACAGCATGTGGTCGCCGGCGCGCATGCCCTCGACGCGCACGGCGAGTTCGCCCGCCGGACGGATGAGCGGGCGCAGGTTCGGGGCAACAGCGTCCCAGCCGGTGGCGGTCTCCTCGGTCCCGCCCAATTCTGGACCGAGGGTGACGAATTCGAAGAGTATGTGCGCAGCTTCGCGCGGGGACACCTTGCTGCACCGCCGGAACGCGGTGGTCAGGTCGATCCGGCCGCGAATCCCGCTGTGTGTCGCGTAGTGGATCTCGAACTGTTCGGCGTCGAAGTCCGCCGCGGCGACCGCCGATTGCGCGCGTACCATCGCCAGCGCCTGTGCTCCGAATTGTTCACGTTCACCTTGTTCGCGCTTCGCAGAGCCGAACATCCCGCCCCAAAAACCCATGCGCGAGAATCTACTCGAACGAACCAAGCGGTTGCTTGATATTGGCCGAGCTGCGTCGTTCCCCGGCCGGAACCGCTGCCCAGGTCTGGTGGCGCAGGGGCGGGCGATCGCCGTGCGCGATGCGGGGTAAACCCCTCGCCACGGTGTCCCGGCACGGGTTCTCCACCGGATCCCGTTGATGAGCTGGCGTTTCGTCCACTTCGGCGGTCGACCCGCCTTCTTTTTGGTCGCTTACCCGAATACCGGAGACCTCACTGGTCCCGTCGCCGAGCCGCCACAGAGGCCGCAACGGCGACGCCGGTCGGGGGACGGCGACGATCAGCTTGCGATGTGGTGAACCATCAAACCTGCTGTCTACCAGCCTGAATGACATAATATAGGTTATCGGCAAACAAAGTCTACCTGAGCATCGCCGCTGTTCCAGGCCGCGATGACCGGATATCTGCAGGCCAGACACCCAGTAGTGGAAAGGTCGGGTTTCGTGGTCGAGTAGTTTCTCGATCAGCGAAAGTCGTAGTCCTCATCCATCCCGCTAGAAAACCAAATTTCCTCCGCGCCAGCGAAGCTGGACTCGGGGTCGACGCCTTCGTCGCAATGGTGTCCCTGGTTGTCGGCGACTTGATCATGAGGGCGCGGCCCTCGCTGTGGCCTACTCCGGTCAGGGCGAGTGAGCCGACTGGGAGCCGAGGGGGGAGGTCAGCGAGACGCGGCTTCTCCTCGTCACCGGTCCGGAATTGTGAAGTCGAAAGGGTTGGGCGCCGGGATCGGGTTCGTCTCGGGGTCGAGGCAACTGCACAGCAGCCGCAGGTTCTTGAGCGGGGCGCCGCTTCCGGGCGGCCGCGCCGCCCCGTCGATCTGCATGAGCAGTCCGGCCCCCGGCTCGAACCGGCTCATCGCGCGCGTGTCACCCTCTAGCCACGCCGGCCCTCCGAACGGGAAGTACTCGGTCCGCAGCCGCCACTCGGCGCCGGTCACCGAGATGTCCAAAGCCTCGCCATAGGCTATGTCGTACCCGCCGTCTGCGTTGTCAGAGCCTTCGATCACCATCTGCTGTGCGAAGTGTGAGTTCGCGTTCAGCAGGGTGATCCGCCACGGCCCGTAGAAGGTCTCGGCCATCACAGTTCCAGACCTGTGCGTCGGGTGAAGTCGCTGCTGAAGCGGTTGTGCGTTCCCGACGCAGTGAGGACATCCAAGGCTCGACGCCAAGCCCCGAGGTCGCCGTTCCTAGGGTCGGAGGCATCTCCGAAGAGTCGCTGGATGTCGGCGGCCGTGGCATCGTTGCGCTGCCCCCAGTGCAGAATGCCCCCGATATTCGGATTGAGCGCGAGGCGGACTGCGTAGTCGACCATCTCCTGCCCGCCGGAAACATCCTTCAAGCACGCTACCTCGACCGCGCACGTCAGGCCGTGCCGCTGCATCCCGATCGTTGCCTCGGTCGACCCCATGAACCGCAGCGACGCGTAGCCGACGCAGGCCTTGCCCTGGAACTCCTGCATGATCTCGTAGGCGATCAGCGCGTCGACGAACGTGAGTAGGCGGTGGTCGAGGGCGTTGAAGAACACCTCGACGGAGTCAACATTCACCTCGCAGCTGATGTTGCGGTAGTCCTTCTGGTCGAGCACGGCGTAGTTGATCGCCTCGTAGTCGCGGTCGCCCTGCTGACCACGGAAGGCGATCAGTACGATCAGTTGCCACGTGAACAGGCCCGCTGCGCGCTTCAGCGGGTCCGGCTCGTTCGGATCTAGTAGCTCGTTCTTGATTTTCTCCATGTGCTCGCCGAAGCGGTCGTCGGCGTCGAATGCCTCGAGCAGGGCCTTCAGAATCAGCAGGATCGCCACGAGCGCCGGGATGAGCGCCAGCAGACCCGCGCCACCGAGCGCGACCACACCCGCGATGCTGGCACCAACGACCGCGCCGTTGGACTCAACGAAGTCCTCGAGCTCAGCGATGGCGGCCTCGATGACCCCCGCGAGAAAACTGCCATTCGAGCAGGCGAGCGCGATCGGGTCGGTGTCGTCCTCGGCCTGTAGCGGATTGTCGGGATCGTGCCGATAGCTGTGTGCACGGCCGGCATTCGAGAACCGCGGGCCTTGGATACGATCGTCGAAGGTCGTGGCTACGGAGCCGACACGCTCCGCGCGCCCAGGCGGATCGCTCTGCAGCTTCATCGCCCACTGCTTCGTAACGCCAGCGAGGTTTCGATTGAAGTTGGCATGCGGTGTGAGGGAGACTGCAATCTGTAGGAAGCGCTGCGGGCCGACAACATCCTCCGAGGGAACGTACCCGCCCGGCACGATGGCGGTGTCGCGGTATAACGGGCTCTCAGGATCCAGGATCTGATGCTTGAAGTCCTGCCAGACATGCAGCCGTCGACGCTCGTACCTTGCGTACTGCGGCACGGCATGCAGTACGACCGAGTAGATGACGCCGAACCGCCCGACCGAGACGACTGCAGCATTGAATATCGTGTTGTCGGCCTCGCGGATGATCTCGAAATTCTCGTGGCCCGCGATCGGGTCGTACAGTGCCCGTAGCAGCTCATCGTCAGTGAGCTGCGGCGAGTATCGCTCGTCTACCTTTTCGATCCAGTAGTGTTTCCCGCCGTCCGCGACGAGGTGGATTGCGAGCACTGAGTCGGTGATCGGCCCGACCGTGAAGTCACCGCCGTGTGTCCCCGTCGAGAAGGCCCCGACGATTGTCTGACCGCCAGCGTTTCCGGCGGTCACCATTCCCCACGGTCCTTTGAACGCCGTGGTGTTGTGATGCTTGAGCATGTACGCGCCGAGTGTGAGGACCCCGTCTTTAGGGGAGGTGTTGAGCGGGTCAATCTGATCGAGCTCTGCGTAGAGCTGGTACACGCGCTTACCGGCTTCGACGTGCACGGGCGCCCCGTTGTGCCGGCGGCGGTCTGCATCGGCCATGCGCTTAAGCAGTTCCGGATGCAAGCAATGAGGCACGACCTCCTTCAGTGTTCGACCCATGGCGCGACGAATGCTGTGAGGATCGTGCGTCTCGATGAAGGTCTCGTCGCTGATGGCTCCGTGCGACAACGCCCAGTGGCTGCCCGCAGCCTTGAGCGCGCCGAGGCTTTCGTCCTGGCAGATTGCGATGAGCTCTTCGAGCGATTTCGGGTACATCGTGCGTGGCACCGACGCAAGAAGGGGCTCCCGCGGGTCGTCGTGCTTTCGCGTCCAATTGGCGTTGATGGCAGTGTCGATTGGCATGATGACCTCACTCCCCGGCCGAAGGCTACAGCTGGCCGAAAGCTACCACCCGGGGAACGGGTGTCGCCAGAGGTGGCCCGCGCGGACAACGTGCGCGAAACGGGATGCCGTGTGCCGGATCAGGCCTGTGAGGCGCACCGTGTTTCGGTGCCACTGACTCCGTTCCCCTCGCACCAGCTCCAGCGTCAGTACGGCCGTACCGGCTCCCCCCGGCCGGCGTCTACTTCAAGAACCCCGCGACCGCTCTGGGGCGCGGATGGCCGCTGGCTCAGGCAGATCTATGTGCCGGCAGGATCTGTCAACCGCCGAAGCGAACGAACATGCAGGCTCCTAGTGGAGCACGTCGTCGTTCTGGTGAACCGTCGTCGAAACCTCTATCGTCCGCCAGCTCAGTAGCCGGACTAGATATTGTTCGCGGCTTCGGCTACCATCTAGCCCATCACGACTGGTCGTCATTCCCGACAAGGGGAGGCGGCCAGTTTTCCTATTATGGCCATGTGACCAGCACATACGACAAGCCGTTCCTCGACGTCGATGGACAACTAGATCGTCTACGGGATCGTGGCTTGGTCTTCGAAGACCGTGAGTTCGCGTACCGCGAGCTACAGGCTATTGGCTACTACCGCCTATCGGGGTACTGGTACCCGTTTCGGCAGCGGCCGAAGGCTCCGGGCGAGCAACGTCCGTCGGAGTTCGTCGAAGGCGCGACCCTCAAAGAGGTCCTTGAGATCTACCGTTTTGATGAACGACTGAGGATCGAGATTCTTCATGCCCTCTCACATATCGAGGTGGCTATGCGCTTTCGGATCGGGCATCTACTTGGCAGGCGAGGTCCCTTCGCTCACAACGAGGCAGCGGAGCTTGACTCCGGCTGGACCACGTCTGAAGAACGTAAGGGAAACGGCCCCAACTGCTCAGCAGACTGCACCTGGTCCGCGAGCGGTCACGAAGAGTGGATGCGCAAGCAGGAGCGGAATGAGGAGGTTTCGAATGAGGCCTTCATCGCGCATTTCGACTCGAACTACGGCAAGCCATTGCCTGTGTGGACAGCGACGGAGGTCATGAGCTTCGGTGATCTCAATCGGCTGTTCAGTGGAATGACCCAGCGCGACCGCCAACAGATTGCCGTGGACTTCGACCTCTGCCAAGAAGACGGGAACGGCGACGCAGGAGCACTCTCAAACTGGTTGGAGCACCTCCGCCAGACCCGGAACTTCTGTGCGCATCATGGGCGACTGTGGAACAGAAACCACACGGCTCCGCTATCGATGCCGTTCACAGTGAAGGAGATGGCGCATATGAGAGGCGATGGAGCCAGCGGGGCGCTGCCAGTCTCACGGCCAGCCAGCCGCATCTACGGCAGCCTGGTCCTGATCACGTATCTCCTCGCCCGTATCAACCACTCGAATGAGACGCGCGACAGGATTCGTGCGCTCATTGAAGCGTTTGCGGCGGAGCGGACGACACGTCTGTCGGATATGGGGTTCCCGGATGGCTGGGAATCCGAGGAAATTTGGCAGGTCGATTACGCCCGGGATGAGGAACTGGCCGCTCGAGCGTACTTGTTACGTGGCGTCGAGCTGCTTTACGCATCTGACGCGGCCGCCAGGCTTTGGCACAAGGAAGGCCACAAAGAACGTTCCTCACGGCTGGGGTACTACCGCAAGAACGGCGCCGTACTGTCCGTGCCAGGTGTGGAAGCCCATCGGTACCCGGCTTTTCAGTTCGACGCAGAGACCGGTGATCTCTTCCCCCTCGCCGTCATCGCAAACCGACGTCTCCTGCAGGGGCGAGCTGGTTCGGAGAAAGAACGCTGGGCCGCACTGAAGTGGTGGGACGCCCCGTGCAACCTCATGCCTGAGAATCTCAGTCCGCGACAGGGTCTCGAAAGCGGCGCACTTAAGCAGGAAGTGCTCGACGCGCTACTCGCGCGACGGGACGACGAGTAGAACCCACTACCGTGCTCCGGATCCTGCCTGCTCATTTCGACGTAGTCGTGGGCAGGGTGTCCGGTGCCCGCGGGTGCGCGTAGACGCCCGGCAGGCCGTGAAGAGCATTGCGAATATATGGTCGCTGATGCGACCATATATGCATGAGTGAGATGTCGGTGGTGGACGCGGCCGCTGCGTTGGGGGTGACGAGTCGGCAGGTCGAGCGGCTCGCGCAGGCCGGTGATGTCGTGGTGACGCGTCGGGTGGGGCGGTCGCTGCTGCTCGATTCGTCGTCGGTGCACCGGTGCGCGCAGATGGGCCGTCGCCGGGGACGGCCGTGGAGCGAGGAGGCGGCGTGGGGGGCGCTGGCCCTACTCTCGGGTGGGTCGGTGGACTGGCTCCCGTCGGCGCACCGGGCCCGGTTGCGGGATCGGTTGCGGCGCTCGACCGCTGACGAGGTCGCCTACCTGGCCCGGCGCCGGCAGGCTCGCATCCTGCGGATGCGTGGGTGGGGCGGCGAGATGACCGGCCCCGGCTCGGTCCTGATCGCTGGCGGTGTCTCCGCGCTCGATGTGGATCCGGGGTTGGCGGAGCGGTTCGGGCTGACGACCGGCCACCACGAGGGTGTCGACGGCTACGTCCCCGCCGCGCACGTCGAGACACTGGCTGACGCGTTCGGCCTGGTCCCCGACCTCGAGGGCGACGTGACGCTGCGGGTCGTCTCGGAGGTGTCCCCGGTCCTCGCCGAGGGGGCGGTGCCGGTCGCGGTGGTCGCGGCGGATCTGATGGAGTCGCTCAGCACTCGGGAGCGCAGTGCCGGCGCCCGCGTCCTGCAGGAGTTGCTCGATGACTTCCGGTGAGCCGCGCCCACGCTGGCAGGTTCCGGCCCCGCCGGGTGGGTGGGGTCCGCCGTGGCCGCAGGCCGCCGAACTGGCGCAGGCCATTCCGTCGCAGCAGTGGAGTCTGGTCGGCGGGTTGATGGTGCAGGTCCACGCGGCCCGGGCCGGGCTGCCGATCGGCCGGGCCACGGTCGATGTCGACATGGTCCTGCACATCGAGACCGGCGCGACCACCTTCAGCGGGATCCGGGAACGCCTCGAACAACTCGACTACCGGCTACGGATGCCCGTCGGCGACGGCCCGGCACACCGGTTCGTCCGCGAGCACGAACACGTCGATGTGATGGTCGCCGACAACCTCGCCCCCACACACCGGCCGACCGTGCACGGGCGAGCGGTGTTCGCGCTCCCCGCCGGGACCTCCGCCCTCCGCAAGACCGTCGACTGCCGCATCGACGTCGACGGCGCCGCGGTGCAGCTCAGCGTCCCCGACGCCCTCGGCGCCCTGGTCCTCAAGGGCGCCGCCTACCGCGAGGATGCGCGGGACCGCGGCCGGCATCTCGAGGACGCCGCCGTCCTCGCCTGCACCCTCGACAACCCTGTCCTCGAACGCGATCGGATGATCGGCAGCGACCGCAAACGGATCCGTTACCTCGCGGCCGCGCTCGAACGCGCCGATCACCCGGCCTGGTCCGCCGTGCCGGCGGCCCGCCGCGGCCGCGGACACGCTGCCCTGCAGGTCCTCGCGAAAGCCCCCACCCCGCTCCCGCCCGACCTGCTCGGCGGGCTCAGCGCTGCCGCGCTCGCCCACCCCACCCGGCCCCGCCGCAGCCGGTCCGCAGGCCCGGCCCCGGCCGATCCACAGCAGACACAGGGACTCGAGCCGCCGAGCCCGGATACCGGGATAGAGCTGTAGCCGGCGGCTCTGTCACCGCGTTCGGGAGGAGTGGTCACTGCCCGCCGGCGCCGGTCGGCGCGGAACGCTGCCGCCACCAGATGATCGCCGAGGCGGCGAGCGCGGCCGCGCCGATCCCCGCTGCGATCAGGCCGGCGCGGTTCGCATCCTCGCAGTCGGGGAGGTAGAGGTTGCCGGTGTACACGTCGGGTTCCGGCACGGTGAGGTCCCCTGCGCTGAAGGTCCCCCAAAAGCCGTTCATGCACTCGGAGTGGGACTGGGTCTCGTGGCGGTCGAACAGGAGCCCACCGGCGATGAAGACGATGGCCACGGCCGCGAGGCCGGCAAGGGTTCGGCGTGCTGTCGTGGCCACCTGGGGATTGTCACACGAGGTCAGTTCGCCTCGCGGCGTGCAGCTTCCAGACGCTGGCGTCGCCGGATCAGCCGGTCACGGCTCGCTTCGCCGTTGAATATCTCCGCGTTGACGGCGGTTTCGAGGTCGAACGGTGCACCCGCCAGGCGGAGTTCGGCCATCTCGACGAAGAATCGGTCCACCGCGATCCGGATCAACTCGCCCCGAGCGACCCCGACCCGCCGCGCGAGGGTGTCGAGTCGGGCGGTGAGGCCTTCGCCGAGGTGCATGGCCATCACCTTCGAGAACGCTGGTCTGGAGACGTGATTGCGCTTGCGTGAGCGCACGATCGCCGCCAACCCCGCCTGGCGGCTCAGGAGTCGGCCGATCGCCACCCGGACCACCGCGCTGCGCCGGCGCTGCCCGAACGGTTCCGCCGCCGCGCACAACGCGAGGTGCGCTTCCTCCGAGAACTGCACCTGGATCGGCGGCCCGATCGGCGTTCGCCCCATCTGCGTCGAAGACCGGTCGTCCAAGGGCACCCGGCCACTATCGCACCCCCACCCCGAGACCCGGAGTGACGGTCTCGACAGCCCCGGAGTATTCGACTCCCACCCCGAGTGTGTCGAACATACGTTCTAATATGGTGGTGGGTGGGGTGCGTGAAGGTGGTGAGAGTGTGAGCGAGTCGAAGGCGGCGATGATCGACCAGCTGCGCAAGCAGATGGCCGCGATCCCGGCACGCTCGGTCGGGCCGGCCCGACCGTCCCTCGCGGCCCTGACCTGCGCACGCCCGAGCCCGGACCCGGACCCGAACCCGGACCGGGGACCGGAGGTGCGGGTGGAGCCGTCCCCGATCCGGACCCTGCCGGTGCCCGAGCCGCTCGCCGAGCTGCTCCCCCATCGCGGGCTGGCCCGGGGATCGACCGTGCGGCTCGGGGGCGTCACGTCGCTGCGGGCGGGACTGATCGCGTCCGTGACCAGCGCGGGAGGCTGGGCCGCGGTCGTCGGATCCCCCACCCTGTGCCTGCTGGCGGCCGCGGAGATGGGTGCGGACTTGCGGCGGTGCGCGGTCATCGCTGATCCGGGCCCGGATCCGGTCGCGGTCGCGGCCGTCCTCGCCGACGGCCTCGACCTGGTCCTGTTGTCCCTCGCCGGCGCCGACGTACCCCCGAGTCGGGCGAGGGCCGTGACCGCTCGCGCTCGCCGTAACGGGGCCGTCCTTGCCTTCACCGAGGGCCGGTGGCCGTCGACCGACCTGCAGCTCGACGCCCGCGTCACCCGCTATCGCGGCCTCGACGCCGGGCGCGGCCGCATCACCGGCATCGACCTCGACATCCGCGCCGCAGTGCGCGGGCAGCAGGCCCGCCACCGGACCGTCACGCTCGCCGGTCGCGGCGGCCACGTCGACTGGACACCCGCCGCCACGAGCGCGGCCGCCGCGGCGCCGTTGAGGATCGCGCAGTGAACCTGCCACCCGGCCTCGCGAACTGGGCCGAGCCGTTCCCCGGCGCCCCGACCGTGCGCTACCTCGAACGCCCGGTCCCGGTGTTCGTCGACGTCTCCCGAGTCCTGCCCGGCAACGCCGCCTTCACCCGCGCCGACAACCTCCCCCTACGCGTGCGCGCCGGCGGCATCCAACTCGAAGCGCAGATGCCAGGGACCTTGAGCTGCTGGTTGCGCGTCGCTGACGGCCGCTGGCTCGCCCAAGTCTGCATCCCCGCCCGATCGGTCAACGGGCGCAGCGAACTCGACCTCTGGTTGTGGGTCGATGCCGGGAACGTCACCCGCAGAACGATGTAGTGGCGTCTGAGTTGTTGAGGGCTTGAACAGCGGTTTCAGTCGGTGTCTTTGAAAACTATGAGACGAAGCGGCCACGGAGTCAGGTAAGAACGTCCCGGGTCGGTGCCATGTCGAGTGCTGCAGCCACATGAGTCGATGGTCAATCTCGGGGCAGCAGGGGCGCTGAGCGAACGTGACGATTCAGGCAGGTCGACCACCTGTTCTCTGCCAGAATCGACGGATGGCACTGTGGCGGAATCGGGACCTCGAGGACATCCTCGGAGGGAAGCTCGAGCAAGGGGTGATCACCGAAGCAGGACTCCGCAAGCTGGTAGAGGCAATCCCTGTCGAGAGTGAGTTTGTCGAGTACAAGAGCTGCGACGAGTTCAAGAAGCCGCCGAAAACCGAGTTCAAACAGGAACGAGGTAAGGATGTTTCGGCGCCCGCGAACGGCCGCGGCGCGATCCTGATCTACGGGATCGAGGATGACAAGAAGTTCAGCGTCGTCGAGGAACGTATGAAGCCCTTTGACGGGGAGGCCGACGCGCACAAGCTGATTGAGCAGTTCCGGATCGACATTCGACAGTTCGTGGCACCGACACCACTGTTCGACATGTTCGCCGTTGAGGCTTCGACGGGTGGCTTCTATCTCGTCCTCGTCGTCCCGCCGAGCGCGGGGGCCCCACATGCTGTCACAGCTGGTCCAGGGAAAGAACGGCAGACGTTCTCCTACTTCGTCCGCGCTACTGGCGAAACCCACATCAGGACCCTCGGAGAGCACGAAGTCGCGGACCGCTACAGCGTCAGGCATCGTCGGCAAGAGGACCGCGCACGCCACGCAGCCACCGTATGGAGCGAAGGTCGGGCCGAGTTGACTGCATACAGCGGGGCGCTCGTGTGGCTCGCTGTCGCAGTCGTTCCTGATGTTCCGGTCGACGGACAGCTGACAACGCAGGTCCGCGATGAGATCAAGGCGTGGGACAATCCCCAGACCTTTCCTGACTCCATCCTCGGACGTCGAGAGTCTGCTCGGGACTACCCCTTCCCCGCGCCGGGGAAGATGGTCTATACCGATCTCGGGCAGGATCAGCGAACCGGCACCAAGATCCCGAAAGCTGCTGGTTCATACCGGGAGCTGCACGCCGACGGCAGTACATACGCCGCCCTGATGCTGGCGAACGGTGGTGAAGGCGGCCAGGACGTAGTGCTCGACCCCGATGATCTGATCGACGCGATCGCGTCGCTCGTCATACACACCTTGGACTGGACAGTCGAGCGATCAGGCCGCTGGGGCAACGCAACCGTTCAGATCGGTCTCGTCGTTGGTGAAAACAGCCGAGCGATGTCGCCATCGGTCCGACTGGCCACGAGCGGAGGGGTATCGGTACACGGACTTCGCCACGCTCGGGACGGGAAGGTCGCGACGACACTCGCTGATCTGGCGTCACTTCACACGATGCAGGACAAGCTTCGAGTTGCGTATTCCGCTGCGCTGCCGATACTTCAAGGCTTCGGCGTCATCCAGCCGGCTTGGCTCACGGAAGACGGAGAGATCCGCGATTGGGGCTTGATCCAAGAGTTCCGGCCGACAGCGCTGACGTGGGCCACTGACCGTGGCGTCGGCGTCGACGACTCGGAGCTCTGACAGGCACTCCATCGGAGTGAGCGGTGCGTCCGATCTGACACGAGCAATCTGGGAAGGCCAGCCGGAGGTTGACACTCCCAGATTGTCATCATCAGAACTGTCAGCAGAAGTTCTTGCCCCAGTCGACGCCGTGCGTAGACGGGTCAGGACACTTCCGCTCTGATGGCGGGTGTTTCGGCTCCCGGCACTTCCCTGCGGTGGTCTGGCATGTGGGCGTTGATGTAGCGGTAGAGGGTCGCGCGACTGAAACCGAGGACTTGGGCGATCTCGGCCTTCGGGGTGCCGTCTTCGAGCATCCGTTTGACCTGGCGGGCCTTCTCAGGAGTGACCTTCGGGGGCTGACCGCCGACTCTTCCGCGGGCGCGGGCAGCCGCAAGCCCGGCGAGTGTGCGTTCCCTGACGAGTTCACGTTCGAACTCCGCGAGCGCACCGAACACGTGGAAGGTGAAGCGACCGTTCGGGGTAGAGGTGTCAATGCAGTCGGAGATGCTGCGGAGAGAAGCGCCGGCCTCCTCGATCCGGCGGACGGTCTCGATCAGGTGGCTCAGCGAACGACCGAGACGATCGAGCTTCCACACCGCGATCTGGTCACCCGGCCTCAGCGCGTCGAGCACCTTCTCAAGCTCGGGCCGGTCTCGGCGGGCCCCGGAGGCCGTTTCCTCCCAGATCCGAAAACAACCGATCGCCCGCAGTGCGTCCGTCTGCAGATCGACGGACTGATCGGTGGTCGACACCCTCACGTACCCCAAAATCGCGCTCACAGGGCAAGACCGTCTCAGAAACGTCCGACACCCGCCAGTGATGGCGCTCATTGAAAATGCTCAACTCTGCTCACCGAAAATGCTCACCCGTGTGGCTCCGCCAATGAGGGCGGGTCTCCTTCGATGCTGGTGGTCTCTGACCACGCACCAGCACCCCAAAGGAGACCCGCTTTCTCATGTTGACATGGGAGGACGACTTGGAGATACACGCACTCCACAAACGAGGCTGGACGATCTCGGCGATCGCCCGCCACACCGGCCGCAACCGTAGGACGGTCCGCAACTACCTGAACGGGACCACGACGCCCGGCGTGCGCAAACCAGCACGCCAGGATCCGTTCGAGCCGTTCGTCGACTACGTCACCGCCCGCCTGGTCGAGGACCCACATTTGTGGGCCCGCACCCTGTGCGACGAACTCGAGGCGCTCGGCTACACCGCCTCGTATCAGACCCTGACCCGCCAGATCCGGCAGATCCGGCAGCGAAAGCTACGACCGGTGTGCAAGGCCTGCGCGTGCGCCACCGGCCGCCCCAACGCGGTCATCGAGCACCCGCCGGGCGAGGAAACCCAATGGGACTGGGTCGAACTGCCGAACCCCCCGACCGGGTGGGGCTGGGGAAAGACGGCGCATCTGCTCGTAGGCTCCCTCGCGCAGTCCGGGCGGTGGCGCGGGATCCTCGCCCCGGCGATGACCCAGCCGCAGCTGATCGACGGTCTCGACCGCATCGTCCGGGCATTGGGTGGCCTGACCCGCAGCTGGCGGTTCGACCGGATGGCGACGGTCTGCCACCCGGACTCGGGGAAGGTCACCGCTTCCTTCGCCGGTGTCGCCAAGCACTAAGGTGTCTCGGTCGCGATCTGCCCACCGAGATCCGGGAACCGCAAAGGCGTGGTGGAGAAGGCCAATCACACTGCTGCACAACGCTGGTGGCGAACCCTCGCCGATGACCTGACGGTGGAGCAGGCGCAGGCGAGCCTCGACGAATTCTGCCGGCTGCGCGGCGACACCCGGTTGCGCCCGACCGCGGATGGCCGATCCTCGGTGGCCACCGTCGCCGCGGCCGAACCGTTGACCGCACCGCCGGTTCCGTATCCGGTGACCGTCACCGAGACCCGCACCGTCAGCCGGCAGGCGTTGGTCGCCTACCGCGGCAACCGCTACTCGGTGCCCCCGGAGTTGGCTGCAGCGCAGGTCACCGTCTCCCGAGTTCTCGGCGGCGATGTCGTCGACATCGACACCGCCTCGCAGATCACCGTCGCCAGGCACCGACTCGCACCCGACGGGGCCGGGGCGACCGTCCGTGACCACGGCCACGTCGTCGCCCTCGAACAAGCGGCGATGGCCACCGCCTCAGCGGGTGGTCGGCCGCACCGCCGCAAGGAACGCATCCCACCCGGACCCGACGCGATCGCCGCGGCAGAAGCATTGCACCGCAGCGCCACCGAGAGGCAGATCGCGGGCGAATCATCCACTCCAGCACACACTTCAACCGTCACTGACCTGACCGTTTACGAACGAGCCGCCCGCGGAAGGAACACCCTCGCATGAGCGCAACCCCGACCACCACGCAGACGACGAGTCTCTACCAGCGCCTGCGCGGACACCTGGCCACACTGAAACTCCACGACGCTGCCGAAGCCCTGCCGTCGGTTCTCGATCGCGCGCAGAAAGACGGTCTGTCGATGACCGCGGCCCTCGAGCAACTGTTGTCGATCGAGGTCGATGCCACCGAGGCCCGCCGTCTGGCCGGCCGGCTGCGGTTCGCGTGTCTGCCGACCCCGGCGTCGCTCGACGATTTCGACTACGACGCAGCCCCCGGCGTCGACCGGGCACTGCTCGCCGAGCTCGGCACCTGCCGCTACCTCGAGACCGCCACCAACGTGCTGCTCATCGGCCCACCCGGAGTCGGCAAGACCCACCTGTCAGTCGGGCTCGCCCGCGCAGCGGCGCATGCCGGCTACCGCACGTATTTCACCACCGCCGCCGACCTCGCCGCCCGCTGCCACCGGGCCGCCATCGAAGGCCGGTGGGCGACCACGATGCGGTTCTACGCCGGACCGACCCTGCTGGTGATCGACGAACTCGGCTACCTACCACTTCCGGGCGAAGCCGCATCCGCACTGTTTCAGGTTGTCGCGCAACGCTATACGAAGACCTCGATCGTCATCACCACCAACCGCGGCGTCGGTGAATGGGGTGAGGTCCTCGGCGACACCACCGTCGCCGCTGCCATGCTCGACCGGCTCCTGCACCGCTCCGTCGTGCTGAACCTGGACTGCGACTCCTACCGACTCCGCGACCACCACGCCCGCACCGAGAAACTCCGCAAAACCGTCACAGGCACCCGTCAACCACTACAGTGAACCCCGCCCACAGGTGAGCACTTTCACCGAGCACATCTGAGCACTTCCGCTGAGCCTCATCAACTGCTCACGATGTTCATTCACGCCCTGATGGGCGCCGAAGCCGACACGCTGTGCGGCGCCGGCTACGGGCAACGCTCCGATGAGCGCACCAACTCCCGCAACGGGTACCGGCACCGCGACTTCGACACCCGCGTCGGCACCCTCGACGTCGCGATCCCCAAACTCCGCCAAGGCTCCTACTTCCCGGATTGGCTTCTCGAACGCCGCAAACGTGCCGAACGTGCCCTGACCACGGTCGTCGCCACCTGCTATCTGCTCGGGGTGTCGACCCGCCGGATGGAGAAACTGGTCGACACGTTGGGCATCACCTCGCTCTCGAAGTCCCAGGTCAGCATCATGGCGAAGGAGCTCGACGAGCAGGTCGAGGCGTTCCGCCACCGGCCCCTCGATGCCGGCCCGTACACATTCGTCGCCGCCGACGCCCTCGTATTGAAAGTCCGCGAGAACGGGCGCGTGGTCAACGTTCACGCCCTGGTCGCGGTCGGGGTCAACGCCGACGGCTACCGCGAAATCCTGGGCGTCGACGTCACCTCCGCCGAGGACGGCGCCGGCTGGCTCACCTTCTTCCGCGGCCTGGTCGCCCGCGGCCTGTCCGGGGTGAAACTGGTGACCTCCGACGCCCACGCCGGCCTGGTCGCGGCGATAGGCGCCACCCTGCCCGGCGCCTCGTGGCAGCGTTGCCGCACCCACTACGCGACCAATCTGATGTCGGTCACCCCGAAAACCTCGTGGCCGTGGGTGAGAACTCTGCTGCACTCGGTCTATGATCAGCCCGATTCGGAATCCGTTCACGCACAATATGATCGGATCATCGACGCCCTCACCGAGAAGCTCCCGAAGGTCGCCGACCACCTCGACGGCGCCCGGGCCGATCTCCTCGCGTTCACCGGATTCCCGAAGCAGATCTGGCGGCAGATCTGGTCGAACAACCCGCAAGAACGGCTCAACAAGGAGATCCGTCGGCGCACCGACGTCGTCGGCATCTTTCCCGACCGCACCGCCCTGATCCGACTCGTCGGCGCCGTGCTCGCCGAACAACACGACGAGTGGATCGAAGGACGCCGCTACCTCGGACTCGACGTCCTCGCCACCGCCCGCGGCGACAAGCCCGCCGACACCACCACCGAACCCGCCGAGGAGTTCACACCAGCCCTGACCGCATAACCCGACGAGGAATCACGCGACGACCCCGATACACCACGCCCCTGGACTTGACCTCGAAAGGCGCGAAAACCCCCACGTCCTATGCTGCCGCCATCCGACCAGCGCAGCGGGTCCAACAATCGGTACCGACACGGTGCAGGACACGAACGCCTTGCACGGGAGCCTCGTTCCACGCTTCATTGCATGCGGATCCCGCGACTCTCCGAAGCTCGCCAAACACCACATCAGCCGGCGCCAACTGGCTCCGTATGTCCTCCAAAACGACGGACGTATATCCCATATGTGTTGCCCCCCTGGAAGTCTGCGCACTGACAATTTCTGCAGATCAACTGCGTGATCGAAACCCTACCGAGCACCCCCGACAGCAAATCCCGGCCCAATTCAAGTGACGCAAGACTCCAGCGTCACACCACATGGGAGTGACCACCTCCGGAGAAGCAGTGTTCCGCGGTTCTAGAAGAAATTCCAGACCCGCGTGACACTCAGTGCCGACACGTGTTATCGGAATGCGACCAGAACGGACATATAGCCTGGATTGATGACAAGTACGGGACTGATTACCCTGGAAAAGGACATCTAGATCCGGAACCTACACTTCTGAAACTACCCCCGCGCCATGTCCACAAACCGCGACAGGTGAAGCTGGTGCGCGACGGTGATGGTCGCGGTGGGACCACCACGATGCTTGCCGAGGATGATGTCGGCCTCGCCGCCGCGCGGGTCGTCCCGCTCGAAGGCGTCGGGGCGGTGCAGCAGCATCACCATGTCGGCGTCCTGCTCGAGCGAGCCGGACTCACGCAGGTCGGACACCTGAGGCCGCTTGTCGGTTCGCTGCTCGGGACCACGGTTGAGCTGACAGATCGCGACCACCGGAACCTCGAGTTCCTTGGCCAGCAGCTTGAGGCTTCGCGAGAACTCGGAGACTTCCTGCTGGCGGGACTCGACCTTCTTGCCCGACGACATCAGCTGCAGGTAGTCGATCACGATCAGCTTGATGTCGTGCTTCTGCTTGAGCCGGCGGGCCTTCGCCCGGATCTCCATCATCGTCAGGTTGGCGGAGTCGTCGATGAACAGCGGCGCCTCGCTGATCTCGCTCATCCGCCGCGCCAGCTTGGTCCAGTCGTCGTCGGTCATCTTGCCCGAGCGCATGTCCGAGAGCTTGATCTTCGCCTCCGCGGACAGCAGACGCATCACGATCTCGGTTTTGCTCATTTCCAGCGAGAAGAGGACGCTCGCCATGCCGTGCTTGATGGAGCACGATCGCATGAAATCCATACCGATGGTGGAGTTGTGCGTCGGCACCATCGACCGACCAGCCAGGTACAGGTGCTCGGCATTGTCCACCTCGACGCACCGCACCGGCACGCTCGCAATCTTGCGGACGTCGACGATGCGCCGCGAGCCGGACCGTGCCGTGCTGCGGCCGGCGCGACGTTCCTTGTGCAGCAGAGCCTTCCGCGGCAGTCCGAACACCTCGTCGTCCGTCGCGAAGGTGAGCGTGAACGCGGTCGAGGACGCCTCCTCGGTCCGGCCGATCACCCGGTTGGCGCTCAGCTGACAGCGGTAGCCGAGGCTGACGATCAGCTCCTCGACGTCACGCACCAGCCGTTCACTGGTGACGGACAACTGCACCGATCCGCCGTCGGTGACAGTGCCGTCGGTGTCGAGCAGCCCGGCGAGCACCGCCCGCCGCTGTGTCTCCGAGCCGCGCAGGTACTGCACCGGAATGTGCTTGTAGCCCAAAACTCCCAGGGTGCGCGGACCGAAGGTCCGGCTGCGCGAGGGGGAGCCATACTCGGATTCCTCGCCCTCGATCCGCATGACGATCTCCGAATCGATGGCCGAATCGATGGCCAGCGACGCGCCGAACGTGTACGGCGGGATGAGCAGATCCGAGGCCGGTAGCTGCAACGGCCGCGTGTTCGTCACCGAATGTGTTGTGCCGTCGATGCTCGCGGCGAGCTGGCCTGTGGTGCGTACACTCTCGCCGACGTCCGTCTCCGTCAGCCACTGGTGCTGCTCGTCGGCCACCAGCACGGTGCCATCGGAGAACTCCACCTCGTAGCAAGGACGACCCGTCATTACCTCGGTCGCAGCGACGACGGTGGTCGGCCTGCCATGCGCGTCGATCAGCTGGTCGCCGACCGCGACCTCGCCCATGGTCGTCCAGCCGGTGGGCGTGGCCAGGGGAGTGTCGAGGGCGAGCGCCTTACCGACACCGGGTCGCGCCGCGACGATGATCATCTGACCCGGGTGCAGGCCGTTGGTGACCTCGTCGAGCTCCGCGAATCCGGTGGGCACACCGAGCGACAGGCCGCCACGGCTGGCGATGGAGTCGATCTCGTCCATCGTCGGCTGCAGCAGCTCCTCGAGCGGCACAAAGTCCTCGGTGGTGCGGCGTTCGGTGACGTCGAAGATCTCGGCCTGTGCGCGGTCCACCACCTCGGCGACATCCTGGCCGTCGGAACCGGCGTAGCCGTACTGCACGATGCGCGTGCCCGCATCCACGAGCCTGCGCAGCACCGACTTCTCCGCCACGATCTCCGCGTAGAAACCGGCATTGGCGGCGGTGGGCACCGTCTGAGTGAGCGTCACGAGATAGGGGGCGCCGCCGATGCGACGCAGTTCGCCGCGGCGATCCAGCTCCGCCGACACGGTCACCGGATCAGCCGGCTCACCGCGGCTGTAGAGGTCGAGGATCGCGTCGTACACCGACTGGTGGGCGGGGCGGTAGAAATCTCCGGGGCGCAACACCTCGAGCACGTCCGCGATCGCGTCTTTGCTCAGAAGCATGCCGCCGAGCACCGACTGTTCCGCGACCATGTCGTGCGGGGGCTGCCTGCCGAACTCCTCGGTGGGCTCGCTCTCCGGCGGTCCCGGGTACTCGGAATGACCACGATCATCTACAACCGCCAAAACGACCGTCCTTCCGCGCGCCGATGCTCCGACCTTGTCCGGACCGGTGGCCGGAAGGCATCTTCCACACTCTTTGTACCCGTATCCCCCGACAACTCTGCGGCACCGCACGAGCAAATCGAGAGACACGTTCTGCCGTGACGTTAAGGCCCAAAACACCCCATACCAAACCGGCCTGTGTACACAGTTGTGGATGAAGTGGGGACTCAGGGACCATGCAGTGTTAACCAGCTGTGGACAACCTGGGGATGGACGAACATCACACTCCACATTTCCCAGCTAGAAGGCCTTTTTTCTCTTCTTTTACCTGTGGATTAACAATCGCACGGCGTGTCGCGCAGGTTGACATCCCGGGCGTGTTGGGTAAACGGTCGGCTAACCACGACATGAAGTGGGTCACAGAAAGGCACCGAGTGGCGAATCTATCCACAGGCTGTCCCCAGACGCCCGAAGGGCCTCACGAACCGGAGTTCGCGAGGCCCTTCGAGTGGAACGTGACGACTAGGCGCCGACGACGTTCAGGTGGAACTTGGCAGCGACATCGGGGTGCAGATTGACCACGACGAGGTGCTTGCCGACGCTCTTGATGTGAGCCTTCGGCAGCTCCAGGCTGCGCTTGTCGACGACCGGTCCGCCGGCAGCCTTGAGGGCAGCAGCGACATCGGCCGCGGTGACGGAACCGAACAGCTTGCCCGAGTCACCAGCGGTCTTGACCGTCAGCGACACGCCCTCGAGGCCCTCGATGGCGGCCTTGAGCTCCTTGGCGTGGTCGAGGCCACGGACCGCGCGCGCTTCCTGCGCACGACGGATGCCCTCGACCTGCTTCTGAGCGCCACGGGTGGCCACGATGGCCAGGCCGCGGGGGAGCAGGTAGTTACGGCCGTAGCCGTCCTTGACCTCAACGGTGTCGCCAGGCGCACCGAGGTTGTCCACGTCAGCAGTGAGGATCAGCTTCATGTCTTCCCTCCCTTTCCTTAGCGAGCCGTCGAGACGTAAGGCAGCAAGGCCACCTCACGCGAATTCTTCACGGCAACGGCCACGTCGCGCTGATGCTGAACGCAGTTGCCGGTGACACGGCGCGCGCGGATCTTGCCGCGGTCGCTGACGTACTTACGCAGCAGCGTCGTGTCCTTGTAGTCGATCTGCGTGTTCTTTTCCTTGCAGAACGTGCAGACCTTCTTCTTCATTACCTTGTCGCGCAACGGCGGCTTCGGCATTGTCTTTCTCCGTTTTCTGGATGCTGTCGATCAGGTACGGATCAGAAGGGGGGTTCGTCGTCGCCAGCACCGGAGCCACCACCGAAGGAGCCCGCCTGCGGCGCGCTACCCCACGGATCGTCTCCACCTTGGCTGGCAGCCGGACGTCCTCCACCCGATCCGCCGGAGGAGCCACCGAAGCCGCCCCCGCCGCCGCCACCACGGTTGGCCTTGTTGACCTTGGCCGTGGCGTACTTCAGCGAGGGGCCGATCTCATCGACCTCGAGCTCGACGACAGTGCGCTTTTCACCTTCACGAGTTTCGTAGGAGCGCTGCTTGAGCCGGCCGCTCACGATCACTCGTGAACCGCGGGTCAAACTCTCCGCCACGTTCTCCGCTGCCTCGCGCCAGATGTTGCAGCGCAAGAACAGTGCCTCGCCGTCTTTCCATTCATTGGTCTGACGGTCGAAGGTTCGGGGCGTGGACGCGACAGTGAAGTTCGCGACCGCGGCACCCGCGGGGGTGAATCGAAGCTCGGGATCAGCCGTCAGATTTCCGATGACGGTGATTACGGTGTCGCCTGCCATGTGGTTCCTCCTGCAGTATGGGGAGTTCCTGTTGTTCCAGAGCCTAGGTGCTGGTACCGACCAACGCCCGAGCCTGGATCAGCCGGAAATCACTTGCCGTGGCGCAGGACCTTCGTACGAAGCACCGACTCGTTCAGACCAAGCTGACGGTCGAGCTCCTTGACGGTGGCCGGCTCGGCGCTGATGTCGATAACCGCGTAGATGCCTTCGGCGTTCTTGGCAATCTCGTACGCGAGACGACGCTTACCCCAGACATCGACCTTGTCGACGCTGCCGCCATCCTTGCGGACGACATTGAGGAACGTATCCAGGGACGGGGCGACAGTGCGCTCGTCCAGGCTGGGGTCGAGGATGACCATCAATTCGTAATGACGCATAAGACCTCATCACCTCCTATGGACTGTGAAACGGCCACGGGCTGTCCGTGGCAGGAGGGTCGTTGCGTCAGCAACCTTTGCAGGCTACACGAGCGGCCTTGACCAGGGAAATCAACCCTCACTGCGATCTCGCCGATCCCACCGCCGCCCCGGATCGCCCTACGCTGGATTCCATGCGGGCGGCGGCGAGTATCCGGGCCAGAACGATGGCCACGATCGTCACTGCCTGCACGCTCACACTCCTCCTGGGTTACCTCGACAAGGCCCGCTGTGTGGGCCCCCCGTTCGGCGCCGACGGGCGCAGCCTGATCTTCGACCGGATCAAGGACCGCAACGTCTGCTACTCCGACATCCAGTACCTGTGGCTCGGCCGCGGCATCGACCTGCACCTGTTCCCGTACGTCGGCGGCGGGATCACCCGCGACGGACTGCTCACCGGTGGCACCGTCGAATATCCGGTACTCAGCGGGCTGCTGATGTGGCTCGGCGGGATCGGAGCCCACACTGACGCCGCATTCCTCGAACATTCGGCACTGCTGCTCGCACCGTTCGGGCTGGCGACGGCGTGGATGCTGGGCCGGCTCGCTGGCCGCCGCGCGCTGCTGTGGGCGGCCGCGCCGCCGCTGCTGCTGTACGCATTCCACAACTGGGAGCTGCCGGTGGTCGCGACGGCGGTGGGTGCGATCTTCGTGATGGCGTCGAACCGCTGGTCGCTGCGCACCCGTGCGGTGCTCGCGGCGGTGCTGCTCGGCGTCGGGTTCTGCCTCAAGCTCTACCCGGGGCTGTTCGTGTTGCCGCTCGCGCTGTACGTGCTCACCGAGGACCGCACTCGCGGCCGCTTCGACGTGCGCGGGGCGGTCGCCGTGATCGGGGCCGCCGCGACGACGGTGATCGCGATCAACCTGCCGTTTGCACTGGCCGGCTACGACGGCTGGCGCGCGTCCTTCGCGTTCCAGCAGCTCCGCAAAGCCGACCTCACCAGCAACAGCATCTGGTACTGGGGCCTGCGACCACTGATGGGCGGCGGACAGCAGGGCTCCGACGCCTATCACCACTTCGTCGGCGTCGCGTCGCCACTGCTGTTGTGCGCCGTCTTCGCGCTCGCACTGTGGCTGGGGTGGAAGCGTTACGAGCGGGAGGGCAGCTACCCCTGGATCGGGGTCAGCGGCGCGATGCTGTGCGCATTCCTGTTGCTGCACAAGGTGCACTCGCCCCAGTACACGCTGTGGCTGATCCCGTTCCTGGTGCTCCTGCGGGTGCCGTGGTCGCTGGTGGGGGCATACCTGCTCGCGGACCTCACGCTGGGAATCGGCGTGTTCCGGTACTTCGACGCCCTCGTCACCGGAGCCGACGGAGGCGTCGCTGAGGCCGCCGTCCAGCTCGGGGTGTGGGTGCAGGCGGTGCTGCTGTCGGTCTTCTTCTTCCGTTTCCTGTGGGCCCGGCCGCGGCAAGGGGTGGGCGATCATGTAGTTCGGCCCGGGGCCGTCACATCGGGTAAGTCAGCGCCTGACGCGCAATCCGTGACAGCACGGCTCCCCCTGAGACAATGAGGTTCGGCAAGTGACGCAGAATCCCTTCCTCAGGAACGAACCGAATTCCGGTCGGAACCTGCGGGAACAGCTGGCAGGGGCGGATATTGGCTCGATGTGACGCATCCGATCGCGTGCGGATCCTGTCTCCACGGCTGCTCCGCCGCCTCAGCGCACCCACGGCGGTGGCGGGGGCCGCGGTCCTGGTCTGCGGGGCGGTGGCCTGGGCCGATCCGACCACTCCGGGCGGTGCCATCCCGGTATGCCCCACGAAGGCGCTGTTCGGCATCAACTGCCCAGGCTGCGGAAGTACCCGAATGCTGTACTCACTACTGCACCTCGACGTCCCGGCAGCCCTGCAGTACAACGCCGTCGGCGTCGCCGCACTCGTCCTGTCGGTCTGGGCGTACTGCGCCTGGACATGGGGGAGACTGCGGGGCAGGAAGATTCGCAGCTGGCAGCACCTTCGCTGGGCGCCGGCCACGGCGATGGCGGTCACCGCGCTGTGGTTCGCCGTCCGGATCATCCCGTTCGCACCGTTCACCTCGCTCCGGGTCTGAGCGGACCACGCTCGGCAGAGCCGATCAGCACCACCTACTCGGTGTGCACCGAAACGCGTGGGCGCAGCCTGTTCGGCAGCCATCGCGGCGGGTCGTCCACGGCCTGGTCGAGAACACCGCCGACCGGGTCGTCGATGAACCCGTACCTCACCAGATCCTCCGACGGCCGGTAGATCTGCCGCAGAATCAGTGCACACAACCCGAGTACCGCGAGGTCGCGGACCACGACGGTGGCGGTGAACCACTGTTCCGGCAACCCCTTGTTCGAGACACCGAGGTAGTAGAGCATCCTCGGAACCCACACGAGCGCGTCGATGGTCATCCACGCCAACAGGATCCGACGGTGAGGCAGAGCCAGCACCGCGAGCGGCACCAGCCACAGCGAGTACTGCGGGCTCCACACCTTGTTCGTGAGCAGAAAGCCCGCGACCAGCAGGAAGCACAGTTGTGCGACCCGCGGGCGCTGCGGCGCCGTCAATGCCACATACGCAATGCCGACGCACACTGCGATGAACAGCAGCAGCGACACCGCGTTGAGCACGCTCGGCGCCTCACCGGCCGCAAGAGTCCCATCGAATCCCGTCCACCCGGTGAACGAGCGGATCACGTTGTACACCGAATCCGGATCGGCGCCACGCTCCGAGTTGAGCCGGAAGAACTCTGCCCACCCACGCGGAAACAGCAGCGCAATCGGCAGATTCACCACCAGCCAGGTCGCGGCCGCGGACAGTGCCGTCTGCGTCCACACCCGCATCCGGCCCGACCGTAGACACAGCACCAGCAGCGGACCGAGCAACATCAGCGGATACAGTTTGGCCGCCCCGCCGAGACCCAACAGGATGCCCGCGAGCACCGGGCGCTTACGGGCCCACGCCAGCAGACCACCCGTCGCGAAGGCAGTGGCCAACAGATCGAAGTTGGTGAACGCATGAACGATCACCAATGGAGAGCACGCGACGAGCGCCGCGTCCCACACACGCCGGCCGGCCAGCAGGGCGCTCGCCCACACCGTCACCAGCCACGCCACCGCCAGCCCGAACGCGACGACATTGAAGTAGATCGCGACCTGCAGCCCGCCGGGCAGCCACGACGCAGCGTCCCATGCCTTCGCGACCGCCATCGAGCCGTACTGGTAGAGCCCCGACAGCACCGGGTACTCCATGTAGCGGCGCTGAACCGAACCGTCGGCCCCAGGCTCTTCCCACCACTTCTTGTAAGGGAAGGCGCCCTCGTCGAGCCGCTCCGCCCCGTACAGCGGAACGGTGTCGGAGTAACACATCGCCACGTACTGGCGGTTGCCGCTCCAATCCAGTCCCAGTGCACCGTTCGCGCCGATCGGCGCCTGCTGGATGCAGCCCGCCTTGCTGAACCAGCCGAGGCTCAGGAACACCACGGCCAGTAGCAGGATCACCCGCATCGGTGTGAAGAAGCGGGTGCGCCCGATCAGCGCGTGCCGTCCGACCGGGCCACCGATCGTCGACGACAGCTGCGCGGTCAGCGGATCGGTGTGGCCCGGCACGTCCCGCCAGTCGGCAGAACGCCGATCCGCAGCGAGCGGCGCCGGCGACACCAGTTCGACGTCGGTGTCGGATTCGGTGCTGCCCGCTGCGTTGTCGGCCACCCCGCGAGGCTACCGGGAAGAAACTATCCGGCGGGTACCGGCTGCGGGACCGGTCGCTGCTGTCCCTGCGGCGGCGTCTGCGGTTCCTGGGTCTGCGTGCTCGGCGAGCTCGGCGGCGTCGTCGGCGCCGTCGTCGTCCTCCCCGGGGCGATACCCGGGATCGGGATCGTCACGCCGGGAAGGATCTCCACGTCACGCGTGGTGATCTCGACCGGCGGGATGAGCGGCGTCGGCGTCGATGTCGTCGACGACGGGGCGGGCGGCGTGGTCTTCGCCGGAGCCGGGGCCGAGTACTGCGGCACCCCGGCCTGGCCGGCGATCGGGGCCGGCGTCGGGAACTTCTCGATGTCGGTGCCCTTGAGCGCACCGTCCATCGTTGCCTTCCAGATGTCCGACGGCAGACCGGAGCCGTAGATCATTCCGCCCCAGCTGTTCACGAGCGGCAGACCCGGCCCGGTGCCAACCCACACTGCGGTGGACAGCTGCGGCGTGTAGCCGACCATCCACGCGTCCTTGTTGGAACCGGTGTCGCCGAGCTGAGCGGTGCCGGTCTTCGACGCCGACGGGCGACCACCGGCCAGGTTGTGGCCGTTGGAGTACCCGGCGATGGGCACCATCGCGGCGGTGGCATTGTCGGCAACCGCTGCGTCGACCACCTCCTTGCCGGTCGGGGTGCCCCGGTCGAGCAACACGGTGCCGTCGGCGGTCACGACCTTCTGCACGAAGTGCGGGGTGTGGTAGACGCCCGACGCGGCGAGCGTGGCGTACGCGGACGCCATATCGATCACCCGGGACTGGTACTGGCCCAGCACGATGCCGTTGTTGGGGCCGATCCCGCCCGGCTCGGTGAGCGTGTCACCGACACCGGGGATGTACTCGGGGATGCCGAGCTTGTGCGCCATGTCCGCGATAGCCCGCGGGCCGTCGTCCATCTGCAGCATCATCCGGTAGAAGCTGGTGTTCAGCGACCGCTTGAGCGCCTCGGCAATGGTGCACGTGCCGCAGGACTCACCCTCGACGTTGCCGATGGTGATGCCGTTGACGGTGAGCGGCGAGCTGTCGTACATCTGCGACAGCGGGATGCCCTGGTCCAGTGCGGCTGCGAGACCGAAGACCTTGAACGACGATCCGGTCTGCAGGCCGGACTGAGCGAAGTCGAAGCCCGCGCCGTCCGGGCCACCGTAGTAGGCGCTCACCCCGCCCGTGCGCGGATCGATCGACACCACCGCGGTCCGCAGCTCGGACGGCTCCCCGTCCATGTACTTCTCGACTGCCTTGACCGCCGCGGCCTGTGCCTGCGGATCGATCGTCGTGGTGATCTGCAGGCCCTCGGTGTTGAGGTCCTGCTCACTGATCCCCGACGCCGAAAGCTCCTGCAGCACCTGCTGCTTGATCAGGCCCTCGGGGCCTCCGGCACCGCCGCCGTTGTCGACCTCGGCGAGGGGAACCACCTGCGGGAACTTGATGGTGGCGCGGTCGGCGGCGCTGAGCGTGCCGCTGGCGACCATACCGTCGAGCACGTAGTTCCAACGCGCCTGTGCGCCGGTGGGATTGGTTTCGGGATCGAGTGCCGACGGCAACTGGATCACGGAGGCGAGCACGGCGCCCTCGGCAACCGACAACTGCTCGACCGGTTTGCCGAAGTAGGCGTTGGATGCCGCCGCGATGCCGTACGCGCCGCGACCGAAGTAGATGGTGTTCAGATACGCCGCGAGAATGTCGTCCTTGGACCACTGCTTGGCCATCTTCGAGGAGATCACCAGCTCCCGCATCTTTCGGGTGAGCGAGCGTTCCGAGCCGACGAGTGCGTTCTTCACGTACTGCTGCGTGATGGTGGACCCGCCACCGGCGCTGTCCTTGCCGAGCACGTTGTCGCGGGCGGCGCGAGCAAAGCCGGACACCGAAAAGCCTGGGTTCGTGTAGAAATCCCGGTCCTCCGCCGACAGCACGGCGTTACGCACGTGCACCGGAATCTGGTCGATCGAGACCTCGGTGCGGTTCCCCTCGGGCGGCACCACCCGCGTGATCTCCGTCGTGCCGTCCGACGCCAGGATCGTCGCGACCTGGTTGGTCTTCATGTCACCGGGCCTCGGCACGTCCTCGACGACGTACGCAACCATGAACGCCAGAATGGGCACGATCAGGCCGACGGCGATGACGGCGTACGCGGTGCGCCGGGCAATCTTCCACCGGCTGGACTTGGTCTTCTTCGGCGGCTTCGGCGGCTGACCGCCCGCTCCACCACCGGACTTGCGCGCGGTGGGCGGCGGTCCGGCCGGCGGACGCCCACCTGGACCGCGCCCGCCACCCTGCGGCGGCCGACCCTGAGGAGGGCGTCCGCCCTGACCCTGCGGCTGGCGCGGAGCCGGACGGCCGGAGGCCGGAGGGGCGGGATTGCGACGCGGAGGCGGACCCCCCACGGGTCGACCGGACTGCGGCCCAGCCGGGCGGCCACTCGGCAGCGGCCCGCTGGGTCGTCGGGGTCCGGTGGGTCGACCACCCTGCGGGTTGTTGTGGGGGGAACTCACGTACAAATCTCCAGTAATCGGGCGACTGTGGGCAGTCCTCGGTCGTGTCGGGCGGTGGATATGGGGTGGAGAACTTACTCGATCGCGGTGCGGCGGGCCGACGAGCGGCTGGAGGTGGACCTCCGCGGCCGCTTCGGCGCCGGTACCGCACCGAGAACGTAGGACTGAACCAGATGGTTCCAGCTGCACGTGCGGCACACCTCGACGACGTGGACCGAGAATTCCTCCTCGCTCGCAGCCAGTCGCACCAGCTCCTCCGGCGTCCGAGCAGAGCCGGAAACCGGACCCAATCTGTCGCCGAAAACCCAAGAAACTATGGTCAGCTCTTCTTTACGGCAGATCGGGCACATCACGGAACTGCTGCGGCCATGGAACTTGGCCGCCCGCAGCAGGTAGGGACTCGCATCGCAGACTTCGGTCACGCCGGTCCGCCCCGAGTAGACCTCGGCGAGCAAGGACCGGCGCTGCAGCGCGTAGTCCACGACCTGCCGCTGTATCCGCACGCAGACCAGAGTACGTGCGTCCCCCGACAACCGAGTCGATCGGACTGGACACACGTGGGGACGAACACAAGGTCTTGACAGTTGGTGTCAACGTCGGTGCCCAGCGGGTGCGAGCGCGGGTACGGACGGGTGCCGACACATTCCGGCCGGTTCCCTAGGATCAGCCAGGTGCCACAGCGAGCCTCGGCGAGAAAACGTGCGCGCGACATCGATCGCGCCCAGACCTGCACACTCCTCGACGCCGGGTACGGAGAGGGCCAACTGGACCCGACCGAGTACCAGGCCCGGACCACGCAGGCCATGAAGGCCAAGACGCTCGGCGAACTGGGTTCCCTCGTCGCAGATCTGCAAGTTCCCGAGCATCTCGTCGAGGCCGCGCGCGAGTCCTCGCCGGCACCGCGCAGGCGGGTTCCGGGAGGCGCCGTGGCCGCGGTTGCCGTCGCGGTCGTGGCAATCTTCGGAACGGTGGTGTACACGAATCGGGGCGACGCCGCGGCCCCCGAGACGGCCGTCGTCGCTGATCGGGCCCCGGCGCCTGCTCCCGTCGCACCCGGTGAGCCGGCACCGATCGTGATCGAGCCGCTCGACCCCCGCTCTCCCGAAGGGATCCGCGACTTCCTGCGTCAGTACGAGCAGAAGTTCGGTGACCTGCGGGTGGACGACGTGATCTTCTACCCGACCTACGTGTTCTTCGCGCGGATGCTGCCGGACCAACCGTATCGCGCACAGGATTGGAGCTTCCGGGGCGGCTTCTCACCGTCGAGGGCGCCGGAGTCCCGCTCCTTGGACACTGTCACCGTCGACCTCGCAGCCCTCGACGTCGACCGCCTCGCCGAGGTGATCGCGACCGGGCCGGGGCGTGTCGGAATGCCCGCCGCAGAGGTGGAGCACATCTTCGTGCGACCGGATTCGGGCGAGGGTGGCGAGGGTCTGGTCAGCGTCTTGTTCGAGGACCAAGAGAAACGAACAGGAATGGTGGACACGCGGATGGACGGCACGATCATCGACGTCTCGCCGGCCCAGGGACGGTGAGCATGCCGAACAATCGTCGCCCCATGACCGCGACAACGCGAGTTCGCGCCCGTGACGTCGACCGCGCGGTGGTGTGCGATGCCCTCGACACGGCCTACGCCGACGGGCAACTATCCGATGTCGAGCACCGGAAGCGAGTGCATGCCGCACGGGCGGCGCGCACTCTGGACGATCTCGATCGGCTCGTGCGGGACCTGCAGGCGCACTCGCCTCTGCGGGATTCCGTGCTCACCCCGCCCCCACCGCGGAGCCCCCGCTGGATTCTCGCGCTCGCGGCCGCTGTCGTCCTGGTGTGCGGCGTCGCGGTGGTGGCCTCGGCGACCCAGGATCACATCGATGCGGCTGGTGGCGCGGCAGGCGCCGACCTGACCACCGCAACGGGGCTCGGGCAGATGCTCGACGACATCGACCGGCAACTGGGCAGTTCGGAGGTCGACAGCCTGACGATCTATCCCGAGTACGCGTCGATCTCCCGCCCGGTGCCCGGCGCGCCCGGCAGCGAACAGTCGTACCGCTACGAAGACGGAAAGCTCACGGACGAGGGAAGGTCGCCGGGCCGCACCGAGGGCGTACCTGTCGATCTGGCGAAACTCCGCCCGAACGTCTCCCGGCTGATCGGGCTGCTGAAAGGCGCCGATCGCACCCTGGGTGTGGACGATCCGACCCAGATCTACCTGATCGCGGACCGCGACGACGATGCGGGGCCGGTCGTGAGCATCTATCTGCGGAACGAGGACACCGGCTCGCAGGGGTTCCTGACGGCCGATTTCGACGGCGTGGTCCGCAGCGTCTACCGGAGCGACCGGTAGGTCTTCTGACAGCGGTTTCCCGGAACAGTGCGTGCGTATATATCGGTGCGATATAGTTGGCGATCGCATCTATCGGTTATGTTCGGGACACTCAGGGGGTGTGATCTTGCTCGAACTCGCAATTCTCGGGCTACTCCTCGAGTCACCCATGCACGGATACGAGCTTCGCAAGCGGCTGACCGGCCTGCTCGGTGCATTTCGCGCGTTCTCCTACGGCTCGCTGTACCCGACCCTGCGCCGCATGCAGGCGGACGGGTTGATCGCCGAGGACGCGGGAGTCGACGGCACCATCAAGCGCCGGGCGCGCCGCGTCTACGAGCTCACCCCCACCGGCCGCAAGCGTTTCACCGAGCTGGTGGCGGACACTGGGCCGCAGAACTACACCGACGACGGGTTCGGCGTGCACCTCGCCTTCTTCAGCCGTACCCCCGCCGAAGCGCGGATGCGAATCCTGGAAGGCAGACGACGCCAGGTCGAGGAGCGCCGTGAGGGCCTCCGCGACGCCGTCGGGCGGGCCAGCGGATCACTCGATCGCTACACCCGCCAGCTCCACCAGCTCGGTCTCGAAACGAGCGAACGGGAAGTGCGATGGCTCAACGAGCTGATCGCCGCCGAACAAACATCAACAACATCAGCACCCAAGAAAAACGAAGGAGAACCCGACCATGGGTGAGAACAGCACCACGGTGCGCGTAGCCATTGTGGGCGTGGGTAACTGTGCCTCGTCCCTGGTCCAGGGCGTGCAGTACTACAAGGACGCCGACGAGAGCTCGACCGTTCCCGGCCTGATGCACGTGAAGTTCGGCCAGTACCACGTTCGCGACGTCCAGTTCGTCGCCGCCTTCGACGTCGACGCCAAGAAGGTCGGATTCGACCTGTCCGAGGCGATCCTCGCCAGCGAGAACAACACCATCAAGATCGCCGACGTGCCGCCGCTCGACGTCCCGGTCCAGCGCGGTCCGACGCTCGACGGCATCGGCAAGTACTACGCGGAGACCATCGAGGTCTCCGACGCGGAGCCCGTCGACGTCGTCGCCGCCCTCAAGGCCGCCAAGGTCGATGTCCTCGTCTCCTACCTGCCGGTGGGCTCCGAGGAGGCTGACAAGTTCTACGCGCAGTGCTGCATCGACGCCGGTGTCGCGTTCGTCAACGCCCTGCCCGTCTTCATCGCCTCCGATCCGGAGTGGGCCGCGAAGTTCAAGGACGCCGGCGTCCCGATCGTGGGCGACGACATCAAGAGCCAGGTCGGTGCCACCATCACCCACCGCGTGATGGCGAAGCTGTTCGAGGACCGCGGCGTCGTGCTGGACCGTACCTACCAGCTCAATGTCGGTGGAAACATGGACTTCAAGAACATGCTCGAGCGTGATCGCCTGGAGTCCAAGAAGGTCTCCAAGACCCAGGCCGTGACGTCGAACCTCACCGGTTCGCTCGCCGGCAAGGTTCACGACCGCAACGTCCACATCGGTCCCTCGGACTACGTGGAGTGGCTCGACGACCGCAAGTGGGCGTACGTCCGTCTCGAGGGCCGCGCCTTCGGTGACGCCCCGCTGAACCTCGAGTACAAGCTCGAGGTCTGGGACTCGCCGAACTCCGCTGGCATCATCATCGACGCCGTCCGCGCCGCGAAGATCGCGCTGGACCGCGGCATCGGTGGACCGGTCTACCCGGCCTCCGCCTACCTGATGAAGTCGCCGCCGGTCCAGATGGCCGACGACAAGGCACGCGCCGACCTCGAGGCCTTCATCATCGGCGCCGAGTAACAGCACTCGTCGCTACTCCCGGTGGCGGTGGGCGGGTCCTCGGACTCCTCCACCGCCACAGGTGTTTTCGGATCGAGCCTCAAATCTGGACGATGAAACCCCCAACGGACGGAGAGGGCTTGGACTCGACCTCATCGCCCGATCCGACCACAGACAGGAAGCGGCCGTGGCCAACCGCACCTACCTTTACACCACGCCTATTGCCCCTCAGGACGATCCGGCGAGGGTTCGCAGCCGGCGCCTGTCCGGTATCTCCGAGTGGTCGTACGCGATACCGCTGGTCCCCCGGATCCTGGTCTCCGCGGACCCCCGCGCCTGCCAGTCGATCATCTGGGACGAGACCCCCGGCCTGATCGCGGTCACGGCGCGCTGCGGCCCCGGCATCGACCGGCTCGACCGCTTCCTCGGCCGCATCGACCATCCCGGTCTCGGCACGATGGCCGAGGATGCATTGCGGTTCCTGCGCAGCCACACCGAACCCGACCACCATTTCGTCCTCGAATGTGGCGAGGTCTTCGACATGGACGACGAGCCGTTCGCGGACCAGGGGCGCGCACTGATGGCCGGGCTGGCGGACATCGATGCAGAAATGGAGGCGGTGCTGACCAAGTTCGTACCCGCCAAGCCGACCTTCTGGCAGCGGGTGTTCACGCCGTCGCAGGAGAGCATCGAGGAGCCCCTCCGTGAACTCGGTCTCGGCTACTGGTCGGACACGCTGTACTTCGAGCTCGACGGCCCGCGATAGGCGTGGCCGCCCGGCGGTCTGCATCAATGCATGACGCAAGTCACCACTACTGCGCCTTCCCCGTGCCGTCGATCAGTTCGTTGCACCGGGTATCGAGATAGCCCACCGCCATCCAGAAGTGCTCGAACGCGGGATTGGTGGTCTGGCCGTGGTGATAGCGGTAGTAGATCTGCTGCGCGATCACCGCTAGGCGGAACAGCCCGAACACCTCGTAGAAACCCCAGTTGTCGACGGGGAGGCCGGTTCGCTCTGCGTAATAGTCGACGATCTCCCGACGGGTGAGCATGCCCGGCAGGTCCGACGGCTGACGCTTGGTGGCCTGCATCATCGGATGATCGTCGGCCTGCACCCAGTACGCGAGGCTCGAACCCAGATCCATCAGCGGGTCGCCGATGGTGGCCAACTCCCAGTCCAGGACGGCACGGGGCATCAGGTCGTCACCGAGCACGACATTGTCGAGCCGGAAGTCGCCGTGGATCACCGCCGACGCGATGTCCTCCGGTTGATTGTCCTCGAGCCACTTCGTGACCCGTGCGAAATCGGGCACGTTGTCGGTGCGGGCCGCCGCATAGCGCTTGGTCCAGCCCGCCACCTGCCGCGCCACATATCCGGTGCCGCGGCCGAACTCGTCGAGTCCCGCCGCGTCCGGGTCGACGCCGTGCAGTTCGATCAGCAGGTCGATCACGCGCAGGCACAGCTCGCGGGTGTTCTCCGGCGTCAGGCCGAGTTCCGCCGGGGGAGCGGCCCGCAGGATCGTGCCCTCGACGCGTTCCATCACGTAGAAGTCGCTGCCCAGCACCGAAGGATCGGTGCACAGGCCCACCATCGCCGGCACGTGCGGGTACACGGGCGCGAGCAGCGACTGGATGCGGTACTCGCGGACCATGTCGTGCCCGGACGACGGCTTCGCCCCGGCAGGGGGACGGCGCAGCACCAGATCTCGGTGCGGGTAGCGCAGCAAGTAGGTCAGGTTCGACGCCCCACCCGCGAACTGGCGCACCTCGGGAACACCGTTCTCGTGCACACTGTTTTCTCGGAGCCACTGCGCGACGGCCTCGACATCGAAGGCGTCCTCGTCGCGGACGGCGCGCGCGTTCTCGGGCAGGTCCGCCGTCACTGGTACTTGCCCAACTCGAAGCGGGCCACCAGGCCCTGGTGCACCTCGTCGGGGCCGTCGGCCAGCCGCAGCGCCCGGGCCGCCGTCCACGCACCGGCGAGCGGGAAGTCGTCGGACAACCCTCCGCCGCCGTGGATCTGGATCGCGAAGTCGATCACCTGCTGCGCGACGCGCGGTGCGGCGACCTTGATCTCGGACACCGCCGACCGCGCGCCCGCGATGCCCTGGGTGTCGAGCAGCCACGCGGTGTTGAGCACCAGCAACCGCAACTGGTTGATCGCGATCCGGGCGTCGGCGACGCGTTCGCGGTTGCCACCCAGATTGATCAACGGCTTGCCGAACGCAACGCGTTCGGTGCCGCGGCGGATCGCAAGTTCGAGCGCGGCCTCGGCGAGACCGACCAGACGCATGCAGTGGTGCACACGTCCCGGACCCAGGCGCCCCTGTGCGATCTCGAATCCCCTTCCGGGACCGGCGATGATCGCGTCCAGCGGCAACCGCACATCGGTGAACGACACCTCGCCGTGCCCGCCGGGCTCGTCGTAGAAACCCATGGTCGAGAGCATCCGCTCGACCTTGACGCCGGGGGTGTCCATCGGGACCAGCACCATCGAATGCCGTTGATACCGGTGCGCTTCCGGATCGGTGAGGCCCATGAAGATGAGGATCTTGCAGTCGGGGCTACCGATGCCGGTACTCCACCACTTGCGGCCGTTCAGCACCACCTCGTCACCCTCGACGATCGCGGTCGCGGCCATGTTGGTGGCGTCGGAGGACGCCACCTCAGGTTCGGTCATGCAGAACGCCGAGCGGATCTCGCCGTCGAGCAGCGGGCGTAGCCAGCGCTCCTTCTGTGCGGGGCTGCCGTAGTGGTAGAGCACCTCCATGTTCCCGGTGTCGGGGGCGTCGCAGTTGAAGATTGCGGAGACGAACGGCGAGCGTCCCATCTCCTCGGCAAGCGGGGCGTACTCGACGTTGGTGAGGTCGGCGCCGAGTTCGGCGTCGGGCATGAAGAGGTTCCACAGACCCTGCTCGCGGGCCTTGGTCTGCAGCGCACGGAACTCATCGGAGACCTGCCACATCGCGGCGCCGGAGACGTCGGAGCGCTGCGCGAGCGGCGCGACGCGCTCGGCCCGGAGCCGGGCCTCGACGGGGGCAACCTCGGTCGCGATGAAGGCGCGCAGTCGGTCGAGGTACTCCCTCGACCGTGCGGTCTGTGAGAAATCCATGCAGTCCTCCATAACGGCAGCAATAACTGAGCATTGCTCAGTTAATCTATCCGTAGACTGACCGCGCAATCAAGAACCTGGACGGTGTATCTCTTGTCGACCGAAACCGGCGCCCCCCGCCGCCGGCTGCCTCCGGAGGAGCGCAAGCGCCAGCTGGTCGCAATCGGCCTGCAGGAACTGGCGGCCCGGCCGATCCATGCGCTGTCCATCGACCGCGTCGCCGAACAGGCCGGGATATCGCGCGGCCTCCTGTTCCGCTATTTCCCAACGAAGCAGGACTACTACGTCGCCGTTGTGGGGGCAGCCGCCCGCCGACTGCTGCGCGCAGCCAAGGCAGACCCTGCCGATCCCGCCGGTGAACCGCTCCGGGCAGTCGTGCACGCATTCGTCTCGTTCATCGACCGGCACGGCGCAAACTACCAATCGTTCTTCCACGGCGGCTTCGGCGCCGACCCGCAGATCCGGGAGATCCGCGAGCACATGAAGAACACGATGGTCGAGCGCACGCTCGAGGCGACCGGCAGCGAACCGTCCGCGGCCACCCGGATCCTGCTACGCGGCTGGTGGTCGATGGTCGAGAGCCTCGCCATAGACCGCACCACCGAGCCGGTGTTCACCGTCGACGACGTCGTCGATCACGCACTGGCCAGCCTGCCTGCTCCGCTCAGGTGCGCCCTGTATCCACACGGTGACTAAACTCCGCCGATATGGGCGGTGAGCTGCGACGGCACTGGAGTTATGCGCCATGGTTCTTGGTCGAACCGCCAGACCCCAGTCCCGGCACTCGGCCCCGACCGCGGCTGCAAACATTGTTCGACGCAGCGGTGACGCACTCGCCGATCACATTGGTCGTGGCACCTCCCGGTTTCGGCAAGACCACCGCGCTCGCGGCGTGGGCGCGGGCCGGCACCCAACCGACTGCATGGCTGTCGCTCTCCCGACACGACCGTGGGCCCGAGAGCTTCGCGGCAGGGCTGGTCACCGCGCTGCACAGGACGGCCGAGAGGCACGGACTCCCGGTACGCGGCAGATTCATCGCGCCCAACGGCCGGCAGGCCCTGATCACACACCTCGAACGAGTAGCGAGCGGCCTTCCCGGCCCCGTGGTGGTGATCGTCGACGACGCCCATTTGGCCGAGGCCGATGACCTTGTCGAAGTCATCCGCCCGATGGCCGAATCGGCTTCCGGCAGCATTCGATTCGTCCTCGCGGGTACCGGGAAGCTCGACACTTGGTTCAACCGACAGCTGGTCGGCGGGGCTGCAACCCTGGTCACCTCGCAGGATCTCGCATTGACGACTGTGGAAATCGTGGAGGCGACCAGCGATTTCGACGCTCCGGCGTCCGCGGAAGTGGCCGCGTCGGTGCACCGTGAAACGGGCGGCTGGCCGGTTGCTGTGCGGCTGGCACTGTTGAACCTCGACGATCGGGCGGCGACCAACCCGGCCCTTCCGGCGAATATCTCCGATGACCTGCTCACCGGCTACGTGACCGACACGGTACTGAACCACCTGCCACCGGAACTGGCCGAGTTCGTCCTCGCAACCACGACGTGCGATCGGATCGATGCCGATCTCGCGACGGCGCTGAGCGGCCACCGTCACAGCGCGCCGCTGCTCGAGGAGTGCGTCCGTCGTGGACTGTTCCTCGACCGGTACGTCGGCGCGGACGGTAGCACCGCGTATCGCTGGCACGATGTGTTTGCGCAACGGTGTCGGGTAGCGCTACAACGGCTGGACGCGGCAAGCGCGGCACGGCTCGACCTGGTGGCCGCCGACTGGCTCGCCCCGAGGTTCCCGATCGAGGCGACGGTTCACGCAATGCGCGCGGGCGCGCCGGGTCGCGCCGTCGACATCATCCGCGAGCACTGGTTGCGACTGGTGATCGAGTCACACGCGAGTGCCCTGAATGCACGGTGCCTCGCGCTCCCGACCAACCTCGCGGACACCCCCGAGATACTGCTCATCCGCGCGTGCTGTGTCGATGTCCTCGGCGATTCGGCCGGTTCGGCGCTCCTCCTCGCCCGCGCCCGGTCGACGGGACCGGCCCACCCCGCTGTCGCCGCGCACCTGGAATCGACCCGGGCACTCGCCGACCTGTTCCTCGCGCATCGGCCGGCGGACCTGGAGGCCGCAGCCGACCGGGTACGGGCCGCGCTCGACATCGGGGGTACCGCACACCACAGTCATGCTCACGCGGTCTTCCTCCTCGGCTGGACGGAATTGCGACTGCGCCGCGACACCCCGGCAGCTGTGCGCTTCCTCGCCGCCGCGAGGAACGAGGCTCGGGCCGCCGGTCATCGCGTCCTCGCCCACCGAGCCGCCTCCAATCTGGCATTCGCACTCGCATTCGGCGGGGAGTTCCTACAGGCGGAGCTCACACTGGACCAGGCACCTCCAGCGGCTGCCGACGGGGACACCGAGTGGTTCCAGTACGACGGTGGAATCGAGCTCGTCACACGGGGCTTCATCCATTACTGGCACGACGAGTTGGCGGCGGCGCAGGCGACCTTCCGCACGTTGTCGATGCCGGCCGGAGAGCACACCGCGTACACCTCGCTCGCACGTATCTTCTACGCGCTGACCGTGGCGGCCGCCCACGACGCCGGCGCACTCGACGAAGCCGCGCACCTTCTGACCGAGGTTGTCGACGCCGAAGTCCACGGCGTTCCCTGGCAGACGTTCCGGACCGCCACAGCCGCCGCACTTGCCGCCGCGGGTGGCGACATCGAACTCGCCTGCAAACGCCTCGACAGCCTGGACTTCTCCCGCAGCCTGCCGATGGTAACGGTCCTGGCGGCCGAGATGTACCGGCGCGCTGGGCGCCTGGACGACGCCGCACGGTGCCTGAAGCGAATCGTGGGGCTGCCGACCTCCTACGTCAAGGTCAGCGGTCTCGTCACCGCGGCCCAGATCGGCTGGAGCCAGGGCGCTCACCAGCGTGCGCACCGACAGCTCGAGCGCGCCCTGGATATCGCGGAACCCCAACGGATCATCCGACCGTTCGGCCGGATGGATGCGCCCTTCCGGACCCTCCTCACCGAGCACGCGGCCTGGGGCACCCGACACGAACAGCTCCTGGCGACGCTCCTCGCCCGTGCCGAATCGGCGGCCGACCGTCAACCGCTCGGCTCCTCTCTCACCCGACGCGAACGCGAGATCCTCGGATTCCTCTACACCCGCATGACCGCCGCCGAGATCGCTGCCGAACTGTTCGTGTCCGTCAACACCGTTCGCACACATCAGCGATCCATCTATCGCAAGCTCGGAGTCACCAATCGGCGTGAGGCCGTTCAGCTCAGGCCGTGACCGATGGCCCCGGCGACTCATCAACTGCGGATGATTCTCGACCCGAGCACTACCTGTCGAACACTCCGGTGTGCGAGCCTGGCGGCCGGCCCCGTGCGCTCGAATCCCTACTCGCTTCCAGGAGTTACACATGTCTCGGACCAAGCTGCTCGCCACCACGTTCGTCGCCGGTGCATTGATGCTGTCCGTCGTCGGATGCAGCAGCGACGACGAAAACTCCGCTGTGGACAATGCGGCCGCGACGTGCGATGCCTATGCCGCGTTCGTCGGCGCGGTCGCCGAAGCGCAGACATCGCTCGACGCCTCCTCCACCCTCGAGGAGATCGGTGCGACCCGGGCCGAGGTCGCCGGCGCGCATGACGCGCTTGCCACATCGGCGACGGCGGTGAGTCAGGACCGATTCGATGCACTGTCGGCCGCCTGGGCCGAGTACGACCAGGCTGTGACGAACCTGGACCCGAACCTGACCGTACCGGAGGCTGCGCAGCAGTTGCGTGGCAACGTGGCGTCGATCGTGTCGGCGCAGAACGCACTCGGCTCGTCCCTCGGCTGCTGAGCGGCGGAGCCTCCCACCGATTCGCATGAACACCGTTATCGGCGATCTGCTCCCTTTGGCTGTCGCGATCGCGATCAGCCCGGTGCCGATCATCGGCGCCACGCTGCTGCTGATGGGGCCGCGGGCGCGCGTCCTCGGACCGTGCTTCCTCATCGGCTGGGTGCTGGGGGTCCTCACCAGCGTCGTCGCGTTCACGTTGCTGGCGGGTGTCCTTCCCGAGTCGTCGCCTTCCGAGGGCCAACCGGTGGTCGGAACCGTGCAGCTGCTCCTCGGCGCCACGCTACTGGGAATGGCTGTGCGCCAGATGCGGTCGAGGCCGCAGCCAGACGACGAACAGGGTCTACCGGCATGGATGACGAAGTTCGACACGATGCGCCCGGGTGCTTCACTGGGAACGGCGGCCCTCCTCGCTGCCGTCAGCCCGAAGAACCTGTTCCTGGCGATCGCCGCCGGATCGGTACTCGGCACCTCCGGCCTCGGCGTCGGGTCGGTAGCGATCTGCATCAGCATCTTCGTCGCCGTCGCCTCCCTCATGATCGCGGTGCCGACGGTCGGATACCTGGTCGCTCCGGAACGGGCTGTACCGCTGCTCGATTCGATCCGCACTTGGTTGGCGTCCAACAACGCCACCATCATGGCAGTGCTGCTGCTGGTCCTCGGAACCAAACTCATCGGCAGCGGATTGGGGGCGTTGTGATGGCACCTCGTTCCGGTGGTACCGCCAGCGCCGGTGTGGGACGCTGCGTGCGTCCGTTTCGCAATCGAATAGGAGATACCCCTTGAGTATTCGTGTCAACGTAGACAACTTCGTGCGAGCCGAGACCGACCGAATGTTCGCCGACCTGCAGCGCGACGCCGGAGGCGTCAACCTGCTCCAACACAATCGTGAACCTGCCCCGATCGACCGTCAGACGGTGATCCGCCTGAACCGCGACACGCTGTACAGTTCCGCGGTTGTCGATATCTCGGCGGGTGCAACGCTTACTCTCCCGGAGCACGACGAGCGGTATGTCTCGGCGATGGTGGTGAACCGGGACCACTACGTCGGGGCCATCTATCACGATGCCGGCGAATACCCCCTGACTGCCGACACATTCGGCTCGCCGCACGTCCTCGTGGCAGTGCGTACGCTGGCTGACCCGACAAACCCCGACGACGTGCAGAAAGTAGCGAAGATTCAGGACCAGATCGCAATCGACGCCGCCTCGGCCCAACCCTTCGTCTCACCGGAGTACGACAAGGCCAGCCTCGACGCCACCCGGTCTGCACTGCTCGAACTGGCGAGCGGACTCACCAGCTTCGATGCTTCCTTCGGCCGCAAAGACCAGGTCGACCCGGTACGGCATCTGATCGGTACCGCCGCCGGATGGGGTGGACTACCGAGCAGCGAGGCCACCTACATCGGTGTCGCGCCCGATGTGCCGTCCGGCAACTACGAGCTGACGCTGCGGGATGTCCCGGTCGACGGCTTCTGGTCCGTCTCCGTATACAACGCGCAGGGATACTTCGAGCCGAACCCGCAGAACGCGTACAGCGTCAACAACATCACCGGGGCATCGAACGCTGACGGTTCCGTGACGGTCCGGTTCGGCGACTACCCGGAAGGCACCCCCAACGCGCTCCCTGTCGCCGACGGCTGGAACTTCCTTGTCCGCCTGTACCGACCGCGTCCGCAGGTGTTGGACGGGACGTGGCAGCTACCGGACCTGCACCCAGCGCCCTAACGGAACCGCCGGCGATTACCGCACCACCAGATCGGTGTCGGTGGCACTCAGGCTGATCGGCGCAATCCGCTTGTCGCGCATCCAGTCCCGAATGAAGGCATCCAATGCGGGGTCGGCGGCGCGGGCGTCGAACGCGGCCTGCGGAATCTCGATCGCACCGACGAGATGCCGTGGCTGCGCGTCGAGGCCGGCGCCGCGAGCTGCGAAGCGGAGACCGTCGGCGGTATGCAGCAGCACCGGGATCGCCGTGCCGTCGGGCGTGGTCACCGTGGCCCCGCGGGTGGTGGCCGCGGGATCGAAGTGCTCGACGGAGATCCGGTAGCCGGACGGCCCCACCTGCTGGCCTATGGCGTCGAGCAGGCGCGGATCGACCAGGGTGTACGGCAGCCCGACGTCGATGAGGAACTGCCCGTCGACCACCGCGTCGCGCGCAGGCAACGACGCCGACAGATGCCATGGTGCGGGCGGGGCCAGCGTCTCGGCCGAACGGTTCCACGGCGAGTTCTCCAGCGGAGTGCCCGGAAGTTCCATCCCCGTCGCGGTGAAGTCCCAGGCCGGTGCGTTCAGCTCCTTGTGCCAGAAGCCGGCAACGTCGTCGCGGCGTCCAGCAACCCGCAGCTCGCGCTGGTCCGGGCCGACGCCGGTGGAATGGATGCTGATCGCCGACGTGATCTCGCCCTGAATCTTCGGCTGCGGCAACCAGTCCTGGGCGGGCAAGCGGATCGCCGCGTAGTCGCGAACCAGCAGCTCCGCGAACATGTTCGGCGCGGTGGGCTTGCCGGTCTGGTCATCCCAGCTGTAGCGGAAGAACACCGAATCCGAACCGCCGGAGTCGAAGTCGAAGTTGCGGGTGTACATGTCGCCGAACTCGTTCGTCACGAACGTCGTCGACCCGGCCGACGAGAGGGCAACCGAGCGGAACCGTCCGCCCAGCGGACCGCCGATCTCGTAACTGTTGTCGTTCGGCAGCCACGGGTCGGCGTAGGTGATGCGGCTGCCGTCGCCGGTGAGCGCGGGCACCATCGTCATCTTGCCCAGCCCGACATGGTGCACGCGGCCCGCGGCGTCGACGTAGGTCTGATTGTCCCACGGGGAGGCGACGCTCAGTGCCCACGTGCCCGGCTCCCGCCCGGCCAACCGCTGACCCGGCCCGGTCCACAGCGGCGACCCGAAAGCCGATGTCCAGTTCCAGAACATCGGCGACTGCGACGCGTTGTCCATCGTGTAGATCCAGCCGGCATCATCAACGGCGATCAGCTCGTCGTCATCGACTGAAATACCCACCAGACGGTTCCGCAGGCACTCCGGTAGCGGCGCGTACCGCCAGGAATCGGGCGTGGCCCCGGACTGCGCCCGCGGGCGGGCAAGCAGCGCGGCATCGACCAACGCGAAGTCCCAGAATCTGTTGAACTGCGTTGTCTGCGTGCGTAGCTCGATCGAATCCGGTGCGTGGTCCCCATGGAACTCGGGGAGGTTCCCGAGGCCGTCGCGGCCGCCCTGCGATGGCAGACCCGGCGGCAACTGAGCCGTACCGAACGGCACACACGAGGCGGGCCGTTCCGCGCCAGTGGTCGCGACAGCGACGGGCGCGGATACCACCAGTCCGGCCAGCATCGCCGCGCTGGCCAATGGCACGCGGAGACGGGACACCGAGGACACGCGCCGACGCGCTGGTTCAGTCACGACCACGAGTACACCTGCCGTTCGAAGATTCTTCAATCGCGGATTGGACACATGCGCCGCCGATATCGACCCGCGTCACTCGCGCGACTCGGGTCGCCCCGTCAGCCCGGCAACGTGATCTTGATTCCGGGCAGGATCTCGATCTCTCGCGGCGGGGGTGGGCCCGGCGCCACCGGTGGTGGTGGCGCTGCCGGGGCGGACGGGACAGGAGCCTCCGAGGTGCTGGGCCTCGCGGCGGTTGTGCCGGAGCCGGAGCCGGACCCGGCGCCGCTGTACGACGGCACCCCGGCCTGCCCGCCGATAGGTGCAGGCCACGGGAACTTCTCGACGGCGGCACCCTCGAGGGCGCCGTCCATGGTCTTCTTCCAGATGTCTGCCGGCAGACCCGAGCCGTACACCAGTCCGCCCCTGCTGTTCTCGATCGCCTTCGCGTCCGCCGTACCCACCCACACTGCGGTGGACAGCTGCGGCGTGTAGCCCACCATCCAGGCGTCCTTGTTCTCGCCGGTGTCGCCGAGCTGCGCGGTGCCGGTCTTCGACGCCGACGGCCGTCCCCCGGCCAGCCCGTGGCTGCGCGAGTACGCCGCGATCGGCAGCATCGCCTGAGTAACGTTGTCCGCCACCGCGGCATCGAGCCGGCGCTCACCCTCGGACACGGGCCGATCCAGCAGGACGACGCCATCGGCGGTGACGACCTTCTGCACGAAGTACGGCTGGTGGTACATGCCGGATGCCGCGAGCGTCGCATAGGCCGACGCCATGTCGATTGGCCGGGAAAGGTACTGGCCCAGCACGATCCCGTTCTCCGGCGGCCCTCCATCCTGCGTCAGGGTCTCGTACGGCCAGCCCGGTACCGTCTTCGGAATTCCGGCCTCGTGAGCGGCGTCGGCGATCTTCTGCGCGCCATCGTCCATCGAGAGCGTCAGCCGGTAGAAGCTCGTGTTCAGCGACCGCTTGAGCGCCTCGGCGATGGTGCACTTCCCGCAGGACTCGCCCTCGACATTGCTGATGGTGACGCCGTACACGGAGAGGGGTCCGCTGTCGTACATCTGGGACAGTGGAATGTCCTGCTGCAGTGCGGCAACGAGCCCGAACACCTTGAACGACGAGCCGGTCTGCAGCCCCGCCTGCGCGAAGTCGAAGCCCGCGCCGTCGGCGCCGCCGTAGTAGGCGCGTACCGCACCCGAGCGTGGGTCGATCGACACCACCGCGGTCCGCAGGTTCTCGGGTTCGCCGTCGAACGTGTCGGCGACCGCGTCCATCGCGGCCTGCTGAGCTCTCGGATCGATCGTCGTGGTGATCTGCAGGCCCTCGGTGTCGAGATCCTGCTGGCTGATCCCCGCCGCCTCCAACTCCTGCAGCACTTGCGCACGAATCAACCCCTCGGGCCCGCGTGCCTCACCGGAATCCGTCGGCGGCGCCGACGGCAGCACCACCGGGAACTGCGCCGCCGCGCGTTCGGTGGCGCCGAGGGTGCCGGCACCGACCATGCCGTCGAGCACGTAGTCCCAGCGCGCCTTCGTCGCAGCCGGGTTGATCGCGGGATCCAGGCTCGACGGACTTTGGATGACCGCGGCGAGCACTGCCGACTCCGCAACGGTCAGCTGGTCGAGTGGCTTGCCGAAGTAGGCGTTGGACGCTGCCGCGATACCGTACGCGCCGCGGCCGAAGTAGATGGTGTTGAGATACGCCGCCAGAATCTCGTCCTTGGACCACTCGCGGGCCATCTTCGCGGACATCACCAGCTCCCGCATCTTGCGGGTGAGCGAGCGTTCCGAGCCGACGAGTGCGTTCTTCACGTACTGCTGTGTGATGGTGGACCCGCCACCGGCGCTGTCCTTGCCGAGCACGTTGTCGCGGGCGGCGCGAGCGAAGCCGGACACCGAGAATCCCGGGTTGGTGTAGAAATCCCGGTCCTCCGCCGACAGCACGGCGTTACGCACGGATACCGGAATCTGGTCGATCGAGACCTCGGTGCGGTTCCCCTCGGGCGGCACCACCCGCGTGATCTCCGTCGTGCCGTCCGATGCCAGGATCGTCGCGACCTGGTTGGTCCGCATGTCACCCGGCCGCGGAACGTCCGTCGACTGGTATGCCACACCGAACGCGACGAGCGGTGTGGCGATGAGCAGCACGACCACGACGAGGGCTGTGTAGAGGGCGATACGACGGCCGCGTCGTCGCGGTTTGCGCCGCCCGTGCCGTGCCGTGGGCGCGCCGGATCTCGACCCGCCCGCGTCTTCCGTGTTGGTTGAATTCACAATCGAACTTCCGTCCCAATCTGTACACTCGTTCGAATCTTCGCACTGCTCAGTGCCTTCGACTCGCATTTGTCGCGACACGCAACGACCCTCTCGGCCCTCGCAAACCTCTCGAACAGGTTGACAGTGGATGCCGGACCATGCAACCTCTATTTCACTATTGTTGTAGTGAAATGGAGATTCGATGGTCGAGTTCCACATCAACCGTCGATCCGGGATTCCCGCGTACGTCCAGCTGGTGCTCCAGGTGAAGCAGGCGCTGCGCCTGGGCGACCTGAAGCCGGGTGACCGCCTTCCGACCGCGAAGGACGTGGTCGCCGCGGTCACGATCAACCCCAACACCGTGCTCAAGGCGTACCGGGAACTCGAGAACGACGGACTCGTCGAAGCGAGGCCCGGACTGGGCACGTTCGTGACCCAGTCGCTTCTCAAGCCCGGCATGGCGGAACGGCAGGCACTGCAAGACGAACTCGCGACGTGGGCCCGCCAAGCTGCCGCCGCGGGCCTGGACCGCTCGGACCTCGAGGCACTGGTGGCAGCCGCGTTGGACGGCGAATTCGGTGAGGACACAGGAGAGTTGACATGAGTGAGACAAACAGCGCGCTGACGGTGCGCGAGGTGCACAAGCGGTTCCGCCGCACCGAGGCGTTGCGAGGCTGCTCGTTCGATGTCGAACGCGGCAGCATCACCGCCCTCGTGGGTGCGAACGGGGCGGGTAAGTCGACGCTGATGTCGATCGCGGTGGGACTGCTCGAGCCCGACGCGGGAGAGGTGACGGTGCTGGGCCGTCGCCCCGGCCGGAACGGAATCGTGCCCGGCCTCGCCTACGTGGCCCAGCACAAGCCGCTATACCACGGATTCTCCGTCGCCGACATCCTGCTGTTCGGCGAGAAGTCGAACACCCGATGGGACAACGACTACGCGACCTCCCTGGTCGCCGAGGCGCAGATTCCGCTGTCGGCACGGGTCAAGACGCTCTCTCCCGGGCAGCGCGCCCGCGTCGCGCTGGCGCTTGCGCTCGGACGGCGCCCCGACGTGCTTCTGCTCGACGAGCCACTGGCCGAACTCGATCCGCTCGCACGACGATCCGTCGTCCGAACCCTCATGACGGACGCCGCCGAACGCGGCACCACGATCGTGCTGTCGTCACACGTTCTCTCCGAGGTCGCCGAGATCGCGGACCAACTGGTGATCCTCGGTTCCGGCCGGACCCGGCTGACCGGCGCGCTCGACGATCTACTCGACGAGCACTACCTGCTCACCGGTACGTCGGACCCCGCCGGCGTCATCGACGGTGGCAGCGTCGTCGAGTCGCGGCACCGCACTCATCTGGTGCGGGGCCCCCGTCCCGCGTCCACCGACGGATGGCGCGTCGAATCTCCGAACCTCGACGACATCGTCCTGGCTTATCTGACCACTACCGACGAAGAGGCAGCATGATCTGGGTTATCTGGCGGCAGCATCGAACGACGATCCTCGCCGCGGTCGGCGCGATCCTGGCGCTGACGATCGTCGCACTGATCTGCGGGGTCGCGATCCGCGGGTCCGCGAGGCCGATTGCCTTCGGCACCATGTTCGGATGCCCGAAGACGGGCGATGGCGCGGGCCCATGCTGGTCGGAATCGTCACTCACGCTGATCACCCTGGGCACCACTTTGTTGCCCGCCCTACTCGGCGTGCTGGTCGGCGTCACCGCCTTTTCCCGCGATATCGAACGGGGCACGCACGTGGTGGGGCTGTCCCAATCGGTCAGCCGCACTCGGTGGTACTGGACCCGCCTACTGGTGGTTTTCGTGCCTGTCACCGCCGCGATGGCACTCTTGGGGTCGGTACTCGAGTGGACCCGCTCGGCGGGGCTCGAGTCGAACTACGCCTACGCCTCGACCGGCGTCTGGTACGGATACTCTCGCCTGACGTTCCCGCTGTTCCAATCCAGCGGACTGGTTGCCGCCGCGTACACGTTCCTCGCGCTGATTCTCGGAAGCCTTGCCGCCCTGCTGCTCCGCAACACGCTCGGTGCGATGGTGGTGACACTGGCCGCGATGTGCGCAGTGACGGTCAGCTTCCAACTGGGCGCACGACCGCACTACACGGCACCCGCCGTCGAGGCACAAACAATAGACGGTCCCGGACGAACAGTCGCGTACAGGCCGGATGACGAGAACAGGAACGTATGGCTGCTGAGTTCCGGATTCGTCGATGCGGACGGCAAGGGCGTGGAGTTCGACTACTCGGAGTGTGGCCAGATCGGCGGCGATGAAGATTGGGGGCAACGGCCCGACGAGACACTCACCGAGTACGAGGCACGAGAGGACGCCATCAACGCCGCGATGAACCACGAGTTCACTGCCTGCCAGGAACGGCAGGGTATCGACCGCTTCGAGTTCAGGTACCACCCCGACAGCCTGTTGCGCCGCTTCCAGTTGACGGAAGCAGCAATTGCCCTCGCGCTCTCGGCGCTCCTGCTGATCCCGTCGATGTGGGCGTTGCGCAGACTGCGCCCCTGACGCACAACCAAATCGAAAGCCTCGAACGCTCGGTGCCCCGGAATCCGGGGCACCGAGCGTTTGTTTTGTGCGCCGTCCAACTTGCTTGTCCGTCCCGAACCCGCCCCACGGCGATTCAGGCAAATCGCCCAGTAACGCACTTTGTGGCACTCAGGCGCTCAATCACTTTGGTAACGAGTCGAATTCGCCAGCTACGGCACTCGATTACCCACGGCCGCCAATTGTCCTACTGGACGGACATGTCTCTGGTGCCACAGTTCGTGCATCACTGTGATGTGAAGGCACCGTCAACCGACCGAGGGTGCGCAGGTGGGCGCCGAGTGCCCACCCACTCCGGAAGCTTCACCGAGGACACGAAATTGTCTGCACCCGTTCCTTATTGGCATCTGAGAGGATTCCACGGATGGCCACCACCCATAGCGGCGCGATGCCGTCGCACTCCGGTCCCACGTGCCGGAACGAGAGGAAGACTGGAGCCTTCGCCTCGTCCTCTCCCTCGCGTCGATCGTGCTTCTGCTCGAGCTCCTAGCAGTCAGCTACACGATGATCTCGAAGGCCCTGCCGTCGATCGCGATGCATGACCAAACCACCCAGGGCGCGTGGCTATTGACCGCGTTCCTGCTGTTCGGCGCCAGGGCGACGCCGCTGATCGGCAAGCTCGCGGACATGTACGGCAAGCGCAAGATGCTGCTGGCCTGCGTCGGAGCTGCGCTCGTCGGATCGTTCATCTCGGCCATCGCAACGTCGTACGCGATGATGATCGCCAGACGCTGCCTGGCTGGCTTTCATGGTGCCGCCCCTGTTCCTGAGCTACTCGCTGATCCGTGACGTCTTCCCGCAGAAGACGGTGGCGCTCGCCGTCAGCATCGCGACCAGCGGCATGGGCCTCATCGCGATCCCCGCGCCGTTCCTCACCGGCTGGCTCGACGACTTCGGCTTCCGATCCATCTTCCGGTTCTTCGACATCTGCCTGGTCGTGCTCGGTGTCCTGATCCAGTCACGATGCCCGAGTCGGGCGTGCGTCTGCGCTCGCGGATCGACCTCGTCGGCGCGATCCTGCTCGGCGGCGGTATCGCCGGCATCCTCATCCCGGTTAGTTTCGGTCCCTCGCGGGGCTGGACGGACAGCGGCACCCTGACCTACCTCATCGGTGTCCTCGTGCTCCTGGTCGTGGTCGGCAAACGTCCCGTGCTGCTCACGACGATCAGCTCTGGCATCGTCTACGACCTATCCAGCCTGTTCACCATCCTGCTGCCGATGATGGTCATGGCCCCGGCACTGTTCAGCCTGGGCTCCGGTTTCGGCGTCGACGCCGAGGGCCTCGCCTGTACCAGCTGCCGATCGAGGCCGTGCCGGCGCAGGCCAGCTCCGCCTCCATGGTGGGCGTGGCGCAGTCGGTGTTCCCGGCCGTGCTGCCCTCATCGCGTTCGCGGTCATGAACAACTCGCACATCGTGCAGTTCCCACCGGAGGTCCAGGCGACGCTGCAGGGTGCCGTGGTCTACGACGAGGCCGGATTCCAGGTGACGTTCTGGATCGGTGTGATCGTCGCGCTCATCGGTGCGGGCGCGGCCTTCCTGCTGCTGCGCAACATCTCCCAGACCGAGGTTCCGGCCGCGGCCACCCACTCGACCACCGACGGCGACGAGCTGGTCACCGCAGGCTGATGGCACGGCGATTCGGCGAGTTCTCCACTCGCCGAATCGGACTAACCTGGGAGCGGGATGGTGACACCCGGGAGGATCTGAATTCCCGGCGGCGGGGCGGGGGCCGGGGGTGCGGGAGCGGGGACGGGAGCCGGCTCCTGTGGGGCGGGCGCCTGCTGCTGCGGCACAGGCGAGCTCCGCTGCGGCTGAGGTACGTTCGGCTGCGGCTGAGCGGGCGCCTGCTGAACCGGTGCCTGCTGCTGAACAGGCGCCTGCGGGACCGCCTGAGCCGGGGGAGCAGTCCACGAGGGCGCCTCCTGCTGCGTCTGCACCGACCGCTGCCGCGTCGACGGCGGTTCGGTATAGCCCTGCTCGGTGGCCCCCGCCGAGGAACCCCCGGTCGCGGCGGGCGGACGGGACGGCTGCGCGTTCCCGAACTGCTCGTTCGGGGTACCTGCCAACGCGCCGTCCATCGTCGCCTTCCAGATGTCCGACGGCAGACCGGAACCGTATATCATTCCACCCCAACTGGTTTCGATCGACTTTCCGTCCGCAGTGCCCACCCAGACCGCGGTGGACAGCGACGGCGTGGAACCGACCATCCACGCGTCCTTGTTCTCACCGGTGTCCCCGAGTTGCGCGGTTCCCGTCTTCGCCGCCGACACCCGGCCGCCGGCCAGGCCGTGCCCGCGCGAGTACTGCGCGATCGGCACCATCGCCTGCGTGACAGCGTCCGCGATCGGGGCCTCGATCCGCTGTTCACCGGGTGGCGGCTGCCGGTCCAAGAGAATCTTGCCGTCCGCGTCCACCACCTTCTGCACCAGGAACGGCTGGTGGTACATTCCGGAAGCCGCGAGCGTCGCGTATGCCGACGCCATGTCGATGGGTCGGGTCTGATACTGGCCCAACACAATTCCGGTCTCCGGTGGGCCGCCGAACTGGGTGAGGGTCTCATGTTCGATACCCGGAACCTGCTTCGGGATGCCCGCCTGGTGTGCCGCGTCGGCAATCTTCTGGGCACCGTTCTCCATCGACAGGGTGAGCCGGTAGTAGCTGGTGTTGAGTGAACGTTTGAGCGCCTCCGCGAGGCTGCACGTACCGCACGTCTCACCCTCGACGTTCTTGATGGTGATGTCGCCGACCGTCAGCGGGGCACTGCTGAACGGCGTCGACAGCGGCACCTTGTCCTGCAGCGCCGCCACCGCCCCGAACACCTTGAACGCCGATCCGGTCTGCAACCCCGCCTGCGCGAAGTCGAACCCGGCACCCTCCGCACCGCCGTAGTAGGCGCGCACCGCCCCCGACCGCGGATCGATCGACACCACCGCCGCCCGCAGCTGATCAGGCTGGTTGCCGAGGGCGCGGTTCACCGCATCGACCGCGGCCTGTTGGGCCTTCGCGTCGATGGTCGTGGTGATCTGCAGCCCACCCGTCTCGAGGTCCCGCTCGCCGATCCCGGCCGCCTCCAGCTCGTGAGCCACCTGCGTCCGAATCAGCCCCTCGGGACCGGGCGCGACATCGGCCTGGGACGGCGGGGCAACGGGCAGCACCTCCGGGAACTCGACGGCCGCGCGCTCAGATGCGGCAAGCACCCCCATCTCGACCATGCCGTCCAGGACGTAGTTCCAGCGCGCCCGCAGCGCGTCGGGATCAGTGGCCGGATCGAGCATCGAGGGGCTCTGGATCACCGACGCCAGCACCGCACCCTCGGCGATCGTCAACTGCTCCACCGGCTTGCCGAAGAACGCGTTCGATGCGGCCGCGATCCCGTAGGCATTGCGCCCGAAGTAGATGGTGTTCAGGTAGGCGCCGAGAATCTCGTCCTTGGACCACTGCCGCGCCATCTTCGCCGACACCACCAGCTCCCGCGCCTTCCGGATCACGTTGCGGTCGGTGCCTACCAGCGCGTTCTTCACATACTGCTGGGTGATGGTGGAGCCGCCGCCGGCGCTCTCCCGGCCCAGCAGGTTGTCCCGGCCGGCCCGCAGGAAGCCCGAGATCGAGTAACCAGGATTCGAGTAGAAGTCACGGTCCTCCGCCGAGAGCACCGCGTTCCGGACGGATCCGGGCACGGCCTCGAGCGGGACATCGGTGCGGTTGCCCTCCGGCGGGATCACCTTGGCGACGACGCTCGTCCCGTCCGACGCGAGGATGGTCGCCACCTGGTTGGTCTGCATGTCCGCGGGGCGTGGCACGTCGGCCAGCAGATACGCCGCGGCCAGCAGGACGACCGGCACGAGAACCACCAGCGCGAGGATGCGCAGGAATCGGCTGCGGCGGGTTCGAGGCCGACGCTCGGGCCGCTGGGGTTCTTCGGGTGTCATGCTGCTCGTGGGATTCACGCGCGCAACTTCCGGTCCGCAACTGGCGATCCAATCGAGCCCCAACCGGGGTCGGCTGGATCCGGTCGTCCCTCGATCCTCGCACTCCCGGGCGCGGACGGCACGTGATTGTCGATCCGGCGAGGACGGACCCGGCATACCCGACGCCGCTCCGATGTTTGCGGCGTCGCACCGCCGATCGGGGGAGCGGCGCGACGGAAACCGGAGCGGCGGCGAACCGTCGGCGCGCTCGGTCCGGAGGGTCCGGTAAGAAACGACGCCTGGCCGGACACTTCTTCGTATGGGAGAGGAACAGCCGGGATCGCCGGCATCGCGGGACAGAGTGCGGTTCACGACATTGTGGGACGACTTCGGCGGGCGGGTGTTCGCGTATGCCTGTCGGCATGTGGACCACCACACCGCTCAGGAGGTGGTGTCGGAGACGTTCCTGGTGGCGTGGCGACGACTGCCCGAGGTCCCCGACGAGGCGCTGCCGTGGCTGCTGGTGGTCGCCCGCAACACCATGTCCAACCACCGCCGCACCGACCGCCGCCGTGATGCACTGACGGAGAAGATGGCCCGCATCGAGCAGGTCGCCGGGTCCGCGCCGGGCGCCGATATCACCGTCACCGACCGTGCCGAGGTGCTCGCGGCCCTGGCGGCCCTCACCTCTACGGAGCGCGAAGCCCTGCTGTTGACCGCGTGGGACGGCTTGAGCGCCGCCGAAGCGGCCCGTGTCGTCGGGTGTTCCGTCCCTGCCATGCACGTCCGGCTCTTCCGGGCCCGACGCCGTATGCGCACCGAGGCAGCCACCGAATCCACCACCTCGACCCCGCTGCGGGTCGTCCCCCAACCGAGGAGCATCCGATGACGAAAGACCTGTTGAAGACCCTCGAAGGTATGCGGCCCGACACCGGGACCGACTCGCTGTTATGGCCGCAGCACCTGCAGGCGACGGAGCGCGCCCGCATCATGGCGACCACCACCGAACCGGCGAGCCCCGCCCGGCGGACCCGGCGGGTGGGCACCGTTGTCGCAGTCGCGGCCTTGATCGCCGCGGGCGGTGTCGGGGCGGCCGCCGCCTCCGGGATAATGCCGAAGGCGTTCACCGACCACTACTACTCCTGGAAAGAACCGGGGCCGGGGTCCACCCCGGTGGATCCGGCCGCAGCCGAGCGGATCGGATCCGTTCCCGGCCCGGACAGCTTTGTGCTCAGCGTCTTCGTGGCCCGCGGGGCCGGCGACCAACGGTGCATGGCTGCAGTGTTCGAGAGCCCCGAGAGCGCGGCGCGGCCCGGACCGTCGGAGTTCACCGACCTGGGCGGACGCTGCCGCCAGGGACCCGAGAGCGCCGGCGGTCTGGGTGACGGTGCTGGCACATTCCCCGTCGCGTCGTTCGGCGACGGTGGTGGCGGCGAGGTGCTACCGAACGCCGTGACCTTCGACGCGGCGGCGGGCGAGGCGGTGCGTGCCGAAATCCGCACCAGCACCGGGCAGGTGCTTCCCATGGTTCTCGCGGACGGCAGCTTCTTCGGCTGGTACCCGATGCCGCCGACGCCCGGCAGCCCCCGGCCGGTCCTCACCGGATACGCCGCCGACGGCACCGTCGTCGGCAGCTTCGAGATCGGGCCGAACTTCTAGGTGATCCGACTCGCGTTTTGCGCACTTATCGCGAGAAATCGGCCCCGGAACGCGCGATAAGTGCGCAAAACGCGGGGGAGGAGGGCGTCAGTCAGGTCCGCCGCCGCAGCACGATCACCCCACCGAGGACGACGACGCAGCCAAGCAGCACCAGCGACGACGTCACCGACGGCTCGCCGCGGACGATGGCGACAGCGGCGGCGAGGAACGCCATCACCGTGAAGAACCCGACGATGCCGATCAGCATCTCGAGCGACTGACGCCGCCGCGACGGTCTAGGCACGTGGAGCCACCATGTCAGCTCTTCACGCCACCAGCGGTGAGGCCGGAGACGATGCGGCGCTGGAACAGCAGCACCATGATCACCAGCGGGATAGTCACGATCGTGCCGGCCGCCATGATCGCGGCGTACGGCTGCTCCCACGAGTTGGCGCCCGCGAACCGGGCGATCGCGACGGTGACCGGCTCGGTCTTCTCCGTCGACAGCAGGCTCGCGAGCATGAACTCGTTCCACGTCGCGATGAACGCGAGGATCGCAGTCGTGAACAGGGCGGGCGCGGCCAGCGGCAGGATCACCAGCCGGAACGCCTGGAACCTGGTGGCGCCGTCGATTCGCGCGGCCTCCTCGAGTTCCCACGGCAGATCCGACAGGAACGAGGTGAGCGTGTAGATGGTCAGCGGCAGCACGAACGAGATGTTCGGGATGATCAGGGCCTGGTACTGACCGATCCAGCCGAAGTCGCCGAACAGCTGGAACAGCGGTGTCATCAGCGCGACGGTCGGAAACATCGACGCGCCCAGGATGATGCCGGTGACGATGTACTTGCCGCGGAATTCGACCCGGGCCAGCGCATACGCGGTGAATACTCCGAGCAGCAGGCCGACGGCGGTGGTGACCGCGCCGATGATGAGGCTGTTGACGATCGCGCCGAGGAAGTCGTTGCCCTTGTCCGTGGACAGCGCGGCACGGAAGTTGTCGAGCGTCAGGTACGTCGGCCAGGGGGTGGTGTCGAAGGTGTGGTCGACGCGCCGAAACGCCGTGACGACCATCCAGTAGAACGGTGCCAGACCCCAGATCAGGATGATCGCCACACCGAGGTAGGTGCGCGCCATCTTGCCGCGGTCGGTGCGGCGGCGCGGCTTGTCGATCACCGTCGAAGCCTCAGCCGCGGGCGGGGGAGCGACAGCCACTGCGGCAGCCGCCTCGAGGTTGTCGTATTCGTCGGGCCTACGGTGACGTCCCATCAGCGGTCCGCTCCCTTCCGCTGCTCTTCCTGGGTTCGCACCGCATTGGCGCCGAGGAACTTCACCATCACGAACGCGACGGCGAAGATCAGGAGGAATATGAGCGTCGACAGCGCCGACGCACTCTGGAAGTTGCCCTGCCGGATGTCGGCGACCACCAGGATCGACAGCGTCGTGTTCGGGGTCGCGCCGGACGTGCCGGACAGGATCGCGGGCAGGTCGTACATGCGCAGCACATCGAGGGTGCGGAACAGCACCGCGACCATGAGCGCCGGCTTCACCAGCGGCAGCGTGATTTTGGTGAACCGCTGCCACGCGCTGGCGCCGTCCACCTTGGCGGCCTCGTAGACGTCCTGCGGAATCATCTGCAGGCCCGCGAGGATCAGCAGCGCCATGAACGGCGTCGTCTTCCACACGTCGGCGATGATGACCGCGAACCTCGAGGCCCACGGGTCGGTGGTCCACGCGATGGAGGTGCCGAGCAGGCGGTTCGCGATGCCGTTTTCGGCGAAGATGAAGAACCACAGCTTCGCGGTGACCGCGGTGGGGATGGCCCACGGGATCAGCACGCTCGCGCGCAGCAGGGAGCGCCCGAAGAACGTCTTGCCCATGACCGTCGCCATCCACAGGCCGAGGAGCACCTCGATCGCGACGGTGACGACGGCGAAGAAGACGGTGACGCCCGCGGCGGACCAGAAGTCCGAGGCCAGGGTGCCCGGCGGACACGTGCCCGCGCCGCCACCGCAGTCCTGGACCAGCCACTGCAGGTAGTGCTTGAATCCGGCGAACCCGCCCGGGGTGAAGCGGCCCGTGTCGGGGTCGATCCCCTTGTTCGCCTGGAACGAGAGGTACACCGCGCGCAACACCGGGTACACGATGACGACGGCCAGGATCACCATCGTGGGCGCGATCAGCCAGATCGGCCGGAAGTCGCGCTTGCGGCGTGGAGTGACCGCCTTCGGTTCGTCGTCGTGACCCGTCCGCGCCGTGCCGGGCCCGGGCCCGGAAGCGCGACCGCCGTGGCCGGGATCGTCGACCCCGGCCACGGCGCGGGCCTCGTCTGCTCGCCTGAGCCCAGCAGAGTCAGCCATCGTGCGTTACCTGATTCCTCGTGTTCGAACGGGTGGTGCCTACTTTGCCGCGTTGTTGATGGCCGCGGTCATGTTGGTGACCGCCTGGTCGACCGTCGACTTACCGTTCAGTGCAGCAGACGCATTGTCCTGGATCGCCTTCGAGATGGCCGTGTAGTACGGGGTGACCGGACGCGGCTGCGCGTTCTCGAGAGCCGCCTTCAGCGCCGGCAGGTACGGGTACTTCGCGACCAGAGCCGGATCGTCGTAGACCGACTTGAGGACCGGCGGGAACGAGTTGTCCGCGAACGACATCTGGTTCTCTGCATTCTGGATGAACGCAATGAAGTCACGGGCCGTGGCTTTGTTCTTCGAGAAGACGTTGATGCCGTTGTTGTAGCCGCCCAGCGTGGACGCACCGGCACCGTCCGGGCCGACGATCGGCGCGACGCCGACGTTGCCCTTCACCTTCGACGCGTCATCCTGCGCGTTGTCCCACATGTACGGCCAGTTGTAGGCGTACATTGCCTCGCCACCGACGAACGCGAGGTTGGTCTCCTCCTCGGTGAAGCCGGTGGAGCGCTTCGCGATCTGGCCGGCCTGGTAGGCGTCGACCATGGCCTGCACACCGGCCTTCGACTGCGGGGACTCGACCTCGGGGGTGCTGCCGTCGGCACCGACGACCGCGCCGCCCCACGAGTTGATGAACTGCGTGGTGTTGACGGTGAGGCCCTCGTACTGCTTGAGCTGGGTGACCATGCAGTCCTGGACGCCCTTGTCCTTGGCGACCGTGCAGCTGTCGGTGAGCGCCTTCCAGTTCGCAGGAGCCGTCGGCGTGAGATCGGTGCGGTAGTACAGCAGCTGCGCATTGGTGTTCTGCGGGCCGGCGTACAGCTTGCCGCGGTAGGTCGCGCTGTCGACCGTGGCGGGCAGCAGCGGCGCGGTGTCGATGGCCAGCGAGCCCTCGAGCGGCTGCAGCCAGCCGTTCGCGGCGAAGCCGGCGGTCCAGACGACGTCGAGCGCCATCACGTCGTAGTCGGCGTTGCCCGCCTGCAGCGACTGCTCCAGCTTGTTGCGCTGGTCGTCGGCCTCACCGGGCAGCTCCTTGAGCGAAACCTGCTCGTCCGGGTGCGCGGCGTTCCACTTCTCGATGACCGGCTGCAGCGTCGCCGTGTCGTTCTTACCCATCGCGAACGAGATCGCACCACGGCCGTCGAGGTTCTGCTTGACGGCGTCGTCGGCGCTGGTGCTGCCGCCGTTGTCACTCGAACACCCGGCGAGCGCGAGCAGCGCGACGGCCGAGGCCGCGACTGCAACCCGCGAGCGCGTATTGAAAGAACGCATGGTCCACCTTTCAGATAGACGATCTCCGGTCCCTTGATCGTGCACTGAGGGCAGCGCGTCAACCGGACCGAGGCATATGTCGCCGCCTACTGTGGCACGACCGGACGCAAAATTCGGTCATTACACCCGGACTGGATCGGTCAGGGTCATCCGATTCGTCGGCCGTCGGTCACCGAGAACAGATGCACCTCCGACGGCTCAACATGCAAAGTCAGCCGCTCACCACGCCGCGGGGGGGTCCGCCAGTCGGCGCGCGCGACAATATGGTGCTCGGTAGGACCGCCGAGACCGGTCCGGCCGTAGACGTAGGCATCCGAACCCAGTTCCTCGACGACGTCGACGTCCATCGAAATGCCCCCGCTCGATTCGGACAGCTCGAGATACTCGGGGCGGATACCGACGACGACCTGCCGCTCGGGAATCTCCGCGATGGTTTCACGGGAAACCGGGATGACCGCGTCCCCGAGCACGACGCCGTCGTCGGTGACCGGCAGCGTGAGCATGTTCATCGACGGCGAACCCATGAATCCGGCCACGAACTGGTTGACCGGTCGCCGGTACAGCTCGCGCGGCGAGGCGCACTGCTGCAGAACCCCGTCCTTGAGCACCGCAACCCGGTCGCCCATCGTCATCGCCTCGACCTGATCGTGGGTGACGTAGACGGTGGTGGTGCCGAGCCGGCGCTGCAGCTGCGCGATCTGGGTGCGGGTCTGCACGCGCAGCTTCGCGTCCAGGTTCGACAGCGGCTCGTCCATCAGGAACACCTGCGGGCTGCGGACGATCGCGCGCCCCATCGCGACGCGCTGACGCTGGCCGCCGGAGAGCGCCTTGGGCTTGCGGTCCAGGTACGGCTCGAGGTCGAGCATCTTCGCCGCGTCCTGCACGCGGCGCTTGATCTCGTCCTTGGGCGTCTTGGCGAGCTTGAGCGCAAAGCCCATGTTCTCCGCCACCGACATGTGCGGGTACAGCGCGTAGTTCTGGAAGACCATCGCGATGTCGCGTTCCTTGGGCTCCTGGCCGGTGACGTCGCGGTCGCCGATCAGGATACGGCCGTCGTACACCTCCTCGAGGCCCGCGAGCATGCGCAGCGAGGTGGACTTGCCGCAGCCGGACGGGCCGACCAGCACGAGGAACTCGCCGTCCTCGATGTGCAGGTCCAGCTTGTCGACCGCGGGGGTCGTCGCGCCCGGGAACAGGCACGTCGTCTTGTCGAATGTCACCGAAGCCATGGTGGAGCGGTCCCTTCACCGGCAGGAACGTGCCGGACGATCCGAGTGAGGGTGCACGGCTGTGCGGGGACAGCATAGGCGTCCCACGTGACGTGTGGGCCGACCGCGCACCGGTCCAGTCGCATGAAGCGGATGCGCCGGCCGCCCCGCCGCCCGGCACCCGGGTCAGCCCCGGATGAGGTCCCGGAGTTCGGCGGCAAGCTCCGGGGTGGCCGCGACAATCCCGCTCCATCGCCGGGTCAGGTCGGTGTCGAACTCGATCGGACGATCGAACGCGTCGATGACCGCGCCGCCCGACGCGCCGACCAGGACGGTGGCGGCGGCAATGTCCATCAGCCGATGGGTGTCGCTGCCCGCGTCGACGAAGGCGTCGACGGCTCCGGTCGCGACGAATGCCGCATCGATGGTGCTGCAACTGAGGATGCGGATGCGTTTCGCGGCATCGGCGACCCGTGTCCAGGAGTCCCGGTTCCGGGCATGCGGCCGCAGCACGGAGACCGCCGCCTCTCGCGCCGATCGGCGGCCACTCGTGGTGAACTCGGACCGGTTCCGCGATGCCCACCACCGCTGGTCGGTGTGCAGCCACGCAGTGAGAGCTTCGGTGAACTCGCCGTCGATCGCGACGGCGGCGCTGAAGCAGGACAGCGGCACTCCCGCCGCCGCATTGGCGGACCCGTCCACGGGGTCGACGACGAGGGTGACGGCCGATCCGACGTCGACCCAGCCGCGTTCCTCGGAAAGCACGTTCACACCGGCCGCGGTCGCCGCGTCGATGATCGCGTCCTCGACGAGGACATCGATGAACATCGTTGGGGTGCCGTCGGCGCCGTCCATCGCGATCGCCGCGAGCTTGTCGGGCGAGTGGGTGAGCACGGCGTCACGGTAGGCCGACACCGCCGCGTCCGCAGCGGCCACGAGCGCCTGGTTCGCCTCCGCAGGAATGGTTTTCGTGTAGATCATCTGATGCTCCAGTTGCAGTGGGGTCAGGACATGGCGCGGCGCATCCACATCGCCACTCCTTCGACGGCCATCACCACGGCGAAGACCATCAGGACGATTGCGGTGACGACGTCGAACTGCAGGACGCGGGCGGCGTTCATGAGGTAGAAGCCGATGCCGCCGGCACCGACGACGCCGAGCAGGGTGGCGGCGCGGATGTTGACATCGAGTTGGTAGAACAGGTGCGCCACCAGCGGTGGGGCACACTGACGCAGCGTGGCGGCGCCGAAGACCTGGATACGGGTGGCACCGCCGGCGGCAACCGCGTGCTGCACCCGCACGTCGGACTCCTCGAGCGAATCCGCAATCAGCTTGCCCAGTAGGCCGACCGCACCGACGGACAACGCCAGGGCTCCCGCAGTGGCGCCGAGGCCCGTGATCACGATGAAGACGATCGCGAAAATCAGGTCCGGGATGCCACGCACCGCGACGATGACGATCCTGAAGAATCGGGCGACACCGGGTGTGGGGGCGACATTGCGAGCCGCCAGCACTCCTATGGGTACCGCGAGTATCAATCCGAGAAAGGTTGCAGCAAGCGCAATTTGGATAGTGACGATCAACTGCGCCACCAATTCGTCACCGATACCACCGGTGGACGGCGGGACGAACAGGCCCAGGGTGGACCACAGCGTGGAGAAGCCGTCGGCCATCCGGGAGAGATCGATGTCGACACTCCAGGTCGCGGCCAGCAGAATCAGCACGGTGACGGCGACGTAGGAGAACCGGCGGACCCGTGCCAGGGTCCACGGCGGACGTGTCCGGTAGCGGCCGTCCGGCATCCGAAGTGCCTGCGCCGGTGCAGTTCCGGGATCAGCGTCGACCCAGCCGCCCGCGGCGCCGGTGACCCGGCGCGCGAGACGGGTTCGCAATCCCGGGCGGGTGGGCGCGGCGGGACCCAGCAGGGACCGACGGACCGCCCCGGAGATCATCTCGACCGCGATACACAAGGCCATCACGAACAGCGCAAGCGCCATACCTCTTTGGTAATTCAAGGTTTTCATCGCCAGTGACAGCTCCATACCGATGCCACCGACACCGACGTAGCCGAGGATCACCGAAGCGCGCAGGTTGATGTCGAAGCGATGCAACGCTGTCGCGATGAATGCGGGCGCGGCCTGCGGGAGCACGGCGCCGGTGATCTGCTGGCCCCAGGTGGCGCCCGCGGCTCGCAGCGCGTCCCGAGGTCCCGCTTCGGTGTCCTCGATCGCGTCGGCATACATCTTGCCGACCATGCCGATCGAGTGGATGCCCAGCGCAAGGATGCCCGCGACCGCGCCGAGCCCGAACAGCCGCAGGAACAGAATGGCCAGGACGATTTCGGGGATGGCCCGGGTGACGACGACGACCGCACGGGCGGCCCACCGCAGGCCGGTGGAGCGGGTGGTGTTTCGGGCGGCGGCGAGGGACACCGGGACGCTCAGCACGACGCTCAGCGCAGTGGCGCAGGTGACGATGGCGAGGGTCTGTCCGGTCATCCGCGCCAGCTCGCCGAGCGGCGGGAAGTCGAGCGGGAAGATTCGGGAGACGAAGTCGACGGCATTCCCGATGCTGTCGGCGAACGTCGCGACATTGATCTTCAGGGCGGCGACGGACCACAGCGAGGCGGCCAGCCACCCGGCGAGTACGACGGTCACCCCGATCGCCTTCGGGGAGGGTCTGGCGAGGGTCCGTCGTGTCCCCCGGTCGTCGGCGTGGCGGGGACCGGGCGAGGTCAGAACGGCCACGGCGTCAGACGAGCTGCGGGGCGGTGTCGGCCGCCGCCACTGACGAGTAGATCGACATGGTTTCGTCCCGGCTGATCGCGGAGACGGGCTTGTCCAGCACCACCTTTCCGGACCGCAGGCCGACCAGCCGGTGTCCCCAGGAAAGCGCCAGCTCCACCTGATGCAGGCTGCAGACGACGGTCAGGTTGTCCTCCGCCGCGACCTGGGAGATCAGTGCCATCACCTGCGCGGCGGACTCCGGGTCGAGAGAGGCGACGGGCTCATCGGCGAGCAGGATCCGCGGCCGCTGCACCAGCGCCCGGGCCACGGCGACCCGCTGCTGCTGACCACCGGAGAGGGTGTCGGCGCGCTGGAACGGACGGTCCGCCAACCCGACCCGATCGAGCTGCTCCATCGCGGCCTGTCGCACCGCCTTCGGATACATGAACAGACCCGCTCTCGGGCCGCGCAGCGTACCGAGAGCGCCGGAGCACACGTTCTCGAGCACCGACATGCTGCCGACCAGGTGAAACTGCTGGAAGACGAAACCGACCTGGCGGCGCAGGGCACGCAACCGCGCGCCCCGTGCCGTCCCGACGTCCTGGCCGAGGACCGTGACGGTACCCGAAGTGGGCAGGTGTAGACCGTCGAGCAGCCGCAGCAGGGTGGACTTGCCCGACCCGGACAGTCCGAGCAGCGCAACCACCTCACCCGGATACACCTGCAGAGACACGCCGGTCAGGGCGCGCACCTGGGGACCGAAGTCCTTGTGCACCCGGTCGAGTGCGATGGTCGGGGTGAGGATGCGGTCGATCGTCGCGCCGAGCGCGGAATGTGCGGGGTCGGACATGAGGGTCTCCCTGGCTTGGCGGTGGAAGTGGTTGCGGTTCGGCTCAGTTCTTGCAGGCAGCGGCTTGCGTGACCTCGCAGACCTTCCGCACACCGTCGTAGAGGGAGTCCTCGACCGGCACGTAGCCGTACCCGACGTCCTCGGGCAGGTCGCAGGAGTCCTCGTCGGCGCACACGCCGGCCTGCACGAGCGCCGGACGGTTGAGCTGTTCGCGGAAGATCGCGGTGAGCTGGGCCTGCAACTCGGGGGAGAGGTCCGTGCTGATCGCGATCGGGCTGGCCGCGATGGTCTCCGACTTCCACACCACGTCGATGTCGCCCGGCTTGATCTGGCCCTTCTCCACGAGAACCTTGTCGACGATAGTGTCGTAGGCGAACCCGGCGTCACACTGGCCGCTGTTCACGGCGAGCACCGATGCGTCGTGGCCGCCCGCGAAGACCGGAGTGACATCCTTCTCCGGGTCGATACCGAGTTCCTTCAGTCCGGCAGACGGGTAGAGGTAGCCGGAGGTGGAGGCGGGGTCGACGAAGCAGACCGTCTTACCACGGAAGTCACTGAGGGACTTGATATTCGATCCCCCCTTGGTGATGGCGTACGACTGGTAGCCCGGCTTTGCACTAGCCGACTTCACGGGCGCCGCCACGGGGATCGTCCCCACCCCGCTGTCCTTCGCGGTGATGTAGGAGAACGGACCGTAGCCCGCGATCTGCACCTTGCCGGCCCGCTGCCCCTCGATCACGGCCGAGTAGTCGGTGGCGTTCTGGAATTCCACCTTGTGCCCGGTCTCCTTCTCGATGACCTCGGCGACAAGCTTGTACTGCTGCTGGAGGCTCTCCGAGTCCTCCGCGGGGATGGCGGCGAGGACCAGCGTCTGCGGATCACCCGCGGCCGTATCGTCTCCGGCCGCGGCGCTCGAGCCGCAGCCGGAGACACCCAGAACGGCGGCCGCGGCGACAGCGGCGACACCGAGCAAGCGGCGCGAGTTGCTACCCATGGGAAATCGTCTCCTTGTGTTCCCCACCAGCGGGGGCTGTGTTCGGGTCGTGCGCCATCTCAGGCGCGCACGGCTAGAGCCTGCGGGGCCGTCATGACCGCGGGTCCAACCGAAGGTGAACCGCTGCGAAACGGACCAGGGCGGACCACGCCGGTTGTTGTCCGTTCGGCACGCGGCGCAGAACGCACCCGGCCCCGGCACCTCGATGAGGGCCGGGGCCGGGTCAGACGGAAGATGTCAGTGCGCGCGCAACACCGACCGCACCACCGGGCAATCGTGATCGAGACCGACGAGCACCAGGTCCGCGCGCTGTCCGGGTTCGAGGGCGCCGCGGTCGGAGAGCCCTACCGCGGTGGCCGGGCCGCTGGTGACCAGCGAGGCCGCCTCCGGCAAGGACATCGTGCCGGCCGCCAGCGTGAAGACCGCACCGAGCAGCGAGGACGGCAGATAGTCCGACGCGAGTGCCGTCACCAGTCCGAGCCCGGCCAACTCCCGGCCGGAGACGTTGCCCGAGTGCGAACCGCCACGCAGGATGTTCGGGCCGCCCATCACCACCGACATGCCCCGTGCGCGGGCCTCCTTGGCCGCCTCCACGGTGGTCGGGAACTCGGCGACGTCGCCGCCGCGCCGGGCCAGATCCGCGATCTCCGCCGCAGATTCCGGGTCGTGGCCGAAGATCCGTACCCGTCCGGTCGCCGACTGGCCGGCCAGCCAATTCATCGATTCCTCGCGGACCGGCAGGTTACTCTCCCGCTCGGCGAGCAACACGTCCACCCGGTCGCGAGCCTCTTCCTGCGAGATCCCCGACATTCCCGCCACGTACCTCTCGTAGAACGTGCGGTCCGCGTACTGGCCGATCCCCGGGGTGTGATCCTCGTGCGAGATCACTGCGGGTCGCTCGGCGCCGATCTCACCTGACGCGACCATCGCCTCGAGATGCTGTTGCAGCGCAGCCAGACCCAGCCCTGAGCGGACGTCGAGCCGGTGCAGGACCCGGTGGTCGACGAGGCGACCGTCCGCCTGCCTCTCGTTCCAGTCCGCGACGGCCTGACACATCGCGAGCGCGGAGTCGACGCTGCGGCCGTCCTTCGCGGCCTGCCGATCGGAGAACGACGCCCCGTGGAACACGGTGGTGACGCCCGCAGCCCGCAGTTTGCCCTCGAACGACATCATCGAGAACATCCACGGCAGTTCGGCTCCCGGCCGTGGCAGTCGCTCACGCTCGAGCCCGTCGGAGTGCACATCCACCAGCCCCGGCAGGCAGAACAGCCCACCACCGTCGACATCGGCGCGGGTGCCGACCCGGCTCTCGCCGACCTCCACGATCCGGCCGTCACGCACCACGATCCGGGCGTCGTCGAGGATGCGGTTCGGCAGCACCGCCCGCACATGGCCGAGCACATAGTCCCGCGGCGACCGCGGTAGCGACCAGGCGCGCGGCTGTTCGAGTGTCGTCTGCTCCGTCATGCCGCCACCCCGAGAACCTCGATCGCGCTGCCCTGCTGCGCGATTCGACCATCACTGAACCGGATCACGCGCGACGCCAGGCGGCGCATCGCATCCAAGTCGTGGAACACCGCCAGCACCGCCACGCCCTGTGCGGACAGCGACGCGATCAGCTCCAGCGCGCGCTCCCGGTTGATCGGGTCGAGCGCGGAGACCGGCTCGTCGAGCAACAGCAGCCGCGGCGGATGTACCGTTCCCGCGGCGATGTTCACACGCTGGCGCTCGCCGCCGGAGAGGACACTGCAGTCCACGTCCCACAATGTCTCGTCCAGCGCCAGCCGGCGCAGCGACTCGGCCGCCGCGTCTCGGGCATCCGACCGGCTCAGTCCACGTCGCCGACCGGACGCCGCAACAACTTCCATCGGACCGGTGCGCGGCGGCGCGGACAGGAACTGGGAGACATATCCGAGTTCACGGCCCCGGAGCCGGGCCATCTCCCGATCGGGCAGGGTGGTCAACTCCACCGGTCCGGCATCGGTGCCGAGCGTGACGGTGCCACCGTCCGGCAGGTAACTACGATGCACGCAACGCAGCAGGCTGGACTTGCCTGCGCCGCTCGGTCCGGCGAGGGCGACGTGCTCGCCGGCCGCGACATCGAGGTCGACGCCGTGCAGCGACGTCACCGTGCGGCCGTCGATGGTGTGCAGGGTGAAGGTCTTTCGGAGGTCCCGAACGGACAGAACGTTCTTCGTCATCATGCGCTCACCTTCGTGCCGCGGCGACGAGCCGCTGGGTGTAGGGGTGGTGCGGGTCCTGGAAGAGCTGGTCGGTCAGGCCGGACTCGACCACCCGGCCGACGTTCATCACCAGGCAGCGATCAGTCAGCGCCTCGATGACCGCGAAATCGTGGCTGACCACAACCGCCGCCGTGTCCCGCTCCGCAAGGAGTTTGCGCAGCAAATCCAGTACGCCGGCGGCGACGGACGCGTCGAGTCCAGTGGTCGGCTCGTCGAGCAGCAGCACCCGCGGGTCGGTCGCGAGCGCCTTGGCGATCTGCACGCGCTGACGCATGCCGCCGGAGAAGGTCTGCACCGGGTCGTCCATCCGATCCAGCGGCACCTCCACCTTCTCCAGCAGATAGGCGGCGCGGTCGCGGATCTCGTGATAGTTGCGCCATCCTGCGGCGGTGAGCCGTTCGGCGATGTTGCCACCGGCCGACACGGTCATCGTCAATCCGTCCGCCGGGTTCTGGTGCACCAGACCCAGCGTGTCGACTCGCAGCGCCCGGCGGGCGGTGGCATCGAGCCCGAACACATCGGTGCGGCCGTCACCGACCGTGGTCAGGAACATCGAACCTGCGGTGGCGGTCTCCTCACCGACCAAGCAACGCAGCACCGTGGACTTGCCGGAACCGGACTCGCCGATCAGACCGAGCGCCTCGCCGGGGGCGACGTCGAAATGCACGTCCCACGCCGCCACCACCGCGCCGGTGCGGGGACTGATTGCCGTGCCGGCGTCCGGACCGGTGCCCGGCACCGCGTCGGCGCCGCCCGGGCCGTGCACCTTGCCGACACCGCGCACCGCCAGCGTCCAGCCCTCCGCGGTCGCGGGAACGGGACGGGCCTCGAGCTCGCCGGGATCGCGACGAGTCGCGGACGCCGCGGAACGCACCCGCTGAGCGGGGTCCGGGAGGAACCGTAGCGGGGCGTGCTCGGTGTGCCACGACGCGTCCACATCGCCGTCGAGGGTGCGGGTGCACCACTCGACGTCACTGCACGCAGTGCGGCCTCCCGGCGCCTCGACGAGGAAGGTATCCGCCGAACCACAACGGTGGCAGCGCTGTTCAGCCTCGCCCTCCACCTCGAACGGGACGTCGTCGAAGGTGAGCGGCTGTACGTCGGTGTACGGCGGGACCGCGAAGATGCGCTTCTCCCGACCCGCGCCGAACAGCGACAGGTGCGGGGAGTTGTCCAGTCGCGGCACGTCCCAGCGGGGGATCGGGGTGGTGATCATGACGTACCGGCCGTTCACGAGGACGGGGTAGCCGGTGGTCTTGGTGACGACACCGTTGCGCACCAGGTCCTCGTAAAGGCTCACCCAGATCGTCGAGTAGTCCGCCTCCGCGTGCATGCGGGCGCATTCGCGCACCGACTTCTCCACGCCACGAAGCGGTTCCGCGACCGGAACCTGGAGCACCAGGGTTTGGCCCTCCACAAGCGGCTCCTCGGGAATCCGGTGTCGGCTCTGCACCACCGTGCACTCACGGGTGTCCTGGGTCTGCTCGCAGCGTTCGCTGGCGACGATCAGCCGGCGCAGATTGGTGGCGTTGACGCCGTCGTCGTCACCCTGGTCGATGACCTTGACGGTGTCGTCGGTCCCGAGCAGTCCGAGAGTGACCTGCAGTCCTCCGGAGCCCCAGCCACGAGCGACCGGCATCTCGCGGGACCCGAAGGGCACCTGGTAGCCGGGGACGCAGACTGCGGCGAGAGTGGCTCGCCGGATCTCCCGCTTGGAACCCTCGTCGAGGATGCCGCGCACGTGGGCACCGTCGTCGAGGGATCCGAGTGCCGCCACCGTGGTGGTGGCTTCGCGGGTGTCGGTGATGGTCATCAGCAGGTCCTTCCGATGGGTTCGGTGTGCCGCTCGGCGATCTCGTCGATACCGCCGTCGACGCCGCGGACGGCCCGCTTGCGGTCGATCATCGACCGGAACGTCACGTAATGCGGCAACTTGAGGTGCTCGAGGAAGCCACACGAATCGAGGCCGTCGGTGGTGAGCAGCAGCACCTGCTCGAGCCCGTCCGCGTCGCCGAATCGCCGGCACGCGATGTCGAGGTTCGCCATCGCGATCGCCTTGCGCTCGTTGTGGCCGAAGCAGAGTCCGTAGCCGACGTCGAACCGGCCGCGGTCCTCGTCCGGCCCATCGAGATCCTCGATCGCCTCGCACTCGGAGGCACGAATGTATCCGAGCTGCAACGGCTTCCCGGTATGCGGATGCGTTACCCGCAACGGCAGCCTGCCGTGCCGAACCTCGCCGAGGGTGACCTCGTGGATGTTGCCCTCAGGTCCGAGGATCGAGCGGTACCAGGTACCGATGAGCGACCCGGTCTCGGCGCGGGCCATGCTGGCCAGGATCGCCGAGCGAGGGGCCGGGGGCCGGGCCGGGTGGCGCGAGAGGTCGAAGGGAGACTCCGGGAGCTGGCCGTCGACCGGTCGGCTGTCGACCATCAGGTCCATCTCCCGCAGCATCTCGGAGAATCTGCGCGGATGTCGTTGCGAGAGATCGCGTTCGGCGCGGTCGACCTCGTTCTCGGTCACCGTCGACCCGTCCGGTCCCGCGTTCCGGTCGAGGATCCGGCCGGTGTAATCACTGGTCCGGCCCAGCAGCTGGGGGCCGTCGGGCGTGCGGTGCGCGGGCACGATGCGCCGCAGAACCACCATCTCGTCCGGGTCGATCGGCTCGCTCACCGCCAGCCGCGGCAACGTCGACTGGTGTGCGCGGACCAGGTGGGTGGCCTCGATGACGTCGCCCTCTGCCTGACGCAACGCATCCGCCGCCGTCTCCTCGTGATAGAGACTGCCCTCACCCATCACCCGGTCCACGGCCAGCCGCATGCGGCCGGTGATCTGCTCCGTGGTCAGCCACGGTGCGGGGTCCTGGTTCCTGGCCCCGCGGACCAGGGACTCGGCGGCGAGGATGGCGTCCAGCCCGCCGCGTGCTCCCGAATATCCCATCTCAATTAGCCTTTCCGGTGGCGACGACGGTGGTGCGGGGAAGGCCGACGAGTCCTCCGTCTAGTGCGACGAACAGCAGGTCGATCCCGGCGGGAAAGCCAGCGACGAGCCGGTTCCGAACCGTCCACAGCGCGGGATCGAATCCGGTGGGCGCGAACCCGACGGAGCCGCGCACCCCCGGTCCGGTGAGCTCGACGGTGTCGCCACCGGTCAGAGCGTCCACCGCACAGATCACGGTCGCGCCCGACTCCGGGCTCAGCGGGGTTCCCACCGTGACAGACCCGAACTCCTCCGCGGTCGGTCGCCGAACGGCGGTGACAAACCGGGCATCCTCGAGGTCGACGGTCGGCGCGGCGGTCGCGACGGCAACCACCGCGTCCCACTCGCCCGCACCCAGTAGGTGTACGCCGGTCTCGAGATCCGCAAGCGCGAGCGTGGGCAGCAGCACCGGAGGGAAGGCGGTGTCGGGCAACGTCACCGGAATCCCGGGCCGGGCAAAGGCGTCCACGATCGCGCGGTACACCCGCTGCGCCAGGTCCGGGTTCAGGCCCGCGCACAGCGCAGTGGCGGTGAGAGTCTCGGTCATCAGGTCAACTCCTCGAACTGGACGATGGTCGGGGCCAGCTGTGCCCACTCGTCGGCCTCGGCGAGTCGGCGGATCTCCTCGACGCGGGCACACAGCTCGAGGACTCGCACAGCCTGCGGCCGTTCGGCGACGATCTCCGCGTCGCAGATCGCGGCGGCGAGGGTGGCGGAGCGGTTGTCGCCCAGCCGCATCGCCCACCCGCGGACGCCGCCGAGACTCACCTCCGCACGGCAGGCCAGCACATCGCCGAGGAAGAAGTGGTCGTGAGCGATGGGCTCGCGCACCTGGGCGGCCACCGATCCGACCTCCGGCGCCGTGAGGACCGCGAGCTCGATGCCGTCGGCCAGACAAGCATCGGCGAGGTCGACGAGTTCGTCTTCCGGCGCGTCGGCCAGAAGCTCGGCGACTCGCTCGCGACTGTATTCGTGGGCTATCACTGCGGTACAACCTCTTTCGTTTCGTTCGGGGTGACGCTGAAGCGGGCGGCCGGTTCACCGATCTCCATCACGACTCGGACGGAGTCACCGCGCATCCAGGACTTGCTGTAGGTGAGTGCCACGCCGCTGTCGATGTCCCGGTTGACCGACTCGACCACCCACACCGGCACCGCCGTCGTGAGCTCGAGCCGCGCCTGGACGTCGGCGGGCGGGATGTCGGATGCGGTCCGGCACCAGGACCGGACCGAATGCACGTGCCCCATCTGCCGCAGCACCTCGTCCAGCGATTCCTCCACGCGCATTCCGACCGAGAGATCCGGGATCGCATCATGAGTGATCCATTCGAAACTGAATGCGGCGATCATGTCGTCGATGTAGCTGGATCGGACCAGGCGGTGCGCCGGTGTGCCGACCGGAACCTCGAGCAGGCTCGCGCAGTCCGGTTCGAGCGGGGCGACACGGTGGTCGAGGACGACCGTTCGCGGCACCCCGCCCGCCTCTCGCACCGTCCGGTGCCAGGAAGGTCGGCGGTCGCGGGAGATGACGTAGTCGATCCGTTCGCTGACGAACGTGCCGGAGCCTTGGATCCGGCGAACGCGCAGGCGCCGTTCCAACTCCTGCACCGCGCTGCGGGCGGCGGATCGCCCCACCCCGAACCGCTTCATCAGCGCATGTTCGCTGTCGAGTCGTGTTCCGGGCGGCAGGTCTGCGATCTCGCGTTCCAGCACGTCCGCAATGTCACGGTACCGAGATTCGGTCATGACCATACTGTTGCGATCCGGGTTGTACGGACAACTGCGGTGACGGTAACCGCAGGGGAAACACTGCTGAACGAAAGTGCAAGTTGTCGGCTCGGGCTACCGTGGCTGTGTCGGCTATCCACCTCGAAGGAGTGCGGCAGATGATCCGTCCCGTGCGAATCGGCATCCAGTTGCAGCCCCAGCACGCACCCGAATACGGCATGATCCGCGACGCCGTGCTGCGCGCCGAGGAGGCCGGCGCCGACATCGTCTTCAACTGGGACCACTTCTTTCCCCTGTACGGCGATCACGCGGGTGCGCACTTCGAGTGCTGGACAATGCTCGGGGCGTGGGCCGAACAGACCGAACGGGTCGAGATCGGCGCGCTGGTCAGTTGCGCCGGATACCGCAATCCTGACCTGCTGGCCGACATGGCCCGTACCGTCGACCACATCAGCGGTGGACGACTGATCCTCGGTATCGGCGCCGGGTGGTTCGAAATGGACTACGACGCTTACGGCTATGAGTTCGGCACTCCCGGATCCCGGATCAAGCTGCTGGGGGAGTACCTACCCCGCATCACCTCCCGCCTCGGGAGGCTCAATCCGGCTCCCACCCGAGATATTCCGATCCTGATCGGCGGTAGCGGCGAGAAGAAGACGCTGCGTCTGGTCGCCGAGTACGCCGACATCTGGCACGGATTCGGCGAACGGGACGAGTTCGTCCGCAAGTCCGCGATCCTCGGCGAGCACTGCGGTGTCGTCCAGCGCGATCCGCACAAGATCGAACGTTCGACATGGTGGCCGGGCACCGACCTGGCAGCGGCGTACGTCGATGCCGGGGTCACGTTGTTCACGGTGAACTCGAGCGGCCCCGACTACGACCTCACGACGCTGCATGAAGCCCTCACCTGGCGCGACGAATACACCCCACCGCAGTTGTCCGGCCTCGCGTAGGCCCCAGCAGTCCGATGTCCACCGTCACCGCTTCCCGATCCGGGGCGGTGACGGGGGTGCTGACGGCAGTGCTGCTCGCGCTCCTCCTCGCGGGGTGCTCGCCGGGGCACGACGAATCGGCCGGTGACCTGTGCGCTCCGCCCGGACTCGACAGTGCCACCGCGCTGCCGGGCAACCTGGACTCGGCTGCCGCGGCCGCCGCCGAGGACAAGTACACGACGCCCGGCACGCTGCCGCTCAGCACGATCGATCCCGCAAAGCTGGGCCTCGTCACGCCCGGCACACTCACCGTCGGCACGCTTTCCGACGCACCGCCGAGCATCTGCGTCAACTCGCAGAACGTCTTCACCGGCTTCGACAACGAACTGCTACGGGCGGTTGCCACGAAGATCGGGCTGCAGGTGGAGTTCGTCGGGACCGACTTCGCGGGACTCCTGGCACAGGTGGCGGGCCACCGCTTCGACGTGGGGTCGTCGTCGATCACCACCACCGATGCCCGCCGCGAACTGGTCGGATTCACCAATGGCTACGACTTCGGCTATTTCGCTCTGGTGGTGCCGAACGGCAGTGTGATCAAAGGCTTCTCGGATCTCGACTCATCGACGCGCATCGGTGTCGTGCAAGGGACCGTGCAGGACGACTACGTCGTGCGCACCCTCGGACTCGACCCGGTGAAGTTCCCGGACTTCAACACCGCGTACGCGAATCTGAAGACCGGGCAGATCGATGCATGGGTGGCACCGTCGCAGCAGGCGCAGGGCGCGATCACACCGGGAGATCCCGCATCGATCGTGCAGAACACGTTCAGCCTCAACAACTATGTGGGTTGGGCGGTCGCGAAGGATCACCAGCCGCTGATCGACGCGCTCAACGCCGGGCTCGATTCAGTGATCGCCGACGGGACGTGGTCGCAGCTCTACTCGGACTGGGTGCCGCGGGAACTACCCGCGGGCTGGAAGCCGGGTAGCAAGGCCGCACCGGAGCCACAGCTGCCCGACTTCGCCGCCATCGCGGCGGAGCCGACTAAGGGTACTGAAGTAGCTGCTGCGCAACCGAAATCGACGCTGCAGCAGCTCGGGGAATCGTTCTTCGACTGGGAGCTGTACAAACGCGCCTTTCCGGACCTACTGCGCACCGGTCTGCCGAACACTCTGATCCTGGCCGTGGCATCGGCTGTCGCCGGCACCGCCCTCGGCATGCTGCTCGCGGTCGCGGGGATTTCCCGGACCCGCTGGCTGCGCTGGCCCGCCCGGGTCTACACCGACATCTTCCGCGGTCTTCCGGCGGTGGTGATCATTCTGCTCGTCGGCCTCGGTCTCGGTCCGGTGGTGAAGGGCCTCACCGGCAACAATCCGTATTGGCTGGGTGCCGTGGCGCTGTCCCTGCTGGCCGCCGCGTACATCGGCGAGATCTTCCGTTCCGGGATTCAGAGTGTCGAACCCGGGCAGATGGAGGCGGCTCGCGCTCTGGGTTTCTCGTACCGGCGTTCGATGACACTGGTCGTGATCCCCCAGGGTGTGCGGCGGGTGCTTCCGGCGCTGATGAACCAGTTCATCTCTCTGATCAAGGATTCGTCGCTGATCTACTTCCTCGGCCTGCTGGTCACCCAGCGCGAACTGTTCGCCGTGGGCCGCGATCTCAACGCCCAGACCGGAAACCTGTCGCCGCTGGTGGCCGCCGGTCTTTTCTACCTGGCACTCACGATCCCGCTGACGCACCTGGTGAACTTCATCGATCGGCGCCTGCGGACCGGACGGGCGGACACGTCGGGCACGCTCGACGAACTCGATCAGGCGATCGTCGTGGAGAGGGGCTGATGGCGTGAACGATTCCGTCTCACTCACCGGAACCGGGCTGCATCTGGCGTTCGGCACCAACAAGGTGCTGCGTGGGGTGGACCTGCACGTCGACGCCGGCAAGACCGTCACGGTGATCGGGCCGTCCGGCTCCGGCAAGTCGACCCTGCTACGCGTCCTCAACCGGCTGCACGAACCGAACGAGGGCGACATCCTCCTCGATGGCCGTTCGGTGTTGCAGGACAACCCGGACCGGCTGCGGCAACGGATCGGAATGGTGTTTCAGCACTTCAATCTGTTTCCGCACCGGACCGTCGCCGACAACATCGCGCTCGGTCCTCGCAAGCTGCGAAAGCTGTCGAGGGACGCGGCGCGAGAACTCGCGCTCGAACAGCTCGAACTGGTGGGGCTGGTGCACAAGGCTGATTCCCGTCCGGGCAACCTCTCCGGCGGGCAGCAACAACGCGTCGCGATCGCCCGGGCGCTCGCGATGAAGCCGCAGGTGATGTTCTTCGACGAAGCAACTTCGGCGCTCGATCCCGAACTCGTCAAGGGCATACTGGCATTGATGGCCGACCTCGCGAAGGGCGGTATGACGATGGTGGTGGTGACCCACGAGATGGGATTCGCGCGATCGGTGTCGGACACTGTGGTGTTCATGGATCGCGGTGTCGTCGTCGAGTCCGGCATTCCCTACCAAATGTTCGACAGACCGTCGACGCCCAGACTGCAGACATTTCTGTCCGAAGTTCTCTAGTGTGATGCTCAGTTGGGGCCGAGCGTCGTGGTCGATCGGTGGACCTTCCAATTCTGTCCGGAGACCACGCCCTGAGGAAACGAGGCAGTTCTGAACAGGTCACCGAGATTGCGATGGCTACTGATAGGTGTGCTGTCGGTGGTAATGCTTGCCAACTGCGGAGCGGGGCTGCCCCCCGCTCCCGCCTCCGAGGGTCGCGTGACGGCATCGGTGGACGGCCTGCGACTGGACGGGGAGAAGTGGTGGCCCGCGGGATTCAACGCCTACCAACTGTCGACCAACTGGGCCGTCAACCGCGGTTGCGGCGCAATGGTCGATCTGCCCAGCTATTTCGACTCGCTGCCCCCGCATTCGCTGACGCGTTTCAACGCGTTCCAGGAACTCGCTACGAACAAGTACACCGGCGAAATCGACTTCACAGCGATGGACGCGGTCTTCGCAGAGGCCGAGGCCCACGATCAGATGATCATCCCGGTCCTGTCGGCACAGGACGGTGCCTGTGAGAACGAAGAGTTCAAGGACCGTCAGTGGTACGTGGGCGGCTGGAAAACCGACGACCAGGACGGCACCCGGCTCACGTTCGAGGACTGGGTCCAGACCGCGGTGGAGCGGTGGAAGGACTCGCCCGTGGTCGCGGCCTGGGAGCTGGTGGGCGAACCGGATCCCGGCGAGTGCGTGAACGGGAACTGCGACTGGTGGGTGCGCACCTGCCCGACGGACGCCGCGCAGGTGCTGCGTGACTTCATGGAGGAAGCCGGCGCCGAGATCAAGTCGATCGCGCCCGACCATCTCATCACTGCCGGTCTGATCGGCGGCGGCCAGTGCGGAACCGGTGGCGACGACTACCAATACGTCAGCGAGTCGGACAACGTCGACTTCGTGCAGTATCACGACTACGGCGCCGACGGCATCGCACTGCCCGGCGACCAGTGGAACGGTCTGGCGCGCCGGATCGATCAGGCCGAGGCGGCCGGAAAACCGTTGGTGGTGGCGGAGATCGGTGAGCTGGCCGGTTCGTGCAAGACCTTGCCGGCACGCGCGTCGAGCATTGGCCAGAAGATCACCGGCCAGCGCGCCGCCGGCACCGCCGGCGCACTGCTGTGGGCGTTCGTACCGGACCCCCGGCCGAACGAGTGCACGATGGACGTCGGGGTCGAGGACCCACTGTTCCCGCTGATGGCCGGGTTCAACACGGTCGGCTGACCAGTCCGCCCCTCCGCGTTTTGCGCACCCATCGCTGATCGAAGGCGCAAGAATCAACGACAAGTGCGCAGAACGCGGGGGTCAGGGAGTGCGGACTGGTGCCGTTTCACCCGTTTCACCCGTTTCGCTCGTGGCGCCGGGATCCGGCGCCCGGTCCGCAGCCGGACCAGGCGAGGCCGGACCCGAGGTGTTCGGCGTTCCGAGACCGTGAAAGGTCTTCTCCCAGTACGAAGGGTTACGCAGCAGCTGCCAGCACCCCTTGGCGGCGGCAATACTCATCATCAGCCAGTAGATCGGCACGGTGATGCAGGCCAGCAGCAGGTGCGTGTTGCCGCTCTCACGGCACCCGACGACGTTCATGTAGATCGCGGCGGCATTGCCGAACACGAGCGAGATCAGCGCGCCGTAGTAGATGTACGGCGGGAACACCTCTGCCACGATCAACGGCTGGCCGAGCAGCCACGTCAGCGTGATGAACCAGAACACGAGGTTCAGGCACGCAATGATCGGGGTGCCGGCGAGCAGCAGCGTGAACCGGATGAAACTGATCGGCCCCAAGGCCTTCCATGCCTGCACCGGCCGGCGGACGTGTACCAGCCACGACTGTAGATATCCCTTGTACCAACGGGACCGCTGCCGAATCCAGTTGATCGGATCGCTGTTGGCCTCCTCGATGGTGGTCGAGTCGAGCACCGCAGTCGAGTACCCGGACGCGGCGATACGCACACCCAGATCGGCGTCCTCGGTGACGTTGTGCGGGTCCCACGCACCGATCTCGTCGAGCACCCAACGCTGGAGGTGATTCGACGTGCCACCCAACGGAATCGGCGACCGAGACTTCATCAGACCGGGCAGCAGGAAGTTGAACCACACCGCATATTCGGCGGTGAACCAGCCGGTGAGCAGATTCTGGCGGCCGTTGTCGTACGCGAGCTTGGCCTGTACACACGCGACATCGTCTGGCTGACGCTCGAACGTCGCAACCACCCGACGCAGCTGCAACGGGTCCGGCTTGTCCTCGGCGTCATAGATGGTGACGATCTCGCCGGTGGCGAAGTGCAGACCGTAGTTGCATGCCTTGGGCTTGGTGCGTGGCTGCGCGGCCGGCACCAGAAGCACTGTGACGATCTCACCACCCGGCACGGCGATCGCGTCCTTCGCGGCCTCGACGGTGCCGAAATCGTCCTCCTCGAGCAGCAGAAGGACCTGCAACTTCGCACGGGGATACTCGATTGCCGTCATGCCCGCTACGAGGTCGTAGATCACCTCGGTCTCGTCGTACGCGGGCACGAGGATCGTGTACGTCGGCAGTTCGTCATCCGGTATCGCCCGCGCCTGCTCGTCGGTGACGGTGACGATCGCGTCCCGGTCGAGTCCCCGCCCGAAGATGATCAGCCGGTCGATCATCGTCGCGACGTAGGCGACAGTGCAGACCGCCGTGAGCACCGTGATCGTCCCGATCGGGAAGAATGCGACGCACACTCCGGCGATCAGCACCAGGGCGATGCCGAGGTTACGCTGCCACGGTACGAACGCGACCGATGCCGACGCCAAGGGATGGCGCTCGCGCAGCCCGTCGACGGCGTCCTGCAGTGCCGCGGCCTTGAACGCGTCGGTGGCCTTCTCCGACTTGTCGACGGTCACTGGTCCACCTTCCACTGCGCGTCCACCAGCTGCGTCCCGAGGACGGTGAGCATGTCGAGATCCTTGTACTGCGGGTTTTCGTCGACCGTGACGGCGTTGCCCCGGAACAGGACATTGAGCGTGTTCGTCACGTCGGACGCCATCGACGGCCGGGGCTGCGGGAAAATCGCGTCGGGCCGGTGGTCGTCGACGGTGATGAGGTTGACGCGCTGAGCCAATCCTCCGCGCATCCACGTGAACGAAAGCAGACTCCACGTCAGCAGGGCATTCTCGTCGACGATCGTGGACAGTTCGCCCTGTACGCCGTGTCCCAGATCCACCGGGACGGCGGGGCTGCGCCGTGCGTCGGTGAGCCGATAGAGCGTGTCGGTGGGGTACACCGTGAGAGACGCTGGACGCCAGGTATCGAGCGTGTCGATCACGACCCGGCGCGGACGCGACTGCGCATCCCAATCGGAGTTGCCGTCGTTCGCGACGATCGTCTGCCGGACAAGTGTCGCGTGCCGCCCGAAGAACCGGTCGGCCCAATCGAACTGCTCCTCGTTCTCCTGCTTCCATCCGTTCGGGACGGTGAGCTGGAGACTGATTCTCGGCGGACCCTGAGCGATGACCGTGGACGGCGGGTCGGGCAGCGGAAAGAAGGACAGCAGGACCGCGACCGCCACAACTACCAGCCCGGAACGGACGAGGCCGGATCCGACCGCGGTGGGCCGTCTCGGCGCTACCGAGTACGCGGCACGCCGGTCGCTGAACAGGTACCCGTGCTGCAGGTACATGCCGAGGCCCACGGTCACCGCGGCTACCCCCGCCGGCACGAACTGCACGACCGGACGCGGCGCGTCGGGGAAGACGAACCAGATGAACACCAGTCCCGCGATCCCGACGACGACGGTCGCGATGGCACCGATGACGCCCCGGCGACGGGTCCGCCCCACCGCGATCGCGACTGCTGCGGCGGCGAGGAATATCAGCACGACGCTCACGTGCTGCGACTGGCCGCCCAGCATCACGACAACCATCCGATAGGGGAGGGGCGCGATGACCACGACCATCAGCCATACCGGCCAGAAACGACCGACGGGTCGGAGCCCGAAGAGCAGGACTGCGGCGCTGACGACGAACAACAACCACGACAGCAGATCGATCCGCAAGAGACTGAACTGCTCGGCGTAGCGGGGCAGCAGCAACCACTGGACGGCGACCGCGAGCACCATTCCCATGCCGCCGACGATGCTGTCGATCTGACGGTCGTGGATCGGGAGTTCACCGGTGCGGCGGCGTGCGATGCCGATGGCCGCGACGGCTGCGAGGAATGGCATCACGAAGATGTAGCCCAGCAGGTCGCCACCGCGCAGGTCCTCGGCGGTGCGCACCACCGACGGCCAGAACGCACCCAGCGAGCTGAGCCCGATCACCACCCACCGAGCCGTGATCGAGAAGCTCGTAGATCGTACGAACCCACTTGTGTCCGGACGACTCTCGAGTTCGACGGGCGTGGCTTCGGCCTGCAGGGCTGAACTGCTCGGCACCTCGTCGGCCGCCGCATCGTGGACGGATGAGGGGTCGACACCCGGAGTGGCTCGCGTCATTTCGGATTCCCTTCCCGTCGAAGAAGTCGAACAGAGAAAATATCGAACAGATGTGTGGTCGTGACGATTCCGTGACCGGCGAGCACTCTGGCCATACCGACCTGTTTCTCTCAACTATCTTGGACCATCGTCAGCGCGCGGGTACGGTCAACCGTAGCGATCCGCGATGTGTGCCGACGAACCCCACCGGAACTACACAGATGAAAGATCAATTTTCAAACGTTCGTTTGACGACTTGTCATGGTTAGATTGCGTCGAGCGAAGGTTAGCGCTGTTGCCGGTCCGGATGGACCACTGTTGCGTGCAAAGGGATTCGAGTCCCTTTTGCTTCGTTCAGCCGACCGGCGTCGATCCACTCGTCGACCGGAGGCCGGTAGCTGACGGAGAAGCACAACACGGGAGACTGCATGGGGACCGCTGCGGAGGCGCGCCGCCACACGCCACGACGACGAACAGTCGCAACGTTCGCGACAGCCACACTTGTCACGATTGCGTCACTTGTCCCAACCGCCGCGATCGCCACCGCGCAGGAGACCGTGGGTCCGACAGTTGTTACCGGACAGTCAGTTACGTTGTCCGAGTTGGGGCGCAGTCCAGAGCTCGAGCTCACATCGGACTCGACGCCCGTCGTTGTCGCACTTCCCGTGCCGGACGGACTGAATGCGCAGCGCCTCACCGGAACCCTTTCGACCCCAATGGACTTCCGTGAAGGTTGGCTCGAGATCCGCTCCGACGGACGGACCGTGCAGCGTCTCGAGATCCCCGCCGCGACCGAAGCCGGCATCCCACTGCAGGTACCGCTGGACGGGCTCAGGGTGGTGGATCGCACCGTCACACTGTCGATCGCGAGTCACTACATTCCGATAGACAACCGGTGCTATGACCGCAGTCAGTTCGCACCGATGACACTGCGTGACGCCGCCGTGATCTACGACGGCGTCGAGAAGCAGCCGTCCTCCCCGGCGGAGTTCCTGCCGCCGATCCTGCGCAAGCTCACGATCCACGTCGCGGACGACGCGTCGCAGGCGCAGCAGAACGCCGCGCTGAAGCTCAGCACGTCGATCGCCAACCACTACGGCGCCCAGTCCACCCGCATCGAACTGACCGCGCTACCGGCCGGCGGCGTGCTACCCGACCCCGCGCCCGCGCTCTTCGAGCGCAGCATCGTCCTCGGTGACGGGGAGCCGGCGGGGATCGGCCTGCAGAACACGCCGTCGGGGATGCCGCTGCTGCGCCTCACGGGCAGTGACACGGCCCTGTCCTCGCAGGTCGACCTGTTCATTGCGAACCTCGACGGCTACGCGGCGGCGAGCCGGGCGATCGCGACACCGGACAAAAGAGTGCCCGAAGTGGCGCAGGACGTCGTGTCGTTCGACCAGCTGAACATCGGTTCGCTCACCGCGTCGGGTCTCAATCACATCGAGGTGCCGATCGAGATCAACCAGACGCAGTTGGGCCGTCCCATCCGCGACCTGTCCGCACACCTGTTGGGCACGTATGTCCCGTTGCCGACATCGCGCAGCGGCATCCTCACGGTCAGCCTCGGCAGCATGCAGCTCGCGAGCGCTGGGCTCGACTCGTCGGGCAAGTTCGACGTCCACGCAAACGTCCCGAACAACCTGCTCTCGCGCTACATGACCCTCACGGTGGCGCTCGATATCACCGGCGACTTCCAATGCGGCACCAGCGACGCGTCGTCTCTGACGGTCGACCCGCGCAGCACCATCTCGTCGCGGCTGGCGACGCCGCCGCTGCCAGGCGGATTCGCCTCGCTGCCGCAAACCATGCTGCCCACCGTCGACGTCGGACTCGGCGGCAACAACCTCGCCGACCTCGTGCGCGCCAACCGCCTGCTGGTCCAGATGCAGCGCGCCAGCTATCTGCCATTGCAGCCGCGGGTTCGCCCGCTCACCGAGGCGGCGACGGGCACCCTGCCTGCCATCCTGATCGCCGCCGACGGCAACGTTCCGCCATCCGTGGACCAGCCGCTGCGATCGGCCGACCCGGCACTACTGGCGCTGCGAGGCGTCACCGGTAGCACGCCGTACGGCTCGGTCCAGGTTCTCGAGACGGGTAACCGCACGGTGGTGCTGGCGTCGTCGAACGGCGCGCCGGGCGACCTCGACGCACTGTTGGGCTGGCTCGATGCCGACCCGGCGCGGTTCCCGAAACTCACCGGCGACGTCCTGATCGGACCGCGGGACGCCCAGCCCTTCGCGATCGGCGTTCGGGTCACCGATGTCACCGCACAGGCCGAGGACCAGAACGATTCGGGCATCGGTGCCGGGACCGTCGCAGCTATCGCAGTGGGCACCGCGGCGCTCGCCGTGCTCGTGGTCGGTGCGGCGGTGTGGTTGCGCCGACGGAGGTCGTGACGTCCACGACGCCCCGGCGCCCAGCGGGGATTCCTCCCGCCGGGCTCCAGGGCGCAGCGCAGAGCCGGGCGCCACGTAAGCCCTGGGCACTGTTCACGGTGATCACCGCCGCCTACCTTGCTGTGGGCGTGTGGATGAACCTCGGGATCGGCTTCATCTTCACCGACTCGCTCTCTCGCGTCGCTGCCGTGTCCGGAGTGCTGCTCAGCCGCGACCCGCACCTGGCCGCGATCGGCTTCGTGTTCACCCCGCTGACCGCGTTCGCGCAGCTGCCACTCGGCTTCCTCGGACACTGGTGGCCAGAGTTGTTGCGCTGGAACCTGACCGCGGTGGCGATGTCGGCGCCGTTCATGGCAGGCACTGTGATCCAGGTCCGCGGCATCGCCCGCGACCGCGGCTGCTCGACCGTACTGGTGGTGGTGCTGACGGCGCTCTTCGCGCTCAACCCGATGATCGTGATGTACGCGGCCAATGGCATGAGCGAGGCGCCGTTCCTGTTCTTCGTGTGCTGGGCGGTACGACGGCTGATCCGATGGATCCGCAGCGACGGCGTGCACGACCTGATCACCGCGGGGCTGGCGCTCGCCCTCGCATACCTCACCCGATACGACGCGATCGCCCCGATGTTCGTGGCCGGAGCCCTGGTGGGCCTGATCAGCCTGCTGCGGTACCGACCGACGGCGCAGCCGGCGCGGGGCGACAGCTGGTGGGCGGCCGCCATCGACGTCGCACTCGTGGTGGCCCCGGGTGTCGCCGCGTTCGTCGCATGGTCACTCACGAGCTGGTTGATCACCGGCACGGCGTTCCAACAGTTCTCGTCGGTCTACGGCAACAGCGCGATTCTCGAACAGGCCGGGGGAAACACCACCACCGCAGTCGAGCGGGCGCTGTTCTCGCTCTCCGAGATGGCAGTTCTGGCACCGGCATTGCCGGTGCTGCTCCTCGCCGCGGCCATCCTCGCGATCCGCCGGCGCGACGCCGAGATTCTGGTTCCGGTCGCGCTCTTCGGTTCGGTGCTGGGCACCCAATCGCTTCTGTACCTGATGGATTCGACGTTTCCGTTCCTGCGCTTCTACATCACGATCATCCCGTTGGCGTTCGTGCTCGTCGTGCTGCTCGCCCCGAGCCGTGCGCCGGTGATCTCGCACCGACCCGGCCACGCGGCGCCGCCCCCGCGGCCTATCCCGCCGAATCCGGGACCGTCGCCGCTGGTCGCGCTCGCGGTGTCCATGCTGGTGGGTTCGACCGCGATCACGACCGTTGCGATGGGTAACGCCCGCCTGGCTGCGCTCGAACACTCGATCGCCAGCGCAATAGTCCCCGGCAGGCAGGACCCCGCCGAACTCGCGATCCTGCGCACCTTCGGGGCCGAGCGGCGCATCGCCGAGTATCTCGACGCCCTGAATCTGCCCGACGGCTCCGTGCTGCTCGACACCGTCGAGGGGTTCGCGGTGGTGACGGCGTCGAACAATCCGAAGCAGTTCGTCATCACCTCGGACACCGACTTCACGAAGATTCTCGACGACCCGGCGGGGCACGGCGTGCAGTACATTCTCGCCGTGCCGAACACCAAGCGCGGCATCGCCGACGCGGTCAACCGGCGCTACCCGACGATGTTCGAGACCGGCTCCGGCGGCGTCGGGGCCCTGGTTCTCGAGATGCGCAACGACGGCGGCACCGAGCCGGAGATGTGGCGACTGTACCGGGTCACCGGACAGCTCACTCCGGGCGGCTGACCAGCAGACACGCAACCTCCAACCCCCGTTGTCCGGTCGTTCATCAAGACGTCGCCGGCGCCTCGTTCCCAGCTTCTACAGTGCGTGCGATGCCGACGCCTGTCGGCGTGTCCGCAACGATCTCGGGAGTCCACGGTGAGCCTCAAACCACTCGCGCTGTTCGTCAAGCACGACGGCATGTCCTCGCGCGCCTCGATCACCTGCCAGTACAAGTGCGGAAACGCCTGCGCACACGACGTTCCCAACGATTCGACCGGTGAGTACTTCGGCGACATCGTCCGCGGCGCCGTCAGCCGCCGTGGCGTCCTGCGCGGCGGCGCGGCCGCCGTCCTCGCCGTCGGGGCCGGCACCGTCTTCGCTGACAGTGCAGCCGCAGCACCCGGTTCGCTGGACTTCGGTTCCCTCGGAACAGGTTCTCTCGGAACGGGTTCTGCGAGCGGTTCGGTCATGCCCGGCACGAATTTCGCCCCGGTCGCCCCCAACAAGCAGGACGCCGTCGTGGTACCCGCCGGCTACGAGCAGGAAGTGGTAATCCGTTGGGGTGACCCGCTGTTCGCGGACGCGCCGGCCTTCGACTTCGACAACCAGACTGCGGCCGCCGCCGAAAAGCAGTTCGGCTTCAACAACGACTTCGCCGGTCTGCTACCGATCGAGGGCCAGCCGAACAGCTACCTGCTGGTGGTCAACCACGAATACTCCACCGAGCCTTTCATGTTCCGCGGCTACAACAAGGCAAACCCCACCGCCGAGCAGGTGCGCATCGGTTGGGCCAATCACGGACTTTCCGTCGTCGAGGTGCAAGGAGAGCCCGGATCGGGCCGTCTCACACCGAAATTCGGACGATACAACCGCCGCATCACGGCGCTCACCGAGTTCGCTGTCACCGGCCCCGCCGCGGGTAGCCCACTTCTGGTCACGTCCGCCGATCCCACCGGCCGGCTCGTCAAGGGCACGCTCAACAATTGCGCCGGTGGACTGACCCCCTGGGGCACAGTGCTTTCCGGAGAGGAAAACTTCAACCAGTACTTTGCCGCAGCAGCCTGGGTCACCGATCCGACGACCGCGGCCCGGCTCGCGCGCTATGGGATCGCGGGCGACGAGTCCGAGCGTAAGTGGGAGCGTTTCGACTCCCGCTTCGACGTGGTCGCCGAACCCAACGAGGTCAACCGGTTCGGCTGGGTCGTCGAGGTCGACCCGTGGGACGCGTCGTCGACGCCGGTCAAGCACACCGCGATGGGCCGCTTCAAGCATGAGGGTGCAACCATCCACGTCACCGCGGACGGTACCGTCGTTGCGTACAGCGGCGACGACGAGCGCTTCGACTACATGTACAAGTTCGTCTCGTCGCGCAAGATCCAGCCGGGCAACAGCCGGGCCGCGATGCGGCACAACATGACCCTGCTCGACGCGGGAACACTGTACGTCGCGAAGCTCACCGGCGACGCCCCCGAGGCAATCGACGGCTCCGGCACGCTGCCGCCATCCGGAGTGTTCGCAGGTACCGGTCAGTGGATTCCGCTGCTGCGCACCGGCGAGGACGGCCGTGGCGAGTCCCTCGTCGACGGCATGAGCGCCGACGAGGTCGCCGTCTTCACCCGTCTCGCGGGAGACAAGGTGGGTGCGACCAAGATGGACCGGCCCGAGGACTTCGAGCCCAATCCGAAGACGGGCAAGGTCTACGTTGCGCTGACCAACAACACCAAGCGAGGAGAGCCGGCCAAGGCACCCGCCGACACCGCGAACCCGCGCAACAACAACAAGAACGGCCAGGTCCTCGAGATCGACGACCAGCACGCGGGCACATCGTTCACATGGAACCTGCTACTGGTGTGCGGCGACCCTGCCACCGCTGACACCTACTTCGGTGGCTTCGACAAGTCGCAGGTCAGCCCCATCTCGTGCCCGGACAACCTCGCCTTCGACCCGCACGGCAACCTGTGGATCTCCACTGACGGCAACGCATTGAAGTCGAACGACGGCCTGTTCTCGGTGGTACTCGACGGCGACCGCCGCGGCGAGACCAAGCAGTTCCTGACCGTCCCGATCGGTGCCGAGACGTGCGGCCCGATCATCGACGAGAAGCGTGTCGTGGTGTGCGTGCAGCATCCCGGTGAGACCGACGGCGCGAGCATCGACGCCCCGTCGTCGCACTGGCCCGACGGCGGCACCACACAGCCCCGGCCGTCCGTCGTGGCCGTGTGGAAGTCCGGTGGGGGTCGGATCGGCTCCTGAGACTCGACCCGCAGCGGTCAGCTACCGAAGAAGTTGCGGGCGTACACGTTGATGTCGCCCAACGAGCCGCTGTAGACGTTGAGATCGACGTTGCCGTTGATGCCCGGAAGCCGGCCGCTGTCGGTGTACTGCCAGAACGCCCAGTTCTGCCAGCCACCCGGCAGCGGCCCCGGCGCGTTACGGCCGTTGTAATCGGCGATCCACAGCGGGTACCGGGTGAACTCGTTGGTGTTCGCCATCGCGGTCCGCCAGAAGTTGGGGTACGTGTAGATGATCGGCGTGCGTCCGGTGATCGCCTGAACCGCGTTGAGGTAGCGGTGCGTCCAATCGATCAGTTGCGGCGCGGCCAACCCGCCGGTGCTCTCGAGGTCGAGAACGGGAGGCATGCCGCCGATCTGGTTGACCGCGAGCGCCGTAGCGGCAAAGAAGGCCGCCTGCGCCTCGGGGGAGGTCGAGGGATCAGCGTAGTGATACGCGCCGCGCGCCACGCCGGCGATGCGCATCGAGATCGAGTCCTGAGCAAAGTACGGGTTGGTGTAGAACAGGCCCTCGGTGGCCTTGACCATCGCGAACTCCTGACCCGCACCCCGCACCTGGAACCAGTCGATCGGTGCGCCGTTGCCATGTTGCCAGGACGACACGTCGGGTCCCTGCGGATTCGCGATGGCGGCCGCCGGGGCAGCGAGCGTCACGGCACCGGCGAGCAGGAGCGGAGCGATGCGGGCAAGTGACCAACCTGATTTCCTCGGCATCGGCCGAGCGTAAATGACTCGCCTTCCGCGCGCGTGACTTTCGCGGCCGAGGTCAGCCCAGCCAGCGGCCGAGGTCAGCCCAGCCAGTCGAGCACCGCGGCCGCGGTCCACGACTGTTGCATGCTGCCCAGCGGTTCGCCCGTGAACGGCTCGTAGTACTCGGCGAAAGTGCCATCCGCGGCCTGACGCAACCCCTCCGCTCGCAGCAGCAGCGACCTTTCCGCCCAGCCGCGCCGCGCGAATGCCCACGAGAACAGCCACGTCATCACCGGCCACACCGGGCCTCGCCAGTACTCGCGCGACCGGAAGTCGCGCGATACCGGGGAAGTCGACGGCGGCAGCGCGTACCTCAGATCCGGGTGGCTGCAGTACCTCGGACCCTCGAACGTGTGCAGCAGCGTGCGCTCGGCCTGCCGATCGAGCCCGCCGCACAGCAACGGTGCGAACGTGGCCAGCGTCTCGGTGCTGATCCACCGGCCGGACCGCAGATCGAAGTCCCGGGCCGCACCGGTCCGCTCGTCCGTCGTTGCCACGACGCCCCTGCGGAAGTGATCGGCCCAGTAGTACAGCTCGCGCACATCCGAATTGGGGCGGGAGTGCTCCTCGCCGATCACCGCGAGCACATCGCATGCCATGGAAAAGATTGCGCTGACGAACACGTCCTCCACCGCGAAGCTCATCTTCGCGGGCAGTACGTCGTCGTCGTACCGGGCGCTCTTCATCTCCTCCAGCAGCCACAGGTACCGGTCGTACTCGCCGTTGGTCGGGCGCTGCGAGGCGTCGGTGACCACGGTGACGTCCTCGCGTCGATACGGCGGCACTGAACCGGCAATCACGTTGTCGTACGCCGCATCCCAGCGTGGCGAATTGTCCATACCGGACTCCCAGCCGTGGTACAGCATGATCCGGCCGTTCTGGTCGCGATCCCGGGCGTGGGCGAGCCAGCGGTGCCAGCGCATCAGGTCCGGCCAGCGCCGGTCCAAGAACTCCTCCGCGACCGCTCGGGTGCTGCGGCCGTGCCGACGGGCGTGATCGAGGATCCGCTGCACTGCGATCGCGTGCACCGGCGGCTGGGTGATGCCCGAGGTGTCGACACCGGCCGGTGCGTGTGCCGCCAGCTGCCGGCATGCCCACCGCGCCGGACCGGGGAAGTAGCCGTCTACCCCGTTGGCGAACACGATGTGCGGGATCATTCCGTTGCTCCACTGCGCCGACAGCAGCGTGTCGAGTTCGGTCACCGCACGTTCGACGGACAGCGGCGCCAGACCCACCGCCACGAACGCAGCATCCCAGCTCCACATGTGCGGGTACAGCCGGGGCGCGGCGGTGGTCATGGAACCCAGGTCATTGCCACGCAGGAGGTAAGCGGCACGCGCGGCGAGCTGCGTGGGCGTGAATCCGGGGTCGATCATCGTTTCATTCTGCGACTCTCCTGCCGATCGCGCGCGTCCAGGCGAGCAACCGACCCGCCGGCCCACCGGTTCTCCAAGTCCGCTATCTGCACGAGATGCGCAATGGTGCCATGCTGAAGGAGTACCCGAAGTTCTCGATGGCTCGGAGAAATGCGATGAGCCCAAATGACAACATGACATCAGTTCGGCGGCACAGACACGGCCGGGTGGTCGCAGCGTTCGCCGGCGCGGCGGTGCTGGGCGCGGGGGCAATCGGCGTTCTCGCCACGGCCGAGACCACGCTCCAGACGTCCTCGCAGGCGCCATCGTCGTCTACCACCGACACAGGGTTGCAGCAGACGAATTCGTTCGGCTACATACCCCAACACGAGACAGCGCCGCCGACCAACGGCGGACCAGGCGCGCCGGAGCCCTTCGGCGGCGGACCGTTCGGCGACGGGCCGTTCGGCAACCCGGCCCCTCCGCTACCCAACGGCGGACCCCAACTTCCCGCAGCGGCGCCCGTCGAGCCGACGCTCACGACGCCCGCCGGATAGTCATCGGTCTACCCTCGGAAGCATGCCCTACCCGAACCCGACAGCCCTGATCACGGGTGGCAGCCGCGGTCTCGGCGCCGCGATCGCCCGCGAGCTCGCCCCCACCCACCACCTGATCCTCGGGGGCCGCAGCGCCGAGTCTCTCGAACCGATCGCGGGAGAGCTGGGCGCGGCGCCGTGGCCCGTCGACCTCACCGACCATGTCGCGGTGGCGGACGCCGTCGCCGATATCGATTTCCTCGACGTGCTGGTGCACAACGCGGGCGTCGCGGAACTGGGCACGGTCGCGGAGACACCCGCCGAAGTGTGGCGGCAGACGTTGGAGGCCAACGTCATAGCGGTAGCCGAGCTCACCCGGCTGCTGCTTCCTGCGCTGCGCGCCGCGAACGGGCATGTCGTTCTGATCAATTCCGGAGCGGGACTGCGCGCCAATGCCGGCTGGGGAGCGTACGCGGCCAGCAAGTTCGCCCTGCGAGCCTTCGGGGATGCGCTGCGGCTCGAAGAACCCACGCTGCGGGTGACGTCGATCCACCCCGGACGGATCGACACCGACATGCAGCGGGCGATCGTCGCGGCCGAGGGCGGCGAGTACGACGCCGGCAAATTCCTCAGCCCGACGACCGTGGCGAGTGCGGTCCGGTGCGCCGTCGAGACGCCGCGGGACGGGCACCCCACCGAGATCGTCCTGCGTCCGATGCCGCACTAGCTTCGGCACCGTCGCCGCAACGCGGACCTCGGAACTGACCCGGATCACTGAACCCATTCTTGTGGAACGACTTTGAGCGCGAAAGCGAATCGGCTCGCGCCCCACATCGCTCGGCCCCGGCCGTTCGGACACTTCTGACAAACCACCGAAGCGACACGAGGCGGGACGCAGCGGTGCTAGCGTCCCGCGCATGCCAATCCAGCATGGGGGATTCTGGGGCCGGGCATTCGTCGCCGCAGTCACGGCGACCGTCCTGGCCGGAGGCGGTGCCGCAGGCACAGCTGTCGCACAGTCGAGCGGCAGCAGTCTGCCGAACACCAGCATCGGCGGGGTGGGGTCCACCGGTAGCGCTGCTGGACAAGGGTTCATCGGCCCCGGATCGTTGACCGACGGTACGGGCTCGGACGGAACCGCCTCGAACGGAACGACGCCGATCACCGGCTCTTGGGGGACTGCCTCGTACGCCAGGTCGGCATTCGGTTCGTGGATGCCGGGCGTCGTCGGCTCGGTAGTTCCGGAACCGGACCTGGCTCCACCGCCCCTCGAGACCCTGCGCGCACAGATGCTGCCGTCGCCGCTGGGCGAACCCTTCTTCGACGAGTATCCACCCGGCCTGCCGGGGATGGCCAACGGCCAAGTCATCGAGACCCGCTACGTGACACCGGTCGCCCAGCAGTTCTTGCGCGGGCCGGTGCGCGAGGTACGGCAGTTCAAAGTGAAGAGCACCGATGCGACCGGCGCACCGTCGTTTGCGACCGCGACGCTCGTGGTCCCCGCAACGCCTTGGGCCGGACCCGGAGCCCGGCCGGTGCTGGTCAACAACGTGCCGATCAATGGGCTCGGGCGCGCTTGCACCCCCTCCTACACCCTTGCCAACGGGGTCAATCCGTCGATGAACTTCATCGAATTGCTCCGGCCCGTCACGGCCAAAGCCGAGGAACGCGGCTACGCCGTACTGATACCGGACCACGAGGGCCCCCGGATGGCGTATGCGGAACCGTTCGTCGCCGGGCACTCGATACTCGACACCATCCGAGGCATGCGCAACCTGTACCCGGCGGAATTCGGCAACAGCAAGCTCGCGATGATGGGCTACTCCGGCGGGTCGATTGCCGCTAGCGGCGCGGTCAAGCTGATCGATTCGTACGCTCCCGAACTTGCCGACGACATCGTGGGCGCGGCGTTCGGCGGAGTGCCTGCCGATTTCGAGATGCTCGGACGCACCATGAACGGCAACCTCGCCGGCGGACTCTTCCTCGCGGCAGTATTCGGGATTTCACGGGAGCGGCCTGAAATCCTTCCCCTGATCAACAGTCTCGGGCAGCAACTGGCAGTCTCTCCGGTCAAGGATCAGTGTGTGGGCACACTCGCTTTCGCCGGGATCCCCGGCATACCGGCCGAGGCGCTGGCGAATGTCCCTCGCGCCCTGAACTCTCCTGTTGCACAAGATATTTACCAGAAGATGAAGATGGCGGACCGCAAATCCGGCACGCCGCTGTACATCTACAACGGCGGGCAGGAGTTCTGGATCCCCGCGCTGGGCGCTCGCAACCTGTTCGAGGAGCAGTGTGGATACGGCGTCCGTGCCGTGTACCGGCAGGTGCCCGGTGAGCACCTGCTCGGCGAGGCCCTCGGGAACTCCGGGGCGTTCGACTGGATCGACGCCCGCCTTCGCGGGGAACCCGCACCGTCCGAGTGCTGAGGCGGCTGCGCCGCCTGTGCGCGGTTCGGGTGGCTCCAGCCACCGAAAACGCGCACAGGCGCGTAGCGCCTACTTGACGATGTTGACCATCTTGCCGGGGACGACGATCACCTTGCGGGGATCCTCGCCGTTCATCAGTGCCACGATCTTCTCGTCCGCGAGGGCGATCTTCTCGATGTCCTCACGTGCGGCGTCGGCGGCGACGCTGATGCGGCTGCGGACCTTGCCGTTGACCTGGATCGGGTACTCGACGGTGTCCAGGGCCAGCCACTTCTCGTCGGCGGTCGGGAACGGACCGTGCGCCAGGGACTCGGTGTGTCCGAGCCGCGACCACAGCTCCTCGGCGAGGTGCGGGGCCACCGGGCCCATCATCAGCACGAGCGGCTCCACCGCAGCCCGCGGGGCACCTGCCGGGTACTCCTTGGTGAGGTGGTTGGTGTACTCGATCAGCTTGGCCACCGCGGTGTTGTCGCGCAGCGCCGCGTAGTCCTCGCCGACGCCCGCGATCGCCTTGTTGAGGGCACGCAACGTGTCCTCCGACGCCTCGGCATCGGTGACGCGCAGGTCACCGGTCTCCTCGTCGACGACGACGCGCCACGCCCGCTGCAGGAAGCGGTGCGCACCGATGACGTCCTTGGTCGCCCACGGCCGCGACGTGTCCAGCGGACCCATCGACATCTCGTAGACGCGCAGGGTATCGGCGCCGTACTCGTCACAGATCTGGTCCGGCGCAACGGAGTTCTTGAGGCTCTTGCCCATCTTTCCGTATTCGCGCTTGACCTCGGCACCCTGGTAAAAGAACTTGCCGTCCTCCTCGGTCACCTCGTCCGCGGGCACGTATACACCGCGCGCATCGGTGTAGGCATACGCCTGGATATAGCCCTGGTTGTACAGGCGGCGGTACGGCTCGCTGGAGCTGACGTAGCCCAGGTCGAACAGCACCTTGTGCCAGAAGCGCGAGTACAGCAGGTGCAGCACCGCGTGCTCGACACCGCCGACGTACAGGTCGACGCCGCCGGGATCGTTCGGACCGTGGATGTCCGGACGCGGACCGGTCCAGTAGGCCTCGTTCTCGGGAGCAACGAACTGCTCGGTGTTGGTGGGATCGATGTAGCGCAGCTGGTACCACGAGCTGCCGGCCCACTGCGGCATCACGTTGGTGTCGCGGCGGTAGACCTGCAACCCGTCACCGAGATCCAGCTCGACGTTGACCCAGTCGGACGCCTTCGCGAGCGGGGGAGAGGGTTCGGAGCTGGCGTCGTTCGGATCGAAGGACACCGGAGCGTAGTCCTCCACCTCCGGAAGTTCCACCGGCAGAGCAGATTCGGGCAGCGGATGCGCGACGCCGTCGGCGCCGTACACGATCGGGAACGGCTCGCCCCAGTAACGCTGCCGCGCGAACAGCCAGTCGCGCAGCTTGTACTGGATGGTGCCCTTGCCGACGCCCTCCGCCTCGAGCCGCTCGATGACGGCCTTCTTGGCGTCTGCGACGTTCAGGCCGTTGAGGTAGTCGCTGTTCACCAGCGGACCGTCACCGGTGTACGCGGCCTCGGTGACGTCGCCACCGGAGATGACCTCGACAATGTCCAGGCCGAACGCGGTCGCGAACTCCCAGTCCCGGTGGTCGTGTCCCGGAACCGCCATGATGGCGCCGGTGCCGTACCCGGTGAGCACATAGTCGGCGGTGAACACCGGAACCTTGTTCCCGTTCACCGGGTTGACCGCGTAGGAGCCGAGGAAGACGCCGGTCTTCTCCTTGTTCTCCTGGCGCTCGAGGTCGGTCTTGGCGGCAATCGCCTTGCGGTACGCGGCCACGGCCTCGGCCGGGGTGGCCGCGCCACCGGTCCAGCGCGGGTCGACACCCTCCGGCCACTCCGCGTCGACCAACTGGTCGACCAACTCGTGCTCGGGGGCCAGCGTCACGTATGTGGCGCCGAACAGCGTGTCCGGGCGGGTGGTGAACACCTCGATGTCGTGGCCGTTGGAATCGAACTTCACCTGAGCGCCGTGCGAGCGCCCGATCCAGTTGCGCTGCATGGACTTGACCTTCTCCGGCCAGTCCAGGTACTCGAGGTCGTCGACCAGGCGGTCGGAGTACGCGGTGATGCGCATCATCCACTGCTGCAGGTGCTTACGGAACACCGGGAAGTTGCCGCGCTCGCTGCGGCCATCCGAGGTGACCTCCTCGTTGGCCAGCACGGTGCCCAGACCGGGGCACCAGTTGACCATCGAATCCGAGTGGTACACCAGGCGATACGAGTCCAGTACCGTAGCGCGTTCGACAACGTCCAGCGACGCCCAGTCGCGGCCGTCCTCGAGAGTGCGCTCGCCCGAAGCGAACTCCGCCTCGAGCTCGGAGATGCGGCGCGCCTTGCCCTGAGCCGTGTCGTACCACGCGTTGTAGATCTGCAGGAAGATCCACTGCGTCCAGTGGTAGAAGTCGACGTCCGTCGTCGCGACGGAGCGCCGCTCATCGTGGCCGAGACCCAGGCGGCGCAGCTGACGCTGCATGTTCGCGATGTTGGCCTCGGTGGTGGTACGCGGATGCGTGCCCGTCTGCACCGCGTACTGCTCGGCCGGCAAACCGAACGCGTCGTACCCGAGGGTGTGCAGGACGTTGTGGCCCTGCATGCGGTGATAGCGCGCGAAGACGTCGGTGGCGATGTAGCCGAGCGGGTGGCCTACGTGCAGACCTGCACCCGACGGATAAGGGAACATGTCCTGCACGAACAGCTTGTCGGCGGGCACTGCGGCCGCGGCGCCCGTCGCTCCGCTCGGCGCAGGCGCCAGCGGACCTACCGGATTGGGGGCGTTGAACGTCCCGCGCTCGCTCCACAGGTCCTGCCAGCGCTGCTCGATCCGCCCGGCAAGCTCCGCGGTGTAGCGGTGCTGCGGCGTCGAGTCGTCCGGGGCGGGGGCGTTCTGCACTGGCTCGGTCACTGTGGTCGCTATCTACTTGGATGACGGGAATTCCGTCAACCAGGGTAAAGCGTCGGCGAACCCCGACGACAGCCAGTTGCACCCAGGAACACCTGCCAGTCCAGCCGTCCGTATCGTAGAGGCGTGGTCATCGTTGCGCTCGTGCTGTTCGTCGCCGCTGTCGCCCTCGCTGGACTGGGCATCGCTGCAGTAGCTGGACGCCTGCCGCGCAACCGGTGGGCCGGAGTGCGCACCCCTCAATCCCTACGCGACGACGAGACATTTGCGCTGGCCAACAAGGTCGCGGCCCCCAGCATGCTCGGCGGCGCCGGCGTGCTGGCCATCGGTGGTGTCGCCACCCTGATCCTGCCCACCGTGGCCGGGGTCATCGCGGCGATCGTCGTGGTTGTCGCCGCCCTGTTCACCGTCGCGGCCGGAGGCACGCTCGGCTCCAAGGTTGCGGGCGCGGTGCCCGACACGAGCGGTTGCGGCACGTCCTGCGGTGCCTGCAGCCTCAAGGGCGCGTGCGAACCGGCCTGACTGGTTGAATCCCCGGTGTGACCTCACCCATACCGGGCGCTTTCCCACAGCCCGCCCCGCGCATGATCGACCCGGCCGGTGTCCTCTTCGGGATCATCGTCCCCGGGCTCGTCGCGATCGGCGGTGTAGTGCTGACGCACCTGCTCGGGCCGCGGCTACCCGCCGAGATAGCCACTCACTGGTCCGGTAACTCCCCGGACGGCTTAACCACCCCTTCTGCCAGCGCGTCGGCGTTTGCGCTCGTCACGGTCCTCGTCGGCGGCGGCAGCTGCGCGATCGCATCCCTCGCTCAGGCCCAGCTGATGATGCGCCGGGTGATGCTCGTGGTCGGGCTCACGGTCGTGGGACTGATGTCGGCACTGCAGGTGACGATGCTGATCAGCCAGCTCGACCTGGAGTCGGTAGCGGATGTACGACTACCGATGGAATCCCTGGCCCTCGGCGTTGTGCTGGGCGCGATCGTCGGCATGCTCGGGGCCGCGTCGCTGCAGGACTTCCGGATCCGTACCGCCGCCAGCGAACCGCCCCCTGCCGATCTGCCCCGGTGCCCCGTCGAGGCACCGATCGTCGACCAGGTGGGGGTGAGCGCGGGCGGAACGGCAGTCCTGGCGCTGATCGTCGCGGCGCCGGCAGTGGGCGTGTGTCTGTGGGCAGACAAGTGGTGGCCGCTGGCGGTATTCCTGCCCACCGCCGCGCTGCTCCTGGCGCTCCTGCGGTTCCGGGTCGTCGTGGACGACGCCGGGATCCGGGTCCAGAACATGGGAATGACGGTGCTCGACTACGGCGTCGAGGAGGTCGTCGGCGCCCGCGTGGAAGTCGTGCGCCCCTTCGACGATTTCGGCGGCTGGGGACTGCGAACGAAGAGCCGCGGCAACTACGGCGTCGTCACCCGGACGGGACCGGCGCTGGTCCTGACGACGGCGTGCGGCCAGCGTCTGACCGTCACCAGCCCGCGGGCCGAGGAGATGGCCGGCACCCTCAATACCCTCGCCGACGCTCGGCTCCGGCACGCCTGAACAGTCCACGCTCGAACAGTCACGGCGCGCCCACTTCGAGGTGCCCGGATCTCAGAACGCAGACGCCCGGATGGCCTCCATCAATGCCGCCTCGGGTTTGTTGGGCGTACTGGCCCTGGTGAGCAGCACGAACTCGACGTAACCAGGGTCCGGCAGGCCCAGCCGCTCGCCGACCGGTCGCAGCTCGGACGGCAACAGCGCGTTGGCGTGCACTATGACACCGAGGCCCGCGACGACCGCCGCCCGCAGTCCCGCCCGGCTGTTCACCAGGCATGTGATGCGGCTGGGTAGACGGGCCCTCTCGAGTGCCCCCAGCGCACACACCCTGGTGATGCTGGGCGGGGGATAGGCCACCAAGGGCACCGGCAACGCGGGATCCCACTCCGACTCGGCCGTCCCACCCCACACCAGCCGGTCCCGCCAGACCAGGTCGCCGTGCGTCTCCCCGGCCCGACGCATCACGAAGGCGAGGTCCAGGTCACCGGCCCGCAGCTGCGCATGCACCGTCCGGCTCAGCCCCACCGTCAGCTGCAGGTCCACCAGGGGGTGGCTGCGCCGGAACTCCCGCAGGATCTGCGGCAGCCCCTTGGCGATGAGGTCCTCCGCGGCCCCGAATCGCAGCCGCCCGGTCAGCGTCGACCCGGCGAAGTAGCGACTGGCCTGTTCCTGCGCGTCGAGGATCGATCGGGCGAACCCGACCATCGCGGTGCCGTCGGCGGTCAGTTCCACCGTGTGAGTGTCGCGGCTGAGTAGCTCGCGCCCGGCTGCACGCTCGAGCCGGGCGATGTGCCCGCTCACCGTCGACTGGCGCAGACCTAGCCGACGGGCGGCCGCAGTGAACCCGCCTTCCTGCTCGACCGCGAGGAACGTCTTGAGCAATACCGGATCGAACATGCTCTCTGAATATCACGAAACGTGATCACAGTTAACGCGTCGAACGACTTTCGTGATCAAAGTCAGGCGATATACCGTTAACCGGTGAAGTTTCTGAGCAGGTTCTACATCGACGGATTCATCCTGTCGATCATCACCGTGGCGATCCTGGGGAGCCTTTTCCCCGCCTCCGGAACTGCCCAGACGGTCCTCGACTGGACGACCAAAATCGCGATCGGCGTGCTGTTCCTGCTGTTCGGCGCCCGGCTGTCCCCCGCGGAAGCGTTCCAGGGGCTCAAGCACTGGAGGCTGCACTCCATCGTGTTCGCGGCAACGTTCGTGCTGTTCCCACTCATCGGCCTGGCTCTACGGATCCTGGTGCCCACCGTCATCACCGACGAGATTTACACCGGCATCCTGTACCTGTGCCTGGTCCCCTCGACGGTGCAGTCGTCGATCGCGTTCACCTCGATCGCGAGGGGCAACGTCGCCGGCGCCATCGTCAGCGCATCGCTGTCCAACCTGCTCGGCGTGTTCGTCACCCCACTGCTGGTAATCCTGCTGATGAACACCCCCGGCGAGGCCACGGTCAACTTCTCGTCGGTGATCAACATCGTGCTGCAACTGCTGCTGCCGTTCATGATCGGTCAACTGATCCGGCCGCTGGTGATCGACTGGCTGACGAAGTACGCCGAGCCGACCAAGCTCGTCGACCGCAGCTCGATCCTGCTGGTGGTCTTCTCCGCGTTCAGCGAATCCATGAACGAGCACATCTGGAGCACCGTCACCGTTGTCGAGATCGCCGTGGTGGTCGCGGTGTGCTGCGGCATCCTCGCAGCCGTCCTCGGTATCACCGCGTTCGCAGGAAAGCGGCTCGGATTCTCGCTGCCGGACCAGATCGTCATCATCTTCTGCGGTTCCAAGAAGAGCCTCGCCACCGGGCTACCGATGGCATCGGTCCTGTTCGCCGGCCAGCCGGTGGGCCTGATCGTGCTCCCGCTGATGATCTTCCATCAGATCCAGCTCATCGTGTGTGCGGCACTCGCGCAGCGGTACGCGAAACGTATTGACCCGGAATCCGTCACGAGCTGACCGAACCTCTCGCTTCGCACGCGAAGCGGCTCGCCTTCCGGTTCAATGGTGACGATCCGCTCGCCGATCCGGCCGAGTGCGTGCGATCGAAAGCTACGGAGGCGAACGTGAGCAAGCACCACCATCATTCCCGCGATGTGATCTCTCCCGCCTACACCGGACGCCTGGCCACCAACCCCATTCCCGCGCTGCGCCTGCCCAGTCATGAGATGGATCCGCAAGCCGCCTATCGGTTCATCCACGACGAGCTCATGCTCGACGGCAGTTCGCGGCTGAATCTCGCGACGTTCGTGACGACGTGGATGGATCCCGAGGCGGGCACGCTGATGGCGGAAACGTTCGACAAGAACCTCATCGACAAGGACGAGTACCCCGCCACCTCCGCGATCGAACAGCGCTGCGTGAACATGGTCGCGGCGTTGTTCAACGCACCCGGGCTCTCCGACACCGACCCGGCGTCGGCGACCGGCGTCTCGACGATCGGCTCGAGCGAGGCGGTGATGCTCGCCGGGCTCGCGCTCAAATGGCGCTGGCGCAAGGCCCGCGAGCGCGCGGGTTTCGACGCGACCAAGCCGAGACTGGTCATGGGAAGCAACGTTCAGGTGGTGTGGGAGAAGTTCTGCCGCTACTTCGATGTGGAACCGGTGTACCTGCCGATGGAGCCGGGCCGTTACGTGATCACGCCCGAACAGGTAGCGGCGGCGGTGGACGAGAACACCATTGGCGTCGTTGCGATCCTCGGCACCACCTACACCGGTGAGCTCGAACCGGTCGAGGAGATCGCGGAGGCTCTGGACCGGATCGCGGCCAGCGGCGGCCCCGACGTCCCGCTGCACGTGGACGCCGCCAGCGGCGGCTTCGTGGTGCCGTTTCTCGACCCGGATCTCTTGTGGGACTTCCGCATTCCACGTGTGGTGTCGATCAATGTGAGCGGCCACAAATACGGCCTGACCTACCCCGGTATCGGGTTCGTGGTCTGGCGCGACAGTGAGCAACTACCCGAGGAACTGGTGTTCCGGGTCAACTACCTCGGCGGCGACATGCCCACCTTCACCCTCAACTTCTCGCGGCCCGGCAACCAGATCGTGGGCCAGTACTACAACTTCCTGCGCCTCGGGCACGCCGGCTACCGCAACATCATGAAGTCGCTGCGTAGCACCGCAATGTGGTTGAGCGGCAGGCTCACCGAGGAAGGTGACTTCCGGGTGATCAGTGATGGCTCGGCCATCCCGGTGCTCGCGTTCGAACTCGTCGGCCAGCCCGGATTCACGGTCTTCGACGTATCGCACGAGCTGCGGGCCCGGGGCTGGCAGGTGCCGGCCTACACGATGCCCGACAGCGCCAGCGCCGTCGCGGTGCTGCGGATCGTGGTCCGGGAGGGTTTCAGCGCAGACCTCGCCCGCCTGCTGTTCGACGACATCCTCGAGGTGTGCAACTACCTGCGCCGGGACGATGTCGCAATCAGCTCTCAGGCCCAGCACTTCGCACACTAGACACGCAGCTCCTGCACGCCGGCGGGCATCGTCAATCTCGTCGACCATGCCGCTGCTGTCAGGAGGGCACAGCCCGATCGATCGAAGGTCCGGCCGACGTTGTTGTCGAATCTGTCCAACCGTATGAGAGGTCTATCTGCGATCTGTCAGGCCCTGGTGCAATGTTCGGCCCAACGGGGCGGCAATCATTCGCGCTGACCTTCGTAACGGTTTTCGATGCTTTTGGACCGTCCGGACAGGAGTGCGAGGTGACAGTGGCAGGTCCCCGATAATCGGTCCATCCGGTTCTGGAGCCAGGTTGTGACTGGCACCGATCTCAGTCGATCGCACGGGCCACCGGGTGGTGCTCGTGGCTGCATCGGTCAGCTGACTCGACGGGGGCCAGGTGTAGCTGAGCGCGCGCCCTCACCAGAGATGCGGAGGCCGCGCCCACCTGGCAGGTGGGCGCGGCCTCTGCATGTGGCTTTACGAATTCATCGGGTAGAGCACGTCCACGCCCACGCCCAGGACTCGAACCGCCAACGGCGAGACCCCGTCCCAGACGTTGACGGGCACCGAAGCCTCCGCCCCCGCGGGCAGTGCCACCGGGCCGTTGGTCTTGACCACCCGATCCCCGACGGCGTCCGTCCGCTTGACGCCCATCAGCAACGAGCCGGACTCGGCGCCGCCGACAAGGCCGTAGACGAGGTCACCGTTCGCGTCGCGCTCGACCGACAGAGTGCTGCCCGGCTGCAGCCGCAAGCCCCGCGACTTCGTCGACACCGACCAGTCCGCCTGCTCCGCCGCGAACAACGTCTCCGGCTCGAGCACGGTGGACCCGGTCAGGCTGAGCTTGCGCTGGCTCTGATCGACGCTCACCGTGGCCGAGTCGCCGGGCCGCAACGCGATGCTGTCCATCTCGTTGAACCAGCCCTCCCCGTAGAGCGAGATGTCGAAGTCGGCGGTCGCGCCGGCGGTCGCGCCCACCAAATTGATCTCGAATGCCGTGGCCGCGGGAACGCTCAACAGCGCAGCCCTCGTGTTGTTGAGGAGCGGCCGGACCTCGAGGCCGGGGACATCGCCGCCGCCCGGCCGCTGGACCTCGAAGTCCGAGTCGACCACCGTGCCATCCGCGTTCGTGGAGTTGTCCTTGACCAGCACCAGGACCGACGCATCACCGTCGACACAGGTGGGGCATTCCTGAACCTGCGTCGACGGCTTCAACTCGGCCAGGTCCATCCGATTCTCCGGCGAACCGACGAACAGGTACGCGGGCGTGCTCGGGTTCAGCATGGCAGTGTAGTACCACGTATTGGCACCGGGGTCCGTGACCACCATTTTCTCGACCCCGGGGAAATTGTTGTCGTAGACCACGATCCCCGTCTTGCCCTTGCCGAGATCGCGCAGCGCGATCGGCGTGAGCGCATGCCCTCCGGGCTCTCCATAGACCCCCAGCACGTAGTCATCGCCCCGGGCCCACGCCGCCCGAAGTTTGCCGAGCGTCTCCGACACCGAGTTCTTCGTCGTGCCATCGGTAGTCGGAGAGGAGAACTGCGTGACGGCGTACCTCGAGATCAGCCCGTCGAGCCGGTCCGTCGGGTCATTCTCGAAGACGGTGGTGCCGGGCCCCAGATAGTCACCCTTGACGACGACACCGGTGGCGAACAGCCCCGACGCCGTGGCGAAGCCGTAGCAATGGCCGCCGGACAGGAAATCATCGAGATCGGCCTGCAGCGCCTGACCGGTCGCGGTGAGGGCGCATTCCCCGTTGACGACGCGCGCGCAGATCTCGTCTCCGTACAGCGTCTGCATGGACTGCGGCGTCAGCCCCCGGGGGTGCTCCGGGGTGGGATCGCTCCAGTTCTCGAACTTGAATCCGTCGCGGCCGACCTGGAACCCGTTGGTCGCGATGAGCGTCCCCGAGGTCGGATCCAACTCCTCGTATGTCTGGTTCTCATCGGGGGCAAGTGAGCCCCAGAACCCGGATGAGCCCAAGGAACCGCTCAGGGAACCCGAATCGAAGGATCCGCTGCCCAGCGAACCCGTCAGCGGGGCCGCCCCCGCGGTCATCGGGAATGCCAAGAAAATAGATGCAACAAATGCCGATAAGAAGCGCCTGTGCACTATTCCTCCTTGTCTGTCATCATTGAATTACCTGGGAATGTCCAGAGACTTACGAATTGGAGAAATTGGCGGCGGGCTGAGCAGGCCACCGAGAAGTGCCGGTGACTGCATCGGGCAGCGTACTCGACCGGGGTCAGGTAACCCAGGCCCGAGTGACGGTGCGGCGTGTTGTGCTCGCGCTTGAAGTCACCGATGACGACACGTCGAGCAGGTTCGTCCAGTGGTTGCGGTTCAGGCACTCCCGTCACAGACGATTGTCGAATGACTCGGTGTGGCCGTCGTTCCACGGTCTGCCCGGAGGGATGTACGACAACCCCACCCGTCCGGAGCAGAACGATTGCAGTGCTTGGGAAATGAACTCAGGTCCGTTGTCCATCCGCAGCACCACCTGAGGACCACCCGCCGCCGCGAAACAGTCTTCCAGCTCACGGGCGAGCCGCTCGCGGTGATGACCACTCGACGATGTTCAACAGCGACTCCCGGGTGGGGGTACCGCCCTGCACGAAGTGCTTACCAGGCCCGCCGGAACCCGTGGCACGGATTGTCCTTCGCATACGTTCGCAGCCATTTCCGTAGGCCGGCGTCCGGATCATCCGGGGTGTACGCGAGCGGGACCCGACGGTAAGTGGAACGAGCAAGCCTCAGAGCGACGAGTGTCCCATATATGGCAGTTCCCGCACCGTCCACGCCACCCTCGGGCACTCCCGGCACTTGCTGTGGGTCCGCCCAATTACCTGCTGCAGGCGGTCCTCTCGTCGTTCTATCAGTCGTCGGAGCGTCCCGGCGCCACCCGGTCGGGACGTCGAATCGACACCGTGAGTTCGGGTTTGTCGTCGGCGGGTGCATTCGGGCCGGACAGCCGATCCCAGATCACGTCGACCATGGGCTGCAGGAAGAGTTGTCCGAGCTGTCGCACCATGATCTCGATGACCTGCGTGGACTCCGGCCGGTGCGTGGAAGCGAGACCGGACTCCCGCGCTTTGACGATCTCGCTGCGGCTGAGATCGGTGAGCCGGGCGAAAAGTCGACCGTTGTCACTCGCCGGATCCAGCATCGCTCGTCGTACGTAATTCACCACCGCCGGATGGGTCTCGAACATGTGTCGTACGGACCGGTCGCGGGCGGCCGCGATGTGCGCCGGGCTCCCTTCGTCCGGAGCCTGCGCGATTGCCTGCGCGTGGTAGTCGACGATGAGTTGGTCGACCGCGTTCCGCAGGCCCTCCTTTGTCTTGAAGTGATGCTGCACGAGCCCGACGGTGACACCTGCCGCCGCCGCGACGGCACGCATGGAGACCCGATCTGCCCCCTGCTCCGCAAACAGCTCGAGTGCCGCGTTCCGGATCCGCGCCTTCGCGGTCAGATCCTCGTCACTCACGCGTAGATCGTCCATGGACATCCCCTCCTATCAGCGGAAATCATACAAGTCGCTCGCAGCCCTTTACATATGCATAGTTGGCGGTACATTTGTATAGCGACGGAGGGAGTTATCCATGTCACAGTCCGAACCTCTCGCGGGCGTGCGTGTCGTCACGCTCGCCATCAACCTGCCCGGTCCACTCGCCGTGGCACGGCTGTGCGCTTTGGGCGCCTCGGTGGTGAAGGTCGAGCCGCCGGCCGGAGATCCACTGCGGTTCGCGACACCGCAGTGGTACGACGAGCTCGCGAAGGGTCAGCGGATCGTGGCACTCGACCTCAAGGACCCGGCCGACCGGGCACAGTTCGACGCCGAGCTTGCCGACGCCCACCTGCTGGTCACCTCGATGCGCCCATCGGCGCTGCGCAATCTCGGGCTTGCCGAACTCGCGAAGACACATCCGCACCTGTCGCACGTGGAAATCGTCGGACACGACGGGCCACAGGCAGAACTGCCCGGCCACGACCTGACGTATCAGGCTGCTCACGGAACACTCGTGCCACCGACCATGCCGACTGTGCCGATCGTCGACTTCCTCGGAGCCGAGAGAGCCGTCTCTGCTGCGTTGCTCGGACTGATGACGTCCACGAATTCCGCTACGGGAAGCCATCATCGGGTCGTGCTCGAGGACGCAGCCGAGCACGCGGGTGCCGCAGTCCGGTACGGGTTGATGGGCGCAGACGCTCCACTCAGCGGTGCCAACCCGGCGTACGGCATCTACGCCACGGCCGACGGTCACGTTGCCCTGGCGGCCATAGAGCCGCATTTCTGGACCCGGACTCGTGCGGCGTTGGGGGTGAACGGTACCCACGAGGAGATCGCGAACGTCCTGGCCACACGTACGACGAACGAGTGGGAGGAAATCGCCCAACGCATGGACATTCCTCTGGCCGGAATCCGTGAATCTCCTCGAGCAGAGACGAATTGACAGAGGCGCAACATCCCCGTCGCGATCCGATCCGCGGGCAGCCATGAGGGCAGGAAAGCGGTCCGCATGAAGCGCACAACCGAGTTCACCGGAAGGTAGAGACCATGCCCCAACTCTTTCCCGATTACCACTCCCCGTGGGAGACCGAGGACCAGTCGGCGCTACGCAAGCACGCGGCCGAGTTCCTCCGCAAGGAAGCCACCCCGAACCAGGAGCGCTGGGCGGCCCAGCACGAGGTCGACCGGGACTTCTGGAACCGGGCCGGCGCAGCGGGCCTGCTGTGCCTGGACATACCGGAGCAGTACGGCGGCGGTGGCGGCAATTTCGGCCACGAGGCGATCGTGCAACAGGAGATCGCTCTCGCCCACGACACCGCTTTCGGGTACGCGGTCCACTCGACGATCGTCGCGCACTACATCGCTGCCTACGCCACCGAGGAACAGAAGCGGCGGTGGCTACCGAAGACCACAACCGGCGAGAGTGTTCTGGCGATCGCAATGACCGAGCCGGGGACCGGATCCGACCTGCAGTCGGTTCGTACCACCGCGGTCCGTGAGGGCAACGAGTACGTGATCAACGGATCGAAGACGTTCATCTCGAACGCCTCACACTGCGATCTGCTGGTGATCGTCGCGAAGACGGACACATCCGCAGGCGCACGGGGAATCTCGCTGTTCGTCGCGGAAACCGCACAACTCGCGGGATTCGAGCGCGGTCGAGTGCTGCACAAGATCGGACAGCACGGGCAGGACACCCGGGAACTGTCGTTCACTGATATGCGGGTCCCGGCGGAGAACCTGCTGGGCGGTATCGAGGGGCAGGGCTTCTTCCAGCTGATGAACCAGCTGCATCGCGAGCGCCTGATCATCGGCGTCGGCGGCGTAGCCATGGCGGAGGCGGCCGTACTCGAGGCCATCCAGTACGCCAAGCAGCGACAGGCGTTCGGACGGCCCATTCTCGACTTCCAGAACACGAAATTCGTTCTTGCCGAATGCAAGACCGAAGTTTTGGCGGGAAAGACGCTGATGGACTATTGCATTCAGCGGCAGATCGAGGGAACCCTCGACGCGGCCACGGCGTCGATGGCGAAGCTGTGGGGGACGGAGAAGCAGGTCGAGATCATCGACCGTTGCCTCCAGGTCTTCGGTGGGTACGGCTACATGATGGAGTACCCGATCGCGCAGATGTACGCCGCCGCCCGAGTACAGAAAATCTACGGTGGCACAAGCGAAATCATGAAGGAACTCATCAGCCGCTCGCTGTAATCCGTCCAGCCTGAACCCATCCCGCTCGACCTCGAAGGACACCACATGGATACATCGGGTTCTCCCGTCGACGTCTCCGAGAAGACGCGCGTTCCGACAGCGGCGTGTGCAGGCGATCGCACACACGAGAGGTCCGCATGACTTCCTCCGGAACGCGCGCCCACGACCGCACGCACACACTGCACGCCGAGCAGCTTCAGCCGGGCCGAAGCTACGAGCTCGGAACGCATCTCGTCACCACTGACGAGCTGATCGATTTCGCATCGAAGTGGGATCCTCAGTGGTTCCACGTCGACGCGGAGGCTGCCGACCACGGCCCGTTCGGTGGTCTGATCGCGAGTGGCCTGCACACCGTCTCGATCTTCCAGAAGCTCGCGGTTGCGGCAGTGATCGGCGAATGGAACGTGATCGCTGGGCGCGCCCTACGGGACGTGCGTTTCCTCCGCCCCGTGCGGCCGGGCGACGAGCTGACCGGGGCGATCACGATCGAGAACGTTCAATTCGAAACCGAGAAGGAGCGAGCATTGGTCACCACATCTGCACAGGTCCGCAATGTGCACGGCGCGGAGGTCCTCACCGCTGTCATGGATGCATACGTCGGATGCCGGCCGACGGCGGTGACCGGCCGATGAGCGGCATCAGAACGTCCACCGACCTGGCGGGCCGCGTGTTGCGCGTGACGATCGATCGTCCGGATCGGATGAATGCGGTGGATCTTCCGACCCTGTCCGAGCTCGGCCGCGTGATCCGCACGGCCGGTGAGGACGTCCGCACGATTGTGCTCACCGGGTCTGGGCGGGCATTCTGCAGCGGCGCAGACCTTCTCTCGATGAGCGGCGCGTCCCCCGATGACGTGATGGACATCGCGAACGGCGTCATCCGCGCGATCGTCGAGTCGCCGGTACCCGTCGTGGCCGCGGTCAACGGTCCTGCGGTCGGGTTCGGCGTGGCACTGGCCTGCGCGGCCGACCTCACCTATGCGGCCGAGAACGCCTACTTCGCGCTCTCGTTCACCTCCGTCGGACTCATGCCCGACGGAGGCTCCACCGCACTCGTCACGGCGGCGATCGGCCGGGCTCGGGTGTCGGAGATGACGTTGCTCGGTGAGCGGCTCTCGGCCGCCGACGCGGAAAGGACGGGCCTGATCGGCCGCGCCCTTCCCGCCGAGGAACTCTCGACTCACGTCGCTGCCGTGGCCGCCAGGCTCGCGACAGGGGCGCGCAGGGCGCTGGAGCTGACCAAACGCGACCTCGTCGCGGCGAGCATTCCGGGCATCGACGCGACCCTCGATCGCGAACGATCCGGCCAGATCGAACTCATGGCGACTGCGGATTTCGCAGAAGGCGCGTCCGCAGTCATGAGCAAACGTCCACCCAATTTTTCCTGAGCCTGCACAGAACGAGAAAGAAAGAGCGAAATGGCCACTGTTGGAGCGCAACTCACACTGAACGCGCGGCGTCATCCCGACCGAACTGCACTGATCTTCGAAGGCACAGAACGTAGCTACCGGCAGCTCGACGACGAGGTCAACCGCCACGCCCACGCCCTCATCGAGCTCGGGGTGCGCAAGGGCGACCGCGTTGCGTTGATGTCGAACAACTCCGATCTTTTCATCGTCGCGATGTATGCGGCGTACAAGATCGGCGCGATCTTCGTTCCGGTCAATCCGCGCAGCACCTCCCGCGAACTGCGATACATCCTGGACGATTCCGGCGCCAAGGTGCTTCTGTTCGGTTCCGCGGTGATCGACGCCGTCACCGGCCTCGACAAGCTCGAGCCGACGGCAGTCCCGCTCACCATCCTGGGCCTCGACAATGCCCAGAACGCGTTCCCGCACATCGGCGAGCTCGCGGCATCGATGCCGGATACGGAACCCGGTGTCGAGGTGCGCGAGGACGACGACTGCATCATCATCTACACATCCGGCACCACCGGACAGCCCAAGGGCGCGCTGTTCGATCATCACCGGATCCTCTGGGTGGGGCACTCGGTCACCACGATCGGCATGAATTCGTTCGACCGCAATCTGCATGTTGCGCCGATGTACCACTGCGCCGAACTGGTCCTCTTCGTGATTGCCGGCTTCTCCATCGGCACCACCCACGTGGTGCTGCCGGCGTTCGAGCCCACGGCCGTGCTGGACGCCATCACGAAGCATCGGATCACCGTGTTCCTCGGCGTGCCCACCATGTATCAGCTGATGCTGACCGTCCCCGACCTGGCGGAGCGGGATCTCTCGTCCTGGCGTCTCGGCTTCTTCGGTGCGGCTCCGATGCCGCCGAGTGCGGTGGCAAAGCTCGTCGCAACCCTGCCCGACGTCGCCTTCTACCAGCTGTGCGGCCAGACCGAGGGCGGCCCCACCGGCATCTACCTGACGCCCGAAGAGGTCGAGGCACGCCCGGACGCAACCGGGCGGTCGGCCATCAGCAACGCCGAAGTCCGGCTGGTGGACGCCGACGGCAACGACGTCGCCACGGGTGAGACCGGCGAGATGATCGTCCGCGGAGAGACCGTCATGAAGTGCTACTGGAACAATCCCGAGGCCACCGCGGACACCATTCGCGACGGCTGGCTGCACAGCGGAGACCTCGCGGTGCGTGATGCGGACGGCTTCATCACAATCGTCGATCGCATCAAGGACATGATCATCACCGGTGGACGGAACGTCTACTCCGTTGAGGTCGAAAATGCGATGGCCAGTCACCCGGATGTTCAGGATGTGGCCGTCGTGAGCCGTATCGACGACACGTTCGGCGAAACCATCGTCGCCGTCGCGACGCCGATGCCGGGCCGCGAGATCTCACTCGACGGGCTGCGCGCCCACGCTGCCGAGTTCATCGCCGACTACAAGCTGCCCCGAGATCTGGTCATTGGCGAAATCCCACGGAACCAGTCCGGAAAGATCCTCAAGCACGTCCTCCGCGCGAAGGTCCGCGAATCCGACTGACGGAACCGACAATCCTGAGCAGACGATCCGCAGGAGGTGGCCCGAAGTAGCGACGCTTCAGTTCAGCTCGATGTCGATCGGGTGCGTCGCAAGAAGTGCGAGGGGGAGCGGCTGTCGACGCAGCACCTGACCCCAGACATCGGTACGCGCCGGGCTGGTCACATCGGAAGCCAACGCCGACAACACGATCCAATCATCGTGTTCGATCTCGGCGTCGAGCTGGCCGAGTGTCCACCCGGCGTAGCCGACAAAGATCCGCAGCCCCTCGATCACCGATGCGATGGGCTCGGGATCGGCATCGAGGTCCACCATGACCACCCGGCCGTCGATCCGGCGCAGTCCCGGAATACCGGCGATGTCGGCACCCGTGCGCAGCGTCGCCAGGCACAGCGCAGCGTCACGGGTGACGGGTCCGCCGACGAACAGCGCCTGCGGCCGGGCGGCCAGGGTGGCCCACTGCGGGAGCACCTCCTGCACGGAGGTTTCGCTGGGCCGGTTGAGGACGACGCCGAGACTGCCGGCGTCGTTGTGTTCGATCACGTAGACGACCGTCCGACGGAACGTCGGCTCGGTCAGATCCGTCGACGACACCAGCAGGCTGCCCGGCCGCACCGTCGGCTGTGCCGGGGCAGTGCGGTCCTCAGGTTCCTCCGAGTGCGCCACCGGGCCATCATCTCATCGACGGGCCCCGGACGGGAGATGCGAACGCGAACGGATTACACCGAATCGCTCTCGCCGCCGCTCTCGGGCAATGCGACCGTCCCGGACGCGGGCACCCTGCAGGACCCGGTACGCGGCACCCCGAGCTTGTGCAACACCAGGCTCATCGGACACCAGCCGACGACGCCGTAGAGAACCAGATTTGCGGACGCGAAGGCCGTCAGCGCACGCCACTTCGGCGAGTGTGCGCGGCCGAGTAGCAGGCTCGTGCCGACCACGGATCCGCCGAGCAGCGGAACGATGCGCTCGACGGTCCAACCGGAATGCTTCGGCAATGCCATTGTCACGACTCCTTCTGGGACGTTCAGTGCGGTGGGGTGATTTCCAGTCCTGCTCGACGCCACGCACCCATCCCGCCGCGCACCGAATAGCTCTCGACACCCTGGCGGGACAGCATGCGAGCCGCGCTGGCCGAGCGCCCACCCGAGCGACAGATCGCGACGACCGGTCGGCCGGCCGCAACATCGAGACCGCTCTCGAGGACCTCGTGCAGCGGCAGGTGGTAGGCATCGGACGCGTGGCCCGAGTCCCATTCGGGCAGCGAGCGCACGTCGAGCAGGACGGCACCCTTCCCGACGAGCTCTCTCGCCGCGTGGACATCGACGATGCCGTACGACCTGCGGAAGATGCCGGTGAACTTCGCCAGTAGAGCCACCCTGCTCGCTTTCTCCAGACCCCTGTGGGGTCGTTTCATCCTCACCGTATACCCCAATGGGTATGTGGTCGACGTGTTGTCGACCACGGTCCGACACCGCTACGCCAGCCCGAGGAGCTGGTCGAGCACCGCCAGATGATGTTCGAACAGCACCGCGGGATCGGCGAAAGTACCGGCGCCATACTGCCCGAACACCTCGAAGTTCACCGCACCGAACAGCGCCGCCCAGGCCATGACGCCACGGGCGAGCACCTCGTCGGGCACCGTCAGCTCCATCTCGGCGCGAATTCGATCGAGGTCGGCGGACAGACTCGGGTCGATCGGCGTCCGCGGCACCGCGAGCGCCCCCGCCGCGTATGCGGCCTCGACGATACTCACGAGCGCGACGATCACGCGTGTACCCGGACCGGTCGTCCGGTCGGCCGGCGCGTGATACCCGGGCACCGGGCTGCCGAACAGCAGCGCGTACCGGGCGGGTTCGCGGAGCGCCCACGCGCGCACCGCGCAGGCAAGGGCATGCAGGCGACCGCGGTGGTCGGCGGCAGGGAGCGCAGCGACGGCAGCAGCCACCTCCGCACCGAGTTCCGTGTACCCGTCGATCACGAGGAGCGTGAGCAGCTCGTCGCGGCTCGCGACGTACCGGTACACCGCCGACGAGACGACGCCGAGATCGCGCGCGACCGCGCGCAGCGACAAGGCTGCCGCACCGCCCGTGGCCAGGTGCTCGCGTCCGATCCGGGTGATCTCGGCGAGCGTCTGCTCGCGGGCGCGTTCGCGGGGGGTACCGGTCATATGCCCACCCTGCCCGAGAAATGAGAGCGCTGTCAACAAAAGAGAGCACTGCTCTTGACAGGAGTGGATGGACCCATGCATCTTTGAAAAAGAGAGCGGTGCTCTCGAATCTGAAATCCCTTCGAGAAAGCGGGCACGTCATGTCGAATCTGCAGGTAGTGACCGGCGCGGGACCCGTCGGCTGGACCGTCACCGAGCAACTGGCCGCTGCGGGCCACAACGTCCGGGTGCTGACCCGCTCGGGCAGTGGGCCGGACCATCCGCGGATCAACCGCCGGAGAGTGGACGTCTCCGATCCCGCGGCACTCGCGAACGCGCTCGATGGCGCCGCGGCCGTCTTCCATTGCATCCACGGCTCCAAGTACGACGCCGCAACGTGGGAACGTGAACTCCCGACAGCCGAACAAACGGTGCTCGCCGCCGCGCAGCAGATCGGCGCCGTCGTGGTGTTCCCGGAGAGTCTGTATTCCTACGGCCGCCCGGACGGGCCGATGACCGAGGACAACCCCCGCACCGCGACCACCGGCAAACTCGGGGTCCGGGCGCGCCTGCTCGCGGCCCGTGCGGCGCACCCGACACCAACGGTCAGTGTGGTCGCGTCCGACTTCTTCGGACCGCACGTTCGTCACGCACACGCCGGTGAACGAATGGTGCCCGCGGTCCTCAACGGCAAGACGATCCGGGTGATGGGCCGCGCCGACGTCGCCCACTCGTTCACCTACGTGCCCGACCTCGCGGCGGCGATGATCACCGCCGCTCACCACCCGGCGCTGTGGAACACGGTGCTGCACGCGCCGACCACGCCCGCGATGACGCAGCGGCAGCTGGTGGAGGCCTTCGCGCAGGCCGCGCGGGTGCCCGCACCGAAGGTAGGCACCTTGCCCGGATGGCTGCTGCGCACCGTCGGGTCGGTGCACCGACCGACCCGAGAGCTGGCCGAAACGCTGTACCAATTCGAGGCGCCGTTCGTGATGGACTCCCGCCGCAGCGAGAACCTGCTCCGACTGGCACCGACCCCGTTGGAGCAAGCTGCGGAGGCGACGGTCCGGTGGTGGCAGAGCGAGTCGAACACGGTGGCCGCCCGATAGGGTCACCGTGTGCGCAAATGGAATCCATCGTCTGTCCGGCAGACGTGCGAGGCCGCCGTCACCACGCTGCGCCACTCGCCGGGCCTCGGGCGGCTCACCACCGTTCGGTTCGCGAGCCAGTTCGGCGACGGGCTGTTCCAAGCCGCCCTGGGCGGGGCCATCCTGTTCAACCCCGAACGTGAGCCCGAGCCGATCGCAATCGCGGCGGGATTCGCGGTATTGCTGCTTCCGTATTCAGTGATCGGACCGTTCGCCGGCGCACTGCTGGACCGCTGGGATCGCCGTGCCGTCCTGCTGTGGGCGAATCTGCTGCGCGGCAGTCTGATCCTCGTCACCGCGGCATTGCTGTTCGCGGGTGCGAGCGAGACACCACTGCTGTTGCTGGCACTCGCCGCAATCGGCGTCAGCCGCTTCGTGCTGGCTGGCGTCTCGGCGTCCCTTCCTCACGTTGTCCGCCAAAGCTGGCTTGTGCCAACAAATTCGGTGCTCGCGACCGTGGGTTCGGCGTTTTCCGCGATCGGCGCGGGTACAGCGGTCGCGGTCATCGAAGTAGTTGGCGAGGGCGATGTCGGCTCCGGCACCGCAGTGGCGGTCGGGGCTCTCGGGTCGGTGATCGCGGCGTGGGCGGTAAGCAAGTTCGGCCGGCGCGCCCTCGGGCCGGTAGTCGACGATGACGCCGGGTCCACTGCCACACTCGGCACCATCAGCGCCGTCCTCGGCGGGTTGCGTACCGGCGGCATCGCAGTGTGGCAGTCGCCCGGCGTCACCACCGCGATGATCGGAATCGGTACCCACCGCATCGTCTTCGGCGTGAACACACTCGTGATGGTGCTGATCCTGCGTGGACCCGATTCCGGGACGGCACTGCCCGGCGGCCTCGCCGGATTCGGTGTCGCGGTGGGGGCCACCGCATCCGGCATGCTGCTGGCCGCACTCGCGACGCCATGGATCATTCCGCGTCTCGGCCGACCGCGGACTGTCACCCTCGGGCTGGTCTTCGCGACGGCCGTGCAGCTGACGTTGATCACCACACTGTGGCAACCGCTGCTGCTCGTGGGCGCGTTCCTCCTCGGGTTCGCCGGCCAGTCCATCAAACTCACCGGCGACGCCGCCATGCAGATCGAGATCGACGACGACCGCCGCGGTCAGGTGTTCGCCTTGCAGGACACGGTTTTCAACATCGCATTCTGTGCGGCTCTGGCCGCGGCGGCCACCGTCATCGAACCCGACGGACACTCGCTCGGACTGGTGCTCGCGGCCGGTGGGGTCTACGTGCTGGGCCTGGTTGCCATCGGCGTGAACTCACGACGCCCGATCCCGGAGTCGGGCTAGGCGACGACCAACGTCATTCGCCTACGACGGTGACGGAACCGAGGTTGGTGAACTCCGCGACGATCGGATGACCCGGTTCGACGAAGACGGCATCCGTCATGCCTCCGGTGAGGATGATCCACCCCGCCTCCAGAGCGAGCCCACGCTCAGCGAGAGAGTTTGCGGCGAGAGCCAGCGCCTCGGCGGGATGTCCCTGTACGGCTGCGCCGGTGGCGCGGTCGACCTCAGCGCCGTCGATCTTGAGAACACACTCCTCGATCACCAGGTCGAGTTCGCTCGGGTCCCGCTCGACATCGCCCAAGAAGAATCGCGACGAGGACGCGTTGTCGGCGACGACGTCGGGGAGGGTGAACTTGAAGTCGATGTACCGGCTGTCGATGACCTCGATCCCGGCGCGCACGGACCGGACGGCAGCCAACGCCGTCTCCGCCGTTACACCGGGACCCTCGAGACGTTCGCCGAGCACGAATACGATCTCGGGCTCGACCCGCGGATGGATCAACTCGGCCATCGGGATCGGGCTTCCCTCCTCGAGAACCATCCGGTCGGTGAGAACGGCGGTCAGCGGCGAGTTGACGCCCATCCGCTGCTGCTTCGCCACCGAGGTCAATCCGAGCTTGACGCCTATCACCTTTTCGCCCTGCGCCACCTTGCGGGCAATCAGTTCGTCCTGAACGAGGTAGGCGGTGGTCAGATCGAGTCCGGGCCAGTCCTCCGTGACGGGGTGGCGATCGCAGCGAGTTTCCTCGGCGTTCAGCAGCACCTCGGCGGCGGATTCGATAGTCCAGGTCGTGGGGGCAACACTCATGGGATGGCTACTTCCTTACTGGTGGGTCGCGGTGCCACGAGGCCGATCGCGACATCGATCATCAGGTCTTCCCGCTCACCGGACGAGGCAATCGGCTCGCGTGAATCATATGCGGCAAGAAGAGCTTTCGCTGTGAGTTCAGTATCGGGGCGCGCCGCGTTCCGTGGGCCCCGTCGAACGGTTGAATCGGCCGGCGTCGTTATCCGACTGCAGTTTGTACTATGCAGCGGCGCAGCGCGATAATCAATGAATGAGTCCCGAAGAACGGAACAGTTCGGCTTCGCGTGACCAACCGACATCGGTCGTTCGGCGGATGTCGGAACTTCTCACGGCATTCGGCCCATCGGACACGTATCTCGGAATCAACGAGCTCGCCCGTCGCACCGGAATACCCAAGGCAACCGTGTCGAGACTGATCAAGGACATGGAGCGAGAGCGATTCGTCGAGCGGCGCGGCAGCCAGATCGGACTCGGGCTCAAGCTGTTCGAGCTCGGCGAACGCGCATCACGGCGCCGTTCGGTCCGCGAGATCGCGCTACCGTTCCTCGCTGATCTCCGCGAGGCCACCGGGCAGACTGTGCATTTGGCGATCCTCGACGGCACCGAGGTGGTGTACGTCGAGATCCTCCGGGGCCGGGACGCACCGTGGCTACCTTCGGGCGTCGGGGGCCGGCTGCCTGCCCACGCAACCGGAGTGGGCAAGGTGCTGCTGGCGCATTCACCACCCGAGGTGCTCGACGCCGTCCTGGCCGCGGGACTCACCCCGGTGGGCCCACGCACGGTGACGCTCCCCGCACCGTTTGTCCGACAGCTCCGCCGTATCGCCGAGACCGGCATCGCGTACGAACACGAGGAATCGGCGCCGGGCGTCGCATGTGTCGCCAGTTCCGTACGTGTCGGCGATGATCCGCCGATTGCCGCGGTCTCCGCGTCCGGATGGATCGGCAAGGTCGACATCCGCCGTGTCGCACCCGCGGTTCACACCACCGCACTCACGATCGCCCGCGCACTGGCCGCCATCGACGCCTGAAGTCCCGCCGTCGAGGCACGTGTCGGTGGCGTCAGCCTGAACCAACCGGCGCGCCGGTTTCACGTTGCCGAAGTCTTGCGCGGTTGCCGCGCCGATTCCTCCGCAACCTGCAGTTCCTCGAAGGCAGCCAGGCGTTTGCGCGCCGGCTCACCCAGGCGTTGTGTACACAGGGCGATCAGAATCTCGACGAGCATGAACCCGTGGGTCATCGAGTCGAACGGACCGAGCCCGACGTGACTTGTGGTCAGAACCGAATCCGCATAGCTGGCCAGGGGCGACAGGTACGCGTCGGTGACCGTGATCAGGTGCGCTCCTCGCTCGACGGCCGCGACGCCCCAGTCGACGACGGTCTGCTGATATCGCCGATAGTCGAATACGACGACGACGGTATCCGCGTCAATGTCGATGAGCGCACTCAACTTCGCGGCCGAGGTGGGGGGCACGTAGTCGACCCCGTCGCGCAACATGTGCAGGTACTGGGCAAGGTGCGCGGCGAGCGCCGTGCTGTATCGCCCCCCGATCGTCACGACGTTGCGGTTGCGATCGGTCAGCGCGGACACCACCCCGTCGAGTTCACGCTCGTCGATCGACTGCAGCGTGGTCCTCACTCCTTCGGTGTAGATACGTTCCGAAGTCGCGAGCGGCGAGTCTTCCCCCGACTCGGTACCGGTCGGCGGGTAGATACTGACCGGCGAGAACAACCGGGTCTGTACTTCCTGCCGCAGCGCCGCTTGAAACGCGCCATACCCATCGAAGCCCAGCTTGCCGATCAGCCGGAGCACAGTCGGCCCACTGACTCCTGCCGCAGTCGCCAACTCGGCAATCGATCCCAGACCCGCCGTCGGATAGTTGTCGACAAGTGCTGCGACTACCTTGTGCTCAGCCGGCGCCAGGGATCGGCGAACTTTGCGAATCCTCTCGGCAACAGTGGGATCCGTCGACGGTGCGTCTGCCATGGACGCCCATCTTACCGTCAGGTAGCACCTTTCCTTGCTACCTCGTACGCACCCGATTCCGCGCCGATCCGTCCCGTCCGCCGGGCTCGACACCGGCGACGGAACACAGTTGGCCCGGCAGGTGCAATCCACCACCGAATTACTCTGGGCTACTGCAACAATGGCAGCCCAACCGTCCTTGTGGCTACCGAACCGGCGAGATAGAGTCCCTGACAATTACCGGCACGAACGGACCTCAGCGACACTGATATCACCCGACGGCCCGGCGTGCAGGAGGAGTTACCGAAGTGGAGATGCCGAGTCGGGGTTTCATCGAGAATCATGGCCTGTGGAACGAGAACCAGCGCGACGAAGCCAGGAACATCCTCGCCCGAGTTCAGGCGGACGGCATCCGGACGGTACGGGTCAGCACTGCCGATCCGCAGGGCAAGCTGCGTACCAAGGCGGTGACACCCGCGGTCTTTCCATCCGTCCTCACCGACGGCCTCGACTTCAGTTCTGCCCAGTTCAACTTCGATTCCGGCGAACGATTCGTTCGCGACCCCTTCGAACCCGCGAGCACGGCATCTCCACATGAGACGACCGGGCTACCCGGTGTGATTCTCGTGCCCGATCCACGCACCTTCCGGGAACTGCCCTGGTCACCCGGAACCGCGTGGATCCTCGGCGACATGTACTCGGCCGACGGCAGGCCCGTCCCCTTCGACGCTCGACACAAACTCGAGGAGCTCCTCGCACGAATGCGGGGAGAGGGCCTCGAATACGTGGCAGGCCTCGAAATCGAGTTCTACGTGACACGCGTCCTCGATCAAAAGCTTGCTCCCGAGGAACTCGGCGGCCAGGGCCGGCCACCGACACCGCCGATCGTCGAAGCCGTCACACGCGGATACGCCTACCAGAGCGAGGAAGACCACGACAGGCTGGACGGCTTCCTGGCCGCGGTCGTGGACTACGGCCAGCGCCTGAAAATGCCCATCCGTACGGTCGAGATCGAGCTCGGACCCGGACAGATCGAGGTCACATTCGAGACGATGGACGGCTTGGCGGCAGCCGATACCGCGGTTCTCTTTCGCTCCATGGTCAAACAGGTCAGTGCACGGATGGGACTGCATGCGACCTTCATGGCCGCGCCCGGGCTACCCGGGTTCTGCGCGAGTGGTTGGCACCTGCACCAGAGCATCAGCGATCACACGGGACGTAACCTCTTCGCCGCCCCACCGGGATCGAATCAGCACCTCGCACCGATGGGCTTGCATTTCCTCGGCGGAATACTCGAGCACGCGCGAGCAGCCTCCGTATTCACCACACCCACGGTCAACGGCTATCGCCGCCGACGCGCCTACTCGCTAGCGCCCGACCGGGCCACCTGGGGTCACGACAACCGGGCCGCAATGTGCCGGGTGATCGGATCCCCAGGAGATTCCAGCTCGCGCATAGAAAATCGCGTCGGGGAACCGGCGGCGAACCCGTATCTCTACATCGGTAGCCAGATCGCGGCCGGTCTGGACGGTATCCGGAACCGCACCGATCCGGGCCCCCGCGAGAACGCACCCTACAGCGCAACGTCTCGACCCCGGCTTCCGACGACACTCATGGAAGCGGTCGACGAACTACGGGACAGCAAGTTCTTCCGGCGGGAATTCGGCGACGACTACATCGAGTGGCTTCTCACCGTCAAGGATTCCGAGATCGAACGCTTCCTCGAGGCCGAACCCCAGTGGGAGCAGCACCCCGACGAAGTGACCGATTGGGAACACCGCGAGTACTTCACACGATACTGATGACTGCGAACCTGTCGCGAAACTCTCTGACAAGCAGTCGATTTCATGCCGATCAGGACGAGGACCATCGCGGGTGAGGAGCATGGCCGGCCTGCCGGAGACCCTGCCATGCCCTCGCCACGATCGCGACTATGGGGTGAACTCGACCACCGCGCCGCCGGAGCCGCACAACGGTCCGTAGCCGAGGCATTCGGCGCTCGAGTACGTGCCACCCAACGCCCCGAGCAGGAAGCCCAGATGCTTCATGCCCATGTCCGCACGCGCAACCTTCGAGTACTCGGGGACATAAGCCTCGAGACGCTCGACATCGCCTGACGTCACGAGCTCGATCAGCTTCCCGTTGGCCGCGTCGTCCTCCGGCGAATAGATCCGATCGTTGTCGAAGTCGACACCGTCGCGGAAAATCGATCCGGACAGCCCACCGATGCCGACGATGGACACCGTCTTCCCTTGTGCTGCTGCAGTTTCTACGGCAACCTGCCCGATCTTTCGAGTGATCTCCCAATCGTGGTACAGATTGTTCGAGGTCACGACCAGCGGGATCGACGCCGTGGCATTCATCGACTTGGAGAAGACGATCGTTCCCGCGTCGATCGGAAATCCGTCGTAATCACATCCACGCGACTTGATCCCGAACGCTTCGGTGGAGGCGATCGCGCGCTCCGCAATCGGGACAGCAACGTCGATCTCCCAGTCGATGTGGCCGAACTCGTGCCACGTCCCGTCGACGAAGCGGCCGGTCATGTGCGGACGCGTGAGCCACATCTGGTCGACCACGGCGATCCAGCCCGTGGAGTAGACGATCACGGTGTCGGGCGCCGCCGCCTCGAGGGACTTGCGAGCGCGATCGAGTCCTTCCACGATGGGACGCAACCCGACTGCATCCGATCGCAGAAGCGGGAGAGGGCTTCCCGGAATGAGGTACGCCGACTTCACGTTCGATTTCATGCCTGCACTCCTGCCAGGGTCTTACGGGCGATATCCGAATCCATGTCCCACTCCATGACCGCGTTGCCGGTGCCGATCACAGTTCCGTAGCCGTGCAGCTCCGCAGGAATTTCCGGGTATCCGAGGGCGGCCATCATCCACGTGAATCCGCCGGACTTGAGCTCGGCGAACGCCTCCTCGATGAACTGCGGCATGATCTCCACAGCCTCTCGAGTCCTACCCTTGCGAAGCAGATCGATGAAGCGCATGTCCCACTGGTAACCCTCCCAGTTCTGAGGGTGCTCCCGCGTCATGTCCTCAGGAGTCTCCGGCTCGGAGTCGAAGTGGAAGTGACACAAGGTGTTGGACGCCAGCACGACCGCACGACGGCCCGTGGCTTCGATAGCCCGGCGAGTCGCCTTTCCGAGGGCGTCCATCTCCTCGAGACCCTCCTCCATCTTGAGGTAGTACGGGGAGTTGTTCGCGCTGATGGCGATCACCGGGATGTCCCACTGCGGACGCATCATATGGAGCGTGGTGATCGAGCCGTAGTCGACGCGGAAGTCGGGGTTGGTCATCAGTTTGGAAGTCAGTCCCGCCGCGCGGGCCTCCTCCATGCACGCTTCGGCGAGTTCGACGTCGACCTTCAGATCGAAGTTGTATCGGAAGAGATTCGGGAAGATCGGATCAACCGACTTCCCCTTCAGGTTCGGCACACCCAGGAAGTGATGTCCCACAGTAGTTTCCCAGTGCGGGGTGTGGACAAGCAGCACGTCGGGCTGGTGGGCCTCCAGCGATGCGCGTGCCCTCTCGTAGGCCCATCGGAGCTGCTCCCAACCACCCTGCGAGCGCGGCTCGTTCTGTGGCGGATTCTCTCCGTAGACCTGATGCGGGGGATGCGGGGCCAGGTAGCCGGCCACGATCTGTCCTTTTCCCATGACTCCTCGTTTCTCTGTCGGAACGGACGCACGTAACGATTGCTGCGTGCACTGACCTATGAAGTGACAGTTGCACCGGCGGGAAGATAGGCAACACCCTGCATCTCGATGAGAAGATGCGGATGCGGCAGCTGGTGAACTGCGACAGTCGTACGGGTGGGGCCGGATTCGTCGAACATCTCGGCGTACACCTCGTTGTAGCCACCGAAGTCATTCATCGACACCAGATAGGTGGTGACCTGGACCAGGTCGGACAGCTCGGCTCCGAATTCGCCGAGTACCTCCCGCAGGTTCTCGATCACAGCTCTGGTCTGCAAGCGAATGTCCAGATCGGTGCACCCCATTTCGTCGACCTCGACTCCCACGAACGTGTTGTCGGGGCGACGGGAACTGGTGCCCGACACGTACAGGAAGTCTCCGGCGACCTTGACATGGGGAAACCGCCCACGCGGCTTCGCCAGCCTCTCGATGACTCGGGTTCGGCTCATTTCGTCATCCTTCGAATTGCGATGTTCTGATCGGCGTGCACGGATCGGCCGTTCACAGCTGGACGCAGACGTTGGTCGGTTCGGTGTAGAAGTGGAGCGAGGCCTCGCCGCCCTCGCGACCGACACCGGAAAGGCCGGCACCACCGAACGGGGAGCGGAGTTCACGGGTGAACCACGTATTGACCCAAGAGATACCGACATTCATTCGTCCGGCCACCCGGTGGCCTCGACGGAGGTCATTGGTCCACACCGCTGCCGCGAGCCCGTACTCGGTGTCGTTCGCCAGCGCGATCGCCTCTTCTTCGGTGTCGAACGGGATCAGTGCTGCTACGGGGCCGAAGATCTCTTCACGGACCGCGCGGTCGGTGTTGGTGAGCCCGGTCCACAGCGTGGGCTCGATCCACGAACCACCGCGGAGGTCGGCGCCGACGTCGGGCACACCGCCACCGGTGAGGACCTTGGCGCCCGCTTCCTCGGCGAGCGCAAAATAGTCGAGAACCTTGCGCCGATGGGCGTGGGAGATCAAGGGCCCGGTTGTCGTTGCCGGATCCTGCGGGTTGCCGAGCTTCAGTTGCTCGGCACTCGCCACCAGACCGGAAGCGATGTCGTCAAAGATTGCGCGCTGGATGTACACGCGTTCGGTGCAGAGGCACACCTGCCCGGTGTTGGCGAACACCGATCGGGTCAGACCCGCGATGGCCTCGTCGAGGTCGACATCGTCGAACACCACGGCCGCGTTCTTTCCGCCGAGTTCGAAGGACACCGGACGCACCCGCGGAGCGACGGCCTGCATGACGCGCGATCCGGTAGCCGAGGACCCGGTGAAGGTGACGCCGTCGATTCCGGGGTGAGCGGTCAGGAACTCGCCGGCCGAGTTCCCGCCGAACCCGTGCACAACATTGTACGCACCTGCCGGCAACCCCACTTCGTCCAGAATCTCCGCGAGAAGCGTAGCAGTGGAGGGTGTTTCCTCACTCGGCTTCACCACGACGGCATTTCCGCACGCGAGTGCAGGAGCAACCTTCCAGGTCAACAGGAGCAACGGGAGGTTCCACGGGACAATCACCGCGACCACACCGAGCGGCTTGCGGATGGCGTAGTTCAGTGCCTGACGACCGCCCGGCAGGTCGGTCATGAACGATTCCTGACCGGCTGCGGCAACGATGTCGGCGAATGCACGGAAGTTCGCCACAGCGCGAGCCACATCGAGTTCCCGGGCCTGGGTGATGGGTTTTCCCGTGTCGGCGACTTCCGCCGCCACGAACTCCTCGAACCGTTCTTCGATCCGATCGGCGGCCCTCCTCAACAGTGCCGCCCGCTCACGCACCGGGCTGTCTGCCCACCCGCCGTCCAATGCCCGGCGGGCGGCCTGTACCGCACGATCGACGAGAGCCTCGTCCGCCTCGTGTACCGAGGCGTGTGCCCGACCCGTGGCGGGATCGATACATTCGAAGCTGGACCCAGATTCCGGGTCGACGAATGCGCCGTCGACGAAGTTTCGAATCCATTTATCGGAGTTCATATTTCAATTGCCGTTCTTCGATGGGAGTTACTCCGAGAGCATGCGGAGCTGCTTGTGACAGCGACTGCTAGTTCGACTGCTCTACGACACTCTCGACGCCCGCAAAGCGAGCGACGATCTCGGCGAGCACACCGTTCGGGTTCGCAAGCTGGTCGAGGATGTCGAAGTGATTGGCCTCGATCTCCAGCACCTCGAAGGACTGCCCGGATCTCGCGGCGAGCGTCGCAGCAAAATCTACTGTCTGCCTCTGGAATTCACTGGGCTCCTGACTGCCGTAGGCAAATGCGACGGCGGGCAGCCGAACTGGCGGATCGAGCTCCGGCGACAACCTCGCTGCCGTGTCCGGATCGAGTTGTAGCAGCGGGCCCAGGAAGCTGTGCGGTAGGGGTCGCAGATCATAGACGCCGCTCACGCCGATGGCACCGGCATACGGGATTGCGGGCAGACCGTAGTCGGCGGCCCAGTCGGTCTGGAGCAGTGCTGCAACGCCATGGCCGCCGGCAGAGTGACCAGCCAGGACGATTCGGTCACCGTCGGCCCCATAGTCGTCGAGGTGGTTCCAGAAGTGGGCGAAGCCCTCCCGATGCTGCTGAACGATGTCATCGATGGTCACTCGCGGGCACAGGGCATAGTTCTCCACCACGACGACGAACCCGCGGCTGCACAATCCCTCTGCGATGTAGCTCCAGACCTTGCTGGTGGTCGCCTTCCAGTAGCCGCCGTGCACGAAGTACAGCGTCGGTCGGGGGCCCTCGAAAGAGGACGGGGGCAGGAACACGTCATAGTTCGCGTCGATGTCACTTCCGTACCGGATATCGAGCAGCACTCGCCCTTCGCTTCGTACCCTCTCGCTTCTTTGAACGAAATCCCCTGCATACAAAGAGAAGTCCGGAACTGTCGCCTCTATGTCGTATTCGGCATCCAGCTCTGCCTGGGTTCGGAACTGTCGATACAGAGGTGTCGTCATGAGTTGGCTCCTTCGAGTGGGGCTGTGTACGTGGGACCAAGGCGTGGAGATCTGGGCGCGCCTCAGCGCAAGGAGCGGCGAGTGGCTCGTGCCGAAACTCGAACATCCGTCGGCAGGCACCCGAGCTTCTTCGGACCATGTGCCTGACGAAAGTCGCTTGCGCCAGAACGGCACTCACGACGCGCAGGAGATCGAAGTCTTTGTGGCACTGTCCATTCCACCCGAATAGTGCATACCCGGATGACGCGAAGGCAGTGTGCGCGGTTCGACGTTGGCCGAGAGCCGGGCAGCCCCCGGCGACTTCGCCGCCCGGCTCCGCAAAGCGGGGCCGACATACAAGCTGGGTGCTCCAGCGACCCCACTTCTCACCTCCCGTCGGACCGTGAACGTAACGTACGTTACATGATCTGACACAGAACGGAATAGATATTACGAAAGAATTCTGCCGCCGCCCGAGGTGCGCACCGATCAGTACGGGCTTGCGCGATCGCCGAACCAGTACCGAACCAGGACACATGTGCGACGGACCCGAACGCAGTTCCTTGCCCTACGGCTGGACACCCCGGCGCACCGTCTCGAGACGCCCGTCGCCGTCGGTGTCGCTCAGCCGTACGGTCATTCGCCCCTGCTCTTCCTCCGCGACCAGCACCGTGTCGTGCCGGAGTCGATCCCGGATGGACAGGAGCACGACGTCGTGCGTGCCGTTTCCGTCCAGATCGGCGGACGCGTCGTCCACCGCGCCGTCACCGTCGTAGTCGAGGCTCATCCATCGAACCGATCCGGGCTTCGGCTGGTCCGGGTGAGCGAACCGCTCACCGATCTGCGGTTGCGTCCGCTCAGCGGGGCTGTCACGGGCGACCTCACGGCCCCACACACCATCGCGGGCCGGGTCCGCGAAGTATCGGACGGCCGGATCGCCCAAGTCCAGTACCGCGCGGTCCGCCGCACCGTCACCATCGCAGTCCCACATCGCGTCGTCCGTGAGTCCGTCCCCATCGAAGTCCAGTCGCACCGCGTCGAACCCGCCGACTCCGTCCACGTCGACATCGGCAGCCGAGGACCACACCGTCGGCGGACAGTCGCCGGTGCCGAACCAGTACTCGAGAGATCCCATACCTACCTGGACGTAACCGGTACCGACACGGTTCCGCCGCAACCGAACGGAGTTGGGGGCCGGGCGCTGACTGATTCCCCGCGGGCAAGTAGCGCTCGAAGTACGGCAGCGTCACGTACTTCTGCGGCAACGGTCAGAATCGGAGCGGGGCAGGCCGAAGATTCGATGGGCTCGACTCCAGCGCGAACCAGTCCTGGGTGGCGGGAACGTGCGCCCCAGGACTGGGGAATCTGGCGAGCCCCAACGGCCGAATGCCACATACGTCCGGTTCGAGTAGACGTATGTGGCATTCGGCCGAGGTCAGGGCCCGGCGCGGGGCCGAAGCGGGGGACTACTGGACGGCGTCGAGCCACCCGCCCAGACGGTCCGGGCGGTCGGTGATCACACCGTCCACGCCCGCGTCCACGAGCAGACGCCACTGCTCCGGTTCGTTTGCCGTCCACACGAAGGTCTGCAGCCCCGCCGCGTGCAGGTCGGCGATGACACCGATATTCTCCCGCACGAACCCGACGTACGGATTACATGCCGTCACACCGAGATCCGCGCACAACGCCATCACGGCCTCGTCGATTCCCAGCACGAGCAGACCACGCGGTGCATCGGGTGCGACCTCGCCGAGCGCACGCACGGTAGCCACGTAGAAACTCTGGGGCAGCACACGGGGAAGGACGGGCTCGAGGACGCCGAGTAATTGCTTCACCTGGTCCGGCTCCCAGTCGCCCTTGAGTTCGAGGAGCAATCGCAGGTGCGGATGCACGACCATCAGGTCGACGACATCCGTGAGCAGCGGCACCCGCTGACCCGCGGTATCCACGGCGAACCCGGCACCCGCGTCGAGACGACGAATGTCTTCAGTGCTGAGGGCCTGGACAGCACCGGTTCCATCGGTGGTCCGGTCGACGGTGTCGTCGTGGATCACGACGAAGGTGCCATCACCGTCGACGTGGACGTCGATCTCGATCATGTCGGCACCGGCTCGAACGGCCGAACCGAAGGCGAGCATCGTATTCTCCGGAGCCACCGAGGAATTGCCCCGGTGCGCGACGATCAACGGCCGGGTCACAGGTACGGCTCCACATTCTCCTTGAACGCCGTCTGTAGGCGCGGGGTGACGGAGGGCCACACGGTCTCGGCCGACGCACCCTCGAGAGCGAACCGCTCGATGCCGTCGGTGAGGATCTGGTCGCCGCCGGGGACGAAGACGCGCACGTAATCCTGCGAGCGTGTCTTCTCCTGCAACTGGTCGACGGAGATCCGGTACTGCGGCTTCTTGGCGTAGACCGCATTCATCGCCGCACCGTTGATGGCGGAGGTACGCACCGGCATGTAGCCCGTTCCGACTGAGAACTTCGCAGTGTTCTCTGCGTTCGTCATGAACTTCAGGAACATCGCCGCAGCAAGCTGCTGTTCCGGCGTGCGGGACGCCGTGATAGCCAGACCAGTGCCGCCGGTCGGCACATTGCGGCCCGGAACCGGACCGTCGGGCAGGTACGCCGCACCCAGGTCGAACTTGGCCGCCGAGAGCAGACCGGACAGGTTGCCCGTGGAGCCGATGACCGCGCCGTACAGTCCGGCCGAGAAGTCGGCGGTCAGGTTCGCCGACGCGACGGACGCGAACGCCTTCGGCCCCTTGTACATGTCGCGAACGAAGTTGCCGGCCGACATAGCCTCGGGCGTCGCCAAGGAGACATCCCACTCGTTGCTGTAGGCGCCACCCCGGCCCCACAAGATGTTCGAGAACCACCATGCCGACCAGGATGGCCCCAGGCTCAGCCCCAGCGGCGCGCCGTCGGCAGGCACGACCTTGCGCAACGCGGTCGACCATTCGGCCATTTCGTCCCATGTGGCCGGTCCGCGGTCCGGCAGCCCGGCAGCGGCCCAGTGTGCCTTGTTGTAGTAGAACAGCGGCGTCGAGCGGGCATAGGGCGCGGCCCAGTGCGAACCCTGGTACGCATAGTCCTCGTAGAGAGTGCTCACGAAGTCCCCGGTATCTGCCTCGAGGTACTCGAAGACGTCGTCGAGCGGCATGACCTGCCCGTTGATGAAGTACCGGAACCAGTACACGTCGGAAGCGATCACCAGATCGGGCAGATCCTGGGTGCCCGCCGCTGCCTGGTAGCGCTGCGCGACCTCGTCATAGCTGGCGCCCGCAGTCACCAGGTTTACCCGGATCTCGGGATGCTCACTGTTGAAGGCCGCGATGAATCCCTCCTCCATCTCCTTCGACTTACCCGGATGGTTGCTCCACCAGGTGATCTCGGAGGCGGGTGTGATCTTGGACCAGTCGGTACCGCTTGCTGCGGCGGGACCACCGCCGTCACCGCCCACACTCGGGCCGCCGCAGGCCGCAGCCATGAGGCCGAGCGCGCTCACCCCGCCGATGCGCAGGAAGTCTCTGCGCGAGGGGGTCCAGAGGGGGGAGTCGGAGCGTCGATTCCACGACATCGTTTGATTCCTTGTCGATTTCGTATGCGTACAGATGGGCATAGTTGTGTCGGTCGAGGGAAGAGCGGGGGCGTCAGCCCGTGGTGGCGCCGGCGGTGAAGCCTGCGACGAGGCGCCTTTGCAGGATCAGGAAGCCCACCACGATCGGCATCGTGACGATCACCGTGGCGGCCATGAGCACGCCCCAGCTGTTCATCCCGTCGATGTCCTGCAGCAGCGTCAACCCGACGGGCAGCGGCATCGTGTCCGTGCTGTCGGTGACCAGGCGAGGCCACAGGTACTCGTTCCACTCGCCGACCAACGAGACGAGCGATACCGCAACGACAGTGGGGATCGACATCGGCACGACGAACCGCCACAGGCGCCGCCAGTGTCCGGCACCGTCCATCTCGGCGGCCTCGAGTACTGCGGCGGGCAGGGTGAGGAAGTGCTGACGGAACAGGAAGGTGCCGAAAGCACTCGCCAGTCCAGGAACCAGGATGCCCTGGTAGGTATTGAGCCAGCCCAGCGACGCGACCAGCGTGTAGTTCGGGATGATCGTGATCTGGGCGGGAATCAACAGCGTGAAGAGGACCAGCGCGAACATGAACTTTTTGAACGGAATATCCAGGAACACAAGCGCATAGGCACAGCACAGGCCCAACATCACCTTCAAACCTGAACCGAGGACGGTCAGCAGAACGCTGTTGAGGAACATCCGCCCGAGGGGGATGGTGGTAGCCGCCTGGCGGTAGTTGTCGAGGTTGAAAGCCTCCGGAAGCCACTGCAGCGGAAGGGTACTCAGCTCTGCCTCGGTCTTGAAGCTGGCCAGCACCATCCAGATCATCGGAATCGACATGACCAGAACCGTCAGGACCACTGCTATGTAGAGCCCGGAGCGACCGACACTGTGGACCGGCGACCTCCGGACCCTGCGGGCCGGTGGGGGAGCCGGAACCGGCTCCCGAACCACGGGTCGCGGCCGTTCGAGGATAGTACTCACGAGTAGTGCACCTTCCGATCCATAACCCTCAGTTGGAATGCCGTGATAACCAGGAGCAGGACGAACAGGATCGTGGCGGTGGCAGAGGCGTACCCGGCGCGGCCGGTCTGGAAGCCGTCGACATAGATCTGGTACATCAACGTCGTCGTGCTGCCGAGTGGTCCGCCCTGCGTCATTGCCTGGATCAGATCGAAGGACTGGAGCGAGCTCAACGCCATCGTGATCACCAGGAACGAGGAGACCGGGCCCAGCAGTGGCAGAATCACCGACCTCAAGGTCCGCAACCGGCCGGCACCGTCCAGTGCGGCGGCGTCGCGCATGTCCTGTGGAATCGACTGCAGCCCAGCGAGATAGATGATCGCGACGTAGCCTACGTGCTTCCATAGGTAGACGATGATCAGCATGACCAAAGCCCAGGGCGACTCCGTGTACCACTGTGGCGAGGTGAGGCCGACGGCTTCCAGCAGCGTGGAGAGCAGCCCGTACCGTGGGTCGAAGATGTAGAGCCACAGCATGCCGACCGCGATCCCCGACAGGCCGTAGGGGATGAAGGCCAGCATCCGAGCCATCCCACGACCGGCCAGCTTCTGGTTCAGGAGCAGCGCGAGCAACAGGCCCAGCACCAGCGAGCCGCCAACGGTAGCCACCGTGAATATGGCGGTGACGCCGAGGGTGGTGCTCGACGAGGGATCCGAGAACCAGGCTATGTAGTTGTCCAGGCCGACGAATCTCGCTGCAGCAGAACCCATGTTCCACTGCAGAGTCGAGTAGTAGAAGCTCAGGATGAGCGGCCGGTAGACGAACACGAGCAGGAGCGCGATGTTGGGCCCCGCGAGCAGCAGGAACCACAGCAGGTTCTTCCGCTGTCGACGGCGTCGACTCTCACTGGTAGGCGGCGAGCTCCGCGGCTCGACTCTGGGAACACTGACCGAAGTCACCGGACATCGACCTTCCAATTGGCATTCACGTTGAATTCGTAATGATCCCGAGAGGTGGCGTCTCACCGGACCCAGCTCGCGTCTCGGAGCATCGTCGCGCGACTCTTCCCGCAACGAGCGATGCCGTGAAAGTTATTGGCGCCAAATGACGCGATGCACGAGTACCGATGAATCTGCGCCAAACTCGGGATGAAGAACTGTCGATCTCGCGAACAGCACGGAACCGACGTGTTACGCGATGGGGAGGGGACCGCTCCCACCTGGATACATCGCCACCTCGGTCGCCTTGACGGCGAACCAGACGTCGACGCCGGGCACCAGGTCGAGTGCGGCGACCGCGACGGCCGTGACATCGGCGATCAGCCCCGCTGTGCCGTCATGATGGTCGTCGGCGCGGACGCGGACCACATTCCCGCGACTTTCGATCTCGGCGATTCGAACACGGAAGTTGTTTCGCGGACTTCCCTCCGGAGGCTCCCTGTGCACCGCGACTGCGGTCGGGGCGAACACCGCGACAGCGTGTTCACCGTCACCGAAGCCGTCCTCGGTGATGCCGCACACCCTGCCGGCGACGGTGTCGAGGCTGCCCTGACGCACCGTGCCCGACAGCAGGTTGATGCCCGCGATCCGTGCCGCGAAACCACTGCGCGGACGGGCCAGGACCCGCGCCACCGGCCCCTGTTCGACCACTCGCCCGCACTCGATCACGGCTACCCGGTCGGCCAGCGAAAGCGCATCGAGCACATCGTGAGTCACCAGGATCGCGGTCCGGTTCCCGGCGCGCAGGACGCGGCGTAGCAGGGCACGCACCGCCGGAGCGGCGCCGACGTCGAGCGCCGACATCGGCTCGTCGAGCAACAGCAGCTCGGGCTCGGCGGCCAGTGCGCGCGCCACCGCGACCCGCTGCGCCTGTCCGCCGGACAGCTGCCGCGGGCGCCGGCCGGCGAGGTCTGCCGCGTCCACCTCGCCGAGCCACCGGGCTGCCACGGCGTGTGCGGCGTAACGGCTCGTACCCGCGCTGCGCGGTGCGAACGCGACGTTCTCGCGGACAGTCAGGTGCGGGAACAGCAGTGCCTCCTGCGCGAGGAGCGCCACGGATCTCCGATGCGGCTGTACTACAACACCTTCCACGGTATCGGTCAGCACACGTCCGCCCAGTTCGACCCGGCCCTCATCGGGGTGCAGCAGCCCCGCAACAACGTCGAGCAACGTGGACTTGCCGGCCCCGTTGGGGCCGAGAACGGCCAGTACCTCACCCGGCGCCACCACGAGGTCGACGTCGAGCCCACGAGCGGCGACCCGTGCCCGGACGGTCAGTCCGCTCACAGCGCACCTACCGCGCGCCGGGTACGAACCCCCAGAACGATTGCGACGGCCACCAGCACCAGCAGCAGCGATAGCGCGATCGCGGCCTCCGGGTCGGTCTCGCGTAGCAGGTAGATCTCCAACGGCAGTGTCCGAGTGACGCCCTGCAGACTGCCGGCGAACGTGAGCGTCGCCCCGAACTCACCGAGTGCACGTGCAAAGGCGAGCACCGCACCGGAGATCAGACCCGGCAGGACCAGCGGCAGCGTCACCCGGCGCAGCACGGTGGTGGGCGGGGCGCCGAGCGTCGCCGCGACCGACTCGTATCGCCGCCCCGCGGTACGCAGCGCGCCCTCCAGGCTGATCACCAGGAAGGGCAGCGCGACGAAGGTCTGCGCCAGTACCACCGCAGTGGTCGAGAATGCGATCTGGATGCCCAGCACCTCGAGGTGCTGTCCGATGAGCCCACGCCGGCCGAACGTGTAGAGCAGCGCGAGACCCCCGACCACCGGCGGCAGCACCAGTGGGAGCAGCACCAACGCGCGCAGCGCCGCGAGGCCCGGGAAGGAACAGCGAGCCGACACCATCGCCATCGGAACGCCCAGCAGCACGCACAGCACCGTACTGATCGACGCCGTCTTCACGCTGAGAAACAGAGCGGCCAAGGATGATTCGGACGTCACCAGGTTCAAGAAGTTGGGCCAGTCCACTCCTGCCAGCATCGCGATCAGCGGCAGCACCACCAGCAGGCTCCCCGCGGCCGCAGGTATGTAGATCCACGCCGGCAGGCCCGCGGGGACGCTACGTACCTGCGGCCGCCCGATCACGGTGTGCCGAATCCGGCTTCGGCCAGGACCGCCCGTCCCTCCGGGCCGGTGACGAGCGCCGCGAACTGCGCCGCCGATCCCGGATCGCCGGAGTCCTTCAGCACGGCGAGGGGGTAGGTGTTGACCGCACGAGCGGACTCCGGGAAGTCGACTGAGGCAACCTTGCCGACCGCACCGGCGGCATCGGTGACGTAGACCAGACCGGCATCTGCCTGGCCGGTGACGACCTTGCCGAGCACGTCGGTGACCGAGGATTCCTCGCTGACCGGGGACAAGCGCACCCCGGTCGCGTCCTCGATCTTGCGGGTCGCGGTGCCGCACGGGACCTGCGGCGCACAGACGACGACCTCGACGTCCGGCCGGGCCAGATCGGCGAAGGATCGAATGCTCGCCGGATTGTCCGGCGGCACAACGATGGTCAGCAGATTGGTCGCGAAGTTCACCGGATCCGACGACGTCAGTCCCGCCCGGACCGCCTTGGTCATGTTCGCGGTGTCCGCGGACGCGAACACGTCACCGTGCGCGCCCTGGTCGAGCTGGGCTACCAGATCGGACGAGCCCGCGAAGTTGAACAGCACCCGGGTACCCGGGTGCTGTTCCTCGAAGCGGCGGCCCAGTTCGGTGAACGTGGACCGCAGCGACGCGGCGGCGAACACCGTGATCGAGTCGGCGTCCGGACCCGCCCCAGCCTGTGTCGACCCGCTGCAGCCGGCGAGCACCGTCGTGATGGCCGCCGCGGCCGCAGCGATCACGATCCGCGCGCGTCTCACGACACCACTCCCGGCGTCTCGACGATGACGGTCGTCGCCTTCACCACAGCCACCGCGACGCTTCCGGGCTCGAGCTTCAGCTCGGCCGCCGACTCCGCGCTCATCAGCGAGACGACGGCGAACGGTCCACACTGCATCTCGACCTGGGCCATCACGCCGTCGGCGACAACCCGGGTAACCAGGCCGACAAATCGGTTCCGGGCCGAGCTGCCCACCCCGAGCGGGTTCTCGGGCGTCGGCGCCGCGTTGGCCCGCGCGTACTCGGCGAGCTGCTTACCGTCGACCACCATGCGGCCTGCGCCGTCCCGGTGCGCGGAAAGTGTGCCGACGTCCACCCAGCGGCGAACGGTGTCGTCACTGACGCCGAGCAACTGGGCGGCGTCACGTATCCGGATGTCTGGCATTCCGGGATTCTAAGTCCGCAGAAGCGGAACATTCAATCGATTCTACCCGCGCATGCGTCGCGCCCGGTTGTGGCCGGGAGTAGCCGGGAGTAGCCGGGAGTAGCCGGGAACGGCTGGCAGACGCGACTCGACCGGGTGACCACCCCGTCGAGTCTGGGACGTCACCCGGTCGGGCGTATCAGCAGTCAGTGGCGGATGCCCGGGGGGCAGGACTCACCGGCCCGTGGAACCCGAGAGGGATCCGAACGAACCGGAACCCCACCCGACACTCCCCGGACCGTCCTCGGGAGCGACCTCGACCGTCACGATCTGGGTTGCCCGGCCGACGCCGTTGTCCGCAGCGACCGTGAACGTGGTCCGGCCGGCCTCGCGCGGCGTGCCGGACAGGATGCCGGTCTTGTCGTCCAGATCGAGGCCCTCGGGCACCGATCCGGCAGCGATCGAGAACGTTGCCGCGGGAAACGCCGACGCGGTGAAGGTGTGCGTGTATGCCGCGCCGACCTGCCCGCCGGGCGCTGTCGCCGAGGTGATCACGGGTTCCCGGTGAAGTTCACTCTCACTGTTCACCAGCGCGAACGGCGCCGAGGCGTCACCGGTCCACCGGTAGAGAGTGATGTCTGCGGTCTGCATCCCGCCGGCGGAACGGTTACGCGCGAGGTAGAAGAGCCCGTCGCCGAGTGACTCCATGCCGACGTCCGCCTTCTGGATCCAACCGCGGATACCGGTTGCCTCGTGTGTCCGGCCGTCCGGTGCGAGCGCGATCAGCATCCCCTGGTCACCCCCGGTACCGACGAGTTCACCGCGGACGGGCGCCGTGGCCGCGTCCACCGCGAACAGGGTGTAGTTCGGGAATCCGGGCTTGGCGCCCGCATATACGCCCATGAACCAGCGCCCGAGGAGATCGTCGTACGCAAGGTTCTGGACCCCGTACGTGGTGTTTCCGGTGCGGACGAAGTACTTACCCGCGACACCCTCCGGGCCGCTTCGGTGCGGGTCCGCCTCGACGAGCGGCTTCGCATACGCGTCCCAGTTGCTGGTGTCGTACTGGAGAAGCACCTGATGATCATTGTCGGTCCGGTCGAGGTTCGAGTAGATGCCGTAGGCCACGGTCAGGAACTGCGGGCCGCCGGTGGAGCCGAACTGCGGTCCGAAGCTCACCCCATCGATGCCACTGCTGCCGTACCGGTGATCCGGCGTCTTCCCGGTGTTGCCGTCGAAGACACCATTGCCGTCCATGTCGGCGGTGTAGTCGGCCACCACCTCGTCGAGGTGGACGGTCCTGACGATGCCGGAGTTCTGCGCCTCCATGCCGACGCGGTCGACGGCGTCCACGTCGATCACGGCGATGTAGAACGCCTTCTGATCCTTGTACTCCAACGACCCGTATACGCGGCCGTCCGACTCATTGAAGTCCAGATCACCGAGGTGACCGGTGAAGCCCCCGACGGTACCGATGACATTGCCCGCGAGATCGGTCTTCACCAGCAGCGTCGTGAACGAGTAGTAGATGCGGCCCTTCTCCCGGTCCACCGCTATGCCCTGTACATGGCCGGCGTCCCAGGACCCCCCGTTGAGATTCTTTGCGAAGCCCTTGATCGTGGACTCGCCCGGCGAGGTCTCCTCGGGAGCGAGCTGCGTGACCTTGATGTCGTCGAAGGCGACGGTCGCATTGTTGACGACGAGGCCGAGGGTCCCGTCGGCACGGAACATGTCGTTCGTCGTCAGGTACTCGGTTCCGTCGATGGACAGGACCGCGTGGCCGCCGCGCACCTCGAGTGACAGCGCGTGCGTCTCGCCCGTGCCCAGCGAGACGCCGGCGGGGCCGGTGACGGGTGACGAGTACGCCGCACCCGGTGCCTCGCTCACGGCGTATTCGAGACCGTTGCTCGCCTTGGTGTTGCTGCGCACCACGAAGACCGAGCCGTAGTCCTCGGCGCCGTGGTAGTCGGCGGCCAGGTTGAGCCAGCGCGAGTCGTTCGCGACCTGCAGGAAGTTGGCGGTTGCTTCCAACCGATAGTTCTCGTAACTGCTACCGAAGGAGACCCGCGCACGCTCGCCACCCACCGAGGTGCCGACCAGGCGCCCGTCCTCGACTTTCCAGGCACCGCGATGACTGGTCCATCCGCCGGGGAGAGTCCCCGCGGAGAAGTCCTCGGCGAGCACCACCTTGTCGGTGGGGTCACCATCGGCCGCCGCGGCCGGTGGGGCGTCGAGGGCGAGTGCACCGGCAAAGACGATCGACGCCGTCAGCACCGCGGCTCCTCTCGGACTCGGAAAGCGGTCGCCGATTCTTTGTCTGCACGGGATCTCCGGTCGTCGATCCGTGGGGTTCTCGAACAAGGTTCGCTCCTCCATGAGGCTGGCCTCCCGGCCTGCCCGGCCGGGTACGGGTGATCTCCCGCCCGCCACAGGCTGCCCCGGCCATCTGAATGCGAACCGACCCGAAGACGACATCCGGTCGAAAAGCGACAGAACCCCCATGGAGCGCAACGCCTTCGCGTCGCGCCCAGCGAGCGTCAGCTCGTCGGCTGCGGGTTTTCCGGTTGCTCCGCCCACCACTTCAGCAGCTCCGCCTCGGCCTCGTCCCGCTCGAGCGGACCGCGATCCAGGCGCAGTTCCTTGAGGAACTTCCATGCCTTGCCCACCTGCGGGCCGGCCGGAATCCCGAGAAGTTCCATGATCGCGTTGCCGTCGAGGTCCGGCCGCACCCGGGCCAGATCCTCCTGCTCGGCGATCCGTGCGATCCGCTGTTCGAGATCGTCGTACGTGCCCTGCAGCGCCGCGGCCCGCCGCTTGTTCCGAGTGGTGCAGTCGGCGCGCACCAGCTTGTGCAACCGCGGCAGCAGATCGCCGGCATCGGTGACGTACCGACGCACCGCCGAATCCGTCCACTGCCCCTTGCCGTAGCCGTGGAAACGCAGGTGCAGGAATACCAGCTGGCCCACCTCGTCGACCATCTGTTTGGAGTACTTCAGCGCCCGCATCCGCTTCCGGACCAGCTTGGCGCCCACGACCTCGTGGTGGTGAAAGCTGACGCCGCCGCCGGGCTCGTTGCGCTTGGTGTCCGGCTTGCCGATGTCGTGGAGCAACGCCGCCCAGCGCAACACCAGGTCCGGGTCGCCGTCCTCGAGGTCGATCGCTTGTTTGAGCACCGTCAGCGAATGCCAGTACACATCCTTGTGCTGGTGATGCTCGTCGATCTCGAGCTTCATCGCCGGTAGTTCCGGCAGGATGCGCTCGGCCAGCCCGGCCTCGCACATGACGTTGATGCCGTCGATCGGATACTCGCCGAGGATCAACTTGTCGAGTTCGGTGTGCACCCGCTCCACGGTGATCCGGTCGATCTGCCCGGCCATGTCGACGATCGCCTGATGCACCCGCGGCGCGAGGGTGAACCCGAGTTGGGAGACGAAGCGGCAAGCGCGCAGCATCCGCAGCGGATCGTCATTGAAGGAGATCTCCGGCGCGGCCGGGGTGTCGAGGACGCCGCCGAGCAGCGCGTCCATGCCGCCGAGGGGGTCGACGAATTCGAGGGTGCCATCGCCCGCAACCCGCACCGCCATCGCGTTGACGGTGAAGTCACGGCGCACCAGATCCTCGTCGAGGGTGGTGCCGTACTGCACCTCCGGGTTCCGGGTGACGCCGTCGTAGGTGTCGGTGCGGTAGGTGGTGATCTCGATCTGCTCCGCACCCTTGGCGGCGCTGATCGTCCCGAACGCGATTCCGGTGTCCCACTGATTGTCGGCCCAGCCGCGCAGCAGCGCCTGCACCTGCTCCGGGTGGGCATCGGTGGTGAAGTCGAGATCGGTGCCGAGGCGGCCGAGCACCGCGTCGCGGACACTTCCGCCCACCAGGTACAGCTCATGGCCCGCGTCCGCGAACCGGCGCCCGAGCGGGGTCAAGACGTCCGACAGGCTGCTCAGCGTCTCATGCGCACCGCGCATCAGTCGGGCGCGCCGGTCAGCATCGGGGATGGGGGCATTCACGTCAGCAAACCTTACCGAGGTCGACAAATAGCCGAGTGCGCATGCAGCAAGCCCGCACGCGCGCTGGCGTGGGAGTCCGGGCCCGCACGGTGCGTCAACTACGATCAATGAGGTGTCAGCCGCCGAACGTGCCAACCGCAACCGCCGCTCCTCGCGGCGGCGGGGCCGAGGCGGCGATTCCGGCACTCCTCACATGCGCACCGTCCGCGAAACCTCCGCCGGAGGCCTGGTCGTCAACGGTCTGGGAGGCCCGCAGGACAAGCTGTGCGCGGCACTGATCGGGCGCACCGACCGCCGGGGCCGGCTGCTGTGGTCGCTACCGAAAGGTCATATCGAGCAGGGCGAGACCGCGGAACAGACCGCGACGCGTGAGGTCGCCGAAGAGACCGGCATTCAGGGGTCCGTCGTCGCATCGCTCGGCAGCATCGACTACTGGTTCGTCACCGAGGGCCGACGCGTCCACAAAACCGTCCACCACTATCTGATGCGTTCGCTGGGCGGCGAGCTGTCGGACGCCGACATCGAGGTCACCGAGGTGGCCTGGGTTCCGTTGTCCGAACTGGACTCCCGCCTCGCCTATGCCGACGAACGCAAGCTCGCGGAGATCGCCGGGCAACTCATCGCCGAGATGGAACCCTCGCGCGCCAGGGGGACCGACGCGGAATGACATTGGCATCGCGTCCGGCCTGGCGTCGATACGGTGCCGCGGTCCTGACGACGCTGACGCTCGTCCTGATGTCGGCAGGCACCGTGGCGGCGCCGGCATCCGCCCAGACGACAACGGCCGAGTCGGCCACCAGCCAGGAGCGGACACCGTCCTCGACGAGATCGTCGCTGACGAAATCCCGCACCCAACCCGAGTTCCTCGAACTGCGGATCGACGCCGTCACCCCCGCTACCGTCACCACCAGCAGCGAGCCGACGGTCACCGTGTCCGGCACAGTCGCGAACGTCGGCGACCGGCCGGTGACCGATATCGGTGTCCGGCTACAGCGCGCCGCGCCCGTCGACTCGAGCGACGAGTTGCGTACCTCGCTGGACCTCGACCAGGGCGCATTCGACGTCGTCGGGCCGTTCGTGCAAGTGGCACCCGCGCTCGACGAGGGTGAGCAGAGCCAGTTCACGCTGTCACTGCCGCTGCGATCGCTCACCGGGCCGGCCCTCGGCATCGACGCTCCCGGCGTGTATCCGCTCCTGGTCAACGTCAACGGCACCCCCGAGTACGGGGGACAGGCACGCCTCGACGACGCCCGGTTCCTGCTCCCGGTGCTCGGCCTCCCACGCATGCCCGACACCACCGACACCGAACTGCAGGGCTCCGACACCGCCGGATCACCCACCGCACCCGTTCCCCCTGACACCACCGATCCACTCGCAGTCACGATGCTGTGGCCGCTGGCCGACGCACCGCGGCTCGCGGCCGGCGTTCCCGGCTCGATGACCGAGAAGGTCCGGCTGGTCGACGACGAGCTCGCCGGTTCCCTCGCCAAAGGGGGGCGGCTGGACCAACTACTCGGCGCCGCCGAATTCGCAACCGGTCCGGATGTGGACCGCGATCGCCGGCTCGCCGACAGCATGTGTCTGGCCGTAGACCCGGACCTGCTGATCACGGTCAGCAATATGACGCGGGGCTATCTCGTCGTCGACGATTCCGCACGTCCCGAGGGCCCGGCACACGAAGGCGGTGGGAGGGACGCCGCCGCCGCGTGGCTCGACCGCCTCGAAACGCTCGCCCGCGGCATGTGCGTCACAGCAGTCCCGTTCGCGCAGGCCGACATCGCCGCACTGAGCCGAGTCGCCGATCCCATCCTCACCACGACCGCGCTGAAGGCGCCGGCCGACATTGTCGACTCGATCCTCGGAGTCACCTCACTGCGAGGTTTGACCTGGCCAGATGCCGGCGTCCTCGACAACTCCGCAGCCCAGATGCTGCACCAGCTCGGGCCTACCACCACATTGCTCGCGGCGAACGCCGTCGACTCCACTGCACCACCGGGCAACGCGGTCACTATCGCCGGAGCGGGCGCTGACACCGTGAATGCTGCCCTGTTCGACGTCTCCACCGCCGCCGCACTGGCCGCAGTGGGGGCGAACCCGCAGACGCCGTCGTATGTGCCCGAGCGCGCTCGCTACAACCTGGACCGGGACTCGCGCACCGCCCGACTCCAGGACGCCCTGGGCGCGGTGACCTGGTCGTCTCTGCAGAAGTCCGGTAAGCCGTCCGGTGCCGCCGACCGAACGACCGACCGTTCGATGCTGATCGTGCCGCCACAGCAGTGGTCAGTCGACGGTGACGAGGCCGGAACGGTGCTTTCCACCGTCTCGACGCTGCTGAGATCCGGTCTCGCGACGCCGCGCCCCCTCGCTAAGGTCGCCGAGCAACGGCCCTCCTCCCCGGAGATCGCATCGCTCGCATACCCCCAACGAGCGATCCTCGACGGCACCCCGGAATCGATCGAATGGGCGGTTGCGGCGCAGGCGCCCCGAATCTTCAACCTGATGCAGGCGCTGGTCGAGGATCCCCAGGTGCCATTGACGCCTACCCGGTTCTTGGCGCCGCTGCGGGAGGACCTGGTTCGGGCGATGAGTCTGTCCGGCCGACGCGATCAGGACGTCGCGGCGACGACCGAAGCCGACGACGCCGCCCACACTCGCGTCGACGCCGTCACCACCACGATCGACGGCATGTACGCGTCGGTTACGGTGCTCGCGCCTGGCGGGGTGTACACACTCGCGTCGGAGCAGAGCCCGCTACTGCTTGTGGCGCGCAACGACCTGCCGGTGGCGATCACCGTGCAACTGCGGGTGGATGCGCCGGACGAGATGCACATCACCGACATCGGCCCGCAGCAGCTGCCGCCGAGGGGCAGTCGGTCGCTGCAGGTCCCGGCCGAGGTGGCCGACTCGCGCACCATGGTCGTCAGTTTCTCCCTGGCCACCGAAAACGGCCAGACCCTGGGCGAACAGACCTCTGTCACGGTGCGGTCGAACGCGTACGGTCAGGCATTGGCGATAATTACCGCGAGTGCTGGTGCACTCCTGCTGTTCCTCGCCGGGCGACGTCTCTGGCACCGGTTCCGGGGCCAGCCGGATCGAGCCGACGAAGGGTATGAACGTCCATGACCGAGAACTCTCCCGGCGAGGGCGATCGGTCGTCTGCACGTCCCGCCCCGTGGGAGCGCGGCCCCCAGGGTCCCCCGCCGATGCGACCCGGCGCGCAGCGCCCCATGCCACCCGGCGCGCAGCGCCCCATGCCACCCGGCGGCCCCCGCCCCATGCCACCCGGTGGCCCCCGCCCCATGCCACCCGGCGCGCAGCGACCGGTCCCGCAACGAGGTGTGCCGCGCCAATTCCCGCCCGGCGCGCCCCGGCCCATGCCACCCCGAACGGTCCCGGCCCGCCCGGCACCGTCCGTACCCGCACCGGTGCCGGCGGCCACGAACCCGGAACCGCCACGGAAGAACCCCGGACTGCTCGCATCCACCGGCTCGATCGCGTTCGCGACGCTGATCAGCCGCATGACCGGCTTTCTCAAGCAGCTGCTGCTGCTGACTGCGCTGGGCCCGGCCGTGGCCAGTGCCTTCACCGTCGCAAGCCAGATCCCGAACATGATCTCCGAGCTGGTGCTCGGCGCGGTACTCACCGCAATCGTGGTCCCGGTACTGGTCCGGGCGGAGAAAGAGGACTCCGACCAGGGTGCGGCGTTCGTCCGAAGACTCTTCACCGCGGCTATCGCGCTACTGGGTACCGCCGCGCTACTCGCGACGGCGGCAGCACCGATCCTCACGACATATGTCTTCCTGCCCGAAGACGGCCAGGTCAACACAGCGCTCACCACGGCGCTGTGCTTCCTGCTGCTGCCGGCGATTCTGTTCTACGGAACGTCGGCGCTGCTCACCGCGATCCTCAACACCCGGCAGGAGTTCAAACCCGGCGCTTGGGCGCCGGTCCTGAACAATTTGGTGGTGCTCGCGATCCTCGCGGGGTACTGGCTGCTACCGGGTGAGATCTCGCTCGACCCGGTCCGGATCACCGATCCGCACCTGCTGCTCCTGGGCCTCGGCGTCACCGCCGGCGTCATCGTCCAGGCCACCAGTCTGCTCCCCGCGATTCGCCGCCAGGGCATCTCACTGCGTCCCTTGTGGGGCATCGACGATCGTCTCAAGATGTTCGGCGGGATGGCGGTCGCGATCGTCCTCTACGTGTTGATCAGCCAGGCCGGCATGGTGTTCGCGACGCGCGTCTCGGCTCACGCGGACGAGGCCGGGCCGGCGATCTACACCAACGCCTGGCTGCTGCTACAGCTGCCGTACGGCGTCCTGGGCGTCACCGTGCTGACGGCGATCATGCCGCGCCTCAGCCGCAACGCGGCCGACGACAACACGCCCGCCGTGGTCGACGACCTGTCGGTCGCGACCCGCCTGACCATGATCGCGCTCATTCCGGTCATCACGTTCCTCACGTTCGCCGGACCGCAGATCGGGCATGCACTGTACGGCTACGGCAACTTCGGGGCCGGTAACGCCGAACGCCTCGGCGAGGCCGTCAGCTGGTCGGCGTTCACGCTCATCCCGTACTCGCTGGTACTGATCCACCTGCGCGTGTTCTACGCGCGAGAACAGGCCTGGACGCCGACCTGGATCATCCTCGGCATCACCGGTGTGAAGATCGCGCTGTCCGCCCTCACCCCGCTGGTTGCGTCCAACAATCAGCAGGTGGTGATCCTGCTCGGCGCAGCGAACGGACTCGCCTTCGTCGCCGGTGCATTCATCGGCGGATACCTGCTGCACCGCAGTCTCGGCAATCTGCAGATGGCCAACGTCGGCAAGACGATATGGATGGTGGTGCTCGCGTCGGCGGCCGGTGCGGTCGCGATGTTCGCAGCCGACAAACTACTGGGGCTCGAGCGGTTGTCCGAGTCGTTCGACGGCCCCGGGGCGATGATCAGGGTCGCGATCACAGGCGCACTGATGCTGATCGTCACCTTCATTCTGATGTGGCTGGCAAAGGTGCCGGAGGTCGTCGCCATCACCGTCGCGGTCCGACGGCGGATTCCGGGGCTCCGCGGGGGTGGCGCGGCAGCAGGGGAGACACCCGCGACGGTCGCCATCACCTCGCCGTACGAGGCTGATACCGAATTGATTCCGGTAATCCGGGACCTCCCACGGTCGCTCGATAGACCGGATGGTCTCCCGTACCCTGGACGCAGCGAGGCATACGTCGGTGGCGACTTCATTCCCGACGAGTTCATTGAAGGAGCAAGTGTGAGCGACGACGACGGTGCCGACAAGGGAACTGGCACGTCTACTGACGTCGAGGGCGGGAGCACCAAGGTGGTCGACACGGCCGCATCGGAAAGCACACCGTCCAACTCGGCTTCCTCCGAAAACCGTTCTACAACAGACACTTCCGAGAATCCTGACACTTCCCAGCCGCGACGCCGCGACCTGGACATGGACACCGGTGTCTTCCCGATCGGGTCACCGCAGCTTCCGCCGCTTCGCGTAGCCGGCGCGGGCCCGCAGCCCCGTCGGCCGCTACGCGGGCCGCAGCTGATGCCCGGCGCATCCGTGGCCGGTGGCCGATACCGGCTACTCGCACCGCACGGCTCTGCCCGCGGCCTCGAGTTCTGGCAGGCACTCGACACCAAGCTCGACCGCGAGGTCGCGCTCACCTTCGTCGATGCCGAGCAGCAGGCCGACGGACCCGCAGCCTCCGGCCCGGACGGTCCGCAGGCCATCCTGTCCCGCACGCTGCGACTCGGTCGCATCAATACAGCTGGACTCGCGCGCGTGCTCGACGTGGTGCGGGGCAGCTCCGGCGGCATCGTCGTCGCCGAGTGGACGCCGGGCCGCTCGTTGCGCGAAATGGCGGACACCGAACCGTCCCCGATCGGTGCGGCCCGGGCTGTCCGGGCGCTGGCTGCAGCAGCCGAGGCGGCGCACCGCGGCGGCAGTGCGCTCTCGATCGACCACCCGGACCGCATCCGGATCAGCACTGCAGGCGACGCCGTGCTGGCGTTCCCCGCAACCCTGTCGGACGCCGATCCGGCGTCCGACGTCCGTGGACTCGGCGCGATGCTCTACGCGCTGATCACTGCCCGGTGGCCGCTCGGCGAGCCGGGATCCGGTCCGGCCGGAGCCACACCCATCGAGCTGGGCGGCATGCGGCCCGCCGAGGTCGACGCGGCCGGCCGGCCCGTCGAACCCCGTGTGATCCGTCCCGAGGTGCCTTTCGAAATCTCGGCCGTCGCGGTCCGCGCACTCGGCGGCGACAGCGGTATCCGGGCGGCTGCCACGGTCCAGCACATCCTCGATCAAGCGTCGGTAGTCGACCAGAAGACCGACCTCATGCCGGCGCTGCGCCTCGGCCAGCGCGTCCCCGGCAGCGACAGCCACGCACTGGCTGATCCGGAAGCCGTGGCCGCCGAAAAGCTCAAGTCCAACCGCACGCTCATCGCGCTCGTCACGCTCGGCGCCGTCACCGTGTTGGTGCTGGCGTTGATCGGCTGGTGGCTCGCGAACCTGTTGGCCGGCGGTAACTCCGACGAGCCACTCACCAACCAGAATCTCGGGCTTACGACAAGCGCGGAGGCCCCGGCCTCGTCGGCCGCTCCCTCACCGATGGCGCCGCCCGTGGCCAGGCCGATTCAGCCGACCGGTGTCACAGTCTTCTCACCGCAGGGGACCCCGGACGCGGCCGCGACCGCCGGGCTCGCGATCGACGGCGACCCGGCAACGGTATGGAGCACGGACGCTTACTTCCAGCCGTTCCCGGCGCTGAAGAACGGGGTCGGCCTGATGTTGACCCTGCCGGAGGCCGAAAATCTGTCGAAGGTGCAGATCACCTCACCCAGCCCCGGAACAAGGGTCGAGATCCGCACCGCACCGTCGCCGAACACCACGCTCGACCAGACACAGGTGATCGGCCGCCAAGAGCTGAAAAGCGGCGTGACGGACATCCCTCTGACCTCGGAGGGTGCCACCAAGAACGTCCTCGTGTGGATCACCGGACTCAGCTCGGCAGACGGACAGAATCAGACCTCGATCGCCGAGGTGTCGTTCACCGGCGCTCCCTGAGCGCTCCTCCCGCAGTGCCCAGGTCTGCACTGCGGGCAATTGATCGGTTAACATCCGCCCGTGCGAATCTTCAGGGGGGTCGCCAAGGCTGGAATGTCCGATGCCGAATTGCTGGCAGCACACGCGTCAGGTGACGAAGGGGCCTTCGCGGAGCTGTTGAGCAGGCATTACGACCACCTTTGGCATGTTGCGAGAAGAACGAGCTACACCGTCGACGATGCCGCGGATGCGCTGCAGGAGGCTTTGCTCTCCGCGCACCGCACGGCGGGATCGTTCCGGGCGGATGCCGCCGTGCGGAGCTGGCTACACACGATCGTGGTGAACGCATGCCTGGACCGGATCCGGCGCAACCGTGTGCGGCCCACGGTGTCGCTGTCCGCGGACGAGACCGAGGACCCACGTGAGGACCGCGACCACATTGCCGAGCGGGAGCTGTCACTGCTCGTCGACGGTGCACTGATGCGGCTGTCGGCGGAACAGCGGGCCGCAATCGTCGCCGTCGACCTCGAGGGTTACTCGGTGGCCGAGGCGGCCGCCCGGCTCGGGGTGCCCGAGGGCACCGTGAAGAGCCGCTGTGCCCGAGCACGGGTGAAGCTTGCATCCCATTTGGAATACTTGCGGGATGTAGGGAACCGAACGTGATCTCGCGGCGTCTGAACCAATTGAAGGCACAATCGTGCCCCGGAATGTGCGGGTAGAAGGTGGGATGACGGTCTACGACGGCGAAGAACTGCTCGGCCCCCCGTTCTCGGCGGAACTCCTTGCCGATCTGCATGCGGGTGTCCTGTCCGAGTCCGTCAGCAGCCGCCTCTGGCCGCTCGTCCGCCAGGATCCGGCCGCGGTCGAGGTTCTGGCGGCACTCGACGCAGTTTCCTGCCGACTCGGCGAACTCGGCCGTGATCTCAGCGTCGAGTCCCCGATCCCATCCGAAGTCGCCGCACGGATCGATGCGGCGCTGGGTCTGCAGCATCCCGCACCCGCTACGGCGACCCCCCTCGCAGACGCATTCGGCAGGCGTCGCGCCCTCACCTGGATCAGCGTCGCCGCTGCATCCATGGCCGCGGCTGTCGGGGTTGTCTTCGCACTCACCACACTCGACGGGGCCGACCCGAAGTCACCAGCCATCGCGGCACCATCGACCACCGTGCCCACGCCGTCCCTTGCCAACCTCAGCGCTGATCTCGACGACGATCAGGTACTGGCGCTGATCGGCGACAAGGCCGCCGCGGAGAACGAGGACCTCGGCGAGTTGGAGAAGGCCGATGTCCGCACTGCGTGCCTGCAGGCCAACGGCATCGAGCGAACCCGTCCGGTGCTGGGCTCGCGGCAGGTCCGCTTCCAGGGCGAAGGAGCCGTGCTCATCCTCGTCGCTGGCCCCCGGCCCCCGGCATTGACCGCGGTGGTCGTCGGCCTCGGATGCTCCGCCGCCGAGCCGCAGTTGTTCGCGCGCACCGAGATCGACTGAGCCGGCTCAGTCGTCCGCACTCGTACCAGCCGAGACCGGCATGAGCAGCTCCCGAACCCGCGCCCGCAATTCGGGCGTATCGTCCTCACGCGCAATCAAGCTCGAGAACAGGGCGGCGCCGGCCGCGAGCACCAGGACGGCCTTGGCGTCGAGCAGATCCCGCTCCCGCTCCTGCTCCGTCGCCGCCTCACTGCCGTGAGCGACGAACAACGCGGTGGCCGGCCCGCTGAACCCCCGCCACAGCGCGTTGCGCAGGTCTTCGTGGTCGCGGATAGCCGCGAGGAGCCCGGGCGCCGCCTCTCGGACATCTGGCCGGGAGAACAGCTCAGCGCTACCGGCGACGACCCAGTCGATCCAACCCGCGCGATCGGTGCCCTCGAACGGCTCTAGATCCGGGGTGGCGCCGAGGAGGGCGTCGAGCACCAGATGCGCCTTCGACGTCCACCGACGCGACATGGCGGCCCGGCTCACCCCCGCTCGTGTCGCGATTGCGCGCAGGCTCAGCTGTTCCCAGCCCACCTCGAGGAGCAAATCACGGGTCGCTGCCAGGACCTCGGCGTCGATCCGGGGATCCCGGGGCCGCCCGGAAGCCGGCGTGTTGTCGATCGTTTGTGCGCTCATCGTCCTGGAATTGTCGGACACGACGGCCAGTCGCGCCACAAGGCACCTCTTACGAGTCCAGTGGTACCGTAAATTTCACGACCCGGGAGGGAACCTATGAAGATCGCGGTGACGGGCGGGACCGGGTACATCGGCGCGCACACGACGCAGGCACTGCTCGCCGAGGGCCACGAGGTCCGGCTGCTCGTGCATCCGAGCGAGTCGGCACCAGCGATCCTGCCATTGTTCGGCGACGCAGCCGCGCGTGTCGAGGTACTGCAGGGCGATATTCGAGACGTCACCGTGATCGCCACACTGCTCGACGGCTGCGACGCAGTCCTGCACGCGGCCGCGGTGGTGGGCACCGACGATCGCCACGAGAGGCTGATGTGGGAGGTCAACACCGCGGCCACCACCACGCTGCTCACCCGGGCGGCCGCGCTCGGTCTCGATCCGATCGTGCACGTGGCCAGCTACAGCGCATTGTTCCCGTCACCGGATCCGGCGATCGGACCGGACAGCCCCACCGCACCGGGCCGCAGCGCATACGGGCGCACAAAGGCGGCGGCCGACCTGATCGCACGGGCGCTACAGGACGCGGGCGCACCCGTGGTCATCACGTACCCGGCCAGCGTCGTGGGACCGGGGCTCGGCGGGATCCGCGGGGTGACTGCCGCGGGCTGGACCCCCATGGTTCGCGCCGGCGTCGCCCCGAGACTGCGCGGCGGGATGCAGATGATCGACGTTCGGGACGTCGCCGATGTGCACGCCGCCGCGATGCGCCCGGGCCGAGGACCGCGGCGCTACATGTGCGGCGGCGAACTGATCGCGTTCAACGAGTTGATCGACATCCTCGAGTACGCATCCAGACGACGTATCCGCCGTATACCGCTGGCCCCGAGCGTGTTCCGCGGCGTGGGCCGCGCAGCGGACGTCGTCGGAAAGATCCTTCCACTGAGCGCCGGGATGAGCTATGAAGCGGCCTGGCTACTGACGGCAGCCGTCCCCACGGACGACTCGCGGACGCTGTCCGAACTAGGTCTGACGTGGCGGCCTGTGCGTGATGCCCTGACTGCCTCGGTCCGGCACGACAACACGATGGTGTTGGACTAGAAGACCAGGTGTGAGCTCCAGCGGCCCGCCTGATCGAGTCCGACGGCAACATCGATGCGCTGCATCTCACCGGGGTAGCTAGTTCTTGGTCCGGGGAAGGCCACCGAGTTTTACCGACACTGCGTTGGTATATTTTGCCGACATGCCGTCGGGAAAATTCGGGCGGCCGGATTCGACAAGGAGATTGTGATGTTCCTCGCCCTGCGAGAACTGCGGTTCGCGCGATCCAGATTCGGTCTGATGGGAGGCGTGATCGCGCTCATCTCGGTACTGATGGTTTTGCTGTCGGGCCTGTCCTCCGGACTGGTCGAGGATGGCGTCTCCGGTCTGAAGGCGACCCCGGTTGCCGGATTTGCCTTCAACGAAGGCACCAAGACCGACTCGGCCTTCTCCCGCAGTGTCGTCACCGACGAGCAAGTCGAGGCCTGGCGTGAACAGCCCGGCGTCGCAGCGGCCGAGCCGTTCGGCAACATGCTGGTCAACGCGCACAACGACAAGGGCCTGCCGATCGACCTTGCACTGTTCGGGGTGCCGGCCGACTCTTTCCTGGCGCCCGATGCCGCCGTCGGTTCCGGACTGAACGCACCCGACGGCATCGTGATCAGTAAGAGCGCACTCGACACCGGCGTCGCGCTCGGCGACATCGTCACCATCGACCGTCTGGGCACCGAACTGAAGGTCGTCGGCGTCACAGGCGGTAAGCAGACATTCGGCCACGTCGATGTCGCGTACGTGCCTATCGACACCTGGCGTGAACTGCACGCGGGTGTCCGTCCAGGCGAAGAGATGCCTGCGCAGTCATTGACCGAGGCCACCGCTGTGGCGCTGCACGCCCAGCCCGGAACCACCATCGACTATGCCGCGGGCGACGCAGCGGCTGGCACTTCGACTGTGTCCCTGGAGGATTCGTTTGCATCGTCGCCAGGATTCAGCGCCGAGACGATGACCCTCGATCTGATCAAGGTGTTCCTGTACGCAATCTCCGCGCTCGTCGTCGGCGCCTTCTTCACGGTGTGGACGATCCAGCGCAAGCACGAGATCGCGGTCATGCGTGCGATGGGTGCGTCCACCGGCTACCTACTACGCGACGGTCTGGCGCAGGCGTTCATCCTGCTTCTCGGCTCGGTAGCCGTCGGCGCCGCCGTCGGCTACGGCTTCGGTTCGCTGATCGGCGGGGGAGTTCCGTTCCTGCTCGAACCCGGCGCCGTGGCTGTGGCCGCAATTCTGCTGACAGTTCTCGGACTGATCGGCGCCGCAGTCGCCATCGTCCGCATCGCCTCGGTCGATCCGTTGAACGCGCTGGGAGGACAACGATGAGCACACAAGGAAATCGGGAGAATTCCACCGTGACCACCACCGGCACCGCCGTCGACACTGCTGCCCTCGAGATCGTCGACGCCAATCTGCGCCTCGGGGACGGCGAGCAGACCGTGACCGCACTCGACGCGGTGAGCCTGATGGTCCGCCCCGGCGAGATGGTTGCCGTCGTCGGCCCGTCGGGCTCGGGCAAGTCGAGCCTGCTCGCTGTCGCAGGTGCGCTCACCGCCCCCGATTCGGGCAGTGTCCGGGTCGGTGGACACGACCTGCTCACGATGAAGCGTGCCGAGGCCGCGAGGTTCCGGCTCCGACACATCGGGTTCGTGTTCCAGAGTGGCAACCTGATCCCGTCACTGACGGCGGCCGATCAGCTGCGTCTGGTGTCGCACCTCGGGAGCACCAAGGGCAGAACGTTCCGCGATCCGCTGCAGCTGCTCGAACAGGTGGGTCTGGGTCACCGGGCCGACCGTCGCCCCGATCAGTTGTCGGGCGGCGAGCGGCAGCGGGTCGGCATCGCTCGCGCGCTGATGGCATCGCCGTCACTGCTGCTGGTCGACGAGCCCACCGCGGCACTCGACCGGGCCCGTAGCCATGAGATCGTCAAGTTGCTAGCACAGGAGACGCGGGAATCGAGCGTCGGAACCGTCATGGTGACCCACGACTACGATGTGCTCGACTATTGCGACCGCGTGGTCGAGATGACGGACGGACGGCTCGCGCCCCGGTAATCCGGAACTCACAGCGAGCGAGGAGGGCATGTGCCGCGGATCAATGCACCCACCGTCGGTGAGCATCGAGCCGCGCAACAACGTGCCCTCCTCGACGCCGCACGGGCCGTGCTCTCCGAGGATGCGACAGAGGTCCCTCAGTTCGGCGAAGTCGCCGCGCGGGCCGGGCTCGCACGGTCGAGCATGTACCAATACTTCAAGTCCCGGCAGCACCTACTCGAGGCCTTGATCGAAGACTCCTTCCCGCGGTGGTCGGCCCGGGTATCCGAGGCGATGTCCGACGCCGACACCCCGGGATGCCGCGTACTGGCCTACATCGACGCGAACCTCGTATTGGTGGCGGAGGGCGAGCACGCGATCGCGACGGCTCTGGCTCAGCTTGCACCGGGGCCCGAACTCGATGCGAAAAGCCGCGCGATGCACGACGATCTGATCACCCCGCTGGTCGAGGCACTCACGGCACTCGGAGTCGAGGACGTCCCGGCCACGGCCGATCTGATCAACGCCGTCCTGCATGCGGCCACCCGCCAGATCGAACGCGGCGAGGACGTCGAGAACGTCCGGCGCACCACGGCCGCGCTGATCCGCCCGTACGTCAAACAGTTGGGTGAATGTTCCACGTGAAACACCGCGCGACCGCTGGAACACCGCGTCACGGCGACACGTGGCACCGGGACGATGGGAACAACACCCACTAATCTGTTGTTGACCTAGCCGACTCCACAGACTGTGCCACCCGGCGCGGGTTTCGGGAGATCAGGTACGTAAATGCCCGCAGCACAGGCAACAGGAAGGCCCGCATGACTACTCCGACCACAGTCCGTGACCTCATCATCGTCGGCTCCGGACCGGCCGGATACACGGCCGGCGTGTACGCGGCCCGCGCCGAGCTCGAGCCCGTGTTGTTCGAGGGCACGCAGTTCGGCGGCGCCCTGATGACGACCACCGAGGTGGAGAACTTCCCCGGCTTCCGCGAGGGCATCATGGGCCCGGACCTGATGGACGAGATGCGTGAGCAGGCCAAGCGGTTCGGTACCGACATCCGCACCGAGGACGTAGAGGAACTCGAACTCGACGGGCCGATCAAGAAGGTTGTCGCAAACGGCGAGACCTACTACGCCCGCGCCGTCATCCTTGCAATGGGCGCCGCTGCGCGTTACCTCGGTATCCCCGGCGAGGAGCGCCTCCTCGGCCGCGGCGTGAGCGCGTGCGCCACCTGCGACGGCTTCTTCTTCCGCGACCAGGACATCGTCGTGGTCGGTGGCGGCGACTCGGCGATGGAGGAGGCCACGTTCCTCACCAAGTTCGCCCGCAGCGTCACCCTCGTGCACCGCCGCGAGGAGTTCCGTGCGTCCCGGATCATGCTCGAGCGGGCCAAGGCGAACGAGAAGATCCGTTTCCTCACCAACGCCGAGCCTGTCGAGGTCCTCGGCGACAACAGCGTCACCGGTCTGGTGGTGCGCGACACCGTCACCGGTGAGCAGTCCACGCTCGACGTCACCGGCATGTTCGTCGCGATCGGTCACGATCCGCGCAGCGAGCTCGTCAAGGGCCAGGTGGACCTCGACGACGCCGGATATGTGAGCGTGCAGTCGCCGACCACCGCAACCTCGATCGAGGGCGTCTTCGCGGCCGGTGACCTGGTGGACCACACCTACCGCCAGGCGATCACTGCAGCCGGCACCGGATGCTCCGCGGCGATCGACGCCGAGCGCTGGCTGGCCGATCAGGGCGACATCAGCGAGAACACCCTCGCCGCCGCCGGCGAGCCCGTCAGCGTCAAGTCCTGACACCCGAGTTTTCGAGCTCCATCCGTTCCATTCTCAGATCCCGCATTCCCACATCCCAGGAGGATCCCGTGGCGAACACCATCACCATCAACGACGAGTCGTTCAAACAGCAGGTTCTCGAATCCGAGAAGCCCGTGCTCGTCGACTTCTGGGCCACCTGGTGCGGGCCGTGCAAGATGGTCGCCCCGGTGCTCGAGGAGATCGCCGGTGAGCATGGCGACAAGCTGACTGTCGCCAAGCTCGATATCGACCAGAATCCGGGTGCCGCACGCGATTTCCAGGTGATGTCCATTCCCACGATGATCCTGTTTCAGGGCGGCAAGCCGGTGAAGACGATCGTCGGCGCAAAGGGCAAGGCCGCCCTGCTCAAGGACCTCGCCGGCGTTCTCTGATTCGTCCGTTAGGTCGGCCCAGTAGGCCACAGCGTGACCTGATTGCCACTACAGCCTTAGTCACACTGTGGCCTACTGGATTGCCTATATGGCACGGCCGTCTGAGAGAATCGATCGACGTCAGCAACGAAAGGCCCTCCAGCATGCAGCTACTCCGTCACGGCGATCACGGCCCCGCCGTCGCCGAGATTCGGGGTACTTTGACCGGCCTGGGATTCCTGCACAACGGCATCGCTGAGAGGCACCGTGAGGCCGTCAACGGTTCGCACTGGGTGTCACCCGACGCGATGTTCGATCATCACCTGGACTCCGCGGTCCGTGCTTTCCAGCAGCAGCGTGGGCTCCTCGTCGACGGTATCGTCGGCGCGGCGACCTACCGGTCGCTGAAGGAGGCCTCATACCGGCTCGGCGCGCGCACCCTCATCTACCAGCTGTCGGCGCCGCTGTACGGCGACGATGTCGCCGCCCTGCAGACCCGGCTACAGGATCTGGGGTTCTATATCGGCCGCGTCGACGGCTACTTCGGGCCACAGACACACGAGGCGCTCAGCTCGTTCCAGCGCGAAATCGGCATCGCCGCCGACGGCATCTGTGGGCCGGCAACCCTACGGTCGCTCGAGCTGCTCGGCACCCGAGTGTCCGGGGGCTCTCCTCACGCAATCAGCGAGGAGGAGCTGGTCCGCCGGTCCGGACCGCAGCTGAGCGGTAAGCGAATCGTGATCGATCCGGGTCTCGGCGGCGATGCCACCGGCATGATTGTGCAGACCCCGAACGGTCCGATGAGCGAGGCCGAGATCCTGTGGGATCTCTCGAGCCGCCTCGAAGGCCGGATGGCTGCCACCGGGATGGAGACCTTCCTGTCCCGATCGCAGGGGACCAACCCCACGGAAGCCTCGCGGGCCGAGACCGCAAACGGTTTCGACGCCGATCTGATGATCTCGCTGCGCTGTGACAGCAACCCCAGTCCCGCGGCCGGCGGGGTGGCCAGCTTCCACTTCGGGAACTCGCACGGCTCGACGTCCATGATCGGACAGATTCTCACCGGATTCATCCAGCGTGAAATAGTGGCGCGAACTCCGTTGCGGGACTGTCGAAATCACGGTCGCACGTGGGATCTGTTGCGTATCACCAACATGCCGACCGTTCAGGTCGACATCGGTTATCTCACAAACGATTCCGACGTTTCGGTGCTGACGAACCCGCGGAGCCGCGACACGATCGCCGAGGCGATCCTGATCGCCGTCAAGCGCCTGTACCTGCTGGGCCAGGACGATGCTCCGACCGGAACGTTCACGTTCGCGGAACTACTGGCCGAGGAACTGGCCCGCTGAGTTCCTGAGGACATTCATCAGGAACAGGCGCAAACGGGGCACGGCCACAGAGGCCCCTAATGGGCTCCTACAGCCGTTTTCTCCCCGATGTCGACTAGCGATAGCGCGGCGGTCTCCAGGAGCCGCTCCAGCGCCGCTTCGACGTCCGCCTTCCACAGGTGGTCGCGGTCGAGCTCGAGGCGCAACCGCGGGAACCGGTGATGCGGCGCAACCACCTCGAATCCGACGTCCGACAGAAAGTCGGCACTGATCATGCACTCCTGCGGTGAGCACTCGCGCGCCGCGGTGGCGGACGGAACTCCGGTAGGGGAGGAGGTCTCGTCTCGGATCCCGAACGCTTCGAGGGCGCGAACGCCACGTCGCACCAGGTCACCGACAGCGGCCTGGATCAGAGTGGCCCCCAGCTCGCTGCCTTCGGCGACGGGTTCGAGGCGCATGGTGGTCAAGAGAATCGCGTCCGCACTGACCGGGGACGTGGGAAACAGATCCGATCGCGGGACCATATTCGGCGGCGCATACAGTGCGCTACCGGCCGGCTTGTCATCAACGAGAGCGACCTGACCGCACGAACCCCATTCGAGCATGACCATCGACAGCCATGCTTCCTTCTCGAACTCCGGATCGCAGAATCTACGCGAACTACGGACGGCTACCGGGTCCATCTCCCAGAAGACGCAGCGACGCGCGTGTGAGGACAGCTTGTCCAGACCGTCCAGTGTGAGTGACGTGACGCTAGTCGACACTGTGTAAGCCAGCCTCCCTAACCGCTGTCCTGATAGTTCTGCCCCTCACCGTGGCGGAACTATCACCTACAGAGTAGGGGATAGTTCCGCTTACGGCTCGGCGTCGAGAGTGCGCTTCCCAATAATCTTGTGATACAGCTACTTTCGCGAGAATCGGGCGGCCCACCCCATGAGTCGATGGCGATAGCGTCACTGTGACATATCTACCGGGACTTCCGATACGGGCCTCGAACACTCTCAGTCAGCCTTCGGCTGCTCCATCATGGTCACGATCCGCTCGAGGTCATCCACCGAACCGAACTCGACGACGATCTTGCCCTTTCGCTTACCGAGACTGACGGTGACGCGAGTGTCGAACGAATTCGACAACCGCTCCGCGACATCCTGCAGGCCCGGCATCTGAATCGGACGCCGCTTGGCAGCCGGGGCAGGAGCGGGCCCCTCCCGGTTCGCGAGCATCACCGCCTCCTCTGTCGCCCGGACCGACATACCCTCGGCGACGATCCGGGCCGCAAGGACCTCCTGGGCATCCGCACCCGCCTCGAGTGACAATAGTGCCCGAGCGTGGCCAGCGGACAGCACACCCGCCGCGACCCGGCGCTGCACTGGGATCGGCAGCTTGAGTAGCCGGATCATGTTCGTCACGACGGGCCGGGACCGTCCGATGCGGGCCGCCAGCTCCTCGTGAGTGACCTCGAACTCCTCGAGCAACTGCTGATATGCCGCAGCCTCTTCGAGCGGGTTGAGCTGCACCCGGTGGATGTTCTCCAGCAGGGCGTCACGCAGCAGGGTCTCATCGGCGGTGTCCCGAACGATCGCGGGGATCGTCTCGAGCCCGGCAGCCTGGCTGGCCCGCCAGCGACGCTCGCCCATGACGAGCTGATATCGGTCGGAACCGACTCGGCGGACGACGATCGGCTGCATCAGACCGAACTCACGGATCGAGTGCACCAGCTCGCCCAGCGCCTCCTCGTCGAAGACATGACGAGGCTGCTTGGGATTCGGCTCGATCAGATGTGGTGCGATCTCGTGATACACGGCACCCGCGGGGGAGAGGGGCTCGTCGCCCGTGCGGACCGCGGGCGTCGGCGTGGGGGCGACGGCGACGGTGTCGTCGGACGCCGGCTTCGCCTCCCGGTCCACGTCCTTCGGAGCCGCTTTTTTCGTCGCCTTGGGCGCGGGCGCCTCGGCCGCATCCGAATCGATGGTGGTGGCGGCCGCGGGTGTCGCGGTGCCGATGATGACGTCGGCGGCCGCGCTGCCCAGCCCGGGACCGCCGTTGGCAGGACCAGTCGGAATGAGTGCCGCCAGGCCGCGTCCGAGGCCTCCCTTTCGTGTCTGCGCCATCTCTACTGCTCCTGCGTCGTGGTGGACATTCCGCGTGCGGCAAGTTCGCGGCCGGCGTCGAGGTAGCTCATCGCGCCCCGTGAACCCGGGTCGTAGTCGAGGACGGTCATCCCGTAGCCGGGCGCCTCGGACACCTTCACGCTGCGGGGGATGACCGCGCGCAGCACCGCACTGCCGAAGTGCTTACGCACCTCCTCAGCGACCTGGTCAGCAAGCTTGGTGCGCGCGTCGTACATCGTCAGTAGGACCGTCGAGACGTGCAGTTCCGGGTTGAGATGCGCCTGCACCAGTTCGATATTCCGCAGGAGCTGTCCGACGCCCTCGAGTGCGTAGTACTCGCACTGAATCGGGATCAGCACCTCCCGCGCTGCCACCATCGCGTTGACGGTGAGCAGGCCGAGGGACGGCGGGCAATCGATGAGGATGAAGTCGGCGTCGATGTCAGCAAGTGCCGTCTCGGAGAGGGCGTTCTTGAGCCGGTTTTCGCGAGCCACCATCGAGACGAGTTCGATCTCGGCACCGGCCAGATCGATCGTCGCGGGAATGCAATGGAGCCGTTCGTTGTGTGGGCTTTGCTGAATCGCCTCGGCCGCGGTGACCTCACCGAGGAGCAACTCGTAGCTCGACGGCGTTCCCGACGTGTGGGTGACACCGAGTGCTGTGCTCGCATTGCCCTGGGGATCGAGGTCCACGACGAGGACGGTGAGGCCCTGGATCGCCAGCGCGGACGCCAGATTCACCGTCGAGGTGGTCTTGCCGACGCCACCCTTCTGATTGGCGATAGTGAACACCCGCCGCTTCGGCGGCTTCGGGAGGGTCACCGACCCTGGGTGCAACACCTGACTCGCACGCTGAGCGGCCGCGCCGATCGGCGTGTCCGCGAGGGAGATTCCGGCGTAGGGGGAGTGGGAGAAGTCTTTGTCTCGACTGCCGCTCGTCGAGTCGGACGGGGCATCGGTTTCACGTGAAACCGCTTCCCGTGAAACGGCGGATTCAGATCCAGCCGACATCTACTGCTCCTTCGCTTGGTGACCACTCATAACGTAATTCTCGACTGTCGACCGCTCGAATGCCCGCAACCTAGCGGTGCCGGCGACCGTGGTGCGGGACGCGTTCTGCGCTCACCACAATCGTCGGCACCGGCAACACACCAACACCACACTCGACAACCTCCAGCTTGCCAGCACCCAACCGGCCAAGGGAAGCACGGTCACGGGAAATCTCCTCCGCCGCACTCGAACCCTTCAACGCCAACATCCTCCCACCCACACGCACCAACGGCAGCGACCACCGCACCAACCGCTCCAACGGCGCCACCGCCCGCGACGTCACCACATCCGCACCACCAACCTCCTTCACCACCCCTTCCTGCTCCGCACGCCCCCGAACCACCGAAACATTCGACAACCCCACCGAATCCACAAACTCCTGCAAATACACCGACCGCCGCAACAACGGCTCCACCAACGTCACCCGCACATCCGGCCGCGCAATCGCCAACGGAATCCCCGGCAACCCCGCACCCGAACCCACATCCACCACAGACTCGTTCGCCCCCACCAACTCACCCACCACCGCACAATTGAGCACATGCCGCACCCACAACCGCGGCACCTCCCGCGGACCGATCAACCCCCGCACCACACCATCCGACGCCAACGACGCGTAATACGCCTCCGCCAACGACGCCCGCTCACCGAACACCCGAGCAACCGCACCGACAACATCCCACTGCTCATCCACCAGTTCCACGTGAAACATCCTTCCCAACCCACCACCAACCAACAAACTTGGGCTACCCCAAATCCGCTGCGACGGTTGAAACGCGGGATCCGGCGACCCCCGGGCCACATGACTCGGTAGGGGAGGGGAGTGGTCACGCCAGTGGGCGCCTTGACCGACGCATCTTCCTGCATCGCCCGTCGATGTTTCACGTAGAACATTCGACACGCACACTACGGAGGTCTGGCGGCCGGATCCCTCGACCTGAGCTCCGATGCGACGGCCGTCGCCGCCATCCCGAGCACAAGGCGGTCGGGCAGACGGGTAGACCGACGGACCGGTCGGCGCCGCGTGGAAGTCGAGCACCCGCGATACTCCAACCGCCGGGCTCCGACCTGAGCACGGATGCGCTTCGGACCCGCCTGGAAGCGTCGAGAAGTGAAGTCTCAACGCGGGCACGGGGTGCACATGAGCGGATTCCCCTCCACGATGCACAAACTCGTCCGCGATCCCTACCTGTGGAACTGCCTGGCGCCAGAATCGCGGACGGGCGCCGCCTCAACGACAGGGGAGGGAAGGGGTCGATGGTCGTGATTCACGTGAAACATCGGCGGGGCATCTCAGCCTCCAACCACTCACCAACAGAAGAGGCCACACGCTGACTCTCAACCGTCCGTCCTACACTGAGCCTGGCCCATCGCGGCCCGCGTGCCCAATGCGGCGGTGTCGACGAAATCAGCAGAATCGCTTGACGATCTCCTGCACCGGATCGAGCTAGTCGGGGATGTCCAAGTTCACCGGATGCACCTAGGCGATGAGCCCCTCCATCATCGGTTCGACGTCCGGCGGCAATCTCGCCTATTCCATCTCCGATCGATCATCGGCTACTCGTCGACTCTCTCCGTTCACCGCATTCGGTGCCCACTCACAGTCGTAGGCACCCTGATCTCCAATGCGGCGAGACTTCCGCGCCCGGGGTTGAGAGGAGCGACTCACGACTAGGCAGAGTCGCCACAGCACAATGACTTCCACTAATTAGATTGTCACAGTGACGAAATGGACTGATACCCGTGGGTGGGTACTGAATTCGGACAAAACCCCATCCGGGGTAATACGGTGACTGTCGGTGCACCCCAGCATGATTCACGTGAAACACCTGGATCACCAAAACCACACCACATCAGACGTCCAGGTCGTACCGACTCATCAACAAGATTCGACAGAGGACGGGCGATGCAACGGTCGAGAAGCAGCAGATCGAACCGACGGGAGTGACGGATCGTGGTGGCCGTGGTTCTGACGGCCCTCGCCGCCGCAGTAGGAACCGGGGGATCCAAGCGAAGACACCACGTACTCGGTGCCCTCCAACCTCTTCGTTCAGGACGAGTTCACCAATTCCGGCGGGTCGGCAACCGGATCCAACGACTGGTCGTGCCGGCCGACCGCGGACCACCCGAACCCCGTGGTGCTCGTCCACGGCACTGCCGGCAATCGACTCAACAACTGGACCACGTTTGCACCGTTGCTCGCCAACGAGGGCTACTGCGTCTTTGCGCCGACCTTCGGGAACTACGCAGACCAGCCGTACCCGATCAGCGCAATCGGGGGAATGATCCGCGCAGAGGACAGCGCGGCCCAGATCGGCGCCTTCGTGGACGAGGTGCTCGCGGCGACCGGCGCGGCACGCGTGGACATCCTGGGTGTCTCGCAAGGATCGGTAGTGCCCAACTACTTCGTCAAGTACCTCGGCGGCGCAGCCAAGGTCGACAAGTACATCTCACTCGGTCCGGCCTGGAACGGCAGTGCACTCATCGGACCGGACGGTGGCGCAACGATTCTCGGTCTCGGCACCGACGACGCCCGTGGCATGCTGCCGTTCTGCCAGGCATGTCTCCAGTTCCTGCCCGAATCACAGTTCATTGCGAAGCTGCACGAGGGTGGCCTGTTTGCGCCGGAAGTCACCTACACCAACATCATGACCCGCTATGACGAGGGGATCTTGCCGTACACCAGTGGCTACGTGGAGGGCCCCAACGCGACGAACATCGTGGTTCAGGACGGCTGTTCGCAGGACTACTCGGACCATATCGCGCTCTTGGCATCCCGCGTCACCGCCGGCCACGTGCTCAACGCCCTCGATCCGGAACATCCGCGGCCCGTGCCGTGTGTGTTCGTCGCGCCGTTCGTCGGGGGCTGATCGGACCGTTTGCCCATCCGTCCGGGGTAGGGGAGTGGGTCACAAGTCGGGTCGGCGCCGACCGCGATGGGTGACCCGTCGGATCAGGGTCAGGTCAGTGGCGTTGACTGCGGTGCCGGTGGTGCGGGACGCGTTCTGCGCTCACCACAATCGTCGGCACCGGCAACACACCAACACCACACTCGACAACCTCCAGCTTGCCAGCACCCAACCGGCCAAGGGAAGCACGGTCACGGGAAATCTCCTCCGCCGCACTCGAACCCTTCAACGCCAACATCCTCCCACCCACACGCACCAACGGCAGCGACCACCGCACCAACCGCTCCAACGGCGCCACCGCCCGCGACGTCACCACATCCGCACCACCAACCTCCTTCACCACCCCTTCCTGCTCCGCACGCCCCCGAACCACCGAAACATTCGACAACCCCACCGAATCCACAAACTCCTGCAAATACACCGACCGCCGCAACAACGGCTCCACCAACGTCACCCGCACATCCGGCCGCGCAATCGCCAACGGAATCCCCGGCAACCCCGCACCCGAACCCACATCCACCACAGACTCGTTCGCCCCCACCAACTCACCCACCACCGCACAATTGAGCACATGCCGCACCCACAACCGCGGCACCTCCCGCGGACCGATCAACCCCCGCACCACACCATCCGACGCCAACGACGCGTAATACGCCTCCGCCAACGACGCCCGCTCACCGAACACCCGAGCAACCGCACCGACAACATCCCACTGCTCATCCACCAGTTCCACGTGAAACATCCTTCCCAACCCACCACCAACCAACAAGAGAAAAGCCGAGGGGCCCGCGGTGCGACACCCGCGGGCCCCTCGGCCTCGACACCGGACGATGTCCGTCAATCCTTGAGTACAACCACCCGGCGGGACGGCTCGGCGCCCTCGCTCTCACTGGAGACGCCGGCGACCTTCGCGACGGCGTCGTGCACGATTTTGCGCTCGAACGGCGTCATCGGGGTCAGCTCCTCGCGCTCACCAGACGCTAGAACGCGCTCCGCGGCGGCCTTACCCAGTGCGCTGAGTTCCTCGCGTCGTCCGGCACGCCAGCCAGCTACGTCGAGCATCAGGCGGCTACGCTCGCCGGTCGACTGCTGCACAGCCAAGCGAGTCAGCTCCTGTAGCGCATCGAGCACCTCGCCCTTGCGGCCGACCAGCTTTGCCAGGTCGTCGCCGCCGTCAATGCTGACAACTGCACGATCACCCTCGACGTCGAGGTCGATATCACCGTCGAAGTCCAGGACGTCGAGCAGCTGCTCGAGGTAGTCGCCAGCGATCTCGCCTTCCTCGATCAGATCGTCCTCGACATCGGTTTCCGCATTCTGAGTCTCGAGTACCACGTCTGTGCCCTCCCTGTTCTCACCGGCCCGGGCGGTGTCCTGCTCACTGGTCATCGTCGTTCTCTCTTCTCGAGGTCAGCGCCGCTTGCGCTTGTTGCTCTTGGGGCGATTCGCAGCCGGGCGTGGCTTCGGTTTCTGCCGCGGGGACGTCGATCCACCGCTTCCGGACGCATCTCGAGCCTCGGGGGTGTCATCAGCCTGCACCTCGTCGTCGCTCGCGGCAGGGGCTTGCGCCCCCTTCTTCTTGTCCAGCGACGGGCGCACACCCGGCTTGGGTGCGTTGTCGGCACGACGCTCGAGCGCGGCCCGCTTCTTGGCGTCTTCCTCCGAGTCGATCTTGCGGAACACCAGGTGCTGCTGCGCGTAGGTCCAGATATTGTTCGACACCCAGTACAGGAGGATCGCGATCATCAGGAAGGGGCCACCGACGAGCACGCCGAGCGGGAACACCCACAGCGCAAGCTTGTTCATGATCGCCGACTGCGGGTTGGCGGCGGCAGCCTCACTCTGACGAGCCACCGATGCCCGCGAGTTGAAGTGCGTCGCGATCGATGCGATCACCATCAGCGGAATGGAGACTGCCGCTACGTTCAGGACCGTCGGCACGGTGCCGTACTCACCGAACGACTGCAGCGTCTCCTTCGGCATCGTGATGTACGACGAGATCGGGGCGCCGAACAGGCGGGCACTCAAGAACGACTGGACGTCGGCCGAGCTGAAGAAGTAGTTCGCGGTGTTGGCGTTCTCCTCGACCGACATACCAAGCTGGCCGAAGCCTTCGCCTGTGCGGTTGAACGAGCGCAGCACATGGAACAGGCCGATGAACACCGGCGCCTGCAACAGCACCGGCAGGCAACCCATGATCGGGTTGAAGCCGTGCTCCTTCTGGAGCTTCTGCATCTCGACCGCCATGCGCTGGCGGTCCTTGGAGTACTTCTTCTGTAGCGCCTTGATCTGCGGCTGCAGTTCCTGCATCTGCCGCGTAGTGCGCACCTGCTTCACGAACGGCTTGTAGAGGATGGCGCGCAGCGTGAAGACGAGGAACATGACGGACAGCGCCCACGCGAATCCGTTGTCAGCTCCGAGAACGGCGCCGAACACCTTGTGCCAGACCCACAGGATCCCGGACACCGGATAGTAAATGATGTCGAGCACGGCTCTAAGTACTCCTCTGTTCGTCCACGTTCACCACACCGTGGTGTTGGGCAAGTATCGGGCAAGCGCGGCGCATCATTCCGGACTCGCATGATGGATGTGCCGTCCACGTCGTTCCGGGACGGGATCCCACCCACCAGGGTGCCAGGGCGCGCACTTCACCAGCCGCACGACGCTCAACGCCGAACCCTTCACTGCACCGTGGGTCCGTAGCGCGTCGACCGCGTACTCGCTGCACGTCGGCATGAACCGACACGTAGGCAGGCGCAGGGGGGACACGTACGTCCGGTACAGCTCGATCAGAAAGATGAGGGCTCTTGCGGGCAGGGAACGCAGCGTCATCCACGAAGTGACGACAAACGACGAGGAGCGCGGACCGGATTCGGTCCGCGCCTCGTCGGTTTCATTGCTCATGCGGGGGTACCTGCACCGGCGAGAAGATTCAGCTTCTCGAGCACGGAACGCAGCTGTTTGTCGAGTTCCTGGGAACTGGCAGTCGCTGAACCCGGCAACGCGCGAATCACCACATCGGTGTCCACCGGAACGGTATCGACCAACCCGGCACAGATATGACGAAACCGGCGGGCGACTCGATGTCGAATCACCGCCGGTCCGACAGCTTTACTGACGACGAGCCCGAAACGGGGCCCGCCATGACTCACCAAAGACTCGGCCTGTCCACGCTCGAGAGCGTGGACGACCAGGTCTCGTCTACCCATTCGACGCCCGCGGCGCACAGTTGCGGAAAAATCCACACGCCGGCGCAGGCGGTACGGCTCAGGTAACACCCCGAGCTCCCGAACTCAGGTTCGGATCAGGCGGTGAGCTCGCCGCGGCCCTTGCGGCGACGCGCCGAAACGATTGCACGACCCGCACGGGTCCGCATACGAAGACGGAAGCCGTGAACGCGCGCGCGGCGGCGATTGTTCGGCTGGAACGTCCGCTTGCCCTTGGCCACGGTCAACACTCCTCGAAGCTCGGTGACGCCGGTCGGCGTCGGTCTAACATTTCTGTGGAAACTCTGATGCCCCGACGATCGGGACAGACGTGCGGACCAGAGCCAGCGCACATCCTCCACCATCGGGTGACTGTTCGAGGGTACTGACCGTCACCGGCAAGGTCAAACCGGTGCCGATCCCCGATTCCCGCCCGCGCCCAGTCGCCACACATCGCGGCACCCAGCCTGCCCCGCGACACAGGCCTGTGGGACCTCTGCGAGACGGTTACACCGAGTTGCTCGGAATCACTGTGGACAAACCTCGCGGTTGCTACCGTTCCTCTATGGTCTTACCGAAACGAGCGACGCCACCGTAGGTCCTGAGCGTCACTCGTCTCGAATCCCGGCGACACTCGAGAGCCGGGACTGTTAGGCAACTAACACCCACGCGTCCGGCCCGAACCGACGCAACCAGCGCCACAAACTCACTTCACCGGAGCATTCCGCCAGGTGAGAGCCATGACCCTCCGGTCAGCGTCAATGCGCGACCCGAGCCGGCCTCATACTCGAGTGTTGTCCACATCTGTGGATAATTGTGTGGAAACAATGATCAGGTGGCATATTCGTTGCCCAGTACGGGGTCCAGCCTCACCGGGGGGAGCTCAACCGACAACCACGGCGCCGGGCCGGCAAGCCCGCACACGGGGAGGACGCACAGTGAACGACGATCCGAACGCCTTGGCGCATGTCTGGATCGACGTAGTTGCAGAGCTAACCTCCGACTCCGGTGACGGCACGCCGCTGACCAAGGCACACAAAGCATGGTTGGCCCTGGTCAAGCCGCTGACGTACGCCCAGGGATTCGCTCTTCTATCGGTCCCGTCCCCGCTCGCACAGGAAGCGATAGAACGCGATCTCCGCGAGCCGATCCTGCGTGCCCTCAACCGTCATCTCGGCCAGAAGGTCGAGGGACTCGGCGTCCGCATCGCCCCGCCATCCGAGCACGATTCCGCCACCGATGAACCCGAACCTGTGTCTCGAGACAGTGAGCAGGTCTCGGCCGCTGTCTACACCGGCACCGGGTACTCGCACGCCGGATCCGAGACCACCGAATCGGGCGCCTTCCGGCGCCGACACCTGGGTATGGGTGCAGGAGAAGTGGCAGCACCCGACGCCGATCACGAGGAAGTCGATGACGATCGTGAGGCGCTGGCCAGCGTGCACGAATCGTGGCCGTCGTACTTCACCAAACCACCCGCCGGACCGTCTACCGGGGCCACGCGGGCCAACAGCCTCAATGCGAAATACACGTTCGACACGTTCGTCATCGGCGCCTCCAACCGATTTGCGCACGCCGCGGCGGTCGCGATCGCCGAGGCACCGGCTCGGGCCTACAATCCCCTGTTCATCTGGGGTGCCTCTGGTCTCGGCAAGACACATCTGCTCCACGCCGCCGGGCACTACGCCCAGCGGCTGTTCCCCGGGATGCGCGTCAAGTACGTTTCCACCGAGGAGTTCACGAACGACTTCATCAACAGTCTTCGCGACGACCGTAAGGTCGCTTTCAAGCGGCGCTACCGCGAGACCGACATCCTGCTCGTCGACGACATCCAGTTCATCGAGGGCAAGGAAGGTATCCAGGAAGAGTTCTTCCACACCTTCAACACGCTGCACAATGCGAACAAGCAGATAGTGGTGTCGTCCGACCGCCCGCCCAAGCAACTGGCCACCCTCGAGGAACGCTTGCGAACCCGCTTCGAGTGGGGCCTGATCACCGACGTCCAGCCGCCGGAGCTCGAGACGCGGATCGCGATCCTGTCCAAGAAGGCCCGGATGGACCGGTTGGACGTCCCACACGACGTCCTCGAGCTGATCGCCAGCCGGATCGAACGCAACATCCGCGAACTCGAGGGTGCGCTCATTCGCGTGACCGCCTTCGCATCCCTCAACCGTCAGGCACTGGATCTCACCCTCGCCGAAGTGGTGCTGCGGGATCTGATGCCTGATTCGGCGGCGCTCGAGATCAACGCGGCAACGATCATGGCGGTGACCGCCGAGTACTTCAATATCTCGATCGACGACCTGTGTGGCCCTGGTAAGGCCCGGCCACTGGCCCAGGCTCGGCAGATCGCGATGTATCTGTGCCGCGAGCTGACGGACCTGTCGCTGCCCAAAATCGGTCAGACATTCGGCCGCGATCACACCACAGTCATGTACGCGGACAAGAAGATCCGCAAGGAAATGACCGAACGGCGCAAGGTGTACGACCAGGTCCAGGAACTCACCGCCCGCATCAAGCAGCGCTCCAAGAGCTGAGTCGAGCGCTCACCTGCCCTGCGTGTCAGGGGCTGTCAGTTGCTCCGCTCGCAGACATCCGCACGGCGTTTTGCCGTGCGGATGTCGTGTCTTCCGAGTGACTCGAGACATGCCCGACAAAGAATTCACATCTGTGGATAAGTATGTGTATAAGATGGAATCGCTGTGGAGAACTGCGGGAAAAGTTCGAACAGTCTCGAGGTGTCCACATGGGGCGCCGATTCGTCCTCGAGTACATCCTCGAGACGTCCCCATGTCTCGAGGATGCGAGGCCAGGGCCTTCAGGGGTTCATCCACAGATTCCACAGTGCCTATTACTGTTATTGAAGTCTTCTCTGAAGAAGTTCTTTGAAAACAAGCCTTGGGGACAGCTGCTGTTCACAGCCCTCCTCGAGGGTCTCGAGATGCCGGGCATCGGCTTTCCAACTCGGGCCTCGAAGGCATACGGTGTGCTGCGGCCGCTGTGTCAGACTGCAAACGCAGCCCCATACCGCCGTTGAAGAGATGTCCATGCCTACCGAGAGGAACACCCGAGCGATGGAGCTTGGAAGTATGAAGTTTCGCGTTGCTCGGGAAGACTTCGCCGATTCCGTCGCATGGGTCGCGCGTAGCCTGCCCTCACGGCCCCCGGTGCCGGTTCTCGGTGGTGTGCTCCTCGGTGCCGACGAGCACGGCCTGACCGTCTCCGGCTTCGACTACGAGGTCTCCGCTCAGGTGCGTGTCTCTGCCGAAGTCACCGTCTCCGGCCAGGTTCTGGTCTCCGGCAAACTGCTCGCGGACATCACCCGATCGCTGCCCAACAAGCCTGTCGACGTAACTCTCGACGGCACCCGCGTGCTCATCACGTGCGGCAGCGCCAAATTCTCGCTTCCCACCATGCCGGTAGAGGATTACCCGCAGCTGCCGACCCTGCCGCAGCAGACCGGATCGCTACCCGTGGAACTGTTCTCGGAGGCTGTCGGCCAGGTCGCCGTCGCAGCCGGCAAGGACGACACCCTGCCGATGCTCACCGGTATCCGCGTCGAGATCGAGGGCACCACCATCGTGCTCGCGGCCACTGACCGGTTCCGGCTCGCAGTCCGTCAGCTCGAGTGGATGCCGGCATCCCCTGACACATCCGCCGCAGTCCTGGTTCCGGCAAAGACGTTGTCCGAGTCCGCGAAGACTTTGGGTGGCAACACCGTTTCGCCCGTGGAACTCGCGCTCGGTGCTGGTTCGTCGGTCGGTACCGAGGGCATGCTCGGCATCGTTTCGGACGGTCGCCGCACCACCACCCGCCTACTCGATGCAGAGTTCCCCAAGTTCCGGCAATTGCTCCCGCCCGAACACACTGCGATGGCAACCGTAGAAGTGGCGCCACTGGTCGAGGCCATCAAGCGCGTCGCGCTCGTCGCCGAGCGAGGTGCGCAGGTGCGGCTCGAGTTCAGCGGCGACGGTCTACTGCTGTCGGCCGGTGGCGACGATGCCGGCCGCGCCGAGGAAGCGCTCGAGGCGAATTTCCAGGGTGAACCCCTCACCATCGCGTTCAACCCGGGCTACCTCATCGACGGGCTCGGCTCCCTGCACTCGGAGCGGGTCCTGTTCGGATTCACCACTCCGAGCCGTCCCGCGGTACTGCGTCCCGCCGGTGAGGACGAGCCCGAGCGAGGCGACTCCGGCGCCTTCACTGCGCCAGAGAGCGAGTACACCTATCTGCTGATGCCCGTGCGCCTACCCGGCTGAGTCACTCGAGCCCGGCACGATTCACCCACTAGGGGAGGGACATCTCACGATGCAGCTCGGACTGGTCGGACTGGGCAAGACGAGATTCGGCCTGAGCGCGCGGCCGTGGGCACACAGTCGCAACATCATCGGGTACCGCCCGCCGGAGGTCAGCGGCCGAGGTCCACTCGCGGAGGATTCGGGGTTCGGCGGGCAGACGATCCGTTCGCCACGATTGGGAACGGCGTCCGAGAGCTAGTGTTCGTTCGCAAATTCTCCCTCCGAGACTTCCGGTCCTGGGATGGCGTCACAGTGGACCTCGAGCCCGGCTGCACGGTGTTCGTCGGTCGCAACGGCCACGGTAAGACGAATCTGCTCGAGGCGCTGGGGTACCTGTCCACGCTCTCCTCGCACCGCGTGTCCACGGACGCACCGCTCGTCCGGGCAGGGGCGCCCCAGGCCTATGCCGGTGCTCTGGTGGTCAACCATGGTCGTGAGCTCGGGATCGACATCGAGATCAATGACGGGAAGGTCAACCGCGCGCGGATCAACCAGTCGCCGACGCGTCGGCCGCGCGAGCTCGTCGGGATCTTGCAGACGGTGCTGTTCGCGCCCGAGGACCTGTCACTGGTGCGCGGGGATCCCGGGGAACGGCGCCGGTTCCTCGACGAGCTGCTCACCTCCAGGATTCCGCGGATGGCCGCGGTGCGTGCCGATTACGACAAGGTGTTGCGACAGCGTTCGGCACTGCTCAAGACCGCCGGTGGCGCGCTGCGGCGCGGAGCCCGTTCGAATGACGGCGAGAACGCTCTTGCCACTCTCGATGTCTGGGACGGACACTTGGCGATGCACGGCGCCCAGTTGCTCGAGGCTCGGCTGCGGCTGGTACACGATCTGGCTCCGCACCTCGCAGCGTCGTACCGGTCGATCGCACCGGAGTCGCGGCCGGCCGGGGTGCGCTACCGTAGCAGCCTCGCTTCCTCTCTCCCTCCTGAATTCTATGATCCTGCAAGGGAACCCGAACGCGATGACCTGGAACTGCTGGAGGCGAGCTTCTTGCACGAGCTGTCGGTGATGCGTTCCAAGGAGATCGAGCGCGGTGTGTGCCTGGTGGGTCCGCACCGTGACGACCTGGAGCTGTACCTTGGCGATCATCCTGCGAAAGGGTTTGCCAGCCATGGTGAATCGTGGTCGTTCGCACTGTCGCTGCGGCTGGCGGCCTTCTTCCTGCTGCGTGCTGACGGTAGCGACCCGGTTCTGATGCTCGATGACGTTTTCGCTGAGCTGGACCGGCGTAGACGAACCGCGCTCGCCTCTGTCGCCGCCGAGGCCGAGCAGGTCCTCATCACCGCCGCGGTGACCGAGGACCTGCCGGACGAGTTGACCGCGACCCGGTTCACCGTCGAGGCACATGACACCGACGGTGGCCGCATTTCGCGGCTCACCAGGTTCGACGAGGTCACGACGACGGGGGACGATCGATGACCGAGGAATCGGGCGACGAGCTCCGCCCCGAAACACCACAACCCGAACTCAAGGGCATAGATCTGGCGCGCCGCGCGCTCGAGGAGGCCCGCGCCGCGGCCAAGGCCAGCGGCAAGTCCGTGGGACAGGGCCGGTCGTCGCCGCGAGGCGGCGGTATCCGGGCGGTGCGCGGGCGGCGTCGGCGCAGCTGGTCCGGCCCGGGTCCCGACGATCGTGATCCACAGACACTCGGTGCGCTGACCGGCGCGATCGCGAAGCAGCGCGGCTGGTCGACGAGGGTGTCCGAGGGCACGGTGCTGGGTCGTTGGACCCAGGTGGTAGGTGAGGACATTGCGGCACACGCCGAACCGACCGGCCTGCGCGAGGGCGTGCTCAGCGTATCCGCGGAATCCACGGCATGGGCGACCCAGCTCCGGATGATGCAATCGCAGATTCTCGCGAAGATTGCGGCCGCCGTCGGGCACGGCGTGGTGACGTCGTTGCGGATCACCGGCCCGACCGCGCCCAGCTGGCGTAAGGGTGAACGCCATGTCCGTGGTCGCGGACCCCGCGATACCTACGGCTGAGCGGACCCTGGATCTGTCTGATACTCCATGTTACATTTAACTCACTTGGTGAGTGAACTGGCTCACAGCGCTCCCTGCTTCGGCTGGGATTTGCGGTTCGGGCCTGAGTGAGTAACTGGGAGGCGTCATGTCCGAAACGCACCCGCGGGTCCTCGACGAGCCGGAGCACATCCTGTTGCAGGCCCGCAACGTCGAGTTCGACTGGACCGGCCTGCCGATGCACTGGATTCCCGGCGACCCGTTCAGCACGCACGTGCTCAACGTGCTGCACCTGCTGCTGCCGGCGGGCGAGGACTGGTTTGTCGACACCTTCAAAGAGGCACTGCCACTGATTCAGGACGAGAGGCTGCGCGAGGACGTCGTCGGTTTCATCGGCCAGGAGGCGATGCACTCCAGCGCACACACGGGCGTGCTGGTCCATCTGAAGGCGAACGGCCTGGATCCGGCGCCGTTCACGGAGCAGATGCACTGGACGTTCAGCAAGGTGCTCGGCCCCAAGCCGCTCACCGGTCGCCGCGCCGAGAACCACCTGATCGAGCGGCTCGCGATCATCGCGGCCATCGAGCACATCACCGCGTTCCTCGGCGACTGGGTGCTGGGCGCCGACGGTCTCGACCGTGCCGGCACCCACCCGACCATGCTCGACCTGTTGCGCTGGCACGGGTCCGAGGAGGTCGAGCACCGGTGTGTCGCTTATGACGTGATGCGTTACTTCGACAAGCGTGAGTCCCGGCGGATCCGCACGCAGCTCGTGGTCACGCCGATGATCGTATGGCTCTGGGTGCGTGGCACCCGGTACCTGATGTGGCACGATCCGGAGCTGGCGAACTGGTCGCCGCGGCGTCGGCGTCCGCACCTCTCCGACTTCGTATCGGCCGGGCGACGCGGAACTTTGCCTACCGCAAGGGAACTGGCGCGCCGCATGTCCACCTACTTCCGACGGGACTACCACCCCAGCAAGGAAGGGTCGACCGCGCAGGCGGTGGCCTACCTGGCGTCCTCACCGGCGGCTCGGGCGGCAGTCCGGTGAGGCTGTCGCGAGCCCGTGACCTCGTCATCGGGCAGGACGCCCTCACCCGACCGGCGGCCCCGTCCGACATCCGCGGTCGGGATCGGCCGGACCGCGCGATGAAGATCGTCGAGGCCGTTGCGGACAAGTACCTGCGGGTGCTCACCGCGTACGACTACGACCCGGCCGTAGCCGGTCACAACCCGGATAGCGCAATGACACTGGTAGTCGCGGACCGGGAGATCGTCGCCGCGGACGAGAACGTGGCCGCGCTCACCTTCGTGGCTGTCGACGGCGGCGATCTACCCGCATGGCAGCCCGGGTGCCATCTCGACTTCCACCTGCCGTCCGGCCTGCGTCGGCAGTACTCTTTGTGCGGCGACCCTGCCGACCGCGGTCGCTACCGGATAGCCGTCCGATCCATCCCCGAAGGAGGCGGTGGCTCGATCGAGATGCACGGTCTCCTCCCGGGGACCGCTGTCACGGTGCGTGGGCCACGCAACGGGTTCCCATTCGTGCCGACCGGCAGCGCGTTGTTCGTCGCCGGCGGTATCGGCATCACCCCGATCATCGCGATGGTCCGGGCCGCCCGCGCAGCCGGAATCGACTGGCAGTTCGTCTATTCCGGTCGTTCACGCGAATCCATGCCGTTCCTCGACGAGATCGAGACATGGGAATCCGAACGAGTGTTTGTTCGACCCGATGACGAGTTCGGTCGGCCCACCGCGGGAGAACTGCTGCGGCGGGCACCGGCCGGGGGAGCGGTGTACTGCTGCGGACCCACCCCGATGCTCGACGCCGTTCGGGACCGTTTCGCCGATACCGGCGCCACGGCCCTGCACTTCGAACGGTTCGGCGCGCCAACAGTTCTCGACGGAACTCCGTTCGAGGTGGAACTGGCGAGTACCGGCGAAGTGTTGCCCGTGCGGGCCGACGAGTCGGCGCTCGCGGTGATCCGGAACCGGATGCCCGGCGTCGGCTACTCCTGTCAGCAGGGCTTCTGCGGCACGTGCCGAGTGCACGTGCTGTCGGGAACCCCCGAGCATCGCGAGACGCGGTTGACGCGGCAGGAGCAAGAGGACGAGATGCTGATCTGCGTGTCCCGGTCCGTAGGTGGTCGTTTGACGCTCGACCTATGACCCCTGATCTGGACCGAACTTCTGAGCGGGAGGAACTTTCATGAGCGGGATCCACTCCGGCGAGACGCAGCCCCGGCTTCGCCTCGTGACCCGCGGCAACGTCCAGCTCGCGGTGTTCGAGCAGGGCAACCCGGACGGGGAGACTTTGGTACTGGTGCACGGCTGGCCCGACACCCACGAGTTGTGGCGGTCCGTGACTGCCCATCTCGAGGACCGGTTCCGGATCGTCAGTTACGACACCCGCGGTGCCGGTGCGAGTACCTCACCGACGGCAGTATCCGCGTACCGACTCGAGGAACTGGCCCGCGACCTGACCTCGGTGATCGACGCCGTCAGCCCTGATGCGCCTGTGCACGTGCTCGCGCACGACTGGGGTGCGGTCGAGGCGTGGGAGGCGGTGTGTGAGCCGGGTGCGGAGATGCGGATCGCGTCGTACACGTCCATCTCGGGGCCGAACCTCGATCACCTGGGTGGGTGGATGCGGCGTTCGCTCGCACAGGGCCGAGTGGCGGGGCCGTTATCGCAGGCCGCGGCGTCGGCGTACACCCTCCTGTTCCAGATCCCGGTGCTCGGCACTCTGCCGTTCCGGCTGGGCCTGTGGCGGATCTGGCCGACGTTCCTGCGGTTGTTCGACCGCTTGGACCCTGCGCTGGTCCGGCCGGCGCCGTCGCTGCGGTCGGACATGGTGACCGGCCTCAAGCGCTACCGGGCCAACATCCGGCCGCGACTGTTCCACCCGCGCGAGCGCCGCACCGCTGTTCCGGTGCAGTTGATCCTCAACCGGCAGGACCGGGCGGTTCGTCCGGTCAGCTATGAGGACATCGGGCAGTGGGTCTCGGACCTGCGTCGAAGGGAGCTGCCAGCCGGACACTGGTCGCCGATCTCGCACGGCCGCGACGTGGCCAGACTGACGGCTGAGTTCGTTGATGATCTTCGTGGGGGTGCTGCGGCGGACAGCGCTGAGGTCGGTCCGGTCTAGGGTCCTACCCGCTGGGGCCCGAGAAAAGTCGCCTGTGGGGCAGCTGGGGGCGTGTTAGGTGCCTTGTATGTCGGTGAGGACAAGTAAGATGGCCGGGTAACTAGCGGCGAATCTCGACACCCCGCTCGCGGTGCCTCGTTGTGTGTGGCTGCGGTAACACTCGGCCACTCTCCTTCGGAGCGCAGTGTAGAGCTGTGTCGGCACACTACGGAGAAGGAGAGCTACCCACCCGTGGCTGCCCAGAAGTCAGACAAGAGCAACACATACGGCGCTTCCTCCATCACCGTTCTCGAAGGGCTGGAAGCCGTCCGCAAGCGTCCCGGCATGTACATCGGTTCCACCGGTGAACGCGGCCTGCACCACCTGATCTGGGAGGTCGTCGACAACTCGGTCGACGAGGCGATGGCCGGCTATGCGAGCAAGGTCGAGGTGACCATGCTCGAGGACGGTGGCATCCAGGTCGTCGACGACGGCCGCGGTATCCCCGTCGCGATGCACGCTTCCGGTGCCCCCACCGTCGAGGTCGTCATGACTCAGCTGCACGCGGGCGGCAAGTTCGACTCCGACGCGTACGCGGTGTCCGGCGGTCTCCACGGCGTCGGTATCTCGGTCGTGAATGCGCTCTCGACCAAGGTCGAAGTCGATATCAAGGTCGACGGCTACCACTGGTTCCAGACGTACACGTACGCCAAGCCGGGTCCGCTGGTGCAGGGCGAGCCTACGTCCGAGACCGGCACCACGATCCGCTTCTGGTCGGACCCGCAGATCTTCGAGACCACGGTCTACAACTTCGAGACGGTCGCTCGTCGCCTGCAGGAGATGGCGTTCCTCAACAAGGGACTGACCATCACCCTCACCGATGAGCGTGTTACCCCGGACGAGGTGACCGACGACGTCGTCAGCCAGACGGCGGAGGCGCCCAAGACTGCGACCGAGGTCGAGGCGGAGGCGGCTGCGCCGAAGCCCAAGGTCAAGTCTCGGGTCTACCACTACCCGGGCGGTCTCGAAGACTACGTGCGGTTCATCAACCGCACCAAGCAGCCGATCCACAACTCCGTCGTCGGGTTCACCGCGAAGGGAACCGGCCACGAGCTCGAGGTCGCGATGCAGTGGAACTCCGGCTACTCGGAGTCCGTGCACACCTTCGCGAACACGATCAACACCCATGAGGGTGGCACGCACGAGGAGGGCTTCCGATCGGCGCTCACCCTGGTGGTGAAGAAGTACGCCAAGGACAAGAAGCTCGTCAAGGAGAAGGACGCCGAGCTGACCGGTGACGACATCCGTGAGGGTCTCGCCGCGATCCTCTCCGTCAAGGTCGCCGAACCGCAGTTCGAGGGCCAGACCAAGACCAAGCTCGGCAACACCGAGGTCAAGTCGTTCGTGCAGAAGGCATGCAACGAGCACCTGACGCACTGGTTCGAGGCCAACCCCGCGGACGCGAAGGTGATTGTCAACAAGGCGGTTTCGTCGGCGCAGGCCCGGACTGCGGCCCGCAAGGCGCGTGAGCTTGTTCGCCGTAAGAGTGCCACCGACATCGGCGGCCTGCCCGGCAAGCTCGCGGACTGCCGCTCCAACGACCCCTCCAAGTGCGAGGTCTACGTCGTGGAGGGTGACTCCGCCGGTGGCTCGGCCAAGTCCGGCCGTGACTCGATGTACCAGGCGATCCTGCCGCTGCGTGGCAAGATCATCAACGTCGAGAAGGCCCGCATCGATCGCGTCCTCAAGAACACTGAGGTCCAGTCGATCATCACCGCTTTCGGCACCGGCATCCACGACGAGTTCGACATCTCCAAGCTGCGTTACCACAAGATCGTGCTGATGGCGGACGCCGACGTCGACGGCCAGCACATCTCGACGTTGCTGATGACGCTGCTCTTCCGGTTCATGCGTCCGTTGATCGAACAGGGACACGTCTACCTGGCCCAGCCGCCGCTGTACAAGCTCAAGTGGCAGAAGGGCGCCCCGCCGGAGTTCGCATACTCCGATCGCGAGCGTGATGGGCTACTCGAAGCGGGTCTGGCGGCCGGCAAGAAGATCAACAAGGACGACGGCATCCAGCGCTACAAGGGTCTCGGCGAGATGAACGCCAAGGAATTGTGGGAGACCACGATGGATCCGAGCGCGCGGGTGCTGCGTCTGGTGACGCTCGACGACGCCGCCGCTGCGGACGAGCTGTTCAGTGTGCTCATGGGTGAGGACGTCGAGGCGCGTCGCAGCTTCATCACCCGCAACGCCAAGGATGTCCGCTTCCTCGACGTGTAAGTAGGCAGGCGCCTTCGGCGCCCGTGCGTGGTTGACGAGTCCAGGAACTCGCTTACCACGCACAGGCCGCGCAGCGGCCCCACGACTTTGATCAGAAAGTGAGCTCATGACCGACACGACGTTGCCCCCGGAGGAACCGTCGCACGATCGGATCGAACCGGTCGACATTCAGCAGGAGATGCAGTCCAGCTACATCGATTACGCGATGAGCGTGATCGTGGGCCGTGCGCTGCCCGACGTGCGCGACGGACTCAAGCCCGTGCATCGCCGTGTGCTGTATGCGATGTACGACAACGGCTATCGCCCGGACCGCGGCTATGTGAAGTCCGCCCGCCCGGTCGCCGAGACGATGGGTAACTATCACCCTCACGGCGACAGCTCGATCTACGACACCTTGGTGCGCATGGCGCAGCCGTGGTCGCTGCGCTACCCGCTGGTCGACGGCCAGGGCAACTTCGGATCTCGCGGCAACGACGGCGCGGCCGCCATGCGATACACCGAGTGCCGCCTCACCCCGCTCGCCATGGAAATGGTGCGCGAAATCGACCACGAAACAGTCGATTTCGCGCCGAACTACGACGGCAAGACGCAGGAGCCGACGGTTCTCCCGAGCCGCATCCCGAACCTGCTGATCAACGGTTCCGGCGGCATCGCGGTCGGTATGGCCACCAATATTCCGCCGCACAACCTGCGCGAGGTAGCCGAGGCCATCTACTGGGCGCTCGACAACCACGAGGCCGACGAAGAAACCACCCTCGACGCGGTCATGGAGCGGGTCAAGGGACCCGACTTCCCGACCTACGGGTTGATCGTCGGCGGCCAGGGTATCCAGGACGCCTACCGCACCGGCCGTGGATCGGTCCGGATGCGCGGCGTGGTGGAGATCGAGGAGTCCGACAAGGGCGCCACTCAAATCGTCATCACTGAGCTGCCGTACCAGGTCAACCCGGACAACCTGATCACCTCGATCGCCGAACAGGTGCGCGACGGCAAGATCGCCGGTATCTCCAAGATCGAGGATCAGTCCTCGGACCGTGTCGGTATGCGCATCGTCGTCGTCGTCAAGCGGGACGCTGTCGCGAAGGTGGTACTCAACAACCTTTACAAGCATTCGCAGCTGCAGACCAGCTTCGGTTGCAACATGCTGTCCATCGTCGACGGGGTGCCCCGCACCCTGCGCCTGGACCAGATGATCCGGCTGTACACCACCCACCAGCTCGAAGTCATCGTCCGCCGCACGCGTTACCTGCTACGCAAGGCCGAGGAGCGGGCCCATATCCTGCGCGGCCTGGTCAAGGCGCTCGACGCGCTCGACGAAGTCATCCGACTCATTCGCGCGTCGCAGACTGTCGACATCGCGCGTGCGGGTCTGATGGAACTTCTCGACGTCGACGAGATCCAGGCCGACGCGATTCTCGCGATGCAGTTGCGTCGTCTCGCGGCCCTCGAGCGGCAGAAGATCATCGACGAGTTGGCCGAGATCGAACTCGAGATCGCCGATTACCAGGACATTCTGGCCAAGCCGGAGCGTCAGCGCGCGATCGTCCGTGACGAGCTCGCCGAGATTGTCGACAAGTACGGCGACGATCGCCGCACCCGGATCATCGCAGCGGACGGTGACGTCACCGATGAGGACCTCATCGCCCGCGAGGACGTGGTCGTCACGATCACCGAGACGGGCTACGCCAAGCGCACCCGGACAGACCTGTACCGCTCCCAGAAGCGTGGCGGCAAGGGCGTACAGGGTGCCGGGCTCAAGCAGGATGATCTGGTCAAGCACTTCTTCGTCAGCTCCACCCACGACTGGATCTTGTTCTTCACTACGAAGGGCCGGGTATACCGCGCCAAGGCGTACGAGCTGCCCGAGGCGAGCCGTACCGCCCGAGGTCAGCATGTCGCGAACCTGCTGGCGTTCCAGCCGGACGAGCGGATCGCACAGATCATCCAGATCAAGACCTACGAGGACGCCCCGTATCTGGTGCTGGCGACCCGCAACGGCCTGGTCAAGAAGTCCAAGCTCACCGACTTCGACTCCAACCGCAGCGGCGGCATCGTCGCGGTGAACCTGCGCGGTGAGGACGAACTGGTCGGCGTGGTGCTGTGTTCGTCCGACGATGACTTGCTGCTGGTGTCGGCGAAGGGTCAGTCGATCCGATTTGCCGCCACCGACGAGGCGCTGCGCCCGATGGGCCGAGCCACCTCCGGTGTGCAGGGCATGCGGTTCAACCAGGACGACGAGCTGCTTTCGCTCAACGTCGTCCGTGACGACACGTACCTGCTGGTCGCGACGTCCGGCGGCTATGCCAAGCGCACGCCCATCGAGGATTACGTGGCACAGGGTCGCGGCGGAAAGGGTGTTCTCACCATCCAGTACGACCCGAAACGTGGCACCCTGGTTGGTGCGGTCATCGTCGACGACGACGACGAGCTGTACGCGATCACCTCGGGCGGCGGTGTCATCCGTACCGCCGCCAAGCAGGTGCGTAAGGCAGGCCGTCAGACCAAGGGCGTGCGGTTGATGAACCTCGGGGAGGGCGACACCCTGCTCGCAATCGCGCGCAACGCCGATGAGCCCGAAGAAGGCGCTACGGGCTCGGACGATGGAGCGAAGGAGTCCTAGTTGAGTACTCCCCAACAGCCCGGCGAGGGTAAGCAGGGACCGCCTCCGAAGGCCGCCGAGCGGCAGCCTTCGGAGCAGTCGAAGCCGACCCCGCCGGGCGCTGCGGCGGGGTCGCAGAAGCAACCCGCGCCCAGCAGGCCGTCGGTGGGTAAGTCGTTGGACGACAAGCCCGCCGACGGTGCGGCGGCAGCGGGTCCAGCTCAGGGTTCCGGTCCGGCATCGCAGAAGTCGGCGCCGACGCCACCGTGGCAGCGGGGGCAACAGCGTGAGCCGCAGACCAATCTGAACCGACCGAGCGGGCCCGTCGCGGGTCCGTCATCCGCAGGCTCGCGACCGCCCGCCGGACCCCCGAAGCCGCCTGCGCAGACCGGTCCCGGTAAGCCCGGAACCAATGGTGGGACCGGCACGGGCAAGCCGGCGTCGAGTCGACCGGTCATCACGGGCACGGCCGCCCCGAAGCCGCCGGCCGCCCCGAAGCCGCCGGCTGGACCGAATCCCGTCGGTGCTCCGTCGGCTTCCGGTGCGGCCGGGGCAGCGCCCGGCTCCAAGGCGGCAGCCAAGGAAACCGCCAGGGCGAAGGCTGCGGTCATCGACGGGCCGACGCGGAGCATTGCCCGCACCGACCTACCGAAGGACATGCCCGACCTGTCCGCGGTGAAGCATCCGACCGGTGCGCCGGGTTCGGCACGGAAGGCGGCGTCCGCGGCGCTCACAGGGGCGCCTGTCGCCGACGGCGACACGCTGCGGGCGACGGTGCAGCTGCGCCGAATCGACCCGTGGTCGACGCTGAAGGTGTCACTGGTGATCTCGGTGGCATTGTTCTTCGTATGGATGGTCGCCGTCGGCCTGTTGTACATCGTGCTCGACGGCATGGGTGTGTGGGACCGGCTCAACAACGCCTTCACCGACATCGTGTCCGAGTCGAACAGCGGCGGTCTGGTGACCTCCGGTCAGGTGTTCGGCTACTCGGCCCTCGTCGGGCTGATCAATGTGGTTCTTCTCACAGCGCTCGCGACGATCGGGTCGTTCATTTACAACCTGTGCTCCGACCTGGTTGGTGGAGTACAGGTCACCTTGGCTGACCCCGACTGACCAGGTGAAACCGTGCCCCACCGGAGCCGTTTTGGTATCCGCGTCTTCGGTGGGGTAATCTTCTGCCCGGTTCGAGGGCCTATAGCTCAGGCGGTTAGAGCGCTTCGCTGATAACGAAGAGGTCGGAGGTTCAAGTCCTCCTAGGCCCACTCCCCGTGCCAACGAAGGGTCACCAACATGAGGCTCGTCCTGATCGCAGGAGCCGGATTGTTGGTAGCACTCGGCCTCGCCAAATTGCTCTCCAAGCGACGCGGCGAGGACGTCTGGCACGAGGTCACCAGTCGCTGATTCGGTAAATCGGACCGGTGCAGACGGGGCCTTAGCTCAGTTGGTAGAGCGCTGCCTTTGCAAGGCAGATGTCAGGAGTTCGAATCTCCTAGGCTCCACAAGATAGTTCGCAGGGCAAAGCCACCTTCCCGGAAACGAGAAGGTGGCTTTTCTGCGTTCAGGTGTTGCTCAGGTGCCGTGATGGGGCGGCGGCTGCCGCGCGCATCCTCGCGCGCAGCGCGCACGATCGTGCGCGCGCGGCACGAATCTGCGCGCGGCAGGGCCGTTGGACGGCTGGGTCAGCCGGTGATCATGTCGTCCTGGCCCCACACCGCGCGCATGCTGACGATCTTGCCGTCGTCGTCGAACTCCATGATGTCGATGGGGGCGATCTCGAGTGTCTGATCGCCGAGCTTGGTGATCAGGCGGAAGTGGAAGGCAGCGGTGTTGGCTGCGATGCGCAGCGTCACCAGCTCGGCCTCCTGGTCCATGGGCTCGATGATCGCGTAGAACTCGCGGATCGATTCGCGCGTCGTGCGCGGCTCGGTGCCCACGGGATCCTCGACCGTCGCGCCCTCGGCATACAGGGCCAGGACGTCGTCGGCGGTGCCGGTCGCGACGGCCTTGATGTAGCTGTCGACGGTGTTGCGAATGCTCTCGGGCGACGCAGCCATACTGTTCCTCCATAGTTAGAACTTGTTCTAGTTGTGAGGGTAGTCGAGTGCGGTCCGTGCGGGGCTCGGATTCCTGCACCGTGATCGGCGAAGTTGGGGGGGTGGTTCAGTTTCGTTGTCGGGGCACGCGCCCGCGCGGAGCTGCACAAGGAGTCAGAGGTCGTTGCGGTGCCTGTGGGACGCCCGCCGACTGCCACGTGTCGATCGCCGGCGTTGTGGCCACGCTGGCGCTGTGTACAGTCCCGGCGCCAGAACCTGTTCTTGCTGAAATTGTCCGTGTCCTGCGTCCGAATGGACGCCTGCCGTTCCGTGAACACGTACGCTCCGAAGATCCGGCTTTCGCGCGGTGGCAAGACCACCTCGCGGGGGCGTGGTCGGTATTCGGGGTGCCGATGCAATCGACGCGCTCTCTCGTCGATCTCGCTGACGTTCGGGGACGTCGAGGTCGATCATGGAGTGTGGCAGGGGATGCCCGCATTGGTTCGTCTGTTGACGATGGGACGGGCGATGCGGAGCGAGGGCGGTCTGGCAAACGACCGTTGAGTCTGACGAACAAGGGGGAAGCAGTGAGTCGTACAGGGAGGGCGGTAGTCACGGCTGCCGATGCAAGACAACCACGTACCGAGAAACGCGCGGAGATTCTGGCCGCAGCTTCGGAGCTGTTTGCAGTCAAGGGCTATACCGGGACATCGATGCGGGACATTGCGAATGACACCGGAATGCTCGCCGGCAGTCTCTACTACCACTTCGATTCCAAGGAGGCACTGGCCGCGACGATGGTGCGCGACCTGTGCAACGACATAGCCGACGCAGTACAACGCCCGGTGAATCCCGCCGATTCACCCGTCGAGGCAATCCGCCGGTTCGCCCTCGACATAGCCGACGCCGCTGCACGTCATCCTGGTGCGCTACAGGTGTGCCTCGGTGTCCCGGAAACCCGTGACGAGGAATTGGCGGCGTTGCTCGTGGCCGAGCCCCGGGTAGCGGACAAGAAGTGGCAGTCGCTGGTGCGGGCGGCCGAAACTGCCGGTGCCCTCCGACCCGAGGTGGATGTGCGTCTTCTGCGCGAGGTGCTCCGCGTCGCGCTGGCACACAGCGCGACGTTGACGCCCACCGGCTTCTCCGCCCGAAAAGTGGCCGGGTGCACGATCGACATACTGTTCGACGGTTTGACCACCAAGCCGGCAGATACGGACCTGTCAGAATCGGACGCGGCGCGTGTTGCCCGCCGTGTGATCGCTTCGTGGGACCGTGAAGACCGGAATGTTCACTCCGACAAGCAGGATCGGATTCTCGATGCGGCACGCTTCGTCTTCGCCGAGCGCGGATTCGATGCGACGACGACGCGGGACATAGCGCACTCCGTCGGACTCACACAGGGCAGCCTGTATCACCACTTCGATTCGCGGGAGGCGATCCTGGTCGCGATCCTGGAGCGGTTCTCGACCCGGATGCGGGAGGCACACGACGAGATCGCCTCGGTTGGGGGAACGCCGCTCGAGACCGTCGACGCGTTGATCCGGATGCGCAGCGCGGCCGGCAAGCGGTTCGACGCCGAAGTGGTGATCCTCAGGTCGTGGGCGATGTTGACCAGCAAGGAGCACTTCGACTTCCTGAAGAAGGACGGCCGCAAGTCGCTGCGGGTGTGGGATCGAGCGTTCACTGCGGGCGTCCGCGATGGAAGCATCACGATGCCGGGCTCGGGTCGGCTGGTGTTCCATTGCATCGGTGAAATCCTTTGGTCCACAAATGGATTACCGCGAGTCTCGGTGGACCGCTTGACTCGATACAACCTCGAGACGGTGCTGTGGGGTGCATCACCCAAGTAGCACCCACCGGGACAGGAGCAGGGAAGCATGAGCGGGAAATGGTGGGCGGCCGTGGTCATGGCGGTCGCGGTCACGGTGGTGGTTGCGCCCTCGGCGACGGCGGATCCGGACTTCTACCTGCCGCCGGCACAAGTGCCTTCGGGCGCTGCGGGTGATCTGATCCGCAGCGAGCCGATGCCGCTCGCGTGGCAGGCCGGCACATTTCCCGCTGATGCGACCCGAATCATGTATCGAAGCAACGACACTCACGGTGTGCCCAATGTGATCACCGGAACATACTTCGATCCGGCTCTGCCGTGGCCGGGGCCGGGGTCGCGACCGCTGGTGAGCATGGCCGCTGGTACCCAGGGACAGGGCGACCAGTGTGCGCCGTCCAAGACGATCGGTGGTGTGGTTCAGTACAGTCCACCGGCCAACGTGAGGCTGTCCTACGAGGCGGTGTTCGTGAACGCGCTGCTTTCCCGCGGTATTGCGGTGGTGCTCACCGATTACGAGGGACTCGGGACCCCCGGGATCCATACGTATGTCAATCGGGCGTCGGAGGCACATGCGGTGCTCGATGCCGCCCGGGCTGCGAAACGACTTCCAGGAACCGGGATTGTCGCGGACGGTCCGGTTGGATTCTGGGGGTACTCGCAGGGCGGTGGTGCGGCGGCTGCGGCGGTCGAGTTGGCCCCCGAGTATGCACCCGACCTGGACGTGCGCGGGGCCTACGCCGGCGCCCCGCCGGCCGACCTCGCCGCGACTCTCGAGAGAATCGACGGGACCTCACTGACCGGTGCGATCGGATACGCGCTGAACAGCATCGCGCAGGCCTATCCGGAGTCGAGGCCGTTGATCGAGGCAGAGACCAACGAGCGAGGTCGCGCGATGCTCGCGGACGTACAAGACCAGTGCGTCGCGGAGACGCTGACTCGATACGGCTACCAGCGCAGCGCGGACTTCACCCGCACCGGTGAGTCATTGTCGACCGTGCTCGCGCGTCAACCGCTGGCCGTTGAATTGCTCGCGGAGCAGCGAATCGGCAACCGCACCCCGCAAGCGCCGGTGCTGATTCAGGCCGCCACCAATGACGACATCGTCCCGTTCGACCAGGCCAGGCAGCTCGCCGCAGACTGGTGTGCGAGGGGCACGACAGTCCAGTTCTCCGAGAACGGGTTACCCCCGGTCACGCCCGGACTTGCGGTCAATCACGGACTGCCCTACGTGCTCGGGGCGCCGGAGTCGGTGACGTGGCTTACCGACCGATTCGCCGGCAGACCCGCGCCGAACAACTGCTCGGCATGATGACCGGGCTAGGCGGAAGCGGGCCGCGAATCGGTAAGTGATGGCGGCTCGGCGGCCACGGGGGGCATCTCGCGACGCCGGGTGAGCGCCCTCGCGACAGCACCGGCTGCCGCGACGGCAACACCGAGGCCGATCAGCATGCGGCGCCCGGTCGGGGGCGTCGGGGCGGAGGTTGTCTTGGTCGCACGCGTCATGGCTCCACTGTCGCACAGCCGCCGTGCCGATGCCGTCGTGTCGTCGCCGCGGTGTTCGTGGTCGCCGCAAGCGCGGTAATGGCACGATAGGGGGGTGACTTCACAGACTGCTACCGCAACGCTGCACACCAACCGTGGCGACATCAAGATCTCCCTGTTCGGTAACCACGCGCCGAAGACCGTCGAGAACTTCGTCGGCCTGGCCGATGGTTCCAAGGAGTACTCGACGCAGAACGCCAAGGGCGAGGCTTCCGGCCCGTTCTACGACGGTGCCGTGTTCCACCGCGTCATCGACGGCTTCATGATCCAGGGCGGCGACCCGACCGGCACCGGCCGCGGCGGCCCGGGCTACAAGTTCGGCGACGAGTTCCACCCGGAGCTGCAGTTCGACCGTGGTTACCTGCTCGCCATGGCGAACGCCGGTCCGGGTACCAACGGCTCGCAGTTCTTCATCACCGTGGGTCCCACCCCGCACCTGAACCGTCGTCACACCATCTTCGGTGAGGTGCTGGACGAGGAGTCGAAGAAGGTCGTCGACGCCATCGCCACCACCGCCGTCGATCGCTCCGACCGCCCGGTCGACGAGGTCGTGATCAACAGCATCACCGTCGCGTAGTACCACCGCACAGAGCGAAGGATTCACAGATGACGAACCCCGGCTGGGGTGGTGCGGCGAGCGAGGGCACCCCGCCACCTCAGCCGAGGTGCGTGCGCCACCCCGATCGCCCCACCGCGCTGTCCTGCACCCGTTGTGGCCGCCCGGCGTGCCCTGACTGCCTGCGTGCCGCGTCTGTCGGGCATCAGTGCGTCGACTGTGTCGCCGCCGGTCAGCGGGAGATGCCGCAGGCCCGCACCGTCTCCGGCGCGCAGATCCGCACACAGAACCCGACGCCCGTCGTCACGTATGCGCTGATGGCGCTGAACGTGCTGATCTTCGCGATCACCGCGCTGCAGGCCAAGTCTCTGATGGACAACGGCGGCGGGGTCATCAACCGGTTCACCGGTGTCGCGACGTTCGATTCGCCGCTGTTCGGCCGGTTGGTGCTCGCGCCCGACCTGGTGGCCCAGGGCGAATGGATCCGGCTGCTCGGCAGCGGATTCCTGCACTTCGGCCTCGTCCACCTGGCCGTGAACATGTTTGCGCTGTGGGTGCTCGGCCGGGACACCGAGTTCGTGCTCGGGCGGAGTCGATACCTGGCGGTCTACCTGCTCGCACTCTTCGGCGGGTCGGCCTCGGCTCTGACGTTCGAGTCGCTCGGTGCGTTCACCGCCGGAGCGTCCGGCGCGATCTTCGGGATCATGGGCGCTCAAGCGGTGTTGTTGCTGCGAATGCGCCGAAGCGCCAATCCGATCCTGGCGGTGATCGGCCTCAACATCGTGATCAGCCTCACGGTCCCAGGCATCTCCCTGTGGGGGCACATCGGTGGACTCGTGGTGGGCGCCGCCGCGACCGCCGTGCTGGTGTACGCGCCGACCGGTCAGCGCACCGCCGCCGATCTTGCCCGGTCCCGAACTCTCGGCTGGGTGGGCCTTGCCGCGGTAGGCGTGCTGGTGGCGGGTCTGATCGCGCTGCGTGTCGTCGGGTTGCGTGATCAGATGGGCCTCGCCTAGTCCGACGCCCGAGCCTCCGGGGGCACCAGCCCGTGCACCGTCAGGGCATCGAACACGACGTTCGGATCGGCCCCCAAGTCCCAGCGTCCGAAGATCAGTAGCCGTTCGGCGCCGTCCGGGTCCACCGCGTCGATCTCGAGCATCGGCACCCGGCGCCCCAGCCGCGGATAGCGCACGATGCGGATTCGCAGGATGTCAGCGCGCCGGTACACGCGACGCCCGGTCAGCCGGGTCGCGGCAACCGCAGACTCGCCATCGAGCGACACGACCGCCAGCTTGGGTCGCTGCCGGGCACCCAGCCCGGCGAGGACGAGCATCCCCACTGCGGCCACTGCGGCAAGGAAACGGCCGGGCGCATCGACGCCCGTCAGGAACGTGCCGCCCACCAGTACCGTCGCGCCGACGATCAATGCGCCCACCGCGGCCAATGGCGTGGACCACTCCAGCGGAGGTTCGAGATCGAGTTCATCCTCAGGCATGTGCACAACTACCCTCGTTATCCACAGGGTTTATCCACACTGGGGATGAATAACATCCGCGTAATTGTGAAGCTGTGGATAACTCGATGGGTGTGGTGAATTTGCTGGTCAACGCCATTTCATGGTCATGATCAGGCCGACCACCATGAACCCGAAGCCGATCAGGAAGTTGTACGCGCCGAGGTTGTTCATCCATGTGAGGTCTTCACCGGCCAGGTAATACACAATCAGCCATGCCAGTCCGACGAGCATGACACCGAGCATCACCGACACATACAGAGCGCTCGACGGACCCGCCTTGACCTTCACCGGAGTGCGGTTCGCGGGATTGATCGTGTAGTCGGTCTTCTTGCGGACCTTCGACTTCGGCATGGCGTCCTTATTCGTGTGGATGGACAAACGCGGCGGACCTCAGGTATCCGGATCCGCCCGGGCGGACAGGGTACATTCGGCACTACCTGTTGTGTAATACACGCTAACTCAAACAAGCACAGCCAGGACCGGTCCCGCGCCGAATCGTCCATGGTGGGGAGTGGTGGTCGAGGGTGCCCGACGTCGAGGAAGAGCCGCGGGGTGGACGCCTGAGGTTCGGCTTCTGGCCGGTCGCCGTCCTGGTGGTCTGCCTGGTGGCAGGCCTACTGCTCGCGACGACCCGGCAGGTGTCCCATGGCAACGAGTTGCGGGCCGCGGACTCGGCCCGGCTTTCCGATCTGGTGCGTCGAGCGCAAACCGAGGTCGACGCCGCCGCCAGCACCCGTGATCGCCTTGCGGCGCAGGTCCTGAATCTGCAGGAGAGCGCTGCCGGCACCGATACCCGGGTTGCGGAAGTGCTCGGGGAGAGCCGTGGGCCGGCGGAGGCAGCCGGTCTGACCGCGCTCAGCGGGCCCGGTGTCGTGGTCACCCTCACGGATGCGCCCCGTGATGCGGACGGCAGGTACCCGGCTGGTGCCGCACCGGACGATCTGGTGGTCCACCAGCAGGACGTGCAGAGCGTGCTCAATGCGTTGTGGGCCGGTGGTGCGGAGGCGGTCGCGATGCAGGACCAGCGAATTGTGAGCACGTCCGCGCCGCGCTGCATTGGTAATACGCTGCTGCTGCACGGGCGCACGTACAGCCCGCCGTACGTGGTGACCGCGCTCGGCAATCCGACCCGGCTGGCCGCGACGCTGGCGAACGAGCCCGGCATCAGGACGTTCAAGCAGTATGCGGTGCGGTACGGGCTCGGTTACGCGCAGCAGGAGTCGGACCATCTGTCGGTTCCGGCATACACGGGGCAGCTGCATACCGAGTTCGCGCGCCCAGTCGCGTAACGACTGCACAGTACTGCGCATTACGCTGCTTGCATGCGCATCCTGGTCGTCGACAACTACGACAGCTTCGTGTTCAACCTGGTGCAGTATCTGGGCCAGCTCGGGACGCGGGCGGACGTGTGGCGCAACGACGACCCCCGACTGACCGGGGATGATGCGATCGCGTCCGCTGCGGCCGAGTTCGACGGTATTCTGCTCAGCCCCGGTCCCGGGACGCCGCAGCGCGCCGGCGCGACGATGCCGCTGGTTGGCGCGTGTGCCGCAGCGAAGACGCCGCTGCTGGGTGTGTGCCTCGGGCATCAGGCGATCGGCGCCGCGTTCGGTGCCACCGTCGATCGGGCGCCGGAATTGCTACACGGTAAGACCAGCCTCGTCCATCACGGCGGCGTCGGCGTGCTCGCCGGGCTGCCGGACCCGTTCACCGCCACCCGCTACCACTCGCTGACCGTTCGCGAGGACACGATTCCCGAGGAACTCGAGGTCACCGCCCACACCGACAGCGGCATCGTCATGGCGATGCGCCATCGCGAGCTGCCGATCCACGGCGTTCAGTTCCACCCGGAGTCTGTGCTCACGCAGGGCGGTCACAGAATGCTCGCGAACTGGCTCGGGGTGTGCGGTGAGGCGCCCGCCGAGACACTGGTCGCGACGCTCGAGGACGAGGTCGCCCGCTCGCTGGGGGACGCACTCACGCGCTGACCTCCGGCTGGGTCTCGGCGGGCCTCAGCGGGGGATGCCGAACGCGCCGACGCTCACCGACAGCGGCGAATTCTTCGCCACGTCCGATCCGGCCTGCTGCTGCTGGCTCAGGACCTTCCCGACCAGGTCGGTGTCGAGCGTCTGCGTCGAGCTCTGTGCCAGCTGGTTCGACGACCCCGTCCAACCGGCCTTGCGTAGGGTGTCGAGGGCCTGCGACACCGACAGCCCGGTCAGGTCCGGCATCGTGAACAGTTTGCCGTTGGACACCTGGATGCGAATCGTCTCGCCCTTCGCAGTGGATGTCCCGCCGGCCGGATCGGTGGAGATCACCTGACCCTCTGGCTTACTGGAATCCACCTTCTCGATGTCCACCTTGAAGCCTGCGCCCTCGATGTTCGGCTGCGCGACATCGATCGTCTGCCCGATCACATTCGGTACCCGCACCTGTTCGGGGCCGGACCCCAACGTGACCGCGACCGCCGAGTCGACACTGATCTTCGCGCCGGCGGACGGCTCCTGCCCCACCACCTTGTCCAGCTGATTCGGATCGGACGGTGCGCGGCTCACCTTGGTGTCCAGGCGAAGTCCGGCTGCGTTGAGTGCCTGCGTCGCCTCGTCCTGAGAGAGTCCGGTCAGTCGCGGCACCGCCACCTGCGCGGGCCCTGACGACACCTCCATGACGACGGTGCTGTTCTCCTCCGCCATCGACCCGGCGACAGGCCGGGTGGTGATCACGTTGCCGCTGGCGACGACGGGGTCGGGTTTGGTCTGGATCGACGCCTTCAGTTTCGCGGCCGTCAGCTGGGCCTCGGCATCCTGGGCGCTGCGGTTCGAGACGTCGGGCACCTTGACCATCGTGGGAGTCGACAGCACCGAGTAGCCGAAGACACCGACGATGCCGAGCACGATCAGCATTGCGACCGCAAGCAGCACGTTTCGCGTGGTGCGGGGCTTCTTCGACGGTGGGGGCGTGGCCGCGGGGACCCGGGTCGGCTCGACGGTCGGCGTGGCCCGGTAGCCGTTGCCGGAGTCGGCCTCGACCGCCCCGAGGAACGTTGTGCGATCCTCGTCGGTCATCACCATCGGTGCGCTCGGACGCTGCCCGCCGAGCACCCGTACCAGGTCGCTGCGCATCTCCGCGGCGCTCTGATAGCGGTTCGCCGGATTCTTGCTCATCGCCTTGAGGATCACCGAGTCGAGCGCGCGCGGCACCGCCGGATTCACCAGTGACGGCTGCTGAGGATCCTCGCGGACATGTTGGTAGGCGACCGCGACCGGTGAATCACCGGTAAATGGCGGCCGGCCGGTGAGGATCTCGTACAGCACGCAGCCCAGCGAGTAGACATCCGAGCGGGCATCGACCTGCTCACCGCGGGCCTGTTCCGGGGACAGGTACTGCGCGGTGCCGATCACTGCGGCGGTCTGCGTCATCGGGCTGGAGCTGTCCGAGATGGCGCGGGCGATGCCGAAGTCCATCACCTTCACCGCGCCGGCCCGGTTGATCATGATGTTCGCGGGCTTGATGTCGCGGTGCACGATGCCGTTGCGGTGACTGAAATCGAGTGCCGCACACACGTCAGCGATGATTTCCATCGCCCGCCGCGGCGCCAGCGGGCCCTCGGTACGGACGATGTCGCGCAGGGTGTCGCCGTCGACGTACTCCATGACGATGTACGGCAGAGGGCCGGCGTCGGTCTCGGCCTCGCCGGTGTCGTACACCGCAACGATCGCGGGATGGTTCAGAGCGGCGGCGTTCTGGGCCTCACGGCGGAATCGCAGGTAAGAAGTGGGGTCGCGGGCGAGATCCGCTCGCAGCACCTTGATCGCCACATCACGGCTGAGCCTCAGGTCCCGTCCGAGATGCACCTCGGACATGCCACCGAATCCGAGAATCTCACCCAGCTCGTACCGGGAAGAGAGATTGCGCGGTGTAGTCATGGGAGTCCTTGTGTGACCGTGGTGGTGGCGGTCGTGGTGGTGGCGGTCGTGGTGGGAGCTGTGGTGGTCGTCGTGGTCCGCGGCGGTGTCGTTGTGGTGGTCGTGGTCCGCGGCGGTGTCGTGGTGGTTGTGGTTGGTGGCGGTGTCGTGGTGGTTGTGGTTGTGGTTGGTGGCGGTGTCGTGGTGGTGGTCGTGGTCCGCGGCGGTGTCGTGGTCGTCACCGGGACCTTCGAGGTGCTCGTGACCACCGGAGGCGTCGACGGTTCCTTCGATCCACCGCCGAAGAGCAGCAGTCCCAGGGCGGCGATCGCGGCCACGGTGAGTAGACCGCCACCGGCCCAGGCGACGGCTTTCTGACCGCTGGTCCAGCCACTGCCGTCCCCATTGTCACCGTCGGCCGGCGTGTCGACGTTTCCGGTGTCGGCGTAGTTGCGTTGTGCGGTCGGCATCATCGCCGTCGGTGCGGCAGCCGGGGGCAGGACCGTGCGGGCCGCGCCGGTCGATACGCCCCCGGGCGGCGGCGGACGACGTCCGGCGCGGACCGCGGCCACCGCGTCCGCGAATTCACCACCGCTGGCGTAGCGGCCCGCGGGATCCTTGGTCAGGGTGATGTCGATGAGTTCCCGGATCTGCGCCGGCAGATCCACCGGCATCGGCTCGGGCGGCTCCTGCACGTGCTTCATCGCGACGGTCAGGGTGCCGCCTCCGGTGAACGGCCGTCTGCCGGACAGCGCCTCGTAGCCGACAACGCCCAGCGAGTACACGTCGCTGGCCGCGGTGGCCTCCTGACCGAGTGCCTGCTCGGGCGCGATGTACTGCGCGGTGCCCATCACCATGCCGGTCCGGGTCACCGGGGAGGCGTCGACGGCCTTCGCGATGCCGAAATCGGTGATCTTCACCTGGCCGGTGGGGGTGATCAGGATGTTGCCGGGCTTGACGTCGCGGTGCACCACGCCCGCCGAATGTGCGGTCTGCAGGGCGCGTGCGGTTTGCTCGAGCATGTCCAGCGCATGCGGGATCGACAGCCGTCCCACCCGCGCCAGGACTGCGTTGAGCGGTTCACCGGCGACCAGCTCCATCACCAGGTACGCGGTAGGCGCGCCGGAATCGTCGCGGGTCTCGCCGTAGTCGTACACCCCGGCGATGCCCGGATGGTTGAGCTGTGCGGTGGTGCGGGCCTCGATGCGGAACCGCTCGATGAACTCCGGGTCCGACGAGAACTCGGCCTTGAGCACCTTCACCGCGACACGACGGTCGAGCCGGCCGTCGGTGGCCTCCCATACCTGGCCCATGCCGCCGGTCGCGATCAGCCGCTGCAGCCGGTAGCGGCCGCCGATCACTGATCCGTTGGTCAACGACATGCTCAGCCCCTCTGTAATCCGGCCGCTATGACGGCCCGCCCGATCGGTGCGGCGACCGAGCCTCCGGTGGCGGCGAGCGCTCGGTCGCCGCCGTCCTCGACGATGACCGCGATTGCGATGGTTGGGTTCTGCGCGGGGGCGAACGCGATGTACCACGCGTGTGGCGGGGTATTCCGCGGATCGCTGCCGTGCTCGGCGGTGCCGGTCTTGGACGCGATCTGTACGCCCGGGATCTTGCCCTGCCCGGCGGTGTTGTTCTCGGAGCCGATCATCAGCTGGGTCAGTGTCGACGCAACCTCCGGTGACATCGCGCGTCCCAGCGATTTCGGTGATGTGGTCGACAGGTCCGACAGGTCCGGGCCCTGCAGCTGCGCGACGAGATGTGATTCCATCCGCACTCCGCCGTTCGCGATCGTCGCGGCGATCTCCGCGTTCTGCAGCGGCGTCAGCGCCACGTCGCGCTGGCCGATGCTGGACTGGCCTAGAGCGGCGTCGTCCGGGATCGGGCCGATCGTGCTGTCGGCCACCGGGATCGGGATGCCGGGGGTGTTCGGCCCGATGCCGAACGCTGTCGCCTGCTCGGCGAGGGCGTCCGAGCCGGTGCGGATGCCGAGTTCGACGAATGCGGTGTTGCACGAGCGCGCGAACGCGTCCCGCAGCGATGCTGTCGGACCCGAGCCACACGTGCTCCCGTTGTAGTTCTCCAGCGTCGTCGATGTGCCGGGCAGTGTGATGTTGGGCGCCGCCGTCAGTTGCTCGTCCGGGTTGGCCCCGTTCGCGAGTGCCGCGGCGGTGACGACGACCTTGAACGTGGATCCGGGCGGGTACGTTGCCGACACCGCGCGGTTGAGCATCGGCCGGTCGGGATCGGAGTTGAGCTGGTTCCAGGCGGACGTCGTCTCGGCGCCGTCGTGGCTGGAGAGCGTGTTCGGGTCGTAGCTCGGGGTGCTCACCATCGACAGGATGTTCCCGGTGCTCGGTTCGATCGCCACGACCGAACCGGTGTAGCCCTTTGCGGTGAGCTGGTCGTACGCGACCTGCTGCATCACCGGGTCGATCGTGGTGATGACGTTGCCGCCGCGCGGATCGCGACCCGCGACCAGGTCGAAGAAGCGCTTGCCGAACAGGCGGTTGTCGGAGCCGTTGAGGACGGCGTCCTCGGCCCGCTCGAGGCCGGCGCTGCCGTACTGCATCGAGTAGAAGCCGGTGACTGGTGCGTTCGCGAATGGGCTCGATGTCGCCGCCGGGTTCGGCGGGTACGTGCGCAGGTACTTGTAACGGTCGTCGGTGGGTATCGACGCGGCGAGAACCTGGCCGCCAGCGGAGATCTGGCCGCGCTGGCGCGAGTACTCGTCGAGCAGCACCCGCGAGTTCCGTGGATCGGTGCGCAGATCGTTGGCCTTGATGACCTGCACATAGGTTGCGTTGGCGAGCAATGCAACGACCATGACCATGACGGCCAGCGCGACGCGGCGGAGGGGAGTGTTCATTGGCGACCGAGCATTTCCGTCGGGGCATCCGCGATGGGCGCGGGTCCCTTCTTCTTGGGTGCGGCGGGCGTGCGGGCCGCGTCGGAGATCTTCATCAGCAGCGCCAGGAGTAGGTAGTTCGCCAGCAGCGAGGACCCGCCGTAGGACATGAACGGGGTGGTCAGGCCGGTGAGCGGGATCAGCTTGGTGACACCGCCCACGACGACGAACAGCTGGATCGCGATCGTGAACGACAGCCCAGCGGCGAGTAGCTTGCCGAAGCTGTCCCGGACGGCGAGCGCGGTGCGCAGTCCGCGGACCACGAGGATCAGGAACAGCATCAGCACCGCGGCCAGGCCGATCAGGCCGAGCTCCTCACCGATCGCGGCGATGATGAAGTCGGTCTTCGCGAACGGTACTTGCGATGGCCGACCGCTTCCGAGCCCGGTGCCGGCGACCCCGCCGGTGGCGAGCCCGAACAGCGACTGAGAGATCTGATAGCCGGTGTTCTGGTAGTCGCCGAGCGGATCCAGCCACGTCTGCACGCGGACCCGGACGTGCCCGAACATTTGGTACGCAAGGAAGAAGCCGACGGCCAGCAGTGCCCCACCGATGAGTAGCCAGCCGGCGCGCTCGGTCGCGATGTACAGCATCACCAGGACCGTGCCGAAGATGAGAAGCGATGTGCCGAGATCCTTCTCGAACACCATGATGCCGACCGAGACGATCCATGCCACCAGGATCGGGCCGAGGTCCCGGGCGCGGGGCAGGTCCATGCCGAGGAAGTGCCGGCCGGCAGTAGTGAAGAGGTCGCGCTTGGAGACGAGTACCGCGGCGAAGAAGATGATCAGCAGGATCTTCGCGAACTCGCCGGGCTGGATGCTGAAGCCCGGCAGCCGGATCCAGATCTTGGCGCCGTTCACCTCGGAGAACTGGGACGGCAGCAGGGCCGGAATAGCGAGCAGAACGAGGCCTGCCAGCCCCACCGTGTAGCTGTAGCGCGCAAGCAAGCGATAGTCGCGCAGCAGCACCAGCACGGCGATGAATCCGCCGATCGCGAGCGCAGTCCACAGCACTTGCTGGTTGGCATCGGGGGAGGGGACTTCGAGGCCCTGATAGATCGCGTTTTCGGCGTCTGCAAGGTCGAGGCGGTGGATCAGCACCAGACCAAGTCCATTGAGCAGCGCCACGATCGGCAGCAGCAGCGGATCAGCGTACGGCGCGTACCGTCGCACAGCCAGATGAGCGACGAGGAACATAGCCGTGTACGTCAACGTGTACTTCGCCAGGTCCCACGTGATGTTCTGTTCCTGGCTGGCCTCGACCAGTATCAGCGAGAAGGTGGTGATTGCGATCGCGCAGCAGATCAGCACCAGTTCGGTGTTCCGCCGGTTCGACTGGACCGGTGCGGGAGCGAAGCCGCCGGGTGGGCTGGGGAACGGAGCATCGGACGTGGACATCAGCTACCGGTCCTGCAGTTCTGCCCTGGGATCTGTTCCAGCGGCGTCGGCGAAGGCGGGGGCGCGGTCGTGACGGGACCGGCATCGCCATTCGGTGAGGTGGGCGGAGGCGCCTCACCGGTCGGTGTGGGTGCCGGCACCGGTACGCATACCGGCAACAGATCGTTGGCCGCGAGCCGTCCCATCTGCTCGGTGGCATCGTTGCGGGTTCCTGACGGCAGCCCGGCGCGGACCTGTTCGCGTGCGGACGGCTGCAGATCGTCGACCTTCATCAGCCGGCACCCGCCCGGAATCTCGTTGGGGTCCACCAGCGTCAGTGCGCCATCGTCCGCAACGCAGCCGACCAGCGCGCTCTCCTGCAGTGAGTAACCCAGGATCGAGCCGGGGATGCCCTGCAGCACCGCAACCCGGTCGTCGGAGACGCCGACGTAGTAGTAATTGCGGATCATCGATCGGCCCACGAACAGCCCACCCACGATCAGCGCAATCAGGGTCAATGCGATGAGACTCCATCGCAGCTTGTGCGACTTCTTCGGCGCTGCCTCCGGTGTGGGAAGCACCCGCTTGGGCGTTGCCCGCGGCAGCCGTATCGCTGCGGCTCGGCCGGCGGCGGTGTTCGGCGGCGGCGCATCCTCGTCCTCGTCGCCGGAAGCTGCGCCCCCCACGATCGGGTGACTCTGCCCGTAGTCGAGGTTGATGACGTCGGCGACGACCACGGTGACGTTGTCCGGACCACCGCTGCGCAGCGCCAGCTCGACGAGGCGGTCGGCGCACTCGTCCTGGGTGCCCTCGCGCATGGTGTTGGCGAGGGTCTCGTCGCTGACCACGTCGGACAGGCCGTCCGAGCACAGCAGGTAGCGGTCCCCGGCGCGGGCCTCACGCACCGTCAGCGTCGGCTCGATCTCGTTGCCGGTGAGTGCGCGCATGATCAGCGAACGCTGCGGGTGGGTGTGTGCCTGCTCCGCGGTGATGCGGCCCTCGTCGACGAGGGACTGCACGAACGTATCGTCGCGGGTGATCTGGGTGAGCTGGTCGTCGCGCAGCAGATAGGCGCGTGAGTCGCCGATGTGCACCAGGCCGAGTTTGCTGCCCGCGAACAGAATCGCGGTGAGTGTGGTGCCCATGCCGTCGAGTTCTGGATCCTCCTCGACGTGGTCGGCGATGGTCGCATTTCCGGCGTGCGTGGCGGCATCGAGTTTGCCGAGGAGGTCCTCGCCCGGCTCGTCGTCGTCGAGTGGTGCCAGCGCGGCGATCATCAGCTGCGAGGCGACCTCTCCGGCCGCATGTCCGCCCATGCCGTCCGCAAGGGCCAGCAGGCGGGCGCCGGCGTACACCGAGTCCTCGTTGTTCGCGCGGACCAGTCCGCGGTCACTGCGGGCCGCGTAGCGGAGCACAAGGGTCACGGGCGCAGCTCGATCACGGTCTTGCCGACCCGCACGGGGGTGCCGAGCGGAACGCGGACAGCGGTGGTCACCTTGGCGCGGTCCAGGTAAGTGCCGTTGGTGGAGCCGAGATCCTCGACGTACCAATCCGTTCCGCGCGGAGACAGGCGGGCGTGGCGGGTGGAGGCGTAGTCGTCGGTGAGCACCAGCGTCGAGTCATCGGCGCGACCGATCAGGACCGGCTGAGTGCCGAGAGTGATCCGGGTACCCGCCAGCGAACCCTGCGTCACGACGAGATTCTTGGCGACCTTCTGCTTGCCGAGCGACGGCAGCACAGAGGAACTGCGTGAGTAGCGCGGGGCAACTCGCGCACCGCTGGTACCGGCGTAGATGTCGCCGCGAAGCGTCCGGATGACTGCCCAGACGAAGAGCCAGAGCAACAGCAGGAATCCCGCTCGCGTCAGTTGGAGGATCAGTCCCTGCACTGCCCGACACCTCCTTCTCTGACGCGGACGCGCGGGTACGCGGCCGGTGCACTATTCGCTGGCAGCATCATATGTGGAAGCCGACCGTGGTGATCATGCTCTCCCGGTGCACGTGGGCGCACCAGGTTGGTCGATCGTCGGCCGTCGATTCCGTGTTCGAGGTGCTCAGAGGATGCGCACCAGGATTTCGGAATGGCCGGCGCGAACCACGTCGCCGTCCGCGAGCTGCCAGTCCTGCACCGGCGCGCCGTTGACGGTGGTGCCGTTGGTGGAGCCCAGATCGGAGAGCATCGCGACCTGACCATCCCAGTGGATGTCGATGTGGCGACGAGATACCCCGGTATCGGGGAGCCGGAACTGAGCGTCCTGACCGCGTCCGACGATGTTGTTGCCTTCGCGCAGCTGGTAGAACCGGCCGCTGCCGTCCTCGAGCTGGAGGGTCGCGGTGTAGGTACGGCCTACTTCGGGGGCGTATCCGCCCTGGTATCCCGGGTCGTAGCCCTGTTGGTAGGCGTGGTTGTAGCCGGCTTGCTCGTACCCGGGCTGCTGGTAAGCCTCGTTGGGGTAGCCCTGGTCGTACTGCTGCTGATAGCTCGGGTCGTACCCCTGCTGCTCGTATCCGGGCTGCTGGTTGTAGTCCTGGTGGTAGCCGGGGTACTGACCCGGGTACGGCTGCTCGTACTGCTGGAAGTCCTGCTGCTGGTAGTCGGACGGGTACCCGCCCTGCGGCGCGTAGCCAGCCTCCTGCGGGTAGCCGGCATCCTGCGGGTAGCCGCCCTGTGTGCCATAGCCCTGCTGGTCGTAGCGCGGCTGGTCGTATCCCTGCGGGTAGCCCTCGCTTTGCGCCGGCGGTTGATCCTGACCCGGATGGGAGTTGCCGTTGCGCGTGTACCCGCGTCCCTGACCGCGGGCGTCCTCGGGATTGCGGCCGGCATCGTGTCCGGAGTTCTGCGTCATGGGGCTAGCTCCTGGGGTCGGTGGGACGGGTACGGAGGCACGTGCCGCACGAGGATCGGGACCGGATCCGCCAGTGTTACTGCGGCGTGCGTCCGGGTCGACCGAGCCTGCGGTGCGGAACTGCCCTGTGTGCAATGTCGGTGACGGCTCGAAACGGACGTCGATGTCCCCGTAGGTCTGCCACCCTTGTTCTCGGATGAAGCCCTCGAGGTGCCGGGCAAAAGATTTGACGGTCAGCTCGTGGTCCGAGGCCAGTTTCTCGTGATCCGAGTTGTTGATCGTGATCACGTAGCTGTTGGGCGCAAGTAGATGCCCGCCGTCGAGCTGCTGGACGCGGTCGGTGGCCTCACGCTGCAGCGCGGCCTCGACTTCCTGCGGTACGACGCCACCGCCGAAGACGCGCGCGAAGGCGTCACCGACGGCCCCCTGCAGCTTGCGCTCGAAACGTTGAACGATCCCCACGGCATGAACCTTGCTGTTGTTGTCCATTGTCATGTCTTCTGCGTGTCGTGGGCAGGCCGCGACACCTGCATGATATCCGCCCGCCCCGCAGCGACGGGTTCTACCGCAGTTCCGTATCGCGATTTCCGCCCTCTACCTGCACGAATCGTGCACTTGGAAGCCTGCATGCTAATGTTTTCCCGTCGCTCGGGCGAGTGGCGGAATGGCAGACGCGCTGGCTTCAGGTGCCAGTGTCCTTCGGGACGTGGGGGTTCAAGTCCCCCTTCGCCCACCACAGGCAGAGGCCGCGAACTTCTCGAAGTTCGCGGCCTCTTTCTTTGCGTCCGCCGTCGACCTCCGTGCCGCAGCCTGTTTCCGCCGCCCACCTCCGTGCCGCTGAATCGTCGCCACAGACCTTTTGGCAGCGTCACACCCCGATTGGTCCGTATTTGGTGTGAGATGCCGGCGAAATGTGTGCGGTCTCCGGAATGCTCAGAGTTCATCGATCACTGTGAGACAAGCGTTCAACCGGTGCTAAGGTTCGACTCGCACTGGCCGCAGCTGTCCACTCGCTGCGGCCAGTAGTCATTTCTGCCTCCGGATCCCGCTGCGGTCCGATTTCTCACCCGGAACGCGATTTCACCCCTTGACGACGCGCTCGCGCATTCGCAGCCGGGTGGTGCGGCGTCTTCGACGGTCGGTCGTGCGACCAGCTCGACACCGGAGCGAGATGCAACCGCAGCACCCTCGTAGGAGGATCGTGTCGATGCTGCAATTCGCCGCCTCACCAGGGCCGGGCCGATCACCTTAGGCTGTGATGTGCGCTGCATTCGCCCAGAAGGCGATCGCAAAGTTGCAGGTCGTGGTGTGGAAAGGGGAGCCTTGGTTGCGTTTCTCCCGGGGGTCTGAATTAACATTTTCTCAACACGGTGGACTCACAAACGTCCGAAACGCCCTCGAGCAACGATGCCCGGGCGAAGGACGGTCCCGTGTCGAGGCTCAACGATGAGCCCTTCTCGGTGGTGCCGAACACAATGTCGTGCCGGTACTCGCTCTGCAAGTGGATGACCATCAGCGCTGCTGGTCGTCGGTGCATTTACGCATACGAAGGCAGTGGGTATGAAGCATCTTCCCGGGCCCCAAGGGCTCTACCATCCGGCAAACGAACATGACGCGTGTGGCGTTGCGTTCGTTGTCGACATGCACGGTCGCCGCAGCCGCGACATCGTCGAGAAGGCGATCACGGCACTGGTGAACCTCGAGCACCGCGGTGCAGCGGGTTCCGAGCCCAATACCGGTGACGGTGCGGGCATCCTGCTGCAGGTTCCGGACCGCTTCCTGCGTGCCGTCGTGGACTTTCAGCTCCCCGCCGAGGGCGCGTATGCCACCGGTATCGCGTTCCTGCCGCAGGGCGCCGAGGCAGCCGCCGAGGCCGCCGCGGGTGTCGAGAAGATCGTCGCCGAGGAGGGCCTGACGGTTCTCGGGTGGCGCGCGGTTCCCACCGACGACTCGTCGCTGGGTTCCCTCGCTCGCGACGCGATGCCGACGTTCCGTCAGGTGTTCATCGGTAGCCCTGGGGCGAGCGAAGCGACGGGGGATGTGGCTGTCGGCGACGCCGTCACCGGCATGGACCTCGAGCGCCGCGCGTACGTCATCCGCAAGCGCGTCGAACACGAGCTCGGCAACGAGGGCGCCGGCAAGGACGCGACCGGCCGCGAGTCGGTGTACTTCCCGAGCCTGTCCGGGCAGACATTCGTCTACAAAGGCATGCTCACCACCCCGCAGCTCAAGGGCTTCTACCTGGATCTGCAGGACGAGCGGCTCGAGAGCGCGCTGGGCCTGGTGCACTCGCGCTTCTCCACCAACACATTCCCGTCGTGGCCGCTGGCGCATCCGTTCCGCCGCGTCGCGCACAACGGCGAGATCAACACCGTCAGCGGCAACGAGAACTGGATGCGGGCGCGTGAGGCGCTCATCAAGTCCGACGTGTTCGCGTCAGGTGACGTTGGGTCCGGCAAGGACCAGCGCAGCGCGCTCGAGAAGATCTTCCCGGTCTGCACGCCTGGCGCCTCGGACACCGCGCGCTTCGACGAGGTGCTCGAGCTGTTGCACCTCGGCGGACGCAGCCTGCCGCACGCCGTGCTGATGATGATCCCGGAGGCCTGGGAGCGTCACGAGAGCATGGATCCGGCACGCAAGGCGTTCTACCAGTACCACTCGGCGCTCATGGAGCCGTGGGACGGCCCGGCATCGGTGTGCTTCACCGACGGCACCGTCGTCGGTGCTGTGCTCGACCGCAACGGCCTTCGCCCGTCGCGCCTCTGGGTGACTGACGACGGCCTGGTCGTCATGGCGTCCGAGGTTGGTGTCCTCGACATCGCGCCCGAGAAGATCGTCAAGAAGGTGCGCCTGCAGCCGGGCCGCATGTTCCTGGTCGACACCGCGCAAGGCCGCATCGTCTCCGATGACGAGATCAAGGCGGAGCTCGCTGCCGAACACCCGTACCAGCAGTGGATCGACGATGGCCTCGTCCAGATCGACGACCTGCCGGACAGCAAGTACACCTACATGACCCACGACCGGGTTGTCCTGCGCCAGCAGATGTTCGGTTACACCAACGAAGAGGTCAACCTCCTCGTCAAGCCGATGGCTGCGACCGGCGGCGAAGCGTTGGGCTCGATGGGCACCGACACCCCGATCGCGGTGCTCTCCGCGCGGCCACGCATGCTGTTCGACTACTTCCAGCAGCTGTTCGCCCAGGTGACCAACCCGCCGCTGGACGCCATCCGCGAGGAGATCGTCACCAGTCTCGGCGGCACCATCGGACCCGAGGCCGACCTGCTCAACCCGTCGGCTGCGTCGTGCCGCCAGATCGTGCTGCCGCAGCCGATCCTGCACAACGATGACCTCGCGAAGCTGATCCACGTCAACGACAACGGTGCGTTCCCGCACTTCCGCAGCGTTGTCGTTCGCGGCCTGTATCCGGTGGCCCGCGGCGGCGAGGGTCTGCGCAAGGCGCTGGAGACGGTGCGCGAGAAGGTCTCCGAGGCCATCGCCGGCGGCGCACGGATCATCGTGCTCTCCGACCGCGAGTCCAACGAGAAGTTCGCGCCCATCCCGTCGTTGTTGCTCACCTCCGCGGTGCACCAGCATCTGGTGCGCGAGAAGACCCGTACCAAGGTCGGTCTCATCGTCGAGTCCGGTGACGCCCGCGAGGTCCATCACATGGCGGCGCTGCTGGGCTTCGGTGCCGCAGCAGTCAACCCGTACATGGCATTCGAGACCGTCGACGAGCTGATCCAGAACAACGAGCTGCCGGGTCTCACGATCGACCAGGCGGTCGCGAACTACATCAAGGGAGCCGGGAAGGGCGTTCTCAAGGTGATGTCCAAGATGGGCATCTCGACGCTGGCGTCGTACACCGGTGCTCAGCTGTTCCAGGTGATCGGCCTGTCGCAGGATCTGGTGGACGAGTACTTCACCGGCCTCAAGTCCACCCTCGACGGTATCGGCCTGGACGAGATCGCCGCGGATGTCGCTGTGCGGCATGCCAATGCGTACCTGGACCGTCCGGAGGAGCGCGCCCACCGCGAGCTCGAGGTGGGCGGCGAGTACCAGTGGCGGCGGGAGGGCGAGTATCACCTGTTCAATCCGGACACGGTGTTCAAGCTCCAGCACGCGACCCGCACCGGCCAGTACTCGGTGTTCAAGGAGTACACGAAGCTGGTCGACGACCAGTCGGAGCGACTGGCGTCGCTGCGCGGCCTGTTCAAGTTCAAGACCGGTCTGCGTCAGCCCATCTCGATCGACGAGGTCGAGCCCGCCAGCGAGATCGTCAAGCGCTTCTCGACCGGCGCGATGAGCTACGGCTCGATCTCCGCGGAGGCGCACGAAACCCTCGCGATCGCGATGAATCGTCTCGGTGGCCGCTCGAACTCCGGTGAGGGCGGCGAGCATCCGTCACGCTTCACGCCGGACGAGAACGGTGACTGGCGCCGGTCGGCGATCAAGCAGGTCGCGTCGGGTCGCTTCGGTGTCACGTCGCACTACCTGAGCAACTGCACCGACATCCAGATCAAGATGGCGCAGGGCGCCAAGCCGGGTGAGGGTGGCCAGCTGCCGCCGCACAAGGTGTATCCGTGGGTCGCCGAGGTTCGTGGATCGACTCCGGGCGTCGGCCTCATCTCGCCGCCGCCGCACCACGACATCTACTCGATCGAGGATCTGGCCCAGCTGATCCACGACCTGAAGAACGCGAACCCGCAGGCGCGGATTCACGTCAAGCTGGTCTCGGAGATCGGTGTCGGCACGGTCGCCGCGGGTGTCTCGAAGGCGCACGCGGACGTCGTCCTCATCTCGGGTCACGACGGCGGCACCGGCGCGTCGCCGCTGACCTCGCTCAAGCACGCCGGCGCCCCGTGGGAGCTCGGCCTCGCAGAGACCCAGCAGACGCTGCTGCTCAACGGTCTTCGCGACCGCATCGTGGTTCAGGTCGACGGCCAGATGAAGACCGGCCGCGACGTCATGATCGCGACGCTGCTCGGCGGCGAGGAGTTCGGTTTCGCGACCGCGCCGCTCGTGGTCTCGGGTTGCATCATGATGCGCGTATGCCACCTCGATACCTGCCCGGTGGGTGTGGCGACGCAGAACCCGGTGCTGCGCAAGCGTTTCGCGGGCCAGCCCGAGTTCGTGGAGAACTTCTTCCTGTACATCGCCGAAGAGGTGCGTGAGCTCCTCGCGGAACTGGGCTTCCGTACTCTCCAGGAGGCGGTCGGCCAGGTGGATCTCCTCGACACCACCAAGGCGATCGAGCATTGGAAGGCGTCGAAGCTGGACCTCTCGCCGATTCTGCACCAGGTCGAATCCGCGTTCATGGACCAGGACCTGTACTGCTCCGGCACGCAGGAGCACGGTCTGGAGAAGGCGCTCGATCAGCAGCTGATCGTGCAGGCGCGTCCGGCTCTCGACAAGGGTGAGGCCGTTGCGTTCGCGTCGGACATCACCAACGTCAACCGCACGGTCGGCACCATGCTCGGCCACGAATTGACCAAGGTGTACGGCGCAGAGGGACTGCCGGACAACACGATCGACATCACCTTCACGGGTTCGGCTGGAAACAGCTTCGGTGCGTTCGTGCCCAAGGGTATGACGCTGCGGCTGCACGGCGATGCCAATGACTTTGTTGGCAAGGGCCTGTCCGGTGGCCGGATCGTGGTCCGCCCGCCGTTGCAGACGGCCGAGGGCTTCGTGCCCGAGGAGAACATCATCGGCGGCAACGTGATCCTGTTCGGCGCCACCGGTGGTGAGGCCCTGGTCCGCGGTATGGTGGGTGAGCGCTTCGCAGTCCGCAACTCCGGCGCCACCGCTGTCGTGGAGGGGGTGGGCGATCACGGTTGCGAGTACATGACCGGTGGCAAGGTGGTCATCCTGGGCAAGACCGGACGCAACTTCGGTGCCGGTATGTCCGGGGGTGTCGCGTTCATCTTCAACCCGGAGCGTGATTTCGGGGCCAACCTCAACACCGAACTGGTCGATCTCGAGGATCTCAACGCCCGGGACTTCGAGTGGCTCGCAGGCGCCATCGAGCGTCACCGTGACGAGACCGGATCCGAGGTCGCGGCTCGGATCCTCGCCGACTGGTCGCACCAGAAAGCACATTTCGCAAAGGTCATGCCGCGCGACTACAAGAAGGTCCTCGTCGCTATCGAGACCGCGAAGAAGAACGGAACCAACGTGGACGACGCAATCATGGAGGCAGCTCGTGGGTGATCCGAACGGCTTCCTCAAGCACACGTCGCGCCAGCTGCCCCTCCGCCGTCCGGTGCCGCTGCGCCTGATGGACTGGAAGGAGGTCTACGAAGATTTCCAGCCCGAAACTCTCAAGGCTCAGGCCAGCCGGTGTATGGATTGTGGTATCCCCTTCTGCCACAACGGCTGCCCGCTCGGAAACCTGATTCCGGAGTGGAACGATCTGGTCCACAAGGACCGGTGGCGCGAGGGTATCGATCGGTTGCACGCGACCAACAACTTCCCGGAGTTCACCGGGCGGCTGTGCCCGGCGCCGTGTGAGGCGTCGTGCGTGCTCGGCATCAACCAGGATGCGGTCACCATCAAGCAGGTCGAGGTCGAGATCATCGACCGCGCCTTCGACGAGGGTTGGGTGCAGCCGGTGCGGGCGTCGTACATCACCGGCAAGAAGGTGGCTGTCGTCGGCTCCGGTCCTGCGGGACTGGCTGCCGCACAGCAGCTCACCCGCGCTGGGCACTCGGTGACGGTGTTCGAGCGTGAGGACCGCATCGGCGGCCTGCTGCGCTACGGCATTCCCGAGTTCAAGATGGAGAAGCGCCACATCGACCGTCGCTTGGCGCAGATGGAGGCCGAGGGCACCGTGTTCCGCACCGGTGTCGATGTCGGTGTCGACATCACCGCGGAGCAGCTACGTGCGCAGTTCGACGCGGTCGTCCTCGCCGGCGGCGCCACCGAGGCGCGTGACCTGCAAATCCCGGGGCGCGAGCTCGACGGCATCTACCAGGCGATGGAGTTCCTGCCGATCGCCAACCGCGTCCAGCTGGGCGACCCAGTTCTCGATGAAGCAGGCGAGCCTCCGATCACGGCGAAGGGCAAGAAGGTCGTCATCATCGGCGGCGGCGACACCGGTGCCGACTGCCTCGGCACCAGTCACCGCCAGGGCGCGGAGAGCGTGCACCAGTTCGAGATCATGCCGCGTCCGCCGGAGGAGCGCGCCGAGCAGACCCCGTGGCCGACTTACCCGCTCATGTACCGCGTCTCCTCCGCACACGAGGAGGGCGGCGAGCGTGTGTTCTCGGTCAACACCGAGGCTTTTGTCGGAGTCGATGGCAAGGTGACGGCGCTGAAGGCCCACGAGGTCACGATGGTGAACGGCCGCTTCGAGAAGGTCGAGGGCTCGGACTTCGAGCTCGAGGCCGACATCGTGTTCCTCGCGATGGGCTTCGTCGGACCCGAGAAGCCGGGTCTGCTCACCGACCTGGGCGTCGACCTGAACGAGCGCGGCAACGTCGCCCGCTCCTCGGAGTGGGAGACGAACGTGCCCGGTGTCTTCGTTGCCGGCGATATGGGACGCGGTCAGTCGCTGATCGTGTGGGCCATCGCCGAGGGTCGCTCGTGTGCAGCCGCGGTCGACAAGTTCCTCGAGGGCTCGACGGCGCTGCCCGCGCCGATCCAGACCACCAGCGTGCCTCAGCGCTGATCCAAGCGGGGACCAGCGTCGTTCCCCGCCACCAGTACTCGAAGGCCCCATTTCACGCTTCGCCTCGCGTGAAATGGGGCCTTCGTCTGCTTTCAGACCGGATCTGGACCTTCGAGAACCTAATCCGGAACACGACGTCCGAAGTAGCGAAGGAAAGCCGTCAATCGCCAGCACCGCGCCGTATTCGACGAAACGGGCACGGGAACAGCCTTCCTGGGCGATAGTGGTCCTGATCACAACTATACAACCGTCCAGTAACAACGGAGTCGGGAGTTGTTGAGGGCGTCCCTTGAAGGAGGATCCATGGCAACTCGCGTCTTCAGGCGACTTGCCGCGCCATTCTTGGTCCTGGTCAGCGCGTCAGCGCTGGTCTTGGCCATGGCTGGCCCGGCAAGCGCGGACCCGTCGGACCCACCACCACCATCGTCGTCGTCAGGTAACCAGACGGCCGACAATCTCGGTTGGAACACACAGATTTACAGCGTCAACGGCGTTGTCGGAGCCACCAATGTTCTCAATCCCGGCGATACGGTCACCTACCGTTCGAGCATCTGGGAGAACTCGAGGGTCGGCGGCTTCCTCAACTTGGGCCGTTACATCACGACGATGTGGCATCTCCCGCCCGCGGGGTTCCAGTATGTGAGCTCCGAAGTGTCGATGGGGGCGACCGTCACCGATGTGGATGGCCATATCAAGGCGGTCTGCAGTGGGGGCGGATGCAGTTCGGTTCCGGTGATCGGCGGAGGCGGCTTCCATATCAAGGGCAGCACCGTGCTGCAATACACCGTTACGTACAAGGTGCCGGACCACCCCACGCCCGGGGACTTCGACAGCGGCTTCCTCTTCGACGTGTACTCGTTCGGCTCTCAGCAGGGCGTCGGCGCCACCGGGGCCAAGGTCCGAGTCCTGCACGATCATGCTGAGACGACGACCACCGTGACGGCACCCACCACCGTGGGCAAGGGCAGCGAAGCGAACCTCACGGCGACGGTCTCCCCGGCCGGTGCCACCGGCACGGTGCAGTTCTTCGAAGGCGCGAACCCCATCGGTGACCCGGTCGCGGTAAGCGGAGGCACGGCCACGCTGCCCCACTCCTTCAGCGAGATGGGTACCTACTCCATCTCCGCCAAGTACACCCCTAGTGGTCAGTTCCATGCCTCCGAGTCGACAGCGGTGCCGATCGAGGTCGGCCCGGTGGTGACCACGACCAATGTGACGGTGCCGGCTACGGCCGAGGCGGGGACGACGGTGCCGTTGGCGGCTACCATTTCCCCGGCAGGCGCCGATGGCACCGTGCAGTTCGCGGTGAACGGCACCAACGTCGGCAACCCCGTCCAGGTCAGCGACGGCATGGCCACCCTCAATCACCGCTTCGACGATCCGGGTGACTTCGCGGTGACGGCCAACTTCACTGGTGGCTTCGGTTACGCCAACTCGGCCGCCGCGGCCCAGCAGGTCAGCGTCGCCTACGGTGCTTGGCAGACCACCACCGTGGTCGTCGAGCCGGTGACCGCCGAGTCCGGCAGCCCGACCAACCTGATGGCGTCCGTCCGCCCGATCCCCACCGGCGGCGAGGTCATCTTCCGGGTCGACGGCACCGAGGTCGGACGTGCCGATGTCGGCACCGCCGACGGCGTCGCTGTTCTCGAGCACATCTTCGCCACCGCCGGCTCCTACCAGGTGGTCGCCGAGTTCACCGGAACCGACGGGTTCAACGCTTCCGCCTCCACGGCGTTCACCGCAATAGTGGAGGACGCGCCGCCGGTGCTGACCGCGGTCGACGCGGACTTGAAGGTCGAGGGCTTGTCGGTCGTGGGGCAGACGCTGACGCTGACCGTGACCGTCGGTCCCGCGGACGCCGTCGGCACCGTGCAGTTCTACAAGGGTGCCGAGGCGATCGGCGTGCCGGTCGCGGTGGTGAACGGCAAAGCATCCATCACCACCACGCTGGACTTCGAGGGCACACAGTTGCTCAGCGCGAAGTTCCTTGGCGGCGAAGGCTTCCGGGACACCGTGTCCAATCCCGTGGTGCTGAACGTGTCCGCCGCGCCGGAGACTCCCAATTCGGGTGCCGGCAGCCTCGGATCGCTGTTGGAAGGCCCGCTCGGCGGGTTGCTCGCTGGATCGATTGGGGGCTGACGAGATGAGTGCAGGAGGATCGATGAGTTCCAGGCTGTACCGCTTTATCGGACCGGTCGCGGTGGGCGCGACGGTCATAGCCGGCGCGGCCGTGCTGGGCGTGGCAACGGCTTCGGCGGAGACTTCCACGATCGCATTCAAGAATGCGTGCCGTGCGGTGCCTTCGTCGAGCCTGGCCGGCGGGCCGCAGGACCAGGTGCAGGAAGCATCGGTGACGGTCGACGCGCCAGCGACCGTGGCGCCCGGTGAGGAGTTCGACGTGATCATCACGCCGCCGCCGATCTCGGTTCCCAACGATCCCGGTTCCGGCGCCAGCCTGACCAATGTCTCCCGGCTGAAGATCGACGTGGAGATGCCACAGAACGCACAACTCCTCAGCGGAACTGTGGTGCCGGGCACCGGGTTCGGGCTCTCCGGTGTCGCACCCAACGTGCTCGTGGTCAACGATCAGGGCAACGTGGATCCGAACGGGCAGATCATCCGCCTGTCCGGGAACAACCAGACGATCGGCAACGGCCCGAGCTCCTCGAAGAGCTCGGAAGGCGGGATCAAGGCGAGCGCAACCGGCGGCACCGACACGACCTTCCAGTTGCCACAGGTCAAGGCGCGGCTGAAGGCGGGCACCACCGGCGAGATTCAGCTGAAGCTGCGCACGGCCGGTTCCGCGGGCGCCTTCGCCAACGACGCCAACTTCCTGACGTTCCTGCCGCGGGTGAACGCGCCCGTCGTCGGGACCGTGTGGGCGCCGACCCAGTGCACTCCGCGTGACAGCACAGGTGGCCCGCTCAACGCGGGTGCCGGTCCTCTGACGACGGTGCAGGTTCTGCGCGGGGTCTCCGAGACCGTCACGCATCTGGACGGTCCCAGCGCGGTGACCAACGGCGGCGAGTTCACCCTCAGCGCCACAGTCGTTCCCACGCCGGACACCGGGCAGGTTCAGTTCACGTTGGGCGGTGAGGACGTCGGAGCGCCAGTAGATCTGGTGAACGGCAAGGCTTCGCTGACTCAGACGCTCGACGTAGACGGTGACTACACCTACGAGGCGAAGTTCCTGGGTTCGGAGTTCTCCCATCCGTCGTCGGGTTCGAAGACGGTCACGGTGACCTCGCAGGACATCCAGACCACCACCTCGGTCACCGGACCCGATCACGACGCCTACCGGGACGAGCCGGTGAACCTGACCGCCAAGGTCGAACCGGGAGTCTCCGGCGGCACGGTGACCTTCGAGGTCGACGGCACTGCGGTCGGTACAGCCGATGTGATGGATGACGGCGTCGCCGTGCTCCCGCATACCTTCACGACCAACGGAACCCATCGGGTGATAGCCCGCTACTCGGGCGCCGAGGGGATCTCCTCGTCGGTCTCGCTGCAGTACCCGGTCAGCGTCACCGAGGCGCCGGCCGCTGATGTGGCCACCACGATCACTGTCGATCCGATCGCGGCGACCGGCAAGGGATCTCCGGTGACCCTCACCGCACGTCTGGCTCCGGCCGAAGCGCGTGGCACGGTGCAGTTCAAGATCGGTGACACGCTGCTCGGCGGTCCGGTTCGGGTGGATCAGAGTGGCGTCGCGACCCTCACAACGTTCTTCCAGAACCCGGGCGAGTTCGTTGTCACTGCCGAGTTCACGGCGGACGGTGGCTTCGTCGACTCCGCTGCGGACCCGGTCAACCTCACGGTGACCGGCACTCCGGACACTTTGCCGGTGCCCAGCGGCAGCCTCGGTGACCTGTCGGGGCTGTTCGGGAGCCTGGGCGGCTGATCTGACCAAGGCGGTGGGTCCCCTGGAAAATCGAGGGGACCCACCGTCTTTTCGGTCGCACGCCCGGGGCAGGTCTCAGCGTGCCGGACCGCACTCTTCGTCGGCCGGGTAAAGGAATCCAATTTCGACCGGCCCTCCGGTAACGTTTGTTTACTGATCGTGCATCGCCCCGACACAAAGTTCTGGCAAGATCGCCGTGTCGCGTCACCCGCAGGCGTTGTCACGGGAGGGGACGTCACGGCACGTGGTCATGGGGAAGTGACCACTGGGATCGAGTGAGTGGGGTGCGGTGTTCATGCGTGTGAAGAAGTTGTTCGTTGCGCTCGGGGCATGCGTTGTGGCAGTGGTCGGTTCGGTGGTGTCCGTAGGGTCGGCGCAGGCTGCGCCCGTGTGCCCGAATCTCCATGTGGTCGCCATCCCGGGGACGTGGGAAACGTCGCCGGATTCCAAGCCCCGGCCGGGCATGCTTTCCGCCGTCACGGATGCGCTGCCGTCATCGGTGGGGGTCGACTATGTGACGTATGCGGCGACGGCGTTCCCGTGGGAGTCGGAGGTCTACGCCGCGTCCAAGCGTCAGGCCGTCGACAACGCTCGGGCAATCATCGGCGATATCGCGAAGCGATGCGGCAACACAAATTTCGGAATCATCGGGTACAGCCAGGGAGCAGATGCGGCCGGTGACCTGGCCGCCGAGATCGGCACCGGACTCGGTATCGTCCCGCCGTCGCGGATCGCGGCCGTGGGACTGCTGTCGGATCCGCGGCGCTCAGAGACGGATGCCCTTGTGGGTCCGCGAGTGGTGGGCAACGGGGCGGGCGGACCGCGGATCGGTGGCTTCGGGTGGGTGAGTGAGCAGACCCGTACGTTCTGCGTGGTCGGCGATCTGTACTGCTCGACGCCGAAGGACGACTTCGTCACCCGGATGGCGGGATTCCTCGCCCAGGTGTCGGATCCGGTAGCGCCGATGATGGGCCGCTACACGCAGGAGGCCCTCGCGATCTTCGATGACCTGATGGCGGCGGGCGGGATCGCGACGCTGCAGGCGCAGCTCACCGATCAGGCCAACGAGCAGCGATTCGAGCAGTTGGAGCGGTTCTACGATTCGCAGGTACACCACGATTATCGCGGTTACGTCGTGGACGGGTCCGGTGCGACGGCCACGTCCTGGCTCGCAAACTGGTTGCGCTCCAAGGCCTGACGGTTCGAGCCGGACACTCGGCCGCATGTCGTCGTGAACCGATCAGAGGTTGCCGTTGCAGCGTGTTCTGCAGCTCAACAGTAGGTGCGCTCCGCGGTGGAGACGTAGGCTTCGGCGATCTGACTGGCCGTCATCGGCAGGAACTGCGCATACGTCCGGCCGACCGAGTCGAACTCGGCGAGGACACTCGCTCGCGAATCACCCTGTGCCAGTGCTTGACACGTGCCTTGTGCGTACAGGACCTCGGCGGCTTCCATGCCCGTCGGCGGAATTCCTGCGGCACGCAATGCGGCCAGGTACCGCTGCCCTCGAGCGCCGGACTCGGCGACGATCTGATCCGGTGAGCGCGCGTCGATCTCGCCGATCGTGGGGGGTGTCGGCGTGAGGGCCGGTGGGGGCGGTGGCAGTGTGGTCGCGGCCGAAGGAGCGGCGGCCGCGCTGGTGGTGGGGATCGGCGATTCGGTGGACGTCGAGGGAGCGGCGTGCGTGGTGACCTGCATCGACGCGGCTGGAGATGCGTCATGGTTGTCCTGCTCCGAACCCGAGTCCTGCCTCCCGCACGCGGCGAGGAAGAAGACCCCTGCCACCGCGGCGGCGGCGACTACGCGTGTGTTGATCATGGTTGAACAGTGTTGCATGCGTTGCTACTCGTGGGTAGCCCGAATTTCCTTCACGAACCTCCGTTTGAAATCGCCCCTTTCCACGCAAATACGAATTGTGATAGAAAACTGATCTGTTGTAACCCGTGATCACAGTCACATTGATGGTGTCGGCCTGCTCCATCGAGTCGTGGTCGACCAGATTCCGCGTGCCGCGGTGAGCCCGCTTCGCGCACAGCACGTCACCAGATTTCTCAGTCGCTTTGTTGGCCGGTCGCCCCGTGTGGTCGATCGACACCAGCTGAATCTCGAGGAGAACGAGTGAACACGCAAACGAAGTCTCTGCGCCGCAGCCGCCCGGCACGCGCTGCCCTGGTCGGCAGCGCCGTCGCTGCCTCGATGGCCCTTGTCGCACCCACCGCGGCGGCCGCGCCCGATCCCGTCACAGTCCCAGTCCCGGGCGGCGCTGTCTGCGACCCGGTTCTGACCGAGGCGTGCCTGTCTGTTGTGGTCCGGAGCGGAACCTTTGCCAACAACGGGTTTACCCTGCCGATCGGGGATGGGGACATGATCATCGCCGGCAACCTCGGTGACGTGGACTTCATACCGCGCGACGACGGCAGCAACGGCGTTTACAGTAAGCCGCTCACCGTGCCCGGCGGTGTGCTCGGCGTGGACCTGCCCTTCAACAACTTGTTCGGCCTCGCTGCCGTGACGTCGACAGTCGAAGCGGTGGACGTACCGATGTTCAACGGGATCATCACCGACTACGACATCACGCTGCCGGTGCGGCTGAAGATCGACAATCCGTTCCTCGGCGGCAACTGCTACATCGGCTCCGAGGACAATCCAGTGGTGTTCGAACTCGACAAGTCGAACCCTATGGATGACCTGCCCACGACCGATATCACGACGCCGTACCCGGCGGGCACCGCCGCGATCGACAACGTGCAGAACACGGCAACCGACTTCGCGCTGCCGGGTGCCAGCGGATGTGGTCCGTTCGGCGTCCTCAACCCGATCGTCAACTGGCGTGCCAAGGTGCCCAACGACACCGGCACCTTGCTGAAGACCAAGGCCACCGGATTCCTGTTCCCGGCAACCGCCGGCGGCACCGATCCGCTCGATGGGTCAGGAGGCGATACGGGTTCCGGAGGTTCGAGCGGTAGCTGACACTGCATGTCGATCGGGCGTCCTGTCGATCCCCGTCGGGGGTGGACAGGACGCCCGGTTCGTCAGCGCAGTCCGTGGAACCGAACCCACCACTTCCATAAGGTCCGGTTGTCTGTGTCCGGGCTCTGAATGGCAGTTGTCACTGCTGTTCGACTCGGGCCTTCACCGCCCAAGTAGCGGCGTCCCGTTCCGGCCTGATGAAGACCATCACAACCACTGCTGCCAGAGCGAAGACGCCGGCGGTGACCCAGAGCGCATGATGGTAGCCCTGGAGAGGTGTCGCGGCGTTCTGGATCAGGGCTCCGAACACTGTCGGGGCCGTGATGGCGCCGAGGGCACCTCCAGTCAACAGCATGCCCAGCACGGCGGGACGCTGCGTCGGCGGAACGACCTGCCCCAGCGACACCGGTCCGATCCCGAACCCACCCTGCGCCAGGGCACAGCCCACGCCGAGCAGCAGAGCACTCGCCACAGGGGGAACTCCCATCGTGGAGAGGATCAGGATTGCCGCTCCCGCTACGAACAGAACCGCCATGGGGACGACCCTGGCCTGTCGGTTCGACACGCCCCGGGAGGAGAGCATCTGCGACAGCACCCCGTAGCCGAGCGTGCCCACCGAGATGATCACGTACAGCACCCCGACGAGGAGGCCGGCCTTCGAGGACGTGAACCCCAGACCCTGCTCCAGGTATGCGGGCACCCAGGCCGATCCGAACGCCAAGATCCACTGTGCGACGAACAGGGCGGCTACCGAACCTAGGAACGTTCCGCTGCAGACGATCTTGCGGTAGGGAACACGGTCTGGCGTCGAAACCTCAGGCGAATCTGTCGCGGCCGTGGTCGCCTGATCGGTGGGGCGTTCCGCGCCGAAGAATGCCCACAACAACGCCACCACGAAACCTGCGACGGCCAACACGACGAAGAGCCACCGCCAACCGGCGCTCTCGATCAACTTGGCCAACAGTGGGATCAGGACAATACCGCCGATTCCGCCGCTGGCGACGACGACCATTATCGGAGCCTGCCGCAGTCGATCCGGGAACCACTGCTGCAGTACGTGCTGGGAGATTGGCATGAACGGAGCTTCGGCGGCGCCGAGTGCGATTCGGCACAGGACCAGCAGCACGACGGTGTTCGTCACGGCGATCGGGAGCTGCAGCAGCGACCACACGACGATAAGGACGACGAGCAGCCAACGAGCCGAGTAGCGGTTGCCGAGCCACGACAGTCCGGCGGCCGAGACGGCGAACACCGCGAAGAACGCGCTGTTGATCGTGCCGAACTGCGAGGGGGTCAGACCGAACTCCTCCATGACGGGAAGAGCGACCAGCCCGAAGGCGGACTTGTCCAGGAAGTTGACGATGTTGATCGCGCACAGCAGGAGGACGATCCACCAGGCGCCTTTGGCGGATGACTCTCGCGGAGTCGGAGGGGCTGAACTCGTCAGGGTCATCGACCAGGTTCCTTCGGCTAGGTAGGAGAGGGCGCGGACAAACAACTGATTGATTCGGGCAGGTACTGCTCCCGATCCGCGACGTACTGCGCGTCATGGCGGTGCGACTACATACCGCGCGTTTCGTGCAGAGACGGCCTCTGTGGATATCGGAATCAGCGAGCGAGCGGGCTAGTATCTCGGGGGACACGCTCGATCGATGTGTGGTGGTTCCAACAGTGCGAAGGTTAGTGAGAGATGTACCACAGTAGGAAACTCGAAGTTTCAGTGAGAGTTACCGGAACTCATGGTTGATCTCTCAACGCGGTTGTTGAGGTCGTTCCTTGCGGTGGCCGAGGAATTGAACTTCACCCGAGCGGCGCACCGTCTCCACGTGGCACAGCAGACACTGTCTTCCCAGATCTCCCAGCTCGAGAAGGCGCTCGGTACGCCGCTTCTGGAGCGGACGACGCGACAGGTCACGCTCACCGCCGCGGGTGAAACGCTCAAGGTCGGTGGTATGCAACTGCTCGGCACGTTCGACGAACTGGTCGAGGAGACCCGTCGGGTGTCAGGGGACCCGCAGTACTCGATTCGCCTGGGAGTTGTAGCTGGGGCGGCATGGGGCCTCACCAGCCCGATTCTGCACGCGGCGTCGGACGCCGGCATTGCTGTCGAGGTTTCCGAGTACGCACTCGCTGATCCCTCGTGCGGCCTCGAGGGGGGCGACACCGATGTCGCGATCTTCTACGGCCCCTTGGGGATAGAGCACGATGAGATCGTGCTCTATAGCGACCCCATGGTGCTCGCGGTGGCGTCCACCCATGTGTGGGCCGACCGTGACTTCGTTTCTACCGACGAGGCGTTCGATGCGCCCTTGATTGCCCTTCCTCATACTGATTCGACGCGCCGCCGCTTCTGGACGCTCGCCGACTTACGCCCGCCGGACAAGCCGGCCAAGGTCGCGGCAGTCGCGCGCGGGTTGGAAGGTACCCTCGCCCTGGTAGCTGCGGGAATCGGCATGATGCCAACGACTGGCAGGGCGAGGATTGGGGCGCCGCGGCCCGGGATCGCTTACGTCCCCATCCTCGGCGCACCGGCCGTGCAGATGGTTGCCGCCGCTCGAAAGGGCGATGAGCGGGCCAATGTCCGCCGGTTCATGGAGATCGTGCAGCAGGTTGTCGACGAAGCGGGCGATACCGCGGAGTAGTGGATACCGCGGAGCCGGATGGTCTCTGGCCCCGCGGTATGAAAGTTGCTTGGGCGCAAGCGAATCGATGATTCTTTCCGGCAACTCCGATTATCCGCGTCGGGGATCGACCAGAATACGGATCGGGTTTCCTTCGTGATTGCGCAGTTTGGCAATGCCGCTTGCGATGTCCTCGAGGGAGATGATCTCGCTGATCGAGCGATTCAAGTCCAGACGTCCGCGGGACACCAGTTCGGTCAAGGTCTCGAGAGCCGCGGGGCTGCCCCCGAAGTGAGCGAGAACCTGCTTCCTGGAAAGTCCGAAGGACGTGATATCGCCCAGCGTGGCCTTCTGGTCGCTCAACCCGACGACGACCAGTCGGCCGCCGATGCGGAGGAACTCCAAGGCCTGATCGAAGGTGGAACCCAGTCCGACGGAATCGAAGGCGACATCGAGCATCCGGCCGTCGGTCACCTCGGCGACCTTTTGTTTCAGATTCTCGTCTCGGGAATCGAATGCGTAGTCGGCGCCGAGGTCGAGTGCGCGTTCGAGCACCGCCGGATTGACGTCGAAAGCGATAATGGGGACGGCACCGACCAGTCTCGCGATCTGGACGGTATGGGAGCCGATTCCCCCGACGCCCCACACCCCGACAGTCTCACCGATCGCCACCTTTCCGGTGCTCACCACCGCACCGTACGGGGTGGCGACGGCATCGGTGAGAAGCGCGGCCTGCTCCAGGGGAACATTGTCCGGAACTCGTACGAGCCCACTCTCCTGCGCCAGCGCATACTCGGCCCAGGCTCCGTCGTAGTGGAACGCCATGGACTGCCTGTCCTGACATTCCTCGTTCCGTCCACAGATGCAGTTGCGGCACCTGGAACATGCGCGGCCGGCCCTGAGCAGCACCCGATCACCCTTCGCCCACGTCGTGACACCGGCTCCGAGTTCGGTTACCACCCCGGAGGCTTCGTGCCCTTGGGTGACCATCGGTAGTGGGGGCGGGAAGGTGCCGTCGATCAGGCTCAGGTCGGAGTGGCAGATGCCGCAGAAGGCAATCTCGACGAGGACCTCACCCGGTCCCGGCTGCGGAATCGGAATGTCCTCCACCGTGACGGTTCCGGTTGCGGTGTGGAGTCGTTGTGCGCGCATGGTGCGTGACATCGGACTCTCCCTTCATTGTTGGACAGTGTTCAGGGCTTCACGAGGATGCGGATCGGATTACCCTCACGGGTTTGCAGCTTCGTGATGCCGTCGGCAACGTTCTCGAGCGAGATGATCTCGCTGATCGAGCGGGACAGATCCAGGCGTCCGTGGGACACGAGTGCGGCGAGTACCCCGATGTCGGAGGGATGGTAGCCAAGGTGACCCAGCACCTGTTTGGAGGACCGCGCCATGGCTGTAGATGGCCCCAACGACAACTCCTGTCCCGTCATTCCGACGAGGACCACACGCCCGCCGGCGTCCACCGACGCGAGCGCCTGGTCGAATGTGGAACTCGTGCCGACGGCATCGAACGCGACGTCGAGCATCCGGCCATTCGTCGCCTCGGCTACCCGCTCCACCAGATCGTCCGCCGTTGGATCGAACGCGTAGTCTGCACCGAGATCGAGTGCGCGTTCCCGCACCTTCGGTTCGATATCGAAAGCCAGAATTGGTACGGCTCCAACCAGTTTCGACAGTTGAATGATGTGGGTACCGACACCGCCGGCTCCCCAGACTCCTACCGACTCCCCGATCGAGACCTTTCCGGTCCGCACCACCGCGCCGTATGGGGTCGAGACCGCATCGGCGAGGATCGCTGCCTGCTCCATCGGCACGTTGTCAGGGACCCGGGTGAGGCCGCGGGCCTCGGCCACGGCGTACTCTGCCCAACCGCCGTCGTAGGCACTGGCCATCAGCCTGAGGTTCTGACACGCGGTGATCTGTCCGCGCAGGCAATTGCGGCACGTCGTGCATGGCCGGCCGGCGGCAATGATCACGGGGTCGCCGACGGCCCAACCGGTCACGTCCGGCCCTACCTCCGCGATGTACCCCGAGGCCTCGTGTCCGAGCGTCAAGATGGGCAATTTGGGTGTAAATGTGCCGTCGATCTGGCTGATGTCGGAATGGCAGATCCCACAGTACGCGATCTTGACCAGGACCTCGCCTTCGCCTGGAGTGGGTATCGGAACATCCTCTACAGTAACGGTTCTCGTCTCCGCATAGAGTCTCTGCGCTCGCATGGTCTGTGTCATCGTCCTACCGTCCTTGCTGTTTCCGCTTGTGGTTCGGCGCTCGAGCCGGCGCCGGCTATTTCTTGATTCAATGCCTTCGCGAAGAGCCGGCAGGTCCGTTCAATGTGCTGCTGCGCACCAGGTGAGGCTGCCCCCATGTCGAAGAATCCATGAATCATTCCATCGCAGCGCACCACTTCCACCGGAACGCCCGCGATACGGAGTTCTCGGCCGTAGTCCTCCGCCTCGTCTCGCAGCGGATCGAACTCAGCGGTGACGATCACGGCGGGAGGCAGGTGGGCCAAGCTCGCCGCATTGACGGGGGAGATGCGCTCGTCCTGGTGGTCGGCCGGATTCGGTGCGTAATGCCCGAGGAACCAGTCCATCGTCGTGGTGTCCAATAGGTACCCGGTGCCGTTCTCGACCCGCGAGAGATACTCGCCGCGAGCGTCGGTGGGTGGGTAGATCAGGAACTGCCCAGCCAACGGGGGTCCCCCGGCATCCCGCAGTATCTGCGCCGCGACGGCGGCCAGGTTCCCGCCGGCGCTGTCTCCTGCAACCGCCAGCCTTCCGGAACCGCCGAACTCGTGGAGGTTGTCGAAGACCCAGCGGACCGATGCGACCGCATCGTCGACGGCCGCGGGGAACGGGTGATCCGGTGCGACTCGGTACTCGACCGAGACCACGACCGTGTCGGTATGGCGGCAGATTGCTCGCGCCATGCCGTCGTGGGTGTCGAGATCACCTACGACCCAACCGCCGCCGTGGAAGAACACGATCGTCGGGACAGGGGTAGTCGCGACAGGGTAGTACGCGCGTGCACGAAGATCACCGTCTCCGCCGGCTACGGAAAGCTCGCGCACCCGATCGACGGCTGCCAGCGAGTCCGGTGACCGCACCCCCACCGTTCGGGCACGGTACTGGTTCCGGCTCCACTCGGGTGTTCCGCTGTGAAGGGGAGGGACCCCGGCACTCTCCATCATGTCGATCATGGATTTCAAATGGTCGTCCAGAGGCACGATGTCTCCTTTTCTCGGTACGAGAAACGGCCGGCGAGAGTGGCTCTCTGCCGGCCGCTTCTCGTGAGCTGCTGACTAGTCGATCGAGACGGCCTCGGCGGCCCTCAGATCCTTGCGAAGGATCTTGCCGGAGGCGGACTTCGGGACGGCGTCGATGAACTGCACCTTCCGCACTTTCTTGTGTGGCGAAACGCGTTCGGCAACAAAGGACATGACGTCCTCATCATCGATCTGCGCGTCGGGCTGACGCACGACGAACGCCTTCGGTACTTCCTCGCCGTCCGCGTCGAGGACACCGATCACGGCTGCGTCTGCGATCCCCGGGTGTGTCAGCAGAAGCGCCTCCAACTCGGCCGGCGGAACCTGATAGCCCTTGTACTTGATCAGCTCCTTGAGTCGATCGACCACGGTGACCACTCCGGAGCTGTCCACGGTGGCGATGTCGCCGGTGTGCAGGAAGCCGTCGGCGTCGATGGTGTCCCGGGTGGCCTGCTCGTTGCCCAGGTATCCGACCATGATGTTCGGTCCCTTGCAACACAACTCACCTGGCTCGCTCACCCCCTCGGCCGGGTAGTCGACCTCCTCACCGGTGGCGGGGTCGACGAGCTTGCACTCCATGTTCGAGATGGTGTAACCGACCGAGTCCAAAGCGACGTCGTCGCTGTCGAACGGGATGACGTGGCTGACCGGGCTCATCTCGGACATGCCGTATCCCTGGCGGACCTTGCAGTCGAGCCTGGCAGCGACCGCCTTGCCGAGGGCACTGTCGAGTGGTGCGGCGCCGGAGAACACCATGTTGATGCTCGACAGGTCGTACTGGTCCACGAGCGGGTGTTTGGCCAGCGCCACGGCGATCGGCGGCGCGATGAAGATGTAGCTGCACCGCTGCTCGGCGACGATGCGCAGGAATTCGACCAGGTCGAACTTCGGCATGGTGACCAGGGCGGCACGCTCGTGCAGGGCGGTGTTCAGCAGCACCGTCATCCCGTAGATGTGGAAGAACGGCAGAACCGCCAGCACCTTGTCGTCGGCCGTCATTCCCATCATGGGACGTGACTGGCACACGTTGGCGACGAGGTTGCGGTGGGTGAGCATCACGCCCTTGGGGCGACCCGTGGTTCCCGAGGAGTACGGCAGGACCGCCAGGTGGGTGGCCGGGTCGAACGACACTTCAGGGGCCGGATGGTTCTCGAGAAGCAGATCACGCAGCCCCAGGTGGCCGTCGGCTCCGTCGAGGACGAACACGTTCGACGCGGGGATTCCTGCGGCCTCGGCTGCGGCTGCCGCTTGCGGCAGGAACACCGATACTGTGAAGAGGAACTTCGCCTCGGAGTCGGTCAACTGCTTGGCGATGTCCTCCGCGGTGTAGAGCACGTTGATCGTCGTCGCCACACCGCCGGCCCGCAGAGTGCCGTGGAACACCGATGCGAACGCCGGAACGTTCGGAGCGTGTAGTCCTACCACGTCGCCCACCGACAGTCCGCGGGCAGCGAGCGCTCCTGCTACGCCCTGGATCTGGCTGATCAGCGCGCTATATGTCGTGACGGCGCCGGAAGCCCCCTCGATTAGGGCGGGCTTGTCGAGGACTTGGGGGTCGATCTGGTCGAACAGGAAGTCGTAGACACTCAGATCGGGGATCTCGACATCGGGATACGGACTTGTGAAACTCATGTTCTTCTCCTATGGCTTCGCGAATGTGCCGGTGATCAGGAACAACAAGCCGGCGATCGACTGGTGCGCGCGCCTAGCTGTGTGCCGGTTCGGGGGACCGCTCGGCACGGGAGTTGTTCTTGCTGAATGCCATAGATTCCTCGATATCGCTGAACTTCGCGGTCATCGAGTCGAGCAGGTAGTTCTGACGCAGGAACCACGGTGCCTGCGATCCCTGCTTGGGGTGAACGTCCGCACCCCGCTGGACGTAGCCCGACTTCAGATCGAGTGTGGGCTTGCGGTCCATCGAGGAACTGTCGTGTTCTGGAACCGCCACACCGTAGCCGTTGCTGTCCATGTGCTCGAGGACCCGACACACGTACCGTGCCGACAGGTCGGCCCGCAAAGTCCACGCCGCATTGGTATAGCCGAGGCAGACGGCGAAGTTCGGTATGCCACTGACCATCACGCCCTTGTAGAAGAGTTGATCGCCGGGCCGCACGACCTCCCCGTCGACGACGATCTGCGTACCTCCACAGGACTCGAGGTTCAGTCCGGTCGCGGCCACGATGATATCCGCCTCGAGTTCCTGACCGGAGGAGAGCCGGATGCCGTTCTCGGTGAATGACTCGATGGTGTCGGTGACCACGGAAGCGCGGTCGGACCCGATCGCAGCAAAGAAATCCGAGTTCGGGATAGCGCAGATGCGCTGGTCCCAGGGCTTGTACGTCGGGGTGAAGTGCTTTTCGAGGTCGCTCTTCGTGGCCAGTTGCTTGGACACTCCATTGAGCAGCACATTCTTTGCCTTGTTCGGCAGTCTGCGGCAGAACTGGTAGAAGCCGATGCCGAGGAGGATGTTCTTCCAGCGCACCACGGAGTTCGCCAGGCCGCTCGGTAGCAGTTTTTGCAGTCGGTTCGCCAGCTGGTCCTCGTCCGGGAGGGCCCTGAAGTAGGTGGGGGAGCGTTGCAGCATCGTCACGTGGCCGGCATCCTCCGCCATGGCGGGCACCAGTGTGGCAGCCGTCGCGCCGCTGCCGATCACCACGACCTTCTTCCCTCGGTAGTCGAGGTCCTCCGGCCATGTCTGCGCATGGACGATCCGGCCCTTGAAGGAGCCGCTGCCCGGGAAGTCCGGCATGTAGCCACTCTCGTAGCTGTAGTACCCGCTGCACATGAACAGGAAACCGCAAGTGTACGTGCAGGTTTCGTCTGCATCGCCGACCTCGACCTCGACGGTCCACTTCTGAGTCGCTGTGGACCACTCGGCCCCCCGCACCCGATGCTTGAACCGGATGTGCTCGTCGATTCCGAACTCGGATGCCGTCGATTCGATGTAGGAACGGATCGCCTCACCGCCGGCGATCGCCTTTCGCTCCTGCCATGGTCGGAAGGAATAGCTCAGCGTGTGCATCGGGGAGTCGCAGCGAATTCCGGGATATTTGAACAGATCCCAGGTTCCGCCAATTCGCGCGCGGCCCTCGAGAACGGCGTAACGCTTTCCAGGGAACGCTTCTTGCAGGCGGTACGCTGCGCCGATTCCGGACAGTCCTGCTCCGACGATGAGGACATCGAAATGTTCGGTGGGCATGATGGGGATGCTCCGTTTCTCACGTGAAGTCTGTGACTCAGCGTGCCCGGCGAAATGTTCCAAGGTGTGTGCTGAGTGATCGAGCCGATGGGGTTACGGTATGAGATCCATTACATAGTTGGGAAACACGATCTTTTGGTGACACTTACCGAGTGCCGTGGTCGATTCGGCGTCAGAACTGTGCCGACACGATCGTGAGAACGCCGGCGCCGATCACGAGCGCGATGACGCCGGTTCGGAACCTCTCGGCCGGAATCCGCCCGGCAATCCACATTCCGAGATGATTGCCGAGGAGACCGGCCGCAATACACCCGGACAGTAGCGGCCACATCGAGATCGGTTGCACGTCCGTGTAGATCCACAGCAGGGCCAACGACAACGTTCCGGTGACGATGAAGTATCCCGCCAGGTCCGCGATGAAGTTCATGGGCGGCAACTTGGCTCGACTGAGCAGCAGAACGACCGGGGGGCCGTTCATCGAGGTTGTCGTGGTGAAGTAGCCACCGATAGTGCCGACAGCGATGTTGGCGGCCCGTGACGGTGGGGCCGGTTCCTTGGCGGTGGGCAGAGCCATCAGCGCGCCGCACAGGACGGCCACCACACCCGCCGCCGGCTTCAGATACTGCTCGGGAAGCATGTTCACCGTCAGAATCCCGAGCCACGCCCCCGGGAGGCTCGCTCCTCCCAGCAAGGCGACCCGGTGCCAGTCGATGTGTTCACGCAATTGGTACGTTGCGGCGATTCTCGTCACGAGGCCCACCACGATGTTGACGACCACGATCTCGGTGACACCGATGCCTGCCAGTAACATCAATGGCGTTGCGATGAGCGCGGTTCCGAAGCCGCTGGCACCGCCGATAACGGATGCGAACCCCATGCACAGCATCGCCGCCAGCATCGTTGCCAAGCTTTCGTCTCCTCATGTTCTATACCTCGGAACCAGTCGACCCGCAGCCGACGCCGCAACTGCCCGCTCCGCTCGTTCACCGACCGTCTCGACCTCATCGTGCGCGCCACATGGTCGGTTCCTGGCTCCTGCGACGGTTGTCGGTCCGGCGCCGCTGTCTACGCGCCCGAGTCGGCGTCAGGTCAGGGATGCAGGAGAATTTTGATGTGGTCGGTGTCCGAATCGAGCAGTTCGTCGAATGCACGTTCAGCGTCTTCCAGAACCATGCGGCCCGTGATCAGGTCGTCTGCCGGAACCGCGCGTGAAGCGAGCATCGCGATGGCATCGGCGAAGATGGCCGGAGTGTGCCCCAACGACCCGAGGATGCGCAGTTCCTTGCCGAGGATGAGCATGGTGTCGATTGACACCGGTTCGACCAGAGCGCCGAGGACGACGATCGCGGCTTCGGGGGCGGCTATCTCCATGGCCATCGGGAGGGCACTCGGATGTCCGGCGCATTCCATGATCACCGACGGGGCGCCAGCGAGGCCTTCTGCGACGGCTGCCCCGACGTCGTCCAATCCAACTGTCAGAAATCCGAACTCCCGTGCACGTTCGGCGCGCTTGGGATTGACCTCGATCAACACGATGTTCTCGATGCCTTTGGCGCGCAATGCGAGTGCTGTGATCAGCCCTACCGGACCCGCTCCGATCACGGCAACCCGGTCTTCCCGCTGTACCGAACCGATGCTGACCGCGCGGAGCGCGACCGCAAGCGGTTCGGTGAGCGCGGCATGCGCATCCTCGAGTTCGTCAGGAATGGCAAAGGCCCGGTCCGCGCGGATCACAATCGATTCCGCCAACGCGCCGGGTGTCTTTCCCATGCCGATACCGTTCGGCATCCGGCTGGGGCAGAGTCTGAACCGCTCCGATCGACAGTGCGCGCAGTCTCCGCAGGCGCCACTCGGCCAGGCGACCACGCGGTCGCCCACCTTCCACTGCGAAACATCCGGTGCTACCTCCTCCACGGCTCCGACGAACTCGTGGCCGAAGACAGCGCCGACCGGCGAGCCGCCAGGGACGGTCTCCGCAGAACGCATGTGCAAGTCGCTGCCGCAGATCCCGCAATAGGAGACGCGGACGCGGATGTAGCCGGAAGCGAGAGCTGATACGGGAACCTCCATTACTGCGAGGGTCCGGTCATCTTGTAGTACTACTGAACGCATGCGATTTCGTCCTTGTCGAGATGCAGTGTGACACGAAGTCGATTCGTGCGAAGATTTGCCGCGTCGCTAGGTTGCGAACCTGCGAAACGCAGTCGCGCGGAGCGTTGCGGTGATGGTCTGGATGAGTCGTCAGAATGGACGCTAGCGCCAGCCGTGACGGTTCGGAAACGGGTACTTTCGGTGACATCTACCGACGAACATGGTTAGACCCGGCTCGGATCGGCCGGCGGGTACAGGTTCGCGGGTGTCGCTATGTGGAATTCTGGTTCTTTCACCGTGATCCTCGGTAGGCATGACCGAGAACCGCTGTTTCTGTCCACCGATGGCTGCAGCTAGCAGTCACGTCTGCTCGCACATCTGACAGAGCGCGGAAGCTCGTCGCTGAGAGTCGACAGCTCGCCCAATCTGAATTCTGTTGTCGTCCATCGATCGGAATCATGGAAGTGGTCGCGTTGCAGAGGATGAACCGAGGTACGCCCGGATCTCCTGATTACTCGAGAGGAACCGTATGACCGACAATAGAAACAAGGCAGTGTTCGTGACCGGCGCGGCGTCCGGACTCGGTGAGGCCACGGCGGAACGATTGGCGACTGAAGGTTACGATCTCGCGCTCGTGGATCTGAACGGCGACGGTGTAGAGGTTGTTGCGGACCGTCTTCGACGCACGGGGGCGAATGTTTGGTCCCGGGCTCTGGACGTGAGCAACGAAGCGGACGTGATTGCGGCCCTCGAGGGTGCAGTCGCGGCCCACTCCGGGCTCTGGGCTGCGGTGAATGTTGCCGGTATCGGTGTTCCCTCCGTCTTCTCCGAGCTGACGCGTGAAATGTGGGACAGGACGTTCGCGGTCAATATGACTGGTACGTTCCTCATCGCCAAGGCCGCAGCGGCACACTTCGGCGATCGAGGTGGGCGGATCGTCAACGTTGCCTCTATCGCTGCGCAACAGGGTGGTCCGTTCCTGGTCGACTACTCCGCAAGTAAGGGTGCTGTCGTCTCGTTCACCAGGGCGTTGGCGCGTGCACTGGCACCCAAAGGTGTGAACGTCAACTGCGTTGCGCCGGGACTCATCCGGACTCAGATGTGGCGTGACGGAGGCGACTGGATGGCCGAGAATGTGGCGGGTGCGGCCGGGCTGACCAGCGAAGAGGTGTTCGAGGCGTCCATCGTTCGTCAGATACCCCTCGGCCGACCTCAGACCGCACAGGATGTTGCCGGCGCGATCGCCTATCTCGTATCCGATGACGGCGTCAATGTAACGGGGCAGGTCATGAATGTCGACGGCGGAGCAGTCATGCACTGACTCGGGCGGCCTGAAACCGAGCCGGTTCGAGGCCCCGCGCCTACTTCGGAGCCTCGGCCCTGTTGTCGAGAGGTCAGTGACGTTGGTGTCTAGAGTAATTCGCTGCCGGTGTGGTTCAGCGCAGTCCGTGGAAACGCGACATCATCTTCTCGGTGACAGCCCGCGGCGCGAGCCGTCGGACGGTGAACACCAGTGGTGCCATGTTGCCGACGGCGTAGAGAGGCTTCGGTTTGTCCGCCTCGATCGCCTTGACCACCAGCGCGGCCACCTTTTCGGCGCGGATACCGCGATCCTCGTTGCGCGCCATGGCACTCGCGACGGTAGAGTAGTCGCCGCCGTACGGGGAACCGTCGCCGACATAGCGAGTACGCCGGTCACCGATGCCGGTCGCTATGGTGCCGGGTTCGACGGTGGTGAGCCACACCCCGAACGGACTCAGCTCGCGCCGGGCCGCCGATGCAAACCCTTTCAGCGCACACTTGGTCGCGACGTACGATGACCGGAAAGCGAGCGGGAAGCTCGCGAGCATCGAACCGACCATCACCACGCGGCCGTAACCGCGCATGCGCATCCCCGGCAGCAGTAGCTGTGTCAACTGCACGGCGCCGAGTACGTTCACCTGGAAGAGCCTGTCGATCGCATCGGTCGGCAGTTCCTCGAAGGGGCCCATCTGGCTTTCGCCGGCATTGTTCACCAGGATGTCGACGTCGCCGGCGGCCTGGGCGCATTTCTCTATGCTCACCCTGTCGCACAGGTCCAGGGTCACGTACTCGACCCCGGGAACACGTGACTTCTCCGGCAGCGCATCAGGATTGCGGGTGGTGCCCAGAACGCGGTAGCCGCGGGCGACCAGCGCTCGCGCCACCTCGAGGCCGATCCCGGACGACGCCCCGGTCACGAGTGCGGTGCCGCTCATCCGAGGGTCCTGCCCAGTGCTCGCCCGGCCGCCCGGCCGGAGAAGATGCAGCCACCGAGAAATGTACCCTCGAGTGCGTTGTAGCCGTGCACGCCGCCGCCGCCGAACCCGGCCACCTCGCCGGCCGCATACAGGCCGTCGTAGACACTGCCGTCGGGCCGGATCACCTGTGAGTCCAGATTGGTCTCGAGTCCGCCAAGGGTCTTGCGGGTCAACAGGTTCAGGCGAACGGCGATCATCGGTCCGTGTTCCGGGTCCTGCAGGCGGTGTGGTTTGGCGACACGAATCACCTTGTCCGGCAAGTACGAGCGCGCATTCTTGATCGCCATCATTTGCATGTCCTTGGAGAATGAGTTGTCCACCTCGCGGTCGCGGGCGGTCACCTCCCGCTCCACCTGTGCGTAATCCAGTGGTGGACCGGGGTTGATGGCGTTCATGCCGTCGACGAGATCGCGCAGGTTGTCGCGAACCACGAAGTCCTCGCCGTGCTGCTTGAAGGCCTCCACCGGGCCCGGCGCCCCCTTCTTGACGCGGCCCAGCAGCAGCTTGAGGTCCTTGCCGGTCATGTCTGGGTTCTGTTCGGAACCCGATAGCGCGAACTCCTTCTCGATGATCGACTGCGTGAGGATGTACCAGGAGTGGTCCTGCCCGGTGCTCAGGATGTGCTTCAGGGTGGCGAGGGTGTCGAAGCCGGGGAACAGTGGCACCGGCAGGCGTTTGCCGTTCGCGTCCAGCCATAGCGACGACGGGCCGGGAATGATGCGGATCGCGTGGTTGGGCCAGATCGGATCCCAGTTGACGATGCCTTCGGTGTAGTGCCACATGCGGTCCCGGTTGACGATGTTGCCGCCGGCGCTCTCGGTGATCTCGAGCATGCGGCCGTCGACGTGCGCGGGGACGCCGGTGATCATCCGCTCCGGCGCTCGGCCCAGACGGTCGACGGGCCAGTTCTTCTTCACCAGTTCGGGGTTGCCACCGATGCCGCCCGACGTGACGATCACTGCCTGGGCGCGCAACTCGAATTCGCCGGCGGGAGTTCGTGACGACCGCACGCCGCGCGGCTCGCTGGACGGCTCGAGCACGGTGCCGCGTACCCCGACCACGGCGCCGGACTCGACGATCAGTTCGTCCACTTGGTGCCGGTAGCGGAACGTGACCTGGCCGCGGCTCGCGGCGTCGAGCACGGGTTCACGGAAGACGCGCACTACCTCGGGGCCGGTACCCCACGTGATGTGGAATCTCGGCACCGAGTTGCCGTGACCGTACGCGAGTCCGGCGCCGCGCTCGGCCCAGCCGACATTCGGCATCAGCCGCAGACCCAATTCATGCAGGTACGAGCGCTTCTCGCCGGCGGCGAAGTCGACGTACGCCTCGGCCCACTGGCGGGGCCAGTGATCCTCACGGTCACGGTCGAAGCCGGCGCTTCCCATCCAATCCTGCAGGGCCAGTTCACGCGAGTCCTTGATGCCCATCCGGCGCTGCTCGGGACTGTCGACGAAGAAGAGTCCACCGAGCGACCAGAATGCCTGCCCGCCTAGGTTTTCCACGTTTTCCTGATCGACGACCAGTACCCGGCGCCCTGCCTTGACAAGTTCGTGTGTTGCGACCAGACCTGCAAGTCCCGCTCCGACCACGATGACGTCGGCTTCTGCTGCCACGGCCTATCTCCTGTCCGCTTCGGTACTGCTGCTGTAACTGCTCACGACGGTGACGAACAGGTGCGCCCGCGCTCGCCGCACCGCGTCGTTGTGGGGTTCCATCAGGATCTGGATGCTGGTGCCGTCGTGCAGTGCGACGAGCGCCCGGCCGAGTGCCTCGCGGTCGGTGACTCGGCGGCCGGCGGCCCCCAGCGCGGTCTCCACGATGGGCATGATCGTCCGCATGATCGCGTCCTCGCGTGCGGCGACGATCTGCTTGAGGTCGGGTTTACGCAGCGCGTGCGCGGTGAACTCCGCGGTGATTCGGTACCACTCGTCGTCGACGGGAATCGCGGACAGGACGCGCTCGACGGCCGTCTCGAGCGTCAGGGTCGGTGGTCGTTCGGAGAGGGCGGTCCGGATGTCGTCGAGCATCTGCGCTGAGCGCTGTTCCCACATGGCGAGGAACAACTCGTCGAGCGAGGTGAAGTTGGAGTAGAACGCGCCACGGGTGTACCCGGCTCGGTCGCAGACCTGCTCGACGGTGGAGCGTCCGAAGCCTTCGGCCGCGAACACCTCACCCGCGGCATCGAGTAGGCGTTGCCGGGTCTCGGCGCGGCGTTTGGTGACGCGCTTGGGCTGCGCGGCGTCGACTTCGAGTTCGCTTGTCTGCACTGGTCACCCCCGATTCCGGATTCGAGAACCCATCCGATACAAAACTGTATGCGATGGGGCGGCGCGTAGCTTGGAAATTGTGCAGGTCTGGTACGTCGGATACGGCTCGAACATGTCGCGTGCCCGCCTGGACTGCTACCTCCGCGGCGGCCGTCCGGCCGGGTCCGAGCGCACCTACGCCGGCGCGCGAGATCCGACCGCGCCCCGCTCGCGTGCCGCGATCCGGCTGTCCGGCACCGTGTTCTTCGCCGGGGAATCCTTCGTATGGGGTGGCGGCCGCGCGTTTTACGACCCCGATCTGCCGGGAGTGACCGCCGCCTGCGCGTACCTGGTGACCGCCGAACAGTTCGACGACATCCACGCACAGGAGCCGTCTTGCTACGACCGCGTTCTCCACCTGGGCGTCCGCGACGGCGTGCCCCTGCGGACCTTCACGAGCGTGGCCGGGCGCGCCGCCATCGTCACAACGTCGCCGTCCCCCGCCTATCTGGCTGCGATGGCCGTCGGCCTGCGGGAGGTGCACGGTTGGGGTACGCGCCGCACAGACGCGTATTTCCGGCGGCTGTCGGGCTGAGGCGGGTACCGTCGGGGAGCCGCGCTATGGCGGTACTCACACGAGAGGACTCCGATGTCGAATCTGCATGTCGTAGCGACCATTCCGGCCAAGCCCGGTTCCGAGAACACGGTCCGGGCCGCGCTGACCGCGCTGGTGGAGGAGTCCCGCAAGGAGGACGGCTGCGTGTCGTACGACCTGTTCGAATCGGAGTCGGCGCCGGGCACGTTCGTCACGGTCGAGGTGTGGAGCGGCCAGGAGGCGCTCGATGCGCACATGAGGTCGCCGCATCTGCGTGAGGCGGCGGGCACGTTCGGCTCGCATCTCGCCGCCGCTCCGGGCATCCACCCGCTGCGCCCGGTCTCCTGATTTCGTCCCGTTTCGCGTAATGGGGGCGGAGGCCCTCACATTTTCGCGTCCTGTGTCGTCAGTAGTGCAGGAGTCCGCGATCGGCGGGCCAGAGGCACAGGAGACCGTCATGACGAATTTGCATTCCGCCCGTCCGTCGGCGTCGACTCACCGGGTGGTGGTCGTCGGCGCAGGGTATGCCGGCGTGCTCGCCGCGAACCGGATTCTGGCGAGCCGGGACCAGGCCCGGGGCGCGGATCCGGCCCGGAACTGTTCCGTCGTCGTCATCAATCCGCGCGCCGACTTCGTCGAGCGCATCCGCCTGCACGAGGTCGCGGCGGGCACCCGTGCGGCGGCCACCGTGCCGCTGCGGGACCTGTTGCACCGCGATGCAGAGATCGTCGTCGGATCAGTGGTGTCGATCGATAAGGACCGGCGTCGAGTGGAGGTGGCTGTCGGGAACTGCACCGACTCCGTCGGCTACGACTCCCTCGTGTACGCCATCGGCAGCAATACCGACCGATCCGTTCCAGGGGCGGCCGAGTTCGCCCACCACGCCGGTGATGTGGGCGCGGCGGAAGACTTGCGTGCTTCGGTGACCGCGCTCGCACCGGGATCGGTGGTGCGTGTCGTCGGAGGGGGATCGACGGCGATCGAGATCGCCAGTGAGATCGGTGCTGCCCGTTCGGATCTGGACGTCGAGATGGTGTCCGCGGGCGGTGTGGCCGGCTTCATGCGTGATGCCGCGCGAAAGAGTGTGCTCGCGACCCTGCGCCGACTCCGCGTCACGTGGCGCGAGGACACCCGCGTGGTGGAGGTGCGCGACCGCGAACTGCACACCGCCGACGGGACCGTTCTCGGTTTCGACGTGTGCGTGTGGGCCGCGTCGTTCGCCGTGCCGGATCTCGCCGCTCGGAGCGGACTGTCGACGGACGTCGACGGACGCCTCCGCGTCGACTCGACACTGACGAGCACCGACGACGCCGCGGTTGTCGGTGCCGGTGACGCCGTAGCGGTGGCATCCGAGGTGGGTGCGCACCTGCGCATGGCGTGCGCGACGGCGATGCCGTTGGGCGGGCACGCCGCGGCCACCGTGCTGGCGCGGATGCGGGGAGAGCGGGCACCGGCACTGTCCCTCGGCTTCATGGTTCAGTGCATGAGCCTCGGGCGTAAGGCCGGCTATCTCCAGTTCGTTCATGCCGACGACGTCCCGCGCCCGTTCGGGGTGTCCGGCCGGTTGGGTGCCGCCGTAAAGGAATCGATCTGCAGGATGACCGTCGACAAGATGCGGGCCGAGCAGAACCGGCCCGGCGCCTACCGGACCCCCAAGGGCCCGCGGCCGGACCCGGTGAACCGAATCGCGGAGGACGCCCGATGAACCTCGCTCCCGAATCAACCGAGTACAAGCAACTGTTCGGCATGGCCTACCGGATGCTCGGCTCGGCACACGACGCCGAGGATGCCGTCCAGGACGCCGTCGTCCGATGGCAGTCGCTGGGCGCCGCGGAACGTGCAGCCATCCGGGAACCGATCGCGTGGATGACGACGGTGGTCAGCCGAATCTGCTTGGACCAGCTCGGTTCCGCACGGGCACGGCGGGAGTCGTATGCGGGGATCTGGCTGCCCGAACCGGTGCCGGGCGCGGTCGGCCCGGGGTCCGTCGGCACACGATCGCCGGATCCGGCCGACGCGGTGACGCTGGACGAGTCGGTGTCGGTGGCGCTGATGCGGGCAATGGAGTCGTTGACGCCGGGCGAACGGGTCGCGCTGATCCTGCACGACGTCTTCGGGATGCCGTTCGCCGAGATCGCGGATGTCGTCGGCCGCACCCCGGACGCGTGCCGTCAGCTTGCGTCCACCGCGCGACGGCATCTGCGATCCTCGCCCCGCTTCCAGGCGGACGACGAGCAGCGCCGTCAGGTGGTGTTCGCGTTCGCGGCGGCCTGCTCGACCGGCGATATCGACGCGTTGATGGATGTCCTCGCTCCCGGAGTGGTGTCGCGGGCGGACGGTGGGGGGATGGCCGGCATCGCACGGGTGCCCGTGATGGGTGCCGATCGTGTGGCGCGGTACCTGTTGGGCATAGTCGGCATGAGCGGAGTGCGCGGGGTGACGATAGGTGCGCGGTTCGAGATCGTGAACAACCGCACCGGCGTGGTGATCTCTTTCGACGACCGGGTGGCCGCGGTGCTGGATCTCGCCGTCGCAGACGGACGCGTCCACGAGATCGCGATCATCATGAACCCGGACAAGCTGAGGGCTTGGGCTCAGCCGGACTGACTCCGGACCATCCCCGCGTTTGGCGCACTTGACGCGAAATTTCTGCCCGTGAATCAGCGATAAGTGCGCAAAACGCGGGGGAGGGTTTCACGTGGAACCGTGGCTCAGACCCCGTCCGGCTGCCCGAACCCCTCCGGGACACGGGAGTCCGCGCCGCCGTGCACGTCCCGCCACGCCCGATCGCTCAGCAGCGTCGCTGCGACGAGGACCATCCACCCGCTCATCGACAGCAGCTCGACGCGCTGGGCGAAGCCGAGCCAGCTGTGGCTGCCCGACGGGTCGTCGACGCCGACGAGCATCCACAGTGTGCCGATGAGGAAGAGCGCCACGACGGTGAGGCCGGCCCACCACATCGCTCGTGGTGCGCGGTAGACGTAGATCGCGATGATGAATGCGAGCGCTGAGACGACGGCGGCCGTCACCGACACCGTGCTCGTCAGCGCATGCCACTGGTGCGTCAGTGGCACCTGCGTCGCCTCGCAAGCTGGCTTCGAACACCGCAGTGGGAGCCGCGAATCCGCGATGGTGCCGACGGCGAACACCCCGAGGGAGATCCAGCCGACGGTGGTGAGGAACCGTCGGGGCATCATCGTCAGCCCGAGCATCGCGGCGACGGTCAGCACGATTCCGGTCAGCAGATCACCGCTGCGGTAGAGAATCCCGTACTCCTGATCGGTCGCCGCGAGCTGGCTCGCGAACCCCTCGAACGGGCCCTCCCCGGTATTGAGGAAGAACGCCAGCACCCAGGACGAGTACAGCACCGCGCCCAGACCCAGCAGCGTGGCAAGTGTGTACCGACGGACAGTCATCGACACGACGGCCTCAGTTGCGTGGTTTGGCGAACGGGAATGCGAGTGACTCCCGGATGCTGCCGCCGGTGATGAGCATGACGATACGGTCGACGCCCATGCCGAGACCGCCCGTGGGCGGCATGGCGTGCTCGAGCGCCTGCAGGAAGTCCTCGTCCAGTTCCATCGCCTCGGCGTCGCCACCGGCCGCGAGCAGGGACTGCTCGGTGAGGCGCTGACGCTGGTCGATCGGGTCGGTGAGTTCGCTGTATGCGGTGCCGAGTTCCATGCCCCACGCCACCAGATCCCACTTGGCGGCTACCCCCGGGATCGTGGGATGCGGCCGGGTCAGTGGCGACATCGAGGTCGGGAAGTTGGTGTAGAAGGTCGGGAACTCGGTCTGACCCTCCACCAGATGCTCGTACATCTCCTGGGCGACGGCACCCGCGTCCCAGCCCTTCTGGTACTCGATCTCGTTTGCGTCGCACAGCTTCTGCAGGTCTTGGAGCGGGGTCTCGGGCGTGACCTCGACACCGAGCTTCTCGGCGACCGCGCCGTGCATCGTCTTCACCGGCCATTCGCCGGAGATGTCGACGGCCACCAGTTCGCCGTCCGGTCCGGGCCGCATGATCGTCTGGCTGCCGTGCGCGGCGACGGCCGCATTCTGGATCAGCTCGCGGCACAGCACCATCATGCGTTCGTAGTCGCTGTGCGCTTCGTACGCCTCGAGGATCGTGAACTCCGGGTTGTGTTTGAAGTCGACGCCCTCGTTGCGGAATACCCGTCCGATCTCGAAAACCTTCTCCATGCCGGCCACGCACAGCCGTTTGAGGAACAGTTCCGGCGCGATGCGCAGGTACAGGTCCAGGTCGTAGGCGTTGATGTGGGTGACGAACGGGGCCGCGTTGGCGCCGCCGTGGATGCGCTGCAGGATCGGGGTCTCGACCTCGAGGTAGTCGCGACCGGAGAGGGTGTCGCGCAACGACTTCACGACCGCGGTGCGTGCGGCAAGCAACCGGCGTGACTCGGGGTTGATCGCCAGATCTACGTACCGCTGCCGCACGCGGGTTTCCGCGTCCGTCAGGCCCTTCCACTTGTCCGGCAGCGGGTGCAGACACTTGCCGTTCATCCGCCAGTCCGTCGCCAGCAGCGACAGCTCACCCTTGCGGCTGCGACCGATGGTGCCGCTCACCTCCATGAGGTCGCCCAGATCGAAATCGGTCGAGAAATCGTCGAGGCGGTCGCCGACGGTGGCCCGCTCGATCAGCACCTGGATATCGCCGGACCAGTCCCGCAGCACCGCGAAGGCGACGCCGCCGTATGTGCGGATCCGCAGCAGCCGTCCCGCGATTCGCACCCGTGTGCCCTCTGGGGAGCCCGCTGCCGCGGCGACGGTGTGAGTCGGGGGATAGGCGACCGGGTACGGGTCGATGCCCTCCTCGGCGAGGCGCGACAGTTTGTCCATCCGTACCCGGACCTGTTCGGGCCGGCGCGGCCCGGGCGCCTCGGGCTTGGCCGGTGCGGTCTCGACCGGATCCGGGGAGGCGTCCGGCGCACTGCCGTCGGCGTGCAGGATCCCGGAGCCCGCCAGCGCGTCCGGCACCGCAGTGTGCGTGCCGGTGTGCTTGAACGGCGTACTGGGCCGACCCAGCCGGGGCAGCGTGAGAAAGCCTTCGGCGACAGCTGAGGCGATCGCCACCCGCGGAAGCTCTCGGTTGTCGTCGAAGCACAGGTAGCGCGGCGCCCACTCGGGCAGGTACTTCACATTGGACCGGTACAGCGCCTCGAGCTGCCACCAACGGGAGAAGAACAGCAGCAGCGAACGCCACACGCGCAGAACCGGTCCGGCGCCGATGCGGGCACCCTCCTCGAACGCGGAGCGGAACACTGCGAAGTTGAGCGAGATCCGGATGACGCCGAACTCGTCGGCGCGGGTCGCGAGTTCGGTGACCATCAGCTCGACGACCCCGTTGGGAGCGTCCGGATTCCGTCGCATCAGATCCAGCGAGGCACCGTTGGGACCCCACGGCACGAGCGACAACATGCCCAGTACCGTTCCTTCCCCCGCTGTGTCATTCCCGCCCGTTCCTTCCCACCCGATAGCCTCGACGAGCAGGCAGTCTCCGTCGAGGGTGTCGCCTAGGCGGCCGAGAGCCATCGAGAATCCGCGCTCGGACTCGGTGTCGCGCCACGCATCGGCGCGGGAGATCGCGGCCTTCATCTCCGCGGGCGGGATGTCGCGGTGACGTCGGATCCGGACGGTCACGTTCTGCTTGCGGACACGGTGGACCGCCTGCCGGACCTGTCGCATGTCACGGCCGTTCAGGCTGAACCCGCGGGTGTTGAGGATCGCCTCGTCGCCGAGCTGCAGGACGGAAAGACCGGCCCGCTTGTACGCGGTGGCCCCGGCCTCGCTGGCACCCATGACGGCCGGAGCCCAGCCGTACTTCGATGCCAACTCGAGCCAGGCGTCGATCGCATGCGGCCACGCTTCCGGGTTGCCGATCGGATCGCCGCTCGCGAGGCAGACGCCGGTCTCCACGCGGTAGGTCACCGCGGCCTTGCCGCTGGGTGCGAACACGACGGCCTTGTCCCGACGGGTCGCGAAGTAGCCGAGGGAGTCGTTTGCCCCGTACGCGTCGAGCAGCCCGCGTAGCGCGGATTCGTCGTTGCCGGTCAACGCATTGGACGCCCGCTGCGAGCGGAACAGAGTGATCACGGCGGCCAGCAGTGCGAGCGCGCCGAACAGACCGAGGAGGGTGTTGACGAAAGCGTGTGGCCGGCCGTCGAACTGTTCGTTCTCGATGACCACCAGTGCGGTGACGCGGTTGAGCGCCCACAGGAAACGCTGACCGGACGGCAGCGAGCCGGGGAACAATTCCACGAGTCCCCACCCGAGTAGCGTGCCGGCCGCGAGGCCCGCCACCAGGACCCCGAGCGCCTTCCATCCGGCGCCGCTGCGGACCCGGGTGTGGAACTCCTTGCGCGCCGCGATCAGGACACCGATCACCGCGATCTGCACCACCAATGCGACCGCGGCGTTGCCGTCCTTGTCGATGACGACGACGATTGCGTTCGTGATCGCGAACACGGTCAGATAGACCGTGAGCAGCCACCACGCAATCCGTTTGCGGCTCGCGAGCGCCGCGGCCGACAGTCCGAGGACCAGCGCCCACGCCAGGCTCGTGTCGGGGGCGTCGAAATAGTAGTTCTCGACGTAGATGCGCGGGGTGTGCACCACGTACCGCAGCACCGGCGAGAGGCTCCATAGGAACACGAGCACAGAGAAGACCCCGAGGACCAGCCCTGCGATGTGCGGAACCTCGGTCAGGCGACCGCGTTTCGGGGTGCGGCGGGCCGACGGATGCATCCCGCCCTCGGCGGTGTCGGCGGGATTGCCGGTGCTCGTCGCCATCAAGATCCTTCCACTGTGAAACCGATTCGTTCGTATCTCCAGTGTGAGGCGTCGGGCACGAGTTTGGGCGCAGGGGGGAAGATAGTGGCATGTCAGATGCTGCCAACGACGTACCGATCCGCGACGAGTCCATCCGGCTCGGTCAGTTCCTCAAACTAGCGAACCTCATCGAGTCGGGCGCCGAGGCGAAGGGCGTCATCGCCGACGGGTTCGTGAGCGTCAACGGTGAGGTCGAGATCCGCCGCGGTCGGCAGCTGCGTGACGGAGACGTCGTCGAGATCGGCGGGATGTCGGCGCGGGTGAGCGGCCCAGTGGCGCAGTAGCCCGCGCGCCGCCTGTGCGCGCCACCGTGTCACGTGGGTTCGGGCAGCGCCGCTTCGCGTCCGGACTCGCCGCCGAGAACCGCCGCGAGACGTTCTCGGGCGCGGCCCAGGTGCCCGGTCAGTATCGCGACCGCGCGGTCGCCGTCGCCGTCGCCGATCGCGTCGAGGATCTGCTGGTGCTCCGCCGCGATGCTCGACGTGGTGAGCAGGTGCTTGCCCTGCACCTGCACCATGCACAGGCGCACCTCGGAGACGAGGGTCCGGAAGATCCGGCTGGTTCGGGGGCTTCCCACCGCGTCGACGAGCGAGGTATGGAACCGCATGTCTGGTTCGACTATCGACAGCGGCGCCGAGTCCTTCAAGGCGGCGATCTCGGCGTTCGCGGCCACCGCCTCCGCCGGCACGGTCCGGTTCTCCGCCAGTTGCTGCAGGACCTGCGATTCGAGGGCCGCGCGGGTGCGGTAGATATCGCGCACATCGTCCGGCCCCAGCCGCAGCACCCGGGCAGTCTTGTGAGTGCCCCGCTGAAGTAGACCCTCGCCGACGAGCTTCTCGATTGCCGCCTTCGCAGTGGGGCGGGCCACCTCGTAGGTGCGGGCGACCTCGGCCTCGGTGAGTGCGTCGGCGTGCGTCAGGTCGCCAGCGAACACGCGCTGGCGAAGCTCCGCTGCCAGCGCATCGACGATCGACAACGCCGCGACTCTGCCTGCCATGTGATCCCTCCGCCGCATTCGGACTGCCCCACGCAGCGTCCCCGCCGCTTTCCGATTCGATCATCTCATGAAGGTCTGTCATGCGCGCTTTCCAAGATCGTATTCTTGACATGCTGGAATACTTGTCTGACAATCATTCCTCAGGTGACTGACATCACATGAAGGAGTTGCGGTGTATCAGCAAGTGCTCGACCCGGTCGGCGGGTCACTGGCGTGGTCGGCCGCGGCGGCGACCCTGCCACTCCTCGCGATGTTCGTCATGCTCGGCGTCTTCCGGTGCAAGGCGCACCATGCGGCCCTTGCGGGCCTCGGAATCGCCGTCGGCGCCGCGATCATCGGGTGGGGGATGCCGATCGCCCAGGCCGTGAGCGCGACAGCGGAGGGCGCCTTCTACGGGGTGTTCCCGATTCTCTGGATCTTGGTGAACGCGCTCTTCGTCTACCGCCTGACGGTGCGCTCGGGGTGGTTCGAGGAACTGGGCCGCGTGGTTCGGGCGATTTCCGACGACCTCCGCATCCTCTCGATTCTCATCGCCTTCTGCTTCGGCGCCCTGCTGGAATCGCTTGCGGGTTTCGGTGCGCCTGTGGCGATTTCGGCAGCAATGCTGATGGCGGCTGGGATGAGGCCGCTCGTCGCGGCCTGCACGTCACTGCTCGCCAACACCGCGCCGGTTGCGTTCGGGGCGATGGGGGCGCCCATCCTGGCGCTGGCGGGTGTCACGGGACTGCCGCTCGACGACCTTGCGGCGATGGCCGGCCGTCAGACTCCCTTCATTGCGGCTCTGGTTCCGTTGGTGATGGTGTTCATGGTCGACGGTCGGCGAGGTGTGCGCCAGACGTGGCCGGTGGCCGTCGTCGCCGGCGTGGTGTTTGCACTGGCACAGTTCGTGACCGCCAACTATCTGGCGGTGGAACTCACCGATGTCGTGGCATCGATCGTGACGGTTCTCGCCGTGCTCGGGATGCTGCGCATCTGGCAGCCGGAGGTCGGCATGGTCGCCGATTCGGTCGACCTCGGTACCTCGGACGCCTCGGGTGGAGCCGTCGCCATTTCGACCGTCGCGACCATCGACCGTAGCCGTCGAACCGTTCTCGCGATTGCGCCGTACGTCATCATCATCGTGGTGTTCACGATCGCCCAGATCCCGGCGGTGAAGTCGATCCTCACCGACCTCGGTACCGCCGTCTTCCGGTGGCCGGGACTGGACATCGTGGATCCGGCCGGAAATCCCTTGTCCGCCATGACTTTCAAGCTCGACATACTCAAGTCCACCGGCACGTTGTTGCTTCTGTCCGGAGTCCTCACCGCGATGCTCTACAAGATCGGTGTTCGCGAAGTTCTCCGTACCTACTGGGAGACGCTGGTTCAGCTGAGATGGACCGTCGTCACGGTTACCGCGGTCCTGGCCTTGGCCTTCGTGATGAATCTGTCGGGGCAGACGGCAAGCTTGGGGATGGCGCTGGCCTCGACCGGTGGCCTTTTCGCGCTGGCCTCACCCCTGATCGGCTGGATCGGTGTCGCGATCACCGGTTCGGATACGTCGTCGAACTCGCTGTTCGGTGTCATGCAGATGACGGCCGCTCAGCACGTCGGGCTCGACCCGGTGCTGATGGCTGCATCCAACTCGTCCGCCGGCGTCCTGGGCAAGATGCTGTCGCCGCAGAATCTGTCGGTGGCGGTCGCGGCGGTCGGCTTGGCGGGCAGCGAGGGCGTGATCCTGCGGAAGCTGATCGGCTGGAGCCTGGGGCTTCTCGCCTTCCTCACGATCATCATCTACCTGCAATCGACCCCTGTACTCGGATGGATGGTTCCATGACTCTCGACAAGACCGTTGAAATCTCTTCCCCGGCTGCAGAATTGGCGGAACTGCTGGGAAGCGTGGTCGTCACCGATGTGGACCGGATGCTCGCCTACCGCCGGGACCAGTCGCTGCTCACACCGGACGGCGAACCGATCGCCGTGGTGCGGGCGCGGGGGATCGACGACGTCGTCGCGACGCTCCGGTTTGCGCACGCGCACGGCATCGCTGTAGTCACCCGTGGCGCCGGCACCGGGCTGGCCGGCGGCGCGAACGCGCTGGACGGCTGCATCGTGCTGAGCCTGGACCGGATGGACACGATCATCGAGATCGACGACGAAGCACGCACCGCCACAGTGGAACCCGGAGTCATCAACGGCGACCTCGCGGCGGCGGTCGCCGAACGCGGGCTCTGGTACGTGCCCGACCCCGGCAGCCGCACCATCTCGTCGATCGGCGGCAACCTCGCGACCAATGCCGGCGGGACGTGCTGTGCAAAGTACGGCGTCACCGCCGACCACGTGGCCCGGATCAAGGCGGTACTGGCCGACGGACGGGTGATTCACACCGGCGCGAACACCCGTAAGAACGTCGCCGGTCTCAACCTCACCCAGTTGCTCGTCGGATCCGAGGGCACCCTCGCGGTGATCGTCGAGGCGACGATGCGGCTGCGGACCCAGCCGTCGGCGGCATCCACCGTCGTCGCGAGCTTCCCGAAGACGCCGCAGGCCATCGCCGCGGTGCTCGCGATCCGGCAGGTCGCCGACCCCTGTCTGCTCGAGCTGATGGACCGCACCACGATCGCCGCCGTCAACGAGATGACCCGGATGGGTCTCGACGATTCGGCGGGTGCCCTGCTGCTCATCCAGTGCGACGGAGGGGATTCGGCAGCCGAGGCCGCCCGCTGCGCCGACGCGTGCACCGCGGCCGGCGCCACCGAGGTATACGACACCGCTGATCCCGCCGAGGGCGAGGAGTTCATGCAGGCCCGCCGCGTCGCGCTCACCGCGCTCGAGCGCCAGGGCAGCACTCTTCTCGACGACCTTGCGGTCCCCGTCCCGCAGCTGCCCCGGATGTTGGCGGCGATCGAGGAGATCGCCGCCAGCCACGACGTCCTCATCGGCACGTTCGGGCACGCCGCCGACGGAAACCTCCACCCCACCATCGTGTTCGACGCCGCAGATGCCGCCGCGACCGAGCGGGCGCGTGCGGCCTTCGACGACCTCGTCGCGGCCTGCCTCGCCCTCGGTGGATCGATCACCGGCGAGCACGGTGTCGGCATCCTCAAGAAGCCCTACATGGAATCCATGGTGGGCACCACCGAGCGGGAGCTGATGGCCGGGATCAAGAGGGCCTTCGACCCCACCGGGATCCTCAACCCGGGTCGCGGATTCTGAGAGAACGCAGCAGAGAGGAATGCACCATGGTGACCATCGGCGCAGGACTGACCGTCGCAGGGATGGCAGGTCATCTCCATCTCATTTCCTATATCGGCACGTCACTACTCACGATCGGACTTGTCCTGCTCTTGCTCGGCAGCATGGGTCTCGGGCTCGGCGGCCGACGCCACTTCTTCTGACCGCGGTTCGTGCACAGCCGTCCGGCAACCCGTGGTCGACCAACCGCGCGAACATGACTCGGCGACTGAGCTGTGCGGGACGGGTGACTCAGTGCGACGGACGGTTGAACCTCGGAACCGTGCCGGAGAGGAATGCGTCGAGGCCGATTTCCAGATCCGGATTGGGCGCACCGGTCCAGCGGTGTTCGAGTTCGCTGCCAATTCCTGGTCCGGCGGCCGCGTCGATCATCTGTTTGGCAGCCCGCTGCGTGACCGAGGATCGCGTGGCTATCGTCTCCGCCAATGCGGCCGCACGTGAACCCAATCGATCCCCGGGCACGACCTCCGCGGCGAGTCCCACCCGCAGCGCCGTGTCGGCGTCGATCCGGTCGCCGGTGATCACCAGTCGTTTCGCGGTGGCCGGTCCCAGAGTGTGGACCAGTCGGGTGATCGTCCGGGCGGGGTAGATCACGCCGAGCTTCGCGGGTGTCACTGCGAATTCGGCATTCTCGGCGGCCACACGGATATCGCACGCCAGCGCGAGCTGTGCGCCACCGCCGATGCAGTATCCCGCGATCGCTGCAATCGTCGGTTTGGGGAACGCCGCCAGTGCTTCCTCCGCGTCGGTCACCCGGTCCTCCATGCGGATACCGGACGCCCTCGCCGACCGTAGCTCTCGGATGTCCATCCCGGCGCAGAAGTGCGGCCCGGCGCCGGTCACCAGCACCACGGAGACGGCGGGATCGTCCGCCAGCCGTGCGAGCGTGTTCGTCAGTTCGTCGAGCATTGCTCCGGTGAGGGCGTTGTAGCGGCGCGGATGGTCGATCGTGATCGCCGCTACGCGTTGCTCGACCGTCGTGAGGATCCGGCCCGGAACTTCGGGCATGCTCATCTACCTGCCTGGAAGTCCTCGACGAGTAGCTTCTTCTGCACCTTGCCCATCGCGTTGCGGGGCAGGATGTCCACGACGCGAATCTCCCGCGGACGTTTGTGGATCGAGAGCGTCTGTGCGACGAAGTTCGACAGCTCGCGGTGGTCGTGGCAGTCACCGACGATGTAGGCGACGATTCGTTGCCCGAGATCGTTGTCGGGCACGCCCACGACGGCGGCTTCCCGGACATCGGGGTGATTCAGCAGTGCCTGTTCGACCTCGCCGGCACCGATCCGGTAGCCACCCGACTTGATCATGTCGATCGACTCGCGCCCGACAATGCGATGGAAGCCCTGCTCGTCGATGACGGCGATGTCGCCGGTCTTGAACCACCCGTCGTCGGTCATCGATTCGGCGGTCTTCTCGAGGTTGCCCAGGTATCCGTCGAAAAGGGTTGGACCCGCAATCTCCAACTGCCCGAGGGTTTCCCCATCGTGCGCTACCGGGTTGCCGGACTGGTCCCGGAGCCGGGTTGCGACTCCCTGGATCGGCAACCCCACCCAGCCGGGGCGTCGTTCACCGTCGAACCGCGTGCTCAGCGTGATGATGGTCTCGCTCATTCCGTAGCGCTCGATCGGAGCGGATCCGGTAAGTGCCGTCATGCGTTCGAAGACGGGCACCGGCAGGGGGGCGCTGCCTGAGACGAGGAGCCGTGCAGAGCCGAGCGCTCGGGCGGCCGACTCGTCGGCGCACACCCGGGACCATACGGTGGGGACGCCGAAGTACAGCGAACCATTCGCCGCTGCATACGATTCCGGAGTGGGGCGTACCGTGTGCACCAGCGGTGAGCCGTGCCGGAGTGCGCCCACGACCCCGAGGATGAGCCCGTGCACGTGGAACAACGGAAGCCCGTGAACGAGGGTGTCGTCCGGACTCCAGTCCCAGGCCTCGGCCAGCCCGTCCAGCCCTGCCGCCACAGCGGAACGGGAGAGCACGACGCCCTTCGGGGCGCCGGTCGTGCCCGAGGTGTACATGATCATCGCGGTACTGGCGGGATCGGGCTCGTGGTATGTCGATCCCGATCGCGCCTGCACATCGATTGGGATACCGGGGAGCGTGACGTCCTCCCGTTGACCGCCGAGCCAGAGTTGCGCGCCCGAGTCCTTCAGAATGTGGTTCCGCTCGGCCGGTCCCGAGTCGGGTGGCACCGGAACCGCCGCCACGCCGGCCATCAGGCATCCGGTCACCGCGACCACCGTCTCGATGGTTGCGGTCGCATCGATGGCAACGCTTGTGGCACCGCCGATCTCGTCGGCCACAGCCGCCGCCGCCGCGATCAGCTCGGCTCGGGTGAGCGCATCGTCTCCGACGCGGACCGCGTCGCGGTCGTCGTGGCCGGTTTCGACGAGCGATTGCAGCAACGGTCGAGGCATGGGGGTGGTCATCGGCGAAGGGTCCTTTCTCGAAGTCCCTACCGGACGGTGTCGGTCCCACATCGGTCCATATTGTGGACCGCTGTGCTACCATGTGGTCCGGCTAACCTATAGCCCGCAATGCTCGACGTCAACTGGCGTGTGTGAAAGGTCTTGAATGAACAGCGTTCTCACTGCGCTCCGAGTGTTCGAGGAGGTAGCGGCGGCACAGCCGGTCGGACTGTCGGAGCTCAGCAATAGGCTCGACGTTCCGAAGAGCACGGTTCAGCGGTGCCTCAAGACCCTGGCCGATGCAGGGTGGTTACGACCCGCAATCAACGATGCCGGGCGCTGGGTGATCACCGGCAAGGCCTTCAGCCTGGGTAGTGCGCTCTCGGCGGGCGACGACCTGCGGGACGTGGCGCTTCCGGAGCTGAGCCGACTGCAGGCGGAGACGGGGGAGACCGTTCACCTGGCAGTTCCCGACGGGAACGAACTGGTTCTGGTAGAGCGCCTCGACAGCGCCCATCAGCTGCGGGCCTTCCTGCCGTTGGGGACGCGGTTGCCCCTGCACGCGGCGTCCAACGGCAAGGCGTATCTCGCGTCGCTGTCGGACGCCGAGATCGAGGAGTTTCTCGCGGCCGAGCTCACACCGGTGACGGGCCGTACCGTCACCGATCCGGCGGCTCTGGGTGCCGAACTCGCTGAGATCCGTCGTCGCGGATACGCCGTGACAGACCAGGAGCTGCACGATGGCATCGCTGCCGTTGCGGTCGCCTTGCGGGGGCGGGGCGGTGCCGTTCGGGGTTGTTTCAGCGTTTCTGGTCCGGCCTCACGCCTGACCCCGGACCTCTATCGGGAGTACGGCGAGAGGGCGCTGGCTTCGCGCGCGGCGATCGAGCGGTTCCTGTCCTGACGGGGGCAGGAATCAGTCCTGGGTCCGCTTGCTTCGAGAGCGTGCCTTACCGGCCGCCTTCTTCGGCGGTGCCGTCTCGGCGACGGGCTGCCCGTCGGGCAGCGGGTCGAAGAACACCGCAGTGTTGATGGTGGCGAGCTCGCGGCTGGCCGCCTCGTAGAGACCGGTGAGTACCTGCATCGACCGCACCGCGTGGTTCATCTTGGTGACGATGTCGCTCAGCTCCTCGAGGTTGGACACCAGGGTCTGACGACGCAGTTGCGCATAGCGATCGGTGATCTCGCGCCCCTTCGCGGTGACATTGAAGACCGACGAGGTACCGGATTTGGTGCGTTCGAGAAGGCCCATGGTGACCAGTTTGCGCAGGTTGTACTGGAGGTTCGGCAGATCGTCGCGGTTGGTGAGCTGCGCGATCGTGGCGGTGTCCTTCGACCGTTCCTGCATTCGCACGACGTGTAGCGCCACCACCTCGTTGAATCCCAGGTCGATCTCGGCTGCGACGCGAATCGACTGGACCGCAAACCGCTGGAACCCGCCCTCCACCTGGAGGATTGCGAACTCGAACGCGGTCAGCGCCTCCTCGTAGGCGTTCTCCGACAGATGCCAGCGCCGTCCAGGTGTCAGTGATTCGGGCTCTCCGGGCGACTGAGGGTCGGTGATGCTCATGTTCTCTTTCGCTGTTCGCTCTACGGACGACCTGCGCGGCGCGCATCGGCCGGAGCTGTGCGCACTGCGTTGCAACGGTATCAGGGGCAAACATTGAACCTATTCATTGATCATCCATAGAAAGTCTATTGACACTTCACGGATAACTGATACTGTGACTCGCAACACCCGAGGTGTTTCGACTTCTACAACTTGCGGCCCACAGCCCGGGCCATCGCGCAGCTGGCACGAACACGCAGCTGAACAGCCAATCCATCCAGACCACACGGAGGTCTCTTCGATGACTGCTTCGTCTCACAGTGGCTCGTCTGCCGGCGTCACCCGGCAGTACGCGCCCTACGTCAAGGCCGATTGGGGCTACGCCAACCACTGGTATCCCGCGCTGCTGTCCGACGAGCTCGAGGACGGCACCGTCAAGGGCATCACCATCGGTGGGCACGACATCGCCGTGCGCCGCTCGGCCGGCAAGGCCTACGCGCTCTCTGATCGCTGCATCCATCGTGGTGTCAAGCTCTCCGCCAAGCCGATGTGCCTCTCGGAAGGCACCATCACGTGCTGGTACCACGGATTCACCTATGGTCTCGAGGACGGCACCCTCACGACGATCGTCGGTAACCCCGACGACTCGCTGATCGGCAATGCCGGTATCCGCACGTACCCCGTCGAGGAAGCCAACGGGATCATCTACGTCTTCGTCGGCGACGAGGACTTCGGAACCCCGCCGCCGCTCAGTAGTGATCTTCCGGCGCGAGTCACGAACGACCCCAACAACAATCCGGTTCCCCACCTGCTGGACGAGGGCATTGTCATCCGGGGCATCCACCGCAAGCTCGTCGGCAACTGGCGTCTCGCGGCGGAGAACGGCCTCGACCCGGGCCACCTTCTCGTGCACTGGGACAACCAGATCCTCGTTGCGCTCGACCGCGCCCTGCCGCTCGGTGTCAATGCCCTGACCGATTCGGCCACCGAGGAGATCGACCTCCCGGACGGCCCCAAGGGTGTGATGAACCGGTACGACCGACCGGACCTGTACAAGCCGGTGCTGGACAACCCCAAGGTCAACATGAAGGCGCGCGGCACCGTCCCGCACTACTTCCGTACCTCGCTGTGGGTGCCGGGCTCGCTCATGGTCGAGCACTGGCCCATCACGGACCACGTTCAGTACGAGTTCTACGTTCCCATCGACGATCATCACCACGAGTACTGGGAGATCATCGCCACCCGGGTCACCAGCGACGAAGACATCGCCGAGTTCAACTTCAAGTACGACAACTTCATGCTGCCGCTGGCGCTCGAGGGCTTCAACAACAGCGACGTCTTCGCCCGTGAGGCCACCGAGGAGCACTACACCCGGTTCGACGGGTGGAACAACGAAATGCTTTGCGACATGGACTACTCCATCATCGCTTGGCGCAAGCTGGCTGCGCGCTACCCGCGTGGCTTCTTCGAGTCGCCTTTCCAGGACGAGGACTGACCATGTCCATCGCCCCGACCGACGCAATTCCGGAGTCCGCAGTGACCACTGACAACAACGTCCATTTGAAGTTCACGGACGGAACCAAGACCATCTCGGTGCCGGCCGGTACCACCATTCTCGAAGCAGCGAACGCGGCCGGTGTCCGACTGGTCAGTCAGTGCACTGTCGGTACGTGCGGAACCTGCGTCGGTCGGGTCGCCTGTGGTGACGTCGTGATGCCCGAGGGACGGGTGTACTCGTTGCGGCAGGACGAGATGGCCGCCGGCCACCGCCTGCTGTGTCAGTCGCACGCCTTCGCGGAGTCCGAGGTTGAACTCGACTACCCGGCAGCGATGCTGGACGAGTACCCGGTGATCGTCACCACCGCGAAGGTCGGTGCGGTCACCTGGCTCGGCGAGTCGGTGGTGGAGTTGCAGCTCAAACTCCCCAAGTCGGTGCGCTTCTCGTTCCGGGCCGGTCAGTACGTCCGGATGCGTGTTCCCGGCACCGATGAGTGGCGTTCCTATTCGATGGCGTCCGGTGAGCGCGAGCGCAAGAAGCTGACATTCACCATTCGGGTACTCCCGTCCGGTGCCATGTCGGACTACCTGCGCAACGTCGCAGCGGTCGGCGACCAGATCGACCTGGAAGGGCCGATCGGGGGATTCGGACTCGCGGATGATCCGGGACCGACGCTGATGATCGCGGGCGGCACTGGACTGGCGCCGATGCTCTCGATGCTCGAAACACTGCAGACCGCGCGCACCGACTTCCCGATCCGGCTCGTCTTCGGGTGCACTCGTGAGGCCGACCTGTTCCACCTCGACGAACTCGATGCGCGGCGGAGCTTCATGCGCAATCTCGGGGTCCGAGTCGTCGTCGACGAGCCAGTCGACATACCCGATGTCCTGACGGGTAACCCGGTCAGTGTCCTGACCCCGGAGGACGTCGCGCACCCACAGACCTCCGCATACCTGTGCGGACCCCCGGCGATGCTGCAGGCAGCCGAGGAACGTCTGCTCGAACTAGGAATGTCGGCGGAACGAATCCACGCCGAGCAGTTCCTTCCCAGCTAGATCGTGATCGAGCTGCGTCCGGCGTGGCTCGACTTCCGAACAGAGGCAAGAGATGAGTATTTCCCGTCTTGGCGCGTTGAGCGTCGACGTCGCCGACCTCGAGGCCTGGCGGTACCTGCTGGTCGATCTCCTAGGGCTGCACGCTCGGCCCAGGGAGTCGGAGCAGGAACCTCTGCTGATCCGGATCGATGACCATCACCACCGCATCGCCCTGTATCCCGCCACCGAGGATCGAATCCGGATGATCACGTGGGAGGTCGACAGCCCCGAGGAACTGCGGGCGATCGCCGATCGGGTGGCCGCCGAGGGTGTGGCCGTCGAGTTGGTGCCTACGGACAATCCGGAGACGCGGATGGCCGTGGCTGCCTTCCGGTTCGTCGATGCGGACGGCTTTCCAAATGAAGTCTGCTTCGGGCCGACGATCGACCACCGGCCGCTCGAGCGCGGAGACGTCATCGGCGAATTCGTCACCGGTTCGCTGGGTCTCGGGCACGTGGTGCTCATGTGCAAGGATTACCCGGCCGCGGTCGACTTCTACACCCGGGTGCTCGGATTCCGGTTGACGGACTACATCGTGTGGGACGGCGCCGACGCGACTTTCCTGCACTGCAATCCACGTCACCACAGCCTTGCTCTGATGAACGAGTGTTTCAGTTTCAAGGGTGGAGACTTCAACCATCTGATGCTGGAGGTTGCGTCGCTCGACGACGTGGGCCGCGCCTACGACATCATCAACGCGGCCGGGATCGGTTTGCACATGACCTTCGGGCGTCATACCAACGACGGGGTTACCTCGTTCTACCTCCGTACCCCTTCGGGTTTCGGCATCGAGATCGGTCACGGTGGAGATCTCGTGGAATCCGACGACTGGGAGGTCAAGACCTTCCGGTCGCCGTCCAGATGGGGCCACGAGCCGCAGAAGGCGGGATGATCGTGATGTCCGGTACCTCCTCGCCCTTCGCGGAGATCCTTGCCGACGAGAACCTCAGTGTTTCCGCGATCGATCACTGTCTCGATCGGATCGAGCTGCGGGACAGAACTATCCAGGCCTGGGCGCACCTCGACCCCGATCTGGCCCGCGAACAGGCGGCAGCGCGCGACGCCGAGCCGCGACGCTCCGCGCTCCACGGAATCCCTGTCGGGCTCAAGGACATCATCGACACCGAGGACCAGCCGACGGGCTACGGATCGGAGTTGTGGGCCGGCTGGCGGCCAGATCGTGATGCGGAGGTGGTCCGGCGTCTTCGCCGCGACGGTGCCGTCGTCCTCGGCAAGACGACCACCACCGAGTTCGCCACCTATCGGCCGACGGCCACTCGTAACCCGCATCGGCTCGGGCACACCCCTGGAGGTTCATCCAGTGGTTCCGCGGCTGCGGTGGCCGACGGTCAGGTTCCGCTGGCGCTCGGCACGCAGACCGCCGGGTCGGTGTTGCGGCCCGGTTCCTTCTGCGGTGTCTTCACTCTCAAACCGACTTATGGTCGTTGGCCTTTCGACGGTGTGCTGCCCGTTGCGCTCACGTTCGACACGGTGGGTGGATTCGCCCGGCATCCCGCCTGGCTCGGCGCACTCGACGAGGCTCTGGCGACGGACGGGGTCCACGCGCCGCATTCGGTAGTGCTGCCCGCGCTGCAGGACATGCGGGTCGGTGTCCTTCGGCCCCCGTGGGCCGATCGGGCGACCCCTGCTGCGGCGGCGCTCCTCGAGACCTTTTCCGCGAGCATGCGGTCGTCGGTGTCCGAGGTACGTGACATCGAGGTCCCGGCGGCGTTGGGGGATCTGGACGACGCGCACACCCTGATCATGGCAGCGGAGGCTTCGGCCGCGCTGAGTGAGCGTATTCACCGCCCTCACCCCGCGCGGGTGAGTGACCAGCTGCATGCCTTCCTGCACGGGGGACGGTCGGCACCCGCGAGCGAGATCCAGCATGCGCGCGAGGTGCTCCGCCTCGCCCGGGCGTTCGTGGATCGTGCGCTCGGGGAGGTCGATCTTCTGCTGACGTTGGCGGCACCCGGGGAGGCCCCGGCTGGGCTTGCCAGCACAGGCGACCCGGTCTTCAACAAGCTCGCGAGTGTGAGCGGGAAGCCGGCGGTCGGTCTGCCTGCTGGGCGGGGTGTCCACGGACTTCCCCTCGGCATTCAGCTCATCGGCCCCGCTCACGCCGACCAGGCACTCGTGCGCGTGGCGACCTGCCTGACCGACCGAATCGGACTCGCGGCGCGGCCGGAGCTACTCGAGGAGACCGAAGGTGAGTGACTCGCAGACCTCGACGGTCCGTCTGCCGCTGGTCGGCGCGCGCCGGGAGATGTACGACGAGGTCTGCCGCTACCTGAATCCGGACCGCTTCCGGGATCTGTTGGTCGACCTGATCAACATTCACAGCCCGACGGGCCACGAGCGGGCTGCATCCGAGTTCATGGCCGGCTACCTGCGTGACCAGGTGGGCATCGATGCTCGTTACCAACCGATCTCCGAGCACACGGGTAACGCGGTGGGCGAGCGCACTGGTTCCGGGGGTGGCAGCAGGCTGCTGCTGTACGCGCCGATCGACACTCATATCGATCCCGAGGCGGATGTGCCGTGGGTGGGGAAGACGTTGCGCCCCGACATGATTCCCGAGGCCAAGGTCGACGGCGACCTGATCATCGGGCTCGGTGCCGCCAACCCGAAGTGCATGGTTGCGGGGCTGACCGAGGTAGCGAACGCGGTGGTCGATGCGGGCATACCCTTGATCGGCGATCTCGCGATCGGATTCGCAGGCGGCGGCATGCCGGTGACCATGAGTGACCGGGACCATGTAGGAATGAGCAGTGGCGTGTTCCACATGCTCACGCACGGCATGATGCCAGACCATGCGATCGTGCTGAAGCCTTGGTGGGCAGTGTATCCCGAGGAACCGGGTATGTGCTGGTTCAAGGTTTCCGTCCGCGGTACGTACGGATATGCGGGAATCAGTCGTGGCACAGAGGGATTCCGCTCCTCGATTGTCCCGGCAGCAACGGTCGTGCAGGAGATAGAGGCCTGGCTTCCCGATTACACCGCGCGCAATACCTCCGGCTCCACATTGCCCGAGGGGTGGATCTCGGCGATGCGATCGGGGAGCCCGGACAAGCCGGCCTTCCCATCTGCCACGACCGAGATCTACCTGGATGTACGAGTGAATCCCCGGGTAACCCCGGCCGACGTCCGGCATCAGTTCGCCGAGATGATTGCTGACGTCCGGCGTCGTCATCCCGACATCGAACTGGACTGGGAGATGTACGGCTCATTGCCTGGTGGGATGACCGACCCCGACAACTGGATCATCCAGTCGTGTCGTCGAGGCTGGGAGGAAGTCGAAGGCAGGCCGTACGAGACGACGCCCTTGCTGGGCGGGCAAACCGACGGCACACTGATTCGCCGGCTCGGAATTCCCTGCGCGCGAATCGGTTACCCGTGGCCTCCGGCAACTGCCCCGGCAGAGCTCAACGAGGGACTGGGCGGCATGGGTGTCGCCTCCGTCGACGACGTGATGATGGCGACGCGTGCCGTCGCGTACTCGGTTGTCGACACCCTTACCCGAACTAGAGAGGAACTCGATCTGTGAAGCGTGTACTCAATATCGTTCCAGTGCCGGTTCCACCGGAAGCGCTGGACGCCTTTGCGGCTCAGCTCTCTGGTGACTTCGTGCACCCTGACTTCGAGAACGTCTTCGTCTCTGCCCGCGCGGGTGGTGGCACGCTGGACAGTGCGTACGAGACGACTCTGGCCGACGCGTTCGTGCTCGACGCCGGTTGCCGCGCGGAGGAACAGGGCTACGCGGCGGTATGCGTGAACTCCATGAGCGATTCGGCTCTTGCGGCGCTGCGCTCGCGGCTGACCATCCCGGTCGTTGCGCCGAGTCAGGCGACAATGCTGCTCGCGTGCCTGCTGGGCAAGAAGTTTTCGGTCGTGACCATGTGGCCGCAGTGGCACGAGCTCTACCACAAGGCGGCCCGCGAGAACGGACTCACCGGACGTCTGGCATCGGTGCGGGACATCGGTGTCCGGCCCGATGCGGCGGAGCTGCTCGCCGGCAAGGAAGAGTTCGTGTTCGGGGCCATCGAGCGTGAAGCGCGTGCCGCGATCGAGGAGGACGGCGCGGACGTCATCATCCTCGGCTCCACGACGATGCACCAGAGTCACGCGCATCTCGAGTCCGTGCTGGACGTGCCGGTTCTCAACCCCGGTGTCGTGGCCTACAAGCTGTGCGAACTGTTGGTGCAGACCGGGCTGGCGCACAGCAAGCGTGCCTACCCGTCCCCGGAACGTGTCCAGGACGACCTCCTGTCGACTGTGGCTTCCGTCTTCCCGAGCAAGGATTGACAATGACGAATGAATCCAACCCGGAGATCGGGCAGAGCCTGCGTACCGGATCCTTCGAGACGAACTACCACGACGTCGGGACCGGCGCTCCCGTTCTGTTGCTGCATGGTTCTGGGGCGGGGGTCTCGGCTTGGGCTAACTGGCGTGGTCTGATTCCCGTTCTGGCACAGAACTTTCGGGTGATCGCACCGGATCTCGTAGGCTTCGGCTACACGTCGCTGCCCGAGCCCGCAGAGTTCGAGATCTTCGACACCTGGATCGACCAGATCCTGGCGCTGCTCGACGCATTGGACATCCCCAAGGTTCATGTGGTGGGGAACTCGTTCGGTGGTGGGCTCGCACTGCACCTGGCGACGCGGTTCCCGGAGCGGATCGACCGGATCGTGCTGATGGGCGCCGGCGGCGTGAAGTTCGATTTCACGCCCGAACTCGATGCGCTGTGGGGCTACACCCCGTCGGTCGAGAACATGAAGAAGATCATGGACATCATGGCGTACGACCGGTCGCTCGTGACCGACGAACTCGCCGAGCTGCGCTACCGCGCAACGATTCGCCCGGGCGCGCAGGAGGCGTTCGAGCTGGTGTTCCCTGAGCCGCGGCAGCGCCACCTCGACGCCCAGATCGTGCCTGACGAGAAGTTGGCGCAGCTCGAGCACGAGGTGCTGATCCTCCACGGCCGCGAGGATCGGGTCGTTCCGGTGGAGGCCTCCCGGCACATGTTCGAGATGATCCCCAACTCGCAGCTGCACGTGTTCGGCAAGTGCGGTCACTGGACCCAGATCGAGCACGCTACTCGCTTTCAGCAGCTGGTCGGTCAGTTCCTCGGTGAGGCGCTCGAGCGCGAAGAGGGGTCGGTGTGAGTCCCCGCCTGCGGCGTGAGCAGGCCGGGAGCGAGGACGCCGTCTTATGAGGGTCGCGATCGTGGGCGCTGGCGTCGCGGGCCTGTCCTCGGCGAAGGTGCTGAAGCAGTTCGGGTTCGATGTCACCGTGTACGACCGCACGCCGGATGTCGGCGGGGTGTGGAGCGTGACCCGCCGCTACCCAGGTGTGACCACCCAGAACAACAAGGGCACTTACGCATTCTCGGATTTCCCCATGCCGCGCGATTATCCCGAGTGGCCGACGGGGGAGCAGGTGCAAAAGTACCTGGCCGGGTATGCCGATAGGTTCGGGTTGCACCCGTACCTGCGCCTGGGCACAGAGGTGACGTCGGCGACTCAGGACGAGGGCACCGGGAACTGGACGGTGACGACTCGGGAGGTCGAGACCGGCCGGATCGACGAGCAGCAGTACGACCGCCTCGTGATCGCGAACGGTATCTTCTGCGATCCCTTCATCCCCCCGTATCCCGGTGCGGAGGAGTACGAGAAGGCGGGGGGACGGCTGTGCGCGGCGTCGGACTTCAACCATCTCGACGACGCGGAGGGCAGGAACGTTCTCGTCGTGGGCTACGGCAAGTCCGCGTGCGATGTCGCCGAGGCACTCAGCGAGGTGGCCGCGAGTACGACTGTGGTGGCGCGTGAGGTCACCTGGAAAATGCCGCGAAAGCTGGGAAATGTACTGAACTACAAGTACATCCTGCTCACTCGGTTGAGCGAGGGCTTGTTCGAGCACATCGAGCAGCGGGGTTTCGGGCGTTTCCTCGTCGGCCGTGGAAGGTTCCTGCGGGACGGCTTGCTCGGCACGGTCCAGAGAGTCGCGCAGCGTCAGCTGCTACTCGACCGGGTCGGGCTGGTTCCCGAGGGTTCCTTCGAGCGGATCGTCCGGCATGCGGTGAGCTTGGCGACCGAACAGTTCTACGAGAAGGTCTTGGACGGAACGATCGGCGTCCGGCGCGGGGCGGTCATCTCCGCGCTGCACGAGAAGGACGGCAAGCCTGTAGCCGAACTCAGTGACGGCGAGGTGGTTCCGGCGGATGTCGTGGTGTGCGCCACCGGCTTCCGGCAGCATGTGCCGTTTCTCGGCGAGGAGATGCAGGACCGGCTCACGGATGCGGACGGGAACTTCGAGCTCTACCGGCAGATCCTCCCACTCGATGTGCCCAACCTGTACTTCGTCGGTTACGGGTCGTCGTTGTTCAGCCCGCTCAGTGCGGAGGCCGCGGCGCTGTGGACGGCGAACCATCTGCTCGGTGGCACCGAGCTGCCCTCGCTGGAGCGTCGGCGCGCCTTCGTCCGGACCCGGCTGAAGTGGATGGTCGAGCGCAGTGAGGGTAAGCCGGCACGGGGCACCAACATCATCCCGTTCTCATTGCGCCAGATCGACGAGGTTCTCGACGAGATCGACGCGAACGTGGGTCCGGCCACCCGCATGATGCAGTGGTTCCTGCCCGCCAGACCGGCGTCCTATCGTCGGACGACTCGGATTCTGTTGCGGCGTCACGGGATCAACGGGTCACGGTAGCGGATGTAACAAGCGAGTGGGTCCCCGGCATTTGCCGGGGACCCACGTCGTCGTGTTGGGCTGATCGGATGCCCACAGCCGTGATCGCCGGCTGGCCGGTGCCTCGCTCGGTGCGTCGGGCACTCTCTTTCGAACTGGTGGTGCCGCTGCCTGACAGGTCAGCAATAGAGGTAGGCTAGCTCGTCGTCCACGATCCGCGTGAACAGTGTATGGAGCGGCTCGAGGTTCCCGTCGGCGCGGGTGCCGGGCACGTCTCGTAGGCCGATCCCGATCAGTGGGGACCGCGACCGCACTGGCATGGCCCCTCGGACCGGCCGTGATCACCGCGGGTCCGCTCGAGCAGAATCCGCAGGTCTTACGTAGACATGGTCGGATTGCTCACCCTTGAGAGAAGCAGGTATTGCCCACCCATCATCCCGGATGCTCGTTTATTGCCACCGTTTGGCCGTGAAGGCCCAGGAGTTGCAGTACTGACCCGCCCGAAGGTGAACTCGAACTCAGACCGGCTACCCTTGATCTCTCTTTCCGTCGCATAGATCTCCGCGGAACCAGAATCAAGAACCCTTATTCCTGCGCCGAAACGAAATCGCGGATTGTGGTTGTAGCTCTTGACTCCAAAGTCCACTACTTCAGGTTTGGAGAGGCTGAGGTCACTTCTGACTTCATACAGAAGGAAGCTGTCGTGCCAACGGACATCGCTTCCGGGGTCTTCCTGAACGCTACGGAACGCGCACAGATAGGGTATTCCATCTCCGTCTGCGATGAGATTGAGATTCTGGACGTCACCTGCGATGGACTGGGTTCCTAAAAACTCGATCTTCCCGTCCCCCGATTCGAATGTAGACGACATGGCGTGGAAGTCCACTTGCCGGCCATCTAGAACGGCGATCAAATATTGAAATATTCCTTTCGCTTTGCAGACCGTGATTCCTACAGCTCCAGCTCCCCTGCGCGGCCGATTTATCTCCGGGAATACTCGAAAAGGAGCCTTATATGCTCCACTCGGTCCCTTCAAGCCGCTGATGTCATAAAACAAGACCCTGGACCCTCCCGGGATCTCAGTGCATACAGCCAGGTGGTTTCCCACAATCTGGCATCCACCTGGGTGAGGCCAGGTTGTATCAGATGTCGGGGCTACTTCCCAGCAGCCGATGAAATTCTTTCCATCAAAAGCGGCGAAGTAACCGTGTTGGTTTTCTCCACTGAGGTTGTGTGTGAAGATCCATTTATCATCATATCGGCATACTCCCTGGATATGATCGGGGAACTTGCCGGTTGGAGGGCAACCGCTGCTGACGTGAAGGGTGTGGGCTGGCATGGGCCCCGCAGGCAGTTGACCTATGGCCTCACGCGGATGCGAAATGGGATCAAATTCTTCTTCAATCAGATGAGGACTCATTTTAAACCCCAATTCCTCCGCAGTGGCATAGACCAATTCCGTCGTCAGAGCCGCCGTAAATCAGATTTCGGACGCCGCTTTGTCCGATGTCCACTTCAGATAGATCCACTCTATGGTGGTATAGGCTGTTTCCGGTTTCTCGAAAGCGACGCTCACGAGTTGCCCGGACGTAAGCGCAGCAAGTGCCGTAGCCAACATTTCACTCTGCATCTTCGGTTCTGCCTGGTACCACCGACTTCCTCCGGGGCTGCTACGAAGACTCAGCCATATATAAATGTTTCCGTCATTCTTGGGGCCTGCGGCAACCACTTCACAGTCACAGTACATAATTCCTCCATATGAGCGCGAGCGGAAATATCCGAAAGCACGTTCACCAGTGGTCCGCAGGAAGGTGATGCTGCTCCTGATGAGTTGGTGAACGGAACTGCACTCCGTGTCCGTAAATCGTAAGCGCAGCACCCCTGGAGTGCAACTCCATCGATCGGTTTTGGGATCTGGTTTCGCCGAATTTTATGTAATATTATCGAAGCTTGATAATCCCAACCTCTCAAATTACTTGCTGTTGGCATTCTTGTGATTCTTGCGAGGCTGGATAGCCGTGATCTTCTGACTTAGTGACCGGTTTCGGAATGATGTCCCGGACTGCCCGCTTGCGTGGTGTCCGGCGTCGGCTGGTCGGTGCGGCCAGCGAGCAGGTCGGCGCGGGCCGCGTTCGTTGAAAGCTGTCAGACGAATTCGGTCGCCGTGACCGACGATGTAGCCTGCGATCGAGAACAAGCTGCTGGTCCAGCCGTTTGGGCCCCCACGCAGCGATGCGAGTCGACCGGGCTCGATCCAAAGTCGTCGACTACAGCCGCGCTTTTGGATAGGGGCGGCCACAAACCAGGAACGGTTCAGGGGCCGGCGGCGTTCAAGGACCGGATTCATCTTGTGGCGTGAATCAGCGCCCTAATGGTCAGCCGTTCTTCGGTGGGTGTGACCAGAACTATCTGGGTGGGGTCTATGTCGATGATCGGTCGATAGACGATGTCCTGTCGTGGGAATGCGGTGATGAGACTTTCGGCGGTGATCGCGACCGTGTCGCTGGTCGCGACCACTTCGAGCATCTCCTCCACCCCGTGAACCAGTGGACCGTAGGTCACCGGGGATCCATCGGGGCGGGGGTCGACCGACCACCATCGTCGCCAGTCTTCCGGAACGTTGTCGGTATCGACCTGAACAACGTCGGCCAGATCGGATGTCGTCAGTTCGGGTTTTGCCGCGAGGCGGTGGTTCGCCGACATGACTAGTACGCGTTTTTCGGTGAAGACGGGAAATACGCGGACGTGTTGCGTATCCAGCGGGGGGCGCGCGAACACGACATCGACTCGGCCGTCGAGGACGGCCGTTATTTGCTCTCCCCAGCCCACCTGGACGAGCTCGATATTGATGCCCGGCAGAGTCTTTCGTAGTTTGTCCAGAATTTCGTGGGTACGAGGGCCGGCGACTGTGGCGAAGAAGCCGATCCGAATCCGTTGTTGTGCGGCGCGGCGATGCCGGCGGACGACACCCACCGCTTGATCATGCACTGACAAGAGATCGAGTGCCAGAGGTAGAAATTCTGCGCCCGCCTCGGTTAGGCGCGCGCCGCGATGGTCTCGCTCGATGAGGCGTACACCGAGATCGTGTTCGAGTTTGCTGATCTGCTGGGACAGCGACGGAGTCGCCACGTGGAGTACTTCTGCTGCCCGGGTGTAGGTGCCGGCCTGAGCGAGGGTGACGAAGTAGCGCAGGACCCGGGTATTGATATCGGGGATCGACTCCACGACGTCATCGCCTGTCGCGGTCGAACTGGGATGTTAGGTGAACCCTAACGCCCGTGTGAACATAGGACATGGACGTCTCCTGTGAGTCGGGGCAAGTTGGTCGGTGGATGTGACAGCCACCACAGAAAGACTAATCATGACACTCAGCACCGACGCCCACACTCATCAAGGCCCCGTCGTCGCCCAGCCGACGGTACCGAATGGTGGACCCGCCATCGACCCTGCGCAGAATCCGGCGGTGGCCGAGGTCTTCGGACGCGCAACGCAGCCGGTGACCGGACCGACCAACAGTCTGGCCTCGCGCGTCACCAACTGTGACGGCATTCCGTGGACTCCGTTCCCGATGCCGGGGACCTCCTTCAAGCTCCTCAACATCAACGAGACGACCGGTGCCACCAGCCTTCTGCTCTACATCTCCGAAGGGGCGGAGGCGCCGTTGCACCGCCATATCGGCGCTGCCGAGGCTTACAACATCTTCGGCACTTGGGCATACGAGGGTGAGGCGGAGCCGATCGGGCCGAATTGCTACGTCTACGAGCCCAGCGGCATCGTGCACCTGCCGAAGCAGGAGTCCGAATCGCTGATGTTCGGAATCTTCCACGGACCGATCGTCGGCTACGACGAGGACGGCAATGTCGCCGGCATCATCACCGCGGATCTGCTGTGGGACCTCGCCGAGGCCAATGGCGCTGTCGCTCACCTCCCTGCCCGCACCGGCCGCTGACCCAAAGGACTCGAGTTCAATGAAACGACTTGCGGGAAAGACAGCATTTATCACGGGCGCGGCGCGGGGCCAGGGTAGGGCGCACGCCGTCCGACTCGCCGAAGAGGGTGCCAACATCATCGCCCTCGATATCTGCCGCGACATCGATACCGCACCCTACGAGGGGTCGACCGCCGCGGACCTCGAACACACGGTTGAACTCGTCGAGGCCGTGGGCGGACGGATCATTGCCGTCGAGGCTGATGTCCGGCACAGCCAGGAGATCGAGAAGGGCGTCGAGAAGGGCATCGAGGCCTTCGGTGGCATCGACGTTCTGGTCGTCAACGCGGGTATTGCCGGCTACGGGCAAGCCGTCGAGATGTCCGAAAACGTCTGGCAAGAGATGATCGACATCAACCTCACCGGCGCGTGGAAGACGGTACGTGCAGTGGCACCGTCCATGGTCGAAGCCGGACGGGGCGGATCGATCATTCTGACCAGCTCCGTCGCCGGGATGATCGCCTTCCCGAACCTGGCGCATTACTCGGCGGCCAAGCACGGGCTCATCGGTTTGATGAAAGTGCTTGCCGTGGAGCTGGCTCCGAAGAGCATTCGCGCCAATGTCATCTGCCCGAGCCATGTGAATACGCCCATGATTCAGAACCCGGCCGTCTACGAGCTGTTCACGGGCGGAGTGTCGGGCGCCACTGCTGAGCAGGCGAGCGTGGCAATGAAATCGATGCACGCACTGCCGATTCCGTGGGTCGAATCCGAGGACATCAGCAATGCCGTGCTCTGGCTCGCCTCCGACGAAGCCCGCTACGTCACCGGAGTCGTGCTACCCGTCGACGGTGGGCTCACCGCTCCGTTCAAGCTCCCGCACGACGCGTAGCAACACCCGCGGGCGGCCGAGCGGCGGCGTGGCATTTGCACCTCGATCGCCGGCTGCCCGCTTCGCGGGATACTCGATGCCAGGAGGTGCGCCGATGGCCGAGCTGAGTGTGTGCGGCAACGAACTGGTGTTGACGCTGACGCGGATGGAGAAGATCGCCGGCGTACACGGTGATGTCACCGTGCCGCTCGCGCAGGTCCGCGACGTCGATGTCGTGGCGGATGCGTTCGCGAATATCGGTGGGACGCGTGCCCCGGGGCTGGCCGTGCCGCGCCGGATCCGGATCGGGACGTGCCGGGGCGGGGGAGCGCGGACCTTCGTGGTGGCGCGCGGCCGGCTTCCTGCAGTCCGGGTGCGTACCGTAGGGCGGGCTGCGGGTGCCGAGTTCGACCAGCTCATCGTCTCCTCGGCGGACGCGCTTGTCGTCGCGGGGAGGATTCGCGATGCGGTGGAGGACGGACGCCCTGGAGTGACCGAACGCGAGGTCGCGTTCCGATCCGGGGACGGCACGCTGCTCGCCGGCACGCTCACCGTGCCGGACGGCGGGCAGCCGGGCCCAGTCGCGTTGATCCTGACCGGGTCCGGCCAGGTGGACCGAGACGGCGATCACCCGCAGCTGTCGATCGGGATCAGTCGCGCACTCGCGAATGCCTTGGCCCGCAACGGTGTCGCATCGCTACGCTACGACAAGCGTGGAGTCGGTCGATCCGGCGGCAACTTCTGTTCGGCGGGATTCGCCGACAACCTCGAAGATGCTGCATCGGCTATCGAATGGTTGCGCACCACAGCCGGATTCGCGCGTAGTGCGATTGCCGTCATCGGGCACAGTGAGGGTGCGTGCCATGCGATCGCCCTCGGTGCGGACCGTGGTGTGGGCATCGCCGCGGTGGTGCTGCTCGCCGGGCCGGCCGCGACGGGAGAGGCGACGTTGATGTGGCAGTCTGGGCAGGTGATGGCCGGGCTCTCTGCCCCGGTGCGGATGCTGGTGCGGGTGCTGCGAATCGATGTGGCTGCACGGCAACGCAACGCGCTGCGCAGGCTACGTGCGAGTAGTGGTGATGTCGCCTGGATGGGCCCCCGACGGATCAACGCTCGGTGGTTCCGGGAGTTTCTCGATTTCGATCCGAAACCGCTACTGCAGCAAATCCATTCACCTGTCATCGCGATTACTGGCGCGAAGGACATTCAGGTGGATCCGAACGACCTCGAGGTAGTCGCGGCGCTCGTACCGGGTCCAGTCGACACCGTCAGGATGCCGGATCTGACGCATCTCATGCGTCGAGATCCAGGCACCCCCTCCCTAGGTGCCTACCGCAGGCTGGTCCGTGAACCAGTCGATCCCGAGGTGCTCGAGTTGGTGAGCGACTGGACCGCGGGACACTTGCGGCGGGTGTGAGTCAGCGGACGACGACGCCGTCGTCGTCGCTGTAGACCGTCTCGCCCGGGTTGAAGGTGACACCGCCGAAGGAGACGGGCACGTTCTTTTCGCCCGATCCGGTCTGGGTGCTCTTGCGCGGGTTGGTACCGAGCGCCTTGATCCCGATTTCGAGGGTGCGCAGGATCGCCGAGTCACGCACAGCGCCGTTGACGATGACACCGGCCCATCCGTTGGACACACCGCGACCGGCGATGATGTCGCCGACGAGGGCGGTGTGGACGCTGGCGTCGCCATCGACCACCAGGACGCCGCCGTTTCCGGGCTCGCTCAGGGTCTGCTTCACCAGCAGGTTGTCCTGGAAGCACTTGATGGTGGTGATCGGGCCCGAGAAGACGGCCTGGGCACCGAACTGGATCAACTGGGTGTCGCAGCTGCGAATGTCGGGGCCGATCTCGTCGGCCAGATCGGCGGTCGCTACCTGCTCACTCATGGTGTGTTCCCTTCGTCGGTTTCGCCGGTTCACGATAGTTGGCCCGCCGGTAGCTTGCGGGCTCTACCCGCGCCCGTGGCGTCGTTCGTAGTCGTCGCGCACACGGTCGGCGCGGCGTTGCGCCTTCTCGGCGACCAGCTCGGGATCCAGGCCGTGGCTCTGCAACCGGTGGCGCCGGTACACCTGCATCAGCGCGATCGCGAAGTACACGAGAGGGACGAACAGCAGCGCCATCATCGCCAGCGGCACCCAGATCGGGCCGGGGATCAGCAGGAAGAGCGCGAGGATCGGCAGGACCGGGAGCGTGAAGCGGATCAGGTAGCGCAGCGACGCGCCCGGACCGACCAGATCGTTGCGGACCCAGTCCTGCAGTGAATCCGGCAGCGTCCGCCCGAAGAGGTACCCGATGTACTGCCCGAACGCGGGGCGCTGTGGTGCCGACATGGGTCCAGCCTAGTGGCGCGACTGCCGAGAGCTTCGTCATCACCATCAGCACCTCTGGCGCACATCTGTCGACTCCTGCTTCCTATAGATTCCCGCCTATGGCAGCACTGGGAATATTCGTCTTGTGAGCGGGCAGCACCTCCCTCAGTCTTAGGAGAGCGCACTGACCGAAGGCAGAACAGGAGGGCCCATGCTGTAGCCCATGCCGATATGCACGCCCGTGAGAGCCAGTCCTATCCCCGGACCGGGTCAGCTGCTGATGGTCTCTCGCGAATTGGAAAATTTTGTGTCGACCTCATTCAATTCGAGTACGGGCAGAGGATTCTGCGAATTCGCGTGACTGTCCCTGGATCCCTGTTTGATTCTGGAGTTTCTAGTGTTTCTTCGACGTGAGCGAAAGACCTTCGTAATGTTGGATTCTGGTGTGTGGTGTTTCGGTATGGTGGTCGGTCCGAGATGTCGGGAATCTGGTGTTCGTGTCAACCTGAATTCCCCCCGAGGGCAGGGAAGTATGCCAGTCTTCGCTGTTGCGCCCGCGCGTTGTGGGATCGGATTCGCCCTCTAGCTGGAGCACTGCGTTGATGTCAGACCGATCCAGGCATCTTTCGTTGAAATCGATTAATTGTCATGGAAGACAACATGATTCACGACTATCTCCGTTTCACTGCCACGGACGGAAGTCCGGTTCGTTCGGTTCACTCGCAGATATCGATCGATCGGTCGCAGACGGGCCTCATTGTTGCCGTCAGGCCCGTGCTGCTGGGTCTGCAAGATTGGGAGTTTCCGCCCAGGAGAATGGCTATCGTCGCCTGGGAGGGGAGACGTTGGTGCTTTGGATGGATGCTTGGTTTTCCCGCACGGGTTGGTATGAGGGTGCGGTTCTTGCATATAGTCCCGGGGGCGCTGTACCCGACTTTTGCACCAGCCTCGCGATTTCAATCTGAGTGAGCTGAAGTCTGCATCGTGAACGAAAGAACAATGCTCTGATCTGAAAGAAATTGAATGGTGCAGGGCCGCATTCCGTGATTTCGAGAACCGCCTTTCAGGCCGAAATCCTGCGTCAGTTATGCGGTCCTCCCTGGCTGCGGTGGCGATGATCTCCTGGGATCGCTGCACGTGAGCAGTTGCCTGCTTGGTCGCCGGTGACCGGGTGCCCGATCCTTGGATCGGCGAGATGGGCGGGACTCATGAGAGATCGAGGCTTGGACCAGTTGCAGGTGGCAGCGTTGTCTCCGCCCGCGCTGGTCGGTGCCGTCATATCCGCCACGGTTACCGCGTCGGTCGACACTGCGCTGGCGGTTGTGTCAGAAGCCACTGCCGAATTCGGCGGCGATGCGAAAAGCGGCCCGAGGTCCGATTCGACCTCGGGCTGAGCACCCAGCCGACATACCCGTTGGTTCGTTATTTGAGGCATTGATTTCTGCAGGTTTCTCGCTTCGTCGTTTAGTGCTAAATTTGATTGAATTTAAGCATGGATGAAAAAATAGTGATAGCCGTGAAAGCCTAGGATCTCTTCTATTTAGAAGGTGTGAGGAGCCGAATGAGATTGCGTCAGGTGGAGTACTTTCTTGCAGTTGCCGAGGCTGGATCGATCACTCAGGCTGCAGCGAACTTGTATCTCGCTCAACCGTCGCTCTCCTACCAGATCACCACTCTGGAAAAGGAACTAGGCGGTCAGCTGTTCGAGCGGCTTCCGCGTGGATTGCGGTTGACTCCGGCCGGTCGGGTGTTTCTCGTCGAGGCCAAACGGGTCATTGCGGACGTCGGCCGGGCGAAGCGCTCGGTGCAGGCCGTCACCGACGGCGCTCTCGGAGAACTCGAGATCGCGACTGTGACGTCGCTCGCCGTGGGCGTCATCCCGTCCGTCGCGAGGGCGTGGCGCAGATCCCACGCCAACGTGGCATTGAGGCTGCACGAGCACAGCCACAGCGATCGACTGGAAGAGGGTGTGCAGGGTGGGATCGGTGACTTCGGGTTCGGTCCGGTCCCCCGTCGGCCGATGGGTGAGGTTGTGGAGGTCGGCACTGAGGAGTTCGTGTTTGTGCTGCCGCACGACGACCCGCATGCCACTGACCGCGTGATCAACCCTGCGGACCTCCAAGACCGTGACTGGGTGCTCTACGACCCGGCGCACGGCCTGTCGATCGTGGTGAACACGGTGTGCTCCGCATTCGGATTTTCCCCCCAAGTCGGCGTGCGCACGTCCCAGGTGGAGACGGCTGCGCGGCTGGCCGCGGCGGGCCTCGGGCCCGCTCTACTGCCCGCCAACGTCATCCCGGCCAACATCGACGCCGCAGTACGGCCCGCAACCCGGCCGCTGATCCGACGGCTTGCCGCGTACTCACGATCCTCGATGCCGGCAATCGTCCGGAGCTTCGTCGACGAACTCCGTTCCGCCGAGCACGGATTGAAGGAGTACCCGACGGGTCGCGGAGAAGTTCTCGATCTGTAGCGGGCGAGCACGCCGTTCGGCCCACAGGCCACCGTGTCTGTGGGCCGAGCAGCGTGGAACCGATCATGCCGCGATGTAGCTACCGCCGTTGACGGTGTACTCCGCGCCGGTGACCTGCTTAGCCAGATCCGAGGACAGGAACACGATGGCGGCCGCCACATCCTCCGGCGCGCCGATGTGACCGACCGGAAGCTTGCGGACCTCCTGCGCGAAATGCACGATTGCCTCCTCCTTGCTCATGTTGTACTCGGCGGCGAGGCTCTCACCGAAGCCGCCGGGTGCGTCCCACTGGGCGCTGCGCGTAGGTCCTGGCGAGACGATGTTGCTGCGAATCCCCTTGCGGCCGAATTCGTTCGCCCATGACTTCGAGAGGTTGATCAACGCGGCCTTGGTCACCGAATAGTCCACGAAGAACACATCGGGCTGACGGCCGCACTCGCTGGCGACGGTGACGATCGACCCGCTACCACGCTCAATCATGTGCGGCAGGGCCAGACGGGTCAGGCGCACCGCGGAGAGGAAGTTGATCTCGAACGACTGCCGCCACTGGTCGATCGTGGTGGTCAGGAAACCCTCTCGGTACGGGAAGGTGCCGACGTTGTTGACCACGATGTCCACCCCGCCGAATTTTTCGACTGCGACGTCGACGAGGGCCTTGCTGCCCTCCTCCGTGGCGAGGTCGGCCACGACGGGGACGACGGCCTCGCCGAGCGCGGTGAGCGCATCGGGGCGCAGGTCACCGCCGATCACGTTCGCGCCCTCAGCGAGAAGTAGCTCCACGGTGGCGAAGCCGATGCCAGCCGCCGCGCCGGTGACGATCGCGGTCTTGCCTTTGAGTTTGGTATCCACAACACATTCCATTCTTCACTGCGAGGGCGTGACACACACCAGGGATTCACTGGCCAGTGTGCGCAGCGCCCCCAAAGATGACCATGACGAGTTTGCTGCTGGTGGTATTCGGTTTCTTCGATCTCTCTCCTGTCGATTCGGCCTGAGACAGGCTCACGGACGTGATGTGGTGCTCAGGCCGCGGTGTAGCCGCCGTCCACTTGCAGGTTCGCGCCGGTGATGAAGGATGCTGCATCCGAGAGCAGGAAGCAGATGGCAGCCGCGAGTTCCATCGGACGGGCCAGGCGGCCGATCGGGTGCGCTCCGAGCAACGCTGCGTGCGCGGCCTCGAAGTCGGCTTGACCGGACAGGTACGCGTCCAGGACAGGAGTCTGGACCGAACCCGGACCGACGGAGTTGCAGCGGACGCCTCGTGCGGAGTAATCGATCGCGATCTGCTTTGTCAACTGCAGGATCGCACCTTTGGACGCACAGTAGGCTGCCTGTTCGGGCAGGCCCACAAGGGCGGAGATGGACGCGATGTTGACGATCGAGCCTCCCCGGCCGTGTTCGAGGAATCGTTCCACGGCGAGCTTGCTGCCCAGGAATGTTCCACGCGCATTGACTGCCATGGATCGGTCCCACTCGTCCACGGACGTGTCGGTGAGGGACTTGGTGATAATCATGCCGGCATTGTTTACCACCCCGGTGATGTCACCGAGGTCCTTCGTGGCCTGTGTGAACAGGCTCGCCATGTCTGCCTCGGAGGAGACGTCAGCCCGGTACCCGGCGACCCGGCTCCCGGGACTTTCGGAGATGTTCGCGGCAACCGCCTTGGCGGCGGCCCCATCCAGGTCCGCGACGGCGACGGCGGCGCCACGGGCCACCGCCAGGCGTGCGGTCGCTTCGCCGATACCGGATGCCGCGCCGGTCACCACGATCACTCTGCCGGTCAGCGACTCGGTGGGGAATGAGGGAACGGTCATTGTTTCTGCTCCTGTCGGAAGCGGGTAGTCACGCTCAATCGAAGCGCCGTGCTAGCCGGGTGCGGTGGTCGCGGGGACGGGCGGCTCGTTCTTGTCGTCCGCGTGTGTGATGTCCCGTTCGACCGATCGACTGCTTGCCTTCGCGGCTAGTCGCATCGCGAACATGTTGAGTACCAGAGCGAGGATGAGGAACAGTCCTCGAATGTAGGGCTTGAGGAAAATATCGACGTCGAGCTGGTCGAGACCGTTGTCGAGTACTCCGTAGATCAGCAGGCCCAGCACGGTGTGGCCCATTCCGCCGACCCCGCCGAACAGGGAGGTGCCGCCAAGCACGACGGCAGCGATCGCAGGCAGCAGGAGGTCGTTACCGAGTTCGGCCTGTGCCGACCCCAGCCGGCCGATGTTCAGGATGCCTGCGAACGCGGACAGTGACGCCGAGATGATGAACACGTTGCGGGTCACGGCTCGCACCGGGACGCCGGACAATTCGGCCGCGCTCTTGCTTGCGCCGGTCATGTAGACATGTCGGCCGAAGCGAGTGCGCTGCAGCACCAGATGGCCGGCGATCAGCGTGACCACGGCGACGACGGCGATGGTGGGGACGGGTCCGATCATGCCCGCACCGAGTGTCTTGATCACTGGAGGAATCGAGTAGAGCGTGTTGCCCTGACTCCAGTACAGCGACCATCCGCTCGCGACCTCGTAGATTGCCAGTGTGGCAACGAAACTGGGGATCGAAGCCCGGTTGATCAGGATGCTGGCCACCCAGCCCAGGAGCCCGGCGAGGACGATGGGCACGGCCACCGCCAGCCAGTTGATTCCGGCGGGGAAGCTGCCCTTCCCGAACAGGAACAACCCGAACGCCTGACCGGAGAAGAAGGTCGCGCAGGCGACACCGGCGAAGGACGAGATGTTCGCGACGGACAGGTCGATCTGGCCGAGCAGCAGAACCAGCGTCAGCCCCACTGCCATGACGGCGAGGACCGACACCTGGGACGCGATGTTTGTCAGGTTCCCGCCGGACAGGAACGTTCCCGGCGCGAGTGCCGAGAACACGACGATCAGCAGCACCAGCGCGAACACCGGGCCCAGGATCAGTGCATTGGACGCGGCCCACTCAGGTATCGATTGGTGCCGCCGAGCGGTGGATGGAGAGGTCATAGCGTGGCCTCGATCAGGTCTCGGTTGGTCAGGGTGCAGTCGGAGAAGTCAGTCACGATCTCCCCGCGTCGGGCCACTAGGACCCGGTCGGCGATCGCGAGCGCGGTTTCGGGTTCACTGGTGATCAGCAGGACCGAGGTACCCCGGTCTCGCAGATCGGCGACGGTGCGCAGCACGTCACTCTTGGCCCGCAGGTCCATCCCGCGAGTCGGTTCGCACAGCACGAGGAGTCGGGGAGGGTGCACCAGCCACCGAGCGATCAGCGCCTTCTGCTGGTTGCCTCCGGACAGACCGTTGATCGGCAGCGTAGGGCGGGCGCCACGAATGCCGAGGCGGTCGATCAGCCGCTGCGCAAGCTTCCGCTCGCGCAGCGGGCGCAGCGGTCCACTGCTGACGTGGCGAAGTGCGGCGATGCTGATGTTGTCCGACACCGACTTCTCGAGCGCCAGCGCGCGGCGCCGGTCGCTGGGAATGTAGCCGACGCCATACTCCCGCATCAGTTCGCTGTCGGCGCGGTACACGAGGTGGCCGAGGACGACGAGCTCGCCTCCGGACAGCGATTGCATGCCGAACACGGTATCGGCGAAATCCTCGTGCCCGGAACCGATTTCGCCGTAGACGGACACGATCTCTCCGCGGTGAACATGCAGGTCGAACGAGCGGACGCGGGGTGCCACGTGAACGCCGGTCGCCCGTAGCACCAGTGGGCCTTCCATCCGGGGCGGCAGGGTGGTGGTGCTGTCCCCGTACGTCGATGTCATCACGTTGTCCGGATCGCCCAGGGACAACGCGAGCAGGTCGCGCTTCGAGGTCCGCGATACCTCGACGGTGTCGACGGCACGCCCCGCGCGCATGACGGTGACCCGGTCGGCGTTGTCCATGATCTCGTCGAGGAAATGGCTGATGAGAATGAACGACACACCCTTGCGTGCCATGCTCTGCACCAGGTCGAACAGCACTTCGGTCTCCGCCGGGCTCAGCGCGCTGGTTGGCTCGTCCAGGACCACGATCTGAGCGCCGGAGAACAAGGCTCGACCGATCTCCACCATCTGCTGTTCGCCGATGGGCAGCGAGTCGACCTTGCGGTCCGGGTCGATGTCCAGCCCCATCTGCTGCAGTTCCTGGGCGGCACGTTTGTTGATCGCACCGCGGCGGACGAGACCGCCGCCGAGGTCCAGACCGCCACCCGTGCTGCCGACCAGGTTTTCCGCCACCGTCAACGACCCGAACAGGGACAACTCCTGATACACCACGCTGATGCCTGCGGCAAGGGCGTCCTTGGGGCCGGTGATCGACGCGGGCACACCGTTGATAGAAATCGAGCCCTGATCGGGGATGTTGACCCCGGCGAGCGTCTTGATGAGGGTGCTTTTGCCGGCGCCGTTGTGACCGAGTAACGCGTGGATCTCGCCACGCCGTACATCCAGGTGCACATCGGAGAGTGCCTGCGTCGGTCCGAACCGCTTGCTGATCCCGTTCAACTCGAGAATCACTTCGCGATCGGTGACCGACGTCCCTGGCGCATCCTGTTCCTGCCCGGTGACGCTAGGCATAGAGAACACCCGGGCCCTGCATGAATGCGACGGAGGCCGCGTTGTCCTTCTGTACTACCGGCCCGAGAACGTCGATCTTGGGCGGAATATCCCCGTCCAGGGCACCTAGCTTCCACGCCACGCCGAGAATGACTGGAAGTGAATGGATTTGGCAGGAGGAGTGACGCACCGTCGCCAGCATGCGACCGTCCTGGACCGCTTTGATCGCGTCCGGCATCCCGTCGGCACCGCCGATCTTGATGCCGGTGCGGCCCGCAGCGTCGATCGCGTTCATCGCACCGAACGCCATGTCGTCGTTCTGGCAGTACGCCACCGAGATGTCAGGGAACCGGGTCAGGTAGCTCTGCCAGAGGTCCTGAGCGCGCGACCGATCCCACCGGGCGAAATCCTCGGTCAGCAACTGCATCCCCGGGTACTCCTTCAGTGCGGCGTGGAAGCCTTCGTAGCGGCCCGCTTCGTCGGATCCACCGGGCACACCGCGGGTGTTGATCACCGTCCCGCGTCCACCCACCGAGTCGAACAGCAACTTCCCTACCTGATAGCCCATCAGGTACGAGCTCTGCGTGATCGAGCTCAGCGTGTTCACCCGATCGTCGGGACCGCCGATGTTGGAGGTCATCTCGAAGACGCCGGTTCCGTTGGCAGCCATCGTGTTCACCGGGTCGACGATGGTTCCGGCGGTGGCCGGCGTAACTCCCGCGAGATCCCAGTTGCGGTTTGCTGCTGAGTCGAGCGACGCGCGTTGTTTGTTGCCGTCGCCCTGCCCGTCGATCCAGGTCAACTCGATGCCGAAGATGTCACACCAGTGCTGCATGGTGTCCTTGCCCTGGGCATACCAGGATACCGTCAGGGCACCGTTGGTGCCGAGCATCTTGAGCCCATCCCCGAGGTCGTTCATTGCCGCGGCGACGGCGCTGGGATCCTCCCTGCTGATCTGTGAGAGAACGGCGCCACCCGCCGCCAGCGCGACGGTTCCGACCCCGAGATAACGCAAGAGCTTTCGACGTTCCATCTTCGAGTGCGTCCTCACCAGTTGCTGAGCCTCGATCACCGATTCGGGCACCTGTCGGCCGAACGAGTCGTTGTCGGACGAGGATCCGTCCCCAGGTGGTCTATTGGTTGCCATCACGGTCCTTTCGCAACGCCGCCCGGAATCCGAGATCGGAAGTGAGGCGGACTGGCCCTCCAAGGCCTCTAACAATGTGCGCCACCTCACCCCTGAGATCGACTACGAAAAACCCTGCACTCACATCGAACAACTTCTATACCTACAGGCGAGGCGACCCCGCCGCCCTCGACGATCAGCCCGAACACCCACGTGCGGATCCATAGAGGGCCGGTGCATAGCAGTCCTTCTATGCCACCCCAGAGAAGATTCGACTTGTCAGGCCCCACGCGGTGACACACCCTCGGAGCGAACACGTTTCACGACATCGCGGCTGGCCGATCGGGTCTGGAGCCACCAACCGGAAATCGAGGATCACATGCACGCCTTCGTCATGCGCGATATCGGGGTGGGCGGGCGCGAACGCGTCGCCGACCCCACCCCCAGTCGCGGCGACGTCATCATCGCGCCCGCCTACTCCGGACTCTGCGGCACCGATGTCCACATGTTCCACGAGGGCACGCTGACAAGGAAGTCGTCGCTGCCCGTCGTCATGGGGCACGAGTTCGTCGGCACCGTCGTGGAAATCGGCAGCGGCGACCAGGTGCGCCCGTACGGGGAAACCGATCAGCTGCGGGTCGGCGATCACGTGTCCGTCGAACCGCTATTGCCCTGTAACTCTTGCAGTCAGTGTCTGCGCGGGCGCTCCAACCTGTGCTCCGACTGGTCGCACCTCGGGATCCTCGACGACGGCTGCTGGGCCGACCTCGTTCGCGTCCCCGCCGTCCGTGCGACGAAGCTCCCCGACGGGGTGAGCCTCTACGACGCCGCGCTCGCCGAACCGCTCGCGTGTGCCGTGAACTTCGTCGTCCAGCGTGGCCGCGTCCGAACCGGGGAGACAGTCCTGATCGTCGGAGCAGGACCGATCGGCCTGCTATCCGTCGCGATGGCCAAAGCTGCTGGTGCCGAAAGGATTCTCGTCTCCGAGCCGCAGGCCAATCGTCGTGCGTCCGCCGAGCGGGTCGGTGCAACACTCACGATCGATCCGCTCGCGCACGACATCGTCGACGCCACCCGCGCGGCTACCAACGGCGCCGGGCCGGACGTCGTCGTCGAGGCGAGTGGATCGTCGACCGCCGTCGCCCAGGCGATCGCCGCGGCAGCGCCGGGGTCCCGGGTCGTCCTGTCCGGTCTCGGTAGCGGCGGGACCACAGCCCTGGACACCAACTCGATCGTCACGAAGGAGCTGACCGTCATGGGTGGATTCGCGTCCCGGTGGGCGATGAGTACCGGTCTCGCGGCCATCGCCGCGGGGCACGTCCGCACGGACGACCTGGTCACCTCTGTCCGCCCTTGGAGCCACGCCGAGCAGGCCATGCACGACATGGTCGCCGACCCCACCACCTGCAAGATCCTGTTCGACCACAGCCTCTGACAGCCGCGTCGTGGCCATCAGCACAACAAAGGGAGATAACACGAATGACGAACGACAACGGTGCTCTGACCGATCAGCCCCTCGCCGGAACTCTTGTCGGCGAGAACTTCGAAGGATGGTCGCAGGAGGTGCGCGAGGACTTCGAGAGCAACTCATTCAACGGCAAGGTCGGGGGCCGGCTACTCTCCGAGTCCTCCCGCGTACGCGTATGGGAGATCCGACTGCAACCGGGTCAGCGGCACGGCGCACACCGCCACGTGCTCGACTACTTCTGGACCGCCGTCACCGCCGGCCGCAGCCGTCAACACACCGCTGACGGCTCCACCCGAGAGGTCGCCTACGCCCCTGGCGAGACTCGGCACTTCACCTTCGGCCCGGGCGAATACTTGCTCCACGACCTCGAGAACATCGGTGATTCCGAACTCGTCTTCTCCACCGTCGAGTTCCTCGACAGTGAGAACGCGCCTCTCCCGGCGAGCTGATCGCGACGGGCGATCCACCGAAGGGAGGACAGAGCGCCGGGAAGTGCCTCGACCAGAAGCTTCCCGGCGCTTTGGCGCCTCAGCGCGTCTGTGGTCGGAGAGGAGTGACCCAGCGAGCTTCGTGCCGGAGTCATATCTCGAAACGCCTATGCCGTCCAGACCGGGACGGGTGCATGGGGTGAGATCAGGCCCTCGTCTCGAAGTTCGTCCCAGAACGCCGGTGGCACAACCTCGACCGCGGCAGCCACGTCTTCTGCTATCCGGGCCGGTCGACTTGCGCCGGGGATCACTGCCGCAACAGCAGGATGCGCGAGGACGAACTGCAGCGCGGCTGACTTCACCGAAATGCTGTGGTGCTCTGCAACAGCGGCAATTCGAGCAACCTTGAATGCAATCTCGGGTGGAGTCTGCTGATACTCGAAAGTGGCTCCTCCCACTAGGGCGCCTGAGCTGTATGGGCCACCGACCACGATGTCGACACCCTGCGCCTGCGCCTGTGGCAACAACCGCTGCAGAGCGGTCGCGTGATCCAGCAGTGTGTAGCGACCGGCCAACAAGAGCGCGTCCGGTTGGGGCTCGTCGAGGCTGAGAGTTATCTCCAGCGGCTCCACGCGATTGACCGCCACACCCCACGCCCTGATCACGCCTTCGTCACGAAGACGGGTGAGGGTCCGGAACGCGCCCGTTCTGGCGATCTCGTACTTTTCCAACCAGGTGTCCCCGTGATAATCCTGACCCACGTCGTGAACCCACGCGATGTCGAGATAGTCGGTGCCCAGGCGCTCGAGGCTGTCCTCGATCGAGCGCTCCGCCGCGCTTGCCGAATAGTCATCGACCACCCTGTACGGCAGGCCATCGGCGAACAGGTGGTCCTTGTGCTCGGCCCCGCGATCGGGGACGTGCTCGCCACGCAACTCGTTCGAAACCATACGACCAACCTTGGTGCTGATCACGAACTCTTCACGTGGGTGGTCGGAAAGCACCCGGCCGAGTCGGATCTCCGCCAGCCCTGCCCCGTAGAGCGGGGCGGTGTCGAAGTAACGAATGCCGTGATCCCATGCCGCCTGGATTGTCTGTGCGGCCTCCCAGTCCGGAATGTATCGGAACATGTTTCCCAGTGGCGCCGTGCCGAATCCGAGCGATGAGGGGAGAAGACCGGTAATACTCATGAAGTCAGTCCTAGGTCATGGAGAGCCGCGAGTTCCGGCGCCCGGATGGATGGGTGTCCACGGCGAGTCCGCGGTGATTACAACTGTGCGTGAGCCACTAGGACGGTCGCGACTACCGAAACTTCGCGGTCTCGGATCGAAAATTTGCTAGGGCAGGCAGGCGATCGATGACAGGTCAGTCATCGTCTGCCATAGCGAAACGCTATGGCAGACATTGGAAAGACGGAACTTGTGGCATGTCGCACCCTTGGTGGACGATACGGCGATCGTGGCTGTCCAGAGCTGGCAGGAGGCATGACCGCACTCACGATGGCGAGAGCCCACCTCATCCTCGAGTTGACCCAGAGGTACTCCGGAGAACAGGACTCGGAAGTGGCGGTATCCGTCGTGGACGAGCGAGGCGAGTTCGAGACGACACCCGCGATGGCGTCTTCGCCCTGGCGTAGTTCGCCTGATCAGTAGCACTGAATTGAGTACTTCACTGGTACTTGATTCGGTACCAGATGTGGGGAGTTTGGGCGTCGCGCGGTGGCGTGGGCGTCAGCTGTACAGCTCACTGATCCGGTCGGCGAAGTTGTTCGTCACGATCTTGCGCTTGAGTTTCATACTCGGGGTGATCTCGCCGCTCTCGACGGTGAGTTCGCGCTCGAGGATCGTGAACTTCTTGACCTGCTCCCATCGGTTGAGTCCGGCGTTGAGCTGGTCGACATAGGCGCGCATCATCGCCATCGCCTTGTCCGAGCGAGCGATCTCGTCGAGTGGCCGGCCCGCCATGCCGTTCTCGCGGGCCCATTCGCTGACCGACTCGGCGTCCAGGCTGATCAGCGCGACGCAGTAGGATTTTCCCTCGCCGTGAATGATGATCTCGCCGACGTAGGGGCAGATGCCCTTGAACGTTGCGGCGATCGCCGACGGCGCCACGTACTTGCCGGTGGACGTCTTGAACATGTCCTTCTTGCGGTCCGTGATCTGCACGAAGCCGTCCTGGTCGATCATGCCGATATCGCCGGTGTGGAACCAGCCGTCGGCGTCCAGTGATTCGGCGGTCGCCTCGGGGTTGTCGTGGTAGCCGGGCATCACGCCAGGACCTTTGATGAGAATCTCGCCATCCTCGGCGATTCGCACCTCGGTGCCGGGGATGGGCCAGCCGACCGATCCGAACCGGTACGCCGACGGCCGGTTCACCAGGGATGCGGCGCTGGTCTCGGACAGTCCGTATCCCTCGAGAATGACGATGCCGACCGCATCGAACCATTGCGCCACATGACGATCGAGCGGTGCGGAGCCCGAGACGAAGAACTTCAACCGTCCCCCGAAGCGGTCCCGGATGGTGCGGAACACGAGCCGATCTGCCAACCGGTACCGCGCCGTCAGCATCCGTGACGGTTCGCGTCCGGCCTGCCGGGTGCGCGACATCTGCAGCCCCACTCCGAGTGCCCAGTCGAAGATTTTCGCCTTGATCCCGCCCTCGTCGTGGACCGTACCGACGATCCGGGCGTATGCCTTCTCGAAGATGCGCGGTGCGGCGCCCATGAACGTCGGCCGGACCACCGCGAGGTTGTCGACTATCTTGTCGACCCGGCCGTCGACTGCGGTCGGGAACCCTACTTGCAGCGGCAGGATCAACAGGATCTTGCCGAATACGTGCGACAACGGCAGCCACAGGTACTGCAGGTCCTCGCTATCGAAGATGCCGACCGCATCGATCGACGCGGCCTCGTACGTCCACGCCGAGTGCGGCAGCCGCACGCCCTTCGGACGGCCGGTGGTGCCGGACGTATAGATCAGTGTCGCCAGGCTGTCCGGCGAAATCTGTGCAATGCGGTCGTCGACCGCATCGGGGTGCTCGGCCAGCAGGTGGTCGCCGAGCGCGGCGAGGTCGTCGAACCCGATGACCCACTCGTCGTCGGCGGGTGCGGGCCCGTCGATGAGCACGACGCGCTGGACGTCGGGCAGCTGGTCGCGGTGTTCTCGGAGCTTGGCGAGCTGCTTCTCGTCCTCGGCAACGACGACGCGGCTGCCCGAGTTGGCGACGATGAAGGTGATGTCGGACGCCGTCGTGGTCGGGTAGACGGTGGTGGTCGCGGCACCCGCGCACATCACTGCGAGATCGGCGAGTACCCACTCGTACCGGGTCGCCGACGTCAGCGCCACCCGCTGCTCGGGCTGGACACCCAGCGCGATGAGGCCGGCAGCCAGTGTGCGGACGCGTTTGCCGGCCTCGGACCAGGTGACGCTCGCCCATCCGTTACCGTCCGGCGCGGGGAATCGGAATGCCTCCGCTCGCGGCGATGCCGCTACTCGGTCGGTGAACATCCGGGCAACCGTCGGCGCCCGCTCCTCGATCTTGGACCAGTCCACGACCTCGTCAGACGCGCGCCAAGGTGCCATACCTCGAGTCTAGGAATCCCGCCCGAACCACTGAACAGGAATTCGCGGCACGGTTCGGTCTCGAAAGTGCGCTGTGAGCTCTCGGTCGGGGTTTTGGGCGTATTCAGGGCGAGCCGGACGACGACCGCGGCGGGTAGTTCATCTGATGTCGCGGCGACGGAAGGCGGCCAGCCCGACGAGCAACAGCGCCGTGGTGATCAGCAGCAACCACACGATCGGGGCGGCATGGAACTCGCCGCCGGGTAGCCGGGGCAGGTGCAGGAACGGGACCAGGTCGAGCAGCGGTTGGGGAAGGTCGGCGACCATCCCGAAGACGTAGAGCGCCATCATCGCCGCGAAGACCGCCCATGAGACGGGCGCGAGACGCGGCGCCATTGCAAACAGCGTGAAGGTGATACCGGCCAGCAGCCACACGCCCGGCAACTGCACCAGCGCCGCACCCAGGATGCGGGGTACCTGGCCGCCGACGTCGTCGATCGACACGCCGTACGAGATCCCCGCCGCCAGGCCGGCGACGGCGAGTGCGATGGCAGGGCCGACGAGCGCGAACAGGATGTGGCTCATGGCCCAGCGCCGACGGCCGATCGACGCGGCGAGAGTGTTCTCGGCGCGGCCTGCTTGCTCCTCGTCGTGCAACTGCAGGGTGGCGGAGATGGAGTACGCGCCGGCGCCGAGCCCGAAGATCGTGAACCCCAACGCGATGAAGGAGTCCTCTATCGTCCGCGTCCCGCCCAGCCGGGCCAGAACCTGCGCAACCGCCTCGCTGCCGCCCAGCTGATCGCTGACGCCGTGCGCGGCGCCGCCGATCACCAGCGCGAACACGGTCAGGCCTACGGTCCAGGCGATCAGCGGTCCGCGTTGCGTGCGCCACGCGAGTCCGACCGGCCCGGAGAGTGCCTTCGGAGCCGCCGCAGGGCCGCGGCGCTCGGCGATGAGTCCCGCGCCCAGATCGCGGCGCGCGAGCAGTTGGTAGGCGATAGCGATCAACATCACGGCGGTGACGGCCGGAAGCGCTGGTACCCACCATCGTTCGTCTGCGTAGGGACGCAACTGCTGGGCCCAGCCGATCGGCGACAGCCACGACAGCGATCCGGACCCCGCGTCGCCGACTGCGCGCAGAAGGAAGGCAATGGCCAGTACGACGAATGAAATGCCGCGAGCCAGTCGGGCGCCGGAACTCACCTGTGCAGCGATCGCGGCGACGCCGATGAAGACAGCCCCCGCGCCGAAAGCCGAGATTCCGAACGCAATCGAGCCAGCTACTCCGGTCCCGATCGAGATCAGTCCCAGGGTGCCGGTTGCGGTACTGATGGCCACACCCAGGCCTGCGACGAGCAGCGCGGCGGTCAGGCTTGCGTACCGGCCGACCGCGGTCGAGTCGAGCAGTTCGGTGCGCCCGCTGTCCTCTTCGGTCCGGGTGTGCCGGATGACGGTGAGGATGACGGCGACGGCCAGGAAGGTGAACAGGTAGCCGGCGCGCCAAGCCGTCAAAGCGCCGACGCTGGAGCCGAAGATCGGTCCTACCAAGGCGATTTCGGACTTGAGTGCCGAGGTCGACTCGACGAAGGCGACGCGCTGACTGTCGGTGGTGTACAGCCCGATGATGGCCCGGCCGTAGATGATCGGCAGCAGGCCGATGGAGAGCGACCAAAACGGCAGGATCATGCGGTCGCGTCGTAGGATCAGGCGCAGCAGTGCTGTGGTTCCCGTGAACGGTGATGACGCTGTGACCGTCGGATGGCTGGTCGCAGACGGCGCGGTGGTGGTCATACCCGCACCTCTTCGGTGAGTTGGTAGTGCCGCAGGAACAGTTCCTCGAGCGTCGGCGGCGTGCTGACCAGACTCCGCACCCCGGTGTCGCCGAGCGTGCGGATGAGCGTTCCCAGAGCATCGGCGTCAACCTGGCAGTGTAGCGTCCGGCCGTCGAACCGGACGTCTTCGACGCCCGGTATCCGTCCGAGATCTCCTGGATCGCCGGTGATTTCGGCGGTGATCGACGTGCGGCTGAGGTGGCGCATGGAGTCGATCGAGCCGCTCTCGACCGTCTTCCCGGCTCGGATGATCGTCACCTTTTGGCAGAGAGCCTCGACCTCGGAGAGAATGTGGCTCGACAGCAGTACGGTCACATTGCGGTCACCGGCCTCGGAAATGCAATCGCGAAAGACCTTTTCCATCAGCGGATCCAGACCAGTTGTCGGCTCGTCAAGCAGGAGAAGGCGGGCGTGGGACGAGAACGCCGAGATCACCGCTACCTTCTGCCGATTTCCCTTCGAGTATGTGCGCGCCTTCTTCCTCGGGTCGAGATCGAACCGTTCGATCAGCTCGGCGCGGCGGCCTGCGTCCATGCCACCGCGCATGCGGCCGAGCAGGTCGATGACCTCGCCGCCGGTCAGCGACGGCCACAGGGTGACATCGCCTGGGACGTAGGCAATGTCACGATGCAGATCGACGGCGTCCCGCCACGGATCGCGGCCGAACAGTCGCGCCGTGCCGCCGTTGGCGCGCAGCATGCCGAGAAGCACCCGGATGGCGGTCGACTTGCCGGCTCCGTTGGGGCCGAGGAATCCGTGCACCTCGCCTTCGCCGACCGTGAGATCCAGCCCGTCGAGAGCGCGGGTGGTGCCGAAGGTCTTCACCAGCTTGTCGATTTCGATGATGACGGTCATGTCTTCTCCTGGAGGTCGTGTCCTGGAAGCCGGAATGTGGACTACTCGGGTTCGTGGGCCACGTAGGCGTCGAGCATCGAGGTGTCGACGAACAGCCCCTCGGTATGGACCTCGAGGCTGGGCAGCATGATCTCGTCGGTCATCGCGCGGATCGCAGCGCCGTAGCCGGCCGAGCCATCCTGTTCGTTTCGCATCTGCAGGTAGAGCAGCGTCGACCCGAGGCTGTTGAGGGTGAGGTACCGCGCGCGGGCGGCAGGATCGCGACTGGGTCGGAGCCTGCCCTCGGCGACGCCGGCCTCGAGGTAGGTCTCGACGCCGGCGACCATGTGCTCGAACAGTGATGCGGCGAGGCGTCCACCGGCCTGGAAGCTCCGGACCAGGTAGGCGACCAGTGGGGCGTACTGCTCGATCTCCGCCAGCGCCGTGAGCATGCGTGCGGGACTGGACGCCGTCAGCACCGCCTTCTTCTCGGAGACGATGATCGAGAGGACCTTCTCGTCGCATGCGCTGCGCAGGCCCTGCTTCGAGCCGAAGTGATGGTTGACGAGGCCCGGAGAGACTCCAGCCGCGGTCGCGACGGCACGGACCCCGGCGTCGAATCCCTGCTCACCGAACACTCGGATCGCGGCGTCGCGGATCCGTGCGCGGGTGTTCAGGTCCTGTGCCTGCGTGCCCGGAACAGCCATGGCTGAACACATGTTCAAAACGCTACTCGCGTGTGCAACGGCCGACAAGGGTTGCGCCGCCGTGAGCTGGGCTCAGCCGCCGTCGTGTCCTGTTCGGGCGGCATGCGGAATTTCGATTTGCCGCCGCGACGGCCGCAGCGGGCGCACAATTCAATCCAATATTTGGTCAGCGTGATCGGGGGTTGCGTCGACGGTGTGGATGCTCGAGAAGCGAAACCACGCAGCACGCGTGACTGCTCTGGTCGCTGCCGGATTGTGCGCGGTGGCCGCCGTCCTGGCTTACGACATCATCGGCGGCTCGGTGGCTGTGGAGGCACCGACCCCGGCCTGCCCCCCGACTACCCGAGATCACGACTTCGGCCCCACCCGGGCGGGCTCCGCAGAACTGATGGTGCCGGGCTCGCCGGTGGCCGCCACCGCCTGCCGTTACGACGGAATCCGGTACGACGGCTCGGCGCCACTCGGACTGACCCGCGCCGGCCTCCTGAGCGGCGAGGTTCTCGACAAGGTCGTCGAGGTGCTCAACGAGAGTGTGCCGACGAGCCCCACCGCGTGCCGACCGGTCGACGGCCGTGCATCCGCGGTGTCGGTGATCTTCCGCTACGAATCGGGTCCGCTCGTCGAGGTCCGCTGGGGTACGGATCGGTGTGGACTGGTGACCAACGGGATTCGGTCGGCCAAGCTGTCGACCGTAGCGATTCCCCCGTACTGGGGTTGAGCGGTATCGGGGATGAGCCCGCATCTAATGGCCATTTGATCAAGGACTCCGAGGACGTCAGGAATCGGCATGCGCCAGTACTGGACAACTGTTCAAAATTCTGTTCAGATTCGAGGCGCCTTTCGACACGGAGAGTAATGCCATCTCCCGAGGGTGCCCGACTTCACTACCGCACTGGAGACGAGACATGCGTAAGACGCTGGCGACGGCTGGGGTCGCAGCATCGGTGACCGGCCTATTGCTCGTTCCGGGGGTGGTGGCCGACGCGGCCTCCGCTGACACCACGGTGACTTTCAGCGTGACCGGTCTGAACGGTGGTCTCGACCTCAGCGTGCCGGACGGCGCCCCGTTGACCTGGGTGCCCGGCCAGGACGGCGCCACCGCACTCGCCCCCGTCTCGAGTGTTCGTGATCGACGGAATGGCACGGGTGTGGCCCGCGCGTTCCTGGTGACCGCATCGATCACCGACCTCACCAACAGTCAGGACAGCACCATTCCGAAGAACAAGGTGACGTACACCGCGATCGCTCCGACCACGGGTGCTGAAGGCACTGGCGCACAAGCGCTGGGCTCGCCCAAGGTCGTCCTCGCCCAACCGGGCCACGGATTGACCGACATCACGGTCCAGTGGACCCCGAAGCTGTCGATCGACCGCACTGCTATCGACGTCATCGGGAACTGCAGCGCGACGTTGACTCACTCGGTTGCTTGATTGTTCGTTCCGCTTCCACTCGGCGCGGCTCATTCGACGAGCTGCACCGCGGGTCTCTCACGAAGGTGATTCCTCCATGCGCCACCTGCTTACTTTCCTACTTCTGATTGCATCGATCGTCGGGTCTACCGTGACGGCGAACGCGGCTCCGTCCGTGGTTCCTGCGGCCGAAGGGGGAGGTATCGGCATCAGGCTCCTCGATGCGCCCGTTGGGAACCCGGGCGATCCGCGGGCGAACTACATCGTCGAGGATCTCGCACCAGGCGCGACGATCCACCGGCGGGTTCTTGTCAAGAACACCACCGCTGCGACGCAGCGGGTCGAGGTCTACGCGGGCGCGGCCACTGAGACGAACGGTCAGTTCGTAGTCGAGGACCGGGGCACCCTCAATGAACTGACGACGTGGATGAGCATGGACAAGCCGAGCGTCGTACTCGCGAGCGGTGAGAGTTCCGAGGTGATCGTCACGTTCGCGGTTCCCGCCGACGCGCCCGAAGGTGCGCAGCAGGCGGTGGTCTGGGCCCAGGGCGCCAACGGCAATGGTGGCGGTGGCGTCATCTCGGCATCCCGTGTGGGGGTCCGCGTGTATCTCACCGTGGGTCCGGGTAACGGCCCGCCCGCGAACTTCGGGATCCTCGGCCTGGCCTCGGAGACCGGGCCGGACGGGCAGGTCTCCGTGGTGGTCGACGTCGAGAACACCGGCGGCCGTGCCGTGGACATCAGCGGCGAGCTGATGTTGACCGCAGGTCCTGGCGGTAGGAGTGCCGGACCCATCCCAGCCAATGTGACGAGGGTCGGTACGGGAGAGCGCGGCAGGGTGGTGTTCCCGATTTCGGACAGCGTCGAGCTGCCGGGCGGCCAGTGGCTGGCGTCCGTCAAGCTGCTGCACAACAACTGGCTCGAGCGCAAGTACTCCGGCCCGGTCACGTTCCCCGAATCCGGTGCGGGCGGTTCCCTCGGTTCGCTGGGCTCTCTCGGTTCCTCCTCCGGTACGTCGTCACTCTGGATCCCACTTGTGGGTGCCGCCGCGACCGCGGCGGTGGGGGCAGCGGCCTGGGCGCTGTGGCAGCACAACAACCCGCCGGCCGGGTAGTTCGAACACGGACCATTCGAACGGCGGTCTCGATCATTCGATGATGTACCGACACTGCTTCGCCGGAACCTGTGATCACGGCCACGGACGGGGTAGGTTTGTGTGTAACTCGAAATCTACTCACCAGTAGGGGTGCGAACATGCCTGCTCCGTCCGCAGCGACATTTGCGCGTCTCGCCGATCTCATCGCGATCCCGGACGCCGCTGACCGTCCGACGCGCTCGATCGTCGAGGCATTCACCGGCCGCGAACTTGCGACCGTTCCGGTCGGTACCGAGGCCGATGCGCTTGCGGCTATCGAGCGGGCCCGCGTGGCGCAGAAGGCGTGGGCGAAGCGCTCGCCGGTCGAGCGGGCGCAGATCTTCTTCCGCTACCGCGACTTGGTCCTCGAGAACCGCGATGCGCTGATGGACATGGCGCAGGCCGAGACCGGCAAGTCTCGTGCCTCGGCGCAGGAAGAGGTTCTCGATATCGCGATGACCTCTCGTTTCTATGCGCGGCTCGCTCCGAAGCTGCTGCGCCCCAAGCGGGTCCAGGGGATGCTGCCAGGCCTGACCAAGACCGTTGTCCGACGTCATCCCAAGGGAGTCGTCGGCGTGATCTCGCCGTGGAATTACCCGATGACCCTGGCGGTGTCCGACGCGATCGCGGCGCTGCTCGCCGGCAACGCCGTCGTGATCAAGCCGGACAGCCAGACGCCGTACTGCGCGCTCGCCTGCGCGGAGCTGCTGTACCAGGCGGGTCTTCCTCGTGAGCTGTTCGCGGTGGTGCCCGGTCCCGGATCGGTGGTGGGCACCGCACTGGTCGAGAACACCGACTACCTCATGTTCACCGGCTCCACCGCTACCGGACAGCTGCTCGCGGAGCAGGCTGGGCGCCGCCTCATCGGCTTCTCCGCCGAGCTCGGTGGCAAGAACCCGATGATCGTCGCCGCGGGTGCGAATCTGCGCGAGGTCACCGACGCGGGGGTGCGCGCCTGCTTCTCCAACTCCGGCCAGCTGTGCATCTCGATCGAGCGGATTTTCGTCGAGGAGTCGATCGCGCCGGAGTTCATCCGCATGTTCGGGGAACGGGTACGCAAGATCAACCTGGCGCCTGGCTATGAATTCGGCATCGAGATGGGCAGCCTCGTTTCCGAGGCGCAGGTCAAGACGGTTTCCGGGCATGTCGAAGACGCTGTGGCGAAGGGCGCCACGGTGGTCGCGGGCGGCAAGGCGCGTCCCGACCTGGGCCCGCTGTTCTACGAGCCGACGGTGCTCACCGGCGTTACCGAGGAAATGGAGTGCTACGCCAACGAGACGTTCGGACCTCTGGTATCGATCTACCCGGTCGCCGACGTCGAGGAAGCAATCCGCCGCGCCAATGACACCGAGTACGGCCTCAATGCCAGTGTGTGGGCGGGTAGCCATGCCGAGGGTGAGGCCATCGCGTCTCGCATCATGGCAGGCACGGTCAACGTCGCTGAAGGCTACGGCCCGGCGTGGGGCAGCACCGCAGCGCCGATGGGTGGCATGGGCGCCTCCGGGGTGGGTCGACGTCATGGCGAGGACGGGCTGCTCAAATACACCGAGGCGCAGACTGTCGCGACCACGCGTGTGGTCAATCTCGGTGGCCCGCGTTGGCTTCCGGCCAAGGTGTGGGCCAGGCTCCTGCCGCCGTTCATCAAGGCGATGGGTTACCTTCCGGGGCGTTGAGCCGGCAGATTCGAGGCCCGCTGCACGGCGCGCCGTTGATCGTTAGACATGCGTACTGTCACGTCTGATCGGACTTCACTCGTTACTCTCTTCCCGTGAACGAAACCACATGGGTGCGTAGGGCACTGGTCGTCGAAGATCAGCCGCTGATGCGTTCACTGGTCGGCGACGCACTCCGGCATGCCGGATTCGAGGTGGAGCAGCGGTCGTGTTCTGCCGACGCGCTCGCCGACTTCGACGACATCGACCCGGACGTTCTCATCACCGACATCGACCTCGGGGCGCGGCCCAACGGCATGGAGATGGCGATGATCATCCATGCCAGGGCCCCGCACTGCGCGGTGGTGTTCCTGACGAACTATCCGCGGGCCCGTGTCGCTCCGGGTGAGGGCGTCCCCGCTGGATCGGTGTTCCTCGACAAGGTCTCGCTGGAATCCGTGGAGGATCTGGTGACGGCCGTCGAGTTCGCGCTCACGGAAAAGCCATTGCCGCCGGCGCCCAGGCATGACGATCCGGACGCGGTGCTCGAGCGGTTGACGCGTACCCAGCTCGACGTGCTGCGGTGTATCGCGCTCGGCTGGTCCAATGCCGAGATCGCGCGGCGACGGGGTTCGAGCCTGCGAAGTGTCGAGAAGATGGTGACCCGCACCTTCGATGCCCTCGAGCTGAGCAACAACCCGGAGCTGAACCCGCGGGTCGTCGCCGCACAGCTGTACGTCCGCCGCTTCGGAACTCCGGCGGAGATCGGTTGAACCGACAGTTTCCCTGGCTGACGCGGATCGGCGGCAGCTGCGCCGTCACTCGCTGGTCGTGGATTCTGACCGCACCGTTCGCGGTCACGGTCATGGGTAGCTACACCACTGCTCAGAGTCCTCGCGACTGGCCCGAGTACTTCGGGGTCGCGGTGGTCGTGCACATGATCGTCGGTGGCGGGCTGTTGATTGCATGGCTCACCGTGCTGCGCGGCAACCGGATCCGGCCGCGTCCCGCCGTGTCGATCGCCGTCTTCGCCGTGCTCGGCGCATGCCGACCGTTCCTGCTGGATGCGCTGCTGAGCTTCCAGGGCCTGCCGACCGACCTCCGGCCGACGCTGATCCGCGTGATCATCAACGTGTCGACGGCAGTGGTTTCGTTGTCGCTCATCGCGATTCTCGTCGACGCCATCCGTGAACACAACGCGATGATGCAACGGTTGCGGGCCGCGCAGGCAGCGCTCGATCAGCAGCGCAGAATCGACGAGAAGTACCTCGCGGGTCTCGGACGGGAATGCGCCGACGAGCTGGCCGGACAGATCCGCTCCGCTCTCGATGCCGCGGACCGAACTTCGCTCGAACCCGAGCGGGCGTCACGGCTGCTGCGCGGGATCTCGGAGGAGATCGTCCGCCCCATGAGCCACGCGCTGTTCCAGGACGTCACTCCGCTGCCTCAACCGGCCGTGACGCCCGCGGTACTGACCCGACGCGAGCGCCTGGCGGACATGATGCAGGCGGTGGAACCAGCTCCGCTCGTCCTGCCGGCGCTGTTGTACACCTCGCTGATCATGACGTTCCTGTTCACGAATTACGGGTTCCGCGATGCGGCACTCCAGATCGTGCTCGGCGCCGTGGTGTCGATGTTCGGAAGCTGGGTCGTCCAGCGCACGGCGTCGCGAATTCCGGTCGCCGCCCGGCGCATCGGCTTCATGGCAGTGGCGTACGTCGTCGTCGCTGCCGCGACCGCCTCTGTGTTCTGGGTGATCCTCGGCGGCGTCGGATACCCGCCGGCCTTCGTCCTTCCCGGCATTGCTTTCTACCCCTTCTCCGCGCTCGCCATCTGCTTCATCCGGGCTGCGACCGCGCAGCGTGCGCTGGAGGAGCAGCAACTCGCGACGGCGCTCGGCGAGCAGAGCCGTCTCGCGGCGGAGGTGCACGGGCAGGTGGTGTCGGCTCGGCGGCGGCTGGCGCACGTTCTGCATTCGTCGGTGCAGGGCGAGCTGGTGGCCGCGGCACTCCTCATGCACACGTCAGCCAGTGCCGCCGGTACCTCCGTCGATCAGCCGTCCGTCGACGCAGCCGTCGGCGAGCTGATCGACCGTATCTTGCGTGAGGTGGCCGAGGACGAGTCGCGGCCGACGATCCCGAGAGCCGAAGCCAAGCAGCAGATCACCGAGTTGATCGGCATGTGGTCCGCTGCCGTGCCGATGGTGACGGACATCGACGAGGCGGTCTGGCCGTTACTGTCGGCCAGCCCCGTCCGCCTCGAGCATGCAGTCGACGTGTTGTCCGAGGGCTTCACGAATGCCATCCGGCACGGATCGGGCGGTCCGTTACACGTGTCGATGCGGGTGGATCCGCGGACATCGTTGATCTGCATAGGAATTCGATCACCCGGCCAGATCGCGCGAGATCGTGGTGTGGGGCTGGGGCTGGCCTCGTTGTCGAACTCGGTGGGGGCGGCGGAACTCGTTCAGGAGCCCGATTCGGTGTTGCTGTCCGTCCGGCTCGATTGACCGGCGCCGGCTCCTCCGTGCAGCGATGTCGCAATACCCGAACATCTGGGACGAACCTGGCACTGACCTTCATATCGTTGCTCTCGGATGCCGACGATAGTCTCCGCACTGTTCGTCAGCTTCCGCATTCGATACGAACGAAGGAAGGGTGAGTCGAAATGGAATCCACAGTGGCTCATCTGGTTCCGTTGGGAATCGGAATGATCATCAGCCCGATTCCACTCGCGGCCATCATCGCGATCGTGCTCTCTGCCCGGGCCCGGACGAACGCGATGACGTTCACGGCCGTGGCGATCGCGGGGTCGGCGGTGATCACCATCGTGACAGCGCTGACGAGCAGGTCCGATCTGGACGCCACTGGAGCAGCGCACCCGACTCAGGTGGTGTTCGCCTCGGTCTTCGGCTCTGCCTTCCTGGTGATGGCGTATCTGAGCTGGCGGAGCCGGCCGAAGAACGGCGCCGCCGCAGTGATGCCCTCGTGGATGGCCCAGATCGACTCCATGACTGCCGGCCGGGTCGCAGTACTGAGCCTGCTGCTGACGGTCCCGAATGCGAAGAGCCTGCCGATCGAGCTCAAGGCTGGCACGCTGATCGGTGAAGCGCATCTTGCTGTGCCGCAGTTGATCCTCCTCGGATTCGGGTTCGCCGTCCTCGGCGGACTGGGCCTGATCGTCCTCACCATTCTCGCGGCTGTGCCATCGAAGCGGGTCACCGCTGCGCTCGGCATCGTCAAGGACGAACTGGTCCGCCACAACGCCGCCATCATGACCGTTCTCTTTCTGATGCTGGCAGCCCTACAGGTCTCTCATGTGATTTCCGCGCTCAACGCGTAGCCGTCCCAATCGATTCGAAGGAGGAACCCGATGACTCTCACCGGCAACAACACCGACACCGTGCCCGTCGTCCAAACCAGCTACGGACCGGTGCGCGGCACGATCGACGGCCCCGTCGCCGTGTGGAAGGGAATCCGCTTCGCGGCCGCACCGACCGGTGGCCGGCGGTTCCAGGCCCCCGTCGCACCCGAGCCGTGGACCGACATCTTCGAGGCGAACCGCTTCGGCCCAGTCTGCCCGCAGAGCCCGATGCCGGGGATGCCGCTCGGCGTCGATATCCAGAAGCACGAAGACTGCCTCTCACTCAACGTCTGGTCGCCGGGAAGCCTCGACAAGCCGAAGCCGGTCATGGTGTGGATTCACGGAGGCGCGTACTTCCGCGGGGCGTCGAGTCAGCCGCTGTACGACGGCCGGTCGCTCGCCGAGAACGGTGACGTTGTCGTGGTCACGATGAACTATCGTCTCGGCGTCCTCGGGTTCGTCGACTTCTCGTCGCTGAACACCGAAGAGCACCGGTTCGATCCGAACGTCGCGCTGCAGGACATGATTGCCGCGCTGCGCTGGGTGCGGGACAACATCACCGCCTTCGGCGGTGATCCGGACAGCGTCACCCTGTTCGGGGAATCGGCTGGCGGCGGCGCGGTGACCACGCTGATGACAATGCCTTCGGCGCGGGGGCTCTTCCACCGCGCGATCGCGGAGAGCTCCCCGGCCACCTCGGTGTACAACTCGGAGCGAGCAGCTCATGTTGCGAATACCTTCCTCGAGATCCTCGGCGGCGCAGACGATCCCGTCGAGCGTCTGCTGACGGCGACCTCGGACGAACTGCTGACGGCGTCGGACGCGTTGTTCGCCCGCATCCCCAGTGAGACCCCCGGTACGTTGGCGTTCGGCCCGATCGTCGACGGCGAGCTGGTGCCGGACTATCCGGTGAATGCATTCTGGAACGGCACCGCGATGCGGATCCCGCTGCTCATCGGCACCAACAAGGACGAGTCGTCGCTGTTCCAGATCATGAAGAGCCCACTCATGCCGGTCGATCCCGCCGTCATCCGGGCGATGTTCGACGAGATTGCCGCCGAGCACCCCGATCTGGAGCTACCCGATCAGGCGCGCATCGAATCGGCCTACTCGGGTCTGGCCACCAAGAGTGATGCGATGGGGTTGACTCGGGACTTCGGGTTTCGGCTGCCCACGCTGTGGATCGTGGAGGCGCACAGCCAGTACGCCCCCACTTGGCTGTACCGCTTCGATTACGCGACGCCGATGCTCAAGGCGTTGAAGATCGGCGCGACCCACGCGACCGAACTGCCATACGTATTCGGCAACATTGCGCATGGGCCCAAGGAGATCACCTACAAGCTCGGCGGCCTGTCCACGGGCCGGAAGGTGTCGGCGCGCATGCAGCAGCGGTGGCTCGCCTTCGCGAAGTACGCTGTGCCGGTCGGCCTCGACGGTGAGCCGCAATGGGACGCATACAACAGGGAGAATCGGGCCACGCTGGTGATCGACAAACACGACACCGTCGTCAGGGATCTCGACGGGCCGCTGCGCGAGGCCTGGGGCGAGCAGGTCATCGCCTTCACCTGAGTTGCGCTCGTGGCTCAGTTGCCGATGGGGTCCAAGTACCCCGGAGGCCTCAACCGAAAGTTTGAATTGCCCGATTCGCGGTCGGCATCCGTCACTGTCGCGCGTTTCCTCTGATGGAATCGCGGGAGCGTCGACAGATGGCGCGCCGCACAGCCGGAGGAAAGGCGTAGTGATGAGCGTGGATACGACCGAGACCGAACCCCGAGTGGGGCGGCGGGACTGGATAGGGCTGGGGGTTCTGGCCGCCGGTCTGTCGCTCATCGTCGTGGACGGCACGATCGTCAACGTTTCGCTGCCGGTGATCATCGACCAGCTGAACCTGGACCTCACCGATGCGCAGTGGATCAACAGCATCTACGCAGTGGTGTTCGCGGCGTTGCTACTCACCGCTGGCCGACTCGGCGACCGATTGGGCCGCCGGTTGCTTTTCATCGTCGGTGTCGTCGTGTTCATCGGCGGCAGCCTGCTCGCTGCCGCGTCGGACAGTTCCACCGCGCTGATCGTCGCCCGCCTCGTACAGGGTGTCGGCGGCGCGCTGGTGCTGCCGTGCACGCTGTCGACGGTCAATGCGACGTTCCGCGGGAAGGACCGGGCCATAGCGTTCGGCGTGTGGGGCGCCGTGATCTCCGGCATGGCGGCCGTCGGCCCGCTACTCGGCGGCTGGCTCACCACGTCGTTCACGTGGCCGTGGATCTTCCTGGTCAACGTCCCGATCGGCATCCTCGTCATCATCGGCGCCGTGCTCACGGTCCCGGAGACGCGGGCGAAGATCACCGTTCCCGGCCTCGACGTCGTCGGTCTGCTGCTCAGCGTGATCGGGTTCGGTGCGTTGATCTTCGCACTGATCGAGGGGCAGACCATCGGTTGGTGGACACCGATCGCGGACCTCAACGTCTTCGGTGCGACGTGGCCGGAGACCGCGGCGATCTCCGCGACTCCTGTCATTGCCGCGATCGGTGTGGCGGCGCTGGTGGCGTTCGTGGTGTGGGAGCGGCACCGGGCGCGAATCGCTCACTCGGCGATCTTGGACCTGGCGCTGTTCCGCTTCCGCACGTTCAGCTGGGGCAACTTCACCGCGATGAGTGTCGCGATCGGCGAGTTCGGCCTGCTGCTGGTCCTGCCGCTGTTCTTGGTGAATGCTATGGGGCTCAGTACCCTCGGCGCCGGTTGCGTGCTCGCGGTGATGGCCGCCGGTGCGTTCATGTCGGGTGCTGCAGCTCGCCACGTGACGGCGAAGTTCGGGGCGCCGCGCACCGTCATGCTCGGCTTGGCGCTCGAGGTTGTCGGTGTGCTGGCATTCGCGCTGTACCTGCGCCCGACCTCGCCGACGTGGCTGTTGGCGCTGCTGCTCGCCATCTACGGACTGGGCCTGGGGCTGGCGTCGGCACAGCTCACCGGCACGGTCCTGGTCGACATTCCCACCGACGAGTCCGGGCAGGGATCGGCGACGCAGAGCACTGTCCGGCAGCTGGGCGCCGCGCTCGGCACCGCGATTCTCGGTACCGTGCTTTCGCTCGGGCTCGCGCACAGCCTCACCGACCGGCTCGAACCGGTCGCGTTGCCGCCGCAGGTTTCGTCGCAGCTGGTGAACGCCACCCGTGACTCGGCCGGCGGTACGATCCCGTCGATCCGCGATCAGGGTGACCACGGCCGACTCGGCACCGCCGGGCCGGAGACGGCGGAAGCGCTGTCCGACGGATTTGCCGACGCGACCCGCTGGTCGCTGCTCGTCGCCGCCGGATTCCTGCTCGCCGGTCTCGGCACCGCGACACAGCTGCAGCCGCGGACTCGCGAGAAGGTCTAGTGGGCAAACGAATCCGTGACGGGAACTGGGGCGGGGAACCGGTTCGCCGCTCCGGCTCCGTCAATTGACGGATGCCCGATTCGATGCGATCCGAAAGAGTGGGTCGACCGGCCGATTGCAGTCACTCAGGAGTGCTCTTAGCGTGGGAAACCATTATCCGGCAAAGACTTCGAGGAGCATCATGATCGATCTGTCAGGCAAGGTCGCGTTCGTCACCGGCGGGTCCTCCGGGATCGGGCGGGCGATCGCCTACACTCTCGCCCAGGTGGGTGCACACCTCGTGATCGCGGACCTCACCGAAAGCGCACGCGAGGGTGGCCCCACCACTGGCGAGCTCATCGTGGCGGATGGTGGTTCGGCCGAGCATGTGCTGCTCGATGTTTCGGACAGTGCGCAGGTATCGCGTGTCGTTGCCGACGTCTCGACCCGCCTCGGCGGCATCGACATACTGGTCAACAACGCGGGAGTGCTCGTCTCGGGCACCGTCGTGGAGACGGACGACGAGACGTGGCGTCGGCAGATGTCGGTGAACGTCGATGGCACCTTCCATTGCACCCGCGAGGTGATCCGCCAACTGCTCGCACTCGACCGCCCGGGCAAGGTCGTCAACATCAGCTCGATCAGCGGACTACGCGGGAACCCCGGCTTTGCGGCGTACTGCGCCTCGAAGGGGGCGATCGTCAACTTCACTCGGCAGGTCGCGCTCGATTATGCGGCGCACGGCATCAACGTGAACGCGGTGGCACCCGGGTTCGTGACGACGGAGATGACCGCGCTGTACGACGACCAGACCCGCGACGCGTTGTCGGCCCAGACCCCACGGGGCCGGTGGGCGACCGCACAGGACATCGCGAACGCGGTGCTGTTCCTCGCGTCCCCACTCGCTGATCACATCGTCGGCGAGAACCTGCTGGTGGACGGCGGCTGGACGATCGGAACGCCGGTCCAGCTATGAGTCGGATCGCGACGACCGCGTGAGCCCTCCTCACCCGGTCGTCGCCGGTGGTGCGACGATCCCCTCCGCTGTCGCGAGGCCGGCGGCCGCGACCCGGGAACGGCACTGCAACTTCTCGAGAATGTGTTCGACATGGGTTGCGACCGTCCGGTGGCTCAGGTGCAGCTCTGCTCCGATCTCGCTGTTGCTGAGACCCTGCGTGAGGAGCGCGAGCACTTCGAGTTCGCGGTTGGTGAGTCCGCGGGGCGGCCGGCGTTCGCGCATCGTCACGACCGATCCGGCCGAGACCGGCGTGAGCTGGATGAGGAACGTGCGGCCGTCAGGGGCGGTCCAGTACAGACTGCGCTGCCCGGGGAGGGCAGCCGCGACCAGGATCCGTCGCATGACGGGGCCGTCCTGCGTCAGGAGCGTCCCGCACGGCAGGCCCGGAAGCGGCACCAGCTGCTTTCCTTTCGTCAGCAGAGCCGATTCTTCGGCACTGTCGACGAGATCCGTCCAGGCCGCCGCCGAAACCACTCGGAGCGAGTCCAGAAGCGTGCCCAGTACCGGGCGCATCGCCGCAAGGCAGTCGACGTCGGTATCGCTGAGTGGCACCGCGAAGGTGGTGCTCAGGTGCAGTGATCCGGTGTAGCGGCCGTCGCGGGTGAACAGGCAGGTAGTAACCCCTTCGCGAAATCCTGACGGCTGGAAAACTTCTCGTGCACTGAAGGTTTCGGAATAGCGGGGGATGTCGCACCAGCGGAGGGGGCGTGAATGCCGGAAACGCATGGCCAGGAAGGCTGGATCGTCGACGGTGAATCCGTCGTTCAGATACCCGACCACCTCGCTCGGGTATTCGGTACCCGCGATCGTCGAATGCACGCCGTTGGTGGGGTCGTAGGTAGAGAGCGCCGCAGCCTCGAACGGTATATCGCCGCTGAGTCGTTCGATAACGGCCGTGGCGAGGTCGTCTGCCGGCATCGGTTCGGTACAGATCGCCGCGATATCGGAGATCATCGCGAGGGTGTCGTGAGAGTTCGTCATTTGCGTTTCCTCGTGCACCTGGGGAGCGGACAGTGTGGATCTTGCGCCTTCTCGGCGGGTGGCGGTGGCTTTCGGCGAGATCTCGAGGACGGATCCCACGTTGCGGGATCCGTCCTCAAACGTTTGTTCGGTTTCGATCGTGACTACTCGCGTTCGTGCGCTTCCTCCAGGACGATGCGACCGATCAGTTCGTATTGCTTCGGGTCGCGGAACCGGAAGTACACGGCGATGGCGGCACCGGCCGCGAACATACCGACCACGATCCACGGTGTCAGCGTGAACAGCAATGTGCCGGAGGCAGAACCGGCCGCGTCTTCTTTGTGCTTCCACAACAGGTAGACCACGTACAGCATGCCGATACCGCCGAGTAGGGGAGCGGTGAATGTCTTGAACCAGTGCGCCGATTCGGGATGGTGCTTGCCGACGTGGAAGTAGGCGATCACGGCGAACGCGCACAGCGCCTGGACGATCAGGATCGCCATCGTTCCGAGAATTGCCAGGATCACGTACATCTCGCCGTACGGATCCATTCCGGCGGCGAGGAACAGCAGCACGATAGTGGTGGCGATGGCGGTCTGCGTGAAGGATGCGATGTGCGGCGACCCGTGCTTGGGATGGGTCGCGCCCAGCGTGCGCTGCAGCCGTGGAGACAGGCCCTCGCGTCCGAGCGCGTACAGGTACCGCGACGCGCAGTTGTGGAAGGCCATGCCGCAGGCGAACGACCCCGTCACCAGCAGGATGTTGAACGTCGTCACCGACCAGGCGCCGAGGTACTCGCGGGCCGGGCCGAAGAAGATCTCCGATGCCGTACTCGAATCCTGCGCAAGCGCAATGGATTCACTTGGCCCGGTGCCGGCGATTGCCATCCACGACACGAACACGTAGAAGACGCCGACGCCGAGGACAGCGAACATCGTGGCGCGGGGGATGATCTTCTTGGGATCCCGGGACTCCTCGCCGTACATGGCCGTGGACTCGAAGCCGACCCACGACCAGAAGGCGAAGAACAACCCGAGCCCCGCGCTGGCCGTAACCACGCCCTTTGCCGGCTCGAATGCGTTGAGCGGATTGATGGATTCGGGAACGAAGCCCTCCGGGCCACCGCCGTGGACGAGCACAGCGAAGGCGCCGAGTGCGAGAATCGCGATCTCGGCGACGAGGAAGACGCCGAGAACCTTGGCGGTGAGGTTGACGTCGAAGTACGTAAGCAGAGCATTGAGTGCGATCATGCTGAGCGCGAAGACGATCCAGTGGACCGTGATACCCAGCTCCGTCTGGAGCATGTTTGCTGCGAAGAACGAGAAGATTCCGACCAGGGCGGCCTCGAAGACGACGTAGGCCATCGTGATGATGAATCCACTCGCCATGCCGACGATTCGCCCGAGCCCGTGCGAGATGAAGCCGTAGAAGGCACCGGTGGCTGTGATGTGCTTGGCCATCGTGGCGTATCCGAGGGCGAACAGGCCGAGCACGATCGTCGCGACGAGGTAGCCGGCAGGGGCTGCCGAGCCGTTTCCGAAGCCGATCGCGATGGGAACGTTGCCGACCATCGCGGTGATCGGCGCGGACGTGGCGACAGCCATGAAGACGACACCGATCGTGCCGACGGCGTTCCGTCTCAGTCGTTGAACGGACCGACCAGTCGGTGCTACTTCGGGGTTTTCGGTTTGGGTCATGAGCGGGGAACCTCCCGGAATCGTCGGGCTGACATAGGATGTGTGGTCTACGCCACATGGGATGGCGGCAATAATGGCACTACCAATTGACGCCCGCAAGGGTTCGGACCAAGAAAAACTGGTTACTTCGAGACCATTGACATTTATGGTCCTACCAATATTATTGACCTCGACAGTGGCTGACCGCCCGATCTGGATCGGGCCCGAGCGACGATGGGTAGGCCATGTACGACTACGGCGCATTCACTTTCGAGTCCAAGAGTGAAGTCCTCGAGAAGTCCGTGAAGTACTGGAATCCGGACAAGACCAAGTTTTGGACCAATTCTGGCGTGGATTTGGTCATCGACCGCCGGGAGGGTTACTTCCTGTGGGACATGAGCGGGCGACGCCTGATCGACCTCCACCTCAACGGCGGCACATACAACCTCGGACACCGCAATCCGGAGGTCGTGGCCGCCGTGACCGATGCGCTCCAACGCTTCGACGTGGGTAATCACCACTTCCCGTCGGTGGCGCGTACGGCACTGGCCGAGGCTCTGATCGCCACTGCGCCTGAGGGTTTGACCAAGGTTGCCTACGGCTCGGGTGGCGGCGAGGCGATCGATATCGCCCTCAAGAGTGCCCGGCACGCGACGCAGAAGCGCAAGATCGTCTCGATCATGAAGGCCTATCACGGGCACACCGGACTGGCACTCGCTACCGGTGACAATCGGTTCGCCAAGATCTTCCTCTCGGAGCAGCCCGACGAATTCGTGCAGGTCCCCTTCGGGGACATCGACGCGATGGATCGTGCCCTCTCCGGCCGCGACGTCGCTGCGGTGATCATGGAGACCATTCCGGCGACATACGGGTTCCCGCTTCCGCCACCCGGCTACCTGGAGGCGGTCAAGGCGCTCACCGAGAAGTACGACGCGCTGTACATCGCTGACGAGGTCCAGACCGGGCTGATGCGTACCGGGGAACTGTGGGCGATCACCAAACACGGCATTCGGCCGGACATTCTGGTGACCGGCAAGGGAATCTCCGGCGGCGTCTACCCGATCACTGCGGCGTTGCTCAGTGACCGGGCCGCGCAGTGGCTCGATCAGGACGGCTTCGGCCACATCTCCACGTTCGGCGGCGCCGAGGTGGGTTGCGTGGCAGCGCTCACGACCCTCGAGATCACGACCCGGCCCGAGGTTCGTTCGATGGTGCACTACATCTCCGAGTTGATGCGTGACGGTCTGCGCCGGATCCAGGAGACGTACCCGGACTGGATGGTCGGAATCCGGCAGAACGGAGTGGTGGTCGGGCTCGAGTTCGATCACCCGGAGGGCGCGAAGTACGTCATGCGCCATCTCTACGAAATCGGAGTGTGGGCGATCTTCTCGACGCTCGACCCGAGGGTCCTGCAGTTCAAGCCCGGAATCCTCATGCCACGCGATCTCTGCGAGGACGTGCTCGACCGGCTCGAAGTGGCTGTCGGCCGAGCGCGCGCGGAGGCGCGCAGAACTGATCGGAGAGCAAGCTGATGAGTACGGCACGTGCCGGACACATTCTCGAACGGGCCCGCTGGGCCGCCGCGTCCTATGCCACCTACGACCGGGAGAGTGTCGAAGCGATCGTCACCGCGGTCGCCGAGGCGGGCTACCGGGACGCCGAGAAATACGCCCAGTGGGCGGTCACCGAGACCGGGATGGGCGTGGTCGCGGACAAGGTCCGCAAGAACCAGGCCTGCTCGCGTGGGCTGGTGGAGCACTACCGCGGACAGGACTTCGTCTCGCCGCGGGTCGACGACGGCCGCAAGATTGCCGAGCTTCCCCGTCCTGCAGGGGTGGTGCTGGGCCTGACGCCCACCACCAATCCCGTTGCCACCGTGTACTTCAAGATCATCCTGAGTCTGATGACGCGCAACGCCGTGGTGATTGCACCGCATCCGCGGGCGAAGGAGTGCTGCGTCGACGCGGCCCGGATGCTCGCCGAGGCGGCGACTGCCGCCGGTGCGCCGGACGGAATCGTGCAGGTGCTCGAGGAGCCGTCGATCCCGTTGGTCGAGGCACTCATGGCGGATGAACGAACCGACGTGATCGTAGCGACGGGCGGCACCGGCGTGGTGCGCGCGGCGTACTCTTCCGGAAATCCCGCACTCGGAGTCGGGCCGGGTAACGTGCCGGTCCTGGTCGATGCCACCGCAGATGTCCGGGCCGCGGCCCGGCGGATCGTCGAGAGCAAGGCATTCGACAACTCGGTGTTGTGCACCAACGAATCCGTGCTGATCGTCGAGGAGTCGGTGGCCGACCAGCTCGAGAAGGAATTGACGCGGGCCGGAGCCCACATTCTCGACACCGAGTCTGCAGATCTGCTGCGCGCGTACATGTTCCCCGAAGGTCACCTCAACACCGATGTGGTGGGCAAGGACGCTACCTGGATCGCGGCGGAGGCCGGAATCCAGGTGAACCCTAAGGTGCGGGTGCTGGTTGCGCCGTTCCCTCTCGTCATCGCGGAAGAGGTGTTCACTCACGAGAAGCTGTCTCCGGTGATCGGGATGACCCGCGTCGCGGATGCGCGGCGGGGCATCAACGCTGCCCGGGCGGTGGTGCGCATCGCCGGTGCCGGGCATTCGGGTGCGATCCACAGCTCGGACTCGGCGACGATCATGGAGTTCGGGGCTCGGGTGCCAGTGCTCCGAGTATCGGTGAACGTTGGAAACAGCACCGGCAGTTCGGGTCTCGACACCAATCTCGCACCGTCCATGACGATCGGGACCGGCTTCGTCGGCCGCAGTTCGATCGGAGAGAACCTCGAGCCCAAGCACCTGCTCGACTGGACGAAGGTCGCGTTCAACAGCGACCCAGCCGTTCCGATGGGGTCGTTCGCCGGAGCCGAGCCGTGGGCCGTTCCCGCTGGGCCGGTCCCGTCGTACCCGGTCCCGTCCAACGATCCCGGAGCCGTCGCCTCGCCGTCGCCTCGGGCGCCGTCGCGGCCGGCCACCCGCTCGACCGGCCGTGGTGGTCCGGGTCCCGACCAACTCAGAGCCGAGCTGCGGCGCATCGTCGTCGAAGAGCTCTCTCAACTCATCAAGGGGTGAACCGTGGCAGAGCTACGTTCCTTCATTTTCATCGACCGACTCCAACCCCAGACGATGTCCTATCTGGGTAGCTGGATCCGTGGAGCCTTGCCCAGGGCCGATATGGCCGCCCAGATCATCGAGGTGGCACCGGGTCTCGACATCGAGGGCATCACCGACGTCGCCCTCAAGCACGCCGAGGTGCAGGCCGGAATTCTGGTGGTGGAGCGGCAATTCGGCTACCTCGAGTTCCATGGGGAGACCGGAGCCGTTACCGCCGCCGCGGAGGCGGCACTCGACGCACTGGACGCCACGACGAGTTCCGCGATGGCGCCGACGATCCTGGCTTCGAAGATCATCTCCAGCGTCGAGCACCAGCACGCATTCCTGATCAACCGCAACAAGATCGGCTCGATGGTGCTGGCTGGGGAATCGTTGTTCGTCCTCGAGGTCCAGCCCGCGTCGTATGCGATCCTCGCGACCAACGAGGCCGAGAAGGCCGCGGACATCAAGGTCGTGGACTTCCGGATGATCGGTGCCACCGGGCGCGTCTACCTCTCCGGTACCGAGGCGGACGTGCGCCAGGCGGCGTCCGCAGCGCAGGACGCGCTGGCGGGAGGTGCGCGATGAGCGATCTCCTGCCCGCCGATATCCGCGCCATGGTCCGTGAGGTGGTGCGCGACGTGGTCGGTGATCTCAAGTCCACCAACCCGGCCCCGGTGGGCGGCAAGCCCGCCGCGGTGGCGGCCGTCCCCGCTCGACCCGCGCCAGCGACGTTTGCCGAGCAGATCGGCGCGTCGCCCTCGGGGCCGAGGGCGACGGCCGGTCGTAAGCGCACCGAGACGGTGCGTCTGACGGACGACGCCGAGCTCGGGGCGTTCGTACGGACGCTCCTGGCTCTGTTCGAGAACCCCAAGTCTCGGGCGGACCTGCGTGCCGGTCGCCTCGAGTTTCGGCTGGCCGGCGGCGGCACAACCGGCGCAGGCTCCGTGACCCGCGTGGACAAGGGTGCGGTGACCGAACGACAGATCGTGGCCGTCGCCGAGACCCGTGGCCGTCTCCTCCTCGCCCCGGGCGCCGTCCTCACCCCGCTCGCGCGCGAGAAGGCGCGGGCGTTGGGAGTCGAAATCGAGAAGGAGCGCAGATGATTGTCGCAACTGTGACCGGCAGCGTGTGGGCCACGCGTCGGGTCGAAGGTCTCCCGCACGGCGCCTTCCTCGAGGTGGAGGTCGAGGGTGCCGGTTCGCGGCTGATCGCCTTCGATGTCCTCGGCTCCGGCGTTGGCGAGAAGGTCCTGGTCGCCCAGGGCTCGGTGGCCGCCTCCTGGTTCCCGGGAACCCCGCCACCGGTGGATGCCCTGATCATCGGCTCCGTCGACGACGCACCGTAGTCCCGCAACTGCGCACCCAACCAGCCGGACGCGTTCCGGTTCGTCCACCCCATATCCGCGTACGCAGCGCGCGTGCGCATCACACCAAGGAGATGCAATGTCCAGCAACGCCATCGGAATGATCGAGACCAAGGGTTACGTCGCTGCACTCGCTGCCGCAGACGCCATGGTCAAGGCCGCCAATGTGACGATCACCGATCGTCAGGACGTCGGCGACGGCCTGGTCGCGATCGTCGTCACGGGCGAGGTGGGCGCGGTCAAGGCCGCGACCGAGGCCGGTGCCGAGACCGCCTCGCAGGTAGGCGAACTCGTCAGTGTGCATGTCATCCCGCGCCCGCACGCCGAACTCGGTGCCCACTTCTCGGTCTCGTCCAAGTAGACCGACGAGCCCGACACACCGACAAGGAGGTGAGCGCAGTGGGCGAGAAAAACACCGGCACCCGGACCGACATCCGCGTCTATCTCATGGTTCACGATCTGCAACGCCAGTTCGCGGCATACATGGGCACGCCCACCCGGGCTCGCGGCTATCCGCCGTACGAGGGCGACCACGCACTGATTGTGGAGGTGTCGCCTGCACTGGCGATCGAGCGGGTCATCGACCTGGCTCTGCGGTCGGTGCCCACCGTGGAACCCGGAATTCTGTACGTGGAGCGGCAGTTCGGCGTCCTGGAAATCCACGCGCGGACGCTCGACGACGTCGTTCGCGCCGGTGAGGCGATCCTCGAGGGCACCGGCAACAAGGCGAGCGACCAGCTGCGGCCGAAGGTGCTCTATCACGACATCATCGAGACCATCACCGATCAGCATGCGGTGATTCTCAACCGGAATCGGCAGGCCTCGATGGTGATGCCGGGGGAGTCGTTGCTCGTCTACGAGATGACTCCGGCGCTGTTCGCGGCGGTGGCAGCCAACGAGGCCGAACGGGTTGCGCCGGGCATCACGCTTGTCGATGTGCAGATGATCGGCGCCGCCGGTCGCCTCTACATCAGCGGATCCACCGAGGACGTGACGGTGGCCCGTGACCAGATCACCAAGGTCCTTGCCGGTATCGAGGGACGAGAGCACAGCTGACCTGAGTCGGTTGAGGGAACAAGGGTGGTGTTATGCCTGCAAACGGAGTCCGCTCGATCGACGATGCAGTCGCCGAGAGAGCGCTCGCCGAGTACACCTTCTCGGCGGGCACCCGCTGCCGGATGATCAACCTCTCGGAGAATGCGACGTACCTCATCGAGGATCCCGCCACCAATGGCGGCGGGATCCTCCGGGTACACCGCGAGGGGTATCACAGTGTGGCGGCCGTCGAATCGGAGCTCACCTGGCTCGAGGCGCTGCGCGCCGACGGCGCAGTCGACGCTCCGGCCGTGATCCCGGCCCGCGACGGCCGCCGAGTGGTGACCGTGCAATTGGAGGGCCGGACGCGCCACGTGGTGCTGTTCGAGACGATGGGAGGTTTGGAGCCGGATGAGAATGGCCTCACCCCAGCGGATTTCGAGACGCTGGGCGCGGTGACGGCGCGTCTGCACAAACATTCCAAGCGATGGTCGCCGCCAGCCGGCTTCACTCGCTTCACATGGGACTGGGAGCACTGTCTGGGCAGCGATCCGCGCTGGGGTCGATGGGAGGACGCTGGTGGGGTCGGTCCGGCCGAGATCGATCTGTTGCGCCCCGCCGTCGCGCTCCTGCGCGAGCGTCTCGAGGGATACGGACAAGAATCGGACCGTTTCGGTCTGATCCACGCCGACCTGCGGTTGGCCAATCTGCTGGTGGAGCCCTCCCGGGTGAACGTCATCGATTTCGATGACTGCGGGTTCGGTTGGTTTCTCTACGATTTCGGCACCGCGGTGTCCTTCATGGAGCACGATCCGGCGCTGGGGCAGTGGCAGGCGGCGTGGCTCGCGGGCTACCGCTCCGAGGCCGAATTGGCGGCCGAGGACGAGGCCATGCTGCCTACGTTCGTGCTGCTGCGGCGGATGCTGCTACTCGCCTGGATGGGTTCTCATGCTCATTCGCGTGAATCACGCACCAAGAGTGCAAGTTTCGCGGTAGGAACCTGCGATCTCGCCGAGCGCTATCTGCGGTCCGGTGGGCTCTCGCTCCTCTAGTTCGTTCTTCCGTCAAGCGATTCGAGGAAGTCAATGTTCACATCAATTGCCGGCCGTTCCGTGATCGTCACCGGTGGCAGCAAGGGGATCGGGCGCGGCATCGCGCGGGTTTTCGCCACAGCCGGTGCCGACGTCCTGATCACCGCCCGCGATGCGGAGGCGCTCGAGAAGACGGCCAGGGAGCTGTCCGAACTACCCGGCCGGGTCACCCCGATGCAGGTCGACGTCACTGATCCGGACTCGTGCCGGGAGATGGTGGAGATGGCCGTCGACCGGTACGGCGGACTGGACGTGCTGTGTGCGAATGCCGGGATCTTCCCGTCCCGCCGGCTCGAGGACCTCACTTCGCAGGATCTCGACGAGGTGCTCGCGGTGAACTTCAAGGGCACGGTGTTCGCCGTGCAGGCCGCGGTGCCCGCGTTGGAGGCCTCCGGTCGGGGGCGGATCGTCGTCACGTCCTCGATTACCGGCCCCATGACCGGATATCCGGGTTGGTCGCACTACGGGGCCAGCAAGGCCGCACAGCTCGGGTTCCTGCGTACCGCCGCGATGGAACTGGCGCGGCGGAACATCACCGTCAATGCGGTCCTGCCCGGCAACATCAGGACCGAGGGCCTGGACGGAATGGGTGAGCAGTATCTGAAGGCGATGGCTGCTGCCGTGCCGCAAGGGCGTCTGGGCGAGGTCGAGGACATCGGCAACGCCGCGCTGTTCTTTGCTACCGACGAGGCGCGTTACGTGACGGGTCAATCCCTCGTGGTCGACGGCGGCCAGGTTCTGCCGGAGAGTCTGCAGGCCCTGAGCGAGATCTGAGATCCTCGCGCCGGCGCCTGGTGCGCCGGCGCGGGACCCGGATGACGTAATGGTCGAATGCGCTAGAATTTGGTCCTACCACAACAGGTGGTCTTGGGGAGGACGTTTTGGGCAATCAGACCGACGAACTGCGGCGTCGAATCGTGGCCGATATCAGCTCGGGAGAGCTACCACCGGGCTCTAAGCTCGGTAGCGAGCGAGAGCTGGCCGAGCACTACGGCGTGAGCCGCTCGAGCCTGCGGCAGGTTCTGGCCGCGCTCGAGGAGGCTGGAATGGTCAACCGATCCATCGGGCGTTCCGGCGGCACGTTCATCAGCGACATGAAAGTGGAGCGCAACCTGTCCGGCGTCGTCGGTGTGCCGGCCTACCTGGCGAGCCAGGGGTATTCGGCGGGCTCCCGGATCCTCTCGACGCGAATCACCGAGCCCGATGCGCAGTCTGCCCGCGCCCTCGGGACGAAGGCCGGGGACTTCGTCGTAGACATCCGTCGAATCCGGCTCGCGGACGGCAAGCCCATCTCGCTCGAACAGGTGCAGTTTCCCGCCGACCGTTTCCCGGGGCTGCTCGAGCAGCCCCTCGGCGGCTCGTTGTACGAGCTGTTGGAGGAGGAGTACGGCCTGGTCCCGGGGGAAGCCGACGAACGTATCGAGGCGGTCAATGCCAGCGATGACGAGGCGTCGATGCTCGGGATCAAACCGAGAGCCGCCCTGCTGCTGATCACTCGGACCACGCGGGACGAGTCCGGCGTGCCGTTCGAATTCTCCCGTGACCTCTTCCGCGGCGATCGCACCCGGATCGCTGTCACCGCGCCGGGCTCGGGTATCCGCGGCCAGGCACGGCGGGACGGTACGGTCGTCGAGCTGCGGGCATAGCGGGCGGCCAGCTTACTCCTGTGAGGGCGGAAGTACCTGCCACAGGAGAAGCACGATCACCGCCGCGACGGCGCACAGCACCGCCAGGGTCGTTGCCATGAGGATGGAACCGGTCCAGCTCAGGGCCACGGTCAGTACCAGGGTTGCCGTCACCGCGACGGCCACCGTTTGAATGGTTCGCACCGGCTTCCGGTTCGGTTCCCGGGACATTGCGCGAACTAGCGGAGGAGGTTTCGCCGGGTCATAGCCATCCCCACTCCCGCCGCGCCCAGAGCCAGGATCACCGCCCCTGTGACCACGTTGGACCAGATCATCCCCGCGGTCGTCGTGACGTTCGAAACCAGCCAGGGCGAGACGATCAACCAGACTCCGAGCAGCGGGGCGACGAATGCGATCCCGTGGGTGCGTCCGTACGTCGTGGCGTAGCCGGCCGCGAGCAGGGCGACCGCGAGGCCGCAGATGAGGTTGCTCATCATCAGTGACGTCTGACCGTCGAAGCCGACGATCCAGGACGACGCGGCCGCGTACAGGCCGGCGAGCACCATCAGACCCTCGGCTATCTGGAGGGCAGGCCCCTCGCCGAGCTCGTCGTAGCTGTCACGTAGGGCTGCGATATCGGGATGGGCTTCGATCGACATGTTCGGTGTTGTCGGCATGACGGATCATCTCCTCGGTCTGTTCGATCCGTGTACTTCGACAGTAATCCGCGTTCGGAGGTGCGTACAGGCCCGATCTGCGGCTCAGACTCCCGACCGGAATCGCCGGCTCCGGCCCTTGTCGGCTCGCGCCGGAGTGATGGCGTCGACCAGAGTGACGGCCTTGCCGGACAGCGGACCGACCCGGCGTGGACGATCTGTTACGGCGTCGCAGATCACCCGGCCCCCCTGCTCGGCCGTGAGCGCCGCGGCATCGCGCCACTTCTCATTGGGCGCGATCATGGCCGTTCGTACCAAAGGCATGTACACCGAGGTGAATCGGATGTTCTCGTCCAGGGTTTCGGCCTGGAAGCAGGTGGCGAGCTCGTCGAGCGCAGCCTTGGACGCCACGTACGCTCCGTACCCCGGACCGCCGAAGAGGTTCGCGACCGAGAGCACGTTGATCACCTGTCCGAACCCGCGCTCGCGCATCCCGGGTAGCACCGCGAGCATCATCCGTACTGCGGCAAAGTAGTTGAGCTGCATCGTCCGTTCGAAGTCGTGAAACCGATCGTAGGACTGGTCGAGCGATCGTCGGATCGATCGGCCCGCATTGTTGACGAGGATGTCGACGTGCCCGTGTTCGGCGAGAACCCGCTCGAGCATCGTCGAGGTCGCGTCGGCATCGTTCAAGTCACACGGATAGGCCGCGGCGATTCCGCCGAGTGCGGAGATCGTCTCGGCCACCTCGTTCAGCTCCTGCTCGCGGCGCGCCACGAGCAGGACCACGGCGCCCGCCGCACCCAGCTCGATCGCGGCGGCCCGGCCGATCCCCGACGATGCGCCGGTGAGCAGAACGGTCCGGCCGGCTACCGCCTCGGCGAGAGTGCGGCGACCGCGCAGTGCCCGCAGCGGGTTGCGGGTGTCCAACGCGTGTCTGACTTGGTACCACCACGTTCTCGTCGAGGTCATGCCGACGGATCATAGGGGGTGCGGAATGCGAGCGAGCGAGTGGTGAGGCGACGGAGTTCGGCGCGCTACCGCCGGCCTGGTACAGGCTGCTACGACCACGGAGCATGTGAGGTTGGGGGACCGGGAAGGTCCCCAGACCCGGGTTGACCAGTATCTGGTACCCGCCGCGAAGGTCACCAGGCCGGGTTCGCTCGTCGTCGACGTCGGCGGCCGAGCACAGCGAGAGGTGAGCACCGCGACTGGGCCGCGGCCCAGGGTGCGAACGAACGACGAATTATTGCACGGCGCATGGCGTTAGCCTCCGTGTGAGACCTACCCCGAACCCGGTGCAGTGTCTGCCGACTTCCGTCGAACTCATGGCGCCGGGGTGCATGCGTACTGCCCATCAGCGACATACCAGTATTGGCAGCCGACGGTGTCGGCTGCCGAATCCGCTGCGCCCACCGGCGAAAAGCCCAGCTGCTGACGAACACCAGGGCTCGAACATCGGCGAGATGACGACGGTGGGGGACGCCCGAGAACCGGCACACGGTTTCGGGCCTCCCCACCATGGTTACGCCCGGGCCGAGGGGCTCATGCTTCGATCTGAACTTGCCCGGAGGCCGTGCCGGCACTACCCGGTGGACCGGACGTGATCTCGATGCGACGCGGCTTCGCCTTCTCCGCGATCGGCAAACTCACCGTCAGGACACCATTCTCGTGGGACGCGGCAATGCGCTCACTGTCGATGTCGTCGCTGATGGACACCTGACGCTTGTAGGTGCCGGTGAATCGTTCACCGGCCAGCCACGTCACACCGTCTTCCGGCGGTGCGCTGCGGTGCGCAGTCAACGTCAAGGTCGAACCGTCGACACGGACATCCACCGATCCTGGATCGACGCCGGGGAGATCGGCGTGCAGGAGGTAGTGATCTTCGACCCTGTAGAGGTCGATCGGCATGAACCGTGGACTCCGGGCACTGCCGGTCCCTGGGGCAAGCAGAGACTTGGCGATCAGGTCGATGTCAGTGAAGGGATCCAAGCGAAGCACAGCAACACACCTCCCATGTCGTCGAAAGGTCCCCGCCACCTCGACGGGCGACCGAAAATTACTGTGCGAGTGCATGATAGCCAAAGAATCTGGCACTCGGCAACCCCGAGTGCCAACTCATCGCGGATGTGGGCGGGGTGTGCAGCAGAGGCGTGACGGCGCCCAGACTCAGAGGGTCTTGATGATTGTCTGCCGATGGATCTCCGCCGAATCCTCCGCGGATTTCACCCTCCTGGCATCAGGGAAGGGTCAATCACAACCCGTCGCTACTGGGTCATTCTCGGTCCGGCTCAACAGATCGGCGCCCGCTTTTCCGGGAAAGCCGTACAGTGGGGTTCGAGCCAGGTGACTCTCTCTGCCCCGGCGATCTCAGCACGCTAGAGACTCGTCTCGGTGATCGAGTACCCGGGCCCCATGTACGGCGTCTCGATGCGGTCCTTTTTTCGGACCTTTCTCGGGCCGACGCGGGGGCCGGTATCGATCCTGAGTATGTCGCTGCTGACCCGATGCACGACGACAAAGGACCACTGTGAACAGCAAATATGGTGTCGACGGACTGCTCTTCTCCGACCCTCCTGCGGGGGTCGGCCCGGAGAACAATGAGCCGACGCGAGAGGTGGCCGGATCCACCAGTGCCCTCCTCATCCCTAAGCAGAAGACGAGCGAGGAAATCCATCGAGTGCTCTTCAGCGCGCAGTAGACACCGGCAATCCGGTCTTCCGAGAAATTCAGGCCGAGTGGAACTTTGACCTCGGTATGTCGACAGCCGTCCTGTAGAGGTCGTCGACCGGACCGCCGGCGCTGCTCCCCGGCGACAGCGGCTGCTGCGCGCTTCCCGGGCGCTCGGTTTCTTCCTCGGGGCCGGGGCTGCGAATTCCGTTCGAGAGGACTTCCCGCAGCATGTGTGGTTAACTGTTGTTGGTCGTAGTTTTTGTTCGCGTTTTTCCACGCTCGCAAATCCTTATTGCGGGCGGATGGATTTCCTCTTCAGGAATCGCCGTCGTGTGATACCGGCCCAGCCTTGCCCATTTTCGGCAGAGCTGTTGAGCATGACAAGAGGAGATATACATGGCAGAGGGCACCGTGAAGTGGTTCAACTCCGAGAAGGGGTTCGGCTTCATCGCACCGTCGGACGGCACCGCTGACGTCTTCGCGCACTACTCGGAGATTCAGAGCGGCGGGTTCCGCAACCTCGAAGAGAACCAGCACGTGCGGTTCGATATCGGCCAGGGCGCCAAGGGCCCCCAGGCGACCGGTATCACCGTCATCTGATCCACCCCCGCTCTTCCCCCTCGCGGGGATGTGAGGCAGCGTCGGGCCCCGCCCCCCTATGCAGGGGGCGGGGCCCGACGTATTTCGCGTTACCGGGAAAACTCCCGCTGTGCAGCCGAATTCGCGAGGAGTGTGTCTTCCTCGATCAGGCGTGCGCGGATGGGCGTCGCCGGCCGTACAGCCGCAGGTCTGCAGGCCCACGCCGGACAGCTCCTACGGGACCGAGACGCTGAATACGCCGCGACTCGCGTGCTCCGCTGCCGGCAGCATCTCTCGCCACCGTGCCCTCCGCGCCGATCGTGGTTGCACGTTCAATCACCCGACACGATGGATCGTCCACGCACGAGGCTGCTCGATAGCTGCCGCGCACCGCACCAGGGTCTGATCCCGAATCCGGTTTGGCAAGAGAATCTCTCAGTGGTGGACAGCCCCGTGCAGGTTCTCGACGGCCCGCGCGAGGGTAGTGAGTTCCGCGCGCGGACTTCATCGCGGCGGCATGACTGAGCGGGACCGCCCGCACCGCTCCACCGTCGGCCGGCGAGCGATCGCCGTCGCCCGCCCGCTGTTGTCTTCCACGCGCTGTCGATCCGTGCGAGTGATGACTGTCACGAAAAGTCTGCAGTGGCGACTGTAGACAATCGCAATTGTCCGTTGTAGTCTTTCAGTCGTAAACGAGAGACGGGTCCAAAAGGCGTGGTAGAGGACGAACTACCCGCATGAAGGAACGGCTGGTTGGTAGTAGGGCGGGACGCGTCGAGAAGGTGTGTTGATGTGTTTCGGAAGGACTCGATGCGTCCCGCCATCGACCGGGTAGCTAGATCGGCCCGGTGGAGAAATGCAGGGAATAGGTAGTTGCAGGACACGCGGCGACAGTAGGTAGGTGCCGCATCCGGGGCGGTAGCGAGATCATCGTCCCGGAACAGTGAAAGATCCCCGACTGGGAGGTGGTGCACGGTCAGCTGTTACACGATCGCGTCCCGTCCGCCGAGGCTGGGAACAGGTAAGGAGGCTGGCCGAATGGCCGGTCTCGGTAAGTGAATCCGCTAGGGCCCCGGCGCCGTACAGGCGCCGGGGCCCCCGTCCGCGTCTACGAAAGGTGCCACGCACATTCCAGCGAAGCCGAACCCCAGCGGTCCGGGAGGAAGGTTCGACGACGAGGACTTCCCGGCGTACAGCATGGGACGTGCCGCCGAACTCCTCGGTGTCACCCAAGCTTTTCTCCGTAGCCTCGACACCGCGAAACTGGTCACCCCGGTGCGATCCGAGGGCGGCCACCGCCGCTACTCCCGGTACCAGCTCCGCATCGCCGCCCGTGCCCGCGAACTGATCGACCAGGGCACCGCACTCGATGCCGCCTGCCGCATCATCATCCTCGAAGACCAGCTCACCGAAGCCCAGCGCATCAACGCCGAACTCCGCCAGGCGCAGGAGCAAGCGAGCGAAGCGATCGATCGTGAAAGCACCGCCGACTGAGCGCGACGATGACACATGACGGACGAACTGATGGGGCGAATCGCGCCGAGGCCGGGAGCGGCTGCGACCTGATACGCGAATCGGTCAAGGAAGGGCGTGGCCAGCCGCCGGACGGGTTTCCGAACCACATCACGAAAGCCGTCGTGAAGTCAGTCGGTTCGGGCGCCTCCGAACGCGGTGGGTGGGAGACCAGTGCGTCCTCCCGGACCCGCAGGGCAGTCGACTACGGAACGTAGACGGTTGCGAAACCCGGTGTTATCGGACCGGAGGTGGGTATTACCGCGACGACAATGTGCCCGGCCCCGGTCGGCAGGGTCGCTGCCGGGTGTCCGTTCGCTCCGTCTGATATCCGAGTAGAGCCGGAGGCTCCGCTCGAGAGGTTCAGCCAGCGCACTTCGCCCAGGAGTCGGCACCCCCATTGGCCTTCCTTCGGGCTGGTGATCATTATCGTCCCGGACTGTTCGCCGACCACGGTCATGCAGCGGACCGGGGGAGCGTCGAGGCTGCCGTTCGGGTTTCCGAACGGCGCCGGGTTGATCTGGAACGGGACGGTGACTGCGGCGGAGGCGACGGCCGCCGGCACCAGAACCGAACCGGCCACGATGGCCGCGCAGGCGACGGATCGGCGAACGAAATCGATCATGGAGACCTCCAGGAACAGTAAGGGCCAGGTTTGGTCACTCTACTGCCCGCCGTCGCGTTACTCGTGCGGTTCGCGTAGATGGAACGCACCTGTCGCCCGTGCAGAGCGGTCCTAGGCGGCAAAGAACCTAACTGAAATAGACAGGGCGACAAGCTGTTGTACAGTGCGCCTCCCGGCCGCGGCACCGCGTCGACCCACTCATGCGCACGGTTTTGCCGAGGCGTCAGAAGGCGAGTACATTTTCACTACCTTCGGAACATGTTGCAGGTGTTCTAATTTCGCGCGGTCCACCGCCGCGGATGGCACTTCGCTCGCTCCCATGACGCGGGCCGTGCTCCTCCTGGCGCTCGTGCCGTTGCCGCGCCGCCGCCTCGTATAGACGAGTTCGGAAGCGGCGGGGGCTCATCCCGAATCTCAGGAACACCTCGTCGGCGGGTGGACCGCCGAACGGCGCCCACCGCGAGGCGAAGGTGAGGAGTTCGCTGTCTTCGCGTCCCATGATGTCCGACCTCTCGGGTGTGGGGAGATGGAAAGCGGCCCCGGCGTCGGATGCTGCGTCGACGCCGGGGCCGCTACGGATCACACAGTCACAGTCGGGACTGCGACGGCGGTCGGCTGCGCCGCCTCGACGAAGAGGGCGTCGACACGCTCTCGCTCAGCCTTGCTGATCCCGGTCACCGCCGAGACAACCAGGTATACAACGAGATTGATTCCGAGTGCGACGACGCCCCCGGTGAGGCTGCCCAGGCCGGCGATATCGTCCGGGTAGAACCAGGTGAACGCCACTGCGGTGAGGAAGCCGACGGACATGCCGGAGATGGCGCCGTACTTGTTGCCGCCGCGCCAGAAGATGCCCAGGAACAGTGGTACGGCCAGCTGCACGATGCCTTGGTAGGAGATCTGCGCGAGCAGCTGCAGGCGGGCCATGTCGAAGGTCAGGTACGCGACCAGTGCGGCCGCGGCCATGAATACGGCCATCGACGACTTTGCGACGAGGGTGAGTTTCGCGTCGCTCAGCGGCCTCTTCTCCGACCGGATGATGTCGTTCGCGATCTGCAAGCCGCACACCTGGACGCTGCCGTCGATGTGGCCCATCGAGGCTGCGAACACCATCGTCACCGCCAGCCCGAGCATCCAGGTGCCGCCGTACTGCTCCATCAGCGTGAACCAGCCGTTCTGGGGCGCGTCGGCGACGCCGGGCAGGACCGCCGCGGCCATCGCGAGCAGCATCAACAGCGAGTAGAAGACGCCCGACAGCAGGACTGTGCGGATCGTGCCGGACTTCACTGCCCGGACGCCGGATGCAGTGTAGATGCGCTGGAAACTCGTTGGCCAGCAAAGCGATCCGATGACTCCGGTGAAGATGAGGCTGAACAGGTAGAGGAAGCCGTACCCGTCGCCGTCTCCGGGCACACGCAGCATCTGCTCCGGCAGCGATGCGAGCGTGGAGAAGCTGATCGGGGAACCGCCGAATCCCGACAACATGAACAGGCACACCGCGGCCGCGAACACGTAGGCGACCACGCCCTGGAACACATCGGTCATGATCAGTCCGCGCATGCCCATCTTCACCGTCCAGAACTGACGGATCACGATCACTGCCAGGCCCACCATCAGCGCGGTGGTCAGCGACCAGCGTCCCTCGCTGGCGACCTCGAACAGTTGGCCCAACGCCTGCATGCCGAGCACCACCCACGGGAACAGTGAGATGACGCCGATGAGGCTGGCGATCACCTTCACGGCCCGCGAATCGAACCGCATCTCGAGCAGATCCGGCTGGGAGCGCAGATTGTGCCGGGCACCCCAGCGCCAGGCGCGGGTTGCCATGAAGTACATCATCGCCACGCCGAGACTCGAGTAGGCGAGTCCGTAGAACGCGAACACCCCGGCGCCCGCGGCGATTCCGAAGAATGCGATGAACACCGCTCCTGGCCACCAGGAGTTGACGTAGGACATCGCTACGAACCACGGGCCGTAGCTTCGTCCGCCTACGGAATACTCTGTGAATGAGGGCTTTTCGTTTCGCTGTGTTGCGTAGAGGATATAGATGACGATTGCGTAGAACACCGTGAGCATGCCGAGCATGATGGCCATGTCACTCACCGCCGGCCGAGATCGAAGCGGCGGGCAGGTCCTCGTCGAGCTCACCGCGAATATCCTCGACGATGTACAGCGCCCACAGGGCGAGCCCGAGGATCACGGCGTCGAGCAGCCAGTACATGACGGCCCACGGGACGCCGAGGACCGGCGTGCGGACGCCGCTCGACGCGAGGTAGAACGGCGGGAACAGAGCCATCGACAGCGCGATCAGATAGATCGCTCCGAAGGTCAGCCGTATCGTGCGTGGATCGAGTCCACGGATGAAGTCTTTCATGGTGGAAACCTCTGCATTCCGTGGATCAGGAGGTGCTGTTGCACCAGTCGAGGGCCAATGCGGCGAACGTCCTTGCTGCGGTGTGGACCTCGTCGAGAAGGCAGAACTCGTCATCAGCGTGTGCGACGCGCAGGTCGCCCGGTCCGTAACTGATGGCCGGGACGCCGGCGTTGGTGAGGAACGAGCAGTCCTCGACGGCGCAGAAGCCCGCGACGGTCGGCGGACCGGCGTACGGGGAGCTGCCCGCGGCGACAGTGTGGGCGCGGGAGACGGCGGCCACGATGTCGTCCGCGGCGGCGCCGGGATCGTTCGCGGGCCAGTTCAGTTTCCACTCGACCACCGGGGGGTGGTCGCGTAGCCAGCCGTCGGTCCGGGCGATCGCCTCGATCTGCGCCTCGATCTCGGCCTTCACGTTCGCCGGATCCTCCTGCGGCGGGTACCAGACGCAGTACTCGATGGTCATGTACTCGGACAGGATGAACGGCACCAGCACGCCGTGCGGGCCGCCGGTGACGACACCGGGGTGGATGGTGAAGTGGCCGGGGGAGAACAGCGGATGTGTCTTGGTGAAGGCCCACTCCTCCTCGAGCCGCTGCAGTGCCTGGAAAACGAGCATGCCCTTGTCGATCGCGTTGACACCGATCGAGGAGCCTCCGCCCCCGGCACGAATCGTCTGCCCGCGCATTGATGAGTGGGTTGCCTTGCCGCCCACTGTCACCGAGAACCACAGCAGGCCCGGGGTGACGGGAATGACGCCGAGCTGGGTGGGGCCGCTGGGCTCGGCCACGACGGCGGCATCGGCGCGATAGCCGTGCTCGAGCGTCGACGTGACGCCGCACTCGTGGTCCATGACCTCCTCGCCGACCACGGCCTGGATGATCAGGTCGCCGCTCAGGTGCACACCCGCGCGCTGCAGCGCCTTGACGGCGAATGCCTGTGCCACCAGGCCTGCCTTCATATCGCTCGCTCCGCGACCCCAGATGCGATCGTCGTCGATGCGGCCCGAGAACGGATCGCCGGATTCCCACTTCGCGGTGTTGCCCGGCGGGACGACGTCTACGTGCCCGTTGAGGATCAGTGAGCGTCCACCGCCACTGCCCTTGATGGTTCCGACGGCGTTGGTCCGGCCGGGCTCGACTGCCCAGCGTTCGACGTCTGCGCCGCTGTCGGTGTAGACCTCGGCGAGCAGTTCGCTGACGCGGCCCTCGAGCCCGACGACCTCGTCGTAGTTCTGGCCCGGGTACTTGGGATTGACGCTCGGGATCGCGATGATCTGCGAGAGCATCGAGTTCATGTCGTCGCGCAGCGCGTCGACAGCCTCGAAGACCCTGCGTTCGACGTCCCCTTGCGGGGACCTCGTATTCGTGGTTTCTACCAATTCACTCACCGTGCACTCCTGAGTAAGGGTCGCGCCGCGAAGTAGCGGGTTCGAGTGCGTCGGCCTTGCCGACGTCACGGTTGCGGCGCCTCGCCGCAACACCCCTCACGGTATGAGTGAGGTAGATCACCAGCCATCGGGTAATCGGCCCCAATTGCCGCAGGTGAATGCGTGGCCGATCCGTCAACTGACGGACACGGCCGCAATCAGGCCGTGGTCGCCAGTGCTGCGGCGAGCCCGAATGCTACTGCCATCGCAGCGGATTCGCCGATGGCACGGCGCAGCGATGCCTCTGCGACGATCCGATGGGCGGCGGCCGGGACCACCCATGTGCGGCGCAGCCACCAGCCCGCCGCCAGTAGTGCCGCCAGGGCCGCGACCTTCGCGAGCACGACGCGCCCGTATCCGGTCGACAAGAGGGGGCTGAACCCGCCCAGGCGGATCGCCGCGTTCACGATTCCGGTCGCAGCGAGCAGCCACACACACCGCCACGCGATCGTCGAGTAGCGGGGCAGCAGCGCTGCCCACGCGCCTCGGGAGCGGGCGCCGAGCGCGAGGGCGACCAGCATTCCGAACCACGTCGCTGCGGCTAGGACGTGGACGGCGTCCAGCAGCGCGCCCAGCGTCTGCTGCGACATGTGCCCGGATACTGGTCGTGCGATCAACGCCAGGGCCGTGAGCGCCGCCACCGGAGCGGCAGGCCAGACGAGAGTGCGCCGGTAGGCCAGTGCAGAAATCAGCGCCACCGCGGCCGCGCATGCGAGCGTCGCCGCGCCGATGCGTCCGGCGCCGATGTCGCGGACGAATCCGGCAACCGATGAGGGGGAGACCGTGGTGCTGGAACGGCCCTCGATCTCGGCGGCCTCGAGCACGATCAGTACAGCCTCCGCGGCGGCCCACACACCCGCTGCCGCCGCCGTCGACTGCCACAGCAGCCCGGCGTCCAGCACGGGTCGGCGCTCGTCGCGCTGCAACCACTGCCACGCGGTCAGCCCCAGTACCGTCGCGCCGACGCCGACGGCCAGCACCCGCACCGCGGCAGTCGGGGAGGGGCCGTCGGGCCGGGCGAGAAGCCATGCCAGCCCGACGCCCAGCAGTGCGGTGAGGACGGCGAACAACAGCCAGGGCCGCCCGATGTTCGCCGTCCTCATCCGTGTCGAACCCGCGTCGGTCAGCTCTTGGCCCGAGGCTTGCGTAGCGCCAGCCACAGGCCGCCGCCGAACACGACGACGCCGGCGCCGACGAACACCCAGATCAGCCAGTTCTGGCCGGAGGAGGTGTCGTCACTGCTCGATGCGCTCTGGCCGTTGGCCTTCGGACCCGGCGTGCCGGTGCCCTCCTGAGTGAGCGTGAAGACCCGGGTGCCGCTGACGGGGTGACCGTCGGCGGACGTCACCCGGAACGCGATTGTGTACTCGCCGACTGGGCCGAGGCCGTCGAGCGGGACACTGACGGTGTTTCCCTGCACGGTCGGGTCACCCTTGGACCACAGGTTCCCGTCCGGTCCGACGACGGTGAGGGACGCGAACTTTTCCTGCAGGGCCTCGTTGAACGTGATGCTGGCCTGAGGCGGGGCGGTCGCGATCTGGGACGCGTTCTCCGGGGTGCTGGCCGTCACCGCCGAATGGGCGGCGGCGGTGCCGATCCCGGCCATGGTGGCGAGCATCGCGACGAAGCCGACGACGATGATGCGGAAGCGGTGGATCCTGTGCGCCCTCATGAGCGGCGGTTCCGGATCGTCGCACCGATGCCCATCGCGGCGCCGAGCGCGCCGAGCACCAGGCCGGCGCCGCCCAGCCAGCGCGCGGTGGTGTCGGCGTTGTGGGTGGTCTCGTCGACGGCAACCGTCTCCTCGGTATCGACAGCGGCGTGAGCGTGACCGGCGCCGCTGCCCGCGGCGAGCGTCACTGTCGGTGCCGGCTTGTCGGGCTCGCTGCCGTCCGCGCCGGGCTTCTGATCCCAGTTCACGATCTTGCCGTCGCTGTAGGTCTGGACGGCGGGGAACTCCACCTCGCCCCGCTCGGGCAGGGGGCCTGCGGAAAGCACGAACTGCTGGAACTGGCCGGGGCCGACGCTCACACCCGGGTCGGCCGTCCACGTCACGGATGTCGCGAGCGCGGACGCGTCCTTCTGGACAGTGGAAGTCCAGCCGGGCATCGGTTCGGTGCGCGCCGACTTCAGTCCCGGCAACTGCACGGTGAGTGCGGTGGTGCCAGCGGTGTCGGATTCGGTGGGGACGCGGAAGGTGAGCACGGTGTAGCCGCCCTGCTCGGCGCCGGGGGCGGCGACCGAGACGTGTGCGGAGGCCACACCGGTGGCCAGCAGTAGCGCGCTGCCGGCAGCACCCACCGCGAGGAGGGCGCGGGAGAGGGTCCTGTTCATTTTTGGGGTGTCGTTTCTGTGCGGAGTTGCCGATGGACGCGGGTTACGCGTGCACCGGGGGTCCGCGCCGGGAGATCCCGGCGGCGAGTACGGCGATGCGGGGCTCGGGTCGGTCGAGAGGTCCCGGCCGGGGTACCGGTGTGGATTCGACGCCGAGGACGGGAGACCTGAGGACCGTGCGCAGGACGCGGGTGATGGGGAGGTACAGCCGCTCCGCGACGAGCACCAGAGCCGCGCACACGACGGTGGCCGCGGCGTGCGCGGCGAGCATTGCGGCGGCCGGCAGTCCGGCGTGGACGTGTGGATCGTTGGTGGCCGTGAGCGCGAGGTGTCCGGCCGCCTGTCCGGCCGCGAGAGCCCCCAGGAGGGTCCTGCAGTTGTTCGCGGACCCCGGTAAACCGCCGGTGGCCGCGCCCACGGCTGCGCATGCCGCGAGTAGCAGCGTCAGCGCCGCCGAATCGGGGAATCCGCCGCCGGCGATGCCGTGTGCGGCGATCGCCAACGCCGCCGTGAGCGCCCCGACCGAACCGCCGCGGAGTGCGGCGGTTGGCGTGGGGTGACGGGCGGACATGGCGGTGTGAGCTCTTCGATCAGCGGACGCCGAGACGAGCCAGGATGTCGGCTTCGACGCCGTCCAGCTCGGCGGAGATCGCATGGTGCGCCTGCTTACGCCGGGCCGGCGGCATCTGCTCGGCGGCATGGACGGCGGTGCCCAGGTCGGTGAGCCGGGAGCGGATCGCGGTCGCGAACTGCTGCGTCTCTGCGTCTGCGGGGTGGCGGGAGACGATCTCGGTGACCGAGCTGTCGGCACCGGCAATGCGGGCGCTGAGCTTGGCGCCGTGCCCGGTGTACTCGCCGAGCTGTTCGACGCCGATGCCCATGCGCTGGGCGCGCTGGGTATCGATCTGGGCGCGGAGCGCGGTCGCGCCGCGGTAGGCGAGCGGCACCACGACTGGGGCGAGCAGGCGTGCGACGCCCATGTAGCGGCGCAGCTGCGCGGCACTCAGGCCCTTCTCTGCGGACTTGATCGTGGCCTTCTCCTGCGCCTTCAGCGCCGAGATCTGAGCCTTGTCGATCTTCTTCTGCGCCTTCGAATCGGACCGCAGCTTCTTGCGGTCGTTCTTCGCGCCGAGCTTGGCCTCGAGCTTCGCCTTGTGCTTGAGCGCCTTCGCCTCCGCCTTGCGCGTGGCGCGCCGCTTACGTTTCGTGAACAACCCCACTGGAAAGGCCCCTCCATCTGGTGTTTCGGCGCAGCAGCGGACGGTGTCACAGCTTATCTGTGCCGGTTTCTGATCCGCGGCTTTCGGCTTTACCCTAGGTGAGCACATAATCTTCGTCATCGTGTGTTCCCAGATCGGCCAGCAGGACGGCTCCGGCACCGCTGAAACAGCGGCTCCGGCGAACCAGAATGCCTCGGCTGCCTCGTCGCCCCCCGTGCTCCTCGAACCGGGTGCCCTGACCCGGTGCCGGCATCGGGTCCACCTCGACGCCACCTACCCGGAACTGCTGGCGTCAGCTCCCGCGAACACCGGCGTCAAGCAGCGCCAGGATGCCGCGGCAGCGCAGCGCGAGGCCGTCCGGGTCCGGCTGATGGAGGCCGAGCCCGACGACTGGGTGCGCATTGCGCCCGACGGTCCCGCCGGTCAGCGGGCCCGCGACACGCTCGAGGCATGCCGCGCCGGCGCGGAGAAGGTGTGGGGAGCGGTGCTGCCCGCCGAACGTGACACCGGCCGACGCGGACGCGTCGAGATCCTGTTCCGTGACGCCGACCGCGGCGGTTACATTCCGGTGATCGTCGTCAACCACAAGGTCACCGATCCGGGCAGCGGCGCCACCACGTCGGGGCTGTTGGAGTGGCAGCCGACGCTCGATCCCAAGCGGAAGGTACGCGCTCAGCTACGGGACCAGATGCGGCTGGCGCAGGTGTACCGGATGCTCGAGCGGCATGACCTTGCCAGCCCCGCGCTGGTCGGTGGCGCTATCGGCTACGGCGCCGATGTCGTGCTGGTGCACGACCTGTCGACTGTGCTTGCCGACTACGACGAACGCTTTGCCGACCGGATCGCCGTCGCCCGTGGCGAACTCGCGACAGTGCCGTCGCAGATCGGCGAGTGCCGGTCGTGCCCGTGGTGGTCCGGCTGCCGTCAGACGCTCGAGGAGACCCGCGACGTGTCACTGGTGGCGACCGGATCGCGCGCCGACGTGCTGCGCGGGCACGGCGTGACGACCATCGACCAGCTCGCCGCGTGGGAGGGCGACGCCCCGGAAGAGTGGCCGCACAACTCGTTCCGCGACACCGTCGTCACCGCGAAGGCGTGGCTGGCGGGCGCTCCGCTGGTGCGTCGTCGCAACACCGTGACGGTTACCCGTGCCGATGTCGAGGTGGACGTCGACATGGAGAGCTATCAGGAGCATGGCGCCTACCTGTGGGGGACGCTGCTCAATGTCGCGGGCACGTCGGTTTACCGGCCGTTCGTGAGCTGGGATCCGGTGCCGACGGTGGACGAGGCACGCTCGTTTGCCGAGTTCTGGACGTGGCTGATGGCCGAACGGGCCGGGGCCGCCGCAGTCGGGAAAACCTTTGCCGCCTACTGCTATTCGCGATCAGCCGAGGACAAGTGGCTGCTCGATTCGGCCCGTCGCTTTGCCGGGCTCGACGGTGTGCCGACCGTCGAGGAGATTCGCGAGTTCATCGACGGCCCGCAATGGGTGGATATCTATCAGGCCGTCGGTGATCAGTTCGTATGCCCGAACGGCAAGGGACTCAAGAAGATCGCGCCCATCGCCGGGTTCCAATGGCGAGACGCCGAGGCCAGCGGCGAGGCCTCGATGAGCTGGTACCGCGAGGCCGTCGGCTATGACGGTGAACCGGACCCGGCGCAGCGGCAGCGGCTGCTCGAGTACAACGAGGACGACGTCATCGCCACCAAGGTGCTGCGCGAATGGATGACCGACCGGGCGGCGCTCGAGATCCCGCTGGAATCGGAGCTGTAAGGGCGCGGTCGTTCCCCGCGTTTTGCGCACTTAGCGCGGGTTTCGGGCGGCGGGTTCCGCGTTTTGCGCACTTAGCGCGGGCCGAGCTCGGTGAGGCCCCGGCTCGGATGAACCAGGGCTTCACCAGAGGAGCGAGTTACCTCGGTGCCATGCGCAGCGCGCCGTCCATGCGGATGGTCTCGCCGTTGAGGTAGTCGTGCTCGGCGAGGAACTGTGCGAGTTGCGCGTACTCGTCCGGGCGGCCCAGACGTGACGGGAACGGGATACCCGCCTCGAGGTTACGGCGGTACTCGTCGGTCACGCCGGCGAGCATCGGGGTGTCGATGGTGCCGGGGGCGATGGTGTTGACGCGGATGCCGACCTGCGCCAGGTCACGCGCAGCGGTGATCGTCATCGCGTGCACACCGCCCTTGGAGGCGGTGTACGCGATCTGGCCGATCTGGCCCTCGAAGGCCGCGACCGATGCGGTGTTGATGATCAGGCCGCGCTGTCCGGCATCGTCGACCGTCGGCAGGTTCTGCATCGCGTTCGCGGCCAGGCGCATCACGTTGAACGTGCCCAGCAGGTTGACGGTGATGACGGTGCGGAAAAGCTCGAGGTCGTGCGGACCGTGCTTGGACAGGATGCGGCCCGCCCAGCCGACACCGGCACAGTTGACGACGGTGCGCAGCGGCACGCCCGACGCGGTGATCGTGTCGATCGCGGCCTGCACCTCCGCCTCGCTGGTGACATCGGTGGGGATGAGGGTGACGCCGGCCGGCACGCTGTCGCCGGCGCGCTCGATGGACTGGGCCAGGTCCAGGCCGAACACGGTGGCACCCGCGTCGGCGAAGCGCTTGGCGGTGGCGGCGCCCAGTCCGGAGGCTGCTCCGGTGACCAGTGCCGCGGTTCCCTGGATTTCCACTGCTGTTCCCCTTCGTTCCGGGTCGGCCTCCGTCGGCCGGCCGTGGTGATCTGCACCATAACGTGGGGGTGGTGGGCTGCGCTCGCGGGTGCGCTACGGGGGCCGGCGGGCATGGCGGTCGGCGTCGCACACCTCTTCCCCGGACCACACCTGCGTTCGATATGGAACGGTTGTGTGAATCGGGGAAGAGGTGTGCGCTTCGGGTAACTAGGCGACCGAGATGGTTATGGTTCCCGTGTAGGTGCCGACTGCAGCGCCGCCGGGGTAGTCGACCCTGAGTGCCGGGGTCCAGGTGATTATCTCGAGGGGCCAGTACAGCCCACTGCGCTCCACGACGGTCTTCGGTGTGGCCAGGTTCTGAGCCCCTTTCGAACTCAGACTTCCACCGAGCAACTCGCCCGCGAGGGCTGTGGCGGTGTAGGTGACCGCGCTCTTCGGAATCGTGTAGTGGGGGCCGACGAAGTCGGTCGTCGACGCGGTGGCGACCCAGCCGCGTGTGCCACTGCTATTGTCCGTCACGGTGACGGTGGTGAGGGTGCCGCTCGCGCTGGATGATCCGGGGACGATGGTGCCCCACTGCCCCCCGACGATGATCGACAGGCCGCCGCGCGATGCGGTGGTGAACTGTCCCGCACGGCCCGACGGCGTCGGGGTGGTGGTCGTCGCCGGGGCCGACCACTCCGATGTCGGTGCCGGGGTCGTCGTCGGCGCGGCGGTGGTCGGCGCCGTGGTGGTGGTTGCGGGGGCGGTTGTCGTCGTGGTCGGGACCGGGGACGATGTCACCTGGTCGGCCCCGGCCTCCTCGGCGGGGGCCGCCGTCGCAGTCGGTGTGCCCGCCAGGACGAGCACACCGACGGCGACGACAGACAAGCGCAACGCGCGGGGCATCCTCTTGTGCCACATGGTTACTGCTCCATGTCCGATGGACGACGCTTGCGGATTACCAGGAAGGCGACAAGTCCGGCCACGGCGAGTACCGCCGCCGCTATCCCGGCGATGAGAGGCCACTGCGTGGAATCCGACGAGCCGACGGACTCGCCGTCGCCCTCGTCCGGGAACGTGATGGTCGCGGCCATCTGATGCTTGGTGATACCGCTCTGGAGGTTCACTTCGGCCTTCCACGGGCCTGCCGGCAGGTCGGTGCTATCGGGCACGGGGATGACGACCTCGCCGTCCTGGCCGGGAGCGAGGGTCGCGTTCTGGCTGTCCAGGGGGCCGGCAGAGAGTCCGCCGGGTCCACCGGAGAGGGTGAGTTCGCCGGCAAGGTCGATCGCGCGGCCACCGGTGTTGGTGACGGCGGCAACGACGGATGCGCTGCGATCCGCCCCGCGCCGTGGGGTGAGGCTGGAGATGGTGAAGTCGGCGGGCGGCCCGTTGCCCGGCCCCACCGAGAGGTAGACGCGGACCCCCACCCGAGACTCGTTGGTGATGCCGCTTCCGTTGGTGGCGGGAGTCTTGAGCGACGCCCAGATCACCGCGTACTGCTCGACTTCCGGCGCATCCTGGGGAACGGCGATCGTCACCGCTACCTCGGCCTGCTGGCCGGCGTCGAGTTGCAATACCGGCCGGTCGACGGTGATCCAGGAGGTGAGGGCGTTCGTCTCGCCTGGATCCTCCAGCACGAAGGAGCCGTCGGCGATGCGCGCCGCGCCGGGGTAGACGTCGACTTTCGCCGGCGCATCGGTGTTGTTCGACACCATCACGTGCCGGGTGATGGTGGTCCCGGGTGCGAGGTTGTCGATGATGTACCGCAGGGCCCGAGGGTCGTCCTTGAGTTCCACCGGCGCGTCGACCAGGCGGATGCCCAGCGAGCCGTCAGGGGGGGTTCCCGAGGGTTGGTCCGGGGCGGCAAGAACGGACGTCGGGGTCCCGACCGCCACGAGGGCGGCGGCGAGGAGTGCGAGGAGGGTGCGCAGCGCGGGGAGGGAACGCATGGATCACTTTCTGGCGGGCCGGCCGGGACGCGAATGCGCGCCCCGGCCTGTGGGTGCCGAATGCTTTAGGCGACCGAAACGGTCACCGTGGCCTCGTAGGTGCCGATCGGGGCGCCGCCGGGGAAGTCGACGTTGAGTGCCGGGGTCCAGGTGATGATCTCGAGGGGCCAGTTCAGCCCGGTGCGCTCCATGACCGCCTTCGGGGTGTCGAGGGTCTGCGGCCCGGTCGAGTTCAGGCTACCGCCGAGCAACACGCCGAAGGGGGCCGTGGCGTTGTACGTGACCGCGCTCTTCGGGATCGTCATGGAGGGGCCGACGAAGTCGGTCGTCGATGCGGTGGCGGTCCATGCGCGCCCTGAGCCGTTGCGGTTGTCGGACACGGTGACGGTGGTGAGCGTTCCACTTGCGCCGCCAGCTCCGGGAACGATGGCGCCGACCGGCCCGCCGGTGATGAGGGACAGGTCGCCGCCCCCACCGGCGATGATGAACGTGACGTCGGTATTGGCGGAGGTGGCGGCGTTCGCCACGGTGGCCGGGGCCAGCAGCCCGGCGGCTGCGGCGACGCCGACTGCGGCAAGCGTGATTTTGCGCATGGTTCCTCTTCTGGGACGTTCGGGTCGAGACGGACAGCCCCATGTCCGAACCGAACGGCCGGATTCGGGGTCGACTATTGATACTAGACAGTTGGTCAAGTGTCCAGGGCGGATTTTGAACTTACGTTTGATGCGGGTGATACGGGCATTCTGCACGGCTTCGTCGAGCGGGTGATCGCGGTATCCGCACGAGCTGTTCCGCGGCTTCGACTTGGACAAATACGACGCTGCGGATCGGCTCGATGAACATGCTGTTGCACGGCGTGGAACGACGCCCGACACCGGCACCGCGGGCGCGTCTCGCTGGTTCTGCCGAATTCGCCATTCGCGGCATCCGATTTCGTCGAAAGATTGTCCGCCAATGGTTTACGAGTGTCCGTGGGGCGTGTCCAAGCGTGCGAGGACGGCACTGCGCGCAAGTCGTTCCGCTACCCGCCGCGGAAGGGAATGTCGAGGATCGACTGAACGCGGGGCAGTCCCGTTCGCATCCAGGCTCACCGCTACCGTTTCCTTACCGGCGACCTCGTCGGCAGCGTGTCGACATTCCTGCCGAGCTCGCTGCGGTCACGCCAGGGCCCCACCACCGAATGCGAGGACAGCGATGAGTGAAATCCAACCGGCCGCGAGCGACGAGAACTTCGAACTGCTGCGCCAGGAACCGTTCTTCGAGGTGGTCGTCGATCTGGTCGCCGGCTATCTCGCCTCGGCCTTCGACGACGCGGCGTCGGGAGAGGTGGACGAGTGGACGCTGACCTGCTTCCCCGCGACGAACAGGACCGCCGACAGCGAACGTCTCTTCACGCTCAATATCGGGCCGATGGAGACGCTGTACGTGGAGCGTTACACCGACAACGGTGAGACCGTCGACTACCGCACCGTGCTGTACACGTCGTTGTCAGCACTGATGCGGCGAACTGGGTACAGCCTCGACGGTCTCACGATGGCAAACCCGTTGCTGCGTTTCCGGAAGACCGAACTGGCCTCCGCGGACGGCGACGGCGTGGTGATCGACTGGTTTCTCTCCGACGAGGGTGCGGACGACCAGTTCTTCGGGCTTCCGCTCGACGAGACGACGATCCGCCCGCTCGCCGAGCGGCTCGTGGACAAGGGTCGTGGCCCGTACGCGCGGTACCACAATCGGCGGTTCGCGCAGCATGTACTCGACGTGATGAAAGAGGATGTCTGACATGTCGATTCGTCTTCCGAAGGTGCTCGCGTCGGGTGATGACGATGCGGCTGTCGAGGTGCTGCAGGAGTACTACCGTCGTCCGTGGGTGAAGACTGGCCGGCTCCGCAGTGGCGCGCTGTGGGACGAGTGGGACTCCACCGGCACCCGTCGGCGTGACGTGGACGTCTTCACCGCCGACGACCTGGTCGCCGTCACCCTCCTCTCGGTCGCGGTGTCCCCGGACGGCGCCGACATCGTCCTGCGCGAGCGCCGTGACGAGTTCGCCGAGATGTTGGCAGAGGTCGGCCCCGACCGTGACCTCGTCGATGAGGTCGACGAGATGACGGCCGAGTCACCTGCGTGGCGGTTGGAGACAGCACTGTGGACGGTGCCGAGTGTTGGCCGCACCGTCGCGTCGAAGCTGATCGCCCGGAAGCGGCCGCGCCTCTACCCGATTTACGACCGCGTCGTCGGCGAGGTCCTCGGCACCAAGCGGGCGCACCTGGAACCCGTTCGGCAGGCTTTGCGGGCGAACGACGGAGAGCTGCACCGTCGGCTCGTTGCGTTGCGAGAGCAGGCACAGCTATCGGGCGCTGTGCCGCCGATCCGGATTCTCGACGTGCTTGCCTGGATGCAGCTGAAGGCTCCCACCTCGAACTGAAGACGGGCGAATGGGAGGTCGGCGAGTACGAGGATCTGTCCGATCCGGGAACCATGCGGCAGTGCCATCGACCTTCAATGCGCGACGTACCTACCGTCGCTCGTACCCGTGCGCCGAGTTTCGGGGTGTCACGGTGTCAGGGTTGATCCTGGATCCGCCGCCACGGCCTGGCCTCCTCGAGTTCGAAGGCGAGCTCGAGGAGGGTGCGCTCGTCGCCGAGGTCGGCGGAGAAATGCGAGGCCAGCGGTAGGCCGGTCGACGTCTGGTGCAGCGGCAGCGAAATCGCCGGGCCGCCTGACACGTTGTTGAGCGGGGTGAATGCGGCATAGGTTGCGAGTCGCGGGAAAAGTGTCTCGAAATCCTGTGCTGGGGAGAGATATCCGAGCTTGGGTGTGGTGTGCGCGAGCACCGGTGACAGCACGACGTCGTACTTCTGGAACATCTGCGAGTAGGTGCGCTGGGTGCGCTGCAGCCGGTAGAGCATCCGCGGGGTCTCGACCATGTGCTTGCGGTAGAGCGCGTCGAGTCCGCGAGTCAGGTTATCGGTCTTCGTGCGGTCGAAGGTGGGTCCGAACATTCGTTTGCCGCCGGTGGAGATCGCGAACGCGAGGAATCCCCAGTAGAGCTCGAAGTCGTGCTTGAACCATTGGCCGACGGGCAGTGCCGCGTCCTCGACGTGATGGCCGAGCCCGGCGAGCAGTTCGGCGGTGGCGTGCACCGACTTCCGGGTTTCGTCATCGGTGGGTACGCCGGCGACCGAGTCCACGATCACGCCAATCCGCAGACGCGTGGATCCGGGCCGCTCGACCAGCCGGATCGGGGGCAGTTTCGGGTTGCGGTAGTAGTTTTCGGCCGCCGCGAAGAAGCGGGCGGTGTCGCGGACCGAGCGCGTCACCACTCCTTGCGTGACCAGCCGAACGGGCATCGTCTTGTCTGCCGCATCGGCGACCGTGCGTCCACGCGTCGGTTTGAGGCCGACGAGTCCACATGCAGCGGAGGGGATTCGGATGGATCCACCGCCGTCGTTCGCATGGGCAAACGGCAGTACGCCCGACGCGACCAGTGCTGCCGATCCCCCCGAGGACGCGCCTGGGGAATACTCCGGATTCCACGGGTTGCGGACGGGATCGGCATCCGCGTACTCGGTGGCGGCGCTGAACCCGAACTCGGGCAGCCGGCTCTTACCGATCGAGACGGCGCCGGTGGACTGGAACTGGGTTACGAAGTCGCTGTCGCGGCGCGCGGGTGCAGGCGTGAACGCGCTACTTCCCTGACCGGTCGGCAGTCCCGCGACGTCGACGTTGTCCTTGACGATCGTCGGAACCCCGGAGAAGACGCCGCCCCGGGGTGCGCTGGCGAGGCGCAGCGCTCGCTCGAAGTCGCGGACCTCGATGCCGTTCAGCTGGTCTTGCACCGTCTCGGCCCGCTCGATCGCGGCCTGCACCACCTCCCGCGCCGAGACGTCACCGATAGCGATGCGCGCGGCCACCCCGGTGGCGTCGAGATCACCGAGGGCATCGTCACGGAAGGCGTGGACACGAGGATCTTCGGTCATGTCCGGAGTGTAGGTGAGCGGACGCCGGCCCGGAACCGGTTCGAGGGCGTCTCCAGCTCCGGGTAGGGCGGTCACCAAGGGCCCGCGAATGACCGGCAGTTCCTGGGCGGACAGCCGAAGAGGCAAAAGTGGTTTGCTCCGAACAATACTATTCGGTCATCCGAACTCGAGCTACGCTCGTGCCTCGAACACCCGAAAGAAGCGTGAGGACACATGAGCAGCTATGTACTTCCCGAACTCGCATACGACTACGGCGCGCTGGCGCCTGCGATATCCGGCGAGATATTGGAGTTGCACCATGGTGCGCATCACGCCGCGTACGTGAGAGGAGCGAATCTGGTGACGGAACAACTCCAGCAGGCCCGCGCGGCCGGCGCGCTGGAATCGCTGGCGGGGCTGGAACGTGCGTTGGCCTTCAATCTTTCCGGGCACGCGTTGCACTCGATCTTCTGGCAGAACCTGTCGCCGAATGGTGGCGACCGGCCGGAGGGAGACCTGGCGGCGGCGATCGATGAGTTCTTCGGCAGCTTCGACAGTTTCCGTGCCGAGATGACCGCGGTGACCGGCACGGTGCAGGGTTCCGGTTGGGGAGTGTTGGCGTGGGATCCAGTCGGCGCCCGCCTCGTCGTGCACCAGTTGCATGATCACCATGCAAATTTCGCGGTCACCAGTGCGCCGCTGCTGGTGTTCGACGCCTGGGAGCATGCGTTCTACCTGCAGTACCGCAACGTGAAGACCGACTACGTCGAACGGCTGTGGTCGTTGGTCGATTGGGCCGATGTCGGACGCCGATTCGACGCTGCGCGCGCGGGCCGGGTGATCGGGTTGACGGCGGCGATCGGCGGTGAGTGACCGACTGGTCGACCGCGTACCCGCGATCAACTGGAACGGGCTGCCCGAGAAGATTCCGCTGTCCGAAGGCAAGCAGAAACCGACGGAGGACGTCGACTGGTGCTTCTGCGATCAGCCTCCGGCGGTGCGCCGCAGTTCTGCCCGTAGGTGGTGTGTCATCGGCGTGGTGTCGAACGCCATCCACATGTCGTAGCTGAGCACGTCGCCATCGACAGCGATGCGGCGCCGGACCTCGTGGACCGGCTTGGCGTCGGGGGACGCGCTGAGCGCATGCGGTGTGAAGTCGAGGACGCCGTCGGACAGTGTGGCGCGGTGGATCTCGACGAATCCGGTCGGCTGGGTCACCAGGAGTTCGACGACACCGTCCGTGAGCCGCAGGTACCCGGTCTCGGTGTGCATCGACATGCCACCGCCGGGCTTGCGGGTGCGGGAGCGGTAGAACAGGAACGGCTTTCCGCTGGGGGTGAGTTCGATTTCCTCGTCGTATGCGAAGTCGTCGATGGTCGGGTAGTGGCCGGCGCCGCCGCCGACCCAGTGCCCGGCGAAAGCGGCGAGATCACCGAGCGGGGTGAGCAGGTCGGGCTGCGTCTGATTCATGCCGCCAGTCTAGGAAGTGTGGGGCGCGTCGATCGGTTCGGCGCGCGCGGCAGTGCCCGGCCCGCGCAGGATGCGTCGGGCAGTAGCCGCGATCGCCGAGACTGCGACGACGGCGCCGGCGGTGATCGGACCCGCCGGACTGTCCGGGAACAGCCCCCCGAGTAGCAGCCAGGCGCCGAACGCGAAGAACAGCACCGCCGCCCCGATCCGGACGACGGCCTCCGGCAGGTGCCTGCCGAGCAGAGCGCCGACGACAATCGCGAGGGCGTCGGCGGCCACCATGCCGACCGTCGACCCGATCCACACGCCCACCCAGTCGTTGTCCGTCGCGAGGGTGACGGTGGCGAGCATCGTCTTGTCGCCGAGTTCGGCGAGAAAGAAGGCCGACGCGACCGCGAGGAACGCCGATCCAGTGACCTTGTGGGCCTTCTGCTCCTCCTGGTCGGAGAGCTTGTCGCCGCGCAGCGTCCACAGGCCGAAGATCAGGAACGCGACACCGCCGAGGATCGACATTGCGGCGGTGGGGATCGCGGCACCGAGGAAATGGCCGACACCGACGGAGACGAGGTGTACTGCGGTGGTGGCGACGGTGATGCCGGCAATCACCACCCACCAGCGATAGCGCAGCGCGAATGTCATCGCCATGAGCTGGGATTTGTCGCCCAGTTCGGCGACGAAGATGACGCCGAAACTCAGCAGGATTGCAGCCAGCACTGTGTCGAACCTCCTCCGGATCTCGTTCTCGGAGGATGTCGGGGAACCTTCCTCCGGCCCCGAACGCGGTGCGTTCACGGCCGAAGGTCTCGCCCACCGGTCGAACAACCGGTTCGCTGAGCCGGGCGGACACATCGATGTGCCGGCCAGTATGTCGACCCAGCGATTGGGGGCTACTCCCCTTCGCTGTGGCAACGATAACTCTGGATTTCCGAAAGTGCAAAGGCCACAATAAGTTTGGAATCCCAAACTTTTCTGTTCAGGATTCGGTCACGCCGCGAGCAGCATGGCCAGAACCGCGGTGTCGGGATCGCTGATCGGATCGATTCCCACACGCGAAATCATTGATGTGACAGTGCCGTCCGCTTCCGCCTCCACCCACGCGGCTCGGTGCTCGAGTCCGAGGTGTGGCAGGCCGGGCAGTAGTACACAACCGGACGCCGCGCCTGCGCACTCGGGCAGCGACGGCACCGTCTCGGCCGGGGGATGCAGCATCATCAGCGCCGACGGTTGGTGCTCGGCGAAGCGACCCGGTGACACCGCCGACGCGCCGAGGACGGGTCCCTCGGCGATGATCAAACCGACCGTTCCCGGCGCCGGATCGTCGGGCAGTTCCTCGCGGGCTCCGAACACAGTGGAGGTGGGTAACAGGCCTGGTAGCGATGCGATCCGCACCGCAAGCGCCAGCAGTTGCGCCCATTCCCGCGTGGTGCCCGGCCAGCGACCGGAGATCACGAAACCGCGCAGGTCGCCCGAGGCGTGGAACGGTGCGATTCGGACGAAATCGTTCTCGTTCATCTCGGCCTCGATTCTCCCCACGTGGACGATCGGACGACGGGAGCGCCGGGCGGACCCGATGGTCGGGCCCACCCGGCGCACGTCATTCACACCTCGTTGGGTACTACGAGCATGCGCCCCGGTATTGCTGGCAGGCAAGGGGTCCCGAGTGCCAGCGGTGCGCAGGCAGGGGTGTCAGAAGCCGACGCCGGGTACCGCGACGTGGATGCGCCGGATCGCGCCGCCGCCGATTCGGATCGCGTCCTCCGGCACCCAGGTATCGGCGGTGCAGACGAACAGGTCACGGCCGTCGTCACCGCCGAGGGCCACCGCGTACGGATGTGGCACCGGGAGACGATCGAGCATCTCTCCGTCGGCACTCACCCGAATCACCTCCTCGCTGAACGGCGACGCCACCCAGACTGAGCCCGCCGCGTCCAGGGCGATGCCGTCGGGCATGATCCGTGGATCGTCGAACTCGATCAGCACGCGGCGGTTCACCAGACTGCCGTCCTGCTCGATCGTGAACGCGGACAAGCGTGCCGGTGTCGCGCGAGTCTCCGCGACGATCAGGGTCGATCCGTCCGGCGTGGTCACCATCCCGTTCGCGAACCACATCTCGGTGGCGACGACGTGCGCGGTCCCGTCGGGCTCGACCATCGCGAGGTCGGCCGGCAGCGGGGGTTCCGGGGGTGCGCTGGCGTCGCCGTAGTTGCCGACGTACGCGCGTCCGGTGCCGTCCACCGTCATATCGTTGAGGTGCCACGTGGCGATGCCGTGGAGGTCGGCGTGCAGCCTCAGGGTTCCGTCGCTGCCGAGGCGGTAGATCTTCCGCTCTTCCACCGACGCGACGATGAGGTCGCCGTCGGGCAGGAAACCGAGACCGGCGGGTTGTCCCGGTACTTCGACGATCCGCTCCAGGTCGCCGGTGGCGGGATCCAGACGCAGGACGACACCCCGATAGATGTCGGAGAACCACAGGCGGCCCGCCCGCCAGCGGGGGCATTCGGGGAAGGCTAGGCCGGTGGCGATGGTATCGATTGTGATGTCCGTCATAGTTTCACCATACGTAGTGAACGCTTGGTCGATAGCGGGGAGCGCGGTGTCGGCGATGTGGCCCACGGGTTGTGGGGTGAAACGCGGCGACGCCGCGCCCGAGGGGTCGGGCGCGGCGTCGTGGGCGTGCTCTGGGAGCGACCGGGGTCAGGCGGGGACGATGAGTCCGGCGGTCTGGGTGCGGGCGGCGGCGAAGCGGGTGGCGACGTCGTTCCAGTTGACGATGTTCCAGAAGGCGTTGACGTAGTCGCCCTTGACGTTCTGGTAGTCGAGGTAGAAGGCGTGTTCCCACATGTCGAGCATGAGCAGGGGGGTGAGGCCGATGCTGATGTTGCCCTGCTGGTCGTAGAGCTGGACGATGATCATGCGCTGGCCGATGGAGTCCCAGGCGAGGATGGACCAGCCGGAGCCTTGGATGGCGTTGGCGTTGGCGGAGAAGTGGCTGCGGAAGGCGTCGAAGCTGCCGAACTGGTCGTCGATGGCGGCGGCGAGTTCGCCTTCGGGCTTGTCTCCGCCGTCGGGGGAGAGGTTGTTCCAGAACACGCTGTGGTTGGTGTGGCCGCCGAGGTGGAAGGCGAGGTTCTTCTCGTGGAGGTTGACCACGGGGGCGAGGGCGTCGGCTTCGCGGAGTTCGGCGAGCTTGTCGAGGGCGGTGTTGGCGCCGGCGACGTAGGCGGCGTGGTGCTTGTCGTGGTGCAGGGCCATGATCTTGCCGGAGATGTGCGGCTCGAGGGCGGCGTAGTCGTAGGGGAGTTCGGGCAGCGTGTAGACAGACACGAGAGTCCCTTCTTCAGGGGCGTGCGAGCACGAGCACCCTGACGTGTACGTTCATGAATCGTTCTCGGGCTTAACCCAATCTCATTGGTACACCTAGTGCAACCGCGGCGCGCGGGTGGGAACGGCCGTAGAAAAAAGTTTGGCTACCCTGAATTTTCGGGAGCGTTCGCTCTGGGCATCGCACCCAACCTGCGCAATTGGCTCGCAAAGTGAACAGAACCTTAATATCAGTCGATGCCTTCGGAAATGCCTGCTGCAACGCGGGCCGTGGTGGCACCTCGGGTGGAGCTGACCGGCGCGGATCTGCTGCGCAGCATCGCGGTTCTGGCTGTCATCTACTCCCACATCTCCTTCTACCTGATCGACGATCTAGGTTCCGGATGGTGGCTGATCGACGGCACGTACAAGGTGTTCGTGGAGGGGATGCAACTCAACCAGCACCTGTCCTTCGTGGGCGTGGCGTTCTTCATGACGCTCACCGGGATGGTGCTCACGCGGTCGGCGATCCGCAATCCCCGGACAGTGTTCCTGCTCAACCGGATCGGACGCCTGTTGCCCGCGTTCTGGGTCGCGACAGCCCTCGCGATCCTGCTGGTGCGCGTCGGAATCAACGGCATGTTCAGCGGGCAACTGGGTATCTCCAACGGCGAGGTTGCGCTGAGTTTCGTGCTCGGCGGCTTCTTTCTCAAACCCGAGGTTGCCGTTCTGGGGGTGACGTGGACGCTCGCCGTCCAAGTGATTTTCTATCTGTACTGCGTTGCCGCACGGCCGATCCTGCGAACCCGTCCGATCGCCGTTCCGATCGCGGGTGCGGTGATATGCGCGCTGGTACTGCTCTACAACCTCTACATCCCGCAGCCCTACACCGTGCCGATGCTCTCCAAGGTCGCGGCCACGCTGCCGACAGTGTTCCTGGGGCAGATCATCTACCTGGGCTGGGCTCGGCTGGTCGAATGGCGCTGGCTGGTGGTCGCGGTGATGGCGCAGATCGAGGTGGTTCGGTTGGCCAGCGACATCCGCGTCTATTGGGCCGGCGACCGGTACCTGTGGACGATTGCGGTCGTGACCGCGTGGGTCGTCCTGCTCGGCCGGTACAGCGGGCCGCCGACCCGCTGGGCGGTAATCCGGTGGACCGCTTCCCGTAGCTACGCGATCTACCTGGTACACACGCTGATCCTGTACCGGGTCTACGAGCATGCCGTCGTCCCGTTCGGCCGAACCGGCGCGGTGGTGGTGTTCCTGATTGCGACGGCCGCGGTGTCGGAGATGCTGTATCGGTGGGTGGAGGTGCCCGGCGCCCGCTGGATCTCGGCGCGGGTGGCGCGGATCGGCGGACGCACGGAACCAACGGAACCAACGGAGCCATCGGAGCCATCGGAGCCGACGGAACCATCGGAGCTGGCGGAACCATCGCAGACTCCGCCGGTTCCGGCAGGCGAGGCGGCGCCGGCGCGGTCGCTCGGCGTGCGCGACCACACCTGAACGCAGCCCGGCCCGTCCACGCGTAACATCGACGTATGTCTTGGCTGGATGACCTTTTCGCCCGCTCCGGGCCGAAGTCGGTGATGGTCACACCGGATCAGGCGCTGCCCGGCCGCGAGGCCCAAATGCCGGTACCCGCGACGCATTTCGTCAGTGGTCATCCTCTGAAACCGCCCTTCCCGGACGGCATGGAGACGGCCGTACTGGGAATGGGCTGTTTCTGGGGTGCCGAGAAGGAGTTCTGGCAGCTCGATGGGGTGTACTCGACCGCCGTCGGCTATGCGGGTGGCTACACGCCGAACCCCACGTATGAAGAGGTGTGCTCAGGTCGCACAGGGCATTCCGAGGTGGTGTTGGTGGTCTTCGATCCCACGGTGATCTCGTATGCGGGCGTGCTCAAGCAATTCTGGGAAAACCACGACCCGACGCAGGGCATGCGTCAGGGCAACGATCAGGGCACGCAGTACCGTTCGGTGATCTACACCGACTCCGACGCGCAGATCGCGAGGGCGCAGTCCACTGGGGAGGCCTACGGCAAGCGGCTCGCGGCCGCCGGATATGGCGCCATCACGACGGAGATCGCCCCCCTCACCACGTTCTACTACGCCGAGGAATACCACCAGCAGTACCTGGCCAAGAACCCCGGCGGTTACTGTCCCGTGCACGCCACTGGCATCACCTGTCCGGTGGGCTTGGGAGCCTGAACTGCAGGAATGCGGGCGGGGCCGACGCCGAATTCGGCCGCCCCGTCCTGCTCCCGTGAGTGATGAGACCGCCCGTGGCGGCTCGTGTTCGAGCGGCTTCACCCCACCTGCGGCATGACCTCCGCGGCGACCAGTTCGAGTTGGTCGAGATCCGCGAGGTCGAGGGTCTGCAGGTAGATCCGCTGTGTTCCGGCCTCGCGGTAGCGTCCGATTTTGTCGACCAACTCCGCTGGCGTTCCGGCCAGGCCATTCTCTCGCAGCTCGTCCACCTCCCGGCCGATGCGCGTGGCACGGCGGGCGACCTCTTCTTCGGTCCTGCCGCAACACAGGACGAGGGCACTCGAGTAGACGAGCGAGTCCGGGTCGCGGTTCGTGGACAGACACGCCTCGCGGACCCGGCCGAACTGACGCACGGTGTCCTCGAGCGAGGCGAACGGCAGGTTGAACTCGTCGGCGTATCGGGCGGCCATCGCGGGGGTGCGCTTCTTGCCCATGCCCCCGATCACGATCGGTGGGTGTGGGGACTGAACGGGCTTGGGTAGTGCAGGGGAGTCGACGACGGGAAAATGAGCGCCCTCGTGGGTGAAGGTCTGCCCCGCCGGCGTCTCCCACAGTCCCGTGATGACCGCGAGTGACTCTTCGAGCCGGTCGAAGCGTTCGCCCAGGGCAGGGAAGGGGATGCCGTACGCGCGGTGCTCCTCCTCGAACCAGCCGGCACCGAGACCGAGTTCGATCCGGCCCCGGCTCATCGCGTCGACCTGCGCGACCGAGATCGCGAGCGGTCCGGGGTAGCGGAATGTGGCCGACGTGACGAGCGTGCCCAGTCGAATCGTCGTGGTGTCCCGTGCGAGGCCGGCCAGTGTGATCCAGGCGTCCGTCGGGCCGGGCAGGCCCCCGGCATTCATCGCCAAATAGTGGTCGGACCGGAAGAACGCGTCGTATCCGAACAGTTCGGCGGACTTCGCCACTGCCAGGAGGTCGTCGTATGTGGCACCTTGCTGCGGTTCGGTGAAGATTCTCAGGTCCATGACATCCACTGTGCCGCACGAGTGGGTGTGACCCACTGAACACCGGGCCATTCCGGATCGGATGGAACCGATCTCGGGATCGGGACGTCTTATCAAATGTCGGAGCTCGAGAGTTCCGACACGGGGGGGAGGGCGGAGCCGGGCAGGAGTGACGGAGTCCAAGGTGTGGGCCACACGCCATGGAACCGGTGGGGGGACTCCGGCCCGGCTCCAGTCCGCGGCGGTCGCCCCGGTCTACGCACAGCTGTGGAATTCGCGGTGCACAGGTGTCAGCAATTTCGGGATCGCATGTCTCTGACCTGTGGATAATTTCCCACGCAGTTGTTCAGAACTGTGGATGAGCCTGTGGAAACTGTGGATAACTCGACAATGCAAGTGTTGTAGGTCACATTTGAACGGTCATTTGGCATGCAGCCTCAGTCGAGGGTCTCGGTCGGGTCACGAACCTGGCTCTTCGGTAACGCGCGATGAGCTGCCCGGGTTTGGGCGGCATGCCAGAATCGGAGCGTGACGATCCCGGTTCGGCGAAGATCTACCAGATGAGCGTCGTCCAGGTCTGCGCACGGTGCGCATCGCAGTGGCCGGTGGCGGGCGCACCCGCGCAATGGTGCCCGCGTTGCCACGGCGTGCTGCTGTCCCCGGTGGATACCCGGCGGCCGGCACCGACATCGGGACGGAACTTTCGCTGGGTCGCGCGCAGCCCCTATCCACCCGTGAGCCACCGACGCTCCGGGCCTCCGCGTCTCGGTCCGACACCGCGCTACACGCAGAACCCACAGTGGGGCCTGCTCGACCCGCTGCCGCCGAAGCCGGACGAGCGCGTCGGCCGTGTCGACGTCGCGGCCGACCTGGCGCCGACCCTCCTCGGGTGCGCCGCGGTAGTTTTCGGGATGGCCGCGGTGGCCGAGATGTTCCGGTACGGACTGCTCGTGTTCAACCGCACGCGACTGGTGGACCAGCTGACGCTGGGGGTGTCCGATGCAATGGTGTGGGCTACCCAGCTGTCCGCGCCGATGGTCGCCCTCGCTGCCGCTGTCGCGTCGGTGTGCTGGCTGGTCGTCGCACGCCGACGGGTCCTCGGCGAGCGTGGGCTCGCCGACCCTCGCTCGCCGCGTGCACTGGCAGTGGGAGTGCTGGTGCCAGGCGTCAACCTCGTCATGCCGGGGGTGTTCGCCGCCGAACTTGCCGCCGGTGACAGCCGCACCATCGCACTGATCCGTGTCTGGTGGGCGTCGTGGGTGCTCGGCGGAATACTCGTCATCGCGAATCTGCTGTGGCGGGAGCGCGATTCCCCGCAGGCGCAGGCCGACGGTGTCGTGCTGGCCGCGGTCACCGCGCTGGTCGCTGCAGCCACGGCGGTGCTGACGCTGTACGTGATGCGCCGGATCGATGGGCGAGACCTCTTCGGCCGGCCCCGGCGCGTGACCCGCTGGGTGATAGCCCCGTCCCCCGAGAAGGTGGCGGCCTCGTGAGCCCCGACCGGCGCGGCCCCCTCGTAGTGGCCCACCGCGGCGCGTCTGGGACTAGACCGGAACACACACTCGCCGCCTACGAACTTGCGCTGGCGGAGGGCGCCGACGGGCTCGAGTGCGACGTCCGGCTCACCCGCGACGGGCACCTCGTGTGCGTGCACGACCGCAGTGTGGACCGCACGTCCTCAGGTACCGGCGTCGTCAGCGAAATGACGTTGAAGTCACTTACCGAACTGGACTATGGCCACGATGGGGAGCCTGCAGGATTACTGACGCTCGCCGACCTGATCACCCTCGTTCTGGACTGGACGTCGCGGCCGACGAAGCTGTTCATCGAAACCAAGCACCCCGTCCGCTACGGCGGCCTGGTGGAGAGCAAGGTCCTTGCCGAGCTGGCCCGGTTCGGGCTGGCGGCCCCCGCGTCGGCCGACCACTCGCGCGCGGTGGTGATGTCGTTCGCGGCCCGCGCGGTGTGGAGGATCCGGCGCGCGGCGCCGCTACTGCCGACCGTGCTGCTCGGCGACGCGTCGCGGTATCTCGGTGGCGGTGCCGCGACCACCGTCGGAGCTACGGCTGTCGGGCCGTCGATCGAGACATTGCGTGAGCACCCGGAGATCGTGGACAAGGCCGCCGCGGCGGGGCGGGCGACCTACTGCTGGACGGTCGACGATGCCGCGGACGTGGAACTGTGCAGGAAGCTCGGCGTCAGCTGGGTTGCAACCAACCATCCGGGTCGTACCAAGAAATGGCTGGGCGGCTGAGATAACTGGTCAGTCCGTGTAGGTTTTGGCCTCGTGGCTAAGAAGAGCAAGAGAAACAGTGGTCCCAAGCCGGGCGCCGCCCGCGCCGAGAAGCTCGAGCAGCGCCGCCTGGCCCGCGAGGCCGAGGTCGCCGCGCCGACTCGGCCGTTCGAGGGCCTGGCCGCCGAATGCGATCTGGTCGCCCTGCGAGAGTTCGTCCCGTCGGCCCTGGCCGAGCTGCCCGTGCTGAACACCGCCCTGCCGGTGACTGCCGCGACTGTGCTGCCGGGAGCCGTGGCCGCGCTGGTGCGAAGTGAGAACGGCACCGCGGGCCGCTACGTCGGCCTCCAGGTGCAGGCGCACACCGCCGACGCGGGCGCCGATCTCGGTGCCGCGGTCGCCTGGGCGCAGACGGCCGAGGAGGGCAATTCACTGACCGCCGCCAACCCCGGCGCCGATAGCCCGCGCCTGGCCGACGTGCTGGTCGCCGATGCGCTTCCGAAGATCACCGTCCATCAGAGCTTCGACTGGTGGATCCCGGAGGGTGTCGAGCCGGCAGCCGATGTCGCGGCAACCGTGCAGCAGGCCAACATGGCGATCATGCCGTCCGCTCGGCTCGAGGCGGATGGCGTAGTGGCTGCGTGGTGGGTGGACGCCGGCGAGAAGGCGCACTTGCGCTGGGTGCGTCCCGAGGATGAGGACGAGCTGATGCTGGCCCTGGCCCGGGTCCACGCCGCGGGTGCCCTGCATCTCGGTGAGGGTTCGCGGTTCGCGGGATCGTTCCGCACGCACGGACTGCTCGTCCCCGTCTTCGACCTCGATCCCGAAAAGCACGCGAACGAATGGGCCGCAGCCACCACCGAACTGGGTGAGCGCCTCGCCGAGGCACTCGCTGTCGATGCGCCGCTGACCGTGGCCGAGCGCGGCGCCCGCGACGGCCTGCGCAGCCGGCAGGTCACCCTGCGATAGGCAGCTGCGCTGCCCGTGCGCGTTTTGTGAGTGCTGACACTCACGAAACGCGCACGGGCGCGGAGCGCCTCAGATGGTGCCGCCGGCGGCGGAGGGTGCGCCGGAGGCGTCGTCGACGCTGCTCATCTCGCGGGCCACGAAGTCCTCGAGGTCGAACAGGTTGGAGCCGGCACGGTCGGCGATGGTCAGCAGCGTTGTCATTCGCGCGACCTCCTCGACCTGCTCCTTGAGGAACCACTGCATGAACTGTTCGCCCAGGTAGTCACCGTCGTCGCGCGCGGTACGGGCGAGGGTGACGATCTGCTCGGTGACGGCCTTCTCCTGTGCGAGTGCGAGTGCGATCGGCTCCCGCGGATTCTCGAAGTGACTCTTCGCCGGGTCGACGCCGGTGAGGTCGACCGCGATGTCCCGATCCAGGAAGTGCTGGATGATCATCATCGCGTGGTTGCGTTCCTCGTTGCCCTGCTTGTAGAAGTGCCGGGCAAGCTGGGGAAGATCCGCGTTGTCGAAGTAGACCGCGGTCGCCAGGTACTGGTGCGACGCGTTGAATTCGTTGCGAATCTGGTCGTGGAGAAGCGCGTGGAATTTCGTCCTATGTGAATCGTCTGCGGAACTCATCCGTCAAAGGTATCGCTGGCCAGGTGAAACTGTCATCCAAGTGGTGCCTAATTGAGGCTAGTGTCGCCTCAATTGGAGGATGCTCTTTTAGGCTGGGCTGCCCTTAATTCGCGTGTGCCGCAATTGTCGATGAACCGACAATTGCGACACACGCGCGAAAGTCATCAGGCCCCAGCGCCCGCGATTCGCGGCGCGGTGGAATCTGCCGTCACGCCCGAACGCATCTCCCGTGCCACGAAGTCCTCGATGTTGAAGAAGTTCTCACCGGCGCGGTCGACGATGGCGAGGAGCGTGGTCATGCTTGCGACCTCCTCGACCTGCTCCTTGAGGAACCACTGCATGAACTGTTCGCCCAGGTAATCTCCGGTGTCGCGAGCGGTGCGAGCGAGGCGGGTGACCTGCTCGGTAACGGCCTTCTCCTGGGCGAGCGCGAGCGCGACGGGCTCGTGAACGGACTCGAATTCGGTGACGACCGCGTCGATGCCGGGCACGACGACGGGCAGACCGTTGTCGATGAGGTACTGGATCATCATCATCGCGTGGTCGCGCTCTTCTGCGGCCTGGCGATAGAAGCGGCCCGCGAGTTGCGGCAGATCGTGCGAATCGAAGTGGACGGCGACCGCGACGTACTGCTGCGAGGCGGTGAATTCGTTCCGGATCTGATCCTGCAAAAGTTGATGGAACTCGCTCGTACGCGCCGCGTCAGTCATGAGAGAAATATTACCGCCCACCATGACACGGCAGCGTCGGCGAAGTCCGGACAGCGACGAGTATCACGGCGCGCCGGTGAGCAGCCCGGGCGGGATCTGCCGATCATTTGCAAGTGCATCGAAGAACTCTGTGGCCTGTTCCCGATCCCACAACAGAACATTTGCGCCGTCGACATTGTCGAATCCGCCGACGGGCACGGTCGTGGTGACCATCTTGCCGCGCAGCGCCCACGCCAGTCCCGCGAGATTCCACAGGTGATCGCCATCGTCCACCTGCAGCGATCCTGCCATCTTTGCGAGTGTCGGCCACAGTCGCAGCGGGTTGATCAGTGTCGTGGGCGACGTGGCCTTCTGCAACAGCGCGCTCATGAACGCGCGCTGATTGTTCATTCGGTCCAAGTCCGCCAGGGCGGTGGCCCGACTGCGCACGAAGCCGAGGGCCTCGGGCCCGGTGAGATCCTGGCAGCCTTCCTGCAGGTTGATGCCGGCCAGGGGATCGTCGATCGGGTACGGCACACACATATTGACACCGCCGAGAGCGTCGACGATGCCCGCGAACCCGCCGAACCCGATCTCCGCGTAGTGGTCCATCCGCAGCCCGGTGGCCTCCTCGACGGTCTGCACCAGCAGTTGCGGGCCCCCGTTGTTGAAAGCGGCGTTGATCTTGTCCTTGCCGTATCCCGGGATGTTGACATACGAGTCGCGGGGAATCGACACCATCGTCGTGGCGCCGTTCTTCGGGATGTGCACGAGCATGATCGTGTCGGTGCGCTTGCCCCCCTCGTCGCCGCCTGTCGACAGCTGCTGCTCCTGCTCGGGAGTGAGGCCGGTGCGACTGTCCGAGCCGACCAGCAACCAGTTGGTGCCCGGGGTATCGGCGACACGGCCCGGATAGGCGGCGAGTGCGTCGACGCGGCTGAGCTTGGAATCGAGGAATACGACGCCACCGACCGAGCCGACGATCAGCACTATCAACAGCAGCGAGATGCGGCGCAGCCAGCGGCCTCGGCGCTTGGGCCGACGCTGTTTGGGCGGTTCGACGGGTGGGCCCGTCGGTCGCTGCGGCCCCGGAGGGCGGGGCGGCGGTGGTCCGACCCGGCGTGGTTCGGCATATCGGCGCGGGGTCTGTGGCGGCGCGTACCCGGCGGCCGGGGGTGCCTGCGACCACGCTTGCTGCGGCTCGGGGGCCTGGGACCAGGCGCGGGCGGGTCCGTCCTGGCGGGGATTCGGGCCGCCGGGACGTCCGTCGCGTCGAATCACCTGGGTGCCCTCGGGATTCTGCGGGGGCCCGGCAGGCGGGCGGGGACGGTTTCGGGGTGGCTGGGGGATGCCGGAAGGAGGCTGGGGCCGGCCACGGTGCGGCGGGCCCGGCTGACGTCTGTCGGGGGTCTCGCCGTTCACGACATCCGACAATACGCACGAGCGTGCCGGGAGGGGGTCACGGTAGCCAGGACAGGTGCCCGCGGAGCAGTGCATATCCGACGAACGCGACACTGTCGATGAGCGCGTGGGCGATCACCAGCGGCCACAGTTTGCCGGTGCGCTGCCAGTAGCGGCCGAAGATCAGGCCCATCAGGACGTTGCCGAGTCCGCCGCCGAGCCCCTGGTAGAGGTGGTAGCTGCCGCGCAGCAGCGCCGACGCGAGCAGTGACGAGTTCTCGCTCCAGCCCAGCCGGCGCAGCCGGGAGATCAGAAAGGCCACCACCAGGATCTCCTCGGCAGCAGAGTTCGCGATCGCCCACAGCACCAGCGACGGCAGACGCCACCAGTGGTCGTCGATGGTGCTGGGCATCACCGTGAGGTTCGCGTTCAACGCGACGGCGCCCAGATAGAAAGCCAGGCCCGGGAGTCCGATCAGTGCCGCCAGTCCGATCCCGGGCAGCGCGGCGTCGCGCACGCTCGTCCTGCCCAGCCCGATTCGGCTCGGGCCGAGGCCGCTGCGCCACAGCAGATACAAGCCCAGTGCTGCCCAGGCCGCCAGCTTGAGTACGCCGAGTAACTGCCGAGCCAGGTCGATGTAGGACTGCGCGGAGCGCGACGGGTTGAGGGCCACCGCCTGCTCGGACAGCCCACCCGGCTGGAGTGCCGACTCGACCAGCGACAGCGCGCTGTAGACGCCGTTGAGCCCGAACGTCACGAGCAGCACGATCGTGATCTCGAACCACAGCGCCCGCCGCTCACGGGCGTCGAGCGGCGGTGCGGGTGGGGGCGGCGTCGCTGGACGGAGCCACGAGTCGACGGTGGTGCGTGAGATCACGACGCCGACGCTAGACGCAAACGGCGTCACGTGTGGTGAGCGAGCGACTCCGCCTTCGCGCCCAGGCCCGGCAGTCGCAGGTCCGCGAACGGGGTGATGGCATTGCCGAGACGGTTCGTCACAAATGCGACCGACAGCCCGGTCTCCGGGTCGGCGAACGCACCGGACCCACCGAGCCCGTAGTGGCCGAACGCCCCGGAATGCTGGGTACGGGCTGCGACGAGTGCGGCGTGATAGCCAAGCCGCCAGTTCATCCGGATGCCGAGGACGTAGTCGCGGGCGCGGGTCTGCACCTCGCTGAGTTGGGCAATGGTGTCCGGCTCGAGGAATCGGATGCCGTCGACCACGCCGCCGTTGGCGAACGCCGCGTACATCCGGGCCAGGGCGCGGGCGCTGAACACGCCGTTCCAGCCGGGCATCACGAAATCGTGGATGGTCGGGTCGCGGACCAGCATGTCGAAGCCCTCGGGCATGCCGGCGTCGGCAATGTCCTTCAGATGCGGCACCAGCGACAACGCCAGCGAAGTCGCGCCCCACGGAACCCCGAGGGGATTGATGTGCGGGAAGACCTTTGCGATCCGGGCCTTCTCCGACTCGGGCACCTGGAACCAGAACTCCGGGATCCCGAGAGGCTCGGCGACCTCGGTGCGGACCAGTTCGGTGAACGGCTTGCCGGCCACCCGCGCGGTCAGCTCCGCGATCAGTGATCCGTACGTGACGGCGTGGTAGCCGGGCATTCTCGTACGACGCGGGTCCGGCACCGCCGCAGCCAGCGCGGCGCTCACCCGGTCATGATCGAGGAGCGCCAGGCGTCCCGGTACCAGCCCGCGGACGCGGTGCAGGCCAGCGCGATGGCTGAGCAGCTCACGGACCGTGATCGACTCCTTGCCGGCCTCGCCGAACTCGGGCCAGTACGCGGCGACCGGGGTGTCGTAGTCGATCAGTCCACGCTGCGCGAGGCGGTGCAGGACCGTGCTCGCGACCCCCTTGCCCGTCGAGAACGACAGGGTCACGGTCTCGGAGTCCCACTTGCGGATCGGGGATGCCCAGCCGGCCCAGACGTCGAGGACTGGCTCTCCGTGCTGGTACACGGCGAGCGCACCACCGCCGTCGCGGGTGCGACGGAACATGTGGAAGAACTGGGTGGCGAGCGCCTCGAACCGCGGGTCGACGAGCATCGTCGTGGGCGGTCGGTACTGCGGGCGACGACGAGGTGTCCCACTCGAGGCACGACGCGGCGATGCGGCAGTCATGTCGAGTGCACTTTCGATATCCGTTCGAGATCGCCTAGCGCGGTCTCGGTCTCATCTGTAAAACGCTCGAGCTCCGGCGCTGATTCCGGATGGGCGAGAAATCCGAAGTCGAGGCGGTCTGCGTAGTGGCAGATTGTGATGTTCAACCCGGTCCCGTCGAACACGATCGACAGTGGATACATGTGCTGTAGTGCGGCGCCGTTCCAGAACAGGGGTTTCGTCGGGCCTGGCACATTGGAGATCACCACGTTGTAGCTCGGTGGCGTCAGCGTGCCCGTCGGCAGCATGCGGGCCACGTTGGGCGCCAGCGCGGGGATCGACGCGATCATCGACGCGACGTAGCCCATCTCCCGCACGCGCCGCTTCGCGTCGGCCATCGACTGCCGGATCCGTTCGAGTCGAGCCCGCGGCTCGGCCAGATCGGTGCCGAGGGTGCACAGCGCAAGCCCCAGCGAGTTGCCGCCGGTGGCGTCCTCGCGTTGCCGCTGCGCGATCGGGACCATCGCGATCAGCGAGTCCGAGGGCAGCGCGTCCCGTTCGAGTAGATAGCCGCGCAACGCGCCGGCGCACATCGCCAGGGTCACCTCGTTGCCGGAGGCCCCTGTAGCTCGCTGCACGGCCCGCAGGCGCTCCTTGGGCCAGGACCGCCCGACGAAGGATCTCTCCGGGCCTACCTTCCCGTCGAACCTGGTCCGCGGCGCCTGCATGGGCAGCGGGGTGGAGTCGGTCGTCACGGCCTTGCCCAGCCAGTCGAGGGCGCCGACGGTGGTGCGGCGCGCGACGTTCACAGTGGACAGCGCGCCCGCGACGCCGTCCCGGACCAGCTCGAAGGGGTTCGGGAAGCCGCGTTCACGGGATGGCTGCGGGGCGTCCGACGTGAGCAGTAGAGCCATGCCGCGGCGGTCGGCGTCGGGCGAGAGGGACTGCTCGATCATCCGGATGCCCGACATCCCGTCGAGCGTGGCGTGGTGGATCTTCCCGTACAGGGCGAACCTGCCGTCGGCGAGTCCTTCGATGAGATACCCCTCCCACATGGGGCGGGAGCGGTCGAGGCGGCTCTCGTGCAGCCGCGCCACGAGCTCGAACAGTTCGGTGTCGTCGCCGGGGTGGGGAAGCGCGAGCCGCCGCAGATGCCGTGCCATATCGATGTGGTCGGCGGGCTCCCACGCCGGAAGGCCTCCGGTCTTGAGCGAGATGACGGGTTCCGCCATCAGTGCGGCCTGCGCGGTCACCGCGGTGAGGGCTTCCCGGTAGGCGGCTTCCGCGAAATTCTCGCGGCCGTCGGGTGGCGGCGCGAAGACCAGCAGAACCCCGATGTGGAGGGTGCGCGAGCCGATCTCGGCGGCGAGCAGCGCCAGGTCCACCGGGGACATCAGTGTCATTGCGGCCATCGCCGACCGCGACGGGGTCTCACAGATCCTCTGTACACCCCTCCGGCACTGGGCGGGGCCAGGATCGGGCCGCGGTGACCGACCCGCAACGGAACTAGTGCCTCGACCGCAACCCGCTGACGAAACGGGGGGCTCGTAGTGGCCCCTCGGCGCGGAAGCGGGAGTTTTCGCCGGTCCGGGCTAACGTGGTGGTGTGTCGATCCCTGTTTCCCTGTCGATGCCGACCCTTCCGTCCCGCAACAGCGCGCCGCCGCTCGTGGCGGGGCTGCTCAACCGGCGGCGAGAAACCGCCGCCTCGGTTCCGGTCCGGGACGCTGTCGTCGTCGGCGCGCCGATCGTCGCGGCCTCCGTGCTCACCGCGGCAAAGGGAACTGACGCCGAGGCAGGATCCGTCATCGTCGCCCTCGACGTCCCGCCGGAGGACCTGGCGACGGCAGTTGACCATCGGGCGGTCCGTTTTCACGTGGAGTGCACGGCGGAGCAGATTGGTGACGCGAACGCGCTGCGGCTCCCCGCGCCGATCGTCGTATTCGTCACGCCCGACGCCGATGGCCCCACCCTCGCCGAGTCCGCGCAGCTTCTTGCCGATGCTGGACACTGCCCGGGCCTGCCTCCGGGGCAGTCGAGCCGCGTCGTCGCCGACTTTCTGGCCGTCCTGGCGCACACCTCGGTCGGGTTCGTCGCCCGAGCGGCTGACGGCGCCGAGGTGATCGCATTGCTCGCCGGCACGGTTGCGGCCCTTCGTGGGGACGACGTCGTCGCCGCAATGTCCACGCCCGACGCGGCGGCTCTCGCAGCACTGATCCCGGAAGCGGCCGAGGCGGTGCGCAGCGTGCTGCTCGGCATCGAGGTCGACGATGTCGACCAGGTCGAGACGGCGCTGGCCGAAGCCGGGCTGCTGTAGCGGAACCGGTACCGATCGCCGGAGTGCGCGGGAAGGGGTTGCGTAACCTCGTAGGCGTGTCTCGTATTGCGTACTTCGGTCCCACCGGAACATTCACGGAGATGGCTCTCGCTCAGCTCGAGGCTGCGGGTACCTTCGACGCCCCGGTGGAGCGCGTCTCCGCGAGCAGCCCGCCCGCGGCGTTGGCTTTGGTACGCACCGGACAGGTCGACGCTGCAGTGGTACCGATCGAGAGCTCGGTCGAGGGCTCGGTGCCCCCGACGATGGACGCACTGGCCCTCGGAGACCGCCTGCAGATCATGGCGGAGACCGAGCTCGACGTGTCCTTCTCGATCGTCGGTCGCCCCGGTATGACGCTCGCCGATGTGCGCACCGTTCGCGCCTACCCCGTCGCCGCGGCGCAGGTGCGCGGCTGGATCGAGCAGCACCTGCCGCTGGCGGTGGTCGAGCCGGCGTCGTCGAATGCCGGTGCGGCCGAGGACGTCGCGGCCGGTGTCGCTGACGCCGGAGTGTCCACCGCCCTCGCGGCGGAGCGTCTGGGGCTCGCCACCCTCGCCGCGCAGGTGGCCGACTACGACGGAGCCCGCACCCGTTTCGTATTGGTCACCAAACCGGGTCCGGCGCCCGTCCGCACCGGCAACGACCGCACCAGCGTGGTGCTTCATCTCGACAATGTGCCCGGCTCCCTCGTTCGCGCCATGACCGAATTCGCGACCCGGGGCATCGACCTGACCCGCATCGAATCCCGGCCCACACGTGAGGAATTCGGAACCTATCTCTTTCATCTTGACTGCGTCGGACACATCGACGACGGGCTGGTCGCGGAGGCGCTCAAGGCGCTGCACCGCTTCAGTGACGTTCGGTTCCTGGGATCGTGGCCGTCGGCGGTACCGGGCGGCGGGGCGCCGATGTCCGACTCCCCGGACGTGCAGTGGCTGGAGAGTCTGCGCCGAGGGGAGGAGGGCAAGTGAGCGGTCGGCTGATCCTGGTCCGCCACGGGCAGACGGAGGCCAACGTCGAGCGTCGCCTCGACACGCGACTGCCCGGCGCCAGGTTGACGGAAATCGGTAGGACGCAGGCGGAGTCGCTCGGCGGCCGGATGGCGGCAAAGCCGCCGCGTGCACTGGTGTCGTCGCAGGCATTGCGGGCCCGGGAGACGGCGGGGTTCGTCGAGCTGGCATCGGGTATCACGCTGCAGGTGCGGGAGGGGCTGCACGAGGCGCAGGCCGGCGAGCTCGAAGACCGTTCCGACATCGAATCTCACAAGATGTTCGCGAAGGTGTTCCACACGTGGCACGCAGGTGATCTGTCGGCTCGAATTCCGGGTGGCGAGTCCGGCCACGACATCATCGAGCGGTATGTGCCGGTGGTCGATTCGCTGCGGGCCGAGTACCTCGATGGTGGTTCCGGCGATGTCGTGGTGGTCAGTCACGGCGCCGCAATCCGATTGGTGGGCGCCTACCTGGCCGGCGTGCCGGGCGCGTTCGCCGCGGACCGGCACCTCGAGAACACCGGGGCGGTGGAGCTGGTGCCGACGGCGTCCGGGTGGCAGTGCGTGCGCTGGGGGTCGTACGAGCCGCCGTTCGAAGGCCGGCCGAGCAGGCCGTGGTTCGAGCCGTCGGCAGCCGAGGCGACCGACGACCCGATGGGCTGACGGTCAGCCTGATTGGCTGAGCAGTGTCGTCAGCGCCTGACGTAGCCGTACAGGGGTTCCCGGGCTCAGTGAGGTCCAGGCGACGCCGTCCGCAGCGACACTGGTGGTGCCGACTGCCCGTCCGGCGGCGGTGTCGTACACCGTCACCGGTCCCCGGATCAGGTCTGGGTATCCGTCCTCGTGCGCGATTCCGACGATCTCGGCGAACGCGTTGCACCCGGCCAAGGCAGGGCCGACTATGGCGGCATCCGGGGCCGGCACTCCGATCGCAATCAGCTCGGCCGCGGCGGTGTCGGGGTGCGAGATCCGATCGAGAGCAGTGCTGAGTTCTGCTGTCGGACGGTTGATCACGGCGAACGGCAGCGGCTCGGATGTACCCAGCGTATGGGCGAGGGTGCCGAGCGGATCGTGGCCCGGGGGCTGGAGGAGAAACGTCTCGCCGCCGCGTAGCGCGAGCACCGCCCCGTCGTCGTCGCGGGCCAGGCACAGGCGCGACACGGAGCCGTCGACATGCCAGCGCAGTGCGATCTCGCTCCGCGGCCGCGCGAGGGTTAACAACCAGCGAGCCAGCTCGAAATGCACCGTCTCCCCGTCGAGCCGTCCCGCCGATGTCAGCGACGCGCGTCCGCGTTCGAGGGCCGCATCTCGGGCGCGGACCGAATCGAACCGCGGACCTGCGTCGAGGACCACCGGCAGCTCGTCGATGTGCAGGACATCGACGAGTAGATCCAGCTCATCACGGTCCAGGGTCACCGACGGCAGTGTCGCGGCGATCGGTTCGGTGCCCAAGTCGATCACCGCCCACCCTCGGGCTGATCCGCACCGATCACCGACGGGATCACGGTGCGTCCGTCGGCGAAATGCTCGAAGTGCTTGAGGTAGCCGGGAGTGGTGTGCTCGGCATCCTCCGCGTCGACGGCCCCGCGGTGTGCGACCACAGGGGCGCCACCCATCGCGGTGCCGCGCGCGACAGCGGACGTCGAGGCCTCGGCGCGAAGGACATCCGCGGTGCCCGTGGCGGTCGGCGTGCCGGCACCGCCGGTACCGCCTCGCAGCGCGGCCCCGTCGAGCTGCCCGGCCTTGCCCCAGCCTTCGGGCAGGACCGCGCGGGCACCGCCCCCGGATCCGCCGGGGATCCCCGCCGCCCGCGACGCGCCCGCGCCGGATGACCCGCCTCCGGAGATACCGGAGCTGGTGCCGCCGTAGCCGGACATCGGTGCCAGCGGGGCGCCCATCAGCGTGCTCGCGCCGCCGGTCCCGCCCGGCACGCCGCCGCCGAGGTTGGCTGCGGCCGATGTGGCGGCCCCGACGGTGCCGGCGATGTTCCCGATCTGCGAGGCCGCGGTGGCGATGCCCGGATTCTGGGTGAAGGCGGTGGCGGTGGCCGCGACGGTTCGGACCGGGTCGGTGCCGAAATCGTTCTCGAGTTGACGACGCTGGACGTCACCGCTGTCGCGGGCCTCGAGCCCGACGGTGGAACCGTTCGCCATCGGCGGTGGTGGGCTGAAGGTCTCGGGGGTGGCGACGATGCTCGACGCGGCCTCGTACACCTCCATCACGATGCCGGCGCGGATGTCCATCGCCCGGTCAGCCGCCTCGGCGACTGCTGCGCTGCCGTTGAGGGCGCCACCGGTGGTGTACGCCGCCGTCTTCGCCGCCTTGACTGCCGCGATCTCGGGCAGGCTTGGCATGGTGAGAGTCGCCGTTGTGTAGGCGCCCGCCTCGACGGACGCCTTGGTGGCGGTCTCGGCGGCGAGGGCGGCGATCTGCTGGGTCCAGGTGGTGAACGCGGCAATCTTGGCTAGGGCAGCCTCCGCGGCGACGCCCTCCCAGCCCGTCCTCAGTTCCGCCATCACCCGGGTCAGCGTGGCGCTGGCGTCGGCGAAGCTCCCGGACACCGCGGTCCATGCGGTGCTCGCGACGGTGAGCGGGACGGGACCCGCGCCCGCGGTGAGCGTGGTGGCGTTGACTGTTGCGCCGCGCGGCATCCAGACGACACCGGTGACTCCCATGGTCATGCTGTGTTCTCCTCGGGTTGGCGGGCTGGTCGGGATCGGACGCGTGGTCACATGCCGGTGGTGAGCGATGCCCCGAGCGTCTGATCCTCGCTCTGGTAGGCGGCGGCCTGCGCTCGGAGTACTGTCGCGGCCTCGATGAGTTCCTGGATGCCTTGACCGGCGGCGGGCGTCAAGCTGTTCGCGAGCCGGTTGAAGTACCCCGCCGCCAGGATCGACACCTCCTCGGTGCCTGATGGCGGCACGCTCAGGGCGGGGCCGTGGAGGCCGAGGGAGGTTTGCAAGCGGGCGGCGACCGCCTCGAGTTCCGATGCGGCCGCGACGAGGACGTCAGGTACGACGAACACGTGATCCGACATGTGGCGAACTCCTCGGGACGGGGTCGATGGCAACCGGAACAAGTCGCGGGGATCTTGTTCCCTGATTGCTTTGACGTCGGAGGAGTCCGGCCGGTTCCATCGCCGGTCCGCACATTCGGCCCGGAATCGTCGAATCAGCCCCAGCCGAGTTCGTGCAGCCGGTCCTCGTCGATGCCGAAGTAGTGGGCTACCTCGTGGATCACTGTCACCATCACCTCGTGCACCACGTCGTCCTCCGTGTGGCACACGTCGAGGATCGCGTCACGGTAGACGGTGATGGTGTCGGGCAGCGCTCCGCCGTAGTGGCTGTCGCGTTCCGTCAGTGCGATGCCGTGGTAGAGCCCGAGCAGCGTCGGCTCCTCGTCGTTGCGGTCTTCGACGAGCACCACGACGTTGTCGATCGCGGCCGCCAGCTGCGGTGGGATCAGGTCGAGCGCTTCCGAGACCAGCTCCTCGAAACGAGTGGCTGTCATGGTCACCGTCACGTCAGCCGCCCGGTGCCGGGATGGGGGCCGCGCCGGGCAGCGGCGTCGGCAGCGAGCGTCCCTCGGGCGCTACCGGGGGCGCCGGTGCCTGACCGTTGATCAGGATGTCGCCCTTTGCGCTGCCGACGAGGGTCGCGAACCCGTTGCTGTCGACCTCCTTGCCGACCGAGCAGTTGATTTTGCGGCTGCCGACGAGCCAGCTGTCGAGGTCCAAATTGTCCCAGAACAGGGTGAGGGTCTTGTCTCGCAGCGCATCGGGGGAACCGAGGTATGCGTTGCTCGCCTCGGTGCACGCGCCCTCGAGGAACTTGTCTTGGTCCTGGACGGATGGCATTCCGCCGGGGAACCTGCTGGCCAGGTCGATCACGCCGACCACTTCGAACGCGTGCGGCTGGGCGCAGTCCACCGGGTCGGTGGGCACGTTCTGGTTGATGCCGATGCAGGTACCCACGTCCCATACCTTCGACTGGTCCTGCTCGGCGACCCGCCCCTGGATCGGCAGTAGCGAGCCGGTCACCCCGGAGAACTGCAGGCCGCAGCGGATGGTGCGTTCGCCGGCGGCCCAGCCTGCTTCACCGGGGTTGATCAGGCCGACGCTGAACTTGCCCTTCGGATCGAAACGCCCGACCAGGTACGTGTTGACGGCGGGGGCACAGTGCTCGTCCCGAAGTTCGGAGAAACGCAGGACGCCGGGGAATTTGGAGCCGGGTCCGAACTCGGTGTCCGGGTACAGGCTCAGATCGACGTCGGTGGCGACCTCGAACAGGTGTGGCTGTGCGCAGTCGACCTGCTCGAGGTCGCTCGCGTCGGGCTTGCTCCAGGTGAGGCAGTCGCCCGTGGTGGCGGACCCGAAGGCCTCGCCGGCGACGGCGCCGGTGGGTTGAGGGCCGACCCCGCCGGTCTGGGTCGGCAACTTCTCGCCGCGGTCGAATCCACCGGAGATGAAGATTGTGGCGATCGCGGCCAGGACGGCGCCTATCGCGACGAGCGCCAGCGCGCGTCGGGTCACCGGCGCGGACAGGTGTCGGCGCCGCTCCGGCTGTGGCGTCGGCTGCGGTTGGTCCTCGGACATTGCCCCCATCATGCCTTCATCGGACGCAGATGCCGAAGTTTCCGCGTAGGTTCGATCGACATGAGTGAGCAACCGGGTCTTCCCGACAGCGACGTGCAGGAGCTGGCCGGCCGGCTGTTCGACATGGCGCGGGCAGGTGATGCGGTCACACTGGCGCAGTATGTCGACGCCGGGGTTCCGGTCGACCTGACCAACGGCAGCGGCGACACGCTGGTGATGCTGGCCGCGTACCACGGGCACGTCGACACCGTGCGGTCACTGATCGACCGCGGTGCCGATGTGAACCGTGCGAACGACCGCGGGCAGACACCGCTGGCCGGGGCGGTCTTCAAGGGCGAGGACGCGGTGGTCGCCGCGCTGGTAGCCGGCGGTGCCGACCCGGTGGCGGGGCAGCCGTCCGCGCTCGACGCCGCACGCATGTTCGGACGTGACGACTATCTGCAGATGTTGGGGAAGCACCCGGAATGACCGCGGCGTCACCAAGTAGGGTTTGTGGTCGTGATTGACCTCAAGCTCCTTCGCGAGAATCCTGACGCCGTCCGCGCCTCGCAGCGCACCCGCGGTGAAGATCCCGGTCTGGTCGACGCGCTGCTCGAGGCCGACGCATCCCGCCGTGCCGCGGTGCTGGCAGGGGACAACCTGCGCGCCGAGCAGAAGGCCTTCGGCAAGAAGGTGGGCCAGGCGTCCCCCGAGGATCGGCCCGCGCTACTCGCCGGTGCGAAGGAGCTGGCGCAGCAGGTCAAAGAAGCTGGTGCCGCCGAGTCCGATGCGCAGGCCCGGCTCGAGGAAGCCCATCGTGCGATTTCCAACATCGTGCAGGAAGGTGCCCCCGCCGGCGGCGAGGACGACTTCATCACCCTCGAGACGGTCGGCGAGATTCCGACGTTCGACTTCGAGCCGAAGGACCACCTCGAGCTCGGTGAGTCGCTCGGACTGATCGACATGGAGCGCGGCGCGAAGGTGTCGGGCTCGCGTTTCTACTTCCTCACCGGTTTCGGAGCGATGCTCCAGCTGGGCATGCTGCAGCTGGCCGCGCAGAAGGCGATGGCCAACGGGTTCACCATGATGATCCCGCCGGTCCTGGTTCGCTCGGAGATCATGCAGGGCACCGGGTTCCTCGGCCAGCACGCGGACGAGGTCTACCACCTCGCGGACGATGACCTGTATCTCGTCGGCACGTCGGAGGTGCCGCTCGCGGGCTACCACTCGGGCGAGATCCTGGATCTGTCGCAGGGGCCCAAGCGGTATGCAGGCTGGTCGTCATGCTTCCGCCGCGAGGCCGGCAGCTACGGCAAGGACACTCGCGGCATCATTCGCGTCCATCAGTTCGACAAGGTCGAAATGTTCACTTATTGCAAGCCCGAGGACGCCGACGCCGAGCATCAGCGTCTGCTCGCGTGGGAGCGCGACATGCTGGCCGCGATTGACGTCCCGTACCGCGTCATCGACGTCGCCGGCGGCGACCTGGGATCGTCGGCGGCACGCAAGTTCGACTGTGAGGCTTGGGTTCCCACGCAGCAGTCGTACCGCGAGCTGACGTCGACGTCGAACTGCACCACGTACCAGGCGCGCCGCCTGAGCGTGCGGTACCGCGACGAGAACGGCAAGCCGCAGACCGCCGCGACCCTCAACGGCACCCTCGCCACCACGCGCTGGTTGGTGGCGATCCTCGAAAACCACCAGCAGGCAGACGGTTCCGTCCGTGTCCCCGATGCCCTGGTTCCGTTCGTCGGGCGTGAGGTGCTGACGGCGCAGTAGTCCCCGATTCCCCGGACGAAGGGACCGTTCACACGCTCACGGCGCGCGAAGGGTCCCTTCGTCCGTTGAGGGGAGCGTGTGTCAGCGCAGGATCAGGCAGGTGGTCGACGCCGTCGCCAGGAGCCGGTCCTGTTCGTCACGGACCTCGGCTCGCGCGGTCGCAGTGGTGCGGCCGGTGTGTTCGGAGAATCCGTACACACGGATGGATCCCTGTTCGGCCTTGATGCCACGGATGTACCGGACGGTGATGTCGAGGGTCGTGTAGCCGACACCGGCCGGCAGGGTGCTCGAGACAGAGAAGCCCATCGCGGTGTCGATCATCGTGGCGATGACGCCGCCGTGCACACTGCCGACGGCGTTGTAGTGCCATTCGGCGGGCTCGGCCGTGATCTCGACGAATCCCTCTCGGGCGTCGGTCACGCGGAAGCCGAGGGTGCTCGCAGTGGGGTGATGCGGGACTGTGCCGTCAACCAGTCCCCGGACGAACTCGAGTCCGCTGAGGTTCCGATTGGCCTCCGCGATGGGGGCGGGGTCGTTCCAGCTGTAGGTGCGCTGACGTTCGGGAGACACCCGTCAGACCGTACCCGCGCCCGCGGAACGTGACACGCAGAGCATTGTCGAGTGTTCGACATCCACGCCGGCGGACAGTGCTGGCACTGCCGCAATCACGACCCGCCGACTAGGGTGGCTCATCGTGGAACCCTTCTACCGAACGATCATCGGCGTCGCTCGAGGCATCTTCGCGGCCCAGGGACTGAAGTTCACTGTCACCGGCGCGGAGCATTTTCCGGCAGACGGGGGCGCGGTGGTCGCCATCAACCACACCGGGTACATGGACTTCACGTATGCCGGTCTGCCGGCCCGTGAGGTCAAGCGGTACATCCGGTTCATGGCCAAGAACGACGTCTTCGTCAACAAGATTTCGGGCCCGATGATGCGCGCGATGAAGCACATTCCGGTCGATCGGTCCGCCGGTGCCGACTCGTATCGCGCCGCGGTGCAGGCGCTGCGGGACGGAGAGTTGGTGGGCGTGTTCCCCGAGGCGACGATCAGCCGCAGCTTCGAGCTCAAGGAGTTCAAGTCGGGGGCTGCGCGGATGGCGCTCGAGTCCGGAACTCCGATTATTCCGATGGTCATCTGGGGCTCGCAGCGGGTGTGGACCAAGGGCTTCCCGAAGCGTCTGGGCCGCACCAACACGCCGATCTCGATCGCGGTAGGTGAGCCGATCGCGCCGTTCGAGCCGGCCTCCGAGATGACGGCGCTGTTGCACACGCGGATGGAGACGTTGCTGAACGGTGTGCAGGCGAACTACGACCATCCAGCGGGCGCGTACTGGGTTCCCGCCCGCCTCGGCGGTAGTGCGCCCACCCTCGAGGAAGCCAACGTCATGGACGCCGACGAGGCCGAGGCGAAGGCTGCGGCGCGCCGATCCCGGGAGACCGGCGGGCGCTGACAAACTGCCGCGGATACCTGATGTTCGTCGGTCGCGCGTGCAGTCAATCCACTTGTCGTCCTTGGAGATCGGGGGCAAAGATGTCCTCGATGTGCCGGTCGAACAGGTGCGCGATCCGGAAGGCCAGCGGCAGGCTGGGGTCGAAGCGGCCCTTCTCGATCGAGATCACCGTCTGTCGTGAGACCCCGAGTTCCTTGGCCAGCGCAGCCTGGGACCATCCGCGCTCGGTTCGCAGCGCGGCGAGCGTGTTGTCCATCAGGCGCCCCGGCCCCTGGCCAGCAGATAACGCACGCTGGCATCCAGCGCGCCCAGCACGATCACGCCGGACAAGACGGCTGAGCCGCTGATCTCGATGTCCAGGATCGATGCGGCGGCCAGCAAGATCCCCGCCCCGACGATCAGGTCCAAGAATGCGCCGCTGGTAGCCCGCTCGGTCCAGCGGGCCTCGACGTTGTCCTCGGCATGCGGGTCGGGCTTCTCCATGTGAGGTGCCACGAGCGTTGCCCAGGCCAGGGACAAGCACGGCCCCGCCGTGGCGGCAGTGAAGACTGCGAAATTCAGCCACCACCCGCCCGTCTCGCGCAGCCAGCCGGCGCCCGCGCCGAGCGCGGCTGCCGAGCCCAACCCGACCAAGGTCATCAGGGCGTAGGACGAGGCAGGCGCTTTGATCTTCTGCACCGTGGTATCGAATGAGTTTGGCACAACTGAGAGTCAAGTCTATTTGACATGCAGTGTCAAGGAAACTTGACTGAATCGGGCCCATGGCGAGCCTGCCGGCGGGCACCGCGTCGTTGCCTTCCGGCTGCCGGGGCTGGTGAGGTAGCGCTCATCCCCTCGATCGGCGGGGCGGGATGTCGCCGGGAAGGGGCACAATGGCCCGGTGTACTCCGAACTCCCCAGCCTGGTCGCCAGTGATGTCGACGGCACCCTGATCGACAACGACGAACGTGTCACCGCACGTACTCGGGCGGCGGTGCAGTCCGTCGTCGAGTCCGGCACACCGTTCGTCCTCGCGACGGGTCGCCCGCCACGCTGGATCGGCCCGGTGGTCGACGGTCTGGGTTTCGCGCCGCTGGCGGTGTGCGCAAACGGTGCGGTGCTGTACGACAGCGAGGCCGACCGCGTCATCAGCGCGGCGACGCTGTCGCTGGAGACGCTCGCGTGGCTGGCAGATCTGGTCGAGTGGGCACTGCCCGGCGCCGGGATGGCGGCCGAGCGGATCGGTGCCACCGCACACGACACCGCCACCCCACAATTCGTCAGCACGCCCGGTTACGAGCATGCCTGGCTCAACCCCGACAACACCGTAATGGCGCCCGAGGACATCCTGTCGGCACCGGCCGTGAAGATGCTGATCCGGGCGGCGGGGATGAGTAGCTCCGAGATGGCGGCGACACTCCGTCCGCTGGTGGGGGACCGTGCGGATCTGACGTACTCGACTGACAACGGTCTGATCGAGGTGTCGGCGCGGGGCGTGACGAAGGCATCCGGGCTGAGGCTGATGGCGCAACGACTCGAAGTCCGCGAGTCGGGGATCGTCGCGTTCGGCGATATGCCGAACGACATCCCGATGCTGTCGATGGCCGGCCTCGGCGTCGCGATGGAGAACGCACATCCGGAAGCAAAGGCCGCGGCCGACGAGGTGACCACAACCAACTCCGATGACGGCGTCGCCCGGGTCCTCGAACGTCTCTGGGCCGACTGAGCCTGCGGCACCCGGACGAACGCGACGGCCCCCCACTTTTCGTGGAGGGCCGTCGCTTTGTGCGTTGTTGTCAGTTGATCGGCACAGGTGCCTCTGACGCGGGGTCGATCGGTGCCTGGGCGGATTCCGCTGCGAGCGGAGCCGCGGCCGGGGCCAGTGGCGCCGACGCGCCGGACTGATCGATCACTGGGGGCACCTGCGTGACCACTCCGGTGGCCTCGTCGAACACCAGCGAGCCGCGCTCGAAGTCGGTGCGGAAGCCGCCGGGTACCGCGTACTCGTCGCTGATCGGCAGGCCCACTGGGCTCAGTTCGGCGCCAATGGACTTCCAGGTCTCGAAGATCTTGCCGAGGACCGTGAACACCCCGCCGTTGGGGGAGGTGAAGATGGCACCGTTCTGGAACAGTGCGTACAGCTGCCCCGCCGCGGTGGTCAGCAGGCCGGTCAGTGCTGCGCCGACCTTGCTGCGGTTACCGCCCTCGGCGAGCCACTTCTGCGCGATCGGGTTCGAATCGGCCAGCGACAGAATGCCGTTGACCACTGAGGGAATGTGCTGCGTCAAATCCAGCGAACTGCCGCCGCCGGTCCCGCCGCCAGTGTTGGTGCCACCACCCGGATTGGGCGTGGGAGGCGTTCCGCCCCCGCCTCCGCCGGTGCCGGCCGCGATGTCGCGAATCTGGCCCATCTTGGTGTAGCCGACATTGCCGGGGCATTCGGTGTATCCGACGTCGCGGTGCGCGAAGATGATCGGCAGGTCGACCGCAGCCCCGATGGGGTACTTCGAGAACTGAGTGCCCTCGGAGTACATCCGGGTCGTGCCCTTGGGATTGAGGCCTGCGGCCTTGAGACGCCAGCCGAGGAACTTGCCGACCGACTCGATTGTGGCCTGCGGCGGCGCGACGCTGGTGAAGTCGCCCATCATCGCGACGCCGACGGTGTTCTCGTTGAAGCCGCCGGCGTGTGCGCCCTGGACCGGACGGTCGAGGCCGCCGAAACGGCCCTCGAAGATCTGGCCGTAGCGGTCGACGAGCACGTTGTAGCCGATGTCGCACCAGCCCAGCGTTTGCGCGTGGTAGGCGTAGATGCCGCGAACGATGCCGGCAGACTCCTCTCGCGTGTAATTGTTGCTGCCCGCGGTGTGGTGCACGGTGGCGCCGCCGAGCGAGTCGTCATAGGTAGTTCTGCCGCATCGGATGCCCTCGTTGGCGCCCCAGTCCTTCCGCGAGATCACCCGCACTCCGCCGACCGAGGTCGGCGTCGCGATATCGGCGAGATTCGAATCCTGCGGTCCGCTACCGGGATTGATCAGGACGGCAGCCACATCATTCGCGGTGAGTGCTGCCTCGCGCAGTGGCTTCGACACGGCGGCCGGTACATAGCCGAGCGGCTGCGGAGCCTCGGGCGATGTCTCGGGCGCGGGCGCTTCGGCGGGTGCCGGATCGGCGGGAGCCGCCGGTTGAGGTGACGACTCGGCCGCCGGAGTCGGGGTCGGCGCGCCGGAGTTCTTCGGAGTCACCAGCACCTGCACCGCGTTGGTCTCGCCGACGAAGACGGGCTCGGTGCCCTGCTTTCCGGTCGACGTCGCCTGGTCGCTGCTACCGGTGTCGATCAGATCGGGGGTGATCCACTCGCCCCACGAGCCGTCCGCCAGCTTCGCGCGCACCTGGCTGATCGTCGATTCGAGGTTGGAGGCGGTGAGCGCCACCATCGAGAACGGGGTGTCCTGGGTGACTTCCTTGACGGTCGCGCCGAGCCGATCCGGCGTGACTGCGTCGGGAACCGGGGTCGGAGCTGCGATGTCACCCGGCGCAGCCGGCGTGGTGAGTTCGGGGGGCAGCGGAATCGTGCCGCCGCCAGGAATCGGGATCTCTTCCGGCAACTGCAGGTCACGGAGACGAATGTCGGGCAGGTTCAGCCCGGTCAGCTCCTTGAGCGGGATCACGATGTCCGGCAGCGATGACAGCACGACCTCGGCGATCTGGGTCTCGATGGACGGCGATGTCTCGCTGGCGGAACGCACGTCCGAAGGCGTGCTGTTGAGCGCCTGGACCGCGAACGGTGTGCCGACGGCCAGTGCGGCGACCACGCCCAGAACGATCGAATTCTTCGGTCGACGGTGCGGCAAGGCGAATCCTCCTCGTGATAATGCGCGGGGTGTCTTCGTGCGCTGCGAGCGACCTTTCGGTCGGACCGATCCCGGATGGATCGGGGTCCGGACTGAATCCTGGGCGCTGTTCCGGGACGAAGTCCATAGATCGTTCGATGATGTCTGCAACTTGTGATGCAGATGTTACCCATGTGACTGCTGTTACTTATGTGTCAGATGTTGCCAACTGCAGCCACAGTTGCCACACTAGTCCCAAACATCCTTAACGCTCAACCTTAGCTTGAGTCTTTTCGCGAGTGTGCAGGTCCACCGGCTGTTCCGCACGAGTGCCGCGTCACTCGAGGCCCGGATCCGGTCCGACTGCGAGTGATGTCCGTACTTCCCTGATGAGGAGCGCAGTATGGCGAACCCCCGCTTCCGAGCAACCGTGAACCGCGGTGGCCGGACCCGCCGCAAGCGGTTCATCGTCGGGCGGCGGCCGTCGCTCGCCAGGGTGACGGCGTTCGGCCTCGCACCGGCACTGGTCGTCGGAACCGCGGTCGCACTGTTCGCCGTCGATCGCAGTACCGGTCCGTCCATCGCTCCTGTCGTGGCAGCGGACACTCAGTACACATTGAACGGTCACGGGTACGGTCACGGCCGCGGAATGGGGCAGTACGGCGCCTACGGTTATGCCAAGAACCACGGCTGGCCGGCCGAGCGGATCCTCGGCCATTACTACGGCAACACCACTCTCGGACCGATCGACGATCCGATGGTCGGTGTCCGGCTCGTCGGCCGCGACGACAAGCGGCTCGACGTCTACTCTCCGGCCGGCCTGAACGTTGCCGGCCGGTACTTCGGTCCCAACTCGGCGGCCTACGTGACCCCGAAACCGGGGGGCGCCGACGTCGTCATCACCGCAGGCTGTGGCGGGCGTGAGGTGTGGAGGGGTTCCACCAATCATCCGTGGGTCGATCCGGTGAACCTGGCGCCTGACCGTCCGGGCAACGAGCATCTGCGTATGTGCGATGGCAACGTCCCGTATCGCGGTGCGATGGGGGCTCTGCGTGACGGTGGCGGCGCCTGGCGCACCGTCAACCGCGTCGCGATGGAGGACTACCTCTATGGCGTGGTGCCGGCCGAGTCCATTCCCTCGTGGGCCGACTCGGGCGGCAAGGAGGCGCTGCGCGCTCAAGCAGTAGCCGCGCGCTCGTACGCTGCCGCAGAGAACCGCTATGGATACGCCGAGACGTGCGACACCCAGTCCTGCCAGGTGTACGGCGGTTCTTCCAGGGAGGACTGGCGGACCAGTGAGGCCGTTCGTTCCACGTTCGGGAAGGTGCTCAAGCGCGGCAACAAGATCATGGCGGCCGAGTTCTCCTCCTCGTCGGGCGGATTCACCGCCGGGGGCGTCTTCCCGGCAGTGGTGGACGACGGGGATGTCGTGTCTCCGAACCGCAACTGGACCCAGACGGTCTCGGCCGGTCAGATCGCCAATGCGTTCGGCGTCGGCGAGCTGCATGCCTTCGAGGTGATCGGCCGCAACAACCTCGGGGCCGACGGTGGCCGAGTCACGCGGGTCCGGGTTGTCGGATCCGCCCGCACAGTCGAGGCCACCGGAGACGAAGCCCGGTGGAAGCTCGGTCTCAAGTCGGACTGGTTCACCGTCAACCAGGGGGCGGGTATACCCGGGATTCCTGGGCTGCCGTTGCCTCCGGGATCTCTCGACGCGATTCCACTGCCGCCGCTGCCCGAGCTTTCGCCGGGGTCTCTCGGTGCGATTCCGCTCCCGCCGCTGCCGCCGATTCCGCTCCCGGCGCTGCCTCCGCTGCCCGGCTCGGTCGGCCCGGTGGGGATCGCCGAGCCCATCGCCGCTCCCGTTGTCGACTCCCTGCCCGCCGCCGATCTGGAGTCACCGATCGAGGCGAAGTACCGGGAACTGGGTGGGCCGGCCGGCACCCTCGGTGAACCCACCGGTCCGGAAATGATGCTGCCCGACGAGTCGGGCAAGTTCCGGTCCTATGTCGGCGGCACCATCGTGTGGACGCCGTCGCTGGGCGCGCAGGCTGTCGACTCGAACGTCGTCCTCTCCTGGCTGCCGGCGACCTCCGGCGGCACCGCGTAGCAGCACCTCGGATTCCGGCCTATCGGGCAGGATCCGCCCCGGAACTCGGGGTAGATGCTGCCCGATTCCTGCTTCCCCGTTGTCTGCTCCTATGTCTGTTCCTACTGCCTTGACTCCCTACTGCCTTGACCTTGTCTGCCTCGCTGGGAGAGACGGCGTACGCGAGCGGTGACGCGTGGTGGACCGCGTTGTCCGTGGACGACAGGGCGGGTTGCCGACAACGGAAACTCGACATCGCAGCCGACTACGGGCGCTGCGCGCTTGTGCGCCTTTCCAGTGGTTCGCGCCACCGGAAAGGCGCACAGGCGACGGAGTCGCCTACCCTGTTTTCCGTGACTGCCCAAATCGCGCCCCAGCCTTCCGCAGGCCAGTACGACCTGATCATCGTCGGATCCGGATTCTTCGGTCTGACGATCGCCGAGCGGGCTGCGACGCAGCTCGGAAAGCGCGTGCTCGTCGTCGAGCGCCGCCACCACCTCGGTGGCAACGCGTACTCGGAGGCGGAGCCCGAGACGGGCATCGAGATCCACAAGTACGGTGCCCATCTGTTCCACACATCGAACAAGCGGGTCTGGGACTACGTCAATCAGTTCACCGAGTTCACGGGCTACCAGCACCGGGTGTTCGCGATGCACAAGGGACAGGCGTACCAGTTCCCGATGGGTCTGGGCCTCGTGTCCCAGTTCTTCGGCCGCTACTTTTCGCCGAACGAGGCGCGCGCGCTCATTGCCGAGCAGGCCGCCGAGTTCGAGACGAAGAACGCGTCGAATCTCGAGGAGAAGGCGATCTCCCTCATCGGCCGTCCCCTGTACGAGGCGTTCGTGCGCGACTACACCGCCAAGCAGTGGCAGACCGATCCCAAGGAGCTGCCCGCCGGGAACATCACTCGCCTGCCGGTGCGGTACACGTTCGACAACCGCTACTTCAACGACACCTACGAGGGCCTGCCGGTCGACGGTTACACCGCATGGCTCGAGAACATGGCGAAGGACGCGAACATCGAGGTCCGCCTGGACACCGACTGGTTCGACGTGAGTGACGATGTCCGCGCCGCGAGCCCCGACGCCCCCGTCGTGTACACGGGCCCGCTGGACCGCTACTTCGACTACGCCGACGGCGAGCTCGGCTGGCGAACCCTGGACTTCGAGACCGAAGTGCTGAGCGATTGTGGCGATTTTCAGGGCACCCCGGTGATGAACTACAACGACGGGGACGTGCCGTTCACCCGGATCCACGAGTTCCGCCACTTCCATCCGGAGCGGGACTACCCGAAGGACAGGACCGTCATCATGCGGGAGTTCTCGCGGTTCGCGGAGAGCGGCGACGAGCCGTACTACCCGATCAACACCCCTGAGGACCGCGCCAAGCTCGAGGCCTACCGGGACCGGGCCAAGGCCGAGACCGTGAACGCGAAGGTCCTGTTCGGTGGCCGCCTCGGTACCTACCAGTACCTGGACATGCACATGGCGATCGCGAGCGCGCTGTCGATGTTCGACAACACGCTGCGCCCGCACCTCGAGACCGGGGCCGCCCTGGTCGGGGACGACGCGTGAGCGCCCGTCGTCAGCCGGTCGCCAAGTCCGCCGAAGGCGCTACCCCAGCGCGGGAACTCCGTGGCCGCGCCCTGCTGCAGCGGGTGTTGCTGCCGCGCGCCGGTGAACCACTCGACGTCCGCTCGCTGTACATGGAGGAGTCTGCGACCAATGCGCGTCGCGCGCACGCCACCTCGCGCACGTCGGTATCGATCGGTGCCGAGTCCGAGGTGTCGTTCTGCTCCTACTTCAATGCCTTCCCCGCGAGCTACTGGCGCCGGTGGAGCGTCCTCGGGTCGGTGATCCTGCGGCTGGAGCTGTCCGGGCACTGCCGGGTGGACGTCTACCGTTCCAAGGCCGATGCCTCACGAATTCATGTGGAGGGCAAGGAGTTCCGCGAGGGCGTCCTCGAGTTCGAGATCGATCTCGGTCCGTTCGAGGACGGCGGCTGGATCTGGTTCGACATCACCACCGACACCGAGGTGGAACTGCTGAGCGCCGGCTGGCACGCGCCGATCGACGCGCAGGGTGAGGCCAGTGTCGCGGTCGGCATCCCCACCTTCAACCGCCCCACCGACTGCGTGAAGGCCCTCGCGGCGCTCGCGTCGGATCCGCTGGTGATGGATGTCGTCAAGCACGTCATCGTGCCAGACCAGGGCACGCGCAAGGTGCGTGACGAGCCGGGCTTCACTGAGGCCGCAGCGGCCCTGGGAGACAAGCTTGCGATCCACGACCAGGGCAACCTCGGTGGGTCCGGTGGCTACAGCCGCATCATGTACGAGGCGCTGAAGACCTTCCAGGCGAGCGAAGCGACCGGGAAGAACGACCCAGCCTGCGACTTCATTCTGTTCATGGACGACGACATCGAGATCGAGCCCGATTCGATCCTGCGCGCACTCGCGATGTCGCGATTCGCGAAGAGCCCGATCCTCGTCGGCGGGCAGATGCTCAACCTGCAGGAGCGCAGCCACCTGCACACGATGGGCGAGGTGATCAAGCGCGAGAACTTCATGTGGTCCGCGGCGCCCAACGTCGAGTACGACCACGATTTCGCGAAGCGTCCGCTGAGCGACCGAGAGCGTTCGGGGCTACTGCACCGGCGCATCGACGTCGACTTCAACGGCTGGTGGATGTGCATGATCCCGCGCCAGGTCGCCGAGGAGATCGGCCAGCCACTTCCGCTGTTCATCAAGTGGGACGACGTCGAATACGGTCTGCGTGCCCGGGCCGCGGGCTACCCGACGGTGACCATGCCCGGCACTGCGATCTGGCACATGGCGTGGAGCGACAAGGACGACGCCATCGACTGGCAGGCGTACTTCCATCTCCGTAACCGGCTGGTCGTGGCGGCGCTGCACATGCAGGGCAACAATGCGGGCTTGCTGGTCCTCGACACGGTCAAGGCCACCGTCAAGCACCTACTGTGCCTCGAATACTCCACGGTTGCGATCCAGAACCTCGCGATCCAGGACTTCCTCGCCGGGCCCGAACATGTCGCCGACCTGCTGCCCACCGCGCTCGGTACGGTGCACGCGCTGCGTAAGGAATACCCCGACGCCGTCGTGCTGCCGTCCTCGACGAGCTTGCCGCTGCCCTCCCGAGAGGACGTCGGCAACGTCAGCCTGCCGACCAACAAGGTGGCCATCGCCACCCGTCTGGTCAAGGGTTTGGTCCACAACTTCCGGAAGTCCAAGCCTGAGCACCTCGAGCAGCCGCAGCTCAACGTGCCGACGCTCGACGCCCGCTGGTTCCTGTTGTCGCAGGTGGACGGCGTCACCGTCACCACCGCAGATGGCCGCGGCGTCGTCTACCGCAAGCGTGACCCCAAGATTGCGGCGCGACTGCTGAAGGAGTCTCTGCGCCTGCGCCGCGAACTCGTCGAGCGGTTCCCCGACCTCGAGCGCGAGTACCAGGCGGCCGTGCCGGAGCTGACCAGCAAGGAGAGGTGGGAACGTGTCTTCGGCATCTGAGGTCCGGATCCTGCAGACCGTGCAGGGCACGATCGGCTCGCATCCCCAGGTGATCCGGGCGGCGCGCGGAATGTCGCACTTCGGTGAGCACGCTCTCGGCTGGGTGGCCGTCGCCGGTGTCGGTGCGGCACTCGACAAGCCGCGACGCCGCCGCTGGGCCGGCGTCGCGATCGGTGCCGTCGGCGCGCATGCGGCGTCGATCGTCATCAAGCGTGTCGTCCGACGGCCGCGCCCGAACGACCCGTCCGTGCAGGTGAACGTGTCGACGCCGAGCAAGCTGAGCTTCCCGTCGTCGCACGCCACCTCGACTACGGCGGCGGCTGTGCTGCTCGGACGGCTCACCGGGCTACCCTTGCCTGCGGTACTGGTCCCGCCGATGCTGCTCTCGCGCCTTGTTCTCGGGGTGCACTACCCAACCGATGTCCTTGCCGGATCCGCACTCGGGGCCGTGTCCGCGGCGGCAGTGCTGCGGGCCGAGCAGAAGTTTGGAGTGAAATGAGCGAGGAGCCGGCGGTCGTCACCGGACCCCCGAAGAGCCTGGCAGGCGGGATCGTCAAGGCCGTCCGTCCGCGGCAGTGGGTCAAGAATGTGCTCGTGCTCGCGGCGCCGCTCGCGGCCGGGTCCGTCACCGAGCTCGACGTCCTGATACCGGTCGCGCTCGCCTTCGTCGTGTTCTGCATGGCAGCGTCGGGCATCTACCTCGTCAACGATGCGATGGATGTCGAGGCCGACCGGGCGCACCCCACGAAGCGGTTCCGCCCCATCGCGGCCGGGGTACTGCCGGTCAACATGGCGTACGGCATGGCCGTCGTGCTCCTGGCGGGTTCGATCCTGCTGTCGTTCGCCGCGAACTGGCAGCTGGCGGTCGTCATGTCGGTGTACATCGGGATTCAGTTGGCGTACTGCTTCGGTCTCAAACACCAGGCCGTCCTCGACATCTGCATCGTCTCGTCAGGCTTCCTGCTGCGCGCGATCGCCGGCGGTGTGGCCGCCGAAATCCCGCTGTCGCAGTGGTTCCTGCTGATCATGGCGTTCGGGTCGCTGTTCATGGCGGCCGGCAAGCGGTACGCGGAGCTGCAGTTGGCCGAGCGGACCGGTGCCAAGATCCGCAAGTCGCTCGAGTACTACACCGGCACCTACCTGCGGTTCGTCTGGACGCTGTCGGCCACTGCGGTCGTGATCTGCTACGGACTGTGGGCCTTCGAACAGGACCGCGCCAACGACACCAACTGGTTCGCCATCTCGATGGTGCCGTTTACGGTTGCGATCCTGCGGTACGCGGTTGACGTCGATGGTGGTGAGGCGGGGGAGCCGGAAGAGATTGCACTGGGCGACCGGGTGCTCCAATTCCTCGCGATCGCCTGGATCGGAGTAGTAGGTGTCGCTGTCTACCTCGTCTGAGTCGACACGCACCGCCGACGAACCCGTAGTGGATCGGAGCCAGGGCAGCCGAATCCCGCGTGCCGTGTTCGTCGGCGGCGTCGTGCTCACCGCACTCCTGTTCGCGTGGGGGGCGTGGCAGCGGCGCTGGATCGCCGACGACGGTCTGATCGTGCTGCGCACGGTCCGGAATCTGCTCGCAGGCAACGGTCCCGTGTTCAACGCGGGCGAGCGGGTGGAGGCGAACACCAGCACGCTGTGGACGTACCTCGTCTATGGCTTCAGCTGGGTCACTCAGGCCCGCCTCGAGTACGTCGTTCTCACTCTGGCGCTGGTGCTCTCCGTGGCGGCGATCGTGCTGGCGATGCTCGGTACCGGCCGGCTCTACCGTGGTCGATCGGCTGCCGGTTCCGGCACTCTTCTGCTGCTCCCCGCCGGGGCGATTGTCTATATCGCGGTCCCGCCGGCCCGCGATTTCGCGACGTCGGGGCTGGAGAGCTGCCTGGTCATCTTCTGGATCGCGCTGCTGTGGTTGCTGCTGGTGCGGTGGGCGCAGACTTCGGCGCCCACGATGCGGTCGGTGCTGTTGCTCGCGTTCGTCGCCGGCCTGGGTCCACTGGTCCGCCCCGAACTCGCGATCGTCGGTGGCCTCGGGTTGCTGCTGATCTTCCTCTCTCCCATCGGGTGGAAACTGCGGGTGTTCATGGTTGCAGCGGCGGGCATCGTGCCGGTCGCGTACCAGATCTGGCGCATGGGCTACTACGGGCTGCCCTATCCGAACACCGCCGTCTCGAAGGATGCGGGCGGCGCCAAGTGGTCCCAGGGGTTCGCCTACCTGTGGAACCTGGTCGGCCCCTACCTGCTGTGGCTGCCGCTGGTTCTGCTCGCTGTTGCCGTTGCGATGGCGTGGTGGCGCGAACCCGGCGAACACGGAGGACCCGGCGCCCAACTCGAGTCGAATGGTGATCTGGATCACTATCGTGTGCGCGGGTGGACCGGATTCTCCCGACGCTTGCATTCGCCGGCTGCTGTCGTGGTTTTCATTCTTCTCTGCGGTTTCATTCTCGCGATCTATTCGCTGCGTGTGGGCGGCGACTTCATGCATGGCCGGGTGCTTCTTCCTGCGCTCTTCTGTCTTATCGTTCCGATCTCGGTCCTGCCGCTGCGAGTTCCGCCTCGCACTGAATGGGGCAAGAATAATTCGACGTTGGCATTCGGTATTTCCGCAATCGCCTGGCTCGCGACGATGATCTGGGCGTTGTTCGCCGCCAATACGGTCGGAATGCCGACAGGCGCAATCGTCGGAAAATCCGGAATTGTGGACGAACGCGCGTTCTATTCGCTCAACACCGGTCACCGGCATCCGATCCTCGCCGAGGACTACCTGGACTATCCGCGGATGCGCGCGATGGTGCAGGCCATTGCGGACACCCCCGAAGGTGGACTCCTGCTGCCGGCGCCGGCGTTCACCTACTGGGACGTCGTGCCACCACCCGAGCCGATTCCGGAGGGTGGGGCCGGGCACACCGTCTACTTCCTCAACCTGGGCATGACGAGTATGAACGTCGGCCTGGATGTGCGGGTGATCGACCAGATGGGCCTGGCTTATCCGATTGCGGCGCACACGGAACGCCTCGAGGACGGCCGGATCGGCCACGACAAGGTGCTCTATCCGGACTGGGTGGTTGCAGACACCGGCATGGTCGACCTTCACCCGTGGATGCCCTGGTACCTCGACGAGGACTGGGTGGCACAGGCTGAGGTGGCCCTCACCTGTCCCGAGACCGTCGAGTTGCAGGAGTCGTACCGGTCCGAACTGACCTGGGCGCTCTTCAAGCGCAATCTGCGGAATGCGCTCGAATACGCGGACTATCGGTTCGATCGCGTGCCCAAGTACGAGATCCAGCGGTGCAAGCTCGAGATGCCAGTTCCGCGCGAGGGAAACTAGACGCCTTTTCCGAAGCTGGCATGTGTGTGAATTACACGGGTGGGATTCGATTGGGGTGCTGCGCGAAAGAAACCACGAACGGGCAATTCGGGCGGACTTCCGGGGATCGTAAAATCGGGCGAAGTCATCTCGGATGTGTAACGGCTGAAGGCTGCGAGACGATGTTCCCCGTGGTGATTGCAATGGCACATTGACCTGGCTTGAACGTTTGTCAGAGACCGTCCAGTCGCATACAGTCCACCACGCGCAGTGTGACCTGGAGCAGTTTCCTCACCGGCCGGAAGGCTGGATCGAGGGGGTCCTGCCCACCGACGGAGTCCACCGGGCCGCCCAGGCGGATGCCGGAGATGAAGAAAGAGAGCAGTGTTCATGCGTTTAGCTCGACCAAGGCTGTTGCAGCGTCTCAAGCGGCGTGCACTCGGCGTGACCGCTGCAGCGCTCGTTCTGCCGGTGGTCGCCGGGATCGCCGGGACCGCTGCAGCCTCTGCTGCACCGGTCGCGCACCGCGCCCCCGCAGGTGGCTACGAGGAAGTCTTCGTCGATTCGAGCATGGGCCCGATCAAGGTCCAGATCCAGTGGGCGTCCCGTGGTGGCAACGCGGCGCTGTACCTGCTGGACGGACTGCGCGCACGCAGCGACCGCAACGCATGGACCTATGAGACCAATGCGCTCGATCAGTACCGCCACGACAATCTCACGCTCGTGATGCCGGTCGGCGGTCAGTCCAGCTTCTACTCGGACTGGTACGCGCCCAGTAACTTCAACGGCCAGCAGGTCACCTACAAGTGGGAGACGTTCCTTACCCAGGAGCTGCCCGCCTATCTCGAGACCCGCGGCGTCTCACGCAGCAACAACGGTGTGCTCGGTCTGTCGATGGGTGGCTCGGCCGCACTGACGCTGGCCGCTTACCACCGTGATCAGTTCAAGTTCGCCGGATCGCTCTCCGGCTATCTGAACATCTCCGCACCCGGTATGCGCGAGGCCATCCGCATCGCGATGCTCGACGCCGGCCGCTTCAATGTCGACTCCATGTGGGGCCCGCCGTGGAGCAAGGAGTGGCTGCGAAACGACCCGTTCGTGTTCGCGCCCAAGCTCGAGGGCATGTCGTTGTACATCTCGGCAGCCAGCGGCTTGCCGGGTCAGTACGACAAACCGCGGAAGGCCATCGACTACTTCAACACGACAAACGCAATGGGTCTCGAGGCGTTGTCGCTGATCAATACTCGCGCCTTCCAGTTGCGACTGGCGACGCTGAAGATCCCGGCCACTTTCAGCTTCCCGGCCAACGGCACCCACTCGTGGGCTTACTGGTCTGCCGAGTTGTGGCAGGCTCGCGGCCAGATCCTGGACACCCTCAAAGCTTGGTGACCTGGGATCACGACCTGAACTCGAGATGCTCGCCCCGCGCCCTCCGCGGTTGCGGGGGATGGCATTTCGGACCTTGGGAGGACCCCGCGTCCGCCCGCCCAGTTTCACAAATGCACCACCCATACCAGCGCGGCACACCTGTTTGGACGCTTCCTTCGTGTAGTAAGGAAGCGAAGTTCTGTCCCATGAACGGCGGGGGAGTCCGCTGTGACGAAGGAGAGTTGGTCCGATGCGAGTAGGTCTCGAGCGGCCCGAGCGCCGAGATAGAGCGGGCGGAGGCTGGCGGAGGCGTGCCCTCGGCCTGGTGGCCGCGGCGCTCGTAATGCCGATCGCAGCGGGGCTGACCTCTGGTGGCATCGCCACCGCTCAGTCGATCGGCACCCCTGGATCACCCTCGACCGTGCAGTCGGGGCCGCCGGGCACCGTCCAGAAGGTCGATTGGATCACCGATCGCCGTGTGGCCCTGTGGGTCAACTCGCCGTCGATGGGTGTCCCGATCCAGATCCAGCTGCTCTTGGCTCGCGACTGGAATGCCAAGCCGGAGGCTAAGTTCCCCGTCGTCTACATGCTCGACGGCATGCGCGCGCGGGACGATGAGAACGGCTGGACGCTCGAGAGTGACGCGGAGTCTTTCTACGCGGACAAGAACGTCAACGTCGTGCTCCCGATCGGCGGTCAGTCCAGCTTCTATGCCGACTGGCTCGACCAGAACAACGGGCAGAACTACAAGTGGGAGACGTTCCTCACCAAGGAACTTCCGCCGGTTCTCGAGAGCAGCTGGCGGACTACGCAGACGCGAGGCGTCGTCGGTCTGTCCATGGGCGGCACGTCCGCGATGATGCTGGCGGCACGGAACCAGGGCTTCTTCAAGTTCGCCGGTTCGCTGTCGGGCATCCTCACCACCACCACACTCGGTATGCCGCAGGCCATCTCGTTCGCGATGAGTGACGCTGGCGGATTCGACGCCGGTGCAATGTGGGGCAACCCCACCAATGACGCGTGGGCTGCGCACGATCCGTATCTGCTCGCCGACAAGCTCAAGGGCGTCAGCCTTTACATCTCCAGTGGCAGCGGCACCACCGGGCCGTACGATCAGCCGTCCGGCATCCCGGGTATCAGCACCAACTACGCGGGCATGGGTCTCGAGATCCTGTCGCGGCTGACGTCGCAGACCTTCGCGACCAAGCTTCGCAAGCTCGGTATCCCCGCGACGGTCAACTACCGCCCGTCGGGCACACACACGTGGCCGTACTGGCAGTTCGAGCTGCACCAGTTGTGGCCGCAGCTCGCCACCACGCTCGGTGTCGAGGTTGACAAGCCGGCTTGCGCCCCGGGTGGTGCCATTGCCGGTGTCGCGAACTCGAGCCCGTGGATCGGCGACTGCCTGACGGGTGAGTACGGGGTTCCGGGTGGCATCGCCCAGGACTACCGTTTCGGCCGCATCTTCTTCAGCAACCCCACCGGCACCCATGCTGTGGCCGGCCGGGTCGGCGGCGCCTACCAGAACGCCGGGGGACCCGGCGGAGTCCTCGGTCTCCCGACCACCGGTGAGCTCGGAACCCCCGACGGTCGTGGCCGGTTCAACCACTTCCAGAAGGGCTCGATCTACTGGACCCCGCAGACCGGTGGATATGCCGTGAGCGGTGCGATCAAGGACGAGTGGGCCAAGCAGGGCTACGAGAAGGGTCCGCTGGGTTACCCGACCGCGGATCAGATCAAGACCCCTGGCAAGGACGGTCTGGTGCAGGGCTTCGAGATCGGCGCCATGTACTGGAGTCCGCAGACCGGCGCGAACGCCGTCCAGGGCATGATCATGAAGAAGTACGGCGAACTGAACTGGGAGAACGGGTGGCTCGGCTTCCCTCAGACCAGTGAGATCAAGGTCAAGGACAACGGCCGGTTCAACCAGTTCCAGAACGGCAACATCTATTGGAGCCCGGGCACCGGCGCCTGGTCGGTCAAGAACGGCCCGATCTTCGACGCTTGGAAGTCCGTCGACTACGAGAACGGTCGCATCGGCTTCCCGATCAGTGATCAGTTCGACGTTCCGGGTGGTGTGGAACAGCGGTTCCAGCGTGGCGTGATCACCATCAGGGACGGCAAGGCCGACATCCGCTGATTGTGAGCCGACTCCGTGCGGGCGGTGACAGGATCCACGATCCGGTCACCGCCCGCACGGCATCTGTAGCCTGTTCGAAGAGTCGATACCGGTTCGTAGTCGACACGACACCAGCAAACGCAAGGACTGATATGCCGCACTTCTCCCGCACCCGTTCCGTGCTCGGCCGCACCGTGGCTGTCAGTGCCCTGACGCTCGTCGCCGGCGGCCTGCTGGCGGCGTGTGGCAGTGACGACTCGTCGGCGACCGGCAGTCCGACGTCGTCGTCCGCCTCGCCTACGACCTCTGCCGCGGTGAAGAGTGGGGCATCGCAGACGCCGGCGGCCCCGCCTGTCACGGTCGCGGGGGACGCGGCCACCGCCCCGGTCGAGGAGCCGCAGGCGCTGCCCAGCGATTTCCCCGGCCCCACCGAGATCCCGTTGAGTCCGCGGGGTCAGGCGTTCCTGGACGCGCTGCAGAAGGAGGGCATCACGCCCGCGGCCGGCGGGGTCATCGCGATCTCCACGGCCGACTACATCTGCGCGGCGCAGCAGCAGGGCAGCTCTCCCGGGGAAGTCACGACATTCGTGACAGCTGCTGTGGGTAGTGAGGCAACCGCCGCAGGGCAGCAGTTGTCGGCGGACCAGGCCGCGAAGAACGCGCAGGTCTACATCCGCGTTGCACAGGCTCAGTACTGCAAGTAGTACCGGCACATGACGAGAGCTAGCGGAGCGCGGAAGTCGCAGGGACGGCGTAGGTTCGGCATGGTCGCCGTGTTGGCGGCGATGCTGGTCCTGTTGTTGGTCGTGTTGGCGATCTGGTACATGATGGCCGGTCGGGTCCCTAAGCCTCCGGCTCCTACGCCGCCCGGGCCGACGCCGCCCAGCGCGCAGCCCGCCGACTGTCCGGACGTCCAGGTGATCGCGATTCCCGGCACATGGGAGTCCAGCGCGTCGGACGACCCATACAACCCGACGGCGAATCCGGCGTCACTGATGCTCAACGTCACACGACCGCTGCAGGCGGAGTTCTCGCCACAGCGCGCGGATGTCTACACGGTCCCGTATGTTGCGCAGTTTTCGAATCCGATCGCGCTCCCGCCGGACGGTCAGGAGTCGTACAACAACTCCCGCGCCGCCGGCACCACGGCTGCCACCGACGTCATGAGTCGTCGGCATGCCGAGTGTCCGTTGACGACCTACCTGCTCACCGGTTTCTCTCAGGGTGCGGTTATCGCGGGTGACATCGCAGCGCGGATCGGCATGGGCGACGGCCCGGTGCCGGCGGATCGGGTGCTCGGGGTAGGCCTGATCGCGGACGGTCGTCGGGATCCGGCAGCGGCACCCACGATCGGCCCGCCTGTTGCGGGCGTCGGCGCCGAACTATCGCTCGCGGGCCTGAAGATCCCCGGCATCACGATGACCGGTGCACGCCCAGGAGGCTTCGGTGCACTCGGTGACCGGACGGTGCAGATATGCGCCCCCAGCGACGGCATCTGCGACGCCCCGGCGGAAGCGCTCAAGTTCGGCAATCTGCTCGGTAGCGCGACCCGTCTCGGCGAGTACTACAACAATCCCGTTCACGCGCTGTACAACTCGTTCGTCGTCGACGGCAACGGGACCACTGCAACTCAGTGGATCACGGGCTGGGCCACCGGGAAGATCGAGTCCGCGCCGACGCCGGCACACGAGTAGTAGCGAATCGAGTAGTAGCCAATCGTGCCGATCGGGTCTGTCGATGCGGCTCCGGATGGCATATCCGGCCGGTAGTGTCCGTCCTCGTGCCCCGATTACGGGTTGCGCTTGCGAATCCCTATGCTGGTGGGTTGTTGACCGACAGGGTTCCACCGTTTCCGCATGCGTGAACTGAGGAAGAAGGCTTTGATGAGTTCCACCGACAACTCGGATCCCCGAGTGCCGCGTAAGTTCCGGTTCGCGGCCGGTGGCGAAGGTAACGCCGAAGAGGGCGGTGCCCGTCGATTCATCAAGCTGGCGCAGCAGGCGGAGGAGCTGGGATACGACAGCTTCATGATTCCCGATCATCTCGGCAACCAGGTCGGTCCCATTGCGGCGCTCGGTGCGCTCGCGGTCGCCACCGACAAGATTCGGCTCGGGACTGCCGTCCTCGCGAACGGCTTCCGGCATCCGGCCGTCCTCGCGAAGGACGCAGCAACCATCGATGTGCTGTCGGGTGGGCGTCTCGAGCTCGGTATCGGTGCCGGCTGGATGAAGGAAGAGTTCGACAAGGGCGGCATCGAGTACGAGCGCCCGGGAGTCCGGATCGCGAAACTCGAAGAATCGCTGCAGATCCTGGACACGCTGCTGCGTGGTCAGGAATGCAACTTCGAGGGCAAGCATTATCAGATCCGCGGACTCAAGGGCAGCCCGCGTCCGCGGCAGGGTCCGCGGCCCCCGATCGCCGTCGGTGGCGGTGGCCCGAAGATGCTGGCGTTGGCGGCAAAGTATGCCGATGTGATCTCGGTCGCGACCCCGACGAGCGCGGACGGTCGCCTGCTGCTGTCGGGAATCACGATGGAGAAGACCATCGAGCGTGTCGAGCGGATCCGGGAAGCCGCGGGAACCCGGTTCGATGACATCGAACTCAACTGGACCATCACGATGATCCTCGTCACTGACGACCGTGAGCAGGCGGCCGAGATGGCGTTGGCGGCGCTCGACCAGGGTTTCCCACCGAACATCGAGGTGGACGCCAGGCTTTCGGTCGAGGAGATCTTGAACTCGCCCTACCTCGCGATCGGGTCCCACGAGGAGATCGCGGACCAGATCCGTAACGTGCGGGAGAAGACGTCGATGTCATATGTGGGCGTCTTCCCGACCCAGATGGAAGCTTTTGCGCCGGTGATCCCGCTGCTCCGAGACGAGTAACAGATGCGCATCTGTAACATGTTGCTGGTTTCGAGTCGATGGACAGACGCGTAGGCGTGTCGTCCACGTCCCGCATGTTGCAAGTGGCTACAAATGACCAGGTGGCCGCGGGCGACAGTATGCAACTGCCAGTAACGACAAGTAGTGACAAGCAGTGTCAAGCAGTGACAAGCAATGAATCCGCGCGGCGAAGGAAGTCTGGGGCGCAACCATGCCGGTTGATGGTTGTGTGATCGCTTCGACAGGAGAAGGAATGAACGCATTGTTCGACGACTACCTCGACGAACAGGGCCATATCCGGCTCACACCGGGGCACACGCTGGTGGACTATGTCGACGAGCACACACGCAACAACGCGGGAGATCTGGCATATCGCTACATCGACTACTCGCGTGAGCGTGACGGTGAGGCCCACGAGCTGACCTGGGGCCAGTTCGGGTTGCGTCTGCGTGCGGTCGCTGCTCGCCTGCAGCAGGTGACCGAGCCCGGCGACCGGGTGGCGATTCTCGCCCCACAGGGCCTCGACTACGTCATTTCCTTCTTTGCTGCGATCCACGCCGGAAGGATCGCGGTTCCGCTGTTCGATCCGGACGAGCCTGGTCACACCGACCGTCTGCACGCGGTTCTCGGCGACTGCGAGCCTGCCGCGATCCTCACCGCGACGTCCTCGGCCGCGGGTGTTCGTCAGTTCTTCCGGGCACTGCCTGCGGCGAAGCGGCCGCGCATCATTGCGGTCGACGCGATCCCGGACAGCGTCGGCGAGACCTGGGTCCGTCCGGACGTCGGCCTCGACGACATCGCGTATCTGCAGTACACCTCCGGCTCGACTCGTGTTCCGGCCGGAGTGGAGATCACCCATCGCGCGGTGGGCACCAACGTTCTGCAGATGGTCGATTCGCTCGAACTCACCGAGCACTCGCGCGGTGTCACATGGCTGCCGCTGTACCACGACATGGGCCTGCTGACAGTGATCGTGCCCGCGCTCGGCGGACAGTACATCACGATCATGAGCCCGCGGGCGTTCGTACAGCGTCCGTACCGCTGGATCAAGGAACTTGCGGCCGTCACCGACGGTGCGGGCACCTTCGCGGCAGCTCCCAACTTCGCCTTCGAGCACGCTGCCGTGCGCGGCCTGCCGAAGGAGGGCGAGTCCCTCGACCTGAGCAATGTGATCGGCCTGATCAACGGCTCCGAGCCGGTGACGGTGTCGTCGATGCGCAAGTTCAACGAGGCGTTTGCCCCGTACGGACTGCCCAAGACCGCGATCAAGCCGTCGTACGGCATGGCCGAGGCGACCCTGTTCGTCTCGACCACCAAGCACAGCGATGAGGCCAAGGTCATCTATGTCGACCGTGACGCGCTCAACGGCGGTCGCATGGTTCGCGTCGATCAGGATGCGCCCGGTGCGGTCGCGCAGGTTGCGTGTGGCCACGTTTCGCGCAGCCAGTGGGCGGCGATCGTCGACCCCGAGACCTCCACCGAGTGCGCCGAGGGCCATGTCGGCGAGATCTGGCTGCACGGTGACAACATCGGTCAGGGCTATTGGGGCCGTGAGCAGGAGACCGCCGAGACCTTCCACAACAAGCTGCTGAATCGTCTGCCGGAGAACAGCGAGGCCGAAGGCGCGCCGGACGACGGCAACTGGTTGCGCACGGGCGACTACGGCGTCTATGTCGACGGCGAGCTGTACATCACGGGTCGGGTCAAGGACCTGGTGATCGTCGACGGTCGCAACCACTACCCGCAGGATCTCGAGTACTCGGCGCAGGAGGCCAGCCCGGCGCTGCGTCCCGGCTTCATCGCTGCGTTCGCGGTTCCCGCGAACCAGCTGCCGACCGTTGTGTTCGAGAACTCCCACTCGGGTCTGCAGTTCGACCAGGACGATGCGTCGGAGCAGTTGGTGATCGTCGCCGAGCGGGCGCCGGGCGCCGGCAAGGCTGATCCGCAGCCGATCGCGGATACCGTGCGCGCCGCCATCTCGTCCCGCCACGGTGTCACCGCGCGCGATGTGCTGCTGGTGCCGGCCGGGTCGATTCCACGTACGTCGAGCGGAAAGCTGGCGCGTCGTGCCTGCAAGGCGAGCTACATCGAGGGAACGCTGCGTGGCGGTCACGCCCAGACCGCTTTCCCCGATAGCGTTTCCGACTAGTCCTTTCCTGACGGGTAGCTTGGTGATTTGATGGCTGAACACGAGATGACGGTCGCGCAGCTGCGCGAATGGCTGCGCAACTGGATCGCAGAGGCCACCGGGCAACCGGCCTCGGCGATCTCCGACGATCGGCCGCTGGAAGAGTTCGGGCTCTCCTCCCGTGACGCGGTCGCTCTCTCGGGTGAGATCGAAGATCTCGTGGGCGTCACCCTGTCGGCCACGGTCGTGTACCAGCATCCGACCATCGCCTCGCTGGCCATGCGCATCATCGAGGGCGAACCGGATCTGCCTGCGGACGGCGAGGACGCCGCGTACTACCGAGGTGGCTTCCCGGCCGGACAGTCCCACGACATCGCGATCGTCGGTATGGCATCGCGATTCCCGGGCACCGGGCACACCCCGCAGGAAATGTGGAAGCTGCTGATCGAGGGCCGTGATGCGGTCACCGATCTGCCCGAGGGCCGCTGGTCCGAGTTCACCGCCGACCCGGTGGTGGCGGCTGCCGTCGAGAATGCTGCCACCAAGGGTGGCTATCTCGACGATGTGCAGGGCTTCGACGCAGAGTTCTTCGCGATGTCGCCGCTCGAGGTCCAGAACGTCGATCCGCAGCAGCGGCTCGCGCTGGAGCTGACGTGGGAGGCACTCGAGCACGCCCACATCCCCGCAAACCAGCTCAAAGGCCGCGAGGTCGGTGTCTTCCTGGGTTCGTCGGCCAACGACTACCAGCTGATTGCTGTGAGTGATCCGGCGTCGGCGCACCCGTACGCGCTGACCGGTACGTCGACCGCCATCGTCGCGAACCGAGTCTCGTACTTCTACGACTTCCGCGGCCCGTCCATCGCTCTCGACACGGCGTGCTCGTCGTCGCTGGTCGCGGTGCACCAGGCGGTGCGGAGCCTGCGGTCCGGAGAGTCCGAGATCGCGCTGGCCGGTGGCGTGAACATGCTGCTCGCGCCGCCCGCGACGCTCGGCTTCGATGAGGGCGGCGTCCTCACCGCCGACGGCAAGATCAAGGCATTCTCGTCCGACGCGAACGGCATTGTCCGCGCCGAGGGCGGTGGTGTCGTCGTACTCAAGCGTCTCGAGGACGCCGAGCGCGACGGTGACGACATCCTCGCGGTCATCGCGGGTACCGCTGTCAACCAGGACGGTCGGTCCAACGGACTGCTCGCGCCCAACCCGGACGCGCAGGCCGACTGCCTGCGGCATGCCTACCGCGACGCGGGCATCGTCCCGTCGGATGTCGACTACATCGAGGCGCACGGCACCGGCACGATCCTGGGCGACCCGATCGAGGCGGACGCGCTCGGACGCGTCGTCGGCCGCGGCCGCGACGAGGACAAGCCAGCTCTGCTCGGCTCGGCGAAGACCAACTTCGGTCACCTCGAGGCCGCCGCGGGCGCCGCGGGCCTGATCAAGGTCGTGCTGGCGCTGCGGGAGGATGTCATCCCGGCGTCGCTCAACTACGCGGGCCCCAACCCGTACATCCAGTTCGACAAGGCGCATTTGCGGGTGATCCCGGAGCCGACGGCGTGGCCGCGCTACAGCGGCAAGGCCGTTGCGGGCGTGTCCGGTTTCGGGTTCGGTGGCACCAATGCGCACGTCGTGGTGCGCGAGTACGTCAAGGTTGCGGAGCAGGCTGCCCCGGCCGAGTTCGAGATCGACCTGGACCACGAGAACACCACCATCGAGGCCGAGGCCGAGCGGATGCTCGCCGAGGCTGCCGAATCGGTGGGTCTCGACGATGCCGTGCAGGTTGCCGAGACCGCGGTGGTGCTGCCGGTGTCGGCATCGATGCCGTCGCGCCGTCGCCGTGCCGCCGAGGACCTCGCGAACTGGCTCGAGACGGAGGAGGGCAGCCGTACTCCGCTCGCCGACGTCGCGCGCACGCTCGCCAAGCGCAACCACGGCCGCTCCCGTGCCGTCGTCATCGCGAAGGATCGTGCCGAAGCCATCTCGGGCCTGCGTGCCGTCGCCGCCGGCAAGCCCGGCCCAGGCGTGTTGTCCGCGGACGGACCGGCCGCGAAGGGCCCGGTCTGGGTGTTCTCGGGCTTCGGTTCGCAGCACCGCAAGATGGCCAAGCAGTTGTATCTCGAGAACCCGGTCTTCGCGGCGGCGGTCGACGAGGTCGACGCGCTGATCGAGGACGAGGCCGGCTACTCCATGAAGGAGAAGTTCCTCGACGATTCGGTCGACTACGACGTCGAGACCTCGCAGGTCGGCATCTTCACGATCCAGGTCGGTCTGGCACGGCTGCTCCGTCATCACGGCGCCGAGCCGACCGCGCTCGTCGGTCACTCGATGGGCGAGGCTGCGGCCGCGTACGTTTCGGGTGGGCTGTCGCTCGAGGACGCCGTCCGCGTCATCTGCTCCCGCTCGCGCCTGATGGGCGAGGCCGAGGGATTGCTCGAGGGCGACGACATCCGCCTGATGGCGCTCGTCGAGTACTCGGCCGACGAGATCGAGACGGTCCTGCCGGACTTCCCGAACCTCGAGGTCTGCGTCTACGCGGCACCCACGCACACCGTCATCGGTGGCCCCGAGTCCGAGGTGAACGCGATCGTCGCGCGCGCCGAGGCCGAGGAGAAGATGGCCCGAGTCCTGCAGACCAAGGGCGCCAGCCACACCTCGCAGGTCGATCCGCTGCTCGGCGAGCTGGCGGCCGAGCTGGCCGGTATCGAGCCGCACAAGCTCCAGGTCGGGCAGTACTCGTCGGTGGACCAGGACACCTTCTACCGCGCGGGTCACAGCCCGATTCATCCGGTCGAGTACTGGACCAAGGGTCTGCGGCACAGCGTCTACTTCACCAACGCCGTCAAGGCGGCAGTCGACGCCGGGCACACCACGTTCGTGGAGCTCGCGCCCAATCCGGTGACTCTGATGTCCGTCGCGGCCACCGCGTGGGCCGCTGGTGTCGCAGACACTCAGCTGATCCAGACGCTCAAGCGCAAGGAGGACGAGCCACTCGGCGTGCTCACCGCCCTTGCACAGCTCTACGTCTACGGACACAAGGTTGATCTGCCGTCGTTGCTGCCCACCGGTGACTACGCCGACCTGCCGCGCACCGCATTCCTGCGCAAGCGGCATTGGATCGACGCGCGTGTCTCGTCGAGCGGCAACGGCCGGATCCCGGGCTCGCATGTTGCGCTGCCGGACGGCCGCCACGCCTGGGAGGTGCAGGCGTCCGCAGTCTCGGACCTGAATGCGCTCGTCACCGCCGCCGCGTCGCAGGTGCTCGCGGACGTCGTCCTCACCGGTGCTGTTGCGCACGGGGACGTCCCGTCCACCGGCACCGTCACCACGACACTCGTGCCGCACCTCGGCGGTGCCTCCATACAGGTGCACGGCAAGGGCCAGGCGAGTGGGGATTCCAACGGGCTCGGCTTCGTGCTGCTGCTCGACGCCGTCGTATCGTCGGGTGAGGCGCTGCCGGAGCCCGTCATCGCGGTGGCCTCCGCGGCCACCGTGTCGGACGAGGTCCAGGACGAGGTCGTCGAAACCTTCGGTGACCGTTGGGATCCCGAGAGCTCGCAGACGCTCGAGAACCGGCTGACGATCATCGTCGCGGAGTCGATGGGCTACTCGCCCGAGGACCTGCCGGCGGAGATCCCGCTGGTCGAGCTTGGCCTGGACTCGCTGATGGCGGTGCGGATCAAGAACCGGGTCGAGTACGAGTTCGACATCCCGCAGTTGCAGCTGGCGACCGTCAAGGACGCGAGCATGCAGGACGTCGCGAAGTACCTGCACTACGCGGTCGAGAACCGCGAGGAGGTTGCGGCCCTGGCCGCACAGCAGCAGGCGGAGAAGGACGCCGGGGAGACCGTTTCGGCGGCGGCCCCGGAGATTTCGGAGTCTGCCGAGATCGAGGATGTGGCTGTCGGGTCCGGCGATGCCGATGTGCCGCCGCGTGATGCGGCCGAGCGTCTGACGTTCGCGACGTGGGCGGTGGTCACCGGCAAGTCCGCGAAGAGCATCTTCGCGACTCTGCCGATCCTGGACGACGAATCTGCCGAGAAGTTGGCGGCCCGTCTGACCGAGCGGTCCGGCGGCGAGATCACCGTCGACGATGTCTTCGACGCCGAGACCATCGAGCAGTTGGCCGAGACGGTGCGTCAGCATCTCGAGGACGGTTTGAAGATCGACGGTCTGGTTCGCACGCTGCGTCCTCGCGCCGAGGGCTCGAATGCGGTGCCGGTGTTCGTGTTCCACCCTGCCGGTGGTTCGACGGTGGCGTACGAGCCGCTGCTCAAGCGGTTGCCGGCGGACACCCCGATGTTCGGCCTCGAACGGGTCGAGGGTCCGATCGATGAGCGTGCCGCGGCCTATGTGCCGCTGCTGCGCGAGATCCAGGGCGACGGCCCGTACGTGCTGGCCGGCTGGTCGCTCGGCGGCGTGCTCGCCTACGCGGTCGCCCGCCTGTTGCGAGAGCAGGGTGCCGATGTCCGCATCGTCGGGCTGATCGACACTGTCATGGCCGGCGAGAAGGTCGAGAACACTCCGGACGAGATCCGGGCCCGCTGGCAGCGTTACGCCGAGTTCGCGAAGAAGACGTACGGCGTTGACGCACCGCTGCCCTTCGATCAGCTGGCCGCGGCGGGCAGTGACGAGGAGCAGATCGGGATCCTGATGGACCTGCTGCGACTGAGCGGCGCAAAGATCCCCGGCGGCATCATCGAGCACCAGCGCACGTCGTGGCTCGACAATCGGGCCATCCAGACTGCGGACCCGCAGCAATACGACGGCGACGTCGTGCTGTACATGGCGGACAGATATCACGAGGACGCGATCAACCTCGAGCCCTCGTTCGGGACGCGTCGGCCCGATGGCGGCTGGGGTGACGTGGCGAAGAACCTGGAGGTCGTCCACATCGGTGGCGACCACATCCAGATCGTCGACGAGCCCTACATCTCCAAGGTCGGGGCGGACCTGTCGAACAAGCTGGCCGAGATCGAGAAGCGGAGCAACTGAGTGAGCACCACCACCGCAGAAAAGCTTGCGGAACTGCACGAAAAGCTCGAGCTGTCGAAGGCCCCGGGTAACCCCAAAGCGATCCAGAAGCGCAAGGACAAGGGCCTGCCGACGCCGCGCGAGCGGATCGACATGCTCCTCGATCCGGGCACGTTCGTCGAGATGGGCCAGCTGGCCCGCCAGCCCGGCGACATCTCCAACCCTTACGGTGACGGCGTTGTCACCGGCCACGGCCTGGTCGACGGCCGGCCGGTTGCGGTGTTCGCGCACGACCAGACCGTTTTCGGCGGTGCCGCAGGCGAGATCTTCGGACGTAAGGTCGCCGCCGTCAACGACTTTGCCATCAAGATCGGCTGCCCTGTCGTCGGCATCAACGAGTCCGCAGGTGCGCGCATTCAGGACGCGGTGACCTCGCTCGCGTGGTACGCCGAGATGGGTCGGCGCCAGGAGCCGCTGTCGGGTATGTGCCCGCAGATCTCGATCATCCTCGGCAAATGCGCGGGCGGCGCGGTGTATGCGCCGATCAACACCGATCTGGTGATCGCGACCGAAGAGTCGTACATGTTCGTCACCGGCCCGGATGTCATCAAGTCGGTCACCGGCGAGGACGTCAGCCTCGACGAGCTGGGCGGCGCCCGCAACCAGGCCGAGTACGGCAACATCCATCACGTCGCGGCCGACGAGAAGGCCGCGTTCGAGTACGCGCGCCAGTACCTGAGCTATATGCCGTCGAGCTGCACCGAGAAGCCCCCGATCATCAATCCGGGTCTCGAGCCGGAGATCACGGAGGACGATCTTTCGCTCGACACGTTCATGCCGGATGCCGACAACGCCGGCTACGACATGCACGACATCCTGCTCAGGATCTTCGACGACGGTGAGTTCCTCGAGGTCCGCAGCCAGTCCGCGCACAACATCATCACCGGGTATGCACGGGTCGACGGCCACCCGGTCGGCGTGGTCGCGAACCAGCCGATGCATCTCTCGGGTGCGCTGGACGCCGCGGCGTCGGACAAGGCCGCCCACTTCGTGCGGGTCTGCAACGCGTACGACATTCCGCTGGTGTTCGTCGTCGACACCCCCGGTTTCCTGGTCGGCGTGGAGCAGGAGAAGGTCGGCGTGATCAAGCGCGGCGGCCGCTTCCTGTTCTCGTACGTCGAGGCCAGCGTCCCCAAGGTGACCGTGGTGGTCCGTAAGTCGTACGGCGGTGGCTACGCGGTGATGGGCTCCAAGCAGCTCGGTGCCGATGTCAACTTCGCATGGCCCACCGCCCGTATCGCGGTGATGGGTGCCGAGGGCGCCGTCAACATCATCGGCCGCCGTCAGCTCGAAGCTGCCGGCGACAACGCTCCCGCGGTCCGGGCGCAGCTGATCAACTTCTACAACGAGCATGTCGCGACGCCGTACATCGCGGCCGAGCGCGGCTACGTCGACGCGGTCATCGAGCCGTCGACCACCCGACTCGAGATCCGCAAGGCGCTCACACTGCTCCGTGGCAAGACGGTCTTCAAGAACCCGCGCAAGCACCACCTGCTCCCGTTCTGATCGAGCTCCCGGGCTGATGGGACCCTTTGTGCGCTCGCAGCGCATGAACGGTCCCATCAGTCGTTCCGGGTGGTGGGCAGTGGTCGCATCCGCAGGTCCGGACGGGGTCGTGACCGCGCCAGTTCGTAGTGTGCTCGGAGATTTGCCAGTGCCCGCCCGGGTGTCGCGCGGAGCTGCCGGGGGATCACGGCGAGCACGATGATGCCCGCGCTCTGCATCCGTGCCCGACGCGCGAGGGTTGCCTCGTACTCGTCGGGGGACAGGTGCCAGTCCAACGAGTCGATCTCCCACGCCAGCGCGACGTCGTCGATCCAGCCGTCCGGCATGGCGATGAAAGCGCCGGCACCGTCCTCGATCTCGCGGTTGAAGTACATGGTCGGAAGTCCGCTGCGTTGCCACAGCGCCCGGGCGTCGGCCTCGGCAACGGAGTGGACGTTGGCGGAGACCTCTTCGAGTACCTTTCGGGGCAAGGCCGACCCGCGACGGCTGCCGGCGTCGAGTTCTCGAGCCAGTGTCGCGGGCGTGACGTCGCCGCGTTGAACGGCCTCCGCGATCAGTGCACGCGCGGAACGGGTGGTGCTGCACCGGCGCGCGGCGTCGAGCAGGGCGCGTGGGAGAGGGCTACAGGCCAGGCCGCCGCGCACGACGGGAGCGGGCAGCCGGGTTGTCCGCTCCACCACCACGAAACCGGCAGAGTGCGTGCGGCGTTCGTGGGGAATCAGGATGTGTACGTCGGCGAAGCTCTCCGCGGAGCTGTAGCCGTGCTCGGCGAGTGCGCTGCGTCCGGTGAGCATCGCGTCGGGCCCGCAGTAGATCAGTGCTGCCGTTCGCCGTTCTCGTCGAGTCGGTACGCCGTTGTGGAGGAGGACGAGTCCGGGAAGAAGTCGCTGCCACGGTCCGTCCGGTCGGCAGCGGAAACTGATGGCCGAGCCGGACATGCCGGCCGCGGTGAGATCGCGCACCCGCACGACACCGCACTCCGCGAACCGCCGTAGTTCGCCGACCCTCTCAGATGTCCACCTCGTCCGCGCCATGGATGACAGCATGCCGCGCGGTGATTCCCGGGTACCGCGTCCGATGGCGTCTGGGGATTCACCTGTGGACAACCGCGCTGGCTGTGGACAACCACCCACCCCCAAACAGACAACCACCCACCCCCAAACAGCTGAAGGGTCCGTTCACGCGCGGGGAGCGCATGAACGGGCCCTTCAGCCAGTAGGCCGGCGAGGCTACTCGTACACCCGCATCGACCCCGGCGACCAGAAGCCGGAGCGGGTGACCTGCTCGGTGTTCACTGTCGCCGGGCCGGCGTCGGGGTAGTACCGGTCGTAGCGCTCGAGGGAGCCCCAGTCGCGAGCCCAGTCGTCCCTCAGGTAGGTCGGGACAGCGGTGGCACTGGCGAGCAATTCGGTCCAGCCCAGCGGTCCGCCGTTCTCGGCGGACTGCCAGGTGTCGGTGGAGCTCACCGCGAGGGGCCGGTCCGGCAGGATTCGGTAGTTCGGCATTTCGGCGATACCGGCCCAGTGGTCGAACGGGCGCTGGCACGGGAACTGCAGGCCCACAGCCCAGTCCAGCAGGACGGGCTGTGTGCTCCCGACGACGCTGTTCAGTGTGTCGAGCTTCGGCACGCGCGGCGGCGTGAAGGCGAACCACTGGTCGCCGGTGAGGTTCGGGTCGAACGCGGTGACCCGCACGACATCGGTGTCGGGAGCCAGAGCGTCGAGCGGGATCCGCAGATTCCGCCAGGACGGCGCGGGGCCGACGTCACGGGGCAGGTAGGTGCCCTGCACGGCGACGCTGCCGTCGGGCTGCAGCTTGCCGTATTCGAGGTTGAGCGGTTGACCGTACGTGGACTTGCCGGTGTCGTCGACGGACCAGATGCGTCCGGCTGCGGAGATGACGACGAGCGGGGAGGCGTCGCTGCGCTCGGGCAGGCGGTACCAATTCGAGATCACCGACGCCTGTTGCTGGACGCCTTCCTGGTAGCTGCCGAGGACGGGGGTCCGGGCGGGGTCGAGGCCGAACGGCAGCTTGACGGTGCTGCCGTTGACGCCGCGGGCGCCGCTGCCGCCGGTGGTGCCCGATCCGGAGCCGGTCGCGAAGGCGGGCCCGACGCTCTGGTTGTCGGTGTTGCCCATGCCGGGCTTGACCTCGACGTAGTCGGCGGTGAGGTCGGACGGGACACCGTTCGGGGTGAATCCGACCGGGTTGCCACCGGCCAGCGGGTCGCTCGGGTTCGCGGGGTCGATGATCGGGGTCAGTGCGCCCGCGTTGGGGTCGGACTCGACCAGCACGTCCTCGGCGAGGCCGCAGGTCTGACCGCTGAGGGCGTCGATGTTGGAGCGTGCCAACGAGTATGCGGGGTACTGGGACACTGCGCCCTTGAGTAGCGAGAGCACCTCGAACAGCACCATCGCACCGGCCACCAGAGTCAGCGGGGCGGCCGCGAACTTGCGGATGCGTCGGCCCTTCGCTGTGCCGGCTTTCTCTGGCGGGGGCGCATAGCCCTCGCGCAGGTACTGCCACGCAACGAGGACCAGGGCGAGGCCGAACAGCACCAGTAAGAGGGTGTTGGATTCGCGGCCGCCTAGCGAGACGGTCTTGTCGAACCACGGCACGCCGTAGCTCGAGACGTACCAGTAGCCGTTGATGCCGGAGAATGACAGTGCGAGCACGAACAGCAGCCCGGCCAGGAAGATGGTCCGGTTGCGACGAGACCGCAGCGCGCTGGCCGATACGACGACCGCGGTGAGAGCGGCCAGCGAGCCGGCGATTCCCGCGTACGCCCCGAAGTGGTGGGTCCACTTCGTGGGGTTGAACATCATGAAGAAGATCGTTCCGAACACAATGCCCATCAGGCGCCATGACGGTCCGGCGGCGACGCCGGGGATCCGCTTGCGCCGCAGGAACACGAACAGTGTCGTGAACAGGCACAGCAGCATCGTCAGGAAGGCGAAGCGCCGGGCCAGCGAACCGTCGGTGGTCTGGACGAACAGGTAGTAGTAGCGCAAGAAGTCCTGGTACCACTCGAGATTCGGGCCGATGATGGTCCGGACGCGGGTGGCCTCCATGACGGCCGCAAACGTCTGGTCAGCGAACACGACGGTCAGGACGAGGGTGCCGGCGGCGGCCAGCGGCAGCAGCTGCGAGAGCGTACCGATCTGGTGGCGCCGCCGGACGATCAGACGGGTGATGGGTCGGATGCCGGCGAGCAGTGCGGCGATACACATCAGGCCGGTCGGGGCCGCGGCGAGCGTGAACGCACCGATCAGGGCTGCGATGGCCGCGGGCAGAAGGCGTCCGGTGGCAATGGCTCGTTCGATCGAGCACCACGTGAGCAGTGCGCCGACGGCGACAATGGGTTCGGGGCGCAGGCCGTTGTTGTACGGCAGCCAGAACGCGAGGAAGACCAGGCCGCCGGTCCACAGCGCGACGGAGTTGTGGCGCACCGCGCGCCCGAGACGGGGGACCACCTCGCGGCTGATCACCATCCAGCACAGGACGGCGGCGATCAGCGCGGGCAGTCGCATCCACGGGCTCGCGGTGGAGATCTTCGCCATCGCGGCGAGCACGTCGTAGTACCAGCCGAACGGGGCCTCGGGGACGCCGAACCAGCGGAAGTAGTTGGCCATGTAGCCGGAGTGCTCGGATGCCCGTGCCATCGTGAGCAGGTAGCCGTCGTCGGAGGTATTGGCGCCGAAGAAGTGCCAGCCGACGAGGGTGCCGATGACGACGCCGTCGACGCCGGTGATCTTCCACCAGCGGGAGGGCAGGAAGCGTCGGGTGCGGCGGCCGTCGACGCTGTCGAGGCGGTGCAGCGCGACCAACGAGACGGCGGTCGCGAGCATGGCCCCGATCATCGCGACCAGCTTGGTCAGCGTCGGGCTCGACGAGAACCGCGAGTCGACGACCATCGTGAAGTTCAGCCCCGGCACCGACTGGCCGTCGAGGTCGGTGAAGACCCCCACCACCTGCGGTCGCAGATCGCCGGAGAGTTCTCCGCGAACCGGTTGGCCGGCCGCGTTGGTGAGCCCGACGAACTCTGCCGACGTCCGGTCGATGTCGGAGCTGATCACGATCTGTGAGCACTGCCCGGACACGACGTCGGACCGCGGGGCCGACGCCACGATGACATTGCGGTCGAGGACGTCGACGGACTGCTCGGAGACCCGCACGAACATGGCGTTGAGTGCCGCGCCCTCACCCTGTGCGGGGGCGGTTGCCAGGAGCATTCCGCCGGAGGCCGGCAGGTCGGCGACCGCGCTGCACGGGATCGCCGCGGACAGCGACAGCGGAACCTGCGACATCAGCGGTGCCTCGACGTTGGCAGCGACACCGCTTTCGGGCCACGACACCGTCGCCGCCGTCTGCTTGACCGGCAGGAAAGGGGTTGCCAGGGCCAGCAGCACACCGAGTAGGCCGGTGACGACGGCGATCAGCCGTGCGTTGCGGAAGTACCCGCTGCTGGCTCGGGTGTCCGGGGGTGGAGCGCTGGCCTCGGGACCGGGCAGGGGAGCTGTCACAACGTCGGGCACGGTTGTCGATCGTAGGCGAGATCTTCCCGTGACCTAAATGAGGTCGATGGCTCTCAGCGACTTCACAGGCTGGTCACGCGGGTGGGGTATCCCGGATCGGACCCGGCGACCACAGGCCGGAACGGGTGATCTGCTCGACGTCGACCTGGGCCGGCCGTGCCGACGCGACGATCGGGGTGAACTGTTCGAGAGATCCCCAGTCGCGGCGCCAGTCGTCGGACAGGTAGGTCGGGATGGTCTGAGCGTCGAGCAGCAGTGGCGTCCACCCGAGTGGGCCGCCACCGACGGCGTCCTGCCATGCATTGGTGGAGCTGGCGCCGACCCGGTCCGGAAGGATCCGGTACTCGGGCACCTCGGCGACTCCGTAGTGGTGGCCGAACGGCCGTTGGCACGGGAATGCAAGTCCCACCGACCAGTCCAGCAGCACCGGTGCGGTGGACCCGACGACGTTCTGCAGGGTCTGCATTCGCGGTACCCGGGGAGGGGTGACCGCGAGCCACTCGTCGGGTGCGAGGCCGGTGTCGGAGGCGACGATCCGGACGGTGTCGGCGTCGGCGGGCAGCTGATCGAGCGGCACCCGCAGGTTCCGCCACGACGGTGCCGGGCCGATGTCGATCGGTGCGATGCGGCCGAGCGCGGTGACGCCACCGTCCGCGGCGCGGTGGCCGTACTCGACTTCGAGCAGCTGGCCCGGTGTGACGATGCCGTCGGGGTCGACGGACTGGATGCGCCCGGCGGCGGCGATCGACAGGATCGGGGCGTCCTCGCTGCGAGCCGGCAGCGCATACCAGCCGGTGACCAGCTCGGCGCGTTCCTGCTCGCCGGTCTGGTAGCTGCCGAGTACGGGTGTGGTCGCCGGGTCGAGCCCGAACGGCAGTGCCACGGTGCTGCCATTGACGCCGGCGGTTCCGGTACCGCCGCCCGTGCCGGCGCTGGTGCCGGATGTGGTGGTGCCGGAGTCGGTCTCGACGGAGTTTGCCCCGCCCTGCGAGACGTTCTGTTCGTCGGCGGTGAGGTCGCGGGCAACACCGTTTGCCGTGAAGCCGGTGGATTCGGTGGCCCCGAACGCCCCCGCGCCCGCCGGGTCCGCGCCGGGCGTGATCGGGGTGAGTATCGACGCATTGGGGTCGGTCTCGACCAGGACGGCGTCGGCCAGCGCGCACGAGCTGCCGGTCACCGACTTCAGGTTCGACTGCGCGATCGAGTAGGCCGGGTACTGCGAAACCGCGCCCTTGAGCAGCGAGAGCACCTCGAACAGCACTACCGCGGCCGCGGCCAGGGTGAGTGGTGCGGGCGACCAGCGGCGGATTCGGGCGAGCCGACCACCGTTTCCGGTAGGCCGGTCCTTCTCGTACGGCTCGCGGACGTGGTACCAGGCGGCGAGCAGCAGCGCGAGGACGGTCAGGCCCAGCAGCGCAGTGGAGAACCCCTTGCCCGCGATGGACGGCGGCTTGTCCCACCACGGCACGCCGTAGCTGGAGACGTACCACCAGCCGTTGGAGCCGGTGAAGGCCAACGCGAGGATGAACAGCACCGCGGCTGCGAACAGGGTCCGGTTGCGTTTGGAGCGAAGGCTCGCGCCGGCGACTGCGACGGCGGCGAGTGCGGCGACGGATCCGGCCAGGCCCGCGTATACGCCGAAGTGGTGGGTCCACTTGGTGGGCGTGAAGCTCATGAACAGGAGCGACGCGAAGATGATGCCGAGGATGCGGCGGGAGGGTCCGGCTGCGGTACCCGGGATTCGCCCCCCACGGCGCAGGACCATCATCACGCACACCACGAGGCACAGCAGCATGACGAAGACGCCGAAGCGGCGGGCCAGCGAGCCGTCGGGGGAAACGTTGAGCAGTGCGTCCCAGCGGAATCGCTCGTCGAACCAGCTGACGTTGGGGCCTACAGCGGTGCGCACCCGGGTGGCTTCGAGGACCGTGGACAGGGTCTGGTCGGCGAACACCGCGACCAGGACGACGGTGCCGGCCGCGAGGACCGGCGCGATCAGTGCGGCAGCGCCTACCTCCCGGTGGCGGCGAACCACGATCTGGACGACCGGGCGCGCGCCGGCGATCAATGCGGCGAGCGCGATCAACCCGGACGGCCCGGCCGCGAGCGAGAAGGCCGCGATCAGCACTGCGACCGCGGCGGGCAGCATGCGGCCGGTGGCGATGGCGCGTTCGATCGAGCACCATGTGAGCAGAGCGCCGAGCGCGATGATCGGCTCGGGACGCAGGCCGTTGTTGAACGGCAGCCAGAATGCGAGGAACACGAGGCCGGCGGTCCAGACGGCGACGCTGTTGCGCCGCACCATGATCCCGAGCCGCGGGATCACCTCGCGGCTGATGATCATCCAGCAGAGAATTCCGGCGATCAGCGCGGGCAGACGCATCCACATGCTCGCGGTGCTCACCTTGGTGAACAGCACCAGGACGTCGTAGTACCAGCCGAACGGGGCCTCGGGGACGCCGAACCAGCGGAAATAGTTGGCCATGTAGCCGGCGTTCTCGGACGCGCGGGCCATGTTGAGCAGGTAGCCGTCGTCGGATGTGTTGGCGCCCACGACATGCCACAGCAGGAGCACGCCGATGACGACAGCGTCGATGCCGGTGAACTTCCACCAGCGCGACGGCAGGAAGCGGCGCGCGCGGCGGCCGTCCACGCCGTCGAGGCGGTGCAGCGCGATCAGTGACACCGCGGTGGCGAGGGCGGCGCCGATCATCGCGACCAGCTTGATCAGTGTGGGGCTCGACGAGAACCGTGAGTCCAGGTCGGCGCGGACGTCGAGACCTGCGGGCGGTGCGCCCTTCAAGTCGGAGAAGATACCCACCATCTGCGGCCGGACGTCGCCCTCGATCGTCGTCGCCTGCTGATCTGCGAGCCCGGCGACCGCGGCGGTGGTGCCCTGCGCATCCGACGTGACGACGATGTCGGTGCAGTCCTGTAGATCGGTCACCGGTATCGACAGCAGCGCGGTGTCCCGCAGGATCGCGCGCAGCCGCGCCGGTTCGCTTCCGGATGCCTTGTCGACCTTGACGACGAGTCCGTCGGCCTCGGCGCGTGGCGCCGGCGTGGGCGCGGTCGCGACCAACGCACCGCCGTCGGGGCCGAGTTGCCCGATCGCCGTGCACGGGATGGTCACGTGCAACTGCTGCGGGGTATAGGACACCAGCGGTGCTTCGACGCTGGTGAGACTGCCGTCCTGTGGCCAGTTCACCGCCGCTGCGTCCTGTTTCACCGGCAGGAACGGGGTCGCCACCGCGAGGATCATGCCGAGCAGGCCGGTGATGATCGCGATGAGGCGGGCTGTGCGGACCGACGCCGCGGCGGAGCGGGTGTCGGATGGTGAGGCGGTCGCGTCGTCGGGCACGGTAGTCGATGCTAGGCGAAACCGCGGTCAGGTCAGTGGTCGCACATCCCATACCCACACGCCGTCCACGTGCTTTCCGGCCACGCCGAGTAGCTGATTCACGGTGGTGAGCAGGGCCTGTTCGTTCTTGCCGGGTGGTAGCACCACGACGTCGGCATCCCAGAATCGGAGATCGTCGAGTGCGGTCGCACGCGTGGCGTCGTCGATGTCGGGGACGACGCCGGTGTTCTGCGTCTTGCCGAGCAGCAGTGCTGTCGGGCGGTCGTCGGGGCCGTACTTGCCCTTGCCCTCGGGTCCGGCAGGGCCCACGAAATACCCTCCCGCGATGGGGAACCCGAAACCCTCGTCGCTCTGCCAGCTCAGCATCTTCGCATCCTCGGGCCGTGGCAGCGGGACGGTCACGACGGAGCCGTCGGTGACGTACGAGCGCCACGTGCCGTCGGCGAAGAAGGCAGGTGCCGGGGTGCGCTGTGCGACGGCGAGGGGCGCCGGTGCGAGTGGTATCAGCGCGACGGCGAGCCAGCCCAGCCACAGCAGGGTCGTCGCTCTCTGGCCAGCACGGCCGGACGCCATTGCACGGTCGGTGCCGAGCGCCAGCAGAATCGCGATGGCGGGGATGCATCCCATCGCGAAGCGGGATTCGAGGACCGATTCGAGCAGGGGCAACTTCGCGAACCATGACCACGGCAGCCGGATTCCGGTGTCGTTGTGCGCGACGGTCAGCTCGACGCCGAGGGAGAGGACGCCCATCACCACGATGGTCGCGGAGGCGGCTCGGGCCATCGGCAGCCGCCACCGCCATACGGCGGTCATTGCGGTGAGCAGCAGCAACGGCCATCCGAAAAATGCGTTCTCCTCGGTGGAGTTCATCGACAACCCCTCCGCCGATCCCGGGTCACCGGCGAGGGACTGGGTGGGGAAGCGGGTGAACGCGTTGACATCGTTGCCGACCGAGCCGTGCTCGATTGCGTGGTAACTCTGCGGTCCGAAGAACTGCCACCACAACGGGATCGCGACGATCGCCAACGAGACCACGCCGGCGATGCACAGTCCCTTGAATCCGCGTCGGGCAGCGGCGATTGCCGCGGCCGGGCGGGACGCGCCGTATGCGACGCCGAAGATGGTGAACGCGATGGTGTACACCAGCAGCGGTTCTTCGCCGAGGAAGATCTGGTAGGCGACCGCCAGTCCGAGCACGACGCCGTTGCGGACGGGGCGCACTCCGGATCCCAGACGGATCACCAGCAGCGCGATGAACGGCAGCAGGAACAGGGCCACGAAGTTCGGGTGCCCGTTGGCGTGCGAGATCATCGCAGGCGCGAAGCCGCAGAACACACCGCCGACCGCAGCCGCGAACCTGGAGGTCACCACGTGCCTCGACAGCACCCAGTACCAGGCGGTCGCGGTGCCGGCGAGGCCCAGCGTGAGCGCGAGCGTGAATGTGACGGTCGGACCGAACAAGTGGGTGATCGGAGCGAGTGGGATGCTGACGCCGAACATCGCGGTGTTCGCCATCAGATTCACCCCGAGCGGATAGTTCTGCAGGGTGCTCGACAGCGGATTGTCGAAGTTCACGAGCGAGCGCTCGGTGACCGCGAAGAACCACTCCCACATGGTCTGGTCCTGGCCGCTGTGGACCAGGTAGCCGTCACCGAGGTGCCGCCATTGCCGGATGAGCACGAATATCGCGAGCATGAGAAACGATGCGGCCGCGGCGACATCGGCCGGCGCGATCCGGAGCCGTCGTGTGCGAGCAGGGGTGGAGACAGCAGTGGAGGTGGTTGCGGTCGAGGAGTCCCCGTCGACCAGTCCCAGGGTCTCGCTCACGCATCGTCCCTTCGCATCGCTGGACGGTGGGGCGGGGCGCCGTGCAGCCGTCGGGTGACCGGAGGCGACAATACCGCAGCTAGCTGGGTGACATCTGTGAGAAGTAGCGGGTTTGCGGGGACAGAGCGGACATACGGGACAACACATCGCGGTGGATTCGGGCAGCTTCGCCACCGGCTACAAAAGTGCAACTCTAAGGTTGCAGTAAAAGCCATCATCTGCAAGGCTGGCGTTGTAGAAAGCTTGTAGCTGACTCGAGGATGGCAACGATGGACGTCTTGGACCGAATCGAACGACAGATCGAGATTGAGGCCCCCGCATCACGGGTGTGGCTGCTGATCAGCGAGCCGGGCTGGTACATCAACTCGGAACAGATCGTTCCGCACCGGATCGAGCGACGCGGCGACCTGGACATCGTGCACGATCCGACGCACGGCGCGTTCGCTTTCGCGACGGTGGAGTTGGATGAACCGCGATACGCGGCATTCCGTTGGCTTGCCGACCCCGACGATCCGGACGGGCCGTCGACGTTGGTGGAGTTCACCATTGCGGAGGTCTCTCCGACGAGGGTGGTGCTCACGGTCGTCGAGAGCGGGTTCGCCTCGCTGCCGGGCAGTGAGGCGGAGCGCCGCCAGCGGTACGACGGCAATGTCGAGGGCTGGGCGATAGAACTCTCGCTCGCCAAGCGCCACATGGAGGAGCCGGTGGATGCGGTCGGGTGAATCTCACGATCCTCCGGTCGTGTTCGCCGCGCTGGCGGACGATACGAGATGGAGCATCCTGATGCGGCTCGGTCAGTCCCCGGCGTCCGCGTCGGCGTTGGCGAGGGAGCTTCCGGTATCTCGGCAGGCGATCGCCAAGCACCTCGCGGTACTGCAGGACGTGGGGTTGGTCGAGGCCGAGCGGGACGGCCGGGAGCTGCGCTTCGTAGCGATCGGTGCCCGGCTGAACGAGGCGGCGACTCAGCTCGAGCGGATCGCGAGCGGCTGGGATCGTCGGCTGGAGCGGATCAAGATGCATGCCGAGCGCCCCGATTCTCGTTGACGGACACACTCCCCAGACCGGTGGCGATGCGCGTGTTACGGCGGCGATCGTGAAGATCGCTGTCGCCGCGATGTCGGGTCGCCACTTGACGGATGCAGGCATTCAGCGCATCGGGACGGGTGTCGGTGTGCGGCACTAGGCTGCTCGTATGCCGGTCCGGACCTTTTCCGACGCGCTTCGACGCGCGGGGGTCCGAGATGTCCGCGATGACGGCACCACCCGTGCGATGTACTCCTCGGACGCCTCGCTGTACCGGGTTCCGCCTCGGATGGTGGTGTTTCCGCGCGCGATCGACGAGGTCGCGACGGTGCTCGAGATGTGTCGTGCGGAGGGCGTCCCGATCACGGCACGGGGCGCCGGGACATCGGTCGCGGGTAATGCGGTGGGTCCGGGCGTGGTCCTCGATTTCAGTCGGCACCTCGGCCGGGTGCTCGGCGTCGACCCGGGCACGCGCACGGCCGTCGTCGAACCGGGTGTCGTGCAGGCGATGCTCCAACGGGCCGCCGCGCCGCACGGGCTGCGCTTCGGCCCCGATCCGTCGACGCACAATCGCTGCACGATCGGTGGCATGATCGGCAACAACGCTTGCGGTGCAAGAACTCTCGGGTACGGCCGTACTTCGGACAACGTCGTCGGGCTTGAGTTCATCGCCGGAACCGGTGAGGCGCTGTCGTTGCCCGTCGAGTCGAGCACGTCGATTCTCGAGAACTTGCGCGACGTCATCCGCATCGGATTGGCTACCGTACGAACCGAATTCGGCAACTTCGGGCGCCAAGCATCCGGATACTCACTCGAGCACCTGCTGCCGGAGAACGGCTTCGATGTCGTCAAGTTCCTCGTCGGCAGCGAGGGCACGCTCGGGATCGTCACGGGGGCCACCGTCCGACTAGTGGAGGATCCAGCCCACCGGGTGCTGGTCGCGCTCGGCTACGACGACATCGCCTTCGCCGGGGACGACGCCGAGATGGTCCTCGGTTTCCGGCCGACGGCCTGCGAGGGCATCGACTCGCGCCTGGTCGACATAGTGCGGGAACGGCGCGGTCCGCAGGCCGTACCGCCGTTGCCTCGCGGGGCCGCCTGGTTGTTCGTGGAGATCGCGGGTGCGTCGCATGACGAAGTGCTCGAGCGTTCACGGGCGTTGGCCGACGGATGCCGCGCGATCGACTCGCTCGTTGTCGAGGACCCGACACGGGTCGCAGCGCTGTGGCGGATCCGCGAGGACGGTGCCGGTCTGGCCGGGCGCAGCCCTGCGGGCAAGCCCGCGTATGCCGGCTGGGAGGACGCCGCCGTCCCGCCTGGCCGAATGGGTCCCTACCTGCGTGAGTTCGACGCCCTGCTCGCCGAATTCGGCCTCACCGGTCTGCCGTACGGGCACTTCGCCGACGGTTGCCTGCACATCCGTCTGGACCTGCCGCTGGATCGGCCGTCCGGCACGGACGTCTTCCGGCGCTTCCTGATCGCCGCCGCCGAACTCGTCGCGCGGTATGGGGGCTCGCTGTCGGGGGAGCACGGCGACGGCCGCGCACGCAGCGACCTGCTGCCGATCATGTACTCGTCGGATGCGTTGCGCCTGTTCGGTGCGGTCAAGCACGTCTTCGACCCCGCCAACCTCCTCAATCCGGGCGTCCTCGTCGATCCCCGCCCGGTCGACGCCGATCTGCGCGTTCCGCAGACCTCCCCGCTCAGGGCCGGGCTCGCACTGGCGTATCGCGACGACGACGGTGACTTCGCCCAGGCCGTGCACCGCTGCACCGGCGTCGGTAAGTGCCGCGCCGACACCACCGGCAGCGGTGGCGTCATGTGCCCTTCCTATCTGGCAACGCGGGAAGAGAAGGACTCGACGCGCGGACGCGCTCGCGTCCTGCAGGAGATGGTGAACGGCAGCCTCGTCCGCGACGGCTGGCGTTCGCCCGAGGTGCACGACGCTCTCGACCTGTGCTTGTCCTGCAAGGGTTGCGCGTCCGACTGTCCCACCGGTGTCGACATGGCCTCCTACAAGGCGGAGGTTCTGCATCAGAGCTATCGGCGGCGACTGCGTCCGGCCTCCCACTATTCGCTGGGTTGGCTGCCGCGTTGGGCCGCGATCGCCGGCCGGGCACCGCGCCTGGTGAACGCCGTGACCCGTCTACCCGGTGTCGCACCGGCCGCGTTGACGTTGGGCGGTGCGGATCGGCGACGGCACATCCCGCAGTTCGCGTCGCTCTCCTTCAGACGCTGGTTCGACGCCACCGCCGGTCAGCGACGCGCGTCGGGGGACCCGGTGGTGCTGTTCGTCGACACCTTCACCGATCACTTCACACCCGAGGTCGGGATGGCCACCGTCCAGGTGCTCGAAGACGCGGGCTTCCGTCCCCGGCTCACTCCGCAGCGGCAGTGTTGCGGACTCACGTGGATCACCACCGGCCAGCTCGACGCGGCCCGCCGTATCCTCGGCCGCACCGTCACAGCATTGGCAGAAGAAGATGTGCCGATTGTCGGAATGGAACCGTCGTGCACGGCGGTCCTGCGGTCCGACGGCCCGGACCTGCTCGGCACCGACGATGCCCGCCGGGTCGCCGACGCCACCGCCACCCTGGCCGAACTGCTCACCGACCGGGACGGCTGGGAGCCGCCGAACCTGTCCGGAACCAGCGTCATCGCGCAACCGCACTGCCACCACCACGCGGTGATGGGGTGGGGCGCCGATGCCGAGCTGCTCCGACGGGCGGGCGCACACGTGACGAGGCTCGGAGGCTGTTGTGGACTGGCCGGCAACTTCGGAGTGGAGAAGGGGCACTACGACGTCTCCATTGCAGTCGCGGAGCACCAATTGCTGCCCGCGGTCGATGGGGCAGACCCGAACACGGTGATCCTCGCCGACGGCTACTCGTGCCGCACCCAGATCGGCGACCTGACCGCACGAGACGGGGCTCACCTCGCGGAACTCCTGGCCGATCTGCGGAAACACGGCTGAGGCACAATCCAGTCATGCTCTCCACGCCGGTCATCGTCACCATTGTTTCCGTGTGTATCGGGTTCGTCCTGTTCGTTCTCGCGGCGAGCGGTGCCCGCGGAAAGTGGGACAAGCGCCTGGTCGGCGTTCTCCTCGTCACCGCGGTCCTGTGCCTGACGGCGGTGCCGCTCTCCGTTGCGCTGAGCGCGGCGGTGTGACAACGGTGCCGCGCCCCGACACCTGGCCCAGCGAGTGGCCCAAGACTGCGCGGCAGATCGCCGTCTCCACCGACGACGCACTCACCGCCGCCCGGACTGCTTCGGGCGAGCACTTGGCCGACGCGCTCGATGAACTGCTCGCCCTTCCTTTCGAACAGGTGACGCTGGTCCATGCCGGCGTCGTGCGGGCATTGCTCGAAGACCTGCATCCCGACGGCTTCTCCGGGGAGGACATCCAGGACGCGCTGACGCGGGTCGCCGGATCGGCACTCACATGGATCCCGGGCCTCGACATTCCCGCACTCGCCGCCGTCCTCACCGGCTCTCTGGGACTGACGGAGATGAGCGACGACGCTCAGCGCATCGGTCCGGCCGACTACCTCCGTAGCGCGATCCTGGTGATCGCCGATCTCCTGGCGACCGTCGATATGCCGTCAACCGGGTACATCCGGGACGCGATCGGGGAGATCGCGCGAGCAGAAACCGTCGAGATGCCCTGACGGGGTCTCCGGCACCCGATGTTCACGCAAAGTACGCCGTCGATGCGCCCTGACCAGGCGATTTGGCATTCGGTGACAGCTTCGCGTAACTTATTCCAGGTCAGAGCGACACGGACACCGACCCGGGCCTGAGGGACTGGGAAAACGAGGTTGTACGGAGAGCGCCTGGCGAATCTGCTTCGACTGGTTCAGGATCTCGGATTTGCGTTCGGGTGTTGATCTGGTTAGGCTGGAACAGTTGCCCCGAAACGATGAGCCTGTGGGTTCGGAGTGGTGGTGTGCGCGTGTTCTTTGAGAACTCAACAGTGTGTCGATGAATGTCAGTGCCAATTATTTTGGTGCCCCGCATCTTTTTTGGGTGTGGGTTTGCTGATTGTTCCATTCTTCCGTCTGGGATGGTCAGCGCAATAGCTAGTTTGAGTTTTTTTGCTAGTGATTTGACTCGATGTCTATGACTGATTGGTGGCTTCGGCTGCGTAATCTAGAGTCTTCAACGGAGAGTTTGATCCTGGCTCAGGACGAACGCTGGCGGCGTGCTTAACACATGCAAGTCGAGCGGTAGGGCCCTTCGGGGTACACGAGCGGCGAACGGGTGAGTAACACGTGGGTGATCTGCCCTGCACTTCGGGATAAGCTTGGGAAACTGGGTCTAATACCGGATATGAGCCTCTACTGCATGGTGGAGGTTGGAAAGGTTTACTGGTGCAGGATGGGCCCGCGGCCTATCAGCTTGTTGGTGGGGTAATGGCCTACCAAGGCGACGACGGGTAGCCGGCCTGAGAGGGCGACCGGCCACACTGGGACTGAGACACGGCCCAGACTCCTACGGGAGGCAGCAGTGGGGAATATTGCACAATGGGCGAAAGCCTGATGCAGCGACGCCGCGTGAGGGATGACGGCCTTCGGGTTGTAAACCTCTTTCAGCAGGGACGAAGCGAGAGTGACGGTACCTGCAGAAGAAGCACCGGCCAACTACGTGCCAGCAGCCGCGGTAATACGTAGGGTGCGAGCGTTGTCCGGAATTACTGGGCGTAAAGAGCTCGTAGGCGGTTTGTCGCGTCGTCGGTGAAAACCAGCAGCTCAACTGCTGGCTTGCAGGCGATACGGGCAGACTTGAGTACTGCAGGGGAGACTGGAATTCCTGGTGTAGCGGTGAAATGCGCAGATATCAGGAGGAACACCGGTGGCGAAGGCGGGTCTCTGGGCAGTAACTGACGCTGAGGAGCGAAAGCGTGGGTAGCGAACAGGATTAGATACCCTGGTAGTCCACGCCGTAAACGGTGGGCGCTAGGTGTGGGTTTCCTTCCACGGGATCCGTGCCGTAGCTAACGCATTAAGCGCCCCGCCTGGGGAGTACGGCCGCAAGGCTAAAACTCAAAGGAATTGACGGGGGCCCGCACAAGCGGCGGAGCATGTGGATTAATTCGATGCAACGCGAAGAACCTTACCTGGGTTTGACATATACCGGAAAGCCGTAGAGATACGGCCCCCCTTGTGGTCGGTATACAGGTGGTGCATGGCTGTCGTCAGCTCGTGTCGTGAGATGTTGGGTTAAGTCCCGCAACGAGCGCAACCCTTGTCCTGTGTTGCCAGCACGTAATGGTGGGGACTCGCAGGAGACCGCCGGGGTCAACTCGGAGGAAGGTGGGGACGACGTCAAGTCATCATGCCCCTTATGTCCAGGGCTTCACACATGCTACAATGGCCGGTACAGAGGGCTGCGATACCGTGAGGTGGAGCGAATCCCTTAAAGCCGGTCTCAGTTCGGATCGGGGTCTGCAACTCGACCCCGTGAAGTCGGAGTCGCTAGTAATCGCAGATCAGCAACGCTGCGGTGAATACGTTCCCGGGCCTTGTACACACCGCCCGTCACGTCATGAAAGTCGGTAACACCCGAAGCCGGTGGCCTAACCCTTGTGGAGGGAGCCGTCGAAGGTGGGATCGGCGATTGGGACGAAGTCGTAACAAGGTAGCCGTACCGGAAGGTGCGGCTGGATCACCTCCTTTCTAAGGAGCATCTCCTTCTCGGACCAGCACGTAGGTGTTGGGGGAGTGAGGCAGAGGCCGTTGAGTGAACACATGTTTCACTGCGGTTGCTCATGGGTGGAACACTGACTGTTTCGTCTGCGTATCGGATGGCCATGATGGTTGTTCGGCAGGTGATATATCGGCATACTGTTGGGTCCTGAGAGAACACGTGAGTGTTTCCTCGAAGGAGAGACGATCCTGTTCGGATGTCAGGCAGACCGCACTACTTCGGTGGTGGGCATGGTGCTGGCGGAGTTCGAGTGGGGTGTGTTGTTTGAGAACTGCACAGTGGACGCGAGCATCTTTGTTGTAAGTAATGAAGAGCGTACGGTGGATGCCTTGGCACCAGGAGCCGATGAAGGACGTAGGAGGCTGCGATAAGCCTCGGGGAGCTGTCAACCGAGCTGAGATCCGAGGATGTCCGAATGGGGAAACCCAGCCACAGTGATGTGTGGTTACCCGCGCCTGAATATATAGGGCGTGTGGAGGGAACGTGGGGAAGTGAAACATCTCAGTACCCACAGGAAGAGAAAACAACAGTGATTCCGTGAGTAGTGGCGAGCGAAAGCGGAAGAGGCTAAACCGTGGATGTGTGATAGCCGGCAGGCGTTGCATTCGTGGGGTTGTGGGATTCATTTTGTCGATTCTGCCGAGTCGGCCGACAGTAAGAAATCGTTGTGTTAGTCGAAGTGGTCTGGAACGGCCTGTCGTAGAGGGTGAGAATCCCGTAGACGAAAACATGACGACTGTCGTAGTGGACACCCAAGTAGCAGCGGGCCCGTGAAATCTGCTGTGAATCTGTCGGGACCACCCGATAAGCCTGAATACTCCCTGGTGACCGATAGCGGACTAGTACCGTGAGGGAAAGGTGAAAAGTACCCCGGGAGGGGAGTGAAATAGTACCTGAAACCGTGCGCTTACAATCCGTCAGAGCCTTTGCACCTTCGGGTGGGGGGTGATGGCGTGCCTTTTGAAGAATGAGCCTGCGAGTTAGTGACATGTCGCGAGGTTAACCCGTGTGGGGTAGCCGTAGCGAAAGCGAGTCTGAATAGGGCGTTCGTAGTGGCATGTTCTAGACCCGAAGCGGAGTGATCTACCCATGGCCAGGGTGAAGCGACGGTAAGACGTCGTGGAGGCCCGAACCCACTTAGGTTGAAAACTGAGGGGATGAGTTGTGGGTAGGGGTGAAAGGCCAATCAAACTCCGTGATAGCTGGTTCTCCCCGAAATGCATTTAGGTGCAGCGTCGCGTGTTTCTCACCGGAGGTAGAGCTACTGGATGGTCTAGGGGGCCCACAAGCTTACCGAAATCAGCCAAACTCCGAATGCCGGTGAGTGAGAGCGCGGCAGTGAGACTGCGGGGGATAAGCTTCGTAGTCGAGAGGGAAACAGCCCAGATCGCCAGCTAAGGTCCCTAAGCGTGTACTAAGTGGAAAAGGATGTGGGGTCGCGAAGACAACCAGGAGGTTGGCTTAGAAGCAGCCACCCTTGAAAGAGTGCGTAATAGCTCACTGGTCAAGTGATTCTGCGCCGACAATGTAGCGGGGCTCAAGTACACCACCGAAGCTGCGGCATTCGCATAACACCCATGTTCCCTTGCGGGGGGATGTGCAGTGGTGTGGATGGGTAGGGGAGCGTCGTGTGGCCATGGAAGCGCCGGAGTGATCCAGGTGTGGAGGCCACACGAGTGAGAATGCAGGCATGAGTAGCGAAAGACGAGTGAGAAACTCGTCCGCCGAATGACCAAGGGTTCCTGGGCCAGGTTAATCCGCCCAGGGTGAGTCGGGACCTAAGGCGAGGCCGACAGGCGTAGTCGATGGACAACGGGTTGATATTCCCGTACCCGTGTGAACGCGCCCCTGGTGAATCAGTGATGCTAAGCACCCTGAAGCTATTCGTTGTCCTTCGGGACGGTGGGTGGTGGATGCGTGTGAACCGATCTGGTAGTAGCCAAGCGATGGGGTGACGCAGGAAGGTAGCTGAGCCAGTCAGTGGTAATACTGGTGTAAGCGTGTAGGGCGTGACCTAGGCAAATCCGGGTCGCATACAGCCTGAGACGTGATGCGTAGCCGATTGAGGCGAATTCAGTGATCCTATGCTGCCGAGAAAAGCCTCTAGCGAGCTTTCACACGGCCCGTACCCCAAACCGACACAGGTGGTCAGGTAGAGAATACTAAGGCGATCGAGATAACTGTGGTTAAGGAACTCGGCAAAATGCCCCCGTAACTTCGGGAGAAGGGGGGCCTTCGCTGGTGATCGGACTTGCTCCGTGAGCTGGTGGGGGCCGCAGAGACCAGAGAGAAGCGACTGTTTACTAAAAACACAGGTCCGTGCGAAGTCGTAAGACGATGTATACGGACTGACGCCTGCCCGGTGCTGGAAGGTTAAGAGGACCGGTTAGCCAGTGATGGCGAAGCTGAGAATTTAAGCCCCAGTAAACGGCGGTGGTAACTATAACCATCCTAAGGTAGCGAAATTCCTTGTCGGGTAAGTTCCGACCTGCACGAATGGCGTAACGACTTCTCTGCTGTCTCAACCACAGACTCGGCGAAATTGCATTACGAGTAAAGATGCTCGTTACGCGCGGCAGGACGAAAAGACCCCGGGACCTTCACTATAGCTTGGTATTGGTGTTCGGTTCGGTTTGTGTAGGATAGGTGGGAGACTGTGAAGCGGGCACGCCAGTGTTCGTGGAGTCGTTGTTGAAATACCACTCTGATCGTATTGGATATCTAACCTCGGACCATGATCTGGTTCAGGGACAGTGCCTGGTGGGTAGTTTAACTGGGGCGGTTGCCTCCCAAAATGTAACGGAGGCGCCCAAAGGTTCCCTCAGCCTGGTTGGCAATCAGGTGTCGAGTGCAAGTGCACAAGGGAGCTTGACTGTGAGACTGACAAGTCGAGCAGGGACGAAAGTCGGGACTAGTGATCCGGCACCGGCAAGTGGAAGCGGTGTCGCTCAACGGATAAAAGGTACCCCGGGGATAACAGGCTGATCTTCCCCAAGAGTCCATATCGACGGGATGGTTTGGCACCTCGATGTCGGCTCGTCGCATCCTGGGGCTGGAGTAGGTCCCAAGGGTTGGGCTGTTCGCCCATTAAAGCGGCACGCGAGCTGGGTTTAGAACGTCGTGAGACAGTTCGGTCTCTATCCGCCGCGCGCGTTAGAAACTTGAGGAAGGCTGTCCCTAGTACGAGAGGACCGGGACGGACGAACCTCTGGTGTGCCAGTTGTTCCGCCAGGAGCACTGCTGGTTAGCTACGTTCGGAAGGGATAACCGCTGAAAGCATCTAAGCGGGAAGCCTGTTCCAAGATGAGGTTTCTCACCCCTTCGAGGGGGTAAGGCCCCCGGCAGACCACCGGGTTGATAGGCCAGAACTGGAAGTCCGGTAACGGATGGAGGTGACTGGTACTAATAGGCCGAGGACTTACCACAAAGAAGCTACGCGTCCACTGTGCGGTATCTGAAACAACACACAGATATCATTCACCCCCCACATTCCGGGGCCTTCGGGTCGACGGATGGTTCGGGCGGGGAGAGGTGAATGTGTGACAGTTTCATAGAGTTACGGCGGCCATAGCGGAGGGGAAACGCCCGGTCCCATTCCGAACCCGGAAGCTAAGCCCTCCAGCGCCGATGGTACTGCACTCGACAGGGTGTGGGAGAGTAGGACACCGCCGAACACCTTTTCACCGAAGGCCCCCACGGATCACCGTGGGGGCCTTCGGCATTTCTGCATCAAATATTGGTTCAATCCTGTGAGAATATGCCGATGATTCTCGAACATGTGCTGCAAGTAGGATCTTGTGATCTTCAGCGATAGATGTGGGTTGAGTAGGGCAGGGTCTCCGAGACTGCTCGGTGCGAAGCTCGGAGTGCGTATTTTCAGGCCGACGGGATCGGATCACCGTGCTACGGCGGGCACATCCCGACTTCTACCTTGAATTGTGTACATTACGACTCTTTCCGATGGCAGATGCGGGCGCAGCTCTCCCGTCACGTTCCGGTGGTCGCGAACGCTGTGGTTGGCAGCTTCGAAACGCTGTGGCAATCTGACGATATGACTGGGCGGGGAGGGACTGGTACACAGCGATGCTCCGTCGAGGCCGAGAAGGACATGCGCTATTCGCGCAAGCCTGGGTGGCGGCCGCACGATACTGCCTGGGTAACGTGGGTGGCGCTGTTGCCAATCCTTCTCCTCGTCGTCTCGATCCCGGCTGCCCTCCTCGAGGACAATCGCGGAACGATGATCGGCGATGTGCTTGTCACCTGGAACCTGTTCGGCATTTTCGGCCTGGTGGTGACTGTCCCGGTGGCAATGGTGGCTCTGTTCGGCGCGGCCGCTCTGAAACAACAGTTCCGCTTCGGGCGCTGGCTCGCTTCACTCGGCAGCGCAGCGGCGGCGATCGCCTTCGCCACCCTCGCCTACGGCATCGTCGCCGAAATGGCGTCGCCCGATGAGTGGAGGGACCCGAACAGTTGGGCGCCGGTGCTCTCTCCCTCCGCAGCTTTCCTTGTCCTCGTCCCGTACTTCGCGATCACTGTGGCCAACACTTACGTGATCGGCCGCCTCTGGAAGCGACGCGCCTAGCGCCGTCGTGAACAACTCCAACAGCGCACCGCCAGAGCTGGTCCAGCGTTGGCTGACTGAAGAGGGCTGGCAAATGGGGCTGACGCTGTTGTGCCCCGGCAACTTCCGGGAGGTGCGCCTAGCCTCATGAGATGCCTTGGGGATCTCTCGGCCACGACGGGACGGTGCAAGGTAGTCAGATGAATCCAATTGCGGAAATGATCCTGGCGGGGCCGCGGGGTCGACGTCTTTGCCTCGAGCTTGCCAGGGATCTGGACTCGGACATTTCAACCGCCGTCTTCCAACTCGCGCACGGCGTCGAAGTAGTGAGTGGTTCATCTGGGGTCCGGTTGATCCCGACCGCTGGGGTCGGCAGCGATCCCTTCCCGGTTTCGTCACTGGAGCAGCTCTCGGCCGACCTTGTGTCTGTCGATCTCGCCGACCTCGGCACGGGCCGGATTCAAACTGCCTTGGCGCGGTCGGTGGATTCCGCGACGTATTGGCAGGAGCCCGACGGTGCAGACGTGCTCGCGGGCCACCCGACTGTCCGGGCTGCCCTCTCACGCCTCGCCGAACACCTCGCGTCGTCCCCGATCATGGAGTGGTTCAGGGAGCCCCGTCGGACCGAGCAGTGGGCTATCGATTGGCGATCAGCCAACGCCTGGGCGCCACTGCCGAAGGATCCGCAACAAACGCTCAGGCAGTGGGCGGCCGGCGTGCGCACGGAGGAAGCACAGGCCGCGCGCGAACGCCCCCGTGACCCCCATGCCGATTGGACCGGAACCTGGTGGTCAATCCCGTTGGGACTCATCAAGACTGTCGGCCGTCTTCCTGCTGAGTTGAGTCTCGTGGAAGATGGGTTCGGGTGGCAGCAAGCGACAGCGATACCTGTCCGCGGGATAGGCCGAACTTTCGAGGTCCACTCGGAAGAGGACTGGATACTGCTGTGCCGTTCCTTTCCGCTCGAGGTCACCGCGTCGCGGCGGCATGACTGGTTCCGCGCCACCGGCCGCGACGACCGGTGGGTCATCCCCGATTGGGAACGTGTCGCGAGCGAGTGGGACGCCGTGCACCTCACACCTTTGTGCTATCTCAGCAGCGCGACGCGGGTCCTTCAGGTTGATACCGAGATCGCCTCGGTCATCGCCGGCTGGGACCCAGGCAGCACCATCTGGCTAACCGATGTCGCACGCGAAGGAGACGGACCGCGACAGGATTGGCACCTCGACAGCAACAGCGGCACTTGGATTTTGACGTCTTAGACGCGTTCTGATAGGAGAACTCGTCGAGTTGTGGTCGCGTCATCGCACCGCTCGCGGTTTCGGTCGAGATCCGGCAGCACCTCGCGACGCTCAACACGTCGCTCGGCAGATCAAGGGTCTGGCCGGCGGTCGAGACCCTCGCGTACCCATGTCAGTTTCTGAGGTCGTCTGCGCTGTCACCTGGCGTCTTACGCGTCGTGTGCGTCAACTGTCCGAGCAGCCCGTCCGGGCCCATCAGCTCGATGCCCTGCTCCTTGGCCAGCGCCAGCTGGTTCACCTCGTCCGCCAGGGACTCCAGTGTTTCCGCCACGGTCTGTTCTTCCCGCCGAGCTCCTTGCTCGGCCTGTCAGGCCAACCCGGATCCACCGTCATTCAGACAGTGCCCCGTGTCCCGGCAGCGCCGAAGCTGACTCCGACGCGGCAGCTGTTGTGGGTACGGAGCACTCGGTGCGTGACCGCGAGTGTTGCGGCGACTGCGAGTGCCAGACTCCCCGCGACGACGGCAGCGACCATGCCCCAGCTGACCTCCACCCCGACTTTGGTCGACGTGATTTCGGAAAGGCCAATGGCCATCCCCGTCAACGGCAAAAGTGTCACCAGCATCCCGAGCGTGGCGCCGATGAGCACGACGATCGCGGTCTCGACGCCTGCCGATGACAGCAATTGACGAGTGGTGCCACCTGACGCCGTGAGGACAGCGGTGTCGGATCGCCTGCGGTGGGCTGACATTGCCATGCTGTTCGCGACAGCGAGGCCGCTGTATCCCACCGACATAGCGATGAGAACCATCGCCAGTGCGTTCGTGAGTCGGGCGTCGACCTCGTAGTCCCTCAGCGCATAGCTGTAGGCATCCTCGACGGCCGCGCCAGGCGAGAGTTCCTTCGGTGTATGGTCTTTCGGAACGAAGACGGAATCGGTCAATGCGGTGATGTCGTGAGCACGGACGAGTTCGCGGGGCATCACGAACGGGCCTCGTGCCGGATCCAATGGAAGAACCTGTGCAACGGTGATCGACTCGGTGAGTCCGTCGGCGAAACGAACCTCGAGGGTCTGGTCCACCCGTGCGTTGAGCAGTTGGGCGGTCGGTTCGTCCAGGACCGCCTCGCCGGGGGCCGTGTAGCGCGGGTCAAGGCTGCCGACAGCATCGATGACAACGGTGTTCCCGTCGGCGGACGGTACGAAAAGCCGAGTCGGAAGCGGTGCGCGAGTCCCGACGGGTCCGGCTCCCGTTTGCGCTACGACTTCATCGTTCAACCCTGCCGCACCGTCTGCAGGAGTTACGAGGGCGAGTCCCTCGAGCTGCCGTGTCTGCTCTGCCGGATAGGCGGCGGACATGGTCTCGACCATTCCACTGAGGAGCACCGCGAATCCGACGCCGGCGATGACCGGAGCTGCAGTGCCTGCGGCTCGCCGCGTCCTTGTCCGGAGTTCGGCGCAGATCAGCATCGGACCCGCAGACTTCGACAGGGAGGTAAGCGGCACGGCGACGACTTTGACGATCGCACCGATGATGACCGGCGCGAGCATTGCGGCCGCGACGATGAAGGCCATCGCGGCCGCAATGGCTGCGTTGACCCGGGCGTCGGGTCCTGCGGTGGCGGTCGCCGGCGTGGCGGCAACACCGGCAACGAGAGCTGACAGCCCGCCGATCCACCGGCCCCCCGTCATCGGACGGCGCTCCACATCTGCATCCAGCAGAGCCTCGATCGGGGCCACCTTGGCAGCCGACCGAGCGGGAATCCACGCCCCCGTCATTGCCGCAGCCACCCCGAATCCAATCGCGATTGCCAACGGCCACAACGAGACACGGATCTGAAAGTCGGGTGGTTGAACCTCGAGTCCGAGCAGAAGCAGGCGCAGCGCCGGAGCGAGGGCCAGCCCCGCCGCCGCACCAACGATTCCCCCTCCCAGCCCACACGCCGCAGCTTCCCCGAGGACCATTCGCCGGATCTGCCGCGGGCTGGCACCGACTGTGCGCAGGAGGCCGATCTCGCGGCGGCGTTCCGAGGTAGCCAGAGCCAGCGTCGAACCAACCACGAAAACAGTGGTGAACATTGCGAGAACCGCCATCGCGACGATCAGTTGATCACCGAGGTGACGGCGGTGCCAGAGGTATTCGGGTTCCAATGTTGCGCGATCGTTGCCGCTGACAACGGTGCCTCGGGCAGCGAGCGCCTCCTCCGCCTGCCGGACCACGTCATCTTCCGAGGCGCCGACCGCCTTCACCACACCGATGGCGCGAACCCCTGGCTGGAGCGTCTCCGCGAGCTCGTCGGTGACGTAGAAGCCTGGGCCGTCGAGTACACCGGACACCGTGAACTCACGCGGGCCTGCACTGAGATTGACCGCGACCGTGCCGCCGACGTCGACTCCGAGGGTTGCGGGAACGACGATCTGCTCGGGTGTGGCCGGTGCGTCGCCGTCCACCAGCGAGAATGGTCCGAGCTCAACACTCGACCAGCCGTGACCGGCCTCTCTTGCTCCGTCGTCAGCGACCGGCACATCGTCCAAGAAGGGCTGTACGTAGAAGGCCCGGTCTGTCACCACGGTGTCGATACCGGGCACAGTGGTCAGGTCGGTGGCGATCCGTCGGGCCTCTTCTTCACTCCACGGGATGTAGTCGGCGCGGTTGCCGAACTCGTCGAACGACCGGGCGGGCAGTGCCAGTGCTGTCGACTCGGACAGACGGGGTTGCACGAGTGGGCGGGAGGAGTCGAACACGATGAAGGTCGAGGTGATCAGCGCGACTCCGAAGGCGGTCGCGATGAACGCGGCGAGGAAGCTGGTCCATTGGGTGCGAAGATTTGCGACGGCAAGCACGTTTACGGCTCCATCCGGGCCATGCGAGTGGCGATCACCGCGGCGTTGTCAGCCCGGCTTCGTTCGAGCCGCTGGGAGTAGGCGATCCTCCCGTCCTGGAGGAAGACCACGGAGTCGGCATAGCAGGCTGCGACTGGGTCATGGGTGACCATGAGAGTTGTCTGCCCCTGTTCGTCCACGAGGCGCCGCATAAGTGTCAGGACGTGGTGTGAAGTCCGCGTGTCGAGTGCACCCGTCGGTTCGTCGGCGAACAACACTGCGGGGCGGGTGATCAAGGCCCGTGCCAGCGCCACACGCTGTTGCTGACCGCCGGAGAGTTCCGCCGGCCGGTGCGAAGCGCGATCGGCGAGCCCCACCTCGGTGAGGGCGGCCATGACCCCATCGTGTGGGACGCGACGGCCCGCGAACCGGGCAGGTAACTCGACATTCTGTGCGGCGGTCAGTGAACTGACGAGGTTGAACGCCTGGAAGACGAACCCGACGTGGCGTCTGCGCAGTTCGGTGCGAGCTCTTTCGTCCATCGCTGCGACGTCGGAGTCGGCAATGACGACCGTGCCGCTGGTGGGGCGGTCGAGGCCTGCCGCGCAGTGCAGGAGTGTCGACTTGCCTGACCCGGATGGACCCATGATTGCGGTGAAACTGCTTCGAGGGAAAGCGATCGTGACTCCATCGAGAGCGGTGACAGAGCGATTTCCTTGCCCATGGGTCTTGCGTACATCAGCGAGTTGGACGGACATCGTTGTTTGTTGAGTCGTCGTCATATTGCTATCGAATTGGTCTAGCGTCAGGTTTGCAGTCACCCGATCTGTACGAATGGGGTAGTGCTGGCACTACCGCGCATGGTCGACTTGGTGACATACGGTGGGACGATGCGCGTCGCGACGGCTTGGCAAGCGATGGCACAACACCCATTTCGGTTTCTGCTCTCATGGTGGCCGTGGCGTTGCCTGCTTTATCTCGCGTCTGGCGTGCTCGTAGGTGGGGCGATGTTCGTTGTTCTCGCGACCTCTGCTGCGCTCGGGATAGCGTTCTTCGTGGTGGTCGTGGGCGCTGCGCTGTTCGTGTTGATCGGGTTCTCCGGCATCGTGGTCGGGCGGCTCGAACGGTGGCGCCTTCGACTGGTCGATCTCGACGGTGCTCCGGATCCGCACAGGCCACCTCTCGGTTCTGGTGTCGGTGCCTGGCTTTCGACCAGGCTGGCTGAACGGTCGACGTGGCGTGAGCTGGGATTCGCCCTGCTTTCAGCGACAACGCTGTCGTGGATCGACGCCACCGTTCTCGGGTTCGCTTTCGTCCTCCCTGTTCTGTGCTTCCGGGCACCGATCGGCGACCCTGCGGCATGGCCGTGGGTGATCATCGGCCTGGTAGCGATCGGCTCCGGCCCTTACATGATCACGGCCTGGGCAGGAGCCCGCGCTGGGTTGACCCGCATATTCCTTGCACCACGTGATGACGAGATCGGTGCGGAAATCACCGATGTCGATCGAACCAAGAGGCGACTGTTGAACGCCTTCGAGATCGAACGGGTTCGGATCGAACGCGATCTGCACGACGGGGCGCAGCAGCGTCTGGTGGCTCTGGGAATGACGCTGGGCCTTACCCGGTTGGATATCGACGACCCCGCTCTCGCGGCCCGTCTCGATGACGCACAGGATCAGCTGACTCTGGCGTTAGCCGAGTTGCGTGACCTTGTTCGCGGCCTCAATCCGCAAGTGCTCACCGACAACGGGCTCGTGGCGGCGATCGCCGACAGCGCGGGGAGATCGGCGGTGCCGATCTCCGTCGACGTGTGCCTGCCCAGCCGACTTCCTGTCGGTATCGAGACTGCGGCCTACTATGTCGTCGCAGAGGCGTTGACCAATATCGCGCGGCACAGCCAGGCCTGCGACGCCACCGTGTACGGGCGTCATCACACCGACATTCTCGTAATCGAGATATCCGACAATGGGATCGGAGGAGCCGACCCTCGCCGTGGCACAGGCCTGTCCGGGCTCGCCGATCGCCTCGACGTCGTCGACGGAAGGCTGCGGCTGTCGAGCCCGGCTGGAGGTCCGACGGTACTCAGAGTCGAAATCCCATGCCGCATCGAGTGATACTGGCCGAGGACTCGATCCTGATGCGCGAAGGGCTCGAGAGCGTGCTGCACAGGTTCGGCCACACGGTCGTCGCAGCCGTGGGTAGCGCCACCGAAATCCCCGCCGCCATGGAGGCGTACCAGCCGGACATTCTCATTACCGACGTGCGCATGCCTCCCGGCAACTCTGACGACGGACTGAAGGCCGCAGTAGCGCTGCGGACATACAAGCCAAGTTTCCCCGTGCTGGTGCTCAGCCAGTACGTCGAGCAGTCGTACGCTGCTCGGCTACTCGGGTCGAATGATGGCGTGGCCGTGGGCTATCTGCTCAAGGACCGTGTCGGAGCTGTCGCCGAGTTCAACGATGCGGTCGAGCGTGTCGCCGAAGGTGGCACAATCGTGGACCCCGAGGTAGTCCGGCAACTCCTGAACCAGCGTAAGGATCCACTCGAGCGGCTGAGCGGCCGAGAGCGTGAGGTCATCGAACTCATGGCAGAGGGTCGATCAAACTCGGAAATCCAGGCGAAGCTCTTCGTCAGCGAGGCTGCAGTCAACAAACACATTCGAAACATCTTCATCAAGCTCGACCTGCCCGTTGACACAGACGGTCACCGGCGCGTACTCGCCGTGCTTACGTTCCTCCGTAGCTGATCCGGTATGGCCCGAATCAACAGCTCATCAGGCCGACTCCCGTGGACTGCGTGCGGAGCCCCAGCACCCCGTGGCGTCGGTGCCGACACGGATGTTCGTGGCGTTGACGCAGCGTGATTCGCGGGCTCGGGAGTTGGTCACCGATGTGTTGCCCGAGGTGTTCCCGTGGGCGGCGTTCCTTTCCCGCGAGGAGAATACTGATCGTCACGGCCGAATCTCTCTGGACCCAGGGCCGGGCGGAACCCCGAGTGGGCGCATTGTTTACGCACCACCCGAGGCCGCGTCCCGCTGTGGGATCAGTCGACGACGGCGGTCGCCTCGACCTCGACGAGCACGCCCGGCTCGAACAGGTAGTCCACGCCGATCAGCGATGCCGGCGGTAGCGGCAGTGCGAGCCCGATCTCCTCGCCGACCTGTTCGACACCGGCCATGAATTCACCGATCTTCTCGGGCCGCCAGTCCGTCACGTAGAAGGTCAGGCGAAGTACGTCGTCGAATCTCGCCCCCGCGCCGGCCAGCCCCGTCGCAGTGTTGCGCAACGCTTGCGCGACCTGTCCCGCGAGATCGCCTTCGGCCACCGGGGTTCCGTCGGCGAGCCGCGCGATCTGACCGGCGACATGAACATGTCTGGTCCCGGACCCGACAGCGACGTGGTGATACGGAGTGGGGTGTGTCATGCCTTCGGGGGTGAGATAACGAACGGCCATGAAGCTCTCCTCGAAATACCGAACTGGATAGGTATAACTTTGATACCTGGTACATGAAGAGCACTTCAACGAGACTAGGTAGCATGCGCGATACTCCCCAGGCCGATCCCGGCGAACTCACGATCACCCCGCCTCATCGAGAGCTGCTCGATCAGGTCCTCGACAAGTGGTCACTGGCGGTGCTCAACGAACTGTGCGAGAGACCCAGCCGCTTCAACAATCTGCGCCGCGCAATCCCCGCGGTGACACAGAAATCACTCACCGCTACCCTGCGTCGACTGGAGCGCAACGGCATCGTTCAGCGCGAGCTTCTCAGTTCCCGCCCGGTAGCCGTCGAATACCGGATCACCCCACTCGGAAAGACCCTTCGTCATCCGGTCGACGTCCTGCTCGCGTGGGCCGACAAGCACATGCCCGAGATCGAAGACGCGCGTACACGCTTCGACGAGTCGGAAGGCGACTGATGCACCACGAGACGGTTCGGATGTCGGTCATCTGCACCTGGGTCCTTGCTCTTGATGGATGCTTGCAGCATGGGTACGAGGCCCTGACGACCCGACGATGATCGTGACATCGAAGGCGGTCCGGCAGGTCTTCCCAACGACAAACATCTCCGGGTCATCACCGGACATGCCGCTCTGGACGGACTCGACCTCGATCAGGCTGAGGCTGATGAAGGCAGCAGGTTCTCGGCCGGCGTATCTCTCGCCAATTGAAGACTGTTGCATACAGACTCGGAGGACGATCCATGCGAGAGCGCGCCGCAGTGACTTACAGAGGACTCCACGACCACGGATGAGGCCCAGCTAGGCCGTGGTCGCGGCATGCACAGGGTCGTGCGATGCCAAAACGTTATCCCAAGGTCCAGTACCAGCCACGCGATCCCCCGCTGGGGCTCGGAGCCACCCCCGCCGTGGCAGAAACTCAGATCGGGTGGACGGGCGCCACACTCCCTATTGATGGCCAGATCTTTATGCACAACTCGACGGTCACGAACGATGGCCCTCTGGCCGCGAAAAGCAAGATCTGGACGATGACCGGCGCCGAAGTTGATGCGTTCCACATGGCAGTGCGCGCAAGGCTGTTCAAAGGCAGTGTCATCTGCCAGGTGGTGGACTACCAGTACAACGCGACGTGGGCGGCAAGCCTCGAGATCGCCACGTCAGGCGACTGCGGTTCAGGCCCGTACAACAGTCATGGGTTCGTCAAGACCTTCAGCTCGACGAACGGCTTCCAGGAGCACCTCACCTTCCCCAGCAGCGGAATCGGCTACACCGCACCGACGCCGGCCCTCCGGTCGGCACCTTCCGAAATCAACCCCTTCACGAAGGAGGGGAAGACATTCGGCGTCCTGGATCCCGAGCAGTCGGACGCAGTGCAACCCGATTTCGTTGCTGCGTACACCAACGATGGCCAGCAGGGGTACATCCGTAGCGCGGACCTCAACGTACCTGTGGCGTCGATCGATGGCCTTCGGTCTTTGCCCCAGAACAACGGAGTTGCGAAGACGCCGTCGCGTGACATCCCTGTGTTCGCCGCTGACGGCGCCTCCCAGATCGGAGTCCTGACAACCGCATAGGATCGGCATTCATTCGCGCACACCTCGGGGTGAGGAAGTCAGATGATCAAGAACTACCGGTCCCGCGGGTTCTCTGGCCCCAACCTCGAGGTGTGCGTGCCGCCGTCTCTCGTTTCGACGGGCGAGGATAACGGGATAGCCAGTTGGATCTCGGCAGTGACGTCCGGATTGGATGGGCTCCAGTTCGTCTATACCGCGATGGCAGTCTGGGAAGACGTACCATCGGTCCTCGACTACCGGGCTCGTGCGCTTCTCGCCTTTGGCGGTGCCGAGCACGAGGTCGGCTACGGAAGAAGCAATACGAACCGGCGCGCCGAATTCCAGTTCCTGGCACGCCGACCCGCAGATTTGCCCGGTCCTCCCTACCGGTTCCACCTCGTAGTTGAGGACATCACAAGCGGAGTGCGCTGGGAGACTCCGGTCGTCCTTCCAGGCCGGGACTTTTGATCTCTGCCAACCTTGACGCCTTTCGGCCGGGCGCCATCCCCGACAGCGACGACAGACTCCGTCCCGGCTTTCCGAACGTGACCCCTGTTGACCAGATAGCTCTGCTGCGTCGTCGAAGCGCTCGTCGGAAGTGGCCACAACCTCCCACCGCGACTGGACGTCAGCATCACCGACCGCACTGTTACAGCAACATCGGAGTGGATAGAGACCGCCGGTGCGGACTTGCAGGAGAAGAGACCTGGCGAGAGCCTGACCACCCTGCGACGATTCCATGCGGCGTGATCGCATCCGTCGGGGGTGCGGCGTCTGCTGCTCTAGGCGCGTTCGGCGTCGTCGCTGTTGCGCCCGATTTTTCGCAGTAGGCGGGTCAGCTGGGCGCGCTCGTCGTCATCGAGGCCGTCCAGCAATAGCCGATCCCGATCGACGCGTTGGGGAAACTCGCGGTCGACGAGTTCGCGGCCGGCGTCGGTGAGCTCGAGCAGGACGACTCGGCCGTCCCGCTCGAATCTCTTGCGTTCGAGCAACCCGATCCGGACCAGTCGATCCGCGTGTTTGGTGGTCGCGGCGCCGCTGACCATCGTCACAGCGGTCACCTCGCTTGCGCGGAGCGGTCGGTCGCTGCGTGCGAGTGCGCAGAGCACCTCGAACTCGGCCCGGGAGACGCCGCTGGGTCCCAGCGCACGTTCAAGGCGGTGCAACGTCTGGGAGCTGATCCGCGTGATCCTGCCGATGACCTCGATCGGCGATGTGTCGATACCCGGCCTCGAGTTCGCCCATTCCTGGCGCACCCGGTCGATGAAATCGTGCTCATCCGCGGAATCCACACGACCATCCTATCTACGAGCGAACACAACTTCATTAGTAATTTACTAGTGAAGTAAATGCCCTAGACTGGGGCGCGTGAGCGCAGCAGGTACCCCGGGCACGACAAGGATCGGCCATGCTCGGGGAGCGCTGGCGCACTCGGTCTCGCGGGGAGCCTGGCGTCGTGCCTTCCACTTGCGGACGGCTGACGCGACCATCGCACCCGCGCTTCGGGTGGGACTCGCCACGGCGGTAGTTCTGGTCGGCGGCGGGCTGCTCGGATTCTGGGAACTCGCTGGTTTCGGCGCGCTGGGCGCGCTCGCGTCGGCATTCGGGCGATACGAGCCGTACCCGAGGCTGGCCGGGAAGCTCGCGCTCGTCGGCGTCGCAGTGATCGGCTTCGTCGGCTTAGGCGGTGTCCTGGGTGCCTTGGGACTCCCGATGTGGGCGCTGGTAGGTGTGCTGTCACTGTCGGCGGGCGTCGCGTCCGCGTATATGAATGGCTTCCAGCTGATCGGTCCGGGACCGGTGATCCTCGTTTTCGCGGCGACAGGCGCGGCGGGATACACCACGTCCGCAGTGGATGTCGGCCAGGTGACGCTGGCGGCCGCGATCGGCGTCCTGGTCGGATGGGTGGCGGCGATGGTTCCGGCCTTGGTCCTGCCACTGGGTCCCGCACGCCTCGCCGCCGCACGGGCGCTGGCATCGGTCGCGTCTCTCGAGCACGGGGACGGCGCCAGTGTCGACAGCGCACGGTCAGCGATCTGGCGGGCGCGCGAAGTGCTTGTGGCAAGCGGACGTTCGCATCTCTGGCATGGCCACGCCCGGGATCTTGCGACGCTCCTCGATGCGGCGGACGAAGCAATGGACGACTGGGCCGCGGTCGGTGATCCTTCGGTGCTCCAGGAGATCACACGCCACGAGCGTGAACTGCGGAAACTCAAGCGCGTCAGCACCCTTGGCGGTGTCGGGGAGCGTCCATCCGTGGCGTCGGAGTTGCCGCCGTCCGTGGGAGTGATGTCGGCCGGAATGGCGCGGTTGCGATCGGCGTCGTTGCGGAACGTCGCCGTCCGGGTGGTGGTCGCTTCAGCGGTTGCGGGGTGGGTAGCGATCGCCGCGGGTGTCGAGCATCCGCTGTGGGCGTCGATGGGCGCGATTGCGGCACTGCAGGGTCTCAACTTCACCCAGACGTTGCACCGTGGGATCCAGCGAGCTGTAGGCAATGTTGGGGGAGCGATCATCGCGGTGGCGCTGATCGCGGCGTCGCCGGGCTACTGGCAGGCGGTGATCGCGGTAGTGCTGCTGCAGATCGCCGCGGAGTTGCTGGTACTCGTCAACTACGCGCTCACAACGCTCGTGGTCACTCCGATGGCCTTGGTGCTGATCGGCTTCACCTCGCCGATCTCGCCGGAGGTCGCGATCAGTCGGGTCGCCGATACGGTGATCGGTGTCGTGGTGGGTGTTCTCGTTGCGGCCGTGACAATCAGTCGCACGGACCGCGACCACCTCGCGTAGCCGCTAGCCGGACCGGGTCAGACGAACGGGCCCGATTGGTCGACTCGTGCCCGGCCGGCGGGATCTGGGTGCGGTGAAGCTGTGAAGGCCCGTTCTCACGCACCCGGACGGAGGACCTCGCAGATGCTCTCGACGGGACGCATCCGGGCAGATTCGAGTAGCAGCTTGGTGTAGTCGTGTTGGGGGTTGTCGAAAACCGTGGATGTGGCACCGGATTCGACGATGTGGCCGCCCTTCATCACGTAGATGTAGTCACAGAGCTTTCTCACGACGGCGAGGTCGTGCGAGATGAACATGTAGCTCAGCCCGAACTCGAGCCGGAGCTTCTCGAACACCTCGAGAACCTGCTCTTGCACGAGAACGTCCAACGCCGACACCGGTTCGTCGCAAACGAGAAGCTCGGGCTCGACCGCGAGCGCCCGTGCGATCGCCACTCGTTGACGCTGTCCGCCGGAGAGCTCTGCGGGGTGTCTGTCCCGAAGCGTCCGCGACAGGCCCACCTGGTCCATCAGCTGGTCGATTCGCGCCGAAACCTCGGAGGAGGGGCAGATTCGGTGCACCTTCAGTGGTTCGGCCAGGATCGACCGGACCGTGAACGAAGGGTTGAGAGAGGAGTACGGATCCTGGAAGACCGGTTGCACCCGGCGACGAAAAGCGAGCAGGCGCTGCTTGCACATCGTACCGATGTCCTCGTTGTCGAAGACTATTCGGCCCGATGTCGGCTTCTCGAGCTGCAACAACAATCGGGCGATGGTGGTCTTCCCGGATCCGGATTCACCTACGACACCGACAGCACTGCCCCGGGGGACCTCGAGGTGGATGTCCTTGTTTGCGGCGATGGGCGTGCGCCGCCTTCCTAGTTGGTACGTCTTGTTGACTCCGTCGAACCTGACCAGTGCGGGTGCAGTGCTCGATGCGTCGACTTCTGTTGACGCAGGAGCGGATCCGGCAGGGACCGCGGCGAGTAGCGCCTTCGTATACGGATGCTGTGGGCGTTGGAGTACATCCGCCGAAGATCCCATTTCCACAATGTGGCCTTGCTCCATCACCAGCACACGGTCACAGCGCTCCGCAGCCAGACCGAGATCGTGCGTCACCAGGAGCAGTGAGGTGCCGGTTTGAGCGACCATCTCGTCGAGCTGATTCATGATCTGCCGCTGCACAGTGACATCCAGTGCGCTCGTCGGTTCGTCCGCAATCAGTAACTCCGGCTTGTTGGCCAGCCCCATCGCAATGAGTACGCGCTGCCGCAGGCCCCCGGAAAGCTCATGCGGATACTGAGTGACTCGTTCCTCGGGGTTGGCGATTCCCGCAGATCGCAGGGCTTCGAGGACCCGCTCCTCGAGCGCATCGCGGGAGAATTTGCCGTGGGCGGTGAGGCACTCTGCAACCTGGGTGCCGATCTTGAGCATCGGGTTGAGGTTGGAGAGGGGGTCCTGCGGAACGAACCCGATGTGGAGTCCGCGGACCCGGCGCATCTCCCGAGTCGACAACTCGAGCAGATTCCGTCCCAGGAAGTTGATGCTCCCGTGCGCCACCGACGAATTCTCCGCGAGCAATCCGATGATTGCTGCGATGGTTGAACTCTTGCCGGAACCCGAGGCTCCGACGAGTGCGACCTTTTGTCCCGGTTCGATTGTGAATGACACCTGAGAGACCGCTGCCACCGCGTTGCCGCGGTGCGAGTACTTGATGGTCAGTTCTTCGACTGACAACACAGCGGCATCTCCCGGCTGCACCTTGGGAACATTCATCAGATTCTCCTCAACGTTCCGGACGATGATTCGCGTATGGTCAGCGCTCGTTTCACCACGACCGTTCGTGATTCCAAGCGCTCATCCACAGGCGAGTTGATTCGTGTAAAGAGCATTTCGAGGGCCGTATTGGCGATCTCGTCGACGCAGCCCGACACCGAACTCAACGACGGCGCCAGGTACGAGGCGAACTCGACGTCGCCGAAGCCGACCACCCCGACGTCCACTCCTGCAGCCAGTCCGTGATCTTGAAGGGCCCTGAATGCACCGAGTGCGATCTGGTCGTTGACTGCCAGGATCCCGTTCGGCCGGTTCGCCGTTTCGAGCAGGGCGCTCATGGCGGCATAGCCGTGTCCGGCTCCATAGCCGTCCAAGCCGAGGCGCAGGACCGTGTCTTCGATGTCGAGTTCGGAGACGGCGCGATCGAAGCCCAGTCTGCGGTCGGTCGCACCGGCAGAACCGGCGATGTCGCCGACGAAGCAGATCTTGCTGCCCCATACGCTGTGGAGGTGCCCAACTGCTTCGTATGCGGAGTGCACATCGTCGTAGAGGACGGTATCCACCGAGTTCACGGCGCTGGTTCGCTGGCCGATGAGCACAAAGCTCACCCCAGATGCCACGACGCGTTCGATAGCCGCGGTGATTTCTGGGTCGTCGAGCTCATCGCCTGTATTGAGAATGATCCCGTCGACGCCGTCTGACATGACAGTTTCCAGATAGGCGAGCATCCGCTGTCGGTCATGGCTGAAGCTGCGAATCTTGACCGCGTATCCTTCGCTATCGCAGATTCTGTCGACGGCGCGCGCGATGCCTCCATACCAAGGCTGGGACACATCCGCCATCAGCATCGACAAGCAGAAGTGCCGTCCGGAGCGGAGGCCGGACGCCGCCCGATTGAGATGGAAATTGAGAGATTCGGCGGCCGACGAGACTGCTCGCCTGGTCTTCTCACTCACCATTTCCGGGCGATTGAACGCACGCGAGACGGTCGCAACGGATACCCCCGCGATGCGCGCGACGTCCGCGATCGTGGCGACCTCGTTCGAGCTGCGCTCAGCGAGAGGTTGGTGAACGGGCGCTTCTGCCTCGCTCCCCGGAGCCTCTGAATTCATCATCGGTGGTCTCACGTCAAACTCCCTCGTTCAGCAACCCCACCGGGTGGTGAGTCCGCCATCAGCGCCTGCGCAGCGTTTCGGCCCGGAATACCCGTGACGTAGCCGCCGGGCCAAACTCCACTTCCGCACAGATAAAGCCCCGCAACTGGTGTGCGGGCTCCCTGCAACGACGGTAATGGCCGGCCTTCGAACAGCCCGGCAACACTCATGTCGCCGTAGGTGATATTCGACTTGGGCAGCCCGAGGGTTGCTTCTATCTCAACCGGCCCCATGAAACGGGTATCCACGATCTTAGAGTCGATATCGGGCAGGAGTCCCCGAATATCGTCGAGACAGCGTCTGCCGAAAGCATCGACGGTTTCGCGATTCCACGTCCCATCGGCCAGACTGTACGGCGCGTGCCAAGCATTGACGCTCAGCAGGTACTTACCTGTCGGTGAGTGATAGCCGGGCGATGCGACCGATAGATTGAGGCCCCACATGATCGGATTGGTGCTGGGCTGATCTGTCAGGGCCTCAGCGAGTGCAGCGGAGATCGCCTGATCCGAATGGGCCACGCGGAACTGGCAGGTCGATGCGTCTGCGCTCGTCACGCCCTCAGGCAGCCCCGCGTACTCGGGCAGGGCGTCCAACGCCAGCGCGATCTTGAATGCGCTACCGTGAATCTCTTTGTCAGCAAAATCGTTCCGCGCCGACTCCAGCTCCTCGAACGAACCGAAAATCTCGCAGACGGTTTGGCGCGGGTCGATCGCCGACAGGACACGCCGCGTAGCAACGGTCGTTCCGTCTGCGAGCACCACATCGAGCGCTCCGGTGCGGGAATTGCGCTGGACGCCGGTGACGGGGCTGTCCGTGCGCACCGCGCTCCCCGGATGAGCTGAGATCAGGTTCACGAGGGCTCGGACGATACTGTTCATGCCCCCGACGGGCAGGCCGGCGGAGCCACGCAGTGGCGATGCCTGGAATGCCGCGTCCAGTTGGGTGTGGGCCGACATGGACAGCGGCCGCAGGAGCAGGCCGACGGCGCTTCCCGGCTCCTCGGGCGAGATTCGGTTGCCATTGAGCGCGAGCATCATGAGTACTGCCTTCATCTGCGGCGTCTCGAGATACTCGTCCATGAGTTCACGCAGAGACCCGTGGAAGACCTTCTTGAACAGTGCTCGCGCCCTGTCTGTTTCGAGTTTGCGCTCGATAACTTCGAGTGGGTCCGGGACATGGTAGAGCGAGACCGGCAGGCTCTTGCCGAGATAGTCCAGGTCTGCAATGAGCGTCGCGTATCGGTCCGATTCGCCCCTGCGGAACTGGTCGATCTCCGCGGCGAGCTTCGTCTTGTCGCGCCATCCGATGAACGTTTGGTCCTCGAAGCGGTGAACTACGGCCAGTTCGGGTCTGAAGAACCGGAGCCCGTACCGTTCGAGCTCGAGTTCCCGGAGCACCAGTGGGTCGAATGATCCGGGCGAGTTTGTGAACGCTCCACGGTAGCCCGGGAGAAACTCGAAATCGCCTGTAGCTCCGCCTGGCACCGATCTGGATTCCAGAACGAGCACCGAGTAGCCGTTGTTGGCCAGGTAGGACGCCGATACCAGGCCATTGTGGCCGGCACCGATCACCACGGCGTCGTATGTAGTCATGAACCGATCCTTCTCCCGGGTCGATGGAATCTTCATATGGAAACGGACTCCGGGCTATGCCCGCTGGAGTTGTCGGCGCAGCTTGGGGTTGAGGAATGCATACAGCACGTCGACGAAGAAGTTGACCAGCACGAAGATGATCGCGATGAAGAGAATTCCTCCTTGGAGCAGCACGGTGTCACGATTCTCGATCGCTTGCGACATAGCGAATCCGATACCAGGCCAAGCGAATACCGTTTCGGTCAGTACGGCACCACTGAGCAGGAAGCCGGCTTGAAGTCCGACGACGGTGATGACGGGAGGCAGAGCATTGGGAAGGGCGTGTTTGGCGACGACCAGTCGCTCCGGCAAGCCTTTACCTCGAACGCTGCGGACGTAGTCACTCTTGAGTGTCTCGATCATCGACGAGCGGGTCATTCGAGCGATCACCGCCAACGACCAGGCCGAGAGTGTCATCACGGGAAGAATTGCGTGCCAGGCGATATCCGAAAAACTACCGCCACCGAGGGTGCTTTCCATGCCGGATGTCGGCACCCACTGGAGGCCTACACCGAATACGATAACCAAGAGCATGCCAAGCCAGAACGAGGGCATGCTGGTGACGAACAGGACTGAGATCGTCACGACGCGGTCGACTGGTCCGTTCTGCCGCAGCGCCGCTGCGGTACCGAGCAGAATGCCGAACACCGCCGCGATGATGACTGCCGGGATGGCCAGAATTGCGGTATTGCCAAGGCGTGCAAAGAGAATGCTGGTTACCGGTTCGTGGTACGTCGAAGAGACTCCGAGGTCACCCCGAACTACGTTGGAGAGGTAGACGAAGTACTGGACGACGATGTTCTGGTTGAGGCCGAGGCTCTCGCGCAATGCGGCCTTCTCTGCGCCGGACGCCTGGCTTCCGAGCTGCGCATCGACGATGTCTCCGGGGATGATCTGCACCATCAGGAACACGACGATGGTGACGCCCAGTGCCACTGGAACGAGTTGAAGAACACGATTCAGCAAGAATCTCGACATAGCTTCCAGGCCTTCCCAAGTGCGGTGATTCGTGCGGTCATCGGTTGGTTGAGGACGGATCGAAGCGATCACGGACGGCGTCACCGACGAGGTTGAAGCAGATCGTCAGATACACGATGGCGAGTCCCGCGATTGTTGCCACGTGGGGTGCGTTGAGCATTGCCGACTTGCCGCCGTCGAGCATCGCGCCCCAGTCCGGCGTCGGCGGTTGCGCCCCCAACCCGAGGAAGCTGAGACTTGCTCCGAGGATCACGTTGTTTCCGGTCTGCATGGCTGTCATCACGATGATCGGCGCACGCAGGTTGGGCAGGACGTGGCGCAATGCAATCTTGATGTTGCTGAGCCCGAGAGTGCGAGCGGCCTCGACGTAGAGGTTCTCCTTCACCGTCAGTACGCAGCCGCGTACCAGCCGGCCGAACTCCGGTATCGCGACCACAACCATGGCGGTGAGCATCGAGCCGAATCCGGCGCCGAGCGCCGCACTGATGCCCAGCGCCAGAAGGATTCCGGGGAACGCGAACATCACGTCGAAGACTCGCATGATGACCGCGTCGACGACTCCGCCGCAGTAGCCCGCGAGAAGTCCGATCAATCCGCCGACGACGAGCGCAATCAAAGTTGGGACGACGGCGAGGAAGAGAGCGATTCGCGCACCGTAGATCAGCCGGCTGAGGATATCGCGCCCCAGTTCGTCGGTACCGAGGATGTGCCCACTGCTCAGCGGTGGAAGAAACTTGTCGATCGGATTCGCGGCCAGTGGATCGTAGGGTGCCACGGCAGGCGCAAACACAGCCACCAAGAACAGGATCACCAACGACGCTGCGGCGAGCGAATAGAGCGTCCCTCCTCGATACTTCAGCGAGAATCGTCTTCTGGTCTGGCTATTGGGTACAGGTTGTCTTGACTGGAGCAGCGCCATGCCGAGCACCTTCTTCGTGGATTGTCAGTACTGCCAGAGGCGGCCGAGCTCCGGAATGCGGTCCGGAAGGCCGAGGGTGCGAAGCGCGTGCCACAGTGTCGACTGGTTGCTCGAGATGACGGCTGCGCCGGTGTCCATCTCGAGGTAGGGGAGTGTCTCGAAGGTTCGGTAAGTGCCGCAGGAAATCAGAATGGCGTCGGCCTTGCCAGCCTTCCGGAATACCGAGCGACCGAGACGGTACGCACTGTCGGCGTCGTGCAGGCTCGCCTCGTACGGATCGGTGATCTGCAGGCCCTCGATAGCCGCCACGCGGAGTCCTGCGGCTTCGATCGTCTTCGCGAGTGCTTCGTTGACATCGTCTGTGTAGATCGTGCCGACTGCTACGCTCTCGGCTCCGACGGCCTTGAGGGCGACAATCGCGGACTCCGCCATCGTGATTGCAGGAATTCCGACTGCGTCGAAGATCTCCTTCTTGATCTGCTCATCGGCGCCGGCACCCTTGAGGAAGGTGCCTGGAGCGCCGCACTGCACGATCAGGTCCACCTTCGAGGTCGCGAGCTGCTCTGCAGCTGTGATGACCTGGGCCATCATCACCTCGAGTCCGTCGTTGTCTACTCGCGGAACGATGGTGCGAGCGTCGGCGAACGCCACTCCCTTCGGGGCCACAGTGCGCCATTCCTCGGCACCCTCGATGGCCGTTGCCGGACGAATCTGACCGATCTTTGCACGCCAGCCAAGCATCATTTTCTGGTTCTCCAATTTCTGTCTTCTGTGACTTGTTCGGCCGCAAGCTGGTACGGGCTCACGACAGGTAGATCGTCTTCTCACGCGTGTAGGCCTTGACGGCGTCATCGGCCTGCTCGCTCGGTCCGAAACCGGAAGCCTTCCATCCGACGAAGGGGATGTTGAAGTCGAGACCGGTCGTCGGCTGGTTCACCAATACCGTTCCGGCTTCGACGCTTTCGCTGAAGCTGAGCGCCTCCGGCAGGTCTTTGGTGTAGATCGATGCCACGAGGCCGTATTCAAGCGAGTTGATCTCCGCGATCACATCGCTCAGGCTCTCGTACCGGATGAGGGAGATGACGGGACCGAACACCTCTTCGCGGTACACCGGCATCTGTGGCGTGACGTCCTCGAGCACCACCGGAGTGTTCCGGTCGATCACCCCGTCTGAGGGATAGGTAACCAGGGCATTCGATCCCTTCGACTGGGCAACAACGGTTTTCACTCGGTCCCATGCCGCCTGGTCGACCAGACCCGTTTCGATGAAGTCCTCGCCGAGCATTTCTCGCTGTTCATCCGCCCAGTTCGGCAGCCGCGCTAGCAGCGTCTCCTTGAAGGCGTCGTAGACCTGGGTGCTGACGAACACATTCGCGGCGGCGGTGCACTTCTGGCCGTTCATCGAGAACGCGCTCGTCAGCACTGCGTCCACGCTCTTGGCGAACTCGGCTGATTCAGTGACCGTGATGCAGTTCTTTCCACCCATCTCGCAGAGGGCAGGGATGCCGCGACTGGCCGCGGCTGCCGCGATCTCCCTGCCGACAGCGGTAGACCCGGTGAAGGCGACTGCAGATATCTCGGGATGGGCGACGAGCGCCTTGCCTACCTCCACTGATCCACCGACAGACGCAATCAACCCGTGGGGGAAGTGGGGTGCCAAGACATCTGCGATGGCGGCGGTCGACTGCTGCACGAACTCGGAGGGCTTGATGACGACCGCATTCCCGGCGGCGATCGCGGGGGCGACCTTGAGGATCGCCATATTGGCAGGGAAGTTCCACGGCGTGATTACCCCGACGACGCCGAGCGGAAACCGTCGGGTGTACACGGTGACCCCGGCACGATTGGACGGAAACGTGTCACCGATGGGCCGTAGGGCAGTACCGGCGAAGAAGTCGAGGAGATTGCAGGCATTTGCGAGCTCGCCCTGAGCCTCCTTCACGGTCTTCTTCGTCTCCGCGGCAATCAGTTCGGCGAGACGGGTCGACTCCACTCGGAGGGCCTGTGCCGCCGCATGGAGTCCGCGGGAACGCTCGACTGCAACGCTACCTCCCCACACGGAATGCGCAGAGGTCGCGCGAGAAACCACTCGATCCAGTTCACTCACAAGGTTCTCAGTCACCGATATCCCATACCTTTGCTGATTCGAAAGCCGCTGCTGTGCAGTGTCATCGGAGGAATTTATCGAGAAGCGGGATCGACGGGGTGCTGGGCCAGGGGGTGTACATCCAGGTCCATCCAGGGCCACACCGGTAGTGAGGACAGCGTCTCGTGCAGCTCGGTGGCATCGATCGCCGACCAGAGACCCCAGTTCTCGCGGCGCCCCGGGACCCGCCACATACGTTTGAGCGTTCCCTTCTCGGCGAGCAGCGCGGCCAACTCTCGTTCGTCTACGACGAGCTTGTTGTACTGTTCCTCGGGCATGTCGGCCGGAATGTTGATGCGAATGTTGACGAGAAACTCCATGACGTTCTTCCTTACTTCCATGCTGCCGAGAAGACACGAGCCCAATTGCCGCCGGCGACCGCGCTCACCTCGGCCGGGGACATTCCGCGCTGCTCCAGGCGGGCGAGCAGGTCCGTGTATCCACGCGAGGAGTCGAACCAGCGTGGGAACGGTGTGTAGCCGGTGAGCGGGATCATCGAGGTGCGTGACCATCGGCCCTGTCTCCACCACAGGACCTCCTCGTCGGCATATCCGATGTAGAAGTCCGACCCGAAGCCGACGTGATCGATACCGATGTTCTCCACCGTCCAGAAGACCATGTCGCAGAAGTCGTCGATCGAGCAGTTGACGCCGTTGGGAGCGATTCGCGGGTACATGCTAAGCCCCACAACACCATTCCGCTGAGCCAGCGCCTTCAGTAGGTCCTTCGACTTGTTCCGGACGGCCAACTCGGCGTCCATTCCGACGCAATCGACGGGGTTGGCATGAGTGATTGCGACCGGGCAATCGGACGCTTCGATTGCTTGATAGCTCGTCTTCTCATTGCAATGCGAAAGGTCGATCAGCATACCGATCCGGTTCATCTCCCGGATCAGGTTCAGTCCGTAGGTCTTCGACAGGCCCGCTTCGTCATCTTCCCAGCATCCGGCGCCGGCGGAGTTCTGAGTGTTGTACGTGAGCTGTGCGATCCGCACGCCGGCCTCGTAGAAGGCGCTGACCAAGTCGAGGTCGCTCTCGAAGGGGGAAGAGTTCTGGAAGCCGAGGATGACGGCAGTCTTGTTCTCTCGTTCTGCGGCTGCGATGTCTTCGACCGTGCGCGCCTGGACGATGAGATCGGCGTTCTCTTCCAGGCGACGCTGCCACTTTCCGAGTTCGCGCATTGTCTCGGTCGAGTCTTCCCAAATCGCGATCGTGACGTGGACGGCGGTTACGTTGCCCTCGCGCCACTCGACGAATCGTGCTCGCTCCGGCTTGCTGAACTGGAGTGCGTCGATCAACATTCTCTATTCTCCGTATCTGTTGTGCGGGAAGCTGATTGAGGTGTACCCACTCGGTCTGTCTCGCTCACTTGGAAACCACCGCGTAGTCGACGAATGCGCTGGGGTTTTCGTTGATGCCCTGGACGTCGGTCACGTACATGCGGGGGAGGCGGTCCTGGTACAGGAAGATCCAGGGTGCGTCCTCGTCGATCTGCCGGACGGCCTTGCGGTAGAGGTCGCGGCGAGCGTTCTCATCCACCGTCCCGCGGGCTTCGCCGAACATCGCACCGACCTGATCGTTGACGTACCAACCACGATTTACCCCGGCGGGCGGAACCAGTGTGGGGCTGAACATTGTCTCCAGCCAGTACGCGTTGTCTGCGCCGGTGGTCCAGCCGTTGTAGGAGCCGGCGACGCCGTCCGTGTAACCGGGGCCTTCGGTTGCCACGAGCGTGGTGAAGTCCATGTACTCGACTGAGAGATTGACACCTACCGATGCGAGATCCTGCTGGACGAGGGCCATGATCTGCTTGGACTGCGAGAAGCCGGGGCCGGCGCTCGGCGCCAGGAGCTTCATGCTGAAGCCATCGCTGTAGCCAGCCGCGGCAAGAAGCTCTCTCGCCCGATCCGGGTTGTGGCTGTAGATCTCCTCGGAATCACTCTGCCACAGAGTGTTACCGCTGGGGAGCGAGCCGTGCAGGGGCCGCGCCTGGCCATCCGTCGCAGTCGCCAGGGCCTCGCGGTTGATGGCGAAGTTCAGTGCTTGTCGCACGTCCTTGTTCGCGGTAGGACCGCTCTTCGTGTTCAAGCGAATGAAGTACTGGTTTGCCGCGTCCGGATACTGAACGGTGACGCCTTCATCGTTCGAGAGCTGCGTGATCTGCTGGGCGCCAGCACTCAGAATTACGTCGACCTGCCGGGTCTGCATCGCGGTGGCCATCGATCCCGGATCCTGAATCGTCACGAAGACAATGGATTCGAGCTTGGGCTCACCTCGCCAGTAGTTGTCGAACCGTTGGAGTCGAATGGACTCACCCGGCGTGACACCGGTCGTCATGAAAGGGCCGGTGCCGACAGGATGTGTCGCGAGTTCTTCTTCCGTCATCTGATCGAGAGCTGTTGGGCTGATGATGCCCATTCTGCGATCCTTGAGAAGTCGCGGAAGCTCGACGAAGGGCGCCTTCAAGGTGATGGTGAGGTCCCGATCGGAGGTGGCTTCGGTTCGTCCGATCCAGCGCGTGAGGAATCCCATGTTTGCCGCGGCGGTTCGGGAGTAGAAGCTTGCGTCGGGATTGAGCAGACGCTCGAAGTTCTTGTGAACAGCTTCGGCATTCAGCGGAGTTCCGTCTTGGAAGGTCACGCCCTCGCGAATGGTGAAGACGTAGCTGGTGGCGTCCGCGGACACCGTCCATTTCTCCGCAAGGAACGGCTCGATTTCCGTTGCTTCCTTGGTGGTCGCGCTGAGGTCTTCGCGAACCAGGGTGTCGTAGATCGCGTCAGTGATCCGCAACCCGACCGTACCGTTGATCGCCTGCGGATCCAGCGAGGGCACTTCGCTCTGGGATGCTGCAATGAGAACGTTTTCATTGGCGGCATCATTGGAACCCCCTGCGCCGCAAGCGCTGACGGACAATGCGATTGCGCATACTGCGGCCGGTAGTCTCCAGCGGCTGCTTCTTCTGGCCATGCTCGCTCCCTGAAACTGGTCCCTCGCGGGTGGATGTAAACGATTGCAATCAATGGAAATGAGGGTATGGGCTGGATCACACAGTGTCAACCACGTGAGTGGGATCACTTGGATTCGGGCGGTCGGGGTGCTGGTTCACCAGCAGTTCAGCGACCCTTGGGACGGAACCTGTGCTGGTTGGCGGACGCGTGCGGGTATCAGGGGGCTTCCGCGATCGCGGTCTGATGCCACCCTGAGGTTGAGCAGGTGTCCTGGCAGCGCGCAGTCCGTTGCTGCACGACCCGGGACGTCCGGCGGGCAGTCACCGCATTACTGGCCGGACCGGGTCACCACGACGAACGGGCCCACCTCGTCCACTGTGAACCGGGGATCGTCGAACAGTTCCTTCGGGAACGTCACGGTGTATCGGCGGACGTTCGGATCGTTGGGGTATACGTCCTCGGCCAGTCTCAGCGTGTACCCGGCGGCGCTCTTTCGGAAGACGAACACGTCCGGTGCGCGCCAAGGACTCTTGTCCATTGCTGCGATCAACTCGTCGGGGGTGCTGAGCTCGGACCAGCTCTCGATCGCCTCGGCCCGCTCGCGGAAGTTGGCGAGCGGGTTCGCGTAGTGCGACGTGAGGGCCTGGAACCCGAGATACGGGTAGTAGCTGAGGAAACTGGTGTCGGTGGTGAGCACGACGGTGTCTCGGCGTACCTGCGGCCGCTGATCGGTGATGATGCGGTCCACATCGCCGTAGTAGGCGGCGGGGCCGGCCGGACGTTTGTCGGCGCGGACGCCGTCGCCGTCGGTATCGGTGTAGGCAACGGTGATGTCGCCGGCGAGGACCTGGGGAATGTTCTGCACGAATGCGATGGCGCCAGCGAGCCCGATCACGACAACCGATGCCTTGACCCGTGGGTTCTCACTCGTCGCCAGAACCAGCCAGCGGGAGAACTCGAAGAACCCGAACACGCCCGCGGTGCCCAACAGCAGGATCAGCAGCGGTTCGAGTCGGAACGAGAGCAGCGTGCTCCCGACGACCGTGACTGTCATCGACAGTATCGACCACAGGTAGATCGCGATCACGCCGGCACTGAGCGCCTGTGCGCGCCGCGAGAATGAAACCCGCACCACCAGCCAGATCGTGCCCAGCAGACACAACGCCCCGGCGAGGGTGAATTGGATCATCGGCAGGGGCAGATGCGCACCGGCGTCGGGCAGATAGTGGGTGGCGGTGCCGCTGTCGGCGACGGTGCCGCGCAGTCTCTCGAGCACGTACGGCAGCCACACGGTGAGCGCAAGTAGGCCGGCGATCACGGCTGTGACGATCAACCGCAGCAGCGGGTCCATCGCCGCGCGCCAGGAACCCTGAGCCCGTACGGCCAGCCCTGCGGCGACCAGTGCCATGAGCGTCACCGCAAACGCGGCCAACCCGAGGTACAGCGTGTAGAAAGCGGCCGCGACGCCGAGGAACACGCCGGTTCCCACGATGGCTCCCCATCCGCCGTTATGCGTCTGAGCAGACCTCTCCGGCCGGTACAGCCCGCCCCACGCGAGCACGAGAACCGGCGGGACAAGGATTGCGATCACTGCGCCGTACGGCTCTGCGGAGCCATATGCGACCAGCAATGCGGTGGTCGCGAGCGCGACCACCACCGCCCAGTCGGAGCGAATCAGCTTGTTCCACAGGACAAGCGCGAGCACTGCGGCCACCGCGATCGAACCGATCGAATACGGCTTGAATGCTTCCCAGCCGTCCATGCCGAGGAGATTCGCGACGCGGCCGCCGATCCAGAACCAGCCTGCGGGGTAGTAGGGCGGTAGGTCCGCGTACGTCATGTCATGCAGGGCAGCGGAATCGGTGAGCCGGGTCAGGTACTCGGTGCGGAACTCCTGATCCACCGAGATGCCGTGCAGGTACAGCTTGGTCGCACTCAGCGGCATGCCGAGCGTCACGGTCACGAACGCCGACAAGCTCGCCCATGACAGCACCGTCGCCGCCCGGACCCATCGTCCGGCGCGGTACAGCATCACGCACCCAGCGAGCACTGCGATGGTCCCCAGCTGCCCGACTGTGGTGACGGCCTGCGTGACGTTGGACGAGTTGAACGCCGGCCACGACACCTGATCGAATGCGAACAGGCCAACTACGGTGACGGCCACCGCGACCACGGTTGCGAGGATCATATCGGCCGCGGTGGAGGCGGCCCGCCGGGCAGGGGCGACTCGCGACTCTTCGACGGGGGCGGCACCTGATTGCGACACGGGCCGAGCTTACTTGGGTGCAAGACCCGGATTCGCTTTCAGTAGGTTCGAGGGATGAGTGATGAGCAGGTATCGCCGCCGAAGTGGTTCATCGATGCGCTGGCCGCACCGGTCGATACCGGCAGCGTCGAGGTAGACGGCGTCGGTGTGCACTTTCGGGCCTGGGGTGAGTCGGGTCGGCCCGGGCTGGTGCTGATCCACGGCGGCGCGGCGCACTCGCGCTGGTGGGATCACATCGGCCCGCAGCTGGCCGGCGATCGTCGCGTCGTCGCACTGGACCTGAGTGGGCACGGTGACAGCGATACCCGCGAGTACTACTCGCTGGATCAGTGGGCACACGAGGTGGTGTCGGTTGCGGAGGTGTCGGGCATCGCCGGTGCTCCGGTGCTGGTGGGTCACAGCATGGGTGGCATCGTCGCGTACGTCGCCGCGCACCTGTACGGCGATCGGCTGGCCGGGGTGCAGATCATCGACTCGCCCATCCGGCAGCGGACACCCGAGGAGGAGGCGGCCCGCCGTAAGGCGGCGTTCGGACCGAAGAAGCTCTACACCGATCGCGAGGAGGCACTGGCACGATTCCGGTTCGTGCCGCAGCAGAACGCGGCCGTCCCGTGCGTGCGAGAGCATGTCGCCGAGACGTCACTGGTGGACGTCGAGGGCGGCTGGTCGTGGAAGTTCGATCCGGCGGTCTTCACCCGATCGGGCGGCGACATCCTCGTCGAGGCATCGCCGCGGTGCCGTCTGGCCTACTTCCGCGCCGAGAACGGCATCGTCTCTCCTGAACTGATGACACACATGCGGGCGCGGTTCGGGCCGTCCGCGCTGATCGCAGAAATTCCCGCCGCCGGACACCACACGATGATCGATCAGCCGTTGGCCCTCGTGACGGGCATCCGAACGGTGCTGGCTGCCTGGGAGGCAGCCTAGATACCCGCGTTTTGCGCACTCGTTGCTCCCTGGAGGCGCGGGGAACAGCGACAGGTGCGCAAAACGCGGGAACTAGATCGGCAGCTTGCGGAAGATGGCACGCGGGACGTGCCGCAGGGCCATCATCACGAAGCGCCACGGACCCGGGGTCCAGACGATTTCCTTGCCCTTGTCGGAGCCGGCAACCGCCAGCGCGGCCACGTCTTCCTTGTTCACGGTCAGCGGGGCTTCCTTGACATGCGCGCTGAACTTGGTGCGCACCATGCCCGGTCGCACGACGGTCACCTTGGGACCGAACGGGGCCAGCGCCTCGCCCAGGCCCAGGTAGAAGCCGTCGAGGCCGGCCTTGGTGGAGCCGTAGACGAAGTTGGCGCGTTTGACGCGCTCACCGGCCACCGACGACATCGCGATGATGCGGCCGAAGCCCTGCGCCTTCATCTTCTCGCCGACGAGCACACCGACCGAGACGGATGCGGTGTAGTTGACGTTCGCGACCAGCACGGCCTTGCGCTGGTTCTGCCACAGCTCCTCAGCGTCGCCGTCGAGGGCGAACGCGACGATCGCGACGTCCACGTCACCGTTCGAGAAGGCCTCGTCGATCACCTTGGGGTGGCTCTCGGTGTCGAGCGCGTCGAAGTCGATGACGTCGACCTGGGTGGCGCCCGCGGCCTTCATCTGTGCGACGGCGGCGTCGCGACCCGGATCGTTCGGCAGCGCAGCGAGAATGACGCGCAGCGGCGACTTCTTGAGGTATTCCTCGCAGATTGCCAGGCCGATCTCGGACGTGCCTCCGAGGAGCAGCAGGGTCTGGGGGTTTCCGACAGCGTTGATCACCGAGCTTCAGCTCCCATTGTCATTGCAGTTCCAACCTTCTGGACATGTCGGAGGCGAAAACGCCTGTGGGGTCGATGGATCGGCGGACCTTGATCCACTCGTCGATCCGCGGGTACATCGCATGGAACGTCTCGGCCGTGGTCCGCGAGTCCTTCGCGGTGTACAGCCGGCCGCCGAACTCGAGCACGCGCTTATCGAGTTCAGTGACGAACTCGTTGAGTCCCGGCTTGATCCGGAAGTCGACGCAGATGTTCCAGCCGGCCATGGGGAAGCTCAGCGGTGCCTTGTTGCCCTCGCCGAACAGCTTGAACACGTTGAGGAACGAGTGATGCCCGGACGACTGGATGTCGCGGATGATCTGCTTGAACTCGCCGACGGCCTCCGGCGGCACCACGAACTGGTACTGCAGGAATCCGTTGGAGCCGTAGCCGCGGTTCCACTCCCCGAACAGATCCAACGGGTGGTAGAACTGCGTCAGGTTCTGGATCTGGTTGTCCGCGTTCTTCGTCTTCCGGTAGTACAGCTCGCCGATCACCGAGAAGTTGAACTTGTTTGCGAGACCGTTGGGGAAGACGTCCGGCAGCGTGAGCAACGTTGGGGCGTCGAACTTGAGCGGGTCTTTCTGCAGCTTCTTCGGTAGCTGATCCAGCTTGGCGAGGCTGCCACGTGAGACCGCGGCCCGGCCCAGCTTGGGCTCGGGCGAGATCGCGTCGAACCACGCGCTCGAATAGTCGTAGTTTTCCTCGCTGCCGTCGCTGTGCAGGGCGATGGTTTCGTCGAGGTCGGCCGTGCGTCGGCTGTCCGCGATGAAGTATGCGGTCTCCGTCGGTGTCATCTCGATAGTGGCCTTGAGGATGATGCCCGTCAGGCCCATGCCACCGACCGTGGCCCAGAACAGCTTCGAGTTCCGGCCGGCCGGGGTGAGGGTGCGCACCTGGCCGTCCGCGGTGAGTAGATCCATCGAGCGCACGTGATTGCCGAAGCTACCGGCGCTGTGATGGTTCTTGCCGTGGATGTCGGACGCGATCGCGCCGGCAACCGTGACCTGGCGGGTGCCCGGTAGCACCGGAACCCACAGCCCGAATGGCAGTGCCGCGCGCATCAGCTGATCCAGGTTCACACCGGCGTCCACCGTCACCATGTGGGTGTCGGCGTCGATGTTGTGGATCCGCTTCAACGCGTTCATGTCGACAACGAGTCCGCCGGCGTTCTGCGCAGGGTCGCCATACGAGCGGCCCAGGCCGCGCGCGATGACGCCTCGCCGCAGGTATGCGGGCTTCGACTCGTTCTGCTCCGCCACCTGGGCGACCGCCTTGGCGATCAGCTCGACGTCGGGTGTGGACAGCACCTGGGCGGTGGTGGGCGCGGTGCGTCCCCATCCGGTGAGGGTGCGGGTTTGCGTGGGGAGCGGCTCGTGAGCCGTCTCTTCTGCTGTCGTGGACATCGGATACGAGGCTACCTGGCGGTAGTGCCCCTGCCCCGGCACGCGTGTGCCGTTCCACAACTTCTTTATCCTCGTTTTGCGCACTTATCGCGCGTTTCCGGGGTCCGGAAGCGCGATAAGTGCGCAAAACGCGGGAGTGGGGGACGGGTCAGGCGGGGACGATGAGTCCGGCGGTCTGGGTGCGGGCGGCGGCGAAGCGGGTGGCGACGTCGTTCCAGTTGACGATGTTCCAGAAGGCGTTGACGTAGTCGCCCTTGACGTTCTGGTAGTCGAGGTAGAAGGCGTGTTCCCACATGTCGAGCATGAGCAGGGGGGTGAGGCCGATGCTGATGTTGCCCTGCTGGTCGTAGAGCTGGACGATGATCATGCGCTGGCCGATGGAGTCCCAGGCGAGGATGGACCAGCCGGAGCCTTGGATGGCGTTGGCGTTGGCGGAGAAGTGGCTGCGGAAGGCGTCGAAGCTGCCGAACTGGTCGTCGATGGCGGCGGCGAGTTCGCCTTCGGGCTTGTCTCCGCCGTCGGGGGAGAGGTTGTTCCAGAACACGCTGTGGTTGGTGTGGCCGCCGAGGTGGAAGGCGAGGTTCTTCTCGTGGAGGTTGACCACGGGGGCGAGGGCGTCGGCTTCGCGGAGTTCGGCGAGCTTGTCGAGGGCGGTGTTGGCGCCGGCGACGTAGGCGGCGTGGTGCTTGTCGTGGTGCAGGGCCATGATCTTGCCGGAGATGTGCGGCTCGAGGGCGGCGTAGTCGTAGGGGAGTTCGGGCAGCGTGTAAACGGTCATGGACTTGATCTTGCAACCTCTAGTGCACTCGAGGTCTACTCCGTGTGCCGGATGTCACGACCGGATCGGTGCGCGCGGTCGCCTACGCTCGGTGCGTGCCCGGAACCCCCCACGCCGACGAGCCGCACGTCCCGCTGCCGGTCGAGATCCCCGTCACCGAGTCCATCGCCGACGATGCGCCGGACCTGAAGACGCAGATCGTGCGCTTCGTGCTCACCGGCGGACTGTCCGCCGTCGTGGACTTCGGGTTGTACGTACTGATGCTCGCGCTCGGGCTGCCGCGCGACATCGCGAAGGCCATCGGCTTCATCGCCGGCACCACGACGGCCTACCTCATCAACCGTCGCTGGACGTTCAAGGCCGAGCCCAATCGGGCGCGCTTCGTCGCGGTTGTGGTGCTGTACGCCGTGACGTTCGCGGTGCAGGTGGGCCTCAATGCCGTGATGAACGACGTCTTTCCGGACGAATGGTGGCGGATTCCGCTGGCCTTCGTCATCGCTCAGGGCACCGCGACGGTCATCAACTTCGTGGTCCAGCGTGCGGTGATCTTCAAGATCGGCCGATGACTGGACGCTTGTCTGGAAACCCTCCCGGATCGAACCGGAACAGGTTACATTTCTGGCGGTCATTCGACGTGGAGGAGCCAGATCGTGCGCTACGGCATCAGCCTGTTCACCAGCGACCGGGGGATCACCCCGGCGGCTGCGGCGCGAGCCGTGGAGGGCTGCGGCTTCGACGCGCTGTACGTGCCCGAACACACGCACATCCCGGTCAACCGAGAGTCGAACTACCCCGGCACCGACAGCGAGGCGCTGCCCGACGACCGTTACATGCGCACCCTTGATCCGTGGGTAGCGCTCGCGACTGCGGCGGCGGTGACCTCCCGGATCCGGCTGGGTACGTCGGTGGCGCTGCCGCTCGAGCACGACCCCATCACGCTGGCGAAGACTATTGCCTCGCTCGATCACCTGTCCGGCGGGCGCGTCACGTTCGGTGTCGGATACGGCTGGAACACCGAGGAACTCGCCGACCACGGTATCGATCCCAAGAAGCGCCGCACCGCGCTGCGTGAGTACCTCGAGGCGATGAATGCGTTGTGGACGAAGGAGGAGGCGTCGTACGACGGGCAGTTCGTGAAGTTCGACTCCAGTTGGGCGTGGCCCAAGCCGATCCAGCAGCCGCGCCCGCCCGTCCTGGTCGGCGCCGGCGCGTCGGAGAAGACGTTCGCGTGGATCGCCCGGTCTGCGGATGGCTGGATCACCACGCCGATCGAGCGAGACATCGAGGAGAACGTCGCGCTGTTGAACACGATCTGGATCGACGCTGGACGTTCCGGGCGGCCCGAGATCGTGGTGCTCTCCGGCAAGCCGGATGCCGACAGGCTGGCCCGCTGGGAGGAACTCGGGGTCAGTGAGGCGATGTTCGGAACGCCTGACGCGGAGGAGGCGCAGGTGGTGGCCTACCTGCAGCGGCTTGCCGGCAGGCTCGGCATCGGCGGTTAGGTTCCGGATCTACTAGTGCGGCGGCCCCTCCGCCAGTACGACGGATTCCACCCGTTCAAGCCCGGCTCCGTCGATCCATCGGAGTTTCACGGCGTCCCCGGGGTGCAGGGCGATCATCCGGGTGGTCAGATCGGCGGCGGCCCGGATCGGCACGCCGTCGAACTCGGTGATCACATCGCCGCGCGCCAGCCCGACTCCCTCAGCGGGACTTCGATACCCGACGGCGGCGACCTGCGCGCCGGAGGGTCCGGGGGACTGCGGGCCGCGGTGATCGCGGACGCTGACGCCCAGCAGCGGGGTTGGACCGATGTGCACGGTCTCGGACGAGCGGCCGGCGAGAATCTGGTCGACGAGCGGCATTGCGGCGCCGATGGGGATGGCAAACGACTTGGGTGTGGGCGCATTCTCGGCGTGGCCGTCGACTGCATTGCCCGCACTGCTGACACCGATCACGTTGCCGAGAGCGTCGACGAGTGGGCCGCCGGAGTCGCCCGGCCGAACGTTCGCATCGACTTCGATCAGGCCGGACAGCTGGTTGCGGGAGCCGTCCGTCGTATTTCGGGTCGTCACCGCCACGCCCAGGCGGGTGACGGCGCCGGGTGCGGATACCGGAACTCCACCGCCCTCGGCGTTTCCGATCGCCGTGACGGCGTCGCCGACCCGGACCGCATTCGACGATCCCAGGACGGCCGCGGGCAGGCCCTTCGCCCCGGTGAGCCGCAGCACCGCGAGATCTCGGGAGCTGTCGTATCCGAGTACTTCGACGGCATACTTCGCCTTGTCGTGCATGCTCGTTGCCGTGATGTCCGATCCGCCGTCGATCACATGGTGGTTGGTGAGCACCACGGCGTCCGGGCTGAGCACGATCCCAGTGCCGGCCATCTCAGTGAATCCCGACGTGGCGGTGATGGTCACGATGGTGGGAACCACCCGGTTCGAGATCTCCTCGGGGCTGAGCGCAATCGCCGATGGTGGCGCGGGTGCGACGACGGCAGCCGGCGGCGAAGCGTCGATAGTGCCGTGTTCGAGCGGAATTGCCACGAGCGCGAGGCCTGCGGCCGCGAGCACTGCCAGAGCAGCACTGAAAACACTGCGGCGCAGACGATTCGCGGTCACCGAGTCAGTGCACCCCCTCCTCGTTCTGCGGCAGCAGACCCGAGTCCAGAGCCTGTCGCAGTGTGGGTGCGGCAAGATCCTTGTCCGACAGCTTCCATTGCAGTGGGGTGCCGTCGCGTCCGACTGTGGGCCAGTCGATGCCGATTTCCGGATCCAGTGGGCTCACCTCGTGCTCGCGCTCGGGGTTGTAACCCGTCGAACACATGTACACCACGGTCGAGCCGTCCTCGAGGGACAGGAAAGCGTGGCCGAGACCTTCGGAGATGAAGCTCGCTCGCCGGTCGATGTCGTCGAGCAGGATCGAATCCCACTGCCCGAACGTGGGCGAGCCGACCTGTAAATCGACCACGACGTCGAGCACCGCGCCATTTACGCATGTGACGTACTTGGCCTGCCCGGGCGAGGCGTCGGCGAAGTGCACGCCGCGCAGTACACCCGCTGCGGATACCGAGCAGTTCGCCTGCTGCAGATCCAGTGTCCGGCCGGTGGCATCCGAGAATCCGGGCTCCTTGAACCACTCGAGGAACAGCCCTCGGTCGTCGCTGAACTGTCGGGGCGTGATCTCCCACGCTCCTGGAACCTTCAATTCCCGATAATCCATGATCACCATTCTCTACCGCGGTCGAGCAGTGCCAGCAGGTACGTGCCGTAGCCGGACTTGACCAGCGGTTCGGCGCGCTCACGCAGCTCGTCGTCGGAAATGAAGCCGCGTCGCCACGCGACCTCCTCGGGCACGCCGATCTTGAGACCCTGCCGCTGCTCGATGGTCCGCACGTAGTTGGACGCGTCGAGCAACGAGTCGAATGTGCCGGTATCCAACCAAGCAGTGCCACGCGGAAGAACCTCGACCTGCAGCCGTCCGGCCTCGAGATATGTCCGGTTGACGTCGGTGATCTCGTATTCGCCACGCGCGGACGGCTCGAGGTCGCGGGCGATGGACACGACGTCGTTGTCGTAGAAGTACAGCCCCGGCACCGCATAGTTGGAGCGCGGCGTCGCCGGCTTCTCCTCCAGTGAGACTGCCATCCCGTCGTCGTCGAACTCGATGACGCCGTACGCGCGGGGTTCGGACACCCAGTAGCCGAACACGGCGCCGCCTTTGACGTGGTGGAAGCGGGTGAGCGTCGTGCCCAGGCCAGGGCCGTAGAAGATGTTGTCACCCAAGACGAGCGCGACGGAGTCGGTGCCGATGTGGTCGGCGCCGAGCACGAAGGCCTGCGCGAGACCGTTCGGTTCGGCCTGCACCTGATAGCTCAGCGAAATCCCGAAGCGGGACCCGTCGCCGAGGAGTAGACGGAACTGCTCGGCGTCGCCGGGGGTGGTGATGATCAGGATGTCGCGGATCCCGGCCAATAGGAGCGTGGTGAGCGGGTAGTAGATCATCGGCTTGTCATAGACCGGCACAAGCTGCTTGCTCACACCGAGCGTGATCGGGTGCAGTCGGCTGCCCGTGCCGCCGGCCAGGATGATTCCGCGCATGTATTGCAGTGTTTCATGCACCGGCGCGGGATTTCGTGAGAGTGGCCAGGGCTGGCCGTTCCGCGTCCGGATTGCCGCCTCCGCCAGGGTGTCGACCCCGTTGCGCACACCGACCCGCTATGTTTGATCTCGTGGTTGCGTGCCGATAGTGACCAGTTCGTCGCGTTCGACGATTTTGATGCGATCCCGGCCACACGCTGCGCCGAGTTCTCTTTCTGCGGAGTCGATCCGGAGCCAGCCGTCCCAGTCGACCGTCCGAAGGTTGCGGTCCCGGAGTAGGCCGTCGACGCCCTGCCTGTCGAGGCGCGGACGAGCGTCGGCGGCGACCCGCGCGAGCAGGGTGTCAACGGTCTGGCGGGCGTCGGACTTCGTCGACCCGATCAGCCCGACGGGGCCGCGCTTGATCCATCCCGTCGTGTAAAGCCCGGGAACGTGATTGCCGTGATTGTCGACGACAGCGCCCGCGACGTGTGGGACGGTGTTGGAGGCATGATCGAACGGGACGCCAGCCAGTGCTGTGCTCGCGTACCCGACGGCGCGGTAGACCGCCTGCACGTCATGCTCGACGAACTCGCCGGATCCGAATGCGTGCCCGTATCCGTCAGGGGCCATGACCTCGGTGCGCAGACCCTCGACGGTGTCGGCGCCGAGGACTGCAGCCGGAGCGTGGTGGAAGTGCAGGTACACCCGCCGTGATGCCGTGCGCCGGTCTGCCGGGATGCGGGACCACTCGCGCATGGTCTCCACGATGTGGTGGACCGGGGTGAACTGCCGCGTCATCCGGTCGAGGTGCGGATTCGATTCGAGATCAGCAGGATTCACTATCACGTCGACGTCGAGCTGGTCACCGAGTTCGCGAAGCTCTATCGGCGAGAAGCGGACGTCGGCGGGGCCGCGCCGGGCGAACAGGTGGACGTCACGAATCGGGTTCGCCGCGAGGTCTTGGTACACCCTGTCGGAAACGTCGGTATCGGACAACGTATGCGCGTGCTTGATCAGCATCCGGGTCACATCCAAGGCGACGTTGCCCGCGCCGATCACGGCCACCGACTCGGCGCTCAGTGGCCACGTGGTGTGTGCGTCCGGATGCCCGTTGTACCAGGAGACGAAGTCGGCTGCGCCGAACGATCCGGGTAGTCGGATACCGGGGATGTCCAGCGTCGCATCGCGGGAGGCGCCGGTGGCGATGATGACAGCGTCGTAGGCATCGCGCAGTTCGTCGACGGTGATTTCGGTTCCGATCTCGATGTTGCACAACAGGCGAATGTTGCTGCCGTCGAGCACGCCGTGGAGCGATTCGACAATCTTCTTGATTCTCGGATGGTCGGGCGAAACCCCGTACCGGACAAGCCCGTAGGGGGCTGGAAGGAGCTCGATAAGGTCGATCTTCGTGCGCGGCGCAAGATGGGAGAGGACGCCGGCCGCATGGATGCCGGCGGGTCCGGCTCCGACGACGGCGACGTGAAGGGGTGGAGACGACAGCGACGTCAAGGTGCAGCTCCTCGGAAGTTCTGAGCGCGCTCAGTCTGGCGTCTTCGGCTGGACCGCCGCGACGATGGGGTGATCGCGATGGATCGGACCTTTCCGGGTGCCACCTCCTGGCGAGCCGAGGCTGGCGAAGAAGTCGACATTCGCGGTGTAGTAGGAGGCGAAATCGGCAGGAAGATCGTCTTCGTAGAATATGGCTTCAACTGGGCAAACTGGTTCGCATGCACCGTAATCCACACATTCGTCAGGATGGATGTAGAGCATCCGTCCGCCCTCGTAGATGCAGTCGACAGGGCATTCCTCGATGCACGCCTTGTCTTTGAGATCCACGCATGGCAGTGCAATCACATACGTCATGGGCGCTACGCTAGAACTTCAACAGCGGTTGAGGTCAAGTCTGCGGCGAGAATCCCGTTCCGCCTGTGTGTCGAGAAGCTCGACTGGACTGCTGCGGAGACATCGCCTCAGCTGATTGTCACGAGTAGCGTTGTCACGCTGAGGATTAGGCAAGAATGGAACGGCTGCCGAGTGGAGCGGATCTCGAGTCGAGTTCTCGGGGCATCGCCGCCGGACCAGCTCGGGGGAGTGGTCCGATCGAGATATGTGTTGAGATCTCCTCCAACTTTGGTGACTTGCAACACATTTAGTCGAAATTTTGGCCATCGATCGGGATATCGTGCCGAGCATGCATGGCATCGAGAATTTGAACGTACTCGCACATCGACTGTCACCGGGCTCTCTGCTCACAGATCCTGACTTGCTCGAGTCCTATCGGCAGGATTGGAGTTTTGATCCGGATTCCGGAACGCCTGCGGCAGTTGTCCGCGCCGCCGACAGGGCGGAAGTCGAGGAAGTGCTCAGGTTCGCCAACGAATACGGCATTCCGGTGGTACCCCGTGGATCGGGAACCAGCGTGGTCGGGGGTTCCACGGCTATCGACGGAGCCATCACCCTCAGCCTCGAGCGGATGACCGCCATCAATGTCGACCCGGCATCACGGACTGCTGTCGTCGAGCCAGGAGCTCTCACTGTCGACGTCAAGTTGGCTGCCGCCGCCGCTGGTTTGTTCTATCCCCCGGATCCGTCGTCGTACGAGATCTGCTCGATCGGCGGCAATGTGGCGACCAATGCGGGCGGGCCGTGCTGTGCGAAATACGGTGTTACCAGTGACTATGTATTGGGTATGACGGTTGTTCTCGCCGATGGTTCAGCCGTTGAGCTCGGTGGGGCTCGTGTGAAGGATTCACCTGGTTTGGCGTTGGCGAAGCTCTTCGTCGGAAGCGAGGGGACCCTCGGGGTGATCACCAGCATCACACTGCGTCTCGTCCCTCATCCCTCTCCGGCGCACACTCTGGTTGCCTACTTCCCGCACATGCGCGAAGCAGCTGCTGCCTCGCACGATATTGCGGTTGCTCTCCGGCCGTCCCAGCTCGAGATCATGGACAACGCCGCTGTCAATGTGGCAGAGGACTTCCTCAGGATGGATCTCGACCGGACGGCAGGAGCGCTGCTGATTGCATGCTCCGATGCGGGCGCAGCAGCGGAGAGTGAGGTGGCCAGGATGGAGAAGATCTGCGAAAAACTCAACAGCACAGCTGTCTTCAAGACCGACGACCGGTTCGAAGGGGAGCTGTTCGATCGCCCGCGTCATGCGATCTATGAGGCGCTCGAGAAGGCCGGAGTGGTGATCAGTGACGACGTAGCGGTACCAAATCGACATCTCTCGGCGTTGACCGAGGGCCTAGCAGCAATAGCGGAGCGGAATCGCACGACCATCGTCAGTTGCACACATGCTGCCGATGAACTGACCCACCCAGTCCTGAGCTACCCCCACGGCAACGAATCCGCCGCTGTCGCTGCAGCGGTGGCGAGAAGGGAAGTTCATGAACTCGTTGCTGCACTCGGTGGCACCATTTCGACCGAGTACGGTATTGGCCGTCAGAAGAGAGCCGCTCTGGCAGCCAGCGTGGCACCGGAACTCCTATCGCTGCACCGGCGCATCAAGCAAGCAATCGATCCATCCAACATCCTCAATCCCGATGTTCTGATCCCGTAGCCAGGTCAGGGCGCGCTTCTCGAATCAGTACGGCGTGCACCACAGTGACCCCGGGCACCGCGAGGCTGGACGGACCTTGTCGGTGATCTGGGAAGGCTGTGTATCGGTGCTCGCGAGGAGGTGGTCCCAGTGAGTTAAGCTCGCCGAACATGGCGAGCCGGGAAGTCTGGTCGGCGAACAGTTACTCCTTCGACCATCAAGGCGTGCAATGCGAAGAATTTTGCGGCCATTCCCGGTACGCGGCGGGGCCTATCTCGAAGCCGATTGGCGTCGGGAGGCGTTGCGCACCAACCTGTGGCTGGTACCGGCTATCGAGGCGATCGTCGTCATCGGGCTCTTCGGCGTGACGCAGGCGCTCGACCGGGCGGTCTACTCCAGCGATACGGCATGGCCGTCCTGGGTGGTGAGTGGCACCGCGGATGCGGCCCGGCAGACTCTGACCACCATCGCGGCCGCGCTGATCACGGTGGTCGGCGTCGTGTTCTCGATCACGATCGTCGCGCTGACCCTCGCTTCCACCCAGTTCGGTCCGCGCATGTTGCGCAACTTCATCCGCGACCGCGGAACGCAGTTGACCCTGGGCACGTTCGTGGCCACCTTCCTCTACGCCGTCATGGTGCTGGTCTCGATCAGTCCGGGGCCGCACGGCGACTTTGTGCCACACCTGTCCGTCACGGTCGCGCTTGCATTGACGGTTACCGATCTCGCAGTTCTGATCTACTTCATAAACCACATCACCACGACCATCCAACTGCCACAAGTCATTGCGGGTATCGCAGCCGATCTATCCGAGGAGATCGATGTTCAGAGCGATGCCACGGAGGACCAGTGCCGCAGCGGCCCGTCCGTGGAGGAATCGCTGGCCTTGATCCATGAGAGCGGCGCCGTCGTCTACACCCCACGTAGCGGCTACCTACAGTTCATCCGGCACGAAACGCTGGTGCAGATCGCGACCGACGCCGGAGCCGTCATCCACCTGCCCTATCGGCCCGGGCACTTCCTCGTCCGTGGGCATGTCCTCGCCCACGTGTGGCCGGCGGAAGCGGCTGGCCAAGTTGCCGAGCATCTCGAGCGTGGGCACGTCACCGGGCCGTACCGCACGCTGACTCAGGACGTGTCCTTCGCGGTCGACCAGCTCGTCGAAATAGCTTTGCGTGCCCTCTCTCCCGCCGTCAACGACACCTTCACCGCGCTGAACTGCATCGACTGGCTCAGCGACGGCCTGTGTCGGATCACCACCGACTGGCAGCCGAGACGGATCCGCCGCGATCGTGACGGACGCATCCGTCTGATCACCTACCAGCCCGAGTACGACCGGCTTGTGCAACGCGCCTTCGAGAAGATCCGTCAGGCCAGCGGAGGTATGCCTGCTGTGATGATCCGTCAACTCGATGCACTTGCCAAGATCCTCGGGAAGACGGATGTGCTCGAACGTCGGCAGGTGCTCCTCGATCAAGCCGCGATGATCCAGCGGGCCAACCTCGCCACGGTGACCGAGGCAGCCGATCGCGACGACGTAAGCCGCCGCTATCAGGTATTGCTCGACCTGAACGACCAACTCGAGAAGGGTTGAGGTGGCGTGTCGGGATGACGTCACGCACAGCCGATTGTTCGCCCCGAGAAGGGAACACCAGTCTCTGGACTGCTCGGCCCCGTGAAGAGCCGAGACTAGGTGCGCTGCGGGCCGTCCTCACCGGCGAGCGCAGTTCTGCTCGCGAGCCATGATGCGATCTGCGTTCTCGATGTGAAGTCGAGCTTGGCGAGGATCCTCTCGACATGCCCGTCGACTGTTCGTGTCGAGATGACGAGTGATTCGGCGATCGCTCGATTGCTCAGTCCCCTGGAGACCAGTGCGGCAATCTCATGCTCTCGTTTCGTCAAGGGTGACGTCGGTGTGGCCGACTCGTGAGGTTGACGCTGGCCGGCTGTTCGGGCGGCGCCGATTGCCAGATCGATAGCGGCATCCTTGTCCAGCTTGAGATGCGACTCCGACAGTTCGGTCATCCGTTTGTTTCCCAGCACGTTCGCTGCCTTCTTCGCCGACTCGATCGAGTCGCGCTGCAGATGTGGGCCGAAGGCCTCGACCGAGGTACCGAGCCTGCTCCAGACCGCGCCGGCCGCGGCCACCAGTTCAGCTGCCCGGTCGAAGTTCGATGTGGACGCCGCAATCCAGGAGAGCAGCTCGATGGTGAGTGCGGTGCAGATGCTGTCCTTGAAGTCGTGCTGCATGGACAGCGCGTCGAGGGCGTCCTGCTGGGCTCGGTCGAATTCCTCGAGATGCCAGTGGCAGACTCCGCTGATCCACAATGCGTACGAGCGTGCCCACCTTTCGCCCTGTCCGTTACTGAGTGCCAGGGCATCACGACACGTCTGCAAGGCCTCGATGTGGTGACCGTTGTAGGTCTGGGCCATGGCCAGCTGGAACTGGGTCGTGAGTTGTGAGGCGAGGTCTCCTAGCTCTACGTGTCGAGTGAGAGCCTGCTCGAGCAGGTTGATCGCACCCGCCGCGTCACCAGAGAAGAGGTGGTGCTCCGCTTTCCATTGCGCAACATGTGTTGCGAGCCGAGGGTCGTCATTCTTGCGGGCCAACTCATCACACTCGGCCAACCATGCCGCAGCGCTGTTGCGGTCCCCTTGGATGAGCGCAACCCAGGCCGCTACCCAGAGAGCCTCTCCATGCTGCGGGTTGGGATCAACCATTGCAGCCAGGATCTCTTCGAGGCACCGTCGCCCATCACTGAGAAAGCCTCCGGCTATCCAGTGATATCGAAGGAGCGCTGCAAGTTCTGCCGCAGATCCCAACTCCTCCGGAGTGTTGGTCGACCACTCCAGTGCGGAGATCAGATTCGAGTGATTGCGGCGCGTCTCTGCCAATGCTTCCGCTTGGCCCGGTCCGCACCAGGTCTCGACCATCCGCGCGGCGCGATCGAGGTAGTGGTCACGGTGGCGGCGTTTGACGGTAGCGTAATCGCCTGAGGTAGAAAGTATTTCGGAACCATACTCGCGTACTGTCATCAGCTGGCGGTATCGGACGATTTCGCCGTCGCGATCGGTTACGAGAATCGACTTGGCCACCAATCGGTCCAGCACATCGAGTATGACGTCCGGGGTGAGGTCGCCGAATCCGCATACTTGTTCCGCGGCTTCGAGATCGAAATTGCCTGCAAACACGGAAAGCCTTGACCACAAGACCTTTTCGGGTTCAGTGCACAGTTCGTAACTCCAGTCGATGAGTGCACGCAGAGTCTGCTGCCGCGGCAACGCCACTCGGTCTCCGCTGGTCAGCAGCTGGAATCGACGATCGAGGCGCTCGACGATTTGTGTTACGGACAGGGTTCGAAGGCGGGCCGATGCGAGTTCGATTGCAAGTGGAATTCCGTCGAGCCGGTTGCACAATTGCACGATGGCGTTCGCGTTCCGCTCGGTCACCTCGAACTCGGGAGTGATGCTGCGGGCCCGGTCGATCAGAAGGCGTACCGCCTCGAAATGGTCGATACCGTCGGGCGTACAGGGCCCGTCCAGCGGTGGCGTGGACAGGGGCGGAATCACGTAGATGTGCTCACCGGCGATGGAGAGCGGTTCTCTGCTGGTGGCAAGGATTCGAACACCGCGCGCTTCGACGAGCAGCTCTGCGACCATGGTGGCCGCCGCCCGGAGAAGATGCTCACAGTTGTCGAGCACAATCAGCATCTGGCGGTCGTGTAAGTAGTCGATGAGTTTGCCGATCGCCTCACGATTGGACTGATCCGGTACCGCCAGGGCTGACACGACGGCGTCGGCGACGCGAGACGCATCTTCGACACTCGCCAACTCGACGATGCGCACCCCGTCGCGGAAGGTCTTGCGGGAGCGTTCGGCGAGTTCGTAAGCGATCCTCGTCTTACCAACTCCCCCTGGACCTGTCAGCGTCACCAGGCGGGATTCCGCAAGTGTCGTTCGCGCCTCGGAGAGGAGCCTTTTCCTACCGACGAAACTGGTCACCGCGATGTGCGGGACAGCTCTGGTGCGTGGATTCTGCCGTCGCGAAGCGGGGCGAATCGCCGGCGGTTGCTCAGCCATGCGATCGCGGGCGAGGGCTGGTAGTGCCATCTCGCCAACAGTCAGCCCGCAAGTGCGTTGGGCATTGCGCAGGTCGTCGCCCAACTCTGCCGCGGAACTGTGCCGGGCGGCCGGATCCTCCGCCATTGCGCGCTCGATCACCTTACGCACAGCTTCGGGTAGCCCATCCAGGTTCAGATCTGGACCCTGTACGGTGTCGGCCTGCACGGGCGGGATATGGGACGGCTCGACGCTCTGTTGTTCCAACTGCGCGTACCCGGTGAGAGCGCTGAGAAGCAGAGCTCCCAGATCGTAGACGTCCGATGCAACGCTCGGCGGCTCTGCCGGGATCAGTTCTGGTGGTGTACAGGTTTGCGGCGCCGCCTCGAAGTTGGTAGACGGTCGAACGTCATCGCAGACGCGAGCGATGCCGAAATCGGTGAGTTGAGGTTCGTTGTACTCGCTGAAGATCACATTCGTGGGCTTGACGCCTTGATGGACTACCCCGGCCCGGTGCGCGGTCTCCAGTGCGCCAGCGAGCTTCACCCCGATATCGAGAGTCTCACCCAAGGGCACGGGTCCCTCCCGCCGAATACGGGTGTCGAGCGATCCTTGTGGATGTTGCGGCATGACGATGTAGGGGCGACCAGTGGCGGTCACTCCGATCTGAAGAATGCTGACGATGTTGGGATGGTCGGACAGTCGCCCCATGTCCTGATGTGCGTGGACAAAGTGCTCGAGATGCTCATCGTCGAGACCAGGTGCCAGAACCTTGACGGCCACGGTTCGGTCAAGCGCGCGTTGGAAGCAACTGTAAACAACCCCGTACTTACCGCGGCCAACCTCGTGGGCGTTCTCGAATCCGTCAGCTTCGAGCTCGGCGCACGGGTCGACCGCTTGTCGACATCGGGTTGATTCTGGGTTGCGTTCGGCCATTGCCTCAACTTCTTGGTGGTCTGTTGGAGAAGTCCGGCTGACACTATCGATGACCCGCGAGGTCTCCAAGGACGGCAACAGCCGAACGGGCATCTCAGGCAGCGTGCCCGAGATCCTAGATCTTGTGCAAGGTCGACGCAGACCGTTCAGGCATCTTGCTCAAGTGAATTGGACGGAAACCGTGCCATGCCGTGTGCTGCCTCGGCAGCACGCTCAACCCTCGGATCCGAAAACCGACCGATTGTGTTGTGCGGCGTGCCATGGCTGCCCGGATCCTGCTGCAGCGACCTACCCGTATTCGACGTGATCTGTGACACAGGTACCCGATGGGGTGATCTCCCCCCAGCGCCGGGGAGGTTCGAGGACGACTCTATGACACCGATCACACAGTCCAATCCCTTGGGAGGCACACCATGACTGCTCGCACCACAGATGGGCGCACTGCCGATTTCGACGCCATCGTCATCGGCGCCGGGTTCGCCGGCCTCTACGCCCTCCACAAGCTGCGGGACCGGATGGGCTTGTCCGCTCGTGTCTTCGACGTCGCCTCCGATGTAGGCGGAACCTGGTACTGGAATCGCTATCCCGGTGCTCGCTGTGACATCGAGAGCATCCACTACTCCTACTCGTTCTCTGCAGAACTGCAGCAGGAATGGGAGTGGACCGAGAAGTTTGCCGCCCAGCCCGAGATTCTCCGCTATCTCAACCACGTCGCCGACCGGTTCGACCTGCGCAAAGACATCCAGTTCAACACCCGTGTCACGTCGATGGTCTGGGACGATGACGAATCTCTGTGGCGGATCGGCGCAGAGGACGGGACGACCGCAACTGCAAAGTTCGTGATCTCGGGCGCCGGAAACCTGTCGGTACCGAAGAAGCCGGAGTTCAACGGCATCGAATCCTTCAAGGGCGAGGTGTATCTCACCGGGAACTGGCCCCATGAGCCAGTCGACTTCACAGGTAAGCGGGTCGGCGTCATCGGTACCGGTTCGAGCGGAATTCAGGCCATCGCCGAGATTGCGAAGACGGCAGGCCACCTGACTGTCTTCCAGCGGACACCGAATTACGCCACGCCGATCGGCAACGGGCCTTCCTGTCCCGACATGGTGCGTGAGGTCAAAGCCAACTACGCAGAGATTCGTGACGCCTCGCGTAACCACTTCCTGGGTGTCCCGTACACCCAGGTTCAGCCCTCGGCGCTCGCGGTGTCCGCAGAACAGAGGCGCCGGACCTTCGACGAGCGATGGAACGCCGGTGGTTTCCAGCTCTTTGTCGACAGCTACCAAGACATCCTCTTCGACAAGGCCGCGAACGACACGGTGTCCGATTACATCCGCGACCGCATCCGCGAGCGCGTCGACAACCCGGCTGTTGCCGAGCTGCTCGTCCCCAAGGATCACGCCTACGGAACCAAGCGGCCGCCGCTCGAGACGAACTACTACGAGGTCTACAACCAGGACGACGTCACGCTTGTCGACGTCAAGAGCGCTCCGATCCAGGAGATCACTGCATCCGGAGTTCGCACCGCCGACAGTGACTTCGAGCTCGATGTCATCGTCCTTGCCACCGGATTCGACGCCATGACCGGGCCATTGATGAACCTGGGAATCGTCGGGCGTGAGGGCACGAAGCTCTCCGACAAGTGGGCTGCAGGCCCTCGAACCTACCTCGGGCTCGCGGTCAACGGTTTTCCCAACCTGTTTCTCGTCACGGGGCCGCAAAGCCCGTCGGTTCTCTACAACATGCCGCTCGCGATCGAAGATCATGTCGACTTCGCCACCGATGCGATGAAGTACATGAGCGAGAACGGAATCGATGTCATCGAGCCGACTCTCGAGGCCGAAGACCAGTGGGTCGAGCACGTATACGAAATCGCTCAGGGAACTCTCATGCCGGAGGCCGAATCCTGGTACATGGGCGCGAACATTCCCGGCAAAGCCCGTGCCTGCATGGTGTACCTGGGCGGCGCACCCACTTACCGAGCGACCTGCGACGAGGTCGTAGCCAAGGGGTACAACGGTTTCGCCCTCACGAGCTCTCGCGTCCTCACGGCCTAGCCCACTCGAATCCAGCCCTCCGAAGGAGAAACGACATGCCACTAGACGAACGTGCGCAAACCCTGATCGACGCCATGGCGGACCAGGGGGCACGTCCATTCGAGCTGATGACCCCACAGGAATGCCGAGAGGTCGTCGACACTTTCACCGGACTCCAGGCGCCACCCGAGGAGGTCGCGCAGGTTCTCGATTCCACCTACCAGGGTCCCGCCGGCGACCAGAGCCTCAGAATCTACATTCCCGACGCCGTCGGACCGCTACCGATCGTCGTCTACTTCCATGGTGGAGGTTTCGTCGGAGGCGGGTTGGCCGTCGTGGACGAGCCTGCGCGCGCGTTGGCAAACGACGTGGGGACGATAGTCGTCACTGTCAGCTACCGGCTTGCTCCGGAGAACAAGTTCCCTGCCGCGACGGATGACACCTTCGCCGCTCTGAAATGGGTTGCCGCACATGCCACAGAATTCGGTGGTGACCCGGAGCGAATCGCCGTCATGGGCGACAGCGCGGGTGGAAATCTGGCCGCTGTCGCAGCTCAGCGCGCACGTGATGAGGGCGGACCTCACCTTGCCGCGCAGGTTCTGATCTATCCGGTCGTCGATTCGACCGCGAATCTGCCGTCGCGGACAGAATTCGGCGACGGGTATGTCATCACGGCCTCTGCCCTCGACTGGTTCTGGGAGCAGTACCTCCCGTCCCTGGCGGCCGCGGAGAGCCCGCTGGCCACGCCTTCCAGGGCGCAGTCCCTCGCCGATCTGCCACCCGCACTTGTTCTGTCGACGGAATGCGAAGTCTCCCGCGACGAGGCAGAGGCGTATGCACGGCAACTTGCGCAGGCAGGTGTCGAGACCGAGGCCGTGCGCCTCGATGGTCTGATGCACGGCGCCTACTGGATGTCCGGCGCGGTGCCCCGCAGTCGCGAAATCCATGACGCAATCGTCCGGTTCCTGTCGAAGCAGTTCGCCAGCTGAGCCCACTGGATGATGATATTTGTCAATAGTCCTGTGCGATAGGGAGATTGTATGAACGAGAGAGTTTCCGGGCAGGAACTCGTGAACGCCGAGCCTGCGGGTTTGGACTCCGAAAGGAGGGTTTTGACATCCGACTCGATCCCTTCGCCGAGGTTTCCCTACAGTCCGTGCGTTCGTATCGGCCCCATTGTGCAGATTTCGGGAATGGTCGGTTTGGATCCGGAAACTGGAGAACTCGTTTCGGGCGGACCGGGTCCTGAAGTGGCGCGGGTTTTCGCCAACCTGAAGCTGGCGATGCCGGACTATGGGGTGAGCTTTCGGGAACTGTTGATCGCACGAATATACACAACTGAGTTCGATAAGTTCGATCAGATCAATGCGGCATGGAGTGTGGTTTTCGAAGGGGAAGCGGCCCCGCCCGCCAGATCTGCGGTGGGTGTATCCGCTCTCCCTCTGGGTGCCACTGTCGAAATCGAATTTTCCTTTGTCAACTGGCCCGGTTTTCCGGATCCTCGGCCCAGAGTCGAATTTCAGCCGGCCGGAAATAGAACTGGGTTTCGACAGGGTATTACCGCTTCTCCCGAATCGGTGGGCGCATGCTGTCCGCCGCAGTCGTGAGTACTGTTTGTCCACATGAGGCTGCTCGTCACCGGTGGCGCCGGGTTCATAGGTGCCAATTTCGTCCACCAGACCGTCGCGGAACGGCCCGACGTCCGGGTCACGGTCCTCGACGCCCTGACGTATGCCGGGAACATGGACTCGCTGAACGCGGTCGCGGACCGGATCGGGTTCGTCCATGGCGACATCGCGGATGCGGACGTCGTGAATCGTCTGGTCGCCGATTCCGACGCCGTCGTCCACTTCGCGGCCGAGTCCCACAACGACAACTCCCTCGCCGACCCGTGGCCGTTCGTGCGCACCAATGTCGTGGGCACGTTCACGCTGCTACAGGCCGTCCGCGACCACGACGTCCGCTACCACCACATCTCCACCGACGAGGTGTACGGCGATCTCGAGCTTGACGATCCGGCGCGGTTCACCGAGTCCACCGCTTACAACCCGTCGAGCCCGTACTCGTCGACAAAGGCGTCGAGCGATCTGCTCGTGCGGGCGTGGGCGCGCTCGTTCGGGATCCGCGCGACGCTGTCGAACTGCTCCAACAACTACGGTCCGTTCCAGCATGTCGAAAAGTTCATTCCGCGGCAGATCACGAATCTGCTCGACGGCGTCCGCCCCAAGCTGTACGGACAGGGCCGCAATGTCCGCGACTGGATCCACGTCGACGACCACAACCGTGCGGTGTGGGACGTTCTCGAGCGCGGCACCATCGGGGAGACGTACCTGATCGGCGCGGACGGAGAGGTCGACAACCGCACGGTGATTGCGATGTTGCTCGAGCTTTTCGGGCGACCCGCTGATGATTTCGATTTCGTGCCCGATCGCCCCGGCCACGACCTGCGGTACGCGATCGACTCGGCGCGGCTGCGCACCGAGCTCGGCTGGGAGCCCCGCTACCGTGACTTCCGCAGTGGTCTCGAGGCCACCGTGCAGTGGTACCGCGAGCATCCTGAGTGGTGGCGTCCGGCGAAATCGGCCACCGAAGCCGGATACGCGCGCACCGGGCAGTAGCCCCAGCCGGGTCCAACAGCTCGTTCCGGCCACGGAGACGGCCTCGCCGCGGTAGCGTCACCAGCGTTCGTGTCGGGATCATCACTCGGGGTCGAACCGGAGGGGGCACTCGTATGGGGGCCGGACCGCAGAACATGTCACGCCGCAGCCACCGCGGGCTCGTGCGGGCCGTCTTGGTTGCGTCCGCCGTCGCAGCGGTGAGTCTGGCCACCGCAGGTCAAGCCGCGGCCGACCCCGTTGCAGGCGCCCCGCCGTGCTCGCCAGTGCGGTTGGAAGGGTTGCTGGCCAACGCCGCCAATGCGGTGGCGCCAGGTCTCGAGCTGCCGATTCCGTGTCAGGACGCGGTCGGTGTCGGCGTCGTCGGCCCAGCCGAGGTGCAGGCCGGTCTGATCGGTTCGGCCGTCGTCGCCGGACTCGGCAGTCTCGGGCTGATCGGCGCGAGCAGCATCGACTGGAACAACATCGGTCCTGACAACACCGGCTCCTTCAATACGGGCTGGGCCAACACGGGATCGGACAACGTCGGCTCAGCCAATACCGGATCCGCGAACGTGGGCTCGGCTAACACCGGATCGGGCAATATCGGCTCCGCGAATACCGGCTCCGGCAACGTAGGCTCCGCGAATACCGGCTCGGCCAATCTGGGTTCGATGAACACCGGCTCGCTCACGTACGGATCGATGAAGACGGGTATCGGTTCACTGGCCGCTGGCTCGCTCGGAATCGGCACGCTCAGCTGACCGGCTTCGTCCCGCTGTCGATCGATCATGCACGGTGTGGCGGTCTCGGCATTGATACCCTGCGTCAGGCGGGAGAAGTCGGGTTCTCGCCGGTCGTAATGTCGTCGGGAACGGTGGGAAGCAACTTATGAGCAAGCGGTCGGTTGGACCTGTGGATTCCACCACGGAGGCGGTGCGCAACGCACTGCACGAGCACGACGCGCCAGCTCGGCTGACAGTGGCGCGCGGTGTGTTCACCGGCCCCACCGCGAAGGTCGACGACGACCTGTACGCCAGCATTTCGGCAGGTCGGGCCCATCGGGAGCGGTTCGTACTGACCCTCGAGCAGGGCGCGACGGTCGACACCGACACCTACTTCGGGCGCTTCGCCGCCAGCTACTACCAGCGCTGGACCACAGTCCGCGAGGTCTCGGTGGGCTTCGCGTATGAGGCCGACGGCCCGTCCCGCGTACTGCTGCGCGGCTCGGATTCCGGTGGCAACGAGCGCACGCTCGCCACACTCGAGATCGACGGTGGCGGGACGGCGACGCTGTCGGCAACGCTCGACGCGTACCTCGACGGCGGTTCGCTGTGGATCGAGTTCACCGCGATCGACGGCCGCCTCGTCGTCCGCGAACTCGTGTGGACGGTGCCGGCGCCGTCAGTGATCCGGCCCGCCGCGATCGCGATCTGCACCTTCAACCGCGCCGACGACTGTGCCGACACCGTCGCCGCGATCGCCCGCGACAAGCAGATGCTCGAGGGCATCGACGCGGTGTACGTCGTAGACCAGGGCAGCGATCACGTGTCCGACCGCGAGCTGTTCGGGGAGGTCGCCGCGCAGCTCGGCGACAAGCTGGTCTACCTGCGTCAGCCCAACCTCGGTGGCGCAGGCGGCTTCACTCGTGGCATGTACGAGGTGTCGGCGATCAACGAGCACGCCAATGTGATCCTGATGGACGACGACATCCTGTGCGAGCCCGAAACGGTGCTGCGGATGAACGCGTTTGCGAACGTCACCACCGAGCCGACGCTCGTCGGCGCGCAGATGCTGTATCTGATGAACCCGCAGAACCTGCACGTGAGCGCAGAAGAGGCGGACCTGACCAAGCTCAAAGCCGGTCGCTGGGCGGCGAACTCGCTGCATGACGCGAATCTGAAGAAGAAGCGCCAGGACAAGCGCGTCGACGCCGGCTACAACGCGTGGTGGTCGTGCCTGATCCCGGCAGAGGTGGTGTCTCGGATCGGCCTGCCGATCCCGATGTTCTTCCAGTGGGACGACATCGAGTACGGCATCCGCGCCCGTGCCGCCGGGTTCGTCACTGTCACCCTGCCGAATGCTGGTGTGTGGCATGCGGACTTCCACTGGAAGGACCGCGACGACTGGGCGAAGTACTTCAGCATCCGCAACTCGCTGATCGTGGCGGCGCTGCACAGCGAGTTCGACACGAAGGCGCTCAGCACACTGCTGGCCCGCGAGATCGCTCAGTACCTGGTATCGATGCAGTACGGCCTCGCGTACACGATGCTCCGCGGTATCGAGGACTTTCTTGCGGGGCCGACGATTCTGCAGGACGGCGGCCAGTCGGTGCTCGGCTCGATTCGCAAGGAGCGCAGCGTCTTCCCTGAGACCGTCAAGCATCCTGCCGACAACATTCCGGGGGTGCGGTCGGCGGATCTGGTGACGCGGCTAGCTGGCTTCGAGCCGAAGGGCGAGCGGATCGACGCGGTGCTCGCCAAGCGTGCGACGTACCAGTGGCTCGGCCGAACAGTACCGGGTGTTGCGAACATCCCTGCATCCGAAGCGCATTGGTGGCACGTTTCGCTGTTCGATCAGGCTGTGGTAACCGATGCGTCGCAGTCGGGTGTGCGGATTCGCAAGCGTGACAAGGCAACTGCCCGCGAGCTCACCGCCCGCACCGCGAAGCTGATGAAGCGGTTCCGGGCGGAGGGCGGCGACGCGCAGGCGAAGTTCCGTGCGGCGCTGCCGCAGCTGACCAGCCGCGAGAACTGGGGCCGGCTCTACCGCGAGTGAGCGCCGCTCACTCGCGGAGGCGGACCACGACCTGCTCGTGGTCCGCGGTATATGCGAGGTACTCGAACTCGAGGCCGGTGCGGGCGACGAACTCGGTCCACGCCCGGTGCTCGTGCTGCTGCCAGCCCGGGTAGTTGAAGTACTCGTCGAACACCAGCACCGAACCGGGCACCAGACGATCGCCGAGCAGATCGAGCACCGTGCGGGTGGACGAGTACAGGTCGGCGTCGAGGTGCGCGAACGCGACCGGGCCGGGATGTTCGGCAAGGAATCCGGGCAGGGTGTCCTCGAACAGCCCGGACACCAGATTCGCGCCCGGCACGGACGGCAACGTCTGCTGCGCGAACTCGCCGGCCGGGAACCCTGTCCGCCACGCCTCCGGCAGCCCGGAGAACACGTCGAAGCCCCACACGTCGTGGCCGGTGGGCCGCAGCGCCTCGGCGATGATCCGCAGCGTGGTGCCGCTCGCGACGCCGAACTCGAGCGCCAGCCCGTCCACCTTCACCAGTTCCAGCCCGTGCAGCAGGGTGTCGTGCGGATGCCAGAACACCGGCGCCTTCGGCATGTGCGCAAGCACGAACTCGGCGCTCTCTGCGGTAGCACGGATATCGAGGGCGTGGGCGATGTCCCGTCGGGTCCGGTGTTCGAGCTGGTCGAGACGCTCGCTCACCGACGCGACCTGTCCGCGCGCATGGGCCAGTTCCTGTAGCACCCGCTTCATCTCACCGTTGTGCGCGGCGAGTTCCGCCAGTAGCTGATCGTGCCGGTTCTCGTGCGCGATCCGCGATGCGCGGTCGGACTCGCGAACCACCTCCGCGACCGCCCGCTGCAGTTTGAGTCTGGTCGACCTTCGGAACCGATCGAGCATGCGTGGCGCCCCTCTCCCGTTTGAACGTCGAGTCCGCTCCCATGCTGCCAGGTTTCGGGTGCCCTCGCCTGGATGAAGCCGAAGGTGAGCGGACCGGTTGTGGATGCCGTCGCGTCAGGAGCGGCCGAGCAGGCGCAGCTCGCGTGCGCGGGTGACGGCCTCCGTGCCGCTGTGCACGTCGAGCTTGCGGTAGATGCTGCGCAGCTGGGTCTTGACAGTGTTGGGGGAGACGAAGAGTTCCGCCGCGATCGACTTCGGACTAGTCCCGGCTGCAAGGCGTTCCAGCACCGTGAGCTCGCGCGGGGAGAGTGTCACCTCGGCCACGGCGTCCGGGAACACCGAGGGCACCGGGCCGCCGGGCACCGCCGTCCCGCTCAGGGCCGAGAGTGATTCGATGTAGCGGCCGGGCAGAGTCGTGAATGCGCGCCTGTTCCCGAGCGGCCCGGCCAGCGTGCAGGCGCGGTTCCAGGCCCGCGTCGCCAGCTCGGGGTGGTCGTCCAAGTAGGAGGCGGCCTCGATGAGCAGTGCCTCGATATGGGCGCGTAGCCATCCGGACCGGGCCCACGACACCTGTGCGAGGACCTGGCGCGCGGTCTCGGGGTGTCCGGTCAGCAGTTCCATCCGCGAGACGGACACCAGCACAAGCGGATGCACACCGAGGTCGCGCGGGGCCAGGCTCCGCGCGACCGTGCTGTTGCCGAGTGCGAGGTTGAGGTCGATCTCCGCCGCGGTCAGCAGCACGTGCGACGCCCCGCCCGGTTGGTGCAGGCTGCGGTGACCGACCAGGTTGCGGTGGAGCAAGGCCAGACCGCCGTAGGGATCGCCGGTGGCGAGAGCATGCTGGGCCCCGGCGTAGGTGACGAACCCCCACAGTTCTTCCCGCGACTTCGGCGTACCCAGCAGATCCAGGAAGGACCGGGCGCCGTCGAAGTCCAGCCGGTCGAGATCCGCGAGCGCCGCGGCGGCTCGGCCACCGACGCGGATCATCTCGTCCCAGTAGCCGACGCTCGTGTCCACCCGCGCCTCCGCGCGGAGCCATTCCCGGGTTCGGGGAAGATCGCCCAGCAGCGCCCAGTTCAGTGCGATGCTTCCTGCGGCGTTCAGCACGACGAAGTCGAAGCGCGCGGTGTGTGCGCCCCGGTATGCGCGCTCGAACTGCACTGTCGCCGGTTCCAGGTCCCCGGCCAGCTGCATGCTGATGGCCCACTGCAGCTGGACCGTGGGCAGCTGTGGCGTCACGTTGTCGGGCTGATTTGCCAGCATGCTGTCGGCCAGCGAAACCATATGACCGGCCCGCTCCGATCCTTCCCGAAGGCTGCCAGCCATCCGCAGCGCGACGGACTGGACCGTTCCGATGTGCAGCATCTGGGCCGCGACTGGATCCGCGCCCAGTGCCGTCAGCTCCGCCGCCCCGGTCGGGATCGGCTGGTTCAGGAGGGGATGGCCGATGACGGTGTGGACGAACAACGCCTTGCCGGCGGCCACCGGGGGATGGTCGTCTGCGACCTCGGCGGGCAGCATGCGCAGGATCTGGACCAACAGCTCGAAGTGGCCCGCCACCATGTCGCTCCAGTGCTTTTCCACGATCCGGATCGCCACCGGCCATTCGGAGGCGTCGGCCGCATACCCGGCGGCGTCCGCGAAACGGCCCGCGTCGAGGCTGCGGTATGCCAGTCGCGCCATCAGCTCGTCCACATGGCCGGGGCGCTCGCGACGAGAGATATCCAGTACGGCCTGGCGAATCGCGTCGGGCCACGACCACGATCGGGAACCGCCGTCGTAGGTACCCACCAGAAGGCCGGCGGCGTCCATTCGCTCGAGTAGTTGTTCGGACGCTTCGACGCCGGTGAGTTCGGTGACCTCGCTTGGGCTCGGGTTTCGCGAGGCGGCCACCGTCACGGCATGTGTGCGGGTGTCGTGGTCGAGTTCCGACAGTCGCTCGTCGGTGTACTCGTCGAGGAGTCGACGCAGCACGGGAGTGAGCCGCCCGTTCTCATCGATGGGCGGACCAGGGAAGGTCCGCAGCAGGGAGGCAGCCGACGACACCAGCGCCGGGATGCCGCGCAGTTTCGCGCACAGGTCCTGGCACTGCGGCTCGGTGAGTTCGGTTTCGGCCGACCGGCACAATGCCAGGGTCTCGTCCGCCGTGAACACGAGATCGTCGGCCCGCAACGATACGCAGCGGATGCCGTCGGTCATCGCGGACAGCGGCAACTCGACGGCGCCGTGCACGCACACCACCGCGGCGGTGAGCGCACACTGTTCGATCAGGTCCACGACCGTCACGAGAGCAGGTCCGGCGCGGGAAGAGTCCACGCCGTTCAGCACCAGCAGACACGGCGCCGTTCTGTCGGGACGCGCGTCGAGCGTCGCCCGGAGGACGTCGGGCAACGCTGGACCGTCGAGGGCCGGACCGTCGATCCAGATCACCTCGCGGTCCGGGCTACCGCCGGCATGCAGCCAGGTCGCGACGAGGGTGGTCTTGCCGAAGCCCGATGGGGCCTGCACGATCGCCAGATCCGGCTCCTGCCCGAGCATGTCGAACAGCCGGGGTCGTGGAAGCGCCGTCGAAATGGACCGCGATGTCGGCACACCGATACGGCTGGGAAATGGGATCGTCACAGTCGTGGTTCCTTCGCAGACGGCGTGGCACGGCGCCCCTGATCGCCGACCTGAGGGATATCAGCCTTTCCGATCAGGGCCCGTCATGTGGCCCGTACCGGTCGTTTTGTGCCAAGAACCACAAACCGGACATCCGTTCGCCGGCGATGCCGTCAGGGCCGCTGGAACCGTTCCCGGCGCCCGAGCCCGCGCAGCCGCATCCACTCGACGAACCCCTTGGGATCGCGGCGGGCGACGAGGAAGTACCAGCCGAAGCGCGCGTACTCCTGCGGCAGCAGCTTGCGCATGCCCGGCTGCGCCATGAGGTAGCCGCGATTGCGGTAGGTGAAGAAGCGTTTGGTCTCGTTGTCCGGGTATTGCGTGTGCATCCGGCCACCGAGGATCGGCTTGAACTCGTCGGCGCCGTCGGGGTGCACGTACGCGGTCTGCAGGCAGGTGCCGAACGGTAGTCCCGAGCGGACCAGGCGGCGGTGCACCTCCACCTCGTCGCCGCGCACGAACAGGCGCAGATCCGGGACGCCGACGGTGTCGATCGCCGCCGCGGAGAACAGCGCGCCGTTGAACAGCGACGCGATGCCGGGCAGCAGCTCCTCGTCGCCCAGTTCGTGACGCCACCGCCGCCACTCGACGCCGCGGCGCAGCGGGAACGCCAGCCGGTCCGGCTGGGCGATGTCGCACACGACGGGGGAGACCTCGGCGAGGCCGTGCTTCTTCGCGCAGTCGAGCAGCGTCGCGAGGACGTCGGGGCCCTCGGGGCGGCCGTCGTCGTCGGCGAGCCACACCCAGTCGGCGCCGAGCGACAGCGCGTACAGGATGCCGAGCGCGAAGCCGCCGGCGCCGCCGAGGTTGTGCTTGGAGCCGAGATAGGTGGTGGTCATCCCGGCGCGCTCCGCGGTGTCTTCCACGAGCGCGCGGACGTCGACCTCGTCGGCGTTGTCGACCACGACGAGGTGATCGAGCGGGCGGGTCTGCGAGGCGAGAACTTTCAGCGACTGCGCGAGCAGCTCGCGACGCTTGTGTGTGACGACGACGCCGACGATGTGTTCGCTGCGTTCGGTCACCGGGCCTGCTCCTGGCCGGCCTGCTGGTGGCCGTCTCTTTCCATGTCGGCGATCACCTGGCGCACGTGGTCGGCGGCATCATCGCCCTCGTACGCTCGGACGACGTCCTCGATCTCGCCGTGCATGCGCACCTGGCCGTGGTCGATCCACATCGCGCTGTCGCACAGCTGCGCCAGGAACTCGTTGGAGTGGCTCGCGAACACGAGGATGCCGGAGCGTTCGACGAGCTTCTGCAGCCGGATCCGTGCCTTCTTCATGAACTCGGCGTCGACCGCGCCGATGCCCTCGTCGAGCAGCAGGATCTCGGGGTCGATACTGGTGACCACGCCCATCGCGACACGCACCCGCATGCCGGTGGAGTAGGTGCGCAGCGGCATGTTCAGGTACTCACCCAGCTCGGTGAACTCGGCGATCTCGTCCATCTTCGCGAGCATCTGCTTACGCGTCTGCCCCAGGAACAGGCCGCGGATGATGATGTTCTCGTAGCCGGAGATTTCCGGGTCCATGCCGACACCCAGGTCGAAGACGGGCGCGACACGGCCCCGGACCCGGGCGCTGCCGCGGGTGGGCTCGTAGATGCCCGACAGCAGGCGCAGCAGCGTCGACTTGCCGGCGCCGTTGTGTCCGACGAGGCCGACGCGGTCACCTTCCTCGAGGGACAGCGTGATGTCCCGCAGCGCCTCGACCACGACGACGTCGGAGTCGTTGCGGCCGATGGTGCCGCCGGCCTTGCCGAGGAACGCCTTTTTCAGCGACCGCGACTTTGCGTCGAAAATCGGGAAGTCGACGCACGCGCCGCGCGTCTCGATGCACACATTGCTGGTCATGTCGTGGCCCCTTAAACCCAGTAGGCCACGCGGGCCCGGTACTTGCGCAGCGCCAGGATCGCGACCGTCCAGCCGACGACGGTGAAGGCCAGCACGATGTACCAATGGTAGGCCTGCTGGTCCTGGCCGATCATCGGGGCGCGGACGATGTCGAGGAAGTGGAACAACGGGTTGATCTCGGCGATCTTCGCTCGCTTGGCCACCTCGGGACCCTGCGCTTCGAGGCTCTGCGTCGTCCACATGATCGGGGTGAGCACGAACAGCAGCAGCGTCAGGCTCTGCAGAATGGGCGCGATGTCCCGGTAGCGGGTGGCGAAGATGCCGAACACGATCGACACCCACAGCGCGTTGAGGACGATCAGCCCCAGCGCCGGGATGGCCGCCAGATCGGGCCACGTCAGGTGCCGCCACACCCCGAATGCCAAGAGCATGATCACGTAGATCAGCAGGTTGTGCGCAAACAGCAACAGCTGGCGCCACACCAACCGGTAGATGTGCACGCTCAGCGCCGACGGCAGCTGTTTGATCAGACCCTCGTTGGCGATGAAGACCTCGGAACCCTCGAGGATCGACGCGCTGATCATGTTCCACACGATCAGGCCGACCGTGACGTACGGCAGGAACTCCTGGATCGGGATGTCGAGCAGTGCTGCGTAGAGGATGCCGATCGCGGTGGCCTGCACGCCGGTGGCGATGGTGATCCAGAACGGGCCGATCACCGAGCGGCGGTATCGCTGCTTGATGTCCTGCCAGCCCAGGTTCAGCCAGAGCTCACGCTGCGCAAACCCGTCCCGCAGGTCCTTGAAGGCGCGACGGAACGTCTGCGAATCGGAGACATGGCTATCGGTGTCGGCGTCCGACGCCGGTTCAGGATCCAAGGCTGCTGCTGACACGGGTTCCGAGCCTACCGTTCGGCGTGCGGATACCGGCGTCCGCGCATTACAGGTACTGACCGGTGCCGGGCGGGGCACTGTCGTCCGGTCCCGGCATCCGGTGCTGGGGGCCGATGCTCATCCCGGGTGGCAGTGCGCCCTGACGCATCTGCTCGAGCTGCGCCCGCGCCGCCATCTGCTGCGCGAACAGCGCCGTCTGGATGCCGTGGAACAGGCCCTCGAGCCAGCCGACCAGCTGGGCCTGGGCGATGCGCAGCTCGGCGTCGGTGGGCACCGCGTCCTCCTCGAACGGCAGCGTCAGCCGCTCGAGCTCCTCCCGCAGCTCCGGGGCGAGTCCCTGTTCGAGTTCGCGGACCGACGACTTGTGGATTTCCTTGAGCCGGGTACGGCTGGCGTCGTCGAGCGGGGCCGCTCGCACTTCTTCGAGCAACTGTTTGAGCATCGTGCCGATGCGCATGACCTTCGCCGGCTGCTCCACCATGTCGGCGAGCGAATCCTGGTCGTCCTTCTCGGCGGCCGTGTCCTCGGACTCGGTCTGCAGGTGTCCGGCGCGGTCCCCGTAGCCGGGCATGGGAACGGGGTGGCCGTCGGGTCCGATTACGAGCACGCGTTCATTCTCCGGTTGCGTCATGGCTCTATCTTGTACGTTTGGCCAATCGTTTGCCGAGGGCGGGTCGCTTGACCCGAATGTGTTGTGTGGTAAAGCACGTTCCGAAAAGTCGGATCTGGATCACGCGGCATTGACAGCGGGTCCTAGAGTGTCGGTCATGGCTTACGACGTTGCCCGGGTACGGGGACTGATCCCGTCGCTGGGCGACGGATGGGTGCATCTCGACCCGCAAGCCGGTATGCAGATTCCCGATGCGGTCTCCCGCACCGTCTCGACGGCCTTCCGCGCTTCCGCGTCCTCGTCGACGGGACGCCATGTGTCGTCCCGTCGCAGCGCGGCAGTTGTCGAGGCTGCGCGCGAAGCGGTCGCGGACCTGGTCGGCGGCGATCCCGCGGGTGTCGTGCTGGGCGCGGACCGCGCGGTCTTGCTGGCGTGGCTGGCGGAATCGCTGAGTTCACGCCTCGGGCTCGGTACCGGGCTGGTGCTCTCCCGCCTCGACGAGGAGGCGAATGTCGCGCCGTGGCTGCGGGTGGCGAGCCGGTACGGCGCGCAGGTGCGATGGGCCGAGGTGGAGATCGAGACCTGCGAGTTGCCCAGCTGGCAGTTTGCAGAACTCATCCAGCCGACGACGCGACTGATGGCGCTAACCGCCGCGTCCCCGATCGTCGGCTCGGCACCCGCGGTGCGGGTGGCCGCAGATCGTATCCACGAGGTGGGCGGGCTGGTAGTGGTCGATGCGATCGGTGCGGCCCCCTACGCACACGTGGACATCGAAGACCTCGGCGCCGATGTCATCGCCGTCAGCGGACCCTCGTGGGGCGGACCTCAGGTGGGGGCCCTCGTGTTCCGGGATCCGACGCTGCTGGACCGCATTCCCGCGGTCTCGCTCAACCCGTACGCTCGCGGGGCCGAGCGGATGGAGGTCGGCGGCCACCAGTTCGCGCTGCTCGCCGGGCTGACCACGTCCATCGATTTCCTGGCCGGGCTCGAGGAGACCGCCACCGGCACCCGTCGCGAGCGGCTCGAGACGTCGATCAGCTCACTGCAGGCGTACCACGATCAACTGTTCGAGTTCCTGATGCGGTCACTTGCGGGGCTGCCGCACGTGACGGTCATCGGGCATTCACCGATCCGGGTTCCCACACTGAGCTTCACGGTCGCCGGCGTCCCCGCCGACAAGGTGGCCGCGCATCTCGCCGACAACCGCATCGCCACCGTGAGCGGATTCCAGGGCGGCGGCCGGCTGCTCGACGCGCTGGGTGTCAACGACGAGGGCGGTGCGATCACGATCGGCCTCGCGCCTTACACCACCCGCTACGAGATCAACCAGCTCGTCAAGCACCTCGGGACGCTGGGGTAGGTCCAGTTCTCCGTCGTCAGTCCTCGCGGATGCTGAGCACCACCTTGCCGACAGTTTCGGGGGAGTCGAGCATCGCGTGCGCCGCCGGCGCCGCAGTGATCGGCAGCTCCGCGTGCACGATCGGCTGCACGATGCCGTCGCCGACCAGCGGCCACAGCTTGTCCCGCACCGACGCGATCACGACCGCCTTGCTGGACGGGCCGGTCTTCGGCCGACCGCGCAGCCCGGTCGCCAGCACCCGCGCGCGTTTGGCGAGCAGCTTGCCGATGTCCAGTTCGCCCTTGCGTCCGCCCTGCATTCCGATGATCACCAATTGGCCGTCGGGGGCGAGGGCGTCGAGGTTGCGATCCAGGTAGGACGCGCCCATGTTGTCGAGGATGATGTCGGCGCCATGGCCGCCGGTCTTCTCCCGTAGCACCTCGACGAAGTCGGCGTCCCGGTAGTTGATCAGGATGTCGGCGCCCAGTTCGCGGCAGCGCTCGAGCTTGTCGGCGGAGCCCGCGGTGACGGCGACCCGCGCGCCGAGCGCCTTGCCGACCTGGATGGCGTGGGTACCGATACCCCCGCCGCCGCCGTGCACCAGAAGCACCTGGCCGGCGTGCAGGCCACACTCCATCACCAGGTTGGACCACACCGTGCACGCCACCTCCGGTAATGACGCGGCCGCACGCAGGTCCAGTCCGTCGGGTACCGGCAGCAGCTGGGTGGCTGGGACTGCGACCTTCTCGGCGTAGCCGCCGCCCGAGAGCAGGGCCGCTACCCGGTCTCCGACCTTCCAGCCGTGGACGTCGTCGCCGATCTCGGCTATCACACCGGAGCATTCGAGGCCGAGAATGTCGCTCGCACCGGGTGGCGGCGGGTACATCCCACGGCGCTGGAGCAGATCGGCCCGGTTGACTGCGGTCGCGGCGACATCGACAAGCACCTCGCCGGGAGCGAGTGTCGGATCGGGAACCTCGGACCAGGTCATCACTTCGGGTCCGCCGGGCTCGGAAATCGTGATCGCGTACATACCTGTGACGCTAGCCGGATCGCGCTAGCGTCACCGAATGACCTTCTTCGGCAACATGCAGAACGAGATCTACCTGACCGGTATCGGTGGGGCGCGCCCAGGCTTGCCGATGACCGCGGCGGGTCTCGAGGCCCGGGCCCGGGAGAAGCTCAGTGCTGAGGCGTACGCGTACATCGCGGGCAGCGCGTCCACCGAGCGCACCGCTGCCGCGAATCTGGACGCCTTCACCCGCCACATGCTGGTGCCGCGGATGATGCGCGGCACCGGCGCGCCGGACGCCCGCGATCTGAGCGTCGACATCCTCGGCACCCGGCTGGCGGCGCCGATCCTCACGGCCCCGATCGGGGTGCTCGGTCTGGTCCACGAGCACGGCGAGGCGATCGTCGGGGAGGTCGCCGCGGGGTTGGGTATCGGTTCGGTGCTGTCGACGGCGGCGTCGTCGACCATCGAGGAGGTAGCCGCGGTCTCCGGCGACAACTGGTGGTACCAGCTGTACTGGCCGGCCGATGACGAGCTGGCGCAGTCATTGGTGCAGCGCGCCGCGAAGGCCGGCGCCAAGGCGATCATCGTGACCGTCGACACCCCGGGAATGGGTTGGCGACCAAGAGATCTGGAACTCGGCCATCTGCCGTTCCTGCGGGCGCAGGGTATCGCGAACTACCTGTCGGATCCGGTGTTCCGCTCCCGGCTGGCGACCCCGCCGGAGGAGAGTGCCGAGGCGATGCAGATGGCGGTGCTCACGTGGGTGTCGCTGTTCGGCAACCATGCGCTACGCGCGTCGGATATCGCGAAGATAGTCGAGTGGACCGGTCTCCCCGTTTTGGTGAAAGGCATTGTCCACGAGGATGATGCGCGTGCGGTGGTGGACTCCGGCGCGGACGGCATCGTGGTGAGCAACCACGGGGGCCGACAAGTGGACGGTGCGATCGCCGCACTCGATGCCCTGGGGCCCGTCGCTGCCGCGGTGGGAGACCGCGCAACGGTGCTGTTGGACTCCGGGATCCGTTGTGGCGCGGATGTATTGACCGCACTCGCGCTAGGTGCCGATGCGGTCCTCTACGGTCGACCGTGGGTGTACGGACTGGGATTGGCGGGATCTGAGGGCGTTCGGCACGCACTGCGAATCCTGTTGGCGGATTTCGACGTCACGATGGGGTTGGCCGGTCTGTCCAGCATCGCCGAGATCGACTCGAGTATGCTCCGTACTGCCGATCGGTAGGTAGCACTACGATGCATTTGTGACAGCAGATGCTCGAGAAACCACGGGAGCCGCGACGGAGTGGCTCGGTGCCGGCGAGATGCGCGCGTGGCGCAGTTTCATAGACGGCAGTCAGCGACTGATGGACGTGCTGAACAGGGAGCTGGAGGCAGGGCACGACCTGTCTTTGGCGGAGTATCGGATCCTGGTGATGCTGTCGGAATCGCCGGACGGATCGCTGCGGATGAGCGACCTCGCGGACGGCGTCCTGTCGTCGCGCAGCCGACTGACTCATCAGATCCGCCGGATGGAGGCCGAGGGCATGGTGGAGCGCAGCCAGTGCGTCGAGGACGGCCGCGGAGTGCTTGCGGTCATCACCGATGAGGGCCGGCGACGGCTCGCCGAGGCCGCACCCACCCACCTCGCCGGGGTCCGCAACTACATGATCGATCTGCTCAGCAAGCCCGAGATGCGGGTGCTCGCGGAGGTCTTCGAAAAGGTCGACGAAGCCATCGGAGACCGCGCCGTCAGCTGATCGGTTTCGCCCCCTGCCGTGCATGCGGCTAGGATCTGCCACGGAAGCGTGGCAGAGCGGCCGAATGCACTCGCCTTGAAAGCGAGCGTGGCGTTAAACCCACCGGGGGTTCAAATCCCTCCGCTTCCGCCAAGGTCAGGGGCGGTTTCAAACAACCGCCCCTGACGTCGGAAGATCCGGCAACGCCCCGATGTGACACAGACATGACACGTGATCGTTAGGATCGCGGGCGTGGCGTTGAGAAAGTCGAGCTGCCGCGCGGGGACATCCGGTACCAGGTCCGGGCACGGGTGGCCGGCCCAGACGGCGCGAGACGTCAGCTGCGCTGAAGATTCGAGACCTCGAAGGCGGCGGGGGAGTTCCGCGACGAGTTGCAGGACACGCTCAAGAAGGAAGCCACTCAGGCTGCGGCCGACGAGGCGGGGGTCGTCACGGTGGCTCAGGCGGTCGAGCGCTGGCTCGCGGCGCAGCGGATCAATCCGGCCACGCTTGCGGCCTACACGGCGGCGCTGGCGCCACTGGTCGACCGGTTCGATGGTCGCGATGTGCGGACGATCGGCGACAGCGAGGTTGAGCAGCTCGTGCAGGACCTGGCCGCTGGTACCGGGCCAGGCGGGCCGAAGTGGAAAACCTCGATCAACCCGATGCTCGCGCGCACCAAGGCTGTCTGGAAAGACCTGGAGCGGCAAAAGGTGCTCAGCGACAATCCAATCCAGAACATAAAGCCGCTGCGCAAGAAAGACGACGCCGACGCCTACGAGGGCGCCCTGGACTTGTCCGACCGACTCGGTGAAAACGAGGTTGCGCGGTTGGTGAAGATGCACTCCAGGGTGGATCTGCCCCTGGTTGGCGGGCCACGGTCGCCTCAGTACATGGCTGTGGTTCATGCGCCGATGGTGCACCTTGCGCTGATCGGGCTTCGGCGCGGTGAGCTGGCGGGGCTGCGTTGGAGCGCAATTGATTTGGACGCCGGACGAATCACGGTGGCCGTGCGGACCAGGGTTCGCGTTACAGGCTGGACCATTGATCAAAAGAATGGCAAGACGACCCGCGCACGGCGATCACTGAAACTCCCAGCCTCGGTGCTGACCGTTCTGAACTGGTCCCCGATAGTTGGACCGGCTAAGTAAGAGCCTAGGCGTCGAGGGCCTGGGCCCGGTATCGCACCGGGCTCAGGTCCTCGAGCTTTGTTGAGATCCGTTCGGTGTTGTACCAGTGGATGTAGTCGTCAAGAGTGGTGGTCAGTGCGTCGGTGTCGAGGTAGAGGGTGTGGTGGAAGAGTTCGGCTTTGAGGTGGCCGAAGAAGTTCTCGATCACGGCGTTGTCGTAGCAGTTGGCCTTGCGGGACATCGATTGGCTCGCACCGCATCCGCGAGTATTCGCCGCCAGGACGAGTGTTGATACTGGAATCCCTGGTCCGAATACACGATCGGGGCCTGCCCGTCGTCAAGAGTCGCGGGCGCGGCACACAGAGAGCTGTTGGTCAGCTCCTGGCTCGGTGACGGGCCGATCGAGTGGGCGATGATCTGCCGGTCGAACGGTGCCCTCGGCGATGATGTCGATGTGCGCGGGTGCGCCGTTGTAGGTGCGCACCCGGTCACATGCCCCGGCGCGCTGTCGAGGATGATGTCGATCGCGATCTCGGTGAGGTCGCCTGTCTCGAGGTCGCCAAGCGGGCTGCGGCCGTCGAGGATGTCGGTGGGGGTGAGCCACCGGCGCCGCCTTGGTTGAGTAGCGCATGGTAAGGGATTCGTCGACGTCGGTGAAACGGAGGCTGCCGGGGACGAACTCGTGACGATGTGGGTCGGCGTCGCTGAGCTGCCAGGTCGTGGTGATGAGCCGTACTCGGGTGACCAGACCGCGGACCTCGTCAGCTCCGTAGAAGTCCTCCTACGCGATCAGGATTCCCTAACCTGCACGTGACCGGTCACCGGACGTTCGGCTGCGTACCGTGCGCTCCAGCCGTCACCGTGCAGCACGATCGGCAGTCAGGGTCGGCCCTCCGGAGGACGGTGCTGCCGCCGACCAACCTCCGAACGCGCGACCGCGCGGAGCAGGGTGCTCGCCTGCGCCGCGATTGCGTCCCGTGCTGCTGACACCGGATCGTGCGAATGGGATGCAGGTGTGGTGACGAATGCAAGGCGAACCTCCAACATGGTTCCCACCTTGAGGTTAGCTGTCCCGTCGTCTGCTTGGTCCCAATGGGGGGACCCGCATACGTAGGGTGCGTCCGAACGTGACGGCCCGGCCCCTGTGGTTTCGGCCGCTGTCCTGTCATCGTTCGTTACGGCGCCGGGAGACGATGCTGCCGGTCGCAGTCCGGACGCATGGAGGTCGCTGTGAGACAGAGGGATCCGGCAGGATTCGGTGTCGAGAGCTTGCGCCGCGGCAGTGTGTCGGGCGCGACGCCGATCCGCTCGGCGACCTCGATCCGCGAGAGCTGTGGACGCTGGTCGTCGACGCGATCGGCCGAGTCGACCACGCGACCATCTATGACAACATCGCCGCGGACGTCACGCGGATCGTCGGAGGCGACGTGGTGGGTGAGATCAACTAGCCCGCATGGACTCCGGAAGAGGGGGACCGCTCATGTGAAGAGCCCCTCCCGCAGGACAGAAGCGGCTCCCGCCAGCGCGACGGTCACAACAAAGATACGTATCGTCGATGGCGTAAACCGTTGGGCTAGTAAATCCCCGATCGTTGTACCAGCAAGGAGGGTGGAAGCGGTTGCACACCACATCCACACTGGCCAAGCCGGCGCTCCGGCTGGGAGAATCGCCAGCTTCGCGCAGAATGAGACACTTCCGAGAACCAAGAACAGTGGTTGTGTCGTCGCCACGAACGAGCGGTGCGGCCAGTCGGTGAGGATCGCGTATGCCGTGATCGGCGGTCCTCCCATACCGGCTGTCGAGTTGGTGATCCCTGCCGCCGCCCCGGCAACCACCGTCGCGGCACGGCCGGAGGCGCGGACATCGAGATACTTGACCAGTATCGATCCCGCAAGCGCGACAACCGAAACGGAGCCGATGACAACGAGAAGCGCTGAATTCGAGCTTCTCGCACTGAACTCGGCACCCAGCAGCGCGGTGACGACAGCAGGCGGCATCAGCCACCGCAGCAGGTGCCAGTCGATGTCGCGCCACACTCGGACAGCGACGACGAGCGCGGCGATCGACGCCAGTGCGTTGACAACGAGGACGCCCTGCTGCGGACCGATCAACAGTACGAGGAAGGGGGATACGAGCATCGAGAACCCCAGTCCTGCAAGCCTCTGCGTCACCGCGCCAATGAACACCAGGACGATGAGGGCGAGTTCGAGCATGATTCACAGTCCTGCTGTCTTGGTGCGGCGCCGACCCGTTCGGATCGTCGCCGCACCTTCGGGCACCGATCGAGTAGTGCGGGCGATCTCAGCGGATCACCTCCTCGGCAAGGGGATCCGGGTCGGGGTCAGGGCTCTCGACGCTGGTGGCGCGGGTGGGGCGACGCTTCACCGTGGGCAGGCCCAACATCACGTACACGGCACTACCGGCGAGCAGTCCCCAGAATGCGCTGCCCACGCTGACGAGGACGATGCCCGACATCGTGACCGCGAGCGTGGTGAGCGCCGAGACACCGGTGCGGGCGTCGCCGCCCATCGCGCCCTTCAACGCGGTGAGCGTCGAGGCGAGCAGTGCTACCGCGGCGAGTGTCGTGATGGTCGCGGTGGGGATGGACTGGAAGCCCGCGACGAGGAAGCTGCCGAAGACTCCGACGAGCAGATAGGCGACACCGGCTGAAAGCCCTGCGATGTAACGGCGATTCCGGTCGTGATGCGACTCGGGGCCGACGGCGATGGCCGCGGTGATGGCCGCGATGTTGATGCCGTGGTTGCCGGCCGGGGCCAGCAGCGCGGAGACCGTGGAAATGGACCCGACGAGGAGCCGATCGTTGGGCCGGTAACCCTCGGAGCGCAGCAACGCCAGTCCCGGTGCGTTCTGCGAGGCCATCGTCACGATGAACAGCGGAAGACCGATGCTGACGAGCGCGGTGAGATTGAAGGTCGGCATCGTGAAGACCGGGCCGGTGATCGTCAGCCCCACGTTGATCGATTTGAAGGAACCTGTCACCGCGGCGACCGTCACGCCGACGATCAGCGCCGCCAGGACCGCGTACCGGTCGAAGTACCGCTTACCGACGAAGAAGGTGATGATCACGCTGCCGGCCAGCACTGGAGCCGCCTGGAACGCCGCGCCGGCCGAGATGACGAAGGGGAGCAGGATGCCGGCCAGCAGCGCCTGCAGCACCGGCGCGGGCACGCGGTCGAGCAGCCATCCGAACCACCCCGTGTATCCGACGACGGCCGCCGCGACGGACGCGACCAGGAACGCTCCGACCGCGTCGGAGAAGCTGAACCCGCCCAGCGACGCGATCAGGAGGGCGGCGCCCGGCGTCGACCATGCCACGATGATCGGCATGCGTGTGAACAGACTCAACGCGATGCTGCACACGCCGTTGCCGATCGACACAGCCCACACCCACGAGGCGGTCTGCGCCTCGTTCAACCCGGCCGCGCGAGTCGCCTCGAGCACAATGAGGAACGGACCGGAGTAGTTCACCAACGCGGAGATCACTCCGGCGACGAGTGCGGACGCTGAAGCGTCCCTGAGCACAGAGCGCAGCACACTCATGCGACGAACTTCCGTCGAGGGTCGACCGCAGTCCATGACAGTAACGTGATTGACAGTACGTGAGTAACGTTATCCAATGGTCTCATGAACAACAATAACAGAGCGTCGGATGTTGCCGCGGTCCTGCGGAGTCGGGCGGCCTCCATGCGTGTCGGTGAGAAACTGCCCCCCGTTCGTCAGCTCTCACGTGAGTTCCAGGCCAGTGCTGCGACGGTTTCCCAGGCCATCGCGCAGCTTCAAGCGCTCGGGGTGGTCAAAGCGGAACCGGGCCGAGGCACGTTCATCGTCGGCCGAGACCGGGGTCCGGAACCCGACTATTCGTGGCAATCGCAATCTCTCGGCCACGCACGGGTCGATGCGCGCAGAACCTCCCGGTTGGGAGCCTACGGAACCGCCGACGACATCCAGCTGTCGTGGGGATATCTAGCCCCTGAGTTGCAGCCGCTCGAAGACCTTAGATCTTTGGGCGCTCGCGCCGCGCGAAGCCCGCGGGCGTGGATGATGGCGCCCCCGTCCGGCTTGCCGGATCTGCGCAGAGTCTTTTCCGAGGAGTTCCACACCGATCCGAGCGACGTGCTGATCGTGCCCGGGGGACAGCAGGCGCTCGCTTACGCACTGCGAACCCTTGCCGATCCCGGCTCGACGGTGATTGCCGAGAGCCCCAGCTATCCCGGTGCGATGATCGCCGCCCAAGCGGCCGGCCTCGAGCTGGTTGCTGTGCCCGCGGATGCTGACGGCATCCGGCCCGACAAACTCGCCGATGCTCTGGAACGCACACGCGCGACGGTGGTCTATCTCCAACCCTGCTATGCCAATCCGACCGGTGCCGTGTTGAGTGTCTCTCGCCGCGAAGAGGTGCTCCGGCTCGCCGCTCGTCACGGGGCATTCATTATCGAAGACGACTGGGCCCGGCATTTGACTATCGATGGCCGTGCGCCCGCGCCGCTGTTCACTCAAGATCCGGATGGGCATGTGGTCTCGATTGCTACCTTGAGCAAATCGGCTGCGCCGGGCTTGCGTGTCGCTGCGATTGCCGCGCGGGGACCAGCCGGCGAACGCCTACGGACAGCGCGCATCGCCGACGACATGTGTGTGCCTCCGTTGGTTCAGGAGGTCGCTCTGAGCCTGCTCACTTCCAGTGCCTGGCCGCGGCACCTCAAAAGGCTTCGATCGCACCTGACGGAGCGTCGTGACGCAATGCTGGAGGAGATCGCTGCCACACTCCCGAACGTGCGAGTTCCGCACACTCCCCAGGGCAGCATCCACCTCTGGGCCAAGCTGCCGGAAGGTACCGATACGGCGGCGTTGACGGCCGCGGCCCAGGATGCCGGCGTGCTGATCGGAGACGGCGGGCACTTCTACTTCGACGAGCCACCTGCGGCCTACATCCGCCTCTCGTATGCCGCCGCCTCAGTTCCGCAGATCAGCGAAGGCATCCGTCGAATCGCGCGGCTCATGGACCGAGGATGAGCGCGACGTATCGTAGACAAGCTGGTCTCGTCAATTGGCTTCCGGGAGTGCGTCTCCCGCGCGCATGAACTTCGAGCGCCACTCCGTCCTATGATGACGCCATGTCCAGGTCATCGATGGTGGACTCGGCGCGACGGATCTCGGCGATCGTTGCCGACACCGCACCGATGGATCAGCGTGCCGAAGCAGTGCTCGGTGAGCTGGCGAAGATCGTTGCCTACGATGCCGCGCAGATCGCGGTCTGGGACCCGATGACGTCGACGCATCACACTGTCGCCAGCCGCGGATACACCGAGGAGATGCGTGCCGCGCTGAACGGGCCCCGGTATCGCACCGACCGCGTCTGGGGTGTGCTGGAGCAGCGGGCGGAACCGGTCTTCTGGAAGGACTGCCCGTTCGATCGGCGCGAATCGGCGTTCTACGTCCAGGCAGTCGAGGCGCACGGATTCCGTGAGGGCGCCACGATGCTGCTGCGTGCCATCGACGGCGTGTACCTGGGAATGCTGTTGCTGAACCTCGAGGTGGCCGCGCCGCCCGCGGACGAGGTACGTGAAGTTCTGGGGATCGTGGGGGCCGGGATGTCTCCGCTCGTCGATCGCCTCGCTCCGGCACGGCAGTTCGTCTCGATGTACTCACCGCAGCTTCCCGCCGCCGCACTCGATCGGGTCCACGGGTGGGTGCCGCTGACCCCCGAAGATTTGCCTCCTCCGGCGTTGCTGGAGGCGATAGCCGAGGTTCTGTCGAGGACGGACCGCCCGACACGGTTCCGCTGGTGCGATCGTGACGGCGATCGCCGTGGCAGGCAATCGCGGGCGCAACCACTGACGGTCGAGTTGTTTCCCTTCAGCGGTTCGACATGTCGCGCAGTCGTGAGCTGGCGTCAGGAACCGCTTCCGTACGGTCTGACCCGGCGTGAGCTGGATGTTCTCGCCGTGTTGGTGACGGGGGCGTCGAACGCCGCCATCGCACAGGCGCTGTCGACGAGCGTTCGAACGATCACCACGCACGTCGAACACATTCTTGCCAAGCTCTCGGTCACCACTCGAACAGCTGCCGCCCTCCTCGCCGATCGTGAAGGGCTGCTCAGCTTCGACGAAAGATACGCAATCTGACCGACGCATCACCCCAGTGACGCACATTACATTTCCCGCATCGGGCCACTCGGGGGTCGGCGGATCCGTTCGCGGAACTCTCGATCCGGCCCGAGGCGGAGGAGTGTGTGGAATGCCGGAATAAGCCGGTGCCTGCCCTCCGCCGGCCTCGTCGTAGCTTCCGCTACACGAGTCAGCCCTACGCGAACCGTTGCGTTCGCGGCGCGAGGAGACACCGATGACGACATCTTCCGAACTCGATACCCTTACCGCGGCGGAGACCTCCCGAGCCGTTCGAGCCAAGCACCTCTCACCGGTGGAGACCACCGAGGCGGCGATCGAACGGATCGAACGACGCAACCCGAGTCTGAATGCCGTTACATACAAGGGGTATGACGAAGCCCGCGCCCGTGCGCGGCAGCTGGAAGCGCAGATTGTGCAGGGCGAAGACGTCGGGGTGCTGGCGGGCGTGCCCAGTCTCATGAAGGATCTGTTCGGCTTCAAGCCGGGCTGGCCCGCGACGCTCGGCGGGCTGTCGGCGTTGCGCCACAACATCTCCGACACCTGGAGCATGTTCCCGGCCCGCGTCGAGGCCGCCGGCAGTATCGTCGTCGGGCAGACCAACAGTCCCGCCTTCGGATTTCGCGGCACGACGGACAACGCAACCGTGGGGCCCACCCGGAATCCGTTCGATCCGACCCGGAATCCGGGCGGCTCGTCCGGCGGAAGTTCGGCGGCGGTGGCGGACGGAATGGTTGCGCTCGCAGGCGCCACCGACGGTGGCGGATCGATCCGCATCCCTGCCGCGTGGAGCGGTGTGGTCGGATTTCAGCCATCGGCGGGCCGCCTGCCTTTCGTCGCCCGGCCGAACGCCTTCGGGACCTCCTGCTTCCTCTATGAAGGGCCGATCACGCGCACCGTCGAAGACTCCGCGCTCGCGATGACGGCACTGCACGGTTTCGATCCGCGGGACCCGATCGCTCTCGACGGGACCGTCGACTTCATGGGCGCGCTCACGCGAGGAGTGAAGGGCAAGCGCATCGGATACACCGCCGACTACGGGATCTACCCGGTGGACAAGCAGGTGCGGGACGTCGTCGACAACGCGGTGCGGGTGTTCGAGGAGCTCGGTGCCGTCGTCGAACCCGTCGACTTCGGCTTCACCGTCTCGCAGCGTGAACTGAGCGACATGTGGTCGCGGGTGACAGCGCTCGGAGTTCACGAGACGCTGGCATCTCTCGCCGAGAACGGCCTCGACCTACGATCGGAAACTCCACGCGAACTGCCGGAGTCGATGATGCGCTGGGTCGATCTGGTTCCGACCCTCGGCCCGGACGATCTCATCCGGGATCAGCGGATGAGGACCAGCGTCTACGATCGTTTCGCGGATGTCTTCGCCACCTACGACTACATCGTTGCGCCGACGCTGGCGTGCATGCCCGTCCTGAACGGCCACGACGGAGAAACCCAGGGGCCGACGGAGATCAACGGTGAACAGGTGGACCCACTGATCGGCTGGTGCATGACCTATTTCACCAACTTCACGGGAAACCCCAGTGCATCTGTGCCGGCCGGACTCTCGAACGGCCTCCCGGTGGGCATGCTCGTGATGGGGCGTAGACACGACGACGCCGGCGTCATGGCAGCGATCGCTGCCTTCGAGCAGGCACGCCCGTGGGCCGACCACTACCGCATTCCTGACACCCGCCCACTGTGACCGGGCTGGAGGGGGAAGTGAGGTCCTCACTTCCTTCCCCCTCCAGATAGGTCAGCTCACTGACGCGACCCCCGCCGGTCGCGGCTCTGTGCCCATCAGCCCTGGAAAGGTCAGCATGTCGACGACCAAGTCCTCTAGTGAACGTTCAATCGCAAGAACCAGCCAATATGCTTCTGTCGGAACAGCGCTCGGTGCATCAATCGTCTGTGTAGCCGCTCTGGGTGTCGCGCTCCTGCTCGAAGCTGCCACGTCCGCGCGCTCGAGCTCGACGCGGAGCTACGAGCAGTGGACCGCCGACATCTCGAAGTCGTGGACGGCGTGGTGGACGTGGGTGCTCGGAGACTTCACCGAGCCGACCTCGTACAAGAGTCCACTCGCGTCGATCGGGCTGCTCGTGGGCGCGTTCGCCGCGTATCTCCTGTGGCGGTCCTCGTCCCGGTTCGCCGGCACACCGGTCTCGTACGGGTTCGGGGCCCGCTTTCCCTGGATGATCGGAGCGGTGGTTCTGTCCCTGCTGGCGACGAATCTGTTGTTCCGCGGCATGCTCGTGGACGGGACGTGGCAGCCGACCTTCGTCGTCGTCGCCTCGGTCCCCGCTGCTGTCGTGCTGCTCTACGGGCGCGGCTGGGCCGTCTTGGGCACCGCTGCCGTCCTCGGAGTCGTGACCGTACCGCCTCTCGCGATGGTTCTGATCGCGAACCTCTGTGTCCCAACGGGGATCCCGAATGTCGTCGGAATCGTCTCGGCGATGGCCATCGGCGGTGCGATCGCGTGCGCAGCGTGTCGCTTCTTGCCCTGGATGAGGGTGACCGACGATCCGCCGCCACCGCACGGGCGGGTCCGAGTGAACGTGGGACACAGTGAAGCTGCATGGACCGTTCGCCGCGTGCTCGCCGACTTCTCGGAGGCACAGTTCATCGGCAGCGAATGGGCCGGCGGACTGATGATCGTCGGCGCGTGCGTCGGGTTCCTCATCGACCCGACCTTCGCCGGCTACGGTCTCGAACTGCTACCCCGGATACTTTTCGCCCAGGTACTCACTTCCGCGATCGGGGTGGTGCTGTGGCGGCAGTGGTATCGCGCTGGGGGTTGGACTGCGACCTACGTTCCCGTGGTCTCGAGCGCACCTACCGCCGTGGTCGCCTTCGGCGGCAGCTGGTCTGCTCTCGTCCTGGGAGCAGTTCTCGGCGCCGTACTCGGGGCCCCCGTTGCCCGACTGCTCGCAAAGCCGCTTCCTCCGCTGTTCCATCCGTTCATCGCCAACGTCACCTCGATGGCTGTGACCACTCTTGTCGTGTACTGGTCGCTGACAGCCATTCTCTGACGCCGGAAGGCTCACGGAAGAGGTGAACCTGGTGTGTTCACCCTGACACGGCACCGAACTGCATCCACGATTCGCCGAGTCGCCGCACTCCCGCCTCGATATCGGCTGCGGACTTGTAGAACACCAGGCGGAGATGGTCATCGCCGCTACCGTCCGCGGTGAAGGTGGACCCGGCGGCGATCAGTACGCCGTTCCTGCGGGCCTCGATAGCGAATTGTGTCGCAGAGCCGTGGGGTAGTGCAATCCACAGAGACCAACCCTCGGCCGGATTGTGCCATGTCCAGTCGGGTACAGCGGCCCTGAGAAGCGACTGCGTGAGCTGCAGACTTTCGGCTGCTTCGAGCTTGCGCCGCTCCGCGATCTCCGTGTGGTGGTGCAGGAGTTCGAGCGAGACGATCTGGGCGATCAGCGATGTGCCCAAGTCCTCGACGCCCTTGAGTCGAGCGAGACGCTCGGCGATGGGGGCAGGTGCGCGCAGCCATCCGACTCGGAGTCCGTCCCACAAGAGCTTTCCGACTCCGCCGATCGTGATGATCGGTGCATCCGGATTCGTGGCGGCCAGCGGCGTCTGGCGGGCACCGCTTCGCGACAGACCCGCGTAGACATCGTCGTCGACGATCACGGTCGAGGATGCCGCTGCGAGGTCGACGACGTGCTGGCGTTGCTCGTCGGTCATGGCGGTTCCGGTCACGGAATGACAGGTCGACATCGTGTAGATCAGATCCGGTCGGTGACTCCTCATCGCTTCCGTGAGGTGGTCGGGATCGAACCCTGCGGAACCGGACCGGACCGAGACGATGTGCGCAGAGCGCGAGCGCATCTGATCCAATGCCCCCAGGTACGTGGGACTTTCGAGGATAACGGATCCGCGCGGACGCATGAAGAGCCGGCACACCAGTGCGAGCGCTTGTTGTGCGCCCGACGTCACCACCACCTCGTTCGATCGGGTGGGCAGTCCTCGGGCCGTGTACCACTCGGCGATCCACTGCCGCAGCTCGGGCAGCCCGTGCAGATAGTGCACGGCGCTGTCGGCGAGCCGAACAACCTCGGCAGCGCTGGATGTGACGGCGTCGTGGAGTTCGATCGGGGCAGGTGGCGTGGGACTGACGAAATCGACAACTGGCGAATGCACGGCCGACCCGGCGGTTGGGTCACTCTCGGGGGTTTCGACCCAGTCCATCATCCTGGTCGCGCGCTCCTTCACCGGGCGACGGGCGAAGGTCCCTCTCCCCGTGGTGCTCTCGGCCCAGCCCATCTCCTTGAGTCTCCTGTAGGCCTGCACCACCGTCGTTCTGCTCACGGTGAGGGCGTCGGCTATGTCCCTCTCGCCGGGGAGCTTCTCGCCGACTCGGATGTGTCCGGCGCAGATCAATGCCTCGAAGCACTCCGCGATGCTCCGATACCGGGGTCCAGGAACGCCTTCGGTTCGGAGCAAGTGCCAGATGATCATTCTATTCATGGTCGACAAGAAACAAGTCCAATCTCGAATGGGTGGCCTCTTGTGTGCTGGGCATCACAGCTACATCATCGTCTGCAGAGGCCACCACTGCAACCATGAAATGTGAGAGGCGTATATGTCGAAACAGAACTCCGCTGCAGGTTTCAACGGGAAAACCGGTCACCAGGTTCTCGTTATTCAGCACGTCGAATGTGAGCCGCCGGCAGCCTTCGAAGATGTGCTCGTCGAACGCGGCATCGAAATCGATCGAATCGAGTTGGATCGGGGCGATACGTTGCCCGACTGGCGGTTGTACGACGCCATCATCGCGATGGGCGGACCGATGGGTGCGGTCGACGACGAAGAATTTCCCTGGCTCGTCGACGAGCGGAAATTCATCGAAGATGCCGTGCGGGCCGGTATGCCGTACTGGGGCGTCTGCCTGGGAGCGCAACTCCTGGCTGCCTCGTTCGGTGCCGAGATCTACACAGGTGAGGTGCCGGAGGTCGGCATGAACGAGGTTGCTCTGACCGCAGTGGCCGAGCGGGACCCGGTGTTTTCCGAGCTGCCATCCTCGTTTCCCGTGTTTCAGTGGCATTCGGACTCCTTCGTGCTTCCGGAGGGATTCTCTCGGCTGTGCGAATCGAAGCTGTACGAGAATCAGGTCATTGCCCGCGGCGCGGCCTATGGGGTCCAGTTCCATGTCGAAGTGACCGAGTCACTTGCGGCGGAGTGGGGCGATATCCCGGAATACAAGGAGGCTTTGGAGTCCATTCACGGTGAGGGCGCCTCGCGGAAGATCTTGGAAGAGTTGAGGCTGAACATCGACGGAAATATGAAAATTGCCAGGAAGATCTTCAGCTCATGGCTCGACAATTTCGTGGATCGGTAATCGGTGCATTCATCAGGGAATGATCAGGAGAAGTAATGTCCAGCTTGTCTCTCATGTTCGTGGGGTCCGTCCTACTGTTGAACGGCCTCGGCCTGTTGGGTGTTGTCGGACCGAAGGCAACCGCTCCGGTCAACGTGTTCATCGGTTCAGCTCTGGTGATCACCGTGTTGTCTGCGGTGCTCTCGAGTCTGAAAGCGGAGGCCGGGCAGCTCGATGTCGTGCTGGGTGTCACGGGGTTCCTGCTCTTCGCCTTCACCTACCTTTACGTGGCATTCAACAACTTCGGAAGTCTGCCGGGAGATGGTCTCGGCTGGTACTGCGGGTGGGCCGCCTTGGTATCCGCGTTCCTGGCTGCCGTCAACTTCGTCCGATTCTCGGACGTCAAGTTCGGATTCATCTGGCTGTCGTGGGTGGTTCTGTTCTCGGCCTTCTTCTTCGTTCTCGCATTGGGACAGGAGTGGCTACAGCGCCCAACTGGCTGGCTGGCAGTGCTGCAGGCGTTCACGACAACGACGATCCCGGGTGCTATGCAGCTCACGGGGACCTGGAACGAACTGAGTACGACGGTGGTCGTCGCCGTTCAGGTCATCGTTGTCGCCGTCTTTCTGGCACTCGTGGCACGCGCAAGGACGACGCACCTGGAACCTGAAACAGTCGGCGAGAAAAGGGATCTCGAACTGCATCGGTGACGTGCGCACCGCGATCATGCCCACCAAGAAACCGAATCGAGAAGAAGATGACCGTACCGCGAGTGGAGCCGGGGTTTTACTCGATCTCCGAGCTTCACAATGCCTACCGGACGAGAGAATTCACGCCATCCGAGGTGGTCGACGACATCCTCCGCCGTGCGCGGGCTTTCGAGTCGTTGAATACCTTCATCACCCTGGATGAAGACGGATGCAGAGCGCAGGCGGAAGTGGCGACACGAGCGCTCGAACGCCACGGGCCGACCCCCGAGAAGCCTCTGCTGGGCATCCCTGTCACCGTCAAGGACCTGATTCGCACCCGTGGTCTCCGCACGACGCGCGGATCGCTTGTCACGAAAGACTTTGTACCCTACGAGGATTCTCCGTCCGTAGCGCGACTACGGGAAGCCGGAGCTGTGATAGTGGGGAAGACCAACACCAGTGAAGGTGGTTGGAAGGGTGATGCTGCAAACCAACTTGTCGGACCGTCGCTCAACCCGTGGGCTCACGAGCGCTCCGCCGGCGGCTCGAGCGGCGGTGCGGGTGTCGCCGCAGCGATGGGTTTCGGGCCGGTCGCGGTCGGGACGGACGGCGCCGGTAGCGTGCGGATTCCCGCAGCCTTCTGCGGGGTCGTCGGCTTCAAACCGACACTAGGACGCATCCCGTACTGGCCTCATTCGTCCGACGGCCTGTCCCACATCGGGGTGCTCACCCGCAGCGTCGAGGACGCGGCTCGATCGGTGGCGGTCATGAGTGGCCCAGATCCTCGAGATCGTCTGAGCGGTATCGGTGATCGGGTCGAGCTTCTGACGCGCAGCGGTGCCGGCACGCGTTCGCTGCGAGTAGGTGTCACGAGTTCGCTCGGAAACGTACAACCAGATGCATCCGTGGAGAGCGCACTCTACGACGCAGCGGCACTGCTGCGCGAGATCGGCTACGACACTGTCGAACTCGATATCGACCTTCCGGACCCCTACCGGATTCTCGACACCATCTGGGCCGGTCACGAGGCCGCGAGTCACTGGGAGAACTTCGACGAGATCGCGCACCTACTCGACCCGGGGTACGCGAGCTTGATCCGGAGAGGTCGGAAGCTCGGTGCCGGTCAACTCGCGCGTGCGCACGATCTTCGCCACGACTACACGATGGCTGTGCGGACGGCGACACGTGACGTGGACATCCTCCTGACGCCGACGACACCGATCACCGCGTTCCCGTCCGATCAGGGCGAGTCCGTCGTCGTCGACGGGAAGGTCTCCGAGGGGCTTTCGTGGACGCCGTACACGTACCCCTTCAATCTGACGGGGCAGCCCGCGGTCAGCATGCCGGCCGCACTCGACCCTCGCGGACTTCCGATCGGAATCCAGTTCGTGGGGCGGTTCGGCGACGACCACTGCGTCCTCGGCATTGCCGCCGACTACGAGGCCAACCGGGCATGGAAGCCCGTCTATCCAGAGCTCGTCAATCACTCGACCTACTGAAGGAATGCACATGTCCGAGAACATCAGTACCGCGACACTGAAGAACCTGAGCACCGGCCGTTCGGGGTTCATCGAGATGCACAATCTGTGGACACCGCGGCAGAAGGCCAAGGCCGCCGAGATCCTTGCGCAGATCGAGGACAGCGGGCTGGAGGTGATCCGCATGTCCTTCTGTGATCCCCACGGCCTGTCGCGAAGCAAGGCAGTGACTGCTTCTTCCTTCGCGTCGGTCCTGAGGAACGGGATCGATTGCAGTCCTGGTCCGTTCATCTTCGACACCGGTCTGGACCTGGTGTTCAATCCGTTCGAACGCGGTGGTGGACTCAACGACGACGAGATGACGGGTGCCAGCAGCTTCGTGCTGGTTCCGGATCCGGAAACATTTCGTGTCCTCCCCTGGGCGGACAAGGTGGGATGGATCATCGGTGACGAGTACTTCAAGTCGGGGCGCCCGGTGCCGTTCTCGTCGCGACAACTGCTGAAGCGGATGTTGGCGGAGGTCGAGGCACGAGACTTGCAGTACGTCGTGGGTCTCGAGGTCGAGTGGTATCTCACCCGCCTGGTCGACCTGAAGAACGATCTCGAGTCCGTGGGCGGCTTCGGGTCCCCAGGTGCCGCGCCGGTTGTCGCACCGGTCAACCTGGGCTATCAGTTCAACAGCGAGAATCTGATCGATGAAGTGGAGGGTCTGATTCGAGAGATTCGATCCACGCTGTTGTCGTTCGGTATCCCGCTACGGACGACAGAGCACGAGTCCGGCCCGGGCCAGATGGAGTTCACGTTCGACCCGATGCCGGCCCTCGAGGCCGCGGACGCGATGCTCCTGTTCCGGACCACTGTCAAGCAGCTGTGCGCACGCGCCGGTTACCACGCGACCTTCATGTGCGCTCCTGCGCTCAGCGGGTTCGACGCGAGCGGGTGGCACCTCCATCAGTCGCTCTTCGACAAGGGCATCGGTGAGAATGTGTTCGTGGCTCAGCAGGAAGGCGACTTCGTCTCCGAGTTCGCCACACACTTCGCCGGCGGGCTCGTTCATCACGCGGCGGCGACCGCCATCTTCGCGGCACCGACGGTAAACGGTTACAAGAGATTCAGCGATCGATTCTCGCTCTCACCCGACAGGGCGACGTGGTCCGCTGACAACCGCGGAACCTATCTGCGAGTGCTGGGCGGTCCCGGTGACCCCGCAACCCACTTCGAGAACCGGCTCGGTGAACCGGCAGCCAATCCCTACCTGTACATGGCGTCTCAGCTGATTGCCGGGCTGGACGGGGTGGACAACAAGATCGATCCGGGACCGCTGACCGACAATCCACACGAGAAGGATCTGCCGCGTCTGCCGTCGAGCCTGGCGCAGGCGGCAGATGCGCTCGATGCCAGCGAGTTGTTCCGGCGCAGCGCGGGCGATGCGTTCGTCGACTTCTACCTGGGGCTGAAGCGGAACGAATGGCGCAGGTACATCCAGTACCTGGAAGAGAACGGAATTCGTGAAGATCAGAATTCGGTGACGGAGTGGGAGCAGCGGGAGTACTTCCGCAGCTACTGATCGGGCGCCCCCGCCGCTCTGTCGGCGGCGGGGTTCCCGAGTCTTCTCCGAGGTTCATTGCTGGATGGTTGGATGTGTTGGAAGGTTCTATGTCTGAGATGAGTGGTTCCCGGCAGATCGGTGATGTGTTCGTTTCGAGCGCGGAGTTCACCGCCGCCGCGAACGCGGGCCCCGAGTTGCAGGCCGCGGCCGGCCGCGACCGGCTCGCGTTCTGGGACGCGCAGGCACGTCGGCTGGACTGGGTCACTCCGTGGACAGAGGTCCTCGACTGGTCGGACGCCCCCGTCGCGAAGTGGTTCGTCGGCGGCAGCCTGAACGTCGCTTACAACTGCGTCGACCGGCACGTACTCGCCGGCAACGGTGACCGGGTCGCGATCCACTTCGAAGGCGAGCCCGGCGACAGCCGTGACGTCACCTACAACGATCTACTCGCCGAAGTGAGCCGGGCGGCAAACACTTTCACCGACCTCGGCCTCGTCGCCGGCGACCGCGTCGCGATCTACATGCCGATGATCCCCGAGGCCATCGTGACGATGCTCGCGTGCGCCCGACTGGGACTGACCCACTCGGTGGTGTTCGCCGGATTCTCCGCGACCGCACTGCGCTCGCGCGTCGACGATGCCGAGGCCAAGCTCGTCGTCACCGTCGACGGGCAGTGGCGGCGCGGGCAGGCCGCCCCGCTCAAGCCGGCCGTCGACGAGGCGGTAACCGGGGCGGCATCCGTGCAGAACGTGCTGGTGGTCAAGCGCACCGGCATCGACGTCGACTTCACCGACGGTCGGGACCTGTGGTGGCACGAGACCGTCGAGAAGGCCTCCCCGGAGCACGTGGCACAGCCCTTCGACGCGGAGCACCCACTGTTCATCCTCTACACCTCCGGTACCACCGGTAAGCCCAAGGGCATCATCCACACCTCCGGCGGCTACCTGACGCAGGCGTCGTACACCCACCACAACGTCTTCGACCACAAGGCCGGCGAGGACGTCTACTGGTGCACCGCTGACATCGGCTGGGTCACCGGACATTCCTACATCGTGTACGGCCCGCTCTCGAACGGTGTCACGCAGGTCGTCTACGAGGGCACCCCCAACTCCCCCGACGAGCACCGCCACTTCCAGATCATCGAAAAGTACGGTGTCAGCATCTACTACACCGCGCCCACACTGGTCCGCACATTCATGAAGTGGGGCAGGGAAATTCCCGACGCGCACGACCTGTCGTCGATCCGCCTGCTCGGTAGCGTCGGCGAGCCCATCAATCCGGAAGCGTGGCGCTGGTTCCGCGACGTCATCGGCGGCGACAAGGCCCCGATCGTCGACACGTGGTGGCAGACCGAGACCGGCGCGATCATGATCTCCCCGCTGCCCGGCCTCACCGCCACCAAGCCCGGGTCGGCGATGGCACCGCTGCCCGGCATCTCCGCGAAGATCGTCGACGACGAGGCCCGCCCGCTCGGCCCCGGCGGCAGCGGCTATCTCGTGCTCGACGAGCCGTGGCCGGCGATGCTGCGCGGGATCTGGGGCGATATGGACCGCTACCGCGACACCTACTGGTCCCGGTACGCCGAGGAGGGCTGGTACTTCGCCGGAGACGGCGCCAAGTACGACGAGGACGGCGCACTGTGGGTCCTGGGCCGCGTCGATGACGTCATGAACGTCTCCGGGCACCGAATCTCGACCTCCGAGGTGGAGTCGGCCTTGGTCGGGCACCACGCCGTTGCCGAGGCCGCTGTGGTCGGCGCCGCCGACGAGACCACCGGTCAGGGCATCGTCGCGTTCGTCATCCTGCGGGAGGGCAGCGAAAACACGGGCGAGACTCTGATCGCCGAACTGCGGGCCCAGGTGTCCACCGAGATCAGCCCCATCGCGAAGCCGCGCCAGATCACCGTGGTGCCCGAGCTACCCAAGACGCGTTCCGGCAAGATCATGCGCCGGCTGCTGCGCGACGTCGCGGAAGGCCGCGACCTCGGTGACACCTCGACGCTGGTCGACCCCAAGGTGTTCGACGCAATCCGGATGCACCGCTCGCCCAGGTGACGAGTTCTTGTTCTTTCATCTGTCAACCTGTCTGTCCAACACTGATGTTGACGGTCGATCATCGAATGATTGGAGAGTTTGAATGCGCATCATCCTGAGCGGGCCGCCGGGGGTCGGGAAGGGGACGCAGTCCCATTTGCTCGCCCGCACCCTCAAGATTCCTCACATCTCGACTGGTGATCTCTTTCGATGGCACATCGCGAACGGCAGCACGCTGGGCAAGTCCGTCAAGTCGTACATCGATGCAGGTGAGCTTGTCCCGGGTGTCGCTACTGAACGTATCGTCGCAGAACGACTGTTGAGAGACGATGCAGCGGCAGGGTTCATTCTCGACGGGTTTCCTCGCACCTACGATCAAGCGCGTGTCCTCGACGCCATCCTTGCGCGGCGGGGAGACAAGGTCGACCACGTCATCGAGTTCGTCCTCGACAATGCGGAACTAGAGTCACGACTATTGGCCCGTGGCCGTAGTGACGATACCGAGGACGTGATTCGGCGCCGCCTCACCGTGTATGAGAAGGAACGGGAGACGATACTCGGGCACTACGGGCCGATCGTCACTGAGCTGGATGCGTCCGGATCGGTCGGGGAGATTGCTGAACGGCTACTCAGCACTCTGGGGGCACAGGTCCTCCAGGCGATGGGAGTCCACGGCGCGCGTTCGGGCCAGGCAATGGTCTAGGGCTGGTCGACCTCTCCGGCCACTGATATCTCACTGAACTACCCCGCCACTGTTCGTTCACTTGGGTTGGAGAACTCGCTCCACAACAGTGGGTGGGCGGCGGTGAGTCGTGCCCGGGCCACTATTCCAAGCGGCATCTGTGAGAAGGACTATGTCTACCGTCGAGAAGTCACGCATCACTGTCGAGGAAGCACTGACAACGCACAACCCGCCGATCATCCGTCGACCGGATGGCAGGTCCCCGATAGTCGGTCCACCCGGATTCGGAGCCAGGTTGTGATTGATACCGATCTCAGTTGATCTCGCAGGCCACCGGATGGTGCTGGTGGCTGCATCGGGCAGCGCACTCGACCGGGGGCAGGTACTCCAGGCCTGAATGACGATGCCGTGTGTCGTACTCGCCCTTGAAGTCGCCGATGACGACGCGGGCCTCGAGCAGGTTCGTCCAGTGGTTGCGGTTCAGGCACTCCCGTCGCAGGCGGTTGTTGAACGACTCGATGTAGCCGTTGTTCCACGGCGTACCCGGAGGGATGTACGACAGCCCGACCCGCCCGGCGCAAAATGATTGTAGCGCTTGGGAAATGAACTCCGGCCCGTTGTCCATCCGCAGCACCGTCGGCGGACTTCCCGCCGCGGTGAAGCAGGCTTCGAGTTCGCGGGTGAGCCGCTCGGCGGTGATCGAACGCTCGACAATGTTCAGCAGTGACTGCCGGGTGGGGGGGTACCGCCCTGCACGAAGTGCTTGGGAGAGGTTGGTCGATCATCGACGCGATCTTCACCGACTTGCCGTCGACGATGGAGTCGAACTAAAAGTCCAGCGCCCACAACACCTTCGGCGCGTTGGGCTCGACTGTCGGGCACGAGGACAGGCCGGCCCGTTTGCGGGCGCTGTGGACCCGCCGCTGCAGGCCCTCCTCCTTCCACAGACGGTGCACCTTTTTCTGTTCACGCCCTGGTGCTCGTCGAACCGCAGCGCCGCCCAGGCCCGCCGGAACCCGTGGCACGGGTCCGTCTTCGAGTACGTCCTCAACCATTCCCGCAGGTCGGCGTCCGGGTCGGCGGGAATCTGGGCGAGCGCGACACGACGGTAGGTGGAACGAGCAGCCCGACCGCCTTGCACGCGAGCCGCTCCGACATACTCAACACGTCCTCGAGCATGTCTACGCCGCGGCGCTTGGCGTCCGGGCTCAGAACCTCCCTTCGCCACCTCTCGCAGAGCGTCCCTCTCGGAGTTCGGCATCGGCGAGCAGTCGCTTGAGCCGGCCGTTCTGCTCCCACAGCTCACGCAGTTCCTTCGCGGCGTCGACGTCCATGCCGCCGTAGGAGCAACGCCAGTTGTAGAGCGTCGCGGTCGACACCTCGAGGTCGGCGGCGATCTCGTCGTTGGTCTTGTCCGCGGCAGCGAGTTCGTCCGCACGCCGCAGCTTGCGCACGACGTCCTCCGCGGAATGCTCCCTTCCGGCCAGCCATGTGCTTCATCGTCCCTTCCGGCCCAATTTCGGGCCACAGGAATCTAAATCAGGATGGACTCATCCGCCGGGGACATGCCACGGACAGTGCCGAGCCAAAGATGGGTCGGTTCAACAACACCACGCAAATAGTCTTCCATCCCTCGGAGGATGATCCGACGCGGCTATCTCGCCGTGCAAGGTGCCGGGAATGGTGAGAGGAAGGTCTTCTCGGCACATGTCGACTGGTCACACACCGAGTTCGTACGCGTCAGAGAGAGAGTGGACTTCACTCGCTGGTCGCATGAGGTCCGAAAGGCGACCCACATGTTCTGTTGCCCAGGCTATCTCGGATGGGTATTCTGATGCGATGTCACGCGTCGCCCGAGACACGCAACTTTCGCTCCATCTTCCGTCAACAAGCACACCCCTCCGTCAGCGGATCGCAGAAGCTATTGTCGGCGAAATAGCCGCAGGAAGACTGCAATCCAACGACATTCTGCCTTCAAGTCGGGCCCTGGCTACTGCTCTGGAGGTGTCGCGAGCTCCAGTGGTCGAGGCCTACGAGCAACTTGCAGCGGCCGGCTTCATCATCAGTCGCCCAGGTTCCGGAACGCGGGTGGCGATCGGTGCGGAACAAGCGGCGGCGGCGTGTGCAGTGTCGGATCCCGCGCTAGAAGGGCCTCTCCCGCGACAAGGGCCGCGGATCAAGGATCCTCAATGGGATCTTCACCCGGAGATCCCTGACACATCTTTGATTTCGTCGGAGGACTGGCGCCGGTCGTGGCGTGCTGCCGCTGCTGCCTCGATCTGCGAAGGAATCGCTGGCGTCGAAGCGCACCCAGAACTCCGCCGCTCAGTTGCTGAGCATGTTCGGCGAGTTCGTGGCATTGCGGCGCGGCCCGATGACGTCGTGATCTTTCCAAGCGTTGACGCGGTTCTACGCACCATTGTCGATGTTGCGGAGCTATCAGGACGCAATGTCGCTTTCGAAGAGCCGGGTTCTCACCGAGCCCGTATGGCGTTGCAACAAAACGGTGTCCGCGTTCGCGCGATAGTGGTCGACGACGACGGGCTCGATCCGCAGCGCTTGGCAGCTACTGACCGGGCTGTCTACTGTACTCCAGCACATCAGTTTCCGCTGGGGTCGCACATGCCGGTTACTCGTCGGGCAGCGCTAGTGGAATGGGCTACGGCGTCGGACAATCTGATCATTGAGGATGACTACGACAGTGAGCTGCGTTTTGATGCCGCTCCCGTCCCAGCACTGCGAGGTCTTGTGGGGGGCGACGATCGAGTGGCCTACATCGGCTCAGCGTCGAAGATTCTGACGCCCTCTGTTCCGCTGGCGTGGCTCCTCGCGCCGCGTGCACTACGGACCGCAATCGACAAGGTGGTTCGATCAAGCAGCGAGATGGCTTGTGGTGTCGCCGCGTTGGCGCTATCGAATCTCTTCGATTCGGGTGCGATGGGACGCCACATTAGCCGCTCGACGAGGCGCTACCGTGCGCGCAGAACTGCCTTCGTCGAGTCACTACAAGCGCACTTGTCCGACCTTGGCGACATGCGAGCGGCTGTGGTGGGGATCGAGGCAGGGTTACACGTCGTCCTTCGTCTGCCGGATAGCGTCGACGACGTGAAGGTAGCTGAAGACCTCGGCGAACGAGGGGTTTCTGTACCGAGCCTCGCGGAGCATCGCCTGTCGGAGACCGGGCCGCGCGGACTCGTCTGTGGATACGCTCGACTACCCGAACGGAATAGTGGCCAGGTCGCCAGGATGATCGCTGAGGTCCTGAGCTGCCACATGCTGTGAATGAGATCGCCGCGAATTCCGCTCCTTCAGGTCAGGCCAACGCCGGCTCTGGCCCACAAGATTGAAACGGGTGAGGTCAACCGTGATGCCTCGAACAACGCTCTCGATGTCACACAAGGGGCGCTAGCAACGACGGGTGTCGCTGTGCGCACGTTCTGTCGCTGAGCTGGTCTCGATGAAACGGGACGACGACGCCCACCACGCCACACATGTCGTGCACCAGGTATCTGACCGGCTCTAGGTCGGGCGTGGGCCAGCTTCACCACCGTGCGTCTCTGCGTTCGCCTACTCGCCCTGCAGGCGCGTTCCGGCATCAAACATGTTCGTTGATGCGGTATCTCACGTGGATCTGTTGAGGACCGCGATCGATGTGGAGTTCCGCGATGTCTGCAGGGATGATGGCGGTGTCGTGCAGGACCGCCATACCGTCTTCGGTGAAGTTGGTGCGATGACTGCACATTGCGGGGCTTCCGAGCGGGCGACCGAGAATCTCGGCTTCATCTGCTTCGAGCGTCTTGAGGGTGATCGCTTCGCTCGCGGAGGCAACCGGGTATCCGTGCTGTGCGAGTGTCCGATAAAGAGACTGGTCGATCAGTTCGTCAGGTGAGATGCCGATGTGCCAGGGTATGTACGAGTGCTGCAGCACTGAGGGACGCGAGTCGATGATTCTGTGACGTGTGACCATCAGTACCTGCTTGGCTCCTGCCAGGTCGAGAATGCGGGCGACGTCGGCGGGTGGCACCTCCCGGGAAGATCCGAGGATGTGGGTGTCGATCTTTGCGCCCTGCGCCGTGAGATCGTCGGCGAATCCGGCGAGGTGGAGGAGGTCGTAGGAGTACCTCTTGTGTGCGGGGAAAGTGCCGGCACCGGTGCGTGATTCGACCAGGCCATCGTTCTCGAGTAGCCGGAGTGCTTGACGAAGGGTCATGATCGTGACGCCGTAAGATGCGGCTAGTTCGCGCTGCGGGGGCAGTGCGTCGTTCGTTCCCCATTCTCCGGACTCGAGTCTGCCGCGCAGATCATCGTGGATGGCCAAGTACTTGGGTAGTCGGGCGTGTCGGGTCACCGGTGTCCTGCTTCGTCGAGCTGTTTGCGGAATGTCGCAACGGTTTTCATGATGGACGTCGGACTTGCTCCTTCGAGGGCACAATCCATGAGTACAGAGGCAACCACGACGCCATCGGATCTCTGCGCGGCACGACCAGCTCGTTCCGGAGAGTCAATTCCGACGCCGATCTCTGTATCCACCCCGCAATCATGCTAGCTATCTAGCGTTCTAGAACAATCGACTCGCTTTCTGGCTCCGACCCAGGCTCCGCTCACGTTGTGGTGGTCAGATGAACCTTGACGCTGCCCGGTTTCGAATTGGCGTCCACCCCAACGCGTGCCTAGCCGTCGGCAATAGCCGCCGAGTACTGCTGCTTCAATAACACGGACTAGCAACGGGAATGGTCCCAGTGAAAGCGATCTGCACCTCTAGCGGATAATCAACGTGTGCCCCGCTATCCAGAGAGGACCACTCATGTCCGCCTCCGCCCGCCTTCGCGGTCGTCCTCCTTCCGCTGCAGAACTCCCGGACACGTTGCCCCGCGGCGAAGTAGGACTGGACGCAATGCTGCATCAGTTCCACCTCGTGGTAGACGATTTCAGCGAATACGGCCCGCGTGTGACCCCCGCGCAGGGGCCGTACGGGGCGGCGTGGTGGGCGCGTCGAGAGAAGTGCGACGGTCGCTCACGGTCGGTCCGAGTTCCGCGGGCTGAGATCGAATGTGCGCTCGACGGGTGCTATTACCAACAGCGTGGAACGTTCGCGAGCGTTGAGAATCTCCCGGCGCACGGGGAGGCAGTTCGGCTGGATTTCGTGAGCCTACAGGGCTGCACCGCTGTTGAGGTACGGAGATGAGCGCCGGGGTCGTCCCTGGATCGGCCGTCGGTATCGACGATCTGCCCGTCCGGGAGAACCTGCGCGGTCAGTCCCCGTACGGAGCGCCGCAGTTGACGGTTCCCGTGCAGCTCAACACCAACGAGAACCCGCACCCACCGTCGAAGTCGCTCGTCGACGACGTCGCCGAGGCGGTGCGCGCCGCGGCCGCGGACCTGCACCGGTACCCGGACCGGGACGCGGTCGCGTTGCGCACCGACCTGGCTGAGTACATGAGCCGGCAGACCGGTGTCGCACTCGACGTCTCCAACGTGTGGGCGGCCAACGGCTCCAACGAGGTGCTGCAGCAGCTGTTGCAGGCCTTCGGCGGGCCGGGACGTACGGCGATCGGTTTCGTCCCGTCCTACGCGATGCACCCGCTGCTGGTCACCGGCACGCAGACCGAGTGGGTCCCTGCGCCGCGGCGCGAGGACTTCTCGCTCGACGTGGACACCGCGGTGCAGGTGATCGTGGAGCGCCGGCCCGACATCGTCTTCGTCACCAGCCCCAACAACCCGACCGGGCACAGCATCGGTCTCGAAGATCTGAAGCAGATCCTCACGGCGGCGCCGGGGATCGTGATCGTGGACGAGGCGTACGCCGAGTTCTCCTCGATCCCGAGTGCGGTGAGCCTGATCGACGAGTTCCCGACCAAGCTGGTGGTGAGTCGGACGATGAGCAAGGCGTTCGCGTTCGCCGGTGGCCGGCTCGGCTACCTCGTTGCGGCTCCGGCGTTCATCGACGCAATGCTGTTGGTGCGGTTGCCGTATCACCTGTCGGTCGTCACGCAGGCGGCCGCGCGGGCGGCGCTGCGGCACGCCGATGAGACGTTGGGCAGTGTCGCGGAGCTGGCGTCCGAGCGTGACCGGGTGAGTACGGAGCTGTCGGCGATGGGCTATACCGTGGTCCCGAGCGATGCCAACTTCATCCTGTTCGGGCTCTTCGAGGATGCCGCCCGGACGTGGCAGCATTACCTCGACGAGGGTGTGCTCATCCGCGACGTCGGTATCCCCGGTCACCTGCGAGCCACGATCGGCCTGGCCTCCGAGAACGACGAACTGCTACGCGTCAGCAGAGCGCTCGCGTGATGCACGGATGCTGGCAGTCATCCCGGGGGGTGACGAACTGTCTCTGTCTTCTCTAGCTGAGTAATAGGTGGTTCTTGACGATTCCACGTCAAGAACCACGCACAGGCAGAGGTTCTCTGCGCCTATGCATCGTGGCCGAGGAGCTGCGGCTCAGGGGCGCGCGGAGACTAGGGACCGCGCCTCGATCGGGTCTAGCGGCGGCGTCGAACTCCGGACCAGAACGAACCAGCTCGATTGCGGTAGTTTCGGGCCTCGCTCGACTGCTGGGCGAGGATGTTCACCTCGTTGCCGCGATGATGATCGAACTTCTCGGTCGCCGCGCCACCTTCTAGCTCACCGTCGTCTTACCGCGAGGCCGATCAGGTTGAGGAGGTTGTGCCGAACTGCTGTCGGGTGCGGGGGGTGTCGTGTCGGCTGTTTGGTCACTGCAGTGATCGTGAACGACGGTGATTAGAACCGCGCGGTTCGCGGAGATTGAACGCATGCGGTGGGGCGTGTTCGCGTCGAAGTACATGCTGTCACCCTGCTCGAGGACAATCACCTTGTTGGTGATTTCAAACTCGACAGTTCCTGACTGCACGAATACGAACTCCTCGCCGGGGTGCTCTATGTAGTCGGACCCAGGTTCGGTCGTCGGATGAACAACGAAGGGCTGCATCGATTTTCTGATCCTTCGAGTGGCAATCGCGTCGTGCACTGCTGCTCGTGAGGCGCCCTCTGGGACTCTCGCGCGCTCGTCGCCTCGTTCCACGGTAGTTGCGGTGCCGTCGAGTCCGTCTGAGAATAGCTGGCTGACATCGGTGTCCAGCGCTCGCGCGATCCTCAAAGCGACATCGATCGAAGGTGTGCTGAGTCCTCGCTCCACCTTTGATAGGTAGCTTTTCGTAAGGCCTGCGCTCGCGGCCACCGACTCAAGGGTAAGACCGGCTCTGCGTCGATGTGATCTGAGAAACGTGGCCATTGATCTGTTGCTCCTTCTGTGCCTCGTCGTGAGCACCAACCTGCAGAAGGATCTGCAGTTGTGTTGCATAGGGACATTCGGTGTTGCGATGTCTGTCTGAGTCGCAGACGTTGGGAAGGAAGGCTGAGGGCAATCCCGATGAATGTCGGCGAGACGAAGTCGATGGGCCGAGTTGCGAAGACGGGTTTACCAAGTTCCCGAAGACGCAAATGAGGGGCGGCGTGCACTCTGTTCTGGCGCGCCGTCTGCAACGCTGTCGCCGGTACGACTTTCGTAGCTCGTAGCTCGTAGCTCGTAGCTCGTAGCTCGTAGCTCGTGGCGCGCAGCCGTGGCATAACCGCGTGTCACAGGCGGAGCAACTCATCGCCAATTGTCGGAGCGGGGGCTATCTGTGGCCTTCCTGCCCGGATCCATCAGGAACAGGAAGGCCACTAGACCGCTACTGCGGCAGTCCCGGATAGAGCGGGTACTTCTCCGCAAGTGCCTTTGTGCGAACTCGTAGCGCGGGAATGTCCGGGTTCGGTTGAAGGGCGTGGGCGACGATATCGGCTGCTTCGATGAAGTCGGCGGCTCGGAAACCTCGGGTCGCGAGAGCCGGGGTACCGAGCCGAACACCTGATGTGACCAGAGGTGGCCGTGAATCGAAGGGAATGCTGTTCCGGTTGGCGGTAATACCGACTTCGTGGAGGACTCGCTCTGCGGTGATGCCATCGATTTCGGAAGAACGAAGGTCCGCAAGGACGAGATGGACGTCTGTCCCTCCCGTGAGTACGTCGATACCGCTGGCGCGGGCGTCCGGGGCAAGGAGTCGGTCCGCCACGATACGAGCACCTTCCAAGGTTCGACGCTGTCTATCTACGAAGGGTTCCGTGCCGGCGAGTAGGAACGCGGTCGCCTTCGCTGCGATGATATGCATGAGTGGCCCACCCTGCTGGCCAGGGAAGACATTCTGGTTCAGGCTCTTGGCATAGGTGTCGTCCCGGCTCAGGATGAATCCGCCGCGTGGTCCGCCGAGAGTTTTGTGGCTGGTGGAGGAGACAATATCGGCCACGGGCACGGGGTTCGGGTGGAGTCCGGCGGCCACCAGCCCCGCGAAGTGTGCCATGTCAACCCACAGGAGGGCTCCGACCTCATCCGCGATCTTGCGGAAGGTGGCGAAGTCGAGATGCCTTGGGTAAGCGGACCATCCGGCGATAATTACCTTCGGCCGGTGTGCGCGAGCGAGGTCGCGCACCTGATCCATCTCGATGCGGGACGACTTTCGATCAAGACCGTACGCGGCGACGTTGTAGAGCTTGCCGGAGAAGTTCAGTGTCATCCCGTGGGTGAGATGCCCGCCATGATCGAGCCGCAGCCCGAGGATCGTGTCCCCGGGCTGGGCAATGGCGGACAGTACCGCGGCGTTTGCGGTCGCACCCGAGTGGGGTTGGACGTTTGCATACTCCGCTCCAAAGAGCGCCTTTGCGCGTTCGATCGCGAGTTCTTCGGCCACGTCCACCGGCTCGCAGCCGGCGTAATAGCGGCGGCCTGGATAGCCCTCGGCGTACTTGTTGGTCAGCACGCTTCCCGCCGATTCCAGCACCGATAGGGGAGCGATGTTCTCCGAGGCGATCATCTCCAAATACGAGCGTTCGCGATCGAGCTCGTCGTCGAGAACCGCTTTGATTGCGGGGTCGATGTGAGCCAACGAGGCGTTGAGATGGTCATTCATGTGAGGCCTTCTTCTGTTGTTGCATAAGTGGTTCACCGTGAGTGGCTGGACAGAATGTCCAGGTAGGCGGGCAGGTCGAGTTGCCCGTGCCCGGAGAGGCCAATGACGACGGTCTCCTCTCGGCGGGTACTGTCCAGATAGGCAAAGGCGGCGGCCAGGGCATGGGTGGACTCCGGCGCCGCCACCAAGCCTTCGCTGCGGGCCAGAAGAACTCCGGCATGGAACGCCGCATCCTGAGCGATCGCAACGGGTTCGACCAGACCCAGGTTCACGACATGACTCAGCGCAGGTGCCATGCCGTGATAGCGAAGCCCGCCTGCATGGATCGGGTCGGGTACGAAGTCGTGGCCGAGGGTGTGCATCTTCATCAGCGGAGTCAGACCGGAGAAGTCCCCGTGGTCGTACCGGTACTCCCCTTGGGTCAGCGAGGGGCAGGCGGCAGGCTCCGCTGCGATCACCCGTGTCGACGCATCGGCGGTCAGCACCTCCCGGAGAAATGGGAAAGAGAGTCCGGCGAGGTTAGACCCGCCTCCGGCGCATCCGATCACGACATCGGCGGTCGCTTCCCCATACTGGCAGAGTTGGGCGATAGCCTCCTGCCCGATCACCGTCTGGTGCAGAACAACGTGATTGAGCACGCTACCCAACGCATACCGCGCCCGCGGATCGGCGAGCGCCACCTCGACCGCTTCGCTGACCGCCATGCCGAGGCTGCCCGGTGTGTCCGATTCGCTGTTCAAAATCGCTCTGCCGGTTGCGGTCCGTGAGGACGGACTGGAGTGCACCTGCCCGCCGTACAGCTCCATCAGGTATCGCCGGTAGGGCTTCGACTCGTACGAGGCTCGCACCTGCCACACCTCGACGTCCAGGCCGAACATCGCCCCCGCGAACGCGAGAGCGCTGCCCCACTGGCCTGCGCCGGTCTCGGTCGTGAGCTTGGCTACGCCTTCCCTTTGGTTGTAATACGCTTGCGCCACGGCGGAGTTGGGCTTGTGGCTCCCGACAGGACTCGCGCCCTCAAACTTCAGATAGATGCGCGCGCGAGTGTTCAGTGCCCGTTCCAGACGCGCAGCGCGAAGCAGGGGGGTGACCCTCCATGACTTGTAGACATCGCGCACCGGCTCGGGGATCAGGACGAACCTGTCCTTGCCGAGTTCCTGCGCCGCCAAGGCCTCCGGAAAGAGGCTCTCGAGTTCCGCGGCGGTAACGGGCTCGCCGGTCGATGGATTCAGGTGTGGTGGAATCGGTTCGGGAAGGTCGGCGGCGATGTTGTACCAATGTGTCGGCACGTGTGCGGCGCCTGGTTGAGCGTGGCTGTTTCCGGTGCGGTTCACCCCGCCACCCGGGTGCAGTAACAATACTGACGAGTCGTGAGTAACGTTATCTACGCGCTCCATATCTGATCGTAACAGGTTGGGTGGAGAAGGTCGCTCGACGAGGTTCGGGCGATAGAATGTGTCCTCCGGTGGAGTTGTCGCTCATGTCCGCCGCCGCTGCTTGCGCACCCGGGCAAGCCAGCGTATGCCTGGGAACGCACTATTGGACGAAGCGGAATAGTGGATCGTCTGGCTCGATGCGCCGAATCGCGCAGCGCGAGCGCACCATTTGCGAGAGCAGTTCGTCGAGGTGGCCCCGGCCGCTCAGCTGGATACCAACCAACGCTGGGCCGGTTTCGCGATTGCTGCGTTTGACGTATTCGAACATGGTGATGTCGTCATCGGGTCCAAGCACGTCGTCGAGGAAGCGGCGCAGGGCTCCCGGTTGCTGAGGGAAATCGACGAGAAAGTAGTGCTTGCGGCCCTCGTGTGCGAGGGAACGTTCGACGCTCTCGCTGTAGCGGCTGACGTCGTTGTTTCCCCCGGACACGACACAGACTGTCAGCTCTCCAGGTTCTGGTGCGACCGAATCCCCAAGGGTGGCGGTGGCGCGAGCCCCGGCGGGTTCGGCGACGATTCCGTCATGCTGATACATGGCCGGCATCTCGGAACAAACACGGCCTTCGGCGACCGTCGTCACTCGCGTAACGTGGTCGCGGATTAGCGGAAAGGTATGGAACCCGCGGTCTGCACGGCCGCACCGTCGACGAAGGTGTCGACGGATTCGAGCGCAACTGGGCGGCCTGCGCGCAACGCCGCTGTCATCGACGCGGCCCCTGCCGCCTCTACGCCGATCAACTGCGTCTCGGGAGCGTTTCCCGCAAACCATGCCGCTATCCCTGCCAAAAGCCCGCCTCCGCCGATTGGAACGATGACCCTGTGGGGGACCTCGCCGAGCTGTTCGGCGATCTCGCGACCGACGGTGCCTTGCCCTGCGATGGTGGCCGGCGCATCGAATGCGAGCACCAGCATTGCGCCGGTTTCGTCGGCATGTGTGCGCGCCGCCTGATACGCCCGGTCGTATGTTTCGCCGGTCACCATGATCTCGACAGCGTCACCTCCGAGGCTCCTGATGCGTTCATGTTTTTGGCGTGGCGTGTTGCGCGGCAAGTAGATTCGGCCGGGCAAGTCGAGACATTGCATGCCCAGGCGACGCCTTGAGCATGATTGCCTGCGCTGGCGCAGACCACCCCGACACCGCGGACCTTGTCCTGGATCGCCTTTCACGTAGGGAGTTCAGGGCGGCCGGGAGGCACCGTCGTAGTTGGATGATGAGGATGACTCATCGGTGAGCGTGGACCTCGGTCAGCGCTTCGAATGCAGGAACCAGTGCTTCGCGTGCGCGGGTACGGTGCGAATTCCGGTACCTGCCCTCGGCGTCCCACTCGGCGACGGTGCACTCGTGATCTGGCCTTTGACCGTCCGGGATGAAGATCGAGTCGTACGGGAACCCGTCGTCACCCGCCGGCGTCAGCGCCTACCGGCCTGGCCAGTGCTCCTCGGATACGTATTCGTTAGGGCTGACCAGTGCGAGCGCTGAAGTGAAGCGTGCCGTGCGGTGGGGGTCGGCGACGTCGGAGAGCTGGTCGAGTAGCAGGTTCCGGTTGGCGATGAGGTCTTTCCGGTGTCCGGCCCAGTAGGCGGAGAACACCCCGGGGGCGCTGCCGAGTACGTCCACACATAGTCCGGAATCGTCGGCGCCAGCTGGAAGGCCGGAGTGCGCGGCGGCAACGCGTGCCTTGATCAGGGCGTTGTCACGGAAACTGAGCCCGTCCTCGACCGGCTCGGGACCGTCGTAGGAAGCCGGTGTCCAACTCGGCAGGACCAATCCGGTGATGTAACGATACTCGGCGATTTTGGTTGCGTTGTGCGTCGCAAGAACGAATGTTCTGTGTTCGGTCATCTACGGCCTCCCTTGGCCGGCAACGGATCTGAAGATGGCTCGGGTTGCTCTAGGGTGCGACCTGGGCCCGCGGCATGGTGGCCTGTCGAGGTGGGGCAGGATTCGAACCTGCATGCGCGGCGTCGCGCGCCGCTATCTGGCCGTTCGGTCACCCCACCGCGCTGTGCCGACCTCTCGGCTGGTGCAGCGCTGGCTCAGTCGTGTCGGTTCAGTGCATCTTCGATCACGGTGAGTGCGTACTCGAGGAGATCGTCGGTGACGTCGAGGGTCGGCAGGAACCTGATGACGTTGCCGTCGCTGCCTGCGGTGATCAGGACTACGCCGCGTCGGGCCGCATGCTCGCTGATCGCAGCAGCGCTGCCCGGCAGCGGTTGGGTCGTTCCCGCCCGGGTCAGCTCGAAGGCGATCATCGCACCATGTCCGCGGACATCACCGATGATCGGGTGGTGTTCGGCGATTCGGCGCAGACCGTCGGTGAGGGTGTTGCCGATCCGGCGAGCGGCGGCGAACTGTTCCTCACTTTCAAGGAGATCGAGGACGGCGTGCGCGGCGGCGATCGACACCGGGTTTCCGCCGAAGGTACCGCCGAGGCCGCCGGGCGCCGCGGCATCCATGATCTCTGCTCGTCCGGTGACCCCGGCCAGGGGGAGACCGGCGGCGATCTGCTTGGCGGTGAGCACCACATCGGGGATGAGGCCGAACAGGACGCTGGCGAACCAGGTTCCGGTCCGTCCGAGCCCGCATTGGATCTCGTCGGCGACGAGAACGACGCCGTTTCTGTTGGCCCATTCCTGCAGGATCGGTAGGTACCCTTCGGCGGGCACGATGAATCCGCCCTCACCCTGGATGGGTTCGACGACGAGAGCGGCGAGGTCGGCGGCGCCGACGCGTTCTTCCAGGTACGCGATCGTCCGATCGGCGGCCTGCCGACCCGTGAGCCCGTCCCGGAACGGATAGGAGTTCGGCACCCGGTGGATATCGGATGCAAAGGGCCCGAAGCCGGTCGCGTACGGGACCGCCCGGTGGTTCATTGCGAGAGTCAGGTTGGTGCGGCCGTGGAACCCGTGGTCCAGAGACGCGACTGCCCGCCGACCGGTGTACGCCCGGGCGACCTTCACGGCGTTCTCGACCGCTTCGGCGCCCGAGTTGACGAACATGGTCTTCTTCGCGTGCGACCCGGGGGTCTTCTCGGCCAGGCGTTAGGCCAGGCGCACGTATCCTTCGTAGGGCGTGATGCCGAACAGCGTGTGGGTGACCCGGTTCAGTTGCGCAGACGCCGCATCGATGATGCTCTGCTGGTGGTGGCCGACCATGTTGACGCCGGCGCCACAACCCAAGTCCAGAAACCTGTTGCCATCGACGTCGATGAGCCACGGACCTTCGGCGTGATCTATATAGATTGGCAGCGCGCTCCCGATTCCGCGGGGCACTGCGGCCGTCTTGCGGCTGTGGAGTTCGCGACTTTTCGGCCCCGGAATCTCAGTGACCAGTGCAGGTCCTGTTGAGCTGGATGCGGTTGGAAATGTTTCGGTCATCTTCGTTCTTTCTTGTCGCGGTTCGGCTTCTCGGAGTCCTCACACCGCGCGGCGGTGTGGGTGTTGCCGGTAGTTGGTGAGGAACCGGGCGAAACGGCTCATGGCGTCGGCGAGTACCGGAGCGTGGGGAAGGAAGGCGATGCGCAGGTGGTCTGGGCGTGCCCAATTGAATGCGCGCCCGTGGACGAGGAGGACGTGTTCCGCGTCGAGGAAATCGAGGACGAGCTGTTCGTCGTCGACGATCGCGTGGACGTCGGGGTCGATGCGAGGGAAGACGTAAAGGCCGCCGCCGGGTTCGTGGCAGGTCACTCCTGGGATGTCCCGTAGTAGTCGGACAGTCAGCGCGCGCTGTTCGAAGAGTCGACCTCCCGGCATCCGGAGTGCGGCGATCGTGTCGTCGTGCCGCAATGCCGCGGTGATCGCGTGTTGCGCGGGAACGGAGGCGCACATGCGCATCGAGGCGAGCAGGCGAAGTCCTGCGAGGTACCCGTCGTCGGGACTGAACCCGGTAGCGACAACCCACCCTGCTCGGTAGCCGGCGACACGTGAGGTCTTCGACAGTCCTGAGAAGGTGATGCAGGGATGTGTGGGCGCCACCTGCGCGGTGCTGACGTGGACGTGCCCGGGGTAGACGATCCGGTCGTAGATCTCGTCGGAGAGCAGGAGGAGCCCGTGCCGATCCGCGACAGCGGCGATGGCTTCGAGCGTGCGCCGTGAATACACCGCGCCTGTCGGGTTGTTGGGGTTGATGACGACGATCGCCCGGGTACGTGGGGTTACCAAGCGTCCCAATTCCTCGGTGTCGGGAGCCCATCCGGCGTCTTCGTCGCACCGGTAGTGCCGGGGTACTCCGCCGGCGAGCACGGTAGAGGCCGTCCACAAGGGGTAGTCCGGAGATGGGATGAGGACTTCGTCACCGGGTTCGAGGAGAGCCTGCAGGGTGAGGGTTACCAATTCGGAGACGCCGTTGCCGATCAGGATGTCGTCAATACCCGCGGCCGGGAACCCGGGCCGGGAAGCGTAGTGGTCCCGGATCGCTTCTCGGGAGGATTCGAGCCCTTGCGACTCGGAGTAGCCGTGCGCATGCGGAAGCATGTCTCGGAGCGCGTCGACCACGACCTCGGGCGCCTCGAACCCGAACGGGGCCGGGTTTCCGATGTTCAGGCGCAGGATCTCCTGTCCGCGGCGCTCGAGTTCGGCGGCGCGTTCGTGCACTGGTCCCCGCAGGTCGTAGAGGACTCCGTTCAGCCTCGACGACGAGCTCACGATCACAGGATTTTCGGTCGGCGTCACGTGTGTTGTCACAGTCCTGCTCCTATCGTGAGTGCGGCTGCCGTGGCCGTGGCGAGAGCGTCGGCGAGCGTCTCGGCGACATCCGTGTCGAGTTCGTGGACGGTCAGTCGAATACGTTCGGCACCCGACTCGGTGCCGAGGGCGAAGCTGTCTCCGGTGCGGACGATCCAGCCGCGACGCATCAGCTGCCCGGCGACGGCATGCGCGTCGGCGCCGGTGCGCACCCAGATGTTGACGCCGTCGCCGCTGGTGGCGGTGATTCCGCGATCTCGCAGGAGCTCGACGAACTGGGTGTTTTGCCGGTGATAGTGCAGGGCGGCGGCCCGGATTTGGTCCTGCATCGTCTCGTCGGTGAGGAGCGCGTGCACGGTGCGCTGGAGGAAGTGGCTCACCCACGTCGTTCCGCCACTGATCTGTGTGGCGAAGCGCTCCGCGGTGCCCGGGTCGCTCGCCACTACGGCGACCCGCAGATCAGGGCCGAGGAATTTCGACACGGACCGCACCAGTGCCCATCGCTGATGGGTGCGCGAGATGATGCTGTGGTAGCGGGCTTGGCAGAGGAGGGAGAAGTGGTCGTCCTCGATGACCAGCACGTGCGGATGGTCGGCGAGCGCGTCCTGTAGTTCCGCAGCCCGTGACGGTGTAAGGCTCACTCCGGTGGGGTTGTGGGCGCGGGGAGTGCACACGACGGCGCGGGCGCCGGCCTCCAGGGCGGACCGCAATCCGTCGGCCGTCATCCCCTCGTTGTCGACCGGGACGGGGGCAGGTCGGTAGCCGGCGCGCCGGACGGCGTTGATGCTGGTGAGGAAGCAGGGGTCCTCCAGGGCGACCGCATCACCATGGCTGAGCGCCTGGGAGAGCAGCTTCTCGATCGCATCGACAGCGCCGCTGGTGACTGTCAGGCGGAGCTCGCGTGGCTGATCGGCGACGAACTGCGATGTCGCCCATTCTCCTAGCCCTGGGTCGATTGTCGACTCGCCGTACAGCACCGGTGGGGACGGTGGCAGTTGCACCGTCGTGGGGTCGGGCAGAAGATCCCGGTCCGGGTTCCCGTGGCTGACATCGCGGAGGACCGTGTCCGGGGCAAAACCCTCCTCGACGAACTTAGGGGGTGGGGCGATCGACGTGCCAGCGCCGCGATTGGTTATCGCGACGCCCGCCAGGGCCAGTTGACGATAGGCGGCGACCACGGTGTTGCGATTCACGCCGAGCGACTTCGCCAGCTCGCGCACCGGGGGCAGCCCGTCGCCGGCGTGCAGTGAGCCGGTGTCCACCAGCAGGCGCACACTGCCGGCGATCTCGGCTGCTGTTCTGCCCTCGATTCGCGTCAATTCGAATGTCCTTCCGTCACACCGCTCGTCGACTTAGACTAGACCATGTACAATTTGGCCTATGCCAAGAGTATCCGATGCATCGAGTGGTCCGGAGTACCCGCCGGCAGCAACCATCGACGACTTTGTGCGCAACCTTGCTTCCGTACGGGCTCGTATCGCCGCGTCCGCCGAGCGATCGGGCCGCGACGCGTCCGAGATCCGACTACTGCCGGTGAGCAAGACCGTCGCCGAGGACAGAGTTCGCCTGGCGGTGCAGGCGGGCTGCCGCGAACTCGGTGAGAATAAAGTGCAGGAAGCCAAACGCAAACATGGGAACCTCACCGATCTCGATGTTCGATGGTCGGTCATCGGACATCTACAGACCAACAAAGCGCGCGATGCCGCCGCCTTCGCGGCCGAATTTCAAGCGCTGGACAGCCTGCGCGTCGCAGAGGCACTCGACCGCCGCCTTCAGATGGTGGGTCGGCCCCTCGACGTATACGTACAGGTCAATACCTCGGCCGAAGAGTCCAAGTACGGTCTGGGGCCGGTCGACGTGCCGAGCTTCCTCTCCGCACTGCCGCGGTACACGGCGCTCAGGGTTCGAGGATTCATGACACTGGCCCTGTTCACCGCCGACACGCCCCGACTCCGCGAGTGTTTTCGCCTACTGCGCGCCGTCCGTGACCGCGCGCGTGACAGCGATCCCGACCTCATCGGTCCGGGGGAGCTGTCGATGGGCATGTCTGGCGACCACGAGGTTGCCATCGAGGAAGGCGCGGATTGTGTTCGCTTGGGCCAGGCCATCTTCGGCGCTCGGACCACCGCGAACGACCTCTACTGGCCCACGCCCACGAAAGAACGATTGTGATTACTGATCAGGCGACCCACGTTGGCGTCGGCAGCGTGGACGCCCGGCACCTCGAACTCGATCCCCGTCCCGCGGATGTCTTGGCCATCGGCTCGCAACTGGCATACGGCTCGGTCGGCCTCAACGCGGCAGTACCCGTGTACGAGGCCTCCGGTCTGCGATGTGCCGCGGTGCCCACCACCATTCTGAGCGTACTGCCCCACTACCCGTCCACGCACCGGGCGGACCTGTCCGCGGACTGGTTGCGGGAGGTCCTGTGCGACTTGGACCGCAGTGGCGCACTCGACCAGCTGCGCGCCATCAGCGTCGGCTACCTCGCCTCGCCGGACCACGCCGCGGTTGTTGCCGAATGGAGCAGTGCGCGCACCGGATCGGCGGTCGACGTTCCGTTCGTGCTCGACCCGACACTCGGCGACATCGGCCTCGGCTTCTACAACGATCCGAATGTGGCTGCAGCGCTACGACGATGGCTGCTGCCGATGGCCACAGGGCTCACCCCTAACCTCTTCGAGCTCGCGCTCCTCACCGAACGCCCGCTCTCCTCGTTGACACGACTCGAGGACATAACGGCCGCGGCGCAAAGCCTCATGACATTCCGGACGCAATGGGTCGTCGTCACGGGACTGCGCAGCATGATCTCGAGCGACGGCGGTCACCGGCTCGGCCGGATCGGCGAACTCGTTCTCACCCGCGACACTACGCAAATCCTCTCGCACGCTGTCGCTCCAGCTACTCCGGCGGGCGTTGGCGACACCTTCACCGCGTCATTGGTCTCACGACTACTCGCGGGTGACGATCTTCTACTGGCCGTCGACGGCGCCGCCGGCTACACAGCACTCCAGATGTACCGAGAGGACCGTCTCGCATGACCACAGGACTCGTCGATCTGGCACCGGACGACGTGCTGTGGGGGAGTGCCCTGCCTGTCCTGCAGGAGCTGCGTCCCCATCTCACTCGGAATCTCTTGGCGCAGATCCTCCACGAGGGTGCCCCGCAGGGCCTGCGATTTACCGCAGTCGTCGAGGACGGACGCTGCGTCGCGGTGGCGGGTTGGCGAATCATCTTCGGCACATCCGCAATTCGCAAGCTCTACGTTGACGATCTCTCTACGACGGCGAGCGCACGCTCCCGAGGTCACGGGGCCACTCTGTTGAGGTCTCTCGCGCAACGTGCCCGCGACCTGGGGTGCCGGATTTCCGACCTGGACTCCGGGCTCCAACGGCACGATGCCCACCGCTTCTATCTCCGCGAACGCATGGATATCAGAGCCCACCACTTCACTCTCGAATTGACCTAGGATCATGACGCACCCACCCTCCACACGGCCCAACCGTCCCCAATTCTCCTCCGGTCCAACGGTGAAGCGTCCCGGATGGAACCTCGAGCAGCTCGCCGGCGCGCTTCTGGGGCGATCACACCGTGCCGAGGCGGGTAAGGACCGGCTGAAACTCGCTATCGAGTTGACTCGTGACGTACTACGCGTCCCCGCCGACCATCGCATTGGGATCGTCCCCGCCTCCGACACTGGCGCTGTCGAGATGGCACTCTGGTCGTTGCTCGGTCCTCGGCCCGTCGACGTTCTGGCCTGGGAAAGCTTCGGCCACGGCTGGGGCGCCGACATCGTCGACCAACTGGGCCTGGATACCCGTGTCATCACCGCGCCCTACGGAGAGCTTCCCGATCTCACCCGAGTCGACTCGACTGACCGCGATGTGGTCTTCACGTGGAACGGCACTACCTCTGGTGTACGAGTTCCCAATGCCGAATGGATTCCACTGGGCCGCAATGGATTGACGATCTGTGACGCAACCTCGGCCGCCTTCGCCCAACCGCTGGACTTCGAGAGGCTCGATGTAGTTACCTTCTCCTGGCAGAAGGCCCTTGGCGGCGAGGGCGCCCACGGAATGCTCATACTGTCACCACGCGCGGTCGACAGGCTCGAGACCTACACACCGAGATGGCCACTCCCGAAACTGTTCCGGCTCACTAGTAACGGCAGGATCAACGAAGGCATCTTCCGAGGCGAGACCATCAACACCCCCTCGATGCTCTGCGTCGAGGACTACATCGACGCGCTACATTGGGCCGGCGAAAACGATGGATTGATAGGCCTCGTCGCCCGTGCTGATGCCAACGCTAAAGTTCTGACCGACTGGGTAGACAGCAGGGACTGGGTCACGCATCTCGCCGTCAGGCCGGAAACCCGCTCCAACACCAGCGTGTGCCTGACAATCGTTGACCCCGAAGTAGCCGCGGGTGGGGACGAGGCCGCCGCCGCATGCGCCAGGGGTATCGTCGCCCTGCTCGAAACGCAGGGCGTGGCGTATGACATCGGCTCCCATCGTGACGCACCCCCGGGACTGCGTATCTGGTGCGGCGCAACCGTGGAAACGCGCGATCTCGCTGTGCTGACCGACTGGCTGGACTGGGCGTTCGCTGAAGTCAAGTCTCAGTTCATGGATAGTACGAAATACGTTGAACTTCAGTCACAGCGCCAACCGCTACCGCTATCGAGCCAGAGCTGAAGCCCGGTGGATGCGCAGTGAACCTCGGCGGCAATCGAACTCGAACGGGTCATTCAGGACGACGAGGCCCCCGCCTGGGGGCTGGAGGCCCCGATCCGGTCCGAGGACAAGCTCGATCGCCACATCGAGAGCGGTGCCCAGGTCACGGGTGCCGAGACCGAGACGGCGCTGGGTGGCCTGTTCGCATCGATTCTCGACGACTCAGGCGCCGCCAACCCCACCTGATGTTTCCGGCCGGGGACGATTGGTTGCAGCAACGCGTGAATGGGTCGTGCGGCTCGACGACGAGACCGAGAATCTTGGACGATTACTGCCGCCGTTGCCCGAGCCCGCCAAGGCGTTTCTCCAGCTCCACGAGCGGGTGGACCGAGAATCAGCGAGCTCGCGTGGCCCGCCGGGGCGAGTCATGAGATTAGGGAAGGTTCCGACGTCGAAAGAACTTGGTCGCGCATTGGGTGTCGACGTGTTCGCCCCAGCAGAACGCTCCGCCATAGCATGCGCCGATCCGGCTTCGGTACAAGAGTTTTCGCATCGAGAATGCGGGTTCATCCAGTACCGCGAAGTAGCAGTCGCCATCCTGCAGGAGACGGCGGCAGGTATCCACCGTCGGCTTCATCGCACTGATCACCACTCAGAAGGGCACACCATGAGGTTGTTCACGAAGGAAACGGTACCGGGCGTTGAGAGCGGTCTTGCCCCGCTCTCGCAGGAACGAATCAAAGCCGCGCTGAAGCGGGCTGGGTGGTCGTACTGCGTCGACGCCGACGGTGACATCGGCGTTACTTGGGTGTACGGATCCTTCCACTTCTTGATCAACGGCGACAGTGGAGAGTTGTTGTGCGTGCGCGGTTTCTGGCACGGCAAGGTCGAGGAATCCGAATACCTCCGGGCTCTCAAGGTCTGCAACGCGTGGAACTTCGAGAAGCTGTGGCCGAAGGCCTACGTTGAGCGCGACGACGAGGGCGTACTCCGCCTTCACGCCGAACTCAGTGTCGATTACGAGCACGGGTTGAGCGACGACCAACTCCTGCAGCATCTCGCCTGCGCCATCGATACAAGCATGACGTTCTTCGAGCGTGTGAACAAGAGATTCCCGGAGCTATGGGAAAGGGCTCGGCCTCAATAGCAACGGGTGGGGATGCACGGCAGCGATAAACCGGTCAGAGCGCATGGATGAGGACTCACGACGCCACGCCGCGGCCAGTCTCCAAGGCCGACACCACACTCCGCTACACGGCGGGTGCCCCCTCGACCGCAGTCGACGCGGGCGCCCCCGCCTCGGGCGATGAACGGTACGGCCGCGCCGAAGCCCTCGCCATGCGACGGGACTGCAGAGCTGCACGCGCGGAATATCTGGGCGCCGTCACCGAATTCGAAGCGATGGGGCTTCTCGACCACGCCGGACTCGCGTTCACCGAAGCCGCCCAGTGCACGACCGAGACCGGTGACGAAGAGGTCTCGCACGAGATCTTCAGCACGGCGATTCCCGTCTCGTCGCCGGCGGAGTACGGAGGAAGTCACCGCGGCCGTCCTCACCGCATGGGCGCCGCTGGCCGCCCGAATGGACGCCATCGGCGAACTGCTCACGTCGATGGCCGAGCTGCTTGCGAGGGTCGAACAGCCGCTCGATACCTCCGCCCTCACCGAGGACCTCGCCGAGCGACGCCGTGCAGAACAGGGGCGCACCGTCGCGACGGTACGCGACGCGCTCGCCCGTATACGCGGGGACGCCCCGGCTTGGCAGATCCCCGCTGAACTTGAAGCCACGAACCCCGCAGTCAAAGCCATGTCTAGGTCTGTGCGGTGATCTGGTCGGATCGGTCGGACTGATCGCGGGTGCGGAGGAGCTCGATGAGTTCTCCGGGGCAGCCTCGGCGCGTTCGTCACCGTTGCCTGAGGCGGCAGACGTATTCGTCGAGTTCGAAGGCGGGTGAAGCCCTCGAAGGCCGATTCCAGCGCCCAGAGCGCGGCGTCGGTTTCTCCGGCTGCGCGTTGCACTCTGCCCGCGAGCCGGAAGGCGTGCGCAACCTCGACGATGAGGCCCAGGCGGGCGAACTTCTCACCCGCCCGCAAGCTCGGTCGTTCACCGTCGGGTCAGCAGCAGATGCTGGCCCGGTCGTTCGGGGCCGTGTGGGCGCGTTCAACTGCTCGCCGATGCCGAACTCCGAGAAGGACGCTCTGCGAGAGGTGGCGAAGGGAAAGTTCTGAGCCCGGACGCCAAGCGCCGCGGCGTAGACATGCTCGAGGACGTGTTGAGTATGTCGGAGCGGCTCGCGTGCAAGGCGGTCGGGCTGCTCGTTCCACCTACCGTCGTGTCGCGCTCGCCCAGATTCCCGCCGACCCGGACGCCGACCTGCGGGAATGGTTGAGGACGTACTCGAAGACGAACCCGTGCCACGGGTTCCGGCGGGCCTGGGCGGCGCTGCGGTTCGACGAGCACCAGGGCGTGAACAAGAAAAAGGTGCACCGCCTGTGGAAGGAGGAGGGCCTGCAGCGGCGGGTCCACAGCGCCCGCAAACGGGCCGGCCTGTCCTCGTGCCCGACAGTCGAGCCGGGCGGGTCGGGCTGTCGTACATCCCTCCGGGTACGCCGTGGAACAACGGCTACATCGAGTCGTTCAACAACCGCCTGCGATGGGAGTGCCTTAACCGCAACCACTGGACGAACCTGCTCGAGGCCCGCGTCGTCATCGGCGACTTCAAGGGCGAGTACGACACACGGCATCGTCATTCAGGCCTGGAGTACCTGACCCCGGTCGAGTGCGCTGCCCGATGCAGCCACCAGCACCATCCGGTGGCCTGCGAGATCATCGGTGTCACCACCGCCCGTATCCGTCAGCGCCTGGCCGGCGGCACCCTGTGGGCGTTCGACTCGGGTCAGGGCCGACTGCTGCCGCCCGCCCAGTTCACCGCCGACGGCGCGGTCCCGTAGCTCGAGAAGATCCTGCCGCTGCTGGATAAGGACCTGCACCCCGCAGACGGTGCAGGCGCTGCTCACCCGGCCGCAGCCGTCCCTGACCGTCGACGGCGGACAGCCAGTGTCGAACGTGGCGTGGCTGACCGGCAGCGCGGGAACCGCGCAGGAGATCGAGCAGGCCGCCGATGTCATCGCTGCCGCAACCTGGGAATCGGCGTAGAGCGGTCGGCCGGCAGAGCACCTTCGATGGGAGCTCCCTGGATCTGCTCAGCGAAGCGCTACGTTGCCTGGCTCCGCCGTCGGCGATGCCGCGCCGTCGTGCTGCTGGACGGACCGCGACTGCCGCGCACCGCCCCCGCGCCGGAGGCCGCCCCGAGCTGCGTCGGGAGTGTGCCTCTTCCTGCTCAATGCCGAGGGCTTTGCGGTAGGCCGCGTCCTGCTCCGTCCGGGCTTTCATCGCCCGTTCCCTCTTGCTCGCGCCACGGCGCAATCATCGCGCATCCGCCTTCGCTCGACGGCCCGATCGACGCGGCCGCCCCATCAGCTCGGTGTAGCGCGTACAATTTCCTGTACGTACAGGAGAGGAGCTGGCCGTGAAGACGATGACCTATTCGGAGTCGCGGGCGAAGTATGCCGAGACCTTGAACGCCGTTACCGACGACCGTGAGGAAGTGGTGATCACCCGGGCCGGCCATGAGCCGGTGGTGATGGTGGCTCTCGACGACTACGAATCGTTGAAGGAGACGGCGTACCTGCTCCGGAGCCCGGAGAATGCCCGCCGGCTGCTGGCCTCGATCGATCGGCTCGAGCACGGCACCGGGGCCGCCCGCGACCTGATCGAATGAAACTGGTCTGGGACGAGAGCGCCTGGGAGGACTACCTCTGGTGGCAGACCCAGGACCGCAAGGTCATGAGGCGGATCAACACCCTGATCAAGGACATCGAACGGAACGGGAACGAGGGCATCGGCAAACCCGAACCCCTCAAGCACGGCTTCCACGGCTACTGGTCGCGTCGGATCACCGACGAACACCGACTCGTGTACAAGATCAGCGAGGACGAGATCCGCATCGCGGCCTGCCGATACCACTACGGGAGCTGACCAGGGAACGCCCGAACAGTCGAGAAGCGCCGGTCGGTCGCAACACCGACCACAGAACCCGCACACTGCCCCGCCGGCAGGTGCGGGTTCTGTCTTTCGTTCAGCTCGTTGTCGTCAGCCGGGTCCGCCCTCGATGCGGCAGAGTGCGTCCGGATGATGTCGAGCGCCCAGTCGGAGTCGCCCTAGTTGCTGCGCCGGTGCTGGATTCTCGATCGCGCGATGAGTACCAGCGCCGCACCACCTCACACCGCCGACGTGACGAACACGAAAGCGGCCAAGGGCCACGACTGCTGCGCCGCGGTGGTGACGGTCAACACCATTGTCAGTGTGAAGGCAGCTACAACGCTCCGCCGGGGTACCGCGTGCCATGTTTCGTGGAGCTCACTCGTACCCACCTCCCCATTTCGTCCGAGTGTGCCACCGAACTGCTCTGGTATCGGGTCGGATCAGCGGTCTTCGGGGCGCGGGAGTTCTGTGGGCGGAATCTCGGTGACACTCCACCCTGTGAAAAATCGACGGGCATTCACGAGGTAGTACCGCAGGTTCCGTAGGAGTGCCGATACCTCCCCAAACTGCATGTTCATACTCGATGGTCTCATTCCGGGGTGTTTCGCTGTCACGTGGCGCTCGTCCTGTGCCCGCACCCAGCGCCCTCCGAACGGCGGTTTGACAACCTAGGACTGGACCCTGTCGGATGAACAGGTAACCGATTCGACCACGGCGTCGACGAATCGAGCAGTGGATGCGGTTCCACCGAGGTCGGCGGTGCAAATGCCCTGTCCCATTACGGTTTCGACGGCAGTCTCGATCTTGTTCGCGGTATGGCTCAGAACTGCATGGTCGTGCCGGGCACCGAGGCAACGCAGCAGCATGGCGGAGGAGAGGATCACGGCGGTGGGATTGGCGATACCGAGGCCGGCGATGTCCGGGGCGGCGCCATGGGCTGCCTGGGCCATGGCCTTTGTCTCTGATGTGTTCAACGACGGAGCGTTTCCGATGGAGCCGGCTAGTTCGCCGGTCAGATCGGACAAGATGTCGCCGAACATGTTCTCGGTGACGATGACGTCGAATGCGTCTCCGTGACGGACGAGCAGCGCGGCAAGCGCATCGATGTGCTGATGATCGACGGTGACGTCGGGGTACTGTTCGGCGACTTCGAGGCAGGTGTCCAGGAACAATCCCATGGTCATGGGCAGCACGTTGGCTTTGTGCGCGATGGTGACCCGCCGTCGGCGAGTTCGTGCCAGCCGGAACGCTTCGTGGGCGATTCGCTCACACGCCTGACGAGTCACCACCCCGACCGCCATCGCAACGTCGGGGGTGGGCATGAACTCTCCGGAACCGGCGTGCATGTTCCGATCCGCGTAGAACCCTTCGGTGTTCTCCCGCACCACGACCAGATCCATCTTCGGTGATACCGGCGTCGTGCCTGGAAGGGCACGAGCAGGACGGATATTGGCGAACAGCCCGAACCGTTTTCGGATAGTTCCGCCCGGTGTCAACTGTGTGCGCCACGGGTCCGGGTAGGAGGCGCTGTCATGGGGGCCGAGGATCCATGCGTCGAGCTCGTCGAGGACCTCCAACGTTGCCGAGGGTATCGGTGTCCCGTACTTGGAGATTGCGTCGTGGCCGATCGACAGTCGTTGCCAGGTGATCTCCACGTCGGACCGTGCAGCGAGCGCGGCGTCGATGATGATCTCGGCGGCGGGCACAATTTCGGGCCCGATACCGTCTCCGGGAAGTACGCCGATGCGAAGTTGCAGTCGGGGTGTCATCCGATGCTCTCCCTTCCTCCCGATGCGGTGCTGCGCACCAGGAGCTTCAGCTCGGCACTGGCAGTGCACGCGCGGGAGACATCGACGAAGCCGTCGCGCCTTAGTTCCGTCGTCATGCGCGAGAAGCGGTCGATTGCGTCGACTGTACGCTCTTGCCAAGTGGGCACCGGGTCAGATGTCCTGTGGCAGTCGATGATTGCCGCAACCAGACAGTGGTGTCCTTCCGCGAGATCGTCGCGCACGGACGCCGCTGCCATCGAGTCCCACCAGTTCGCCATGATGCGGTTCTCGAGCTGGCCGGTCAACCAGGCAAGGCCGAGCGCGGCGTCCGTTTGTGCGTGAACCTCCGCGGCGATGGCGACCGAGCAACCGCGGTGCTGGGCTGTTTCGATCAGGTCGAATACTTCTCCCAGAAAACGGAGTTCGTCCATGGTGTCGTCGATGGTGATCGGGCGAGGCCGATTCGCCACGAGCTTGCGGACGCTGGGGCGGTACCGCTCGATCTCCGCGGCGACATCCAAGGGCGCGGGCCGTCGCCGCAGGATCCAGGACGCGGTGTGCTCGATGAAGTGCTGAACATGGCGCAGCAGGCTCCAGCGTTCGGCACTTCCGACATCGGTCCGCTGCCGGGCCTCTGCCCACAGTTGATCGATGTCGAAAACTGCACGGACGACGGCGTACGCGCGCGCGACCGCAGATGTCTTGACCCCGAGGCGCTCCTCGAGCTGGTAGATCAAGCCGGGGCCGACGTGGTTGATCAGGTCGTCCGCGACCTTGGTTGCGATGATCTCGCGGGCGAGGTGATGGTTGCCGACTTCGTCGGCGAGTTGCTCGCGGATCCGTTGCGGGAAGTAGGTCGACAAGGCTGACGCAAAAACCTGCTCCTCGGGCACCGACGAGTTGAGTAGATCCTGCTGCACCACGTTCTTCGACTGTGCGAGCAGGACCGCGATCTCAGGTCGCGTCAGGCCCAGGCCGGCCTGGGCCCGCGAGGCGAGTTCCTTCTTTGTGGGGAGCACTTCCGTTGCGCGGTTGATTCCGTTGTTGTGCTCGAGGTTGTCGATGAGCCGTTCGTGACGGTTCAGTAGTTGTGGGGCTTGGGATTCGGCGAGACTGATCGCCAGCGCCTGGCTCTCGTTGTTCCGGAGGACCGCATCGGCGACATCGGGGCGGGATTCGGCGAGCAGGGTGTTGCGTTGGTCGGCAGTGATGCCTCCGGTGCGAACGGCGACGTCGAGTGCGATCTTGAGGTTGACTTCCAGGTCGGAGGTGGCCACGCCGGCGGCGTTGTCGATGAAGTCGGCATTGATCCGGCCACCGCCGAGGGCGTACTCGATGCGGGCACGCTGCGTCAGCCCGAGGTTGCCGCCCTCACCGATGATCGAGCAGCGCAACTGGGCCGCATCCACGCGGACCGAATCGTTGACGGGGTCGGCTGCGTCTGCAGATGTTTCGGATGACGCTTTGACGTAGGTTCCGATTCCTCCGTTCCACAGGAGGTCGACCCGCAGTGTCAGGATCGCCTTGATCAGCTCGTTCGGTGTCAGCAATCCCCGCTGCAACCCGAGCCGTGCCTGAGCTTCGGGCGACAGTGAGATCTGCTTGGCGGTGCGTGGCCAGACACCGGCTCCGGTCGACAAGATGCTGCGATCGTAATGGTCCCAGCTGCTGCCGGGGAGCGCGAACAGGCGCTCGCGCTCCGCGAACGAGAGCAGGGGATCGGGGTCAGGATCGATGAAGATGTGCCTGTGGTCGAAGGCGGCGACGAGTTTGATCGCCTTCGACAGCAGCATGCCGTTTCCGAATACATCGCCGGACATGTCGCCGATACCCGCAACGGTGAACGTATCGCTGTCGATGTCCACCCCAAGTTCGTCGAAGTGGCGGCGCACCGATACCCAGGCGCCACGGGCAGTGATTCCCATGGCCTTGTGGTCGTACCCACTCGAGCCTCCGGAGGCGAAGGCATCACCTAGCCAGTACCCGGCCTCGAGAGCTATGCCGTTCGCGAGATCCGAGAACGAGGCTGTTCCCTTGTCGGCGGCGACCACGAGATAGGTATCGGGGCCGTCGTAGGTGACGGTTCGTTCGGGGGCAACGACGTCGCCGTCGACGATGTTGTCGGTGACGTCGAGCAGACCTCTGATGAAGATCGAGTATGCCTCCGCCGCTGTGATGTTCGGTTTCCTTCGGACGAACGCGCCCTTCGCTCCGACCGGCACGATCGGTGAGTTCTTGACCGTTTGTGTCTTCATCAGGCCCAGGACTTCGGTGCGGTAGTCCTCTGGCCGCTCGGAGAACCGCAGTCCACCGCGTGCGACGGCGCCGCTGCGCAGGTGGATGCCTTCGACCTCGTTGGCGCAGACATAGATTTCCCGGTAGGGAACCACGGGTCCGGTGAGCGCCAGTTTGCTCGAGTCGAGCTTGAACGAGGCATACGGCTTCGGTGTGCCCGTATTGTCGAGCTGATACCAATTCGTCCGAACACACGCGGTGACGAATGATTCCAGGGATCGCAGGATTCGGTCCTCATCCAGGGTGGTGGCCGCGTCCAGATGTGTGCGTAGTCTCGCCCCGGTGTTCGCGAGGGTTTGCTCTCGATCATGGAGATCGGGGTCGAACCGTGCGTCGAAGTATCGGACGAGGGTCTCGGTGAACTGTGGGTGGTTCAGCAGAGTGTCGATGACATAGGTCTCCGACAGGCCGAGGCCCGCCTGCCGGACGAATCGGCTTGCCGAGCGGATGAGAATGACCTCCCGCCAGGTCAGACCGACGGCGGCGATCAGCTTTGCGTAGTCGTCGATCTCGAAGCCGTGCAACGCACAGGCTTCGAAGGCCTCAGAGACTCGGCTGAGTGACTCGCTTCGCCACATCTGCGGTGTCCGAAAGAAGAATTTGTGGAGCACAGCCTCGGCTGGCATGCCGGATTGCAGCGGCAAGGTCTCTCGATCGGCGACGCGCAGCCCGAAGTGTTCGAACATGTTGGCAACGTCCGAGAGCAGGGGTGTTCCCTCTGGCCAGAGGATCACGGCCTCCACGGAACCGTTCTCGGACGTGCCGGTGAGGAAGGTCATGCGCGGGTTGGCCGAGCGGTCGCTGCCAGAGAGCAACAATCGTTCGACTGCCTCGCTTACGTCCACAGCCAGTGGTGACGCGAGATGTTCTGCCATTGTGGCGCCGTTGCCCATTGCAGCTTCCTTCCGTGGTCCAGTGCTGCAAGTGTGCGTGCTCACGCCCAGTGATCGTGTTGGCCAAGCCGGACAATAGGGTGATTCAAAGTGGCCCATGTGGCGATGTTCTGGTGATGACGTGGCTCCTAGTGTTTCGGGTAACCCGACTGGAGGACACGACATGACTGCTGTGCACACAATCGTCGGCGGACCGCAGCTCGAGCAGGTCCGCCGAATCGTCACCGATGTACCCGGACCTCGCTCGCAGGAATTGGCCACCCGCCGTAGTTCCGCCCTTCCAGCTGGGTTGACCAGCGGAGCGAACATCTACGCTGCGGCGGCCGGTGGTGGAGTCCTCGTCGATGTCGACGGCAACTCGTTCATCGATTTCGGCAGCGGTATCGCGGTGACCACGGTCGGCAATGCCGCGCCGCGGGTCGTCGAGCGGGCCTCTCGCCAGCTGGAGAAGTTCACGCACACCTGTTTTCTCGCGACGCCGTACGAGCCGTACATCGAGGTGGCCGAGGTGCTCAACCGGCTGACCCCTGGTAATCACGAGAAGCGGACTGCGCTGTTCAACACGGGCAGCGAAGCCGTGGAGAACGCGGTGAAGTATGCGCGGGCGGCCACTGGCCGGCCGGCGGTCATCACCTTCGATCACGCCTTCCACGGCCGCACGCTGATGACCATGACAATGACGGCGAAGAATCAGCCGTACAAGAGCACATTCGGCCCGTTCGCGCCCGAGGTTCATCGTGCGCCCATGGCCTACCCCTACCGGTGGCCCAGTGGCGCCGAGCACGCTGCTGACGAAGCGTTCGCGCAGTTCGAAATGTTGGTGGATTCGCAGATCGGTGCCGACGCGGTCGCTTGCGTTGTGGTCGAACCCATCCAGGGCGAGGGTGGATTCATCGTCCCCGCCGACGGGTTCCTGCGCCGGATTGCAGACTTCTGCCGTGACCGCGGCATTCTCCTGATCGCAGACGAGGTCCAGTCGGGCATCGCGCGAACCGGTGCCTGGTTCGCCTCCGAGCACGAGGGCATCGTGCCCGACCTCATCACGACCGCGAAGGGGCTGGCCGGCGGGATGCCGTTGGCGGCAGTCACCGGCCGCGCCGACATCATGGATATCGCACACGCCGGCGGGATCGGCGGTACGTACAGCGGCAATCCGGCCGCTTGCGAGGCCGCGCTGGGCGTCTTCGAGACCATTGAAGCCGAGAATCTCCTCGAACGCGCTCAGGCTATCGGAGACATCATGTTCCGCGAGCTGCGCGATATTGCCGCCGAGACCGACATCATCGGTGACGTCCGTGGCCGAGGTGCGATGGTTGCGATCGAACTCGTCCAGCCGAGGTCAAAGGCTCCGAACCGGGAAGCGGTCGCCGAGATCAACCGCTACTGCCTGTCGCACGGGCTGCTCACCTTGACCGCGGGCACCTTTGGGAACGTCCTGCGCTTCCTGCCGCCTCTGACGATCTCGGACGAGCTACTCGTGGAAGGCTTCTCGGTAGTTCGAGAAGCGATCGCCGCCCTGTAAGAACCTCATATCCGCTAAGGAGCACCACCCCTCATGACCACGCTGACTGCGCCCCGGAAGACAGGCCCGCTGCGTCCACTCGAGCTGTTCGGTACTGATGTCCTTCTCGACGAGGATGAACGCGACATCGCCGGTACCGTCCGCAAGTTCGTTGAAACCAGGTTGAAGCCGAACGTCGAAGACTGGTTCGAATCCGCCACACTTCCTAAGGAATTGGCCAAGGAGTTCGGGAAGCTCGGCGTCCTCGGCATGCACCTCGATGGATACGGTTGTGCTGGAACCAGTGCTGTGAGTTACGGTCTCGCCTGCCTCGAACTCGAAGCCGGTGACAGCGGATTCCGCAGCTTCGTGTCCGTGCAAGGCTCGCTGTCGATGTTCTCGATCTACCGCTACGGTTCGGAAGAACAGAAGCAAGAGTGGTTGCCGCGTCTCGCCGCCGGTGATGCGATCGGGTGTTTCGGCTTGACCGAGCCCGACTTCGGCTCCAACCCCGCTGGCATGCGTACCCGCGCGCGTCGCGAAGGGAGCGACTGGGTGCTCAACGGCACCAAGATGTGGATCACCAACGGAGGCCTGGCCGACGTCGCCACGATCTGGGCCCAGACTGAAGACGGGGTCCGCGGATTTCTCGTGCCGACGGACACCAAGGGTTTCACCGCCAACAACATCCACAAGAAGCTGTCACTTCGGGCCTCCGTCACCTCCGAACTGGTTTTGGACAATGTGCGTCTTCCCGAGTCTGCGCAGCTACCCGAGGCGCTCAGCCTCAGCGCACCGTTGTCGTGCCTGAACGAGGCCCGCTTCGGCATCGTGTTCGGCGCCCTCGGTGCGGCCCGGGACAGCCTCGAATCGGCGATCGCCTATGCCGGCTCCCGTGAGGTGTTCGACAAGCCGCTGTCGAGCTTTCAGCTCACCCAGGAGAAGTTCGCCAACATGACGCTCGAGCTCGGCAAGGGCATGCTGCTGGCACTGCACCTCGGGCGGATGAAGGACGATGGGGGAGTGTCGCCCGAGCAGATCAGCCTCGGCAAGCTCAACAACGTCCGGGAAGCTATCGCCATCGCCCGAGAATGCAGGACGATCCTCGGCGGAAGTGGCATCACCCTCGAATACCCGCCGTTGCGACATGCCAACAATCTCGAGTCGGTACTCACCTACGAGGGCACGAGCGAGATGCACCTGCTGTCGATCGGCAAGGCGCTGACCGGGCAGGCCGCCTTCCGCTGATCCGGTTCCGCGCCCACTCTCACCATCAATCCCCGCACCCAGAGGTGAACTGACATGACCGCACCCGTGCAGCTGCACAACTTCGTCGACGGGCAGTGGCTCGACGGCGTTGCCGACACCGTCGTCAGCAGTAGTCCGGCAGAGCCGGAACTTGTTGTTGCCGAGGGACGAATGGCAGGAACCGCGGAGCTCGACAGAGCAGTCGCCGCCGCCCAGCGGGTGAAGCGGGAGTGGGCGCGTACCCCTGCGCACGAGCGAGGTGCGATTCTCGTTCGTGCGGCGGGGCTGGTGGAGAATGCGGCTCAGGACTGGGGCGCCGAACTCGCTCTGGAAGAAGGCAAGACCAAGCCCGAAGGTGTCGGGGAGGTGCTGCGCGCGGCACAGATCCTGCGGTACTACGGCAATGAGGGCGACCGGGATTCGGGTGAGGTCTTCTCCTCACCCCGACGGGGCGAACGTATTCTCGTCACCCGCAAACCCCTCGGCGTGGTGGGTGTCATCACCCCGTTCAATTTCCCCATTGCGATCCCGGCGTGGAAGATCGCCCCGGCCTTGACCTACGGCAACACTGTGGTGTGGAAGCCGGCCAGCACCGTCCCTCTGCTCGCGATGCGCCTGGCCCAGGCCCTCGCCGACGCCGGTTTGCCTGACGGTGTACTGAATCTGGTGATTGGTGGCGGCGCCGTCGGCAACCATCTCGTCGAACATCCCGGCGTTGACGCGGTCACCTTCACCGGATCGACCGGAGTGGGTCGCAAGATCGCGGCGGCCGGCGCCGCGCGGGGCGTGCCGGTTCAGGCCGAGATGGGTGGGAAGAACGCCGCCGTCGTCCTGGGCGACGCCGACCTCGAGCTTGCCGCCGAGCAGGTGATGTTGGGAGCCTTCCGTTCCACCGGGCAGAAGTGCACCGCCACCTCCCGGCTGATCGTCACCGGCGACATCGCCGACGATTTTCTTGCCGAACTGGGGAAGCGCGCCAGCGCACTCAACGTGGGGAACCCCTTGCACGATGGCGTCGAGATGGGCCCCGTGGTCAACGCCGCCGCCCGCACATCGATCCAGGCCGGTATCGATCGCGCATTCGATCAGGGTGCACGGCACATCGCAGGAGGGCAGCCGTACGTCGATGGGGCCCTGGCCGCGGGCTTCTTCGTTCCTCCGACCATCGTCGAGCTACCGTCGCAGGTCCCGGACATCTGGCGAGAGGAACTGTTCGGCCCAGTCCTGGCGGTCCGGCGTGCTGAGACTGTGGCAGAGGCATTCGCCCTTTCGAACGACAGCGAGTTCGGGCTTTCCGCCGCGATCTTCACCCAGGACCTGACCCGAACCCTCGACGCCATCGACGACATCGACGTCGGAATCTTGCACATCAACTCGGAATCTGCTGGGGCGGACCCGCATGTGCCGTTCGGCGGTGCGAAGAAGAGTGGGTACGGGCCAAAGGAGCAGGGCCGATCGACCCGGGAGTTCTTCACTCACACCACCACGGTGTATCTGCGGGGCGGGGAGGCTCGGGTATGAGTCGCGGCGCTCTCGAGGGCATCGTTGTCGCCGATTTCAGCCGGGTCCTCGCCGGACCGTACGCGACGATGCTGCTCGGTGATCTCGGTGCGGAGATCGTCAAGATCGAACGGCCGGGAGTCGGGGACGACACGCGGGCCTGGGGACCGCCCTTCGACAACGAAGGCAACGCCACCTACTTCAACTCGGTCAATCGCAACAAGACCTCCTTGGTGCTCGACTTGGGCACCGAGGACGGGCGTGCGCGCGCCCGGGATCTGGTCAGCCGCGCCGATATCGTCGTCGAGAACTTTCGCGCGGGGACGATGGAGCGCCTCGGATTGGGCTACGACGACCTCCGGACGATCAAACCTGATCTGATCTACTGTTCGATCACCGGATTCGGGCACGGGGGAGGTGCCGACATGCCGGGCTATGACCTGCTTGTGCAGGCAGTCGGTGGCCTCATGAGTATGACCGGCCCCGAGCCCGGCTCGCCGACGAAGATCGGTGTCGCACTGGTCGACGTGCTGACCGGCCTGCATGCTCTTGCGGGCATACTGGCAGCCCTCAACCATCGCAACTCCACCGGCCAAGGCCAGCGGGTCGACACCAATCTTCTGTCGGTGCTGCTCTCGTCGCTGGTCAATCAGGCCTCTGGATACCTTGGTGCCCAAGCTGTTCCCGCAATCATGGGTAATCGGCACCCCAGCATCGCCCCGTACGAGGTCTTCCCGACCGCAGATCGCCCCATCGCCCTGGCGGTCGGTAACGACAAGCAGTTTGCGCAACTCTCCGACGCCCTCGGTCTTCCAGAGCTCGCCGTGGACGAGCGATTCCGCACGAACACCTCGCGAGTGGTCAACCGCGCTGCACTCTGCGATGTCGTCAGTGCTGGACTTGCCGCGGAGGGCGCCGACCATTGGTTCACGACGCTGACCGCTGCCGGCGTGCCCGCCGGCCCGATCAACGACATTGCCGAAGCATTCGACTTCGCCGAGCAGTTGGGCCTCGACGCCGTGGTCGATGTTCCTGGCAGCAGCACGCCGCAGGTCGCGAATCCGATATCCATGTCAGCTACCCCAGTTCAGTATCGCAGTGCCCCGCCGCAACTCGGAGATGCCGAGGAGAACTAAGAGTGAGCGTCGAAGCCATCGAATTGCAGGAGGTTCTTCCTTCGGGTTTCGATGCGGTGGCTGGTCCGCTGATCGCCGTCGTGGTTCCGCTGAACTTTCCCGGAATGGATACCGAGACGCGTGAGCTGACGGGCACACCGAGTTCGTCGACAATCTCTACGGCGTGGATCGTGGCACCGACGAACGCAGCACTCTTGCTGCTATCAACACAGGGTTCGGGCTCGAGGCGCCGATGTTGGGGATTTGCCGAGGGTCGCAGATGATCAACCTCGCGTGCATCACCAGGCAGTCAAGGATGTGGGATCAGTTTGCGCGTCTCCGCCCGCGGACTCGACGGCGTCGTCGAAGCGATCGAGCACGAGAGCAAATGGGTCGTGGGTGTGCAGTGGCACCCTGAAGACACCGACGATTCAGTCGAGGATCGCAGGGCTTTGTTCAGCGCATTCGTCGGGCGTGCAGCGGTGCACGCCGCCTTGAAGCACTCATCTCAGACCTCGTCCGAGAAGTGAGGCAGTCCAGTACAACTGGATGAATCGAGGCCCACACTCCCGCGGACGACAGCGACATTGCCATTCCCTTTGGCGGACACAAGTAATCGGGATTCGGTGCCCACGACAAGTCGCTGCATGCGCTGGACAGGTACACAACTCTCGAGGGCGCGCGAATGAAACCCCAGGAGCGATGAGACTCATTGCACGAGGGTCGTCAGGGATCCCACACCGCGAACCAAAGTTCGGAATCTGGACCGGGTGGCCGCCATGTACACATGCGCGAACTACATGGTACATCTCGTCTATGGCGTGGGTCACAGGGGGAATTTAGCGTCGAGCCGTACCCGACGAACAGGAGCGGCATGCCTGAGCTTTCGACCGACCACACCACTCTCCGAGCAGGATTGAAGAAGCGCCACCTGACCATGCTGTCCATGGGCGGAGTGATCGGTGCCGGGTTCTTTGTGGGACTGAGCGGGGTTATCGATCAGGCCGGTCCCGGCGCGATTCTCACCTGCGCGATCTGCGGGTTCGTTGTTTTTCTGGTGATGCGCATGCTTGGCGAGATGGCTGTGGCGAAGCCCTGTACCGGGTCGTTCACCGAGTACTCGCGGATGGCACTCGGTGGCTGGGCGGGCTTCACCACCGGCTGGCTGTACTGGTATTTCTGGGTTGTCGTTGTGGGCATCGAGGCGGTCGTCGGCGCGACTTTGCTGGCCCGGTGGTTTCCAGATGCTCCGTTGTGGCTGATGTCCGCCGGCCTGCTGATGGTCATGACCGTGGTCAATCTCCTCTCGGTCAGCAATTTCGGTGAGGCCGAGTACTGGTTCGCGGGTATCAAGGTGGCCGTGATCATCGCCTTCATCGTGATTGCCTCCCTGTTCGTGTTCGGAGTGTGGCCCGGTAGCACCATCGACTTCCACAACCTCACTGCTCACGGTGGCTTTCTCCCAAACGGATTCGGTGCGGTGATCATTGGCGTTGTCACGGTCATCTTTTCGATGACGGGTGCTGAACTGGTCACGATCGCGGCGGCAGAGTCGACCGAACCGGCCCACGCCATCCGGCGGGCCACGAGCACCGTGGTGTTCCGAATCCTGGCCTTCTTCGTCCTGTCCACGTTCTTGCTGGTGACGATGATGCCGTGGGATTCGCTGGTGCCCGGCGAATCGCCGTTCATCGCCGCTCTGGATCTGCTCCGAATCCCTGCGGCTGCGGACATCTTGAATCTGGTTGTGTTGGTTGCCGTGCTGTCATGCCTGAACTCGGGCCTGTACACCGCATCTCGCATGCTGTTCGCGTTGTCCGCTCACCGGGACGCACCGCGATGGATGACCCGGGTCAACAGCAGAGGCGTTCCGATCAAGGGGGTATTGTCCTGCACGTTCGTCGGCTACTGCTGCATTGCTGCCGCCTATGTGTGGCCGGACACGATCTTCCTGTATCTCGTCAACTCCTCCGGGGCGATCTGCCTGTTCGTGTACGTGCTGATCTGTCTGTCCGAGTTGCGACTTCGCCGGCGTTGGGAGAAGGAGAGCCCGGAGATCCTGAAGTTCAGGGTGTGGCTCTTTCCCTGGTTGCCGATTGCGGTCACCGCAGTCATCTTGGCGATATTGGTAGGGATGGGACTGAATGCCGGAACCCGTGCCGAACTCGTGCAGAGTCTGATCGCCCTGGGCCTGATTCTCCTTGCCTACGCGGTGAAACATCGGTCCACCCGGGTGCGAACCCAAGCGCCGCATGTCAATTCCGAGACACTGCCGACTGAGCCCACGACACTGCCGACTGAGCCCACGGCACTCCCGGCTGAGCCCACGACACTGTCAGCGGGGCCCACCGCGTAGTCTCCGCCCTTTCGGGGGTGGCGTAGTTCAACGCCGATCTTCCAGCGTTGTGAGCAGCTCCCGGGCAGTGACAGCGATCCACAATTCTGCGCGCACGTGGGCAGAGTCGAGATCCCGGCCGGTCAGCTCGACCACCTTGTTCAATCGGTTCCGCATCGTGTGGCGGTGAATGCCGAGTGCTGCCGCTGCGATCTCGGTGTGCCCGTTGTGTTCGAGAAAGGCGGCAACGGTCGCAACTAGGCTGCCGGCGTGTGCGTTGTCGTAGTCGTCGAGCGCGCCGAGCATGGAATGTGACATGGCGTGCAGTTCTTCGGCGCTCTGGGAACCGAGAAGGAGAGCGAACGTTCCCAGGTCCGCGAAATCGACGAACTTCTTGTCCTGCAGCCGGCCTGCGCGTGCGGCCACTGCGGCCTGCTTCACACTGCGTGCGGCGGCAAACACCGTCGCGGGAAGACCGAGGCCACCACCGATGGATCGCTGAAGTTGAGCTCCCACCTGCTGATGCAGACGTGTAGCGATCTCCGCCGACCTCTCTGCCGGAACGATGACCACAATCTCCGACTCCGTCGGTGTCATGAGATACGGGGTGGCGTCGGTACCGAGCACGTTCGTGGTGTGACGTTCGGCAGCGAGAAGTGGGCCGACACCGGTCAGAATGACGGCCGCTACCGGTGTTTCGGGCTCGAAGCCGAAGAACCGCAGCAGACTGACGTCGACATGCTCTCCGAACGCGAGTAGCGCCTGGGTGACGGCCGCACGCAGTCGATGTTCGGCGTCCACCACCTTGGCGGGCTTGCTCAGCTCGATGGAGATCAGTGACACCGCATGGGCCACGAGCAATCGATCTGGCGGCGCCAATGGTCCACGTGAGGTGACCGCAAGATATCCATGTAAGTCCTGTGCGGCGGAAACGCTTTGAATCGTGCAGTATCCGTGATCACCAGCGATGACCTTGCTGGTTTGGCGACGTCGGCTGGACCCGGATCCTGCGGCTTCTGCCACCGAGCGGGCGAGGGTGACGGCGCGAGGGGAGTCTGCACCGTATGCCGCGAGGGTGCGCTGGTCGGTATCGATCACGGCCACCGACGACGACAGGGCGCGCCCGAGTGCCGAGATCACTGCTGGGATGCCACCACGCAACGTTGCCCGGGCAAAGGTCTCTTGCTGGTCGACGACTCTTTGGACTGCCCGGATCTGGTCGGTGGTCAGTTCGTCGATCACGGCGCGGGTGATGGCGATGAACGGAGTGGACGCAGGTACCGAGAGGATCGACAGCCCGAGTGCGTCGCCGGCGGTGCGAATGCCGTCAGGGACTCTTTCGAAGGTTGTGCCGGTGTCGAATGCGAGGGCTGCGGCGCCTGCCTGCACAAGGGAGGACACGTAGTTGTACTGTTCGCCCGCACTGGTACCGATCTTCAGTCCGGTGGTCATCACCAGTTCTCCCCCGGACAGCCACGGGGTTGGATCCACAAGCTCGATGGCATGGGCCCAATCGATGACCCGATCAGCGCCTTCGAGCCCCGCCACCAGTGACAAGCCGAGGTCGCCGATCTGAGTCAGCCGGCGAACAGTAATCGCCAATTTCGCCCTCCTGTCGGAACGGCCGCGAGAGATGGTGCCGCCACGGCACCGGTGGCACTATCCGTACACAGGTCAGTGTATTTCGCGCAGTCGCCGGAGACCGCATTCGGATGACATCGGGACCCTCGCCCGCGCCAGTGATCTCCTTGTCGGTCTGCACCGGGATGCGCGACCTGACGTCGAGGAAGTACTCTTGCCGTTGGATCGTCAACGATCAAGTCCCAGTTCTCGTCTCGGCCTCTGGTCGATACGCGCACGATCAATTGGCCTGACCTTTCCGATTCATCGACGGCATCATCCAGTGTCGTCGGGGGAGGAACGTCGCATGCTCCGCCCGACGCCAGCGCACCTCACGAGCACCGTGGTGTTCTCTGGTTTCCTCGCCGGTTTGGCGATGCTCCTCGGCTGGCGATACATCGCACAGAGAAGCCTGAATCTGGTGTCACCGCCACCACCGCACGGCTCGGACAAGCCCGGGTACATGGTCGTCTTCGACTATCTCGAGTACCGCAGCGGCCCGCCCTGGTGGCCCGCCGTACTCGTCTATCCACTGATCGGCCTCGGCATCGGCCTGCTGGCTGCCGTTCTGCTCGTCGCCGCCCGGAGGCTCGGCCGGATGTCGCGGCGTGCCTTATTGGCGGGCCTATGGATCGCGATCATCGGTACGGGGCTCCTCGTCGGTGCCACGACTGCTCAGATGACCCGGTCGTCGCCACCTGTGATCGAGGTGGCTGCGATCACCGAATCGAGTCACGTGGTCGATCCCGCGGAGATCGAGTCCGCAACGGGGCCGCTCGTAGCTGGCGACCCGCCCCGATTTGCTTCGGTGCCGCAGACACCGGCGCTGATGGTGTTGGGGATCGCGGCCGGGATCCTCGGTGGCGTGGCGGTGCAGTTCGCGCTCCATAACTGCCGTAACCGCCGAGATCATGATACGTAGATCCAGACCCGTGACCAATCGGCACACCTTGACGACACGAACCGACCAGAGAGTCGATTCCGGTAACCCTTTGAGATCCGAATCCCGCGCGGTTCGCTGCAAATGCTATGACACTGCCAGGTTCTCCAGGCTCAGATGAATCTCCGCGATCACCGCAGGTGACCGCAGTGACGCGTGCAAGGCCTCTTCGATTCGTTTGATCCGATAGCGCACCGTGTTCGGGTGCAAGGCGCACTTCTTGGCGGTTGCGGTGACATCGAGGTCGTTCGCGAAGTACTCGCGCAGGAACTCCAGGAGTTCGGGATGGTCAGCGATGAGGGGCGTCAGGTGGTCGGCTGCCTTACGGGCGGTAGTCGACTGATCGCGACCTGCCAGGAGCCAATCGCTGATCCCGACATCCTCGAATCGCATGGCGGTGGACTTGGCGCGTATTGCTGCCCGTCGTGCACACTGCGCATCACGTAGTCGCTCCGGTCCGGCGTGGATATCGTCGAACGGCTCGCTGAAACCGCAGACCACCCCCTCGCGCAGATTCTGGATCCACGAATCGACGGAGTTGCTGTCGGCCGGAACGATGCCGAGTAGTTCCTGATCGCCCTGTGCAAGCAGCAGGGGCAGTCGCGAATCGTGAGCAAGGTCGACGACGTCCTGTTCGATCGCGTCCAGCAATCGATCCGAGCGGAAGGTCCATCGACCGCCGTCGTAGGTTCTCGGCGCGGTGAGGGAAACCACGCGGAGCTTCGCTCGCCGACCGAACCGCAGCATTTCCAATCTGTCGATGACCGATTCGGGATCGGGGACCTCGCCGGAAACCAGAGCCCGAACCAGGGCAGCTCGAACGGCCCGGTTCTCGGTCGTGGCCCGATGGCGCGCCCGCTCGATGGTGTTGAGCAGCCGCAGCGCCACTTCCACCGCTGGAGCCGCAAGAGGGTCCGGAAGTTCGTGTCGTCTGGAGGCCGTCGCCAACCAGTAATTGTGTCCGCCGGGCGAGATGGAGTGGGCGCTGACCATCCATCGGCCGATGCGGAATCGAAGCTGCCCGCTTCGCCCGCGCAGCTGAGCGCGGATCAAATGCAGGGGTGCTTCGCCGGCGGAGGCGACCACGTCTCCGACTTCGCTGTAGAGCACGACACTGCTGCGCAGCAGTTCGGCCAATCGTCCGACGAGGTCGGCTTCGGGCGCGGGGGACGCCATCGCCTCGAGCAGGTGGTTCTGCATTTGCAGTGTGCGTCTGAGAACCGTGGAATCGGTCGTTCTCGTGGCGGCCGCGACCAGAGCCACCACATCCATGAACCGCACGTGCGCCGGTATGGAGATCACGGCGAAATGATGGCGATTCGCTTCGTCGACGAGGGCTCGCGGCACCGTCTCGGTGATGACGCCGACGCCGTAGCCCAGAGCGGAGACACCTGCTGCGACCAGCTCGCGGACCAGCTCCCGCTGCGCCAGGGCGGCCTTCTCCTGCCCGGCGAAGCGAGTGCCCGTGGTGAGCATGAGGGTGTGCGGTTCGAGCCACCGCGCCGGTGTCTCGATCTCGATCGGATGTGCGCTGACCAGCTGCACGTTCGGGTCGCAGTCGCTCTCGAGAGTCAAGCCGAGATCCTGCTCGAGCAGAAGGTCGACCAGGCGGAAATAATCAGCTTCCAATGTGGAACCAGTCACACCTGGATGTTAACAACTCCAAACAAGTCGGCATACGGATTCGTTTTCTCCAATTGATTGCCCGTCGAACTGGGCCGATACTTGCCGCACCCGAACGAGGAGTATGGCCTTGATCACATCCAGTTCCGACCGAAACCTTCGAGTCGCTGTCGACGTCGGTGGAACCTTCACCGACGTCTGCATCTTCGACTCCCGTGCCTCGACCACGCGTGTGGCGAAGGTGCCTTCGACCCCGCACGACCCCATGGAGGCCGTCGTCGAGGGTGTTCGCAGTGCTGGCGTCGACCTCGCTGACGTCGCGCTCTTCTCCCACGGCACGACAGTGGCCACGAATGCGCTCATCACCAGGAATTTTCCCGCTGCGGCGCTCGTGACGACCCGCGGGTTCCGCGACGTCCTCGAGATCCGAGACGGCACCAAGGACGAGCTGTGGGACGCGTATTCCGACGTCGGCACCCCGTACATTCGTCGCCGCGATCGGTATGAGGTTGCCGAACGAATCGACTACGCGGGAGAAGTCATCACGCCGCTCGACGAGGCGGGCGCCCGCGAGGTCGCACGGCTCCTGCGGCGGAAGCAGATCCAGACCGTTGCGGTGTGCTTCATGAACTCCTATGTCAACCGCGCTCACGAGCAGCGCATGCGGGAAATCCTCGAGGAAGAACTGCCCGGTGTGAGCGTGTCGACATCGAGCGAGATCCTCCCGGAGATCTTCGAATACGACCGTGCTTCGACAACAGTGGCCAACGCGGTGCTCGCCCCCCTCGTCAGCGGTTATGTCAATCGGCTCGAGGCGCAGCTCCGTGTCGACGGATACGACGGTGACCTGCTGCTTCTACACTCCGGTGGCGGATCGATGACGCCGGCCATGGTTGAGCGATACCCGGTCCGATTGGCTGCCTCCGGTATTGCCGCCGGCGCGATTGCCGTCGCCGACATCGCCAACCGATGTGGATATCCCAACGCCATCGGCCTGGACATGGGCGGAACCAGCACCGACATCTCCCTCGTCTATGACGGCGAGATTCGCACGACCAAGCAGTGGCAGGTCGAATACGGATTCCCGATCTCGTTCCCGAGCATCGAAGTGCTGACCATCGGGGCCGGCGGCGGATCATTGGCCTGGATCGACGAGGCAGGTTCGCTGCGTAACGGTCCCACCTCGGCCGGAGCTGCTCCCGGACCCGCCTGCTACGGATGGGGTGGAACAGAGCCGACCAACACCGACGCCAACCTCGTGCTGGGACGCTTGGGGTCGTCCTTGGTCGGTGGCGGGCTGAGCCTCGACAGCGAAGCGGCCGAGAAGGCGATCGGCCGGGTGATTGCGGATCGACTCGATGTCGACACCGACACCGCGGCCAGCAACATCATTCAGGTCGCCAACGCAAACATGGCCGATGCGGTACGGCTGCTGTCGATCCGCCGCGGCTATGACCCTCGAGACTTCGTTCTCGTCGTCTGCGGTGGCGCCGGTGCGCTGCACGGCGCTGCATTGGCCAAGGAACTGAACATTCCCACGGTCGTCGTGCCCCCGCATCCGGGAATCACTTCCGCGCAAGGTTGCCTGCTCGTCGACATCCGACACGACCTCTCCGCGATGTTCCAGGGATTGGTCACCGATATCGATACGGCGGAGTTGGAGCGTGAATTCGTCAGGCTCGAGCGTGAGGGGCTGCAAAGGCTCGAACACGAGGGAGTTCCCGCCGATCGGATGGTGCTCGACCGCAGCATCAGCATGCGTTACGCCGGACAGTGGCGGTCCTTGACCGTGACGGCCGGTGGCAGCGGCGATGACTTCCTGGCGGAGGCTGTGGAGCGCTTCCATGAGGAGCACGAGCGGGACTACTCGTTCCGTCGCGACGACACTCCCGTCGAGATCTACCAGATCGGGTTGCGCGCGATCGGTACCACACCGAAGCCGCAGTTCCCTCAGAACACGGTGCCGTCCACGGAGGCGCCGGTGCCGAGTACGCACCGCTCGGTCTTCTTCGACGAGATCGGAGAGCGCGTCGCGACCCCGGTGTATGACCGGGACGACCTGCGATTCGGCGCCCTGATCGAGGGCCCCGCCATCATTTCGCAGCTCGATTCGACCACCGTGGTGCCGCCGAGTACGACCGCGGTGATCGATGAGTGGGCCAACATCCGTATCAACATCTCGCAGGAGTCCAAGTGAGTACCTCATCGACGCTCGACCGCACCCTCGACCCCGTTACCTTCGAGGTACTCAAGAACGCCTTCGTCACCTCCGTCGACCTGATGTCCGAGCAGATCCTGCGGACGTGCTATTCGTTCGTCATCTACTCGCGCGACTTCTCCTCCGCCTTGTGTGATGCTCGAGGAAATACCGTCATGCAGGGCAGTCAGGACATCGCTGTCCACGTCGGAACGCTCCACTTCCAGTGCAAGGCAGTCATCGAGGAATTCGGTGACGACATCAACCCGGGCGATGTCTTCGCCATCAACGACCCCTACCGCGGCGGAACTCACCTCAACGATGTCAGCTTCATCCGGCCGATTTTCGCCGACGACACCCTGATCGCCTTCGCTCAGAACAAGGGACACTGGGCCGACGTTGGTGGCAGTGTGCCGGGATCGTTCGATGTAACCGCCACCGAGCACTTTGCCGAGGGACTGCGGATCACCCCGGTACGGTTGTGGCACGAGGGCCGGTTCCTGGCCGACGTCGCCAAGCTCCTGGTGGCGAACACTCGATCGCCCGAGATCAGTATGGGTGATCTGCACGCTCAGGCAGAAGCCACCGGAGTCTGCGAACGCGAGCTCCATCGTCTGGTGGACAAGTACGGCCGGGACACCGTCACCGCAGCTATGCAGCAGGTGCAGGACTACGTCGAGCGTATTGTGCGTCAGCGCGTCGCGGCGCTGCCCGACGGCACTTGGACCACCGAGGACTTCCTGGACTCCGATCCGGCGAAACCCGAAGGCCTGGTGCCGATTCGGGTGACGATGAGCATCGAGGGCGACCAGCTCAGCTACGATCTCAGCGGAAGCGCACCCGCGGTGGCCAGCTTCCTCAACTGCGGATACGGCACTGCCTTCTCCGGAATCGTCGCAGGAACGAAGACGTTCTTCCCGGACGTCCCGCTCAACTCCGGTCTCTACAACGCGATCACCACGGAACTGGGGCCCGAGGGCACCGTGGTCAACGCTGGATGGCCGCATGCTGTCACCGGATTCTGCTCCGGGCCGTACGAGAAGATCATGAACGCGATCTTCGAGCTGTGGTCGAAAATCGTGCCTGAACGGGCCATCGCGTGCTCGTTCAACCTCGAGTATCTCCTCATCGGCGGCCGGGACGCCCGAGACCCGCAGAACCCGTTCTTCATGTGGTACGACTGGATGGCCGGCGGATGGGGTGGACGCAGCAGCAAAGACGGCTCGACCGCCACGGCCCCGGTGTTCGGTGTCGGTTTGGCCGTGCAGCCCTGTGAGGGTCAAGAACGACTCACTCCAGTCCTGACCAGTGAACACTCGATCATCACCGACTCCGGTGGTCCCGGAACCCACCGCGGAGGATGCGGGTTGTCCAAGGGCGGTGTGCTTACCGACTGCGACAACACGGTGATGTCCTATTGCTGCGATCGCGCCCGATCGTTGACGTGGGGAATCGAGGGCGGACTGCCGTCCATTCCACACGGCGTCTGGCTCAACCGCGGCACGCCTGACGAACAATTCCTCGGCTCGGTATTCTCCAATGTCACTGTCCAGTCAGGAGATTCGTTCGAAAGGCCCTCCGCCGGAGGCGGCGGTTACGGTGACCCACTCGAGCGTGATCCTGCGGACGTGGTCGAGGACGTCATCGACGGGTACGTCTCCATCGAGCGCGCAGCACTCGACTACGGGGTCGTCATCGACGCCATCGATCCGGAGATCGATCACTACGTCGTCGACGACAGCAAGACCAGGCAACTCCGTACGAGCATTCGGAAGTCGCGCCGTGGCTGGCTCACCACCGACCCTGCCGAAATCGCCGAACGCTACCGCAACGGCGAACTCGACATGCTCGATCTCATCCGCCGCTACGGCGTCATCGTCGACTGGGGGACCGGAGAACTGCTGCCGACCACCACAACACAGTTCCGTGAACTCCTCCAGAACCGAGCAGTGCAGCACTGGAACTGATCCGTCGCCTTGGCGAGGTTCGCAACCTCGCCAAGGCGACATCACACCCCGACGGAACCCGCATCGCGTGAACGACCTCGGGGTGACCTCTGACATCTTCGATCTCGTACCGGTTCAGTGATTCCCAGATCGGTCATGCATGCCGATCGTATGGGCCGGGCGGATTGCTCCCAGTCGTTGCCGCACTTGGCAACCGACCTCGCTGATCAGCGCTTTGGCATCGATTGCCGTCGATGCGGATTCCGGTGGGGGAGAGCGCACGCTCACCCCCACCGAGTGCGCCGGTCGTCATCTCTTCTCTGCCCATAGACCGGCGGACATGGCTCTACCTCGCTGGTACTCGTTCACGAACAGAGAGAACCATTATGTCCAAGCACGATATCGCTGCCCCAGTTCCCGCTGAAAGCCCCACTGCTGTCGAATCAGCCCTTCCCGAATCTCGGCGCGTACCCCGATGGTCGCTGACAATGGCGTGGTGGGCCATGTTCAGCGCCATGTTCTGGCTCTATGTCGCGTCGGCCTCCGCTGATGCCGTAGGCGTACCGGACACGGTCATCGGTATGGGCCTGTCGGTCGTCACCTACGGGATCATCAACCGAATTCTCTCACGCCATGCAACACGAACCGGCCTGTCAGTAGAATCGCTCTCCCGCAAGATGTTCGGAGCCGTCGGATCCATCCTGGCTCCTCTGGTTTTCGCGGCGACCGCCCTCTACTTCGGCGTCTTCGAAGGTTCCATCGTCGCCGTGGCGCTCCAGGAGTACTTCGGCGGCGACCTGCGTACCTGGTACCTGGTCAGCGTGGTCTACATGATTCCGCTCGTCATCGGTGGGGTTGCGACTTGGTTGGACAAGATCAACGGAATCCTCTTGCCCTTCTATGTCATAGGTCTGGTCGCGGTCGTCGTCGGGGCGACGATCAAACAGGGATACCCCAGTGGCTGGCTCGATTCCGTAGCGACGACCGGGCCCCTCCCCGGCTGGATGACCTCGTACCTGATCTACATGGGGGTGTGGGTCATGATGATGTACACCTTCGACTACGCCCGCCTCGGTAAGCCCTCCGACGCAAAGTTCCACGGCACGGTCACTTTCGGCTGGGTGTTCTACCTGTTCACCTTCGGCGTGAACGGCCTGATCGGCATCTACCTGCTGAGCAGTTGGGGAATCGCGGGCACCGAAACCGGCGTCGTCAAGGCCGTCATCAACTCTCTCGGGATCGCTGGTGTCCTGCTGATCCTCGTATCGCAAACACGGATCAACACGGCCAACTACTACCTTGCGTCGAGCAACCTGCAGGTGCTTGCCGACCGCGCATTCGGAAGAACCACTCCGCGAGCAGTGTGGGTATTGGTAGCTGGAGTCCTCGCCTATCTCTTCATGCTCACCGACGTCCTGGGGTATCTGCTCACGGCTCTCGCGTGGCAAGGAGTTCTGGTCACCGCATGGGTGGCCATCGCACTGGTTCATATCGCACTCGACAAGAGTGACCAGGAGCAAGCGGCAGTCTCGACGAGGGGAGGCGGGGCGCTGGCCTGGTTGCTGGCCTCCGCTGTCGGGATCGCGGCAACGGTACAAAGCACCTACCCGGTGGTTGCCCAGCTTGCACCACTGATCACGGTGTTGCTGGCGGCGAGCTTGTACTGGTTCTCGCGTACCTCGCGACTTCTCAACCAGACCAAGACGACCTGCGCGGCCGAGATCTGATCAGTACCTGTGGACGAGTGAGTTCAAGCGGCTCGGGTCCGGCCTCGCCCGGGTCGCTTGTCACAGTTCCCCGAGGGTGATGTCGGGGTAGTTCTCCGCTCCGCCAGCGGCGACGCGCCCATATCCGTACGGTGGAGGGCAACGAACCGGGGGAGGCGGAGACGTGGTGGGTCGATTATTCAGGACGGCGGCGGGCCTGGTGGTAGCGCTGTCGTTGTTCAGTCCGGCCTTGGTGGCGAATGCCGCGACGGGAGTTGCCGAGGCTCGGGCCCGTGTCGACCGCGTGGTGGAGTTGACCGACCAGCGCACTGCGGTGTTCGTATTCTCGCCGTCGATGAACAGGGTGGTGCAGGTGCAGATCCTGCACCCGAAGGGTTCCGCGCCCCGGCCCTCGCTCTATCTGCTCGACGGCGTCAGTGCCGGCTCCGAATCGGACTACCGGGAGAGCACCTGGACGCAGAAGACCGATACGGTCGAGTTCTTCGCCGACAAGGACGTCAATGTGGTGCTGCCGGTCGGTGGCACTGCCGGCTTCTACACTGATTGGGAGAGAAACGATCCCGTGCTCGGTGAGAATCGTTGGGAGACGTTCCTGACCCAGGAACTGCCGCCGATCGTCGACGGCCGGTTCCACGGCAACGGTGTCAATGCGATCGCCGGTCTGTCGATGGGCGCGCAGGGTGCGATGACGTTGATCACCCGCAACCCCGACCTCTACCGCGGCGTCGCCGCGCTCAGCGGCTGCATGGACACCGGCCGCTTCGAATCACAGGCCGTGGTGCGGGGCACCGTAGTCTCCAGGGGCGGCGACGCCGACAACATGTGGGGACCATGGGGCGATCCCACATGGGCCGAGCACGACCCACTGCTGCAGGCAGAACAGTTGCGCGGCAAGGCGATCTTCATCTCGGCGGGCAACGGGCTGGCCGGTCCGTACGAACTCGGCGCCCCGGATACCGTGGAGAAGGTGGTGGTGGGCGGACCGCTCGAGGCGGCGTCTCGGTGGTGCACCGAACTGTTCGACGCCCGGCTGCGTGAACTGGGCATCCCCGCAACGGTGCAGTTGCGGCCATTCGGGACCCACTCGTGGCCGTACTGGCAGGACGACCTGCGTGCAGCGTGGCCGACGCTGGCTCTCGCCTTGGGAATCTAGCCGGAGCCAGTCCCGCGATCGCCTGACAGGGATGCATCTGGATTGAATCCCGCTGCGTCAGGGAGGCGGGGATCCGGGTTGCTCGTTTCCATCGCGTGAGAATTCGCTTTCACGTCGGGCGTTGACTGCATGTCGTTCACCTGGCGGCGATCCAATAGGCGCGGGCGTCAGCCCTTCACCACGGATCGTCGGGCACGTTCCTGCCCGTGAAAGGAAGTCTCATGGCCACCGTCACCTTTGACGGCATCACCCGCCGCTATCCCGGCGCCGACCGCCCCGCTGTCGATGCGCTCGATCTCGACCTCGCCGACGGCGAATTCCTCGTTCTGGTAGGGCCTTCCGGCTGCGGCAAGACCACGTCGCTGCGTATGCTCGCCGGACTGGAGGACATCGACGACGGTCGACTGTTCATCGGCGATCGCGACGTCACCGACGTGGACGCGAAGGACCGGGACATCGCGATGGTCTTCCAGAACTACGCCCTGTACCCGCACATGACCGTTGCCGACAACATGGCCTTCGCTCTGAAGATCGCCGGTGTGTCGAAGGACGAGCGCAACCGCCGGGTTGTCGAGGCCGCGAGGATGCTCGACCTCGAGCCGTATCTCGAGCGAAAGCCCAAGGCGCTCTCCGGCGGTCAGCGTCAGCGTGTCGCAATGGGCCGAGCCATCGTACGGAGTCCACAGGTGTTTCTCATGGACGAACCGTTGTCGAACCTGGATGCGAAACTTCGGGTCCAGACCCGCAACCAGATCGCACAGCTCACCAGGCGACTCGGGGTGACGACGCTGTACGTCACCCACGATCAGGTCGAGGCGATGACGATGGGCGACCGGGTGGCCGTGCTCGACGGTGGTGTTCTGCAGCAGGTGGACTCACCCCGCAACCTCTACCTGCGGCCGGCGAACAGGTTCGTCGCCGGCTTCATCGGCTCACCCGCGATGAGTCTGCTCGATCTGCCGCTGACCGACGGCGGCGCGGACCTCGGCGGCCTGACCTTACCGATCGCCCGCAGCGTTCTCGGCGGTACGGCGGCGGAGTCCGTGACCGTCGGCGTGCGACCCGAGTCGCTGCGTCTGTGCACCGACGGCACCGGTGTGGAGATGCGCGTGGACGTCGTGGAGGAACTCGGCGCCGACGCCTTCGTCTACGGACACGTCCGGGTCGGCGACACCCGCCACGACCTCACTGTGCGGATGGAAGGTCCTCGGTCGGTGCCGATCGGCTCGACGGTCCGCGTCCGCCCCGAAGCCGATGCGCTGCACCTCTTCGACCACGACAGCGGGATGCGCCTGAGCGCGTGAGCAGGGGTGGGGCCGTCCCGACCGGGACGGCCCCACCTCCCGGGCCTAGCGGGCAGAGACGAGCTCGTGCAGGTGCGCCGCAGTCCGGCCGGCCAGTGTGGGCCACACCGTGTGACCCGGATCCAATGGCAGCGGAACGATGTTGGGCACACCGATCGTCACCACCCCCGACGCCTTCGCCGACGCCAGGCCCGGCAGGGAGTCTTCGATCGCGATCACCCGGTCGTGGGTCACGTCGCCCCACGTGCCCCGCAGCTTCTCTACGGCCAACAGGTACGGCTCCGGGTGCGGCTTCCCCATCGTGACCATGTCACCGGTTACCAGGAACTCGAATGTGCCGGCGGGAAGTAGACGCGCGATCTCCTCGGCCAGCGGCTGCTCGCTCATGGTCACCATCGCGCAAGGAATCCCCACCGACCGGACGTCGGCGAGCAGTTCGCGCGCACCCGGCCGCCACGGCATCTCGGTGCGGACTTGGTTGATCACCGAGCCGATCAGCGTGTCGATGATCTCACGGATACTCAGATCGACGCCTGCCGCCCGGATCACGGCAGCGGAGTCCGGCAGCGCGTTGCCTACCAGGGCGACCGCCTGATCAGGGGTCCACGGAACACCGTGTTCGGCAAGAAGTTCGGTCTCAGCCCGGAACCAATAGGGTTCGGTGTCCACGAGCGTGCCGTCCATATCCCACAGCACCGCCTGTACTGCGGTGTCGAGCTCGATCACTACTTCTCCTCGTTCGTTGCGATGGGATCGTGGTCGTCACCGTGGTCGGGCGCGACCACGGTGACCGATACCCCGCGGGAGCGCAGGGTATCGACAAGTTCTTGTGGTGCTGCAGAATCGGTCACAACATCGTCGATGGACGACCAATCCCGTACCAGATGCAGCGACGTTCCCCCCAGCTTGCTCGCGTCCATCAGGAGGACCCGGCGTCGCGCGGACCGGAGCATCTCCGCCTTCACCGCGACGATCGATTCCTCCTGGTGGTAGATGCCGTCGGTGTCCGCGCTCGACGAGGAAAAGAACACGGTATCCACGCGCAGCCCCCGGATGGCGGAGACGGCCGCGACCCCGAGGAACGACTCGTGTCCCGTGTCGTAGGTGCCGCCGACCGCAGTCAGGCAGACGCGGCCGTCGGCGGCGACTCGGGTGAGCGTGGGCAGATAGTTCGTTGCCAGATGCAGATCCTCGATCTCGAGCAGGTGTTCGAGCATCGTTGCCGCCGTCGTGGAATCGTCGAGCAAGAGGGACTGGCCCGGCTCCACGAGGCGTGCCGCGGCGGCGGCGATGGCCCGCTTCTGCGGCATCGCGACCAGGCGGCGCAATGTCGCAGTGATTTCGTAGGTGCTGGTGCGCTGGACGCTCACTCCGCCGCGAAACTTGCGGACGATGCCCCTCCTCTGCAATTCGTCCAGATCCCGGTGCACGGTCATGAGCGATACCCCGAACCGGGCGGCGAGCGTCTGCGCGGAAGCATCCGGTTGCGCCAGTAGGCATTCGAGAATCGACTCCAGTCGCTCCTGCCTGGAGTCGCTGATCGACCGCTGGGTCATGCCGCCCCTCGCTTCCGTTCGGGTCTCGTTCTCTTTCCCGCTTATATCAACGCGAGTGTGATTAACGGATTCTGAACTCGATGGGAACCTTTGCCCGACGGATGCGGAACTCGGGCTGTCGTAAGTCGTCGCAGGAAATCGATCCCTGCGTCAAAAGCGCTGAACAAAGAGGGTATTCGTGAGGGTTGGTGTCCCGTCAGGAGGCGCGGAAGTGACACAGAGCACCTTTTGACCGGGTTCCGATCGGGTGCAAACATCAGCCGTGGCCCAGCTCGGTGATAACAACCGGGTGATATCCAGGAAAGGTCTGTGGCCGTGTCCCTGACAGTCCAGCACCCCGGCTCGCCGGTGGTCGCCGAGCCGGCGGCCGTGCCTCCGCTGCAGCAACGTCCGGTGGCCCCGGCCAAGCGGCGTGGTGCGCGGCGCCGCCGTGAGTACCTGCTGTTCGCGCTGTTCGCGCTCCCCAACCTCGCGCTGATCGCGGTCTTTGCCTACTGGCCGGTGATCGGCAATGCCTATCTGAGCCTTACCCGGTGGGACATGATCGCGCCGAGTCCGACCTTTGTCGGATTCGACAACTATGCAACGCTGTTCACCGATCCGTCCTTCTTGCGGGTGCTGCGGATCACCGCAGTGTGGGTGGTGTCCGTGGTCGGCGTCAGCCTCGTCGGCGGTCTTGCGCTGGCGCTGCTGTTCGCCGCTAAAGTGCCTGGACGGAAGGCTGTTTCAGCGTTGGCATTCTCTCCGCACATCCTTTCGGGTGCGGCGGTCGCGGCGGTGTGGCTGTTCCTGTTCGACCCCAACTACGGACTCTCGCGCGTGGTCTTCTCGCTCTTCGGGATGGACTCGCCGCACTGGACCACGTCGAGTCGCTGGGCGCTGCCCGCACTCATCATCGTCGCGGTGTGGAAGGGCGTAGGTTTCGTCGCGATCGTCTACCTCGCGGCATTGCAGTCCTTACCCGGTGACGTCCTGGAGGCGGCTCGACTGGACGGTGCCAGCAGATGGAAGACGTTTCGCCACATCACTTTCCCATTGCTGTCACCCACCACGTTCTTTCTCGCGGTCACCCAGATCATCGGCGCGTTCCAGTCCTTCGACCTGATCGCGATGATGACCGGTGGTGGTCCCGCGGACGCGACGACGACACTGAGCTGGTTCATCTACTCGCAAGGCTTCATGCAGTTCAAGGCCGGCACGGCCGCCGCCGGCGCCATGATCATGTTCGTGTTGCTGCTGGTCGTCACGGTCGTCCAGCTGCGGTACGTAGAGAAGAAGGTGCACTACTGATGTCCACCTCGAGCCCGCCCGATCGTGACCGGGCTTCGCTCCCGACGAGGGTTCGTTACCGAATAGCGAAACTTCCGGTACTGCTGGCGATTCTGCTGATCGGCCTGCTGTTCCTGATTCCCTTCTACTGGATGTTCAGTTCGGCATTCAAGCCGGAGGAAGAGATCTACCGGTGGCCGCTGCAGTGGATTCCGTCGGAGCTGGTGCTCGATCACTTCCGTCGCGCCTGGGACGCCGTCCCCTTCGGGCAGTTCTTCGTCAACTCCGTGATCGTCACCGCGTTCGGTGCCACGTTCAAGGTGACGCTTGCGGTGTTCAGCGCCTACGCGTTCGCCTTCCTGCGTTTCCCGTTCAAGAAGCTGATCTTCTTGGCAGTGCTCGGTGCCCTCATGGTTCCCGGGCACGTCACACTGCTCATCAACTACATCACCATCGGCAACCTCGGGCTGATCAACACGTACGCGGGCATCTTCCTGCCCGGGTTGGCCAGCGCATTCGGCACTTTCCTGCTGCGCCAGCACTTCCTGGCGCTACCGAAGGAAGTGCTCGAGGCGGCGGAACTCGACGGTTGCGGGCATCTGCGCCGGCTCACGCACTTCGTGCTGCCGATGGCCAAACCCGCCGTCGTCACTGTCGCCCTCATCGCGGTGATCGACGAGTGGAACGACTTCATTTGGCCGTTGCTCGTCACCAATTCGGTCCAGATGCGGACCCTCCCTATCGGATTGATGTTTCTCAAGGAGACCGAGGGCGTCGATCAGTGGGGTCCGATCATGGCTGGCACGGTCCTGGTGGTACTGCCGATGCTCCTGCTGTTCCTCTTAGCTCAGCGCTACATCATCGCCGGGCTTGCCGGCGCCGCTGTCAAGAAATAGACCATTCCGCAATCACTTCCACGTATCGAGGAGCCCCCTCATGTCTGTGTTCTCTCGCGCCGGTGCCCCGGCGCCCGCCCTCAACCGCCGTCGGTTTCTGGCTCTCGCCGGGATGGCCGCCGCCACCGTCCCTGTCCTGGCGGCCTGCGGGTCGCCCAGCGGAGCTTCCGGCGGCTTCTCCCAGCCCGACGTCGCACCCCCGGCTCCGTTCAAGGGCCGCACGAACGTCGTGGTCTGGAGTCCGTGGTCGGGCACCAACCACGAGGCGTTCACCGGCCTGGTCACCCGCTTCAACGAGTCGCAGTCCGACATCTACGCCGAGGTCCAGCAGTTCAAGGGCTATGACGGTGTCACGGAAAAGCTCTCGGCCGGTCTTCAGGCCCGTCAGATTCCGGAGATCGCGGTGTTCTCCGATGTCTCGTGGAACAAGTTCTTCCTCTCCAGCATGATCGAACCGCTCGATGGCTACTTCACCGACGGCTGGAACGGCGAGACCTACCATCGGCGTCTGTTCGAGGAGGGCGTCGTGCGGGGAGCGTCGTACTGGGTGCCGTTCGGGCGGTCGACACCGCTGTTCTACTACAACAAGCAGATATTCGCGGACGCCGGCTTGCCGGACCGTACCCCGCAGACGTGGGACGAGTTCCGGGATTGGGGGCGCAAGGTCACCGGCCGCAGCTACCGCGGCAACAAGGTCGTGATGCGCGGCTACACCGGCGCGGACGATTGGTACTTCCAGGGTCTGCTGTGGAACTACGGCGGTGCGATGTCGAACGGTCTGGACGTCACGCTCGATGCACCGGCGGCGATCGCGGCCGCGGAGTTCGATCGTGCGGTGATCAACGTGGACAAGACCGGCTATCTGGCGCAGGATTACGTCACCGATTTCACCAACGGGCTGGTTGCCACCATGACCAACTCGACCGGTGTGCTGACCGGTCTCACCAAGGGCGCCGATTTCGAGGTGGGGGCCGGTTTCCTGCCCACCGCGAAGGACACCGGAGTCCCGACCGGGGGCGCCGGATTGTCGATCCTCAAGAACGCCGATCCGGAGCGGAAGGCTGCCGCCGCCAAGCTGATCGAGTTCCTGGCGCAGGATCGGCAGGCGGGAGACTGGGCGGTCGACACCGGCTACCTGCCCGCGACTCCGGGGGCGACGGCGTCTGCCGCGGTCACCAAGCGGATCGCCGAGAACCCCAGTTACGGTCTCGCGGTTGAGCAACTCGACATTGCGCGGCAGCCAGACGCGGTGCGGCGCTACGTGTCGTCGACGATCATCGAGGTCCGCGGCGCCATGCAGAAGCTTTACACCGAGAACGCGGACCCGGCCACCGTGCTGTCCGCCGCCGCGAAGGTGATCCGGAAGGACACCGAGGCCATCCGTGCCCAGTACGAGGATTTGGTGGCCTGATGAGCGCACTACTGCCCACCAACTATTCCGTCGTCGGCCATCGCGGCGCGATGGCCGAGTCTCCCGAGAACACGCTCGCATCCTTCCGGCTGGCGGAAGAGATCGGCGTCCACGAACTCGAATTCGACATCCGGCTCTCTGCGGACGGTGTCGCGGTCGTCCTGCATGACGCCACGCTGGACCGCACCGCCGCCGATGAGAACGGGCGCGGCCTCGGGCCGGTTGCCGAGCTGCCGTACGAGCGGATCTCGGCGGTGGATATCGGTGCGGGGGAGAAGGTCCCGACGTTCGAGGCTGTTCTCGATGCGACCACAGTGTCGCTGCAGGTGGAGATCAAGGCGGTCGAGGCGGTTCCCGAGGTGGTGCGGATCGTGGCGCTGCGCCCCGAGGACGCACGACGGATCCGGTTCACAAGCTTCCTGCCCGACGCGCTGCGCCGGCTGCGGCAGCTGGCCCCGGACGTACCGCGCGGCCTGATCACGCTCGGCTATCCCGATGCCGAGCGGCATCCTGCCGGGATCGAGGCGGTGCTCGCCGAAACCGGATCGACCGCGTTCTACTGCGGGTGGGACGGTCTCACCCTCGACGTCGTCCGCGGACTACAGGACGCCGGGTGCGAGGTGGGTGCATGGCCGGTCCGCAGTGTCGACGATGTGCGACGCGGTCTCGAGTGGGGTCTGATCAGCGGGACCGTCGACGATCCGCGCGCGGGATGCGCGTGGCTGCGGGAGGTACAAGGCGCTCGGGGCGTGCTGACGAGCCCAGAGGGATAACTCACGGGGTATCCGCAGTGCGGCGCGGTCCGCGTCAGCTCGGAGGCGCGGTCGAGATGCGATTCGGCGTGGGTGGTGTGACGACGGGGCGGGCCTCGAGATACCTGGTGAGGGCGTCGAGATCGGTTCCGGCGGAGGCGGGTTCGGTGCCGCCGCGCAGGGCGGTGAAGCCATCGCCGCCGTCGGCGAGGAACTTGTTGACCGCAACCCGGTACCTGCCGTCGGGGGCGACCGGGGTGCCGTCGATGCGTAGGTCGGTAACGCGGGACGCCGGCGGAGCCGCGCGGTCGATCCGGTAGGTGAGGGTGGACGACGGTGCCAGGATCAGCTCCGTAGTGGAACCATCGGCGAGGGTCTGAAACTGTTGTTCGAGAACATCCTTCAACTGTGATCCGGTGAGGGTGCGAACCTCGACGGTGTTGGCGAACGGTTGCACCTGATAGGCGTCACCAAAGGTGACGGTGCCGTCGGCGGTGTACGTGAGATCGGCTCGTACTCCGCCCGGGTTGGTGAGTGCGATCTGCGCCCCACGCCCGCGGGCCGCCTCGAGCTGGGCGTCGGCGATCATGTCGCCTAGCGTGCTCTCCCCTCCTCGGGTTGCATCACGAGTGATGTCGGCGGTGATGCGGCCGACCGGACGCCGCGCCACTTCGGCGGACTGCTCGGTAGCACGCTCGGTGAGCTGCGCAGCCTGCGGATCGGGTGGAATGTCGTGAGTGACAATCTGATTGAAGGCCTGGGTGCGCTCGCGATCCACCTCGCCGGTGGCGCGGTCGAGCGTCACGTCCACCACCGACACCATGCGACCGTGCGAGGCTGCCTGCATCATCGGCCGTGGGCTGCCAGCCGGGTCGCTGACGGTGCAGTTGTACTGGTTGTGGCTGTCGGCGGTGAAGATGACGTCGACCTGGGGCGTCGCCCGAGTCGCGATGGTCCGGGCGGGACCCTGCTCGACATCGCACGAGTTGGGCCCGCCGGCTGCTGGCTCGTCGCCGCGGTGCAGTAGGACAACGATTGCGCGCACGCCGAGGAAGTCGAGCGTCGCCGCGGCCCGATCGATCGCTGCGAGCTCGTCGCCGAACTCGAGCCCCTCGACGCCGTCGGTGGACACCTTCGACGCTGCGTCGGCGGGCATCACCCCGATCACGCCGACCGGGACACCGTCGACGTAGTCCACTGCGAACGGCAATGCCGCGGGGGTGCCGTCGCGGAAGGTCATATTCGCGGCGAGCAGCGGGAACTGTGCCCCGGCGAATTCCGGTTGGAACTCGCAGCCGTCCACCGCGTGGCAGCCGCCGGTCTGCATCCGGCGGAATTCGGCGAACCCCTCGTCCAGCTCGTGTGTGCCCACCGAGGCGGCATCGACGCCCATCGCGTCGAGCAGCTTCACCGTTGGTTCGTCGTGAAACAACGCCGACTCGATCGGCGACGCGCCCCAGCTGTCGCCGACGGCATACAGCAGGGAGTTGGGGGCCTGCCCGCGCAGCTGGTCGACGTACGCGGCCAGGTAGGCGGCGCCACCGGCGTCGGTCGCCGGGCCGTCGGCCCGCGACACCTGCGCGCGGGCGCCCTTCGGCGGCTGCAGGCTGCCGTGCAGATCGTTGATGGCGAGCAGGCGCACCACGAGGACGTCGGCGTCACTCGGCCGCGCCACGGAGGCGGGTACACCGACGGTCAGCGAGGCCGACAGCACGGCAACGAGGACCATCGCCCGGCTACGCCACCGGCGTCCGCGCAATTCGCTTCGTGGTGGGCACATCGCCCAGAGTCTGCCAACGATTCGGCCGCAATGTCCGCGCCGACCGATAACGGTTGGGTTACGTCGTGGGGGAGCCGGCGCGGATGCCGGCAAGTTCCACCGCAGCCTCCGACGTCGCAAACGCTAGGAATGCGTCGTTCTCGTGGGGATCCCCGATCGTGATGCGGACGCCGTCTACGCCGTAGGTGCGGATCAGGACGCCCGCTGCGGCGCTGGCCTCGCCGTACGCGACGGAGCGGTCCAGCAGCGGTAGCCACACGAAGTTGGCCTCCGACACGGGGACGTCGTAGCCCGCGGCGAGGAGCGCATCGCGCATCCGGCCGCGCTCGGCCACGACGGCGTGGGTGCGGTGCAGTAGTTCGTCCCGCGCGCCGAGGCATGCGATCGCGGCGGACTGCGCCACCGAATTGACGCTGAACGGGATGTGGACCTTGGCCAACGCGGTGATGATGGTCGGATCCGCCACCGCGTAGCCGACGCGGATGCCGGCCAGGCCGTACGCCTTCGAGAACGTCCGCAGGACGACGACGTTGCGGCGGCCCCGGGCCAGGTCGATGCCGTCGACGCCGGAACGGTTGTACTCGAAGTAGGCCTCGTCCAGCGCGACGACGATGTGCGCGGGCACGGCGTCGAGGAACCGTTCGAGCTCCTCGCGGCCCAGCGCGGTACCGGTGGGGTTGTTCGGGTTGCAGATGAAGATCAGTCGGGTGCGGTCGGTGATCGCGGCCAGCATCGCGTCCAGGTCGTGGCCCTGTCCGGCGTTGAGGGGTACCGGGACCGGCGTCGCGCCGGCGACCTTCGTGACCACCGGATAGGCCTCGAACGAGCGCCACGCGTACAGCACCTCGTCGCCGACCTGGCAGGTGATCTGCACCAGCTCCTGGCACAGGCTCACCGATCCGCAGCCGGTCGCGATGTGTGCCGCCGGCACTCCGAGGGTCTCGGACAGAGCGTGGATCAGTGCGGACGACGTGTTGTCCGGGTATCGGTTCGCGGTCGCGGCGGCGTCGGCGATGGCCTGCGCGACACCGGGCAGCGGGCCCTGTGTCGTTTCGTTGCTCGCCAGCTTGATCGCCCCGGGAAAACTGCGGCCCGGCACGTAGGCGGGGATGGAATCAAGGTCAGCGCGGGTCACGGGGGTCACGATGCGATTATGCGCCCCGTGATCCCGTGCACCGGCGACCCGGTCGTGCCAAGGTTGATTCATGCCGGGAATCTTCCGGGACAGCGCCCCCTTGCGCGCCGACGACAGTTCGCCCGAGCACTCCCGGGGACGTGTTCCATTGACCGCCGTCCAGCCCGATCGGCCCGCCCGTGGCGGGATCGTCGTGCTGCACGAATCGAGGGAGTTCACACCGGCGCTGCTGGACCTGATGCGTGCCCTCGCCGGCGAGGGGTGGGTGGCGGTGGCCCCGCACCTGTTCCATCGAGAGCCCGCGCACAGCGATACCGAGGTATTCGGACATAACCTCTTCGAGGACTTCGACGCCACCTTCGACTGGCTGGTCGCCCGCGGCGTCTACGCCGACTGCGTCGGCGTCCTCGGGTTCGACGACGCAGGCACCGCTGCGATGCTCGTCGCGACCAACCGGCCCGTCGCCGCCGCGGTGAGTGTCTCCGCCCGCGGAATCATCGAGCCGCTGACCGCAGAGACCCCGGCGCTGGTGAACGCGGCGACCTCGCTCAAGGCGCCATGGCTCGGGCTGTACGGGGAGGACGACCCCCTGACCCCTCGCGAACACGTCGAGCAACTGCGGGAGGCGGTCGCGCGGGCCGATGTCGCTACCAACATCGTCAGTTACACCGGGCTGGCGCATCGGGCGGACGAGCCACCCGTGAGCGAGACCTCTGCCGAGGACGATGATCCGCTCGTCGTGGCGATCCTTGACGCCCAGCGCCGCATCTTCGACTGGTTCGACGCCAACCTTCGGTGACGATGTCGAGCTTAGGAGGTTGACCAGCTGTTTTGCGTTTGCTCGCGAAGGTTGTGTAGTGTTTCGCCCGGCGGATCGGAAACGAGCCGGCCCCCAAGGAGGCGTGCCAGAGCGGCCGAATGGGACTCACTGCTAATGAGTTGTCCCCCTTACAGGGGACCGGAGGTTCAAATCCTCTCGCCTCCGCCACACTGGTTCTCGTTGGCCAGCAACAACTTAATACGCTTTTTCATGCGCCCGTAGCTCAACGGATAGAGCATCTGACTACGGATCAGAAGGTTAGGGGTTCGAATCCCTTCGGGCGCACATCAGAAAGCCCCTCACCAGCAGTGATGCAGGTGAGGGGCTTTCTCGTATCGGGTTATGGGGTCGCGACGACACGCTTTCGACACGGATTGGATGAAGGATTGCGTCAGTGGACGGTGAGGTTGAAGATCCTTCCGACATGTTGCAAGTCTTCGTCGCTCCACTCGATGGTGCGGACGCTCTCCTTCTGAACACCGGTCCCCTCGAAGACGGCCCAGCACTCATACTCGCCCTGCTTCGACATATATCGAATTCCGGAGTAGTTCGGCCGCTCGTCTTCACCTACAGCCGTATACGCCCACTGCGCTAGGTCGCGGGTCAGTCTGATGGCGCTCATTGAACCTGCTCAACTCTGCTCACCGAAAGTGCTCACCCGTGTGGCTCCGCCAATGAGGGCGGGTCTCCTTCGATGCTGGTGGTCTCTGACCACGCACCAGCACCCCAAAGGAGACCCGCTTTCTATGTTGACATGGGAGGACGACTTGGAGATACACGCACTCCACAAACGAGGCTGGACGATCTCGGCGATCGCCCGCCACACCGGCCGCAACCGTAGGACGGTCCGCAACTACCTGAACGGGACCACGACGCCCGGCGTGCGCAAACCAGCACGCCAGGATCCGTTCGAGCCGTTCGTCGACTACGTCACCGCCCGCCTGGTCGAGGACCCACATTTGTGGGCCCGCACCCTGTGCGACGAACTCGAGGCGCTCGGCTACACCGCCTCGTATCAGACCCTGACCCGCCAGATCCGGCAGCGAAAGCTACGACCGGTGTGCAAGGCCTGCGCGTGCGCCACCGGCCGCCCCAACGCGGTCATCGAGCACCCGCCGGGCGAGGAAACCCAATGGGACTGGGTCGAACTGCCGAACCCCCCGACCGGGTGGGGCTGGGGAAAGACGGCGCATCTGCTCGTAGGCTCCCTCGCGCAGTCCGGGCGGTGGCGCGGGATCCTCGCCCCGGCGATGACCCAGCCGCAGCTGATCGACGGTCTCGACCGCATCGTCCGGGCATTGGGTGGCCTGACCCGCAGCTGGCGGTTCGACCGGATGGCGACGGTCTGCCACCCGGACTCGGGGAAGGTCACCGCTTCCTGCGCCGGTGTCGCCAAGCACTAAGGTGTCTCGGTCGCGATCTGCCCACCGAGATCCGGGAACCGCAAAGGCGTGGTGGAGAAGGCCAATCACACTGCTGCACAACGCTGGTGGCGAACCCTCGCCGATGACCTGACGGTGGAGCAGGCGCAGGCGAGCCTCGACGAATTCTGCCGGCTGCGCGGCGACACCCGGTTGCGCCCGACCGCGGATGGCCGATCCTCGGTGGCCACCGTCGCCGCGGCCGAACCGTTGACCGCACCGCCGGTTCCGTATCCGGTGACCGTCACCGAGACCCGCACCGTCAGCCGGCAGGCGTTGGTCGCCTACCGCGGCAACCGCTACTCGGTGCCCCCGGAGTTGGCTGCAGCGCAGGTCACCGTCTCCCGAGTTCTCGGCGGCGATGTCGTCGACATCGACACCGCCTCGCAGATCACCGTCGCCAGGCACCGACTCGCACCCGACGGGGCCGGGGCGACCGTCCGTGACCACGGCCACGTCGTCGCCCTCGAACAAGCGGCGATGGCCACCGCCTCAGCGGGTGGTCGGCCGCACCGCCGCAAGGAACGCATCCCACCCGGACCCGACGCGATCGCCGCGGCAGAAGCATTGCACCGCAGCGCCACCGAGAGGCAGATCGCGGGCGAATCATCCACTCCAGCAAACACTTCAACCATCACTGACCTGACCGTTTACGAACGAGCCGCCCGCGGAAGGAACACCCTCGCATGAGCGCAACCCCGACCACCACGCAGACGACGAGTCTCTACCAGCGCCTGCGCGGACACCTGGCCACACTGAAACTCCACGACGCCGCCGAAGCCCTGCCGTCGGTTCTCGATCGCGCGCAGAAAGACGGTCTGTCGATGACCGCGGCCCTCGAGCAACTGTTGTCGATCGAGGTCGATGCCACCGAGGCCCGCCGTCTGGCCGGCCGGCTGCGGTTCGCGTGTCTGCCGACCCCGGCGTCGCTCGACGACTTCGACTACGACGCAGCCCCCGGCGTCGACCGGGCACTGCTCGCCGAACTCGGCACCTGCCGCTACCTCGAGACCGCCACCAACGTGCTGCTCATCGGCCCACCCGGAGTCGGCAAGACCCACCTGTCAGTCGGGCTCGCCCGCGCAGCGGCGCATGCCGGCTACCGCACGTATTTCACCACCGCCGCCGACCTCGCCGCCCGCTGCCACCGGGCCGCCATCGAAGGCCGGTGGGCGACCACGATGCGATTCTACGCCGGACCCACCCTGCTGGTGATCGACGAACTCGGCTACCTACCACTTCCCGGGCGAAGCCGCATCCGCACTGTTTCAGGTTGTCGCGCAACGCTATACGAAGACCTCGATCGTCATCACCACCAACCGCGGCGTCGGTGAATGGGGTGAGGTCCTCGGCGACACCACCGTCGCCGCCGCCATGCTCGACCGGCTCCTGCACCGCTCCGTCGTGCTGAACCTGGACGGCGACTCCTACCGACTCCGCGACCACCACGCCCTCACCGAGAAACTCCGCAAAACCGTCACAGGAACCCGGCAACCGCTACAGTGAACCCCGCCCACGACCGGGCACTTTCATTGAGCACAAGCGAGCACTATCGCTGAGCCTCATCAACCTTATGAATGCTCGCCTCGAAGCCCTGTGGGCGAAGGCGTGGGAGGCGATCGAGACGGCAGAGGGCAAGGGGCAGCTGGTCGGCAAGTCTCAGTTGATTGCAGCAGCCCGAGGTGTGCTGGATTCGCAGGTCAAGCTTCTGGGCCTGGCGGTGCCGGCAAGGCGGATGTCACTCTCGCGTTCACGAAGTCGGATCTCGATGCCGACATCCTCGAGCTCGCCCGCAAGCTCTGCGAGATCGACCAGGACAACCCGGAGGACGTGTGAGCGACAAGACGCCTGTATCCGAGGCCGCTGAGGCCGCGGACCAGCTCGAAGCGGCGCTCGGTGCGCTCGATGCGACACCAGAGCAGGCTGCGTTCCTGGAGGGCGCGGTGGCTGCGCTTCGAGCGCTTGGCGACGGGCGGAACTAGTCGAACGGTGGGACGTAGGGCACTTCGCTCGAGTGACGATGAGACTCAGCAAAGCCCGGAAGATCTGGGTATACGGTGGCGTGGTTGAGACCGAAAACTCCAGTGCGAGTGCTGGTCAGGAAGTCCTTTTTGAGCTCGGGCGTGACTGCTATGAAGTAGCTGTGCACGTCGGTGTAGTCGAACGAGGGATCACTACCGGGCCGTTCGTTCCACCCGGGATGGTCGTTCCAGACGAAGGTGCTGGTCACATCTACCGTCCCCCAAGGCTGGTCCGCAATTTGGGAGATGACGAACGCCCCTTGCTGCGAGGTCATTCGGGGGGTCGTGGTTGGCGGAGTCCAGTACGCCGGCCTGCCACTACGGATCTGAGCGAAGTGTTCCCAGAGTGTCGGAGAAACGTCACTGGGCAGTAGTTCTGTCACCGCCTCCCGACTGAAGGCGATGATGATCCCGGTCTTGTCGCTCTCGTTGGTTGCAGCTATCCAGAGCGCAACAAGGATGTTGCTGGAGATGTCGAGGAGATGCGTCGCTGTGCCGTAGTGCTGCAGCAGCGTCAGCACTTCGAGGTCACTGGCGCGGACCAGCGGTTGACTGAGAGAGCTTGAACTCCGCACTTCGCGGACAAGCTGTCGCAGATACTCCTCAATCGCTCCCTGGCGACTGCGCGGGCTATCGCCCATCGGCACTCGCGCAACGCCAAGGTTGTCGAGCATCTGTTGAACATTGCGGGACCACTTCGGCTGTACGCCGTTCCAAGGCCTATGTATGCGGCGCGCGGCTCCCGGTTCTACCTTCCACGCCTCGTGGGCCTGCCCCCGCCAGCCGATGACCTTGCCATCTGCCAACGCGATCCTTTGAGCGACTTCGATGAGCTCCGGAACGGAGCTCGGAGCGGGAACGCTACCGAAGTTCTTGAGCTTCACCCTCCCGCCGGGTATCGAGTTCTCGTCGTACCAGGGCAATGAGATGGGTTGCCGGTCGACCAATGTTGTCCTCCGCTATCTCTAGCCGTCGGACGGGAACTCTAGTGACCACTCTCGTGAGTATCGGACACCGCGTCTCAGTTCCAACTCGCCGCCCGGGACACTCCGAGTGCCACTGCGATCGTCGGAACGGGATTGTCGCTCGCTCACATACGTTCGGCAAGGGCGGACTCGATAGCTGCAGCGAGCAGCACTGCCTTCGTACCGACCGAGAGGATGGGACCGCCGCCGGGGTCTGCGTCCCAGTGCAGCCCGGCAGAACCGGCAACATCCGAGACGTCCGGCCGTGGCGACCCCGCCTCGATCCAGCGAGCAACACACCCGGGCGAGGCAGCTCCGTCGATCTCGCGGGCAAGGGTGGCGATGTGGTGCTCACGTCGGGCGATCCAACGGAGCGCGGCCTCCGCGTCGGGAGTGTCTGGTGCGTCCCGGTGGCAGTCCCTACAGAGCATGGCGAAGTTGTCAGGCGTGTTTGCCCCGCCGAACTGGTGGGGGACGAGATGGGCCTTCTGGAGTCGAGACCGCTTCCATCGCTTCTCCAGAAGGGCGATCGAGTCGTCCAGATCGCCCACGGCCCAGGAGGCGTCGGACAGCCCGCAGACGAAGCACGTCGGCTCCCCCCAATCGATGAACCGGAGTCCATCAACGTGTGCCCGCCGCTCGCTGAAGGCCCGCACGATGTCGATGGCTTTCGGAGGCGTGGAACGGGTGTCGGTCGTGCTCGTCATCGGGACACCGCCTGCGCACGCTGGGCTGTGTTGTAGACCGTCGCCCTGCTTACCCCGTACTCCCGAGCGAGGGCCGCGGCCGACTCGCCCGCGGACAACCGCCGCGTCATCTCCGCGGCCTGCTCGGCGCTGAGGGCGAAGGCGCGGCCCTTGTACTTACCCTCACGCTTTGCGACGGCGATGCCCTCACGCTGGCGCTCGAGCAGCAGCGACCGCTCGAACTCCGCCACCGCGCCCATCACCGACAGCATGAGAACGCTGCACGCGTCGGACTCGTCGCGGGTGAAGGTCAGCCCCTCCTTGACGAATCGGATGCTGACACCACGGTCGGTCAGCTCGTCGACGACGCGGCGGAGGTCCACCAGGGACCGGGCCAGGCGGTCCATCGAGTGCACCACCAGCTCGTCGCCCTCACGGACGTACTCCAGGCACGCCTGGAACTGCGGGCGGTTGGTGTCCTTGCCTGAGGCGTGGTCGGTGAACATCTTGTCTATCTCGATACCGTCCAGCTGGCGGGCGGTGTTCTGGTCCGCGGTGGATACGCGCTGATAGCCGACTGTGCTCATGGACCGTCCTTCCCTGTCTGTTTAGGGTCTTAGACGAAATTAGACAGAGTGTCGATCAATGCGCAATGGTGTGACTGTCAGCGGTAACTGGCACGGTTCTTGTCGCTGAAGATGGCAGGCCCTGCTGCGGCGGCTTCAACGACTGGACCACTCGAAGCGTCGAGGACCGACGATCACCGGTCAGGCTATTCCGATCCTGAGAGCTATGCGCAGGACTGAGGCGGCCCACACCTGCTGGGCGGGCGTCCTCGCCGAGCAAGGTCGGGTCTACCTAGTCGGTTCGGGTCGTTCGTCGGAGGATGAGCTGTGTTGCTGTTCCGCCGAGTAGTGCGGCGATGCCGCCGAGTATCGGGAGCGCGAGGGCTGGCTCGAGGAGGTTGAATCGGGGTGGCGCGCCGTGTACCGGTGGTTCGGTGAGGGATTCGATTTCTGTGGGGTTGGGGACGTAGTTGGGGTCGGTGATCGCGGCGATTTCGATCACCGGGGGTGAGGACTGGACCAGCTGCGTGGTCACGGTGCCGACGATGATGCCGGTTACGGGGATCGCGAGCCACAGCGCGATCCGAGTGGCGCGGTCGGGCATCCGAGCGACTGATGGGACTGTTGCGAGGAGCAATCCCACAGCGAGACCGATGCCGAGGCCGATGAGCGGGTACACGATTGCTGCTGGCCACCATGGGGGACCGCCACGGTATTCGAGGTAGTCGAGGGTGAAAATGAAGCCGGGTTTGTTCGGGTCCGTCGGCGGCTGAGGAGAAACCAGGACTAGGCGGCGGTGGGCGATATATCGCCAGCCTGCGAGCATCGCCAGCCCTGAACATAGGCCGGAGAACGCCGGGGTGGCCAGGTGCCGTGCCGAGGTTGGGCGGGTCATGTAGGTCCTCCGGTTGTCGCCAGGTGGTTAGGCTGAATGTCATGACGCTTTGGTCGACGGTTGATGCCGATTATCACCAGTTCTTCGTGTCCGCTCCTACTGCAGATCCCACAGCGGTGACCACGGTCGGCGAGATCTTCGACTCCGGACCGAATTTGATCGTCGTCCATACGGGGGTCGCCGCGGGTCCAGTACGGGTGGGTGTGTCCGTGCTCGAGGCTGAACCGACCGGCACTCATGGTGAGTGGGAAGTCGTCGCTGACGGCAGCGTCGTTGTCACGGACGATTTGGTTGTACTGACGACACTCGGGGACGTGGTCAATGAGTTCGGGACGATTTCTGCTCCATCGACGGGGAAACTGATGGTTCGGGTATCTGCTCGTGGACGGGATGCGAACTGGGACCTCATCGTTGACGAACCAACAGAGGACTATCTGCTCGAGTGCTGGCCGATCATCCCAGATCAAAAAGCCAGAGCGAAGGTGGGCCGTTCGCGATCAAAGGCTGCGGCGAAAGCCGATCCCTATGGGGATCGAGTCGCTGATGCATCCGCCCGTTTGTTTGGACCCACAAAAACGAAGTGATCTGTACACGGGTTGGGTGCCGGTGCTCCACGCCTTGTACCTGAGGTGTGGAGCACCGGCAGATTCTCTTGCTGGGCCTACCCTGCTATCCGACGTACACCCTGAAGCTCTCTCCGGATAGGACGCGGTTCTTCGCGTAGAACCATCCCAGGATGGATCCGGCTGAGCTATTTTGGCCTCGATCGATCATGCACACGCTGTAGCCGGTGCCCCCTGTTCCGCCCACTTGGAGGTCATTGTCCTTGATCCCGCAGTTGGGGAACGTGCGTCCGAGGCCTGCGTACGGTCCGCCGGGTCGTGCTCCCTGATTGGTACTGGCGAATGGATACTCATCGCAGCTCCTGCCGGATGGTCTCGGCCCCGTGACCCCGCCACAGGATCCGCGGCGGTTGTCCCTGATGGTCTGCTTCGATGTCACGCGGTTGAGCGGCTGTCCGCCATTGGCTCCCGGAAGGCCGGACAGTTGGGCCTGCTTGACGTGATACATGAACTCGTTCAGTCCGGTGAAGTCCGTGTAGTCAAGGACCGGAACGACGGCCGCGAAGGAACAGCCCTGGGTGTTTCTCATCCCGACGGATGCATCGCAAGAGATCAAGGGTGACACCCCCGTCAAGCCCGAGGCAATAGTGAACTGGGGATGCGTCGCGGTAAACCGCATGTTGGACAGCCCGTTGGCCGCCCCAGCCGGCGGTGCCACGATCCCCTTCCTCGCGATCGTGGTGAACTGCACCGCCCGTAGCGCTGCGACTGTCTGAGGTCCGATGGAAGGCGCTCCACCATCGTTGTAGCAGGACACGAGGAAGGCGTAGGTGCAGTTGAACTCCCATTTGAGCTGCACGCTGTCAAGAATCAGCTCAGCTCCGGGAACACCCGGGAAAGCGATGACATTCTGTACGCGGATTCCCAGGTTCTCGTCCCAGGCGGTGTTGTTCCACGCCAGCTTGATGTTGCGCATTTCCTCGACGTAGATCGTTCCGATGTAGGTGGCGGTCTGCTTGTTCGCCATGCCGATCTCGATCACTTTTGTTCGGCATTGGTTCATTCGTTCGCCGATCCAGAATTTGTACTCGAAGTCGGCATGGCCGATCTTGCAGTATTCCTTCACTCCGGGAAGTGCCGCAGCAGTGACGCCTTGGGTTCGGTTACCTACGAAGTTCCGGATCCCTGTGCTCTCCGATGGGGCAGGGTTAGAGATTCCAGCAGGTTCTTGCTGGTCTGGGTCCGTGCCCGAGAACGGACTCGGTGTCGGTGGAGTGGCGGTCGTGGATGTCGCCGGCTTGGGTGCTCGGGTCGTCGGTGGCTGAGGGTTCGACTGTGTCGATGGCTCGGTTGTCGGAACGACTGTAGAGGACGGCGTGGTCTCGTTGGTTCCCGTCGGTGGGGCTGCTTCCTGCCGGGATGGCTCGGTGGTCGACGTTGCTCGTGGAGTTGATGAAGGCTGCGGAAGTGCGGGAGCTTCATCGCCTTGCTTGTGCACTGCCGTTCCGGGTTCTGCTCCTTCACGCACGAGACAGAGCACGCCGTCATCGGGGCTTGCACTGGGGTCGGGCCGTAGTTCGTCGCAGAACGGCGTGCCATCTTCGGAAGTGGTATCGCTGTTGCCGGCCTCGGAATCTTGGGCGCGGAAGGAGGCCCCTGCGTTGCTCTTGACGGGGTGTCCGGTCACCTTAACGGTTGCGTCGTTCGCGCAGTTCGCTCCGCAGTTCGCGTAGAACTGATCAGTATCGTCGGCAGGATCCTCGTCTTGGCGGGAGTCCCCTTCCCAGTCCTCCGGGAAGCCTTCGGGATGCCATTCGATGTAGCCGTTCTGGAAGTCTGGAAGTACTGGCGTCGCCCGTCGCCAATGACTTCCTCGCCGCTGGTGGGGAATCCGTAGCTGCTCTGTTCATATCCGTGCGCTGCCCATGTCTGCAGGATTTCCCCCCACACGGGGTGTGCACCGGTGGCCGAGCTCCAGTAGATCAGGCCCCGCTCGAACCGGCTGAGCTTGCCGCCTCCGGTTGCGTCCATTTCGGACTGTATGGGGTACCCGAGCGCGCCGTTTTCCCAATCGTATTGACCCCAGCGATTGTAGATTGCGCCGCCGACTTGTCGGCCGCGGTTGGGGTCGACTCGGGCGTTCCAGTAGATATGGTTGTTGTTGACGTAGTCTTGGAACTTCCCGCCCTGCCGGTCGTCGCGTTCAGGGCTCGTCGGAGTACCCGGTGATTTGCCGATGCCTTCGAGTCTCTCGTACTCGGCAAGAATCGAGCCCTTGACCGACTGCGGAGGGATCCACCGCTCCGCTGCATACGCAGTGCCAGGCAAGAGCGCCGTGACAACAGCGGCTATGACGAGAACGACGAGGCTAGAACTCAGTGGTCTCCTCCATCGCCCCCGGACTAGATTGGTTAGCGCGAGTCGCATATACGAACAACCTCCCCTATGTCGCTACGGACCGATTGATCCGTCTTGTGAGTCCACAGCAAACTCTCAGGAATAGCGCCGGTGTCGGTCTCAGTCCTGTAACAATAGAGACCTGAGGGCAGGCGGTAAGTCGACGATCATCGACGAATCCGAACGCCTGACCACCAGCGCCCTCGAGATGCTCCGCGACGAATACGACCGGGGCCAGCACGGCCTGATCCTCATCGGCATGCCCGGCATCGAAAAACGCTTCCCTCGCCACGCCCAGCACGACAGCGGTGGTCGGGTTCGCCCACCACCACCGTCCCCTGTCCCACGACGAGCTGACCTTCGTCCTGACTCGCCACTGGCGCACCCTCGGCCTCGACCTCAGCGACGACTTCACCGATGCCCAAGCCATCGCCGCCATCGCCCGCATCACATCAGGAAACTTCCGGCTCCTCCAACGGCTCTTCTCTCAGATCCGCCGCATCATGAAGATCAACGAACTGACCACCATCACCGTCGACGTGGTCGAAACCGCCCGCAACACTGACCGGTGATCGTCGGTCCTCGACGCTTCGAGTGGTCCAGTCGTGGAAGCCGCCGCAGCAGGGCCTGTCATCTTCAGCGACAAGAACCGTGCCAGTTACCGCTGACAGTCACAGCGCAATGGACCCTAGATAGACGGGAGATGCGGGTCAGGCCGGTGTCCAGCATGGCCGTACCCCAAATGGACGGTCAGACATCCGATTCGGCCTCCGCACCGTCGCCGACTGACAGGCAGCTGTCGGCCGATTCATGTGACATGTGAGCCGCATCGTGTGACTAGAGTGGCCGTGCATCTGGCATGGATGGTCGACAAGACGATCGCGCGATGGATGGCGGTGGCACGTCGGACAGAAGACCGGAAGGCTGGTTTGCAGCTCTAACGGCCAGTGACATGCAATCAGCGGAGGAGGACGATCGGATACGTACCGGCCTTGACGTTTTTGCTAGCGCGGCTGGAAGTCCTCCCAATGATGGTCGACTACGGAAGCCTCAGGCCGGTGACCACGCGCCAGACCGATCGCAGGAGATTCTCATGCGCACAGCGTCTTTGCTGCCACTCATCGCCCAGATCCGGCCCCAAGTATGGGATGCAATAGCTCCACACACACCCCGTTCGCCCCGAAGATACGAGCGTGACTCTCAATCGCTCTCTCCGTCCGATGCCTTCCTGATCAACACCGCCGATATGGCGCACGAGTTGGTCCGCATCGCAGTTGAATCGGACATCCGTGGTGAACCGTCAGCACGAATCGTCAGCGAAGTGGTGGACGACTGGTGTCCGACCCCCTACCCGCGGAAATGGCCGTGGGGTGGGCCAGGTCCGCGACCGATGGACGACGGGCCGCTCCCTGACCCATGGATGATCTCGACCGGCCGCGCGGTCGGCGCAATCGTCTTCGCTTCCGCAGGATCGCGCCTAGATAAGGGCGACCTTCGCACTGCGCTTCTCGATGGCGCCGATCGACTCGCTGAGGCGGCATCACCTGGCTGACGTCGATGCCCGAACGAAACCGCAGGTAGGAGCTGCCCCCCCAGTTTTGGTGAAGGGGAACGTCCACCCACACCGCCGGCAGATCGCAGCTCACCTCGGCAGCGACTGTCCCCGGATCGTGAAGACCGGATACACCGACAGCGAGAAGCGAACGCTTGCACTGTCACTCAACATCGACCGCCGACAGCTCAATCGGGAGCAGAAGCGGGCACTGATCGCTGAGTCGATCAAGGCCGACCCGGGACTATCAGACAATGCTCATGGTCGACGCACTGGGGCTCACCCCTCAACGGTGGGGTCGGTGCGACGAGACCTGGAGGAATCTGGCGACGTATCTAAATTAGATACGCGAACTGATTCGGCTGGACGTTCACCGCCCGCATCGAAGCCTCGCCCCGAGCCCGAGTCATGGAACTAGGCTGCGGGCGCGTCAGTCGGATCATCAAGTACGCGTGTGGGAGGGCCCATTCCGGTCCGGGTCCATCTCAGACCAGCTGCATCGAGGAAGCTGATAGTGATCGTGTACTCGCCGATCCGTGAACGTGGCGCCTGACCATCTTCGGACACCAGATTCACAGGAATCTTGAAATGCCCGCGGGGCTCGATCGAGTTTGTCTCTGCGCGGGCCCCCATCACATTTCGGTTCACCTGCCACGTGAAGTCGGGTGAATCGGACTTCTCCACCGACTCCAGGCAGACGTGGAAGATCGGGCGGTCGCTCTCATTGAGAATCTTGACCATGAGGCCGCCCATTGCCGTGATTTCGAAGTAGACGAGACGGGCTTGTGCCGCTTCGAGGTCGCGGCGTTCTTCTGCGCGGCGTTCTTCATCGGCTGCGTGACGACGCCTGTCACGCAATGCCAGTGCCAGGGCAACTACCACCGCTGCCACTGTGCCGAGGGCGACGAGCCAGTCTGGAAGCGAGCCCCAGTTGATTGGGCCGATTGCGGTGAGGGTCACAGCTCGTCATCGTCGCATGGGTGCGGATGCAGCCGCGGTGGGCGTCTACTCAAGCCGGGTTTCATCGAGTCGTCACGCGTCGGAGTAGACCGATAGGCTGCACGTAGTTCTTGTCGCTGGCTGCGGGCCGGACACCTTGTTCAGGTGATCCGGGAGGGCTTGGCCGGTGACAGTCCCGTTCGCTACTGCCTCTGTCAAAGCGAGTTTGGACTGGGGCAATCTCGACGCCGAGTTCGAGGCGCGGGTGCGTGCGGCCGCAGTGCGGGCTACCGAGGCAGCTGAGCAGCATTTCAAGGACATCGAGTTCGCGGCGAATGTCCGCCTCGACGCCGATACTGGGTTGTTCTCGCACGAGACACAGGCGCGGCTGAACACGCTCTCGCTTTCTGCGAATGTCACGCTCGAAGCTGACAAGGCCGCGTTGCAGGCGTCGTTGGCGACGCTGAGTGCGACGGTGCCAGTCACGTTGGATGTGTCGCCGACACAGTTTCAGGCGTTCGTGGCGGAGCTGAACACGAAGCTCACGGCCGCCGACATCGTCGCCCCGGTGCGTCTGGATGTGGCGAATGCAGCGGAGTTCCGGGCGTACATCGCGCATTTGACGCGGCCGACGACCCAGATCGTGCGCATCAACACCGTCGGTGGTGGTGGCGATGGCGTGGCCGGGTTGGGTATGTCGCTGGACCGGGTCGCGAGGAATCGCGTGAAGATCGCCGGTATCGCGTCGTTGATCGCCGCGATCGGTGCCGCGGCGGGACTGGCTGCGGGAGCCGTCGGTGCGCTCGGTGTCGGGCTGGCGGGTGTCGGTATCGCGGGCGCCGCGGGCCTGGCCGCGACTGTGGTCGGACTGCAGGGAGTCGGGGACGCGTTCTCCGCCCTGAGTGACGCCGCTAGCAGTGCCGGAGCGGACGCGGCAGTCGGGCTGGGCCTGGTGCCCTGCCCTGTCGTGTTGCAGGCCGGTGCTGCCCGTCGACACCCTGCCGGGTGCCGACGGGGGCTGTCTCACCGGGTCGCGTTGTCCTGCACGTACAGCGTGATCGCGTCCCGCATGACCTCGGACGACCGGCGGCCCTGCGCCTTCGCGATCTCGTCGACCTGCTCGCTCACGGCGAGCGGGAGCCGGACCTGCCGCCGGGGCGACTCGGTGCCGGGCGCGGCGGCCGGGTCGAGGCTGGGCCGTCCGGCGTGGGCGCGGGCGAGCAGGGCCCGGCCCGCTTCGGCGGCGGCCGCGCCCCGGCGGGCCGTCGTCGAGTTCTCGGGTAGGACCATGTCGTCCTCGGCCCATCGGGCTGCGGCCTCGTAGTCCTTCGCCTTCTTGGTCATCGCTTCCTCCATTCTTGCCGCGTGCACAGGTCCGGCACCTTCAGTTCTTCATCCGCTCAAGGTGTTTCGCCCGGGCCTCCATGACGTGAAAGATCGTCACGTCGCGGCGGCCGATCTCGACCATCACCTCGAGCAACGGTGCCCCCAGCCGACGCTGAGGGCCGATGAACAGGGTGGGCGGGATGGTCGACGGCGGGCGGGGCTCGTCGAATTCGGTCTCCATGTACTCGGCGTGTGCGATGGCATACTTCGCGTCCTCAATGTCGATTCCGTGCTTGAGGGCACTGTCGGTCCACTTGATTGCCATGCTAATAGTGTACGACAAAATAGTCTATTTGTGTAGTACAAAATAGGTTCGCTGCTGCCTTCCCGCCTCGGGCCATGTCCGGGGTCAGTCGAGGGCGATGGATTCGGGCTTGATGTGCGCGGCGATCCCGGTGTCAGGGCTCGGCGGCCTTGCTGCCGGGAACCGTCACGGTCTGCGCGTCCAGGGCAGCGAAGATCTCCTCGGCCAGACGGGTGCCCATCCGCGGTGCGTGTTTGACCGCGAGAGTGGTGATCCGGCGTTTACCGGCCTGCCGGATCCCGGCCGGTCCGCCGTAGCGGGACAGGATCTCGAGGACAGCCAGGTGACTGATCCGAGATCCCAGAACTCGTTCGAGGACGGGGTGGATGCCGGTGAGCAGTCCGCGGATGCGGTTGCTGATCCGGGTGGCCTCGCCGGCGAGGTCGTCGTCGAACCCGACGAGCACTCCGAGTTCGGTCAGGGTCTCGTCACCGACGTCGACCTGGCGCAGGGTGTGGGGCATGGTGCGGGCGGTGTCGGCGATGATGAACGCGTCGCGGGCATCGGTCTTCGCCTGCCCGGGATAGAGATCGGCGACCCGGCGCATCGACAGCCCTGGCAGGTAGGCGACGTCATGACCGCAGGCCCGGGCAACGGTGACCGGCAAGGCGCCGATGGTGTTCGGTTGATCGACGACCACCAGGATCGGTCCGTGCGCGGCGAGGTCCGCGAACACAGCCCGCAGGCGCGCCTCGTCGTTCGGCAGCGCCTTGTCGAACAGTCGGCGGCCGGCGGCATTCAATCCGACCGCGTGATGATCGCTTTTACCCACGTCGATGCCGCAAAACACGGCGTAACTCGTGTCCATGAAGCAGTCTTTCGTCCGGCCCAACCGGTCGCCGATCCAGCATCGATACCCGGCACCCACGTTACGAAGAGACCTACCTCTAACCCGGTGGCCCTGTCCCTATCAGCGGTCCATCGATGCCACCAAGTTCGGCGACACCACCCCCCGGATCATTCGAAAGACAGGGGCAGGAAGTCATACCGAACCTGGCGACCGCGGTCCCGCGGTGCGGGACTACGAAGAAGGTAACGGGGGCCTCGTCTTTGCGGTACTTCCGACGGTTCAATCGCTCGCCCTTCACCCAAGGCGCGACGAGCGTCCCATAGATGGTCACCGTGGCGGGCTGCCCGGTCACGTCGCAGTCCTCCGGCCGCAGGTCCCAAATACCCCACTGATCCGGCCGCCAGTAGTGATCAGCCGGGTCCGCCGCAAGAAGCGCATTCCGCTTCACACCTACTTGGGAGTCGAGACGGTTTATGGAGTATTCAGCAGAGTCGACCCGTTGTGACCCCGATCGGAACGTCGACCTGAAGAATCTGCGGGGAGGAGTAAGTTTTTTTTAGTTCTCCCCTGACTGCTCCTACTGGTGGGAAAAACTCGATGACCGTGGTCGGCGCAATGCGTGGAAATTAGAGGGCTTTCATTGAAATCTCTCTGACTCGCCGGTTTCGGAGATTGTCAATCCTCGGCACATCCCCGTCTGTTGATCAAAGATTGCAAGGGGTTTCTGCGAATTACCCACCCATATTTTATTCCGTTCGACTGCTGCACATGAGGGCGTAGCCTGCCATTCCTATCGCCACACCTACGGTTAGTGCGGCTGCTGCCACACCCGGTGATCGGCCGCTGGCAAAGTAGGTGATCACTGCACCTCCGATGCTGGGTGGCAGCGTGAACAGCAACGCAATAATCCAGTTGAAGAACGATCCCCGTTCGCGTGGCGCACTCATTGTCAACAGATCCTCTCGATTCCAGTCCGAAGTGTTCTACCCTCGCCTGTGCTGCTCGATTCATCGTCGGTGTCGTGGGGTCCAACTGAAACGCCATGTGGTCACTCCGATACCGATCCCCGTCCAAAGCGCACATGAGACTGCTGCGGTCCAATAGTCGCCGGCTACGGCCGTCCCGTTGTAGCCGGCGATGGCGAGGGCCACGCCTTCACCGAAGGGAAGGAAGGATGCTGCGGTCTGCGCCCATTCCGGCGCTGAAGAGAGGGGAAAGAACCCTCCGGAGAGCATCAGAAGGGGCAACGCCAGAGCATTCGCCACCGGGCCGGCGGCGTTCTCCGACGGAATGACCGCGGTGAGGGCGAGCCCCATTGCGCTCCCGGTGATGGTGAGTAGTGGTACCGCGATCAGGACCGCGAGCGGTTCGATCGCTGTGGTGCCTCCCACGATCACGGCATAGGCCGCGATAACTCCGACCCCGAGCAGCGATAGCAGTGCGGAGGCACTGATGCGGGACGCAAGGAGAGCGCCGCGTGGGGCGGGCAGCAGACGCCATCGTTTGAGTAGCCCGTACTCCCGTAGATAGGTGAAGGTGATCGCGATGTTGGTCAATGTGCCGCTGACTACGGCAATGCCCATCGTCGCAGGCGCGTAGTAAGCCATGGTGTCCTTGCCCTGTGAGCCGATGACCGAGAACGTGACCAGGAAGATCAAAGGAAGGGCAACGGAGAAGAACGCTGCGGCCGGATTGCGCAGTTGCGCCAGCAGGTCGTACCGCAGCTGCCACAGGTACAGCGTTGGAACGCCGAGAGCGGGCAATGCCGGATTGTCGAGAGTCTGGTCTTTCATGAGGCGAGACCACTCGACTGGTCGGCCGGTGCTTCCAGCAGCTCGAGGTAGATGTCCTCGAGTGTCGGAGTATGCACCGCCAGATTCACGGGTGTGAACCCTTCCTCTGCAGCGAGTCGGGTGATCGTCGCAATCACCTCGCTCGGGGTCCGAGTCATGATCCGCCACAGTCCCGAGTCGGCGTCTTGGTTCGCTTCCGCCAGGATCGGAGGGATCGGACGTCCTTCGAGTTCTGGCGCGGAGAACTCCACTCGGGACGGAATGCCACTGCGTTTACTCAGCTCCTGCGCCGTGCCCTCGAGTAGCACGCGGCCAGCTACCAGGATCACGATGCGGTCTGCCAGAGTTGCGACTTCTTCCAACATGTGGGTCGTGATAATCATGGCTGTGCCGCGGGAAGACAAACTTCGAAGCATGTCCAGCAGATCCCGGCGAGATTGCGTGTCCAGTCCGGTGGTGGGCTCGTCCAGGAACAACAGATCCGGTCGGCCGACCAGCGCCAGAGCTACTTCCAGTCGGCGACGTTCCCCACCCGACAAACGTGTCACTCGACGCTTGGTCAGCTCACTCAAGCCAGTTCTGGCCAGTACTTCGCCGGGTGAGAGAGGATCGGAGTAGTAGCCGGCGGTCATGGTGGTGAACTCACCGACGGTCAGCTCACTGTCCACGCGGCAGTCCTGCAGCACGGCACCGATGCGCGCCCGCCATCCACGCGGCGCAGTCCATGGAGTGTGGCCGAAGACCTCGACTCGGCCACTGTCGGGACGTTGAAATCCTTCGAGGCATTCGACCAACGACGTCTTTCCTGCACCGTTCGGCCCGAGTAGGCCAACCACTTCACCCGGAGAAACGGTAATGCTGGCACCGTCGAGGATAGTGATCCCGCCTCGGCGCAGCACGACATCTTCGGCCGATACCGGAATGTTCCGGCGCGCGGCTGAGGAGTCGGCTTTGGATGTAGGTTCGTTCACCCCTCCGATGATTCGGGGTCCGAGTTGGCAGCGGAACCGCTGAATGGGGTACCCGCCCCTCCATCGATCGGGGGAGGGCACATGGGCGAGGCACTACCATACTCAGAGCGTTCGAGGGGACTCGGAGCATTCGAAGGGGATCGGTATGACGAAGATGGGGCCCGGTCAGTCGATATCCGAGGTCTTGGGACCGACGACTACTGGTGACCCGCCGATTCGACGTAGTGGCTGGATCTTGCTGTGGTCGACCAACGTGGTGATTTCGTTGAGCGTGATCGCTTTCTTTCCGACGCGGGGCACTGCTCACCTCGCCGTAGCCGTCGGCTTCGCCAGTCTCGGATCGGCCATGGTCGCGGTGGTGGGGCTGCGGCTGCTCAACAGCACCCGAGACGGAGAAAGCGTCTCGGGTGTCATGGCGGCCGGACTCGCCATTCCTTGGTGCGTAGCGATTTTCGCGGCCCCAGCCCTGTGGCTGAGTTCGCCGACGACGTTGGCCCTCCTTTTCGGAATACTCGACCGCCGCGTCGCCTACCTCGCGTCGACGGCGTACGCAGCCGCCGGATCCAGTGCGATCTGGCTGACCATGGATCTCTCGCCAGGGATGAGCGTTGGCGCTGCGGTCGGGACGTTCGTGTACAGCCAGGTGCTCAGTTGGCAGATTGCCCGCATCATCGGTGAATCACACGAGCGAAAGGAACTGCTGCGCCGGTTGGAGCGCACGCGAGGACTACTCGCAGCGACCAGCCACCACAACGGTGTTCTGAGCGAACGACAGCGTCTGGCCAGGGAGATCCATGACACCGTCACTCAAGGACTCGCCAGTATACGAATTCTCCTCGAGGCCGCGGAGATCGAGATGGACACCGACCCCGACAAAGCTCGACAACATCTGCATCTAGCGCGGTGTACGGCGGACGAGAGCCACCAGCAGGCACGCACGCTGGTGAACGACGGAGTCGTTGACGGTCTCGAGCAGGATGAGCAGTACAGTCTGGTCCAGATGCTGGACCGGCTGGTGCAGAGCCAATGGGCCTTCTCAGCGGAATTGTTGGTAGAGGGCGAACCTCGAACGTTGAATGTCCGGACTACCGTGAACTTGCTTCGTATCGCTCAAGAATCGCTAGCAAATGTTCACAAGCATGCGCAGGCTGAGCGGGCCACCGTTGCACTTGGCTACGAGAGAGAGTCCACCACGTTGACCATCACTGACGACGGCGTCGGATTCGACGAGGCAAACACGGGTGGCCGCGGCTACGGGCTGTCCGGGATGCGTGATCGAATCACTTCGGAGGGCGGTGATTTCAGCGTATGCGCGACACCCAAGTCGGGAACGACTATCTGCGTGCGGGTTCCGACCCTATCCGATTGATCTTGGCCGATGATCATACGGTCATGCGGCAGGGGCTACGTGCGCTGTTCGACCTGCACGAGGAATTCAGTGTTATCGGCGAGGCTGACAGTGCAGGTGCCGCCGTGTCGGCTGCCCTGGACCTACGGCCGGATCTTGTGTTGATGGACCTGCGAATGCCTGGTAGCGGCATCGAGGCAACCCGGCAAATCACTGAGGCCGTCCCAGCCGTGAGAGTGCTCATTCTGACCACCTACGACAACGACCAGTCCGTAGTCGGAGCCATCGAGGCCGGCGCGGCGGGCTACCTACTGAAGTCTGCCTCGACACAAGAGCTGCTGTCAGGGGTGAGGTCCGCAGTGACCGGGCGATTGGTCATCACCCCTGAAATCACAGTCAAAATGGCACGCCACAGACTCGGGCAACCCGTGGCGCCACTGTCCAAACGCGAACGAGAAGTACTCACGCTGGTCTCTCGGGGCAACACCAATGCCCAGGTCGGTCGGCGGCTCGGCATAGGAGAAGCCACCGTCAAGACGCACTTGCACAGTAGTTATCGCAAGCTGAACGTCACAGACCGTGCGAGCGCCGTAGCCAAAGCAGTTACGAGAGGCCTCATCCCGCCGCTCCACACCGACGAGTGACCGATTGGAACGGCTGCACCCGAACACAATAGCCGCGCGACGGGGCGCATCGACAGTCCCGGCAGGTAGGCGACATCGTGGCCGTGGCCGTGGCCGTGGCCGTGGCCGTGGCCGTGGCCGTGGCCGTGGCCGTGGCCGTGGGCGTGGGCGTGGGAAACGGTGGCAGGCAATGCGCCGATCGTGTTCGGTTGGCCGACGATCACCAGTACCGGGCCTCGGGCCGCCAAGCGTCCAACGTGGCCCGCAACTCGGTCTCACCGTTCGGCAACGCCGTGTCGAACATTCGGGTCCCGGAAGTGCCAGCCCGACCTCGTGCTGGTCGACTCTGCCCACGTCGATGCCGCAGAACACGGCGTAACCCGTGCCCATTGAGCAGCAGTCCTTCGTCCAGCCGTCAACGATCGATACCCGACGTCGACGTTACGAGGAGACCTACCGTATGTTCCAGTGGCCTTGTACCTTTCAACGGCAATCGATGCCGCCAGGTTCGGCGACCCAATCCCCGGATCATTCGTGAGACAGGGGCGAGTGCGTGTGCTGTGGACTGCGCCGCCGCAGGCCTTCCTCCGTCTACCGGCGCCGCACTCTTTTCTTGTTCACGCCACGGTGCTCGTCGAACTGCAGCGCCGCCTACCCACACCGGAACCCGTGGCATGGATTGTTCTCTCCGGCTCCTGCGCTTGCCGACGCGCTATGTCGGTGCGCCATTCGAAAACTGCCGTTGCCGTACGGGTTTGCACCACCGACTCATCGCTCGAGGAGCTCGGAGAGCCTCCTGATGCCCTCGGCGATCTGGGCTTCAGTTGCGGCCCCGTAGGAGAAGCGAAGGAACGGAGCGGGCGGTTCGTCCACGAAGAAGTGGCGCCCGTCTCCGACGAGGACCCCGGCCGAGTATGCGGCAGTGCAGATCTCGCGGGTGTCTGTGCCCTGAGGCAGCCTGGCCCAGAGGTGAATGCCGCCGTGCGGGAGGTGCGGGATGCGGATTTCAGGCGTTGTGGCGTGGATCGCGGAGGTCAATGCGTCGCGTCGCGTGGCGAGCTCGGCGCGTAGGCGTTTGAGGTGCCGGGGCCACACATTCGAGGTGAGGAGGCTATGGGCGATTTCCTGCACCAGTGGCGCGACGCAGAGGTCATCGGCGGTGCGCGAGGCCCGGAGCCGTTCGCCTGCCGGGCCTCGCGCAATGACCGCGCCGAGCCGAAGGCCCGGGGAGGCAGGCTTCGACAGGGTGAGGATCGAGACGACGTGTCCGTGGGGGTCTTCGGTGAAGAGGGGAGGTGGGGTCTGTCCGTCGATGCCGAGGTGTCTGGCCCAGTCGTCCTCGATGACGAACGTGCCGTGTCGGGCGGCGAGTTCGAGCACTTGCTTCCGGCGCTCTGCGCTCAGGACTGCGCCGGTGGGATTCGCGTAGCTCGGCTGGAGGTAGATCACTCGTGCTCGCGTGCGTTCGAGTTCGTCGGCGAGGCGGTCGACCAGGATTCCGTCGGCGTCGGTGGGTACCGACGAGAGATTGAGGCCCGCACTCTGCGCGGCGAGGATCGCACCCGGATAGCTGGGACTCTCGGTGATGACCGCCGAGCCCGGCTCGGCGAGTGTGCGCATGGTGAAGACGAGACCCTGTTGCCCGCCGGAGACCACAAGCACGTCGTTCGGGTCGGCACGGTATTCGGCGGCGAGGATCCGCCGCAGTTCCGGCGATCCCGCGGGCGGTGTCATCATCCAAGCATGACGGCTTCTCGCCGCCCGCGAACCGATGCGCTGCAGGTCGTCGTTCGGAAGTAGTTCGGGGGCAAGGTATCCCCAGGAGAGTGGGATGTGCTCGGGAGTGCCGTAGCCGCCCAGGCGAGCGGCCCGGTCGGCGTCCACTCTGGCGTGGCCGAGCGCCTGAGACTGCCAGGAAAAGTCCGGTTCCGGCAGTCCCCCGCGCCTGGGGATGGTTCATGGATCCGCGACACGAATGCAAGGCGCTTGTCGCGGAAGCGGGCGGTGAGATCCTCGGGTTCGCACACCATCGCCGCTTCTCCTCGCCATACACAGGCACCACCGGCATCTTCCTCGACGACCTGTACACCGACCCCGCAGCTCGAGGCCGGGGGATCGGACGTGCACTGATCGGGCGTCTCACCGAGATGGCCACCGCTGAGGGCCGTGCCGTGGTGCAGTGGGCGACCGCCGAAGACAACCACCAAGCCCAGGCGCTCTACAACACCCTCGCCACGCGAACGAGCTGGGTTACCTACGAGGCCGAACCCTCCGCGAACTGAGCACTGCAACGTGGTGAACCGCTGCCGACAGAGGTCCCCTGGGCTGTTGGCGCGGGCGGCGGCGGAGCTGTGAGTTGATCCGTCGGCCTGCCCTGGTCCCGCTTGTCGGACCGGGGCAGGTCGGAGACTCGCCGATGTTCCCGGTCCTGCTCGACGCATTGTCGGTTCCCAGGATCGGACCCGGCCCGGTCGCACGAGCACCCGGAGATACTTCAGCGAGGGATGAGATCCGTCAGCAGCCAGACACCCGCTGCCGTGAGGGCGGAGTTCACGAGCAGGAACGCGATCGGCACGTCGGTGCCTCGGCGTCTTCGCGACAACGTTTCCAGGATGCCGGTGCTCACGCAGCCGACCGATAGCGCGAACATCGTGACAGCCCCGTCGACACCTCTGGCGTAATCGAGCAGAACACTGGCGAGCAGGACCACGCCAGTGGACGCCGCTACGCCGCACATGGCCAAGAACATTCCGTGGAACTTCTCGTACTGTCGCGGGTTCAGGCTAGACGTGAACAATGCGCGCATCTCGATTCAGAAACGGCAATTCCTAGGGGCCTGGCTGTGCCAATGCCGTGGGGAGAATGTACCAACGGCGATTCCGTCGGCGATCCGTGCCGATGTCGCCGCGGCGGGCAGGGCTCGTCACTGCCCGCCGCAGGCGCGCATCAGCTGAAGGAAGCCAGTGCGCCGATCACGCCGAGGATCGTGGCGATCGCCGTGAGCGCGGTGGCAGCGCCGCTCACGACAGGCTTGACCTCGGCGACAGACGTAGTGAACTCGGAAGAACCCATAACTGTTTCCCCTCCATTGATGGTTTGGTTGCGCAATATGCGCGTTCGCAAGCTACCCCACAAGTGTGCGGACGCGCAGCCCCCCCCTGATTCGGAGGATGGCGACCGCACTCTTCGGGCCACCCCCGGCCAAAGCCGCCGGGGGCACTTCTCTCGGACGCCGATCAACGGAGAGAAGTCCGCGACACTAGCCTCGGATCGAGGTCCGGCGACAGCCGGACCATGCTGTGAGGAGACCCCGTGATGACACCGATGCCGATCGCTCTCGGCCCGACACCCGACGACCTGCTGGCGGACGCGATCGTGCGCGGCGGTGGTGAACTCGCGGACCTGGCGGACGCGCAGGCGCTCGTGTGGGCGGGCGACGGCGTCACGACCTTCCCGTACGAACTCCCGGAATCGATCCGCTGGGTGCAGTTGCCGTCGGCCGGCGTCGAGCACTGGTTCGACGCCGGGGTCATCCAACGCCACCCCGACATCGTGTGGACTTCGGCGGCTGGCGCATTCGCCGCTACCGTCGCCGAACACGCCTTCGCGCTGCTGTTGGCGGGCGTGCGCGCGCTGCCCGAGCACCTGACCGCCACCACGTGGCGCCAGCAGGAATTCTTCGGCAGGGTCTCCACGCTGCACGGGTCCCGGGTCGCGATCATCGGCGCCGGTGGAATCGGCCGAGCTCTGATCCCGATGCTCGCTTCGGTCGGGGCAACGGTGATCGCGGTGAACCGTTCCGGCCGACCGGTGCCCGGCGCTGCCGAGACACTTACCGCCGACCGAGTCGACGAGGTCTTCGCGCGTGCCGATCACGTCGTGGTCGCGGCCCCGGCGACCAGCGAGACCCGTCACCTCGTCGGGGCAGCTCAGCTGGCCCACCTCGGCCCGAAGTCGTGGGTAATCAACGTTGCGCGAGGTTCGCTCGTCGACACTGATGCTCTCGTTAATGCCCTGCGGGACAACAGAATCGGTGGTGCCGGACTCGATGTGACCGATCCGGAACCGCTGCCCGACGGTCATCCGCTGTGGACCCTGCCGAACGCGATCATCACCCCACACGATTCGAATCCGCCATCAGTGCGCCCCGCAGCGTTCGCCGGCCATGTCGAAGGGAACGTGCGCCGGTTCATCACCGGCGGTGAGTTGGTGGCGCGGATCGACCCGGCAGCCGGTTACTGAGTCGGCTGCCCCGGCGGCAGATGTCAGGAGGTGGCGTGGAGAGATTGACCGGTCGGGCCCGGGTAATGTTCGCGGCCAAGGTATCTCCTCGGCCCGTACGGTCCGCGGCGTGCGGAACGGAGTGCGCTGTCGAGGGCCCGTGAGGTTTCATGGGCAACAGCGATGACGAGGTGGGCGACGCGTTCGAGTCGGGCGGTGCGGACGTCGCCGCACAGCGAGATCGCGGCGACCGGCCCTTCGGGACCACGGACTGCTACCCCGACGCTTGCGATGCTGCGGACGGACTCGCCGCGCTCGAAAGCCACGCCGCGTCGTCGCCGGATCTGGTCGAGTTCGCGGTGCAGTGTCGAGATGTCCGCGATCGTGCGTTCGGTGCAACGGTTCAGGCGGTCCGGGTACAGGCTGTCGACCCACTCGGGATCGAGCCAGGCCAGCATCGACTTGCCGTCGGCGGTCGAGTAGGCGGGGCTTCGGCCGCCGACTCGGGTCGGTAGCGACGACGCCTGCCGTCCGCCGACCTTGTCCAGGTAGACGCTGTCGCTGCGGTCCAGGACGGCTAGATGGACCACCATTCCCGTCTGCATGTGCAGTTCGTGGAGCAAGGGCGCCGCGGCGGCACGGATCTCGGCGTGGCTGCTGCCGTCGCCGGCGACCCCGAGGGCGCGCCGCCCCAGGCGGTAGCCCGAGGACAGGTGCTCCAGCCAATCCACCCGCACGAGTTTGTCGAGGATGCGGTGCACCGTGGAGCGTGGGAGCCGCGTCCGTCTGGTCACCTCCTCGAGCGTGAGTCGTGTGGTGTGGCTGTCGAAAGATTCGAGGATCAGTGTCGTTCGCTCGATCATCGAGCTTGGCGGATCTACCTGCAACACAGGAGGAGTCGGCGAGCTCCATGATTCGCTGTTCGTCATCGAGACCTCCAGAATTTGCCAAAAATTGGTCAGCCGTTTGGTGAAACTGGCCGGGGACATCATGGCTCGAGAAGTGACTCAGCGCACGTTTCTGCGGCGCGCCGGGTTTGCAGTTCTTTCGGATCGGGTCATGTTTCCTGGTTGGAGGTAGTAAACGTAGAGTTCGGACCGGTCTGCGGAGCGGTCCACCACACGGATCTGCGGTACCACCTGAAAGGAAGTCGCACGTGCTAGAGCTCACCGCCGCCCAGACCGTTGCAGGGATGCAGTACCTCGCTGACCATGAGAACGTCCGTGTCGACGGCGCAGCGCTCCGCACCGTCGCCGACCCTGCGGAGGCTGCTGTCGCTGTCGCTGCCGAGACGGCTGACCGAGTGCGTGCTGTGCTCGATGCCTATCCTGGCCAGCCCATCGTGCTCCTCTCCGGCGGCGTCGACTCCCTTCTCGTCGCGGCGACCGCCACCGATCTCGGTGTGCGTCCTCATGCGATCACCGTCGTCACCGGCGCCGATACCGATGACTACGGTCCGGCCAGCGCGGCCGCCCGCGCGCTCGGTCTCAGCCACGAGGTGATCACTCTCGACCGCGCCGACGTGGTCCGTCTCGCCCGGCGCGCCACCAATGTGCTCGGCACGAGCGAACTGTGGGAGGTGGCCGCTGCGATGCCCCTGCTCGCCGCCGAGAGCGCGATCTCCACGCATGCCGTCGGCCAGCCGGGGGACTCGGCGATTCTCACCGGCAGCGGTGCGGACGCCGTCTTCGCCGGCGGTCGCACCCTCACCGCCCCGCTCGGAACGCCGTCGGCAACTGCGGAATTGGACACCCTCATCCGTACCGAGGTGGGCACCAACTTCGTTCGTGCGCGCCTGGTTCCGGACTTCTACGAGCGACTCCTCGACGCCCGTGCCGCCATGCTGATCCACGTCTTCCAGACCGAACGCTTCTGGCAGATCGGGCGGCAACTCGCGCCGACCGCGCTGTTCCAGGACATCGACGGCGTCGTGTGGGACAAGATGCCGCTCCGGATCGCGTGCGAGCGTGTGCTGCCCGGCGATGCCGGTGCGCTCGCCTGGACTCGTAAGGCGCCGATCCAACGTGCCACCGGTCTGTTCGCAGCCCTCGCCGATGCGGCCCGAGTCGCCGCGGCCGAACTCCCTGGCGCCTGCACCTACAGCAACCCGCTCGTCGAGCCGATCGAATCCGTGGCGATCCGTCTGTACCTGCACACTCTAGGGACGGCCTGACGCAGCGACGGTGGACTATTCGGCCGCGAGTTCCCGCAGAATCGCTACCAGTTCCTCTGTCGCCGAAGGGGATTCCGTGAGGGTACGCCGGAACAGTCCCACCGGCTCCGCGGTGCCCGGCGTCGGCTGCGGTAGTCGCACGAGGGTGCCGTCGTCGAGATCGGTCTGAGGCACTCGTTCGGGGGTGAACCACACCGCGTCGCCGCGTCGGGTCAGCGTCCGCGCGACGGTGATGTCGAGGGTCTCGACGCAGCCCGCCGGCAGGTGCAGCCCGTGACGCTGCAGCAGCACCTCGGTGTGGTGGCGCGGCACTGTGCCGGTGGTTGCCACCACCAGCGGGTACTCGAGCACGACAGGCATCGACATCGGACCCGCGGCGGTCGCGAGGGGGTGGTTCGGTCGGACGATCAGTGCCAACGACTCGGTGTAGAGCAGCTCGAACGTCACGTCCTGCAGCGCCACCGGCTCGGCCATGCGGCCCAGGGCGAGCTCGAGTTCGCCAGCACGGACTGCGGCGAGCAGGACGTCGTTCGATCCGGTGGTGATGCGGACTCCGACGTCGGGATGCCGGGCGTGTAGCCGGGAGATGGCTGTCGGCAGCAGCACGCTCGCGACGGTCGGCAGCGCGCCGATCCGGATCGGTGCGCTGGGGGCACCGGCACCGGCGAGGGCGGATGCCGCCGACTCCATTGCGTCGGTCACCTCCACTGCGTGCCGGAGAAACTGCTCGCCCGCCGGGGTGAGGCGGGCGCCGTGCCGGCCCCGGTCGACCAGCCGCGTCCCGGCAAGAGACTCGAGTTCGTTGAGGGTCTTGGTCACCGCCGGTTGAGTCAGGTGCAGCCGTTCCGCGGCCCGGCCGAGATTACGTTCTTGCGCGACTGCGACGAAACAGGTCAGGTGGCGCAGCCGGATCTTGTGCAGCAGGCGCGCGGCGAGCAGGTGGTCCGACTCGGGTGGCGGAACGAAACCGTCAGGCATAGCCACAGGTTATGGAAGAGCGCGAAAACTGTCAATTTACATCACTGATTCTCAGAAATAGCGTGGCAACAGACCCGCTCGACAGGAGACCCACATGACCATCGGCGAATTCGTCGAACGCGACGCCGCGGTGCATCCGTCGGCGCTGACGCCTGGCTACAAGACCAGCATCCTGCGTTCGCCGCGGAACGCGCTGATCTCCCCGCGGAACACGCTCTCCGAGATCACCGGGCCGGTGTTCGGCGCCCGCGAGTTGGGGGAGAAGGACAATGACCTGATCCTCAACTTCGCCAAGGACGGTCTGCCGATCGGTGAGCGTCTGGTGATCCACGGGTACGTCCGCGACGAGTTCGGCAACCCCGTCTCCGGCGCGCTGGTCGAGGTGTGGCAGGCCAACGCGGGCGGCCGCTACCGGCACAAGAAGGACCAGTACCTCGCGCCGATCGACCCCAACTTCGGGGGTTGCGGCCGGATGCTCACCGACAGCAACGGCTACTACGTCTTCCGCACCATCAAGCCGGGTCCGTATCCGTGGGCCAACAGCACCAACGCGTGGCGTCCCGCCCACATCCACATGTCACTCAACGCCGACGGGTGGGCGCAGCGGCTGATCACCCAGCTGTACTTCGAGGGCGACCCGCTGATCGAACGCTGCCCCATCGTCGAGACGATCCCCACCGTCGAACAGGTCCGCAGCCTCATCGCGCAGGAGGATCCGGCCAACCACATCCCGTTCGACGCGCGTACCTACCGCTTCGACGTCACCCTGCGCGGTCGCCGCGCAACCTTCTTCGAGAACACCCTCCCGGGAGTCCCGCGATGACCTTTGCCCTGCCCTCCGCCGCGATGACCCCGCGCCCGATGGTCACCCGGTTCCCGGAGACGCCGTCGCAGACCGGCGGCCCGTACGTGCATATCGGACTCGCACCGCAGCAGGCCGGTTTCGACATCTTCGAGAACAACTTCGGCAACACTCTCGTCTCCGACGACACTGTCGGCGAACGCATCGTGGTCGAAGGCCGTGTGTTCGACGGCACCGGCACCCTGGTGCGCGACGCGCTGCTCGAGATCTGGCAGGCCAATGCCGCGGGCAAGTACGCGCACCCACTCGACCCGCAGGACAAGGCGATCGACCCGTCGTTCCGCGGGTGGGGTCGCACCGGCGCCGATTTCGACAGCGGTGTCTTCGAGTTCCACACGATCAAGCCCGGTTCGGTCGATGCCGACGGCGGCCGCGTTCAGGCTCCGCACATCTGCGTCGCGCTCTTCGCGCGCGGTATCAACGTCGGACTGCACACCCGCATCTACTTCGACGACGAGACCGACCGCAACGCCGCCGACCCGGTGCTCGGCGGTATCGAGTGGGAGACCCGACGTCGGACGCTCATCGCGAAGCGGTCCGATCGCGAGGGAAAGGTGTTCTATACCTTTGACATTCGGCTGCAGGACACCCCTGATGGTGGTGCCGAGACGGTGTTCTTCGACATCTGACGAGAGCGTGGAGTCGCCTCATCGACGTGGCTCCATGTGCGGCGACCAGTAGTCGAGCATCGCGGCGAAGGTCTCGCAGGCGCCACCGGAGACGCCGTAGGGCGCCTCCAGATGCACGCTCAGCGGAAACCCGAGATCGTGGACGCCGTCGACGACGCGACGGTACAAGTCCAGGAGGTTGCGCCGCCGCTGCTCGGGTGAGCAGGCCGCGGTGCGCGCGACGAACTCCTGCTCCTTCCGGACCCGCTCGTTTCCTGGGTCGTGGATGAGCCAATCAATCAGTCGTACATGCTGTTCCATGCCGGGGACGAAGCCGAACGACAGCAGTATCTCCGGACGATGTGCAGTGTGCGCGGCGAAGTCACGCAGGAAGTCCGCGATCCGTGCGGAGTACAGCAACTGGGTCAGCGCAAAGGTTGCGCCGCGTTCACATTTCGCCGCAAGCCTGTCGTGTTCACCCCGCCGCGTGGGGATCAGCACCACCCCGCGCTGGGGGATCAGATCATGGAAGAGGCGCGCAGCATCGCCGGGGGTCACGCCTGGCGCGTCCGCGGGCGCCAGTCCGTGTGGCTTGCCGACAAAGGCGATGCCGTCCATCCCGGCGTCCCGTAGCCGCCGTACGCGGGCAGCGAGTTGGCATTCGTCCTGGAAGACGGTGACCTGGGTGCACAGGCCTGCGACGGCGCCGAGCGATGGGCGGGCCACATTCCAGAAGTCCAGCACGTCCATCCGCGGGGTCAACGTGACGGGCCGGTCCTGATCCTCTGCGATGAGGCCTGGGATCAGCAGATGTCCCAGATGGTTGGCCAGCCCGTAGCGGCAGCAATGTTCGGCGGCCGTGCGGACCACTTCGACGGCCCCGTCCATCCCCGCTCGCAGTTCGGGCGGCACCAACTCCAGAGCCACCGTGTGCATGGCGCTCAAGATCGTTCGGCTGTCGCCAGCCAGGCCGGGGCGAGGAGGCGGTCCTGGGAGTCGAATCCGAGTGTCGAGACGATGGCGGTCAGGGAGGAAGTGGGCTGTTGCATCAGATCTGCCCGGGTGAAGGCGGTCGTGTAGGTGGTGCGTTCCAGTCGCCGCACAATCCAGCCCGCGTCGGCGAGGGTTCCGCGGAGATTGTCCTCACCGATTCGGAAGGGTCCGGGGAACTCGTCGGGGACCTGGTCCGAGAAACACACCACGTGCATCCGGGCGTGTGGGCGGCACGCACGGTGCACTGCCGCGACGTAGCCGTGACGCTGGTCCTCGGGGAAGCAGTGGTACAGCGCGCTGTCGATGACGGTGGTGAACCGGTCTGCGTAGCCGGTCAGGTCGGTGGCATCGGCGACGTCGAAGTCGACGGACTGATCCAGCCCACGCTCGCGGGCGCGTTCGCGGGCGATGTCGATTGCCGCGGGCGCGGCGTCGAGTCCGCACACGTGATATCCCCGTTCGGCGAGAAAGTTCGCGTTCTCGCCTGGGCCGCTGCCGATGTCGAGGACTTCGCTGGTGAACTGCCCGTCGGCCTCGAGATTGCGGACCACCGGTTGGGCCTCGCCGATATCCCACGGCACCCGATCGAACTCGAACTCGGTGTACTGCGTGGTGCCGGACGGCTGGGCGTCGCGCCTGAAGGTATTGAAGTCGCCGCGATACAGCGCATCGAACGCAGCGGGGGTCGGTTGGTCGGGGGACTGGGGAACGTCGGCGCTCACGGGCTGCTCCTTGGCGACGATGTGGACTTCGGATCCCGGTCGCGCGGGTGCTCCGACGAGTAATTCACCGCGGACCATCTCCCTCCGGGGTTTTCTCGCCGGGGTGCAGTGGTCGTCGTCCCAACTTGCCTCGGAACGCGCAGGCACCCAGGACGGCGCTGGCCACTTCCCCTGTCGAGCAGTTGGTGAGTTCTCGACCATCGTACCGAAATCGGGCCCCAGGCTGGTGAGGTCGTGGATGGTAAAGAACTTGGAAAGTGTTCTATACCTATGGAATTCGAAGATGTCCGGCGGTATCGGATCGGGCCGTGGCAACCGGATAGACCGTGCCCTGCGCGACGGCGCACAACCGGATGCTGCCGTCGTCCGCCACCATCTCCAGGTCGCACCTGCACACCGCGCGGCGTCGCCCCACGTGAGTGACCTGCCCGGTGGCGCGCAGCGTCCGGCCCTGCGCGGGCCGCACGTACTCTATGGTCATCCCGCCGGTGAGTACCGCAGCACCCAGCACGGTGCCGCCGGCATAGGTGAGTGCATTGTCGGCCGCGTAGGCGAGCACGCCGCCGTGCAGGAAGCCGTTCTGTTGCAGCAGGTCCGGTCGGGCGTCGATCTCGAGGACCGCGCCGCTGTCGTCGAAGGAGACCAGCCGGGTGCCGAGCAGGACACTGAACGGCTGGGATGCCAGATGCGTGCGGGCGTCCTCGATGCCGAGCGGTGAATCGATGCTGTCCACGTGGACTCCTTCATGGTGTATTGCCGAGATCTCGATGTCCGTCATGCGCAGATCTGGAGGAAATCGGTGGCACCCGGACGTAGCTGGAAGTACCTCTGCTGCCCCTTCGCCTCGAACACCGCAGATGCCTCCGACACCCGGGTCATGGTCCCCAGCTGGTACGGGTCGTTCCAATCGGTGGGCGCAACTGTGCGATCGGGAGCTGGACAACAGGTACTGCTTCCCGGTACGCACCCACGACCCGCGCGCCGCACACGTGGGCGGACTCTCATCAAGTCACCCTATCGGCAGCTACCCGCGACGGAGACGACTCGAGCGGACGGGCATGGTTTCGGTCAGCAGGGCCACTCCCGGCCTGGATGCGGAATGTAAGTAGGCCGGTGCGTGAGCGGGGATCAGGGGCCGCCGGAGAGCGAGTAGCCGATGTACCGGCCGCCCCACTTCAGGCCGCCCCACTTCAGGTAGGCGCTCGTTGTCGCCTGCCCACGGATCTCGTCGTTCTGCCACTGGTAGACAGGGTGGCCCGGGGGAAGGAAGCCCACTCGTTCGAGGTTGTAATACTCGCCGTGGCCCGGTGAGTGCATCTGGCCTCCTCTGGCCGGCTTCTGTCGTCGATCGGTCGCTGGTCGAACCGGTGCTCTCGGCTCCGGACAGACTGCGGGGCAGCCCGTTCCGCAATTCGCTGGAGCCGCCCGCGATCAGGGCTCGACCCCGCCGAGATTGCCGGTGGCTTGTCCGATTCGCCAGTAGATGCCGCCGCCGACCATTCCGCCGTCGACCGGGAGGTCGGCGGCGTTGACGAAGGACGAATCGGGACCGAGTAGGAACATCACAGCGGCCGCCAATTCGGTAGGGTCCCCGCCTCGACCGAGCGGAGTCGCCGCCAGATTTCCGGCATGGAACACCCTTGCGTCCTCAGTGCTGTGGACGCTGTTCGCCGCGTGGATCATGGGGGTTTCCACGAGCCCGGGGCAGATGCAGTTCACTCGGATTCCGCGCGGTGCGAGTTCAAGTGCGCTCGCCTTGGTCAGGCCTCGCAGCCCCCACTTGCCTGCGGTGTAGGCGGCGCCGAAGTATCCGGTCAGGCCGGCAGTTGACGAGATGTTGACGATCGCACCGCCCCTGACGAGGAGCGGACTCAGCGTGCGGGTCCCGAGGAACGCGCCGGTGAGATTGACGTTCAGGACACGGTCCCACTCGTGTAACGACGTCTCGGTGACCGTCTTCCTCAGCGTGATCCCTGCATTGTTGACCAGGCCGTACAGCGGCACCGCGGCATCGGCGACGCGGTCGGCGACGCGCGCCCAGTCCGTGGCGCTCGCGACGTCGGCGAGGATCGTCTCCAGCCGGGAACTGTGCGGGCCGGACTCGGCTCGCAACTTGTCCCAATGATCTGATCCGTCCGGATGGACATCCACCGCGTAGACGCGGGCTCCGGCTCGCAGCAGCGCGAGGCTCTCGGCGGCGCCCTGCCCGCGGGCGCCGCCGGTCACAACGACGGCCTTTCCGTCCCAATGGCTCATCGACAGCCCGCTACGACCGCGTGATTCCGCCGTCGACAACGAGCGTCTGCCCGGTGACGAATGCAGAGACGTCGGAAGCGAGGTGCAGGAACATCTGGGCCACCTCCGCTGGCTCGCCCATCCGGCGCAGCGGCGTTTTCTCCACGAAGGTCCGGTAGTTGACTGGATCCTCGTGCATCCAGGCGCTCATCGGGGTCTTGATGTAGCCCGGGGCCACCGCGTTGACGCGGATCCCGAGCGGACCCCATTCGAGGGCGAGGCAGTTCGTCAGGTGCGATACCGCCGCCTTCGCCGAGGCGTAGTCGATGCAGTTCGGCCGCGCCTTGATTCCGGCGTAGCTGGACAGGTTCACGATCGACCCGCCGCCGTTGCGTGCCATGACGCGAGCGGCGGCTTGCGCCCCGAAGAAGACCCCGGTCAGGTTCACGCCGATCGTCCTGTTCCAGGATGCGAGGTCCATGTCGAGTGCGGCGATCCGATTCATCGAGCCCGCATTGTTGATCCAAGCATCGATTGCGCCGTGCGCGGCCACGACGTCGGCCACCGCGTCCGCGATCTGCGTCGGGTCGGCGATATCGACGGTGAGATATCGCGCGTTCGGGACGACTGCGGATTCCTTTGGGGCGGCGGACAAATCCATGCCGATCACTGTGGCCCCCTGTTCGGCAAAGGCTTTCATCGCCGCGGAGCCGATACCACCGAGGGCTCCGGTGACGACGACGACCTTGCCGTCGAGGTCTGGGTAGTGCGCGCCCCGAGTTGCCGTGTCCGGCATGTCGATATTCATGAGTTTTCCTTCGTGAGTGTGGTTTCCGTGCCGATCTGATGCAGCGGCATTCTGGCTGTTTCCTTGATGATCGAAGCCGCTCCGACCGCGAGCAGTCCCAGCGCCATGACGTATGCCGAGTAGATCCACGCCTTGTCGATCGACGTGAGCCAGGTGTTGAGGTATGGCGCGGTGCCACCGAACAGCGCGACCGACAGTGAGGTCACCAAGCCCACCCCCCTGGCGCGGGCAGCGGTGGGAACCTGCTCGGCGACGATGGCGGGGAACATCGAGGCCAGCAAAGCCCAGACGAGGAGGCCGAGCAGCTGGGAGACGAACAGTGTCCACGGGGCGGACGAGAGGATCACGTTGATCGGGATGACGACGACGAACACACCTGCGCCGTAGACGGCGAGCATGCGCCGGCGTCCCCAGCGATCGGCCATGATCCCGCAGACTGGCAGCCACAGGATGCAGACGACCTGAGCGAGCAGGCTGGCGACGTAGGCCCCGTTCGGGTCCATCCCCTTGGTCGCGATCGCGGTGGCAGGTGCAAAGGTGACCCACGTGTAGTAGGTAGCGTTCGAGGCCGCGCCGATCATGATGATCCGGGCGCCGATCGACAGCATCGCCCTGGGGGTGAGCGCCGCGGCGGGCGTTGTTTCGTTTCCGGATTCGGAGAACACATCGGATTCCTCGGCGCTGCGACGCAGGAACATGGCGTAGACGCCGAGCAGGGCTCCGACCGCGAAGCCGACCCGCCAACCCCAAGCCTGCATGTCGTCGGGCCCGAGGACCGAAGTCAGACCCGCCGCAAGCGCGGTCGCCGCCATGACCCCAAACGTCACGCTGACGAACACCGAGCTCGTCCACAGGGCACGCCTCTCGGGTGGCGCGATCTCTGCGACGTAGGTGTAGCTGACACCGCTCTCCCCACCGTGCGCGAGACCTTGGAGCAGGCGCAGGACCAGCAGCAGCAACGAAGAAAGGACACCGACCTGCTCAAACGTCGGGGTCAGGGCGATGCCCAGACTCGTCAGTGCCAGTAGCGACATGGTCGCGACGAGGGTGAACTTACGTCCCCGCTTGTCGCCGATTGCGCCGAAGATCCAGCCGCCGACGGGACGGGCGAGGAATCCACCGGCGAAGACCGCGAGCGTCGACAGCATCGCGGAGGTCGGGTCGACCGAGTTGAACAGATTCGCGGCGAGGTAGACCGAGAACGTTCCGTAGAGCGTCCAGTCGAACCACTCGAGGGCGTTGCCGACGGCGGCGGCACGCAGCGATCGCCGCCGTGCCTGCATGCTGAGCTCGCCGGTTGCGGTGGTGGTCAAGGAATCAATGGTCATGAGTGGGGGTCCTTCGGTCGGGGGCCGAGGTTCGTCGTGGTGGGGAGCAGATATCGGCGGAACCAGTCGGCTGCCGCCGTGCTGGTCCGATGGAAGTGGTCGGTATAGACGGAGTAGTGCCCGCCCGGGAGCAACAGCAGTTCCTTTGGATGGTGCGCACGGTTGTATGCGTCCTGCTGGAGGTCGGTCGGCGTCAGCCCGTCGTCGTCGGCAACGACCATCAACAACGGGGTGGGGCCGATCCGCTGGACGAACACGCCGGGCTCATACTGGCGGGCCAGCTCGAGAGAACGCAGAGTCACCTCGTTGCGCCACTCCGGACACCGTGCGCCCTCCGTCGACATGTACTCGTACGAGTCGCGTTGCGGGTACGCGGCCGGAACCTGTGGATCGTCGCTGACAGTTTGCATCAGCTGCGGAGCGGCGCCGGCGTGCCGCGCCTCGCGGTCCTGTTCGAGACGGCGATGGAACTCCGCAGCCTGCTCCCGCGGCATCCTCCGCAGGCCCGCTTCGTAGCCGCTGATGGTCGGCACCTGGCTGACCACGCATTTGACTCGCCGATCCATTGCGGCGACGACGAGGGCATGCCCGCCGCTGTAGCTGCTGCCCCAGATTCCGATCCGGTCCGGATCTACCTCGGGGCACGAGCGTACGAACGTGATTGCGCAGCGGAAATCTTCGATCTGCTTGTACGGGTCGATCTCCTGGCGTGGGCGACCATCGCTGCGGCCGAGGTTGCGGAAGTCGAAGGTGAGGACCAGGAAGCCCCGGTTCGCGACGACTGCGGCGTACTCCTCGAGGTCGCCGCCCGCGACCATTGACCACCCGTGTGCCATGACGACTGCCGGTAGCGGGCCGGTGAACCCGTCGGGGAGGTACTTGGTTCCCCGGATGGTATCGCCGTCAACGGCGAACTCGATCGATTGCGCGGATCCTTCGATCGATTCTCGGCCAACTGGAATGTCATTCACGCCTAATACCTCATATGATCTGGGAATACCCTGCGGGGAAGGACGCTATCGGTGACGTACCTCACTGAACAACGAGCTATTACCGATCATTTGATCGGAGAATCCGATCGAAGGGGGCCACGTGAACATTCGATGGCTGGAATGCTTCTTCGCACTGGCCCGCGAACTCCATTTCGGTAGGGCGGCCGCGAGCCTCTACATGGGCCAATCCTCGCTCTCGGAATCGATCCGCAATCTCGAGGAACATCTCGGTGGGCGACTGTTCGATCGCAGCAGTCGCCGCGTCGAGCTCACCGCGTTCGGGCGGAGTGCACTCGAACTGCTGGAGCCGGCCATGTTGGACCTGACGGCCGCGATCGACACGTGCAAGGCCATGTCGACCGGGGGACGCGTCCCGCTGAGCATCGGATTTCTCGGCGGTGGCTTCTACGAGCTGTACCAGCCGTTCCTTCGTGAGCTCGCCGAAAACGTGCCGGAAGTGGACCTGTCCCTCGTCGAGCTTTCTTATCGGTCGCATTTCTCGGCGCTGGCGAACGGCGATATCGATCTCGCCCTGTGTCGACTCCCCATCGGCCTCGACGGACTTACCAGCGGCCCGGTCGTCATGCAGGATCAACGGATGCTGTGTGTGCCGTCGGGGCACCCACTCGCCCAGGCAGAACTCGTCGACCCGGAGCAGCTCGCCGAGCTGAAGATGTGTCAGGTGCCTCCGGACGCGACCAATACGACCTGGCGGGATTATCACTTCCCCCGCAGCACGCCGTCCGGAACACCGATCGCCGCGGGGCCGACGATCACGACGATCCGGGAAGGCATCGCCGCCGTCAGCGCGGGCGCCGGTTGCCTGATGATCACAAAGCGGGCGGTGGACTACTACGGCACGCCGAACGTCGAGTTCGTAGAGATCGACCTGCCCTCCATGCCGACCGCGCTGCTGCGACGCACCAACGACCGACGACCGATTCTGCACAAGGTCGATACTTTGCTGTTCAGGATTGCGCAACGCCTCGGTACGGCACCCGTCTCGTCACACGACACCGGGTTCGCGCGGATCTGAACCGTGCGCACTCCCTACTGCTGAGCCGTCGAGACCAGTGTCAGACCCCGTACCCGTATGAATCGTCCGGGGGCAGCTGCTCACCGCCCCATGCCTGTCTAGCCCGACATCCCGACCCGCCATGACGGGTACTTCGGCACCCAACCCAGACCGCGTGCCTTCGCGTTCGATGCCCCGCGACCGTGCCCAGGGCCCAGCCCCGCCGGCTCCTGCGCACCAACCCAGCGGCAGAACGTCGGCACCCATTCATCAGGGCCGGCCGGTTCGTCGTCGACCACGTTGACGATGCCGGCGGGCCAGCCGAGTGCTGCGACGGTCGGGGCGACGGTGTCCTCGATGTGCAGGAAGCTCTCGATGCCGTTGCCGGCGAACACACCATCGCGCGCGGCACGGCCGAAGTCGCCGTCGGGGGAGTACCAGGTGCCGGGGCCGTAGAGCTTGCCGTACCGCAGGATCACGTGGTTGGGGATTTCGGCGGACGCGTGCTCCATCGCCTCGACGCCCTCCACGGTGCGCGCGTTCGGCCCGACGGCGTCCACCAGCGGGACAGCCTCGTCGGCCAAGCCCTCCCCCTCCGCGTACAGCCATGCGATGCTCTGCGTGATCAGCCGTTCGACGCCGTATCGGTGCATCGCGTCGACCAGGGTGCGGGTGCCGACGGTTCGTAGCTCGGCGTTGGCTTCGAGATCGACCGAGGACAGGTCGGTGAGCTGATGGATCACCGCGTCCGGCCGGGCCTCGACGATGGCGTGCTCGACGGACGCCGCGTCGAACGCGTCGAGCCGCACGACGACGGCACCCGCCTCTCGCAGCTCGGGACGCGAGTCCGGATTGCGTGAGGTGCCCGCCACAACGTGCCCCTGGGCGATCAGTGCGCGGGTGAGCGGCAATCCGACCACGCCCCCGGCGCCGGCGACGAGAATCCGCATACGGTCGAGCCTAGGAAACCCGGGGACGCTCCGGCGGGATCGCGGCCGATTCGAGATGCGACCGTTCACTCGACGGTCAGTGCGGCCTGCACCCGATCTGCCGCTTCGGCCGGATTTTCGTGCTCCCACACCCGCACCACCCGCCAGCCCGCGGCGGTAATCCGGACATCGGTGTCGCGGTCCCGAACTACGTTGGCCGCCAGCTTGTCTGCCCACCACTGCGCGTTGTTCTTCGGCGCCGTCGCATGCTGCGGGCAACTGTGCCAGAAGCAGCCGTCGACGTAGACGGCGACCCGCCGCCGCGGGAACACCAGATCGGCCCGCCGCCGCAGCCCAGGCAGCGGCGCACGGTCGACGAAGAAGCGAACCCCGCGCCGGTGCAGCTCGCGCCGCAAAGCGACCTCCGGTGCGGTGTCGCGTCGGCGCTGTGCCCGCATCCGGGCGCTGGTCAGGGGATCGGTCGACGGCATTGCCACCATCTTCGCACCAGAACCGCGGTACCGGATTCAGGCAGCCGCTTCCGGATAGCCGCCCATCCGGTCGAGGTGGCTCTCGACATCGTCGAGGAAGCCGGGCACGAAGCGCAGGCTGCCGCTGCGGGCGCGTTTGAGGAACCCGGCGGTCGCGCGCGCCGACAGCAGCCGCGAATCCTCGAGGAACCCGCTGAGGTCTTCGTACGGGTCCTGCACGGGCCAGTGCGATTCGTGCACCCGGAACGCCTGACGGCCTCGCCCCCATGCGGCACTGGGCCACGCGTCGCCGGGTTTGAGCGGGGTCTCGTGGTCTGCGCTGTAAGGGATGCGGTCGGTGAGGCGTCCACCCGCCCATGTCGCCATCCGAACGCTCACCGCGTTGCCGACCAGCCGCCACCGGTGGCCGGTGCGCACGCCTTTCGCCTCCACGGCCGGAGCCGTCCAGTCGGGGTCGAAGCCCTGTAGTCGCTCGACGTCGACCAGTCCGGGAGTGACGATCTCGCCCGACGGCAGGCGCACCGCCGGCGGCGACGCGATCCCCACAGTGGAGCCGCCCTTGAGCGTGGGTACCGCGTTCACCGCCCAGCCGAGCCCGCGGATGCCCTCGGTCCAGTAGAAGCCGCAGGGGTGCGCGGAGGGGTCGCCCTCCTCGGGCACGCCGGCGTCCTGACCGAACAGCACCTCGCGGGGATCGTCGGTGCGCGAGGCCAGCATCAGTACGCGCTGGCGCCGCTGCGGCAGCCCGAACGCGCGCGCGTCCACCACCCGGTACGCCCACGTGTAGCCGAGGTCCTCGAGCGCGTCGGTGATGTGCCGCATCGCAGCGCCGCGGCCCAGATTGAGCATGAACGGGACGTTCTCGATCAGCAGCCAGCGCGGGCCCTTCTTGCGCTTGACCAGCCGGAACACCTCATCGACCAGTCCTGAGCGAGAACCGGTAATGCCGGCGGTGCGCCCCGCCTGCGACAGGTCCTGGCACGGGAAGCCGGCCGCGACCAGCTCGGTGCTGGCGGGCAATGAACGCAGCCGGGTGACGTCACCGTGTAACTCGACACCCGCGAACCGAGTCTTCAGTACTTGCTGGGCGCCCGGATCGATCTCGCACAGCAGCTCGGTTTCCCAGCCGTGGCTGCGCAGGCCGAGCTCTACCCCGCCGATCCCGGCGAACAGCCCCACCATGTTCCCGGTCGACGTCACAGCACCCTTCCTCACGCACAAGTACTGGGAGCACGTTACTCGAGTCCTCCGACGTGGCCGCGTCACACCGCCGCGGGCCGACCGGCGTGTGATGGGGAATCGACGTTCCCCGATCGCCGCGCCGGAGGGCAATGCCCCCGTCCGACGGTTCATCGGTTGGGGTGAAACCGCAGCCTTCCCGCGTTCTTCCGAGAGAAGTTGTTGTCTCGGTGGATGTTCTGAACTCGGCCGGGTGGGTCAGCCCGTTGTGCCGAGCTGCGCGATGAGTTGAGCGCGGGACCGCAGCCCCGACTTGTCGTAAATGTGTTGCAGGTGGGTCTTCACGGTGGGCACGCTGATGAAGAGCGCGCGGCCGATCTCGGCGTTCGCCGCTCCCTCGCGGACGAGACGAACCACGTCGCGTTCGCGTTGTGTGAGCCCCCACTCGTCGACCCGCCGCGCCGCCTCGAAGGACCGCCCGGTTGTGAAGGTGTGTTCGAGGAAGGGGCGGGCGTTGCGGAGCAACTCCAGTTCGCGGGTGGTGAAGTCGCCCAGCTCGGACGAGCGGTGCAGCGAGATGCCACCCACCATCTGTCCGGCGCGGTACAGGTACAGCTCCGCCTCGAAGTCCAGGCCGAGCGGAGCCATGAATCTGCGGTGGTATTCGCCCCCGTGATAATGCTGGTGCAGATCGCGCAGGCTCACGATGGGTTTGCCGGTCGCGGCGAACCGGCGGGGGTGGAACGGGTCGAGCCGGTGAAAGAAGTCGGTGTAGCGCACGTTCCGATCCGATTCGATCCGATGGAACGCGTGATCGACCGGATTCAGGTTGGCATCGACCGTGTAGAAGACGATCCCCGAGTTCGGTACCAGCCCGGACAGGAACCCCATCGCCTCGGACTTGTACTGGGCGAGGTCGTCGATCTCGGACAGCGGCTGCATGGTCCCCAAACACTAGTGCCGATCACCGGCGCCGACTAGACCGATCGAGGTGAAGATGCCGAGCGGATCTCATCCCTTGGGTTGATGCCGGAGTGTGACCGGCGGCATAGCTTCGCAGATGCCAGGCCGGGTGGACCGGTCGGGAGCGGAGGTAGCGATGACCAACACGATTGTCACCGGCGGGCGAGTGCTCACATTCGACCCTGCGGTTCCGGAGGCCGAGGCGCTGGTGCTGTCGGACGGCCGGGTGCTCGCGGCAGGGCGTACCGACGAGATGACGAGCCTGGCCGGTCCGGGCGCAAAACACATCGACGCCGAGGGCGGTACCGTGATGCCCGGCCTGATCGACACGCACCCGCATGTGATGCACTTCGGTACCCTCGCCGGCGGGCTCGTCGACCTCACCGACGCCGTGGACCACGCCGACATCGTAAAGCGGATCCGGGCCAGGGCCGCGATCACACCGCCCGGCGAGTGGATCATGTGCACCCCGGTCGGTGAACCGCACTATTTCATCCGTCGCTCGGAGCAGGATCTGCTCGAACGGCGCCTCCCCGACCGGTGGACCCTCGACCGCGCGACCGACGCGCATCCGGTGATGATCCAGGCGTGGGCACCGAAGATGCCGAACGTGGTGGCGTTCAACAGTGCCGGGCTGCGTGCCGTGGGACTGACGGCTTTCATCCCGGACCGGGTCTGCGATGTGGACCTGGAGAAGGACGAGACGGGTGACCTCACCGGAATCCTGAGGGGCCCGGTCACCAACTACTACACGTACGACCCGTTCTGGGGTCAGATTCTGATGAAGCTGCCGCCGCCGAACCTCGAGAACGCCGCCGCTGGCACGCTGGCCGAGATGGCACGGTTCACGGCCCAGGGTGTGACCACGGTCTACGAGGGTCACGCGATGGAACCCGAGCACATCGCTCTCTACCGTCACCTGCGGGCGAGCAACGCGCTCACCCTGCGCGTCATGGCGACCTTCGACATCGAGTCGGTTATCTTCTATCCGTTCGATCCGCTGACCCTCGACGAATTCACCGAGCGTCTCGAATGTTTCGCACGTGATGCCATGGACCTCGACGACGACATGCTGCGCGTCAACGGGATGACGATGAGCCCGGGTGGGCCGTGTTTCTCCGGCTACTTCGCCACCTACAAGGCGCATCTGAATCCGTTCGGGCGACAGACCCGCGGCGTCCGGTTCCTCTCGACCGAGAAGGAAGAGGCGTTCGTCCGGTTCTGCGCGGAGCGCGGCATCCGCGCGAACATGTGCATGGGCGCGTTCCGCGAGCATGACGAGTTCCTCGACATCGCTGAGCAGGTGGCGTGCGAGTACGACTTCCGCGATAGGAACTGGATCCTGCAGCATGCCATCACCATCACGCCCGCCCAGGTGCGCCGGTACGCAGATCTGGGCTTCCAGGTCACGACCTCGGCCGGATTCGCCTGGGGCAAGGGCAAGATGTACGGCGAGCGGATGGGCGAGCAGGTCTGGCGCGACCTGGAACCGCTGAAGCGGTTGGTCGACGCCGGGCTCGACCTCGGCGGCGGCACCGACTGGGGTCCCAAGAACCCCTGGGAACAGATCGAGCTCGCGCAGACGCACCGCTTCGCCGGCTGCGACCATCGCAACGACGGGCCGGACCAGGTGCTGACCCGCGCCGAGGCGCTGTCGATGTGGACCACCGGCGCAGCGAAGATCCTCGGATGGTCGGATGTGGGCTCGCTCGCCCCCGGTAACCAAGCGGACGTCCTCATCGTCGACCGCGACCCGCTGCGTTGCGACATCGACGATCTCGCGGACACGAAGGTGCTCCGGACCATGCTGGGCGGACGCACCGTGCACGACAGCGGCGACCTCTCCTCGCCTTCCGACGAGTCGACGCTGGTGGCGCTGTGAACAACACGAGCAAAGTGGACAACATGAACGACACCGCAGCGAACCTGGTCAGTGCCCGGATCGACGACCTGCGCGACGAACTCCTGGCCACGCTGTCGACCGCCATCGGCATCCGGAGCGTCAACCCGACCTACGCAGACCAGGACTACGACGATCTGGTCGGCGGGGAGACCGCGGTTTCGCAGCTGCTGGCCCACGTCTACCGCGAGGCGGGGGCCGAGGTGGAGTTGTTCGGCGAGGCTTCGGGCCGCGACAACGCCGTCGGCGTTGTCGCGGGCAGCGGCGGCGGCCGCTCACTGGTGTTCAACGGCCACGTCGACGTGGTGCCCGCCGACAACGCAGCTGCGTGGACCCACGATCCGTTCACCGCTGTCGTCGCCGACGACCACCTGTGGGGCCGCGGCTCGGTGGACATGAAGAGCGGGCTGGTGGCCCAGGCATTCGCGGCCCGCGCGCTGCGGGAGGCGGGCATCCGGCTGCGCGGTGATCTGATCCTGCAGGCGGTGGCGGGCGAGGAGAACCTCGAGCACCACATGGGCACCTCCGCTGTCCTCGCGCGCGGCTACCTCGGCGACGCCGCGATCGTGGCGGAGCCGACCGGCGCCGCTGAACCCCTGACGGTCATGCCGGCCACCCCGGGAGTCCTCGTCTTCCGCATCGACGTGACCGGCAAGGCGGCACACGCATCGATGCGCTCCCGGATGCTCGCCGAGCGCAGCGACCAGTCGGTGGCCTCGAGCGCCATCGACTCGGGTCTCGCAGTGCACGAGGCGTTGCGCCGACTCGAATCCGACTGGGTGAGCACCAAGATCGATCCGTTGTTCACGCCCGGTCAGTTCACCATCGGACTCGACGTGATCGACGGTGGCGCGGGCGGCAGCCGCAACGTCGCATTCATCCCCGACGAGATGGCCCTCGAGTACGCGGTCTTCTACCCGCCCGCGGCCGAACTGTCCGACATCCAGGGTGAGATCGAGAGTGCGGTGGCGAGCGCGGCCCAGCGTGACCCGTGGATGCGGTCTCATCCGCCGGCGATCACCTGGCAGATGCACTACCCGGGCGGCCGCACCGACGGTGACCACCCGTTCTGCCTGACCGTCGCGGGTGCCCGCACCCGGGCCGCCGCGCACACGCGGCTCGCCGGGGAACCCGACGTGATGCCGTTCCCGTCGGCGACCGATCTGACCTGGCTCTCGCGCGCCGGCATCCCGACCGTCGGGCTCGGACCGGGCAGCCTCAGCATGGCGCATGCTGTCGACGAGCGGTGTTCGATCGATGAGATCATCTGCGCGGCAAAGACGTACGCATTCGCGGCGATCGATTGGTGCGGCGTCGAATGACCGAGACCGCCGCCGCAGGGAACTCGCGTCCGATCGCACCGTACATGGCCGTCGGGCTGTCGACGATCGTGCACGGCATCGGCTCCCGCAAGCACATCGCCCGCAACCTCGACACCATCGAGGAAGCCATCCACGGTGCGGCATCCATCGTCGGGATCAATTTGCCGGTCAAGCTCATCGCGCTGGCGGAGGGCGCGCTCACAGGGTTCACCGACGAGGTCTTCGACCTCCCGCACGCCCGTTGTGCACGCGAGCTCTTCATCGACATTCCCGGCCCGGAGACCGATCGGCTCGCCGCCCTCGCCCGGCTGTACGAGACGTACATCGTCGTCCAGTGCAAGGCCCGCTGGCCCGAGATCGTCGACGACCGGTTCTTCAACATGATGGTGGTGATCTCGCCGCAGGGCGAGATCGTGCACAGAGCCGCGAAGAATCACGTGTGGTGCCGAGAACACTCGTGTACCCCGCACGATGTCTACGACCGCTGGGTCGAGCTATTCGGGGACGGGATCGACGCCTTCTATCCTGTCCTCCGCACGCCGGACATCGGAAACATCGGCACCATCTGCTGCAGCGACGGTGAGTACCCGGAGGCGGTGCGCGCCCTCGCCTTCAACGGGGCCGAGGTGGTGTATCGGCCCAGTGAGGCCGTGCCGATGACCCAGTGGGGTCCCGAACCGGGCGGAACCTGGCTGCTGCAGAACCGGGCGCACGCCCAGTTCAACGGGGTCTACATGCTCTGCCCGAACGTGGGCCCGGTGTACACGTCCCCGGACGTGGAGCACCCGTTCGACGTCGGTGGCGGCAACTCGCACGTCGTCGACTACCTCGGCACGGTGATCGGGCACACTGTCTCGGGCGCGAACAGCGTGGTCGCGGGGATCATCGACATCGAGGCGCTACGCCAGTTCCGGATGATGAACCTGAACTCGAACTGGCTCAAGGACGTTCGCACCGAACTGTTCCGTCGGATGTACGACCGGCCGATCCATCCGGCCAATCTGTGGCTCGAACAGGAACCGGTCCGGCACGCGGAGGCCGACGAGATCTACCGTGGCAACATCCGGCGCCTCGTCGAGCGCGGAACCTACACCCTTCCGGCGCAAGACTTTCCGGGCGCGCGACACATCGCCCCGCCGGGCGATGACGACGTCGAGTCGATCTTGGCCCGGTGGACAGGCGATAGCTGACGGCCTTTGCCGTCTCTTCAACCCTTACCGAGGAGTACTCGAAAGCATGACAAGCTCTGGGGCGCTGATTCAGCCCAGCCATTCCTCCGCCACAAGTGAACTGCCCATGTTGGACGACACCATCGGCGACAGCTTCGACCGTACGGTCGCGGCGCACCATGACCGCGACGCGCTGGTCGATCGCGGGTCCGGTCGGCGATGGACCTACAGTGAACTGGCCGTCGACGTCGACGTGGTCGCATCGGGGCTGCTCGGTCTCGGCGTCGGCAAGGGCGTGGAGGCGGCCCGCAATCTTCTTCGGGAGTGACACAGAGACGAATGCCCCGGCCGTGTGACAACCGGGGCATTCGCAGTGAGAAGCCGCAATCAGGCGTCCGTTGACGCAGTTTCCGGCTCGGTCGGCAGCGAACCCTCCTTGCCGCCCCGATGTACCACGCCGAGTTCGAGTCCGGCGCCGTCCACCGACACGCGCACCGAGTCGTGCGGCTCGAGCTGTCCCGACAGCAGCAGCCCGGCGAGCCGGTTGTCGAGCTCCTTCTGGATGGTGCGGCGCAGCGGCCGCGCCCCGAACTCAGGCTGGTAGCCCTTCGCGGCGAGCCAGTCGACGGCGTCCTCGGTGATGTCGAGCGTCACTTTCTGTGCGTGCAGCTGACGGCGGGTGCCGTCGAGGATGAGCTCGATGATCTGCCGCAGTTCGGTCTGGTCCAGCCGGTGGAAGACGATGGTCTCGTCGATCCGGTTGAGGAACTCGGGCCGGAAGTGCGCCCGCAGCCGCTCCATCAGCGTTGCGGCCAGCTCATCGACGTCCTCGCTCTTGGCGCCGAGGATCAGATCGGAGCCGATGTTGCTGGTGAGGATCACGATGGTGTTCTTGAAGTCGACGGTGCGGCCCTGCGCGTCCGTGACCCGGCCGTCGTCGAGCAGCTGTAGCAGGACGTTGAACACGTCCGGGTGCGCCTTCTCGACCTCGTCGAACAACACCACGGAGTACGGTTGCCGGCGGACCTTGTCGGTGAGCTGTCCGGCCTCCTCGTAGCCGACGTAGCCGGGCGGCGCGCCGACGAGTCGGGAGACGGTGTGCTTCTCCTGGAACTCGCTCATGTCGAACCGGATCATCCGGTCCTCATCGCCGAACACGGCCTCCGCCAAGGCCTTCGCGGTCTCGGTCTTTCCGACACCGGTGGGGCCGAGAAACATGAACGATCCGATCGGGCGGTTGGGATCGGACAGCCCGGCCCGGGATCGGCGCACCGCCTCGGCCACCGCGGTGACGGCCTCCGCCTGTCCGATCACGCGGTGGTGCAGCACATCCTCGAGCTTCATCAGCCGCTCGCGTTCCTCGGCGGTCAGATCTGCTACCGGAATCCCGGTCTGCCTGGACACCACGTGTGCGATGTCGAGGACGGTGACCTCCGGTGTGGTTTCGTCGGGAGTCGCGCCCAGTCGCTCCTGGGCCTCGGTGATCTGCCGTTTGAGATCGTTGGCGCGTTCGTAGTCCTCCGCGCCGACCGCGGAGTCCTTCTCCCGCTTGAGTCGGGACAGTTCCTCCTCTGCGGCGCGGGTGTCGAAATCGGGGGTTCGGGTGCGCAACCGGACGCGGGCGCCCGCTTGGTCTACGAGGTCGATTGCCTTGTCCGGCATGAACCTGTCGGTGATGTACCGGTCGGACAGTTCCGCCGCCGCCACGAGTGCCTCGTCGGTGTAGTGCACCTGGTGGTGCGCCTCGTAACTGTCGACGAGACCGCGCAGGATCTCGATGGTGTCGTCGACGGACGGCTCCGCGACCAGCACCGGCTGGAAGCGGCGCTCGAGTGCGGCGTCCTTCTCGATGTGCTTGCGGTACTCGTCGATCGTGGTGGCGCCGATCGCGTGCAGTTCGCCGCGGGCCAACGCCGGTTTGAGGAGATTTCCGGCATCCATCGCGCCCTCGCCGCCGGCTCCGGCCCCGACGATGGTGTGTAGTTCGTCGATGAACAGGACGAGCTCGTCGGAGTGCGCTTTGACCTCGTCGAGGATCTTCGTCAGTCGCTCCTCGAACTCGCCGCGGTACTTCGTGCCCGCCACGAGCGAGCCGACATCCAGCGCGACGACGCGGCGGTCCGTCAGCGTGGACGGTACGTCACCATTGACGATGCGCTGCGCCAAGCCCTCGACAATTGCGGTCTTGCCGACGCCCGGATCGCCGATCAGCACCGGGTTGTTCTTGCGACGGCGGGACAGAATCTCGATGGTCTGCTCCACCTCCTGCGCGCGTCCCACGACCGGGTCGATGTTCCCGGCGCGGGCCTCGGCGGTGAGGTCGCGGCCGTACTCGTCGAGCGTCGGTGTCGAGCTCGGCGGGGACTTCGTCTTCTCGTCCTCGATGGTGGCCCCGAGCAGCGCCTTGCCTGCTGGACTCTCGGAGTTTGCGGCGATGCCGATCAGGATGTGCTCGGGTCCGATGTAGCTGCGTCCCGACTCGCTCGCCTGCTGCTGCGCTGTGCGCAGCGCGCGCTTGGCGGACGGGCTCAGACCCGGGGACCCGGACGCGGCCTGTGGTGAGGCGTGCTTCTCGAGATGGGCCGCCATCTTCGCGGCCACCTCGTCGGGATCGAGATTGATGCTGCTCAGGACGCCGCGCGTCGGGTCGTTCTGAGCAGCTGCGTACAGCAGATGCTCGGGCGTGATCTCGGTGTTGCCCCACTCGCTCGCCGCATCTCGCGCGACGGCGATCAGCCGCCGAGCGTCGTCGTTGAGGAGCCGACCCAGATCGACGCGTTGGACCGGGGGCTGAGATGACAACCCCGATCCGAAGAACCTCGCGAAAATGTCGTCGAAGGGGCTGTCCATGCGTCCCCAACCTTCGGTCATGTCCTATCCTCCAAATCTCTGCTTACAGCAATCTGGTTCGGACTCGTCTTTGCATCCGGGTGGAACACCTCAACCTTGCGGCCACCACGGGGGAAAGTAAAGAGTCCTCAGCCCCCAGTTCGCGGCACCCGCCGCCGACACCTGCCGAAAGGGTTTGTGCCGCATGGTGACCGCGACCGCATCCACCGAACACCCGTCCAAGACACGCAACCCGAGGCTGCTGCGTGATGCGCAGGCCGGTGCGCTGGTCGAGGCCTTCGTCGTCATCGGAATCCTCACGATCCTGGTGACCCGTGCGTATCTGCACGCGACCGGATACCCGCAGATCGGCGGCGCGACGCTGCACATCGCGCATTCGCTGTGGGGCGGGCTCGGCCTGGTGATCGCCCTGGTGGTTGTGTTCTCGTTCCTCGGCGACCTGCCACGGATGGTCGCGGTGGTGGCCGGCGGCATCGGGTTCGGGCTGTTCCTTGACGAGGTCGGCAAGTTCGTGACGAAGACGAACGACTACTTCTTCCAGCCCGCGGTCGCGATCATGTACGTGGTCATCGTGGCGTTGCTGCTGGTCAACCGCTGGATTCATGACTCCCGGCAGCAGACTGCCGCCGAAGACCTCGTCAACGCCGCCACGGCCGCCGCCGACGGACTGGGCCACGGCCTCACGCCGAACCGGCTCGCCCAGGCCCACCGGCAGTTGCGCCGGGCCGCGGCCGATGGCGCCGATCCCACGGCGATCGCGAGCGTCGAGAACCTGTTGTCGCGGTGTGCGCCCCGCCGGACCGGACGCCTCGACAACGTCGGCGCGTGGTTCCGTGAGCACCTGTCGCAGGTGTTCGACGGCACCCGCGCCCTGTGGATCGCCGCGGTCGCGCTTGCGCTGTTCTCCACTGCCGGCCTGGTCAACGCTGTCCTCACGATGGCCGAGGATCTCGAGGGCGGCACCGGCACCGACATCACCACGATCGGCCAGATGTGTGGCTCGATCGTCGCGTTCGCGCTGTGCGGGGTCGCGATCGCTCGACTGCGCGGCGGAGGGATCTGGCCGGTGCGGATGCTGCGGGCCGCGGCGCTCGTGACGATCCTGCTGACCGAGGTCTTCAACTTCGTCGCCGAGGAGTTCGGTGCGCTCATCAACGTCGCGGTCGGGTTGAGTGCCCTGGTGGTGTTCTCGCGTCGCATCGCGGTGCTCGAGCGCGCCGAGGGACGCGCCGAATTGTCCGAATGACGACCCGTGCGAACCAATCCCACCCACGGTCCACGCCTGGACGGGCTTCGTCGCCTACCGTAGAGACCGTGAGCAACCCCGTCCCCGGCGTACCCCGGCCGTCCGCGAGCGCCGCGTCGCCCTGGCCCGCCGTCCTGACGTGGCGCGCACACGGCGCGCCCCGCATGGAATCGGTGCGGGTGCAGTTGAACGGAAACCGAATCAAGGCGACCGGACGCATCATCGGCGGCGAGTGCCCCGAACACCCCGCGTTCAGCGCATCATATGACCTCGTCACGGACGAGAACGGCGTCACTCGACGACTGTCCCTGCGTACCGCGCTGACATCCGGCGAGCGGCAGATGTCGATCAGCCGGGACGAGGAGGGCGCCTGGATGGTCGAGACCGGCACTACCCACCTGCGGTCCACGTTCGCCGGGGCGAAGGACGTCGATGTGGTGCTGAGCCCGTTCTTCAACACGCTGCCGATCCGGCGCTTCGGGCTGCAGCACGAGTCCGAGGACCTCCAGGTCCCCGTTGTCTACGTGAATCTGCCCGACCTGGCAGTACAGGAGGCGTCGCTGACCTACAGCAGCGGCGCCGATGGCATCCACGTCCTCTCTCCGGTATCGAGTTCGTCGATCACCGTCGATGCGGACGGGTTCGTCCTCGACTACCCGGGGCTCGCGGAGCGGATCTGACGCGTCTGCCTGCCGGGCGGGAGCACCGTATCGTCGAGTCGTTCGCGCCAGCGCCTTGTCGAGGGGTCTCTCGCGTCCTGTCTGCGCGAATGGGTCGGATACCCTTACCCCGTAGCTGTCACGCTACTGTCGACGCATGGCGTACAACCAGTTCGCGAAGATAGTCAAGACTCTTGTCTGTGCCGTGGCTGGGGCGGCGCTCCTCGCCGGATGCGGCACGACCGCCACAACCGAACGCGACGAACCGGCGCCGGTCACAGCCGGGGAGCTGCTCGAACAGCACGGCCTCGACGGTCTCGACGCCCGCGAGGTGATCACCCGGCTCGACACCATGCCGGTCGACGATCGGCCCGCGGATCTGCTCGCATCGGTCAGGTCGCGTACGGTCGAGCTCTCCGACGGCAGCGGCGCCACGGCGTCCTTGGCGCTACCTGACGAGCAGTTCTACGTCTCGATCGCCCCCTATGCCACGCAGACTCACGAGTGCTACTTTCACAGCCTGACGACGTGTCTCGGCGAGATGCAGAACGAGGACATCCGGGTCTCGGTCACCGACCGCGCGAACGGCGCCGTGCTCGTCGATCGCATGCTCCGCACCAACGACAACGGGTTCTTCGGACTCTGGCTGCCGAGAGCTGTCGACGCGACCGTCACACTCGAAAGCGGCGGCCGCTCGGTTACGTCGGCGATCTCCACATACGACGACGATCCGACCTGTGTGACGACGCTGCAGCTCACCTGATCCTGCGAATGCGCGGTCAGCCCACCGTCAGTGCACAGGCGAGAGCGGTGGACTCGGCAGGATGCGACCCGTGCCCGCCCGCGGTGGTGGGCAGACCGATCAGCTGGACGCCGACCGGCGCGCCTACGTCGATCGTGACGGGCGCCGAGATCGCGGGGATCCCGAGCGCATTGAAGGGACTGCACATGCGCAGCAGCGGGGTTCGGGCAACGGCAGGGTCGGCTGAGAGGGCTTGTTCCTGGGTGACGGCACGCAGGGGAGTGGTGGCGGTGATCAGTGCGTTCAGGCCCAGGCTGCCGCGCAGGCGGGAGAGTGCTTGGCGGCGAAGCCGTTCCACCGTGCGCAGCGCGTGCAGGTACTCGACGGCGGGGCGGTCCTTCTGTGCCGCCAGCAGCGCGGCGGTCGGTGGCTGGTAGAGCTCCGGCACGGACTCGAACCAGCCCCGGTGCGTCTCGTACGCCTCCGAGCCGGTGATGATCGGGTACGCGGCCAGGAGTTGCGGCGTCTCGGGCAGCTCCACGTCGATCACCTCGGCGCCCGCGTCGGCCAGCGCCTGGCACGCCGCATCCACTGCGGCCGCGATCGCGGCATCGGCGACATCCCAGTTCTCCCCGCGCAGCCGGCCCACCCTCAGCCCTGCCACCGGGGTGCGCACGTGTGCGACGCCGGGGATCGCACCCCATGCCAACGAGACATCGAGAACGTCGGCCGCCAGCAAGCCGACGTGGTCGAACGTGGTCGACAGCGGGAACACGCCGCCGGTCGGCAAGGCGTCGAAGCTCGGCTTGAAGCCGACCACGCCGCACAGGGCGGCGGGAGTGCGTGTGCTGCAACCGGTATCGGTGCCCAGAGCGAGTGGGACGACGCCCCTCGCAACCAGGGCCGCCGACCCGGATGACGAGCCGCCCGTGATCAGCGCCGGGTCAACCGGGTGCGCGGCCGGGCCGGACGCGTTGACCGCGCCCGTCGGACCGTACGCGAACTCGTGCAGGTGCGTCTTGGCGACGATGATCGCGCCGGCCTCACGTAGCCGGGCGACGATGCGGGCATCGGACTCGGCTGGCGGGACGTCGGCGAGGACCGCGCTGCCGCACCGCGGCGGCATCCCCGCGACATCGATGTTGTCCTTCACCGCGACCGCGATGCCGTGCAGTGGGCCGATCCAGTTCCCGTCGGCCATCTCGGCGTCGGCGCGCGCGGCCGCCTCCAACGCCGCAGCGTCGTCGCGGGCGGCCACTAGGTTCGCCCACGGCGTGTCGAGCAGTCCGTCGAGCGCGTGGAGAGTGGCCCGTACATGCTCGGTGGCGGTCATCTCCTTCTTGGCGAGCAGACCCGCGACGTCGCGCAGCGTGGGCGTGCTCATGGCCGCAACACCCCGCCGCGGCGTCCGGCGTCCCGCATTCGTTCGAGCCAGTTCTCGGAGCCGGGGGGGATGTCGGTGATGGTCCAGCGCTCGCGCTGCTCGTAGCGCAGGCGGGCGTCGTGCCCGGATTCCACCAGCTCAATGAGCGTGCCCTGGCCTGCCAGCTCGGTGCGAGCCCGATTCAAGACCTCGAGAGTCTCGTCCAGAGAGGTCAGCAGGGCGGCACGGTTGCCCTCGCACATCGCCCGCACCAGCTGCGGCGCGGTCGATGCAACGCGGGTGCCGTCGCGGAACGAACCGGCGGCCAGGCCCAGCGCCAGGTCGCCACCGGCAGCGCCGGACAGCGCGAGCGCCTCCGCCAGGACGTGCGGCAGGTGCGAAATGCGGGCCACGGCGGCGTCGTGCTCGGCGGACTCCGCCGGAACCACCACCGAGCCGCAGTCCAGCGCCAGCCGCGCCACCTGCGCCCAGATGGCCGGGTCCACGCCGTCGTCGGCGCTCACCACCCACACCGCGTCGCGGAACAAGTCGGCGTCGCCGGCCACCCACCCGGATTCCGATGTCCCCGCCATCGGGTGCCCGCCCACGAACCGGTCCTGGAGGCCGTGCCGGGCGACCGCAGCGGCCACTTCGACCTTGACACTGACGACGTCGGTGACGGGGCTGTCGGGTGCGTGCTCGGCGATCGCGGCGAGGGTCGCATCGACGGCCGGCATCGGCACCGCGACCACGATCAGCGCCCGCGCAGCGGCGGCCCGGCGGAGCACCGCGGCCAGGTCGGTTCCGGCATCGAATCCGTCGGCGAGAGCGGCGTCCACGGTGGGAGCGGAGCGGTTCCAGCCCCAGCCCTCCCGGCCCGCGGCGACGGCCGCACGAAGTAGCGATCCACCGATCAGACCGAGGCCGAGAACGCAGATGGGAGGTGCGGAAACGGAGTCAGCCACCCGAACAGGTTGGCACATTTACGCCTGGACTTCTTATGGAGGCACTGCGCGGGCTACCGTTGCGCGCATGGGTGCACAGCGCGCGAACAACATCAGCGCCTCCGCAGGTTCGATGGAGGACCTGACCGGCTTCGGCATCGCCGTCGTCCGTGAGGAAGGCCGCTGGAAATGCGGTCCGTTGAGCGAGGGTGCGCTGACGAGTCTGCGCACCGCCGAAAAGGAGCTGCTGGAGCTGCGCAGTTCCGGTGCCGTGTTCGGTCTGCTCGACGTCGACGACGAGTTCTTCGTCATCGTCCGTCCCGCACCGACCGGCACTCGACTGCTGATCTCCGACGCCACCGCGGCCATTGACTACGACATCGCGGCGGACGTGCTCGAGGCGCTCAACGTCGACATCCCCGACATCGATCCCGACGAGCTCGACGACGTCGAACCGTGGGAAGAAGGCGACCTCGGGGTGCTCGCCGACTTGGGGCTGCCGGACGCCGTACTCGGGGTGATTCTCGCCGAGACCGACCTGTATCCGGACGAGCAGCTGACGATGGTCGCCCAGCGCTGCGGCTTCGAGGCGGAGTTGTCGGCTGAACTCGACAAGCTGCCCCGCTGACATCGGGTAGTTCGGCGTGACCCTGCGGGACGACGAGCGGATGGTCCGTGCCGCGCTTGCCGCGGCCGCCGCCGCCTCCGATGCGGATGTACCGGTGGGCGCGGTGGTGTTCGACGCGGCCGGCGTGGAGCTGGCGCGTGCAGCGAACGCCCGCGAGGCGTCCGGCGACCCCACGGCGCACGCCGAGATTCTCGCCCTGCGCGCCGCCGCCAGGGTTCACGGCGACGGCTGGCGGCTCGAGGGCGCGACCCTCGCGGTGACCCTCGAGCCCTGCACCATGTGCGCCGGCGCGCTGGTTCTCGCACGCGTCGGCCGGGTCGTGTTCGGGGCGTGGGAACCGAAGACCGGTGCGGTCGGCTCGTTGTGGGATGTGGTCCGGGATCGTCGGCTCACCCACCGCCCACAGGTGCGCGGCGGGGTCCTCGAGGGCGAATGTGCGGGCCTTCTCGAGAATTTCTTTCAGGACCAGCGTTAGCGCCTCTGAACTGCGATAACGCAGACTTTCCTGGCGGTGAGCCGGGGAGTTCCCCGGCAGAGTTCCGCCGATCGTGGTGTCGTGGAGACAGGTGCTCATGTGGCACCGGAACCGCAAGACCTACGCAGATTCACGGAGGAGTGCTCATGGGAATCGCAGACAAGGCTCAGAACAAGGCTCAGGACCTCGGCGGCAAGGCCAAGGAAACCGCCGGCAAGGCGACCGGTGACGACGAGCTGAAGAACGAGGGCAAGGGCGACCAGGTCGAATCCGCCGTCAAGGACGCGGGTGAGAAGGTCAAGGACGCCGCCTCGACGATCAAGGACAAGCTCACCGGAAAATGACCCTGACCTGGCGATTCGGCCATATGGCTGACGTCCGGTAAAGTTTTCGGCGGTGGCGTGTCCGAGCGGCCTAAGGAGCACGCCTCGAAAGCGTGTGACGGGTAACCCCCGTCCGAGGGTTCAAATCCCTCCGCCACCGCCAAATGCCCCTCACCTGCTGTGCAGGTGAGGGGCAACTTTTTGCCCACATGTTGATTCTCCACAGCTGCATCGAGTGTGTCGGCCACCGCAGTCAGGTCACCGTCGAACAGGTCCGTGCAGACATCGAGGGTCATGGTCGCGGACGGGTGTCCGAGCATCTTCTGGGTTGTCTTCACGTTCGCCCCTGCGGATACCGCAAGCGATGCGGCTGTATGCCGACTGAGCGCTCCCGCCTACACCTCCTCAGCGGGGTGCGTGAGGCGCTCGACTGTTTGCGATGGGAGCTGCAGCTCGCTGGCGGGTGCTGAGGTGTTTGGTCTAGAAGCATTCGGGTGATCTCGCAAACCGGGCGGTCGACTTCGTGTTTAGATGTTGCGGGCCAATCGCACATCTTTTGGGGGAGTCACCTTGTCCGGATTCTTCAGCCTCGTGGGCGTCGTTGCGCTGATTATTGGCGTCATCGCGCTGTTCAGGGGTCGTCTTGGGTGGGCCCGAATCACGGGCCGCAAGCCAGCCGCTGCGGTCACCGCGGGCGCCGTCGGTTTGATGATCATCGGTGGCACGCTCGCTCCCTCCCCGGAATCTCCGGAGTCTGAGCAGGTCCGAGTCACGCGGTCGCTCACACCTACCGCGACATCGACTACCACGACTACTGAGCGACCAACGACTACTACTGCCACGACGACGGTCGAGGCGCGACCTACAACGACAAGTGTTGCGCCTGCGCCGACTTCGATTCCATCTGCGGGCGCATTGGTGGCGCCTCTGGTTGCCCCGCCTGCGCCGGCCGTTGTCGCACCCGCACCCGCACCTGCACCCGCTCCGTCGCCCGCTCCCGCTCCGGCTCCCGCGCCATCTGGTACAGGTGGTAGAACGAGCGGCGGCGGTTGGGGCTGCGGCGACGGCTACTACGAGAACTCCGCGGGCAACTGCATTAAGTCGCCTGGCTCAGACGCGTCCGGGGCATCAGCGAAGTGCAAGGACGGCACTTTCAGCTACAGCCAGAGCCGAAGGGGAACTTGCTCAGGCCACGGCGGCGTCGCCGTCTGGTACTGACCGACCGAACGTGCAGGCCCCGCCGAACTCGGCGGGACCTTCATTCGGGTCAGTCTTCCTCTGATCCCGCATCAGATCGGACTCATCCAGAAGCGAAGGTGGACAACTCCGTTGATCCGTAGGGGACAGTTGGAGTTTCACAGGTTGGCGCAGATGTCAGCGGCCCAGTTGTCGATGTCGTGCCAGTCGCGAGCATCACCGTAGTGACCACCCATCATCCGAAACACGATTCGGCCAGTCCCGGGCCAATCGCCAGGAGCGATCGCCCCGGCGAAAAAGCGATGATCGCGCACGCGTGCCGTTGATCGCAGTGTCGCTACGGCACGGGGTTCGGGAGTCGCCCGGCGCAAACCCCGCGCCAGAAGTGGCGACAGAAACGTGCTGGTCGTTCCCACCGAGGACACCGAAAACGCCCAAACAGTTCGTCCGCGCAGATCCGTGCTCAGTCGCTCGATCGCCTCACTGGCCTCGGTGAGCCACTGTCCGTTGTGGATCGCGCTTCCGAACACGCATGCCCGATAGCCGGCTACCGATGTCGTCTCGCCCAGCGGGCGAATGTCCACGTCCTCACCGGACCGCTTGATCGATGCTGTAATGGCCTCAGCTACACCGCGAGTCGACCCATTGGCCGTCGCGTAACCCACCAGTACGGCCATGTGGTGAAGCCCTTTCGACGGGTAGTCGCCGGCGCGACTGCGCCCTCGACGTCACGACCACGTTGAAAGTGAGAGCCTACGCCTGCAGGAGGCCGAACCGACCCGAGTTGAACTGCTACCGCTGGCCCGACGAGGCTGGTGTGACGCTCGTCGACGCAGAAGTATCACGCTGACGAATCGAGTCGGTGGCAACAGTCAACGCAGAGGGGTTTTCGATGGCAGGCAGGAACGGCTCGATCACGCAACCGCGAGGATCGCCGTGGATGCGGCGCTCGACGCCGCTCGGCGGGACGGCAGCAGTGTAAGCGTCGCCGTCGTCGATGCGCGGGGACACGATCTGTTGGTGGGTCGCGGTACTCGACGAGGCGACCAACACGGTGATACTCGAGTTGCTTCCGGGCCAGTACAGCCACTTCGGCGGCCGCGGCGGTGGAAACAGGTCACAGAGCTGGCAGGAGCGGTCGATCTTGACGGACGATGATCTCGCGACGCTACCCAAGGACAGAGCCATCGTGTCGTTCCCTGCGAACCGGCCTGTGCTGATCAAGAAATGCTGGTGGTGGAAGCCGATTATGCCGACACCGTCCGAGACTCGATCCGCCGCTACAGCGCCAGTCCAGCGCTTGCTGAACTGCTACTTGCCGGCGCCGGGGACGATAACGACTACGACGATCCGGAGCCGATCTCCGACGCTTCGGCAGGTCCCCGAAAGTCGGTCCAGCTGGTTCTGGAGCCAGGTTGTGATTGATACCGATCTCAGTTGATCGCGCAGGCCACGGGGTGGTGCCTGTGGCTGCATCGGGCAGCGTACTCGACCGGGGTCAGGTAGCCCAGGCTCGAGTGACGGTGACGGGTGTTGTGCTCGTGCTTGAAGTCGCCGATGACGACGCGGGCCTCGAGCAGGTTCGTCCAGTGGTTCCGGTTCAGGCACTCCCGTCGTAGGCGGTTGTTGAACGTTTCGATGTAGCCGTTGTTCCACGGCGTACCCGGACGGATGTACGACAGCCCCACCTGTGCGGCGCAAAATGATTGCAGCGCTTGGTAAATGAACTCCGACCCGTTGTCCATCCGCAGGGCCATCGGCGGACCGCCCGCTGCAGCGAAACACGCCTCCAACTCGCGGGTGAGCCGCTCGGCGGTGATCGACCGCTCGACGATGTTCAACAGCGACTGCCGGGTGGGGGTACCGTCCTGCACGAAGTGCGTGGGGGAGGTTCATCGAGCAGCGACGCGATCTTCACCGACTTGCCGTCGACAGTGGAATCGAACTGGAAGTCCAGGGCCCACAACACCTTCGGCGCATCGGCCGGGGTCGTCGGGTACGACGAGCAGCCGACACGTGTGCGGGCGCTGTGGACCCGCCGCTGCAGGCCCTCCTCCTTCCACAGGCGATGCACCGTCTTCTTGTTCACGCCCTGGTGTTCGTCGAACCGCAACGCCGCCCAGGTACGCCGGAACCCGTGGCACGGATTCGTCTTCGAGTACGTCCGCAGCCAGTAGGTGGAGCGGGCGAGCCCGACCGCTTTGCACGCGAGCCGTTCCGACATGCTCAGCACGTCCTCGAAGCATGTCGACGGCGCGGCGTGTGGCGTCCGGGCTCAGAGTTTTCCCTTGGCCACCTCGCGGAGGGCGTCCTTCTCGAGTTCGGCCTCGGCGAGCAGTCGCTTGAGCCGGGTGTTCTGTTCGCGCAGCTCACGTGGTCTTCGCCGCGGCCTATGCGCTTGACCGCCGTATCAGCGTGGTGTTGGCGCAAACGACCCGAGACTGCGGTGGATCACGGGTGGCCGGCGTGCGCAGTGGCATCTCGCCTACCCACGCAAGTTGCTTGACCTACTTGACTTGACCTGCTTGACCTAGGATTATGGAGTCATGAGCACTCCACTGAAGAAGGTTGTCGACGACCAACTGGATGCCAGCGGTATGGCAGGGGAGCCTCTCGACGCCGCCGATGCGAAGTATGTTGCCGCCGGGGTGAAGAGCGTGCTGTCGAGCCTCAGGGCACGCCGCGCCTGGGAGAACCACATCGGCGCGGTCCTTACCCACAAGCAGGCCCTCCATGTCACCGGCTGGAGCAAGCAGGCCCTCAGCCAAGCTGTCCGAGAGCATCGGGTGCTGCAGTTGAAGGCTGCTGAAGGGACCGCGGGCTATTGGTCAGGCGGTTTGACCGACACCGATCCGCACGTCCCGATCCTGGGGATCAAGGGCGTTCTGGGGGCGTGGGCGCATGCCGACGTCGAAGGCTGGACTATCGCCTCGTGGATGTCGAGCCCGCAGCCCGAACTGGGTGGGCGTACCCCGCGGCAAGCCCTTGTTGATGGGGACACGAGTGACGTCGTCACGCTCGCGCAGCAGGCGTCTGCACGGTTGGTCGCATGAGTGCATCGCGCGCCCAGCAGCACCTGAGCCCGCCACCGTCCTCGGATGAACTCCGGGGACGGTTTCCTGTGGTCGCTCTCCCAGCCGGAACGCGCATGTACCGCACTCACGGGTCCAAGTTCGCTCCGTGGTGGTTCGGTACCGGCGGCGGCCGCTTCGACCTGCCCGGTCCTCACGGGACCTGCTACACCGCTGAGGCGGAACTGATCACGCTGCTTGAGACATGGGGCGGAATCCAACTGATTCCGCGGCCCGAGATCAACAAGCGATCGATCTCGACGGTGGCTGTCAGTAGAGAGCTCCAGGTCGCGGACATGACATCGAACGCCGCGATCCAGTTCGGCATGACCTCTGAGATCTCCACGACCATCGACTATCCCCTCACACAGCAGTGGGCCCTTGCGCTGCGCGATGCGGGCTATGACGGCATCCGGTATTGGGCACGGCACGAGATGGCACACGCGGATGCCTGCTTCGCGCTGTTCGCCCCGGGTGGGGACCAGACCAGTGCACCAACTGCGCCAACCGACTTCACGGTTCTCGGTTCCGCGGCACTGTCGGACCGGCCCGATCTGTGGGATGCCTTGCAGCGTGTGGCGGGTATTGAGGTTCTGGACATCCCGGCGAGCTTCTGACTGGCGGAAACGCAAGGCTACCAACCAGGTTCAGGTCGTTCATGGAGTCGCGGAGTTTCGAGGCTCAGTGAGTCGTCTGTCCCCGACCACCTTGATCAGCTGTTGTCTGAAGCTGGCGTGACGAACCGGGTTTGGGGGAGAATCGATCTGATCGATGTCGTAGCGACTCGATCCGATGCCGATCGGCATCCTCGCCTGGGCAAGTGGCTTGGGGTGCCGGAATCTGTGGTGGTGGCGGACGTATCCGACCCACGCGCCGGCGCCTCGGGTTCCTGTCAGCGGCCGGACGGGGGAAATGCGTTTCAAGGATGGGCACCCAGAGTTGTTTCGCCAGTTGCATCCGACCCGGAATGGCGGGGTTGATCCTGAGGCGATCACGAATGGCGCGACACAATGGGTTAGGAGCAGGCAAAGCCTGTTCAACGCCAGCTCCGCTGTGCAGGACCATTTCGAAATGCCCGGCCCACCGGGCGATCGAACCTAGTACGTGACGCTGCCCCTCGCCTGGCATGGACCCAGGGGCAGCGTTCCGGGTGGTTGCTTACAGCCCGCGGTCGGTGTCGCGACCGGGCTCGGGTTCTGTCCGGTGCTGATCGCCGCGTTCGAACTTCACGGTGGACTGTTTGCCGCAGATTGTGCGGGTGGCCCGCGTCCAGAGTGGCGCCGGCGCTACGGGCGACTTCGATCCCGGTGGGCATGGCCGCCGGTTCCTTCTCGAACCGTTTGAGAGCGGTCTCGGCTGCGTAGCGGGCAGCGTCGCGGCGGTCTTCGAAGTCGCTGGCTTTGGTGCCGTCTGCGCCCCAGGCGCTCCAGTGCCAGGCCCGGTCGGTCCATTGGATGCGCGCGCCGGGTTGGCCGCTATCGCGGTCGGCTTCGCCGGCCTTCCACTGTTCGGCGTATGCGGCCATCCGTTCCGGGACCGACTCGGCGAGCGCGGCCGGGCTGGTTTTCTCCTTCTCTGCGTGTGCGCGTGTGGAGTTCAGGTCCAAAGGCCACTTCGGATACAGACCCTCGGCGCGGCGACGGTCGAGGTCGTGACCCCGGTCCGCGAGTGCTCCGGGGGAATTCTCACGGGCGTTGACCTCGGCCTTGAGCTCGGCGAGGGCGTAGCGGGCGCGAAAGTTCCTCGGTCCGGGCGCCGCTGTGGCCCCAGCACTTCCCGACGCCGGTGTAGCCGGCCACGCGGGCATTGAGCTGCAGATCGACGGTCGGCCAGCGACCGTTGATGACCGCGAGAACTGTGCCGTTGCGGCGAGCCCGCGCGGTCACGGCGCGGGCCCTGCTCGGGGACACGTCGGCGCCGCCGAGCGAGACGAGGACGAAGTCGACGCCATCGACCAGCGCCGCGGCCACGGCGACCGGATCCGGCCCCGGGTTCGGCACGAGCGCACACCTGCGGAGGTCGGCACCCATCTCCGCGGCCCGCGAGCAAGCTCAGGCGGGGTAGCCCGACGATGGCGGCCCATCCGCCAGCCTCCGTCACGGAGGCGATCAGTCCGGCGCGTAGTGAGGCGGCGCCGCTGACCGAGACGATGGTGCTTCGTAGTTCGTCGACCTGATCGATGCGCAGGTTCAGCAGTCCCTGACGACTCTGCCCGGTGGTCTGCCGGTCATCGTCGACGGCGTCATCGTCGGCGGTGCGCAGCCGGAGCAGGACGTGGAATACGCGCAGACCGGTATCGACGCCCGCTGACCGGCACTCGGTGCGGACCGGGCGGGCCTCATCGTCACGGCCGACGATGTGCAACCCCGATCCGCATCGGCCTGTGCGCGGGGTTGTCCCGTAATCTCCTATGAGGCTTGTCTGGCGATCCTCCTGGGAGATACACGTGGCAAAGAAGGTAGTTGTCGAGCTCGTCGATGATCTTGATGGCGAGCCCATCGACGTTGGTGGCGAGACCATCACATTCGCCGTCAACGGCGTCGAGTACACGATCGACCTCAACGACAAGAACGCCGTCGAGTTCCACCGGAAGCTCGACTACTACATCCGTCACGCGACCCGGGTCGGCGGACGGCAGACGGTGCGCGCCGCGAAGCCCGCGGGCGGCGGCGCGAGCACCCAGGAAATCCGCGAATGGGCCAGCCGCAACGGTTTCGCGGTCTCGGCCCGTGGACGCATTTCCGGTGACGTGTTCAAGGCGTACGCGGCCGCTCACTAGCGATGGCAACTGTCAGTAGGCGCAGGAAGGCCGGCGTAGTGCCAGATCCTCCTGCCTCCGAATCTCCGGCTCCCGAGCCGTCTGTTCCCGAGGCCGTCGACGACCTCGAGGCCCCCCTCGTCGTTGAGACATCCGACGACGCACCGGAGGAGGTCGACGCCGTCGCCCCGGCCACCGACGTCTCGTACTCGCACCAGGATCCGATCCGGGTCTTCCTGTACGACATCCCCAACGACGGCGGCGAGTGGAATGCCCACTACGAGCTCGGGATCAAGCGCATCCGCAGTAAGAAGGTGGGCCCCGTGGTCTACCTCGATCTGCTGCACCGGGTGTTCCCCAAGCACGAGGTGCTCGTCAAGGGTGAGCTGCTGAGCGTGAAGACGCGGCCGCACCCCGACGACCCCAAGGTGCTCACCGAGGTGGCGCTGCTGGTGTACCTGACCACCGAGGTGGAACTGTTCAAGGCGTTCCTCGAGTGGGCCGGTGGGGAGGTCGCGGCGATCCGCGTCACGCCCGCGCAGCTCGACGAGGTGGCCCGCAAGATTCACAACGACGTCTACCGAATCCACCTGTTCAAGCAGCGGCTCGTCGCGGCCGGTATCGAGGATCCGGCCGAGCTCGACGAGGACGTCATGCGCCCGATCGAGGTCATCAAGAGCGAGATCGACGCCATCCAGGACCTGCGGATCTCCGTCAAGCGATACCGCGACCGGGTGGTGCAGGCCAAGCGTGATCGCGTCGTCAAGGAGAGCCAGAACCTAGTCGGAAACATCGAGATGGCGACCTGGGATTCGGTGCAGCGCCGCGAGGAGATGATCGTCATGCGGGAGTGGGTGGACAACCAGCAGCGGGTCCTGCCCATCGGCCGCACAGTGAAGTTGACCTGACGCGATAACTCTCCACTGTGAGATCCGTCTACACTTCGCCGGTGTCGATTCCAGTCGCCCCCGACGTCCAGTCCGACCCCGAGCAGAAGGATCCGCCGGTCGCGTCGCCGTCGGCGAAGCCGCCGCTGCGACCGCGTCTCATCGCGGCCGTGACCGGATACGGCCGCTCACTCAGTGCCGTCGGCCTGACGCTGGCGCTGGTGTTCTTCGCCTTCTCGATGACGCCGTCACTGCTGCCGCGCGCGTGGTACTTCCAGGGCATCGCGACAGGCGTCTCGTGCGTGATCGGCTACGCGCTGGGCGTGGTCGTTGCGTGGATCGTCCGTAAGATCGGGTTCGATCCGCAGTGGTCGGCGCAGACCCGTCGCCGGGGGTGGCTCGCGTTGGCGGTGGCCGCGGTGATCGTCGTCCCACTGTTCCTGTACCTGGGGTCGTCATGGCAGGCGACGGTGCGTTCGCTGGTCGCGGTCGAGGAGACTCCGCGCTCGCTGTACCTGCTGGTGTTGACGGTCGCGGTACTGGTGGCGATGTTGCTGCTGGGGATCGGCCGACTGTTCCGTGCTGGGACGCGACGCGTGGCGAAGTTCGGCTCCCGGTTCGTCCCGGCACCGGTCGCGCGCGCGGTCGCCGTCGTGCTCGTGGCCTTCCTATCCTTCACTATTGCCAACGATGCTCTCTACCAAGGCTTCCTGCGGTTGGCGAACAACGCGTTCGCAGAGGCCGACCACGGCACTCATCCCGGCACCGAGCAGCCGACCGCGCCGGAGCGTTCCGGATCTCCCGCATCGACGCAGGCGTGGGACACCCTGGGCCAGGAGGGACGCCAGTTCGTCGCGGCGGGTCCCACCGCCGAGCAGCTCACCGAGTTCAGCGCGCGGCCCGCGCAGACGCCGATCCGCGCGTACGCGGGTATGGCGTCGGCCGACGATCTCGAGGGTGTCGCGCAGAACGTCGTCGCCGAACTCGACCGCACCGGGGCCTTCGATCGTGCAGTGCTTGCGGTGGCCACTACCACCGGACGGGGCTGGGTCAACCCGTCCGCCGCGAACTCCCTCGAGTATCTGTGGAACGGCGATACCGCGATCGCGGCCATGCAGTACTCGTTCCTGCCCAGCCCGGTCGCCTTCCTCACCGATGTGGAGACACCGAAGGACGCCGGCCGGATCCTGTTCGAGGCGGTGCACGCGGCGTGGGCACAACTTCCCGAGGCACAGCGCCCCAAACTCGTGGTCTTCGGAGAGAGCCTCGGCGCGTTCGGTGGTCAGAGCGCGTTCACCGGCGCGCAGGACATGGTCGCCCGCACCGACGGCGCACTGTGGGTGGGTAACCCGAGTTTCAGCGAGCAGTGGCAGCGGATCACCGACTCCCGCGACCCCGGTTCGCCGGAGATCCTCCCGATCGTCGACGAGGGGCACTCCGTCCGGTTCTCGAGCAGGCCGTCCGATCTGGACCTGCCGGCGCAGTGGGCCGACCCGCGGGTGGTGTACCTGCAGCACGCGTCGGACCCGATCGTGTGGTGGTCGCCGCGCCTGATCCTGCACAAGCCGGACTGGCTGTCCGAGCCACGCGGACGCGACGTCGATCCGGCGATGCAGTGGATCCCCGGAGTGACGTTCTTCCAGGTCGCGATCGACATGGCGTTCTCCAACGCCGTGCCCGACGGCTACGGCCACAGTTACGGACCCGAGGTCGCCGTCGCGTGGGCGAAGATCGTTCCGCCGACGGGATGGACCGACGCCGACACCGACCGGCTGGCCGAGCGCGAAGCCGCGAGCTGACCTGCCGGCCGCTGGTATGACTGTCCGGCCCGGTGGTCGGTCGCGTCAGTCGACGCAGGGGATTCCGTTCGGGGTGTCCGCGGAGATGGGTGCACCCTGGACGCCATTGGTGGGGATCGTCACGGCGTCGGCGCGCCCGTCCGGCACCGAGAGGTCCTGGGCGTCCACGGTGTTCGGCGGCGTGGAGGTAGTGGGGGGTGGAGCAGCGCGACCGTCAGTGAAGAGTTCCTTGATCTCGCTGCGAAGAAGGTTCGGATCGACGAGGTTGACCGATTGACCGTCGATGGTGGCGTAGCTCTGGATCGGTAGCGTGTAGAAGTCGAGGTTTCCTCTGGTCAGGGCGCGTGCGTGGGTCGCGAAGTCGACGGGGTCGAGTTGCGAGTCGATGACGATGTCGTTCTTGACGGCATCGGCCAGCGCGCGCAGCTTGCCGATGTTGCCGATCACTCCCGTCGACTTCAGGTTGTAGAGGACCGCGCTGAGGAAGGCCTGCTGCCGGTGGGTGCGGTCGAGGTCGCCGTTGTCGAGGCCGTGTCGCTGGCGGACGAACGACAGCGCCTGCGACGGATCCAGGGACTGCCGGCCCGCGGGGAAGCGTGCGCCGGAGTAGGGATCGTCCACGGGGGCGTTGAGACACACTTCGAGCGGCCCGAGCGCCCGGGCGATGTCGTAGAAGCCCACGAGATTCACCTCGGCGAAGTGATCTATCGGCACGCGCAGCAGATCCTGGACCGTCCGGAGTGTCGAACGCCGCCCCGCATCCCGGGCGCGTTGCTCACGCTCGGCCGGATCGCTCATCCCGGCCTCGGCTAGTTCAATGTCCGCATCGGCCTTCGCCAGCCCGTAGGCCTCTTTGATCTTGCGCATTCCGTAGCCGGGAACGGCCACGTAGTCGTCCCGTGGGATGGCGGCCGCCGTGGCGCGGCTGCCGTCACCCGGAACATGCAGCAGGATAAGGGTGTTGGTGTTGTACCCGCCGACATCGCTGTCGCCGGCATGCAGCTGGTCGGTGACGAACTCGGCTGGAAGGTCGTTGCCGTCCATATCTTTCCGGCTGTCGAGGCCGATGAGGAGGATGTTCGTATCGCCATGCGCCGACGTGCGTTCCTCACCCGACAGGGCGTCGAGCGCATCTGATCGGGTGAGCCCCGCGGCGAGGTGCGACTGGGCCGCCCACGCCAGCCCGCTCGACGCCAGGACCACGGCCGACAGCGACGCAGCGACGACGCGAAGCGCAGTCGCCCCCCGTCGGCGGGGAATCGCATGATGGCGACCCCGTCCGGCCAGTCTGTGCTTCTGCTGGGCATTCACCGCGTCAAGATAGCGTGCGACACTGAGAAGAAGCTTGGAGGCCGTGCGGTCTCATTCGAACCAGGGGGCAGGTCCCGTCAGGACCCGGGTCCGCAGCGCCGCTGCGGCGTATGCGTTTCCGGAGCCAGGGTGGAGTCCTTGTCGTAGACCACGATCACCAGCTCCGCGCGTTCGGGTGACACCGACCGCACCCGGTGTGGGGTGTTCGCGTCGAAGTAGAGGCTGTCGCCCTGATCGAGAGTGATCACCTGGTTGGGGATGCTCACTTCGACCGTGCCCCGGGTGACGAGGACGAACTCCTCGCCCGGGTGTTCCATGAAGTCGGATCCGGACTCGGTGGTCGGGTGAACGATGAACGGCTGCATCGACTTTCCGACCATCCGGGTGGCGATGGGATCGTAGACCGCGCTTCCGGTGCCGTCGGCGACGGGTATGCGCTGGTCGTGGCGTTCGAGGGCCATCGCGTCGGTGTCGAGGCCGTCGGAGAACAGTTGCCCGACATCGGCGTCGAGCGCTCGCGCGATCTTCAGCGCGACGGCGATGGATGGCGTGCTGATGCCGCGCTCCACCTTGGATAGATAGCTCTTTGTCAGTCCGGTGCTCTCGGCGAGGGCTTCCAGTGTCAATCCGGCCCTGCGTCGATGGGAGCGGAGGAACGCCACCAACTCTCCGCCTCTCCTCTGTTTGCTGCCGCGCCCGTCGCGTCGGCTTAGTGATTCCCGATCCTACGGTGATCTCCCATGGTTGCTTAAATGACACAAAGTGTCCTATAGTCCTACTTGTGTCACTGACAGGGATAGTTGGAAGGGAGACCGGTATGGCGACCACGATGAGCCTCGGCAAGGAAGAGCTGATGAAGACCGCGAAAGCGGCAATGCTCGAACAGATTCCGAAGCAGCAGTGGACGGACCGTCAGAAGATCGCACTGACCTGCCGCGCGCTCTTCGACGCCGGCCACGACTCGGGCCTGGCGGGGCAGATCTCGGCCCGCGGAGCCGAGCCCGGAACGTACTTGACCCAGCGGCTCGGTCTTGGGTTCGACGAGATTACCGAGGGGAACCTGCTACTCGTCGACGAGGATCTCACGGTCCTCGAAGGCGAAGGAATGGCCAACCCGGCCAACCGGTTCCACAGCTGGGTCTACCGCGCGCGGCCCGACGTGAACTGCATCGTGCATACGCACCCGCTGCACGTGGCGGCGCTGTCGATGCTCGAGGTCCCGCTCGAGGTATCGCAGATGGACATGGCCCCGCTCTACGACGACTGCGCTTTCCTGCCGGACTGGCCAGGTGTGCCGGTCGGCAACGAGGAGGGTGAGATCATCGCCGGGGCCTTGGGCGACAAGCGCGCGATCCTGCTGGCGCATCACGGGCAGCTCGTGGTCGGGTCGACCATCGAGGAGGCGTGTTCGCTGGCGCATCTGATCGAACGGGCCGCGCGCCTGCAGTTGCTGGCGATGGCCGCGGGCGAGATCAAACCGCTTCCGCCGCGGCTGGCGAAGGAAGCTCATGACTGGACGCTGACCCCACGCCGAAGCGAGGCGAACTTCGGCTACTACGCGCGCAAGGCGCTGCGGGCGCATCCGGACGTCTTCGACCTTCCCTGACTTTGACCTACGCCATCTGAGGAGCACACATGACCAGCACTATCAGCGGCATCGTTGCGTACCCCGTGACCCCGCTGCACCCGCGCGACAACAACACCGTCAACGTCGAGATCCTGCACCTACTGCTCGACCGCATGATCGACGCGGGTGTCGATGCGATCGCGCCACTCGGCAGTACCGGGGAGAGTTCCTACCTCGATCCCAGCGAATGGTCAGCCGTCGCAAACGAATCCATCGGCCATGTCGACGGTCGTGTGCCGACCGTCGTCGGAGTGTCAGACCTGACGACAGCCGGAGCCGTCCGACGTGCACGAATCGCAGAGAGCCTCGGCGCTTCGGCGGTCATGGCCTTGCCGATGTCGTACTGGAGGCTCACCGAGGAAGAGGTGCGCCAGCATTTCATGGCGATCGCGGATGCGGTGTCCATTCCGGTGATGGTCTACAACAATCCCGCCACCACCGGCATCGATATGACGCCGGAGTTCCTGTTCGACCTGGTCACAAGCGTCGACAACATCACGATGGTCAAGGAATCGACGGGTGACGTCACCCGTATGCACCGTCTTCGTGAGCTCAGCGGTGGGACACTGCCCTATTTCAACGGGAGCAACCCGCTCGCACAGCAGGCATTCGAGGCAGGAGCCGCCGGATGGTGTACGGCTGCACCGTGTCTGATCCCGGACCAGATTGTGGCATTCCATCGACTGGTCGTGGCGGGGGACCAGGCTGGAGCGGCTGAGTTCTTCGACCGGATCCGTCCGTTCCTCGACATGATCGTGAGCCGCGGACTGCCGACCACGATCAAATCGGGCCTGCGCGGTATCGGCATCGAGGCAGGGGACCCGCGTCGCCCACTGATGCCCCTCGATGAAACCGATACCGCGCACCTTCGGGGGCTCATCGCCGCCGCGTGCGGATAAGAGGGAGTTGTGGACGCGAACCTCGGAACGGACACAGTCGTCACCCTGCTCGCGGCCGGGCTGATCTTCCTGCTCGCGCTCGGCCTCGGGGTTTGGAAGTACCGCCAGATGGTGACGTCGGACAACCATCTGGCGCACCCGTACGTCGATATCGCGCACCGATCGGCGCTGCTGTACGCGTTCGCGACGCTCCTGGTCGCGGTCTTCGTGGAGCTCAGTTCCTGGCCGACGTGGGTGAACCTGACCGCCGCAGCGGTACTCGTGTTCTTCTTCCTCGCGGCGATTGTCAGCTATATCGTGCACGGTGCGCTGCGCGACACCGACAATCAGTTCGAGCATCCTGATCGTGGGATGCATATCGCGATGGTCTTGCTCATCGGCGGCGAAATGGGTGGTTTCTCGGTACTTCTCGCCGGATTCGTCGCGGGGCAGATGCTGTAAGTAGACGGGGCGACGTGGTGCCTCCGGTGGTGGCGGGGGAGTTGCTCGTCGGCGGGGTCCGTGAGTTACCCGGCGAGCGCGCGTCGAATCGTATCTACGAGAACCCTGTCGGTCACCGGTCTCGCCGGTGACCGACAGGTCGGCGCACCAGGTTCGACGCCGTCCAGTGTATGCTTGCTGATAAGCAAGTAACTGGAGGTGGACTTTGACGAGCCTCTTCGATGACGACGAGGTCTCCCGGCTTCGGATCGCACTCGGACGCATTTCCCGGCAGGTCGATCGGCAGACTTCCCGCGGCGAACTGACGAAGACGCAGTTCTCGATCCTCACCACCGCGGTGCGCCGGGGGCCGATCCGGGCCAGCGAGATGGCCGAGATCGAGACCCTCAATCCGACGATGCTGTCGCGGATGATCGGCAAGATGGAAACCGACGGGCTGTTGACCCGCTCGGCCGACCCCGACGACGGCCGCGCCGTCGTCGTCTCCGCGACCCCCGACGGGGTTGCGCTGCACACGCAGCTGCGGGACAAGCGGACTCAGTTGTTCGCCGAGTACCTCGCGCAACTTCCCAAGGCCGAGACCCAGGATCTGCTCCACGCCCTGCCGGCCCTGGAGGCCCTCGGCGAGCGGATGTGTAGGGCCCGGGGCGCCAGCCGCTCATGACGACCGCGGGAAGTCTCGGACGCCAAACCTTTGCCGCGCTGGCGAACCGCAACTTCCGCTGCTTCCTCAGCGGCCAGGCAGTCTCGCTCATCGGTACCTGGATGCAGCTGGTCGCACAGTCGTGGCTGGTCCTCGAGCTCACCGGCTCCGGCACTGCGATCGGCCTCGTCGTCGCGCTGCAGACCCTGCCGGTCTTACTGCTCGGGCCGTACGGGGGTGTCGTTGCCGACCGGGCGGACAAGCGCCGCTTGATGATCGGCCTGCAGTCGCTGATGGGCGTGCAGGCCGTCGTCCTAGGCGTCCTCACGCTCAGTGGCGCCGTTGCGCTGTGGCACGTATACCTGCTGGCGCTACTGCTCGGCCTCAACCAGTCCTTCGAGAACCCGGCGCGACAGTCGTTCCTGCTCGAGATGGTGGGGCCGGAGGATCTGCGTAACGCCGTGAGTCTGCAATCCACGCTCGTGAGCGCGTCGCGCATCGTCGGTCCGGCGGTTGCGGGCGTCACGATCGCCGCGGGCGGTCTCGGTATCTGTTTCCTACTCAATGCGGCCAGTTTCGTCGCGGTGGTGACATCGTTACTGCGGCTGGATATCTCGGAGCTGCGCCGCTCGCCGCCGATGGAACGCGCACGCGGCCAGCTTCGTGAGGGTCTGCGTTACGTGCGTGGCAACCGCAATCTCGCGGTGCCACTGCTGATGATGGCATTCATCGGCTGCCTCGCCTTCGAGTTCCAGGTGGTACTCCCGATCGTTGCCGACCAAACCTTCGGCGCGGGTTCCGAGGCGTACGGATTCATGACCGCCGCGATGGGCATCGGCGCAGTGTGCGGCGGTCTGCTTGTCGCGACGTGGGGTCGCACCGGCACGCGCGTCCTGATCGTGGCGGCGGCGGCCTTCGGTTTCGCGCTCGTCGCCGCGGCGGCAGCGCCCACGCTCGCGCTCGAACTGATCGCCCTCGCCATCGTCGGCGCCGTCAGCATCGCCTTCAACTCCACCACCAACAGCACCCTCCAGCTCGAGGCCGAACCGCAGATGCGCGGCCGGGTCATGGCCCTGTGGGCCACGGCGTTCCAGGGCTCGACGGCCATCGGCGGGCCCATCGCGGGGTGGGTCAGTCAGGAGTGGGGTGGACGGGCCGGGCTGCTGCTCGGTGCGATCACCTGCCTGGTCGTGGCTCTCGTTGCGGCGATCGTGATCGGCCGCGGCAGGAAGGTTGCCGCGCAGACCGAGCCGATCCCCGGGGACCCGGAGGGGCCGGTCACCCCGAGTCTCGCGAGCACCGAGGATCCGGCGGCGATGGCGGATGTGCGTCCGAAAGCGGCGTGACCTTCGGGCAACCCGAGGCTGCATGAGACCTGAAGACGCCGGCCATGCCAGTTGCTCCGTAATCCGCACTTGCGACAGGAGAACCAACGTCGCCACCGACACAACGATGGGCACCATCACCCCGTCGCTGTCGGTATCCAGTTGCCGTGGAACCCCGCCGGAACATGTTGTGGAAGTCGGACGGCGGCTCTGTCCTCCAAGGTCTGGGCATCCAGGATCCGCAGCTCCGTCTCGTTGCGAGCGAGATCGGACACCAAGCCCATGACGATGCCGTGCCCCTCGGCGCTGTCTGGGGAATCCGGGTGAAAGACGAACTCCCCGACTGCCGATCGCGGTCCGAAGTCGCGAGTGGCGACCGCGCCGCGATCTCGATCCGTGCGGAGCAGTCGGTGCTCTCCGGAGAGGTCGTCGGTGCCGGAGACCAGCCAGCAGTCGTGATGGACCGCGGTGGTGAGCCGCTCGTCGAATCGGGGAAACTCGACATGCTCGTCCCCGAGCCTCTCCCGTCGGACCGAACTACCGGTCCGTGGAAGGTGCCAGCGTTCCAGGCGCGGCCGACCCTCGGAGGGGCCGGTGAGGTCTCCGTCGAACACGCGTTCATGGACTACCAGATCGACGACGACGCCATCGCTCGTGCTGACCGCGTTGACGGGATGGAACACGTAGCAGGGTTCGACGTCCAACCAGATCGGCGTCGAATCTCCCTGCCGGGGAATCAACCCGACGCGCGCGGGATAGCCGTCGTCCCAGGAGTACGGGAAGCTCCCCACTCGTGTCCGTGGAACACGGTTGAGGACCGGGTGGGGCAGCCGGATGCGGCCGATCGTCGCGCCGAGCGCCAGGGTCGCCAGCGGGCGCAGTGGGCGCGGGACGTTCGCCGCAACGGCGCTGCGGACGTCGAAGGTCACCGGGAGGTCGTAGATCACCACGTAATCTCGGGTCAGGGAGAACGCGTGCATCATCGGACTGCCCCCGACGCGGATCGGGATCTTCTTCCGGAGGCGACCGTCCGGGCCGATCACCGTGTACTGCACCGTGTCACCCCGACCGAAGTGATATGAAACTGCGTGAAGCTCTCCGGTATCCGGATCCTCGATGGGGTGGGCCGTGTAGCCGCCGCGGACTGTGCCATCGAAGTCGCAGACATCGACCGTCTCGAGTTCCTCGGAGAGCTCCGCGCACGCCACGCCTCCTTCGACGAGGGCGAGCGTGCGTCCGGCGAACCCGATGACGTTGGTGTTCGCCGACGGTCCGTGCAGGGGCGATCTACCTCGTTCGGGAGGAGCCGACCGCTGCAGGGCCGCCGAGGTGACCTCCGAGTCGACCCATCGGTTCCGGTACCACAACGCCTGTCCATCGCTGATACGAATGCCGTGAACCATGCCGTCGCCGGTGAACCAGTTGTATTCGGCTGGAACGACATCGGCAATCGGATTGGGTCCGTTGCGGAGATACCTGCCGTCGAGCCAGTCCGGAATCGCGCCACGAACAGGAAGGTTGTACTCAGTCAACTCGGTGCGGACCGGCGCATAGCGCTCGTCTACGAAACTCATCGCAGCCGATGGGATTCGTGACGGTCGATGGCGCTGGCAGGGTCGACTTTCTGGTGTCCCTGGCCCGCGCTCGACGGCGCCCATCCGGGCGGGCCGAACACATAGCCGGCGCGCTCCCGCCACGATGATGTCGAGCGAAAATCGCGTCCGATCGCGGCATACTCGTGAGTTTGCAGCTTCCAGATATCGTGGGTGCCCACCGGTTTCGTCAGACCGTAGGTGGGGCGCTGCTTCTCGGCTCGGAATGTGCCGAACATGCGGTCCCACACGATCAGGATGCCGCCGTAGTTGCGGTCCAGGTACTCGGGATCGCAGCCGTGGTGCACACGATGGTGCGACGGGGTATTGAAGATGAATTCGATGGGCCGCGGCAGCTTGCCGACCCGCTCGGTGTGTACGAAGAACTGGTACACCAGGCTTACCGAGAATCCTACGAAGACCATCCATGGCGGAATGCCGATCAGTGGCAAAGGAATCCACATGAGGATCTCGCCACTGTTGTTCCATTTCTGACGTAGCGCGGTGGAGAAGTTGAAGTACTCGCTCGAATGGTGCGCCTGGTGCGTTGCCCAGATCAGCCGGATCCGGTGCGCCATACGGTGATACGTGTAGTACAGCAGGTCGATGCCCACCAGCAGGATCACCCACGTATACCAGGCATTCGCCGGTAGGTGCCACGGGGCGAGATACACCCAGATCGCGGAGTACCCGATCAGCGCGAGGGCCTTCCAGAATGCCGTCGTCGCGATCGACACCAGTCCCATCGAGATCGATGCCCGCGCATCCCGGTACTCGTAGCCGGCCGTGGGCGGGTGCGCGCGGCCGTCGTGGATCTCAGCTTCTTCGAGCTTGCGGGCTGCGAACCACTCGAGACCCAGGAAGACGACAAACGCCGGTATCGCGAGGGTTACCGGATCGCCGAGCGGTTCGAGCAGCGAACCCCACGCCCCGGTGAGGGTCTCCCACATGATTCCTCCGAGCTGTCGAATGCACCTGAGTGGACTTCGCGCGCCTGCCCGAAAATCTACCCCGTGAGGTGACCTGGGTCACTGCCAACGTGCTGGTGGGTAACGTCTGTGCCGACACGGTGTCGGATCGGGCGGGGGTTGGCGTGCACATCACGGCGAGGGTGGACTGCGCGGTGCGCGCCCTCGTCGAACTCGCGGCCTCCGCACCCGGTCCGGTCAAAGCCGAGGTGTTGTCGAGTTCGCAGTCCATTCCTCACAAATTTCTCGAATCGGTGCTTGCCGATCTGCGTCGGGGTGGCCTGGTGAGCAGCAGGCGGGGACCCGACGGTGGCTACTGGCTGACCCGTCCCGCCGCCGAGATCACGATCGCGGACGTGATCCGCACCGTCGAGGGTCCGCTTGCATCCGTGCGCGGCGAGCGACCCGAGGATGTCACGTACGACGGGCCGGCCGAGTCGTTGAAACAGGTGTGGATCGCTGTTCGGGTGAACCTGCGGGCGGTGCTCGAGGGGGTCACCGTCGCCGATGTCGCCGCGGGTGCGCTGCCGGAGTTCGTGACGGAACTGACCGCCGATCCGGGGGCGTGGCGTCGACGCTAGCCCCGGTACCTTCCTCGGCTCACCCGGCTTTGTATGCCGATACTCGCCCTTCGTCGATCTCGAGAACCGCGTCGCAGATCCCGAGCGTTGTGTGACGGTGCGTGATCCACAGGACGGTGCAGTCGCCGATCGCGTCCGCGAGCCGGCCGAGGACACGACGCTCGGTGGATTCGTCGAGTTGGCTCGTGCCTTCGTCGATGACGAGGAGTTGTCCGCCGTGCACCACCGCACGCGCAATTGCCAGACGCTGGCACTGACCGCCGGACAGCGCGGCGCCGCGCTCGCCGACATGCGTTTGCAGCCCGTCTGGCAGTACCCGCACGGTGTCGGCGAGATCAGCGATGTGCAGGGCGCGCCACAGTTGCTCGTCCGTCGCCGCCGGATCGGCCAGTCGCAGGTTGTCGGCGACGGTGCCGTGGAGCAGGAAGGGCTGCTGGTCGATCACCGTGACGCGGCGGCGGAGCTCGGCGGACGGAATGCGGCGCATGTCCGCGCCGTCCCACGTGACGGCCCCTGCGGTGGGGTCCCAGATTCGGGCGAGCAGTGCCCCGATTGTGGACTTGCCGCTGCCGGTCGGGCCGACGATCGCGACGGTGTGCCCTGCCGGAATCGTCAGGTCGACCCCAGTCAGCGCCGGCGGCCGTACGTCACGGGACGGGTAGGTGAAATCGACATTGTGGAAACAGATTTCGGGTGGACCGTCGCCCGGGATCCAGACCGTGTCCGGGGCCGGCTCGGGAGCCGCCGGCTCCTCCTCCGCGATCGCTCGAACCCGGTCGAGGGATGTGCGGGTGCTGCCCAGGAGGGCGGCGAAGCCGTCGACGGCCTCGAGGGCCGGGAACGTCGCGACAGTGACGGCCACCGCGACGGCGACGGACGCCGAGTCCAAGCCGAGGGCTGTGCCGACCGCCACGATCACGATCAGCACTCCGGCCTGCGCTGCCCGGGTCGAGCCGGCCCGGATCGATGCCCACCGGGCAACGATGCGGTGCTGTGCGCCGGACGCGGCGTCGAGCCGGGCCAGATCCGTGCGGCGACGATTCTCGGCGCCGTACGCGGTGATCTCGCGCAACCCACCGACGGTGTCCGTCAGGTGCGCCGACATGACCCCGCCGAGTCGTACGGTCTGCCCCTCCGCGCGTTGGGTGGTGCGCCGGCCGGCGAAGGGGATCACCGCGCCGAGCAACAGCAGGAACGGCGCGGTGACCAGGGCTACTGCGGGGTCGACTTCTGCCGCGAGATAGCAGAGCACGCCGACCGGCACGATCACCGCCGTGACGGCGGGAACGACAGAGTGGGCGAAGAACACCTCGAGGCGGTCGATGTCGCGGGTGACTCGGGCGAGCAGGTCGCCCGTGCGGCGCTGCACCGTGACGGCGGGAGCCAGGACTGCCAAGCGCTCGTAGAAGAACACCCGCAGCATCGCCAGCGCGCGGAACGCGACCCAATGGCCGGTGTAGTGCTCGAGGTACTGAAAGAGGCCTTTGATCGCGGCGAGTCCGACAAGCACGCCGAACACCGTCCATGGCGCGCCGCCTCCGGTGGTGGCCGCCGTGACCACCGCGTGCGCGGCGTACCCGAGTAGAGCGATACCCGCAGTCAAGCCGACGACGCGGCACAGTGCCGAGATCGCCAGCGGCCATCGCACGGGGCGGCCGAAGGCCAGCAGCCAGCCGGTCATGGAGACGTGTCCGGTGACACGGGCAGTGGCGGCGGCTGTCATGTAGTAGCTCCGATCTCGATCGTGCGGTCTGCGAGGGCGAGCAGGCCCGCAGAATGGGTCGCGATCACCAGGGTCGTGTTCCCGGCCAGTGATGCGAGGGTGTCCGCAATCAGAGCTTCGGACCGGGCGTCGACATGGCTGGTCACCTCGTCCAGGACCAGCATCGGAGTGCGGCGCAGCAGTGCGCGGGCAAGCGAGAGCCGCTGGGCCTGTCCGCCGGACAAGCTCGTGCCGAACTCGCCGACCTCGGTGTCGAGACCATTTGGCAAACAACGGATCTCGTCGGCCAGATGGGCGCGGTCGAGAACTTCCCACAAGTCGGTGTCCGACGCGACGGGCGCGGCCAGGCGCAGATTGTCGGCGACGGACCCGCTGAACAGGTAGGTGTTCTGGTGCATCGCGGTGACGAAGGCGCGCGGGTCGGCCACCACGCCGTCGAATTCGACAGTGCCCGCGTCCGGGCGCAGGTCGCCGGACAGTAGCGCCAGCAGGGTGGACTTACCGCCCCCGGACGGCCCGGTGAGTACGACAGTCTCTCCGGCGGCGACCGCGATGGTGGTTGCCGACAGCAGTGGAAGACGCCCGGGGTAGGTGAAGTCCACATCGCGTACTGCGCACGAGACGGGCGTCTGCACGGTGGCCGGCATCACCGGCGTCGCCGACCGGTCCGAGTCGTCGTCCGTGCCGATCAGCGCCGCCGCCTCGCGCTGGGCAGCGGCGCCGGTCATGCCGATGTAGAAGAACTGGCCGATGTAGTCGATGGGGGCTGTGAGCAGCAGTGCGAGGAGGACCAGCGTCAGCGCTCGGCCGAGGGGCAGCTCTCCGCTGGTCCCGAGGTGGACGCCGACGGCGGCCGCGGTGCCGACCACCCCGCCGTAGAAGACGATATCGGTCACGAGCAGGACGATCTGGTTGCCGAGTAGCAGTCGCATGACGGTGCGGCGCTGCAGCTCGCTCTCGTCGGCCAGGTGGGCGGCCTGCTGGTCCGTGCGCCCGAGAAGTGAGACCGTCCTCAGCCCGCGCAGAGCTTCGAGGAACTCTCCCGCCAACCGCCTGGACTGTGTCCGGTAATCGGCCGCAGAACGCCGGAACAGTCGTTGGAAACCGCCGACCGTGACCGGGGCGAGCAGGACCAGAACGAACAGGAGTCCCGCGAGCACCCAGCTCACCGTCGTCGCGACCACCACGAGCGCGATGAGCGGTGCGGTCCCGGCCGCGATGATCGACGCGACGAAGCCGCCGCGCAGCGCGGCAACCTTCGCGGCACCGTCGAACCCGGTGGACACTATCCGGCCGGTCGCAGGGAGTGCCGCGCGGGCAAGGACGGTATCTGCTGTCAGCACACGTGTCAGCAGGCGGTTGCGCACCGTCTGCTCGACGAGGCGTTGCGCGCGGTCGTTGATCAGGGGGACGGCCGTGACGGCCGCGGCACCGACGGCGGCGATGAGGAACGAGAGTATCCAGTTCCACTGAAAGGAACTGTCGGTCAACGAATTACCGAGTGCGAGATAGAACAGGCACATCGCGACGGATGCGGTCCAGGAGAGCGCGACCGCGCCGCGGACGTATGCGCCGATGGGCATGCGCAGCGCCGATGGGGACTGACGCATCCTCGCCTCCATTCGATAATGAAAACTGTTATCGTTTTCGATCTATCGGAGCTTACTGCATGGAAAGGCCCACTCCCGTTGCCCCCCAACACTCCCGTCGTCGACTCGGTCCCGGTCGCTCGGCGACGACTGCCTCCCGCCGCGCTGGCCGTTCCCGCCGCCGGGCTCGTCCTGGCGGCCCTGGCCGCCGTCTCGCTCGGCCCTGTCTCGGTACCCTGGCCCGACGTCCTCGACGCCATCGCCACCCGGGGTGGCGCGGGGGTTCCGCATGCCGCGCTGGTGTGGGACGTGCGGGTGCCCCGTGTGCTGGTCGCAGCGATGGTCGGTGCCGCCCTCGCCGTTGCCGGCGCCGTCATGCAGGCAGTTTTTCGCAACCCACTCGCGGACCCCGGCATCACGGGGGTCTCCTCCGGCGCCGCAGTCGGTGCTGTCGCGGTGCTGGTAACCGGGACATCGGTGTTCGGGTCCGCAACCCTGCCCCTCGGCGCTTTCCTGGGTGCGGCGGTGACGATGATCGCGCTGCTCGTCGTGACGCGGCTGCGCCGCGATGCCTCTCCGATGACTCTCGTCCTGGTCGGGATCACTCTCGGCTCGTTCTGCTCCGCGCTGACCGCGGTGCTCGTCGCCAACGCCTCGGAGGACTCTGCCGTGCGCTCCGTGGTGTTCTGGGTCAACGGTGATCTCACTGCTCGCGTGTGGGGCGACGTGTATCTGTGCACCGTGCCGATTCTGGTGGGAACCGCGATCCTGCTGTCCCGCCACCGGGTACTGGACGCGATGTTGCTCGGCGAGCGCACCGCCACGAGCCTGGGGGTCGACGTACGCCGGCAGCAACTGTTGCTACTGCTCGCCGGCGCGCTCGTGACCGGCGCCGCAGTCGCCGTTACCGGCGTGATCGGCTTCGTCGGCCTGGTGATCCCTCATGCGGTGCGGTTGATCGCCGGGCCCCGCCACGCCATGCTGCTGCCCGCCGCGATGCTCTCCGGTGCTGCGTTCCTCGTCCTGGCTGATCTGGGTGCTCGATTGATGTTCGATCCAGTCGTCTTGCAGACCGGAACCGTTGCCGCCCTTGTAGGTTCACCGGTCTTCGGTTATCTGGTCTTGCGTCGCGGGAGTGGACATGAGGGCGCCGCATGAGCGCGGAAGCCCTGCTCCGGTTGCGGGCCGTCCGGGTGGACCGCGGGCGGCGGACGATACTGCACGACCTCGATCTCGACATCGCGCCGGGTGCCGTCGTCGGGCTCATCGGACCCAATGGTTCGGGCAAGACGACGCTGCTTTCGGCCATCGGTGCGGGCACGGCTGTGGCAGCAGGCCAGATCCTTTTCGGAGAAAAGGATTTGACGTCGTTGAGGCCACGGCATCGGGCGCGGTACGTCTCATTCGTGCCGCAACAGACGGGCCTTACCTTCGACCTGACCGTGCGAGAGATCGTCGCGCTCGGCACGATTGTGACCGGGCATGCCAACTCTCGGGACGAACTGGTTGCCGCGGCGATCGAGAGCGCCGGATGTGCGCACCTTGCCGACCGGCCCGCCTCCCGATTGTCTGGTGGGGAGGGGCAACTCGTCCAGATTGCCAGGGCGCTCGCGCAGAATGCCCCCGTGCTCGTGATGGACGAACCGATCTCCGCGCTCGACATCGCCCACCAGCTCACCGTCCTGACCCTCGCCCGCGCGCAGGCCGACAGGGTGGATTGCGGGCGCGGACGGGCCGTGGTCGCCAGCCTGCACGACATCGACCTCGCCGCCCGGTTCTGTGATCATCTCGTCCTGATGCAGTCCGGGCGCATCGTCGCCACGGGCACCCCGGACGAGGTGCTCGAGGCCGAGCTGCTCGCCCGGGTCTATGGCGTGCACATCGGCACCTGCCGTGACGAGATCACCGGCACCTTGCGCGTGACCGCCCTTCCTGCCTCCAGCCCAATCACCCCTTGCCCATAGGAGCACCATGAACCCGACTTTTCGCCGACCCGGCCTGCTCACCGCGCTCTGCTGTGTAGCGGCCACCCTCGTCGGATGCACCTCGCCGGCCCCGCCCGCCTCGACCGAGGCCACGACCGTCGCTGCGCCGCAGCGCATTGCGGCGATCTCTCCTGACGTCGCCGAGACCGTCGCGGCGCTCGGTGCAGGCGACCGGCTGGTGCTGATCCCGGAGACCGCGGTCAACCCGGCATTGACGAACCACCTGTCGGTCATGCAGGCCGTGCCGGCGACCATCGCGTCCCACGGTCCGGCCGACCCCGAACAGATCCTCGCCACCGAACCGGATATCGCGATCATCACTCCCCGGCACGAGGGCGAGAGCGATACCGCCGCGCTGCTGGAGGCGTCCGCCGTTCCGGTGCTCACGTTGCCCAACTCGTGGCAGTCGGGTGCGGAGATGCTCGCCAACATCACGTTGATCGGGGATGCCATCGGCGCCCCGGAACAGGCCGCGGAACTCGTTCGTGAGCTCGATGAGGGGCTCGATTCGGTCGAATTCCCTTCCGGGCCCGCTCCGTCCGTACTGGTCCTGAGCAATCAGGCCGGTCGCCCGATGGTCAACGCGGGCAGGGGATTCACCCTCGATCTGCTGGCCCGCGCCGGAGGGCGCAATGCCGCAGACGATGCCGGGCTGGTCCGTACGGCTCTCGCGGATCCGGAGCAGGTCGCCCGTGCCAACCCTGACGCGATTCTGCTCGTCGACATCCGCGGTGCGGGCGAGGGCTCGTTCGCGTCGGTCCTGGAGAACCCCGCGGTGGCCGCCCTGCCTGCAGTGCAGCAGGGGCGGATCCTCGTGCTCGACGGGAAGCGTAGTCAAGCGCTCGGCCTGCGCTCGATACCCGAAGGTCTCTCGCAGTTGCGTGGGTGGCTTACCGGACTGGGCTGACCGATGCGGTGTGGCGTGCGACGCACAGTGCCTCGGTGTGTGGCCAATCACACAAAAGGTGCAGAGCTCTGCAATATTGCAGAGCTCTGCACCTTCCGTACCTTGGAGAGGGTGAGTGAAACGCTCGGTCTGCGGGACCGGAAGAAGGTGGCGACGCGCATCGCGCTCAGCGAGGCCGCCGCCCGCCTCGTCAAGGAGCGGGGCATCGAACTCGTCACCGCCGACATGATCGCGTCCGAGGCCGGTGTGTCCACCCGTACGTTCCACAACTATTTCTCCTGCAAGGAGGAAGCCGTCCTGCACCATCTCGAGGCGCAGGTGCTCGAGTGGGCCGATTGGTTGCGTGAACGACCGGCCGACGAACCCATCCTGGATTCGCTCGAGCTCGTCGTGGTGCGTGCACTTGCCGAGTCCGGTCGACAACTCGAGGAGATGAAGGCGCTCGTCGACTTCATCGACTCGAGCCCCACTCTGCTGGCCAAGAAGATGGAGATGCACGTACGGCTCACACCGATGCTCGACGAGGTCATCGCCGAGCGCACCGGGGCCTCCGGCCTCTACCCGGGCCTGCTGCAGATGGTGGTCGGCGCCGCCTGCAAGGCATCGCTCGACCTGTGGATGAGCGGTCGGTCGTCGGCCGAGAACCCCGAGCAACTCGTCCGTGAGGCCTTCGTCCACCTGCGTTCAGGTCTTACCGCCCCCACGCGCTAGAACCACCCGATCACGAAGGAGCCACCATGGCCACCTATCTCTATCGGATCGGCCGATTCGCCTACCGGCGAAAAGGCACGGTCCTGTCCATCTGGCTGGCCATCCTGGTTCTGATGGGTGTCGGCGCCGCGACGCTGTCGGGTCCGACGAACGACTCGTTCTCCATTCCCGGAACCCCGGCGCAGAAGGCGCAGGACCTGATGGCCGAGCGGTTCCCCGACTCGGCCAAGGATCCGTTCAGCTCCATCTCTGCCAGGTACGTCTTCGCGGCGCCCGAGGGCCAGACCCTCGACAGCCCGGAGAACCAGGCCGCGATGGACGCGACACTGGCTCAGGTCCGCGGCATCGCGCTCGTCGATCCGGCCGCCAAGGTCGACCCGGCCACTGCGTCTCCCGAGGCCGCCCAGGGTGCGCTGGTCAACCCGGTCGTCGCCGACGCCGGTCTGACCCAGAAGCTGGCGGCCCAGGCCGAACAGACGGGCAAGCCCCTCGACGTCGCGCGGGCCGACGCCGCGGCACTGTCCCCGCTGAGCCCGGACAAGACGGTCGGTTACGTCGAGGTCCCCTTCTCCGGCACCTTCGAGAACGTCGACACCGAACTGATCGACCAGATCGACGCCGCCGCGCAGGTCGCGCGTGACGCCGGGCTCACGGTCAAGGTCAGCGGCAGCGCTGCACAGGCTCCCGAGATGCCGGGTGGATCCGCCGAGCTGATCGGCCTGGCCGTCGCCGCGGTCGTCCTGCTGCTCACCTTCGGTTCCCTCGTCGCTGCCGGGCTGCCGCTGATCGCCGCGATCATCGGTGTCGGCATCGGCAGCCTCGGTATCACCATCGCAACCGGATTCACCGAGCTCGGATCGATGACCCCGACTCTGGCGGTGATGATCGGCCTCGCCGTGGCCATCGACTACTCGCTGTTCATCGTCTCCCGTTTCAGGCACGAGGTCAGTGTCAGCGGTAACCACGAGGAGGCTGCGGGCCGCGCGGTCGGCACCGCCGGTTCGGCAGTCGTGTTCGCCGGCCTGACGGTGATCATCGCGCTCGTCGCGCTCCGCGTCGTCGGCATCAAGTTCCTCAGCGACATGGGCCTGGCCGCGGCTTTTGCGGTGCTCGTGGCGGTGCTCGTGGCGCTCACCTTCCTGCCGGCCTTCCTGGGTTTGCTGGGCCGTAAGGCGTTCGCCGGCAAGGTTCCGTTCGTCAAGGCTCCGGATCCGGAGGCCGAAGACGCGGTTCCCGGCGCGGCCGCCCGCTATGCCGGCTGGGTCGCCCGCAAGCCCGCGATCCCGCTGATCGCCGGCATCGTCGTCCTCGGCGCGCTGGCACTGCCGGCCGCCGGACTCAAGCTAGCTCTGCCTTCGGAGAGCACCGGCGACCCCGCCACCAGCTCGCGGCAGGCTTACGACCTGGTGTCCGACGCGTTCGGACCCGGCCGCAACGCCCCGCTGCTCGTCGTCGTCGACGCCAGGGACGCCACTGTCCCGGCGCCGGAGGCCTTCGGTCAGGTGGTCCGGACCATCTCGGAGCAGGACGATGTCGTCAATGCTCAGATCGTGGCGATGAACCAGGCCGGGGACACCGCACAGATCCTGGTGACTCCCGGCAGTGCACCGGCCGACGCGAAGACCATCGACCTGATGCAGTCCATCCGTGACGGTGAGGGCGCGCTCAACGAACAGATCGGCGTCCACTACGGCGTCACCGGACAGACCGCGCTCGAGACCGATGTCTCGGACCGCCTGCTCGACGCCCTGGTGCCGTACCTGATCATCGTGGTCGGGCTCGCGTTCATCCTGCTGATGCTGGTTTTCCGCTCGATCCTGGTACCGCTGACTGCGGCCCTCGGCTTCCTGCTCAGCGTGGCCGCCACGTTCGGCGCTACTGTCGCGATCTTCCAGGAGGGCTGGGGCGGGCTGATCGCCAACCCGCAGCCTCTGGTCAGCTTCATGCCGATCTTCCTGATCGGTGTGGTGTTCGGACTCGCGATGGACTATCAGGTGTTCCTGGTGACCCGGATGCGGGAGGAGTACGTGCACGGTGCGTCCGCGAAGGGCGCCATGACCATCGGCTTCAGCCATGGCGCTCGCGTCGTGACAGCCGCCGCGCTGATCATGATCTCGGTATTCGGGGCGTTCATGCTCGAGCCCAACTCGTTCATCAAGTCGATCGGATTCGCGCTCGCCGCAGCCGTGTTGTTCGACGCGTTCATCGTGCGCATGGTGATCATCCCGTCGTTGATGGCGCTGATGGGCGACAAGGCCTGGTGGCTGCCGAAGTGGCTCGACAAGATCCTGCCCAACGTCGACATCGAGGGCGAGAAGCTGGCCCGTGCGCTGCCACGGGACAAGCGCGAACTCGAAGACGCAACGGTTTCCTGAAAGCCGATGTGAACATCCAATGAAGAGGGAGGGATCGGACCCCACTGCGCGGGCCTGATCTCTCCTTTTTCGTCCTTTCGATTGGTAACCTTCGCAAACCATGCTGATCAGACTCCTCGGCACCTATCTGGGGCCATACAAGCGCGAACTCGCCGGCGTCATCCTCCTCCAACTCGTCGCCACCGGCGCTGCGCTCTATCTGCCCAGTGTCAATGCCGACCTGATCGACAACGGTGTTGCCACCGGCGACACCGGCTACATCATGACGGCGGGCGCGAAGATGCTGCTCGTGACGGTGGTGCAGATCATCTGCTCCATCGGGTCGGTGTACTTCGGTGCGCGCGCCGCGATGGGCTTCGGCCGTGACGTGCGCAGCGCCGTCGTGGGCCGGGCCCGGGCGTTCTCATCGCGCGAATTCGGCCGCTTCGGCGCGCCTTCTCTGATCACCCGCAGCACCAACGATGTGCAGCAGGTGCAGATGATGGTGGTGCTGAGCGCGACCATTCTGGTGATGGCCCCGATCATGTGCATCGGCGGCATCGTGATGGCGATCCGTCAGGACGCCGGCTTGTCCTGGATCCTCGCGGTGAGCGTGCCGCTCCTTGCCCTTGTGATGATCGTCATGATCTCGAAGATGGTGCCCGCGTTCCGCACGATGCAGACGCGGATCGACGCGGTGAACCGTGTGCTTCGCGAACAGATCACCGGAATCCGCGTGGTCCGCGCATTCGTGCGCGAGCGTTCGGAGGCCGAGCGATTCGACGAGGCCAACTCCGCCCTCACGAACACCGCGTTGAAGGTCGGCCGAATGGCAGCGTTGATGATCCCGCTCGTGATGATGATCGCGAATCTCACCAGCGTTGCGGTGATCTGGTTCGGCGGCCACGAGATCGACAAGGGCACCATGGGGGTCGGTTCCCTGACCGCACTGCTCAGCTACATCATGCAGATCCTCATGGCGGTCATGATGGCGTCGATGATCGCGATGCTGGCCCCACGTGCGGCGGTATGTGCCGAGCGCATCACCGAGGTGCTCGACACCGAGCCGTCGGTGGTGCCCCCTGCCGCCCCCGTCACCGTGATGGACCAGCCCGCACTCGTCGAACTGCGGGATGCCGAGTTCAAGTACCCCGGCGCCGAGGAGCCGGTGCTGCGTGGCATCAGTTTCACTGCCGAGCCCGGAAAGACCACCGCCATCATCGGCGGCACGGGCTCCGGCAAGACCACGCTGCTCGGCCTGATCCCGCGTCTGATCGACGTCACTGCCGGCTCGGTTGCCGTGTCGGGGACCGACGTCCGGGAGCTCGATCCCGAGCTGTTGCGCTCGCAGATCGGTCTGGTGCCGCAGAAGGCGTTCCTCTTCTCCGGCACCGTCGCGACCAACCTCCGCTACGGCAAGCCAGACGCCACGGACGAGGAACTGTGGCGCGCACTCGAGATCGCGCAGGCCGCCGACTTCGTCCGCGCGATGCCCCAGGGACTCGACACCCCGATCTCGCAGGGCGGCACCACTGTTTCCGGTGGTCAGCGACAGCGTCTCGCGATCGCCCGCGCGGTCGTGCGCCGCCCCGCGGTGTACCTGTTCGACGATTCGTTCTCGGCGCTCGACCTGAGTACCGACGCCAGGCTGCGTGCGGCGCTGAAACCCGAAACCGAGGATGCCTGCGTGATCATCGTGGCCCAGCGTGTGTCGACGATCATCGACGCCGACCAGATCATCGTCCTCGAGGAGGGCGCGACGGTCGGCATCGGCACGCACGAGCAACTGCTCGAGACGTGCGCGACGTACGTCGAGATCGTCGAGTCCCAGCGTTCCGTGCAGGAGGCGTTGTGAGCACCGCGGCCCAGTCCTCGCCCCCGATGCCAGGAGCCCCCGGGGCGCCGGCGGCGAAGGCACAGAACTTCGGCGCGTCCATGAAGCGTCTGCTGGGACGGCTGCGTTCGCATCGGCTCGCGGTCTCGTTCGTGCTCGTCCTCGCCGCCGCCAGCGTCGTGCTGTCCGTCATCGGCCCGCGCCTGATGGGCCATGCCACCAACATCATCTTCGATGGTGTCATCGGCCGGCAGCTGCCGGAGGGCCTCACCAAGGGCGAGGCTGTAGAGGGGTTGCGCGCGGCAGGACAGAACCAGTTCGCCGACATGGTCTCGGGTATGGACGTCGTGCCCGGCGCCGGCATCGACTTCACGGCCGTCGGACGCGTGCTCGCGCTCGTGCTTGCGCTGTACATTGCGTCGTCGTTCGTGTCCTGGTTGGCTGCGTACCTGCTCAACATCATCGTGCAGGGTGTGGTGCGGGATCTGCGCAACGACGTCGAACGGAAGATCAACCGGCTTCCATTGCGCTACTTCGACACCACCTCGCGTGGTGATCTGCTCAGCCGCGTCACCAACGACATCGACAACGTCTCGCAGAGCCTGCAGCAGACGCTGAGCCAGCTGGTCATTGCCACACTCAGCGTCATCGGCATCCTTGCGATGATGATCATCATCTCGCCGCTCCTGGCACTCATCGCGGTTCTGACGGTGCCACTGTCGGCAATCGTCGCGGCCATGATCGCGAAGCGGTCCAAGCCGCATTTCGGCGCGGTGTGGAAGACGACCGGTGAGCTCAACGGACAGGTCGAGGAGGCTCTCACAGGCCACGAGCTGGTTACCGCGTACGGCCGCAGCCGTGAGGTCCAGGCCGCGTTCCAGGAAAAGAACGAGCAGCTGTACCGGTCCGGGTTCAAGGCGCAGTTCATCTCCGGCATGGTGATGCCGGCGATCATGTTCCTCGGCAACCTGAACTACGTCGCGATCGCCGTCATCGGTGGCATGCGGGTGGCGTCGGGCACCATGAGTCTCGGCGACGTGCAGGCGTTCATCCAGTACTCGCGCCAGTTCACGCAGCCGCTCACCCAGATCGGTTCGATGGTGAACCTGCTTCAGTCGGGCATCGCGTCCGCCGAGCGCGTGTTCGCGGTCCTCGACGAGGACGAGCAATCCCCGGATGTGGATCCTGCGGCCACGCCGGCGCAGGCCCGCGGCCGGGTGCAGTTCGAGGACGTTCGGTTCAGCTACGACAAGGAGACCCCGCTCATCGAGGGCCTCTCGCTCACCGCGGAGCCGGGACAGATGGTCGCGATCGTCGGACCTACGGGCGCCGGCAAGACGACGCTGGTGAATCTGATCATGCGGTTCTACGAGCTCGACGGCGGACGTATCACCCTCGACGGCACCGATATCTCGCAGATGACCCGCGACGACCTGCGCTCGCGGATCGGCATGGTGCTGCAGGACACGTGGCTGTTCGGCGGCACGATCCGCGACAACATCGCGTACGGGCACCCGAACGCGACCGACGAGCAGGTCCGCGAGGCCGCTCGGATGAGCTACGTCGACCGTTTCGTGCACATGCTGCCCGATGGCTACGACACGGTCATCGATGAAGAGGGCAGTAACGTCAGTGCCGGCGAGAAACAGCTGATCACGATCGCGCGGGCATTCATTGCGCAGCCGGCGATCCTGATCCTCGACGAGGCCACCAGCTCCGTCGACACTCGCACCGAACTACTGGTCCAGCAGGCGACGGCGTCGCTGCGCAGCGACCGGACCAGCTTCGTGATCGCGCATCGGCTCTCCACCATCCGTGACGCCGACCTGATCGTGGTCATGGAGGATGGCCGGATCGTCGAGCAGGGCAACCACGACGAGCTGCTCGAGCGTCGCGGGGCGTACTACAACCTGTACAACAGCCAGTTCGTGGGAGCGGTGGACTGAGTATGACGATGAAGCCGCTGGACCTCTTCGGGATCGACGCCCTCCTCGGTGACGAGGAGCGCGACATTCAGGCGACGGTCCGGCGGTTCGTCGACGAGCGGCTCCGACCGCAGCTGCCGGAGTGGTTCGAGTCGGGGACGCTGCCCCGCGAGATCGCCCGTGAGCTGGGCGGTCTGGGTCTGTTCGGTATGCACCTGCAGGGCTATGGCTGCGCCGGCACCAACGCAGTCAGCTACGGCCTCGCGTGCCTCGAACTCGAGGCCGGCGACAGCGGGCTGCGCAGCTTCGTCTCCGTGCAGGGCTCGCTGTCGATGTACTCGATCCACCGGTACGGCTCGGAGGGTCAGAAGCAGGAGTGGCTGCCGCGGCTCGCCGCGGGTGAGGCGCTCGGCTGCTTCGGCCTCACCGAACCGGACTTCGGCTCCAACCCCGCGGGCATGCGCACCCGCGCCCGCCGCGACGGCTCCGACTGGATTCTCGACGGCACCAAGATGTGGATCACCAACGGCAGCCTCGCCGACGTCGCGACGGTGTGGGCGCAGACCGACGACGGCGTACGCGGCTTCCTCGTGCCCACGGACACACCGGGATTCGCCGCCAACACCGTGCACGGCAAGCTGTCGATGCGGGCGTCGGTGACATCCGAACTGGTGCTCGACGGTGTCCGGCTGCCCGCGTCGGCGCAATTGCCCGGCGCGCACGGCCTCGGAGCTCCGCTGTCGTGTCTGAACGAGGCGCGCTTCGGCATCGTGTTCGGGGCGCTCGGCGCCGCTCGGGACAGCTTGGAGACGGCCATCGCGTACGCCGGGACGCGTGAGGTGTTCGACCGCCCCCTCGCCGGCTATCAGCTCACGCAGCAGAAGCTCGCGGACATGACGCTCGAACTCGGCAAGGGCATGCTGCTCGCGCTGCAATTGGGCCGGATCAAGGACCGCGGCGAGATCACCCCCGATCAGATCAGCGTCGGCAAGCTCAACAACGTTCGCGAGGCCATCAAGATTGCCCGCGAGTGCCGCACCATCCTCGGCGCCAACGGCATCACGCTCGAGTACTCGCCGCTGCGACATGCCAACAACCTCGAGTCGGTGCTCACGTACGAGGGCACCAGCGAGATGCACCTGCTGTCGATCGGGCGGGCGCTGACCGGGCATGCCGCGTTCCGCTGAGTGCGGGCGCAGTATGGCCGAAGAATCAGCGCCACCCACGTCTCTCTCCCTCGAGGAGGACGATAGCGGCAGCAAACCCTCCGTCGTGGGTGATCGTGAGGTGGGGCTTCGAGACTCCGAGGACGTGTGCACGCGCTGCGACCTTCCCGGTCAGGTGGAGGGTTGGCTGACCTGATGCCAAAGGGATCACTTCAACGTCACCCCAGGGCAGGTCACCGCCGCCCAGCGCCTTGGCGAGTGCCTCCTTGGCCGCGAAGCAACCAGCCAGCGACTCGACCGACCGATCGAGTTCTGAGGGTCCGAACAGTCGGGGTCCGAGGATCGGAGTTCGCTCGAGTGCTTTCTTCAAGCCTTGAACTTCGACGAGGTCGATCCCGATGCCGATCATGTAGGACATCATCGATGTCCTTGTTCGACGGGTCCGTAGTCGCCGTCGCTCCAACGGCGCAGGTAGGCCTCGGCGACAGCACGGGCGTATACGGGACGGCCAGGAAGCGGCCTGCCGGCGGCGGCCAGGCGAGCCCGTGTCTTTTCCCACCGTGTCCGCCACTCCTCGCCGGAGGTGACGACCGACTCGGGGTGGGTCACCGAGCGGAGCGGGATCGAGGGGAACCACGGCCGGTCACCCGGCCGGGTGTGGTCGAAGAATCGGAGGTCGAAGCTCCAGCGCGGGAAGTCCGAGATGTTCGGCGCCGAGGCATGAGCGACATGCTTGTGCAGGATGATCACGTCGCCGAACCTGGCCGGCAAGGTCACCGCCTTGCGGTTCAACTCCGCACGGAGCTCGGGACCTACTGGCCACGGCACGCTATCGGGCACGTGGTGGCTTCCGGGCAGGAAGAGTAGGCATCCATTCTCTGCCCCAACGTCGCGGAGCGGGATCCAGACCGTGATCAGTGGGGTGTCCATGGACTCCTCCACCATCGTGATGCCGTCGGTGTGCCACGGTGTCTCGGCCGCCGTATTGGCCGCTGAGCGTCCAACGTGGCTCGTGGTGGCCTTGGCGGCCGGCAACTTCAGTCGGATGTGCGCGTTGCCGCTGACCGAGATCTCGTTGCCGATGAAGGACTCGATCGTGTCGAGGAGGTGGGGTGTGGAGATGAGGCGGAGCAGCCCGGGTCCGACGTGGAACAAGGCGTCAGACGTGATCGCGGAGAAGGGGCTGTGCGGCAGGCAGATGTCCAACTCGGCGAGCAACTCGGTGTCGAAACCGTGGACAGCGCTGAGCATGAGCAGGTCCCGCTCGAAGTCGCCGATGAAGCGGTTCAATACTTCGGGGGCGATCAGGCCGCGGCCGCACCACCGTTCTGCTCGCTCACGAAGGAGATCTGCGAACTCTTGGCGTACGGCAACGAAATCGCCGGGCCGAAGTACGCCCGGCACTCTGACGACGCCCTGCTGGTTGAATTGATCGATCAGCTCTTGAGTGATCATTCTTCCCTCCTGTTTTGGTTGGCGAGGATCGCGGCGCCCTATGCGGCACGGTTCGGGACCGAGTAGGGCTCGGGGATGGTCGGAATGAACTGATTCGCCTTTGTCACGCGGACCTTGCCCATGGGCGACCAGTCGAGGACGACATCGGTCCGGACGCGGATCGGCACGATGTCGATGCGGTCGCTATGCAGCCGTAAGTGCTGATGAAGATCACCGGCGTCGTCTCCACCCCGGGCGTCGACGATCAGTTCGATGTGCTCGCCCCAGAGCGGGTCATCGATCGGAGTCGTCACGAAATTGAGTCCGGGAAGAAGCTCACGAAGTTGGCCGTCGAGGTGATCGAGGTCCACCCAGCTTCCTCCCGGCTTCACCCGGCGGCTGGCTCGACCGACGATGCGCATGGTCCCCCTGTCCATGCCGCAGATGAGGTCGCCTGTCGTTACCGCGTTTGCCGGTGCCGCCGACTCGACACGGCGGCCGACGCGGGCGCTGCAGACCGTGAGTAGGTGGATGGCATCGTCGAGTTCGCGACCATGTACGGAACTCTGGTCGTTCGGGACCACTTCGACGTCGGGGACGACGACCCATGGCGTCTCGCGCATGGTCGTGAACTCGCGCGCAGCGACGACGCCTGTCTCCGAGGCGCCGAAGAGCTCCACGCCGGTGATGCGGCGACCGCGACACTGCATCGCCTGCACGGTCTCGTCGGCGAGTCTGGGCAGTCGAGCCCCGGCGTGGACAACCGTGACCGCCGGATCCTTCGACGGTGTGTTCCTGCTCTCGAAGAAATCGGTCAACGTCGCCGGCAGGGTGTTCCACGACGGCGGAATCGAGAAGACCAAGGGCTGGTTCCCGACGAGCGGGAGCCGGCGCGTGCCCCACCGGTCGAACCGGTACGGGATTTTCAGTTTCGCGGCGACGAGGATCGCGACGTATCCGTACAGCGATTCAGGCGGGACGGTGGAGTAGACGGCATCGTGGTCGTCGCCGAGCACGTCCACCGTGGTGGCCGCTTCCAGAGACAGCTGCCGCGCATCGCGTGCCCAGGTGACCGGGCTGCTCGAAGTTCCGGACGTGGTGAATCCCACCTCATCGACGCTGGCGAGCAGGTGCTCGAGTTCGCCGTCGAGCAGGTGGCGGAAGTCGGTGGTCCAAACCGAGCCGAGATTGGACGCCGACTCGAGTGCCACCGCCGTGGCCACGGTCGTCATTCCACACCTCCCGCCAGCGTGGTGAGGGTGTCGACCAGGTGGCCGAGAGTGACTGTGTCGCCGAACATCTGCTTGACCCGCTCGGTGCCGACGTCGAGGGTGTTGAACGGCAGGCCCAGCCACGACTCCAGGTTGGTAGCGATCTCCGCCTTCGCCAGCGAGTTCCACCCCATTGGGTTGGGGACCAAGGCGAGGAGCGTGCTGTTCGGCAGGGCCGAGCGAACATGCCCTCCCCAGAAGCGCGCCAGTAGCTCGCGGACGTCCTCCTCGACCGTGTCGGCCCTCGGCTTCGCTCCGGTGGGCATGTCCTCGGCGGCGACCGGGGCGGCGACCGGGACGGGTCCGCGCGGTATCCGCGTGGCTCCCATCGACACCGTGCCGATGTAGGCGTCGACGGCCTCGCGCGGAACGAAGTCGATCGCTACATTCGACGACCCGACGCCGAGGTCCTCGAACACGCGGACGATGGTGCCGACGAACTTGTCCCGGAACTCCTGGCTGCGGCGAGTCGAGATGTAGACCCGCAGGAGCGCGAAGTCGTGCTTGCCGAGCACTTCGTCGAGCGACTTCTGCCCGGCGTAGATGAGCGTGTGCTGTATCGGGCGGAACTCGGTGGACACATGCTCGGCTGACATCCCCTCGTCAGCGAACAAGCTGGTGATCGCGCCCTGGACGCGGCGGTGTTGCTGCTGGTTGTGGATCGATGTGACAACTTCGATTCGTGGCATGGCTGTTTCTCCTTTTGACTTCTCCATTAACGAGTGCCGCCGTTGACGCCCAGGTTGGCTCCGGTGATGAATGAGGCCTCGGCGGAAGCGAGGAAAGCGACGGCGTCGGCGATGTCGTGGACCGTCCCGGCACGGCCGACCGGAGTCTCGGCGATCAGTGGGCCGGTGATCTCCGGTCCCCAGGCGCCGGTGAACTCGGTGTCGGCGATGAAGCCGGGGGCAACGGTGTTGACGGTGATGCCCTGCTCGGCCAACTCGCGGGACAGCCCTAGCGTCAGGCCGTGGACGCCGGCCTTGGCAGCCGCGTAGGCCGTTGATCCTGGGCGGCGCCCGCCCGTGACGGCCGCGATGCTGGAGATGTTGATGATCCGTCCGCCGTTGCGGCGCAGGAACGGAGCGAACGCGAAGCTCGTGTAGGCGGCGGAGGTCAGGTTGAGGAGGACTTGCTGGTCCCACAAGTTGACGACATCCGCGTACTCCATGGATGTGAGCACGCGGTCGGGGCGAGCCCCTGCGCAATTGATCAGGATGTCGATCTCTCCGTGACGCTCCTTGATCTCGGCGGCGGCCTCGGCCACCTGCTCGGGATCGGTCAGATCGGCCGGGTGAACCGTGGCCTTGCCGGGGAGATCGGCAGCGAGCTCATCGAGACGGTCCTTGCGGCGGGCGATCAGGGCGAGGTCACCGGTCGGCGACATCGTGATGGCGATCTGCTTGCCGATACCGCTGCTGGCGCCGGTCACGACGATGACGCGGGAATTGCCGGACGGGATGTTCTGGGTGGTCATGTTCTTCTTCCTCTCGATCGTTGCCCCGGAACGGTTCCGGGATGTCGGTGCTACAGGCTGAGATCCGGGAGCCGGGCGCCGTCAGCCGCGTTGGCGATGAGGGCGGCGAGCGCGGTTGCCAGCAGGCCGCCACCCTCTGAGCTAGCGGGACTCCAGGCCACACCGTTCGGGTGCACGGTCAGGTGGTTGAGCCAGCTGCGGGCGGCAGGCAAGCTGTCTTCGTCTCCCATCGACTGATGGGCAACCAGCACCGCATAGGTGGTGGCGAGGTCCGGCACCGCACGCGTACTACGTCGAAACGCACCGTCGACACGCAGACCCCGGATGATGCTCAGGCATGGGGTGATGTCGATGGACGCGTCCGATGCGCCGGTGATGGCATTCGCGGCGCGGACCAGATTGGCGGTAGTCACGGCGTCAACTGGTCGACTGTCATCGAGACCCTCGATAGCGTTGCCCACCCAGTTGGCCAGGGCGCCGAGACCGGGGAAGCTACCGAGCATGTCGGTGCGGGCCAAGGTCGCGACCACCGCTGCAGTCGAGACCGGCTCGCTGACCCGCCCGGCCCAGCGGCCGAATCCGCCGTCGAGATTCTGCATTCGCGACGCCCAGGTGAGCAGCGCGTCGGCGTTGTAGGAGATACCGGCCGCGTCGAGCGCGGCGGTCGCCCACTGGGAGGTGCGTGCTTCAGCCCCACGTCCCGGCATGTACGCGAAGCCGTCGTCATCCGGCATCATGCAGGACGCGATCCAATCGGCCGTCTGGCTGGTGCCGTAGCCGGCGAGCAGTGCTGCCGACGTCGACAGCACGTCTCCGGCGTCGGTGACGTTGGTATACGTGTAGCCGCCGTGCGGAAGCTCGCAGGATTCGACGAACGAGACGACCCGAGGTGCCAGCGTGGCGAGTCGGTCCGGGGCAACGACCCGTAGTACCCGTACCGCCTGCCTGGTTGCCCAGACATCCGCTTGCGTGTGGTAGGCCGGTCCGCGACGGAAACCGCCGGTGGCTTCGTCGAAGTGGGCCATGACGAACTCGATCACGGAGGTCCGGTTCGGGATCGGGATCTCGAGGGCGTCGAGGACGGCCACCGCCTCGCCGGTACCCCACATACACGGTGCGCTGTGCGAGTCGAGCGCAAAGCCCCCAGCATCGATCTGCTGGCCGATCACGAATGTCGCGAGCGCCTCGATGTCGGCGTAGCCGGCGAGAAGGGGAACGGCAGCAACCTGCCGGAGGGCTTCGACGCAGAAACCAGTTGCGCGTACGTCCCCTGAACCGCGACGGGCCTGCTCGGGCGTCCAGGTGATGCCACCGTCGGAGGCTTGGGCAGAACCGATCCAGCGAGCCAGCGGCGCCTTCCTCACGGACGTCGGGTCGTAGCGCGCTTGGGCAAGCGCGGCGAACCCCGTCGCCCAGGCGTCAGGTTTTCCTCCAGGGAACATGGCGTAACCGCCGTTCTGCTCCAGCGAAGACAAAAACGATGCCCAGGCCGGCGGCGCCACGTACCCGAGGTTGAAGAGGATGCCCGACCCGTAGGTCGTCGACCAGGCATCCTCCTGCGCTCCTATGGTCTCGCCCATGCCCCGAGCCGAGGCTCGGCTGAGCACAGCGCGGGCGGTCATGAGGTGTGATGCCGGTCGATGCTGAATGTCCGAAAGGGCGGCCGTCGCGCTGTGCGAAGCGAACAGATCGAGCTGGTTACTGCGGAATCCACCGCCGGTGACCGCCAGATCCGCAAGGTCTACCGCATGTCGGGGCGCATCCGCGCGGAGCGAGGTCGGGATCATCGGATCACCTCGCGACGAACTCGCGTCCGAGCCCACGACTTCACGACGCCGGCAGTACGCGCGATCGGCGATACCGCATCCACGACGGCGGTGTCGACCCCCAGCTTCGTCTCGATGGTCGCGGCGATAGTGCTCCCTGCCGGCGAAGAGCCTGGCAAGAGGCTGATCTCGATGCGTGTCAGATTGTCATCGAGATCGGCGACGAGCTGGTAGTCCTCGACCGCCGGGTCGGCGAAAACCGTCTGCTCGATCCCGGCCTGCTCGATCCAGTGGCCGTGGATCCGGATGCGGTCGTCCAGGCGGCCGAGCACTTTGAAGGCCACGCCGTCGAGGCCGCACGGGCAGGAGAGGGCATCGACCCGATCGCCCGTGACGTATCTGATCAAGACAAAGTGGCGGAAGAGCGTCGGTGTGACGACCAGCTCGCCGCGGACGCCGGCCGCCAGCGGCACGAGCGAGCCGTCCTCGATGAGGACCTCGTAGGTACCGCGGCCGACCATCGAGTGAAGGTTGCCGAGACGGCACCCGGTTGCGATGGTGCCGCACTCGGTGCCGCCGAAGGAGCCGTCGACCACAAGTGCCTGCCACGAACGGCCCAAACGGCGCCGCATGGCCGGGGTGTTGGTGGCCCCCAACGTCAGCAACGTCGTTGCAGTAGAGCGGATCTCGTCGAAGACGCCGAGGGCGCGCAGTTCGTGTTCAGCGTCGAGTAGAACGCCGGGCGTGGCGATGATCACGGTCGGGCTGAACTCCGTCACGGCCTCTGCGAACTGCATCCAGTTGGGGCCAGAAGGTGTGTAGGGCATCAGACGGGCTGTGACAGCGTCGAGGGTGTACATGATGTGTTCGACCAGGAGGCCGGCAGCGGAGCGGTTGTGGTCAAGGAGGCTGGCCACGCGATGCGGGCCGTTAGGCAACAGCGTCGACCAGCGCTCGGCGATCCCCTTCGCGTTCTCCTCGACCTCGTCGCGTGAGCGGTAGACGACCGTCGGGCTGCCGGTGCTACCCGAGGTGCCGACACGCATCGCCGGCGTGTGTAGCGGCGTCATGTAGCGCGCCGGGGCGGCCTTGACATCCGCGGCGGACGTGAGCGGCAGATCCTCGAAGCTGGTCCCTGAGATGCCGGTGTAGGCGTCGGTCTCCAGTGCGCGATCGAGGTGTACCTCGACGTCCACCGGACCGTTCTGCGAGCGCGCCGTCTCGGATTCGGCATCGTGCCCCCTCGGCGGCACCTTCGGCGACGCACCGTCGATCTTCGGCTGCGCAACGGCTGCGGTGACACGCCACCTGGTATTGCCGGCGAGTGCCTCGATGTGCGGCGCAACCGGTTTGGTCGCCGGAATCTTCCTGAGCATCATCTGGACCTCTCTCTGGTCGGGACTCCGTTGTAGCGAGCGTGGTGTGACCAGAAAGTTCGGTGGCGATGGTGGGCTCGTGCCGCGTCTGTGACGCTCGTTCGAGATGAATCCGTGATTGATCACATTTCTGTCACCGAGCACTCGTACGCTCGGCCCCAAGCGTGTGGAGGGTTCGCGAGGAGAGGAGCAGGCGTCGGTGATCAAGATCTGTACGAGCGATCCGTCTGTCCCACATCCAGCAGGGGGCACCGAGTCGGTCAAGGCGACAGCAGGCGTACTCCTACGCCTCCTGCTGCTTTCGCCAAACCCCAAGGTTCCGATTGACGGTGCCCATGTGGTCATGGGGGTGGCGAAGTCCAGCATCGGGCGCTACGTGGGTGAGCTACGGGCAGCTTTGGGCAGCAAGTCGGTGGACCGTAAAGGTGGCTTCATGGAGTACCGCGGCGATCGGACAGCCACGGACGCGGCCCTGATCGAGACGAAGCTGAAGGTGATCAGTGCATGTATCGACGGCGCAGAAACGATCGATCGTGACCTGGCCGAGAAGATTTTTCCGGAGCTGCAGGAGATCGATCAGCTCTATGACGGCAACCCGTCAATGGGATTGTCGGGGTTTGCAATGGAGCAGGTCCCTCCGCAGCACCAAAGCTGGGCGATGGAACTCGAGGACATCGTCTCTGAGTGGGTGCAGCACTGGAGTTCCGTTCAGCTGATGCTTGCGGACTGCCGCATGCTCATCACTCCGACGAAGCAGACTGGGCTCGACCTACTCAAGGGACTGTTCAAGATCGCCCGCGATCCGGATCCCCCGGAAGAGGTGTTTCCCCGTTTGCTCCAAGCGGCACAACTGTCCGGTGATCTTCGGCAACACCGTAACGCGTGGGAGCTGGTTCAGTCCTTCTACCGGCAGGAGCGCATGTCCTTTCCCAAGGACCTCGAGGAACTCGCGCCGCCGAGTGCCAAGGTGGCGAACACACCCTGGGATCCACACCGCTCCCACCCCTTGCACACCCCGCTCGAGTACGCCGAGGACGACCCGATTCACGAGATCGCCCGCGTCCTCGGCATCACCTCGCTGTTGAAGCTGCGCGGAGAGGAAGTTGAACCCGCTGAGTGCATCGAACGCACTGAACGCCGGCTCTACTTCTCCGGCGTGCTGGCGTCGAAATGGGTGGCCGAGGCCGGTATCCGGAGCGAGTTCGATGCTCTGCTGAGCAAGCTCGATGGTGAAGAGGGTGATGTGAGGTTCCTGATCATCGATCCCGAAGGCGAGGCATATCAGCAGCTGTACCAGCTGCGCGGCGGGCGGCTGAGTGCAGACTCGGTCCCACATCTTCAGCGACTCGTGCGACGGCATCGATCGTTTCAGGTCAGGGTCGTCAACTCCCTACCGGCATTTCGGATCGTTGTGATCGACGACGATTTCGTCACCTTCTCGCCCTATGCCCTTGATGCGGAGAGATATTCGACAAGCAAGTACGGCTGGGATGCGCCCCACATCATGCTGGATCCGCTGGCCCCGTACCCGCTGTCTGAAGCGTTCCGCCTCTACTTCGAAGAACGATGGTCGACCGCACAGGATCTGAAGCTTCCTCCGGCGCCACAACGACCGACTCCACAACAACCTTCAAGGAGATTTGTTCGATGACTCCGTACGGCATTGTCCTGGGACGTTTCCAGCCACTTCATCACGGCCATGTGGAGTACCTCCAGGCCGCCAAAGCTCGATGCGAGCGGCTGTTCATCGGCATCACCAATCCAGACACGTCCAAGGCGACTATCAGTGAGGCGGATGCGAAGCGCTCGCTGGCCGAGAACAACCCGTTCACATACATCGACCGTCATCTCATGATCGAACGGGCCCTGTTGGAACTTGGATGGGATGCAGACACCTTCTGTCTGATGGCGGCTCCCATCACCGATCCTGATCGGCTTACGGTCTATCTCCCGAGCTCGGCGAAGTCGGAGTTCTTCGTGACGGTCTACGACGAGTGGGGTGAGCAGAAGGCCCGGGAGATCGCAGCGCTCGGGTACCCGACGACCACACTCTGGAGGCGGACGTACGACGAACGATTCACCTCGGGGACGTTCGTGCGCAACGCGATCCGTGACGGAGAGCCGTGGGAGCACCTCGTTCCGTCAGGAGTTTCGAGCTACATCGCCGAGAACAACCTGATCGATTCCCTGAGGGTATGACCATGCTCGATCTCGCCACCCGGATTGCCGATCCCTCCATCTACGGTTGGAAAGCTCACTACCTCAGCCGTTTGATGGAGCAAGGTTTTGTCGTCCCTGGAGCCCTCGCGCTCGCCCCCGATGAAGTACCCGTTCTGTCGGGCATCAATTCTGAACTTGCCTATGCAGTGAGGAGTTCCGGACTGGCCGAAGACACCCATACCGGCTCGTATGCAGGTCATTTCAAGACGAACCTCGGCGTCCGAGGTCTCCGTAACCTACTCGCATCCATCGATGAGGTGCGTATGAGTGGTGCTGGCGAGATGCCTATGGGGGTAGTCATTCAGGAGATGGTCGACAGACCGATCGTGTCGGGAGTTGCATTTTCTTGCCACCCGGTCACGCTCGCCCGCGATGTAGCAGTTGTGTCCTGGGTGCGCGGACTCGGCGAGGGTTTGGTCAGCGGTACGGCGATCGGTAATGACGTCGAGGTGCGCCTGCAGGACGGCGCCGTGTCCTCGGGCGAGTGGCCTCTTGGTGTCGGACTCCTGCGCGAACTTGCAGACATCCTCCGCAAGCTCGAAGACCTCGTGGGACAGCCTGTGGACGTGGAGTGGTCGGTCACCGAATCTGAAACACTTGTGCTCCTACAGCTTCGGCCGATTGTCCTGCCGATACCCGGCGTCACCGACCTCGATACGGTCGGCGCGTTCGCCAGTCTTCCGGCTGGCATTGCGTCGCATAGCAAACTATGGCTCCGTTCGGAGGCGACTCGTCTGGGTGTCCCCATGGCTCGTGCCCGGGCGATCCTGGCCACCGGGACGTCGGGCATTCCAACGGTCAGTCCCTTCCTGGCGAGCGACCACTCGGCGGGGCGCAGTGTGGTACTCCTGCATCCAGCTCGGGTCGAGGGAAAGATTGTGCGCGAGTTCACGAAAGACTGCGCGACCGACGTCGAGTTCTTTGTGCGAGGATGCCAGCGCTACGCGATTCGACAATATCCTCCCCAAGCCGGTGCTGCTCAGTCGATTGCACGTACTCTCGGGATGGGCCTCGAGCACGGACCAGTGGCATGTGTGATCGAGCAAGAGATTCTGCACGCCTACGCGACTGGGATTCTTCGTCGAACCCCCGATGGCTACCTCGTGGAGGCTGCTCTCGGTCACTTCGTGCCCAAGGGTTACATCCAGACATCTACCTATGCACTCACGCAAGACCTTTCGGTCACGCTTCGTGACGAAGTACCGCAAAGCAAGGCGTACCACTTCCTGAACGGCCACGTCATAGTCGAGAGCCCTCCGTACGAACAACTAGTGCTCGCGGACTCCGATCTTCAACGTCTCGTCCGCGCCATGCTGCCGATTCTTGATCGACGCCCGGCCGTTGCCTTGGAGTTCGGGCTCCTGGGAAGTGCAGGAAACGAGTTGGAGCCCTACATGATCGATGTGGCCGAGAGTGACAGCGAGGTCGACGTCTTCTCCGTAGCAGACATTGAACGGGGAGTCGTATCGGCGGGACGAGCGATGGGTCGCCTGGTCGATCTTCGAGTGGATGCTGTTCATGACGATCTCAATGCCCACCTGTACGACACCGCCCTGAACGGCGGCGCGGCATTGGGTCCGACCGTTTACATCGCGCGCCAAGCATCGATCGACCTGTTGCCACTCGTTCGTGCTGCGCATCCTTCGAGTGGCTTCATCTTCGAGAGAGCATCACTACTCGCCCATCTGCCAGTGGTGCTCAGGGAGCGCGGGCTGGCTGCCGTCACGCTTCCAGCCAAGGCCATCGACTCGCTGATCGATCGGGCGGATCGGCTCGCTATCAACACATATGACGAGGAGATCGTCGTCCACCAGGAGGCGTCTGAAGCATGAAGATCGTAACGACGTACAAGAACCCTGATCTTGACGGGGTTGCATCTGCAATCGTCTACTCGGAGTATCTAGCCAGTGGCGATGTGCTGCCGCGGTTCGCGGGCAGCCTGAACATGGAGACCCGCGGTGTGCTGGCGGAGCTCCGGATGAGCGAGCCAGGTCTGTTGGAGGAAGTGAATGGCCTTCGATGGGACGACGTCGTCTTGGTGGACTGTCATCATCGTGCCCAACTTCCACACGTCGACGATCTGACAGCCGTATCCGTCGTGATCGATCATCACCCCGATGGCGACGCAAGTGCATTTCCTCACGCGGACATTCAGAATGAGCTCGTGGGAGCGGCCGCCACGCTCGTGGCGGAACGCATCGCAGCGCGTAGTGAAGCCGGGCTCGAGGGTCTAACGGCTGAACACGCCGTCCTTCTTGCCTGTGCAATCGCTTCGAACACACTCGACTTTGCGGCACCATCGGTGACGGCCCGAGATCGCGCTTCGTTCGAGGGCCTGGTGGCGGCATCGGGTCGGGGTGCACAGGTCGAAGCACTCACCAGCAAGATGCGCATCTGGCGTCAGACGTTTCTGTCCTTGCCTACCAAAGAAGCAGTACAGCAAGACATCAAGGTGATCGACGGCTCGTTCGGCCAGATCGCCGTCTCCCAACTCGAAGCTGACGGCGCGAGCAATCTGCTCGATCGGGAGGATCTGCTCGAAAACCTGGAGCAGCTCATCGAGGAGATGGATGTCGATGCAAGCTTGCTGAGTTTGGTAGACACGGCAATGGGCACAACCACTTTGGTGACTGCGGATCCGCGTGTTCGTGAGCTGCTGATGACCCTGTCGCCTCAGGTTGTCGGCACCGTCACACTGCGTCTGCCATTCGTAGCGCTCCGCAAGACGCATGTCATCCCAGCGCTTACCCGTTGACGAGAGCCGTCAACGGGCGTGTCGCCGGATCTCAGGTGTGAGGAGGGTTGCCGGGTTGCGGTCTGGCCGTCATCGCCCCGCTGGCGGTCTCGGTCCAGATCCGCGAGTGCATCGTCCGAGACAAGGACGGTGCGCCCGATCCGTGGGTTCACGTCGTCAGACGCAGAATCGAGGACGGTGTCGGCCCGCCTCGATGACAGGGGCATAGCGCTGAACCCACTGAGGATGCTTCTTGTGCCCAGCCTTTGTCGGCGTGTGGGAGAGAGCTGAACCTGGGGGAGGCCTTGTCCTCGGGGCCGGGTGAGCGGACGCTCGAACTATGAGCGAATCACTTGTAGCGAAGGAAGCAGATCGCGCGCTCAAGGCGAAGCACCGCGCGGTGTGGGCGTCGGGGGACTACCCGTCTGTTGCGGCTGACGTCATCCCGGATCTGGGTGCGGTTCTGGTCCGGGCGTGCGGTGTGCACGACGGGCAGCGGGTGCTGGACGTGGCGGCCGGGACGGGCAACGCGGCGATCCCCGCGGCGTTGACCGGGGCGCGTGTTGTCGCGTCCGACCTCACCCCGGAGCTGTTCGGCGCGGGCCGCCGAGTGGCCGAGAAGCGCGGCGCTCGACTCGACTGGCGTGAGGGCGATGCCGAGGGGCTGCCGTTTGCCGATGACGAGTTCGATGTCGTGCTCTCGTGCGTCGGGGTGATGTTCGCGCCGCATCACCGGCGGGCCGCCGATGAACTGGTCAGGGTGTGCAAACCGGGCGGGCCGATCGGTCTGCTGAACTGGACACCCGCCGGCTTCATCGGGCGAATGTTCGCGGTCATGAAGCCGTTCGCGCCACCTCCTCCACCCGGGGCGCAGCCGCCGCCACTATGGGGCGACGAACCTCACGTCCGTGAGCTACTCGGGGGCCGGGTCACCGACGTCGTGGCACAGCAAGACACTGTCCGGGTGGACTGTTTCGACGGCCCCGAGGCGTTCCGCGACTACTTCAAGGCCAACTACGGTCCGACGATCGCGGTGTACAAGGCCATTGCCGACGATCCGGACAAGGTTGCGGCGCTCGACCGCGCCCTCGCCGACCTCGCCCGGCAGTTCGACGTCGACGGCGGGTCGTTCGCGATGGACTGGGAGTATCTGCTGCTCACCGCGCGTAAGGGCTAGCGCCCTGTGCGTGCTTGGAGAGGGTAGGCACTCGCCAACCACGCACAGGGCGGAGGGGGCGTTGTGACAGGATGGCGACGTGAGTGACGCCCTGCCGACCCCGCCCGATCCGTTCTTCACGGTGGGTACGCGCCTGCCTGACAAGCTCGGGCGGACCGGCACCCTGCACACCCCGCACGGCGACATTCAGACGCCCGCGTTCATCGCGGTCGGCACCAAGGCGACCGTCAAGGCGGTGCTGCCCGAAGCGATGAAGGATCTCGGCGCGCAGGCAGTGCTCGCCAACGCGTACCACCTGTACCTGCAGCCGGGCCCGGACATCGTCGACGAGGCGGGCGGGCTCGGGAAGTTCATGAACTGGGACGGGCCCACGTTCACCGACAGCGGCGGTTTCCAGGTGATGTCGTTGGGCGTCGGTTTCAAGAAGGTGCTCGCGATGGAGGCGGTCGGCGTGCAGTCCGATGACGTCATTGCCGTCGGTAAGGAGCGTCTGGCGCACGTCGACGACGACGGCGTCACGTTCAAGTCGCACCTCGATGGTTCGGCGCACCGGTTCACCCCCGAGGTGTCGATGCAGATCCAGCACCAGTTGGGCGCCGACATCATGTTCGCGTTCGACGAGCTCACGACGCTGATGAACACTCGCGGCTACCAGGAGCAGTCCGTCGAGCGGACGCAGGACTGGGCGGTGCGGTGCATCGCCGAGCACGAGAAGCTCACCGCCGAGCGCGCGCACCGTCCGTACCAGGCGCTGTTCGGTGTGGTGCAGGGTGCGCAGTACGAGGATCTGCGCCGTCAGGCGGCCCGCGGCCTCGAGTCGATCACGGGCGTGAGCGGACGCGGTTTCGACGGCTACGGCATCGGCGGCGCGCTCGAGAAGCAGAATCTGGGCACCATCGTGCGCTGGGTCAACGAGGAGTTGCCCGAGCACAAGCCGCGGCACATGCTCGGCATCAGCGAGCCCGACGACATGTTTGTCGCGATCGAGAACGGCGCCGACACGTTCGACTGTGTCAACCCGTCCCGCGTCGCCCGCAACGCCGCGATCTACCACCCGGACGGCCGGTTCAACATCAACACCGCTCGCTTCCGCCGAGACTTCACCCCGATCGACGACGAGTGCGACTGCTACACGTGCGCCAACTACACCCGGGCCTACATCCACCACCTGTTCAAGGCCAAGGAAATGCTGGCCTCGACGCTCTGCACCATCCACAACGAGCGATTCACGGTGCGCCTGGTGGACCGGATCCGGGAGAGCATCGACGGCGGGTACTTCGAGGAGTACAAGCGCGAGATGCTCGGCCGGTTCTACGGCAACAGACCGTCGGCCACCGGCGCATAGCTGGGCTCGCGCTTCTTGACGAACGCAATCGCGCGGTACGTCACGGGCATCACCAGAATCTCGACGAGGGTCTTCCACACGAAGCCGACGATCACATAGTTGATGAAATCGTCCCATGTGGAGATGCCGATGGCCCCGGCTGCGATCGAGCAGAAGATGAGGGTGTCGGCGAACTCGCCGACCACCGTCGATCCGATCAGGCGCGCCCACAGATGCTTCTCTCGGGTGCGTTCCTTGATGAGTACCAGGACGGCGGAGTTGAGTAGCTGCCCGACGAAGTAGCCGGCCAGTCCGGCAATCAGCAACCGTGGCACGACGCCCACGACGGCGTCGAATGCGGCCTCGTTCTCGTAGAAGTCGGCCGACGGCAGTTGTTGGGTGAACCAGAAGCTCAGTGCCGCGAGCAGTAGCGCGCCGAAGCCGATGTAGATCGCGCGGCGGGTGGCCTTGAAGCCGTACACCTCGCTGAGGACATCGCCGATGACGTACGCGAGGGGGAACAGGAAGAAGCCGCCGTCGGTGATGATCGGCAGGACCTGGAACGGTCCGAGCGTTACGTTTTGATCGACGAAGAACGCGACCCCCTTGGTCGCGCAGATATTCGAGATCAGCAGTGTCGCGGTGAACAGGGCCACCATGGTGGCGTAGTAGCCGCGGCTGATGTGGGCGAAGGACGCCGGTTCGGACGCTCGGTTGTGGGACTGCACTGACTCTGTCACGACGACATCCAAGCACCCGCGGCTGCGTGACAGCGATTCGCATCCCACCCCTGCCCGTTTTGCGCACTTATCGCTGATTCCCGAGTGTTCCGGAGAGCGACAAGTGCGCAAAACGAGCCTGGAGTGGAGTTTGTCCTACGGCGCGACGGGCCCCTGCACGGTGACCCGGTACGCGTAGGTGGACGCGATGATCGTGACCGGAATGGTCACGAGCAGGCCGACGAGGCAGAGGAGCAAGCCGACGAGGTTCAGGAAGAACAGCGCGATCGCCAGGAGCAGCAACGGGCCCCAGTTCGACGAGATCGCCCGGAAGCTGGACTTGATCGCGGTGATCGCGTCCTGATCCTGGTCGACCACGAACTCGAGCGTCCACCATGTCAGGAAGGCGAGGATGAGGCCCGGGATGATCAGGAGAACGAAGCCGACAGTGGTCATCAAGCCCACGAGGAAGCTCGCGATGATGATTGCGCCGACGTTCTTGAACTCGAAGAACGATCCGAACCCCGGGGGACGGCCGTCCGTCTCGTGCAGTGCGCCCCGGATCAGGGCGGCGCTGATCAGATAGCCGACGATCGTCATGATGATGTTGCCGATGATCTGCCACACGCTGAACGACGACGCGACCAGGTCGCTGAAGTCCTCGAACTCTCGGTTGCTGCCGAAGCTGAACGGCAGCGACACCAGAAAGGAGATCAGGGCGGCCACGAGCAGAATGCCGATCCAGACACCGGGGTTGGCCTTGAACTTGTTCCAGCCGTAAGAGAGCGCGGCGCCGACCGTCACCTCACTGGGCGGAGGACCGGCGGGCTGCTGGCCGTATCCGGAGTCGAATGCAGGCGGAGGCGGCGGGTAACCGCCGGGAGGCGGAGGCGGCGGGTAACCGCCGGGAGGCGGGAAACTGCCCCCGGGCGGCGGCGGAGGCGGCGGGTAGCCCCCGGGCGGCGGGTAGCCACCCGGCGGCGGGGTTCCACCGGGCTGCCACGGCTCGTTGTTGCCGCCCCCGGGGTTCTGATTCGGGTCTTGTCCACCAGTGGTCATGTGTGCACCTGGGTCTCGTCGGATACTGCTCACGGCGAAGATCGAACTTCTGGTTCGAAACATTACGTGGCGAGTGGTCGTTTCGCTGGGTCGACACGTGGTGCTCAGATGCCGGCAATCCAGGGAGTCAAGGGGATTTGCAGCGGTTCCCACCGATCCAGGAGTTGGGACAGGGAGACGGACTCGCCTTCGTCGGCCAGCCCGAGCGACCGCGCGAGTAGGTCCAGCACATCCTGTGGGGTTCGGCCAAGTGCGGCCTGATCCGCGAGGGTGACGGCGCCGTCGCGCTTGGCCAGGCGCCTGCCGGCGGCGTTGAGGGCCAGCGGGACATGCGCGTATGTCGGTGCGGGCAACCCTAGCGATCCGGCGAGGTAGGCCTGGCGCGGCGCCGATGAGAGCAAGTCGTCGCCGCGCACCACCTGGTCGATGCCTTGTGCGGCATCGTCGACCACGACGGCGAGGTTGTAGGCGGGGATGCCGTCCCCGCGGCGCAGCACCAGGTCGTCGACGGTGCCGGTGTAGCTGCCGTGCAGCACGTCCTCGACGGTGAACGAGTCGATACCCGACCGTAATCGCAGCGCCGGTGGGCGCCCACTGGCTCGGCGCTCCTCCCGTTGCGCGGGGGTGAGATCCCGACACGTGCCCGGGTAGGCGCCGGCGGGGGCATGCGGCGCCGAGGCTGCCCGCAGGATCTCCCTGCGAGTGCAAAAGCACTCGTATGTCCGTCCGGCACGCTGTAGGCGGGCGATGGCGGCGTCATACAGCGGGAGACGCTCGGACTGGCGGACGACGTCGTCGTCCCAGTCCAGGCCGAGGGCCGCGAGATCGGCGAGTTGACGTTCCTCGGCTCCGGGTCGCACCCGGTCGAGGTCCTCGACGCGCAGCAGGAATCGGCGTCCGGTCGATCGCGCGAACAACCACGCGAGTAACGCGGTGCGGAGGTTGCCCAGGTGAAGGTCGCCGGAGGGGCTCGGGGCGAATCGTCCGGCTTGTGACGATCCGTCGACCTCGTTTGGCATTGCTGCAGCTTATCGAGGTCGTTTCCGGCCCGGCCGGCACCGTGGATTCCATAGCCAACGACGGATGGAAGGCGTAGCGTCCTGGGTGCTGAGCCTGTGTCGGTGGCCGCCTGCGAGCAGAGCTTTCGTGCAGACCACGACCGGCTGTGCCTTGACGAGGAGCGTGCCCGCTGGCACGCGGTCAGGAGGAGCGGTGGCGACCGTCGAATTCCATCCCGTAGCTGTCCGACCGTATCCGCCGCGACGCGCGCGCAAGGGCGAATTCATCTTTCGGATCATCACCACCACCGATCCCAAGTTGCTCGGGATCATGTACCTGATCACGTCATTCGCGTTCTTCATGCTCGGCGGATTGCTGGCGCTGCTGATGCGTGCGGAGTTGGCGCTGCCGGGGCTGCAGTTCCTGTCGAACGAGCAGTACAACCAGCTGTTCACGATGCACGGCACGATCATGCTGCTGCTGTACGCGACGCCCATCGTGTTCGGATTCGCGAACTACATCCTGCCGCTGCAGATCGGCGCCCCCGATGTGGCATTCCCACGCCTCAATGCGTTCAGCTACTGGCTGTACCTGTTCGGTGCCCTCGTCGCGTCCGCCGGCTTCATCACCCCGGGTGGTGCGGCGGACTTCGGTTGGACCGCCTACACGCCGCTGTCGGATGCGGTGCACTCACCCGGCATGGGCGGCAACCTGTGGATCATGGGGCTCGCCATAGCCGGCCTCGGCACCATTCTGGGCGCGGTCAACATGATCACCACCGTCATCTGCCTGCGCGCCCCGGGCATGACCATGTTCCGGATGCCGATCTTCACGTGGAACATCTTCATCACCAGCATCCTGATCCTGATCGCGTTCCCGATCCTCACGGCGGCACTGATGGGGTTGTTCGCCGATCGCCAGTTGGGCGCACACGTGTACGACCCCGGAACCGGCGGAGTGATCCTGTGGCAGCACCTGTTCTGGTTCTTCGGCCACCCCGAGGTCTACATCGTGGCGCTGCCGTTCTTCGGCATCGTCTCGGAGATCTTCCCGGTGTTCTCGCGTAAACCGATCTTCGGTTACACCGGCCTGGTGTACGCGACCATCGCAATCTCGGCTCTATCCGTGGCCGTATGGGCGCACCACATGTATGCGACGGGAGCCGTTCTGCTGCCGTTCTTCTCGTTCATGACATTCCTCATCGCGGTTCCGACCGGCGTGAAGTTCTTCAACTGGATCGGCACGATGTGGAAGGGCCAGTTGACGTTCGAATCCCCGATGCTCTTCTCGGTCGGCTTCCTGGTGACCTTCCTCTTCGGCGGTCTGTCGGGCGTGCTGCTCGCGAGCCCGCCGATCGACTTCCACGTCACCGACTCGTACTTCGTGATCGCCCACTTCCACTATGTACTCTTCGGCACCATCGTGTTCGCCACCTACGCGGGCATCTACTTCTGGTTCCCGAAGATGACGGGACGGTTCCTCGACGAGCGACTCGGCAAGTGGCACTTCTGGTTGACCTTCCTCGGTTTCCACGCCACCTTCCTGGTGCAGCACTGGCTCGGTGCGGAGGGCATGCCGCGCCGTTACGCCGACTACCTCCCGTCCGACGGCTTCACCGTCCTGAATTCGCTGTCGACAGTAGGCTCGTTCATCCTGGGCGCCTCGACGCTGCCGTTCCTGTGGAACGTCTTCAAGAGCTACCGCTACGGGCAGGTCGTCACCGCCGACGACCCGTGGGGCTACGGCAACTCGCTCGAATGGGCCACCAGTTGCCCGCCGCCGCGGCACAACTTCACCGAGCTGCCCCGGATCCGCAGTGAGCGTCCGGCATTCGAGCTGCACTACCCGCACATGGTCGAGCGGCTACGTGCCGAGGCTCACGTCGGTCCGGGCAGTGCCGGCCGGCAGGTGACTGCGGTAATCGAGAGCAGTGACCGGGAGGCGGACAGCGATCGTGAGCCGCCGCCCGAGGAGGAGCAGCGCGGATTGGGCCGGCACCGCGACGACACCTGAACCCGGCGCCGCCGGTCAGGCGCTGCGGCCGAGGGCGGCGAGAACCCGGGTCTGGTGGTCCGCCTCGGCCGGCACGGCGATCGCGGGGCCGCACACCCCGTCCATGCGAAGGGAGTCGCCAAGTTGGGCGATGACCGCGTCGGCCAACGCGAGGTCCTCGGCCGGGATTGTCTCGTCCAGTCCCGCGGCTCGGGCGATGTCCCAGCCGTGGACGATGAGGTCGAAGCAGTAGAAGGTGCGCACGGTCGACGACAGGTCGGTGCGTCCGAAGTGGCCGTCATACTCGAGGCTCGCTTTGGACGGATCGTCGAGGATGGCCTGCACTGCGTTTCGCGTGTGGTGCCATGCGGCGGCCGGGTCGGTCTCCGTCGACGGGCCCTCCGGGATGGACAGGCCCACGACACCCATCATGTGGGCCTGCGTTTCGACGATGTGTGCCACGACGTCGCGGGTGCTCCAACCGTCACACGGCGAGGGACTTTCCCAGCGGTCGGCAGGGACCGCGTCGATGCGGTCGGTGAGGGCTGCGGCAAGCCGCCGGTACAGGTCTGGGGTGGATTCGGTGGTCATCATGCGGCTGATTCTCCTCGCCTCAGTCGGTTTGGGCGAACGCTGCGCCCTCGCCGAACACCTCGATTGACACCGCGGCGCCGACGTGCGGGGTGTGCGTGCTCGCCTGGCGCACCCGGATCTCGGTGTGGGTGGCGTCGAGAGTGATGTCGAGCATGGCCTGTGAACCCAGGAACTCGATGCTGCGGACCGTCCCCGTCCGGGCTCCGGACTTCTCGGGGGCCATCTCGGTCGCCACGATCTGTTCGGGGCGCAGCAGCACCCGGGCTGGTCCGTGGAAGGTGCTCTCCTGCACGGGGATCGGACCCAACGCTGTCTCGGCGATGCCATCCGCGATCACGGCCGGCAGCAGGACGCACTCGCCGAGGAACTCCGCGGTGAACACGTCGACCGGAGACCGGTAGAGCTGTTCGGGTGTGCCCACCTGCGTGAAGCGTCCGGTGCGCATCACCGCGACCTGGCCGGCGAAGGTCAGTGCCTCCTCCTGATCGTGCGTGACCAGCAGGGTTGTCACGCCTGCAGCCTCGAGCGTTGCCGCCACCGACTTTCGAGTGGTTACGCGCAGGCCCGCGTCGAGCGCGCTGAACGGCTCGTCGAGCAGCATGACCTCCGGATCCCGGGCCAGGGCGCGGGCGAGGGCGACGCGTTGCTGCTGGCCGCCGGACAGCTCATGCGGGCGCCGACGCCCGTACGAGCTGTCGAGTGAGACCATCTCGAGTAGTTCCGTGACCCGCCGCTCGGCCGCTTTGCGGCCGTGCAATCGGGGCCCGTTGAGCCCATACGCGATGTTCCCGGCGACGGTGAGGTGTGGGAACAGCGCACCGTCCTGTGCGACGTATCCGACGCGCCGACGGTGCGCGGGCACCATCTTCCCGCCGCCGGCCACGACGGATCCGGCGATGGACACCGTTCCGTCATCGGGGCGTTCGAACCCGGCGATGATGCGGAGCAGGGTGGTCTTACCGCAGCCAGACGCACCGACGACTGCCGTGATCGAGCCGTGCTCCACCTCCAGGCTCACCTCGCGCAGCACGTCCGTCGGTCCGAACGATTTCGACACTTTGTCGATCACGATTTCGCTCACGCGCCGGCCGCCTTCCGAGATTGGCTGAACAAGAGGTAGGTCATCGGCAACGCCAGCGCGATCATCAGCAGCGCGTACGGGGCTGCGGCCGCATAGTCGAGTTCGCTGGTGAGCGACCAGAATCGGGTGGACAACGTGCGGGTGCCATTCGGGGCAAGCAGCAGGGTCGCGGTCAGCTCCGTCGCGATTGCCATGAACACCAGCGCGGCGCCGACGGCGGCGGACGGCGCGGTCAGCCGCAGCGTCACGCGCAGGAACGTCGTCCACGGCGGCTTGCCGAGCGCCGCCGAGGCTTCCTCGAGGCCGACCGGCACCTGCGCGAGACCCGCTCGCAAGGACACCAGGGATCGCGGCAGGAACATCAGTACGTATGCGACGATCACCATGATCGTGGTCTGGTACAGCGGATTCGCATACCGGATGGTGACGGTGATCAGTGCCAGAGCGGTGACGATGCCGGGCAGCGAACTGGTCACGTAGTTGGTGCTCTCGACGATCTTGCTGATCGCGCCGGGCCACCGGACCGCCAGCCATGCGACGGGAAACGCGAGTGCCGTCGCCGCGAGCGCGCCCGCCAGGCCGAACGTGAGTGTCTGCGACAGCGCGGGCCACAGTGCCGCCGACCGCCACACCTCGGCGCCGCCGATTCGCAGCCACCGCACTATCGTCCAGACCGGAACGCCGAGTGCCAGGACCGTCAGCGCGACGAGGCCCAGCGCGGCAGGCGCCGCGCTCCACCGGAGACGGGCGCGGGGTGCAGTCCTGGGTGCCCCGGAGCCGACCCGGGCGTAACGGGCGGACCCGCGGGCGGCGGATTCAGTGACGAGCAGCGCCAGGCACAGCAGCACCAGCACGCTGGCCAGCATGCTGCCCGCGACGCCGTTGAACGTGGATTGGAACTGCTCGAGGATTGCGGTGGTGAATGTGTCGAACCGCAGCATCGCGAACGCGCCGTACTCGGCGAGCAGGTGCAGGCCGATCAGCAGTCCGCCGCCGAGGATGGGCAGGCGCAGCTGCGGCACGATCACCCGGAAGAACACTGCCCAAGGACTGGAGCCGAGCGCGCGGGCCGACTCCTCGACCGCGGGGTCGAGCCGTCGCAGCGTCGCCGCAACAGGCAGCGCAACCAGCGGAAAGTAGGACAGCGTGGCGACGAGGACGCCCGACCACAGGCCGTGCAGCGAGGGGATCACCGTCACCCAGGCATAGCTGTTGACGAATGCGGGAACGGCCAGCGGGGCCGCGAGAACCGGACCCCACCAACGGAATCCGAACACAGTGGTGCGCTCGACGAGCCAGGCGGCAGCGACCCCGACTGCCACGCAGATCGGGATGGTGACGATCACCAGGGAAACCGTGTTGATCAGCAGTTCGCCGACGCGGGGGCGAAAGATCAGTGCCGACGCCGTCGTCCACCCGGTCGAGATCGTGGTTGTGATGACATAACCGAGGGGGATCAGTGTGACCGCCACGAGTGCGGCCACGATCAGAACGAGAACCAGCGGGGGGCGGGGCCGTGCCCGCCCCCCGGTCCGATCAGAGAAGACCGGCATCCGTCATCAACTGAGTGACCTTCTGGCTGTTGAGCTTCGACGGGTCCACGACGGGCGCTTGCAGGTCCGCGAGCGGCACCAGCTTCGGGTTGGCGGCGACGCCGCTGCCCACCGGGTACTCGAACGAGGTGCCGGTCTGCAGGATCTCCTGGCCGGCCTTGCCGGTGATGTACTTCAGGAAGGCCTGGGCGGCTGCGGCGTTCTTGCTGGACTTGACGACACCACCACCGGAGATGCTGACGAACGCACCCGGATCCTCGTTCTTGAAGTAGTGCAGCTGAGTGTTCTTGCTGTTCTCGCCGGTCTTGGCCTGGTCACCGAACCAGTAGTACTGGTAGATGATGCCGCCGTCGATCTCACCGGCGTTGACGGCCTTCATGACCGTGCTGTTGCCCTTGTAGGCGACCGAGTTCTCCTTCATCCCAGCCAGCCACTGCTTGGTGACGTCTTCACCCTTGAGTTCGAGCAGGGCGCTGACGATCGCCTGGAAGTCGGCGCCGGACGGCGACGCGCCCCAGCGACCCTTCCACTCGGGGTTCTGCAGGTCGAGCAGCGACTTCGGCAGCTGGTCGGCGGCGAGCTTGTCCTTGTTGTAGACGAACACCGTGGAGCGGGCCGCGATGCCGGACCACTTGCCGGTGGACGGGCGGAACTGCGCGGGGACCTGGTCGAGGGTCGCGGCGTCGACGTCGGCGAACTGGCCGGCGTTCTCGACGAGCGCCATCGCCGGCGAGTTCTCCGTGAGGAACACGTCCGCGGGGGAGGCGGAGCCTTCGGCGACGATCTGGTTCGCGAGCTCGGTGTCCTTGCCGTTGCGCAGGGTCACCTTGACGCCGGTCTCCGCGGTGAAGCCGTCGACCCATTCCTGGGTGAGCGACTCGTGCTGCGCGTTGTAGACGGTGATCTCACCGGACGGCGCACCGGATGCGCCCGAATTCGAGGAGTCCGAATCCGAATTACCGGAGCACGCAGTGATGCCTACCAGTGTCGACGCGACGAACGCCGCACCGGCGATCCTCTTCCACGTTGATGCCATGTCGGACCTCTCGTTGCTCTCCACCGGCGCCTCCGGTGAGGTATGGCTAAGCAACATACACCGCATCGGTGTGGGGGGCGTCGGGCCGTCCGCCCGGCGGGACTTTCGGCCCTGCCGCCACGGGTTGGCGGGGGCTGGATGCGAAGGCGGCTGGATGCGAAGGCGGCTGGATGCAGAAAGCCCCCGACCCTCAGCTGACGCTGTTGATCGGGGGCTTCCCGTGGCGGAGGATAGGGGATTTGAACCCCTGAGGGCGTTAACCCAACCCGCGTTCCAGGCGAGCGCCATAGGCCACTAGGCGAATCCTCCGTGGGGGAGCCTACCTGTTCCAGGGGCCGAAATGCCAAACGGGTCCTGGGGAGGGGTGCGTCACTGCGTGGCGGGAAACTCCGGTTACACTCGTAGACGGATCCCGCGCGGCGCGCATCCTGTGAACTCCCCCAGGGCCGGAAGGCAGCAAGGGTCAACGGGCTCTGCCGGGTGCGCGGGGTCCTCTATCTTTCCCGTCCCCGACCGGTCGCGTCGGTGAAAGGCCGCCCCGCATGCCTGTGCAAACCCAAATCGGGTTGATGAGCCATGAGGAACTTCGCTCCGAGCTCGAGCGCCAGTCCGCGAAGTATGAGCAGCTGAAGGCCGAGAAGCTCAAGCTCGACCTCACACGCGGCAAGCCTGCACCGGAGCAGCTGGATCTGTCGGCGGCCCTTCTCTCCCTGCCCGGAGACGGTGATTTCCGCGATGGCGACGGCACCGACTGCCGCAACTACGGTGGCCTGTCCGGCCTGCCGGAGCTGCGCGCGATCTTCGGCGAATTGCTGGGTATTCCCACCGCGAATCTGTTGGCCGGAAACAACGCGAGCCTCGAGATCATGCACGACGCGATCGTGTTCTCGCTGCTGCACGGCACGCCCGATTCCCCGCGGCCGTGGTCGCAGGAGCCGGCGATCAAGTTCCTCTGCCCTGCACCGGGTTACGATCGTCACTTCGCGATCACCGAGTCGTACGGCATCGAGATGATCGCGATACCGATGCGCGACGACGGCCCGGACATGACCGAGGTCACCGAGCTGGTCGCCTCCGATCCGCAGATCAAGGGCATCTGGTGCGTGCCGGCGTACTCGAACCCGACGGGTGCGGTGTACTCCGAGGATGTCGCCCGCGCGCTGGCGTCGATGCCGGCTGCCGCCCCCGACTTCCGCATCTACTGGGACAACGCGTACGCCGTGCACCCGCTTGTCGAGGAGTGCGCGCCCGCGCTCGACATCCTCGGCATGGCCGCGGAGGCCGGTCATCCGAACCGTCCGCTGGTGTTCGCGTCCACGTCGAAGATCACGTTCGCGGGTGCGGGTGTGAGCTTCTTCGGCGCCTCCGATGCGAACCTGGCCTGGTATCAGCAGTATCTGGGCAAGAAGAGCATCGGACCGGACAAGCTCAACCAGCTCCGCCACCTGCGCTTCTTCAAGGACGCCGACGGCGTTCGCGCGCACATGGACAAGCACCGCGAAATCCTGGCGCCCAAGTTTGCGAAGGTACTCGAGATCCTCGAGGATCGCCTGGGTGCGTCGAAGGTTGCGTCGTGGACGGAGCCCAAGGGCGGCTACTTCATCAGCCTCGACGTAGTCGACGGCACCGCGAAGCGCGTGATCCAGCTGGCGAAGGACGCCGGTATCGCGCTGACCGCCGCGGGTTCGGCCTTCCCGTACAGGAAGGACCCTGAGGACAGGAATATCCGCCTCGCCCCGAGCTTTCCGTCGATGGACGAGCTAGCGAAGGCGATGGACGGTGTCGCGACCTGCGTCCTCCTCGCCGCTGCCGAGCACGCGCTCACCAAGCAGTAGATTCGCCGCGCTTCGACTGCCGGGCAGCGAAGGGTGCCCTTCAGGCGCCGACGCGTTCGCCCGCGTGCGCCGACCCCAGCCACGTGTGCGGGTTGCCGTTCCAGCACCAGCCGAGCTTCGGCCGACGGTCGCTGATCCATACAGCGGGGACGCGCTTGTCCCCGCACCGTGACGCCAGCAGTGAGAAACACTTGTTCTTGCGCAACATGTCCGGGCGCACGGTGATCAATGCGATGCCCTCGTCGATGGTGAGCGGGCTGCGGCCGTCTGCCGTGATCTTCACGAGCGCGTCCTGCGGAGTGACGTTCAGGAACTCGGTGCCGGTGTCGATGTCGAACAGCAGATAGCCGGAGCCGACTGGCACAGTGATGCCTTCGATCGGCCGGAACGTCGTCAGCTCGCCCGGTTCCAGCACGGTGAAACCCTGCCGGTTGCCGAGTGCAGTCCGGGACATCGCCTCCTCCCGGGGGAATCCGGTCGGGACCAGCACGAACGGGATGTGGTCCTCGCCTCGCTCGACGGCGGCGTCGGGTCGCGTGGCGATCACCTCGCGCAGCGGGGCCAGGCCGTCCCGAAACGCCGTTTCGGTAGTCCCGGCGAGGGCGGGATGGCCGAGGGCGACGAGGTGGTCGAGTTGACGGTCGAACTCGGCAATAGCGTCGGTCACTGCAGGTTCCTTTCGGTGACGGTGGACGGTCCAACGTCCGCACGCGGGTATTGGTTCCCGCTCTCCGTGACTTCCGCTGGCGGCAATTTTCAGTGGCGGCGATGCGAGCGAACAGGTCGCGGAGCTACTGGTGGGCGTGGTTACCGACGTCAGCAAAGTCTTGGGGCCCGACCCGGGCAGGTATCTCCAACCTCATTGCCTCATGCAGCAAGCGTCAAAACAGAGAGCAATCCGCTGTTAGGTTCAGTGTCCCGTGCGGGTATCAAGCCCCCCGAAAATCGTCACTGTTCGCCGCATGGGGGAGCTGCTCGCTTCATGTGAAACCCTTTAGTTTGCACAAAATTGCTGTTCAGAGCCATGGTGCGTGTCAGGGCTTCCCATCCACTGCCGTTTCGCTTACCGCACAGGCGGGGAACTGTGGTGTACGCCACAGATCTGTTGTAAGGTAACAGCCGTTAGCTTTCGGCGGGGCGCGAGAGATTGCCCGGCGCCGGATCCACACTCGAAATCCCTTCTGCGTGGGCGGAGTGAGAGCCGAGCGCTCTTGTCGACGTCCTTGGTGGGTCGAGGATGAAGAAAGAAGGATGGTAATCGCCGTGCAGTCATCACTTGTCTCTCTGTCGTCCATGGAGAGAGTCCGCATTGGGACTCCGGTCGCGGAGGCCGCAGCCCAGGAGGCGGAGTTGCTTGGGGCGAACCGTGTCTTCGTCGTGTGCAGTGGGACGCTCAACTCGCAGACCGATGAGATCAATCGGGTGACCGAGGCGTTGGGTGCGCGATTCGTGGGGCTGTTCGACGCGGTTCGGCCCCACGTGCCGCGCGAAGACGTCATCGCGGCGACCCGGGCGGCCGCCGACGCCGAGCCGGACATGCTGTTGTGCGTGGGTGGTGGGTCGGCGACGGACCTGTCGAAGATCCTCGCGGTCACTCTCGAACACGGGGTTCGCGAGGCGTCTCAGATGGACGCCTACCACCTGCAGGTCAATCCCGACACGTCGGTGACTGCCCCCAGCTTCTCGGCCCCGAGAATTCCGGTGGTGGTGGCGCCCACGACCCTGGCCGGTGGTGAGTTCAACGCGTTGGCCGGGTCGACGGATGAGAAGAGCAACGTCAAGGAGGGCTATCTGCATCCGGCGATGACCCCGAAGGCCGTCATCCTCGATCCTGTGCTCGCTCGGCACACGCCGGAGTGGCTGTGGCTGTCGACCGGGGTGCGCGCACTGGATCACGCCTTCGAGACCTTGGGTTCACTCGAATCGAACGGGTACTACGACGGGATGGCGATGAATGCCATTCGACTGCTCTCCGAGGGGCTCGTCCGGGTGAAGGAGGACGCCGACGACGTGGACGCTCGCCTGATGTGCCAGGTCGGTGCGTGGTCGTCGATGGTTGCGATCGTCGCGGGCCTCGACATGGGCGTCAGCCATGCCGTCGGGCATGCGCTCGGTGGCTCGTTCAACGTTCCGCACGGGTACACCTCATGCGTCATGGCGCCCTTCGCGCTCGAGTACAACCGTGAGGTCAACGAGCATCGCCAGGCGCTGATCAGTGCCTCCTTGGGTGCGCCGGAGACGCCGGCGCACGAGTTGGCGGACTCGCTCATCCGGCGGCTCGGCATGCCGAGATCGCTGGGAGAGGTCGGGCTGACCGAGAACGACCTCTCCAGCCTGGCGACGTACACGTTCAAGGACATCTGGTGTGGGACCAACCCGAACCCCATTGCAAATCCGGACGCGCTAGTGCCCTTGTTGCAGCGGGCGCTCTGAAACTTGCCGCGGGCGCTCTGAAACGCGAATATAGCTGGTCTCCCTCCCCGTCAGAAGGAGGGAGACCAGCTGTATTCGGAGGGCTTGGTGAGAGTCACCGTCGGCTGGTCGTACCGCCGGCACCCTTCTCCGTCTCGGGTCGGTGACGGAGAATTCCGACGACGATGTAGTCGACGTAGGTGGCCACCAGCGCCTCGATGTCGTGGTCGTCCCGGAGCCACCAGCTGACACCGTTCATGAGGTCCAAGACGGCGACGGCCGCACGCAGCGGGTCGGCGTTGTCGAACTCTCCAGCGCGGATTCCGGCGGCGATCACATCGCGTACCCGCCGCTGGTAGTACTTGCGGTATTCGAGCACCTGTTCGCGGTGTTCGACGTTGAGCGCCGAGAGCTCCCGTAGGCTCACCAAGTGCTCGACGCGATTCACCGCCAAGTGCCGCAGATGAACATCGATCAGCGAGGTGAGTCTCTCGGCCGGTGTTCCGGGCTCGTCGAGGACCAGTAGATGCTCCTCAACCGGGACCTGGGTCATCTTCAGGGCGATCGCGTAGAGGATCTCCTCTTTGGAGGTGAAGTGGTTGTACAGGCTCGCGCCCTTGATCCCCACCGAATCGGCGATGCCGCGCATGCCGGCCGAATGGTAGCCCTGATCAGCGAAGTATTCGGCTGCCGCGGCCAGGATGGCGTCACGTCGACTGGGAAGACCTGCGACTGGTGGTCGACCGGATGTGGGTGTCGCGCTGCTGGCAAGGTCGGGTTTCAGCGTTTCAGTCCTTTGCGTACAGGCGGCGTAGTTCTCTCTTGAGCAGCTTTCCCTGGGGATCGGTGGGCAGCTCGTCCACGATCGTGATCGTCTTGGGGACCTTATAGCCTGCGAGCACGGTCTTGCAGTGGTCCCGCAACTCCTGACCGGAGAGGTCGCTGCCGTCGACGGGGATGACGAAGCCGGTGACAGCCTCGGACCAGTAGTCGTCCGGAAGTCCCACGACGGCTGCTCGCGATACTCCGGGATGGGTCTGCAGTACGCGCTCGACCTCCTGAGAGGACACGTTGTAGCCGCCCGTCTTGATCATGTCCTTGCTGCGATCGAGGAAGAACATGTTGCCCTCGGAGTCGCGGCGGACGATGTCGCCGGTATGGACCCAGCCGCCATTGAGGACAGCGGCGGTCCTTTCTGGATCTTTGTAGTAACCCAGCATCACCGACGGTGTGCGACAAAGCAGTTCACCGCTTTCGGCTTCATTTCCGTCGGCGTCGACCACCTTGACCTCCAGATGGCCGACCGGCTTGCCGATCCAGGTCGGATCCTGATCGGGAATGTCCTCGAGTCGCTTGAACCAGCCGACGGAGCCCAGCTGCGTCAACTCGGACTGGCCCCAGTAGGTGCCCCACACCGATGCAGGCGCCGCGTGGTGCCAGGCGTCCACCGTTCGTGGCGAGACCTGTCCTCCGTAGGTCAGGCAGCGCTGGATGGTGCCGACGGTCTCAGGACCGAAGTGCGGGTGGTCTGCCAGTGAGATGAAAAAGGTCGGGGTTTGAGCCAGGACCGTGATCTGCTCCGTCTTGATCATGTGCAATGCGTCGGCAGGCGCGAGGCTGGCGGGGAGTACGAGCGTTGCTCCAAGCAGCAGGAGCGATGTCAGGGAGCCGATTCCGGCGATTGTGTGGAATGGCATGACGTAGAGCCAGACGTCGTCGTCCAGACATCTCAGCCCCCATGTGTACGCAGGTGCGGTGGACGCCAGGTAGTTGCGATGCGGCAGCATGACCCCCTTCGGCGCCGCCTCGGTTCCGCTCGTGTACACGATCATCGCGAGGTCGTGTTCGTCGACATCGCAATCCGGCTCCGTCGCCGGCGAGGACTCGAGGAGTTGCTCGAAGCGGTGGCCCTCGACGTCGTCTGCGCCGTCGAGAACAACGATTTCGGGGCGGTTTCCGAGGTCTGCCAATGCTTCTTCCAGGACGGGCAGGAATTCCGCCGCCACGACCACAGCCGCGGGCTCGAGGTGTCCGATCTGTTGGGCCACCTCGCTGGGCCCGAAGAGGACATTGATGCCGGAGTACGCCGCTCCTATCTTGAGGGCACCGTAGTAGGCGACCACCGATTCCACGCGGTTGCGGGCCATCACGGCGACCCGGTCACCGCGGGAGACTCCGAGGCCGAGGAACATGTGGGCCGCCCGGTTGGCGCCCTGATCGAGCGCACCGTAGGTGGTCACGGTCCGTCGACCATCGGGGGCGTACGACACGATCGCGGCCTTGGAGGACCGGCTCTGCGCGTGGCGGCGAAGTTGGTCGCCCAACGTCGCCCGGCCTAGCGGTGACGACTGGGTCGCCGTGAGAGAACGGCTGCCGGCGATCCCGTTCACCGCACTCATGCGGCCTCGAAGGCGTCGACGTGGGCGACGGCAGTCGCGGCGGCGCGGCGCTTCTCGCCAGGTCCGCAAAGCAGTCCCGACCACCGCCGCAGATCGGCGGCACTCGGTTCGACACGTACCGACAGGTCCATGGTTCCTCACTCTCCGACAGTGCTTACCACTGTTAGTATGGCGCGGCTCATATTGTCACCGACATCCCTAGCGGTCAAGGAGAAGAGTCGAGCTTAGGGTGAGAATCGAGAGCTACCCTTGGCAGTGAGACTAACCTTTGTTAGCCTTCGCCGTATGTCTATCGTCACTGACCACGACCGTGACCGTCTGCGTTCGGCGGTGCGACGGGGAAATGTTCCGACCATGCTCGCCGTGCTGCTGGAACTGACCGCCGACGATCGTTGGATGGCCCCCCGCTACCGGCCTACGCGCAGTCGGGGCATGGACGACAACTCCACGGGAGGGCTTCCGGACGAGGTTCAGGCCGAAATCCAAGATGCGTTGGTCGACGCGGTTGAACGCTGGTGGGCCCTGGGCGGGTCGTCCCGGCAGATGATGGACAGCTCGGAGGTTGAGCGAATCCTCAACTTCACCTGCGGCGAGACCGTGCCGCCGGACTTCGCGCCAATGATGGCGGAGATCGTCAATGGTCCGCAGGTCAAGCCTGTTCCAGGCAAGCGCGCCGAGCGACTCCACGCCATCGTGATCGGGGCCGGCATCGCCGGGATGCTGGCCTCCTTCGAGCTGACCCGTGCCGGAATCCCGCACATGATCGTGGAGAAGAACGACGATGTCGGCGGTTCATGGTGGGAGAACCGCTATCCGGGCGCCGGAGTGGATACGCCGAGCCATCTCTACTCGATCTCGTCGTTCCCGCACAACTGGTCGACCCACTTCGGCAAGCGTGACGAGGTGCAGGGCTATCTCGAGCACTTTGCGGAGGCAAACGACATCCGGCGCCATGTTCGCTTCAGGCATGAGGTGACGCGCGCCGAGTTCGATGAGCCGGGACAGAGTTGGCGTGTGACCGTTCGGCGGCCGGACGGGGAATCGGAGGTCTTGGAGGCCCCGATTCTGATCAGCGCGGTCGGTCTGCTCAACCGTCCGAAGATCCCGCATCTCCCGGGAATGGAGAGCTTCCGCGGTCGCCTTTTCCACTCCGCCGAGTGGCCGAGCGAGCTCGACGATCCGGAGTCACTCCGCGGAAAGAGAGTGGGCATCGTCGGGGCGGGCGCCAGCGCGATGCAGATCGGGCCGGCCATCGCGGATCGTGTCGGATCGCTGACGATCTTCCAGCGCTCGCCGCAGTGGATCGCACCCAATGACGATTACTTCGCGACCATCGACGAAGACGTCCACTGGCTGATGGACCACCTCCCCGGGTATCGCGAGTGGTATCGGGCCCGTCTGTCGTGGATCTTCAACGACAAGGTGTACCAGTCCCTCCAGGTGGACCCGGCCTGGCCCGAGCCGAGCGCCTCGATCAACGCGACCAACCATGGTCATCGCAAGTTCTACGAACGCTATCTCCGTGATCAACTGGGCGACCGAACCGATTTGATCGAGGCGTCGCTGCCGGACTATCCGCCCTTCGGGAAGCGGATGCTGCTGGACAATGGCTGGTTTGCGATGTTGCGCAAGCCCGACGTCACGCTCGTCCCGCACGGCGTCGGCGCCGTGACACCCTCCGGCCTGGTCGATACGAACGGCGTCGAGCACGAGCTGGACATCATCGTCATGGCGACGGGTTTCCACAGCGTGCGCGTTCTTTATCCGATGGACATCGTCGGTCGATCCGGCCGGTCCACCAGAGAGATCTGGGGCGAGCACGACGCGCGCGCCTATCTCGGGATCACGGTTCCGGACTTCCCGAATTTCTTCATCATGACCGGACCGAATACCGGCCTGGGACACGGGGGGAGCTTCATTACGATCCTGGAATGTCAGGTCCGCTACATCATGGATGCGTTGGAGTTGATGCGATCGAAGGATCTCGGCGCGATGGAGTGCCGGCCTGAGGTCAACGATCGCTACAACGAGGCCGTCGACCGACAGCACGCACAGATGGTGTGGACCCACCCCGGGATGGAGAACTGGTATCGCAACCCGGACGGTCGCGTCGTGTCAGTACTCCCTTGGAGGATCAACGATTACTGGGCCATGACCTACAAGGTCGACCCGGCGGATTTCCATACCGAGCCAGCCCGCGCCGAGTCGGTCCAGACCCTCACCGCTGGGGGTGAGTGAGGATGCGGGACAGGGGCACCGAGGGAGAAGTCGCCGGTCGCGGAGGGAGTTTTCCTATCTGCGAGTGCCCAATTGATCGTCCGAGCCGTGTTCTGCGTGCTTGTGACGGACGTTCTTGACTTCGGAACGCGAATTCCCGGAGTGTTGACGAATTTTGTCCCCTTTAGCTGTGCCGATCAGTACCCCATCGTTCGGATCGAAGAAGTTGCTGACAGGAGAATCCATGAGCTTTCGCAGTCCTTTCCCCGACGTTGAAATCCCGGCCCTGAGTGTCTACGCCTTCCTGTTCGGTTCGATCGCGGAGGCGGACCTCGATCGCCCGGCATTGATCGAGGGCGCGTCCGGAGCCGTCACCGATTACCGGACCCTGGTCGGGCAGATCGACGCGATCGCCGGTGCCCTCGCGGCGCGGGGTGTGGGAGTCGGTGACATCGTCGGTCTGCACTCGCCGAACGTGCCTGCCTTCGCGGCCGTCTTTCACGGCATCTTGCGAGCGGGGGCCACGGCTACCACCGTCAACGCGCTCTACAACGCCGATGACATAGCCAAGCAGCTCAGAGATTCCAAGGCGACGTTCCTGTTCACAGTCTCAGCGTTGTTGCCGCATGCGGCGGAGGCCGCGGCCGCCGTCGGCATCCCCGAGGACCGCCTCGTCGTGATCGACGGCGCCGACGGACATCCATCCCTGCGTGACCTGCTCGCCGAGAACGCCCCCACTCCCGAGGTGTCGTTCGATCCGGCCACCCACCTGGCCGTGTTGCCGTACTCCTCCGGTACCACCGGCCGTCCCAAGGGCGTGATGCTCACGCACACCAACCTGGTGGCCAATGTGTGCCAGATCAGGTCCCCGATCAGGATCGACCCGGGCGATCGGATCCTCGCCGTTCTACCGTTCTTTCATATCTACGGCATGACCGTGCTCCTCAACGCTGCCCTGTTCAACCGTGCGTCACTGGTGACGATGCCGAAGTTCGACCTGCCGGAGTTCTTGCGGATCGTCTCCGAGCGGAAGTGCACCTACGTGTTCATCGCGCCGCCTGTCGCGGTGGCCCTGGCCAAGCACCCACTCGTGGACCAGTTCGATCTCTCCAGCGTGCACACCGTGTTCTCCGGCGCGGCGCCGCTCGACAGAGCGCTCAGCGACGCCGTTACCGCACGACTCGGCTGGAAGGTCCGCCAAGGTTACGGCATGTCCGAGATGAGCCCCGTGAGCCACGCTATCCCGTTCGACGGCGACGACATTCCGCTCGACTCGGTGGGCCCGACGCTTGCCGGTATGGAGTGCAAACTCGTCGACCCGACCACTGGCGAAGAGGTCGAGTACCCCACCGGCGAGGGCGTGTCCGAGCCGGGTGAGCTGTGGTGCAAGGGTCCCAACGTCATGGTCGGCTACCTCGACAACCCACAGGCCACCGCGGACGCCCTCGACGCAGACGGGTTCCTGCACACCGGCGACATCGCCACCGTCGACGCAGCCGGCAACGTCACCATCGTCGACCGGCTCAAGGAGTTGATCAAATACAAGGGTTACCAGGTGCCGCCGGCCGAGCTCGAGGCGCTGCTGCTGACCCACCCGCAGATCGCCGACGCGGCGGTGATCGGGGTGCTCGACAACGAGGGTGAGGAGGTGCCCAAGGCGTTCGTCGTGCGCCAGCCGGACACCGAACTCACCGAGGAAGAGGTAATAGCGTTCGTCGCGGAGCGCGTCTCACCGCACAAGAAGGTACGTCAGGTGCAGTTCATCGACACCGTTCCGAAGTCCGCCGCGGGCAAGATCCTGCGCAAGGACCTGCGCATTCAGTAGCCGGCCATGCAGTTTCGGAGTAGGTCAGGCGAGAGGTCGGCAATCGAGCAGGTGATCCTGCGCCAGCCGGGGCCGCCTCCGAACTGGTCCTGCGATGAGTCGACCAGCACCTCGACTTCACTCGCACCGGCCGCAGCTCGCAGATAGTAGACGATGGGGTCGCCCTCGGTCGTGTAGAGGGTGAGCGCGAACTCGCCGCCGTCACGCTGTCGACCCTGCGACAGGCAGTCGATCACCGCCGGGGTGAGCGACTCCAGTGGCTCGGACCCGGGGCGAGGCGCCGCATCGCCACAACTCGGTAACCCGTGGCGCTCGGCAACTTCGTGAGGCTTCGGTGCGGCAGGCGGCTCCCAACTGAAGTAGACAAGCGCGACGACAGTGGCGAGGAGGATCGCGAAGGGCACACACCGCATTGCTGTCTGGATCTTCCCCGCCCCCATGACGATCAGGCTATAGGCTGCGTCAGCCCTGCGCCGTCGGGCAGGCATTCGACCACCACCCACATGAGTGGTTCCGAAAGGACTTCCACAGAGTGCGCGGTCGGGTGGCAGGATCGGAGCATGTCTCTCACGCTGAACCTCGTCGGTGACCCGGACGCGGACGCCCTGCTGGCGTCGGATCCGCTCGCGCTGCTGATCGGAATGCTGCTGGATCAGCAGGTGCCGATGGAGACGGCGTTCGCCGGACCGAAGAAGCTCGACGACCGCCTCGGCGGCTTGGACGTGCACAAGATCGCAGAGATGAATCCGGACGACTTCATCGCAGTGTGTGCGCAGGCGCCGGCGGTGCACCGGTTCCCCAAGTCGATGGGGGAGCGCACCCAGTCGCTGTGCCGGTACATCGTCGAGCACTACGACGGCGACGCCGCTGCGATCTGGACATCGGGCGACCCGGACGGCAAGGAAGTGCTGAAGCGGCTCAAGGCGCTGCCCGGGTACGGCGACCAGAAGGCGCGGATCTTCCTCGCGCTGCTCGGCAAGCAGATCGGCGTCGAGCCGAAGGGCTGGCGCGAGGCCGCCGGCGCCTACGGCGACGACGGTGCCAGGCGGTCCATCGCCGATGTCGTCGACCGGCAGACGCTCCTCGAGGTGCGCGAGTTCAAACAGGCTGCAAAGGCTGCGGCGAAGGCGGCGAAGGAGAAGTAGGCGCCCGCATCAGCTCGGCGGCGCGAAGAACTCGAGCGCGATGTTGTCCGGGTCGCGGAAGGACAGTCCCGATCCGTAGGCGGCAGTCTTGATGCCCTCATGCGCGATGCCGAGACTGTCGAGCCGTTCGACCCACAGTGACAGTTCCTCGGCAGTGCACGCGAAAGCGAGGTGGTCCAGCCCGACGCGACGTTCGTCGAAGGCGTTGCCCGGTGCCGAATCGGTATGGGTGTGCAGGCCGAACATCGTCCCGCCGCCCAGCGCGAATACGGCATGGTGGAATGCGCCCGATTCCTCGTCTTCGTCGAGAACCGGTGGTGCGCCGAACAATCGGGTATACCACTCGATGCTTGCGGCCAGGTCGGACACCGTGACCGCGACGTGGGTGATAGCTGGAAACTGTGCCACGGTGGACCTCTTCCCTCCGGAGGTGCTGGTGTCGTACAAGCGTAACGTCGTTCACGGTCGTGTACGGCGGCATCGCCGCCGGGGCGTGGGATCGGCTGTGCTGCGAGATCCCACGCCCCCAGACAGTTCGAGTCGAGGAACTACATGACGAGGACGCCGCCGTCGACGGGCAGTGATACCCCGGTGATGTAGCGAGATTCGTCGCTGGCGAGGAACAGGACGGCGTTGGTCACGTCGTCCGACTCGACCCACGGGATCGGGTAGAGGATCATGTCGCCGGATGCCTTTGCGAAGTCCTCCCGGGTCGGATTGTCGACGCCGGGCGCGAATTGCTTGTACATCGCGGCGTTCTGGACCATCTCGGTGTCGACCTGGGTGGGGTTGACGGTGTTGACCCGAACTCGGTGGGGCGCGAGTTCCTGCGCGAGGGTCTTCATCAGGCCGACCACACCGTGCTTGGCCGCGACGTAGTGCCCAACCCCGGTGTAAGCACGCAAGCCGGCGACTGATGCGGTGAGCACGATCGAGCCTCCGGTGCCCTGCTCGATCAAATGGGGGATGGCGGCCTTGGTGGTCCGCCACACCCCGCTCAGATTGACGTCGATCATCTCGGCCCACTTGTGTTCGTCGATCTCGTGGACGTTGCCGAAGGACAGGATGCCGGCGTTGGCAATGACGATGTCGAGGCGCCCGAAACGGTCGACGCCGTCCGTCAGAGCCCTGTCGATCGTTTCGAAATCACGTACATCCGCGTGGGAGAAGACGATTCGCCCTCCTGCAGCCTCGACGAGGCGCACGGTCTCGTCGATGTCGGCCTGGCTGGCCAATGGGTAGGGGACGGTGTCGTTGCCTTCGATCGAGTCGACGGCGATGATGTCTGCGCCCTCCTGTGCCAGGCGCAGCGCATGATTTCGCCCCTGACCGCGCGCGGCACCGGTGATGAAGGCAACTTTTCCTTGGACACGACCTGCCATGATTACTCTCCTCGTGATTGTGAGCGTATGCGTTACTTGACGAGAACGCCTGCATCCACCGGCAGCGCAACTCCGGTGATGTAGCGGGATTCATCCGATGCGAGGAACAGCACCGCGTTGCTGACGTCGACCGGTTCCACCCACGGAACAGGCAGCGCGTTCATTGCCTGGGACACCGGAGCGAACTCCTCCCGGGTCGGCGAATCGCTTCCCGGGCAGAACAGTCGATACATCGGATCGTTCATGATCATCGGTGTGTCGACCTGGGTCGGATTGACTGTGTTGACGCGGATACGGTGCGGCGCCAACTCTTGGGCGAGAGTCTTCATCAGGCCGTTCACTCCGTGCTTGGCGGCGGTGTAGTGCGCGATATTGCCGTAGCCGCGGAGGCCGGCGGCGGAGCTGGTCATGATGATCGATCCGCCGGCGCCGGCAGTGATCATGTGGGGAACTGCTGCCTTGACCGTGCGCCAGGTCCCAGTGAGGTCGATGTCGATGACGGTGTGCCACTGCTTCTCGGACAGCTCGTGAGCTGCGCCGGGAATGTTGATTCCAACGTTCGCGCATACGATGTCGATCCGGCCGAATGCGTCCAGGCCGGCACTGACGGTCTCTTCGACGGAGAGGTAGTCGCGCACATCTGCGGTTCGGGTGACGATCGTGCGGCCCGTGGCCTCCACGAGCGCAGCAGTCTCCTCGAGTTCCTCCGGGGTGCCGAGCGGATAAGGCACTCCGTCGATGTCTGCACAGATGTCGAGCGCAATGATGTCGGCGCCTTCCTCCGCGAGTCGGACGGCGTGGGCGCGGCCCTGGCCCCGTGCTGCTCCGGTGACGAAAGCGACCTTCCCGGCGACACGGCCGGCCGGCGACGAAGTTGTCCTCATTTGATCACTCCGTAACGACGGCGGTCGATGGTGAGTGCCACTGCGCCGATGACGACTACCCCCTTGATGACCAATTGGGTGTAGGGATCGACTGCAGTGAGATCCATGCCGGCACTGAGCAGCACGATGACGAGCGCGCCCAGTAGCGTCCGATGCGGCCCGCCGACGCCGCCCGAAAGCGCGGTTCCTCCGACAACAACCGCGGCGATCGAGTTGAGAAGACTGGGACCGGCTCCGCCGGGAACACCGGTGCTGGCCTGCCCGGTGAAGATGATCCCGGCGATGGCAGCGGCGGCGCCCGCCACTGCGAAGACCGCCAACTTGGTGCGCTGGACGCGGACGCCGCACAAGCCCGCTGCCCGTTCGTTCCCGCCCACTGCGTACATGTGACGGCCGAACGAGGTACCGAAGGCCATCACGGTTGCGCCCAGCGTGAGGAGGATGGCAATCAGCGCGCCGTTGGGGACGTGTGGAATCCACGAGTCGTTCACCAGGATCTGCAGCAGCGAAGAGTTGTACGAGACCGGACCACCCTTCGAGATGGTGTTCGAGATGCCGTCGAGAATCGACATCATGCCGAGAGTGACCAGAAATGACGGCACCCTGAGCAGGGTCGTGATCAGCCCGTTCACCAACCCGACGACGGCGCCCGCCACGATCACCATGGCGATCGCCAAGGGGCCACCGAACTTGTCGATCCACGTCGCGATGAGGATGCCGGCCAGCGTTGCGTTCGCCGCGACGGATAGATCGATTCCGCCGATCAGGATGACGAACGTGCCAGCGAGTGCCAAGACAGTGAGGAACGCCATCTGGTTGAGGACATTTTGCAATGAATTCGTGGTGATGAAGGCGTCGGTTCTGGTCTGGAAGTAGACCACCAGGACGAGCACGGCGACGGCCGGGACGAGGATGTTCCGGTGTTGCCCGAGCCGACCGGCGAGAGTGCGCCCGTCGACAGTGGTTGGCGCGGATGTGTCTTGCGGTGAGTTTGTGGTGGTTGTATTGGACACTGGATTTCCTCACATCATGTGCTTGATGACGTCGACCTCGGCGGGTTTCGCATCCGCCGGAGCCTCCAATTCGGCGGTGACGACGCCGTCCTTCATCACCACGATCCGATCCGACATGCCGATGACTTCTTCGAGGGATTCGGCGCACAACAGCACGCCGATTCCGGTTGCGGCCATGTCGCGTACGAGCGTGTAGATCTCCTCTCTGGTACCGACGTCGATCCCACGGGTGGGGTCGCTGAGCACCAGTACCTGGCAGGCGCGACCCTGCCAGCGCGCAAAGATCGTCTTCTGCTGGTTGCCGCCGCTCAACTCGCCGATCGGAGTTGCGATGGACGGAGCCTTCACCTGGAGGCGGCGTGCCAGTTTCGACGTCTGCCGTTGCTCGTCTCGAAGATTGATGAGCCGGATCCACCTGTGCCGCAGAAGGTCGAGGAATCCGATCGAGATGTTCTCGCGGATCGAGGCCGCGGCGAACAGCGAGTCCTGTGCCCGTTCGGGTGGGATGTAGAGGACACCCGCTCGAACCGCTCGGGGTACGGACCATGATCGTCGGGGCTTCGCGTCCACCACTATCTCCCCGTGGGACAACCTTTCTGCGCCGGCCACGGCCGCGGCGAGTGACGCCTTGCCCGAACCGATCACTCCGGCGAGCCCGACCACTTCACCCGGCCGGATGACGAGATCGACGTCGTGGAACTCGCCGTCCACTCCGGCGCTGCACAGTTCGACGAGTGGGGTCAGCGAGTGCGCTCCCGTCTGGTCTCCCTCGCGGTAGTAGTCGGCGCTGCGTTCGCTCCCGACCATCAACTCGTGCAGCCTGTCGGTGGTGACGCCGACATTCGGCAAGCTCTCGACGGATCGGCCGTCACGTAGCACAAGTAGCCTGGTGCTGATCCTCAGCACGTCTTGCAGGATGTGGGAGACGAAGATGAACGCGACCCGGTCGCGCCAACGTTCGATGAGACTGAAGAGAATCTCGACCTCGGTCTCGGTCAGCGCGCTGGTCGGTTCGTCGAGCAGGATCGTCGGAGCGAGGGTGTCTGTGGAGATTCGCGAGAATGCCCGCGCGATCTCGACCAACTGCCGCTGCGGGTACGTCAGTTCGGCGACGACCATGTCGGCCGGGAGATCGGTGATCTCCAGCTCCGCCAGTAGCCGTTCGGCTGCCCGGAGGAGCCGACGGCGTCGGCCGGGACCGAGACCCCCGATCTCGGATTCCCTTCCCAGGTAGATGTTCTCGTAGACGCGGAGTGCATCGACGAGCGATTGCTCCTGGACGACGACGGAAACACCGAGTTCGCGCAGAGCCCGCGCATCGCCGAGCGGAACCTGATCACCTCTGACGTGCATGCTGCCGGCATCGGGGGTGACGGTCCCGGTGAGCACGCCGATGAGGGTGGACTTCCCGGCCCCGTTCTCGCCGATGAGGCCGAGTACTTCGCCCGCCGAGATCTCGAGCGACACATCGCGCAATGCTCGGACGGGACCGTAGCTCTTCGAGACTCCGTCCAGTCGGATCGTTGCTGGCGCCGACATGATTACGCGACCAGCTGATCTTTGTATTGGAACAGTGGTCCGGAACGGAAGGCGGATCCGTACTGTGCTCGGACACCGGCGATGTCGACAGAATCCCACGCGGAGTTGAGCTTGTACTGGTCCTGCGGCACGCCCGCGTAGTACTCCCGGGGATCGATCGGGTCGAGAACGGTCTGCGGATCCCAGTCGTTCGGATTCAGTGCCTTGCTCATCCTCGCCCAGTCGAACGGGAGTTGGTCCGCGTAGACCGTCTCGAGGACGTTGGCGGCGTTGTCGGGATTGACCAGCAGCGCGCCCTGGGACAGGAATCGTTCCGGCAGCGAGAATTCGACGCCGTTGAGGACGTCGAAGAGCGTGACGCCGAGCAATCCGGCCGTCAGCCCTCCGACCGTCGAGCTCGTCAGGTACTGCTTGCCCTGGGCAATGTACTCGACGTTCTGTTTGTTGCCGTCGAAACCGACCACGATCTTCCCGGTGATCTTCTGCGCGTCCAGTGCTGCGATCACACCGGCCGCCTCGCTGTCGTTCTGCGCGAAGACTCCGACGAAGTCCGGTACGGACGGCAGGATATTGGTGAAGGACTTGCGGGCATCCTCGGACGTCCAGTTGCCGGGTGACGCGGTGACGATCTTGATCCCCGGGTAGTTCCCGAGTGCGGCGTTCAGCCCTGCAGTCCGCTGATCGTCGGCCGATGACCCCTTCTGCCCGGGAACGTGAATGACCGTGCCGCTCCCGCCGACCTTGTCGAACAGCGCCCGCGCGGTGGCCTCGGCAATCTTGGTCGAGGGAGGGGTGATGAACCGAACCCACTTGTCCGCGTCGGCCGGTGTGAACCAGGGTGGCGCCGTGTAGGAACTCGCGTACAGGATCCCCGCCGACTGACACGCTTTGGTCACCGCGGCGGCCTGCGCCTCGGTTGCGGGGGTGCCGAAGATCGACTTGCCACCACCCGCGCGGACATTGCCGACCTGGCCCAGCGCGGTGTTGACATTGCCCTGGTCTTCCACCGATGACATCGGGACGCCCAGAGCATCCATCGCCTGCTTGCCACCGTTGGAGAACGCGACGAAATAGTCGTTGGACAGGGTGGTGACCTGGCAGAGTGTCTTTTCCTGGATTCTGCCGGCGCCAGCTCCGCCACCGGCCGCGGCATTGGTGGCGGCGCCCGAGCTTCCGTTTCCGCCACCGCCGCAGGCTGTTACGCCGAGGGTGATGCCGGCAGCTCCGACGACCGCGAGGAAGGAGCGGCGGGTGAGCGGATGGGCGAACGGTGCATTGCGGGCGACGTCTACGATCTTCGACTCGATCGAAGGCATGTTCACTTCCTTGCGTCGATGGGTTGGTTTGGGAGAGAACTACTTTGCGAGAAGATGCTCGGTGAACCAGCGGGCAGCATGCTCGGCGGCCACCGCCAGCTTGGACTTGTCGCTGTAGAGGGTCATGTGGGAGGTGTGGGGAAGTACGACCAGTTCTTTCTTCGTGGTCGGGATCCTGTTGAAGGTCTCGATCTCGAGATCCCACAACGTGAGGTCGTCGCCCTCGGCGACGATCATCATCGAGGGCGTGTCGAGTATGCGCGGAGCGAAGAAGTTGACGTCGTAGTCGAGTAACAGGTCGACCGACTCCATCGTCGAACTATTCTGGTACAGAGGTGCTTCGGTGGCCTGGAGTGCAGCGAAGGTTCGCTTGGTCTCGGGGAAGGGCCACGACGAGAGTTCGTTCTCCGGGTCCTCGCTGGCGTGCGCGATGTACAGGCGCTGGGAGGGGTCGGCGTAACGCAGTCGGCGATCCTCGAGGATGGCATCCCACAACCGTCGGTATCCCATGGTGCCGTGTATGCGCCGCATGTTCCGGTAGCCGTCCACGACGGGGATTTGCGAGACGATCGCACGTACCCTGGGATCTGTGGCGGCGAGGACCATCACGTGACCGCCCGAGTAGGAAATACCCCAGGCTCCCAGTCGGTTTGAATCAATCCCCGAAGCCTCCTCCAGGAAGCTGAGTGCGTTCCGGTAGTCGAGGATCTGAGCCTTCGGATCCAGGTGTTGCCGCGGTTCGCCGTCGGAAACACCGAGGTTGCGGTAGTCGAACACGAGAGCGGCAATGCCGGCGGACGCGAATGCCTCGGCATAGTAGGGCATGACGAGTTCACGTACGTAGCACCAACCGCCGGCGAGTACGACAGCGGGAACGTCCTCTTCGGTGTCGGGGCGGTAGAGCCAGCCACGGACCGTGGTGCCCTCGCTGGTGAACTCGACATCTTCTCGACGCATACGTGGTCTCCTCGATGAGTAGGGGCGGGCAGGTGGACGCGTAGAACCACCGTCGTGGCGCATCCGATCCCAGATCCGGAACTCGGTGAGCGGTGATCGCCCGGACAGTGCAATCGTGAGCTACGCCACAGTCGCTGTCAAGTGTTACTGGACACTGTCTTTTCGGCGCGACTGCGAATAGTGTCCAGTGCTACTGGACGCTTTTGGTCTTCGGTCGGTATATTCCCGATCGACACCGATAACTCGTAATAGAAACGTGCTCAACATAATTGGAGCGATCCGGAGGTTTCATGGACAACGAAGACGCGTTGCGTGCGTACGAGAAGATGGTGTTGATCCGGAGGATGGAGGAGCGGGTATCGGTCCTCTACAAGGGTGACTCGATACCGGGTTTCGTCCACACGTCCATCGGGCAGGAGGCATGCGCTGTCGGAGCGCTGTTCCACTCCCGAGTCACCGATGTCATCACCTCCACTCATCGTGGACACGGCCACGTCCTCGCCAAGGGCCTCGAACCTCGCCGGATGATGGCCGAACTGATGGGCAAGGAGACCGGTTCGAATCTCGGGCGTGGTGGGTCGATGCACGTTGCGGACCCACGCCTCGGAATCTTCGGAGCAAACGGCATAGTGGGAGCCGGACTGCCGATCGCGGTCGGTGCGGCGTACGCGCTCGCGGACCGTGGTGGTGACGATCTGGTCGTGGCGTTCTTCGGCGACGGTGCCATCGCGACCGGTGCATTTCACGAAGCGGTGAACCTTGCTGCCCTGTGGAAGCTGCCCGTCATCTTCCTGTGCGAGAACAACGGTTTCTCGGAGTTCTCGGCCACCGCGGATCAGCACCCCGTGCCGATTGCGGCGCGAGCAGCCGGTTACGGACTGGACGTAGTGACTTTGCCGGGCAATGACGTCGAGGCCGTGGCCGACGGAATCGCACCGGTCTACGACAGAGTTCGGGCGGGTGAGGGGCCGGTGCTGGTCGAGGTCGTGACGGTGCGTGTGCACGGGCACTACGAGGGAGATCCTCAGCGCTATCGTGACAAGGAGCGCATGACTCGCGAGATCGCTGAAGCCGACCCGTTGACCGTTGCTCGAACCCGTCTCGCTGAACGGGGCATCGAAGAGAACACGATCGCTGCCGTCGAGCAGCGAGTGCTCGCTGAAGTCGAGGATGCCGAGAAATACGGGCGGGAGTCGGCGTTTCCGGACCCGGCGTCTGCGCGGGACTTCGTCTATGCGCCGCGCAACCATGTGGATCCGACCGTTCGTCCAGACGAATCGGGGCAGGTGGTGTCGCAGTCGAGGATCCTCCGCCAAGCATTGGACGATGCGTTGGCTGCCGACCCGGACGTCTTCCTCGCCGGAATCGACGTCGCTGGGGGGAACGTCTTCGGAATCACCCGTGAGCTGGCGCAGAAGCACCCGCGCCGAGTGCTGGACACTCCGATCTCGGAAGCCGCGATCATGGGACTGGCCGTAGGATCGGCGATGGCCGGCCGGCGGCCGGTGGTCGAACTGATGTACCTCGACTTCCTCGGAGTGTGTCTCGATCAGCTGATGAACCAGGCGGCCAAACTCCGACTGATGACGGGTGGCGCGGTCACGCTCCCGCTCGTCGTGCGCACCCAGTTCGGCTCCGGACGGTCGTCCGGCAGTCAGCACTCGCAGAGTCTGGAGGCGCTGCTTGCCCATATTCCTGGTCTCACGGTCGTGATGCCGAGCTCCGGGGCGGATGCGTACGGGTTGTTGCGTGCATCGATCGAAGACGACAACCCGGTCGTGTTCATCGAGCACAGGCTCTTGTACGAGAAGAAGGCGGCACTTCCGGGTGAGCACTTCCGGGTGCCTCTCGGCAAGGCTGCCATCACTCGCCGGGGACGTGATCTCACGATCGTCTCGTGGTCGAGAATGGCGACTCACGCACTGGCTGCGGCAGAGGAACTGGCGCGGCGGGGTATCGAGGCAGAGGTGATCGACCTTCGTACGGTTGCGCCTCTCGATCGGGATACCATTCTCGAGTCTTTCGGTCGAACGAACCGTATGGTAATCGCTCAGGAAGCGGTCAGGGACTTCGGTATTGGTTCCGAGATCGCCGCCATAGCAGTGGATTCCGGATTCTGGTCGCTGGATGCGCCGATCGTGCGCGTCGGTGCAGACTATGCTCCCGCGCCCTATTCGCCTGTCCTCGAGCGTGAATGGGAGGCGGGTCCGGCGGACATCGTCGCCGCGGCCGAAAGGGTTCTCGCATGCTGACCGCCACCCGCCCGCACGGGTATGAGGGCCCCGCCTCCACCCTCGTTGCCGCCCTGTGTCGTTCAGTACGGCGTGCACCTGACGAGACCGCCGTCGTCGAAGGCGATGTACGCCTGACCTACTCCGAATTGCTGAACGCGGCGTCGAATTTTGCGTCCTCGCTCCATCGACGCGGCGTCCGCCGTGGCGACGTCGTCATGGTTCAGCTTCCGAACTGGTGGGAGCACCTGGTGACGATCTGGGGGACGTGGATTGCGGGGTGCGCGGTGCTTCCGGTGGTGCCGCTGTACCGGGAAAGGGAGTTGACCTTCATCATCGGGCAGAGCCGACCGGCGGCGGTGGTGGTGCCTCGAGAATATCGCGGATGCCGCCATGCCCGGATGATCGGCGAGATCGTGCAATCGGACCCGGGGACCCTCCTCGTCGAGGTCCGCGGAGCTGGCGAGGACGTCACTGTCGGGGCGACATCGTTTCAGGAGATGATCAAAAAAGATTGGCGGGAAACAGGATTCGCTACCGTCAGTGCGGGCGCAGACGAAGTCGCCGCCGTTCTCTATACGTCCGGTACGACCTCGTCGCCCAAGGGTGTCCTGCACACTCATCGGACCTTGCTCGCGGAGACCGCAACGATTCGCCGGCACTGCGAACTGACGTCGACGGACTCGGTCTTCATGCCGTCACCGCTGTCGCACATCACGGGTCTCGCGTATGGGGTGATCCTGCCAGCCGACATCGGATGTGCGACCGTCTTGATGGAACGGTGGGCACCGGAGTCTGCGGTGAACCTGATCGAGCGGGAACGTTGCACATTCACCGTGAGCGCCACCCCTTTCCTGCGTGGCCTGAACGAGGTCTACTCGAAGAGGTCGGTGACTCGCTCGAGTCTCACTCGCTTCGTGTGCGGCGGTGCGGACATACCGCCCGAGCTCGTCCGCGCCGCTCACGGGACAATGGGTACAGACGTCCTCCGCACCTACGGTTCGACCGAGCTGCCGACCGTCGTGATGGCTGATCCCCGGATTTCGCTCGTCGACCGGTCCAGGGGTGACGGTCGTCCGATTGGACACAATGAGGTTCGCGTCGATTCCAGCGGTGAGCTCCTCGTCCGTGGACCCGAGTTGTTCGTCGGATACCTCGACGCCCGTCTGAACGAAGAGGCCTTCACTGAGGACGGATACTTCCGCACCGGTGACCTCGCGGAGGTCGACTCGAACGGTGAAATCCGAGTAACGGGTCGGATCAAGGACATCATCAACCGTGGTGGGGAGAAGTACAGTGCCTCGGAGATCGAATTCGCGCTGCAGGAACACCCTCGTATCGAGGACGTCGCAATCGTCGCCTATCCGGACGAGGAGCTGGGGGAGCGGGCATGCGCATTCGTTGTGGCTCGAGAGGATCCCCCTTCGGTGGCGGAGATCAGAAGGTTTCTCGTCGGCCGTGGTTTCGCCGTGCAGAAGGCCCCGGAACGGATGATTGCGATCGACGTGCTTCCCCGTAATGCCAGTGGGAAGATTCAGAAGTTCGTGCTCAGGGACCGGATCGGACGCGAATGTTCGTCGGGCGAGGGTACCGGCGAGGAATCGCTTTGACATCGCACGCGACTATCGGGCAGCGGGTGCGGGCGGAGCGGAAGAGACAAGGCATCCCGGTCCGCGAGTTGGCCCGACGATTGGGGGTATCGCCGTCTTTTCTCTCTCAGTTCGAGTTGGGGCAGAGCCAAGCTGCGGTGAGCACGCTGTTTGCCATCGCAACCGAATTGGATCTGTCCCTGGACGACCTGCTCGGCAGAACCGGCAGGTCAGGCGTGTCCGACGAAGCCGGTCGACCCGACGACCTACGCTTGCCGGTCGAGAAGTACCTCGCGTTCCAATCAGGGGTCCGCTGGAAGAACTTGGCCGATGTCCCACTCGATCACCATCTTCAGTTTCTGCTGACCGAGTACGAACCGGGAGCCGACTCGGCGCCGGAGGGGTCTCCTCAGACGCATCGGGGGGACGACTACGGCTACGTGCTGGAGGGCCGGTTGACGATCGAGGTGAACGGAGCTCGGCACGTGCTGGGAAGCGGTGAGTCGATTCATCTTGCTGGCGCTGTTCCGCATCGATTGAGGAACGAGTCGGCGGATCTGGTGAAGGCGATCTGGTTCATTGCCGACTGATCGGAGTCGTCCGAAACCTGTGAACGTGCGTATCGATCACCCGCGATGCGCATTCGAAGGCTGATCCATGCCTTCACTGCAGTGCCCCGGCGTCCGGACCGACATCCGAACGTCGGGGCATTTGCCTCATGAGGTCGCGGAATGTGCTATTCGACTACGAACCAGATGGCCTTCACCATGCGCTTCGATCGATTGCGCAGGCGGTGCGGAGCCCGTCCCGATAGCTGGATGGATTCGCCCTTCGACAGGGTTCGCTCGACGCCGTCGATCTCGATGGTGAGTGTGCCTTCGAGGATGTACCCGTAGTCGTCCCCCCGATGGGTTTGCGCAGATCCTTCCGGTGCGGAGTCGGCGCCGGGGTCGTATTCGGTCAGCAGAAACTGGACATGGTGATTTGCCGGGATGCCGGCCAATCTCGTCCAACGAATTCCGGTACGGAATGAAAGGAACTCACTCGAACCTGAGGCCGCTTCCGGAGTCTCTGCGGGCGTGCGTGCCTCTTCTCGCGAGCGAGTCCCGAGGAGTTCGTCCAAGGACAGGTTCAGCTCGGTTGCCAGCTCGAAAAGAGTGCTGACCGAAGCTTGGCACTGCCCTAGTTCGAACTGGGAAAGGAAGGATGCCGACACGCCTAGGCGCCGAGACATCTCGCGAATGGAGATCCCCGAGGCTTCTCGGGCACGGCGAACCGCGAGCCCGATCGTCGGCTCGGTTCCGCGTGTCGATGCGGGCGGCGAACCATTGGACGCATCCTTGGAAACACCCTTGGCGGGGCTTGTCTTTCGTTCCCTGGTTGCCATCTTGGCTCTGGTTTCCTTAACACGAGTAGTCATCGACTGGGTACGTTCGCCACCGTACCGCCTGCCGTCGAACATTCTCGGGTGCATGCACCTCGCTGCGACCTGCAGGACAGCATTTCGTGGGGCTGGAACTCGCGTGCAGGGCATCGTGGTGCGGTAGGTGATTGCGCCTATGTTGCGTGAAATATGCTTTACTCCAGTCGATTCAGAAGAATTGATCGACTCACGCCGGTGGTCGCACTCGTCAGGGCGGCCGCTCGGGTGTAAGGGCGAACAGCCCAGGATGTGGAGGCGGCTGGCCGTCGTGCAGCAAATCCTCCACGCTGCCGGCCATGACCTCCGCCGCTAGCTGGCCGACCGGCAGGGCTCCGATCGCCAGGCCAGTTCTGGCGTCGTGGGCAGCACCTGGGGGGTGCTGACCGGCAACCATCCGGAGGTCCCGGAATCGGTCGATATCGTTAGCTCGCTGCGGCACTAGTCGGTTGAACTGGGCTGTTGCGTCACGGACGATGTCCACTACGAGGACTATTGCCAGCGATGCACCGCCAACTCCGCGGAGCTGTATGTTGTCGAGTCGATACCGTGGGGTCGCCACTCGTAATCACTCGTCGAAGAAGGGTTTCTCCAGTTCGAGGACGTCCGGTCCGCTCAGCCGGGCGGCTTCTGAGTGAACTGAGCTGCATCGAGGATCAGATCGGTCACATCGATGTCGAACTCCGGATAGGCGATCGTGAAGACGAGCTTGCCCCTGGTCGGTACGGGGCTGAGGAAGTAGGTGGCGGCGAACTCGAGTTCTCCATCCCCGACCCGTACGCAGCGATCGTTGCCACCGGCCAGCCAGGGGGCGCCGGGGTCTTCGGGAAAGTCACAGGGGCTCGACGAGTTCGCGAGGACAGTGCCGCCGTAGAACCCATACGGTCCGCGTCGGGGATCGACGGTGACGATCAGGCGAATTCGGTGGGGCTGGCCTGGTTTGATCCGGAAGCCGAGGTTCATTGCTTCAGCGCCGATGATGACGCCTTGGTCGGGATGGGGGTCAGGTATGCGGGCGATCAGCTGGAAGGAGACTCCCGTCGCGAACACTCGGATGCGTCCGAGTCGGAGGTCGACACCCTTCCTGGTCTTGAAGGGGATCGACAGATCAGGTTCGTACAGGGCGGGTTCCTGTTGATGCGGGTGCCTTCGAAAATCCGGTGGCACCCGTCGCCCGATCGGCCGCCGTGTCTGCTGCTCTCGATCCTCGTGGTCGATCTCCGCCGATAGCTCCGTGTCGGGGACCTCCACACCGGCGTGGCGGAGGACTCGCGCGCTCCACTTCAGGTGCGCGGTCCACTCCTCCGGGGAAGAACCTGCAATTGCGAAGTTGACGCGTCGCCACTCGGTCATGGCTCTGAGCCAACCACCTCGTCATGACAGCTCTGCGGGGTTCGTGTCGCCGTCGTGCAGCGCCTCGGTGGCGCGGCCAAGGCGTTGCTTGGACGACGCAGCTTCGGCGAGCGGCCCGTCGGGGTCGTGATCCAGGATGCGGCGCACGACCTCTGGCCGCCGCCTGCGGGCGCGGTGTGGCTGATTTCGGCGATGTGGTCGGCGACGGCCTGTTCGAGCTCTTCGTAGATCGGGGACCAGCTCCTCGCGTTTCAGGCCACAGCGCATCAAGATCATTGTGATCATGCTCTTGCCGGTTCCAGCCCCGGCGCGGTCCTGCGGCGGGCTGTCATGGCTCGCCGGTAGTCTTTCGCCGTGGCCCTGTACCGGAAGTATCGACCAGCTTCGTTCGCGGAGGTGGTGGGTCAGGAGCACGTCACCGAGCCCCTGAGCACCGCACTCGACGCCGGACGCATCAATCACGCCTACCTGTTCTCGGGCCCGCGTGGCTGTGGCAAGACGTCGTCGGCGCGCATCCTGGCGCGCTCGCTCAACTGTGTGCAAGGGCCCACCTCGCAGCCCTGCGGGGAATGCTCGTCGTGCGTCGCGCTCGGCCCCGGTGGCCCCGGCAACCTCGATGTCATCGAGCTCGATGCGGCCAGTCACGGCGGTGTCGAGGACACCCGTGAGCTGCGCGATCGCGCGTTCTACGCGCCCGCCGAGTCGCGGTACCGGGTGTTCATCGTCGACGAGGCCCACATGGTCACCACCGCGGGCTTCAACGCGCTGCTCAAGATCGTCGAGGAGCCGCCGGAGCACCTCATCTTCATCTTCGCGACCACCGAGCCGGAGAAGGTGCTGCCCACCATCCGGTCCCGCACGCATCACTACCCGTTCCGGTTGCTCGCGCCGTCCACCATGCGCGGGTTGCTCGAGAAAATCTGTGCCCAGGAACATGTGAGGGTTGACGACGCGGTGTACCCGCTGGTCATCCGGGCCGGTGGCGGATCACCGCGCGACTCGCTGAGCGTGCTCGATCAGCTGCTCGCCGGTGCTGGTGACGACGGCGTCACCTATCCGCGCGCGCTCGCGCTGCTCGGCGTCACCGATATCGCGCTCATCGACGAGGCCGTGGACGCGCTCGCCGCGAACGACGGCGCCGCCCTGTTCGGCACCGTCGACAAGGTGATGGACGCCGGACACGACCCGCGCCGGTTCGCCGTCGATCTGCTCGAGCGGCTGCGCGACCTCATTCTCATGCGCGCGGTGCCCGACGCCGCGGAGCGCGGTCTGGTCGACGCCCCCGGCGACGTACTCGACCGGATGCGCGAGGAGGCCGAACGCATCGGACCGGCGACCCTGGCCCGCTATGCCCAGCTGGTGCACGATGGTCTGGGTGACATGCGCGGTGCCACCGCGCCGCGGCTCCTGCTCGAGGTGATGTGCGCGCGGATGCTGTTGCCGTCTGCGTCCGAAGCGGAATCTGCTGTGCTGCAACGGTTGGAGCGCATCGAGCAGGGAATGGTCACGCCGGGTGCGACGCTGCCGGCGTCAGCGTCCGCGCCTGCGCCCACTCCCGCCCCGGCGCCCCTCGATCCGGCGGCCTCGGTGTACCAGCGCCCGTCGCAGCGCCGCGAGCCCGAGGTTGCGACGCCGGATCGGGCACGTGAACCTGAGCCGCAGCGTCAGCCTGAGCCGCAGCGTCAGCCTGATCCGCAGCGTCAGCCCGACTCGTCGGCGTCGGTTGTTCCGGCGGTGGCGCCTCCAGCGGTCGACGAGGCCCCGAGTGTTCCGGAGCCCGCAGCCGCCGCGTATGCGGCGCCCGAGCGGGAGCCTGTGCCCGTGGTGCCCGAACCCGAGCCCGAGCTGGTGCCAGATCCAGAACCTGAACCCGCTCATCGGGATGCTTCATCGCGTCCCGATGCGGCTGCGGTGCGGACGGTGTGGTCCGAGGTTCGGGTGAAGGTGCGCGAGCGTAGCCGCACGGTCGAGGTGATGTTGTCCGGTGCCACGGTCCGCGACGTCGTCGGCGCCCGGTTGGTGCTCGGCCACGATTCGGCCCCGCTCGCGAAGCGGTTGGTCGAGCCGCGGAACACGGATGTGATCCGGGCGGCGTTGACGGAGGTGTTCGGCGGGGACTGGGAGGTCACCTGCGAGCACGGTACTGCTCCGGCGGCGCAGGCTGGCCCAGTTCAGTCCGCCAAGGCGCCGGCGAAGCCCGCGACCGGGCCCCGTTTCTCCCGGCCGAGTCAGGAGAGGGCTGCCGCGGCGCCTCGTCCGTCGACGCCGAGCGGCCCCGTCGAACTCGACGATATTCCGCCGCCTGAGGCGCCGGACTATCCGGACGATCCGGGCCCGCCGCCGGTCGACTACGACGCAGCTCCGCCTCCGGCGACACCTGAGGACGAAGAGGAGATGATGGCGCAGGCGGCCGAGCCGGTCGATCCGGCTAGCCGACGCGATCCGGAAGATGTTGCGCTGGAATTACTCTCGGAGGTTCTCGGCGCGCGCAAGATTGACGGCTAGGCGACGTCTGGCCGGCAGTAGTCCCGAACGGTCGGGACGCTGGTCCCTGGTGTTCGGGACGGCGGGCGTCGGAATCTGAGCCGGAACGCGATGGACGCGTTCCGGCTGACGTGTCCCGGACGGGGCGAGCACAGCCGCGGCCTGAGGAGAAACCGTGAGCTCACTTGATCTGTCCCCGGACCAATCGGCCAACCGGGCTGCCGTACCGCAGCGGCGACCGCGTCTGTGGGCCTACTGCGGCATGGCGGCCGGCCTGGCCAGCGTGGTCGGTATTCAGGCCAGCCTTGCGATCGATGCGGTGTACTACGAGGGGGCCGCCGGAGATCCGGTCGCGATCATGAATCGGCTCGCCGACCAGCGAGCCGCGATGGTCGTCATGCATGTCGCGATGACGATCGCTGCGCTGTTGCTGCTCGTCTTTGCCGCGGGCGCGGCCCGTCGCCTGTCCGAGCGCTTGCCCGAGGGCACGTTGTTGCCGGCCGTCACCGCCGGCGGGATGGTCCTCACCAGTGTGGCTTGCCTGCTCGGGACCGGGTTCACCACCGAGTTGGTGTTCGGCCTTGGTGAGGTGGACCAGTTGGTGCCCGAATACGCAGTGGTCGGTGCGCACTGGATGGGTACCATTCCCTGGCTGTGGGCAGGCGTGGGAGTCAGCGCGCTGGCAGTGGCGTCGGCGCTGCTGCGGCACGGGGCGGGGCCGCGCTGGATCGGCTGGACGTCTCTCGTCCTCGGCGCCGTCACCGCGCTGTTCGGTATTTCGCCGCTGCAGTACATGGCCGGCTTCACCGGCCCGGTGTGGATTCTGGTGGTGGCGGTGGGTTTCGCATTCGGGGATCGGGCGCGCGCCTAGCGGGTCCATACTGCTCGACGGAAGGATATGCAGGGAGGGGACATGACCGAGCCGAAGTCGGGGGGCGGCGCGCCAGTCGCCGCCGCTACGGTCGCCCTGACCTGCTGGACGGTGGTCGTCCTCGCCATCGTGGCCTTCCTCGCCGCCGATCCGACGATCGATTCGAATCAGCTCTTCTTTCTCGTCGATGTGGTCGGTTCCGCGGTGTACGGCACCGTCGCCGGCGTCGTACTGGCTCGACGCGTTCACCCGGTCCCGATCATCCTCGGGGCGGCGGCAGTCGGGATCGGGCTCGCCGCATTGGGCTACAGCTACTCGCAGTGGGCGGCGGTGCAGCCCGGGCTGCCGGGGGCGGCAATGCTGTCGCCACTGCAGAACACGGCGTGGATTCCGGGCACTCTGGCGCTCTTCCTCATCATTCCCTGGCTCGTTCGTGATCACCGGCTGGACGCCGCTGCCCGCGTTGGACTGGTCGCCGGTGTGGCGGTGACGGCCTGGTTCTTCTGGGCCCGCACGTTCGCCGGGGTTGCGCCCGTCCCGCTGATTGCTCCTGTCGTGACCGTCGGGTTCGCGGCCGCCGCAGACGTGGCCCGGCGGTGGCGGCGGGGCCCCGTCGACGAACGCGTCGGATTGGGGTGGCTGGCACTCGGAACAGTACTGATGGCGCTGTCGTTCGTGCCGCTGATGCTGCCGCCGACGTGGCCGGGCCTGTGGATGTTCACCCCCGTGATGCACCTCGTCGTTCAGCCGTTCTTCCTCGGTGCGATCTTCGTTTCGATACTGCGACAAAGGATGTGGGGTCTGGACCTCGCGGTGAGCCGTGCGGTGGTGATGGGCAGTCTCACCGCCCTCCTGATCGTGCTGTACGTCGTGGTGGCCACAGTTCTGGGGCGATTGCTGCCGACGGGTACCTCGGCGGGGGCGCAGGTGGTTGCGGCAGCGGTGGTCGCGGTGGCTGTGCAGCCGTCGCGGATCTGGTTGCAACACAAAGTGCATCGACTGGTGTACGGCGACGGCTCCGATCCGACGCGGGCTGTGCTGGAACTGGGCCGGCACTTCGGCAGCGCGGAGTCTCCGACGGCGCTGCTCGACGGGCTTGCGGCCGGAGTGGGGCTGGGGCTGCGGCTGGAATCGGTGACGGTGCGCGGTGACGACGACGGGGTGATCGCGCAGTGGGGAACCCCGTCCGGCGTGGCCGAGTCGGTGGACTTGACATATCGGGAGGCGTTGGTAGGCCGCATCGCGGTAACTGCGCCGCCGGGCGAAACCCTCGGCGTCCGATCGCGGAAGTCTCTGGTGGAACTCGCTTCTGTTGTCACTGCCGGATTGGTGGTGCTGCGGTCCTCCGAGGAACTGGAGGCGGCACGCCACCGCCTCGCCTCCGCTCGTGCCGAGGAACGTCGGGTGATTCGCCGGGAACTGCACGACGGTCTGGGGCCGTCCCTCGCCGGCATCCGGCTGGGGCTCGAGGGGGTCCGCAATCTCCTCACCGACGATCCCGTCGCTGCGACAGCGTTGCTCGATGCGCTCCAGGAGCAACTCGACCACCAGGTCGACGGCGTGCGCCTGCTCTCGCGGAGCCTGTTTCCGCCGGTCCTGGACGAACTCGGCCTCGTCGCGGCGCTCGACGATCTCGCTGCCGGTCACGCCCGCAGCGGATTCGAGCTGGAGGTGGACGCCGACGTCCCGCCGAAGCTGGATGCCCGGACCGGTGCGGCGGCATACGGCATCGCGGTCGAGGCCGTCACCAACGCGCGCCGACACAGCGGCGCGCCCGGGTGCCGGATCGAAGCGTCGTGTGTCGCGGACGGTACCGGTCTGCCGATCCTCACCCTGGTCGTCCGAGATCGGGGACGTGGTTTCGATGCGTCCGGGCCGGCCGGCGTCGGTACCCGGTCGATGTGTGAGCGTGCCGGTGAACTGGGCGGAACGGTCACGATCGAATCTGCTTGTCCAACCGGCACGGTCGTCACCGCCCGGCTACCGTTGACGACGTCATGAGTGCCATCGCCGTCGCCGTCGTCGACGATCATCCGGTGTTCCGGCTGGGCATGGTCGCGTTGCTGTCCACGCTGGACGACATCGAGGTGGTCGCCCAGGCCAGCTCTGCGGCAGAGGCGCTCGAGGTCGTCGATGGCGGCGTGCACGTGGTGCTGATGGATCTCGAGCTGGGCGACGGCTCGGGGGTGGAAGTCACCCGTGTGTTGCGCTCGCGGTTCCCGGGGCTGCGCATCCTCATGGTAACCATGCATGAGGATGAGGAATCGTTGATCGCCTCGATCCGCGCCGGTGCCGGTGGTTATCTGGTCAAGGGCGCCGGCCCCGACGAGGTGGAACGAGGAATCCGGGCGGTCGCGAATGGTGAACTCATCGTCAGCGCTGCCGTCGCCGCAAAGGCAATGACGGCCGTCTCGGCCCCACCACACCGGGTAACGGCGTTCCCTGAGCTGACCGAGCGGGAATGCGAGATTCTCGACCTGGTCGCCCGCGGCTGCGACAATGCGAGCATTTCCCGTCGCCTGGTGCTCAGCCCCAAGACGGTGCGAAACCATGTGTCCAACGTGCTGTCCAAACTCGGACTGCCGGATCGATCCGCGGCCATCGTCCGAGCGCGCGAGGCCGGGCTCGGTGTCTGATCCGCGTCAGATCGCCGCGGTCGACAGGGTGGGAACGAATCGGTGGCCGAATCCCACGTTGCCGGTGTTCGTGGGGTCCGGTCCCGGGCCGGGAGCGCTGACATGGGATTCGGGGATGACACGCGATGCCGGCGCAATCGGTGGCGCCTCCTGCCAATCAGGCCGGGCCCGTTGCAGTTCCAGCGCAATCTCGACAAGTGTGGCCTCGTCCCAGGGGCGCCCACCGATTTGGACGCCGAACGGAAGCCCGGTCGCCGCCGAGCGGCCCGCGGGCGTACTCACCACCGGAGCACCACTGATGTTGGCCCATCCCACGGCCCCGGTGATCCCGGCGAAGACGGAGATTCCGGCAATCTCGACGCGTCTGGAACCGTCCACCTTCGATCCGGGCACGAGCACCGCGTCGAGGTCGTTGTCGGCGAACATGCGGTTGTAGTCGTGCTGGAATCGCAGGCGATTGCGTTCCGCCGTCAGGTAGTCGATCGCCGGTATGGCCAGCGAAGCCACAGCGGCAGTCACAGAGATGGCGTTCTCCGGCCGGTATGCGTCCAATCGATCGGTGAACTGGCGGTGATAGCTGCCCATCTCGACCTGGTCGCCTGCGAGCAGGTCCGGTGGAAAGATCGGCATCGAGATGTCGACGAGGGCGCCGCCCAGACGCCGGACGAGATCGAGGAACTGCTCGAAGAGGGCGCCGAGTGCGGCCGGCAGCTCGTTCACGGCGCTCCGGTGCACACCGAAACGCTTGCCGGACAACGGTGCCGGCCCGCCCAGGGCCGCAATTCGGTAACCGTCGGCGGGAACTGGTGGGCCGACGGAAGTGGTGGGGTCGTCAGGATCCTCGCCAGCCATGTGGGAGAGCAGCAGGGCCGCGTCGGCGACGCTGCGGCCCATCGGGCCGACGTGGTCACGTGTCCACGTCAGGGGAATGACGCCGCGGGTGCTGCATCGGCCGAATGTCGGCTTGATCGCGGAGATGCCGCACGCACTCGCGGGTAGGCGCAGCGAGCCGCCGGTGTCGGTGCCGGCCGCGCATGGCGCGAACCGCGCCGCGAGGACCGCGGCGCTGCCGCCGGACGACCCACCGGGGGAGAACTCGGTGTTCCACGGGTTACCCACCTGCTCGGTGGCGACGCCGATCGCGAACTCGTCGGTGTGCGCGTGGCCGAGTAACACCATCCCGGCGTCTCGTAGCCGCCGCCACACCGTCGAGTCGCCCGCGGCGATATTGCCCTCGAGGACCCGGCTCGACGCCGTCAGCGGCAGACCGGCGACCGCGAAGAGGTCCTTGAGCGCGATGGGCAGCCCGCACACGAGAGGCGGCGCGGCACCGGTGTTGTTGCGTCCGCGCGCGGATAGCCGTTGTGCCGCCGCGTCCGCCGCGGCGTATGCCATCTCCGGATAGATCCGCACCCACGCGCCGATGTCGCCGTCGTGTTCGGCGCTGCGGGTCAGACACGCGTCCAACAGCTCTCGCGGATGCATGTCGCCGGATTGCAGCAGGCTCGCGGCCTCGGTGGCGCTCAGTAGCGCCGGGTCGGTGACGGTGATCGTCCCGGGACCAGGCAGGCCCGGCGCCGGTTTCGTGCGCGCCGCGGCGGGACGTACCCCCGCTGCCGCGGCGCTCACGCCGATCGTCGCGGCTCCGAGGAACCGGCGTCGGGTCAAACCCGGTACCGTACCCGGGGCTTCGTGTGGCATCGCCGTCCTCCCGTTGATACTGAGTGGAACTGAGACTAGCGGCGATCGGACTCGCGGGTCGAAGTGGCGGCGGGGCCACCGCGGTGATCGCCTCGGTCACACTCCGGGATCGCTTCGGTCCTTCACGGCGAATGGAACGCGTTCTATGGTGAGGTGCGCAGAGGTCTGGGCCTCGTACCGAGCAGTGCCGTCGACATGACAGCCGCGCCGCCGATATGAACGGAGGCGCTGCAGACGTGAACAGGAAGGAACACCTCACAGTGACCACAGAGGCATTCATTTATGAAGCCATCCGAACCCCACGCGGCCGGGGCAAGAAGACCGGATCGCTGCATTCGGTCAAGCCGATCTCGCTGGTCACCGGCCTGATCCAAGAACTGCGCACGCGCTTCCCCGATCTGGACGAGGACCGTATCTCCGATCTGATCCTCGGTGTCGTCACCCCGGTCGGTGACCAGGGCATGGACATCGCCCGTATCGCCGTCAACGACGCCGGGCTGCCCGACACCGTCGGCGGCGTGCAGCTCAATCGCTTCTGCGCCTCCGGCCTCGAGGCCGTCAACATGGCCGCGCAGAAGATCCGGTCCGGCTGGGACGAGCTGGTCATCGCCGGTGGCGTCGAATCGATGTCGCGCGTGCCGATGGGATCCGACGGCGGCCCGTGGGCGCTGGACCCGGCCACCAACTACGACAACTACTTCGTACCGCAGGGTGTCGGCGCCGACCTGATCGCCACGATCGAGGGCTTCTCCCGCGAGGACGTCGACGCGTATGCGGTGCGCTCGCAGGATCTGGCCGCGAAGGCGTGGACCGGCGGCTACTTCGCCAAGTCTGTCGTCCCGGTCAAGGACATCAACGGCATCACGATCCTCGACAACGACGAGCACATGCGTCCCGGCACCACGGTCGAGAGCCTGGCGGGTCTGACTCCCGCGTTCGCGATGGTCGGCGAGATGGGCGGCTTCGACGCCGTCGCGCTGCAGAAGTACCACTGGGTCGAGAAGATCACGCATGTGCACCACGGCGGCAACAGCTCCGGCATCGTCGATGGCGCCGCGCTGATCCTGGTCGGCAGCGAGCAGGCCGGCAAGGACATGGGCCTGACCCCGCGTGCCCGCATCGTTGCGACCGCCACCTCCGGTGCCGACTCCACGATCATGCTCACCGGCCCGACGCCGGCGTCGAAGAAGGCGCTCGCCGCGGCCGGCCTCACCGTCGACGACATCGACCTCTTCGAGATCAACGAGGCATTCGCCTCCGTGGCGCTCAAGTTCCAGAAGGACCTGAACATCCCGGACGAGAAGCTCAACGTCAACGGCGGCGCCATCGCAATGGGTCACCCACTCGGCGCCACCGGCGCCATGATCACCGGAACCATGGTCGACGAGCTCGAGCGCCGCGGCGCCAAGCGCGCCCTGATCACGCTGTGCATCGGCGGCGGTATGGGCGTGGCCACCATCATCGAGCGCGTCTGACGCTCAGCGGACAACCAGGAGAGACGAAACAGTGAGCGATCAGAACATCATCGGCTGGGAGCAGGATGCCGACGGCATCGTAGTCCTGACCATCGACGACCCCAACCAGGGCGCGAACACGATGAACGACCGGTACATCTCCTCGATGCGGGCCACCGTGGACCGGCTGTACGCGGAGAAGGAGTCGATCACCGGCGTCGTGCTGACGTCTGGCAAGAAGACGTTCTTCGCCGGCGGCGATCTGAAGAGCATGATCAAGGTCGGGCCCGAGGACGCGCAGCAGATCTTCGAGCACTCCCTCAATCTGAAGGCGGACCTGCGTCGCCTCGAGACTCTCGGCAAGCCCGTCGTCACCTGCATCAACGGTGCGGCGCTCGGTGGCGGCCTCGAGATCGCGCTCGCGACGCACCACCGCATCGCGGCGGACGTCAAGGGCGTCAAGATCGGCCTGCCCGAGGTCACCCTCGGCCTCCTGCCCGGCGGCGGCGGCATCGTCCGCACCGTCCGGATGTTCGGTCTGATGACCGCGCTGACCCAGATGCTGCTGCAGGGCCAGCAGCGCGGCCCGGTTCAGGCCAAGGAGGTCGGCCTGGTCGACGAGGTCGTCTCCTCCGTCGAGGAGTTGGTCCCTGCCGCCAAGGCGTGGATCAAGGCCAACCCCGAGTCCGGCGTGCAGCCGTGGGACGTCAAGGGCTACAAGATCCCCGGCGGCACCCCCGCCACTCCGGCATTTGCCGCGAACCTGCCGGCAATCCCGGCGAACCTGCGCAAGCAGCTCAAGGGCTCCCCGATGGAGGCGCCGCGCGCAATCATGGCTGCCGCCGTCGAGGGCTCGCAGGTCGACGTCGACAACGCGCTCCTCATCGAGTCCCGGTACTTCACCAACCTGGTGACCGGCCGCGTCGCGAAGAACATGATCCAGGCGTTCTTCTTCGACATGCAGGCGATCGGCTCGGGCGCGTCGCGTCCGAAGGACATTCCCAAGCGCGAGATCAAGAAGGTTGGCGTCCTCGGTGCCGGCATGATGGGCGCCGGCATCGCGTACGTGTGCGCCAAGGCCGGAATCCCGGTGGTGCTCAAGGACGTCACGATCGAGGCCGCGGAGAAGGGCAAGGCGTACTCCGAGAAGATCGAGGCCAAGGCGCTCTCGCGTGGCAAGACCACAGAGGAGAAGTCCAAGGCTCTGCTCGCGTTGATCACGCCGAGCGCGGATCCGGCCGACTTCGCGGGCGTCGACTTCGTCGTCGAGGCCGTCTTCGAGTCGCCCGACCTGAAGAAGAAGGTGTTCCAGGAGATCGAGGACATCGTCGAGCCCGACGCTCTCCTCGGCTCGAACACCTCGACGCTGCCGATCACCGACCTGGCGACCGGCGTCAAGCGGGCCGAGGACTTCATCGGTATCCACTTCTTCTCGCCCGTCGACAAGATGCCCCTGGTCGAGATCATCCGCGGTGAGAAGACGTCCGACGAATCGCTGGCCCGCGTGTTCGACTTCGTGCAGGCGATCCGCAAGACCCCGATCGTCGTCAACGACTCGCGCGGCTTCTTCACCTCCCGCGTGATCGGCACGTTCGTCAACGAGGCGATCGGCATGGTCGCCGAGGGCATCGAGCCGGCCACCATCGAGCAGGCGGGCATGCAGGCCGGCTACCCGGCGGCGCCGCTGCAGCTCTCGGACGAGCTGAACCTGACGCTCATGCAGAAGATCCGCGCCGAGTCGAAGGCCGCCGCTCAGGCCGAGGGCAAGGAGCTTCCGGCCGACCTCGCCGGCGACGTCATCAACTACCTCGTCGAGGGCAACGACCGTAAGGGCCGCCTCGGCGGTGCCGGCTTCTACAACTACGAGGACGGCAAGCGCTCCGGCCTGTGGCAGGGCCTGCGTGAGCACTTCGACTCCGGTTCGGTCACGCCGCCGATCCAGGACCTCGTCGACCGCATGCTGTTCATCGAGGCCATCGAGACCCAGAAGTGCTTCGACGAGGGCGTCATCACGTCCACCGCCGACGCCAACATCGGCTCGATCATGGGCATCGGCTACCCGGCGTGGACGGGCGGCGTCAGCCAGTTCGTCGCCGGCTACGAAGGCGGCAAGGCGGGCTTCGTCAAGCGCGCCGAGGAACTCGCCGCCAAGTACGGTGAGCGCTTCACCCCGCCGGCGTCGATGAAGGACTAGTAGGCGCTGCGCGCCTGTGCGTGGTTAGCGAGTCCCAGCACTCGCTAACCACGCACAGGGGATTTATCCCCACCCTGTGGAATTCTCGGCGATCGACGGCCTTCGCTGTCGGTAGTGGGCGTGAAGGTGTCCGCCATGACTTCGACATCGCCCCTGCAGAGCCTCGTCGACGCTCAGTACGGGCTCATTACCGCCGCACAGGTATGTGCACTGGGCATTCCCAAATCTCAGGCACGGCATCGCGTCGAGTGTGGCCGGTGGCAACGAGTACTACGAGGCGTGTACGCCGTAACCTCCGGCCGACTGACGCGCGATGCGGTCTTGTCAGCAGCACTTCTGTACGGGGGCGATGCTGCACTCCTGAGCCACCGAACGGCGGCCGAGGTGTGGGGAATGATCCGCACCGATGACACGGCACCGATTCACGTCACGGTGCCGTACGGCAAATCGGCGCTTTCACAGCCCGTCTCTTACATCCAGAGTCCGGTGCACGGTTCTGCCGTCGTGCCAGGCGTCGGAGGTGTTCTCCATCCAGGTGTTGTCGTGCACCGTTCTCGGGCACAACGACATATCGGCGTCGAATTGGTGCCACCGCGCACGACACGGGCGGACACGGCCTTGGACGTGGCGATCGAACAGCCGACAGCACGTGAGGCGTACGTGTCGCTGATCTCCACCGTCACCAATGCGCGGATAAGGCTGGCGGACGTCCGAACACGGATGGAGGAGCGAACTCCGCGTCGATATCGCCGCGCCCTCGAATCTGCGGTTCGCCTTCTCGCGGACGGGGTCCAATCGATGCTCGAGTATCGCTATGCGGTCGACGTCGAGCAGGCACACGGTCTGCCCGGGGCCAACCGGCAAGGCCCGGTGATAGTGGATGGGCGGACCCTGTACGAGGACGTCGACTACGGCGAGCACGGAGTTCCGTTGATCGTCCGCTTGGACGGTCGGTGGTCGCATTCGATGCGCGAAGTCCAGTTCCGCGACCGCAGGCGAGACAACGCTGCAGAACTCGCCGACCTACCCCGGTTGGTGTACGGCTTCGACGAGGTCAGCCTGACGCCGTGCCTGGTTGCGAAGGAAGTCGAAACGGTCCTCCGCCGTGAGGGATGGGTCAGGCTGACCAATGGGCGCTGCCGCGCCTGTGCGTGATTGGTGAGCGTGGACACTCACTAACCACGCACAGGGCGCTAGCCCTTCCACCACGGGCGCAGCGGCACGTGTGCCTCGCCGTTGGGGCCGAGCTTGACGGCCAGCACCTGGTGGAGCTGGACGACGTTGCGCTCGAATCCCAGTCGCGACCCGGCCATGTACAGGCCCCACACCTTCGCGGTACCTTCACCGACCTCGGCGACACACGCGTCCCAGTTCTCGACCAGGTTCCGGCACCAGCCGGCGAGTGTGAGCTGGTAGTGCTCGCGCAGGTTCTCTTCGTGCCGCACCTCGAGGCCTACGTTCTGGATCTCGCTGATGATCCGGCCCGATCCGGTGAGCTCCCCGTCGGGGAAGACGTACCGGTCGATGAAGCCGCCGGCCTTGGCGCCGCTGCGGTTGTCGGGGCGGGTGATGCAGTGGTTGAAGAGCCTGCCACCCTCGCGCAGCTTCGACTTCATGAATCCGAAGTAGGCGGGGTAGTTCTGGACGCCGATGTGTTCTGTCAGACCGATCGAGGAGATCGCGTCGAACCCGGTCTCGTACACGTCCCGGTAGTCGGAGTAGCGCACCTCGGCGAGTTCGGACAGGCCCTCCTCGGCGATTGCCTTCTGCGCCCACTCGGCCTGTGCGCGCGAGAGTGTCACACCGATGACCTTGACGCCGCGCCGGGCGGCGTAGCGCACCATCGAGCCCCAGCCGCATCCGATGTCGAGGAGGCGGTCGCCTTCCTGCAGTCCCAGCTTCTCGAACACCAATCGGTACTTGTTTTCCTGTGCATCCTCGAGGCTCTGGTCCTCGGACTCGTATGTGGCGCATGTGTAGGTCATGGAGGGGCCGAGCACCATCTCGTAGAAGGCATTCGACACGTCGTAGTGATGGTGGATCACTTCAGCGTCGCGAGTCTTGGAGTGGCGCAGCCCCTCCGCGAAACGGCGCCAGCGAGGCAGGTGCTCCTGGGGTGGGGGAGCGATGGGGCGCAAAAGGTCCCAGCCGAGTGACCGGGTGATGGCCGCGATCTTGGTGGGCGATGGGCGCTGGAATTGCAGGTTGCTCATCGCCTTGAGGATCTCGTACGGGTCGCCGGGGTGCACTCCGACAGCCTCGAGATCGCCCGAGACGTAGGCGCGGGCCATACCGAGATCGCCGGGCGCCGTGGCCAGGTATGTGGTGCCGCGGGCCGAGTTCAGGTGCAGCCCGTACGAGGCGTCCTCCGGGCCCGTCGCGCTGCCGTCGTACGCGGTGAAGCGCAGCGGTATTCGACCATCGGCGACGGTTTCGAGGATCTGCGCGATGCTGAGTTTCTGCGCCGTGTCAGGGTTCGTTCTGAGAGTTGTCACTTTCTTTGCACCGCCTTGGAATAGAGGTCCAGTAGTCGTGAATCGGGGTCGTAACGCTTCTTGACCTGTGTGTAGTGGTCACCGCCGTACAGCAGTGTGAACTCGTCTTCTTCGTAGAAGGAGTCGGAGTACAGGGACTTGTGCCCCTCGAGCTCGCTGACCTTCTTCTCGATCAGCCGGTTTGCTGCGCCCTCGGGCGCGCCGGGTTCGATCGGCACCGAGGACCAGAATCCGACGTTGACGTATGTGCGGCCCGGTTCGAGCGGGTACAGCGGCCACGGCCGCGGTGCGGCCTGTGTGTGGGGCCGCGGTGCGGCCTGTGTGTGGGGCCGCGGTGCGGCCTGTGTGTGGGGCCGCGGTGCGGCCTGTGTGTGGGGCCGCGGTGCGGCCTGTGTGTGGGGCCGCGGTGCGGCCTGTGTGTCGTGCTGTCCGGGGTCGGGACCGATGAGTGTGGGCTCGCGAAGGCGCAACGGGCACAGCCACAGCGGCTCGATCGGGATCTCGTCGAGGAACCAGTGCACGAACTCGGCTGTGCGCTCGATCGGTACCTCGATGTCCTGGACAACGCGTTCGCGCGGCGGCAGACCCTTTCGTGCCTCGAGCCGGTCGGCGATGTCGTACTTCTGGTCGAGGCCGATCAACTTCCAGTAGAAGCTGCTGCGCCGGTAGCGTTTCGGCCAGATTCGGCGGATTCTCGGGTTCTGTGTCCCGAATGCGCGCGAGCACCAGAACCAGTCGGTGTCCCAGCGCCACAGGTAGTCGTGGATGGTCAGGCGGTCGGTTTTCGGGTGGGTGATCGACTCGTGCTGGATGGACCGGTAGTAGATGTCCATGCCGGTGTAGTCGCTCACTGGACCCGGTTCGTCGGTCTGCTCTCCGAGTGTCAGATAGCACTCTGTGGCGGTGAACACGACGCCGTCGAGGTAGTCGACCGGGATCCCGTCCCAAGTGCGCTGTTCGACGATCCGGTCCATCGTGGCCTGCAGCTGATCCACACTGTCGAAGCGGAGATGGCGTAGCGCTACAAATGGTTTCACCGCTTCGAGCTCTATTCGCAATCGGGTCGAATACCCGAGGGTGCCATAGGAGTTCGGGAACGAGTGGAACAACTCGGCGTGCTCGCCGTCCGGTGTCGCAGTAACGATGTTGCCACTGCCGGTGAGTATGTCGATCTCCAGGACGGACTCGTGCGGCAGGCCGTTGCGGAACGACGTGGACTCGATGCCGAGGCCGGTCACGGCGCCGCCGAGCGTGATGGTCTTGAGCTGCGGCACCACGAGTGGCGCCAATCCGTACGGAAGCGTGGCGGCCACCAGGTTCTCGTACGTGCACATGCCGGCGACGTCGGCGGTCTGTGCGTCGGGATCCACCGAGATGACGCCGTCGAGGCCCGAGACGTCGAGGCCGGGGGCATTGGTCTTGGCGCGGGCCCGGAACAGGTTCGATGTCTTTTTCGCCAGCCGTACCGTTGCATCGGGTGGGATTGCTCGATAGCTGGACAGTAGGCGATCGACTCCCGCACGATGCGCGGCGAGCCCAGTTTCGCGGGATCCACTCGGAGAGACGGCCACCCCTTGACGCTATCGCTAGTCGGCCCCGCGTTCCACGGATATACCGGTGAGTCCGCGTTTCGCCAGGCGGCGGCTCCCATGGTGGTCCTCGTCGGAGTGAGGCGTGTGATCGCGATCATCACGGCCGAACATGCAGGATGGGATGGGGACACCCCTTCGATCAAGGAGAGATCTTCAGTGGCACAGGTCAGCGCCAGCAGTTCGATCACCACCACCGCGGGACCGGAGCAGGTTCTCGCTGCGTTGTCCGATTACGAGACGGTGCGTCCGCGGATCCTCCCGGAGCAGTACCTCGACTACCGGGTACTCGAGGGCGGCCAGGGCGCGGGCACGGTGGCGCAGTGGACCTTGCAAGCCACCGAGAAGCGGTCGCGGAACGTCAAGTCGTCGGTGACGGTCTCGGGAAACACGATCACAGAGCGCGACGCGAACTCGTCCATGGTCACGACGTGGGTGGTGGCGCCCAGCGGGTCCGGTGCGACCGTCACGACCACGACCGAGTGGAAGGGCGCCGGCGGCATCGGCGGCTTCTTCGAACGCACCTTCGCGCCCATCGGACTTCGCAAGATTCAGGAGAAGACGCTCGAGAACCTCGTTCGCGAGCTCGGCTAGTCCGCGTGACGGACTACGCTGGCGGAGCGACTTCGGAAAGGACGTAGGCCAGTGCAACCAGGTGGACAGCCCGATATGCAGCAGCTCCTCGCGCAGGCGCAGCAGATGCAGCAGCAGTTGATGGCCGCGCAGGCCGAGATGGCGCAGGCAGAGGTAACTGGACAGGCCGGCGGCGGTCTGGTGACCGCCACGGTCAAGGGCACCGGCGAGGTCGTCGGCCTGACGATCGATCCCAAGGTCGTCGATCCTGACGACATCGAGACATTGCAGGATCTGGTGATCGGCGCGATCGCCGACGCGTCCGGCAAGGCGCAGGAGTTCGCAGCGACCAAGCTCGGTCCGCTGGCCGGTGGCCTCGGTGGGGGCGGTCTGCCCGGCCTGCCCGGCTTCTGAGAGGCACGCGTTGTACGAAGGTCCCGTCCAGGACTTGATCGACGAGCTGGGCAAGTTGCCCGGCATCGGGCCCAAGAGCGCTCAGCGCATCGCCTTCCACTTGCTGTCGGTCGAGCCGCCGGACATCGACCGACTGCAGGCGGTGTTGCAGAAGGTGCGCGACGGCGTGCAGTTCTGCGTGGTATGCGGCACGGTCTCCGAGGAGGAGAAATGTCGGATCTGCGCCGACCAGCGTCGAGACCGGACCATGGTGTGCGTTGTGGAAGAACCCAAGGACGTGCAGGCGATCGAGCGCACCCGTGAGTTCAAGGGCCGGTACCACGTGCTCGGCGGCGCGCTGGATCCGCTCAGCGGCATCGGCCCGGACCAGTTGCGGATCCGGGAACTGCTGACCCGCATCGGGAACCAGGAGGACGGCGTCGACGTCGCCGAGGTCATCATCGCAACCGATCCCAACACCGAGGGTGAGGCGACCGCGACGTATCTGGTGCGGATGCTGCGGGACTTCCCGGGGCTGACGGTATCCCGGCTGGCTTCGGGGTTGCCGATGGGCGGCGACCTCGAGTTCGCCGACGAACTCACCCTGGGCCGCGCGCTGTCCGGGCGACGCACGATGTAGCGGTCGCCTACTGCGCTTTCGGTGTGCCCCTGATCTGCTGCGGTGGATTCAGGGGCACACTGGTCTGCCCGCTGATCACCGTCTGCCGCAACGAGTCGACCAGATCGAGCAACCCGGGTGAGGCCGCGCCGCTGCGGACGATCCCGCTGACCGGTACCCGCAGTCGGTTGTCGCGCTCGCGCATGACGCACAGCCCGGTCCGGGGCGCTTCGGTGACGGTGCTCGCGTAGAGAACCGTCCACGCCCGGGGATTGGTGATGACGTCGAGGATCGCGGTGTGGTCGCGCGCAATCGGCGGTCCGAGTTGGAAGCGCCGCCCGACGTCGGCGAAGGCATTCTCCACGACCGTGTGGATCAGGATCTGGCTGTGGCGCGGCGGCAGGAGCAGGGGGTAGGGCGCGAGTTCGCTCAGCTCGACGGTCGAGAAAGCGGACACCGGGTGCCTGCTCGACGTGGCAATCATCAGGTCCTCGACCCCGAGTTCCAGTGTCTCCAGGCCGGGACGGTCCACCTCCCCGCGGATCAGAGCGATATCGGCGTCTCCGGACGACACCGCGTCGACGCGGTCGGTGAAGTTCTTGATCACGAACTCGATGTCGAGGTCGGGGTGTCGTTCCCGGACGCGGGCGATGGCGTCGAGGCTCTGGGTCGCGAAACTCATACTCGCGGTGATCCGAATGCGGTTCCGCGGTTCCTTCGCGACGGCGAATGCCTTGGTCTCGAGACTCAACACCTCCTGTGCGATCGGTACGAGCCGGGAGCCGGCCGGGGTGAGCCGCACGACCCGGGTGGAGCGCTCGAAGAGCGACGCCCCCAGCTCCTGTTCGAGCTTGGTGACCTGGTGGCTGATCGCGGACTGCGAGATGAAGCAGCGTTCGGCGGCCCGGCTGAAGCTCAGCTCCTCGCTGACGGCCAGGAAGTAGCGCAGCTGACGGAAGTCCATGACGGCAGTTTACTTATGAGCGATCCAGATAACTGTTTTCCGAATATCCCTGATTACTAGCGCAAATGTACTTAGCGCTCCTACGGTGTTCCTCATACATCTCAACGAGGAGGTATCCGTGAGCAAGCAGGGCGCAGCAGTAGTCGACCGGACCGAAGTAGTCATCGTTGGTTCCGGATTCGGTGCCCTCGCTGCGGCGAAGAAGCTGGCCAAAGCCGGCAAGCCCTTCGTTCTGATCTCGGAGACCACTGAACATCTGTTCCAGCCGTTGCTCTACCAGGTGGCGACGGGTGTCCTCGCGGCCGGTGAGATCGCCCCGTCGGTGCGCGCGATCCTCGCGAAATACCCCAACGCCGATGTCCGGCTCGGCCGGGTCGTAGACGTCCACCCGGACAAGCAGGAGCTGGTTTACGAGGCTGCCGGCGAGCGGCACACCCTCGGCTACAGCTCGCTGATCGCCGCGACCGGCGCGCGTCAGTCGTACTTCGGCCGGGACGAGTTCGCGAAGGTCACGTACGCGCTCAAGACCGTCGACGACGCGGAGCGGCTGCGCGCCCAGATCGTGCGCTGCTTCGAAGAGGCGCACACCACCACCGACATGGAGCGCCGCAAGAACCTGCTCACCTTCATCGTGATCGGCGCCGGCGCGACCGGCGTCGAACTGGCCGGGCAGATCAAGGAGCTCGCGGGCCGGTACTTCGAGCAATCGATCCGCGGCGTCACCGCAGACGATGTCACCGTCACGCTTGTAGAGGGCGCGGGCGTTGCAATGCCCGCCTACGGCGGCAAGCTCAGCGAGTACACCAAGGAGTCGCTCGAGAAGTCGGGCGTCGAGGTGGTGCTGAGCACGTTGGTCACCGACATCGACGAGCACGGCGCGACGTTCAAGGCGCACGGCAGCGAGACTGGTGAGCGCCGCACGGCCGAGACCATCGTGTGGTCGGCGGGTGTACAGGCCAACGACTTCGCCGCAGTGCTCGCCAAGCGCGCCGACTGCGACACCGACCGTGCCGGTCGGCTGCTGGTCAACCCTGACCTCACGGTCGGCGGCCGGGCCGACATCTTCGCGGTCGGCGACATGACGTCGCTGAACAACCTGCCCGGACAGTCGCCCGTGGCGATGCAGGGTGGTCGGCACGTGGCTGCGACGATCCTCGGCAAGACCAAGCGCGGCACGCCGTTCAAGTTCCGCGACAAGGGCTCGATGGCGATCATCAACCGCTTCCGTGCGGTGACCAAGGTCAAGAGCATCGAACTCACCGGCTTCATCGCGTGGGTGCTGTGGCTTGCTGTGCACATGGTGTACCTGGTGGGCTTCCGTAACCGCTACGTCGCGGTGATGTCGTGGTTCGGATCCTTCCTCGGCCACCGACGCCCGCACTTCCACTATGCGCAGGAGCCGGCTCCGATCGAAGCGCCCGACGCCAAGATGCCCGACGACGAACTGGCCAAGTCGGCGGCGTAGTCCTCGGCACAACTCCCGGATCGGGGATCAGGCGCGCTTCGAATCCGGGACGTGTTCGACGCCGAGATCGCGCGGGCAGTATCCCGTCGGATACCCCGGGTAGGTGCGGTTGTTCGGGTCGCTGGCGGCCGCCGAGATGCGCCGCTTCGGCAGTCGGCGGACCACCGCGGACCGCGCCCGCAGACCTGCCTCCGCCACGGTACGCACCCGCGGTGATCCTTTCGGGAATCCGAACGCGGTCGACATCCGGTCGTCGATCAGGGCATACACCGCGGATGCCACCGGACGTTCGAGGCGCTTCGGATACCACGACTGGAACAGTCGGAGGGTGTACGAGCCGATCCGGTTGTTGTCGTCGCTGTAGACGAAGTGATCGCGTTCGTAGTCCGTCTTGAATCCGTGGAAATCTTGGTACGACTCCGGAATATCCTTGATGCCCATGCGGATACCGACCTGGCGATAGAAATGAAACGACGCCAGCCGCTCGTGTGGGTGCAACCGTCGCCAGCCGTACCGATCGATCCAGTCGATCGGGTCGTATACGAACGTCGACAGCACGTACCGCATGTCGTCATTCGAGATCGCGTACCGGCCGTGCATGCGGTTGATGTTCCGGAGTGACTGGCGCCCGCGATCCGAATCGTATCCGTGCTCCACCAACTCGCTCATCAACAGTGAGGTATCGTCGTACCGCTTCTGCGGGCGGTTCTCGAATTCACCTGTACGAGCGAGTAGTTCGGAGATCGTCGGCACGCAGTAGGTTCGGAACAGCGCGAACTCCAGGGCCCGCTGGTAGTCCCAGGGGAACTCGTAGCCCGCGGTAATCCGCACGATGTCCTGGTGCCGGGTCTCGGGATCGAGATTCGCGATCACCTTCACCCATCCGGACCTGCCGGATCCGGGACGGGGGTCGCGGTCGGGCGCAGGAAAGACGCCGGCTCGTCGGGAGCTGACGAGACTCATTGCCGTCACCGCCCGTGCCGGGACCGGAGCATCCACGCGGAGATCTTCATATCGCGCGCCGAACGCTCGAGGGTAAGCAGATTCAGTGGGGCCGAGAATCTCTGGACGGTAACCGCCTTCGGTCTGCTGAACTCGCGCAGGCCGTCGGCGCCGTGGATCCGGCCGAAGCCGGACTCGCCGATCCCGCCGAAGGGCAGCGACGGGATCGCGGCGAATCCGAGCACCGAGTTGACCGACACCATCCCGGTACGCAGTCGGTTGGCGATCTCGCGGCCGCGGGACTTGTTCTTGGTGAAGACCGAGGCCCCGAGGCCGTACGATGTGGCGTTCGCGCGCTCGACGCCCTCTTCGAGGCCGCGCACCTTGTTCACCACGACTGTCGGTCCGAACGTCTCCTCGCGTACTGCCGACGATTCCTCCGGCACCTCCGTGAGAATCACTGGATCGACGAATCTCTCATGTACCGAGCCGATTCCGCCGACAACGGCCCGTGCACCGCGGCTGAGGGCGTCGTCGATATGGTTGCGCACGATCCCGATCTGGCGCGGCAGCGTCATCGGCCCGTACGACGAGTCGTTCCCCGAGCCCGGCCGGATGCGGGATACCGCGGTGGTGAGCTTGTCCATGAACAGCTGGTAGACGGACTCGTCGACGTAGATTCGTTCGACGCCGGCGCAGGTCTGTCCGGCGTTGCCGAATGCGCCGAACGCCGCGAACTCGACGGCCTGGTCCAGGTCGGCGTCCTCCGCGACGAGCATCGCGTCCTTCCCGCCGCACTCGGCAACCAGTGGCGTGAGAGTCTCGGCGCATACCGCCATCACCTTGCGGGCTGTCGGACCCGAACCGGTGAACGCGATCTTGTCGACGCCTGCCCGGCACAGCTCGGCACCGGTCGCCCCGAGCCCGGTGATCACTTGCAGCACAGGCTGGCTCGGCGCGAGTGAATGCCACTTTTGCTCGAGCCACTTGCCCACACCCGGCGTGAGTTCACTGGGTTTGAAGACGATCGCGTTGCCCGCCGCGAGCGCGTAGGAGATCGACCCCATCGGCGTGTAGACGGGGTAGTTCCATGGGCCGATGACGCCGACGACGCCGAGTGGTTGGTAGCCGAGTGTGGCGGCCTGGTTGATGCTCACCAGACCGGACCGCACCCGACGGGTCTCGAGTACCTTTCTGGCATTGCGGGCGGCCCAGTCCAGGTGTTCGACCGCGAGCATCACCTCTAGCAGGGCATCGTCGTGTGGCTTGCCGGTCTCGGCGGATACGACAGTCGCGAGACCGGCGGCGTCCGAGGCGATCGCCTTCTTGAACTCGAGCAGCCAGCCGCGTCGACCGCGGAAGCCCTGGGCTTCCCACCATTGGGCTGCCGCCCGCGCTCGCTCCACCACCGCCGTCACGTCCGCCGCAGTAGCCACCGGGTAGTCGGCAAGCGCAGTGCCGGTACGGGGATCGAGACTCGCGAAGGTGGTGGGCGTCTCGCCGGGGGGTGTGGTGGGCGCCGCACCGCTCGAAGACAGTTCTCGGGTCATGATCGCGCGCCCTCCATGGGATCGCATCACACATACTGAATGTGATTTACTGTGGTGGCGATCACATTATGCGGCCTGGTGTGCGTCGACAACCCCATGTGCCGCGGAATTGGTGCTGCCGGATCGCCCGCGGGGCCGGATCTGGACATCACACGGCTGCTTCATCCGATTCGTGTGGAGGCGCTGTCAGCGAGCCCGTCACGATGTTGGTGATCACCTCTCCGAACTGACGTGGGTTGCTGATGAGCCACGAATGGCCCCCGGGCACCGTGATCAGCTTCGGGTGTCCCAGTCCGGCCCGGAGCGAGAGCAGGGTCGTCTCGGGGATCACCGTGTCCTGTGTGCTCCACACGATCACGATAGGCAATCTGCGCGTGCGTAATTCGTCAAGTTCGCTGTCGAGATCGGCGGTGCGGGCGAGGTGTGCCACCCGCCAGACCGCACGTGGGTTCCGGATCACGTTGGGCACAGCCTCCTGCAGAATCACCGGAAGCACACGAGTGATCTGGCGTCCGGGACCCAGGTCGGCCTGAAGGTGAAGTCCCCAGTCCCAGATGGGGCGATCGCGGCTCGCTCGCAGAATCCCGCGACCGTCGGTCCATTTCGAACCTCCGATCGAGTTCACCAGAACCAGTCGTGCGGCGAGGTCAGGAAAGTCGTGTGCGGTCATGATCGCGACTCCTCCGCCGAACGAGTGACCGACCAGTGTCACGGGGGTCGGGATATCGACAGCTGCGCAGAAGTCGGAGACCCAGCGCGCGTATCCGGGCAGGGTACGTTCCTCGAGAGGGAGATCGGAAGTTCCGCCGAAACCGGGAAGTGCTGGTGCGTAGACGCGCAGCTGGCGCGCCGTCAGCCGCGCCAGCGGACGTTTGTAAGCACGGTTCGTCAATGCCCAACCGTGCAGGAACAACACTGTCGGGCCGGCGCCTCCGACCCCGTAATGCGTTTGGCGCCCAGCAACGGTGGTGGTGTGCCATGTGATGCGAGCACCGGGGTCGGTCGGGACATCGTCCATGATTCGATCGAACAGCCGGTTGCCGCAACCGTCTAGGGCCCATCGACCCTGGTTCGGGTGAGCCACGCCAGGCGGGTTACCAGACGGGTGACATTGTCCCCTGTTGTGGGCCCGGGGTGCAGCGCACGATGGGGTGGTGGTCCGGTTTCCGACGAAGCCGGGCCGAGCCGGGAGTGATCATGATCCGGAAGACCGCACACGACCTGCGCGTCGTGCCGAACCTCGTCGACTACGAGGCGACCCGGGCGGCATTCACCTGGGATGCGATGGCGGCATGCCTCGACGGGCTGCCCGGCGGCGGACGCAACATCGGGTACGAAGCGGTCGACCGTCACGCGTCGGGACCGGCCGCGGACCGGGTGGCGCTCCGCTTCCTCGGTGGCGGCAATCCGCGGGATATCACCTTCGCGGAGTTGTTCAGGCTTGCATGCCGATTCACCAACGTCCTGCGCGAGCTCGGCATCGGAAAGGGGGATCGGCTGTTCATCCTCATGGGACGGATACCGGAGCTGTACGTGGCGATGCTCGGGAGCCTGCGGAACGGGACCGTCGTCACTCCACTGTTCTCCGCGTTCGGTCCCGAACCCATCGCGGCACGTCTGCAGCTGGGTGAGGGCAGGGTGCTCGTGACAACCGACCAGCTGTACCGCCGGAAAGTCGCGAAGATTCGTGACAAAGTGCCCACACTCGAGCATGTTCTGGTCGTCCCCTCGGCCGCCGGTGGCCCGCCGATCCCGGGCACACTCGACCTGGCCCGCTTGATGGCGGAGCGCTCGGATCGGGCGGGCGTCGAGCCTACCTCCGCCGACGACCCAGCCCTCATCCATTTCACAAGTGGGACAACAGGTAAACCCAAAGGCGCAGTTCATGTCCACGACGCCGTCGTTACTCACTATGCGACCGGGCTGTATGCCCTGGATTTGCATGCGGACGACACGTATTGGTGCACGGCAGATCCGGGGTGGGTCACCGGGACGTCCTACGGCGTCGTTGCCCCGCTCGTGCACGGAGTCACCTCGATCGTCGACGACTCCGATTTCGACGCCGACCGCTGGTACCGGATCCTCCAGGACCACGACGTGAGTGTCTGGTACACCGCCCCCACCGCCGTTCGGATGCTGATGAAGTCCGGCGGCGACCTCGCGCGGCGCTACGCCTTTCCCGAGCTCCGTTTCGTCGCGAGCGTGGGGGAACCACTCAATCCTGAGGCAGTGCTGTGGGGCAGTGATGTTCTGGGACTGCCGATCCACGACAACTGGTGGCAGACGGAGACCGGCGGGATCATGGTCGCCAACACTGCGGCCTTCGACATCAAGCCGGGATCGATGGGACGCCCGCTCCCCGGTGTGGACGCTGTCGTGGTCCACCGGCGGCCCGGCGGCACCGTGGAAGAGGTGGCGTCGCCCGGCGTCGACGGTGAACTTGCGTTGCGTGTCGGCTGGCCATCGATGTTCCGGGGCTACGTGGGCAACGAGAAGCGCTATCGCGACTGCTTCGCCGACGGACTCTATCTCACCGGCGACCTGGTGCGGCGGGACGAGGACGGCTATTTCTGGTTCGTCGGACGCATGGACGACGTGATCGAGTCGTCCGGCCACCTCATCGGGCCGTTCGAGGTCGAGAACGTACTGATGGAACACCCTGCCGTGAGTGAGGCGGCCGTCATCGGCAAGCCCGACCCGCTGGTCGGTGAGGTGGTCAAGGCGTTCGTCACACTCGCATCGGGCGTCGATGAACCCCACGACGTGGTGCGTCGTGAGCTGCTCGCGCACGCTCGCGTTCGGTTGGGTGCGGCCGTCGCACCCAAGGAGATCGACTTCGTCGACGAGCTGCCGCACACGCGCAGCGGCAAGATCATGCGCAGACTGCTCAAGGCCCGGGAATTGGGCCTGCCCGAAGGGGATACGTCCACCCTCGAGTCGGGTGCCGACGCGCACGAATCGCAGGTGCAACGATGACCACTACCGCATTGCCGCCGGACCGAGAGTCCGAACGCCGGTTGCTACTCGACATGGTCCGGATCCGCAGAATGGAGGAGAAGGCAGCGGAGCTCTACGGAGCCAGGAAGATTCGGGGGTTCCTCCACCTGTACGTCGGGGAGGAGGCCGTTGCCGTCGGCGCCCTGAGTGCGCTGCGTGACGAGGACGCCGTCGTCGCCACCTATCGCGAGCACGGTCACGCTCTCGTACGTGGGGTGTCGATGAACGCGATCATGGCCGAGATGTTCGGCAAGCGGGAGGGCTGCTCGCATGGTCGCGGCGGCTCCATGCACTTGTTCGATGCCGCGACGCATTTCTACGGCGGCAACGCCATCGTGGCCGGAGGTCTGCCCGTTGCCGTCGGCTTGGCGCTCGCCGACCGGATGCAGGGCCGGAAGAGCGTGACCGCCTGCTTCTTCGGAGATGGTGCGGTGGCGGAGGGGGCATTTCACGAGTCGATGAATCTGGCTGCGCTGTGGCGACTTCCGGTCTTGTTCTGCTGCGAGAACAATCTCTATGCAATGGGTACGGCACTCGAACGGGCACAGTCCCAGACCGATCTGTGTGTCAAGGCCGCGTCCTTCAAAGTACCGACGCTCAAAGCGGACGGGATGGACGTACTGGCGACCCGCGCCGCCACCGAGACCGCGGCGGGCCATGTGCGTGAGGGACACGGCCCGTTCTTCGTCGAATACGCGACCTACCGTTTCCGCGCGCACTCGATGTTCGATCCGGAGCTCTACCGAGACAAGACGGAAGTCGAGGAGTGGAAGAAGCGCGATCCCATCAAGGGCTATCGGGCACGGCTGGAGGACGCAGACTTGCTCTCGCACGAGGAGTTCGCGGCTGTTCAACGGTCGGCGGACGAAGAAGTCGCTGCAGCAGTCGATTTCGCAGAGTCCGGGACGCTCGAGAGTGTGGAAACACTGGACGAGGACGTGATGACCCCGATGGAGGAAAGCCACCATGAGGCTTACTTACCGTGAGGCTGTTCGGGAATCGATCCGCGACGCGATGCGGTCGGATCCGCGGGTGTTCCTGATGGGCGAGGACGTGGCCCGCTACGGGGGAACCTATGCAGTGTCGACGGGTCTGCTGGACGAGTTCGGGCCGGAACGGGTCCGCGACACACCGCTATCCGAACTGGGCTTCGTCGGCGTCGGAATCGGTGCGGCGCTGGGTGGAATGCGTCCCATCGTCGAAGTCATGACGGTGAACTTCAGCCTGCTTTCGCTCGACCAGATCGTCAACACCGCGGCGGCGCTACGGCACATGTCCGGCGGTCAGTTCTCGGTGCCGTTGGTGGTCCGCATGGCCACCGGAGCAGGACGCCAGCTCGCCGCACAGCACTCGCACAGCCTCGAGTGCTGGTATGCGCACATCCCGGGGATCACCGTGCTGGCTCCGGCAACCGTCGAGGATGCACGCGGAATGCTCGCTCCTGCACTGAAAGATCCGGATCCGGTGGTCATCTTCGAACATGCCCAGCTCTACAACCGGTCCGAGGAGACGGGGGATGCGCCGGTGGACATTACGTCGGCCCGAATTCGCCGGGCCGGAGATGACGTCACACTGATCACGTACGGAGGCTCACTGCCCAAGACACTCGACGCCGCGCAGACGCTATCCGAGAAGGGCGTCAGCGCCGAGGTGGTGGATCTGCGGGTGCTGCGACCACTCGACACCGACGTGATCATGCAGTCGGTCCGCAAGACCCACCGAGCGCTGGTGGTCGACGAGGGGTGGCGCAGTGGGAGCCTCGCGGCGGAGGTGATGGCCCGCATTGTCGAGGAGGCGTTCTTCGATCTCGATGCGCCACCGGCCAGGGTGTGCAGCCGGGAGGTGCCCATGCCGTACGCCCGTCATCTCGAGGAGGCGACCCTTCCACAGCCGGACAAGATCGTCGCGGCGGTGGGCGCCCTCGTGGGTTCGCTTCGAGGGAGCACACTTTGATCGACTTCACATTGCCGTCACTCGGCGCCGACATGGACGAGGGTCGGCTCGACGAGTGGCTCGTAGCGCCGGGTGATGCCGTCGAACGCGGCCAGGTGGTTGCGGTCGTCGAGACCGCGAAAGCCGCAGTGGAAGTGGAATGCTGGCAGGAGGGCACCGTCCACCAACTGCTGGTGCCCGTGGGGGAGACCGTCCCGGTGGGGCAGGTGATCGCGACGTTGCTCGAGCCCGGGGAGGAGCCACCCGCTGTCACACCCGGGCCGCGGACGCCACCCTCCAGCGAAGGACGCCGCCGCATCACTCCCGCGGCACGGCAGGCCGCCGCAGACCGTGGCATCGATCTCGGAGCGATCGCAGGAACGGGGCCCGACGGTGCCGTCACCCTCGATGACGTCCGCGGAGCAACACCGGCGCCCGCTGCCGTGGGAGCAGTGGAACCGGCCCCGAGCGGCGGGGAACGGGAGCCTGGCGGTGTCGACCGCAGCACGGAGACCAGGCGAGCGATCGCCGCCGCGATGAGCCGGTCCAAACGGGAAATCCCGCATTACTACCTCACCCAGCCGGTTCCGCTCGAGGCCACGCTCGAGTGGCTGAATCGAGAGAATGCGAGTCGTCCGGTCACCGAGCGTCTGTTGCCGGTAGTACTCCAACTCAAGGCAGTGGCATTGGCTGCACACGAATACCCCGACATGAACGGATTCTGGTCGGACGGGTGCTTCCAGGCCGCGGAATCGGTCCATGTGGGCGTCGCGATCGCGCTCCGTCAGGGCGGGTTGGTTGCGCCGGCACTTCACGACGTCGCGAGCAAGAGCCTCCAGCAGATCGGCTCCGACCTGTCGGATCTGGTGAGGCGAGTCCGGGTCGGCAGCATGCGGAGTTCCGAGATGTCGGATCCCACATTGACGGTCACCAGCCTCGGCGATGAAGGCGTCGAATCCGTGCTCGGTGTCATCTATCCACCGCAGGTGGCGCTGGTCGGATTCGGGAAGCCGATGGAGAGGGCGTGGGTCGACGACGGTCGGGTGCGCGCGGTGCCCACGCTCGTCGCCAGTCTCGCCGCGGATCACCGCGTGAGCGACGGTCGGCGGGGTGCGCTGTTCCTTGCGGCGATCGCCGATTTACTGCAGCACCCGGAACGGTTGTGACGAATGATCGTGGACGGCGGGTGGACAGACGAGGAATCCCGAGGGGCGGCCGCCTCCGATCAAGTACGTTCCGCCCCGCTGAAACCACGGCTATACGGGGACGACGCGAAGTGGGAGGGAAGACCAGCCGCGCAATGTATTGTGCAAGAAAGGTTGTGGTTCTCCAGTCAACTCTATCGACTTGACGCGCTTCACCAGCTCGGAGAATAGCACTTCCATTTCTAGGCGAGAGATCGGTTGTCCGACGCATTGATGAATTCCCATACCAAACGTGAGGTGGCCTCCGCTGTCGCGCTCAACCAGATACTGGTCCGCGTCGGCTCCCCAACGTTGCTCGTCCCGGTTCGCAGCGCCGGGAAATACTATGAGCTTGCTTCCGGCTGGGAGATGGATCCCGTCTATATCAACGGCACGGCTGGTGGTTCGGAAGAATGACTGAAATGGGGCGTCGAATCGAAGCGCTTCGTCGATGCCGAAGCGAATCAACTTGGGGTCTGCCCGCAGGATCTCCCACTGGTCCGGGTTCGCGGCAAAACAGCGTACGGCGTTTCCGATGGAGATCACTGTTGTGTCGAGCCCGGCCGAGAGCAAGGCTCTCACCAGGATCGTAGCGTCCTCCCCCTCGATGAATCCAGCGTCGACATGCTCCCAGATCTTGGCCCCTAGGCCATTCGGATCGAGGTTTTCGCGGGCGCAATTCTCCGTGACCCAATCCGTGGTGTGGGCGCCAGCGCGGGTGAACTGCTCGTATCGAGCATCCTCCGGTCCGAAATGGGCGAAGTTCATGGCGCCGTGCGCCAGCAGATTCTCCGCACGGCCTTGTCTCGGTATTCCTACCGCATCGCCGAAAACGCGGATCGGGAATAATTCCGAGAAGCCGCTGACGCCATCGAAATCACGCTCGTCAAGGATTCTGTCAACGAGGGAAGTTGCAAACTCTTGAAAATCTGTCCGGAGGGCGCGGAGGTTTCGTGGACTTATTACGTCGGACATGACCGTGCGTAATTGTGTGTGTATAGGGGGATCGACCTCGAGAATTCCAGGCTTTCGCCAAGGTGGCTCGTGGTGGAAGTTCCGTGGTCCGACGCCGGCGCCCGATACGAATGACTCGTGGTCGACGAGAATGTCCCTGACTGTGGTGAAACGGGTGAAGGCAGGGGTGTTGTACTTTTCGAGCCAGACTGCGGGACCGGCAGCACGCATCTTTGTGAACAGGGGATAGGGGTCGGTCAGGTTTTCGTCCGAGTACGGATCGTCATCCAGCAATGGAATGCTATCGATCGTCAGCGGCATGTCGCCTCCTGTTCTTTGTGGGTGTCCATGCACGCTAGGCGGGTCGGGTCGGTATCTCAACGAGGATTCTTACCCGGTGATAATCGCGATTGAAATCGCCCCGCAAAGTTCGGGACGATGGCCGGCATGAAGCATTCTGCAGTTCCTGTCGACGATTCATCAGTAACTCACGTGAGCGCCGAATCCGCGATTCGACGCGCATCAGCGCCGGCCGGTACCGAGACGCTGACGATGCGTATCGTTTCGATGGAAATTGTCGCGGAACGCATCATTTCCATCGAACTCGAGCCGCGATGCGGATTGAATTTTCCCGCGTGGGCGCCCGGTTCGCACGTGGAGGTGTTTCTCGGAGAAGGGATCGTCCGCCAGTACTCGCTGTCCCATTCGCCTTTGTCGTCGCGTTGCAGGCTTGGTGTACTGGAGGCTGTCGATGGCCGGGGAGGGAGTTTCATTGTCCACCATGAATTGTGTGTCGGTGATGACCTGGTTGTTTCTACCCCTAGAAACAACTTCCCTTTCCAACCTGATGGCAGACATATCATCTTCGTTGCGGGCGGTATCGGAATCACTCCGCTATTGTCGATGATCGATCAAGCTGCAACGGATGGTCTTGAATGGACCTTGCTGTATCTCACCCGGAACCCAGAGTCAACTGCATTCGCGGACGAGCTTGCTGTGTACGGGAGCAATGTCCGACACCACTATGACAGTGTCGATGGCATTCTCGACCTGGTCGCGGAACTCGACGCTCGCGGAGGTGCAACGGCCGACATCTACGCCTGTGGACCGGCGGGCCTACTGGATTCCCTCGAGGGCTATCGTGCCGATCGTCCGCAGTGCCGTCTGACGATCGAGCGGTTCGCGTCGGCAGGATCGGTGGAGTCATCTCCGGAGGACCGCGCTTTCACCGTCGAGCTTCTGGATGGCACCGAAGTGGCCGTGGGCTCGACGGAGACAATCCTGGATGCACTTCAGCGGTCAGGTGTGCGAGTCCTCAGTTCATGTCACTCCGGCATATGCGGGACGTGTGAGACGAGGGTTCTGGACGGAATTCCCGATCATCGTGACCACATTCTGGGCCCGGATGAGCGCGACGGTGCCGAGATCATCTTTCCATGTGTTTCCAGGTGTCGAGGCAGCCGACTGAAGCTCGACCTCTGACGGTCGACAGGGATCCACTGCTGTTCGCTTTCGGTCGACACCCAACTGTGCCCGCCCGCACAGAGCGGCTCGATCGTGCTTTCCCGGTGCGCCGCACGCCGGATCGGCACCGCATCTTTCGCCCCGGACATGCGGCCGGTACCCCGCGGCCGCCGGCACGGCTACTCGACGAGAACGTCGCCGAGACTGTCCGCGGCATCACGCAACAAGGAGAGGGAACGGCGTAACCAGCGATCCGACGAGCACCGTTCGGACGGGCCCGCGAGCGTCAGGGAACAGGCGATCTCGCCACCTGCGAAGACTGGAACAGAGATGGCGACCGCTCCGGTGCGGAACTCTCCCCGAGAGACGGTGAATCCGTTTCGCCGCGTAGTTTCTATGAGCTGGGTGAGCTGTTCGGCGCTCGGGGTGTTCGCCGTGTGAGGTGCCATTCTGGCCAGCACGATATCGAGTATCGGTCTCGGGGCGAAGGCGAGGAGTATTCGTTGGCCGGCCCCAGCGTTGAGGGGCAGCAACTCATTGACCCGAAACTCGTGACGATGAGGGTTTGGCGAGGCGACCTGCCTCAGGCAGATTCCCTGTGATCCGGCGCGAATGGCTAGCACCGATGTTTCTGACGTCTGATCGGTTAGATGTCGAAGGCGCTCTGTCCCCGCCGTCACCAGTCTGGTGTTGATGAGGTGATGCCCTGCAATATCCATCAGGCGCCAACCGGGTATGTAGGTGCCCCGTGACTCCTCGATTAGAGCGCGGTCGCGAAGCGAGCGGATATATCTATATACCGTGCTTTGTGGAATTCCTAGCTCCTCCGCGATTTCAGCTACGGTGGTCTGCCCATGCTGCGCGATCGAAATCAGGACATCCAAACCGCGCGCGAACGAGTTCTGTTGCTTGCCGTGCTGATTCTCCATTTGTTCATCCTAATTTTCCGATGGAACTGGCGATTGTCTACTGGAGTTGTTTTTGCCATGCCAGGGACAGCGAACTCCGAACTTGTGTCCGGTCGTGTCGTCCTCGGATTTGGGAGACCCAGCGGATCGGGGCGTACGGTTTCTTCGAAGGGTGACGATTTCGGCGGTTGGACCAGCGCCTCTCTCACCCTGTGGCAATCGCCGTTGGTTCTCCTGCGCTACAGGAATATACATACGAACCTGTGACTTGCACCATAGTTCACTGCTCCCTGAGTGAAAAAAACAGTGAGGAGATACTTGATGGACCCTTCCCCGCTCGCCAGTAGACGTTGGGGCTACCTGATCCCTGTCGTCATGGTGATGTACCTTCTGGCCTACCTGGATCGCGGCAATGTCGCACTCATTCTCCCGTTCATCGGTGACGACCTGCATCTATCCAGTTCCGCCAAGGGAATGATCTCCGGATCGTTCTTTATCGGATACCTCGTTCTGCAGGTCCCGTCAGTACTGATGGCCCGCCGCTGGGGTGCGCGGCCTGTCGTCGCAGTGCTGCTCGTCGCGTGGTCGTTGGCGGCAATCGCATGCGGGTTCGTGCAGAACCAAGAGCAGTTGTACGCGGCTCGATTCGCGCTCGGCGTTTTCGAGGGGGGCGTGCTTCCGGTAATTGTCCTGTTGCTGTCGAGGTGGTTTATCGACAGCGAGCGCAGTCGTGCCAATACGCTGTTCCTCACTTGCATCCCGCTGTCCGCGGTCCTGGCCTCCCCGTTCACCGGCTGGCTGCTCACAATTACGCATTGGCGAACGGTCTTCATCATTGAGGGAGTCATTCCCCTGCTGTGGTTGATCCCGTGGCTTCTGATCGTTCGTGAACGGCCGGTGGAGGCGCGGTGGCTGCCCATCGGCGAGAGCACTCAGGTGCAGTCGAAGATCGACGAGGAGCAACGTGAGAGAGCGTCGAAGTCCATGGTCGGTAACAGCAGCTATCGCGAAGTGTTGCGGAGTCGCACGGTCTGGCAATTGATTGCTGCTTATTTTCTGTGGTTCGGCGGGGCGTACGGCGTAGTCCTGTGGTTGCCCACTGTGATCAAGAATGCGTTGCCGAGCAGTTCTGCCCTGCACATCGGACTCCTCAGCGCGGTCCCCTATGTCGCCGCTTTGGCGGGGATGCTGATAGCAAGTCGCTACACCCACTCGCGGGGATCGGTGCGGCTATGGATCGTCGCTCCCCTGGCCGCCGCTGGGCTGGCGACCATCGCCGGCCAAGCCACATCCAATGTGGTGATTCAACTCGGGCTTCTGTGTGTGGTCGCAACGGGAAGCTATCTTTCATTGGGAACCTATTTGGCGGTGCCCAGTCTGATGTTCCCCGATTCTTTTGCGGGTATCACTGTTGCGGCGATGACCACGTTCGGCAGTATCGGCGGATTTGCGGGTCCCTTTGCAGTCGGTTGGCTGTCGGATGTGAGTGGATCTACCGTGGTCGGATTCTTGGTACTCGGCGGCAGCTTCGTCGTTGCCGCTGTCATAGCCGCGGTCACCATCCCACGAGGGCTGTCGACGAATCCCACCCCGTCGCGAGAGCTAGGGCGAGTCTCCTAGCTTCGGGAGGCGCTCGAGCTGCGTATGGATCGCCGGAAGATCCACGCCTGCAAGGTAGGTCGGGATGAGCTGGGCCTAGGAAAGTGTCCAATGATCATGCCCGGCGTTGTTCAGCAGGCATCGTCAGTCGACCGAGTAGCGGGCACGGGCGGGCCCGCGGTTGGCGTTCGGTCGACCCTCGGCGGAAGGATTTGCCGCGTATGATCAGCAGATGCACTCTGGTGCGCAGGCAGACAAGATTCGAGAGATCGTTGTCGAGGCTCTCGGAACAGTCGCGCCGGAGGTGGATTCCGAACTGCTGGTGCCGGATCAGCCGCTTCGCGATCAGGTCGACCTCGACTCGATGGACTGGTTGAACTTTCTGGTGGGTTTGCGCGCGGCGCTGGGGGTGGACGTGCCGGAATCCGATTACCCCCGTTTGGTGACGCTGGACGATCTGGTTTCCTATTTGCAGGACAAGCAGACTCGGTGACAGCGAGTGGAGTGATGGCCTGACGTCACTCCGGCTCCGCCGGGGGTCGCCGGAAAGGCAACCCCAGTGCCGTCCGCTCGCAGACCCGCACGAGATCGGTCGACGTGACGACCCCGACGATCTGCTCGCCGTCCACGACGGCGAGCAGATCCAGGCCGGGGCGCAGCATTGCGGATGCGGCCACCGTCGCGAGGTGGTCGTCTCGGTGCACGCGGGCCGAGTCCGGCAGCGGCCGTGCAAGCGATCCGATGGTTCCTGCCCGGTCGGCTGCCGATGCGCGGGACAGGTCGCGCAGAGACAGCACGCCCACCGGCCGACCCTGCCGGTCGACCACTGGAAACGTGCGGTGATGCATCGTCGGCAGGACATCGGCGAGGAAGGTGCTCACCTGGTCGTTCGCTTCCGCGACGTCGGGGGAGGTGGTCATGATGTCGCCGACTCGGAGGTCGCCCATCTGGTGGCGCATGGATGCACTGGCCAGCTCTGCATTGGCGGCGGTTCGCAGGAACCAGCCCAGCAGCATCAGCCACAGCCCCGCCCCGCTGCCGAGGAACACGGCCTGCACCGCACCGAGAGCGATCAGGGCGAGCCCGATGGCGCGTCCGCTGCGGGCCGATCCGGCTGCCGCGCTCAGTCGGTCGCCGCTCCTGCGCCAGAGCGCGGCGTGCAGTACGCGACCGCCGTCGAGGGGAGCGCCGGGCAGCAGATTGAACACGGCCAGAACCACATTCGCTGTGCCGAGCCAGGCAATCGATGCCGTGACCACCGGATCGACGTGGGAGTTCAGGACCGTGGCGAGGAGCAATGCGGCGATGCCGATGGTGAGGCTTGTCAGTGGTCCCGAGAGGGCTATCCTCAGCTCCGAACGCGGGTCCGCCGGTTCCCCGCGGAGCTCGGACATCCCCCCGAGCAACCACAGAGTGATGCGCTCCACCGGCACACCGTCCCGCACCGCGACGATCGAGTGCGCCATCTCGTGTGCGGCAAGCGAAACGAGGAAGACCGCGGCCGCTAGTGTCCCGACCGCCCAGTACTCGGCTGCGCTGCGGTCGCTGAACTCCGTGGGGAGGACGGACGTGGCGAGAATGCCGGCGATCAGGGCCAGCGTCACGAGCAGAGACCAGTGCAGATAGAGCCGAACTCCGAATACCCGGCCAGCCGGAATGGACCACTTCAGCATCCGGCCACCTCCGATCCGCGCAGTCCCTGTATTCGACCCCGTCAGCGGGCGGGTTCGGCAGGGTCGTTGGTCACGAGATCTGGCAGTGCGGCGTCGCGCTCGAGCCCGAACCAGAAGTGTTCACCGGCATCGAAGACGAGATTGCTCTTGCCGTTCATGACGCCGATCACCGTGTCGGCGTCCACCTTCTTGAAGTGGTCGAAGATCGGGAGCCCGTCGTAGACCATCGTGGCGGTCACCTCGCCGCGGAAGGCTACCTCCCATAGGCTCGCCTCGCCGTGCCCGGTCCCCACATCGGAAAACAGCTGACCAGATTTGCTGCGGCACAGCAGTGGTTGCACATCCGTCTCGCTCGTGAACGCCTTTCCGTACCAGCGGGCGCGGTCGAGGAGCGAGCCGGTCCGGTGTCCGGTGTCGAAAGCGAAACCGCGCCAACGATATCCGATGAGATCGGCGGGACGGCATGGTGCGAGCCGGTCCCACAGCGCGTCGAACTCGCGTGGGTCGATCCGGTCGCCCCGTGCCCGCAGCGCCGCGACCTCGTCGTACACAGTCATGCCGATCCTCCTGCGCCCGTTCCGAACGTGAGTACCGCCTAGATCACCTCGCTCGACCGTACCGCGGGAGCGCCCGCTGCGGTGGGTGAGGCGGACCGGTCGGTTCTACCGGTCGCGAACGCGCAGTCCGCGCGAAGATCACAATGCGAGCACACTTTCCGCGCACAGGTCACAACTCGGGAAAGCCGTGCTTCCAGCCATTGCGGGAGCCGCCGCCGCGCGTAGTATCAGTAGTGCGGATCGAGTGAGTAGTCGGTAACGGTGAAAGTCTCGTGAAACAGAGATCCGGCCGAGGATGTGAAAGCATCCCCGGCCGAACCCCTGTTCGGGGACATTCGCGTGAGCCTCGTCAGCGCACCCGCAACCGCTCGCGGCGTAGCTGCTCCACCTCGGGCAGATCCATCGGTGCCAACTCGTCCACTCCGAGGGTGCGCTTCAGTATCAGGTCCGCCAGTTCGGGGTTCCGGGCGAGCACGGGCCCATGCATGTAGGTGCCGATCACCGAACCCTGTGTGACGCCTTCGAAACCGTCGCCGACTCCGTTGCCCACGCCGTGGGTCACGCGGCCCACGGGTTTGGCATCGGCTCCGAGAGTTGTTCCGCCGCGGTGGTTCTCGAATCCGGACAGGGGAGCGGTGAGGCCGTCGATCAGCGGCGTCGTGATGACCTCGCCGATCGAGCGCGTCGCCTGCGGGGTAGTGGTGGCATCGAGCATCGAGACGCCCTCGACGCGCTCGCCGGCCGATGTCTCGTACCAGTGCCCGAGAACCTGGATCGCCGCGCAGATCGCCAGCACGGGCGCACCGCGCTCGGCCGCGCGTTGCAGCCCCGGGTAGGTGTTCAGGTGCCGGGTCGCGAGGCGCTGCGCGAAGTCCTCGGCGCCGCCCAGGGTGTAGACATCCAGCGAGTCCGGAACCGGATCGCTGAGTGTGATGTCGACGATCTCGGCGTCGTACCCGCGCATGCGCAGGCGCTGTCGCAGGATCAGGGCGTTGCCGCCGTCGCCGTACGTGCCCATGACGTCGGGCAGGACCAGGCCGATGCGGACCGTCGACTCAGACATCGCGGCTGTTCTCCTTCGCAATCGCGGTGTTGAGGTCACGGAACGCCGTGTAGTTGGCCAGCACCTCGACCCGACCGGGCGGGCACGACCCGATCGCCTTCAACGGGTCCGGCTCGAGCGTGTGCTCGACGCCCGCATACGTCAGGCGGACCGCCAGATCGGTACCGCGTTCGCCGGCGGCCACCACCTTCACGCCCTCGAAGTGCTCGAAGCGCACGTCCCACAGCCACGACAGGTCCTCGCCGTCGGGCACCTGGCCGTTGACGGCAATGACGAGGCCGTCGACACTGTGGTCGATCATCGACAGCGCCTCTTGCCAGCCGGCCGGGTTCTTCGCCAGCAGCATGTGCACGGAGTGCGCGCCCACCTGGACGGTGCTGTAGCGGCCGGCGACCTCCTCGACGATCGAGGCGGCGGCGACGGCGTCCTCCGCCCTCGTACCCATCGCGACGGCCGCGGCCACGGCCTGCGCGGCGTTGCCGCGGTTCGCCTTGCCAGGCAGGGTCAGCTTCATCGGCAGCACGAGCCCGTTCGGGCCGTACAGGTTGTCGTCGTCGAGCCACCAGTCCGGCGTCGGACGCGCGAAGTCGGAACCGGTGCTGCGCCAGTGCGGGCCGTCCCACACGATCGGCTCGCCGGTACGCGGGCAGCTGACGGAATCGCTGGCCCAGCCGCCGCCAGCGGCCACCCAGACCACGTTCTTGCAGTCGTAGGCGACCGAGGCGACCAGCACGTCGTCGCAGTTCGCGATCACGACTGCATCGGGGTGACGCTCGAGACCGGCGCGCAGCTTGCGCTCGATCATGTTGATCTCGCCGACGCGGTCGAGCTGGTCGCGGCTGAGGTTGAGCAGCACCACGACCTCGGGGTTCACGGCGTCGCACACGTGCGGGACGTGCAGTTCGTCGACCTCGAGCGCCGCCAGGGGAGCGTCGACGCGGGCGGTGAGTGCGGCGACGATGCCAGCATCCATATTGGCACCGTCGGCCTGCGTGGCGACCTCGTCCAGGGTCGCCAGCGCGGCGGCGGTCATACGGGTGGTGGTGGACTTACCGTTGGTGCCGGTGATCACCACACTGCGGCGTCCGCGGCCGAGCTGCTGCATGAGCGTCGGGTCGATCTTGAGCGCGATAAGGCCGCCGATCATCGAGCCCTTGCCGCGTCCGGCCTTCTGCGACGCCCATGCCGCTGCCGCCGCTGCGCGCAGTGCGAGGCGTCCGCGCAGGTTGATCCGAGTTCTAGTTCCCACGTGCCGAGTTTTCCACAGGCCGATCCCGGACGCCCTCCGGCGCCGAGGTTGCCGCTCCACAAACAGCGATGCCGCGCTCCCGATTGGGAGCGCGGCATCACGAAAACCCGAGCGGCCGGAGCCTGGTATGGGTCAGACGACTCAGCCGAGAGCCTTGGTCTTGAGCGCCTGGAACTCGGCCTCGGTGATGGTGCCCGAGTCGAGCAGCGCCTTCGCGTCGGCGATCTGCTCAGGTCCGGACTTACCCGCCACCTGACGGATGTAGGCGTCCTGCGACTCCTTCATATGCTGCGCCGCCGCGATGGAACGCTTCGTCATGTCGTCGCCCTTGACGATCAGATACACGAGGGCGGTGAGGAACGGAAGGATGATCAGGAAGACCACCCAGATGGCCTTGGCCCAGCCGGAACTCTTGTGATCGCGGAACAGGTCCGTGATGATCGAGAACAGGAGCATCAGGTACGCGATGAACGCGAAGCTGACGAGAATCACCCAGAGAAAATCCAAGAAAGAGTCCATGTCGGACGGCTCCATTCACGTGTTCGATCGAAAGTGCTCCTGACTTTCGCACACCCAGCGCCGCAACGGCGTCGTTCGACACGGGTGAGATCCAAGTCGCAACTATTCGGTTGAAGGGCGGGGGCTGAACCGCCAATCCGTACTCCGACACATCCGTTTGACACGCTTGCGTCGCCCAGTCGCGGTAGATCGAACGCCCAGTCCGATTCCCGCCAGCGCCGGGCGTTCCTGCCGAGCAAGGTGGACGGAGGCGATCGCCTGGCCGGTCGGCCCTTCCACCACACTTCTCGGAAAAGGACTGAGCATGTCTTCACGCTTCGAATCCAAGGTCTTGATCGTCACTGGCGGGTCGTCCGGCATCGGACTCGCGGTGGCGCGCCGTCTCGCCGCCGAAGGCGCCGCCGTGATCATCGGCAGTCGGCGCAAGGACGTCGGCGAGAAGGCTGCGGAGAGCTTGCGCTCCGCCGGTGGCACGGCGATCTTCGTCCCGGCGGACGTCTCGATCGAGGAGGATGCCGCGCTGTTGGTCACGACCGCGATCACCGAATTCGGACGTCTGGACGGCGCTTTCAACAATGCGGGTGGTGTGAACGCGTCCGGGCCGATCTCGACTGTCGACGCCGACACCTGGAACGCCGAATTGGCGCAGAACGTCACCAGCGTCTTCAACTGCCTCAAGCACCAGATCCCAGCCGTTCTCCAGACCGGCGGCGCGATCGTCAACAACGCCTCGAACATGGGCGTCGTCGCGCTGCCGGAGGCCGCTCCGTATGTGGCGGCCAAGCACGCCGTCGTCGGGTTGACGCGGTCCGTGGCACTCGAGGTCGCAGACCGCGGCGTGCGCGTCAACGCCATCACCACCGGGGGTGTCGACACGCCCCTGGCCCGCGGGTCGATGGCCACCACCGACGAGGCACTTGCCTACATCGAGTCCTTGCACCCGGTGAATCGCATAGCGCAACCAGAGGAGATCGCGCCGTTCGTGGCGTTCCTGCTGAGCGACGAGGCATCGTTCATCACCGGTGCTGCCCTCGCAATCGACGGTGGATTCACTACGCGCTGAGCAGCATTCGACGAACATGCCGACGGCCGGCCCCGAGGTGATCTTCGGGGTCGGCCGTCGGCTGCGGGATCAGATCTCGGTGGGTGTAGCGCATCGCGGCACGGGGACGTGGGCGGGGCGTGTCGCGGCCAGATGATGTACCCCATAGGTGCGCCACGGACGCCAGGCAGCGGTGTCCCAGCGCTCGGGTGCTTCCTGATCGACGATGTCACAGGTCGAGAGCACATCGGGATCGCCGAGGCCGCGCATCCGAATGTAGCGCGCCATCTCCGCCGTGACGCCGGGCAGACACGCGAGCGCCGCTTCGGTCGCGTTCCGGTCGGCACCTGGATCCAAGCGCACCGTGCCGTCCATGAGGGCCCGCGCGACCGCTCGTGTGGCCCGTCGGCGTTCGGCACACAACTCCGTCATCGGGGCGTCGGCCAGTTCGGCGGCCGACGGGAACACGTGAGTGATGGTGCCGCGGGGGACCGTCAGTGATGTGCCGTACCGCTGTACCAGCGACGTGGCTGCTGCGCGTCCCCCCGAGACCACCCGGATCGCCAGTTCGTGCGGGTCCGCGGTGCCCGGGGCCCGCAGTCCGGGGCGTGCGGCTACCAGTGGGGCCAGCGCCGGATCCCCGCTCAGGTGCTCGGCGACGGCGCGCGGATCGGCGTCGAGATCGAACATTCGACGCATCCGGTGTGTTGCGGTGGTGAGGTCGCGCAGATCCTCGAGGCACAGGTGGCACGCCATCCAAGAGTCGCCGAGCGCCTCGTCCACGTCGGCGACGCCGAGCCCGTGCGGCAGTCGCAGGGTGCGTCGGTAGTGACGGTTACCCCGCGCCCCGGTGATCTCCTCGACCCCGGTGACGGCACGCGCCTCGAGATAGTCGAAGACGGCGGCCGCATCGTACGGACCTCGGAACGGCAGGCGCAGGGCGATGCCGGGTGCGGTGCTCGCGGGGGCGATCGAACCGAATCGCGCCGTACTGCCCGGGGCTGCCGCCCGCAGCTCACTCGGGGTGACTGCGTATATGTCCCGGACCGTGTCGTTGAACTGTCGGACGCTGGAGAACCCTGCCGCGAATGCGATGTCGGTGATCGGCATGGCGGTGGTCTGCAGCAGGGTTCGCGCGGTGTGAGCCCGCTGGGCCCGGGCGAGCGCGATAGGGCCCGCGCCGAGTTCCGCCGACAACTGCCGCTGCACCTGCCGGGCGCTGTATCCCAGACGCTCGGCCAGGCCGGCGACGCCCTCCCGGTCGACGACCCCGTCCGCGATCAGCCGCATTGCCCGCCCGACGACGTCGGCGCGGGCGTTCCACTCCGCTGAACCGGGCACCGCGTCCGGGCGGCATCGACGACAGGCGCGGAACCCCGAACCCTGCGCTGCCGCGGCCGTCGCGTAGAAGCGGACGTTCCGGCGCTTGGGTGTGGTCGCCGGACAGCTTGGCCGGCAATAGATACCGGTAGTGGCGACGGCGAAGAAGAACTCTCCGTCGAAGCGTGCATCGCGGCTGCACACGGCCTCGTATTTGCTGTCGTCGCCGATCACATCTCCAGGATGCCGGGGGAAATGCGGGTCCCGCTGGCGGAAATCGGACGTAGCGTCCGGACACCTGCCGGTCTCAGCGCCCACTCCTCGCGCGCTCGGGAACTCCGCACCCGAAGAGAGAGGGCGCCAGACGGGATCTCGAAATGCCGAAGAGGCCGCACCCGGACGATGCGGCCCCTTCGTCGAGTCGGAACTCAGTGCGCCCGGTTGACCGCCGAGACGACGGCGCGCAGCGACGCGGTGGTGATGGAGGTGGCGATGCCGACGCCCCACACAACCTTGCTGGTGCCGTCGGGCAGGGTCACCGCGCACTCGACGTACGCGGCAGCCTGGGCGTCGTCGCCGGCGGACATCGCGTGCTCGGAGTAATCAAGTACCCGCACGTCCATGTCGATGGTGCCGAGCGCGTCGACGAACGCGGCCAGCGGGCCGTTGCCGGCGCCGGAGATCTCCTGCTCCTGGCCGTTCACCTTGACCACGGCGGTGATCGAGTCGGTGCCGCCGTCCTCTTCGGACGCTGTCACCTTCTGCCGCATGCGCTCGAGCGGGCGGACCGGGGCCAGGTACTCCTCGGAGAAGACGTCCCAGATCTCCTTCGGGGATACCTCGCCGCCCTCGCCGTCGGTGATCTTCTGGACGGCCTGTGAGAATTCGATCTGCAGGCGGCGCGGCAGCACCAGACCGTGGTCGGCCTTCATGATGTAGGCGACGCCACCCTTGCCGGACTGCGAGTTGACCCGGATGACGGCCTCGTACGTGCGTCCGACGTCCTTCGGGTCGATGGGCAGGTAGGGGACCTCCCACACGATGTCGTCGACATCGGCGTTCTGGTCGTCGGCCGCGACCTTCATCGCATCGAGACCCTTGTTGATCGCGTCCTGGTGGCTGCCCGAGAAGGCGGTGTAGACCAGGTCGCCGCCGTACGGGTGCCGCTCGTGGACCGGCAGCTGGTTGCAGTACTCGACCGTGCGGCGGATCTCGTCGATGTTCGAGAAGTCGATCTGCGGGTCGACGCCACGGGTGAACATGTTCAGGCCCAGCGTCACCAGGCAGACGTTGCCGGTGCGCTCACCGTTGCCGAACAGGCAGCCCTCGATGCGATCGGCGCCTGCCTGGTACCCCAGCTCGGCGGCCGCGACACCGGTGCCGCGGTCGTTGTGCGGGTGAAGAGACAGGATGATGCTCTCGCGGTTCGCCAGGTTGCGGTGCATCCACTCGATCGAGTCGGCGTACACGTTGGGCGTCGCCATCTCGACGGTGGCCGGCAGGTTGATGATGACCCGGTTGTCGGGGGTGGCGCCGAGGGTCTCGACGACCGCGTCGCACACCTCCTTGGCGTACGACAGCTCGGTGCCGGTGTACGACTCCGGCGAGTACTCCCAGCGCCAGTTGGTGTCCGGGTAGCTCTTCGACTCCTCCAGTACCAGCGTCGCGGCGTCGGTGGCGATCTTCTTGATCGCCTCCTTGTCGGCGCGGAACACGACGCGGCGCTGCAGGATCGATGTCGAGTTGTAGAAGTGGACGATCACGCTCTTCGCGCCCTGGCAGGCCTCGAAGGTGCGCTTGATCAGCTCGGGGCGAGACTGCGTCAGCACCTGGATGGTGACGTCGTCGGGGATCGCGTTGTCCTCGATGATCTCGCGGACGAAGTCGAAGTCCGTCTGGCTCGCGGACGGGAAGCCGACCTCGATCTCCTTGTAGCCCATCCGGACCAGCAGCTCGAACATGCGGCGCTTGCGGGCCGGGCTCATCGGGTCGATCAGGGCCTGGTTGCCGTCGCGCAGGTCCACGGCGCACCATTGCGGGGCGCGGTCGATGACCTTGTCGGGCCAGGTGCGGTCCGGCAGCGACACCGTCTCGACCTCTTCGCCGAACGAGCGGTAGCGGAATGTCGGCATCGACGAGTTCTTCTGGGTGTTCCAGGCCGGCTGGTCGGCGGGCGCCGGCTTGGTCGGCGGGGTGATGGTGCGCGATCCGGAAGTAAAGGCGTCAGCGGGGGACATGGGATTGATCTCCAGGTTCGAATGTGGACTCTTCGAGTCCGACAGCTGAGTCGACCGGCGCACGAGAGAACCCCGCGACGGGAAGGCCAGTCTGGATCAGACCCCGCCGCGGCAGCCAAGAAGGAGTGCGCGCTGCATAAGGGCACTGTACTCCTGGGTCCTGCTCCCACGCGCGGAGTGGGGAGGGAATTCACACCGAGGGCGGGCCGACCGTGATCGACTGTGTGGATGACAGCACAGGTCGACGCGGCCCGGACATACGTAGCCGCGCTCCTCAGCCACGACGGCGATTCGGTTCCCTATGCGCCGGACGCGGTGCGATACGAATTGGGACTCAAGACCGGCCGCTCCGGGAATCACCTGCGCCGCAGCCTCTCGCGTGGCCCACAGTTTCGGGTGATCCGCGCGATCCGCGACGAGCAGTACCGCGTCGACGGCGACCTCGTGATCGCCGACTATCTGATCGACGCCGGCTTGTTCGGCCGCACGCTGGCTACCGCGCGGGTCCATGAGACCTTCGTCATACCGGCCGACGATCCCCGGATCCACCGAATCGAGGCCAAGATAAGACTGGCCGGTCGGTAACGGGTGATCAGTCCGGGAGCTGGCGCATCTCGACGAGCGTCAACCCCAGGGAGTCGAAGCGGGCGATCATCCCGCGCAGTTCGGTGGGGCTGCGCACCGGACCGTACAGCGTCGTGTGTGCGCGGGCGGACTCGGAGACGCGGAGCTCGGGGAACGCCGCGAGCACCCGCTCGGACAGTTCGCCCCCGACGAGAAATGCGTAACGCACGGTGGCCGGCCAGCCCGAGTCGGATGTGGACATCACGCCTCCCTCGGCAGTCGTCGGATGTGCCCCGCCGGGTCGCCGGCGCGGTCCATCGAGAATGCCGCGCGTACGTCGGGTGTACCTCACCCTCCGGTGGTGAAACCGCCGTCAGAGCAGACCGAGGGTGTGCGCTGCGGTGACCGCGTCGCGGCGGGTGCTGACACCGAGCTTGCGGTAGATCCCGCGCAGGTGCGTCTTGACGGTGTTCACCGACACGCATAGGTCTGCCGCGATCTCCTCGGCGGTGCGCCACGTCGGTAGTTCCGCGAGTAGGTCGAGTTCGCGCCGGGTCAGCTTCTCGGTGGTCTTGTTCGACGCGCGGGGCAACGACGACCACACTCGGCCGGCGAAATCGTCACGCGCCCCGAATCGTCCGTGACTGGCGGACAGCAGTTCCCGGCTCGCCGCCGCCATGTCGTGGAAGGGGCGCAACACGGTTTCGGGCTCGGCCAGTCGCAGTGCCTCGGCAAGGGCGTTGTGGGCACGGGCATCGTGGTTGCGGCGACGTGCGAGCTCCGCCTCCACCAGCCATGCCGTCACCAGATTGGTTGCCGCGGCGCACAGCAGCTCGCCGTCGAGGACGGGCCGTAGTTCCGCTCGCGCCCGCTCGAAGTGGTTGCCGTACAGATGAAAGATCGCCTCGAGGAGCGCGACGTCCCCGGTTCGTCCCAGTGTGGACCTTGCGGCCGTCAGAAGTTCCCGACCCCAAGCGGTCTCACCGATGTCGAGGTACACCAACAGCATCGACGGAAAGACGGCCGCAATGGCACCGGGAGGCCGCGGCGCGGGACGTCGCAGGGTGGTCCTGCCGTGCAGGGCTGCAATCGCGGCGCGCCGATCGTCTGCGTTGTCGATGGCATACAGCGCCAATGCGATGGAGGCGTCTTGATGGAGGTCCGATTGGGGATCGGTCTCCGTAGTCACGACCGATGCTGCCAGGTCGGCCGCATCTGCGCTCTCGTTCCGAAGGTAGCGGCACAGTGCATGAACGAGCACTGCTCGATTCGACTCGGATGTAGATGAACCCAGTGCTCGGGGAAGTACCTCGGCGGTGAGTTCGGTGGCCTCGCTGATGCGGCCACTGCAGACGGCGAGGACTGCGAGGGTGGTCCTCGCCTGAGCCGCGGTGCGCGGGGATCGGCTCTCGCGTGCATGGATGAGGGCGGTTCTCAAACTCTCCTCGGCGTCGGCGAGGCGGCCGAGGTGCAGTTGACCGCGTCCGCGCTGTAGCAATACGAAGGCATCGAGATCGGCATCCCCGGAGTTCCCCATATCGACAAGGCAGAGGCGATCGAGCGCCGGCGCGATGTCACCGACGTACGACGCCGTCTGCACGCGCAGCGACTCCCTCAGGAGCGTGACCCTGTCGCGTGCGCAGTCAGGGGGCGGCCACTCGTCTTCGAGCGAGGCAAGGATGGATGCCGCGACCCTCGGATTCCCGGCATCGAGGAATCCGGCTGCGCGGATCAGGCGGGTGATCGGGTTCTTGCGGACCTCGCGTGGCGCGTCGACGAGCAAGCGTTCGACGGCGGCACCGTGACCGTCCTGGATCAGCGTCAATCCTGATTCGGCGAGCATCGCGACGACGTCGTCGTGATCGCCGGCCGTGATGCCGTGCTCGAGTGACAGCAGCGTATTGCCGAACTCCGCGTACCACTGGGCCGCGACGTGTTCGAGATCTGCGACCGCCTCGTGGCCCAACCGGCTGATCTCGGCGCGCAGATAGCTGCGAAGCAGGGGGTGATAGCGGAAGGTCTTGGGAGAAAGGTCGGTTCGCGTCACAAGGAAGTTTCGATGCTCGAGGGCGTCTATGACGTCGTGGGCGTCGCCGCGACCGGTGAGTTGTTCCGCGAGCGCCACAGTGAAGTCGTTCGGAACCGACGTGCGCAGGAGGAAGTCCCGTTCCCTTTCGTCGAGTCCGATGAGAACCTGTTCGATGAGGTAGTCCGCGACCGCGCGGCGATCACCGGTGAAGTTCGCGATCAGAGTTCCCGGATCGGGGTGCTCCGCCAACGACATTCCAGCGAGACGAAGTCCGGCTGCCCACCCCTCGGTGCGTTCCATCAGGGCGGCCAGCTGGGGATCGGAGAGCCGCACAGTGTGTTCGGCGAGCAGTTCCGCGGCTTCGTTGCCGGTGAACGCGAGCTCCTCGAAGGTGAGGTCGAATACCCGCCCCTCCAGTCGAAGTTGCTGGAAGGCGAGAGGTGGCTCGAATCGGCCGCAGACGACAATCTTCAGCTTCTCGGGCGGAGCCCTCAGGATTGCCTCGAGTTCGGCCAGCGCCGCGGGTTCGTGCAGCAGATGGGCGTCGTCGATGATCAACCACAGCGGCTCGTCGAGCCCACGCAGCGCATCGACGATCGGAACCGGTTGCATACGTGCTGGAGTCGAGAGCTCGAGGCAGGCCTGTCGTAGTCCGGAATGCCCGGCATTGGCAAGCGCTCGGGTGAGCGATGCGTGCATCGTGTCTGCAGTGTTGTCCCGTTCTCCCACCGTGGTCCATGCAATCGCTGGGGAGTGAAGGCGGGTCCGGAGGCGCCGCGCCCAGGTGGACAGCAGAGTTGTCTTTCCCGAACCTGCTGGTGCGCAGACCAATGCGATTCGGGCCGAGCCGTTTTCGGTGGTGAGCGCGGCATCGAGAGCGTCTACGAGTCGAGTTCGGGACACGACTCGATCGCCGCGAAACGCTGGGATATCGGCGCCCGCAGTGGAATTCCCGTCCTGTGCGATTGACACCCGACGTGCCTCCCATATCACGAGCTTGCGTCCGGGCGAGTATCTCGGACGACCCGTCTGCCGAAGCTTAACGCGGGCAGGTGATTCTCGCGTGCGAAGTCGCTCAGTCCTTTGGTCCCAATGTGTTTCTCGATGCGTGGACTGTCCGATTCGACGATCACTTCCGGCGGCTGCCACGTGCAGGGGTTCGGTGTCGATGCCGCAACCATTCGGTCCGAATGCCGCGGTGCCGGTCGTCCGGGTGGCTATCGTCCGGAGTGTGGAGTTCCTGTGGCCCGCTCCATTGTGCTGCTCGGCGATGCGGACCGGATAGGGGGTGCGATCGTGGTGATGCGCGTTCTGGTCGGTGTCGCCATCATCGCGGCGCTGTGCGGATTCGGTGTCGCGCTCTACCGGTTCGTGTCCGAGTTGCCGCGGACGCCCACGAGCCGTCCGATCGTGAGCGAGTCGTTCACCATCGGCGATCGGCCGTCGACGTGCAGCGATCTGTTCGGGGTGTGCGACTACAACTTGCAACTGTCGTACAACCGCTGGGGCAGGCAGTTGGATGTTTTCCAGGACGCGCCCACCCTCGGCCCTTACGGTCGGGAGCTGGGGTTCGCGGCGTCGGCGCTGCTGGGTTTGCAGGCATGCGACGTGGCGCGAACACCGGGGCGTACCTACCTCGAATTTCTGGACCGAGCGAATGTCGAGCACCCCGAGGCGACCAGCCCTCAGCTCTTTCCGTTCTGGGATCTGGCCACCCGGGAGCTCTGCCCGATGGCGCGGTGACGCGATGCCGCCATCGGCCCCGCCCCGGTGGCCTGGGGCGGGGCCGATGGCGAGAAGCTGCGATTCTGGCAGGTGGTCCGAGCCCCGATGGCCACGCGGATAGGCTCGGACCACTCTGGGCGGCCGATGGTGTGAACGGTCGTCAGTTCGGAGTCACACAATCAGGGCATTGACGATCGCGCTCAGCGCTCCAGATCCTGGCGAGTCACTTCCTTCACCTCTGACACATTGAACCGGCCGTCATAGATCGGCCCCTGTCCGGTGGTCGGTCCCTGGTACTGCAGGAAGAGGATGCGGCAACCGTTGTCCGTCTTCATCTCGTACTCGAAGTGGGGGTCCTGCATGTACACGAGGTCGCCGGCCCGCAGGATCGTGTCACCGTAGTAGCACTCGCCTTCGATCACGTACCACATCTGGGCGAACTCGTGCATGTGGAGCGGGAAGCCTGCGCCCGGAAGATAGTTGATGATGCCTGCATTCGGCTGCGTGGGATCCTCTTCGGACGGGTGAAAGACCATCTGGGTGGTGTTCTTGAACCGCCCCATCTTCGCCTCGACGCTGTCCGGCCGACGGATGATGGGCGGGTTGTGCGACTCGAGTGCTTCCTCGACGGTGATGACCGGCTTCTCGGCAGTAGACATGCTCGTCCTCCTAGTTTCTGTTCAGGGCTCCGGACGTCGGAGAGATGGAGCGCAGGCTCGTGCGCCCCTCAGTTCCTTGCCTCTTTCATATCGTTCAGCTAGACTGAACGCTGTTCAGAACCAAGTTAACGATGGCATGGATTGCAGTTGGTGGTCAAGTGCGAATATGCGGTTACATCCGCCATGAAGAGTGCTTGACGTCACACGGCAACTATGCCAGTCTCTGTTCCGTCAACCAGAATGGTGTTCAGCTGTGTCGAACGAAACCTCTCGCTCTGTAGAGCGTGCTCTCTGCATCCTGTGTGAACTAGCGAAGGCGGATACGCCGGTGGGAATCAGTGAAATATCGCGACGAACCGGCTATTCGAAAAGCACGGTTCATCTGGGGCTCCGAACGATGCGCGAGCTGAGCTTCGTTGTCCAAGATCCAGAAAGTGGGCGGTACAGCCTGGGCTTGGCAGCCGCCCAGCTCGGGGTTGCCGCCCAGGAGAACTCGCAGCTGGTGACGATGTTGTCTGCACCAATGTCCGAGCTCGCGGTTCGCTCGAGCGAAGCTGTATCGCTTGGCGTTCGTGTGGACTCGGAAGTTCTCTTCATCAAGCGTTTCGAGACCTCGCATGTGTTGGGAACGAGTATCCGCGAAGGGACGCGCATGCCTCTGCATGCGTCGGCTTCCGGCAAGGCACTGCTGATGGGGATGAGCAACGAAGAAATATGCAGTCTCTTCCCTGACGAGAATCTGCCGCGAGAGGACAGTCACGCCGAAAGGGGCCGGACCCAGCTTCTCGACGAGATCGACAAGGCCAGGGAAGTTGGCTACGTAACGAGTGCGGACGAGTGGCGACTCGGTATATCTGCTGCCGCCGTGCCTGTCCAGATTGGAAGCGAGGTCGTCGCTTCGGTGAGCATTGCCGGCCCGACCTCGCGCTTCCGCGCCGACCTCTGGGTCACCGACCTGCTCTCGCTTGCAGCGCCGCTGACCGCAAACACCAAACGCGACCAATAGGCGACCCCTTCAGTCGCCGAACGACTTAGGAGTATTTATGAGACGCAGCCTGGCAGTGACGGGCATCGGGACACTCATGAGTGGAGACTTGGCTTCTCCCACGATCGCCGCTGACACCGTCTTCATAGAAGACGGCAAGATCGCCGGAATCGGTGCCCAGAGTGACTTCGACGCCGATCGATGGCTGGACGCGGCGGGAGCCACTGTCCTGCCAGGGTTGATCGACAATCACATCCACCCGGTCTTGGGTGACTACACGCCCCGGCAGTCCCAAGCGGATTATCTTGCTGGCTTCGTCCATGGTGGCGTGACTTCAGCAGTCTCTGCTGGTGAGGTACACACCCCCGGGCGCCCCAAGGATCGAGCTGGCACGAAAGCGCTCGCGATCTTGGCGCACAAGGCCTTTGCCGATCACCGGCCGTTGGGACTACGTGTCTACGGCGGAGCCCTCCTTCTCGAAGAAGGGCTCACGCCGGAGGACTTCGTTGAACTGGCCGACGCCGGGGTGCATCTCGTGGGGGAGATCGGAATCTCGGGCGTGAAAGATCCCGAAACAGCCGCCACGATGACTCGATGGGCGCACGACGTCGGCATGAGCGTCATGGTCCACGTAGGCGGCAAGTCGGTGCCGACCAGTCGGGCGATCGACGGCGAGTACTGCGTGCAGGTACAACCTGATATCGCAGCCCACGTCAACGGCGGACCCACCGCTCCCACGATCGACGATGTCAAGCTGATCCTCGATCAAAGCTCATCCGCTGTCGAACTGGTTTACAACGGAAATCAGCGAGCAGCGAGCGACATCGCTGCGCTTCTAGCCGAGACGAACCAGCTCGACCGCCTTGTGCTGGGAACCGACTCGCCGGCTGGCGCGGGCATCGCGCCAGCCGGAATCATGCGACTGCTTGCAACCATGTGCTCCCTGGCCAAGATCTCCCCTGCTTCTGCCATCGCGACAGCAACGGGCAACACCGCAAGAGTTCGGGGCATTCCCGGCGGCTTCATCCGCATCGGTGAGAACGCAGATCTCGTCATCGCCGATGCGCCGGACGGGGGCCAGGCGAGCGATATGGCATCCGCCCTCGAATTCGGGGACACGCCTGCGGTAGCCGCAGTCGTCATCGGTGGAGAGATAAAGGTTACCCGTAGCAGAAACACCGCCCCTCCGCGCCGTACTCCGGTTTTTCCGAAACTGATTGAGTGACAGGAAAGTTCAGAACGAAACTCATCAATCAGTCGGCCCAATAAGTAGCGGAATTGAGATTCTGTAAGAACTCCGCGAAAGCCGGATCACGGAACAGGGAAAAGATGTCAGATAAATCGACAAGCCGTCGGGTTGTACTGTCAAGTTTGGCTGGTACGACTTTGGAGTGGTATGAGTTCTTCATCTATGGAACGGCCGCCGCTCTAGTATTCAACAAAGTGTTCTTTCCGAGTTTCGACTCGTTGATTGGCACACTGTTGTCGCTCTCCACATTTGCCGTGGCGTTCATTGCTCGGCCAATTGGTGCAGTAGTATGCGGTCACTTCGGAGATCGTCTGGGCCGCAAGAGGATGCTTGTGGTGACCCTGATCATCATGGGTGTGACAACGTTCGCGATGGGTCTCCTCCCCAGTTACGCCACCATCGGGATTGCGGCGCCGGTGCTGCTGGTCGTACTTCGTCTCATTCAAGGACTGTCCCTCGGAGGCGAGTACAGCGGTGCCGTCCTGATGAGCGTCGAGCACGCCAGTGAAAACCGGCGCGGACTCTTCGGTGCAATTATCAATGCGGGAGCACCCCTCGGGCTGTTGATGGGGAATGGCGTCTTTCTGGCGATCAGCTTCCTCGATGATTCCGCTTTCATTCAGTGGGGATGGCGAATCCCATTCATCAGCAGTGCGCTCCTCGTCTTCATTGGTATGTACATGAGGCTGAGGGTTGAGGAGAGCCCCGAGTTTGCTCGCCTGGAGAGTCAGAATGCAGTGCGCAAGACTCCACTGCTTGAAGTATTGAGAAACCATGGCAAGACCGTGCTCGCCATGTCGCTTTCCTATATTATCAATGGAGCAATGTTCTACACTGCGGCGGTTTTCTCGCTCACCTATGGTCAGAATCACTTGGGGTTGGAGAGATCGTTGATGCTATCCCTGGTGATGGTGGCAACGGCTTTTTCCATCGGGGGCATCATCTACTGTGGATGGTTGTCCGACCGGTTCGATCGCAAAAAGATGTTCATGACCAGTATCTTCGGTCTTACCTTTGCTCCCATCGCATGGTTTGCGCTTCTTGACACGCGTTCGGTTCCGCTGATGTTCTTAGGGTTCGCGATTCTCTACCTTCCCTATTGTCTCAACTACGGAACGATGCCGACCCTGTACGCGCAGGCTTTCCCGGCCCATGTTCGATACAGTGGTATGGGGCTCGGATATACAATCGGAACTATTTTGGGAAGTGCAATCGCCCCCCTGATTGCGACCTACCTTCTCGATCGAACTGGAAATTGGCCGGCCATCGCCACCTACCTCTTTGCGATGGGCGTCATCTCGTTCATTGCGGCTTCCTTTCTCCCCGGAAAGGCCAAGCGTGATGGGCAAGACCAGCCCGACCTGTCCCGCCAGGACGTCGGCAGTCGCGAATCGGCGCACCCGTAGGCCATATCCGGAAATGACCCTCACAATGGCGCTCCACGTTCGCCATTGGCGCCGCGACGCAAGAAGATGGCCGCCCACTCCGCCCAGGGGTGGGCGGCCGCCGTCGCGCATGCGGGCCGCGCGGCCACTCGCCCTCCGCCGTCCTGGGAGGTGCCGTAGGGGGTGCCGCGGTCAGTGCCGGATCCTGCGCCGCCGCTCCGCGTACCTGAGCATCTCGTACGCGATGAGTGCGAGCAGCACCACGGTGAGCAGGCCGAGCGTGACGAGTGCGGGCAAATGCCATGCCACCGGGATCAGCGCGAACAGCACCACGACGGTCGCCGTCCGGATCAGGCTCAGTGACCCGGCTCCGTACAGCTTGAAGTAGACCAGTGCCGCCAGGTAGAGCGCCGCGCCGCCGTACAGCGTCACCAGTGGCCAGCCCTGCAGCGGATCCGTCAGGCGGTGGTGATTGTCATCGCCGACGTAGTAGAGGATCTTCTTGAGTCCCAGTGAGAGCATCACGATGCCGATGACCATCGGTAGGTGGGCATAGCTGTAGCAGCGCTGCGCGATCCGGATCCGTCGGTCGCCGGCGGATTCCTCGAAGGCGTGCTCCACCATGAGCGAGGTGACGTCGAAGTACGCCCACCACAGCAGCGAGGACACCGCCAGCCCGAGCAGCGACGCGACGATGATGGCCCACGTGATGGGCAGACTCGCGACGCCGATGCCGATCGAGACGATGGACTCGCCGAGGGCGACGATGACAATCAGCCCGTGACGCTCCGCGAAGTGACTCACCGATCGCAGCCGCCAGCCGGTGCCACCGACGAGGGTGCCGAGATAGTCGCCTGCGAGCGCAAGGAACCACATCACGGTCTGCCAGGGGCCGGTCAGCTGAGACGCGATCAACAGGAATGTCGTGCCGATGAACATCGATGGCACGAACCGCATCACCTGCCCGCGCAGCTGCGGGTCGTCCCTGCTGATTACCAGGAAGATCAGGATGTGCAGGACCCGCACCACGAAGTAGCCGACCGCGAACACCACCGGTCCGTCCAGCCCGCCCGGTAGATCGTCGAACGCTTCCGGGATGGTGAGAGCGACGATGAACATCGCGCTCATCGCAGCCAACATGACCACGCGCACGGCACCCTCATCGGCGCGCACCAGGTTTGCCAGCCACGAGTAGCCGACCCAGCTCCACCACAGCACCGCCATCACGAGGACGCCGTGCAGCAGAGTGCGCCCGCTGGGGTCATCCGCGATCAGGTCCGTGACCCGGGTGAGCGCGAAGACGAAAACCAGGTCGAAGAACAACTCGAGCGGGGAGACCGATGCGCGTTCCTCGGTGGGGCGGGTGGTCAACCGTCGGGTGAGATCCACACCTGCGATGCTGCCATCCGTTGCACGGAACTGTCGGGTCAGCCGTGGGCGAGGACGCCCTGCACCCGAACAGATGCTCGTCGGTAAGCTCGGCAGCTGGACTTGCACCAATTCATCTAGCCGGAGGTACACACGCGTGGCTCTCGTCGTCCAGAAGTACGGGGGATCCTCGGTCTCGAGTGCCGAACGCATCCGGCGCGTCGCTGAACGGATCGTCGAGACGAAGAAGGCGGGCAACGACGTCGTCGTGGTCGTCTCGGCGATGGGCGACACCACCGACGAGCTGCTCGACCTCGCGCAGCAGGTGTGCCCGGTGCCGCCGGCGCGCGAGATGGACATGCTGCTCACCTCGGGTGAGCGCATTTCCAATGCACTCGTCGCGATGGCGATTCATTCCCTCGGTGCGCAGGCGCGGTCGTTCACAGGCTCGCAGGCCGGGGTGATCACGACCGGTAGCCACGGCAACGCCAAGATCATCGACGTCACCCCGGGCCGTGTGCGTGCCGCCCTGGACGAGGGCTCGATCGTCCTGGTCGCCGGCTTCCAGGGCGTCAGCCAGGACAGCAAGGACGTCACGACGCTCGGTCGCGGCGGCTCCGACACCACTGCCGTTGCGCTCGCCGCGGCGCTCAAGGCCGACGTGTGCGAGATCTACACCGACGTCGACGGTGTCTTCACCGCCGACCCGCGCATCGTGCCCGACGCACAGCGCCTCGACACCGTCTCCTTCGAGGAGATGCTGGAGATGGCGGCGTGCGGCGCGAAGGTGCTCATGCTGCGCTGCGTCGAGTACGCCCGCCGCTACAACGTGCCCGTGCACGTCCGCTCGTCATACACGACCAAGCCCGGAACGATCGTGTCCGGATCGATGGAGGACATTCCCGTGGAAGAAGCCCTGATCACCGGTGTTGCCCACGACCGCGGCGAGGCCAAGGTCACCGTCGTCGGCCTGCCCGATACCCCGGGCCACGCCGCGAAGCTCTTCCGGGCTGTTGCGGACGCCGAGATCAACATCGACATGGTGCTGCAGAACATCTCCAAGGTCGAGACCGGCAAGACCGACATCACCTTCACGCTGCCCAAGTCCGACGGCCCGCGCGCGGTGGAGAAGCTGACGGCGCTGCAGTCGGAGATCGGCTTCACGCAGATCCTGTTCGACGACCTCATCGGCAAGGTGTCGCTCGTCGGTGCCGGCATGAAGAGCCACCCCGGCGTCACCGCAAAGTTCTGCGAGGCTCTCGCCGACGCGGGCGTCAACATCGACCTCATTTCCACCTCCGAGATCCGTATCTCGGTGCTGGTCAAGGACACCGAGCTGGACGACGCCGTGCGCGCGATCCACGCGGCATTCGAGCTCGGCGGCGACGAAGCAGCCGTCGTACACGCAGGAACGGGACGGTAGTGGGAGCTATGACCAGTGAGACGAGCGAAGCGACGAAGAATGTGACAGTCGCTGTCGTCGGCGCCACCGGCCAGGTCGGCATCGTCATGCGCACCCTGCTCGAGGAGCGCAACTTCCCCGCCGACAAGGTGCGGTTCTTCGCCTCGGCCCGATCGGCCGGCAAGACGCTGCCGTTCCGCGGGGAGCAAATTGTCGTGGAAGATGCTGCGGCCGTATCCGATGAAGATCTGAAGGGCATCGACATCGCGCTGTTCTCGGCCGGTGCGACGCTCTCGCGTGCGCAGGCCCCCCGCTTCGCGGCTGCCGGCGCGATCGTCGTCGACAACTCGTCGGCGTGGCGCAAGGATCCCGAGGTTCCTCTCGTTGTCAGCGAGGTCAACCCGGAGGAGACCAAGAATCCGCCGAAGGGCATCATCGCCAACCCGAACTGCACCACGATGGCCGCGATGCCGGTCCTCAAGGTGCTGCACGACGAGGCGGGCCTGCAGCGCCTGATCGTCAGTAGCTACCAGGCGGTCTCGGGCTCCGGCATCGCCGGTGTCGAGGAGCTCGTCGGCCAGGTGCGTGCCGTCGCCGACGACGCCGAGAAGCTGGTCCATTCCGGTGCGGCCGTCGACTTCCCGGCCCCGGACAAGTATGTCGCGCCGATCGCGTTCAACGTGGTGCCGCTCGCCGGCGCCCTCGTCGACGACGGCAGCGGCGAGACCGACGAGGATCAGAAGCTCCGCAACGAGAGCCGCAAGATCCTCGGCCTGCCGGACCTGCTGGTGTCGGGCACGTGCGTGCGCGTCCCGGTCGTCACCGGTCACTCGCTCGCGATCAACGCCGAGTTCGAGCGACCGCTGTCGGTGGAGCGCGCCAAGGAACTGCTCGCCGACGCCCCCGGCGTCGAGCTGGTGGACGTGCCGAACCCGCTCTCCGCCGCCGGTGGCGACGTCTCCCTCGTCGGCCGGATCCGTCAGGACCCGGGTGTCCCCGAGGGCCGCGGCCTGGCGCTGTTCGTCTCGGGCGACAACCTGCGTAAGGGTGCGGCGCTCAACACGATTCAGATTGCCGAGCTACTGGTGCGCTGACGGCGCAGCCACTTTCGGCGATGCCCTGTACCGGATTCGGTACAGGGCATCGCCCGTTTCGGGGAATCCTCAGTCGAGTTCGGCGATCGCGACCAGCCCGCCCAGGTACTCGGAATCGGAGTACGCCCTGGCCAGGATCGCGCCAAGCTCGGCGAGCGCGTCGTGGTCGGGGCCGTACGCGACGAACATCCCCGCTTCGGGATCGGTGCGGAAGCGGTCCTGCAGGTGCGGCGCATCGCGTTCGGTGACGGCGTGGGCTACCGACGCCCAGTCGTATCCGGAACCGTCGAAGCCCTCCACCTGCTCGAATACCGCCGCCACCTTGCCGAAGTGCTGGTCCGTCAGCATCAGCGACCAGTTGCCCGGTGTCGTCTCGAAAAGTTGCAGTGGCTCGATGGAAGGCGATGTCATGCGTGCATTGAAGCAGAACGGACCGACAGGTGTGTACGTGTGCCAGGGTTGCCTGCATAGCCGAGTCCTACTGCTCTCCAGTTTGATTCGATGCATGTGCGCATCGGCGGTGGTAGATGCGATCCTCCTCGCAATTGGGGCCGAGGAGCGTCCAAGGAGCACTATGTTCCGGTCATGATCGTGTGACCAACGTGCTCTGCACTGACGCCGCGACACCCGACAGCAGCGACACGGTCGCGATACCGACGACGAGGTAGATCGCTCCGCTGGCGGTCTGCGACTTGGTGGTGCCGTCCACGCTGAACGGCCAGAGCGCCGCAGCGGCCGTTGCGAGCACCCCGATCCAGGTGAAGAAGGTCGATGCTCGCGGCGTCGATATCAGGAGCAGGTGCAGCAGGCCGGTGGCGAGCAGCGCCGCGACGGCGGAGTAACCGGCGACGGTGGCCACCTGCGAGTCCCATGGGGTGTGTGGCGGCGTGATCACGGGCGTGTCGAGCGGGCCGCGCACCGCCAGGACCCCCACGATGGCGGCCAACGCCGCGACAACAGCGGTGGCGACACCGCCCGCCCAGAGCTTTCTCGCGTTGACCCCGGTGCGGGCTACCCGGGCTGTCGGTTCCGTGCTCATCGAGTGCTCCTCACGGATCTCGAACCGGCGGTTCCCTGCCGTCCAGATTAGGCCGACAGGCGTGGTCCGCGGTCATCCTCGGCGGGTGAACCGGGTTTCGGAGGAACCGAACGTCCGGAGCGTCTGCCTCGGCTTCTCCATCGCTCGTGAACGTGCCAGGATTCGTCGACAGGACAGCAGAAGGGGTCGCGTAGTGACGAAGGTGAGATGGGGTGTCTCCGGGCTGTTGCTGATCCTGGTGGCCGTGCTGGTGCTCGGGTCGGTTCTTGCGAGATACACCCGATCCGAGGTGCTCGACACCGACCGCTACGTCGCCACCGTCGGCCCGTTGGCCTCCGACCCGGCAGTGCAGGACGCAGTCGGCGATCGCATCAGCGGCATCATCCTCGATCGGATCGACCTGGATGCGCTCACGACCGAGGCCCTGACCTCGCTGACCGAGAACCTTCCCCGGGGGTCGGGCATCATCGTCGGCTTCTCCCCGGTCCTGGCGAAGCAGGCGGAGGACTTCGTCCGGGAGGCGGTCGACTCGATGGTCGCGAGTGATCGATTCGCGTCGCTGTGGACCACCGCCAACAGGGCCGCGCACCGGACCCTCGTCGCGGTCGCGACCGGCGAGATCGGTGGGCGTGCCGTGCAGGTCGACGAGTCCGGAACCGTCAGTGTTCCGTTGCAGCCCTTCGTGGAAGCGGCACGCGACCGACTGATCGAACGGGGCTTCACCTTCGCCGACCGGATATCGGACACCGATGCCGAGTTCGTGCTCTTGCAGTCGGACAACTTGGCCTCGTCGCAGCGCGCGGTTCGTGCGCTCGATGCGGCCGCGACGTGGCTGCCGTGGGGGTCGCTGATCGCGGCCGCCGGAGCGGTGCTCATCGCGCCTCGCGGCGGGCGGCTGCGGGCGGTGAGCCTGGCGGGCGTCGCGGTAGCTGTTGCGATGTCGGTACTGGCGCTGGCCCTGGTGATCGTGCGGTGGATGTATCTCGACGATCTGTCCGCGCAGGCTTTCTCGCCGCTTGCCGCGGGGGCCGTGGTCGATGCCTTCGCCGGCCCGCTGCGGACGACGCTCGTGTGGGTCTTCCTCGGCGGTGTCGTGGTGGCCGTCGGTGCCCGGCTGATCGGGTTGCGGGAGCTTCGGACCGACGCGGGCGGTTAGTTACCGGATCGGCGACCTCGCTCGATGTCGGATGGACTCGGCTGTAGAGGTCGTTTGTAAGCGTCGAGGCCCCGCCCCGCGAGCTACTCAGCTCTATCCCTGATCGACAATAAGCCCGCTGCTTTCGAGTAGCGTGTTCTCCATGTGAGCCAGCCCCGAAGCTGCTGCCGTTATAGCTTCGACCAGTTCACGTACGAGGAAGAATTCTGCCGGAGTCGTATACCCGGGACCTCGAATATCTGTCTTGATTTTCTCGATGAGACGCTCCGTATCGGCCAGTCGATGCAATTCTCTACCCATGCTTTCGACCTTGGATTCGAGTGAATCGATATTGTGATTCGCGCGGGTGGGACTCATGGCAATCCGCCTGTTCGGGTCCGGTTGCCGACCGCGATCAGGTCATAGCCGTTTCTGGTCCGTGGCCCAATTTTGGGCATGCTTGGGCGACCCGGTCAGCAACTCTGGTAATTCTTATTCTTTGGCAGCGCTGTGTTTTCATCGTCCGCCGATCAACGTGCAACGTCAAGGCCGTTATGTACCTTTTTCGTGGGTCGGTGAATCCGCCCCAATTCAGAAGATCTTGGCAGTGTCCGTGTCCGTGTCCGGGCGGTCGACCCTCCTCGGTTGGCTCGTGCGCGTCGGTCCGAAGCCGACGGTTGTCGGCTCGCGGCAGGCGATGATGGGGTTCGGTCGTCGGGCGTCGTGCATGGCGAACGCTGTAACTCCGCGGTGGGGGCGGGCGCAGGGGCTGCGGGTTGTGGAGGTCAATCGGCGGAGCGGAGCCTGACGGTCGTGATCAGAACGGTCGCGAGCAGCAGTACGGTTCCTAGCACGGACAGGGCTTTCATCGGTCCAGGAATGTCGGTCGTCAGCGAACCGATGTTCATCAGCACACAGGCGAGCGTTGCCGTGACAAGTCCGATCGCATACCGGGTGCGGTACTTGCCTGCCGGTAGCTGTCGGGCAGCGGGCGTGGTGGCTTTCGTCCTGCTGGTGACGAGCAGGGCCGCGCCGACGACGAGGATCGGCAGGCCGACCAGGAAGTAGACAGTCATCGGGAAAGTTCTCTCCTTCAATTTCGCCGCCGCCAGACGGTTCGTCACCGTTGCGACGTCCGCTACACCATGCTCGAGAATAGGCACCCCGTCGCCTTCGGCTGGGAATTCGGGTACAGCGGGCGCCGCACCCAATTCTGCGAGTTACCCGTCCGGCGCTTGCCCGTCGGTCGGGTAGCGCAGGCCCGATGGCTGGGCTAACTTCCGCTGGGTGGCGTCTTCCGCTCGGGAAGCGGGGGCACTGTCTGTGAGTCCGGTCGTCGGTCCTCGAAGGAACCGTCCGATCGGCCCCTCGTCGAGCGCGAGGGCCTTCGTGATCACCGCGGCGCTGACGATGATCCCGCAGGCCACGAACATCCAGCCGATCGCGGTGAACACCAGACCCAGCTCGCCGAACTTGGCTACGGCGCTCGCCACCGTCCGCGGCAGCACGATGTTGCCGCCGACCCGCAACGCGGCCAGACCCGCCGCGGTTATCGTCCCGGTCGCCCACAGCACGCGCGCCGACAGCCGACGCTCGGTCAACAGGTACGGCACCAGCGTCCACAGACCCATCCAGACCAGGAACTGTGCGATCAGTGCCAGCGTGCCTCCGACGTATGCGACGTCGCGCAGCACGCGCGTAGTGCCTACGAGCGCAGCGGACGACGCGACGGTCATCAGTACGGCCACCCACCGCCACCAGTTCGTGATGCGGAGCGTCGGCACGTGCCAAATCCGCCCGTACATTCGTCCGAGGGCTCGTGCGAACGACGTCCCGGAGAGCACCACCATGAGGAGCCCGACGATGCCGAACGCCGCGGACGTCGGCTGGTCGGTGTTGAAGGTGCCCGGGTGGACGTCCACGGCGTCGACATCGATGCCGAACTGGTCGAAGAACCCCTTCGTGAACGTGTCATGCCGGCTGAGCGTGGACACCGCGATGATCACCGGCAACACCGATGTGAACGACTGGGCGGCGAGCGTCATCGACCGGTCCACCAGTTCGATGTCGACCAGGCCCGAAAGGACGCGCTCGACAGTCCGTCCAGGCGCGGTGCCGCGCAGCCAGCCCTGCGCGGATTCCGATCGCGCCGCGAGAGCCTCCCGCGCCAACGCGACATTGAACTTCGACGGCTTCACAGCACCCCGCTCCGGCTCGGCGGGAGCGCGGCGTGACCGGTCCCGATGGATCCCGTCAGCGTAGGTGAGCCGTCGGGTTCGGGTGGATACGGCCGTGCCGGTCGGCTCCGCGGACGTACGGTGTCGGCCGCGGAGTCCATCGCGGCGCGCGCGGTCGTGACAATTCGTCCGAGTCGTCTGGTACGTGGCCCTGGAATCGGGATGGTTCCCCGGAAAATAGCAGCAGCGCAGCGACTCCGGCGTACGGTCGGGACGACGCGTTTCCGTGTGCTCCGGTCCGGCGGCGACGACGAGGAGTGTGACGTGACATGAGTGGAGGAATCTCCCGTCGTGCCTTCGCTCGCGGGCTCGCGCTGAGTGCGGGCTTCGGGGCGGTGTCGGCGGGCATGGCGGCGGTGCGCGCCCAGGATCTCGGCGACCTCGGCAACATCGACCCCTCCCGCCCGCTGCTGTTCGCCTCGCCCCGGCTCGAGCCGTTTCGCGACGAGCTGCCGCTGCTGCCGGTCCTGACCGGCTCGCAGCTCGAGCTGCGAGCGGGCAGCACGATGCACCGCTTCCACCGCGACCTGGACCCGTCCCCCGCCTTGGCCTACGGCGGTATGGACTACCTCGGACCCACGGTGGAGGCGCACACCGGCGATCCGCTGACGGTGGCCTACCGCAACGAGATCGGCGTGCATCCGCTCGCCGCCGACTTCGATACCACCCTGCACGGGGTGACCGAACAGGACCGAACTGCGGTGCCCACGTCGATGCACCTGCACGGGGCGGTCACTCCGCCCGAGCACGACGGGCATCCAGCGTTCCTGCAGCGGCCCGGGCAGGGGCACGTGCACCACTATCCGAACGGTCACGAGGCCACTCAGCTGTGGTACCACGATCACGCGATGGGGATCACCCGATTGAACGTGTACGCCGGGCTCGCCGGGATCTTCTTGCTTCGTGACGAATTCGACACGGGCACAAAGACTAACGCGTGGGGTCTGCCGTCGGGGGAGTTCGAGATCCCGCTGATCCTGCAGGAGAAGATCTTCACCGCCGACGGACGGCAGAGCATCCGTGCCACGCCGCTGGTGCCGCAGGGGCGCTGGGACGGCGGCACCCCCGGCGACGTCGGTGTCGTCAATGGCAAGATCTGGCCGGAACTCGCGGTGGCGCGGGGGATGTATCGGCTCCGACTGGTGAACGCTGCTTCATTCAGCGTTTGGAACCTGTTCTTCGGCAACCGGATGCGCTTTTGGATCCTCGGCATGGAAGGCGGCATGCTGCCCACCCCGGTGCCGTCGGACCACGTGCGCCTCGCGCCTGGCGAACGCGTCGACCTGCTTGCCGACTTCGGGATGCTCGAGCCCGGGGCAACGGTGGAACTGCGCAACGACGAGCCGCCGCCGCTCGCTGCGTCCCAGCGTGGGGCACGGCCGATGCCGCTGTTCTGCCGGTTCCGGGTGGGGGAGCAGCGGGGGTTCGCCGGCGTGGTGCCGCAGACTCTGCGTGGCGGTGCTGGGCAGCCCGCCGACCTCGAGCCCGTCCCGGCGCCGCAGGTGCAGCGCACCGTCACCGTCATGCAGCTGATCGATCCGTCTACCGGCGGCACGATCATGTCGCTGAACAACCTGCTGTTCGGCGACCCGGACGTCGAAACACCCCGGCAGGGCACCGTCGAGCAGTGGAACATCGTCAACGTCACTCCCGAGCCGCATCCGATTCACCTGCACCTGGTTACCTTTCGGGTCTTGGGTCGGCAGCACATCGACATCGCGCGTTACGCGCGGCAGTATCCGCAACCGCCGATCGGCACCAAGTGGACGCCGCCCGCCGACGAATTCGTCACCTCCCCGCTGATACCGCCGGAGTCGTGGGAGACTGGATTCAAGGACACCGTCGTCGCGAATCCAGGTTCGATCACCAGGATCGTCGTGGTGTTCCCGACCGCGGCCGGGCTCGGCTTCGATCCCGACACCACGTTCGGGGGCCCAGCACCGGTTCCATCCACACACGACATGCCCGACATGCCGGGGCACCAGATGCCCGCCCACGCCGGACGCGACAGCGCCCCGGCGGGCGCCGGGACGCTGCAGGGATACGTGTGGCACTGTCACATGCTCGATCACGAGGACCACGACATGATGCTCGGATTCCGGACTGTCGCAGAGTGATCGACGGCTCCGTCGCGGTTCGATCTGACGCGTCCCCGGACCCGACGACGTCAGCTATGAGCCCGGCTGTCTGTTCCCTCTGCCCGGTTACCGACCAGCAGCCTTCGCCGCTGCCACGCCGTCAGCTGGCCGTGGATGGATCGGCCCAGAATCGAAATCAGCGAAGGTGCTCGACAGCGACCGAAACACGATGCGTCCGTGGAGACTCGACGCGTCGATCGGTGGGACCGCCCCGATTCGCTGGTGACGACGCCCGACGCCCGACGCCCGACGCCCGACGCCCGGCGAACAGGTGGGCGAGGACGTCGCGGCGGTACATGTCAGCCTCGTGGCAATGCCTGCACGATCCGTGTGATGTGTTCTCCGGCTTCGCATACCTTGTCGATCTTCACGCGGAGTGACTCGTCTTCGAACTCGTCAGCCCGTCCACCCACGCTGATGGACGCGAGGACCGACCCGTCCCGCCCGAGAATCGGTGCCGCCACTGCGGCCACCCCTGGCAAATAGTCGGAGTTGCTGACGGAATACCCTACCTCTCTAATCTTGTCGAGGTGTTGGACGAGTTCATTCACATCAGTGATCGTCCGATCGGTGATCGCCGGGAGTTCTTCCTTGATCCACCTGTCCTGCAATACTTTCGAGTTCGCAAGCATGACAGTTGGGCCCGCCGCAGCGTGATACGGCAGCACCGACCCGACATTGATTCCCGCGACGACGAGCGTATTCCTTCCCTCCAGGAGATCTATGCACACCGCACCCTGTTCGGCAGGCACCATCAAGTACGCGGTATTGCCGAAAGCTGCGGCAAGATCGGACAAGAATGGTCTTGCTGCGGAACGGATATCGAGTTTCGCCAACGCAGCGGAACCGATCTCGAACACCGGCATCGCGATTCGGTAGGCACCTTCGCCGGTCCGATCCACCCATCCTGCGTGGATCAGTGTGGCCATCAGGCGATGCACCGTGGTCTTGTTCATCCCGCTCGCCGCTGTGAGGGCGTTCAAAGTCCAGACCGGCCGGTCGGCGCCGAAGTGCTCGAGCAGTGCGCAGGCCTTGAGGACGGCCCCCACAGTATCGCGACCTCCCGGCGATTCGTGCTCGATAGGCACAGTCACTGATACTCACTCGCTTTCTTTGGTTGCACGGCCAGTGTGGCCACCATACGAACAGAGTCACCGGTCGGGGTTGACTTTGTGACTTGAACCACCCTACGGTGCGTACCGCAATACGAAATCGATTCCGCATGGCGAAACGGAGCGACTGTGTACCGTCGGACTTTGAAAGACCTCACATCACACGGCCTCGTCTACGCCCCAGGCGTATGGGACGGCCTTACTGCCCGACTGGCAGACCAGGCGGGATTCAGCGCCCTGTGCGCCTCGGGCTTCGCGGTCTCGGCCGCGCTCGGACTCCCCGATGCCGAGCTCTACACCCAGACCGAGAACTTGCAGGCAGTCCGCACGATCCTCGAAGCGTCGAAACTGCCACTGGTGGCCGATATCGACACCGGGTACGGGAATGCGGTGAACGCCGCACGCACCGCTGCCAAATTTGCCGCCGCGGGCGTCGGTGGCATGTTCATGGAGGACCAGGTCTCTCCCAAATCCTGCCCGATCTGTGTTGGCAATCCCGTCGACCTGATCAGCGTCGCCGAGGCGACTGGCAAGATCCGCGCCGTCCGCGACTCGATTCCTGACGACATCCTCCTGATCGCCCGTACCGATGCGCGCGGGGACGACGCCATCCGCCGTGCCCAGACCTATGTCGCGGCCGGCGCAGACATGATCATGCCGGTCACCAAGACCTTCGAAACTGTCGAACAGTGGCAACGCTGCCACGAAGAAGTCGGGGTTCCACTGATGGCTACCCTGACCGCCTCGACCTGGACCGAACGCGAGTTCACCCCCGAGGTCCTCGACCAGATCGGTGTCCGACTGGCCCTGCTGCCCACCCAAGTGCTGATGGCTGCGGCCGGTGCTGCCCGCGCAACACTGAAGCGATTGGCCGCCGGCGAACCACCCGCCGAGGTCGGCGCAGACGCACTCGAGCACCACGAATTCATGGAACTGATCGGCTTCCCCGAGGTCGAAGCCATGCAGAAAAAGTACCTACCGTCCGGCCAGGAGCAGTGATCGCCATGGGGTACACGATGACGGAGAAGATACTGGGTCGCGCCTCGAGTCGGCACGCGGTTCGCGCCGGTGAAAACCACGCGGTGAAGCCCGCTCGGATGATCGCCTACGACTTTCCCGGCTACACCGACGTGATGTTCCGCCAGATGCACAACGACTTCGGGATCACCGAATTGCAGGACCCGAGTCGCTATATCGTTTTCATCGATCACATGCTCACCAAGCACAACGACACGGAAGCCGAAGTCCACCAGGTTACTCGAGATTGGTGCGATTTCTACGGCATCGAGCTGCACGAAGGGCGCGGCATCGGTCACCAGCTGACTGCCGAACTCGGCCTCGCTATTCCCGGCGAGTTCCTCGTGCATTTCGACGGCCACATCAGTGGGGTTGGGGCTTTTGGGGCGCTCGGCTGGGGTATCCGACGAGATCTCATCGAAGCCTGGGTCACCGGCCAGGTGTTCGTCGATATCCCAGCCACTACTCGATTCGACCTCCTCGGTGAGTTCCCACGTGGCGTCGATAGCCGCGACCTCGTCCACACCATCATCGAAATGGTCGGCGCCGACGGTTGCGCTCACCAAGTGATGGAATTCGGTGGACCGGGGGCACGCTCGATGGCCATCGATCACCGCCAGGGCCTCTGTGGAATGGCAATGTTCACCGGAGCCGTCTCCGCGGTATTCGAACCGGATGAGATGTCGCTGGCCTACGCGAATGAAGTCGCCCGCCGCAACTTCGATCCGGTGTATCCCGATACCGACGCCATCTATACCGCCCGCCACACGATCGACCTCGCGACCCTGACCCCACGGGTGGTATTGCCCGGCTCGGCTCGCGTTGCCAATACCAAGACGGCAGAAGAGCTTGCTGGCACACCCATCACGAGAGCCTTCATCGGCTCATGCGCCAGCGGTCGAATCGAGGATCTGCGTGCTGCGGCGCTGGTGCTTGACGGGGGAAAAGTCGCGCCAGGCGTCGAACTCAACATCGTGCCGACTTCCCAGCGAGTGTACGACCAGGCCGAGGAAGAAGGCATCCTCGATGTGCTTCGGCAGGCTGGTGCGCACATCAATCAGTCGAGTTGCGACTTCTGCTTCGGTTACCAGAAACCACTGCAGGCCGGCGAGAACTGCATCTCAACCGGTGTCCTGAACATCGCGGGCCGGATGGGCAGTTCCGACGCCAACATATACATGGGGTCGCCGTACACAGTCGCAGCCAGCGCCCTGGCAGGCACAATTCAGGAATCGGTCCAGTGAGTTCCTACCCGCCACCTCCCGACATCATCGAAGGCAAGATCGCTTGGATCTTTGGCCACGATTTCGATATCGATCTCGTCGTCGGCGTGTCCAATATCAAGTCCTACAATCCCGACCATCTGCGTTCGGTGTGCATGAAGGAATACGATCCGACGTTCACCGATCGCGTCTGCCCCGGCGACATCATCGTCGGGGGTCGCAACTTCGGCTATGGCCATCCGCACTATCCGCCCATGGTCGCTCTCCGGAATGCCGGTATCGCCGCCATAGTCGCAGAGTCCTTCTCGCCCGGTTTTTGGCGCGGCGAGACCTTCAACGGCATGCCGTTGATCACGGTCCCCGGTGTATCGACCGCAGTACGGGTTCACGATTCCGTAGCCCTCGACTGGCGCGCTGCCACTCTGCGACTGTCCGACGGAACCCGCCTGGTCGGCACCCCGCCCAATCCTCGGACCGTACAGGTCATCGAGGCCGGCGGTTCCTACAACCTCCTGCTCGCTGAGCGCGCACGCGAAAGACAGGCTCAATGATGAACACCGAACCTTCCCTCGAGGCCAGTGACCTTCGCCCCTCCGAACCACTCCCGGCAATACCGTTGAAAAAGTCGAGTTCCGTGGCCCGGCGCGCCGCCATTGCAGGCGGTGTCGGCACCCTCATCGAATACTATGACTTCGCGGTGTATGGCTTCCTCGCCATCACCATCGCGCCCCTCTTCTTCCCGTCGGACAGTTCCTCGGTGTCGATTCTGTCCACTCTGGCTGTTTTCGGCGTTGCCTACGTCGCTCGTCCGCTCGGCGGGATCTTTTTTGGTCGCCTCGGCGACCGCCGCGGACGTCGGTCCGCACTCGTTATCACCGTCGTCAGCATGGGCGTGGCCTGCGGCATTCTCGGCCTACTCCCGACTCACTCCAATGTCGGCGTCGTCGCCCCCGTCTTACTGGTACTCGTCCGGCTTGCCCAAGGATTCTCTGCCGGCGGTGAAGTCGGCGGCGCGGCTACTTACATCGCCGAATCGGCACCGACCGGAAAGCGCGGATTCTTCGGGTCCTTCACACCGGTCGGTTCGACACTCGGCTTCGCCGTGGCTGCCGCAGTCGTTGGCGTGGTGGCCCTTCTCACCACGGAAGAACAGATGGAGTCGTGGGGTTGGCGCATCCCATTCTTGCTCGCACTTCCCCTCGCCGCTCTCTGTCTCCGGGTCAGGATGAAGCTGGAGGACACCCCTGAATTTGAGGAGATGGCCGAAAAGCAGCAGGTCACAAAGAGTCCGCTACTTGACACCATCACCCAAAATCCGCTGGCAGTCCTCCGAGTCGTGGGCATCGCCATCGCCATGAACGGTTCCGGCTACATCGGATTGACGTACTTCAGCGTATATCTGATCAACGACGTCGGGTTTTCGAAGGACACCGTCTACTGGACATCGGCCATCAGTATTGCTCTGGCCTGCACCACATTCCCGCTCAGCGGCATGCTCACTGATAGATGGGGCCGCAAACCGATACTGATTGGCGGCTACCTCGCTTTTGTCGTGATCGCGCTCCCTGCCTTCATCATCATGAGCTCAACATCCAGCATTCTTGTCATCGGCATCGTCTACTTCGTCTATATGGTGCTCAACGGGGTCGTGCAGGTCCCCGCTTTCCCCCTGTTCACGGAACTCTTCCCCCGTACGGTCCGCTACACCGGAGTATCCCTGGGCTTCAATATCGGCACCATTGCCGCTGGTGGAACAGCGCCCTACGTCGCCGCCCAGCTCGTCGAATCGACCGGCAACGCAATGTCACCCGCCTACTGGGTCATGGGAGTTTGCGTCATCGGCCTCCTCACGGTCCTCACGGTCCGTGAGACCGGACAGAAGGAACTCCCGGCATGAGCACCCACGACCCGGAAACGGCACCAACCGATGAGTCCCAAAAGAGCGCGGTCGCCGCACAGTTCGAGGCCCGGCCCCGCTTGTGCACACTCATCGAAGCCTGGAGTAACCGGGTCCGACACGATCCTGACTCTCCAGCCCTGGTGTACTTCGACAACACGCTCTCCGTGCGCCAGGCCGATGACTTCGCGAATGCGCTCGCAGTTGCCCTCGCCGAACTCGGCGTGGGGCACCGCGATCGGGTGGGCATCCACCTCCAGAACATTCCGCAATATGCGCTTGTTCTACTCGCACTGTGGAAACTCGGCGCGACCGCGCTCTTGATCAACCCAATGTACCGCGGCCGGGAGCTGCGGGAGTTGGTCACCGATGCGGAACCGCTCGGGATCATCACCACCGACCACGATGTGCAGGCGGTCAGGGAGAGCGTCACCGGAACGACGGTTCGGTGGGTGCTCGGGACCGCAGAATCCGATCTGCAGTCGCGTGACGATCCCCGGGTTTTCGGCTCGCCCTCCGGGAGCTCAGAATCAGAGGGGCTCACCCGAGATGCTCCGGCAACGACAGCAACACCATTGGCGTCCCCCGAGATCGATCTACTGCGGCTCGCTGACGAGTACATCGGCAAACGTCCTCCTCAGGTCAGACTTGGCAGCGACGATTTGGCGTTCCTCGCCTACACCTCAGGCACGACCGGGCCTCCGAAGGGTGCGATGAACACACACGCCAACGTGCTCGCGGTGACCACCAACTTCGCGCGACTCGCTGGCATCGCCCCAGGAGATGTCGTCTTCGCGCTCGCTCCGTTGTTCCACATCACCGGCGCCGTCGTCATCGCTTCGCTCGCCCTTACCGAACAAACCACCCTGGTGTTCGCTGGGCGCTTCCAGAACGACGTGGCTGTCGATGCCATGCATGAGCACAGGGTCACCTACACCATAGGATCGATCACCGCCTTCAACGCGATAATGAACTCCAATTACGCTTCTGCCGAGCACTTCTCCCACGTGAAGACGCTGTTCAGCGGGGGAGCTCCGGTGCCGCCGAGTACGGTCGTCCGATTCCAGGAACGGTTCGGCCACTACATCCACAACGCCTACGGCATGACTGAAACCTCATCGGCAGTCGCCGCAGTACCGCCCGGCACATCCGCGCCGGTGGATCCCGGCAGCGGAACACTGTCAATCGGACGACCATTACCCGGTGTGAAGTTGGAAGTGATCGACTCCGAATGCCGGCCACTCCCACCCGGACATCAAGGCGAACTCGTCATTACCGCCCCACAAGTGGTCTCCGGGTACTGGCGCAAACCAATGGATTCCGACGCGATTATGCTCGGGGGAAGGCTCCGATCCGGTGACAGCGCAATCGTGGACGAACATGGCTGGGTCTACCTAGTAGACCGGATCAAGGACCAGATCAACGTCTCCGGGTACAAAGTATGGCCACGAGAAGTCGAGGACGTGCTCCACGCGCATCCGGCTGTACTCGAGGCGGCGGTCGTGGGAGTTCCCGACGAGTATCGCGGGGAGTCGGTAGCCGCCTACATCTCGCTGAGGGATGGGCACAGCATCGGCCCCGACGATTTACTGTCGTTCGCCCGCGAGCGCCTTGCGCCCTACAAGCGCCCCAGAACCGTCAAAATCGTTGCGGAACTACCGAAAACGCAAACGGGTAAAATCCGCAGACGCGCACTGCGTGATCCTGAATTGTCCTCGTGAGTCCGGAGCCACCATCTCGAGGGTCACCGGCAAGTTCGCCGGGGAGATGACAGCGGGCCGCGCGGCGTACGGGCTCATCGTGGTTTGTGCAACTGGCTGAAAGAGCTGTCCGAGGCGACCAACACGGTGTGGGAACCCGCGGTCGCGCAGACCTGTGCAATCGACTTGATCCGCAGCAGGTTTCGATTCGATCCTCGAAGCATCGGGGCGCGATGTCTCTTGAACTCAAGGCTGTTTTCGCGGCTACGGTCGAGGCTGCGGCCAAGGGTGTCTGGTGGACCGATGGGTGAATCTTCGAGCCGGTATCCCGGATCAGGACACTCAGGGCTTTTCAGTCGGTATGGTGTTGCACGAATGCCGCGCTGAGGTGATCTTCGGCAGCTTCATCGACGGGCGATAACGAGCACGTTCAGTGGTGCCGGCATGTTCATGCTTTGGGGAGGATTTTCGGATGAGGAATGTGAAGATCGGGCGCGCGCGTGTTCTGGCGGCTGCGATTATCGTGACCGCCGCGTCGGTGCTCGCGGCGCCGGCAACAGCTTTCGCCGGGGGCGCCACCACGTCGCCGGCAAAGGACGCGACGATGACGGCGACCGGCGCATACCTCGTGAGCACCACCAAGAACTCCGACCGCAAGGTCACGATCTCGGTGTACTCGCCGTCGATGGACCGGAAGATCCCGCTCGAGGTCATCCTCCCCGCAGACACCAGTCAGCCGCGCCCGACGCTCTATCTCCTCAACGGCGCGGGCGGCGGTGAGGACTCGGCTACCTGGCAGCGGAAGACCGATGTCATGAACTTCTTCCGGGACAAGAACGTCAACGTCGTCACCCCCCTCGAAGGCGCGTTCAGCTACTACACCGACTGGGTCAAGGACGATCCGACGCTCGGCCGCCAGAAGTGGCAGACCTTCATGCTCGAGGAACTGCCGCCCGTCATCGACGCCGAGTTCGACACCAACAAGGTGCAGTCCATCGCGGCGATCTCCATGACCGGTACCTCGGTACTCAACTACGCAATCGCCAAGCCTGGCTTCTACAAGAGTGTCGGTTCCTTCAGCGGCTGCGCCGAGACCAGCACCTGGGTCGGTCAGAATGCGATCCAGTTGGTGACCGGTGTGCGCGGGGGAGTCGACATCACCAACATGTGGGGCCCCCTCGATGGACGGGGTTGGATCGACAACGATCCGGTCGTCAATGCCGAAAGGCTCCGCGGGACCGAGCTCTACATCACCACCGGCTCCGGACTGCCCGGCCCGCACGAGACGTTGAACGGTCCGGGTATCAACGGTCAGATGGGGGCGCTCGCCAATCAGGTCATTGTGGGCGGTGTGCTCGAGGCCGGAACCAACTACTGCACTTTCAACCTGGCGAACCGTCTCGCCCAGCTGAAGATTCCGGCGACCTTCGACTTCAAGCCCGGCGGCACCCATTCATGGGGCTACTGGCAGGACGATCTGCACAACTCCTGGCCGATGATCGCCCGGTCGATGGGGATTTAGCCCGCAGCACTTCGGCACTTCGGCAGAGGCCGTCGACACCTCAGGTGTCGACGGCCTCTGCCGTGACGTGGCCCGAGGACTTGCGAGCACTCTCGGCGAAACTGGAGCCAGTTGTTCTTTTGACTTATTCCAGAAAAGGCGGATACTGGGCTCATGCAACCTGGAGAGCGCGACGTCGAGCCCCGCACACGGCTGCGGGAAGCGGGTCTGCGTGTCACCGCTCCTCGCGTTGCGGTTCTGAACACCGTTGCCGCGAATCCACATTCGGATGCGGAGCAGGTCGCTGCCGAGGTGCGCCGTCAGCTCGGTTCGGTCTCGAGACAGGCTGTCTACGACGTCCTCGGGGCCTGCGTCCGTGCGGGGTTGCTGCGCCGGATCGAGCCCGCAGGCTCGTCGGCGCGGTACGAGACCCGCACCGCGGACAACCATCACCACCTGGTGTGCCGCGCCTGCGGCGCGGTCGTCGACGTCGATTGCGTCGTCGGTCATGCTCCCTGCCTGGAGCCCTCGAGTGACCACGGGTTCGTAATCGACGAGGCCGAGGTCGTGTTCTGGGGTCTGTGTTCCGAATGCCGGAAGGATTCGGCGAAAACCGGGGCACGGGCCGATGCCAGCTCACAGAATCAAGACGATGTACCCGGATCGGGTGGGTCGATCACTTCGAAGACAGCCACAGCCCATCAGTGCCAAGGAGGCTTCGCAAAATGACGTCCGCACAGTCACGTCCGACGACGAACAACTTCGGAATCCCCGTCGCCAGCGACGACGAGTCGCTCACCGCGGGGACGCAGGGACCGATTCTTCTGCACGACCACTACCTGATCGAGAAGCTGGCGCAGTTCAACCGCGAGCGGGTGCCCGAGCGCATCGTGCATGCCAAGGGCGGTGGTGCATTCGGCGAACTGGTCATCACCGGTGACGTCAGCAAATACACCAAGGCGAAGTTCCTGCAGCCCGGCAAGAAGACCGAGTCGCTGGTGCGGTTCTCCACCGTCGCCGGCGAGCAGGGCAGCCCCGACACCTGGCGCGATCCGCGCGGGTTCGCGATGAAGTTCTACACCGAAGAGGGCAACTACGACCTCGTCGGCAACAACACGCCGATCTTCTTCATCAAGGACCCCATCAAGTTCCCCGACTTCATCCGCTCACAGAAGCGGTTGCCGGGTTCGGGTCTGCGTGACCACGACATGCAGTGGGACTTCTGGACGCTGCGTCCGGAGACCGCGCATCAGGTGACCTGGCTGATGGGGGATCGCGGCATCCCGAAGACGTGGCGGCACATGGACGGTTTCGGTTCGCACACCTACCAGTGGGTCAATGCTGCCGGTGAGCGCTTCTGGGTCAAGTACCACTTCAAGACCGACCAGGGCATCGAGTTCCTCACGCAGGCCGAGGCAGACACGCTCGCCGGCTCCGACCCGGACTACCACCGCGCCGATCTGTACAACGCGATCGACCGCGGTGAGTTCCCCACCTGGACCATGAAGGTCCAGGTCATGCCGGTCGCGGAGGCGGAGGGCTACCGCTTCAACCCATTCGACCTGACCAAGGTGTGGTCCCAAAAGGACTACCCCCTGATCGAGGTCGGCAAGTGGACCCTCAATCGCAATCCGGAGAACTTCTTCGCGCAGATCGAGCAGGCGTCGTTCGAGCCGTCGAACGTGGTGCCGGGCATCGGATTCAGCCCCGACAAGATGCTGCTCGGCCGCGTGTTCTCCTACGCCGACGCGCACCGGTACCGGATCGGCACCAACTACGCCGACCTCCCGGTGAATGCACCCAAAGCGCCCGTGAACTCCTACTCCAAGGAGGGCGCGATGCGCTACAGCTTCAACTCCGCCGACACCCCGGTATACGCGCCCAACTCGTATGGCGGACCGCACGCCGATCCGTCGGCCGCCGGCGACGAGGGCCTGTGGGCGTTCGACGGCGAGGCAGTGCGCGCCGGATACATTCAGCACCCGGAGGACGGCGACTTCACCCAGGCCGGAACCTTGGTCCGCGAGGTGCTCGACGACGCCGCCCGTGAGCGTCTGGTGAGCAACATCGTCGGCCATGCGCTCGGCGGTGTCAGCGAGCCGGTGCTGCAGCGCGTCTTCGAGTACTGGAAGAACGTGGACGCCGAGCTCGGCAAGAAGGTCGAGGAAGGCGTGCGCGCCGGCCAGAAGTAACGGCCGTACGAACCAGGAAGGATCCGCCCCGTGTGTCGGGGCGGATCCTTCCGCGTTCGAGGACTTCTCGGCCTACCTACTCGTCAGGGGAGGAGTCCCCACCAGTAGATGATGGTTGCTGCCAGCCACAGAATCACCGTGTCCATAACCGCCTCCCGGGCACTCGAGGATTACTTCCATCATGCCCCTCGGAGTCGACGCTGACCAACGGCGGCGACGACCGGTTGCGGAGCAATGACTGCCACGGGCAGATTGTGTGGTTTCGAATGACCGCGTCGACACCGTTGCCGTGTGTGGAGTGTGGCCTCACCGCCGCCGCGGCGGCGGGCGGGTCACGGTTTCGAGAAACCCTGCCAGGAAATCGATCGGCAACCGCTCGGCGGCGGGGGCCGGTAGTTCCTCGACGGGGGCGCCGGCCCCGCGATGGTCCGTCGTGTCCGTCGAACCCGCGTGTCGGTGGTCGTTGCTACGGTTCAGGGTGCGGGGTCCGACACTTCCGGTGTCGGGCCCCGACTCTGTTCGTCAGCGTGAAAGGTGTTCTCCCACATGGTTATGGGTCCTACCCATGCAATGTCCGGTGCCGTGGTCGGCCTCGCCGTCGCGGATCTGTTGCCGACCGACTGGGGAGGGCCGACCTCGACCGCGGAGACGTTTGCGTTCGCCGGTGTGTGCGCCGGTGCCGCGCTGCTGCCAGACCTGGACACCAACCAGTCCACCGTCGCCCGCTCGTTCGGGCCCATAAGCCGGGCGCTCGCCGCCGGTATCGACGCGATCTCGCTCGCGGTGTATCGGGTGACGAAGGGCCGCAGGGACGGTCCGCGGCGAGGTGGGCATCGCACGCTGACGCACACCGCACTGTTCGCGGTGGGGCTCGGAGCAGGTGTCTCCGCACTGGTGGGACAGTTCGGCCGGCCCGCGATCATCGTCACTCTCTTCTTCACGCTGGGGCTGGCGCTGCGCGGATTGGCGGGGGACTGGGCGCGGGACAAGGGCTGGCTGGTCGTGACTGCGGCGGCCGCCTTCCTGTCGATCCTGACGTGGCAGTGGTTCCCGGACCAGGTGGGCTCTACCGGGCTCGGGGTGGCGGTGGCTCTCGGCTGCGCTACGCACTGTCTCGGCGACATGATCACCAAGGAGGGTGTGCCGTTTCTGGCGCCGTTCGTGCCGTTCGGCGGCCGCCGTTGGTGGGAGATCCGTCTGCCGTCCTTCCTGGCGATCCGTGCGGGCGGCGGATTCGAGAAGGTGATCCTCGGTCCGTTGCTGACGGTCCTCGCCGTTGCGCTCGGGGTGTGGGCGGTGGATGGGGCGCCCCAGGCGATCACCGATGCCCTCCGGACGTCGGTGCAGGGCGTCGAGAAGTGACGCGTCCGGACGATTCACCCAGGCAGTATTACGGAACCACTGGCATCGGAACCGGACTTGTTCTAGTTTGACTCGAGATCATGCGCGGCGGGCTGGTGATGCCGCTTCCCCGACGAGAGATTCGGAGTCGAACCTGTGGATGCCGGCGAGTACAAGATGTCGACGAGCCCGTCGCGTAACGGAATGTCCCGCAGGGGATTCCTCGGCAAGGCGGCCGGGGCAGCGGCGGGCGCCGCGGCCCTGACGGGAATGGGCTGGTCCCCGGTCTTCGCGCTACCGCCGGCCGGCTCGACTGGTTCCGGTGGTGGACCGGTGTCCGCTCTTCCGGTGCCGCCGACGTTCCCGTCGGACATCCCGCTGACCCAGCAGGCCTACGTCAACTGGGCCAAGGACATCCGGTTCGACGCCGTCTGGACGGCGATCGCGCGGACGCCGGACGACGTGGTGCGGATCGCGAACTGGGCCAAGGACAACGGCTTCCGGGTCCGGGCGAGGGGCACCATGCACGGCTGGAGCCCGCTCACCGTCGTGCCGGGTGAGAGCGTCGAGAAAACCCTGCTTGTCGACACGATGACTCACCTGAACTGGGTGAACGTGAACCCGTCCGGTACCCCGGCAACTGTGACGGCCGGCGGGGGCGCGAGTCTCGAGGCGATCCTTACCGCGCTGCAGCAACACGGCCTCGGTTGGGCGAACTCGCCCGCCATCGGAGATCTCTCGATTGCCGGCGTCCTCGCGATCGGCGCACACGGCGCCACCTACCCAGCGGCGGGTGAGACCGTGACGCCCGGTCAGTCGTATGGCTCGCTGTCGAATCTGGTGACTGCGATGACCGCAGTGGTGTGGGACGAGAACATCGATCGATTCGTGTTGCGCGATTTCACCCGCGCCGATCCCGAGATCACCGCGCTGCTCACTCATCTGGGCCGCAGCTTCGTCACCGCGGTGACCCTGCAGGCCGGCGCCAACGTCCGGCTGCGCTGTCAGAGCATTATGGACATCCCGTGGCAGGAGATGTTTGCGCAACCGGGAGCGCCGGGCCGGACGTACGAGAGTTTCGTCGAGCGGTCGGGTCGCGTCGAGGCGATCTGGTTCCCGTTCACCGACAAGCCGTGGCTGAAGATCTGGACCCCGACGCCGGTTCGGCCGCCGGAGTCGCGGGAAGTGTTCGGCCCCTACAACTACTTTTTCACCGACAACCTGCCCGAACCGCTCACCGATCTACTCGGACAGGTGGCCGCGGGTATCCAGGCGGCCACGCCGGCGTTCGGAATCGGGCAGTTGGTGGCCGTACAGGCCGGCCTGGCGCTCACCGACACAGACGACCTGTGGGGTTGGTCCAAGGACGTGCTGTTCTACCTGCGGCACACCACGATGCGGGTCACCGCGGGCGGCGGCGTGGTCGTGACGAAGCGTGCCAACATCCAGAGAGTGATCAACGAGTTCACGACATGGCACAACCGGCGGATGAGTGAGTTGGCTGCCGAAGGCAAGTATCCGATCAATGGTCCGTTCGAAGTCCGGATGTGCGGCGTCGACGACCAGTCCGAGGTACTGGTGGAATCGGCTGGGCCGCCGAATATCTCCGCGGTCCGTCCGCGCCCGGACCACCCCGACTGGGACACCTGCATCTGGATGAACGTCGTCACACTCCCCGGAACGCCGGGTGCGTCCGCATACTTCCGGGAGATGGAGCGCTGGATGGCAGACAACTACTCGGGCGACTACGCGACGTTCCGATCCGAGTGGGCGAAGGGCTGGGGCTTCACGGACCAGGGCGGGTACCGCGATCCGGAGTGGCTAGGGGAGACGCTGCCGGCCGCGTACACCGAGGGGATTCCCGCATCCGGGAACTGGGCGGCCACTCGCGCCTCGCTCAACGCGCACGACCCGCACCGGGTGTTCGCCAACAGCTTCCACGATCGTCTGCTTCCGTAGGCTCCCCTCCCTCGGAAGTGGGCTGATGAAGGTGGCGGTGCCGGGCTCGACGTCGGCGCCGCCACTTTCGTTGATCTCAACCGGGTATCGACGGTCGCATGGGGTTGCCCCTCGCCCTACTGGCAGAACCCCTTCCTGTCCGACCACGCATTCACGCTCTGGGCACCCACAGCCATATAGTTCTTTCATGCAGAAGAAGGCTACGACGACGATCCTTCGTCCCGCATATGCCCTCGACTCGGTCGACAACGCACTGCGACTGCTGCAAATGCTGCGCGATTCCGGTGCGCTGCGACTCAAGGACGCCGCCGAGGAACTGGGCATCTCTCCGTCGACGGCGCACCGGCTGCTCGCAATGCTCGTCTACCGGGGTTTCGCCGTCCAGGACGAGAAGCGCCGGTACCACCCGGGGCCCGCAATGGGCGTCGGTCCTGCGCGGCACGGCTGGACCCGCGAGTTCACCGACGTCTGCCGGCCACACATGGAGGCCCTCGCTGTCGGGTGCGGGGAGACGGTCAACCTCGTCATCCGCGTCGGCGCCCAGGTGCGGTTCTTGTACTCGGCCGAGAGCCGGTCCCTACTGCGTGTGGGCGATCGGCAGGGGCAGGTTCTGCCTGCCGAGCACACCGCGGGCGGACGCATCCTGCTCGCCGAACTACCCCGGCCGGTGCTCGAACAGCTGTACCTGCGCCCGGACGAGGAGCCCGGCGCCGACCATGCGGGCGACAACCGGATGGCGGCGTCCGACTTCGCGGCGTTCGTACGCGAGCTCGACGCCGTCCGGAACGTGGGCTTCGCGGTGAATGTCGAACAGACGGAGGCGGGGGTAACGGCGATCGGTGTCGCGATCCGCAACGGTCGTGGCCGGATCCTCGGCGCGTTGACGGCGACTGTCCCGGCCGCCCGCTATCGGCGGCAGTTACAGGGGGACCTCGTCGCGCGCCTGCACGCCGCGGTGCGTGGCATTTCGGTGGACGTCGCCGATCTCGAGTGAATCCTCGATGATTCCGCACAGCAGAATCTACTGGCTCGGTTCGCGGACCCCGCCCTACGTTGAGGCCACGCCGGAAACACGCGGCACGCCTCACGAGGAGACCGATGACCGACATCGAGAACACCGACCCGGAGCTGGCGCAGCTCTACACCGATTTCGCCGCCGAGAACCTCAACCCGCTGTGGACGCAGCTCGGAGACCTCATGCCGATGGTGCCGACGTCCAAAGCTGTACCGTTCGTATGGAAGTGGTCCACGCTGTACCCGCTGGCGCAGCGTGCCGGGGATCTCGTGCCGGTCGGCCGGGGCGGCGAGCGCCGCGCGATTGCGCTCGCGAATCCGGGTCTGGGCGGCGTGCCGTACGTCACCCCCACTCTGTGGGCGGCGATCCAGTATCTCGGCCCGCGGGAGACCGCGCCTGAACATCGGCACTCGCAGAACGCTTTCCGCTTCGTCGTAGAGGGCGAGGGAGTGTGGACGGTCGTCAACGGCGATCCGGTTGCGATGCGGCGCGGCGACTTCCTGCTGACTCCGGGCTGGGCGTTCCACGGCCACCACAACGAGACCGACCGGCCGATGGCGTGGATCGATGGCCTCGACATTCCGTTCGTCCGCTACACCGATACCGGGTTCTTCGAGTTCGGTGCCGACGGCGTCACCGACGAGTCGACCCCCGATATCTCTAGGTCGGAGCGTCTTTGGGCGCATCCGGGGCTGCGCCCGCTGATCGGGCTCGACGCCCGCACCAGCTCGCCCATCGCGTGCTATCGCTGGGAGCACACCGACCGCGCGCTTTCCGAACAGCTCGCGCTCGAGGACGAAGGCCATGCCGCAACTGTAGAGCCCGGGCACGCCGCCGTCCGATACACGAACCCGACCACCGGGGGCGATGTGATGCCCACCATTCGCGCCGAGTTCCACCGGCTGCGGCCCAGTGCGGCGACTCGCACCCGCCAGGACGTCGGTTCGACGGTGTTCCAGGTCTTCGAGGGCGAGGGCCGCTTCCGCCTCGGCGAGCACACCCATGATGTCGCGAAGGGCGACATGATAGTTGTCCCCTCGTGGGTGCCGTGGTCCCTCGAAACTGACGCGGGCATAGATCTTTTCGCATTCTCGGATGCTCCGATCGTGGAGCGTCTGCACTTTCACCGTACCCATATTTCTGAAGGAGCTTGAGTACCATGCGTCTTGCAACCCTCCGCCTCGACGGCGGCACCGCCGCGGTACGCGTCGATTCCGGCAGCACCGCGACCGTCATCGACGGCTACACGGACCTGTCTGCACTGTTGAGTGATCCGAACTGGAAGACGATCGCTGCGAACGCGTCGGGGCCGTTGGTGGAGCTGGCCGGAGCGGACTACGCGCCGGTGGTCCCCAGCCCGGGGAAGATCGTGTGTGTGGGCCTGAACTATGGCACGCACATTACGGAGATGGGTCGGGAGCTGCCGGAGTACCCGACGCTGTTCTCTAAGTTCAAGGAAGCCCTTACCGGACCGTACGATGACGTGATCGTTCCCGCCTACGCTGCGGCGCAGCTGGATTGGGAGGCCGAACTGGCCGTTGTCGTCGGCCAGCGGGCGTACCAGGTTGCCGAGGCCGACGCCGACGTGTACATCGCCGGCTACTCGGTGATCAACGACTACACGATGCGCGACTACCAGTACCGCACGCTGCAGTGGGACCAGGGAAAGACGTTCGAGAAGACCAGCGGGTTCGGCCCCTTCCTCGACACCGACTACCGTCTCGGCACCCGCATCGAGACGCGACTCGAGGGCGAGGTCATGCAGTCGGCCACCACCGATGATCTGGTGTTCACACCGGCCAAACTGGTCGAGTACATCTCGCACATCGTCACCCTGCAGCCCGGCGACGTCATCATCACCGGCACCACCGGCGGCGTCGGCCACGCCCGCACGCCCGCACGCTACATCGGCGACGGCGACACCGTCGAGGTCAGCATCGAGGGGCTCGGCTCGGTGCGCAACAAGACCATCGTCAAGTAGGAGGGTTCATGGCGTTCAACGATCTCGATCTGTCCGAACGGCTGGACCTCGCCCGCCGCGGGACCGCGTACTTCGCGCAGCGCCTCGCTGATCTGCCGGACGGGGGCCTGTCGGGTCCGAGTCTGCTCGACGGGTGGACTCGGGCGCACCTGGTGGCGCACGTCGGCTACAACGCGGCCGCGCTGTGCCGACTGCTGGATTGGGCGGCGACCGGCGTGGAGACACCGATGTACGAGTCGGCGGAGCAGCGGGCACAGGAGATCGCAGAGGGTGCGACGCTGAGTCCCGCGGCGATACGGAACCTGTTCGAGCACACAGTGGCCCGTCTCGACGGGAGTTGGCGCAGCCTGCCCGACGCGGCGTGGAACGCGGAGGTCCGCACCGCCCAGGGGCGCACGGTCCCGGTGTCGGAGACGGCATGGATTCGCAGCCGGGAGGTGTGGATCCATGCCGTCGACCTCGGTAACGGCGGCCGGTTCGGGGACTTCCCGACGGTGGTTCTCGAGTCGCTGCTCGCCGAGATAGTCGGCATGTGGCGGCGCAAGGGCGAGGGTGGGGGATTGGTCCTGCAGGTCGACGGCGCTGCTTCCGTCGCGGTCGATGAGACGGCGGAGACGCGTCGGGTGTCCGGCTCGCTCGCCGGAGTGGTTCGCTGGGCCGCCGGGCGCGGCGCCGTCGGGGTCACGGTGGCCGGCGCGGACGAAGGTCCGCCGCGCTGGCTCTGACATCACGACAACCGAGCCTGTCGAGGGAGTCAAGTTCCAGGCGCGGCGATTGTGGAAACTGTTTCGGCAAATGTTTACACGTCAACGGAACCTGTCAAGTTTCTTTTCCACGTCACCCCTGGACGTCGTCGAGCTCACGACGAACGAGTAGCTGCAGAAGCTCCCGGTTGATGAACAAGCGGTCACGTCCAACCCTGAGGTCCTGGAGAAGACCCTCGCTGGCTAGTGCATTGAGCCAGCTCGTGGCGGTAGGTCTCGAGACATCACACCGCTCCATGACGGTGCCGATCCGGCAGTACGGTTGTTCGAATAGGGCCGCCTGAAACTCCGAGTCGGCAGCACCCCGTGAGGCAGCACGCGCTCGGCGGGTGAAGTCGTCTTGGAGGTCTCTGATGGCGATGATCTTCTTGAGCGTTGCCCGTGATGTCAGCTCGATGCCTCTGAGGACATAGAGCAACCACTCTTCCCACGCGGATTTCTCAGTGACCGCGAGGAGTAGCCGATAGTACGACGACGATCGCGAGGGCGTTGCGGACTCGCTCTATGAGGCGATTCGCACGGCTCGCTGAAACCACTGCGGACCCACTGCAGACCGGAAACGAGTAGAGGCCCTATCCGATCTCTCGGATAGGGCCTCTACCTGCTTTAACACTGTCGGGGTGGCGGGATTTGAACCCACGACCTCTTCGTCCCGAACGAAGCGCGCTACCAAGCTGCGCCACACCCCGTGTTGAACCTCGGTTAGCTTACAGCACCGATCTCGCGGGGGTTAAATCGTATGGTCAGCGGCCTAGAACGGCGCTTTCCACGGCGGCGGATCCGCGGGCTTCAGCGGTGGTGTTACGCGGTGCCGGCACCAGCGTCAGCAGTGTCGCCTCGGGGCGGCAGCAGAACCGTGCCGGAGCGTATGGCGAGGTGCCGATACCGGCGGAAACGTGCAGTCGGGTGTGCGCACCCCACCGCGACGGGCCCTTGACCCGGGACCGGTCCAGCTGGCAGTTGGTGACCAGGGCGCCGTAGAACGGCAGGCACAGCTGACCGCCGTGCGTGTGGCCGGCGAGCACGAGGTCGTAGCCGTCGTCGGCGAACCGGTCCAGCACCCGCGGCTCGGGGGAGTGTGTGATGCCCAGCTTGAGGTGCGCGAGCGGATTGGGTGGTCCGGCGATGGTGTCGTACCGGTCCCGTTTCAGGTGCGGGTCGTCCACGCCGGCCGCCGCGATCCGCACACCGGCGACCTCGAGTTCGCGGCGGACGTGTGTGACGTCGAGCCAGCCACGCTCGGTGAATGCGGCCCGCAGGTCGCCCCATGGCAACGGTGCGCCGAGCACCCGGCGGTGCTCCTTCTCGAAGTACTTGAGCGGATTCTTCAGCTTGGGTGCGAAGTAGTCGTTGCTGCCGAAGACGAACAGGCCCGGCCGCGCCAGCAGCCCACCGAGTGACTGCACTACTGCGGGCACCGACTTGAGGTGCGAGAGGTTGTCGCCGGTGTTGACCACCAGGTCCGGTTCGAGCCGGTCAAGTTCGCGCAGCCAGTTCTGTTTGAGTTTCTGGTTCGGCATCATGTGCAGGTCGCTGATGTGCAGCACGCGCAGGGTCGACGACCCCGGTTCCAGCACCGGCATCGTGGCCTCCCGCACCGTGAACGCGTTGCGCTCGATCAGTGACGCATAGCCGATACCGGCGACGGCGGCGCCCGCGGTTGCGAGCGCGGTCCGCGTCAGGACGCTGCGAGTGGAGATACTGCGAGACGGATCAGACACCATTTCAGGATACGGGTCTGTGCAATGAAGGTGCAGTTCACCGCTCCGAGCGCGTACCGTTCGGCCATGGCTGATTCGACTCCCGCTCTCAAGTCCACGCTCCGTGCCGACCTCACCGCCGCGATGAAGGACAAGGACGCACTGCGCCTGGCTACGCTGCGCATGATCCTGGCCGCGGTACAGACGGAGGAGGTTTCCGGCAAGGAAGCCCGCGAGCTCACCGACGACGAGGTGCTCAAGGTCCTCGCTAAGGAGTCGAAGAAGCGCGGTGAGGCGGCCGAGGTCTACACCGAGGCCGGACGCGGTGAACTCGCCGCGAAGGAGCGGGCTGAGGCGCAGATCATCGACGCCTACCTGCCCACCCCGCTCACCGACGCCGAGCTCGCCGATGTCGCTGACACCGCGATCGCCCAGGTTGCCGAGGAGCTCGGTGAGCGTCCCGGGCCGCGTCAGATGGGTCAGGTCATGAAGGCCGCCACCGCGCTCGCTGCCGGCAAGGCGGACGGCTCCCGTGTTTCCAAGGCGGTCAAGGACCGCCTGTAGATCCCGGCCGGACTGGCGCGAACTCTGGTCCCGGCGCACCGAAAAATCGGATGTGCCTGAGGATTCGGGCAATTTCCTCCCCAGGCGATGACTCCTGACCAGCATGTTCGGGGTGCTGCGCAAAATGGCCAGTCCGGTTGCGCTGCGCGAATAGTCCCAGCTAGGCCCCGCTGCCTACCGTTCCTGCACACGTCACGGACCCGACGGTGAAACATCCCGCTCGGTCACGTGCCAGTCGCAGAGGAGAACGGTATGACCGCCATTGCCCCGAAGCTCAGCCACGACGAACTGCTCGAAGCGCGTCGCGCGAGCGGAGTCGCGATGTTCAACGACAACCGGATGAAACTCGGCATCTTCGGGTCCAACGTCAGCCACGGCCTGATGGCCACCCACGCCGAGACCACCTACGAGCTCACGTGGGCGCACGGTAAGAAGATCGCGCAACTCGCCGATCGACTCGGCTTCGAGGCGATGCTGCCGGTAGCCCGCTACCGCGGTATGGGCGGGGAGACGAACTTCAACGGCTCGAACTACGAGACGCATGCATGGGCGGCCGGGATCGCAGAGGCCACCGAGAACATCATGGTGTTCACGACCATTCACGTGCCCACCAAGCATCCGATCGTGGCCGCGAAAGAATCGGTCACCGTCGACCACATCTCGAACGGCCGGCACGGACTGAACATGACCATGGGCTGGTACAAGGCCGAGATGGAGATGTTCGGCGGCACACAGCGCGAGCACGACGTCCGCTACCGATACGGATCCGAGTGGATCGAGATCGCCAAGCGCATGTGGACCGAGGGTGAAGGCGTGAACTTCACCGGCGAGTTCTTCGAGATCAAGGACGCGTTCTCGTCGCCCAAGCCGATCCAACAGCCATACCCGGTGCTGGTGAACGCCGGCAACTCACCGGCCGGGCTCGAATTCTGCGCCCGCGAATGCGATTTCAACTTCATCGCCTTCTCCGATCCTGCCGAGGCGAAGGACACCGCGTCCCGCGTCCGCTCGATCGCACACGAGCAGGGTAGTGACCTCGGCATCCTGAGCTACGGCAACATCATCTGCCGCGATACCGAGAAGGAGACCAAGCAGCTCCTCGACCACATCCTCGAGCAGGGTGACTGGGATGTCGCGCGTCAGGTGTCGAGCGGATTGGGCAGCGAGAGCGGATCTTTCGACAAGATCAAGGCGATGCAGGAGCGGTTCATCCTCGGCTACGGTGGCTACCCGTTGATCGGCACTCCTGAGCAGATCGTCGAGCAGCTGCTCGAGCTCGAGCAGGCGGGCGTCGGTGGCATGATGGTCGGCTTCCTCGACTACGCCCAGGAACTCGAGTACTTCGGCGAGCGCGTCATGCCGCTCATGCGTGAAGCGGGACTGCGGGAATGACGGTCCGGACGCTCGGAAAGTGACTGTCGCATGAAGCTTCTCACCGTCTATGGAAGCCCGACACCGCCGGGCAAGCTGGCCCGGGCGCTAGGTCTGATCGAGGAGGATGTGCGGGCACGGTTTCCCGGATGGCAGGCTGAACGGCTCTCTCCACAAACAACGACCGATCCCGTCGTTGCGATCTGGGAGGCCGACGCGGTGGATCGCGTGCGGGAGGCCGACGCCGTCGTGCTCGCCTCGCCTGTGTTCCGCGGCTCGCTCTCCGGCACACTGAAACTGCTGCTCGATACCCTGCCCGGCGAGGCGCTGCGGTCGAAGCCGGTGGGTGTCCTCACCGTCGCCGCTGCGCCGCACCACTTCCTGTCCGCCGAGCGGCACCTGCGCGACATCCTGGCTTGGTTCGGCGCTCTCACGGTGCCCAACAGTGCATTCTTCGTCGACCGGGCATTCGCCACCGATGAGGTCTCCGACGACGTGCGCTGCGATCTCGGTGAGTTCACCGAACAACTGACCGTGCTGACCGAGCGGCTGTCCGGACACCGGTTCGGGCCCGACCCCCTGCACGTGCGCATGTCCCCACCAGCCGGGCGCTGAGTCCCGCACCGACACCTGCGAGAAAGAGGACTACATGACTATGACGACTGATCGGCAGCTCCCGCAGCTGCGTAACGACACCGCCCGCAACTACATCGGCGGCCAGTGGGTCACTTCCGCCACGAAGGGCACCTCCTATTCTCCCGCCACCGGTGAATCGCTGGGGACGTACTACGAAGCCGACGAGGTGCAGGTTCGCGAGGCGATTCGTATTGCCAAGGACACGTTCGCAACCCATATCTGGCGGCGGGACCGCCAGCTGCGCGCCCGGGTGCTCAACGAGATGGCCGACCGGATCGAGGCGGCATCCGGTGAGCTGGCGATGCTGCTCGCCCGGGAGAACGGAAAGATTCTGCCGGAGGCCGATTTCGAGCTGAGCCTCACCCCGTCGAAGCTGCGGTACTACGCGGCGCAGGCACTGACCGACACCGGTCGCGGCGGCCGGGTCCGCGACGGCGTCTACTCGCTCCTGCTGTCCGAGCCGGTCGGTGTCGCGGGTGTCGTAGTTCCATGGAACTCCCCGGTGGTGCTGTCGGTGCGTTCGTTCGCGCCGGCCCTCGCGGCGGGCTGCACGGTGGTGATGAAAATGGCGGCGCAGACAGCGCTGGTCAATGCCCGACTCGCCGAGCTCCTTGCGGACTGCCCGTCGTTGCCCGACGGTGTCCTCAACATCTTCACCGAATCTGGCAGCGACGGAGCGAAACTGCTCGTCTCGTCGCCCGATGTCGCGGCGCTGAGCTACACCGGCAGCACCGCGGTGGGCCGCCAGATCATGGCGGACGCCGCAGCCAACCTCAAGCGGCTGTCCCTCGAACTGGGCGGCAAGACGCCGATGATCGTTTTCGACGACGCTGACCTCGACACCGCGGTGGGGACCATCGTCGCCGGCATCACGACGTTCACCGGACAGTTCTGCATGACCGGCAGCCGTGTGCTGGTGCACGCTGCGGTTGCCGATCAGGTGCGGACGATGCTCGCCGCTGCGCTCGGGAACGTCCGCGTCGGGCCGGGCGACGCGGACGGCTCGCACATGGGTCCGCTGATCGACATCGCGTCGAGAGACCGGCTGGACGCGCTCGTCGAGCAGCACCTGTCCGGCGCGGACGTGATCGTCCGCGGCGGCCGCCCCGAGGACGAAGCGCTGGCGGCCGGAGCCTACTACCGGCCGACACTGCTCGGCGTCGGCGATACCGATTCCCCACTCGTACAGCAGGAGCTGTTCGGACCCGTCGCAACTTTCGAGGTGTTCGAGTCCGAGGAGGAAGCCGTTCGAATGGCCAATGCCACCGAGTACGGGCTGGCTGCGTCGGTGTGGACTCGCGACGGAGCCCGCGGCCTCCGGATGGCCGACGCGCTCGACGCAGGCACGGTGTGGACCAACGGATGGGCCGTCGTGGTCGACCAGTTCGAAGAGGGTGGCTACAAGCAGAGCGGCCTCGGCCGTCTCAACGGGCACCGCGCGATCGAAGAGTTCCAGGAGTACAAGCACGTAGTCCAGGTGGTCTGAGTTCCCGACTAGGAGTGGGGGGGCGCCGCAAGTCGGCGCCGCCCCACTCCCGCACCGTCTACCGGATCAGAACCGGTTGCGTCGCAGAGTCTCCGACGGTGTCTCGCCGTACATGTCCCGGTACAGCGAGGAGAACCGACCGAGGTTGTAGAAGCCCCACGCGGTCGCGATGTCGGTGACGGTGACCTCCGCGGTCGCCGGGTGGAGCAGATCCTCATGGGCCGACTTCAATCGAACGTCACGGATGTACTGGATCGGTGTCCGGTCCAGATTTCGCAGGAACTGGTTCTGCAGCGTGCGGGCACTCGTCCCGGACGCGTTGGTCAGGTCCGACAGGGTGGGCAACGTCCGGGCATGGTCGTGGATGTAGTCCAGTGCGCGTTGCAGCGTTTCGGGAATTGCCGAATCCGACGGTTCGTCGAGGAGCATCCGGTGCGGCCCGGTAGCGGCCATGAGCAGATTTGTCAGTGTCATCGATTCCAAATGTCGGCGAGAATTCTCGTGGTGTGTGAGAATTCCGCCATCGTCCCATTCGGCACGCACGAATTCGATGCACCGGAGTAATCCGCGTCCGGCGGCCGAATTCAGGTCGACCACTAGATCGAAATCCAGGGGTGCAGTGATTCTCGTGCGGGTCAGTTCGGCAAGATGACCCTCGAGGTCGGCGCGCGGCACCCGCAATGCGAATTGCGCGGTGTCGGAATCCCACTCGATGGTCTGTGCGTGGTGGGGTAGGAGCATTGCCGCGCCGGACATTGCCGAGGTCTCGCCGCTGACCGCATCGCCGCGCGATATGCGACTGCCTCCGGCGAGGGTGATGTTGACGTGGTACCAGTACTCGCTGGGAGGAAGGGTTATGGTCGCTCCCGCACCGTAAGTGAGGTACCCGAAGGTGATCGAGCCGTTCTGGACGGCGTTGAGCCGGGCGTCGAGTCGAGTCGCGCTCCGCGGTTCGAGTAGGTGGGGTTCGTAGACCTCGGATACTACGGTCTGCGCGAGATCGACGTCGTCGGTGCGCAGGCGCCCGTGCTGGACGAGCGGTTCCGCGGGCGAGAACGGCAGGGGCACGGCCACCTCCATGAACTGATTTCGCTATTCAGCGCCGTTGGTTGCGGCCCCTGCTATTGGACAGCGCCCATAGTATCCATTCAGCCCGCATATTTCGACCCCCTCATTCCCGTGGCTAGATTATGTGACCGGTAATCGGGAGGATCTTTTGTTTTCCGAACTAGGCGATAGAACGCCCAGGGCGCGAAGGTTTCTGGTCAGGCGCGCGACAGGGCAAGCTTCTCGGAAAAATACGCGGCGAGAAATCGGTGTGGCCGGCGTGCTCGGGGAAATGGCGAGAGGTGCGGAAACGTCACCCGCCGGGCGACGGCGTCGGACGCGGTGCCACTCGTGCCGGTGGGGCCGCGGGCACGGCAGAGCCGTCACTGACGTAAATCGTGACCGATGATCCCGGCACCGCTAGCCCCGCGGGGGAGCTACCGGTGACGTTGCCCTTCGTGGCGTCGGATTTGGTGATGACCGGGTTGACGGTGAAGCCCGCGGCCTTCAGCGCAGCCGCAGCTGCGTCCTGCGTCATTCCCTTCACGTCCGGCACCTGAGCGTTCTGCGACCCGCGGACGTATTTGTCGCTCACGGGAGGGAGGGTGGTGGGGCCGAAGTTGCCGACCACCGGCATCATCGCCTGGAACCACGTGCGGGCGGGTTCCGTGCCGCCGTACAGGTTGCCGTCGCTGCACGGACGCAGTGGGCCCGAGCAGATCTCGCCAGGCGTCGGCGAGTCGCCGTACACCAGGACGCTGCCGGCCAGGTTGTTGGTGAAGCCGACGAAGCCGGAGGACATGTGTGACTCGGTGGTCCCGGTCTTGCCGGACATCGGCAGCTTCCAGCCCGCGGCGGCGGCGGCCCCGGCGGACGTACCGCCGGGCGCGTCGTCCTTGCTCAGCGCCACCGACAGGGTGTCGGCCAGACCTGGATCGACCACCTGCTCGCACGCCTGCTGGGTGATGGGAACCTGCTTGCCCTCGCGATCGGTGATTGAATCGATCGGGCTCGGCGGGCACCATTTGCCGTGGGAGGCAAGGGTGGCGGCCACGTTCGCGAGCTCGAGCGGGTTCACCCACGTCGGGCCCAGTGTGAACGAACCGAGGTTCTGTGCCTTCTGCATGTCTGCCATGCTCTGGTCACCGAACCCGGAGGACCCGGTGGCCGTGTACGACCGCAGCCCCAGCCGGACCGCCATGTCCACCGTCGGGGTCACGCCCGTCGCCTCGATGAGCTTGACGAACGCGGTGTTCGGTGACTTCGCAAGGGCGTCGGTCACCGACATCTTCGCCGGATAGTTGTTGGTGGCGTTCTCGACGCAATACGTGGCGGCGGGACAGCCGCGGGCGCCGCCGTTGCCCATACCGCGGGCCTCGAAGCGTTGGGGTACGTCGAGCACTGCGCTGGTCCCCAGGCCCTTCTCCATCGCGGCCGCCACCGTGAAGATCTTGAAGATCGATCCGGCGCCGTGTCCGACCAGTGTGTACGGCTGCGGCTGCACGGTCTGCTCCGCTGAGGTGTCGAGGCCGTAGGTGCGGCTCGATCCCATCGCCAGCACCCGGTGCCGATCCTGGCCCGGCTGTACCACGTTCATCACGTTCGCGATCCCGTCGAGCTTGGGGTCGGCATTGGCGACCAGAGCGGCAGTGGTGGCGTTCTGCACGGCCGGATCGAGCGTGGTCTTGATCGTGTAGCCGCCCTTACTGATCTGGTCGCGACTGATGCCGGAGGCGGCCAGATACTGCAGCGCGTAGTCACAGAAGAAGCCGCGGTCGCCGGCGGCGATGCAACCGCGGGGCAGAGCTTTCGGCTCGGGAAGCACACCGAGTGGGGCGTCTTTGGCTGCCCGGATCTCGTTCGCCCGGTCCGGGATGTTGACGACCATCGTGTCGAGGACGGTGTTGCGGCGTTCGAGCACGCCCTGGGGGTTGGTGTACGGGTTGAGAGCCGAGCTGGACTGCACCATGCCGGCGAGCATCGCGGACTGCGTGAGACTCAGGTCCTTGGCGTCCACGCCGAAGTAGGTTTGCGCGGCGTCCTGCACGCCGAACGATGCGTTGCCGAACGGCACCAGGTTGAGGTAGCGGGTGAGGATCTCGTCCTTGGTCAGCTTCTTGTCCAGCGTCAGCGCCATCCGGATCTCGCGGATCTTGCGGGCCGGGGTCGTCTCGATAGCTGCGCGTCGCTCGGCGTCGTTCTTCGCCACCACCAACAGCTGGTAGTTCTTCACGTACTGCTGGTCGATGGTTGAGGCACCCTGCTGGACCTCGCCGCTCGTCGTGTTCGTCATGAACGCGCGCAGCGTGCCCTGCCAGTCGACGCCGTGGTGATCGGCGAACCGCTTGTCCTCGATCGAGACGATCGCAAGTTTCATCTCGTTGGAGATCTTGTCGCTCGGAACCTCGAACCGGCGCTGCTCGTAGAGCCACGCGATCGGATTCCCGGCAACGTCGGTCATTGTCGAGACGGCTGGGACAGTGCCCTCGACGAGTTCGGCGGAAACGTTGTCTACAGCGTCCGCGGCACGGTTCGACGCGAAGCCGAACCCTCCTGCCAGCGGAAACATCACTCCTGCAAGCAGGACTCCGGCGAGTGCGGAACAGCCCGCGAGCTTGGCGATCGTTTTGGCTCTCGACACGTCCTACAGAGTACGTGGAACCGACCGACTGCCCCGATGGACAAGAAGAACGGGCCGGTCGGTTATGGACGAACGGCCCCCGCGTCCCGGGCAAATGCCGCGAAGTGTGCACGGTCGTACCAGAAATTATCGGTCTGATCTTGCGCGCCGAGCTTTCTTTACCTAAATTCGACTCCAGTCGGTGTGTGATACAGCTAACACTGGATTAGGAATGTGGTGCAGTCCTCGCGTGATAGCGGGAGATTGCGTGAATCCTGAGCGTCGTGGGGAACGGCGTTCGGACTGAAGGGGAACCTAATGCACATGACCACCCCCGCCGTGCGGCTCGACTACGAGGAGGCAGAAGCCCGGATCCAGTGGGTCACGCAGGCGCGATGCCGTGAAGTGGACCCCGATCAGCTCTTCGTCCGCGGTGCTGCTCAGCGCAAGGCCGCAACCATCTGCCGGCACTGCCCGGTGCTCATGCAATGCGGCGCCGATGCGCTCGACAACCGGGTCGAGTTCGGTGTCTGGGGAGGGATGACCGAACGTCAGCGTCGAGCGCTGCTCAAGCAGCACCCTGAGGTGGAGTCCTGGGCGGACTTCTTCGAGGCACAACGTCAGCACCAGTCTGCTGTCTGATCGAATTCGGTCGTCGGCCCTTGTCGGGGAGTAGGTCCGACCCGCCAGTAACAGTCGTGAAAGCTCAGGCCTGCCGGGTGAGCTGATCCCCGACCGCGCGCAATGCCTCAAGATCGGATACCTCGAACGGCAGGGACGGCACTCCGATGATCGGCACCCGGGGGTGCGCGGCGGTGAACCGGCCGAGGAGCCGGACCTCGCGCTTCGCGGTCACCGCACGGTGCGCGTGCACTCGCAGAACCGCGGCCGTCAGTTCGTCGCCGGCTCCGGCCGGTTCGGCCTCGTCGAGAAAGTCGGCCGCGGTGAGCGCGTGGTCGGCGGACAGCGAACACAGTGTTGGGTGCGTGCGGTTGAGGACCAGTCCGGCGAGCGGCATCCCGTCGGAGGAGAGCCGGTCGACGAAGAACGCGGCCTCGCGCAGTGCATCGGGTTCTGCGGCAGCGATGACGACGAACTGGGTGCCCTCCTGTCGGAGCAGTTCGTACGTGCGGCTCGCGCGTTCGCGGAATCCGCCGAACATCGAGTCCAGCGACTGCACGAACGCCGACGCGTCGGCGAGCATCTGACTGCCGACCACCGTCGAGATGCCCTTGAGCGCCAGGCCCATCGCCCCGGTCACCAGACGGCCGATTCCGCGACCCGGTGCGGTGAGCAGCCGGATCATTCGGCCGTCGAGGAATGCGCCCAGCCGCTGCGGGGCATCGAGGAAATCCAGGGCGTTGCGCGATGGTGGGGTGTCCACGATCACCAGGTCCCAGCGCCCGTCGGCGGCGAGCTGGCCCAGCTTCTCCATTGCCATGTACTCCTGTGTTCCGGAGAACGATGTGGCGACGGTCTGATAGAAGGGATTGGCGAGAATCTGCTGCGCCTTGTCGGGCGTCGAATGCTCGATCACCATCTCGTCGAACGTGCGGCGCATGTTCAGCATCATCGCGTGCAGCTCGCCGGTGGAGCCGGGAGCCAGATCCACCAGTTGTGGCTCGTTGTCGAGGGCCTCGACGCCCAGCGCCTGCGCGAGCCGGCGTGCTGGGTCGATCGTCAGCACGGCCACCCGTCGGCCCTGTTCCGCGGCCCGAAGCGCCATCGACGCCGCGGTGGTGGTCTTGCCGACACCACCGGCGCCGCAGCACACCACGATCCGCGTCTTCGGATTCATCAGCACACCGGCCATGTCCAGTGCCGGTGCGGTGCGCGGCGGGTTCATCGCACGCCCTGTTCGGTGAGGCACTCGGCGAGCTCGTACAGCCCCCCGAGATCGACGCCGTCTGTCAGCGCGGGCAGGTACATGCGGGCCACCTTCACGTCGTCGAGCTGCGTCGCGCTCTCGTCCTGGGCGGCCAGCGTGGCCGCGTGCTCGATGGTCTCGGTGAGGAGCCCGGCGAAGTCGCCCTCCGACAGCTCGACGCCGGCCTTCGATAGACCGGCGCGCACCGCGTCGGCATCGACCCGGCCCTTTGCCGCATCGGCCAGCGCGCCGTCCGGCAGGTACTGAGTGTTGGACCGGTTGACGATCACCGTGCCCAACCGCAGTTCGGCCGCCTGCAGTTCGGCAACCGCGTCGGCGGTCTCCTGCACAGGCAGGGCCTCGAGCAGCGTCACCAGGTGCACGGCCGTGGCGTTCGAGTGCAGCAGCCGCACCACGCCCTGACTCTGCGAGTGGATCGGCCCGCCCTTCGCGAGGTCCGACATCGCGCGGGTGACGTCGAGGAACTTGCCGATCCGGCCGGTGGGCGGCGCGTCGACCACGACAGCGTCGTACACGGGCCGACCGGACTTGTCGGTCCGCACCGCGCACTCCTTGATCTTGCCGGTGAGCAGAACGTCGCGCAGGCCCGGTGCGAGGGTCGTCGCGAACTCGATTGCGCCGATCTTCTTCATCGCACGGCCCGCGAAGCCGAGGTTGTAGAACATGTCGAGGTACTCGAGGAACGCGGTCTCGAGGTCGATCGCGAGAGCCACCACCTCGCCACCACCGTCCGCAGTGGCGATCTTGGTCTCCTGTGGCGGAAGCGGAGGCACGTCGAACAACTGCGCGATGCCCTGCCTGCCCTCCACCTCGACCAGCAGCACACGCCGGCCCTTGGCGGCGAGGGCCAGAGCCAACGCTGCCGCCACGGTGGACTTGCCGGTGCCACCCTTACCCGATACGAAGTGCAGTCGCGCCGCGTCGGCATTGGGGGGCCATGCCGGCTCGTCTGCGTGCGGCCGCTCCTGCGCGGCTCTATCTGTCGGTGCTGCCACGGCACGAGCCTATATATCGAGGGGCGCGAATGTACGGGGGATAGGCTCACCGGTATGAGCGAATTGACTACCTGGGAGTACGCGACCGTGCCGCTGCTGACGCACGCGACCAAGGCGATCCTCGATCAGTGGGGCGGCGACGGCTGGGAACTGGTCGCCGTGCTCCCCGGCCCCACCGGTGAGCAGCACGTGGCCTACCTCAAGCGTCCGAAGGGCTGAGGGTCGTGGCAGAGAAGGCGCAGTCCTGGACCGCACGCCTCGCGGAGTTGGGGATCGAACTTCCGCCGGTGGCCGCTCCGGTCGCCGCGTACGTGCCGGCGGTGCGTACCGGCGACCACGTCTACACCTCGGGCCAGCTGCCGTTCGTGGACGGCAAGCTGTCCTTGACCGGCAAGTTGGGGGCTCACGTTTCCGACGCCGATGCCAAGGCCGCTGCCCGCACGTGCGCACTCAACGCGCTCGCCGCGATCGATGCGCTGGTCGGCCTCGACTCGATCGTGCGGATCGTGAAGGTCGTCGGCTTCGTTGCTTCGGCGGAGGGTTTCACCGGTCAGCCCGGTGTTGTCAACGGAGCGTCGGAGTTCCTCAGTGAGGTGTTCGGCGATGCCGGCATCCACGCACGTTCCGCGGTGGGGGTCGCCGAGCTGCCGCTGGGCGCGCCCGTCGAGGTGGAGTTGATCGCTGAGGTTCGCTGAGTCCTGACGCCATCTATGTGAACTGAGCCGCATTCCCGAATGGAATGCGGCTCGGTTGTTTTCGCAGGTCAACCGATGAGAGTGCGGATACACCGCGCCGCGAGATCGGCGGGCCCGTCGGGTCCGGTACTGGGGGCGTCGGTCGCGGCCCACGTCTCGACCGCGATCCGCATCGCGGCGTTCGCGGAGGCGGCGGTGAGCCGGACCGTCAGCGGATCGGCCGTCGGCCCCATCAGCTCCGCGAGCGCCGCGACCAGTCCGTCCTCCGAATCGGCCTGCACGCGCAGCCACACCGCGCGGAGTCCGGGTTCGTCGTGCACGGTCCGCAGCAGGCCGCGAGTCCACTCCAGCATCTCCTCGGTGACGTCGTCGGACACGGTGAGGGCGCGTCGCGTCGCCCGCTCGAGGGCGGCCTGCACGGACTCGTCGCGCCGGGCGTCCCCGTCGTCGGTGAGGTAGGTGATCCATCCGGTTACCCCGCCCGCCAGCAGGGGGGCGACGGCGTCCTCCTTGGTGCGAAAGTAGCGGTAGAACGTGCGCAGACCGATGCCGGCCGCCGCCGCGATCTCCTCGGCTGTCACCGCGGACGCGCCCCGCTCGGAAAAGAGCTCCGCTGCGCGACGGGAGATCTCGAGTTGCGTCTCCGCCTTCCGTCGCTCGGTGAGCGACGTCGTGGGCTGTGCGCCGGCCATGTACGGGGCTCCTCTGCTGGGCTGCAGATCGCAGACTACCGGTCCTGTTCCAGCCAAAATGATGACACAACGTGCCAATACTGCTTAGTGTGCCAGTTATCGGGACAACACTGATTCTATGCGGACAGGAACGAACATGAAGCGGTTCGAAGGTCGACGAGTTCTGGTCACCGGCGCGGGATCCGGGATCGGGCAGGCCGTGGTGGCACGGATTCTCGAGGAGGGCGGCATCGTCACCGGTGCCGATGTGTCCGAGTCCGGTCTGGCCGTCACCGCCGAACGCGCCGGGGATGCCGGGACCGCCGATCGGCTCCGCACTGCGGTCGCCGACATCTCCGACGAGGCCTCGGTTCGTGAGAGTCTCGGCGGGGCGATCGCGGATCTCGGTGGGCTGGACGTACTGGTCAACGCGGCCGGGATCCTGCGGTCGTCGCACACCCACGAGACCGCGCTCGAGTTCTGGAACAAGGTGATCGGCACCAATCTCACCGGCACGTTCCTCGTGACCCGGCAAGCGCTGCCAGCGCTCCTCGAGACCGGTAAGGGTGTCATCGTGAACTTCAGTTCCACGTCCGCGCAGTTCGCGCACCCCTACATGGCGGCGTATGCGGCGTCCAAGGGTGGCATCCAGTCCTTCACCCACGCGATCGCGCTCGAGTATGCCAAGCAGGGCTTGCGGGCCGTTGCGGTTGCACCGGGCAGTATTGCGTCCGGTATGACCAGCAACCCGGGCTTCCCGGAGGGCGTCGACGCGAGTCTGATCGGCAAGCTGTACCCGTGGATCGGCCAGGGATTCGCAGGCCCCGATACGGTCGCGGGCGTCGTCGCGATGCTGGCCTCGGACGACGGTGCGTTCGTCACCGGCACCGAGATCCGGATCGACGGCGGTACACATATGTGAGTGCGCTTGCTGCGCACCAGGTGTCGGGGCGGAGCGGCGCGCCGCCGGGGGAGTCGTACAGTGATGTTCGGTTGTCGCCGGACGCACTGTCGGTCCCCACGATGGCGAGCCCGCACGGTCCCTGGAGAAAGGTGCGTCCATGACGCTGCAGCACCCCGCGTACGCCCAACTGCGTCAGATCACGCCGGTCGCCGCGGTGATGCTCGAGAACAACCCTGGAATGTACTCACTCGACGGCACCAACACGTGGGTCCTGCGGGCGCCGGGACGCGACGACTGCATCGTCGTCGATCCCGGAGACGACGATCCCGAGCACCTGGCGCGGGTGGCGGGAGTCGGGACGGTGGCGCTGACGCTCGTCTCGCACCGGCATCACGATCACACCGGCGGCCTCCAGCGGTTCCACGAACTGACCGGGGCTCCCGTGCGTGCCGTGCATGAGGAGTTCCATCGCGGCGCCGGTGGGGCATTCGAACGGGACGAGGTGATCGAGGCAGCCGGACTCGCCGTGCGTGTGCTGCACACTCCCGGCCACACCGCGGACTCGGTGTCGTTCGTGATCGAGGGGGAGGGTTCGGTGCTCACCGCCGACACCATCCTCGGTCGCGGTACCACGGTGCTCGATGCGTCCGACGGCAACCTGCGCGACTACCTGGACTCGCTGGACCTGCTCATCGGGCTGGGCCCGGGTCGGACGGTTCTTCCGGGGCACGGGCCCGAACTGCCCGACCTCGAGACCGTGGCCCGGTACTACCGGGCGCACCGGGAGGAGCGGCTCGCGCAGGTCCGCGACGCGCTCGACACCCTGGGTTCCCATGCCGACGTCCGGGCTGTGGTCGAGCACGTCTACACCGATGTCGACGAGACCCTGTGGCCCGCCGCGGAGCAGTCGGTGCGGGTGCAGTTGGAGTATCTGCGCAGTTGAGCGGGGTTCTGCGACTGCAAACAGGTGCAACGAAACCGCCCGCCCCACAAGGGGGACGGGCGGCTGCGTCGATTCTGCGTTCGCGCTAGCGAGCGCGGCGCGCCAGACGCTCCGAGTCGGAGATCAGCACGCTCTTGCCCTCCAGACGGAGCCATCCGCGGTGCGCGAAGTCGGCCAGAGCCTTGTTCACGGTCTCGCGGGAGGCGCCGACGAGCTGGGCGATCTCTTCCTGCGTGAGGTCGTGCGTCACGCGCAGCGAACCGGCCTCCTGCGTGCCGAAGCGCTGGGCGAGCTGCAGCAGCGCCTTGGCGACGCGCCCCGGGACGTCGGTGAAGATGAGGTCCGCGAGGTTGTTGTTGGTGCGGCGCAGACGACGCGCGAGGACGCGAAGCAGCTGCTCGGCGATTTCGGGGCGCTGATCTATCCACGATTTCAGCGCGTCGCGATCCATGCTCACGGCGCGGACCTCGGTGACGGTGGTAGCCGTCGACGTACGCGGACCCGGGTCGAAGATCGACAGCTCGCCGAACATATCGGACGGGCCCATGATCGTCAGCAGGTTCTCGCGGCCGTCCGGCGAGCGGCGACCGAGCTTCACCTTGCCTGAGACGATGATGTACAGCCGGTCACCGGGCTCACCTTCGTTGAAGATGACGTGCCCGCGGGGGAAATCGACGGGCTGAAGCTGCTTGACCAGCGCAGCCACCGCCGACGGCTCGACTCCTTGGAAGATGCCGGCTCTGGCCAGGACCTCGTCCACGTGCGCTCCTTTGGAAAAAAACTGTTCATCAATGCAAGTTGCTGCACATCGACTGGGTCTCATGCAACGAGTACAGGGATGAAGTCTACTTGGCGACGCTGTGGGACGAGTCACGGACACTGCGGAGAGTTCGTCGACTTTGTGAAAATTCTTTGGGCGCGATGGACTCAGGGGTTCACCCGGGAGGCTCAGCTGGCGCGGCGTGTGTTCTCTCCCGCGTCGGTGTCGCGGTCGGTGGAGGTCCCACCGCCGCGCTTGCGGCGTCGGTTGAATCGGGCGAGAGCGTGAGGGAACCCCTCGCTGGCGAGGGTTGCGACCTCGGCCTGGCTTGCCTGGTCGAGAAACTCCTCGACCTCCTGTTCCCGCACGGTGAGCCGACGCAGACGGAACTCGACGCGCTCCATGGCGAGTGCGAACAGCATCAGTAGCACCGGAAACAGCACGACAGCCAGACCTTGCATACCGGGAAGTAAACACTGCAAAGGTCTCAGAATCGACACAGTCCGGAATCCGATCGGCAGCCCAGTACGTAGAGTTGTCCGGGTGCATGCGACCCCAGCTGATGGCCCGGATGCGGGCGCGGGCCTGCCCGCCGGGAACGAATCTCGGCTGGCGCTCGTGCGCCGCGCGCGGCGGATGAACCGCCGTCTGAAGGAGGCGTTCCCGCACGTCTACTGCGAGCTCGATTTCACCACGCCGCTCGAGCTGACGGTTGCGACGATCCTGTCCGCGCAGTGCACGGACGTGCGGGTCAACCAGGTAACTCCGGCACTTTTCGCGCGCTACCCCGATGCCCGCGCGTATGCCGAGGCCGATCGAGTGGAGCTCGAGGAGTACATCCGGTCAACCGGTTTCTACCGGAACAAGGCGAACTCGATCATCGGCCTCGGGCAGGCCCTCCTCGAGCGCTACGACGGCGAGGTCCCGGGCAAGCTGAAGGACCTCGTGACGCTGCCGGGGATCGGCCGCAAGACAGCGAACGTCGTCCTCGGCAACGCCTTCGGCGTGCCTGGAATCACAGTCGACACCCACTTCGGACGGCTCGTCCGGCGGTGGAGGTGGACCGAGGAGACCGACCCGGTCAAGGTGGAGCACGCCGTCGGAGCGCTCATCGAGCGCAAGGAGTGGACCGATCTGTCCCATCGGGTGATCTTCCACGGCCGGCGTGTGTGTCACTCGCGCAAGCCCGCCTGTGGGGTGTGTGTCCTGGCGAAGGACTGCCCGTCCTTCGGGGCCGGCCCCACCGACCCAGTCACGGCCGCCGCGCTGGTGAAGGGACCCGAGACCGGGCATCTGCTCGAACTGGCGGGTATGTGAGCAGGATGCGAATGTCGAGTGGTGCGCGGTGGAGTTTGGCCGCACTGGTGGTGGTGGCTGCGTTGATCGTCGCGATCTGGCCGCGTGGTGGCGACGAGACCGTGGACGTCGGCGACTACCCCGGCTCGAATCGTCCGACGGCGCAGCAGGAACGCCGGCAAGCAGATACTCCGGAGGCGTTGGCGGCGGCTCGGGCCGATGCGGCGCTCGGGCCGTGTCCGGCTCCCACCGGGCCAGCCCCCGACGCCTCCGTCTTGAAGGGCATCACGCTCGAGTGCGTCGGCGACGGCAGTCGCGTCGACCTTGCGGCAGCGCTTGCCGGCAAGCCGGTCCTGCTGAACCTGTGGGCCTACTGGTGTGGGCCGTGCCGCGAGGAACTGCCGTATCTGCAGCAGTATTCGGATCGGGCGGGCGACGCGGTTACCGTTCTGACGGTGCACACCGATCCAAATGAGCGAAACGCGCTGGCCCGCCTGGCCGAGTACGGCGTGCACCTGCCCGGTGTCCAGGACGGCTCCGCGCGGGTGCAGACGGCGGTCGGGTCTCCGGCGGTGCTGCCGGTGTCGGTGCTGATCCGCGCCGACGGCACCGTCGCGAAGATCCTGCCGCAGTCCTTCCGCAGCGTCGACGAAATCGCCGATGCAGTTCAGCAGCACCTCGGGGTCGCCGTATGAGCCTGCATCTGCAGCCGGACGGTGCACCCGAGTGGCTCCGCGCGGTGACCAGCACCGTCCCTGCCGACCCCAACCGCGTCAATCCGATTCTCAACCGGCGCTCGCCTGCTGGGACGTCGGCACGTCCGGCGTCCGTCCTGGTGCTGTTCGGCGGCTCCCACGATTCCGACCCGCTCGCGGTAGGGGGACTTCCCGCTGACGCCGACGTCCTGCTGACACAGCGGGCGTCGACGATGCGTCAGCACGGCGGGCAGGTCGCGTTCCCCGGCGGTGCCGCAGACCCGGAGGACGACGGTCCCGTCGATACCGCGCTGCGCGAGGCCGAGGAGGAGACCGGGCTCGACCGCGCCGGGGTCCAGCCGCTCGCGACCCTGCCGCAGATCTTCATTCCGCCGTCCGGTTTCGAGGTCACCCCGGTGCTCGCGTACTGGCGCGATCCCAGCCCCGTCGGCGTCGTCGATCCTGCCGAGGCCGAACGGGTGGTGCGGGTGCCCGTGCGGGAACTTATCGACCCGGACAATCGATTCCAGGTCCGGCATCGCGCCGGCTACCAGGGGCCGGCCTTCCAGGTGGACGGAATGCTGGTGTGGGGTTTCACTGCCGGCGTTCTTGCCGGCCTCCTGGTGGTATCCGGCTGGGAGCTCGAGTGGGATCACCGTGACGTCCGTGATCTGGATGTCACGCTGGCTGAGGTCGAGGTGGACGTCGACGACACCGGCCATCGCGAATCGGCGCACGGGCGCGGATCGGTACACAGAGGAGTGGGGGAGCGTTGACCGGATCCGCTTGGCTCGATGTGGCAGTGGTACTGGTCGCGCTACTTGCCGCGTCGTCCGGATGGCGGCACGGCGCAGTCGCGTCGGCACTGGCCTTCCTCGGCGTCGTGCTCGGCGCCGTCGCCGGCATCCTGATCGCCCCGCACGTGCTCGTCCACGTCGACGAGGGCCGGATGCGGGTACTCGCGGGTGTCGCTCTCATCGTCGTACTGGTGATCGTCGGTGAGGTCGCGGGAATGGTCCTCGGCCGAGCGGCACGCAGTGGCATGCACAGCCCGGCCGCGCGGTCCGTCGACAGCTTTGTCGGCGCCGGCCTGCAACTGGTTGCGGTGCTGGTGGCCGCGTGGCTGCTCGCGATCCCGCTGACCACATCGACCCAGGTCAACGTAGCTACCGCGGTACGCGGGTCGAAGGTGCTCAGCACCGTCGACGATGTCGCCCCCGACTGGCTGCGGCGGGTGCCCAGCGAGTTCTCCGCACTCCTCGACACGTCGGGTCTGCCTGACGTGATCGGTCCGTTCGGGCGCACCCCGATCACCGACGTCTCCCCGCCCGACGGCAGTGTCCTTGCGAGCCCGATCGCGCGGCAGCTGCAGCCGAGCGTGCTACGAATCCGCGGGGTCGCACCGAGCTGCCAGAAGGCGCTCGAGGGCTCCGGTTTCGTGGTGGAACCTGAGCGGGTCATGACCAACGCGCACGTCGTGGCCGGCACGTCCTCGGTCACTGTCGACACGGCTGACGGCCCGCTCGACGCCCGCGTCGTGCTGTTCGATCCGGCCGTCGATATCGCCGTCCTCGATGTGCCGGGTCTGACGGCCGAGCCACTGAGGTTCGCACCGAAGCAGGCGCGCACCGGTGACAACGCGATAGTGCTCGGGTACCCCGGCGGCGGCCCGTACACCGCCAGCGCCGCCCGGATCCGCGAGGTACTCGACCTCCGCGGCCCCGACATCTACCGGTCCGACACCGTCGAACGCGAGGTCTACACCGTGCGCGGCTCGATCCGCCAGGGCAACTCGGGCGGGCCGCTGGTCGACGACCGGGGCCAGGTGCTGGGCGTGGTGTTCGGTGCGGCCGTCGACGACAGCGACACCGGTTTCGTGCTCACCGCCAGCGAGGTCTCCCGCCAGCTCGACCAGGCGAAGCAGTCGTCGGCGTCGGTAGGCACCGGGGTGTGCATCGTCTGACGCTGCCGCCGGTCAAGTCATCTCGGGGGATATCTCACCGGGACGCGAGCGCGAACCGCGTCAGCTCGGCGGTTACCTCGTCGGGGGCTTCCTGGTGCGCGAAGTGCCCGACACCGGCGACGAGGTGCAACTGCTGCTGTGGGGCGAATTCGGTGCATCGCTCCAGGGTTCCGGTGAGCACATACGGGTCGAGTTCGCCGTGGATCTGTAGCGCCGGGATCTGCAGTCGGTGGTCCATCGCCGCCATGAACCGGCGTCCGTCGGGCCGGAACTGACTGCGGAACGCCCAGCGCTGGTACTCCAGTGCAGAGTGCGCGACACCGGGGATCTGGATTGCGGATCGTAACCGTCGGGCCACCTGGTCGAAGCCGGTCGACTGCGGCCACGCGGGTCCGGAGCGGGCCCGCAGCAGACGCTCCACCTCCGCGCCGTCGTGTCGGACCAGACGTCGCTCGGGGCGCCACGGCACCTGATAATCGAGGAACGTCGGCAGCAGCGCTGCCCGCTGACGGCCGTCGTGCACGACAGCCTGCCGCAACGCGATCGGATGAGGCGAGCTGACCAACGCGATGGATTTGACCAGCGTCGGATGCAGCAGTGCCGTCGCCCAGCAGACCAAGCCGCCGTCGGCGTGCCCGATCAGCGTGGCGTTGTTGTGCCCCATCGCCCGGATCAGCCCGGCGATGTCACCGGCCAGAGTCCATCCGTCGTAGCCGCGGGGAGGAGTATCGGTGTCCCCGTAGCCGCGCAGGTCGACCGCGACCGTCCGGAACCCGGCGTCCGCGAGTGGCGTCAGTTGGTTGCGCCACGACCACCAGAAGTCCGCGAACCCGTGCAGGAGCACGACGAGTGGTGCGTCGGCGCGCGCGGGACCGGTTTCGACGGTGTGGAGGCGGATGCCATTGGCATGAATGTCACGGTGCGTCCACGGACCGTCGAAACGGACCGTGGACGGATCGGGCTGAGTCACTCGCGGGCAGAACCGGACCTGGCGCCCAGCGGGGAACGCGCGTCCGGATGCTGACCCGGTAGCACCGTTGCGGCCTGCTTGAGCGAATCGATGGTCTTGTTCGGCGCGCGCAGGCGGCGGACCCGCAGATAGCCGAACAGTGCGAGAACGCCGGTGACCACGAGCATCAGCACGAACACGATGAGGAACGACGCCCACCGATCCAGCCAGACGCTCAGCAGTTCAGCGAGGAAGAAGAAGAAGAAGAACGCGCTGAACACCAGCACCGCCAGCGCGAGGACAAAGAACAGGCTGCCCTGCAGGCCCTTCTTGACCTCGCCGGTGATCTCGGCCTTCGCCAGCTCCACTTCGGCGCGGAACAGGGTCGATACCTGTGCGGTCGCGTCGCGGACGAGCATGCCGATCGATGCCGACTCCGGGTTGTGGATGTCGGTGAGCGGAATCGAGGAGATGGACGTGGGCACCCCGTCGCCGGTGTGTCGACTGCTGTCTCCCGGGACTCCATTGCCGTTGGTGAAGCTCACTTCTCGACCCCTCCAGGTAGCTCTGGCACGTGTCTTCCTACGCGCCCGCGGTGGTTTTGCGGGCGTGATGAATCCGTCCGCGTCGCAACAGTAGCGCCGATCCGATCAGGGACGCAGTCAACGACGTGATGAGGACTGCGGCCTTCGCGATGTCTGCCTCGCTGCCGTCGCCGACTCCCGCGAGGGCGAGATCGGCTATCAGAAGGCTAACGGTGAAGCCGATCGCGCCGAGCACCGACAGGGCGAACATATCGCGCAAGCCCAGTTGACGTGGCTTGGTGGCGATGCCGAGGCGGATCGCGAGCCACGAGACACCGAAGATGCCCACGGTCTTTCCGACCAGCAGCCCGACGACCACCGAAAGCCCGATCGGGTTGGTGAAGATCTGTCCCAGGACGTGGCCGTTGATGGGGACCCCCGAGGCGAACAGTGCGAACAGTGGCACACACAGGGTCGCCGAGTACGGCTGGATCCGGTGCTCGAGCCGGCTCGCCGGCGCGAGGTCTTCGCCGGCATCGCGGCGAACCCGGGTGAGCAGGCCGAGTGCGACGCCTGCGAGGGTCGCGTGGATACCGGCTTCGTGAACGCTGTACCAGGTCAGGAACGCAAGGGGTACGTAGAGCAGCGGCGTCGTGATTCGCTTGTGCTGGGCGTACCAGTAGGCCGCCATGCACGCGATCGCGCTGAGGACCCACATCATCGCGATCGAACTGGTGAACAGCACCGCGATCAGGACCATTGCGAGCAGGTCGTCGACGACGGCCAGGCTGAGTAGGAAGACCCGGGCGCCAGCCGGGATGCGGGAGCCGGTCAGCGCAAGGACGCCGAGCGCGAACGCGATGTCGGTCGCCACGGGGATGGCCCACCCGCGATCCATTCCCGGGGTACCGGCACCGATCACGGCGGCAATCAGCGCGGGCACGAGCACACCGCCCAAAGCGGCGATGATCGGCAGCAGCGCCCTCTTGCGGTCGGCCAGTTCACCGACGACGAGTTCGCGTTTGAGCTCGAGCCCGGCGACGAAGAAGAAGACTGCGAGCAGGCCGTCCTGCGCCCACGTGCCGAGGCTGAGATTGAGGTGCAGTGCGCCCGGACCCACCTGCCAGTCCCGCAGCGCGCTGTACGAGGCGGACAAAGGAGAGTTTGCCCACAGAATGGCGGTCGCTCCAGCGATGAGCAGGATCGATCCGCCTACCGTCTCGGTGCGTAGGAAGCGAGCGAGTTCGGATCGATTGGGGGCGATCAAGGAGTGCCTCTCACCTGGGATCTTGTCGGGGTATCGCAAACACATCGCCGACCAGGCTTCCCGGCACTCCCCGTAGATCTTAACGTATTCTTTGCAACCGCTCAGTCGGTAGTCGTCGGCTTGCGGCGCCAACTCCGCGGCGTGTTCAATTCCTGAGGTTTGGGATGGAGTTCCACTCAATGGAACCTCTGGGAACCTTTCCGGGAAATTCGAGTGCCGCGCGAGACGCGGGAGCAGGAGATTGTCACGTGAGCAGAGGTGTGGAATCCGCCGACCGCGGATCCGCCGGTGAGCTGGTGGACGCGGACTCGCCGGATTCGGCGACCGTGGGTGGCGTTCCCCGCAGCCGCGTCGTCGTGGCGAGCATGGTCGGCACTTCGATCGAGTTCTACGACTTCTATATCTATGCCACCGCGGCGGTCTCGGTGTTCCCGCACCTGTTCTTCCCCAAGGGCAACGACACGACGGCACTGCTCGCCTCGTTTGCGACATTCGGTCTTGCGTTCGTCGCCCGGCCGGTCGGATCCATCCTTTTCGGCCACTTCGGTGACCGTATCGGCCGCAAAGTCACACTCGTGGGTTCCCTGCTCACGATGGGCATCGCGACGTTCCTGATCGGCCTGCTGCCCACCTACGTCCAGGTGGGGCTGTGGGCGCCCGCGCTGCTTGCGTTGATGCGGTTCTGTCAGGGTCTCGGGCTCGGCGGTGAGTGGTCGGGCGCAGCACTGCTGGCGACCGAGACAGCGAAGAGCGGTAAACGGGCATGGGCGGCTATGTGGCCGCAGCTCGGTGCCCCGATCGGCTTCTTCCTCGCGAACGGGCTGTTCCTGCTGATCACGCTCGCTCTCGGCTACACCAGCAGTGCGTCACCGGATCTGGACAGTGCTTTCCTCTCGTGGGGCTGGCGCATCCCGTTCCTGCTCAGCGCGGCGATGGTGATGGTCGGCCTGTACGTACGCCTCAAGCTCGAGGAGACGCCGGTGTTCGCCCGCGCCGTCGCGAACGGCGAGAAGGTCAAGACTCCGCTCGCAGAGGTGTTCAAGACCAGCTGGCGGCAGTTGATCATCGGCACGTTCGTCATGTTGGCGACATACACGCTCTTTTACATCATGACTACGTGGGTCCTGAGCTACGGCACCGGTAAGACCGCCGCCGACGGTGGACACGGAGCGGGGTTCCAGTACCGCGACTTCCTGGTACTTCAGCTGGTCGCCGTCGTGTTCTTCGCAGCCTCGGTGCCGGTCGCAGGATGGCTAGCCGATCGATTCGGGCGCCGCATCACCCTGCTTGTCATCACCGCCGCGATGATGGTTTTCGGACTCGGCTTCGGCGTCATGCTCGACCCGGACGGCATGACCGATGCCCGCATGCTGGGCTTCCTGATCATCGGCATGCTACTGATGGGGCTGACGTTCGGACCGATGAGCGCGGTCCTCCCGGAGCTGTTCCCCACGAACGTCCGCTACACGGGTTCGGGAATCGCGTACAACACCGCGAGCATCCTGGGCGCTGCCGTGGCCCCGTTCATCGCGACGTGGCTTGCCGAGAAGCACGGTGTCGGATGGGTCGGTATCTACCTGCTGATCGCCTCGGCGCTGACGTTCGCCTCATTGCTGGTGATGCGCGAGACGAAGGACGAATCGCTCGACAGTGTCAGATAGTCGAGGCCGTCGACAGTGTCAGATAGTCGAGGCCGTCGACAGTGTCAGGTAGTCGAGGCCGTCGACAGTGTCAGGTAGTCGAGGCCGTCGACAGTGTCAGGTAGTCGAGGCCGTCGACAGGATCGGGCAGCCGTTTCCTACGCGTCCTGGTGCACGAACAGCGGGTAGGGCTCACCGGAGATCATTCGGTCGTACCGGACGCGGATCTTGCCCGACGACTCGTCCGGGAGTGTTCCCTCGATCCAGGCGTAGGTCCACGGACCGTCGTCGAGCGCGACGATCGCGATGGTGAACGGCGTGATGTCGGCGCTCGTGCGGCTCTGCGAGACTTCGACGACCGTCCAGGACACGATCGATCCGGTGCCCGACGACGGTACTCGCGACAGCTCGGTGCCGGCGCACGACGAACATGTCGATGCGTCGGGCGCGAGCAGGGCTTCGCAGCGGTCGCAGCGACGGATGGCGAAGCGGTCCCTCACGTGCGTGGTGATCGGTGACTCTTGAAGCTGCATCGGAATACCTCGACTTCGGGAAGTAGGCTTGTTCGAGTCCCACACTCCCGCGTCGGGGACGGTCAGACGACGGCAGAAATACCGGAACATATACCTGTTTCGCCATACCTGTTTCCACGCGGACGGGTACCCGAATCCGCTCACATCACGTCGTCGGTGCCCTGTTGTCCCTGCTCAACGACCCAGGCGGCGATTTGGGTCCGTGAGTTGAAGCCCAGTTTCGCCAGTACGTGCTCGACGTGGCCCTGGGCGGTTCGCTGCGAGATCACCAGTTGTTCGGCGATCGCCTTGTTGGTCAGGCCCTGCGCGACGAGGTCGGCGACCTCCTGCTCGCGCGGAGTGAGATCGGTGGCTGCGCGAGCCGTCGCGGGCCGCGCCTGGGGGAGCTGCTCGTCGACGGCGTATGTGACGATCTCGCGGAGGCTCAGCCCGGCACCCTGACGGACCGCGCTCTCGTAGGCGCGGTCGCTGAGGGCCCGACGGGTCAGGTTCTCGCACTCGTCGTGGTGTTCGCGCAGTGTGGTCAGCACCACCACACCCTGGTGGCCGACGGTCAGCCACAGCGATTCCGCGGCCCCGATCAGCATGGCGGACCGCTGGTGGTCGGCGGTCTCGGCAGCGAGCCAGGCCAGCGCCTCGACGCACGTCGCCGAGCCGAGCGTGTTGTCGACGTCTGCGCTCAGGCGCAAACCCTGTCCGAACAGATCCCGTGCGCGCTCCGGTTCGGTCCGCCAGAGTGCGAGCCCGAGAATGGTCAGCGCATACGCCCGGTACACCGATTCGTGGCGTACCTGCGTGATAGTGAGCGCTTCCTCGGCGTAGTCGAGCGTCCGTGCGGTCTCACCGAGGAGGGTGGACGCCATCGCCAGTCCCAACAGCGTCGAGATCAGCCGGAGCAGGTCGGTTCCCGCCCGGGCCGTGTCGAGGATGCTGCTCAGGCAGTGGACGGCGTGAGGCAGATCGCCCCGGAAGATCGCGAGATAGCCCTCGGCGTGGGTGACGGCCGTATCGGCTTCGGGGTCAGCGAGGAGGTTCGCGGTGGTGCGGGCCTGCGCGACCAGCGTCGCACCTGCGTCGATGTCGCCCTGACTGCCGGCCATCAGCGTCGCCGCACACAAGGCCCGGACGCGTTCGAGTGTGGGCTCGCCGCCCTGCGCGTCGAGGGTCCGCTCGAGCCACAGCCGACCCTCGCTGAGCAGCCCGCGGGACAGCCAGACCAGATACAGGGCGTTGGCGATGCGCAGGCCGTGCTCGGCCTCGTCCGGTTGCTCGACGCAGAACTCGAGGGCGGCGCGCAGATTGGCCCGCTCACGGCACAGACGGGCGATCCACTCGTGCTGCCGCGGCCCGATCCACTCAGTCTCCGCATGCAACGCCAACTGCTCGTGCCAGTCCCGGTGCCGTCGGCGCAGCCGGCCGAACTCCCCGGCCGTCTCGAGCCGCTCGAGGCCGTAGTCGCGCAACGTCTCGAGCAGCCGATACCGCACTATGCCGGCCGATTCCTCGCGAATGAGTATCGACTTGTCGACCAGCGAGGCGATGACGTCGAGCAGGGCGTCCGGGGTGAGGTCGCCGGCCGCGATCCCCTCGGCCGCGTCGAGTTCGAATCCCTGGGCGAACACCGCGAGCCGCCGCCACAGTTCCTGCTCGGTCTCGGTGCACAGTTCGTGGCTCCAGTCGATGGACATCCGTAGTGTCTGCTGGCGATTCGGTGCCGCCCGGCTCCCCACCGTCAGCAGCCGGTACCGGTCGGTGAGGCGTTCGAGAATCTGGTCGGCCGTCATTGCGCGCAGCCGCGCGGCTGCGAGTTCGATGGGCAGCGGCAGTCCGTCGAGTTGTCGGCAGATCTGGGCGACGGTGTCCTTGTTGTCCTCGGCGAGTTCGAATCCAGGTACTGCGGCTGCGGCGCGCTCGGTGAACAGGGTCACCGCCTCGTACTGTGCGAGGCCGCTCAGCGATGTCGGCTCGTCGTCGGGCTCGGGCAGCGTCAACGGCGGCACCCGCAGTATGGTTTCCCCGCTGATCACGAGTGGTTCGCGGCTCGTCGCCAGGATCCGCAGTTCTGGACAGGTCCGCAACAGGGTCTCGGCGAGCTTGGCCGCGGCGTCGATGAGGTGCTCGCAGTTGTCGAGTACGAGCAGGACCTTCCTGGCAGCGAGGTAGTCGGTGAGCACCTGCAGCGGCGGATTCGTCGACTGTTCACGCAGTCTGAGGGTTGCTGCGACGGTATCGGCGACGAGCTGCGGATCGCGCTGTTCGCCGAACTCGACGAACCACACTCCGTCGTCGAACGCCCGTTGGGAGTCGGCCGCGACCCGAAGTGCGAGCCGGGTCTTGCCGACGCCGCCGGTGCCGGTCAGTGTCACCAGACGCGACGCAGAGAGGAGTCGTCTCGCTTCGGTCACCTCGTTGCGGCGACCGACGAAACTTGTCAGATCCAGAGGCAGGTTGCCGACCTTGCCCCGCACGGCGGACACCATCCGTGACCCTCAACTTCCGCTCACCTTCCGTCACGCTACCCCTGTGCGTGGCGTCAACGTCCTGACCTGCAGGAAGGATCGGTATCCGAGGTGGCTCGCGTTCGGGGTGTTCGAGCGATACGGCGTGATCCGGCTCGAGTTCGGGAGCCCCGCATCGACGACGGTGCCCCACCCGCAGAACGCCGGATGGGGCACCGTCTTCAGCTCGTCCTGATCGGCCGAGCCGGGGAACTACTTGCCGCGGATCGCGTCGAACACCTTGGGGTCGACCAGTGTCGAGGTGTCACCGAGGTCGCGGCCTTCCGCGACGTCGCGCAGCAGCCGGCGCATGATCTTGCCGGAACGCGTCTTGGGTAGCTCGGGCACCACGGTGATCTGGCGCGGCTTCGCGATGGGGCTGATCTCGGTGGACACCTGGGCCCGCAGTTCGGCGATCAGAGTCTCGCCCGTGTTTTCGCTGCCCTCTCGCAGGATGACGAACGCGACGATGCCCTGACCGGTGGTCTCGTCGGCGGCGCCGACCACAGCGGCCTCGGCAACGGCGTGGTGCCCGACCAAGGCCGACTCCACCTCGGAGGTCGAGATTCGGTGCCCGGAGACGTTCATGACGTCATCGACGCGGCCCAGGACCCACAGTGCGCCGTCCTCGTCGTACTTGGCGCCGTCTCCGGCGAAGTACCAGCCCTCCTCGGCGTACCGGGACCAGTAGGTGTCGCGGTAGCGGTCCATATCGCCCCAGATCCCGCGCAGCATCGCCGGCCACGGCTCGTCGAGCACGAGATAGCCGCTGCCGCCGGGGCCGAGCGGGCGGGCCTCGTCGTCGACGATCTTCGCGGAGATGCCGGGCAGCGGTGCCATCGCCGACCCGGGCTTGGTGGCGGTGAGGCCGGGCAGCGGGGAGATCATGATCGCGCCGGTCTCGGTCTGCCACCACGTGTCGACGATCGGGGCCTTGTCGCCGCCGATGACGTCGCGGAACCAGCGCCACGCTTCCGGATTGATGGGCTCGCCGACGCTACCGAGCAGGCGGATCGACGACAGGTCGTGCGCGTCGGGAATTTCCCTGCCCCACTTCATGAATGTGCGGACCAGTGTGGGCGCGGTGTAGTAGATGCTGACGCCGTACTTTTCGATGATCTGGAAGTGGCGGTGCTCGTCGGGGGAGTTGGGGGTGCCCTCGTAGACGACCTGCGTGACACCGTTCGAGAGCGGGCCGTACACGATGTAGGAATGTCCGGTGACCCAGCCGATGTCGGCGGTGCACCAGTAGACGTCCTCGCCGGCCTTGTGGTCGAAGACGTTGTGGTGGGTGTACGACGCCTGCGTCAGGTAGCCGCCGGAGGTGTGGATGATGCCCTTGGGCTTACCGGTGGTACCGGAGGTGTAGAGGATGAACAGTGGGTGCTCCGCGTCGAAGGGCTGTGCCGCGTGTTCCGGGGAGGCCTTCTCGACGGTCTCGTGCCACCACAGGTCCCGACCGTCGGTGAAGTCGACGTCGATGCCGGTGCGCTTGACCACCAGCACGTTCTGCACGGATGCCGCCCCGGTTACCGCCTCGTCGACGGCCGGCTTGAGCGGGGCGGCCTGCCCGCGCCGCCACTGCCCGTCGACGGTGACGACGAGCTTGGCCTCGGCATCGTCGACGCGCGAGCGCAGTGCGGTCGCGGAGAATCCGGCGAACACCACCGAGTGGGTCAGTCCCAGTCGGGCGCACGCGAGCATCGTCACGATGGCCTCGGGGATCATCGGCATGTAGATCGCGACGCGGTCGCCGGCGACGAGGCCGAGGTCGGTGAAAGTGTTTGCCGCCCGGCTCACTTCGGCGAGTAGATCGTTGTAGGTGACGTCACGGCTGTCGCCGGGCTCGCCTTCGAAGTGGATCGCGACCCGGTCACCGTTGCCGGCGAGTACGTGCCGGTCGACGCAGTTGTAAGCGACGTTCAGGCTGCCGCCGACGAACCACTTCGCGACGGGGGCGTCCGACCAGTCGAGGACCTCTGTCCACGGGGTGACCCAGTCCAGCCGACGTGCCTGCGCTTCCCAGAACGCGAGCCGGTCGCGATCCGCCTCTACCTGGAGCTCCGGCCCGGCATTGGCATTGGCCGTGAACTCGGCACTGGGCGGGTACACCTCGGGGGCGGCGTCGGTTGCACTGCTCGTCATCTCGGCTTGCCTTCTTTCGGTCGAGCTCTCGGGCGGACCCTCGGGAACTGTCACGGCAACGGTTCTCGCACGTGTGAGGGTAGTCACAGGTAACCTAGCTCGCAGCGTTCGCTCCCGCGGAGTGACCGCTGTGTGCGGCGACCGGTCGAATTGGTGCGCCAGACGGTCGACGCTGCCCGCTCGTGCTGGAGGTGGCGATTCGATTTGGCCCCGAATGGGCGATACTCGGCGTTCCCGCGGGCAGCTACGGGGCCTGGTCGATACCGCCGAAGACGCAATCGAGAATGGGGTCGAATCGTCCAGCGAGCATGTGACGGAGTGCCGCCGCGACGGTCGCCTGATACGCGGTAACATTTCACCTGCCATTAATGTTTCGCCGTAACTTCATTCACCGGGGCCTTCTACCGTCTTGGCCTGTGAGCAGTTCTCCTACATCCCCGTCGCCCGGCATTCGTGCCATCACTCAGGTCAAGGCGCATCTCGGGTCGCTCGGTGCCGCCGAACGGCGTGTGGCGGAGGTCGTGCTGGCCGACCCGGCGAGCATCATCGGCACGTCCGCCGCTCAGCTCGCCAAGCGTGCTCAGACATCCGCAATGACCGTCATCCGTTTCGCCCGCACCGTGGGCTTCAGTGGTTACCAGGAGTTGTCGATCGCTCTGGCGATCACCGAGGAGCAACTCGGGCGGGCGCCTGTGCTCAGCGATTCCGACACCCCCGCCGAGACGCTGCGCGCGGTTTCCGCTCTCGCCGCGGCGGCGGTCGACGGCGTGGCGGGTTCCGTTTCCGTGGAATCCTTCGCCGCGGCCGTTTCCGCGCTCCGCTCCGCTCGGCACACCTTGGTGGTCGGTGCCGGGCTCACCACCCCGATCGCCCTCGACCTCGCCTACCGGTTGAACAACCTCGGGCTCGCTGCGGACGCCCCGGCGGACGGCCAGATTCAGCGTGTCCGTGCGGAGGGACTGACTCCGGATGATGTCCTGGTCGCGTTTCTGCACGGTGGTAGCTACAAACAGGTTGTCGCCACCGCCCAGGCGGCGAAATCCGTTGGGGCCCGCGTTGTCGCGATCACCACATTCGTGGGGACCCCGCTCGCGGACCTGGCCGACCATCCTCTGATTGTCGGTGCCTCGACCGCGCGGACCGGCGTGGACGCGTGGACGAGCAGGCTCGCCGCGCTCACCGTCGTCGACGCGCTTGTCGTCGCGATCGTCAACACCGATCCGACTCGCTATCGCGCTGTGCGCGATCATCTTTCGGAGATCATCGACCGGGATCAGCTGTGAGAGCCCTGCGGCAGCGGTCCCTCCCATATCTGCTGCTTCTCGCAGCGGGCGTCCTTGCGCTGATGTTCGTCATGGTACCGATCGTGCTCGTCGTAGTTCTCGCCTTCTTCGACATCAACCTGGTCAGCGGCGCGGGAACCTATGTCGGACTGGACAACTTCCGTACCGAGATCGCCCACGACGAGTTCGCCCGAAGCCTGCGTAACACGGTCGTGTACGGCGTGCTCACCGTTGTTCCGTCGATGACGATCGGACTGGGCGTCGCTCTCCTCGTGAACGGACTGACGCACGGCAAGGGGTTCTGGCGCAGCGTCTACTTTCTGCCTGTCGCGACGACGCTGGTCGCGATGAGCGCGGTGTGGCGATGGATGTTCCACACCGACACCGGCATCGTGGACACCGTCCTGTCTCCAATCTTCGGGGTGCGGGATTGGCTCGCCAACCCCGATCTTGCACTCGGTGCGGTCGCGATCGTCGGCAACTGGCATCAGATCGGACTGGTGGCGATCCTCTACCTCGCCGCGCTGGGTAGCCTTCCGCGCGATCAGTTCGACAGTGCGCGCATCGACGGCGCCGCATCGTGGAATGTGTTCTGGCACGTGACCTGGCCTGCGCTGGGCCCGACCACGATCTTCGCGTTCATCACGACTGTCGGATCGGCCCTACAGGCCTATGACGTCATCGCGGCGATGACGCAGGGCGGTCCGCTCGGTTCGACCGAAACCCTCACCTACATGATCTGGGTCCGCGGCGTGAACTACTTCGACATCGGCCGTGCCGCGGTCCTGTCGATCGCCCTGCTGGCCCTGTCGCTTCTCGTGACCGCCGCTCAGCGAACCGGTTACGCGCGGCGACTCGAGGAAGGAGGAACCCGGTGAAGGCCGCCGGTCAGATCTCCCGCCACGTCGCCCTCGCGGTGGGTGGCATCTACATGCTCCTGCCCGTAGCCCTGATGCTGGCTGGTTCGGTGACCCCCACCGCCGACATCCTCGCGGGCAACTACCTGCACAACGCGACGCTGGACAACTTCGCCCAGGTCGCCGACCGCGTGCCGTTGGGAACGTACTACCGCAACTCGATCCTGGTGTGCGTGTGCACATTTCTGCTGCAGGTCGTCGTGTGCGTGCCCGCCGCGTATGCGATGGCCCGGCTGCGCTATCGGGGACGGGACCTGTCGGTCTGGCTCCTCGGCGTTCTCATCCTCATCCCGTTCCAGGTGGTCGCGATCCCGGTCTACCTGATGTTCCGTGCAGTCGGGCTGATAGACGCCCTTCCAGCACTCGTCCTTCCGTTCGTCGGCTCCGCGTTCTCGATCTACCTGTTGCGCCAGTTCTTCCTGTCCCTACCGGGCTCGATGTTCGACGCCGCCCGACTCGACGGCGCCGGCACCCCCGCGATCATCCTGCGGTTGGTGATCCCGTCGAGCCGCCCGGCCCTCGTGTCCCTTGGCGTCTTCACCGTCACTGCCGCCTGGAACGCCTACTTCTGGCCGTCGTTCGTCCTCACCAGTGACCGCGCCGCCACCATCCCGTTCGGCGTCGTCGACTTCGTCAACTCCGACGCAGTCACCGACTATGGCCCGCAGATGGCAATGGCCACCCTGTCCGTTCTGCCCCTCCTGATTGCCTTCCTCTTCGCCCAGCGCCAGTTCATCCGCGGCCTGTCCCTCGCCGGCCAGGCCGACTGACACCCCTCCCGCCCCAGCTTCTTTGAGGAATTCTCATGTCACGCAAAGTCATCCGACCACTCGCTACCACGACGGTTGTCGCCGCGCTGCTCGTCGCCACCGCTTGCTCGTCCACCGGAACCTCCGGCTCCGGTGACACCGGTCCCATCCGCATCGTGTCGGGTCAGTCCGGCCAGAACGGTGAACTGCTCGAATCTCTCCTCGATACGTCCGGGGCCGCGCTGCCCGTCACGCTCGAGATGAGCGCCGACTCCGACCTTGCCACGGCACAGAAGGCTTTGCTGGACATCAGCTCCGGACACGGACCTGACGCCGTCCGCGTCACCGGTGCGACCTACCGCACGTTTGTCGAGGCGGGCGCCGCGCAGCCGGTCGACAGCTGTTTGGATACCGACCCGGCCCTTCGCGACGATCTCGATCAGGATTTGCTCGACGGCATACGTGTGGACGGTGAGCTGTACCAGATCCCGTGGTATGTAACGCCTAATGCCCTGTTCTACAATGCGAAGCTGTTCACCGCCGCGGGCCTGGACCCGAATCGGCCGCCGACCACGATGACGGAGTTCCACAACGCGGCCAGGGCAATCGCCGCCACCGGAACCGGAGGTGGGGTTGCGTACTTCGGGAACGACTACAACTTCCAGACCTACGTGTCTCAGGGCGGCGGTCAGGTCTACGATCCGGCCGGCGGGACCGTCGGCATCGACTCCGACGCCGGCAAGGCCGCGTTCGATCTGTTTGCCACGATGGCCGCAGACGGCAGTAGCCCGGTGTATACGAACTTCTTCCAGGAAGCGAACGATGCCTTCGCCGGTGGCAGACTGGGGATGTACATCTCGTCCGCTTCGGGCTACCCGGCGTACCGGGCGCGCAGCGCGGGCGACATCCGCATTGCGCCGGTGCCCACGATTGACGGCGGCCGCGCCGTCGCGACCACGTCCACCAACGGTTTCGTCATAACGACGAAGGACCCCGAACGGCAGAAGGCGGTATGCGACGCGCTGCTGAGCCTTGTGACCCCCGAGGCGGTCACCGAGACGGTCTCGGCGACTGCCACATTGCCCCTGCGGATGTCGGTTGTCGACGACCCGGCCCGACTGCGGCCGGTGTACGAGGCCAACCCCAGCTGGGTAGCGGTACGAGATCAGCCCACGGTCGCATGGGCGGCACTGCCCGGCGAGGTGAATGCCGAATACTCGCAGGCCTACGTGGACACGCAGTTGCAGGTCCTGCGTGGCGACCTCGCGCCAGCTGACGCCGCCGCCCGACTCGCGGATCGTGCCGATCAGCTGCTGGAGGACCAGTGACTGCCGCAGTCACCGTGGCTGACCTCCGCAAGAGCTACGGCCACAAGAAGGGCAGGAAGTCGACGCCGGACCCACCCCCAGTGCTCGCCGGGGTGTCGTTCGAGGCGCAGGCCGGTCGAATCACCACGATTCTCGGTGAGTCCGGTTGCGGGAAGACCACATTGCTCCGTGTTGTCGCCGGACTCGAGGTCCCGTCGTCCGGCCGTGTCTACATCGACGATCGCGACATCACCTCGACTGCCCCGTCGAAACGCGGGGTAGCGATGGTGTTCCAGAACTACGGCCTCTACCCCGCCAAGACCGTCGCGAAGAACATCGAGTTCCCGATGCAGATGGCGAAAGTGCCCGCTGAAGAGCGTCGCGCCCGGACCCAAGCTGTTGCCCAGTCCCTGCACATCGACCATCTACTCGATCGGATGCCAGCACAGCTGTCCGGCGGCCAGCGGCAACGGGTCGGCATCTGTCGTGCGTTGGTGCGTGACCCGCATATCCTGCTCATGGACGAGCCGTTGTCGAACCTGGACTCGCGCCTTCGAATCGAGATGCGTACCGAACTCGTTGCGCTGCAGCGGCGTATCGGCGCCACCATGCTGTACGTGACACATGATCAGGTGGAGGCCATGTCGATGTCCGACCTCATCGTCGTGATGCGCCACGGCAAGATCGAGCAGATGGGCTCGCCAAGCGAGGTCTTCGCCAGACCCACCACGATGTACGTCGCGGCTTTCCTCGGCAACATGAACCTCGTCGACGGGGCAGCCGCGGGTCTGGCCCCGGCGACGCGGGAGACGACGATCGGAGTGAGGCCCGAGCATTTTGCCCTTGCGGCCGCCGAATCGGAGCGGCCCGGCGACCTCGTGGTCGAGGGGCGACTGAGGTTCGACGAGCTGCACGGCGCGGATCGCGTCGTGCATGTAGAGACCCCGCACGCGACGTGGCGGGCACGGCTCGACGCGGCGGCACCGTTGTCAGACACGGTGCGGCTCGTCGCACGACGGGAGAACGTTCATGGATTCGACACCGCTACGGGGGAACGCCGTGCTGCCTGATCCTCGCCTGGTAGTGACCGATCTGGACGGCACCCTGCTCACCTCACACAAGACGGTGTCAGCCGCGACCGTCGCGGCCCTGCGCGCCGCGCGGGACGCGGGACTGCACCTCGCGGTGGCCTCCGCACGACCACTTCGACTGATCGAGTCGGTTCTGTCGCCCGTCGTGCTGGACCTGCTGTCCGCCGTCATCGTGTCCAACGGCGCCGCGATAGTCGACCCGCGGTCGAAGGGCGGGCCGCTGCACGAGGTCGCAGTGAGCGCGGACGCTGGTGGGGACCTGATACGCGTGCTTCGTCGGCGATGGCCGGATGCCGGATTCGGATGGGAGTTCGGGACGCACTTCGCCTGCGACCCCGAGTTTCTCACCCTGACCCGCACCGAGACGATCTTGCGAGACCCCCATCCGGATCTGGTCGCTGCCGGCCCGGCCGCGCCGGTGCACCAGTTGGTCATGGCCGTCCCCGGCCGCGTGCCCCGCGACCTCGTCGATGTGGTCGCGGCGGCTCTCGGCGAATCCTTCGCCGTCACCGACTCACTCGGCGGCGTCGTCGAGATCTCCCTTGCCCGTGCCGACAAGGGCGCCGCGGCCCACTGGCTGGCACAGTCGCTGGAGTTCTCGATGGACCAGGTGATCGCATTCGGTGACGAGCACAACGACCTTCCGCTCCTCACTCGTGCAGGCGTCGGCGTCGCGATGGGCAACGCCTCCGCCCCGGTGCGCGCAGCCGCAACGGCCGTCACCACGTCCAATGACGAGGACGGGGTCGCGTCCTTTCTCACGCGGGCAGTGCTGTCCGGGGCGAGGCCGGTGCGAACGTGACGGACCTGTTGATCGCGCACACTTCCGATCTCCACATCGGGCGCGCGGCCGGACCGGAGCGGCACGAACGCGGTAGATCGGGCTGGAGCGCTTTCCGGCGTTTCGTCGATGCCACCAGGCCGGATCTCGTCGTTGTCGGCGGGGACATCGTTGTCGATGACCCGGACGACATCGCCGACCAGCGAGAGGCCCGGAACATGATCGGAGGGCTGCCCGTGCCGTTCGTCGTCGTGCCAGGCAACCACGACGTCGGCGATCATCCGGTTCGCGACGGCCTGCCCGTCGACTGGCACGGCAAACCGGTGTCCGAATCACGAGTCACCACATGGGAGGCCGAGTGGGGACCGTCCTACTGGCTGCACGACCTGCGGGGCTGGAGGGTGGTAGGCATCAACTCGCAACTGTTCGGCAGTGGACTCGACCGCGAAGACCAGCAGTGGACCTGGCTCGAGCACAAGGCACTTCCGGTGGATCTGCAGCGACCGACCCTCGTCGTTGCACACGAGTCGTTGCATCTGCGCCCAGAACACTCGGACGGGACGGGTGGCGCCGACAGCTGGATGAGCATGCCCCGGGAGTCGTCCGAGCGACTGGCAGACCTGTTCCGGCGGCGCCCGGTTCGGTTGGTGTCCGCAGGCCACACGCACCGTCACCTCGAATGGGCGATCGGCGGTATCAACCAGGTGACGGCACCGAGTCTGGTCGGCGCCATTCCCTCCAGACCGGACATGGCGCAGGCGCAGGGTGACGCGGAACCGGGGTGGCTGACTTACCGGCTCAGCCGCACAGGCCGCATCAGCGTGACCGCACACAGCACCAACTCGTCGCCAGCTGAGCACGATTGCGCACAGGAGGCTTTGACATGACGATGCTGCGGTCCGTCCTGACTGCCGTCACCGACTGGGTACCTCACACCGCGGAGCAGACCCGGGCTCGCGCCGAGTTCCTGCAACGGCTGGTCGCCGGGGAGGCGGTGCTCAGGCGGAGCCCACTCCCGACGCACGTCACGGCGAGCCTGTTCGTACTGGACCCCCAGCGAATTCGAATCCTGTTGTGTCATCACCGAAAGGGTGGCTTCTGGGTACAACCGGGTGGGCACCTCGAACCGGATGACCGGAGCATCGAGGACGCGGCCGTCCGAGAGGCCGTCGAGGAGACCGGCATACCACGTGACGCGATCACCGGGGTCACGATGGCCGACCTCGACCATCACCCACTCGGCGCCGGGTTCCGCGGCTGCCGGTCGCATCTCGATATCGCCTTCGTCGGAACGACCGACCCTGCCGTCCCGGTCGTGGTCAGCGACGAGTCGCAAGATGTACGTTGGTTCCCGGTAGACGGACTTCCACCGAACACCGCGCCGGGGCTCGACACGCGGCTTGCGCAGGTTCTCGACCGCGTCCGACCCACCTGACCCTGTGGCAGCCGCGGTCGATTGCACCGCCGAGACGGACTCGGCCACGCCACCTCCAGTGAAGAGCACTCCACATGACAACAACCACCTCGCCAACCACGCTTGCGCGCGCGGCGGTCCCCCCGGTCACCTACCTTCTTGCCGCGGGAACCTTCCTCATGGGCACCAGCGAGTTCGTCGTCGCGGGCCTGCTGCCCGCTCTCGCCACCGACTTCGATGTCACGGTCGCGCAGGCAGGTTTGTCGATCACGCTGTTCGCCATCGGGATGATCATCGGCGCGCCACTCATGGCCATCCTGACCCTGCGCCTGCCTCGGCGAGTCACTCTCACGTTGGCACTCACCGTGTTCGCCGCTGGACATGTCATTGCGACTCTCGTTCCCGAATTCACCATGCTGCTGGCTGCTCGAGTCCTTACCGCGGTCGCAACCGGTACGTTCTGGACCGTCTCGTCCGTGGTGGCCGCATCCACTGCGGGTCCCCGAGCGGCGTCGCGCGCGCTCGGCATCGTCAATGCCGGCGGCATACTCGCCACCGTTCTCGGTGTCCCTCTCGGGGCATTCTGTGGACAACTCATTGGTTGGCGCGGCGCCTTCTGGGCGCTGGCTGTCCTGGCCGCAGTCACTGCCGTCTTCGTCGCCCTGCTCGTGCCCGCTGACAATATCGATCGACCCGCTCCGTCCATCCGCGTGGAACTGCGCACGCTGCGATCACCGTGTCTGTGGTTGGTCCTTGCCGCATGCGCAGGAGTCACCGCTAGCGTGTTGTCGATCTACAGCTACATCACTCCACTGCTCACTCTCCGCGCTGGACTGCCCCAGAGTGTCGTGCCGGCAGTCCTCATGGCGTTCGGACTCGCAGCACTCGTCGGCTCGATCGTCACCAGCCGTGTCGGTGAAAACCACCCGCACATCACCGCATTGACCGTCGCCACGATCACGCTCCTCGCGACGATCGCCATCTACGCGCTGGCCAACTCACCGGTTCCGGCAATTGCTCTGTTCACGCTTCTCGGCCTGTCCGGACTGTCGGCGATTCCCATCCTCGTCGGGCTCGCTATCCGACTCGGCGGAAGCGCCCCGACGCTCGCCGCCGCGATGCCCACCTCGTTCCTCAACATCGGTACCGCCCTCGGCACCGCTGCCTCCGCTCTCGCGCTGGAATCCGACCTAGGCCTGAGAGGACCGGCCGTTGTTGGAATCATCGCTGCCGGAATCACTCTCATCCCCCTGGCATGGAACTTGCGCAGCCGGAGCCGGTTCAGCTGAAACGCAGTAGTCGCGACCGATCACGCGGCAGCAGCTGATTGGATGGAGAGTGCAAGCGGCGAGTTCTTCTCTGACAAGCGAGTTCCGGAAGCAATGGCACCGCGAGATCGTTATCCGAATCTCGCGGTGCCGGGTGTCCACTTCGGGCGCTCGTCAGGCGTCGCGGTTCTTCACCACGACGAGGCTGGCGCCGAACACGACCGCGACGAACGCTGCGAAGTACGCCAGCGCACCCCACGGGCCCCAGTGGAAATCCGCGTCGGAACCCTGGCCCAGGAAGTAGCTGACGTTGTTGAACGGGCCGAATTCGACGATGTACTTGCCCACCTTGGGAATCATCGTCGCGAGGCTCTCGATCACCAGCGGCCACAGCAGCAGCAGCGAGATCGCACCCGCCGACTGACGGATCAGCGTGCCCACACCGACCGCGAGCACGGCCAGGAGGGCGTAGTAGATCGGGATGCCGAACAGCTCACGGGCGTTGCTGCCCGATCCGATGGACAGCGACTCCCCCGAAATCGCCTGCGCTACGAAGAACGAGGCGAGCGCGATCACGAGACCGAGCACGGCGGCGACGGCTGCCAGCAGCAGCGCCTTGCCCCCGATCACCTGGGTCCGGTTGGGGATCGCCTGGAAGGTCGTGCGGATGACGCCGAACCGGTACTCCGTGGTGACGGCCAGCGCCGACATGATCATCACCAGCATGGCGCCGAACTGCGCCGCGCCGGCCTGGGTGTAGGCGACCGTGAACTCGCCCATCGAATTGTCGCCCGACGACACCAGCGACTTGTACGCCGCACCCATGATGGCCGCGAATCCGATGCTGACGACGACCGCGATCAGCGAGCACCACATCGGCGACTTGGTGGACGTCAACTTGATACGTTCTGCATTCAACACGCTCATCGGAGCGCACCTCCCATGTTCTGCGCACCGTCGACGGGCACTCCGGCGACCTGCGCGTGATACTGCACATCGTCACCGGTGAGCTTCATGAACGCTTCCTCGAGCGAACCACGCTGAGACGCCAACTCGTGCAGGACGATTCCGTTGGCACCGGCGAGCGCACCGATGTCGTCGGTCACCGCACCCGAGACCAGCAACGCCGGCTGATGATCGACACCCGCATCCTCGCGGACCGCGAAACCCTGCCCGGTCAGGACACTGCGCAACGCGTCGAGCTGGGGGCTACGCACCCGCACCGACGACTCCGACGAACGGTCGACGAAGTCCTTGACGCTCGTGTCCGCGATCAACCGACCACGCCCGATCACGATCAGATGCTCTGCGGTGAGCGACATCTCCGACAACAGATGACTCGACACCAGCACGGTACGGCCCTCCGCCGCGAGGCTCTGCATGAACTTGCGGATCCACACGATGCCCTCGGGATCGAGACCGTTGACCGGCTCGTCGAACAGCAACACCTTCGGATCGCCCAGCAACGCACCGGCCAGACCCAGCCGCTGCGACATACCCAGCGAGAACCCACCCGCCTTCTTACCCGCAACCTCGCTCAAACCCACCAACCGCAGCACCTCGTCCACACGTGATGCAGGCAGCGAGTTGGCCGCCGCCATCCACTGCAGATGCGCCTTCGCCGACCGGTTGGGGTGCACCCACTTCGCGTCCAACAGCGCACCGACCGTGCGAAGTGGCTGCTTGAGCTGCTGGTACGGCACCCCCTCGATCAGCGCGGTACCCGCCGTCGGCGTATCCAGTCCGAGAATCATCCGCATCGTCGTCGACTTACCGGCACCGTTCGGGCCGAGGAAGCCGGTGACGATGCCCGGCTTCACGGAGAACGTGAGATTGTCCACCGCTTTCGTCGACCCGTAGGCCTTCGTCAGTCCGCTCACTTCAATCATGGGAACCAGGCTGCCCGAAACGCTCCGTCCTGTGCATCGGCCGGAGGTCTACATTCGAGTCATCCCCAAGGATGAAAAAGTCACCCCACATACCCCGAGAGTATGAGGCTTCCCGATTCCGCCGACCCGATAGATGAAGGCCAATGATCAACTGGCCGTTGATATGTAGGAACCTTCTTGCGTGTACCTGTCCCAGTCGGCCGCAGTCGGGGTTAGCCGCTCGCGGCAGTGAAAATCGGTGGCGTGGGCGCGGCGGGTCTCGGTAGAACGGGGCTGTGATGATGACAGTGCAACTCGAGAATCTGAATCGAGACAACTGGGAAGAGGTGGCTGAACTTGCCGTCGCTGACGGGCAGGCCGGGTTGATTGCCTCGAACCTGTACTCGATTGCCGAGAGCCGGTTTCTTCCTGACTTCTTGACCAAGGCGGTGGTATTCGAAGGCGACATAGTTGGTTTCGTCATGTACGGTCCGGATCCTGATGATGGCCATGTTTGGCTCTATCGACTGATGATCGACCACCGCTTCCAGCATCGAGGACTGGGCCGGGCGGCACTTCACGAAGTCGTCCGTGACGCCCGCGAGCACCTCGGGGCGCACGTTCTACGGCTGGGGGTCGCCCCCGAGAATGTCGTTGCCAAGTCGCTGTATGAGTCCTTCGGATTCCGGCCTACCGGCCTGTTCATCGGCGGCGAAGACATCCTGCAGGTCCCGACCGCGACCAGTTAGGTAGCGGGCGGAGAATTGTGCAGTGCCGTGATCGGCGGAGTCCGCTGGCACCCGGGCGTAGTCCGCAGTGCGCTAGGCCGTCGGTAGTGCGCTAGGCCGTCGGCAGTGCGCTACCCCCATCCGGAGATGCGGTCCCGGGAACGGTCCCGGGATCGCTCCCGGGACCGTTCCCGTCTGTTCATCTGCCAGAACCAACGGCGCCACCATCGAGTCGGTTCGACCGTCGACGATCACTTCGTAACGAGGTTCCCGAGAGTGAGGGTTGCGCGATGGTTAAACGGTCGGTGTTGGCGGTGGGTGTAGCTGCCTTGGCGGGTGCACTCACCCTCGTTGGGTGTTCGTCGGGTGGTGGAGAAGCGAGCGCGGATTCGATCCTGGTCTATTCGCCTCAGGGCGAGGGGCCACGAGGTGAGTACATCGCCTCCCATGCGAAAGATGCTCTGGGTCTAGATGTTTCGTTTGTCTCCGGTGGTGGTGGTGAGTTGACCGAGCGACTCCTTGCCGAAAAGAACAATTCCCAGGCCGATGTCGTTCTCGGGCTCGGAGAGGCGCAGCTGAACCAGGTGGAGACTGCCGGTGTGCTCGCCGACTACTCGCCCGCATGGAGGGACCTGGTACCGGATGCCTTCGATTCGGGCACAGAGTCCTTCACACTCTTCTCGCAAACTCCGATCGTGATGGCGTACAACGCGGCAGCTCTCGGCGAGGAGCAGGCGCCGCGGAAGTGGGAGGATCTGGCGGAGGAGCGGTTCGCGAACAAGTTCGTGTTCCCGAGCGTGACGAGTCAGACCGGACAGGCGGCGGTCGCGGGGATCCTGTGGCCCTACACCGACCGTGAGTCGGGTGAGGTCTCGGACGTGGGCTGGGAGATGCTGACCCGGATTCTGAAGAATGCGGTTCCGGTCGCGTCGGGCCAGAAGTTCGATTGGAACTGGGTCGTCTCCGGAGAGCAGCCGGTTGTCGTGAACTGGCTCGGCGGCATCGAGACTGGTGCGAAGGACAACGGGTTGGATCTGCGGGTGGTCGATGCAGAGGGCGGTTCCCCCTTCGTGTCGACCGGAATCGGTCTGGTGGCGGGCAGTGATCGCACAGATGCGGCGAAGCGCTTCATCGATTGGTTCGGGTCGGCCGAGGTCCAGGCGGACTTCGTGAAGACAACCCGCAGCGATACCCCGGTGAATCCGCAGGCGTTGGCGCAGCTGCCCGAAGCCGCAGCGGCACTGACGGAGATCGGCAAGCAAGACATCGACTGGGGCGTCGTGGCACCACGGATGTCGTCGTGGCTCGAGCGGATCCAGCTCGACATTCTCGGCGGCTGAGCGGTGCCGGCGCAACGGGGAGTGTGTGTCCGACGATGATCGGTATCAAGGGTGTACGGGTTCGATACGGCGACAAGACGGTTGTTCCTCACCTGGATCTCGAGGTCGGTAGTGGCGAGTTCGTGGCGCTGCTGGGACCGTCCGGGTGTGGCAAGTCGACACTGCTTCGGGCACTCGGAGGATTCGTCCCGATCTCGTCCGGTTCCATAGTCGTCGACGGCCGCGATGTCACGAAGGTCGAACCCGAGCGTCGCGGAATCGGCTTCGTGTTCCAAAGCTACGCACTGTTTCCACACCTGACAGTGGCACAGAACGTGCAGTTCGGATTGAAGGTGCACCGCCTGCCCAAAACGGAGGTTGTCGCTCGAACCACGGAAGTCCTGGAGCTGACGGGGCTGGACACGTTCGCGAACGCGACGCCGAGTGAGCTGTCGGGCGGTCAACAGCAGCGGGTCGCGATCGCCAGGGTCCTGGCGACGAAGCCGTCGGTGATGCTGATGGACGAGCCGCTGTCGAATCTCGATGCACGGCTGCGGGTTACGCTGCGCGACGAGATCAAGCGACTGCACCGGGAGCTGGGCGTCACGACCGTGTACGTCACCCACGACCAGGAAGAGGCATTGGCGCTCGCCGATCGGGTGGCGGTGATGAATGCGGGCCGGATCGAGCAGATCGGCAGCCCGCAGGAGGTCTATCATTCGCCGGTCAACCGTTATGTCGGCGAGTTCGTGGGTTCGATCGACGTTCTCGAATCCCGGACCAGATCGCTGTTCGGCGTGGTCCGCGGTGGTGACCTTGCGCTTCGTCCCGAGCGATTGCGGCTGGCCGACGGCGCGGGACTCGAATGTGTCGCCAGCGGCACCGTCACCGATGCAGCCTTCCTCGGCTCGACGACGCGTTATCGAGTCGAGGTCGGCGGCCAGGCGTTGACGATGCTCGCCGGCTCGGACCGGAACACGGTTCTGCACGTCGGCGATGAAGTGCGGTGCGGCTTCGACCTGCCCGATCTGATCGAGCTGTCCGCATGACCGAGATGACCGAGATGACGGGGACGACAGCGACGGCGCGGCCCGGCGGTCTCTCCCGGCGTGTGAAACGACTGTTGGTTGCCGCCACGGTAGCCGCGTTCGGGTGGTTCGTCATCACTTTTCTGTTCTTTCCGAATCTCAGCGTGATCGACGCGGTACTGCGCTCGGGCCACGGCTCAGTCGGACAGGTTGCGTCGAGGTTGATGGAATCGGGCCGGGTCGTAGGTGCAATCCGCGACACGCTGGTGATCGCGGTGATCTCGACCGTCACCGCAAACGTGGTCGGAATCGCGCAGGTGTTCTTCCTCGAAGCGTTCGCGATTCGTGGAAAGGGTCTTCTCACAGTCGCGTACGCGGTGCCGCTGGTGTTCGGATCCATCGCGGCGGTAACCGGGTACGCAATGGTCTACGGCGAGAATGGGCTCATTACCCGGACCCTGCAGACGGTGATCCCGAGTATTCCCGATGACTGGTTCTCCGGTATGGGAGCGGTGATCTTCGTGCACACCTTCACCATGACCGGGTACCACTTCCTGTTCCTGCGGCCCGCGATCCGGCGTGTCGACTTCTCGATGGTCGAGGCGGCCCGGTCGCTGGGAATGAAGCCGCTCCCGGCGCTCTTCCGGGTGGTCCTTCCGGTACTGAAGCCGACGATCCTGGCGTCGGTGCTGATGGCCTTCATTTCGACCCTCACATCGTTCGCCGCGCCGACGATCCTCGGTGGACCCGAGCTGACCATGATCGCCCCGATGATCCAGGCCCTGGCGGGGCTGGGGCGCATGGATATGGCCGCGCTGCTCGGATTGCTCCTGGGTGCGGCGACGACGGTCCTGCTGGTTTGGGCGCTGCGCCAAGAACGTCGCAGCAGTGCCATGATGACGAGCAAGACGCCGCGGCCGTTCGAGCCGATGCGGCTACGCGGCCGGGGAGCGAAGTTCCTCGCCTACGCGTGTGCGTACCTGTTGGCGATCGTCAACCTGGCTCCGCTGGTCGTGACGGCGCTGCTGTCGCTCGCACCGGTGGAGGCCATCCGTCGCGGCGAGCTCAGTCCAGAACTTACGGTCGAGCATTACGTTCGTATGCTGACGAGCACGACTGCGTATGAGCCGCTGGTCAATTCGCTCACTCTTGCCGCAATCGCGATCCCGTTGGCGCTTGTCATCGGAACCGTCGCTGCGCACCTCTCGTATCGGTCACGGCGAAGGTTCGTCGGTGATGCCATCCAGCTCACGATGTTCCTGCCGTACTTTCTGCCCGGAATCCTTGTTGCGCTGGGTTTTCTCATCGCGTTCGGTTCGGGGAGCGCACTTGTGGGTGGACAGGTCCTGGTCGGCACGTATTGGATTCTGCCGCTGGCGTACACCGTGCTGCTTCTCCCTGTGGTGTCGCGCTTCGTCACCGCAACCTACGCCGGTCTCGATCCCTCTCTCGAAGACGCGGCGCGGTCGCTCGGGGCGAGCCCGTCGAGAAGATTTCTGACGGTGATCCTGCCGGCATTGACGCCAGTACTCCTACAGGTCGCAGCGCTAGGGTTCAACGACACCCTCTCCGAGTACACCGTCTCGGTGATGCTCTACAACATCAACAACAAACCACTCGGTGTCACGCTCGGAACGCTGGCCGCCGAACAGGACCCGAACCTGGTCGGCCTGACCACCGCGTATGTCGTCATCATCACGGCGCTATCGGTTGTGGTCGTGCTGTTCGCCGACCGCATGGCACTGCGGGCATCGCGCCGTGGAGTCGGAAGACGATGAATTATCAACTACGACAGAAGAACAGGAGCCGACCTCCCGTGCTCGTGGCCCCCCAACCTCCCCCCTGTGCCGTCGTCGAGCTCTCGGATGAGACCGCGTACGTTCAGGAGTGGTTCATCGCACCGAAGAGCGCCGGGTCGGAGTGTGAGGACGCTGTCGTCGTCACCGAACACTTCGCGGCCGTTGTCGACGGGATGTCGAGCCCGTTACGTGACAGGGGCCAGGCGCCGAGCGGCCGGCGCTACGCCGAGACCGTCGCCAGGGAGATCGCCCGGCTGGAGCCGACGGTGTCTGCAAGGGTTGCGGTCGATTCGATCAGCCGTGCGCTCCGACACATCCGATCCGATCACGCCGGCCCGTCCGGCGCCGTCGCCGCCGTCTATTCGCGGGCACACCGTGAGATCTGGCGGATCGGCGATGTTCACCTGCGCATCGGTGACCGGGTGGTCCTGGGCGAGAAGCGCGTCGATGAGGCCATGACTCTGTTCCGGGCGGCTGTCGTTGCGGCCCATGTGGCGGCCGGCGAATCGCTCGACGTACTGCGTGATCAGGACCCGGGGCTGGCAGCCAGCCGGCCGTTGCTCGAACTGCAACACAATCTCGCCAATCGGGACGCCGTCTTCGGCTACGGAGTGCTCGACGGTAGTGCCGTCCCCGACTGTCACCTCGAGGTTTTCCCGGTTGCCGATGCCACAACCGTGGTCTTCGCCAGCGACGGGTATCCGGGGCCGGCGGCCACATTCGAGTGCGCCGAGCGTGAACTGTTCGCCGCTATCGAACGTGACCCGGCCTGCATCGGCGAACTGGCTGCCATGGGCAAGCCGCTCAAGCAGGGTGCCGATACCCCCGATGACCGCACCTACCTCCGGTTCGACCCAACGATTTCGTACGCCGGTTTCGACACAGAGAGAGAATCTTGACGATGAGCACGCTGCGCGTGGTGACTTGGAATGTCCTGCATACGAACCGGGATCAGCGGCTCAGGCTGCTGGCGACGACCGTTGCGCCCCATCGACCGGATGTCGTCCTCCTGCAGGAATCGAGTATTCGGCACGCCGAGGACCTCGCGTCCGAGCTGGGCATGCGCGTCGCTGCTGTCCCGGACGACTCCGTCGGCCTCGTCAGTGTTCCCGCGGTGCTGTCCGTGCAGGAGCCGTCGGAGGTCCGCGTCGACCGACTCTCCGGGGACGAGGGCCGCAACTACTACCTCACCACTGCGGTGATCCAGATGGACTCCGTTCGGATCCGAATCGGCTCGACTCATCTTCGGCACACGCCGTCGGCGTGGCAGATGACCGAGGCCGGCAGAAAGTTCGCGGCAGAATCGGACATCCGAATCGATTCCAACACAATCGAAGCCACCGTCGAAGTGCGTCTCCGGCAACTGGCCGAGATCGACGATCTTCTCCACCGGACGATGAAGCCGGTGGACCACGAGATTCTGGGAGGAGACTTCAACCTCGTTCCCGGTAGCCGTGAGTACCGAGCGATCATCGGCGGCAGTCTTCGGGACAGCTGGAACGACGCCACCGCCCTCACACCTCAGGCGACGGTGCTCGCCAGGAATCCGCTGGTCGGCGATACACCACCACGCCTTCGTTCGGCCGGCTCGGCAGCGCGGATGCTCGATTACACCCTCGACTATCAATTCCATTCGTCCGGAATGGAGGTCGATCGGACCGAGACGATCGGCGAACCGACGGATGGAGGCACCTGGCCGAGTGACCATCTCGGACTGGTCGTCGACTACACGCCGGCCGACCGACGCACGCCGGGCTCCGGACATGGCTGACCGCATCACCATTGCGGACGTCGCTGCCGCCGCCGGAGTCTCGAAGTCGGCGGCCAGCCGCGCCCTGCTCGCACAACCGGGTGTCTCCGATGACGCCAAACAGCACATCGAGGCAGTCGCGGCCCGGCTCGGATATGTCAAAGACATTCGCGCCCAAGCATTGAAGGCAAAGAACACCAATATCGTCGGAGTGTTCGTCCGTTCCGTGCGGCTGTCGTTCTACGGTGAGATGATCGCTCACCTTCAAGAACACCTCGAGGAGGCGGGATTCGCACTCGCGGTGGGCACGGCCTCGGCCGGTACCACGACCGCCGATGCGTTGGCCGGACTGCTCGGGCTACGGCCCGAAGCGCTCGTCATCGCCTCCGGACGGATACCTGAGCCGCAGATCGTTCCGGTCGCTCGGCGGCTCCCAACCGTCCTGATGGGACGTTCGAGCGCCGCGCCGTCGATCGGATCGGTCTGCGACGACGGTCGTGGGGCGGAAGTGCTTGCAGGGCTGATCACCCATGCCGGTCACCGCGTCGTGGGGGTGTTGCATGTGGCTGCAGAGCATTCGACGACCCTGTATCAACGCTCGACCCGGATGCAGCGAGCGCTGGCCGCGGCCGGTGTCGACACCGTCACGATTCCCCGTGCGGCCGACGGCGACCATCCCGACCCGGGTGCCCTTGCCCGCTGCCTCGACCACGTCTCGGTCATCATGTGCCCCAACGACCCCACCCTGTTGAGCACGTGGGAACAGCTCACCGCGCTCGGCATCCGAGTGCCCGAGGACATAGCACTCACCGGATACGACGGAATCGGCCAACTCGCCAGCCCCGTCCTCGGTCTGACCACCTGGAGGCAGCCAATCGAGGAAATCACCGCGGCCACGGCTCGGCAGGTCTTGCGCCGGTTGACCGGCGAAAGCGCACCTCAGCACACCGAGCTCACAGGGAGTCTGATTCGCGGACGAACACTACCGACGGCGCCCTGGACAAGTGACAGCGTTGGCGTCACACCTCGTCCGTCCCAGCGATGATCCAGGCCGGAACCCCGGCGTCAAGCGGTACGGAAGGCCGACTTGAACTCTGGGGCCGGTTCGATGTCGGAGTAGATGTAGAGACTGACGCCGTTGGGGTCGAGCACTGTGAACCCTCGGTCTCCCCAGGGGTGGTCCTCCGGGGAAGTTTCCGGCGTGAGGCCGAGTCCGATCAGATGTTGGTACTCGGCATCCACGTCCTCGACGCAGAAGTTGTAGGTGAGCCCGGCAGCCTTACAGGCCGCCATACCTTCCTGCGGCTCCATGAACTGAACCGAGAGTCCTTTTCCGAACTCCAGGTTGATGAACCAGCCGCAATCGAAGATCAGCCGGGCACCGAGGTACTTCTGGTAGAAGCTCCGTGATTCAGTGACATTGGGCGTGATGATTGCAGGCGATGCCGACGACGGGCGCATGAGAATCTCTCTTGGTAGGTGTATGGGCTTGGGAGGGGCCCTTTCTCATCCTTCCGCGGGCTACTGAGTCAGTTCTTGAATGAATCGGCCAATCGTCAGCTCCGGCCTGCTCTCCGCGGGTGCGATAGGAACTTGACAACTCCTAGAACGTCTCCCAGGTGAGATCGAGGTAGTCCTCTACGTGCTTGTCTGCGACGTCCGAGAGCGTGTGGAGGCGAAGGTGGCGGCGGCCCTCTTTGGTGCCTCTGCCTTCGAGGTAGCCGAAGGAATCCTCGATGTAGGCGGCGTTTCCGAGTTCCAGGGTCACGTAGTCCTTGCGTGCAAAGAGCCCACAGTAGGCCTGCGCTCCGTCGTAGAACAGGATCCCGCCGTACTGGAACTTCTCGTCAAGCCCGGGGTGTTTCGCAAGCAGTCTGTCGCGCACGCGGCAGATGATCTCGTGGCGATCGTCATCAAGAGCCTCAAGGCTCGTCAAGAAGGACTCGATCTTTTCCTGCATTGGTGGAACTCTCCTGATGAATGGTCACTGGTGTCGCATCGATTCTGGTCGATATGCCCCAGGTCTGTCTTGAACGAATCGGCCAGATCTCCTCTGTCCCTTCGAAGGAGGCGCACTTGTTAGAGTGAGTGTGGAACCGAAGCGGAGAGGGGCGCGATGATCTACTACCGATCCTGGCCCGATGCGAGCCCCGCTGGGACACTCTGGCGCGTCATTTCCGACGAGCCTCAACACCGAATACTCCCCGATGGTGTCATGGATCTGGTGTGCTCCGACGGCAAGTTCATGTTCGCAGGGCCGGATACGAAGGCAGTCTCGGTCAAGGTGCCGTCCGGCAGCGCGACGTGGGGCCTTCACCTCGCGCCGGGCGTTGCGCACGCGCTGATCGGCATTCCTGCCAACGACGTACGTGGCGAACGAGTGGCACTTGACGATCTTGTCAGCCTGCCCGCTTCGCTTGTCGACGCCGCCTACCAGGACCCTGAAACGGCTCTGACGGCTCTGGTGCACACCCTATGGATTCGTGCCGCCGTCAACGTCAATGAGCTTCGGCTCGCCGCTTCGCTCGATCGCGCCGCGCGAAACGGACTCAGTGTGACCGCCATTGCGGAGGAGCACTACCTGTCCGAGCGATCATTGCGGCGCCTGAGCGATCACCTGTTCGGATACGGACCCAAAACGCTCACCTCGATTCACCGATTCCGGCGGGCCCTGCGGCTACTGCGGGGAGGAACCTCCTTCGGTGAAACCGCGGCAAAGGCCGGCTACGCCGACCAGGCCCACCTGTCACGCGAAGTCAAACGATTGACCGGAACAACGCTCACCGCACTACTCAACTAGCTGATCCGGTATCGACCGAGGCCGCCCCTGATGACGTCCTCGGCGCGCGCACGGTCTCCCCGGCGTGCGTGCACCAGGTGGCTGCCGGCGGAGCAGCAACCTCGGGCGACCGGCGGAGCTGACTCGGGCGGCGGGTAGCGTCGATGCTGTGAGCAATCCCGTGACTGATCCCCTGCAGCCGCTGCTCGACCTGCCTGGTGTCCGCGATGCCGCGGATCGCGCTCGCGATGCGCTCGGCGAGGTGCACCGGCACAAGACCAACCGGCGGGGCTGGCCGCAGACGGCCACGGAGGCGTCCGTTCGCGCAGCGCGTGCGTCGGCGTCGATCGACGGTGGGTCGACTGAGTTGCCGACGCCCGGGACCGTTGGTGATCAGGTACTTTCTGGTGCGTTGCGGGTCGCCCAGGCGCTCGACGGCGACGCGCTCACCGTCATCCTGCCGACCTGGCAGCGGGCACCCCTGCAGGTGCTCGCTCGTCTCCATCTGCTTGCGGCCGCCGATCTGGTCACCGATCCGGAGGAGTTGGGGCGCCCGCGCGCGGACCGTGAGGTCGGTCAGCGTCTGGACATGCTCGCGCAGCTCGTGACCGGCGGAACCAAGGCGCCCGCGCCGGTACTTGCGGCGATCGTGCACGGAGAACTGCTGACGTTGCGGCCGTTCGGTGTCGCCGACGGCATCGTTGCCCGTGCCGCGTCCAGGCTCGTGGCCACATCGACGGGGTTGGACCCCCACAATCTCGGTGTGCCCGAGGTGAGCTGGATGCGTCGGGCTCCGGCTTACCGCGACGGTATCGCCGGGTTCGCGTCGGGGACCGCCGAGGGTGTCGGGAGCTGGGTGATCCTGTGCTGCGGCGCGCTCGAAGCCGGCGCCCGAGAGGCGATGTCGATCGCAGATGCCGCCGCCGGCTGACGGGTCCGCACATACGAAGCGGGTGGCGCTACCGATCAGAGTCGATACCGCCACCCGCTAGCACGGACCGCCGGGTTACCAAGCGTGCGAGGTGGGTTGTGTGTCAACGGCCTCGGCGTAGGCTCGAAGGTTGCCGGGTCGCCCCTGCAACTCGTGCAGGGTACTTGCCGAGAACGCCCGAGTTACGCAGGCCCACAACGCTTCTGCCCTTATAGTGGCTTGCAGCTCCGCGTGGGTGCCTGGTGTCCGTGCTGGGAAGTCCGTTCGGGGAATCGAGCCTTCTCTTCCGAGTCGATCCTGGCCATCCGGCCTTCCGTACCTCCTTTGTACCCCCTGCCCCGATCCACTTCAAGAGCCAATTTTTCTTTGTGGGAGACCCGGGTTCAGCGATTTCGGCGCCGCAGGCCGTATGTGAACGCGCCGGCCAGGATGGCGCTCGACAGCACGGCCGCCCCGGCTGCGAGCGTGGTGGGGGAGGGCGCCTGCAGCCGGGATCGTAACGAGATCGGGTTGGAGAAAGTCAGTATGGGCCAACCTCTTCCGGCGGCCTCCCGGCGAAGGGCCCGGTCCGGGTTGACCGCTGTCGGATGCCCGACGGCGAGAAGCATCGGCAGATCCGTCACCGAATCGGAGTATGCGTAGCAGTGTTCGAGGTCGTAGCCCTGGCGCTCGGCAAGCTCGCGCATCGCTTCGACCTTGCCCGCGCCGTAGCAGTAGAACTCCAGCGCTCCGGTGTACCGGCCGTCCTCGACCACCATCCGAGTCGCGCTGCTGTGCGTCGCCCCGAGCGCCGCTGCTATGGGGGTCACCACTTCCTCCCCGGACGCAGAGACCACCACCACGTCGTGGCCACGTGCGGTGTGATCGGCGATCAGATCGGCCGCCTCGGCGAACACCAGCGGATCTACGATCTCGTGCAGTGTCTCCGCGACGATGGCCCGGACCTGTTCGACGTCCCAGCCGGCGCACATGTTCGTCAGGTGGGTGCGCATCCGCTCCATCTGATCGTGGTCGGCGCCGGATAGCAGGAACAGGAACTGGGCGTAGCTGCTCTGGAGCACGGATCGACGGGTGATCAGACCCTGGGCGAAGAACGGTCTGCTGAATGCGAGAGCGCTGGACTTCGCGATGATCGTCTTGTCCAGGTCGAAGAACGCGGCGACTCGGCCGCGTTCGGTGAGTTCGCTCGATTGGGCGGTCACGAGACTCAGGATAGGGGAGTCGGCGCGCACGTCGGGGCGGATGTCGGTCTGGGCGTGCCCGGGCCAATCGGTGAACTTGCAAACTTTCCTGGATCTAGGTGTATTATTATTCTTACCTGGACGCGATCCAGGCGTGTTCAGCCCGACCCCCCGGGGCTGAACTCTGACGACCCCCGCCTCCTCCCCCCCTGGCGGGGGTCGTCCCCTAACTTCTCCGGTTTGCCCCAGTTTCCTTGCCGAGAGCAGGGTTGCGAATCGCACCATCTGTGTCGAACTTCCAGATGTCGCAGTACTTCCAGAGGTGACAGGGTATGCACCGAAAATCGGGCGCACACAGCACTGTCGACAATTATTGGTACTGAAGTACCGTTAATTATCCACAGCGTCCAATTCTGTCCACATTCTCCGATCGGTGCTGTCGGCCGCTCGTACAGCATCGCAAGCTTGTGGGCATGGACAACGACACCCGAGCATCCACGGTTGCCGACCGCCCCGGTGTGCTGGCATGGGTGAACGCGACCGCCGTCGCCCACTGTCTCCGGTCGGTTGCAGCGGCGACAAATCAAACATTTGACGCGTGCAGTGAACTGCCCGCGCGGTCGGTCTGGAGTGGGGCGAGTCTTGTCGTACTGGATGCCGCAGCGGCGCGCGAATGTGCGACGCGGCTGCCACGGCGCCGCGGTGTCGTGCTCGTGTGTGACGGAGTGCCCACGCTCGCCGATTGGCAGGCGGCAACCGGCGTCGGGGCGGATCACGTCCTCGGGCTCCCTGCCGAGGAAGCCGACCTTGTCACGGTGTTCGGCGACCACGGCATGCGGCGGGAGGCGGATGGTGCGGTGGTTGCCGTGGTCGGTGGCTGCGGCGGGGCCGGCGCCTCGACGCTCGCTGCCGCGCTCGCACTCGAGGCTGCTCGCCCACCGTCCCGCTCGGGGTCCCGCGTCCCGTCGGTGCTGCTGCTCGATGCGGATCCGTTCGGTGGTGGACTGGATCTGTTGCTCGGGATCGAGGACACCCCTGGATTGCGGTGGTCGGGGTTGTCTGTCGAGGGTGGGCGGGTGTCTGCCGACGCGCTGCACGCGGCCCTGCCCGGGCGAGGGCCGGGTCTGAGCGTGCTCGCGTGCGGTCGTGGGCCGCTCGCCCTCTCCGGCCCCACCCCGCCGGCGGCCATCGCGGTGGCCGAGGCCGGGCGGTGCGCCGGCAACGTGGTGATCTGTGACGTTTCACGACAGCCCTCTCCAGCCGGTGACGGCTTGCTGGACATCGCCGATCTCATAGTGATGGTGATCCCCGCGAGGGTGCGTGCGGGCCTGTCTGCCGAGCGCGTGCTGGCCCGGGTAGCGGAGCGGAATCCGCACCAGGGCATAGTGGTTCGGGGGCCAGCGCCGGGCGGATTGCGTGGGACGGACATCGCCGGAGCACTGGGTGCGCCGTTGCTGGCGGCGATGCGTCCCGAACCGCAGCTCGAGGCGATGCTCGAACGCGGTGGATTGCAGTTGAGCCGGCGTTCGCCGCTGTCCTCGGCGGCCCGATCGGTGCTCGGGGTGCTCGGTGCCCGGCCGCGCGGCAGGTGGTGAACGGCATGAGTGTGCTGACATCCCCAGAACTGCTCGATCGGGTGCGCGAACGCCTTGCTCAGACGGAGGGCGAGCCGACGCCCGCGACGGTCGCGGCAGCCATCCGAGCCGAGTCCGGGGGCGTGTTGGGTGATACGGACCTCTTGGCCGCGTTGCGGATTCTGCAGACCGAACTCACCGGCGCGGGACCGCTCGAGGCGCTGCTGAGTGTCGCAGGAGTTGCCGACGTCCTCGTCACCGCCCCGGACCAGGTATGGATCGATCGCGGTTCCGGGCTCGAGCGTGCCGCTGTGTCGTTTCCTGACGAGGCAGCGGTCCGGCGATTGGCTCAGCGGCTGGCGTTGTCTGCGGGTCGACGGCTCGACGACGCGCAGCCGTGGGTGGACGGGCGGCTTCCTGGAATTGGCAATGGGGACTTCGGTGTTCGGTTGCACGCGGTGCTCTCACCGGTAGCGCAGGGTGGAACGTGTGTGTCCCTGCGGGTGTTACGGCCCGCGACGCAGGGACTCGACGAGCTGACGGCCGACGGCACGGTCGACTCCGACGCGCGCGAGTTGCTCGAGACCATCGTGCGGGCGCGCCTGGCATTCCTGGTAACCGGAGGCACCGGGGCGGGAAAGACGACGATGCTCGCCGCGATGCTGGGCCGGGTCGATGCGGCCGAGCGGATCGTATGTGTCGAGGACGCCGCCGAACTCGCACCCGCCCATCCGCACGTCGTGCGTCTGGTTGCCCGCGCTCCCAACGTCGAGGGCGTCGGCGAGGTCACGGTGCGGGACCTGGTCCGGCAGGCACTGCGGATGCGGCCGGACCGGATCGTGGTCGGGGAGGTGCGCGGCGCCGAAGTGGTGGACCTGCTCACCGCGCTCAACACCGGGCACGACGGTGGGGCTGGCACGGTGCATGCAAACTCTCCCCGCGAGGTCCCGGCCCGACTCGAGGCCCTCGCCGCTCTCGGGGGACTGGATCGCCAGGCCGTGCACAGCCAGCTGGCCGCGGCGCTGCAGGCGGTGCTGCACGTGCGCCGCGATGCGAGCGGCGCCCGCCGGTTGGTGGAGATCGGTGTGCTCGAGCGGGACTCGACCGGCCTGGTCGAGGTCGTGCCCGCGTGGACTCTGCGGGGCGGATCCGCGCCCGCCAACGGACTCTTGCGGGAGATGTTGCAGGCCAGGTCATCCCGATGACAGCATCGTTGTTGCTATTGTCGACGGCGCTGGTGATGACGCCCAGTTGCAGCGCGCGCAAACGGTTACGGACCGCGCTGTCGGCCGATTCTGCACGCAGGGGCGTGGCGTCGGTGCCGTGGCGTCGGCTGTCTCTGTTCGATGTCGCGCTGGTGGGCTGTGTGCCGCTGCTACTGGTGGGAGCGATCGCACCGGCGGTAGCTGCGGCGATCGCCTTCGCCACCCTGCGTGGCCGGCAGCGGCGCCGCCGCGCCGCCACCCTGCGCGATGCCGCACGCCGGGCGGTCCTCGCGGGCCTCGACGTGGTGATCGGGGAACTGCGGGTGGGCGCCCATCCTGCTGTCGCGTGTGAGGCGGCGGCCGAGGAGTGCGGCGGTGCAGTGGCCGATGTGTTCCGGGGTGCCGCGGCCCGGGCTCGGCTCGGCGGGTCCGCTGCGAGCGGTTTCGCGGCGGCGTCGGGTCTGGCCGCGAGGGAGCTGGCGAGAATCGCGCACGCGTGGACGGTGGCCGAACATCACGGCCTCGCGCTTGCTGATCTACTCCAGGCTGCACGCTCGGACCTGATGGGTCGCATGCGATTCCGTCAGCGTGCAGAGGCAGGTCTCGCCGGTGCCCGGGCCACCGCCGCGGTGCTGGCCGGACTGCCGATCCTGGGCGTGGTCCTGGGGCAGCTCATGGGAGCCTCTCCCGTACAGGTGCTGTTCGGTGGTGGGCTCGGTGGTGTGCTGCTGGTCGCGGGGACGGTACTGACGTCCGCTGGGCTGGCGTGGACAGACCGCATTGTCGGTTCGGTAGCACGCTGATGTGGATCGCGATGGTGCTGACCGCCGCGGCGCTGCTGATCGCGCCCGGATCGGCCCGGATCCGGCGACGACTCCGGGGCGGCGCCGGACTCCGCGATGGCGAAGACGTGGCAAGCGATCGGACGGCGACTCCGGCGCCGGTGGACCCGCTCGCTGTTGCAGGTGCGTTCGATCTGCTTGCGGCGTGCATGAAGGCGGGCCTGCCGGTGTCCTCCGCCGCTGCGGCGGTGTCGCGGTCGGCGCCGTCCCCGCTTGCGGAATCGCTTCGCCGCACAGCAGATTTGCTTGCGCTGGGCGCGGATCCGGCGACTGCGTGGGATGTCGTGGCTGAGGAACCGGCGACGGAAGCGCTCGCCCGGATGGCTCGCCGGTCGGCCCGATCGGGGGTGGCCCTGTCGGGTGCGATGGCCGAGTTGGCGGCACATCAGCGCGCCGACGCCGAGGATCGCGCGGCCGCATCGGCTGAACGAGCCGGCGTCCTGATTAGCGGCCCGCTCGGCCTGTGCTTCCTGCCCGCGTTCATCTGCCTGGGCATCGTCCCGGTGGTGATCGGGCTCGCCGGTCGGGTGCTTCAGGGCGGGTTGCTGTGACCGGGTGGAGGTGTGCCGGTGCGGAGAATCTGCATCGGCGTCGAATGAAGGGGGAAGTTCATGTGGTCGAACAAGTTCCAGGAGATTCAGGCTCGGCTGATGCTGGCGGTGACTGCCGAGGACGGCATGTCGACGGCGGAGTATGCGATAGGCACGATTGCTGCTGCAGCATTCGGCGCGGTGCTCTACACGGTGGTGACGGGGGACTCCATCGTGAATGCGCTGACGGGAATCATCGACAAGGCACTCAACACGTCGATGTGACGTCGCCGGCAGTCCCCGGTCGGAGTGGCGAGTCCGGTGCGGTCACGGTGGAGGCGGCAATCGCGATCGCGTCCATCGTGACCGTGGTCATGTTGTGCATCGGAGCGGTGTTGGCAGTGACAACGCACGTCCGCTGCATCGACGCGGCCCGGGAGGCGGCTCGTCTCGCGGCCCAGGACGACCGGGCGAACGCAGTCGCGACGGCGCGCCGGGTCGCACCCGATGGCGCGCAGATCACGCTGCGGGACGACGGCGCGCTCGTGGTCGCGACCGTGCGGGCACGGGCTCCGTTGTTGCCATTGCTGGAGGTGTCCGCGGAGGCTGTCGCGGCCCGGGAACCGCAGTCGAAGGAGGGGACGTGAGACGATCCCTGCAGGACGAGTCCGGTGGTGCCACGATCCTCGCGTGTTGTGCGCTGGCGGTCCTGGTCGCGGTGACCACCGGTCTGCTGCACTTCGGTGGCGCGGTGTCGGCGCGACACCGCGCGCAGTCGGCAGCGGACCTCTCGGCGCTGGCGGCGGCGTCCGCGCTCTCCAGTGGTGACGAATCCGCTTGTGGGGCAGCAGCGTCGATCATCACTCGGATGGGCGTGGAGCTTGCGAGGTGCACGGTCGACGGTTGGGACGTGGTGGTGGAGGCTACGGTAGCGACCGGGCCCGTCTCGCTCGGCACAGGTCCCGCTCGGGCGCGGGCAAGGGCCGGTCCGGCGGATGAACCATCATGAGAAGGCCGCTGCGCCAACCGTATTGGTTGAGACGGATAGGGCGAGGGGATGGGTCTTGATGGCCGCGGTGAAGGCCGCTGCGCTGCGCGGCATCGTTCTGCAGGATGCTGCAAATGGTGTCGCGCGGGCAAGCGCTCTCGCGTCACCTGCGGGAGATCCCGAGGTTCCGAGAACAGCAGCAATGATCACTTCGCGCCTGAAAGGTATTTCGCTCGAGGAAAATTCGCCATGCCCGCAAGTAGCTGGATCACCCGCCCCGAGACTGCGGATGACATCTCGGCCGTCCGCAACATCAACCTTGCGGCCTTCGGGACTGCGGAGGAGGCCGACCTGGAGGGCGGGAGCGGGTTCACCCGCGCATCACTGCATGGCATTCGGCTGAGCATCGACGTCCCGGACGAGGTATTGCTGGCACTGGTCTCGATGGCGGGGCTTACGCCGCCGAGCGGCGCAGTCCGTTACGCGCCGCCGTTCGGTATCTGACCCGGCCCGTGGTCCGGGGCCACTGCTGCGAGGACTGCAGTGAGGACCCGGACCGCGCCGTCCTTGTCGAGAGGATGGTTGCCATTGCCGCATTTGGGGGAGTGCACGCAGGACGGGCAGCCGGTTGCGCACTCGCACGCGTCGATGGCGTCGCGGGCGGCGCTGAGCCACCGGACCAGTTCTGCGTGGCCGCGGTCGGCGAATCCGGCTCCGCCCGGGTGCCCGTCGTAGACGAACACTGTCGGCAGGCCGGTGTCCGGGTGCAGGGCAGTGGAGACGCCGCCGATGTCACCTCGGTCGCACGTAGCGACCAGGGGAAGCAGGCCGATAGCGGCGTGCTCGGCGGCGTGCAGGGCGCCCGGTACCCGGTCGGCGCCGATCCCGGCGTCCTCGAGCAGTTCGGGGGTCGCCGTGTACATCACGGCGCGGGTGCTCAGGGTCTGGGCGGGCATGTCCAATTCGACCGAGTCGAGTACCTCGCCGGACGACAGGCGACGGAGATATCCGATTACCTGGTGGGTCACCTCCACCTGGACCAGAGCGACGCCGACATCGCCGTATGGTTTGTGCTCTGCGACGTCGATGATCGCGATCTCGGTGATCTCGCGCGCCGACGTGCTCCAGTCCGGGGTCTCGGGATGGACCAGCGCCACGCCGTGTTCGAGGTCGAGTTCGTCGACGACGAACGACTCGCCTTGATGGATGTGCACCGCGCCGGGGTGCGTGGTGGCGGGAGCACGACCGGTGTCGACGGTGCCGAGCATGCGCCCGGATTCGCCGTCGACGATCGCGACCTGCGTGCCGATTCCACCGCGGATGTCGAGTGCGCTGTGCGGATCGGTGCCGGCTGCGACGAACCAGCCGTGAGTGCGACGCCGGATGAGCCCTTGCCCGGCAAGCTCGGTGAGCACTTCGAGCGCGCCGAAGTCGGCCACTTCGGCGTCTGACAGCGGCAGCTCCAATGCGGCGCAGAGTAGCTGCGGGCCCAGCACGTATGGATTGGCAGGATCGGTGACGGTGGCCTCGACCGGCCGTTCGAGTAGCGCCGCCGGGTGGTGCACCAGGTAGGTGTCGAGCGGGTCGTCACGCGCGACGAGCACGACGAGCGATCCCTCACCACGTCGTCCGGACCGCCCGGCCTGCTGCCAGAACGATGCGACGGTGCCGGGGAAACCAGCGAGGACCACGGCGTCGAGTCCCGCGATATCCACGCCGAGTTCCAGCGCGTTGGTGGTCGCGACGCCCAGGAGGGTGCCGTCGGCCAGTGCGGCCTCGAGCTCCCGGCGGTCTTCGGCGAGGTAGCCGGCGCGGTAGGCCGCGACGCGGCTCGCGAGGTCGGGGTCCACCTCGGCCAGCATTCGCTGGGCGCCCAACGCGGTCAGTTCGGCGCTGCGGCGCGAGCGTACGAACGTCAGCGTTCGCGCACCCTCGACCACCAAGTCGGCCATGATCCGCGCGGCTTCGGAGCCGGCCGCGCGGCGGACCGGTGCGCCGTTTTCCCCGGCGATTGCGTCCAACAGCGGCGGCTCCCACAGGGCGACCGTGCGCGGGCCGTGCGGCGAGCCGTCCTCGGTGACCTCCGCGCACGGCGCACCGATCAGTCGGGCGGCCGCTGCCCCGGGCTCTGCGGTGGTGGCACTGGCCAGCACGAACGTCGGCTGCGCACCGTACCGTGCGGCGATCCTGCGCAGCCGTCGCAGGACCAGCGCCACGTTCGAGCCGAAGACGCCGCGATAGGAATGACACTCGTCGACCACGACGTACCGCAGATTGCGGAACATGTGCGCCCATCGCTGGTGCGAACGCAGGATCCCGATGTGCAGCATGTCGGGGTTGGTGAAGAGCCAGCGAGAGTTCTCCCGCGCCCACTGCCGGATTTCGGTGGGGGTATCGCCGTCGAACCCGCTCGGGTGAATGGACGTCAGTTCCGGCTCGGATTCAGTGAGCGCTATCGCAGCCCGCAGTTGGTCCGCCCCGAGGGCCTTGGTCGGCGCGAGATAGAGGGCGGTTGCGCGCGAGTCCGAGGACAATGAGGTGAGGATCGGCAGTTGGTACGCGAGCGACTTGCCCGACGCCGTGCCCGTCGCGACAACCACGTGCTCGCCGGAGTGTGCGTACGAGGCGGCCGCGGCCTGATGACTCCACGGTCGCGGAATTCCGCTCCCAGTCATCGCTCGCACTGCGGCCGAGGCCGCCCAGACCGGCCAGTCGGTTGATCGCGAGATTCGTGGTGGCAGCTCGGCTATGTGGGTGAGTGGCGTCTCGCCGGATGGTGTACCGGCGATTACTCGGTCGAGGAGCCTCCGACCGTACGAATCATCGTCGATTTCGCCCGTTGGAAGGGTTTGGGACGAGGGGTTCACTGGAACCTCTTCCGGGATGATCGACGGTGTTCGTCGGAGCCTGTTGCGAGCGTCGGACCTGCGGTTTCGATCTTATCCACGGAATCGTTCGGAAGTCCTCGACGGGTGGCCCCGGCGGCGGTGAAAATGGCACGCTGTGCAAGATCAACTATTTGCAGTTTTTGTTCGTCTTTCGACTGTTGCGCGCGCGTCGAACATGGTTGACTATGACCTGGTCGCAGCTTCTGTGTTCGTTTAAACGCCCGCAGGATCGATGTTGCGAGCGCGGTGCTTATGCGTTCCTGAGGGGGAATCGAGAAGTACAGCGGTCGGAACCGGCCCGATGGACCGGAAGTGCTGTCCATCGAATCCGGTGTAAGAAAGAGAAGGAATAGCATGGCACAGGGCACTGTGAAGTGGTTCAACGCGGAGAAGGGCTTCGGCTTCATCGCTCCCGAGGACGGCTCCGCTGACGTCTTCGTTCACTACTCCGAGATCCAGGGCAGCGGCTTCCGCACCCTTGAGGAGAACCAGCGCGTCGAGTTCGAGGTCGGCCAGGGCACCAAGGGCCCGCAGGCCACCGGCGTTCGCGCAATCTGATCTGTTCACCAGCTGAACTATTGAGTTGAAGGCCGGTCGTAATGACCGCTGCCTGATTCGTCCCCCATCTCCGGTCACGGTGGTGGGGGACGAGTTCTTTCAGGGCACTCTGCTCTTTCGTGAATCGGCGAACGGGGCGAACAAATCGTGAGTGTGGCCTAATGTCCACTCTGTGGGTCAGCTTTCATTCTTCTCCGCCGAGTCGGTGCCGCCCGCGGTGACCGACCTGAGCGGGCTGCTGGCTGCGCAGGGGCAGGTGGTCAGCTCGCGTGAGGGCGCCCGGGTGTCGGTTGTGGTCGACAGCGGGTGGCGCGCCGAGTCGATCGCCCAGATGATGCGCGAAGCCGGCCTGGAATCGGAGATCGGAACTTCCGAAGAGGGTCGGCCGCTCGTTCGTACCGCGCCGGTTCCGGAGTTGGTGGCGCTCGCGCTGGAGTGGACCAGGGGAGCGGTCAAGTTCGTGCCCGCAGACTGGGTACCGAGCCCTCGCGAACAGCGAGCTTGGGTACTGGCGTCCGGACGCGTCGAGGCCGACGGACAACGTTACGTGCTGGGGCTGGATCCGCACGCACCGGAAACGCACGTCGTGCTTGCTCAGTCGCTGATGCGCGCCGGTGTGGCACCCACGATCGTGGGCATCCGGGGCTCCTGCCCTGGCTTGCGAATTTCGGGCCGTCGGCGCCTCATGCATCTCGCTGAAAACATCGGAGAACCGCCCGATCATCCCGATGCCCGACAGAACTGGCCGCACATTTGAGCGAACGGACCGGGGCGGATATGCGCGTTCATCTTCGCGGTGTGACACCCTGTAACTGACCGGACCCGGTATAACGGGGTCGGAGACGAGATTCGCATCAGGTGCTCAGCGGCACTGATCGAGCAGGAAAGGTGCGGACTGCTGGTGGCAGCACGGGACAAGAGCGCGGCGGACGGATCGTCCGCCACACGCCGCCTGGTTATCGTCGAGTCACCGACGAAAGCCAAGAAGATCGCGCCTTACCTGGGCAAAAACTACATCGTGGAGGCGTCCGTCGGGCATATCCGCGACCTGCCCCGCGGCGCAGCGGACGTCCCGGCCAAGTACAAGGGCGAATCCTGGGCGCGCCTCGGTGTGAACGTCGATCACGACTTCGAGCCGCTGTACGTCGTGAGCCCGGAGAAGAAGTCGAAGGTCACCGAGCTCAAGGGCCTCCTCAAGGATGCCGATGAGCTCTATCTCGCGACCGACCCCGACCGCGAGGGCGAGGCCATCGCCTGGCACCTGCTCGAGACGCTCAAGCCGAAGATCCCGGTCCGCCGGATGGTCTTCCACGAGATCACCGAGCCGGCCATCCGTGCGGCCGCCGAGGACACCCGCGATCTCGACAACGACCTGGTCGACGCGCAGGAGACCCGCCGCATCCTTGACCGTCTGTACGGCTACGAGGTCAGCCCCGTGCTGTGGAAGAAGGTCATGCCGCGGCTGTCGGCAGGCCGTGTCCAGTCCGTCGCGACCCGGGTGATCGTGCAGCGCGAGCGCGAGCGGATGGCATTCCGGTCGGCGTCGTACTGGGACATCTCGGCGACGCTCGACGCCGGTGCCGAGGCCAGCCCCCGTAGTTTCGGCGCGCGCCTGGTGTCCGTCGACGGCTCCCGGGTCGCTGCCGGTCGCGACTTCGGTCCCGATGGCAATCTCAAGTCGTCCGGTGTCGTGGTGCTCGACGAGGCGTACGCGCGCCGACTCGCGGAAGCGCTCGACGGCGCCGACCTGGTTGTCTCGTCTGCCGAGGACAAGCCGTACACGCGCAAGCCGTACGCGCCGTTCATGACATCGACGCTCCAGCAGGAGGCCGCACGCAAGCTGCGTTTCAGCTCGGAGCGGACGATGCGGATCGCACAGCGGCTGTACGAAAACGGCTACATCACTTACATGCGAACCGACTCGACAACGCTGTCGGACTCGGCGATCGCCGCGGCCCGTGCGCAGGCCACCGAGCTCTACGGCGCCGAGTATCTGCACTCGAGCCCGCGTCAGTACACCCGCAAGGTCAAGAACGCCCAGGAAGCACACGAGGCGATCCGCCCTGCCGGTGACGTCTTCCAGACCCCGGGGCAGCTGCACTCACGTGTCGACAACGACGAGTTCCGTCTGTACGAACTGATCTGGCAGCGCACCGTCGCATCTCAGATGGCTGACGTCCGCGGCACGACGCTGACGCTTCGGATCACCGGTACGGCCGGCACCGGAGAGGAGTGCATCTTCTCGTCGTCGGGTCGCACGATCACGTTCCCCGGCTTCTTGAAGGCGTATGTCGAGAGCGTCGACGAGGAGGCCGGTGGTCAGTCCGACGACGCTGAGTCGCGCCTGCCGGCGTTGACGCGGGGCCAGGGTGTGACTGCTACCAAGCTGGATCCCGACGGACACAACACCAACCCGCCCGCGCGCTACACCGAGGCCAGCCTCATCAAGTCGCTCGAGGAACTCGGCATCGGCCGCCCGTCGACGTACTCCTCGATCATCAAGACCATCCTCGACCGCGGTTACGTATACAAGCGTGGCAGCGCGCTTGTCCCGTCGTGGGTCGCGTTTGCGGTGATAGGCCTACTCGAGACGCACTTCGGGCGGCTCGTCGACTTCGACTTCACGGCTGCTATGGAGGACGACCTCGACGAGATTGCCGGTGGCCGTGCGCAGCGCGGAAGCTGGTTGTCGGGCTTCTACTTCGGTGATGCCGAGGGGGCGGACGACTCGATCGCTCGTGCTGGCGGCCTGAAGAAGATGGTCGGCGAGAATCTCGAGGACATCGATGCCCGCGAGATCAACTCGATTCGCCTTTTCGATGACGCCGAGGGCCGCGAGGTCCATGTGCGTGTCGGCCGCTTCGGTCCTTACCTCGAGCGGATGGTTGCAGATTCCGCTGAAGGGGCAGCTCCGGACTCGCTCGTTTCCCAGCGGGCGAATCTGCCCGATGATCTGCCGCCGGACGAGCTCACCGTGGAGTACGCGGAGAAGCTGTTCTCGACCCCGCAGGAGGGTCGCAAGCTCGGTGTCGACCCTCTGACTGGGCATGAGATCGTCGCGAAGGAGGGCCGATTCGGCCCGTACGTGACCGAGATCCTGCCCGAGCCGGAGGCCGCACCCGAGCCGGACATTGTGCCGGTCGAGACCGGCGCCGACGGCACGGTCAAGACCACAGCGGCCAAGAAAGCGCCTGCGAAGAAGGCTGCCAAGAAGGCCGCCGGCCCCAAGCCGCGCACCGGCTCGCTGCTCAAGTCGATGGACCTGGAGACGGTCACACTCGAGGATGCGCTGCGACTGCTGTCGCTGCCGCGGGTCGTCGGTGTCGATCCCGAGTCCAAGGAAGAGATCACCGCGCAGAACGGCCGCTATGGCCCGTACCTGAAGAAGGGCACCGACTCTCGTTCGTTGGAGAACGAGGAGCAGATGTTCACGGTGACCCTCGAGGACGCGCTCAAGATCTACGCCGAGCCCAAGCGTCGCGGCCGGCAGGCCTCGGCGGCGCCGCCGCTCCGGGAACTCGGAAACGACTCTGCGACGGGCCAGCCGATGGTGATCAAGGACGGACGATTCGGTCCGTATGTCACCGACGGCGAGACCAATGCGAGCCTGCGCAAGGGCGACGAGGTGGAGTCCATCACCGACGAGCGCGCCTCCGAGTTGCTCGCGGATCGTCGTGCACGCGGGCCGGTGAAGAAGAAGGCCGCCGCGAAGAAGGCGCCAGCCAAGAAGGCTGCGGCCAAGAAGACGGCAGCGAAGAAGGCGCCGGCGAAGAAGGCTGCTGCGAAGAAGACGACTGCCGAGAAGTCGTGACGCGAGTTGTCGGCACGGATCGATAGGGTCGGTTCGTGGCAGGTGTCTTCGATCGATTGGTCGGCCAGGAGCATGTCGAGGCCGAGCTGACGGCTGCCGCGGTCGCCGCCCGGGGTGGCGACCGCGGGTCGCGGATGACGCACTCGTGGCTGTTCACCGGTCCGCCCGGTTCGGGTCGTTCGGTAGCGGCGCTGTGTTTCGCGGCAGCCCTGCAGTGCACATCGGACGGTGCCCCGGGATGCGGCCACTGTCAGCCGTGCACGACGACGATGGCCGGCACTCACGGTGACGTCCGACGCGTGGTGCCCGAGGGATTGAGCATCAGCGTCCACGAGATGCGCGGGATCGTGCAGACGGCGTCCAGGCGGCCGAGTACCGGACGCTGGCAGGTGGTCGTCATCGAAGACGCGGACCGGCTCACCGAGGGCGCCGCGAATGCGCTGCTCAAGGTCGTCGAGGAGCCGCCGGAGCGAACGGTGTTTTTGCTGTGCGCGCCCTCGGTCGATCCGCAGGACATCTCCGTGACGCTGCGTTCGCGGTGCCGGCACGTGCCCTTGGTGACCCCGTCGGTAGGCGCGATCGCCCAGGTTCTGCGGGAACGGGACCAGTTGGATGCGGAAGCTGCGGCGTGGGCAGCCTCCGTCAGTGGTGGTCACGTCGGTCGTGCCCGACGGCTCGCCCGGGACGAGGACGCTCGGTCGCGGCGCAAGCGTGCACTGTCATTGGCTGAGGCCGCGATCCGTCCCGGAACCGCGTACGCGGCGGCAGAAGAGCTCGTGCAGGCTGCCGAGCGCGAGGCGAAGGAACTCACCGCCACGCGGGACGAACGCGAAACCGAGGAACTGCGTACGGCGCTCGGTGCCGGTGGCACCGGAAAGGGCGCGGCGGGCGCACTGCGTGGATCGGCAGGCGTCCTCAAAGACCTGGAACGACGTCAGAAGTCGCGGGCTACCCGCACCGGACGCGATTCGCTCGACCGCGCACTGATGGATCTCGCCGGTCTCTACCGTGATGCGCTGGCGGTCGCTTTCGGCTCGAATGCCGTCGCCAACCACCCGGACATGGCGGACCAGGCGGCGAAGTTGGCGGCACGGACCCCCAAGGAGGGCCTGCTGCGCTGCATCGAGGCCATCCTCGAGTGCCGGGAGTCGCTGGAGATGAACGTCAAGCCCAAGTTCGCGGTCGGTGCACTCGTCGCGCGGCTGGGCGCGGAGTTCCGCTAGCGGCGCCCGATTTGCGTTGGGGCAGGGGGTGCAGGCTAAACTCGCGTGCGCCGAAAGGCACGCTGCCTTAGCTCAGTCGGTAGAGCATTTCACTCGTAATGAAAAGGTCGCGAGTTCGATTCTCGCAGGCAGCTCAGCAGTAGGGCCCCTCACCACGGGAAACCGGGTGGGGGGCCTTTGCGTGTTGCCGCCGTGGTGCTACCGGCACGTGCGGCGAGTCCATTCGATGGCGTTGATGCCGCCGCCGCACATACGGCTGCCCGGGCGGGCCGTTGGCCGTGGCGGCGACTCAGGTCTCTTCTCTGAGGGGACAATGGGCTGCACTGTGCGCAGAACGTTCTCGACAAGAGGCGGACATCGTGTTGATGCAGATCTTCTGGCTGATCATCCTGGTCGGCGCTCTCGTGACCTTGATCCCCGTTGCTCGGCGAGTCTTCCGCCGTAACGACGGCGACTGACGCCCCGAAACCGCTCGACAAGTTTGTGGAGACCCGCCATGCTCGGAGGGTGGGTGAATCACTGAAGCACCGCGTGCGGGAGAAGCTGCTGCGGCAGCTGGCCGAGAACGGCGGCCACCCGGTCGAGGAGTTCGAGGGTGACGATCCGCGTCTGGTAGCGATCGACGGTGACCTCGCCGCGCTCGAGGAGGTCGCTGATGACGACCCGCTGGTGGAGGAGTTGTCCGCGAAATACTGGGTTCCATAGTCGTTCGTCAGCCGTTCATCACCGATCTGCTCGAGCCGTTCTGTCGCGTCCTTTGGCGATTGACCTGGCGATTTGGTGTTCCGCGAACGGTTCGCGTAACTTATTCCAGGTCAGAGCGACACGGACACCGACCCGGGCCTGAGGGACTGGGAAAACGAGGTTGTACGGAGAGCGCCTGGCGAATCTGCTTCGACTGGTTCAGGATCTCGGATTTGCGTTCGGGTGTTGATCTGGTTAGGCTGGAACAGTTGCCCCGAAACGATGAGCCTGTGGGTTCGGAGTGGTGGTGTGCGCGTGTTCTTTGAGAACTCAACAGTGTGTCGATGAATGTCAGTGCCAATTATTTTGGTGCCCCGCATCTTTTTTGGGTGTGGGTTTGCTGATTGTTCCATTCTTCCGTCTGGGATGGTCAGCGCAATAGCTAGTTTGAGTTTTTTTGCTAGTGATTTGACTCGATGTCTATGACTGATTGGTGGCTTCGGCTGCGTAATCTAGAGTCTTCAACGGAGAGTTTGATCCTGGCTCAGGACGAACGCTGGCGGCGTGCTTAACACATGCAAGTCGAGCGGTAGGGCCCTTCGGGGTACACGAGCGGCGAACGGGTGAGTAACACGTGGGTGATCTGCCCTGCACTTCGGGATAAGCTTGGGAAACTGGGTCTAATACCGGATATGAGCCTCTACTGCATGGTGGAGGTTGGAAAGGTTTACTGGTGCAGGATGGGCCCGCGGCCTATCAGCTTGTTGGTGGGGTAATGGCCTACCAAGGCGACGACGGGTAGCCGGCCTGAGAGGGCGACCGGCCACACTGGGACTGAGACACGGCCCAGACTCCTACGGGAGGCAGCAGTGGGGAATATTGCACAATGGGCGAAAGCCTGATGCAGCGACGCCGCGTGAGGGATGACGGCCTTCGGGTTGTAAACCTCTTTCAGCAGGGACGAAGCGAGAGTGACGGTACCTGCAGAAGAAGCACCGGCCAACTACGTGCCAGCAGCCGCGGTAATACGTAGGGTGCGAGCGTTGTCCGGAATTACTGGGCGTAAAGAGCTCGTAGGCGGTTTGTCGCGTCGTCGGTGAAAACCAGCAGCTCAACTGCTGGCTTGCAGGCGATACGGGCAGACTTGAGTACTGCAGGGGAGACTGGAATTCCTGGTGTAGCGGTGAAATGCGCAGATATCAGGAGGAACACCGGTGGCGAAGGCGGGTCTCTGGGCAGTAACTGACGCTGAGGAGCGAAAGCGTGGGTAGCGAACAGGATTAGATACCCTGGTAGTCCACGCCGTAAACGGTGGGCGCTAGGTGTGGGTTTCCTTCCACGGGATCCGTGCCGTAGCTAACGCATTAAGCGCCCCGCCTGGGGAGTACGGCCGCAAGGCTAAAACTCAAAGGAATTGACGGGGGCCCGCACAAGCGGCGGAGCATGTGGATTAATTCGATGCAACGCGAAGAACCTTACCTGGGTTTGACATATACCGGAAAGCCGTAGAGATACGGCCCCCCTTGTGGTCGGTATACAGGTGGTGCATGGCTGTCGTCAGCTCGTGTCGTGAGATGTTGGGTTAAGTCCCGCAACGAGCGCAACCCTTGTCCTGTGTTGCCAGCACGTAATGGTGGGGACTCGCAGGAGACCGCCGGGGTCAACTCGGAGGAAGGTGGGGACGACGTCAAGTCATCATGCCCCTTATGTCCAGGGCTTCACACATGCTACAATGGCCGGTACAGAGGGCTGCGATACCGTGAGGTGGAGCGAATCCCTTAAAGCCGGTCTCAGTTCGGATCGGGGTCTGCAACTCGACCCCGTGAAGTCGGAGTCGCTAGTAATCGCAGATCAGCAACGCTGCGGTGAATACGTTCCCGGGCCTTGTACACACCGCCCGTCACGTCATGAAAGTCGGTAACACCCGAAGCCGGTGGCCTAACCCTTGTGGAGGGAGCCGTCGAAGGTGGGATCGGCGATTGGGACGAAGTCGTAACAAGGTAGCCGTACCGGAAGGTGCGGCTGGATCACCTCCTTTCTAAGGAGCATCTCCTTCTCGGACCAGCACGTAGGTGTTGGGGGAGTGAGGCAGAGGCCGTTGAGTGAACACATGTTTCACTGCGGTTGCTCATGGGTGGAACACTGACTGTTTCGTCTGCGTATCGGATGGCCATGATGGTTGTTCGGCAGGTGATATATCGGCATACTGTTGGGTCCTGAGAGAACACGTGAGTGTTTCCTCGAAGGAGAGACGATCCTGTTCGGATGTCAGGCAGACCGCACTACTTCGGTGGTGGGCATGGTGCTGGCGGAGTTCGAGTGGGGTGTGTTGTTTGAGAACTGCACAGTGGACGCGAGCATCTTTGTTGTAAGTAATGAAGAGCGTACGGTGGATGCCTTGGCACCAGGAGCCGATGAAGGACGTAGGAGGCTGCGATAAGCCTCGGGGAGCTGTCAACCGAGCTGAGATCCGAGGATGTCCGAATGGGGAAACCCAGCCACAGTGATGTGTGGTTACCCGCGCCTGAATATATAGGGCGTGTGGAGGGAACGTGGGGAAGTGAAACATCTCAGTACCCACAGGAAGAGAAAACAACAGTGATTCCGTGAGTAGTGGCGAGCGAAAGCGGAAGAGGCTAAACCGTGGATGTGTGATAGCCGGCAGGCGTTGCATTCGTGGGGTTGTGGGATTCATTTTGTCGATTCTGCCGAGTCGGCCGACAGTAAGAAATCGTTGTGTTAGTCGAAGTGGTCTGGAACGGCCTGTCGTAGAGGGTGAGAATCCCGTAGACGAAAACATGACGACTGTCGTAGTGGACACCCAAGTAGCAGCGGGCCCGTGAAATCTGCTGTGAATCTGTCGGGACCACCCGATAAGCCTGAATACTCCCTGGTGACCGATAGCGGACTAGTACCGTGAGGGAAAGGTGAAAAGTACCCCGGGAGGGGAGTGAAATAGTACCTGAAACCGTGCGCTTACAATCCGTCAGAGCCTTTGCACCTTCGGGTGGGGGGTGATGGCGTGCCTTTTGAAGAATGAGCCTGCGAGTTAGTGACATGTCGCGAGGTTAACCCGTGTGGGGTAGCCGTAGCGAAAGCGAGTCTGAATAGGGCGTTCGTAGTGGCATGTTCTAGACCCGAAGCGGAGTGATCTACCCATGGCCAGGGTGAAGCGACGGTAAGACGTCGTGGAGGCCCGAACCCACTTAGGTTGAAAACTGAGGGGATGAGTTGTGGGTAGGGGTGAAAGGCCAATCAAACTCCGTGATAGCTGGTTCTCCCCGAAATGCATTTAGGTGCAGCGTCGCGTGTTTCTCACCGGAGGTAGAGCTACTGGATGGTCTAGGGGGCCCACAAGCTTACCGAAATCAGCCAAACTCCGAATGCCGGTGAGTGAGAGCGCGGCAGTGAGACTGCGGGGGATAAGCTTCGTAGTCGAGAGGGAAACAGCCCAGATCGCCAGCTAAGGTCCCTAAGCGTGTACTAAGTGGAAAAGGATGTGGGGTCGCGAAGACAACCAGGAGGTTGGCTTAGAAGCAGCCACCCTTGAAAGAGTGCGTAATAGCTCACTGGTCAAGTGATTCTGCGCCGACAATGTAGCGGGGCTCAAGTACACCACCGAAGCTGCGGCATTCGCATAACACCCATGTTCCCTTGCGGGGGGATGTGCAGTGGTGTGGATGGGTAGGGGAGCGTCGTGTGGCCATGGAAGCGCCGGAGTGATCCAGGTGTGGAGGCCACACGAGTGAGAATGCAGGCATGAGTAGCGAAAGACGAGTGAGAAACTCGTCCGCCGAATGACCAAGGGTTCCTGGGCCAGGTTAATCCGCCCAGGGTGAGTCGGGACCTAAGGCGAGGCCGACAGGCGTAGTCGATGGACAACGGGTTGATATTCCCGTACCCGTGTGAACGCGCCCCTGGTGAATCAGTGATGCTAAGCACCCTGAAGCTATTCGTTGTCCTTCGGGACGGTGGGTGGTGGATGCGTGTGAACCGATCTGGTAGTAGCCAAGCGATGGGGTGACGCAGGAAGGTAGCTGAGCCAGTCAGTGGTAATACTGGTGTAAGCGTGTAGGGCGTGACCTAGGCAAATCCGGGTCGCATACAGCCTGAGACGTGATGCGTAGCCGATTGAGGCGAATTCAGTGATCCTATGCTGCCGAGAAAAGCCTCTAGCGAGCTTTCACACGGCCCGTACCCCAAACCGACACAGGTGGTCAGGTAGAGAATACTAAGGCGATCGAGATAACTGTGGTTAAGGAACTCGGCAAAATGCCCCCGTAACTTCGGGAGAAGGGGGGCCTTCGCTGGTGATCGGACTTGCTCCGTGAGCTGGTGGGGGCCGCAGAGACCAGAGAGAAGCGACTGTTTACTAAAAACACAGGTCCGTGCGAAGTCGTAAGACGATGTATACGGACTGACGCCTGCCCGGTGCTGGAAGGTTAAGAGGACCGGTTAGCCAGTGATGGCGAAGCTGAGAATTTAAGCCCCAGTAAACGGCGGTGGTAACTATAACCATCCTAAGGTAGCGAAATTCCTTGTCGGGTAAGTTCCGACCTGCACGAATGGCGTAACGACTTCTCTGCTGTCTCAACCACAGACTCGGCGAAATTGCATTACGAGTAAAGATGCTCGTTACGCGCGGCAGGACGAAAAGACCCCGGGACCTTCACTATAGCTTGGTATTGGTGTTCGGTTCGGTTTGTGTAGGATAGGTGGGAGACTGTGAAGCGGGCACGCCAGTGTTCGTGGAGTCGTTGTTGAAATACCACTCTGATCGTATTGGATATCTAACCTCGGACCATGATCTGGTTCAGGGACAGTGCCTGGTGGGTAGTTTAACTGGGGCGGTTGCCTCCCAAAATGTAACGGAGGCGCCCAAAGGTTCCCTCAGCCTGGTTGGCAATCAGGTGTCGAGTGCACGTGCACAAGGGAGCTTGACTGTGAGACTGACAAGTCGAGCAGGGACGAAAGTCGGGACTAGTGATCCGGCACCGGCAAGTGGAAGCGGTGTCGCTCAACGGATAAAAGGTACCCCGGGGATAACAGGCTGATCTTCCCCAAGAGTCCATATCGACGGGATGGTTTGGCACCTCGATGTCGGCTCGTCGCATCCTGGGGCTGGAGTAGGTCCCAAGGGTTGGGCTGTTCGCCCATTAAAGCGGCACGCGAGCTGGGTTTAGAACGTCGTGAGACAGTTCGGTCTCTATCCGCCGCGCGCGTTAGAAACTTGAGGAAGGCTGTCCCTAGTACGAGAGGACCGGGACGGACGAACCTCTGGTGTGCCAGTTGTTCCGCCAGGAGCACTGCTGGTTAGCTACGTTCGGAAGGGATAACCGCTGAAAGCATCTAAGCGGGAAGCCTGTTCCAAGATGAGGTTTCTCACCCCTTCGAGGGGGTAAGGCCCCCGGCAGACCACCGGGTTGATAGGCCAGAACTGGAAGTCCGGTAACGGATGGAGGTGACTGGTACTAATAGGCCGAGGACTTACCACAAAGAAGCTACGCGTCCACTGTGCGGTATCTGAAACAACACACAGATATCATTCACCCCCCACATTCCGAAGCCTTCGGGTCGACGGATGGTTCGGGCGGGGAGAGGTGAATGTGTGACAGTTTCATAGAGTTACGGCGGCCATAGCGGAGGGGAAACGCCCGGTCCCATTCCGAACCCGGAAGCTAAGCCCTCCAGCGCCGATGGTACTGCACTCGACAGGGTGTGGGAGAGTAGGACACCGCCGAACACCTTTTCACCGAAGGCCCCCACGGATCACCGTGGGGGCCTTCGGCATTTCTATATCGAGGGCCGTAGCGCACTGCAGCCAGCGCGGTTGAGAGCCCCTCGGACATCAGACGTCTGAGGTCTGTAGACTACTGGTCAGGAGGTGACGTCGATGACAGGAATCACGCTGCGCAGCGGCCCGCTGGTGCCGCAGCTCGAGGAGTTGCTGGCACAGCGCATCCGGACCGGGGAGTGGGCGGTCGGTGATCGCCTGCCGAGCGAGACGGAGCTCGCGGCGGAACTCGGGGTGGGGCGATCGTCCGTGCGGGAGGCGGTGCGCCTGCTAGCGAGGGGCGGCCTGCTCGACGTCCGGCACGGGGTAGGCACCTTCGTCGCTGAATCGGCAGGGGAGCCACTACTCGAGCAGCTACTTCGCCGGTCCCGGGTCCTCGAGGTTCTGGAAGTGCGACGTGCGCTCGAGATGGAGGCCGCGCGCCTGGCTGCGGAGCGGGCTGGGCCCGAGGAACTGGCGGCTGTGCGGCGACAGCTCGCCGAGCGGCATGCACTACATGCGCTGGACCCGAATGCGTTCGTCACTGCCGATCTGGACTTCCATCACGCCGTTGTGGCGCTCGCCGGCAATTCCGTGCTGACGGCCCTGTTCGATTCGGTTCGGCCGGTGTTGCATTCCGCGCTGGTCGACATGGTCGCGAACGAGCCGCGGTTACCGGACACCTCGGGCGCCCATGACGCGCTGATCGATGCCCTGGAGGCGGGCGACAGCGCGGCCGCCGTTGCGGCGACGGCCGCGAACTTGGATCCGATGATTGTCAAGCTCCGAGGAGGAGACCACAAGTGAGTACCCGCGACCACGGTGACGTGGTACTGAGCGCCGAGAATGTCGATCTCGTTCGCGACGGACGGTTGCTGCTCGGTGATGTGAACGTGCAGATCGAGCAGGGCCAGCACTGGGTTTTGCTGGGGGCCAACGGTGCCGGTAAGAGCACGCTGTTGAGCCTGCTCGGCGCGGTTTCGCATCCCTCGCGAGGAGCTGTCCATGTACTCGGTCACCGACTCGGCCGCGTGGACATGCGCGAACTGCGCGCGCACATCGGTCACGTCAATCCACGCCATGTCGTGGAACAGCCGATGACGGTGCGGGACGTCGTGCTGACCGGTCTCACCAACACCCCCGGGTTCGTGCACCGGTGGCAGCCGACCGAGGCGGACCGGGCGCGCGCGGATGAGCTGATCGCGATGATGGGCATGGAACAACGCGCCGAGGCTCGGTGGCCCGTCCTGTCCCAGGGTGAGCGCGGGCGTGCGCTTATTGCTCGTGCGCTGATGCCGGAGCCGCCGGTCCTGCTACTCGACGAACCCGCGACCGGTCTGGACCTGGCGGCGCGAGAGCAACTCCTGACCGCGCTCGACGAGATGCGCGCGCAGCACCCGTCGATGGCCAGCATCCTCGTCACACATCACATCGAGGAGATTCCGACGACCACGACGCACGCGCTGCTGATTCGCGGTGGTCGAGTCACTGCGCAGGGGCCGGCCGAGTCGGTGATCACCACCGAGCGGATCAGTGAGTGCTTCGATCATCGGATCGACATTCTCCGAATCGGTGGCCGGTACTCGGCCCAGTCGCGTTCGCGGCAGGTGGAAGCGATCGCCTGACACGACCCTGGATGCGGTGAGATCGTTCGCAAGGCATATAAATACATGTTGTGTCCACCTTGTACTCGATTGCTGCGCTCGCGTGCCGCGACGTGAAGGATTTCATCCTGACCGGGGAGCGCCTCGAGGCCGAGGGCCGGAAGAGGCCGTATCGGAAACTCGGCGTCGGATGACCGCGCACGCGCTGGCTCGCGACGCGGAGGGTTTCTCCTCGGCCGTCCTCCGTCATCTGCGTGAGGTTCACGCTCAGGGAATCGGGGCGACGCGATGACGGCGGTCGACGACGCCACCACAGGAACGGCGTCCCCATCCCGCGAGCGTGTGCGGGCGTGGGTGCTCGTTGCGTCGGGCATGTTTGCGGTTGCGTGGGGTGGCAACGAGTTCACACCGCTGCTGGTGATGTACCGGCTGGACCACGGCTTCTCGCAGTTGGTGGTCGACACCTTCCTGTTTGCGTACGTGCTCGGCATCGTGCCGGCGCTCCTGATCGGCGGTCCGCTCTCGGACAGGCTGGGGCGGCGTCCGTTGATGTTGCCGGCGCCGTTCGTCGCGGTGGCAGGGTCCCTCATCCTGGCGACCGGAGCCGATTCGGCTGTGTGGTTGATCGCCGGGCGCATCCTGTCCGGTGTGGCGCTCGGGATCGGCATGGCTGTCGGCGGCAGCTGGCTCAAGGAACTCTCCAGCACCGAGCACGATCCGACTGCCCGTGCGGGCGCCGGCGCGCGCCGTGCGGCGATGAGTCTGACGGCCGGATTCGGTATCGGCGCGGGGATTGCAGGGGTGCTCGCGCAGTGGGGCCCATGGCCGAGCGTCTTCCCTTACGCGGTGCATATCGTGATCGCGTTGGCAGCGGGTATCGGGATGTGGAGAGTTCCGGAGACCCGCGCCGCGGTGCCGAAGGCCGAGCGGCGGAAGCTGTCGACCGACTTGAAGATTCCGTCCGCCGGACACCGGCGATTCCTGTACGTCGTGGCCCCGGTCGCGCCGTGGGTGTTCGGTGCGGCCGCGTCGGCCTACGCGGTGATACCGGCGCTCATGACGCCACACAGCGGCGGCGCCCCGATCGCGTTCTCGGCGCTGCTGTGCGTCATCGGGCTCGGAGCCGGGTTCGCAATCCAGGCCGTGGGTCGTCGGATCGACACCCCGTCGAACGCGCGTGCAGTTGCGGTGGCACTCGCGGTGCTGGTCGCGGGCATGGTGCTCGCGGCAGTTGCCTCGAGTGCACTGACGGTGCCGCTCGCGATGATCGCGGCGATGATGCTCGGCTGCGGCTACGGTATGGCGCTGGTGTCGGGACTACAGGAGATCCAGCGCATTGCGGGCCCGGACGACCTGGCCGGTCTTACCGCCGTCTTCTACTCGCTGAGCTACCTCGGATTCGCGGTGCCCGCTGTGATGGCTGCGATCGCCGGGACCGGTTCGGCGATCACCTATCCGATTATGTTCGTCGTGGGCGCCGTCGCGGCTGCGGCCAGCCTGGTACTCGTGATCGTGAAGTGGCGTGCGCACGTACCGGAGGCAACGGCTTCAGAGCGCCGGTAGCGGCTTCTCCGCAAGCCATGCCTCCCACAGCGGGCGCAACGGTCGGTCGGTGAAATACGCCGCCAGATCGGTGAACTGTTCGGTGGAGACCGTCGAATGGCGGTACTTGGCGGTCCACTTCTGCAGCAGTGCGACGAAGGCGTCGTCGCCGATTTGCTGCCGCAGCGCATGCAGGGTGAGGGCTCCACGTTTGTAGATGCGGTCGTCGAACATCAACTTCGGTCCGGGGTCGCCGACCAGGATGTCCTGCGGCTTGGCGGCAAGACCGCGGTGTGCCTGCAGTGCGTGGGTGTGGGCGTCGGGCCCGCCTGAGTGCTCCGACCACAACCACTCGGCGTAACAGGCGAAGCCCTCGTGCAGCCAGATGTCCTTCCACACTCGGAGAGTGAGACTGTTGCCGAACCACTGGTGCGCAAGCTCATGTGCGACGAGACGTTCGGAGCCGCCACTTCCGTCACAATGGTTGGCGCCGAAGATCGACAGACCCTGTGCCTCGATCGGGATCTCGAGCTCATCGCCGGTCACGACCACCGAGTAGTCCTCGAATGGGTACGGGCCGAAGAGCTTCTCGAAGACCTCCATCATCTCGGACTGTCGGGCGAACTCGCGGTCGAACGGCACCCGGAGCTCCTTGGGGTGCAGCGCGTGGATCGGAACCCGGCCGTGGCCCACGCGTCGGCGCTCGTACGGTCCGATCTGGACGGTCGCGAGATAGCTCGCCATCGGTTCTGGCTGCTCGTACACCCAGGTCGTCTGGCTCGCACGGGTCTGCTTGCGGACGAGTGCGCCGTTCGCGACCGCATGGTACGGCGAGTCTGTGGTGATCGAGATCTGGTAACTCGCTTTGGAACTCGGGTGGTCGTCGCACGGAAACCATGACGCGGCGCCGTTGGGTTGGCTCGCGACGAGCGACCCTTCATCCAGCTCTTCCCAACCGACGTCGCCCCACATGCTGACGATCGGCTCGGGGTTGCCGGAATACTGCACGGTGATCGCGAGCAGGCCCCCGGCCGGGATCTTCTGCGCGGGAGTAATCGTGAGCTTGCCGCCGCGGTGTGTGTACTTGGCGCCGCGGCCGCCGTTGACCGATACCTTCGAAACCTGCAATGTCTGTGCGAGATCCAGTGTGAACTTGCTGCGGACGTCGGTGGTGGCCGCGGTGATCGAGGCCTTGCCGGACAGTCGGTTGCTGTGCACCTTGTACGTCAGTTCGAGTTCGTAACGGGAGACCCGGTAGCCGCGGTTACCGTTCTGTGGCAGATACGGGTCGATGGGCTCCTCGTGGAACTTGCCGGGCTTCACGGAGCGCCGCCATCCGTCGCCGACTTGGTCCACGGCGCAATCGGATTGCCCTGCCAGCGGGTGGACGCCGGGACGGTGTCGCCGCGCATCACGAGCGAGGCCGGGCCGACAGTGGCGCCGTCGCCGAGCCCGGCCGCGGGGAGCGCGACGCAATGCGGACCGAGGGTGGCCCCGGCGCCCAAGGTGACGGTGTCCATGGCCATGATCCGATCATGGAACAGGTGAGTCTGCACGACGCACCCCCTCTCGACGGTCGCACCGTCGCCGAGCGTGACCAGGTCGGCCTCCGGCAGCCAATACGTCTCACACCACACGCCGCGGCCGATGGTTGCGCCCAGGCCGCGTAGCCACACGTTGAGGACCGCGGTGCCGGTCGCGGCGCGCGCGAACCAGGGAGCGGCGACGGTCTCGACGAATGCGTCGGATACCTCGTTGCGCCATACGAACGAACTCCACAGGGGATGTTCGACCTTGCGGATGCGTCCGACGACCAGCCATTTCGCGGCCACCGATACCGCGCCCGCAACGGCGCCGGCGATCAGCAGGACCACCCCACCACCGAGCGCTGCGAGCCAGAATCCGCCGACCGAGACCAGCCACGCCAGCGCAAACAGCACGCCGAGGCCGATCCCGAAGGTCACCATCACCGGGATCAGCCGGCACGTCTCGACGACGGCACGGGCGATCTTGAGCCGCAATGGCGGGTGGAAGGTGCGGGAAGCGTCGGACGCGGTCGCTGCGCGGCGCAGTCGCACCGGCGGGCTGCCCAGCCATGACGATCCCGACTTGGCCTTGCTCGGCGCCGCGGACAGCACCGCCACCAGCCCGTTCTTGGGCACCCGCCGGCCCGGTCCGGCCATGCCGGAGTTGCCGAGGAATGCGCGCTTACCGATCTTGGCCGGCTCGATCCGCAGCCAGCCGCCGCCGAGTTCGTAGCTCGCGACCATGGTGTCGTCGGCGAGGAACGCGCCGTCGGCGACGGTGGTGAACTTCGGCAGCACCAATGCGGTAGAGATCTCGGTGTTCTTGCCTACCTTCGCCCCGAGCAGACGCAGCCAGCCGGGTGTCAGAAGACTTGCATACAGCGGGAACAGGAACGTGCGTGCCGAGTCCATGAGCCGCTCGGTGGCCCATACCTGCCAGCCGACGCGGCTGCGTACCGGGTGGTAGCCCTCGGTGAGTCCGATCGACAACAGCCGCACCGCGATCACCGTCAGCGCAGCGAAGACGAACAGGCTCAGCACGGTCGCGACCGGCAGGATCACCAGCGCCTGCATGGCGGCGTCACCGAGGCTGGCGGCGTCGCGGATCCACCAGCCGATGAGCAGGATGCCGGCGGCGAGCCCGAAGATCGGCATCCCCGCCAGGACGACGGACGTGACACCGAAAATCGGCACCCAGTAGGACGCACGCTCAGGCGCGTGATCGGGCCACGGATGTGTTGCCTTGCCCACCTTCACCGCGGGCGAGCCCGCCCAGTGCTGATCGGCCTTGACCTTGCCGAAGACCGCCGATCCCGGCGCGATCTCGGCGCCGCAACCGATCCGGGCACCCGGCAGCAATGTCGACCGCGCGCCGATTGCCGCCCCTGCACCGATCTTGATCTCGCCGATGTGCACGACGTCGCCGTCGATCCAGTGACCGGCGAGGTCGACCTCGGGCTCCACCGAACATCCGTCGCCGAGCTCGAGCATGCCGGTGACGGGCGGCAGGGTGTGCAGGTCGACGCCCTGACCCACCTTTGCTCCGAGGGCGCGGGCGAAGTACAGCATCCACGGGGCACCGGACAGGTTGTCGGCGCCGCTCGCCTCGACCAGACGCAGCGCGATCCACAACCGCAGATGTTCGCCGCCGCCGCGCCGGTAAGTGCCCGGCTTCAGTCCGCGAAGGAGCAGCCGTGCCCCGCCGACTGCGATTGCCATCCGGCCGAGCGGGGTGATGAACAGGACGAACGCGAGTGCTACCCACCACCAGGACAGCGTTGGTGGGTTCCATGCCACGTCGAACCACGACAGCACGTTGCCGGCGATCGCGAGCCAGGTGACCCACTGCAGGCCGGTGAGCGTCGTGAGCGGGACGGTCGCGGCGATCTGTACGAGTCGCGCGCGCCGAGGAGTCGGTTCGACGTGCCGCGGTTCTGCGGTCTCGATGGGGGAGAGCTCGTCGAGGAACCGGGCGAGAGAACCGAGACGAGGGTGGTCGTACAGCTGTGCGACGGTCACTTCGGGGAATCGCGCGCGCAGCGCAGTGACTAGCTGCGCGGCCGAGAGAGAACCGCCGCCCATCTCGAAGAAGTCGTCGTCCAGGCCGGTGATGCCGGCGCCGAGGATCGACGCCCACAGTCCCGCGACCCAGCCGGCGGTGCCATCGAGTTCGACGGATCCGCTGGTGTCCTCCACATTTGTGCCGGGAAGCGGCCACGGCAGGGCGTTCCGGTCGACCTTGCCGGACGTGCGGGTGGGCAGCTCGTCGACCAGTGCGAGTCGCGGTACCAGCGCCGCCGGCAGCTGCGCGGACAGCTGATCCCGCGCCGCCTTGAGATCGAAGTCCGGGTCGGTGCTCGCGAGATAGCCGACGAGGATCGCGGTGCCCGCCGCGGTCTTGCGGACCGCGGCCGCGGCGCCGCTGACGCCGGGCAGGTTCTGCAGCGCGTTGTCCACCTCGCCCAGCTCGATGCGGCGTCCACCCAGCTTCACCTGGTCGTCGGCCCTGCCCTGAAACAGCAGACCGGCGCGATCGAGGCGCACCAGGTCGCCACTGCGGTACGCGCGGTCCCAGCCGAGCGTCGGCATCGGTGCGTATTTTTCTGCGTCTTTCGCGGGATCCAGATAGCGCGCGAGTCCGACACCGCCGATGACGAGCTCACCGACCTCGCCGTCGGCGACCGGCTCGCCGGTGGCGTCGACCACAGCGAGATCCCAGCCGTCGAGCGGCAGCCCGATCCGTACCGGGCCGGTGCCGTCCATGATCGCGCCGCACGCGACGACGGTGGCCTCGGTGGGACCGTACGTGTTCCACACCTCGCGTCCCGGCACCGCGAGCCGCTCGGCGAGATCCGGTGGGCAGGCCTCACCGCCGAAGATCAGCAGTCGCACCGCCTCGAGCGCCTCCGCCGGCCACAGTGCGGCCAGCGTGGGGACGGTGGAGACGACGGTGACGTCGCGAGAGACCAGCCACGGCCCCAGGTCCATCCCGCTGCGTACCAGCGACCGCGGTGCGGGCACCAGCGCGGCGCCGTGCCGCCATGCCAGCCACATCTCCTCGCACGACGCGTCGAAGGCCACCGACAGCCCGGCGAGCACCCGGTCCTCCGGGCCGATCGGGCTGTCCTGCAGGAACATCCGTGCCTCGGCATCGACGAATGCGGCCGCGTTCCGGTGCGTGACCGCGACGCCCTTCGGGGTGCCGGTTGAGCCGGAGGTGAAGATGATCCAGGCATCGTCGCCGGGTGTCGGCGGCCGGACCGCGGGGGCCTGTGCGCGTCGTGGCGCGGTGCCGGGCTGGACACCGTCGGCGGTCAGGATTGCGGCCACTGCGGCCTCACCGAACACCAGTTCGGCGCGTTCCTCGGGATCGTCCGCGTCGACAGGCACGTAGGCCGCGCCCGCCGCAAGCACGGACAGGATCGCGACGTACAGATCACGCGAGCCCGACGGCATGCGCACCCCGACCCGGTCGCCGGCGCCCACGCCGGCGTCGGCGAGCCAGCGGGCCCCGGCCGCGATCTCGTCGAGCAGTTCGCGGTAGGTGAGGGGCGCCGTCCCGTCGTCGATTGCGGTCGCATCGGGGTACGTCTGGGCGGTGGCCGTGAGGATGTCCACGAGCGTGCGCGGAGCGGGCGCCAGTGACGACCGGATGAACTCGCTGGGTATCCGGTGCTGCTGGTGTGGATCCGTCTGGTTCGTTGCTGGCTGGGCAGACAATCCGGGGTGTCCCTCTCTGTGCCTGATGGTGCGGACACCCGGTTATCTCACGGCCAGGTGTCCGGCGGATGAACCGCGTCGTGGCGCATCCGTCCTTCAGGCGGTCGGTTCTTCCTCGATTCTCCACTGAACATGTCGAAATCGGGGCTTCGCGCACGTCGTGTTGACGAAAGCGGGGTAACGGACCCCGCGCCGAAGTAAGGATGAGGGCATGTATTACTTGGCATTGTTGGGTGCCGCCGAGAACGGCCCGGACTCGATTCCGGGCACCGACGAGTACAACGCCTCGATGGAACAGCATCAGGAATTCTGGTCGAAGGCGCAGGAGGCAGTCGCGGGCGGTGGGCTGTACCCGACCGCCGAGGCGGCAACGATCCGGCACTACGGTGGCCGTACGCTGGTCACCGATGGCCCATTTGCCGAGACGACCGAGGTGGTCGGCGGCTACTACGTGTTCGACGCCGCCGATCTCGACGTGGCGCTCGCCCTGGCCCGTCAGCTCCCCGAGGCCTCGACCGGACACGTGGAACTGTGGCCCATGGTCGACTGGTTCTCGAAGGACGAGCCGCAGCGGGACTGGTGGCTGGCGCTCCTGCGTGAGCCGCAGGGCGGCGCGGTGGAACCCGGATCCATGGAGTGGGAGCAGGGAATGATCGAGCACGGCCGGTTCGGTGAACGTGCCGGCGACCGGATGAAGGGCGGCGGCGCGCTGTTCCCACCGTCGTCGGCGACGACGGTACGACTGCGGGACGGTGAACTGCTGCTCACCGATGGGCCGTTCACCGAGTCGGTCGAGATCGCCAACGGCGTGTATGTACTGTCGGCGCCCGACCGGGACTCCGCGATCGCTTTGGCATCGGGGATCCCACTCGGCCCGGACGGGTGCGTCGAGCTCCGGCAGATCGTCGCGGACTGAGCTGATCGATCCGTACGGGCGACGGTTTGAGATGGCATCGGCGACAGTGGATCTGGCGCACGTCTTCCGGGACGAGTGGGGACGTGCGTTGGCCACCGTCGCCCGTATGCTCGGCGATATCGACCTCGCCGAGGATGCTGTGCAAGACGCGTTCGCCGAGGCGCTGCGCAGTTGGCCGTCCGCCGGCCTTCCGCGCAACCCTGGCGCGTGGATCACCACGGTTGCGCGCAACCGGGCGGTCGATCGGCTCCGGCACGAATCGCTGCGCGGAATCCGTGAGACCGACGCGTACCGGTTGCGCCCGGACGGCGAGGTAGTGGAAGTGTTTCCGGTGGCCGACGACCAGCTGCGGATGATCTTCACCTGCTGCCATCCCGCGCTGGCGCCGCAGTCGCAGGTCGCGTTGACGTTGCGGCTGGTCTGTGGGCTCACCACCGCGGAGATCGCGCGTGCCTTTCTCCAGCCCGAACCGACCGTGGGGCAACGGCTCAGTCGCGCCAAGTCGAAGATCCGCCGGGCCGGCATTCCGCTGCGGTTGCCTTCCGCCGAGCTCCTGCCCGAGCGCCTTCCTCAGGTATTGGCGTGCCTGTATCTGGTTTTCACCGAGGGATATTCGTCCACAGCTGGCGATTCATCGGTGCGGGCGGAGCTGTGCGATGAGGCCCTGCGGCTGGGCCGGCTGCTGTGCGAACTGATGCCGGGCGAGGCCGAGGTGTGGGGACTGTCATCGTTGATGTGCCTGCAGGACAGCCGCCGCGACCAGCGGGTCGACGCGGCGGGCGAAGCGGTGTCGCTCGACGAGCAGGACCGCAGTCTCTGGAACCACGCGACGATCTCGGAGGGTATGTCGCACTTGGCGATTGCGGGAAGACTCGGCGGCGGGCGCTACTCGACGGAAGCTTCGATCGCCGCGGCGCACGCTGTCGCCCCCAGTTTCGCGGAAACTGACTGGCCTGCAGTGGTCGCCGGGTACGACAACCTGCTCTCACTCGGTGAATCCCCGGCGCTGATACTCAATCGCGCTGTGGCGGTGGGATTCCGGGACGGACCGGAGGTCGGACTGGCGTCGGTGGAGGAGCTGGGGGATGGGTGCGGAGCGCAACTCGGGCACGCCGTGGCCGCGGTCCGCGCGGACCTGCTTCGGCGCGCCGGACGTGCCTCCGAGGCAGCGGACGAGTACCGGCGTGCCGTGTCGTTGGCCCGCAACGCCGCGTCCCGCCGCTTCCTCGAGCGTCGGCTCGCCGAACTCCACGAGGTGTGACGCCGATCTCGTTGAGGTGCGGGTTGACATGGCGCGGGCCGCTCTGCCATCCTCGTTGCCAGGTCACGAGTACCAGCATCAAGCCCCGGCTAGCTGGTCGGCAACCCTCCAACCGCGGTGGGGTGCTCCGGGTGACGACCAGGCTGTCGCCCAAAAGGGCACGGCAAGCGCGGACTCCGAGGGCGTCATACCTCTCTCGCCGACGGGTCCTTGATTTCGAAGGATGTCGTGATGACTGCTGTATCGGCCCCCACCGCCTGCGCCACTCCGCTCGCTCGCGTTTCGGGTTGTGACCTGCAGGTTCCCCTGGTTCAGGGTGGATCCTGCACCTACGCCAACTTCGACTACGCTGCCAGCGCACCGGCCCTCGCGGCCGTCACCGACCGGGTCCAGGAATTGCTGCCGTTCTACGCCAGCGTGCACCGCGGCGCCGGCTACGCCTCCCGCGTCAGCACCGAGGCCTACGAGAAGGCCCGCGGGTCGGTGGAGCGGTTTGTCGGCGCGGACAGCGATCAGGTGGTCGTGTTCACCCGCAATACCACCGATTCGCTGAATCTCCTCGCGGGCTGCGTGCCCGGTGACACCGTCGTCCTGGACGTCGAGCACCACGCAAACCTGTTGCCGTGGAACAACTGCCGTGTCGTCGAGGCCGCCGACACGGTTGCCGAGACCATCCGCCGCCTCGTCGCAGAGCTGTGTGCCAAGCCTGCTGCGCTGCTCGCTGTCACCGGCGCCTCCAACGTCACCGGCGAGGTGCTGCCCATCGCCGAACTGGCGGAGCTCGCGCATCGCTGTGGCGCCCGCATCCTAGTCGACGGCGCGCAGCTGGCGCCGCACCGTCGGGTGAACCTGGCGGAGCTGGGCGTCGACTACCTGGCCTTCTCCGGGCACAAGTTGTACGCACCGTTCGGCGCGGGCGTGCTCGTCGGCCGCCGCGACTGGCTTGACGAGGCGCAGCCGTACCTCGCCGGCGGTGGCGCGGTACGCGAGGTGACTCTCGACGAGACCTGCTGGGCGCCCGCGCCCGCACGGCACGAGGCCGGAAGCCCCAACGTTCTCGGTGTAGCCGCGCTCGCTGCCGCGTGTGATGCGCTGGCCGCGTTGGACTTCGACCGTGTCGTCGACCACGAGCGCACACTGGCTGCGCGCCTTGCGGACGGCTTGGCCGACATCGATGGTGTGCATCTGCTGCGCCTGTGGTCCGACGCGCCCGACAGCGTCGGCATCGTCACGTTCACGATCGATGGCTTCGAACCGGGCCAGATCGCGGCGTTCCTCTCTGCCGAGCATGGCATCGGCGTGCGGGACGGGCGATTCTGCGCGCACCCACTGCTCGCCCGGATCGGTCACGCGTCCGGCGCCGTGCGCGCGAGTCTCGGCCTCGGGACCGGATCCGACGACGTCGATCGTCTGATCGCCGCCATCCGACAACTGGTCGATGGCGAAGCCTGCTGGAGCTACGGCAAGACCGAGGGGCTGTGGAACCCGCTTCCCGAGACCCGGGGCTTCACTGATCAGGCTTCCGGTGCAGCCGAATGCGTTTGACCGGCGCTGCCGGAATCTGCACGATTCGGACGGTGGCGTAGCCGCGCAGGGTTGGTGATCGTGCAGAGCGCTCGAAGGGCGACGGCGGCACCGGGTTCAGGCGGCACCGGGATCAGACAATGTCGAATCTGCGGGCGAAGGCGACAGCCTCCTCGCGTGAGTGCACTCCCAGTTTTCGGTACAGCGAGCGCATGTGCGACTTGATCGTATTGACGCTGACGAACTGCTTTTGCGCGATCGTGGCGGTCGTACCGCCTGCCATCAGTGCGGAGAGGACGACTCGTTCCTGCTTCGTCAGCCGGACATAGGGAACGACGGTCTCGAAGACGACGAACTGGGTCGTTATCAGATGGACGTCCACCGGCAGGTCGATGCCGAGGGTGGCAATGTCGTTGAGCATCGATGGCGCAATCGTGGTGAACGGCCGGAGCAGCCCGGTCTGGCGGGACAGGATGATCGCGCGGTTGAGGTGTCGTTGGGCGCCTGATTGATTACCGTTGGCGCGCGCGGCGGCGGCGCCGACGACGGCAAGTTCCATCGAATCGCGTGCCGTGCAGCGGGTGTCGGTCCGGTACTCGTCGACGATTGCTTCGGCAGCGGCGGGATTCGCGGTAAGGAGGCAGATCCTGGCCCGGGCGGCAGCGGTGAGCGGATGGGTGGACTGCGCGACCAGCTGCCTGGCCTGCTCGACCTGGCCGAGCGCCAGGTGCAGGTCGGCACGGACGACATCGAGGAGTGGACCGACTACGGCGCCGTCGCCGTGCAGCGTTGGATAGCGACTGAGGCGATGGTTGATCTGCCGTAAACCGTCGGCAGGCATCCCGGTGAGCAAGGCGTGCTGTCCATGTGCGTACAGAACCAAGCCCCAGTATTCCTCGTTGTCGGCGGGTGGGCCGAGATCGGTGAGCACCTCGAGTGCCGAATCCGGTTCGATCCGGTCCAGCGCGATCAGGGCAGTCGCGACCATGCCTGCGGTCCGCACCAGTCGCTCGCTGTCCTCGGGTAGCCGGGGGTGTCGATGTTCTTCGTCGATCCACTTCTGAGCGTCGATGCAGCCGCCGCGCATAGCGTAGGCCAAGGCGAGCTTGCCAGCGGCGTCTCGCTCGACGAACATGCCGGCCCCCGCGTAGTGCGCGCGCCGGAACATCACGACCGCGTCATCGGAGCGGTTGACGAGTTGGTAGGTGATTCCGATGTGCAGGTAGAGGAAGGCATAGGCGTGCCGTCTGTGGTCCTCGAGTTCGTCGAACACCGGCACGGGCGCCGCGGCGAGGGAATCACACAGTTCGGCCGCCTCCATGAAGTGACCCTCGATACGCAGCGCCATAACGCGCATCATCACTTCGGCAGGGCTTGAGGTTTCGTCGGATGCAGCTTTGGATTCGGGAGCCACGACCGGGACATCCCGCGGCGCCGCGAACTGCCGATGGAGGCGGCGGATGGCCACGATCGTCGGGTGGTCTCGGGCGATCTCTTCAGGAATGCGTTCGATCAGGGCGTCGTCGAGGGTGTCGAGAAAACCTCCGCTGTACAGCGAGGTCCAGTGCTCGCCGATGATGTCCAAGACCTGCCGCCAGTCCTCGGACTCGAACGCGTGTGTCAGCGCACGGTGGGGCTCCCCGCGGTCGAGCCAATGCCGGACCAGAGCGGCCCGAAAGTTCTGCAACTCGCCGGGATGGTGCTCGCCTGCCAGTCGGAGCAGCGACTCCCGGACGGCCTCGGGATACAGCCACACCTGACCACCCGGGCTCGGTTTCAGTTCGACGAGTCCGGCGGCTTCGATCGCATCCAAGAATGCTGCGCCGTCGATAGGGCCGGGAAGTGCACTCATGGACGCTGCTGTCGCGGGATCAGCCGCTGCTGACAGCGTGACGAGCAGACGAACCGGCGCCAACACGGGATCGTCGGACACGGTGCGGGCGATCAATTGGTCGACTGCGGCATCGATGAGGTCATCCTGCCGGCCGGTGCGTCCGTCGGTCCCCGTATCGACTGCGGATTTCGCTACTCGGACTGCCTCGATCAGGGCCGGCAACCCGCCGGTCCGACGCGTGATCGCCCGCGCCGACCGCAGATCCTGTGGTACCGAGGACAGCTGGAAGTATGCGGACGTTTCGCTGGTGGTGAAGGCCAAGTCGGTAGGTGTGAGCACTGTCCGACGAGGACGCTCCTCGACGAGTTCGTACCAGGATCCCATCACCCGGGTCGTGACAATGATCCGTAGCGCGAGGCTCAGTGCGAGGAGTTCACGTACCCGGTGCTCGGCCGCCGTGACTGCGTGGACACCATCGAGGATGAGCGTGACCGGCCCGTCCAGAGTTGCCAGGCAATCGCGCAGCGCCTCGATCGGTGACGATTCGCCGACCTCCCAAGCGCCGGCGACGCGGGCGGACACAGTGATGTGCGTGGACACAGCGGAGAGCACGTGCGACCAGTACTCACGCTCGGTAATACCCGATGCGGGTGCGGCGACAAAGACCGGGACGGAATCGGGAACTGGGTCAGTTGCCAGCCAGGTCCGTACCAGCGTCGACTTTCCCGAGAACCGTGAGCCGTGGATGACCACCAACGACGCCGAGTCCGACAAAGCAGAGAACAACCTGTTTCGGAACAGACCCAGTGTCTGCGCCTTGGACACGGCATCCCTCTCTCACCTGCGCGGTCCATGGCCGCACGGGCTTTTCCACAGCGGAGCACCAGAGCTACTGACTAGACATTCAGGGAAGACTAACAGTGAAGTTGATCTTGTTTCCTTCTCGACAAGGCGGCCTTCGCGCACTTGCGGATCAGGAGGTCCGTCCTAGTCGAGCGGCGTCGCGCGATGGTAGCGACCCTCGTGATAGAGCAGCGGGGCCGCCGCCGCCTCGCCGTCGTTCTCATTGTGAATGCGGGTGATCAGGCCGATCACGAGCACGTGATCGCCTGCCGGGATGAGCTGATGCACCGTGGTGCGCATCCAGATCGGGGTGCCGTGCAGCACCGGCTCGCCGGTCTCGAGGCGAGCCCACAGGGATTCGTCGCTGAAGCGCTCGTCGGCGCTGCGGGAGAATCGCTGCGACAGGTGCTGCTGGTGCTCACCGAGCAGGTGTACGACGATCGAGCCCGCGGCCTGCAGCGCTGCAATGCTCGACGAGTTCAGTGCGATATTGAACGAGATCAGCGGCGGATTCATCGACAGCGACGCGAAGGACGTGGCAGTGAATCCGACCGGTCCGGACTCCGAGTCGAGGGTGACGATCGTGACGCCGGCCGGGTGGCGTCGCATCGCGGCCTTGTACTCGTCGTTGCCGATGCCCACCTGTTCGGCGGGGACTACGGTGAGGTCGGGCACGTTCTCGACAGGGTGTGACAAGGCATTCTCCGATTCAGGCCTGGTGGGTTGCCGTCACTATAAGGCGACGCTCATCGGCGAACCAGGCTCACGTTCGCTGAGCGGACCAACCGGCCATCCAGGGCATGTGGCTCGGGCTCAGTCCATTTCGACAGCGAGCCCGGCAGTGACGCGCAACAGTTCCCGGAATGTGGTGCGAAACACCGTGTCTGGATGCCCGGCGGCCGCCCACAATTCTGGGAACTCGGCGAGGGCGGTGTCGAGGTATGTCGGTAGGTTGGTGGGGTGTCCGAGTGGGGCGATTCCGCCGATCGGCTGGCCGGTTACCTCCCGGGCGATGTCGAGCGGAGCCCGGACGAGAGTGCCCTGCAATCGCCCGCCCGCCGCAGCCAGGTTCACCTCGTGTGCGCCCGAGACGAGTAACAGCACCGGCTCGTCGTCGAGCAGGAATACCAGCGACTTGACGATGGCGCCCGGTTGGACACCGAGGGTCTCGGCCGCGGTCTCGGCACTGTGTGTCGGCGCGGGCTGGGTGACGATGACGCCGTGGTGTCCGCGCGCGATCAGTGTGTCGGCGACGTGCGCCGCATGGGGATGCAGCAGCCGGGGCATGGATTCAGCGTAGGACTAACTCGTCGCGTGGGCAGGCGTATGTGAGGTCGATCTGGCAGCGCGACGAGTTCGCCGCGCAGTGAACCCCAGCAGCATTCCCGTGCCGAGCGCGGCATACAGCGCAAGCGCGAGTGCCGGTTGGCCGAGTCCGACGTTGCCGAAGTAGACGATGCTGCGGACGCCCTCGGTGCCCGCGCCTGGCGTGATCCATCGTCCGATGGCCGCGTAGAAGCTGGGGATCACGTTTGCGCCGAACGCGCCGCCCGCGCTGGGATTGCCCAGCACGACGAACACGGCGATCGCGAGTGGCACCGCGAGGATGCCGACGGCGGCCCGCAGTCCCAGCGTGAACACCGCCGTTCCGAACACCACTCCGGCGCCGAGCAGCCACAGCGGAAACCAGTGTCCGGCAAAAGTTCCCAGCACATGTGTCGTGATCAGCGCGCCGAACGCTCCGGAGATCACCGAATAGCCGAACAGGACTGCGAGTTGAGTCCACGCCTGCCGCATCGTCGCCGGGGCACCGAGGATCAGGCCGATCGCGGCGGCCAGCAGGTAGCCGCCGACGACCCAGCCGATCGCCAGGTAGAAGCCCGAGAGTCCGCGGTTGTCGTGCGAGCCGACGGGGATCTCGTCGCGCACCACGATCTGCCGGTCCTGATCCGCAGTTACCCGGTCGAAAATCGACTCGAGCGCCGACGCGATCGAACTTCCGCCCGCGCTCGCGGTGATCAGCGTGTCCGTTCCGCTCGGCTCGATCACATAGGCGCCCTGGATCTCCCGGGTGCGCAACAGCTGTCGCACCTGGGAGGTGTCGGCGGCGGTGCGGGCGTCGACGGGGTGACCGTCGAGGGCGTTGAGGTTGTCGACCGACTGTGCGGCGACGCCGTCCGGGATGCCGGGGGCGGCGACGACCGCGATCGCGATGTCGCGCGGCGTCGGCTGATGGAACGCGGCGACGTAGCTGAGGATGAAGCCGAGTTGCAGGGCGAGGACGCCGACGATGAGCGCAGCCATGACCTTGGCGCGGCCGAATCGCTCGACGGGGCGGGGGTGGTGGGGGGGGGGGGAGCTGCCGACGGTGGTCGGCGGGGTGGCGGTCGATGCGGTCACGGGCGTCCTCGAAGTCTGAATGCGGTCTTGTCAATACCGTGGGTATTGAATACCGTAGGTATCGTGACTGGTAGTCGTCAAACCGAGGTCTTCGTGAGCGGGCGACCGGCACGTGACGTGGTCCGCGGGCGCCTCCTCGAGGCTGCTGCCGACGAGTTTGCTGAACGGGGGTTCGCGGCCGCGCGGCTCGCGGAGATCGCCCGGCGGGCCGGATTCACCAAGGGCGCGGTGTACTCGAACTTCGACTCCAAGCAGGACCTGTTTGCCGAGCTGTTCGCGCAGCGCTCGCTCGACTTGGCGGGACGCGTGCTCGCCGAAATCTCGGGGCTGGACCCCGCCGACGCGGTAGGGCGGGGCGGAGCGGCTGTTGCATCGGCGTTGATCGCTGACCCCGGATGGTCCCTGCTGGTCCTGGAATTCGGTGTGCAGGCCGGCCGCGACCCGAGGATCAAGCAGGCCTATCTTCGTGAACGCCGCTATCTGCGGGGCAAACTCGTCGATCTCATCGGTGACCGGGCCCGCGAGTGGGGCGTCGACCTCGACGTCCGCACCATCGCGATCTCGCTGATGGCGCTCATCTCAGGGCTGGTGCTCGAGCACTCCGTCGACCCCGAGGAAGTGGATCAGTGTGCAATGGGTGCCGCGGTGACCGCGTTGTTCGCGGGCGCAGTCGCGCAGGCCGGGCGAGTAGTTCGATAGCTGGTCAATAGTCGGGGAATCCACCTTCCGGTCCGAGCATGCGCTCGAGCCGGGTGCGGGTGATCTTCCCGAGTTCGGCAGTGCGGATGTCGCGCTCGGCGTCGAGGTCGTTGCGCATCCGGGCGGTGAGGTCGGCAAGAAGTGAGCGGCCGTCGCGACCGTCGGCGCACCACACGTAACGGAACCCGAACCGCTCCTCGTATGCAGCGCCGGCTTCGTCGAGCGTGCGCATAGCCGCTTCGTCGTCCATCCACACGGCGCACTGCTCCCGGTACGACCGCGCGCTGCCAGCGCGGGCGCCGATTCGAGGATGCCCTTGTAGGGCCTGCTCGATCTGAGGTTCCGGCAGCATGCGCAGTTCATTCTCTGCGTGGGTCAGCAGGTCCGCGTGGGTTGCGTACGCGCGGCCGTCGGCCAGATGGGCAGACCACGGAAGGCAGCTGCAGCACTCGAACAGGGCGTGCACCGCACGTTCGCGGGGCAATTCGTTGAACCGGTCCAGGCCGATTCCCTGGTGCATGAGCATGCGCAACCTCTCGACGTCGCTGCCGCGTGCGGGCAGTTCGATCATGCGTCCGGCGCAGCGCAGTACGGGTTCGGGCGGTGACGATTTTGCGCACATTTAACGCGTCCGCGGACCCAGCACGCTTCGAAGATCGCGGTGTGCGGAGAAGCTCAGGAGCATGGCTATGAGATCGTGTACCCATTCACCAGGGAACCGTGGGGGGTGCGCAGATTCTCTGTCCGCGCGCCGGACGGGAATGTCCTGAACACCGTGCGGGCGGCACTGCGAATGATGCCGCCGGGTTCGTGAGAATCGAAGGAGCGCGTATGAGTCCCGTGAACCTCGGCAAGCAGCATCCGGAGGTGTACAAACAGCTGATCGCCCTCAACGGGCAGGCCGACGCCGCCGTCGAGGCGTCGGGCCTGGGACCTCTGGTCGGTGATCTGGTCAAGATCAGGATCTCGCAGCTCAACGGCTGCGCATTCTGTCTGCGCTTGCACACCCGCGACGCGCTCGCGAAGGGCGAGACGAGCGATCGGGTGGCGGTGCTCGCGGCGTGGTGGGAGTCGCAGTACTTCACGCCACAGGAGCAGGCGGCCCTCGGCCTGGCGGAGCAGGTGACCCGGCTGTCGGTACCGGAGTCGCGGACGTGGGACGACGGATCGCTCACCGACGAGCAGGTGTCGGCGGTCAGTTGGCTCGCGATAGTGATGAACGCGTGGAACCGCGTCGCGATCAGCAGCCAGTATCCCGTCGCACCCTGACCAGATGTGCATGGTGGAGTCAAAGGTTACTCTTCGGTAATGACGGAAAAGCAGAGTTGGAAGGCGTTCACAGTCGAACGCAAGGATCATGTCGCCCAGGTCACCCTGATTGGCCCCGGCAAGGGAAATGCGATGGGCCCCGACTTCTGGGAGGAACTGCCCGGGGTCTTCGCCGAACTCGATGCCGACCCCGAGGTGCGTGCTGTCGTGCTTGCCGGGTCCGGTAAGCACTTCTCGTTCGGGCTCGACCTGCCCGCAATGAGCGGCGGATTCGGATCCGTCCTGGCCGATAAGGCGCAGGCCGGTCCCCGAACCGACTTCCACAATCTCATCAAGCGTATGCAGGCCGGAGTCAACGCCGTCGCGGACTGCCGCAAGCCCGTCGTCGCCGCGATCCAAGGCTGGTGCATCGGCGGAGGCGTGGACCTGATCGCGGCGGCCGACATCCGATACGCAAGTGCCGACGCGAAGTTCAGCATCCGTGAGGTGAAGGTTGCTATCGTCGCCGACATGGGCAGTTTCGCCCGCCTGCCGGCGATCATCGGTGACGGGCATCTGCGTGAACTCGCGCTCACCGGCAAGGACATCGATGCCGCCCGCGCCGAGAAGATCGGACTGGTCAACGACGTGTTCGAAGACGCTGACGCGGTGCTGGCCGCGGCGCATGCGACCGCTGCGGACATCGCGGCCAACCCGCCGCTGGTGGTGCACGGCATCAAGGACGTGCTCGACCACGGCCGTTCCGCGGCGGTGGACGACAGCCTTCGTTACGTTGCCGCGTGGAATGCTGCCTTCCTGCCGTCAGAGGACCTCACCGAGGCGATTGCAGCGGTATTCCAGAAGCGTTCGCCCGAGTTCAAGGGGCGCTGACCACTGCAGGTGTGACAGCGACGGTGAGGACAAGGCATGGCAGAGGACCCGCGACACAGCGCCGGATCGACTGCCGAGCCCGCCCTCGCCCCCGAGCAGCAGGCCACCTTCACACATCGTCAGATTCTGGCGATCCTCAGTGGTCTGCTGCTCGGGATGTTCCTGGCGGCGCTCGACCAGACGGTCGTCACCACCGCGATGCGCACTATCGCCGACGACCTCAACGGGTACGCGTTACAGGCATGGGTGACCACCGCCTACCTCATCACCGCGACGCTTGTCACTCCGCTGTACGGAAAGCTCTCCGACATCCATGGCCGCAAGCCGTTCTTCATGGCCGCGATCGTGCTGTTCGTGCTCGGGTCGGTGCTGTGTACCTTCGCGCAGTCGATGTACGCGCTGGCCGTGTTCCGTGCGATCCAGGGGCTCGGTGCCGGCGGCCTGTTCTCGCTGGCGCTGGCGATCGTCGGTGACATCGTCCCGCCGCGTGAACGCGCCAAGTACCAGGGCTACTTCCTGGCGGTCTTCGGCACGTCGAGCGTGCTCGGCCCGGTGATCGGTGGCCTGCTGTCCGGTCAGGAGTCGATTCTCGGGATCGCCGGGTGGCGCTGGGTGTTCCTGGTCAACGTGCCGATCGGGCTGCTCGCGCTCGCGGTCGTGTGGCGGGTCCTGCACCTGCCGCCCGTGCACCGCGTGATGCGGATCGACTGGTGGGGCGCGCTGGTTCTCGCGATCGGGCTCGTGCCGCTGTTGGTGGTGGCCGAGCAGGGTCGTGAATGGGGGTGGGGCAGCCCGAAGTCGTTGATCTGCTACGGGATCGGCGTCGTCGGCGTCCTCGGCTTCGTCGCCGTCGAATACGTCATGCGCGATGCGGCGCTCTTCCCGCTGCATTTCTTCCGCGGGCAGACGTTCGCCCTCGGCGTGCTCATCAGCTTCCTCGTCGGCGCGGTGATGTTCGGCGCGATCACCGTCATCCCGCAGTTCCTGCAGGTCGTCAAGGGATCGAGTCCGACGCTGGCCGGGTTTCAGATGCTGCCGGCGGTACTCGGTATCGCGGTGGGATCGATCCTGTCCGGCCAGTTGATTGCCAGAACCGGCCGATATCGCATCTTCACGATCCTCGGCGCAGTGCTGATCGCCGTCGCGGCACTGCTGCTTCACTCGGTGACCGCGCAGACCGCTCTGCCGGTGTTCATGGCGTACATCTTCGTGCTGGGCTTGGGCCTCGGTAATCTGCTGCAACCATTGACTCTGGCGATCCAGAACGCCCTGCCGCCCAGGGACATGGGTGTCTCCACCGCCGCCGCGACGTTCTTCCGCCAGATCGGCGGAACGATGGGCGTCGCGCTGTTCCTGTCGATTCTGTTTGCGCAATTGACGCCGGCGATCACGACGCAGCTGCAGGAAGCCGCTCGCACGCCGGAGTTCCAGCAGGCCGTCGCGGCCGGCGTCAACAGCCCGAACCCGGTGGAGGCGGAGATCGCGCGGGGACTGATGAGCGGCAACCCGGCTGCCGCACAGGCCGCGATGAACGACACGTCGTTCCTCGACCAACTGAACCCGACACTCGCGGCGCCGTTCAAGGACGGCTTCGCGACCGCGTTCGAGGCGGTGTACCCGCCGATCGTCGTCCTTGCCATCGCGGCGCTGGTTCTGATTCTGATCTGGCGCGAGGTTCCTTTGCGCACCAAATCCGGCATCGACGACGCCGGATCCGGCTGAAGGATCAGCTGGAGTGCTCGGGATCCGTCTCGGGCACGCGCAGCGCCGCTTCCATCAGTGACTGGCCCAGGGTCAGAGCCCGCCGCACCTCGTCGGGGGTCAAGCGCAGCCGGTCCGGGCGGAAGCCGAGCGCGGTCACGCCGTTCCACGCGCCCCACAGGAACCGCATCGCGTCCTCGGTCGGCACTGCGCGGACGGTGCCGTCGGCCACCGCCTCGGCCAGGTCCCGTTCGACGGTGGAGACCAGCGCCTCCACCCGGGCGGCCACGCGGGCCTCGACGTCGGCCATCGACGGGTCGGTCTGCGGGTCGAGCACCCGGAGCGCCACCATGCGGAAGTACTCCGGGTGCTCGAGGGCGAATCGCATGTAGGCCTGCCCCGCCTCCAGCACCCGCTCGAGCGGTGGCAGCGACCGATCAACCGCCGTCATGGCCTCGGTGTTGACGGCCAATGCCTCGTCGATGACTGCGAGGTACAAGCCTTCCTTGGACTGGAAGTGGAAGTACACCGCCCCGGGCGATACGCCCGCCGCCGCCGCGATGTCGTCGATGGTGGCCTTCTGCACGCCGCGCTCGTTGAACAGTCCCAATGCCGAGGCGATGATCGTCCGGCGGGTCCGCGCGCGTCGCCGGTCGGGCCGCCGCGCTCTCGGGCCGGAGTCGTCGGCAGCGGATGTCATGCGATGTCAGTCCTGGCTCGGTGGGCGCGGATCGCCCGCGATGCTAGGCGCCACGGTATCGCAAGTATGCGGTCCGGGCGATGCCGCAGAAACCGATCGACGTGGCGACGAATGAAGCCGCGACCGGTGCGGCGTAGATTGGCCGGTCCTCGAGGTCGGGGCGAAAGGCCAACGGCAGGAAAGCGAATGCATTCGTCCACGCGCCCACCGCGAGGGCCGCGGTGGTGAGCCGTGGTGCGTCGGGTACGGCGATCCCGCAGATTGCGGTGAACCCGCCGAGCATCGCCAGATCCAGATGCCACTGCCGGATTCGGTGCGGCGCGCGGACACCGAGTCCGCGCAGGCTCTTCGGGTCCCGTTTGACCGCGGTGTACACCCAGCCGGACAGGGCGCCCGCCGCGAGTTCGGTGAGCCCGCTGACCACGAGTGCCGACGGCGCCGCGGGGCGGCGGCTCACGCGGGTGCCCCGACCCGGTCCAGCGGTGCCGGCGCGAGCGGACGCTGACCGCCGGAGCGCCGATACTCCCTTCGGCCGTAGGGATTCTGGTAAGCCCAAGCCAGGGCGGGGACAACGCCGCGGCGCTGGAGCCAGAACCGATCGGGCAGCGGCCGCGGATCGGTGCGGCCCAGCCGGACATCGGCGATCGCGAACCCGGGGCCCTCCTCGCGTCGGCGCAGCGCGAGAACGGTGCCGTCGGCTGCGGTGACGGAGGCCCCACCCTCATAGTGGCCGCCGTAGGTGACCCCGGCCAGCGGCATCGGGCACTGCACCGGACCGGCGTGCGCGGCGTGCACCGTGGGAGCGCCGCAGTAGGCGGCCAGCACCGAGGCGGCCTCGACTGCGCGGGCATTGTTGCGTCGTTCCAGCCATCGGGTGAGCTGGCGCGGCGGCCACGGCGGGATGCTCCACCATCCGGAGCCGGCGAGGATCAGGTCCACCCTCCCGGCCAGCCGGGAGGCGGTCTGCGTACGCAGCAGCTCCCAGCACATCGCCAGACCGACCGTCACATCGGCGGTCTCGACCCGGCCGGGGTCGCCGCCGCCGATGTACAGCGCGTTCTCCCACATCGTCGGCAGGTCCTTGTCGTGCCGGCCGAGTACCTCGCCGTCGGGGCCGACCAGGAAGAAGGCGTTGCGGACGTGGCCGTCGCTGTCGCGCACCAGCGTCGACCCGCCGACGTGCACGCCATGCTCTCGTGCCAGCTCGCGCAGCAGTCTGGTCGGTGCCCCGTCCGGACCCGGTGCGTTCTGCGCCAGGTCAGGCCGGTTCGCCACCCCGGTGGAGAAGAACTCCGGCAGCACCACCCAACTCGCGCCCTCGCGCACCGCCCGGCCGGCGAGATCGGCGCACATCGCCAGATTCGCGTCGATGTTGCCGACCTCCGCTTCGATCTGCAATGCGGCCACTCTCGTCAGTTCCGTCATTCCGCCACTCCCGTCACCAAGTTCTGAACGTAACTACAAAACTGAACGGTACTTCAGAACTTTGGCATTGTCTGCGTTCTCGGAGGCGATATCGGGCCGCTCGTTCCTGGATCGAGAGGACGAGATCTATCTGCAATCCGTCGATACGCGGGACCGGTTGTGGAATCGAACTGGCTCCGCCGCGCACCGCAGGGCATCGAAGCTGTCGAGGTCGTGCTCGAATGCGGCACGGGCCAGCGCCGTTCGATTGGGCACTTCGATCTTGGTCAAAGCCGACTCGATGTGGCTGCGCGCAGTTCGGACCGAAATGCCCAGCGCCTCGGAAATCTGCTCGTTCGACCAGCCCCGGGCTACCAGGCCGACGACGTCGAGCTCACGGGCGGTGAGACCGCCGCGAACCTCGGCGCGGCCGATACGGACCAATGCGGCGCCCGACCTGGCGACGACGCGTACGCGCCACCACTGCCCGTCCGCTCCGCGCTGATGGAAGCCGGCTCGAACGGCGCCGTCGGCCACGAGGCGAGCCAATCGACACAGAGCCGTCGTCGACAGCGCGGCGCCGTCCAGCGTTCCGACCCGGACGTCAACCGAATCTCCCTTTACCCAGGCGACGAGTTCGGCCGGGGAGTCGTCGGCCTCTGCACCCGGATCGATCAGGCCGGCAAGCTCGCTCGACAGCAGTGTCAGCGCCAGGCGCGCGTCATCGTCGAGTGGCCGGGCATGCGTCGAGCTCATCGCGACGAAGCCTGGGCGCACCGCGCCACCGGGGTCGACAGCCAACGGCAGCGTCAGACCTTCATGAAAACCGTTCGGTTGCAAGACTTCTTGATACGTGCGCGTCGAATGAAAATCGAAGGGAAGATCGATGAACCTCATTGCAGAGGGGTGTCTGAGGACGTAATCGTGACCGGGGCAGCTGCGCGCATAGGTCGTGGCAAGGAACTCGACGACATCACGCGGGTAGTCGATGTTGACGAGCACCGGCTGTCCACGATCGCCACCGTCGAATCCGCTTCCGACGAGGGCGGCGCAGTCGAAACCCAACCCGTCGCGTGCAGTGCGGATGGGAACTTCGACCGGCGCGTCACCGCGCCCAGCGGCGCGCACTTCGGCTGCAAACCGGGTCCACCATTGCATGCTGTTTGCCACGTCACCTCCCGAATTGGCCGAAGCCTACCCGCGGCATCGGCAATTCGGCCGATGTGGGCTACGCCACAGTCGGGCACCATCGCCGTCGAGCCACACCGAGTCGGGTGGCTTCACCACCACATGGAGGAGAATCATCCGTGAACATCGATGAGTACGCAGCCCTCGACGCGACCGGCATGGCCGAAGTGATCGCCTCGGGCGAGGTGACCGCCGACGAGGTTGCAGCTATCGCCACGAAGGCGCTCGCCGACGTCGACGCACAGCTCAATGCCGTGGCGACGGGACCGTTCGACAAACCCCTCGACTACGCGGAAGACGGTCGATTCGCCGGTGTGCCGTTCGTGATCAAGGATCTGGTGTGTCATGCCGAGGGTGTGCCGACGCGGATGGGTACCCGCATGCTGGGGGACGGAGTCCGCCCGCCCGCCGACACCCATCTGATGGAACGCTTCCGTGCCGCCGGTCTCGCAACGCTCGCGGTCTCCACGACACCCGAGTTCGGATTCAACGCCAATACCGAAGCCCTCGCCTACGGCTCCACGCGGAATCCGTGGAACCTCGGCTACAGCGCGGGAGGATCGAGCGGTGGCTCGGCCGCACTTGTCGCAGCTGGTGCGATTCCGGTCGCCCACGCGAATGACGGCGGCGGCTCCATTCGCATTCCGGCCGCCTGTAATGGACTGATCGGCCTCAAGCCCAGTCGTGGTCGAGTGCCGCTGGGGCCCGACCTGGGTGATGCGTTGAGCGGGTTCGCGATGGAATTCGCGGTGACGCGCTCGGTCCGCGACACTGCCGCGCTACTCGACGAGGTGGCGGTGAGCTACCCCGGTGACCGCTTCGTCATCGCACCGCCCAGCCGCCCATGGGCTGACGAAGTCGGTGCCGATCCGGGCCGGCTGCGCATCGCCGTCCATACCGAATCGTGGGCGGGAACGTACGTCGACCCCGAGGTAGCCGCCGCCGTCGACTCGGTGGCTGCCACCCTCGAAGCCGCGGGTCATCACGTCGATCGCAATACGCCGATCTTCGACTGGCAGCAGCTACTCGAGGCTCACGTCGTGATCTGGTCGGCATTCCTGGCCGAGTCGGTCGCCGGCGTCGAGGCCATGACCGGCATTCTCGCCGGCCCGGACAATCTCGAACGAACCACGTGGGAGTGTGTCCGATACGGCCGTCGGGTCACTGCGGTGGAACTCGGCATGGCCAACGCGACGATCAATGCGGTGTCGCGTGAGGTGGGCCGGTTCTTCACCGAGTACGACGTGCTGCTGACCCCGACCGCCAACTCGCCGTCGGTCCCGTTGGGTCAGCTGAATGCGAACGCCGATCTGACGGCCGCGGAGTGGACCCAGCAGATTTTCGATACCTGTTCGTTCACACCGTTGTTCAATGCGACAGGCACCCCCGCGATCAGTCTGCCGCTCGCGCAGTCGACCCAGGGCTTGCCGATCGGTGTCCAGCTGGCCGGACCCATGTGCTCGGAGTCGATGCTGCTGCGCGTAGCGGCAGAGCTCGAGAAGGCCCTGCCGTGGGCCGATCGGCGCCCGGGCGTCCACGTGACGACGCTGTGACGCGTGCCGGGTCTCAGATCCGGCGCATCACCGATACCACCTTGCCCAGGACGACGGCGTCGTCACCGTCGATGACCTGGTACGCGGGGTTGCGGGGCTCGAGAAATACGTGGCCGCCGCGTCGCCGCAACACCTTCACGGTGGCCTCACCGTCGATCATCGCGGCGACGATCTCGCCGGAATGCGCCTCGTCCTGGCGGCGCACCACGACGATGTCGCCGTCGCAGATCGCGGCGTCGACCATCGACTCGCCGCGCACTCGCAGCGCGAACACGGTGCCGGAGCCGACCAGCTCACGCGGCAGGGCCAGCATCTCGTCGGTGTGCTCCTCGGCGAGGATCGGTGCGCCGGCGGCGATGTCGCCGACTACGGGGACGGTCACCGTGTTCTCCGATGAACGCCCCGGGGCGGACCCGGCGAGGAACGGGCGCACGTCCAGCTGCCGTGCCATCGACGAGCCGCGGCGGAGAAAACCCTGCTGTTCCAGGCTCTTGAGATGCTTCGACACCGAGGATGTCGAACGCAGGCCGACTGCGTCCGCGATCTCGCGGGTACTCGGCGGACATCCGTTGGAGGCCACACAATCCCGGATCGTCAGCAGAATCAGTTGCTGGCGGGGCGGCAGGGTGGAGGCGTCGAGGCCGCCGAACATGTCGAGATCGTCGTAACCGGTCACCCGGCGAATCGTAGTGGGGGAGGCCGACGGCCCCGGAAACAGCAGAAATAGCAGAAACAGTGAAGGGGTGGGACCGCGAGCGCGGTCCCACCCCTTCACTGGCCAACAGATCAGTGTCCGCCGTTGGCCTTCAAACGCTCGAAGGCTTCCCCGATGACCTTGTCCGCCTCGGCGCGACCGACCCAGTCGGCGCCCGTGACGTGCTTGTTCGGCTCGAGATCCTTGTAGTGCACGAAGAAGTGCTTGATCGCGTCCAGTTCGAACTGCGGGACGTCGGCCAGATCCTGGATGTGATCCCAGCGCGGATCGCCCGCGGGCACGCACAGCACCTTGTCGTCGCCGCCGGCCTCGTCGACCATCTTGAACATGCCGACCGGGCGCGCCTCGACGATGACACCGGGGAACACGGACTCGGGCAGCAGCACCATCGCGTCCAGCGGATCGCCGTCCTCACCGAGGGTGTTCTCGATGTAGCCGTAGTCGGCCGGATAGCCGAAGGAGGTGTAGAGGTAGCGGTCCAGCTTGACGCGGCCGGTCTCGTGATCGACCTCGTACTTGTTGCGCTGGCCCTTGGGGATTTCGATGGTGACGTCGAACTCCACGTATTTTCCTCACTGTCTGCGTCTGCGACTGCCGTCTGGGTAGACGGTTCGGGAAAAGGGTAGCCGGTCGGAGATAGTGTGTGGTGCAGGTGCCGGGCTCGTCGACAGCCGCAGTGCGCAGCGATCTGGGCGGTTCGATGTGTCAGCCGGACGATAATCGGAGGGATGTTGGCGGGCGACGGAAAGAAGAAGATCGGCACGTTGGCCGGGCGTCGGCGTCGAAACGTCCGGATCCTGATGTCGCTCGCCGCCGTCGCCGTACTCGCGGCCGGGGGCACGACCCTCGTGCTCACCCAGCGCGGTACGGCAACCGCCGCGCAGGAAGCTCCCGCTACCTCCGCGCAGCCGGCGCCTGTTACGGCAACCCCGCAGGTGGTGCCGTTGTCCGGGAACGCCCCCATGCCGTCGCCGCAGGCATTGTCGGCGGCACTGGCTCCGGTGGTGGCGAACCCGGCACTCGGAGTGTTCACCGGATCAGTCGCCGATGCTCAGACCGGCACCGTGTTGTGGAGCCAGAATCCGGACACCCCCATGACGCCGGCATCCACAACCAAGATCCTCACGGCAACCGCGGCAATGCTTGCGCTGCCGCAGGACCACCGCGTTGCGACGCGGGTGGTCCAGGGTTCGCGCCCCGGCGAACTGGTGCTGATCGGCGAGGGCGATCCGACGCTGACCGCGCAGCCCGCGGGCGAACCCAGCTACTACGCGGGTTCGCCGCGCATCGCGGACCTGGTGGAACAGATCCGCCGCGCCGACGTCCCGGTCGACAGCATCGTCGTCGACACCGGCGCCTACGCCGGCCCGACAATGGCGCAGGGCTGGTTCCCCGCCGACGTCGCGGCCGGATACATCGCGCCCACCGAGCCCGTCATGATCGACGGCGCCCGCATCAAACCCTTCGAGGACGAGTCGCCGCGCAGCTCGACGCCTGCGCTCGACGCCGGCCGGGTGCTGGCCCAGACGCTCGGGGTGGATCCCGCGCGGGTGAGCCTGGGCCAGGCAGAATCCGGCGCCGCGCCCGTTGCGAGTGTGCTGTCGGCGCCGCTACGGGACCGGCTCGGGCAGATGATCCGCGGTTCCGACAACGTGCTCGCAGAGGCGATAGCCCGCGAGATCGCCGTCGCAAAGAACGCCGAACCGTCGTTCGCGGGTGCCACTGCGGCCATTGGGCAGACGCTCTACGAGACGGGATTCGGCCTCGACGGGCTGACGCTGCACGACGGCAGCGGGCTGTCGGTGGACAACCGGATCCCGGCGCGGTTGCTCACCGAGGCGCTGACAGCCGCGGCGGGCGACGCCAAGCCGCAACTGCGTCCGATGCTCGACTATCTGCCCGTTGCCGGCGCCACCGGCACGTTGTCGGGCCGGTATGCGTCCGGCGATCGCGCGGGAGCCGGTTGGGTGCGGGCCAAGACGGGCACACTGTCGGTAGCGAGCGCGCTCACCGGCTACGTCGTCGACGTCGATGGCCGGGTCCTGACGTTCACACTGATGTCAAACGATCGCCCGCCCGAGGCCAGCCGCCCGGCGCTCGACGCCGTCGCATCCACGCTGCGGTTGTGCGGGTGCAGATGAGTGAGGCGATGAGATGAGCAAGCCGGAGCCGGAGAGCGGGTTCGCGGGTGCGGTGGACTGGGGTCTCGCCGCGCGAACGGGTGCACGGCTGGCTCCGGGCGGGCCCTCCACGTCCCGCTACACCGCGGAGGCGGTGGTGACCGAGCTCGCCGATGCCGCCGTCCGCGCCGAGGGACCGGTCCGAGAGGTGACCGGGCTCCTGGACGGCTTGCCGGTCCCGCCCGCGCAGATCCTCGACCGGGCCGGCTGGATCCGTGCTGCCGCCCACTCGATGGCCCAGCTCACCGGATCCGACGTCGATGCCGCACAACCCAAACTGCTCGCGGGCAAGCCCGGCGGCGTCCAGGCCGGGGCGATGCTCGCGTTCCTGTCCTCGGCGATCCTCGGCCAGTACGATCCGTTCACCGGTCCGCACGGCACCCTGCTACTGGTGGCTCCGAACGTGCTGTCGGTCGAGCGCACACTCGGGGTGCGGCCCAGTGACTTCCGCCTGTGGGTGTGCCTGCACGAGGTCACCCATCGCGTCCAGTTCTCGTCCGCGCCGTGGATCGCCGACTACATGCGGCAGTCCGTCGCGACGCTCGGGGAGTCCTCGGATGAGCCGCTGACGGAGTTCGTCGCCCGCCTCTCCGGAGCCCTGCGGGAACGCGGCCGAGGCGACGAGTTGCCTGCAGGCCAGCGCGGCGTCGTGGGCCTGCTGCGCGCCACGCAGGCCGAGCCGCAGCGACAGGCATTGGACCGGATGCTGATGCTCGGCACCGTTCTGGAAGGTCATGCCGACCACGTCATGGATGCCGTCGGTCCGTCCGTCGTCCCGTCCGTGGCGAGTATCCGTACCGCGTTCGACGCCCGGCGCGGGCGCCGGACCAACCCGGTGCAGCGAGTCGTGCGCGCCCTGCTCGGTATGGATGCCAAGATCGCGCAGTACGTGCGCGGCAAGATCTTCGTCGACGCCGTCGTCGGCCGCGTCGGGATGGAGCAGTTCAACGCGATCTGGTCGGAACCCGACGCCCTGCCGACCACCACGGAGATCGATGTCCCCGAGGCGTGGATCGCTCGGGTGCTGGGGTGACGGTACCCACAGTGCTGCCGGAGAAACCCGCGATCCTGGAAGTACGGCACGCGGTGCGCGCCTGGCTGGGTCGGCACGCGCCCACGGGCGCGGTCGCCGTCGCACTCTCCGGTGGAGCGGATTCGCTGGCACTGACCGCGGCCGCCGTCGCGGAGTCTCCGGCGGTGCGGGCCCTGGTCGTCGACCACCGGCTGCAGTCTGGATCCAGTGCGGTCGCCGGTGCAGCCGCGGCCCGGGCGCTCGATCTCGGCTGCGTTTCGGCGGAGGTCCTGGCGGTCAGCGTCACCGGGCCGGGCGGCCTCGAGGCTGCCGCGCGGGCCGCGCGGTATGCCGCGCTCGACGCCGGTCGTGACGACCGGCCGGTGTTGCTGGGGCACACTCTCGACGACCAGGCCGAGACGGTGTTGCTGGGTCTCGCCCGCGGCTCGGGCGGCCGGTCGATTCGTGGGATGAGCGACCATGACGCTCCGTGGGGGCGCCCGCTCCTGGGGGTGCGCCGGTCGGTGACTCGGCAGGCGTGCGCCGAACTGGGTCTCGAAACGTACGAGGACCCACACAATTCCGATCCCCGATTCACCCGGGTGCGGCTGCGGACCGAGGTGCTGCCGCTGCTCGAGGATGTCCTCGGCGGGGGCGTGGCGGCCGCGTTGGCACGCACCGCCGAGCAGCTCCGCGAGGATGGCGAAGTGCTCGACGCCTCGGCCGAGCAGGTGCTGGGTGCCGCGCTGGACGGAAATGAACTGCAAGTTGCGGAGCTGACGGCCGTCCCGGTCGCGCTGCGCCGCCGGGCATTGCGTACGTGGCTGCTGGGACAGGGCGCGAAGGCGTTGACGGACAAGCAATTGCGGGCCGTGGACGAGCTGATCGGGCGCTGGCGGGGACAGGGTGGCGTCGCGGTGGGTGGAGGTCGGCCGGGAGTCAGGTTGGTTGCATCCCGGCGGCGTGGCAGGCTGTCGGCGGGGTTCGTGAACGACTGAAGGGAATGCTCCGTGTACGAGGGCGACATCGCATCGGTACTGATCTCCGAGGAGCAGATCAGGGAGCGGACGGTCGAGCTGGCCGACGCCGTCGCTGCCCGTTACCCGGCGGACGCGCCCGAGGGTGACCTGCTGCTGGTCGGTGTCCTCAAGGGCGCCATCTTCTTCATGACCGACTTCGCGCGGGCCCTGCGGATCCCCACACAGATGGAGTTCATGGCCGTCAGCTCGTACGGCTCGTCCACGTCTTCCTCCGGTGTCGTGCGGATCCTCAAGGACCTCGACAAGGACATCGCCGGCCGCCACGTGCTGATCGTCGAGGACATCATCGACTCCGGTCTGACGCTGTCGTGGCTGATGCGCAATCTCAAGACCCGCAATCCCGCATCGCTCGAGGTCGTCACGCTGCTGCGCAAGCCTGAGGCCTGCAAGGTCGACATCGAGGTCGCGCACGTCGGTTTCGACATCCCCAATGAGTTCGTCGTCGGCTACGGCCTCGATTACGCCGAGCGCTACCGCGACCTGCCCTATATCGGCACCCTCGACCCCACGGTGTACGGCGGGTAGCTCCCGCGGCACCACCGGTCGGTAGGGCCTTGTCCAGGCCTGCGACGTCGTGTTCACCCAGCCCGTGCACAGCCGCCGAACTCGAGTGGGTGCTGGGGCTGGCGGCGTCGCGCACTCATGTGAGTTTCGGCACGTATCGTCGTCGGGTGGGCGTTTTCGGGGCGGTCGGGAACCGGGGTGGCGTCCGCGTGCGTTGAGCTGGATGACGCCACTTCTCGGAGTGGATGGCTGCTACCAGGCGTCGAGCATCATCGTTCGCGGTAATCTGAGGTGTCCGGGCAGCCGGAATGTCAACTTGTCCGGCGCGCCGGACCGCCCAGCCCCGCACCTGCACGAGCGTGACTCGCACTACCGAAAGGACCGGCCGCAGCAGGCCGAACCTGTATGAATCGCAAGACTGTGTTCCGCAACCTGGCGATAGTCGCTGGAATTCTGCTGGTGATCTACGCCTTCAGCTACTTCGGTAACGACACGCGCGGGTTCAAGTCTGTCGACACCTCGGTGGCGATCACGCAGCTCGACTCCAAGAATGTCGAGAGGGCGCAGATCGACGACCGCGAGCAGCAGGTTCGGCTGTGGCTCAAGAATGGCGACGCCACCGACGGCAAGACGCAGGTCATCGCCAAGTACCCGAATGCCGCCTCCGAACAGATCTTCGACAAGGTCTCCGGTGCCGGTCTGCAGGAGTTCAACACGAACGTGAGCAAGGAGAGCTGGCTGACGTCGATCCTGCTGTTCGTGCTGCCGATGGTGATCCTGCTCGGCATCTTCTTCTTCGTGATGAACCGCATGCAGGGCGGTGGCCGTGGCGGCATGATGGGCTTCGGCAAGTCGACCGCCAAGCAGCTGTCGAAGGACATGCCCAAGACGACGTTCGCGGATGTCGCCGGCGCTGACGAGGCGGTCGAGGAGCTCTACGAGATCAAGGACTTCCTGCAGAACCCGGCGCGTTACCAGGCGCTGGGCGCGAAGATCCCCAAGGGCGTGCTCCTCTACGGTCCTCCCGGTACCGGCAAGACTCTGCTGGCGCGCGCCGTCGCGGGCGAGGCCGGAGTGCCGTTCTTCACGATCTCGGGTTCGGATTTCGTGGAGATGTTCGTCGGTGTCGGTGCCTCGCGCGTGCGCGACCTGTTCGAGCAGGCCAAGCAGAACAGCCCCTGCATCATCTTCGTCGACGAGATCGACGCGGTCGGCCGCCAGCGTGGCGCCGGACTGGGCGGTGGTCACGACGAGCGCGAGCAGACCCTCAACCAGTTGCTGGTCGAGATGGACGGCTTCGGCGATCGCACCGGGATCATCCTGATCGCCGCGACCAACCGCCCCGACATCCTCGATCCGGCGCTGCTGCGTCCGGGCCGTTTCGACCGTCAGATTCCGGTCGGCGCCCCCGACCTGGCTGGCCGCCGAGCGATCCTCAAGGTCCACTCCCAGGGCAAGCCGATTGCGCAGGATGCGGACCTGGAGGGTCTTGCCAAGCGGACCGTCGGCATGTCGGGTGCGGATTTGGCGAATGTCATCAACGAGGCCGCGCTGCTCACCGCGCGCGAGAACGGCACGGTGATCACCGAGGCGGCGCTCGAGGAGTCCGTCGACCGCGTCATCGGTGGCCCGCGCCGCAAGAGCCGGATCATTTCCGAGCACGAGAAGAAGATCACCGCGTACCACGAGGGCGGCCACACCCTGGCCGCGTGGGCGATGCCGGACATCGAACCGATCTACAAGGTCACCATCCTGGCTCGTGGCAGGACCGGTGGACATGCGATGACCGTGCCCGAGGACGACAAGGGCCTGATGACGCGATCGGAGATGATCGCACGCCTGGTGATGGCGATGGGCGGACGTGCCGCCGAGGAACTCGTGTTCCACGAGCCCACAACCGGTGCGTCGTCCGATATCGACCAGGCCACCAAGATTGCCCGGGCGATGGTGACCGAATACGGCATGAGCGCCAAGCTGGGCGCGGTCCGCTACGGCCAGGAGCAGGGCGATCCGTTCCTGGGCCGTTCGATGGGCATGCAGTCGGACTACTCGCATGAGGTCGCCCGCGAGATCGACGAGGAGGTGCGCAACCTGATCGAGGCCGCACACACCGAGGCGTGGTCGATCCTCAACGAGTACCGCGACATTCTCGACATCCTGGCCCGCGAGCTGCTCGAGCGGGAGACGCTCACGCGCAAGGATCTCGAGAAGATCTTCACGAGCGTCGAGAAGCGTCCGCGGATCACCGCGTTCAACGTCTTCGGGGAGCGCGTCCCGTCGGACAAGCCGCCGATCAAGACGCCACGCGAGCTAGCCGTCGAGCGCGGCGAGTCGTGGCCGCCGGCCGAGCCGACCGTTGCGCAGCCGGTGTTCGCCAAGCGTGAGACGACCCCGGTGCCGCCGGCCAACGGCCGCACCGTCGCCGATCCGGCCCTGGGCCGGATCGCACCCCCGGCACCCCCGGTCGCCGCCACGCCTCCGGAACCCGGACCCGGGCACACGACGATGCCGGACTATGGGGCTCCCGCCGGCTGGTCGGCTCCGGGCTGGCCGCCGAAGGAGGTGCCGGAGAACCGCAACCGGCCGCAGGCGCAGGGTGGCTGGCAGCCGTATCCGCAATGGGATCCACCGCAGCAGCGGCCCCCCGGATATGACGAGCGGCGTCCGGGCGATCAGGGTACCGAACGGTCTGACGACGACACGCGGACGCAGGCCTGGGAGGGGCCGAGCGGCCCGCAGTAGTCGGCTCGCAACTAGGCTTGGCCCTGGCTCACCCCTACCGGTGTGGGTCAGGGCATGTGGGTCAGGGCATTGAGCCCCGATACTGGAGGTGCGGTCGGTTGTCGGTGAATCAGCTGGGAAGTGAGCCGGTCGCGCTCATGACCGGAAGGCCTTTCGATCAGGCGCGTGCCGAGGCCGCCGTGCGCGAACTGCTGATTGCGGTCGGTGAGGACCCTGATCGGCCGGGTCTCCTCGATACCCCAGCCCGTGTGGCACGCGCGTATCGTGAGGTCTTCGCCGGCCTCTACACCGACCCGGACGCGGTCCTGAACACGACGTTCGACGAGGGACATCAGGAGCTCGTGCTCGTGCGCGATATCCCCATGTACTCGACCTGTGAGCACCACCTGGTCTCGTTCCACGGCGTCGCGCACGTCGGCTACATCCCCGGCACGACAGGCCGAGTGACCGGCTTGTCGAAGCTGGCGCGGCTGGTCGATCTGTACGCCAAGCGCCCGCAGGTGCAGGAGCGGCTCACGAGCCAGATCGCCGACGCCATGATGCGCAAGCTCGATCCGCGCGGCGTGATCGTCGTGGTGGAGGCCGAGCATCTGTGCATGGCGATGCGCGGCATCCGCAAGCCCGGCGCGAGCACCACGACATCGGCCGTACGAGGACTATTCCAATCGAACTCGGCTTCGCGGGCCGAGGCGCTGGATCTGATTCTGCGCAAGTGATCGCTTTGCCGAATCCAGGCCGCCCCGTCGTGATGGGCGTCCTGAATGTGACCGCCGATTCTTTTTCGGACGGTGGTCGATTTCTCGATCGTGACGCGGCCATTGCGCACGGTGTACACCTGCACCGCCTCGGCGTCGACATCGTCGATGTCGGTGGCGAGTCCACGCGGCCGGGCGCTGCCCGCGTAGATCCTGTGGTGGAAGCGACCCGCGTCGCACCGGTCATCGCAGATCTGGTCGGGGCGGGCGTAACCGTCAGCGTGGACACCATGCGCGCGTCGGTGGCGGCGGCGGCGATCGAGGCCGGGGCCACCGTGATCAACGATGTCTCGGGTGGTCGCGCGGACGCCGATATGGCGCGGGTCGTCGCCGATGCGGGCGTGCCGTGGATCCTGATGCACTGGCGTCCCGCGGGGGAGTTCGTCCACGCAGGTGGTTCGGCGCACTACGACGACGTGGTCCGTGAGGTCCGCGACGAGTTGCTCTTTCAGGTGGACGCGGCTGTGGCGGCTGGGGTCGATCCGAAGACCATCGCGCTCGACCCGGGTCTGGGCTTCGTGAAAGCTCCGGACCACAACTGGCAGCTGCTGCACCGGCTCCCGGAACTGGTCGAGCTCGGTTTCCCTGTGCTGATCGGGGCCTCCCGCAAGCGTTTCCTCGGATCGCTACTGGCCGATACCGATGGCACGGTGCGTCCTCCCGCCGGCCGTGAGGTCGCGACCGCGGTGATCTCGGCTCTTGCGGTGTCCCACGGTGTGTGGGGGGTACGGGTTCACGATGCGCAGGCTTCACTCGACGCGATCGCGGTCGCGGGAGCGTGGACACGCGGCAGGCAGGAGATGGCGAGTGAGTGATGGCAGTGATGTCTCGGGCGATCGCATCGAATTGCGGGGCCTGAAGGTCCGGGGAAACCACGGGGTCTTCGAGCACGAGAAGCGAGACGGTCAGGACTTCCTCGTCGACGTGACGCTCTGGATGGATCTGGCGCCGGCCGCGGCATCGGACGATCTGGCGGACACTTTCGACTACGGCGATCTCGCACAGCGCGCGGCCGCGATCGTCGGCGGCCCGGCCCGGGACCTCATCGAGACCGTGGCCGCAGAGATCGCGGACGACATCATGCAGGACGCCCGCGTGCAGCGCGTGGAGGTGGTCCTGCACAAGCCGGCCGCGCCGATACCGTTGACCTTCGCCGACGTTGCGGTGGTTGCGGGCCGCGTGCGGGCTGCAGCCGGAGGTTCCCGGTGACTCGGGCCGTGCTGTCCATCGGATCCAACATCGGGGACAGCCTGGCCCACCTGCAGAGCGTCGTCGACGGGCTGCAAGGTCACGTTGTCGCGGTGTCCCCGGTGTACTCGACGGCGCCGTGGGGAGGGGTGGAGCAGCAGGACTTCCTGAACGCGATCGTGATCGTCGACGACCCGGACATCGACGGCCTGGGGTGGCTTCGGCGCGGCCAGCAACTGGAGGCCGAGGCCGATCGGGTCCGTGAACAGCGCTGGGGGCCTCGCACACTGGATGTGGACGTCGTCACGTGTGATGGGATCCGCTGCGACGGTCCCGAGTTGACGCTGCCGCATCCGCGGGCTCACGAGCGGGCCTTCGTCCTGGTTCCGTGGCTGGCTGTCGAACCGGATGCGACGCTCGTTGTCGATGGTGCCGAGATGCGCGTGGACGGACTGCTGTCCGGCCTCGACGCGGCCGAGCGAGACGGTGTTCAGCGGACTGCGCTGCGACTGGAACTACGGTAGCTGCGATGAAGCCGACGCGGATCTGGGACCTGTTGTCACTGGCGCTGCTTGCCGCGGTCGCGACGTGGTTGCTGGTGCGTGTGTCGTATGGCTCGTTGCCGCCGATTCCGATCTATGCCGGTGCGTCGCTCTACCCGGTCGCTCTGATCGAGACCGCGCTCGCGTTCGTGATCCGCGCGCGAGTGCGTGACCATGCGATCGGGCCGGGCCCGCGTCAGCTGCATCCCATTACCGCCGCGAGGGCGGCGGCGCTTGCCAAGGCGTCGGCACTCGTCGGCGCGGCGAGTGCCGGGGTGTGGACGGGCTTCCTCGTTTTCCTGTGGCCCCAGCGTTCGGCGCTGCGCGCGGCCGTCTCGGACAGTCCGGGCGTGATCGTCGGTCTGGTGGCGGCCGTGCTGCTGGTGGTGGCCGCGTTGTGGCTGGAACATTGCTGCCGCACGCCTGACCAACCGCCGGACGAACCCGCGCACTGACCGGCCGCCCCGGTAACGGGACCGGAATCACCGTCAGATTGGGCCGAGTTGCCGAGTTGTCCGGTTACCCTGGCTGCATGACGGTTCCGGGTCGCGCCAAGTCAGCGCGCCGCAACCGGCGCAGTACGAGCCAGATGATCGTTGCCGGGCTACTCGTTCTCGCCGTGGCGGCGTCGCTGTTCCTGATCTTCAGTGAAAGTGTCCAGCTGCTCCGTGTGGGCCTGGTCCTTGCGCTCTGGGCGGCCACGCTGGGAGCCATCGCGATGACCAAGTACCGGCGCGAATCGGCGCTCGACAAGGCCAAGGTCCGGGATCTGCAGAAGGTGTACGAACTGCAACTCGAACGTGAGGTCAGCGCCCGCCGCGAGTACGAGTTGGGCGTCGAGGCGAGGGTCCGCGGCGAACTGGGGGCCGAGTCGGAGGACATCGCCGGCCTGCGGGCCGAGCTCGCGGCGCTGCGCAAACATCTCGAGGTTCTGTTCGAGGGCCGGCTGCCCGAGGATCGGGTGGCCTTGCGGGCCGAGTCGACGCGTGTCCAGGAGATCGCGGGCAGCTACCAGTCGGGAGCATCCGAGTTGCACTCGCGCGGGAGCGAGTCGAGCAGCCACGAGCAGCCACCGATGCCGCACGGACCGGCGTTTGCGACACCGTACGACGACCCGGTGACCGCAGAAACGTCGGCGGTGGCGCCCGAGCCGATAGACGTCGAGGCCGTGGAGGATGCGCCCGCTGAGGCGGAGCATGCCGTCGAGCCGGCAGCGGCCGGATCGACAACAGCTGGATCGACAACAGCTGAGGCCGACGAGTCAGGTCGAGTGGACGCCGAGCCGCTCGATAACGAGGCGGAGGCGGATCTCCAGCCGTCCCGCCGATCACGCCGGCTCGCGGAGAGCACCGAGACCAGCGGTGCGCACTCGAGCGGTCTGACGGTTGCGGAGATAATGGCCAATATGAAGTCCGAGTCGAAGGACGCCGGGCCCCGGCGTCGCCGCCGGGCTGAGTGATCGGCTGAGCTCGCGCGCTCTTCCCACGCGAAGTGAGCTGTAGATCACGTGCGCAGCACGTGGCGGCGCGTCTACGAGCGGCGCTATTCTCTCCGCAGAACGTCTGGTACCCGCCGAGCGGGACTGGAACGAACGAGAGGACGACAGTGACCTCCTTCGGGATCACTAATGGGCCTGCACCTGCGCGATTGACGGTAGGAATCGTCTCCGCAGGTCGGGTCGGGACAGCCATCGGCGCCGCGCTGGAGCGGGTCGGTCACCTGGTTGTCGCCTGTTCCGCAGTGTCGGACGCTTCCCTTCATCGTGCCCGGACCAGGCTCCCGGAGTCCGAGATCCTTCCCGTTGCCGACGTCGCGGCCCGAGCCGAGTTGCTGATTCTCGCAGTTCCCGACGACGAGCTCGACGCCCTGATCAAAGGTTTGGCAGCCACCGAGGCCGTCCGCCCGGGCACGATCGTGGTGCACACCTCCGGCGCCAACGGCGTCGGAATTCTCGCGCCGCTCACCGCGCAGGGCGTGACCCCGCTGGCGATTCACCCAGCGATGACGTTCACCGGCCACGACGAGGACACCGCCCGCCTGTCCGACGCCTGCTTCGGCATCACTGCCGCCGACGACATCGGCTACGCGATCGCCCAGTCGCTCGTGCTCGAGATCGGTGGCGAGCCGGTGCGGGTCCGGGAAGCTGTTCGGCCGCTCTATCACGCGGCCCTTGCACACGGCAGTAACCACCTGGTGACCCTCGTCGTCGACGCGGTCGCGGCGCTACGCGTGGCGCTCGAGGGCGAGGAACTGATGGGCCAGGAACTCGTCGGCAGGGACCCCAACGGGCTGCCCGAGCGAGTGTTGCAACCGTTGCTGTCGGCGGCCCTGGACAATGCGCTGCGCCGGGGCCAGGCGGCCCTGACCGGACCAGTGGCCCGAGGCGACGCGACCGCCGTCGCAAAGCACCTCGAGGTGCTGGGGGAGGTCGACCCACAACTGGCCGCCGGATATCGGGTCCTGTCACTGCGGACCGCGCAGCGCACGGGATCGAAGCCGGAACTGATGGAAGTACTCGAGGATCGAGAATGAGCGAGGGATGGGCACTGTGACCGAAGCGTCTGCACTGCAGGGCGGGTACAAGCGCGGCGAACTGACCGTGCACCACGACCCCGCGATCGTGACGCGGGTGTCGAAGGCGTTGCGCGGGGTCGGCCGTCAGGTCGCGCTGGTCCCCACGATGGGGGCTCTGCATGCGGGGCACATCGAGCTGGTCCGGCAGGCGAAACTGACCGGTGCGGTCGTGATCGTGTCGATCTTCGTCAATCCGCTCCAGTTCGCCGCGAACGAGGACCTCGACGCGTACCCGCGCACGCTCGACGCGGACCTCGAACTGCTGCGCGCCGAAGGCGTCGAGCTGGTGTTCGCGCCCACCGCGGCCGCGATGTACCCGAATGGCATGCGGACCACAGTGCTCCCGGGTCCGCTGGGCGCCGATCTCGATGGCAGAAGTAGGCCGACGCACTTCGAAGGGATGCTCACCGTTGTCGCGAAGCTCCTGCAGATCGCTGCCCCCAACGCGGCGTTCTTCGGCGAGAAGGACTATCAGCAGCTCACGCTGATCCGCCAGATGGTCCGCGACCTCAACTTCGACGTCCGGATCATCGGTGTGCCGACTGTGCGTGAGCGCGACGGCCTGGCGCTGTCCTCGCGTAACCGCTACCTCGATGCCGAGCAGCGTGAACTGGCAACGGTCCTGTCGGCGTCTCTCGTGGCTGGCGCGCATGCGGCCGCCGGCGGCGCGGAGGCAATCCTGGCGACTGCCAGGGAGGTGCTCGCGGCGGCGCCTGGCGTCGAGGTGGAATATCTGGAGGTGCGTGGCGTCGATCTGGGGCCGGCGCCCGAGCGCGGCGACGGCCGGCTGCTCGTAGCCGCGCGCATCGGAACCACCCGGCTGATCGACAACGTCGGCGTCGCGGTGGGAACCGGATTCCTCGAAAGAGACACCGGCGACTCCGACGGCTCTGCTGCCATCGACGACCTCCTCTCCCACTAGAAACCGAAGGGCCCCGAAGATGCTGCGCACCATGATGAAGTCGAAGATTCACCGCGCCACGGTCACACACGCGGACCTGCACTACGTGGGATCGGTGACCGTCGATCAGGATCTGATGGAGGCGGCCGATCTGCTCGAGGGCGAGCAGGTCACGATCGTCGACATCGACAACGGCGCCCGCCTCGAGACGTACGTCATCACCGGAGAGCGTGGCACCGGCGTGATCGGGATCAACGGTGCGGCAGCGCATCTGGTCAATCCGGGTGACTTGGTGATCCTGATCGCCTATGGCGTGATGGACGAGCAGGAGTGCCGCGATTACGCCCCGCGCGTGGTATTCGTCGACGGTGACAACAAGCCGGTGGAGCTCGGTTCGGATCCGGCGTACGCGCCCGAGGGATCCGGGCTGATCACCCCACGGATGCTCTCCAGCCTGGTGTAGCGATGCTCCTCACCGTCGATGTCCGGAACACCAACATTGTTCTCGGGCTCTTCACGGGCAGCGGTTCGCACTCGAAGTTGGTGCAGGACTGGAGGATGCGCACCGACGCGCGGATGACCGCGGACGAGTTGGCGCTGACATTCCGGGGCCTGCTCGGTGCGCACGTCGACGAGATCACCGGCGTTTCGGCGCTGTCGACGGTGCCGTCGGTGCTCCGTGAGATCCGGGTGATGCTGGACCGTTACTGGAAACACGTGCCGCACGTCGTAGTAGAACCCGGCGTCCGGACCGGTGTGCCGCTGCTGGTGGACAACCCGAAGGAGGTGGGTGCGGACCGGATCGTCAACAGTCTTGCCGCGCACCATCTCTACGACGGTGCTTGTATCGTCGTCGACTTCGGAACCTCGACGTGTGTCGACGTCGTTTCCGCGAAGGGAGAATTCCTCGGCGGAGCGATCGCGCCGGGGCTCGAGATCTCCACGGATGCCTTGGCCTCCCAGTCCGCTGCACTACGCAAGGTGGAACTGGTGCGGCCGCGATCGGTGGTGGGCAAGAACACTGTCGAGTGCATGCAGGCCGGTGCCGTGTTCGGGTTCGCGGGTCTGGTCGACGGGCTGGTCGGACGGGTGCGCCGGGAGCTCGCGGCATTCGGCGGTTCCGACGTCGCGGTGATCGCCACGGGTGACACTGCGCCGCTGATCATGCCGGAATGCGCGACCGTCGAGCATCACGAGCCGGACCTGACCCTCGAGGGCCTGCGACTGGTGTACGAGCGCAATCTTGCTCGCCGCGGGGCATCGCGCCGAGTCGCCGACGGGTAATCGGCGTCATGCCGGTGGGCTTTCCTTGACGGCGATGTTGTGTCAGGATGTTCGACGTGTTCCGTTGCATGAGTGCCCAGGAGTGTTGTCGAGGCTGAACGCTGCCTTGACCAATTTCACTTCCTGGAGCTCGACTCATGCTCTCTGCATATTCTCGTGACGTTTTCACGTCCACCTCTGATCGCGGTGCCCGACGCCTCGATTCCGCATTGCCCACTCGGCTGCGTCCTGCAGATCTGTTGTGCATCACCGACCAGGGTGCCGCCGACGTCCTCGAGGGCCGGCACGACCAGCTGCTGCCGGGTGCGTTCCCGACGAGCGAGCGGTGGTCGGCCCGTCTCTACACCGACGACGATGTCGATGTCTGGTTGATCAGCTGGGTACCCGGCGAGGCCACCGAATTACATGATCACGCGGGCTCTTTCGGCGCTCTGACGGTGCTCAGTGGCAGCCTCGAGGAATACCGCTGGTCCGGCAGCGAGCTGCGTCGTCGCACACTCGAGGCCGGCGATCAGGCGTCGTTCCCGCTCGGATGGGTGCACGACATGATGCGTGCACCGGGTCCCGTCACTGCTACCACCGAACCCACGCTGAGCGTGCACGCGTACTCGCCGCCGCTCACCGCCATGTCCTACTACGAGGTCACCGCGCATGGCGCACTGCGCCGCACTCGTACCGAGCTGACCGACCTGCCCGAAGGGGGCTCCAAGTGACCATCGACCAGATGCTCGACGACGCTCGTTCCCAGATCGACCGGATGTACGTTTTCGAACTGATCGAGGCGCATCGCCGCGGTGCGATCTTCGTGGACATTCGTCCGCAGGCCCAGCGCGCGCTCGAGGGCACGTTGCCCGGTGCGCTCGCGATCGAGCGCAACGTCCTCGAATGGCGCCTGGATCCCACGAGCAGTGCACACCTGGCGCTCGCGGTCGATCACGACGTCGAGTGGGTCGTCGTCTGCTCCGAGGGCTATACCTCGAGCCTGGCGGCGGCGTCGCTGCGGCAGCTCGGACTGCACAGGGCGACCGATCTGGTCGGCGGCTATGCGGCGATCAAGGCGGCCGGTCTGCTCGGCGCGCTCATGGGTGAGCGTCATTGCTCCCGCGAACTAGCGACGGTATCGGCACACTGACTTCACTTCGGCCGAATGTCGCACTGGTTCAGTTCGACTGAACGCGTGTGACATTCGGCTACCTCTCGCGACGTCGTATAGGGTTACGAGGGCTGTCGTGCTACCGGCAACACGCACGGAGGACACCGCCCTATAGTCTTGTACCCCGTGAGTGAAGCACCAGCCCAGCCAGTCGACGACACCCCCGAGCAGCTCCGGATCCGCCGGGAGAAGCGGGAGCGTCTGCTCGCCCAGGGGCAGGAGCCGTATCCGGTGGCGGTGCCGCGCACTCACAGCCTCGCGGAGGTCCGCGCCAAGTACCCCGATCTCGAGCCCGACTCGAGCACCGGCGAGCAGGTTGGCGTCGTCGGCCGTGTCATCTTCGTGCGAAATACCGGCAAGCTCTGCTTCGCGACGCTGCAGGAGGGCGACGGCACTCAACTGCAGGCGATGCTCAGCCTCGCGAACGTCGGCGCGGACGCGCTGGCGGCCTGGAAGTCGGACATCGACCTCGGCGACTTCGTGTTCGTGCACGGTGAGGTGATCAGCTCTCGCCGCGGTGAACTCAGCGTGATGGCAGACGCGTGGCAGATGGCGGCCAAGTCGCTGCGTCCGCTGCCGGTCGCGCACAAGGAGATGAGCGAGGAGTCCCGCGTCCGCCAGCGCTACGCGGACCTCATCGTGCGTCCCGAGGCCCGGGAGAACGCGCGCAAGCGCGTGGCCGTGGTCAGGGAGCTGCGCAATGCGCTCGAGCGCCGCGGATTCCTCGAGGTCGAGACCCCGATGCTGCAGACCCTGCACGGCGGTGCCGCGGCCCGTCCGTTCGTGACGCACTCCAATGCACTCGACATCGATCTGTACCTGCGCATCGCGCCCGAGTTGTTCCTCAAGCGCTGCGTCGTCGGAGGAATCGAGAAGGTCTTCGAGATCAACAGGAACTTCCGCAACGAGGGCGTCGATTCGACGCATTCGCCGGAGTTCGCGATGCTCGAGACATACGAGGCATACGGCACTTACGACGATTCCGCGAAGATGATCCGCGAACTCGTCCAGGAAGTCGCGCAGGCGGCATTCGGTACACAGGTCGTCACGCTCGCCGACGGCAGCGAGTACGACCTCAGTGGCGAATGGAAGACGATGGAGATGTATCCGTCGCTGTCCGAAGCCATCGGCGTGACGGTCACACCCGACACCACTGTCGACGAGCTTCTGGAGCTGGCGGCGAAGGTCGGACTCGAGGTGCCCAAGGACAAGGGGTACGGTCACGGCAAGCTTGTCGAGGAGCTGTGGGAGCACCAGTGCGGTGACCAGCTGTACGGGCCCACCTTCGTGCGGAATTTCCCGGTCGAGACCTCGCCCCTGACCCGCCAGCATCGCAGTCAGCCGGGTGTGACGGAGAAGTGGGATCTGTACGTTCGCGGATTCGAGCTCGCGACAGGGTATTCCGAACTGGTGGATCCGGTGATCCAGCGCGAGCGGTTCGTCGACCAAGCGCGTCTTGCGTCTGCGGGGGACGACGAGGCGATGGTCCTGGACGAGGAGTTCCTTGCGGCGATGGAACAGGGAATGCCGCCGACGACCGGTACCGGTATGGGAATCGACCGTCTGCTCATGGCGCTGACCGGATTGGGAATCCGGGAAACCATCTTGTTCCCAATTGTCCGGCCGAGTGCCCGCTGACCGGCCGTTTTATTGCGGTTAATGCCGTGTCATCGTAATCGGTGATTTCGGGGTACTATTGCATTCGAGTTACCGAGTAAGGCTCATCGAGTCTGATGAACATCGCGTCATTCGGAAGGAATAGAACCCATGGCAAAGAAGGTCACTGTTACGCTGATCGACGACGTCGATCAGGATGCCACTGCCGACGAAACTGTCGAGTTCGGACTGGACGGGGTTCTGTACGAGATCGATCTATCGTCCGAGAATGCTGCGAAACTGCGTGAGCAACTCGATGTGTGGGTTTCACATGCCCGCAAGGTGACGAATCGTCGTCGTGCGGTCAAGGGCGCAGCGAGCGGTTCGACCTCGCGTGTGGCTGTGGACCGCGAGCAGAGTGCGGCCATTCGGGAATGGGCACGTCGTAACGGATTCGCAGTGTCCTCTCGCGGACGCATCTCGGCGGAGATCTCCGAGGCATACAACAAGGCTCACTGAGTGGGTCGGGGCGCGCCCGGACAAAGCTTCGACGTCGTTGCGGCTTTGACGATCCGGGCGCGCCTGTAAATCCCGCGGCCAGTGTCCGCGGTGTGCAGCTGAAGCGATTTTCTCCGGCGCGGTGCTTTCTGTAATGTGTTTAGGTTTGCATCGCCGCACTGTCGGCGGCCGGCGGCGTACATCCGGTGTCCGACAACTTCCTTGCGGGAATACCCCTGGAATTGGGCAATCCGGGCGGGTTGGCGCCGGGGTCGAACGACTGGTCGGGTAAACCGACCGAGTGGCATCCAAATCCGGCCGTCCGCGCACACGGAACTGGTGACAACCCTCCCATGGCAAGGCAACCGCCAGGACAATTGGGTAACCAATGTCCCCTTACTGGGGCGCGAAGGATATTGCGTCTTCTCGCTCACCTACGGTGCATTCGACGAGTTGCCCTGGCTGATTTCCGGGATTGGCGGAAATGCGGCCGAGCGGCGACCGACATCGTCGTGCGGGACGGGTGCACCTCCGACTACGGTGAGCAGGTGGCCCTGGCCACGGAGCCGGTATCCGCGGCGTATCTGCTCAACGCCTCGGACCCGGGTCGATCCCCGTCCGGTTCCATGCCAGTTCGTCGCGCCGATCACGGGGGCTGATCAGCAGTACCCAGCCCTCACGCGGACCCTCTCGATCACATCGGATACGCGGGCGGGTTCCCGCTCCGGCGATGCGGCTGGTGGGAAGGAGTGTGCGGGTGCGAGCGGTTCCGGAGACAGGGGCGGACGATGCGATCGCGTCCGCGAACCCCACCCGGAATCGATGGTGGACGCCGACGTCACGGCAGGTCCTCACCCTTGCCGTCGCCCTTGTCGCGGTGCAGTCGGTGGTGCGCGCCGGGGTCGCGTTCTCGGGCGACTTCTACTGGGACGACCTGATCCTGATCAGCCGCTCGGGGCAATACCCGGCATTGTCGGGGGAGTTCCTGTTCTACGACCACGACGGCCATTTCATGCCCGCCGCGTTTCTGGCCGCCTGGTTCGCGACTACGGTGGCACCGCTGAGCTGGGTGGTGCCGGCGCTCATGCTGATTCTTCTGCAGCTTCTGGCGTCGCTCGCGGTGCTGCGGGTGCTGTGGCTGCTGCTGGGTCCCCGTCCGGCGCTGCTGCTGCCGTTCGCCTTCTATCTGTTCTCACCGCTGACCCTGCCGTCGTTCCAATGGTGGGCGGCGGGCCTGAACTCGCTGCCGATGCAGATCGCCATTGCGTGGGTGGCGGGCGACGCGATCCGGCTGCAGCGCACCGCGCGGATCAGGTTCGCGGTCTCCGGCGCGATCGTGGCCGCGTTGTCGTTCGCGTTCTTCGAGAAATCGGTGCTGGTGCCGATAGTCGCGTGCATGACCGTCGTCCTGCTGAACCACGTCGACGGAATCGAGAGTCCGATCCGCTCCGCGGTGCGTGGCGGGCGGGCGCTGTGGATTCCGCTGGTGGTCGTCACCGCGGTGTGGACGGTGGCGTATCCGGCCTTCACCGAGTCCCGGTTCAATGTCCCGAGCGCGGCGCAGACCGCCGGGCTCGTCCACCACGGCACGTCACTGGGCCTGGTGCCGACACTGCTCGGCGGGCCTTGGGCGTGGGAGCGGTGGTCACCGAGCCCGCCGTGGGCGACGCCTCCGATCGCGCTGGCTGTCCTCGGGTGGGCCGCGGTTCTCGCTGCCCTTGCGTGGTCGCTGATCCGCAAACGCCGCACCGGAGCGGTGTGGCTGTCGATGGTGGCGTACATCGCGGCGTCGGAGGCGGCGATGGTGTCGACCCGGTCCGGCCCGGACACCGCCTACGAATTGGCACAGACGCTCCGGTACGTCGCAGACAGCGCGGTCGTGATCGCGATCGGCTGGGCGCTGATCGCGCACGCACCGCGGCGGCCCGGTGCACGTGTCCTCCCGCAGCCGCAGCCCGTGCTAGTGGCGGGGCTGACCGCACTCTTCTTTGTGAGCAGCATGTGGTCGACGGTCACGTTCGTCCAACGGTGGCGGGAGAGCCCCACCGTCGACTACCTCGCGAATGTGCGGGAGTCGCTGGCCGCGAACCGAAACACCCCGCTGCTCGACCAGCCGGTGTCGATCTGGGTGCTGTTGCCCGTCGCGTATCCGCACAACATGGCCAGCGGCATCTTCGGCCCACTGCGTGAGCGTCCAGAGTTCGCTCGGTCCACGAACTACCTGCAACTGCTCGACGACTCAGGAAGGCTCGTCCCCGCTGCCGTCGCACCGGCCCGCAACATCGGTCAGGGACCGGTGCCCGGTTGCGGATACCTTGTCGAGGGCGGCGCCGCCGAGATCCCGCTCGACGGTCCGCTGATCGACTGGGAGTGGACGGCGCAGCTCACCTACCTTGCAAGCGCCGACGGGAAGATCGAGGTCGGGTTCGGTGACGGGCGCGAGGTCACGGACCCGGTCACCGTTCCGGTCCAGGCCGGGCTCAACCACGCGTTCGTTCGATTGTTCGGGGCCGGTGACACGCTGCGTGTGCGGCCGATGACGCCAGGTCTGGCACTGTGCATCGGGGCGGGTCCGGTCGGCTCGGTTGTTCCGGCTCCGCGATCAGGCGAGTGAGCACTGACACACGTTGCCGGGCGATCTGCGGTCGCCGACCTCACACGGATGGTTCATCCGCGGACACCGTGACTCCGAGCGCGAGGGCGAATTCGTGTGCCAGGTCCAGAAGTTGATGAGGGCTGATGATCATCCCGGTCAGAGAGTCGTAGCCGCTCGCGACACCGATTGCGCGCGCGTCACGGAGGTCGACATTGTGCAGTCTGGCTTTGTCCAGCCGTACGTCATCCACGGTCGACCCTGGAAACGTGACGTCGGTCATCTTCGTATCGGATAGATCGATTTCCCGAAGTGCACAGTCCACGAAGGACACATCGCGCAGTTCCGCGCCGCGAAGGTTGACGCCAGTCAATTTGCAGCCGACGAAGGTCACTCGAAAGATTTCGGTGTCGAACAGCGCGGTGCCGGCGAGCACGCTGGTGCCGATCTGGGAGTCGATCCACCGGGTTTCGGCCAGATCGGTACCGATCAACTGGGCTTGATGGATCCAGACTTCGTTGAAATGTGATCGGGCCAGATGTCCATCGGAGAAGTTGACGTCGGTGAAGACGACCTGAGTGAAATGCGTGCCCTCGGCACGAAGATTGGCGAGATCGATGTCGTCGAAGTGGGCCCCGCTATGGTCCTCGGAGGCCTCGGGCGCGTCCTCGGACGGGGAAAGGCAATGGGCGAAGGACAGTTCATTGATGTGCTGAATGATCGGCCGCATCTTCTTCATGCCGCTTCCGTCGTCTCGGTCGCCGTCCGTGTGCTGTTCGGCTGGATCAGCAACGCCAGCACTGCACTGGCGAGCGCGATGCCGGCTCCGATCCACATGACCGCCTGCATTCCGGACATGAATGCGAGTTCGGTTCCGCGGGTGACCGCCGCCGCTGTCGTGTCGTTCATCTGTGCGGTAACGGGAGCAATTCCCTGTTCGACGAGTCCGGCTTGCGCGACGACCTGTTCCGAAATCTCATCGGGAACGTCTGCACCGTGAAGTTCGGACGGCAGTGTTCGAGCGACGATCGTCGCGATCACTGTTCCGAACACCGCTGTGCCGAGTACTCCACCGAGCTGGCTTGCGGTCGTCTGCAGGCCCCCGGCGACGCCGCTGTGCTCGACAGGTGCGGTGCCGACGATGGCCTCGGTCGCGGCGACGACGATGATCCCCATGCCAGAGCCGAGCAGGGTCAACCAGGGCCACTGTTCGTTGTAGGAGGAATGCGCCGACAGGCTGGCGAGCCCGGCGAAGCTGACCGCAAGAAGCGTCATCCCCAGTGCCAACGGCCAACGACACCCCAACTTCTCGGTCAGGATTCCGCCGAGCGGAGAGCTGACGGTGAACACCACCATCAGCGGAAGCAAGCGAACGCCGGTCTCCAGCGGCGAATAGCCGTGCACGTTCTGCATGTAGAGACCGATGGAGAACAGCACCCCGTACAGCGCAAGATTCCCGCTGACGAGCAGGACGACTCCGACCGACAGCGTGCGGGAACGAAACAGCGACAGCGGGACGAGTGGTTCGGGACCGCGGTGCTGCCGAGCCACGAATACCGCCAGCAGCACCAGGGCCGTGACCGCGCTTGCGGCGACATGCGCGGACGCCCAGCCGCTGCTGCGCGCGCCCGTCAGTGTCCACACCACCGCGAACAACGCCGCCGCGAGAACGCCGGCACCGACCGTGTCGATCCTGCCGGCGCGGTCAGGGGCGCGGCTCTCGTCCACCCACCGAACTGCCGCGGCAGCGGCGATCAGTCCGATCGGCACATTCAGCAGAAAGATCGCCGACCACGACAAGTACTCGACCAGCAGCCCGCCGACGATGGGACCGGCGGCGGCCGCGAACGCCGACGCCGCACCCCACGTCCCGATGGCACGGTTCAATTCGGCGGGAGGAAAGGTCGATCTCAAGATTGCGAGGGTGTTCGGTACCAGCATTGCGCCGGCGAGCCCCTGCAGCACGCGGAAGGTGATCAGCGCCGGCGTCGTCGGCGACAGACCGCATCCCAGGGAAGCGAGCGCGAACCCGATGACCCCGATGACGAAAATCCGGCGGCGACCGAACCTGTCGCCGAGCTTTCCGCCGACGATCATCGTCACCGCCAGCGCGAGTAGATAGCCGTTGGTCACCCATTGCAGACCGGTCAGTGAGGAGCCGAGGTCGCGGCTGATCGTCGGGTTGGCGATGTGGACGACGGTGCCGTCGAGGCTGACCATCACCACACCCGACGCCACCGCGATCAGGGCGGACCGCCGTCGCCGCCTCGACGGGTAGGTCTGGGTCATCAGTTCGGCATTGCCCATGGCGAATCCTCCCATTAAATGGAACACCGTGTTCCAATTAGAACATGTTGTACCATTTGCTGGGTGGGTGACGCTACTGGCACGAACACGACAGAACACGCACTGCGCTCGGACGCTCAACGCAACCGGGACGCCGTGATCGCTGCTGCCATCCGAATGCTGGCGGCCGATCCGGAGGCGAGCATGCAGCAGATCGCCGCACAGTCCGGTGTGGGACGAACCACCGTCTACCGGCACTTCCCTACGCGCGAGCACCTCATGCAAGCGCTCGTCGATCTCGTTGTCGACGAGCAGAGAGCCATCGTCAGAGCGGCGATCACGCCGGACGCTGCGGCGGCCGCGGTCTTTCACCGTCTCGGCCCCGGGATTATTCGAGTAGGTGAGCGCTATCGGTTCCTCGACAACCGTCCCGGCGCGATCGCTGATGCGCCACTGCGTCATCCGACGGCCGGCGAGCCGCTTCTCGAATGGCTCACCGATGCTGCCGAGCGGGGCGAACTCCGTGCGGACCTTCCCCCCGAATGGATGTACGCGATGATCCACGGACTTGCCCGCGCTGCCAACGAAGAGGTCCTTGCGGGCCGAAGATCCGCTGAGGAAGCGGGCCGATTGCTCGGCCGCACCCTGGCGGACGCCTTCGCCGGCCCCAATCCGTGATTTCCCTGCGGTGATTTCGCATACCGGGAGGCCCGGCGAAGGTGTTCGCTCCCGGCGTACAGCTTGCGGGAAACGATTCCGCGACCTGCGACGTTGAAAACCTCGAATAGGTCCGCTCCACGCCTTTCACGGGTGGAGGAGCGGTAGCTCTAGTGGTCGCCCACTAGAGTATGAGGTGGGGTCGTGGAACCTTCGTCGGTTCCGGAGGCCGTCAGCCTGTTGTGCCGGAGCGAAACGCGGCGGGAAGGTACGAGACACTGTGACAAGCGGGGCCTCTGACCTGGACCGCCGGAAAGTGTGAGGGAGAGCGATGTTCGAGAGGTTCACCGATCGCGCGCGGCGCGTTGTTGTCCTGGCGCAAGAAGAGGCCAGGATGCTCAACCACAACTACATCGGCACGGAACACATCCTGCTCGGTCTCATCCACGAGGGTGAGGGTGTGGCGGCGAAGTCGCTGGAGTCGTTGGGTATCTCCCTCGAAGGTGTCCGCAGCCAGGTCGAGGAGATCATCGGCCAGGGCCAGCAGGCCCCGTCCGGCCACATTCCGTTCACTCCGCGTGCCAAGAAGGTCCTCGAGCTCAGCCTGCGCGAGGCGCTGCAGCTCGGCCACAACTACATCGGCACCGAGCACATCCTGCTCGGCCTTATCCGTGAGGGCGAGGGCGTCGCGGCCCAGGTACTCGTCAAGCTCGGCGCCGACCTCAACCGTGTCCGCCAGCAGGTGATCCAGCTGCTTTCGGGCTACCAGGGCAAGGAGCCGGCCGAGGCGGGCAGCAGCCGCGGCGAGGCGGGCACCCCGTCGACGTCGCTGGTCCTCGACCAGTTCGGCCGCAACCTCACCCAGGCAGCTCTCGAGGGCAAGCTCGACCCGGTCATCGGCCGCTCGAAGGAAATCGAGCGCGTCATGCAGGTGCTGAGTCGCCGAACCAAGAACAACCCCGTCCTGATCGGTGAGCCGGGTGTCGGCAAGACCGCCGTCGTCGAGGGCCTGGCGCAGGCCATCGTCAACGGCGAGGTCCCGGAGACCCTCAAGGACAAGCAGCTCTACACGCTGGACCTTGGTTCACTCGTCGCCGGCAGCCGCTACCGCGGCGACTTCGAGGAGCGCCTGAAGAAGGTGCTCAAGGAGATCAACACCCGCGGCGACATCATCCTGTTCATCGACGAGCTGCACACACTCGTCGGTGCGGGCGCGGCCGAGGGCGCGATCGACGCGGCCTCGATCCTCAAGCCGAAGCTGGCCCGTGGCGAGCTGCAGACCATCGGCGCCACCACGCTCGACGAGTACCGCAAGTACATCGAGAAGGACGCCGCCCTCGAGCGCCGGTTCCAGCCGGTCCAGGTCGGTGAGCCGACGGTCGAGCACACCATCGAGATCCTCAAGGGTCTGCGCGACCGCTACGAGGCGCACCACCGCGTCTCGATCACCGACAGCGCGCTCGTCGCGGCGGCCACGCTGGCCGACCGCTACATCAACGACCGCTTCCTGCCGGACAAGGCTATCGACCTCATCGACGAGGCGGGCGCCCGAATGCGCATCCGTCGGATGACCGCGCCGCCGGACCTGCGCGAGTTCGATGACAAGATCGCCGACGCGCGCCGCGAGAAGGAGTCCGCGATCGACGCGCAGGACTTCGAGAAGGCCGCAAACCTGCGTGACAAGGAGAAGACCCTCGTCGCGCAGCGTGCCGAGCGGGAGAAGCAGTGGCGATCCGGTGATCTGGACGTCATCGCCGAGGTCGACGACGAGCAGATCGCCGAGGTGCTGGGCAACTGGACCGGTATCCCGGTCTTCAAGCTCACCGAGGAGGAGACCACGCGTCTGCTCCGCATGGAGGAAGAGCTGCACAAGCGGATCATCGGCCAGGAGGACGCCGTCAGGGCCGTTTCCAAGGCGATTCGCCGCACCCGCGCGGGTCTCAAGGATCCGAAGCGCCCGTCCGGTTCGTTCATCTTCGCCGGTCCGTCCGGAGTCGGTAAGACCGAGCTGTCCAAGGCGCTCGCGAACTTCCTGTTCGGCGACGACGATGCCCTCATTCAGATCGATATGGGCGAGTTCCACGACCGGTTCACCGCGTCGCGTCTGTTCGGCGCGCCTCCCGGCTACGTCGGGTATGAAGAGGGCGGCCAGCTCACCGAGAAGGTGCGTCGCAAGCCGTTCTCGGTGGTCCTTTTCGACGAGATCGAGAAGGCACATCAGGAGATCTACAACACGCTCCTGCAGGTGCTCGAGGACGGCCGTCTCACCGACGGTCAGGGGCGTACGGTCGATTTCAAGAACACCGTGCTGATCTTCACCTCCAACCTCGGTACCTCGGACATCTCGAAGGCCGTGGGTCTGGGCTTCACCCAGGGCAGTGGCAGCGAGTCGAACTACGAGCGGATGAAGCTCAAGGTCAACGACGAGCTCAAGAAGCACTTCCGCCCCGAGTTCCTCAACCGCATCGACGACATCATCGTCTTCCATCAGCTCTCGCGCGACGAGATCATCCAGATGGTGGATCTGATGATCGGTCGCGTCGAGGTTCAGTTGAAGAACAAGGACATGGGCATCGAGCTGACCGAGCAGGCGAAGGCGCTGCTCGCGAAGCGTGGCTTCGATCCAGTGCTGGGCGCGCGTCCGCTGCGCCGCACCATCCAGCGGGAGATCGAGGACCAGCTGTCGGAGAAGATCCTCTTCAACGAGCTGGGCGCGGGTCAGATCGTATTGGTCGACGTCGAAGGCTGGGACGGCGAGGGTGCCGGCGAGAACGCGAAGTTCACGTTCCATGGCAGCCCGAAGCCGGTCACGGTTCCTGACTCACTGCCGATCGACATGGCCAAGGCCACCGAGAGCGACAACACCTCGGCCGAGTAGCACCGTCCGATCGAACTGACGAAGGGGCGGCCTTCCCTGACCGGAAGGCCGCCCCTTCGCGCGGTCTGGTGTCGTGTTCCGCACGTCAGCTCGGCTGCCGGTTCAACCACAGTGTGCTGTCGCGACCCGACCAGTTTGCGAGCCTTTCGGTGGGGCCGGCGTCGTCTCGTGGGCGCACCACGGCGTCGAACGGGATGTGTTGCCCGCGTGGCGTTTCGGGGATGGCTTCGTAGGCGGCGACCAGCATCGTCTCAGCCAGTTCGGGGTCTGCCTCCGACCTCTGGCCGGTTGCTACGGCCAGATCCCAACCGTGAACCAGGGTTTCGTTCGGATAGGCCCACACGGCCTCGCGGCCGGAGATCCGTCCCCAGGGCGCGGTGAGGACTTCGTCGAGGATGGCGTCGTCGTCCCAGATCTCCCCGAGGCGGTGCGCGGCTTGCCGATAGGACTGGCTCAGCGCATTGTCCGGGATGCCGTCGGCGACGAGGGCTACACTCAGCGGATCTCCGCCCTCGCCGATGACTCGGACCCGGTCAACGGTTGCGACCAGATGCCCGGCCAGTGTGCGTGCGTCGAACTCGCTGCACGGTGTCGGATTGCTCCATTGGTCGGTACGGACCGCCGCCATGACGGACGCGGTCCAGTGCAGCGCCTGACGGTAGAGCGGTCGGGGATCGGCGGGTGTTGTCATCGTGATTCCTCTCGGCGACGTTGTTGCGTGCAAGTACCACACTCCCCTCGATACGTGACATCTACTGTCACGTATCGAGGGGAGAAGGTCATGGAATACTCCCCGCGAGGACGAGGGGGTGCTGGCCGTGGGGACATCAGAGGCCGGTGATGTGCTGGAACCGGGCGGCGACAACGCCGTTGCGATCACTCTGGGCATTCTGGGTGACGAGTGGAACCTGTGGATCCTGGCCGAGGCCTTGCGCGGCACCTGCCGCTACAGCGACTGGCTCAGCCGTGGGCCGATATCGAATTCGGTTCTGACCGGGCGCCTCGCCCGGCTGACGGAGGCCGGGCTGTTCGAGCGCGTCAGGCTCGTGCAGTCGCCCGTGCGATACCAGTACGTGCTGACCGACCGGGGCAGGGCGGTGTGGCCGATCCTGATGGCGATGTGGTCGTGGGAGAAGCGTTGGGGCCCGGACGGGCTGGCATCACGGATGGTGGTGCGGCACAAGGCCTGCGGGTCGGAGTTCACCCCGATTCTGGTGTGTGCGCACTGTTGTGAACCGGCGGCGCGGGACGACGTCGTCGTGCGGCTGGGTCCGAGCGGCGCCGGTTCGCGGAGCATTCCGGCGGCGTCGAGCCGGCGACGATCCGGATCTGCCGCGCGACTGCCGGCGCATCTGCCCCACACGATGGAGCTGCTGGGGAATCGGTGGTCGGCGGCGATGCTGGGGGTGGCCTTCCTCGGGGCCACTCGCTACCGCGAATTCGAAGAACGCATGGGTGCGTCGACAGCGATCGTCGCGGACCGGCTGCGTACATTCACCGGATTGGGCGTGTTTCGGGCGGAGTCGGCGCCTGAGCGCTCCGACCGCGTCACTTATCACCTGACCGAGAAGGGCTGGAACTTCTTTCCGGTGGTCGTCGGGATGATGGCGTGGGGGCAGTGGTGGTTCCGTGCGCCGGAGGGTGATGCACTGCTGTTCTGGCACCGCTCCTGCCGGGGCTCGTTCGCCCCGCGCCTGGTCTGTAGTGAGTGCGCGCAGCCGTTGCAGGCACGAGAGATCGTGATCGGCTCGTAGTCGGCCCGTCTCGGTGTCCATCGCCGTCGCCGCCGAGGCTTTTCGGGTGCTGCCCGGCACGTGAAATCCGTCTCGAGGGGACCCGAATGGGGGCCCACTTTCGAAACAGATATTCGACGTGATATCTATAGTGATGTAGATCACACTGCTAACTGAAGTGATGACGAGCCGGGGCGTCGGATCTCCAGAAGGGAGGCCACATGGGGAGCCTGAAGATTCACCCCCAGGTCCGGATCAACGAGTACACAGAGTCGGGTGCCTGGACGCGTGAGACCGTGCAGCAACTGCTGGTCGACCGGGTACGCGAACGCGGCTCACAGCTGGCGATCGTCGACCCGGTCAACAAGGCGGAACACGTTGATGCGCTGCCGGTTCGGCTCACGTGGGCGGAACTGGACGCCGAGGTCGATCGACTGGCAGCGATTCTGCTCACCGCTGGCGTCCGCGCCGGTGACGTGATCGGCGTGCAACTGCCGAACACCGTGGAGCAGGTCGTCGTTTTCCTCGCGTCCTGGCGGATAGGTGCCATCGTCTCGCCACTTCCGGTGCAAGTGCAGGGCGATGCAATCATCGACGCCTGTGACGAGTTGTGTGTCAGTGCTTTCGTCACCGCGGGTCGGATCGGCCACCTCGCCGCCGCGGACCGCATCGCGTCGGTCCGGTCCGAGATCTCTACGCTCCGGGTGGTGCTGAGCTACGGGGTGGGAGTGCCGGACGGTGTCGTCCGGCTCGGTCACTCGGCCCCGACGGCAACCGACACGGTCGCGGTGGCCGCGTACACCGCTGCCCACCGGGTCGATCCCAATGACTGCCTGGCGATCTCCTGGACGGCCGGGACCGAGGGTGCTTCGAAGGGAGTGCCGTATGCCCACTACGAGTCTTTGAGCCTGGCTCGCATCGTCGTTGACGCGTCCCGGCTCACCGCTGAGGACGTGCTGCTCAACCCCTTCCCGATGATGACGGCCGCAGGGATCACCGGGATGTTGCTGCCGTGGCTCGTCACCGGCGCCGTTCTGGTCCAGCACGAGCCGTTCGATCTGGGCTCCTTCCTGCGTCAGATCGCCGAGGAGAAGGTCACCTACACCGCTGCCAGTCCGGCCGCCTTGGCGGCGATCGAGTTGCGAGACGGCCCGGGGCTCGATCTGTCCACCCTGACCCGGATCTTGACTTCGGCGGCTCCGTTGCCGTCCCCGACCGTCCAGAACTGGCTCGAGCGGTATGGGCTCGAGGTCGTCAGCCACTTCGGGTCCATCGAGGGGGTCAGCCTCGTCGGTGAGCCCGTGTCCGCGTCGGAGTTTGCGGGCAGCGGCGCCTGCTTCCCGAGGATGGCCCGCCCCGGCACCGAGCTGGGATTGGTCGATCTTCGGACTGGTGCGGAGATCGGTGTGCCGGACGTTCCCGGCGAGCTGCGCATCAAGGGACCGACGGTGTTCTCCGGCTACCTGAACCCGGCGCGGAACCCGGACCCGTTCGACTCGGACGGCCGTCTGATGACCGGCGACCTGTTCGTCATCGCGGGCGAACAGGGTGAGTACCTCCGATTCTTCGATCGGGCGGCCGATGTGATCGTCCGGAACGGTGTCACCGTGAGTTCCGTGCACAGGGAGAGCCTGATCGCCGAACTTCCGGCGGTCGCCGAGGCGGCAGTCGTCGGGTGTCCCGACGATGAAGTCGGCGAGCGCATCGTCGCGGTCGTGGTGTGCCGCCCCGGACAGATGCTGAGCCTGGAACAGCTGGTCGAGCACCTCGTGGCTCGGGGTGTCGACCCCGCGACGGTCCCCGAGCGGCTCGTGATCTCCAAAGGACTACCGCGCAACCTCGGCGGCCGGGTACTCAAGCGCCTCCTCCGTCAGGAAGTCAGCCGCGGGTAGCGGACGGGAACATCCGCGGATCCGGGTGTGTTCGAATGCTGTGTGACTACCCAGACCGAGGCTTCCTCCGTACCGCCGTCCGCACCCGTCGTCGAGATCGAGGTGTGGTCGGATATCGCATGCCCCTGGTGCTATATCGGCAAGCACCGCTTCGCAGCGGCGCTTGCCGAATTCCCGCACCGTGACCGCGTGTCGGTGGTGTGGCGCTCCTACCAACTCGCCCCCGACACCCCGGTGGGCGCGCGCCGTACCGAGCTCGCGGCGCTGGTTGAGCAGAAGGGCATGCCAGCTGATCAGGTGCGGCAGATGTTCGCGCACGTCGCGAATACGGCCGCCGCGGACGGTCTCGACATGGACTTCGACACGGTGATTGCGGCGAACACGTTCGACGCGCACCGGTTGCTGCATCTGGCCGGCGAACATCGGAACGCACTGCTGGAAGCGCTGTTCCGTGCTCACTTCACCGAGGGCAGGGTGATCGACGACCGGGCTGTCCTCGTCGACGTGGCCGCGAGCGTCGGGCTCGACGCCGAGGAGGTCGCCGCCGCGCTCGACGGTGACGCGGCTGCCGACCTGGTGCGTGCGGACATCGATACGGCTCGGCAGCTACAGGTGACGGGGGTGCCGTTCTTCGTCGCCAACCGGCGGCTCGCGGTCTCGGGCGCGCAGCCCCAGGACGTATTCGCGGAGTTTTTGCGTCAGGCGCACGACCACGTGGAGGGCGAAAGCAGTGCAGCCCTCGGCGGTGAGGCCGAGGGCTGCACTGACGATTCGTGCGCGATCTGAGCTAGCTGATCCCGCGGCGGTGGGCGCGTTCCGTCAGGAACGCGAACGCCAGTCCCAGCGCCAGCCACAACGAGGCCTGCGTCGCGAGAGACGAGATCCGGAACTGCCACAGCAGGGTCGCGGGGAAGTCCTCGCCCACCTCGTCGATGCTGGGAAGCACGGCGTACCCGATCGCGACCACGCCGAGGAACGCGGCGATCTGCCCGGCCGCCCGGACCGTCACCAGCTGCTGGTTCTTCAGTAGCCGTCCCACGTACACCGCTGCGGCGACCGAGAGCAGTCCGAGAGTGACCGATGCGAGCCACAACAGTGTCCGCTCGTTGATCGTGTCGGGGTCGCCGACGGCCGGTGGATTGGCCGGGTACTTGAAGAACGGTACGGCTTCGATTGCGAGCCAACCGAGTCCAGCCACCACGATGGTGAGGAGGGTTCCCGTCATCGCGGTGAACCGGCGTGCATGGTGCACCACGACCGCGAAGATGGCGCCGAACGCGAGTCCCGCCAGACCTGCGGCCAGAAACAGGCCCACGCGCTGGCCGGTGCGGCTCACCAGGGCGTCCTCACCGTGTGAATGACCTTCGGGCTCAGCCGCTTCCGATCCGTGGCCATGGTCAGGGGCGGACCCGCCCGCATGGTGATCCGACTCTTCCACCGCGGCGGCTGATTCCTCGAGCGCGATCGCGGCCTGTACGTGCGGCTCGCCGAGCGTGAACGCCACGGCGCCCGCGATCAGCCCGGCGATCAGGCCGGCCAGCAGGCCACGAACAAGGAGGGTCTTGAAGGTCTCGGTGATTGTCTCTAGTGGCACGGCAGTCCCAGCAGGTGCCGACCGTCATGCATGAGTTCGTGCATGTACATGCCGCTGCGGGAGATAGCGCCCTGGTCGAATCCGACCAGGTAGAGGGCGAGCATTGCTAGGAGCAGTACTGCGACGGTGGTGACCGCGACTGCAGCCGACTCCGTCGACTTACCGGGTGAATAGGCGATTGCCATGGGTGCCTCCTGGGATTTCGCGTCCCGCTAGGTCCATGCGATGGCCGAGGTGTCTGGCTGTCGAGGAAGCATCCTCGATCACAGTGGCGCGACCGCTCCGGTAATTGCACCGGATTACCGTCGATCCATCGCTCTGTCGAGCGCACTTTTTCATCCCACGGGTCACGGTGTCAATCGGGCGGTCGACACCGTGACCGAATCATGTGCTGATCCGAGTCAGGACTTCGAGCCGGCGGGGACGTCGAGGACCACCTCGAACTCGAGCAACGATGCGCCGCTCGCGACGGGCTTCGCGCGTTCGCCCGCGTGCGCCTCACGGGCGGGACCGCTCGCCCATGCCTGGAACGCCTCGTCCGACTCCCACTGCGTGACGACGAAGTAGCGGTTGTCGCCCTTCACTGGGCGCAGGAGCTGGAACCCGAGGAATCCGGGTGAGTTCTCGACCGCGTGCGCGCGAGCCGCGAACCGCTTCTCCAGTTCGGGGCCGGCGCCCTCGGGGATCTCGATTGCATTGATCTTCACGACTGCCATGGACGCGAGAGTACTCCGCGGGCGAGTGAGCTACCGTCGGTCTCGTGTTGCACGACGAGGGTGGGACGGGTCGGCCGATACTGCTGTTGCACGGCCTGATGGGCAGCTCGCGGACGTGGGCGCGGCATGTGCCGTGGCTGCGGGAGCACGGCCGTGTCTACACGTTCGACGCCGCCGGGCATGGACGCCCGATCGACGGAAATCCCACGACCGAAAACTTCGTCGCCGATCTCGCTGCGTCACTCGGCGAGATAGCAGAACCCATCACCGTGATCGGGCACTCGATGGGGGCGCTGCACGCCTGGTGCTTTGCTGCGGTCCACCCCGAGCGGGTTCGGGCGCTGGTTCTCGAAGACATGGCACCGGATTTTCGGGGACGCACCGCGAACGACTGGGCCGCAATGGTTTCCGCGTGGCCCCAGCCGTTCCCGAGTGAGCAGTCGGTGCTCGACTATTTCGGTGAGGTGGCTGGCCGCTACTTCCTGGACTCGTTCGAGCGCCGCGCCGACGGCTGGTATCTGCACGGTGAGGTCGAGGTGTTCCGCAGCATCTCCGAGGAGTGGGGCAACCGCCACTTCTGGTCCCAGTGGGAGTCGGTGCGCGCGCCGGCTCTGCTGATCGAGGGGGAGTTCACCATCACCCCGGAGGGGCAGATGCGCCGCATGCTGGAAGGGCATGACGGCGCTCGATACGTCTGGGTCTCGGACGCCGGGCACCTCGTCCACGACGACCAGCCCGAGCGGTACCGTAACGCCGTCGAGGAGTTCTTGAAGTCGCTCGACTGATCGTCAGCTGCCCTCACCGGCGAGTGCGAACAACCCGTCCTCGGTCTGCTCGACGAGCCCGTCCACCAGCAGCGAATCCAGGGCTCGATCCCGCTGGCCCGGGTCGCTGAGCCACACCAGATCCAGGCGAGCGCGTTCGACGGGATGGGCGCTCTCGCGCAGCACATCCATCAGCTTGCCGCGAACCTGACGGTCGGTGCCGGCGAACTTCTGCACCTTGCGTGGCTCCCCGATGTGCGCCGGCTTGCCGGCCTCCACCCACGCACACGAGGGCAGTGGGCAGCGCTCGCAGCCGGGGGTCCGGGCGGTGCATACGGTGGCGCCGAGTTCCATCAGTGCTGCGGAGAATGTCGCCGCGCGGTGGCGTGTACGGGGCAGTAGTTGGTCCACGTCTGCCATATCGCGCTTCGCCGACGGGCTTCCCTGGTCGGCGCGACCGTGTATCGCGCGGGCGACGACGCGTCGAACATTGGTGTCCACCACGGGGACTCGCTGGCCATATGCGAAGCAGGCAACGGCTCGCGCGGTGTAATCGCCGATGCCGGGCAGGCTGAGCAGGACGTCGACGTCGGCGGGTACCACGTCGCCGTGTTGGTTGGCGATTACTCCAGCGCATTCGTGCAGGCGCAGTGCCCGACGCGGGTATCCGAGCTTGCCCCATGCACGGAGGACGTCGGCCTGGCTGGACGCCGCCATCAGCGAGGGCACCGGCCACCTGCGCACCCATTCCTCCCAGATCGGCGCGACGCGGACGACGGGCGTCTGCTGCAGCATGATCTCGCTCATGAGGATCTGCCAGGCGGTGACGCCGTCGCGCCGCCACGGCAGGTCCCGGGCCTGCTCCTCGTACCACCGCAGCAGTGCCGAACTGTCCACCTGCATCGGTTCTTCTCGCCCTTCTCCATGGGCCTGGCGGCCCCGAGTATGTCTTTGTCGCTCATCCAGATGAGACGGCAGGCGCACGGAGGTGCACAATTACCGCATGCCCAATTCCAACCCGATCTCCGCTTGGAAGGCCCTCAAGCAGGGTAACGAGCGATTCGTCAGCGGCACCCCGATGCATCCGAGCCAGGGTATTGCCGACCGGGCGAAGTTGGTCGACGCCCAGCATCCGACGGCAGTCCTCTTCGGCTGTGGCGACTCCCGCGTCGCTGCCGAGATCATCTTCGACGTCGGCCTCGGTGACATGTTCGTCGTCCGCACGGCCGGCCACGTCATCGACAGTTCGGTCCTCGGCTCCATCGAGTACGCCGTCGAGATCCTCAATGTGCCGCTCATCGTCGTGTTCGGTCATGACGGCTGCGGTGCGGTCAAGGCGACCCTCGATGCTCTCGACAATGGTCGGATCCCCAACGGGTTCATCCGCGACGTCGTCGAGCGCGTCGCGCCGTCGATCCTGATGGGCCGCAAGGAAGGTCTGACGACGGTCGACGAACTCGAAGGCCGGCATGTCGTGGAGACCGGTTCGCTGCTGATGCAGCGTTCGCGCATCATCGCCGAACGGGTCGAGCGGGGCACGTGTGCAATCGTCGGCGTCACCTACAAGTTGTCCGACGGTGACATCAAGCTGCAGGGCGCCGTCGGTGACATCGGGGAGTCGGTCGACCGAGACTGAGCCGAATACTTGGACCGAGGCCGGGCCGAATAGGTGGTCTGAGGCGACACGCCGACTCTGCTGAGGCAACCGCTGCTCACATGGACTTACGGTTGACTCGTGCTTGAACCGAATGGACCGCTGCCCCCCGAGATCTACTGGCGACGACGGGCGCTCGCCATCGGTGGTGTCATCGTGGTCGTGGCGCTGCTCGTGTGGATCATCGCGTCTGTTCGCGGAGGCGGCGACGACGCCGAGGCTGCCTCAGCGGCGTCTACTTCCGAGCTCACCGCCACCAGTACGTCGGCGGTGCCGCCGTCCTCTGGCGATTCCGTGGACGGTGGTGCCTCTGGAGCGAATGCCTCGGGTGCGAACGCCTCGGGTACGGGTGTTTCGGGTACCAGCGCCGCGGCCACCACGTCCGGTACGCCGTCGGGCCAGCAGTGCTCCGACCAGTCGCTGGCCGTGAAGGTGACGACAGATCAACCGCAGTACCAGGCGGGGCAGGAGCCCGGCTTCACGATCGTGATCACCAACATCGGCAGCAGCGCATGTGAGCGGGATCTCGGCTCGGGATTCCAACAGGCGCTGGTGTACACCCTGGACGGCAACAAGCGGCTGTGGTCGAACGTCGACTGCTACCCGAACTCGGACCCGGAGCTACGTACCCTCGAGCCGGGTGGGCAGGCCGCGTTCGCGGTGAAGTGGTCGGCCGCGACATCGGAGCCGGGATGCGCCGCCCCGCGTAACAAGGTGCCGCCGGGCGCCTACACGGTGGTCGCGCAGCTCGGTGCACTGCGCAGCGCACCCGAGCCGTTCAACATCGCCTGACGCCGTTTCGACGCGACCTAGTCGTACGGTCCGCTGATGGAGGTCTCTGCCAGGCGTGAGAGGCCCTCGCGGATGTGCCGAGCCCACAGCCCGCCGATACCGTCGACCGATTGAAGGTCCGCCGCGGTGGCCGCGAGCAGCCCCTGCAAGGTTCCGAACGAGCTCACGAGCCGGTGGATTTGCAGGAACTGCAGTCGTGGCACTCGGGTCAGGACTCGGTAGCCGCGTGGGCTCATCGGTGCGTCGAGCGCCTCGATGGTGCCGGGATAGCCGAACGCCCGCGCCATCGTGGTCAAGTCGAGCAGGTCCACGTCGGTCAGCTTGTCCAGCGACGCGAGCGTGTTGTCGACCGCGTTCGTGGATGCGGGTTCGGGTCCGGCGAGATAGTCGCGGACCACGAGCTCGCGGGACGTGTCGTTGTCGCCGACCAACTCCTCGAGCTGCAGCGCGAGCTGCCGCCCGTCGGTGCCCAATTCGAGTACATCCTGTTCGATCTCCACCGACACGCGGCGCACCATCTCGAGGCGTTGCACGACGGTCAGCGCGTCGCGCAGGGTCACAAAGTCCTCGATCTCGACTACCGACAGTTGCCGGGTCACCTCGTCGAGGCGAGCCTTGTAGCGTTCGAGGGTTGCGACGGCCTGATTGGCACGCGAGAGAATTGTCGAGGACCCGTTGATGACGTGGCGGATTCCACCGATGTACACACTGACGATGCTCATCGACTGGCTTACCGACACCACAGGGAAGCCGGTTTCGATCGCGGTCCGCTCGGCGGCGCGGTGCCGGGTACCGGATTCGACAGTCGGGATCTTGTGGTCAGGCACGAGCTGCACGTTGGCGCGGACGATGCGGGACCCGTCGGTCGAGAGCACGACGGCGCCGTCCATCTTCGACAGCTCCCGGAGCCGGGTCGGCGCGAACTCGACGTCGAGTTCGAATCCGCCGTCGCACAACGCCTCGACCTGCTCGTCGTATCCGAGCACGATCAGTCCTCCGGTGCGACCGCGGAGAATCCGCTCGAGACCGTCGCGCAACGCGGTTCCCGGGGCGAGTCGGGCGATGGTGTCGCGCAGCACCGCAGTCGGTGTGGCGTCGTTCATCGCGAAATCCCCCTCGTGCGGTCGGAGTCGACGGTCGACATCCCCGAGTTCGTCCGGTCGGCAACTCCAGACTCCAGTGTGCGTTCGACGTCACATTGTGTCGAGCCGCCTTCGAGCCGCGGTCCGACCCCCGTCTACATTACCCAGTCGTGAGCAGTACTTGGACTTTGCCCGATGACCTCGTCATGCCCGTCCCGTCGGAGATCTTCCCCGCGCCGGGCGAACCCCTACCTCAGCATTGGGCCAAGTGCTTCGGCTGTGGCGACGATCAGCCTGCCGGTATGGCGATGAGTTTCGTGGCGGGTGAGAACCTGTCGGTCACCGGACGTCTCGAAGTGGCCAAGCGTTACCAGGGCGGTCCGGGCGTGATCCACGGCGGAATCCTCTCCACCGCGTTTGACGAGGCCCAGGGTATGGCGTGCATGGTGCTCGGTGGCCCGGTTGTGACCGCGCACCTCGAGATCGACTTCGTCCGGCCGATCCCGCTCGGTTCGGTGCTCGAGTTCCGGGCCCGGATCGAGGGCACCGTCCGGCGCAAGGCCTACACCACTTCCGAGGCATTCATCGTGGAGGGTCCCGGGGCCGATCCGGACACCCCGGTCGCGACCTCGCGGGGGCTCTTCCTGACGGTCAACCCCGAGCACTTCGCGCCCACCGTGGCATTTGTCGACGGCGAACCGACGTCACCGTTCGGCACATCGGCTGTCTGACCTGACGCCCTAACCGATTCTCAACGCGCGGAGTGCGTCGCCGAGGGTCGCGACCTCGATTGCCTTGATGCCCTTCGGGAGCTCGCCGGCATCGCTCGGTACGACCGCCCGGGTGAAGCCGAGCCGGGCGGCCTCGGCAACCCGGCGGCCGACGCCGGACACCCGGCGGACCTCCCCGGCCAGGCCCACCTCGCCGAGGACGACGGTTCCTGCGGGGATGGGCCGGTCCTTGCCGGCGGACGCGACGGCGACCGCGAGCGCCAGATCGCACGACGGATCGGTCATCCGCATCCCGCCGACGGTCGCGGCATAGACCTCGCGGTCCGACAGTTTGATCCCGTGTCGTCGTTCGAGGACTGCCAGGACCATCGACACCCGTGCCGAGTCGAGCCCGCTCACAGCTCGACGCGGCGACGGATTGTTGGTGGGCACCACCAGCGCCTGCACCTCGCCGAGCAGTGGTCGCTTGCCGTCCATCGTGACGGTGACCGCGGTGCCGGGCACCTCCTCGATTCGATGGTGCAGGAACAGCCCGGACGGGTCGCTGACACCGACGATGCCGTCCTCGCGCAGTTCGAAGCAGCCCACCTCGTCCGCGGCCCCGAAGCGATTCTTGATGCCCCGGATCATCCGCAGCGTCGAGTGTTTGTCGCCCTCGAAGTGCAGCACCACGTCCACCAGGTGCTCGAGCGAGCGCGGACCGGCCACGGCGCCGTCCTTGGTGACGTGACCGATCAGCAGTACCGGCACGCCGGTGGCCTTTGCCAGTGAGGTGAGCGCGCTCGTGATGGCCCGGACCTGGGTGACGCCGCCGACCACGCCGTCGACGTCGGCCGCAAGCATGGTCTGCACCGAGTCGACGATCAGGAGCGTCGGACGGACCTGCTCGATATGTCCCAGCACTGTCGCCAGGTCCGATTCGGCGGCCAGGTACACCCGCTCGTGCACCGACCCGGTGCGGTCGGCACGCAGCCGTACCTGCCCGGCGGATTCCTCACCCGTGACGTAGAGCGCCCGGTCGTCGGGGCTGCGGGATGCCCACCGGTGCACGACCTCGAGTAGGAGGGTCGACTTGCCGACGCCGGGCTCGCCGGCGAGCAGCACCACCGAGCCGGGCACGACCCCGCCGCCGAGCACTCGGTCGAGTTCGTCGACTCCCGTGGCCTTCGCCCGCGTGGTCTTTCCGTCGATCTGGGTGATCGGCGTGGCGGGGGTTGTGGGCAGGAGAGCTGCGGCACCGCTGCGAGCGAGCGAGGCACCGGGCCGCGCAGCCACGGCCGCGAGCGTGGGCGCCTCGTCCATCGAACCCCACGTGCCGCATTCGGGGCAGCGGCCGACCCACTTGGCCACCGTGTGCTGACACGAGGAACACCGGAAGTTCGATTTAGGTTTTGCCACGGCGGAAGCCTAGTTGCCTCGACCGACAGAAGAGCCCGGGCGACGTTGTCGCCCGGGCTCTTCCGGAGTGCTGCGAATCCTGGACTATCAGTGGCCCTCGGCCACGTCCGGCGACTTCTCCGACTCGTGGCGCTCGGTCGCGGGGCCGGCGTCGACCGGTACCTGCACGACGATATCGCCGGCATTCTTGAAGGTGAATGTGACCGGGAAGGTCAGGCCAGGTCGCACGCCCTCGCGAATGTCGTTCAGCTTCACCTCGATGAGGCTGGTCGACTCGGGGGCATTCTCGGGCACCGTGACGGCTGGAACGCCCGCGCCGAGTGCGGTCTGCGGCGCAATCACGGCGCCGCCCTCCAACTCGGAAATCGTGACGGAACCGGCGAAGTCCGTCCGGATCCCGGTCAGACGGTCTTCCTTGGACTCACTCAGGTTCACAGCGGTGAACGCGAGTGCGGCGGTACCGCCCGGTTCGATGCTGTACTCCTCGGAGTTCGGGTAGACCACGTGCACGTTGCGGAGTGCGATATCGCCGCCCGACGCCGGGTTGCCGTTCACAGCGGCCACCTGGGTGGCAGTCTGGGAGACCTGCCCCGCGCCACATGCGGACAGCACGAGCGTCGCGCCGGCAGCGAGGGCGACAGCGGTTGCGACTCGGCGAGTCGTCGACGCAGTGAGAGCAGTCACGGGTTGTCCTCCATGGGTCAGGTTCACAATCCACTAGGCAGAGTAGTAGTCAGCCTCGAGCGGCTGTGCGCTGGGTACTGCCAGCGTGGTCGTGGCGGGTCTCCGCCGACGGCACAAGGGTTGTCCGAGTGCAGGTTCGGGCGCTTCGAGAGGGACGCTCACTCGGCCCGAAATGCACGATTGCTGCAGCGTGTCAAGCCCCACAGTGGGGCCGGGATGCCCCTGACCTGCACCGTTGATGGGACGGTCCTTTGGTTACGTGTTAAACTCGGAAGATCGAAAGGGGCACGGGACAGATGATTTTTAAGGTCGGAGACACCGTCGTATACCCCCATCACGGAGCGGCGCTGATCGAGGCAATCGAGACCCGCACCATCAAGGGTGAGCAGAAGGAATACCTAGTTCTCAAGGTCGCGCAGGGCGATCTCACCGTTCGCGTTCCCGCGGACAATGCCGAGTATGTCGGTGTGCGCGACGTGGTCGGGCAGGAGGGTCTCGACAAGGTGTTCCAGGTGCTTCGGGCGCCGCACACCGAGGAGCCTACGAACTGGTCGCGCCGGTACAAGGCGAACCTCGAGAAGCTGGCTTCGGGTGACGTGAACAAGGTCGCCGAGGTCGTTCGTGACCTGTGGCGTCGTGAGCAGGATCGTGGTCTGTCCGCCGGCGAGAAGCGGATGCTGGCAAAGGCGCGGCAGATCCTCGTGGGTGAGCTCGCGTTGGCGGAAGGCACCGACGCCGCCAAGGCTGACATCATCCTCGATGAGGTTCTCGCCGCAGCTTCCTGACAGTGAGTGAGAATCGGGGGCCGGTCGTAGCGCTCGTCCCTGCGGCCGGGCGTGGCGTCCGGTTGGGTGAGTCCGTTCCCAAGGCGTTCGTCGAACTGGGCGGACGCAGCATGCTGAGGCGAGCGGTGGACGGGCTGCTGGAGTCGGGCGCCGTGGACACTGTGGTCGTGATCGTTCCCGAGGATCTCATCGATACCGCGCGGGCTCGATTGCCTGACGGTGTCGTTGTGGTTGCCGGAGGTGAGGAGCGGGCCGATTCGGTTCGTGCCGGACTCTCCGTGGTCGATGGAGCCGAGTTCGTGCTGGTGCACGATGCGGCCCGGGCACTCACTCCGCCGTCACTGATCGCGCGCGTGGTCGCTGAACTTCAGGCCGGACGCACCGCGGTCATTCCGGTTCTGCCGGTCAGCGACACCATCAAGACTGTCGACGTCCTCGGGGCTGTCACCGGAACCCCGTTGCGGTCCGAACTGCGGGCCGTGCAGACGCCGCAGGGCTTCACTACCGAACTACTTCGCCGCGCCTACCGTGACGTCAACGGCGATGCTACTGACGATGCCGGCCTGGTCGAGCGGCTGGGGGAACGGGTCCGCACGATCGTCGGCGAACCTGAGGCATTCAAGATCACCACACCATGGGATCTCACTCTGGCTCGAGTTCTCCTCGGGCGGTCGGGATCCGAGCAAGGGAGCTGACGCGTGCGAGTCGGAATCGGCACCGACGTCCATCCGATCGAACCGGGCCGTCCCTGCTGGATAGCCGGGTTGCTGTTCGAGAATGCGGACGGCTGCGCCGGTCATTCCGACGGTGACGTCGCGTCACATGCGCTGTGTGATGCGCTGCTCTCGGCCGCTGGCCTGGGCGACCTGGGTTCGGTGTTCGGCACCGGCCGACCCGAATGGGACGGCGTCAGTGGTGTGAGGATGCTGACCGAGGTCCGCCGGTTGCTGGCCGACGCCGACCTCGTGGTCGGCAATGCGGCCGTCCAGATCATCGGCAACCGACCCAAGATCGGACCGCGCCGCGAGGAGGCCCAGCGGCTGCTCGGCGAGGTGCTCGGCGCACCGGTGTCCGTGTCGGCTACGACCACCGACGGACTCGGGCTCACGGGCCGTGGTGAGGGGATCGCCGCGATCGCCACGGCGTTGGTCATCTCCGCAGATGGCGCCCGGTAGAATCGTTCGTCGTGACCCTGCGCCTATACGACACCGTGACACGGGCTATGCGTGACTTCGTCCCGCTGCGCCCCGGACATGCCTCGGTGTACCTGTGTGGGGCAACCGTTCAGGGGCACCCCCACATCGGTCACGTGCGCAGCGGTGTCGCGTTCGATGTGCTGCGACGCTGGCTGCTCGCGCACGACTACGACGTCGCGTTCGTGCGGAATGTCACCGACATCGACGACAAGATTCTGAACAAGGCTGCCGAGGCCGGACGCCCCTGGTGGGAATGGGCCGCGACGTACGAGCGGTCATTCGACTGGGCGTACCAGCAGCTCGGCGTGCTACCGCCGTCCATCGAACCGCGGGCCACCGGGCACGTGACGCAGATGGTCGAGATGATGCAGCGCCTCATCGACAAAGGCCATGCGTACGCGTCCGCGGGCGACGTGTACTTCGATGTCGTGAGCTACCCGGAGTACGGCCGACTGTCCGGCCACAAGCTCGACGACGTGCACCAGGGCGAGAGTGTGGCCGAGGGTAAGCGCGATCCGCGGGACTTCACGCTGTGGAAGGCTGCGAAGCCGGGCGAGCCGTCCTGGCCGACGCCGTGGGGCCGCGGCCGGCCGGGCTGGCACCTCGAGTGCTCCGCGATGGCCGAGTACTACTTGGGTGCAGCCTTCGATATCCATTGCGGTGGAATGGATCTGGTGTTCCCGCATCACGAGAACGAGATCGCGCAGGCCAAGTGCGCGGGCGACGACTTCGCACAGTACTGGCTGCACAACGGCTGGGTCACCATGGGCGGCGAGAAGATGTCGAAGTCGCTCGGCAACGTGCTGTCGGTGCCCAATGTGCTCGAGCAGGTCCGTCCGCAGGAACTGCGGTACTACCTCGGCAGCGCCCATTACCGGTCGATGCTCGAGTACTCCGAGGCCGCGCTGCACGAGGGTGCGGCGGCGTACCGACGACTCGAGTCGTTCGTGCTGCGAGTGGTCGAGCGGGCCGGTGAGGTTGCGATCGGCAAGTGGACCGACGAGTTCGCGAGCGCTCTGGACGACGATCTCGGAGTGCCTGCGGCGCTGGCCGAGATCCACGGCCGGGTGCGTGAGGGCAACATCGCGCTCGAATCCGGTGACCTCGACGGGGCCCGGGCGCTGGCATCCCAGGTGCGGGCGATGCTCGGAATTCTCGGCGTGGATCCCTTGGATCCGCAGTGGGCGTCGGCGAGCGACAACTCGACCGCACTCGACGCGCTGGACGTGTTGGTGCGTGCCGAGCTCGACCGGCGTCAGCAGGCGCGGGCCGAGAAGAACTGGGCGGTGGCCGACGAGGTTCGTGACCGGCTCGCCCGGGCGGGTATCGCGGTGACCGACACCGCGAACGGGGCCGAGTGGTCCCTCGAACAAGCTTCTTCCAATGAATCGGGACAGTGATGGCTGGTAATTCGAGCAGGCGCGGCGCGGTCCGCAAGGACGGCACGAAGAAGGGCCAGGTCAGCGGATCCGGCGGTAAGCATCGCCGTGGTCTCGCGGGCCGCGGTGCGACGCCTCCCGCCGAGGAGCGCACCAAGCATCCCGCTGCCAAGCGGGCGCGGGCCGCTGCCAAGGCGGCGGACCAGCGGTCCACCGGCGGCGGGCGTCCCGGTGGCGGTCGCGGACCGGTCACCCGCAAGTCCGACGACGGTCCCGAGACCGTGCTCGGACGCAACCCCGTCGTCGAGTGCCTGCGCGCGGGAGTCCCCGCTACGGCGCTGTACGTCGCGGTAGGCACGGAGAGCGACGACCGACTCAAGGAGTCTGTCCAGCGTGCCGCCGACGCCGGGATCTCCATCCTCGAGGTGCCCCGCACCGACCTGGATCGGCTCAGCGCCAACGGACTGCACCAGGGCATCGCGCTGCAGGTGCCGCCGTACAAGTACGCGCACCCGGACGATCTGATCGCCTCGGCCCGTACCCATCAGGAGCCGGCGCTGCTGGTGGCGCTGGACAACATCACCGATCCGCGCAACCTCGGTGCCGTCGTGCGGTCGGTTGCCGCGTTCGGTGGTCACGGTGTAGTCATTCCGCAGCGCCGCAGCGCGAGCGTTTCGGCCGTCGCGTGGCGAACCAGCGCCGGTGCTGCGGCACGGTTGCCGGTCGCACGTGCCACGAATCTCACCCGCACGCTTAAGGATTGGCAGGCGAAGGGTATTCAGGTCGTCGGTCTCGACGCCGGCGGCGACACCACCCTCGACAGCTACGACGGGACCGGTCCGGTCGTCATCGTGGTCGGCTCCGAGGGCAAGGGCTTGTCACGGTTGGTCCGCGAGACCTGCGACGCCGTACTCAGTATCCCGATGGCCGGTCCGGTGGAGTCGCTCAACGCGTCCGTCGCCGCGGGAGTTGTGTTGTCGGAGATCGCCCGCCAGCGACGCGGATAGCGTTCACCGGTCCTGCCTGAACCGAATTCGCTGTCCCGGCCGTAGCTGCGCTGCAGCCGGGATATCGCGGTCCACAACCACGGCTATCACCGGGTATCCGCCGGTCACCGGGTGGTCGGCGAGGAAAAGGACCGGCATCCCGCTGGGCGGTACCTGGAGGGCGCCGGTCACCATGCCCTCGCTCGGCAGCTCCCCGCGACGGGTGCGGTGCAGCGGACCCGGCCCCGTCAAGCGTGCACCGATCCGGTCCGTGTCGGCGGTGACGGTCCATGTCCGCTCCACGAGTGCGGCTCGGGCCGCCGGTGTGAACCAGTCGTCGCGCGGGCCCATCCGAATTCGCAGCTCGGTTGGATCCTTCGCTGCCGCAGGGGGCGGGATGAGCTCCTCGATCGGCAACTCGCCGTGGAGGTTTCCGATGGCCAGCCGATCGCCGTCGCGAATCTGTTCGGGCCCGATTCCCGAGAGCGTGTCGGTGGACCGGCTGCTCAGGACGAGAGGCACGTCGATGCCGCCGCGCACCGCCAGGTAGCTGCGCAGACCGGTGGGTGCGGTTCCGAATGCGAGCTCGTCACCGTCCCGGACGTGCAGCGTCGAGTACAGCGGCCTGGGTTCGCCGTTCACCGTCAGCGGTGCCGACGCGCCGGTGGCGGCGACCGTGGCGGCTCCGTGCAGGCGCACCCGCAGCCCCCCGAGCGTCATCTCCAGGGTCGCGGCGGCGGGATCGTTGCCGACGAGGCGGTTCGCGCTGTCGTGGGCGACGATGTCGGCCGCACCGGAGGTCCCGACCCCGAGGGCGGCGTGCCCGGGCCGGCCCCGGTCCTGGACGGTGGTGCGTGCGCCGGCGCGCAGGACTTCGAGCCATGCCATGCGTTCGATTGTCGCCCATCGGGGTCCGCTCACTACGATCGATCGATGCTGACAGCCGCGCTCTACGGTCTGGGGACGGCGCTGCCGCTGTTGTTCGGCGCGTTCGTCGGCCTGCGTTACGACCTGCCTCGCCCGTTGCTCGCCGCGTTGATGGCGTTCGGTGCGGGCACGATGGTGGCGGCGGTGTCGTCGGAACTTTTCGCGCCGGCTTTCGCGACCGAGGGTGTGTGGGTGGCGGGGTCGGCTCTGCTGGCTGGTGCACTGGTGTATGTGGTGGCCGACCATTTGATCGAGAAAAAGCTCGGCCCCGCTGCTCTGGGGTGGGCGTTGATGCTCGGGGCGCTACTCGACGGTATTCCCGAGAACACGGCTCTCGGCGTCTCCCTCATCGAGGGCGGGGGAGTGGTACTGCTCGTTGCGGTGGCGGTGGGCAACGTCCCGGAGGCGGTCGCGGGCGCAGCGTCGATGCGGGGGCAGCCCGGTTTCAACTCGCGTCGGGCGTTCAGGGTCTGGGCGATCACCGCGGTCGTGCTCGTACTCGTCGTCATCGCGGCCAACGCCGTCTCCGACACCATCCCGGATAGCCGCATCGCCGTCATCCAGGCTTTCGCAGGCGGTGCCACCATTGCGGTGCTTGCGGATTCGCTGATGCCCGAGGCGTACCGCGAGGGCGGCTGGTGGGTCGGGCTGTCCACTGCCCTCGGGTTCCTGGTCGCGTTCGCTCTCGGAGCCTGACGTTCCTCCGCTGGACCAGACAACAAGCAAGCGTGCTTGCTTTGTTTCGCTTCGGGTGGAATGCTGGCTGCGGCTTCGGTCAGAAGTGATCCAGGTCACCGATCGGCGGTCGGTGGCCTGGCATGCGGCGGCCCGCTCGAGGATCGCCGACTCGGTTCGATGCAGGCACGGTTCGTTACAGCAGAAGGAGAATCGCATCCATGGAGTCCGATTTGTCCGGCCTGGATTCGTTGGAAGTCAACCTCGCGACACGGGTCAGCATGGGCGACGCCCTGACCCGCGTCGCCCGGACGTTCGGTGCGCGTGAGGCGATCGTCGATCGTGGGCAATCGATCACCTACTCCGAACTGAACAGCGCCGCGGAGGCGCTCGGCCACGCCTTCCTGGAAGGCGGAATCGAGCGTCAGCAGCCGGTGGCGATGCTGATGCTCGACGGATGGAAGCTGCTGGCCACCTACTTCGCGTGCGCGAAGTCGGCGCTCGTGGCGATGCCCGTCAACGTGGCGCTCAGCGCAGACGACATCGAGTGGATCCTGCGGGACGCCGGCGCGACGGTAGTCGTAGTCGACCCGGTATTCGTGCCGCTGCTCGAATCGATGCTGCCGCGGCTCGAGTCGGTCCGGATGGTGGTCGCGGTGGAAGCCGAGATTCGCGAACTTGCCGACCGACCCGTGGACCGGTGGGAGGAACTGGCCACCCGCAGGTATGCCGGTCCGGTGGAGGTGATGGTCGAGGATCGTGACCTCGTCCAGTGCCTCTACACTTCGGGCACCACGTCCAACCCCAAAGGTGTTCTCACCAGCCATGTCTCGGCACTGATCGGCGGTATGACCAACGCGCTCCTGCAGGGATCGGGTTGGGGGAGCACGCCGGCGACGCTGCTCAACGTGCTGCCGCTCTTCCACACGACCGGCCTGAATACCCTTGTCCTGCCGATGCTGATCACCGGGGGGCGTGTCGTGCTGCCCGGGCGGTTCGACCCCGCCGTGGTGCTGGACTCCATCGAGGAATTGGGCGTGACCCATGCGATGCTGCTGCCGGTCATGTGGAAAGCGCTGGTCGACGTCAACTCGCTGGCGCCACGGGATCTCGGCTCCGTACGGTTGTGCCTCTACGCGATGGCGCAGATGCCGTCCGATGTCCTCGACCGCGTCGATGCGGTGTTCACCAATGCTGCGGTGATCCTGGGTTCGGGGCAGACCGAGGTGGTCCCGGCGACCGTGCTGCAGTGGCCCGAGCATCGCACGACCAAGCCTGGCTCGTGGGGCCCTCCGGTACCCACGGTCGAGGTCGCGATCATGGGAGCGGATGGCACGCTGCTGCCGACCGGTGAGACCGGCGAGATCGTCTACCGCGGCCCGCATGTGTGCAGCGGCTACTGGAACAACGTCGAGGCCAACTCGAAGTCGTTCGCGCATGGCTGGTTTCACAGCGGCGATATCGGTCATATCGACGACGAGGGCGTCGTGTGGTTCACCGACCGGCTCAAGGACATCATCAAGTCCGGTGGCGAGAACGTGTCCTCGATCGAGGTCGAACGGGTCGTGGCCAATGTGCCCGGGGTGCTCGAGTGCTCGGTGGTCGGTCTGTCCGACGAACGTTGGGGGGAGGCGGTCTGTGTTGCAGTCGTGCCGACGCCGGACTGTGACGAAGACGCTCTGCCGGACCTGATCGTCGCGCACGCGCGGGAGCACCTCGCGGGTTTCCAGGTGCCCAAGCGGGTGGTGGTACTGAACGCCCTCCCGAAGACCGCGACCGGCAAGACGCGAAAGCACGAGCTGCGGGCGGCGATGCTGTCGGTGGGGTGAGGGCCCGTCAGATCGCGACGAACGTGACCACCGCACCCGGCTGCAGCAGTGCAGGCGGGTCGCGGTCCACGTTCCACAACTGTTCAGCGGTGGTCCCGATAAGCTGCCAGCCGCCGGGCGAACTGCGCGGGTAGATGCCGGAAAACTCACTCGCCAGCCCGACCGCGCCGGCGGGAACGGCGGTGCGGGGTGTGGCCCGGCGCGGCACGTGCAGACGGGTGTCGGCCCCGACGAGGTAGCCGAAGCCGGGACTGAACCCGCCGAATGCCACCGTCCATATCTGCGATGTGTGCGCCGCGACGACGCCGTCGGCTCCGAGCCCGGTGAGTGCGCCGACTTCGGCAAGATCCGGGCCGTCGTACCGGACCGGGATCTGCACAGTGCTCGGTGCGTCCGAGATGTGGGTGGCTGCAGTGGTCACCGTGCGAAGCCATGCCGCGACGCGTTCACGGTGGGTGCGGTGGCGGTAGCGCACCAGGATCGTCCGGGCTGCCGGCACCAGGTCGATGACCTCGGGGTGCCGGTCCGCCTCCAGCGCGCGGTAGTGGGCCAGCGCAGCATCTAGTCCGTCGAACTCGATCAGCAACGCCCGGTCTCCCGCGTCGAGGATGCGCATCACACGAACGGTTTCACGTGGATCCGCTCGGAGTCGAGCAGCTTGCGGATCGCGGTCGCCATCGCGACCGCGGCGGGACTGTCGCCGTGCACACAGATCGTCTCCGCCGGCACCGTTATCCGCGACCCGTCGATCGCCTCGACGGTGCCCGTGGTCACCAGATCCAGCACCCTTGCTGCCACATGTTCGGGGTCGTGCAGCACGGCACCGCCCTCGGTTCGGGGGACCAGAATTCCGGCGGGCGTGTAGGCGCGGTCTGCGAAAGCCTCTGTCACCGTGCGCAGCCCGGCCGCTTCGGCCTCCTCGAGAAAGACGGATCCATGCAGTCCTAGCACCGGCAGGGATCGATCGATCGCGCGTACCGCCGCCACCACGGCGCGCGCCTGCTCACGGTGGTGGACGATTGCGTTGTAGAGCGCACCGTGTGGTTTGACGTACGTGACGGCCGAGCCGACAGTCCGCGCGAGGGCATCGAGGGCGCCGATCTGGTAGATGATCTCGGCGGTGAGGTCGACGGGTGCGATGTCGATGAAACGGCGCCCGAACCCGGCGAGATCGCGGTAGCCCACCTGCGCACCGATCCGCACACCCAGTGCGGCGGCCTCGCGGCACGTGCGCAGCAGTGTCGCGGGATCACCGGCGTGGAACCCGCTGGCAACGTTCGCGCTCGTGACGAGGCCCAGCATCGCCGTGTCGTCGCCGAGCGTCCATGCGCCGTAGCTCTCGCCCAGGTCGCTGTTGAGATCGATCATTCCCACACTTCGATCCTAGTTCCGCGCGGCGCGGCGCCGTTGGCGGCTGGTCGCGCGACTTCCTTACCGCGTGGCGGGGCGGACGGTGAGGATCTGCGATGACGTTCCGATGGGACCTCTGACGTCGCTGACGACGCTGTGCGTCAGCCCGATCCCCGAAGCGCCGAAGCTGACGTTCGTATCGAACCCGACCCATTCTCCATGCGGTTCTGCGAATAGGTGGACGGTGAGGTCGAGGTTGGGGAAGGCCGCATCGGCCGGGCTGATGCGGGTGGTCATGCCGTTGGCGATATCGAGCAATCCCGCGGTTCGCGCGACCGCGCTGACGGGCTCGCCGGCGACCAGGTCGACCGGTGTACGTACCCAGAACGAGGCGCGGCCAGGTTCGATCTGGTCGCGACGCACATCGGCCGATTCGATGAACCCGCCCGGCCAGACCGTCGTCGCGTCCCACGCCGGCATGTCCTCCGGTGCGGCGATGGTGGAGAAGGGGGTTGCGTGGAACGGCTGGGTTTCGAAGGACTGCATCAACCAGGCCCGCGCGACGACTGCGGCGCGGCCGTCGTGGCTGAGCGTGGCCTCGACCAGTTCGATCGTGCGACCGGGGCGAAGCGTCCGAACGGACGTGTCCACGACGCCGATGGGGAGGGTCCCGAGGATGTCGTAAGACAGCCTGCCGATGGTCGGGCGGTCTTCGCGGCGTTGGTCGCGGTCGGTCTCGATGGCGTGTGCCAGCAGCCCCAGTGCGGGCGCGATGTGCTGTTCCTCGGTGTTCCAGGCGCCGCCGGTGTGGTTACTCGCGAGGAAGGCCGTTTCGGAAAGTCGCTCGAAGTAGTGAATCGTTCTCTCCCTCGTGTTCGGTGCCGACGCGCGGTTGCGCACCGAATCTAGGGGGACGGTACCGATCCGGGTACCCCCGATCGGGGGTACCCGGTGAACGGCAGGTTGGAGGGTTCGGTATCGAGGTCGATCGCCGTGCGGACACCGGCCAGGACAATCATCTGGATTTAGTCGCGACGATTGTTTGAAGACGTTTCCTTGCAACATCTTTCAGAAGAGAATGCGGGCCGGGGTAGTCGATTGAGTTTGGCGTCGACCCGCAGATCGATCTGTTCGATCGGTGCCATCGACGAGTCATCAGGTGTTCACCCCGTGTTGGCGAACCGACTGTCCGCAGTTCTGATCGGTGCATGTCCGGTGGCTGATAGTGAGTCCCGACGGGGAGTTGGCAGCACTGCGGCGCGGAAAGTTGAGGAATACTGTGATGGCATCAGTCCCATGGGCGCGTGGCGCCCGGCGACGTCAGATTCGTAAAGACTGGTACCGGCAACTGTATGTATGGGTACTGATCGCGATGGCGTCGGGGGCAGTCTTCGGCCTCGTGACACCGGATGTCGCAGTCGAACTCAAACCGATCGGCGAGGCATTCGTCGACCTGTTGACGATGGTGATCGGCCCGATCGTCTTCTGCATGGTGGTCGGCGGTGTCGCTTCGGCTGGCTCGATGAAACGTCTCGGCGGTGTGGCGGGCAGGTCGCTGATCTACTTCGAGATCGTCACCACCATCGCCTTGCTGCTGGGTCTACTTGCCGTGAATCTGATTCAGCCTGGCGCCGGGATGAACGCCGACGCCGATGACCTCGAGGTCAGTGAGAAGGTTCAGTCCAGTATCGAGGCAGGTGGTCAACTGCATTGGTATGACTACATACTCCAGGTCATCCCGTCGAACATCGTGGAAGCTTTCGCCGAGAACCTGATCCTTCAAATCCTTGTCTTCTCAGTGCTGTTCGCTGCAGCTCTGCTGGCGATGGGAGACACCGGACGACAGATCGCCGGCTCCATCACCCGTGTCGGCGACGCGTTGTTCAAGGTTGTGCAGATCGTCATGTGGGTTGCGCCTGTCGGTGTTTTCGGTGCCATGGCATACACCGTCGGGAACTACGGCGCGGCCACCCTGGGCGCCCTTGCAGCGCTGGTCGGTACCTTCTATCTGACGTCGCTGATCTTCGTTCTGGTGGTGCTCGGGGGCATTCTTGCCGCCATCGGGTTGAAGCCGTTCCTGGTGTGGCGGTATCTCAAGGACGAGATCCTGTTGGCGCTGGGCGCATCTTCGTCGGAGGTCGCGCTACCCGGGATCGTCCGCAAACTCGAGGCCGCGGGGGTTCCGAAGTCGACCGCGGGGGTCACCGTCGGAGCAGGCTACTCGTTCAATCTCGACGGCACGAGCATCTACTTGACCCTTTCGACTGTGTTCATCGCGCAGGCGTTGGGAATCGACCTGACGCTGGAACAGCAGTTGGTCATGATCGGCACGATGCTACTGACGTCGAAGGGTACGGCGGGCGTCACTGGTGGTGGATTCGTCATGCTCACCACGACCGTCTCGTCGCTGTCGTTCATCCCTACTGCGGGTGTGATGCTGGTGCTCGGCATCGACAGGTTCATGTCAGAGTGCCGTGCGGTGGTCAATTCCCTCGGCAACGCGGTGGCAGGTCTGGTGGTGGCGCGATGGCAGCGGGAGATCGACCCCTCCGACGTCTGTGCCCGGATGGCCGACTACATCGCATCGGGTCGGGACAGCGCACCCGCTACCCCTGCCGAGGACACGACACCGCACGACCGGGTGGGAAGTCTGCAGTGACGATCCCTGGTGTGCACCGACTTCAGGTCCTGATCGCGATCGTGGAAACGGGTGGCTTCTCGGCGGCCGCTCGCGTCCTCCCGCTCTCGCAATCGACAGTGTCATCGCATATTCGTCAACTCGAAATCGAAGTGGGCGCAACGCTGTTCGACCGGTCGACCTCGGTTGCCAAGCTCACGCCCGAGGGCGAAATCCTACTGGAGTACGCGTACTCGGTGGTCTCATTGGGCCAGGCTGCGCTGGACCGGGTCAATCGATCGGCGCCCGGGCCAGTGGCGGGTGAGCTGCGCGTCGGCGGAAGCACCACCGCTGGAGCGCGTGTCTTTCCGGACCTGCTGGCTCGATTCGCCGACCTGTACCCGCAAGTGAGCATCGAGTTCATCGTGGCAAACGTCGCCGATCTCACCCAGCGCGTCTGTGACGGAGAAACTTCGGTCGCAGTCGTGGCTGGTTCACCGTCGCATCCGAGTCTCGAGACAACTCATATCCTGGATGAGGAGCACCTTCTCGTCGCAGCGCCGACACATCCCTTAGCGGGATCGCACGCCACCGCTTCGCTGCTACGTGGATCTCGGTTCCTGTTGCGCGAGGCCGGATCGAATACTCGCCGATACCAAGAAGAAGCATTGGGACATTGGAGAATTCGCGATCTTTCGACATCTACGGTCGAGAGCACGCACGCGATCGTCGCGTGTGTGGCAGCGGGTCTGGGACTTGCCATCGTCCCGGAATCGGCTGCCGCGGACGCGCTGGCGTCCGGGCGCATCGCGGCAATCCAGATGTCTCCGTCGCCACCGACACGATCGATCAACCTCATACACCGCCGGGGCCATCCACTTACCCGGCCCGAGGAGCTGTTCGTCAAGATGGCGCCGCTTGCCGGCGCCGAAATAAGGGAAGGGAAAGTAGATCGATGACCACGTCCATTATGGCGAACGGGCGCGCCTACCGTGTTCCGCAAGCCCCCACGATGGTGCTCACCGTCGATGGCGGTGACCCGGAGTACTTTCGTGACGCTCTCGAACGTGGACAGATGCCGCGATTGGCTGCCATGCTCACCGATGGCGGGCAGATGCGCCTCGGCGCGTCGGAGATGCCGAGTCTGACCAATCCGAACAACCTGTCGATCGTCACCGGTGTTTCTCCTGCGTTGCACGGTATTCCGGGAAACTACTGCCGTCTCCCGGACGGGAGTCTGCAACTACTGAACAGCCCCGAGTTCTTGCGAGCGCCGAGTATTCATTCGGTCATGCACGGTGCGGGAGTGCCGTGCCTCATGGTGACTGCGAAGGACAAGCTGCGGAGGCTGCTCGGTCACGGGAACGTGCCGAGCGTCAGCGTCGAGAAGGTTCACGAGCACAGCCTTGCAACGGATTACGGTATCGATGACATCGAGACGCTGGTGGGGCGCCCAGCGCCTGGAGTGTACGACTTCGGAGCCAGCCATTACGCGATGGAAATCGGTCTGGCAGTTTTCCGTGCGAATCCCCACGTCCGGTTGATGTACGTCTCGTTGACCGACCGGGTCCAGCATGCCTTCGGTCCGGGGACGCCCCAGTCGGACGAATACCTCGCTGAACTCGACCGACTGTTGGGGGAGTACCTCGACGAGGGCTTTGTCGTCGGAATAACCGCAGATCACGGCATGAGCGCCAAGCACGGTGCCGAAGGGGACCCGAACGTCATCTATCTTGCCGACCATCTGGATCGCGCCGGGATCGTCTTCGACGAGGTCGTGTTGCCCATCACCGATCCCTACGTCAAGCACCATGGGGCACTCGGATCGTTCGCTTGGGTGTACTTGCCGGAAAGTGCCCGCGCACGTGCCATCGACCTCCTGTCGGCCACTGCCGGTATCGAGGAGATCTATGGCCGAGAGGAGGCGGCATCGATCTTCGAGCACCCAGCGGACCGGATCGGCGACCTGGCGATTGTGGCGGGCGCTGCTACCGCCCTGGGAACACGGTCGTCGGAGCATGACCTCACCGGACTGCACGGACCGCTACGTTCACACGGCGGACGCCACGAGCAGCTGATTCCGCTGATCGTCAGCCACCCGGTCACTGGGGACCTGAAGACCCGATTCGATGCGAACACACTGCGCAGCCGTGATGTGCATGAACTCGTCCTCAACCACCTCGCGCAGACCACATAGAGGCCTGCCCGGCCGCATCGACGGGCAGCCGCGGATGTCGCATTGCCGCTCGGACCCGCGGGCCCCCAGGCTCGCGGGTCTGCGTGACGCAACCACACCTATCTCGCCCGTGGCGGGTCTGCGACTGTCCACTCCTCGGTGTTGGGCGCGGCTGTGCGGAAAATGGGTGGCCGATTCAGGTGTGATCGGCGTAGGTTCCGAATCCGGACATTCGAACAGTAGTTAGGGAGATATGGTCGACCGCGCTGTACATGAGGTCAACCGTCGGTCGTGGAATGCCGCGACCGTCGCGCACAACTCGCACAAGGGGGATCAGGCCGAGTACTTCCGATCGGGCGGCAGCACTCTGTTTCCCGAGGAGATCGAGTTGCTCGGCGAACTCTCCGGCCGCAAAGTCGTTCATCTGCAATGCAACAGCGGGCAGGACTCTCTCAGTCTTGCCCTGCTGGGCGCTGACGTCGTGGGCGTCGATATCTCGGACGAGGCCATCGATTTCGCGCGAGAACTGGCCGCGGAGGTGCCAGTCGATGCGCTGTTCGAGCGCGCAGACATCTACGACTGGTTCGATTCGGCCGCGTGTGGCAGCAACCGTTTCGACCGCGTCTTCTCCTCCTACGGAGCCGTCATCTGGCTGACCGATCTCACCGCCTGGGCGCAGGGCATTGCCCGGGCGCTCGCCCCCGGAGGGCTGTTCGTACTGATCGACTTCCATCCATTCTCGCTCGTGTTCGACGAAAACTGGAGACCGGCCTACCCCTATGGGGGTGCAACTCCGATCGTCGAATCGACCGGTGTCGGTGACTACGTTGCGGACACCATCGCCCCGGACTCTGCTCCGGGTGCTGCCGTGTTTGCCAACCCGTACCCGTCGACCGAGTTCAATTGGTCCATCGCCGAGATCGCTACAGCGCTGAGGTCGGCGGGACTGACGATCGAGTCGATATCCGAGTACCCCTATGCGAACGGATGGCGTGGGTTCGACCGCATGGAGGAACTCCCCGGGCGGCGATTCGCTCCACCGTCAGAGTTCGCGAGTATCCCGCTGATGTTCTCGATCACCGCACGGAAGTCGTGAACGCCACCTGCCAGAGTTTCCGAATGCGATAGCGATTCGTGCCTCGCGGTCAGGCAGTGACGAGCACGCGCCCCGCCGATCGGCGACGGACAGATCCGACGGCTCGGCACACCAGGTAGATCACGAACGAGATGGCGGTGACGAACGTCGACACCGGAACGCCGGGCGCGAGCGAGAGCAGGATGCCGCCGACGGCAGCGAGCTCGGCGAACAGGACGGCGAGCACGGTCGCACGCAGGGGGCTCGCGGTGACGTGCGCGGCTGCAGCGGCCGGGGTGATCAGCAGCGCCATGACGAGTAGTGCGCCGACGATCTGCACGCCCAGCGCGGCAGTGATGCCGACGAGGACGGCGAACACGATCGACAGCCCGCGCACCGGGACGCCGCGGGCGGCGGCGACGTCGGGGTCGGTGCTCGCGAACAGCAGCGGCCGGTAGATCACGGCGAGCGTGCCGATCACGACGACGGCGCAGCCGAGCAGCAATGCCAGGCCGGAGTTGCCAGGGGCCACGATCTGCCCGACGAGTAGCGAGAAACTGGTGCCGGTGCGGCCGTCGTATGCCCACAGGAACAGCACCGACAGACCCAGGCCGAACGCCATGATGACGCCGATCACCGAATCACGTTCGCGCGCTTTAGTTCCCAGAAGTCCGAACAGGACTGCCGCGACAACGGAGCCGACGACAGCGCCGATGCCGACACCGACTCCGATCAGCAGCGCGGCCGATGCACCGGTCAGTGACAGCTCCGACGTCCCGTGCACCGCGAACGACATCTGCCGGCTCACGATCAGTGGGCCGATCACGCCGGCGAGCAGGCCGAGGATCGCGCCCGCGATCAGGGCCTGCTGCACGAAGTCGTACTGCAGCAGGTCCGCGGTTGCGGAGAAGTCGAACATCCGCGACATCGCGTCTGAGAATTTGCTGCTGAACTCGATGCTCATGCGTGGTCCTCGGTGTGGTGGACACCCTCGCCGGGGCGCGGCCCGCCGCCGCCGAGCGCGTCGATGGCATCGCCGGTGCCGACGACCACCAGGCGCCCACGCACGTGCAGCACCTCGACGTCAGTGCGGTACAGCTCGGACAGGACCTCGGCCGTCATGACCTCTGCGGGGGTGCCGATCTTGAACTTGCCGTCGACGAGGTAGAGCACGCGGTCGACGAGCGGCAGGATCGGGTTGATCTCGTGGGTGACGAACAGGACCGCGGTGTCGTGCTCACGACGGCGCCTGTCGATCAGTTCGGAAACGCGGTGCTGGTTCGCGAGATCCAGGCTCAGCAGTGGCTCGTCGCACAGCAGTACCTTGGGGTCGCCGACGAGGGCCTGCGCGATCCGCAGCCGCTGCTGCTCACCTCCCGACATCGATCCGATCGGTGCGTCGGCATAGGACTGCGCCCCCACCTGCGCGATGGCCGAGTCGACTATCGTGCGCCGCTTGCTGCGGCCCAGTAGTCCTGTGCCCCAACGGTGCCCGTCGAAGCCGAGGCCGACGAGGTCGCGTCCGCGCAGTGGTAGTCCGTCGTCCATCGACTTCTGTTGTGGCACGTAACCGACGTGCGAGTTGCCCGCCTGTGCCGGAGTCCCCGCGATCGTCACCGTTCCCGAGGTCGGCGCCAGCTGCCCGAGCAGCACCTTCAGCAGCGATGTCTTCCCGGATCCGTTGGGTCCCAGGACGGCGATGAACTCACCCTGCTGGACGGCCAGGTTCAGGCCCGACCACAGGGTGCGGTCGCCGAACGCGAGGCACGCGTCGCGCAGTTCCACTGCGGGCGGCGCGGCGGAGGAACCGGCCACATCGATGGAGACGCTCACGACGCGGAGTCAAGCGCGTCGGCCAGTGACTGCGCTGTCCGCGTCTGCCACTGCACGAAGTCCAGGCCCTCGGGCAGCGTCTCGGTGATCTCGACGATCGGGATGCCCGAGCGTTCGGCGGTCTCACGGATGTTGCGAGTCACCTTGTCCTGGGTCTGGATGTTGTAGACGAGGATCCGTACCTGCCGGTCGGTGATCAGCTGACGGGTCGCGGCGATCGCGGCGGGCGACGGATCGGTCCCGTTCTCGACGGCGCTCGTGAAGTCGGTAGGGGTGCGGTCCTTCAACTCGGCGGCCTGCAGGAGGTAGTAGGCGATCGGTTCGGTCTGCGCGACCGGAGCGTCGCGGTGCGCGGCGGCGATCGCGGCGGATGTCTCCGATACCTGACGCAGCTGCGTGCGGAACGCCTCGGCGTTGCTGCGGTAGGTGGCGGCGCCGTCCGGATCGAGCGTGCCGAGCTGTTCGGCAATCGCGCTCGCGGTGGCGTCGACGGTGGGCATGTCGTACCAGATGTGCTCGTTGACCGAGCCGTGTGCGTGGTCCGCGTGCTCGCCTTCGGACTCGGCCGCGTGGGTGCCGGTGCGCTCCTCGAACAGGTCGAAGGCGTTGACGGTGGGCTTGGAGCCGGTGGATTCGAGGATGTTCTCGGCGAACTGGTCGTAGCCGCCGCCGTTGAGGATCACCAGCGATGCGTCGGTGACCTTGGCCGCATCGGATGGGCTGGCCTCGTACGAGTGGGGGTCGGCCGACGGCTCCGAGATGATCGACGTGACCTGGACTCGGTCGCCGGCGACGGCCTGCGCGACGCTGCCCCACACGTTGGTGGAGGCCACTACGCGGAGCTCGCCGTCGGATCCTCCCGAGCCGCCGCACGCGGTCAGTGCCACTGCAGCGAGGGACAACCCGACGGCCGCCGTGGCGGAACGTAAGACACGGGACCTGCGGGGCATGCTCACAAATCTCTCCTGGTCGCTGACGACTGTTCTGCTGTCAACCGGAAACGTCTGCTGTTCCGGATCGACCGAAAACGCTATTGGTAACGGTTCCCGTTTACACATTAGCGGAAGTTCGCAGGTCGCGTCACCCGGGGTCGCGGCTCAGTTCCCTGATCGCTCCGTCACCCGCTACCGTCCCGTTATGCCAAGGTCTCGACAGCCACGCCGCCAAGCCACTCTGGCGTCGCTCGCCGCCGAGTTGAAGGTCTCGCGGACGACCGTCTCCAATGCCTACAACCGCCCCGACCAGCTGTCGGCTGAGCTGCGCGAGCGTGTGCTGCAGGCCGCCAAGCGCCGCGGCTACCCGGGGCCGGACCCGGTGGCCCGGTCCTTGCGCACCCGCCGCGCCGGCGCGGTGGGCCTACTGCTCACCGAGGCCTTGAGTTACTCGTTCCGTGATCCGGCCGCGATGAGCTTCCTGGCGGGCCTCACCGAGTCGTGTGAGGCGGCCGGGCAGGGTCTGCTGCTCATTCCAGCCGGCCCCGGTCGTCACGATGTCGAAGCCGCCGCTGTGGTGCAGCAAGCCGGTGTCGACGGCTTCGTGGTGTATTCCGTTGCCGACGACGATCCCTATCTGACCGCGGTGCGCGAACGGAACCTGCCGACCGTCATCTGTGACCAGCCCCGCGAGATGCCGGGGGCCTCACTCGTCGGCATCGACGACCGGGGGGCGATGCGCAAGGTTGCCGACCATCTTATTTCGTTGGGACACAAGGAGATCGGTGTTCTCTGCATGCGACTCGGGCGCGACCGGTCCGATGGTGTCGTCGACGGCACCCGGCTGCACTCGCCCAACTTCCACGTCCAGCGCGAGCGGATACTCGGGGTGCGCGACGCGATGGCGGCCGCCGGCTTACACCCGCAGTCGCTCACCGTGATCGAACGCTACGAGCACAACGGACGTGCGGGGCACTCCGCGGCGGCGCAGGCGCTCGTCGTCAATCCCCGGATCACCGCACTGATCTGCACCACGGATGTCCTTGCTCTCGGCGCGCTGGACTGGGCGCGGTGCGAGGGCATCGATGTTCCCGGGCGGCTGTCGATCACCGGATTCGACGGCGTCGAGGACGCCCTGCGAGAGGGCCTCACCACGGTACGTCAGCCGCAGGAGGACAAGGGGCGTCGCGCCGGTGCGCTACTGATGTCGCGGTCGGACTCCGGTGTCACCACCGTGGAGATGCTCGAAACCGAGCTCGTGCGCGGCCACACGGCAGCATCCCCGCCCGAGCCATAGGCTCGGCGGGGACGCCGACAGTGTCAGCGCCGGGCGTCCGCGCTGAGCAACTGCGCACAGCGCAGTAGACCCAGGTGGCTGTATGCCTGTGGATGGTTGCCCAGCGAGCGTTCCGCGACGGGGTCGTACTCCTCCGCGAGCAGGCCCGTCGGGCCCGCCGCGTTCACCAGCTGTTTGAACAATGCCTCGGCGTCTGAGCGCTGACCGATCAGTAGGTAGGCCTCCACCAGCCATGCCGCGCACAGGTGGAACCCGCCCTCGGTGCCGGGCAGTCCGTCGTCGTGGTGGTACCGGTACACCGTCGAACCGCTGCGCAGCTCGGCCTCGGTCGCGACCACGGTCGCGGCGAAACGCTCGTCCGAAGGGTCGATCAACCCGGACAGTCCGATGTGCAGCGTTGCGGCGTCGAGATCGGTGCCGTCGTACGCGGCGGTGTACGACTCGACATCCGCGTTCCACCCCTTCTCGGTCACCTCCTCGGAGATCTCGTCGCGCAGCGCCGTCCACGTATCGCCCGCCTGGCGGCCGAAGCTCTCGGCCAGCGTGAGGGCGCGGTCGACGGTGAGCCAGCCCATCACCTTCGAGTACACGTGGTGCCGCGGGTTGTCGCGGATCTCCCAGATGCCGTGATCCGGTTCGCTCCAACGCCGCTCGACCGCCTCGACCATCGCGGACACGAGTTCCCAGTCGCGGTCGGTGAGTGCGTCCGATCCGGTGATGCCCTTCTTCTGTCGGGCCAGGGCCAGGTTCGAGATCAGGTCGACGATGGGGCCGAACACATCCAGCTGGACCTGCTGGTTCGCGGCGTTGCCGACGCGCACGGGGCGCGATCCCGCATACCCGGGCAGCGAGTCGATCACCGCCTCGGGCGGCAGGCCGGTGCCGTACAGCGTGTACAGCGGGTGCAACCGCTCCGGACCGTGCAACGTCTCGAGCACGCGGTGCACCCACTCGAGGTAGTTCTCGGCCTCCCCGAGGGAGCCGAGGCTCACCAGCGCGGACGCGGTCAGTGCCGCGTCGCGCAGCCAGCAGTAGCGGTAGTCCCAGTTGCGGACGCCGCCGATCTCCTCCGGCAGCGACGTCGTGGCCGCCGCGAGGATCGATCCGCTGGGAGCGTGTACCAGGCCGCGCAGCGTGAGAGCCGACCGCTTCATCAGATCCGGCTTGAGCGGCGGCAGGTCGAGCGTGTTGGCCCAGTCCCGCCAGTACGATTCGGCGATCTCCCGGCGCTCCGACTCCGACAGCAGTGAGGGGCCCAGATCTTCGGTGCCGCAACGGAGTTCGAGAACGATCGGTCCCTGTGAGGGATTGATGACCGCGTGCGCGGTCTGCTGGGTGCCGTCGGTGGTGATGTTCCAGCGCACGCCGGGGGAGCGCAGCACCATCGGTTCGCTGGTGCCGGAGACCCGCAGACCCTCGGCCTCCGGCTCGAGCTGGACGGGCACCTGGCCGAATTCGGGTCGCGGCGCGAAACTCACGACTGCCTTCGCGCGGCCGGTGATAACGCGCGTGAGGTCGGTGCGGCTCGGCTGGACGTCGTGCGGCAGATAGTCGGTGACCGTCAGGCTGGCCCAGCGGGTCTGCACCGTCATGGTTCCGTCGAGGTACTGCTGGCTCAGCGGGAGCGCCGCCCGCTGGGGGCCGACGCTGAAGTGTCCGGCCTCGGTTCCTCCGAGGAGGTGCGCGAACACCGCGGCCGAATCCGGCTCGGGGTGGCACATCCAGGTCATGTTCGCATCGGGCGTGATGAGCGCGACCGAGCGCGGGCTCGCGAGCATCGTGAGCCGCTCGATGGGAGGCGCGTCCGCCCCCGACAGCCAGGTGCGGCGCTCCTCGAACAGGAACGCCAGTGCCGCCGCGACGTCCTCGGTGGATTCGACGCGGTACTCGGCGAGGGTGTCGCCGTCGCCGACCTTGATGCCGAGATCGGGACCCTGCAGGCGGCCGAAGGCCTTCTCGTCGGTGACATCGTCGCCGAAGAACACCGCGGCCGTTGCGCCCTCCTGGTGGCGCAGGATGTCGAGTGCGTTGCCTTTGTCGGTTGCGACGACGGCGAGCTCGATGACCGACTTGCCTTCGGTGACCTGGACGCCGGTCCACAGTGCGGCCTCGGCGCGGACGGCAGAGAGGGCCATCGCGCCCGCTTCGGGGCTCGCGTTGCGCACGTGTAGAGCTGCGCTGGCCGGTTTCGTCTCGACGGTGACACCGGAGTGCAGGTGGGCGATCCGGGTCAGTTCGGAGGTGACCTCGCTCAGGAGCTTGCGGGCGTTGGCGTCGATCGCGTGCACGAAGCCGACGTCGAACTCCGAACCATGGCTGCCGACCAGCTGGACTTCCACGGGCAGGCGGGACAGCGTCGCCAGATCCTTGAGCGCACGGCCGGAAATGACCGCTGCAGTGGTGGCGGCCAGTCCCGCGAGGGCGCGCAATGCCCGTACCGATTCCGCGTGCGGGTAGGCCTTCTCGGGGTCCGACACGATGGGGGCCATTGTGCCGTCGTAGTCGGATGCCACCAGTAACCGTGGTGTCCGGGCAACGGTGGACAGGGCTCGGCGGAGTTCGATCGGCAGATCCAGGGCGCTCACAGGTTCAAACCTAAGCGATGACGGACGAGGAGGCGCGCTGCATACGTCACACCGGCGCTTTCGCGTGCCGCCCAGGTCTTACAGCGGGGTGCGGAATCCTTCGCCGAGGAGGAGTTCGACGGTCAGTTCCAGCCGCTTTGCGACGTCGGTAGCCGAGGACCGGCGAGTGAGCCAGGCGACGAGGTTCGACAGCCACACATCGCTGATGACCCGCGCGATCGCGAGCTCTTCCTCGGTGGGCTTACCGTCGGTCATGGCACGCGCGAACAGGGTGTCCATGAGTTTTCCGACCTGGTCCACCTCGGCGGCCGCGGACGCGTCGGCGAACATGAAGGCGCGGGTCATCGCCTCGGTGAGGAGGGGGTCGCGCTGCATGGCCTTCGTGATCTGGCCGAGGATCAATTGCATCCGCTCGAGCGCGCTCTGGCCAGGGGGGATCTTGCCCTTGGACTCGATCTTCTCGAACTCGCGTGCCAGGGCGGATACCAGGAGATGCACCTTGGACGGAAAGTAGCGGTACAGGGTTCCGACGGCGACATCGGCCCGCTCGGCCACTGCGCGCATCTGCACGGCCTCGTAGCCTCCCTTGGAGGCGAGCGCCAGGGTGGCGTCCAGGATTCTCTTGCGACGCTCGCGCTGAGCGTTCGAGCTGAGATCGTCCTCGCTGAGGGTAGTGACGGTGCCCCCTGCAGCTTGGGATCGAGATGAGGTGGTCATCGACATTTCCTTCGCGCCTTGACTCTTGACGGCCGAGCATATTAGAACACGTTCTAGATGAAAATGTCATCCATGAAAGGCGGGCAGACGTTGTGACAATCGCCACCACCGACGAGCAGAGGGCCGTCCAGGAGTCGATTCGAGCGTGGGCCCGCTCCGCGGCCCCAATAGATACATTACGCGAAGGACCTGCGGATTCGTGGCGTCGGATGTGGCCCGCGGTGGCCGATCTGGGGCTGTTCGCGGTGGGTGTTCCGGAATCGGTCGGCGGTGTGGGGGGTCAGATCGTGGACCTGGCCGCGATGCTGGAACAGGCCGCAACCGAACTTGTCGGCGGTCCGGTTCTGTCGACCGCGCTCGCATCTCTGGTGCTCGGACGCACCCGCGGCGCCGCCGCGAAACAGTGGGCTGCGCAGATCGCGGAGGGCGAATTGCCCTGTGCGGTGGCACTCGACGGACCGGCCGTGTCCGCTGTGCGGGACGCCGATGGCGGTCTCGTGCTCACCGGTGACGCGGGCTTCGCTCTCGGCGGCGAGCAGGGTGTCGCGGTGCTCGTGCCGGCTGCCGTGGGCGATTCCGCCGACGGCCCGGTGTGGTGCCTGGTCGACGGCGCTGCAGGGGGGCTCGCGGTGGAGGCTGCCGACTCGATCGACAAGAGTCGCTCCCTCGCCCGCGTTCGCTTGGACGGCGTGGCGGTCTCGGCGGACCGGATCGTCACCGGCGTCACCCCGGAATTGGTGCGAGATCTGGCCGCCACACTCGGGGCCGCCGAGGCGGCCGGTGTCGCCGGCTGGTGCCTGCGCACCGCGGTCGAGTACGCCAAGATCCGCGAGCAGTTCGGCAAGCCGATCGGCTCGTTCCAGGCGATCAAGCACCTGTGTGCGGAGATGCTCTGCCGGGTCGAGCAGGCTCGTGCAGTCGCATGGGATTCCGCGGTGGCGGCCGAGGACGCACTGCCGGATCCAGATTCGGATCGCGTGGGCGGTGAGCCCGAGCTGTCGATCGCTGCCGCAGTCGCCGCTTCCATAGCGCTCGACGCTGCCGCACAGACCGCCAAGGACTGCATCCAGATCCTCGGCGGCATCGGCTTCACGTGGGAGCACGACGCGCACTTCTACCTGCGTCGCGCGGTATCGCTGCGGCAGGTGCTCGGTGGCAGCAATGTGTGGCGCGCCCGGGTCACCGAACTGACGCGCGCAGGTGCCCGCCGACACCTGTCGATCGATCTGTCCGAGCTCGAGGCCGAGCGGGCTTCCATCCGTGCCGAGGTGGCCGCGCTGGTGGCGCTGCCGGAGGCGGAGCGCCGGGTGGCGCTTGCAGAGTCCGGTTACGCGGCGCCGCACTGGCCCCGCCCGTACGGTCGAGGGGCCAGTGCCGCGGAGCAGATCCTGATCGGTGAGGAGCTCAACGAGGCGGGCATCGACCGGCCGGATCTGGTGATCGGATGGTGGGCGGTGCCGACCGTCCTCGAACACGGCAGCCCCGAGCAGATCGAGCGGTTTGCGCTGCCGACGTTGCGCGGCGAGCTCACCTGGTGCCAGCTGTTCAGCGAGCCTGGCGCAGGCTCCGATCTGGCCGCCCTGCGCACTACGGCTGAGAAGGTCGACGGCGGTTGGAAACTCAACGGCCAGAAGGTGTGGACGTCGTTGGCCCGCGAGGCCGACTGGGCGATCTGCCTGGCGCGCACGGACAAGGACGCGCCCAAGCACAAGGGCATCACGTACTTCGTGCTCGACATGCGCACCGCCGGGATCCGGATCTCGCCGCTGCGGGAGATCACCGGCGACGCGTTGTTCAACGAGGTATTCCTCGACGACGTCTTCGTGCCGGACGACTGCGTCGTGGGGCAGGTCAACGGCGGCTGGAAGCTCGCCCGCACGACCCTGGCCAACGAGCGGGTCGCCATGAGTGGAGGTTCGTCGCTGGGCAAGGCCGTCGAGGAACTCCTCGAGCTGGCCGGCGAGCCGGACGCGGTGACTGCCGACCATCTGGGGGCGCTCATCGCCGAGGCACTCGTGGGTTCGCTACTCGAGCTCCGCACGACGCTCCGGCAGCTGGACGGGCAGGACCCGGGTCCGGGCTCGAGTGTTCGCAAGCTCGTCGGCGTCCGCAATCGGCAGGCCGTCGCCGAGTTCGCGATGGAACTGGCCGGTTCGGACGGCTGGTTGGAGGGCCCGCTCACGCGAGAGTTCCTCAACACGCGCTGCCTGTCGATCGCGGGGGGTACGACGCAGATCCTGCTCACGGTGGCGGCCGAACGCCTGCTGGGACTGCCGCGCGACTGACCAGGTGAGACGGCCTGGCCCGGGGCGGAACGTGATGAGCGGGCCGTCCCGGTGCCAGGCCTTTCGCCGCACTGCCTCAGGTGATACAACTGGAACACGTTCTAACTCGTAGGCAGGATTGTCAGCGTGGACTTCTCTCAGGATCAGACTCAAGAAACGGTGGCGGAGATCGTCGTGGGCCTGCTGGCCCGCGAGCACACCGATCCCGCTGACACCAGTGGATTCAGCCCAGAGCTGTGGCAGGCCCTGGCGAAGGCGGATCTGCTTTCGCTCGCCGTGCCGGAGCGGCTCGGTGGCGACGGATTCGGCCTGGCCGAGGTGGCGACGATGCTCACCGAGATCGGCCGCGGTGCCGCTCCGGTGCCAGCGCTCGCGACGCTCGGTTTCGGCGTACTGCCCGTGCTCGCACTCGGCACGCCCGAGCAGCAGGATTCGCTACTCGGCGAGATAGCGGCCGGGCGGGTGCTCACCGCGGCGCTTGCGGAGCGGGGTGCGGCCTTCCCGGCGCAGCCGTCGACGACCGCAGTCGCGGACGGTGACGGCGTTGTGGTGACCGGTCACAAGATTGCGGTTCCGTTCGCGGACATTGCATTCCGGATCTTGGTACCCACCGATGCCGGTGTCGTGCTGGTGGCGCCGGATGCTCCGGGTGTGACGCTCACCCGTAGCCCGAGTTCGTCTGGTGGACCGGAGTTCTCGCTACGCCTCGACGGCGTGCGCGTTCCGGCCGCCGATGTCCTGACGGGCGGCGTGGACGGCGTCGCGACGCTCTACCGGATCGCGCTGGCGAGCATCGGCGCGTACGCGGACGGACTGCTCGCCGGTGCCACCGGCCTCGCCGCCGGTCACCTGGCCACCCGCGAGCAGTTCGGCAAGCCGCTGGCCACGTTCCAGGCGGTGGCCCAGCAGATCGCTGACGTCTACGTCACTTCCCGGACGCTGCACGTCTCGGCCCTGGCAGCCGTATGGCGGGTCACCGAGGGGCTTGACGCGGATGACGATCTCGAGGTGATGGCCTACTGGATCGCAGCCGAGGTGCCGGCCGCGATGCGCACGCTGCACCATCTGCACGGCGGGCTGGGTGTGGACGTGACCTACCCGATGCACCGCTACTTCTCCATTGCCAAAGACCTGGCGCGCCTCGTCGGCGGCGCCTCGTACCGACTCGACCTCGTGGGGGCCCGGTGTTCATCGATCTGACACCCGAGCAGCGTGAGCTGCAGGCGGAACTGCGCCGCTACTTCTCCGGACTGATCTCGCCGGCCGAGGCCGAGATCATGCTGACCGAACGGCACGGCACCACCTATCGCGAGGTCATCCGCCGGATGGGCAAGGACGGCTGGCTCGGTGTCGGCTGGCCGGTCGAGTTCGGCGGCCGCGGCTTCGGTGAGATCGAACAGCAGATCTTCGTCAACGAGGCTGTGCGAGCGGATGTTCCGTTGCCGTCGGTGACGCTGCAGACGGTCGGGCCGACGCTGCAGACCTACGGAACCGAGGAGCAGAAGCGCAAGTTCCTGCCGGCGATCCTCGCCGGCGAGGTGCACTTCGCGATCGGCTACTCCGAGCCCGACGCCGGCACAGACCTGGCGGCGTTGCGGACGACGGCGGTGCGCGACGGTGACGACTATGTCGTCAACGGACAGAAGATCTTCACCACCGGCGGCCACGACGCGGACTACATCTGGCTCGCGGTGCGCACCGGTGCCGCCGACTCGCGGCACCGGGGCATCTCGATCCTCATCGTCGACACCAAGGATCCCGGTTTCACGTGGACCCCGATCATCACCGCGGATGGCGCCCACCACGTCAACGCGACGTACTACTCCGACGTCCGCGTGCCCGCGAGCATGCTTGTCGGAGAGGAGAACAAGGGTTGGAGGCTGATCACGACGCAGCTCAACCACGAGCGCGTCATGCTCGGCCCGGCCGGCCGAGTCGCGGGCCTGTACGAGAAGGTGCACGGGTGGGCCGCGAAGCATGACCTGCTCGCCCTACCTGATGTCCAGCGTGGGCTCGGCGAGATCCATGCCACCTACCGGCTCAACGAGCTGCTGAACTGGCAGGTAGCCGCCGCGACCGGTGACGTCGACATCGCCGATGCTTCGGCAACCAAGGTTTTTGCCACCGAACGGATTCAACGGGTCGGCCGGATTGCGGACGAGATCATCGGCACGCACGGAGACCCCGGCGACCCGGAGACGGCCGCGCTGATGCGCTGGCTCGACGTTCAGGTCAAGCGGAACGTGGTCATCACATTCGGCGGCGGTGTCAACGAGGTGATGCGTGAGCTCATCGCCATGGCCGGCCTGGGATTGCCGAAGGTGCCGCGATGACCGACGCAACCAAGGTGAGCGCTGTTTCCGACGAAGACGACAGCGCCGCGCAGATCCTCGCCGGCGCCGCGCAGATCAAGGCTGACGGCGAGAGCAAGGCACGAGCCGGCCGCGACCCGGTGAACATGCCGATGATCCGCAGCTGGCTCGAGGCGATCGGCGACGAGAACCCGATCTACGTGGACGCCGACGCCGCGGTAGCGGCCGGTCACGGCGGCATCGTCGCACCGCCCGCGATGGCGCAGGTGTGGACGATGCGTGGGCTCGGCGCGGTCCGAGAGGAAGACGATCCGCTGGGGCGGATGACGCAGATCCTCGACGACGCCGGCTATACGTCCGTCGTCGCCACCAACTGCGATCAGATCTACCACCGGTACCTCCGCCTGGGGGAGGAGGTGACCATCGAGTCGACCCTCGAAGACGTTGTCGGGCCCAAGAAGACGGGCCTCGGCGAGGGCTGGTTCTTCACCACCCGCAACTTCTGGAAGGTGGGCGACGAGGTCGTCGCCGAGATGATGTTCCGCATCCTGAAGTTTGCGCCGCCGGCGAAGGTATCGGAGCTGTCCGCATCCGAGACATCCGGAGTCCCTGAGGATCTCGATCCGAAGCGGATGTTGCGCCCCACACCGTCGCGCGACACCCAGTTCTTCTGGGACGGCGTTGCTGCACACGAGCTGCGGATTCAGCAGCGGCCCGACGGGACGCTGCAGCATCCGCCGGTGCCCGCGTTGTGGAAGGACAAGTCCGAGACCACCGACTATGTCATCGCGTCGGGTCGTGGAACGGTGTTCAGCTTCGTCGTCCACCACGCCCCCAAGGTGCCCGGTCGGTCGTTGCCGTTCGTGGTGGCCCTCGTCGAACTCGAGGAGGGCGTGCGCATGCTCGGCGAGCTGCGTGTCGCCGATCCGTCCGAGGTTACCGTCGGCATGCCCGTGGAGGCGATCTACCTCGACTTCCCGGGTGATGACGAGACCGGGAACGAACCCTGGACGCTGTACGCATGGCGTCCGGTGAAGGAGTCGTGATGACCAGCGCACTCGATATCTCCATCGGCGACAAGCTCCCGGGCCTGTCGATCCACGGAGATCCCACATTCATCGTCTCGACGGCCTTGGCCACCAGGGACTTCCAGGACGTGCACCACGATCGGGACAAGGCTCAGCAGCGCGGGTCGAAGGACATCTTCGTCAATATCCTGACCGACACCGGGCTCGTGCAGCGATTCGTCACCGACTGGGCCGGACCGCGGGCGCGGATCACGTCCATCAAGCTGCGGCTCGGTGTGCCGTGGTACGCCTACGACACGCTGCACCTGTCCGGTGAGGTGACCGCCGCTGCGGACGGCCTCGTGACTGTCACGGTGGTCGGCACTGACAGCCTCGGCGACCACATCACCTCCACGGTCACCCTCGTAGTCAATGACATTGAGGGAGTAGCGAAATGAGCGGGCTTTCCGGTAAGGCCGCGATCGTCGGCATCGGCGCCACCGACTTCTCGAAGGACTCGGGGCGCAGCGAGCTGCGGCTCGCGGCGGAGGCAGTCCAGGCCGCGCTCGACGACGCGGGTCTGAAGCCGTCGGAAGTGGACGGCCTCACGTCGTTCACGATGGACACCAATACTGAGGCGGCCGTTGCCCGTTCAGTGGGCATTCCGAACCTGAAGTTCTTCAGCCGCATCCACTACGGCGGCGGTGCGGCGTGCGCAACCATTCAACAGGCCGCGATGGCGGTCGCGACCGGCATCGCGGATGTCGTGGTGGCCTATCGCGCGTTCAACGAGCGCTCGGGTGCCCGCTTCGGTCAGGTCAATGCCGGACTGGTGCAACAAGTCAACTCGTCCGGCACGGACAATGCGTTCTCGTACCCACACGGGCTGGGCACACCGGCTTCGTTCGTCGCGATGGTCGCGCAGCGGTACATGCACGTGTACGGCGCCACCAGTGAGGATTTCGGCCGTGTCGCGGTCGCGGACCGCAAGCATGCGGCCACAAATCCGAAGGCGTTCTTCTACGGCAAGCCGATCACGCTCGAGGACCACCAGAATTCGAGATTCATCGCCGAGCCGCTGCACCTGCTGGACTGCTGTCAGGAGACCGACGGCGGCATCGCGATCGTCGTGACGTCCGCGGAGCGTGCCCGTGATCTGCCGAACACACCCGCAATCATCGCCGCGGCCGCGCAGGGTAGTGGCACCGATCAGTACATCATGACCAGCTACTACCGGGACGGTCTCACAGGGCTGCCGGAAATGGGGCTCGTCGGCAACCAGTTGTGGGGGCAGTCGGGTCTGGGGCCGTCGGACATGCAGACCGCGGTGCTGTACGACCACTTCACGCCGTTCGTGCTGATGCAGCTCGAGGAGCTCGGGTTCTGTGGCCGGGGCGAGGCGCGCGACTTCATCGCCGGCGGTGCGATCGAGCTGGGTGGACGACTACCGCTCAACACTCACGGTGGCCAGCTCGGCGAGGGCTACATCCACGGCATGAACGGCATCGCGGAGGGCGTGCGGCAGATTCGGGGGACCTCGGTGAACCAGGTGCCGGATGTCGAGAACGTTCTCGTGACCGCCGGCACCGGAGTCCCGACATCGGGGCTTGTGCTTTCGGTCTAGTCCGAACAGACGTGGAACGGGGTGGGGCAGTGGATTCATTGCCTCACCCCGCTTCTCGTCCAGGCGGTGGGTCGTTCGTTAGGCCCGCCACGGGTGCATCGGCGAGCGGTGGTATTGACTTTCCCGTCAGCGATTTTTAGCGTCGACACCGTGTCGAACCCCGGCAATTCGAAGCATGCCATGATCGAGGTGGCGGAACGCATGTTCGCTGAGCGCGGTCTCGACGGAGTTTCGATGCGGGACATAGCCTCGGCGTCCGGGCAGAAGAACAACTCGGCCGTGCAGTACCACTTCGGTGGCCGGGAGGGGCTTGTGCTGGAGGTGTTTCGGCGGCGGATGAAGGAGATCGACCGCACGAGGCACCGTTTTCTCGATCAGATCGACGCCGAGGGGCGTGGGCAAGACGTGCGTGCACTGGTCGAAGCGGTCGTGGTGCCGCTCGCGGACATGCTACGTACCTCGAGTACCGACTCGTTCCATGTGCAGTTCATTGCACGGGTTTCGCCGTCGGTGGACCTCACCAGTCCCGGACTGTCGTCGATTACCGAGGCCAGTGGTCAAGTGTCGGAGAGGCTGTTGAAAGCTCTCACGCACCTTCCGCACAGTGTCGCGGCGGCGCGGGTGGACCTGATGCTCACGATGGCGATGTCCGCGCTCGCCGTGTTCGAGCAGCGCCGCGCAAACGGAACCCAGATTCTGCAGGTCAGCTCCGACCAGACGGTGGCCCATCTGATCGACATGTCGGTGGGCGCGCTCGAAGCTCCACATACCCAGGTGGATTGAGTCAGCAGATCGTTCGCACTCATCCGGAGGCGGCGCCGCAAGTCATGGCGCGCGCGGGGCTCCACCGATACCGATCCGCCGACTAAGGTGAGGTTCGACGACGTACTCGCCGAACGGCCGGGTGACGTCCGATGAGGTACACGAACGGCGAGGAAGGACCTTGGCTTTGACGGTTCGAGGGTGGCGGCCCAAGGCATTCCGGGACGGCGACGACCCGGATCCCCGGTTCACGCTCGCGAACGAACGCACCTTCCTCGCCTGGATCCGGACTGCGCTCGGATTGATTGCCGCTGCCGTCGGGCTCGAGGCGTTCGGGGACAGTGTCGTTGGTCCCGTCGTCCACGGAGTTCTGGTTATCGGCCTGCTGGTGGGCGCGATCTTGCTGGTGCTGTTTGCGTTTCTCCGTTGGATGGGCGTCGAGGCGGCGATGCGGATGGGGCGGAGTCTGCCGGTGCCCGCGGTCGCGGCGCTGCTCGTCGGGTTGATCGCAGGGGCGGGTGTCACGCTGTTGATCGTGGTGGCGGGGCGCTGATGGCCCCGGCCGCGTCGCATCGAGACCCGGGTCTGCAGCCCGAACGAACGACACTCGCGTGGGTACGCACCTCAGCGAGTCTGGCGGCCGTCGCGTTCCTCTGTCTGCGGTACGTGCCTGGGTCGTCGGTCGTCGTGCAAGCGGTGGGGCTGTGGGCGATTGCGGCCGCCTCGGTCGTGGTGGTGACGGCTCGACGCCGTTACGAGCGGGCGGCGGAGGAGTTCGGTGCCGAACGGTCGGAACCGCCCTTCCTGCTGATGGCAGGGGTGGCCGCAACGGTGTCCGGTCTCGCTGGGGCCTGTGCCGTCGTGATCCTCGCGACCGGCCGGTGATGCCTCGGGTCTTGCTCGGTACCGGTTACCAGTCCATCCGGCCGTGGCGTCGCCACGAATCGTCGTAGTCACCGCCGTGTGAGATCCACACCGCGGCCATCACGATGTACGCGATCGCGACCAGGACGAGGATTCCTCCGAGGATCCACAGCGACAGCTGGCCGAGCTTACGGACGCGATCGGATGCGTACTGGGCTCCGGCGAAGTCCCCCCGTGCCCACCGTGGGTACACGTCGAATGCGTTGCTGAAGGCGGCGAACGCGAGAGGCCAGAACGCGACGAGAGCGGCGACCGCCCAGCCGGCGTTGCTCGGCGGCGGCGGCGGCTGTTGCGGCGAGGGCGCGGGAGGGATCGGCTCCGACGGTGGGGGCGGAGTGGGATCCGGCGTGGATGCGGTCATGACGGCACTCCCTAAGGTCACGTCTGTCACCGGTTGTCGTGCATCACCTTCGACGGTACTCCGAAAGCGGAAGGAGCTCGCGGTACGAGAAATGCCGGTGGTGCCTGTGCAGTTGCGCAGGCATCACCGGCATCGATGGAACGGGTTCTGCGTGCGTTACGGCAGCAGCTGATCCATGAAGGCGTTGGTGAAGATGCGGTGCGGGTCGATCTCGTTGAAACGCGCGCGGGCCGTGTCCCAGTTCTCGGTGACCGGAACGCCCTGGCGGTAGGTGGCGGGCATCTTGTTCGTGACGATGTCGACGTCGGTGTACGGGTTGGGACCGAACGCCCAGCCCTTCGACCATTCGGGACGGAACGTGGCGTCGGAGTTGTTGTAGTGCGTCCGCATCCACTGCTCCATCTCCTGGTAGAACTCGAACATTCCGGGGGTGCCCGGAACGCCCAGCACGTTCAGCCAGATGGCGACGTCCCACTCGGGGTGATCGGGACGCGGACGGGTAGCCGCGATGGTCGGCGGACCGGCCGACGGCACCTGGACGTCGGCGGGCTGATCGAGACCGCAGCAGCGGATCTCGACTGGGCCGTTGAGCGGGAACTGGCCCTTGGCGCGGTAGAACTCGATGCGCTCGTTGAACCAGTGGGCGAAGTCGTGGATAACCGTCGCGATATTGGCGCGGCTCGTGATGACGGCGCCGCCGCCCTCGGTCAGCCGCAGCGTCGTGGCCTTGATATAGAACTGGACATCCTTGGACCAGCCCCAGATGTCGTTGGCATTCGTCGCGGCGAGTCCGAGCTTGGTGATCTCGTACATCGCGGGACCGAACAGTGGTGCGATACCGGGATTCCCGGCATTGATAGCACCGATCATGTCGGTGAGCGGTTCCGGCAGGTTGTCGGAGAAGATGTAGTTGTACGGGCCGGTGACCTCACGCGACTGCGGAGGCTTGCCCACGAGCGATCCGGCGCTACCGAGGCTGCCGAGCTCGTTGGACGTGTCCGGCTTGGTCGGTGAGTTCGACCAGACCTTCATCCACGGCTTGTCGGTGAAGGGGTACCAGATAGCTTCCGCGCGACCGGATTCCGCGATGAACTTCTCGAAAGTCCGGCCGGGCGCACCCTTCGGGCCGAACAATTCCCGCCAGCCGATGTCGGTGAAGCTCTGGCAGCGCTGCCGGACATTCGGGCCAGCCTGCATCGTCACCGAGGTGATGAAGCAACGCCCGAGGTTCGCGAGCATCGGGGTGATCTTAGGATCGTTGCGCTGGTACGTCTTCAGCGCGTACTTGTTGCCGTCCCACACGACCGCGGTCAGTGAGGTGACCAGGTTACTCAGCGAGCCGAATGTGTGGCCCGGCACCGGCTCCTCGTCAGCGGCGGGCAGGGCCGCACCGTGTGCGTTGACTGCAAGTGCGCCGCCGATCGACAGCACACCGGGAGCCGGCAGGTTGGCCCAACCGAGGTTGTGCTTCTGCAGTTCGGTCACGATCGCCTCGATGCTGGCACCGGCACCGGCGGTGACGGTCGCCGGGGATCCCGGGTGCACTGTGACCGCATTGAGGTGCGTCATCGTGTCGGCGAGAATCACCTTGTCGACGTTCGCACCGTTCTCGACGGTGAGCGGGGTCCAACCGTGCATCGCGCCTCGGGGACGGATCTTGTAACCGTTCTCGTGCGCCCAGTTGGTAAGCCGGACGACATCGTCCGCAGTCTTCGGTGAGCAGACCCAGGTCGCGTCCAGCATGATCTCCTTGGACCAGTTCTGGTACGCCTGCTGGAAAAGCGCGATGCCGTTCGGGAAGTTCGGCGGCGTGGGCAGCGGCGCGACCGGGCCCGAGGAACCGAGGGAGCCGAGCGAGCCGGAGGAGCCGGCGGGAACTGCGAAAGCAGGGGTCCAGGCGCCGGCTGCGCTTACTGCCAGGGCGCCCGCTCCGGCGGCGAGGAATCCTCTCCGCGATAAGCGGAGCTGCTCATCTTGTGCCGTCATTTGTGTACTCCAAAGTGTGTTGTGGGGGAGAAAGTCCGTATGCAGATAGACCCGATCGGATCGACGGTGAGGTCGATCCGATCGGCACAGCTTCGTGTACGCCGTTCGCTACGAGATGGTGAGCACGACGTCGGCCAGAGCCGGCGAATCTTCGCGCTCGGGAACGGTTGCCGAGATCAGCAACCGATCGTCCTCGCGCCAGATCCGAGTTCGCAGAGACTCGCCGGGGAAGACAACCCCAGCGAAGCGAGCCCGGAATCCCTTGACGCGATTCGCATCACCGCCAAGGGCGGTGTCGGTCGCGGCCTTGCAAATAATCCCGTATGTACACAGTCCATGCAGAATAGGTGCAGGGAACCCCGCCGCGGTGGCGAATTCGGGATCCGAGTGCAACGGGTTCCTGTCTCCGCACATCCGGTACAACAGAGCCTGCTGCGGCAGGGTCGGCGAGAGTACCTCGAAATCGGGTTCGCGGTCGGGCAGCGCGATCGCATCCGACGGGCCGCGTTCACCCCCGAATCCACCCTCGCCACGCGCGAAGATCGACGAGCGGGCGGTCCAGAGCGGGGTTCCGTCGTGTGCGACCGTCGAAGACTCCTGCACGATGACCGCGGCCTTGCCCTTGTCCCACACCTCGGCGATCCGCGTCGTCGTGCGGGCCGATCCGGACGACGGAATCGGTTGGTGAACGGTGACTTCCTGACTTCCGTGTACGACCTTCGCGAGGTCGATCTCGACGCCGGGGAACGAGACTCGGGGAGCCTCGGTTGCGTGGATGTTCGCCACAACAGTGGCGAACGTCGGAAGCACCTGGGGCTTGGAATCGTCGAGGTACATCAGCTCGCGGGGATCGAGTGGGTGCGCACCGGCACCGATACCCAGGTGGTAGAGCTGGACGTCCGATGCCGTCCAGGAGAACTCTTGCGCCGGAAGCTCGGCGCCGATGGCGATCGCGGGATCGATGGGCACTGTCGATCCTCCTATCAGTTGTTGACGGACTGCGCTGCGGCGCGGGCACGGTCGGCGATGTCGAGGACGGCGAGGTACGCGAAGGTCATCGCGGGACCGATGGTGGCGCCGGGGCCGGCGTACGTGTGTCCCATTACCGGTGCACTGACGTTTCCTGCGGCGTAGAGGCCCTCGATGACGCTGCCGTCCTCGCGCAGCGCGCGACCGTCGATATCGGTAGAGATTCCGCCCTTGGTGCCGAGGTCGCCCGGGACCATCTTGATCGCGTAGTAGGGCGGCTTGGAGATCTCGGCGAGGCTCGGGTTCTTCAGGCGCGGATCTCCGTAGTAGTGGTCGTATCCGCTGTCTCCACGGCCGAAGTCCTCGTCCTTGCCGGCTCGGGCAAAGCCGTTGAACCGCTCCACCGTTTCGGCAAGTGTGTCCGCCGGAAGCCCGGTCTTCTCGGCCAGTTCGGCAATGGTGCCGGCCTTGACGATGATGCCGGCCTTGAGCCAGCGACCCGGGAACGGTGAGCGCGGCGTGATGCCGGCGAAGGTGTAGCGGTTGCGGTAGCGCTGGTCGAGGATCATCCAGGTGGGGATGTTCTCGCCGGGACCCTCGCCTTGGCCGTACTTGCCGCCGTACATCATGTGCGTGGCCTCGACGTACGGTGCGGCCTCGTTGCCGAAGCGCTTGCCTCGGGTGTTGACCATCATGCAGCCGGGCAGCGTGCGCTCGGACAGTGCGAACCACGGGCCGCCGGTCAGTGGGATCGACGGACCCCACCACGCGTCCTCCATGAATTCGACTGCTGCACCGAGCTTCTGGCCCGCAATGATGCCGTCGCCGGTGTTGGCCTTGGCGCCGACGGTCCACTCGGTGCCGATCGGGGCACGCTGGTACTTCTTACGCATCTCGTCATTGTGCTCGAAGCCGCCGGAGCCCAGTACGACACCGTGGCGGGCGTGGATGATCTGCTCCTGCCCGTCGACGAGCACCTTCACGCCGCGCACGACGTCGCCCTCGGTGTAGAGCTCGGTCAGGGGCGTGTTGAGCAGGATCGGTACGCCGGCGTCCCGCAGGCCCAGGCGCAGGCCGGCCATCAGTGCCTGGCCGCGCACCAGCAGATCCTTGCCGCGCAGCTTCGCAGCGATGAATCGGGTGCCTACCTTCATCGCGCGCAGTGGTCCGCGGCGGTTGCGCATCAGCAGGTTGAGCCAGCGGTAGTCGGCCTGGGTGATGACAAAGTTCTTGGGGGCCTTCACGTAGTCGGGCTCGAGGTTGCGACGGTCGTCGCCGAGCCGATTGCCGTCGAAGGGGACAGGCTCGACCGAGCGTCCACCGAGGCGTCCCCCGGGCGCCTCCGGGTAGTAGTCCGAGTAGTCCGGAACCCACTGCAGCTCGAGTGCGCTGTTCCTCAGCACGAACGACAGCATTTCCGGGCCGCGATCGATGTAGGTGTCGATCTTCTCCGGGGCGACGACGTCGCCGATGATGCTGTGCAGGTACGTGCGTGCGGCGTCGGTCGTGTCGGTGACGCCGTCGCGTTGTAGCACCTCGTTGTTGGGGATCCAGACACCTCCGCCGGACCGTGCGGACGAGCCGCCGTAGTGGGCCGCCTTCTCGACGACGACCACGCTGAGACCCTGGTGCGCGGCGGTCAGGGCTGCGGTCATACCGGCGGCACCGCTGCCGACGACGACGATGTCGTATTCCTGCTTGCTCATGTAGAACACGTTATAGAATGATGAGGCGGATAGTCCATGCTTGCTGCCAGTAAGTATCACCTGGCGCTGGCGAACGCGGCGTTGGCAAACGAAAACACGTTGCACCGGGAGCTGTTGCAGCAGCGAACGGCGTACGAGATCTGCTGGAAACCGCCGGGGCATCCCGGGAAGCACTGAGGCCGAAGAGGAACAGGACATGCTGTCGACCCAACTCCGTACCGAAATCGCGGACCGGCTCGACGCCGCGGAACGCGGGCGCGTGCCCATCGATCCGCTCGTCGCCGCACACCCCGACATCGACGTCGTGGACGCGTACGAGATCCAGCTGGTGAACATCCGTCGTCGGCTCGACGCGGGTGCGAAGGTCGTCGGGCACAAGGTCGGGCTGTCCTCGCTGGCAATGCAGCAGATGATGGGGGTCGATGAGCCGGACTATGGCCATCTCCTCGACGAGATGGAAGTTTTCGAGGAACAGCCGGTCGATACCTCGCGCTACTGTTTCCCCCGCGTCGAGGTCGAGGTCGGCTTCGTGCTCGGGGCGGACCTGCCCGGCGCCGACTGTACCGAGCAGGATGTGCTCGACGCGACCATCGCGTTCGCGCCGTCGATCGAGCTCATCGACAGCCGCATCAAGGATTGGAAGATCGGTCTGGCCGACACCATCGCCGACAATGCGTCATCGGCGGGTTTCGTGCTCGGCAAGGCCCGTGTCGCCCCGGCCGACATCGACATCAAGGCCATCGACGCCGTGCTCACGTGCAACGGTGAGCGCATCGCGGAGGGCCGCAGCGACGCGGTCCTCGGGAATCCGGTGACTGCCGTGGCCTGGCTGGCCCGCAAGGTCGAGAGCTTCGGCGTGCGTCTCAAGGCCGGCGACATCGTCCTCCCCGGGTCGTGCACCCGCGCGATCGACGCCCATCCGGGCGACCACTTCCGTGCCGATTTTGCTGGGCTCGGTTCGGTGTCCCTGCAGTTCAAGTAGGAGTTCTCATGACCAAGGCAAGTGTCGCAATCGTGGGTTCGGGCAACATCAGCACCGACCTGCTCTACAAGCTGCAGCGGTCCCAGTGGCTCGAGCCGCGCTGGATGATCGGTATCGATCCCGCCAGCGAGGGCCTTGCCCGCGCGCGCAAGATGGGTCTCGAGACCTCCGCCGAGGGTGTGGACTGGCTGCTGAATCAGGATGAGAAGCCGGATCTGGTTTTCGAGGCGACGTCGGCGTACGTGCACCGCGCCGCGGCTCCGCGCTATGCGGAGGCCGGGATCCAGGCCATCGACCTGACACCGGCCGCCGTCGGCCCCGCCGTCGTGCCCCCGGTGAACCTGCACGCCCATCTCGACGCGCCCAACGTCAACATGATCACGTGTGGCGGCCAGGCGACGATCCCGATGGTGCACGCGGTGTCTCGTGTTGTGCCGGTGCCCTACGCCGAGATCGTCGCATCGGTCGCCTCGGAGAGTGCGGGGCCGGGTACCCGCGCCAACATCGACGAGTTCACCAAGACCACCAGCCGCGGTGTCGAGGTGATCGGTGGCGCCGAGCGCGGCAAGGCCATCATCATCCTGAACCCGGCCGAGCCGCCGATGATCATGCGTGACACCATTTTCTGCGCGATTCCCGAGGATGCCGACACGGACGCGATCTCCGAATCGGTGCACCGCATGGCGAAGGACATCGCCGAGTACGTGCCCGGCTACCGGTTGCTCAATGACCCGCAGTTCGACAAGCCGAGCATCGTCTCCGGTGGCCACGCCACCGTCTCGATCTTCGTCGAGGTCGAGGGCGCCGGCGACTTCCTGCCGCCGTATGCGGGCAACCTCGACATCATGACCGCCGCCGCGACCAAGGTTGGCGAGGAGATCGCCCGGAAGATCGTCGACAGCCGCTCATCTCAGAACGCACGGGTCTAGGGGAACAGCATGACTTTTTCGGACACACTCGATATCCGCGTTACCGACACCTCGTTGCGTGACGGCTCGCACCACAAGCGCCACCAGTTCACCGCCGACGACGTGCGCAACATCGTCGCCGCCCTGGACGGTGCCGGCGTTCCGGTCATCGAGGTCACCCACGGTGACGGTCTCGGCGGTTCCTCGCTCAACTACGGCTTCTCGAAGACCCCTGAGCAGGAACTGATCTCGATCGCGGCCGAGACCGCCAAGAACGCCAAGATCGCGTTTCTCATGCTGCCGGGACTGGGCATCAAAGAGGACATCGTCGTCGCCCAGGACAACGGCGCGTCCATCTGCCGTATTGCCACTCACTGCACCGAGGCAGACGTCTCGATCCAGCACTTCGGTCTTGCCCGCGAGCAGGGTCTCGAGACCGTCGGCTTCCTCATGATGGCGCATTCCCAGCCTCCGGAGGTGCTCGCCAAGCAGGCGCGCATCATGGTCGATGCGGGTTGCCAGTGTGTGTATGTCGTCGACTCGGCCGGTGCGCTGGTGCTCGAGCAGGTCTCTGATCGCGTCGCCGCGGTCGTCGCCGAGATCGGGAACGACGCGCAGGTCGGCTTCCACGGTCACGAGAACATGGATCTCGCCGTCGCGAACTCGGTGTTCGCGGTGCGGGCCGGCGCCACCCAAATCGACGGCAGTACTCGCCGGTTCGGTGCCGGAGCCGGTAACACTCCGGTCGAGGCGTTCGTCGGCGTGTGCGACAAGCTCGGTATCAAGACGGGTATCGACTTCTTCAAGATCGCTGATGCTGCGGAGGACGTGGTGCGTCCGGTGATGCCGCAGGAGTGCCTGCTCGATCGTCAGGCCCTGATGATGGGCTACGCGGGCGTGTACTCGAGCTTCCTCAAGCACGCGGAGCGTCAGGCCGAGCGTTACGGCGTTTCCTCTGCGGAGCTCCTGGTGCGCGCCGGTCAGCGCAAGCTCGTCGGCGGTCAGGAGGACCAGCTCATCGACATCGCACTCGAGCTGCAGCGCGAGGCGGCTGCCTCCGCGTAGGTGTGTATCGGGACGGCGTGAGCGCCGGCGGTCGCTCTCGCCGTCCCGGCTCAGTGGCATCCCCCCGTCGATTGACAAACCGTTCGGTCGTAAACTGGCCGTGTTCTAATTCGTCTGTCGGGGATGGATGTCGACGGAGCCGGTATGCACAGGGGGAATTGGGGGAGTGGGCCGTTCCGATCGGGAGGCCTGGTCCTCGACCGTCCTCGGCTACAGGCGACACTCGACAGTGGCTCGGCGCTCACCGTTCTCCGGGGACCCCGCGGGTCGGGGAAGAGCACTCTCGTCTCGCAATGGCTCGGCGCGTCGTCAGCGAGTGAACCGCATCGGGTCGTCGTCTCGGTACCTGAGCCCGAGATGCGCTGCGATTCCGGTGTGTATTGGCGTTCCGTAGCATCCGCGGCACGGGCCGCTGGGATTGCTGCGGCAGAGGACGCCACCGCCTCGAGTGAGGACGCCTTCAGGACCTTCTGCAGCTCGCTCGCCGACGTCGATGTGCCGGTCGTACTGGTGCTCGATCATCCGGATCGGGTCGCGGATCCACTATTCAGGGACAGGATCTCGGAGGTCCTCTTTCGATTCGGCCACGTGCGCGCCGTCGCGATGGTGCGCACTGTCGTGCACTTCGGCACTCTCGATCAACTCGATCTCGGCCGGTACGTCGTCTCGTATGCCGATCTTCGGTTCACGGCCGGCGAGACGGCCGCATTCTTCGAGCAGAACGACCTCGATCTGGGGCGGGAAGTCACTGATCGGATCCGCGAACTGGTCGACGGTCTCCCCGTGCTGGCGGGCACGGCGATGTCTATCGCGCGCGCGTTCGGGGGCGAGTTTGCCGCGGATCGGGGTCGCGCGCTCGCTTCCCTCCAGCGGGTCATCGATTCGTATGTCGAGAACACGATCATGGCTGATCCTGTTGTCGCAGAATCGGCGGACTTCCTCATCGCCAGTTCGACTGCGGTCGACCTGACACCACGAACAGCAATCATGCTCAGCAGCGACGGGGACAGCCTGCGGCGCCTGATCGACCTGGAGTACGCGGGGATTCTGATGCGCTCGCCGATACCGGGAGTGCTGGAGTGGAAGATGTTCCCGCCGGTGCGGGAGGCTTTGATGCGAAGGACTCGCGTCGCCACGACGACTCGCCCGCTGCCGGCGTCCGCGCGCCTGGCACGGTTTCTGCTCGCCGAGGGGAATTACTCGGCGGCACTGTTGCATGCGGCCGAGGCCGAGGATTGGGATCTGGTCGTTGTCATCCTCAAACGAGGCTGGCTCCAACTGCTTCCCGATCACGGAATGCTGCTCGTGGAAACGATATTGGCGCTCCCCCAGTATGCGGTGCAGGGGGAGCCGACGATGAGCGCCGCTCGGCAGATGCTCCTGGGATATCGTGCCGGCTGGGCGTTGGCCCTCGAATCGGTGGTCGACTTGGATGATCCTGTATTGACAAGTTCGTCAAGGGATCTGGCGGGGGCGATCTCGGTCGGAACAGTTCAATCGATCAGCATTCGGATCGCGGGTGAGTACGACCGCGCGGCAGCACTGACGAAACGGATGGCCGAGCTTGTCAAACGTGCACCCGAACATGGCGTGGGCGATCCGGAGAGGTCTGCGCTCCAACTGCAATGGGGGATCACCCTGCAGTTGTCGGGGCACTACGAGCAAGCGGTGACGACCCTTCGATCTGCCTACATGGCGGGTGCGACAGCGGGCTTCGATTGGATCGCCGAGAAGGCCGCTGGGTTGCTCGCGCTGCACTTCGCGATGGCCGGCGAACTGGTACATGCCGAAAAATGGATCGCGCGTGAGGAACGCCACGAGGGAGCGACGGGCAGGCTCGCCGACCTGATCAGGGTGCCCGGGCAGATTGCGCGGGCGCTGATCGCGTTGGAGCGGCTCGACATGGTGTGTGCCAAGAGCACACTCGCCGAGCTGGACAGGACATTCGACAACGACGAATTCTGGGCGTTTGCGCAGTACGCACAGGCCCAGTACAAACTGTTGACCGGTGATGCGGAGCGAGGACGCCTGCATCTTCATCGAGCTGAGAGTATCTTCGGCCGATGGATGACCGGTTCGTCGGCCGCGGCACCCCTGCTCGTTGCCGCGGAGGCTGAGCTTCTGTGCGCGATGGGCAGGGGTAACGAGGCGCGGGTCCTCGTTACCCGCAGTCACGAGGACCACTCCTTCGTCCGTCTTGCGTGCGCACGAATCGAGTTGCTCACCGGCAACCCCGCCGCGGCCCTGGCGGAATGTCGGTTGCTGGGGCGAAAACTGCCGTCATTCACGAGGTTGCAGATGGACGTCGCCGTAGTCGAAACGCTGGCACATCTCGACCAGGGCCGGGTCGATCGCGCGCGGCGGGCATTCGGCCGCGTGCTCTCACTCGCGGAGCAGACCGGTTCGCTGCGGTCCTTCGCCGCCCTGCCGGCCTCAGCTCTCGAGGCGCTTGCTCTCGACGCCGAACTTCCCGGCGCGTGGGTTCGTTTGGCCCCCGATTACGCTCAGGGGATCTTCCCCGAATCGGTCCCCGTGATCGAACTGAGTGATCGTGAACGGGTGGTGCTGGGGGCACTCGGGGACGCCACCGGGGTAGCAGAAGTTGCTGCCACACTGTTCGTCTCGCCCAACACTGTGAAAAGTCAGCTCCGAAGCGCGTATCGCAAGCTCGGCGTGAATTCGCGGCAGGACGCCCTGGCAAAGGCCCGGCGACTCGGTCTGCTGTGATCCCGTGATCCCGCCGCCTGATCGCGTTCGTTGCCACCCGGGGCAAACGCCGGGCAATGCGACGCGCAGACTCCGCCTCTCGAGGGGGCCACACTCATCAGATCGCTCAGCGCCTGGTGTCGTCCGGAACGTCCAGGAAGCCTTCCATCACTGCGTGATTGATGCTGTCACGCAGTCTGGGACAGCCGTCTTGGAGGGCGGTGATGTGTCCTGCCGCCACGGCTGCCTTGAACGTCGGGCAGCTCTCGGCGGGATCCGATGTCCACTGGACACTGGTGTGCTTGAAGCTGTTCTTTCGCACCAGCACGTGGGTACCGCACGTACGGCACTCGATGGGATGCAGTCCCGAATCGAGATAGTTCTGCTTGTCCAGAACGGTCTGAGCATGGATGGCCTCGACACGGGCCGGCTGCCCGGCGAAGTCCGGAGCCTTTGCCCAGCTCGCGCTGCGCTCGTCCGGCCCGGTCGAAGTTCCCATCGCTACACCTCGGCGTTCTGCTGCTTCTCGGCCTGCTGCCGAGCCAGGTTCTCCTCGACTTCGCGGTGCCACGCCTCGTTCGCCTTGGTCGTGTCGACCTCGAACTCGAAACGCTGAGTCATCTCGGGAGTGATATCCGCGACGTCCACATAGAACTGCTCGTACCAACGGCGCAGCTGGTAGACCGGACCGTCCTCCTCGCAGAGAAGCGGATTCTCGATCTTGGTCTTGCTCCTCCAGATCGCGACATCCTGGAGGAAGCCCGCGCTGATGCCCTCGGTGAACTTCTCCGCGAGCCTGGTGGACATCTCATCGGCCATGCCGGTGGGCTTCTTGACTGTCACGCCCCACTGCAGCACGAACGAGTTAGGAGTGACCGGGTAGTGGCAGTTGATCAGGACGCTCTCGACCTCGTATCCGCTGTAGCTGTTCCACAGCGGATTGATCATGTAGGAGGGGCCGTAGTAGGAGGCCTCCGACCGAAGAAGAGAGTCGCCGCCGTACTGCGACGCCATGCCGATGTCCGGGCGGCCCTTGGTGTTGAGGTACTGCGACGCAAGGTGGCCCTCGAAGACGTTCTTGAAGTACGTCGGGAATGCGTAGTGGATGTAGAAGAAGTGGGCCATGTCCACGACGTTGTCGATGATCTCACGGCAGTTGGAGCCCTCGATCAGCATCGAGTTCCACGTCCAGTCGGTCCATTCGTCGCTGTAGGCGCCCTCGATCCGGGGGATGGTGACGTCTGCCGGCGGCGGATTTCCCTCCGGGTCGTTCCACACGAACAGCTGCCCGTTCCGCTCGAGCGAGATCCACGCACGCGTCTTCGCGATAGGTGGCACGCGGCGGGCGTAGGGAATCTCGGTGCACTTACCCTTACCGTTCCAGCGCCAGTCGTGGAACGGGCACGCGACGGTGTCACCCTTGATCGTGCCCTGACTCAGGTCCCCACCCAGGTGACGGCAGTACGCGTCGAGGATCTGGAGCTCGCCCTTGCTGTCGGCGAAGACCACCAACTTCGTGCCGAAGGCCTCCACTGAATGTGGTTTGCCATCCTTGAAAGTCTTGGTCAGGCCGAGGCAGTGCCAGCCTCGTGCGAAACGCGTTTGCAGCGTTCCCACGTCGATCTCACGAATCTGCGCCATCAGTACCTCACATCCCTTCTAGCTGTCAGTAGAACACGTTATAGAACTTCATCGGATTTCGCTAGATTTCAACGGCCGGGGATCCGCATGGAACACCTGTTACCGCTGGATTCGAGGTTTCCTCGACATGGATGGGAACGTGTTCTAGTCTCAGGAACAAGTGAACATCTCTTACAGACGGGAGCGTCCAGTGGGTGACCATGACAGCCTTGAGGTGATGCAGCGGATCGACGCACTACTGCCGGCGCTGCGTGAACGCGCGCAGGAGACCGAGGATCTGCGCCGTATCCCCGACGAGTCCATCAAGGCACTGCAGGAGACCGGCTTCTTCCGGTTGGTGCAGCCGAAGCAGTGGGGCGGCTACGAGGCCGACCCGGTCACCTTCTACACCGCGGTGCGCAACATTGCGAGCGCCTGCGGCTCCACCGGCTGGGTCGCCGGGATCATCGGTGTGCACAACTGGCACCTTGCGCTGTTCGACCAGCAGGCGCAGGAGGACGTGTGGGGCCAGGACACCGATGTCCGGATCTCCTCGTCATACGCGCCCATGGGCGCCGGTGAGGCTGTCGAGGGTGGTTACAAGGTCAACGGGGCATGGGCCTGGTCGTCCGGCAGCGACCACGCGACGTGGGTCGTCGTGGGTGGCCCGGTCATCAAGGACGGGCGTCCGGTCGACTTCGGCAGCTTCCTCATTCCGCGCGAGGACTACCAGATAGACGATGTCTGGAATGTGGTGGGTTTGCGCGGTACCGGCAGCAACACGGTCGTCGTCAAGGATGTTTTCGTGCCACGGCACCGCTTCCTGAGTTTCAAGGCGATGAGCGACCTCACCGCTCCGGGTCTCGCGCACAACACCGCTCCGGTTTACAAGATGCCTTGGGGCACCATCCATCCCACGACCATCTCGACGCCGATCGTCGGTATGGCATACGGCGCCTACGACGCTCATGTCGAGCATCAGGGCAAGCGTGTGCGTGCGGCCTACGCCGGCGAGAAGGCCAAGGACGATCCGTTCGCCAAGGTGCGGATCGCGGAGGCGTCCAGCGACATCGATGCCGCGTGGCGTCAGCTGTCCGGCAACGTCGCCGACGAGTACGCTCACCTGCTCGCGGGCGAGGAGGTTCCGATGGAGCTGCGTCTGCGCGCGCGCCGCGACCAGGTGCGGGCGACCGGCCGCGCGATCGCCTCGATCGATCTGCTCTTCGAGAACTCCGGCGCCACCGCGCTCGCGAACGGCACTCCGATCCAGCGATTCTGGCGTGACGCCCATGCCGGCCGGGTGCACGCTGCGAACGACGCCGAGCGCGCGTACGTGATGTTCGGTGGAGCCGAGTTCGGCCTGCCGCTCACCGACACGATGGTCTAGGGGCTGGCTCGAATGACGATTACCGAAGAGCTCACGTACGAGTCGACGTCCCGTTTCGCTCAGGTCCGCCCGGACCTGAAGCTGCATTACCACGAGGCTGGCGTCGGCAACGGTCCCACGATCGTGCTGTTGCACGGCGGCGGGCCCGGCGCGTCGTCGTGGTCGAACTTCTCGAAGAACATCCCTGTTCTGGCGCAGCAGTTCCACGTGATTGCGGTCGATCAGCCCGGCTACGGTCGGTCGGACAAGCCCACCGACCACCCGCAGTACTTCGTGCACAGCGCATCGGCCTTGAAGGACCTGCTCGACACGCTCGAGATCACCGATCGCGTTCACCTGCTGGGTAATTCGCTCGGTGGTGGCACCGCAGTGCGGTTCGCGCTCGACTACCAGGACCGCGCGGGACGCCTCGTGCTCATGGGCCCCGGCGGCCTGAGCGTCAACCTTTTCGCTCCGGACCCCACCGAGGGCGTGAAGAATCTAGGCAAGTTCAGCTACCAGCCGACGCGGGAGAACCTCGAGGCCTTCCTGCGGATCATGGTTTTCGATCAGAAGCTGATCACCGACGAGCTGATCGACGAGCGGTTCGCCGCGGCCAGCACCCCGGAGTCGTTGGCGGCTGCGAAGGCGATGGGGAAGTCGTTCTCCAGCGCGGACTTCGAGCTCGGCATGCTCTGGCGCGACGCCTACAAGCTGCGCCAGCGTGTGCTGCTCATCTGGGGGCGCGAGGATCGGGTCAACCCGATCGACGGCGCCCTGGTGGCACTCAAGATGATCCCGCGGGTGCAGCTGCATGTGTTCGGCGGCTGCGGTCACTGGGCGCAGCTCGAGAAGTTCGACGAGTTCAACCGGCTCGCAGGCGACTTCCTGCTCGACAGTGACATTGCCCGAGGCTCCGCCCGAGATGGAGGCAACTGATGGGTATTCGTTCACTCGCGTACATGCGCGTCGAGGCCACCGACATGGCCGCCTGGCGCGAGTACGGACTCAAAGTTCTCGGCATGATCGAGGGCAAGGGCACCAATCCCGACGCCCTGTACCTGCGAATGGACGACTTCCCCGCCCGTTTGGTGATCGTGCCCGGCGAGCGCGACCGGCTGCAGGTGTCCGGCTGGGAGACTGCCAATGCCGCAGAGCTTCAGGAGGTTCGGGACAACCTGAGCGCCGCCGGCGTGCCCTTCAAGGAGGGCACGGCCGATCAGCTGAAGGACCGTCGTGTCGTCGAACTCATCACCTTCGAGGACACCTCGGGTAACACCCTCGAGGTGTTCCATGGGGCGGCACTCGAGCACCGCCGGATCGTGAGCCCGTACGGGCACAAGTTCGTCACCGGCGAGCAGGGTCTGGGCCATGTCGTGCTCACCACCAACGACGACGAGGCTTCGTTGCGGTTCTACCGCGACGTACTCGGCTTCAAACTGCGGGACTCGATGCGACTGCCTCCGCAGTTGGTGGGCCGTCCTGCCGACGGCGACCCGGCGTGGCTGCGCTTCCTCGGCTGCAACCCGCGCCACCACAGCCTCGCGTTCCTGCCGCTGCCGAATCCCACCGGGATCGTTCATCTCATGGTCGAGGTGGAAAACTCCGACGACGTCGGACTGTGCCTCGATCGCGCGCTACGCAAGAAGGTCAAGATGTCGGCGACTCTGGGCCGCCACGTCAACGATCTGATGCTGTCGTTCTACATGAAGACGCCCGGCGGATTCGACATCGAGTTCGGTTGTGAGGGGCTCGAAGTCGAGGACGAGAATTGGATTGCCCGGGAGAGCACGGCAGTGAGCCTGTGGGGCCACGACTTCACGGTGGGAATGAAGTAATGACTGCGCAGGAGGCGCCGGGGACGTCGGAGACCGCCGCGGAGATCGATCCGCGCCAGTTCCGGACCGTCCTCGGTCAGTTCTGTACCGGCGTCACGATCATCACGACCGTCGACGACGGTGAGCCCGTCGGATTCGCGTGCCAGTCCTTTGCGGCGCTGTCACTGGAGCCGCCGCTGGTGTTGTTCTGCCCGACGAAGGGGTCGCGGTCGTGGGCGGCGATCGAACGGTCCGGCCGATTCTGTGTCAATGTCCTTGCCGAGGAACAGCAGTCGACCTGCGCCCGCTTCGGGTCACGGGAGCCGGACAAGTTCGCTGGAATCGACTGGACACCATCACCGTTGGGATCGCCGATCCTCACCGGATCGCTCGCTCACATCGACTGCACGGTCGAGACCGTGCATGACGGCGGTGACCACTATGTGGTCTTCGGGCGGGTGCATTCGATGAGTGAGATCAAGACCGAGCGGCCATTGCTGTTCTACCGCGGGCAGTACACCGGAATCGAGCCGGACAAGACGGTGCCGGCGCCGTGGCGGGACGACCTCGAGGCGTTCCTCACCACCGCCAGCGAGGACACCTGGCTGTAGGTTCCGCCCATCGGGGGTGAGGTTGAATGGTCCCTTCGTACGCTACGAGCGTGCGAAGGGACCATTCAACCGTTCGGCGAGCGAGCTGTTCAGGCCATCAGGGCGGTGAAGTGCCAATCCAGCACCGGGCGATCGGCCCCGGCGTCGCCGTGAGCATGCACCACCGAGCGCAGCTGCACGGCCCACGCGTCAGCGATCAGGTCGGCACGAACGACTTGCAGGGTGCTGGTGAGGGTGTCACCCTCCTGGACCGGACCGGTGTGGTCGCACGACTGCCAGCCCAACACGGTCACCAGGTTCGGCAGCGCCCTGACTGCTTGCGCCAGCGCAATTCCGATCGTGTGTCCGCCGTAGACCAAGCGGGACCCGCTGATGCGCTCGTCGTGGTGGACGGCGGCGATGTTCAGGCTCAGCCGGGCCAGTTCGGGAGCGCTCGTGACGGCGTCGCCGCTGCTGGTGAACTCCGCACCGACCAGATCTGGGGAGAAGTGCTCGCCGGGAACCCGGTGCCGATAGGTGTTCATGTCCCAACCCTCGGGGATCGACCATGCGGGGACGCCGGACGGTCCGATCGAGGATAGATCGGCAGCGTGAACGACACGTGCCGGGTCGGGGGCGTCGCTCAACGGCAACATCGCGCACCGATAGAAGTCGAGGACGGTCCGATCTTCCTGGTCGGTCGTCGTCATCCGGAGCGCCGCCAGACCGGTGGGTCGCCGGCCCGGACGCGCTGAGTTCTCGCGTAGTCCGACCACTTCCGTTCGCGTGTACAGAGTATCGGTCAGGTGCGGGAACCGGTGGAAGTGGAGCCCCCGGTAGAAGAGGTTGGCCTTCACGTGGTGGGTGGCCAGCGTCGACTGCCCGATGGCGATGTCGCACACCAGGCCTGGGTTCGCAACCGCGGTCCGGGACCCGGTGACCGCCCGAGACAGGTGAGCGTCGAGGGCCAGTCGTATCCGGTCGCCGAGAATGGCCTGATGCGCGGCGGAGAGTCCGTCGGTGAGGGTGACGCCGGGCGCGGTGTCGAACACCATGCCGACGGTCAACTCGTCGAAGTAGGGTCCCCCGACGAAGTGTGGTCCGGTCATGTCCTCAGCCTCCAGTCTGTGCCAGTACGCGTCGAGCGGCCACCGCGACGGCCTCGTCGAGCATGTGCCCGTCGAGTTGCGCGGCCCCGGCTCCGGTGGTCTCGGCCTCGGCCATGGCATCGAGAACTCGGCGAGCGTGCTCGACGGCTGCGCTTGTGGGCGTGAAGATTTCGGTGGTTGCGTCGATCTGTCCGGGGTGGATGACCCACTTTCCGTCGAAGCCGAGATCGCGGGTCCACTGCGCCGCAGCCCGGAAGCCGGCGTCGTCGAGGATGGACAGATGTGGTCCGTCGATTGCCTGGATACCAGCGGCGCGGGCGGCGATCAGGATCCGGTCCTGGACGTGGAGCCAACGTTCGGCCGTATACCCGCCAACTCGACCGAGCGCTGCTCCAAGGTCGGCGTACCCGATCACGACGGCCTCGAGACGTCCAGTGGCACTGCATATCTCGTCGATCGAACGAACTCCCTGCGGCGTCTCGACCAGTGCCTGCAGCCGGGCCGTCGAGCCCAGCTCGGCGAGTAGTCGGTCGGCGGTGATCAGGTCGTCCGCGGTGTCGACCTTGGGTAGTACGATTCCGACGCCGTCGAGCGCCCCGACCGTTCTGAGGTCGTCCCGTGCCCACTCCGTGCCGAGGCCGTTGACGCGGACGGAGATCGATCGACCGGTCCGGAGTTCCCGGATAGTCCGGCACACCAGGGCACGCGCCTCATCCTTGCGCGCGGACGTGACCGCGTCTTCCAGGTCGAGCACAACCTCGTCGGCGGCCGATTCGAGAGCTTTGGCGATCTTGCGTTCGTCCGAGCCCGGGGCGACCAGGGTGCATCGGCGGCGGACGGGAGTCGTAGGACTGCTCATATCGTCCCTGGCTTCCCGAGAATGCCCGCGTCGACGAGGGCGTCGATAGCGCTGTCGTCCAGTCCGGCAGCCGCGGCCACCTCCCTGGTGTGTGCTCCGGACGTCGGAGCCGGTGCGGCATCGGTATATACACCGGACCACCGGAGCGGGGAACGTGAGGTCAGCATGGCCCCGATGCCCGGCTGATCGATCTCCTGAACGACGGCGTCACCCGCGGTTTGGCGGATATCCGTGGCAACCTCCGCGAGTGTGCGGTACGCGCTCCACAGAACGCGAGTTCCGTCGAACTCGGTTTCTATCTGTTCGAGCGTGCGGGACTCGAACCAGGGGCGCAGGATGGAGGTGACGGCGTCTCGGGCCGCGTACCGATCGGCCTCCACGCTCAGGTCGAGCCCGCGGTGGCGTTCGAAGGCGGAGAAGATGTCGGCAGTGCCGGTGACGTCGACGAGTGCACGCCACTGGCCGGTCGTCAAGCCCACAACCATGACGGCGCGGCCGTCAGCGGTGGGGAAGTCGGCGCCGTAGCTACCGAACAGCGCGTTGCCCTGTCGTGCGCGCCCGGTACCGCAGCGGTCGGCCTCCGCGACCCAGCCCATGCTGGCAACAGCGGACAGTGCGACATCACCCAGCGCCAGTTGCAGATACGCGCCCTCCCCGGTCTGCTCGCGCCGGCGCAGCGCCGTCACCAGCCCCACTGCGGCGTACAGCCCGGTCAGCAGATCCCATGCGGGCAGAACATGATTGACAGGGGCGTCGGAACCCTGCGGCCCCGTCATGAGCGGTAACCCGACCTCGGCATTGACGGTGTAGTCGACGGCGGGAGCGCCGTCGGCATGGCCCTCGATGTGCAGGTGGATCAGACCGGGACAGCGCTGGGTGAGGACGGCGTTGTCCAGCCACCGCGCGTGTGCTGCGTTCTCCAGCAGGATCCCGGCCTCGGCGACGAGGTCGGTGACGAAGTCGCGACCGGCCGCGCTGCGCAGGTCGACGGTCACCGACTTCTTCGCCTGGTTGAGGCCGGCCCAGTAGAGGCTTGCGCCGTCGTCGGTGACGGGCCAGCGGGCGCCGTCGACCGCGCCGGAGATCGGATCGACCCGGATCACCTCGGCGCCGAGTTCGGCGAGAACGCGTCCGGCGGTGGGTCCGGCGACGAACGATGACATGTCGACGACGCGGATACCGTCCAGTGGCCGTGCGGTCATGACACCCTCTCGAAGATCGCGGTCAGTCCTTGCCCGCCGCCGATGCACATCGTCTCGAGGCCGTAGCGTGCATCGCGGCGCTGCATCTCACGCAACAGAGTGGCGAGGATACGCACGCCGGTGGCACCGACCGGGTGGCCGAGCGAGATGCCCGATCCGTTGACGTTGGTGCGCTCGTGATCGGCGAGGCCGAAGTTCCACTCCCGCATGCACGCGAGGGCCTGTGCTGCGAAGGCCTCGTTGAGTTCGATCAGATCGATTGCGGACAGCTCCAGTCCGGCGCGCTCTAGTGCGCGGGCGGTGGAAGGGACCGGACCGATACCCATGACCGACGGCTGCACGCCTGCGACGGCCCATGTGACCAGGCGCGCGAGTGGATTGAGTCCCAGCCGCTCCGCATTGGCTCGCGTCGTCACGAGGCATGCTGCGGCACCGTCGTTCTGGCCGCTGGAGTTGCCTGCGGTGACTGTCGAGTCCGGGTCGGTCCTCGACATGACCGGACGCAGGCGGGCGAGCGATTCGACGGTGGTGTCGGAGCGGGGGTGCTCGTCCCGCGTGACGGTGTCAGTACCACCACCCTTGACCGGGACATCCACGGGCACAATCTCCTCCGCGAACAGCCCTGCCTCGATTGCCGCCACGGCGCTCTGGTGGGATGCTGCGGCAAGCTCGTCCTGCTCCTGCCTGCCGATGCCGTAGGTGCGGCGCAGGTTCTCGGCGGTCTCGAGCATGCCGCCGGGCACCGGGTGGTTTCGGCCGCCGGCGGTGACGCGTCCTCGGGCCAGGCGATCGTGGAGGGCCGCTGGAGCGCCCTTGGCGCCCCAGCGCATCGATTCGGTGTAATACTCGGCGCGGCTCATGGATTCGACGCCGCCGGCGATGATCAGATCGGCGACGCCGGTCTGGACTCGCATGGCCGCGTCGAGTACCGCCTGCAAACCGGAGCCGCAACGCCGGTCCAGCTGCTGGCCGGGCACGGTGACCGGCAGGCCGGCGTCGAGGGCGGCCACCCGGCCGATCGCCGGGGCTTCACCGTTGGGGTAACACTGGCCGAAGATGACGTCGTCGATGGACTCGGGGGCAACCCCTGTGCGCCGCAGGAGCTCCGAGATCACTCGGGCACCGAGGTCGGCGGCGGGAACATCGCGGAACACCCCGCCGTACCGCCCGACGGGGGTACGCAGCGGCTCGCAGACGACGATATCGGTTGCTGACGGTGAGTTACTCACTGCGAAAATCCCTTTCACGATCGGTCCATTGCTGCGCCCACTCGCGCAGTTCGACTGCCCGGATCTTGGTACCGTTCCCGCCCACGGTGGTGGGCATCTTCTCGATCACGTGCACGGCCGACGGCACCTTGAATGCGGCCAGTGAGTCCGCACACCACTGTCTGAGGTCGGCAGCAGTGACCGCCGAACCCTCGACGGGAACGACGAACCCGATGGCCTGCGCGTAGCCGCCGGGCCCGGTGATCCCGACGACCTTCGCGGTCTGGACGCCGGCGTGTGCGGCGAGGCGGGTCTCGATCTCGGCGGGGTCGACGAGGAATCCGCGCAGCCGCAGCGCATCTCCGGCCCGGCACACATAGGTGAAGCCGCCGTCTCCGGTCGCGACCGCGAGATCGCCGCTGCGGAACCAGCCGTCCGCCGTGAACGACTGGGCCGCCGCCTCGTGGTTGCCCAGGTACGCGTCCGCGACGTTAGGTCCGCGGACCTGGAGTTCGCCCTGCTCACCGTCGGGCGTGACGGAGTCGTCGTACGGGTCGGCGATGCGCACCGAGATCTCGGGGCTCACCGGACGTCCACCGCCGTTCCACCGCACCGATTCCGGATCGTCGGAGTTCCAGAAGAGCATGAGCGAGAAGACTTCCGACGACCCGAACACACCGGTGGTGAGGGCGCCGAACTCGTCCCGCGCCCAGCGCGCGATCTCGTGAGAACGCCCGAGGAAATCTGCGATGCCGAGCCACTCCAGCGAGGACAGGTCCGCGCGAACGTCCCACCATGTGTCGTGGAGCCGGCCGTAGAGATCGTCACCGCCGACGATGTGCGATACCCGTTCGGACTCCATGGCGCGCAGGGTTTCGACGGGGTCGAATACCGGAACCATGAGGACAGCGCCGCCGCCTGCGAGCGTCGCCATCGCGGTGTTGAAGCCGAACACTCCGGACAGCGGCAGCACACACAGCGTCACGTCGCCGGGGACGATGCCCATCCCTGCAGCGTCGGCACGCGCATGGCGCACCACCGCCGATTCCCGGTGGGCGGCCAGTTTGGGGGTGCCCGTCGAGCCCGACGTGGTGAAGGCGACGGCCAAGGGATCGTCGGGGTCGCCGAGAGCACCCGCCACGGTCACGGTCGCGGTCGAGGGCGTGCGAGGCGCCGACGCTCGGCGCGTGTCGCCGCTACCGGCGGACCATGAACCGGATCCGAGATCGAATGCCGCGGAGTCGAAATCGGCCGTAGACGACAGTGCGATGCCGGGCGCCCGCACGACTGCGACCGCCGGGGGATCAACTTCACCAGCGGTGGCCGACAGCGCCTGGCCGAGCATGCCGAACAGGTCGAGACCGTGGAAGTTCTCGGCAACGGCCACCACGGCGGGCCGTGTGGCGCGGAGCACGTGCTCGACCTCGCCGATGTTGTAGCGGGTGTTGATACCGATGACGTGGGCCCCCAGCGCAGACGCCGCGAACTGCCAGACCACGGTGTCGGACCAGTTGGGCAGGAATACCGCGACGCATTGTCCGCGCCGGAGCCCGACCTCGGCCAGTTCCGCCTCGAGGACGCGGACACGGTCGCGCAGTCGAGTTCGGGTGCTGGTGACGGGGTCCGTACCGATCAGGTCGATTGCTGCGGTCGCCTGGGGAGCTGCGGCGACGAACTCGTCGAGGAACGATGCGAGTGTCACACGGGTCATGATGCGGCCTCCACTCGTTCGGGCGCGGCACGCTCCGCCAGTTCGTCCAGCCACCCGGATGCGATGTCGGCGAAGTCCTCGACCTCCTCCATCGGATAGTGGCCGATGCCGGTCAGGAGCGTGAAGCGGGCGCCGCGGATGCGGGACGAGTCGGTCTTGACCGTGTCGGGAAGAATCCACGGATCCTGCTCTCCCGCAACCATGTGCACGGGGCAGGTGGTCAGGCACAGCCGGTCGCGGACGTCGTGGATGCCCCAGCCGATCAGATCGGAGGACGAGATCATCGGATCTTCGCGTCGGTGCATGGTGGCGATCAGATTTGCCCGGTGGGCGGGAACGCTGTCGCCCACCGATGCCAGGGTGCCGAGGTACGTGCGTTCGCCACGTGACGGTCCGGCGACGTCCTCGAGTTCCCGTCGCAGGCCGGCCACATTCACCCGGCCCGGCCCGGCCTCGGCGGCCATGGCGATGGCGCCGGCAAGGGGGCGCTCCGGTCGCGTGGCAAGTTCGAGTGTCAGTTTGCCGCCGATCGAACAGCCGATCACGAACGGGCGCTCGACATCGAGGGCGTCGAGCAGTTTCCACAGCCAGTCGCCGTACACCGTGAGGTCGACGACCGGGCCGCCGACGGCGGGCTCCGATCGGCCGTGGCCGGGTAGGTCGGGCACGATCACCCGGTATCCCTTGTCTGCGAGCGCAGAAGCGACGTGACGCCACTGCACACCATTCTGTCCGGCCGTATGGATGCACAGCACGGTCGGTGCGTCAGCCTCGGCCACAGTGGATCCGGCTGTCGGATGAACGATCTCGACGAAGCCCAGCGCCGAGTCGATCATCAGGTAGCGGGCTTCGATCACGACTGTGCCTCCTGAGCGATCGTGCGAGCGTGCGCGATGATGATGTTGAGCGGCTTGGTCAGCCGCAGATACTCGTAACCGTTCCCCGTGGAGGAGAACTCGCCGGCAATTGCGCGGCGCATGAAGTCGTCGCGTTCGCCGAGCATCACATCCACCCAGGTGTGGCCCGGCGCGACGAACGTGAAGGTCGCGCCGCCGGGGGTGCGCCGGGTGACGTCGATGATCCGGCCGCGGTAGACGCGCAGGTGGATCTCACGGTCGTCGCAGCGCAGCCCGATGGTCCCGTCCCACGTGGCCAGGGACGATGCGAAGTCGGGGTCTGCTGCGAGCGAGTCACGCACGAGTACGCCCCACCGGTCGGTGCAGAAGTCCGTGGCGGGCAGGGCGAGGGCGGTGCCGACATCGCGAAGCTGCCATGTCTCGACCGCCTCCTCGCGCAGAGCGTTCACATTGTCCCGCAGGACAACCCGACGTACCACGATCGTCGTGTCGCCGTCTGCTACCACCCGGGTGATCATGGACTCGGTGCGGACGCTGTCGTCCGGCTCGATGGGATCGTGCGCGCGCCACGACAGGTACTCCCGTACTCCTGAGGAGGTGCCGGGGGGCGGCGTCAGCAGTTCGGCCACAGCCGGACCCAGGAGCGAGGTGCCTGCGGGCAGAGCGATGCCGGACTCGGCGAGTAGGGCGTTGACCCGGGCGTATCGGCTCTGCGTCTGTGTCCCGACGCGAAGCGTGTGGCCTGAGGTTGTGCCGGGGCTCATGACGTGGCCCGACCGAGCAGCTCGTCGGAGATGATCCGCATCTGGATCTCGCTGGTGCCCTCGAAGATTTTCGTCAGACGAGCATCACGCCAGTGCCGCTCGACCTGGAAGTCGGTGGTGTAGCCGGCGCCGCCGTGGATCTGCACGGCCTCGCTGGTGACCTGTTCGGCCATCTCGGTGGCGACCAGCTTGGCCATCGACGCCTCGAGCGAGCAGCGTCGACCGGTATCGATGTCGGTGGCGACGGAGTACATCAGTTGGCGGGCCGCCTCGATGTCGGCGGCCATCTTGGCAATCTTGAACCGCAGGTGCTGGAAATCGCCGATCGGCTTGCCGAACTGACGACGGGTGTGGACGTACTCGATCGAGTCCTCGAGCGCGGCGCGCGCCAGGCCGATCGCGCGAGCGGCGGTGTGCGCGCGGCCCACCTCGAGACCGCTGACGGCGAGGTAGAAGCCCTTGCCTTCCTCTCCGAGCATCTTCCCGGCCGGAATCCGGAAGTTGTCGAAAGCCAACTCCCATGTGCTCCAACCAAAGTAGCCGATCTTGCGGACCTTGTTACCGGAGATGCCGTCGGGAAAGGAGCCGCGCTCCTTCTCGATCAGGAAGGCGCTGATGCCGCGGTGCGGCTTGGCCGGATCCCTGTTCGGATCCGTGCGGGCGAACAGCACGAGGTAGTCCGCGTCGTCGGCGTAGGTACACCACATCTTGGTGCCGTTCACGACCCACTCGTCACCGTCGCGTACCGCGCGGCACGAGATGTTCGCAACGTCCGATCCGGCCTCTGCTTCCGACAGCGCGTACGCGCCGAGGTATTCGCCGCGCGCAACCTTGGGCAGCAGCGCCGCTTCCTGCTCGGCGGTGAAGCCGCCGCCCATCCCGTTGCCGCGGGCCAGCAGGCCCGACACGCTCATCCAGGCGCGGGAGAGTTCCTCGGCGACCAGGCAGTATTCGAATACGCCCAGGCCCAGGCCACCGTGCTCCTCGGGGATCATGATTCCGAAGAAGCCGATGTCGGCCATAGCCTGCTTGAGCGAATCGGGAATCGTGCCCTGCACCGGGTCGAGTTCGTTGGCGACCGGAAGTACCTGCTTCATGGCGAACTCGCGCGCCAGATCCCGGATGGCGAGGCGTTCCTCGGTGAGGTACCGCGGTGAATCGACACGCGGCTGTGAAGGTCGGTGAGTCATGCGCTCTCCCTAGTAAAGATTAACGCTTGTTAACCAAGTAGAGCATGTGGTCGCGGGACGAGTCAACGGACTGCGAGATTGACGACGGCGGGACCGTGGTGCCGGATTGGCTCAGGGAGCGTGGTATCCGACCAGGTTGAGGGCGTAAACGCCGTGCGTGTCGGCGACCTCTTGAGCTGATAGTGCGCCGTCTGGGCGGAACCACAGTGCGATTCCCGCGCACATGGTCAGCACTGCGGTCACTGCTTGGTGAACGTGGGGAACATCGAATGTTCCTTGGGCGATGCCTTCCTCGGCGATCGTGACGAACAGGTGCTCCTGGGCGTCACGGGATCCGACGACCCGCTTGCGGTCGATCTCTTCGAGGTAACGCAATTCCGTGTTGGCGACGAGGCAGGCCCGCTGATTGCGGGCCGTGTAGAGCGCGTGTGCGGTGACGGCGGTCCGCCACTGATCGGCTGGTGCGGAACCGGCTTTGCGCAGGGCATTGCGCGTGGCGGTGAACTGTTCGTCGCTGGCGGCCCGCAGGATTTCGACCAGCAGTTCGGCCTTGTTCTCGAAGTGGTTGTAGACGTTGGCGGCGCTGCAACCGGCGCTGGTGGCGATGTTCCGCATGGTCGCTCCGTGAAAGCCGGCGGTGTAGAACTCGTCGAGTGCGGTCTCGAGGATGCGTTCGCGGACACCCTCGTGCGCCGTGCCACGCGTCCTGGTCAGGGCGTTCGCGCCCGATCGAGTGTTCATGCCTCGGAGGGTAGAGCGGCACGACCCCGCTGATCAAGGACTCGCCCAGGGGCCTTGACCAAATCGGGCCACTAGTCATATGGTCTGCATCACATGAACGTACGTTAATCAAACTGTGTCGAATACTTCCCCCATGCCCCCGCTCATTCCCCTCACGAGGAGGCTTACCCCCATGAGCACTTCCGAAGACCGACTCGAAGCCCGGATCCGCCGACTGGAGGACATCGAGGCGATCCGCCAGCTCGACGCCCGCTATTGCCGCCACCTGGACGACGGCGATTGGGACCAGTTGATGGACCTGTTCACCGAGGATGGCGAGTTCGACGGACTGTCCCACCCGAAGGGCCGCGCAGAAATGCGCGAGTTCTTCGCGGGCCTGGCCGACGGCGGCCTCACCGCGTTCTGGCACTTCATCACCAATATGGAGATCGAGCTCGACGGAGACCGCGCCACCGTTCGATCGTTCCTGTGGCAGCCGTGCGTCACCGACGGCGCTCCGTCGATCGCAGCGGGGCGTTACGAGGATCAGGTGGTCCGGGTCGACGGTCGCTGGATGTACCGCGTCAAACAGGTCCGGTTCCACTTTTTCGGCCCCCTCGCCGCAGGCTGGGACGAGAACCTCTTTGCACTGGACACCGCGCGGCGTGCGGCGGTCAATCCGTGAGCGCGCCGGTCCACGGGGACCGCACGGGTTCGGCTCCGGACGTGCGATGGACCGACATGCTCACCGTCGCCGAGTTCGTCGAATTGCGCCGCCGTCGGCGCGCGCTGACCAACAGTCTCGGCGGCGCGGCTATCGCGCTGCTTGCCACCTTCCTGCTGGGTTTCGCGTACTTCCCTGATCAGCTCGGCGGCACCACGATGGCCGGAATTCCGCTGTCGCTGTGGCTGATGTTCTCCCAGTTCGCCGGCACCTGGGTGCTGGTCTACCTGTACTTCCGCCTTACCCGTACCTACATCCAGCCCGCGGCCGACGCAGCTCTCACGGCCATCGAGCAGTATCGACAGGAGCATGTGGCATGACCGGCGAACCCGATTTCCTCGCCATCGCCATCTGCGCGGCGGTGATCTCCCTGACGCTGTGGGTGACCTTCGCTGCCTCGCGTCGAAGCCGTAGCGCAGACGGCTTCTTCGCTGCCGGCCGCTCAATCACCGGCTGGCAGAACGGATTCGCGATTGCGGGCGAATTCATCTCGGCTGGAAGCTTTCTCGGAACAACGGGCCTGATCTTCTACAAGGGTGTGGATGGGACGGTGATCCTGTGCGCGTCGGTGGTCTCGTTCCTGCCCGTACTGTTCCTGCTCGCGGAGAAGATGCGTAACGTCGGCAAGTACACGCTCGCGGACGTGCTGGTGTTCCGCACCCAGGCGCGGCGGGTGCGGGTGGTCGTCGCGTTCAGCACCATCACGACCGGCATGTTCGTCCTACTGGCGCAGCTCGTGGCGGCCGGTGTGCTGCTCGAGTCCGTATCCGGGATCCCATTCTGGCTGTCGGTGATTGTCGCCGGAAGCCTCATGGGTATCTATGTTTTCGTCGGAGGCATGCTCGCCACCACCTGGGTCCAGGTGATCAAGTCGTCGATCCTGTCGATTCTCGCGCTGATCGTCGGCCTGGGCATCCTGTCGAAGTTCGGCTTCAGCTTCCCGAAGGTGCTGTCGAGTGCCACCGAGCACGCCGTCGCCGGTGATGCCGTACTCTCGCCCGGCCTGATCTTCGCCTCGGGCGGGGCAGTCAACCTCATCTCGTACGGCCTCACCTTCGCGCTCGGTACGGCAGGTATGGCGCACATCCTGATTCGCTTCTTCACCGTGCCCGAGGCCGCCACCGCGCGGCGCTCGCTCGGCTGGACCGTCGCCCTGTGCAGCGGCTTCTACCTCGTCGTGGTGCTGATGGGCTTCGGCGCCGCGGCCGTGCTCGGTGACGGTGGCGCTCAACGTGTCGGTCCCGGAGGCAATCTCGCTGCACCAGTGCTGGTGACCGAACTCGGTGGGGGCATCGGAACAGTTGGCGGGTCCATCGCGTTGGCACTGGTCTCGGCGGTCGCGTTCGCGAGCATCGTGGCGGTCGTCGCCGGTGTGGTCATCTCGGCCGCCGGTACCTTCGCGCGCGACGTGTGGCCGACGCTGACCCGCCGCGACCGCGGGAACAGTGCGGATGTCGTCGCGGATACTGCTGCCGACGACGCACGGGATGCGAAGGTCGCCAGATTCGGCGCGGTCGGCCTCAGTGTCATCGCGATCCTGCTGACCATGGCGATCGGCGACAGCACGAACATCACGTACTTCATGGGCATGGCATTCATGGTGGCGGCGAGCGCTCACCTGCCGAGCCTGCTGTTGAGCCTGAACTGGCGCCGGTTCAACAGCACCGGTGCGGTGTGGGGAATTGTCGTCGGACTGGTGTCGACGATCGTCAGCCTGATGCTCACCGAGGCGCTGTGGATGGGTAGTGGCCCGGCACCGCTGCACATCCAGTTGCCGGTGGTCATTACGCTGCCGCTCGGCCTTCTGGCCTGTGTCGTCGGTTCGCTGGCGGGGGAGCGGGGAGTCGGTTCACGGGCGGCCTCCGATGAGAAGTTCGCCGAGATGCTCGTCCGTGCGGAGACCGGAATCGGGGCGGAAGCCGCGGCTTCCCACTGAGTTCGGCGCCACGATCACTGACTGAAAGGTCCCTTCATGCGCTGTACGCGTGTGAAGGGACCTTTCAGTCGTTTGGGGAGGTGTCAGCCGACGGTGAACTCCGCCGACGTCCCGGTGAAGGGGAAGACCGCGCCGTTCGGTGCCTTGTGGTCGCCGAAGTGCTGGATCCGGTAGGTGCCCGACGGGGTTCCCGCCGGGACGTCCCAGGTGATTCGCGCGACCGAGGCGTTGGAACCCTCACGGCGCCAGTGGTACTTGGTGGCCCAGTCGCCGTCGTCGGCGTGCCGCACCCAGCGGTCGCCGTCGCGGCGCTGCACCTCGAAGTACGTGCCGCGACGGTGCAGGTTGTTCTTGGGGTGGCCGGTGACGAACTCGACGGCGACCTGCCGGCCTGCGCCGACGTTGCCCGCGGGCTGGAGGATTGCGTCGCCGAACGCGCGGCCCGGTAGCGGTTCGTCGAACGGGTAGTCGCGTCCGAATCCGGGCTGGAATCCCGACAGGTCGCGCGGCGCCGGTCCGCGGGGAACCTCGGCTCCGGTCTTCATCGCTGCGGCGAGTGTCGCGAAGCCCTGCTGGTAAGCGGGAAGGGTGTTGCGGCCGAACAGCGTCGAACCGCCTTCGTACTGCTGCGCGTCGTACTCCTCGGGGGTGGTGCAGTAACTCGAGTACGCGTTGGCGTAGCCCTGGAAGATGACGTTCTCGAGCGGGACACCGAGCTCCTCGGCGACGGTGCGGCGGATCCGCAGGCCCGAGACGATGGTGAACTCGGCCGGACCGCCGACCACGTAGACGTCGCCGATCCGGATGAGCTGGATCTTGAGCACGTGCGGTACCCAGCCGTCCGGGGGCAGCAGCCCGACCGGGACCAGCACCAGCTTGGGGGCCTGAGCGTCGGCCAGCCACTGTGGGGTAGGCGTGTCGATGCCGCCGAGGGCGTCGATCACCGGGTTGCGGGTGCCCTCGGTGAAGACTTCGATGGCCGGTCCGTCCTCGGTGCTGCCCGCGGCCATCGCGGCGCCGATGCACGCCGGTGCGGTGCGGCGCGGCTGGCCGTCCGAGGTGTACTTGCCGTCGACGAGCTGATCCGCCATGTCCAGGTACATGATTCGGCTGTCGACGGTGGTGGAGGCCAGCGGTGTCGCCGATTTGAATGCGGTCCGGGCCGCGGCCACCTGGCGTTCCCCGATGATCCGGGTGTTCTCGAAGTCGTTGTCGGTGGGGCCGCGACCCGGCTCGAGATCCAGGTTGGGGGACATGTCGCCGGTATTGGTCTGCGGGAAGCACGCGACGAATCCGGGTTTGCCGTCGAGATAGCGCACCCCGGCGATGTCATGCTCCCAGAAGTACGCTGCGGCACCCTTGTTGTCGCCCGAGATCAGATGGTTATCGTTGGTGAGCGACGCGCCGTGAGTGGGGAACCAGCCGATGCCACCGATGTTGTCGCCGCCCTGGCTGATCTTGAGCACCCGCATCGAGGTGTCGATTCCGAGCGGATAGTAGTCCCTGTCGCGCTGCGGGTTCCGCTCGAACGCGGCGCGCGAGCGGTTGACACTGGCATCTTTCAGTTCGCTGCGGCCATACGAGACGGTGCCCGCGGCCAGATTGTCGTGCGCGGCGACAATCGCCTCGACCATGCCGTCGACCTCGGCGTCGAACACTTGCGGCTGGAAGCCCAGCGTCGCAAGGCTGTACGCATAATCCTGCGACGCACCGCCACACGCGGCGTGCGAGTGTACGGCCGTGAGCATCACGTTCTTCTCGGTGTAGAGGTTGCCGTACTTCTCGGCTAGGCGGCGAAGAACAGCGTCGTGCACGGCTTGGAACACCATGCAGGTGTCGGCACAGGCGAAGACGACTCGGTTGTCCTGGGCGTCGGCGAAGATGTACGCGCGCACCCGGGTCCGCTGGTGCAGACCTTCCGCGCGCTGCTCGAAGCTCGAATAGCCCATCATGCCGTTCTCGGCAACGGGGCCGGTCATGTCGGAGAGGCCGACACCCACGCGGAAGCCCTGGCCGGAGGGGGCACGGCGGGCTGGTGAGGAGATTGAACGGGGCAGTGCTTCGGCGGTAGTTCCGGCAAGTGCTGCGATCGCCGGTGCGGCCGCAGCTCCGGCCAGCACACTGCGTCGACTGATCTTCACGACGTAATCCTTTGCGCGAGGAATAGAATCAGGAGTTGATCAAATGTCCAAGTTCTCAGCACACACCAGTCGGTCTCGAATCGCAAGACCACTCGCCCGGGGTGTTGTGCCTAGACGGTCGCGGCCTCGCCGAACGTCATCTGCAGATCCGGGATCGTTGTGGTCATCAGTGCTCTCCTCGGCAGGCCGAGGGAATGGAGTTCGGCGGCGATCGGGTGATTGCCCAGTCGCAGGTCTGCGCCCCCGATCCGGGAGCGGACGCCGCTGGGGTTCATGTCCCAGGCAGTGTGACGAGTGATTCCGTCGAGGTGCGAGTACGCCTCGAGTGAGGTGTTGGTTCCGGATCCGGGCATCGGTAGTCCGGGCTTCACCGTCAGTTCGGCGATGAGTCTGCCATCCTGACTTACCCTGCCGCGCCGGACCGAGCTCGTGTGGTCGGCCTCGAAGTCGGCCAGCACCTTGGGGAATCCCCAGATGCCCCGGCCGGCGGCGAGCGTGAAATCACCGTCCACTGGGAGCTGGTGGATCAGCGCACCGGCTTCACCGGTCGCCAGGCTCCGGATGTCCCCGAACACGGAGGTGCGGCCGCGCCGACGATGGTCACGGACCATGAAGGTGACGCCGAATTCGTTGTACGGACCGAGGTCTCCGTCCACGTAGTCGACGAACACCAGCCCGCACAGCCCTCGGCCCGGACGGAACTGCAGGATCTCGAGCCCGGAGTAGTCGATGAGCGCCTGGGCTGCTGTAGTCGGCACCGAGTACATGGCCATGAAGGCCGATGCGCTGCGGATTTCGACGGGCATGTCGATCTGCTTGCCGAGTACCTGGTGTGAGCTCACGGGACCACCACCCCGCGCAGGCCGTCGGCGCCGTAGACCTGTTCGAGCATCGACCGGAAGTTCGGCCCGCGGCGCAGCATCTGACCGCCGTCGACGTTGATGACCTGCCCGGTGATCCACGTCGACTCGGGGCCGAGGAGGAACTTGGCGAGACCGGCGATGTCGGCGACCTCGCCGACCCGGCCCAGCGGGGTGCACTCCAGGTAGTCGTCGAGGATGGGACCACCGTCGGTGATCATTGAAACCAGATCGGTGCCGGTGAGTCCGGGACGGATGCCGTTGACCCGCACGCCGCTGGCACCCAGCTCGTCGGCGGCTAGCTGCACCAGATGGTCGACGCCGGACTTCGAGACGCCGTACGCGCCGAACCAGCGGTGGGTGTTGCTGGCCGCGATCGAGGAGATTGCCACGATCGATCCGCCGCCGGCCGCGACCAGGGCGCGGGCGCCGTGCTTGATGGTGAGCATCGTGCCCGTGACGTTGAGGTCGACCGTGCGCCGCCAGGCGTCCACGTCCAGCTGCGTGACCGGGGCAATGGTCTCGTTTCCGCCGGCGCATGCGACGACGCCGTCGAGGCGGCCGGTGGTCTCGATCGCGCGGGCGACGGCGCGTTCTACATCGGTCTCGTCAGTAACGTTCGCGGCCACGGTGGTGACCGATCCGCCGGAGGCGAGCGCGCCGGTGGCGGAGATCTTCTCGGCCGCGGTGGCCAGCCGCTCGGCGCTGCGGCCGCAGATCGTCACGTGGACTCCATCGGCAGCGAGCAACTCGGCGATCCCGAGTCCGATCCCGCTGCCTCCGCCGGTGATCAGGACGGACCTTCTTTCGAACGAACCGGAGTTCGGCTGCGAATCCATCCAACTTCTCCCGTCGTAGATCCGATACCCCCGCCGATAGTAGGAACAAGTTCTACTATCGGGGCAGGTTTGCCAGATTCACAGGACTTTCCATACTGGCCGGGACACCGGGCTGAGGAGTGCGTGGATGACTATCGGGAACGACTTCGATCTGCTGGACGGGCGCTTCTACTCGGGTGATCTCGGTGACCCCCGCGCGGCGTATGCGTGGATGCGTGAAAACGAGCCGGTGTACCGGGACCGGAACGGGCTCGCGGCGGCGTCGACCTACGCGGCGCTGATCGCTGCGGAACGGGATCCGGGCCTGTTCTCCAACGCCGGCGGGATCCGCCCGGAGACCGGCCCGCTGCCGCAGATGATCGACATGGACGATCCGGCGCATCTGCAACGTCGGCGACTCGTCAACACCGGGTTCACCCGCAAGAAGGTGGAGGCGAAGATCGGCCGGATCCGGGAGATCTGCGATCAGTTGATCGACTCGGTGTGCGAGCAGGGGGAGTGCGACTTCGTGGCCGATCTCGCGGCGCCGCTGCCGATGGCTGTCATCGGGGACATGCTCGGTGTCCGGCCCGAGGATCGAGCGACGTTCCTGCGCTGGTCCGACGATCTGGTGAAGGCATTGGGCAGCAACGCCTCCGAAGAGCAACTGAAGGCGATGATCGACGCGTATGTCGCGTTCACCGAGTTCACCTTCCGCACCATCGGTGAGCGGCGGGAGAACCCTGCAGACGATCTGATCAGCGTCCTCGTCCACGCGGAGATCGACGGCGAGCGGCTGTCCGATCAGGAGATCGTCAACGAGTCGTTGTTGATCCTCATCGGCGGCGACGAGACCACCCGCCATGTACTCAGCGGTGGTATGGAACAGCTGCTGAGACATGAGGATCAGCGTGACCGGCTGCTGGCAGACCGCTCGGGTATCCCACTCGCGATCGAGGAGATGCTGCGGTGGGTTTCGCCGATCAAGAACATGGCCCGGACCGTCACCCGCGACACCACCTTCTTCGGCGCCGATTTGAAGGAGGGCGAGAAGATGCTGTTGCTCTTCGAGTCCGCCAACTTCGACGAGACAGTGTTCGACGATCCCGACCGCTTCGACATCGGACGCTCGCCGAACCCGCACGTGGCCTTCGGTTTCGGCACCCACTTCTGCCTCGGCAACCAACTGGCCCGGCTCGAGGGGAACATGATGTTCGAGCGGCTCCTGGCCCGGCTGCCGGACATGGCGCTGGCCACCTCGGCGCCGTTACCGCTGCGGCCGGCGAACTTTGTGTCGGGGCTCGAAGAGATGCCGGTGAAGTTCACCGCGGCGGTGCCGCGAGGTTGATGCAGCGGCGGTGCCGCGAGGTTGATGCAGCGGCGGTGCCGCCGGTCTACCGCCCCGGTGACATCGGTACCTGGTGCACGATTCGCTCAACGAGCGGAAGCGCGCGGATGGCGGTGATCGCGTCCCACTTGAATCCTCCGCAGTCGTCGACGGGGAGAGTCGGTCGCATGCCCAGCCCGCGATCATCGACGAGCCAGACGATCGGGGGATTCGGCTGATCTACGAAGCAGGTCCGCTCGTCTACGCCATTGATCCGCGTGGTCTGTGGAGGGTCCGACGGCAGGGCGTAGCCCTCGAGAACTGCGGTCAAGTCGCCTTCGCGCTGCTCCTCGATCCACGCCGCAGTGTCTGCGCCGGTGCCGGGACCCGAGTCGTTCTCGCACGTGACAACCCGGACCGGCGCGAAGCCGGCTGGGATCGGCATGGGTTCGGGTGCGGGCGGCGCGGTCTGGGGCAGCCCCGAGAAGCCCAGCAGATTTCCGGCCAGGCACGTCGGCTCGACCAGGCCCGGCACTTCCGTCGAGGTGGTCGGCGGCGGTGCGGCCGCGGTGGTGTCCTCGTCTTGCGTTCCGCAGCCTGCCAGCGCCGCGATTGCAATCATCCCGACGAAGATCCTTGAAGGCCCCATATCGGGCACCCTACGGACTGGGGGTCGGGATCGTGCGAGAACGGACATGGCGGAGTAGCCGTTTCAGAAGGGCGGGGGCTCGTCGAAGTCGATGATCCGCGGCGGCGGGGGTGTGGGGGGTGTCGGGGTGGTGCGGTGTCGGTGGCGTGCGGGGATCAGGCTGTCGAGTAGGTAGTCGAGGTCGAGTTCGGCGCTCGAGTAGTTCAGCCGGGTGAGGGTGCGGGTGTCGGTGAGTCGGGCGAGGAGTTCGTCGTCGAGTCCGGCGGTGAGACCGGGCGGCATTGCCGGATCGCAGAACGGTCCGTGTGGCTGTGTCACGGTGGCCCGGCCGGTGGGGTCGATCCATTCGAGGTGGCCTTCCCCGATGTGACGGACAGCCCAGTAGCCGAGGGTCTTGAGTCGGTGATGGGTCCTGCACAGACACGCCAGGTTCGATTCGGTGGTGAGCCCGCCCCGATCGGGGTTGTCGTGATCGAACGGAACCGTGTGGTCGAGGTCGCAGTCGGTGGCCGGTGCGGCACAGTTCGGGAATCGACATCCGCCATCGCGGGTACGGACGATGTCCGCCAACGCGGCGGCAGGCCGATACGTTCTTTCCTGCCGGTGCGCTCGTGTTCTTGCCGCTACCGAGCGCGGGGAACACTCGGGGGCAGGTAAGGGGTGACCGATACCGAGTACCGGTCCGGTGGGCAGATCTGCGGTCAGCCGGGCGCGATCTCCTGCGGACAGGGTGAGGACCTGCTTCCAGGTGGCATCCGCGGCGAGTTCACGGGCGAGGTCGGCGTCGATGGCCCCGTAGCCGGACAGGTAACCGGGGTTGTCGTCGAACCCGAGGAGGGTCGACGCATCCACTCCGACGAGTACCTGCACCCCGACACCCCTGCCCCCGGTGGCTGGAGCACTGGTGGTTTGGGTGCTGGCGGCTGGAGCACTGGTGGTTGGGGTGCTGGTTCGAGCGGTGCAGTCGGGGCGGGCGCAGCGGCAGTCGAGGTGGGTGTGGCCGGCGGCCAGGGCGACGAGCGCATCTGCGCGGCGTTGCGCCTGGGTTCGGGGGTCGTGGGCGCAGACGTCGAAGGTCATCGCGCGGAGGCGGCCGGCGAGGATGCGGCCGCCCTCGGCGGGGAGCAGCCCCTCGAGATGTGAGGTCGCATTGTCGCCCGCGATCACCCGGACGTCGCGGTCCCCGGCGGCGCGGAGACGTCGTTCCCGTGTGCCGTCGGGGTCGAGTCGGGCGATCAGCCGTCGGGCACGGTCCTTGAGTCGGGAGGTGTTCGAGCGGGGCCGCGCCGTCGAGCAGGAGGCGTTCGATGTCTTCGAGTTTGTCGTCGGAGACGTTCGCCAGCGCCTCGGACAGTGCATACGCTTTCGCGAGGTCGATCCGCCCCGTTTGGAACGCGGCACGAACCTGATGCAGATGCCACCGCAGATCGCAGCCCAGTCCGATCATGCGCCGCGCCGAGGTCTCGGTGAGACCGAGGATGCCGGCGAACTCGCCGTGGCGTGCCTCGTTGCGTCCCGCGCGCGCATCTTCCTCGCAGCGCACGACGAACAGTGTGGTCACCGAGTCGATCTCGCGGAACTGTTCACGGGCGATGCGGGCGTGCTGCTCGGAGAGCACGGCGGACACATCAGCGTTCACCACCACGCCATCCACCACCACGCCATCCACCACCGCGCCGTCCACCACCCCGGTATCGAACATGTTTTCGATCATAGCGGGACCTGCCGACACTTTCAGGCGTCGACGCTGATCTCGATCTATTGCCGGTTCGGCCTCGACTAATCGCGCACCCCAGCTACGAGTGTGCAACTCGGCGCGGGCGCGTCCTCGGAGAGGGGGCTGCCGGTCGGAAGCACGTACAGCACGTGCAGCACCATCGGCGTCGACCCGATGTTGCGGCCCATGTGGACGTAGCCGTTCCCGCTGGGCTCGACGATGGTGCCGCCGGCGTTGTAGATGCCGTCGGTGGTGCAGTCCGACTTGTAGTGCGTCAGGGTGCCTTCGGTGACGATGCCGTAGAGCATGCCGTCGTGGAAGTGCCAGCCTGTCGTGCCGCCGGGCGCAATCGTGATCTTGCGGAGGATGTAATCCTGGTTGCCGACCGTCGCCTGCGCCAGGATCTCCCCGGTGACGCCGGAACTCGGGGTCGCTGCGGCTGTGGCGGGCGTCAGGCCCACAGCGAGGGCGACCGAAGTGGTGGCGAGAGCGAGCCGATACCGACTGCGCATCATGGTCCTTTCCCGAACCTGTGGAGGTGCGAGAACATAGTGCGCGCAGGTCGGAGACAGCGGCGGGCTTTTCGTGAATGTCGGGTACGAATCACTACCCGGTGGGGGCTCCGAGATTCATCTGGTCCGGATGGAAGCCGACCCGGACGCCGTCGTCGAGGGTTGCGATGTCGTCGAGATCCTGTTCGGTGAGCGAGAAGTCGAAGACGTCGAAGTTCTGCGCAATTCGACTGTCGTGCACCGATTTCGGAATGACGATGAGCCCGTTCTGCAGGTGCCAGCGGATGAGGACCTGCGCCGCCGACTTGCCGTGGCGCTCACCGATCCGAGCGATGACGGGGTCGTCGAGCAGCGTGTTGGGCTTGGAGGCCTTGCCCCAGCCGGAGTTGCTGGTGCCGCCGAGCGGGCTCCACGATTCGACCGCGATGCCGTGTAGGGCCGCGAAGTCCCGGATGGCGTGCTGCGGCAGATGCGGGTGCAGTTCCACCTGGTCGACGGCCGGTAGCATGCCGCCGCGGTCGACGAGTTCCTGGAGGTGATGGGGTTCGAAGTTGCACACGCCGATTGCCTTCGCGCGGCCCGAATCGGCGATCTTCTCGAGCGCCTCCCACGTGTGCAGGCGTCGCGCCGGGTCCTGCAGCGGCCAGTGGATGAGGTACAGGTCGACATAGTCGAGGCCGAGGCGGGTGAGGCTGGCGTCGAATGCGTCGAGGGCGGGTTGGTAGCCCTGGTCAGAGTTCCACAGCTTGGTGGTGACGAAGATGTCCTCGCGCGGCACCGACGAGGACGCGATACCGCGGCCGACGCCCTCCTCGTTGCCGTACGCAGCGGCGGTGTCGATATGCCGATACCCGGCGTCGTCGAGCGCGAAGCGGACGGCGTGCTCGGTCTCGTCGTTGGTGGCCTGCCATACGCCCAGGCCGAGCTGCGGGATGACGGTTCCGGAATTCAGGGTGATCTCGGGGGTGGTCATGTATCCAGGCTAGGAGCTGGCGGCCGCTTCCGCTGCACGGTCACGCGCTCGCAGTCGGTGGAACGGCCCACATGTGCGAGAGGAATCGGAAGCTCGGGATGTCGTCGAGGGAGGTGATCGACTCGTAGATTCGCTCATAGGACGTCTCGGTGATCCGCCAGCGGCCGTCGTCGTCACGGCGGTAGCGGTCCGTGTAGTAACCGGCGCCGCGGATGATGCTCTTGGCGTCGGGCACGATCACCGTGTCCTCGAAAGACCAGGTTCCGGTCGCATCCGTGCCCTCGACGGAGAGCTCAGGATGGTTTGCGATGTGGACTGTCGTGACTGCGGGGCCGAGTGCGTCCCGCATGAATCCGGCGAGGGCGTCGCGGCCACGGAAGACCAGCGGGTCGCGCAGCGCGTGCGTGCCGTAGCTGGCGACGATGTCGTCGGCCAGCGTGTCCGCGAACTCGTCCCAGCGCTTGAGATCCAAAGTCCGGAAGTAGCGGTACTTGAGCTGGCGGAGATCTTCGAGGGCGTCGAGTTCCTCGACAGTGCGGAGGGTCACGCGCGGAGCATGGCACGTTGTGTCGGCCACCCGCAGGCGATTCGCATCAGGACTCGCAGCAATCCGGGCGTGGGGCAGCGGGTGCGGGACAACATGTGTCGCCCCGCCAAGCGTTCACGCCTTCTTTGACGGCTATCACGGCGATGACCAGTGCGGCGATGGGGTCGGCCCAGGTCCAGCCGAAAAGGCTGTTGAGGAGCAGCCCCACCAATAGGACGCCGGACAGATAGGTGCACAGCAGCGTCTGTTTCGAATCTGCCACTGCGGACAGTGATCCCAGCTCCCGGCCCGTCCGGCGCTGCGCCCACGACAGCATCGGCATGATCGCCAGACTTGCTGCCGCCAGCACGATGCCGACCGTCGAGTGCTGCGGCTCGCCCACCCCGATGAGCGAGCGAACCGCGTCGACGGTGACGTATGCCGCGAGGCCGAAGAACGAGAACGCGATGATCCGCAGCGCCACCTTCTCCCGCGACTCGGGGTCGTGTCCCGCGAACTGCCACGCGACCGCCGCGGCCGACGACACCTCGATCACCGAGTCGAGTCCGAAGCCGATCAGCGCCGCCGACGACACCCGGGCGCCCTCGGTGAGCGCGACCGCTGCCTCGATCACGTTGTAAGTGATGGTGGCGGCGACCAGGAACCGGATCCGGCGCGCCAGTAGGGCCCGGCGCGCGGGAGAGGAGACTCCGGCCGGAGGTGTCATCAGCAGCAGTTCTCGGATTCGGCGTTCGGACAGCACGACGGATCCACCGCGAGCACGAGGCCCAGCAGATCGTCCAGCACGCGCCCGATCCGAGGGTCGGCCAGTTCGTAGCGGCTGCGTCTGCCCTCCGCCGCCGCGACCACCAGCCCGCAGCCGCGCAGGCAGGCAAGGTGATTGGAAACCAGCTGCCGCGATACCCCGATGGTATCGGCGAGATCGGACGGGTAGCCCGGACCGGCCCGCAGGCTCAGCAGGATCTGCGCGCGGGTCGCGTCGGAGAGGGCGTATCCGAAGCGCGCCAAGGCGTCCCTGTGGACGAGGGTCTCCATTCCCTGACAGTACATCGGATTCTGTATTCAGAAAAGGTTGAACCGATGGGCATTCGGGCTCCCCGACGGACGGGGTCCGTGGCCGTGGTCGTGAGGCTGGGACCATGGACAGGTGAGGCGAATCAGACTGGTGGCATCCGATCTCGACGGCACACTGCTGCGGTCCGACCGGACGGTCTCACCGCGCACGGCGCGGGCGATGGCCGCTGCCCGGGACGCCGGCGTCGAGGTGGTGTGGGCGACGGCCCGCGCCCGGCACTCGGTGGATGCGCTGGCCCGCTCGTGCGGATTTCGCGGCGAGGTGATCTGCGCCAACGGGGCCGTCACCCTCGACCTCGCGGACGGCACCCCCGAGATCACCGGCACCGTCTCGATCGAGGTTTCTCAGGCCCTCGCCGCGATGGACCGGGTGCGCACGCTCGTTCCGGGTACGGTGTTCGCGAACGTGGGGCCGACGACGTTCGTCGCAGAGCCCGAGTACGCGGCGCTGTGCGACTACGCCGACCACCACCGCACCCTCGACGAGATGGTCCTCGAGGAGCGGTTGCCACGGACGGGCGAGCCGATGGTGAAGATCGTGGCTCGGCATCCGGAGGTGCCCAGTCCCGAGCTGTATCGGCTCGCGGTGGCGGCCGGGGTGGACGGGGTGGAGCTGACGCATTCCGGTGCGCCCTACGTGGAGATGGCGGCGTCCGGGGTGTCGAAGGCCAGCGCTCTCGCGGGCCTGTGCGCGGCGAGAGAAATTGTGGCCGAGGAAGTTGCGGTCATCGGCGACGCTCACAACGACGTGCCGATGCTGACGTGGGCGGGTACGGCCCTCGCCCCGGCCAACGCACTGCCGGAGATCCTGGCGCTGGCCGACCGGGTGCTCCCGTCCAACGACGACGACGGCGTCGCGCAGTACCTCGAGGAGCTGTGCGACCAGTCCTGACGGACGGCACGAGGGCCGGCTCGGAGAATTCCGGACCGGCCCTCGGCGTCGGTGGGATCGAATCAGGCAGGCAGACCCGCGAGCGACTCCATCCGGGTGAGGTACTCCTCCGGCTGACCGAACAGCTGCGAGCTGCCGTGAGCGCGCTTGAAGAACAGGTGCGCGTCGTGCTCCCACGTGATCGCGATGCCGCCGTGTAGCTGGATCGAATCGCCGGTCACAGCGTTGAACGCCTCCGAGCAGTAGACCTTGGCGACAGCAGCGTCCGCGGACGCCGACGGCAGACCCTCCGACAGTGCGTAGACCGCCGCGTACGAGGCGGAACGGGCCACCTCGACCAGTGCGAACAGGTCTGCCATGCGGTGCTTGAGCGCCTGGAAGCTGCCGATCGCACGACCGAACTGGACGCGATCCTTGCTGTAGTCCACCGTCATCTGCAGGCAGCGCGCGGAGGCGCCGACCTGCTCCGCGGACAGGGCCACCAGGGCGATGTCGCGGACCCGGTTCAGTGCGGCGGTCGCATCATCGGCGGTGAGCCGGACGGCATTCGCGGATGTGAAATCCACCAACGACATCGGACGGGTGAGGTCCATCGTCGGCAGCGCACGACGGGCGACGCCGTCGGCTGACGGGTCCACCTCGAACAGCGCGATGATCCCGTCGACTGCTGCGGCGACGATCAGCACATCGGCGTGCGCACCGTCGAGCACGTAGTGCGCGGAGCCCGAGACGGTGTAGCCGTCGGCATCGTTGCCGATCGCGGTGCACGCGACATCGTCACTGCGCCAGTGTCCCTCGGGGCCCACCCAGCACAGGGCAGCGATGGACGCACCCTCGGCGATGCCGGGCAGCAGGCGCTCGCACGCCTCCGCGTTGCCGGTCGCCAGGATCGCCTGCGCGGCCAGGACCGCGGAACCGAACATCGGCGACGGCGTCAGCGCGGCGCCGAGCTCCTCGAGCACCAGGTGCTGCTCGACGAAGGTGGCACCGAAGCCGCCGAACTCCTCCGGGATCGCGAGCGCCGCGACACCGACCTGCTGGCACAGCACGTCCCACAGGCCGCGGTCGAACGCCTCGCCCGACTCGAGCGTCTTGCGCAGCGCGGCCGGATCGGCGCGCTTGGCCAGCAGCGCCGCAACGGTCTTGCGTAGCTCGAGCTGCTCCTCCGAGAACACTCCGACCCCGCTCACAGCGCGCTCGCAATCCGTGCGCGATGTGCGGAGGCGGTGCCCCACGCGGATTGCAGTGCCCGCGTCTTGGTCAGCCACAGGGACAGATCGCACTCGAGGGTGTAACCGATGGCGCCGTGTACCTGCAGCGCCTTGCGCGAGGCCACGTAGGCGGCGTTCGCGGCGGCGACCTTCGCTGCCGAGACGTCGCGAGCGATGGTGTCGGATCCCTCGGCGATGGAGATCGCCGCGCCGTAGACGAGCGGCTTCGCCATCTCGACGGCAACCAGGGCGTCCGACAGGTGGTGCTTGACGGCCTGGAAGCTGCCGATGACGCGGCCGAACTGCGAACGGTTCTTGGCGTATTCGGTGGCGGTCTCGATCATCGCGTGGCCGGCGCCGATCAGCTGCGCCGACGCGGCGAGGACCGCGAGGTCGTACGCCTTGTCCGCGGCGGCGACGACGTCCGCACCCTGCGCGAGCGTTTCGACCGACTCGACCTCGAACAGGCGTCGGGCCGGGTCCACCGACTCGAGCTGCGTGGTGGCACGAACCAGCTCGAGGGTGTCGCCCGAAACCCGCAGCACCGATTCCGCGACGTCGGCGTCGAGGGCGCGCGGCGTGGACGGCTCGAGCACCAGCGATGCGAGGGTGCCCTCGGCGATGCCGGGCAGGAAGCGCTTGGCCAGCTCCTGGTCGTCCAGCGCCGACAACAGAGCCGGGACGGCGGCGGCCGTCTCGAGGATCGGGCCGGGGACCGCGGCGCGGCCCAGTTCGATGAACGCGACGGCCAGGTCGGCCGGATGCGCGCCGATGCCGTCGAGGTCCTCGGGCACGGCGAGCGCGGTCACGCCGGTCTCGGCGAGCTGCTGCAGCAGGGCAAGGCCCGGCGCGGTGTCGTTCTCGCCCCACGACCGGACGACGGCCGGGGTGTCGGCGCTGGCGAGCAGGTTGCGGAGGCTGTCCGCGAAATCGCGCTGCTCGGTGGACAGGGAGAATTTCATCGATCCGCCTTCGGGAGTCCGAGCAGACGCTCGGCAACGATGTTGCGCTGAATTTCGTTGGTGCCGGCGTAGATCGGGCCGGAGAGCGAGAACAGGTAGCCGTCCTGCCATTTGCCGGCGAGCTCGCCGTCGGCGCCCATCAGGTCGAGGGCCGTCTCGTGGATGCGGACGTCGAGTTCGGACCAGAAGATCTTGTTGATCGAGCCCTCCACGCCGAGGGGCACGCCCTCGAGCATGCGGGTGACGGTGCCCCACGTGTGCAGGCGGTACGCCTCGGCGCCGATCCACGCGTCCACGACGCGGTCGCGTGCGGCGGTGTCGGTGTCGTCGGTGTTCGCCTTCCACACCTCGACCAGACGGTCGACCGCCGAGGTGAAGCGACCCGGGCTGCGCAGCGACAGGCCGCGCTCGTTGGAAGCGGTGCTCATCGCGACGCGCCACCCGTTGTCGACCTCACCGACGACGTCGGCGTCCGGGACGAAGACGTCCTCGAAGAAGATCTCCGCGAAGCCGGGTTCGCCGTCCAGCTGCGGGATGGCGCGGACGGTCACGCCGTTCTGGTTCAGCGGGAACATGAAGTACGTCAGGCCCTTGTGGCGCTGGGCCTCCGGGTCGGTGCGGAACATGCCGAAACCCCAGTCCGCGTACACGGCACGCGAGCTCCACGTCTTCTGGCCGTTGAGGATCCAGCCGCCCTCGGTGCGGCGGGCCGTCGAGCGGATGCCCGCGAGGTCGCTGCCGGCCTCCGGCTCGGACCATGCCTGCGCCCAGATGTCGTCGGCGCGGGACATGCGCGGCATGATGCGCGCGAGCTGCTCCTCGGTCCCGTGCTCGAACAGCGTCGGTGCGAAGAGGAAGATGCCGTTCTGGCTGACTCGTCCAGGGGCGCCCGCCTTGTAGTACTCCTCCTCAAAGAGCACCCACTCGATCATCGACGCGTCCCGGCCACCGAACTCCGTCGGCCACGAGACGGTCGACAGGCGGGCGTCGGCGAGCTTGTGCTCCCACTCCCGGTGGGCCTCGAAGCCCTCCGCGGTATCCATCGACGGCAGCGGCTGTGCCGGGACGTTGGCCGCGAGCCACTCACGCACTTCCAGCTGGAAGGCGCGGGCCTTCTCGTCCAGTTCGAGATCCACTATTTCGCCTTCGCTTTCATACTGTTGACGTCCATTCCACCCAGCGAGTCCCTGCCCACCTCGGCATTGTGTGCGTGGGCAAAGTGGTGCAGACCGAACACCGAATCCATTCCGGCGCGCTGACCCATCAGGTCCTCGCACTGGTTGACGGCCTTCTTGGTCAGTGCCAAACCGAACTGCGGCATCTCCGCGACCCGGGCGGCCAGCGCGAGGGTCTCGGCCCCCAGGTCGGCGCGCGGAACCACCCGATTGACCATGCCCACCTCGTACGCGCGCTGCGCGGAGAAGCGATCGCCCGTGAAGAGGATCTCCTTCGCGAACCGCGATCCCAGCACCCACGGGTGTGCGAAGTACTCGACACCCGGAACGCCCATGCGCACAACGGGATCCGAGAAGTACGCATCTTCCGAGGCGACGATCAGGTCGCAGCACCACGCGAGCATGAGGCCACCGGCGATGCAGGCGCCGTGGATCTGCGCGATCATCGGCTTCGGGATCTCGCGCCACCGGCGGCACATCCCCAGGTACACCTCGGTCTCGCGCGCGAAGCGCTGATCGCCACCGGCCTTGCCGAGATGGTCCCACCAGATGGCGGCCTTGTTCTCGTAGTGGACGTGGTGGTCGCGGCCTGGCGTACCGATGTCGTGGCCGGCGCTGAAGTGCTCGCCGTTGCCGGCCAGCACGATCACCTTCACGTCATCGTCCTCGACCGCACGCTCGAAGGCGGCGTCGAGCGCGTACGTCATGACCGAGTTCTGCGCGTTGCGGAATTCGGGGCGGTTCAGTGTCACGAACGCGACTCGGTCGCGAACCTCGTAGGTGACGACTTCCCCCTCGTCGGGAACGCCGTGGGGGTCGGTCATGCCTTGCCCTCCCGCAGATCGTTCTTGAGCACCTTGCCCGACGGGTTGCGCGGTAGGGAACCGACGATCTTGACCTCGCGCGGAATCTTGAAGTTCGCCAGGCGTTCCTTGCAGAACGCGATGATCTCGTCCTCGGTCACGGCCGCGCCGGCCTTCGGTACGACGTACGCGCGACCGACCTCGCCCATCCGCTCGTCGGGGATGCCGATCACGGCCGACTCCGCGATCGAATCCAAACGGGCGAGTGCGTTCTCGATCTCGGCGGGGTACACATTGAAGCCGCCCGAAATGTACATGTCCTTGAGCCGGTCGGTGATGTCGAGGTAGCCGCGCTCGTCGAGGACTCCGACGTCGCCGGTGTGCAGCCAGCCGTCCGGGTCGATCGTGTTGGCGGTGGCCTCGGGATCATCGAGGTATCCGAGCATGACGTTCTCGCCGCGGACCAGGATCTCGCCCTGCTCGCCGATCTTGACCTCCATGCCGGGGATGGCCCGGCCGGACGAGGTCGAGACGGTGACCGGGTCGTCGTCCGTGCGGCACATCGTCACCACGACCGCCTCGGTCTGGCCGTACGCGGTGAGGACCGCGTCGTAACCGAGCTCGGACTGCATGCGCTCGACCAGCGCGACCGGAACCGCTGCCGCGCCGGTGATCGCGACGCGCAGGCTCGACAGGTCGTAGTCGTCGCGGGTCGGGAAGTCGAGGATCGTCTGGTGGATGGTCGGGGCACCCGGCAGCACGCTGATCTTCTCGTTCGCGATCGTCGCCATGATCGTGGGGACGTCGAAAACAGCGGCCGGCACGATCGTGGCGCCCCGCAGGATGCACACCATGATTCCGGCCTTGTAGCCGAAGGTGTGGAAGAACGGGTTGATCACCAGATATCGGTCGCTAGCGACGACCTCCGCGCAGTCGGCCCATGCGTCGGCGATGCCGACGGTCTGCCGGTGAGCGCTCATGACGCCCTTGCTCTTTCCGGTGGTGCCGGATGTGAAGAGGATGTCTGCGACGTCGTCGGGGGAGACGGCGCGGGCACGCGTGTCGGCCTCCTCGACGGTGACCGACTCGGCGGCGACGGCGAGCTGATCCCACTCGAGGATCTCGCCGCCGGGCAGTGTCGTGGTCGGCGTACCGGACGCGGGGTCGTCCGACGGGGTGCGCAGCACGAGGCTGAGCATCGGGATGCCCTCGGGGCCAGCGGCCTTCAGGACGGCCGCGAGGCGATCGCTCCCGAGGAAGCGGTCAGGGGCGACCAGGACCTTCGCCTTGGTGCGCTCGAGGAGGTCGAGGGCCTCATGACCGGTGTAGCGGGTGCTGATCGGCACCAGGATGGCGCCTACGTACTGAGCGGCGAGGAAGGCCTCGACCCAGTGATGGGTGTTCGGCGCCCAGACCGCAACGCGGTCGCCAGCCTCCACGCCCTTGGCAATCAAAGCCCTTGCCGCAGTGCGTACACGCTCGAGCAGTTCGGTGTAAGTGGTCCGGTCGGAACCGTCCGCAACAGCCTCGTTCGATCCGAATTGTTCAACGGCGCGCCACAGCGCGGCCGGAGTCGTCCGGGGCTCGGTGGTCACTTTCGTGCTCACAATCTCTCCTAAGGCGAGGCGGAACCTCTATACAAAGCAAGTGCTTGGTAGGGTACCGTATCGCTGTGGACGATAGCCAGGGTATTGAGACCAGCGAGAGTGCAGCCGCTGACGAGGCCTTTGCGCGGGAAATTCGTGAATGGCTCGAAGAGAACCTCTCCGGGAAGTTTGCCGAGCTGAAGGGCCTGGGCGGGCCGGGACGCGAACACGAAGCGTTCGAGGAACGCCTCGAGTGGGACCGTCATCTGGCTGCGGCCGGCTGGACCTGCCTCGGATGGCCGAAGGAGTACGGCGGGCGTGAGGCGACGCTGAGTCAGCAGATCATCTTCCATCAGGAGTACGCACGGGCGAATGCGCCTGCACGCGTGAGTCATATCGGTGAGGAGCTGCTCGGGCCGACGCTCATCGCCTTCGGAACCGAGGAGCAGAAGCGGCGCTTCCTGCCCGGGATCAAGACTGTCACCGAACTGTGGTGCCAGGGCTACTCCGAGCCCGGTGCGGGGTCCGACCTCGCGAACGTGGCGACCACGGCGCGCCTCGACGGCGACCATTGGTCGGTCAACGGGCAGAAGGTATGGACCTCGCTCGCGCACCTGTCCGACTGGTGCTTCGTGGTCGCGCGCACCGAGCCGGGCTCGTCTCGCCACAAGGGTTTGTCGTACCTGCTGGTTCCGATGAACCAGGCAGGTGTCGAGGTCCGCCCGATCATCCAGCTCACCGGCACCTCCGAGTTCAACGAGGTGTTCTTCGACGACGCCCGCACCGACGCCGACCTCGTCGTCGGCGGCGAGGGCAACGGTTGGAGCGTTGCGATGGGCACGCTCACCTTCGAACGCGGCGTCTCGACGCTGGGGCAGCAGACCGGCTTCGCCCGCGAGCTCGCGTCCATCGTCGAATTGGCCGAGCGTAATGGTGCGGCGCATGATCCGGCCATCCGGAACAAGATCACCCGTGCGTGGATGGGCTTGCAGGTCATGCGCGCCCACGCGCTGCGGACGCTCGCGACGGTCGACGCCAGCACCAACGGCGGTGAAGCCTCGGTCGCAAAGCTGTTGTGGGCCAACTGGCACCGCGGTCTCGGTGAGCTCGCGATGGAGGTCCAGGGTGCGGCCTCCCTGGTCGGTGTCGAGAACACCGAGCCCGGCGAGGAACTGGGCGACCTGCAGCGGCTGTGGCTGTTCACCCGCGCCGACACCATCTACGGCGGATCCAACGAGATCCAGCGCAACATCATCGCCGAGCGCGTGCTCGGCCTTCCTCGAGAGGCACGCCCGTGACCGCCACCATCAAGTCCCCGCTCTCCGCCGCACCCGAGGAGATCGAGGGTCACAACCTGCTCGGGGGCAAGAAGGTCGTCGTGACCGCCGCCGCCGGTACCGGCATCGGCTTCGCGACCGCGCGCCGCGCGCTGCTCGAGGGCGCCGACGTCCTGGTCTCCGACTTCCACGAGCGTCGCCTCGGTGAGACCGTCGAGAAGCTGTCTGCCGAGTTCGGCGGCCAGCAGGTCGAGTCTCTCGTGTGTGACGTCTCGAGCACCGAGCAGGTCGACGCGCTCATCACCGGTGCGGCCGAGAGGCTGGGCCGTATCGACGTTCTCGTCAACAACGCCGGCCTGGGCGGCGAGACCCCCGTCGTCGACATGACCGATGAGCAGTGGGATCGCGTCCTCGACATCACGCTCACGAGTACCTTCCGCGCCACCCGCGCGGCGCTGCGCTACTTCAAGTCCGTCGACCACAACGGTGTTCTGGTGAACAACGCGTCGGTACTCGGCTGGCGTGCGCAGCACTCGCAGGCCCACTACGCGGCTGCCAAGGCCGGTGTCATGGCGCTCACCCGCTGCTCCGCGATCGAGGCGGCCGAGTACGGCGTCCGCATCAACGCCGTCGCACCGTCCATCGCGCGCCATGCATTCCTGGCGAAGGTCACCAGCGAGGAGCTGCTGGATCAGCTGGCTTCGTCCGAGGCGTTCGGCCGTGCCGCCGAGGTGTGGGAGATCGCCGCGACCATTGCGATGCTCGCGAGCGACTACACCACCTACCTCACCGGTGAGATCGTCTCGATCTCGAGCCAGCGCGCGTAACTGACGCCCGTGACCGTTGTGGGAGAGTGCAAACTGGGTGAAACTCGCCGATACCCTAGCAATCGCTTGGTTGGTAGGATGTCCGGCATGACTCCACCCCGAGACGCCGACGAGTCTTCGAGCAAGTCCGGCCGTCGCGCCGAGCTCCTGGAACTCGCCGCGGGCCTGTTTGCCGAACGCGGTCTGCGGGCCACCACGGTGCGCGACATCGCCGACGCGGCGGGCATCCTCTCCGGCAGCCTCTACCACCACTTCGACTCCAAGGAGTCGATGGTCGACGAGATCCTGCGCGGCTTCCAGGACGACCTGTTCGGCCGCTACCGCGAGATCGTCGCCGCCGGCGTGGGCTCGCGCGAAACCTTCGAGGCGCTCGTGATCGCGTCGTTCGAGGCGATCGACGCCTCGCACAGCGCGGTCGCGATCTACCAGGACGAGGTCAAGCACCTCGCGTCCAACGAGCGGTTCGCGTACCTCGCCGAGCGTAACCAGGAGTTCCGCGACCTGTGGGTCGGGGTGCTCGAGGCCGGTGTCGCCGACGGCAGCTTCCGTCAGGACCTCGACATCGAGCTTGTCTTCCGTTTCATGCGCGACACGGTGTGGGTTGCCGTGCGCTGGTACCGGCCCGGTGGATCGATGACCGCCGAGGCCGTTGCCAAGCAGTACCTCTCCATCGTTCTCGACGGGCTTGCCAGCCCCGACTCCCGCAAATAACCCGAATCCAGGAGCTGTTCATGCCCGAGGTCTACATCGTCGACGCCGTCCGCACCCCGATCGGCAAGAAGAACGGTGGTCTGGCCCCCGTTCATCCGATCGACCTGGGCGCGCACATCATCAAGGCGCTCGTCGAGCGCACCGGCATCGACCCATCGAACGTCGACGACGTCATCTTCGGTTGTGTCGACGCGATCGGTGGACAGGCTGGCAACATCGCCCGCCTGTCGTGGCTGGCCGCGGGTCTGCCACAGCACGTACCCGGAGTGACGGTCGACCGTCAGTGCGGCTCCAGCCAGCAGGCCATCCAGTTCGGCGCGCAGGCGATCCTGGCCGGCACCGCCGACCTGATCGTCGCCGGCGGCGTCCAGAACATGAGCCAGATTCCGATCTCGGCCGCCATGATCGTCGGCGAGCAGTACGGCTTCAGCACCCCGACCGCCGAGTCCACGGGCTGGACCGAGCGCTACGGCGACGAGGAGGTGTCGCAGTTCCGCGGCGCCGAGATGATCGCCGACAAGTGGGACATCAGCCGCGAGGAGCTCGAGAAGTGGGCTCTGCAGAGCCACGAGCGTGCCAAGGCCGCGATCGTCGAGGGCCGCTTCGACGGCGAGATCGTCCCCTTCGGAGACGTCACCACCGACGAGGGTCCGCGCGAGACCAGCCTCGAGAAGATGGCGAGCCTCAAGGTTCTCGTCGAGGGTGGCCGCCTGACCGCCGCCGTCGCCAGCCAGATCTCCGACGGAGCCAGCGCGCTGCTGCTCGCGTCGGAGGAGGCCGTGCAGAAGTACAACCTGAAGCCCCGTGCCCGCATCCACCACATGAGCGCCCGCGGCGACGACCCGATCTTCATGCTGAGCGCGCCGATCCCGGCCACCCAGCACGCGCTGGCGAAGACCGGCCTGACCCTCGACGACATCGACCTGATCGAGATCAACGAGGCCTTCGCACCCGTCGTCCTCGCCTGGATCAAGGAGCTGGGCGCCGACCCGGCCAAGGTCAACGTCAACGGTGGGGCAATCGCGCTCGGCCACCCGCTCGGTGCCACCGGCACCAAGCTGATGGCGACGCTGCTCAACGAGCTCGAGCGCACGAACGGCCGTTACGGACTGCTCACCATTTGTGAGGGTGGCGGCACCGCGAACGTCACGATCATCGAGCGAGTCCAGTAGCTACCCGCTCTCGGATGCCCTTTCGGTTCGATCCTGAACCGGGAGGGCATCCGCCGTTTCGGCCCGCGCTCCCCGGCTGATCAGCCAGCCGACGGCTGCGGCGGCGGGGAACATCACGACGCCGTACACGGCCGCAGGGATCGCGAGGTCGACACTGTCGAGGACGCTGATCGCAATCGCGATGGCCAGCGTGCTGTTGTGCACCCCGATCTCCATCGAGCAGGCGATCGCCTGCCGCCGATGGACTCCCAGCAGTTTCGGAACCCAGTAACCCAACCCGAGGCTGGCTAGGCAGAACATGGTCACGATCACGCCGACGTCTGCGAGGTACGACGGCACGTTCTCCCGCTCCGCCGCGATGGTGCCGACGATCACCGCCACCAGCACGACGGCCGACGCGATCCGCACCGGCCGGTCCATTCGCCGCGCGAAGTCCTCGCGCCGCGCGCGGACCGCCATCCCGATCGCGACCGGGATGAGCACGATCGCGAACACCTGCAGGACCTTCGTGAACTGCAGGCCCATCGTTCCGCCGGTCTCTGCGGGGTCGAAATAGCCGAGGGCAAAGTTCGTGATGATCGGCAGCGTGACGACCGCGATCACCGAGTTCACTGCGGTAAGTGTGATGTTGAGGGCGACGTCGCCGCGGTAGAGATGGCTGAAGAGGTTCGCTGTGGTGCCGCCCGGCGACGCCGCGAGCACCATCATGCCGACCGCCAGCAGCGGCGGTAGATCGAACATCAGAACCAGGCCGAATGCGACTGCGGGCAGGATCAGCAGCTGACACGCCAGGGCGATGGTGACCACCTTGGGATGCCTTGCGACGCGGGCGAAGTCCGCCGATGTCAGCGAGAGCCCGAGCCCGAACATGATGATCGCCAATGCGGCCGGTAGGGCCACCGAGGTGAGAGCAGAGTCCATGTCGATGTTCGCCGTTCTTGTGTGCGGTGCAGCGGATGGGGCCAGGTGAGCGCACAGTAACGGCAGCACCCGGACCGTGTGGGCGATTCGACCGGATCTGCTCAGCGCGAATCCGATTCGCTGCGGAGGATCAGCTGTTCGGGGCGTCTGCGACCTGGCTGGATTCGACCGTTCGCGGGCCGGGTGCAGCGGTCAGCGGTGGCGAACGGTGAGGTTGAACCCCACCGGCATGAGCGTCAGCCGTTCCTGTATCCGCAGCTGGTAGTCGGGATCGGCGGAGAAGTCGTACCTGCGCAGGATCGTCCCCAGTACGAGAAGGGCCTCGTGGATGGCGAATTGGCGGCCGATGCACGCACGTTCCCCCGTGCCGAACGGCTTGTAGATGTGCGCTGGACGAGCCCGGACGCGTTCGGGCGTGAAGCGGTCCGGGTCGAAGAGTTCAGGATCGGCGCCCCACGCGGGGTCGCGGTGCAGCGACGGGATCAGCACCAGGACCCAGTCTCCCGCCTTCATCGGGTAGCGATCCGCCAGCACGGTATCCGTGCGCGCTTCACGTGCATACGCCGGGGCGGTGGGCCACAGCCTCAGTGTCTCGTCGAGGACCCGACGGACGTACCGGAGTTTCGCGACCTTCTCGAACGGCGGTACCTCCTCGCCCCACACCTCGTCCACCTCTGCGCGCGCCTTCGCGAGTACATCGGGATTCCGGGAAAGGTAGTGAAGTGCGAACGATAGTGCACCCGAAGTGGTTTCGTGTCCCGCGACGAGGAAGGTCACGACCTGGTGGCGGATGTTCACTTCGTCGAGTCGGTTGGGGTCGTTCTCGCGGGCGGCACGGAGCATGATCTCGAGCAGGTCTTCGTGACCTGGTCCGGACGCGTCGCGGCGGCTACGGATCACCTCGTCGACCACTTCCGCGAGGTACGCGGTGTCGGCGGCGTTCTGCCGATCCGACTTGCGGTACAGGTACTTCCCCAGGCCCGGTACGTTCCGGAACGTCCGCCATTGCGCATATGTGAGAGCCCGAACCATGGCCTCGACGAACGGGTGTGGCCTGGTGCGCTCGAACGAGTCGAAAGAGTAACTGAAGCCCGTACGCGCGATGGTCTCGAGTGTCAGTTTCGTCATGTCGGCGGAAACGTCGACAGGGGTACCGCCGATCCGGCTGTCCCAGTGCGCGGTGAGCTCGCCGGCGACGCCGACCATGATGTCGTGGTAGGAGCGCATTGCTGACTGGGTGAACGCCGGACGCAGTAAGTTGTGCGCCTTGCCCCAGTTCGGTTCGTCGTTGTAAGCAGTGAACAGCCCGTCGCCGCCGATGCCGCGCAGTTCCGCGATTCCGGGGGCGACGTTCTTTGCGAAACGCGACTCGTCGGACAGCTCGGCCACCATGCCGGGGTCCGAGACGAATACGAAGCGGTGCCCGAGTGCGTTGCGTTCGAAGATCGGACCGAGTTGCCGGCCCAGCCGCATCGAATCCTGTACCGGGGTATGCAGTGAGACGCCCAGTACGTCGCCGAGGATCGGGAGCCGCCGGGGTGGATGGGGAACGGTTGCCGTGGCGGCGGTGCTCTTGTGCAGGTTCTCTGAGACGTGCATCGTGCCCCCGAATTGCTGTCCAGTGTCTGATACCGAAAGTACGCGATATCTCCGGTATGTGAGCGCGTTTCGGGCGCGTCGAAGCAGGACTACCGTTCGAGGCATGTGCCGAAACATCACCGAGCTGCGCGGGCTCGAACCGGCTGCCACTCCCGAGGAGATCGAGGCCGCGGCCCGGCAGTACGTCCGCAAGGTCAGCGGGATACAGAAGCTGTCCGACGCCAACCGAGACGCGTTCGAGAAGGCCGTCGAGGAGGTCACGGCGACCACGGCCGAGCTACTCGCGGCGCTCCCGCCCCGTAGGCAGCCACCGGCCACGGTGCCGCCGCTTCGACGCCCCGAGGTCCGGGCTCGGATCGCGGCGAAGGAGGCGGCGCCGAGTTCCTGACCGCTCCCAGGCCCCACCGCGGGCGCGCTGGGACCGCCCGCCGCTTCTGTATTATTTCCACGTACAAAGGGTCGATCCGGGGGTGAGGATCGGCGGGGGAGGATCTTCGCGAGGGGGCGGCATTGTTTGCCGGGGGGATGGTCGGGCACGCACGTGCCCGCTGCCGGGTATGGGCATGTACTGCCTCCGGCGCCCCCGTACTCCCACACCTTCTCTGCCCCCACGAACATGCGGGGTCTGTGCTCATCACCTTCTTCCGATGTGCCGCTCTTCCGGTCCGGATCTCTCGCGATCTCTCCATTCAGGACGGGTCCCTCCGGCCTGAATCACCGAAAGCCTGAATCACCGAAGGGAAGTGGATTGATGGGTAAGCACCGCAAGAGCCGGGCGCGGGCCATCGCGCGGGCCGCGTTGGTTCCGTCGGCGGCTGTCGCAGTGATCGCCGCGGCCACAGGCACGGCGTCGGCTGCTCCGAACGAGCTTCCGTCGCAGGGTGGCGTCACGTCTGCGCCGTCCCAGGGCGGCGTGACCTCGGCTCCGTCGACGCAGGGTGGCGTCACTTCGTCTCCCGCGCAGCCGGAACCGGTGTACTGGGTGGAGCCGCCGGCCCAGTATCAGAACATCGAGTACCAGCCGCTCGAGAACTACGACTACGACACCAACACCTACACCCAACCGCAGAACTACTACGTGGCCCCGATTCAGGTCCAGGATCTGCACCTGCCGACCCATGTCGACCCGACGGCGCCGATCATCGCCCCGCGTAACACGTTGCGTCTCGGCGACTTCCTCATCGCGCAGCCGAACTGGTTCACTGACGGAGATCTCGCGCGAACCAACAACACCTCGGCGATCATCGAGGCCGAGGTCGCTACGTTCTGGCGGTCGATCGGCGTCGAGACCCCGCGTGCGAACCGTCTCGCGGCAGCGCAGATCGGCGGCGGAGCGACCGGTGCGGTCGGGGGTGCAGCGTTGGTTGGGGTTCCGGCCGCACTGGCCGGCGGAACGGTCGGTGGAATCGTGGGCGCGCAGATCGGTACGATCATTCCGCTGCCGTTCGTGATTCCCGGCCTTCCCGTCGTGACAAGCGGAGTAGCCGGTACCGCGATCGGGGCGGCGGTCGCGGGCATCCCGGCAGCCGCTGTCGGTGCCGTCGGAGGCGCCGGATTCGGCATCATCACCGGCACCGCGTTCGGCGCTGGTGACCTGGGCGAACCGCGGGAGATCACGGTCCCCGACATCGACGAGCCTGCAGTGACTGCCCAGACGCAGAACACCCTCGCCGAGTGGGATAGCACGCCTGTTGGAGCGGTGGCCGCGTCCGCAATCCGCGACGTTGTCGCGGCGGCACCCGGAATCGACCAGCAGGCCCGCGATTTCGTCGCGGCACAGCCGGGCGGCGAGCAGGTGCTGAACGAGGTTGATGCCGGTCTGGCGACGTTTTTCACAGACTCGTCCCTCGGTGTCGCATCGAGCATGATCAGCGAAGCCGTCGGGGCCGGCATCCAAGCTTGAGTCACGGGTGGGGCGGTTCGTATCCGCCCCACCCGCCCTACCTCGGAGGAACTATGGCGGCGGACAACCGGACGGAGAACGCGCTCTTCCCGGACGTGCCCGAGCATTACGGACCGAACGCGGACTCCGGCAACCGGGGGGATGTTACTGCATCGATCGGGAGCGACAGCCCCGTATCGGACCTGGCCCCTCGATCAGACGCGGGGGTGGGGCCCGCGGCGATTCCGGATCCGCCGGTTCTGGATCTGCCTGTGCAGCCTGGGCAATCGACGGAGTTCGGACAGTTGCCGAAGTGGCTGGTGACCACGGACTCTCCGTCATCGGCAGAGAAGCCTTCCGGCAGAGGGAAGCACCTCCTGATAGGCAGTGCTGCGGCCTCGCTCGTGGCTATTGCGACGGCCGCAACAGTTCTGGTGTGGGGCGGAACCGACCGTGAAACCGCAGGTGCGGCCAACGCTGCGCCCAGTCCCGCGGTCGCACCTCCGGGCGAGGCAGTGGTCGCCGAGTCGCCGGCGGCCACGTCCGTGTGGTGCGCGGATTCCTTCGCAGACGGCCGCAGCGTCGGTCGAGGGTCCGGGAGCATTGCCGACGGGCCCGGGGTGATCAGGGCGTTCGACCACGCGTACTACGTCGAACGGGACGGCGGCCGAGTTGCGTCGCTCATGGTCGCGCCCAATCCCGTTCCGGAGATCCAGAAGTGGATCGACGAGGTTCCACTCGGTACGGAGCACTGCGTCACCATCACCGCCACCCCGGAGCCGAACGTCTACACGGTCGATCTTGGGTTGCGAATGCCAGCGGGATCGGAAGGCGTTATCCGTCAACGCATCACGGTGGCACCCGCGCCGACGGGCTTCAGGATCGCAAAGGTGGAGGATCTGCGATGAGCAACGTTGTCTCGCTGCGCCGCACGCCCAAGGTGCCGGAGCCCACACGGGTGTCTGCGATGGTGGTCGCGGGTTCGGGCGGCGCAGCGACAACCACGACGGCGTACGGACTGGCGACGGCACTGCGTTTGGGAACCGGGCAGGATGTGTCTGCCATTGATGCGACCAGTGACGGCGGAAACCTGCTCGCGCGCACTGGTGTCGACGCCATCGACTCGGCCCGGTCGATCCGGCAGTTCGAATCGCGCATGGCGCTCACGTCGGCCGGTGTGGTGGTGGTCGGTGGCGGCAACGCGCAGGCGGTCGACCCCGCGATAGTCGACGAACTGTTTGCCGCGCGCCACAGTGCGCGGGTTCACGATGTCGGTACCGCGCTGCGCTCTCCACGCCTGGCTCCGCTGATTCGGTCCGGCGCCGCATTGGTGGTGGTTGCACCCGCGCGCTCCGAGCCGCTGAGTCGCATGCGGGACGCGCTGACCTGGGTGATGAACACCTACGGCGCCCATGTGCTCGGCGAGATGATCGTCGTCCTCTCGCACCAGATGCCGGCGGGGCCGATGGACCTGGGGCCGATCCGGGACGCGTTGTCACCGCGCCTCGCCGGATTCGTCGAGGTCCCGTTCGACGCGGCCCTCGCGCAGCCCGGGGTGCTCGACCACCGTCGGCTCGCACCGGCCACCCTCGACGCCTGGACCGATGCCCTCGACGCGCTCGGCGGACTGTTCTCCCGGCCGCAGCAGGAGGCGTCGTCGGCCAGCGAGGAGCTCGCTTGAACGGACGCAGGGACCCTTCACGCGCTGGCGGCGCATGAAGGGTCCATTCAGCTGGAAACCGGAGCGAGCGGTCAGGCCCTGAGGGCTCCGAGCGCATCGATCCGTGCCGCGGCGTCGGCCATGATCCGGTCGATCAGTTCCTGGCAGCTGGGCAGGTCGTCGATCATGCCGACCACCTGACCCGACGCCAGCACGCCTGCCTCGGTGTCGCCGTCGACCAGTCCGGCCTTGAGCAGCATCGGGGTGTTGGCGTTCATGACGATCTGCAGCCACGTCTTGTCGGTGTTCTTGCGCATCGCCAGCCCCTCCTTGAGGAGAGTCGGCCACGAGTTGCCGGTCATCTTCCTGACCTTCGGCGCGTTCTTGGCTGCCGCGACGAGTCCCCTGATGTAGCTGGACTTCTCGAGGCTGTTCACCAGGTCCGTGTTGAGCACGCGGTGCGGCATGCCGTCGACCTTGACCGACACGGTGGTATCCGTCAGACCACGCTTGAGGTACTCCTGCTTGACCGAGTCCGGCACCGCCGAATCGCTGGTGAGCAGGAAACGGGTGCCCATCGCGACACCTGCAGCCCCGTAGGACAGCGCCGCGGCCAGGCCGCGACCGTCGAAGAAGCCGCCGCCGGCGATCACCGGGATGTCGACCGCATCGAGCACGGACGGTAGCAACAGCGTCGTCGCGACGCCACCGGTGTGGCCGCCGCCCTCGCCGCCCTGCACGACCACCGCGTCGGCGCCCCACGAGGCGACCTTCACGGCGTGCTTGGCGGCCCCGATCGACGGAACCACGACGATCCCGTTGTCCTTGAGTTTGGCGATCAGATCCTTCTTGGGCGCCAACGCGAACGACGCGACCTTGACACCCTCGCGGATCAGCAGGTCGCACCGCTTCGAGGCGTCCGACGCGTCGGCGCGCATGTTGACGCCGAACGGCTTGGTCGTGAGCTGCTTGGTCTTACGAATCGCCGCCTCGAGCTCCTCGTACGTCATCGTCGCCGAGGCGAGGATGCCGAGGCCGCCTGCGTTGCAGGTGGCCGCGGTCAGGCGCGGGCCGGACACCCAGCCCATGCCCGTCTGCACGATTGGATGCTCGACGCCCACCAGTTCGGTGAACGGTGTTTTCAGCACCTGCTTCGATCCCCCGTCGCTTCGCTCGCCCGAACTCACGCCGAGACCTCGCGGTCACGCAGGTTGCGCGGATCCAGGACCTCGCGGATGATCCGCAGCTCCTCGGCGGTGGGCTCGCGGGTGATGCCCGCCGTGTCCAGGCCCGCGACCTCGAAGGAGGTGTTCGCGGCGACGTCCTCGGCCGAGACGCCGGGGTGCAGGGTCAGCGCTCGCAGAGTGTGGCCCGGGCCGCCGAAGTCGAAGGAACCGAGGTTGGTGACCACGCGGTGCAGGTGCAGGAAGCGGAAGGCCGGGTCGCCTTCCTCGAACTGGTCGTAGCCGACGCCAGAGACGACGTCGACCTTGTCGACGAAGACGCGCGAGGAGTGCTTGCCCACCCAGTAGCTGGTGGCGTGGTTGATCGTATTGCCCGGGGCGCCGCGCACACCGAACATCTGACGGGTCGGCTGCTGCAGCGGGCCGAACGCCGAGAGGTTCTGGTTGCCGTGCTTGTCGATCTGGTTGGCGCCCATGACGACGTGGCGACGCCCACCGGCGACGACGTCGAACACCTTGCGGAACGGCATCCAGCCCTCGACGGCGCCCTTCTGACCGACGCCGGGGGTGTCCGCGAAGATCAGCGCCTCACCGTCGGTGATGAGCAGATCCGGCTCGGAGGTCAGGCGAGCCAGACGGGCGCCGATGAGCGGCAGCGTCGCCATCGGGCTGGCCATGATTTCGCCTGCACCGGAGAAGATCTCAGCGCACGCGATCGCGCAGTACTCGGCGCGGGTCACAGTGTGGGTGTCGGTGCTTTCCGTGGAGGTCATGCCTGCTGCTCCTCTGCGAACTTCTTGACGGCGGCCTGGTAGTCGTCCTCGGATCCGGACAGGAATCGGTCGACGAACGCCTGCCACGACTCGGCGGTCTTGGATGCCTCGGCATAGTGGCGCTGGAACTTCTCGTCGCGGCCGTAGCTCTCGCCGGCGAGGGTGAAGTGTGCGCCGCCCGGGGCCTCGACGACCCCGTCGACCATCATGCGGTTGAGGATCAGCTGCTGCAGCGGAACCTCCTTGACGAGTTGCTCGGTCTCGACGACCTTCTCGACGGAGACGTAGCGCTTCTCGGCGGCCATGCAGTAAAGGTCGTCGAAGTACGGATCGACGCCCTGGTAGCCGGCGTTGCCGTGCGCGTCACCGATGTTCAGGTGCACGAACGACGCGTCCAGGTTCAGGGCCGGCATCGCGATCAGCGTCTCGGCCTTGCCCGACGCATCGGCGTACGGCGAGGTGACGGTCTTGAGTTCGTCGCCCCAGAAGTTGCGGACGTCCGAGCCCAGTCCGGCACGGATCGGCAGGAACGGCAGGCGGGCCGCGGCGGCCTCGAGGCCGCACTTGACCATGCCCTCGTCCATTTCTCGAGATTCGATGCTGCCCTCGAGTCGACGCTTCGCGAACCACGGATCGTAGAACGGGGCCGAGTCCAGGGATACGAAGCCGTAGTACGCCTTCTTGACCTTGCCGGCCGAGCACAACAGGCCCAGGTCCGGTCCGCCGTAAGTGACGACGGTCAGGTCCTTGATGTCCGAACGCAGGATCGCGCGCACGAAAGCCATCGGCTTACGACGCGAACCCCAGCCACCGAGGCCGATGGTCATACCACTGCGCAGTTCGCCGACGACCTCGTCGAGCGACATCCTCTTGTCACGCATTGTTGATCACTCCCTACTTGTTCGCGCGCGGCTTGCCGGTGGCGACGAACTCGTCGCGATGCTCGTCGGCGACGCCGGCGAGGTTCAGCTCGAACGTGAAGCCCTGCTCGATCCGGTAGCTGGTGTGCACGTCCTGCACGTCGATGCGGTTGATGGCTTCCTTGGCGCGGCGGATGACCCGGGTGTCCTTCTTGGCAATATCTGTGGCGATCGCGATTGCGGCGTCGTCGAGCTCGGCGCGCGGGACCACGTCGTACACGGAGCCGAAGTGCTTGAGCGTCTGGGCGTCGACGTTCTTGGCTGTGTAGTACAGCGTGCGCATCATGTGCTGCGGGACCAGACGAGCGAGGTGCGTGGCCGCACCGAGTGCGCCGCGGTCCACCTCGGGCAGACCGAAGATCGCATCGTCGGACGCGACGATGACGTCGGCGTTGCCGACCAGGCCGATGCCGCCACCGACGCAGAAGCCGTTGACGGCGACCACGACCGGAACCTCGCAGTCGTAGACCGCGGAGAAGGCCGCAGCGCAGCCGCGGTTGGCGTCGATCAGCGCGCCGTGTCCCTCGGTGGCCTGCATTTCCTTGATGTCGACGCCGGCGTTGAAGCCGCGCCCCTCGGCTCGCAGGATCACCACGTGGGTCTCGGGATCCTTGCCCGCAGCGAGGACGGCGTCGGCCAACTCGAACCAGCCCTTCGAGGGGATGGCATTCACGGGCGGATAGTCGACGGTCACCGTGGTGATCCCGGCACCGTCCGAGGTCGAAGTGATGCCCATGGCATGTTCCTTACGTCTATTGACCGAACCAAGCGATTGCTTGGTAAGTTATCACAGACGGGTGCGAATGACCCGTGCCGCTGCAGGGAGGAAGAACGTGGATCTCGGTCTCGAAGGCAAGGTCGTGCTGGTGACCGGTGGAGTGCGCGGAATCGGTGCGGGCATCAGCCGTACCTTCCTGCGTGCGGGCGCGACGGTGGTTACGTGTGCGCGTCGTCCGGCCGACGAACCGGTCGAGGTAGACGGTCGCGAGGTCGAGTTCATCCCGTGCGATGTACGTGACGCAGACCAGGTGCAGTCGATGATCGATCAGATCGTGGCCCGGCACGGACGGCTCGACACTGTCGTGAACAACGCCGGCGGCGCCCCGTTCGCGATGGCGGCCGATGCGAGCCCCAAGTTCCACTCCAAGATCGTCGAGCTGAACCTGCTTGCACCCCTGCTGATCTCACAGATCGCCAATGCTGTCATGCAGAAGCAGGAGGGCGGAGGATCGATCGTGATGATCTCCTCCGTCAGCGGCAGCCGTCCGTCGCCGGGCACCGCTGCGTACGGCGCGGCCAAGGCCGGTATCGACTCGCTCGCGGCGAGCCTGTCCGTCGAGTGGGCTCCCAAGGTGCGGGTCAACTCGATCGTCGTCGGCCTGGTGCAGACCGAGCTGAGCCACCTGCACTACGGCGACGAGGCCGGTGTCGCGGCTGTCGGCGCCACCGTCCCGCTGGGGCGGATGGCGCTGCCCGAGGACATCGGCAACTCTGCGGCATTCCTGGCATCACCGTTGGCGGCCTACGTCAGCGGCTCGACATTGACCGTCCACGGCGGCGGCGAGCGCCCTGCCTTCCTGGCTGCGGCAGAAACAGAGGAGAACAAGTGAGTGGATTGCTTGACGGCAGAGTCGTCATCATCACCGGCGCCGGCCGTGGAATCGGTCGTGCCCACGCGCTGGCCTTCGCGGCCGAGGGCGCCAAGGTCGTCGTCAACGACATCGGTGTCGGCGGCGACGGCTCCACCACCGGCGAGACCCCGGCCGAGCAGGTTGTCGCCGAGATCAAGGCTGCTGGCGGCGAGGCCGTCACCAACGGCGACGACGTCGCGTCGTGGGAGGGTGCCCAGAACCTGATCCAGACCGCGTTGGACAATTTCGGCCGCCTCGACGTTTTGGTCAACAACGCGGGCTTCCTGCGTGACCGCATGCTCGTCGGGATGAGCGAGGAGGAGTGGGACGCGGTGATCCGCGTGCACCTCAAGGGCCACTTCGCCCCGCTGCGCCACGCCGCCGCGTACTGGCGTGCCGAGTCCAAGGCCGGGCGTCCCGTGGACGCCCGCATCATCAACACCAGCTCGGGCGCGGGCCTGCAGGGCTCCATCGGCCAGGGCAACTACGCCGCGGCCAAGGCCGGCATCGCAGAGATGACCATCCAGGCCGCCGCCGAGCTGAAGAACTACGGCGTCTCCGTCAACGCGATCGCCCCCGCAGCCCGCACCCGCATGACCGTCGGTGCCGGTGGCGCGATGGCCGAGGCGATGGCGGCACCGGAGGAGGGCTTCGACGCGATGGCGCCGGAGAACATCTCCCCGCTGGTCGTGTGGCTGGGCTCCGCCGAGTCGAAGAACGTCACTGGACGTGTTTTCGAGGTCGAGGGCGGCAAGATCACGGTCGCCGAGGGCTGGCGCCACGGTCCCACGCAGGACAAGGGTGAGCGCTGGGATCCCAAGGAGCTCGGACCGGTCGTCGCCGATCTACTCGAGAAGGCAGAGACCCCGACTCCGGTCTACGGCGCGTAGATAGGCGGCTACGCCGCCCGTGCGTGTCTTGCGAGTCTCTACACTCGCGAAACACGCACGGGCGCGAAGCGCCTATGCCGGGGTGCGGATGATCAACGTCGTGCCCGGGAAGTAGGCGGCCAGCTCGCTGCGCGCCTGCTTGAGCGAGGCGGTGCCGTAGCCCTGCTTGCGGGCGTCGGGTGCCACCCAGATCGCGACGTCCACCTCGTTGTCGGCGAGTTCGCCGAACACCAGGCCGACGCTGCTCGGTTCGTCACCCGTCGTGCATTCCGCGACGAACCAGGCCGCAGCCTCGTCGTCGATGCGCTTGAGTCCGTCGCGCCGCTCCTGCTCGACGCGCTCCTGGTCCCACGGGCTACCGGATTCGTCGAGGCGCTCGGTGGACCGCGTACGGAACAGTTCGGTGTCATCCTTCGAATCGCTGAAGGGACGCAGTCGAACTCCCGCTCCCGTGCTGTACGGTCGCTGCTCCGGCAGCCACTGCAGGGTGGCGTCGAGGTCCTCGAGCTCCGTACGGATACGGTCGCGTTCCTTGACCGTCAGTCGATCGAAACGAAGGTTCAGTACAGCCTCGGCGCAGAACTCCGAGGTCCCGAGCAGATCGCGTACGGCTGCAACGGCGGCGTCACGATCCTTGCTCTCGACGATTGTGTCCAGGACCTCGTGGCGACGGTCCAGCGCCTTCAGCAGGGCTGAAGCGATCTCGCGCCGATCGATCACCTGGTCGTGGTTCTTCACTGTCATGTTGCGACATTCCTCCTCGAGAACCGGGTGCCCGGCGCCGGTGTGCCGGGCGTCGTTCACCATTATTCCCGCCCAGCGCCGAGCAGGGGGAGTGCCGCGCGCTATTCGCAGATGACGACGGGGATCTGCCGGTCGGTCCAGGACTGGTAGTTGTCGAAGTCGGCGTACAGCTCCACCAGCCGCGGCCACAGTTGCGCGCGCTCCTCGTCGGTCGCGACGCGGGCCTGCATCGTTCGCACCGCGGACTTGATCTGTACGGTCACCGACGGATTCGCGCGAATGTTCAGGTACCACATCGGATTCTTCGGCAGCCCGCCCTGCGACGCGACGAGCACGACGCGGTCGCCGTCCTCGAGGAACAGCAGCGGACTGACCCGGGGCTGTCCGCTCTTGCGCCCGGTGGTGGTGAGCAGGCAGATGGGGATTCCCCACGGGAATGCGCTGCCCACCCGCCACTTGCCACCCAGACGCCCGCCGGTGGCCCGATACAGCTTCACGTTGATCCTCGACATCCACTTCATGATGTCGACCGTGTACTTCGAATCGAGGCCCGACGGGCGCCGCGTGGTCATCTGTCAGGGGCTCCGATCAGATCCGCTCGATGATGGTGCCGGTGGCCAGTGCGCCGCCGGCGCACATGGTGATCAGCGCGGTCGACGCGTCGCGGCGTTCGAGCTCGTGCAGGGCGGTGGTGATCAGTCGGGAACCGGTGCTGCCCACGGGATGTCCGAGCGCGAGCGCGCCGCCGTTGACGTTGACCTTGTCCATGTCCGGGCCGTGGACCTGCGCCCAGGACAGGGCGACGGACGCGAACGCCTCGTTGACCTCGAACAGGTCGAGATCGCCGATCTTCATGCCGGCCTTCTCGAGTACCCGCGAGGTGGCCTGGACGGGGCCGTCGAGGTGGTACTCGGGTTCGGCGCCGACGAGGGCTTGGCTGACGATACGGGCGCGTGGTGTCAGTCCGAGTGCGCGGGCGCGATCGGAGTCCATGAGCAGGACGGCCGCGGCGCCGTCGGAGATCTGTGACGAGGTGCCGGCGGTGTGGATGCCGCCCTCGAGGACGGGCTTGAGCTTCGCGAGGGACTCGGCGGTGGTGTCGCGCAGGCCCTGATCGCGGTCGACGACATTCGTCTCCGAGGTGGGTAGCTTGTCCGCGCCGATGACGGGGGCGGTCACCGGGAGCACCTCGCGTGCGAAGCGGCCCTCGGCCCACGCCTGCTTCGCGAGGGCCTGTGAGCGGACACCGAGGGCGTCGATGTCGTCGCGGGTGACGCCGCGGCGGCGTGCGATGCGCTCGGCGGCCTCGAACTGGTTGGGCATGTCGATGTCCCAGGACGCTGGACGACGCGGCCCGGCCTCGGTGCCGACGTTGGCGCCCAGGGGAACCTGGCTCATGGCCTCGACGCCGCACGCGATGCCGATGTCGATCGCACCGGTGGCGATGAGACCGGCGATGAGGTGGTTGGCCTGTTGTGCGGAGCCGCACTGGCAGTCGACGGTGGTGGCGCCGGTCTGCCAGGGCAGACCGGCGGCGAGCCACGCGGTGCGGGTGACGTTGTTGGACTGCGCCCCGGCTTGCGTGACACACCCGCCGATGACCTGCTCGACCAACAGCGGATCGATACCCGCTCGGTCCACGATTCCCTTCTGGGCGGCCCCGAGGATCTCGGCCGCGTGCAGGCCGGACAGCCAGCCACCGCGCTTTCCGATCGGGGTGCGAACTGCCTCGACGATTACTGGTGTGCCCACGGCGGGCTCCTTTCACTCTCTACTTCGAAAAGTAGAACAGGTTCTCCCTATTGAGCAAGGGCGCGTAGGGTAGTTATTTGCCTAGTCTTTCCCAGATAGGCGCTCTGTGATTCAATGCATGTAGAACGTGTTCCACATCACTTCGCGGCCTGACCGCGAGGGCAGGAGACAGCAGTGGCGCAGCCCAACATTCCCGCAGGGTTCGACTTTACGGATCCTGACATCTACGCACATCGGATCCCGGTCGAGGAACTGGCCGAGATGCGCAAGTCCGCACCGGTCTTCTGGGTCGAACAGCCGGACGGCGTCGGTGGCTTCAACGACGGCGGCTACTGGCTGGTCACCAAGCATGCGGACGTCAAGGACATCTCGATGCGCAGCGAGGTGTTCTCGACTTACGAGAACACGGCGATCCCGCGCTTCGCCGACGACATGCAGCGCGAGAACATCGAGCTGCAGCGCTTCGTCCTGCTGAACCAGGACGCGCCGCAGCACACCAAGCTGCGCAAGCTGGTGGCCCGTGGTTTCACGCCGCGCGCGATCAACAGCCTCAAGCAGGAGCTCACCGAGCGCGCCGAGGCGATCGTCAAGGCTGCTGCCGAAGAGGGCAAGGGCGACTTCGTCACCCAGGTCGCATGTGAGCTTCCGCTGCAGGCCATCGCCGAGCTGATCGGTGTGCCGCAGGAGGACCGTGGCAAGGTCTTCGACTGGTCCAACCAGATGACCGGCTACGACGACCCGGAGCTCGACATCGACCCGCAGGCCGCGTCGATGGAGATCCTCGGCTACGCCTACCAGATGGCCGACGAGCGTAAGAAGAACCCGAGCAACGACATCATCACCACGCTCATCGAAGCGGACGTCGACGGCGAGGAGCTCAGCCCGGAGGAGTTCGGCTTCTTCGTGATCCTGCTCGCGGTGGCCGGTAACGAGACCACCCGTAACGCCATCACGCACGGTATGAAGGCCTTCATGGACAACCCCGATCAGTGGGAGTTGTACAAGAAGGAGCGCCCGAAGACGGCGGCCGACGAGATCATTCGCTGGGCCACCCCGGTCAGCTCCTTCCAGCGCACCGCGCTCGAGGACACCGAGGTCGGCGGTGTGCAGGTCAAGAAGGGCCAGCGCGTCGTCATGATGTACAACTCGGCGAACTTCGACGAAGAGGTCTTCGACGAGCCGTACAAGTTCGACATCCTGCGGGACCCGAACCCGCACCTGTCGTTCGGTGGTACCGGCGCCCATTACTGCCTCGGTGCGAACCTGGCTCGCATGGAGATCGACTTGATCTTCAACGCGATCGCCGACTTCCTTCCGGACATCACCGAGGTCGCGAACCCGCGTCGTCTGCGCTCCGGCTGGCTCAACGGCCTCAAGGAGTACCAGGTCGACTACAAGACCTCGGGCTGCCCGGTCGCACACTAGGCTCGAAGCTCTCCTCGGGCTCGAATCGACCAAGAGTCGGGCCACACGGACGCAGTAGCGTCAGCGAGATCCCTCATCCCTCGCTGGCGCTACTGCTTTTGTGTATGTGGATGGCGCGGCTGATACCGACTGGCGGTGCACGGCATTGCACACACGAGGATGGGGCGGTCACCGGATCCGGTAACCGCCCCATCGCTTTTCGGGAACTGGGTCTCGAGAATCAGACCTTCTTCAGCGTCTTCATCGCCCGGTCGACCTCCCAGAAGGCCCGTAGTGATTGCAGCTTGCCCGCGGCGTTGACGCGGTAGATGAAGACACCCTCGGCGTCGATCTGGTTGCCGGCGATCACGGTGCGAATGGTGCCGATGTTGACGTTCTCGTCACCGCACACCAGGGAGTCGTTGACGATGAACTTCAGCGATTCGGTGTTGGCGATCGTCATATCGTAGAACCTCGAAATCGCCTCGCGCCCATGATGACCCTTGCCCTCGGGGTCGAATCCCGAAGGGCCGACGGGATCTTCGACCCAGCCGTCCTCCGCGAAGAGGTCCAGCCACTCCTCCTTGCGCTTGCCACTTGCTGCGGACTGGGACGCCTTCGCGGCGGCCCGGGCCGGGTGTTCGGTATCCGTTGTTGTCATCGCGTGCTCCTAGTGGATGGCTGTGTCAATCCAGATACATGTCGGCGAACTTGCGCAGCGAGTCCTGTTTGGCCTCCAGCGGGGCGTCGAATCCGAGACCGTCGAAGATCCATGGGACAACAATGCTGTCGGTTACTCCGGCGTCGGCAAGCTGGGCGTACCCGTCCTTGCCGAACCGGTCGATGCACACCGACTGGATCTCGAATGGCTCGTCGGCCCGACCGTACTCGGCGCGAAGCTCGTCGAGCCGGGCAATGGTGGCAACCAGGTCGTCGAACTTGATCATCGCCGACGTCCAGCCGTTGCCCTCCCGCGCAGCGCGGCGCAGCGCGACGTCGGTGTGGCCGCCCACGTAGAACGGCACGGGCTTGCTCGGCGCCGGGCTGATCTGCAGTCGATCGAAGTCGAAGAACTCCCCGTGGTGTTCGACCATTCCGCCGGCCAGCAACTTCTTGATGATCTCGATCATCTCGTCGACGCGGGCCCCGCGACGCTTGTAGGGAGCGCCACACCACTCGAACTCTTCCGGTGCCCAGCCGATTCCGACGCCGAAGCCGAAGCGGTTGCCGGTGAGGTTCGCGACCGACCCCACCTGCCGCGCAATCAGTAGGGGATTGCGGGAGCCGAGCTTGAGGACGTTGGTGTAGAAGCCGATCGTGGTGGTGACCGCGCCCATCGCGGCGGCGGCGATCAGTGGATCCACCCAGGGTGTTTCCTCGTTCCACATCCGGGAGCCGTCGGGGGTGTACGGATAGTCCGCAACAGCCGTCTCCATGAAGAAGAGCGAATCAGGGAGTGCGATGTTCGCGAACCCGCATTCCTCGGCGGTCTGGGCGAGCCCGGTGAGTTGGTCCAGCGGGCACATCGCGACGCCGACGGTGAACTTCATGAATACACCCTTCTAGTTCGTCGGACGGTCGGAGCCGACCACCCACATCGAGAAGTACTGTGAACCACCGCCGTACGCGTGGCCGAGAGCCTTCCGTGCGCCGTCCACCTGATGGTCACCGGCGCGTTCCATCACCTGGATGGCCGCTTCGGCGAAGCGGATCATGCCCGACGCGCCGATCGGATTCGACGACAGCACACCGCCGGACGCATTGACCGGGAGCTCGCCACCGATCGCGGTCTCGCCCGCCTCGGTGAGCTTCCAACCCTGCCCTTCCGGCATGAAGCCGAGGTTCTCGAGCCACATCGGCTCGAACCACGAGAACGGTACGTAGATCTCGGCGGCGTCGATCTCCTTCAGCGGATTGGTGATGCCCGCGGCCTTCCACAGCGCGGCGGCGGCTTCCCGACCGGCCTGCGGATTGACCTGATCGCGTCCGGCGTACGTGGTGGGCTCGGTGCGCATCGCGGTGGCGTGGATCCAAGCGACCTTGCGACCGTCCGCGAGGATGGCGGCGGCTGCGTCTTCGTCGCCGATCACGACGGCGCACGCACCATCCGACGACGGGCATGTCTCGTCGTAGCGGATGGGATCCCACAGCATCTGGGATGCCTGCACCGACTCGATGGTGATGTCGGGCTGCTTGAGGTGAGCGTACGGGTTCATTGCGCCGTTGCGGCGGTCCTTGACCGCGACAATCGCGCCAATGTGCTCAGGGGCGCCCGAGCGGCGGATGTACGAGCGTACGTGCGGTGCGAAGTAGCCGCCAGCGCCCGCGCCGACCGGCATCGTGAACGGCACCGGAGTGGACAGCGCCCACATGGCGTTGGACTCGGACTGCTTCTCCCACGACACGGCGAGTACCCGCTTGTGGACACCCGCTTGCACGAGGCTGGCCGCGACGTTGGCTGTCGATCCGCCGACCGATCCGGCGGTGTGCACGCGCAGCAGCGGCTTTCCGTTGGCACCGAGCGCATCCGACATCGCCAGCTCCGGCATCATCGAACCCTCGAACAGGTCGGGCGCCTTGCCGATCACGATGGCGTCGATGTCGTCCCAGCCCACGCGGGCATCGGCCATCGCGCGGTCGATCGCCTCCCGAATGAGACCGGCCATGGTGACGTCGAGGCGCTTGGCGACGTAGTAGGTCTGGCCGGTGCCGAGGACAGCGGCATTCTGCTTCGCCATTAGTTGCGTCCTTCCAAGACTGCGACCAGGTTCTGTTGCAGCACAGGACCGCTGGTGGCGTGGGCGAGGGTGCGCTGTGCGTCACCGCTCATGATCTTGCGGGCGGCGTAGCCGATGCGCTCGAGTCCGCCGGCGAACATCGGGTTGCCGGTGAGCGGACCGCCCGACGGGTTGATCGCGGTGGCATCGGTGAGTCCGATCGCCTCGCGCAGGATCAGCTCCTGATGCGTGAACGGCGCATGCAACTCCGCAAATTCGATACTTGCGACATCGCCGCCCGTGACGGCACGCGCTGCGGCGGCCGTCGACGGGGACGTGGTGAGATCGCGGGACCCCATGTTGGGTGAGTCGATTCGATGCTCGATGCCGGAGATCCACGCGGGACGCTCGCACAGTTCGCGGGCACGGTCGCCGCGAGCCAGGATGATCGCGGCTGCGCCGTCGGTGACCGGAGCACAGTCATGTGCGCGCAACGGATCGGCGACGAACTCGGCGGCGAGTAGTTCCTCGAGGTCGACCTCGCCGGAGATCTGCGCGTTGGGGTTGCTCATGGCCGACGCGCGGTTGCGCTGTGCGACCCGGGCCATGTCCTCGGCGGTCCACTTGCCGGCGTCGAGGCCCAGGCGGGCCTGCAGACCTGCGACGGAGATCGAGTCCGGCCACAGCGGGGTCACGAGGTACGGATCCATCTGCATCGACAGGATCTGCCGGAGGTTTCCGGCGGAGGACTTACCGAAGCCGTACACCAGCGCGGTGTCCACCTCGCCGGTGATGAGCTTGACCCAGGCCTCGTAGAGCGCCCACGCGGCGTCCATTTCGACGTGCGACTCGTTGATCGGCGGTACGGCGCCGATCGCGTCGACCGCGGAGATGAACGAGAACGAACGCCCGGCCAGGTAGTCGGAGGAACCGGAGCACCAGAAGCCGATGTCCGACTTGGTTATTCCGAGAGTGGAGTAGAGCTCCTGAAAGCAGGGAACCAGCATCTCGACGCCGTTGGTGGTGCCACTGGTCTCACGCACATGGGGGGCCTGTGCGAAGCCGACGACTGCAATGTCTGTCATGGTTCTCGAGGCTCCTAGAGGTGGTGCTTGTAGGTGTCGTAGTCCGCGTCCGGCTCACCCGATGGGCGGAAGTGGGAGATGTTCTTGAGCGAGTACTCCCACTCTTCCTTCGGCTTCCACACGGCCTCGACGCGCATGCCCATCCGGACCTCCGACGCATCGCAGTCCAGGATCAGGTGCAGGAAGGGGATGTCGGCGCCGTCGAGCAGCACGTATGCCGCGACGTAGGGCGGCTTGATCTGCTGGCCCAGGAACGGCACGTTGACGATGCAGAAGGTGGTGACGACCCCCTTGTCGGTGAGCTCGACCTGCTCCTTGGTGGGGATTCCGTCGGTGGGGCTCGCGCCGCGCGGCGGGACGTAGACCTTGGCGCCGGGACCGGTGCGACCGCCGATGATCTTGCCCTCCGCCAGTCCGCGGAGGTAGTAGCTCTCCTCTGCGGACGCGGTGTGCGTGTAGTTGAGGTCGATCGGCGTGGTGATCATCGTGACCGGCTCGCCGCCGGAAACCGCTGCGGACGAATCGGAATCGCTCTCACCCGGCTCGAAGCACGCGATGTCCTGGATGCGGCCGCTGCGCTCGTCGGCCCAGCGAACTCGCACCCGCATGCCCGTGCTCATTGCATCGGGGGAGCCGGCGTCGACCGCATGCAGGATCGAGGTGTCCGCGCCATCCAGCTTCACCAGTGCCCATGCGAACGGACGCGCCAGTGGCTGACCCTCGATGGGCTCGGCCATCCACGACCAGCTCACGACGGTGCCGGTGTCGGAGACGTCTACGAAGTCGGTCATCGGTTCCGCGGTGACCGGATCGAATTCCGGCGGCGGCACGTGTACGCGGCCGTCGGATCCGCGGGCGCCGATGACCTTTCTGTCGCGGAGGGCCGTCACGAATGCACCGATGGTCGGACCTACCGATCGGGTGTAGTCGAATTTCAGATTCAGTGGCGCTCTCAGTGGTTGCTCGGCCACGCCGCTCTTGCTTGCTGTCTTTCCTGGGGTCACGGATTCGAGTAGAACAGGTTCCTATTATTGTGGCAAGGGTCACTTCTGAAGCGCGGCGGATATGGGAAAACTCGGAGGCACACAATGAAGCTGGGGTTACAACTCGGATACTGGGGTGCGCAGCCGCCGTCCAATGCACAGGAGATGGTGAACGAGGCCGACGCATCAGGTTTCGACGCCGTCTTTTCCGCCGAATCCTGGGGTAACGACGCGTTCACGCCGCTGGCGTGGTGGGGGTCGAGTACCGACCGGGTCCGCCTGGGCACCTCGGTTGCGCAGATGTCCGCGCGGACGCCGACGAACTGCGCGATGCACGCGTTGACGCTCGATCACCTCTCCGGTGGCCGGGCGATTCTCGGCCTCGGGGTGTCGGGCCCTCAGGTCGTGGAGGGCTGGTATGGCCAACCCTTCCAGAAGCCGCTCGCCAGGACTCGTGAGTACGTATCGATCGTGCGTCAGGTCCTCGCCCGCGAGGCGGCGGTGCGCAGTGACGGACCGCACTACCCGCTGCCGTACAACGGTTCCGGGTCGATGGGCCTGGGTAAGCCGCTCAAGCCGATCACCCATCCGCTGCGTGCGGACCTACCGATCTGGCTCGGTGCGGAGGGCCCCAAGAACGTTGCGCTGACCGGCGAGATCGCCGACGGGTGGCTCGCGATCTACTACACGCCGCGGCTCGCGCCGATGTACAACGAGTGGCTCGACGAGGGTTTCGCCCGGCCGGGGGCGCGCCGCAGTCGCGAGGACTTCGAGATCGCCGCGACGTGTCAGGTCGTCGTCACCGACGACCGGCAGGCCGAGATCGAGAAGCTCAAGCCGATCACCGCGTTGTATGTCGGCGGGATGGGCGCGGCCGAGCTGAACTTCCACGCTCAGGTCTACACCCGGATGGGTTACGGCGATGAGGTCAAGGAGATCCAGAAGCTGTTCCTGTCCGGCCGTAAGGAGGAGGCCGCCGCGATCGTCCCGGACCAGATGGTCGCGGACACCATGATCGTCGGCAACGCCGAAGAGGTGCGAACGCAGGTCAAGCAGTGGGAGGACGCGGGCGTGACGATGCTGCTCGTGACGTGCCGCAGCGTCGAGCACATGCGTGAACTCGCCGCGGCGGTCGGAACGGTCTGATCCTTCGACGGCACGAAAACGGCGCGGGCCGTGGTGGATACATCCACCACGGCCCACGCCGTCATCATCGTTCGACAGGTCAGCGCGGCGCCATGCGGATCGCGCCGTCGAGGCGGATGACCTCTCCGTTGAGCATCGGGTTCGAGACGATGTGCGCAGCGAGCGAGCCGTACTCGGCGGGATCGCCCAGACGCGACGGATGCGGCACCTGCTGGCCCAGCGATGCCTGCGCCGCCTCCGGCAGCGACCCGAGCAGCGGAGTCTTGAACAGGCCCGGTGCGATGGTGACGACGCGGATCAGCAGCGACGCGAGGTCACGGGCGATCGGCAGGGTCATGCCGACGACGCCGCCCTTCGATGCCGAGTAGGCGGCCTGGCCGATCTGCCCGTCGAACGCGGCGACCGATGCGGTGTTGATGATGACGCCGCGCTCGCCGTCGATCGGTTCGGTCCGCGCAATCCGCTCGGCTGCCAGGCGGATCACATTGAACGTGCCGACGAGGTTGATGTTGATGACGCGGCTGAAGTCGGCGAGCGGGAACGCCCCCTTCTTCCCGATTGTCTTGACCGCGTTGCCGATGCCCGCGCAGTTCACCGTCACACGCAGCGGGCCGAGAGACTCGGCGAGATCGAGTGCTGCGGTGACGGAGGCCTCGTCGGTGACGTCTCCGGCAGCGAACCGGACGCGGTCGCCCAGTTCCTTCGCGACGACCTCGCCGTCGGAGGACGGGAGGTCGAGGATCACGACGCTGGCGCCGTCGGCCAGGAGAGCCTTGACGGTGGCCAGGCCGAGGCCGGACGCGCCTCCCGTGACGAGGGCGACGCTGTCGTTGACGATCATGTGGGGTCCCTTCGGATCAGGTTGTGTACGAGCCTTGTTCGGGTCAGAGTCGTTCGATGACGGTGGCATTGGCCATGCCCGCGCCCTCGCACATGGTTTGCAGGCCGTATCGGCCGCCGGTCGCCTCGAGATAGTTGACGAGGGTGCCGAGCAGTCGGGTTCCGGACGATCCGAGGGCGTGGCCGAGCGCGATCGCCCCACCCCACGGGTTGAGCTTGTCCGGATCGGCGCCGAGTTCGTGCGCCCAGGCCAGTGGCACCGGCGCGAACGCCTCGTTCACCTCGTAGGCGTCCAGGTCGTCGATGTGTAGACCGCCACGCTCCAGCACTTTTCGGGTCGCCGGGATGGGGGCAGTAAGCATGAGTGTCGGGTCGTCGCCGACGACTGCGAACGAGTGGAAGCGGGCACGTGGCGTCAGGCCCAGTTTGGCCGCCATCGCCTCGCTCATGATCAGGACTGCGGAGGCGCCGTCGGTGAGCGGCGACGAGTTGCCCGGAGTGATTTGCCAGGGCGCTTCGGGGAAGCGAGCCGCGAACTCCTCGGTGCGGAACGACGGCGTCAGCCTCGCGAGGCCCTCGGCGGTGGTGTCTGCGCGAACAGTCTCGTCGATCCGGTGCGCAACGGTGCGCCCGTCCGCACGGACCACGTCGATCGGCAGGATCTCGTGCTGAAACGCCTCGTTCGCGATCGCGGCGGCGGCCCGCTGGTGTGAGCGCGCGGCGTAGGCGTCGAGGGCGTCCCGGTCGAGTTTCCACTTCGCCGAGATCAGCTCGGCTGAGATGCCCTGGTGAACCAGGCCGTCGGGGTAGCGGGCGGCGATGCCCGGGCCCGACGTGTCCATTCCGATCGAGGAGGTGCCCATCGGGATCCGGCTCATCGATTCGACGCCGCATGCGATCACGATGTCGTAGGCGCCGGCGATGACGCCCTGAGCTGCGAAATGTGCGGCCTGCTGGCTGGACCCGCACTGCCGGTCGATCGTCGTGGCCGGAACGGAGTCCGGGAACCCTGCGGACAGTAAGGCGGAGCGGGAGATGTTCAGCGCCTGCTCGCCGACCTGCTGAACGCAGCCGCCGATGACGTCGTCGACCTGAGCGGGATCCAGATCGTTGCGGGTGACCAGCGCACGCAGGACGTAGGCGAGCAGTTCGACTGGGTGGGTACCCGCGAGCGCTCCGCTGGGTTTCCCCTTGCCGGACGCGAGCCGAACGGTGTCGACGATGACTGCCTCGGGCATGGTGGTCTCCTCTCGGCGGAACACTTACTTATCGCTCGTTAAGTTTGGTATCACGGCGACCTCCCGGGGGTCAATTCTGCGGGTCATCCGGTGCGGGCGCCGACGATTCTCGTCGCGATTGCGGCGTACCGGGCGGCCACCGCCTGTGGTCCGACCTCGCCCTCTGCGTGATACCAGCGTGGGATCGCCTGACACATACCGAGAATCGCGCGGGTGGTCTCGGCGGGATCCTCGGCGTCGAACGCGCCGATGCGTACGCCCTCCTGCACGATGTCGAGAACGAGGTTCTCGACGCCCTTGCGGACGGCGCGATAGCGCCCGCGATTCTCCGGGCTCAGGTACCGCGATTCGCCCTCGACGGCGGCCAGGCGGGCTCGATTCGTCATCTGCAGCACGATTGCCGACACCACGTTCACGAGTCGGCTCGCGGGATCATTGCCGCCTGCGTTATCGGCGGCATGTGCCCTGGTCAGGACGTCGCAGGTGGACAGCTCGATGAGCGCGACGAGCAGCCCTTCCTTGCTCTCGTAGTGGTAGTACAGAGCCGGCACCGTCAGCCCCACGCGGCGGGCGATCTCGCGTACTGAGGTGCCGTGGAAGCCGAACTCGTAGAACGCGTCGAGTGCTGCGGACAGGATCGGGGTGAGTTCGAGGGGCTCGACACGTCGCCAGTCGGGCCGGGCCGCATCACCTGCAGTAGTGCCCATGGGCGGCGTCACCTGTCCAAACCTCTTCATCGTCGGTCAATGCTCATCGTCGGTCAATGCCCGTCGAGAATACGCGCGGCTCGGGCGCCGACCCCGTCGACGAGCCGTGGGCCGGCCCAGTAATGACTGAAAGGTCCCTTCATGCGCGGTGGGCGCGTGAAGGGACCTTTCAGCTGGAGTGTGGTGGGCCCTACTTGCCGGAGAAGTTGGGGGAGCGCTTCTCGGCGAACGCGCGGGGGCCTTCCTTGGCGTCTGCGCTCTTGAACACGTCGGCGCCGAGCTTGGCGTCGATCTGGAACGCCTCCTCCTCGTGCATACCCTCGGTGTCGCGGATGGTCTTGAGGATCGCCTGGACTGCGAGCGGGCCGTTGTTCGAGATCGTCTCGGCGATCTCGAGCGCCTTCTCGAGTGCCTGACCGTCGGGCACGACGTGACCGATCAGTCCGAGCTCCTTGGCTTCCGTCGCCTTGATGTGGCGTCCGGTGAGCAGGATGTCGGCGGCGACGGTGTACGGAATCTGACGCACCAGCCGGACCGCGGAACCGCCGAGCGGGAACAGGCCCCACTTCGCTTCGGAGACACCGAACTTGGCGCTCTCGCCGGCGACTCGGATATCGGTGCCCTGCAGGATTTCGGTGCCACCAGCGATTGCGGGGCCCTCGACAGCCGCGATGAGCGGCTTCGTGAGGCGACGGCCCTTGAGCAGGGCGGGCAGCTTCGACAGGTCCCAGCCGCCCCCCTCGAACTTGTCTCCGGGGGAGTTCTCGTTCATGGCCTTGAGGTCGGCGCCCGCGCAGAATGCGCCACCCGCGCCGGTGAGGATCGCTACCCGGATGTCGGGATCGGAATCGACCTGGTCCCAGGCTTCGGTCATGATTGCCATCATCTCGCCGGACAGAGCATTGCGTGCCTCGGGGCGGTTCATCGTCACGATCAGGACGTGTCCGCGCTTCTCCACGAGGCAATGGGGCGAGCTCGCCGGAGCTTCAGCGTGTTCGGTGGTTTCGGTGGACACTGGAGGCTCCCGAATTGTGTGTGAGTTGAGTCTCAAGCTGGGTCTTGTCACCGACAGTAACACGTTCTACTTTGTTGACGTGGCCATTAATATCGCAGACCTCGTAGAGCACTCGATCGACCTCAACCCGGACCGTATCGCGCTGGTATCCGCCGACCGCGAATTCACATACGCGCAGCTGGAGGAGCGGGCGAATCGGCTGGCCAACTACCTGCGGGATCACGGCGTCAAGCCGGGTGACAAGGTGGGCATCCTCAGCCGCAACACCACGGAGGCCATCGAGGCCATGGTCGCGGTGTTCAAGGCCCGAGCGGTGATGGTCAACGTCAACTATCGGTATGTCGAGAACGAGTTGCAGTACATTTTCGAGAACTCGGACATGGTTGCGCTCATCCACGAGCGCCGTTACTCGGACCGAGTAGCCAACGTCCTGCCGAAGACACCGCTCGTGAAGACGGTGGTCGTTGTCGAGGACGAGTCGGATCTGGACTACTCGTCCTACGGCGGAGTCGAGTACGAGCAGGCACTGTCGCAGGCTTCGCCCGAGCGCAACTTCGGCGAGCGGAGCCCCGACGACATGTTCATGCTCTACACCGGCGGCACGACGGGTATGCCCAAGGGGGTCATGTGGCGGCATGAGGACTGGTGGCGCGTACTCGGTGGCGGCGTCAACTTCGTCACCGGTGAGCGGGTCGAGGACGAATGGGAGCTCGCCAAGGTCGGCGCCGCGAACCCGGCGATGGTGCGCTTCCCGATCCCCCCGATGATCCATGGCGGCTCGCAGTCCGCGGTGTTCCACAGTCTCTTCGGTGGCGGAACCCTGGTGATGCACCCCGAGTTCGACGGCCACGCGGTGTGGCAGGTCATCGACCGTCACAAGGTCAACCTCATCTTCATCACCGGCGACGCGATGGCTCGGCCGATGATCGACGCAATAGTCGCCGGCAATCCGGAGACCGGTGAGCCGTATGATCTTTCGTCGTTGTACGTGATTGCCAGCAGCGCAGCTCTGTTCTCGCCGGCGCTCAAGGAGCAGTTCCTCGATCTGCTGCCCAACCGCCTGCTCACCGACTCGATCGGTTCGTCGGAGACCGGTTTCGGTGGCCTGAGTGCCATCACGAAGGGCTTCGAGCACACGGGTGGCCCGCGGGTGAAGATCGATGCCGCGACGGTCGTCATCGACGATGAGGGCAACCAGGTCGAGCCCGGATCAGGTCAGGTCGGACTGCTGGCGCGACACGGCCACATTCCGCTCGGATACTACAAGGACGAGGAGAAGACCAAGGCGACGTTCAAGGTCTTCAACGGCGTCCGTTATTCGATCCCGGGTGACTATGCAACGGTCGAGGCCGATGGCACCGTCACGATGCTCGGCCGGGGGTCCGTATCCATCAACAGCGGCGGCGAGAAGATCTACCCCGAAGAGGTGGAGGGCGCCGTGAAGTCGCATCCTGACGTCTTCGACGTCCTCGTGGTCGGTGTGCCCGACGAGCGGTTCGGTCAGCGAGTCGCGGCGGTCGTCGCGCCGCGACCGGGCACCACGCCCAGTCTCGCCGACATCGTCGAGGCGGCCCGCAAGGAGATTGCGGGCTACAAGGTGCCGCGCAGCATGTGGGTCGTCGACGAGATCAAGCGTTCCCCCGCCGGTAAGCCCGACTACAAATGGGCCACCGCGCAGACGCAGTCGCGTGCGGCCGACGATCACCTCACAACCGGTAAGGACGCCTGATGCACACCGATCTCGCCGAGAAGTTCGGCATCGAATACCCGATCTTCGGCTTCACGCCGTCCGAGCACGTTGCGGCCGCGATCTCGCGGGCCGGCGGGCTCGGCGTCCTGGGCTGCGTCCGGTTCAACGACCCGGAGGAGCTCGAGGCGACCCTGACCTGGATGGACCAGAACACTGACGGCAAGCCGTACGGCGTCGACATCGTGATGCCGGCCAAGGTGCCCACCGAGGGCGCGGCCGTCGACCTCGACAAGCTGATCCCGGCCGAGCATCGAGCATTCGTCAACCGCACGCTCGACGAGCTGGGCGTGCCGCAACTTTCCGATGACGTCGAGCACGCGACCGGTGTCCTGGGCTGGCTGCATTCGGTGGCCCGCTCGCACGTCGATGTGGCTCTGGGACACCGGATCGCACTGATCGCCAACGCGCTCGGCTCGCCGCCGAAGGATGTCATCGATCAGGCGCACGAGAAGGGGGTGCCGGTCGCGGCACTCGCCGGAGCTGTCGAGCACGCGCGCAGCCACGTCGCGAACGGTGTCGACATCGTCATCGCGCAGGGGTACGAGGCCGGCGGTCACACCGGCGAGATCGCCTCGATGGTGCTGGTGCCCGAGATCGTCGACGCGATCGGAGATTCCGCGGGCGTCCTTGCCGCCGGTGGCATCGGCAGCGGACGTCAGATCGCCGCGGCACTCGCGCTCGGTGCGTCGGGAGTCTGGATGGGCTCGTACTGGCTCACGACCTCCGAGTACAAACTCGGCAGTGCCGCCGAGGGGCCGTCGTCGATCCAGCGCGCGCTGCTGAGTGCAACGTCGGCGGACACCGTCCGTTCGCGGATCTACTCGGGCAAGCCGGCACGTCTGCTCAAGACGAAGTGGACGCAGGCGTGGGCCAAGCCCGATGCGCCCGAGCCGCTGCCGATGCCGTTGCAGAACATCCTCGTGAGCGAGGCGCACCAGCGTATCTCGGCGAGTGACGATCCCGAGGTCGTCGCAATGCCCGTCGGCCAGATCGTCGGTCGCATGAACGAGATTCGTCCCGTCGCCGAGATCATGGCGGAACTGGTCGAAGGGTTCGAGGCGGCAGTGTCCCGGCTCGACAGCCTCAAGTAGGCCGGTAACCACCACGCGGCGCCCGGAACGAGATCCGTTCCGGGCGCCGCGGGCCTTTCATGTCAGGCGGATGTGGACTGACGCTCGAGAGTGCGCGCTACTTCCTTTGTGAGGAGCGTGAACTCGTCCTGACCGCGTTCGCGGATCCACACCGGGTCGGCGCATTGCCAGCGTTCCGCGCTGAGTGTGCGGGTGACGACCTTGAACGTCGCCGTGCGCGGGAACTCGACGCACACGCGGATGAAGGTCGGTCGCTGCTTGGGCCCCAGATCGGGCTGTGCGTCCAGGAATTCGGCGAAGGCGACCGGATCGAAGTCCGTCGAATCCGTGTTCGGAATCACCGCGGCCATGACGCGGTCGCCGACCTCGCGGTCCGGCACGGCGTACACCGAAACCTGCGCGAAGCCGGGGTAGCGGACCAGGATCCGTTCGATCGGTGCGGCGCCCAGATTCTCCCCGTCGACCCGAAGCCACCCGGAGCTGCGTCCCGCAAAGTAGACGAAGCCGTCGGCGTCGCGGTATGCGAGGTCGCCACTCCAGTACATACCGTCCCGCAGGCGCTCGGCGTCCGCCTCGGGATTCTTGTAGTAGCCCTCGAATGAGCCAGCGCCCGTCACGTTGACCATCTCACCCGTCGCCTCCTCAGCATTGACGAGGCGGCCGGAGGCGTCGAATTCTGCTGGAGGACAGACGGCACCGGTATCCGGGTGGCGAATCTCGACGTTGTCGGGGAGGAGCCCGAGGGCGCCGGACGGAGAGTCGGGATGCGCCGAGACGAAGACGCCGCCCTCGGTGGAGCCGAAGCCGTCGATGACGTGGGCCCCGAATCGGCGGGAGAACTCCTGGACCGCCGGGGCTGAGCCCTCGTTGCCGTACATGATCCTCAGCGTGTTGTCGGCGTCATCGGGCTGCTCGGGCGTCGCGAGGACGAAGGACAGCGGTTTTCCGACGTAGTTGGCGTACGTGACGCCGTAGCGGCGGATATCGGGAAGGAAGCCGGAGGCGGAGAATCTGCGCCGCATCGCGAGACCCGTGCGGCCCCGCAGTGCAACCGCCCACGCCGCCATCATCGCGTTGGAGTGGAACATCGGCATCGACATGTAGACGATGTCGTCGGGGGAGAGGCCGAATCGATCCGCAAGCATCACACCGGGACCGGCGATCTTGCCGTGCGTGCAGCGCACTGCCTTCGGATCGCCACTCGTTCCCGACGTGAAGATGAGCATCAGCAGGTCGTCGGTGGCGGCGGTGGCCGGAATGACCGGGCTGCCGAGGAAGGGCGCCAGAATCTTCGTCCATTCCGGGGAGTCCACGTTGATGACGCGGACGTCACCCAAGTCCAGTCCATCGAGGAGCGCTTCCTGGGAGTTCTCGGTGAAGACGATCTGGCAGTCGGCGAGCGCGATGTCGCGGGCCAGCGCTTCTCCGCGCCTGGTGGTGTTGAGACCGGCGAGAACGGCACCCGAGAAGGCGGCGGCACCGATCAGTGAGGAGAACTCGGGGGTGTTGTCCATGAGTACGCCGAAATGCCGCGGCCGCCCGGGATCGAGCAGTTCGTTCAAAGCGGCTGCACGGTCGTACATCCCGCGGACATGGTCGGTCCACGGAATGTACGCATCCTCGAATCGGATTCCGTGCGTGTCGATGTGACGAAGCTGTGTGAGCAGGTCCGCCACCGTCGGTGTCACTGTCATGCCCACATCATGACGTGTGATGCCCGTCATGTCGACGATTTCACTGTTCGGGACCGCTCGCTCGGCTCTTCTTGTGGGACCAGTTGTGGCCGTAGCGTTTACGCGGTCACGGTAGCCAGCTCCGCACCGAGGCGGCGCAGCTGGTCAGTGGCCGAACCCAGGAGGAACTCCTGACGCTTGGCCGCGAGGAAGTACCGGTGCGCCGGGTGGTCCTCGTCGAGGCCGACGCCGCCGTGGATGTGCACCACGGAGTGCGCGACGCGGTGGCCCGCGTCCGCCGCCCAGAACTTCGCGGTCTCGATCTCGCCCTCGAGAGGCAGGCCGGATGCGAGGCGGAACGCGGCCTGCCACAGGGTCAGCCGCACGCCCTTGACGTCGATGTAGCCGTCTGCGAGCCGCTGTGCGACGGCCTGGAAGCTGCCGATCGGCCGTTCGAACTGGACGCGCTCACGCGCGTAGTCGGCGGTGATCTTCAGTGCCTGGTCGAGTACGCCGAACTGGAAGGCGCTCGAGCCGACCGCCCCGCGGTCGAGGATCCACTCGACGATCTCGCGGCCCTGCGTAACGCTGCCGAGAATGCAGTCGGCGCCCAGCTGGACGTCTTCGAACTCGACGATGCCGGTGCTCCCGAAGTCCGTCGTCTGCTGTCGGGTCACCGTGACTCCGGCCCCGCCGGTGCGGACGAGGAAGATCGCGATGCCGTCCGGGGTGGTTGCGGGCACCAGCAGCAGATCGGCGACGGGCGCGCCGTCCACCAGGATCTTGGTGCCGCTCAGCGTCCAACCGTCTCCGTTCGGCTCCGCCCGGGTCACCGGTGCCGCCGGATTGTCGTTGAGCTCCTCGGCGAGGGCTACGGCCAGTATCTTCGAACCAGTTGCGGCGGGGGTGCCCCATTCGGAACGCTGTGCGTCCGAGCCGAACTCAGCGATCGCTCCGGCGCCCATGACGATCGACGACAGGTACGGAACAGGGGCGACACCGCGACCGAGCTCGATGAGGATGCTGCACTGCTCGAGCACGCCGAAACCGTCGCCGCCGACGGACTCTGGCAGGGCAGCGCCGAGCACGCCGGAAGAGGCGAGCGCGTCCCACAGCTTGCGGTCGAACCGATCCTCGGCCGAATCGAGCTCCCGCAGATGTTCGTTGGTGACGATGTCGGCGACGATGCCGTGGGTGAGGCCGGCCAGGTCCTGCTGGGCCTCGGTGAGAGAGAAGTCCATTGTCGGTCCCTTGTCTATCGCTTGGATGCGGGCTGGCCGAGCGCTGTCATGGCGATGATGTCGCGCTGGACCTCGTTGGTGCCGCCGCCGAAGGTGAGGATCAATGCCGAGCGATGCATCCGCTCGAGCCGGCCACGCAGGATGACGCCGGGCGAGTTCTGCCGCAGCGTCGCGGACGGACCGAGGATCTCCATGAGGAGGCGGTACGCCTCGGTCGCGAACTCGGTGCCGTACACCTTGTTCGCGGATGCGGCCTCGGGTCCGGGCGCATGATCGGTCGCGGAGGCGATCTCCCAGTTCATCAGCTTCAGGTACTCGGTCTTGGCGTGGACGCGGGCCAGGTTGATCTGCACCCATTCCTGGTCGATGACCCGGCGGCCGTCGGGGAGCTTGGTGTTCTGCGCCCACTCGCGCACTTCCTGCAGTGCGGTGAGGATCGGACCGGCCGAGGTGAGCGCCACCCGCTCGTGGTTGAGCTGGTTGGTGACCAGCTTCCAGCCGCCGTTCTCCTCGCCGACGAGCGAGCTCTGCGGCACGCGCACGTCCTGGTAGTAGGTGGCGCTGGTGTCCGGTCCGGCCATCGTGTGGACCGGGGTGTACGAGAAGCCCTCGGCGGTGGTCGGCACGATCAGCATGCTGATGCCGCGGTGTTTCTTGGCGTTCGGATCGGTGCGGCACGCCAGCCAGACGTAGTCGGCGTACTGGATGAGGCTCGTCCACATCTTCTGGCCGTTGATGACGTAGTCGTCACCGTCCTTGACCGCGGATGTGCGCAGCGATGCCAGGTCGGTGCCGGCGCCGGGCTCGGAATAGCCGATCGAGAAGTGCAGCTCGCCCGCGGAGATCTTCGGGAGAAAGAACGCCTTCTGCTCCGGCGTACCGAAATGCATGATGGTCGGCGCGACCGAGTTGATCGTCAGGAAGGGCACCGGCGCGCCCGCGATTGCGGCTTCGTCGGTGAAGATGAGCTGCTCCATCGGGGAGCGCTCCTGACCGCCGTACTGCTTGGGCCAGCCGAGTGTGAGCCACCCGTCCTTGCCCATCTGCTGAACGACCTCGCGGTAGACATTGCCTTCGCCGTACTCGCCGGTCGTTGCCGACAGTGCCTCGCGACGCTCCGGGGTCATCAGAGCTGCAAAGTAGCTTCGCAATTCCGCCCGAAGCTCCTGCTGTTCTGCGGTATAGGTGATATCCACGTACCTCTCCAATCCGGGCAATCATCGGCGGTCCACGCCGGATCGGGGACTGGCTCTGGAACGAAGTCGCGGCCACGGCCGAGGGCTGTGAGGCGGGCTGTCAGACACCGTTGTCGACCGTGTGGCGGGGCGCGTCGAGGATGGTTGTCCGAATCATTGCACAGCAGTGGAACGGGTTCTAGTCTTATGGCGGAAGTCGTTGGACCACAGCCCGGTGTGACGTCTTTTGCCGAATCTTCGAGCCAACGCGAAATGAGGAATGTCCATGGAGGTCAGGGTCGACACGGATCGCTGCGAAGCGAACGGGGTGTGCGTCGGAATTGCGCCCGACATCTTCGAACTGAACGATGACGAGGAGCTGATCATCTCGGCACCGATCCCTCCCGCGGACCGTGAGGCGGACGTGCGCTCGGCGATCGCCCAGTGCCCGCGTGCGGCGCTCACCGAGCACCCTTAGGGATCTTGCGGCAAATGTAGAACGCGTTCTACATTTGCCGTGTCGTCGACAGCCGCGGCGACAAGGCACCGATCGGCCGAGGCTGGTCGACGTCACGGGTACGGGAGCGCGTTCATGAATGCAGTCAGCAACTCCGATTTGAGGGTCGGGGGAGTCGGTCTGGAGGGCAAGGTTGCCATTGTGACCGGTTCGGGGTCGGGGCTCGGTCGGGCCGAGGCCATCGGCCTTGCGCAATCCGGCGCCTCGGTCGTCGTCAACGACCTGAAGGCCAACGAGGCTGTGGAGGCGACGCTCGACGAGATTCGTGCGCTCGGCGGCAAGGTCGAGTTCGTCGCCGGTGACGTCGGCGAGCGCTCGACCGCGGATGCAATGATGGCCGCCGCCGAAGGTCTCGGCGGCGTCGACATCGTTGTGAACAACGCGGGCATCGTTCGGGACCGGATGCTGTTCAGCATGTCGGACGAGGACTGGGATCTGGTTCTCAAGGTGCACCTGCGGGGGCATTTCCTGTTGAGCCGCAATGCCGCTACCTACTGGCGGGACAAATCGAAGGCTGTCGGCGCCCCGGTCTACGGCCGACTCGTCAACACTTCATCGGAGGCTGGACTGCTCGGCCCTGCGGGGCAGCCGAACTATGGGGCGGCCAAGGCTGGGATCACCGCGCTGACCCTCTCCGCTGCACGGGGTCTGTCGCGGTACGGCGTGCGCGCAAATGCCATCTGTCCGCGCGCGCGGACGTCGATGACGGAGTCCGTCTTCGGCGATGCGCCGGAGGGTCAGATCGATCCGCTCTCGCCCGAGCATGTTGCGGCACTCGTCTCGTACCTCGCGTCGCCGGCCGCGGACAAGGTCAACGGTCAGGTTTTCGTCGTATACGGCCCGATGGTGGCGCTCATGGCGGCGCCCGTCGTCGAGCGGCGGTTCGACGCGGACTCGGCGCAGTGGACTCCGGAAGGCCTCGCGGCCGAGATGGGTGCGTACTTCGAGGACCGCGATCCCGAGCGCACCTTCTCGGCGTCCGCGGCTCTCGCCCTCGGCTGACCTAGACGCGCTCGACTGATTTGGACGGTCGATCCCGCAGTCTCTCGAGTAACGGGAGATTGCGGGATTTTCGATACCTACAGGACAGATCGCGGTCAGGATGGAGTGGAGCGGTCGGCCGTGCGAAGCAATTGTACGCACCCACCTTTTGCTAGAACATGTTCTAGTTTGTTGGCGGCCAGGGCGTCAGGAATTGCGGCGAGTCCGAGATTGGCCATGCGTGAAAGGTCCGGGTCAGTCGATTGGGCCGTGGCGTGCAGCGGCTCACTCGGGGTCGCCTCGGGGAACGTCTATCCGGTCGGGTCCTCCTCCTCGAAATTTTTAAACCCCAGTTCAAATGCCCGTTTCGGTATCGCGCGCGGCCCGGTTGTGGTGCGATCGGTCGCGACTCGGCGGAACGGGGCAATCTCGGCAGAAGTGCCGCGCCCGGTTGCTCTCGAGCCGGGTCCGCGGTTCGGGTGATGAAGACAGCTTTTCAAGTCTTTGACAGGTGAACACGTTCTAGTTACTATGACTTGGATCACAGGACGTCTGTATCTTCTGGACGCCCCGTGGCTTGCGCCGTGCCATCTGGCGGCAAAGGGTAATCCGATCGGCTACGACGACCAATGAGGAGGGAAACATGGTCGACCTCCTCGAGGTCCCACTACGGGCTGCTGGCGGCTTCTTCGCGATGTCGGCGGATACGCTCAAGGCCGTCTTCGCGCGTCCGTTCCAGCGGCGCGAGTTCGTGGATCAGGCGTGGTTCGTGGCACGCGTGTCGATGATTCCGACGGTGTTGGTTGCAATTCCGTTCACGGTCCTGGTCAGCTTCACGATCAACATCCTGCTGCGCGAGATCGGTGCTGCCGATCTCAGCGGCGCCGGCGCCGCGCTCGGCGCGGTCACCCAGGTCGGCCCCATCGTGACGGTGCTGATCGTCGCGGGAGCCGGAGCCACAGCCATCTGTGCGGACCTCGCGGCGAGAACCATTCGCGAGGAAATTGACGCGATGCGGGTGCTCGGCATCAATCCGATCCACCGGCTGGTGGTCCCGCGCGTGCTCGCCTCAACCGCGGTCGCCCTACTGCTCAATGGGCTGGTCTGCACGATCGGCATCTTTGGCGGTTTCCTCTTCTCCGTGTATGTGCAGGATGTCAATCCGGGTGCCTTCGTCAACGGCATCACGCTGCTCACCGGCTTCGGCGAGTTGATGATCTCGATGCTCAAGGCAGGCCTGTTCGGCATGATCGCCGGTCTCATGGCCGCGTACCTGGGCCTCAACGTCAGGGGCGGCGCGAAGAGCGTCGGCGATGCCGTCAATCAGACTGTCGTGTTCTCGTTCATGGCGCTGTTCGTGGTCAACGTGCTCGTCACCGCCATCGGCATCAAGTTGACGTCCGGATGAGTGACAGGGTGGTGAACTAGATGGCTCTGGTGGCATCGGGGCGTTTTGTCCGAACTCGTCGGCGGATCGCGAGATCTTCGCGGGCGGTGGACAAGATCGGCGAGCAGGCGCTGTTCTACTGGCGCGCGCTCGTGTGGGCGCCGCGCGCCCTTGTGCACTACAGGCGAGAAGTAGTCCGCCTGATCGCCGAGATCGGTATGGGCACTGGCGCGCTCGCCGTCATCGGCGGCACCGTGGTCATCGTCGGCTTCCTGACCCTGTTCACCGGCGGTGTGATCGCCGTCCAGGGCTTCAGCTCGCTCGGCAACATCGGCGTCGAGGCACTCACAGGCTTTTTCTCCGCGTTCATCAACGTGCGCATCGCCGCACCGGTGATCGCGGGCATCGGCCTGGCCGCCACCATCGGGGCCGGCTCCACCGCGCAGTTGGGTGCCATGCGGGTCTCCGAGGAGATCGATGCGCTCGAATCGATGGCCATCCCGTCTATTCCGTACCTTGTCTCGACGCGCGTCATGGCCGGCATCATCGCGATCGTCCCGCTGTACTCGCTGGCCGTCATTGCGTCGTTCATGGCGAGCCGATTTGCGACGGTTGTGTTCAACGGGCAGTCGGGCGGCGTCTACGACCACTACTTCTCGACATTCCTGATCCCGACGGACATCCTCTGGTCGTTCGTGCAGGCGATCGTGATGGGCGTGGCTGTGATGCTGATCCACACCTACTACGGCTATAACGCCAGCGGCGGACCGGTCGGCGTCGGTGTCGCGGTCGGTAACGCGGTCCGCGCCTCGCTCATCGCCGTCGTGACCGTGACCCTGTTGATTTCGCTGGCCATCTACGGCCAGTCCGGCAACTTCAACCTTTCGGGATAAGGCGGAGGAACAATGCCCGAAGCAAGGTGGAAGACGAAACTCGCTGCAGCCGTCTTGGTGTTCGGCCTCGTGGCGATCATTGGGGTGGCACTGACGATGTTCGGTGGCGGCTTCACAAAGAGCGAGCCGGTGACGGTGACGGCCGCACGCTCGGGTCTGGTCATGGAACCAGATGCCAAGGTGAAGCTCCGCGGCGTCGAGGTGGGTCGGGTGGCCTCGATCGACGAGGTCGACGGTCAGGCCCGGCTCGAGCTCGACATGGATCCGTCGCAGCTGCACCTCATCCCCGCGAACTCGACCGTCGAGATCAAGTCGACCACCGTGTTCGGTTCCAAGTACGTCAATTTCGTTGCGCCCACCGATCCCTCGCCCAAGTCCTTGCAGCCGGGCTCGGTGATCGGCGCCGAGAGTGTCACCGTCGAGTTCAACACGTTGTTCCAGAACCTGTCGACGTTGCTGCAGCAGATCGAGCCGGACAAGCTCAACGCCACCCTCGGTGCCATCTCGTCGGCGCTGAACGGACGCGGCAACGAGCTCGGTGAGCTGCTGAGCGAGACCGACACGTACCTGAAGAAGATGAATCCGGTTCTGCCGCAACTGCAGCGGGATCTCGACGCTGCGGCCACTGTGACCAACACCTACGCCGATGTCACACCGGATCTGATGACTCTGCTCGGCAATCTGACCGCGACCAGCGGCAGCATCGTCGAGGAGCGGGAGAACCTGCGTATGACGCTGGAGAACGCGGTGGCGCTGTCGAACAACGGTAACCAGTTGCTCACCGACAACGAGGCGAACCTGACCCGGGCGCTAGCCCTGCTGGAACCGACCACGGCTCTGCTGTCCGGATATTCGCCAGCCATCTCGTGCCTCGTCGTCGGCATCGACAACCTCCTGCCTCTCGCCGAACGAATGGAGGGCGGTGCCCAGTCCGGTTTCGCGATGAGCACCAACTTCCTGGGCGGCATCGAGCCGTACACGTACCCGAGGGACCTCCCCAAGGTCAACGCCACGGGTGGTCCGAACTGCTGGACCCTGCCCAACCCCAACCCGCGACGTGACGGCAAGGCGCCGTTCGTCGTGACCGACACCGGCAACGTTCCGTACATGCCGTCGACGAGGTCGACCATCAGCATGCCCACGCTGTTTCAGATGCTCTATGGCGGAACTCCGGTTGCGGGAGGTCAGAACTGATGCGCGCGACCACAGCAAAGTTCCTCGCGTTCACCGTCGTCATGGTGCTGATCTTCGCCGGGCTGGCGATCGTGTTCAGCCAGGCCCGATTCAGCAGCACGGACGGCTATCGTGCCGAATTCACCAACGCCTCCGGCCTGAAATCGGGGGAGAAGGTGCGGATCGCGGGCGTGCCCGTCGGCACTGTCAAGGGTGTCGAGGTGGGGACCGACAACCTCGCCAATGTGACGTTCGACGTCGATACGAAGTACCCCCTGCTCCAGAGCACCCGGGCGACGGTCCGCTACGAGAACCTCGTCGGAGACCGATACCTCGAGCTCCTCGACGGGGAAGGCTCGTCCGAGCCCCTCGCTAAGGGACAGACGATCCCGGAGTCGCAGACCGCCCCCGCTCTGGACCTGGATCTGCTGCTCGGCGGCTTCAAGCCGCTCCTTCGGGGGCTGAGCGCAGAACAGGTGAACGACCTCAGCGGCGCACTGTTACAGGTTCTCCAAGGCCAGGGCGGCACGCTGGTGTCGCTGCTCGGCAACACCAGCTCGTTCACATCCACGTTGGCGGACCGGGACAAGCTGATCGGTGACGTCATCACGAACCTCAACACCACGTTGACGACGATCAACGACAAGGGCGATCAGTTTTCGACCACGATCGACCAGTTGCAGCAGTTGGTGAGTGGACTGGCGCAGGACCGCGATCCGATCGGGGCCGCGATTCCCAAGATCGCTACGGCCACCGGTGACCTGGCACAGCTGCTACAGGGCGCGCGTCCGGATCTGCAATCGACGATTGCGCGCGCGGGCGATCTCGCGACGAACCTGCAGAACGGTCAGGACGACATCAACTGGGTGCTCGAGCGGCTGCCGGAGTCGTATCGGAAGATGATTCGAACCGGTTCGTATGGTGCGTTCTTCCAGTTCTACACGTGCTCGGTGAAGTTCAAGTTCTCCGGACCGGATGGGCAGGAGTTGCATGTGGACCTGCCCACCACACCGGCTCAGACGACGGGGAGGTGCACATTCGATGGCCAAGGGTGAGCGGGATCTTTCGCGGATCGGCATCATCGGTGTCGCGGTCTCGGCGTGCCTCGTGCTGGCCGGCCTACAGTACGACCGCCTGCCGTTCCTGTTCGGCAACGTGCGGTACGAGGCGCTGTTCGAGGACGCGGGCGGGCTGATGCCGGGCGACTACGTGACGCTCGCCGGCGTCAACGTCGGCGAGGTCGAGAGCGTCGAACTCGACGGTGCCGAAGTGAGGGTCGCCTTCTCCATGAACGAGGGCATCCGCCTCGGTGACAGCACGGGCGCCGATATCAAGACCAACACGGTGCTCGGACGCAAGTCGATGCAGGTGACTTCTGAAGGCTCGGACGTCATGCGGGTCGGCAGCACCATTCCGTTGGAGCGCACCAACTCTCCGTACTCGCTCAACGATGCACTCGGGGACCTCACGTCGACCGTCGCTGATCTCGACACCAACCAGCTCAACGAGTCGCTCAACGCGGTGTCCGAGACGTTGTCCGACACGCCGCCGGAGTTGCGGGCGGCGCTCGACGGCGTCACGCGGCTGTCGCAGAGCATCAACTCGCGAGACGAGTCCCTACAGGACCTGCTGGGCCAGGCCGAGGGGGTGACGAAGATCCTCGCGGACCGCAGTGACCAGATCAGTTCCCTGATCCTCGACGGTAACCAGTTGCTCGGCGAGCTCGACCGCCGCCGTAACGCGATCAGCGAGCTGATCGTCAACGTCTCGGCAGTATCGCAGCAGCTCACCGGTCTGGTCCGGGACAACGAGCAGCAGATGAAGCCGACGCTCGACAAGCTGAATGCTGTTGTCGCGAATCTGCAGAACAACAAGGACAATATCGGCCGGGCCCTCGATGGCCTGGCGCCGTACGCGCGCTCGCTGGGCGAGGCTGTCGGCAGCGGTCCATTCTTCATGGCATACGTCGCGAACTTCAGCGTCAGCCCGATGGCGCAGACGGCGGTCGATCAACTGTTGTGGCCCGAGCATGTACCGCAGGACCTCTCGCAGTTCCCGCCATTGAAGACCGAGCTCAAGGATCCGAACCGATGAGCGACGAACAGAAGCACATGAGTGCCAAGAAGAAGTGGTTGACGATCGGTGCGACCGCGGCCGTCGTGGTTGCCGTTCTCGTTGCCGGGGTCGTCTACCTCTTCCCCGGGCTGGGCAAGACCACCATCACGGCCCAGTTTCCATCGACCACGGGCCTTTACGCCGGTGACGACGTCCGAGTGCTCGGGGTATCGGTCGGCTCGATCGAGAGCATCGACCCCAACGGCACCGGCGCGACGGTCGTCATGAATGTCGATCGTTCCGTCGACATCCCGGCCGACGCGAAAGCCGTCATCATCGCGCCAAGCCTCGTTGCGGCGCGGTTCGTGCAGCTGACCCCGGTGTACACCGGGGGTGAGGCGATGCCAGACGGCGCCGAGATTCCGATGGAACGTACCGCTGTCCCGGTCGAGTGGGACGAGATCAAGACCGAGCTGACCAAGCTGTCGGAGGCGCTCGGTCCGCAGGGCGGTGCCGATCAGGGTTCACTCGGCAACTTCATCGACACCGTGGGAGACAATCTCGACGGTAACGGCGATGCACTGCGCGACACGCTGCGTGAGCTGTCCGACACCATGAAGACGCTGTCCGACGGCCGAACCGATCTGTTCGCGACGATCCGTAACCTGCAGGTCTTCGTGTCCGCACTGTCGTCGAGCAACCAGCAGATCGTGCAGTTCGGCGGACGTCTGCAGTCGGTGTCCTCGTTGCTCGCGGACACCAGCGACGAACTCGGAACGGCGCTGCAGGATCTCGACGTCGCGATCGGCGACGTGAATCGTTTCGTCACCGACAACCGGGCCTCGCTCACCGAGCAGGTCGGCCGACTCGCTGACGCGACGTCCGTGCTCGTCGAGAAGCGTCCGCAGCTCGAGCAGGTACTGCACGTGGCACCCAATGCGCTGGCCAACTTCAACAACATCTACAGCCCCAAGACGGGTTCGATCAACGGTGTGCTGGCGGCCAGCAACGCGAGAAACCCGATCAACATGGTCTGTGGGTTGATCCGAGGGCTCGAGGATAACGATTCGGACCGGACCGCCGACCTCTGTGCCCAGTTCCTCGGGCCGGTACTGAACTCGATCACCACCAATTACCCGCCCATCCTGACGCGTGTCGCCGATACTCAGCTTGCTCTGCCGGAGCAGATTGTGTTCAGCCCGCCGAGCCTGGCCGGTCAGGTGCCGGAGCGTCCGGCACCGGCACCCATCGCCGCGCCGCTTGCGACGATGCCGTCGATCGACGTCCCCAAGGATCTCGAAGCCCTGCTCAATCCGGGAGGTGGACGATGACCAGGAATAGCAAGCGTGCCCGGGCGGTGGCCACATCGGCCATTGCCCTGACACTCACCATGGCGGTGACAGGCTGTGAGTGGAATGGCCTCAACTCGGTTCCGTTGCCGGGCACGGAAGGTCGTGGAGACGACTCCTACACCGTTCAGGTCCAGATGCCGAACGTGACGACCATGTCGCAGAACTCGCCGGTTCGCGTCAATGACGTCACCGTCGGGGCCGTCACCGGCATCGAGGTCCAGGACTGGCACGCCCTCGTCACGGTGTCACTGAACAAGGATGTGCAGTTGCCGGCCAACGCGACGGCGAAGATCGGGCAGACAAGCCTGCTCGGTTCGCAGCACCTCGAACTCGCTGCGCCAGTGGGTATCGCGCCGCAGGGCACCCTGCAGGCCGGCGACGTTATCCCGCTCGAGCGTGCGGGCGCGTACCCCACGACGGAGCAGACGCTGTCGTCGCTGTCGGTCGTGCTCAACGGCGGCGGCCTTGCTCAGATCAACGACATCACCCGGGAGCTCAACGCAGCCTTCGACGGGCGAGAGGGCTCGATCCGGGACCTCTTGCCGCAGCTCGACCAGCTTGTCGGCAGCCTCGACGATCAGCGCACACAGATCATCTCCGCAATGGAGGGGATCGATCGGCTCGCCGGAACCGTCAACCAACAGACCGAAACGCTGAATCGGGCCCTGGACGGCATTCCGCCTGCCCTCGAGGTACTGGTATCGCAGCGTCAGAATCTTACGAATGCATTGGTGGCGCTGGGCAGTTTCTCCGATACTGCGACGCGGGTGATCAACGAGAGCGGAGACGACCTGAAGGCCAATCTGGCTTCGCTCTCTCCGCTGCTGGAACAGCTTGCCGGTACCGGCAGTAGCCTGACCGATTCGCTGTCGATGATGCTCACCTTCCCATTCACGATGAGGACGCTGGACCAGGTGTTCCGGGGCGACTACAGCAACCTGAACATGATGATCGACATGACGAATGAGCGTCTGACCACCAACTTCATCGATCAGACGGGTCTGGGACCGACACTCGCGGGCGTCGAGGGCGCGCTCGGCAGATTGGCGGGCACGGCCGGACAGGTCAATGATCCGCTGCAGATCCCCAATCCAAAGAAGCCTGACCTGCTGCAGGCCGAGCCCAAGCCTGCGACGGCGAACGACTTTCCGTCGCTGCAGATTCCCGGACTTCCGCAACTAGGAGCGCCGACCCCATGATGCTCTCGAGGTTCGTCCGCATCCAGTTGGTGATCTTCTCGATCCTGACTGTCGTCGGTCTGGTCGTGATGGCCAGCCAATACGTGCAGTTGCCCGCTCTGTTCGGCATCGGACAGAACCGGGTGACCGTGCAGCTGCCCTCGAGTGGTGGGCTGTATGTCAACGCCAACGTCGCGTTCCGTGGCACCAATATCGGCAAGGTCGAGGACGTGGTGCTGACCGAGGAAGGCGTCGACGCGAAGCTGTCCATCAGCGACAGTTACGACATCCCCGCCGACCTCGACGCGGCGGTCAAGAGTGTGTCCGCGGTCGGTGAGCAATATGTCGATCTGATTCCGCGCACAGATTCGGAGCCGTACCTCACCGACGGGGACGTGATTCCCGTTGACCGAACGAGTATTCCGCAGGACGTGGGCGTGATGCTCGACGAGGCGAACACCCTCGTGCAGAGCATCTCGAACACCCAGTTACGAAAGGTCGTCGACGAGTCGTTCAAGGCGTTCAACGGCGCGGGTCCGGATCTGCAGCGGCTCATCGACTCGGCGCGGCTGTTCGTACAGGAGGCCAACGCGAACTCTGACGCCACCAAGAACCTGATCGAGCAGGCCGAGGGCCTGCTCGATACGCAGGTGGTCACGAGCGACGCGATCCGGGCGTGGACGCAGGACCTCGTGACATTTTCGAATCAGTTGCGGGCCAGCGATCCTCAGATTCGCAGCGTGCTGGCGCAGACGCCGAACGCGGCCGATGAGGCCAACGCCCTGTTCCAGGAGTTGAGGCCGACGCTGCCGCTGTTGCTCGCCAATCTGGTGAGCGTAGGTGAGGTCTCCACGATCTACCACAAGAGCATCGAACAGGTACTCGTGATCTATCCGCCCCTCGTGAACTGGCTCGTAACTTCGGCCACGCTCGGGCCTCTCGATGACGGTGCGATCGTGAACTTTGCTCTGCAGGTGAACGATCCGCCGCCGTGCACCACGGGCTTCCTCCCGGCAGATCAGTGGCGTTCACCCGACGACGACGCACCGGTCCCCACGCCGTCGGACCTGTTCTGCAAGGTGGCACCGGACGACCCGAGTGTGGTTCGTGGCGCCCGCAACTACCCGTGCATGGAGTTCCCGGGTAGGTATGCGGCGTCGCCCGAGGAATGCCGCAGCGCAGCGGGATACGTTCCACTGGGAAACAACCCGCCCAGTGGGCCGCCGCAGGATCCGTCTGTACCCTCGTACACGACGGCACCGGCGAGCGCTCAGGGGAGTACGAATGTTCCTGCCACAGCGCGCCCCTACGACCCGACGACTGGCAAGTACGTCGGGCCCGACGGCCTGCTGTACTCGCAGCCGGGGTTGGCTGGCGGAACACCGAGAGAGGACACGACGTGGCAGACGATGATGACACGTCAGCAGGGCTGACACCCGACGAGCGCAAGCGGCCGATGCGTCGGCGAGCCAGTCGCAGTGCGGGACCGGCAAGTGGCAACGGTGTGCGGTCGGTGGAGGAAGCGCGGGTTGTCGACTCTGGTGGGGCCACCACTGGCACGATCACGTTGGAGAAGGATCGAACTCGGGCGGTTGAGGCTGTCGCGGTCGATGAAGCAGTCACGCAGACAGAGACAATTGCGCTCCCGCTGTCGGCGGGGGAGGCCACGCCGGAGGAATGGCATCCGACCACGCCCAAGAAGAGTCGCGGCCCTCTGGCCGCTGCGGTCGCATTGGGCTTGGTGATCGTCGCTCTTCTCGGTGTCGGCGGATGGCTACTGTTCGAGCGGGCGGCTGCGAACGATCGGGACGCTCAGCGGCAGGCCTTCGTAGACACTGCTCAACAGACAGTGCTGAACCTGACGACCATCAAGCCGGATACGGCCAAAGAAGACGTCGAGAGGATCCTGGCGGGTGCGAGTGGGGAGTTCAAGTCGGAGTTCGACGGCCGTGAGGACCCCTTCGTCAGCATCGTGAAGGAGGCCGGCGTGACCACCGTCGGCCGGATCGTGGCGACGGGCTTCGAGAGCGAGAATGGAAACACCGCAACGGTTCTCGTGTCGGCTCGAGCCGATGTGAGCAGTGCGAACGGTGATCAGAACGGTCCGCGTGACTTCCGGATGCGTGTCACGGTGACCGATGACGACGGGACGTTGACCGCATCGAAGGTGGAGTTCGTGCCGTGACCGAGAATCGTGCCGAGAATGAGGGTGGTGGTGTGACCACCGAGACGGATGCGTCGCCGATCCAGACCACGCCAGCTGTTGTTCCTACGAAGTCGTCGCTGCCGACAGCGCTCCTGGCTGTCGCCGGTGTCGTGGTTGCCGCCCTTTTGGTGGGTGTCGGTTTTCTGGGCTGGGGCTACTTGCAGGACCGTGCGACCGAACAGGCCCGTTCGGACGCTGTCCAGGCGGCGACTGCTCAGGCAACTGCGATGCTGTCCTACAACTTCAACGAGGTCGACCAGCAGTTGGCTGCCGCCGCAGACGGTCTGACGAGTGACTTCAAAGGCGACTACGACAAGTTGGTGAAGGAGACGATCGCTCCGGGCGCCAAGGAGAAGAAGATCACCGTCGAGGCCACCGTGCAGGCCGGGGCGATTGAATCGGCGAGCCCGGACGACGCTGTGGTGCTGTTGTATGTCAACCAGATTACGACCAGCGAAGAGATGCCGGACGCCGCGACCACCGGAAGTCGCGTGCGGATGGAGATGCACAAGGAAGGCGATCGCTGGCTTACTGGGCGACTGACGCCGATGTAGCGATTCGCGCACAGGTTCCACGACGGAGGGCTCCCGAAAATTCGGGAGCCCTCCGTCGTATGTATTTGTGGTGCAGAACTACTCGGTGTACTCACCATCGGACGGCAGCAGCGCCGCACCGGCTACCCCCTGCTGGCCCAGGGCATCGAGGAAGGAATGCGCCCACCGGTCGACGTCGTGCGCGAGGACCTGACGGCGCAGAGCGCGCATGTGGCGTCGGCCTTCCTCTCGGCCCACGGTGAGGGCCGCCTCCATCTTGTCCTTGACGTCGTCGAGGTCGTGGGGGTTGCACAGGAAGGCTTGGCGGAGTTCGGCTGCGGCCCCGGTGAATTCGCTCAGCAGCAGGGCGCCGCCGAGGTCGCTTCGGCAGGCCACGTACTCCTTGGCGACCAGATTCATGCCGTCGCGCAGCGGAGTCACCAACATGACGTCAGCGGCCACGAAGAATGCAACCAACTCATCGCGGGCAATGGCGCGGTGGATGTAGTGCACCACCGGCCGACCCACCTCGGCGTACTCGCCGTTGATTCGGCTGACCGTCTGCTCGATCGCACCACGCATCTGAACATAGCTTTCGACGCGTTCGCGGCTCGGGGTGGCTAGCTGCACCATGACGGTATCGGCGGGATCGACCCGGCCTTCCTCGAGCAGTTCGTACAGCGCGTCGAGTCGGACGTCGATGCCCTTGGTGTAGTCGAGCCGGTCGACGCCGAGCATGATGTGCTTCGGGTTGCCCAGTTCCTTGCGGATCTGCTTGGCGCGGTCACGAATCGACTTGCGGCGGGACAGTTCGTCGAGCTGCCCGGAGTCGATGGAGATCGGGAACGCACCGACCCGCACGTTGCGGAACCCGACTTGTACGACACCGAGTTTGGAGCGCACTCCGACAGACCCGCGGGAGGTTTGCTGGCCTGCCAGTCTCCGGGCCAGGAACAGGAAGTTCTCTGCGCCACCGGGGAGGTGGAAGCCGATGAGGTCGGCGCCGAGGAGGCCCTCGACGATCTCGCGCCGCCACGGCATCTGCATGAACAGCTCGACTGGCGGGAACGGGATGTGCAGGAAGAATCCGATGGTCAGGTCGGGGCGCAGCATGCGCAGCATCTTCGGCACCAGCTGTAGCTGGTAGTCCTGTATCCATACGGTGGCGCCTTCGGCGGCGGCCTTCGAGGTGGCCTCGGCGAACCGCCGGTTCACCTCGACATAGGCGTTCCACCACTCGCGCCGGTACTCCGGCTTCACGATGACGTCGTGGTAAAGCGGCCACAGGGTTGCGTTGGAGAAGCCTTCGTAGTAGTCCGCAACCTCCTGCGCGCTCAGCGGTATGGGGTAGAGGTCGAGACCGTCCTCGACGATCGGGTCGAGGTCGACGTCGGCCACTCCGGGCCATCCGACCCAAGCGCCCTTGTTGTTGCGCAGTATCGGCTCGAGCGCGGTGACAAGGCCACCAGGGCTGCGCTTCCAGCGAGACGTGCCGTCGGGCAGTGTCTCGAGGTCGACGGGTAGACGGTTGGCGACTACGACGAAGTCGGACCCTCCGGTGTTGCTACCCGGCTCGGTGCCCGTAGGCCTCTCGGAACTCGTCGGTGACGCCGAGAGCGAAGACACGGATTCCCTACTCTTTCTCAGCTGTGATTCGTCAGTCTAGCTTCGCGATCGGCGCAATGCCGAGCATGGAGAGGAGCATGCGGCACTCATCGGCGTCGGCGGCGTATGCGGCGACGACGCGCTGCGCCTGCCGGGCGGTCTCGTCGGCTACGGGCTCGAGGTCCTCGTCCGCGATGTCGTTCTCGGTGGTTGTCTTCGCGGCCATCTTGTTCCTTCCGGCTTGCTGCTACTTGGCTAGCAGGTAGTTCCTGACTGCGACTCTATGAGAACCGCACCGTGTAGCGCCACTCACCGCCCGGTTAGGGTCTCCGTACCTGCACATGCATCGCGGGCTGGAGGGTTGATTGCGGTTGGTGCCGCGGTTCTGCGCCGCACACCCGCACGAGAACGGGGGACGACCGCTCGAGTGTTGGTGAGCCTGCACGAGGTTGTCGAGAAAGACAGCGGTTTGCAGAACCTTCCGCTACATGGGTTCGACCAGAACCGGATCTGGCTTCAGATCGTGCAACTCGCCGGCAAACTGATCGCCTGGACGCAACTGCTCGCGTTCGACTCCGAAGAGGCCCGCCGATGGGAACCGGAGCGACTCAGGCTGCGTCTGTTCTCCATCGCTGGCCGTATCACCCGTTCCACCTCGACACACCCGAATCCATCTCCCGGACAAGTAATCAGAACTCGATCAGGCCGACGCGCCAGGCTCACGAGAGATCGAGACTAAAGACCATCTCCTGACGGCGGCTTGTCTGCAGTAGCAACGATATAGTCCAGCCAAGGGGCCCAGAAAGAGACCCCTCTTCGGCCGAAGAAGGTCCGAATCAACGGATTAATTCTCCTCATCTCCGGCTGCCTGAGCTTCAGGTTCACATATTCCGCATATTGAGGGTAGACGTGATTGCGGATGGAGTAGACCCTCACATCTTTGAATCCGGCTGTTACGAGCGCTTGACGGTATTCCTCTGCATTGGTGTGATTCTGGCGGGAAGTTGTAAATATGCCGTGCACCAATTTTTCCAGTGGGCGTAGCCGACTAGTCCTGCTTGAAACATGCTCATTTGCGAGCGGCACAACGTCGGCGGTCACCAACCGACCCCCAGGTGCCAAGACTCGGAATGCTTCATCGAAAAACCGTGAACGCGACGGAAAGTGAAGCGCCGATTCGAGCGCGGTCACTTTCGTTGCAGATGCACTGGGCTGAGGCAGATCGCTTGCGGACCCGTGCGTATACTCTATGATATCGCTGAGCCCCAGTTCGGCGGCCCGCGCGGTCGCGATTTCGACTTGTTTCGCGGATATGTTAACGCCTGTAATTCGTTTCGGGCCGAATTCATCAGCCCAGAGAAAATCTTGATCGCCGAATCCGCAGCCGACGTCAACCACTATGTCGTCGGGCCCGAGGTGCGCTTCGGTTGCTAGCAACCGAGCCAACGCCGCGCCTGCTTGATCGAAGGTTCGGGGATTGTCTTTCCAGTAGCCCAGATTAAAGAACAGCGATTCCTCACCTAGCCAGTTCGATGCAGTGAGAATATCGTCGTACACCCGACTGAATCGATCGGGAATCGCGGGCACGAAGACCAGGGATGCAAACCAACCCCATTCGCGGACCCACCGCAAAATACGTCGGGTTGAGCTCTCGGAGTCGCGGAACTCCACAACTGTCATGGTTTGCCCCCTCGCTGGAACCCAGCCGACATGCTGGGCCGCTCGCCGATGCTAGCAGTCTGTGCACACCGATGTCGTCGGAATACGTACAGCCGCTTTCGAGCGACTGTACGTGACAGGCCATGCGGCACCTGAACTTTCGGACGTCGCCTAGTCGACCGCTTGGCAGGCGCGTCCGGCCCAGTCCTTTCGTGAGTACATTGGGGCCAACTACGGCAACCCGGGGCAATCTGGCCCTGGGCGACTTCGGGTCTGGGGATGGCGGCATTCAGGAGGTGACTGGTCGCCGATTCTGTGAAGTCTGTTGTCCACCAAACAGCTTTGGGACGAATAGGCATGGGAAGGGCCTCGTGCTTCAGCGGTCGCGGTCGCGACTGCTTGCATCAGGCAGGAACGTGTTCTACCTTGATGAAAACGATCCTGACCGGCCCGACGATCCTGCCGGGCACGAGCAAGACGGCTTCGGGGATCGACCGTCTCTGCGAGGGCACCCGTACCGGCCTTCGGGTTCTGCTCGCCAGTCCGGGCAGATCCGAGGGGTGTGAAATCAGGTATGAGGAGTCATATGTCGGCGATTGCGGCGTTTCGGAGACGTGGTGCCTACGCCCATCGTTGCGAATGCAATGTCGACCTTTGGTGGCGACCGCTCAGTATGAAATGTGGCCGGCTCGTCAGCTGAATCCGAGTTCAGCGGACTATGCCTAAGCAAGCATCTAGCAGTTTGGGCCCAGTTCGATCCTGAGCTTGTCTAGTGCGCAACACGCCAGATCATCGACGTGGCCGATGCCCTTCACGACCCTCTCGTGGTTCAACCCGACGGATCCGTACGGCCACACATCGCAACCCAACTCCACTCGACTCAACAGGGGATTGTATGACTCGGCTGTATCCAGGGCGCGCTGAGCTTCTCAACGATGAGCCTGAGTGGACGCAGCCCAGCGATGGGCAGGTTATGAGCCAGCCGATCGCGATAGTGGGAACCGGCTGCCGGTTTCCGGGCGGTGTGGAGTCGTCCGAAGACCTGTGGCAGTTGGTATTTGACGGTCGTGATGGGTTCTCGGATTTTCCGACGGACCGCGGCTGGGACCTGGAACACCTGTACGACCCAGAGCCGGGTGTGCCAGGCAAATCCTATGTGCGCGTGGGCGGATTCCTCCATCAATCATCCGATTTCGACGCCCAATTCTTCGGTATCAGTCCGCGCGAGGCGTTGGCGATGGATCCTCAGCAGCGAGTGCTGCTGGAAACCGCATGGGAGGCGCTGGAATCAGCGGGCATCGACCCATCGGCACTCCGCGGAAGCGACACCGGCGTGTACTGCGGGGTGATGCACAACGACTATGGGGTCGGAGCCGGCGGGGAGGTCCCGGTCGATGTCGAAGGCTATCGATTGACCGGCGGTTCATCCAGTGTGGTGTCGGGTCGGGTGTCGTATGTGTTGGGGTTGGAGGGGCCGGCGGTGTCGGTGGACACTTCGGCTTCGTCATCGCTGGTGGCGCTGCATCTGGCAGTCCAGGCGTTGCGGTCGGGGGAGTGTTCGCTGGCGCTGGCGGGTGGGGTGACGGTGATGTCCACCCCTGGAACGTTTGTGGAGTTCTCCCGGCAGCGAGGGTTGGCGCCGGATGGCCGGTGCAAGCCCTTCGCCGATGCGGCCGACGGGACGGCGTGGGGTGAGGGTTCGGGTGTGCTGGTGTTGGAGCGGTTGTCCGATGCCCAACGTAACGGGCATCGGGTGTTGGCGGTGGTGCGGGGCAGTGCGGTCAATCAGGATGGTGCGTCCAATGGTTTGACCGCGCCGAACGGTCCTTCGCAGCAGCGGGTGATTCGGCGTGCGTTGGCCAATGCGGGGGTGTCTGCCGCTGAGGTGGATGTGGTGGAGGCGCACGGTACCGGCACCAGAGTAGGGGATCCGATCGAGGCGCACGCCTTGCTGGCGACTTATGGCCAGCGTGATCGTGATCGGGAGCCGTTGTGGCTGGGTTCGATCAAGTCGAATATCGGTCATACTCAGGCGGCTGCGGGTATGGCTGGTGTGATCAAGATGGTGCAAGCCCTACGTCACGGGCTGCTTCCGAAGACCCTGAACGTGGACGCGCCGTCCTCCCGTGTGGACTGGACTTCGGGACATGTCGGGCTGCTGACCGAGGCGCGGGACTGGCCGCAGTCGGACCGCCCGCGGCGGGCGGCGGTATCGGGGTTCGGTGTCAGTGGTACCAATGCCCACGTCATCCTCGAGCAGGCGCCGGAGTCGGTGACCGACGTCGGTGCTCGTGGGGGCGGGCCGGTGGCGTGGGTGGTGTCGGCGCGGACCGACGAGGCGTTGGCGGGGCAGGCGGCTCGGTTGTCGCGTTATCTGATCGAGCGTCCGGATGTGGACGCGGTGGATGTGGCGGCGACGTTGGCGGGTCGGTCGCGGTTCGATCATCGTGCGGTGATCGTGGGCGGGGACCGGGCGGCGTTGTCGGGTGGGCTCGACGCGGTGGTCCACGGGGTGCCCGGCGATGGTGTGGTGTCGGGGACCGCACGCGCACACGGCAAGACGGTGTTGGTGTTCCCGGGTCAGGGTGCACAGTGGCTGGGGATGGGCCGGGAACTGTCGGCTCGGTTTCCGGTGTTCGCGCAGAAGATGGCCGAGTGTGATCGGGTGTTCGCTCCTTTGGTGGAGTGGTCGTTGCTGGATGTGCTTGCTACTGATGATGAGGGGTGGCTCGAACACGTCGAGATCGTGCAGCCGGTGTTGTTCGCGGTGATGGTGTCGCTGGCGGAGTTGTGGCGTTCGGTCGGCGTGGAACCTGATGCGGTGGTGGGTCATTCTCAAGGCGAGATCGCCGCAGCTCATGTCGCGGGCGGATTGTCGCTCGAGGATGCTGCCCGGATCGTGATCCGGCGGTCGGCGGCGTTGGCGGTGTTGGCTGGTCAGGGCGCGATGGTGTCGGTGTTCGCGTCGCGGGAGCGGGTCGAGGAGTTGCTCGAGCGGTTCGACGGGTTGACGGTGGCGGCCGTCAATGGCCCGGGGTCGACAGTGGTGTCCGGCGATGTCGGGCAGGCGGAGTCGTTCCTGACCGAGTGTGAGCGACGTGATGTTCGTGCACGTCGGATTGCGGTGGACTATGCCTCGCATTCGCCGCAGGTCGAACAACTCCGTGATCAGCTGCTCGAGGTGCTCGGCGACATCCAGCCATGTTCGCAGGGTTCCGCCGGTTCGGAGGGTTCGTCGGGGGTGGTGTTCTATTCCACGGTCACCGGTACGATTCTGGACCCGACGGAGTTGGATGCCCGGTACTGGTTCCGGAATTTGCGGGACACGGTGTGTTTCGAGCAGGCGGTGCAGGCGTTGCGGGGGGACGGGTACACCGTGTTCGTCGAGGCGAGCCCGCATCCGCTACTGGTTGTCGACATCGAACAGATCTGTGAGGCTTTGGCTTCCGATGATGGCCGAGACCCGGTGATCGTGGGCTCGTTGCAGCGCGACCAGGACAGTGTTCTCGCGTTCACCCGCTCGATGGCCCACTTGGATGTGGTGGGTGCGGGTGTGGTGTGGGATGCGGTGTTGGGGTGCCGTGGGCGGCGTGTGGAGTTGCCGGCTTATGCGTTCCAGCGCCGCCGGTATTGGTTGGGTTCGTCGGGGGTCGGTGACGCGGTGTCGTCGGGGTTGTCAGAGGCCGGGAATCCGGGGGCCCATCGCGGCCCAGGAACTGTGGTGGGTTTGCGGCAGCGGTTGGCGGGACTGACCGATGCCGAGCAAAAGGCATTGGTACTGGACACTGTTCGCGATCAGGTAGCGGCCGTGTTGGGCCACGACAACGGTGCAGCCATCGATGCCGGCTGTAGTTTCCGGGATCTGGGTTTCGATTCGTTGACCGCGGTCGAGACACGCAACCGGTTGAACACCTTCACCGGGTTGCGGTTGCCTGTGACGCTGGTCTTCGACTATCCGACACCGGACGCGGTGACCGCGCAGATCCTTACCCAGCTAATCGACACCGATGTCGCTGCGGCTTCGGAATCCGCGTCGGTGGTGTCGCTGTCGTCTTCGGAGCCGGTGGCGATCGTGGGGGTGGGGTGCCGCCTTCCGGGTGGGGTCAATTCCGCAGAAGAATTGTGGCAGCTGGTGGTTGACGGGCGTGATGTGATTGCGGGGTTTCCGGCCGATCGCGGCTGGGACGGGGTATTCGATCCGGAGCCCGGTGTGGCAGGCAAGTCGTACACGAATGAGGGCGGATTCCTGTACGACGCGGCAGAGTTCGACGCGGACTTCTTCGGGATCAGTCCGCGTGAGGCGATCGGGATGGACCCCCAGCAGCGGATCCTGCTGGAAACGGTTTGGGAGGCACTCGAACACGCCGGGATTCGGCCTGCGACGTTGCGCGGAAGCGACACCGGCGTGTACGTCGGTGTGATCGACCAGTCCTATGGCGCCGCTGGTAGTGACGGGGTCGGGGATAACGCATTCACCGGTGTGACAGCGAGTGTGGTGTCGGGTCGGGTGTCGTATGTGTTGGGGTTGGAAGGGCCTGCGGTATCGGTGGATACGGCGTGTTCGGCGGGTCTGGTGGCGTTGCATCAGGCGGTGGCGGCGTTGCGGTCGGGGGAGTGTTCGCTGGCTTTGGCCGGTGGGGTCACGGTGATGACAACCCCGGGGACGTTTGTGGAGTTCTCCCGGCAGCGAGGGTTGGCGCCGGATGGCCGGTGCAAGCCCTTCGCCGACGCGGCCGACGGGACCGCGTTCGGTGAGGGTTCGGGTGTGTTGGTGTTGGAGCGGTTGTCCGATGCCCAACGTAACGGGCATCGGGTGTTGGCGGTGGTGCGGGGCAGTGCGGTCAATCAGGATGGTGCGTCCAATGGTTTGACCGCGCCGAACGGTCCTTCGCAGCAGCGGGTGATTCGGCGGGCGTTGGCCAATGCGGGGGTGTCCGCGGCTGAGGTGGATGTGGTGGAGGCGCACGGTACCGGTACCAGGTTGGGTGATCCGATCGAGGCGCAGGCGTTGCTGGCCACGTATGGGCAGGATCGGCCGGAGGATCGGCCGGTGTGGTTGGGTTCGGTCAAGTCGAACATCGGGCACACGCAGGCGGCTGCCGGTGTGGCCGGGGTGATCAAGATGGTGCAGGCGATGCGTCATGGGGTGTTGCCCAAGACGTTGCATGTGGATTCCCCGTCCTCGCATGTGGATTGGGATGCGGGGCGGGTGGCGCTGCTCACTGAGCAACGGGATTGGCCTGAGGCCGGTCGTCCGCGTCGTGCTGCGGTGTCGGCGTTCGGTATCAGTGGCACGAATGCGCACGTGATTCTCGAGCAGGCGCCGGTGAGTGAGCAGGCGCCGCGACCACAGACGCCGGAGTCGGAGACCGATCCTGTGACCGAACCGGTGACCGATCCCGCGACTGGTGTCGGTGGGGACGGGTCGGTGCCGGTGGCGTGGGTGGTGTCGGCGCGGACCGACGAGGCGTTGGCGGGGCAGGCGGCTCGGTTGTCGCGTTATCTGATCGAGCGTCCGGATGTGGACGCGGTGGATGTGGCGGCGACGTTGGCGGGTCGGTCGCGGTTCGATCATCGTGCGGTGATCGTGGGCGGGGACCGGGCGGCGTTGTCGGGTGGGCTCGACGCGGTGGTCCACGGGGTGCCCGGCGATGGTGTGGTGTCGGGGACCGCACGCGCACACGGCAAGACGGTGTTGGTGTTCCCGGGTCAGGGTGCACAGTGGCTGGGGATGGGCCGGGAACTGTCGGCTCGGTTTCCGGTGTTCGCGCAGAAGATGGCCGAGTGTGATCGGGTGTTCGCTCCTTTGGTGGAGTGGTCGTTGCTGGATGTGCTTGCTACTGATGATGAGGGGTGGCTCGAACACGTCGAGATCGTGCAGCCGGTGTTGTTCGCGGTGATGGTGTCGCTGGCGGAGTTGTGGCGTTCGGTCGGCGTGGAACCTGATGCGGTGGTGGGTCATTCTCAAGGCGAGATCGCCGCAGCTCATGTCGCGGGCGGATTGTCGCTCGAGGATGCTGCCCGGATCGTGATCCGGCGGTCGGCGGCGTTGGCGGTGTTGGCTGGTCAGGGCGCGATGGTGTCGGTGTTCGCGTCGCGGGAGCGGGTCGAGGAGTTGCTCGAGCGGTTCGACGGGTTGACGGTGGCGGCCGTCAATGGCCCGGGGTCGACAGTGGTGTCCGGCGATGTCGGGCAGGCGGAGTCGTTCCTGACCGAGTGTGAGCGACGTGATGTTCGTGCACGTCGGATTGCGGTGGACTATGCCTCGCATTCGCCGCAGGTCGAACAACTCCGTGATCAGCTGCTCGAGGTGCTCGGCGACATCCAGCCATGTTCGCAGGGTTCCGCCGGTTCGGAGGGTTCGTCGGGGGTGGTGTTCTATTCCACGGTCACCGGTACGATTCTGGACCCGACGGAGTTGGATGCCCGGTACTGGTTCCGGAATTTGCGGGACACGGTGTGTTTCGAGGAGACGGTGCAGGCGTTGCGCCGTGACGGATACAGCGTGTTCGTAGAGGCGAGCCCGCACCCGCTGCTGACCGTGGACATCGAACAGGCTTGCGACACAGAAGTTTCCGATTCTCCTTCGCCGGTGATCGTGGGTTCGTTGCTGCGTGGCGAGGATTGCGCGGTCGCGTTCACGCGTTCGATGGCCCAGCTGGAGGTGTCGGGTGTGGGTGTGGTGTGGGAAGCGATGCTTCCGGGTCGTGGTCGTCGAATCGAGTTGCCCACGTATGCGTTCCAGCGTCGCCATTACTGGTTGACCTCGACCGGGACCGGTGATGCGGTGTCGTTGGGGTTGGCCGGGGCTGGGCATCCGTTGTTGGGTGCGGTGATGGCGTCGGCGGGTTCGGGTGGCGTGGTGTTGACGGGTCGGTTGTCGTTGGCGTCGCAGCCGTGGTTGGTCGATCACGCGGTTGGTGGGGTGGTGTTGTTCCCGGGTACCGGGTTCGTGGAGTTGGTGTTGCGGGCCGGGGAGGAGGTCGGGTGCCCGGTGGTGCGGGACCTGACATTGATGACTCCGCTGATCTTGGCGGGTGAGACTGCGCGGCAGGTGCAGGTCGTGGTCGACGACGCCGATGACCAGGAGCAGGGTGTTCGGCGGGTGGTGGTGTATTCCCGTGCTGCCGGGGACCCGCAGGCGGGGTGGGTCACTCATGCTGAGGGGGTGCTCGAGCGGCAGGGTGTCGATTTCGCGAATTCGGTTGCCGCCGAAGCGCTGTTGGAGGGATTGACGGTGTGGCCGCCGCGTGGCGCGGTGGCGGTGGCAGTGCACGATCTGTATTCGGTGTTGGCCGGACTCGGATATGACTACGGTCCGACTTTCCAGGGGTTGCGGTCATTGTGGCATCGTGGTGAGGAGTTGTTCGTCGAAGCGGCGCTGCCCGAAACAGTCGCCGATGCATCGCGATACGGACTGCATCCGGTGTTGTTGGATTCGGTGCTGCATGCCGCGGTGATGGCCGACGCCGGTGCCGGTGGCGAGGTGATGTTGCCGTTCGCGTGGTCGGAGGTGTCGCTGCATGCGGTCGGCGCGTCGATGGTGCGGGCCCGGATCTCGCCGAACGATTCCGGTACCGGCGCGGTGGCGATCGAGGTTGCCGACCCTGCCGGGCGCCCGGTGTTGACGGCTGGGTCGTTGACCTTGCGGCCGGTGTCGCCGGGACAATTGGGTGCCGCGGGCACGCGTGAGCGGTTGTGCGCGGTGCAGTGGGCACCAGCGCCGACGCCGATCCCGGGGTCGGTACCGGAGTCTCGGGTGTTCACCACGGTCGAGGGATTTTTGGCGTGGGCGCGCGACGAAACTGCATCGGTGCCTCCGGTGGTGGTGTTGGACCGGCGCGAGACCTGTGACACCGGTGTCGATGTGCCGGGGCGGGTGCATCGGGCGGTCGCCGACACCTTGGTCGGGTTGCAGGCCTGGCTGGGTGAGTCGCGGTTCGCTGCGAGTGTGTTGGTGGTGTGGACCTGTGGGGCGGTTGCGCGCGAGGGTGAGCCGGTCACCGATCTGGCGGGTGCCGCGGTGTGGGGGTTGGTGCGTTCGGCGCAGTCGGAGGACCCGGGCCGGGTCGTGCTCGTCGACACCGATCATCCCAACGGCCTTTCCGCTGATACCGATCCCGAGAACGGGGTCAGCTCGGTCGCCGCGGACTCGTCGATGCTGGGGGTGGATCTGACCGAAGTGCTGGCTTGTGGTGAACCCCAGGTGATGGTTCGCGGCGGGGTGCTGCACCTTGCCCGACTTACCCGGCTGACCGATTCGCTGGGTATGGTTGTGCCGGAGTCGGTCTCGTGGCGACTGGAAGCCGGTGACGACACTGTTGATGGGCTCAGTCTGAACGCGTGCCGTGCTGCGGATCAACAATTGGGGGACGGGCAGGTCCGTGTTGCGGTGCGGGCCGGTGGCCTGAACTTCAGAGACGTTCTCATCTGCCTGGGTGCGGTGGACGTGGGGAACACCGCGATGGGCATGGAAGTTTCCGGGGTGGTCGTCGAGGTCGGCCCGGGGGTAAAGGGCTTCGCCCTCGGAGACCGGGTGATGGGGCTGATCACGGATGGTCTGGGTCCTCTTGTGGTGACGGATCAGCGATTGATGGTCCACATGCCCGAGGGGTGGTCGTTCGTCGATGCGGCCACGGTTCCGATTGTCTTTCTCACCGCCTATTACGGGCTCCGGGATTTGGCTCGGGCCCAGCCGGGAGAGACCTTGCTGGTGCACGCGGCTGCCGGCGGGGTGGGTATGGCGGCTACCCAGCTGGCCCGATACTGGGGAATCGAGGTGTACGGGACCGCGAGCCAGGGTAAGTGGGACACCTTGGCTTCCATGGGGTTCGATGAGCAGCACATCGGTGATTCCCGGTCTCTGCAGTTCGGGGAACAGTTCATGACGGCCACGGGTGGTCGTGGTGTGGACATCGTCTTGGACTCGCTGGCCGGGGAATTCGTCGACACGTCTTTGCGGCTGCTGCCGCGCGGTGGTCGTTTCTTGGAGATGGGCAAAACCGACATACGCGATAGCGGAGACATTGCCGCTCGCTATCCTGGAGTGCACTACCGTGCGTTCGACCTATGGGATGCCGGACCGGACCGGATCGCGGAGATGCTGGCCGATCTCAAGGCGATGTTCGACAGGGAAGTGATCGTTCCGCTACCCGTCAGGACATATGACATTCGGCGCGCGCGCGATGCGTTCCGATACTTCAGTCAGGCACGTCATATCGGCAAGATCGCCTTGTCCATCCCGGCGGGTTCCGGTGGTGTGGATTCGGGTGTGGTTTCGGCGGTGTCGGCGGGCACTGTGTTGATCACCGGTGGTACCGGTGGGTTGGGGTCGATGCTGGCGCGGCATCTGGTGACCGAGTATGGGGTGCGGTCGTTGGTGTTGGCCAGTCGTCGTGGCCTGGCGGCGTCGGGGGCGGAGGACTTGGTCACGGAGTTGACCGGGTTGGGCGCCCGGGTGCGGGTGTTGGCGTGTGATGTATCCGATCGCGGTGAGGTCGTGGAGTTGTTGGCCGCGGTAGCCGAGGATGCACCGTTGACCGGTGTGGTGCATACCGCGGGTGTGCTCGATGACGGTGTGGTGGTGTCGTTGACCCCGGAGCGGGCCGATGCGGTGTTGGCGGCCAAGGCGGATGCGGCGTGGCATCTGCATGAGTTGACTCGCGACTTGGATCCGGCACTGTTCGTGTTGTACTCCTCGGTTGCGGGTGTGTTGGGCACTGCGGGTCAGGGCAACTATGCGGCTGCGAATGCGTTCCTGGACGGGTTGGCCGAGTGTCGCCGTGGCGAGGGTCGGACGGCGGTGTCGATCGCGTGGGGTTTGTGGGCTGCGGGCACGGCGATGACCGGGCATCTCGGCGAGGCCGACACCACACGTCTGGGTCGGGGTGGAGTGGTCGCGATGTCGGACGAGGAGGGTTTGGCATTGTTCGACGCCGCTGTGGCGCAACATCGCGCGGGTGTGGTCGCTGCTCGCGTGGACACGGCTTCGTTGGCTGCCGGTGCACGCGCGGGGACTCTGGCTCCGTTGCTCGAGGGCTTGCTGCCGGAGGGCCGCCGCGTCACGGGAATTGTGGCGGGCCTGCGTCAGCGGCTGGCGGGATTGACCGGCGCAGAGCGAGAGGCATTGGTTCTGGATACAGTTCGCGGTCAGGTCGCGGCCGTGTTGGGTCACGACAGCGGTGTGGTCATCGATGCCGGCCGCAATTTCCGGGACCTGGGTTTCGACTCGCTTACCGCGGTCGAGACACGCAACCGGTTGAACTCCGTCACCGGGTTGCGGTTGCCCGCGACGCTGGTCTTCGACTATCCGACACCGGACGCGGTGACCGCGCACATCCTTAGTCAGCTCACCGACACCGAAATCTCGGACAGTGGAATCTCCGACTCCTTGTCGCGCCTAGAAAAAGAGGTGATAGAGATGGTTGACGGCAAGACAATGACCAATGAATTCTACTCGAGGTTGTTGGATTTGACCCGAATTGCCAGTCGGGCGAACGAAGAGCGGGGTACATCGCCGTCGGAGGACGTCATGGCCATGAGTGACCAAAAATTGCTGGATCTGCTAGAGGACGAATTCGGCATTTCGTAGCTCGGGGAACCTGCTGATGGAGAACGGGCGGTCCAGGTTTTGGAGCCTATCCGAGCAGCGAGTCGAATCGGATTTTGGGTAACTGATCGAATTCTTTGGTGGCGTAGAAGAAGTCAGCGAACACCGTTTCATGTTCCAGAGGATCTGTTCGCGGGACGTGCGGACCAGTGCTGGGCGGACCGGGGTGTTGGGACAACGCCGCCGCCGAGTCGTTCTTCACGACCTCGAAGAACAAGATGTATTGCCCGGTAGGCGTTCGACACCAGAGGTCGGGCACGGTTCGCCGTCGCCGAGTACATCGCGGTGTTTTCGACCGGAAGCGTCTGCACTCGACGCTGGGCTACCGCACCCCCGTCGAAGCGCTCGCGGAGTATCGAAGCGCAGCAACAGCTGCCCGAGACCACCGAACCGGCGTCCACTACTCTGACGCTCCACCCCGGGCCGCAGAGCTGTATCGGCCGTCAGTTCGTGTCCCGCGAAACCAGGCTGATGATCGCCCACATTCTGAACGTTTAGGGAGCCACAGGCTTGGCTGGAAGAACCCGAGTCCAGAGGAATTTTTGCGCAAATCTTTTCTTTTTCGGATGATTCCTGCGCTGACCACCCTTTGTCCGGATATTCTGTAGCAGACCCTTGCTGCGGTAGCGACAGCTATTTCTGATTGGGCAACGGACTTGCTACCAATCGGGTGGACACCGTCAATTCTGGATTGGGGGACCGTGGGCTCGAGTAGGTGGGGGCTTCCGGGAGTCTGCGACATCAAGGATCGATCACCAACAACCAGAATGAAGGAGATCATATGTCCAAGATCAACCGGAAGCTGCCCATCGCGCTCTGCGCGGTGGCAGCGTCCGCCGGAATCGCCCTGGGGGTCACGCCGGCAGCTTCGGCAACTGTCGGATCGACCTACACGGCGTTTTCCATCTCGTGTGTTGGAACTGCGATGGGGCTCTCGCAGAGCCAGGCGCAGTCGTATGGAGCGACCGTGGACCATCAGGTTTCTGGTTCCAACCAGTCGTTCGCAATCTCGTTCGACTCGCAAACGGTGCCATCCACGGCCCTCGGTTACAAGGTGAGTGGACTCTCGAATACCAAGATCCGCGTCCAGATCGACGGCAGCACATACGTTTCACACTCGTTGTCGGGTGGATCGGGCTACTCCGGGACGGCCACCGCGACCAAGACGACGAGTACTCCGACGGGCAGCGCCATCATCGAGATTGCAATCCCCAACATACCCGCGGGTGTGACAGTTACGCTGCCGACCTTGACCGTTGTCCAGGGGTCCACTGTCGCGCCGAAGTTCTCCACCGGTAACGGAGGCAACGGCATTGCCGCGACCCAGAACGAGGGGAAGTACGGCTATGGTGCGGGCAACTTCTTCACCTTCGATTCGATTGTCACCGTTCCCCTCATCGGTACGGTGACCGCGCCGACAACCTGCCTGCCGACCAACGTCCAGTTTCCGAGTGTCGGGGCGTTTCCCATACTGAACGCCGGTGCTGGAGTCCTGCACTCCTGAAACAGCGAAAGTGCTCGGATTCCGATGGGTCCGAAGATCGAAGCGGACAGAATGTCTGGGCGCGCGATCCAGTAGTTTTCGGATCCCTCGCCTGTCGGGCATCCACTGGACCGTGGAAGGGGGGTGCGGCACGAATCGCGCCCGCACCTCCCTGCCATCCACCAATCCTCGTAGAAACCCCATTGCCATGATTATTCGTCGTCGACAGAACTAGGGTGTATATCCCGTTTCGTGATCGCTCCAAGCAAGGTGAACAGTGGCGAGAGGGTCATGCTCGCGCGGTAGACGAGTGCGAGTTTGTTGTAACGGGTACATCGAAGGCTTCCGCAACCGCCGCTGTCGACGATAGGGGTTGTGATTGAAAATGGCTGTCCTGTAATGATATTCGTGTTTCCGAACTTCGGCACAAGCCTGGCGACGGCGCGCCGAGGACTACTCGACGCGCCCCGATTGCTGATCATGGTCCACGCGTCGGCCCGGAATCTGATTCTCCGCGTCGAAGTTGTAGTCAGTGAATGGGAAATGTCTTCCACGCCAACGCGTTTCGAGGGCGCCAGCGGGACGGAAGTACGGCGTGTCGCCGTGCGAGTTGAGGTAGTAGGTTGGAACACCCTGCGTCCCGACGTAGTGTCGAAGGACCTGACCACGCTTGCAGATCTCGGCATGGTAAGTGGCGTGCGCCTCTTCGCTCACCTCGACAGTCGACGCCTGCCGGCGCCGCGCCTCCGCTATCGCTCGAATAGCGTGTGATGCAGTTGTTTCCACCATCCCGTGCCATCCGATATCGGACAACGAGTACGGTCCGACCAGCATCCAGCGGTTCGGCAGGCCGGCAATGGCTACACCCTCGTAGGCCTGTACGCCATTGGTGTGAAAGAACTGACCGAGATCGAATCCGTCCCGCCCGACAACGGTGCCTTCGGTGTAGCTTTCCGGCTCGGTGTGCATCTCGTAGCCGGTTGCCAGCACGATGATGTCGTATGGATGATCGGCGCCATCGCTGGTCCGGATGCCCTGCTCGATGAACCGCTCAATGTCGTCGGTGACCAGGCGAACATTGTCGCGATTGAACACCGCCGGATATCCGGTTGACAGGGCGAGTCGTTTCGCCATGGGTCCATAGCTGGGTGTCAATGCGGCCGCCGTTTCGGGGTCGTCAATGACTCGTCGGAGATACGCTCGGTAAGCCCGTTTGGTGAGGGAATCGAATGCGGCCATCAACGGTTTCGCCACTGCCAAAGGCAAATACGTAGCCAGTCTCGCGATGGGTTCCAACCCCAGCAATATCATCCCGGACTGGGCCGCTGCCACGCCTGGCACCCGCAAGGCGGCTTGGAGCCAGCGCGGGATCGAGAAGTTGGGTTTGGGTAAGCACCACGCAGGCGTCCGCTGGTAGACATCAAGATGACCGACCTCAGGCGCGATCGCGGGCGTTATTTGCACGGAACTCGCGCCGGTACCGACCACAGCCACGCGCTTACCCGTCATGTCGAGTGCATGGTCCCAGGTGGCCGGGCTTTGCACGCTACCGGCAAAGTCATCGAGCCCCTTTATGCCACGATCGACCTTGGGTCGCAGAAAGGCACCGACTGCGCTGATCACGAACCTGGTCGTAATGATCTCGTTGTCAGCGGTGTGCAACGCCCATCGGTGGTGTTTCTCGTCCCAGACTTCGCGAACGACCTCGGTGTGGAACCGTAGATGCCGATAGAGACCGTAGCGGCGGGCGACGTCCTGGTGATATGCCTGAACCTCGGCACCTGTGGGGAACGCCGTTGGCCAATCGGCCTTGCGGGCGAACGAGTACTGGTAAATGAGCGCGGGTACGTCCACGCTGATCCCCGGGTAGGTGTTTTCGCGCCAACTGCCGCCGACCTCGCCCGCGCGTTCCAGGATGGTGAACTCTTCGATCCCCGCGCGCTTGAGCAGCGCACCCGCTGCGATGCCGCCGGGACCCGCCCCGATCACCACGATCTCGTGATCTGGTTCCGATGTCGTAGTGCTCATGGAGTCTCCCTCACTGAATTGGTCGGATTCCGGCGCTCAGCTGCGTGAGCCATTGGTCCATGAGCCGTGCCGTCACTCGGGCCTCGGCGCCGGATAGAGCAGCGTGATCCGCATCAACGGCCCGGACCGTCTGCGCGGTCGACCACTCTTCGATCGGCACCTCATCGAGCCCCTGATGCACAGGCGACGATCGCGTGAACGCGACGAAGAGCGTCGCGCAGTCAAGAGGCTTGTGTTCGATCTGCATCGCCAGGTCGAACCACCAACCGAATGCAGTCAATCGTGCGGTGGTCAGGCCGGCGACGTCGGGCATCGTCGTGTCCATCTCGAGCATGTGGTCCCCACGGCCGTTCAGTTGGCGTTCATTCGCCTCGTGGGCGATATGGCCGTCAAGGATGACCAGACCCTGCAGCTGGGTATCTCCTTGTTCCAACAGCCGAGCCGCTACCGCGTGGGCGATGTTTCCTCCAACCGCGTAACCGCCCAGGACGAATTCGTCCTGGCCCACCGTATCGAGGACCGTCTTGACGATGCTGTCGATAGCGGCGTCGAGCGAGGTCGGGAGCGGCTCATCCGGTTCGTATCCCGACAGCGGGATGGCAGAGACGCGGCGATGGTCGCCCAGATGGGCGGCAAGCTGCGTGTACTGAACGGATCCGCCGAGGACTTCCGGGGCATTGATGAATACCAAGTGCGGCATGACATCGCCGCCACTGATTCCGATGGCGGCCGGCATTCTCCCGCTGGAGTGGTCGAACCGTGGACGGAGTTTCGCTGCTGCTCGCAGGAACGCCAAACCCTGTGTGAACTTGTTGTCTGCGATCGCTTGCCGGATGAGACCGACCAAAGTCCCTTCGGGAGCGGCGGGTTCCGCCGCCCGAACCTCGGTGGATTCGTGAACCGCATCCGACGGCCGCATCTGTGCTGCCACGGTCTCCCCATGGGATCCGAGTAGTTCGTCCAGAATGTGTCGGGCGAGGGTGGCCGGTGTGGGATGGTCGAAGATCAGGGTCGCGGGCAGTCGCAGTCCCGTGATCGTGTTGAGTCGGTTGCGGGCCTCGACCGCGGCCAGCGAATCAAAGCCCAACTCCCGGAAGTGGCGAGCGGGATCGATCGCGTCGCGACCATCATGGCCGAGCACAACCGCCATCTGGTCTCGCACCACGCCCAGTAGCATCGGCAGTCGCTCGGCATCCGCCAGCGCTGAAACCCGCTCTCGCAGAACGGCCTCACGCGCCCGCGACTGCTCCGGCATCGGGCGACGCCGTGCACTCGATACCAATCCCCGCAGCAGCGGGATCAACGTCCCAGCCCTGACCTGCGCATCCAGTGCAACGTGATCCAGCGGTGCGGCAACCACTGCGGCACGGCCCGCAACGAGCGCAGCATCGAACATTGCCAGACCTTGCTCGGTCGAGATAGGTGACAGCCCGACACGACCCAACCGAGCGGTGTCGGTATCGGCCAGATGCCCGGTCATCCCGGTGTTGGAAGCCCAAAACCCCCACGCGATCGAAGTCGCGGCCAGCCCACTTGCGCGCCGATGCTCGGCGAACCCATCCAGGAACACATTCGCGGCTGCGTAGTTGCCCTGCCCTGCATTGCCCAGCACACCCGCCGCCGACGAGTAGAGCGCGAACATCCCCAAATCCATACGGCTCGTGGCCTCGTGCAGATACCAGGCGGCATCAGCCTTCGCTGCCAGCACCTTGTCCATCCGGTCCGGTGTCAGCGATGCGATCACACCGTCGTCGAGAACACCGGCCGCATGCACCACACCCGTCAACGGAAACTGCTCAGGCACCGCCGCCAACAACTCGGCCACCCCCTCGCGAGTCGCGACATCGCAAGCCACAATCCGCACCAGTGCACCCAGCTCGCCCAACTCCGTCACCAACTGAGACGCTCCCGGCGCAGCCGCACCACGACGACTTCCCAACACCAGCGACTGCACCCCATGGTTGGCCACCAGATGCCGCGCCAACGCCGCACCCAAACCACCCGTACCGCCGGTTACGAGCACCGTCCCAGCCGACACCACACCACCCGCGCCCGATACCGGCCGTGGCAAGTCGACGGGCACCGGGCGGATGGTCTTCCCGGTATCCCGCGCGGCCGGAACGGGTAGCCGGGTCAATCGGGCTACGTGCACGACACCGGCACGGATCACAACCTGGGGCTCACCCGAAACGATCACCGCTGCCAGCCCTTCGGCAGTCAGCTCGTCAGTGTCGGTGTCGACCAGCACGATACGACCCGGAGCCTCCGACTGAGCTGAACGCACCAGACCCCAGACCGCGGATCCGGCCAAATCAGTGACATCGTGCCCAGCCTGGCCGACCGCACCATGAGTGACCACAACCAGGGTGCTCGCCGCACACCGCACCCCACCCAGCCAGACCTGCAACACCCGCAACATCTCATGGGTCGAATCGCGGACACGTCTCGGCACATCCTGGTCTTCACCGGCAACGACTGCACCACGATCGAATACGACTACCGCAGGAACGGTCACGTCCTGGTTCTGCACCCGGCTACCGAAAACCTCGCCATCGACGAAGGTTTCGGCATCGACCTGCGAGATAACCTGCGCCGCTAGGGGCGTCCACTGCACTCCATGCAACCCGTTCTGTACCGAGACGGAGTCCAGCTGTGCGGAAGACACCTCCTGCACAGTCAAGGACCGCGTTGTGAGCACCGTCCGGCCAACCGCATCGGCGACCTGGATCGATACTGCATCGATATCGCCAGGTACTGGGGTGATACGCGCCCGCAGCAGCGAGGCTCCGGTCGCGTGCAAAGTCACCCCCTGCCAGCAGAATGGCAACCTCACTCGTCCGGGATTGGGATCGACGTCGACGAGCTGTCCGTGCAACATCGACTCGAGCAAGGCCGGATGTACCCCGAACCGCGAGACATCGGTCATCGACTCAGGCAGCTCGACCTCCACGAACAGTTCCGCGCCACACCGCCATACCGATCGCAACCCCTGGAACGCCGGTCCATACTCGTCACCGGCAACAGCCAGCCGGTCATACAGACCATCCACAGGCACGGCGACCGCACCATCCGGCGGCCACACTGCCAACCCCGCATCCAGTTCCGGCACACCTTCGATACCCAACACGCCCTGTGCGTGAAGAACCCACATGCTGTCGGCGGCCTCGGCACGGGAATGCACCGACACCGACCGGTAGCCGAGCTCGTCGGCACTGTCCACCACTACCTGCAACTGCATCCCGACCTCGTCTGGGAGCACGAGAGGCGTCAGCAAAGTCAGCTCCTTCACCAGCGCACACCCCACTTCCGCTGCCGCACGCAACACCAGCTCCAAGAAGGCGGTCCCCGGTAACAGCACAAACCCACCCACGGCACGATCGGCCAGCCACGGATGGGTCGCCAGGCCGACTCGGCCGGTCAGTACCACACCGTCCCCGTCCGGGGACGTCACCACCGCCCCCAACAACGGATGACCAGCCGCCGATAACCCCAATGACGAGGCATCCCCACTACTCGAGACTCCATCCAACCAATACCTGCGCCGCTGAAACGCATACGTCGGCAAAGACACCCCGCCCCCATGAGCAGGTCCCAGCAACGCGGCCCAATCCACTCCCACACCCGACACCTCGAGCTGCGCCGCGGACAGTAGGAACGCGTCCATGCCCCCGTCGTCACGCCGCAGCGAACCCACCACGGTCACCGGATCTGCGCTCACCTGAAGGTCACAAATTTGCTCGATACCGACCGTGAGCAGTGGATGCGGACTGACCTCGACGAAGACGTTGTACCCGTCCTCCAGTAGGGCCTGAGCTGCTTGTTGGAAACACACTGGTTCCCGCAGATTCCGGAACCAGTAGTCCGCGTCCAACTCGGTGCCGTCCAGTACACCACCGGTCACGCTGGACCAGAACGCCACCTGTGACGATCTGGGCGAAAGTTCGGTCAGCGCCTTCAACAGCGGTTTGCGGAGCACGTCGACCTGCGGCGAATGTGAGCCGTAGTCCACCGGGATCCGGCGGGCGTGAACGTTGTCGCGTGCACATGCTTCCAGGAAATCCTCGAGCTGCTCTGCCGCACCGGACACCACCGTTGCCTGTGGGCCGTTCACCGCAGCCACCGACAATTCGTCGTATCCGGCCAGCAGCGTGGTGACCGGGTCGACAGGCAAGGACACCGTCACCATCCCGCCCTGCTCGGTCACAGCAATCAAGGCCGCCGACCGCAGGACTACTACCCGAGCGGCATCCTCGAGAGACAAGGCCCCGGCCACACACGCCGCAGCAATCTCGCCTTGGGAATGACCCACGACCGCGTCCGGAACAACACCGGCCGAGCGCCACAGCTCGGCCAGCGACACCATCACCGCGAACAGCACAGGTTGAACCACGTCGACGCGATCCAGCGACGGCGTTCCTTCCGTACCCGCGAGCACGGTAAACAGCGACCAATCCACCAGCGGAGAAAACGCAGCGTCACACTCGGCCATCTTCCGAGCGAACACCGGCGAACAGTCCAGTAGCTGTCTTCCCATGCCCAGCCATTGAGCCCCTTGACCAGGGAATACCAGCACGGTTTTGCGCGGCACTCCAGCCACACCGGTAACCACGCCAGGCCTCGGAGTCTGTTCCAACAGCGCAGTCAGCCCCGCAAGCAACTGGTCACGATCCGCACCTACCGCCACCGCACGGTGGTCGAACCGCGACCGCTGAGACACCAACGACCGCGCCACGTCCTGCACGTTCATCGACGGGTCACCGGCCACGAAATCTCGCAGACGCCGCACCTGCCCCGTCAACGCCTCCGGCGTGCGACCCGAGACCACCCACGCCACCGGCCCGTCCCCACCAGGACCGGAGTCGGTCACCGGTTCGGTCACCGACTCCGGTGCCTGCTCGAGGATGACGTGGGCATTGGTACCACTGATACCGAACGCCGACACCGCAGCACGACGCGGACGACCGGCCTCAGGCCAGTCCCGTTGCTCAGTGAGCAGCGCCACCCGCCCCGCATCCCAATCCACATGCGAGGACGGGGAATCCACATGCAACGTCTTGGGCAACACCCCATGACGCATCGCCTGCACCATCTTGATCACCCCGGCCACACCGGCAGCCGCCTGCGTGTGCCCGATGTTCGACTTGACCGAACCCAACCACACCGGCCGATCCTCCGGCCGATCCTGCCCATACGTGGCCAGCAAAGCCTGCGCCTCGATCGGATCACCCAACCTGGTCCCCGTACCGTGCGCCTCCACCACATCCACCTCAGCCGCGGACACCCCCGCATTGGCCAACGCACGCCGAATCACCCGCTGCTGCGAAGGACCGTTCGGCGCGGTCAAACCATTGGACGCACCATCCTGATTGACCGCACTGCCCCGCACCACCGCCAACACCCGATGCCCGTTACGTTGGGCATCGGACAACCGCTCCAACACCAGCACACCCGAACCCTCACCGAACGCGGTCCCGTCGGCCGCGTCGGCGAAGGGCTTGCACCGGCCATCCGGCGCCAACCCTCGCTGCCGGGAGAACTCCACAAACGTCCCCGGGGTTGTCATCACCGTGACCCCACCGGCCAACGCCAGCGAACATTCCCCCGACCGCAACGCCGCCACCGCCTGATGCAACGCCACCAGACCTGACGAACACGCCGTATCCACCGATACCGCAGGCCCTTCCAACCCCAGCACATACGACACCCGACCCGACACCACACTGGGCGAAGAGCCGGTCAGTCGATACCCCTCCACTTCATGGTCAGCCCCGACTCCGAGTATCCCGCCAAAAGTCTGTCCGAGGACACCGACGAACACGCCAGTGTCACTGCCAAGCAACGAATCCGGCCTGATACCCGCCCGTTCCAACGCCTCCCATGCCGTCTCCAACAGCAATCGCTGCTGAGGATCCATCGCAATCGCTTCTCGCGGACTGATCCCGAAGAACTCCGGATCGAAATCGCCCGCTTGGTAGAGGAACCCGCCCTCCCGCACATACGACTTTCCCGCAACACCCGGCTCCGGGGAAAACAAGCCCGACTGATCCCACCCACGATCAGATGGCCACACCGACACCACGTCACGACCCTCGGTAACCAGACGCCACAGATCGTCCGGCGACTCCACACCGCCCGGAAAACGACACCCCATACCGATGATCGCTACCGGCTCCGAGGCCTGCTGCGTCAACTCGCGCAGCTTGGCCCTGCTTTCCTGAAGCTCGGCTGTGACACGTCGTAGGAGATGTTGCAACTTTTGCTGATCGACCATTTCGGAACCTCTATTCCAAATAGCAAGAACCGAATCCAGGTAGAGGCTGGGGTATGCCGAACTCGTCGTTCAACAAAGCGGAAACCTCATCATCTGTCGTCGATTCGATATATGCCAACTGAGCAGAGTTCGACGGGGCGATGAATTCGTTTGACATCGGCCGCGATCGGCTCGAGCTCGACAGCATCTGTCACGAGGGTCGCGGCACACTCGACTTCAGTCTGCGCTCGACTGCGTGAGCCATTGGTCTGCCAGCCGTGCCGTCAGTTGCGCACCTTGCCAGGTACCACCGACGTCTGCGGAAAGCCGACTGCCATCGTTCCGCATTGCCGTCGCCCGGTCCATCCGCCCGCCCCCATTAGCTAACTCGAAAAGTGCGTATCAGCATCACGCAAGAACACGTTCTAGTCAAGCGATGGACGGCGCCAGTTCCTCATGGCATGCTGGCGGCATGTCAGGCCGGCGACGCCATGGTGCAGCGCAGAGCACTCCGTGCGGTCGGTTCATTGCAGACCGCCGGCGCGGCCTCGGCAAGGCTCTGCATGTCAGTCGCGAGAACAGGTTCTACACCTCGGGGTGCCGCAGCTGCAATCCGGAAAGAAGTAGCCATTGTCGATTGTGAACATACGTCCATTCCGCCGAAATTGTCGACTGTACGGGAGCTTTGAGAAATGACCAAAGAGAAAGGCCAGCTCGTCGAGGCATCGGGCGAATCCATGGATGAGAATCACCCCATCGAGTGGTCCAAAATTCCCACTCCTACATCATTGCCCGCGGTGGCGCCCTGCGACTGGACTGAAGCGCTGAACGGGCCCGAAATTGACAATAACCAGGTCATAGTTCTGGACTGCCGCAGAGATGAATCCGGTGCGCTTCCAGCCGACACGAATGCCATGACCCAGAAGGTGTCGGCCGCTTTGCGGTCCTGGTCCGGGCAACAACGGTTCGATTCCAGCACGTTCCTGGTGCTCACCCGCGGCGCTGTTTCGGTATCGACTGACGAAGTTGTGCACCCGACAGGATCGGCGATATGGGAGCTTGTGAAGTCGGCTCAATCAGAGAACCCGGGGCGGATCATTCTCGTAGACACCGACTCTCCCGACAAAGGCCTCGGGGAATTGTCCGGGCTCATGGCTGTGCGGAACATGACCGTCACCGCAGTCGCCAGCGCCGAACCTCGCCTCGCCATGCGCGGAGACATCCTGTTTGCACCGCGACGCGACGGGACCGGACACGCCCCAGACCGAGCCGCCGTGGCCGCCGAGGACGTCGAGCAGTCTCCCGCAGTGAGCTCGGAATCCGCTGACCCATCAATTGTCCGCATGTTCAGACAGGCGGTCGCGGACGACAAGTTCGGCGACGGCCTGGAGTTCCTTCTTGCGGCTGCGAAGCTCCGACCGGCGTTCGACCACCATACGACAGGAATACCGAGCGGCATCGGACTCAGTGGTGGCACGCCCCATAATAGTGGCGGAGATACCCTGCCTCACGTTGTATTGATTTGCACCCCGGCATTCCTCGGCGGATACATTCAGTACATTCTGCTTGCCGCGCATTTGGGCGGTCACCGCCGTGTATCGGTCATCCCGCTCTCGGGATACGAGCCGGAGGAGCCCTTGCCGGCGTCGCTCGACGCCGCCATCGAAAGTATCGCCAAGACCGTCCTCGATACGGTTGGGGACGACGAATTCGTCCTGGCCGGCATGTCAGGAGGAGGAAACCTCGCCCACGCCACTGCAGCTCGATTGCTGAAAGAAGGCAATAGCCGGCTGCAGGGTTTGATCATCTTCGATTCCTTCATTGCTCGAGAGGCGAACGAGCGCCAAGTGGGAACCGCGAGAGACGCTGTGGTCGATACGGAAGCAATGATCCCCGACCTTGCCGGCTTCACCACTGAACGGTTGACCGCTCTAGCGTGCTGGCTCGATCTGTTACTGCAACTCGAGTACCAGCCTGTCGAATGCAAGGCGCTCGTCATCAGGTGCACGAAACCGTCACCAACGCACAACCTCAACGAGTGGCCCATCGAAAGTTGGTCAACCGAACAGACTGTCCAGACCGTGGATGCGGAACATGTCGCACTGTGCAGTACTGAGGCGCATACGACCGCACAGGTGGTTGACCAATGGTTGAGGCAGTTGAGCGCAAACGACGGTTGACCTAGTCCGATGTCATTCGGCGCGGCCGGCTCCATGGCGAGGTCGCCATGGAGCCGGGGTCGGGTGCCTGGCAACACCGCTGCCGCCACGTTGGTCTGAGCACAGGCGGCGTCGCTTCCTCGACCCGAACGGCACCGGCGACCGCAAGCCTGCGATCACCATCGTTTCCCGATATCGAAGGCCACCTCGTGCATGTCGATATCGAGAAGGTTGCCCGATGAAAAAGTGGCCACGGCAATAGGTTTCCTCTACACCCGCGAATCGACGTCGGAATCCCAACGGGCCGCTGCCCTCGCGGTCCGGAACATTCACTACAACTGCCTTCGACCCCACACCGCCGCCTGGAACCGGCCCGCGCCTCTGCAGGAATTGCACCGGTCAGCGCCACTCGCCACGGAGTTGGGGTGCGCTTACCTTTGTGGTCTGGCAACGGGTTGGAGGGTGAGGGGCGCCGGTGACGCGGGCAACGGCAGGGCTGCGCGTCGAGGAGAGTCGTACGTCGAGTTGGCAAGCGGGGCCGCGACGGTCGTCGAGGTGTATCGACTCATGCCATGACGCACGCCACCAATGGATGGCTGGGTGCGATACCAGCAGCCGAGTCCGGGTGATGCCCGAATTGTGAAGTTCATGATCTTTTCACCCTCCTGTCAATCCGCGCACCCCTCTTCAGTGTCCGACGCCACCTAACTTGATTGGTCCAGACCAATTTCTGGATGTGGTCTGGTGACGCCGAAGACAAGGAATCCTCGTGAGACGCAAAACTCTTGTGATTGCCGCCGTGACTGCGGCGCTCGCTGCACCGGGCATTGCCCAGGCAGACCCTGTGTGGGGTAGCGCGGGAAGCCTCGGCCCCGGGTGGGGCAGCTCGGTTGGCGGGAACGACGCGGCGCCCGCAGCGCCGGGCGTCAGTGTTCCCGGTGGACGGTACGAGCACGCCGTCGAGCTGAAGTTCAGCACCGAGTGGGGAGCGACCGTCCGCTACACGTTGGACGGGACGACCCCGACCAGCGACAGCCAGGCCTACCGGCCGGGCCACCCGCTGAAGATCACCGCGGACACGAACGTGACTGCCGTCGCGTTCCGCGGCGACAAGGCAAGCGCACCCGTCTCGTTCGGTTACCTGATCCGGACGACGGAGAAGCCGATCGCGCAGGTCGTCGTAATGTCCGATGTCCATGTGGGCGACTACGACAAGAACACGAAGAAGTACGAGAGCTTCTTCGACACCATCGGATCGATCTTCCCGAAGCCCGACGCGATCTTGTCCAACGGCGACATGATCAACGACAACTGGAATGGCAAGGGACCGGACCACAAGATCGTCTCGAGGATCTTCCAGGAGAATCTCGAGCGCAAGGGCATGACGGACACCCAGGTGCTGATGTCGTACGGCAACCACGACGCGTACCTCGAGGACATGCGTGCCGGCTATCCCAAGGAGTGGTTCCCGGACTCCGGCGGCGGCTACTACGAATCCGACGTCAACGGTGTGCACGTGTTCACGGTGAACACGGAGAAGTACAACAACGACACTGCGCAGCGAAACTGGTTGAAGGGCAGGCTGACCGAGCTTACTGCCGATCCGGCTCAGGTCACCAAGCCGATTCTCGTTCAGGGGCACCGTCCCACCACCGGCACGGCAATGGATGGCCAGCAGGCGTCCAATCCGCGGCTGGCCGAGGATCTGAAGGCGTTCCCTCAGGTGTTCTACTTCTCAGGGCACTCGCATCTGAACAACAATGACGACCGGTCCATCCATCAGCGAGATTTCACGTCCGTGAACGACGGTTCCATGTCGTACATCGAGTTCGATCGTGGTTATCAGATGGTCACCGAGACAGGGCTCGCGAATCGTTTCGAGTCCCCGACCTCCCAGGCGCTCTTCGTCGAGGTCTACCAGGACCGCGTTGAGATCGGCCGCGTCAATATGGCCGCCGACAAGCACGACATCTACACCGGCGGACAGTGGTCTTCGGACTGGCAGCCGCCGTACTCGAGCGCGGGCACGTTGAGCGGATCGAGTTGGAAGGTTGAGCTGAAGGGATCGACGAGCCAGCAGATCAAGGACAACTTCCGGTACGCGGCCGCCGCACGCAACACGGTGCCCCCGGAGTTCACCTCGACCACCCCGCTGTCGATGGTGACCGGCGCGGACGGTGCGACGTCCGTGCGGATCGCGCAGGCTCGGGACGACCAGATGGTCCACCACTACCGGGTCGACATCACGAATACGACTACCGGCGCGAAGGTCGTGTCGTCGAAGGTGTTGTCGGACTTCTACTTCATGCCGCGCCCGAACAGTCTGGACATCCCGGTCCCGGACGCGGTGGTTGGTAACGCGTACGAGGCGAAGGTCGTTGCGGTGGACGCGTACGGCAACGCGTCTCCGGAGACGGCTCTGACGTTCACGCGCTGATCGCGCGGGACTTCCGGGGTGGCGGGTCGGTGCACCCGCCACCCCGGGCCGAACTTCGCGAATACCCCGCTTGTCTCGAATGCATGGACGAGAGAGGCAAACACCGATCCAGCGCCGCCGCTCGAGGCAGACTGACAGAGCCGAGAGCGGTCGGACGATCGGAAGGGGATTGGGGTGGGGCAGGACGCCGGAAATGACAAGGTCGTCGAGGTCTTCGACAGGATGGCTGCCAGATACGAGAAGCAGATGGGCCTGTTCGAGCGGTTCGTTCTGGGGCGGGCTCGCCAGTGGGCTGTCGCGCAGGCCGAGGGCGCGGTGCTCGAGATCGCGGTGGGCAGCGGGTTGAACCTGCCGCTCTACGGCTCACAGGTCGATCACATCGTGGGAGTGGATCTGTCGGAGGGCATGCTCGACATCGCCCGGCGGAAGGTGGCCCGCGCCGACACGGCGCGGATCGAGTTACGTCAGGGTGACGCGCAGGCCTTGGACCTGCCGGACGATTCGGTCGACACCGTGGTTTCCACGTTCACGTTCTGCACTATCCCCGACCCGAAACTGGCGAGTGAGGAGGCATTTCGGGTCCTGGTGCCGGGCGGGCAATTCGTTCTGGCCGAGCACGGGCCGTCTACGAACGCGCTCGGCCGGGCACTGATGCGGGTGGTCGAGCCGTTGAGCGTTCGCTTCGGTGCCGATCACCTCACCCGAAACCCTGTGCCGTATCTAGTGGATGCCGGGTTCGAGATCGACCAGGTCGAGCGTACCGGGCGCGGCGGCATCGTCTTTCGGGTCCTGGCACACAAGCCAGGGACAGCTGCCGGTTAGACGGTCACCCCTACGACTGGACGGAATGGGTGGCCCCGCAACCAGAATCGGTCGCGAAGCCACCCTTGCCATCCGGCATCTAGTCCATCGTCGGGATGACGAAGTGGTTGGACGCTTCAGGAGCGGAGCTTGCGGAGCGACCCGAGGACGCCTCCTTGACGCCCGACGGCCAGCGTTGGGTGACGGTCTTGGTCTTGGTGTAGAAACGGATCGAGTCCGGGCCGTGCTGGTTGAGGTCACCGAATCCGGAGCGCTTCCAGCCACCGAAGGTGTGGTAGGCGATCGGGACCGGGATCGGGACGTTGACGCCCACCATGCCGGTATCGACACGAGCACAGAAGTCGCGGGCGGTGTCACCGTCACGGGTGAAGATCGCGACACCGTTGCCGTACTGGTGCTCGGACGGCAGACGCAACGCCTCCTCGTAGTCACCCGCGCGGACCACCTGCAGGACGGGACCGAAGATCTCCTCCTGGTAGATCCGCATGTCCGGGGTGACCCGGTCGAACAGGGTTGCGCCGGCGAAGAATCCGTCCTCGTGGCCGTCGAGGGTGAAACCGCGGCCGTCGACGACCAGCTCGGCGCCCTCGTCGACACCGATCTGCACGTAGTCGTTCACCCGGGCGAGGGCGTCGGCGCCGACGAGCGGGCCGAAATCGGCGTTCTCGTCGTCGGAGGTGCCGATACGGAGCGTGGCGACCCGCTCGGTGAGCTTCGCCACCAGCGCGTCCGCGGTCTCCTCACCGACCGGGACCGCGACGGAGATCGCCATGCACCGCTCACCGGCAGAGCCGTAGCCGGCACCGACGAGAGCATCGGCGACCTGGTCGAGGTCGGCGTCGGGCATCACGATCGCATGGTTCTTCGCGCCACCGAAGCACTGGGCACGCTTGCCGTGCGCGGCCGCGGTCTCGTAGATGTACTGCGCGATCGGGGTGGAGCCGACGAAACCGAGGGCCTTGACCCGCGGATCGGTCAGCAGCACGTCCACCGCACCCTTGTCGCCGTTGACGACGTTGAACACCCCCGGCGGCAGCCCCGCCTCGAGGAACAACTCCGCCAGCCGCAGCGGCACCGACGGGTCCCGCTCGGACGGCTTGAGGATGAACGCGTTACCGCACGCCAGAGCGGGCGCGGCCTTCCACAACGGGATCATCGCCGGGAAGTTGAACGGGGTGATACCCGCGACCACACCGAGGGGCTGGCGCATCGAGAACACGTCGATGCCGTTGCCGGCGGACTCGGTGTACTCGCCCTTGAGCAGGTGCGGGATCCCGACAGCGAACTCGACGACCTCGAGGCCACGCTGGATGTCGCCCTTGGCGTCGGCGATGGTCTTACCGTGCTCGGACGAGAGCAGACGCGCGAGCGGGTCCATCTCCTCCTGGATCAGCTGCAGGAACCGCATCAGCACGCGGGCGCGGCGCTGCGGATTCCACGACGCCCACTCACGCTGCGCATCAACAGCATTCGCGATCACGGCCTCGGTCTCGGCCTGGTCCGCAAGCGGAACCCGTGCCTGCACCCGCCCGGTATTGGGATCGAAAACGTCAGCAAACCTCCCGGACGATCCCGGGATGTGCTTGCCGCCGATGAAATGGGAGAGCTCTCGTGTCATTTTCTGTCCTAACTGATGGGGGACGTATTGTGGGGAATCCACGTTCGAACGAGAAGTACAGATCCGGTTCGCGAAATGGGCCTCCAAATGGGGGAATTCGAGTCCCGCGACCATCAGACCGTTCCGGAGAAGTGTGCCCTATCTACTCGAGCGCGCCGTGGCGAGTAGTTCCTCGATTGTCACGAGCTTTGTTCGAGCGCGCTGCTGTGATCTGCCCTGACTTCGTTCGAACTTGTCGATCACACGCCAATCCTCGAGCGTCAAGGAGTCCGGTTTCCGTTCGGCGAGCAAACCGGCGAGCGCTGCTGCGTCGGCCTCGGGCGCCGGGAGCTTCCCGCTCGAGTAATCCTCGATCAGGGCACGGACCGTCTCTCGCGAACAGCGCTTGTTCGTGCCGATCACCCCCGAAGGTCCGCGCTTGATCCACCCGGCTGTGTAGAGTCCCGCGAGCGCCTCGTTTGTGCCGGGATCGATCACCCTGCCGGCGATGTTGGGTACCGTTCCCGTGGTCTCGTCGAAGGGCAGATCCGGAATCACGCTTCCTCGGTATCCGATCGATCGAAGAACCAGACCGCAGTCGATGTCGAATGCCGTGTCCGTTGTCCGGGCCGAAGCACGACCGTCGACGAGATCCAGTTCTGTGCGTGCAAAACTCACGCCGGTGACGCGGTCGGCGCCCTTGATGGCGATCGGCGACCCCAGAAATCTCAGACAGATCTGCCGGGCCTCGCTGCTGACGTGTGCGCGGGGGAGTCCTCGGATCAACCTGACCTTCAGCTCGGCCATCGATCCGGGTGGGGGATCGGTTGCAGCAAGGCCGGTGGCGTCGAGACCCAGATCGTCTGCGAGGACGGTGACGTCGAGGGCGTCGTTCGAGATCAGCCCGACCAACTCCGGCGTCGTGAACGCTGCCTGACCCGGTCCGCGGCGCCCCATGATCACGACTTCGCGGATCTTGCTAGCTGCCAGGGAATCGAGAGCGTGCTGGGCGATGTCGGTCCTGGCCAGTTCGTCGACCGGAGTGGTGAGAACACGGGCGACGTCCAATGCCACATTGCCGTTGCCGATGATGACGGCGCGTTCGCAGGTCAGATCGAACTCGGCGTTCGTGTGCTCGGGATGCCCGTTGTACCAGGCGACGAAGTCGGTCGCGGCATGGCTGCCGGACAGGCCTTCCCCGGGGATGCCCAACTGGCGGTCGCTGGAGGCTCCCCCTGCCCAGATCACCGCATGGTGGTGGCGGAGTAACTCGGCCAAGCTCAGGTCGCTGCCCACCTCGACGTTGAGGTGGACCGAAACGCCGGCGCGACGCGCGGTGGTCATGAACAGCTTGTCCACCGACTTCGTCGACTGGTGGTCCGGTGCGACTCCATATCGAACCAGCCCACCGAAGCTCGGGAGCCGTTCGAAGATGGTGACTTCGACGTCGAGTCCGCGATAGGACTTCAGCTCCTCGACGGCGTACAGGGCCGAAGGCCCAGAGCCGACCACGGCGACGCGCAGGGGCTGGGGCTGGACAATGGACACCGACGGCGCTCGTGTGCGGACGGGGGCCTGGTCGTAGTCACGGTGTGTGGGATCGGCGAAGTACTGTGCGTTCACCTCGAGGTAGATCTGCTCCGAATCCACGAGTTCGAAGTCGGGCGTGATCGCGTTGACCGGACACACCTCTACACACGCGCCGCAGTCAATACATGTCTCCGGGTCGATGTACAGCATCTCCGATGTGGCGTAACCCGACTCTTCTGGTGTCGGGTGGATGCAGTTGACCGGGCACACCGAGACGCAGGTGGCGTCGTTGCAGCAATTCTGGGTGACCACGTGGGCCATTCGTATCTCCACTCATGACATCAATCGATTTCGTCGCGGCCTGTGCGCTGCATGTGTGCAGAACGCCCACTCGGAGCCTCGTGACTCGCGAGGTGGGCGGATTGTCCGGCACCTCAACAGCATCGGGACTGTCGGCCGGCCAGCTCTGCGCGAGCGCACCCGCCGAGGTCCGACGCTGAACGGCGACGCAACACCCTCCTCGCCGATACTTGACGACCTGTCCCGCATGAACAACATGCAGATCGCCCCGTCTGGTCGCCGATCATGTGCACGACGAACACTGACGATCGCAATCGTTCACCTTAGAGTCACTTGCAGCCCACAGACTTAGCGAGGATCACATGAAACGAGTACCGCAAAGTCTTGACAAGGACGACTTGCGCGCCTATGTCGAGATGAATGGAATTCACACGTTCAAGATCGGTGCAGTCGACCTTGACGGAATCTGGCGAGGTAAACGAGTCGCTGCCGACTACTTCGTGGACAGCGTTGCAGACAAGGGCTGCTTCATCAGCAACATCCTGTTTGCCTGGGACGTGCTGGACGAGCCGATCCCAGGACTCGAGTACACCGGCAGCCACACCGGCTATCCGGACATCAACTTCCGTCCGGACATGTCGACGCTTGCACTCGTGCCATGGGAACCGGGGGTGGCATCGGTCATCTGTGATGTCTTCGAGCGCGACGGTTCGCCGCTCGACCTGTCGCCGCGGGATGTGCTGCGATCGTTGGTGCAGCGTTCGGAGGCCCTGGGGTATCGCCCGGTCGCTGCCTACGAGTTCGAGTTCTATCTCCTCAAAGGCGCTGCTGACGACCTAGCTGCTCGCGGATGGCGGGAGCTGGAACCGATCTCCAAGGGGCACCACACTTACAGCATCGTCCGCGACAGCGGAGTCGATTTCATCATCGGCGATATCCGCCGACAACTGGCTGAGTACGGAGTCGATATCGAGGCCAGCAACGGCGAGTACGGACCTGGACAGTTCGAGGTCAACATCCATTACGCGGACGCACTTTCCGCGGCGGACAGTGCGATGCTGCTCAAGCACTCAGTCAAGGAAATAGCCAACCGGCACGGCTATACCGCGACGTTCATTGCCAAGCTGAACTCCGAGTGGTCCGGCTCGTCGGGACATGTACATCTGAGCCTCGAGGACGAGCATGGCGAACCGGCGTTCGCGAACCCAGGTAACCCCTCTGCGCTCAGCGAGATCGGATTGCAGTTCATGGCAGGACTGATCGAGAACGCCCCCGATTTCATGGCGACATATCTGCCGAACATGAACTCCTACAAGCGAGTTGCCAGAGCCGAGTTCTCTCCGACGACCATGAGTTGGGCAGTGGACAATCGTTTCGTCGCGATGCGCGCCATACCGAGCGCCGGCCCGGCCGCGCGAGTGGAGAATCGTATTGCCGGCGCAGACGCCAACCCGTACCTCGTGATCGCCGCCAGCTTGGCGTCCGGGCTGAGCGGACTCGAGAACAAATCGGTCCCCCCGCCTGCCGCGAGTTGTGATGGCCCCACTGAAGCGAAGACCGGAACGACTGCGGTCACCATGACACTGGCGGACGCGATCACTCAGATGACGTCGAGCACCGTGGCGCGCAAGTTCTTCGGAGACCGTTTCGTAGATCATTACGCTGCGATTCGACGCTGGGAGGTCGAGCAGAGCGCCGCCGCCGTCACCGATTGGGAGATCGCCCGCTATCTCGAGCCCATCTAGCGGTGGGGCAAGCCCAGCCCTCTTCCCTCCGGCCTCCGAAGGGCGGTCGAGAGATCGCCCGCAAGACAGAAAGAGAACGCAATGTCCGCCACTCCTGACATCGCCCGCAAGTTCACTTACCACGGGCCTGCGCTCGACACCATCACGGAAACCTACAAAGAGCTGCTCGACAAGTGCCCGGTCGGGCGCAGTGAGCAGCTCGGCGGATTCGTGTTCCTGACCCGTAGCGAAGACATCCTTGCCGCAGAGCAGGATCCGGAGACATTTTCGGTGACTCCCTCGATGCTCCTGCCCAGCTTCGGCAATGAAACCCCGATGATTCCGATCGATATCGACCCGCCGGATCACGGTGAGTACCGACGTATCCTCCTCCCACTCTTCACGCCGAAGAAGATCGCGCAGTTGACCGTTGGCATGCGTGAGACGGCCAAGCGATTGGCTGACCAGGTCGCAGCACAGGACGTCGCCGACGTCTCGGCATTGTTCGCGCGCCCGATGCCGACGATCATCTTCAGCCGTCTCGCCGGCTTCCCGGAATCCGATTGGCCGAAGTTCGATCGTTGGGTCGACGAGGTCATCTACGAACGAGTCCTCGATCACGACCGTTCGACAGCAGCGAGTCGCGAAGTGGAACAGTACTTCGACGCCCTCCTCGAATCACGGATCGACAATCCGATCGATGCCGACGACCTGATCAAGTACCTTCTCGGGGCCGAGGTCAACGGACGCCCGTTGAGCCGTCCCGAACTCGTGTCCTATTGCTATCTGCTCTTTCTGGCCGGTCTCGACACCACGGCGTGGGCGATCAGATCCAGTCTCTGGCATCTTGCCCAGCATCCAGAGGAGCAGACGAGACTTCGCGAAGATCCCGAACTGCTTCCTGCCGCAGTCGAAGAATGGCTACGGACGATGTCACCGGTCCAGGCCATGGCGCGAACCTGTATGCGGGACACGGAGGTATCCGGTCAGGAAATCAAGAGCGGGGAGCGAGTTGTCCTGGTTTTCGGTGCTGGTAACCGCGACCCGGAGACCTTCGACGATCCGGACGAGATCATCCTCGACCGCGAGAACAATCGCCACCTGTCATTCGGCGGCGGAGTCCACCGCTGCCTCGGTTCGAACCTGGCGCGTCAGGAGCTGATCGTCGGTCTCGAGGAGTTCCTCAACGCGGTACCGCAGTTCTCTCTGGCAGATGAGAGCCAACCGTGGCATGGAGTCGGTCCTCTCGATCTCGAGATCGGAGGATGAGGCCATGACCGCCCACGTACATGTGGACACTGCGCGGTGTCAGGGTCACGCACGCTGTTTCGCCTTCGCGCCCAAGGTGTTCGACCTCGACGATGAGGGATACTCGTTCGTCCTCGAAGGCCATCGCGAGGTGCCGACTGTGTCTGCGGAGCTCCGCCTCGCTGAGGCGAACTGTCCAGAGCGTGCCGTGATCGTGAAGGAGGACTGAGCGTGCCGACCGGCGAGGCGGTCGTCGTCATCGGTGCATCAGTCGCTGGGGCGTCTTTCGTTACCGAAGCGCGAGCTCTGGGGCACCGTGGACCGATTGTCGTGATCGATGCTGACCCAGACGCTCCGTACGACCGCCCGCCGTTGTCGAAGGAGTTCCTCACATCTGACGATCAGCAACCGGCTGCGCCGTGGTGGAATGGGGATTGCCGCTTGGTGAACGGTCGGGCCCTCGGCCTGGATGCCGAGGCGGGCAGAGTCCAGGTGAAGATGGCCGATGGCTCCGTCCAGGGCATCAGCGGTGCGCGCATCGTGATTGCGACAGGTTCCACGCCGGTTCGACTGCCTGACGAGCCCGAGTCCGTGCTGCGGCTACGTACCGCGGATGACGCACGGCGACTGCGTGCCTCAGCGCGCGCAGATGCTTCTGTGATCATCATCGGTGCCGGAACCGTGGGCACTGAACTCGCGTCTTCGTTGACGGATGCGGGATGCCGGGTGAGCGTGGTCGACAGGGCCGACCACCCCCTCGAGCGTCTCCTGGGAGGTCATCTGGGATCGGAGACGACGCAGTGGCTGACAGGTGCTGGGGTAGAGGTGCACTTCGGGACGTCGATCAACAGGATCAATCGAGACGGAGGGGGCTGGAGCGTTCAGCTGGACGACGCACTACTTCGCTCCGACATTCTCATCAGCGCCGTCGGGACGAGGCCGTGTACCGGATGGCTGGAGAATTCCGGCTTGGACATCTCTGACGGGATCATGTGTGACGGTGACGGCCGCGCGCTCGGGTCCGACGGCGATCCCGTGGCCGCCGTGTACGCGATCGGTGACGTCGCCTCCTGGCAGGACGGCAATGGGAAGCATCGACGTCGTGAGGACTGGACCTCCGCACAGCGACAGGGGAGCCACGTGGCCAAACAGTTGTTCGGCGACGCTCCTCCTCCCGACCGGGAATTGCCGTACTTCTGGACACGCCAGTTCGGTCGGCGGATTCAGATACTCGGCACCCCCGACCGCGATGCCCGCCTCGTCCAGCACGTGGATATCCCCGAGCGTCGAGCGGCCTTCTACACCATCGAAAGTGACGGCCGCCCGACAGCATGGGTTGCGGTGAACACCCCACGCGAGTTTGCTAGGGCAATGCAAGACGCCATCCAGTTGGTCGTGTAGCCCGCGATGCTCGCCAACGAGGACAGCTCGGAGGGGTTCCACACCCAGCTGGAACAGATGACGGCCCAACTCGTCGTGTTGGAGCGGCGCGCCAAGACGCTGGCCGAGCTGAACAGGCTGCTGTCACAGGGGAGCGATCCGTTGGCGCTCGCCCAACGCGCCGTCGATCTCGTCATGCGGGCCACCGGTGCGTCCGGCACGTACGTCTATCGCTGGGACGCCGAGAGTGAGCGTCTGGTCATGAGGGTAGCGACAACCGGCCGGGTCGCTTCCTATCTGGGGAAGATCAAACTCCGTCTGGGCGAGGGCATCAACGGCTGGGCCGCCTTGATGCGACAAACCGTGGTCATCGACGATGCGATCACCGAGGATCCACGGTTTGTCGGGCTTCCAGGCATCGAGGAAGAAGAATTTCGCTCGATGCTGGCGGTACCCATCGCGGTGCCCGGTGGTGATCTGCTCGGGGTTTTCAGCCTGTATTCCGAACAGTCGTCACGATTCCGCAAGCATGACGTCGAGTTGGCCACCGAGGTCGGCGTTCTCCTCGCCAACGGGCTCACCCAGGCGGAGATGCTGGATGATCTACGGCGGCAGTCGTCGGCGGCCCGATTCTTGCTGGACGTTTCACCTCAGGCCACGACATCTCTGCAACAATGTGTCGACGAGCTTGCTCGGTCGGTCCGCATGCAAGTCGACGCCGACCTGTGTGTGGTCGAGATGGCTGAGCGGTCTCCCACCAGGTCCCATTGTTCTCCGGGGCTGGCATTTTCGGAGAACGTCGAAGCGTCCGTAGTATCGGCCGGCCGTCGGGTACGGAGCCGAGCAGACCTTTCCGAACTGGTCGATCAGATGGGCGGACGCCTGACCAAGATCAGTAGTTCGTTCGGCGCGCAGTTCCCGGAGGGCGCTGTTACGTGCTATCGAACTCGTCAGTTCCCAGAGTCTGCCGCCGGCCTCCTGGAAGCGCTGGGTGCTCAAGCTGGTGTCCTCCTCTCCTCGTTACGCAACGACTCGTCACCCACTCCACTCGCCGGGCGGCTCACGGTGGCCGCAGGCCAGCGCCTTCCGCACGAGATACTTCGCGATCTCGGGTGGAAGGGCGGGGCTTCCTGCCCGATCCTCGTACGTCTCCGATCGGCGAAGCACATGTCGCACCTCGCTGCGGAGCAGCTCAGCAACGCGATGTTCGAGGTGAGTTCGCTGACCGAGGGAACACTCGTTGTCCCCTCACCTCCGTTGGTGACTGTCCTCGTGCCTTACTCACCTGAGGTTCTGCGGCAATTCGAGGCCTCGCTTAGGCAGGTCATCCGGCACTCCAGACTCGACGTAGCCGTCGGAATAGGGCCCCCGGCTCGCGACGCGGACGATCTGCTGTCCGCACTCGACTCCGCGGAGTCCGCTCTCGCCTGGGCAGATCTGCTGGACGATCCGGTGCCGGTGGTGAGGCACGTCGATGTCGAACACCTCAGGCGTCTACCCAGAGTCGCCCTCGACATCGGCGATGAACTGAGAGAAGTGGCCGGCCGTTTCGATGCGGTCTCCCGGTACGACCATCGCCATGGAACGAACTTGGCCGCCACTCTCGACTGTTATCTTGCGACGCGTTGTTCGGCGGTCGAGACAGCCAAGACGCTGTTCATTCACCGCAATACGCTGCGACAGAGGCTGACTCGCATCGAGGAGATTATCGGCCGTCCGGTCGAGGATTTCGGTGATGGGGCCGTCGCCTCTCTCGCTGCACGCATGACGTTCTCGGGGGATGCTCTCCTGTCGCGAAGCCCTGAAAACAACGGTGACAGAGCGGGAGAGAAATCGCCGACCGGTCATGCCGAAGCGTGACGCGGAATCCGCGTCACGCTTCGGGGGATGGTTCACACCGGTTCGGTCAGACGGTTGCGGCATTCGGCCGACACAGTGCCACGCATACACCGGTGGTGAAGAACGCGACCAGGACTGCCTGGATGGCCAGTGCAAGTCCCATCGAGCCTCCGATCAACAGCGAGAAGTTCTTCACGGTGAGAATCAGACATACGCCGAGGCCGACGAGCGCTGCCACAGGCGCCACCGTCGTGGTCCACATGTTCCGTTCGAGGCTGGAGCGCCGGAAGAAGACGATGACCGACACGCTCGTCAGGGACATGAGGGTCAGCACGCCGAGCGTTGCGGTGCCGACGAGCCACGCAAAGATCTGCGCGACCGGGTCCATATCGAACGCCACGAACATGATCAGCATGATGACGGTGAAGACGCTCAGGGCCAGAGATGCTGCGTACGGCGACCCGTGGCGCGTGTGGCTTCGGCCGGCACGTCCCGGCAGTGCGCCGGCGTTTGCCAGCGAGAAGATGTACCGTGACGCCACATTGTGGAAAGAGAGAATTGCCGCGAAGATGCTGCTGACCAGCAAGACCAGGACGATGTCAGTTCCCACACCACCGAGATATCGGTCCACGGTGCTCAGAAGCATGCCACCCGGATCGTTGTTTGCCTCCGCCACCGCGCCGTCATCGCCCCACGCCGTGACCAGTGCCCAGGCCGAGAACGCGTAGAAGCCACCGATGAGAACCAGCGCGAGGTAGGTGGCTCGCGGGATGGTGCGGTCCGGGTCCTTGGCCTCATCCCGGTAGACGACGGTGGCCTCGAAACCCAGAAAGCTCGCGATCGCGAACATCAAAGCGATGCCTGGCGATCCGGACAGGAACTCGGCCGGGTTGATGATATCCGTGGACAAGCCGGACTCTCCGCCCTTTACCACGACAACGAGATTCAGAATGAGAACTACGCCGATTTCGCAGACGAGCAGCACCGCGAGAACTTTTCCGGACACCTCGATGTGTCGATACCCCAGCAATGCAACCGACACCACCGCTATCGCCGAGTAGACCCACCACGGACAGCTGAATCCTGTGTAGCTGTCGACGAGGTCGCGTGTCGCTGCGCCGACGTAGCCGAAAACCCCGAGCATGACGGATGCATACGTCGCCAGAGCCAGGTACGCGGCGCCCAAGCCGAAGGGGCGACCCAGGCCGGACCGGATATACGTGTAAAAGGCCCCAGCATTCGGTAGGTGGGGTGTCATTCGTGTGAAGCCAACTGCGAACAGCAACAACACGATCGAGCAGAGAATGTAAGCAGCGGGGAAGGCGGATCCGTTACCGAGCGCGATACCGAGCGGCATGACCCCCGCCACCACGGTCAAAGGTGCGGCTGCAGCAACGACCATGAAGACGATCGACCAGACTCCGAGTGAACCGGACAGCCGGCGCTCGGCTGATCCGTCAGGGGCATCGACCCCCGGTAGCAGCGTTCCTCCGGCGGCACCTTCGATTGATTCCTGGGACATTTGAGTGGACTCCTCTTCCTAGGGCGTGCGCCTCACATACGCCGGGGGATGCCAAATCTCGATGGGCCGCTTCGCCATCAGTTGGTGTCTCAGCGGGCGTGGACCCGATGAGCGTGGCATGGATCACACTTGGGCTCTATGTGCTTTTGGTACACAATCGATCACGCATATGTGCCGCTACCTCGCTAGGCGGACTCGACGCGATCAGGACTGACTGCCTCGTCACGTGATCGGGGCCGCCTGGATCGGCGTGTTGGTGGCAGTGCCGCGGGTTGGTTCTTCAGCGCGTAGAACTCCGTCTGTGCTTCATGGACGGAGTTCTACGCGCAGGCGCCCGCGCCTCCTGTTATCCGGGAGGGTGCGCCAGGACCTGGAATGAGGGCGATTTGTCTTGGAGTGAGACAGGGCGGCAGGGTGACGTCGATCGCTCACTGTCCATCTTGGATTGCCTATTGCAGCAGCGGCATTGGCGCAGTAGCTGCTTGGCCGGCGCAGCTCGGTGGTCAGGTGAGGTTATGTCGACCGCGCCCTGGACTACCCGCTGACGGATATTGGCGAGAGGCGATCCAGGTGCTGCCGGGTCGACGTCCGTCATTCATGCATGCCGATGTGATCACATCGGTTGAACCGGCGATCGCATCAGGCGCGCGACTTAGCGCGAGTGTCGACATGGACGATACCGGCGAACCTAATCGCTATCTTCTTGCAGTGTAGCGCTATTGAACCCTCTGCAAGCGCGAAGGCGTGAGCGCCGTCCTGAATCTGTTGCCATGCAGGGTTGTTCGGCCCCCCGATGGCTTCCGCCCACAACTCGTACTGCCGATGATCGGCTTCCGGATGGAACTGAATACCCCACATGTTGTCCGCCACTCGGAAGGCCTGGTGGGGGTAGGGGGTCGATTCACCTAGCCAGACAGCTCCAGGCGGCAATACAGAAATGGCGTCGCGGTGCATGGTTCCGACCGTGAACGGATTCGGCAGATCGCAGAAGATCGGATCGTCCGTGGCCGCTGGCCTCCACTGCACAGATGCCACACCGGTCTCGAGTCCGTGGTCGCCGACCGCGGTCTCCCCACCCAATGCCTGTGCCATCAGCTGGCCGCCGAGGCAGATGCCCAGGGCGGGTCGGCTATCTGTCGCCACACTCCGGACCAGGCTCCTAATGTCCTCCAGCCATGAGTATTTGGCATCGTCGAGCGAGCTCATGTCCCCACCGAGCACGATGAGACCGTCTGCGTCGAGCCGCGAAGGTACAGGATCGCCATTGAACGGGCACACCATCTCGATGATCACGCCGGACTCCTCCAGCCAGGGGCCGAATTGACCGATCGGGACGTCGGGGTCCGGCTGTATGACGAGGACGCGGGGCGACCTCGCCGGTTCATTTGCCCCATGAGAGGCCCTTCGTACTTCCGTCCGACCGCTGGCGTCCACTTCTATTCCCTCTCGCATCTCACCGGTGGTTTGATCATTTCGTGCGGCGGGCGTCATCGACACCGACCGTCTGTTGACCTTGATGGAAACGGATCATATCGGTCGGGCCGCGCGCGCCCATGCCTGTGCTGTTCCATAACGATTGCTCTGGTCCGTCGGACAGCTCTTGCGCCCTTCGACGCGAATTTCGCTGACCCTGATGGTGCGCGGCTACTTCCGCTTCGTCCGGGTATCCATACTGAATACGATGCCAGCCAAAGTGGTTTCGGTTCCGCCGGATGGGCCTATCCCGCCGCGCCGCGGCTACGCGGACAGCGGATCTCGGCCGTGCGGTTCGCAACCCTCACCGATCGAAGGAGTGGGACGACTCTCACCGCTGATCTCGTCCTCGTCAACTCGTGTCAGCTGAGGAAGCCGCGAACCAGTTCGGCGGTCGCCTCGACATGGTCGCTCATGACCTGTCGGGCCCGATCAGGATCTCCCTTCAAGATTGCTTCGACGATCATCTCGTGCTGTTCGTTCGAATGCTCCAGCGCCGGACCCATCACCGGCACCACCCGAAGTAGGCTTTCGTTGAGGATGAGTTGCACATTCGCGATGGCCTCCACGAGGGCGTGACATTCACTGAGGTCTGCGATGTAGCTGTGCAGATTGCAGTCGGCTCGCCTGAAATCGCTCCCACTCGAGGCAACGGCGTGTAGGCGGTCCTGTAAGGCTTGCGATTCCTGTTCGGTGAGCTGACGTGAAGCCGCCAGCCCCGCCGATCCAGGCTCCAGTACGGATCGGAACTTCAGCATGTCGAAGAGGCGAGTCTTCATTTCGTCGGTGAGGGCCGTAGGTGCGGCCCTATCGCCGCGCGGTTCCCAGACGACGACGCTACCGCCGCTGCGACCTCGTTGAGTCTGGATGTATCCAGCCTGTTGAAGCGCCCGGATCACCGCTCGCAGTGTGGTTCTGCCGATGGACAGCTGCTCGCTGAGCTCGCGCTCGGGAGGCAAGCGAGTGCCTGCCGGCAACCTTCCGGCGTGGATCTCGTCGACGAGCTGACGCAGGGCCTCCTCGAATGGGTTGCGCCCTGCGGAACCGCTGCCTGTCTGAATTGTCATGTTTGGCGCTTGCTCCTTCCGTCGCCACGAGTGCGCTCGTCACCCTGTGTGCACAGGTGAAGTCTCTCAGGTTCTGCCTACCAGGATTATTTGTACACACCATTGCAGTCCTCTGTCCTGGATGGTACTTATTTGGTGTGTCCATTAAAGCCTCGGTAGCCACCCCCGCAAGCGTCCTCGGCGACGCCCCCAAGCCTGTCATCGGCGTGCCGGCGCCGGTCGAGAACGCCACATGGCGAGTGTGGAACAGGGAGGCGCACTTGCTTTCCAGTGCTTATGCCGATCGGTTGTGGAGCGCGGGAGCTATTCCGGTGATGCTGCCCGTCGGCGGCAGCAAGCCCGACGCGGACCAGCTCGTCGATCGGCTCGATGCACTCGTCCTCCCCGGAGGCGGAGACGTCGATCCCGGTCTCTATGGTGCCGCGCCCCATCCGGCGGCGGGTCCCTTCGACCGGACGCGTGATGATTGGGAAGTAGCCCTGGCCCACGCGGCACTGGCTCGCGACATTCCGATACTCGGCATCTGTCGCGGAATGCAGTTGCTCAACGCCATACTCGGCGGCACGCTGACCCAGCATCTTCCGGATGTTCTCGACAACGAGTCCCACAATCCAACCAAGGACGACTTCGGTATCCACTCGGTGACCGTGTCCCCTGATGCCCTTCTCGCCGAGGGCATCGGCACGCGCGTCGACGTGCCGTCCTACCATCACCAGGCGGTCGACAATGTGTCATCACGTTTCCGCGCTGTCGCCTGGGCCGAGGACGGGACAATCGAGGCGCTCGAGGATGCGGACGGCCGGATCCTCGCTGTCCAGTGGCATCCTGAAGTCGCCGAAAATAATGCCGTCTTCACGTATTTCGTGACTCGCATCGTCAAACCCAGTACATCGAGTGGCGTCGCAGCCCCGGTGTCACGAGGCTCTGGCGCATCGACCTGAATCGGTTCCTTCGGAGCCGACCAGAAATGTGGGTGCTTTCGAAACCGACTCACACGCCGTGACGAGGACAATTACACAACTTCTCTTGCCATCCCGGGCAAGCACGGTGCCGGCACATTCGACGCGGCAGCGCCGAGGAGGTGCGGGCATGACAGCGCCCATGACCAACTGGGAAAGGCATCGCGAAACCAAAGGATGTGAACTGATGCAAACGAAGGTACTCAATCCAGCGACCGAGCAGGTTCTGTCGACGATCGAGCTCATGGACGCGCGACAGACCGACGACGTGGTTCGGCGGTCGGCACGCGCCTTCGAGGAGTGGCAGCGGGTCGATGCTGCCGACCGAGCCAAGTTGCTGCGGAGATTCGCCGCCATGGTGGAGGCCGACGCGGAGAATCTCGCGCACATGGAGACCGCGAACTGTGGCCACCCGATCAGCAATTCGCACGGGACCCTGCGAGCTGTGGTCGATTGCATGGAGTATTACGCCGCAGCTCCCGAACGGATGATCGGTCAACAGATCCCGGTGCCCAACGGTGTCGCGCTCACCTTCCACGAACCGATCGGCGTCGTCGCAGTGATCGCGCCGTGGAACTTCCCGCTGATGATCGCGGTCTGGGGCATGATGCCAGCGCTCGCGGCGGGTAACACCGTGATACTCAAGCCGTCTGAACTCACGCCACTCACCACTGTCCGGCTTGCCGAGCTCGCCCTCGAGGCGGGTCTGCCCCGAGATGTGGTCCAGGTTGTCGTCGGCGAGGGCGCCGTCGTGGGACAGGCCCTGCTGGACCATCCTCTTGTGGACAAAGTGGTGTTCACGGGCTCGACGGACGTCGGACGCAAGGTCATGTCGAGCGCTGCGGCCAACCTGAAGAAGGTCACCCTGGAATTGGGCGGCAAGTCGGCCAACATCGTCTATGCGGATTCCGATCTTGCCGCCGCTGCCGCCGCCGCTCCCATGGGCGTGTTCTTCAACACCGGACAAGACTGTTGTGCGCGTTCGCGTTTGCTGGTCCAGTCCAGCATTCTCAACGAGTTCGTCGAGTATCTGGTCCCCGCTGTGAACGACATCATTGTCGGCTCGCCGCTGGACGAGAAGACTCAAGTTGGCCCACTGATCAGTGCCGGTCATCGGGAGCGCGTCGCCTCATTCGTCACCGAGGACGAGCAGATCGTTACACAGGGGCAGATTCCGGATGGTCCCGGGTTCTGGTTTCCGCCGACGGTGCTGCGCTCGGACGACGGATCCGCGCCCAGCGTGAGCCAAGAGATCTTCGGGCCGGTGGTGACGATCACCCCATTCGCCGACGAGGCCGACGCCATCCGGTTGGCCAACTCGACCGACTACGGTCTGGCCGGCTCGATCTGGACGCGAGATATTGCGCGCGCGATGCGAACCGCACGTGGAGTTCGTGCAGGAAACCTCTCGGTCAACAACAACTCGGCGGTCCGCTACCAGACGCCGTTCGGCGGTTTCAAGCAATCAGGTATCGGCCGCGAACTTGGTCCTGACGCCCCGTTCGAGTTCACCGAGAAGAAGACGGTCTTCATCTCGACCACTTAGGTCGGCCTCTGCGGCAGAGCCATTGGCCTCGGCCGCACCTCATTCCCCAGGAGTCAAAGAATGAAAGCATCGGTCTTCCGAGGCCCGGAATCAGAACTCGCCGTCGAAGACGTTGAGGTGTCGGCCGTGGGACCTCGCGAGTTGCTGGTCCAGACGGCAGCCGCGGGTCTGTGCCACAGCGACCTGTACCACTTGCGCGGAGTCTTCGAATTGCCCATGCCGACGGTACTCGGGCACGAATCAGCGGGTGTGGTGGTGGAAGTCGGCAGCGATGTCACCGACTTTGCACCGGGCGATCATGTCATCACCTGTTTGGCGCCGTTCTGCGGTAAGTGCTCGCTGTGTCTTACTGGCCGGTCATACCTCTGCGCCGGTCAGCACAGCGTTCGGGCTGCAGGAGAACCTCCCCGGCTACATCAGGGCACCACCGAGGTCCATCAATTCCTCAATGTGTCCAGCTTCGCCGAACAGTTGCTCGTGCACGAGACCGCAGCGGTTCGCATCAAATCCGAGATGCCCTTGGACCTCGCTGCGTTGATCGGCTGCGGCGTGACCACCGGTCTCGGAGCCGTTCTGAACAAGGCGCGCGTCGCGCCCGGTGACACCGTTGCAGTCATCGGATGTGGGGGGATCGGCCTCAGTGCAGTCCAAGGGGCACGAATCGCCGGCGCATCACGGATCATTGCGGTCGACCTCAACGCCAACAAGCTCGAGACCGCCCGAACGATGGGCGCGACCGATATCGTCGACGGCTCTCAACTGGAGGACGGCGACGTGGCCGCAGCAATTCGCGATCTCACCTCGGGAGGCGTCGACCATGCCATCGAGGCGGTCGGATCAGCCATGACTGCCACCGCCTCGGTCGAAGCACTGGGTATCGGCGGAACCTCCACCATCGTCGGTCTGATGCCTTCCGGGAAGACCTTTCCTGTTCAGGGCAGGCTTCTACTCGACGACCGCCGGATCCAAGGCGCCTACATGGGCGCGATGAACTTCCGGATGGCGATGCCGAGGTATGTCGACATGTATCTCGACGGGCGTCTCCTTCTGGACGAAATGGTCAGTTCCAGAATTGAACTGGACGGTATCGGTGCCTCGTTCCGGGCGATGGAGGCAGGCGACACCCTGCGGGACGTCGTCGTCTTCTGAGTTGGACTTTTGTGTGAACTCAGCCCTACATCAGTGCCCGCAGCGTCATCTTCGCCCGCGCACGCCATCAGGGCCGAGGCCGCGACTCTCGCCGTAGCGTCCGGCCTCGCCCCCCGGCAATCGTGGGATTGGCGTTGACAGCAACGAGCGCCACACGGTCAGCCGGGTCGGGTGCCCTCCGCTGGAGCGCCGGGTCGGTGCACGGAAGTGGTTGCGTACCAGTGTTGTCGAGGAGCAAGTGATGTTGCCAACTGTGCGCCAGGTTCTGGCCATGCCGATACTCGCTGAGGCCGACCCTGAGGTCCTTGCCGGCCAGGATCAACTCGGACGTCCAGTTCGTTGGCTGCACCCAGCCGAGGTCGCCGATATCGCGCACCTGCTGCGTGGCGACGAGATTGTCCTGACCACTGGTTTGTATCTCCCGGACAGCGGCACGGCGCTTCGCGCATATGTGGAGTCGTTGGCAGAGGCCGGGGTAGTCGGTGTGCTTGTCGAACTGGGACGAAGGTGGTCGTCGCTACCTCGGCCATTCGTCGAGGCGTGTCGCGAGGCCGGCCTCGTTCTCATCGCCCTGCACCGCGAGGTCCGATTCGCGGCGGTAGTCGAGGAGGTGGGGGCGCTCATTCTGGAGGCTCAGGTCGAAGACCTTCGTGTCAGTGAATTCATCCATGAGACCTTCACCCGCCTGGACCTCGAATCCGCCACGACGGAAGAAACCCTGTCGGCGGTGGTCCGATTGTCCAACGTTCCAGTCGTACTGGAATCGTCACGACATCAGGTCATCGGCTACGACACCGCCACGAAGGACGCCGCCGAGATCCTCGCCGACTGGCCGCGGCGTTCGCGGGGGGCGGTGTTGTCGGGACGCACGGGCTACGATCGCCGATCGGGCTGGCTGATGACGATAGTCGGATCCCGCGGCGACGATTGGGGTCGGCTGATTCTCATGACGAACGCGCTCCCGAACCGCAGGGACTATGTCCTGATCGAACGCGCCGCCGCAGCTCTCACGCTATCTCAGATGCGTGCTCGCGCACGCGACAGCGTCGAACGGAATGCCCATGCAATCCTCCTGGCGGAGTTGCGTTCTGCGCGGATTACCCCCGAACTGACCATGCGATGTGAGGCAGCGAACATACCGACCAGGTCACGCCGGTTCTTCGCTGTGGCGGTGCGCGGCCGGCTAACCGCCCAGGACCACAAACAATGGTCCTTGACGGATCTGGCCTCGGTACTCGCCTCGACCACTCGATCCATGCAAGTCCCTACTCTGGTGGGGATCGACACCGACCACGTCATCGGACTTCTCAGCATTCAGGAGACACTGGCGGCCGAGGCGGTGATGACCCGATTGGCTCAGGGGCTTCACAGGGCCGCGAACATTGTGATCGCCCAGGGCGAAGTGGTCGACGGCATCGAAAACACCTTCCGGACGCTGATCGGTGCGAAGAACGTTCTCGCTGCGGCGGACGCGGACGACCAACGGCCCTGGGTGACTCTCGCCGACGTACATCTGCGAGGCCTCCTGCACCTGATGCGCGACGACGAGCGTTTGGAGCTCTTCGTACTGCGGGAATTGGGGCCGCTCTTCGAATACGACAACAAACGAGGAACCTCGCTCGTCGAGCTGCTGTTCGTAGTGCTGGAACACAAGGGAGGAAAGACGGCAGCAGCAAAGCGCTTGTTGTTGTCGCGTCCCGTTCTGTACGAGCGGCTGGCGAAAATCGAATCGATTCTGGGAGTTGACCTCGAGGATCCACACATCAAGACGTCACTGCACACCGCGATCATCGCGCACTCATTGATTGGTGACGCGGCGTCGGGACAGCGGAGGAAATCCGACGTTTCGTAACGCCCGCGTGCTGATGCAGCCGGGTGCAATGGGGCTCATGACTCGAGTAGATGCATCCCCCTATTTCGTCGGGGACGTGGAGATGTTGGTCGATGGCTCCGGACTCTCGGCGGAGCAGGGCTGGATCGAGGTCGAGAGCCCCCGCGACGGCTCGATCATCGGCAGGGTTCCTCGTGGCGGTGACGCTGAGGTGGCCGCCGCTGTGGCCGCAGCTCGTGGTGCGTTCCGGGAATGGCGTGACCGACCTTCTCGTGAGCGAGGAAAGATCATTTCCGACATCGCGACTGCACTCGTCGCCGAATTGGAGCACCTCGCCAGGATCTCTTCGCTCGAGAACGGCAATGCTCTCAGAACACAGACCCGGGGTGAGGCCGCCTTCCTGGTCGATTGCTTCCGCTACTTCGGGGGGCTTGCCCAGGAAGCCAAGGGTGAGACCATTCCGATCCGGCAGGACGTTCTCGATTACTCGCGCCGTGAACCATTGGGGGTCGTGGGTGCGATCATTCCGTGGAATGCCCCTCTGATGCTCGCAGCGGTGAAGATCGCCCCCGCGTTGGTCATGGGCAACACAATGGTGATGAAAGTCGCCGAGGACGCACCATTTGCCGTGCTGGAGCTGTCTCGTATCTGCCAGCGGTTCCTGCCTCCAGGGGTACTGAACATCGTCACGGGTTATGGACGTGAAGCTGGCGAAGCGCTGACCTCGCATCCAGACGTCGCGAAGCTCTCCTTCACCGGGTCCACGGGTGTCGGTCGGCGTGTCATGGAGAAGGGAGCGGAGCGCATCGTCCCGGTCTCGCTCGAACTGGGAGGGAAGAGTCCTCAGATCGTCTTTCCCGATGCCGACGAGGACTGGGTCGTGCAGGGCGTGATCGCGGGCATGCGCTTCTTCCGTCAGGGCCAGTCCTGTACTGCAGGATCTCGGCTATTCGTCCACCGTGACATCTTCGAATCTTTCACCGAGAAGTTGGTCGCGGAACTGACCGAACTGAAGGTCGGTGACCCGCTCGACGAGACCTCGGACATGGGGTCCATCGTCAACCAAAGCCAGTACGACAAGATCTGCGCCTACATCGAGGACGGACTCCAGCAGCCGGGCGCGCGGCTACTTGCCGGCGGTGTGCCCGGGCCTGAGGATCCACGCTTGTCGATCCGGCCGACGGTCATTGCCGGCGTGGACAATTCGTGGAGACTGGCCCGCGAGGAAATCTTCGGACCCGTCGTGGTTGTCATCCCATGGAGTGCCGAGGACGAGGTTGTCGAGATGGCAAACGACTCGCACTACGGGCTTGCGGCCTTCATCTGGTCAAAGGGCTTGGGTCAGGCCGTTCGGACAGCTCATCGAGTCGAGGCCGGGTGGGTGCAGGTCAACCAGGGTGGGGGCCAAGCGCTGGGTCAGTCATACGGCGGTTACAAGCAGAGCGGTATCGGTCGCGAGTTCTCCCTCGAGGGAATGGTGGAGAGCTACACGCAGCAGAAGCATGTTTCGGTGAACCTCGCTCACTGACGGCACTGCAAGCGCGCGCTGGACGAAAACTTCACCCCTCCAACCGCTCTGCGCTGCCGTCGGCTGCGCCGGCGAGAACGTGTTTGTCACGTCATCGGGCGTGGCGCACCCTGCGTATCGGCCATGGCTTGCCGCCCCGCGACGAGATGTTGGGCTCTGCGCAGGGAACGGACGTTTTGTCGGTACTGGAGGTTTGCCGATATTGGGAAAGTGGGAGCAGAAGGAGAGAGGCCGAGAAGGCCTGCTACTACCCGATTCCAGGAAAGGAAATACCTCATGAGTATTGCAGACATTCAGCGGGAAACAGACGAAACCGAAGCGCAGCGTGCGTACCGCCTCGACCGCAAACACGTCTTCCATTCTTGGTCCGCGCAAGAACTGTTGGACCCCATGGTCATCGTCAAGGCCCAGGGTTCTCACGTGTGGGACGGCGACGGCAAGCGGTACCTCGACTTCGCGAGCCAGCTCGTCAACACCAACATCGGACACCAGCATCCACGGGTTGTCGCGGCGATCCAGGAACAAGCTGGACGGATGTGCACTATCGCGCCGCAGTACGCCAACGATGTGCGGAGTGAGGCCGCCCGTCTGATTGCCGAACGCACACCCGGCGACCTCGATCGCGTCTTCTTCACGAACGGTGGAGCGGACGCCAACGAACATGCTGTTCGAATGGCGAGGCAGGTCACCGGTCGATACAAGGTATTGACGACTTATCGCTCGTACCACGGTGGTACATCGACCGCGATCAACATGACCGGAGACCCACGTCGGTGGTCGAATGACCATGGCACTACCGGAACGATCCACTTTTGGGGTCCCTTCCTCTACCGCAGCGCATTTCACGCGCAGACCGAGGAACAGGAGTGCCAACGAGCACTCGAGCACCTCGAACAGACGATTTCGTTCGAAGGTCCGAACACGATCGCCGCAGTGGTACTCGAAGCAGTTCCCGGGACCGCCGGCGTCATGGTTCCTCCGGCCGGCTACATGCGTGGTGTTCGCGAGCTGTGCGACCGATTCGGCATCGTCATGATCGCGGACGAAGTCATGACTGGTTTCGGTCGCACGGGAGCGTGGTTCGCGATGGGGGAGGAGGGAGTCGTTCCCGATCTCATCACCTTCGCGAAAGGGGTGAACTCGGGATACATTCCGCTCGGAGGCGTCGCGATCAACGATCGCATAGCCGACTACTTCGGCCCCAAGCAGTACCCGGGCGGCCTCACCTACTCCGGGCACCCACTCGCCACCGCATCCGCTGTTGCCACCATCGAGACGATGGAGGACGAGGGCATCGTGAAGAACGCTGCCCGACTCGGCACGGAGGTTTTCGGGCCGCGCCTGCGTGAGATCGCCGAGCGGCATCCGAGCGTCGGCGAAGTTCGTGGTCTCGGTGCGATGTGGGCGATCGAGCTCGTCGCGAATGCCGAGACGCGTGAGCCCCTGGCTCCGTATGGCGGAACGAGCCCGGCAATGACCGAACTCGCCGGATTCCTCAAGTCGAACGGATTGTTGCCGATGATCAACTTCAATCGCCTGCACGTGGTTCCGCCGTGCAACATCGCCGACGCCGACGCCGACGAGGGACTCCGTCTCATCGATGCTGCGCTCGACATCGCGGATGCTCACACCGAGGCCTGAAGCTACAAGGACAACGAGGTCCGACAAGGAACTGGAAGGAATACGGCGACGTGACCATGCTCACTGTTCTTCCCCCGGAAGCTACCCGTCAAGCTCCCAACCCGCTAATCGATGCACAGTCCCAGTTGGCTGAGGCTGTGGAATTACTCGGCTATGACGACGGACTCTTCACGTTGTTGTCTCAGCCGCGCCGCGAGGTGACGGTGAGCATTCCTCTTCGTCGCGACAACGGTCGCGTCGAAGTCCTCACCGGTCATCGAGTGCAGCACAACTTCTCGCGAGGGCCTGCCAAGGGCGGTCTGCGCTACAGCCCCGATGTGTCGCTCGACGAGGTCAGGGCCTTGGCGATGTGGATGACGTGGAAGTGCGCACTTCTCGATGTGCCCTACGGCGGTGCGAAGGGTGGTGTGAAGATTGATCCGACCCTCTACTCCGATTCGGAACTCGAAAGGGTCACTCGTCGATACACGAGCGAGATCAGTCCGCTCATCGGCCCGGAACGGGACATCCCGGCACCTGATGTCGGTACCGACGAACGGACCATGGCGTGGATGATGGACACCTATTCCGCCCAGCATGGTCACACGGTCCTCGGGGTGACAACTGGAAAGCCGATAAGTCTCGGCGGATCCTTGGGTAGGGCTACCGCTACATCCCGCGGGGTCGTTCACGTAGCGTTGGAGGCGTTGCGCGAGTGTGGAATTGACCCGATACGCGCGTCGGCAGCCATTGAAGGGTACGGCAAGGTCGGTCGACACGCGGCGCGTTTCCTGGCCGATGCCGGCGTTCGGGTTGTCGCGGTAAGCGACATGCACGGTGCTGTCACCCTCGAGGAGGGTCTCGACATCGACGCTCTCGAAGCCTACGTGGACGCCTACGGAACTGTCGCCGGGTTCCCAGGTGCAGAGCAAACAGAACGGGAGTTGATACTGGAGCTCCCCGTGGACCTGCTCGTGCCCGCTGCAATCGAGGGCACTGTCAACGAACGCAACGCCAATCGAGTTCAGGCTCGTGTGATCGTCGAAGGTGCCAATGGTCCGATCACCAAGGAAGCCGACAAGATCCTGGCGAACAAGAGCTGCCTGATCGTGCCGGACATCCTCGCCAATGCGGGTGGCGTGATCGTCTCGTACTTCGAATGGGTTCAGGCCAATCAGGCCTACTGGTGGAGTGTCGGCGACGTCGAGGAGCGACTTGCCGAACGGATGACCTATGCGTGGCGTTCGGTACTCGAGAAGAGTGCACAGCTCGACGTTCCACTGCGTACCGCGGCGACCGCAATTGCGGTCGAGCGCGTCGCGCAAGCGCATCAGCAGCGTGGCCTCTACCCGTAGACCCCACTGTGCCCGCGTGACGTACATGGCCGGGGTGTAGGAGATGGTTGTCCAGTGCGGCGAGATCGGTGAGCGGTCGGTCGTGCCGCTCGGGTACGGAGCCCGCTCACCGAACTCGGTGCTGTCGCGTGTCCTGAACGGAGTCAATGTCGGGTTCGCATGCAGCTGGGTGAGCCCAGCAGCATGCCTGGGCCAGTTCGTAGGTAATCTCCGCCAGGCCGCAATGTGCTGACACACGAAGTCGATGATGTCGAGCCCGAAAGCATGGCAGGTTGCCCGCGGGGCTGCGCGGCCTTTCCTCCGACGGACGGTGTGGACGTCCGTTGTGGGATTGTGCATTCAGATAGTGATCGGTGTCGTGGCCGACTTCGGATCCGTGGTGTCAGCTGCCGCTGCAACGGTCGTGTGCAGGGCGGCGTTCATCGTCCCGATCTATGCGGCGTTGAAGGGTAACGCCGCAGCGAAGGACCTGAGGCATTGACCGCTGGTTAGGTCTCTACGCGCAGTGAGCGGACGAACGCGCAGTCCCCAGGCGTCTCGACGTCACCGAAATCCACTGTCAGCTCAACGGTTCTACTCAGACGGTACGGGCGGCTGTCCACGACGGGACCGAGGGCGCGACGCAGCCGGGAGAGTTCGGCGCGGACTGCCACGGCGTGTTCCGCGTCGCCGTAGAGCGCCTCGCTGAGCGCGGTGACGCTCAGTCCGGCGGGCCCGGACAGGTGCAGCCGCAGCAGGATCTCGGCGTGCCGAGCGGTCAGCGGACTGTGCCACGTGGAGTCCCCGCCCGTTACTACCAGGCTCGGGGTGTCGTTGAGGTCCAGTCTCATTCGGATTCGTTCCGCACCGCCGAGGGGCCGGATCAGCCACCCGCCGCCGAGCGGTTCCGGTGTGCACAGGCCCAGGCCTGGCACGTTGACGGCACGGTCGATCCGGGGTGCCGCCACCCGTCGCGTTCCGGCCACGCCGGTGGCGTGCGCGACCCAGCCGTGTTCGTCCACCACCAGCAGCGGTCCGGACAGCCCTGCCACCGCTGGCGCGGAGGCCGTGCGTAGTCGTTCGAGCCGGTCCTCCTGGCGTCGCCACAGTTGGGATTCGGCCATCCTGGCGGCGGTGGCGACCAATGCGGTGACCGCCGGGTGCAGTGTCATGGCGGGACCGCTGAGGTCGACCACCCCGAGCAGCTGCCCCGTCCTCGGGTCGTGGATCGGGGCGGCGGAGCAGTACCACGGATGCTGGGACTGCTCGAAGTGTTCCCCGGAGAACAGCTGCACCGGAGCGGATTCCGTCAGTGCAGTGCCGATTGCGTTGGTGCCGACCGCCGACTCCGTCCAGGTGGCGCCCTCGCGGAAACCGAGCCCGTCCGCGTGCCGCCGGACTCGCGACGACCCGTTGCGCCACAACACGATTCCGTCGGCATCGGTGACGACCATCATCAGTTGCGAGGCGTCTCCCACTCCCGCGACCACTGCGCCGAGGTCGTCGATCACTTCGCGCAAGGAGGATCGCTGACGGCGCCGCTCCACCTCGTCCAGTGGCAGCAGCGCGCGGGGGTTGGAGCCGTCGGGGGCCAATCCGGCGCCCAGTGAGCGGGACCACGAGCGGGCTACCACTTCGCGGGGGCGCAGGGAGGTGCGGCTGCCGCCGATCACGGCGTTGTGCAGGGACATCAGTTCGTGGGCGTGCCGGGACAGGTCCGTCCCCGCCCCGATTCCTCCGAATCCGTCCACGGCATCCTCTCCATCGGTCCCCGCGATGATAGGCCCGGGAGTGTGGTCCACGCCACATCGAGGGTGTAGGTCCGGCCGAGTCGTGCAACGTGATGCAACGGTTGCCGCCACCCTTCCGAGCGAGTGTGCTGTGGGTCACATTCGATGGAAGGAACAGTGATGACCCAGACCCTCGATCCGGCCCTGCTGACGGAGGCAGGCACCCCTCAGCAGCGCGTCGACTCCTGGTTGGCGGCCTTCGAGACCGCCCTGGCCGACCGTGACGTCGACGCGGCCGCTGGGCTGTTCGCCGTCGACAGCTTCTGGCGAGATCTGACCGCGTTCACGTGGAACATCAAGACCGTCGAGGGCCGCGACGGAATCGCGGACATGCTGACGGCGCAGCTCGACACCACCGACCCGTCGGGATTCCATGCCACCGAACCGCCGGTGGAGGCCGACGGCGTGATCAGCGCGTGGATCGGGTTCGAGACAGGAGTCGGCCGCGGTGTGGGGCACCTGAGGCTCACCGACGAGGGCGCCTGGACCCTGCTGACCGCACTGCAGGAGCTCGACGGGCACGAGGAGAGCAAGGGCGTCCGCCGTCCGCGCGGCGCGAAGCACGGCGCCGACCCGAACCGGGTGACGTGGTCCGAACAGCGCGAGATCGAGGCGCGCGAACTCGGATATACCGAGCAGCCGTACGTGGTGATCGTGGGCGGCGGCCAGGGTGGCATCGCGCTCGGCGCCCGGATGCGTCAGCTCGGGGTGCCCGCCCTCGTTCTCGACAGTCACGAGCGTCCCGGCGACCAGTGGCGCGGCCGCTACAAGTCGCTGTGCCTGCACGATCCGGTCTGGTACGACCACCTTCCGTACCTGCCGTTCCCGGAGAACTGGCCGGTATTCGCGCCGAAGGACAAGATCGGCGACTGGCTCGAGATGTACACCAAGGTCATGGAGGTGCCGTACTGGAGTTCGACGACGTGCACGTCCGCCGCCTTCGACGAGGATGCCGGGGAGTGGGCGGTGCACGTGAACCGGGCCGGCGAGCGGCTCACGTTGCGGCCTAAGCATCTGGTGATGGCGACCGGGATGTCGGGCAAACCGAACGTGCCGGCCTTCCCCGGACAGGACGTGTTCGCGGGCGAACAACATCACTCGAGCAAACACCCCGGCCCCGACGCCTACGTCGGTAAGAAGGTGGTGGTCATCGGTGCCAACAACTCGGCGCACGACATCTGCGGGGCACTGTGGGAGGCCGGCGTCGACGTGACGATGGTGCAGCGCTCCTCGACGCACATCGTGAAGTCGGATTCGCTCATGGACCTCGGGCTCGGTGACCTGTACTCGGAGCGAGCGCTGGCCGCCGGAATGACCACCGCCAAGGCGGATCTCACCTTCGGATCGCTGCCGTACCGGATCATGCACCAGTTCCAGATTCCGATCTACGACGCGATTCGCGAGCGGGACAAGGACTTCTACGACCGACTCGAGGCGGCGGGCTTCCGGCACGATTGGGGTGACGACGGTTCCGGACTGTTCATGAAGTACCTGCGGCGAGGATCGGGCTACTACATCGACGTGGGCGCCGCGGAACTGGTCGCGAACGGTGACATCAAGTTGGCGCACGGCAACGTCCGGGAATTGACCGAGCGCAGCGTGATCCTCGAGGACGGCACCGAGTTGCCGGCGGACCTGGTGGTGTACGCGACTGGCTTCGGCTCCATGAATGGCTGGGTCGCGGACCTGATCGGCCAGGACGTTGCGGACAAGGTCGGCAAGGTGTGGGGTCTCGGCTCCGACACCACGAAGGACCCCGGGCCGTGGGAGGGCGAGCAGCGCAACATGTGGAAGCCCACCCAGCAGGAGGCGCTGTGGTTCCACGGCGGCAATCTGCATCAGTCGCGGCACTATTCGCTGTATCTGGCGTTGCAGCTCAAGGCGCGTTATGAGGGCATCCCCACCCCGGTCTACGGACTGCAAGAGGTTCATCATCTGCGATAGTGGAGTCCGGTGCCGGCGCCTCCCATCCAGTACGGCACTTCCTGGCCGGATTCGAATCCGGCAATGGGCTGTGTTGTGCCCGAATCGGATCCGAATGACAGCTCGCGTCCGGCGATCCGTGGCCGCCGGCCGGTGCTGTGGTGCGGGGCGCCGACCCTGATGGAGCACATTTCCCTGAGCATTCCCGAGTCCGGTGGGGCGGAGCGGGTGTGTCGGACGGAACCCGGGGTCGGCGGGTGGGCCTGGGTGCAGGCCCACCAACAGGCTGCCGCTCGTGATCCGTATCGAGAGCGACCTGCAAGGTACGGTGGTGGCCCCAGGCCTGGTGCCCGAGCCTGGGTTAGGTTACCCAGCCCTGTTTGCTCAGTTCAATCGCCATGAGGAAGGCCGACATGCCCATCGCCACGATCAACGGGATTCCTCTGAACTACCAGGTCAAGGGTGACGGCGACCTGGTCGTGATGATCATGGGGACCGGCAGCCCCGGCCGGGTGTGGGATCTACATCAGGTTCCGGCGCTGCTGGCCGCGGGATACCGGGTGTGCACATTCGACAACCGCGGTATCGCGCCGTCGGGGGAGAGCCTCGACGGCATCACGATCGAGGACATGGTGGCCGACACCGCGGGCCTGATCGAGTTGCTGGGCGGACCTGCCCACGTCGTCGGCACGTCGATGGGCGCCAGGGTTGCGCAGGAGCTGGCGCTTGCACGACCGGAACTGGTGCGCAAGGCCGTGTTCCTTGCCGGGCATGCCCGGATGGACCAGTTTCAGCGCACTCTCAACGAGGGTGAGAGAGAACTCGAGGACGCCGGGATCGCACTGCCGCCCAAGTACCGCGCGGCCGTCACGGCAGTCATGAACCTCTCGCCGGCGACGCTGGCCGATCAGCACGCCGCTCGGGACTGGCTCGACGTGTTCGAATTCTCCGGCGCCAAGACGTCGGCCGGTGTGCGTGCCCAGCTCGCGATGGCCCGGGACTTCGACCGCGTCGACGCGTATCGGGCGATCACCCGTCCGTGTCTGTCGGTGGGATTCGCCGATGACCGGATGATCCCGGCCTACTTGTCGAAGGAATTGGCCAGCGCGATCCCTGGCGCCGTGTATCAGGAGATTCCCGACACCGGGCACTATGGCTACCTCGAGCGCCCGGAGGCCGTGAACAAGGTGGTTCTGGACTTCCTCGCCGGCTGACCCACGTCGTCTGCACGTTCGTCATCAGTTCACACGCACCTGCGACCCGTGATTTCGAATCTGGGGTGTCGAGCGTGTACTTCGCGGTTTCACCAGCGGATAATGCTGGTACCGAAGGGTTTACGGCCTTGCGTCGGCTGCGAGCGGAGCGACGGAAACTGTCGTGGCAGAGCCTTTGTGGGAGCTTCGTTTCGTACCGAATGGCGGCGACTACCGGTTCGAGGCCGGCCCGGCCGGCCGCAGGGAAGACCCACGGTCTTGCGGTGTCCCCGCGGTTCAATGCAGCAGTGTTTACCGGAGCGATTTCCAATTCGATTCTCGCTCATCGAGATCTCGGCGGTAGCCTTGCTAGGCTGAGCGCAGACAACCCGTACGCGACAAGCGAGGTTAGATGAGCACCAATCCGTTCGACGACGAAGACGGCCGCTTCTACGTGCTGGTCAACGATGAGGATCAGCATTCCCTCTGGCCCACCTTTTCCGAGGTGCCGCAGGGCTGGAGGATCGTTTTCGGCGAGGATTCGCGTCAAGCATGCGTCGAATACGTCGAGAAGAACTGGACCGATATGCGCCCCAAGAGTCTCCGCGAGGCCATGGAGCAGGACCAGAAGAACGCCGGGAAGTAGCCCGAACCGCTGGGTCCGGCCCGCTGGCTGATGCCACGCGGTCGCTCATCAACACGCTGCGCTGTCCGAACCTTGGACGGCGCAGCGTCGTGTTTGGCCGTTGTGTCGCATTTCGGTACGTCGGTTGCGGAGACCGATTCGGCCGTCGCCCGGCGCTCCTCGAGGGACGGCCGGGCGACGCTGCATACGTCAGATGTCGGTAACGAGATCCTTCTCGCTGAGATCGGTGGCCTCGAGTGCCGATTCGAGGGTGTCGTGCCGGAAGACGGCGGTCACCTGGTCGTGGACCACTCGGAACGCGGTCGCGACGGTCCGAGGCTCATTCGGCTTCGACGCCCAGGTGGCCTGCTCCTCGATGACGATGACACCGTCGTGCATGAACATCCGGCCGGGCACCAGGGTCAGACCCGCGGTGGTGGCCCATTCGCGCAGCGCGGACAGGCCCTGAGCTGCACCTTCCGTGCCGGCGAGGTCGATGTCGTCGCTCGACACGGCAAGCAGCGTGTCGATGTCCGACGAGTTGAGGGCGTCGTGCCACGCGAGAACCGTGGCGATCTCAGAGATGCGCATGGGACAACGCTAACGAAAACGGGCGGTCGGGGCACAGTTACCACGCCGCGGTGGGCTATGGATATGATTGGCGCGCCCGACTGCCTCCTTAGCTCAGTGGTAGAGCACTCGCCTTGTAAGCGAAAGGTCGTCAGTTCAATCCTGACAGGGGGCTCAACAGGGAAGACCCCTCGCCGGTAGATGCCGGTGAGGGGCCGTCAGCCTGGTGTACGGGGTGTCGCCTCACAGGGCGAAGCCATCTCCCGTGTTCGAATCGGCGACTGTGAAGATCAGGTGCTTGCCCCGCGCGTCGTGCTCGAGCAACTGCACGCGGACGCCGGACTCGCAGCGTCGTCTTCCGACGATCCTGCCGAAGCACCAGTCGCCGCTGTCGAGAGCAACGAGTGTCTTGCGTCCGCGACGCATCATGAACCTCTCCTCAGACTTCATCCCCGATGACTTACTCCAGGCTCTCTCTCGGAGGGGTGGCGGGGCCACGTCAGAACTACCTGTTCCACTACCTGTGTTCGGTCTGTGTCGGCGGGATCGGTTTGCGCCGGTCGCGTAGATCAGGCGGGGTTGCGCCTCAGCCGTGCGATCGCGTCGTGGATGGTGATGTCGTTGCCGTGGGGATCGGTTGCGCTCCGGGACGCCGCCGTCGCGGTGACCACCGTCCACTCCTGTGGATCGAGCAGCGTTACAACATCGTCCGGGGCGAAGAACAGCTCCGGAATGGGTGGCCTGGGAATCGAGGTCTGCAGGTCCGAGGGATGATGGCCGACGATCAGTAGTGTTCCGCCTGGCGAAACGGCGTCCGCGAGGTGCCGGAACAGGATGTCGCGCGGATCGGTGGGCAGATGCACATAGTGGGCGGTCACCAGGTCGTAGCGATCGGTGCTCGGCTCCCACCCCAGCACGTCGGCCTGCGTCCACGTGATCCGCTCGGCGATCTCGTCCCCGGCATCGGCGGCGTGACGTGCGGCACGTTCGATGGCGACGGTCGACACGTCGAGCGCGGTGACGCGCCAGCCTCGTCCGGCGAGCCAGATCGCGTCGGCGCCTTCTCCGCAGCCGACCTCGAGCGCGGTGCCCGGAGTCAGGTCCGCGACTTCGTTCACCAGGCTGGCGTTCGGTTTGCCGCTCCAGAGGTGGTCATGGCTCGAGGCGTAGCGCTCGTCCCAGAACGCCTGGGTGAACATCTCGGTCATGCGTTGACTCCCTTCGATTCACGCGACCGGTACTCGGCCACGGCACGGTTCGTGTCTTCGGTGATCAGGTCGTTGTTGATCGCGATCGCGCAGGCAGCGGCGGCCGCGGCGGCGCCGAGCACCTGCGCCTTGAAGTCGGCGACGTTGCCCGCGACCCACACCCCCGGCACCGCCGTCTGCCCGGACGGATCGGCCGGTATGAACTGCGCGCCGGTCAACGGATCCGTGGCGGTCTCGATGCCCAGTGAGGCGATGGCGGCGATGCGGGGGACGAACCGCGGCGCAACGACGAGGGCCTGTCGTGAGACGACGGTGCCGTCGATGAGGCGGACCCCCGCGAGACGGTCGCCGTCGGTCACGAGCGAGTCCACCGCGCCGGTCACCACGGTGATGTTGCGGGCGGCGAACTGTTCCCTCTCGGCCTCGGTGGGTTCCGGACCGGTGTGCTGGAAGAGGGTGACGTCGTCGCTCCACTGCCGGAACATCAGCGCCTGATGCACCCCCATGGGCCCGGTCGAGAGCACGCCGACGGCCTGATCGTTGACCTCCCAGCCGTGGCAGTACGGGCAGTGCAGCACGTCGCGGCCCCAGCGTTCCCGCAGGCCGGGGAGGTCGGGCAGTTCGTCGACGAGTCCGGTCGCGACCAGCAGTCGACGCGCGTGTACGGTCCGGCCGTCGGCCAGGGCCGACGTGAAGCCGTCGGCATCGCGGTCGATACGGGCCACCTCGCCGCGGATGACCTGCCCGCCGTACCGGAGTACCTCGTCGCGGCCGACTTCCGTCAATTCAGCGGGTGCTACGCCGTCCCGGGACAGGAACCCGTGCACGCCCGCGGCCGGTGCGTTGCGTGGCTCTCCGGCGTCGATCACCAGCACGCTGCGGCGCGCCCGCGCCAGCATCAGTGCACCGCTCAGTCCGGCGGCTCCACCGCCGATCACTACCACGTCGTACCTGTTCATTGCCTGCTCCACCTGATCGCTCATCAAGACCTCCCTTGCCGTCCACCATGCCGATTCGGTACGGAAGGGTGCAAGCTTTGTTGCCGAAGTGGCAATCTGGGGTCATGGATGGCGACGTTGCCGATATGGACCGGATCCTCGATGCCGTCGGGCCGCGACTGCGGGCGCTGCGCCGACAACACGGCACGACGCTTGCAGAACTGTCCGCGGACACGGGCATCTCGGTGAGCACGCTGTCGCGGCTGGAGTCGGGCCGGCGCAAGCCCAATCTGGAACTGTTGCTGCCGCTGGCGCGGGCGCACGGAGTGCCGCTCGACGAGCTGGTCGGGGCACCTCCGACCGGGGACCCGCGTATCCATCTGAAGCCGATCAGCCGCGGCGGCAAGACCATCGTGCCGCTGACGCGCCGGGCGGGCGGCATCCAGGCATACAAGCACGTGATCCCCGGCGCGAAGGACCGACAGGTCCCCGACCCGCGCGTGCACGAGGGCTACGAATGGCTCTACGTCCTCAATGGGCGGCTACGTCTGGTCCTCGGCGACCAGGACCTGATCCTGCTACCGGGGGAGGCGGCCGAGTTCGACACCCGCGTGCCGCACTGGTTCGGGGCTGCAGACGCGGACGCGGTGGAATTCCTGGGCCTGTTCGGCCGACAGGGCGAACGCGCGCACATTCGGGCGCGTCCGGCTGGGGAGTGATCGAAAGTGGGGGAGCCTACTTGTCCTGGTGGGCTGGTGCGGGTGTGTCTCCGAACATCGCCGCGATGCGGGACTTGATCTCTTCGGTGCTGATGGATCCGGAACGGATTCCGCTCGGCGTGGTCTCACGCGTGTTCGAGATGAAGTTCATATCGACTGTTCCCGTGCCCTTCCAGGTACATCCGTTGCCGTCCCGGTCTTTGCGCCCGGGATGTCCGGCGGCGCCGCGTCCGAGCCGGAGCAACGGCGCCAAGGCCAGGCTAGCGACGGAATCTCGCTCAGCGCGGGCGGCGGCAAAGTGGTTATGCAACCGGAATGATCGCCGCAATGGAGGCGTCGAATCGTTACCGATCCGGAGTGTGCGGAGGATTGCGCGAATTACGCTTGGGCAATGCCCCTAGCGACTGTGTCCACGCCGGACGGTCCGATCGACGCGGTGCTCGAGGTTCCCGGAGGCGGGCGTTCGGGCCCGTGGCCAGGCGTCGTGGTGGTACACGACGCGCTGGGGTTGGGGCGCGACATTCGCGGCATCACTGCGCGCCTCGCAAATCATGGATACCTCGCGCTCACCCCCGACCTGTACTCACGGGGCGGGCGGACGCGGTGCGTCACGCGGGTGTTCCGCGAATTGATCGCCCGTCGGGGCAGGGCGGTCGACGACCTGCTCGCGGCCCGCGACCTGCTGGCGGCGCGCCCCGACTGCACCGGGGCGGTCGGTGTCGTCGGATTCTGCATGGGTGGTGGATTCGCGCTGGTGTTGGCGCCCAAAGGGTTCGACGCGTCGGCGCCGTTCTACGGTCCGCTGCCGCGGCGCCTCGACGAGGCGCTCGACGGCGCATGCCCGATCGTCGGCAGCTATGGCGCACGCGACCCGATGTTGTGGGGTGCCGGTCGCAAGCTCGACGCCGCGCTCACCGGACTGGGAGTCGAGCACGATGTCGAGACGTATCCCGGTGTGGGGCACAGCTTTGCGAACCGGCTGGTCCCGGACAGGGCGAATCCCCTGCTGCGAATCGCCGGAATGGGGTATGACCACGAGAAGGCCGAGGACGCGTGGCGTCGAGTCTTCGAGTTCTTCGACGCGCACCTGTCAGGCGGGGCCGAGGGATAGATCGGGTCCGCGTCCACCCTTGAGCCAGCGGCCGGGCAGGCGTCCGGCCAGATCGCCGAGCGGGCCGACGGCGGCGCTGAGCACCCCAACGGTCTCCTGCAGCAGGTCGACGCTGGCGCTCATTCGATGCAGGTTCGGTGCCAACGCCGTCAGCGTCTCGGACAGCGCGACGATCTGGTCGAGCGGCCCGCCCTCGGCGATGAGCCTTTCGATGGCGCCGTCCTCGGCGAGCAGAGTCTCGAGGACGCCGTTCTCCGCGAGCGCCCGATCGACGATGCCGTCCTTCTTCGTCAGTCGTTCCACCGCACCGTCCTCCGAGGTCAGGCGTTCGAGCGGTCCGTCCTCGGCGGTGAGTCGATCGAGTAGCCCACCCGGTGCGAGCAGGCGTTCGAGTGGCCCGTCCTCGGACAGCACCCGCTCGAGCGGGCCGTCTTCCTTGGTGACCCGGTCGAGCGGACCGCCCGGCGCCAGTACCCGATCGAGCGCGCCGCCGGGCTCGAACAGTCGCTCGAGGGTGCCGCCGTCGGAGGTGAGTCGGTCGACGACGCCGCCCGGTGCCAACAGCCGATCGAGCGGTCCGCCCGGCCGGAGTGCCTGACCCAATGGCCGGTCGTCGGAAGCAAGCTCGGCCAACTGTTGCACCAGCTGCAGCGGGCCCCTCGGGTTCGCCAGCGCTACCGCGCTCACGCCGGTGACGTTGGTGCTGGCCATGGCCAACCTTGTCGTGGCCAGCGCAGTTTCGGCGACGTCGAGCGCTGCGTCCGCAATGGCGAGGCCCGCGCGGATCGGCAGTGTGATCGCTGACACCAGATTCATGGATTTACAGTAACCCCCGCCACACTGGTGAGCGGGGGAGAGCACACGCGAGCACCACTGTCACTCCGGGGTCCGGAACAGTCGGCGCGCAAAGGCTGTGCGTGGCATGCGCGTCAGTGCAGAACCTTCAAGCCGATCACGCAGCCGACGATGCCGAGGATCAGGAGGATCTTCACGACCGACGTGCTCTCGGCGCCCGTGACCATCGCATAGGCCACAGTCAGCGAGGCGCCGATGCCCACCCAGATGGCGTAGGCGGTGCCGGTCGGGAGGGTGCGCATCGCGTATGCGAGGCCCGCCATGCTGAGCAACAGGCCGACGCCGAATACGACCGACGGGGCCAGGCGAGTGAAGCCGTCGGACTTGCCGAGGGCCGTCGCCCACACTGCTTCGAGAATTCCGGATACGACGAGAACGATCCAGGCCATGGTGTTCAACTCCCAACACCGTCTTGTCGCTGGCCGGGTACGGTGTGCTCGTCCGGATGTCCTACTGACTGGTACTAGGGTACCGAATTCGTCAGGCGGGGACGTGCTCGCCGTACCCGAGGTCGCGCAGCGCGGCCTTGAGCTTGGTCGCGGCCTCGTCCATCGATTCCGGTGAGGGGTTCGGGTCGGCCTTGCTGATGTCGAAGTTGCCCATGTCGTAGGCCGGGAACACGTGCATGTGCAGGTGCGGCACTTCGAGTCCGGCGATCAGGAAGCCCGCGCGGGGAGCGTCGAACGCCTGCCGGACGCCCTTGGCGATCGTGCGAGCGACGGTGGTGCACTTGGCGAACAGTTCGTCGTCGATGTCCTGCCACTGGTCGACCTCCCGACGCGGCACGACCAGGGTGTGGCCCTGGGTGACCGGGGCGATGGTGAGGAAGGCGACGACGTCCTCGTCTTCCCATACGAAACGTCCGGGCAGGTCTCCGGCGATGATGGCGCTGAACACTGAAGGCATACCGCGAGGATAGGTTGCGACCGCCCATGAGGACATGCCGGTCCTCCGGCGCGGATCGTGTCGGATGCCGGCAGGACACGCTCTGTGACCGTCGAATGTCACGGTTCAGGATGCGGGGTCACATGATGTAGGCCACAATGTATCTCGGCTTTCATATACCGGTCGGGGGACCGTTACTCGAAGGAGTCGCATGTCCATGCGTTCGTTCCGTCCCCGCCGGATCCTGATTTCCGCCGTCATCGCGGCCGCTGCCGCCGGATTGGCACTGCCTGCGCAGGCCGGTGCCGAGTCCTCTCTCGATGTCGTCAACGCGATCTCGCCGGTCACACTCGTCAACGGTGCGCTGTCGGTGGTCGGGGGGTGTCAGACGCCGAGCCGGGACCTGATCGTGACCTGTACGCGGCTCGAGACATTGACCACCCAGGTGCCCGTGATGCTGGCCCTCAACCCGTTCACCACGCACGTCGTCGTTCTCGGAGCCGGCCTGCACGACGACGGGACGATGCGTCCGGTCCTGGTGTCTCGCCTGCGAGCGGCTCTGCAACTGGCGCAACAGTATCCGTTCGCACCGATCATCGTGAGCGGCGGTGTGCCGAAGTCCGGCGTGACCGAGGCACAGGCGATGCGGCAGTGGCTCGTCGCCAATGGCGTCCTGCCTTTCCGGATCACGGAGGAGAACACCTCGCGGTCCACCGTCGAGAACGCCGCGAGAACCGATGCGATCCTACAGCAGCGCGGTGCGCCCGGTGCCGTCGTCGTCACCAGTCCCGACCACCTGCAGCGCGCAATGGTCGACTTCCGCTACGCGGTCCGCGGGCGTATCCCGATCGCGGGCGTCATCGCGCCCTGACCGCGTCGCGGTGAGGATGACTCCGGTCGGTACCCGGTCTACGGCAGCGCCTTGATGACGCGGCAGGGGTTCCCGGCCGCGAACACGTGCGCCGGGATGTCTCGAGTGACGACGCTTCCGGCGCCGATCACCGTGTTGTCGCCGATCGTCACACCGGGGCAGACGATGACGCCGCCCCCCATCCAGACGTTGTTGCCGATCACGATGGGTGCAGCAGATTCCCAGCGTTCTCGGCGAGCTTGATGGTCGGTCATCGGGTGCAGTGCGGTCAGTAGTTGCGCTCGGGGGCCGATCGACACGTCGTCGCCGATCGTGATCGGCGCGCAATCCAACAGGACCGCGTCGTAGTTGAGGAAGCTGTTCGAGCCGATCCGGATGTAGATGCCGTAGTCGCACTGGAATCGCGGCATGATCCACGAGCCCGCGCCCAGTGACCCGAGGAGCTCGTCGAGCAGCTCTCGCCGCAGGGCATCCTCGTCGGCGACGGTCGAATTGAACCGGTCGAGAAGCCGTTGACATGCCTTGCGGCCGGCGACCAGATCGTTGTCGTTGTCCCGGTAGAGGTCGCCACTCAACATGCGTTCACGCTGTTCGCTCACGAGAATCGACCATAGAGGAGCAACTGTCGGTGCGGGGACGGCGCAGATGGCGTCGCGTCACTCGGCCGACTGGGCCTGGAGTCGGCAATCTGGAGTCGGCAATCGGAAACCGGAGCGACGTCGGGTTGCGGCGAGGTCGTGGTCGAGGCGGGAACATCGGCCCGTAGTCTGGGACCCGTGCGCGTACTCGTGATCGGCTCCGGAGCCCGTGAACATGCCCTCCTGCTGGCCCTCGCCCGTGACCCGGGTGTGGACACGCTGATGTGTGCCCCCGGCAACGCCGGAATCGCCCGCATCGCCGAGACTCACCCCGTCGACGTCGCCTCCGGCGATGCAGTCACCGAACTCGCGAAAACGCTGTTGGCCGATCTGGTGGTGATCGGCCCCGAGGTGCCGCTGGTTCTCGGTGTCGCCGACGCCGTTCGCGCAGCCGGCATCGCGTGCTTCGGCCCGTCCGCTGACGCCGCCCGCATCGAGGGTTCCAAGGCGTTCGCGAAGGATGTCATGGCCGCCGCTGGTGTCCGCACCGCGCACAGTGAGATCGTCGACACCCCGGCCGAGCTCGACGCGGCCCTGGATCGCTTCGGCCCCAACTGGGTGGTCAAGGACGACGGGCTGGCCGCCGGCAAGGGCGTCGTCGTCACCACCGACCGCAGTGCCGCGCGCGATCACGCCGCCGAACTGCTCGAGACCGGCCATCCGGTGCTGCTCGAGTCGTTTCTCGACGGCCCCGAGGTGTCTCTGTTCTGTCTTGTCGACGGCGAGACCGTTGTCCCGTTGCTGCCCGCGCAGGATCACAAGCGCGTCGGCGACGGCGACACCGGCCCCAACACCGGGGGTATGGGCGCCTACACACCGCTGCCGTGGTTGCCCGCCGAGACCGTCACGGAGATCGTCGAGGATGTCGTCAAGCCCGTTGCGGCCGAGATGGTCAAGCGCGGCTGCGGCTTCACTGGCCTGCTGTACGCCGGCCTCGCGGTCGGTAAGAACGGCCCCGCCGTCGTCGAGTTCAACTGCCGCTTCGGCGACCCCGAGACGCAGGCCGTCCTGGCGCTGCTCGACAGCCCGCTCGGCGAGATCCTCAACGCCGCCGCGACCGGCACGCTCGAATCGGTGCCCCCGCTGCAGTGGCGGGATGGCGCCGCCGTCACCGTCGTGCTGGCCGCCGAGAACTACCCGGCCACCCCGCGCACCGGCGACGTCATCACCGGGTCCGAGGCCGACGGTGTCCTGCACGCAGGCACCTCCGCCCGTGAGGATGGCGCCGTCGTCTCCGCCGGTGGTCGTGTGCTGAGCGTCGTCGGCGTCGGCGCCGATCTGACCGAGGCCCGCGAGGACGCGTACGCGCGCCTCGCGGAGGTCAAACTGCCCGGCGGGCACTTCCGCACCGACATCGGCCTGGCTGCAGTCGAGGGACGCATCTCGATCTGAAGGTAGGCCTCCGGAACTCCGAGGAGCCTTCTGCCGCGAGGGAACTCGCACGCTCCACTCAGATCCGCGCAGCGCCTCCCGGGCTCGTTCCGGGGTTGGTCGGCTCGGGCCAGTAGTGATCGTTGGGTAGGGCGCGGGCGCCGAAGATGGCCTGTCCGACGCGGACCACGCTGGCCCCCTCCTCGATGGCCAGTTCGAAGTCGCCGGACATCCCCATCGACAGCTCATCCAGTCCGACACCGTCTGGGGCGCTCTGCCGAAGTTGGTCGCGCAGGGTGCGCAGCCTGGCGAAACACGCCCTGACGCGGTCGGTGTCGGTCGAGAAGATCGCGAGCGTCATCAGCCCGCGGACGCGCAGCGCCGAGTACGACGGCAGCTGACGCACAAACGCCTCGACCTCGCCGGGTGCCAGGCCGAACTTGCTGTCCTCGGCGGAGGTGTTCACCTGGACGAAGACGTCCAGGGAACGCCCGGCGGCCTGCAGTCTCCGGTCGAGCGTCTCGGCAACGCGGAGGCTGTCCAATGCCTGGAACTCGGTGGCGAATTCGGCCACCAGCTTCGCCTTGTTCGTCTGTAGGTGACCGATCACCGACCAGGAGACCGGCGTATCGGCCAGGGACCTCCACTTGCGGTGGGCCTCCTGCACCTTGTTCTCGCCCAGCTGCCCGCACCCGGCTTCGATGGCCAGCCGGATCCGCTCTTCGGGAACCGTCTTGCTCACCGGAAGCAGTCGCACGTCCTGACCGAAAGGCGAGCGCGCCCGCGCTTGCTCGATCCGGGCTCGTACGTGCGCAAGGTTGCGATCGAAGTCGGCCACGCTTGCCGCTGTCGGGTACATCAGCCCTCCCATCGGATTGTGTTCCGAGTCAAAAATGTTAATGTCATAGGACAAAACTAGCATCATGAGGCGGTATGCATGGGCATCGAGGGTGGTACGGCACAGGAGATCGCCGACAGCGTCCGGGGCCTTCTACAGGAGGGTGCCCTGACGGTTGGAGCGACCCTGCCTCCGGTGCGGCAATTGGCGGCCGAGTTGGGGGTCAACCGCAACACGGTCGCCGCGGCCTACCGGACCCTGGTCCTTGCGGGTGTTGCGGAGACCCGCGGGCGGGGTGGCACGGTGCTGCGCGACAACCGTGACGCGGGCGAGCAGGAAGGCTCCGCCGAGGGCACTCCGTTGACGGACCTGGCCAGTGGTAACCCCGACCCGGCACTCCTGCCGGACCTGACCACGGCCCTGGTGGGCCTCGATGTGACGGCGAAGCTGTACGGCGGAGCGACCATCGATCCGGGCCTGGCCGACGCCGCCGAGCGCACGTTCGCAGACCTAACGGCCGAGATCACCCGCGCCGGGTGGGTGCTGTCGGTGACCGGCGGTGCGGTCGATGCGCACGAGCGGATCCTCGCCGCCTACCTGTCGCCCGGCGACCAGGTCGCCGTCGAGGATCCCTGCTTCCTTTCCTCGATCAACGCGCTGAACCACGCGGGACTGCGCTCGGTGCCCGTCCCGGTGGATGCGGAGGGGATGCGCCCGGACCGGTTGCGGGCCGCCCTGTCCGGCGGCGCCCGCGCTGTCATCGTCACCTCCCGCGCCCACAACCCCACCGGCGTCAGCCTGACGGCCGCACGCGCCCAGGAGTTGCAGCAGGTGGTGTCGCAGTTCCCGCAGGTGCTGGTCATCGAGGACGATCACTACTCGCTACTTGCCGCCGAACCGTATCGACGCGTCGCTTCCGCTGGGACGCAGCACTGGGCACTGGTGCGGTCGGTGTCGAAATTCTTCGGTCCCGACCTGCGTGTGGGGCTACTCGCCTCCGACGAGGCGACCGCGGCACTGGTGAGTGCCCGCTTCGGGCCTGGCACCAACTGGGTCAGTCACCTGCTGCAGCGCCTCACCGCCGCCCTGTTGAACAGCACGACCGCCGAGACGGCGATCGTCGCCGCCGCGGACACCTATCGGCGCCGGGCCGGGATGCTCGTCACCGCGCTCGCCGCCGAGGACATCGCCGTGCGGGGGCCGCAGGAGGGCTTGAATGTGTGGATCGACCTGGATGTCGATGCGCAACAGGTCGGCGCGGCGCTCATGCGTCGCGGCTGGCTCGTCCGTGCCGGACGCAGCTTCTCCGCGGCGACCGACCCGGCCCGCAATGCCATCCGCGTCACCATCGCGACCATGACCGAGAGCATCGCCACCACGTTCGCGTCGGCACTGGCGGCCGCGCTCGACGACGTCGACCGCAGCGCCCGTCGCAGGCGCCCGCCGACCCGCACCGCCCTTCTCGACTGAGCCCATCACCACGAACCGATCAGGAAACCAGGCAGACTATGACCGACACCCTCCAGCCCGCCGTACACACCCCGATTCCGGGGCCGAAGAGCCAGGCCATCCATGCCCGCCGGACCGCGGTCGTCCCCGCGGGAATTCCGTGGAATCTGCCCGTCTACATCGATCGCGCTGTCGGTGCCTATCTGATCGATGTCGACGGGAACGCGTTCGTCGACATGGGATCCGGGATCGGCGTGACCAGCATCGGTCACGCGAACCAGGCCGTGATCGATGCCGTCACCGAGCAGATCGGCCGCTTCACCCACACCCTGTTCGGAATCCTGCCCTACGAGGGCTACGTCACTGTCGCCGAGCATCTGGCCCGCACCACCCCCGGCACCCATCCGAAGAAGACTCTGCTCGTGAACTCGGGTTCCGAGGCGGTCGAGAATGCGGTCAAGATCGCCCGCAAGCACACTGGGCGGACCGGCATCGCGGTCCTCGACCATGCATTCCACGGCCGCACGAACCTGACCATCACGATGAACCACAAGATGACGCCCTACGGGCTCGGGTTCGGCCCGTTCGCCTCCGACGTGCACCACGTCCCGAACTCCTACCCGTACCGCGACCGGCTCTCGGGCGTCGCCGCCGCGCACCGCGCCATCGACCACATCGAGCAGCGCATCGGCGCGTCCGCCCTGGCCGCACTGATCGTCGAACCCATTCAGGGCGAGGGCGGGTTCATCGTTCCCGCCGACGGTTATCTGCCCGCCCTCCAGGACTGGGCGAACGCGAACGGAGTCGTGTTCATCGCCGACGAGATTCAGTCCGGGATGGGGCGCACCGGCGCGTGGTTCGCCAGCGAGCACTTCGGTATCACCCCCGACATTGTGCTGACCGCGAAGGCCATCGCCGCGGGTCTGCCGTTGGCCGGTGTCACCGGGCGCGCCGAGATCATGGACAGCGTCCACGTCGGCGGGATCGGGGGAACGTTCGGTGGCAATCCCGTCGCAGTCGCCGCGGCGGCGGCCGTGTTCGACGAGATCGACCGTGCCGGACTGCTTGCCGAAGCAGATCGGATCGGGTCGAGACTGCGCACCGGCCTCGATGCTCTCCAGCGTCGGCATCCGACGGTGGGGGAGGTCCGCGGAATCGGAGCCATGCAGGCATTCGAGCTCACCGACCCGAACACTGGTCTGCCGCTGGCCGGGGCGGCCGGGACGATCAGCCGCTACGCGGCCGGCCGCGGCGTCATCCTCGTCACTGCAGGAAGCGACGGAAACGTTGTTCGCCTCTTGCCGAACTTCACCACCCCAGACGCGGAGATCGACTACACCCTCGAAGTGCTCGACGCGGCCCTGGCGGACATCGCCCAGGGGGGGAACGGCCGATGAAGACACGATCCGTGCATCCAGCGGGACGGTCATGGACCTAGCCCGGTTGCAGGCGCATGTGCGCGCCCGGTCGGAGCAGTACGCCGTCGAGAATGCGATCGTCAGGGACCCGGCCTGGTTTCTGTTGAAGCTGCAGGAGGAGGTCGGCGAGCTGGTGCAGGTCTATTTGATGCGCGCCGGGCAGGCCCGGGACAAAGGCCTGAGCTCCGAAGAGTTGGACGATCGGTTCCGTCTCGAGTTGTCCGATGTGCTGTGCCAGGTGCTTCTGATCGCCGACGAACACGGCGTCGATTGCGAGGCGGAGGTCGTGGCGCGCTACCGGTCGTGGGGATACGACTTCGGCCCCGACGATCCCGCCGTCGCGATGGTGACCTGAAGATGCTGACCTGAAGGAGATGCGACCCGATGGATCAGCGATGACCTGCTGCTCGACTGCAGAGTAGACACCGGATTTCGGTACCTCGACGCCGTTGCTAGCGTCGAAGGCGTGCGTACCGAATCTCAGCGATCGACCATCCCGGCCTTCCACGTCATGGACGTGTGGAAGGCCGCCACCGAGCGGCAGCGCACTCATGGCGACGTGTTGTCGCTCGCGGCGGGGCAACCGTCTACGCCGGCGCCGCAGCCGGTGTTGCGTGCTGCCCGGGAAGCGCTGGACAATCATCTCCTCGGATACACCGAGACGTTCGGGATCGAGTCGCTGCGTGAGGCCATCGCTGACTACCACAGCAGGCTCTCCGCGATCGCCGTCGATGCCGACGATGTCGTGGTTACCACCGGTTCGTCGGGCGCGTTCACGCTGCTGTTCCTGGCTGCGTTCGATGCCGGAGACACCGTCGTCGTCGCCCGGCCCGGCTACCCCGCCTACCGCAATACGCTGACGGCGTTGGGCTGCAACGTGATCGAGATCGACTGCGGTCCCGAGACCCGATTCCAGCCGACCGTCGCGATGCTCGAGGAGATGGACACCCCGCCGGCTGGGCTGATCGTCGCGAGCCCCGCCAACCCCACCGGCACCGTCATCGATCCCGCCGAACTGGCGGCATTGGCCCGTTGGTGCGAGGAGCACGACACGCTGCTGATCTCCGACGAGATCTATCACGGGATCGGATTCGGGGGTGGGCAGGTGACCGCGTCGGCGTGGGAGACCTCGCGTGAGGCCGTCGTCATCGGCTCGGTGTCGAAGTACTTCTCGATGACCGGCTGGCGTCTGGGCTGGATGCTCGTGCCCGAGAGCCTGCGCCGGCCGTTGCAGCGGCTCGCGTCGAATATGACGGTGTGTCCGCCGGCGATCTCGCAGTACGCGGCCGCCGCTGCGTTCACCGATGAGTCGCGTGCCGAGCTCGACGGTCACGTCCGGCGGTACGCGGTGAATCGGGAGCTGTTGCTGACCGGCCTGCCGAAGCTGGGGCTCACCGAGCTCGCGCCGGCTGACGGCGCGTTCTACGTATACGCCGACATCTCGCACCTCACCGGCGACTCGACGGCATGGTGCGCACGACTGCTCGCAGATACCGGCCTCGCGCTGGCGCCGGGCATCGACTTCGACACCGTGCACGGCGACCACACCGTCCGCCTGTCGTTCGCCGGGTCGACGGCGGAGATCCGCGACGCCCTCGCGCGTCTCGAGCGGTGGTTGCCCGCGCCACGTTAGGGGAGAAGGCCCCTTCCCCTGCGTCCCCCTCCTTCTGTGTCCCCCTCCTCCTTCTGTGTCAAAGCCCCACTCTTCGCACAATCCGTCGTGGTACCTGACCGGCGGCTGGCACCATGGGGGGATGACTTCCGCGGCGACCCCCAAGGGCGAGCGGCGTCGTCAGGCACTCGTCGTTGCCGCAGCGGATCTGTTGCTCGAGGGTGGCTTCGACGCCGTCCGCCACCGTGCAGTGGCAACGCGGGCGGGCCTGCCACTGGCGTCCACCACGTATTACTTCGGTTCGCTGGACGAGCTGGTGGCGCTCGCCGTGGAGCACAACGGAAACCGTGAACTCGACGCGATCCGCGAACGCATCGAGGAGGTGACGCAGCGCCGCCGCGGCGTCGAGTCCACCGTCGACCTCATCGTCGACCTGCTGGTGGGCCCGGATCTGGATGGCGAGGGTGACGGCGCCCGCGAGCGGCTGATCGCGCGGTACGAACGGTTCGTCGCGTCGGCCCGGCATCCGGAGCTGCGGGAGGTGCAGCTGCGGCTGCGTGCTCAGCTCGACGACCTGCTCACCGAGGTGCTGCGCCGGTCCGGCCGCATCGTGCGCGAGCCCCAACTACGTCGGCTGGTGGCCGTGGTCGACGGTGTCGTGGTCGGTGCGCTCAGCGAGGTGGACCCTGATCCCCGGGGCATGGCGCGCGCAATGCTGCTCGACCTCATCGACGAGTTCGCGCCTCCGAGCACGCGCTGACGAGGGGCTTCGGGTCTCGCCGTAAACTGGGGCCTCGTGAGCCGCATCCCGAACGTCCTTGCCAACCGTTACGCCAGCCCCGAGCTGAAGGCGCTGTGGTCGCCGGAGTACAAGATCGTGCTCGAGCGTCAGCTGTGGCTGGCGGTGCTGCGGGCGCAGGCAGAGCTCGGAATCGACGTTCCGCAGGAGGCTCTCGCCGACTACGAGCGGGTGCTCGAGACGGTCGACCTGGACTCGATCGCCGAGCGTGAGCGCATCACCCGCCATGATGTGAAGGCGCGCATCGAGGAGTTCAACGCCCTCGCCGGCCACGAGCATGTGCACAAGGGTCTGACCAGCCGCGACCTCACCGAGAACGTCGAGCAGTTGCAGGTGCTGCGGTCGCTCGAACACGTCTACGACCACGGCGTGGCGATCGTCGCCCGCCTGGGCGAGCGGGCAGCCGAGTACACCGGTTTCGTTATGGCCGGACGCTCCCACAACGTCGCCGCACAGGCCACCACGCTCGGGAAGCGTTTCGCGTCGGCCGCCGACGAGCTGCTCGTTGCGCTCACCCGTCTGCGGGAGCTCATCGACCGTTATCCGCTGCGCGGCATCAAGGGCCCGATGGGTACCGCACAGGACATGCTGGACCTGCTCGACGGCGATGCGGCCAAGCTCGAGCAGCTCGAGAAGAAGGTTGCCGAGCACCTCGGCTTCGCGCACGTGTTCACCAGCGTCGGCCAGGTGTACCCGCGCTCGCTCGACCACGACGTGCTGTCCGCGCTGGTCCAGGTGGGCGCAGCACCGTCGTCGTTTGCGCACACGATCCGCCTGATGGCCGGTCACGAGCTGGTCACCGAGGGCTTCCAGCCCGGCCAGGTGGGCTCGTCGGCCATGCCACACAAGATGAACACCCGCTCGTGTGAGCGGGTCAACGGCCTGCAGGTGGTGCTGCGCGGCTACGCGTCGATGGCCGCCGAACTGGCGGGTGCGCAGTGGAACGAGGGCGACGTGTTCTGCTCCGTCGTCCGCCGCGTCGCGTTGCCCGACGCGTTCTTCGCGATTGACGGACAGATGGAGACCTTCCTGACCGTGCTCGCCGAGTTCGGTGCGTACCCGGCCGTCATCGAGAAGGAACTCACCCGCTACCTGCCGTTCCTCGCGACCACCAAGGTCCTCATGGCCGCGGTGCGCGCGGGTGTCGGACGCGAGACCGCACACGAGGTCATCAAGGAGCATGCCGTCTCGGTCGCGCTCGCGATGCGTGAGCAGGGCAAGGATCCGGACCTGCTGGATCGTCTGGCCGCCGACGACCGTCTGCCGCTCGATCGCGCCGCGCTCGACGAGGCCCTCGCCGACAAGTCCGCGTTTGTCGGTGCCGCCGGCGCGCAGGTGGACTCGGTGGTGGCGCAGGTACAGAAGCTCGTCGATGCCAACCCGGACGCCGCCCGATACGCACCCGGAGCGATCCTCTAGGTCGGCCCCCCGAACTACGACTGCCGGCAGGCCGGCGCCCCTCTCCGAGGAGTGAGGCGCCGGCCTGCCGACGTTCTCGGCTGTCGCGCTATGTCGTCCGTCCTGGTGGCGGGGCGCGAGCGTTCGGCGAAACCGCCGGTTGCGCCGTGATCGATGCAGTACTGTGACCTCATTCGGCGGCGGTTGGACGCGTGTCCAACTGTCGGGGTTGGTGCATCATCCAAAGAGGGGCTGAACGAAGTTGAAGAAAAAGAACACACGCCGGCTGCTAGCCGGCGCGAGCGCAGTCGCCATGACAGCAGGCTTCGCCGCATCGTTGGGCGTCGGGACAGCATCCGCGGCACCCGTGAGCGGATCGACAAATTCCGGCAGTTGGACGTTCAACCGAACGATCAGCAACGGCACGCCGGTCCCGGGCGAGACGATCACCGTCACGAACAACATTCGTTGGAACGGCGGCCTCGCACCGACCATCAGCGCCTTCAAGGACATTCACCCGGCCTGCCTGACGTACGTCGCGAATTCGTCGCGAGTCTCCGGCAAGGGTGTCGGCACTGATTCGAGCGACCCGACTGTCGTGCGCATGACGGGATCGTGGATTCGTAGTGCCGTCGACCGGAATATCGACTACACGGTTCAGTACACCGTCGGTCAGAACTGCGCTCGCGACGTCGCCCTGACAACCGGCGCCGGAATCTCCGCGAACCAGGGCACCGGCTCCGAAACCGCCAACGCGGGTCCGTCGATCACGGTCGCGAAGTCCGCGACGACGACCTCTTTGACGGTTTCTCCTGTTCCGCAGGTTGATTCGGTGTCGACGTTGACGGCGACTGTGTCTGGTGGTGTCGCTGGTGTTGTCGAGTTCTCGAACAATGGTGTTGTTCTGGGGACTGGTACTGCGGTTGATGGTGTTGCGACGTATTCGTGGACTCCGGGTGTTGCGGATGCGGGTCAGTCGTTTTCGGTGATTGCGAAGTATCTGGGTGATGCGTCGAATGCGGCGTCGGTGTCGGTGGCGCAGACGGGCACGGTTGCTGCGGCTCCGGCGGTGCCGGCGGCTCCGAGTGATGTGGTTGTTTCTCCGGCTGCTGTGGTGGTCGGGGACACGGTGACTGTGTCGGGTAAGGCTGAGGCTGGTTCGTCTGTGGTGGTGACTGCGGGTGGTCAGACTTGTAGTGCGACGGCGGATGTCGGTGGGGTTTTCAGTTGTGATGTCGTCGTTGATGTTGTCGGTTCGGTGAGTGTGACTGCGGTTGCGAGCAATGGTGTCGGTAGTGGTCCGGCGTCGGTTCCGGTTTCTGTCGAGGTTTCCAAGCGTGCGACGGCGACTTCGTTGACGGTTTCTCCTGTTCCGCAGGTTGATTCGGTGTCGACGTTGACGGCGACTGTGTCTGGTGGTGTCGCTGGTGTTGTCGAGTTCTCGAACAATGGTGTTGTTCTGGGGACTGGTACTGCGGTTGATGGTGTTGCGACGTATTCGTGGACTCCGGGTGTTGCGGATGCGGGTCAGTCGTTTTCGGTGATTGCGAAGTATCTGGGTGATGCGTCGAATGCGGCGTCGGTGTCGGTGGCGCAGACGGGCACGGTTGCTGCGGCTCCGGCGGTGCCGGCGGCTCCGAGTGATGTGGTTGTTTCTCCGGCTGCTGTGGTGGTCGGGGACACGGTGACTGTGTCGGGTAAGGCTGAGGCTGGTTCGTCTGTGGTGGTGACTGCGGGTGGTCAGACTTGTAGTGCGACGGCGGATGTCGGTGGGGTTTTCAGTTGTGATGTCGTCGTTGATGTTGTCGGTTCGGTGAGTGTGACTGCGGTTGCGAGCAATGGTGTCGGTAGTGGTCCGGCGTCGGTTCCGGTTTCTGTCGAGGTTTCCAAGCGTGCGACGGCGACTTCGTTGACGGTTTCTCCTGTTCCGCAGGTTGATTCGGTGTCGACGTTGACGGCGACTGTGTCTGGTGGTGTCGCTGGTGTTGTCGAGTTCTCGAACAATGGTGTTGTTCTGGGGACTGGTACTGCGGTTGATGGTGTTGCGACGTATTCGTGGACTCCGGGTGTTGCGGATGCGGGTCAGTCGTTTTCGGTGATTGCGAAGTATCTGGGTGATGCCTCGAATGCGGCGTCGGTGTCGGTGGCGCAGACGGGCACGGTTGCTGCGGCTCCGGTCGGTAGCGTAGTGATCGCCGTGAACCCGGCCGCACCCATCTCGGGCGCCCCTTCAGCCATCACGGTCACCGGCGCAGACACGGGAACGGACGTGACCATCAAGGTTGGCGCCGAGACCATCTGCACCGCAACGGTTACTGCGGACGGAACGGCCACTTGTACCTGGACCCCGACCGCTGCGGGCAGCCAGGTTCTGACCGTGGACGTCACCGTGGGCGGTACCGCGAACACGGTCACCAAGGTCGTCACCGTCGAAGCCGAGGAGGTCCCGGGCAGTCCCACCGGATCTCTCGGTTCGTTGGCCGGATTGCTGGGATCCAGCTAGTCGGTAAAATCAGTCGGGCAGCGTAAGTACGCCATTCGGCAACGAGCCCCCATCGGAGAGATCCGTTGGGGGCTCGTTCGGTACTTCAGTCGCCGCGGCGGGGTTGTGCGTCGAGCCGTGGCCGACGGTCGAGGAGAGTCAGCAGTCGTCGGGCGCGAGCTTGCCGAGGATCCGGCGCAGCTCGGCGCGGTCGTGGGCATCGAGCGAGCCGAAGAAGTCCGCGGCCTGGGCGTCGCGTGCGGCCGACATCTCGGTGATCAGCTTCAGGCCGGTGTCGGTGAGCTGCACGCAGACGGCACGACGGTCGACGCCGTCGGCGACGCGCTCGACGAGATTGCGTTTCTGTAGCCGGTCGACCACCTCGGTGGCTGATCGGGGCGCGATGCTCAGTGCCTTCGCGACGTCGCCCAGTCGTGGTCGGCCGTCGGCCTCGTGGTGGATGACGCGCAGCGCACGGAACTCGTGGGGCGAGAGTTCCCATGGCTCGAGCGCGGTGAACCAGTTCCGACGCAGGGTCCGGGATGTCGACATCACGAGATCGCGGAGCTCTTCGGCGGGTACCTCCGTCATGGTGCCGGAGCTTACCTCACTTGACAGCTACCTCATGTTGAGGCAACCTCAGTAATTGGCTTGCCCCGACTTCCGAGAGGGGTGGTGTAGTGACAAGCCCTCACTTCGGTGGGCCCGGCGGGGGTCCCATACGTACCCGCAAGATCGATCCCGCCGACCGTGCCCAGCTCGAGGATTCCCCGGTGAGTCTGCGCCGGATCGGCTCACTGTTCGCGCCGTACCGCTGGCAGATTTGCGTGGTGATGGTGCTGATCGTGGTGTCGTCCACGATCTCTCTGGCCAACCCCTTCCTGGTCCGAGAGGTGATCGACCGCGCGATTCCCGACCAGAACGTGAGCCTGCTTGTGTGGGCCGTGCTCGGCATGCTCGCCATCACGATTGCCGGCTCCGTGCTCGGTGTAGTGCAGACGTGGATCTCGACCACCGTCGGGCAGCACATCATGCACGATCTGCGCACCCGCGTGTTCACGCATCTGCAGCGGCAGTCACTCGGCTTCTTCACCCGTACTCGCGGCGGCGAGATCCAGTCCCGACTCACCAACGACATCGGCGGCATGCAGACCGTCGTCACGTCCACCGCGACGTCGATCGCCTCCAACGTCACCACGGTCGTCGGCACCGTGATCGCGATGGCCGTCCTCAGCTGGCGGCTGTCCCTGCTCTCCCTGATCGTGCTGCCGCCGGCGATCTGGCTCACTCGTAAGGTCGCGCTGATGCGCCGCGAGATCACCGCGCAGCGCCAGCACGCACTCGCGGACATGCAGACCCAGATCGAAGAGAGCCTGTCGATCAGTGGTGTGCAGCTGGGCAAGACGCTCGGCGCCGGCCCGGCGATGTCCGGCCGCTTCGCCGACACGTCGCACCGGCTGGTGGATCTCGAGGTTCGCTCGCAGCTGTCCGGCCGGTGGCGGATGGCGACGATGAGCATCGTCTTCTCGGCCATCCCCGCGCTGCTGTACCTTGCGGCGGGCCTGCCTGCGACGTCGGGCGGCATGACGATCGGCACCCTGGTTGCGTTCACCGGTCTGCAGACCACGCTGTTCCGGCCGCTCATGGGTCTGCTGGACGTCGGTGTGTCCGTGACGAGTTCACTCGCCCTGTTCAGCCGCATCTTCCAGTATCTCGACCTGCCCGTCGAGATCGACGACCCCGACAAGCCGGTGCCGATGCCGCGCGAGAAGGTGTCCGGTGCTGTGCGGTTCGAGGACGTCGGCTTCCGCTACGAGAACGCCGACCGTCACGCCCTCGCCGGTGTCACCATCGACGTGCCCGCCGGGTCGTCGCTGGCGCTGGTCGGCGAAACCGGCTCGGGTAAGACCACTCTCGCGTCGCTCGTGGCGCGGTTACACGATCCGACGTCCGGCCGGGTGATGATCGACGGCGTCGACCTCCGCGACATCTCGCTCGCGGAGTTGTCCGAACTGGTCGGCGTCGTCTCGCAGGAGACGTACCTGCTGCACGCGACGATCCGGGAGAATCTGCGGCACGCCAGGGCGGCGGCGACCGACGCCGAGATCGTTGCCGCGGCACGGGCCGCGCAGGTACACGAGCTGATCGAGTCGCTGCCCGACGGCTACGACACTGTCGTCGGCGCCCGCGGCCACCGGTTCTCCGGTGGCGAGAAGCAGCGCATCGCCATCGCGCGAACCCTGTTGCGCGACCCCCGAATTCTCGTGCTCGACGAGGCCACCAGCGCCCTCGACAACGAGACTGAGCGGGCGGTGCAGGCCGCGCTCGACGTCGTCAGCCGCGGTCGCACCACGATATCGATCGCGCACCGGCTCTCCACGATCCGTGACGCCGACCAGATTGTGGTTCTCGACCATGGCCGGGTTGCCGAGCGCGGCAACCACGATCAGTTGCGTGTGCTGGGCGGTCGCTATGCCGCGCTGCTCGCTCGCGGGGACAGCGCCGGGAGCGACGACCGTGCGGCCGCTGAGGTGCCGTGCCGACGTCATGCTGCCGGCCGCGAGGAGTCCGGGGAGCGGGTCGCCGTCGAGGTCTGAGGTGCGGCCGCCGCGCCGGCGCAGCCGACTGTCAGGGCGCCTCCATCCGTGCGCATCCTCTACCAACTCCGACACGAAGCGGTATATCGTCCGGCTCTTCGCCGCGCCCGCATCTGGCACCTAACATCTTCTCATGAGCCCGATTCCCATGACTCGCTGCGTCTTCTGCGCCATCGTCGCTGGCGCGGCAGAATCGAGCGTCGTGTACGAGGACGAGCACACGGTCGCGTTCATGGATATCCGGCCCCTCACACCCGGGCACCTGCTGGTGGTACCGAGGGTGCATGCCGCGGATTTGTCGGAACTCGATCCCGGCGCCGGCGGCAGGATGTTCCGGGTCGGTCAGCGATTGGCCCGCGCCTTGCGGGACAGTGAGGTCGATGCAGCTGGGGTGAACTTCTTCCTCGCTGACGGGGTGGAGGCCGGCCAGGAAGTGTTTCACGTGCATCTGCACGTGATCCCCCGGACGGTGGGGGACGGCTTCGGGATTCGGGCGCGTCCGACCATGCCGCCGCGACCCGATCTGGACTATCTCGCCGGTTCGATTCGTGGCCGCCTCGGTTCCGGCCGGGAGGCCTGACGTCATGAACCAGCCACTGCTGCATCACAAGTTTCCCGAGCTCGTGTCGAGACTGCCATACGTGCGGCTCGGTACGGCGCCTACCCCGGTCCGGAGACTAGACGGTCTGGGAAGCCGGAACCGGCTGTGGCTCAAGGACGAGAGTGTGTTCGGCGACGGTGGCTGGGGTGGTAACAAGGTTCGCAAGCTCGAGTGGATCCTTCCCGATGTTCTGGCACGGAAATCGCGGCGGATCATCACCGTCGGTGGGCTCGGTACCAACTGGGGTCTGGCGACGGCGTTGTATGCCAAGAGATTCGGAATAGGCACCGCACTTGCCCTGATCGATCAGCCCGTCGACGACCATGTGCGTGCGCAGCTCGAGCGGCTGCGTCGATCGGGCGCGACGCTGCATTTGACCCGGAACAAGGCCCGTACCGTGGCGTGCGCACCCTGGCTGATGCTGCGGCATACTCGTGGTGGACGATTGCCGTACTATCTGCCGCCTGGTGGTTCGTCGCCGGTCGGTGCGCTCGGGTATGTCGAGGCGGGTCTGGAGATCGCGGCGCAGGTTGAGGCGGGCGACATTCCGGAGCCGGCACACGTCGTAGCAGCCGTCGGGTCCGGAGGTACCGCCGCGGGTCTACTGCTGGGCCTGCGTCTGGCCGGGCTGCGGACGGGCGTCGTCGCGGTGGTGGTCAACGACACCCTGCCTTTGGGACCACGGGAGATTCGTGATCTTGCGGGTCGGACCGAGACTCTCCTGCGTCGGCGTGGTGCGAAGCTCGGCGACATCGATCTGACGTCGGGGAAGCTGACAGTGACCCGTGAATATCTCGGTCCCGGATACGGATACGCCACCGCCGAGGGGCGGGCGGCGCAGCGCGTCGGGCTCGAGCATGGGATCCCGCTCGACCCCGTCTACACCGCCAAGGCGTTTGCCGGATTGCTCGAAATCGACGCGAAGACGCTGGTCGACGATGGCCCTATCGTCATGCTCGACACATTCGGGCCCCGGCCGGACTGACGGTGGCCCCGGCTGGGTGATGCCGGTCCGCGGGCCGGGCCACCGCCTGCAACACCCGGAGGGTGAGGCGCGATGCACCTTCCACCGGACCTGGAGAGGTGGTCGTGATGGACTTTCCGCTCAAACGGGAGGACTTTGCGGCGGGCGCGAGCGGTGACGGCCCGGGCTCAGCCCGGCGGCACGTCAGTACCGCTGAGTGAGAGCAGGACGAGGTCGATCCTGTCGACCGGTACCGCAGCGACTTCTCTTGGGGTGCAGAGCTGTCGCAGGAATTCGGGAGCACGGTCTATGCAGCCCAACAGCTTTCGCTGCGAAGATAGCAGATTGCAACAGGTGTGGCACGACAATCCGGTCCGGAGCAATCACCTGACGTGATGCTTCGTCGGAGTGCTACTCCCGTCGGCGCGGGCACCCGACGGACAGGATGGTGCCATAGTTCGAATATGTATTCGATAATTTCGAAACCTGCGCGGTGAACATCTATGAAGCCCCGACGAGTCCGCATCTATTCGAGTAGAGCGTCCCGGCGGCCGTGGGTAATCGACTGGAGGGGCTGCGGGAAAGGATGGCAAGATAACCCCGGGCTGTGCGATTACTTTCTGCTGTGCCGGAGGTCAGTATCAGCATGACGTCATCACCCATCATTCGCGATACCTTGACTTTCGAACGTAAAATTCCGGCGACGCCAGATGTCGTATGGAGGGCTTACATGGACCCGTCTGCACGGGCCATTTGGTCGGTGCCAGCTGGCGAAGCGCTGGTCTTCGACCGTACGGATTTTCGCCCAGGAGGGCGGGACGAGTACCGATGCGGGCCGATCGACTCGTTACCGTTCCATGGAGTGGTTGACTACCTACACATTGCATCTTCGGCGCTCATCGTCCATACCGACACAGTGACCACGAACGGGGACCTGCTGGCCGCCGCACTGCTGACTTGGGAGTTCACTGACGATCACGATGGCTATACGACGGTCAAAGTCACGAACCAGGTCACCTCATTCGTTGGGGACAGCATGATCGAAGGACACCGCAACGGTCACCTCAAGGCACTCAGTCAACTCGAGGATTTCGTACTATTCAACCGAACAGAGCCCCGCACTTAGCCGGCGTCTCATCGAAGCGACGCGTAGGCTCTCGACTCTCCGTCGGGCGCGGGCTCGCCGGTGACCACGTGGCACCTGATCGAGATGGACACTCGCAGAGACGCTTTCGGAGATCAGCGCACCCTGGGGAGAAGACTGCAGATCACCACAGGTGTGGCACTGGTTCCCCGACGTGCTCGCCATCCGGCTCTCACGCGCGACTCACGAAGGCTAGAGCGGCATCAGCACATACAGACGACGTCCAGATGCCAGGTCCGCGTCCCCGGAATCATCGACAGGCCGCAAGGTGGCGGCGCGGATCGATCCGTTCATGACGATCTCGATCTTGGTTGCACGTGCTGCGCCGAGGCCATCCATCAGATACCGCGGGCTGAATGCGATGGTCAGAGGTTCACCCTCGAACTCACAAGCAAGCGTCTCCTCGCCACGTCCTTCACCGTCGCTGCCAGCGGAGAGATGGACGGCACCGTCGGAGAACGAGAACAGGATCTTCGATCCCCGACTGGCCAGGGGCGACACTCGCTTGATGGCTTCGAGGTCTTCATTACGAACGTGGGCCTGATCAAGCAGTTGCCGTCGGCGCTGAGTGTGCACGTCTATCGTCTGGTGTGGAGGCAGATGGCCTGCCATGGCACAGGTGCCGAATACTCAACGCCGTGGAACGAACCGCGAGCGAGCCCGACCAAAACGCCGAAGCCGAACTCCACTGCTCGAGGAACTCAAACTTCGAGAGCCCATCTTCCACCTTTCAGAGCTGGGCACCAGGCGGGAAGGCTTCAATCGAATCACGGACGCGGACCTCCGGGAGACCAGCGAATTCCGGCTACGCGAGATCGCCCCGGACACTTATCTGCTGACATACACTGCGACTTCCGGAACTATCTGGCACGTTTTTCACCGAATTATTCGGCATAGGCTTGACCGTCAGGTGATTCGAGGGGGACGTTGCCACCTGATCGGTATCGTCGCGGTATGACCCGTCCCGATGTTTCCTGGCAGAGCCGAGCGATGGCGTGGCCGCTGATCGTGGGAGCTGTATTCGGAAGTTACTTCGCGCTTCTCTTCGCAGATTCCAGCGATGTCAGTAGTGTTCTTACCGCGGTCTGCGTCGGGTCGTTGTGCTCGCTTCCTGCCGGCGCGCTGTTGGGAATGGCAGCAATCCTGACGGGGAAGGGCGTCCTCGCGGTCGGCGAGCGAAACGTCCGCGCCGCGGCGCCGACGACGTGGCGGCTCGCATTCGCAACGTCGACGGCTGTGGTGGTCGCGATGATCGTCACTGCTGTGCTCTCCGTCGCAGGAGCGGATGGGTGGAGTATCACCTGGCCTGCGTTGACGATCTCAGCCATTTCCTTCGGCGCAGCATCCGTGTACTATCCCGCAGATTCTGCACACTGATTCACGATGTAGTTCGGATTCGTGGACCTCGACGACCGATTTTTTCTCAGACCGCTTTTTCGGGTTTCGGTGTGCGTTTTGACCATGGCTCACCGCATGTGGCGGAGTACGTCCACGCCGCGGCTGCAACCTCAAAGGACGATGCCTGACCTACGCCGAACGCGAGGAGATCGCCGTCGGCGTCGCTGCAGGCCACAGTATCCGTGACATCGCCCGAACCCTGACGCGGAGTCCATCGACGATCTCGCGGGAGGTCACCCGCAACCGCGAAACTTCCGGACGGTATCGAGCACGATCAGCGCACGCAGCGGCCTACCACCGAGCCTCCCGCCCGAAGCCCGCCAAACTCGCCACCAATGCGACCCCCGCGTGAGAACATGGACAATACCCTGACCCTGCGTCGTTCACCCGAACAGATCGTAGATCGACTCCGGCTCGAGTTCCCCGACGATCCACAGATGCGGGTGAGTATCGAAACCATCTATCAATCCCTCTACCAGCCCTGGCGCGGAGCACTCGAACATAACCTCACCCGGTCCATCTATTCCTGTGATCCGCATTCGCGTGGCAGCGGGGTCCAACGAAAACGCCAACGGCATACTCAGACAATATTTCCCGAAAGGCTCGGATCTCAGTATGCACTCGAAAACCGAATTCGAGGGGGTTGCCCGGGAACTCAATCAGCAACCTCGTAAACGGCTAGAAGTTCGGACGTCCATCGAAGAGATGGACCGTCTGCTGTTGCAATGACTGTCAGAATCCGCCATTCCTCTTCCAGGACAACAACAGTGATGTCAACCAAACCTCCTGCTACACCGGATTTGATTATCGTGCCTCCGTTTCTCCGGAGTGCGGTCGACACATTCGTCCTCACGCCGCCCACAAGCAAGATCGAACGATTCCAAGCACATCGGCGTGCCCACGCCTCCGAACACCACTGCCGGACCTGGCACCGCAGTTCAGCTGTGTCGCGCGCATGATCCCAGCTATCGCGTACGTACTTTCAGATCACCGAACAACGAATACGAGACAACGCGGATGACCGGCGCACCGTGCCCGGCATCCTGCCGACCTCCGTCGAAGTCACGATCCCCGAAGAGATCGAAACCACCAAGCTCCACCGAGACTCCCTCCGGAACCACCACACTGGTGTCACCGAAAAATGACACGACGGTGATCGACGAGGAGGGCGCCGTGATAACCGCGGAACGCAGATCGAACTTGAGATCCCCGAACAACAGCAACGCCAATGTCTTTGTTGCCAAAGACCAACGACCGGACCGCTTCGTGTCACCGAAGACACCCACGATAGTCGACTGCGGCGGCGACACTACCGCCGGCGGATCCGCGCTGTATGGCACGATCTCCGCAAGTTGCGCTTGATCGGCGGTCGGCGACCAGACCACTGCCGCCTTGTCCGAGTACTCTTCGAGCGTCAGGCGCCCTTCTCCCACCGCCGCTTCCAGGAGGGCTTGTGCAACGACGCGAAGTTGATCAACCTCATGGTCCTCTTCAGCAGCTGTCATGCATGCACCGTAACTCGATTCCGTTTGCCGGGTAGCCATGCGTAGTTCGCCTTCCGTGGTCCGTACTTTGTGTATCTGCACACCAACTCCATAATGGTGACTGCAAGTCGGCCGGTGACATACAGCCGCCGCGGTCTCTCGTCGCGAAGACTTGCCTGCACCACCGCGTTCTTGCGTCCCAATCTCAGGGCTGGTCCGATGCAGTCCATCGATTACGGTTTAGGATTGTGTCCCTTGACTATTCGCGTGAATGTACCGGACGCGTGCGCACCTTGCACCGACACGGTGGCGCGCTTAGCCAGGCACTGGGGACGGCGGCACAATCGCCGACGACAAAGATCCGAGGAACGCTGACGCGTCGTCGAAACGCGTCGACCAGCGCGCACCCTAGCGGTCAACTTGTAAACCGTTGCGCACCAGGATGTCTGAAACACTGTCGACCACCGCCCAGGCTGGAAATCGTCATCGTCGGGTTGATCCGTATCTTGCCTTGCCGACCGGGTTGTGTGAACCGCTGAAATAACTTCACCCTGACATACAGCGAAACCTGCGGGGAGACATAGGAATCGGTTCTGCGGTTGGGGGAGCGAGATTGAGTATGGCGTGTCCACTGGCTGTCAATGCTCACTCGATCACGTTGCGCGCAGTCGGCGCCGTTCTCGACATCGACCGCGTGCAACGCATCTCTGGAGTCTCACGCTGAACCCGAGGGCACAAGACCTCCATCCGTCTGTGTTTTCCGTTGGATCTCGAAATCTGGCCACGCGCTGGTGACCAATGGGCGCTGCAAGCCGCCGAGGCTGTCGAAGGAAGGCTTCCGAATCCACGTGAGGAATCGCTTGAATCCGCAAGCGTGGGCCGAGTTGTTCCTCGACACCGGGATTGGATTGTTGACGGGGTGGAGAGTCTACAACCCGAATGGCGCTTTGGTATGGGAAATCGAACTGAGTGACCTTGTAGTTGAGCCAGAGAAGGGTCCGCCAGGTCCGACGATGGCAACGGTTCGCCGCAAGTCGCACGACACGGCTACGAGGTGACGCCGGGACCAGTTCGCCCGCCTTGTCGTGGACACCCTGGAGAGCTGCATATCTTCGAAGATCACCACATTCTCGGATGGAGGTGAGGAGGCAGAGGATGGATGATCCTCGAGGACGATCGGAAGACCTCCTCACGACGCTCGGTTTGCCCACCGCGTCGTGCAACCGAATTCTGAAACTGACAGTGATCTTCAGCGATGGATGACACGGTTCCGAGGGTTGAGAGTTTCGGGGCGTCCGACCGGTGTGACGTCGAAGCCCGCCGAGGCACTCGTGGAGCCGGCGACGCGCTGAACTCAACCAGAGGCGGTTGGCACGTCCAGACTGTGTTCGACGCGGCTGACGATCGGCAAGTGCGCGATGGCGTGGCGAGCATCGGCCTTGTCTGCTCCGGAACGGTCGACTGGAATCGACGGGCGGATCGCACGGCCATCGCGGTCGACCAGCCACAGCAGCGGGCACGTCGTCCCGGAGATGCAATGACCGGACGGCGGCTGGCGAGTCTTTCCGAACCAGGCCTCGATCCACCATCCCTGCGGGTCCGAGTGTTCGGACAGTGCGGTCAGCAGGTCACGAAGATCTCCTTCGCGTCGCACTTCCTCGACTACCACCGCCGTCCCGGCAGGCTGCTGTCCATCTGGGCCGAAGTAGGTTCTGCCCGAGCCGCCGCTGCAGGTCACTACAGCCACCGGATCGAAACTCTCGGGGACGGTGCCTGGTTCAGGTGGTGTGAAGGTTTGTGGCTCCGGTGGCGGGAAGTGACCTGGGAACATGCCTGGATCCAGACAGGTCGCCTCCGTAACAGCCTGTGCCGTGGCGGGTCGGCCCGGTGGCCGTTCATGCAGATAGACCAATCCGGCAGTCGCAAGGCCTGCTGCCAGAGCGACTACGCCGACGTCCCTCACCTTCATGGTGTCGACGATATCGACGAGGGGTTCGGTGCGAGGGCATAACAACCATGAGAAGGATCCAAGCCTACGGTGTCTGCTGCGTCTTCTTCGGGAAAGTTCGATCAGCTGATGCTCCTGATCGCCACCGAAGCCACCGCATCAGTCGTGGCCGCCCAGTTCGGCTTCCCAATCGGTTTTGATTCAGCTGCAAGCATCGGAAACACCTGGGATCCAAGTGTTTCCGATGCGGTTGCTTCCTGGTGCCAGTCAGCGCAGCCAGCCCCTGCGATGGATGTACCACAGCGGGATCATGGCTGAGATCAGAGTGAGTAGCGTGGTGGTGAGAAAGCCGTGCTCCCAACTGAGTTCAGGCATGAAGGTGAAGTTCATCCCGTAGAAGGTGGCCACCAGGGTGGGTGGGAGGAACACGGCAGTGATGATGGTGAACACCTTGACGATCTGGTTCTGCTTCACATCGAGGGAGGTCATGATCGACTGCTGAAGGTAGCGGACCTTGTCGTGTTCGTAGCTGGCGTGCTCCTGGACGCCGTTGATGTCGGCGATGAGAATGTCGAGGAGGCTGGCGAGCTGTGTCTGCTCCGCGGGCAGATCTGCGCGCAGGTGCCTGGCGGCCCGAGCCAGTAGTAGCTGCGTTTCCTGGCAGCGAGAGACGATCTCCTCCGCGTCGTTCATTCGGGCGATGGTGTCCTGCATGTCGCTGACGCCGATTTCCCGGCCCCGTTCGTTGTAGCCGGTGGTGGCGAGGTCGATCTCGTCGCTCATCGACTCGAGAACCTCACTGGCGCGGTCGATGACGCGTTCGGATTCCTCATTCAATGCGTGGAGCAGTGCATACATCACTCCGTGTGGGCTGTCGGCCAGGTGCGGCGTGCGGCTGATCCGGGCCAGCGCCTTACCGAACGGGGCGAAGTTGGCGACCGGCTGGAGAGTGACCAACAGGTCGCTACCGAGGGCGAAGGACACCCGTTCGCGGCGGATGGTGTCACCGTCGCGCACGTTCACGGTCACCGGCAGGTAGATGTAGTCGTCGGTCTCCCAGATGCGTCCGCTGGCAGCGGCGAAGTCGACGCCGGCGTTGCTGCGCGCGGCGGCGATCGCATCGGGGTCGCCGGCAGGCAACTGGAGCCAACGGCTGCGTAGCACGAGTGGGTCGTAGCGGGGAGTGATGGTTCGAGTGGTCACGGTGTGCTCCTGAGGGACAACGCAGTCCGTGGGTGGGATGCGCGGGGCAGGGTTGGTCAGGGGTTGAACGGCGAAGTCGACGAGCTGCCCGAGGTGGTGGACGCGCCGTCCGCCGGCGCCGGGGCGGGTTCCGGTGCACCGTAGTGAATGGCCAACAGCGCCGCGCAGATGAACAGGTACAGGCCGATGGTGAACGAGATCGCCTGCTTCTCGAGCCGTGAGCCCTTCTGTGCTGGGCGCGGCCGGGAGACGAGGGTGGTCATGAGGAGCTCCTGTGAGGGTGGTTCAGCGGTGAAATCGGTTGACGGCGAGCGGGTGCGGCCCGTTCTGGGGTGGCGCATCGAGCCGCCAGCGGCATCGCATCCGGCCGTCTGCGGGATCGATCGACCAGTGCGCCCTCAGCGATCGCGGATCATTTGAAATGGGTTGAGGTCGAGCATGATTCAGGTTGTTCATGAGGAATGTCCGTCGGTGATGAGCGCCTTGGGTCCGGCGCAGACACTCACCCGGTGAAGAGAGGCCGGCGCGCGGGCGCAGGATTGGACCGTGCGCCGGCACCGGAGTGCGCTCGCACGGCCGCATACATGCCCTGCGGCCTACGGGATTGGTCTACGTGCGGACGGCGACGATGAGGGAGTCGCCGGGGCGTGCGGAAGTGATAGCGAGAAGTTCGGAATAGGGCCAACTATGGCCCGGGCTACTGTCCATCCTCGCCTCCTTCCGGCCGGTGACGCCTCGAAACGGCGTCGTCCTCGACTCGGCAAGGAGCGGACCAACCACCGCGGCTGGTTCACCCCAACTCGTCAGAGCTTTGGCACTTCGCGGCGTGAACCCGACACAGGAGTCGGGAGCCAATCGGGGCAACCCCTTAAGTCGGGGATGCCTGTCCTGACCCGGGGCGTCTCTCGACGTTCGGGGTCGCTGGCCTGTATCCGCGAAGGAGCCTCACCGAACAAGGTGCCTTCCCATTGAATCTCAGCCAAGTTAGTCACATTTCACTGACTACCGCAAGTCCTGTTGACGTGTTCCTGACGAACTCGTGTTCGGTCGGCCACGAAGCTGCTGGTCCGAGTGACGGCCTCGCTGAACGTGCAATCTCTCTGTTCCGCAGGCTGATTGCACGTCCGTCTTCGATCTCGAAACGGGTGCACGCACCCGGGGAGGTTGTGGGAATCGGTGTACCCGTGACCGCGGTGAGTGGAGTCGACGCGCCCCCATCGATCCGTGGTGCTGCGCCACCGGCCGATCGGCGGCGGGATTGTCGCTGTCGCGCTTTGTCGGGGAGCGGTTGATTCGCTCCACCTGTCGATGGCAGCATGGTGCCGGATGTCGGTGTCTCTGCCGTATGCAGCGTGTCCGTGATGGAGGCGGACGAGGATTCAGACGTCCTCCAGGCGTGAATCGATGCCTCAGGTCTACTTTCGTCCGCTGAGGAAGTTCGACGGCGCTGTCATAGTGCTCTCTTTCGTTGCTGGTATGCGCCCGTCCCACCCGCCTGCGTTCGGCGGCGAGTCGTGCGGAGGTCTTGGCGGTGCCGCATCCAGCGCTGCGGACAAAAGGAACCTCGTATGTACTCGAACGATCCCAATTCACTGTCGACGTCGAATGGCTTTCAGCAACGCCTGATCGATGACTTCCGCGCGAACGCCGGAGTTGTCGGTGGCCCCTTCGACGGTTCGTCTCTCCTTCTGCTCACCACCGTGGGTGCTCGGAGCCGGCGTCACCACACCACCCCGTTGGGCTATGTGGATATCGAAGGCAAGCGCATTGTCGTTGCCTCTGCCGGTGGCGCCGACCGAAGCCCGGCCTGGCTGCACAACTTGCGGGCGCATCCGGTGGTGACCGTCGAGGTGGGCGATGAAACCTATCGGGCTGTTGCGACCATCCTGCCCGGTGCGGATCGCGACCGTCTCTGGGAGGAGGTGGTGCGCGGGGAGCCCGGCTACGGCGACTACCAGCAGCTGACCACCCGGGTCATCCCTCTGGTGGAGCTCAACCCTCTCGTGTCTCGCGAAGGCCTCGACCGGGTGCGTGGGATGGGTGATTTCCTGAAGGAAGTGCACCAGTGGCTGTCTGCGGAACTCGATGTCGTGCTGATGCAGGTCGACACACTCATCGCGGCAAACGACATCACGACACCGGTGGTGATGCCACCGATGGATCTGCACGCTCAGTTGCGTGAACGCTGCCTTGCCTTCTGTGGTGCGCTCGAACGGCACCATACGGGTGAAGACTTCGGCGCCTTCCCGATGCTGGCGGAGGCGCTCCCCGCTCTTGCCCCGACACTGGAGAAGCTCCGGACCGAGCATGTCGTGGTGGCCGAGACCAATCGCTCGATCCGTGAACTACTCGAAGGTTATGTGCCGGGAGCAAGCGACATAGGTGAACTGCGGGACACGCTTGACGGTCTCGTTTCCCGGCTGCGCGAGCACTTCGCGTTCGAGGAAGCTGCGATCGCCGAAGCACTCAATGCCGTTGCTGATGCACCCCCCTTGGATGGTGGAGGGGAGTCGGAATCTGCTCGCGAGGGATGATGGCGCCGCCGCCGCATCGGCTGGAACTGGCCGGTGACGGCGTCACTGTCTCGGTGTGATTCGTCGGCAGGCAACTCGCGCATCGGGAGTTGCCTGCCGCCGGTTCCTCGACCCGCCCCGGTACGACAACCGAGCGCTACAGCGGCGTGGCCAACGTCATGACCGGTGCAGCTAGCGGTGACCGGATCGGGGGGTCGAATCCGCGCCGCTGTCGTTGCGCGAGTTGACCCACAAAGGTCCGAACAACAGCCAGCCGACGGTGATGATCCCGACGGGCATGACAGTCTGTCGAAGCTGTGCTGCCTGCTCCGGGTCCGCGACAGTCCCGGCCAGTCCAAAGGTCACGGCCAGCGCGATTCCTGCGGCGCACAGCCACTTCAACCAAGCCCGCATCTCGTATGCAAATGCTTCTGGACCGGACTTCGGGCGCTTCACGGGAGGTGGCCCACCTGCAAACTTGTGGGCGAATCGTATGTCGAGCGCCTGCACTGTCGAATGCGCGAACATCACTGTCCAGCCTAGATAGATGCCGACGAGACGGTGCGCCGATCCGACCTCGCCGCCGTTGTGGATATCGATGGCAACGACAATGAGGAGCACGACGTCCAAGATCGGCAGAAGGGACAGCAGCACCGTGGACGTTCGCCGCAATCGCAGCAGGTAGCGGACTGTCAGTCCGCCAAGGACGAGTACCCAGAATCCGATCTCGCACGCGATGATCATCGTTAGAATCGGACTGCTGGAAGCGGTTGCCTCCGCGGCAGTAACGCTCATGGCTTGTGTGGTCCTTCCCGACGCCGGTGTATCCGCCGATTGTCGCGATCGTGCTGCCCTATGGCGATGCGCATCAATGCGTGCGCATCGCAGCTTCCGCCCGCGCACGGGGATGCAAGCGCCTGACCAGTGCGGGACCGCCGGTTACGGCCCCTACTGCTCACCGTGCGGCAGGAAGATCCTCCAAAAGTCGGAGTCCGAAAGTCCATGCTGTCGACAGTCTTGCCGCCCATCGGCGAATCGAGCTGCGGGACCCGGGAACCCGAGATCGGCGAGGACAGTCTGCGCCTTCGTCGGGAGTTGCCTGATCCTCGACGTGATCGCGTGCGTTCTACTTCTCTGCTCTCGGCATCAGGGCGGACGACGCCGCCAGCAGCGCCGCGATTCCCAGCAGGCCGAGGAACACCAGTTGGATCGCGTCCGCCAGACCGCCCGGATCCGGCTCGGCGGCATCGCCCACTCGTGAGTTGACGAGTGCACCGAACACCGCGACACCCACGGCGCTGCCGATCGAGCGCGCGAACATGTTGGTCGAGGTGACGACCCCGCGCTCGGACCAGTCGACGCTCGACTGCGCCGCGATCAGCGTCGGAGTGGCGATCAGGCCCATGCCGGAGCCGATGACGAAGCATGTCGCGCCCACCTGCCACACGGGCGAGCCTTCGGTGAGAAGAACCAGCAGGGCAGTGCCGACGAGGGCGAGGGTGCTGCCGATGAGCGCGGTGGTTCGGAACCCGACGCGCAGATACAGTCGTCCGGCCAGTGACGCAGCGATGGGCCAGCCGATCGTGAGTACGGCGAGCGCGAATCCTGCTACCAGCGCACCGGTTCCGAGGACACCCTGCACGAAGGTCGGCACATAGGATGTGAGGCCCATCAGGATCGCGCCGACCCACAGCGACACCAGGCTGCTCGCCACCAGCACCCGCCGGGTCAGCATGTGTAGCGGCAGGATCGGATCGTCCGCGCGGCGTTCCACGAACACGAACCCGACCAGTAGCATGGCGCTGACGACGAACGTGCCGATCCCCATCGGGGACAGCCACTCCCACGATTGACCACCTTCGAGCAGGCCGAGGATCATTGCGGAGGCGCCGCCGGTCAGGAGGGCTGCGCCCAGGTAGTCGATGCGCCGCTTCTGCGTGATCGTCTTCTCGGCGAATTTGCGCATCAGCATCCAGGCGGCGAGCGCACACAGCGGAACGTTGATGAGGAAGATCCAGCGCCACGACAGGAATTCGGAGAAGACGCCGCCGAGCGTCGGCCCGAGCACGGACGACATACCCCACACGCTCGCGATGTAGCCCTGCACCCGAGCGCGCTCGGCGACGGTGTAGATGTCGCCGGCGATCGTCAGGCTCATCGGCTGCACTGCGCCGGCACCCAGTCCCTGGATCGCACGGAAAACGATCAGCGCCGGCATGCTCCAGGCCAGACCGCACAGCACCGACCCGGCCGCGAACAGTGCGATGCCCAGCAGCATGATCGGTTTGCGGCCGAACATGTCGGCTAGCTTGCCGTAGATCGGCACCGATACTGCCTGCGCCAGCAGATACACCGAGAACAGCCACGGGAACTGCGAGAAGCCGCCGAGATCGCCGACGATCGTAAGCACCGCGGTCGCGATGATGGTGCTGTCGAGGGCGACGAGTGAGGTGCTGAGCATCAGCGAGAGCAGAATGGGACCCCGCTCCGAGCGCAGTCCTACCGATGTGGCGGCGGTATCGGTCGCCATCACCCTCCCGCCGATCGAAGCCTGGTCCGATCCACGGCGTCCAGACACACAGTAGTTGCGAAACATAGCTAACGATCTGCGGCGTGCAGGTATTCCCGGAGACTCTTACCTCGCGTTTTGCGCACCTAGCGCTCCAGTGCCCCCGGTGAATCCGCGCTAGGTTTGGGGGGAACTATGAAGTTGGCGAAGCTTGCTATGATCGCCGTCATCGGCGCCGGTAACAGCGGGGGCAGCGGTTGCTGTGCCTGGTACGGCTCTCGCGGGCAGCAACCTGCGCCGGGTGAATCAGGTGTGCATCTACGACAACCAGGGCTTCGGTGCGCAGCTCGGATGGCGCTGGGGCACCAGCACCAATGTGGAGAACATGTCGGGGACCGCCAACGACAAGCTCAGTTCCTGGGAGAACAGGTCCTCCGCCCACGCTGCATGGTATGAGCACGGTAACGGTCAGGGCATCTGCCACACCATGTTCGCCTTCAGTGAGAACAGCTACGTCGGGTTCGCGGACAACGACGAGGCCAGCTCCTGGAAGACGAGGGGCGCGTGCTGATTGTTGACTGACAGAGTTTGTGCTGATCGTTGACTGACAGAGTTTGACAGTGTTGCCTCCGGGGGTGGGCCCCCGGAGGCAACCTCGGGGGTGGGAGGGTTCGTGATAGTCGTCGATTCAGTGAGTAAGACCTATGTCTCCGGAATCGAGGAGGTGCATGCTGTCGATCGGGTCTCGTTCGCAATTGGGCCGGGCCAACTTGTCACGCTGTACGGAGCCAGTGGATCCGGCAAGACCACGTTGATGAACCTGATCGCCGGTTTGGATGACGCGGACTCGGGAACGGTGGAAGTTGCAGGTGTGGAGATCACTGCCCTCGACGAAGACCAGCGTGCGGCGATGCGCCGGGAGACGATCGGCGTGGTCTTCCAAGATCACAACCTGATCGCCGAGTTCACTGCTGCGGAGAATGTTTCGCTTCCGCAGGTAGCCGGAGGCTCACGGGTACGCACCGCGAAACAGGATGCTGAGGGCGCACTACAGAAGGTGGGCCTGGCGGATCTGGGTGACCGGTTTCCCGATCAACTCTCCGGTGGGCAGCGTCAGCGCGTCGGCGTCGCGCGCGCCCTGGTCGGGGCGCGGAAGGTACTGATCGCCGATGAACCGACCGGCGCACTGGACACGGCGAACTCCGAGTCGCTGTTCGCGCTGCTGCGCGAGCTTGCAGACGGCGGATTGACTGTCGTCGTCGCCACCCACGATCCCTTGGCCAGGCGGTACGCAGACCGAGTGTTCTCCATCGTCGACGGCGCGGTCTCCGAAGAGCTGGTCGACGCATGACCCGGACGAGGGGGGACAGGCTACAACCGCCCGTGGTCGGGCTCATCGCCCGCGGCCTAGCGCGCTACCGGCCACTGCGTCGTTCCTTCGCGGTGCTTGGTGTGACCGCGGCCGTCCTGGTGGTGATCTTCATGACGGCGCATGCGGTGACCCTGACTTCCGTGCAGCGGGTCGAACGCAGTCTCGGGTTCGCAGACTTCACCGCATCGATGGCTGTGGGTGCACCGCCCGCGGAACAGCTGCCGGGCAGAGCTGAGTTCGACGCCCTCGGCCGGGTGGCGCTGGTCTCGGTCGGCGTCCGCATCGACGGTGAACCGGATCGTCGAATCAGTTTCATCGAGTCCGAATGGGATCCCAACCCGTTCCCCGACGCCATGGTCCTCGCAGAGGGGACGTTTCCCGATTCCCCCAGCGAAGTGGCGGTATCGACCACTCTTCAAGCGGATCACCCCGTGGGCAGCACTTTCAGTGTGCTGTCCGGCTCTGGACAGTGGACTGTAACGGGAGTTTATGAAAATCGTTACGCGCAAACCAGTTACGAAATGGTTGCCGGGCCAGGTACATGGGAAGCGATGGGTGCGCGGGCACGAGAGGACTACCCCACGGTATCGGCCTCCGGTTCGCTGTACTGGGACGGAACGGACGCAGACCCGGTCCTGCGGAGCATCATCGACTCGGCTGCTGCTGGCGGTGTAGATCGCGGATCCGCAGACCAGACAGCCCGGGCATCGATGCTCAGTCGGGAGACGCTCCTGAGCTCCACACCGTCGACGATGGTCGAGTCCATTCCGCTGCTCTATCGGTGGCCAGCGCTCCTCATTCCGCTGGCACTCGGCATTCTGTGTGTGTCCTTCAGTTCCCGATGGCTGAGGGGAGTGGGGCAGACGATGTTCGCGGTCGGTGTCCCGCGACGTGCCACACTCACCGCAGCGCTCGCAGTGCTCCTTGCCGGCGCCACGGCCTCGGTCATCTCCGGTGTCGCGGTGGGAAGTGTGATCGGCTGGTCGGTCCGGCCACTGGTAGCAGAGGTAATTTCGACTCCGCTGTCTCCAGTGACGTGGCCAGTCTCCGAACTGCCGGGGCTCATCCTGGCCCCCGTGCTCGGTGTCACGGCGGGGGCTGCCTTGCTGTGGTCCGACCCGGTCCGCCGATTCGCAGCCTGGAGTAGATGGCGTGCATCGGCACGCCGTATCGGTTGGGCTGCAATCGCTCTCGTCGTCGCAGGTTCGGTACTGGCGATCATCCGCGTATCGACCCGCATACCGCAGGTCGAAGAGATCAATGCTGCCGGTATAGGCGTCGTCCTACTGACTACCTGCGGACTCGCCGGTGCGGTGACCCCGCTGATCCGTCGGCTCGGCGGCCTGGGCTCGGCACCACTACTGGCGACGCGGATCCATGTTAGAGACCGGGGCAAGGTCACTGCCGCAGTAGCGACCTTGATTGTCGCAGCGGCACTGCCACTGACGCTGGCCACCACTGCGACGATGTTCGAGGCAAGCATCAATCGTGACCAGATACCGCACGTTCCCGCGAGACAGGCACTCCTCGGTACATCTGGAATGGACCTTCCGATGTCTCTGCGTCAAAGATTCGAAGACGTTACAGGGCTGAGCGATCCGGTGCAGATGCTGTATCTGAGCGACGCGACTGGATCCGCTGCACTCTACGCTCGTGGGAAAGGCATGCTGGTCGCCTTCAATACTCCAGATGATGTGGAGCGATGGCTCGGCGCTCCTCTGACCGATCGTCAGCGCGAAACCCTGTCCACGGGCGGCATGCTCGGAGCCGACGACAAACAGGGTGACCATGCGGTCACGGTGATGGACCCCAGTGGAACTGCACACCCTCTCAGCCTGGCCTACACCCACGCGCAGTTCCCCCGAGAATGGGAAGTGTCGACCGCACGCGGGGTGATTCTGGTCGAGACCGCAACACAGCTCTCCTTGCCGACCGGCTCTCATGCCTTCGTCTACAGCGGCGTGACGGCCGAACAGGACGAGAAGGTCGCCCACGCTCCCGAGAACGCCGGATTCGACCGTGTCTTCCTCTCCCGTCACACCCCGGCCGATCAGAGCCCTATACCTGCCGGTGTGCAAGCGGCTGTATGGGCGTTCGCGCTGCTTGTCATCCTCGTCGCGCTACTCGCCTCTCGCGGGGTCATCGCCCAGTTACGTCCCACGCTCGCGTCCCTGCACGCGGCTGGGGTACCCCGCCGATGGGGCCGCGCCGTGGTTGGCGCCTACCTGGCACCCATCCTGGCGCTCGCACTTGTGGGGGCAGTGTGCTCCTCGCTCGCCGGAGTCGCTCTGGTGGTGGCATTGCATTCCGACATCATGGTCTTCGCTGCTCCCTGGAACCTCTACGGCGTGATCTCGGCGAGTTTCCTCGTCGGCGGGCTCGCCGCGTACCGGCTGGCCGGACACAGACTCCAAACGAAGGAACGCGCCAGCCTGAGGTGAACAAGCGCTGCCAACCACAAACGCAGTAGCCAGAAGCGAACGGCCGACACTACCGATGCTTGGTGTATCCCTTCCAGTGTTCTGAGTCGTTAGTTCGGCCGCAGTAGTTCGCGATGGATTCGAGGATCTGATCGGCGGTGCAGGGTCGCGGTTTGTCGTTCCAGGCGCGGATGTCGGCGTTGAGTTCACGTACGGATCGGTGAGCGGAGCGGCGAAGCCACTTGTCCGGCAGCATCGGGAAGATCGGTTGAGTCCGGTCCAGCGCCTGGATCGGGGTCTTCTCATCCACGCACAGCACCAACGCCCGCTCCAGCGGGTTCAGGTACAGGCCGACTACGTCACGGACCTTCTCGGTGAACAGCGGATCCTTCGAGCTTCCACGAATCCTGCTTGTGTGGAGCCAACCGCCACACCCTCGACACCGTGGACTGTGACATGCCCAGATGTTCCGCCATCGACCGTGTCGACCAATGCGTCGCATCCTTCGGTGTCAATTCGAGCGTCGCGGTGATCAGGTCCTCGATCTTCGCGTCATCCACCATCCGCGCACGCCAAAACGATCCGCGACCGCATCGCCAATCCTGCCGCACTCGTGGGACGGCGAACCCAACCCTCCAACTCGGCCCGCTCCGCATCGCTGAGAACAATCACAGCAGCACGCGGACCCCGAGTCGCCATACCCAACAGTATCTACTGATGGACAATTTATGACTCAAGACACCTAGAGGGCTCGCCTCCAGAGCCGGACGATCACGTACCCGTTGAGGGCGGCGATCGCGACGTACGGGATGAGGACCACGCACGCTGCCAAGGGCGAGAACGACAGCTCCGAGCTGCTCGGATCGTGCTGCCCGGCGAGTGCCACCGTGTCGGCGACGATGTTGTAGGCGAGGACCGCGACGACGAGCACGACTGCCGCACTGCCGATCGAGGCGAGCCGGCGTCCGAAGCGGAACCGTCGTTTCAGGGCGGTTGCCCCGAACAGTGACACCAGGATCGCCGGCACGAACACGACCAGGCCGACGAAGCCCGCGAAAAGCCAGGTGAGCACCACATCGTCGATCAGCGGCCAACGATTGCCTTCGACGGCTGCCGCCAGCACCGAAAGGATGAGCAGCAGGATCGGCAGCAGCGCCACCCACGTGACCCAGGCGGCGTCACGTGGGTGCCACCCGGTGTCGTGCCGGGAGGGGTTGTCGATCCCGGGGCCGGCGGGTGCGTCCGTTCCATGCAGCTCGCTCATCCCGCCAGGCTGCCACAGTGCCTGCCACAAACCGAGATCCTTCTTTTTTCGGTGAGTCCGGTCGTCCGGATCAGCCCGCGTTCGCCTGCTCGGCCCGCGGCATCAGCGTCGACGACACCGTCAGCAGCGCCCCGACCGCGAACACAGCGATGCCCCTCTCCGCGTTTTGCGCACTTGTCGCGGTTTCGGGGACCGATTCCGGGCGATAAGTGCGCAAAACGCGGGAGGGAGGGGCGGTCGTGGTCGCCGGTGTCCGGATGACCGGCCACGCGTGTGCTGTGCCGTGCACCGATCCGCGGGCCCGATAGGGTAGCCAACGTGCGTCCTTCACTCGAGTCCTACACCCACCTGGCAGGCGGCAAGGTCCGCGATCTGTACACGATCGACGACGAGCACCTGCTGCTGGTCGCGAGTGACCGGATCTCGGCCTACGACCACGTGCTGACGACCCCGATCCCCGACAAGGGCCGTGTGCTCACCGCGATGAGCGTGTTCTTCTTCGAGAAGCTCGGTGGCAACAACCACCTGGCGGGGGACCCGCTGGACGAGCGCATCCCCGAGGAGGTCCTCGGTCGGGCCCTCGTGGTCCGCAAGCTGAACATGCTCCCCGTCGAGTGCGTCGCCCGGGGGTATCTCACCGGCTCGGGACTGCTGGACTACCAGCGCACGGGCGCGGTGTGCGGCGTCGAACTACCGGAGGGCCTGGTCGAGGCGAGCAAGCTGCCGGATCCGATCTTCACCCCGGCCAGCAAGGCCGACCTCGGCGATCACGACGAGAACATCGACTTCCAGACCGTCATCGAGAAGGTGGGTCAGGATCTCGCGGTGAAGTTGCGCGAGGACACCCTCGACATCTACTTCCGGGCGTCGAGCTTCGCAGCCGAACGCGGAGTCATCCTCGCCGACACGAAGTTCGAGTTCGGGCTCGACTCCGACGGCAACCTCGTCCTCGCCGACGAGGTGCTGACGCCGGATTCGTCGCGTTACTGGCCGGCGGACGGTTACGAGCCGGGCAAGGTGCAGCCGAGCTTCGACAAGCAGTTCGTGCGCAACTGGCTCACCAGCCCTGCGTCGGGCTGGGACCGTGCGTCGGACACCCCGCCGCCGGCGCTGCCGCAGGAGATCGTGGATGCGACCCGCGCGCGCTACATCGAGGCGTACGAGCGCATCTCCGGGCTCTCCTTCGAGGATTGGGCGGGCTGAGATGACTGCGCTCACTCCTCCCGTGGCCAATCGGGTTCCCCTCGAGCGCACCCATCACGGTGACACGTTCGTGGACCACTACGAGTGGTTGCGCGCCAAGGAGGATCCGGAGGTCGTCGAGTACCTGGAGGCCGAGAACGCGTACACCGCGCAGCAGCTCGAGCATCTGGAGCCGTTGCGCGAGAAGCTCTTCCAAGAGATCAAGTCTCGCACGCAGGAAACCGACATGTCGGTGCCGACGCGGCTGGGCGACTGGTGGTACTACGCCCGCACCACCGAGGGAAAGCAGTACGGCGTGCAATGCCGGTGCCCGATCGCGGGACCGGACGACTGGACTCCGCCCGAACTGTCCGTCGATACCGTCATCCCCGGCGAGCAGGTGCTGCTCGACGCCAACGCCCTGGCCGACGGACACGAGTTCTTCTCGCTCGGCGCGTTCTCGGTGAGCCACGACGGCACTCTGCTGGCGTACTCCGTCGACGTGATAGGCGACGAGCGCTACACGCTGCGGTTCAAGAACCTCACCACCGGTGAGCTGCTTGCCGATGAGATTCCCGACACCGCGCCGGGTGTCACGTGGGCGATCGATCACCAGCACGTCTTCTATCTGACGGTGGACGAGTCGTGGCGGCCCGACACCGTGTGGCGGCACAAGCTCGGCACCACGCAGAACCAGGACGTCCAGGTCTTCCACGAGCCGGACGAGCGCTACTGGGTGGCGGTCGGGTCCACTCGTAGCGAGAAGTACCTGATGATCTGGCTCGGGTCGAAGGTGACGACTGAGGGCTGGATGCTCGAGTCGGCGAATCCCGAGGGCAGTTTCCGGGTGATCCTGCCCCGCCGTGAGGGTGTCGAATACTCGGCGGAACATGCCGTGATCGCCGGCGAGGACCGTTTCCTGATCCTGCACAACGACGTCGTCGACGGTGAGAAGGCCGAGAACTTTGTGCTCGCGCAGGCCCCGGCGTCGGATCCGGCCGCGATGGAGATCCTCGTCCCGCACCGTCACGATGTGCGCCTCGAGGACATCGACACGTTCGCTGACTACCTCGTGCTCAGCTACCGCCGGGACGTGCTGACCCGGTTGGCAATCTGGCCGCTCACCGCGGACGGCTACGGCGAGCTCACCGAGATGGAGTTCGACGAGGAACTGTTCTCGGTGGGCCTGGGCTCCAATCCTGAGTGGGACCAGCCCACCCTGCGTCTGGGCTATACATCGTTCATCACGCCGTCTCGGGTGTACGACTACCAGCTTGCGACCGGTGAATTGCTGCTGCGCAAGACCCAGCCGGTGCTCGGCGGGTTCGATCCGGCCGAGTACGAGCAGTTGCGTGAGTGGGCTATCGCAGAAGACGGCACTCGCATTCCGCTGTCGATGGTGCGGCGCAAGGGGGTCGGCAGTGGCCCGGCTCCGACATTGCTGTACGGGTATGGGTCGTACGAGGTCAGCATCGACCCGGCCTTCTCGGTGGCTCGACTGTCGTTACTCGACCGGGGCATGGTGTTCGCTGTCGCGCACGTGCGCGGTGGTGGCGAGATGGGGCGGCACTGGTACGAGAACGGCAAGGCGCTCACCAAGAAGAACACCTTCACGGACTTTGTTTCCTGCGCAAGGCATCTCGTCGCTGAAGGTTGGACGACGCCAGCGCAACTGGTGGCCGACGGTGGCAGTGCGGGTGGTCTGCTGATGGGAGCCGTCGCGAACCTTGCGCCCGAGCTGTTTGCCGGCATCCTCGCGAACGTGCCGTTCGTCGATCCGCTCACTTCGATACTGGACCCGGAACTTCCGCTGACGGTGATCGAGTGGGACGAGTGGGGCAACCCGCTCGAGGATCCGCAGGTGTACGAGTACATGCGGTCCTACAGCCCGTACGAGAACGTCGAGGCCAAGGACTATCCGGCGATCCTCGCGATCACCAGCATCAACGACACCAGAGTTTTGTACGTCGAGCCCGCGAAATGGGTTGCGGCGTTGCGGGCAACAAAGACCGGTGACACACCACTGTTGCTCAAGACCGAGATGAGTGCCGGGCACGGTGGCGTCAGCGGACGCTACGAGAAGTGGAAGGAAGTCGCATTCGAGTACGCGTGGGTGCTCGACACCGCAGGCGCGGTGTAGCGCGCTCGGACGCCACCTGCGCGGTATCGAGGTTCCGACCTTGTCGACGGCAGTAGCACCGCAGTCAGTGCGCGGCGTCGGCCCAGGCGTATCGCACCTGCGGCCGACCTGCCCGACCGTATTCGGTTTCCCGGGCGAGTGCCCCGTCGTCGGCTAGGCGTTCGAGATACCGCCACGCCGTCACACGCGAGACCCCGACGGCAGCGGCGACCTCCGCTGCCGTCATCGGCCGATCGGCGTCGCGGATGCACGCGCCGATGCGGTCCGCAGTCTGCGGCGCAACGCCTTTCGGTGAGGTGGCGCGTTCGTCGACGCTGCGCAGCACCGCCATCGCGCGGTCGATGTCCCGCTGGCTCGCGGCGGTGCCGCCCTCGGTCAGCGCGGCCCGGAACTCGCGGAAGTGCTCGAGCTTGTCCCGCAGTGCGGCGAACGTGAACGGCTTGAGCAGGTACAGCACAACTCCTCGGGTCACCGCCGCCCGGACCACCGCGAGGTCGCGAGCCGAGGTGACGGCGATGATGTCGGGGCTGGGGCGCAGACCACTCAGCGCGCCCGCGAGGTCCAGCCCGCTGGCGTCGGGCAGACCGATGTCGAGCAGGACGAGATCGATCGGGTCGTCACCGACGGCGGCGTCGGTGACAGCACGAATTGCGGCGTTCGCGGTATGCACCACGGTGTGAACCGAGAAGCCTTCCATCCGTTCGACATACGAGCGATGTGCCTCCGCGATCAGTGGTTCGTCCTCGACGATCAGGACCCGGATCATGCGGTTCCGTCCTTCGTTTCGGGGCCGTGCAAGGGGATCTCGACGACCAGCATTCCGGCGAGCGACGGTTCGGTCCGCAGGCGCCCGCCGTGCCGGGTCACCACCTGCGCTACCAGTGCCAGGCCGAGCCCGCGCTGCATCGCCGGTCGACCGTTCACCTGCTTGGTCGAGTATCCGCGGGTCATCGCGCGCGCCAGTGTGTTCGGATCCAGGCCTGGACCACTGTCGGCAACGCGGATCACGAGATTCGAATCCTCCTCCGAGACGGTCACTTCCACCCAAGGCGTCGAGCCTTCCGCGTCGGCAGATCGTGCCGCGTCGACGGCGTTGTCGATCAGGTTGCCCACCACGGTCACCAACTCGATTGGGCTCAGCGTACGGACCGGTCCGAGTGCGGTGTCCTCGGTGATCGTCAGCTCCACACCGTGCTGTGCGGCCTCGTTGACCTTGCCGAGTAGCAGCGCTGCCAGCGCCGGCTCGTGTACCGCCGTCATCAGTCTGTCGATCAACTGCTGCGACATCTGCAGTTCCGCAGTGGTGAAAGCGACGGCCTCGTCGTGCCGGCCCAACTCCACCATTGTCACAATCGTGTGGAGACGATTGGCGTACTCGTGGGCCTGGGCGCGCAGCGACTCTGCGACACTGCGCGCCGAGTCCAATTCGCCCAGGGTGTTCTGCAATTCGGTGCGGTCGCGCAACGTAACGACCGTGCCGATCCGCCTTCCCTCCCACAGCACGGGGGCACGTCCTACGAGTAGTACCCGGTCGGCCGTCACATGGACCTCATCCTGCTCCTCGTCGGCGTCGGGTCCGATCCGGCGCAGCGTCTCGGGCAACTGATCGAGCGTGATCGGCCCGTCCGGAAGCCACAGCAACCGGCGTGCCTCGTCGTTGACGACGTCCACCCGCCCGCGCCCGTCGTGCTCGCGACCGAACACGATCAGTCCTTCGCCGATGGAACGCAGCACCGCGTCGTGATGCTCGTACAAACGGCGCAGTTCGTCCGGGTCGAGCCCCAGCGTCTGGCGTCGGATGCGATTGCTCACCCACATCGCACCGATCGCAGCGATCCCGACCGCGAGCGCGGCGATCCCCAGCAGCGATGGCAGCCCCCGCTCGAATTCCTTGCCGATCCGTTCGCGGGTGACCCCGACCGCGACCAAGCCGAGTAGTTCGCCGCCGTCGCGGACGGGCGTCACCGCCCGGATCGACGGACCGAGCGATCCGGCGTAAGTCTCGGTGAATGTCTCGCCGGCCAGGGCCCGCTCGATGCTCCCTGTGAAGCGCTGCCCGATCAACGTCGGATCGGTGTGGGTGTATCGCGTGCGGTCCGGCGCCATGACGACGATGAAATCGGTGTCCGTGGCTGCGCGGATGCGTTCGGTCTCCGGCTGTAGCAATGCGGTCGGGTCAGGACTGCGCAGCGCCGCGACCGTCGACTTGGACAGCGCGAGGGTCTCTGCGATTCCGGTCACCTCACGGCGGATCGCGGCGTCGGAGTCGTGGCGCTCGTCTAGGACGGCCAGCACCGAGATCGCGGTGATGACCAGCGTCAACACGACCAGCTGGAGGATCAGCAGCCGCCTGGCGACGCTCATCGGCTTGCGGGACACGGCCCGGGTCACCTCGATCCACTCGTGAAACTAATGAACACAAACTTCACCGGCCCGTCGATCGGGACCAGCATTCACTGACGAGCCCAAGGTGACCCCGATCACTCGAAGATCACCTGCTTCGGCTCCTCGAGAAACCACCCGATCAAGAGGACACCTCATGAGCACGAGTGCAACAGGGAAGCCGGGCGCCGCGCAACTGACGCCGCAACCGGCGGACAAGAAGAAGACCCGCGACCGCACACATTGGCTGTACGTCGGCGTCATCATCGCCGTGGTCGCCGGAGTCCTAGTCGGCTGGCTGGCCCCCGAGGCGGGCAAGTCCCTCGGCGTGCTCGGCACGATGTTCGTGGATCTGATCAAGATGATGATCAGCCCGGTGATCTTCTGCACCATCGTCCTCGGAATCGGATCGGTGCGGGCGGCCGCCAGCGTCGGTAAGGTCGGCGGGCTCGCCCTTGCGTACTTCATCGGCATGTCCACCGCTGCGCTCGGAATCGGGCTGGTCGTCGGCAACCTGCTCAACCCCGGTAGCGGGCTCGATATCACCGCAGACACCGCGAGCACCGGCGCGGCCCTAGCCGAGAAGGCACATGCGGCCGGCGGCACCATGGACTTCATCGGGTCGATCATTCCTACCTCGATGCTCTCGTCGCTCACCGAGGGCAGCGTGCTGCAGACCCTCTTCGTCGCGCTGCTGGTCGGATTCGGACTGCAGGCCATGGGCCGCCAGGGCGAGCCGGTGCTGCGTGGCATCGGGTACGTGCAGAAGCTCGTGTTCAAGGTGCTGTCGATGATCCTGTGGCTCGCGCCCATCGGTGCATTCGGCGCCATCGCGAACGTCGTGGGTCAGACCGGCCTCGGGGCCGTGGTGCAGCTCGGCGCCCTCATGCTCGGCTTCTACCTGACGTGCCTGATCTTCGTGTTCGGCGTGCTCGGCAGCATACTGCGGGTCGTTGCCGGGGTGTCGATCTTCAAGCTCGTGCGCTACCTCGCACGGGAGTACCTGCTGATCTTCGCGACGTCATCGTCGGAGTCGGCCCTGCCGCGCCTCATCGCGAAGATGGAGCACGTCGGTGTCGAGCGCACCACTGTCGGCGTCGTCGTGCCCACCGGCTACTCGTTCAACCTCGACGGCACCGCGATCTACCTGACCATGGCGTCGATCTTCATCGCCGACGCGATGGGGCAACCGCTGGCACTTCCCGAGCAGTTGTCGCTGTTGGTCTTCATGATCATCGCGTCGAAGGGTGCGGCGGGTGTCAGCGGTGCCGGTCTCGCCACCCTGGCGGGCGGCCTGCAGAGCCACCGGCCCGAACTGCTCGACGGCGTCGGACTGATCGTCGGTATCGACCGATTCATGTCCGAGGCTCGTGCGGTCACCAACTTCTCCGGAAACGCCGTCGCCACGCTGTTGGTCGGGACGTGGACCAAGTCCGTCGACACCGAGCGCGTCCGTGCAGTGCTCGCAGGTGAACTGCCGTTCGACGAGGGCAGTATGGTCGACGACCACGACGTGCCTGCCGAGCCGCCGCAACAGCCGGTGGAGGGGCCGGTGCGCCCAACGGCACTACCGGCCTCCGCCGAGCGGGAACTGGCAAGCGCATGATGTTCATGAGACGGATGCCTTTCCCGGTGGACGGGACCCGCGCGTGGATGGAGCGCACACAGGTCACCTTCGCTAGGTTGGACACCATGACGACCCCACTGCAGAACATCGGTATCAACACCCTCGGCGGTGTGCCGACCTCGCTCGGTGAGTACGGGGGCCGCGCCGTCCTCCTGGTGAACGTGGCCTCCAAATGCGGACTGACTCCGCAGTACACCGCCCTCGAGAAGCTGGCCACCGAGTACTCCGAGCGCGGCCTCACCGTGATCGGCATCCCGTGCAACCAGTTCATGGGCCAGGAGCCGGGCACGCCCGAGGAGATCGAGACTTTCTGCTCCACCACGTACGGCGTCACGTTCCCGCTGATGGAGAAGGTCGAGGTCAATGGTGAGAACAGGCACCCGCTGTACGCCGAGCTCACCAAGACCGCGGACGCCGACGGCGAGGCCGGCGACATCCAGTGGAACTTCGAGAAGTTCCTGATCGCCCCGGACGGCACCGTCGTGAACCGGTTCCGTCCTCGCACCGAGCCCGACGCACCCGAGGTGATCGCAGCCATCGAGGCCGTCCTGCCCCGGTAGGCGGCTTCGACGCCCGTGCGCCTTTTTGGTAGCCAGAACGACCAAAAAGGCGCACGGGCGCGTAAGCGCCTGTTCACCTGCGGCTGGCATCCTCGGAATCATGACCGGACAGTTGATCGTGTCGGTGTCGGGAATCAGGGACGAGACCGCCCAGGTGGTTGCTGACTTCGCCACCGAGATGGACTGCCGGTCCGTCCCGCTGTCGCTGCTCGTGGCGCCCCGGCTCAAGGACAAGTACCGGCTGGTCTCCGACGCCGTCACACAGGACTGGTTGCGGGACCGGCGCGATCGCGGCGACGCGATCGTTCTGCACGGCTACGACCAGGCCGCCACCAAGCATCGCCGGGCCGAGTTCGCGGCACTGCCCGAGCACGAGGCGCGGCTGCGCCTGCTCGCTGCGGACCGCGTGCTCGAGGAGGTGGGGTTGCGGACTCGGCTGTTCGCACCGCCGCGCTGGATCGCCTCGCCGGGCGCCGTCACTGTGCTGCCGAGTGTCGGATTCCGGCTACTCGCCGGCATGACCGCGGTCCGCGATCTCGCCGACGGGGCCACCGTGCGCAGCCACGTCATCGGTGTCGGTGATGGCTTCCGCGCCGAGCCGTGGCGGTGCCGCGCGATGGTTCTCGGCGCTTCCCGCGGCGCTCGGCGCGGACGCCTCGTCCGGCTCGCGATCTCCGCGAAGCAACTTGGCAAGCCCGGACCGCGTCAGGCCGTACTCGACGCCGTCGATCTCGCACTGCACCACGGCGCTCGGCCGACGGTCTACCGCTGGCCGTTGCAGGACGGGGTACGCGAGGTGGCTTGACCCAGCGGCCGCTCAGGAAACCTCGACGCTCGACTCTTCCGGGAGAACGCGGAATTCCGTTCCGCCCGGTCCCATTTCGGTGAGACGCCCGTAGTAGATGCCCCGGGCCTCCTTTGCGACGATGCCCTGGTGGATCGGGACCGCGACCCTCGGATGCACCGCGCGCAGGTAGTCGACCGACTCGGAGATCTTCAGCCACGGGGCCGCCGCGGGGATCGCCAGCACGTCCACTTTCTGCTCCGGGACGAAAAGCGAGTCACCCGGGTGCATCAGCTTGGCCGGGTTCTCGGCATCGCCGAGCAGGTACGCGGTGTTGTCGATCAGCGGGATCTCCGGATGGATCACCGCGTGCGTGCCACCGGTGCCGGTCACCTGGACCTCGCCGACGTTGAAGACGTCGCCCGGGTACACCGCCGTCCACGCATCGCCCAGCATCGCCGTCGTCTGTGGGTCGGCGTACAAGCCCGCGCCGGGGTTCGCGTCGACCAGCGCGGGGAGCCGTGCCGGGTCGGCATGGTCGGGGTGCTGGTGGGTGATCAGGATGGCGTCGAGGCCCGTGATCCCCTCGAATCCGTGCGAGAAGTTGCCCGGGTCGAACAGGATTTTCGCGCCATCGAGTTCAACGAGGACACAGGAGTGGCCGAAGTGCGTCAGTCGCATGAGACGAGTATGCGGGATCACATCCGGCAGTGGGAGTGGCGTCGGACGATCACTCGATGCGGAGCGCGGTTTGCCTCAACGGTAAACTCCTGGATGCCCGGTGAGATCCCGGGCGGAACCCAGCCATAGCGAGGAGCAGCACGTGGCCCGTGTCGTTGTCGATGTCATGCCCAAGGCCGAAATTCTCGACCCTCAGGGGCAGGCCATTGTCGGGGCCCTGTCTCGACTCGGTCATGCCGGTGTGTCGGATGTTCGGCAGGGTAAGCGATTCGAACTCGAGGTCGACGACACCGTCAGCGACGACGAGCTCGCGACGATCGCCGAGTCGCTGCTGGCGAACACGGTGATCGAGGACTGGAAGGTCACGCGAGTCCAGTGAACATGAGCGCAGCGACGACCGGTAAGACCGGCGCGCGTATCGGAGTCATCACGTTCCCGGGCACGCTCGACGACGTCGACGCTGCCCGCGCTGTCCGCCTGGCCGGCGGCGAGGCCGTCAGCCTGTGGCACGGCGACGCCGACCTCAAGGGCGTGGACGCGGTCATCGTGCCCGGTGGTTTCTCGTACGGCGACTACCTGCGCTGTGGTGCCATCGCACGCTTCGCGCCGGTGATGGGCGAGGTCGTCAAGGCTGCCGACGGCGGCATGCCGGTCCTCGGCATCTGCAATGGCTTCCAGGTGCTGTGCGAGGCGGGTCTGTTGCCGGGCGCGCTGACCCGCAACGCGGGTCTGCACTTCGTATGCCGCGACCAGTGGCTGAAGGTCGAGTCCAACTCGACGGCATGGTCGTCTCGCTACGAGGTGGGTGCCGAGATCCTCGTTCCACTCAAGTCGGGTGAGGGCCGCTACCAGGCCTCCGAGCGGGTGCTCGACGAGCTCGAGGGTGAGGGCCGCGTGGTGTTCCGCTACGCCGGCGAGAATCCGAACGGCTCGCAGCGTGGCATCGCCGGCATCGCCTCGGCCAACGGCCGCGTCGTGGGTCTCATGCCGCACCCCGAGCATGCCACCGAGGCGCTCACCGGCCCGAGCGACGATGGACTCGGCATGTTCTACTCCGCGCTCGAGAGCGTGCTGACGGCCTGAGCCACCGGCTTTTCGAGACCTGAACGGACCCTTCGGTCGCTGCGAGCGACCGAAGGGTCCCTTCGTCTGAATGGTTCGGGCGGCGGCAACCCCTCCGCGTCAGATCGCCGGGGCCGGCGGCAGTGCGTCGAGGAAGTCCTCGGTGGGGGCGAAGAACAGCGAACCGGTGACGGCGACCGAGAAGTCGAGCAGCCGATCGTAATTGCCACGCGGGTTGCCGAGGAACATGTTCTCGAGCATCTGCTCGGTGATAGCGGGCTTCCGGCAGTAGCCGATGAAGAATGTGCCCATCTCGTCGCCGACCCGGCCGTACGGCATGTTGGCGCGCAGGATCTCGAGTGCGTTGCCGTCCTCGTCCTTGATGGCGTTGAGCGCGACGTGTGAGTTGGCGGGCTTGACATCGGCGGTCATCTCGATGTCGTCGTGCTTGCTGCGGCCGATCACTCGCTCCTGCTCGGTGACGGGCAGTGCCTCCCAGTCGGCCATTGTGTGTACGTAGCGCTGGATGTGCACGTACGAGCCGCCGGCGAATCGCGCATCCTCCGCGCCGACGGTCACCGCCGCGACCGCCTGCTGTCCACTCGGGTTCTCGGTGCCGTCCACGAATCCGATGAGGTCACGGTTCTCGAAGTACTGGAAGCCGTGCACCTCGTCGACCACGGTGGCTGCACCGTCGAGACGTTTGACGATCTGGTGGGCGAGCTCGAAGCACGCATCCGGTGTTTGCGCCCGGATGTGGAACAGCAGGTCGCCCGGGGTGGCGGGCGCGAGGTGCTTGTCGCCGCGCAGTTCGACGAACTCGTGCAGCTGCGCCGGCCGCGGGCCCGTGAACAGCCGGTCCCAGGCGGTCGATCCGATCGCGACCACGAGTTCGAGGTTGGATCCGGGAACCCGCAGGCCCACTGCGCGGCCCAGCCCGGTGACGTCGGTGAGCAGGGTTCGGACCGTCGTCTCCCCTCCGGGTGCGATGGTGGCGACGAGGAAGATCGCGGCCGGGGACAGCGGTGTGGCCACCGGCTGAGACTGGGGGAGGGGAGCGTCGGGCATCGGGACTCCGGTTCGTGCGGCGCGGCCGCACGTGCGACCGCAGTCGATCTGGGCGTGGTCAATCTAGCGTCTGATTCGGACAGGCGAATGTCGGTCCCACGCGCTAGCGTCCGAGCATGACATTGACACTGGGCATGATCACGTTCGATTCGACGGACCCCGGGCCGCTTGCGCGCTGGTGGGCAGACCTCACGGGCGGCACGATCGAGACGGAGAACGACGGCTGGTTCTACATGGTCGGGATTCCGGGCTGGGGGCAGAAGCTGGGATTCCAGAAGGTCGATGATCCGGCGGCCGGCAAGAACCGCCTCCACATGGATTTGGGTTCTCTCGACTTGGACGCGGAGGTCGACCGGGTGCTTGCGGCGGGCGCCGTCGAGGTACGCCGGGAGAACATGGACGGCTTCCGCTGGGTGGTGTTCGCCGACCCGCAGGGCAACCAGTTCTGTGTATCCGGTGCGCACTGATAGGTATCCCGAGCGCACTGATCTGGGTATCCCGAGCGCACTGATACCGGTATTGCATGATTGTCGGTATGCCATTGATGACGCAGGCCGACGCCCCCGGATTGTGTTCGTTCGTTGACGCGTCGCCGTCGCCGTTTCACGTGTGCACGACGGTCGCGGCCGCGCTCACCGAGCACGGATTCACCGCACTACGGGAGACCGAGGCCTGGCCCTCGGCGCCCGGTCGGTACTACCTGATTCGTGGTGGATCGCTGATCGCATGGAGCACAGAGGGCGTGCGGGAATCCGGTGCGGCTGTTGCTTCGCAGCCGTTCCGGATCGTCGGCGGGCACACGGACAGCCCGAACCTGCGGGTCAAGCAGCACCCGGACCTGTTGTCGGCCGGATGGCAGCTGGTGGGCCTCGAGCCCTACGGCGGTGCGCTGCTCAATTCGTGGCTGGACCGCGACCTCGGGGTGTCCGGTCGGCTCAGCGTCCGGGCGGGCGACACTGTCGAGGACGTGTTGATCCGGGTCGACCGGCCGATCCTGCGGGTGCCGCAGCTGGCGATTCACCTGTCCGAGGACCGCAAGGGCATTCAGCTGGACCCGCAGCGGCACGTGAACGCGGTGTGGGGGACGGGCACGGAGCCGCGGTCCTTCATCGGCTTCCTCGCTGCCGAGGCCGGGGTCTCGCCGGAGTCGGTGCTGGGGTGGGAGCTGATGACGCACGACCTCGCACCCAGTGTGGTGGTCGGTGGGGACGCGTCCCTGATCAGTGCGCCCCGGCTGGACAATCAGGGCACCTGCTATGCGGGGATGCGGGCGTTGCTCGCGGCCGTCGACGAGCCGGGCCGGTGCACCCCCGTGCTCGCGCTGTTCGATCACGAAGAGGTGGGCAGCATGTCTGATCGGGGTGCGTTCTCGGACCTGCTGAACTCCGTGCTCGAGCGAATCGTGCTGCTGCGCGGCGGTGGGCGTGAGGATTTCCTGCGTGCGATGTCCGGCTCGGTGTGTGCGTCCGGCGACATGGCGCACGCGACGCACCCGAACTATCCGGACCGGCACGAGCCTGCTCACCGGATTGCGGTCAACGGCGGACCGGTGTTGAAGGTGAACCAGAACCTGCGCTACGCGTCCGATGCTCGCGGCTCCGCCGAGTTCGCGTTGGCGTGCGACCGAGCGAGGGTACCGCTGCAGCGGTACGTACATCGAGCGGACTTGCCGTGTGGCTCGACGATCGGTCCCATCACCGCGTCGCGGACCGGCCTGTCCACTGTCGATGTCGGTGCGCCGCAGCTGGCGATGCACTCCTCGCGTGAACTGATGGGTGTCGATGACATCCGGATGTACGCGGACGCACTGGCAGCATTCCTCACTCCTGCACGGTAGGGGCGATTTTTCCCGTTCTCCTGCGAAGTTGGACGAAGGTCCAGTAGAAAGGACTCGGCTGTCCTCGTGTCGTCTCTGCGATGCGGGTGCTGCCCATGTGCGGGCCTCGGGGAGTTCCGGCACACAGTAGTTGCAATCTTTCGTACTGAACGGAGATCTACATGTCCCGTATCTCGATGCGCCGCTTTGCGGCGGCAACCGCCGCTGCCGCCCTAGTCGCCACCGGTGTCACCGTCGGCCTCGGCTCGGGTGTCGCCGGGGCTGCCCCGACCTGCTCGCCGTCGTCGAACACGACCAAGAACGATATTTCCACCTGGGGTGTGACGCACACCTACAGCAAGACTGTGATGACCGAGCAGGCTGCGGCGGACACCGAGGTCACCTACAAGATCGTGGTGGGCACCACCGGGATCGGTAACCCCTACGTCGATCGGATCACCGATATCCCGCCGGTCGGCTTCGGCGCGCCGGTTCGGGCGCAGGTGACGGCTTACCACCTGCCGCTGGGGCAGGTCACCGAGCCGGTGACTCCGGTTGTCGACGGGATCGGCTGGAAGGTCACCAGCACCGGCTGGTTCGTCAACTCCGGCAATCCCGTGACGCTCGAGATCACCTACAAGGTTCCCGGGAACGTTTCGGTCGGTGATCAGGTGGTGAGCCGCGGGATCTCGACTGGCGGAACCGTCGGCGTCGCGGAAACCTTCTCGAACCTGACGGCCTGCTTCACCGTCCGCGCCAAGAACGCCGGCGAGTCGGTCAACGGCAGTCTCGACGGGGCAGGCCTCGGCTCCTCGGACGGGCAGATGTCCTCGACCGGGTCGATCAGTGACGTCCTCGGCGACACGATCAGCCGTATCCTGCAGAACGGTAGCTAGTACAAAGCCTTCGACCGCCCCCGGAAGCCTCGCTTCCGGGGGCGGTCGCGCTGTGGCCGGGGTGATCGCCACGAGACTCGATCCGCGGGTGCGCGGCGGGTGCGTGGCGTGTCGGTGACCCCGGCTAGACTTTGCCCTGGCAGCGCGCCGCCCGGCCTGCCGATTCGATCCCAGAGGGAAGGGACCATAAGCCCCGTGTCTCCGCAGGTAGATACCGTCACGCACGCTTCCGCGACTCCCGACGTCGCCCAGCCCTTCAAGGAGCTGGGCCTCAAGGACGACGAGTACGCCCGCATCAAGGAGATTCTCGGCCGCCGTCCCACCGATGCCGAACTCGCGATGTACTCGGTGATGTGGAGCGAGCACTGCTCCTACAAGTCCTCGAAGGTGCACCTCAAGTACTTCGGCGAGACCACCACCGACGAGATGAAAGCCTCGATGCTCGCGGGCATCGGCGAGAACGCGGGCGTCGTCGACATCGGCGACGGCTGGGCGGTCACCTTCAAGGTCGAGTCGCACAACCACCCGTCGTACATCGAGCCGTACCAGGGCGCGGCCACCGGCGTCGGCGGCATCGTCCGCGACATCATGGCGATGGGCGCGCGTCCGATTGCGGTCATGGACCAGCTGCGCTTCGGCGCCGCGGATCACGCCGACACCCGTCGCGTCGTAGACGGTGTCGTGCGCGGCGTCGGCGGCTACGGCAACTCCCTCGGCCTGCCCAACATCGGCGGTGAGACCGTCTTCGACGCGTCCTACCAGGGCAACCCGCTCGTGAACGCACTGTGCGCCGGCGCGATGCGCGTCGAGGACCTGCACCTGGCGTTCGCGTCCGGCGCGGGTAACAAGATCATTCTGTTCGGCGCCCGCACTGGGCTCGACGGCATCGGCGGCGTGTCCGTGCTCGCATCGGAGACCTTCGACGAGAGCTCGGGCGGACGCCCCAAGAAGCTCCCCGCCGTCCAGGTGGGTGACCCGTTCACCGAGAAGGTGCTCATCGAGTGCTGCCTCGACCTGTACAAGGCCAAGCTGGTCGTCGGTATCCAGGACCTCGGCGGCGCCGGACTGTCCTGCGCCACGTCGGAGCTGGCAGCTGCCGGTGACGGCGGCATGCACATCGACCTCGACCTGGTCCCGATGCGTGCCACCGGCATGACTGCTGCCGAGGTGCTCTCCAGTGAGTCTCAGGAGCGCATGTGCGCGGTGGTCACTCCCGAGAACGTCGATGCGTTCATGGAGGTCTGCAAGAAGTGGGACGTCCTCGCCACTGTCATCGGTGAGGTCACCGATGGTGAGCACCTCGTCATCGACTGGCACGGCGAAACCGTCGTCGACGTCCCGCCGCGCACTGTCGCGCACGAGGGCCCGGTGTACGAGCGCCCCGTCAAGCGTCCCGACACGCAGGACGCACTGATCGCGAACTCCACCGCGGGGCTCGAGCGCCCCGCGACCGCGGACGAACTCGAGGCGACATTGCTGAAGATGATCGCGTCGCCGGCGCTGTGCAGCCGCAAGTGGATCACCGAGCAGTACGACCGCTACGTGCGCGGTAACACCGTGCTCGCCGAGAACGCCGACGGTGGCATGGTCCGCATCGACGAGGAGACCGGACGTGGCATCGCGCTGGCCACCGACGCGTCGGGCCGCTACACCATGCTCGACCCGTACGCCGGCGCGCAGCTCGCGCTGGCCGAGGCGTTCCGCAACGTTGCGGTCACCGGAGCGACCCCGAAGGCCGTTTCCAACTGCCTCAACTTCGGTTCGCCTGAGGATCCGGGCGTCATGTGGCAGTTCCAGCAGGCCGTCCGCGGTCTGGCGGACGGCTGCGCGCAGCTCGGCATCCCCGTCACCGGCGGCAACGTCAGCTTCTACAACCAGACCGGCGCGACCGCGATCCTGCCGACCCCGGTAGTCGCGGTCCTGGGTGTGATCGACGACGTGCACCGTCGCATCCCGACCGGAGTCGGCCTCGAGCCCGGCGAGACGCTGATCCTCCTGGGGGAGACTCGCGATGAGCTCGACGGCTCCATCTGGGCGCAGGTCGAACACGGCCACCTCGGCGGCGTGCCGCCGAAGGTCGACCTCGAGCGCGAGCAGCTGCTGGCCGACATCCTGCTGGCCGGATCGCGTGACGGCCTGATCTCGGCTGCGCACGACCTGTCCGAGGGTGGCCTCGCGCAGGCCGTCGTCGAGGCCGCGCTGGCCGGCGAGACCGGCTGCCGGATCCTGCTTCCGGAGGATGCGGACCCGTTCGTGATGCTGTTCTCCGAGTCCGCCGGTCGCGTGCTGGTTGCGGTGCCGCGCACCGAGGAGACCCGCTTCACCGGAATGTGCTCCGCCCGAGGCCTGCCGTGGGTCCGGATCGGTGTCGTCGACGAGGGCTCCGACTCCGTCGAGGTGCAGGGCCAGTTCTCGGTCACGATGGCCAAGCTGCGCGAGACGGCCGAATCGACCTTGCCGGCACTGTTTGGATGATGTGTGACGGACTCGGGGGTCGAACGGGAGGCGGTCACTGAGCTGCGGGAGGACCCGCAGCCGGTGATTCCTGCCGTCTCCCGGTTCGACGATCGCCACCCCTTCGTCGTCTGGGCGTGGAGCCTGCTGAAGCTCGACTTCACCGGCATTGCGTTCGCATCACTGTTCTTCTGCTGGTCCCTGACACCCTCGCTGCTGCCGCGTGACTGGTTGTTCCAGGGACTCATCGGCGGTATCAGCGCCGCGATCGGTTACGGCGTCGGCACCGCGGCCGGCTGGCTGGTCTACGAATTCGGACTGGCCCGCCGCCCTTGGTGGCCGCTTCCCGCCCGCGTCATGTTCGCGATCAAGGTGTTCGTGCCGGTGGCCTCGGCGCTGGCCGCCGTGATCATGCTGGTCTACGCCGCCGGGTGGCAGCGGGAACTGTCCGCGCTCATGAACGCGGAAGGCACCACCACCACCGGTTACATTCGCACCGGCGGTTTGAGTCTGCTGGTCGCGGCCGCCCTGATCTCGTTGTGGCGGGTCCTGCGCGACCTCGTCCGGTGGGTTGCCCGGCAGCTCAACAAGTGGCTCAAGATCCCACGCCCCGCAGCTTCGGCCGCCGGTCTGGCCGTGGTGCTGGTGCTGGTGTTCATGCTCGTCGACGGCATTCTGCTGCGCGGCGCGTATGCCGCGATCAACTCGGTCTTCAGCCTGCAGAACAACCAGACTCGCGCGGGCGCCGTGCAACCGGCACAGCCCGAGCGCTCCGGCAGCCCGATGTCGCTGGCGCCGTGGGACAGTCTCGGATTCGAGGGGCGCAACTTCGTCTCCGGTGGCATCCACGCCGACGAGCTCACCGCGGCGAACGGCACACCGGCGAAAGAACCCATCCGGGTATACGCGGGTCTCGAGACCGCCGACGATACGGCCGCGCGCATGGACATCGTGCTGGACGAACTCGAGCGGACCAAGGCCTTCGAACGTAAGACGCTCGTCATCATTCCGACCACCGGCACCGGTTGGGTCAACCCCACCGCCGCGCAGGCGATCGAACTCGTCGAGAACGGGGACAGCGCGCTCGTCGCGGCCCAGTACTCGTACATGCCGAGCTGGATTTCGTTCATCGCCGACCGAGGCCGGGCCGCGGTCGCCGGCAACGCACTGATCCGTGCGGTGCACGACCGGTGGCTCACCAAGCCCGAGAACACCCGACCCAAGCTGTACGTCTACGGCGAGAGCCTCGGCACGCAGGCAGGTGAGGGAGCCTTCGACGGTCTCGCTGACATTCGGGACACCGTCGACGGTGTGCTGTGGGTCGGTCCGCCCAACTCGAATCCGCTGTGGAGTGCGCTCACCGAGCGCCGTGACCCGGGCACCCCCGAGGTGCTGCCGGTATATGCGGACGGACTCGTGGCGCGGTTCGCGGACGGTGCCGGATCAATTCCCGGTACACCGGGTCCGTGGCTCGATCCTCGCGTGCTGTACATCCAGCATCCGTCGGATCCGGTGGTGTGGTGGTCCACCGATCTCGCCTTCACGCGCCCCGACTGGCTCTCCGAGCCGCCCGGATTCGATCGACTGCCGTCGATGAAGTGGTTCCCGTTCGTCACGTTCTGGCAGGTCAGCGCGGATCTCGCGAATGCGGCGGGCGTACCTGACGGGCACGGACACAACTATGGCACCGTCATCCTCGACGGCTGGGTCGCAGTCACGACCCCCGATGGCTGGACGCCTGCGGACACCGAGCGGGTTCGGGGAGTGCTCGAATCGCTGAGTGGGCACGACGGGCCGGAGAAGTGAGACGGCCACCGGCGCTGTTCGCGGCGGCGGCGCTGGTGGCGTGGAACAACGGGCTGCTGCCGTCGATGGGGCTGTCGCCGCGGGGTCGTGCGACAGCAGGGACACTGCTCGCGCTCGGTGCGACCGGGACGGCGCTGGCGGCTGGTTTGAGCCGAAACGAACTGGGGCTGGGCAACATTCGCTCGGGCTTGCGGTGGGGGAGTGTGACAGCTGGCGTGCCGGTCGCTGCATACGCGGTGCTGCTCGCGGTGCCGGCGCTGCACGACAGGCTCGCCCTCACCGCCGAGGTGCGGCACGACTTCGCCGAGTGGGTCGCCGCACACATCCCGTTCGGGACCGTAGTCACGGAGGAACTGCTGTTCCGCAGTGTGCTGACCGCGCTGACCGAGCGCGCTTGGCCGCCTGGGGCGGCCGCCGCGGTCCGGGCTGCGGTGTTCGGTCTGTGGCACGTGCACCCGGCTCGGGTGGCGGGGGATCCGGTGGTGGGCACGGTCGCGCTGACGGCGGCCTCGTCGCTGCTGTTCGACGGGCTGCGCCGCGCGAGCGGTAGCGTCCTCGCCCCCGCGTTGCTGCACCTGGTGATCAATGTCGGTGGCGCGCTGGCGCTTCGGCGGATCACTGTCGTTCGGGGCGTCGCCGAGACCCCGCTACCGCCCGTGTGAGGAGGGCGTGAGTCCCGCCGATACCGGGCTTGTTCGGGCCTCCGCGATCGCTTCAGTAGATTGACGCCCATGCCTGCCCGCCGCGCCGTCGACCCCGCCGAACTCCGCAGCGCGCTGCTCGCCGTGGGGCTGTGGCTGCGGGGCGAGGAGGCTACCAAGCCGGCCCGCGCCGAGCTGGCCGCCGCGGTGCGGCTCAGCGCCCGCACGCTCGAGGATGTCGCGCCCGGGTCCAGCGTCGAGGTGCGGGTGCCGCCGTTCGTCGCGGTGCAGTGCATCGAGGGCCCGCGGCACACGCGCGGAACTCCGCCGAATGTGGTCGAGACCGACCCCCGGACCTGGCTGCTGCTCGCGACCGGGCTCTTGGGATTCGACGAGGCGTCAACGGGAGGGGTGCTCACCGCTTCGGGCAGCCGGGCGGGTGAGATCGCACACTGGCTGCCGCTGTTGCGCCTGTGATGCGGGTCGCATCGACGTTGATCCGGCGCACCGAGCGTTGGGGCCTTCGAGTACGGAACGTAGACTGGGCCACGCCCCCCGCACCGAATCCCCTAAGGGAGCGCTTGCCGTGACTCGTGCCGAACTGTCGGTCAACAGTCAGAATCTTCTCGCTACGACCGCACCAGACGAGGACGAGAACGAACCTCGCGAAGAGTGTGGCGTCTTCGGTGTCTGGGCGCCGGGTGAGGACGTTGCGAAGCTGACGTACTACGGCCTCTACGCGCTGCAGCATCGCGGTCAGGAAGCGGCGGGCATCGCCGTCGCCGACGGCGCGCAGGTGCTGGTCTTCAAGGACCTGGGTCTGGTCAGTCAGGTGTTTGACGAGCAGACGCTCGGTGCCATGCCCGGGCACGTCGCCATCGGTCACTGCCGCTACTCCACCACTGGTTCCACGACGTGGGAGAACGCGCAGCCGATCTTCCGCACCACCGCGGCCGGCACGGGAGTCGCCCTGGGCCACAACGGCAACCTGGTCAACACTGCGGAGCTCGCGCAGCGGGCCCGTGAGGCGCGACTGATCAACGACAAGCGCCCCGGTGCTGCGACCTCGGACTCGGACGTCGTGGGCGCGCTGCTTGCGCACGGGGCCGCCGACCGCACCCTCGAGCAGGCCGCGATGGAATTGCTCCCGACGCTGCGCGGCGCCTTCTGCCTGACGTTCATGGATGAGCACACGCTGTACGCGGCGCGTGATCCACACGGCATCCGCCCACTGTGCCTCGGTCGCCTCGATCGCGGCTGGGTGGTCGCCAGCGAGACCGCCGCGCTCGACATCGTCGGCGCGTCGTTCGTCCGCGACATCGAACCCGGTGAGCTGCTCGCGATCGATGCCGATGGCGTCCGTTCGTCGCGCTTCGCGAACCCGGAACCCAAGGGCTGCGTGTTCGAGTACGTGTATCTGGCCCGGCCGGACAGCGTCATCGGCGGCCGTTCGGTGCATTCCACCCGCGTCGAGATCGGCCGGCGCCTGGCCAAGGAACATCCCGCAGACGGCGACCTGGTGATTCCGGTGCCTGAGTCCGGTACCCCTGCCGCGGTCGGCTATGCGCAGGGCTCGGGTATCCCGTACGGCCAGGGGTTGATGAAGAACGCGTATGTGGGCCGCACCTTCATCCAACCGTCGCAGACCATCCGCCAGCTGGGTATCCGGCTCAAGCTCAACCCGCTCAAGGAAGTCATCCGCGGCAAGCGCCTGGTGGTCGTCGACGACTCGATCGTCCGCGGCAACACGCAGCGCGCGCTGATCCGGATGCTCCGTGAGGCCGGTGCGCTCGAGATCCACGTGCGGATCGCGTCGCCGCCGGTGAAGTGGCCATGCTTCTACGGCATCGACTTCGCTTCTCCGGCCGAGCTCATCGCGAACGGCGCCGAGGGCAGCGGCCCGACGACCGACACGTTCGACGAGATGCTCGAGGGTGTGCGCCGGTCCATCGGCGCCGACTCTCTCGGCTACATCTCGATCGACGGCATGGTCGCCGCGACCGAACAGCCTTCGACGCGGCTGTGTTCGGCGTGCTTCGACGGGCATTACCCGATCGCATTGCCGAGCGAGGCGTCGATGGGCAAGAACGTCCTGGAGGGGCTGTTGGAGTCCGCTGCGGGCGCGGCAATGACGCACGAGAACGACAACGCAGACGCCCTCTCGCGGCCGTAGTCGACAGGACGCAGTCGGGTACCCGAGCAACTCCGGTACCGTAAGGACGCAATCGAGGTGACTGCGCGTGTGCAGACGCATGCGTGAACACTGAGATACTGCGTCAGTTGAGACGTTCACCGAGTATCAAGGCTGGAGCCAGAACCCCATGACCGAGCACAGTACCCGCACCCAGGGCGTTTCTTACGCCGCCGCCGGAGTGGATATCGCCGCTGGCGATCGGGCAGTAGAGCTCTTCGCTCCACTGGCGAAGAAGGCCAGCCGCCCCGAGGTCATGGGTGGTCTCGGCGGATTCGCCGGACTCTTCTCCCTCAAGGGCGGCTACAAGGAGCCTCTGCTTGCCGCCTCGACCGACGGCGTCGGAACCAAGATCGCTGTCGCGCAGGCGATGGACAAGCACGACACCGTCGGCCTCGACCTCGTTGCGATGGTCGTCGACGACTTGGTGGTGTGCGGCGCCGAGCCGCTGTTCCTGCAGGACTACATCGCGGTCGGCCGGGTAGTTCCCGAGCGGGTCGCGGAGCTGGTCTCCGGCATCGCCGACGGCTGCATCCTGGCCGGCTGTGCGTTGCTCGGCGGCGAGACGGCCGAGCACCCCGGCCTGATGGCCGACGGTGACTACGACCTGTCCGCGACTGGCGTCGGCGTGGTCGAAGCCGATCAGGTGCTCGGCTCGGACCGCGTCCGACCCGGCGATGTCGTGATCGGCATGGGCTCGTCGGGTCTGCACTCCAACGGGTACTCGCTGGCCCGCAAGGTGCTGCTCGAGATCGATCGCATGTCGCTGACCGGTCATGTCGAGGAGTTCGGCCGCACGCTGGGCGAGGAGCTGCTCGAGCCCACCAAGATCTACGCCAAGGACTGCCTGGCCCTCGCGGCCGAGACCGATGTGCGCACCTTCTGCCACGTCACCGGCGGCGGCTTGGCCAACAACCTCGCCCGCGTCATGCCCAAGGGCCTCGTGGCAGAGCTGGATCGCGGAACCTGGAGTCCGGCTCCGGTATTCGCGATGATCGCGCAGCGTGGTCGTGTCGAGCGCGCCGAGATGGAGCAGACGTTCAACATGGGCGTCGGCATGGTTGCGATCGTCGCGCCCGAGGACGTCGACCGCGCTCTCGCGGTGCTCACGGCACGGCACATCGACTGCTGGACGCTCGGCAGCGTAAAGAAGGCATCAGATTCCGATGCGACCCGCGCGATTCTCCTGGGTGATCACCCACGCTTCTGACACCTGGCTTACCGTCGGCATCGTCCCCGGTCCCGTTTGGGGCCGGGGACGATGCCGCTTTTCAGGTACTACGGGCGCGGAGGAATTCGACAACCACCAAATGAGGGGGAGCCGTCGGGCTCCCCCTCATTTCATGGTTTTCAGGTGACGTCAGTACGACAGTCAACGACGCCAGTCGTCGTAGTCGTCCTCGTCCCAGCGCGAGCGAGGATCCTCGTCGGTGCGCTTGTCCGCGATCACTCCGCCATTGCGGGGCGAGCTCGGTGCACCACCGTTCGAGAGCTCTCGTTGCAGGCTGTCGAAATCCGTGGACGGTGAGCTGTACTTGAGCTCCCGTGCAACCTTGGTCTGCTTTGCCTTAGCCCGGCCGCGGCCCATGGCTGACCCCCTCGCGCTTTCGCGGGGCGGCCTGGGGAATTTGGCGGCCCCGCGTGAGTGTTGATGTTTTCCTGACTCACACTCTAGCGTGCAAAAGTCGCTTCCGCCTCCATGCGGCGCTCACCGAGGTGTCTGATTTGTCTCAGCACCCCAGTGAACAGCAGTAATGCATGATGTGTGCTGGTTAGAACACACCCGGGACGGCGCGTATCGTGCCCACGCGGGCACCGCCACCGAGGACCGGCTGCGATGCGAGTGCCGCGTGGTCCTCGGACCACTCGACGCCGAGGCGATGCAGCAGTGCCGCGGTCAGGGGCAGCCGAGCCCGGTCGTGCCCGTCGTCGATCTTGAACGCGAAGGCCGTCCCGTCGGGCAGCGCGCCGGCGTGGACGCCGTCGGCGCCGGCCTTGCACAGCAGTCCGGGCACGGCGGGCATGAGCCGGGCGTCGTCGCGGCCGGTGCCCGACACCAGATGCGGGCTCTGCCGGATAGCGTCGGCCACCGAGCGTTCCGGGGTCCCGGGCGAGGCGGTCACCAGCCGGCCGAATGCGCGGGCGAGGTTCGTCAGCGACACCGGGATGATCGGCAAGCCGCAGCCGTCGATGCCGAGTTCGGTCTCCGGCTCGCCGCTGAGTTCGGCGATGGTCTCGATCACCACGCGTTGCAGTGGATGGGCGGGATCGAGATAGGTGTCCATCGGCCAGCCGTTCGCGGCGCACGCGGCGAGCATGGCGGCGTGCTTGCCGGAGCAGTTCATGAAGACCGCCCGCGGCGGCCGGCCGGCGGCGAGGACCTCGGCGCGGGCGAGCTCGTTGGCAGGCAGATCCGGCGGACACAGCAGCTGCGTCTCGAGGAGTCCGCAGTGGGCCAGGATCTCCTCCACCAACTCCACGTGCGCGGCCTCGCCGTCGTGGGACGCCGACGCGATCGCCAGCTGCTCGGCGCTCTCGGGGACGAAGCCGCTGCGCAGCAACGCGACCGCCTGTAGCGGCTTGTTCGACGACCGCGGGTAGATCGGGGTGTGCACCTCGCCGAGCGTGAAGGTTGGCGTGCCGTCCGGCGCCAGCACCACGAGCGACCCGCGGTGCACGCACTCGCGGAATCCGGAGCGAACGACCTCCACCAGTTCGACACTCACCTACGACACCTGCGCTTCCAGTTGATGGAGAGATTTGCGGACCCGCGCCTCGACCGTGTCCGCCAGGTCGGTCTGCGCGGCCAGCAGAGCTGCCAGGCGCGTGGAATCGTCGCCGACGAACACGTCGCGGACGGTGACTCCGTGGGTGGGCGCCGACACGATCTCGACGGCGTCGCCGGCCCGGAGATGACCCGGCGTGAGCACCCGCAGATACGCCCCGACGTCGGCGCGTTCGGTGAACCGCTTGACCCACCGCGGTTCGCCGGCCCAGTGCGCGAAGGTGCCGCACGGCACGCGCGGGCCGGTGACCTCGAGTTCGACGGTCCCGATCCGCCAGCGGGTTCCGATCACGGCGTCGGTGGCAGGGACACCGGATACGCGCAGGTTCTCACCGAACCACCCAGCGGGCAGGACACGGCCGAGTTCGTCGGCCCAGCGGTCGGACTCCTCCTGCGAGTAGGCGTACACGGCCTTGTCGCGGCCCCCGTGGAACTGGGTGTCGCACACGTGGTCTCCGGTCACCCCAGCGGTGTCGACGCGCACAGGGCCGTTCAGGGGCCGCTTGTCGATCGCGGTCCGCGGTGCCCGTCTACTCGGGGCGTCCCGGTCGGCGAAGACCACGCACACCGCCTCGAGCCGGCCCGTCACCCGCGTCCGCGCAGGCGGTCGACGGCGGCGCGGCCCGCCTGCACCTCGTCGTGGTGCGGCACCGAGTCCGGGTCGATCGACGCGGCGCAGGGACCGGCGACCAGCGCCGTGTCCACCGGGACGGTCCGCCTTACCAGCGCCAGCGCGATCGGACCCCACTCGTAGTGATCGACGACCGTGCCCAGGCGCCCCACCGTGCGCCCACCCGCCGTGACGTCCTCGCCCACCTCGGGGCGCCCTTCGGCAGATCCGTCGAGGTGCAGCAGCACTAGGTGCCGCGGTGGTTTGCCGAGGTTGTGCACGCGCGCCACCGTCTCCTGTCCCCGGTAGCAGCCCTTGTCCAGGTGTACGGCGCCGTGCTCGGCGGGACCGCCGATCCACCTCGCCTCGTGCGGGATGGTGCGGTCGTCGGTGTCGAGACCGATGCGCGGGCGGATGGCCGCGACGCGCAGAGCCTCGAACGCCCACGAGCCCGCGGGCCGCGCGCCGGCCGCGGTGAGCGCAGACCACCATTGAGTGAGCGCGGCGCGGGGTATCACGAGGTCGAACGAGTCGGATGTGGGCCACGGCATCCGTCGCAGGAACCCGCCGCCGGGCAGTGGGACCGCCGCGTACGTGCCGGGGAGTTCGGGCAGTCCGAGCGCGGCAAGGATCTCGGGGGAGTCGACGGCCGGGCCGATCAGGCTCGAGACCGCCATGTCGTTGCCATCGCGGGGCTCGGCCTTGGACCAGAACACCATCTTTTTCAGGAAGCTCAGGAGCGCCGGCCCACGCGCGGCCTCCGTGTCGATCCAGGTTGTGCCGCCGAGGTCGGTCTGCACGAAGTGGTGCTCGATCCGGCCGTTGATGTCGAGGCTGAGGTTTTCGGCACTGGCTCCGTCGGGGAGCGATGCGATGTGCTGGCTGGAGATGGTGTGCAGCCAGGTGAGCCGCTCCTCGCCGGCGATCGCGATGACGAACCGCGCGGAACGATCGATCACTGCGACGGATTCGACGGCGGCGCGCTGTTCGGCGAACGGGTCTCCGTAGTGCCACGCGACTCCGGTGTCGGGTGATTCGTCGGGTGGCGGCACGGCGCCGGGCGTGGAGAGCAGTGGACTGGGTGAAACTTGCGAGGTGTCGGCCACCGCCCCATTCTAGGAGCGCCGAGTGACAGGGCCGCGTGATGCAGGGAACTGCTGGTTGTGCCGGGTTCTGGCTAGGGTGAGCGCCATGGCTGAGCAAGTACTGGTCACGCTGGACGGACAGGTGCGGGATGCGGACGTCCCGCACCTGCATGCCGACGATCTCGCGGCGGTGCGCGGTGACGGCATCTTCGAGACGTTGCTGGTGCGGGACGGGCGGGCATGCAAGGTCGCGCTGCACCTGGACCGTCTGGCGTCCTCGGCGGCGGCGCTGGAGTTGCCGGAGCCGGACCGTGCGCACTGGCGGACGGCGGTCGAGACGGCTACACGCGAATGGGGACGCGATCGCGAGGGGCTGATGCGGCTGGTCCTCAGTCGGGGTCGGGAGAGCGGCGGCCCGCCGACGGCGTTCGTGACGGTCGGGCCGGTGGGGGAGCACGTGCTGCGGGCGCGCCGGGACGGGATCTCCGTGATCACCTTGCCCAGGGGTTTCTCGGTCGATCTGTCGCAGGCGGCGCCGTGGCAGTTGCTCGGCGCCAAGACGCTGTCCTACGCGACGAACATGGCGGCGCTGCGGCACGCGCGCGCACTCGGGGTCGACGATGTCGTCTTCACGAGCAGTGAGGGCCGAGTTCTGGAGGGTCCTCGTTCGACGGTGGTGATCGCCCGCGGTAAGACCTTGATCACTCCGCCGCCCGAGCAGGGCATCCTTCCCGGCACCACCCAGAAGGCGCTCTTCGAGGTGGCCGCGGACAAGGGTTACCGGTGCGAGTACGACACCCTTCTACCCATGGATCTCGTTGTGGCAGAAGGTATCTGGCTGGTTTCCAGTGTGACGCTGGCGGCCCGCGTGCATACTCTGGACGGACTCGCGCTGCCGGTCGCCCCGGCGGCCGAGGACGTCGCCTCGATGGTGGACCTGGCGGTGGAGGCGGTGGGTTCCGGTTGGCTGTCGACCGAAAGGTCTACTACATTCCGTAGTAACAATCAGCTGCGGCGGGATACCACCAGCAGTAGCTTTGTGAACAGGGATCGAGCGGACGCCCACGTCTCGATACCGAAGCCTGTCCTACGGGCCGATTTTTCGGAGTAGCCATGGATGTCTTGGATGTCTCTAGGTGGCAGTTCGGGATCACCACCGTCTATCACTTCATCTTCGTACCACTCACGATCGGGCTGGCTCCGCTCGTCGCGATCATGCAGACCATGTGGGTGGTCACCAAGAAGGACCACTGGTATCGACTCACCAAGTTCTTCGGCAAGTTCTTCCTGATCAACTTCGCGATCGGTGTCGCGACCGGCATCGTGCAGGAATTCCAGTTCGGCATGAACTGGAGCGAGTACTCCCGATTCGTCGGTGATGTCTTCGGCGCGCCGCTCGCGCTCGAGGGGCTGATCGCCTTCTTCCTGGAGTCGACCTTCCTCGGGCTCTGGATCTTCGGTTGGACGCGGCTGCCCAAGGGCGTCCACCTCGCCACGATCTGGCTGGCCGCGATCGGGGTGAATGCCTCCGCGTACTTCATCATCGTCGCGAACTCGTTCATGCAGCATCCGGTCGGCGCACGTTACAACCCGGAGACGGGACGTGCCGAGCTGGAGAGCATCTGGGCGCTGCTCACCAACAACACCGCGATCGCTGCGTACTTCCATGCGGTCGCAGGCGGCTTCCTCACCGCTGCGACGTTCGTCGCCGGTATCGCCGGTTGGTGGATGGTGCGCAACATGCGTAAGGCCAAGACTGCTGCTCCCGAGGAGGCGGAGGTCTTCGTCTCCGACGCACGGAACATGTTCCGGCCGGCCGCGCGGATGGGCATGCTGGTGATGATCATCTCGGGTGTCGCCTTGATCTTCACCGGCGACATCCAGGCCAAGCTGATGTTCCAGCAGCAGCCGATGAAGATGGCATCGGCGGAATCGTTGTGTGTCACCGAGACAGATCCGGAGTTCTCGATCCTGACCGTCGGCACGCACAACAACTGTGACAGTGTCACGCACGTGCTCAAGGTGCCGGGCGTGCTGTCCTTCCTGGCCGAGGGCAAGTTCAGCGGGGTGACTCTCCAGGGCGTCGAGGATCTGCAGGCGCAGGCCGAGGCCCAGTTCGGACCCGGCAACTACAGCCCGAACCTGTTCGTCACGTACTGGTCGTTCCGCGCGATGATCGGCCTCGGCGTCGGCTCGCTGGCCCTGGCGCTTGCCGGGCTGTGGGTCACCAGGCGCGGCAGGGTCCCGGACCAGAACTGGTTCAAGTGGTTGTCGCTCATCGCGATTCCGACACCGTTCCTCGCGAACAGTGCCGGATGGGTCTTCACCGAGATGGGCCGTCAGCCGTGGGTGGTGCATCCGAATCCGACAGGCGTAGACCTCATCCGGCTCACCGTCGATCAGGGTGTCTCCGATCATCCGACCGCGCTCGTCGTGACATCGCTGGTGGTGTTCACGCTGCTGTACGGCGCGCTGGGTGTCGTGTGGTTCTACCTGATCCGCCGGTACGCGATCGAGGGGCCGTCGCCGCACGATATGCATCCGCCGGGGCAGGGACCGAAGGCCGGTGGCCCGGGTGAACCGGGCGAGCCGGAAGCCGACGAACAACTGTCGTTCGCGTACTAGGAGACCGTCATGGGATTGCAGGAATTCTGGTTCATCCTCATCGCGGTGCTCTTCGTCGGGTACTTCGTACTCGAGGGGTTCGACTTCGGTGTGGGAATGCTGTTGCCCGTACTAGGCAAGACGGAGAAGCGCCGTCGCGTGCTGCTCAACACGATCGGCCCGGTATGGGACGGCAACGAGGTGTGGTTGATCGTCGGCGGTGGTGCGCTGTTCGCGGCGTTCCCGGACTGGTACGCCACCCTGTTCTCCGGGTTCTATCTACCGTTGCTGATCATTCTGGTGGCGCTGATCCTGCGGATCGTCGCGATCGAGTGGCGCGGCAAGATCGACGACGACAAGTGGAGGGCCCGCGCCGACTGGGGCATCATGATCGGGTCGTGGGTGCCGGCGGTGCTGTGGGGCGTGGCGTTCGCGAACATCATCCGCGGTGTCGCGATCAACGCGGACAAGAAGGTCACGTCAGGATTTTTCGACCTGCTCAACCCGTACGCGCTGCTGGGCGGTGCCACCACCGCGTTGGTGTTCGCGCTGCACGGTGCGGTGTTCATCGCGTTGAAGACTGCGGACGACGTGCGGATCGACGCGGCCGATCTGGCGAAGAAGCTCGCGATCCCGGCCGTGCCGGTCGCCGGTGGATTCGTGCTGTGGACGCAGCTGGCCCACGGTAAGGGCTGGACGTGGATCCTTGTCGCACTGGCCGCGGTCGCGGTCATCGCGGTGGTGTTCCTGACCCGCGCGGAGAGCGAGGGGTGGGCGTTCGTGTTCACGACGGTCGCCGTGATCGCCACGGTGGTGCTCCTGTTCGCGTCGCTGTTCCCGAATGTGATGCCGTCGACCACCGATCCGGCGTACAGCCTCACCATCGAGAATGCGTCGTCGAGTCCGTACACGCTGAAGGTGATGAGTTGGGCGGCGGTGATTCTCACGCCGATCGTGATGATGTACCAGGGCTGGACGTACTGGGTGTTCCGTAAGCGGATCTCCACCAAGCACATTCCGCCGTCGATCGGCTTGTCCCGCAAGGCCGGATCCACGAAGGCCTGATGAGCATCGAGACCGACAGCCCCGCCCGGCCCGATCGGCCGGCGGGGCGTCGGGGTCCGGTGGATCCCCGGCTGTGGAAGTACTCGGCATCGGCCCGCGGCTACCTGATTCTCACGGTGGTGCTGTCGGCGATCAACGTCGCGATGGTGATCGTCTCCGCGGTGCTGATCGGCACGATCCTCGCCGGGGTGATCACGTCCGATCGACGCAGCCTCGCGGAGTGGCGCGTCGACCTGCTGCTGCTGGCCGGTGCCATCGGGGTGCGGGTGCTGGCGGCGTGGCTGCAGGCGCGATACGCGCATCGTGCCGCCAACCGCGTGGTTGCCGAACTCGAGATGGAGGTGCTCGCCGCGGCGGTACGGATGCCGCCGCGGCAGCTCGATCCTCGCCGGGACGACGTAGCAACGGTCGTCACCCGCGGAATCCGTGGGCTCGGACCCTACTTGACGGGCTATCTGCCGGCCTTGATCCTCGCGGCCACACTGACTCCGGCAACCCTGGCGGTCATCTTCTTCCAGGACCTGACGGCCGCATTGATCGTGGTGGTCACGCTGCCGCTGATCCCGGTCTTCATGATCCTGATCGGACTGCTCACCAAGGGGAAGTCGGAAAAGACGCTCGCGACGATGACGCGGTTGTCGTCGCAGCTGCTCGATCTGCTTGCGGGACTGCCGACGCTGCGAGCGCTCGGACGCGAACATGGACCGGTCGCCAGGGTCCGGGAACTCGGCGACGCGCACCGGCGCACCACGATGTCGTCGCTGCGGGTCGCCTTTCTGTCGTCGATGGTGCTCGAGCTGCTGGCGACACTGTCCGTGGCGCTCATCGCGGTCAGCATCGGCCTGCGGCTCGTGTACGGCGGAATGGAGCTCGAACCAGGCATCGTCGCGCTCATTCTGGCGCCGGAGGTGTACCTGCCGCTGCGGATGGTCGGAGCACAGTTCCATGCGGCCGAGGACGGGCTGGCTGCGGCGCACAAGGCGTTCGGTGTGCTCGACGAGGCACCCGGCGAGCAGCGGCCCGGCGCGGTCGCGGTGGCCGCCGGCGGCGCCGTCATCGAGTTGCACGGGCTGAGCATGCGATCCAGGTCCGGGATGGCGCCACACCGGCTGGACGCGACGTTCCGTCCGGGTGAGGTGACGGTGCTGACGGGCGCCAACGGTTCCGGCAAATCTACTGCACTACAGGCGGTTCTAGGTCTCGCCGATCCCGCCGAAGGTGCGGTCCGGGTCGACGGGATCGACGTCGCGGACCTGAACCGGGAACAGTGGTGGGGCCAGATAGCCTGGCTGCCCCAGCATCCGGTGCTGGTGCCCGGAACTCTCTCCGAGAATCTCGAGCTCACCGGTCACGTCGACCGGACAGGCGACGGTTTGCACAATGCCTGTATCGCAACCGGATTCGACGCAGTGCTGGAGGACCTTCCGCGCGGATGGGATACCACGGTCGGGGCCGGTGGCACCGGTCTGTCGCTGGGACAGCGGCAGCGGCTCGCGCTGACCCGGCTGCTGATGTCACCACGCCCGGTGCTGCTGCTCGACGAGCCGACGGCACACCTCGACGAAGCTACCGAGGCGACGGTGCTCACGTCGTTGCGGCGGCTGGCCGAGTCGGGGCGGACCGTCATTGTGGTGGGGCACCGGCCGAGTGTGCTCGCGGCCGCCGATCGGATCGTGGAAGTCGAGGCCCAGCAGTATGAATCGTGACCTGGTGCGGGCACTGCGTCTGCTGGACCTACAGCCGGGGCGGATCCTGCGGGCGGTTCTCGCCGGCGCCGCGACGCTGGGGAGCGCGCTGGCACTGGCTGCGTTGTCGGCCTGGCTGATCACTCGTGCCTGGCAGATGCCGCCGGTCCTGGATCTGTCCGTAGCGGTGGTCGCGGTGCGGGCGCTCGGTATCTCCCGGGGAGTGTTCCGTTACCTCGAGCGCCTTGCCACCCACGACGCCGCGCTCCGCGGCACCACCGAGGCGCGCACGCTGATCTACCGCCGGCTCGCCGACGGTGATCCTGCGGCAGCCGCCGGGCTGCGTCGCGGCGATCTGCTTGCCCGCACGGGTGCGGATGTCGACGCGCTCGGTGATGTCGTGGTGCGGGCCCTGATCCCGATCGCGGTCGCGGTGCTCATGGCGCTCTCGGCCGTCGCGCTGCTCGCGCTGATTTCCCCGGCCGCGGCCGGGGTACTCGCGATCGCGTTGCTGGTGTCGGGTGTGCTCGCGCCCGCGCTGTCCGCGCGCGCGGCCCGACTTGCGGAGTCCGAGAGTGCCGCAGCAAACGCGCGATTCAGTGAGGCCGCGGTGACCGCCCTCGATCACGCCGCCGAACTTCGGGTGGCCGGCCGTCTCGAAGGCGTCCTCGCCCGGGCCGCCGCGGCGGACGACGAGGCCGTCCGCGCGACGGACCGGGCTGCGATGCCGTCGGCGTTCGCGGCCGCTGCGACGCCGCTGGCGATCGGTGCGAGTGTGATCGGTGCGCTATTGATCGGCATCACGCTGTACGGCCCCGACGGCGGTGCGTCCGGCGCGATGACGCCGATGTCACTGGCGATCCTCGTGCTGGTGCCGCTGGCCGCATTCGAGGCTACCGGGGCATTGCCGGCGGCGGCGGTTGCGCTCACTCGCGCGCGAATCGCATCAGGCCGCATCCTGTCGCTGCTCGACCGCGCAGATACGCCGATGCCGGAGGGTGCCGAGGCGCCGTCCGGCCCCGGACATGTCCAGGCGCGCGGCGTGCGCTGCGGCTGGCCCGGCGGGGAGAAGGTGACCGCTGCGCTCGACGTGGATCTGCCGCCGGGCGCGCGGGTTGCGGTCGTGGGCGGCAGCGGTACCGGCAAGACGACGCTGCTGATGACGTTGGCGGGTCTGCTGCCGCCGATCGACGGAACGGTGACGGTCGACGGCGTGCCGGTCGGGCAGTTGGTGCCCGACGCGCTGCGCCGGGAGGTCGGGTTCTTTGCCGAGGATGCCCACTTGTTCGACACGTCGGTGCTCGAGAATCTGCGCGTAGCCCGTGGGGACCTCGACGAGGACGGCGCGGTGACGGCGCTGCACGCGGTGGGGCTGGGCGACTGGGTGGAGCAGTTGCCGGAAGGCGTCCACACCTCGTTGGGCGGTGGGGCCCGCGCGGTTTCGGGTGGGCAGCGACGACGGCTGTTGCTCGCGCGGGCGCTGGTGTCGCCGGCGCGGGTGCTACTGCTCGACGAGCCCACTGAACACCTCGACGCGGCAGACGGCGCCGCGATCCTGCGCGAGCTCCTGGACCGGGGCGGCGCACTGGTCGACGGTGACCGGACGGTGGTGGTGGTCACCCATCAGCTGCCGTCCGGAACTCATGCCGACCGGATCGTGACCTGCACTCCAACGGCGGCTGATGGTAACCGCGAACGGGACCTTGCGGCGCCGTCTCAGCCGATGTAGCGAGAGAGCCGCGCGGAGAAGCGGGGCTCGAGGGGGCCGTCTGCGACGACGCGTTCCTCGACATAGGCCAGGTCGCCGCCCTCGACGATGCCGTAGAGGCGCTTGGCGCCGCCGATCAGCTCACCGGATTGGCTGCGGATCACGACGTCCGTCGCCAGTTCCCACGACGACTGCGTCAGCGCCTGGCCGTAGAACAGCTCGACGACGCCGGAGGCGTGGGTGAGGAGTAGTTCGACGACCTCTTCGTCGACGCTGCCGGGAGTGCCGTCTCCGGCGACGCGCCAGTAGCCGCTCTCACGTTGATCGGGGCGGACGTACTCGCCTTCGGCGTCGAGAACCCAGGACTTCGCTTCCCAGGACAGGTAGTTGCCACCGTCGTGTGAAACCACGATCTGCTGCCCGAAGCGGTAGCCGCCGGTCGCCGGATCGTGACCCTCACCCTCGCCGCGCCACACGCCGACGAGCGGCAGCAGCGCGAGCATTCCGGGATGGAGATCCGGCCCGAGTCGCAGATTCGCGGTGTCCTCGGGCAGAGGGAGATCAGGAAGTACGGGGATGTTTCGCCCCGACGTCTCCTTGGCGCGCTCTACGGCACCCGCGACTGCTCGGTCGCCGCTGCCACGGGCAACGGGCGACTCGGCGCCGTCAGGGTGCGCAGGCTGCGTCTCAGAGCCCGCGTCCCGGTCCTGGCTCACGGCTTGTCGGTGACCAGTCGGTACACGACGTACAGCGAGAACCAGGTGATCAGGATGGCGGCAAGAACCAGGAGAACCTCGAAGAAAATGACCACCGGACCATCTTAGACCGGCCCCCCGGAGGGTCCGAAATCGGCGGACGAATCCGTCGCGTGGGAGGGGATTCGACGGAATCGCGATCAGCGCTGACCTGCGGTAGTACCGTGCTCGCGGGGTCACCAACTGTTCCGCGTTGGGGGAGCACACAGTCGGAGGTATGGATGGGCCGTCGTATGCGCGCGTCCGCGTCGAGCGGTGTGATCGCGGTACTGATGCTGATCGTTTCCGCGGGTCCGTCGGCGGCGGAGATTCGCAGTTCCGGCTCGGTGGGTGCGGACATCGGTAGCGCGAGCGCGGGATCCGAGGGCTCGGCGTCCACCGGCTCCTGGCGGCTCCCGACCAAGAGCTCGGACAACTACGGCGACGGCTGCCCCGACATCTTGGTGGTCGCGGTGTCGGGTGCGACGGATTCGAGTGCCGACCGCGATCCGTTCGACGACAAGCGGGCGGTGCCGTGGTCGAACTGGTTGGCCAACATCACCGTTCCGCTGGGTGAGGCCAATCGGGACCGCCCGGGTGCCGTCGGCTGGATGTATGTCCCGTACCCGTCGACCTACGGCCTGGGCCTGCTCACGGATGTCCCGACCTATCAGGATTCGGTGGCCGCGGGCGTCGCGTCGACCAACCGGATCCTGAATGAGAAGAAGACCCAGTGCGCGGGCGCGACCGAATTCGTGCTGCTCGGGTACAGCGTCGGCGGCGAGGTGGTCGAACGCGTCGCACGCGAGCTGGGCCATCGGGGCCCGTCGGCGCTGGTCACCGCGGACGACATCGCGGGGGTGGCTCTCATCGGTGATCCGTACCGCCCTGCGGGCACGCCGTCACTCGACGGGGCCGGTCCGAGCGGCGGCGGCTTCATGTCGTCGGAGCCGGCCGACTACGGCTCCCTCGAGGGCAAGATCCTCTCGGTGTGCCGTCCCTACGACATCGCATGCGACGCACCACAGCAGATCGCACTGCTCGAGTTGGCGCTCGGTGTCCTCGGTCAGGTGCGGTTCACCCTGCTCGACCCGATCCAGACGGTCGCGGACCTCGATCGGGTGGTGTCGGAGATGCGGGCGCGCACACTCGCGCACATCGCGGCGAGGAGCGGCTGGTTCACCTCCGACGAGTCGCTGCTCGACGTCCTGCGGAAGGTCGCCGACCGCACCTACCGCGACGACGCCGCGGAGGCCGTGACCCCCGAGCAGATTGCGGCGATGGTGGCCTGGATGAACGGGCCTGGCGCCGGAGTGGTGCGTGCGAAGCTCCGTGCCGACGGACCGGGATTCGTCGCGGACAACAGCGGCATCGTCGACCTGATCCTCGGGCCGTACATCCTGCTGGGGCCGCTCCAGCACGCGTTCTATTGGAACGACAATCCCGATGATCCCTGGTACTGGGACAGCGAGCAGATCGTCGACTGGATCACCGAGCTCGCAGGCGGTCAGCCGTCGGGCGCCGGCGGTGCGGGAAGCACGGGCTCGGGCAGTGCCAGGTCGATGAACACCGGTTCGTGACGACCGTCAATGACCGAGGGCCCCGCTCCGATTCGGAGCGGGGCCCTCGGTACGGGTTCGCTACTTACTGACCGTCACGTCGACGGCGTAGACGCCGGCGCTGTCCGGGCTGATCGTCACGTCGCCGTTACCGGAGCTGGAGAGTGCACGCACCTTCCAATTACCGGGGGCCGCGAAGAAGCGGAAGTCGCCCGTCGCGGAGGCGACGACCTCGGCGGTGAACTCGCCGGTGCCGTCGAGCAGGCGCACGAACGCGCCGCCGACGGGCTGGCCGTCAGTGGCCAACACGCGGCCGATGATGACCGTCTCCTTCTCGACGTCGACGCCCGCGGGCAGGGTCTGGGTCTGAACAGGTGCTCCGCACATAACTCTTATGCTCCCAACTCGATCGGTGCGCCGACCAGCGAGCCGTACTCGACCCAGCTGCCGTCGTAGTTCTTCACGTTCTGCTTGCCCAGGATCTCCTGCAGCACAAACCAGGTGTGGCTCGATCGCTCACCGATCCGGCAGTAAGCGATGGTCTCGAGGCTCTCGTCGAAGCCCTTGTCCGCGTACAGCTTTGCCAGGTCGTCATCCGACTTGAAAGTGCCGTCCTCGTTCGCGGTGGTGCTCCACGGGATGTTGATGGCGCCGGGGACGTGGCCGCGCTGCTGAGCCTGCTCCTGCGGAAGGTGTGCCGGCGCAAGGATCTTGCCGGAGAACTCATCGGGGCTGCGCACGTCGACCAGGTTCTTGTTGCCGATAGCGGCGATGACGTCGTCACGGAATGCGCGGATCGAGGTGTCGGGCGCGGCGGCCTTGTACTCGGTGACCGGGCGGGTGACCTCGTCCTTGGACAGCGGGCGGCCGTCCAGTTCCCACTTCTTCCGGCCGCCGTCGATCAGCTTGATGTCCTGGTGGCCGTACAGCTTGAAGTACCAGTAGGCGTACGCGGCGAACCAGTTGTTGTTGCCGCCGTACAGCACTACGGTGTCGTCGTTGGCGACGCCCTTGGCCGACAGGAGCGCGGAGAACTGTTCCTGGTTCAGGAAATCGCGTCGGACGCCGTCCTGTAGGTCCTTGCGCCAGTCGAGGCGGATCGCACCCGCGATGTGCCCACCGTCGTACGCGGAGGTGTCCTCGTCGACCTCGACGAAGACGGTTTTGGGGGCCTCGAGGTTCTGCTCTGCCCAGTCTGCGGAGACCAGGACATCGGAGCGAGCCATGAATTGTCCTTTCGGTTTTGGGACGGTGGTGGTGTGAAAACTATGGGGTGCAGCGGATTACAGTCAGGCTGCGGGTGAGGTAGCGGGTCCGCGCAGCCGGCTCACCAGCGGGTAGATCTGGCAGCCGAGGCAGATCCCGAAGGCCGCATTGAGGAGTGCGGCGAACAGGGCGAAGCCGGTTGCGATCCCGCCGACCAGGCCGGCTCCCAGCAGGAAGCCCACGGTTCCGGTGACTGCGAAGACCAGGCCGACCAACTGTGCAAAGCGCAGTGGCGCAACGGGTTCGAGATCGACAGTGGGGCTCAGTCGCGGAGCGACTGCCGCTGCGTACAGCTGCCCGTACGGGCTGCGGCGCGGGCCGAACGCCGCGCCGATCGCGAAGACGACAGCCTGGACGGCCAGTAGTAGTCCGGCCGCGAGCGTCGAGATGCTCGAGAGAATCAGCACGGCGACCAGGACTGCGGTCGTGATCCATGCGGCGAACCGTGGACCGCGGACGTCGACCTGCTTGGTCTGAAAGGTGGGTGTGGACATCTGGAAGTGCTCCTGCGAGTTACCGAGTGCCGACGCGGCAAGGACCGGATTCCGGGGCATTGCCGATCACGGACAGGGACCTTCAGCGATAACGCTGGGGAGAGAAGATTTCGACCGTCTGCGTGATCAACAGCAGGGACAGCAACAACCACCGAGGCGGCACAGATCCACTGTGCGGCGACGGGTGAGCATCAGCTCATGGTTGGCGTACACGTGGTGCAGCGTACCTGCTTTTTCAGGATTTGGGTCCCCCGAATTCGAGAATCGGTTTCAGGGCCGCTTCCAGATCGGCCGCCGACGGAACTCCGGAGATCCGGAACCGTTCGCCGAGGGCGGCATCCAGGATGAATGTGGTGGGTAGGGAGAGGACTCCGAGTGTCTTTGCAAGAGAGGGGTATTCGTCGATATCGAGTTCAACCTCGGTGATTGTCGGCAGGGTGGACTCACGGCCGTCGAGCTTCGTGAGCACCTGGCCGACCACGCGGCGCACGGCGGCGCACGGGCCGCACCAATCGGCCGAGAAGTGCAGGACGATGGGTCCGTTTCCCGGTGTCACGCCGGCGGCTTCGAGCAGCGCCGTGCGCTCGTCATCCGGCGTGCCCGTCGGAGCGGGGGCGCTCACACGCACCTTGCCGGCTCTGCTTCGCAGGACGATCCCGACGGCGAGGGTGACGGCGAGTGCGATGACGAGAATCGTGATTGCAGTCACATCGACGCCTGCAGCTCGTCGAGGTTGACAACGACGTTGTTGCTGGACCCCTCGACCACGATGCGGGAACCCTCGGCGTACACGTCCGTGGGCATGACGCCGAACGGCAGTTCCTGCCGGTCGATGGTCTTGGTGAACAGGCCGAGGACCCCCTGCTTGAGGGGCCCGGGCACGGTGGAGTCGGCTTGGCCCTCATGGCCGACGGAGAAGTCGGTCGCCACGATCATCACCTGCTCGCCACGCAACATCAGCGCGGCCTGCACACTCACCGACGTCTGAATCGGTCCGACCGGCACGGTGCCGGTCAGGACGATGCCGCCGGTGGTGGGGGAGCCGGAGCCGCCGGAGCCGCCGGTGCCATCGGACTTGCTGGCTGGGGGTGCGGAAACCTGCAGGTCAGGGATGCCGAGGAACTTTCCCAGGTCGGTGGCGTCGATCATCATGCGGCCGTCGAGATGGTCCACCGGCACCGCGCTCACCGATCCGTCGAGCAGTGTGGATGTGGGGATCGTCACGCCGTTGAGGGTGGCCTCGATCGTCACCTCGCCGATCATGTCGTTCGGGACCTGTTGCGCCCGGATCTCGATGTTGTCGTACTTCCCCTTCCAGGCCTGTGTGAGGAATGGAAAGCCGTGGATGGTGACCTCCGGGTCGGCGGGGAGGGAGCCGCCGTCGCGTAGCGCACGAGAGACCCGGAATTCGGAGTAGGCCGCCGCTCCGAAATCGATGACGACGGCGAGTCCGATGAGGCACACCAGGCCGATGATGAGTTTGCGCACCACATCATTCTTACTGGGCACCATCGATGCCGGTGCGACGGTACGGTGTGGAATCGCGCTAATCTGTCCCCGAACATGAACGTCGGTCCACTCGGTGTCGGCCCCTCCGCCGGCATTCGCGGCGCAAGAGAGGGAGGTTGAGTGGAGCTCCTGCTTCTGACCTCCGACCCAAATCCGGAGACAGTCCTGCCTTCGCTGGCGCTGTTGTCACATACTGTCCGACCTGCGCCGACGGAAGTGTCCTCCCTGCTCGAGGCGGGGTCCGCGGATGTGGCGCTCGTCGACGCCCGTACCGACCTGGCCGCCGCGCGGGGTCTCTGTCGCTTGCTCGGCAGCACCGGTTCCGCAGTGCCCGTGGTCGCGGTTCTGACCGAGGGCGGACTGGTGGCCGTCAACTCCGACTGGGGTCTCGACGACATCCTGCTGCCTGCCACGGGTCCGGCCGAACTCGACGCACGTCTGCGTCTGTTGGTCGGGCGCAACGGAGGTGCGGCCAGCCCGGAATCGGCAGGCAAGATCACGCTCGGTGAACTGGTGATCGACGAGGGGACATACACCGCGAGATTGCGGGGTCGTCCCCTCGATCTGACTTACAAGGAGTTCGAGCTTCTCAAGTACCTGGCGCAGCACGCGGGGCGGGTGTTCACCCGAGCGCAGCTGCTGCAGGAGGTGTGGGGATACGACTTCTTCGGCGGTACCCGCACCGTCGACGTCCACGTTCGACGACTGCGCGCGAAGCTCGGCACGGAGTACGAGTCGCTCATCGGCACCGTGCGTAACGTCGGCTACAAGGCCGTGCGCCCGGCGCGGCCGTCGAACCGGTCCGGCGGTGGTGCACAGGGCGTCAGCGAACCCGACGACGCCGACGAACCCGATCTGACCCCAACGAATGGATCGGCTTACTAGATGGACACCCAGCAGCTCGACTGGATCGATACACCCCCGAGTGCAGTCACGGAGGAGGTGCGCGCGGTGATCGAGCGGGCAGCCGCGCAGGACGGCACCGCGCCGATCTCCGAACAGGCGGTGCATGCCCTCTCTGCGGGCGGCGCGGCGCGGCACCTGGTGTATGTGTCCGACGGCCGGACCGTCGGCTATGCCCAGCTCGAGCCCGGCCACGGTGAGCACCCGGCGATGGCGGAGGTCGTGGTCGACCCGTCGGCTCGTGGTGCGGGTATCGGTGGCCGGCTCGTGACCGAGGTCTTGCAGGTCGGCGGACCCGGCACACGGGTGTGGGCGCATGGGAATCTGCCGTCGGCGGTCTCGGTGGCGCAGCGGCTGGGGCTCACCGGAGTACGTGAGCTGCTGCAGTTACGCCGTCCGCTCGCCACCCCCGAACTCCCGGACGTCGTCGTGCCCGCCGGTGTGACGCTGCGCACCTACCGGGGGCCGGAGGACGACGCGGAACTACTGAGGGTCAACTCCGCCGCGTTCGCATGGCACCCCGAGCAGGGGGCGTGGACGCAGCGTGAGGTCGACGAGCGTCGTGCCGAAGCGTGGTTCGATCCCGCGGGCCTGTTCCTCGCCTACCCGGCCGAGGGCGACACCGATCGCCTACTCGGTTTCCACTGGACCAAGGTGCACGCGCCGCAGGGCGGCGCTCCTGCGCTCGGCGAGGTGTATGTGGTCGGCATCGATCCGGATGCACAGGGGCGCGGGCTCGGACGCGTGCTGACTCTGGCTGGTTTGCACTACCTGCGCGACCGCGGGCTGGAGACGGTACTGCTGTACGTCGAGGGCGACAACACGGCGGCGCTGCACACGTACGAGCGACTCGCCTTCGAGCGTTTCCACATCGACGTCGCATACGCCCAGCCGTCCCGATAACGTCCGTTCGTGCACGTTCGGAGGGGGCGCGACGCATCTCGGATGAGGTTTCTCTCGGGAGTTCACCTTCTGTTCACCGAACCGGGTCCAGTTGGCTACCGGCGCCCCCTACCTTTCTGGCCTGGGTGGCATTCAGTCGCCCGGTGCGAGTTCGAGTTGATTCGCGCCTCCCATGCCGCCCGACCCCGGGCGAGACGGTAGCGAACTGCGGAGGACAAGGGTGAACCTCAAGCGAAACGGTGCACTGCTCGGAGTGGTGGCCGTCGGCGCCATGACCCTGGCGGCGTGCGGCAGCGACAACAACGCTGCATCGTCCTCGGTCGATACATCGGCATCGACCGCCGCGTGCGACGGCAAGGAGAAGCTGTCGGGCGCTGGATCGTCTGCGCAGAAGAATGCGATGGACGAGTTCACCTCGACCTACATCGCGGCCTGCCAGCAGAAGGGCAAGTCCGTCAACGTCGCCTACAACCCCAGCGGATCCGGTGATGGCCGCACGCAGTTCATTGCCGGTCAGATCGACTTCGCGGGCTCGGATTCGGCGATCAAGGGTGATCAGGCCGCGCAGGCCAAGGCCCGCTGCCAGGGCAACGACGCGTGGAACCTGCCGCTGGTGTTCGGCCCGGTCGCGATCGCCTACAACCTCGACGGTGTCGACAATCTGGTGCTGAGCGGCGAGACCATCGCCAAGATCTTCAACGGCGGCATCACCAAGTGGACCGATCCGGCGATCGCAGCGCTCAACTCCGGCGTCAAGCTCCCCGACGAGAAGATCAACCCCGTTGTCCGTTCGGATTCCTCCGGCACCAGCGACAACTTCCAGCAGTACCTCGAGGCCTCCTCGAACGGCGCGTGGACCGCTGGCGCGGGTTCGGACTTCAAGGGCGGCGTCGGCGAGGGTGCGAAGGGCTCGGCCGGTGTCGCACAGGCCGTCAAGTCCGCACCCGGCTCGATCACCTACGTCGAGAAGTCGTTCGCCGATCAGCAGAAGCTGCCGTCCGCTCAGATCGACACCGGCGCCGGCCCGGTGGAGCTGTCGCAGGAGACGGCCTCCAAGGCCATTGCCAACGCGACGTTCAAGGGTTCGGGCACCGGCGACCTCACGCTGGACCTGAAGTCGATCTACGGCACCAAGGAAGCCGGCGCCTACCCGCTGGTGCTCGCGACCTACCAGATCGTCTGCTCCAAGGGCTACGACGCCCCGACCGCCGCAGCCATGAAGTCCTTCCTCACCAGCGCTGCCAACGAGGGCCAGCAGACTCTGGCGACGCAGGGCTATGTGCCGCTGCCGGAGTCGTTCCGAGCCAAGATCAACGAGTCGATCTCCGCGATCGCCTGATTCGGATTCGAAATGAACGGACCGTCCGTGGATCTCGAGTGGCTCTATATTCAGACGGAGAATGTGAGCGCAGATGACTGACGCGAGCATACGGTCAACACCTCGCGCCTCCGGCCCCGCGGAAGGCGGGGCCGGGGTGGGCGGTCCGAACGGCAACCCGGAGGCCCCGATCACTTCCCCACAGGGCACAAAACGTAAGACGGTCACCCGCCCGGGAGACCGGATCTTCAGCTCGCTGGCCTCCGGGTCCGCGGTCTTCATCACGCTGCTGGTCGCGGCTGTCGGAGTCTTCCTGATCTGGCGGGCGGTTCCGGCTCTGCAGCGTAACGAGGTCAACTTCCTCACCAGCCGGGTCTGGGATACCGACAGCATCAACTCGATGGCGTTCGGTGTCCTGGATCTGCTGCAGGTGACAGTGATGGTCTCGGTCTTTGCGCTCGTGCTGGCGATGCCGGTCGCGCTCGGGATCGCGATTTTCCTCACCGAGTACGCGCCGAACAAGCTGGCACGGCCGCTGGCGTATGTGATCGACCTGCTCGCGGCCGTCCCGTCGATCGTGTACGGCCTGTGGGGTCTGCTGATCTTCGCGCCGGCGATCGCGCCCGTCGCGGTGTGGCTCAACGAGAACCTCGGGTGGATCCCGATCTTCGCAGACGGATCCGGTTCGATCCGTGGCGGCGGCACGATCTTCACCGCCGGAATCGTCCTGGCAGTGATGATTCTGCCGGTGATCACCGCGGTGACCCGCGAGGTGTTCGCGCAGACACCGAAGACGCACATCGAGGCCGCGCTCGCGCTCGGCGCGACTCGCTGGGAAGTGGTGCGTACCACGGTCATCCCGTTCGGCAAGTCCGGCTACATCAGCGGCTCGATGCTCGGCCTCGGCCGCGCGCTCGGCGAGACGATGGCGCTGTACATGATCCTGCGCACGACGTCGCAGGCGTTCAGCGGATCGCTGTTCGACAGCGGTTCGACGATCGCGTCGAAGATCGCGCTCGGATACGCCGAATTCAACAACAACATTCAGGCAGGTGCCTACATCGCGGCCGGCCTGGTTCTGTTCGTGCTCACCTTCGTGGTCAACGCGGCGGCTCGCGCCGCGATCGCCGGAAAGCGGGACTGACCTATGACGAGCCTGCTCGACAAGCCGATCAAGGCGCCTGCGTTTCAGGGTGTCGGCCTCCGCCGCCGCGCCACCGATCTCACCGCCACGGTGCTGGTCACCCTGTCCGTCCTCGTAGCGCTCGTCCCGCTGGTGTGGGTGTTGTGGACGGTGGTCGTGAAGGGGATCGGGGCCGTCACATCGCAGACGTGGTTCACGAACTCGCTCAGCGGCCTGTCCGCGTCGGCGGAGGGTGGCGGCGTCTACCACGCACTCGTCGGAACGCTCATCCAGGGGCTGGTGTGCGCGGCGCTGTCCGTTCCGCTCGGCCTGTTCGTTGCGGTGTACCTCGTCGAGTACGCGGGTAAGTCCCGGCTCGGCAAGCTCACGACGTTCATGGTCGACATCCTCAGCGGCGTCCCGTCGATCGTCGCGGCACTGTTCATCTACGCGCTCTGGATTGCGACGTTCGGCTTCCCGAAGTCTGCATTCGCGGTTTCACTTGCGCTGGTGCTACTGATGGTTCCGGTCGTGGTCCGCAGCACGGAGGAAATGCTGCGGATCGTGCCCCACGACCTGCGAGAAGCGTCGTACGCGCTAGGTGTGCCGAAGTGGAAGACCATCGCGCGCATCGTGGTTCCGACGGCGCTGCCCGGAATCATCACCGGCGTCATGCTCGCGCTGGCCCGCGTGCTCGGCGAGACTGCGCCGCTGCTGATCCTGGTGGGATACGCACCGTTCATCAACTTCAACCTGTTCGGTGGGGAGATGGGCACGCTGCCCGGTGTGATGGTGGCCGAGATGAACAACCCGACGGACGCCGGATCCAACCGGATCTGGGGCGCTGCGCTGACCCTGATCCTGTTGATTGCAGTGCTCAACATCGTCGCCAAGACGATCGGTCACTTCACGTCGGCGCGCAACAAATGAGCACCGAATCGGTGGCGATCGACGAAATCGTCACATCCCCCGAATCTCGTCAGCACATACTCGAGCTAGCGCTCACATCAGTAGGGAGCCGGTAATGGCCAAGCGTCTGGATCTCAAGGACGTCAACATCTACTACGGCAAGTTCCATGCCGTCGCCGATGTCGGTCTGTCGGTGCCCCCGCGCAGCGTGACGGCCTTCATCGGCCCGTCTGGTTGCGGCAAGTCGACGGTGCTGCGCTCGCTCAACCGCATGCACGAGGTCACCCCGGGCGCTCGGGTGGAAGGCTCGGTGCTGCTCGACGGCGAGGACATCTACGGCTCGTCCGTCGACCCGGTCGGGGTGCGCAAGACCATCGGCATGGTGTTCCAGCGACCGAACCCTTTCCCCACCATGTCCATTCGCGACAACGTTGTTGCCGGCCTCAAGCTGCAGGGTGAGCGCAACAAGAAGAAGCTCGACGAGGTCGCCGAGGAGTCGCTGCGCGGCGCCAACCTGTGGAACGAGGTCAAGGACCGGCTGGACAAGCCGGGCGGCGGCCTTTCCGGCGGTCAGCAGCAGCGTCTGTGCATCGCACGGGCCATCGCGGTCTCACCCGACGTGTTGCTGATGGATGAGCCGTGTTCCGCGCTGGATCCCATCTCGACCCTCGCGATCGAGGATCTCATCACGGAGCTGAAGAAGGACTTCACCATCGTGATCGTCACGCACAACATGCAGCAGGCCGCGCGTGTGAGTGACCAGACGGCGTTCTTCAACCTCGAAGCCACCGGTAAGCCGGGCCGCCTCATCGAGATCGACGACACCGAGAAGATCTTCTCCAACCCCACCCAGAAGGCTACCGAGGACTACATCTCCGGCCGCTTCGGCTGATCTGGTCGCGGCGCTACTCGGCTACAGGGGTTGTCTGACCCGTGGACGAATTCGCCAGCCGGACTTCGGCGAGCAGGCCGTGATGATCCGAGTCGACGATCTCGATCCGTTCGAGTGACGTCACGGCGGCACCCTTGGTGATGATGCGGTCGATCCCGATGAACGCGGGAAGCCGGCGGTTTGCCGGCATCGTCGGTAGCAGTCCCGCGCCCACCTGGTCGGCGGCGTCGGAGTAACCGCCGGTGAGTAGGTCTCTGTACTGGCGTTGGGTGTAGCTCGCGTTGAAGTCCCCGCTCGCGATTACGTTGTCGCGCAGCGCATCCGATTCGAACTCGCCGCGCAGCCTCCGCAGGTCCGCCGCCCACTGCTGTGCTGGGAACAGGTAGGCGGGCGCGGGGTGAACAGCGAACAGGGCCACCGGTTCCCGGAGACCGACATCGACGTCGGCTGCGAGATTCGCCGACTGGAATCCGTCGAGGTTGCGGGTATTCGACAGTGGGAACCGGCTGTAGATGCCGCTGCCCTCCCCACCCGGACCGTACGACACGACGAAGCGGTGCGGTAGAAGGACGTCCAGTCCTGCGGTGCCCAGTGCCTCGATGTACTCGTCGGTGAGTTCCTGGACGGTGAGGATGTCGACGCCGCGATCCTGGACGGTGCGGACCAGCGCGTCGGGATCAGCCTGCCCGATCTTGATGTTGGCTTGCATGATCGTGATCGAGGGGCCGGACGGGTCGGCGGGCGCGGCGCCGTCCGCGCTGGCAATGTAGAGCGGGCTGAGCATCCAGGCGCCGAGCGCGCATACGACGAGACACGCGGCCTCGGCTACCCATCGCCGGGAGACCGCGGCGACGACCGCGCCGAGCATGGCCACGAGGAGCAGCACCGGGGTCTGCCCGGCGAGGAGCACGACGAAGCGGTTCTCGACGGATACCTTCGACGCCAACAGACCCATCGCGCCCAGTAGTCCGCAGCATGCCGCGAAGGACCCAGCGGTCCTCCGGGTGTTCTCGCGATCGATCACCGTTCGATCATGCCTGGTTCCGCGGACTGTCGACCCACGGCTTTCTTGACGACGGTCGTGCTCACCGTGTCATTCGGATCGGTAGCGAAACATGAGCCGAGTGTCTCACGCCGAACGAAGGTTTGGGCGTTAACTGCAACCTTGATGCAAATGTCCGAATCGCCCAAACATTGCTGTGTCTTTGACTACGCTCCAGCGGCAAGTCGGGTGCCACGCCGGGTGCGTTGAGAGGACCGCGTTGCGCCCGAAACGGAGTTGCCAACCCGAAGAGGATGACAGGTGAAACTGAAGACATTCGCCCCGGCAATCGCGGCGCTCGCTGCGGTCGGTCTCGTGGTTACCGGTTGCAGTGACAACAGCTCCGCGGAGCCCACGGAGAACGCAGCAACCGGAAACCCGATCAAAGTGGGTCAGATCCTTCCGATCGAGGCGGGAGGCGTTTCGGTCGGAAGCCAGGCGGCTGGTATGAAGGCCTCGATCGCGGCGCTCAACGACCGTGGGGGAGTCGAGGGCCGCCCGCTCGAGCTCATCCAGTGTGATTCGATGGGCAACCCCAACAAGGAAGTCGACTGCGCCAACACGATGGTCACGGAGGGCGTGACTGCGACACTGGCCGACTTCACCCCGGCTTCACCGGAATCGGTATCGCAGATCCTCGCGACAGCAGGCATTGCGCGGATCGGCATGAACCCGATGAACATCGCGGACTTCACCTCTCCCAACGTGTTCACCCCGTTCTCCGGATCGCTTCTGACTCTGTACGGGAACGTCGACGCGCTGGTTTCGCAGGGTAAGACGAAGCTCTCGCTCATGCGACCCGATGTGCCGGTCGCGGCGATGCTCAGCAAGATGCTCGCGCCTGCCGTCCAGGCCAAGGGCGCCGAGATCGTCAACGAGGTGGCGGTGGGTGCCGGTGCTACCGACTACACGCAGTTCATTGCGGCTGCCGAGCGTAACGGTGCGCAGGGCGTGATCATGGCACTGACTGCCACCGAGGCCAACCAGATCGCCGAGGCCTTCGAACAGCTCGGATCCAAGCTTGGATTTGCACTCGCTGCAACGGGATTCACGCAGACCGATCTGCAGAATCTCGGAACGTTCGCGACCTCGTCGATCTACACGAGCCCGGTGCCGGCGCCGTCGTCGAGTACCGACCAGTTCCCCGGTCTGGTTCCGTTCCTCGAGGACATGTCGGCGGCGAAGGAGCAGGCGCTCGAGCGCCCGAACCTCAATGGCACCGAACTGTTCTCCTGGCTTTCGGTGCGCGCGTTCAGTGAGGTCGTCAAGACGATCGACATCATCGACGCGCCCTCGGTGATGACTGGCTTCCAGAATGCGAAGGACATCGACATGCTCGGCCTGGTGCCGACCTGGACCCCGAATGCGGTTCAGCCGCTCGGGATTTTCCAGCGCGTATCGAATTCGATGATGTACCGCATGACGTTCGACGGTGACTCGATGGTCACCGATCCGAACATGTTCGATCTGCGGACTCAGTAACACCTTCGGTTCGGGGCGCGGGATCGACCACCGCGCCCCGAACCGGCTCTACCGGAGGAATGCATGACAGAACTGCTGCAGTTCGCCATTCTCGGACTCGGCGCGGGCTCGGCGTATGCGTTGCTGGCACAGGGCGTCGTCCTCGTCTACCGCGGATCCGGCGTCGTCAACTTTGCACAGGGTGCGATCGCCATGGTCGCCGCCTACGTGTGTCTGGAAACCCTGCAGCGCGATCACGGTTGGTCGATGCTGCCTGCCTTTGCGGTGGCGGTACTGGTGGCGGGAGCCATCGGGTTCGCGTTCCAGCAGTTGGTGCTGCGCTGGCTCGCCGCGGCGGCGCCGATCGTCCGGCTTGCCGCAACGTTGGGTCTGCTGGTGATTCTGCAGGCCGGTGTGCAGCAGTACTACGGTTCGAAATCCATTCGGGTGCGGGCATTTCTGCCCAACGATGCCTACCACTGGGGTGACATCGTCGTTCAGCAGGACCGTCTGATCCTGCTCGCGATCGCAGTGGCGACCACCGTGGCACTGTGGGCGGGCACGCGGTACACACGGGTGGGACTGGCGATCACCGCGGCCGCGGAGAACGAACGGGCCACCGCCGCACTCGGGTGGTCCCCGCAACGATTGGCGACGCTCACGTGGACGGTCGGTGGCGCCCTCGCCGGGGCGGCCGGTGTCCTGGTGGCGCCGCTCACGGGCCTGACGCCCACCGCGTTCGTCGTCATCGTCACCGTTTCGGCGCTCGCGGCGGCGCTGCTCGGAGGTTTCCGCTCCTTCCCGCTCACGCTCCTCGGTGGACTGTTGCTCGGGGTCGGAGAGAGTGTGGTGGTCCTGTACCAGGACGACATTCGAGACCTGCTCGGCATGGAGACGCTCACCGGGATCAACCGGGCGGTGCCCTTTCTGGTGATCCTCGTGGTACTCGTCGTGCAGGGTAAGGGGCTGCCGCTTCGCAGTCACGTCTCTGATCGGCTGCCGCGGCTGGGATCCGGCGAGATCCGCTGGGTAACAATGATCGTCGCCGTGACGGCGCTCGCGACTGTCGTGATCGCCTTCAGTGGCGACTGGCTGCGGTCGTTGACCTTCACATTGGCGGCCGCGGTGTTCCTGCTCTCGATCGTCGTGCTTACCGGCTTCGCGGGCCAGCTGTCCCTCGCGCAGTACACCGTCGGCGGGCTCGGCGCGCTGGTCGCGGCCCGTCTCGTCGGTCAGGCCGGGTGGCCGCTGGGCCCGGCAGCCCTGGTCAGCGTGGCAGGTGTGATCGCGGTCGGTGTGTTGTTCGCGTTGCCGGCTCTGCGCACACGCGGCGTGAACCTGGCGGTGGTCACACTCGGGCTCGGATTCACGGTGCAGGAGATGGTGTTCAACAACCCGACCCTCACCGGCGACAAGATCGAGGGCGCCGTTCGCATCGAGAAGGTGATGCTGCTCGGATTCGACGTTTCCGCCACCCGGCACCCGGAGCGCTGGGCGTTGCTGTGCCTGATCGTGCTGGTGCTGGCAGCGCTGATGGTCGCGAACTTGCGGCGCTCAGGTACCGGACGTCGGCTCATCGCCGTGCGTACCAACGAGCGCGCTGCTGCATCGTTGGGGATCAGCGTGTTCGCCGTGAAGATCTACGCGTTCGCGGTCGCTGCCGGGCTCGCTGCCGTCGCCGGGATTCTGTTGGGGCTGCGCAATATCGCGGTCACCTACGGCGATTTCAACGTCTTCGCATCGATCAACGCGGTGGTCCAGGCGGTTACCGGCGGCCTGGGATTCGTGCTGGGCAGCGTCATCGGTGCCATGCTGGCACCGGGCGCGATACTCAGTCGTCTGGTCGAAAGTGGTTCAGGGACCGGAATTGCCGCGACACTGATCGGCGGTGTCGTTCTCATCCTCATCCTGCTCACCAACCAGAACGGCATCGCGGACATGTTCTCGCGGGTCCGTGGGGCGGTGGAGCGGAGGATTCCCCATCGCGCTGCCCGACACCATCGAGTGCACCGGCTGTCCGAGGTCCGCAACTTCGAGCTCGAACCCGTTGCCCCGGTGACGCTCACGGTACGCGATCTCACCGTGCGGTTCGGCGGCGTGACGGCCGTCGAGGGCGTGAGTCTCAGGGTGGAGCCGGGACAGGTTGTCGGGCTGATCGGGCCCAACGGGGCGGGTAAGACGACGGTGATCGATGCCGTCACCGGATTCGTTGCACCATCGTCCGGTGCGGTCCTGCTGGGGGACCGTGACGTGGTCAAGTGGGGTGCCGCGCGACGCTCGCGGGCCGGCCTGCGGCGCTCGTTCCAGTCGCTCGAGCTGTTCGAGGACATCACCGTCGCCGAGAACATCCATGCGGGCGACGACGCCGCCCGCGGATGGACCTGGTTGACGGACCTGATCATGCCCGGACGCCACCGCTTCTCGCCGACGGCATCGGCCGCGCTACGCGACTTCGAACTCGCCGACGACCTGGACGCCTTCCCCGGTCAGCTTTCGTACGGGCGTCGCCGTCTGGTCGGGATTGCCCGTGCAGTCGCCTCCGGTCCGTCGGTGGTGCTGCTCGACGAGCCAGCTGCCGGCCTGGATGACGCAGAGAGTCGTGAATTGGCGCACTGCATAAGGGAATTGGCGGATCGACAGCGAGCATCGGTACTGCTCGTCGAACACGACATGGACCTGGTGATGTCGACCTGTGATCGGGTGGTGGTGCTGGAGGCGGGACGGGTGATCGCGGAGGGCACCCCGGCCGAGATCGCGCGCGATGAGCGAGTGCGCGACGCCTACCTGGGCGTGGAGGAGGACAACGAGATGACGGGTACGGCCACATGACGATCATGACGGACGATCGGGCCGCGGAACGCACGACGGTGCTCGAATGCGACGGCGTCAGCGCCGGATACGGCGGCGCCGCGGTGTGCCGGGACCTGAATCTCACCGTGCACGCGGGTGAGGTGGTCGCCCTCATCGGCGCCAACGGTGCGGGCAAGACCACCACGATGCTCACGGCGGCCGGGGAGCTGCCCCCGATCGCGGGCCGACTGCGGGTACTCGACGCGTCGCGGCCGACGTCGTTGGCGCGGCTCGCGCGGAGCGGACTGAGCTACGTCACCGAGGAGCGTTCGGTGATCCGTGGATTGACGGCGGGCGAGAATCTTCGGTTGGCGGGGGTGACTGCCGACTCGGCGTGCGCGATCTTCCCCGAGTTACGCAGCCTCCTCGCGCGGCCCGCCGGATTGTTGTCGGGCGGCGAGCAGCAGATGCTGACCCTCGCCCGGGCGCTGGCCCGAAAGCCGAAACTGCTACTCGCGGACGAGCTTTCGCTGGGCCTGGCCCCACAGATCGTGCGCCGGCTACTGGCCGTAGTCCGCGAGGCGGCCACGAGTGAGAACCTCGGAGTGCTGTTGGTGGAGCAGCACGTCCGCCAGGTCCTCGAGGTGGCGGACCGGGTGTACGTGATGCGCCGGGGTCGGATCATCCTCGAAGGTGCCGCCTCCGATATCGCCGCCGACCTCGATGCAGTTCAGCGGGCTTACCTGTCCGGCGGAGACTGACCGCGCGCGAACAACGTTGAGCAGTCAGGACATCCGGGTGATCTCGGTGGTGGCGCACTCCGCGGCCATCAGCTCGAAGCGCTCTACTTCTGCTGATTCGCGGCAGAGTTCCCCCAAGGACTACGTCCAGGGAGGGACCCCCAGCCGACGCTTTTTTCAGGAAGGCGATGTCCTTCTCCTGGTTGGCGACCCACTTACCGAGCAGGCCCTCGTTGAGCCCGAGGTCACGGGCGACCTCGGCGATCGTGCGGCCCGAATCGATCACGCGGTGGGCGGCCTCGATCTTGTTGTCGACGACGAGTGAAAACTGATCAGGTGTCGACGAACGAAAACTGACCACCCTGCAACAAGCCTTGTGGGGTGATGAGTGTGGAGGGTTGGGCGGAGATCCGCCGGTTGCATCGGTCCGATGAGTTGCCGATCAGCGAGATCGCGAGGCGGCTGGGGATCAGCAGGAACACAGTCAGGTCCGCGTTGAACAAGGACCGTCCGCCGAAGTATGAGCAGCCGCCACGACCAAACCTTGCGGACGCTGTCGAGCCGCAGATCCGGGTGTTGCTGGCGGAGTGGCCGACGATGCCGGCGACGGTGATCGCCGAGCGAATCGGGTGGCAGTACTCGATGACCACGCTCAAGGACCGCATCCGGCTGATCCGGCCCGAGTATCTCGGTGTCGACCCCGTCGACCGGGTTTCGTATGAGCCGGGGCAGATAGCCCAGTGCGACTTGTGGTTCCCGGAGACGAAGGTCCCGGTCGCACCTGGTCAGGACGGGGTGCTGCCGGTGCTGGTGATGACGTTGGCGTTCTCACGGTTCATCACTGCGACGATGATCCCGTCCCGTCAGGGCGGCGACATCCTGTCAGGCATGTGGGCGTCGATCTCCCAGGTCGGGAGGGTCGCCAAGACCCTGGTCTGGGATCGGGAAGCCGCCATCGGGGGGGGGACCGGGAAGGTGACGACCCCAGCGGCCGGGTTCGCGGGAACGTTGGCGACGCAGATCAAGCTCGGCCCGCCCCGGGATCCGGAATACAAAGGCATGGTCGAACGCCACAACGGCTATTTGGAGACCTCGTTCATCCGCACCGCGCACTTCCCGGCGATTAAAACCCTCGAAGATTTCAACCTCGACCACCTACCGAGCTTGCGGCGTGACGTGTTGGCGCACTTGGCCACCGGAACGTTCGTCGCGAAAGCAGAGACGTGATCCTCCGTGGCCCACCCGGCATCGGGAAAACCCACCTCGCGATCGGGCTCGGGATCAAGGCCGCGCACGCCGGCTACTCGGTCCTGTTCGACACCGCCAGCAACTGGATCGCCCGACTCGGCGCCGCACACCACGCAGGACGGCTCGAAGCCGAGCTGAAGAAGATCCGCCGCTACAAACTCATCATCGTCGACGAGGTCGGCTACATCCCGTTCGACCAGGACGCCGCCAACTTGTTCTTCCAGCTCGCCGCATCCCGCTACGAACAAGGTTCGATCATGGTCACCTCGAACCTGCCCTTCGGACGCTGGGGCGAGACCTTCTCCGACGACGTCGTCGCAGCCGCCATGATCGACCGCCTCGTCCACCACGCCGAAGTCCTCACCCTCACCGGCGACTCCTACCGCACCCGGCAACGACGAGAACTCCTCGCCAAAGACCGAGCTGGCAACAACTAACCGACGCCAGGGTGGTCAGTTTTCATCCGTCGCTCACTGATCAGTTTTGGTCCGTCGTTGACACTCCGATCCCGCTATCTCGGTGTCCGCTGCCCGGGGGAACCTCAACGTGCCTGCCGGAGCGGCTGCGGGCCGTGGGACCATCCCCGCTCACGCGGGGAGCACCCGGGAAGTGCGACCTCGGACGGGCCGACGCAGGGACCATCCCCGCTCGCGCGGGGAGCACGCACCGCTGTCGGACGGGACCCGCACACGCATGGGACCATCCCCGCTCGCGCGGGGAGCACGACACGGGCGCGATCCTGGCCCAGGGGTGGGAGGGACCATCCCCGCTCGCGCGGGGAGCACGCGAAATCGGTAGCCGCGTCGTCGTGCAGCCACGGACCATCCCCGCTCGCGCGGGGAGCACTGCGGCACCGAAGACGACGTCACCTACCACCCAGGACCATCCCCGCTCGCGCGGGGAGCACTGACGTCTTGACAGAGGAGGAATCGTGACAAGGGGACCATCCCCGCTCGCGCGGGGAGCACGCGGTGGTCCCACGCCGCCGACTTCATCGCGGCCGGACCATCCCCGCTCGCGCGGGGAGCACCTCGGGCCCGCGATCGGCGTGGCGAAGATGGCGGGACCATCCCCGCTCGCGCGGGGAGCACAGCGGCGGCACCAACTGGCAGCCCTGGTCGACGGGACCATCCCCGCTCGCGCGGGGAGCACCCCGGCCCCGCGCAGCTGCGAGACGGGGCAGACGGGACCATCCCCGCTCGCGCGGGGAGCACTCAATGGTCAACAGGTAGGTGTCGGTGATCCCGGGACCATCCCCGCTCGCGCGGGGAGCACCCAGTACCGTTGTAGACCGCCGTCAACCCCGGCGGACCATCCCCGCTCGCGCGGGGAGCACGACCTGAATGCGTTCCTCAAGGGCACGGGGCTGGGACCATCCCCGCTCGCGCGGGGAGCACGTCTGCTTGCGGAAGTCCATGGCGCCCTCGGCCGGACCATCCCCGCTCGCGCGGGGAGCACCCGCTTGTGTTGTCGTGGGATGGCGTACGTCAGGGACCATCCCCGCTCGCGCGGGGAGCACTGTTTGACTTTTTATCTGTATCGCGTGATACAGGGACCATCCCCGCTCGCGCGGGGAGCACCTAGGAGCAGCCTTAGCCAACCCCCTAAGGCGCGGACCATCCCCGCTCGCGCGGGGAGCACGTCACCCTCGGCACTGACCCTCAAGGGTTCCTGGGACCATCCCCGCTCGCGCGGGGAGCACCGGTCGTGCGGTTCGGCTGGCCGACGCCGTTGAAGGGACCATCCCCGCTCGCGCGGGGAGCACATCCACGGCGACGACCAAGCCGACGCACTCTGCGGACCATCCCCGCTCGCGCGGGGAGCACGTCCTTGCCTGGCAGCCATGCGGGCGCGTCCGGGGACCATCCCCGCTCGCGCGGGGAGCACTGCTGTCGGTCGGACAACTGGAACGTCTCGCTGGGACCATCCCCGCTCGCGCGGGGAGCACCGAACGCGGCGGGCGTCGAAGGCGCCGCGAACGGGACCATCCCCGCTCGCGCGGGGAGCACGTGATCGTGTCGGTCATCGGGCCCACTCTCCAAGGACCATCCCCGCTCGCGCGGGGAGCACCAAGGGCTCCTGTTCCCGCCTGTCGACCTGCTGGGACCATCCCCGCTCGCGCGGGGAGCACGTTCCGACCAGCAGCAGGACGGCGAGTTTGTCGGGACCATCCCCGCTCGCGCGGGGAGCACACTGCCGGGATCCGTTCTTCAACTTGCGACGACGAGGACCATCCCCGCTCGCGCGGGGAGCACACTGATCTGCGGAAATGCTAGCAGGATCCGCGAACTGGCTTCACTTTCCCTGGCCGCTTCGGCGACTGGCTCGACGGTACTTGCTGGCGTTGCTCCATCCTTTTCGAAGGTCGGACGGTGTGGCTTCTCTGCTGTCGGAGGGACGCAGCATCAGCTGAAGACCGTCGACGTCGACTGGCTGCCAGTGGTGCCGGTTGACTTTGAACGCGAGTCGTTGTTCACCCGGTGCCGAGTGGACCATGATCGCGCGGCCGTCCTTGGCAAGTTCGAGGACTGTGGCCCACATGCGGTCGCGCACACGAGTGCTCACATGCCCGACGAAGACGCCGGCGCTGATCTCCAGCAGCCACCGGGTCAGGTGTCCGCGCAGGCCTTCAGGGCAGGCAGTCAGGACGATGACTACCACGGAACGTCCTCGTCATAGTTGGTTCCGGCAACGACGCTGCGGTCCCCACCGTCCCAGAGTTGAAGGACATCGCCGTAGTCCGCTTCCTCTGGTTCGCTGGGCAGCAGCAGGTTCCGTATGTCCTTGGCGCAGCGGGAGAGGATGGAGCCTCCGTGTACCGCGTCACGCACTGCCCGACGCGTCTCGGCCCCGATGTCTTCGGACCCGCGGGCGGCGATCTCGAAGGCGATCGGAATGGTGATGTCGGCCTTGTAGAGGTCGGCGACGTCGTAGACGAAGGATCGGACGTGCCCAGTGTGGACGAATCCGAGTCCTGGTGCGCATCCCAGTGCCACAATCACCGCGTGGACGATGCCGTACAGGCAGGTGTGCGCGGCTGAAAGTGCTTGATTGATCGGATCTCCCGATGCGAAGTCTTGTGCGTCGTACTGCCTTCGCTTCCACTCGATACCGTTCGCTTCGGCATGTTCCCGGTACAGGCTGCGAACGCGTGCACCCTCTCTGCCCCGCAACTGCTGCATGGTGAGCCCGGAGGTGTCCTCGCCGGGAAAGCGCATGGCGTACATCTCCCGCGCGATACGTAGGCGCGACGACTGGTTCGATACCGCGTTCGCCTGCGCCTCGAGTAGTCTCGCGGAGCGGGCGAGCGACCTGCCGTGCGCGTAGTAGCGCACGCCGCGCTCACCGACCCACACCGCAGTGGACCCACCGTCTGCCAGCAGCATCATGGCCTGGTGCGTCACTCGGGTGCCCGGGCCGAGTAGCAGCGCACCGAGCGAGGCAGCGGGGATGTGGACGGTGCCCCGCTCATCGGTCGCGGTGATGGCGTTCGCATCTCGATGGATCGCACATCGCTCGAGATAGATGAAGGACATCCGGTCCTCGGCCCTCACCAGATCGGGAAGGTCTGCCGGACGGGTTCCCGGGATCTCCCTCATCGGGATACCGGACTCGCGATCGTCAGCAAGCCGCATCCGTACCCCTTGGCCTTGCCGATTCCGTGAACGAGACTGTGTCGCAGAGTGTCTGGATCCTCAACTTGGAGTTGGCCATCGAACTGGGCGGTGGAGAGGGTCACGCTGCCGTTGCCGCGCCGGAAGGTTCGCTTCTGCCGCTGGCTTACGGTCACTCCAGGTTCGTCGTCGACTGACGGCAATACGGAGAACCCGTGGTCCTTGCAGCGGTCGAGCAGCCATTGCTGCTGCTGTGCCGCAGTCACGTGCCCGACGCGGATCTTCTTGCCGTCGTGCGCGCGAGTGATCACGTGGACGGGGTTGGCGTGCAGGCGGAAGGCCCAGTGCTGGCCGGGTTCGAGCCGGTCCAGCAGAGGCCGGTAGTCGCGGGTGCTCCAGGTGGAGTCGTCCGACCAACCGGCCTGTTCGGCGAGGTGGGTCATCTGGGGTTGCCGAGGACTCACGACGTAGAGCCAGGTGGCATACCCGTCTCGGTCGATCCGCCACAGAACGCGGCCCTCACCGGGCTCGCCAACGGATTCCGGGCCAAACGACGCCATCACCGCAGCGTGCATCGCCTGTGGTGAACCGAGCAGAAACCGGGCCTGTCGGCGCGCCGGGTTCACCGCGAAGCGGGTCAGGTACATCACGAACCTCCCAGAAGTGCGAACGGGTCGTGCGCGACGGCTCGCCCCGCCGGGTTGTCCACGTGCAGAGGGTCATCGTGAACAACTGTGCGCCAGCCATATTCGCGACGGTCAGGGCTGAAACTGATTGGGGTGTCGCGCACCGTCTCGCCTACCTCGTCGGCATCCGCGTCCCGGATGATCGGCAGCTGCACGCCTAGATTCGACTGCCTGCGCCGATACCAGGCTGCGGCCTGCCAGGGTTCGCTTCGCAGCGCCGCGACCAGATCCTCGCTGTAGAGGCCGAGGACGAGTCGACCGGCGGGCGGACAGGAGCGGCGCCCGAGATACAGCGGGAAGGTCGGTTGTTGCAGCGCATCGTGAATACCGGTGATCGCCGATTCCGGGCCCTCGACGGCTGCGACGAACACTGCATCTGCGAGGTAGTAACGGTACGACAGCGGCATCGACTTGCCCTCGCGAGTCCGCGCGGTCTGGAAGTCCCGGATCAGTTGCCCTGGCTGGTCCACGCGGACACCGAACCGGAGCTTGACCAGATCCTCGATCGGTTCGGTCCGGCGCCGGCCCTGCGCGGCCGCTATGAGGCCGAGCACCCCACTCTTCGTCGGTTCCTGACGAGTCTCACGCCGGACGAACCGACTTGAATCACCCCACGACTGCAGCGGTCCGGCCAGTCGCAGCAGCAGTGTGGTCACGGCTGCGCCCCGACGCGGTCGCGCACCAGCGATCCCACTCCGGCGATCAATGCGTTCAGGTCATCGTCGACGCCGAGTGCCGCCAGCGGCTTGGTCGCCTCGCCCACACGTACGACGAATCCGGCGAGCGGTGCCTGGCCGAACGCGCGATCCAGATCCTGCGCGTAGTCGGCCAGCCGCTTGCTGGATTCGGCCATCCGGGTGCGTCCCGAGATCGCCTCCACCGCATCCTCGAACGCACCCACCAGGTTGACGGGCTGATTCTCCCGGACTTGTACGACCACCGCATCGGGCAACGTGCGGTTGGCGAAGGTGTTCTGCTTGCCGGTGGGCATGCTGGTGACGAACGAGCGGATGAAGGCCTCGACGGCGCGGCCGGTGGCCTCACCACTGCCGAGCGTCCGGCTCAGGGCGTCGACGTCGACGGTCGCGTACCGGTACAGCGTCGAGGAGTTGAACTCGACAGTGCCGATCATGCCGGCACCTGCGTTGTCTTCGGGTGCCTTGTCGTCGACAGCGGTGAAGTAGTCGTACTCGTTGTCGACGCCGTGAACGCTGATCGCGTGCGCGACTTGCGCGCAGGCATCGACATTGAGATCCGGTGCGTCGGCGACCATGCGGCCGAACAGTGCGAGGTCGACGCTGTGCTGCGACTGGGTGGCCTCCTTCGCGGCCTTCTTGTCGATCGGTTCGCCCGAGCGTGCGGACTCGATCGCGAGTGCGGCGAGGTTGCCGATCTGGTTGTTGCTCAGGAACAGCAGGTATCCGCTCTGCGCGGGCTGCGCCGTCTCTCCCTTCTTCGCCTTCGGCTTCTCGATCTTGATGCCTGTGGACGCGAGTGCTTGCTCCGCCAGCAGCATGGACTGCTCGGCGAGGTCCGGGGCCTCCTGCGTGATCACCTGGGCTACGAGTTCGACCACCCGTTTGGTGCGCTCACCGAGATCCGTAGAGTCGAGGGTCTGCTCGAACGCCTTGCGGGTAGCTCGCTTCCATGCCTGACTCGACACCCGGGCTCGGCGCACGCCGCCGTACTTGGCGGTCTTCGGGCTGCCGGTGTCGTCACGATTGATGTTGCTCGGCGGAACGGTCTGCAGGATGTGAACGTCGACGATGGTGCGTGACATGAATTTCTCCCGAAAGTGAGTGTTTGGTCAGTTCTGATGCCCGGTGACAGCCGTGTCGGCGGACGCCACGTCATCGGCGGGTTGTGTGGTGGGGCCGATCCGGTAGTAGTCGCGTCCCCAGGCGAGGCGGACGCCATCGGCTCGGCGCACGTCCTGGACGTCTGCGAGGTCGACGGCGAAACGTGCATAGTCCAGGGGAATACGTGCCGCACGAAGTTGTGTCACCAGGGCGCGGGCGTGGTACACGGTCTCGTCGAATGTCGTCGACGTTCCGAGGGTCTGGAATCGACGCAGCACGGCTTCCGAGCTGTCGGTTGCGATACCGAGACGGCGCGCTGCTCCACCGATCCCGAAGCCGTGCTGATGCATCGGCAGTCGCTGGGACTGTTGATGGATTGCAAACAGTGTTATCGCCGCGTGGGTCGCGTACTCGAAGCGTGACGGTTCGTCGCCTGCGCCTACCAAGGACGTCGGGAAGCCGTCGAAGGTCTCCTGCCACACCGCCGGGTCGGACCCGGGCTGGCGGTTGACTGCCCGGCGCAGTCGTGCAAGCGACGCGTTCGCGCTCGACGAATCGGCGAGGTACGCCGACTGGAGCGCACCGACCCGGCGGCCCACATGGGCGGCGAGGTCGCGGTGTCGGTCGCCCGATCCGGGGTGCGGGCCTGGAACGGCATCGGTCGTGGCGGTCATGCGACGGTCCTCACTGTTCGGTCTCGGGGGTGGCGGTGGGTCGGGTATCGCGCGTCGTAGGCAATGCCTTGGCGAGTGCCCGACGGAACCAGACGTCGGCCTGCGGGGTGTCGACATGGCGGCCGAGGCTGTTCTCGCGGCCGACCCATGCGGTGGGGCCCGCTGCGCCGATCAACTCCTGGGCTAGCGTCCACAGAATCCGCCGCACCGAGTCGTACCAAATGTGCAGCGCAACAGAGATATCTGTGGATTCGTCGAGGTCGCTCAGCCACCGGCGGTACGGCGAGTCAAGGAGGAAGTAGGCCTGCTCGCGCGCGCGGTCCCGATCGCCCGCGGCCTCCCCTCCAGCCGCGACGGCGAGGTTCCCGGCGAGCATTGCGACCGCGGTGACGGCTTCCTCGGTGGCGGTCACCGCATCGACAGCGCCGGCGGCCAGTTCGCGGCCCTGCTCGGATACCAGAACCGCGTGGATGCTGAGAGCGTCGTCGATGATCTCGGCAACTGTGGAACTCTGGCTGCCGTAGGCCATTCCGATGGCGCGGGTTCTGATCACAAAGCCCGGCTCGATCGCGTGTCCCTCTCGGAGCCGGCCCACCCACTCGAGTGTGAGTGCCGGCAGCGCCGCGGCGCCCGTCTTCTGCGCATCTATCCGTCGACACTGCGGCAGGAGCGCAGCCAGTCCGCGCCACATCGACCGCTCCGGGTCATGGGTGCGCGGCATGTACACCAGCGGGAGACCTAGCGCCTTCTCCTGCGGCTCGCTGCGCCGCCATGACGTCATCGGTTCTCGGGCATGCTGATTCTGCTGTGGCACGACGTCGCCATTGCAGATGAGAACCCCAGTGACCCCGTCGTCGTCGAATGCGAGTCGCAGTCGGCGGCTTTGCCACGTGAAGAGGTCGATCTGACCGCGCGGACCCGCGCCCGCGCGGTCCTCGACTGCCGGCGTCAGCGGATCACGTTCCCATGCCGGTAGATCGTCGGGACCGGACGTGTCCCGTCCGTCCTCGGTCGCGAGGATCAGGTTCAGCAGCAACGATTGTTTCAGGGTGACACCCTCGATCAGGATGCCGCCGAGTGCGCCAGCCCATGCAGTCCCGATCGGGTAGCCTTTGCCGCCCTTCACCCGGTCGTCGCCGACCGCGCCGGACTTGATCCCCGACGTGTCGAATGCTTGGCAGTGCACAATCCATCGCGCGGCCTCGGCGAACGAGATGCGGGCGAGCCCGCGCTGGGACCGTGTGGTGAAGAACGGCTGCCCGTTCGGGACGTCGGCGATCAGCCTTTCGAGTCCGGAGACCTCACCCTTCTGAGTGTGCAGATCTGCCACCTGAAAGAACGGGGTGATGGGGTGGAGGAGGTCGAACCGCTCCTGGAATGCGTCGAGGTACTCCTCGACCAGGACGGCGGGTAGCTCGTCGGCCTTCCACAGCTCGCGCCAGTACTGGAGCGGCTCGTCGGATTCCTCGATCGAGCGGTGCAGGATCGCCAGCAACAGCCGGGTCAGCGCGAACGTCTGGGTGGGAACTTCGCCGACGATGTCCCGGATCAGATGGGCCTGTCGGAAGACCTCGACCAGAGACAGTTCTTCTATGGCGCCTTCGGGCCGACGGGCCGGAATCCACGGCTCGCTGCACAGGCTGAACGTAGTCATTTGGCTGCCCCCTCCGGCTCGTTATGCAGCAACAATCCCAGCTCCCTGTCGTACTCGAGTGTGTGTCCTGCGATATCGGCGTGTCCCTGCGCATCGATCACCAGCACGAGCTCGCCCCCTAGCCACGGCGAATCCTGCCATGCAGCAATACCGTTCGTCTCCAATTCGTCGATAACCCGGTCGATCATCCATGGACTCGTCAGGCGCGGTGGCAGGCGGACGGTGCACGTGGCAACAGCGCGGGCCAGGTGCGGGGGGATGCCGGTGCCGCTGTCCAGCCTGCGGCCGCCGTGCTCGTCGAGCCAGGACAGTGCCCGCAGCTCACCATCGACCCGTTGCACGACGACGACCTCGATCCCGTCGTCGGTATCGCGCACCTGAGCACGGCCTCGGCCGCTGTCGTCGACGTCTCCGGCGCCGCGATTGATCCATCCGAGAATGGACCCGCCCCGTTGGCGGGGCGGGCTCGCGAGCAGAAAGTCCGCCGCACGCTCGAGCTGCTTGTTGCGTCGCTCATCGGCCTCGCGTTCCGCCTGCGCCCAGGTGTCCTCCCATCCGGGAGGCGACTGCAGCGCATCGGAGTACGCGGACTGCACCAGCGGGGCAATGTCTTCCGGCAGGGCGATCATTTCGTCTCTGCGCAGGTGCGTACCCAGAACCGTCACTGAACGCAGCAGCGCGGAGGAACCGTAGACGTACTGTGATGCGTCGACGGCGAGGATCGGTTGGGCCGACCAGTCCTCGACCCCGGTGATCAGGCAACGCGGGGTGCGTAGCAGTGGTGGGCGGTCTCCCGGCGGCCGATTGTGTCGGTGCAGCCGCCCCATCCGCTGCAGCAGCAGGTCGATCGGTGCGAGATCGGTGACCATGAGATCGAAATCGACGTCGAGAGACTGCTCCAGCACCTGCGTGCCGACGACGAAGTGGCGTCCGGGGCGGGTCTTCGCATCGCGCCCGAAGGTCGATCGCAAGTCCGCTTCGATCCGGGAGCGATCCACCGCCAGGAATCTCGAGTGGATGAGCGTAACCTCTCCCGGAAAATATTGCTCCAGTAGTTCTTTGGTCTGTTGAGCGCGTCCGACCGTGTTGCGGATGATGGCGACGCATCCACCGTGCGCGGTGTCCCGTCGGAGGATGTCGACCAAGGCCGCGTCATCGTCCGCGGTCGGTTCGATCCGAACCTCGACGCGGCGACCCGATGGTGGGACTGCCCGGACCATGGGGGTGGCTCCGGTGGAGGCCGTGATGACCGGATACCCGATGTCGCCGTCGAGCACGTCGTAGGGCGAGTCGCCTGAACTGATCGGTACTTCCTTGCGCCACTTGGCCTTCTGTCGGACCGGGGATGCCGGAGGTTCGGGCCTCGATCCGCGATCGTAGGATTCGACGAGGTGCCGTCGGCGATCCGACGGCAGAGTGGCGGACAGGACTATCGTGGGGATGCGGTATGCGCCGAGCCATTCGATCACCCGATCGAGGTAGACACTCATGTAGGTGTCCACGGCATGCACCTCATCGATGATCACGACCTTGTTCGCCATTGCCAGATGTCGCAGCGCGAGGTGTCGTGTCTTCAAGGCGCCGAACAGGATCTGGTCTATGGTGCCGATGACCACATCGGCGAGAACACCCTTCTTGCGACCGAAGAGCCACTGGTGGGCGACGGCGACATGGGTGGACGTTCCGGAACAGGACTCCGAGCATTCGTCGACACCCACCTCCTGCACCACGGAGTCCATCAGGCCGCGGAACTCCTCGTTGAACCGAGACTTGCTGTGCGCAAGGTAGACGGATAGCGTTTCGTCTCCATCGATTCGCGGGAGGCGCTGGGTCCAGGCCAGTGCGCGGGTGAACATCGCGTCGCTGGTGGCCATGGTCGGCAGGGCGATAAAGCACCCGCCGGCGCCAGTGCGGTGCGCGAGGACCTCCGCCGCCGCGAGTGCTGCCTCCGTCTTCCCCTCGCCCATAGGCGCTTCCACGATGATCAGGCCGGGTTTCGAAACAGTCGCGGCAACGTCGTACGCCGCGAGCTGGACGGGTCTCGCCGTGGCTCCGTCCGGCAGGTCGAAGCGGCGCGAGAACAGTTCGTCGGCGGGAGGTGGGGCGAGCGCGCGCCACGGTCCGGGCAGGGCAAGGGCGTCGAGTCCACGTTCGGTGCGGGACGCGAGGTCGTCGTCTTCTCCGTACGGAAACAGTTCGTGATTGCTCGCGATCCAGTCGGCCAGGATCACGATCCCGGTTACCAATGCTTGGGCCGGTGGACTCAGTGGCGTTGTGGCCCAGTGCGGCAGTCGATCCCGTGCACAGGAGGAATCGGCAGCGAAGTCGGCGAGTTCGTCGTGAACCTTGAGCCAGGCGTCGGCCTTTCCGAGTAGCCGTCCTCGATCGTCCAGGTGTATAAGATCATTCGATGAGGGCGGTACACCATGGTGACCGCCTGGAACCACGGCGAACGCGTCGGCCACCGCTGGTGCCCACCCGTACTTCTCGGTGAGCCACTTCCGGAGTAGTACGTGGCTGGCGAGCGAATGTGGCGCGGAGCGTCGATCAACGGGGGTGATCGACGACGGCATGGGAAGGCCGGCGTCCTCCATCCTGTCGGCCAGTTCGGGCACCTGCATCGCGAACACAGGCGTTGCCTTACCTAGATCGTGGCTGGCAGCAAGCCAGGTGACGAGGATGCGGCCGTCGGACTCACCTTCGGGAAGCGCGTGCGAGATCAGGCGTTTGACGGATCCGGGCACCCAGTCGTCCCATAGGCGGCCGGCGACGGCGCCGCTGTCCGCCATGTGGCGGTACAAGGGAAGCCATGCTTCGGTCTTGCGATCGTGCTTGGCCCATGCGGACATGGCGGCGGTACTCAGATGGAAACTGCACACGAAACCTCCCCGTTTCATGCGCGGACGCTCTGTGTCGGTGTCCGCGTGTAGTCACCCTGTGCTTTCGGTGACGCCCCCCAATGGGCCAGGTTACAGAGACGGGACATCCGGCCACAGGTGAGGTGACAGACGCAAACGCAAAACGCCCGCCGATCGGCGGGCGTTTCGAGGCTGCTGCGCGTTACAGCTTGGGGTAGCTGGTGAGGTCGTCGGAATCGTTGGAAGGATCGACCGGCATCTTGCCGGTCACCAGGAAGATCACCCGGCGAGCGACCTCGACGGTGTGATCGGCGAACCGCTCGTAGAAGCGACCCAGCAGGGTGACGTCGACGGCGGCGGCTACGCCGTGCTTCCACTCGCGGTCCATGAGGACGCTGAACAGGTGGCGATGGAGATCGTCCATCGCATCGTCCTCTTCGAGCATCTTCGCGGCACGTTCGGGATCACGCGTCTCGAGGACTTCCTTGGCGCTGGCGCCGAGCGCGACGGCGATCCGGCCCATCTCGGCGAAGTAGCCGTTGACCTCTTCGGGCAGGACGTGGTTGGGGTGCCGCCGGCGCGTGATCTTGGCGACGTGCAGCGCCAGCGCGCCCATCCGGTCGATGTCGGAGACGATCTGGATGCCGCTGACCACCGACCGCAGGTCGCCGGCAACCGGAGCCTGGAGTGCGAGCAGGGCGAAGGCACGTTCCTCGGCCACGACGCTCAGCTCGGTGATCTTCTCGTGCTCGCCGATTACCTGCTCGGCCAGCCCGAGATCGGCCTGCAGAAGCGCCTGAGTGGCCTTCTCCATGGCAATCCCGGCCAAGCCCGCCATCTCGCCGAGCGTGTCGGCGAGCTCGGTCATCTGTTCGTTGTAAGCGACGCGCATGAGGCCACAGCCTACGGCGTGGTGGAAACCAAGTCACCACCATCGGGTGAACGCCGGGTGAACTGCCGGTCCAGTTCAGGGGGTCAAGCGCACGGGTTGTCGGTTGCGTTGGTCACTGCGAGGTCGGCGGGCAGTTCCACGTCGCTGGAGCTGTCGATCCGCGTCGGGCCAGTTTCTACGGCCGTGCCGGCTTCCGCCGGTGCGGTTAGAGTGCGGTCGAACTCTGACCCGAGGACCACCTCGACGATGTTCCCGAGCCCCGAGGCCGATTCGAGGACTGCGCCCGGGATGGACGATGCGACAGTCGCGGCCTCGGCCTCCCTGCCGGGGGAGAACCGCACAACCGTCTGGCTGCTGGTCCCGCTGTAATTCCCGACGCTGTAAATCTGGAATCCATACGCGGCGAGCCGGTCTGCGGTGGTGGCGGCCAGGCCGGAGATGCCCGAGCCGTTGGACACCTGCAGCGTTACCTCGTTGGGGAGCAGCGCCAGCTGCGTGGGCCCGTGGTTGGGAGTGGGCACCGACGACGTCCCGGGCTTGTCCTCGGCCGCACGATTCTCGCCGGGCAGGGGCTCGTCGTCGATGATCGCCTGGAAGATGGCCTTGATGTCGTCGAGACGGGGGATCTCGTTGCCCCAGCTGCTGGTGCCGGACGTCGGGACGGTGATGAAGGTGACTGCGCCCGCGTCCACGTTGCGCAGCGACTGTCCGAGCGTGAGCAATGACTTGGTATCGATGTCCTCGACGAACGTGGCGCGCGTGAACGCGTTGATGAACCCGTTGAGCTTGCCCGGATCGAACAGCACCTTGTTCGACATAGCCTCGCGTAGCAGCGCCGACAGGAACAGCTGCTGACGCTTGATCCGGCCGTAGTCGCCGTTGCCCTCGGCTTCGACGTGACGCGCCCGGACGTAGTCGAGCGCGAGGCGCCCGTCGAGCGTCTGGGTTCCCGCGGTCGGCAGGATCGTGCCCAGTTCACCGTCGATCAGCGGCTGCGGCACGCACACCTTCACGCCGCCCACCTCGTTGACCATGTTCTCGAAGCCCGCGAAGTCCATTCCGACGAAGTGCCTGATCTTGAGTCCGGACATCTTCTGGATGACCTTCACGAGGCACTTCGGGCCGCCGAGTGCGTACGTGGCATTGAGCTTGTCGCCGTCGGCCGCGGGATATGTCTCGTCGGTGTACTCGCCGGTCGCGCTGTCCCAGCCCTGACATGCGGGACGTTCGACGTCGAGGTCCCGGGGGAACGACACCGCGACGACGCGGCTGCGGTCGGCGGGGATGTGGACCAGCATGACGGTGTCCGATCGGGCGCCCTCGGCGTCGTCCACGGTGCCGGCGCCGACAGCACCAGCGGCGCCGGCACGGGTGTCAGTGCCGACGATCAGGTACGTCTCGTCGCCGGTCTGGCCGGTGGGATCGACGATGTCGGTCGAGTTGATGTCCAGGGCGGCGATCCGGGTGAAACCACCCTCGGTGGAGCGCACGTAGCCCCACACCACGCCGGTCATCACCAGTGCCATCACCGCAACGAACGCCACTGCGGACCGGCCGACCAGCCACATCCGCTTGCGTTTGCGGTCTTTGCTGGCCGCGAGCCTCGTCTGCGCCGGTTCGCCCACGGCACGCGGTGCGGCGGTGGTGACAGCGTCCTCGACCCAGCTCCGTGCCACCGGATCGGGTTCCGGCTCGCTGGCGCCTCCTGCAGTCGGCTCACCGGTGTAGGCGGGGATGACTTCGGTTTCGGCGTCTGCGGCCTCGTCCGGCCGCGCGCGGCGAGCTCGGGGTGCGGATGGGACCGTGCGGCCCATCTTCTCCATCAACTCCGCGACGGACAGCCGCTCGCTGCTGTCGCCGTTGGGCGCGTCCGGTCGGGAGTCGTGGCGACTGCGTCGATGCGATTGGGCCTCGCGATAGTGACTGTCGGCGAGGGGACGCTCCCAGGGGGCTCTGCCTTCCGGCGCGGCGTGACCGGGATCGTGCTCGTCACTCACCGATTCGCCCTGACCTTCCGCCTCCAACAAGTACCGTCGCTCGACGACGTGGCAATGATACTGATGGATGCCCCGTAGGGCATCAGTGTGCGCGCAGGTGAACCGTAGTCGCAGCTGACAGTGGGCGGCGGTAAGTCAGCCAGCCGGCCGCCAGCGCCCCGGGTCGCACTCGAGTGCGGCGCGGTCCCAGGCGCCCTTGTCGGCGGCCGCCTCGTATGTGGTCTGCAGAAACTGCAGCAATGTCGCGTCGGGATCTGTGGCGGCGCGGACCGCCTCGTAGGGAAGGAGGAACTGGCGGTGGTCAGCGCTGTAGAAGGCCTGCGGCGGCGCCACCGGGGCGTCGGTGAATCCGTCGGGTTCGGGGTAGGCGTACGCGTAGAAGGCACCCTCGGCTCCGCCACCGGGCCAGAAGCCGCAGCTGGACAGCTCATGGGAGTAGCCTTCGACCATTACCCAGTCGCCGCAGTTCGGTGCGCCGCCCGGATGCTTCGGCGCTGTACGCCCGGAGAAACGGGTGCACGCCAGGTCGAACGAGCCCCAGAAGAAGTGCACCGGGCTCACCTTGCCGAGGAATCGAGACCGGAACTCGTGCAGAACGCGGTCGGCCTGGATGAGCTGACGCCAGAAGAGGGTGGCGGCGTCCGCGTCGTACGACGCGTGGACGGTGTCCTCGGCAAACGGAATTGCGGGGTCCACCTCGTTGGGCGACGCCTGGAAGTATGTCTCGATGCCCAGCCCGCGGAGGGCGTCCATGACGCGGGAGTAGAACTGAGCGACCGACATCGGCTCGAGCGCGAAATCGACCTCAGCACCGTTGCTGTCACGGATGTGCAAGCGGTGCTCGCAGAAATCGAACTCGATGTCGAATGCCCGATTGCGGACGGGCATGGCCGATGTAGTCAGGCCCCGTGCGGTCACGTACAGCGGCACCTGCCACCAGTGGTTGACCAGCGGGGCGTGCGCCAAACGCACCTTGCCGACGATTTGGGTCCACATGTGGAGTGTGTCCCGGGTAGGTTCCCAGTCCGCGACAAGCAGGGCAGGCCAGACATCTGAATCGCCTGGTGAAGAGGCCACGACGTCTCCCTCCGGAAGAATCCTCGAGGAACTGCAGCTTCTTCGAAAGTGTAGGCGCGCGGAGACGCCCGCCGGAGCTATCCGCCGGAATGCATGATGTCGGCGCCCGCGGGCACCAGCGTGTCCTCTGGATCGTCGAGCCAGCCGTCGGGCAGTGCGACGACGCCGGGCGAGCCCTGGCGTCCGCGTGGACCCTCCGCATCCTTCGGGAACGGCACCGTCGGATCGAGCTGGCCGAGGAAGTCCTCGAGTTCGGCGAGCGAGGACACCCGGGCCATGCCGTTGCGCAGCTCCGAACCAGCCGGGAAGCCGCGCATGTACCACGCGATGTGCTTGCGCATCTCGCGCATGCCGCGGTCCTCGCCGTGGTGGTCGGCCAGCAGCCGGCCGTGCCGCAGCATGATCGCGGCGACCTCGCCGAGCGTCGGCGGGGTGGGGATGTCCCGGTCGTTGAGGGCCGCGCTCAGCTCGGCGAACAGCCACGGCCGGCCCAGGCAGCCGCGTCCCACGACGACGCCGTCGCAGCCGGTTTCGGCCATCATCTTCGCGGCGTCCTCGGCGGCGAAGATGTCACCGTTGCCGAGCACCGGGATGTCGGTGACGTGCTCCTTGAGCCGGGCGATCTCGCTCCAGTCCGCGGTGCCCGAGTACCGCTGGGATGCGGTTCGGCCGTGCAGTGCGACGGCGGCGGCACCCTCTGCGGCGGCGATGCGGCCCGCGTCGAGGTGGGTGTGATGTTCGGCGTCGATGCCGATGCGCATCTTCACGGTGACCGGGATGTCGGTGCCCTCGGTCGCCTTCACCGCGGCGGCGACTATCTGCCCGAACAGGCGGCGCTTGTACGGCAACGCCGAGCCGCCGCCCTTGCGGGTGACCTTGGGGACGGGGCAGCCGAAGTTCATGTCGATGTGGTCGGCGAGATTCTCGTCGACGATCATCTTCGCCGCGGCGTATGTGATCTCCGGGTCGACGGTATACAGCTGCAGGGACCGCGGCGTCTCGGTGGGACCGAACGTCGTCATGTGCATTGTCACCGGGTGCCGCTCGACGAGCGCGCGGGCCGTCACCATCTCGCACACGTACAGACCCGACGTGCTGCCGGCGCGTTCGAGCTCGAGTTCGCGGCACAGGGTGCGGAACGCGACGTTCGTGATGCCAGCCATGGGGGCCAGCACGACGGGGCTGCCCAGCTCGAGCGAACCGATGCGAAGGGGTGACATGAAGACCTCGGGATAATTCTTCGGGAGAAAACTGTTCGGGAGAAAACACTGTGCCCGGTACCGAATCCGGTACCGGGCACAGGATAGCCGTCGGGCGACGGGCCGCGACCTGTCAGGAGGCCTTCTCGGCGCGGGCCGCATCGCGGGCCAGCGACCGGTCGCGCATCTCCTCGAACTTGGTGGCCTGCTTGTCGAGGTCTTCGAGGAAGACGGCGAGCTTCTCACGGGTGTCTTCGCCGCGGGCGGTGAAGTCGGTCCGCTCGAAGACATTCCACTTGCGCAGCACCGGCATCACGACCTCTTCGAGGTGCTGGCGCAGGTCGTAGATGCCGTGCTTGGCCATCAATACGCCGTTGCGGCGGAAGTTAGGCATCCCAGCGCCGGGCATCTGGAAGTTCTGGATGATGTCGCTGACTGCCTTGAGCGTCTGGTCGGGGGCGATATCCATCGCCGCGCCGCAAATGTTGCGGTAGAAGATCATGTGCAGGTTCTCGTCCGCCGCGATCCGCTGCAGCATCCGGTCCGCGATCGGGTCGTGGCACGCCTTGCCGGTGTTGCGATGCGAGACGCGGGTCGCGAGTTCCTGGAACGTCACGTACGACACGGAGTGCAGCAGGCCCACGCTGTCGCCGGCCGGCGAGCTGTAGCCGTTGGTCATGTGGATCATGCGAGCGTTCTCGAGCTCGACGGGGTCGACTCCGCGGGTGACCACCAGGTAGTCGCGCATCACGATCCCGTGGCGGTTCTCCTCGGCGGTCCACCGGCCCACCCACGTGCCCCAGGCCCCGTCGCGCGAGAAGTTTTCTGCGATCTCGCGGTGGTAGGACGGCAGGTTGTCCTCGGTGAGGAGGTTGGTGATCATCGCGGCCTTGGCGACCTCGTCGAGCCGCGACTGTTCGGGATCCCAGTCCTCACCGCCCATTGCGGCGAAGTTGCGACCCTCTTCCCACGGCACATAGTCGTGCGGATGCCAATCCTTGGCCATGGAGAGGTGTCGGTTGACGTTCTCTTCCGCCACAGGCTGCAGTTCCTGCAGCAGCTCGAGCTGGGTGAGATCCCTCGCCATCAGATTCTGCCTCCGTAACAAGTAAGGAACGCGCGTTTCGGGAATGTGCTGTCGCTAACCTACGGCACCGTAAGTTCGTTGTGAAGAGGGAGGCTCGAGTGGTAGTTGACGGCTACCGTGATCCCCCCCGCCGCTGTCTGTCCCGCGCAATCGGCCCGCCGAGTTCGTTCGAGCTGCGTTGTTCGGACGTTACACGTCGGTGACATCATGCCGACCGGTTTCCGATGGTTCTTGCCATCGCGAATCTGTTGTGAACTTCAGGAAGCGCTCGGCCGCCGGTGGCAATGTTCGTCCGCTCGCCCAGACGATGCCGATGTCCCGGCCCGCACCGCGCAGCGGAACGAGCACCACCCCGTCCGGCCAGGCGTGCTGCTCTTGCCATGGCATCACCGCGACGCCGAGCGAGGCGGAGACCAGTCCGCCGATCGTGGCGAGTTCGCTCGACTCGAACACGACGTTCGGCACGATTCCGGCGTCGGCGCACATCTCGTCGAAGATGCGCCGCATCCCGTAGTCCTGGTGCATCCCGATGAACGGTTCGTCGGATGCGGCGCCGAGGTCCACGACGGCGTGCCGGCTCAGTCTGTGCCCGGCCGGGACGGCAAGAGCGAGGCGCTGGTGCGTTACGGCCGCCCAGTCGACGAGTGGGGTGCGGGGCCGAGGTGAGACGAAGGCGAGATCGTCGCGACCGTCGATGACGCGGTCGACGAGCGCCTTCGCGGCATCCTGGTACAGCGTGAACAGCACCTTGGGGCGCTTGTCGCGGTAGGCGCGTAGGACCTCCGGGATCAGCCAGGTCCCGAACGAGTGCAGGAAACCCAACCGCACCGCGCCGCCGTCCGGACTGTCGAGCGACGCGATCTCGCGTTCGGCGATGGACAGTTCAGCGAGAGCGAGCCGGGCATGGTCGCGGAGCACCCGACCGCGGTCGTTGAGTACGAGGCGGCGACCGTGACGGTCGAACAGTTCGGCGCCGAGGTCACGCTCGAGGCGGGCGAGGCGCCGTGACAGCGTCGGCTGGGCTACCTGCAGCATGTCGGCCGCTGCGGTGACCTGCTCGGTCTCGGCGAGCGCCAGGAACCAGCGCAGGCCGTCGCTCAACTCCACTTATATGCACCAAATGCATATAGAACTTCACAACAATGCATTTCCTTAATTTACGCGATCTCGAAACGATGATCGCGGAGGAAGTCTGCATGAACCGAACACTCACCGACGTCACGATCGAGGTCGCGGACGGGCCACTCGCCCGTGGCACCAGTGGCTACCGCACCGTCACGCTCTCGCTGTTCGCTGCCGGGCTCACCACTTTCATCTCGATGTACTCGGCTCAGGCGCTGCTGCCGGCTCTCACCACGGACTTCGGGGTGGCTCCGGCAGTCTCGGCGCTCGCGGTATCGGTGACGACGGGCATGGTGGCCGTCGCGATCATTCCGGCGAGTGTGCTGTCCGAGCGGTTCGGCCGGACCCGGGTCATGGTGGCGTCGGCGATGGTCTCCTGCGTGCTCGGTGTACTGCTGCCGTTCAGTCCGAGCGCCGAGGTGCTGATGGCCGGACGGGCGGTGCAGGGCGTCGCCCTCGCCGGCATCCCCGCCGTCGCGATGGCCTACCTCGCGGAGGAGGTCCGGCCGTGCGACCTAGGCGCCGCAATGGGGCGGTACGTCGCGGGCACCACGGTCGGCGGGCTGATCGGGCGCCTGGTCCCGTCGGCCGTGCTGGACGTCGCATCGTGGCGGTGGGCGATGGAATCGGCCGCCGTGCTCGCGCTGGTGTTCGCGATCGCGATGTCCTGGATGCTGCCGCCCTCGCGCCACTTCCGGCCGCAACGCGTCGGACCGGGCGTGGTGGTGGCGAACCTGGCTGCACATCTGCGCAATCCGGCTTTGGCGAAGCTCTTTGCGCTCGGGTTTCTCCTGATGGGGGGATTCGTCTCGGCGTACAACTTCCTGGGCTACCGACTTCTCGGCGCGCCATTTTCGCTGCCCGAGGCGCTGGTGGGCCTGGTGTTCGTGATGTACCTGGCTGGCACCTACACCTCGGCCGCCGCAGGTGCAGCCGCCGATCGGTTCGGTCGCGCGGTCGTGCTGCTCGTCGGGGTGGGTGCGATGGTGGTGGGGCTCACGGTGACTCTGTTCGATGTGCTCCCGCTCGTGCTGGCCGGGATGTTGTTGTTCACCGGCGGGTTCTTCGCGGCGCACTCGGTATCCAGTAGTTGGGTGGGCGCGCTCGCGACGGCGCATCGGGCGGAGGCGTCGTCGCTGTACCTGTTCGCGTACTACCTCGGGTCGAGTGTCGCCGGTGTCGGCGCGGGGCTCGCGTATTCGGCGGGTGGGTGGACGGCGACCGCGGGATTCATCGGCGCTCTGTTGGCCGGCGCGGTGGCGCTGTCGGTGTGGATGCTGCGCCGCAGAGCATGGCAGGGGTCGGCGTAGCCGGAAACCTTGCGGGACCACACGCGGGCGGTCGACAATCGCGCCATGGTCGCGAACATGAACCGGCTGCAGCAGATCGTCGACGAACTACCGGAGGCGACTCGTGTCGACATCGAGGCGTGGGACGGTCAGCCCACGTTCCGGGTGCGTGGCAAGAACTTCGTGTTCACGGATGTCGGCGCGTCGCGGCTGACGTTGAAGCTGCCGGTGGACGAGGCTGAAGCGGTGGTGGCAACCGAGACGGATGCCGAACCCGCCGGTTACGGGTTGGGCCGGCACGGCTGGGTGTCGCTGGCAATCCCGCTGGATGCGTCGACCCGATGGTGGGCGCAACTGCGCGAATGGGTGCGCACCTCGTACGTCCTGGTGGCGCCGAAGACCCTGGCCCGGCTGGTGCTCGCCGAGGATGGCGTGGCGACGACGAGAGGACCATCGTGACCGAGGAAACCGTACAGACGCAGACGAAGCCCGGTCTGCCCGCGTGGGCGAAGAAGGCTATCTGGGGCGCCGTCATCCTGGTGGCGTTGGTGATCGCGTACTTCATTCTCGCGGCGTTCCTGCCGCGGTGGTGGTCGCAGCAGGTGGGATCGCTTTCTTCGGGTAGCTTCACCCGCGGCATCCTGTGGGGCCTGATGTACGGGGTCCTGTGTACCGCGGTTCCCCTGTTGCTGTTCTATATCGCGTGGTGTTCCCGCCACCGGAAGCACGCGCGGATCTGGGTGATTGCCGCGCTGGCGCTCGGCGTCGTCGCTGCGATCCCGAATCTGCTGACGCTGACCGTGGTCTTGGGCGGCAGCAGTGCGGCCCACGCGGGTGAGCGGACGCTCGACGTCGATGCCCCAGGTTTCCGGGGTGCCTCGTTGGCCGGTGCGATCATCGGTGCGGCCGTGTTCGCGGTCGCGGTGGTGCTGCATACGCGATACCGCAAACGCGGCAAGGAACTCACCGAGTTGCGAAGCGACCTGCACCAGCGCGAGCCGCGATCATCCGGAGAATCGCCGGCGCCCGAGATGTGACCCGAATTCGGCGGACGAACGAGTCGGCCCGGCCGCGGCCCCGTCGGGTCTCGCTTCCGCCTGGGTCGGCGACACTGGTTGGTAAGCGCCGCGATTGGATGGCTTTGCGGATACGCCGCGGCATTGGTGGGTTCCCTTGCATGATCGGTCCGAAGGTGCGTTATCGTGCTCTCGCCCCTTTAGCTCAGTTGGCAGAGCAGGAGACTTTTAATCTTCGGGTCGTCGGTTCGATCCCGACAGGGGGCACCAAACTTGTCCGGGACGAGATTCGGCTCGGAGCCACAACTCATCGAGCCGCTGGTCATGGCCTGGTTTGCCAATCAGAGGCCCTCGTTTGGATCTGGGTGAGCGATCACGCTCCGCGGGCCTTCCACCGACCAGTCGATGATTCTGTCGATCGCTAGTTTGAAGGGTGGCGGGCTTCCGTGTCGAGGAGCCGTCAGCTGAGTTGGAAGGTGCTCCCAAAGTTCATGAAGTTGCCGATCGTGCCGATCAGCGCCGGGAAAAGTGCGTTTACGTTCATCGAAATCCCTTTGGGTGCATGATCGGTCGCCCGATCGTGATGTGATCGGAATATAGACCCGTGACGGTTCCGGCGGGGTTGTTTCCGGGACGTGCGTTCCCGGATGAGGTCCCGCAGACGGTGCCGGCCGACGTCGTCGTGACGTGGCGATTCGGGCCGGAGGCAAGTTCGGCTCGGGTGCACACCCCCCTACAGCGCACCCGAGCCGAGTGAAATTATACCACTCGGTGTGTTTCTGTCGTTTTGGGTGAAAAAGTGCAGGTAGGCGGAGTGCTGGTTCCGTGGGCCGTACGGGGGGACTAGTCTGGATCTTTGGGGAGGGTGGGTCGCTGGTCGGTGTGACGGCGAGTGGCATGGGCTTCGGAGGCGACAAGCGATATGGCTCGTCAACAAGAACGTGCGCGTCGGACCCGCGCTGCGATCGTGGAAGCGGCCGCAGTCGAGTTCGGCAAGCGCGGATATGCAGCAGCGTCGGTGAACGCGATTCTCGAGGGTTCGCACGCAACCAAGGGCGCGATGTACTTCCACTTCGAATCGAAGGAGGAGCTCGGGCGCGCAGTTCTCGCTGCGGCGCTCGAGAAATTCAAGGAGACCACCGACCGGTGGACGGGTCGAACGGACCTCGATCCGTTCGAGGCCCTCCATGGGCTGATCGACGATGTCGCACGGATGTTCCTGCTCGACGCGATCGTGCAGGCGGAATTTCGGCTGATCATCGAGCCGGAGTTCTATGCCGACGTGCAGGATGGCGGCGCCCGGGTATGGGGCTCGTCGGCTCGCGATCTGGTCCAGCAGGCGCAGCGACAGGGGCTCGTCCGCGACGGTGTCGATGTCGACAAGTTCACGCGTGTACTGGCTGCGTGTCTGGCCGGTCAGCGGTACATGGCAGACCTCACCGCTCAGCAGGTCGATCTGCGCGCTCGCTTCGAGGAATCGCTCGAGGTGGTGCTGGAGGGTTTGGCATCCGACTCCTGGCTGGAGAATTGGCGTCGCGAGGGCTGGTCGGCGGCCGCGACTGCCGCCGACTCTGCCTGAGTCGGATTACGGCTTCTGAACAGGCGATTTGTGGTTTGCGAAATTGGTGCCCTAAGCTATCCAAGCTCCCAACGGAACGCCGTTGGAGGTACTCGCCGGAGCAATTCGGCAGGCCCCCTTCGTCTAGCGGCCTAGGACGCCGCCCTTTCAAGGCGGTAGCGCGGGTTCGAATCCCGTAGGGGGTACGCTTTACCGGATTGGATCAGCAGTACAGTTTGGCAAGTGGTTTCAAGCAAGGCCCTGTGGCGCAGTTGGTTAGCGCGCCGCCCTGTCACGGCGGAGGTCGCGGGTTCGAGTCCCGTCAGGGTCGCTCTGCTCGTTGGAAACAACGCAGCGCGATAGGCATTCGGTTCGGGTGCCGTCCGGCCAGGTAGCTCAGTTGGTACGAGCGTCCGCCTGAAAAGCGGAAGGTCGCCGGTTCGATCCCGGCCCTGGCCACAACGGGTGGTCGATGAGACTCCGGCAACGAGTGTGACGACTCGATGGCGGAGTCTTCGTATGTCGGCTTCGATCGACCCGTAGCAGTACAGTTCGGCAAGTGGTTTCAAGCAAGGCCCTGTGGCGCAGTTGGTTAGCGCGCCGCCCTGTCACGGCGGAGGTCGCGGGTTCGAGTCCCGTCAGGGTCGCTCTGCTCGTTGGAAACAACGCAGCGCGATAGGCATTCGGTTCGGGTGCCGTCCGGCCAGGTAGCTCAGTTGGTACGAGCGTCCGCCTGAAAAGCGGAAGGTCGCCGGTTCGATCCCGGCCCTGGCCACCACGAGTCGCCGGTCTCAATCGATCCTCCCCTCACCTCGGTACCCTCCCTCTGCATGCTTCTCATGAGGGCCCTTTCGCGACCGCAGATTCCGTGTGCTCAACCGCCGCGATCGGCGACAGTCCGAGTTGGTGGTGCAGTCCCCGATGCGGAATTCGTCCCGGCCATTCCTGGTTCGTGGAGGATGGCAAAACTAGAACAGATTCCAGTTGATTCCCCCTGATCCTCGAGGGCTTTCGCCGTGCCGATGCGATATGGGCGGCAGCCTGCAATATGCGCAGGTGAACGGGATGGTGAGCGGGAAATCTCGTCGGGCTCCGAGTGGTGTCCAGTTCAGTGTCGGGCGCGAAAAATCGACAAAATCTGCACCCTGTTCTAATGTCGGCACGTTGGTGATGATTACCCGAAGGGTGGGTCGGGTTCGGAAGGTGGCCGGGATTGGGGCGCTCGATGGGTGACCGGGAAGTCGCGGACGTGCTGGCGGACGTCACGAGCCTGCTGCCTGATCTCCGTGCGAATGCACAGATCACCGAGGATGCCCGTCAGGTCTCGGGCGACGTCGTTCGAGCCCTCACCGAGGCCGGACACTTCCGATTGCTGCAGCCACATCGGTTCGGTGGATTCGAATGCGATCCCGCCGACTACTACGCCGGGGTGCGTGCGCTGGCGAGCGCGTGCGGATCCACCGGGTGGGTCGCCTCGGTGGTAGGCGTCCATTCGTGGCATCTAGCGCTGTTCGACCTGCGGGCCCAGCAGGACGTGTGGGGTGAGAACCAGGACGCGTTGCTGTCGTCGTCATACGCCCCGATGGGTCGCGCAATCGAGTCGGACGGCGGGTACTTCTTTTCCGGCCGGTGGAGCTACTCGTCGGGCTCCGCGTATGCGGACTGGGTGCTCGTCGGCGGGCTGGTTGTCGACGACGCGGGCGATCCGATGGACTTCCGCACCTTCCTGGTGCCGACCCGAGACTTCCGGATCGACGACGTCTGGGACACGGTCGGGCTCCGCGGCACGGGCAGCAACGATGTTGTGATCGAGGACGCTTTCGTTCCGGAGCACCGCACCTTGAGCTTCGCGGCAACCGTGCAGTGCACCGGCCCGGGCCAGGAGGTCAATACCGCCCCGCTGTACCGGCTTCCGTTCTCCGCAGTGTTCTCGACGGCGATCACCGCGCCGATCATCGGGATGGCGGACGGGGCCTATTCGGCGTTCACCGAGCGCAATGCCGACCGATTGCGGACCGCAGGCCCGCTGCGCGTCGTGGACGATCCGTTCATGCAGATTGCCATGGCCGAGTCCGCCCGCGACATCGAACTTGCCTGGACCCAGTTGAACCGCAATCTCGCCGAACTGCTCGCGCTCGCGCGGTCCGCGGAACGTATCCCCGTGTCGTTACGCGTCAAGACGCGTCGTGATCAGGTGAGCGCGACGGCCATGGCGGTTGGTGCGATCGACCGGCTCTTCGATCACGGCGGCGGCGGCGCGCTCCAGTGCGCCACTCCGATCCAGCGCTTCTGGCGCGACGCGCATGCGGGTCGTGCCCACGTCATCAACGATCCGCACCAGCCTCTGACGCTGTTCGGGCGCAACGAACTTGGACAGGACATCCGCGACGCCTGGGTGTAGGTGTTCGTAACACAACGTTGGCGAGGAGAGGGAGCATGCAGGTGCACAGTGGATCCGGTCACTGGGATGGCGAGGCGGACGTCGTGGTCGTCGGATTCGGGGCCGCCGGCGCCAGTGCGGCGATCGAGGCCACCGATCGCGGCGCGCAGGTGCTGGTGGTCGAGCGTTTCGACGGCGGGGGAGCAACCGCGATCAGCGGCGGCATCTACTACGCGGGCGGCGGGACGACGCAGCAGAAGGAGGCCGGATTCGACGACACCCCGGCGGCGATGCTCGACTACCTGAAGCTCGAGACGGAGGGAGTGGTCTCCGACGCACTGCTCGAGGACTTCGTGGGCCGCAGTGTCGAGAATCTGCAGTGGCTCGAGGAACTGGGCGTCCCGTTCGAAGGCAGCATGGCCCCGCGTAAGACGTCGTACCCCACCAACGACTACTACCTGTACTACTCGGGCAACGAGCTCGCGCCGCCATACGCTCAGGCTGCGAAGCCGGCGCCGCGTGGACACCGCACGAAGGGTCGCGGCACCTCGGGGAAGGTGTTCTTCGACGCGATGGCGAGGGCTGCACGCCGGCGGGGGATCGACGTTCGTCCACAGACGACGGTGACCTCACTGATCACCGACGACACGGGCACCGTGATCGGTGTCGAATGTCGTGAGGTGGATCCCAAGGCCCGTGCTCGACGGCGTCTGCATCGCGCGCTCGGGTCGTGGAACCGGAAGATGAACCTCTACTACCGGCCGGTCGGCCGACTCATGGACGGTCCGATCCGCCGGATCGAGTCCGAACACTCGGTGGTACGCCGGTACCGGGCGCGCAAGGGCGTCGTACTCGCTGCCGGCGGTTTCGTGTTCAACCAGAAGATGTTGAAGGAGAATGCGCCGCGACATTCGGGCGGTTCGCCGCTGGGTACGATCGGCGACGACGGTAGCGGCATCGAACTCGGCCGGTCGGTCGGAGGCGCTACGGACCGGATGGACCGGGTGTCCGCATGGCGCTTTTTCAACCCGCCGATCGCGATGACCGAGGGTGTTCTCGTCAACCGCGAGGGCCAGCGGATCTGCAACGAACTGCTCTACGGCGCCAAAATCGGTGAGCACATCGCCGAGCAGACCGATGTCTCGGCGTACCTGGTGGTCGACTCGCGGATTCTTGCGGACGCCAAGCGCCAGGTGCCGGAGCAGACGTTGTGGTTCCAGCGCCTACAGACCACTTACCTCTACAGCGTCGGGAACAAGAAGGGCGCCACCGCCGAGGAATTGGCCCGCCGGACCGGAATCGACCCCGCGGGTCTCGCCCGTACTCTCGATCAGTACAACGCGGATCGTCGCGACGGTCGGCCAGACGCGATGGGCAAGGACCCCGCTCACGTCACGCCCCTGGTCGACGGTCCCTTCTATGCCTTCGACTGCTCGATCCGCATTCAGGCAGGATTTCCCTGCCCGGTGCTCACGCTCGGCGGGCTGACGGTCGACGAGTGGACCGGCGCGGTCACCGGCAGCGACGGTAGCCCTATTCCGGGTTTGTACGCTGCCGGTCGCAATGCGGTGGGGATCTGCTCGCAGTCGTACGTCAGCGGGCTGTCGATTGCCGACTGCGTGTACTCGGGTCGCCGCGCCGGGGCCGTCGTCGCGGGGCGCTCACCGGTGGCGTAGCCTCCGGACATGTGTCTGGCAATTACGAATCGACCCGCCGCAGGTTGACCGCGAAGCAGGCCGAGACCGTGTCTCGGCTCACCAAGTGTGCGGTCGAGGTGCTACGCGAGGGAGGATTCGCCGGGCTGACCGTGCGTTTGGTCGCGGCCCGGGCCGGGGTGGCTCCCGCAACCGCGTACACCTACTTTTCGTCCAAGGAACACCTTGTGGCGGAAGTGTTCTGGCGTCGGCTTGCCGAAATGCCGAGGGAAGACGCGACATCGGACGATCGGACTGCCCGTGCGGTGGCCGTGCTGCGCAGCGTTGCGCTCCTGGTGTCCGACGAGCCCGAGTTGGCGGCCGCGGTGACCACCGCGCTGCTCGGCCGGGATCCGGATGTGGAACACCTGCGGGCTCGGGTCGGGCTCGAGATCCGTGAGCGGCTGATCGCCGCACTCGAGCCCGAGCCCGACCAGGACCTGGTCGAGGCACTCGAACTGCTCTATTCGGGAGCCCTGGTGCGTGCCGGCATGGGTTACGGTTCCTATACGCGGATCGCCGATCGGCTCGAGATCTCGGCTCGGATGATCCTGCCCTGACCGGGCGGCTAGACCGTGTAGCCGCCGTCGACGTTGAGTTTCTGGCCGGTGATGAAGCCGGACTTGGGGCCCGCAAGGAAGCTGACCGCCTCAGCGATATCGACGGCAGTGCCGAACTTCTGCAACGGGATCCGGCTCATCGTCACGTCGAGTGCGCGCTGGTCCAGGCTCTGTGAGCTGATCAAGCGTTCGGCCATCCCGTCGACGAGCATGCCGGGTCCGACAGCGTTGAAGCGGACCCCGAAACGGCCTTCCTCGGCCGCGAACCCTCGGACGAGTGCCTCGACCGCGCCTTTGGTGCCGGCCGAGAGTCCGTCACGCACCGGGTAGCGGTCGGTGGCGGCGGTGGTTACCGCAACCACCGCGCCGGACGCTTCGCGCAGCGCCGGCAGGCACGCCCGCACGACGGTGAAGAAGGCGGTCGCCTCGGCATTCAGATGCTCTGCGTAAGTGCGCGGTTCGACGCGGGACAGGTGGACCATCGGCACGTGTGGGCCGGCGGCGTGAACGAGGATCGACAGGTCGCCGAAGGTGGAGGTGACATGGGAGACCAGCTCCTCGAGCTGGGCACTGTCGCTCAGGTCCACCCGGTGTGCGGCGCCACGGACGCCGAGGGCTTCGATCTCGGCGACGAGCGTGGCGGCCGTTTCGGTGTTGGATCGGTAGGCCAGCACCACATCGTGACCCTCCGCGGCGAGCTGCCGGGCGACGGCGGATCCGATACCGCCGGTGCCGCCGGTGACGAGTGCGGTGGTGGAGGGGGAAGAAGTCGACGAGGTTGTGGTCACAGCCAGCTCCCAGGGTTGTCGTTCCAAGCCATGGCATTCGTAGGGCAACCTAGCACTTGCTTGGCATGGCTGCTCCGCTTCGGGTCGGTGAGCGGGCGGAGGCAATTCAGGCGTCGAGGCGCCGACGGCTGGTGAACCGTCTCTGCGCGCCCGATTGTGGATCGGTGAACTCGATGCTGCGCGCAAGCAGTTGCAGAGGCGTCGAGTAGTCGTCCGGCGCGACATCGTAGAACTCGGGGTAGAAGTTGTCGCCGAGGATCGGGACGCCGAGCGAGCTCATGTGCAGCCGCAATTGGTGTGTCTTGCCGGTGTGGGGGAGCAGACGGTACCGGCCGATGCCGTCGACCGCTTCGATCAGCTCGATACGACTCTCGGCGTTCGGCGTTCCGGGTACCTCGCGGGCTTGTAAGACGCCACGCTCCTTGATGATTCGACTGCGGACGGTGACGGGAAGACGCAATGCCGGATCGTGCCGGGCCAGCGCTTCGTACTCCTTCGTGACCTTCCGCTCGTCGAACAGCGACTGGTACGCCCGGCGGGCCTGCCGACGCACCGTGAAGATCAGGACTCCCGCGGTGATCCGGTCCAATCGGTGCGCAGGGGTGAGCTCGGGTAGGTCGAGGTCCCGCCGCAGGCGCACCAGCGCGGACTCGGCGACGTAGGCGCCGCGCGGGGTACTGGCGAGGAAGTGTGGCTTGTCGACGACGAGCAAGTCGGTGTCGCGGTAGAGGATGTCGATCTCGAACGGCACCCGCGCCTCGACCGGCGGGTCGCGGTAGAGGTACAGGAAGCTGCGTGGCCGGAACTCCGTGGCACCGGTGATCGGGGCGCCGGCCTCGTCGACTACCTCTCCGGCTGCGACCTTCTCGAGAAGACGGGCGGTATCGGAGGGGAACCGGGCGAGGAGGTAGGCCACGGCGGTAGGCCACGGTCCGGAGTCCGGCAGGCGCAGACGAGTGGGGTTGAGGCCGTCGCGGACGGGCAGTGGGGCGGCGGGCACGGTCCGACGGTACTCGCCCTCGGCGCGTCCGGGACACCTGCGCAAGCCGGCGCCCCGACCCTTGCGATTCCGTAGTCTGGGGCCATGACCACATGGACCGCCCGGGACATCGTCGATCAGCAGGGCCGGACGTTCGTCGTCACCGGCGCGAACAGCGGGTTGGGGGCCGAGGCCGCGAAGGCACTCGCGAAGGCCGGTGCGCATGTCGTCCTCGCCTGCCGCGACGTCGGCAAGGGGCGCGCGGTCGCGGCGGACTTGGGGAGCAATGTCGAGGTCCGCAGGCTCGACCTCGCCGATCTGTCGTCCGTGCGTGAGTTCGCGGACTCGGTGGACGGCCTCGACGTACTCGTGAACAACGCCGGCGTCATGGCCGTCCCGCTGCGGCGTACAGCGGACGGCTTCGAGATGCAGATCGGCACCAACCATCTGGGCCACTTCGCACTGACGGGCCTGCTCCTGGGCAGGATTCGTGACCGGGTGGTGACGATGTCGAGCACGATGCACAAGATCGGCACCATCGATCTCGACGATCTCAACTGGGAGCGTCGGCCGTACAAGCGGTGGCCGGCGTACGGCCAATCGAAGCTCGCCAATCTGCTGTTCACCTACGAATTGCAACGCCGTCTCGCGGCGACCGGATCGAAGGTCAAAGCCCTTGCCTCGCACCCTGGTTACGCGGCAACCAATCTGCAGTCACACACCGAGTCGATCCAGGGCCGGATCATGACGCTGGCCAATCCGGTCATTGCGCAGTCCGCCGAGATGGGGGTACTGCCAATGCTGTACGCGGCGACGGTGCCTGACGCGATCGGCGGGAGCTACCTCGGGCCGTCGTCGCTGTTCGAGACGCGTGGATACCCGAAGGTGGTGGGGTCGAGCAGGAAGTCACGTGACGAACGTGTTGCGGGACAATTGTGGTCGCTGTCGGAGCAACTGACCGATATCACTTACACCTACGCTTGACCAGATCTCCGGAGGTCGACGCACGGGTGCATTGGGCCGCGTGCACGGCGGGCGTGTCCTACGGCGCCGACATCGGTTCCGCGCTCCGGTCGCACTTTTCACTGCTCGCGCGCAAGCGGTCGTCGAGTTCGGCGAGGATCAATTCCAGGCCGTAGTCGAACTCGTTGCCGTACGCGTAGTCCTTGCCGATCACCATCTCCTGCACCATTTCCGCGAGATAGGGATAGGTGTCGGCGGGAATTTCGAGTTCGTGAACGAACTCCTCCGTTTGCTCGGCCGGCCCCATGGGCAGGTTCAGTTCGGTGAGCACGAAGCCGTACACATAGGCGTCGAGGACGGAGAATGCGTGTGCGGCCAGCGCGACCGGGAAGCCGTTCCTACGCAGACAGCCGAGCACGGAATCGTGATGCCGTAGTAGCGCCGGGCCAGGCGACCGGCGCGACTCGATCAGGCTCACGGCCCAGGGGTGCTGTGCCAGCGCAGCTCGCTGCGACGCCGCGCGCCGCGCCATGGCTCGATGCCACGGGATGTCGTCGGATCCGGGCAGTTCGATCGCAGCGAAGATCCAGTCGGCGAGTCCGTCCAGCAGGTCCTCCTTGTTCGCAACGTGGTTGTAGAGGGACATCGCCTCGACTCCCAATTCCTTGCCCACGTTGCGCATGCTCACTGCGTTCAGGCCGCCTCGGTCGGCCACCCGGACCGCGGCCTCGATGATCCCGATTCGGCTGAGTGCCGGCCTTACCTTCATGACATCCTTCGTGACGTCTTGCTTCCTTACAGGCGTAAGCCTAGTCTACCCCCGTGAAACTTACGCCTGTAAGGAGGATGCTGTGAAGGCTGCGGTAGTCGATCGATACGGCCCCCCGAATGTCGTCCGCGTCGTGGAGGTGCCGAACCCTGCGCCGCGCGCCACCGAAGTGCTCGTTCGTGTGAACGCTGTGGCCGTTACGGCTGCAGATTCGCGAATTCGGGCGGCGCGTTTTCCGAGGGGCTTCGGCCCCTTTGCGCGGCTGATGTTCGGTGTCGTGCGGCCCCGTCGGAAGGTCCTGGGGTCGACGTTCTCCGGCGTCGTCGACGCAGTCGGCGCCAAGGTCGACGGTGTTGCCGTCGGTGACGAGGTCTGCGGAATGGCCGGAATGCGGATGGGGGCACATGCGGAGTTGGTAGCGGTGCCCGAGAGCAAGGTGGTCCGCAAGCCGGCGGCGGTGTCCCATCTCGACGCGGCCGCGGTGCTGTTCGGCGGTTCCACTGCACTGCACCTCCTCCGTGATCGGGGATCTGTACAACGTGGTGATGCGGTCCTGATCAACGGGGCGTCGGGAGCGATCGGCACCAGCGCGGTCCAGTTGGCCAAGTACTTCGGTGCACGCGTCACCGGCGTGACGAGTTCCGCCAACACCGCACTCGTCTCGCGAATCGGAGCCGATCGTGTGATCGATTACACGACCACCGACTTGTCGGACGTGGGGGAGCGGTTCGACATCGTGTTGGACGCGGTCGGCAACATCTCTCCCGCCAGCGGCCGGAAGCTTCTGACCGAGCGTGGGCGGCTACTGCTCGCCGTCGCGGACTTGTGGGCCACCCTGGTGCCGCGACGTCGGGTCGTGGCCGGGGCCGCACCTGAGTCGACGGCCGACTTCGAACTGCTGCTGCAGCTGGTGGAGTCGGGTCAGCTCGCTGTGGTGGCGGAGGATCTCGGTGACCTCGAGGACATCGTGACTGCCTACGCCCGGGTCGACTCCGGTCGAAAGGTGGGCAATATCGTCCTTCGGCCGTAGCTGCCGCACCCGCAGAATCGTGCGGCGAACGATGGGCCGAATGGTGTGCCGGTTCTCACAGAAGCGCCGCGGCGGGTCCGAATGAGGTGGAAGTGTCGAGGTCAGGTCGCCCCGGGCCGTGGTTCACGCCCGATCGGGCTAAGTGGGGAACGCTGCCGGGTCGACAACCCTGGACGGCGGGGAATTCAACGTCCTCCGGGCATGTTCCATGAGTCGATAGGACTCAACTTTGGAGGAGGCTGCGAATGCCGGCATTCTTCGGGCCCGAGGGGCCCGGGCGCATCGACATCACCCGGCTCATGAGCCAGGACACTCAGACGCTCATGGCGGAGGCCGCGCAGTTTGCTGCCGGTCGCGGTGACACGGGCCTCGACGCCCTGCACATCCTGCACGTGGCGGCCGGTAAGGATCCGGTCCGCGACATGGTGCGGCGCGTCGGCGGAGACCCGGATGCCATCTCTCAGGCCGCGGAGGCGCATCTACCGCACGGCCGGGAGGCGGTCGTGACCGCGCCCACCGTCACTGCGGCGGGCCGACGGGCACTGCTCGACGCGCACCAGATCGCACGCGCACTGGGATCGACCTACATCGACCCGGAGCACATCTTTCTGTCGATGATCTCGCACGCAGACTCGACTGTCGGGCGGATTCTGGCCTCGGCCGGTGTCACCCCGGAGTCGATGCAGTCCGCGGTGAACGCGGGTCCGTCCGAGCCCGAGCAGGACTCGGCTACTCCGACGCTCGACAAGTACGGCACCGATCTCACCGATCGCGCTCGTTCCGGTGGGGTGGACCCGGTGATCGGCCGCGCCGACGAGATCGAGCAGACCGTCGAGATCCTCGCCCGACGCACCAAGAACAACCCGGTGCTCGTCGGGGAGGCAGGCGTCGGCAAGACCGCGATCGTCGAGGGGCTGGCGCAGCGCATCGTGGAGGGTGACGTCCCGGAGGTGCTGGCCGACAAGAAGATCATCCAGCTGGATCTCGCCGGCATGCTCTCCGGAACCCGCTACCGGGGCGACTTCGAGGAGCGGTTGACCAAGGCTGTCGACGAGATCCTCGCGCAGGACGGCCGGATCATCGTCTTCATCGACGAGCTGCACACCATCGTGGGTGCGGGCGCCGGGGGAGACGGTGCGATGGATGCCGGAAACATCCTCAAGCCCAAGCTCGCTCGCGGTGATCTGCACATCGTCGGCGCGACCACGCTCGATGAGTACCGCAAGCACATCGAGAAGGACTCGGCCCTCGAACGACGGTTCCAGCCGGTGACGGTGAACGAGCCGAACGCCGAGGACGCTGTCGCGATCCTGACCGGTCTGCGCCCGCGGTACGAAGAGCACCACCGCGTCCGCTACACCGACGAGGCGGTCACCGCGGCCGTCGAGCTGTCGTCGCGGTACATCGCCGACCGGTACCTGCCGGACAAGGCGATCGATCTGATGGACCAGGCGGGTGCACGAAAGCGTCTCGAGCTCGGTGCTTCCGGTTCGGACGCGAAGGCGCTGCGGCAGCGGATCACGCGTCTCGAGAAGGAGAAGGAGCAGGCGGTCGGCGCCGAGCAGTACGAGCGTGCGTCGCAGTTGCGGGACGAGATCGCCGGTGTCGAGAAGCGACTGGCCGAGGCTCGTGACGGCGAACCCGTCGCGGCCGAGGTCCCGGCCGTGACGGCCGAGGGCATCGCCGAGGTGGTCGCCCGGGCCACCGGAATTCCGGCCAGCCAGATGACGCAGAAGGAGAAGGAGCGCCTGCGTCGACTGGAGGACGAACTGCACCAGCGGGTCGTCGGCCAGGAGGACGCGGTGAAGGCGATCTCGCGAGCGGTGCGTCGCAGCCGCACCGGCATGGGCGATCCGCGTCGGCCCGTCGGCAGCTTCCTGTTCCTCGGGCCCACCGGTGTCGGCAAGACCGAGCTCGCGAAGGCGTTGGCGCAGTCGCTGTTCGGGGACGAGTCGAAGATGCTCCGGCTCGACATGAGCGAGTTCGGCGAGCGGCACACCGCGAGCCGGTTGGTCGGCGCCCCTCCGGGGTATGTCGGCTACGGCGAGGCCGGACAGCTCACCGAACGGGTGCGCCGGCATCCGTACTCGGTGATCCTGCTCGACGAGATCGAGAAGGCACACCCGGACGTGTTCAACGTCCTGCTGCAGGTGCTCGACGATGGACGGCTCACCGACGGTCAGGGCCGGACGGTGGACTTCAAGAACACCGTGCTGATCATGACCAGCAACCTGGGGTCGGACATCATCTCCAGCAAGGGCGGTGCGCTCGGATTCACCACCGGTGATGCCGCGGCGGCCGAGAAGCCGTTGCGGGACAGGGTGATGGGTCGCCTGCGGGAGTCGTTCCGGCCGGAGTTCCTCAACCGGATCGACGAGATCGTGATCTTCCGGAAGCTCGAGGCCGAGCAGTTGCACCGGATCACCGATCTGCTGCTGAGCGAGAGCCGTGATCGGCTGCGTGCAAAGGACATCGACATCGAGTTCATGCCCGATGCGGTGGATTGGATCGCCGAGCACGGGCACCAGCCCGAGTTCGGTGCGCGGCCATTGCGCCGGACCATCGCCAGGGAGGTCGACGATCGCATCGCCGATCTGTTGCTGGACGACGTACTCGACGCCGGCGGCAGGATCACGGTGACCGTCACCGACGACGAACTCGATCTGGTTGTGAGCTGACGATACCCGGAAAAAGACGGCGGGGCAGGCGAATTCATCTCGCCTGCCCCGCCGTCTTCGTCTGTGCAGGTTCTGTCAGCGGATCCGCATGCCGTCGATGAACAGCGACGTGATCTCGCGCGCGCACTGAGCATTCGACTTCTCGGGGGAGGCGCGGAACCAGCGGCTGGTAAGCCAGACCGCGTCTCGCATCAGTTGGTAGAAGGTCGTCGAGGCGATATCGTCGCGCAGTTCACCCGCGGCCTTCGCCTGGTCGATGCACTGCATCCACAGCTGCGCGGCGAAGTGACCCTTTTCTTCCAAGCTGGCCTCGAGCATTCGCTCGCGCATGTACTCGGTCTCGACCTGCCAGATCGCCGTTGCACTTCGGTGCGATTCCGCGGCCTCGAGCGCGACCAGGACGAGGGCCTCGAGCCGCTCGATCGGAGGGAGGCCCAGTGCGACCACCGAGGAACAGCGTTCGTACAACTCCTCGACGTACACCCGGATGATCTCGGTGACGATCGCTTCCTTCGAGGGGAAGTAGTGGTAAAGGGTGCCGGAGTACACCCCGCACGCCTCCGCGATCTCGCGCACCGTAGTTGCCGAGATGCCCTTCGTCGCGAAGATCTCCCCGGAACGAGCCAGGATCTGGGCCCGGCGTTCCTGCGGATCCATGCGGTGTGCCCCCGTTGCTGTAGATCTGTCGTATTGGTGTGTTCGATGGCAAGGTGGCGATTGGTTCCGGCAGCGGGCAGGTTCGCGGTCGCCGAAGCGCAGCCTGGCTCGAGGCGCGGGGCCCTGCCGACACGTCAGCCACATGAAAGATCGAGGCCTATGAATTGGAATTATTCATTTCGTCATGCGCGCTATACGGCAATGCCAAGTCGCAGGTCGAAGAATAGACGATGCCTTCATCGACATACGTCGTCCTGCCAGAACCACTGTATGGCTGTCGGACCTAACTCGTCGCGCATCGCGAAAAATCTCGCTGTTACGTCCACCCCCACCCATCGCGCAGGAAGTAGTTCAGCTGGGAGATTTGGATCGGAAAGTACGAGGCGACGCCAGGAATGCACAAGTACGGTGTAATGTATGAACGCCATTTCAGGGTTTGAATTGCAGGAGAATCGGTTCATCTGCGTATCAAAATCTGCGTATTCCTGGGCAAGCAGTTTTAAATCCCATGCGCGCTGCACCATCTCGTACTCGTCACCTAGTGTACCGAATTGTCCCGCGAAGCTGAACGAGTTTCGTGAAATATCGAGTTCGCGAAGGACATCGGATGCAAGCCGCTCGGCATCCGCAGCCGGGCTGATCCAAACGCCGCCACCGACGGGGCCGAATCCCTTCCATCGGAGTTGCGTGCGCAGCTGATGACGTAGTTCTCGCTGATTTTCTGGAATCGAGGTGAAAAGCAAAAACCACGTTCCATTCCATTCAGGCGGCTGATGGCGATTATATGCGATCACTTCTGCTTCACGGAAGTGCTGCACCGCTTTTTCTGACAATTGCCAGCGAACGCGTCTTCCCATTCGCTCGGATTCGAGCCAGCCGTCTGCACTAGCCCGAGAGATGGCTTTTCTCGCCGCCGGCTCCTCGTAGTCAAGGGCGCCAAGAGCGCGGACGAATGTCGAGGTCCAAGGTTTTTGATCGTTGTCGCGGAGGTATTCGCCGAGTAGAGTGAAGAGTAAGGACGCTGCGCTAGTGCTTCCCGTCTTCCGTACTCCTGAAGCGATAGTCATTACTTCAGGTTAGCGACTGTGGGCAGATCCGCCAACTTTCAACGAAGCCGTATGACACCAGAACTCTTTTCTCCCTGAACATGGAGCAGCAACCAGGGCCCCGGAAAAGTCGTGAGTGATGTCTGCTGAGCTGCAGTTTCGTGGCGGGGTCGACTGAGAGCGCAGATTGGGTCGGGCACGATCGCCTCGGTGATGATTCAAGTTTCCTACACAAGCTCCACAACCAGCCACGAGTCGTGCCCGCATCTCCATCATCGACCACATATGTTCAGGTGCCCGGTGCCGGGATCCTCAACATGCTCGACCGTGTGCATGATCCACGAGCTCTGCGCGGGGTCCGGCATCGACTCGCAGCAATCCTGTCGGTGGCGTTGGCGGCGGTGTGTGCCGGCGCGAGATCGTTCACTGCCGTCGCCGAATGGGTCCACGATGCGCCTGTGGACGCACTGCAGCGGCTCGGGATCGAGGGCCGGGCCCCGGCGGATTCGTCGATCCGGCGCACCCTCGCCCGTCTCGAGGCCGCGAGGTTGGACTGGGTCGTCGGTGCGTGGGCGTGGTTGCGGACAAGCATGATCGATGGTCGTCGGGTGGTCGCCGTCGATAGCGGAACCTTGCGCGGCGCGAAGGACACAGCCGGGCACCTCGCCCATCTGTTGGCGGCGCTGGACCACGGCAATAGCGTCGTCCTCGGACAGGTCGAGGTCGGCGCGAAGACGAACGAGATCCCACTGGTGACCGACCTCCTCGACATGCTGGATCTGACCGATGTGGTGGTCACCGCGGATGCCCTGCATTGTCAGCGGGCGCCCGCCGACTACATCGTCGGCAGAGGCGGGTACTAAGTGCTCACCGTGACGAACAACCAACGCGCCCTACGGAATCTCCCGAGAACATTGCCCTGGAACAAGATTCCCGCATCGTCCGCGGTCATTGGGGCATCGGGAACCGCGCTGCACTGGGTTCGGGATATCACCCTCGACGAAGACCGCTCCAGCATCCGCGTGGGTACGGGCCGGTGGACTTACCCGCCTGAATGGTGCTCTTCGAACTGGTGTTGATTCAACAGTCGTAAGTCGAATTATCCCAGTTCAAGCCACCATTCTTCGTTAGTGACACAGGCTTCCGCGGCTCTTCCCGATCGGGAGCGTACGAGGATGATCCCGTGCGTGTGGTGAGGCGCCGAACGTAGATGAGGGTTACGTCCATGAGGATGGTGTACGAGCCGGAGCCTGATGAGATGACCGGCGTGTCGTAGCCGAACGAAAGACGATCACCGCGTGATTCTTCGAGAGACCTAACAAGTCGACTCGAGACAGGACCACGACGACCACTGCTCACGATATAGACCTGCGCCAGCTCGCCCTGGACAGACTCACCGGCGCGAGCCCGAATCTGCTGCGGGAATTGCTCACGATGTTGATCCGGGCGCTGATGGGGGCCGAGGCCGACGTGGTGTGCGGCGCCGGCTGCGGGCAACGCTCCGATGAACGCGTCAACTCCCGCAACGGATACCGGCACCGCTAGTTCGACACCCGCGTCGGGACCCTCGACGTCGCGATTCCCAAGCTCCGGCAGGGCAGCTACTTCCCGGACTGGCTGCTTGAGCGCCGCAAACGCGCCGAACGTGCCCTGACCACCGTGGTCGCCACCTGCTACTTGCTCGGCTTCTCCACCCGCCGGATGGAGAAGCTCGTCGACACGTTGGGCATCACCTCGCTCTCGAAGTCCCAGGTCAGCATCATGGCGAAGGAGCTCGACGAGCAGGTCGAGGCGTTCCGCAGCCGGCCCGTGGACACAGGCCCGTACACCCAGAAGGCGTCGTTGCTGTGAGTGAAGACCTTGCTGCACTCAGTCTACGACCAAACCGAGTCGGAATCCGTTCACGCACAATATGATCGGATCATCGACGCGCTCGCCAAGAAGTTCCCGAAGGTCGCCGACCACCTCGACGGCGCCGTCCTCGCCGAACAACACGACGAATGGATCGAAGGACGCCGCTACCGCGGACTCGACGTCCTCACCCACGCCCGCGGAGACAAACCCACCGACACCGCCACCAACCCCGACGAGGAGGCCGCACCCGCCCTGACCGTATAACCCCCGCGAGGAATCACGCGGCAACCGCGATATACCACGTCCCTGGACTTGACCTAGATGAGTCCTGCGGTGTGAGGACGGAAGTTCCTAGACACCCATCTCACGCCCACAGGACTCGTGACCGTCACCACCGGCCTCGTCGTCAATACCATTTGCCCCCGTCGAACTCGGAGCCACGTTCACCGGCGCTGCGATTGCCGAGGAGCGGACCTGGATCGTGTGCCGGCCCGTCGAGCACGACCCGGCGTGCCCGTCGCGCGTTCAGCCCGGCCGACTCCGCGATCACGTCGACCGGTTGCTGACCGACCTGCCGGTCGCCGGGCACCCGACCCGCCTACGGGTCCGGCTACACCGGCCCACCCGTACCGATGACGGCTGCGAGGTGACGATCTTCCGGCAGCGGATCGACCGGGCCGCAACCCCGAAAGACGACCACCCGGCGGTGTTGCCGCTGGATCCTGCAGCGCCTGGCGGTCGACAAGATGCCGGTGTCCGCGATCGCCAAGGCGTTGGGTTTGGGCTGCGACACCGTCAACGCGTTGGCGGTGTCGCTGGCCCGCGACCTCGTGTTCGACCGGTCCGGGCACCTCTACGGGGTGCGCTATCTCCATTCGGGATCCGCCGGATCCTGCTCACACGCACAGATCTACTCACCGACGAGCAGAAATCGAAGCTCGACACCGCGCTGGCGGCCGACGACGCTCATGCCGCGGTCGAGGTCACAGCCTGGCGCTACCACGAACTCATCAATGCCTACGGCAACCCCGACCGCAGGGCAGGGGAGCTCACGATATTCAAGTGCCTCAAACGATTCCGCACCGGTGTCCCGAAGGGGCTCGAGGAGTTGGCCCAACTCGGCCGCAGCCTCTGGAACCGAGGACACCAGATCCTCGCCTAGTTCGATGTCGGTGTCTCCAACGGTTCCGTGGAGGCGATCAACGGCTGTCTCGAGCACCTGCGGGGCATCGCCCTCGGCGTCCGGAACCTCAACCGCGACATCCTGCGATCACTGATCCACTCCAATCAGCTTCGGGCTCGGATCAACGCACTTTGAATTCAGTAGAGCCGGGCTTCTTCGGGACCATGAGCAGTGCCGCGATGCTCATGGTGGTCGGAATGATCCAGATCCAGAGCATCCCGCTGGTGGAAAGGTGAAGGTCGAGAAGAATTCCCCCACCCAGGATTGCTGCAAATCCTCCGATGCGTGATGCTCCAAAACTCACTCCGAGAGCTATCGATCGAGAACTTGGAGGGAAGTAGTGAGCAATTTGTCCACTGAGAAGGATTAGACTGCCGATGGATCCGAATCCGATGATGCATACCAAAAAGTATGCGACAAGATTGGGAGGAGGCGCGATGCCGAGCCACAGCAAGCATGCCGCAGCGCTAAGCCAGGAGTATACGGGGATTCGTTGCGATCCAATTCGATCTGCGATCCTGGAGAACAGGAGCGTTCCCGCGATGGCGCCACAGTTGAGTGATAATAGAAAGAGGAGGGCGGAATCCAAGGAATAGCCGGCATCATTCATTATTTTGGGCAACCAAGTGCTCATTCCGTAGTTGAGGACCTGGCCGCAGAAATAGGCGGCAGAAAACAGTGATAGAGCAATGACCCAAGGGCGTCTGGTGAGTATTGCCTGACCGCTACCATTCTGGGAGTTGCCCGCCTGCTCGTCCGATGTGATCGGGTCGAGGTCTACCCCGTACAGCTGCGCAATTTTCGCTGCTTGCAGGTTCTTTCCTCTGGAAACTAGGTAAGATGGCGCCTCGGGAAGGATCCAGATCATGACCGGCAAGACCAGGATCAGGGGTGTGGTGCCCACAGCGAACATCATGCGGAACCCGTATGATTCGAGAATTGCTAGGGCGACCACAGCAGACAGGACGCCGCCAGCCGCATAGCCGGAGAGCGCTATCGCGTTGCTGAGATTTCGGCGGTCGGGCCGGGAGAACTCGGCTGTCATGGCAATTGCAAGTGGAATCAAAGCACCCAGCGCAACACCGGTCAGAAGGCGCGCGCTAGCGAACATTTGGGCATTGACGGAAACAGCGCACATACCCATACCGAGCGATGTCCACGTTAGTAGTCCGATCATGAGGGGACGACGCCCAACCCTCTTGAACGCACCGACTGCGAAAGCGCCGGCAGCCATTCCGAGAAGGGCGGAAGCGCCAATTGCCCCGACCGTCGATGAGGTCAACCCCCATTCGCTCTCATTCAACAGTGAAGGCACTACGGCCCCGTATACGACAAGGTCGTAGCCATCGATGACCAGGACGATAAAGCACAGCAGTATCACGAGGCCACGCCGTCTCCGCTGACGTTTTTCCGTGGGGCTATCAGCCGACGTAGTCGACACTCGATTGGCTGCAGTGGGCGAGCTTTCACCGACTTCTTCAGTCGGTATTGGTCGATTTTCCAAGCTTTCTGACTGTGCCATGTGGCCATAGCCCTTCAGGGGGGAGGGATGGGAGAGAAGAGGAGAGCGCTGCCCGAGTCGGACGGACTGAATAGAGCCGGACGGCAGCAGTGCGAGACATTGTGCGAGTTGGTTTCGTCAACAATGCCGAATGTAATGTAGGACACATCACCGTACTACGTCAAGCATTTGGGTTGTCTACTTGGCGTGCTGGGTGGAGATCGTGAGTCGTCGAGCAGTGCGCTCTGGAACGTGTTCGAACGTCGAAATGAACGGGACCTGCGTGCGGTGGTGGGTCTCTGGTCGCATGAGGTGGGGTGCGGTGTCGTTGCGTCCGACCTCGCCGGTAGGTCAGATGGTTAACGCCGGTGTTGCCTCCTGTGTGGTGCCGGTAGTCATGTCGAACAGGAGCTGGCCGGCGCGTCCGATCTCACGTAGCGGCGGCCTTCGATCCGCTCGTCGTACTGTTTGGTCGGCATGACTTCGGGAGTCGGACCAGGGCGGTCTGTTTCGGAACGATCCCGAAGGCATCGGTGCGGCGGCGGATCTCCTTCTTCGGCGATTGCGCCGGGTTGTTGGATCAGACCTGCTGCCGGATCTGCGTCGGGAACCCGGTGAACCATGTCGTGCCTCGCGGCAACGATCGCGACTACTTCAACGACTCTTGCCCGCCGACTCCCGGATGTCCTGCGATCGACACGCCTCAGGTGCTCCCCGACCTCGGGCGCGTTGTGATGAGTCCTCTAGACGAACCGAACCCGGTGTTATACATTTTTGTACAGTTCGTCATGTAAATGTCCACAATAGATGAGGTCATGAAATGCGCCCGGTCTTCATTGTCGATGCTGTCCGAACACCGTTTGGAAGGAGAAGTGGAGCACTCTCCTCGGTCCATCCCGCCGACCTCCTTGGACATACGTTCCGCCAGCTCCTACGTCGCACGGGAGTGCCTGCCTCCGAAGTTTCGCAGGTAGTGGGTGGCTGTATCGATCAGGTGGGTGAGCAGACTGCGAATATCACTCGCACCGCCTGGCTGGTCGCCGGTTTGACGGACTCGGTACCGGCGACGACCATCGACAGTCAGTGCGGGTCGTCTCAGCAGGCTCTGACGATGGCTGCAGCACTCGTGGCATCAGGAGCTGCGGACATCGCGATTGCATGCGGCGTCGAGTCCATGTCGAGGGTTCCCCTGCAGTGCACGATGGACGGCCCTGGCCATCCCGCTCCGCTCAGCTACTACGATCGATACGGCGAGTTTGTCCTACAGTTCGAAGCCGGTGAGCGCATCGCAAACCAGTGGGGAATTACCCGGGTAGATGCAGATGCCTTGGGGTTGAGTTCTCAGGTCCGTGCAGCAAATGCCTGGCAGGCAGGTCGATTCGACTCTCAGGTAGTCCCCGTTCCGGTCAGTGAGCTATCGCGTTCCGCAACGGACGGGGCCGCGCAGGTTCATTCACGCGATGAGGGCTTGCGGAGTACCAGTCTCGAGAAGCTCGCTGCGCTCGTGCCAGTTCATTCCGAGCAAGGTATCCACACAGCAGGTACTGCATCGCAGATCGCGGACGGGGCGTCGGCAGTGCTTCTTGTATCCGAACGTGCAATGTCCGAACACGGACTGAGGCCGCTGGCGAGGATTATGGACACAATCTTGGTCGGCAGTGACCCGATTCTGATGTTGACGGGACCAATCCCAGCCACAAGGAAACTACTGGATCGCAACTCCCTCACCGTCGATGACATCGACATTTTCGAGATAAACGAGGCGTTCGCGTCGGTAGTGCTGGCGTGGCAACGCGAGTTGAAGCCCGACATGGAGCGAGTGAATCCCAATGGAGGGGCGATCGCGATGGGTCACCCTCTCGGGGCTACGGGCACGGCGCTGATTACTAAAGCGGTACATGAACTTGCCCGTGCCGACAAGGAACTGGCTCTCATCTCGGTGTGCTGCGGAGGCGGGCTGGCCACCGGGACCCTGCTCGCGCGTGTCGATGGCTGACTTCCGGCGTTCCAATAGAGTGAGCTGGGCTTGGCATGTCCCCGGTCGATAGGTCTCCTGTTCTAGAGTCCTGTGGCCCGGAGTTGGGCCGACAAAGGAACGATGAAACACATGGCTGGCCGGAAGAAGCACTCCGCTGAGCACGTCGTGCGCAAGCTCCGGCGCGCGGACGAAATCGCTGCCGCGGGTAACACCAACGACGAGATCGCTGCCGACCTCGGGGTGTCCACAACTGCTGCAGGCCGGCGAAACTGACGGCACAGGGACGGGTGGCACGCGGACATCGAGTTCGATCGCGCCTGCCGCGCGTGCACGGGTTATCGGCGTGCACGGTGTCGCCGACGCCGCGCACGCAGCGGCTTCCTCCTCCGCCGTCGCGTCGTGTGCAAGGTGCCGGCAGCGCGAGCTGCTGCCGTGCGCGCTCGGAACAGGCTCGCCGGGGTGGCCGAGTCCAGGGACTGGTGCGGGCGGTTGGTGTTGTAGGCGTGGATCCACTCGTCGACGGCGACCTGTGCTTCCTCGATGGTCGCGAATGCCTTTGTCTCGTCGAGTAGTTCGCGGCGCAGCGTGCGGTGGGTGCGTTCGATCTTGTCGGTCGCGGTCACCGGACCTGCATTGGGTCAGCCGGGTGTTGATCCCGTATTCGCGGCAGGTGCGGTCGAAGAGCACCTCGACCGGCAGCGGCCGGGTGAACTTGCCGGTGAACTGTTTGTCGTTGTCGGTGAGCGCTTCGAACGGCACGCCCCAGCGGCCCATGGCAGCGATGAACGCCTCGCACACGGCGGAGCCCGACGGCGTGGCCAGGACGGCGGCCACGCCGTCGGATCGGGAGTGGTCGTCGATACCACTGAGCATCTTGCATTCGCGGCCGTCGGCGAGGAAGATCCCGCAGACCGGATCGAGCTGCCACAGGTGCATCGGAGCTTCTCGGGCACACCGTTTGTAGGCCCGCTTGTGTTGCTGTTCTTGTGGATTGAGCAGTCCATCGCGCGCCAGCGCCCGGTGGATCGTCGACCGGGATGGGGTACGGTCTCCGACTTTCCGCCGCAGTTCGTCCGCGATCCGTGGTGCTCCCCATCGTCGGTGGTGGCGACGCATCTCGCAGATCAACGCTTCAATGTCGGGTGCGATCCGTTTCGGGCTCGAATACGGACGGCGGGACCGGTTGGCCAGCCCCTCGAGTCCCGCAGCCTCGTACCATTTGCGCCAGGCGGTGCCAGTCTGCCGCGAGACACCGAAGCGTTCGGCGACCTCGACGACCGGTGCATCGTCGCGGACCTCGGTCACAGCCCTCGAACGGATCTCGACTGGCGCACGGGCCGCAATGGCGAAATCGGGTTCAGGCTGCTCCGTTGAAGGTGCACACCACGGTTCCCCGAGGCGATGCCCGTCAAGTATGTCCCGATGCCGCCTGGTCAAATGTGTCCTGAACCCATCCACATCAGGTGATCGACCTCGCGACGCTGATGGTAGTCGGATGGCAGACGGCCTCGCACATGCGCACGTCGTCGATCACTGACGCATTGCAGATGACGGTCACCGGCAGGTACGTCAGGACGGGCGCGGCGTTCCATTCCGATCATGGAAGTCCATACACCTCAGAGGAATTTGAGGCGTTCGTCGATTCGGGGGACGCGCGGACCAGTGTCGGGCGGACCGGGGTGCGTCGGGACAACGCGTTGGCCGATTTGTTCTTCGCGACCCTGAAGAAGGAGATGGACCAACAGCAGACGTTCGGCACCCAGGACCGGGTACGGTTCGCGGTCACCGAGTACATCGAGGTGTCCTACAACCGACAACGCCTGCATTCGATGCCGGGGCAACGCATCTCCGCGGAAGCCCTCGCCGAGTACCGACACGCAGTATCAGCTGTCTGAAACCGCCAAGCTGCTGCCCAAGAACCTTGACATACCCCAGTCGCCGGCGACGGCGGTAAGTGAGCGCCCAGGCCGACAACGCTATGCATCGCCTCAGCCTTGAACTGCGGGCTGAATTGACGACGCTTCTCGGACATGTTCAGGTCCACTCTCGTCCCGAGATTCGGCGTCCAAGATCATTGGTACTCCCAAAGTCGTTGCCCCTAAAACATTCCCGGGACCAGCGTGGCCAACTTCGGTTCCGGATTGGCCGCCCCGGACGCGACTTTGGGGTCTACTCGGCCAACGCCAACGCCAACGCCAACGCCAACGCCAACGCCAACACCGGGACCAGCCCGGCGCGCGAGACGATGTTGTCCCCGTCGAACACAGTTGAGCCGTCGACCAACCTGTGGGATGACTGCGGCGATATGCCCTTCTCGAACCGGTCAGATTCTCGTGCAGAAGATCGAATCACCCCAGCTCAAAGGGCACTTTCGTTCAGGTCGGCACCCCGTCACGTCTCCGGTACTTCGGTGGATCCCGGCATTGTGAAGTTTGGGCGTCGCCTTTCGTGCTTGCATTCGAAGGCGATTGGCCCTTGCCTCACCCACCACCTCTGATCTAACGTGTGACCATATCGAAACGAGTGGCACATGTTCTGTCCAATATTCTGGGTGTGGCTCCCGTACCGGCGGTAGTTATGCCTGCTAAGAGGCTGAACATCGATGACTCAAATAAGGGATATCCGATGATAGACCGTCACCATCACGTCTCAGAAGGAGCGAACGGATGCTCAAGATGAAGCACATCGGCGAACTCACCACTCTGCTCGACGTCGTCGAGGCGCAAGCTCGCCAATGCCCAGCTCAGGTCGCGGTCATCTGCGGCGACAGGCAAATCGCAGTGGCCGAGTTGTCCGCGTTGGGGCACAGGATCGCTCGAACCCTCCGGGTCGCAGGGATCGGCAAAGGAGACCGCGTGTGCTATCTCGCGAAGAACGAGTGGGAGTTTATTCCGCTCTCCCTGGCTTGTGTCGAGATCGGAATCGCGCTGGTTCCCGTCAACTGGCGGTTAGCCGACGGCGAGATCATGCATATTCTCGCGCACTCCAAAAGTCGAATGGCGTTCGTCGGAGAGGAATTCGCAGAACGGTTGCGCAAACTTCAAGAATCGCTTCCGGAGCTGGGCCAGGTTGTTAGTATAGGTACTGGTCCCGAGTCGTTGGAAAGGTGGGCAAGCCCGCAGTCCGATCTCCCGATCGGAGATAGGATTGAGCCCAGTGCAGTTTGCTTCCAAATGTACACTTCGGGTACTACTGGACTTCCTAAAGGCGCGATGATAACGAACCGAAATCTCGCCGCAGCTGTTCCGGTTACAGCAAGGTCATGGGGTATCAAGAACGGCTCGGTTCCAATGGTTTCCAGCCCTCTATTTCATATTGCTGGAATTGCATATGCGCTAGCGGGAATCTGGAATGGAGGAACGCTTGTCATTGTCAAAGATGCAACACCGGAAAATTTGCTCCGCGCTATCGAGGAGCGATGCGTAACCTCAAGTTTGATGGTGCCGGCCATGATTTTGATGATGCTGAATCATCCCGACTCGCGAAATACTGATCTGTCGTCATTGGAGAGAATCGCCTATGGCGCATCGCCAATTAGCGAGGATGTTCTACGGCGCGCAATCGGTCTTTTTGGTTGCGAATTTGTGCAGTCCTATGGGATGACTGAAACGACAGGAGGTGTAGTTGAACTGCCGCCCGCTGACCACCTGCCTGATGCCCCCACAGGGAGGTTGCGAGCGGCGGGGGTACCGCTTGAGGGTGTCGAAATTAAGGTCGTCGACGAGGAAGGGCATGACCTACCCGAAGGCGGTGTTGGCGAAGTGTTGATCCGAAGCGACCAGAATATGCTGGGGTACTGGGCTGATGAAGCGTCGACACGGGATGTCCTTTCTGACGAAGGATGGTTTAGGACCGGGGACGCTGGTTATGTCGATCGTGGGTACCTGCATATTCATGATCGGATAAAAGATATGATCATCAGTGGTGGAGAGAATGTTTATTCCACGGAGGTTGAGAACGTGCTCATGTCTCATCCCGATATTGCAAATTGCGCGGTTATTGGAGTGCCGGATGTGAAATGGGGTGAAACCGTAAAGGCATTCGTTGTGCTTTCCCCCGAAGCGTTCGCCGATGAAGTCTCGATTATCAACTATTGTGCGGATAGGCTTGCCAAATTTAAATGTCCCACTAGTGTCGAATTTCTGAAAGAACTCCCGTTCAATGCGGCAGGGAAGATGCTTAAAAGGAAACTCCGCGCGGACTTTTGGCCTCTCCGTGATCGTCAGGTCAATTGATATATATTCTCCAGGTAGATCCGACGAGGAGTTGTGAAAATATGAATAGAACTCTGTTTGTTCACGAATATTAGGAATTCCGAAATATCGTAATCTGTTTTGTTTCCCGTGAGATCACTCCGAAGCATCAGGACTGGGAGGGTGCAGGTTAAGTCGATGTTTCCCTCCTGCCGCAGGGCAGATTATCGCGCAGAAAAGTGACCTCGGTTCCTGGTCATCATCCATACGAAGCTGACGATGATCGCCTGCGCAGCAGGGGAGGTCGTCGACGACGGCGACAAACTTCCGGAGGTCGGGTAGTCACAGATCTGTCCGGCCTGCTGCCGATGGGGTGCCTGCTGGGGCCGACCGGTCTTGCGCAGTGTGCGGAGCTGTAGGGACGGGCTGAGGCCCACAGATCGACGGTGATCGTCAGGTGGCGTTGCAGCACAGGATCAGACGGCGGTGCCGCCGTCGTGACGCTCTACGAGAAGGTGGACTGAACCATGGCAGTAGATCCCGCGGTGGTGGGTACACAGCTCCACGCGATTGATTCATGATCGATGCTGGAAGGTTGCGCTTCTTCCAGTGATACGAACCCGGTCTACATCGACGTCATTGCGAGGGCTGCTGGGTTCAGCGATCTGCCGGTGCCACCGACTTCCTGTTCCATCGAGCTCGACAGCCCTGACCCCATTGCCTGGGCACGATCGCGTATCCCGGCGACGCGTTGACCGCGAAGTCCGCGATCACCGATCGTCTACAGCAAGAAGGGGGTGGCGCTCCAGTTCATCGTCGAGGACACGACAATCATCCGCGTCGATGGCGCCGCGGTCGCTGACCTGAAATCCGTTCTTGTGTTCGTACTTCAGAGGCAAGAAGATGACAGCCATCACGCAGCTCGAGGTCGGTGCCGAGCTTCCAGCCCTGGCAATCGGAGAGGTCACCCGAATGACGCTGGGACTGTTCGCCAGCACCTCAGGTGACCACAACGCGACGCACATCAAGCAGGATTCGGCGAAGTCGGCTGAACCCGATGATGCCATTGCTCACGGTATGCTGCCGATGGCCTACTGGAGTCGATTGCTGACGAATTAGGTTCCGCAGCAGAATATTCGATCGTATCGAGTGCGTCTCGCTTCCGTCGGACAAGTACTGGCGAAGCCCACCGTCGGAGGCGATGCGAGCGCCGCGCCACCATCGAACTGACCGCCGCCATCTCGGACGGCACAGTCACCCTGACCAGCGACGCAATTGTCGCAATAGACTGAAAGGACCTGCGGAGCATGGGAACCCTGGACAACAAGGTAGCGATCATCTCGGGATCCGGCCGTGGAATCGGTCGTGAGATTGCACTGAAAGTCGCGCGCGAGGGCGCAAAGGTTGTGGTCAATGACCTCGATGAAGAGCCGGCGAAGGAGACCGTCGCGGCGATCGAAGCACTCGGCGGCACCGCGGTGTCCTGTATCGGTAGCGTCACCGATCCTGATTTCGGCGACCGGTTCGTGCAGACTGCTGTGGGTTCCTTCGGGGGACTCGACATCATCGTGAACAATGCTGGCTACACCTGGGACTCGGTAATTCAGAAGATGACCGACGAGCAGTGGGATGCGATTGTGGACGTCCACCTCAAAGCTCCGTTCCGGATTCTTCGCGCCGCGCAGCCGGTCATTGCCGCCGCCGTCAAGAAGGCAAAGGCGGTGGGCGAGCCCGTCCCGTGTCGCAAGGTCGTGAACATCTCCTCAGTCGCAGGTACCGGCGGAAATGCCGGGCAGGTGAACTATTCCGCCGCGAAGGCCGGGATCACCGGTCTCACCAAGACACTGGCGAAAGAATGGGGCCGTTACAACGTCACCGTCAACACGGTCGCATTCGGGTTCATCAAGACCCGGCTCACCCAGCCACCGGTAGACGGCACCGGCACCATCGAGGTGCAGGGTCGCGAGATCAAGGTCGGCGTGAACCCGGACCTTCTTGGCGCGATGGAGCAGATGATTCCGCTGGGCCGGCCCGGTACCCCCGTCGAGGGAGCTGGCGCCGTGTACCTCTTCTGTACCCCTGAGTCCGACTACGTCAGTGCGCAGACTGTGGTCTGCGGCGGCGGATTCAACATGTGAGGTGCCCCGCGGGATAGCCCCCATGTTCGCTGTCAGCGGCCGCGGCGGTCGGTGAGTGGCAGAGCGCCATGTTGCTTCGCATGGTGCAGAGGACATCGCGTCGGCGTCGGACGAGGCAGATGACGGCGGAGTTTGAGGGTGGAGTTGTGCTACCTCCCCTCGGCACTTCTTCGGGTCGTTGTGGGCGCAGCTGGTGAGGTCGTACAAGGCCGCGAACATGCACAGAGACGTGCCCCTTTGGAGTTTGCGGTCCCCGTCCGCGCAGGGTGATTGCCGGGGATGGAGGATTCGGACCGGCGCGTGATAGGAGCGGTGCTGGCATCGGCTGCGAGGTGGCTGCCAGAAGCAAACTTCGGCCCGCCACCGACCTCGAGCAGGATATGCGCCGCGTTCCTGACGTTGATACCGGGCACCGATTCAGGAGCTGGGACACGGTCTCGTCGGGTAACCCAGGCCGAGTGGGGTCGCCCTGCCGTGAGAGCGAGGTCGAGTAGATCAATCGATGTCGGATTCTGCGGGCGGCCGAGCGGTTGACCGGCAAGCAGCAGGCGACGCTGTTCGGGAAGTTGACCGTGGACCCGAACGGCGACATCGCCGCGGCCTGAGGCATGAAGGACTCCTGTGGGATATTTTGGCCTGCAAAGACGCTGGAGGACTTGGCCGCGGGCTCCGTCGTGGGCTGCATTGGTTCTGTGCGGATTGCTTGGTCTTTGAGATCGGCAAGATCGCGCCGACGATCTCCGACTGGCAGACCCCGATGATCCTCGCCACCACAGGATTGTCGAACCTCCTCAGAGCGCGCCACAACCGGATCGTCAAGCCCGTCGGCCGGATCACGTTCGGATTCGGTGGTCTTGACGACCAACGCCGCCGGGTAGGTTGGGCCTGTGCACGCCAGGCGCGATGGGCGTCATCCCGGGTCAGGCAGCTGTGCCTCTGCTGAACTCCCGATCTTCACGGTAGTTCGCCTGCGAGGTCATGTCTTTCATGGGAAAGGCGCCCTGAACGAACTCCCACGAACACGACTCCCAACAGGGCAAGATCGTGTTGGATCTCGCGGTCATGCTCATGTTCGGCGGTGGTTGCCTGGCCGACGTCTCGCAGTTCCGGCCGTATCCGGAGGTGTTCGGTCCGGTCGCCTCCGATGGATGATGTCGAGGCTGGTCAACACGCCTGCTGCACACCCCGACGCCGTCCGCACGGCGACCGCGAGCGCTGCGCTGAGTCTCGACGCAGTGTATAGGCCGAGCCTGGACGCCCGGTCACCGGATCGACGAGCGTCGATCACGACGCGACCCTGGAGACTGCGCACCTGGAGACAGAATCTGCCGCCCCACGATTCAAGGGTCTTCGCGCCGCATCGGTAGTGCGCGTCCGTAGCCCACAGCCCGGGCGGCGGGACCGGTGGCGATGTTGGGGGCCTGGCAAGGTCGACTCGAACATCGCCGAGGACCCGATCGGTGTGGTCACGACGGCGTTTGCTCAACTGCCCTTCGGTCCGGGCTGTCAATTCGGGCGAAAGGTGTTGATCCGCAACGATGGCGCCGAAGGGAAAGCTCGCGATGGGGTGTGGATCGCCGCACTCACCGGGCTGGTCTACTTCTCGGGCTGGTCGGATGGGACGCGGATAGTCGGCCGCAAAGATCCGCCGTCTCCCGGCGTGCAACTGCGGTTCACCGACTCAAATGACGTGCAGTGGAAGGCGTTCGCCACGAACCACCCGGCACGGCACGCCCACCGTGTTCATCTACGGTGCTCCTCGAACGTACCCCACATCGACTTGCTCGTCGCTGCGATCAACGCCTGATGAATCCGCCCTCCAAGTCCCGATCAGACAAGACCTCAGCCAAGATAGAAGGACTACCGTTGTTCGGGGCCGTGGACCTCGACGCTGGCCGTTCGCGTCCGGCATCTTCTCGACCTGAAACAGAAGCGCCTGATCCGATGCCGCTCAGGGCGGCCCGCGGAACTCACGAGAGACCGAGGCTGGGTGCTCCGCGAACGATCCGCCGACCGAAGTACCTGCGCCCTGACTAGGGCTGAAGTCGTGTTGCGCGTCCCTCCCGTCGAGGATCTGATGCGAGATCGGGGCCGACGCATGCATGAAGGGGGACACCTGTTGTGGCGATCGCAACTGGTACGACAAACCTTCTCGGATGGTTCCAGTGCTTCGGTCGAACCAGTTGCTGACGCTCGACAACGGGCAGGACTAGGGGTGAATGGACGAAGCCCGAATCGCGCGTATTTGCGCTGTTCGACGTCAGATTCGCTGGCCTAATCCTCTCGGTTCGCGGCGCTTCGGATCGCCCCCTGCGGCTTCGTCAACCGCTGAAATTTGGAAGCGCGGAACACGATGAGGGACACCTGCATTGCGAACGCAAGCATCCTGTCGTATTATCGCTGCATGCCGACGATGACTGGAGGGCTTTCGTGCGTGACGCATTTCTAGTGGGAATCTCCACACTTCCCTTCGGCCGTTACCTCGACGTGTCATTCCGTGAACTAGCGGGGCGAGCGGTCGACTCCCTTGTGGAGGACTCGGGGTTGGGCGTGCAGGTGATGGGGGAGGTGGAGTCAGCCTGGTTCGGCAACTGCTTCCTCGGGACCCATGGTCAGAACAATGTTCGCGGGCAGATGGTGCTCGTGGAACTGATGGATGCAGGCGTGTTGCCACAGCGCATGCCGGTTACGAATGTCGAAGCGGCCTGTGCAACAGGATCATTCACCGTTCACGGTGCTGCACGTGAGGTCATGTGTGGCCATGTCGATGTGTCGCTGGCCTTGGCGGTCGAGAAGGTTGTGCTACCGAATGCTGGTGTTGACGACACCGCTCGCCAACGTATGTTCGCGCAATTCGACGGTGCTACGGATCAACTGACCTATGAGCGCTTCCTCGGTTCTTACACTAGAGCGGCCGCTGAGATCGGGCAGGAGTTCGCGCCTGCCCCCGACCGAAGCCTGTTCATGGATACCTATGCGCTGCAGGCGCTTGCGCACATGCACAGATACGGAACTACGGTGGCGCAGATTGCAGCGGGAGCCGCCAAGAATCACACCTATGGTTCAGAGAATCCCTTTGCACAGTACCGCTTCCCAATGACCCCGCAGCAGGTTCTCGATGATCGGCTCGTCAGCGCTCCGTTGACCCGAGCGATGTGCGCACCGATCAGCGACGGTGCTGCTGCGGCGCTTGTCGTATCTGGTGACTGGCTCGCCGGCCAGGATGCCGCGATTCGGGAACGCGCGGTTCGAATCAAGGGGTTCGCCGCGTCAGGAGGAACGTACCGCCGCGGAAGTGGCGAGCCAACACTATCCTACGAGGCCGCGCGTAAGGCCTACGCAGTCGCTGACATTACACCTGGAGATATCGATGTCGCCGAGGTGCACGATGCAACGTCGTTTGGAGAGATTCTGCAAGTCGAGATGCTCGGACTGTGCGAACAGGGTCAGGGAGGCCCGTTTGTCGCGGACGGCGCCACCGGACCGGGTGGGATCGTTCCTACGAATACTTCGGGTGGGCTGGTCTCCAAAGGCCACCCGGTCGGTGTCACCGGACTGTCGATGATCAATGAACTCGTCGTCCAGCTTCGGGGTGAAGCAGCCGAGAGACAGGTCGAAGGGGCGCGAATCGCTGTGGCAGAGAACGGGGGCGGTGTTCTGGGGCTTGAAGAAGCGGTCTGTGCAGTCACTGTCCTCGAGCGCCCCAGCTACTAATCCAAGGAGTCGAACACGATGACCGATTACCGTACGACATCGAGTACTGCTACCGATGATGTCGATCTACTCGCCAATGGCGCGGTGAGCGACCCGCACACCTACTTCGCAGATGTGGCTGAGCGAGGCGGAGTCGTCTGGAGTCAGGCGCACAGGGCCTGGTTGATCACCAGGTACCACGACGTGGTCGAGGCGTTCCGCGACACCGAGACCTTGTCTTCCGACCGGCTTACCCCTCTCTACGATCGCCTTCCCCTCGACCGAAGTGAAGTCCTCGCGGAAGCCTTTGACATTTTGCGGGGCTGGATGGTCTTTCATGACGCACCGCGCCACATGTTGCTCCGAGAACCCGTCCGACGAGCGTTTACGCCGAGAATGATCCAAGGGCTGCAACCGAAGATCGAAGGCATCGTAGAAGCACTTCTCGATGACTTGACTCCGCTGCGGGAGTTCGACTTCAAAGAGATGTTCGCCTTCCCTCTGCCCGCGATCGTGATCTCTGCGCTCCTCGATATTCCGTCTGCTGACCGCGAACGCTTCCGCGATTGGTCTGCAGGCCTCGCCACCATCGTGTTCGGAGAATCTCGAAATCCCGACCAGGACCGATTGGCCGCACAGGGTGCTGCGAACTTTGTTGACTACTTTAGCTGGCTGGTCGCCAAACGTAAGGCGGAACCAGGCGACGATTTGCTCAGCGCGCTGGTCCTCGCTCAGTCCGAGGATCCAGCGGTCGGGTTGACCAACCTCGAGGTCCTCGGCGCAAGCACACTGATGCTCTTCGCCGGGCACGAGACCACTACCAACTTCCTCACTAATGCAATGCTCAGCTTGTTGCGTCACTCCGATCAGGCCGATGCGCTGCGGACAACACCCGACATGGTGGGTACGGCTGTCGACGAACTACTCCGGTACGACGGGCCGGTCAAGGTCATGGTTCGTAGCGTCGCGCGCACCCATGAGCGCTGCGGACAAGACTTACAGGCCGGCCAAACCGTGTTTCTCGCCGTCGCAGCCGCCAACCGAGATCCTGGAGTATTCGCCGATCCGCACCTGCTCGATCTGACGCGCACCGGGACCCCTCACATCAGCTTCGGGCAGGGGCCGCACCATTGCCTCGGTAGCTCGCTGGCACGGCTTGAGTCGCGGATTGCGCTGCCTGCCGTGCTGCGCAGGCTTCCGCACCTGCGCGCGTGCGACGAGCCACTCGTCTGGGAGAAGCAGATTCTGGTACGTGCCGTGAAGTCGCTGCCGGTCGTGAACCCCGGCGCATCATGAACACGACTGACACCGTGATCCCCGTCTCGACGCGCGACATGCTCACCCGTGACCGTGCCTTTGCGGACGCTGGACTGAGCTTGCGTAACTGTGAGGTTGGGACTGCGACCGTGACGATGACGGTGTCCGAACGCATGCTCAACGGATACGGCCGGTGTCACGGAGGCTGGCTACTTTTTCTGGCCGACGCGACGTTCGGCTGCGCAGCCAACTCCCACGGGCTCGTTGCTGTATCGGCATATGCCCAAATGAACTTCATATCCGGTGCAACCTTGGGCGAGACGCTATCGGCACAGGCCTGTCTGAAACACCGGCACGGGAGAAACGGAATCTATGACGTGTCCATTCGGGGCGGCGACAATCGGCTCGTTGCCGAGTTTCGGGCCACGGCAAGATTCAAGACTGCCACCGATCTCTCTGAAAAGGAGTAGAGAAATGCCTCGTATTATCTTCATTGCACCGACCGGTTCACAGGAGACTGTCGACGGGGCTGCAGGTAGCTCCATCATGGAGGCCGCAGTACAGAACGGGGTCTCCGGTATCGTCGGCGAGTGTGGTGGCGCGGCGGCATGCTCGACCTGCCACGTCTATATCGATTACGTTTCCGGACGGAACCTCCCCCCTGTATCGGATCTCGAGGATGAGATGCTTGACGGCGTCGCCGCCGAGCGAAGCCCGTCCAGTCGGTTGGCCTGCCAGATCCGGGTAAGCGATCTGCTCGACGGACTGATCGTGCGCACTCCCACGGAGCAACGGTGACTGTCGGGGCGCTGATAGTCGGAGCCGGCCACGCCGGCGTCCAAGTCGCTAGTTCACTCCGTGACCTCGGCTACGACAAACCAATAACGTTAGTCAGCGACGAGCGTTACCTTCCCTATCAGCGACCACCGCTGTCCAAGACATTCCTCACCGGCTTCGCAGCTGCGGACACTCTGGCGCTGCGTGCTGAGCGATACTACCGTGAGCGGTCCATTACCGTCTTGACGGACGATCACCTCGCCGACGTCACGCTCGCCGACGTTTGCAGCGGGAGTGGAACTGCGGTTACCAGTTCGGGCGTTGCGCTTCCCTTCGAGCACTTGGCAATTGCTACTGGAGCATCCGCGCGCCAGCTGGAAGTCCCAGGATGCTCCCTGCCCGGGATTTGCTACCTGCGTGGGCTAGACGATGCCGTCCGGCTCAAGGCCCTATTGCCCGCCGCCCAACGCGTCGTTGTCATTGGTGGAGGCTTCATCGGGCTCGAGGGAGCTGCGTTTGCGCAATCAGCTGGCAAGCAAGTGACTATTGTCGAGGCGACTGACAGGCTTGTTGCCCGGGCAGTTCCGTCTGTAGTCGGCGACTTTTACCGCACTGCCCACCAGCGACGCGGCACCAGAGTTCTGCTGGGCGCCGCAGTCAGCCACTTCCTCGGCGAAGACCGTGTCACAGGGGTCGCTCTCGCCGATGGACGAATCTTGGCAGCCGACCTTGTCCTGGTGGGTGTCGGCGCCGTACCGCGAACTGGGCTTGCCGAGAGGTTGCTGATTCGGTGTGACCAGGGTGTCTTGGTCGACAGTCGCTGCCGTACCAGTAACCCTCGTATCGTCGCCGCCGGCGACTGCACGCGAGCACCGCACCCGATGGCGCCTCATCAACTGGTCCGATTGGAATCGGTCAACAATGCCGTCTGCCAGGGACGCGTCGCGGCAGCATCGCTCCTCGGGATGGTCGACCATTACGGATCGGTACCTTGGTTCTGGTCCGACCAGGGGGCCATAAAACTGCAGATGGTTGGGACTTTCGATTGCGCTGACAGCCACGTACTGCGCGGTGATCCCGCTGATGAGAAATTCTCAATATTACATTACCGCGATCAGCGGCTGACCGGACTCACCTCGATCAATTGTTCGGCCGACTTCATTGCTGCCCGAAAAGCTCTCGAAAGCGGAAAGAATATTCCGGCCGATCAGGCCTCCGATCCGAGCCGTCGTCTCAAGGATCTCCTGGCGGAGCCTGCGCTCATTCTCTGAATCCCTTCCATAATCTGCCTGTTGAAAGGAACCTTCGTGGACGTACGAACTCTGATGCGGCGAGCTGCGTTGAACTATTCCGATCAAGTTGCGGTCATCAGTGGAGATCGGCAACTTAGCTACACAGAGGCATGGGACCGCGGCCTACGGATGGCCAACGGCCTACTCGATCTAGGGCTTCGTCCAGGCGATCGAGTAGCTGTCTTGGAGGACAACACACTCGAGGCACAAGATTTCTTTGCCGGAACTACGATTGCTGGACTTGTCCGAGTACCGCTTTACGCTCGGGACAGCCGTGAAGCACACATGCACAATCTGCGTCATACTCAGTGCCGCGCCCTGGTGGTCTCTCCGAAGTACTACGAACTGGTCAAAGGCCTCGAAGACGCGATCGACGATCTCGATCACATTCTGCTACGGGACGAAAAATACGAGGATTGGCTGGCTAGCCAGACTGCAATCGATCCAGATGTTCCCCTCGGCTCTGAGGACCTCTATATTATTCGGCATACCGGTGGAACAACCGGACGTGCCAAAGGCGTCGCGAATACGCACCGCACGTGGCTCGCTGCATGTCGCGATTGGACCTACGCTCTTCCGCCTATTGCCGCCGGCGACTCTTGCCTACATGTGGGGCCCATCTCGCACGGTTCTGGCTATCTATACACTCCCATGTGGCTTCAAGGTGCCTGCAACATTCTCGTGGAGGAAGTGAACCCGGACGCAGTTCTCGAGATCATGCGAAAACTCGAGGTCAACTATATGTTCGCGGTGCCTACTTTGCTTTCCATGCTGGCGTCCCGGCGGGGAGTGCACCCCGAGAATTTCCCGAAGCTGAAGGCTATTCTGATTGCTGGCGCCCCAATCACGGATCGTACCGCCATCGACGGTTGCCAGGCGTTCGGGCCGGTGCTGCATCAACTGTACGGCCAAACCGAAGCGCTCCCAGCCACCTTCATGGGACCTAATGACTGGTTCGGTACCATACCCGGGTCCAACCCACTGCGATCGGCTGGTCGGCCCCTGCCATTTGCAGAACTGGAAATCCGAGATCCTCAAGGGACACCTCTGCCTACCGGCGAAGAGGGCGAAATTGCAATCCGCTGCGACGGGCAAATGGACGGATACTGGGATGACGATGAACTGACACATCAGAAAGTGGTAGACGGCTGGGTTCTCACTGGCGATATCGGAACCTTGGATCAGAATGGATTCCTATACGTTCTGGATCGCAAAGACGACATGATCATCTCGGGTGGCTACAACATTTGGCCCGCAGAGCTCGAAAATGCTATCGCCTCGCATCCGGCGGTGCAGGAAGTCGCCGTCGTAGGGGTCCCACACGAGAAGTGGGGGGAAACACCCTTGGCGATCTGTGTGGTCGACCCCGAAGCAAAGGTCGACGAGAAGGAGATCATTGAGTTGTGCGTCACGCGGCTCGGTTCCTACAAGAAACCGACTGCAGTGGTCTTCACATCGGAAACACTTCCGAAGAGTCCTGTGGGCAAGTTGCAACGGAAAAAGTTGCGCGAACCCTACTGGCCACAACGTGATCGACGGGTTCTGGTGTAGATTCCGCGGCACGCTGGGGGGTTGGTGCGGCAGCAGGGTTATAACTTAACCTAGCCTCTTCTTTTGCGAGTTCCGCCTGCCGGCCTGGTTGGGTTCGGATTGGTTGTCCAGGTTGCGGCTTCGCTTGTATAGGTGTCGGGGTGGCCGACGAGGTCGGTGGTGGCGGGATCCACGGCTCCGAAGTTGTCGTGCTCTTTCTGTCTAGCCCACACTCCCACGCTCGCCGCACGGGCCCCACACGTGGAGTGCTGGTCACAGGACTGACCCGTCTCAGCTCGCCACTGAAGCCAGCCTGACCAGTACACACCCGACCAAGGTGCGGCGGGCGTGACGGGTGATGCGGTCGGCGATGGAGAACAGTCGGAGTCGAAGTCGTTTCGGTTCTCATCGTCGGGTGTCCTCGGTATCGAACGCGGGGAACTGCGCCCAGGCGAGCAACTCGTCGGTCAGTTGCACGATCTGAAGCCAGACCGGGTCCTGGTCGAACCCGTGCAGCGGCAGGCTCTCCAGGCCGGTTGCGGGCGCCACCCTGCACGAAGTGCTTAGGGGACTCTGGCGGCGCGGATCCGGTCCTCCAGGCGAGCCCATCGACGATGCCGCAACTCCAGGTCGGGAAGCTGGCTGCGGCGGGGGTTCGTGGCGAACGCTCTCAACCGCAGTCCATTTGAGTCGGTGAACCAGAGTTGCGCGCCGGGGTGAGGTCGTTCCATACCGGCAATATTCCGCGTCCCACCAGGCCAGGTAGCGAGGTCGATCAGCCCAGTGAGCTCGGCGACCCAAGCCCCCTCGTGGACGTCTCCGCAGGCGTCGTAGGCGGGGGTCCACGCGTCAGCGGGGATCAGTTCGACCGCCGCGGCGGTGGTGTCTGTGAGTCGAACCCGATCGAGTACGCCGGCTGGCGTTTGGTGAGGTAGTCGCGCGACCACTGTTGTGTTATCGGCGGAGGTGTTCGAGCCCACGTTCCCGGGACGCAGCAGTATCGCTACGGGCTTCCCTGTACCGTCCTCGCCGGGGTCGACGTGCGCCCACATCGGGTGGAACCCTAAGTCCCGCTTGTGGTTCGGTGCTGCGTTCTCGCAGGGCTTCGGAGAGTCGCGTAACTCTATGTCAGATCGTGTGAAGTAGCTCGATCGGCCGATGTGCGTCACGGCTGTGGTGCCGTAACGCGATGGTGATGCTGGTGTGGCCGGCCAGGCGCAGGATGCTGACGGCGGTGTTTCTGATCGTGGCCATGGCCCGTGACGCGCTGCGGACGCGGATGCTGGAGCGGTCTTTGTCGACGGTGTATCCCGAACCCAGCGCAGCTGGTTCTCGATGCCCCGATGACCGCGGATCCAAGCGTCATCCTCTTCGTCATCGGGCACCTGTGTGTCGATCACAGTTGCCTTGAACATCCTTGTGCGCGGAGTCGAGGTGTGCGTGATCGAGTGTCACCGGCAGAGCCGTGACCGTGAGACCTCCAAATGCGACTCGACCAGATCGACCCCATCCATGGGTGCGCCAGCAAGATTGGTTGTTCTCAGGTGTGCGCGTCGTAGATGTGCTCCGGTCGGATGCGCTGCCATCAGGGCTGCACCTTCGAGGGTGGCGTCACCAAGATGGGTGCCATCCAGATGCAGTACGGACAGAGTCTGGTCGGTGAGATCCATACCGTTGGACGGTCGGCTCGTTGTCTTGTCATCCGAAGATCGCTCTCGTACGAAGTTGAGGTTCGCAAGGCGCACCGATTGGAGATGCTGTGCGGTAGCTAGGGTTCTCGACCGTGTCGCGCTCTTGGTCGAGATGTCGTTGGACCGCGATTCCACTGGCCGAGATGAGAACGCCGATGACGAGGGCAATTACAAGTCGCGAAACCCACCACACGGGTTCCGGGCCGGCTTGGCGAGGCAGGAGTCGGTTCCTTCGCCGCGTGGTCCCACCCGCGTCGGATACGCGTTGGGGTGGACCGGTTGTGGAACTGTCGGGAGACTCTCCGACGGGTGTGTGAGAATCTGAGTCAGCATGCTTTTCGTGCTTGGCGCCGACTAAATCAGCTCTGAAAATCAGTCTGGCACGCACTGGCGTCGAGGTTCCGGGCCCAGTAGGACTCGACGGCCCTCGCTGCGTGGACGCTCGGACGGCGTCGGTCGGGCTGATCGCGAAGTCCGGCCGGTTCTCGATCTTCTCGTCACGCACTGTGATGCTGGTCTCGATCCTGGGGGTGGTGCCAGGCCCGAATGGGGGAGCCGCTACCCTGGCAGACGTGTCAGCGACCTATTTCTGGTTTAGCAGGCCGGCCCCGGGTGGGTCGGTCGGCGTAACCACGCGCTGACAACCCACCCCAGAGCCGGATGACAGACCGGCTCGCTGGGATTCTTCAGTCTTCGAGGGTCGGCCTGAGAACAGGAAACCGAACCCCATGACCGTTATCACGAACGATCAGCGCCTGGACGACCAGCGCACCGTCAGCATCAGTCCACTAGCCGCGCCGTCCGTCCTACGCGCCGAGTACACCCCCGACGACGTGGCAGCCGCCACCGTGCGTTCGGGCCGTGCCGACACCGTCAACATCCTGAACGGCGACGACGACCGTCTCGTCGTCGTCGTGGGACCGTGCTCGGTGCACGATCCCGAGGCCGCGATGGACTACGCCCGCCGCCTTGCCGCGAAGGCCGAGGAACTGCGCGACGATCTGCAGATCGTGATGCGCGTCTACTTCGAGAAGCCGCGCACGACGCTGGGTTGGAAGGGTCTGCTCAACGACCCGCACCTGGACGGCACCTACGACATCAACACCGGCCTGCGGATGGGGCGCAAGCTGCTGCTCGACATCTCCCGTCTGGGTCTGCCGGTGGGCTGCGAGTTCCTCGATCCGATCATTCCCCAGTACATCGCAGATCTGGTCACCTACGGCGCCATCGGTGCGCGAACCGCGGCCAGTCAGGTGCACCGCCAGCTGTGCAGCGCCCTGTCGATGCCGGTCGGCATCAAGAACTCCACCGAGGGCGACGTTCAGGTGGCGGTTGACGGCACTCGCGCGGCGGCGGCGAGCCACGTGTTCCCCGGGACCGATCTCGAGGGCCAGGCTGCGCTGATCCACACGGTCGGCAATCCCGATTGCCATGTCATCCTGCGCGGCGGCACTGACGGACCGAACTACGACGCCGCCACAGTCGCGGACACTCTCGCCCGCTTGCGTAAGTCCGGTCTGCCGGAGCGCGTCGTTGTCGACGCGAGCCACGGCAACAGCCGCAAGGACCACAACAAGCAGGTCGACGTCGTCGCCGACGTTGCCGAGCGGATCGAGGCCGGGGAGAAGGGCGTCGTCGGGGTAATGCTCGAGAGTTTCATCGAGGCCGGCCGTCAGGATCTGACGCTCGGTCGCGCGGACGAGCTCGCATACGGCCAGTCCATCACCGACGCCTGCATCGACTGGGACACCACCGCGGCGACGCTCGACCGTCTCGCGGCGGCGGTCGCTGCGCGGCGCTGACGCGCGCCTTGCGGTGACGCATGCTCGCGTGGCCTCGGTGACCACTGTGTCCGGTGGTGTGTTCACCCTCACCAACATGTCGCCGGGCCCCGTCGTGTACCCGGTGGTGTAGGACACTATTCCTTCTTTGCGTGGGCGGGACCAGTGGATATGGATGGTCCAGGGTGGCCGGTGCGCCGAGCGAGCCGGGCAGGTTTCGTGGTGGGCCCCTAGGTTGGATCGAGTGCCTTCTGCCGATCGTGCCGAGCAGATCGCGCAGAAGGGAGTCCACAGAAGTGAATGTGCGTGATGCTTGGCGTGCGATGAAGAAGCCGGTGTTCGTGCCGGCCTCGATCGTGATTTTTGCGATGATCGCGTTCGCGGTGGTGTACTCGGGCGCCGCGGAGGGTGCGTTCGAGTCGCTCAATCGGTTGATCGCCGACGGGGTCGGTTGGTGGTACATCCTCGTTGCCACCGGATTCGTGGTGTTCGCGCTGTACTGCGGGATGAGCCGGATCGGGAACATCCGGCTCGGACGGGACGGCGAGGAACCGGAATTCTCGATCCTGTCCTGGTTCGCGATGCTCTTCAGCGCCGGCATGGGCATCGGTCTGGTGTTCTACGGTGTCGCGGAACCGCTTTCGCACTACGTCACACCGCCGGAGGCCGGCCGCGTCGAGGGCTCGACGGACGCTGCCGCAAACCAGGCAATGGAGCTGACGCTGTTCCACTGGGGCCTGCACGCGTGGGCCATCTACGTCGTCGTCGGGTTGGGTCTGGCCTACATGACGTTCCGCAAGGGGCGTCCGCTGTCGGTGCGGTGGCTGCTCGAGCCGCTTCTGGGTCGCCGCCGCATCGAAGGTCCGATCGGGCATGCGATCGACGTGATCGCGATCGTCGGCACCCTGTTCGGAGTGGCGACGTCGCTCGGATTCGGGATCCAGCAGATCAGTGCAGGTCTCGAGTATCTGGGGTGGGTAGAGGTCGACAACTGGCTCATCGTCGTTCTCATTGCCGCGGTCACCGCGCTTGCGACGTTCTCGGTGGTGTCCGGAGTGTCCAAGGGCCTCAAGTGGCTGTCGAACATCAATATGCTGCTCGCGGTCGCGCTGGCCGTGTTCGTCCTGCTGCTGGGGCCGACCCTGTTCATCATGCAGTCCTGGGTGCAGAACCTCGGTGGCTACGTGCAGGCCCTGCCGAAGATGGCGCTGCGGACGTCACCGTTCTCGGAGGACGGGTGGGCCGGCGCCTGGACCATCTTCTACTGGGGCTGGTGGATGAGTTGGGCGCCGTTCGTCGGTATGTTCATCGCACGCATCTCACGCGGCCGCACCATTCGTGAGTTCGTCTTCGGGGTGCTGCTCGCTCCCACCCTCGTCGGATCGCTGTGGTTCACGATCTTCGGTGGCTCCGGCATCCTGCGTCAGCGCAACGACGGCGACATGCTCGGCGCGGACGGCGCTGTCGACACCAACACGAGTCTGTTCAGTCTTCTCGGCGGATTGCCGCTCGGGACGATCACCAGCGTCCTGGCCATTGCGATCGTCGTCTTCTTCTTCGTCACCTCCGCCGACTCCGGTTCGCTCGTCATCGACATCCTGTCGACGGGCGGCGATATGGGAACGCCGGTGGTGACACGGGTCTACTGGGCCGTGCTCCAGGGAGTGGTTGCCGCCGTGCTGCTGCTCGTCGGTGGCAGCGGTTCGCTGACCGTGTTGCAGACGGCCTCGATCGCCACTGCGGTGCCGTTCTCGGTGGTGCTCGTTCTCGCGTGTGTCTCCATGCTCCGAGCGTTCAGGTACGAGGTCGCCTCGTCGCCGCGTTACGTTCGGATCACCTCTGCGGAGGGCAGTGACCGGAAGCCGATCGGTGCTCCTGGTCGGCGCTCGGGCTTCTCCGCGACCCTGGCGGGTCTGCCGACGTCCACGCCGGAACGGGCCTCCGGGGCCGACGGGCCGCATCGGATCTTCGCCGTCCACGAGGTGCCTACCGGCGCGGTGAGCGTCGATCCAGCTTCGGGTGCGGTAACGCTCGACGACGATGCAAGGGTCGCCGATCCGCTCGGCGGCGAGGTGTTCGATACGCAGGAGTTCGCCGACTCGGCCGAGGGACACTTGCGACAGCCCTCACGGGTCGAAACGCCGTAGCCCACGCCCGGAGGAACCGGCGTAAGGTGAGCGCTGTTCGGGACTGTCGACTCCACGGAGTGCGTGCATCGCCGAGTTCGCTGCCGCACGTCCGTGATTCGGAAGGGATGCACTGTGGCAGAAAACGATCGGACGATGCGCGCGGCGAGGTTTCACGCGGATACGAAAACCAATGTGGTGGAAGATGTTCCGATTCCCGAGCCCGGGCCGGGTGAGGTGCTCGTGAAGGTCGCGTTCTGCGGGATCTGCCACTCCGATCTGAGCCTGCTCGACGGGACCTTCCCGGCGTTGCTGCCGGTGGTGACCCAAGGGCACGAATCGTCCGGCACGATTGCCGCGCTGGGCCCAGGTGTCACCGGGTGGAAGGTCGGCGACCGGGTGATCCCGTCGGCAGGACGGCCGGACATGAAGTGCCGCAACTGTCGTCGTGGCGACTTCACCAACTGCCTGAACATTCAGTTGATGGCCTTTGCGTACGACGGCGCGTGGGCCGAATACACGGTCGCGCAGGCGGGCGGGCTGACCAGGGTTCCCGACAACGTCCCGCTCGAGCAGGCCGCGCTGCTTGCCGACGCAGTGTCCACCCCTTTCGGCGCGGTGGTGCGCACCGGCCAGGTGGTGGTGGGCGAGTCGGTCGGCGTGTGGGGTGTCGGCGGGATCGGCACCCACATCGTGCAGCTGGCGCGTCTGGTGGGCGCGGTCCCGATCATTGCGTTCGACATCAATCCCGCTGTGCGCGAGCGTGCGCTCGAGCTCGGCGCCGACTACGCCTTCGATTCCCGCGACGAGAACCTGCGGGAGAAGGTGGCGGAGGCCACCGACGGCAGAATGCTCGATGTCGCGTTCGACGCCGCGGGTTTGAAGGTCACCTCGGAACAGGCGCTGAGCTGCCTGGACATCGGGGGGCGGCTCGTGGTGGTCGGGATGAGCGGCCAGGACGTCTCGCTGGGGTCCACCGCGTCGCTGGTGCTGTCGAAGAAGCACGCCGTGGGCCATCTGGGCTACCAGAACGTCGATATCGAAACCCTCACCGAACTGGTGTCGCGGGGACGGCTGGACCTTTCGCGATCGGTCAGCGAGATCATTCCACTCGAGGACATCGCGAAGGGCATCGAGAAGCTGCACAATCACGAGGGCAACCCGATCCGGATCCTGGTGCAGCCGTAGTAGCGCGCGGAACCTGTCGGACCCCGGGGCTAGCGTCTGCACATGGGATATGAGATTCAGGTGACAGTGGATTCGGCGAACCCGCACGCGCAGGCCAAGTGGTGGGCCAGGGCGCTCGGCTGGCAGGTCGAGCCGAGCGATGAGCAGTTCATCCGCGGACTCGTTGCCGCTGGTCACGCCCGCGAGTCGGACACGCTCGTCTTCGAGGGTGTGCTGGTGTGGCGTGAGGGCGCGGCCATCAGCGACCCCGAGCATCCGCAGCAGCCCCGCATACTGTTCCAGTTGGTGCCGGAGGGCAAGTCGGTCAAGAATCGGCTCCATCTGGACCTACGGGTGGGAGACCGGCGCGAGGAGGTGGCTGAGGAACTGGCCGCCGACGGCGCGTCGATTCTCCACCGTGGGCAGCAGGGGCCCAGCGTCTGGATCACGATGGCCGATCCGGAGGGCAACGAGTTCTGCGTCGGCTGAACCGGGTCCGCGTGTTCGTCAGTCTGCTGCGGCCGCGGTTTCCGGTGCCGCAGCGCGAGAGGCCATGACGGCGAACGACAGGCCCACCCGAAGGGCACCGGCGGCCTCGAACAGTGCGTCGATGCCGGCGCGGCCGTACCCGGTGAGATTGACGAACGCGTGGACCAACCCGCTGTGCACGCGCAGCGTCGTCGGAACCCCCGCGGCGCGCAGGCGTTCGGCGTACTCGAGGCCCTCGTCACGGAGCACGTCGAAGCCGGACAGCGCGACGTATGCGGGAGGCAGCCCCGAGAGGTCCTTCGTGAGGATCGGCGAGGCACGGGGATCGGTGCGCTGCTCGGCCGTGGGCGCGTAGTGGGCTGTGTACCAGTCTATCTGGGCCTCGGTGAGGAAGAAGTCCTCGCTGAACAGCTCGTACGACGGCCTCTTGGCAGTCATGTCGAGCCACGGGAAGAACAGCATCTGGAAGGCGGGCCGTGGTCCCGCGGCGCGGGTGACCTGCGAGACCACCGCCGCGAGGTTGCCGCCGGCACTGTCCCCGGCCACGGCCACGCGGGCGGGGTCGATGTCCAGCTCGGCGGCATTGTCGACCGCGAAACGGAAGGCGGCCACGGCGTCGTCCGCGGCGGCGGGGAAGGCGTGTTCCGGCGCCAGGCGATAGTCGACCGCCAGGACCGCGACTTCGGCGTGCCGCGCGAGGAACCGGCAGAGCGGATCGTGGCTGTCGAGGCTGCCGAGAACGAACCCGCCGCCGTGGAAGTACATGAGCAGCGGTGCGGCCGGCGGAAGACCCCTCGGCCGGTACAGCCGGGCGGGGATTTCGCCCGCGGGTCCGGGGAGGGTGATGTCCTGGACCGACTGCATCGGGATCGGCCGTCCCCCGACAAGCCTTGCCTCCATATCGATCTGGGCGCGCGACTGTTCGAGTGGAAGCTGTTCGAAATCCGAGTCGGGCAACAGCGCCAGCATGCGCAGCATCAACTGGATCTCGGTATTCAGTTCCTGGCCGTCGACTCGAATCTGCCTGCCGGCGAGGAGGCGTTGAAGTGAGCCGGGCAGCGAACCGGCGATCGTGGCCGCGGTGCGGACGGTTGATTCGAGTGCTGCGTCGAGCTTCGTCCCCATGAAAGTCCGTCCTCTGGTCGAATCCCTGCCCACGGTGTCGCGTTTCCTGTTCGGGCGAAGCGGGACATGGCCGGTGGATTTCGTGACCGTAGACATACTCGGCGAGGCTGTCAATCGACCAACTTGAATCGGTGGGTGGAATGCGTCGGCTACCGGCGCTCATGAGCCGTCCTCGATTCATCCTGGTCTGTAGCGGATCGGCGAACTACGCTGCCGCCAACGTCTTGAATTTCTCAGGGAAGGCTGACATGGCGTACATCTCGGTGGAACAGCGGCGGCAGGACTTGATCCGGGCTGCGATCCGGGTCACTGCCGACGTGGGATTGACGGCCGCGACCACGCGGGCCATCTGTGCCGAAGCCGGCGTGCAACAGAGCGTCTTCCACTACTGCTTCAGCTCGAAAGAGGAACTGTTGCGCGCGCTCACCCGGGAGGTGGTGGGGGGCATGGTGCAGACCGCCCTGGCGAGCCTGAAGCCGGGGGCGGACGTCGAGGAATCGCTACGCGACGGGTTGACGGTGCTGTGGGAGACGGTGAACGCCCAGCCCGAAAGACACTTGGTGTTCTACGAACTCACTGTCGGCGCGCTACGGGAGCCGAACCGCAGTGACCTCGCCGAGTGGCAATACCGAGAGTACTTCGCCGCCACCGGCACCTTCCTCGCCAGCCTCGCCGAGACAGCGGAAATCGAATGGTCCGTACCGATTCCGGTGATCAGCAGGATGGTGGCCACGGTGATCGACGGGCTGATCCTCGGCTGGCTTGCGGACCGTCGCACCGACGAGGTGGTGGCCGCAATCGAGTCGTTCACGGCGATACTCGCTCGATTGGCCGTCGTGCAGGCGGCAGTGGACTAACGATACGTGCCCGGCGTCGAGCCCGTCCAACGTTTGAAGGCGCGCCGGAAGGCGCTCGGTTCGGAGAACCCCAGGCGCGCTGACAGTTCGTCCACCGGCTCGCCCCGGCCGAGCGCCGCGACAGCCGCATCCCGCAGTACCTCCTCCCGCAGAGTGTTGAGGGAAGTGCCCTCCTGGCGGAGGAGCCGCCGAAGATGCGGAACGCTGATGGAGAGCATCTCCGCGATGTCTTCGGCCGTACAGGTGCGGCCCCGAACACCCAACTCCAGCACGCGGCGCACCTGCGCGGACGCTGTGCTGTCGTAGTCGCGTTCGGAGAGAAGAAGGTTGGGCGATTCGCGGAGGTACTCGGAGAGGGTCTGTTCGGTCTGGATGATCGGTGCCCGAAGGATCGCGTTGTCGAACTCGAGCGACGCGACGTCCGCGTCGAAGGTGACCGGGACGCCGAAGATGCTGTCGTAGTGCTTCGCGAATTGCGGTTCGGGCTCCGGATAAGGGATCCGCACCGAGCGGAGCTTGACACGGCGGCCCACCAGCCAGGCCGCAAACCGGTGCAGCAGAATCAGTTCGAAGTCCGTGACGAGACGGAAAGCCTCATCGGCAAACTGTGGTGAATAGTCGTCGTCCCGGATGTCGACCCGTACCTCGAGGCGGGTGGAGTCCTCGCCGGGCACGAACGCCAACGGCGGGACCGGCAGCGCACGAACCACGTCCGCCATGCGTTCGAGGGCGCTGCCGAGATCCGGCCGGTGGATCAACGCCAGACAGATCAGCCGGAATGTGCCACGTGGAACCGGCGTCGCACTCAGGCCGAAGAGTTCGTCGCCGGTGAGTTGCCACGTGGCCTGGGTGAAGGCGGTGACTTGCGTCGGGGTGAGGCGGGCGCGGGGATCGTCGAGTACGGCGGTGTCGATGCCGGCGGCCGCGAAGGTGCCGGACAGGTCGGCGCCCGTGGCCTCGGCGAGGAGCAGCGCGCGGCGGACGAAGTCCGAGGGGATGGTAGCCAGGCTCACTGCGAGACCTCCAGCCGGTGCAGGCGCGAGACTGCCTCCGACAACACCTCGTCTCTCTTGCAGAAGGCGAAACGGACCAGGTGATTCCACTGGCCCGGGTGATCAGTGAAGACGCTGATCGGCACGGCTGCTACCCCCACTCGCTGCGGCAGAGTTCGGCAGAACTCGATGCCGTCTCGGGTGCCGAATCCGGTGATGTCGGCACACAGGAAGTATGTGCCGCCCCCGGAGTACACGCCGAACCCGGCGTCCCGCAGTGCCGCGGCGAGCAGGTCGCGCTTGCGCTGCAACGCATCCCGCATTTCCGTGACCCATGCCTGCTCGTGGGTGAGCGCGTGCGCGACCGCGGGCTGGAAGGGGCCTCCGGCGACGAACGACATGAACTGCTTGGCGGCGCGGACACCGTCGATCAGCTCGGCCGGCCCACACGCCCAGCCCGTCTTCCATCCGGTGACGTTGAACGTCTTTGCGGCGCTCGAGACGGTGACGGTGCGCTCGTACATCCCGGGCCGCGCCGCCATCGGGGTGTGTGCGCGCCCGTCGAAAACCAGGTGCTCGTACACCTCGTCGCTGAGGACCAGAAGATCGTGTTCGCATGCCAGCCCGGCCACGGCGGTGAGCTCGGCCGCGGTGAACACGGTACCGGTCGGGTTGTGGGGCGAGTTGATCACGAGCATGCGGGTGTTCGGGGTGATCGCGGCGCGCAGAGCGTCGAGGTCGAGCGTGTATGCGTCGCCGGCGCGCACCATCGGCACGGCCCGCCGGACCGCTCCGGCGAGTGCGACGGCGGCCGCGTACGAGTCGTAATACGGCTCGATCAGTACCACCTCCTCGCCGGGCTCGACGAGACCGAGGATCGCAGCGCTGATCGCCTCGGTCGCGCCGACAGTAACCAGGACCTCCCGCTCCGGGTCGTGCTCGATGCCGTAGCGAGCGGCGCGATCGGTGGCGATCGCCCGGCGCAGCACCGGCATGCCAGGTCCCGGCGGGTACTGGTTGAGTCCCTCCGCGATGGCACGGCGTGCGGTCTCGAGCATCGACGCCGGACCGTCGGTGTCGGGGTAGCCCTGGCCGAGGTTGACGGCGTCGTGCTCGGTGGCGAGCGCGGTCATCTCGGCGAAGATCGTGGACGCGAACGGTTGCAGTCGCTGGACGGTGCGGGATCGCGGCGCTGCGGGCATTTATCCAGCGTAGCGACCACTGCGGCATCGACCGAACTCGGCCGTGTCACGTTGGGCGGTGCTGTGTCGTCCTTGGAGTAGGCGGGGCGCAACCGGCGCCCCGGAGAAGCTGGAGGAGATCATGCCTCGTATTGCCCCCGTGACCCCGCAGGACGCCGGCCCCCTGGTCAGGGCCGGGTACTGGTACGCCGGTCGGCGATTCGGCGAGGTCCCCGAGCCCTTCGCGGTGGTTGCCAACCATCGCAAACTGTTCACCGTCTCGGCCAGGCACGAGATGGCGGTCCAGAAGGCATCGACCGTGCTGCCGCCGAACGTGCGCGACATTGCGGTGTATCGGGTTGCGTGTACCGTCGGCTGCTCGTGGTGCGTCGACTTCGGCGCGATGATGCAGCGCCTCGAGGGTCTGGACGTGGACCGATTGCAGCACATCGAGGACTATGCGACGTCGCCGCTCTACAACGACGACGAGCGGGCCGCGATCGCCTACGCAGACTCAATGACCGAGACCCCGACGACCGCGACGGACGAGCAGGTGGCCGACCTCGAACGCCGGTTCGGCCGAGACGGCGTCGTGGAACTGACGTATCAGATCGGCCTCGAGAACATGCGCTCGCGGATGAACTCGGCGCTCGGCATCCACGACCAGGGCTTCAACTCGGGGGACGCCTGTCGGGTGCCGTGGGGGACAGTCGATCGGGAGGGGAAGAAGACCTGATCCCACCGAGCTTGTCCGGGTTCGCGATGTCGTAGGCAGCCCACACCTTGCCGTCTCGGACGGTGAACGCGGTAACTCGCCCCGGGAATCCGGGGTGCGTGTCGTCGCCGGCGGAGCCGTGGCTGAGGAACCCCAACTGACCGTTGACCAGGGTCGGCGTTGCTGAGACGAAGGCCGACGGCCCGTACCGGCGGGCGAGCCCGAGGAAGAAGCGCGCGAAGTGGTCGGCGCCGGTGATGATGTTGACGGCGGTGCGGGTGGTGCCGTTCGCGTCGCCGATGACGAGGGCATCGGGATGCAGCGCCGCCAGCACTGCCTCGAGGTCGCCACTCGACATCGCGGCGACCAACCGGGAGACGGCCTCGGCGTGTTCGGCGTCCGGCACGGGAGGCGGCGCCGCGGCGACCGAGCGTCGGGCTCGCGACGCGAGCTGTCGAGCGGCCGATACCGTCGTCGAGAGCACGTCGGCGATCTCGTCGAACGGCACCGCGAACCCGTCGTGCAGCACGAACGCCACCCGCTGGTCGGGTGAAAGCGTATCGAGGACGACCATCGCCGCCATACGGTTCTCTTCTTGCCGGACAACGAATTCCATTGGATCGGGCGTGGCGGACGGCGTCAGGTCGGTGATGATCGGTTCGGGCAGCCACTGTCCGACATAGCTTTCGCGGCGCGCTGTCGCCGAACGGAGCCGGTCCAGGCAGATCCGGCCGACGACGGTAGTGAGCCACGCGCGTAGGTCCCGGATATCGGAGGTGTCGGTGCCGACCACGCGCAGCCACGCGTCCTGCACTGCATCCTCGGCGTCGCTCACACTGCCGGTCAGCCGATACGCGGCGGAGAGCAGGTGGCGACGATGGGACTCGAAGGATTCCGGCGCGATCGCTTCACCCATGACGCGATCCTACGACTCCTCTCGGCTCCGCCCCCTCCTCGCGATAAGTGCGCGAAGCGCGGAATCCTGCCCGCGGCTTTCGCGACAAGTGCGCGAATCGCGGGAGGCAGGTGAGCTCGAACGCGACACAGCGGTCAATGCGGGAAGTCGAACCGCGGCTCAGCTGGTTGCGGCACAATGGACCGCCCGGGACCAAGGAGGTCGTGACATGACAGTTCAATCGACCGGGAACCACGGACCGGCGGCTCGGACGGCGGAGATCCGCAATCTCGATTCCCGCCAGCCTTCTTCGCGCCGGACTGCGCTGTGGTGGGTCTCCCTGATGCTGTTCGCGGCGGCAGTGCCCGCGACGACGGCATTCGCCCTGACGGGCTCGGCCGTCAACGGCGCCGTGATGGCGCTGTGCACCCTAATCTGTATCGCGCTCGCCGCGTTGATGATCTGACGAACGCGACGCTGTCAGTGCAGCTCGTCCGGCAGTTGGGCGGGATCGAGCAGGACGTACTGGTTGTCCGATGCGCGCACCTTCTCCGACATGGAGATATTGCGGCGCAACAGATTCCATTCGGTTTCGGTGATCTGCGAGGTTGCCTTCGCGATGACCTTGCTGTCCCACGTTCCCCATGCGATGGGCATCATGCTCACCATCTGCCAAGTGTCGGAGTCGCCACGGTTCGTGCGGTCGCCGAGCACTGAGACTGACGGCACCTTGTGGCCCACCGTGTAGCCCTTGCCGGGCAGCGCGCGGATGGTGCGGGTCGCCAACGCGTAGCGCGGTGCGGCCGCGTCGGGCTTGGCAATGTCGACGAGGGCCAGCAGCGTGTAGCCGCGCGGATGAACCTCCGAGATGAGGGCCGGCACCAGGTCGCCCTTCGCGTAGAGCTGGTCGATGCTGCCGACCTTGCGTGGCGTCCACACCACCATCCACAGCGAGGTGACCGCACAGATCGCCAGGACCGCACCGAGGATGTAGGCCCACGGCTGGCCGAGGAAGAACAACCCCACCGCGGCGGCGGCGAGGACGACCGCCATCAGCGCGGCAGACCACTGCAGACGACGGACGTCCGCCAAGGTCTCGTTGACGGCCTTGGCGTGGTGCTTGTCGACCGGGAACTCGAAGCGTCGCACGGGTGTGAAGTCCTATCCGATGGTCGGGCCCAGCAGATCGTCGGCGTCCGCGATGCGATACGCGTAGCCCTGCTCGGCGAGGAAGCGTTGGCGGTGTGCGGCGTACTCGGCGTCGAGTGTGTCGCGTGCGACCACCGAGTAGAAGTGTGCCTGACCGCCGTCGTGCTTCGGACGCAGGAGGCGCCCGAGGCGCTGCGCTTCCTCCTGCCGGGAGCCGAACGTGCCGGACACCTGCACCGCCACGGACGCCTCCGGCAGGTCGATCGAGAAGTTCGCGACCTTGCTCACCACCAGCGTCTGGATCTCGCCGTTACGGAACTTGTCGAACAGGATCTCGCGCTCCTTGTTGCGCGTCGACCCCTGGATGACCGGGGCGTCGAGTTCCTCGCCCAACTCCTCGAGCTGGTCCAGGTAGGCGCCGATCACCAGTGTCGGCGCACCGGGGTGCCGGTCCAGGATCGATTTCACGACGGCGTGCTTGGTCCGGGCCGTCGAACACAGCTTGTAGCGCTCCTCCGGTTCGGCCGTCGCATACGCCATCCGCTCGGCGTCGGTGAGCGTCACCCGCACTTCGATGCAGTCAGCGGGCGCGATCCAGCCCTGCGCCTCGATGTCCTTCCATGGCGCGTCGTAGCGCTTGGGGCCGATCAGCGAGAACACGTCGCCCTCCCGCCCGTCCTCACGGACCAGGGTCGCGGTGAGGCCGAGGCGCCGCCGCGACTGCAGATCGGCGGTCATCCGGAACACGGGAGCGGGCAGCAGGTGCACCTCGTCGTAGATCACCAGACCCCAGTCGCGGGAGTCGAACAGCTCGAGATGCTTGTACTCGCCCTTCGATTTGCGGGTGATCACCTGATAGGTGGCGATGGTGACCGGGCGGATCTCCTTCTTCTCGCCCGAGTACTCACCGATCTCCTCCTCGGTGAGCGACGTGCGCGCGATCAGCTCACGCTTCCATTGGCGTCCTGCGACGGTGTTGGTGACCAGGATCAGCGTGGTCGCCTTCGCCTTCGCCATAGCCGCGGCTCCCACCATCGTCTTGCCGGCGCCACAGGGGAGCACGACGACGCCGGAGCCGCCGGCCCAGAATGAGTCCGCCGCCATCTCCTGGTAGTCGCGCAGGTGCCAGTGGCCCTCCTCGAACGCGAGGTCGATCGGGTGCGCCTCGCCGTCGACGTATCCGGCGAGGTCCTCGGCCGGCCAGCCGATCTTGAGCAGCATCTGCTTGAGGTGCCCGCGTTCGCTGGGATGCACGACCACGGTGTCGTCGTCGACCTTGGCGCCCAGCATCGGTGCGATCTTCTTGTGCCGCATCACCTCGGTGAGCACGGCGCGGTCGAGACTGACCAGCGTGAGGCCGTGCAAGGGGCTCTTGACCAGTTGCAGCCGCCCGTAGCGGGCCATGGTGTCGACGATGTCGACCAGCAGCGGCTGCGGGACGGCGAAGCGGGAGTACGACACCAGGGCGTCCACCACCTGTTCGGCGTCGTGCCCGGCGGCGCGGGCATTCCACAGTGCGAGCGGGGTGATCCGATAGGTGTGCACGTGCTCGGGTGCACGCTCGAGCTCGGCGAACGGCGCGATCGCCTGCCGAGCATCGTTTGCGCGCTCGTGATCGACCTCGAGTAGCAGTGTCTTGTCGGACTGGACGATCAGCGGGCCGTCGGTCACGTGTGCCTCCTAGCAACGGTAACCAGACCATTGTCCAGACGGCGCCGACATCTCGCCATGTAGGCCTGCGGCCCGTGCGCGTTTTCGGTAGTGGGACCCACCAGAAACGCGCACGGGCCGCAGGCCTGCTCAGGATCAGTCTCCGGCAGCGATGGATTTCTTCGTTTCCATCACCTGCACGAGCGCCTCGGAAATTCCGGCGCGATATCCGGCATCCCGTTCGGAGCGCACGGCGGTGGCGTCGAGTTCGCTTTCCAGTCGTGCCTGAATTCTGTCCAGGGCGAGCATGGTCCGCTTCACGATCTGGTCCTTCTTTTTCCTAGTCGTTCAGGGAAAAACGGAAATCCGGAATGCTGGGCGCGTTCGTCCAGGACGAAAAGCTTCGCCGATGCGATGCCGGACCGGAATCCGTCGGCCCGGGGTTCCTGCAGGGTGCTGTCCCCGAGCAGTCGATCGAGTTTCCGGTGCAGGTGATCCAGGACAACCGGTGCGTCGGGCACCATGGTCTCGTCGGTCATGGCCGGGTCCGTCAGTAGCGCTTGCGCTTTTTGATCAATTCGTCCGCGTCGGCAGCGCGTCCACGCTTTTCTGCGCGCCGCTCCTTGATGGATTGTGAGGGCTTTTTCAAATTCTTACCAGGTTTCTTGTCTGCCATTATCGCTCCTGACCTCGAAGTGGCAATCACTGACTCGAGACCATACGTCATTCTGTAGAAAAATCCAGTCGCGGCCGTTCGGCAGTTTTTGCGGCCCGAAAAATTCAGTCGGCGAGTGCGACGGAGGTGATGCGGTGCAGCGTGAAACGGCGCACCTCGCCCGTCGCACGGTCGAGCGCGTCGAGCTGGCCGCCGCCGACGCTCACCGGTTCCACGATGCGGTGAGTCGCGATGCCCTGCGCGTCGACGTAGCCGATCGTGACGGAACGGCGTACCTGGACTGCGGTCTGCAGCAGCGTCATCGTGGCCGCGCCCGCGGCCCGGCTGCCGTCGGCGCGGATGCCGCCCCCGGCCGTGGCTGCGGCCCGGTCCCCGGACCGGAGTGAGCGCACCAGCGTCGAGAGCTGGTCGTCGGTGGGCAATGCGGGAGCCCGCCCCCGCGGCACCCGCGCCGCAGGGACTCTGGCGCCGCGGGAGCGCAGGTCGACGATTGCGCCCGACGAGTCCTCACCGGCTGGCGCGAACCCGGCAGCGCGGAGCTCGGTGAGGACCTCTTTGAGCGGGGCCTGGGAGATGGCGACGGTGGGAGCCAGCGCCCGTAGTGCGAGTGGCTCGGCGACCGGGGAGGCCAGGACCTCTGCCAGCAGCGCCGGATCCTCGCAGCGGATGAACGACGCCGCGACCCCAGCACGGAGCTGTCCGTGCCGCCTTGCGACGTCGTCGATGAGGTACGTCAGCGACTGTGGGACCGGTGTCTTCGATCGGGTCACGAACAGCGTCTGCAGCTCGGACGCGGAGAGGCCGGCGTCGAGTGCGCGACGGATGCTGGCCTCGCTGATCCGGTACATCGACGCGGCGCCCGCCGATTCGATGTCGGCGACGAGGGTGATCTGCTCGAGTAATTCGGGAATCAGCGGTCCGGGTGCGACGACGGTGAGATCGGCCTGCACCAGGACGAAGTCGATGGGTGCGGGCAGCGCCGCATCCATTTCGGACTCCGGGTCGCCGCCGTGTAGCAGCGCCTTTCCCGGCGAGCTGAGGACCCCATGCGCGACGAGTCCCAGGACACGGGCTTCGTCGAGGGTCCGCTCGACTACGACGGGTCCGAGCCGGCCCGCCCAGCGTGGCCGGCGCCACGCAAGGAGCCGGCTGGCGTCCGTGGCCGACACCGATCGGCCGCTGCCGGCTTCAGCGAACAGCTCGAAGAGCATCCGGCGCTCGAGCGCGGCGCCCGGGGCCCGCACCTCCTCGGACAGGGCAGCGATGGGCTTGCCAGTGGCGTCTCGGCTGCCGATGATCCAAGGGCGGCGCGGCAGTGACAGCCACGCGCCGACCAGAGTCGCCCAGCGCCGGGCGGTGCCGGAGTGCAGCCAGCCGTCGACGGCCACGGTGGGGGCCCAGTAGTCGTCGATGTCGGTGAGCGGGGCTGGGTCGGGGCTGCCGTTCGCGATCAAGCCCGCGCCGGCAAGGAGTTCGACCAGTAAGCCGATCCGGGCTTCGTCGATGCCGGTGACCTTCGAGAGCCGGCGCACCTCCCGCACGCCGAATCCGCCAGCCTTGAGTGCGGGCGCCGGCAAATCGCCCAGCGCCGCGATCAGGTCCTCGCAGTGCCTGACGAGTTCGAGTGCCTCACCTGCGGCGGCAGCGTTGACGTCGGCGAGCTTGTGCTTGCGCCCCGACAGCTGGGGCGGGGTGGGGGAGGCAGGGTCGAAGACGGACTCGCCGCGCAGAACCTGGCCCACCTGGACGGGTAGCTCCACTGTCTCGGCATCGATCCAGTGCAGCAGGCCGCGGGCGAGCAAACGTTGGACCGGACGGTCCGGCGATGTGCCGGGCGCGGCGTCGCGGGTGCGGCCGACCGGGGAGGACCGGGCCAAGGTGGTGAGCAGGTCGCGCTCGCTCGGCTCGATCGTGTCCAGGGCCGCCCGGATCTCGTCCTCGCTCATGGCATCGGATTCGGCCCTGCACCGGCCGATGCGCCACGGGATGGCGTCCGCCGCGGCCCGCACAATACGAAGGCGGTCTTCGTCGCCCCACACCAGCGCCAGCGATCTGAGATGCGCGAGGGCTCGGTCGAGGCTCTTGCCGGGGACTCGCGCAGCCAGGGCCTCGTCGATCAGCCGCCGCGGGATCGGCATCCGGTCGGCCTGTTCGAGTGCGAGGACCTCGAGCACGCTGAACTCGAGCGAGTTGAGGGTGTCCGCGGCCCGCATCACCGAGGCGCGCTGCTCCGCGCGGCCGGCGAGAATGGCGCAGGTGGCGGGTGGGGGCACGGCGAGGTCGGGGCGAAGCCGGATCAGCTCGGTCAGCTCGGCGTCCTTGCAGTCGGACAGCCACCCGGTCAGGGTGGGTGCCACCACAGGATTCGCGGTTTCCGGGGTGCCCTCGGTGCCATGCGTATGGGTCATCGACTATGAGATTAGTGACCTGGGCTGTACCGCGCCGCGCGCTCCTGTCAAAATGGGCGCGTGGCTAACAATTCGAAGAAGCGCTATGTCGATCCAGGGTGGCCGGAAACTGCGGATGGAGATCACGCGGTGACCGAGTTGTCTTCCAGCCGTGCCGGAGGTCTTTCGCCGTTCGGCGAGGAGATGGAGTTCCCGCTTCCCGCGGACCAACTCCCGTACGCACACCCCCACACCGTGATCAACCGCTGACGCATACGCAAGAAAGAGGGCCCCTCGCCGTCACGGCGAGGGGCCCTCTTTCGGTCTCGGGGTGAGCGCGGCTCAGCTCTGCGAGAGACCTGCGATGCTGCGCAGATCGAACGACTTTGCAGCGTGGTAAGCATCGAGGACCTGCTGGTCGATCACGATGCCCTGTGAGCGTGCGGCGTCGATCAGCGAATCGACACCGGAGATGACGTTCTTGGCGACGTCTTCTACGGTGAGCGCGCCCGGCGCGGCGGGTGCCTGCACGGTGGGGGCCGGGGCAACCGGCTTCGGGGCCGGTGTGGCCGGAGTGGTGCGCTGCGACGGGGCGCTGGTCAGCCCGAGCTTGGAGGAGCAGGAGGGCCATGCGCCCCAGCCCTGGCTGGCGAGCACGCGCTCGGCGACGACGATCTGCTGCTCGCGGGTGGCCTGCGCGGCTGTAGCGGCGAACTGGCCACCGCCGTGGGAGGTCCAGGTGCTCGGGGAGAACTGCAGGCCACCGTGGTAGCCGTTGCCGGTGTTGATGGCCCAGTTCCCGCCGGCCTCGCACTGCGCGAGCCTGTCCCAGTCGGAATCGGGTGCGGCGTTGGCGGTGCCCGCGAGGGCGACCCCGCTCACGCCCATGATGGCGCCGGTGACGGCGACCTTGGCGATGGTGCGGCCGGTATTGGTGGGCTTGCGATGGCGTCCGCTCATATCGGTCGGTTCCTCTCCATACGCGCCTGCGAGGTCAGCTGTCGGGTTCGGGCTGAGAGGTAGCCCGGCCTCACCGTTCCTGGAGGGAGCGGGTCTGGCTTCACCCCAAGGGAGATCACTCTCCCGATGCCTGCGGGGGTGGCCCCGTGCGGGACCGTGTTCCCCGGAGGACCTTTGGGTCCCCCGTCCCCGTCCATGGATGACTCGTGGGTGTCCGGACCCGCTGGACGGGGTTTGGCGCGGCGGGCCCGGGTGTGGCCGAGGTTCCGGCCAGCAACGACGGTACGACGATCTGGCCCCGAACGTCACCAGTTGATAACGCGGCGCGTCTTGTGTTGCTCGGGTGGAGGATTCGGGCCCGGCGGCTTCTTCGCAGCTAGTTGCGCTGCCGGATGGGTAGGTACGATTCGACACCGTACCGTTATCGCCGTGTGATGTGACTGAGATCACATGCCGAGGGGCTGTCGATCCCACGTTCCGGAACGGTCAGGCGGGGGTCCACCGCGCCTGATCGCTGCTTCCGCCGACATCCACGATCTCCTTGCCGAGTGGCATCAGGGAGACCGGAATCATCTTGAGGTTCGCGATTGCGAGCGGAATGCCGATGATCGTGATCGCCATCGCGATGGCCGACACGATGTGGCCGATTGCGAGCCAGATGCCCGCCAGGATCAGCCAGATGATGTTGCCGATCAGGGATGCGACACCCGCGGTCGGCTTGTCGACGACCGTCTTGCCGAATGGCCACAGCGCGTACACGCCGATCCGGAACGACGCGATCCCGAAGGGGATCGTGATGATGAGGATGCACATGACCAGGCCGGCAAGGAAGTATCCGAGCGCCAACCATAGGCCGCCGAAGATCAGCCAGATGATGTTCAGCAAGATCCGCATGTGTTGTCCTTAAAGTTCGTAGGTGAGCCTCCGGCTCGGTGATCCGGGTGCCTCCGGCTCGGTGATCGGGGAGCCTCCGGCTCAGCGGCTCCGGCGTCCGGAGCGGAGTGCGTATGCGATGGCGAGAACGAAGCCGAGCGGGCACGCGAGGGTGAGGAAGTACAGAACCAGGCCGGGGTCGCCCTCGGAGAGCGAATGGACGAAGAAGATGGCGACGATCGCCGCGATCCCGATGAGGAAGCTGGCGATAGCGAGGCGGAACAGCGTCTTGCCGTTGTTGCTGGTGTTGGTGCCGCTGCGGTTCGGTTCGTTCGTCACAACACAACGGTAGGCCACCTGTAGCGAAGAGGTGTACGGAGCTTCCGGCTTCGGGAGTGCAGAAAATTTGCCGAACTGGACGCTTGATCACATTTGCTGCCTTAGGCTCCGCGCCATGACTGCTTTCACTCGTATGTCCGGAGCCCTGACGGGGCAGGGCAAAGTTCTGGGCGGCGTGCTGCTCGCGCTCTTCCTCGCGGCTGTTGCCGTGATCGCGGTCCCGTCCGTCGCTCGCGCCGACACCCCGGCTCCCACCGTCGAGTACTCGTCCGACGACGGTGCCACTTGGGGCGGCATCGACGAGATCGACTGGAATCTCGATGAGCTGGTGCCTGGGCGGGAGCGCGCCACCAACTTCCAGGTCCGCAACGCCTCCGGTGTGGAGGGCTGGGTCGGCTTCTCGGTGGGCCAGTACACCCTGTCTCCGGGAATGACCGCGACCGCGCGCGTCGACGTCGACGGCAAGATCGGCGAAGCGGTGGCACTGACCGAGGCCCGCACGGTGCCCCCGGGAACGCAGCTCGGCTCGATCCATCTCGAACCGAACGCAACCGCGGTGATCTCCCTAGTCGTCGGCATGCCCGCCGACGCTGACAACCAGACGCAGAACGGCCACGTGAATCCCAGGTGGGCCGTCGGCTTCACCCCCGATGCGGCGCCCGATCCCGGCTGTGGAGGTACCGGATCCACCGGTTCGCTCGGCTGCATCTTCGGTTCGCTGGGCACTGGAAGCCTTGCTTCCTGATTCGCTGATCCCCGCACGGGCGGTGACCCGAGCTCCCTCGCCGGGATGGTCGGATAGCGGCCCGCCCGCGGTTCGAGTGGGATTGCTGAGTGGCCGCAGTCATCCTGTGACGGGAATCTGGCAAACTTCCTTCTGGACGGTTGACCAGTTTTGCCGCGGAAGTACCACTTCGGGTGGTAAAAACCTCATGACGCGTAACCCGGACAGCCTCCGGCGTGGCGGCGCCCGTTCGGTTTTCACGAAAGGCTCACACTGCAATGTCTCGTCACGTCGTTCCGGATGAACGCCCAGGAGTAGGTACCCGAGTGCGCACGCTCCTGACAGGTCGTCGTCCCCGCGCCATCGCGTCACTCGGGATCGTGTTGGGGCTGGGTGCCATCGGCACCCTCGCCGCCTGGAGTGACACCGCGACGGCAACATCGGGTGTGTTCTCCACCGGGTCGGTGGACCTCCAGCTCAACGGAGATCCGGGAAACCCGACGGCCTACGCGTTTGCGACGCTGACGAAGTCGAACATGCTCCCGGGTAATTCGGTTGCCGCTACCTTGCCGGTGCAGAACGCAGGGTCGACCTCGTTCGAGTACACGATGGACGCCGCGGCAACGACGTCGCCGCTGGCACCGTTCCTCAAGGTGACGATCTCCACGGGCACGTCGAACGGCACAGTATGCAGTGGCGGTACCCCGATCGCTACCGACGTTGCGTTGGTCTCCGGCGGTTCCGCCAACCTGATCACTGCGCCGCGGACGCTGGACAACGGCGTCAGCGAGACGCTCTGCTTCCAGGTCAAGGTCGATCCGGCGGCGACGACGGCCGTCCAGGGGCAGACGGTCAACGCGTCGTTCAACTTCGCGGCTACGAGCGTCTGAGTTTCGCATGGCCATTCACGAGAACGCGACCGAAGCCGGTCGATCCCGCGGACGCGACATCGCCCTGAATGTCGGCGCGATCGCGGGTTTGATCTGTGTGCTCGCGGCGGTGGCGTCGTTCCTGTTCGGAATCAAGCCGCTGATCTTCCGCTCCGGTTCCATGGCGCCGGATATCCCGACCGGCGCGCTCGCTCTGTCGAAAACCACGCAGGCCGCCGACCTGCAGGTCGGTGATGTCGTGAGTGTCGAGAATCAGCAGGGAACGCGGATCACGCACCGGGTCGACGAGATCGTCTCCTCCGACGGCACCTCATCGGTACTGATCCTCAAGGGTGACGCCAATCAGGATGCCGACCTCACGCCGTACACCGTGACCGAGGCGGATCGCGTCTTCTTCAGCGTGCCGGGCCTCGGATACGTGGTGTCGTGGCTGTCGTCTCCCGCTGCGATCTTCCTCGGCGGAGCACTGGTCGGCGGCGTCATGGTGCTCGCCTTCGGCCCCGGTTCGAAACGTAAGGACGACGACGATTCCGACTCCGGCTCGGACGCCGACGGCGAGGCGCCGGGCGCGCATGGCGTCGGCGAGCCGCCACCGGCCGCTTATGCACACGCGCACGACGTACCCACCGAATCATTCCGGACACAAGGATTTTCGATGCGACGCATTCTGTCCGCCCGCGCGGTGATCGCGCTCGGTGTCGTCGGCCTCACCGCCATCGGAGCGACGACGGTCGGCACCGCGGCAGCCTTCACCGACAATGCCACCGCGGCCAGCACGGTCAAGTCGGCGGCCAACTTCTATCCGACTCCCTTGGTGCCATCGGCATCGTGCTCCACCAACGGCGTCTGGGGATCCCGGAGTGTCACGATCAAGTGGACTAGCGCTGGTACGTCGCCGCTCGGATCGGCATACCAGTACCGGGTGTTCGTCAAGCGCAATTCAGATGGTTACGTCGCAAAGGATTCGGGCGTGATCAGCGGGTTGAGCTACGGTAGTTTCCGTATTGGAGACACCGCAAGGGGTTATCGCGCAGAGGTGCACACCGTCAACAACGGCGTAATGTCCACCGGTTGGATGGGGCACAACATGTGGGCCTCGACCCATAACGCGGATACATATTGTGACGGCGGTCAGAACAATACCGCGAACCCCGCTTTCGAGAACGATATCTATGGCGGACTCGGTCCCGCGAGTGCGGGCGGGAACTTCCTGCGGGCGGCCCCTGGTGTTTCCCAGCCGGAGGTGGCCGGTCCCTCCGCTACGTCCACTACCTCCGCGCAATCGACTGTAGAGACAACGGAATCCACTACGGTGTCGCCGTCCTCGACGACGGTTGCGACCACTACTCCGTCGACCGTAACCACACCTCCGACAACAACGTCGACCGGCCAGCCCAGTTCGACGTCCACCGAGCCGTCCTCGACGACCGTCACGTCGATGCCAGTCGATGGAACGACCGCGGCTACGACGACGAACCCGGTCACAACGGCGTTGGACGGCGTGATGGTATCGCCGTCGGGTGCGTACACGGCTGGCCGGTCCGGATCGGATGCAGTGGTGCAGGACGCTTCCGGGAAGGCGGTATTCACGACCCCCGTACCGGGATCCACTGTCTTGCAGTGGGATGCCACGTCCGACCGACTGTGGATGGTCGATGGTGACGTTGTTCGCTATGTGGACGCGGGTAGTTGGACGCTGGTGACGGTCGATTCCGCGTCCGGGGATATTCCGGAAGCTGTTGCAGCACTGATCAAGTAGGAGTTTCGAGAAGAGGGGGGTCGGGCTTGGAATGCCCGGCCCCCCCTCCTTTCGTTTCCGGGCGGGTCGGCGCATTTCGCCCGCATCGCTATTGGCGATGGGGCACGATGTGCAGACCAAGTGACCATAGGAGGAACCCTTGCGCCGCATCAGATTCCTGTCCGCGATCATGGCGGGCTCGCTGGTTCTCGGTGGCGGCGTGGCCGCCGCGCAGAGCAGTCTTCCCTTATCCGGAAGCCAGGGCGGCAGTGCGGCACCGCCGTCGTATCTGAAGGACGAGGACGGTCGCTCCCTGATCCTGCGCGGGTTCAACACCGCATCGAGTTCGAAGAGCGCGCCGGACGGCATGCCGAAGTTCACCGAGGCGGACCTCGAACGCGAATATGCCGCCATGGGAACGAACTTCGTGCGGTTCCTGATCTCGTGGCGTTCGGTGGAGCCCGCTCCGGGGCAGTACGACCAGGCATATCTGAACCGGGTCGAGGAACGGGTCGGCTGGTACGCCGAGCGCGGCTACAAGGTGATGCTCGACATGCACCAGGACGTGTACTCCGGTGCGGCCATTCCCGGCGGCGATACCGGCAACGGAGCAGGGCCGATCGGCAACGGTGCGCCGGCGTGGGCAACATACACCGATGGTCTCTCGGTCGAGCCCCAGGACCGGTGGGAGCTGTACTACATTCAGCCGGGCGTGATGCGGGCGTTCGACAACTTCTGGAACACCACCGGCAAGCACCCCGAACTCGCCGAGCACTACGCGAACGCCTGGCGGGCGGTTGCCGAGCGTTTCGCCGACAACGACGCCGTCGTAGCCTACGACCTGATGAACGAGCCCTGGGGAGGCTCCATGATCGGGTCGCCGTTCGAGGCCGGTCCCCTCGCCGCGCTGTATCAGCGGACCACCAACACCATTCGGCAGGTCGACCAGGACAGCTGGGTTTGCGTGGCACCGCAGGCAATCGGCGTCAACCAGGGTCTGCCCAGCGGACTCACCAAGATCGACGATCCCCGCGCCGGTGAGCAGCGCATCGCCTACTGCCCGCACCTGTATCCGCTCCCGATGGACCTCGGTAGTGCATATGAGGGCCCGGCGCGGACGCTCACCGACGTGACCATCGATGCCTGGCGTGCCGATGTGGAGCGGGTGTCCGGCGTGCTCGGTGGCGTACCAGTCATCATCGGAGAGTTCGGATTCGACACCACCCTCCCAGGCGTCGTCGACTACATCGGGCGCGTCTACGACGAGGCCCGCGAGATGGGCGCAGGTGTCGCGTATTGGTCAAGTGATCCCGGGCCGTGGGGCCCGTACCTCGAGGACGGTACCTCGACTGCGCTCGTGGGCACCGTGAACAAGCCGTATCCGCGCGCGGTGGCGGGTACCCCAGTCGAATGGTCGGCGTCGGATACCAATCTGCAGTTGACCTTCCGCCCCGACCCGGCGGTTACCGCCCCCACCGAGATCTACCTGCCGCAGCAGGGCTTCCCCGGAGCGGTGAACGTCGAGGGCGCCGACATCGTCTCGTGGGATCGAGACAGCAGACTTCTCACCGTACGGACGGTGGGTGACGCAGCCAGCGCCACCGTGAAGGTCACTCCGGCCAACTGAATCGGCGTTCCGGCAGGGGCTCGGGGCCGTCCGATGATCGGCCCGCATCCACTGGATGCGGGCCGATCGCGTTAACTCGTCGGCGTTCACGTGCCGCTCATGTCACCGAGGCGGATCGTGAGCGAATCGGCGGCACTCATCGCGGTGTCGTGGTTCGGGGGGGGAGGGGAGCCGCCCCGTGCCGGTAGATCGCGAAGTGGCGGGAGTCTGCCCCGGAATAGCCTGGACGAATCCGAACCGCTTCGATGCTGTTCGCCCGGCTTGACTCTCGGCTGAAGCCCGACGGGTGCGGAGCTACGCCCACTCATACCGCAGCGCTCCCCGGACTCGAGCTGAGACCGGGGAGCACATGCGATGTAAGGCAGGGCCACCGATCGGGAGGGGGACCGTCGGTGGCCCTGAGTTCAGCGGTTAGGAGATGACCTGCTCGAGGTGTATGCCGATGTTCTGAAAGTCCGCTGTATCCGATTGTCCGACAGCGCCTGCGGTCTGTGGATCGAATGTGAACTTCGCTGATACTTCGACGGTCGCACCGTCCTGGGCCGTGGTTACTATGTTGCCCACCGGCAGGGGTGCACCGTTGACCGTGGCCGTCACCTCGGGTGCAAGATTGCCCTTGAGTTGCCCACCGCCGGTGAAGGTTACGTCGTCGGCGGTGAGGCGCGCTTCGAGATCGGTGCCCCGCACCGTGATCTTGAAGGTGCCACGGTAGGTGAGTACATCCCCCGGGACGATCCGCATGGTCGAGATGTTGATCGGGCCATTCTGATCGGTCCACGTCGGTTGATCGAGGGGTGTAATAGCCAGCGAGCCGGAACCGTTTCCGCCTCCGCCGATCGTGGTGGGCGGTGCCGTCGTCGTGGTCCCACCGCCGGAGCTTCCGCCTGAACTGCCCGCGCTTCCGGATCCGATCGGATCGCAGGCGGTCAGCAGGAACGCTGAACACAGCGCAGCCGTTGCGACGATGCCCTTGGTTCGCGTCTTCATCGGCTACTCATTCCCCTCGGGTCGGTGGTCCGACCGATCTCGTGCCAAGTACGTCCTCCGAATCAGGTGGACGGGTTCCGGCTTCATGCGGTGGTATTCACTTTGCGCTCGGTGTCGAATTGTCGGCGTCGAGCACTTGGCTTGCGACGGTGTCGGTGGATCCGTCGTTCGGCACCGACTGATGTCGGCGCTTGCGGGCGTTGTCGCGGCCCGAGCTGATGAACATCGACACCGCATAGATCAGCAGGCCGCCCACGACCACTGCAAGGAGGATCGAGCGCTGCTTACCGCTGACGAAGTTGTTGACGTATCCGACATAGGGGACGGAATACCAGACCTTGCCGCGGATCTGTTCGGGTACAACGGTTCTCTCGTCGGGCGACGAGTTGGCATCGCCCTGGGTGGTGAATCGCAGTTCGCCCTGCGATGTTCGCTGCGCAGCTGTGATCCGATGCGTCACGACATCCGGATTGTCGGATTCCCATTGAAAAGTGATCGGGTCGCCGACCTTCAGAGTCTCAGGGTCTTGAGTTCGCACGACGATCAACGCGCCGGGCGAATAGGTCGGCTCCATCGAACTCGTCAGCACGGTATAGGGCGTAGCTCCGGCGAGACGAGGAACCACGATGGTGAGCAAAAGGATCCCGACCATCGCGATCAGCAGCACCCACGACGCAACCGACTTGACCCACCACCAAGCGGTGGTGGGTTCATTGTCAAGCTTGTGGTGACGGTTCATCCGACCTCTGCGGCGAACGTGAACGTCGCGGTGGTGGTGGCGTTCTGGGCTGCCTCATCACTGATGCCAGCGCGCAGGCACAACACCTCGGAGGCACCGGGAGCCAGCGTGCGCCACAGCGGTATCTGGGCGCCGACCAGTGCGCCGCTGTACAAAGGTGTTGCATCGGAGGGATTCCCGGTTGCGGGGCAGGCGCCCTCGGACGGAACGGTCGACAATGTGAGTGCCAGCGGCACCGCCGGATTGGACTGGACGCCGTTCTGCAGGCGGTACTTCATGGCAACATTGCCCGAGTTCTGCACAGTGACCGGCGCCTGTGCGAAATCGCCAGGCATCATCCCGGACTTGGCCAAAGCAGTGAAAGCATAGTCGCTCTGAGCCGTGCCACCGCTGCCGACAGCGATGTCGAGGGTGCCGGCGGTGATGGTGCCGGCGTCGAGGTTCTCGGTGCCACTCCACAGGGCGCCGGTCTGCTGGGTTGAGAAGAAGATCAGACCCAGGACCGGCACCGCTGCGAGTGCCCACCAACGGTGGTTCTTGGACAAGGCGCTACTGCTGCTGCAACTCGAGGGTCAGGTTGGCGAGCGAGGCAGTCTTGGTCTGACTCGTGTTGTCCGAGCTCTGGGCGAAGGTGAACGCGACCTCGACGTCGACGAGGTCGGTGTCGTTGTCGTCGGTGATCGTGGTCACCGAAGTGCTGCCAATCTTCATACTCACAGCGGGAGTTCCGAGCGCGGTCTTGAGATCGCCGGTGATGCTGGTGGGATCGACGGTGATGGCGGCTTCGAGGTTGTCGCCGGTGGCGCCAATGACGGCCTGCGTCTTGTAGGTGAGGACATCGCCGGGCACGGCCAGGAACGTGGCGATGTCGATCGGGCCGTTCTGGTCGGACCAGCTCGGGGTGCCCTGGGTGGAGAGCGTCAGCGTTCCGGCGGTGATGGTGCCACCGTTCAGCGACTCGGAGTCGCTCCACAGCGCGAAGGAACCCGCGCCACCGGCGAGGAGCAGGGCGGCGGCCCCGGCGGCAATTGCGCCCTTGGTCTTCTTGTTCATCTCGGTGATCTCGATTCTTCTGGCCCCACGGATGGGGTCGGTGCGAGGGGGTTGGTGCGTCGGATCGGGAAGCACGTGACCGGTCAGAGCGTTGTTTCGAAGAGCCACTCGGTCGGCGCTGTCTGTCACCGGGGTAGTGCTGGGTACAACGGATGCGGCAGGCCTTCGGGCCGTGCCGGAGTAATTTGTAGCACTACCGTGACCTTCGTCGTGGCAAAACTGGTCAATCGTCCAGAAGGAGTTTTGTCCCGAATCGGTTCAGTTGCCGGGGCCGTCCGCTTCCGGCACTGAAGCCGCAGGTCAATGGCCCTTGTACTTCTCCACGCGCCACCGTCGGAACTTGCGTGCGCATCGACAAGTACCGGCGAATCGCGGGCGGACGGGGCTGCCGGTTCGCCGACGATCGGCAGGATCGAAGCAACCAACGTCGGCGCCACCGCCGACCTGATCGTGACGATGGGCGGGATGCGCGTCGTCGTGGTGCGACGGCGGATGGCCGCCGCCCTCGCTTGGATTCGCAGGATGTCGACCGTCCACGACCAGCTGGTGCGGAGATATTCCGGATGCCGGACCGTGAACCAGACGGGTACACTGGTGTGTTCGCGCGTCCTGCACTCGAGGTGGGGCGCGTTGTTTTGCATTATCCACGCGCGCACTCCGAACGGGGTGCGGCATCAGATGAGCGGGTGAACACGGTGCCTACCGGCAATGTGAAGTGGTACGACGTCGAAAAGGGATTCGGCTTCCTGTCACAGGAAGAGGGGGAGGACGTCTATGTTCGCGCGTCCGCTCTGCCCGAGGGTGTCGGCGGCCTCAAGGCCGGCCAGCGAGTCGAGTTCGGCATGGCGGCCGGGCGCCGCGGTCCGCAGGCGCTGAGCGTCAAGGTGCTCGATCCGGCGCCGTCCGTGCGCCAGGGTGCGGGTGCACGCAAGGAGCCGTCGGCCCGCAAGCATTCGCCCGACGAGCTGCACGGCATGGTCGAGGACATGATCACGCTGCTCGAGGCGACGATCCAGCCGGATCTGCGCAAGGGTAAGTACCCGGACCGCAAGACTGCTCAGAGGATCTCCGAGGTGGTGCGGGCGGTGGCCCGGGAACTCGACAGCTGACCCCTACTGCCTACGACGCGGTCTGGGCCGAGGCGGGTATCGGCAGCGTCTGAATCGCCCAGACCGGGGCGAGGCCTTGATTCGACGGCAGCTGGATGATGACTCCGAGGAGCTGCTCATCCGGCTTCGACGGCACGGTCACCGAGTACACCTCGCCTGCGGAGTAGTCGCGATAGCCGTCGAACACCTCGCCGGTGCGCGGGTTGCCGAACTGCACGTTCAGCCGCCAGTTGGAGTCGGCGACATCCTTCGGAAGCGACAGCTGCAGCGGCATCCCCGCCGGCACCGGTAGTTCGACGAGTTCGAGGCCGTCGCACTCGAGGTTGGCATTACAAACGCCGGCCTGGACCTGCGTGGATGTGCCGTGCGCGTATGCGGTGATGGTCGGCAGCGCCGGGGAAGCGTCCTTGACGAGCAGCGTCACGACAGTGGCGAGACCGCCCGCCGTCACCAGCAGCACTGCCACCAGCAGCGCAAGAATCTTCTTCGTCCGGTCTTGCAACGTCATCGGTTTCCGTTTCTCATTCGGTTCTCACGTGCGGGGTGGCGCATCGAGCGGTCAGTCGGCATGGGGTTTGCGGCCGACCGTGGTCTCCTGGTTCACGTGCTCGGGACGCTTGCCACCCAGGCCGGGTAGCAGGGTGCCGCCGCGGTACGTGACGATCGTCTGTACCAGACCGATCGTAAGCACGACCGAGACGACGGTGAAACCGATCCACAGTTCGGTGGGCAGCAGCACACCGAGCGCGCCGCCGATCACCCAGCTCAGCTGCAGAACGGTCTCGGAGCGGCCGAAGCCGGACGCGATCGATTCCTCGGGCAGATCCTGTTGCAACGATGCGTCGAGTGAGACCTTCGCCAACGCACTGGCCGCGGACGCCACCAGGGCCGCCAGGGCCGCAGTGAGCAGATTGCCGGTGATCGCCGCAATGATCGCGACGACGGTCACCGCGATCGTGCACCGTAGCACCATCACCGCAGGCCGACCCAGCTCCAGGCGGGCGCCGGTGGCGTTGCCCGCGAAGTTGCCGATGCCGGCGGCGGCCCCCACCAGGCCCAGCATCGCGGCCTGCACCAGCGCCTCATGGTTGGTGTTCGCTTTCGCGACGAAAGCGATGTACAGCGTGAGAAAGCCGGTGAGCACACGGATGGTGCCGTTGCCCCATAGTCCTGTGACCACCGCGCGGCCCAGTGGCTGGCGCCGCTTGCTCGGCTTCACGCCGGCGACCGCGGCAGCGTCGATCAGCTCGGTCGGCGAATCGTCGCCGTGAAAGGTCAGGGTTGCCGGGACCTCGCCCTCGGTGACCTCGACCCACGCCGGGATTCGCATGCTCAGGTACGCGCCGAGCATCGTGATCAGGGCGGCAAGCCACAGCACACCCATCGACGACCCGGTGATCAACGCCACCATGCCGGCCAGCGCGCCGGCACCGATCGTGCCGCCGATGAGACCGAAGACCGTCAGGCGCGAATTCACCCGCACCAGGTCGATCTCCGGGGGAAGCACGCGTGGCGTCACGGCGCTCTTGAGCACCGAGAACGATTTGCTGAGCACCATCATCCCGAGCGCACAGGGGTAGAGCGCCCAGCTGTCGAAGTTGAACACCAGGACGATGGCCAGCACAGTCCGCAGCGCGAACGACGACGCGAGCGCGATCCGGCGACCGCGTTGCAGGCGATCGAGTGCCGGGCCGATGAGCGGTGCGATCACCGCGAACGGTGCGATGGTGATCAAGAGGTACAGCGCGACCTTCGTCTTGTCTTCGCCGGTCGCGGCTGAGAAGAAGAGGGTGTTCGCCAGGGCCACCGCGATCGCGGCGTCGGTCGCGAAGTTGGCCATCACCGCATACGTGAGCGCGGTGAGACCTGACTTGTCCGCGCCATCGGCCTTTGCCGCCCGATGGAACGTCGCGATGCTCTTGTTGGTGAGCTCACGGCTGCGCATCGCGGCGACGCGGGTGACGGTGAGCTTGCGCGGCATGGGCGGCGGCTTCGGCGGCCCACTGTCCGGATGTTCGGCGGTATCCGGTTCCGGCGCGTCCGCCGCGGCGAACGGCCGCGTCGATTGCGTGGACTGTTCGGTCTCGCCCGTGGGCGGCGGCTCGGGTTGCGACGCGATGCGCTCGGTCTGGGCCGACCGGTCGACGGGGTGCAACGGAGGCAGGGGCGTCCGGCGAGCCGCGGCACGCCGCGTGGGCGGGTAGTTGTCGTAGCCGGGATGCCGCCGAGGTTCAGGATCGCGCGGGTCGGGCCCACGCCGATAGGCGTCGTGGGGTTCGCGAGGTCCGGTCACTCGTCAATTCTCTCCTAGACCCCGGGCATTGCACGACACGGGCGGTTTGCTCCTGCTAGTTCGGACGTGTCGGCGCCGCCGCGCGAGCGGTCAGCCGGTGAACCGCACCTCGAACATGCGCGGCCAGTTCTTGCCGGTGAGGAGGAACCGGTCGGTTCCCGGGATCTGGGCGATGCCGTTGAGCACGGCGTTCGGGTCGCTCAGGCTGCCGGGCAGCGCGGCCCGCAGGTTCGCCGCGTCGATCTGTCCGGTGACAGTTCCGGTGGCAGGATCGATCCGCGCGATGGTGTCGGTGGTCCACACGTTGGCGTACACGAAACCGTCGCTGCCGCATTCGAGTTCGTTGAGCTGGTCGAGGGGGTGACCGTCGAGCGTGACGTCGACCGATCCCGTCGGCGCGAACGTCGCGGGGTCTCGGAAGGTCAACGTGTCCGAGCCGTTGCTCATCACGAGCCGGTCCGGCTGAGCGCACAGACCCCAGCCCTCTCCGTCGTACCGGACCTGACGCTGCTCGGTGAGAGTGTCCCGGTCGCGGGCGAATGCGACCCCGTGCTTCCACGTCAGCTGCCATACCGTTTCGCCAGCCACGGTGATGCCCTCGCCGAACATCTCACGCGGCAGATCGGCTCGGGCCTGTTCGACTCCCGAGCTGAACTCCGTGGCCCGCACCCACGACTGTCCGGTGAGTCCGGTGCTCTCGTACAGCGTGCCGCCGGAGATCTCGAGCCCCTGAGTGAACGCCGCGGGGTCGTGGGGCAGCTCGCGCACGATCTCGGTGTGCAGGTTCTGCGCGGGTGTCGCGCCCTCGGCCGGGGCCTCGGCGGAGCATCCGGCGAGCAGCGCGACGGCCAGCACGCAGACGCCGATCACGGTCGGATATGAGGTGCGACGCCGATTCACGAGACCAGCATGACAGCCCGCACGAGCGCCGACCGGGTGGAGTGCGGCAAGATAGGCAATGTGACTGTTGCGTCTTCTCCTGAGATCGCCGTCGTGCGCCCCGTCCTTGCCGACGCCGTCGACCGTGCCCGGACGGCGCTGGTCGACCTCGGTGAGGGTGGCGTCGGGAAGTACCTGGGTGTGGCCTGGGAGGACGCGTGCGCCGCCACGCACCGTTTCGAGGCGGATCTGCCCGGCTATCGCGGCTGGCAGTGGGCCGTCGTCATGGCCGCGGCGCCCGAGTCCGACCGCGTCACGATCAGTGAGCTGGCGCTCCTGCCTGGGCCCGATGCGCTCGTTGCGCCGGAGTGGCTGCCATGGGACCGGCGGATCCGTCCGGGCGACCTGTCTCCCGGCGACCTGCTGGCGCCGCCGGCGGGAGATGTCCGTCTGGTTCCCGGTTACGTCGCCACCGGCGACCCCGAGGTGGACGATGTCGCGCTCGAGCTCGGCCTGGGCCGCAAGCAGGTCATGAGCCGTGAGGGCCGACTCGACTGCGCCGAGCGCTGGCACGACGGAGCGCACGGCCCCGACTCGGAGATGGCGAAGGCCGCACCGTCCACCTGCGACCTGTGCGGTTTCTTCCTCCCGCTCGCGGGTTCGCTGCACGCCGCGTTCGGTGTGTGTGGAAACGAGATGGCGGCCGACGGGCACGTCGTGCACGCGTCGCACGGCTGCGGCGCACACTCCGATACGACGCTGCCGACCGGCGCCGGAACCCCGCGTTATGACGCCTATGACGACGCGGCGGTCGAGGTGGTCGAGATCGAGCGTGCCGAGGCGCCCACCGATCCGGCACTGGCAGAGCCCGAGGTCGAGACGTCCACCGATCCCGAGCCCCCACTGGACCCGGCATCGACCACCTGACAGATCCCTTCGGCACTGCGACGCTGCGAGAGGGAACGGTCCTGGCGTGGCGCACGTCCCCGACACGCTTACGCGAGGATGCGGCGGCCGAATCCGATCTCGTACGCGGCGGCTACCGTGACCGGCTGCTTACGGAACTCGCCCAGAACGCGGCCGACGCCGCTGCTCGCGCCGGTGTGCCCGGGGCGCTGCGCGTCCGCCTGCACGACGATGTGCTGCGAGTCGCGAACACCGGTACCCCACTCGACGTAGCCGGTGTGCATGCGCTCATGGCGCTGCGCGCATCCGGAAAGTCCACTGGGGTAGGAAGATTCGGTGTCGGGTTCACATCCGTTCTCGCGGTCAGTGACGAGATCGAGCTTCGCTCCACCTCCGGTTCACTGCAGTTTTCTGCCGCTCGCACCCGCGACGAGCTCTTGGCCGCCGGCCTCGACATACCTGCAGTGGGTCTGCCGGTGCTGCGCCTGGCGTGGCCGCTCGACGAGGGTCCGCCCGCTGGATTCGACGCCGAGGTGGTGTTGCACCTGCGGCCCGGCGTCGACGGCGCCGAACTGCTGGACCGGTTCGCTGCCGAGGCAGTGGATCTGCTGCTCGAACTCCCGGCGCTCGCGTCAATCGAGATCGGCGACGCCGTGCATTGTCGCAGCAGTCGCGACCTCGACGGCGGGCTCACCGAGATCACTGTCGGGGACCGCACATGGTGGCAGTACGCGACCGACACCGCGCGCTGGCTGGTGCCTGTGGTCGACGGACGGGTACAGCCGGTGACGTCGGACGTGTTGCGGGCACCCACCCGCTCCGACGAGGAGCTGTCCGTTCCGGCATTGCTGATCGCCGACATCGCGATGCAACCGGATCGGCGCAGATTGCTACCCGGTGCCTCGCTCACCGAGTGTGCCCGCGGCTACGCCGATTTCGTTGCGGCCCTGCCGGCGGATCAGCGCCTGAGCCTGGTGCCCACGCCGGGTTTCGCCCGTAGCGAGGCGGACGCGAGGTTGCGCGAGGAAATGCTGCGTGAGCTGCGCACGCACCGCTGGGTGCCGTCCGCCGGCGACGCCGGTGCGGGCGACGAGCCTCACGACCTGATCCCGTCCCGCGCGACGGTGGTCTCGGGTCTCACTGACGAGCTGGCCGCTGCCCTCGCCGATGTCGTTCCGGGCCTGGTGGATCCGGTACTGTCCGGGCCGCGGTACGCGCCGGCACTAGCGGCGGTGGACGTACACCGGATCGGTCTGGCGCGCATCGCAGAGCTGCTCGCCGGGCAGGCCCGCGATCCGCAGTGGTGGCACGCGGTGTACGCCGCGCTCGAACCGCTCGTGGTGGACGCGCTGGCGGTGGAAGAGCTTGCAGCTGTTCCGGTTCCGCTCGCTGACGGGCGCACCGTGACCGGCCCCCGCACCACCGTGCTGGGTACTGATCTTGGCCACACCCTCGACGCCGTTGCGGCGGCGTTGAACTGGGTACGGTTGGTGCACCCTGATGCCGCACACCCACTGCTGAGCCGCCTGGGCGCGGGACAGGCGACGGCGGGTGACCTGCTCGGCGATCCGGCGCTGCGGGCCCGGATCGAGGACGTCGACGATGACGATCCCACCACCGCAAAAGAATTGGCGTCGGCGGTATTGGCGCTGGTGCGAAATTGCGCATCCGACGCACTGCCGGACTGGCTGGGACAGCTGCTCGTTCCCGACGCCGATGGTGACCTGACGCCGGCCGATGAGCTGCTGCTGCCTGGCGCGCCGCTGGCGGACGTTCTCGACGAGGACTCGCCGTTCGGCACCGTCGACCCGGAGTGGGTCGCGCAGGTCGGGGAAGAGTCGCTGCGTGCGGTCGGTGTCGGCTGGGGCTTTCCACTGCTGCGGGCCGAACTACCGACCGGTCCCGAACACGACCTCGACTCCGAGGAGCGGTGGTGGGACACGCTCGCCGACGACCCGGAGACGCTCGTCGCGGTGCGGGATCTGGATCTCGTCGACCCCGCGAAGTGGCCGCAGGCGCTGACGCTGCTTGCCGAGAATCCAGCCACCGCGGCGGCGTTGGCCGACCGCGACGGCTACACCGCGTGGTGGCTGCGCACCCATGCCGAGGTGGGCGCAGTGCCGCTGGGCCTGCTGTGTGGACCGGAGGACGACACCTTCGCCGGGTTGCTCGACGTGCTCGATCATCCACAGGCTGCAGCACTCGCCTCGGCGCTCGCGCCCGCCGAGGTGGACGGCACCGAGCTGGCGCAGGTCCTGCTCGACCGGCTCGCCGATCCGGAGCGGACGCCGACACCGGCCGTCATCGCGCGCACCCACCGTCTGCTCGCGGACGCCGCCGACCGCGGTGTGCTCGACCTCGACGAGCTGGGCCTGCCTGCTGGCGTGCGCAGCCTGGCCGGCACGGTCGCCGACCCGGACCGAGCCCTCGTGCTCGACCGTCCGTACCTGGGCGCGGTGGTTCCGCCCGCGCGATTGGTGCTGGGGGCCTTCGAGACCGCAGACGCGCTCGCGGACCTGCTCGACCTGCCGCTGGCCTCGACCGCGATCCACGCGGAGGTGCTCGGCGAGGGGCAGCCGAGCTCGTGGGACCGCGAACCCGGTGCGGTGCTCGCATGCGCGGCGCTGGGGCTGGCGCTGCCGTCCGGCCCGGTGCAGGTGCACGATCGACTGGTCGTTCAGTTGAGTGGTGCGCTCGACGGCGAGGTCGCCGTCCCGTGGTGGGTGGACGCGGACGGCCACGCGCACTGTGCCCGGTTGCCGACGGCACCAAATCGGACGGCACCAAATCGGACGGCGCAGAAACGGACGGCGCAGAAACGGACGGAAGGAACGGCGTGACCATCGACCAGTCGGTCCTGCAGTGGATGCTCGACCATCGGACCCCCGGCCTGACGGATGTGGTGACGGTGATCACGAACAGTGGCGGCACGATCGCGACGTTCCTGATCACCACCGTCGTCACACTCGCGCTGCTGGCGCGGCGGTACACCGCCGAGGCTGTGATAGTCGCGGGGGCGATGCTCTCGGGCTGGGTCGCGATGAGCCTGCTCAAGCTACTGTTCGGCCGCCAGCGTCCGCCGATTCCGCAGCGCCTGGTCGATCTCGACTCGCACTCGTTCCCGTCCGGGCACGCGATGATGACCGCGATACTCGCATGTGTGCTGGGCGTGGTGGTGCTGAGGCTTCTCGCGCCCGGGATCCGGCGGAATCTGCTCCTGGTGCTGCTCGCGTGCTACACACTCGCTGTCGGGGTATCGCGGGTCTACCTTGCCGCGCACTGGCTCTCCGATGTAGTCGCCGGCTGGGCTTTCGGTGTCGCGTGGGCCCTGCTGTGGATCTGGGCGATCAGCCGTCGGAACGCGTCGCGGACCCGCACGATCGAGGTGTGAGATTACCCACCCGACATAGCAGGCGAGAGCGCCCCAGGCTTCGTAGTCAGGTGAGGCCCTGCTGTGCTCCCCGGCCGCCGCGGCGTGCGGCGCGCCGCTGTATTACGAACAACCCGAATCCGATGAAACCGAGGGCGATTCCGGCGTAGCACACGGGCAGCGCGGTGCTCCACCGATCGCCGCCGAGAAGCACGACGATGGTGGCCGCTATCCACGCCGAGGTGCCCACAGCGAGCACGGGACGCGGGTCGGAGAAGCGGGCCACGAGCGTCGACGTGCTACGGATCTCGGTCACACGATTAACGCTACCCCCGCGTCGGTGCCCTAATCTGCCGGGTGCGACACCGGACCTTCGGCGATTGGGACTAGATACGACATGGCGGTAACCGACAGAACCTCCGGCTCCACCAGGCCGTCGGCACCCTCGCGGATGCTCGACACGTACTTCAAGATCACCGAGCGAGGCTCGTCGATCAGCACCGAGGTACGCGGCGGTCTCGTCACGTTCGTGGCCATGGCCTACATCGTCGTGCTCAACCCGCTGATCCTCGGTAGCTTCTCCGCCGACGATGCCGCCGCGAAGACCGACGTGCTCGGGAACATTCTGCCGGTCAGCCAGGTGGCTGCCGTCACCGCGCTCGTCGCCGGCCTGATGAGCATCATCTTCGGCATCGTCGCGAACTATCCGTTCGGTATCGCCGCGGGTCTGGGCATCAACAGTCTGCTCGCCGTGTCGATCGCGCCACAGGTCACCTGGCCGGAGGCGATGGGCCTGGTCGTCATCGACGGCGTCATCATCGTCGCGCTGGCGGTCTCCGGCTTCCGCACCGCGGTGTTCAATGCGATTCCGGCGGAGCTCAAGGCCGCGATCGCCGCAGGCATCGGCATGTTCATCGCCTTCATCGGCCTCGTCGACGCCGGGTTCGTGCGCCGCCTCCCGGACGCCGCCGGCACGTCCGTCCCCGTCGGGCTGGGTATCGGCGGTTCGATCTCCGCATGGCCGACCGTGGTCTTCATCTTCGGCGTCCTGCTCATGGGTGCACTCGTGGTCCGCAAGGTCCGGGGCGGTTTGCTGATCGGAATCGTCGTCACCACCGTGCTCGCCGCGATCTTGGAGGCTGTGTTCGACATCGGCGCCTCGAAGGGCGTCGACCCCAAGGGCTGGAACCTGTCCGTCCCGGCGATGCCGGACGTTGTGGCGCAGATGCCGGATCTGAGCCTGGTCGGCGACTTCAGCCTGTTCGGCGCGTTCACCCGCATCGGTGTGCTCGCCGCCAGCCTGCTCGTCTTCACGCTCGTGCTCGCAAACTTCTTCGACGCAATGGGCACCATGACCGGCCTCGGCAAGGAAGCCGGACTGACCGACAAGGACGGAAATCTGCCGGGTGTCGGTAAGGCCCTCGTCGTCGAAGGCGCGGGCGCGATCGTCGGAGGTGGTGCATCCGCGTCGTCGAACACCGTGTTCGTGGAGTCCGCATCCGGAATCGCAGAGGGTGCCCGCACCGGTCTCGCCAACGTCGTCACCGGCCTGCTGTTCCTGGCCGCGATGTTCCTGACGCCGCTGTACTCGGTGGTGCCGATCGAGGCGGCCGCTCCGGCGCTGGTCGTTGTGGGCGCGTTGATGATCGGGCAGGTGCGCGATATCGACTTCAGTAAGTTCTCGATCGCGCTGCCGGCGTTCCTGACGATCGTCGCGATGCCGTTCACCTACTCGATCGCCAACGGCATCGGCGTCGGCTTCATCTCCTACGTCGTCCTCGCCGCCGCGGGTGGCAACGCGAAGAAGGTGCATCCGCTGCTGTGGATCGTCGCGGCACTGTTCGTGGCCTACTTCGCCGTCGGCCCGATCACTGACGCCGTTACGTGACTGGCGGGGCGCGAGTTCCCGTATTGTTTGGATTTGTGACATCGGATACTCGCGCCCTGGCCAGTGACCTGTCCTTAGCGGTGGTGCGTCTCACGCGCCACCTGCGGGGGCGTCGAGCGGAAGCTCAGGTTTCGCTGACTCAGTTGTCGGCGCTGGCCACTCTGAGCGGCGAGGGTTCCATGACGCCGGGCGCTCTGGCCGCGCGGGAAAAGGTGCAGCCGCCGTCGATGACTCGGGTCATTGCGTCGCTTGCGGATCTCGGACTCGTCGATCGCACACCGCATCCCACCGACGGCCGCCAGATCATCGTGTCACTCTCAGATGCCGGCCACGCCCTGATCGAGGGCGAGACCCAAGCCCGTGAGGCGTGGATGACCGAGAAGTTGTCGGGCCTCGACAGCAAGCAACTCGAGACGCTTCGGGACGCGGTCACCATCATCTCCTCGCTGGTTACCGAAAACGACTGAGTAGGTACGGCCACGCTCGAATCGCTTGATACATGGCACGATCCGATTCGCTCTAGCGTGAATATGCTGCTCTCGGGATCTCTCCGTCGACTCGAGGTTCGACCGACACCGTGCTCGCCTCGAGCGCGGTATCGCACTCGCTGCAGACCAACCGAGGGGTAAACACCTGCCCGCATCCGGTGTGGGTGAAGACGATCGCTTCACCCTCCGGTGCATGGAACCACCGCTGACCCCACGTGATCATGCAAACCACAACGGGGAAGAAGTCGCGGCCCTTCGCGGTCAGGTGATACGTCGCCCAGTCCGTTCGTTCGGTACTCGGCGTCTCGGCCAGCACGCCGAGATCGAGGAATGTGCGGAGCCGCTCGGCGACGATAGCCGGGGACGATTGCATCCGCTCGGCGAACTCTCCGTAACGCTGTGCCCCGAAGAACGCGGCGCCGAGCATCGCTGCGGACCAGCGGTTTCCGAGCAAGGCCATCGTGTGCGGCAGCACATTCGGCGCTCGGGTGGCACCGCTCGATCGCCGTCGGCTGGATGCCGCGGGCACGCTGCGCGTCCAGCCGCCGCTGGGGCCCATCTCGGCCACGACTTCGCGGGCGCCTGCGGGATCTCCGCAGGCGGCGCAGTGCAGGACCGGCCGGAATTCGTGGCCGCAGGTGGAGTGGACCATTCGCGGCAGGATTCCCTCGTCTGGGGCCCACCGAAGCTCCCACGACCACACCGCGAGCAGGATCGGCCACACCGCCTGGCCGCACTCGGTGCGCCGGTACTCGTAGCGCGGAGGTCGCTCGCTATAGCGCACCCGATCGAACAGCCCGGCCTCGGTGAGCGCCCCCAGTCGAGAGGACAGGACGGCATGTGAGATGCCACCGACTGCAGTCCAGTCGCTGTACCGGCGAGCACCCTGGAAGGAATGACGCAGGATCCACAGGTTCCATTCGTCCCCGAGGATGCCGAGCGTGACCGCAATTGCGTTGTCGCCGCCGGCCTCGAGCATGCGTCCGGCGGACGGAGCGGTCGGCTCCGCGCCGGAGGCATGTTCGTCGGGCATTCAGAGAACTATAGTCCGGGGTCGCCCAGGCCCGCCGCGGCCGTGAAGTCGTCTGCCTCGCGCCACTGAGGAAGTACCGATCCGGGTGCCCACGTCGAGTGCGTGCCGCTCGAGACCCTTTCGGGCAGACGGATTCGGGCTATCGGACCGTCGGCGACGCGGGCCGCATCGAACACCAGGCACTCGGACAGGTCGCGGTTGACATCCGAGGTGATGGTAACCAGGTAGCCGTCGTCCTCGGCCGTGGACCCGATCCGCGGCGCCATGACGGTCTCGCTGCCGAATACGCCCTCGCCGAAGGAGAAACGCTCCTCGCTGCCGGTGAGGGTGTCGTGCTTGACGAGTCCGTCGAACAGGAACCAGCCGGGAAGCCCGGTGGCGGCGTAGGTGTAGCGGTGATCGCGCCCCTGATGCCGTGGATTGATCATCCCGAACTCGGTCACCGTCTCCGACAGTCGCTCCTCACGGACCTCACCGGTGCGCATGTTCAGGCGCCACCGATGCAGGTGGGTACCCATCCGGTCGAGTGCGAGGAAGCGGAACATCCGCTGGTACAGGTCTCCGTCGCCGGTATCTGCCGGTTCGGGATTCTCCTGGTGGAACCCCTCGAGGACGATCTCGTCGCCACTCTCGTACGCGTTGGTCCAGTGCAGGACGTATGTCGGCGCGGCCTCGAACCACCGGATCTGATCAGAGGTTCCGCGGCGGGGAATCACCCCGAGCCGCAGCGGGATATCCGGATGGAACCGGGATACGTACTTGCCGGCCGCGAGCGCCTCCGGAATCCAGAACAACGGGCAGTCGTTGAGGATCGCATAGTTGTCGGTGAACGCCATGTCGTGCGGCAGGCGCGGCCCCGGCAACTCGATATCGGTGTAGTGCACGAGGTTGTCGTCGGCGTCGACCACGCCGTAGTGCATGTACGGTGCGTCGGTGCCGTAGTTGAAGAACAACAACTCACCGGTGCGGTCGTCGACCTTCGGATGCGCCGACACACCCATATCGGCCGGGAAGTCGCCGTGCCAGGTCGCCTTTCCCAGGGTTTCGAGCGTCGTCGGGTCCAGTCGGTACAGGTCGCCGCACTGCCAGAAGCTGGTCAGCGCGACACCGCCGTGCACCGTGACATCGGTGCTCGACGCGTCCTTCATTCGTCCGCGGGCACCCCAGCCGTCCTGGCGGATCGAGTTCTGCGGGCGCTCGGCGATGCCCGCCCACAGCGGGCCACCTGCTTCCTGCTCGGCCAGGAAGCCATCCGTTTTGACGAACCTGTTGCGGTAGAAGGCCTTCCCGTCGCGAAAGCCGACGACGTGGATCATGCCGTCACCGTCGAATGGGTGGTACCGACCCTCGAGTGCGGGGTGCGCGGGGTTTTCGGTGTTGCGCAGGTACACGCCGTCGAGGTCACTCGGCAGTTCACCGATCACCTCGAGATCATCGGCGCCGCGTTCGACGTGCTGGGGTCGCCACGCGCCGATGCGGTACGGGTGATCGTCGTCCTCCGGCAGGGTCGTCAGGGCGCGGCCGAGTATCTCGATGTCCATGTGATCTCTCCTAGTTTCCGATGACGAAACTGACTGTTGTGGAGGTACTTCCGCCGAAGTTCAGGGTGGCCGCGCGGTGCGCGTCCGTCACCTGGTTCGCCCCGGCCCGTCCGGTCACCTGGCGATGGCAGTCGAGCAGCATCCGGATTCCCGTCGCTCCCACCGGGTGTCCGACGCCGAGGAGACCGCCGCTGGGGTTGACCGGGATGCGCCCGTCGATCTCGAGGTCGCCGGATTCGACCGCGCGCCAGCTCTCGCCGGGTGGCGTGATCCCGAAGTGGTCGATGGCCAGGTATTCGCTCACCGTGAAGCAGTCGTGCGTCTCGATCAGGTCGAGATCGTCCACTCCGGAGATACCGGCCCTGGCGAAGGCATCTCCGATCGTGTGCCGCACATGTGGAGCCACATAGGGATCGTCGGCGCTGCGGGAAAGCTTGTCGGCCAAGGAGAGTCCGACAGTGCGGTGGCCCCAGCCGAGGACGGCGGACTGGTTCGGGGCGTTTCGGCCGACACGTGCAGCCGGGTGATCCGGGCGGACCAGCACCACCCCGGCAGCACCGTCTGTGAGCGGACCGCAGTCAGCCTTGCGAAGCCGGCCCTCGACCGGCGGATTCGCGATCGGGTCGGCGCTGAAGGACGCCGCGGTCCGCTCCCATCCGCGGGTCTGCGCCAGCGGGTTGAGCGCAGCATTGCGGGCGCCCAGTTCCGCGATCGACCACAGGTGCTGCTCGTCAAGGCCGTAACGGCGGTCGTACTCGTCGGCTATCGCGCTGAACATGTAGGGCCACATGAACCTCGCGTCGGACCCCTCGTGTCCGACCCATGCGGCCGCACCCATGTGCTGGGCGCCGGTGTCGCCGGGGACGGTCCGCTCGAGCTCGACGCCGAGGACGAGCGCGCAGTTGTACCGCCCGGCCTCGAGTTCGGCCATGGCAGCGAGCAGTGCCAGGGACCCGGATGCGCACGCACCCTCGTGCCGGGTGGCCGGGACTCCCCACAGCTCAGGGACGACCGACGCGGGCATCGCGCCCAGATGGCCCTGGCCGGTGAAGAGTTGACCGAATGCGTTGCCGACGTGCACGACCTCGACGTCGGCGGGCTCTATGCCAGCGTCCGCCAGGGTTCCCTCGACCACCTCGCGGGTCAGGTCGCCGACATCGAGTCCCTCCTTGGTCAGATTGCGTGAGAAATCTGTTTGGTAGCCACCGATTATCCGAATCGCGCCATCGTTCATCCCGGGTCTCATCTCCTCGAGCCTTGCGGTTTGACGTCCTTCATACTACAACTAACAGAGTGACACGGACCACTCATTCCCCCGAGTCGTGGGGTGATCGCACGATGACGACAACTGTGCACTGGTTGAACCTGGTGGACGACGCTCTCCTCCGCGGGGCGGAGTCGGTACGGTGAGCCGGGCGCTGGTCTTCGATGCGATCCGATTGCCCCGGGGCCGGGTGCGGCGCGACGGTGGCACGCTCGCGACCGAGGCGCCGCACCGGCTCTTCGCGCAGCTGCTGAGCGCGCTCGAACAGCGACTTCCGGTTGCCGAACACGTCGACGACGTGGTGGTCGGGATCAGCACTGTCACGGGCGAACAGGCCGGGAACCTGGCTCGGGCCGCAGTCCAGTACGCGGGCTGGCCCGAACATGTCGGTGGAGCGGTCGTATCGCGGCTGTGCTGCTCCGGGCTCGATGCGCTCGCCACAGCGGCTGCGAAGGTCGTCTCGGGCCAGTCCGGCGTCGTGGTCGCGGGCGGCGTCGAGTCCATGTCGCGGGTGCCGATCCTCTCGGACCGTCCGGCGATTGCCACCGACGTAGAACTGGGTGAGCGCACCGGCTTTGTCACCATCGGCGTTTCCGCCGATGCGACGGCGGCTGCGTACGGTTTCACCCGCGAGCAGCTCGACGCGTATGCGGCGCAGTCTCATCGGCGTGCGGTGGCGGCACCGGTCTCCGACTCGGTGGTCCCCGTGAGGCGCGGCGGCGAGATCCTGCTCGCGACCGACGAGGGCGCCCGCGCGGACGCGAGCGCGGAGCAGTTCGCTTCCCTGCCGGCGCTGTTCGGCGACGATCCGGCGTGGGAGCGGGTGCTTCGACGTCTTCCCGGGCTCGAGAAGCCGGAGAGTGGGCTGCACTCGATCGCGACGGCGCCACAACTGGCGGACGGGGCATCGGCGGTCGTGGTTGCGAGTCCAGCCGCCGCGAGCGTAGCGCTGCCTGACTGCGAGCCGGTTGCGGAGATCGTCGCGGCGACGCATCGGGCCGTCCGCTCACCGCTGCTCAGTGCGCCCGTCGATGCTGCGCGGGATGCGCTGCAGCGAGCGGGAATCGGCACCGACGACCTCGACGTCGTGGAGGCGAACGAGTCGTTCGCGGTCAGCCCGCTGTTGCTCACCCGGGAGTTGGCTCTGGATCCCGTACGAGTGAACCCCGTCGGTGGTGCACTGGCCGTCGGGCATCCCCTCGGCGCCACCGGCGGCAACCTGCTGGTGTCCGCGCTGGATTCGCTGCGCCGTATCGACGGCGAGCATGCCCTGATCACGATTCCGGCGGCGTTGGGGCTCGGTTCGGCCCTGGTCCTGCGCCGCCTCCGATGACACGTCCGAATGACCACCCCGTCCTACCCCTCTGCGTAGTCGCGAAAGGTTGCCATGCCCGAAATGTTCATGCCCACTTCGTTTTCCGATGAGCGTGGCGGAGCCATCCTCTGTCATCCCGAGGACAAGATCCGTGACTACGTGGAACGCGGCTGGTGGCGGGAGACTACCCTGCTCGATGCGTTCGACGGCTGGGTCCGCGGCCGCCCGCACGAGGATGCGCTGTCCGACCCGGCGAATCTCCCGGCGCTCATCGGGGCCGAGCCCGAGACCCTGACCTGGGCGGAACTGCACGACCGGGTGGATGAGATCGCCGCGCACCTGTACGCGAACGGGATCCGGCAGGGCGATGTCGTACTGGTGCTGCTGCCCAACACGGTCTCGCTCGTTGCCACCTATCTGGCCCTGTGGCGTCTGGGGGCGGTCGCTACTCCCGCGCCGGTCGCGTACCGCCTCCACGAGTTGTCCAATATCTGTGCCGCCACCGGCGCAGTGGCCGTCGTGACCGTGGGGACTCTGCAAGATCGCGATCTCGCGGCCGAGTCACTTTCGTTGCGCGAGAAGGTCGCCGGGGTCGAGACGGTGTTCACATTCGGGCCGGCGACCGAATCGCGGGCGGTGTCGATGAACGTGCCGGTCACGGCCGAAATGCTTGCGCGCAGCCGTCGCTACATCGACGGGCTGCTCGTCACGATCGGCGACCGCATCACGATCTGCTGGACCAGCGGGACCGAGGCTGCGCCCAAGGGCGTTCCGCGGTGTCACGCAGACTGGCTCGCCAGCGGCCAAGCCGCGCAGGACGGTCTCGAGACCGACGAGGCGTCGGTGATCCTGAACCCGTTCCCGATGGTGAACATGGCCGGCTTCGCCGGAGCTTTCCTGCCGTGGCTACTGGGCGGCGGGCATCTGGTTCAGCATCAGCCGCTCGATCTGCCGGTGTTCCTCGCTCAGATCGCGCGCCATCGCGTCACCCACACCGCGATGCCGCCCGCGATCCTGACCATGCTCCTTCAGCGAGAGGAGTTGCGTGCCTCGGTGGATCTGTCGTCGCTGCAGAGGGTGGGCTCGGGCGGTGCCCCGCTCCCGCCGGCAGTGGTGCGTCGGTGGCAGGAGGAATTCGGGATCGAGGTCCTCAACTTCTTCGGCTCCAACGAGGGTGTGTGCTTGCTCGGCGCCCCGGCCGACATCCCCGATCCGACGGTCCGCGCCCGCCATCTGCCGAATTACGGTGCACAGGGAAAGCAGTGGGCGACACGGGTTGCGGGGATGACCTCGGTTCGGCTGGTCGATCCGGTCTCGGGCGCCGACGTCCACGCTGTCGGCGAACGCGGCGAACTTCGGCTGCAGGGCCCGACCGTCTTCGGCGGCTATCTCGAGGGCACCGCGACGTCGAGCCCCTTCGACGAGCAGGGATTCCTCTGCAGCGGTGATGTGTTCGAGCTGGGCGGTGAGTCCGGGGAGTACCTGGAGTTCGTCGACAGGATCAAGGAGATCATCATTCGAGGCGGCATGAACATCGCGCCGGCCGAGATCGAGGGGTTGCTGTTCGAGCATCCGGGCGTCGCCGATGTCGCCGTCGTCGGATACCCGGACGAGGTGCTCGGCGAGAAGTGCTGCGCCGTGGTGGTGCCGGCGGCGGAGGCCGAGATCTGTCTCGACGATCTCGTCGAGCATCTGCGTTCGCGCCAGGTGGCGTCGTTCAAACTGCCGGAGCGGCTCGAGATCGTCGCGACCATCCCGCGAAACCCGGTCGGCAAGATTGTCCGGCGCGACATTCGGGAGGCGCTGTTCGCGCCGCCAGTCGAGACTGCCTGACCTGCGCGCGGCTGCCTACTTCTGTCGCGGTGATCGGGCAGGGAACACCGTGTAGCTCAGAGCAATCGCACCCCACACGCCCAACCCGATGGTGAGCTTACGGATCCAGTCGGTGAGCGCGGCGGTGCGGGTCGGATCGTCGACCATCCGACGGTGCGGCGTTTGTGGACCGGACCCTGTAGCGCAGAGGGCCGCGCGACAGTCCGTGAGCGTCGCTACCCGGCGGCTCTCAGGGGCTCGAGGGCGGCGAGGATGAGGTCGAGGCCGAAGGTGAACTCCTCCGCCGGGTCGTAGTCGGCCGCGAGGAGCGCTGCGGCGGACTCGTTGAGGTAGGGGAACTCGTCAGGAGGAAGCTGGGGCAGGTAGACGTCCTCGGTCATGTCCGTGAACTCATCGGTGGTGTCGAACGGCAGGCTGGCTTCTTGCAGCGCGAACCCGTAGACGTAGCTGTCGAGCAGCCAGTTGGCGTGCGTCGCCATCAAGACCGTGAAGCCAGCCCTGCGGAGGCATGCGGTGACCGCTTCATGGTGGCGGAGGTTTGCGGACCCCGGCGATGTCCGCGACTCCAGCAGGCCGATCGCCCACGGGTGGCGTGCCAGAACCTGTCGGGCGGAGACCGACCGCCGGCGCATCGCCGACTGCCAGTCGGTCCCTTCGGGCGGGAGCTCGATCTCCTCGAACACGATGTCGACCATGGCGTCCAGCAGCTCCTCCTTGTTCGCCACGTAGTGGTAGAGCGACATCGCGCCCGCACCGAGCGCACCAGCCAGCCGGCGCATGCTCAGCCCGCTGACCCCCTCGCGGTCGGCTAGCCGGACAGCCTCCGCCACCACTCGCTGCTTGCTCAGTCCGGCGTCTGACGCGACTTGGCGTTGTTCCCTCGCAGACACGGGTCTCCTCACTTGCTCGAACAGGTTGACAACCGTACAGCGTGCGCCCATAGTACAGCGTACGACGTACGGTGTACGAGCCGGTGAGGGTCACGGCTTGGATGTGAGGAGGCTTCCGTGGGAATCGAGCGGCGATCGAATGCCGGGGCACGCCCCGGCCCGGGGGTGGGTCCGGCCGGCACGGCAACGATGCGGGCTGCGGTCCAGCACCGCTACGGCCCGCCGTCGGGGCTCGAGTGCTCCGACGTCGAGCGGCCGCTGCCGGGGCCAGGCGATGTCCTCGTCCAGGTCGGCGCGGCCTCGGTACACCCTGGCGACTACTTCGTCATGACCGGTGAGCCATACGTGGCGCGCCTGGCGTTCGGCCTCCGCCGCCCGCGCCACGGCATCCCCGGCAGGGATCTCGCTGGCGTGGTGGCAGCGGTGGGGAGCGATGTCACCGCTTTCGGTATCGGCGACAAGGTGTTCGGCTGGAACACCGCTGGAGCGCTCGCGGAGTACGCCTGCGTCCCGGCGGACAACCTCGTGTCCGTCCCTGCCGACGTATCCGTCACGGACGCGGCAGCGACACCAACGTCGGGGATGACGGCCTTGCAGGCGTTGCGCGACATCGCGAAGGTTCGACCAGGCCAGGCCGTGCTGGTCACGGGCGCATCGGGCGGTGTGGGCTCCTTCGCTGTACAGATCGCCAAGGCCTTTGGTGCCGAGGTGACGGGTGTGTGCAGCACGGGCAACATCGACCTGGTCCGCTCGCTGGGTGCCGACCATGTCGTCGACTACACGAGGACCGACTTCACTCACACCGAGAAGCGCTACGACGTCATCCTCGACAACGTCGAAGCCCAGCCCCTGGCAGCTGTCCGCCGAGTGCTGACACCCACCGGCACCCTCATCCCCAACAGTGGACACGGCAGCCGCTGGCTCGGCCCCATCGGTCGGATCGTCAGAGCGCGGGTGCTCTCCGGGTTCACCCGCCAGCAGCTGAAGCCATTCCTCTCGCTGGGGAAGCGCCAGGACCTGCTCGCCCTGACCGACCTGCTCACGACCGGACAGGTGACGCCCGTCATCGCCTGCACCTTCCCCCTTCACGAAGCAGCTGACGCCCTCCGCCACGTCGGGGCCGGCCACACGCGGGGGAAGGTCGTGATCACCATCTGAAGACCGGAGGACGGGACGAGAACGAGCCACACTGCGCCACTGCGCGCCCAGACCTACCGCCGCTCCGGCGGACGAACCGGTCCTCTCGAAAGAAGAACCGATGACCATGGCAACGAACACCCCGAACCTGCTCGACAAGCCGCCTTTCGACTGAAGCGAAGGAGTAACGACGTGCGAAGCCCGACAGCAGAACTCACCGCGCTCGAGGACCGGCTGGGCGGTCCAGGCGAAGCTCGCAGCAGGCTGGACCAGCTTTGGAACCGGGAGAAGCCCGAATGAGCGCGGCAGCGGCAACAGCGGAGACCAACTCGACCCGAGGGCTCCGAGAGCGGGTCGTCGGCGCGACGGCGATCGCGTTGGCACTGTCGGTGGCGATCCAGAACGCGGTGGTGGTCGTGGCCGGAGCGCCCGCCTTCGGGGACCCGATTGAAAGGGTGCTCGCCTTCCACGCGGAGAACCGGGTCGCGGTCGCGATCGCGGTCGGCCTGGAGGCGCTGAACCTGCCGCTGCTGCTCGGGTTCGTGACCGGTCTCCACGGGCTCGTCAAGCGTCGCGGGGGTGCGGGAGCGGACTGGTCGCGCCTCGCGCTGGCCGCAGGCGCGACTTTCTCGGCGATCTTCGCGCTCTACGCCGTTCTGTGGATCGGAGTCGTGCTGTCCGCCAGCGAGCTCGCCGAGCCGAGCCCGGTGTTCGAGCTCGCCTGGCAGCTGCATGCGGCAGCGTTCGCGCTGGCGCTGCCAGTGCTCGGCACCACCTTCATCGGTGCTGCGCTGGCGGCGCATACGAGCCGGCTGACGCCGCCGTGGCAGCGTCTGCTCGGCGTGGCCGGGGGAGGCCTGCTGCTCGCCGCCGGGGCGGCCAACCTCGCGATCGCGGACGGCTCGGCGCTCTTGTACGTGGGGATGCCCGGTTACGCCGCCTGGCTCGTGTGGCTGCTTGCGGCCGGCGTACGGCTGGTGCGCGCTTGAACGGCCGACCGTCCTGCCAACGCATCGATGCGCATTTCGCAGCACTGTTCGACGGCGCCGGGAGTGCCCGGTAGCCGCCGGTCCGGATACGGCACGATGGATCCGTGGTTCACGTCATCGACATAGCAGACCCAGCCGATCCCAGGCTGGACGATTTCCGCGATCTCAACTCGTCGGATCGCCGGCCTGACCTGCCCGAAGGCAAAGGGCTGGTGATCGCGGAGGGCGTGCTGGTGGCTCAGCGGATGCTTGCGTCGCGGTTCGCCCCGATCAGTCTGCTCGGTGTCGACCGGCGGCTTGACGAGCTCTCGGAGGACCTCGCCGGCGTCGATGTGCCGTTCTACCGGACATCAGCGGAGGTGATGGCCGAGGTGGTGGGCTTCCACCTCAATCGGGGCGTGCTCGCGGCCGCTCACCGGCCGCCGCCGCTGGACCTCGCCGACGTGCTCCGCGGCGCGCGCACCGTCGCGGTGCTCGAGGGCGTCAACGACCACGAGAACATCGGGTCGATGTTCCGCAACGCCGCGGGCTTGGGCGTGGACGCGATCCTCTTCGGTGCCAGCTGCGCGGACCCGCTGTACCGCCGCGCGGTGCGAGTGTCGATGGGGCACGTGCTGCGGGTGCCGTTCGCTCCGGTGCCCGAGTGGCCTCGTGGGCTGAATATATTGCGTGACAGTGGATTTCAGTTGATTTCTCTGACTCCCAACCCGTCCGCGGTCCCGTTGGCGGAGGCGATGACGGGGGAGAGGGTGGCGGTACTCCTCGGTGCGGAGGGGCCCGGCCTGACCGAGCACGCAATGCGCGCGACCGACGTGCGCGCTCGGATCCCGATGGCGCCCGGTACCGATTCGCTCAATGTCGCGACGGCTGCGGCGATGGCCTTCTACGAGCGTATCCGGACGGCGCGGTGACCGTTGGTGCCGGACCCGAGCCCGCCCCGTGGTCCACGGGGTTGCTCGTCAGTGCCTTCGCCTTCGTCGTGACGCTCGTGGGCGTGGTTGCCTTCGGCTCGGCACTCGCCGGCATCCATCCCGTGCTGGCGGTCGGGTTCAACGTTGTAGTGGTCGGGGGCGCGGCGCCTACCGTATGGCGGTGGCGGCGTAAGCAGGTGTGGCGGTGGGCGGTCTACGGTGCGGCCGCGGGCGTACTCGCAGGGTGGCTAGCGCTGCTGGCCTCTGCCCTCTGATCTGCCGGCCGTTCAGTTCGTGTGGCGCCGGAGCCATCGGAGCCATGACCGCTCGCGTGTGGCGCGTTGCGGCTGCGGCGGATCCAATTGTGCCTGCTGCTGTTCGGCGAGCCGGCGGACCGACTCAGGAATCCGGTCGTGGGGGAACACCGCGAACCGGGATACCGTGACGGCCAGCGCGTCGAGGTCTGTGTCGCCTGTCGGATCGTGACGGCGGAAGCCGATCCACGCATGGTGAGCGGCCTCGGTGAGTTCGATCGGGTCGAACGGCAGGGTCTGCGGGTCCGGCATCACCTCGATGGGATGGCGGACCGGGTGCTCACCGGCCCAGTACGGACGTTCCCACACCTGCGGGACGCCGAGGTTCTCGAGGATATGCACCGACGTGGCGCTGAACGAGTGCTTCAGCTCGCCGTCCTCCCATCGGGCGAAAGCGCCCCACGGACGGTGCGGATTCGACGCGAAGAGGTAGGTTCGTTTGGAAACCATTGTCCGCGTCCATGATTGGGGGATCGTTGATGGTGTTGGCGGAAGCGGCTCGGAGGTGCACACCACCGTGACGCCGGGATAGCGGCCGATGTAGACCTCACCCTCCGCAGGTTCGGTTGCACGGGAGAGTGGCTCGTCGCCGAGGAACTCGACCTCGAGACCTGGATGCAGTTCGGCGGCCAGGTCCCGCGCGCCGCCCCGGTCGCATTCCGCCTGGCGCAGAGCAGAAACGGGATCGGCGACGTCGACGTACCAGATCGTGGATGCGTTGGCGTCCCGCATCGGCGTCAGCCGCGTCCGTTGCTCCGGACCCCGAGCAGCACGTCGTCCCAGGACGGCAGCGCGGGCTTGCCGCGCTTGTCCTTGCTGTGCGGATGCTGCGGGGCCGGCTTTGGCTGCTCCGGCTCCGGTTGCTCGATCATTTCGCCGTGAATCTCGTTGTCCGACAGTAGGATCGAGGAATCCTCGAAGGTGTCGTGGTCTGGTTCCAGGTCTGCGGGGCCGTAGATGCCGTCCGCCGGGATGGGGGCCAGCCCGCGCAACGGGCGGCCGAAATCCGGGTCCACCAGCTGGGCGGCAGTATCGTCGAGTGCGGTGATGGTGCCGCCGTGCGCATCCGGCTGGTAGCGCCAATGCGCTGCGTTGCTGGTCCTTCCGGCCTGCCACTGCAGCTGCGCTACCCAGTGCCCGTCCTCGTCCTTCCACGCATCCCACATGGCGGCGTCGATGTCGTGCCCACGAGCGCGGAACGCCTGCGTGACGATCTCGGACAGCGTGTGCACGGCGGGACCGTCGGGCCGGACCGGATGACCGGCCCGAGCCATCTCGGCGGCGCGGCCGCGCTCGAGGAGGACCGGGTAGGCGAAACGTTCGACTTTGGAGTGTGGGACGCCAGCCTGTTCGGCGACCTGCTCGACGGATGCGCCGGCGCGAATCCGGGCCTGGATTTCGCGGGGGCGGAGCTGACTGTCCATTTCGATCTCAATCTGGCCGAGTCGAGCAATGTCCCCGCGGGAGGCCGCGCGGAGTTTGTCATCGGCTGGGAGCCGGAACTTTTCGCCGGTGTCTGGATCAGAACACACCACATGCGCGCCGCCAGGCTCGAGACCGATTACTCGCAGCTCCCGCACGTTGTCCTCCTTATCGCGCCGACTCGCGATCACGCCGTTGTCGACTGTAATTCATTTGTGACCCATGTGCAGGGGAGACACGCATGGGACTGTCGGCGTCCGAGAACGAGCCGAGGGGCGGGCACGTGACGCGTGCCCGCCCCTCGGCTGGGGTGCTGTCGAGTTCAGCCGAGCTGGGAGACGACCCAGTCGATGCTCTTGGTCAGCTGGCTGATGTCCTCGGGGTCGATCGCCGGGAACATGCCGATCCGCAACTGGTTGCGGCCCAGCTTGCGGTACGGCTCGGTGTCGACGATGCCGTTGGCGCGCAGGATCTTCGCGACGGCTGCCGCGTCGACGTCATCGTTGAAGTCGATCGTGCCGACAACCTGCGAGCGGTATGCCGGATCGGCGACGAACGGCGTCGCGTACTCGGAGGCCTCGGCCCACGAGTACAGGCGGTCCGAGGAATCCTTGGTGCGCGCGGTGGTCCAGTCCAGACCGCCGTTCGAGTTCATCCACGCGATCTGGTTCTCGAACATCAGCAGCGTCGCGAGCGCCGGCGTGTTGTAGGTCTGGTCCTTGGTGGAGTTGTCGACCGCGATCGGCAGCGACAGGAAATCCGGGGTCCAGCGGCCCGAGTCCTTGATCTCGGCGACACGCGCGAGCGCGGCCGGGCTCATCAGCGCGATCCACAGGCCACCGTCGGCGGCGAAGCACTTCTGCGGCGCGAAGTAGTAGACGTCGGCGTCGGCGGCATTGACGGGCAGGCCGCCGGCACCCGAGGTGGCGTCGATCGCGATGAGCGCATTCTCCGAGCCGGCCGGGCGGGTCACCGGCACGGCGACACCCGTCGAGGTCTCGTTGTGCGCCCAGCCGATGAGGTCGACGGAGCCGTCGGCGACGATCGCCGGCGCGGTGCCCGGATCGCTCGAGACGACGATCGGGTCACCGATGAACGGGTTGTTCTTCGCGACCGACGCGAACTTCGACGAGAACTCGCCGTACGTGAAGTGCTGCGAACGCTCACGGATCAGGCCGAACGCGGCTGCGTCCCAGAACGCGGTGGAGCCGCCGTTGCCGAGCACGACCTCGTAGCCCTCGGGCAGCGAGAACAGATCGCGCAGACCTGCACGTACGCGGGCGACGACGTCCTTGACGGGCTTCTGCCGGTGGCTGGTGCCGAACACCGAGGCGCCGACGTCGACCAGGGACTGCAGCTGCTCGGGGCGGACCTTCGACGGTCCGCAACCGAAGCGGCCGTCCATGGGCTTGAGGTCGGCGGGGATGATCGGGGTGCTCATCGGTGCGAGGTGTCCTTCTCGGTTGTGGTGACGGGTCTAGCTGTGCGAGATCTGGTCCCAGCCCTCGACCGAGTCGGGGGTGCGGGGCTCGGGCCCGGTGTAGATCGCGGCAGGGCGGACGAGCTTGCCCAGACGCTTCTGCTCCATGATGTGTGCACACCAGCCGGCGGTGCGGCCGCACGTGAACATCGCGGGCATCATGTGCGCCGGAACCTCGGCGAAGTCGAGGATCACGGCAGCCCAGAACTCGACGTTGGTTTCGATCGCGCGGTCCGGCCGGCGCTCGCGCAGTTCGGCCAGCGCAGCCTGCTCGAGAGCGGCGGCAGCCTCGTAACGGGGGGCGTTGAGGCGCTTGGCCGTGGCGCGGAGCACGCGGGCGCGGGGGTCCTCGGCCCGGTACACCCGGTGACCGAAGCCCATCAGCTTGTCCTTGCGGTCAAGGATGCCCTTGACCAGCGCGCGGGCGTCGCCGGTGCGCTCGGTCTCCTCGATCATCGGCAGGACGCGGGCCGGGGCGCCGCCGTGCAGCGGGCCCGACATGGCGCCGATCGCGCCGGAGAGCGAAGCCGCGACGTCGGCGCCGGTGGAGGCGATGACGCGGGCGGTGAAGGTGGAGGCGTTCATGCCGTGCTCGGCGGCTGAGACCCAGTAGGCGTCGATGGCCTCGATGTGGGCCGGATCCGGGTCACCCTTCCACCTGGTCATGAAACGGGCCGTGACGGTGGAACATTCGTCGATGACCTTCTGCGGTACGGCGGGCTGGTAGATGCCGCGCGCCGACTGCGCCACATAGGACAGGGCCATGACGGAGGCGCGTGCGGCCTGCTCGCGGGCGGTCTCGTCGTCGATGTCGAGCAGCGGTTGGTAGCCCCAGATCGGCGCGAGCATTGCGAGGCCTGCCTGCACGTCGACGCGGACGTCGCCGGTGTGGATGGGCAGCGGGAACGGTTCGGCCGGGGGCAGCCCGGGGCCGAAACGGCCATCGACCAGCAGCGCCCACACGTTGCCGAACGTGACCCGGTTGCCCACCAGATCCTCGATGTCGACGCCGCGGTAACGCAGCGCGCCGCCGTCCTTGTCCGGTTCGGCGATGTCAGTGGTGAAGGCGACGACGCCTTCCAGGCCGCTGACGAAATCCTCGGGTACCGCAGCGCTAGGTGCCATTGCTCGTGGACTCTCCTCATCCGAGTGCCGCCCGATCAGAGCTGCACTGCCTCAGCCTTCAACTACAGCGACGCATGCGTGCATCGATGAGCAGCCGCACGGTTCGCGCAATCGACAACCCCCTGCCCTGCGGAATCGTTGCATGGATCCTCGCTTGGAACGGGCCTGGTTCTCAAACCTTAGCGGGTGTCACCGTGCGGCTGGCCAGCGCGTACCTGCGAGTAGCCTCTGGGCTTGTGTCATCAGATTCACAACGCCGGATTTCCCCGAAGTCCGACCTGTCCGCCATGCGGGTGAGTTATGGCGAGATCGGGCCGGAGCGTCCGATCGTCGAGCCCGATCTGGAGCCGTCCTGGCTGGACCAGGGCTGGTTACCGCTCGCCCGGCGGTGGGTGGAGGACGCGGTCGAGGTCGCACTGCCCGAGCCCAATGCCATGGTGCTGGGCACCGTCGACGCCGACGGACATCCGTGCACCCGGACCGTGTTGTGCAAGGGGATGGACGCCGACGGTGTGTTGTTCTTCACGAACTATGAGTCCGACAAGGGACGCCAGCTGACGGCCACACCGTACGCATCGGTGACCTTCACCTGGATTCCGCTGGCCCGCCAGATCACCGTCCGCGGCCCCGTGGAAAGAACCAGCGAGAAAACGACGTCCGATTATTGGAACGGCCGTCCCCGTGGATCCCAGCTGGGGGCGTGGGCGTCTCGGCAATCCCGGCCGGTGGATTCGCGCGCCGACCTCGAGGCGGCGCTGGTGCAAGCCGGTGAGCGATTCGGCGTCGACACCGACATTCCGGTGCCGGCGCACTGGGGCGGATTCCGGATCCGACCCGAGTCGGTGGAGTTCTGGCAGGGCCGGCCCAACCGGATGCACAACCGGATCCGGACCCGGCTCGTCGACGGCGGCTGGACCGTCGAGCGTCTCCAGCCATGATGCGGGGGCTACTCGCCGACACCACACCGCTGCGCAACCCCGACTTCCGACGGCTGTGGACCAGCGGCATCGTCACCGTGGTCGGTGGCCAGCTCACGGTCGTCGCGGTGCCGGTGCAGATCTACGCGATCACCGGCAACTCCGCGTACGTGGGCCTTGCCGGATTGTTCGGTCTGGTCCCGCTCGTACTGTTCGGGTTGTGGGGCGGCGCACTGGCCGACGTCATGGATCGGCGAAAGCTGATCATCATCACCACGTACGGCTTGATCGGCACGTCGGTGCTGTTGTGGCTGCAGGCCGCGTCCGGCGCGAACAACGTGTGGCTGTTGCTGTGCCTGTTCTCGCTGCAGCAGGTGTTCTTCGCGGTGAACTCACCCACCCGCAGCGCGATCATCCCGCGGCTGCTGCCGCTGAAGGATCTACCGGCCGCGAACTCGCTCAACATGACGGTGATGCAGTTCGGCGCCATCGCCGGACCATTGCTTGCCGGTGTCCTGATCCCGCATCTGGGCTTCGCGACGATCTACCTGCTGGACTCGATCGCGTTGCTCGCGACGCTGTGGGCCGTGATCAAGCTGCCCGCTCTGCCGCCGACCGGGGAAGCGCGCCGCGTGGGTCTACGGGTCCTCGGGGAGGGGTTCGCCTACCTGGCAACCCAGAAAGTGCTGTTGGCGTCGTTCGTGGTCGACATCATCGCGATGGTGTTCGGCATGCCCCGCGCGCTGTTCCCGGAAATCGCCGAGGACACCTTCGGAGACCCGAGTGGCGGCGGTCTCGCGTTGGGACTGCTGTTCGCGGCGATGTCGGCGGGCGCGGTGCTGGGCGGGGTCTTCTCCGGATGGCTGCCGCGGATCCGGTACCAGGGGCGGGCGGTGATCATCTGCATCGCGTTGTGGGGTGTGGCGATGATCGGGTTCGGCGTCGTCGTCGGTGTCGCGAATCCCGACAGCACGCCGATCCTGCTCTGGCTGGCCCTCGGCTTCCTCGCATTCGGCGGCGCGGTCGACATGGTCTCGGCGGCGCTGCGCTCCACGATGCTCCAGCAGGTCGCCACCGACGACATGCGCGGCCGTTTGCAGGGTGTGTTCATCGTCGTCGTGGCCGGCGGACCGCGGATCGGCGACGTCCTGCACGGCGGTGCAGCCTTCCTGTTCGGTACGGCCGTCGCGTCCGCCGGTGGCGGCATCCTGGTGGTGATCGGGGTGGTCGTCTCGATGCTCGCGTTCCCCGCGTTCATGCGGTACCGGGTCGGTCGGACGGGAAGGCCGGAGCATGTCTGAGCCACGGATCCTGGTGTGCGGCGAGGCGCTGGTCGATCTCGTGCCGACCGGTGACGCGCAGTTCGTGGCGCGTCTCGGCGGCGGACCGTACAATGTCGCGACCGCACTCGGACGCCTCGGCAGCGATGTCGGCCTCTGCTCCCGGGTCTCCACCGACCCGTTCGGCGAGCGGCTCGTCACAGCGCTCGCCGCGTCCGGCGTCGATGTTTCGCGGGTTCAGCGGGGTCCCGAGCCGACGACGCTCGCGGTCGCGGGGATCGGCCCGGACGGCGGCGCGCAGTACACGTTCTACTCAAGCGGCACCGCCGACCGGCTGGTCACCGATCCCGGATCGTTGCCGGACTCGGTGGCAGCGGTCTCCTTCGGCACCCTGTCGCTGGTGTTCGAGCCGGGTGCGAGTCTTTACGCGGATCTGTTGCGCCGCAGCCGCAGCGAGGGCCGGCTCACGATCGTCGACCCCAACATCCGTCCGGCCGTCTTTCCCGACGGCTACCGGCGGCGGTTCGCGAATCTGGTGCCGTCGATCGACATCGTCAAGGTCTCCGACGACGACGTCCAATGGTTGGGACAGGGTCCGGATGCCTCCACTCCCGCCCAGTGGCTCGAGGCCGGAGTCACCGCGGTGGTGACCACTGACGGGCCCCGGGGTCTGAGCGTGCGTACCCGTCGGATCCACGTGCAGGTGCCGGGATGTCGAGTTCCGGTGGCCGACACCATCGGCGCAGGTGACACGGTGCACGGCGCCCTGCTGCACTGGCTCGATCGCGAAGGACTCCTGGATTCGGAGTCGGTGGATTGCCTCGACGAAGGACAATGGCGGGACGCCCTGGAGTTCGCGGCCCGCGTGGCCGCGATCACCGTTTCCCGACCCGGGGCGGACCCTCCGTGGGCATCGGAGCTCACGGGCAGCTAGTTTCTACTTGAATGTTACGAAGTTACTCACTGGTCTGAGTTTGAGAGGGATCCTTCCGTGCCCGCTGAGAATGACAACAAACCCACACTCAGCTACCCCGGTGGCGAGCACACAATGTCCATCGCCAAGGCGACTGAAGGCAATGACGGCATCGAGCTGGGCAAGCTCCTTGCCAACACGGGTTACACGACGCTCGACCCGGGCTTCGTGAACACCGCGTCCACCAGTTCCGCTATTACCTACATCGACGGTGAACAGGGCATTCTGCGCTACCGCGGATACCCCATCGAGGAGCTCGCGCAGCGCTCGACGTTCATCGAGGTCAGCTACCTGCTGATCTACGGGGAGCTGCCCACCGACACCCAGCTCGAGACGTTCACGGACAAGATCCGTCGACACACGCTTCTGCACGAGGACCTCAAGCGGTTCTTCGACGGCTTCCCGCGTAACGCGCACCCGATGCCGGTGCTCTCGAGCGCCGTGAACGCGCTGTCCGCGTACTACCAGGACGCCCTGGACCCGGACGACCCGGAGCAGGTCGAGCTGTCGACGATCCGTCTTCTCGCGAAGCTGCCCACGATCGCGGCGTACGCGTACAAGAAGTCGGTCGGCCAGCCGTTCCTCTACCCGGACAACTCGCTGAGCCTGGTCGAGAACTTCCTGCGCATGACGTTCGGCTTCCCGGCCGAGCCGTACGAGGTCGATCCCGAGATCTCCAAGGCACTCGACATGCTGCTGATCCTGCACGCCGACCACGAGCAGAACTGCTCGACGTCGACGGTCCGCATGGTCGGCTCGTCGGACGCCAACCTGTTCACCTCCGTCTCCGCCGGCATCAACGCGCTGTGGGGCCCGCTGCACGGCGGCGCCAACCAGGCCGTCCTCGAGATGCTCGACGAGATCAAGGCGAACGGCGGCGACGCCAAGGAGTTCGTCCGCAAGGTCAAGAACAAGGAAGACGGCGTGAAGCTCATGGGCTTCGGGCACCGCGTCTACCGCAACTACGACCCGCGCGCGGCGATCGTCAAGGAGACGGCGCACTCGATCCTCAGCAAGCTCGGCGGAGATGACAAGCTGCTCGAGATTGCGATGACCCTCGAGGAGACGGCACTCACCGACGATTACTTCGTCGAGCGCAAGCTGTACCCGAACGTCGACTTCTACACGGGTCTGATCTACCGCGCGATGGGCTTCCCGACGCGCATGTTCACGGTGCTGTTCGCACTCGGCCGTTTGCCCGGCTGGATCGCGCACTGGCGTGAGATGCACGAGGATCCGGCCACCAAGATCGGCCGCCCGCGTCAGATCTACACCGGCTACACCCAGCGTGGCTACGTGGACCTGTCGGGTCGCTGACCGGCCCTTCCCGAATTCGACTGATCGGATTACCCCAGCATGAGCACCAAGCCCGAGATCGATTTCCAGGAGGGCCCCGCGCCCACCGAACTCGTCATCAAGGACATCACTGTCGGTGACGGCGCCGAGGCAACCCCCGGTGCCAAGGTCGAGGTGCACTACCTCGGCGTCGAGTTCGACTCCGGCGAGGAGTTCGATTCCTCGTGGGGCCGTGGCGAATCCATCACCTTCCCGCTGCAGGGCCTCATCGCCGGCTGGCAGGAGGGCATCCCGGGGATGAAGGTGGGCGGCCGTCGTCAGCTGACCATCCCGCCGGAGCTTGCGTACGGTCCGGCAGGTAGCGGTCATGAGCTGTCGGGCAAGACCCTGGTGTTCGTCATCGACCTGCTCGATGTCGTCGTGCCGCCGAAGCCGCCGGTCATCGAGCCCGCCGAGGGCCAGGCCCCCACCGAGCTTGTGGTCGAGGACGTCACGGTCGGTGACGGTGCCGAGGCGCAGCCGGGCGCAGTCGTCGACGTCCATTACCACGGTGTCGAGTACGACACGAACGAGGTGTTCGACTCGTCGTTCGTGCGCGGTGAGTCCGTGACGTTCCCGCTGGGCCGACTCATTCCCGGTTGGCAGGAAGGCATCCCGGGCATGAAGGTCGGTGGGCGCCGTAAGCTCACGGTTCCGCCGGAGCTCGCATACGGTCCGGCCGGTGCCGGCCATCGGCTGTCTCGCAAGACCCTGGTCTTCATCATCGACCTGCTGGGCACCCAGTAAGCTTGTAGCGCTACAGCACTCAGGCCCCGCACCGAACTTCGGTGCGGGGCCTGAGTCGTCCGCGGGTCAGGACCGGCGGATCCGCCGTTGTTCACGCGGTGAACCGGACCTGCGGTGAGCGGTGCGAGACCTGCTCGGGGAATTCCCTTGGCGCTCAGTCCTGGACGGCCGCGATGGCTTCGACCTCGACGAGCTGGTCGTCGTAGCCGAGGACGGTGACCCCGATCAGCGTGCTGGGCACATCGTGGTCACCGAATGCGTCGCGCACGACCTCCCACGCGGTCACAAGGTCGGCCTGGTTGGTCGAGGCGACCAGCACGCGGGTGCTGATGACGTCCGTGATGCTCGCGCCGGCTTCGCCGAGTGCGGTGTTCATGTTCTCGATGCACTTCGCGGCCTGCACGGCGAAATCGCCTACACCAGCGGTGGAGCCGTCGATGTTCAGGGGACACGAGCCTGCCAGGAAAATCAGGCGTGCGTCCGCTGGAGCGGTCGCGGCGTAGGCGTACTCCGCAGCCGAGGAGAGCGAGTTGGAATGGATGAGGGTGACTGCCTTCGGCACGATTCTCTTTCTCGTTTCTTGGCGGTGGGTTTGAACCGTTCCAGCCTCTCACAGCGGCACCCGGTGACGTCTACGTGCTACTGGGGTGCCTCCGCTGGTACTGCGGGGTGGATGTTCGAGATCGGTGCGCGCATAGGCCCGCTCCTCGCCACTTACATCTGAAGAATCGCCGCCACCCATCTCGAAGGTCACATCGACCGGCGAGTGATCGTCAGGTGGGCACGCGCCGATTGCGTAACTTGAGCAGCCCCTGGTGCAGGAGAGATAGCAGAAAGGCGACTATCAAGAACCCGATCAGGAAGGCGCTGTCCCTGGGGGGAACCGCAACGAACCACACAAGAGCACCGAGCGCCACCAGCAGCAGCACCCAACCAGTTCCTCTGATCCAAGGCTCGCGGTTCGGTCTTCGAATCCAGTTCATTGCAGCGGCCGCGACGACATATGCCAACGCGGCTAGCGCCACGCCTACCACGACCATCATGACTAGCTCCCGGTACCAGGCTCGATGCAGTTTCCATCAGAGTAGGGTCCAATCTCCGGGATTCCAACCTCAATGGGGAAAGGCGACGCTGGCAGCAATGGAATTCCGCCGAAAGCCGGCACCGACCTTGAAATTGACGCACCTGTCAATTGCCTACGCGACAGCCGAAATTGCCATGCAGGTCCGGCCCGCACGGTCGCGGGGTGCGGTATCAGGTGATCGACTTTTCCGCCCGGCGCCATGAAGTCGCGTTTCGGGCCTGTCCGAGTACGTTCCGCGGAAACAGGGTAGGCGGTGTTGTCGAGCGCATCGCCGCTGCCCGCTGATCCGCAGACAGGGAACTTCGCACAAACATAGAACTGCTCCCCGACAGCCGGAACTGAATTTCTCAGTCCAGCTTCCGGGGAGCAGTTCAGAAGCTCTTCCTCAGCGTGGTGAAATTACCGCGGGGTGTTCATCGAGTCCGCGAGCATCGGCCAGGAGTCACGCAGATCGTCGCGCCAGTAGCCCCACGAGTGGGTGCCGGCCGGCTTGAAGTTGAACTGCGCCTGTCCACCCATGCCGTTCGCGTTGACCGCGTTGAACAGTCGGTGGGTGCACTCGTTGGTCGCTGCCTCGATGAGTCCACCGACGATCACCTGGTTGGCCAGCGTCGGAATGTTGCCGTTGATGCCCTGGGCGTTGAGGGTGTCGTGCGGGCCGGGCAGACCGGAGGCGTTGGAAACGTACAGACGGGGGCCGTTCTTGAGCTTTCCGATGTTGATGATCGGATCGTGTGCGATCCAGTCCGGGCTGCCGACGGGGCCCCACATGTTCTCGGCATCGGCCGACCCGCGGGCCGCGATGACGATCTGGATGTAGGTCTGACCGACCGGAGTCGCGGTGTCGGCGCAACCGCTGTACGCGCCGACGGCCTTGTAGAGGTCGGGCTTCGCGAGCGCGAGGTTGAACACCGAGGTGCCCGACGTCGAGATGCCCGCGAGGGTGTTGACCCCGGTGGTGCCGAGCGCGGAGTTGATGACCGGCGGCAGTTCCTTCGTCAGGAAGGTCTCCCACTTGTTGACGCCGTGCAGTGCCTCGTCCGGCTTCTGCCAGTCGGTGTAGTAGGTGAACGCGCCCTGCATCGGGGTGACGACGTTGACCTGCTTGCCGGCGAAGAATTCGCCGATGTTGGCCTGTCGCTGCCACGACGCGGAATCCTCGCCGCCGCCGGCACCGTTGAGCAGGTACAGGGTGGGGGCGGGCTTGGAGGTGTCCGCCGGTCGGATCACCTCGAGCGGGATGTCCCTGCCCATCGACTCGGAACGAACGACGAGCGACATCTTGTTGCCAGCACCGGCTTTGGCGGACACGAGCTTGGTTCCGCCGTTCGCCTTCGCGGAGGCGGTGACCTTCGCGGCGTCGTTCTGCGCCGGTGTTCCCGCGGCGGCTACGCCGGCCCCGAAGAAGACCGGAACTGCGGCGACCGCCGCCGCCGTGGCGCCGATCAACGCTTTGAGTCGGCGGGACTTACTGGTTACACGCATGCTTACTCGCCTTCGGTGGTCGGCCGAGGAGCGGGTCTAGATTCCTCGGTGTTGCTGGTGTGTATATCACTTTCGGTATCGGACGCACGTCCGGTTTTGCTACCGGTTGCCCGAAAATTCTCGATTCGTTCTTCTGACCGCATCGCTTCGAACCTCAGACCATGTCGTTCTTCTGGAGCCAACGTAAGGTCGGCCAGCCACAGAAGACCGGCAGCCAGCAGGTCAGGACGCGGTACAGCAATACGGACGGTACCGCTATGGCGACCGGGAGTCCGAACGCGGTCAGGCCGCCGATGAGTGCCGCCTCCACCGCACCGACACCGCCCGGTGTCGGAGCAGCCGACGCGAGGGTGCCACCGATCATCGTGACGATCGTTACCGTGATGAACGTGGTACCGCCGCCGAATGCCCCCACGCTCGCCCACAGCGCCAGTGCCGCGCCGAGGGTGGTGGCCGCGCTACCGAGCACGATCAGTAGGAACCGGCCGGGGTTGCGGGCCAGCTGTCCGAGCGCGCCGATCACCTCGGTGAGCTGAGGGCGGACCTCGTTGCGCAGCCAGCGGCGAGCCTTCGGGATGAACATGAACGTGCCGAGCGCCCCCAGTGCGACGCCTGCGATCAGATACAGAATGGTGGTCTTCGGCACGAAGTGCGACAGGTCAGCTTCGCGGCCGGCGGCGACGCTGAACAAGATCAATAGCGCGATGTGGGTGACAACCTGCACCGTCTGCTGCAGCGCGACGGCTGCCGTTGCGCGTACCGCGCCGAGGCCGCCCTTCTGCAGGAATCGCACACTCAGCGCGAGACCGCCGACCCCGGCGGGGGTCGTGGTCGCGGCGAACGTGTTCGCCACCTGCATGATCAGCAGGTGCCGGTAGCGGACCAGCTCGGAAGCGCATGCCCACAGCGATGCGGCCGCTCCGACGTAGGTCAGGGCCGACACCGCCAGCCCGGCGAGCGCCCACCACCAGTTCGCCGTCTTCAGCTCTGTGAGGAAGGTCGGAACCTGGGTGATGAACGGGTACGCGACGTAGACCAGGCCGATCAGAAGCACCAGTTGGATGATCTGGTTGCGGGTGAAACGGGTGACCTGCTCGGGGGCGATCTTGTCGATATCGGTCTGGCGGCTCACCTCGTCGCGGATCGCCGAGAGCAGCTCGGACGAGTTCGGTACCGACTTGCGCAGCCGCGACGGCATTGCAGACTTGCTCACGCGGCGGGACGCGGCGAGGATCCGGTCGCGGCCGCGCGCCGAAAGTGCCGCCGCGACTGCCGGCTCCACGCCGAACAGCGACGCGGTCGTCAGCAGCAGCTGCGCGTTGTCGGATTGGACCTGGGACTCGGCCAGGCCGAGTTCGGCGTAGGAGAAGCCGTCGAACAAGGCGTGGCCGTCGTCGATCCGGATGTCGGCGGCCCGGAGGTCCCCGTGGGTGATCTGGTGGTCGTGCAGGTCGCCGAGGGATGACCAGACCATCGCCAGCAGGGCCTCGCGCGGGCCCGAATTGTCGGTAGCGAGGGTGGCGAGCGGTGCGCCGCGGGACATCGGATGGGCATACAGCTCCCACCCGCGGTCCAAGGTGGCCACCACGGTCGGTTTCGACGCCGCCAGCCCCAGATCGGAGATTGCGATCCCCATCAGCGCCCGATGCTCGACGGCGCGCCCGAGTGAGACATGTGCCAGGGCACTCTCGCTGCTGCGGAGTCTCAGCCAGCGCGAGACCTGCCGGATCACTCCGCGGCTACGCTGGTTCTGCCCGTACAACTCGACGACCAGATCTGGTTCGTCGTCCCGGGTGGCAACCAGCACGAGTGGGCCGATGCCGGCCGGGGTGATCACTCGGAACGCGGTGATCCGGTGACCGATTCGTTGCAGGGTCTCCACGGCTGATTCCAGCGGTACCTCCAGCGCCGGCGTCCCCACCACCAGCACGATCACCGCTCCGGTCAGGTAGCCTGCGGCGAGCCCGAGCATGGTCCGCGCCGGCACGATCGAGCTGACGACCAGGTGGATCGGGGCGAATGCGAGCAGCAGTGCCCACCACAGGCGCCTCCACCGTTTCGGCAGCCACGGCCCGGACACGGTGAGGACCGCGGCCAGCATCGCGATCCAGCGTGGGTCGTCGAGGAATTGGGACAGAAACGTGTCGACGCGATCCGAGACGTCGAGGTGCCACCGCGGCGCGGCCAGCCCGGACCCGGTGAACGAGAGCGCCACACCCGCGATCAGCCCGGCGGCGGCATAGCCGGCCAGTAGCTTCCAGCGGCGGCCGATGATGAGCTGGATCAGGATTGCGAACGGCAGCGCCAGGATCGCGATGCCGTACAGCAGGTACACGGTGTCGGACACGCTCGGCGACAGGATTCCGACGATGTCGGACACGGACGTTTCGAGGGCGTCCCACTCGCTACGGGTGATCACCGATCCGGCGATCACCGCGCCCAGGAAGACGCCGGCGAATACGACCCGCAGGATGTCGCTGGTGCGCCGAGCCAACGGCTGCAGCAGGCTGCCGGTGACCGGGATCTCTCGTCCGTCAACTCGCAAGGGTCACCACCAGACGCGCGCCGCCGAGCGGGCTGTCCTCGAATCGTGCCGTGCCGCCGTGTAGCTGGGCCTGCTGGGCGACGAGGGCCAGGCCGAGGCCCGATCCTCCTTCCGCTGCGTCACTGCCGCGGCGGAATCTCTCGAACACCTCGGATCGTTCGTCCTCGGGAATGCCGGAGCCGTCGTCGTCGACAGTGACCGTGACGGTTCCGTCGGGTGCGCGGTGGGCGCCGATCGCGACGTGCCGGGCGCCGCCGTGGCGGACGGCGTTGGTGACGGCGTTGTCGAGCGCCAGTCGCAGGCCTGCCGGCAGGCCACGGATGACGAGGCTTGGCGCGGCATCGACGGTGACTCGCACGCCCGGATGCTGGCGCTGTGCGTCCTCGGCGATGAGGTCGCACAATTCGGCCAGATCGGTGTCGACATGGTCGCGTTCGCTGGACAGCTCACCGGATGCGAGCCGTTCGAGCGCGGTGAGCGTGGCCTCCACGCGGCCCTGCGTGCGGATGAGGTCGGCGAGAATCTCGGCGCGCTGCTCGGCGGGCAGCTCGTGGGCGGTGAGTACCTCGAGGTCGGTGCGCATCGCGGTGAGAGGGGTCCGCAGTTCGTGGGCGGACGCAGCCGCGAAGTCGCGAGCGGTGTCGAGCGCCGCGGTGGTGCGTGCTTGCGCGTCGGAGACGTCCTGCAGCATCGCCCCCACGGCGGCCGCCAGCTCGTCGGCTTCGCGTACCCCGGACGCGGCCGGGGCGAGGTCGCGGTCTCGCCGGCCGACCCGATGGGTGAGCTCGACGAGCGGACGTACCGCGCGGCCACCGAACACCCAGCCCAGTGCCCCGGCCGCTGCGACGGCGAGCAGGCCGACGATCGCCACCTGTTGCTGTTGATCGGTTGTGGGATCCTTCGCCTCGGCGAGCGGAACTGCTACGGAGACAAGTAAATCGGAGTTCGGTCCGATCGCCGCGGTGAATGCGCGAAATGGGGTGCCACTGATGTCCACGGTATTCGAGCCGGGCTCCAGCGTGGGTAGCCGGCTCGGGGTACTCGCGACCACATTGTCGCCGGCCCGGATGGTGATCGCGAACGCACCGCGGTCACCGAGGACGCCCAGGAAGGGTGCCGCAGCGCGGGCGTTGACGGCGAACACCTGCGACGCGGTCTCCAGCCGGCGGTCCAACTGCTGCAGGTTGTTCCGCGCGATCGCCAGCGCCAGGTAGACGCCCACGGCCGCGACGATGATGGTCGCGCCCAGCGCGGTGGCCGCGGCGACGCGCGCCCGCAGCGAATGGGGCCGGCTCACGGCGTCTCCCGCAGCACGAAGCCCACGCCGCGCACGGTGTGCAGCAGGCGAGGGGCGCCGTCGGCCTCGAACTTGCGGCGCAGGTAGCCGACGAAGACATCGACCACGTTGGTGTCCGCGACGAAGTCGTAGCCCCACACCAGATCCAGCAGGCGCTCGCGGCTGAGCACCACGCCCGCATTGCGAGCGAGCACCTCGAGTAGTTCGAATTCCCTTTTGGTGAGTGGGATCTCGCGGTCGTGAAGCCGGACACGCCGGCCTGCGAGGTCCATCGACAGCGGGCCGACGACGAGCGGGGCGTCCGCGGGCGGGCTGGGCGGGCCGGTTGTGCGGCGGCGGAGCATCGCCCGGATCCGCGCCACGAGTTCGGCGAGCACGAACGGTTTCACCAGATAGTCGTCGGCACCGGACTCGAGGCCCGCGATCCGGTCGCCGACGGAACTGCGGGCGCTGAGCACACAGATCGGAATGTCGTTGCCCATCGTGCGCAGGGCTGTTACCACCCCGGGTCCGTCGAGGACGGGCATGTTCATGTCGAGCACGAGGGCATCGGGCTCGGCGTCGGCGATCACCCGCAGCGCGGCCGAGCCGTCCGTGGCAGTGAGCACGGTGAATCCGGACAGGCGAAGGCCGCGTTCGAGGGAGACGAGCACGTCCTCGTCGTCGTCGACGACCAGGACGGTTGCGGATGCGGTCACCTGAGCATTGTGCCTGGCGCCTCGTGACCGGTGGCCGGAAGCTGGCCGGTCAGGCGAGGTGTGGCGGTGCAGGCGACGACGGGAGCGGTGGGTGAGAACCGGCCGGGTCCGGCGATCTCCTCGAGCGCCATGATCTCGAATCCGGCGATGTCGAGCGCTTCCACCGTGCGGCGATCCGACCGGCAACCGCCAGCGAAGTGCCGGTTGAGTGGGCTGATCGCGGACTGGGCGAGCGCCCGCAGCCCCGTTCCCCGCACGTGTTCGGCGAGCACCAATCGCCCGCCGGGCCGCAGAACCCGCCGGATCTCCGAGAGCGCTCGCGGCACGTCGCGAACCGAGCACAACACGAGGAAGCAGACGACGATGTCGACGCTGTGGTCGTCGACCGGCAACTGCTCGGCGACGCCGGCGGCAATCTGCGCGGATACCGGTGCCGCGTCCACGGCGTGAACCAGTTGTCGGCGCATCACCGCATGGCCCGATCCGGGGAGCCGGCGGCGGTCCGGTCGATGAGGATGTCAGCGACCGTGACGAACACGTCGAGGTTCTCGCGGGGGATGCCGTCGAGCAGGGTGCGGGCGGTGAGGTGGCGTAGCTGCCGGATCCGTTCGGCCACCCCGCGCCCACTGCCGGTGAGCGTCACGATGTGTGCTCGCCGATCGGTAGGGTGCGGTTCGCGCATGAGATGCCCCGACTCTTCGAGGGCGTCGACGAGTGCCGTGACCTGACGGGTGCTGCACCGCAGCGCGGCCGCCAGCTCGCGCTGCGTCATCGGCGGACGCTCGGCCACGCAGAACAGGGCTCGAGTGCGCGCCGTGGTGAGCCCGAACTCTCGGGCGCCGTCCGCCATGGATGCGGACAGTTGTTCCGCGAGTACGAATGCGCGATCCAGCGCAGCATGTCTGTCCAGGGCCTCCGTCATGGAAATGATGCTAGTTCATTATGAACAGTATTCACTAGTTTTGAATTGTTCATCGGTTGGGATGGCCGCCAGCTCGCCGTGCGCACATCGGCAAGTCGATCCGACTTCGAAACTTGACTCTCGATTCGGAACGACCTGTACTGACGGGATGCGACGAGCGACCGGCACCCGAGCGGACGAGATTCACGCACGCCTGCGCGCCGACGTCAGCACGCGGGTACTCCGGGAGGTGCTGCCGCGGCTCGTTACGACGGTGTCCGCGTGATCGGTCTGGGTGAACTCGAGTCCGCGGTGATGGCTGTGCTGTGGAGCGCGGACGAGCCGTTGCGGGTGCGAGATGTGATGGGCCGGCTCGACCCGGCTCGACCGCTCGCGTACACCACTGTGATGACCGTGCTCGACAATCTGCATACGAAGGGCATGGTGTCGCGCAACCGCGTCAGTCGCGCGTACCGGTACCAGGCCGCGCAAAGTCGTGAGGAGACAGCGGCTTCGCTCCTCCGTCAGGTGCTCGACGCCAGTGGCGACGCCGAGCAGGTCATGCTCCATTTCGCCAACTCCGCGACCGAGGACGAGTCGAGGATCCTGCGCCGAGCCGCCCGGCGGACGCAGTCCCGGCGCCGCGGAGACGCCCGATGATCGTTGCGTCCGGACTCCTGATCGCTGCGTTCGTCCTCGGTTTCCTTGCCCCGCAATGGCTGAACCTCCTCGCGGTGCCTCGGCGACACCCCCGCGTCGCACTCGCCGCCTGGATCGGATCCCAGGTGATGTTCGTCCTGGCTCTCTCCGCGGTGCCGTTCGCCCTCTGGCTGCGGCCCGGACACCAGTGGAACATCGTTCCGCCCGCCGCAGTTTCGTGTGTCCGGGCGATTCGGGACGGCGGTGTGTGGCCGTGGTTTCCCTTGGTCGAGGTGGCTGTGTGGGTAGGTGGCCTCGTCTTCGTGGCCCGGATCGCAGCGGTGGTCGGGAGCACCCTGGTCCGGCACCGCCGCACCACCGACTCGCATGCCGCGGTGTTGCGGATAGTGGGGCGACGCGACTCGGCCGAGGCCGGCGATGTGTTCCAGCTTCCGGGGGAGGGGTTTGCCGCGTACAGCATCGGCGGCCGTACGCCGGCGATCGCGCTCGGGGACGGCGTGGTGGCGCTCGATCCGGTCGAGCGCGAGGCGGTCCTGGCGCATGAGCGGGCCCACCTGCGTGGGCGCCATCACCTGCTGGTGGCGTGGGCGGACGGCTTCCGAGCTGCATTGCCGTTCGTTCCGTTGTCGCGAGTGGGCGCGAATTGGGTCCGGATTCTGGTGGAGTTGTCCGCCGACCGGCACGCGGCGCAGTCGTGCGGTCCGGCGGCGGTCTGCGCGGCCCTGGAGAACTGGTCCGGTGGCCGGTCGACTGGACAGTTCGTCGAGGACCGGGTCACGTGGCTGTCCGGGCAGCGGGCGCCGCGCCGCGCCGCGCGGATGCTGCACTATCCGTTCGCGCTGACGCTGTCGGTGCTACCTGTCTTCGTGGCCGTTTCGGCAGTGGCGACCGCTCTCGTTGCCTACTGTGCGGCGCTCGGCGGCTGAGCGGACGCCTCCGCGGGGCTGGGCAGCGCGCACTCCGATCCGCACGGCCGTCGACGCCAGCGCAGCACGACGGCGCCGGTCAGCAGCGCGAGCGACAGTATCGCGAGAACCGGCTGGAGCGGAGCCCAGAATCCCAGCGCCCCGCTGGTGCCGATGGCGAGCAGGACGATCTTGTTGCAGACCGGGCATCCGACCGCGAACACCGTCAGCATCACCCCGGCCAGGGGGCCGGTTGCGCGAGTCTCCGGGGCGCGCGGCCTGATCCCGAACCACACCGCGGTAAGTGTGACGGTCGCGGCGAGAACGGGGTATTCCCACCAGCGCACCGGGATCTCGCGGCCGAACCACGGCGTGTCGATTATGTCTGTCGGCACCCCTACTGCGAGCAGTGTCACTGCGCCGGCGCCGATTGCCCGGGGCAAACGCACTACAGCAGAGCTCTTTTCGGACATCGAGCCGGGGACCTCTCGTCGTCGGACGGCCTTGAACTACTAAAGGAGATAGTAGTTGTATGTACTATCACCGATAGTAGTTGGGGGCACGCGAGGTTCCCGGGTGGAATATGGAGGACGCATGGCATCCAGCGGAAAACTGTTCGGAGCGCGGCGAGACATGTGGTTGCTCGGCGTGCTCGGGGCGGCCGCCCTGCTCTTGGCGGGGCTCCTGATCTTCGACCGTGTGCAGGGTGACGACGAGGTGGCCGGCGCGAGCGCGACCTCGGCCGAGACCGAACCGGGTATCGGTCCGGTGGGGGACGTGGCGCGCCGAGTCGACGGTGATCCCTTGGCCCGCGGGTCCGTCGATGCGCCGGTCGTGCTGGTCGAGTACTCGGACTATCGGTGCCCGTTCTGTGCGAAGTTCAGTCGGGACACCGAGCCGGAGCTCGTCGACAAGTACGTCGATGCCGGTGTGCTGAGGATCGAGTGGCGGGACCTGCCGATCTTCGGAGAAGAGTCGATGGTCGCTGCGCGGGCCGGACGGGCCGCCGCGGCGCAGGGCAAGTTCTGGGAATTCAACTCGGCGCTCTACGCTGCGTCGCCAGACCGCGGCCACCCGAACCTGGATGCCGCTGCATTGCGCGGGTTCGCCGAGAAGGCCGGGGTGCCGGACCTGGCTCGGTTCGAGCGTGATGCGGCGGACGCTGCAGTCGATGCGGACATTGCCGGGGACGTGCTCGAGGCCAACATGATCGGGGTGTCCAGTACCCCGTCGTTCGTGATCGACGGATACCCGATTCTCGGCGCCCAGCCGCTCGCGGTGTTCGAGCAATTGATCGAGAAGACCGGTGGGCGGGTGCAGTGACCGACATCGGGCTGCTCGGTGCACTTCTGGGGGGACTGCTCTCGCTGGTGAGTCCGTGCTCGGCGCTGCTGCTGCCGTCCTTCTTCGCGTACGCATTCGACGGTGCCGGACGCCTCGCTGCCCGGACCGCTGTGTTCTACGCCGGACTCGCGGTGGTCCTGATTCCACTCGGGGCGGGACTGGGCGCGATGGGATCGATGCTGACACAGCATCGTGAGGCGGTGACGACGGTGAGCGGCGTCATCCTGATCGTGCTCGGCGGCGCCACCGTTCTCGGCCGCGGGTTTGCCTTCGCGCCCGCACAGCGCGCCGCCGGATCCGTTCGCGTCTCGGGTGCGCTGTCGGTGTTTGCGCTCGGCGCGGTGTACGGGTTCGCGGGCTTCTGTTCGGGTCCGCTGCTCGGCAGTGTCTTGACCATCGCGGTCGCTGGTGGCGGCGCGGGATACGGCGGGCTGCTGATGGCGGTCTATGCGCTGGGAATGACGATCCCGCTCTTCGTGCTAGCGCTGCTGTGGGATCGTTTCGAGCTCGGCAGCCGCACATGGTTGCGCGGCCGGCCGGTGACGGTGGGCAAGTTCCGCACCCATACGACGTCGTTGGTCTCGGGCCTGCTGTTCATCGCGATCGGTGTGCTGTTCCTCATCACCGATGGCACCGCGAATCTCGGAGGCGTGATGGGCGTCGACGAGCAATTCTCGCTGCAGGTCAGGCTGAGCGACTGGGCGCGATATGTGCCCGATGTGGGGATTCTGCTTGCCGTTGTCCTGTTCCTCTTCGCCATCGTTGCGATTCGGATCGTCCGTCGACGCCGCGCCGAGGCGGGCGATCCGGCGACGGTGGACGCCGGGCAGGAGCGCGACTGATTACCGTAGTGGTGTGCGCTATCGATACGAGAGACGACAGTGACCGAATCGCTCGTGTGGTTCCGGCGTGACCTGCGCCTGGCGGATCTGCCGACGCTCGGCGCCGCCGGGCATCGGGCGCTGGGCCTGTTCGTCCTCGACGATCGACTGCTCGGGCCCGCGGGTGGTGCGCGACGGGACTTTCTCTACCGCAGCCTGTCTGCGCTCGACGAGCAACTGGACGGACGCCTGCTGGTGGTTCGGGGAGATCCCGCCGATGTGGTGCCCTCGGTCGCGAGAAGTATTGCCGCCGAGGCGGTGCACGTCAGTGCCGACTACGGACCGTTCGGCCGAGCTCGTGACGCGGCAGTGGCCGAGCGGGTGGACCTCGTCGCCACCGGCTCGCCGTACGCGATCGCACCGGGCCGGGTCACCAAGGACGACGGCACTCCCTACAAGGTGTTCACTCCGTGGTTCAAGCGTTGGCTCGACCACGGCTGGCGGGGCCCCGCGCAGACCGGACCGGGCTCCGTCGGATGGCTCGATCCCGACGATGTCGACATTCCGGGACGAGTCGCGATCCCCGCACCAGGTGCTCCGGGTCTTGCGGCCGGAGAGACTGCCGCACTGGCTCGCTGGCGCGAGTTCTGTGAGACCGACCTGGCCCGCTACGACGACGAACGCGACCGCCCCGACCTGGATACCACGAGTCGGATGTCGACGTATCTCAAGTACGGCAACATCCACCCCCGCACGATGCTCGCGGACCTCGCGCGCAAGCGCAGCCGCGGAGCCGAGCAGTATCGGCGTCAGCTCGCGTGGCGGGACTTCTACGCGGACATACTCTTCCAACGGCCGGACAGTGCCCACGGCAACTACGATCACAAGTTCGACGCGATCCGCTATGACGTCGGCCCGGACGCCGACGCTCTGTTCGACGCGTGGTGCGCGGGACGCACAGGCTATCCGGTGGTCGATGCGGGCATGCGTCAGCTCGCGGCGGAGGGTTGGATGCACAATCGGGTGCGGATGATCGTCGCGTCGTTCCTCGTCAAGGATCTGCACCTGCCGTGGTGGCGCGGGGCCCGGTACTTCATGACGCATCTGGTGGACGGCGATCTGGCGTCGAATCAGCACGGCTGGCAGTGGACGGCCGGTTCCGGTACCGACGCGGCGCCGTACTTCCGGGTGTTCAACCCGACGTCGCAGGGGGAGAAGTTCGACCCCACCGGCGATTATGTCCGGCGGTGGGTGCCGGAGCTGCGAGGTGTCGCCGGCAAGGCCGTGCACTCGCTGAGCGCGGGCCGGCCCGAAGGCTATCCGGAGCCGATCGTCGACCATGCAGACGAGCGTCGCGAAGCCCTCGCGCGCTACGGCGAGCTGGGCAGATGAGGAGACCGGCGACCGGGTGATCGCTACCGGGTGGTTCCCGGAGCGCCGCAGTCTTCTCACTGAGTGGACACCCCCACTTCCGGAGCCAGTGGCTCCGGTATAGCGTCGAGCGGCCCCTCGACGGAAGGATTCACGGTGTCCGAAACCACCCATCCCGATGTGCTCGCACCGGCCCAGCTCGGTCCGATCACGTTGCGCAACCGCATCATCAAGTCGGCCACGTTCGAGGGGCGCACGCCGAAGGCACTCGTTACCGACGAACTCATCGAGTTCCACCGCCGGCCCGCGGCGGGTGGAGTCGGCATGTCGACGGTCGCGTACTGCGCGGTAGCCCCGGAAGGTCGCACCGAGCGCGGCCAGCTGTGGATGCGACCGGAGGTGGTCCCGGGTCTACGCAGACTCACCGACGCGATCCACGCCGAGGGGGCCGCGGCGTCGGCGCAGATCGGGCACGCCGGTCCCGTCGCGAACGGTAAGTCCAACGGGGTGCCTGCGCTGGCGCCGTCGGCGTCGTTCAGCCCGTTGAGCCTGCAGAAGATCCACCGGGCGACGACCGCCGACATCGCCCGGATCACCGAGGGTCACGCGAACGCGGCACGGCATGCGATCGAGGGTGGGTTCGACGCCGTCGAGATCCACTTCGGGCACAACTACTTCGCGAGCTCGTTCCTGAGCCCCAAACTGAACAGGCGCAAGGACAACTACGGCGGGTCGCTCGAGAACCGCGCCCGGATCGTGCGGGAGACCGCCCGCGCGGTCCGCGACGCCGTCGGCGATCGGATCGCGATTCTCGCGAAGTTGAACATGGACGACGGCGTGCCGGGCGGTTTCTGGGTGGACGAGGCGATCCAGGTGGCCCAGTGGCTCGAGGCCGACGGCAGTCTCGACGCGTTGGAGCTCACGATGGGCAGCTCGCTGCTGAACCCCATGTACCTGTTCAAGGGGGATGCCCCGATCCGCGACTTCGCCGCCGCAATGCCCCAGCCGATCAGGCTCGGCGTGCAGCTGGTGGGCAAGGCGTTCATCAAGGAATACCCGTACCGGGACCTGTTCATGCTCGAGCATGCTCGCCAGATCCGCGCTGCGGTCAAACTGCCACTCGTGCTGCTCGGCGGTGTCACCGACAGGGCCGGCATGGACACCGCGATGGCGGAAGGCTTCGAGTTCGTTGCCATGGCAAGGGCATTGCTCCGCGAGCCTGATCTGGTGAACCGCATCGCCGCCGAGTCGAAGACCCGGTCACTGTGCATCCACTGCAACAAGTGCATGCCGACGATCTTCTCCGGCGCGCGTTGCGTGCTGGTCGATCCCGTCCCAGTTCGGCGTAGCAGTTCGGACTCGTAGCTGACTGGCGCTACACGCAGTCCCACGCGAATTCGACACCCGCCCGGACGTCCGCGGCCCACTCGTCCCACGCAGTGTTCCGCGTTGAGCGGGCCGCGACCGCGCACAGCGCATCGGTTGCGGCCTGCACAATCCGGAGGACGAGATGGTGCAGATATCCACCGACCGCGGCAAGCTGGTCGTAGTCGGTTTCGTCGGGTGAGCCGAGCAGGCATCGAATACTCAAGGGCCCGCCGTCGCGGCTGGTATCGGCGCCCCGCCCGACTGCGTCGAGCAGTGTCGCCACTTCCTCGTTGGGCATCGGCCAGATCGGTGAGTTCTGTTCCGCTGCAGTAGGTATCGATGACGGCAATGTCGCCGGGAGCTGGAGGTCGACTCCGCCGGTGGCGGCGACGGCGGATAGTTCGGCGCGTGCGCGTGCGGCGGTGTCGACCAGCTGTGAGGCCACCTGTGGTCCGTCCGGTGACTCGAGCGCGGTGAGGACCTCGAGCCGCTCCACGGCCGAGCCGAGGAGCGTCCACGCGGTCGACATGCGTGCAGTCTCGACGAGCCGAGTCGCGTCGAGCAGTGTCGCCAGAATCTCCTCGAACTGAGCAATGCTCGCGATCAGGTGCATCCCGGGACCGTCGGTCCAGTTCGGGTCCAGGGCGTGGCGACCGCGCTCGCGGCGGCGTAGTTCGGCGATGTGCGGCTCGAGGCAGGCCTGGACTGTGACCACGACCTCGCGCATGAACGCGGCCTGGTTCGACAGCTCGATTCCCTCGATCTCGTGGAGGTAACGACGTCGCGGGCAGTTCGCAACGAACTCGCGAAGCAGGTCGTGAACGGAGGGTGTGACTACAGCAGGCAAAACTCCTCCTCGCCGAATCGGGAGACTGTCGTTGACGTTCGGGGCCGACGGCCCATGGGAAGGAAAGTTATCGGAACGTGACCGTTATCGTCAAGTGCGACATATGCCCTGAGCTGCAGTTTCGGTAGATATCGGGCAGTGATCGGGCACGGATGATCGTGGATGGTTCGGAGATGCCCGCAACTCGTCGGAATCGGCAGAACCGGTCGAAACGAGGAAGGCTCCGCTCCCTGGCGGGTGCGGAGCCTCGGAGCCTCGGAGCCTTCTTCGGGCCGTGGCAGGTTATCCGCGCAACAGTCGCTCGAAGTCGTCGAGCACCGAGGGGTCTTCGATGGTCGACGGCACGGCGTACTCGTCGTTGTCAGCGATCTGCCGCATCGTCTTGCGCAGGATCTTGCCCGAGCGTGTCTTCGGCAGGGCCTGCACGACGGTCACGTCACGGAACGTGGCTACCGCACCGATCTGTTCGCGGACCATCGCGACCAATTCCTTGCGTAGTACCTCGTCGTCGATCTCGATGCCGGCCTTGAGGACTACGTACCCGCTGGGGCGCTGGCCTTTGAGCTCGTCGTGGATGCCGATGACCGCGCATTCCGCGACGGCCGGGTGTCCGGCGACGACGGCCTCCATGCTGCCGGTCGAAAGCCGGTGCCCGGCAACATTGATGACGTCGTCGCTGCGGCCCAGGACGAACACATAGCCGTCCTCGTCGATGTAGCCGGAGTCGCCGGTGAGGTAGTAACCGTCGAACGTCGACAGATACGACTTGACGTATCGATCCTCGTCGCGCCACAGCCCGGCCAGCGTGCCCGGTGGCAGTGGCAAGGCGATCACGATGTTGCCCTCGGTGCCGGCGCCGACGGGCGCGCCCTCGCCGTCGACTATGCCCACCCGGTAGCCCGGTACGGGGACGGTGGGGGAGCCGGCCTTGATCGGCATCGGTTCGAGCCCGCGCATGTTTGCACAGATCGCCCACCCGGTTTCGGTCTGCCACCAGTGGTCGATCACCGGGACGCCCAACTTCTCGGTGGCCCACACGTAGGTATCGGGGTCGAGGCGCTCGCCGGCGGCGAACAGCGTCACCATCGACGAGATGTCGTACTTGGCAAGCTCATCCGCGTCCGGGTCGGCCTTGCGGATCGCACGGATCGCGGTGGGCGCGGTGAACAGCGCGGAGACCTGATGGTCCTGGATGACCCGCCAGAACGCGCCGGCGTCCGGGGTGCCGACGGGTTTGCCCTCGTACATCACCGTGGTGGCGCCCGCGAGCAGCGGCGCGTAGACGATGTACGAGTGGCCGACGACCCAGCCGACGTCAGACGCGGTCCACATGACCTGGCCGGGGCCGATGTCGTAGATGTTGCGCATCGACCACGTGAGCGAGACGGCGTGACCGCCGTTGTCGCGGACGACCCCCTTGGGCTTTCCGGTGGTACCCGAGGTGTAGAGGATGTAGAGCGGATCGGTGGCGGCGACGGAGACCGGCGCGGCATCGGTTGCGTCGGCAGCCAGTTCGTCCCAGTCGAACCAGGCGGCGCCGCGGTCCCGGTAGTCGGCCGCGGAACCTGGGATGTTCTCGCGGTTCTTGACGATCACGGTGTGCGGCGGGTGCGCCGACAGCTCGAGTGCCTGATCGACCATCGGCAGGTACTCGATCGTGCGTCCGGGCTCGAGGCCCCCTGACGCGGTGACCAGTAAGACGGGCTGGGCGTCGTCGATGCGGGTCGCGAGTTCCTTGGCCGCGAAGCCGCCGAAGACCACCGAGTGGACGGCGCCGATCCGCGCGCACGCGAGCATCGCGATCGCCGCCTCAGGGATCATCGGCATGTAGATCACGACACGATCGCCGGCGACGACGCCCAGCTCAGCGAGTACGCCCGCGAAGCGAGCCACTGCGGCAAGCAGCTCGGAGTACGTGTACGTCCGCTTCGCGGGCACCATTGCGGAGTCGTAGATCAGCGCAGCCTGGTCACCGCGACCGTCCCGGACGTGCCGGTCGAGTGCGTTGAAGCACGTGTTGAGGGCGGCGTCGGGGAACCAGCGGTAGAAGGGCACGTTCGAGTCGTCGAGCGCACGGGTGGGTGCGGTGTCCCACTCGACGGCGTCGGCGGCAGCAAGCCAGAACTTCTCCGGCTGGTCCACGCTCTCTCGGAACGCGGTGGAGTAGGCCTCGGCGTCCGTGCCGGTCGCATGCTCGGAAGAGCTCATCGATTCGTGTCCTCTCGGTAACTGACCACGCATCTGTGATGCGCACAACACCCTATTCGACCGGCGGTGGTTCGGCGTGTCGGCCGGCCCTTCGTGGGTTCGGCGTGCGTCGGGCGGTGCGGAACGATCGGCGAACGGTGAGCGTCAGCCCCGGCGCATTCGCCGGTAGTGCCCGCGGTCGGCGGTCTCGAGGTGTTCGGTCGCGTAGCTCAGGGCCGTCGCGCCCATTTCGGGGGCGTGGGCGTCGAGGAATCCGAGCAGCAGTCCGGGGTCCACCCGTTTCCCGACTTCTCGAAGCATCCATCCGACAGCCTTCTGGGTCAGATCGCGCCGGTCGTCGAGCACGTGGGCGGCCAGTTCGAGCGTCGCCGAGGCGTCACCGCGGCGGATGAAGCCGAACGTCGTCAGTAGCGCGACCCGTCGTCGCCACAGGTCGTCGTCGGCACCGAGTTCGAACACGAGGTCGCGGGGACGGTCGTACAGCCAGCCGCCGAGGACATGGAGTGCGGACAGATCGACCAGATCCCAGTTGTTCACCCGGCCCCGGAGCACGGCGTCGAGGTAGCAGCTCGCGATACTCTCGCGGGCGTTCTCGTCGCGGGTGCGGGCGGCGCTCGCTCTCGCGAACCGGTCGACCAGGATGAGCAGTCCGGCGAGGCGGTGTTCGTGAATGTCGCTGTCCAACAGGATGTCTACCTCAGACAACGGCAATCCGGCGGACTGTTTCGCGACCTTCCGCGTGGCGGGCACCCGCACTCCGATGAACACGTCGCCCTCGCCGTACTCGCCGGGCCCGGTCTTGAAGAACTGCCGAAGATGCTGCGCATCCGCGGCATCGGCAAGGGCGTCCAGCGCCGCGGCCACCTCCACCGCGGTTCGCGCGGTCACGTCGAGCTCCGGCAGTGGAGATGTGTCCGCTGAGGCAGGTTCACCAGGTCGTCCTCGTCATCGGCTTCACGTACGTCCTCACCCATGATGCCTGCTGGCGCAACGGAGTCGGCGCGCAGCCGTCACAGGCCTCGCATTTCCGTACCGTGGTGGCATGACGACGCTCATCGCCGAAGACCTGCTGTTGCTACTGCTCGATGACGAGTCCGGGGACCTGCTCGTGGACGGAACCAAGCTGCCCCGGGTGATTGCCGGCGCAGTGCTCCTCGAGCTCGCGTTCGAGGGATATGCCACCCCCGCCGGACCGGAGGATGAGGTCAAGAAGGGCCGGCTCGCGATCCGTCGCGACGACCGGCCCGACGATCCGATTCTCGCTCGCACGCTTGACCGTATCCGGGAATCCGGGTCGCTGAAGCCCGAGGCGGCGATCGAGAAGTTCGACACAGAACTGCGGACAGCGGTCTTCGAGCGGGTCATCGATCGTGGATGGGTCCAGGAGAGTCGACGCAAGGTACTCGGCATCTTCCCGGTCAAAGCCTGGCCGCCGGTGGACGAGAGCCACGAACGCGAGATCCGCCGCGAACTCGAGGGCGTCCTCGTGGAGGGACTCGATCCGCGTCCGCGCACCGCCGCGCTGATCTCGCTGCTGTCCGCCGTCGACGCCGCGGCGAAGGTCTTTCCGGGTGCCGACCGTAAGGTGATCCGTAAGCGCGCCAAGGAGATCGCGGCCGACGAGTGGGCAGGTGCCGCGGTCCGCAAGGCGATCGAAGCGATCAATGTCGCAGTCGTGGTTGCGGTGATGGTGCCGGTCGTCGTGGGTGGTGGTTCGTAGATGTTGTCACTCGATTCGGCTGGGTTACTCCCGGCCGGCCGATATCCACTGGGGCCGATTGAAGGTGAGATTTCGGTCGCCCATGACGAGCCAGACGGCGCTGTCGAGCCTGGTCAGTTGTTCGTTCGTGAGTGCCACCGTCAGCGAGTCAGCGTTCTCGTCGACCCGTGCTGCATGTCGGGTTCCCGGGATCGGTACGACCGGTAGGCCGAGCCGCGTTCCGCGGGAGTAGAGCCAGGCCAGGGCCGTCTGTGCGGGCGTTGCGTTGATCTCACCGGCGATTGACCGGACAAGCTCGACTACTGCGTGGTTCGCCTCGAAGTTCTGATCGAATCGGGGCTGTCCCGAGCGAATGGAATTCGCAACGGACGCCCTGGTCAGAGTGCCGGTCAGGAATCCACGTCCCAGCGGCGAGTATGGAACGAACCCGGCCCCGACCTCGATCGCTGCGGGGACCACGTGCCGCTCCACGTCGCGCGACCAGATGCTCCACTCACTTTGAACGGCCGCCACCGGGTGGACAGCGGCGGCCAGACGCAGTTCTGTGCCAGTAACTTCTGAGAGGCCGACGTGCCGGATCTTGCCCTCGCGGACGAGTTCGGCCATGGCGCCGACTGTTTCCTCGATCGGCCGATCGAGTTCACGACGGTGCATGTAGTACAGGTCGATGACGTCGGTTCCCAGCCGTCGCAACGACGCTTCGCAAGCCGATCTCACATAGTCGCGATCGCCACGGATTGATGTGCCGCCCGTGTCGGCTCCGATCCTGCCGGTGATTCCGAACTTTGTCGCGAGCTGCACCTCGTCACGCCGGTGACGGAGCACCTCTGCAATCAGTTCCTCGTTGGTTCCCGCGGGCCCGTCGGAACCCGGACGGGGTTCGCCGTACACATCGGCTGTGTCGATGAACGTGACTCCGACATCGATGGCGTGGTTTACGGTTCGAAGTGCGTCGGAGGGATCGGACCGGCCGTAGACGTGGCTGAGGGCCATTGCGCCGAAGCCGATTCGGCTCACAGTCAGACCGTCGCCGAGTTTCACGATAGGCACGCAACGGTCATTCGGAAGGGAGTGTTCTGTCATGCGGGGCGGCCTTGCCTTTCGAGGATGGCGCTATCGGTGATGGGGGTGTCGTCGCAGTCGCGGCCGTTCGCGATGAGCCTGCGGTAATGGTCGATCTTGTCGTCGACGGCAGCGAGGTCCGCGCGTAGCTCGGCGAGCTGAAGCGACACTCGCACGCGGTGTTCCGCGAGGAGTGCCATACGTCGGCCGTGACTTGCCGCCCCCTCCTCGTACATTGCGAGGAACCGGCGGATCTCGGCCACAGGCATGCCGGTACGTCTGAGGCGGACGATGAGTTGGATGATTCGAACGGATGCCTCGTCGTATCGCCGCCGCCCGTCGGAGCTACGGCCGACGCGCGGAATGAGACCTTCGCGCTCGTACCAGCGAAGGGTGTCCTGCGTGAGCCCAGTGACCTCCGCGACGGATGCGATTCCACGTGAAACGGTCATGGTGACGACGCTAGGCGTTGGAGTGCACTCCAACGCAAGCATGCCGATCCCGAATCACAGTGGTGCCATCCCCGGCGAGACCGGTGAGGGTGTGCTCGTGGGCTTCCGTCGAGGTCCCGGCGCAGGTGTCCGGGATGACAGTCGTGTGGTAACCGAGTGGGTGCGCCGAGCGCGCTGCGAGCGCGACAACGAGATCGGTCGCGACGCCCGTGAACTGTTCTGATTGGCCGGCGGTCGCACGTCTGTCGGTGTCGGTGATGGGTGAGACGATCCGGAAGACAGTGATTTTGAGGGAGGGGCATTGATGAGCGGGGTTGCAGGACTGATCGTCGTCATCATCGGGGCGTGGTTATTCGGATCGGTGATCGCCCGTATCGGTGGCGCACTTCTGGTCATCATCGGACTACTTCGGATCGCCAGTGATCATGCGAGTCCACGGATGTGGGCGTTCGTGGGAATCGGTGTCGCGCTGTGGCTGTTCGGACAGTGGCTGTGGGCACTCAAGCACAAGCTGTGGCGTAGCTCGCTCGCACTGTCTGTGTTCAGCTTGCCCGTCCTCGATGCCGTCGCCGATCCTCACGAACCGGATTCCCCGGTCACAGCGGGCGCCACGGCCGCGGCAACACCAATGGGGTGAGCAGCAGTGGCGGTGACGAACGCCTGCCTCGCTGCGGATCTTTCCGATCGGAGCGCAGCACCCCCGGACGTGTGACTATCAGCGATAAGTGGCGCGGTTCTGATGGACGAAAGTGGCGGAGCTATTGCAGCTACGCTGGTCGATCCCGGGTGGCCTCGAACAGATGATTCACGGTCGGCGCCACCAGTCGTGGACGTAAGCTGGCAGCATCCTTCGGCCAGCGCCGGTGTTCGTGACCAGGAGCGGGCCACCAGGGCTGGGAGGTCCGTCGATGAGACAACGTCACCCTCTGCGCCGAGCATCCATCGTCGCCGGAACTGGTGCAGCGCTTCTTCTCGCAGCACAGCCGGCCGCCGCCGCACCGACCGACACTGTCCTCCCCATTCCCGTCGCCGGGATCAGTGTCGGCGTGACCGCACTTCCGAGCTCGGGCTACTTCTATCTGACCGCCACGACCGACCCTGACACTCCGGGAGTGACCCGATTGGGGCCGTACGCCGGTGTCCACGTCCACTGGCGAAACATCTCCACCGGTGCGGTGGGTGTCGTATACCTCGACAACCGTTACGGCACTTCGGTCGTGACCGGTTCCGGGACGGTGGTCGCCGTGGCCACGATGTCCGATTCGCTCGGATACCGGATACTCGCCGCCACGCCCGGCGCCGGCGCCTGGACGGTCCCCTGACCGACTCGCCTGCCGCCCCTCGGACCGGCTGGAGCTGCTCGAGGCGTTGAGCGGGGACTCACCGGCCCGGCCGCACCGCCGACTCGGAAGATCACACCCGGACGTAGCTACGTCCGGGGCGTTTTCAGCTTCGGTCTGATGTGCAGAAGCGGTCACTACCTGCCCGGGCGCCTATGCGTGTTGGGCTGACGGCGCCGTGCCACCAGCGAAGGGCGACGGTTGATTGCAGGGAAAGTGGCTACGCCGCCTCACGCGTTGTCAGGCCGCTCGCCGGCGCGTTTGTTCTCGTCTCGACGTAGCAGCTGGGCCAGCGACCGAACGGTGGGGGATCACTGAAGTCAGCCCCGCGCACACATGATCTGCCCACCGGTCGCCCTCCCGGCGGCTCGGAGCTCCTGGTGCGCGGCGATCAGCTCGGGCGAGGGATTGGCCAGTCGTTCGCGGCGACGTTCTTGCTCGACTTCCCATGCGTAAGCGTCCCTCTGCTTGTCGTCTAGGCGATCTGGATTCGGTCGTCGCCGAGTTCGACTTCGATTCGGAGCGTGCCTCCGACGGCGTCGACGTAGCGGCGCAGGGTGTCGAGCTGGACGTTCGCCAGGTCCCCACGCTCGATGTTCGAGACACGGTTCTGCTTCACGCCCAGGCGGTCGGCCACCTGCTGCTGGGTCAGCTCGCGTGCCTCGCGCAGTTCCTGCAGTCGGTATGCGCGGACCTGTTCGAGCATCCGGGCCTTGTGTGTGTCGCCTGCGACGAGGAAGATCGCCTTCCGCTCGGGATCGAACGCGAACAACACCCGCAGTTCCGAGCGGCCGCTGGACCCTGGTCGCAGTTCCTTCATGCTCTTGTGGCGCGACGCCTTGATGGTGTCGACCAGGGGGCGGCCCAACTGCGGACCGCGCTCCTGGAGCAACTCGATTGCGGCGACGACCTGCTCGTACGACTCCTGATCCAGCTCGGTCAGCCAGTCTTCGATCAGCTCGAGGTCCACATCCCAGTTCGCCACAAGGAACAAAATATCACTCCTGAGTGATATAATGCAAGTGTGATAATAGCTGGTAGTTGACTATTTTATGCGGGGCTCTCGCCATTTCGGAGGGCGGTAAGTCGGCGTAGTTGGGCGCGCTGGCGGGTGCCGAGTTCGACCAGGATCGGGAAGGGTTCGTCTTCGGCTGCGGCTTCGGCGGCGTGCCGCATGGTCCCGGCGAGTTCGTGAAAGCTGCGCCGGTAAGCGGCGGCGACCACGGTGGCGGCGTAGTGCCGGACGGCCCCGGCAGAGCTGCCGAGGGTGAGGACGTTGCGGTGGGTGCGGTGGACGGCCTGGGGCACGCGATCAGCGCCTGCTCGAGCGAGTTCGGCACTGATGCTGACCGGGTCATGTGGCCGCCCGCCGGCGACGGCGTCGCGGATGGCAGCGTAGATCGGCCGGTGGAAGGCATCGGCGAAGTCGTCCTCTCGAACCAGGCTGGTCACGACTCGGAGTTCGTCGACGTCACGGGACTACATTGCCGCGCATAACATGTGAGCCTCGGGATCGAGGTCCGGATCGGTCCATTCGGAGCCTGGTTCGTCGTCGGGTTCGCGGTCGTCCGTCTTCATGTGTCTCCCCTGGTGCGTCTGGTGGCTCAGTCTGCCCGAGCGAGTCTTGTTCGCCAGGTGAGGCTGCCGCCGGAACTTCGGTATCCGGTGCGTAGTTCGGATTTCACGGCGGGCCGCAGTATGCGGGCGAGGTGTCGAACGATGTCGTAGAGGCAGGCTGTGGCCTGCCCTTCGGTGAATGCGCCGGGGACTCCGAAGTCGTCGGGGATCTGCTCGACGAAGCTGTGCGGGTCCCTGCTTACGCCGTGCACTGGAGTGTGTCAAGGTTCTTGGACAGCGACTCGGCGGTTTCAGGCAGCTGATGCTGCGTTTCGATACTCGGCGAGGGCTTCCGTGGGGGTGCGGTAGCCCAGCGTCGAGTGCAGGCGCTTGCGGTTGTAGAACACCTCGATGTATTCGGCGACCGCGAACCGTGCCCGCCCCCTGGTGTCGAACGTCTGCCGGTAGTACATCTCGTTCTTCAAGGTCGCGAAGAACGACTCGGCGGCCGCGTTGTCCCAACACACCCCGGTCCGCCCGACACTGGTCCGCACGCCCCGCGACCCGGCAAACTCAGTGAATTCCTTTGCAGTGTAATGACTTCCGCGATCGAAATGGAACACCGCGCCCGTTCTGACGTGCCCGCCGCTGACCGCCATCTGCAACGCGTCGACGATCAACGACGTGCGCATGTGCGAGGCCGTCTACCAACCGACGACCATCCGCGTCGCGAGGTCGATCACCGTCGCCAGATACAACCATCCCTCACCGGTACGCAGATAGGTGATGTCACCGACCAGACGCTCACCCGGCCCCTGGGCGGTGAAGTCCCGGTCGATCAGGTCCGGGATCGTCGCCGCCTCGCCGGCGATCGTGGTCCGTTTGTACGCACGCGGTTGCACCGCGCACAATCCCAGCTCGCGCATGATGTCGGCGACGGTCCCGACGCCGACCTCGATACCGTCCCGATTCAACTGGGCGGCCACACGCCGGCACCCGTACGTCTGCCGCGACTTGTCGAACACCCGCCTGACCTGCTCGCACAACCCTCGCCTGCGCGAGGCGGTCGGCGTCTCGACCCGGCCACGCCAGGCATAGAACGTCGACCGCGGCACATCCAGCAGCATGCACATCCAGCCGATCGAGTAGTTGGCCTTCTCCGCTTTGATCAACGCGCAGCGCTCGGCTACGGGTGTGTCCTGGCGAAGAAGGCTGCGGCTTTTTTCAGGAACTCGTTTTCCATCCGCAGCCTGCGGATTTCTGCCTCCATCCCTGCCACGCATGCCGCCTCCACCGGGTTCGTCGCTGTCGCCGGGTCGGGATTGTCCTCCCGCCACGCCTTGACCCAGTTGCCGAGCGTGCCCGGATTGATCTCCAGGTCCCGGGCGACAGCGGCGAGTGAACGGCCCAGGCCGACAACCATTTGCACTGCTTCAGCCTTGAACTGCGGGCTGAACTGGCGACGCTTCTCGGTCTTGTACAGATCCTCTCTCATGCCGAGATTTACTGTCCAAGATCATTGGTACACCCCAGTCTGTCGGAAGAGGCTCGGACGCAGTGTCGAGTCGTCTGGTGAAAACAGAAGAACGGCCCCACGGTGTTGGAGCACCTTATGTGAGGCCGTCCACCGCAGTTGCTCCGACTCCTCGAGGTCGATTCATGGCGCGGTCCCCTTCCTCGTCCCCCGTTGGTGGTCCCGAGTAGGTCCTCATCTCGATTGTCCTCCGATTCGCAACGGCGTCGATCCGTGGGCGGGTCGGCATTGGGGTCCAGGTAGATTCTCGCCGGTGCTCAGCCGACGGGGCGCCCAGCGGCTGCGCAGATTCCTCCTACGTCACCGCTGGGCGACGGCCGATGCGAGTTCACTTCGGTGTGGCGGGACCGAGCGTTCAGCCCTGCGGCATTCCCAGTGTCCGGTAACGCGCCATACGGGCCGTGATGCGGTCGTCGCAGGACTCGTGGCGCAGCGCCGCGAGCTCGCGCGCGATTGCGGCACCGACGCGCTGCGAGAATTCGACGGGTTCGAGTGCTGCATCCGGGATTTCCGGGATGATGGCGTCGATGACGCCGTCGCGCAGAAGGTCCCGCGATCGGATTCCTTGTGCGGCGGCCATTTCTGGCGCGTGGGTGGTATCGCGGTGGACGATCGCGCTCGCACCCTCCGGCGGAAGCGGTGCGAGCCAGCCGTTCTGCGCAGCAAGGACACGGTCGGCGGGCAGCAGGGCGAGTGCGCCGCCGCCGGTTCCCTGGCCGAGCAGCACCGACACGGTGGGCGTGCGGAGCGTGACGAGATCGGAGATGCAGCGGGCGATCTCGGGCGCCAGTCCCCGCTCCTCGGCTTCCTTGGACAGCGAGGCTCCGAGCGTGTCGATCACCAGTACCAGCGGCAGCCGCAGTTCCGCGGCCATCCTCATGCCGCGGCGCGCCTCACGGAGCGCGGCAGGGCCCATCGTGGTGCGCGCCGACTGGCCGGCGCGGTCCTGCCCGAACAGCACACAGGGCTGCCCGCCGAACCGGGCCAGTGACAGCAGCACCGTGGCGTCGGCCTCGCCCTGCCCGGTTCCGCTGAGCGGTACCCGCGACGTGGCCGCATGTCGCACCAGTTCGCGGATGCCTGGCCGGTCCGCGCGCCGGGAGAGCATCACCGACTGCCAGGCAGGCACGTCCGGCAGATTCCCCACTGCGATCGAATTCTCATGCAGGACAGTCTCGTCGGCCGGATCGCTGACGACGTGCAGCGCCCGGTCTACGAGTTCGCGCAGCTGCTCGACTGGCGCCACGCCGTCGATGACGCCGTTGCGGTACAGGTTCTCCGACGTCTGTACGCCCTCGGGGAAGTTCTCGCCGTACAGCGCCTGGTAGACGCGGGGTCCGAGGAACCCGACCAGGGCACCCGGCTCGGCGATGGTGACATGACCGAGAGAACCCCACGACGCGAACACCCCGCCGGTGGTGGGGTTGCGCAGATATACCAGGTACGGCAGATGCGCAGCCTTGTGCACCGCGATCGCGGCGGCGATCTTCACCATCTGGACGAAGGCGAGGGTGCCCTCCTGCATCCGGGTTCCACCCGAGGTGGGGGAGGCCAGTAGCGGCAGTCCCTCTGCGGTCGCGCGTTCGATCGCGGTCACGATCCGTTCAGAAGCCGCGACGCCGATGGAGCCGGCGAGGAATGCGAACTCGCATGCGATCACCGCGACCTGTCGACCCTGCAGTGTGGCTGCACCGGTGAGTACCGACTCGTCGACGCCCGACTTGGCCTCGGCGGCGTCGAGTTCAGCGCGATACTTCGGGTCCGGATCGACGTCTACCGGGGTGGTGTCCCACGAAACGAAACTGTCGGCATCGAATACTTGCCCGATCAGTTCCGGGGCAGAGATCCTCTTCGGGGACAATAGTTTTCCTCCACTTCGTGCTAGCGGGCGGCCGCCGTTCCGGATGGACGACGGCCGCCACAGACCAGCCTAGCTACCGCACGAGTGCCTCACGCCACGAGACCGTCTTGCCCATGCGCAGGATCGATCGCTGGTAGATCCGGGCTGCCAGCGCCGACATCGCGGCGGTGACCACCAGCATCAGCGCGATGGTCCCCGCGATCTGCGCGCCGCTCGCCACGCCCGCGGCAATACGAAGCGGCATGAGGATCGCGGAGAACGGCGGAATCCAGCTCAGCACGTTCGACAGGGTGCCGTCCGGGTTCTGCACGGCACTGAACGCCGAGAAGAACATCGCCATTACGAGAATGGTCAGCGGCATCGCGGTGGAGTTGACGTCCTCCTGCCGGGAGACCATGGAACCGGTCGCGGCGTAGAGCACGGCGAAGAACGCGAAGCCCAGGACGAACCAGCCGAGGGTGCCGACGAGGGTGCCCCACGCCGTTCCACCCAATGTCAGCGTCCCGGTTGCGATGCCCGTGCCGACGCCGGCGACGCCGTACATCGTGAGCTGGGCGAGCCCGACCGCGCCGATACCGATCACCTTGCCCCACAGCAGCTGCAGCGGACGCAGTGTCGACAGCAGCAGTTCCACGACGCGCGATGACTTCTCCTCGACAACCCCCATCGCGACATACATGCCGAACACGAGGATCTGCATGTAGAGCAGCACGACGACGGCGGTTGACAGTGCGATGCGCTGTCCGCGTTCGGGATCCGGCGGGTCGATCGCCTCGACCGTGACCACGGCGGACCTGGTTGTCTCGGCGAGCTGGGCGGCGTCCACGCCCTGCGCGGCCAGCGCCGCACTCTGGGCCTGCGATGCGACGGCGCTGTCCAGCACGACGCGCAGCGACGCCGCGATTTCCGATTCGGTGATCGCGGTGACCGAGCCTCCGTCTCCCGGGATCAGTGCGACGTCGAGGTCGCCGTTCTCCACCTCGCTGCGGGCGGTCTGTGGGTCCGCGATTCCGGTGACCTCCAACGGGTTTCCGGCAGCCTCACCCGTCGCGACCAGCACGGCGCTCAGCGACTGGTCGCCGACCAGCCCGACCTTCGCGCGGTCCTCGTCGTCGCTTCCGGAGAGGAATGAGGCGATCAGGATGCCGCCGACGATGGCGATCAGGATGATCACGTTGCTGATGACGAAGCTCCGCTTCGTCACCTGGGTGAGGAACTCGCGGCGGGCAACCAGTGCGATCGCGCGGCTCGGACGTAGCTGCCGGCTCATGCGGACACCACCTCTCGGAACAGATCGGTCAGGGACGGCTTGCGGACTGCGAACTCGTGCACCGGTCCGGTCTTCAGCGCGGCGTCGAGGACAGCCTGATCGTCGGCGCCCGCGCCCAGGGACAGCAGCGTGCGGCCGGAGCTGTGACTCAGTGTCGTGACGGCGAACAGGTGGTCGGCCCACCCGGGCGGAGCGGCGGGGGCATGGACCTCGAGGTGCACGTCGCCGGATCCGCGAAGCTCGTCGACGGTTCCGATCGCGCTCATCCGGCCCTGGGCGACGATGCCGACTCGATGGCACAGACGCTGCACGAGGTCGAGCTGATGGCTCGAGAAAATCACGGGGACACCGGTTCCTGCCTTCTCCACCAGGACGTCGCTCATCACGTCCACGGCCACCGGGTCGAGGCCCGAGAACGGCTCGTCGAGGATCAGGACTGCGGGATCGTGCACGAGCGCCGCCGCGAGCTGCACCCGCTGCTGATTACCGAGGCTGAGGGAATCGACTGTGTCACCGATGCGTTCGGAGATGCCGAGGCGTTCGGTCCACCGGCGCACCGAATCAGTGGCCTCGGCGCGGGACAACCCGTGCAGTTCGGCGAAGTACGCGAGCTGACGGCCGACCTTCATCTTGGGGTACAGGCCGCGCTCCTCAGGCATGTAGCCGATCGAGCGCCGGACCTCGAGGTCCACCGGTTTGCCGCCGAGTCGAACCTCGCCGCTGTCGGCGGCGAGAACACCGAGTGCGATTCGCATCGTGGTGGTCTTGCCGGCGCCATTGCTGCCGACGAATCCGAAGATTTCGCCTGGTCGAACCTCGAAGCTGAGGTTCTCGAGTGCCACGACATCGCCGTAGCGTTTCGCGATCCCGTCGAACGTGAGGGTCTGGCCTGTCATGCGAGCTCCTGGTGGTCGTCAGGGTGGGTGTTTTCGGGATGGAAATCATCGGGGTCGGGGTCTGGAAGGCTCCACGCCAGGATCATCGCGGGCAGACAGCCGCCGAGTAGTAGGGCGGTGAGAGCGGCGGTGCCACCGGAGTAGGCGAGAGCGCGATGGTCGATCCCGTCGAAGGTCGTGCCCCATGTCAGCGCGAGAATCGGCACCAGCAGGAGCCACTGGACGGCGGTCAGCCCGATCGACCGAGCGCTGTTCCGTTCGGCGATCTCGCGCTCGTCGAGGGCCAGCCTGGGTGCATCGGACTGTCGGCTGGACACGATCTGGAGGATCGTCCAAACCGGCAGGAACAAGAGGACCAGGCCGACCCAGGCGAGGGTGATGGTCTCCGAGAAATACGAGCCTGCCGCGGTTGCGAACAGCCCCGCGAAGAGGGCGATCAGGACCACGACGAGGGCTCGACGGCGGGACCGGGTTCGCCAGCCGGTCAGCCACTTCGACGTCTGCGCTTCGTGGCGAAGAAAGCGGCGCGTGCGGAAGTCTTCATAGCGGTCGATCAGGGTGGTCGCGGACATGTCAGCCCTCCTTTGCAGAGTTGATCGGATAGAGCTCGACCGACATCGGGCCGAACTGCGTGCGCGAGAAGACTGCCTCCACGGGCAGTTCGAACACCGCGCATATCCGCAGTGCCAGATCGAGGCTGGGGTAGTGGTCGCCACGCTCGAGCGCGCCGACGGTCTGCGGGTTCACCTCGATCAGCTCGGCCAGCTGCGCTCGGCTCAGCTTGCGTTCCGCGCGCAGGACGGCGATGCGATTGAAGATGGGGAGACTCGCCCCACGGCGCACCGGACTCATGCAATAGATCGTTGTAAAAACACAACGGTATGTCAAATCTAGGCAAGTGACGGTGTCGCCCTTGCCTGGTCCGTACGACTGCCTGTAGTACCCTCGGGGCATGCGGATCAGCCCAGGTGAGGAGCTCGCACGCCAGGTGCGTGGCCTTGCTGTTGCCGGGTCCGTGATCGGGTTGGCCATTGCTGCCCACGGAATCGCCGGCGGCGGCACGCCGCACGGACCCGTGCTTCTGCTCCTCGCGGGTGTCGCTGTCGTGCTCGCCGCGTGCGTGACGGCAGTGCCCGCGCTCGGCACCCGACGCGGCTGGCTGGTGCCGATGCTCGCGACCGGTCAGGTCCTCTCTCACTTCGCGCTGTCGCTCGGCGATACGCATGCGGGGATGCACACCGGCCCCCACACCACTGTGCCGATGCTGGTTACGCACTCAGTGGCCGTCGTCGTCTGTGCGGCGCTGATCGCCGCGGCCGAACGCATCGGCCCCCGCGCGTACGCCGCGCTGCGACGGATCCTGCCGAGAATTCCGGCGGTCCTGCCGGTGCGACTCGAGCCGCCTTTGCCGCATGTCGTCACCGACATCAGGCCGGCACTGTCGATGTCGAACGTGGGTCCGATCGCGCGCCGCGGACCACCTGCCTTCTACTGAGCCACATTTCACCGCGTCACGACCACCGCGTCGGCGATGCGCGCCCCCTGCCGGAATTCTGCGGCATCGGAGGCTATCTCACGGGTCCGAAGGGGCTCGATACTCCTGACGGGCAGCGCCCGCGCGCCGACGGCCGCCGCGCGCCCGCACACGAAAGGCACACGTACATGAAGGCATTCACCCGCGCCCGCGTCCTCGCGATCGGCGTCACCGTTGCAGCCGGCCTCACCCTCGCCGGGTGCAGCAGTGATTCCGGGGACTCGAGCGACTCGAAGAAGACCGACACAGCCGCCATCACGCTGCAGGACTCGTGGGTCAAGGCCGCTGACAGCGGGATGACGGCGATGTTCGGCACCATCGTCAACGACTCCGACTCGGACATCACGCTCACCAAGGTCACCACGACGGTGTCGCCGCGCGTGGAGCTGCACGAGATGGCGCCCGACGGCACCGGCGCGATGAAGATGCGGGAGAAGGACGGGGGCGTGACGGTGGCGGCGAACAGCACGTACGAGCTCAAGCCTGGCGCCGACCACATCATGCTGTTCGACCTGCCAGCGCCGGTCCAGGCCGGTACTGACGTCCCGTTCACGTTCGAGTTTGCGGACGGCGCCACCGCCCAGTTCACCGCGCAGGTACGGGACTTCACCGGTGTCCGCGAGGAGTACAGCGGCGGAGACCACGGTGCGGCGCCGACCGGTGCGCCGAACCACGGTGCGGCACCGGCTGGTGCACCGCACATGGGCAACGCCGACGCGCACAATGGCTGACATCAGCCGCCGTCGGTTGCTCGGGGCCGGTGCCGTCGCTGTCGGCGGCGTCGGCCTCGGGTGGGGTGCGGGCGCGGTCACCGCGCGTCCCGCCCGGGCCGAGGCCGCACCGCAGGTGGTTCCGTTCCACGGGGAACATCAGGCCGGCATCGAGACGACCCCGCAGGCTCACACGACGTTCGTCGGGCTCGACCTGCGGCCCGGCGCCGACCGTGCGGCCCTGGTCCGGATGATGCGGGTGTGGACCGACGACGCCGTCCGGCTCACCGAGGGACGCGGAGCGCTCGCCGACACCGAGCCCGACCTGGCGACGACACCGGCCCGGCTCACCATCACCGTCGGTTTCGGGCCGGAGGCGTTCCGGGTGGCTGGGCTCGAGGATCGGCGGCCGTCGTGGTGCAAGCCGTTGCCCCCGTTCGAGATCGACCGACTCGAGGAACGTTGGAACGACGGCGACGTCCTGCTCCAGGTGGGTTCCGACGATCCGGTCACGGTCGCACACGCGCTGCGGGTGCTACTCAAGGCTGCCCGCAATACCGCCACCGTGCGCTGGGTGCAGCGTGGGTTCCGCCGTGCCCGCGGCAGTGAACCCGAGGGCACCACGATGCGGAACCTGATGGGGCAGGTGGACGGCACCGTCAACCCGCAGGGTGGTAGCGAGGACTTCGCCCAGGTGGTCTGGAACGATGGAGCCGAGCAGCCATGGATGGCCGGCGGGACATCGATGGTGATCCGGCGCATCCACCTCGACCTCGACGGGTGGGACGAACTGGACCGCCCCGGCCGCGACGAGGTGATGGGCCGACGGATGTCCGACGGCTCGCCGCTCACCGGTGAGTCCGAGCACGACGCACCGGATTTCGACGCCACCGGACCCGGCGGGCTGAAGATCATCTCGGAGTTCTCGCACATCGCCCGGGCCAGGCCTGTCGGACCGAGGGAGCGGTTCCACCGGCGTGCCTACAACTACGACGAGGCGCCGGACGGTGTCGGCGTTTCCGACTCGGGCCTGATCTTCGTGGCCTACCAGGCCGATGTCGATGTGCAGTACCTGCCGGTACAGCAACGGCTTTCGGAGCTCGACATGTTCAACCAGTGGTCGACGCCGATCGGATCCGCGGTCTTCGCGATTCTGCCCGGCTGCCGGGACGGTGAATACCTGGGGCAGGGACTGTTGGGCTGACTACCGGCCGGCGGCCGGCCACTCAGCTCTCGCTGAGTCGGCCGCCGTCCATCCGCCACCGCCGCGTGCTGCGCATCGACTCGAGCATTCGCCGGTCGTGCGTTACCAACAGCAGTGTGCCGGTGAAGGATTCCATTGCCTGCTCCAGTTGCTCGATGGCCGGCAGGTCCAGGTGGTTGGTGGGCTCGTCGAGGACCAGCAGGTTCACCCCCCGTGCCTGCAGCAACGCCAGGGCAGCGCGGGTACGTTCGCCGGGTGAGAGCGAGGCCGCGGATCGCAGCACGTGGTGACCCTTGAGGCCGAACTTCGCGAGCAGGGTACGGACCTCGGCATCAGGCCAGTCCGGGACCTGCGCGGCGAACGCGTCGGACAGTGCCTCGTCGCCCTCGAAAAGCCCACGCGCCTGGTCGATCTCGCCGACCGCGACACCGGACCCCAGGGTCGCGGTGCCCTCGTCCGGCACCAACTTGCCGAGCAGCACCTTCAGTAGTGTCGACTTGCCGGAGCCGTTGGGGCCGGTGATGAGGATCCGGTCGCCCCAGTCGACCTGCGCGGTGACCGGGCCGAACGTGAAACCGTCACGCCGAACTGTCGCGCCGCTCATGGTGGCGACCACGGCGCCGCTGCGTGGGGCCGCGGCGATCTCCATCCGCAGTTCCCACTCCTTGCGGGGTTCCTCCACCTCCTCGAGCCGTTCGATGCGGCGCTGGGTCTGTCGCGCCTTCGCGGCTTGCTTCTCGGTGGACTCGGCGCGGGCCTTGCGCCCCATCTTGTCGGGGTCGCCGCCCTTGGCCTTGCGGCGGGCGTTGCGGACGCCGTGTTCGAGCCAGTTGCGCTGCATTTGCGCGCGATCCTCGAGCGAGGACAGGTTTCCGGCATATTCGTCGTAGGCTTCCCTGGCGTGCCGGCGCGCGACCTCCCGCTCCACCAGGTACGCCTCGTAGCCGCCGTCGTAGACGGCGATCTGCTGCTGCACGAGGTCGAGTTCGACGATGCCGGTCACGGTGCGCGCCAAGAACTCTCGATCGTGGCTCACCACCACCAGCGCGGCCCGGGTCTCGGCCACGAACTGTTCGAGTTGCTCGAGGCCGGGCAGGTCCAGATCGTTGGTGGGCTCGTCGAGGAGCAGCACGTCGTAACGGGACAGCAACAGGGATGCCAGTCCGGCGCGGGCCGCCTGCCCGCCGGACAGATCCGTCATGTGTGCGTCGCCGGCGACGTTCAGGCCGAGGTCGTCGAGGACCTTCTCGGCGCGTTCGACGAAATCGGCGCCGCCCAGAGCCAGCCACCGATCGAGGGCGGGGGAGTACAGGTCCTCACCGCCGTCGGCGAGGGACTCGGCGGCCGCGTTCATCGCGGTCTCGGCGGCCGTGACGCCCGTCCGTCGTCCGAGGAACTCGAAGACCGTCTCGCCGGGAATCCGGTCCGGTTCCTGTGCGAGGTAGCCGACGGTGGCGTCGGGCGGGCTGAGGGTGATCCTGCCGTCGACATCGGCGTCGCCGACTCCGGCGAGCGTTGTCAGCAGTGTCGACTTGCCTGCGCCGTTGGCGCCGACGAGTCCGATCACGTCGCCGGGCGCGACGGTGAGATCGAGGTCGGAGAAGAGCATGCGCTCGCCCCGGGAAGCCGAGAGTCCGGAGATGCGCAGTGTTGCAGTCACGTGGAGAGTATCCCTCGCCGGGGCGCGGTCGACATCGGGCGGTCTCGCCTCGTCGCGGGTTGCCCTGCCAATTGCGGGATTTCGCCGCGAGGACAGTCGGTTACGTTCTAACGTGAAACGTAATGAACCAGAACGCACATCGGGTGGGCCGCCCGCGGGACCCCGGCAAGGATCATGCGGTGCTGGTCGCGACGCGCCGCCTCCTCGTCGACGTCGGCTACCAGCAGACGACCATTGCTGCGATCGCGCGGCGGGCCGAGGTGAGCGCACCCGCCATCTACCGGCGCTGGCCCACGCGGGAGGCGCTCATCGAAGATGCCGTCCACGGTCCGGGTGCGCATGCGTTGCCTGAGGCGACCGGCGATCTGCGAGCGGATCTGGAGACGTGGGTCCGGGCCTTCCTGGTCCGTGCCGCCAGTCCCGCCGCGCGCGCGGGCGTGCCAGGACTGCTCGCCGACACCCGCGCGGACGCGGATCGCGCCCGGTTGCTCGCGTTGCAGGACCCGGTCCGCGTCGCGTTCACCTCGCGCCTCGATCGCGCCGCGTCGACCGGTGAAATACCCGGTCCGGTCGATGCGACGGTGCTCTTCGACATTCTCACCGGCACCACCTCCATCCGTGGCCTCACTCAGGGCGACGTGGACGCCGCGTCGTTCGTGGAGTCGCTGGCCCGCGCCCTGCATGTGCTCGCGTGCCACGGGTCCGCGGTCGTACCGGAGCAGAAGGCCGGTCAATCGTGAAGATCGATGTCCAATTGGACGGACGGCCCGAGAACGCCGAGCGGCGGGCACGGGAAATCGTCGACCTCGGAGCCGACGGGCTGTTCACGTTCGAGGGACCGCACGACGTCTTCCTGCCGTTGGCTGTGGCCACGGCGGCTGTCGACGCCGACCTGATGACGAACGTCGCGATCGCGTTGCCACGCAGCCCGATGCACCTCGCGCACACCGCCTACGATCTGCAGACTCTCAGCCGCGGGCGCTTCCGGCTCGGGCTCGGCTCCCAGATCCGTCCACACATCGAGAAGCGGTACGGCTCGGAGTGGTCCAGGCCGGCCGCCCGGATGCGCGAGACGGTGCTCGCGATCAAGGCGATCTTCGATGCGTGGGAGGGTAATTCGCGGCTGCGATTCGAGGGCGAGTTCACCTCGCACACGTTGATGCCACCCACCTTCGATCCGGGCCCGAATCCCTACGGCCCTCCACCCGTCTGCCTCGGCGCCCTCGGCCCGGTCATGACCCGTACTGCCGCGGAGGTGGCCGACGGGCTGCTCGTGATGCCGTTCAACAGCGTCCGGCACTTTCGGGAGCGCACCCTCCCGGCGATCGCGGAGGGGCTCGCCCGCGGCCGCCGCAACAGTGCGGACCTGGCGATCTACCCCCAGATCATCGTCGGCACCGGCCGCACCCCCGACGAGCTCGATGCGGCATCGCGCGGGGTGCGGGGGCTGCTCGCGTTCTACGGTTCCACGCCGGCGTACCGTCCGGTGCTCGAGGTGGAGGGCTGGGCGGACCTGCAACCCGAGCTGAACGTGCTTTCCAAGCGGGGAGCCTTTGCCGAGATGGTCGACCTGATCGACGACTCGATGCTCGCGACCCTCGCGGTGCACGGCACCCCGGAGGAATGCGCGGCCGAGATCGTCGCCAGGTTCGGCAATCACGCCGATCGGGTGTGCTGCTACTTTCCGGGGTATCCGGTAGACGATCGGCACATCGCCGACCTCGTCGCGGCGGTGCGGGCGTCGTCGCCGTGAGTGAGGTGCTGGTCGAGATCGTCGACGGCGTAGCAGTTCTCACGCTGAACCGGCCGCAGCAGCGCAATGCCTTCTCCCGAAACATGGGGCGCGAGCTCGGGAACCTCTACCGCCGGTTCGACGCTGACGACGAGGTCCGGGTGCTGGTGCTCACGGGTACTCCGCCGGCCTTCTGCGCGGGCGCTGACCTCGACTCAGGGGCAGACACTTTCGCCGCGCCCACCGATGACGCCTTCACCGCGTCGCCCGTGAACCCGCCCGCGTTCGGCCTCCGCAAGCCGGTGATCGCTGCGGTGAACGGCCATGCGATCGGAATCGGACTCACTCTCGCGATGCAGGCCGACATCCGCTTCGTCGCGGACGGCGCCAAGTACGCGATCCCGCAGGTGCGGCGGGGGGTGATTCCGGATGCGATGTCGCACTGGACCGTTCCGCGTGTGGCCGGGATGGCGGCAGCCGCCGAGATACTGCTGACCGGCCGCACGTTCGACGGCCCCGAGGCGGTGCGGCTGGGGATTGCGAGCCGATCCCTGCCCGCGGACGAGGTACTGCCCGCGGCACTGGCGATCGCGCGCGATATCGCGACCAATGTGGCACCGATGTCGGCCGCATTGTCGAAGCGCCTGCTGTGGGACACTGCCCGGCACGGGTTCACCCCGGAACGGGTGGCCCGGTACGAGACCGAGTTGCACCACCGCGTGATGGGCGGCGCCGATGCCGTCGAGGGGGTGCGCGCCTTTCTCGACCGTCGTGATCCGGAGTGGTCCGCGCGCGTGTCGGCCGACTGGAGGGAACTTCCTTGGTTATGAACGGTTTCGGAGCGGACACCACGACTGACGAGGTGATTGCCGGTGTCGACCTGCGGGGCCGGACGGCGCTGGTGACCGGTGTGACGAGTGGCCTCGGCGCGGAAACCGCCCGTGCGCTGGCGGCGGCGGGTGCGTCGGTTGTCCTGGCAGCCAGGGACAGTGCGGCCGCAGTGGCGGTCGGGGAGCAGATTCGGGCGCAGGTCCCGGCCGCCGAACTGCACGTGGTCGCAGTGGATCTCGCCGATCTGGACAGCGTCCGGGCCGCGGCCGGGCGGATCGGCGCGCTAGCGGGCGGGCTGGACCTGCTGATCAACAACGCCGGGGTGATGTATACGCCGTTCGACCGTACTTCTGACGGATTCGAGCTGCAGTTCGGCACCAATCATCTCGGCCACTTCCTGCTGACCACGCTGCTGCTGCCCCGACTTCGCGTTGGAGCCGAACGGTCCGGGACACCGGCCCGGGTCGTGACTGTGTCGTCCGATGCGCACCGGGCACATGCCGTGGACCTGGTGGACCCGAACTTCGTCGAGCGGCGGTACGACAAGTTCGTCGCGTACGCGCAGTCCAAAGCTGCAAACGTCCTCATGACCGTCGAACTCCAACGGCGCTACGCTGACAGCGGGATTCACGCGTTCGCGGTCCACCCAGGAGTGTGCGCCACCGGACTGTCGCGGCACATGTCTCGTGACGACTTCGCCGAGATGAATCGGATGAGTGCTGGAAAGCCCGGTCTGCTCACGAATCTCAAGTCGATCCCGGCGGCGGCAGCGACCACGGTGTGGGGAGCGACTGCGTCCGAGTTGGACGCCGTGGGCGGGGCGTATCTGGCTGACAGCGCTGTCGACCGGGCGGCGGACAATGCGGTCGACAGTGGGACAGCGCAGGAACTGTGGGAGCTTTCGACTCGACTCACCACGGACACCCGAGTCTCATGAACGGCGAACCAAGGATCGACTGGCGGACGACCGCACTCGAGCTGGACGGGAAGGAGAACATGATCACTGGACGGGTTGCCGCGTGGGACGTCATCGAAGGCTGGGGCGTCATCGAATCAGCAGACACACCTGGGGGGTGCTTCGGGCATTACAGCAACATCGAAACCGAGGGTTCAGGCTTCAGATCGCTGGAGGTAGGAGAATCGGTCGAGTTCGAATGGGAACAGCCCGGGTACAAACAGGATGGTTACGACTACCGCGCCACGCGCATCAGGAGCATGTGACTTCTGCTCCGTCGTGCCCCGGGCCGGTCATCGAGTGAAGTGCAGCCGATCCGGCTGCGGAATCCACATGGTGCCATGTGCGCTGCCGTTGAAGTTGGCGGTGACGAAGTCGAGCAGGGGTACGAGCTGCGGGTGAGCGGAGACCGCTTTCTGCCACAGCAACGACATCGGATAGACCGGGGTGGGATTGACAATCGGGAGTCGCCGAACGGCGGGATGCCAAGGCGTAGAGGTTCCTTCACCACCGAAGGTGACCAGTGTCGGCGAGGCCGAGATTCGGTCGATGATGATTGCGAAGCCGATCCCACCAGGGTAGCGATCGGTATCGATCGTGATGCCGCAGTAGTCGCTGAGCTGTCGATAGAAGTCGGCCACCTCGGAGCCGAATCCGGCGCCGGGCATCCATGCGGTGAAACCCTCGAGGTCATGGAGTTCGACGTGGTCGGAATTCGCGAGGGGGTGGTCTTTGCCGACGAGCAGATGGAGAGCGTCGAAGTAAGCGGGAGTCTCGGTGACATGCGGCGGCAGTGGTCGGGCGCGCCAATGTGCGCGGGCGAATGCCGCGTCCACGCGGCCGTCGATCACCGCGTTCCGTGAGGTCTTCGAGGGGCTCGTCATGACGAGTTCTACCTCGGCGTCTGGCCGTGTCTCGAGGTAGAACCTCATCAGGTTTCCGTCGGCGATCTGCGCGCCGTGCACCGCCACTCGCAGTACCTGTGAGTCGAGTACGGCAGCGATGGCTGCGTCGCCCGATGCGAGGATCGCGCGTGCGTGAGGCAGGAAGCGGGCGCCGTGTGCGGTCAGCGCGACACTGCCGATGCGGCGCTCGAACAATCGGGTGCCCAGCTGGCTCTCGAGCTTGGCGATCCGCTTCGACACCGCCTGCTGGCTGATGCCCAGCTCTGATGCCGCCAGCCCGAACTGGCCCTCGTCATTGACAGCGACCATCGCTCGGACCGCGGACAGATCAAGATCCAACTCAACCACCTGCTGCCACATCTATCGGTTGTCGATCGGCGCGTGTCTTTTGTTCGACGTACAGGGACCCTAACTGGTCACATACCTGTCGGGTTGCCCGGGACGCAACGGATTCGACAACCAGTGGCGTTCTCCGGGCTGAGGGCACGGTCTACGTGAGGCGGTCATGAGTCAGTCTTCGTTCGTTCACCTGCACAATCACACCGAGTATTCGATGCTTGATGGTGCGGCAAAGGTTGGTCCGTTGTTTCGGGAGGCGGAGCGTCTGGGGATGACGGCGGTGGGGATGACCGACCACGGCAACATGTATGGGGCGAGTGAGTTCTACAACGTTGCGAAGAAGCATGGCATCAAGCCGATCATCGGTATCGAGGCGTATGTTGCGCCGGAGTCGCGGTTCAACACCAAGTGGGTGTTGTGGGGTGATCGGAGTCAGAAGTCTGATGATGTGTCCGGTTCGGGTGCGTACACGCATATGACGATGGTCGCGGAGAATGCGACGGGGTTGCGGAATCTGTTCAAGTTGTCGTCGTTGGCGTCGATCGAGGGTCAGCTCGGTAAGTGGCCGCGGATGGATGAGGATCTGATTGCCCAGCATGCGGAGGGGATCATCGCGACGACGGGTTGTCCGTCGGGGGAGATTCAGACGCGGTTGCGTCTGGGTCATGATCGGGAGGCGCTCGAGGCGGCGGCGAAGTGGCAGGAGATCTGGGGGAAGGACAATTTCTTTCTCGAGTTGATGGATCATGGGCTGTCGATCGAGCGTCGGGTGCGGGAGGGGTTGCTCGATATCGGTCGGCGGTTGGGTATTGCGCCGTTGGCGACGAATGACTGTCATTACGTGACGAAGGATGCGGCGGAGAATCACGAGGCGTTGTTGTGTATTCAGACGGGTAAGACGCTGTCGGATCCGACGCGGTTCAAGTTCGACGGTGACGGTTATTATCTCAAGTCCGCGGAGGAGATGCGGGCGATCTGGGATGCGGAGGTGCCGGGGGCGTGTGACAACTCGCTGGTGATCGGTGAGCGGGTGCAGTCGTATGACGAGGTGTGGGCGCATCACGATCGGATGCCGGTTTTTCCGGTGCCGGAGGGGCATACGCAGCAGACGTTTCTGCGGCACGAGGTGTTGCGTGGGCTGGATCGTCGGTTCCCGGGTGGGCCGCCGCAGGAGTATCTCGAGCGTGCCGATTATGAGATCGGTGTGATCAATGAGATGGGGTTTCCGGCGTATTTCCTTGTTGTCGGTGATCTGATCAATTATGCGCGTGAGGTGGGTATCCGGGTCGGTCCGGGTCGGGGTTCCGCGGCGGGTTCGTTGGTGGCGTATGCGATGGGTATCACCAATATCGATCCGATTCCGCATGGTTTGTTGTTCGAGCGGTTCCTCAATCCTGAGCGTGTGTCGATGCCTGATATCGATATCGATTTCGATGATCGTCGTCGTGGTGAGATGGTGCGGTATGCCACTGAGAAGTGGGGTAGTGACAAGGTCGCGCAGGTCATCACGTTCGGCACGATCAAGACGAAGGCTGCGATCAAGGATTCGGCGCGGGTGCAGTTCGGGCAGCCGGGGTTCGCGATTGCTGATCAGATCACCAAGGCGCTGCCGCCGCCGATCATGGCGAAGGATATTTCGGTGGCGGGGATCACCGATCCGGAGCATGAGCGGTACAAGGAGGCTGTGGAGGTTCGGGCGCTGATCGATTCGAATCCGGATGTCGCGAAGATTTATCAGACCGCGAAGGGTCTCGAGGGTCTGATTCGTAATGCGGGTGTGCATGCGTGTGCGGTGATCATGTCGTCGGAGCCGCTCACGGATGCGATTCCGGTGTGGAAGCGTGCGCAGGACGGTGCGATCATCACCGGTTGGGATTATCCGTCGTGTGAGGCTATCGGCCTGTTGAAGATGGATTTTCTGGGTTTGCGTAACCTCACGGTGATCGGTGACGCGATCGAGAACATCAAGGCCAATCGTGGCATCGACATCGACCTCGACACGCTCACACTGGACGATGAGGCTACCTACGCGATGCTCGCCCGAGGCGACAATCTTGGTGTCTTCCAACTGGACTCGGCGGGCATGCGCGAGTTACTGCTGCGCATGGCACCCACCGAGTTCAACGATCTCATCGCATCGAACGCTCTCTACCGTCCAGGGCCGATGGGGGTCGGAGCGCACTGGGCGTATGCGGACCGCAAGAACGGCCGTGAGGCGGTGACGCCGATCCACCCCGAACTCGACGAACCGCTCAGCGACATATTGGGCGAGACGTACGCACTGATTGTCTACCAGGAGCAGATCATGCAGATCGCTCAGAAGGTGGCCGGCTACTCACTCGGACAGGCAGATCTGCTTCGCCGAGCCATGGGGAAGAAGAAGCCCGAGGTGCTTGCTGCGGAGTTCGAGAACTTCCGCAATGGCATGCGCAGCAACGGGTACAGCGACGAAGCGATGACGGCACTGTGGGAGGCCGTGCTGCCGTTCGCCGGCTACGCCTACAACAAGTCGCACGCCGCCGGATACAGCCTCGTCATGTTCTGGACCGCGTATCTCAAGGCGAACTATCCGGCCGAGTACATGGCCGGCCTGCTCACCTCGGTCGGTGACGACAAGGACAAGGCTGCCGTGTACTTGGCGGACTGCCGCAAGATGGGCATCACCGTGCTCCCGCCGGACGTCAACGAATCCGAGGTCAACTTCGCCTCCGTCGGTGAGGACATCCGGTTCGGCCTCGGCGCGGTCCGCAACGTCGGCGCCAACGTCGTCGCGTCGATCATCAGGGCACGCACCGAGAAATCGAAGTTCACCGACTTCTCCGACTATCTCGGCAAGATCGACGCTCTCGCCTGTTCCAAGAAGGTCACCGAATCACTCATCAAGGCAGGCGGATTCGACTCGCTCGGTCACCCGCGCAAGGGCCTGATGCTGGTACACGCCGATGCGATCGACGCGGTCATGGGCACCAAGAAGGCCGAGGCGATCGGCCAGTTCGACCTGTTCGGCGGCGATGACGCGGACGAATCTGTCGCGTCTGTGTTCAACGTCAAGATTCCCGACGAGGAATGGGAGACCAAGCATCGCCTCGCCCTCGAACGCGAGATGCTGGGCCTCTACGTGTCCGGGCACCCCCTCGACGACGTCGCAGCCGAACTTGCGTCGCTCGCCGATACGTCCGTCGCCGCTGTCCTCGACGGGCAAGTGCGACACGGCCAGCAGATTGTCATCGGAGGAATCGTCGCATCGGTTGACCGCCGCCTGAACAAGAAGGGTGAGCCCTGGGCCATCGTCGAGCTCTCCGACCTCGATGCCGGCACCGAAGTGCTCTTCTTCTCTTCCACTTACACCGACGCGCACCCTGTCCTCATCGAGGACGCAATCCTCCTCGTCACCGCAAATGTCAGCATGCGCGGGGAGAGAACGTCCCTCATCGCCGCCGATGTCGCCGTCCCTGACTTGAAGAATGGGGGAGCGCACAGTAATCCGGTCACCCTCACGATCTCGGTACAGGCATGTACTCGGGACAACGTCGAAGCCCTTCGTGAGATCCTGCAACGCCATCCTGGGGATTCGGACGTCCACATCATCGTGTCCGGGTCTACGAGGGCGACACGGTGGGCGTTGGACCCGCGCTATCGGGTCCGTAAGACTCCGGCTCTGATGGGCGATCTCAAAGCACTGCTCGGAGTCGCCTGCCTGGCAGCGCATTCAGCTACACCCGCATCTGTCCCGGTCAATTCCTGACGAGCCGGAACCAGTGCGGCGCGGCATTCCGCATCGACCCGGTCGTCGGGCGCCGTGATCGCGGCATCGGAGGGCGAAACGCCCTCGACTCGAACGTGGGCGCCGCCGTGGCAAACGCGCAATGTCCACTTCGTGAGACGGAGGGAACAGATCGGGTGCCGACGTGGTTGCCCGGACAATGACCTCCATCACCTCTGTACCGACCGTTGCCCTCAATGACGGCAATACCATTCCGCAGCTGGGTTTCGGAGTGTGGCAGGTTCCCGACGCCGACGCGTACACCGCCGTCGGTGAGGCGCTTCGAGTCGGATATCGCAGCATCGACACCGCACGGATCTACGACAACGAATCGGGGACCGGCCGCGCGCTCGCCGACTCCGGCATCGCCCGCTCCGATCTGTTCGTCACCACCAAGTTGTGGAACGACGACCAGGGGTACGAGTCGGCAATGCGTGCATTCGACGACAGCATCGCCCGACTGGGACTCGACTACGTCGACTTGTACCTGATCCACTGGCCGGTGCCTGCCCAGGATCGCTACATCGACACGTTCAAGGCATTTCAGCAGTTGAAGGCCGACGGCCGGGTCCGGTCCATCGGCGTCTCGAACTTCACTGTCGAGAATCTCGAACGCCTGGTTGAGGCGGTCGGTGAGGCGCCGGCGATCAACCAGATCGAGCTGCACCCCGGATTCGGACAGTCACACCTGCGCGCGGCGCACGCCGATCTGGGAATCGTGACCGAGGCTTGGAGCCCGCTGGGGCAGGGCACCACGCTGACGAATCCCACCATCACGACGATCGCGCAGGCACACGGCCGTACCCCCGCGCAGGTGGTCCTGCGGTGGCATATCCAGCTCGGCAACGTCGTGATCCCGAAGTCGGTGACGCCGGAGCGCATCGCGAGCAACTTCGATGTCTTCGGCTTCGAGCTCAGCGCCGAGGATATGTTCGCGATCGCTTCCCTCGATGCAGCCGACGGTCGGCTCGGTCCGGATCCGGCGACCTTCGGCCGATAGGCCGTGGTGCTCGTCACAGCAGCTGATAGGCATTGCCGGTGCTTCTGCCGCGTATATTCCACATGGAACATTTGATGTGGAAGTGAGTGATGAGGATGCAGTCGCGATCCGTCACACCGCTCGGCGTATCCGTGCTCGCCCTCCTGTTCGAACGCCCGATGCATCCGTACGAGATGTACCAACTACTCGTCACTCGGCGGCGCGATCGGCTCGTCAAGGTCCGGCCCGGCTCGCTTTATCACACCGTCGACCGGCTCGAGCGGGACGGGCTGGTGGCGGTCGCAGGAACCGAACGTCAGGGAAAACGGCCCGAGCGGACCGCCTATGAGATCACGTCGACCGGCCGCGGGGTACTGCGGGAACGGGTGGCCGAGATCGTTGAGGTTCCCGTTCCTGATTATCCGCAGTTCACCCTCGGTCTGGCCGAGTTGCACAACCTGGAGGCGGATGACGCACTCGCCTTGCTCGAGCGTCGAATCATGAGTCTCCTATCCGAACTCGCCGAACTTGACGAGCTTTGCGAATCCGCGCGGGAGCGAGAGATTCCCGAACTGTTCACCATTCCGTTCTCGTACACCCGGGCCATGGCTCAGGCCGAACTCGACTGGCTGCACAGCTTCGCCGAGCGCGTTCGAAGCGGCGAAATTCCCTGGGTGACAACCGAGCACCTCGAATCCATGAAGCTTGCAGATCAGAAGGGCACGCAATGAAAACCGAAGTGAGGCCCTGGCCGGCCCTGTGGGCCCTCTGTCTGGGCTTCTTCATGATCCTCGTGGACAGCACCATCGTCGCCGTCGCCAATCCGGTCATCACAGCCGAGTTGAACGCCGACGTCAATGCCGTCATCTGGGTCACGAGCGCGTACCTGCTCGCGTACGCAGTGCCGCTGCTCGTCACCGGACGCCTCGGTGATCGCTTCGGCCCCAAGAACATGTACCTCATCGGGTTGGTCGTGTTCACGCTCGCATCCCTGTGGTGCGGGCTGTCCGGTGGTATCGAAATGCTCATCGTCGCCCGTGTGTTCCAGGGTCTCGGCGCGGCGCTGATGACCCCGCAGACGATGGCGGTTATCACCCGAATCTTCCCGCCGGACAAGCGTGGTGCCGCGATGGGCCTGTGGGGTTCGGTGGCCGGTGTCGCGACGCTCGTCGGCCCGATCCTCGGTGGCGTCCTCGTCGACAGCCTCGGCTGGCAGTGGATCTTCATCGTCAACGTGCCGGTCGGCATCCTCGGCTTCGTGCTGGCGTGGCGTCTGGTTCCCTCGCTGCCGACCAACAACCACAAGTTCGATTTCATCGGAGTCGCGCTCAGCGCAATCGGTCTGTTCTGCCTCGTCTTCGGCCTGCAGGAGGGCAACTCCTATGACTGGGACGCCCGCGCGTGGGGCCTGATCGGCTTCGGCGTCGTGGTCATGATCGCGTTCGTGTGGTGGCAGAAGGTCAACCGGAGTGAGCCGCTGGTCCCGCTGAGGCTCTTCCGGGACCGGAACTTCTCGGTCGCCAATCTCGGCATCGCGACGATGGGCTTCTCGATCACCGGCGTGATGCTGCCGTTCATGTACTACGCGCAGAGTGTGACCGGTCTGTCGCCGACGGGTTCGGCGCTGCTGATGGCCCCTATGGCGGTCGTCACCGGCATCCTCGCCCCGTTCGTCGGGCGTCTGGTCGACAAGGCTCATCCGCGATTCATCGCGGGACCGGGATTCCTGGTATTCGCACTCTCGACCGCCTGGCTGGCGACGCGGCTCACTCCGGCCACGCCGATCTGGCAGATCTTGGTGCCGATGGCTCTCATCGGTGCATCCAACGCGTTCATCTGGGCGCCGCTCGCCGCGACCGCGACCCGCAATCTGCCTGTCGCGCACGTCGGTGCCGGTTCGGGTGTTTACAACACCACCCGTCAGGTGGGTGCCGTGCTCGGTAGCGCCGCGATGGGTGCGTTGATGACGTCACGGATCACGGCCGAGCTGTCGAGCGTCGGCGGCGGCGGTGTCAGTGCGGTTGCCGGAGAAGGCCACTTCATGGGAGGTCAGTTACCCGAGATCGTCCGGGAGCCTTTCGCGACCGCGATGTCACAGTCGGCGATGCTCCCTGCAGCCGTGCTGATGCTCGGATTCGCTGCCGTGCTGTTCTTCGTCAACCCGCGCAAGGGTCCTGTGGTCCAGGCGGTCCCGGTGGAGTCCGAGAGCTCGCCAGTTCGGAGCTGACGGCCGATGCCGGCTGGTCGTCAGGTGCGGGTCCGTGTGGGGGAGATGCGGCAGCCGGTGTCGAGGCTGTGGGTGAGTCAGAGGCGGATGCGTCGCTGTAGCTGATCTCTACTTCGCACCGTCGGCGGGCGCTTCGAAGCCGCGATCGAGCCTTCCGGCCGGATTCCCCCGGAGGCCCAGATTCCGGACTCCGGGATTCCAGGAGTTCTGGCATCAAGGAGTCACCTGTTGCCTCATGTCAAGATGCCCGCGAAGCGTGATTCGTTGCCTCATTTGTGGATGTCCGCGAGGGAGTGGTGGCGGATCCGGGCTTCTTCGTCGGTGTTCGTTTACTGGTGGCGAGGGTGATCAACTCGGCGGTAAGGGCCTGGATCTGTCGTTGGACCGCCGCGGGATTGACGCTCGCGTAGGCCGCATCGAGAGCGTCCTTCGTGTCGGCGGTCACCGCGGGGTGAGCGCTCGCACGCCGGTGTGGAGTGGTCGCGGTGTCGTACTTCTTGGTCACCTTCGCGCCGTCCCGAACCTTGGAGATCAGCTTCTGCTGCGGCGAGAAGAAGTTCGTCATATTCGATTGCAGAACCCAAATCTTGTTGAGTAACAAAAGTTCCGCAGGAGTGTCGTAGCGAAGATAGCCGACAACGGTACGCACGATGGCCCAGTTCTTCTGCTCGACGTGCGCACCATCATTCGAGTTCCCCGGCCGCGAGCGGGTGAACGTGATCTCCCGCCGTTCACACCACGCCAGCAGATGATGGTTGATGAACTCGCTGCCGTTGTCGGAGTCCACACCGAGCAGCGGGAACGGCAACACCCCGGCGATCTCGTCGAGCGCCGCGACCACCCACTTGAGGGCCTTGTTCGGCACCGACCGGTTCTCCGTCCACCCGGTGGCGATATCGGTCACCGTCAACGTGTACGCATGCTCACCGACCGCGTTCCCGCCCTCGTGACCGACCAGATCGATCTCCACGAACCCCGGCACCGCATCGTCCCACTGCGCCCACGTCCGGATCGGTATCTGCGACTTGAGCAGCGATCCCGGCTTCGTGTGCGAGCGACCCTTGAGTTCGAGCGACTTGCGCTGCGGGGCCAGCCGCCGATCCACGGTCGCCGCCGACATCCGCACCAGCAACGCCGCGGTGTCGTCGTCGATGTCGAGTTCCCCGAACCGCCGCAACACCGGAACCAGCTCCGGCAGGATCGGGACAAGACGCTTCCCTGCCGGCATGCCGAGCACCGCCCAACAGAATGTCAGTGCTGCAACAACTTCCGAACCATACTTGACCGGACGTGGAGCCCGCGGACGCACCACCCGCGGCATCAGAGCAGACCGCAACATCCTGCGGGCATGATCACGATGCCACCCCGTCGTCGCGCACAACTCGTCGAGAATCCGGGACTTCCCCGACCTGTCGGCCCGGGCATATCGGGTCGCGATCGCCCTCGTCACAGACTTACGTTCCGCCATAGACAGTCCCATCACCCGGCCCTACCGCCCCCACCGGCATCGACCGGACCGACACGCCGCTACGCGGGCATTCTCGGATGAGTCAACGATGGGACCTACGCGGGCATCTTTGATGAGTCAACGCGAGTCATTGACTCGAAAGTGTGTTCGAACTAAACTGTCGGTATGACGCTGGGGGGCGAGAACACCGTGCCGGTCGACGGCGAGCCGTACTGGCGTCTGACCGAACAAGAATTGTTGGACGAGACACTGTCGGTGTGCGCGGAGATCGCACGGCTGCAGACCCGGCGCGTCCGGCTGGTCGGCGCGGTCGATTCCCGCTGCACCACCGACGTCCTCGGGTTCAGAGACGTCAGACAGTGGCTCGCGGCGACGACCCTGCTCGAGGTCGGTGAAGCGGGCCGGATCCTGAACCTGGCCCGGGGCCTGCGTGAGGAACCGGACATCCGGGAGATGTTCGACGCCTGTGAGATCTCGGCCGCCCACACGGCACTGGTGCTGAAATTCTGTCAGAAACCACCCCGCGGCATGCCCGACGAAGCCCTCGGGCCAGCCCGGCACGTACTCCTCGAGGCCGCCCGCGGTCCCGCCACGAACACCGCCTACGTGCACACACAGATCCACAAACTCGAGCGGATCTTCGAATCCGACGACCCACCGCCATCGGAAGAGACCGACCGCAACGAACTCCACGTCTCGAAAACCCTCAACGGCCGCTATGCCGTCCGTGGAGACCTCGACGCCGTCACCGGCGACATGCTCCAATCCGCACTCTCCCCACTGTCGGCCCCGCACCCGGGAGTAGACGGGACACCCGATCCGCGGCCGCCCGCGCAGCGACGGGCGGACGCACTCACCGAACTACTACGCCGCTACCTCGACTCCGCGGTATCCCCGACCGACGGCGGCACGAAACCACACCTGCACCTACACATCAACGCCCGAGACTTGGCCGACCACAGTGTGTTCGGACACTGCAGCACGAACACAGGCAGTAGCGCGAGCAAAACCCGCGACACCGAAACCGACACGAGCTTGCTGGCGAACCTGCTCGGTGACACCGGAGTCGGCCGGCTCCCCTGGGCCGGACCGATCACCGTCACCACCACCCGACGCCTGACCTGCGACTGCATCCTCTCGCCCATCGTGATGGACGAGCACGCCGCCCCGATCAACCTCGGCCGCACCATGCGCACCGTCAGCGCCGCCCAACGCCGCGCCCTCATCGCCCGCGACACCGGATGCGCCTTCCCCGGCTGCAGCACCCCACCCTCCTGGTGCGACGGCCACCACATACGGCATTGGGCCGACGGCGGACCCACCAACCTCGACAACCTCGTCCTACTCTGCCGCTTCCACCACAACCTGCTCCACCACTCCCACTGGCACGTCCGTATCGGACCCACCCGCCACCCCGAATTCATCCCACCCACCAGCATCGACCCCCGACAACAACCCCTACCCGCCAACAACCGAGCCGGCCCCACCGCCGCGTGACCTCCCATCGCCTGAGCCCCGGTCCCACAACGACGCGGGTCACAGCACAATCGTGAACCGCAAGCGCCACAAGCGAACACCTCGACTCCACCACACCGCCGCGCCACGCGGCGCAGCCTGGGCACGTGGGGCGGGGCAAGGGTGAGAGTCGGCGCGCGCTGCGGTGAGTTGGATCTGGAGTGGATCGGGTGAAGAGGGATCGCAGGGACCGGCCGGGGAGATGCGGGTGTGCAGTCGAATCCGGCCTCGGCCTACTGCCCTTCCAGGCGGAAGTCCGCAAAGTCGAAGCCGGGGACCACAATGCAACTCACGAGCCCCGCGTCGGTTCCTGTGGGTGTGGCGCGCTGCCAAGTGCGGGGCGGCACGACGACCTGCGGACTGTGCCCGGCCTCGATATCGGGCCCGACGAGATACGAGGTCACAGGACCGGGTGCGTCCTCGTCGCCACCGAGTTCGAGGAGAATGGGGCTGCCACGGTGATACAGCCAGATTTCACTGCCGCGCACGGTGTGCCAGGCCGACTGCTGGCCGGGTTCGAGTAGGAACAGGATCGCCGTGCCGGCCGCCCGGGCCCCACTGAACATGTTCGGCAGCGCCACTCCGGGCACCTCGATGTCGCTTCGCCACGTTTCGCGGTACCAGCCGCCTTCGGGATGCGGAACGAGGTCGAGGGATCGCGCCCACTCGGGGTATTCGGTCACAAGAACATGATGGACCGAAAGTGGGCGTATCGCGAGCGCGGGTGCGGCGGCGGTGGTGAAATGATTCATGGCATATCCGAGCAGAGATTCGGCAGTCAGCGTCGATTCGGCAGTCAGGGCGTTCGTCTACGGGTTCGCTCCGGTCTTCAACCTTTCCCAGGTGCAACGCTTCGTGACGACGGGAGTGGGCGCCAACGCCGCCGCACCCTTCAATTCGTTCAGTCACGCGACCGATCTGGCTGGGCCCTCGGACACGTTCGTCTCGATCAACAACGACACGGTCTACTCCATGGCACAACTCGATCTGAGCGTCGGGCCGTTGATGCTGGACGTGCCCGATACCGCCGACGCGTACTTCGTCCTGCAGTTCGTCGACGCGTGGACCAACAACTTTGCGTACATCGGCAAGCGTGCCACCGGTACGAAGGCTGGCACCTACGTGCTGGTTCCGCCGGGCTGGCCGGGCGAGTTGCCGGCGGACGCGACGGCGGTTCACTGCTCCACACGGATCGTGTCTGTCGTCGGCCGATGGGCATGCGATGGTGCCGACGACCTTCCCAGAGTGCGTGGGTTGCAGGAACGGATATTTCTGAGATCGCTTGCCTCGCTCGATCCGGAGGGTTTGCCAGAGCCGGATCCCGCTGTGCCGGAAGAGCTTCTCTTCTGGGAGAAGCTGCGGTTGTACCTGCAGGCGTTCCCGCCGGCACCTCGTGATGTGGAACTGCAACAGGCGTTTGCGCCGCTGGGATTGCTCGAGGCGGGACCGTCACCGTACCTGGATGCCGACCCTGATCTGGTGAAAGTGCTGGTGGAGGGCGCTGCTCGCGGGCGGGCGAAGGTCGAGGAGGCGCTGAAGTCGGGTGCCGGCGACGCGGTTGTGAACGGCTGGCATCAGACCTTCCACGCCTTCGACTACAACGACGACTTCTTCGAGATCGGGACGATCGATTCGCCCGAGTGGCGAATCTCGGATCGTGCCAGGGCGATCGGACTGCGAGCGGCTGCGGCGATGGGTGGTTTGTGGGGTAACCATGGGTACGAGGCCGCCTACAGTCCGGTTTACACGGACTCCGGTGGTGACCAGCTGACAGGCGACCGTACCTACACGATCACATTCGCGCCGACACCTCCGGTGGACGCGTTCTGGTCGATCACGATGTACAGCATGCCGAACTACTATCTGGTCTCGAACCCGATCGGGCGCTACTCGATAGGTGATCGCACCGAGGGGCTCGTCTACGACGCCGACGGCTCGCTGACGCTGACATTGAGCGCGACCGAACCCCAGGATCCGACGGCACGCGCCAACTGGCTCCCTACACCGACGGGCTCGTTCCGTCCATTGCTGCGGATGTACATTCCGCATCAGTCAGTGCTCGACGGCAGCTACGAGATCCCTCCGATCATGAGGGCGGATCGGAGCGCCTGACGGTTCGGGTACGGCTTCAGCGCTCGGCCGTGACTTGTCTGGCCCCTGATCACCACCACTGCGATCGCGCGCTGTCCATGTTGCCGGGTTCTGTCATAGCCTGAATCTGCCCGCCGCGCCTGCGCCGGGTCTGTTCCGGCGAACTCGGCACGCGTGCGTGTGGATGCGTAGTTACAGGTACTGTTCGGATTCAGTTGCGGCCCGGCAGGGCTCGCGACCGAGTCCAGCACCAGATGAAAGCGAGTGGAGTCTCATGATCGGGACCAGTCGTGACGGTCACGTGGTCACACTCGAGCTGCAGCGTCCGGAACGCCGCAACGCCCTGAACAGTGCCTTGTGCGTGGCGGTGCGAGAGGGCCTCGAGAAGGCGGTTGCCGAGGAGGCCCGCGTCGTCGTGCTCACCGGGCAGGGGACCGCCTTCTGCGCGGGCGCCGACCTGTCCGGCGACGTCTACGCGGAGGGCTTCACCGACACCCTGCTCGAGATGCTGCACACAATCGACTCGATTCCGATTCCGGTGATTGCCGCGGTCAATGGCCCTGCGATCGGGGCTGGCACTCAGCTCGCCCTCGCAGCAGATCTGCGAGTGGTCTCACCGGAGGCCCGGTTCGGCATTCCCGCTGCGAAACTCGGCATCTCCGTGGATAAGTGGACGGTACGGCGATTGGTGTCGCTGGTAGGCGGTGGCCCGGCGCGGACCATGCTGCTCGGCGCGGAGATGCTCCACGCCGACCAAGCGTTCGCGCATGGCCTTGCGAACAAGATCGGTAATCTCGCGACGGCCCGGGAATGGGCGAGTTCGATCGCGGAGTTGGCCCCGCTGTCGTTGCAACATCTCAAACTCGTGTTCAACGACGACGGCACTCGTGAGGCGCAGACTCCGGAACAACTCACGGCCCTGTACGCGGCCTGGGGCAGCGAGGATGCTCAGGAGGCACGGATGGCTCGCATGGAGAACCGCGCGCCGGAATTTCGGGGTCGGTAAGCGCCGGCGAAAGACAGAAGAGCCTGGTCGGTTCGGTAGAGGAACGGGGCGGAAGATGATCGGTAGGGGAGTGTTCGTCGCCGCAGCAGCGGCAGGTGCGGGTTGGGTGGCACGCGCGGCATGGGGGACGGTGCCGGCACTCGGTGCCTCCCGTTCGGCCATCAAACCGTACGCTGCGGCATCGCCACGCTACCGGGATCGTCGGTTCCACAACACCGACCCCAGTTCCTCACTGCCCTCCGGATCTCAGTCAGGCCTCGCGAAGGCCTTCGTCACCCGGGGAAACACAGGCCGCCCCAGGTACCAGATCCCACTCGCGACCCCGCTGGCGCCGGCCGCTGCCGGAGAGCTGGCTGTGACATGGTTCGGGCATTCGAGTGTGTTGATAGAGATCGACGGACATAGAGTGCTGGCGGATCCTGTATGGAGCGAGCGGGTTTCGCCGTCGACGGTGTTGGGGCCGTCGCGCATGCATCCGGTTCCAGTGGCGCTCGCGGATCTGCCGCCGATCGACGCAGTCGTGATTTCCCATGACCACTACGATCACCTCGATCAGGCCACCATCATCACCCTCACCGACACCCAAACGGCGATGTTCGTGGTCCCGATCGGTGTAGGCGCACACTTACGCCGGTGGAAGGTCCCCGAGGATCGGATCATCGAACTCGACTGGGACGAGCAGGCGGACATCGCCGGGCTGACGCTGACCTGTGCTGAGGCGCGGCACTTTTCGGGACGCGGACTCGCCCGCGACACCACGCTGTGGGCGTCATGGGTGATCGTCGGTCCACGCCGGAAAGTGTTCTTCGGCGGCGACTCCGGCTACACCCCCCGGTTCGCGGATCTCGGCCGCCGTTACGGTCCTTTCGATGTCACACTACTGCCGGTTGGCGCCTACGACGAACGCTGGCCCGATATCCACATGAATCCGGAGGAGGCTGTGCGGACCCACGTCGATGTGGGCGGCTCGCTGCTGGTCCCTGTGCACTGGGCGACGTTCAACCTGGCGTTCCATCCGTGGGGCGAGCCGATCTCCCGGGCCATCGAGGCCGCCACTGCGGCCGGGGTCGCGCTGGCGGTGCCGATGGTCGGTCAGCGTCTCGATGCACTGCGGCCACTCGTCCAGAAGTCGTGGTGGGAAGACCTGTACTGATTTCGAATCTGCTTGCGCCGCAATATCATAGTGCCGAATCGAGTTAGTTCTTTGCGGCGGTACCCGGCGCCGCGAACGTCGTGGAAATTCAGTCATCTCGCACCCCCTGTGTGCAGTGTGGTCTGCTGCTGTGGCGGGAGGCGCGCAGTGCCGCGGTGCACGCCTCCCGCCCGTCTGGCGTCGGCGCCTGTGTCGGGCGGCTTCATCGCCAGCGGGACCGGTCAGGGACTCCCCCCTCACATCTGACCGGCCCGTAGACGACTGTAGCTGAGATGTCGCGGACATGAGTAGGCGAGAAGTTGAATTAAACTGTAGTGCAATAGTTTAACGGCAAACATACGCTCGGGTGCCGCGGGTGCACTGTCGGGAATTTTCCGTTTTGACCGATTCCTTCCGGGATTGCAGGTAAAGTCCTTTGCTGGTGGTCGAGGGGGTCTTGACCCAGGGGTGAAACGGGGGAAGTGATGCGCGGCAACGGCTTTTGACTCCGGAGCCGGATCAGGCTCAGCCGATCTGCTCGAACAAGGAAACGATGATCCCTTCGGGCCCACGCACGTAGGCCATCCGCACGCTGTTTTCGTACTCGCCGATGCCGCCGATGAGCCCGTACCCGTCCGCAGCCACCGCATCGACAGCTGCCTGGAGGTCGCGGACCTCGAAGGACACGTTGCGTAGGCCGAGTTCGTTGGCCATCGCCGTGGGCGATCCGGGCCCATGGCCGGGCGTGACGAAAGTCGCGAGCTCCAGCCGGGACCCTCCATCGGGCGGCCGCAGCATCGCGATCTCACAGCGCGCGCCTGGGATGCCGCAGACGGTCTCGACGAACTCGCCCTCCACGGATCCGGTGCCCTCGACCTCGAGACCCAGTCCGATGAAGAACGCCGTCACCGAGTCGAGGTCCGCGACGGTGATGCCGATGTGGTCGAAACGTTGTATGTGTGCCATGGGGTCCATCCTGTAGTTGTTTGCGTGCGCCGTTCGAGGTGCTCGTCGGTCACCACGTCCTCAGCCTGCTCGGATCGGCCACACCGTGGACCATCTGTGGAGGATCGTCCGGGTTGGCATAACCTTCGTGTCATGGCAACAGACGAGCCCGACGACGGTGGCGCTGTCGGCACCCTGGAGACCGATCCGCACCACATCGAGCGGGGCCTGACCGCTGATCAAGTAGCGCAGCGGGTCGCGAACGGGCAGACCAATGACGTCCCGGATCGGGCGAGCCGCTCCATCAAGGACATCGTCCGCGGCAATGTGTTCACGCGGATCAACGCGATCCTCGGCGTGCTGTTGATCATCGTGCTGTCCACCGGTTCGATCATCGACGGCATGTTCGGTCTGTTGATCATCGCCAACAGTGGGATCGGCATCATCCAGGAGATCCGTGCCAAGCGAACCCTCGATCAGCTCGCGATCGTCAGTCAGGCCAAGCCGATGGTCCGTCGCGATGGCTCTCCGGCGCCCCTGGCACCGAAGAGTGTCGTGCTCGACGACATCATCGAGCTCGGACCCGGCGACCAGATCGTCGTCGATGGCGTCGTGGTGACAGCGTCGGCACTCGAGGTCGACGAGTCGCTGCTCACGGGAGAGGCCGACCCGGTGCACAAGCCGGAGGGTTCGCGGGTGCTCTCGGGCAGCTTCGTCGTCGCCGGTAGCGGCGCCTACCGGGCCACGAAGGTGGGCAGCGAGGCGTATGCCGCGAAGCTCGCCGAGGAGGCCAGCAAGTTCACGCTGGTGCACTCCGAGTTGCGCTCGGGCATCGACAAGATCCTCAAGTTCATCACCTACCTGATGATCCCGGCCGGTCTGCTCATCATCTACAACCAGCTCTTCTCGAGCGGACAGGCGCTGGGCCCGGCCCTCAACGGCATGGTGGCCGCGCTGGTGCCGATGGTGCCCGAGGGTCTGGTGCTGATGACGTCGATCGCGTTCGCCGTCGGTGTCATCCGCCTCGGCCGGCGTCAGTGCCTGGTCCAGGAGTTGCCCGCGATCGAGGGCCTGGCCCGCGTCGATGTGGTGTGCGCAGACAAGACCGGCACGCTCACCGAGAACGGGATGCGGCTGTCGGAGCTGCGGACCGCGAAGCCCGACGACTCGCTTGCCGCCCGCGCGCTGGCCGCGATGGTGGCGGACGATCCGCGCCCCAACGCAAGTGTGCTCGCCATCAAGGAGGCGCTGACGGAGGATCCGGGCTGGGAGGCCACCGCGGTTGCGCCGTTCTCGTCGGCGAAGAAGTGGAGCGGTCAGTCCTACGGAAACAACGGCAACTGGCTGCTCGGTGCACCGGATGTTCTCCTCGACCCGGACAGCGACATGGCCCGCGAGGCCGAGCAGATCGGCGCGCAGGGGCTGCGAGTGCTGCTGCTCGGCAGTAGTGACCGCCCCGTCGATGCTCCGGATGCGCCGGGGACCGTGACGCCGCGTGCGCTCGTCGTGCTCGATCAGAAGGTCCGCCCCGACGCCCGTGAGACGCTCGAGTACTTCGCGAGCCAGAAGGTGGACGTCAAGGTCATCTCGGGGGACAACGCCGTCTCGGTGGGCGCTGTCGCGAGCTCGCTCGGCCTGCCCGGCGGCGATCACGCGATCGATGCCCGACAACTTCCCGAGGGCAAGGAAGAGCTCGCGGACGTCCTCGACGGAGCCACCACATTCGGCCGGGTGCGGCCGGACCAGAAACGGTCGATGGTCGGCGCGCTGCAGTCCCGCGGCCATACCGTCGCGATGACCGGCGACGGTGTCAACGACGTACTCGCGCTCAAGGACGCCGACATCGGTGTCGCAATGGGTTCGGGCAGCCCGGCCACCCGCGCGGTCGCCCAGATCGTGCTGCTGGACAACAAGTTCGCCACGCTGCCGTACGTCGTCAGTGAGGGCCGCCGAGTGATCGGCAACATCGAGCGTGTCTCGAATCTGTTCCTGACGAAGACCGTCTATTCGGTTCTGCTGGCGTTCCTGATCGGCATCTCAGGCGCGGCTGCGCAGATCTTCGACTTCGATCCGCTGCCGTATCCGTTCCTGCCGCGGCACGTGACGATCGCGGCGTGGTTCACGATCGGCATCCCGGCGTTCATCCTGTCGCTCGCCCCCAACAACGAACGCGCCCGCACCGGTTTCGTCGGCCGGGTCATGCGGTTGGCGATCCCGTCGGGCGTCATCATCGGTATCGCGACTTACGTGTCGTACCTGCTCGCCTATGCGGGTCCGGAGGCTACCGAGCAGCAGACCGAGCAGGCCGGCACCGCGGCGCTCATCACGCTCATCATGATCGCGTTGTGGGTGCTGGCCGTGGTCGCCCGTCCTTACACGTGGTGGAAGCTGGTCTTGCTCGCAGGATCGGTGTTGGCGTACCTGATTCTGTTCGCACTGAGCTTCACCCGTGAGTTCTTCAAACTCGATCCGTCCAACGTCGGTGCGACGACGACGGCGCTGGTATGCGGTCTCGTCGGTGTCGTCCTGGTCGAAGTCGGGTGGTGGGTGACGGGCCGGATCCACGGCGAGCACCGGCGCCTGTTCGCGTCGAGCGAGGATCTGCCGGGCGTGCACTGATACTGCACTGACCGTGCACTGATACTGCGCTGGCCATTTGCGCCGACCGGTCGAGAGCAGAAGAACATCTACCCCTTTCCGCCCCCTGCTGGTACGGTCCCCCGCGGTGGTCGGCAGAACAAGCGCGCTCGTCTCGCCGAGATTGACGACGGGCTGCACGGATTCGCGGCGAGGCCACCGTAAAGGCAGCCGGGAGGTGGGGACGTGGTCCAGCAGGCGCGCGCCGTCGCGACCAGAGCGCAGATCGTGATGGGCGCGGCGCAGGCATTCGATCGGTTCGGTTACTTCGGTTCCAGCGTGGGGGAGATCGTCGACGGGGCTCGGATCACCAAGGGCGCGCTGTACTTCCACTTCGCATCCAAAGATGACCTTGCGCAGTTCATCATCGGTGAACAGCACCGAATCTCGCTCGAGGCCGTGGAGGCCATCGCCGCATCCGATGCGCGGGGTCTCGAGCAGGTTGTGATGCTGTGTCACGAGCTGGCGCGGCAGACTCTGGTCCACCCGGTGGTGCGCGCCGGTGCTCGGCTCACCGTCGAACTCGGGGCTGTCGAGGCATTGAACGGGGCCCCGGGCGACCCGTACCTCGAGTGGACTGAAGGCTGCGCTCGTCTGGCCGCGCGGGCGGTGGAGCAGGGCGATCTTGTCGAGACGGTCTCGCCACTCGTATTGGCGCGCCATCTGATCTGCGCAATTGCGGGCGCCCGTGTTATCTCCCGCGCGCTGAGCCGGACCGAGGATCTCGAGCGCCGCGTGGACGAGATGTGGGAGTTGTTGTTGCCGAGCATCGTGCCCGTGGATCGGCATGGTCAGATCGGCCGGATCCGCGCCGCGCGCTGGTCGACGGCGTCGAACTGCAACGGAGACTAGCGATGTGCAGCTGACGGAGGCCGATGACAACGGGTCTCGTGCTTTCTGGTGGAGCTCTTCGTATCCCCGCTCGCGCGGGGAGCACCGAGTGGTCGGCTGTCCGATGTAGACGCCGCCAGGACCATCCCTGCTCGCGCGGGGAGCACGTGCCACTCATACCACCAAGGGCGGCCGCGAAGGGACCATCCCCGCTTGCGCGGGGAGCACGCCCGGCGTCCTTCTCCCGATGCAGCCCAACGCGGACCATCCCCGCTCGCGCGGGGAGCAGTGCCAGCGCCCGCAGTTGGGGCAGTGGTAGGCGGGACCATCCCCGCTCGCGCGGGGAGCACGCGTTGAAGCGTTCTACGGGGAACCCATCGGCGAGGACCATCCCCGCTCGCGCGGGGAGCACGAGTGGTCTTTCGAGGCCGAGAACATGGCCATGGGACCATCCCCGCTCGCGCGGGGAGCACCGCCGACGACGAGCTGGGCGTCGGAATGGTCGGGGACCATCCCCGCTCGCGCGGGGAGCACAACATCCACCTCGTGGCGTTTCCGGGCCGGCCGGGACCATCCCCGCTCGCGCGGGGAGCACGCGCATCCTGACACCATCGGATACCGGCAGCAGGGACCATCCCCGCTCGCGCGGGGAGCACGTGCTCCTCAACGGCACGATGATGCTCAACTCGGGGACCATCCCCGCTCGCGCGGGGAGCACGCAGCATCACGCTTCCGCTTCGACTGCCCGGCCGGACCATCCCCGCTCGCGCGGGGAGCACAAGCCGATTCAGCGCGACGGAATCGAGTACGAGGGACCATCCCCGCTCGCGCGGGGAGCACACGTGAGCGGCCGGCGTCGACGGCGGAACATCGGGACCATCCCCGCTCGCGCGGGGAGCACGACTTCACTCGTGCACGCCAGCAGTTGGTCGAGGGACCATCCCCGCTCGCGCGGGGAGCACACTAACTGATCTGCGGGAATGCTAGCAGGATCCGCGAACTGGCTTCACTTTCCCTGGCCACTACGGCGACCGACTCTGTGGTTCTTGCTGGCGTTGCTCCATCCCTCACGAAGGTCGGAGGCGGCGCGGCTTCTCTGCTTTAGGAACTACGCAGCTTCAGTTGAAGACCGTCGACGTCGACTGGCTGCCAGTGGTGCCAGTTGACTTCGAACGCGAGTCGTTGTTCACCCGCTACCGAGCGGACCAAGATCACACGTCAGTCCCAGGCAAGTCTTGGTCTAAGTGCACATCAGTTCAGACGTTCGACGATCAACACATTGGCGGTGCCACCGCCCTCGCAGATGGTCTGGAGGCCGTAGCGTCCGCCGGTACGCTCGAGTTCGTTGAGCAGGGTGGCGAACAGCTTGGTGCCGGTCGCGCCGAGCGGATGGCCAAGGGCGATCGCGCCGCCGTTGACGTTGACCCTCGCCGGGTCCGCTCCGGTCTCGCGGAGCCAGGCCAGTACGACCGATGCGAACGCCTCGTTGATCTCCACGACGTCGAAGTCGTCGATGCTCATGCCGGTCTTCGCCAGCGCATACTCGGTGGCTGGGATCGGTGCGCTCAGCATGAAAATCGGATCGGCGCCGCGGACGCTCAGGTGGTGGATCCTGGCGCGGGGAATCAGGTTGTGCGCCTTCACCGCAGCCTCGGACGCAACGAGGACCGCGCTGGCGCCGTCGGCGATGCGGCTGGCCAGCGCGGCGGTGAGGCGGCCGCCGTCGCGGAGGGTCGGCAATCCGGCCATCTCGGCCAGGCTGGTCTCGCGCGGTCCCTCGTCACGCATGAACTCTCCGACGGGAACGATCTCCTCGGCGAATCGCCCTTCGGCGATGGCTCGGCGGGCCCGTTCGTGGCTCTGCAACGCCCAGCGTTCCATGTCGATGCGGCTGATGCCCCACTTCTCGGCGATCATCTCGGCACCGCGGAACTGGGATACCTCCTGATCGCCGTATCGACGTTGCCACTCCACGGAACCTGCGTACGGTGTCTCGAACCCGTATTGCTTGCCCACGGTCATTGCGGCGGAGATCGGGATCCGGCTCATGTTCTGGACACCGCCCGCGAGGACCAGGTCCGAGGTGCCGCTCATCACAGCCTGTGCGGCGAAATGTAGTGCTTGCTGGCTCGATCCGCACTGTCGATCGACAGTGACACCCGGCACTTCGTCCGGGAAGCCCGCGGCAAGCCACGCGGTGCGCGCGATGTTCCCCGCCTGGCCACCGATGGCTTCGACGCAGCCGAAGATCACATCGTCGACCGCGGCCGGATCGATCTCGGTCCGGTTGAGGGAGGACCGAATCACACTGGCACCCAAGTCGATCGGATGAACTTCGGACAGTTTGCCGTTCTTCTTCCCGACCGCGGTTCGAACGGCATCGACGATGTACGCCTCGGACATGGTTGGTACTCCTCCGGACGGGCTCGGGTTCTAGGAGACCCGATGCACATAAAGTAGTTAGATGATTAATCTATATCAGGAGGAGGGTGCGGTGTCCACGACGAGATCGCAGCGCGTCAGGGGGTCTCGACTCGTCGGCCCGTGGAACCGCAGCCCCGATGGTGTGAGACTGGGGTCAGGGCGCCGCAGCGGCGCAGATCCGAGGAGGATGTCGGTATGGGATTCATGGATTCGATCAAGGGACTTGTCGGCAAGGGCCAGGAACTGGCAGCCGAACACTCGGACAAGGTGCAGGGTGCAATCGACAAGGCGGCGAGCCTGGCCGACGAGAAGACCGGCGGCAAGTACAGCGACAAGATCGACAAGGCAGCGGATGCCGCGAGGAAGGTTGTGCCACCGAAGGAGTGACCTCCGCCGAGGGGCGGGCACAATCATCGCGTGAACGGAACACTGGTACTGCTTGTCGTGATTGCCGCGATCGCGGTGACGAGTCTGGCGAAGCGCCGTGACCTGCAGGTCCCACTGGTTCTGGTGGCCTTCGGGTCCGCGGCGTCCTTCATACCGGGGATGCCCCGGATCGAGCTCGCCCCCGAGGTGATTCTCGGGGTCGTGCTTCCGCCGCTGCTGTATTCGGCGGCGCTCGATTTCTCCCTTGCGAGCCTGCGCCGCAACATCGCTCCGATTCTGCGTCTCGGCGTCGGACTGGTGCTGGTGACGGCGTTCGTCGTCGGCTTCTTCTCGAACTGGCTGGTGCCGGAACTGACGCTGGGGGCAGCGCTGGTTCTCGGCGCTGTTGTCTCGCCGACAGATGCGGTGAGTGCAGTGTCGGTAGGTCGCAAGCTCGGCCTGCCCAAGCGTGTGCTGGCGATTCTCACCGGCGAGGGACTGCTCAACGATGCGACCGCACTGACGCTCTTCACAGTGGGCGTCGCCGCGGTTGCCGGAACGCGCGTCGTCGTCGAGTCACCGGTGCTGTTCTTCTTCTACGAGGTCGGCGGCGGCATTGTCGTCGGTGTGGTGATGGCGACGATCGTGCGGGTCGTGCGCGCCCGGATGTACGATTCGCCGCTCGAAACCGTTCTGGGGTTGGTACTTCCGTTCGCCGCGTACCTCGCTGCGGAGGAGATTCACAGTTCAGGTGTGCTCGCGGTGGTGGTCGCGGGATTCGTGATGGGCCACCATGCCACCAACGTGTCGATTCCCACCCGCATTCAGGAGCGTTCGCTGTGGGCGACGCTTGACCTGTTGCTCGAGATGTTCGTCTTCGCGTACATGGGCTTGCAGCTCAAGTTCGTCATCGACGACGTCGCTGATGATGGGCTTCCGGTTCATCACGTCTTCGCGTACGGCTTCGCGGTCCTCGTCGTCGTCATCCTGGTCCGTCCTCTGTGGGTGTTCCTGAACTGGGGCGGAGCGCGGATGCGGTTCGATCCTCGCCGCCGATCGGCGGCGAGGGCGGGGCTGAACTGGCGACAGAAACTCGTCGTGTCGTGGGCCGGCATGCGTGGCGTCGTCACTCTTGCGGCCGCGGGCGGCGTGCCGGTCCTCACTGCGGCGGGCGATCCTTTCCCCGGCCGCGGCGTCATTCAAGCCATCGCATTCGTGGTGGCAGTGGGAACGCTGGTGATCCAGGGGTCGACGATCCCGATGATGATCCGGCGCCTCGATGTTGCGGACCCCGCCGAGCTCGAGCGAGCTCACAAGCAGACTGTGCTCGCCCGCCGTATCGCCGCCGACGCCGCCGACCGGGCGCTCGCCGAGGTAGCGGCGCACCCGCCAGCGAGCGCCGACCCCGACCAGTTCGTCCGAGTGCTCAATCGGGTGCGGGTGTCGATCCGGGCGCAGGCGCAGGTCGAAGCGGCCGAGGGTGACGTCGACGGCTCCACGATCGTGATCAACCGTGCGAGCGCACAGTTCGACACCGTCCGGCGCCAGGTGCTGCAGGCGCAACGCAGCGCCCTGATCGCCGCCCGTGACGACGGCCTTCTCGACGATGAGGTGCTGCGCACCGAACTCGAGTCCCGCGATATCGAAGAGGCGGCCGCGGAACAGCGAGTTCGCAGGCGGTGGGGCTGACGGGAGGGCGGACGGCAGGCACAATCGAGCGGTGACCGGATTTCGGATGGCCCTGACCGTTCTGGCGAGTTCGGCGCTGGTCGCGTCGTGCGCGGCCACGACGGGGGAGCCGGGATCCGTTCCGTCGCCCGGTCAGGCAACCACGACCGTGCTGCCAACCACGACCGCGCTGCCCGATCCAGCCGACCGTGGAATCGTGACTGCCGACGAGCCGTTCACCGGAACCGGCCTGTCCGGGCACCGCATCCTGTACCGCTCGACCTCGGGCATCGACGGCCGCGCCACCGTGGTGTCGGGCACGGTGTTCGCTCCGCCCGGCCAAGCACCGCCCGGCGGTTGGCCGGTGGTGACGGTCGGGCATCCCACCACAGGACTGCTCGATGAGTGTGCGCCTTCCGGGCATCCGGATCTGCTGGGTTCCGCCGGGCTGGTCCGGGATCTGATCGCGCGCGGATTCGTGGTCGCGGTCACCGACTACGAGGGCCTCGGAACGGACGGCCCACACCCGTACCTAGAACCGGTGACGGCCGCTCACAACCTGATCGATGCCGTCCGCGCCGCTCGAATCCTGGTGCCGGACACGTCCGCCCGGTGGGCGGCGATCGGGGTATCGCAGGGCGGGCAGGCGTCGTGGGCTGCGGCGGAGCAGGCCGCGCAGTACGGTGACGGGCTCGAGTTCACCGGCGCCGCAAGCCTGTCCCCACCAGCCGATCTCACCCCGATCGTCACCGCTGGACCGGTGAGTCTCAATGTGCCACAACAGATGTTTCTGCCGATGTTGCTCGACGGTCTATCGGTGGCCCATCCCGGACTCGACGCGAATGCGTACATTCGGGGCCCGCTCACCGAGAATCGCGACGTACTCCGTGCGTGCACGGGTGTACTTGCGTCGCGCAAGCTCTCGGTAGCGGTGAATCTCACCCCGGCAGACACCGTCCCACGCAGTACGGGCGACGTGGTGCAGATGCGCGAATGGCTTACTGCCGATGCGCTTCCTCAGCGCCCCGCGGCGGCGCCGATGCTCGTGGTCGTCGGGGGCAAGGACAACTTGATTCGTCCCGACTGGACCATTGCGGCGGTCGACCGGGCCTGCGGATTCGGTGACGTGATCGAACTGCGGGTCCGTCCCGAGGATGTGCACGCCGACGCGCGGGCGCTGCCCGGGGCGATCGACTGGGTGGCGGGTCGGTTCACCAGCACCGCGGTCGTGAACACATGTGCGGGGCAGGCGACGCCGTGACGGCAGTGGTGTGGATTGTGACCGCGGTGGTAGTGGTGGCCGCGCTGATCGTGGTGGGGGTGCGTACGCGCCGGGTGCTCAGGACGCCCGCCGAACGCGCGGTGCACGACACACTGCACACCGCATCGTTGGCGGCGCGGCCACTGCGCCGCGGCCTCGACGACACTTCCGCGCGGGAGGCGGCGCCGCATCTGCGGCGGCTCACGGGGGCGCAGGCGCTCGCGATCGCCGGACCGGACGGCGACCTGCTGGCATGGAACGGCCCCCACGACACACTGTCCGCTCAGTTCCTCGCGGCGGCGGCGCGGGCTGTCGACGGCGGCCGGCGGGTGCTGGTCGGACATGCCGACCTGGACCGAACCCCCGCCGACCACGACGTGCGAGCGCTGATCGCGCAGCCGCTGCTGATCGAGGACACCGGCGTCGCCGGAGTCCTCGGAGTGGTGACCACTACCGAACCGGGTCCCGCGATGCTCGGCGCCCTGACCGAGGTGGCGCGGTACGCCTGCAGCCAGATCGAGCTGGCCGAGCTCGACGCTTCTCGGGCGCGGCTCGACCGCGCCGAAGTTCGGGCGTTGCGCGCCCAGATCAGCCCGCACTTCATCTACAACGCACTCGGTACCATCGCCTCGTTCGTGCGCACCGACCCGGACCGGGCCCGCGAATTGGTGCTCGAGTTCGCCGACTTCACCCGCTACTCGTTCCGCTCGGCTGGGGAGTACACAGTGCTCGCGGACGAGCTGCGCAACATCGACCGCTACCTCACCCTCGAACGCGCCAGGTTCGGTGACCACCTGCAGGTTCGCTTGCAGGTGGCGCCGGAGGTACTCAGCGTCGTGCTGCCGTTCCTGGCACTGCAACCGCTGGTGGAGAACGCGGTTCGGCACGGACTATCGGGGAAACGGGACGGGGGGACGGTGACGATCGTCGCGTCCGATGAGGGCACCGACTGCGTGATCAGTATCGAGGACGACGGGGTGGGGATGGACCCGGAACTGTTGCGGTCGGGGGAGTTGGACGCCGTCTCCTCCGGGACCGGAGGCCCCAGTGCTTCCGAGGCCGCTCACGTCGGCCTCGCCAATGTCGACGACCGGCTGCGCGCGGCGTTCGGCAACGACTATGGGCTGGTGGTCGAGACCGCTCCCGGAGCCGGTACCAAGGTCAGCATGCGGGTTCCGAAGTTCAGGCCGGGCATCCGTGCCTGAATCCGAACGCTCGAATCCGAACGGACCCGTCGGCCCGCATCGTTCTGACCGCTGCCTCGACATGGCACGATGGGACCCGTTGTGAACGAGACCTCTGATGGGCCCCCGGACGGCCTCTTGACCGTGCTGGCAGTCGACGACGAACGCCCAGCCCTTGACGAGCTGGCGTACTTGCTGCGTGCCCGCGAGGAAGTCGGCGAGGTCCTCACCGCCGGTGACGCGACTACAGCGCTGCGGATCCTGCGCGGCGGACGCGTCGACGCGGCGTTCCTCGACATCAACATGCCCGGACTCGACGGGCTCGAGCTGGCCGGCATCCTCAACCAGTTCGCACACCCGCCGTCGGTGGTGTTCGTGACCGCGCACGAGGACCGCGCGGTGGCCGCGTTCGATCTCGGCGCCGTCGACTACCTGCTCAAGCCGCTGCGCGAGGAACGCCTCGAGGAGGCGGTACGCCGCATCGTCGCCCGCCGTCGCGCGCGGCAGGGGACGGCGGACGCCTCGGCCGCCGACGAGGTGATCCCGGTGGAACTCGGTGGGGTCACCACGCTGGTGCCACGCTCGGCGGTGGAGTGGGTGGAGGCCGACGGCGACTACGCCCGGCTGCACACCGCAACCGGTTCGCACCTGGTACGGATCCCGATCTCGTCACTCGAGAGCCGCTGGTCCGACGCCGGGTTCCTGCGTGTGCACCGGTCCTATCTGGTGTCGCTGGCCGAGGTGACCGGAATCCGCAGCGTCGGGTCCGGGCTGGTGGTGTGCCTGCGCCCGCACGGAAATGCCCCGGCCGTCGAATTGCCGGTCAGCCGTCGACACACCCGGGAGCTCAAGGACCGGTTGATTCGTGGCCCGCGGCAGGTCTGGAACTCGCGATGACCGGCCCGGGCGCGATCCCGCCCGCCCGACAGCGGGTGGTGCTGGCGCAGCGGCGCGGCGCCCGCATCGTTCGATCTCGCGTCGAGGTGCAGGAACAGACGGAGGTCGGGGACGCGATGGTCCGGGGCCTGATCCGCGCGCAGCTGAGTCTTGCGCTGCGGGTCGCGCTGGCTGTGGGTCTGCTGTTCGGTGTGGTTCCGCTGCTGCTGGTGGCCTTCCCGGCCACTGCCGAGGTCGCGGTGTTCGGGGTTCGGCTGCCGTGGTTGCTTGCAGGCGCTGTGGCGGGCCCGATTCTGTTGGCGGCGGGCTGGTTCTTCATTCGGGCGGCCGAGCGCAACGAGCAGGACTTCACCGACCTGGTCGACGACTGAGCCGGATGCGGGACAGATGACCGGGCAGTCGATTCCCCTCATGACGGTTCTGGGCCTCATCGGTGCCGCCGTCGCTACCGTCGCGATCGGTGTCTATGGAGTGCGCTTGGCGCGCACCACCTCCGATTTCCTGGTGGCCTCGTGCAGTGTCGGACCGCGCTGGAATGCCGCCGCGGTCTCCGGTGAGTACCTCTCGGCCGCTTCCTTTCTCGGTGTTGCTGGGCTGATCGCGAAGTACGGGGCCGACGCGTTGTGGTACCCGATCGGGTTCACCGCCGGTTACCTGGGTCTGCTGCTGTTCGTCGCGGCGCCCTTACGTCGATCGGGCGCCTACACGGTCCCGGACTTCGCCGAGTTCCGGCTCGGTTCGGTGCGGTTGCGGCGGCTGGCGATGCTGGTGGTGGCGCTCGTGTGTGGTTTGTACATGGTGCCGCAGCTCCAGGGCGCCGGACTGACGCTGAACATTCTGCTGGGCGTGCCCGGTTGGGTGGGAGTAGCCGGCGTCGGGATCATCGTGATCGCGAACGTCGTCGGCGGCGGTATGCGGTCGATTACCTTCGTGCAGGGATTCCAGTACTGGCTCAAGCTCACGGCCGTCGCGGTGCCCGCGCTCGTGCTGGCCGGGCACTTTCTCTCCGACGGCCGACCGCTGGCCGAGCCCGCGCCCCCGACCGTCAGTGTGGCGACGACCGTCGACGTGACCACCGATGTCGTGGTGCAGGTGGGCGTCCCCATCGACGTGACCGTCACCGGGCAGATCGACGGGCAGAGCGTGTCCGGTCCCGTGCGGCTGGACGTCGGCCGGCACGAACTGGGGAAGGGTACGTCGCTGTCGCTGCCTGCGGGTTCGCCGGTGCCGGTGGTGGCCGGGGCCCCGGCCGACAACGCGACGTGGGCGGCGCCGGGCGGCGGGTTCGGTGGCCCGCACCCGCTGTACCAGGTGTACTCGCTGATCCTCGCGACGTTTCTCGGCGCGATGGGGCTTCCGCACGTGCTGGTCCGCTTCTACACCAACCCGGACGGTCGGGCCGCGCGGCTGACCTCACTCGTGGTGATCGCGCTCGTGGGGGTGTTCTACCTGTTCCCGGTGCTGCTGGGGGTGTTCGCGCGGCTGTACGTGCCGCAGCTGCTCATCACCGGGACCTCCGATGCGGCGGTGCTACTGCTGCCCGGATCGGTACTTTCCGGGTGGGGAGGACAGCTGTTGGCCGCGCTGGTCGCCTCGGGTGCGATCGCGGCCTTCCTCTCGACGTCTTCGGGACTGCTGGTGGGTATTGCAGGGGTGTTGAGCACCGATGTGCTGCGCGGCCGGGTACAGGACTTCCGGGTGGCGGCGGTGCTCGCCGGTGCTGCGCCAGTCGCACTGGCGCTGGGGGCGGCGTCGCTGGATCTGTCCAGGTCGGTGGGACTGGTGTTTGCCGTGGCAGCTTCGACGTTGTGTCCGCTGCTGGTGCTCGGGATCTGGTGGCGGGGGCTGACGGCACCGGGTGCGGCGGCCGGATTGGTGGTCGGCGGGGTCGCCGGCGGCGGCGCCGCGTTACTCGCGGTTCTCGGAGGGGTGTCCGACCACGTGTGGCAGGGTTGGCCGTCAGCGCTGATCGGATACCCGGCCGCGGTGAGCGTGCCGCTGTCCTTCGCGACGATGGTGGTGGTGAGCCTCGCAACGCGTCGACGGGTACCGAAGGATGTGGGGCGGATCTTCACCCGTATGCACGCCCCCGAGCGGCTCGGGATGAGCCGAGACCGGGAGCGCGATCTGCGGTCGTTGTGAGCGGACGCGTCGTGCCCGCAGTGCGATGAGCGGCGCTATCGACGGTTGCTCATGGAGAAGCTGGCGGTTACGACGCCGAGCGCGGTGATGATCGCGACTCCGAAGGCCATGTAGCGCGCGGAGTCGAGCAGCGAGGCGCCGCCCATGGTGACCAGGGTGCCGGTCAGTGCCGAGGTCACGGAGTAGGCGATCAGTTGCGTCGTGTTGAGCGCAGCCGCTGCCTTGTTGCCCTCGGCCTCGTCCGTGGTGCTGCGCAGGGCGGCCACACTCAGATGCGGGAAGGCGATGCCGATCCCGACGCCGGCGACGAACAGCACCACCGCCCACGCGATCACGAGAGCTGCGCCAGCGCCATCGGCCTGGAGCAGCCCGTACACGATCAGTCCGGCGGTGAGCAGTACCGGGCCGAGCCGGATCGCGATGGTCTGCGCGCGGAGCGACTCGAGGTTGACGCTGCACAGCTGCGAGAGGACCCAGCCGACCGACATTGCGGCGCCCAGCAGCCCGGCGACGAGCGGTGTGAGGCCACCGAGCTCCTGACCGAACAGCGGAATGAAGGTCTCGGCCATCACACCGGCGCACAGCACCGCGACGGTGAGATACACCCACTTGAGCGGGTTCCCGCTCCGATAGGTCAACTGCGGCAGAACGGTTGTGGTGCTCCGTCGTTCGAACGTGACGAAGGCGAACAGCAGGAGTACGCCGACCAGGATGCTGGCGCCGGTCGCCCACCCGCGCGGCACGGTCGAACTGACACTGAATGCGGCCGCGGCCAGCGTCAACAGGATGAGCGAGACGAGAGGGACCGACGAGTCGTGCTGCCCGGCTCCCGCCTGCCTCGGCAGGGCGCGGTTCGCCATGACGGCCAGGACGAGCGCCGCCAGCAGTAGCAGCCCGTACGCCCATCGCCACAATCCGAGCTGGGCGAACAGTCCGCCCAGGGCAGGTCCGACGAGGGTACCGACGCCCCACATCGCCGAGATGAGACCCGCCGCGCGTGCCCAGAGCCGATCCGGAAGCGTGCTGCGGATGACGGCATAGCCGAGTCCGGCCACCAGGCCGCCGCCGAGGCCTTGGACGACACGTCCGAGGATGAGGATCTCCATCGAGGGGCTCAGGGCGTTGACCGTCGCGCCGGCACCGAACACGAGGAACCCGAGGATGTAGGAACGGGCGGCCCCCAGGCTGCCCAGTATTCGGCTGACCAGCATCGATCCGATGACCGCGGCCATCAGGAACCCGGTGGCCACCCACGCGTAGTACTCGGCACCGCCGATGTCGGACACGATCGAGGGCATGAGGGCAGCCGTGAAGTAGAGGTTCATCGCGTACAGCGCGACACCACCAGCGAGGATCGACACCGCCGCGAGGTGTGCCCGGGAGAAGAGCTCACCCCATCCTCCGCCCGTTTGCTGATGTGCCGCGGCGAGAATCAACTCTTCCCTTTTCGAATCGGAAGACGTTTGGGTCTCGATGGATTCGCTCATGATGTGTTACCTTAAAACTTCAAGTTGACTTGAAGTCAAGGAGACATTGACGAGATGCGAACGCCAACGGATCTGCTGAGCGTGGGCGAGGTGGCCGCTAGGGTCGGTATCGCAACGTCCGCGGTGCGGTTCTATGAGGACCAGGGTTTGATCACCTCCGAGCGCACCGCCGGCAACCAGCGACGTTATCGTCGGCACGTCCTGCGTCGGCTGTCTCTGGTCCTGGTGGCCAAACGCCTCGGGATTCCGTTGTCTGAGGTGGCTGAGGTGTTCGCAACACTCCCCGCCGATCACATGCCCGGAAAGCGTGACTGGGACCGCATCTCCCGGCAGTGGGCCGCACACCTCGAGGCGCGCAGGCGTGAACTCGAACAACTCGAACGCGAGCTCAACGGCTGTATCGGCTGCGGGTGTCTGTCGCTCCGGCGGTGTCGGGTCCTCAACCCCGGCGACGCCCTCGGAATCGAGGGTCCCGGTCCGCGATTGCTGCCGCACGAGGACTGAGCGGGGCGAGTTCCGGCACCGATTGAGCGGCCGACGTCCCCGCCGCTCGTCTTGGCGAGATGACCGTTCGGCGCATGCGACAACTGCTCGGCGTGTGACTGGCGCCACACCCTTCTCCTGTGATCTGGCTCTCACTAACGTCGCTGTGTACGCCCCGCGACGTCCGTCGCCCGCCATCCCAGGAGTCCGCCATGACCACCACCGACCTCGGCTCGGGAGCGCCGCCGCAGCGGCCCGACCCCGACGCGCAGGCATTCCTCGAGATGCAGGCGAGCCCGGAGTTTCAGGAACTTCGACACCGACTGCGCCGCTTCGTCTTTCCGATGACCGCGTTCTTCCTCGCGTGGTACTTCGTCTACGTCCTGCTCGCGACATATGCGTCGGACTTCATGGCCACCAGAGTCTTCGGCAATGTCAATCTGGGCATCGTGCTCGGTCTAGGGCAGTTCGTGACGACGTTCGTCATCACGGCCCTGTACGTGAAGTTCGCGAACCGGGAACTCGATCCCCGCTCGTCCGCGATCCGTGAGGAACTGGAAGGTCCGGCACAGTGATCACACTTCTCGCCCAGGCCGTAACGCCCGCAGCACCTTCCGCCGATGTGGGCAACCCACTGTTCAACATTGCGATCTTCGTGGCCTTCGTGGTCGGGACCATGACCCTGGTGATCCGGGCCAGTCGCACCACCAAGAAAGCGTCCGACTTCTACACCGGTGGCGGCCAATTCTCCGGCCCGCAGAATGGATTCGCGATAGCTGGCGACTACCTGTCGGCGGCGTCGTTCCTCGGCATCGCGGGCGCGATCGCGGTGTACGGCTACGACGGCTTCCTGTACTCCATCGGATTCCTCGTCGCGTGGCTCGTTGCACTGCTTCTCGTGGCCGAACTACTGCGCAACACCGGCCGATTCACGATGGCGGATGTGCTCAGCTTCCGGCTCAAACAACGTCCCGTGCGAATGGCAGCGGCGCTGTCGACCCTCGTCGTCTCGTTGTTCTACCTGCTCGCGCAGATGGCCGGTGCGGGCGGACTGGTGGCATTGCTGTTGAACATCAAGGACTTTGCGGGCCAGGCAATTGTCGTCGCGGTCGTGGGCGTCCTGATGATCGTCTACGTGCTGATCGGCGGGATGAAGGGCACCACCTACGTGCAGATGGTCAAGGCCGTGCTGCTCATCGCCGGTGCTGGAATCATGTTCGTGCTAGTGCTGTTCGCCGTGAAGGGCAACTTCTCGCAGCTGCTCGCCGACGCGCAGAACATGGTCAACGGCTCGGCCAACGACGCTGTCGCCGGGCGCGACGTGCTGGCGCCGGGCGCCAAGTACGGCATCAGCGACGTGTCGCGACTGGACTTCCTGTCCCTCGGCATCGCGCTGGTCCTCGGCACCGCCGGTCTGCCGCACGTGCTGATGCGCTTCTACACGGTGCCGACCGCGAAGGAGGCCCGCCGCTCGGTGACGTGGGCGATCGGCCTGATCGGCGCCTTCTACCTGTTCACTCTCGTCCTCGGCTACGGCGCCGCGAAGATGGTGGGCCCGGACAAGATCCTGGCCGCTCCCGGCAAGGAGAACTCGGCGGCGCCGCTGCTCGCGTTCGAGCTCGGCGGCACGATCTTCCTGGGCATCATTTCCGCGGTTGCGTTCGCGACGATCCTCGCCGTCGTCGCCGGCCTGGCGATCACCGCGTCGGCGTCGTTCGCCCATGACATCTATGCGAGTGTCATCAAGCGCGGTAACGCGTCGGAGGAGGAGCAGGTTCGGGTCTCCCGGATCACCGTGGTCGTGATCGGTCTCGTCGCGATCGTCCTCGGCATCCTCGCCATGGGGCAGAACATCGCGTTCCTCGTTGCTCTGGCCTTCGCGGTCGCCGCATCCGCGAACCTGCCGACCTTGCTCTACTCGCTGTTCTGGAAGAAGTTCAACACCACCGGCGCGCTGTTCAGCATCTACGGCGGGCTCCTCAGCTGCCTCGTGCTGATCGTGTTCTCGCCGGCGGTGTCCGGGGCGAAGACCTCGATGTTCCCCAGCGTCGACTTCGCGTGGTTCCCGCTGGCCAACCCAGGAATCGTCTCGATCCCGCTCGCATTCGTCCTCGGGATTGCCGGTACCTGGGTGGGCCGAAACATGCCGGAGGATCCCGTCAAGCAGGCCGAGATGGAGGTTCGCTCGCTCACCGGTGTGGGTGTGGAGAAGGCTGTCGCTCACTAGTCTGGGGGCTTCGCCCTTGTGCGCGCTTCGTGTCCCCAGAGAGACACGAAGCGCGCACAAGGCGAATATGGACTTTTCGATTGGTTACCATTCGTCAATGGCGAAGCTGAGGGTGTCTGTCGACGTGCCGATGAGTCCGGAGGACGCGTGGAGCAGGGCGTCGGATCTCGATGAGTTCGAGCAGTGGCTCAGCATCCACGAGGGATGGCGCAGTGAGCTTCCTGCCGAGCTCGGTGCGGGTACCACCATCGTTTCCGTCGTTTCGGTCAAGGGGCTGCGCAACCGTGTGCAGTGGACTCTCGAGCAGTTCGACCCGCCCCGCAGCCTGGTGCTCAAGGGTGACGGCAAGGGCGGGGTGAAGCTCGGTCTCGTGCTGAGCGTCGAGCCCGTGACGGTGGGAGCCAGCGTTGCGCTCGACATCGATCTGGGCGGCGCACCGCTGTTCGGTCCCATCGGGTCAGGAGTGGCGAGGGCACTGCGCGGTGACATCGAGGGATCGCTGCAGAGGTTTGTCACCCTGTACAGCTGACAGCTCGACATCGCCGGCAGCGGCGAACTACAGGGGAGAGGTTGCCAATCCATGGCTGGTCGTCACAGTGCACCGCGCGCGAAATCCGCGTCCAAGTCTCCCGCCGCCATGTACGGTGCGATGGCTCTCGCGGCGTTGGTCGTCGTGGGGGCGGGCGGCTACTACGCCGTCGACCGCTTCGTCAGCAGCGGCTGTGATTCGGTGACCGAGTACGTGGTGGCCGCGGACCCGTCGATCGCACCGGCGCTCACCGAGGTGACTTCTGCGGCGTCCGCCGAGGACCTCGGCTGCCGCAGCTACCGCATCGAGGCGGCGTCCGGCATGGAATCGCTCGGGTCACCCGGCCAGCAGGCGGGCCCCGACCTGTGGGTCCCGGATTCTTCGCAGTGGGTCGCGAAGGCGAGCAGCGGCACCGGCACACTGTTCGACGTGGCCGCCCAGTCGATCGCGTCGACCCCGGTGGTGATCGCGGCCCGTGAGGGCGATATGCCGTTCTTTGCGACGTGGCTCACCGCCCTGCAGCTGTCCGGTCTGCGGATCGGCGATCCGCTCACCAGCAGCGTGTCGGGTGCGCCCATCGTCGGTGCCCTGTCGGAGGCCGCCGCCGGCACCATCGCCGCCGACGCGGTGCCCGGCGCGCTGGTTCCTCTCGCTCAGGCGCAGGCCGCCAACATGCACCAGACCGACCCGTCCGCGCGGCTCGCGGCCGTCGCGTCCGACGGGGGGATCGCAATCGCCACGGAGCAGCAGGTGGTGGGGCAGAACGAGGGCGACTCGGCGGCGAGGTTGGAGACGACCGCCCCGAACTCGGGTGCTGTGTTCCTCGACTATCCGGTCGTGGCCACCGCGACGGGCGCCGAGCACGACGACGCACGCGAGGCCGGTGTCGCGCTGGCCGAGGTGATGGGATCCGAGTCTGGCCGGAATATACTGGCGCAGCGTGGATTCCGTGGTCCGGACAAGGATCCTCTCGACGCCGGGCGCGGGGTCGGTGACATCACGGTCCTGACCGTATCCGATCCCGCCGAGACGGCCCGGGTGTTGAAGCGTTATGCGGTGCTGGCACTTCCGTCGCGCGCACTGGTCGTGGAGGATGTCTCGGGTTCGATGGCCGAGCAGGCCGGCCCCGAGACGCGGATCGCGTTGACAGTCCAGGCCAGCGAGACCGGCGCCAGGCTGTTCCCGGGCAACGCCCAGTTGGGGCTCTGGGCGTTTTCGATCGGGCTCGGCGGCAACGGACAGGACTACAGGGAACTCGCGCCCATCCGGCGCCTGGACGAGACGGTCGACGGGGTCAGCCATCGCCAGCGGTTGACCGATGCCGTCCGGACCCTGCCGACGGTTGTCAAGGGCGGAACCGGCCTCTACGACACGACACTCGCCGCGTTCCGGAAGGTCAAGGATGGATACGACCCGGCCGCGATCAACAGCGTCATCCTGCTTACCGACGGGGCCAACGAGGATCCGTCCACCATCTCGCTCGACGAACTGCTCGCGACGCTCAAACGGGAGCAGGATCCCGCCCGTCCGGTCATCATCGTCACGATCGGCATCACCGAGGACGCTGATGCGGCTGTCCTGCAGAAGATCTCGGCCGCCACCGGCGGCACCAGCCACATCGCACGCACGCCCGCCGAGATTTCCGGCGTGTTCGTCGACGCGATGCGCAGTCGCGCTGCGGGCTGATCCCACCCGTCGCTACGTCAGCGCAGTGCTGCGCCCGTTGCGGCGCGCACGTGCTCCTCGGTGACTCCGGGCGCGCACTCACGCAGCGCCAAATCTGCTGCCCGCCCGAGGGAGCGTCGCCGCCCAGGATGCCGATGGCTGGGATCCGGCCGGTGACCTCGGATACCGAGGAGGGTGAAACGATGATCCGCGGACGCCGCAAGGACGTCATCATCATCTCTTCACGCAACCTGTATCTGACCGATATCGAACGGGCCACCGAACGCGTCGCGGCGTCCGCGCCGGCAACGCCATTCGGTTACTTTCGCCGCAGGCAGCCCCGGCGAAGGACTCGCCGTGCTCGCCGAATCCGCCCACCACAACGACGAGGCCATCACCCTGCAACTGCGACGCGCCATCAGAACAGCGGTCTTCAAAGCCGTGGGTATCCCTCCCCGGACGGTGACCGTTCTTGCGCCCGGAACCCTCCCCAAACCATCTCCGGCAAACTGCGCCGATCCAGCGCCCGCGCACTCCTTGCAACGAAGCATGGAACCGACACGCGGAGCGGGCCACAAGGAAATGGTTGTTTACCTGCACTGTTCAACTTCTGGACTGAATCAGACGCAGTCGCGGGCCTAGGCTGCGAGTCGTCGGTGATCGACCCGGAGAGAGGTTGATCGGTTTGTGGTCGCAAGTGCCGCACTGTGCGTCGAGTCACGCCGATCGTTGCTCCGCACGGCGGCACGCTGTGCACATTCCGCCCCCTTCATGGATGACGTGGCCGACCAGCTTGCGACGACGCGTGGTCATAGGCTTGCGGCAGTTCCGGCAATGGGTGGGGCGCGCCGTCGGCGCTTGCGTGAGTTGCTTGATTACGCGGCGGAGCGCTTTCTCGGTCAGGGCATCGCCGCGGCAGACGATTCCTGCCATCACCACGCCGTCGGCGACGCGAGGCTCTTCTTCCCCAAAGCAAGTCCCGGCGGTCAAAGCTGAACGCGCGCAAGCCAGGAAGGTGTCGCGCGGACATCTGTCCGAACAAAGCGCCTTTGCCGCGATGGTTGCCGGCAGCACCTGCCAGCCGCTCGTGTCCTTGGGCCTCAGGAATCCAGGTAGTCCGAGGCAAGGTGGTTGTTCGTTCACAGCGTTAGGCTACAACAAGAATTGTATGTTGTATGCAAAAGCCATTGCAGTCAATGTAGGAAATTCAGCGCGCTCTGAGGCCGGCGACGAATGCGGCGACCCTACCCAGGTCCTCATCCGACAATCCCGTCAAGTCAAGGAGGGGCTGCGGACGCGACGTGGATGGGGTGCCGGTCGCGGGCTTGTTCAATCCCGTCTTGCGGAGCAAGGGAACAGGATCCATCCCCACGGCCTCGGCCATGGCCTGGAGCGTACGCGCCGTGGTTCGGGCGTCGACCCTATTCTCACCTTTGTACTGGGTGCCCAATTCGACCTGCGCCCAGAGGCTGACGCTGACCCCGGCTGCTCGTGCTGCGGCATCACGGGACAGGCCCTTGGCTTGCCTCGCGCTACGGATCGCCTCGCTGACCTCCCTGGGCACCGGGGCGCTTTGACGGCTATTCATGCCGTGATTCTATATCATTACCAACAATTACACACACCTGATACATCATCAACGATGTGCGTTCAGATGCCTGGTTCGAAGAGTAATTGCCTGGTAGAGAGGATGATTGCTTGAAATTTGGTCCGGTTTGCCCGCCTCGGGGCGCGATTCTCAATACAGAGATACATGTAGGGATGTAATCTGAGTTCTGCGTCGCGTCCCGCGACGGCGCTGTCGCGAGGGTTGGTGCCCGTCCCAGGTGCATCGGTGGTCCCCGACTTGCGCTGTGTATCCGGAAGGAATCTCATGTCGAATGACCCTGTCCAGCTGCCTCCTCCGCAGACCCGTGCCCGTGAACGCGAGAATCGGCAGTTTGCCGAAGAGTTGCGCAGTAGCCCTGGGCGGTGGGCCTTGTATCCGTGGCCGACGCGATACCCGCACTCCACCAAACATCGTCTCCGCACTGGAATGGCGGCCGCGTTCGGTTCGGGCTTCGAGTCAGAGGTGCGCGCAGGAGTCGTGTATGTCCGATACAACCCGCAGCAACCCGCGGCGGCGCTGGATCTGTCCGCGTAGTCAGGAAGGTCATATGTCCACCGAACATCTCGCCTCCGAGCGTCGTGCCGCTGTCATGGCGGCCCTCGAGGTCATCCCAACGCTGTTGGCGGAGCTTGATATCACTCTCAGTCGCACAGACGCCATCACCTCTGCGGGTTCGCTGGGGTATGTACGCACGACGAGAGCTGAGCAGGTCCTGCCGTTCAATACCGGTGCCGCGAAAGCGCGCCGAGACATCGCGGGGGTGCTGACCACCTATGCCGCGAAGGTCTCGGCTGCCATCGCGCATCGTGCTCCGGTCAACGCCATAGAGCAGTGCCAGTTTCTCATCCGTCACCTGCCCTCGATTCCCGATGACTCGGATGCTCTCGTCGGATTCGATGCCTCATTGTCCAGGGCAACTCGGTTGGGGTACCGCACGATCGACCGCCCGGAATCTCGTGTCGGTGTTGGCAACTGTGAGTGCGGCCGGGGACTCTCCGCCCAGTCCGATGCCGACCTCGTCCGATGCGAGGGCTGCGGGACCGTCGTCGCAGTGCGGCGTCGCCGCCGCGAAATGCTGGACCAGGCCTACGAAATCATGGGTACCGCGGCTCAACTCGCGCGGCTGCTGTCCGACGGCGCCGGTGACCGTATCTCCGCCGAGCGGATTAGGCAGTGGGCCCGTCGAGGCAAGCTGACTGGCCATGTAGTAGGAAACGACACCGTGTACCGCCTGGGCGATGTGATTGAACTTTGTGCGCTGCCGCAGGGGAGCTATCGCCAATCAGCATGAATCGTGACGGATTTCAGGGAACTTCTGCATTTGGGACTACCGAAATCTTCTGAGGACCTCGGGCAGCTTCCGGTATGCCGGCAGCGGCGCGGAGTTGGTCCAGATGCAGGTGACCGGCAGCGGGTACTTCGCGTCTGCATGCCAGTCGAGACGATTCACGATGTCCGGGGTCAGCACTCGCCGTTCCGTGTGCGACAGGTACTGGAGTCGATAGCGCACCGTATCGGGATTCACCTGGAGCCAGCTGGCAACGTCCTCGACGCTGGTATAACGCGCAAGCGCATCTCTGAGATGCGCGATAGGAATCAGGTTGCGACACGCCAGCTCGTAAACGCGGAGTTCCACCCTCTGACGAGATTCGCGGCCGGCACGTGCTTTTCGGACGGTCTCCGTGTGCTCCAGTTGCGCGTGCGCGAGCGCGTGGGCGAGTGCTTCTCGACGATCCACGGTGGTCAGATCCGCGGTGACTAGTATCGCCCTGAACTTCGGTTGCCAAATGACAATCGGTGCTGCGAAGCCGACATGGCCGATTGTGACGCCAAGTGTCGCCGCCTGGACCCGCGCGTCGTACCGTTTGTTGCCGCTGCGCCTGGCCATTGTTGCTGACACCTCGTTCGAAATTGGATCTATGGAGACCTCATGCTGGATTCGTGCGTAGGTTTCCGCCGTTACCTCAGAGTGGCCAGGAACTCGTCGTACAGGCGCCTGTCCTCCTCGTTCAAATCGGATAAATCGCCGACCCTTGGGGGTATTCCATTTGATCGCCCGTGGTAGCCGGCGGTATCTGCCAGGTCCGAATCCGAGGCCGAGGTGATGTCACCATCGAACTCGTCGGGGGTCTGTGGATCCAACTCGTATGTCATTGTTGCGACTTTACCGTTCGTCGCGAGTTTACCGTTCATCGCAGGGCGCGAGCACGGGCCGAGTTGCCCTGCAGCCGGGTCGCAGGTTGACAGATCCGGCCAAGAGCCGTCCGTCCCCTGCGATCGGGGCGGTGCGACGGCGGTTCCGTACTCTGCAAATGAACCGCCCCGGTGAGTCCGGAGAATTGATGTGGGGTGAGCGTAGATCCTTGAACTTGAGTCACTTTCGTAGGTAACTCGTTCACCACTATGTGATGGCCCACCCCACTGAGAGAACGACACACCCCATGACCGGGGCCGGTGATACCCGGCCCGTGGCGGACCGTTGACCGGGTCGAAATCGCCACCCTCGAATGGGTCGACTGGTTCAACCACCGCAGGCTAGCCAAGTACTGCGGCGACCTGCCGCCCGCGGAGTACGAGGCACTCCACTAGCGTGATCACCGAACTCAGTCCGTCGCTGAGTTGTCAAACTCGTAATTTTCCAGACTCGCCGGGACGATTCAAAATGGTTATTTACCTGGGGTGTTGGCCAGTTTCCCCGGATTCGTCACGGGCCCGCTGATAGGCTCGGGCCGTCGGATTGGTGTGGGTGCATATCTGTTGTATAGTGCCATTTTTCGATGGCATTGCCGCCATGCGATGTGTGTGCCGTTATTTGCCGACATCATTCGCTTCCTTGGCTCCCCTCCACCGAGTCGGTGCCACTTTCCTTGCCTGCTCGAGGAGTCACGCACTCTTCCGCACCTTCAGTGCTCGCAGGGCCGCCGAATGTCCCTGCAAACCAATACATACAGCAAAGGAAATACCCGATGTCTTGGACCGGAGACCCGATCTGGCTGGCCGACGTGCTACGCGCGGTCGGCCTGCGGGTGATCGAGCACGAAGGCTGGCGCGACCGGGGCCACGGCGACTTCCGCGACCTGCGCGGCGTGCTGTGCCACCACACCGCCGGCGGCGGCACCGAGGACTGGCGCATCGTCCAGTACGGCCGCCCCGACCTGGACGGACCCCTCGCCCAGCTGGTGCTGGAACGCGACGGAACCTTCCGCGTCATCGCCGCGGGCGTCTGCTGGCACGCCGGTCGCGGCTCCTGGCCTGGCTGGCCCACCGACAACGCCAACTACCACGTGATCGGCATCGAAGCCGTCTCCCGCGGCGACGGAACCGACTGGACCCCAGCCCAGCTCGACGCTTACAAACGCGGCTGCGCCGCCATTCTGGGCCGCATCGGCCGCACCGCCGATGACTGCGTAGCCCACCGTGAGTACAGCCGAGAGGGAAAGATCGACCCCGCCGGCATCGACATGGACGAATTCCGCCGCGACGTAGCGGCCTTCCTCGAGAGAAAGGACGCGCCGATGAGCGCCTCAGAAGTCACCCAGCTTCAGGAATTCATCATCAAGTTCTGCGGCCCGATCAGCAGCGATGTCAAGGACATCCGCGAACAGCTGTGCGGCCTGGACCAACGCGACCTGGGCCAGTACGCCGGCTGGCCGCAGCTCGGCGGCCACACCCTGGTCGACGCCCTCGCTGACGTCATCGGTCGGTTGGACAAATTCGAAAGCCGCTTCATCCCGCCCGCTCTCTAACCCCCACGCGCCCCCGCTTCGACTCGATCGCGGTGGAAGCTCCGCCGCGCGATCGCCCTCACTCTAGGAGTTCGGTGATACCGGTAGTGGAAGGCCTCGAATTCGGCTGGCGGTAGGTCCCCGCAGTGCTCGTACAGCCTGCGGTGGTTGAACCAGTCGATCCATTCGAAGGTGGCGATTTCGACCTGGGCAACGGTCTGTCACGGGCCCTGGGGCCTTGATCGGTTCGGTCTTGCAGAGGCCGTTGATCGTCTCTGTGAGGGCATTGTCGTAGCTGTGCCCGGTGGTCCCGACCGAGGTGTCGATGCCGGCCTCGACGTGCCGCCCGGTGAACGCGACCGACGTGCACTGGGCGAGATCAGAGGTCATGCGTGCGGCCATCGAGTAGCCGACGATCTTGTTGGAGTAGCAATCCTTGATCGCGTACAGGTAGAGCTAGCCTTCAGCGGTGCGATTCTCGGTAATTCTGTTCAGCCACAACATATTCGGATGAGTCGTAGCGAAGTAGAGGGTGATTGGGTCGCCGTGCACCGGAGGTCCGTCCTGCGGTCTCGGCCGGGTTTCTTGGCGAACGTGAACTAATTCCGCTGCAGGGAGCACAGCCGATGGATGCGGTTTTCGCCGGCGGTGATGTCGTGATGGGGCAGCTCGTCCGCGATGAACCGGTACCCGAACGCCGGATCGTGGCATGGATATCGAGGGCCGCGTTGGGTCTTTCGCGGTCCTTCTGGGCTAGGGCACATCCTCACCAGTCGGAAGTAAACCAACCCCGGGGCAATCCCGCTGCACGCAGACCGGCCACGCTGCCTGCCGCAGCACTTTCACCGAAATCGTTCTCTACCTGCACTGTTGGTCGACATTCGTCGGACTGTCACAAAACATCCGATAGGCTGATGCCCTCGGTGTGAGGTGGTCCGTGGTGGCCGATCGAGGTTCGAGAACGCTGAGACTGGTCATGAATCATATTGCCCAGGCAGCGTTTCCGGCGCAGGTTGCTTGGGTCCCTTCATGTCCACTCCTCTTTGCCGGTCGTGGCGTTTTTGAGCGAAGCGGCCCTGGCTGCCAACCCATTTCACCCCTTGAGTACACCGTGGTCCACATGACCGACGTCCCATCGACTCCGCACCGGTAGATACCCCTTTGATCGGGTACCGCGCTTTCCTTTCCGCCCCCTTTTCGGCCGCTCCCCACCCTGGGGTGCGGCCTCTTTCATGAAACACCGAGGTACACCCATGGCAACCGAAGGTCACAAACGTCCCTCACCAACTAAACGCAAGACCGCGCCCGAGCCCGGCGAGTCCGGCTTCATCGGCCCCGTCTCCCCGCTGGTCAATCCGCCGACTGCGCCCGAGCCCGACGAGTCCGCCTTCATCAACGACGTCTCCCCGCTGCTCGATCCGCCGACTTCCCCCGACGCTCCGGCCCCTCTTACCGAGGAGGAGCAGAGCTTGGCGGATTACATATTGGTGCAGGGACCGGCGAGCCAACCGCAGCAGCCGCCGCCACCCGCTGGTACGGAGGACCTGCTGGCGTATATCGAGGACGAGACACCCGCAGGCCAGCTGGCGACCTTGCCCAGCGGCACCACTGTGCGGACAGATCTGGTCCCGCTGGCGAACGGACTGACCGGGAAGACGACCACGTTCACCCTGCCGGACGGGAGCGCACCCGTCCAGTCCGATCCGCCGGGGCTGGCCATCTCACCCCAGCAAATGGCGGGGCTGTTCGCCACGGACGCGGCGTACACGCCCGCCGACCGCGACCGGGATCTGGCCTTGCTCAACGGTCCTCGTGTGCTGGGCCCGTACACCGCGGACGGTTTGGCGGCGGAGGCGGCCGCCCGGCAGGCCGCGACCGCACGATTGGAGGCGCACTGGGACCAATCCGCGCTGCCTGCCTTCACTGACGGCAGCATCGTGGTGCCCGGGCTCGACTACAGCGCGGCGCAGCTGGCGAACGACCTGAGTTTGGCCTCGACGACAGGCACTTTGGACGAGCGCAGCACTCAGTTGCGTAGTGAAGCCCAGCAACGGCTCGAGGAGAACGCCTATACCAAGGAGGAACAGGACAACGATCAGATCGCGGCGCACGTCCACTACCTGCCGGTCGATGATCCGATGCTCAAGGATCTGCTTGAGCAGGGCAGGAGCAATGACCAGGCACAGATTGAGACCGCTCAACGGGCCATTGCCGCGCGCACGCGACTTGCCAACGCCGGGATCGCACTCCTGTCTCGCCAACAGGCCGAGCAACTCGAGAACACACCCAGGATGTATCAGGCCGACCCGACCGCATCACTGAGCCCCATCGACACCCCGTACGAGCCGAAACTCGGTGAGTCCTCCGGGCGGGCTCAAAGGGAGGTAGGTTTCCGCAATCTGCTCGGTGACCTCACCGGCCTCAACGACTTCGCCGAGGGCATCGAAGATGGCAATTTGAGGCAAGCCGCGTGGGGCGGCACGATGGCGGGTCTGACCTTAGTCCCGAGTGTCGGCACCCTGATCGTACGCGAGGCCGGGCGCGGGATCCGCAAGGTAGGCGCCGGTATCGCGAACTGGGCCGAGAAAGGACTCGAGGCTGCACCCAGGGCGCTGACAGTCGCCGAAGCCGAGGTTGCCGCACAAGCGACCACCGGGCTTTCCCAGCTCCCCGCCAGGGCATTACCCCTTGCAGCACAGGCGATCCCGGATCTACCCAGGTCCTTCCTCGCCGACGGCGCACCGGTTGGTTCCCGCCCCAGCATCGTGGACTACCCGAAACCCGAGGAGCTGCCCTGGCACACCCCCGGCATCGAGGCCCCAGTGGCGGTCGCGCCACCACGCACGATCCCACCCGTCCGTGGTCCCGGCCTCGTGAATCCCCAAGCCAGATTCGGCGAAGGAGGTTTGCAGACGTGGGACGAGTGGGCGCCCACCGTTCCAGGCATAAAAACCCCCCGCGCGACTATGCCTCGCCGCGGCCCCGGCGAACACGGAAATGGTACTAGGGTTAGCGCGGAAACGCGTGTTCCTTGGACTGGAAAAACCGATGAAACACCTTTTGGATACTGGCCGGTTGGTGTCTACGCAAGCCCAAAAACCGGCCAGTGGTACAAGAGAATTCCCGGGCAATCACTTCCGGATACGGTACCCATGCCAAGTTGGGCAAAAGCCCCTTCCGAAATCGTCATGTTCGGCCGTCTCGTCGAGGAGCCTATCGCAACCATCAGAACCGGCTTGCCCGAGTACGAACAACACATGCTCGACGAAATAAACGTACTTCAGAACCTCGGCAAATCCGCACGTGATCAAGCCAATCTCGAGCTCAAGGGCTTCATGGCAGATCACCCCATGATGTTCAAGAACCAAGATGGCACCCTCAGGGAACTCACCATCGGCGACCTTTCGAGAACGAACCTCAAGGAGACTCGCAAGAATCTAGACGGCCGGTACGAAGAGATTGAGGTCGAAAGGCTCGGTATTCTCGCGAAGGATCTGAGTACCCGTAAAGGCGCGGTTACTGGTTTGTCCGAGCGTCGGGGTGAGATCGGCGGCGACTACTTTGCCGAGCAAGCCGGAATCGACATCATCTACAAGGGCTCCGGTTCGGGTACCGCGGACCGGATCGGCGTAATCACCGACGCAGCGGGCAACAAGAGAGTTGTCCTGCTGGAGTTCAAGGGCGGCGACAAGCCCAACAGTCTCAGCCCTCGTGGTGTGGAGACCGGTGTCGGCGAAGAGATCAAAGTCGAGCAGGGGACCCTGCCCTATGCGCAGGACGAATTCCTGCGCAAGGACTCCGAAGCGCTGCAGGCTCTGCGTGACTACGACCCGCAGTTGGCGCAGAGGCTCCTGGACGGCGAGGACTTCGACTACCTGTTGGTGCATACCGAACCAGGAACCAACAAGATCACCGCCTACCGGTTCGATCCGGGCACCGCGAAGTCGTTCAACCTCAAACAGCCCGGGTCCGCCCCTATTCCGACACCCACAGCAGGCGTGGGCGCGACGCCGATCGCGGCACCACAATGGATCAGCGATCTGAGGTCGTCGGGCCTGAACAATCTGAACACGTGGACTGCACTGGGGTTGCCCGCCCTCGCGCCACTCGCCGGCCTCGCATGGCTTGCGAACACCGACAAGAAGGTCGACCAGTCGATGGTCGTCAACATCAACATGCCGCAACCGCCTGCCACCGACGTCGACCCACGCGAGGCTGCCAGGGTGCTGACCCACGGCGCTCACATCCGATGACCGACAACCCGTCAGCCCCCACCTCGACGCCCCCGATTGGGCCGACGTCAACAACGATCAAGAAGGAAGTAGCATCCACACATGCACGTCGACATCGAAGGCGCCACCCGCATCGCCCGCCTCGCCGCAGACTTCGATTGGACCTGGACTGTCGATGACCTGGATCCCTTCTGTTCGCAAGCGGGATGGGAGCTCGTCGAACTCAGGCAAGGTGGCGGCTCGATTCGGACGAACTTCAATGTTAGCCGGCCGAAGGCGAACGTGTACAGGGAAAACCGTTCGATGGAATACATTTCGATCTTGGTCACGGACCTGGCAGATGACGCCACACCCATGACAGTGGTGCGTCCGTTGCTGGTCGAAGGGTTCACGAATCTTGATGTGGCATTGACCGCACTCCTGGGGACAGCCACGAGCGCCGAACCCGGACCAACGGCAGCTCTCCGGTGGGACCTGCCGAAAGCGGTCATTACGCTGAATCTGAGTGTCAGCGCGATCTTCCTCGATCTGACGAGTCCGGGGTATCAGGCATGGCTGGACGAGCCCGAACCGGAGTACGAGGACGAGGACTAGCGATCGAGGTCGGCGAGATCGCATCCGGGGCGGGAACAGGTTTGCGCGCGCTTCTCCCGCGAATTGGACCACTGACATCGAATGGTGGCTAGTTACTCGGTGATTCGGCCGAGTGGGAGGGAGAGAGGTCCTCAATTCTCGCGGGCTTCGTCGCCACGCAAGGTCGGTGATGCTGTTCTAGGCTTCGGGGTGAGATCGGCGGCGACTACTTTGCCATGCAAGCCGGAATCGACCTCATCTTCACGGGCTCCGGTCCATACACTGCGGACCAGGTCGGGGTAGTCACTGGACTGCCCTGAGTTCGGTTGACTCGCGGGGTGTGTAGGTTCATGCCGCGAGTGAAGCCTGATTGAGGGTCTCATATTCGACCAGGGTCAGTCGCCCGAGCCCCCGTTGACGGCGTCGCCGAGGTCCAGATCGCGTCGAGGACCAGTGGTTCCTCCTGGCCTCGTCACGCGCCCTCGAGGCTGAGATCACCCATCAACCGCTCGACGGTGAGCGCCACACCTCGATGCCTTCACGACGGCACTGCACCCACACGGTTCGCGCGCCGTAGACGGAGTTCGCGTCAGCTCTTCGTCTCGAACCGAGCGTTTCGACGGCAGGCAGTTGCGGGCGTTGTAGTAGGTGCTCGACGAGACGTTGCAGCCGTGCTCGGTAAGTGCTCTGCAGATCGGCTCGACACCGAACTCCTCCTTGCGGCTGTCGATGTCGTCGACGATCACCTGCGTTGGCGGTCGAGCTTTGCTGAGAAGAAGGCCGATGCAGACTTCCGGAGCTCGTTTGCCCGCTGAGAATTCTCGATTCTCAGCTCGCAATTTGCGCAATTCGGCCGCAGCGTAGGAGGTCACGCCGGCGCGTTGCCCGGAATCGCTCCAGTTGAGGAGCGTCTGAGCACTACCTCTCCCGAGCTTGCCTGCGACGGACTCGATCGGCGCCCAATCCGAGTCGTGTTCGTGGCGGGTCTCGGCGACCATCCGCGGAATGACCCCTCCGGCAACCGCAGGGTGGTTTAAAATCACTATTTACCTGCACTGTTGGTCGCTTTTCGGCGAGTTGTCACACACCCCGTCGTAGGCTTGAGCCACAGGCCAGGAACGAATCGGAATTCCTTCCAACGTTTCTCACCTCTCGAATGCAACAATCTCGACATTGCTGATAGTCCGTCACTCCCAGCTCATGTGGTTCGCCCCCGAACAACTATCTGGTTGAAAAGCGGGTTCAGAGCGTCCCACATGCCCGCCCCTTGTGCGCCCGTCTCCCGCGGGTGATCCGCGGTCGCAGGCGTCGTCGCAGCGCAGGGGCGTCATGGTCCCGCCCCCGGAGCATTCCCTCGACTCCGGGGGCGGGACTCCTCCAACTTATCGAATGGATTTCCGCACAGGGATTTCCGCAATACAGAAAGGTGGATGGCGTGATCACTGTTCTGACGTGTCGCGGCACCGGAGAGCGTGTGATGCGCACCGGTGAATATGCTCTCGTGCATCACGCGCCGGCTCGACTGCAGCAAGTACCTGATCGGCCCCGGCCAGTGTCGGTCCCGCCAACCCTCAGAACCTCGTTGCCGGTTGCTCCGAGGGGTAGTCGGTCGCGATGGGCGTTCGGGCGCTGGTCGCGGAGATCCGTGCTACCCCCGAACCGTGTGGAGATCCTCGGATGCAAGTAGTCCACCACGCCGATGGAATCACCTGCTGCCCTACTGATTTGCCGCTTCGCATGATTGCCGACACCGTGTCGGCTTTCAGCTTCGCCGTCCTGGGCGGGTGGGGGAGCGCACTGGCCGACCGTATCCGCTTCGCCCGCAACGTCATATACCGAACTGACGGTTACTGCGACCGGCTCGCCGCGCTGCTCAATGCGCACCGACCCGCGGTCACCGCCTGGAACCAAATGGATGGTCGACAATGTCTTTCGAAGATGTACGAGATGACGCACAGTTCGTGCGTTTCGCCGACGGCGAATGGGAAGGCCGCCGTAACGGCTATGATGATGGCGCACTGTCGGTCTCACGACCCGGACGCCTGCTTCCCTTCCTGCAGTGGGCGTCGATCGCCAGCAGTGCGCTGAAGGGCCCGACCAAGGCGATGGTCAACGTGAAGGGCTACGCTTCCGGTGGCGAAGTGGAGGACGAACATGGTCCCACCGACGCCGGCGGCTTCCTCTCCACGGCTCCGGTCGGCTCGCTCTTCCCGTTCCTGCAGTGGCACAACTGGTACAACATCTACAAGGGCACGCGGGACGAAATCGTCTCCGCAGGTGGCGAAGCCGCCATCACGGCTATGGTCGGTGCCGTCACAGGCCCGGCCGCAGCCGCCGCCGCGGGCGCGACCACCGCGTTGACCAGCACGGTAAGCACCGTGGTGCAGACCCTGTCCTCCGCATCGCAGAACCTCCGCCAGGACGCCCCGAAGCTGGTGCAGCCCCAATTTCGCGCGCCCGTAGGGCATATGAGCCCGGAGATAGACCGGAGCACCACCATCAACGTGATCAAGACCGCCCCCGACGGCGCGAATTTCACCAACGACCCGTTACGCGAGCGGATCGCAACCTATCTGAGCCACGTGCGCTGAAGCGCTCCCGCTCGCACGAGCGAAAGGGGGTGATGAGAAATGCTCAGTACCGTCGTCGACGTCCTCGAGGCTGTCAGCGTGCTTCCGCTGTTGCTGCCGCTGCTCGGTCTGTAACCCGAAGTGTCAGAACGGGGTTTGTGGAAGCCCCGCTGGGTCCAGTAGCGCAGTCGATGCCTCCGGACCGAATCCGAACCATTCGTTTCCACGGACTACCCGTGAACCCAACATTTGGAGAATCTCGTGCCCAGTTCCGATGATCCCAGCGGTCTCGCTGAACGTATCCAGACCGAAGTGCAGGCCGTGGTCGCGCGACTCGCGATGTTGAAGGCCGATGTCAATGTGCTGTCCGACCTCGCCCAGGGCGTCGCGATGACAGTGGCCGCGGCCATTCCGCCGCAGGAGACCTCCGAGGGTGCGCCCGAGGGCGCTCTCGGCGCCGAGGTGACAGTCGGCCTGGCACCGGAAGCAGCGTAATGCCGACCTATCCCGCACCGGGGGAGTTCCCCGACTTCGAGCAGTTCATGGTCGACCTGTTCACCCCGACCGCGACCACCGTCACCACCTTGCCCGCCACCTCGGCGGACCTGCAGTCCACGCTGCCCTTGATCTGGGTGCGGACTACCGGGGGGACGCTCGATATCAACGCGATCACCTACAAGGCGAAAGTCAGCGTGGTGGCCTTCGGCACCACTCGCGCTCAGGCGCAGCAGCTTTCGGTGCAGATCCGAACGGCGATGCTCGGCGCCCCGGCCAACCGGGTCAACGGTGTGCTCGTCGACTATACCGAGGAGATCGCGGCAGAGGAACCGAAGTTCCATCCGCCGATCCTGCGTCGTGGCCGCGGTCTCACCGAGGTGCCCGACCTCGACCCGCTCAACCAGATGGTCGAGGTCGCGTTCTCGATCGAAGCTCGCCGCCAGTAGGCGGTGGGTGAATCCCGTCCTCGACGGGGCTTTCACCGGCGCCGCTCGGTGCCGATTCCTGTTAACCATGCCTGCATCCGCGGGCGCTCGATTGGAGACACATGCCTGCCACCAACCTCACCGCGCTGAAGAACGCGCAGCGGTCGCTGCTGCTCAAGCCGCTCGACGCGGCCGTTTTCATCGCACCGCATTACACCCCGGCGCCGTCCGCGCTGACCGACGCCTCCGGCGTCCTGCAGACGCTGCCGCCGGCCTACCAGCCTGTCGGCCTGATCGACAAGAAGACCGGTGTGGCCTTCGCGCGTGGCATCACCGCCGCGCCGATCGAGTCCTACGGTGAACTGCAGCCGGTGCGTAACGATGTCACCAGCGATATCACCACCATCGAGTTCCAGCCGCAGCAGACGACCGCGCTGACGCTGAACCTGGCTACTGGCACCGCGCTGTCGGCGATCAAGGCTAATGCCGCCTCCGGCGAAGTGTTCTTCGCCCAGCCGGCCTCGGAAGAGATCACCTACTACTCGGCAATCATCATCGGTAAGGACGGCAACGACGCCAACCCGATCTACGTCTACAAGGTGCTGCCGAAGGTCGCGGTCAGCAAGTACGGCGGCGAGCAGTGGAACCCCACCGAAGTCCTCGCCCAGAAGCTGACCATGGTCGCCTTCAAGGACGACACCGCCGGCTACGCCATCGCCCATGGCTTCGGCGGCTCGGGCTGGAAGAAGATCCTCAGCCAGACCAACATCCCGAACGCTGCGTAAAGCACCCCCAACCGTCTCCTGACGGTTTCTCGATCTCCCAGGTCCACGGACTTGGGCGTGGGGCGTGTCATGTGTCTCCGGTCATGGCACGCCCCCACACATTCCCTATCCATTCTTGCCGGAGAAGAAAGCGGGTCCACCGTGTCCGCCATCCCCACCGAGTACCCCGTCACCATGACCGACGGCGTCGACGACTACATCGTTTCCAACGCGACCGAGTACGTCACCGCGGTCTTCAAGCTCGGCCACGCCGAGAAGGCCGAGGTCCAGGCCGTCGAAAAGCCGGGCCGCGGCCGCGCATCGAAGTCCTAGTAACACAAAACAACCCGGAGAAACTGCATCATGGCATCCACACCCGAAGCGGCCGACCAGGCCCAGGTCGGCGGTCGTTTCTACGAGCTGCAGCAAGAGCTCGCCCCGCACCGACGCGCGCCCTACCGCCTGACCGACGACATCGCGATCGCACCGGTCACCCGCAGCCAGGTCCTGGCCTTGCGCCGGACCGCCAGCGATGACGAACAGATGGTCATCGTGCTGGGCGACCAGTACGAAGCCGTCGAAGAACTGTTCGCCGATCGGCCGCTCGACGAGTGGTTCGCCTTCCAGAAGGATCTTTACGCCCACCTCTTCGGCCAGGGCTCCTCGGAGCTGCCGGGGGGATCGCAGGGCTCGTAGAGTTCTGGGAACGTTTCGGTGCCGCGCTCGACTACGACTTGCTCGAGCGCGGCATCGACATCCGGGAATGCTTCGGGCCCCACACTATTCGCAACCGTGATTGGCGCACGATCTGGTCCGTCAAGGACAGGCTGCCGCACGGTTCACAATACCGCTCGGCGCTGGCGATGGATCGTGAGCTGGCCGAGCAGATGCTCGCCGCCGAACAAGCCGAGGCCGAACTCGACCTGTACGAAGTGGAGACCGAACCCGCCGGCCCGACTCCGGAGGGATACACCATCGACAGCTATCTGCTGCTGTCGATCATCGACGCACTCCAGGGCGTGCAGGCCGCGGTGATCGCTGCCGCCGGTGGCGACCCGCCCCGGATGACGCCGATGCCTCGGCCGGTCACCGCGGTGGACATCGTCCGCGACGCTCAACGAGACGAGTCGATGCAAGGCCTCATCGACCAGTTCACCGGATCCACCTGGGAGGACGAATGATCTATTCCGCAACGCTGCCGGCCCAAGCCGCCGGCGCGGCCGATACCACAACCCTGGCCGGGGTCTATTCCCCGGCCTTCTACAGCGGCGACACCGTCACCGATGTCCAGCTGGTCGCACCGCCGGGGTTTGCCACTGTCACCGGCGCCGCGACCAACAACGCCACCATCTCTGTCCGCCAGCTGCGCGATGGCGCTGTGCTGCAGACCTTTGCGAGCCTCACGCTGACCGCGGGCCTGAAACTGGCCGCGGAAATCCCCGTCACCATTCCGCTCACTGCGCAACCGGTACTGCGCTCCGGCGATGTGCTGGACGTGCGACTGCACCAGAACGGCACGGGCCAGGCCATCGGCAGTGGACTGTTCGTGTCGGTCTTCGTGAGCTGACGCGCAGACGATGGCAAACGAATCGATATGACTATGAACGAAAGTAGTGACGCGAGAAGCAGCCTGGAGAGCTTCTTGCGGCAGAACGCAAATGTGCCCGCTTACGCCACCGGCGGCGATGTCAAGGGGCCGGGATCGTCGATCGGCGACAAGATTCCGGCCTACCTTTCCGACGGCGAATTCGTGATGAATGCACGATCGACCGCGGCAAACCGCCCGTTTCTGCAGGCGTTGAACGCCGATCCGTCCTTCTTGCAGAAGATGCTGGCGGCGCGTTCGGCGGGCGGTGGATCAGGCGGCGGTAGCGGCCCGGCCCAGCCGACCCCCGGTGGGCAGCCGGCGACGGTGAATATCTCGATGTCGAGCAATGAAGACATCATCGGAAGATTGAAAATTCTGGCGGCGCAATGGGAATTGTCTCATTAGTTGCCGCGGCAATGATATGGATTGGGGTGAATCTGTGGCGTCCAATGCTGCGATGATCACGGTGACCGGAGTCGATGGCTCACGATGGACCATCGCCGGTCAGGGGAGTGGTCGTGAGGGTGTAGAGCTGGCCACGTCGCCGACCGGGTTGTACGACGCGCCGGTGACGACGATTTGGAATCAGTCGGCGTTTCAGGCCGGTTCCTCGTTCGGTGGTTACCGGACGAACAAGCGCGATGTCGTTTTCGCGGTCAATGTCTTTCAGACCGCGGGTAGTTCGTGGGAGGCGGTGGATTCCGCGTGGCGCAAGGCCTGGGCCTACGACCGCGACGCGACGTTGACGATCACGACCGATTTCGGCACGCGAACGCTGAAACTGAGGATGTCGGAGCAACCGGACTTCAAGCCGGACAAGGATCCGCATCTGAAGTCGATCGGCAAGGTCGTCATGACCTGTACAGCGGGCAATCCGTGGTGGGTCGAGTCTGACGTGACCGGATCCTGGACCTCCACGATCGACACCACCGGCGCGGTCAAGGACCAGTCCGGCACGGTCACCATCGCCAACCCGACCGATCAGCCGATGTGGCTCAAGTGGGTATGTTCGGCGCCGGGTAAGTGGACACTGCCGGACTTCTCATGGGGTGCAGTCGATCGCCACGGCGATCGGGTGATCGAATTGCCGATGACCACCGAGAGCGAGGATCTGACGGTCGACACCGACCCGATGGAAGAGATGATCGTCGCCAAGGACGGCTCCCAGATCTGGGCGCTGATGGACGGCGTCAGCTTCCTCTATCCTGTGCCCCCGTACACGCCGGCCACCGCGATACCGGTCAAGGTGAGTGGTGCGCCGACCGGCGCGTCGGTGCTGGTGGTGCAGCCGCGTAACTGGTCGCGCCCGTGGGGGCTGCAGTGACTTCGGTGCTGGACCTCCCCGCGATCTACGCGGATGCGCAATCGGCCAAAACGGTTCGCAAGCAGCAGCGGTTCGCGCGGCCCCTGATCCGCCTGTGGGATGGCGACTGGAAGCTGCGCGGTGTATGCGGCGCGGAGATCAGCGCTGATTTCCGCTGGATTCTGAACCAGGCCGGGACCGGTCTACTGGTGCTGCCCTACGACTACTACCTGGCGAAGTGGGCGGTCGATATCAATGGCCGCACCAAGAAGAACGTGCACATCACCGTCGACAAGGATGGAGCGCGCTGGGACGGGCGGCTGGAGAAGGCTGTCATCAAGACCGACGGCCACGGTGTCACCACCGTCGAGCTGCTGTTCATGCACTCCTACCAGGATCTCAAGCACATCTACTGCTGGTCGAATCCGTTTCTGCCGGAAACGGTTCAGTTCCCGCGACAGTTCCTGCTCGCGGGGCCCAGCGTCTGGGTGCTCAAAACCGCGTTGCATCTGAATCTGCTCCGCCTGCAAGGTGGGCTGTGGACGTTGCCCGACGATCCGATGGACCCCACTCAGTGGGGCAGCCTTGACCAGTCCACGTGGGGAGTCGTGGTGAAACCTGGTAATTTCCTATCTGATACGTCGATGTGGACGATCTTCAGCTCTCGCTTCCAGAACTTCCACGAAGCCTCGGCGGGCACCCTGGAAACGGCGCAGCTGGCGGTCGTCACGCGGCGCTGGTTGCAGGGTGATCCGCCACCGTGGAACGGTGCGAAGGTCCGGCACGGCTGCCTGGTTGTCGACATCGTCGACAAGTCCGGCTTCTGGACCGGTACCAGCACCGGCGGCAACGTCTGGGCTGGGCTCGAGCGCACCAAGCAGGTGTTCGACAACACCATGCTCGACTACAGCCCGAGTGGTGCGCTGAAGGATCCGAATATGCCTGAGCTGTACAGGAATCCGGACCATAAGGGCTGGATGGGCACGCTCCCGTCGCATCCGTGGGTGGTTTACCGGCAGAACGACAACACGGGCATCCAGACCTCACAGTTCATCGTCAATCCCTCGTCGGCGGTGCAGGTTCTCACCGGCGGTCACTCGATGCCCGGTGTGAACGAGGCGATCTCCTCGGCGATCCAGGTGGTCGGCATGCTGGTCGCCGGCGCTCTCGGTGAGATTCCGTTCGGTGGTTCCATCGCCGGTGGTGTGGTGAACGCCGCCACGGCGGTGGCGAACACGATCGCGACGTCACTGTTGTCGGACACGCTGATGGCCTGGCAGAAGCACACATCGGGGCAGCGCGTCAGCGCCGCGGGCTGGTCGCACTACTGGGAGCACTTCGAAAACAGTGCCGACCGCGCCTACACCCTCGGCTCGTTGTTGACCCTGGGTCAGGGTATGTGGAAGACCCGTCAGCACTTCACCCACAAGTTCATCGTCGCCAACGGGGAGCCGTATCTGATCGGCGACCAAGGGCTGGGCCACTTCTTCCTAGGCGACCGTGTCGGTTCCACCGTCAAGGGCATGCCCGAAGACACGGTGTACGTCGACCAGGTCACCGAACTCGAACTGGCTTGGTCGCGGACCGCGAGTCCGGCCTGGCAGGTCACCGTCGGCTCGGAACGTGACCACGACATGCCCTTCGCCAAGTCCATGCGCGTGGTTGCCGACATTGTCGACGACATCCACGCACTAGCCGTCCAGATGTAGTTCCGCCCGCCGAATCCCCATCGAAACCCTCCGGAGAGAACATGTCCATCCCTTCCCTCGAGCAGTGCAACCCCGACGATCCCAGCGAGGCCTTCGTGTGGGCGCTGGTCGGCCTGCCCGGCCCCCAGAACTCACCACTTCTCGTGCATCCCGACGTGCTACGGCAGTGGTCGAAACACCTGTGGGACCTCGGATTTCGCCATTACGCCAGCGAGCAGACCAAGGAGTACCACCCGCCCGCGCGCGGTCTCTCGCATTGGCTCAACGGCGCCGGCCAGTGGGCGGAGAAGGGCGCGCCGCGTCCGCCGGAGAGCTCGGCACCGGATGTCACCGAGCTGACGCCGGACGAAAGGGCTCACCTGGTAGAGCAGCTCAGGGAATCCGGTGAACTCAAGCACCTGGTGGACCCGCGTGATCTCGACCTGAACACCGCAAGAGTCGGCTCTGTCGAGGATCTCCCGGACGGCAGCTGAGGACGAGCCCGGATCAGGCCGCCTTCAATTCACTTCTCGCGCCTTCCGGCGCAATTGTCTCCCTAGGAGTTGCTCATGGCTCAGAATGTTGGAGCTTTCGTCGCTCGCAACGCGAAAGCGGTGGTGTCGCTGATCGGCGGCATCATCAGCGTCCTCACCGTTTCGGTGGCATTGCTGCAGTACGCTCCGGCTTCCGCGGTCGGCGCGGGCGTTGCACTGCTCACCGCACTCGAAGTGCTGCGCACCGTCAACGTATGGATCGTCAAGAACGAGCCGGTGCTGGTGGCCGCTGCGGACGCTGCGGCCGAGCTGGTGGAATCTTTCACCGACGCGGTCGGAGTCTCGGATTCGGACCATCCGGTGGCGGGACACCTTTCGACGGGCGGTGCCCGATGACCAGCCCGGACAAGTGGGTACCGCCTGGCGCATACACCGGAGGCTCGATTCGTAACCTGCCGATGGTCACCTGGGACTCGGCCCGGACGCAGATCCTGTCCAGGGTCACAGCGTCGTTCGCCGGTGTGGAAGCGATCGGCTCGAATCTGAACTCGGTGGCCAAGCTGGCGTTGAACGCTGCCACCGATGCTCAGTCCGGCGCCTCCCAGGCGCAGGCGTCGGCTGAGACCCTGGAGAATACCACGGCCCAGAACGCCGTGGACCTGGCGGAACTGGTTGCGGTTCAGTCCGCCCAGGCCACGGGCGGTACAGCGTTCTCCGACGCATTCGGCCGCACTGCGTTGGGTCTGGACTACACCACATTCAAGACCGGCCCGGTGGCGGATCTGGTGGTCATCGACGGACAGGTGCAACTCAATCGCATCGGTGACAAGAACACCGGCGATGTTGTCGCCCTGTCCAAAACCGTGACGGGCACCGATGATCAGCGCGTATCCGTGGTGGTCGGCCGGATTCAGGAGGCCTACAAGGCCGCTGCCCGGATCGTCGTCCGCTCCGCGACGAACCTGTCGACTTTCGTGTACGCCCATGTCTATCGAGACCGCGTTGAACTTGGCTGGGGCACGCGCAGCGGCAACACCACCGTGTACAACGAATGGGCGTCGAAATCGGCCACGGTCACTACCGGCGCTACCGTCACCGTCGAAGCGGTGGGTCGCACCTACAAGGTTCTGGTGAACGGCGTTCTCGTTGTCGGTCACACGGATGGGGATACCGCAGCGCCCCCTAAATCTCCGATCGGAGCGAACAACCGGTCCTTCGGCTTCGGCTGTCAGTACTACTGGACCGGGCTGTTCGGATACTTCTCGTTCGCGATCAACTCGCTCGCCGCGGCCGATCTGTCCTCGCCGCCGGTCGTCGGCACCGGGTGGTCGCTGTACCGCCTCAACCCCGTCGCTGTCGCGCAGCCGGCCGGTGAAGTACGCGTTGCTGCAAGCACTTTCGACAACATCGGCGCCGCCAAAGGCGTCGCCGTACCCGATCTCGGCCGCGGCGAGGTGCAGATCGAGAAGGCGGGTTGGTACGCGATCACGACCGCGTATGCCCTGTCTTCGTCTAACACCGGAGCGCGGGTAGGACTGTGGACCGCGCCGGCGCCAGGCGGAACCTGGTCGTTGTCTCGGGTCGGCGCTCGCACGGCCAGCGACTCCGCGCCACTAGGCGTCGTCAGCTCAAGCGTCGGCAGCTCATTCACCGCCTTTCTGCAGCAGGGATCGGTGGTGGCGCCGGGCTACTACCTCAGTGCCAACAACGGGTTCGTCGGCACGGCAACCTATTTCGATGGCGCATTGCTGAGCTACTGATGGAGCCTGACTGTGACCTCACCTGACAAATCGGTCCCCACCGGCGCGTACGTCGGCACCGCGGGGGCCTCGAACAACATCAGCAACCTCCAGAAGCTCACCTGGGAGGGTGCCCGCGAGTCGACCGTTTCCGGTGTCATCGGCTCGTTCGCGGGCGTGACCGCCATCGGCGGCAACTGGAAGGCGATCACCGACAAATCCCAATCCGCTACCACAACAGCGCAAACGCGGTCCTCCGAGGCCAACTCTACAGCCGCCAGTGCGCAGACGGTTGCCGATGTCAACAAAGCAACTATCGAGGCCCTGACACCGCGGCGGCCTGGCGAACAGCTGAGTGGCACCACGTTTTCTGATGACTTCGAGCGCACGGAGCTCGGATCCGGCTACACCACCTATAAATTCGGTCAAGTCCCAGACCTGACCATTGTCAGCGGTCAGGTTCAACTGAACCAGGGAGGTGACAAGCCCATCGGCTACGGCTCCGTCGTCGTCGCACTGTCGAAGACGGTGCTGCGAACCGACGATCAATCGGTCTCGGCGGTCATGGGCCGCGCAAATCAAGCCGGCGCATCCAACACCCCGCTCTACATTCGTGCCGCGCCCGACTTGGCCACCTTCGTCTACGTCGACATACTGGCCAATGAAGTACGGCTCGGACGAGGCACCCGCACAACCGGGCTGAACTACACCCCATGGGGCACCGCGGCAGTTACCCTCCGAACCGGCGATACCGTCACCCTGAACGCGGTCGGAGCGAACTATCAGGTACTGATCAACGGGGTCCCGATCTTGGCCTACAACGACAGTGTCGAGAGCTCACCCGTCGGTGTGGGGAACAGGTCTTTCGGATTCGGCAACTGGTACACCTGGTTGGCCTCGTTCGCGTACTCCTCCTTCTCCTTCGCCGTCGCCGCGTTGACGGCTAGCGACCTTGTGTCCCCGCCGGTCACCGGCATCGGCTGGGCGCTGGCCCGCATCAGTTCCGCGAACGTGCCCCAGCCAGCGGGGTCCCGTGCCGTCGCGGCAGGTACCTTCGACACCGTTCGGCACAGCTCGGCAGTGACGGTCTCCGCCCTGGGGCTCGGACAAGTTCAGGTGCCGGTCTCAGGCTGGTACCGGATGAGCCTCGGCCTGTACTTCACCGTGCCCACCGTGATCGGGGCCGACCTCTGGTGGGCCCCGAACTCCGCCGCGACCTGGCGGCAGTTGCGCACCGGGCCCAAGATCCTTCAGCTCCAGGATTACGGGTACGCCTCGAGCGTCGAGGCCACGTTCGTGGTCTTCCTGCCCGCGGGGGCAGTCGTCGCTCCTGGCTGCAGCTCCCTTGCCAACAACAATCTCTTCGGCCCCAACACCTATTTCGACGGGGCCCTGATCAACCGCGCCTAGCCGGTGCCCAACTCGCCCCCGATGCCTTCGCAGGGCCGACTTGGTCGAGCCCTCTCCCGTTGGCGACCCTACTAACCCCCTGGAGTCCACAATGGCGCAGCGCCATCACCAGCGGACCGTGCCCAGGTCCGAAGGGACCTGATGCCCCTTCTCGAAACCACGCTGATCAGCGCCGCCACCTTTCTGGGCGGCTCCGGCGCCGCCAGCTTCTACTCCTGGCTTCGGGCGCGGAAAGCTCAACCGGCACAGAATATTCGCCACGAAGTGTCCGCCGCCAAACAGGTCAACGACATCGCATTGGCGACCCTGTCCCGTGTGTCGGAAGAACTGCGGGTCGTCTCCCTGCGGCTCGACGGAGTAGAGGCCGCGCAGGCGGCGTCCAGGCAGGAATTGGACCGTGTCACCGGCCTCTTCCGCGAGGCGCTCGCGGTACTGCGCGGCGTAATCGAAGCGGCCCAGCACGGCCGCATCCCGGAACTGAACCTGTCCAGAGAACTCATGGACGAGGTCGAACACAGCGAAGGAATCACATGACATCACCGATCGATCCCGGATACCTCGGCTACCAGCCGAAGATCGAACCACTCAAACTCACCACCGGCGCCGGCTTCGTGCAGACCATTCAGCCCTCCAATGGGGCCGTATTCCCGGCCGGAACAAAGGTTTCCATCGTGCTCACCGCGCCCGGCGGCGCATCGCTGGGTACCTGGCCCGCCACCGTCACCCCGACCGCAGCCAGCTGGACCGTACCCGCGGCCACGTCCGATCCGATCCCCACCAACTCGCGTTACACGATGTTGGTCACCTACACGACCACCCCGGCCACCACCTACGCCTGGTACGTCGGCTCCGTCATCCGCAACTGACCTCTTTCGCCGCTCGACAACGGCGAAATTCATTGCAAAAACAATTCTCGAGGAGAACATCATGGCTATCGCTGTTACGTCAACCAAGAACGCTCTGTGCGCCGCCTACGCCAATGCGGCGCCCACTATGTATGTTTCGGTCCATACCAGCGACCCGGGCCCCACCGGCCTCGCGGAAGCCTCGGGTGGTGCGCCGGCCTATGTCCGTGTGGCCACCACCTGGGGCGCGCCGGCCAACGGCCAGATCACCGGCAGCCAGGTCACCGTGAACCTGCCCGCCGGCACCTACACCCACGCCGGTCTGTGGAGCGCCGCCACCGGAGGCACGTTCATCGACAAGGTCGCGATCTCCCCGACCATGCTGGGCGCCCAGGGCACCCTGCTGATCACCCCGACCTTCGCCGTGAGCTGATTCACCTCTTCGATTTGGAGGCTGCTATGCCAGCACCAGCACAGGCGATCGTGGCCGCACTGCCCACGCGACCGACAGTGCTCACCTCGGTCGCGGCGCCACCGGCGATGGTGGTGGCCCTGCCGGGGTCGCCGGTCAGCCGGGTCGACGGTGCACGGGTCCCGGTCATCCCGGCGTTCGTGTACGCCGCGTTCGGCGGAACCGCCACTCCAGCCGTGACCTTCAAGCCCTCGGCCAAGCTCTCCGCGGAGGCGACCGGGCTCGGGTCTTTGACTTTCGCTACGAAACCCGCAATGCGGGCGACTCTTTCGCTCGGAAGTGGAGGATCGGCTACGGCTCGTGCCGCTGTCGGGTCCGGTGGCCGGGTTGTCCTGGCCGCGGGCTTCGGCGCCGCGGTGACGGCCCGTACCGCCAACGCGGTCACCACCGCCACCGGCGAGCTTTCGTTCGCGATTCCGTAACTCGGTGCTCATTCCCGCTCCGCGCACCCGGGCGGCACCGCATCTAGTGGTGTAAAGCCATTCCCGATATCGGGGATCGTGTTCTACATGTGCCGCGCTCAACCTTTGGTTGAGCGCGGCACATGTCTCTTCTCGACTTGTCACAGACCGGTCGACAACTCTCTGCGCGCGCACGCCGAATTGCTCGCCGCCGCTACCCATCCGGGTGCCGCGTAGCTTGCAGCACTTCGAGCCTGGTCGCGGCGCGCCTGAAATCTTTGAGGAGGCGATGATCCGTGTCAGATATCTACGGTCTGCCCGACACCACTGGCCGCCAGGAGGGTGATACGTGGACTACAACGTTGCCCGACGGGCGAACCGTCAAGAACACCATCCCAAGTGGGAACGGCAATCAGACTGTCGATCAGCAAATCATCAATCCTGATGGCAGCACGACCAATTCGCGTGTAGTCGACAACGGAAATGGCGGGTGGCAGCGGTGGAACGACGACTCCACCGGCACCTCATCTTACGCCGGCAAGGACGGGCAGGACACCGAGGTCTACGGCCAGCACTTCGATCCCGGGACATCGACTGCGGGCCAGGCCAGCCACGAGTTCGGGATTTCCAGCGACTACAACAACACCTATACCGCTTCCTACGACGAAGACGGGAACCGGGTGGGCACCGATGTAGGTGTCGCGAACGAGGGCGGTCTGTACGACAACGTTCATGTCGACAGCTACGGCAACAAGACATTCTCGGAGACCACCCGAAACGAGCAAGGGGGGCTCGTCAGCACATTCACCGGTCAGGTCGATAGCGAAGGCTACGGCTGGCGGGACATCTCGGGTAAGAACGGCCCGCAGCGATGGCAGGTAAGCCCGGACAGCCAAGGCAAGCGGGTCCTGACGCGTACCGAAGAGACCGACTCGGGCGTACACCACTTCCGGATGGACGAGAACGGCAAGCTCACCGACGAATTCCGTGGCAAGAATCCGGGTGAGTGGTATCGCGACACCATCATCACCGACGCCGACGGAAAGACCACCATTACCCGCCTAGATGTCCAGCTCGACGAAACGGTCTACGACATCGACGGAAACATTATCAAGAAGCCAAGAGACAAGCGGAACGCTGTTAGAAAGGCTGTCGACACCACCCTCGAATTCGGCTACGGGTTGGGCCGCGCGGCCTTCGGTATGACTGACTTGGGTGCGGTGTACAACACAGTCAGCCCGCTCTGGGGGCAACATGACGCGGCAGTGACGTCTGACGATATCGCGCGCGAGACGGTTGAAACGTTGAAGCCAATATTCAATGGCGACGGTCATGAACGCTGGCAAGCACTCCAGGCGGTGGTGGTGGGCACCAACACTGATGAATACGCCGAAGACAGCACAGTATCCATCACCAAGGCGATCCTGACTGGCGCAACTTTTTTCATTCCCGGACCGAAGGGTCTTGGGGCAATCCGGCGAGGAAGTCGAGACGGCGAAGGACTGCTGATCGATGAAATGGTTGCGGCCGGCAAATCTGAGGCCGAAATCCTAGCCGCTGTAAGGGAACTCAGGACTGTCGACGAGTTGCGTCCCTGGCAGCAGGGGGCGCGGATGGATGCCCCAGAAGTCCTCGCGGCGATCGAGAGTAGCAGATTGTCGCAGGGCGGAGACGCCCACGGCGCGAGCGGACTCGGCGAAGGCGATTCTGGTCCTACGCGAACCGGATCGCCGGAATCCCCACCGCGGACTTCTCCGCATCAAACGCCAGGGGAGGGTGCTCCGGCGAACCCAAGTGTGCCCGAAGTGCTCCCGGAATTTTCAACAAATTCGCGCCATGATCGGGATTTGACCAACAGTACAGCGCCGGACGACACGACCAACATGATTCGCGTTGGACCGTTGGGAGTCAAACCCTGGGATCTTCCCGGGGTTTTTAATGCCGTAACTTATCTGAGTAACCCCGCTCGCGGCGGTGTTGGTGAAGCTTTCACTCGCGCTAAATTGCGGCTAGAAGGATATGAAATCCTCGCCGAACAACCTACAATTGGAGTTCGTGTCGACGGTAAATGGGTCACGGTGAGGCCGGACTTCATTGTCATCAATCCGAAGACCGGAAAGTTGGAGGTTATTGAATCAAAGTTCGGTAAAGATCCGAGATTTACCCGAAAGGGTCAGGTTCGGGCCTATCCGGAACTCAACAAAGGGACATTGACAGCCTCGGATTTGAATCTGTCCAAAGCCCTTGATGTCGATGGAGAACCTCTATCTGTTCGTATTGGCGAACTGAAATCTGCAGGCCTCCTGGCAGATGATGTGATCTCCAGGGTCGAGGCACACTTTTGGAATGTCGACTACATGCCGACACCTCAAATCATTGAGATGGCGGCTAAGTCATTCGCTCTCGACTATGAGACCCTCTTCCGGACGAAGGTCGGAAACTGGGGGGCCTCGGCTAGATTGTCTCAACAGTTTCTGAACGACCTGGTGACGGAAATCAACGCCGCGGCCACTACCGCCGGCCTGCCGCCCTTACTTCCGAACTATTGGGCTAAGACAAAGAACTCAAGCAATCCTGGATTGCTTTCAATGTTGCCCGTAATCGGTATCCCCGCATCCCTGCTTTACATGCTTGGGCAAGATGAATCCGCAGGAGGGGCCGACTCCGAATCTGACCTGGACCTCGTCGCTTCATTGATCGGAAACATCAGCGCTCCAGTGGTTTCTTCTCCGCCGTATCCTGAAACGAACATTGCTCGCTTGCAGCGAAGTGCACGCTCCGCCGTGCCTCGCGATGAGTCCATGACGGTGAACATTGTGCGATCAAGTCAAGAGGCGGCTCGGGAGCCCGGTGGGCGGGAGGCGCTAGCGGTGTGGACATACGGCGCCCATTTGTGATATCTAGGGTGAATCGATCTGGTGGGGGCTCTCGCCTGAAAGGAGTAATTTGTGGCTGCTCGTAAAAGAGACCGTGTTGCCAATATGGTTAAGGGGGAATTGACCGATGCAATGGTGCACGCGGGATACATGCCGTCTGGTTCCCTAGCGGAGTGTAACGAGGGTGCCGTTTGGTTCACGACTGATGCTGTTGGAATTCCTCATACCGTCGCTGCCGTGCAAGCAAATATTGGCTATTCGAGGGACGGTGCCGCGAGGTGTACGGGAATTGTATGCCTTATATCTTCGGCGGTAGGTGACATCCTACGATCAATGCCATCGGACGCACTGCTGAAGGGTGAAGGTCCGGACAGCCGCTTCCTTGAGTATGTTGACCAGTGGACTTTTAACAATCTGCCGGGTCTGGAGTCGGTGGGGAAGGCGCCATGGGTGATTACTGAAGCGGACGTGCCGATTGCCGTGCAGTGGTTTGAAAATCGCGTATCTGGGGCTGTTGCGAAATGGTTCGACGATCGCAACTCTCTTGAGAGGTTGATTCGGGTGGCGGAGGAGCCGATCCCGGGGACCTCGCATGACCGGATTGACCCCCGTGTTCTACGGGCGACTATAATCTTGTGCATCGTCAATGGTTACTTCACTGATGCAGCAGGATTGATGACAGCGCACCTTGGGCGCGATCACGTGCAGCCGAATATGGATTCATTCGAGCGTGCCGCCGCGTTCGATAGAGCTCTAGCGGATAGGTTTCCGGAATATCGGCACGCCCGAGGCTGCTGACCTTTCTGTATCCCAGACGGCGGGATATCCGCTATGGGTGTCCTCTGGATCGGTGACCGTGGGTTGAATCACTTCTCGGTGGGGCGCATCAACCGACTCTTGCGGATCGGGAGTGTATGGACCGCGTCCGGCGCTGGCACGATAGGACACAACATGTAGGCGGGTCCTGGGGTGTGATGATGGAAGTTCTCGCACAGCCATCAGTCACCCACAGGACCTGAGTTGGCTCATTTCGTTAGTGCTGACGCCGGGGCGCGCACCATCGCTCCCTCGATCCCTGATGGCCTGAACGAAGTCACCACTAGATCCAGGGCGGTTCAATCACCTTGGCAAGTTCCGCAAGTAGAATCGCTCACTGAGGGTTCGCGTGAGGCGGCGAACAATGCGCCGCCTCACGAATCCTGCCAGCCTCTGCGAACGACAATCAATGATCCGACTTTGATCATGTCCTTGGCCGAGCCTGTGGGAACGAAACCCAGTAGGTAGCCATCGGCACCGAGATCGAGTTGAACCAGGAGCACGCCGTGCTTGCGGCTCTGCTCTCCAGCCAAGCCGAGGAACCGCTCGATGTCCTCGTCCCCATCGTCGTCATCCTCGTGTTCTTCCCACCAGTCCCATGACATGGACGACGGGTGGAACTTCAAGGATTCCAATGTTTCTCGGGCCATCTCCGGATCGTCAGACCAGTCGATGTACTCCATGACCGCAGCGTCCTGTAGACCTTGGGTCAGCTCCGCCAATGCCCATCTGTCATCCACCGCCGCCCGGACCGCCTCGGTGAGCGCCGGACTCTCCGGTACCAACTGCTCAGCGATCGCGATCAAGCTGCGGCGGTCCATACGTTTCCCCTTCGACATGCCTTTTGGATGAAATGCTTATCACGAACTTATCACGAACAATCTGCGTGACAGTGAAGGCCCCTAATCGCGTCGCACTAACCTCGATCTTTCGTGAGCGCGGCATGCCGGCCTAATCGAGTTCGGTTTTCTTGTCCCGGTGATGGTTCCGGTTTCCGGGCGCGGCGGGGTGGCCGACGCGGTCGGGTTGCGTCGGGGTCCACGGCCCCGAATGATGGTGGTCCTTAAGTTCGTAGGTGCAGTTACTTCGGTCGATTACGTTGTGACTGTGACCCGGGTGGGCCGGGTGTGGCTGCGTTGTTGTTTGCCAGCTCTCGGGTGTGGCTTGAAAGCATCGGAACTCCCGACGGGCAGGCGTGCCCACCGATGCTCGAGCCCAGTGCCATCTGGTCTGCCTTCGGCTTCGACGCCCTGCCCCGCGCAGCTACCTCGACGATCCGCTCGTGGTCTTCTCGCCGCACCTCTACAGCCAGTCGATCACCGTCAGTAGCGAATTCCCCTCTCTCGAGGACGGATTCCGCATCGCGGACCAGGCAGCGTTGTACGACGCACCGCTGTGGACGGGCGAGTGGGGCTGGTTCGGCGAGCCCGATGAGCAGGCCGACGACGTCGACCGGTTCGTCGACGCGATGAACGCGCATCGCATGGGTGGCGCGTGGTGGTCGTGGACGCAGGCGTGTGGAGATCCGCACGCCGTGCGGGACGGGAACACCTACTGGCCGCAGGGCAATCTCAACCGCATCGACTGCCCGTCCGGTGAGTCTCTGGGGCAGGTGGAGGGCTTCGCGACCCCACTGTCCGGGCCTATCCGCGGGCGATCCCCGGGCACCCAGGGCGAGGTCAGGGCGCGAGGATTCACCGGCGCCGGGACGGGACGCGTCGAGGCGTGGTACCCGGGAGCGGAACGGCCGCAGTTGGACACCGTGAACCTGTCGGCGGTCGAACTCACCCGGGTCGACGGGGCTGGCGCCTGACGGCGCGTGCCGACGGCGCGTGCCGACGGCGCGTACGCCGCGAACCTGGACTGAGCGATCGCTTAGAAGCGGGGTGCGGGAGTAGGCTCGATTGCCCCGACCATTCGTTGCGCGAGCGCCGCGAGGGCCGCGCCGACGGCGTCCGGGCTGTGCAGTTCGCGCGACGGGTACCAGCGCGCAGTGTCGATGCACAGCGACAGGACCGCCAGGGTCGTGGTGTCGATGTTGTCGACCGCGAACTCGCCGTCGCGGGTGCCGTCCTCGATGATCGAGCGGACCGTGGTGACGATGTCATGACGCAACTGCACCACCTGGGCGTGACTGTCGGGGTCCAGATGGGACAGCTCGTACTGCACCACCCGGGCCGTCGTGGTGTTCTCGGCATGCCAATGCGCGAAGGCGTACACCGCTGCACGCAGGCGCTTCGTCGGTGAGCTGGGCGTCTGAACGCTGTCGGTCAGCGCCGCCAGTGCGGTGACGTGGCCTTCGAGGCTCAACCGGGCGAGGATGTCCTGCTTGGATCGGAAGTGGATGTACATCGCCGCGGGGCTCATGCCGGCGCCGGCGGCGATCTCCCGGGTACTGGTTCCGTGGTAGCCCTTGTCCGCGAAGGCGTCGCGGGCGGCGTCGAGCAATCGCTGCTCCGCATCCCCGATGGGACGACTGCTCTTAGGGGACCGTGTTCGTGATGACATTTCTTCCGGCCTCCGCTGCCTCAGCCGACCCGGTGTCGGCGCTCTCGCATTGACTTTCGCACACTCTCATCACAAACTAAGCGAGCGCTTAGAATTTTGGTCGATCTGGAAGGGTGCGAAGTGAAGAGGTCCGTTTTCACTGCCGATCATGAGCAGTTCCGTTCGTCTGTTCACGATTTCCTGTCGCGGGATGTGGTGCCGAACGTCGAGTCCTACATCGAGGACAAGCTGATCGCGCGTGAGGTGTGGCGCGAGGCAGGTAAGCAGGGCATTCTCGGCCTGGAGATTCCGGAGTCGTACGGCGGCGGCGAGGCCGGCGACTACCGCTTCAACGCGGTCGCCACCGAGGAGCTCGCGGCCGTCAACATGGCGCTGGCGTCGAGTTTCGGTATCCACTTCGACATCGTCACGCCGTACGTCGTCGACCTCGCGTCCGAGGAGCAGAAGCAGCAGTGGCTGCCGCGGATGGCAACTGGTGAGGTGGTGGCGGCGATCGGGATGACCGAGCCGTCCGCGGGATCGGATCTCGCCAATCTGAAGACGTCGGCCGTCCGGGATGGCTCGGACTGGATCCTCAACGGTTCCAAGACCTTCATTACCAACGGCTACACCGCGGACGTCGTGGTCGTGGCGGCGCGCACTGATCCGACCCAGCGCTCCAAGGGCATCAGCCTGTTCCTGGTCGACGCCTCGTTGCCGGGCTTCGAGCGGGGGCGCAAGCTGGACAAGGTGGGCCAGCCCGAGGCCGACACCGCGGAGTTGTTCTTCGACAGTGTCCGGCTTCCCGCGGACGCCCTGCTCGGCGAGGCGGGCGGCGGCTTCGTGGCGATGATGGAACGGCTGCCTCAGGAACGCATCGGCGCCGCGGTGACCAACGTCGCGCACGCCAAGCAGATTCTCTTCGAGACGATCGAATATGCGAAGGAGCGCAAGGCCTTCGGCAACTCGATCGGGTCGTTCCAGCACAACAAGTTCCTGTTGGCCGAACTGGTCACGAAGATCGAGGTTGCGCAGGCGTACATCGATGCCGCGGTCGCCGAACACGCTGCAGACGGGCTGAGTGCGGTCGATGCGGCCAAGGCCAAGTGGTGGTCTGCGCAGGTCCAGAACGACGTCCTCGACCACTGTGTCCAATTGCACGGTGGTTACGGTTACATGCGCGAGTACCGCGTCGCGCGGGCGTGGATGGATGCCCGCGTCACCAAGATCTGGGCGGGAACCAATGAAATCATGAAGGAGATCATCGGGCGCGATCTCGCGCTGTGATTTCCCGGATTCCCAGGACTTCTCGGATCTCCAGAATCTGACACGGGGCACCTCTCGCGGAGCACAATGTTCGTACACCGACGGGAGGTGCCCGGATGTCCACGCGCACGATCGACGGACGCCGGGTGTCCGTGAGCCGTCTCGACAAGGTGCTGTATCCGGCCACGGGCACTACCAAGGGTGACGTGATCGACTACTACACCCAGATCGCGCCCGCGATGCTGCCGCATGTCATCGACCGGCCGGCGACTCGCAAGCGCTGGCCCAACGGGGTGGACGAGCCGTCGTTCTTCGAGAAGAACCTGGCGGCGTCGGCGCCGAACTGGCTCACCTGGCAGGCCGTCCATCACAAGGATCGGACGGTGCGGTATCCGATCTTCGACTCGGCGGCGGCGCTGGCCTGGGTCGGGCAGCAGGCTGCGCTGGAATTGCATGTCCCGCAATGGCGATTCGTCGATGGTGAACCAGGGCCGGCGACCCGGCTGGTTTTCGACCTCGATCCGGGGGACGGGGTAGGCCTGCCGGAATGCGCACAGGTGGCCTTCGCGGTCCGGGATCTGGTCGCGAGTCTCGGATGGTCGGCATTTCCAGTCACAAGCGGTAGCAAGGGGATTCACGTCTACATACCGTTGGATCGGGCCCTCGCACCAGGTGGGACATCGACGGTGGCGAAGAAGGTCGCGACTAGTTTGGAACAGCTGAACCCGGATCTCGTCACTGCCACCATGGCGAAGTCGGTACGCGGCAGCAGGGTCTTCGTGGACTGGAGCCAGAACAACGCAGCCAAGACCACCATCGCCCCCTACTCGATGCGCGGGCGCCGCGAACCCACGGTGGCGGCGCCGCGTCGCTGGGCGGAGCTCGAGGATTCGCAGCTGCGGCAGCTGCACTTCGACGAAGTGCTCGCGCGATTCCGGCATGACGGCGATCTGCTGGCCGAGTTGGACCCGCCGCTCGACACCCTCACCGAGTACCGTCGCAAACGCGATCCCGCGCGGACTCCCGAACCGATGCCGCAGACGAAAGAAGAAGGTGGCGCGGGAAACTCCTTCGTCATTCAGGAACACCACGCACGCCGGCTGCACTACGACTTTCGACTCGAGCACGATGGTGTGATGGTGTCGTGGGCGGTGCCGCGGGGCGTTCCGACATCGACGAGCGAGAACCGGCTCGCGGTGCACACTGAGGATCATCCGCTCGAGTATGCGAGCTTTTCCGGATCGATTCCCAAGGGCGAGTACGGCGGCGGCACCGTGAGTATCTGGGACGCTGGGACCTACGAGCCGGTCAAATGGCGCGACGACGAGGTGGTCGTCCGGTTGTTCGGCAGTCGCGTGCAGGGGCAGTACGCGCTGATTCGCACGGACGGCGACCAATGGCTGATGCACTTGATGAAGGAAGGTACACACGGCGCGGAGCTGCCGCGCGGGCTCTCGCCCATGCTCGCGACCACCGGCACTCTGGATGGGCTGGACCCGGATGAATGGGCATTCGAAGGTAAGTGGGACGGCATCCGGCTGATCGTCGAGTTCGATGGTGACGCGGTACTACTGCGCGGACGGGCCGGAAACGATGTCACCGACCGCTATCCGGCCCTGGGGTCACTGAAGTCGTCACTGAATGGGCACCGGGTGGTCCTCGACGGTGAGGTGGTGAGCCTGGACCGGCAGGGCCGGACGAGCTTTCCGGCGCTGCAGGCCGGCGGTGTCCCGCAGTTCTGGGCGTTCGACGTGCTCTATCTGGATGGGGTGTCGTTGCTGCGTAAGCGGTACGACGATCGGCGCCGGATACTCGAGGCGCTCGCAGCGGCGGTCGACGGGCTGGTGGTGCCGCCGCGACTGCCGGACTCCCCGGACGAGGCGCGTGATCGCAGCCGGGAGCGCGGACTGGAGGGCGTGGTGGCCAAGCGCCGAGACTCCGTCTACCTGCCTGGTAAACGGGGCTCGTCCTGGATCAAGACCAAGAACTGGCTTTCGCAGGAAGTGGTGGTCGGCGGCTGGCGGCGCGGCAGGGGCGGGCGCGGCGGGGCGATAGGCGCGCTGCTGCTGGGGATTCCGGAGCACGGCCGTCTGCAGTACATCGGGAAGGTGGGCACCGGGTTCAGTGAGCGTGAACTCGAGCGGCTCGGGTCGATGCTCGCCCCGCTCGAGGCCACTGGCAGCCCGTTCTCCGGTGACGTGCCCGGCGCCGACGTCCGCGACACCGTGTGGGTGACCCCGACGATCGTCGGGGAGGTGCGGTTCCGGGAATGGACCGGCGCCGGCCGGCTGCGGCACCCGAGCTGGCGGGGTGTTCGGGAGGACAAGACGCCGGGGGAGGTGCGGCGGGAGTAGCCCGCCGTCCGCGTGCTCATAGCCGCCGCTCCGGTTCTGGCGGTGCCGCTGTGCCGATTGGGGGCGCGGCGCGACGAAAAGCGGAGCGGCAGGGGTGAGGGGGCGCCCCGCCCGGAACGGGGAGGGGGTGTGAGTGCCCTCGGCAGGATTCGAACCTGCGACCTACCCTTTAGGAGAGGGTTGCTCTATCCCCTGAGCTACGAAGGCGGGGGCGGGCCCGAGCAGGTGATCCAACCCTGTTCGCGCTGTTCCGCACTAGGGAGTGTAGCGGGCTTCGACCTCCTCCGATCACTCGGTCGCCTCGTCGCGCGACGGGCGCCCGCGAACATGCAAGGGGCTGTCCGGGCGGCCGAGGCGACCGGGATTCGCGGTCCTGTCCGGCCCGGCGAAGGCGGTGTCGACCCAGGCACCCGACGCCACGCCAGATAAAGATCAGGTAACGCTGGCGGGGAGCTATATGAATTTGTTACCTTGGCTCGGCAGCAAATTTGAGTGCACTCCGGAAGTGCGCGGCCGCTAGACGATTGACGAGGTAATTGACTGTGGGACGTCACCGCCGGAGCGAATCCGACGCTGTTCTCGAGTTCGATCCGACTGTCCCGCGAGGTCGCCACCGCTGCGAGAGCGCAGGTCCGGGTGTCGGACTCAAGGCCGCGACCGTGGCCGCCGCGACCGGTGCGATCCTCACCGCTGGCGCGCAGCTCGGTGCTGGGAGTGCTGCGGCCGACACCGTCGATGTGCCGGCCCAGTTCCAGGTTCCCGAGGGTCTGCTGCCCGCGGGCCTCGCGCTGCCCGCCCTTCCCGAGATCCAGCTTCCCGCTCTGCCCCCGTTGCCGGTCGCGCCGACCGCCCAGCAGGTCATCGACTCGGTCAGGGCTTTCGACATCCCGGCCGGTATGCCGCAGGCCGAGGCCGTGGTGCGCGACCTCACCGCCGCAGCGGAGGCCAACTTCGGGTCGTTGAACCAGGTCAAGCCGCGTGCGGTGAAGCCGGTTTCCGGTCAGCTCACCTCCGACTTCGGCCCTCGTTGGGGAAGTCATCATGGCGGCCTCGACATCGCAGCCCCGATCGGCACTCCGGTGTACGCCGCGGCCGACGGCGTCGTTGTCGATGCCGGTCCGGCGTCCGGGTTCGGCCTGTGGGTGCGGGTCAAGCACGACGACGGCACCACCACCGTCTACGGCCACATCAACGACTATCGGGTGTCGACCGGTCAGCGGGTGTCCGCCGGCCAGCAGATCGCGACCGTTGGGAACCGCGGCCAGTCCACCGGCCCGCACCTGCACTTCGAGGTGTGGAACGCGGGCGGAGCCAAGGTCGACCCCTCGGCGTGGCTCGAGGAGCGCGGCGTGTCGGTGACGTGGCGCGGCGCCTCGGCCACCATGTGAACCCAGCCCGAGCATGAGGAAAGTCCCTGTCCAGCGCCAGCGCCCGGACAGGGACTTTCTTCGTAGATATAGCCAGGTGGCTCGGATCGGGGGGCGGATGGCCGAGCCGCAGCGCTCAGATTTGGTTAAGCTAGCCTTCGCTATCTTGAGTCGTCGAGCAACGGCTCCGCGCCGGTTCAGTGTGCCGACAGTGCGACCGACGCCTCTCCGGTGTAGTTGAGGAAGGTCAGCGACTCCTGGAAGTAGAGCTCGACGGTATTCGCGTCGTGCGACAGATAGCCGATCGACAGGTCCTGGCCGATCTGGAGGTCGAAATCGCCGCCCCGGGTGGTCAGGACGATTGCTCCGTCGATCGCCGGTGCCCAGATGATGTCGCCGTCGATGAGCCGCCTGATGTGCTCCCGGATCGGGTAGCCGTGATCGGACGTCTCGCTGACCTGCGTGTAAGCCTCGGCACTCAGTAGCACCGAGTACGGGCCGTCGACGCCGGCCAGGCGCAGCTCGGACAGGGCCTGGCTGATGGCCTCCGGCACGTCACGAACATCCTCGGGCAGATGCAGCGGTGGGTTCGACGAACTCGCGCGGATCCCCTCGATGCCGGCAGCGGCGTACCCCTCGAAGATCGCCCGGTCCTCGGCGAACGCGATCTTCTTCGCGGCGTCCTTCACGGCGTCCCAGTCGGAGTCCTGGGCGCCGCGCTCGACGTTGTCGATCTCCTCACGCGACAGCGTGAACGGCACGCGTAGCTCCACCAGCGGCGCGACGCGACGCTGACGGGCCTGCACTCCGGAGCCCGGCGCTTCGATGGGCGTGGTGCGACCGAGCCCGACGGCGGAGAAGTTGGTGCCGTGCGGCCCGGAGACGTCGACGACGGTGCGCCCCGCGATGTGTCGCTTGAAGGTTCGGGTCGCCTCCTCCTCGATCGACGCCCAAGCAGCGTCGGTGATCGGGGCTAGACCGCGATAGAGATTGTTCATCGTGTGGAACTCCTTCTCAAACTGCCAATTCCGAGTGATCCGTCAGTAGCGGGCGACAGGCTCAGGCCTTCGTCGTCGGCCGGCCGGAGACCCGGCGCCGGGGGGAGATCGTCGAGAAAATCGACGGTAGGGGAGAAGAACAGGCCGCCGGTGACGGCGGTCGAGAAGTCGAGGATGCGGTCGGTGTTGCCCTCGGGTTTGCCGATGAACATGTTCCGGAGCATCTCCTCGGTCACCGAGGGGGTGGCCGAGTAGCCGATGAAGTAGGTGCCGAACTCGGCATCACCGAGTTTGCCGAAGGGCATGTTCACCCGCAGGATCTGCAGCTCGTCGCCGTTCTCGTCGGTGATCGTGTTCAGGGCGACATGGGAGTTCGACGGTTTGGTGGCCTCGTCGAGTTCGATGTCGTCGAGCTTGGTGCGGCCGATCACGCGTTCCTGCTCCTCGGTGGAGATCGCGTTCCACGAGTCCATGTCGTGCAGATACTTCTGCACGATCACGTAGCTGCCGCCGGTGAAGTCCGGATCCTCGTCGCCGACGAGCGCAGCTTCCGCTGCCTCGGCGTCCTCGGGATTCTCGGTGCCATCGACGAACCCGAGCAGGTCGCGCTGCTCGAAAAACCGGAACCCGTGCGTCTCGTCGACGACGGTCGCGGCGCCGCGCAGCCGTCCGACGACCTTCGACGCCAGCTCGAAGCACAGGTCCATCGACACCGCGCGGATGTGCAGGAGCAGGTCGCCCGGCGTCGCGGGCGCGCGGTGGCGGCCGCCGTCGAGTTCGACGAACTCGTGGAGCTCGGCGGGGCGAGGACCGGAGAACAGACGGTCCCATGCGGACGAGCCGATAGAGGCGACACATACGAGACCTGAGTCGGGGACCCGGAATCCGACGGCTTTGCGCAGGCCGTCGAGATCCGAGAGCACGTCACGGGTGATGGACTCACCGCCCTCGTCGATGGTGAGCACGAGAAAGATCGCCGCGGGTGTCAGCGGAGTCAGGATCAACTGGGGTCGGGCCACACCTCACCGTAGAACACTCCCGTCAGCGTTGCCCGGGAACGGGCTGGGCGCGCAGGCGGACCCGTCCGCCTGCGCCCCCGGGGTCCCCTACGCGGACGCGCCGGCCCAGCTGTCGGGGCCGAACACCTCGTAGTGGATGTTCTCCGTCGGTACGTTCCGGGCGATCAGCGACTCGCGCATCGAGAGCATGAACGGCAGCGGGCCGCACAGGAACGCGCGGGTCCCCGGCTCGATGCTCACGTCGGTGAGGTCGGCTCGGCCGAGGCGGGTGCCGGCGAACGGCTCTCGCGCACCGAGGTCCTCGTACCAACGGTGCATGACCGCCAGGGGGATTCGGTCGACGAGTTCGGCGAGCTCCGCGCGATGAGCATGCTGCGCGGCCGATCGGTCCGCGTGCAGCACCGCGACGCTGCGCCGGTCTTCGGTGTTCGCGAGGTGTTCGAGCATGCCGATCATCGGGGTGCAGCCGATGCCAGCCGAGATCAGCAGCAGTGGTGCGTCGTCCCCGGGTAGCACCAGGTCGCCGAACGGCAGCGACACGCTCAGCTCGTCACCTTCGAAAACGTTGTTGTACAGAAAGTTCGACACCTCGCCGACCGGCGTTACGGAGCCGTCGACTCGCATGTTTGCGCCGATCCGCTTGACCGTGATGCGCCACTCGTTGTCGGTGGGATCGCAGGCCAGGCTGTACTGCCGGATCTGCCGCGCGCCGTCGGGGAGCTGCACAGCAACGGAGATGTACTGTCCCGGTGTGAAGGTCGGCAAGGGTGCGCTGTCGAGTGAGGCGAGCGTGAACGAGACCGTATCCTCCGACTGTTGCGTCCGTCCGGTCACCCGGACCCGGCGCCAGACATCGCCGGCCTCGACGCCGGCATTCTCGTACAACCCGGCCTCCATCGCGATGAGAGTGTTCGCCATCAGCCAGTACACCTCGTCCCATGCCGATGCCACCTCGGGGGTGACGGCCTCGCCGAGGACCTCGACGATCGCTTCGAACAGGTGCTTGTGCACGATCCAGTACTGGTCCGCGGTGATCCCGAGCGACGCGTGCTTGTGTGCGATGCGCGACAGGATGGTCTGCACCCGCTCCGGATCCGGGTCGAGCTGCAGGGTGGCGAACGCCGCGATCGCACTCGCGAGGGCCTTCTGCTGCTCACCCTGACGCTGGTTGCCACGGTTGAACAGGTCCCGCTCGAGTTCCGGGTGGGCGTCGAACATCCTGCGGTAGAACAGCGTCGTGATGTCACCGATCGCGGCGCCCACGGCGGGCAGAGTGGCGCGGATGGTTTCCTTCGAGGCTTCAGAGAGCATCGGATTCTCCTTGTCGGTCGGGTTCTACGGTTCGGTCACTGCCGGCACGGAGGGTGTCGGTAGTGCGGTTGTGGGGGACGTGAGGTCTTGGACGGTGACCGTGTCAAGTGCGGTGTAAAAGGCTTCCTGCGCCTCGCGCAGCTTCGAGCGCAGTCGGCAGCCGTGACGCAGCGGGCACGGTTTGTCGCCCTCGCATGTGACAACCTCGCCGTCGCCCTCGAGCTGACGCGTCAGCCAGCCCACCGACGCGGTCCTGCCCAGTTCGGTGATCGCCAGGCCGCCGCCACGGCCGCGACGGGTGGTCACCATGCCCAGTTCACTCAGTCGCGCAACCACTTTGGTTGCATGCGTGTACGAGACGGCAAGCTGATCCGCGATCGATCGGGTGCTGGGGGCGCTGTCCCCGGGCATCCCGGCCGTCAGTTGCGTGACGATCCGCAGGCCCAGATCGGTGAACTGCGTCAGTTGCATGCCTCGACCGTAGAAATTGGAATACAAAATTCCAATTAAATGTGAGCCGCGTCGCACGTCGTTTCCCAAGGTCATGACCTTCGGCGCCGGGCGATGGGGACCTTGGTCCCGAACCGCTCGGGACTCACGCATCCCCGCGCAAATCGGTTCGAGTGACTAACGTCGGGAGCGGCACCATGATCGGCTCGATCCGAAGCAGGAACGAGCACTGATGCCGCACCGATTCGTCTCAACGGAATGAGGGTGAGCGCAATGACCGCGCAGGGCACTGAGCAGGGCACGAGGGAACCGTCGATCGCACGCGACGGGAATTCGGTGGTGGTCGGGGTCGACGGATCACCCGCCGCGGAAGCGGCGGTGAGGTGGGCCGCCTCGATGTGCGCGGCCCGCGGCCTGTCGCTGCGGATCATCCACGCCCTGGACTTCTCGCCCTACACCTACGGCGCGCCGTACCTGGACGTCGCCGGCATCTACGGCTGGATGGAGGACGAAGGTAAGGAGACCCTGGCGCGCGCGGCCGCAGCGGCGCGCGAGGTCTCTGCCGACATCGACGTCTCCACCGAGATCTCGACAATGGGCGGAGCTCGCTGGCTCGTGTCGCTGTCCGAGGACTCGCGGGCCCTGGTCCTCGGCGCCTCCGGCAGCGGTTCCGCCAGTGGGATCGGATCGACCGCCGTCAACGCCGCGAGCCATGGGGTGTGCCCGGTCGTCGTGGTACACGAGCGTGACGGCAAGGTCCCGGACGAGGGGCCGGTCGTGGTGGGCGTCGACGGCAGCCCCACGAGTGAGCGAGCCATCGCGGTGGCGTTCGAAGAGGCCGCGCAGCGCGGGGCTCCGCTCGTCGCGATCCATGCCTGGAGCGATACCCCACATGGCACGCTGGCCGGCGGTCGCGGCGCGATCAGGGATCCCCGCGCGTTCGAGGATGCCGAGCACGAGGTGCTCGCCGAGCGGTTGGCCGGCTGGCAGGAGCAGTACCCGGACGTCACCGTGCAGCGCGAGCTCTACATCGACGGTCCGCGCACGCATCTGCTGGCGTGGTCGCAGAAGGCACAGCTGGTGGTGGTCGGAAGCCGCGGGCGTGGTGGCTTCCGTGGTCTGCTGCTCGGGTCGACGAGCAACGAACTGGTGCAGAAGGCGCAGTGCCCGGTGATGGTGGTCCGGCCTGCACGGTCGTAGAGTTCGTGACGTCGTAACGTCCGTCACAGGTACTACGAGATTGGGGTCGCCGAAGTGCGCATCGGTATGGGGTTGAACTACAGCGGGGGGTTCGCAGAGACCGTCGAGGAGGTCGGCGACCTCGAGCGGGCGGGCCTCGACATCGTGTTCGTGCCCGAGGCGTACTCGTTCGACGCGGTCAGTCAGCTGGGTTACCTCGCGGCCAAGACGTCGACGATCGAACTGGCGTCGGGCATCTTCCAGATCTATACGCGCACGCCGAGCCTCACCGCGATGACGGCAGCGGGTCTGGACTATGTCTCGGACGGCCGGTTCGTCATGGGCATCGGCGCGTCGGGCCCGCAGGTGATAGAGGGCTTCCACGGCGTGAAGTACGACGCGCCGCTGGGCCGTACCCGCGAGCTGGTGGACATCTGCCGTCAGGTGTGGCGCCGGGAGAAGGTCAACTATCAGGGCAAGTACTACCAGATCCCGCTGCCCGCAGATCAGGGCACGGGCCTGGGTAAGCCGCTGAAGCTGATCAACCACCCGGTGCGCGAACGAATTCCGGTCGTCATCGCGTCACTCGGCCCCAAGAACGTGGCGCTGACGGCCGAGATCGCGGAGGGCTGGGAACCGATCTTCTTCCACCCGGAGAAGGCGGAGGCGGTGTGGGGCGAGTCCCTGGCTGCCGGCAAGGCCAAGCGCGATCCGAGCCTGGGCGAGCTGCAGATCTACGCCGGTCCGGCGCTGGCGATCGGTGACGACGTAGAGCCAATGCTGCAGTGGATCAAGCCGCATCTGGCGTTGTACATCGGCGGTATGGGCGCCAAGGGGAAGAACTTCTACAACGACCTCGCCTGCCGCTACGGATACGAGGAGGAGGCCGAGAAGATTCAGGATCTGTACTTGGCCGGCAAGAAGGAGGAAGCGACGGCCGCGGTACCCGACGAGCTCGTACGCGCTGTTTCCCTGATCGGCACCGAGAGCTTCGTCAAGGAACGCATCGCGGCGTTCGCGGCAGCGGGCGTGACGACCCTCAACGTGACACCGTTGGCGGCCGATCGTGCCGGACGAGTGAAGCTGATCGAGCAACTGCGCGCGATTGTCGACTGAGTTGGCGCCCGCCCTGTCGCGAGGCCCCGGAGTTCGCCCTGCGGATTCCGGGGCCTCGGGCGTGCACATGATCCCCGACGTGCCCGGCATCACGGCCGACTCGGGGCCGAAGACCCACACGAGGGCCCGCCGAAACCGGGACAATGGTTCTCGACTGGTCCGTCAGGTGAAGGAGAAGCTGAATCCATGAGCGCAACCGAATCGATCGTCGTCGCGGTAGACGGCTCCGAAGCGGCATCGAACGCGGTGGTGTGGGCGGCGCGTTCCGCTGCTGCCCATCGGCGGCACCTGCACATCGTCACTGCCGTGCACATCCCCGCCTTCTACTACTCCGAGCCCTATCTCGCCCGCAGCTTCCAGGACGAACTGCACGACACGGCCCGGTCTCGACTGGACAGTGCCGAAGTGCTGGCCAAGCAGTCGGTGGAGGATCTGGCGTCGATCGAGATCACCACCGAGCAGATCGACGGTCGTCCGGCCCCCACGCTGATCGAGCTGTCGAAGCAGGCATGGATGGTGGTCCTCGGCTCGCACGGACACGGCGAGATCACCGGCCTGGTGGTCGGATCGGTGACAGCCGCGGTCGCTGCGCACGCCCAGTGCCCGGTTGCGGTGATCCGCGGCCGCACCCTCGACGGGCGCCCGCCGACGGAAGGTCCGATCGTTGTCGGCGTCGACGGTTCCGAATCCTGCAAGCCCGCTGTGGAGGCTGCGTTCACGGAGGCCGCAATGCGCGATGCGACCCTGATCGCGGTAAACGTGTGGAGCGATGTGAGCGTGCAGCCGTCACTGGGCGCGACTCCCGATGACCCGCATTGGAGCCGGATCCAGACCGGCGAGGAAGTGGTTCTGGCGGAGCGTCTCGCGGGATGGCAGGAGCGCTACCCGGACGTCACCGTCGAGCGTGTCGTCGCGCGGGACCGGCCGGTGCGCGTGCTCAGCGAGTACGCCGAGCAGGCCCAGCTCATCGTTGTCGGCACGCGTGGCCGAGGCGGCTTCCGAGGCATGCTGCTGGGCTCCACCAGCCGCGCGATGCTGCACACCGCCGACTGCCCGGTGCTGATCGTGCCTTCCGGGACCGCCGACTAGCCAAGACGCGAGCGGCCGTGGATCGTCGGGGTTCTCCCGGCGATCCACGGCCGCTCTCTCGTCTCAGGAGAGCGCCAGTACCTGGCAGCCGGCCTCGTTGAGCCGGTGGTGCCGGGTCCACCGAGTCTGCGTCCACACCGGATCGGTGTGAGCGGCCGCCAGCGCCGCGGCGGTCGCGGTGTGCATGTCGAACTCGAGTTCCCGGCGCAGGCCGCGCACCTCGTGCCGATCGCGCGAGAGGCCGATCCGTTCGATCGTCGTCGCCACCCGGTCGTCCGCGTCGTCGAGGATCCTCCGGTAGGCGCCGGGCCGCACGATCCACAGCACGACCACCGCGACGACCACTCCGATCACCGTCTCGATCAGACGGTCACGCGTGACACCCGTGAGGTCGTTCGGCGAACCCAGCCCGGCGAGCAGGAGCGCCAGCGTCGTGATGAAAACCATCGCCAGTCCGTAGTTGCGGACGAGGTACGCCTGCAGTCCGGCCATCGCTGCGGCCACCACCAGGACCAGTGCGGCGCCGGACGGGTCGAACGGGGTCAATCCGGCGAGCAGCACCAGGCCCAGTACGGTTCCTGCGAAGCGGTGCACCGCCCGATACGTTCCGAGGATCCGGTCCGGACCCTGATGCAGGATCATCGCCGCGGTGATGACCGCCCAATCCGGCCGGGCCACACCGAGTCCCATCGCGACGGCACCCGCCACCGTGCACGCCGTGACCAGCCGCACGACGATGAGGACAGAGCGGCCGTGCGGCGACAGTGCCCGCTGCAGTCGGAACAGGACGGTGGGACGGGGCAGCGGAATCCTCTGACGGAGATCCTCGCTGTCGGCGTCGAGTAGCGTCTCCGTTCCATGCAGCAGCGTCACGCAGCGGCGCTGTGTGTCCAGCAATTCTCGGATCAGCGAGTGGTCCCGGGCCGTGAGCCCCCCGTCGTGGAGGCAGTGCCACGCCGCGTGGACCGCTTTCACAGCCCCGTGCCGCAGGCCCGCCGAGCCCCGGTCGCGATCGAATGCGGCGACGGCGGCGACCGCGCCCGCCACGGCGGCGCGTTCGGGTGTGTGCGGACGGAACGGCCATCCTGACATCGCCACCGGCACCGCGGTGATCGCGCCGACAGCAGTCCAGCTGACCACCTCACGCACCGAGACACCGACAGCCGGCAACGCCGATGCGATCTCCACGGTGAGGAGGGGAAGGAAGGCACCGGGCGCACCGAGTCGCAGCGCGTCGACGACGAACGCGCCCGCCGCCACGACCGCGGTCATCGAGAGCGCCAGCGCCATCGGCCACAGCGGTGATCCGCCCGCGACGGCCTCGTCATGCACTCTCGCCCCGACGACGGCCCCGATGGACGCCGCCGCCACCATCGCGCAGCCCGCGACCGAGACGGCGCGCCATCTCACCCGATACGGACGGCCCTCGCCGTACACCACCGCGAACGCGCCGAGAGCTGCGATCGCAGCCAGTAGATCATGACCGAGAGCGACACCGACCAGACCCGGCAGGGCCACGGCGACGGCGGCCCGTGTCGTCCCCGGCCAGCGACGGCCGTCCCTCGGCACGCGTACCAGCGCGGGCCACGCGCGGGCCGGCGTGGGAATCGGGGGAGGAACTTCGATCGACACGGCTACTTACGTTACGAAACGATGCGGGCTGCGATCGAATCAGACAGAACGGCGCCCTCGGTCGGCGACCGCGGGTTCCGATGATCGGAGGCCGGTCGGATTGTGTGCGCCGGCGCGAGCGCGAGCTTCTCGCCTTCGCGATTCCTCCCCTCGGTGGACCGGATCGGAGTTAAATAGATTCGAACAGGCGCAATGGATTTCGACACGAGCAAGCACAGCCCAGTCCACCGCCCGCCCGCTCCGGTTCTGTTGCCGCCCGCGGGAGGCAGATCGTTTCGGGGATGCGCGATGAACGAAGCAGCCTTGGGAGTCCACGCGAACGGAAGCGAGCCCGAAACGGCCCGACCGCAAACACCCGAACCAGTCGAGGACGACTCGGGTGGCGGCACTGTCGGAGTCGGACTCCCGACGCTGCTCGCGGTCGCGCGGCTGACGTCGGCACAGGCCGCGCAACTGGTCGCGGACCTGATCGGCCAGGTCGAACTGGCAAGCGTGCGACGTGGCCGACCGGTGACGGTGCGGGACGACTCCGTCATGGTGTCCGACGGCGGACGGCTCACGATCGACGGCGGCTCCCACATCGAGACGGATGACGCGACCGCGGTCCTGATCCGCAGTATCGCGACGAACTGCCGAGGTTCTGGGTTCGGTGATCTTCTGAACGAATCGGTTTCGGGCACAAAGGATCCGGATGGACTGATTCGTCGGGTTCGTCGGGTGATCGATCCCGAGCTCGACCTCGTCGACGAGTCCCGGCGGAGGCGCCAGATCGGCGAACTCGTCAGGGCGACGATGGTCCGGCCCGATCTGGACGGCGCGGCAGTGGAGGATCGGGAAGATCGGACTGCCATGCCGAGCGGTCCGTCCGTGCCTGCCGGGTCGCTGGTGCCGAGCGCCGGTTGGTACCCGCCGGTCCGAAGCCCCTGGCACAGCCGTCGACGTCGGCCGTCCCGGCGTCAGGGTGTCTACGCAGTGCTCGCGATCGTCGTTCTTGCCGGGTCCGTCATGGCGGCTCCTCGCGCGTGGGAACAACTGAGCCGCGGCTGGGACGCCATTCTCGATCCAGTGGACACGTCCTCCGCGCAGAACCGGATCGAGCCGGTGTCGCCGCCGCCGCCCGAACCGGCGGAACCGGCGGCGGCGGGCGGTACCACGCCCGCGCCGGTCGATACCGGAGCTCCGGCAGCTGCGGGTCAGATCGCTGGTGTCACAGCGAGTTTCGCCGACGGGTCGTGCAGCCCCGGCAGGCCGTGCGCGGTACGGGTGGACGTCCGTCTGGATCCGTCAGCGGTCGGTGCGATCACCTGGAAGCTGAACGTCTACGACCGGTGCACCGGTGAGGTGCACGGGGGCGGTGACGTCACCATGCCCGCCGAGCCGGGGCGGAACGGCGTGTACGGACTGAGCCGGACCACGCTGCCCGACGGCTCCGCTCTGGCCATCGCCGCGGTCACGAGCGCCCCGGCGGTCGTCGCGTCGGAGCCGCTGTACGTGCCCGCCGAGCAGGCGGCCTGCCGATGAGTGGGGACGGCGGCCGGGTGCGGGGACACGATCGGGAATCCGACCCCTGGATCGTTGCGGCGGCGGTCGTCCTCGCTGTCCTCGGCCTGCTCAACCTGGTCTCGATCGGGCTCACGTCGCAGGCGATCCGCCATGCGTTCTTCACCGTGATCGGACTCGGGTTGATGTGGGTCGTCTCGCGCATGCGGGTGAACAACCTGGCCCGCTTCGGAGTGGCGACTCTCGGGGTCTCGGTCGTGATGCTGGCAGCGGTGCCGCTCGTCGGGGTCGCGGTCAAGGGCGCCCAGCGGTGGCTGGACTTCGGCCTGTTCACCGTCCAGCCGTCCGAGATTGCCAAGCTCGGTCTGGTCATGGTGTCGGCAACGATTCTGGCCGGCGGCTATACGTTCGGCCGGTTGGCGGCGGCGTTGGCGATCGCGGGTGCCGTCGTGGCACTCGTCGCTCTGCAGCCAGACCTGTCGAGTGCCGTGGTGCTCGTCGCGATTGCGCTGTTGATGCTGATCCTGGCCAGGGTGCCGATGGCGCCGCTGATGCCGGTGTTCGCGCTGGGGATCGCCGCGCTGCCCATTGCCGTGCTCTTCCTCCGCCCGTACCAGCTCGAACGGATCCAGACTTTCGTGTCGAGTGACGCCGATCCGAGCGGATCGGGCTGGGCATCGATGCAGGCCGATATCGCAATCGGCAGTGGTGGTCTGTGGGGCCTGGCGCGAGACCCCATCTACGATCTGAGGGCCGCTTACCTTCCCGAAGCGGAGCACGACCTCGCTTTCGCGAGCGTCGTATACGGGTGGGGGCTGTTCGCCGGTATTGCCGTCATCGCGGCCAGCCTGGTGATCACCTGGCGTGCCGCGCTCGCCGCACGACGGGCCCGGACCCGGGAAGCCGCGCTCGTGGCCGCGGGCGTCGGCGGGCTGTTCGGTATCCATGCGGTGCTGTCCATCGGTGCGAGCCTGTCGGTGCTGCCCCAGACCGGAATGCCGCTACCGATGTTCAGCTACGGCGGCACCGTCGCGGTCGTCGGATTCGTCGCGATCGGGCTCGTGCTCGCCGTGCGCCGCGACGGTGTCGGTCGGCCGCTCTGGGCTCAGCCGTCCACGCGCCGTCGCCGGCCGCGGGGCGTCACCGCGGGTTCTCTCGCGGTCACCGCACTCCTCGTGGCGATGTCAATCTTCGCCTGGCAGTTGCAGAGCGACCGCGGTCCGGAGTTGCGCGCGCTGAGCGATACCCAGATGACCCGCTGCATCCGACTGCCCGCCGAGCGGGGCGAGATCCTCGACCGGAACGGTGTGCCGTTGGCGACCAACGTGCCCGAGTACTCCATCTCGGTGGTCAGCCGAATGTTCGACGAGGACGATTCCGGGGATCGCACCATGCTCGCCGCGCTGCTGGGCGAGCCCGACGCCGAGCTGACGAAGGCCCTGGCGGGCCGCGGCGAAGGGGAGATGCAGGCCGTCGTCGGCCAGGTTCCCCCCGATCAGGCGCGTCGGATCATCGATGCGAAGCTCCCCGGTGTGCTCGTCGTCCCCTCAGGCCGGCGACACTATCCGTCCGGAGCCGCGCTCGCTTCCGTCCTCGGCTACGTCGGTGTCGGCGATCCGCAGGACATGGAACGCTGGCCGCAACTCGCACTCGGGTCTCGGGTCGGCCGAGCTGGTCTCGAGAAGCAGTACGACGCACTGCTCCGCGGCACCGACGGCAGACAGTGCGTCTATGTCGATCCCGCCGGGAATCTGGTCGGACCGGCCGAGCGCGTGGATCCGGTACCGGGCCACAACCTACGACTGCACCTCGACATCGGCTTGCAGACCCTGGCGACGGACGCACTGGCCCAGGCGGTCCGCAGCAGCGGAGGTGACCTGGGTGCTGCTGTGGTGATGGACGCGCGCACCGGTGGGGTGCTCGCACTCGCCAGCGTCCCCGGGTACGACAACAACGTCTACGGTCCGCCCGTCGACGCCGTCGCGCTGGCCGCACAGACCGAGGGGACCGGACCCGGCCGGATGCTCAACCACGCCTACCAGACCGCCGCGCCGCCCGGCTCGACCTTCAAGATCGTCGTGGCGTCGGCGAACCAGGAGGATCAGGTCCTGGACCCGGAGCGAGTGATCGAGACCGGCGCCGCCTACAGCTACGGCGGGCACACGTTCGCGAACTGGCAACCGATGGGGCCCAACAAGCTGCTGGGCGCGATCCAGTGGTCGGACAACGTGTACTTCTACAAGCTCGGCGAGCTCCTCGGTCCCGAGCGGATGGCGAGGACCGCCTCCGAACTCGGCGTGGGCAGCCGATCGGGCATCGATCTTCCCGGCGAGTCCGCGGGGTTCCTCGGCACTCCGGAAACGGTCGCGGACATCGGTGGCACCTGGTACCCGGGTTCGACCCTGTTGATGGGTATCGGTCAGGGCACCGTGACGGCGACCCCGGTTCAGGTGGCGCGGTGGACGTCCGGCATCGCCACCGGGTCGATCGTCACCCCGCAGCTCGCCGCCGCCGACGCGACCGGAGACGGGGCGCCCATTCCGACGGGGGAGCCGCAGCGGCTTCCGTTCGCCGACAAGCTCGGTCCCGTCCGCGCCGGGATGCGGGCGTCGGCCACGGCCGGTACTGCCGGACAGCTCGCCACGCTGCCGGTGACGGCCGGCGCCAAGACCGGCACGGCGGAGGACCCGTCGGCGCCGGGTGGCCTCAACGCCTGGTTCTCTGCGGTGGTGCCCTTCGAGTCTCCCGAAATCGTTGTCACGGCCCTGGTGCGCGGCGGTGGCTTCGGATCGGCGACGTCCGGGCCGGTCGTCAAGGCGATACTCGAGCGCTACCTGGCGGAGCGACCGGGGCCGGCGGCACCGGCACCGGGTCGGTGACCGGATGTTCTTCGGGCTCGGAGCTGGGTGATCAGCCGCTGTAGGCGGCAACGACCTCCGGGTGATCGAGACAGGCCGTGGCGCCCTCGGCGACGCATGTCAGCGGATGGTCGGCGGTCTTCACCGGGAGCCCGAAGGATTCTTCGAACAGGTGAGACAGCCCGCGGAGCATCGCGCTGCCCCCGATCACCAGGACGCCCTCGGACATCACGTCACTGATCGCCTGCGGGGGAAGGTCTTCCAGGCACGCGGCCAAGGTCTGCACGATGCCGGTCGTGGTCGGCCGCAGCGCTTCCACGATCTCCTCGACATCGAGTGAGATCAGCCGTGCACGGCCAGTGACGGCGTCGAGCCCCTCCACCACGAGGGATTGTTCCCCGGCGGTCTCGGGTGCGCCGATCTTGGCGCGCTCCGCGGTCAGCTCGCCGACGATGATCTGGTGCTCCTCACGCAGGTGGTGGTGCAGCGCCTCGGTCAGTTCCTCCCCGGCCAGTTGGCAACTGCGGTGCGAGATCACGCCACCGAAACAGATGGCGGTGACTTCCGAGGTGCCGCCACCGACGCTCACGATGAGGTGGGCGCGAGGTTCGAGTGGGTTGACGCCGCACCCGAGTGCTCCCGCCACCGGTCCGGGGATCAGTCCGACCTTGCGCAGGCCGGCCTCGTGCCCGACCTCGAGCAGTGCCCGGCGCTCGAGCGGGGTGGCCCCGGCCGGAGCCGAGATGACCGCCGTCGGCCGCCGACCGTACCGCCGGTGCGGGGCGACCTGCTCGAGGACTGCTGTGACGAAAGCTCGGGCCGACTCCAGATCCACGATCACGCCGTCGCGCATCGGGCGAACCTGCGTGATTCCTGCGGGCGTTCGGCCGACGAGGTTGCGCGCGTCCTGGCCGATCGCGAGGGCACGGTGCGGATCTTTGTTCCGAACCAGCATGAAAGACGGTTCGTTCAGGACGATTCCGTCGTCCAAGGTCCCGACGACAGTGTTCGTAGTTCCGAGATCGATGCCAAGTCCACGCACGTCGGCCTCCCGAAGGGAATCGAACGAGATGGGTTAGATGCTACGCACCCAGGGGAGGTTCATGGCCAGTTTCGGGGGCAGTGCTCGATGCGGCCGTCCCCGCGCACGACAGCGCCCGCGGGAGGGGACTCCCGCGGGCGCTGCGTCGAACCTGTGAGCGTGCCTAGATGGTCCGGGCCAGGCGATTCGCGAGCATTTTTGCGAAGTGTGCCGGATCTTCCAGCTCGCCGCCCTCTGCGAGAAGTGCGGTGCCGTAGAGCAATTCGGCGGTCTCGGCGAGGCTCGGGTCGTCGCCGCGCTCGGCGTGCGCGGCGCGCAGACCTTCGACCAGTGGGTGCGTCGGGTTGAGCTCGAGGATCCGCTTGAAGTGCGGGACCTCCTGGCCCGAGGCGCGGTACATGCGCTCGAGCGACGGTGTCATTCCGAACTCGTCGCCGACGATGCAGGCGGGGGAGTCGGTCAGGCGGGTTGACAGTCGCACCTGCTTGACCTGATCCTCGAGCGCCGAGGTGAGCCAGGCGAGGACGTCGGCGAACTGCTTGTCCTGTTCCTCCCGCTTGGCCTCGGCGTCCTTCTTCTCCTCCTCGGTGTCGAGGTCCACCTCACCCTTCGCAATCGACTGGAGCGGCTTGCCGTCGAACTCCGGTACCGACGTCACCCACATCTCGTCGACCGGATCGGTCAGCAGCAGCACCTCGAGTCCTCTCGCGCGGAACGCCTCCATGTGCGGGGACGCCTCGAGCTGCTGGCGGGACTCGCCGGTGAGGTAGTAGATCTGCTCCTGGCCGTCCTTCATCCGTTCGACGTACTGCGCGAGCGTGGTCTGCTCGTCCTCGCTGTGTGTCGACGCGAACGAGGAGATCTCGAGCAGGGTGTCGCGGTTGTCGAAGTCCGAGAGCAGACCCTCCTTGAGGACCCGACCGAACTGCGACCATACGGTCCGGTACTTCTCCCGGGTGGCCTCGTCCTCGGACGAGAGCATGTCCTTGATGGTGGTGAGGACCTTCTTGGTGAGGCGACGGCGGATCGCACGGATCTGCCGGTCCTGCTGCAGAATCTCGCGAGAGACGTTGAGCGACAGGTCCTGCGCGTCCACGACACCCTTGACGAAGCGCAGGTACTCGGGCATGAGTTCCTCGCAGTCGTCCATGATGAACACCCGCTTGACGTACAGGTGGATGCCGGCGCGGTGCTCCCGCGAGAACAGGTCGAACGGCGCGTGTGAAGGGATGAACAGCAGCGCCTGGTACTCGAAGGTGCCCTCGGCCTTCATCGGGATGACCTCGAGCGGGTCGTCCCACGAGTGGCTGACGTGCTTGTAGAACTCGTTGTACTCGTCGTCGGAGACCTCGCTGCGCGGGCGGGCCCACAGCGCCTTCATCGAGTTGAGCGTTTCGGTCTCGACGACCGTCTTCGGCGCGTCGTCGGCGTCGTCGTCACTCTTCGGTGCCGGACGCTCGACCTGCATCCGGACCGGGTAGGCGATGAAATCCGAGTAGCGCTTGACGATCTCGCGGAGCTTGCGCTCGGACGCGTAGTCGTACAGGTGGTCCTCGACGTCCTCGGGCTTGAGGTGCAGCGTCACCGACGTGCCCTGGGGGGCGTCGTCGACGGTCTCGATCGTGTACGTGGCGTCGCCGCTGGATTCCCACCGTGTCGCGTGCTTCTCGCCGGCCTTGCGGGTGAGCAGCGTGACCTTGTCGGCGACCATGAACGTCGAATAGAAGCCGATGCCGAACTGGCCGATCAATTCTTCCTGTGCGGAAGCTGCGGCCGCGCCTTCTCTGGCCTCGCGCAGCTTGCGGCGCAGCTCGGCCGTCCCCGACTTCGCAAGCGTGCCGATCAGGTCGATCACCTCGTCGCGGGACATGCCGATGCCGTTGTCCTGCACAGTCAGCGTGCGCGCCTCCTTGTCGACCGCGAGGTCGATGTGCAGATCGGACGTATCGGCCTCGAGGTCCTTGTCGCGGAACGCTTCGAGCTTCAACTTGTCCAGTGCGTCCGAGGCGTTGGAGACGAGCTCCCGGAGGAAGGTGTCCTTGTTGGAGTACACCGAGTGGATCATCAGATCCAGAATCTGTCGAGTCTCCGTCTGGAACTCGCGCTGTTCGGTATTCGTGGTCATTCCTGGTTCCCTTCGACAGCAGAACGGTCGAGACAAATCGTAGGACGGCGCCGACTGCTCGGGTGTGGAAGGGGCGGCGATTGCGGCGCGGCGGCCGGCGGAAGTTGCCGACGGTCCGGAGATCGAGCGGCTTGCGGTGCCGAAACCGACGTATCCTGAATTCGTGCTTGTTGCGCGCGGATCCCGGGCGCTCGGGCTGCGCATCCAGTGAGCCGACCCGAGGGGAGGGCTGGGAACTTGCCTTCCAGGACGGGCGGTATGACGCAGAGCAGAGCCGGACGGGGAAACCTGCCCGAAGAGGTCAACAGTTTTGTCGGTCGCAGGCTCGAGATCGCCGAAGCCCGGCGGCTGCTATCCGAATCACGCCTCCTGACGCTGGCTGGACCGGGAGGGGTCGGCAAGACGCGGCTCGCCCTCCGGGTGGCCGGGGACGCACAGCGAGCATTTGTCGACGGCACTTGGTTCGTCGACCTGAGCCAGCTCCACGATGCCGACCTGTTGGCGCAGACCGTGGCCGGAACCCTCGGCCTTCAGGACTGGTCGGTTCGGTCGCCGGAGGCAGTGCTGATCGATCATCTCGCGGCCCGCCGAGCATTGTTGGTGTTCGACAACTGTGAGCACCTCGTCGCTCCCGTTGCCGCTCTCACGGCGTCGCTGCTCCGAGCCTGCCCCGGATTGTCGATCCTGGCGACCAGTCGAGAACCGCTCGGCATCGGTGGGGAGGTCGTGATGCGGGTGCCGCCGTTGACTGTCCCGGATGGATCCGGATCGATCTCGTCACCGGCCGCGGCGTCCAGCTACGACGCGATGGTGCTGTTCGAGGAGAGGGCGCGTACCGCCGTGCCCAGTTTCCGGCTCACCGACGACACCAGTCCCGTGGTTGCCCGGATCTGTGAGCGACTCGAGGGCATGCCCCTGCCGATCGAGCTGGCGGCAGCCCGGCTGCGGGCGCTGTCCGTCAACCAGGTGCTCGAACGCCTCAGCGACCGATTCCGGCTGCTGACCATGGGGACCCGCACCACGCCGAGCCGTCAACAGACTCTGAAATTGTGCGTCGACTGGAGCTACGACCTGTGTACTGCACGCGAACAGTGGCTGTGGGCGCGTCTGTCGGTGTTCGCGGGAAGCTTCGAGTTGGACGCGATCGAGGGCGTGGTGGCAGACGAGCCGACCGATGGCGATCTGCTCGATCTCGTGACGTCATTGGTCGACAAGTCGATCCTGATCCGAGAAGAGGCGGATGCGACTGTGCGGTATCGCATGCTCGACACCCTCCGCGAGTACGGCCGGGAGCGGTTGCGCGAGGATGGCGAGCCGACCCTGCTGAGTCGCCGGCACCGGGATTGGTACGAGGCGCTCGTGCAAGGAGCCCAACGTGATTGGATCGGCCCCCGGCAGATCGAGTGGGTGGTGAGGCTCGAAAGCGAACAAGCGAATCTGCGCGAGGCGATGGAGTTCTGTCTCGGCGACCCGATGTCCGCCGGCGCCGCCGTGCGGATCCCCGCTGGGCTGTACGAGTTCTGGATCGTGCGAGGTCAATTCAACGAGGGACGCTACTGGCTCGACCGCGCCCTCGGTGACGGTGGGCCGCCGACCGTCGACCTCGGCGTCGCGATGTGCGTAGACAGTGTGCTGGCGGCACTGCAGCGAGACATACCGGCGAGCACGGTGCTCGCGGAGAAGGCCCGCCGCATAGCCGATCGGGTGGCAGATCCATCCCTGGGCGCGCTGGCCGCATTCGCGCGGGGCTGCTGCGCGGTCGCCCGCGACGATCTCGACCTGGGTGGCGTCTCGCTGGAACAGGCCGCCGAGTTCTTTCGAGCGGACGGAGATGATTCCCGACTGATCCAGGTGTTGTACTGGCTCGGATTCGTCGTCGACACCCTCGGCGATCCGGCACGATCGGCTGATCTCTACGACGAACTCCTCGAGCTGGCCGATGCCCACGGAGAGACTATGTGGCGCGCAATGGCGATGTCCGACTACGGATTCACGATGTGGCGCCGCGGTGAATGCGAGCGCGGAACCGAGCTTCTAGAACAGTCCCTGCCGCAGCTTCGCATACTGGGCAATCAATTCGGTTTCGCATGGTGTTTCGAGGAACTCGCGTGGACGGCCGCCGAGGCAAACCCGGAGCGGGCCGCAGTGCTGATGGGCGTCGCCGACACCCTGTTCGCCGCTACGGGTAGTCCCATGGCGACGTTTCGGACCATGGTCGACTATCACGATTCCTGCGTGCGATCCGCAGTTGATGCGCTGGGGAACAAGGCATACGACGCGGCGTTCGAGTGGGGGAAGACGATGAGTCTCGACGAGGCAATCGCCTATGCGCTCGGCGAACAGCCGCCGGACATTCTGCCGTCACCCACGGCCGACAGCGGCGGGTTGACCCCTCGAGAGCGCGAGGTGGCGGACCTCGTGGCACAGGGGATGACGAACAAGGCGATCGCCGAGAGGCTGGTGATCTCTCAGCGCACCGTCGAGGGGCACGTCGAGCACATACGGGACAAACTGGGCTTCAAATCGCGCGCACAGATCGCCGCGTGGACCGTCGAACATCACGGGGACGGTTGAACGTCGGCGGCCGTCGCTCAGCCGTGACACTGCTGAGCGTACGTGACTGGGGACGGCACGTTCGGGCTGGTCGATGTGTACGTCCAGCCCGAACGTGTCGGATGCCGCCACTGTGTCGGCGGGGCAATCGTTCCGGTCAGAACAACCAGGGCACCTCGTCGTGCCCGAAATCGAGGAAATCACCGAAACGACCCGAGTAGAAGGCGAGTCCGTTCCCGTCACGCCAACGCATATCGGTAACCTCGCCGTAGAAGACGCGATGGTCTCCAACGTCGTGCGCGGCGTGGACCGTGCACTCGAGTTGTGCGAGGGCATCTTTGATCATCGGCAGGCCGGCGCGGCCCAGGTCGAAGGGCAGATCCTCGAACCTGGCACCGCCACGGGTAGCGAAACGGCGGGCAAGTGCCTCCTGTCTCGAGCCCAGGATCGACACCGCAAAAGCTCCGGTCTGGTCGACTGCTGTGGTTGTCCGCGACCCCTGGGTGAGGGAAACGAGAAGGATCGCCGGTTCGAGACTTATCGAGGTGAGCGAACTGATCGTCATCGCACACGGATCGCCGGAGCCGTCGTCGGCACTGACGACGGCGACGCCGGTGGTGAAACGGCCCATGCTGCGCCGCATGTCCGTCGGGGTGGGGGTCTGGAATGCAGGCAGAGTCATTGTCGGACCTACTTGCTGTGGTACCGGACTTCGAAGGTCACGACACCTTCGTCTGTGCTCCAAGGACCGTGTGGCATTCCCGGCGGACGGCAGGCGTACATCCCCGCCGTGAATGTCTCCCCCAGTGTGAGATCGGTGAACGATCCTTCCAAGATGTAGACCTCTTCCCAGAAGTCGTGCTTCTGGACGCCCATCGGTGTCGAGTCGGCGCCGGGCTCGTACCGCAGGATCCGCGTTGCCACCCTTCCCTCTGGGTCCGAGGCCAGGATGCGTTCGGTGATCATCGGGTTGTCTCCCGGACAGACTGTGTAGTCGATATCGGTGACCGGGAAGAACTCGTATTCGGGCTTTGCCATGATCTGTTCCCTTCAGGCGGTTTCGAGCTTGTAGGAGCTGAGGAAGTCCTCCACGAGCTGGAGGGACTCCTCGTATCCGTAGTTTCGGTAAGTGTATGCACCCTTGACGACGAAAGGTGCTCCCGCATAGAACATCTCGTACTGCTGGTGTCGGCCCGCAAACTCGGATCCGATGATGTCCCACGCGAGCTTGAAGAGCTTGATCCGCTCCTCGGACGCGACACCTGGAGATTGCACGTAGTGCGTGATGTCGCGCGAGGTCAACGGGCTGGTCATGTCGTGCACGCTGGACGGCAGTTGCAGTACACCTCCACCGACCAGGTCCCGCAGGATCGCCAGCACTCGGGGGTACGTCTCGGACTGCAGCCCCATCGAACCGTAGATCGCCCGACGGCCGGGCAGCCACTGGCCAGCGTCGTCGGGTTCGGCGGTGTACTCGCCGGCGAGGATCGCGGACTCCACACCTGATACCAGCGCGGCCAGCTCACCGAGCTTCTCCTGGACGCTGGGAATCTTGTCTACACCGTTCACCTGAGTGACTCGGCGAGCGACTCCGGCGATGAACTGCAGTTTGGTGGCGAACCTGATCTGGGCCTGCCAGTTCCCCAGCAGGTGCGCGCCGGTGTCGAAGAACTGCCGACGAACGCCCGCCGTGTCTCGGTCGACGAAAACCCGTTCCCAAGGGATCAGGACATCGTCGAACACGACGAGGGCGTCCGGCTCGTCGTACCGACTGGTGAGGGGGTAATCGAAGCTGCTCGTGGCAGCGGGCGCATAAGGTCGACGGCAGTACAGCTTCAAGCCTTCTGCGGCAGCGGGTACGACGAAGGAGATCGCGAAGTCCTGATCGTCCGGGCCGAGCGGCTTGATGCAGGAGACGAGAATCTCGTCGGCAATCGCAGCGCCGGTGGCGAGCATCTGCGACCCGCGCACGACGATCCCCTCGTCCGTCTCTCGGACCACACCGACCTGGAGGTACTCGCCATCCCAGCCCGATGCGGTCGTCGCGCGGGAGACCTGTGGCGGGATGATCGCGTACGAGACGTAGAGGTTCTCCTCGAGCACGCGCTTGTGGAACGCCGTGATGTTCGCAGCGAAATCGTGCTCGCCCCCGGCGAACACCTCCGGGTGCGCCGCGAAAGAGGCGATGAAGGTGCCCACATGATCAGGGCTGCGTCCGACCCAGCCGTTGGTGTGCCGCGCCCAGGTCTGGATGGCCTCACGCCGGAGGCGCAGTTCTTCGGCACTGCGGGGAATTCCGAAGACACGGTTGGCGGTGGACCCGGTCTCGGGTGCGGTGTACTGCATGTTCCGGGTGGGGTCCGCGGCCAGATCGAACATCTCGGCAATCGTCTGGGCTGCGGGCGCAAACGCGGGATTCCGGCTGACGTCCTCGACCTTTTTTCCGTCGACGAGAACCACTCGGCCGTCGTTCAGAGAAGCTAGGTATTCGGCTCCGGTACGCATGATCAGTGTCCTCCGGTGGTGTACGAGTGGGTGAGGGTGCGGCCGTCGGGCAGCGTGAGTTCGAGGTCCCAGCTGTTGCCGGGCGTGAATTCGCCGTCGAGTAGAGGGAGTGTCCCGGCGAAACAAATGAGATCTTCGCCGGAGTCGCCGAGGCGATCGGTCAGGATTCGCAGCAGGTTCTGCGGGGTCCGTAGATTGACGAGCGTGCCGTCCTGGTAAAGCTTGCCGTCCACCCAGCTGCGCGCTCGGCACGCATCCCAGTCGAAGTCGGCCCAGTCGTCGATCTCGACGACGGTGGTACCGAGCGGCTTGGGGCACGCGCGCTTGGAGTCTGCGATGTCGACGGTTTCGAGCTGCCGGTCCGTGTGGTCCGAACCGACACCGAGGAAGTAGCGCCCGCAGTATCGGAGGACTACCGGTTCGATCTCCCCGGACGTGTACGAACCCGCGACCGGTGTGTTCGGCGCGGTGGTCACCGTCACCGCCTCGATCGAATAGAACATCGGAACCTGCTCGGGTGGTGCCACACCGATCGCGGCGAGTTCGTCGATGTGGTGTTGTACGGCGACCTCGTCACGCCCGGTGTATCCAGCAACGATCGCGCGCGCGGCGGCCAACCGAATCGTCTCGGTCGAGTCCAGCAGGCCGAAGGTGAGTGCCGCTGCGGTGGCGGAGCCGGTCATAGGGAGACCCTTCCGTGATCGAGAATGCTGTAGTCGTCGAGCCGGTCGCGCAAGACCGGAAACTCGGTGCGGATACGGTCGACCGATCCTGGGTCGATATCGGCGATCGTGATGCCTTCGGCGGTGCCGGCCTCGGCGATGACAGTCCCCCAGGGGTCCACGATCCGGCTGTGTCCCCCGAACTCGACCGCGTTGTGAGTGCCCGTCGCGTTGCACGCGATCACGAACACCTGGTTGTCGACGGCACGTGCCGAGGTCAACAGCTGCCAATGTTCACGGCGGGCGGCTGGCCACGCTGCGGGAACCACAACGATCTTTGCTCCGATGCGGACCAGTTCCGTCCATAGACCGGGGAAGCGCAGGTCGTAGCAGGTGGTAGCGGCCATGGGGCCGAACGGTGTTTCGGTGGTATGGATCTGCTTCCCCGGCTCGAGCAGCTTCGCCTCGAGTGATTCATAGCCGAAGACGTGAATCTTGCTGTAGTGGTGGATGATCCGACCATTCGGCCCGATCAGCACCGCCGTGTTGCGGAGCCGGTCTCCATCGGATCGTTCTACGATCGTGCCAGCATGGACGTAGCAGTGTCGCTCCGCCGCAATCTTCGAGAGTGTCTGGACGGTGGGCCCGTGGAGCGATTCGCCGGCGGAGCGGTAGTCCGCGAAGTGGCCGTATCCGATTCCCCACAGTTCAGGGAGAACGATCAGATCGACCGGTTCAGTGATGTCGGTGAGTAGCGTCCGTACTCTCTCGAGGCGGTGGGCTGGACTTTCGGAATCGGGGCTGGCGACCTGTGCCAGTGCGATCTTCATGGTGTTCCTTTGCGGTATTACAGGTTCGGTGCCTTCATCGATCGCAGTGTGGTTTCGAGGTGCTCGCGTACGGCTCGTACCGCGGCCTCGGCATCCTTTGCGGCGATCGCATCCGCGATGGCGCTGTGTTCGATGAGGACCTGCTTCTTGCGGGTTTCGTCCGCCATCACGATGCGCACACCCATTCGCATCTGGCGATCGCGGAGTGAACTGTAGAAATCGTTCATCAGCGGGTTGCAGGCCGCCCGGAGGATCGTCGTATGGAACTCGAGGTCATGTGCGATGAAATCAACTGGGTCGACGTCGTTTTCCTGCTTCTCGAGTAGCGTACGGAGCCTGTCGGGAACTAGGCCGGGATCAGGTGCGACCTCATTGACCGACCACTCCTCGACAACCCGTCTCGCTTGCATGACTGCCTCGACGTCACTGTCGGACAGGGCGGGGATGTATGCGCCCTTGTGCGGGACCCTCCGGATGAAACCTTCGGCCTCCAATCGCATCAGTGCCTCACGAACGGGTGTCCGTGAGATGCCCGAAGACGCCGCGACTTGCGCTTCGGACAGGAACATTTCTTCGTCGCGGGGCAAGGTGATGATGGTCTTCTTCAACCATTCGTATGCCAGTTCAGGTGCGGTCGCTCCGCTAGTCCTAGGTGTCGACATGACTTGCCCCCTATAAGGATTCAGGAAATGACTGCAGCCGGCTGTTCCGGCGTGCATGAGGTTTCGCGGGCACCCACTGCCGCGAGGTCGACGGACTGTGTCTCCGTCGTGAGCAGCGATGCCACCAGGGAGATCAGGCCCATCAGCGCAAGGTAGACGCCGATCGCGTACCCAGTGCCGAATCGGTTGTACAGCGCGATCGCAATGATCGGTGCCAACGAGCCGGCCAGGACCGAGGCCAGGTTGTACGCCAGGGAGACGCCGGAGTAGCGGACCTCCGTGGGGAACAGCTCGGAGAAGAAGGCGCCGATGACCGAACTGTACGCGGCGAAGATCAGCAGACCGACCGACACGGCGAGCACGATAGCGAAGGTGTTCGTCGTATCGAGCAGCGCGAAGAATGCGAACGCCCAGACAATTGTCGCCGTGGAGGCGCCGATGTAGATCGGTCGCCTGCCGATCCTGTCGGCGAGCACCGCGAACAGTGGGATCGCGATCAACGCTACGACCATGCCGATCATCACGGCGTTGAGCCCGGTACTCCGGTCCAGGTCGAGGATCTGCGTGATGTAGGTGATGACAAAGAGCGAGAATATGTAGAAGCCGGCGTTCTCTCCGAACCGAGTGCACGCGGCGAGGAGGATCTGTCTCCAGTGCCCGCGTATCGCAGCGCTCAGTGGCATTCCCTGGTCGCGCGCGGGAGCCGACTGCTTCGCTTGCTCGAACAGTGGGGTCTCAGCGACGTAGAGGCGCAGGACAAGTCCGATCACAACGAGGAGAGCCGACAGTGCGAAGGCGATGCGCCATCCCCATGACAGGAATGCTTCTTCGGACAGGGTGGCACCGAGAATGGCCAATGCCCCTGCAGCCAAGAGATTTCCGAGTGGTGGACCAAGGTTCGGCCAGGCCGACCAGAATGCGCGTCGCTTGGAATCGCCGTGTTCGGATACGAGCAGAACCGCTCCGCCCCATTCGCCGCCGAGTGCGAATCCCTGTACGAGGCGTAGGAACACCAGGATGAGTGGCGCCGCCACTCCGATCGATGCGTAGCTGGGAAGGAAAGCGATGAGGAAGGTCGACACACCCATCAGCATCAGGCTGGCGATAAGGGTGGCGCGGCGCCCCTTGACGTCGCCGTAGTGGCCCAGAACGGCTGCGCCGAGTGGTCGGGCAATGAAGCCGACGGCGTATGTGGCGAACGCCAGCATCGTGCCGACCAGGGGATCTTCCGAGGGGAAGAAGAGTTTGTTGAAGACGAGCGCAGCCGCCGTGCCATACAGGAAGAAGTCGTACCACTCGACTGCTGTTCCGGCGAGGCTCGAGCCTGCTATGACGGGCAAACTCGTGTGTGGTCTGCGGTTGGTAGATTCAGTGTTGGCAGTTGCCATGGTCGACTCCTGGTCGAATCGTCGGTTCGTGACGAGATACGCGCCCGGCGCCTACCTCCCAGTAGGCGCGTTCACGGTGCGCGGTGGTGCTGCCCGGCTCGGTGGTTGTTGGCGCAGCCACCGAGCCTTCGTTTATCCCAACAGTTCTCGGCCTGTGAAGCCGATCACGATCGTCGTGTGTACTAGTTGTATACGATCAGTCGACAAAACTGCAAGGGGTGAAAAAGTCCTGCTCATGTCCTCGACGAGTTGTTCACGAGACCCGACGGACGACGCGTGTGGATCCAGGTTGCGCCCGCTCGTGTCGTGCGCGGGGTCAGTACTTCCGTCGAGCGGGGTGCCCGCAGTTGATTCCACGGAGCGCGAGGGTCCGCGACCGCCGGGATGCGACCGGCGCGGTAGCGTTTTCCTGACAGCTACGGAGGTGCACCAATGACACGGGTCTTTCTCGTCGATGATCACGAGATCGTTCGGCGCGGGCTGGTGGATCTGCTCGGCAGCGCGCCGGATCTCACGGTGGTCGGCGAGGCCGCGTCGGTGGGGGAGGCCCTGGCCCGCCTTCCGGGTAGCGGCGCCGATGTCGCGGTCCTCGACGTGCGGCTTCCCGACGGCAACGGCGTCGAACTGTGCCGCGACCTGCGGGCCCTGCTGCCGGAATTGCGTTGCCTGATGCTCACGTCCTATGCCGACGATGAAGCGCTGTTCGACGCTGTCATGGCCGGTGCGTCTGGCTTCGTGCTCAAGCAGATCCTCGGCACCGACCTCGTCTCCGCGGTCCGGACGGTCGGCGCCGGTGGTTCACTGCTCGACAGTCGCGCCACGGCCGTGCTGATGCAACGGATCCGCTCCGAGCGCGACACTGACCCGCTCGCCGAACTGTCTGAGCAGGAGCGGGCGGTGTTCGACCTGATCGGACAGGGCCTGACCAACCGGGAGATTGCGCAGCGGCTGTTTCTGGCAGAGAAGACCATCAAGAACTACGTCTCGCGGCTGCTCGCCAAGCTCGGTATGCAGCGCCGCACCCAGGCCGCCGTCCTTGCGACGGAGTTGCGGAACGGTCGGCGGGGCTAGTCGGCAGGATCATCCGGGCTGTGCCCGGCGACACCGCCGAGGTCTCGAGAAACCGGGTTGGTCCCCGCGTTCGGTTGCGTCCTGGGTGATGATCGTTGAGCCCTCGTCACCCGGAGTGGGCGTGAGGCGCGTTGCGTTCCGCGAGCGTGAGCACCGAGAGGTCCACGCATCCGCCGTGTCGGTCCGGCGGTGCGTGTTGCGGTCGGATTCGGCGTGCCGATGACATCCTCGCCTTGTCCGGTCACTTGCGTTGGGCCTGACTCCGGCTCGATTCAATCATTGATTGAATCGACGATTGAAACGTGTTCTACTGCATGTATGAACGACGTGGCGACAGACACACGTGAGCGGCTTCTGCTGGCAGCGGAGCGCCTACTCCTCGAAACGGGCTACGAAAGGGTGTCGATTCGGGCGGTGTGTTCGGCGGCCGGAGTCAACCCGGCTGCAGTGCACTATCACTTCGGAACGAAGGAGAGCCTTGTTGCTGCACTGTTGGAGGCGCGTCTCGGTCCGGTGTGGACCCCGTCGTTGGAAGCCCTCTCCGGGCGGAGCGGCGATGTGCCCGAGTGCGTAGATGCGGTGATAGAACCACTGATCGCGCTGTCGGCCGATCCGGCGGGCCGCCTCTATCTTCACCTGCTTGCTCGGCTGGTGCTCGGTCGCCGGGAGGTCGTTTGGGCGGCAACATGGTTCAGCCTCGAACCATGGGCCGAAATGCTGCAGAGTCGGGTGCCTGGGTTGTCGATCCGTGAGGCGCAGGCACGATGGATGTTCGCCTTCGACCTCCTACTGGGCCAGTTCGGTGATCCGCTTGCCGGCGACCGTGTGCTATCGCCCCATGCGATCGCCACACTACGAGCATTCGTAGCGGCAGGTCTGTCCGCGCCGGTGGAGGCACGATGAAGGACGTGTTCGCGTCGGCGAAGCTCGGCCCGGTCACGTTGCGTAACCGAGTGATCAAGGCGGCCACGTTCGAAGGCCGTACGCCCGACGCGCTCGTCACCGACGACCTGATCGAGTACCACCGTGCGCCGGCGGCTGGTGGGGTCGGCATGACAACCGTCGCGTACTGTGCGGTCACACCCGGTGGCCGGACCGATCGGCATCAGATCTGGATGCGACCCCAAGCCGTGCCGGGGCTGAAGCGGCTGATCGATGCCGTGCATGCAGAGGGCGCAGCTGTCAGCGCGCAACTCGGGCACGCTGGCCCCGTTGCCAACGCGGCCTCCAATCGGGCGCCCGCGCTCGCGCCGGGGAAGCTGTTCAGTCCGCTGGGTATGCGCACGACGCGACGCCCGGACACCGCGGAGATTCGTGCGGTAGTCCGCGCTCATGCCGAGGCGGCCCGACTAGCCGAAGCCGCCGGATTCGATGCTGTTGAACTACATTTCGGCCACAACTACTTGGTCAGCTCCTTCTTCAGCCCGCTTTTGAACCGCCGCCGAGACCAATATGGCGGCAGCCTTGCAGGCCGGGCACGGCTGGCGAGGGAGATAGCGCAGGCAGTCCGCGAGGAGGTCGGTGACCGGTTGGCAGTCACGGCCAAGTTGAACATGGACGACGGGATTGCCGGTGGTCTGCGTATCGAGGAAAGCCTGCAGATCGGCCGTTGGCTCGAGGACGACGGAGCACTTGATGCCCTGGAATTGACTGTCGGCAGCTCGCTGTTCAATCCCATGTACTACTTTCACGGCGACGCCCCTCGTTTCGAGTTCGCCCGCGTGTTCCGGCCCCCGCTGAGGTGGGGCCTCCAGCTGGGAGGCAGGGCATTTCTCCGCGAGTACCCCTATCGCGAGGCGTACCTCCTGGACCTGGCACGCCAGTTCCGGCACGAACTGACAATGCCGCTGATCCTGCTCGGTGGTATCACCAACAAACAGACAATGGACCTCGCCATGGACGAAGGGTTCGAGTTCGTCGCGATGGCTCGGGCCCTGCTTCGCCAACCGGACTTGTTGCTGCACATGCGAAGGGATCCGGCCACGAGGTCACTCTGCACCCATTGCAACAAGTGCATGCCCACGATCTTCGAGCGCACCAACTGCGTCCTCACCGCAGCGGCACCCGCCACGTCAGCTCGGTGCCGCAGCTGACGCTCGGCAGTATGGTGCAGTGGCCGCCGCACTGTTCGGCGCGGCGTGCCAGGTTGGCGAGGCCACTGCGGCGCGGATTGTCCGGGACCCCGATGCCGTCGTCACAGATGCGGATGGTGAGGTGGTCCGCGGCATCGATCTCGACCGCGATGGTCGACGCGTGCGCGTGCCGCAGCGCATTGCTGAGTCCCTCCCGCAGCACCGCCTCGGCGTGCGGGTGAATCCGCACCGGCACGAGAGTATCGATGGCGCCGGTGAACTGAACGTTCGGGACCAGCGACGACCGGGTCGTCAGATCGCCGATCGTGTCGAGCAGCCGTCGTCGCAGGCTCGTGGTGGCCTGCTCGCCAGCAGTGTGCAGATCGAAGATCGTGGTGCGGATTTCGCGGATCGTGCGGTCGAGCTGTGACACGGATTCGGTGATGGTTGCAGAGACCGTCTCCGATGTGAGGGCTTTCTCGTCGGCCAGCAGGCTCTGCAGGCTCATCCCCGTCGCGAACAGACGCTGGATCACGTTGTCGTGCAGGTCCCGAGCGATGCGGTCCCGGTCCGCCAGCAGGTCGAGCTGCCGCCGTCGCTGCTGCTGATCGGCGAATTCGACTGCGAGCGAGGCGGAATCGGCGAGGGATGCCAGGCGGGTGACCTCGTCGGTGGTCCACCCCGCTTGACGTTCGTCTCGGGTGACCACCAGCAGGCCCGCTACGCCCGACGTCGTGGACAGCGGAAGCGCAGCCAGGTGGACGGTGGTAGAGGTGCGGAACGGGTCGACTCGGTCGCGGTCGGTGAGCAAGGCCGGGCGTCGCCCGAGCGCCACACCCGGCAGGTCGGACTCCGACAGGTCGATCCGGGCGCCCGGCCGGGGCCCACTATCGGTGTCCGCGGCCTCGATCACGGCTTGGTCGCCATCGAGGACGACCACGTACGCGCCGCTCGCGCTGCACAGGTCGCGGGTGCGGGTGACGAGCAGTTCGAGTGCGTCGTCGATCGACCCGCCGGACAGCAGGCGGGCGTTGAACGATGCGAGGGCCGTCAGCCACCGTTCCCGGGTGCGTGCCTCCTCGAACAGGTGGGCATTGTCGATGGCCACGCCCGCCGACGTGGCCAGTGCCGCGAGGATCGTCTCGTCGGCGTCGGTGAACTCCGGGCCCGTGCGCTTCTCGGTGAGATAGATGCTGCCGAACACGTGGCCGCGCACGATGATCGGCATACCGAGGAAGCTGTTCATCGGCGGGTGATTGGGCGGGAACCCCACCGATGCGGGGTGTTCGCCGAGGTGCGCGATGCGGACCGGACGCGGGTGCTCCATCAGCAATCCGAGAAGGCCGCGACCCTCCGGCAGGTGTCCCATACGGGACCGTTCCTCGGGAGTGATCCCCTCGTACACGAACTCCGACAGTCCGCCGTCCGGCCCGCGCACCCCCAGCGCGCCGTAGCGGGCGCCGAGCACCGTTGTCGCCGACTGCACGATCCGCTGGAGAATCGAGTCCAGTTCGAGGCCGGCCCCCACCATGAGTACCGCCTCGAGGAGTTCCCGCAGCTGCGCCGGCGTCGCCTTGATGTCCAGGAGTCGGCTGCGGATATCTGCGAGCAATTCTTCGAGGTTCTCGAAGTCCCTGTGACCGCTGTTCACCATGGACGAAGCATAGGTGGCGCCGGAAATGAGGTAGTTCGGTCGCTTTTGCGTAACGCCCCGCGGTGGAGCCCCGATGTATCCGTCGGAGTGCGCGTAGCGGCACTTCATCAGACTGTCCGGCGTCGATCCTCGGGGAGGGGGTCGGCGCCGGACTTCCCATTTCATGCATCTCGGGTTTCGCCCGGGGGATGAGCACTACCCGTGACATTCAATTATTTTAGTGTCATATTGTAGTTATGTCCTTACGGAAAGCTCTGCTTGTTCTGATCGCCGGGGAGCCGCGCAGCGGTTACGACATCGGTCAGGAGTTCGATGGCGTGCTGAAGTTCGTCTGGCACGCCAAACCGACTCAGGTGTACCCCGAGCTGAAACGTCTTGCAGCCGAGGGGATGATCCGAGAGCAGGAGGAAGGGCCGCGAGGTCGCCGGGCGTACGAGATCACCGCGGACGGCCTGGCCGAGCTCCGTGAGTGGTTGACCGTCACTGCCCCGGATCACTCCCTGCGCAACGAAACGGTGCTGCGTTCCTTCGCGCTGTGGCTTGTCGAGCCGTGCGAGGCGAGCGGGTTCCTGTCCGGCGAGCTCGAGTACCACCGGGCGAGGTTGCGCGGAATGCGGGTGCTCGAGGGGAGCCTCGATCTCACCCGGCCCGCCGACCGTGCTGCTCTGCTCGGCCTCAGGGCCGGGATCCTGCGTCTCGAGGCGATGGTCACGTGGGCGGACTGGGCAATCGAGACCGTCGCGGCGTGGCCCTCCCGCGACGAAGAGGCGACCGCATGAACGACACCTCGATGAGCCTCGAACTACCGGACGGTCGGCAGATGGGGTACGCCGTGTTCGGCGATCCGGCCGGCGCGCCCTGCTTCGTCGTCCACGGGTTCGCATCCTCCCGGTGGGCAGCCGGCTGGATGCTGCCGCCAGAACTGCTGCATCGTCACGGTGTCCGGATCATCGCCGTCGACCGCCCGAACTACGGGCTGTCGTCACCTCATCCGGCGGGCGGATTCAGGCACTGGGCAGAGGACGCGTGCGTACTGGCCGACCATCTCGACCTGAACAGAGTTGCGGTGCTCGGTGTGTCGATGGGCGCGGGACCGGCGTTGGCGCTCAGTGCGACTCGCCGCGATCTGGTGACGAGTACGACGATCCTGAGCGGAATGCCGCCGGTCGGTGCGCGGGAGAAGTGGGCTCCCGCGAGTCGAGGCGACGCGTTGTACTGGCGACTCGCGCGCCGGGCGCCATGGCTTTTGCAGCGGCTCTGCGCACTGTCGGCGTCGATGATGGCGCGTCAGTCCGCCGATGACGCCGAGACGCTCGTGTCGAGAGTCGCGCGTGCCCTTCCCGAGGGCGACCGCGCGGTCTTTCGCTCGCTGCTCGACAGTGAGTCCAGCCGCGCAGCCTACCTTGCCGACGTGCGGGAGTCCTCCAGTCAGGGCGGAGCCGCCACTGCCGGTGACCTCCAGCAGTATCTGCGTCCCTGGGGATTCGATCCGGCGGACATCGATGGTCCGATCACGTTGTGGCACGGGTCCGACGATCCGAAGGTTCCGGTCGCCCTGGCGCGCCGCTTCGCCGACAGTCTCCCGCGGTGCACGGCGCGGTTTGTGCCCGGTGGGCACTTCGCTCCTTTCGAGCATGGTGACGAGATCCTGCGTGACGTGTCGGATGGTGCGAGGGCTACCGGCTGACCGCGCCGCACAAGAACGTCAGCGCATCCGAGGTCGAGGTCGATGGCGGATGCGATTGTGGACGACATCTGTCAGCAGAATGTGAATGGGTTTCGCTTCGCTTCGTCGTCACTACACTGTTCGCCGTGGATGCCGTTGTGCAAGATCAAAGTTCTGTCGCGATGCGTGAGCGGATACTCGACGCCGCCGAGTACTGCCTCGTCGAGTCCGGGTACAACTCTCGACTGCACGCCGTGATTGCCGAGCGGGCAGGACTGTCGCGCCCGACGGTCTACAAGTATGTCGGGGACCAATCCGCGATCTTCGAGGCACTGTTCCAGCGCGAGATCTCGCGGTTCTTCGCGGTCCTCGATCCGGTGCTGCGGGGCCACGATCAGCTGCAGGCCGGGTTCGTCGACTGCGTAGTGTTCGCGGTCGGCTACGCGCGTCGGCACGCCTTGCTGCAGAAGGGGCTTCGCGATGATCCGGCTGTGGTGGTGCCGTGGTTCACAGTGCGCGCCAAGCCCTTCATCGAGGTCGGTGCCGAGTTCCTCGTGCCACATTTCGAGCGGATGCTCACGCCGGAACAGCTTGCGTCGGTGAGCCCGCGGGTCGTCTCCGAATGGGCCTTCCGGTTGATTGCGTCCCTCATCACCACCGAGGGTGACGTGGACACCGCCGACGAGGAGGCGCTGCGCCAGTTCGTCGGCGGGCTGCCCGCCGTCATGTTCGTTCCGTCAGCCGACGCGCGTGTCGGCTGACGGAGGGGCGCTACTTCGCGACCGTGAGCAGGAAGGCGACGTCCTCGAGGGCTTCGACGCTGTGCCGGGTCGCCGGAATCATGAGCATGTCGCCGGTCGACCCCTTCCACGAGTTCTCGCCGCTGATCAGGGCGAGTTTTCCGCTGAGTACGAGCAGCGTCGCTTCGCCGGGGCTATCGTGCTCGGCGAGGCTCTTGCCCGCACTCAGCGCGATCACCGTTTGACGCAGGCTGCGCTGGTGCCCGCCGTACACGGTCTGAGAACTGCGCCCGCTCGACGCTCCGGCCGCAAGCTTGAGTTGCTGCCGGGCGAGTGCTGTCAGCGACATCTTGTCCATCAAGGGCCAACTCCTGGTGACTACAGTGACGATGTTCCCGCAGTATGACCCACTGCGCCGGAGATGACCGGGTTATCAGCCTAACGGTTGGGCCACCGTCGGCCACCGTCGACCCGGAGGGTCAGCGTCGGACGTAGCTGACGAACCGGTAGCGCAGTCCAGACTTCTCCGAGATTCGCCAGTCGTCGGCATCGCCGACCACCCAGTCGTCGCCAACTGCCGGCGCGTAGGCGTCGCCTTCGATCTCGGCATCGATCTCGGTGACCGACAGCAGATCGGCAAAAGGCATTGCCGCGGTGTAGATCTGGGTTCCGCCGATGACCCAGGCGGTGTTCCCGGCGAGCGCGAGTGCCGCCTCGATCCCGTCCGCGGGCTCGGCACCGTCAGCCGACCATCCCGGCTGACGGGTGACTACGATGTTGCGTCGGCCGGTGAGCGGGCGGAATCGCGGTGGCAGTGAGTCCCACGTCCGCCGGCCCATGATCACCGGGTGACCCATGGTGGCGTCCTTGAAGTGCGCCATGTCCTCGGGGATCCGCCACGGGATGGTGTTGTCCCGGCCGATCACGCCCGCGATGGTCTGGCCCCAGATCAGGCCGATCATCAGATCGCCACCGGCGCCTTGATCGCCGGATGGTGCTGGTAGCCGACGATCTCGACGTCCTCGAAGGTGTAGTCGAAGAGCGAGTCGCGCTTGTTGAGCTCGAGCGTCGGGTAGGGGAGCGGCTCACGGGAGAGCTGCTCGGTGACCTGATCGACGTGGTTGTCGTAGATGTGGCAGTCGCCGCCGGTCCAGATGAAGTCGCCCACCTCGAGCCCCGTCTGCTGCGCCACCATATGTGTGAGCAGCGCGTAGCTGGCGATGTTGAACGGCACGCCCAGGAACAGGTCGGCGCTGCGCTGGTACAGCTGGCAGCTGAGCTTGCCGTCGGCTACATAGAATTGGAAGAAGGCGTGGCACGGCTGCAGCGCCATGGCGTCCAGGTCGGCGACGTTCCACGCAGAGACGATGATCCGTCGAGAATCCGGGTTGGCCTTCAGCGTTTCGATCACCTTGGTGATCTGGTCGATGTGCTCGCCCGACGGCGTGGGCCACGACCGCCACTGCACGCCGTAGACCGGTCCCAGCTCGCCGTCAGTGTCGGCCCACTCGTCCCAGATCGTGACGCCGTGCTCCCGCAGCCATTTGACGTTGGACTCGCCGCGCAAGAACCACAGCAGCTCGTACACGACGGACTTGAGATGCACCTTCTTTGTGGTGATCAGCGGGAAACCCTCGGCGAGATCCCAGCGCATCTGGTGGCCGAAGACGCTGCGCGTCCCCGTTCCGGTGCGATCTGCCTTGGCGATTCCGGTGTCCATGACCAGGCGGAGGAGATCTTCGTAGGGCGAGTGCACGGACCCGAGTCTAGGCGGCTTCGCCGCCCGTGCGCGGATCGTGGGTCCGCAGACTCCGTAACCGCGCACGGACGATAGCCTCGCGCCATGCGTGAGCTTCTCGTGATCGGCATCGGTGCCGGCGACCCCGACCAGGTGACGATCCAGGCCGTCAAGGCCATGAACAGGGCCGATGTCTTCTTCATCATCGGCAAGGGCGACGAGAAGCAGGAATTGGTCGATCTGCGGACGGAAATCCTCGCCGAACACATGCTTCGCGAGTACCGCGTCGTGGACATCGTGGATCCGCCGCGGGACCGGACGCCGTCGGATTACACCGGCGTCGTCGACGACTGGCACGACCGTCGTGCGCAGGTCTTCGAGGAGCACTTCACAGCCGAGGACGGCGTCGGCGCGATCCTGGTGTGGGGCGATCCGTCGCTGTACGACAGCACGCTGCGGATCGTCGAACGCGTCCTCGGGCGTGGCAACGTCTCCTTCGAGTATTCGGTGATCCCAGGCGTCACCAGCATTCAGTCGCTGGCCGCACAACACCGAATCGTGCTCAACCGGATCGGTGAACCCGTCCACGTCACCACCGGCCGCCGGCTGCGCGAGGGCCTGCCCGACGGCGTCGGCACGGCCGTGGTGATGCTCGACGCGGATTGCAGCTTCACGCATCTTGCCGGTGACGACGTAGAGATCTGGTGGGGCGCGTACCTGGGCCTGCCCGACGAGGTCCTGATCTCCGGCAACCTGCGCGAGGTGGAGGACGAGATCGTCCGGCTGCGTGCCGAGTTGCGTGAGCGCAAAGGCTGGATCATGGACACCTACCTGGTGAGGCGCTCCGCGCCCGTGCGTGGATAGCGAGTCCAGAGGGTCGGAAACCGCGCACGGGCGGCGAAGCCGCCACCGATTACGCTGGCTCCATGCCCGAACTGCCCGAGGTGGAGGCCCTGGCACAGTTTCTGCGCACCCATGCCGTGGGTGCGGTGGTGGGACGCGTCGACGTCGCGGCGATGAGCGTGCTCAAGACGTTCGACCCACCGATCACCGCACTGCAGGGCCGGGACGTCACCGGTGCGCGGCGGTTCGGCAAGCACCTCGCGATGGACTGCGACGGACTGTGGCTGATCACGCATCTCTCGCGCGGCGGGTGGCTGCGCTGGATCGACAACCCCAGCGCCGCACCGCCCAAGCCGGGGAAGGGGCCGCTGGCGCTGCGCGTGCACTTCTTCACACCGGACGGGGAGACGCCGGCGTTCGACCTCACCGAAGCCGGCACCAGGAAAAGGCTCGCGGTGTGGGTGGCGACTGATCCGCAGCAGGTGCCCGGAATTGCGCGCCTCGGCCCCGATGCGCTCGAGGTGACGCGTGCGGAGTTCGGCGAGGTGCTCGCGACAAGGTCGGCCCGGATCAAGACGGCGCTGGTGGACCAGTCGCTGCTCGCCGGGGTCGGGAACGCGTACTCCGACGAAATCCTGCACGCTGCCCGGATGTCGCCCTTCGCGACGACGTCCAAGTTGTCGCCGGACGAGGTGGACCGCCTGTACGACGCGATGCGCGCCGAGCTGTCCGACGCCGTCGAACGCCTGGTGGGGCAGGAGGCGGCCCGGCTCAAGGGCGAGAAGCGGGCCGGGATGACCGTCCATGCTCGGACCGGGATGCCGTGCCCGGTGTGCGGGGACACAGTCCGGGAGGTGTCGTACGCGGAGAGATCGTTCCAGTACTGCCCGACATGTCAGACCAGCGGCAGGATCCTCGCCGACCGGCGGATGTCACGACTGCTGAAGTAGCGGCTCGCGGTGTCCGAACACCCAGCCGCGCAGCGCGAGGAACCGGAGGCCGCCGGTGAGCGCGCTGACCGCGATCACCAGCGCTATCGCGACGGCGTCGGTGGTGTCGGGGAAGAAGAAGTGCAGGGCCGTGAGGGTCAGGGAACTGAGGACCAGCCCCAGCAGCGCCAGCGCGCCGCCCTCCCATTGCGCCACGAACCAGCGCACCCGGTCGGCAGCGCGGAACGTGCGTCGTCGATGCAACTCGTTGGCCAGCATCGTGCTGAGGCCGACCCCGACCGCGTTCGCGACGAAGGTGCCGTATGCGTCGAGCGCCACGAACGACAACGCGTACAGGACATTGCTCGATCCGCCGACCAGAGCGAACCTGGTCAGCTGGGCGACCCATCCGTCGCCGCCCAGGCGACGATCGAGCACGGACATCGAGATCCCCCACAGCCTGAGACTTGGTTGCAACTTGCAACCGTAGCTCACCGGGGAATCAGTGCCGGTGGCGGTATCCGATCCAGGCCTCGCGGCGGTCTCGGAGGGGATCGCACTCCACCCGGGAGACCTCGTCGATGATCAGCGTGTCCCGGCGCTCCAGGGAGTACCGCGGCCACGTCCCGAGTGGGCGCCCACCGCGGGCGAAGCTGAGCCAGTGGCTCTGCATCGCGTCGGAGACAGTGCGCATGCCGCGACGGCCGCCGAGAGCGGTCAGGGTGCGGGCGGTGAGTCCGCGCGCGCCGAACACCGGGAACAGTTCGGTCGCGTGCGTCGCGCCCAGCCCCGTCAGCCGCAGCAGGCGCGGAGCGAAGTCGTACCGGTACATGTAGGTGTCGCTGTGCCGGGTGTGCGCGTGCGCGCATCGCAGCGACGGTTCCCAGAACACGACGTCTCCGCCGAGATCCGCGGCCGCGCGTCGACCCGGATATCCGGGGTACGCGCCGATCGCTCGGGCCTTGATCGCGGGATCGGTGTCGGCGAACATCTTCTCGATCCGAGTCCGGTTCGTGGGCAGGATGTCGAGGAATCTGGGGAAGATCCGGCCCTCCTGCGCGTTCGTGCCGATGATCAGCGGCACTCGGAGCTCGGCGCCCGCCTCGAACGCATTCAGCGGATGCTCCGGTAGTACGTCGCCGTCCTGGATCGGCGCGAACGGTCGGGTGCCGGGCACCTCGTCGGCGCCGCGGGCGCTCAGCGTGGTGGCCGCGCGGACGAGGAGTTCAGGTGGGGCCGTGGCCAGGAAGGTGGCGGCGTCCGACCGCGACACCCCCGCGATGTCGAGGAACTCGCGGGCCCACCGTGCGGCCAGTTCCGGTCCGTTCGACGTGGCCGGCGGCGGGCTCTGTGCGATGGCGCGGGCGAACAGACCCTCGGCTGCGGGGGTGCACATCAGCGTCAGGACCGCGTCGGCGCCGGCCGACTCCCCGAACAGCGTGACGTTGGATGGATCGCCGCCGAACGCGCCAATGTTCCGCTGCACCCATTGCAGTGCGGCGACCTGATCGCGTAGGCCGAGGTTTGTATCGAAAGGGATTTCGGGAGTGGAGAACTCGGAGAAGTCGAGGTAACCGAGAGCGCCCAGCCGATAGTTCATCGAGACGAAGACGACGTCGCCGCGACGGACCAGTGCGGCGCCGCTGTAGAGCGGATCCGCCGACGTCCCCGCGGTGTGGGCGCCGCCGTGGATGTACACCATCACCGGTCGGGCAGTCTTGCTCGGTGCGGCCGGACGTAGCACGTTGAGCGTCAGACAGTTCTCGTCGCCCCGCCGGCGCTGTTGTGGCGCAGGCGGGCCGAACTCACCGGCGTCGCGGACGTAGGTCCATGGCTGCGCCGGTTCCGGGGCGCGCAGTCGCAGCGGTCCCACCGGCGGCGCCGCGTATGGAATTCCCTTCCACGACAGCAGATCCGACAGTTTCCGTCCGCGAACGACGCCGTCTTGGACTGTTACCTCTACGTCGGCACCAGTCATGCCCGGTGCTCGCGCTCGGCAGGGTTCCCGTCGAGGTATCCGCGATATCCGGCCCACGCGAGTCGCCGTTCCCGGCCCGGATCGCGTTCGACACGAGTGGGCTTGTCGAAGATCAGGGTGCGACGGTGCTCAGGATCGTACCGAGGCCATGACGGTGTCGGAACCCCGTTGCGGGCGAAGTTGATCCAGTTCTCCTGCATCCGTTCGGTGACGAACCGGAGCCCGCGCCTGCCGCCGGGGCCAGTCAGTGCGCGACCAACCGGGGAGTTGCCGTACCCGAACACCGCGAACATCTCGAACCCGTGGGTCGCACCCAGTCCGAGCCAGTGCATCAGTCGCGGTGTGAAATCGAACCGGTAGCTGTAAGTGGGGGCGTGCGCGGCGTGCGCGTCGGCGATCTCGACCGACGGCTTCCAGAAGGTGAGGTCGCCGCCGAGGTCGACCGCGGCGAGCGGGCCGGGATAGCCGGGGTATGCGGCGATCACCCGAGCCCGCGAGTCCGGGTCGGTGAGTTCGAACATCGTGTCGATGCGCTTCGCGTTGGTCGGCAGTCCGTCGAGCACTTTGGGGAACAGTGTCCCCTCGCGCGCATTGGTGCCGATGATCAGCGGCACCCGGTGGGCGGTACCGGTGGCGAATGCGGTGCCCGGCTGCGTGGGCAGGAGGTCGCCGTCCACCACCGGCCCGAACGGATGCAGCCCGGGTGTCTCGGCGAGAACCTTTGCGCTCAAACGATTCCCGGCCTTCCCGAGTTCGGCAGGGGTTGCCGCGTGCAGGGCGCGGGTGGCGTCCGACGGATCGGCGCCGAGCAACGCAACGAACTCGCGAGCCCACTGGGTAGCCCGCTGAGCGTCGTTCACGAGTCCGGGTGCGGGACTCTCGGCGATCGCGCGTGCGAACAGTCCGCGAGCGGCGGGTGTGGCCATGAGGGTGGTGACGGAGGTGCCGCCAGCCGACTCGCCGAACAGGGTGATGTTGTCGGGATCGCCGCCGAACGCGGTGATGTTGCGATGTACCCACTGCAATGCCGCCACCTGATCGCGCAGGCCGAGATTGGATTCGAATATCCTATCCGGGGTGGAGAACTCGCTGAAATCGAGGTAGCCCAGCGAGCCGAGGCGATAGTTCAGGGATACGAAAACGACATCGCCGCGGCGCACGAGGCGATCGCCGCGGTACAGGCCGAGGGCAGTGGTGCCGATTGTGAACGCGCCGCCGTGGATGAACACCATGACGGGCCGTGGCGCGCTCGCCATTGCGGCGGGCGCGAGGACGTTGAGGGTGAGACAGTCCTCGGAGGTCGGCTGGTACTTCCCAGGTCGCAGTGCCGTACCCGCCCGGTGTTGCGGCGCGGCATTGCCGAAGTCGATGGCGTCGCGAGTACCGGTCCACGGCTGAACCGGCTGCGGCGCCCGCAAGCGTAGTGGGCCGACGGGTGGGGCCGCGTACGGGATGCCGCGCCAGGCCAGCAGATCGCCGAGCCGGCGGCCCCGCACGACGCCGTCGGTGGTGCTGACTTCCAGGCTCGGGGTCATGGCGTGACTATACGGCGCTCGGCGGGTGTGGTCAGGCGAGTGGTGAACAGGTTGGACAGCCGGAGGGTGCTCAGCTGAGCTCAACCAGGGTGCACCGTCCGACCCGCGGCCGTTCTCTCAGGCTCGCGTCGTCGCTTGTCGGGATCTCCTGCTCGCCCCGCGGCAATCCCAGCCCGCCTCGATCCTTGGAGTTACGCTGTACAACAATGGATTTACAGTGATCTGCCACGCTGTCCACAGTTCATCTCGAGAATCCTCGACTGACAGGGGCGGTTCGATCTCGCCGAGATGCCCGTGGCCGGTGTTGGTGCGTGCGGTGGTCCCGGACTTGATCGACGCCGCCCGACGAGCTTGATAAGGTGCCCGTGTGAACCGGTGGGGCGGTGGCAGAAGGGCGTCGCTGACTTCGTCGCTGTACCCACCACTCCGGTTTCTCCTGTCACCGTGGCCATGGCGTGCGGTGTTGTACGTCGCCTCGACGGTTGTGGTAGGCGGGATGGTGCTGGTCTTCGCCGTTCCGCTACTGGTTGCGATGGCTGTTCCGGGATGGCGGGACGTGTTGGCACGCACGGTCGTCTCTGCCGAGGTGTCCCGACTGGCCGTGATCGAGCCGGCGACAGCGACATCGTGGCGGGTTGGCGGGAGAGGGAACGCAAGCGCACCGCCGGTCCGTCATGCGGCGTACGCACTTGTCGTCGCCGCAGTCCTGGCCCCGGTCGCTGCAGTAGTGTTGGTCGCCGGAGTTGTGGTGACGACAACGCTTCTCGCGGCCCCACTTTTGGTTCGAAGTGATCCGATCAGCGTGTTCACCTTGCAGGTGACGACACTGTCGGCGGCCTTGTGGTTGCCCGCACTCGCGTTACCCACGATCGTCGTGGTGCTGTATGCCTGCGCTGCCGTGGCTGTCACCAACAGCGCTCTAGCACATACGGTTCCGTTGCGCTCGGCAGCCGAGCTCGAAGTCGAGGTCGATCGCCTGCACACGTCGAGGACTGACCTACTCGACGCTTTCGACATCGAACGAACCCGAATCGAGGGCATGCTCCACGACGGAGTCCAGCACCGACTCGTCGCGGTCGGACTGAGTATCGGGCTTGCCGAGCAGTCGGCGGTGGACGACCGAACACGTGAACTGCTCCGCACTGCTCATCGTCAGGTCGACGAGTCGATGCGGGAACTCAGGCGCACCATTCGCGGAATCCTGCCGCAAGCCTTGACGGAATCCGGACTCGTCGCTGCGGTCGAGGACCTCCTCGGCGAGCTTCCCGTCGACGTGACGCTGAATCTGCCCTCGGATTTCCGCCCACCTCCTCGGATAGAACAAGTCTCGTACTTCGTCATCAGCGAAGCCATCACCAACTCGATCAAGCACGCGCATGCCACGAATCTGTCGATCACTGCGATCGCGACGGGCAGCATGTGGACTCTCGCGGTCTCCGACGACGGCATCGGCGGAGCCGACCCGAAATCGGGCCGCGGTCTCGTCGGGTTGTCGCACCGCGTCGACGCACTCGGTGGCACGATCTCTGTGTCGAGCCCGCCCGGCGGTGGAACAACAGTGGAGATGAGATGCCCGATCAGGGACTGAGAATCGTATTGGCGGACGACCTCCCACTGTTGCGCGAAGGAATCGCGGCCGTGGTGGAGTCGGCAGGCCACCATGTGTGTGCATCGGTCTCGACCGTCGACTCGCTTCTCGGCGCAGTTGCCGCCCACAACCCCGATCTGGTGATCACCGACGTTCGGATGCCCCCAACTTTCACCGACGAAGGCTTGGCGGCGGCCGTCGAATTGCGAAAGAAGAGACCGAATCTCAGCGTTCTGATTCTCTCGCAATACACCTCGGTCGCGTACGTCTCCGAATTGATCGACAATCCCGCCCTCGGTGGGATCGGATATCTCGTCAAGGAACGTGTCGGACACGTCAGAGAATTCGTCGATGTAGTGGAGAAGGTCGCATCTGGCGCAACAGTGATCGATCCCGAAGTTGTCCAGGCGCTCGTGGGCAGTTCGCGCCGACAGGGCTCGTTGGCGACGCTGACCGCGCGCGAACTCGAGGTGTTGTCCTTGATGGCAGAGGGAAACACCAACGCGCGCATCGCCGAAACCCTCGTCGTCTCGGATGCAGCGGTGCGCAAGCACGTCGGGAACATCTTCGCCAAGCTGCCCCTCGGGTCCGACACCGACCGCCGCGTGACTGCGGTGCTGACCTACCTTCGCGGAATCGGGTGAGGGACTTGTGCCGCAATCGAGGGCGTGTCCACTTACGACCGATGGTCGCGTACGCGCTACCGTCGAGGTAGCCCGCAGCCTACTGATTCAGGCCGAAGAAGAGGCTTCGATGTGTACATGCCTTCCAACGCGTACACTGATCGGCCACGTCCACCGGCTCGCGGTGTGACCGCAGCGCAGGGACTGACGAAACGGTTCGACAAGAGTTCACGACCAGTCCTCGGCGGTGTCACCCACAGCTTCGCACCGTCGACGTGGACGGCGATCATGGGTTCGTCGGGCTCCGGCAAGTCGACGCTACTCAACCTTCTGAGCGGGCTGGAGCAGCCCGATCAGGGGCTGGTGACACTGGACGGTATCCCGCTCGGAGGGCTGGACGATGACCAGCTCGCAGAGCTTCGTCGGGATCGTTGCGGGTTCGTCTTTCAGGACTACAACCTGTTCGACGCACTCGACGTCGCGGAGAACGTCGCGCTGCCGGCACGGCTTGCAGGTGCGAATCCTCGAGTTGGACGCGTTCGCGAGGTTCTCGGCAGGGTGGGCCTCGCTGATCGAGCGCGCGACTCGATCGACACGTTGTCCGGTGGTCAACGTCAGCGGGTCGCGATCGCACGAGCCATGCTGAACCAGCCGGCCGTGGTGTTCGCCGACGAACCAACCGGGGCACTCGATGTCCGCACTGCACAAGACGTTCTGGTTCTGCTTCGACAGGTCGTCTCCCAGTTCGGCTCGACCGTCGTCATGGTGACCCATGACGCGTGGGCCGCATCGTGGGCGGACGAAGTCATCATCCTGGCGGACGGAATGGTTGTCGGCAGACTCCCCGGCGGTGACGCGGATCGCGTGTCCCGGGCAGTTAACTCGGTGCACGAAGATGCTCGCCGGAGGCGTCGGTGACCACCATGTTGCGCTTTGCAGCAGCGAACATTCGGCATCATCGCGGCCTGTTCCTCGGCGCATTCACCACCTTGCTGATCGGTGCGGCGATGATCGGGGTCTGTGCCCAGCTCCTGGCAACGGCCGTCATGGCACCGGACGAGGGATTCGAGGTACAGGTCAGCGGCTCGGGCGTGCTCGACAACGATGGGGCACCCACGGTCGCGACGGAGTTCTACACGCCGTTGGGATCAGGCGCCGAGGATCTGATGTCCGTCGCGGGAACCGTCGGGATCATCGCGTGCTTCTTGACCGGGATCACCCTCGCGACGACGGTCGGCTATGTGATTGCCGCACGGAGGCGCGAGCTGGGAATTCTACGGTTGCTCGGTACCACGGCGCCCATACTTCGTCGCCTTCTGATCTGGGAGATCGTGACGCTCGCAACGGTTGCCGGTATCGCGGGCGTCGTTCTGTCGATCCCAATAGCACCTCTGGTCCTCGGACTTCTGATCGACACAGGGTTCGTGTCGGAGAAGTTCGACGTCACCGGCCAGGCGTTGTCTCTAGCCGCCACAGTGGTGGCGACGATCGGTGTCGCGATCGTCGGCGCCCGCATCGGGTCGAAACGAGTTCTCGGCGTCTCCCCACTGGCTGCCACACGTTCCATCACTGTCACGCACAGAATTCCGGCTCGACGCTGGGCACTGTCGGGTGCCGCACTGGCTCTCGTTCTGGTGATCGGAGCACTCGGCGCCGGAGCGCCGGGCGACGGGGCCGTCGGACTCGGGCTTCTTCTTCCGATGATTCTGTGTGGAGCGCTCGCTGCGGTTGCCCCGGTTGCAATTCCGGCGATCGTGGGACTGTTGGCGAGGTCCTTGGACCTCATTCGCGGTAGGCGCGACGGAACGGTCCACCTCGCGACCCGAACTGCGCGCTCCGCTCGTGCAGCTACGACGGTCCTCGCTGTGCCTGCATTGCTGTTCGTCGGCATAGCAGGCTCGGTACTGGTCACGATCGGTGCCGACAACACCGCCGTGGACCTTGCCACCCGCGAAGAGGTTCGTGCGGACTTCGTGGTCACGAATCCTCCCGCGGACATCAACTGGGCCTCCGTGCCCGACGCTGTGGTGGACGCGTCGTTGTCAACCGAACTGGTCACCACCGATCGCGACACTGCAATCGGGTTGGACGCAGCAGGGATCGAACCGGTGCCGTTCTCGAGCACCCGCTCGGTTCGTGTCCTGGACGGTCGCCTCGAGGACATGACCGGCGGGCCGGTTCCAGGCGTCGCGCTCAGTGCACAGGCAGCCTCGGACGACGATTACGCCGTGGGGCAGGAGCTTCGATTCGCCACAGGTGACGGGGTACTGCACAACCTGCCGATCGTCGCGATCGTACAAGGGAGCCCCACACTGGTGCCCTCGATTCTCGTTCCGAGAGAGTGGCTGGCCGCGAACGCCCCCGACGCCGTCGCAGGGCCTGCGTTCGTCGCAGCCGCCGAGGGCGTCGATGCCGATGAGATTCTGTCGTCGGTACGCGCTGCGGTGCCCGGCGAGCAGGTGCTGGGTGTAGCCGAATGGCTGTCGACGTCGAGTTCGGAGTACGCATCGGGGGATCTGGCCGGTGTGATCGTGGTGCTCCTTCCAGCCGGTTTGTTCTGCTTCCTCGCAACCGTCAACGCGACGCTCATGTGGTCGACAACTCGGAGTGGAACCCGCCGTGGTCTGACGCGCCTCGGAGTGTCCGCTCGAGCGGGGCTTCGAATCGAACTGCTCAGCGCGGTCCTGCTCATGAGCGGAGGCCTGGTCACGGGCCTCGCGGTCACCGCAGTCACAGGGGTGATGGTTCGCACCGCGCTGCTGGGAAGTCCATTGGCGGAACCGAGTTCGCTGTCGATATTGTCGCTGGCCTTCGTCGTGGGCATTCCGGTCGCGGCCGTGGCGGCTCCTGTTCTGGTGACTCGGCTGAGGAAACCTGGGACCGGTCGGCGCGCGGAAGACCCGGTCGTGCGGAGCAGGCAGCGTCATGCGGCGTCGGATCTACAGAACTGAGCAGTTTTGCACGCCAGACAGTGCGTCCGCCGTCGGCTACCTCCGGCGTTGTGAACACCACCTTGCCTGTCAAAGGTGTTCTCGACCAGTGGTGTCGGTGTTCCGGGCGTCCTCGACCAGGGCGGACAACCGATCCAGCGCCTCGTTCCAGCCCAACTCGTTGTCGGCGGCACTCACACCCCGCGGTAGGTCGGTGTGGAGGGCCTCCAGTTCGGTGCCGTCGGGGTGGTCTCGCAGTTCGATCGACAAGGTCATCAACCCGCGCATGTCCGGGTCGTCGGTCTCGAACTCCATCTGTTCCTGCGCATGCTCGTCGTTGTCGATGACCGTGAAAAGTCCATGATAGGAGTCGGTGTGGGCGGTGCTCTTGCCGACCAGGTCGGGGGAGTCGTAGGTGAGCGTCGCACTCGAGGGGCAAGGGCGGGCGCGATCAGGGTGTACCAGCTGTGTCAGCCAAGGTTCGGGGCGGGGTTGGACGTGCCGCGGCGGGTCGCCCCGTCCGCAGTGTCCTCCTGGGCGATGATCGACACCATGGATAACGCGGGCGCCCGAACAGGTGACATCGTCAGAGAGGCGTACTCGGCCCGATCCGGGGAATACGTCGACCTCTTCGGCTCGATGGCGTCGGTTCACCCGTCCGACCGGGCGCTGGTGGGCAGTTGGGCCGATACCCTGACCGGTCCCGTGCTCGATGCCGGCTGTGGGCCGGGACAGTGGACTGACTTCCTGGCCGGGTGCGGACTCGCTGCGAGCGGGATCGACCTGGTCCCCGAGTTCGTCGACCGTGCCCGCGCTCGGTATCCGCATCTCTCCTTCGATCTCGGCGGCTTCGAGACCTTGGACGCCGCAACGGAATCGCTCGGCGGTGTCCTCTCCTGGTACTCGCTGATTCACCACCACCCGAAGGACTTCCGGACTCCGCTAGCCGAGTTCGCGCGCGTGATCCGTCCAGGCGGCGGCCTGCTGGTGGGCTTCTTCGAAGGCAGGGCGGTGGAACCGTTCGACCACGCCGCCACCACGGCCTATCGATGGCCGGTGGTCGAGCTCGGCCGGGAGTTGGCCGCGTCCGGCTTCGAAGTGATCGAGACCCACACAAGAACGGGAAGTGGCTACCGGCCCCACGGCGCGATCACGGCACGGCGGCAGGGTGCCGGGTGATCGGTTCCAGGACGGCTCAGTGTCGGCCCGGCAGGCCCACGTCGTTCGGACTGATTGTCCCACTGGCCTTTGCAGCTGGGGTGCCGCAGGCTTCCCTCGATATCAACTCTCGGCGCGGGGCGCGTACGCCTTATCCCATCGTTCGTCAGGCGCTTGCCGTACCCTGACTCCTCGACTGTCGACTGGCTGTTCGTGGGTGGGGAGGAATGCGTTGGTGCCACGATCGCGGGGACGTGGACTTGCCTCGGTGCCTGAACATCTTCGGCGTAGCCGCATCCACACTCCGGGTTGCGACTGGAACTACACCGACAGCTGCGCGGATGAACTAATTGAGCTGAAGCGGGTCGATCGCGACGCTTACGAGGTACTCGCGGCCTTGATCATTGATGCGATCGACGTCGGGCTCGATGTCGACGACAACGGCGGTGACACCTACACCGTTCCGGTCGGCTGGCACGTGGACCGGCAAAGGCACTTCAGTCGCAAACCCATGCCCTGGCTCGGTGAACTGAAAGCTGAAGGCACTTGGGGTAGACAGGTCGACTATCGACTGTATTTCCTCGAGACGAAGATTGCTCCGGATGGTGAGGCAGATGCGATCCTCGGGTCCTCGTGCCCTGCAGGGAAAGGCGTCGCCGGCGACTACGACCAGGGTGGGCAGACCGGTGACATGCTTGACGCGATGTGGCGGGGGATCAAGTGGTGTGAGGCCCACGATCCGGTTCGGTTGTGGCGGGTGTGGGAGTGAAGTCCTGCTAGACTTGCTTTAAAAGTCAAGTCTGCAGGTCGGCGGGTTGTGCATCGGAGAGGAGTAATACGACATGGTGCTCCCTGGTATGGACGACGCGAGTTCGGAAGACCGTCTCGGCGTTGACCTCGCGCGAGCGCAGAACCAACTCGTTCGTGAATTGCGTGCTCGTCGGGTCCAGCTGAACCTGTCGGCGGGCGAGGTGGCAGCGCGCATGGGGGTCGATCCGAGTTTCGTCTCACGCTTCGAGCAGGGCGGCACGAACGCGACTTTCGCGACCATCCGGCGTTACGCGAAAGCGGTCGACGCCATGGTCACCTACGGGGTGTGCTCGTATCAGGAGCACAAGACCAAGGTGATCGCTGAACGAGCAGATGCCGTTTTCCGGCAACCGCGTGAAGAGCCCGAGAACCTGATGGCGCAGGTGAAAAAGCCGGCAACTCGAACCGTTCTGGTACGGGGGTTCTCGGCGCGCGTCTTCCCCGAAACGCCGGTTTCGACATGACCCCGAGATTGACCGAGTTGTCTCTTCGGCATGTTGACCCGTCGAAGCTCCTTCTCGAACGCGATGGGCAGAGCGTTGAACCGCCAACATGGTTCGACGGGTTGAGTGAGGGCGGCGTCAGCGCGCAAGGTTGGATCGACGGCACGGTTCTCGTCACGTTGGAGACGAAATTTCATCGTCCCGGCATCATGTATGTCGCAGTCGCAGTGACAGGTATGTATGCGAACGACGAACAGATGTCCAGAGGACGACAGGGAGAACCGGATTCGTCGACGCTCGATGCCGCATCTGACGAAGAGAGGGTGGAGTTCATTCAAAGCGCCTTGACCGACCTTTACCCGAGCCTGCGCGCCGAACTGCAGATTCTCTCCAGTCGATTCGGAGGCATCGCCGGGATCACATTGCAGCCGGATCCATCACTCAACGGCTGATCCAAGATTCGGTGGCGTCCAGGCTTGCTGGAAGGATCGCAACTCCCGAGGACGCGACTTCGCGGGAGGCGGTGTTGGAGTGGTGGGAAGGGCCTGCTGACACCGCTCCTGACGGGCTCGACGAAATTCATCGCCCGGCTGGCCGCCGACCGGCATGTGGCCCCTCAAATTGCTGAACTGGGAGTGGCTGAGCAGCCGAGGCGCGACGCCCCCGCCGTCGGCGGAGCCTTCGCGGCACTCATAGCCAGATTGTGCGTGGCCGCGCCCTCTCGCGTCGCGGAACGGATAAGGATGCTGCGGTCGGTGTGAGCTGGTGCATCGCTCACCCCGCTTGCTCGGCGGTCCCGTGACATCCGCGCCGCCGAGTCCTAGCAGGGTTGATGTTGAGCCGAACACCCTTATGTACCACTGTGTACGGCACATCGTCGTTGTCCGGGTCGCCGGAGTCCGAAGGATTGGTCATCGAACCGCATGGCCGCCGTAGAATTGCGCCCATTCTCGGTCGAGTTCGGCATGGTCGGAGCTCGAGAATCAAGGAACCCGTACGGGTTTGCAGGTTGGCAGTCGTGTCCGAATCCGCCCAGGTGGGGCGTCAATTCCCACGATCGTCGACATCGACGAGAGTGATCGCTTTGTCATTGAGGCCGTTGACGACGCTCCCGGCAAGTACTCGTTTCCGATGGAGCCCGAGGACCTGGTTCCCGAGCCGTAGTCACTTCCACCCGGGACTCGCGCCGGAGCACCCACAACACGATCGTTGCGGCCAAGAGCAGGACCTGGCCGACACCGGCCACAACCAGACCGACGCGACCGGCATCCCCGCCGCGGCGAATGGCGCCCGCCTCGCCCGATCTCGTTACGTACGTGGGGACCCGAACACGAGATTGAGGATGCCCGACAACAACACCCCGCCGCCGAGGTATCCGACGAACGCAGGGGAGAAGATCTCCGGCTCGTTCCAATGGCGCGCCATCCAGACGGCGCCGAACGCGACGGCTGCTCCTCCGGCCACGATTGCGGCGATCTGGACGGTGCGCCCTCGCATGCCGATGACTCTGGTGACCACCATGGACAGACCCGCGAAGATACACGTGAAGACCGAAGCGATGAACCACGGGTCCGAGTCGAACAGCGCCGAGGCCAGCGCGGAAACGATCCCGACTCCGAAGATCACAAACTCCGGCCACGGTGTGCGTGGCACTGCGGCAACTACCAACGCGACTCCCTCACGCCATGCGCGGTCATACCGCTGTACAAGCAACCGCAGGGGCGGTCCCATGGTGAAATGCAGCGCCCCTCCGAGTCTGGGCCACAACCTACGTACCTCGAGGACGGACGGTGGAGTCCGGACCCGGGCGTCGTCACGCCCGCGCCGGACGTCGGCAGGTAGGTCACAGTCTCGGGTGGCGGGTTGTCGACGACGGCGGGCTATAGCGGCCCGAGTAGGAGACATATCCGATGTAACCGAGCAGCGCCAGCATCGGGAGCACGGTCGTAGTCGGCCTGATCCAGAACGGGATGTGTACACCGGCGGCGGTGATACAGGCCAGACACGTGACCCCGAGGATGGTGAGGGTGATCAGGACGCCGATCCACTCGACGTCAACGATGATCTTGGTGTCGAACTCGTTCCTGTTCTCGGGCCGTGCCCAGTAATTCGATTGTGAGCCCGTCAGATTGAGCGCGCGGTCGGGGATCTTGGGGATGTACCACCGAGCACCACCGCAGATCAGTGCTGTGCCGAGGGTGAAGGCGCTGGTGACGGTGACGTACTGGCCGATGCTCATCCATTCGGTGATCTCGCCGGATCCCTCGAAGTGCGATGGCAGCTGGCCGGGTGCTGTGAGCAGCAACCAGCTCGTGGCGAGTACGAACGCCACGCCGGACCCGACGAGCGCACACGCCGATGGGCGCACGCGTTTCGATGAGTTCCCCATGTGGGGACCATACGCGGCGGCAGTTCTACTGTGATGCAAGGGGAGCCGGCGCCGCCCACAGCGCACTGATGGTCTGCCGAGTTGCGGTTCCGCCCATTGAGGTCGATTCCAGATATCGTGGGCACGGAGACACACAGGTTGGCATCGCCGACCCCGTCAATCGTGTGCAGCCGCGCGCCGCTGCGCTTCCCGGATGAGGTTGTCGGCGAGACCGCCGAGGAAGCGGAGGAGGAACCGCTTCCACAGCCATCCCGTTCCGGGGATCCGTTCGACGAAATCTCCCGACCAGCGCACCGTGGTGGTGCCGTCGTTCCGTGGCGTGAACTCCACGCGGGACCGGTAGTCGCGGACCGGCCATCGCGTCAGCACGCGGTAACCGTGCACGTGGGGCCGGTCGTCAATCGTGACCTGCTCCGGCGTCCGGGATCGCCGGCTACCCACGAGGCGCACACGCCCTACGACGTCGTCGCCCACGGCGGGCGCTTCGTCGCGCCAGCCCGCGTGCGTGATCGGGGAGCCGGCCCATTCTGTCCACGACTCGGCGTCACGCAGCAGATCGAACATCGTTGCGGCGTCGGCGCGGCCGTTCCGCTCCAGTGCGTACCTGAACCGTCGACCCACAGTGATCGCCTCCCGTCTGTGCGTCCGCTCGGACGCGCGTTCGCCGATAATAGAAGAGTCTTCTGTTATTTTGGAGGAGATTCGTGAAGGGAGTGCCGTGAGCGACGAGACGTTCCAGAGGGCACGCACGCCGGCGCAGCGTGCTCGACGGGTGGAGGACGTCCTGACGGCGACGCGGCGTCTGCTGGCCGAGGCCGACGTAACCGCACTGTCGTTGGGGGCGATAGCGCGCGAAGCCGGGCTGGCGTCCTCGAACGTGTTGCGCTACTTCGGCTCCCGCGAGGGTGTGCTCCTCGATCTGATGGACGGGGAGTACGCGCTGTGGCTGCCGGACCTCGATTCGGGGCTACGGCACACCGGCACCGCGATCGATATCGATCAGGTCGCCGCGACGACGGCCGCGACTCTCGCCGAGCGGCCACTGCTGTCCCGGCTGATCGCGGCATCCTCGGAACTGTTGCGCTACCCGATGCCGGACGAGGCGCTCGAACGGTGTCGCGGTCAGGGGCGACGGAATCAAGCCGAACTGGCGAGGATCCTCGGCGGTGCACTCGGCGTCATGCTGTCGGTGCGCGATCAGGCGTACCTGGTCGCCGGACTGCACGCGGTCGTCGGCGCCGCGTCCGGTTGGTCGGTGCAGGCGGCATTCCCGGTCGATTTCGAGACCGCTGCCCGCAGTCTGCTCGCGATCCAACTCGAGGGGTTGGTGGTCAGGGCCGAGAAGCCGCGCCTATCGAGCGCGCCACGCCTCGAGTAGCCGCAGCCACACCTCGCTCACCGTCGGATACGACGGGACCGCGTGCCACAGGCTCTCGAGTGGCACCCTGCCCACTACCGCGACGGTCGCGGCATGCACCAGTTCGGCGACCCCCGAGCCGACGAACGTGGCCCCGACGACCGTGTCGGTGGCGCGGTCGATCACCAGCGACGCACGCCCGGAGTAGTCGTCGCGGGACAGCGCCGCGCCCGCGACGTCGATGTCGACCGCGACCACGCCGACATCCAATCCATCTGCACGGGACTGGCTTTCGGTCCGTCCGACCGCCGCGACCTCCGGCGTCGTGAACACCACCTGCGGCACCTGGCCGTGGTCCGCCGACGCGACGAAGCGGGGCCCGTCCAGCGGCCGGCCCTCCGCGCGGGCGGCGATCACATCGCCGCACACCCGGGCCTGGTACTTGCCCATATGGGTGAGCAGTGCCCGGCCGTTGACGTCTCCCACCGCGTACAGCCAGTCGCCGTCCACCCCGGTCGCGGTGAGATGGTCGTCGACGGTGACGTAGCCGTGGTCGGGAAGCCCGACGCGGTCGAGGCCAAGGCCCGCGGTGGCGGGGGTGCGGCCGGTCGCGACCAGCACCTCGTCGACTGTCAGCTCGGGGTCGGAACTGTCGCCGCTCACGCTCAGAGTGACCGGTCCGCCGTGGATCCGGCCGACGCCGGTGTCGGCCGCGTCGGGGCGGGACGCCGACTGCACCGACGTGCCGAAGCGGATGTTCATGCCGTGCTTGCGCAACTTCTCGGCGACCAGTTCACCCGCGAACGGCTCGGTCCGCTCGAGCAGCGCCGATCCGCGGACGAGGAGCGTCACCTCATCGGCCCCGAGTTCGTGCAGCCACGTCGCGGCCTCGCAAGCCACCACGCCACCGCCGACGACCGCGAGCCGCTTCGGGACCTCTCGGACGTTGGTGGCGTCCCGCGACGTCCACGGCAGCGCGGCCCGCAGGCCCGGCAGGTCCGGCACGCTCGCCGTCGTGCCGGTCGCGAGGACCACCGCGTGCCGGGCCCGCAGCACGCGCTCGCCCACCGTGACCTCCCGGACGTCGGTGACCCGTGCACTCCCGCGGATCACGTCGATGCCGACCGAATCCGCCCACAGCACCTGCGACGAGTCGTCGAGGTTGTGGGTGAATCGGTCGCGGCGCGCCAGGACGGCCTCGGTGTCGAGGCCGTACGCGTTGACCTTCTCCCCCACACCGGGCATGTGCCGGGCGGTGCTCAGCACCTCGACCGGTCTGAGCAGTGCCTTCGACGGCATGCACGCCCAATACGAACACTCGCCGCCCACCAACTGGTGTTCGACGAGTGCCGCGGTGCGGTTGCTACCGGCGATGGCGTAGGCCGCCGCGTTCTCCCCGGCCGGCCCGCCTCCGATCACGATGACGTCGAACTCTTCGGGAGCCATGGATCCACGGTAGGCCGGGGAGAACGGTTTCGCGCCACTTCCGGACGGTCGGCGGCGGATACCGCCGAGCCGGATGACGAGGCTCTGTACTCGGCGGACAACTGGACTGATGCTGCCTCTACCTAGAGAGAGACCGTCGGCTCGCGGTCGCTGTGCTGGTGCTGTTCCTTCGGGCGCCGGTTCGAGTCGGGCATCAACGTCATCATCGCCGCGGCGACGATGAAGAGGCTGGCGCAGACGAGCAGGCCTGTGGAGAGTCCGACGCCGCCGGCGATGAAGCCGAGTATCAGCGGCGCGAGTGCTGATACTCCTCGCCCGATGTTGAAGCAGAATCCGGCGCCGGTCGTTCGAACTTCTGTCGGGAAGATCTCGCTCAGGTAGGAGCCGTAGAGCCCGAAGAAGGCGACGAAGAATGCGAACAGTGGACCGAGCCAGTAGAGCGATTGTTCGTCGCCGGCGAGAACGTACAGAGGCAGGGTGAGTCCGGTCCCGGCGAGGCTGATGATGATCGCGAGCTTGCGGCCGTACTTGTCGGCAATGATGCCGAAAATGTTGTAGCCCAGAAACATTCCGACGTTCAGCAAGGTGAGCAACAGCGTCACCGTCGTCATCGGCACGCCTTTGTCCTCGTGTAGGAACGTTGGGAGCCAGGTTGACGATCCCCACCACGCGACCAGGGACAGCGAGCACACAGCGGTGCCGATGAGGGTTGTCCGGCGCAGATCGGGTTTGAAGATGCGCGCGACCGACACTGTCGCAGTCTCGTCGGTACTGTTCCTTCGGGCGGTCTGCCATTCGGCGGATTCCTTGAACCCGAAGGCGACAATGGCGAGGGGGATGACCACGCCGACTCCGGAAATGAAGAACAGCAGCCGCCAGTCCGGAAGGACGAGACGGGCGAGCAGTGCGGCCAGCACTCCACCGATCGGGAAGGCGCTGAGGACGAACGCCACGGCGCGACCACGACGGTGGGCGGGCCAGGTCTCGACAATGTATGCGGAGACGATGCCCCAGACACCACCCAACCCGAAACCGGAGATGAAGCGGAGGAGCATGATGATCCAGAAGTTGCCGATGAACGCGATCGCCGCGGTGAAGGCGCCGAAGATCAGCAGGCAGTAGAGGAGTGGTTTCTTGCGTCCGTAGTTGTCGGCGAACCACCCGGCGGTAATTGAGCTTGCGCCGATGCCGAGCAGGGTAGCGGTCGCCATGAGACCGCCTTGGGTTGCGGACAGTCCGAGATCTTCACGGATGTCGGGTAGTGCAATCGATAGGATGACGACTTCGAGGGCGTCGAAAATATAGGCGATGAACGATCCGATGAGGACGATCCAGCGCATGGGGATCTTCATGGTGGCACTCTCCGGGCGGTCCGTCCGGGAATCGCTTGTTCCAGGGGACGCCTCTGATGACGTGGTGACGGGTGGGTGCGCAGCGACGTTTCGTGGGAGTCCGCGCGGAATTGCGTTGCGGGGAAACTAGTTCTGCGTGCTGAGGCCGAGCCCGAGCATCGCGGCCACTCCGGGGGTGACGAAGGCTACGAGTGAATCGACGTACTCGGTCTCGTCGATTGGTTCGGGGCGGCCGCTGGAGGTGAGTCGGGCGGCGCGCCTGCGGTTGGCAGTTGCGTTGACCGCGAGCGAGACGAACCACGTATATGCTGTGATGACTTGGCTCTCAGTGGCGTCGGCCGCGCAGTTCTTGAGTGCGGCAATACATTCGAGCGCCATTGTGTCGAGTTCCTCGCGGAATCCGGAGTGCATTTCGTCGTCACGACGTAGCAGGTCGCGAGCGAGCAACATCAGAAAGTTGGCGTCGCCTTCGCGGCACGCAAGTCTCGCCACGGGAGCGATCCATGCCCTGATGATCGCTCGGAGCGACTCCCGGGCAGGTAGTCCGTCGGGGACAGCGGTGAGCCCGGCCATTCGTTCGGCCGATATGACCTGGTATCGGTCGGTGAACAGCGCCCGATACAACTCGTCCTTCGTACCGAAGTAATAGCGAATGAGGGCGCTGTTCACGCCGGCGTCGGCGGCGATGTCACGGATCGAGACTGCTTCGTATGCGCGTTCTGAGAACAGATGCTCGGCAGCTCTGCTGATCCTGCTGCGGCGGTCGAGGGAGTCGTCCTCGCGCGCCATCGCAACCATCCTTCTCACGTCCTCTCGAGCGGTCGCAAGAGTAGCAGTCGTGTTCCGTGGGCTCGCCGTGCGACTGGGCTGCTCGACCCTAGCGCTCGGCCGCCTCTCGTGCGAACTTGTCGTGAGTTTCCTGGTCGACGTAGATCTTGTTCAGGACATCGTCGCCGTCATAGATCACCAGGAACAGTGCATTGGTCGTCCCGATGTTCTTGAAGTTGCGGATCATGTGAGGCGGGACGGAGAAGACGTCGAGGGGATCCAGGACGATCTCTTCCTCGCCGCCGTCGTTGAAAATGAAGGCGATCTTGCCGTGAATCGGAATGAACACTTCCACGGCGTCGTGTGCGTGGAGGAACGAGCTCGAACCCGGAGGGACCTCGACGTAGCTCATGTGGAAGTTGTGCGGTGTGGTGATCTTTGCGGGCCCCAGATGTCCGCGCGGGGACAACGGGTGGAAGTGCTTGCGGCGCCCCACAGCGGACTTGATGTCGCTGAACACCTCGACATCCTCGATCAACTCATGGAAGCGAGCGATGTGGCTGGCCTCGAGTTCGGCGGCCGTAAAGTTCACGGTGGGACGTACTTTGTAGTCGGTTACGGCGGGACGCTGGGTGGTGGACTGGGACATCTCTTCTTCTCCTGTTTCTGAATCAGCGATGGCCGGGGTGGGCCATGGCTTGGGATGCGATGTCCGCCAACTGGTCGGCCAGGACATCGGGGTGGGTGATCATCGCGTCGTGTGGGGCGTCGATCTCCGACACAGACCAACCGCGTTCGCGTGCGCGGACAGCATGCACGTCGAACATGTGGGTGATGGGCCCAGCCATGCAACGCACGTAGGTCCTTGCGGCCGTCGTAGATGGAATCGTTTCCGGCGGAACGGATTCGCGGTAGCAGCCGAGTGGGTGGGGGGTCAGTCGCGCGGAGACCCACCGGCGTTGGGCTGGGTCTGTGATCCCGAGGGTCTCGGGTGGGTGCGGCTTGCGGAAGGGATGTCCGGCTTCGGTCGAGGTGAGAGCCTCGTCAACCTGTTCCGACGACCAGAAGTCGTAGGCGCGTTGTCCAGGGTCGAGGATGTGGCCATCGAGATTGATCAGGTGCCGGACGCGTTCGGGCTCGAGCGCGGCAATACTCTCGAGCAGCGTGCCCGCATAGCTGTGTCCGACGACGACCACGTTGTCCAGATCTTCGAAGCGCAACATGCCTGCGATCTCGTTGATGTGGGTTCTCAGAGTGACCGCATGATTGTTGGCATCGAAGCGTTCGGCGCACCCGGCGAGCGTGGGAGTGAAGATCGTATGCCCCCGCTCGGCCAGGCGCCTGCGCACTCCTCTCCATGCCCATGATCCATGCCATGAGCCATGCAGCAGAACGAAAGTTGACACGGCAACTGCCTCCTTGGAGAAGCAGATTTACACGATCGTGTAAATCCAGTGAGAGAAGATTAGATGTGAGCCACGGCACTTGTCAACGGGGTGTCTACTGATCATCGGAGCGAGGGGCGCGGCCGCCGGTAGAAACCGAAGGGTTTCCCTGTGGATCACCGATCGCATTGGTAGTGAAGAAGTTTGAGGGGAATCATCCTGTTCCAGTAGGTAGGTCTGTCCATGGCCGACAGTGCCTTGGTGGCCATTACGAGGAGCGTCCTCGTGAATCACCCTCGCTAGGTGCAGGATTGCTGCGCAGAACCTGCATCAGGGCAGAACCTTCGCGTGGCAGGGGAGTGGCGGGGGTGGTAAAGGGACATGCTCCCCGCCAGTCTCACGGGAGACTGGCGGGGAGCATGTCCGATACGTCCCTCAGGCGATCTTGCGTCGATAGGAGACCATCGCGAAGACATACGCGAGAACGAGGATGCCGAGGCACCAGGCGAGAGCGACCCATATTTCACCGCCGACCGATCGTTCCCCAAACAGATCCTGGATCGTGTTGACGATCGACGTTACCGGCTGATTCTCGGCGAAGACGCGCACGGGACCGGGCATGGAGTTCGTGGGGACGAAAGCAGAGCTGATGAACGGCAGGAAGATCAGCGGGTAGGAGAAGGCGCTGGCACCTTCCACGGACTTCGCTGTCAGGCCGGCGATGACTGCGAGCCAGGTGAGTGCCAGGGTGAACAGCGCCAGGATTCCGGCAACAGCGAGCCAGGCCAGCAGGTTTGCCGATGTGCGGAATCCCATGACGAGGGCGACGAGCACAATGATCGCGACCGACAGCATGTTGGAAACCAGCGAGGTCAGAACGTGCGCCCACAGTACTGACGATCGGGCGATCGGCATGGACTGGAACCGCTCGAAAATGCCGCTCTTCGTATCGGTGAACAACCGGACGGCCGTGTACGCGATGCCCGACGCGATTGCGATCAGCATGATCCCCGGTAGCAGGTAATTGACGTAGTTGTCGGTGTCCGTCCTTATCGCGTGAGTAGTGGAAGGGCAAGCCCGTTGTGTGATCACCACAACCGCGGCGACAGCCCCCACCTTGCGAGTCCCGCGACGGCGATCTCGCGAAGTCGGCCGGGGTCTGTGAAGTACGTGGGATCGATCCCGACGAGTGACAACGTGTAAGTGTGGCCGTTCGAGCACAGGTACGCGGACAGCCGGGTGGTGGTGCCTGCTGCGCGATCGGTGGTGAGTCTCGGATGCATTGCCCGGGTGGCCACTCCGGTGGTTCGGTACGGACCGAGCCTTGCCAGCGAATCCGGCAGCCGGCCGATGTTCGAGCACAGCGCGTCGCGTTCGCCCGCTCCCGCCGTCAGATGGTGGGCGAGCCGATCGGGAAGTAGTTGGGAGATCTCCTCGGGGAACCCGGCAGGTGCCCCCATTGGCCGGCGCGAAAACGCGGCGCGGCTCGCGTCACGGATCTCGGAAAGCGAATCATCTGGTTTTGCAACCACTTCGGCGATGACCATGGCGTTGTGCACGCTGTCGGAGGTGCGAGCGTCCACGGGGACGCTGATGTGCAGCGGCATCGGCACACCGGCCGCGTCCGCGATCTCGGTGACGACTGCGATGAACAAGCCGTTCGGCGTGCCTTCGTGCTCGGCTGCCACCGAATCCCATGCCGGCACGTCGATGTCGAGGATCGCGTTGCACGTCGAGGTCGGAGCATGCGCCGTCTCCGGCCGCGGTTTCGGCGTCGCGTCCGCGAAATCGCGCACCTCCTGACGGCGACGGGCCGAGAAGACCAGGGCCGCCGTCGCGGCGGCGCCCCGGCCGAGCACCGTGCCCACCATGCGGGCCGCGTCGGCGACGTCCGACGTACGTTCCGGCGGCGGGCTGGGGATGTGTCCGGTCAGCGCGGCGTCCACCGCGCCGACGAGGCCGCGTGCGTCGGCGATGACGTGCGAGCACACCAGTGAGATCACGGTGCCTCCGCCGACGACGGGCACGGCCGACAGCGCCCAGCCGGGCCCGCGCTCGGGGTCGACGTCGGTGTGGGCCTGCGCATCGGCCCAACGCACCACATCGCCGGGCGCGATCGGATCCATGTCCATGCGCAGCGGATGGGCGTCGGCGCTCGGCTCCCACCGCGGGCGGGCGCCGGGCACGCGAGGGCGAACGACCCGACGGGCCAGTGCGCCCCGGGTCAGCGCAGCGTGCACCGATTCGAGCACCGCGGCGTCCACGACATCCGCCGCGCGCAACAGTCCCTGCATCACGATCGGGAGCCCGTAGCCGTGATGCCTGCGCAGGAAGATCTCGTCCACCACGGTCAAACGATCCATGGGAACCGACGTTACCGCGAGACTTGGAGGTAGATCGGGGAGTGGCCGCCTCAGTCGCCGAACCGACCGTGCCTGCCCTCACCGGCTGCGAATCGCGCGGCCCCGGTGAGGGCGTCGACCGTCACCGCCACCATGCCGTGCCGGAATTCGGCAGACAGCGCGTCGTCCTCCCCGAGACCCTCCTGCTCGAGCAGCGACATCCGGTCCTCCCGTAGACAAGTCTGCGGGAACCCGGCCAGTTCGGCCGCCAGTTTCTCGGCCTCCGCGCGCGCCCGCCCGTGCGGGACCACGCGGTTGACCAGGCCGATCGCGAGCGCCTCGTCGGCGTCGACCGCGCGTCCGGTGAGAACGAGATCCATCGCCCGGCTGGCGCCGATGAGGCGCGGGAGCCGCACCGTGCCGCCGTCGATGAGGGGAACGCCCCACCGTCGGCAGAAGACGCCGAAGACACTGTCCGACTCGGCGATACGGAGGTCGGACCACAGCGCCAGTTCGAGTCCGCCGGCGACGGCGTGACCGGAGATCGCGGCGATCACGGGTTTCGACAGCTGCATTCGGGTCGGCCCCATCGGGCCGTCCCCGTCGGGTGTGATGTGGTTGGAGCGGTCCGTGCCGAGTGCCTTCAGGTCGGCACCCGCGCAGAACGTGCCGCCCTCGCCCCACAGCACCGCGACCGCGGCGTCGGGGTCGTTGTCGAACTCTCGGAAGGCATCGGCCAGCGCCGCGGCCGTCGGTCCGTCGACTGCGTTGCGCGCTTTGGACCTCGACAGCACGACGGTGGTGACGGGCCCGGTCTTCTCGCTGCGCACCGGCATGGTTCGACGCTACCCGCGGACGGCGTGGCGAATGGGCTGAATAGAGGCTTCACCGCTATGCCTGGTTCACTACCACCATGGCCTACCGCCGAACCCCCGCCGTCGAAGCGCGCCTCGCGGCCCAGCGCGAGACCATCTTCCAGGCCGCGGTCGCTGTGCTGTCCGAGCAGGGATACCAGGGTCTGACGATCGCGGCCGTCGCCACCCGCGCCGGGGTCGCGACCGGCAGTGTGTACACCCACTTCTCGGGCAAGTCGGATTTGGTGGTGGCAGTGTTCCGGGAGATTGTCGGCCGCGAGGTGGCCGCCGTGAACACCGCCGCGGGCCCGGGGAGATCAGCCGCGGCCCGGATCTCGGCGGTGATCGAGACCTTCGGCGGGCGTGCCATGAAGAACCCGAAACTTGCCTACACGCTGCTCGCCGAACCAGTGGATGCTGCCGTCGACGCCGAGCGGCTCGTCTTCCGTCGCACCTTCGCCGACGCCTTCGCCGCGGCCGTCGCGGACGGGGTGGCCGACGGCGAACTCGGGCCCCAGAATGTGCCGCTCGTCGCGGCCTCCCTCGTCGGTGCCACCGCCGAGGTCCTTACCGGGCCCCTTGCGGCAGGGGGCAGTGATCCTGCCGTCCTCCACGACCTCGTCCGCTTCGCCCTCACCGCCGTCGGCTGTCCTCCCGAGGCGCGTTGAGCTGCGCGTTTGCGAGGCAGGCGCATACTGGGGAACAGCACGGTTCGGACGCACGGAGCATGATCATGTTGGTCGATACACGATGGAGCGCCTGGGGCGAAGAGATCGAAGTACAGGTCACCGAGGCGGCGGCCCTGAGCGCGGCGGTGGGCCGGGTGGGCAGGATGCTCGACGAGGTGGAAGCCGCCTGTAGTTTGCAGCGCGGTGACGCCGAGATCCATGCGGTGAACCTCGCACAGGGGCTTCCGGTACGGGTGAGTGTCCGGCTCGCGGGTCTGCTGCGCTCGGCGTTGTGGGTGGCCCGGATGACTGACGGCTCCGTGAGCCCCGTCGCGATCGAGGAGCCGCCGACCGGTGTCCCGTCGATCCATCCTGAGCCGACCTTCGCCGACGTGCAGATCGACGACGACACCGTCCTCGCTCCGTGGGGTGTCTCGTTCGACATCAGCGATACCGCGAAGGCGGATACCGCGGACCGGGCGGCGGAGCTGGTGGCGAGCGAACTCGAGTGCGGTGTCCTGGTCCGGATCGGCGGCGCCATCGCGACCGCGGGCCACTGTCCGGCCGGCGGTTGGCAGGTGACCGTGCCCGGCGATGGAGGAATCGAGCTACCGGCTGGTGCGTCGATGTCCTCGGTCAGCGCGGGGAGGGTTTTCCACGGGCGCGAAGCGCTCAGCGGCGAGTGGGATCAGGTGTCGGTGGTGGCGGGCGACGCCCTGTGGGCGTACGCGGCGAGCTCCGCCGCCATCGTGCGCGGGTTGGGCGCGGTGCCGTGGCTCGAACAGCACGATCTGGCAGCCCGCCTGGTCGACAATTCGGGCCGGGTGTACACCACGCGCAGCTGGAGTCATCCGCACGCGGCGTGAGACTTGCGCATCGCGTCAGACAGTGCGGCCACGCCGTCCGCGGTACCAGCGGACCAGCGCATCGGTCGACGAATCATCCAGTTGCGGAGGTGCATCCGGTGAGGTGAGCACCGGGCCGAGTTCGAGGGCCTGCGCCTTGCCGAGTTCCACGCCCCACTGGTCGAACGAGTCGATGCCCCAGATCACGCCCGCGACGAACACCTGGTGCTCGTACAGGGCGATCAGCTGGCCGACGACCGCCGGGGTGAGCCTCGGCGCCATGATCGTCGTCGACGGGCGGTTTCCGGGCATCACCTTGTGCGGCACGAGTTCCGCTGCGGTTCCTTCGGCGGCGATCTCCTCGGCCGTCTTGCCGAACGCGAGCACCTTCGTCTGCGCGAACAGATTGCTCATCAGCAGGTCGTGCATGCTGCCGGTGCCATCGGCCGTCGGCAGGTCGTCGGTGGGCTCGGCGAACCCGATGAAATCGGCCGGCACCAGTCGGGTGCCCTGGTGGAGTAACTGGTAGAAGGCGTGCTGGCCGTTGGTACCGGGCTCGCCCCAGAAGATCTCACCGGTCTTGGTCGTCACCGGTGAGCCGTCGGCCCGCACCGATTTGCCGTTGGATTCCATCGTCAGCTGCTGCAGGTACGCGGCGAACCGGGCGAGATCGTTCGAGTACGGAAGCACGGCACGCGATTCGGCGTCGAAGAAGCTCGAGTACCAGACGCCGATCAGCCCCAGCAGGACCGGTGCGTTGCGCTCGAGCGGTGCGGTCCGGAAGTGCTCGTCGATCGTGTGGAAGCCGTCCAGGAACTCGGCGAACCGTTCCTTGCCGATGACCGCCATCACCGACAGGCCGATCGCCGAATCCACCGAGTAGCGTCCGCCGACCCAGTCCCAGAACCCGAACATGTTGGCGGTGTCGATGCCGAACGCCGCAACCCGTTTCGCATGTGTGGACACCGCGACGAAATGCCTGGGCACCGCGGTCTCGCCGAGTTCGTCGACCAGCCAGCGTCGTGCCGCCGAGGCATTGCTGAGGGTCTCGAGCGTCGAGAATGTCTTGGACGCGACGACGAACAGCGTGGTAGCCGGGTCGAGATCGGCGAGCGCCGCCACCAGGTCCGACGGGTCGACATTGGAGACGAACCGCGCCGAGATGCCGGCGTCCGCGTAGTGACGCAACGCGCCGCACACCATCACCGGTCCCAGATCGGAGCCGCCGATGCCGATGTTGACGACCGTGCGGATCTGTTCGCCGGTGGCGCCGCGCCACTGGCCGGACCGCAAGCGATCGGTGAACTCGCCCATCCGGCGCAATACCTCGTGCACGTCGGCGACGACATCCTGGCCGTCGACTGTCAGCTGCGCGTCGGCGGGCAGGCGCAGCGCGGTGTGCAGCACCGCGCGGTCCTCCGAGGTGTTGATGTGCGCGCCCGTGAACATGTCGTCACGGCGTTCCTCGACATGTGCGGCGCGGGCGAGTTCCACCAGCAGGCCCAGGGTTTCGCGGGTCACTCGATGCTTGCTGTAGTCGATGTAGAGGTCGCCGGCCGTCACGGTCAGTTCGGTGCCGCGATCGGGATCCTGGGCGAACAGGTCTCGCAAATGGGCAGATTCGATCACACGATGATGCGCATCCAAGTTCTGCCAGGCTGCGGTACCGGTGATGTCTGTGCTCATAGATGGGCAGCTTAGTGGCCGAGCGCACGATTGCCGCTGTGACTCTCACTGAGTGAAGTGTCGGCGCATGATGGGAAGTATGAACCAAGCCGAGTTGATTCGTGCCGTTCCCACCAAACTGTGGATTGGTGGCACACCCGTCGATGCCGAGAACGGTGCCACGTTCCCCGTCCGAGATCCCGCGACCGGTGAGATCCTCACCGAGGTTGCCGATGCCAGTCCTGCCGACGCCGTCAAGGCGCTCGACGCCGCGGCTGTCGCCCAGCGCGACTGGGCCGCCACGCCCGCCCGCGAACGCAGCGAACTGCTGCGCTCGGTGTTCGAGACGATCACCGCCCGCGCCGAGACGTTCGCTCAGCTGATGACCCTCGAGATGGGCAAGGCACTGCCCGAGAGCCGCGCTGAGGTGAAGTACGGGGCCGAGTTCTTCCGATGGTTCGCCGAGGAGGCCGTCCGGATGGAAGGCCGCTATCAGGCCGCGCCCGCCGGCAATGGGCGCATCCTCGTCAGCAAGCAGCCCGTCGGCCCGTGTCTGGCGATCACACCGTGGAACTTCCCGCTCGCAATGGGTACCCGCAAGATCGGGCCCGCGCTCGCCGCCGGTTGCACGATGATCGTCAAGCCCGCCTCCGAAACGCCACTGACGATGCTCGCGCTCGCCGAGCTGTTCGTCGAGGCCGGGTTGCCACAGGGTGTGCTGTCGGTCCTGCCCACATCCCGTTCGAGCGCCGTGACCGAACCGCTGCTCAGCGACCCGCGGCTGCGCAAGCTCACGTTCACCGGATCCACCGCGGTGGGGCGGCTGCTCGTCGAGAGGTCGGCGAAGGGCTTGCTGCGCACATCGATGGAGCTCGGTGGCAATGCTCCGTTCGTCGTGTTCGACGACGCCGATGTCGACGCCGCGGTCGACGGGGCCATGCTCGCGAAGCTGCGCAACGGCGGCGAGGCGTGCACGGCTGCAAACCGCTTCCACGTCGCGAACGCCGTCCGGGAGGAGTTCACCGCGAAGCTCACCGAACGCATGGCAGCAGCGAAACTGGGCCCCGGTATCGACCCTGACACAACCCTCGGGCCGTTGATCAACGCGGATCAGCTCGCGACGGTCTCCGAACTTGTGGCCGACGCTGTAGAGGCCGGTGCGCAGGTACTGATCGGCGGCAGGGCACCCGGCGGGCCGGGGTGGTTCTACCCCGCGACCGTCCTCACCGACGTTCCAGCGTCCGCGCGAATCCTGCGTGAGGAGGTGTTCGGCCCGGTCGCCGCGATCACCGGCTTCGACACCGAGGAGGAGGGCGTCGCTGCGGCGAACGACACCGAGTTCGGCCTCGCCGCCTACATCTACACGCAGAGCCTGGACCGGGCGCTGCGCGTATCCGACGCTCTCGAAGTCGGCATGGTAGGCGTCAACCGTGGCGTCATCTCCGATACGGCCGCGCCGTTCGGGGGCGTCAAATCGTCCGGATTCGGCCGGGAGGGTGGCAGCGAGGGTATCGCGGAGTACCTCGAGACCAAGTACATCGCACTGACCTGAGCCTGACAGACGCGAACCGCCCGGTCTCGATGACCGGGCGGTTCGCGCGTGAAGTTCGAGTGGGACAGGTCAGTGCCCCAGCCGACCGCGTCCGAGGCGCAGCAGCAGCATCGCGAGCGTGTGCCCTTCCTGGCCGAGCTCACTGAACCGCTCGAGCACCTTCATCTCACGGCTGTGCACCAGGCGGGGGCCACCGGACGCCATCCGGGTCCGGCCGATGATCTGGGACACCTCGCTGCGACGCTTGACGGCCGCCAGGATCTCGGCATCGAGACGATCGATCTCCTTGCGGAGCTCGTCGATCTCGGCCTCGGTCGCAGGGACGGGGACGGGTGACTCGGATGAAGGAGTTGCGGTCGGACTGCTCATTATCTTCTCCTCGTGTCGGAACTAGGATCGTCCGGGTTCCCTGGAGTCGTTACGGATCCGGGTCCAACTCACAAGAACGCCCCGGATCCGATGTGGACCTCGGGGCTCGCGGGTGATCAGGCCGCGGGCACCATCGGCCGGTGCCCGCTGGGGAATCGCCAATGCTCGCGACTAGTGCGCCCCTGGGACGGACCCCGGAGAGGGCTCTGCGCGGCAATGATCATCGTTCCAGTTTGCCACGCAATCGGGGTCCGCCCAAGCAGAGGTGACAGCCTTCACCGCGAAGCCGATCGGGCAGCTGCCGGTGTGTCGGTATCCGCCGGTAGCGTAGACAGGCGATGAACACTATTTCCGATTCCACGGTCGGCGGGGTCGTCAGGCCTCGTGGCGCTGCCGGTACGTCGCCGGACGCGCTGCTCGAAGGTCTCAATCCGCAGCAGCGCGAGGCCGTGCGACATGCCGGTTCGCCGCTGCTGATCGTCGCGGGTGCCGGCTCCGGCAAAACCGCGGTGCTCACCCGCCGGATCGCGTACCTGCTCGCCGATCGAGGTGTGATGCCCGGCCAGATCCTGGCCATCACGTTCACCAACAAGGCCGCTGCCGAGATGCGTGAACGCGTCGCCCAGCTGGTCGGCCCACGTGCCAACAGCATGTGGGTGTCGACATTCCACTCGAGCTGCGTGCGGATCCTGCGCGCGCAGGCGGCGCTGCTGCCGGGCTTGAACTCGAACTTCTCCATCTACGACGCCGACGACTCCCGTCGCCTGCTGACGATGATCTCCAAGGACCTGGACATCGACACCAAGCGCTTCTCGGCCCGCTTGCTGGCGACGCACATCTCCAACCTCAAGAACGAGCTGATCGATCCGGAGGAGGCGACGGCCACCGCCGCCCAGGACCCGGCCGAGATGCCGAAGCTGGTCGCACGGGTGTACACGCACTACCAGCAGCGACTGCGCGCCGCGAACGCGCTGGACTTCGACGATCTCATCAGCGAGACCGTCGGGATGCTGCAGGCGTTCCCGCAGGTGGCCGAGTACTACCGTCGCCGGTTCCGGCATGTGCTGGTCGACGAGTACCAGGACACCAACCATGCGCAGTACGTGCTGGTGCGGGAACTGGTGGGGGAGGCGAGCGAGGACCCGCACGCCGTTCCGCCGGCCGAACTGTGTGTCGTCGGTGACGCCGACCAGTCCATCTACGCATTCCGCGGCGCCACCATCCGCAACATCGAGGAGTTCGAGCGGGACTACCCGGATGCCCGCACGATCCTGCTCGAGCAGAACTACCGGTCCACGCAGAACATCCTGTCGGCGGCCAACTCGGTGATCTCCCGCAACACCGGCCGCCGCGAGAAGCGCCTGTGGACCGATTCCGGCGAGGGTGAGCTCATCACCGGGTACGTCGCCGACAACGAGCACGACGAGGCACAGTTCGTCGCGTCGGAGATCGACCGGCTGGTCGACGCCGGCGACGCAAAGTTCGGCGATGTCGCGGTGTTCTATCGCACCAACAACTCCTCCCGCGCGCTGGAAGAGATCTTCATCCGCCTCGGCATCCCGTACAAGGTGGTCGGCGGCACGCGGTTCTACGAACGCAAGGAGGTACGCGACATCGTCGCGTACCTCAGGGTGCTCGCCAACGAGGACGACGCGGTGAGCCTGCGTCGCATCCTCAACACCCCGCGACGCGGCATCGGCGATCGCGCCGAGGCGTGCGTGGCCGTGTATGCCGAGCAGAAGGGCACCGGGTTCGCAGAGGCGTTGCGCGTGGGCGCCGAAGGTGGGGTGCCACTGCTCAACACCCGCTCGGCAAAGGCGATTGCGTCGTTCGTGGAACTGATGGACGGGCTGCGGATGCTCTTGTCCGGCACCGACGCCGACGGTAACGATCTCACCGATATCGGCGACGTCGTCGAGGCGGTTCTGGACCGCACTGGCTATCGGCGTGAGCTCGAGGCCAGCAGTGACCCGCAGGACGGTGCACGCCTCGACAACCTCAACGAGCTGGTCAGCGTGGCACGGGAATTCAGCTCCGATGCACGCAACGCGGCGGCCTTCGCCGAGGCGGAAGCGATGGCCGGCGAGGTCGACGAGACCGACGGAGAGGGCCTGCCCGACCCCGGTTCGCTGGCGGCATTCCTCGAACGTGTCTCGCTGGTAGCGGACTCCGATCAGGTGCCCGACGAGGGCGAGGGGGTCGTTACTCTCATGACGCTGCACACAGCGAAGGGGCTCGAGTTTCCGGTCGTGTTCGTCACCGGCTGGGAGGACGGTCAGTTCCCGCACATGCGCGCGCTCGGCGATCCGGCGGAACTTTCGGAGGAGCGCCGCCTCGCGTACGTCGGCATCACCCGCGCACGTCAGCGGCTGTACGTCACGCGCGCAATCGTGCGGTCGGCATGGGGGCAGCCGGTAACGAATCCGGAATCCCGCTTCCTTCAAGAGATTCCGGCGGAACTCGTGGACTGGCGCCGCGAGGACCCCGGTGTGCTCGGTGTCGGCGGTGCGATAGGCGGGGGTCGACCGCAAGGCTCCGGTTACGGCGGATCAGGTTATGGCAGTGGCGGTTTCGGTGTCGGCGGCCGCAGTGCGGTCCCGTCGGCGCCCAGCTTCGGGGCGCCGCGTGGCCGCAACAACAACCTGGTGCTCGCGGTCGGTGACCGCGTCAGTCACGACAAGTACGGGCTCGGCAAGGTGCTCGAGACGAAGGGTGCCGGACCGACGGCGACCGTGACGATCGACTTCGGTTCGGCCGGTAAGGTGCGCCTGATGCTGATCGGTGGCGTGCCGATGGTCAAGCTCTGACACAACGGGGCAGGCAACGTTACTTCTGGTCAGAGCTGCTCGGTAGGCAGATCATGGCCTGAGGAGGCCGGCGTGTTCGACACGGTAGAGGATGTCTGCACGATTGGCGGTCTGGAACTTCCGGTAGATGCTCTTGAGCCGGTATTTCACGGTGTCTTGTGAGATGAAGAGCTCGGCCGCTGCTTCCCGGGTGGTCTTCCCGTTTCGGAGTGCCTCGAGGGTGCGTCTCTCTGCCTCCGTGAGCGGGGGAATCGGCGACACTCTCAGCCCTGCGGGCAGCCCGTCGATCTCGTCTACGGCATCGACGGTCCCGGTCTCTCGTGCGTGGACCGCGAGTGCGCGGAGGCGGTCGAAGGGTACGGAGCCGAGCACGGTGCCCTGCCCGTAGAGGTGCTTGTGGGCCATGGCCCGTTCGAACACGGCCACCGCTTTGCTTTCCGCACCCGCGTTCCAGAGCGCTACCGCGAGGAGGACGAGCGCTTCACCACGGTAGCGGGGCGAGACCTGCCGCTTCAGTAGTCGGTCGAGTCTGGTGATGGCGTCACCGGGCTGCCCGCGAGTGAGAGTTATCCGGGCAGACGTGACGTCCACGACCGGCAAGTTCGGAAGCTCGTGAAGCTGGCGTTCCGCACCGGTGACATCGCCCTGCGCGAGCAGCATGTTCGCTGCGTGGGCGGCGAGCTCGGTCCGTAAGTACGGTGTGGACGGGAGGCTCATGGCCCGGGCGCGGGTGAGCCGTGCCAGCGCGTCGGCGTTTCCGAAGTGTTTGCGCGCCGACGCTGCCTCAGCGACAACGAGCAGCGGCCAGAACTCGCAGCGACCCCAGCCCTCCTCCTCGTCCAGCAGTAGCCGTGTAGGCCGGTTCGAGTTCGGGGTTTCGAACGTGATGACCGCTCTCGTGAACTGGAGTTGCCACCGGATGGGCGCGGTGTGGGCACGTCCGTCCGTCTCGTGGCGCCGCCCGATTCGTTCGATCGCGTGGCGTGCCGCATGGATGTTTCCCTCGACGGCGTGGAGGAAGGCCATTCCGGCGTGCGCGCAGAGCCGATCCCGGGCTTCTCCGGTTTGATCACCGAGTCGGATTGCCTCCCCGAAATTCCTTGATGCGCCGACGATTTCCCCATTCAGTGTGTACGTCAACGCGATTCCCGAATGCATGAGGGACCTCGCCGTGCGTAAGGGCGAGGCCGCATCGTCGGATGTTTCCGCGAGATGGAATTCCAACGCTTCGGCGTGGCTCTGTGCGGCCACCGAGTTTCCGAGGACCCGTTCTGCTGTCATGTGCAGATACCGGGCCACTGCGGAGGATTCGGTGTGGGCGTGGCCCGCCGCGTCGGCTGCGGTTCGGAAGGCCTCCACCGAGCTGCGTAGTGAGAGCACCGAGGTTTCGGCACGAGCGTAACCATGGAGCATTCGGGCCCCGGCGAGCAGCGGCGACCGATCGAGGACTTCGCGAGGAACCGCGGTGAGTACTGACGCGATGGGCGAAGGGTCGAGGACCAGGCGTGGTTGTGATTCCAGCAACCGTTGGAGTTCGGTGTAGTCACCGGCTTCACTGAACAGCCGCGCGGCGGTGGCTGGATCCTTGCGCTCCATGTCGCGCGCCCACATCATTTTCAGGCCCAGGATCTCTTCGTTGCCGAGTTCACGCTCCACGATTGTGTGAGCGGTGGTCTCCAATGCGGGATGCACCTGGTTCGATCCGTTGGCCGGGTTGCGTAGGACCAGGCCCGCGTTCTCCAAGCTGTGCAGCGCGGCGGCAGTCTCTTGCCGGGTTAGTCCGGACAGACGGGTGACTGCCGCGGTGGGCATGGGCGTGCCGCAGCCGGAAAGGACAGCAAAGAGGCGTCGTTCAGGATCCGTTCGATCCCACAGCAGCGTTTCGATGCTGCCGGTGAGGAACTCCTCCGCCCAGGAGGCGGCCGGCACGTTCGTGAGGTTGATCGTGCAGGCCGCGGTGAGGGCGAGCGGCCAGGACCGGACGAGTCTCCGGATGCCTTCGAGCCAGCCCGGGTCGGTGTCCCAGGTCCCCGCAAGCGCCACGGTCTCGTCGCAGGTGAATGCCAGGTCCCCGGAAGTGAGGGAACATGATTCGTACCGAGCGGTGGTGAGCGGAGCATCGAGGGCCGTGAAGCGGCGCCCGAGGACGACCAGCGAAAGCCGGGGTCCGTTGTCAAGGAGCTGGGCCAGGGCTTCGTCCGTCTCGCGGGAGGAGAGGAGGTGCCAGTCGTCGACAACAAGGTGGACCTTACCGGGCAGGCCGCTCACGACGGACAGCAGCGACGGGTAGCGATGCAGATCGTCCTCGGGCTGGATGTCGGCGGCCGTGGCCAGCCGTGCGGCGGTGAGTTCCCAGAATCGGTGCAGGTCGCCAGCGGTCTCGCGCGCACTCACCCAGGCGATCGGTGCGGCCTGCACGGTCGCCCACTGGGCCGCGGCCAAGGATTTCCCGGCACCCAACGGACCCCGCAGGATGCGGAGCCGCGGCTGCCGGGATTCACCCTCGATCAGACGGATCACCCGGTCACGCACCAGCACCTGCGTGCGAGCCTCACGACTAGCGGACGACAGCCGACGTCTCCCATTTCCACTCATGCACAAACACTCTCGGTCTCGGAGTCACCTGCGGCCGTGTCCTCCACCCAGTCCGGGATTCTGGTGGGCGAAGTGCCGGTGACGGACAGTCGAGCCGCACGTCGCTCGCTCAGATGTCCGACTACTCGGCGCAGCCACTCGCCTCGAAGTCGGACTTGGCCGTGTACTGCCCTTCCGGCAAGTACCGCCCCATCACGGCCTTCTCGTCGCCGGGGGTCTTGGTGTCGTGCGCGGCATGACTGAAGTCCTTGGACGGCAGCATGTTCCGCATGATCAGGAGGGAATCGTCGGGATGCCCGGCACCATCGCCAGTCGGCGAGAGCGGCAGCCATGAGACCCCGCACTCCTTGGTAGCGTTTACCGGTCGGTCTTCCGGCAGCGACGCGACGATGGTGTAACGACCTGCCGCATCGGTGACCACCTGCTCGTCGTACAGGCATGCGATCACCTTCGTCGTTGCCAGTGATTCGTTGCTGCACATCGACCAGAACCTCATGTCGACAGCGCCGTCGACATTCGGCGCGCCTGCCATCGTCCTCGGAGTCCGCGGCAGTTCGCCACGAAGTACCAGAACGTCGCCGAACCCGCGGTTGACTTCGGCCGTGACGTAGCTGTTGTCGATGTTGGAGTACTGTCCGCCCACCCGCTGGGGTGTGCCATCGCATTTGCCGAGATAGGTACACCCGATGGTGAACTCGGCGCTGTAGTAGGCCCGCCACACCGGCGTCTGGTCCGCAGGGAATGTCGCCGGCTTGCCCGGCTGGTCACGCAGGGCCTTGTACGTATCCAGCGGAAGCGAGGCAGGCGTCAGGATCGCGTTGTCCGCGTTGAGTGCCGAACACAGTGCGTCGCCGCGTAGCACCCGGCCATCGGAGAAGCGCAACTCTGGCTCCGGTAGTCCTACGCCGCCGGTGAGATCACGTCCATTGTCGGGAAGATAGATGCGGTAGAGGAGGCTGATCCGATCCTGGCCTGGCACACCGGCATACAGAGTGTTGGGTTGTGGCTGAGCCGGCTGGGCTTCGTTGAGGACAGCGACCGTGTACGACCTGTCGTCTTCATTCAGTCGGTCGGCGCCCGGGAGATAGGTGTTCTGCGAACCGGCGTCCGGGACGGTCGAAATGTCGTTGAGGACGGCGGTCGGCATTGCGGTGGCGGCGTTGTACGAGTTCAACGACTGGTAGCGGGCGTGCGCGTACTGCCCCCGGATGGCCAGCTCGGCATCCTCCGGGATAGTGAACTGTGCAGCCCAATAGATCGCCGCGGTGTCGGGGAAGGCGTAGTTGAGCTGCGGGTCCGCGAGCTCGGGATTGACTGGCACGGACCAGAAGCAGGTAGACAACGGATGCTCGGGATCGGGGCCGCTCGAACCGGGATCGATGGACCCGGACCCGGAACCGCTCGACGAACCGAGATCGATGGACCCGAACCCGGAGCCGCTCGACGAACCGAGATCGACAGACCCGATCGCCGGCGCCGCGACTGCAGGCCCAATCCCGGGCAACGCTGTGATCGCGGTCAGCGCCGCCGCAGCTACGAACGTTCTCAATGAAGGCATTGCACTCCTTGTGAGGTGGCTGACAACTTGTGGTAGATCCCCCGTCCGGTCTCACACGGGCTCGGTCCTCTGACGAGGTTGCGAGTGAGAGTCCTTCGGCGAGGAGACGGTCCACTGGACGGCGTGAGTGACCAAATGGCATTGGCCGGGGTGCTGCTCGCATGCCGGTGCGGCCCCCACTTGGTGGGCGGTCGCCCCCCCACTCCCGCTGGAGGGCCCCGCTCCCGCTAGAGCGCCTCGGGACGCGGCGCCGTCCAGGTGCCGTCGAGCACGGAGGGGTAGGGGCGGTACAGCCGCAGCACGTAGTTCCAGCCCGGCATGATCGGCAGGGCGTTGGCGACACCGTCGAGGTGTACGCCGAACCGGATGGTGGTGCCGCCGTCGGCATCGGGGGTGGCGGTGAGGCTGTTGATGCTGTTCACGCCCAGGGCGTTCTCCTCGAAGTATCCGGCCGCGTTGTACAACGACACCGACCAGAATGCTTCCACCGGAACGTCGTTCAGGCGGAGGCGGTATTCCTCGACCGGGAGGCGTTCGTCGAAGCTGATGTAGGTGGCCTCTCGTTCGGGGAGGCCACCCCAGCCGGAGGCGGTGCCCAGCAGGTGCATGATCGGATCGACTTCCGTCGCGGTGCCGAAGGACCGGTCATATTTGCTGACGCCGCGAGCGAGAGTGAGGATTGCGTCGCGTGTCTCCGTCTGCGACTGCTCGTCGTAGTCGGGCAACGGGAACTCACCTGTGCCGCCGCCGTCGATGTCCAGGGCGTCCTGTAGTCGGTTCACCTCTGCGACGTCTTCGGGGCTGTTCGGATCGACGAGAATGCGGACGATGAGAGCGGCGTAGTCGGTGCCGACCAGTTCGCGCGTGAGCACGTGCTCGCCAGGATCGCGCAGGATCATCGGACCGTAATGATCCTGATTGATCACCCACACGGAGATGTAGCGCTTGCCGGTATCCGGCACCGTGATCGTGACGTTTTCGCGTACGTCGATGATGGTGCTGCTGTACAGGGTGTCGCGGTTCTGGCGGATAATGGGCTGGTCGTCGAGCGGCTTGAGCTCACGGGTGTGGTTCCATGTGCCCAGACCTACGCCCGCGGCCAGGCGAGCGAACATGAGATCGGATTCTGCCCGATTGAAGTTCAGGACGTTGACGGGGATCGCGGACATAGCGGGTTCCATTCGGTGTCGGGTACGGAACGGGAGCGGGTATGCCTCGCCCCCGTCGGAGAAATTCAGGCGAGCAGTCGAGCTTTCGCGGCTTCGAACTCGACATCGCTCAGCAGGCCTTGTGCTTTGAGATCGACCAGTTTCTGCAACTCGCCGACCAGATCGACCGGGGCCGCGGGCGCGTGTGTGGTCATTGCGTGTGCGGCCTGCTGCTGGGCAAATTCGTACTGGTTCTGTTCGTATTCTGCTTGGGCCTTCCGTTCGCGGCGGCTGGCCATGCCGTCGCTGACCGCGGTCGCGGTACCGGCCACGACGGCGGTGCGGGCGGCAAGGCCCAGCAGTCCGGGGCGGCCTCTTCTCGGGATGTACGGCATGTCAGACCTCCAGTTTCGGGATGATCGTGTCCATGAGGGCATTGACGACCGGGGCGGGTATCCGCTCGTAGCCCAGCAACACCGCGCCGGACTCAGCGGTCCGGGCGGCGAGCTCGCGCTGATAGACCAGTTCGAGCGCGACCAGCAGCGCTGCAGCGCCGGCGGGGATCGCCGCCGCGAGTTCGGTGATGTCTTCCTGCCCGAGGAGGCCGGACGCGCCGAGTGTCGCGACATCGATCTCGAAGCCGTTCGGCAACTCCTCGACCTCGATGAGGGTGAGTTCGCCGTCCTCTGACTTGGAGATGATGATCAGATCGAGCAGGCGCACCAGGCCGGTATCCGTAAGGTCGGTGAGCGCGGAGAATGCGGCCGGATCGAGGCCTTCCCCGGGCAGGCCGAGAAGGTAGAAGTCGACAGGTCCGAAACGTGCGGCACTCACGACAGGACCTTCATCTTCAGTGTGGCGAACTCGTCCTCGCTGATCGCTCCAGCTTCGCGCAGGGCTGCGGCTGTGGCGATCTCCTCACTGGGGCTCTTCCCTGCGACCTCGCGTATATACGATTCGGCAGCGCTCTCCGCGTCACGTGCGGCCTTGTTGCTGCGTTCCGTCATCCCGCCGCCGCGGGCGACGACATAGACGAGCGCTGTGACGATGGGCAGGAACAGCAGGAAGAACACCCAGACGGCCTTCCACCAACCGCTCAGCTTATGGTCGCGGAACAGGTCGGTGATGATCGCGAACAGTGCGAAGAGATATCCGATGAAGACGGTCGCCCACAGCATCCAGCCGAGGCTTTCCCAGAAGCTCATGTGTGTTGTCCGTTTCTTGTAAGTGGGCGCGGGTTCGCGGCCGATGAATGAGAGACAGCGATGCGGCAGAGGTCAGAAGGAGGCCATGGCCTTGCCGACCATGAGTACCGCTATGAATGCCATGAGAACGGTCATGACCACGTCGTTCTCGCGGACGAGCCACCGGTGCAGGGCATCCAGCGGCCCCCGGAGCTGTTCTGAAGCGACGAGGAACGCCGTGACCGGGATCCACACCGTCGACGCCGCGCACAGGACGAAGACCCCTGTCGCGATGCTTGCCGGGAGGGCGGCGAGGCCGGCGTCTCCGATGGTTACTCCGGCGCTCGCGGCGATGAGGAGGTTCTTCGGGTTCAGCGCCGAGAGCAACAGACCGAGGCCGAGTGCTCGCGTGAACGTGAAGCCGTCGATGGCGGCCATCCACTTCGGGAGTGCGGGACTCTCGCCGGGCGCCGGTCGGCCCCGCCATTGTCTGACCGCGAGCAGCAGGAACAGGGCCGCGAGCAGGAGCTGCACGATTGCCCGCGGGACGTTCGATCCGCCCGAATCGCCGTCAGGCGTGAGCAGGCCAGCGAGCAACACGAACACCGTCACCGCGATGGCGATCCCGAGGATCCAGCCGATCAGGAAACCGGGGCCGGTGCGGCGTGCGCTGGAGGAAAGCAGCATGAGAATGGCCGCGATGATCGTGAAGGGGCTGATCGCGATGCCCAGCGCGAGCGGCAGCGTCTCCCCGATGACAGAACCCAACATGGTCAGTTCCTCTGCGGGGCAGTCGTATCGGTGGGAAAGGCGCCGCTGCACACTTGGCTGAACGCGAGCAGCGTGACTCCGGCACGGAGCTCTCGCCCGACATTCCGGTGGCTCGGCCCGGCAAGCATTCGGTTCATTCCGGAATTCTCACAGGCTCCGGGCTACATCAACCGCGGTCTCATCCGCAGCGGATGAGACTGGATCTCTGTGGCCGACGAATGTCTCGAGTATCTTCGTCACATGATCGAAGCGGTGCGCGAGGCACTCGCCTCTGGTGAGGCGGAGCAGGCTCGAAGAGTTCTACGGAAGAACTGGCTCCGTCTGATTCTCGAATCTCACACCGGGGAACTCGAGCAGCTCTGCCTTGCCGATCCTGACCCGCACGATCCGCACATCCTGCTGATTCGGGCGTGCTGCCGCGATCTCAGTGGCGACCCGTACGGCGCGGAGTTTCTCCGCGGTCAGGGCCTGCGGGTTGCGTCTGACGATTTCGTCGTCTGCTTCACTGAGCTGCTGCTCGCCCCAGACACCTCGACCAAGGCCGTCATCGCCGATCGCGCGCGTCGAGCGCTCGCCCAGTGCGAACCGGAGGACGACTATCCGTCCGCGCTCTTCCTCCTCGGATGGACCGAGGTCAGGCTTCGTCGTGATCTCCCTCGTGCCATCGCGCTACTTCGTTCCGCCAGCGATGAGGCGAAGTTGCAGTCTCGTGCGGAGACGTTACGTCTCGCACAGTCCAATCTGGCCTTTGCGCTCACCCACGCGGGAGCATTCACCGAAGCCGAACAGATCCTCGACGGGCTCCCTCCGAGGGAAGTGGCGTCCGACTGGGAACGCTTCGAAGGCGGTCTCCCACAGTCGAATCGAGGGTGCATTGCCTTCTGGCGGGGTGACTTCGAGGAGGCGATCGCTCAGTTCGACTCCATCATCGTGGAGGGCAGTCCCGGAACCGACTTCGAGGCGCTCGCCCGTCTCTACTTGGTGATGTGCCTGATCGCTCTGCGCCGGGAAGACCGGTACCACACGGCGGCGCGTCTGCTGCGAGGCGTGAGCACTACGGACAAGCATGGCATTCCTTGGGATACGTTGCGGCGTGTCACCACGGCCTGGCTCGCCCACACGCAAGGGCAGGACGAGCAAGCACGCCGTATCGCAAGGCCCGCGCTTACCCGCACAGGTGCTGCGGTCGCTCATGCGCTTCTCGCGGAACTCTACCGAGTCCTGGGGGATTCGGAACCGTCGGCTCAAGCGCTTCGCCTCGCGACATCGGCCGGGCTGCCACAATATGCGCTGGTGAGCACACTCGTCACCTCGGCCGCACTGAGCTCCATGGCAGGGCGCGGACTCCAAGCGCATGAGCAGCTGGATCGTGCGCTGGAGGCTGCAATCCCCGAACGGATTCTTGCCCCATTTCTCTCCGACGATCCGGTGATTGTCGATCTCTTGAACGCACACGCAGTTCGGGGATCGAGACATCAAGGGCTCTTGTGCACGATCCTGGAACGACGGAATCGGCTGTCTGCACTGCTCGTGGGAGTCCTGACGGAACGAGAGAAGGAGATACTCACATATCTGCGCACCGCGATGACCGCGGATGAGATTGCTGTGCACCTCGGCATCGCATACCCCACGGTGAAGACGCATATTCGCGCGATCTACCGCAAATTGGGCGTGACCAAACGCCGTGCCGCTATTCAAGTTGCCGACAACAGATAGTGGGCTCATCCCAATTGCTGCTGGTGTCGATGTGGAGCGGTCAACCATGCCCGTCGGGCGGGTAGAAACGCGGGTAGTTTTCTTCGGTCTGGGGTTGTTGTCGAGATTGCCGCTATTGGCTGCGGCCGATTCGGGCGGATCGGCTCTGGTGGATCGCAGACCGTCGGAGACCTGGTCCTATGCGCGGGCTCTAGGCCTGCTGTCGTTGGCTCCATGAGGTCAGTGAAGTGCAGCCGACCGGTTTCGGCTTCCTCGCCGCGACGCCTTGGACGGACGGTTGTCGGACGGCAAACCCACTATTGTTCCGAGAACACCGGGTAGTCGCCGGGTGGCTTGACCGATCAAGGAGGCACGACGAATGCGTCTGCTGTTCCAGCTCATTTCGCAATGCGTACTCGGTGTGGTGGCGTTGATCGTGGTGCATTTCGTATTGCCCGGGGTGGATCTGAGCTTCACCGGATTCTTCGTGGCAATCGGCGTATTCACCCTGGCCCACATGATTCTCGGCCCCTTCGTGCTCAGCGTGGCGCAACACTATGCGGCTCCGCTTGCGGGTGGTGTCGGGCTGGTCGCGACGCTGCTCGCGCTGTGGGTGGCATCCCTGTTCCCCGATGGCATTGAGATCAGCGGCGTCAAGTCCTGGATCCTCGCACCGATCATTGTCTGGGTGATCACCGCACTCGGCGGGTGGATTTTCATGGCCTTCGTCATAGACAGGTGGCTCAAACGACGCAGTGCAGAGAAGCTTGTGCGCAGTGTGAATCAGGCGTGATGCTCAGTTCGGGATTTCGACCGGCAGTGCCTGGTGTCCCACCTCCACGCTCGCTCGATCCATCCATCGTGTCCTCGCCCGTCCCGGGCCCGCCCTGGCCGCCGTACGAATCTGGTAGGAGTCAGTGATGACCGCTCACCCGCTCGACCGTCGCGTTCTCCTCGAGAGTGCCCCGAACTTCCGTGACCTCGGCGGCATTCCCGTTGCATCCGGCGCCGTCCGTCCGGGCGCGCTGTACCGCTCGGCGACGCTCGCAAAGCTCGACGACGACGACCTCTCCGCCTTCTCGGTCCTCGGTGTCGAGACTGTGTACGACCTCCGCACCGCCGCCGAGCGCGAGGGTGCCTTCGATCGCCTTCCCGATACGGTGCGCACGGTCTGGCTCGACGTGCTGGCCGACAATGCCCAGAATGCCGCTGCCACTGGACTACTCATGACGGATCCGGTCGCATACGCCGAGACGATCAGCGATGGACGCGGGATCGCGCAGATGGAGGAGGCGAACCGAAACTTCGTCAGTCTGCCCTCAGCGCTGACTGCATACCGCGCGTTCTATCGCGACCTGATCGATGAGAAGCGTACCGGGGCAGCTCTCTTCCACTGCACCACCGGCAAGGATCGCACCGGATGGGCCGCGACCTCCTTCTTGCTTCTCCTCGGCGCCGACGAGAGCGACGTGCGTGCCGACTACCTCGAGACGAATACCGATCTGGCGCCCATGACCGATCCGATCCTCGCCTTCGTCGCGAGCAAGGGCGTCGACCCGGAGCTGATCCGTCCGCTCCTTGGTGTCCGTGAGAGCTACATCGATGCCGCTCTCGACGAGATGCGCACGCACTTCGGCACCGTCGAGGACTACGCGCGTGATGGGCTCGGCCTCACTGCCGAGCAACTCGTGACGCTGCGCGAGCGGTTCACTCGGTCTTCGTAACACCGTCCACACGCTCGACATCGCCGGAGGCCTGCTGATCTACGCCCTCAGCGTGGTGACGCAGGCCGTGATCGTGGTAGCGAGCGTCAGGGCTGTTCGAAGCCGAGGCTGATGCCACGCGAGGCGAGCCACGGAAGGGGGTCGATCTTGTTCTCGCCCGCGAGATGGACCTCGAAGTGCAGGTGCGGGCCGGTGGAGAAGCCGCGGTTGCCCATCGTGGCGATCTGATCGCCGGCCATCACCGTCTGACCCACCTGAACCAGGGTGGTGTCGATATGCCCGTAGACGGTGATCGTGCCGTCCGGATGCTGGATGCGGACCCACATCCCGAAGCCGGAGGCCGGGCCGGAGTCGATGATCTTGCCGTCGGCCACCGCGTAGATCGGGGTACCGATCGCGTTGGCGATGTCGACACCGGCATGCAGCGTGCCCCAGCGTGCTCCGAACGCCGACGTGTAGGTCCCCTGCGCGGGAAGTGCGAAGAGTGGCCGACGAGCCGCGGCCTCACGGGCGGCGCGCTCCTCGCTGAAGCGCTGACCCTTGGCGAGCAGGTTGCTGAACTGGCCGAGATCCGTCGGGTTGGCGACGGCGAGCACCTGGGGTGCGGACGAGTCGGAGGGGGACTGCGCGGTGTTGCTGAACTGTGCGGCCTGCGGGACGGCGGTCGCGGTCACCGAGCTTGTCTCGTCGAGGGCTACCTCGGAATGGTCGGAGTTCTGGGCCGGCGCATTCGTTGCTGCCTGGCCCGCGGCGACGACGGCGCCTGCGGCTACCGCGATGACTGCGGCACGGCCCTTGAGGGCGGAGGGGGGAGTCGGGATGCGGTGCAGGCCGACACGGCGTGCGGGGGAGACGACATCCGGTGGCTGCGTCGCGGGACCCGGCGCGATCGCGGAATTGATGCCCGCGGTGGGGGCGTCGATTTCGAGGTTCGCAGGTTCGGGATCTTCGGAGCTGGGGCTGTTCGTGCGAAAAAGCATGACGTTGCGAATCTCAGAACTTTCGGCCTCGGAGTAACGAATCTCCGGGGGCGTCGGATACCTGTGTTCGACGCCCTCGTCCAGCAGCCTGACCGAAGATTCCGTGGTGAAATCCGCGTCAGCGTGTTGTTTCACAAAGCGGCTGGCGGTGAACTGAGTTCGGTGGCGCATGTGTCCTGCCGTCCTCCTGCTCGTGACCTGCCTGTGACTTAGACCCTGGCGACGGTAACGAAACGGTTGCAGCGGGGCAACCTGTAGGCCGGAACGGGGCAGTAGATGTGACTGTCGTCACAGTCTGAGCTGGGGCGATGAGGAACATGACGGTCGGTCTCGTTCATATATCGGGATGGCGCGATCTCGTTACAGCGGGTCCTTACAGTGCCGTCGGTACATGGGCCCGCTTCCAGTTAGCCCGCCGCGCGGGGCGGGAGGCGATAGCGTCTCGCAGGTGGATTCACGTACTCAGTCGAGGGCCGCAGGGATCGGGGCCGGGGTGGTCGTGGCCGAGGCGCGTCAGCCGGCGCCGGCCACCTCGCGACCGGCCGGAGAGGTGGGAGCACTTCAGCTCGGCGCCGTCGCCCTCGCGGTGCTGTCCGGGTTCGCGATTGCGGCCGGATTCCTGGTGCCGGTTGCCCGCGTCGAGTCCAGCGGGGCCGAGTTGCACGCGGTGGGCGCCGCGGCACTCGTCGGCGCAGCGTTCGCGCTCGCCGTCCCCGCAGCCGCCACGGTGGCCCTGCTCGCCCGCCGGACCGCCCTCGTCGGCGGGCTGCTGGCCGGGGCGGGCTCCGTCGCGGTGGGAATGAGTGTGCTCGACCTGCAACTCTGGACCGGCCCGATCGACGCGAACCGGCTCGAGTTGTTTCGCCCCCTGACGGCCGCCGCGATCACGGCCGGACCCGGTGCGGCCGTGGTCCTCATAGGGCACGTGGGCGCCGCCGTGGCCGGGCTGCTCGGCCTGATGGTGATCCACCGCGCATCGCATGCCGACGGCTACGGCGCCTCGCCGGATCCCGAGGCCTCCGGCCGGCCCGCCGGCAGCCGGATCGGACTCGGCCTCGCCGCGGGCACCGTCGCATCCGCGATCGTGTCGGCGTTCGCCCTGTTCGCGCCGCCGCTGTCCTCGGCCGATCCGGTGATCGTGGTTCCTGAGGTGCTCGGGTCGGGTGCGCCCGCCGCGATCGGCGCGGCCTTTCTGGCTGTCGCGATACTCGGTGTCGTCGCTGCCGCCCTGGCCGCCACCGATGTGACGGTGGCGGCCGGCGCGGTGGCAGGCGCGGCGTTGGCTCTGCTCGGACTTGTCGGCGCGCGGCTCGCCGGCGGGCTCGCCGGGGAGCGGCTCGCGCCGGGTTCGGGCACCGTGTGGGGGACCTTGTCCGCGGGGGCACTGGTGCTGGCGTCGGCCGCGATTCCAGTTGTCGTGCGTAGGCGTGAGATGCGTGCGGTCGCCGGTCTCACGGCGATCTCGCAGCAGCCCCGCCGGCTGGCCGCCCACGAGCGGACGCACTACTGGCATGTCGCTGCGGGAGCGACGGGAACAGCAGCCGGACTCCTCGCGGGCGCCGGAGCCATGCTGCCGGTCCTCACGGTTCCCGCTCCGCTGACCGACCCGGTGATTCCCGCGACCCGCATCGCCCTCGTCGCCGGTGCGGTCCTGGCGGTCGCAAGCGTGTGGCTGCTGCTGTCGGAGTTCGCGGCGCTCGTGCGCCCCGCTGTCGGTGTCCTGTGGGCGCCGGTCGTCGCGGCGGCCACCGCGGTCGTGCAGGCGGCTGCTCCGGCCCGGGAGATTCCGGGTGTGGGGTTCGGGGCCGGCACGTGGTTGATCGCGCTGTCGGCGCTCGCCGCCCTCGCCGCGGGAGCCCTGGCCGGGTTGGCGGGCGCGGCGGAACGCGACGATGTCGACACCTCCGAGACCGTCGTCGCCGACCGCCCGGTACTGGTAGTCGGCGGCCTCGCCGCCGTCACGGCCTTCGTGGCCTTCGCGCTGCCCTTGTACCGCGGAAGTGACGGCACCGCAGCCGCACTCGGCCGTTTTCCATGGGGACTCGAGGCGTGGGGGCAGCTGCTACTGGCAGTCACGATCGTCGCAGCGGTCGTCGTCGCGATGCAGGCGCGCCCCGCCCGAGGTGCTGCGCTTTTCGCGGGTGCGGCCGTCGCGATCGGGATTCACGTGGCGTCCTGGCCGCTGGTGGCGAGCCGTCTAGCCGATCCGAGTGCAGGCCCGGGTATGGGACCTGCAATCCTTGCAGTGGTGCTTCTCGTGGTGGCCGCTGTGCTCGCCGCCCGACGGAAACTGCGGTGAAGTGCACCTCGACTGCCGTAGCGCGTGAGATGTGCCACATGGCATCTATGCGAGCGATAGTCGATTGATTGACCTAGTTAAAGTCCGAACGGACCCGCTCTTACCCCTCGAGCGGGCGTCAACGCAGACGAGACGGTGAGCAGATGGATCTCTTCGAATACCAGGCGAAGGAACTCTTCGCCAAGCACGGCGTGCCGACGTCGGCCGGGCGTGTTACAGACACGGTCGCCGGGGCGCGTGAGATTGCCGAGGAAATCGGCAAGCCGGTGATGGTCAAGGCGCAGGTCAAGGTCGGCGGCCGTGGCAAGGCCGGTGGCGTCAAGTACTCGCCCGACGTCGAAGCCGCAGTGGCTAACGCCGAGGCGATCCTGGGCCTCGACATCAAGGGCCACGTTGTCAAGAAGCTGCTGGTCGCAGAGGCGAGTGACATCGCTGAGGAGTACTACATCTCCTTCCTGCTCGACCGCACCAACCGCACCTACCTGGCCATGTGCTCGGTCGAGGGTGGCGTCGAGATCGAGGTCACCGCCGAGGAGAACCCCGACGCCCTCGCGAAGATCCCCGTGGATGCCGTCAAGGGCGTCGACCTCGCGTTCGCGCGCAGCATTGCCGAGGCCGGAAAGCTGCCCGCCGAGGTGCTCGACGCCGCGGCCGTCACGATCCAGAAGCTGTGGGAGGTCTTCATCAAGGAAGACGCTCTCCTCGTCGAGGTGAACCCCCTCGTCCGTACGCCCGACGACCAGATCCTGGCCCTCGACGGCAAGGTCACCCTGGATGCCAACGCTGACTTCCGTCAGCCCGGCCATGCCGAGTTCGAGGACCGGGACGCTACCGACCCGCTCGAGCTCAAGGCCAAGGAGAACGACCTCAACTACGTCAAGCTCGATGGCCAGGTCGGCATCATCGGCAACGGCGCGGGTCTGGTCATGTCGACGCTCGATGTCGTCGCGTACGCCGGTGAGAAGCACGGCGGCGTCAAGCCCGCCAACTTCCTCGACATCGGTGGCGGCGCCTCCGCCGCCGTCATGGCTGCCGGCCTCGACGTCATCCTGAACGACGAGCAGGTCAAGAGCGTGTTCGTCAACGTCTTCGGTGGCATCACCGCGTGTGACGCGGTCGCCAACGGCATCGTCGGTGCCCTGCAGACCCTGGGCGACGAGGCCAACAAGCCGCTCGTCGTGCGCCTGGACGGCAACAACGTCGAAGAGGGTCGTCGCATCCTCGCCGAGGCCAACCACCCGCTGGTGACGGTCGTCGCAACCATGGATGAGGCTGCCGACAAGGCTGCCGAGCTCGCCTTCGCAGCGAAGTAAGGGACACACACAACAATGGCTATCTTCCTGACCAAGGACTCCAAGGTCATCGTCCAGGGCATCACCGGCGGCGAGGGCACCAAGCACACCGCCCTGATGCTCAAGGCGGGCACCCAGGTTGTCGGTGGCGTCAACGCCCGCAAGGCCGGCACCACCGTCTCGCACACCGACAAGGACGGCAATGCCGTCGAGCTGCCGGTCTTCGCGACCGTCGCCGAGGCCATGAAGGAGACCGGCGCGGACGTCTCCATCGCGTTCGTTCCCCCGGCCTTCTCGAAGGACGCCATCGTCGAGGCCATCGACGCGGAGATCCCGCTGCTCGTGGTCATCACCGAGGGCATCCCGGTGCAGGACTCCGCTTACGCGTGGGCCTACAACGTCGACAAGGGCAACAAGACCCGCATCATCGGCCCCAACTGCCCCGGCATCATCACCCCGGGTGAGGCGCTGGTCGGCATCACCCCGGCCAACATCGCCGGCAAGGGCCCGGTCGGCCTGGTCTCCAAGTCCGGCACCCTGACCTACCAGATGATGTTCGAGCTGCGCGAGTACGGCTTCTCGACCGCCATCGGCATCGGCGGCGACCCGGTCATCGGCACCACCCACATCGACGCCATCGAGGCGTTCGAGAAGGATCCCGAGACCAAGCTGATCGTGATGATCGGTGAGATCGGTGGCGACGCCGAGGAGCGTGCCGCCGACTACATCAAGGCCAACGTTTCGAAGCCGGTCGTCGGCTATGTGGCGGGCTTCACAGCTCCCGAGGGCAAGACCATGGGCCACGCCGGCGCCATCGTCTCCGGTTCGTCGGGCACCGCGCAGGCCAAGAAGGATGCCCTCGAGGCGGCTGGCGTCAAGGTCGGCAAGACGCCGTCCGAGACCGCTGCCCTCGCGCGCGAGATCCTCAAGAGCCTCTGATCCGTCGGGCGCTGGGCGCCCGACAGTCGGATACTTCGAGCCCGGGTACCTTCCGTTCCTTTCGGGGACCGTGAAGGTGCCCGGGCTTTCCCGTGCGCGCGGGATAGCCCCGGCCCGGCCCGGCTCGGATCAAAGATCGACCCACATCTCCCCGGCCGGTTCGAGATCGCCCGTTCCGGACGTGACGGCGGCGACGACGGCAGTCAGCTCGGACGCGTCCTGGGCGGCGAGGGTGAGGACCGCCCGCAGCCCGTACACGGTCTCGATGACCGTCACCCCGCGGCTGCGTAGGTCCGCCTCCACGCGTCCCGCCGAGCCGTGATCTATTGCGAGCGTGAACAACTCCCGTCGGTCGCGGGTCAGGAGCGTGGCGGCGTCGACGGCGGCGACGACCGCTCCCGAGTAGGCGCGGACCAGTCCGCCGGCGCCGAGTTTGATGCCCCCGAAGTAGCGGGTCACGACCACTGCGACATCGACCAGCTCCCGGGTGCGCAGCACCTGCAGCATCGGCACGCCCGCGGTGCCGCCCGGTTCGCCGTCGTCATGGGACCTTTCGACGCGGTCGCTCGCGTTGTTGCCGATGATGTAGGCGGAGCAGTGGTGCCGTGCGTCGGGATACTGCCGGCGCTGCTCGTCGAGGAATCCCTGGGCCGCAGCGGGGTCGTCGACTCGGCGCAGCACGGCGATGAAACGAGAGTGCTTCACCTCGGTCTCGGCGACGGCGTCGGCTCCGGCGGGCAGCGTGAAGGGCATGGTTCATCTTCCCGTGCGCAAGTCCGGCGTTCGGATGTGCCTGCGTCGTGACCGGGTCGTGGACACCTTTACCGATGAGATGCGCAGCGTAGGGGGGTAGCGTTCATGGGGTTTGGATTCGTCGACTAGGAGCAGACATGACTTTCACCGGCGGAGGGTCCGACTACGACCCGTCATCGCAGGCGTCGGCCGAGGGGGACACGAAGGCACTGCCGTTCTATCTCGGAATCGCGGTCCTCGCGCTCGGCGTCGCGAATTTTCTACTCGGGTTCGCTCCATACCTGAAGAACTCCTCGAGCGGATTCGGGATCAGCGTGGTCGCCTCGTCCAATGCGTTCTCCTCCCTGGGTGTCGTCCCGATCTCGCTCCTGCTTCTGGGCGGGCTGCTGTCCGGGCTGGCGTTGCTGCCCGGGCAGTCGTACACGGGTCCCGCGGCCGCGGCATCCCTGGTCGGCTTCCTCGTTGCATTCGCACTGATGCTCAACATCGGTAGCGGTGCGAGCCTCGCCGCTGGTGGCATCGCGATCCTGGTCCTCGGCTTCCTCCAGGCTGCGGCGGCCATATCGGGGGTCCTGTTCGGTGCGGGCCTGGTGAAGGCGCCGGCAATGCGCCCGGCCCCGAGCCAGCCGCACACTGCGTATGGACATCCGCAGGCATACGGCGGGCCGCAGGGTTACGGGCCGGCGCAGGGCTACGGCCAGTCGCAGGGCTACGGGCCGGCGCAGGGTTATGGCGCTCCGCAGGGCTACAACCAGCCACAGGGTTACCACCAGCCACAGGGTTACGGCCAGTCGCAGGGCTATGGCGCTCCGCAGGGTTACGGCCAGCAGAGCGGGGCGTCCCAACCCGGTTACGCGCCCCAGCAGGGGCAACAGCAGGCGCAGGGCTACGGGCAGTTCCAGGCCGGCCAGCACTCGGCGTACCAGTCGCCTGCGCAGCAGTCGCCGTCCCAGCAGTCGTCGCCGTCCCAATCACGGCCGTCCGAGCCGCAGGGGCCGTCCGCCGAGCGTCCCGCTGACCCGACCAATGCTCCCACCCAGGCGTTCGGGGCTCAGCCCCAGAATCCGCAGGCGGAGAGCGAGGACGAGAAGTAGCTGCGCCGGACGTACACCACGACTCGGCGCGCCTGAGTGGTGCCGCCGGGTGTAGGTGCGACCCTCGAATCGATGAGTTCTCTGCTGAGTCGCGGCGCCCGCGGCGACACCTCCTCCCGTTCCGGCCCGACCCGAGACCAGACACGTGAGCTGCTCACGGTTGCGGTGCGCCCCGCGGCCATGGCTGTGGTGCTGTTCTCCGCTGTCGTTATTGTCACTCTGGTCGCCTCGAACAGCGACCTCACCGGAACTTTCGGTGCCATCGCTGCGAGCTGGCTGGCGCTGCACCAGGTTTCGTTGACCATCACCGGTGCGCCGCTGGCGATCCTGCCATTGCTGCCGACCGCGATCCTGATGTGGGCCGTGGGACGTGGCTGTGCCCGCGCGGTCACCCCGCGCACATCGCTGCCCGAGGCACTTCGGGTCGTGGGTGCGGCCGTGGCCGGTCCGCTCGTGATGACGTTGATCGCGCTCGCCGTCGTCTCCGACGCCGCGACCGTCATAGCCCTCTCGCCGCCGAGCGCTCCCGAGGCATCGGGTTGGACGATAGGCATCCACCTTGTTGCGGCATCCGCTGGCATCGCCGCGGTGATCGGCAGGGCCGAATGTGAGCGGCTCGGCCTGCCCGACTGGCTCCCGATGGCCGTCCGTTCCGCGGTTCGTGCGTCGGGGCTGCTCCTGGCCGCGGGTGGCCTCGCTACCGTCGCGTCGCTGGTGCTGTCGTGGTCCGAGGTCGGGGCGCTGATCGACGAGGGCGGCGGTGTGATGGGAATGCTGGGGCTGACCGTCCTGTCGGTGCTGTACCTGCCGAATGTCGCGGTCGGTGCCGCCGCGGTGCTGACCGGTGGCACGGTTCATGTCGGTGGTTCTTCGCTGAGTCTGTTCGACATCCTGCCCGGAGCGGTGCCGCCCATGCCGGTGCTGGGCGGCATCCCGACCGAGCTGGCGGGATCCGGGTGGCCGATCCTGCTGGCGGTGCCGGTGATCGTCGGTGCCTTGTTGGGGCGTGACTGTGGCCGACTGCGGCTGCCACCCGTGGAAACCTCGTACGCCGTGCTGATTGCGGCTGCGAGCGTCGGCGTCGCGGCCGCGGCAGTCGGATACGCGGGCGGCGGCGAGGTGGGCGCCTTCGGCTTTGTCGGTGTCGAGTGGTGGGCGTTCGGCCTGGTCACCTTCGGTTGGCTGGCACTGCCCGGCGTGGCCGTCGCGCTGCTCCTCACCTTGCGGGGCGGCGTCCGGTCCGACAGCGCGGACGTCGGTGAGGCATCCGCGGAGGAAGTGGCCGACAGCGGTGCGATCACTCCGATCGAGGTCGTCGATGCTGTCGCGGCGCCGGTTCTTCGTTACCGGTCCGGGGACGAGTCCGGCGAGGCGACAGCGCTCCCGGAAGGCGAGGTCGCAGGCGAGTCCCCGACAGCTGACGGCACCGTAGAGGCCACCGAAGCCACCGAGGTCGTCGAGAACGACACGGAAGGCAGGGAAGGCAAGGAAGGCAAGGAAGGCACGGAACACGAGGCCGACACGATCGTCGACGCCGAAGTCGTGGCGGTGATCGAGGAGGACCTGACACCGGTTGCGGAGGCTGCGGACGGCGCGGAGGCTCCGGAAGCACGGGAAGGCGACCTGCCGGACAGCCCGGTGACTCCCAGAGACTAGGCTCTAACCCGGCCCGTGATCCGGCCGGACCGTCTCGAAAACCAGGAGTAGTGCGCTGACTGCCACGCGTGACCAGCTGCGGCCCACGGTGCCCGCTCGGATCGTCGTACTCGCATCGGGGACAGGCAGCCTGCTGGAGGCACTCATCGCCGCCACCCGCGTCGACGGTTACCCCGCGAGCATCGTCGCGGTCGGCGTCGACCGCGAATGCGGCGCGACGGCGCACGCCGACGCCGCCGGTATCGAGCACTTCCGGGTTGTGCTGCGCGATCACGCCGACCGCGGTGCGTGGGATGTCGCGCTCACCGAGGCCGTCGGCGCGCACCAGCCGGACCTGATCGTCAGCGCCGGGTTCATGAAGATCCTCGGCCCCGCGTTCCTCGATCGCTTCGGCGGCCGGATCATCAACACGCATCCCGCGTTGCTGCCCTCGTTCCCCGGTGCGCACGCGGTCTCCGACGCCCTCGCATACGGCGTCAAGGTCACCGGGTCGACCGTGCACCTGGTCGACGGTGGTGTGGACACCGGTCCGATCCTGGCGCAAGAGCCCGTGGTGGTGCATGCCGACGACGACGAGTCGGCGCTGCACGAGCGCATCAAGACTGTTGAGCGTCGACTGCTGGCCGTGGTCGTGGCCGAAGTCGCCCTCCGAGGTGTTGTTTCCGACGGACGAAAGGCCGTGATCCCAAGTGAGTGAACGCAAGGCAGTGCGCCGAGCACTGGTCAGCGTCTACGACAAGACCGGCCTGGTCGAACTGGCCACCGGCCTGCACCAGGCCGGTGTCGAGCTGGTCTCCACCGGCTCCACCGCCGCCACGATCGCGGACGCCGGTATTCCGGTGACGCCGGTCGAGGCGTTGACGGGCTTCCCCGAGTGCCTCGAGGGCCGGGTCAAGACGCTGCACCCCCGCGTGCACGCCGGCGTCCTCGCCGACACCCGCAAGGCCGAGCACCTTGCGCAGCTCGAGGAACTGGGTATCGAGGCGTTCCAGCTGGTGGTCGTCAACCTGTACCCCTTCACCCAGACCGTCGCCTCGGGTGCCACCCCGGACGAGTGCGTCGAGCAGATCGATATCGGCGGACCATCGATGGTCCGGGCCGCCGCGAAGAACCACCCGTCGGTGGCGGTGGTCGTGAACCCCGAGAAGTACGACGACGTCCTGGCCGCGGTCGCGGCCGGCGGCTTCACGCTCGCCGAGCGCACCGCGCTGGCGGCGCAGGCGTTCCAGCACACCGCGTCCTACGATGTCGCGGTCGCGTCCTGGATGACGTCGACGCTGGTCGAGTCGGTTGCGAGCGAAGCGACGGGGGATTCTGAACAGGCGAGCGAAGCGACGGGGGATTCTGAACTGTCGCAGTTTCCCGAGTGGGTCGGTGCGACGTGGGAGCGTTCCGCGGTGCTGCGCTACGGCGAGAACCCGCACCAGGCGGCGGCACTGTACGACAGCCCGGCTGGTCCGGCGGGCCTCGCGCAGGCGAAGCAGTTGCACGGCAAGGAGATGTCGTACAACAACTACACCGACGGTGATGCCGCATGGCGCGCCGCGTTCGACCATGCCGAGCCGGCGGTCGCGATCATCAAGCACGCCAACCCGTGCGGCATCGCGGTAGGCGCAGACATTGCCGAGGCGCACCGCAAGGCGCACGCCTGCGATCCGGTGAGTGCGTTCGGTGGCGTCATCGCCGCCAATCGTGAGGTCACCGTCGAGATGGCCGAGCAGGTCGCGGACATCTTCACCGAGGTCGTCATCGCGCCGTCCTATGCGGCCGGCGCCGTCGAGGTCCTGGCCCGCAAGAAGAACGTGCGCGTCCTCGAGGCCGCCGCTCCCACCGAGACCGGCATCGAGCTGCGGCCGATTTCCGGTGGCATGCTGCTGCAGGAGCGTGACGTCCTCGACGCCGAGGGTGACAACCCGGCCAACTGGACGCTGGTCGTCGGTGAGGCCGCGGACGCGAAGACCCTTGCGGATCTCGGGTTCGCCTGGCGGGCATGCCGTGCCGTGAAGTCCAACGCGATTCTGCTCGCGAACGACGGCGCCTCGGTGGGCGTCGGCATGGGCCAGGTCAACCGCGTCGATTCGGCGCACCTCGCGGTGCAGCGGGCCGGTGACCGCGCCAAGGGTTCGGTGGCCGCGTCCGACGCGTTCTTCCCGTTCCCCGACGGACTGCAGGTCCTGCTCGACGCTGGCGTCCGCGCAGTCGTCCAGCCGGGTGGCTCGGTCCGCGACAACGAGGTCATCGAGGCCGCCCGCGAGGCCGGCGTCACCCTCTACCTGACCGGTGCGCGCCACTTCGCGCACTGATCCACCGTTCTACTGCGCTCCCTCGTCGGGTTCGCGAGCCTTTGTCAGGCCGCGATTCCCGACGGGGGAGCGTTGTGCTTGGCGGACTCGACCAGTGCGCGGGCCTTGGCGTCGTCGGTGCCCGAAATGACGAGACGGGCCGCGCCGCGCGCGAGCAGCTCACTGATCAGAGCGGCCGCGGCAGCGTCCTGGCCGACGCCGATGTGGCTGAGGTCGATGGTGATCGCGTGCCCGGTGAGGTCGCCGGGGAGTTTCTGGGTCGGGGCGCTCAGTGCGCCGAGTCGAAGCTTCATGATGGTTCTCCTGAACTGTGTATCGGTACAAGCTGTCCCGAGGTAGAAAAAGAAGGGCACCCGAGGCGATGCGCCTTCGGGTGCCCGAAAAATGATCCGGTTAAGGAAATCTCATTCTCAGGGCCACCGTTCGAAGGATGCGTGGCTGTGCCATGCCGGTACGGCGAAAAATACGTGCTTGTCGAATGCTTTGATTGCATGCATTGCTGTCTTCGTGACGCGCATCGTGACCGTACCTCTCTCGTGCGTACCCTCTGGTTAACGGAAGACGATACAGCAGTTACCGCGTGGCGACATCTCTGTTTTGCGCCGAACGTATCGCGGAGGGTCCGTCAGAGGCTGGCGAGCCAGTCCTCGAAGCCGTTCGTGAACTCGGTGGACCAGGGCAGCAGCTCGATGTAGTCGGCTCCGGTGGAGGCCGCGTCGCCGAGTTCCTTGAGAACATGATTGGCCGTCGTCATCCGCACCGACGTCAAGGAGGTGTGGGCGAGTGCGGCGTCGAGTGCATCGACGTCGGCGCAGTCGAGTTGGATGTCCTTCGCGGAGCAACTGGTGATCACGGGCATGCCGATCGGCAGGCGGCCCGCGAGCTCGCGTGGGTCGAGCGCGTCCTCCTCAGCGAGGGCGCGAGCATTTGCCGGCACCAGTCCGGCGGCGCGCAGCGGGTCGGGCAGGTCATCGCTGAGTGTCGCGTCCGTGCGTAGGGACTCGACGGCGCCCGCGAGCGCGAGACGCAGCTCGTCGGCGAGGTGCACGGGAAGCTGTCCGGCGCCGACGACCGCGGTGAGTTGCCCGTCGATCTGCGTGGTGAGCAGGTCCAGCAAACGCACGCTCAACGGCTCGAGCAGGCCCAGTCCCGCGACATTCGCACCGCTGTCGGCGAGCGTGAGGGCGATCAGGGCGCCCTCGCTGTGTCCGATCACGAACACGCGGTCGGCGTCGATACCGGGCCGTCTCGCGAGAAACCGCAGGCCAGCCGACGCCGCATCCACGAATGTCGAGAACCCGAGGTCACCGATGTCCTCGATGTCGTACGGGCCCAACCCCGTGGAGCCGCTGCCGAGCTTGTCGTAACGCAGGCTCGCGAAGCCGTTGCGCTCGAGGACGTCGGCGAGGAATTCGAGGGTACCGATCGGGCCCGGTAGCAGCGCGCTGTCGCCATTGCGGTCGGTGGGCCCGCTGCCTGCGAGAAGTAGTACCGCAGGTGCCGAGTCCGCGCTGCCGGGGATGCCGCCGGGCATGCGGAGGCTTCCGTGCAGGGTGATGTCGCCGGTGGAAAACGTGATCTCGGTGTCGGCCATGTTCAGTGTCTATCAGAGGTCTGACAGACGTCTGTCAGAGGTCTATTCGGGCACAGTGGTCACACCCGACGGTATGGGCCGTCCAGGTGCCGAATCCCCCGAACACTCGTAGCTTGGAGTGGTGACTGCCACACTGCCCCCGCAGCTGCCACGGACCGTCGGCGAGCTTCGCGCTTCCGGGCACATCCAGCGTTCGGTCAAGGAGGAGTTGCGCGGGAATCTGCTCTCGGCACTCCGCGACGGCGTCTACCCGTGGCCGGGGATCGTCGGGTTCGGTGAGACGGTACTGCCGCAGCTCGAGCGGGCACTCATCGCGGGGCACGACGTGGTGCTGCTCGGTGAGCGCGGTCAGGGCAAGACGCGGCTGCTGCGGACATTGCACCTGCTGCTCGACGAGTGGGCGCCGGTGATCGCCGAATCCGAGCTCGGTGAGCACCCTTACGAGCCGATCACCCCGTTGTCGGTGCGGCGGGCCGCAGAGTTGGGCGACGCGCTGCCCGTCGACTGGCGGCATCGCAGCGAGCGCTACGCGGAGAAGCTCGCGACACCGGACACCTCGGTGGCGGACCTGGTGGGCGATGTGGACCCGGTCAAGGTCGCGGAGGGCCGCAGCCTCGGTGACCCGGAGACCATCCACTTCGGCCTGGTGCCCCGCGCACATCGCGGGATCGTCGCGATCAACGAGCTGCCCGATCTGGCCGAGCGGATCCAGGTGTCGTTGCTGAACGTGATGGAGGAACGCGACATCCAGGTCCGCGGCTACACCCTGCGACTGCCGCTCGACGTATTGCTGGTGGCCAGCGCCAACCCCGAGGACTACACCAACCGCGGCCGCATCATCACCCCGCTCAAGGACCGGTTCGGCGCCGAGATCCGCACGCACTATCCAGCGCTGCTCGAGGACGAGATCGCCGTGATCGAGCAGGAGGCGCACCTGCAGGCCACGGTGCCACACCACCTGCTCGAGGTGTTGGCCCGGTTCACCCGGCTGCTACGGGAGTCGACGTCGGTGGACCAGCGGTCCGGGGTGTCGGCCCGATTCGCCGTCGCCGGCGCGGAGACGGTCAGCGCGGCCGCGGTCCACCGCAGTGCGGTGCTGGGGGAGGCGGATCCGGTGGCCCGGCCGATAGACCTCGGCACCATCGTGGAGGTGCTGCGCGGAAAGATCGAGTTCGAATCCGGTGAAGAGGGACGCGAACTCGAGGTGCTCGAACATCTGTTGCGCCGGGCGACGGCGGATACCGCGCGGACGAGGCTCGGCGGCATCGACCTTGCACCGCTGGTCGCGGCGGTGGAACAGGGGCAACCGGTCGTCACCGGCGAGCGCGTCACCGCGAAGACACTGCTCGGCGAGTTGCCCGAGCTCGATGTGCTCGACGAGGTGGCCGTCCGGCTCGGTGCCGAATCGGACGGTGAACGGGCCTCGGCCGTCGAACTCGCCCTGGAGGGGCTGTACCTGGCGCGACGGATCTCGAAGAACCCCGACGAGGACGGGCAGTCGGTGTACTCGTGAGGGCGGCATGATGTCTCGCGGCGCCCGGTACGGGCCGTACGAGGGCGGTGATCCGCTGGCACCGCCGGTGGACCTGCGCGATGCGTTGGCCGCGATCGGCGACGACGTGCTCGAGGGAGTATCGCCGCGGCAGGCGCTGCGCGAGTTGCTGCGGCGCGGTTTCGGAGAGCGTCGCGGGCTCGACGACCTTGCGGCGCAGGCCAATCGGCGACGCCGCGAGCTGCTCTCGCGTAACAATCTAGGTGGCACCCTCGACGAGGTGCGCGAGCTGCTCGACCGCGCGGTGCTCGCCGAGCGTAAGGAACTGGCCCGGGCGCTAGACGACGACGCCCGGTTCGCGGAGATGCGCATCGAGGAGCTGCCGCCATCAACGGCGCAGGCCGTTGCGGATCTCGCCGACTACGACTGGCGCAGCAGCCAGGCCCGCGAGGACTACGAGAAGATCCGAGACCTGCTGGGTCGCGAGCTGCTCGATCAACGGTTCGCGGGGATGAAGCAGACCCTCGAGGGTGCGACCGACGAGGATCGGCAGCGGATCCGGGGCATGCTCGAGGATCTGAATGCATTGTTGGACAGTCATGCCCGCGGCGAGGACACCACCGCGCAGTTCCGACAGTTCATGGACAAACACGGCGAGTTCTTCCCGGAGAACCCCCGTACCACCGAGGAACTGCTCGACTCGCTGGCGGCCCGGGCTGCCGCGGCGCAGCGGCTACGTAACTCGCTCAGCCCCGATCAGCGGGCGGAGCTGGATGCGTTGGCGCAGCAGGCCTTCGGTGATCCGTCGCTGATGGATCAGCTGGACCGGCTCGATGCGCACCTGCAGTCGGCCCGGCCCGGTGAGGATTGGAACGGCAGCGCCCGCTTCGGCGGTGATGAGGGCATGGGGCTCGGCGAAGGGACCTCCGCCCTGGCCGATGTCGCGGAACTGGAACAGCTCTCCGAGCAACTGTCGCAGCAGTATCCGGGTGCCGGGCTCGACGACATCGACACCGAGGCGCTCGCCCGGCAGCTCGGCGCCGAGGCCGTCGCGGATGCGCGGACGCTCGCCGACCTCGAGCGGGCGTTGCAGCAGCAGGGCTTCTTCGACCGCGGCGCCGACGGCCGGTGGCGGCTGTCTCCGAAGGCGATGCGGCAGTTGGGCCGGACGGCGCTCCGTGATGTCGCGCAGCGTCTCTCGAGCAGGGGCGGCCAGCGGGAGACCCGGCGCGCGGGTGCGATGGGGGAGCCGACGGGGGCGTCGAGGCCGTGGGAGTTCGGCGATACCGAACCGTGGGACGTCACCCGCACGATGACGAACGCGGTGTTGCGTAATCCCGGCGCCTTGCCGGTGCAGATGGCGGTCACCGACGTCGAGGTCGCCGAGACCGAACAGCGTGCCCGGGCCGCCGTCGCGCTGCTGGTCGACACGTCGTTCTCCATGGTGATGGACGGGCGATGGGTGCCGATGAAGCGCACCGCCCTCGCCCTCAATCACCTGGTGACCACCCGATTCCGCGGTGATGCGTTGCAGCTGATCGGATTCGGACGCCACGCGCAGGTGCTCACCGCCGCCGAGCTGGCAGGCCTCGACGGGGCTTGGGACCAGGGCACCAACCTGCATCATGCGCTGCTGCTCGCCGCTCGGCACCTACGCCGGCACCCCAACTCGCAGCCGGTCGTGCTGATCGTCACCGACGGTGAGCCGACCGCGCACCTCGAGGCCGACGGGCAGGCCTTCTTCGACTATCCGCCGAGCGCGCGGACCCTGGGATTGACGGTGCGCGAACTCGACACCCTCTCCCGGCTTGGTGCCCAGGTCACCATCTTCCGGCTCGGGGACGACCCGGGACTGGCCCGAGTCGTGGACCGGATGGCCCAGCGCGTCGGCGGCCGGGTGGTGGCGCCCGACCTCGATGGGCTCGGTGCCGCGGTCGTCAGCGACTACATGCGGATGCGTCGCCCGCGCCGGTGATGTACATCCAAGCCGGTCTCCGTCAGGATGGTCCGATGCCACTGCGGAGGATCCTCATCCGGGCCGCGATCGTGATCGCGGGCCTGTCGTGGCTGTTCCTCGTGGTCACGGGGATCGTCCAGGGCGACTGGATGATGCTGTTCTGGCAGTTCCTGCTGGCGATGATGGCCCTCGACTGGTGGCGCGGCCGCCAGGGAAAGCCGTCGATGCCGACGGACACGCCGCGTCAGAGGCTCGTGTCCGGGGCGATCGCGCTGGTCATCGGGATCGGGGGTGCCGCAATGGTGGTCACGCAGGACTCGGTGTTCGGACGCGTGGCCGGAGGCTTGCTAGTCCTCTCGGCGGCGGGCCTCCTGTACACGGCCCTCGCGAGTGTTCGCGAGAAGAAGCCGCCCGCCCCCGCGTGAATCAGCGGGTTTGTCGACTCGGGTTCATTGACTGGCGATCTGGATCAGGTTGCCGCAGGTGTCGTCGAACACCGCGGTGGTGACGGCGCCCATCGTCAACGGGGCCTGCGTGAACACCACGCCGAGACTCTGCAATCGTTCGTACTCGGCCTGCACGTCGTCGACGGCGAAGGACGTGATCGGGATTCCGTCCGAGACAAGCGCCTTCATGTAGGCCTGGGCGGCGGGATGTGCGTCGGGTTCGAGGACCAACTCGGTGCCGTCGGGGTCCTCGGGGGAGACGACGGTGAGCCACCGGTGCTCGCCGAGTGGGATCTCGTGCTTCTTCGTGAAGCCCAGAATGTCGGTGTAGAACGCGAGCGCCTTGTTCTGATCGTCGACGTGCACGCTCGTCAGGTGGATCCGCATGGTGCCTCTTCCTCTCTTTCGTGGTCCGGGGCAGGCGCCGGCCAGCGGTCGGTAATGGTTCGCAGCGGTGTGGTGTCGAGATGGTGGAGGCAAGTATTCACTTCTCTGCCAATGGTTGCTCGATGACGCCATCGGTCATCCGACCGATGGTGTAGGTGTGACGGCGGTCATAGCGTGGCGTTCGTCCTCGAAATACGTCACCGTGAAGGGTGGTTCCCATGAACGCATCGGATCTGGGTTGGATGCCGGCAACCGAGATGGCCGCGCAGGTCGCCTCGAAGGAGTTGTCGCCCAACGAGATCGCAGAGGAGATGATCCGCCGGGTCGAGGAGGTCAATCCCTCGGTCAACGCGATCGTGCACTTCGACGCCGCGCAGGTGCGTCGCGACGCTGAGGAGTTGACGCGCGCACAGGGCAGTGGTGAACCGCTCGGTCCGCTCCACGGCGTGCCCTTCACCATCAAGGACCTCACCGACGTCCGCGGACTCCCGACCACGTTCGGGCTCAAGCCCATGCGAGACAACACGGCCGAGCGGGATGCGGTGATCGTCACGCGGCTGCGTGAGGCAGGCGGTCTCTACTTGGGCAAGACGAACACCCCGGAGACCGGCTACTACGGCGGAACCGACAATCATCTGTTCGGGCCGACGCACAACCCGTGGAAGCCGGGGCATACCGCCGGCGGTTCCAGTGGTGGTGCTGCCGCCGCGGTGGCTGCGGGCCTCGGCCCACTCGCCGAGGGTAGTGACGGCGCGGGTTCGGTACGGATTCCGGCCGCAATGTGTGGAGTCGTCGGACTCAAGCCGACGACCGGTGTGATCCCGCAGGCGATCTTGCCCGGGCGCTACAACAACTGGGCGTACCACGGGCCGATCACCCGGACCGTCGCGGACAATGCGCTGATGCTGGATATCCTTGCTGGACCGGATAATTCGGATCCGCTGAGTATCGAGCGCGTCGAGGAGTCGTACGTCGAGGCGGCGCGGGGGAGTATCGACGGGCTGCGAGTGGCGTGGTCGCCGAATCTGGGCCTGGGGTACGTCGAACCCGACGTCGCGGCCGTGTGTGCCGAGGCCGTCGCATGCTTCGAGGAGATGGGCGCCAAGATCACTGAGGCCACCCCGGCATGGGGCAATCCGTCCGAGGCGATGTGGCACGGCGTCTGGGTGCCGGGCTTCGCGGGCGAGCACGACATGCTCGACTGGGATTCGCTGCACGGTGAGGTCGATGACAACCTGATCGAGCTGATCCACGAAGGACGGCGGCTCACCGGTGTGGACTACGGGCGCGCCGACGCCTTCCGTGGCCGGATGTGGGACACCTGGACCGAGTTCATGAACGACTACGACGTCCTCATCTCTCCGACGCTGGCATCCGCCACCTTCCCGCTCACGCAGTTCGCGCCCGACTGGTTGCTGGGCAAGCCGCTGCGCGAGCAGTTGCTCGACTGGCTGCTGACTTACCCGTACAACATGCTCAACAACCCGGCGATCACGGTGCCGGCCGGGTTCACCGCGGACGGTCGACCGGTGGGCCTGCAGATCGCGGCACGTCACCGCCGGGATGCACTCGTTCTGAAGGTCGCGGCGAATCTCGAGCAGGCACGACCGTGGGCCGATCGGCGCCCGGTGATGTAGCTCACAGAATTGGTACATTCGGCGCATGGCCGACAGTGGTGACGTGACTGGGGACCGGGACCTGATGTGGACCAGGTCCCCAGTGACGTTCGCACACGGTCTGCTGGCCCGGTGGGCCGGCGAGTTGGACTACGCGGCGGCGGCGATCACGTACCGGCCACGAGGTGACCGCGTCCACCAGGTCCTGGCCAACGGTGGGTACCGGGAGGACGTCGCGGAGTATCTGGCTCACGGCTTCGTTGCTGATGCCCGGGTCTTCGAGTACGTCCGAGTGGCTTCCGGAAGGCCGGTGTGCTGGGAGGACGTGCCCGGTTTCGAGCAGTCGAGAACGGCGGAGGATGTGCTGCGGCCCTCCGGCTTCCGGGAGGGTTCGTCGGTCGCGCTCGGTGTCGAGAAGGGGGTCGTGACCGGCGTCCTGCACGTGAGCTTCGACCGAGGCGTGCTGGACTCCTTGACGCGGTCGCGCATCGAGCTTCTGGCGGGGCAGTGTCGGCGTCTCGTCGCCGACCACAACGATCGGGCCGCGTTTCGGCTCAGTCCCCGTGAGCACGAGATCGTCGTCCTCGTGGCACAGGGGCTGAGCAACGCCGACATCGCGGCCGAGCTGATGGTCGGCAGGCGGACGGTGGCCACACATTTGGAGAACATCTTCGCCAAGACCGGGACGCGGTCCCGGGTCCGGCTGGCGGTGCGCGCCACCGAACTGGGCGTCCTGTGAGTCGGTCGGCTCAGGCCAGCAGCGCGGCCACGATCCCGATCGCGGGGATCGACGCCAGCGTCGTGACGAACGCGGCGTCGCGGGCCAGCACCATGCCACGCTGGTAGCGGCTGGCGTAGACGAACACGTTCTGCGCGGTGGGCAGCGTCGAGACGACAACGATCGCAAAGAGTTCGTGCCCGTCGAGGTCGAGCAGATAGCGCGCCATCAGATAGGCCAGCACCGGCTGGACGAGGATCTTGAGCGCCGACGCGAGCGCGACGTCTCGGCGCGGGCTCGCGCCCTTCTCGAGTACTCGCACGCCGTACAGCGACAGCCCGAATGCCAGCAGCGCACCCGGCACCGAGGCACCGCCGATCAGGCGGAAGGGCTGCATCAGTGCCTCGGGCGGAGTCCAGTTCGACACCGCGACCGCCAGGCCGGCCGCACCGGCCAGCACGATCGGGTTCTTGAACGGCGCGGTGATCGTCTCGAGCCGGGAACTGCCCTTGTGCATCGTGCTGATGTCGAGGACGGTGAGCGCGATCGGCGAGAAGACCATGATCTGGAACAGCAGCAGCGGGGCAATGAACGACGGGTCGCCGAGTACGAAGACCGCGATGGGGATGCCCAGGTTCGCTGAGTTCACATACGACGAAGCCAGCGCGCCGATCGTCAGCTCCGGGAGCGGGCGTCGCAGCCACAGCCGGGCGATCAACAGGTAGAGGGCGGCCACCGCGAAGGCCGTGGCCGAAGCGACCGCGAGGGTGGGGGAGAACACCACGGACAGATCGGAATTGGCGAGGGTGTCGAAGAGGAGCGCGGGCGTCGCGACGAAGAACACCAGTCGGCTGAGCACGAACTGCCCGTGATCGCCGAGCGTGCCGCTGCGACCGAGGAAGAACCCGATCGCGATGACGACGAAGATCACCGTGAAACCCGCGACCACACCCGACACGTCGCGGGCACCTCCAGAACCGAACCGAGAAATCGACAGAAGTCTATCCCCAACCTCGAACGGGCGTTCACCTCCCACCCGGCCCGAAGCATGCTGAGAACTCCCGTTTCAGGGGTTGGAGGCGAGGCGGAAGATGCCGTCCGCGGGGTCGAAGTGGACCCGGCGCGAATCGAAGGCGGCGCGGATCGCGCCGGATTGCACGAGCTCCGACGGGGTGCCGTCGACGACGGTGCCGTCGCCGGCCGCGAGCCACACGTGCCGGGCGGTACGCAGGACCAGTTCGACGTCGTGGGTCGAGATCAGCACCGTGATGCCGGAGTCGGTCGCGATCTCCTCGAGCAGTGCCAGCAGTTCGACGCGGGCGGCAATGTCGAGAAATGCGCTCGGCTCGTCCAGCACCAGTAGGGCCGGTTGCTGCACGAGAGCTCGTGCGATCAGGACCCGCTGCCGCTGACCGTCGGACATCTGGTGCAGCCGGACATCGGCAAGTCGTGCGGCACCCATGCGGTCGAGGCTGTCGGCGATCAGCGTCCGTTCGGCGGCACTGAGCCGGGAGGCGAACCCCTGGTGCGGGAGGCGGCCGAGCGCGGCGACCTCACTGCCGGTGAGCAGTCCGGCGTCGACGCGGTCGGTGAGAACCACCGCGATCCTGCGGGCGCGCTGCGCCGGCGGCAGTGCGCTGACGTCGGCGCCGTCGAGCCGCACGGCCCCACCGAGGACCCGCTGTAGACCCGCGACCGAGCGCAGCAGTGTCGATTTTCCGGCGCCGTTCGGTCCGAGCAGCGCCGTGACATGCCCGGAGTGGGCAGTGAGACGGAGTCCGGTGAGGATGCGTCGCGGGGGTCGGCCGGGGTAACCGACGGTGACATCGTCGAGCACGAGCGTCATGCGACGCCTCCTGCCCGTGCCCGACGCGATCGCATCAGCACCAGGATCACCACCGGCGCGCCGACCAGTGCGGTCACCACGTTCAGTGGCAGCACGCCGTCGCGCCCCGGGAGCTGCGCGACCACCGAGCACAGCAGTGACACCGCTGCACCCATGAGGATCGCGCCCGGCAGCAGCACCCGGTGGTCCGACGTGCCGAGCACGAGCCGCGCCAGGTGGGGGACGGCGATTCCGAGGAACGCAATCGGACCGCAGAAGGCGGTCACCGCACCGGCGAGCAGTGCCGCCGACGTGATGGCGACGGTGCGGGTGCGCAGCAGGTGGACTCCCATCGAATCGGCGTAATCCTCGCCGAGCAGCATCGCGTTGAGAGCCCGCACGAGCGTTGCGGCGAGCACGACGCCTACGAGCACCGCGGGCACGAGCACCCGCAGATCCGACCAGGAAGCACCGGAGTAGGACCCCAGTCCCCACAGGATGAACTGCTGCATCTGCGCTGGCTGGGAGAACGCGACCAGGAGGGAGACGACAGCGCTGGTGACCGAGCCGACCATGATGCCGACGATCAGCAGGGTCACCACGGACCGGATCCATCGGGAGATCGCGAGCACCACCAGCAGGACCGCCAGCGCGCCGACGGCCGCGGCGGCAGCGATGCCGAGGCGCCCCGTGCCGGCCACCGCGGCGAACACGCCGGCTCCCGTCCCCGAGCCGAGGACCACGAGCGCGACTCCGAGGCTCGCGCCGGACGAGACGCCGAGGATGTACGGGTCGGCCAGCGGGTTCGCGAACAGTGTCTGCATCAGGAGGCCCGCGACCGCGAGCGCGGCCCCCGCGCAGGCCGCAGTGACCACGCGGGGAAGGCGAATGTCCTCGATCAGCGTCGTCCAGCGTCCGGTTCCGGTGTCACCGGTGAACAGGTAGCGCGCGGTGGTGCCGAACGGGATTGCCACCGATCCCACCGACACGGCGAGCACGACCGCCACCACGACGAGGGCGCCGAGTCCGGTCAGTGCCGCTGCGGTGCGATTCACTGCAGGCGACGGTAGAAGGTGAACTCGTGCCCGGGCATCAGGTCCGGGTGGGCGATCGCGATGAGGTCGGCCAGCACCAGATCCGGGCGCAGCACGCCCTGCTCGTAGAAGTCGAGGGCGCCGGCGTCGGTCATCCGGCTCGACGACGTCCACACCTGTCCGTCGCGGAACGCCGCGAATTCGGCGAGGCGGGTTCGGCGGCGATCGCGTCGGCCTTCGTCTTGTTCGCGGAGTTGCTGATCGCGAGTGGGGCGTCGCCGGCCCGCGCGAATACGGTCTCGAGCTCGGTCTGCAGGCTGCCGGTGCCGGGTTCGGTCATCCACGGGTGTGTGATGCGGGCGGTGGCGTACAGGTCGTTGGAGTAGCTGGCCAGCGGCACGGACCACGCGCCCTGATAGGGCAGTCCGGGCACGATCGTGACCGGTGCTGCGCTTGCCGCGAGCGTCGAGTATTCGTTGTAGTCGGCGACGATCCCGCGGAATGTCTCGGTGGCCTGTTTCTCGGTTCCGGTGAGGGCAGCGAAGAACTTGATCCATTCTGCGCGGCCCAGCGGATCGGCCTCGAGCCAGTCGTAGTTGTCGAGTACCGGAATCCCGGCACGCTCGATCACTGCGAACGCGGGATCGGTGAAACCGCCCGTGACCAGTGCCTGCGGTGCCTCCGCGACGACCGCCTCGGCGTCCACCTGCCCGGCGGTCGCAAACTGGGTGACGCCGGCGCCGGTGATGCGCGTGCGGGCGGCATCGCTGTAGACGTAGTCGGCACTCGCAAAGCCGGTGAGGGCGTCGAGCTCGCCGAGGGCCTCGAGGCTCGGCAGGTGAGTCGTGGACTCGGCGAACAGGTCGGTCACCGGGGTGACGACCCGCTGCGCGTCTGTGAGGGCTCCGCTCAGCTCGGGCTTCGGGGCGCCGCACAGCGTCAGGACGTATGCCTCCTCGGCCTGGCCGGGCTGGCGGACCGTGACCACCTGGTACGAGTTGTGGTACTCGATGTCGAAGTTCTCGGCATAGTCGACCGTCTGCTTGTCGGTGAAGTAATCGACGCCCGGATCGAAGTCGGTGATGCAATCGGCACCGCCGGCGTTCGTGGCCGTCGTGGAGTTCGACGAGCAGGCTGCGGCACCTCCGACGGCGAGGGTGGCGGCGGTCAGGACGGCAGCGGCGCGGAGCGAAATCGACACCCGGAGAATCTAGCGTGGACCGAAAGCAGCAGGGGCCGCGCAGTCAGTCGACTGCGCGGCCCCTGCCGTCGTTCTGCGTTCTGTTACCGGCTGGTGAAGGGCAGCAGGGCCATCTCGCGAGCGTTCTTGACCGCGACAGCGACTTGGCGCTGCTGCTGCGGGGTGAGGCCCGTGACGCGGCGGCTGCGGATCTTGCCGCGGTCGGAGATGAAGGTGCGGAGCAGATTGATGTCCTTGTAGTCGACGGTCTCGACACCCGCGGTGATCAGCGGGTTCTTCTTGGGGCGGCGGCCCTGCTCGGTGCGCGCCTTCTTCGACGGTGCTCTCTTTACTGCCATTGCATTTCCTTACCAGCTCGACTTGTGTACGCCTGGCAGCTCCCCGCGATGTGCCATCTCGCGCATCCGCACGCGGGAAAGGCCGAACTTCCGCAGGTGACCGCGCGGACGTCCATCCGCAGCGTCTCGATTGCGCAATCTTACCGGACTCGCATCCCGCGGAAGCTGTCGAAGCCGGTACTGGGCTTCGGTGCGTTCCTCGGGTGAGCTGGATGGTCGACGGATGGTCTCCTTCAGTTCGGAGCGCAGCGTTGCGTACCGCGCGACGACGGCTCTGCGCTGCTCGTTCCGCGCGATCTTCGATTTCTTGGCCATGTCTGTCAGCGCTCCTCTCGGAAGTCGACATGCCGACGGATCACGGGGTCGTAGCGCCGCAGCACCATCCGGTCGGGGTCGTTGCGGCGGTTCTTACGGGTGACATACCGATACCCGGTCCCCGCGGTCGAGACCAGCTTGATGACGGGGCGGACTTCGTTGCCTGCCATGGTCAGACCTTCTCTCCCGCGGCCCGCATGCGGGCGACGACGGCCTCGATGCCGTCCCGGTCGATGGTGCGAATGCCCTTCGGGGTCAGCCTCAGCGTGATGCGCCGCCCCAAGCTGGGCACGAGGTAGGTCTTCTTCTGGATGTTGGGATCCCAGCGGCGGCTGGTGCGCCGGTGCGAATGGGACACGGACCTGCCGAATCCCGGGGTCCGGCCGGTCACCTGACAGCGAGCGGGCATGGGGGGCTTCCTCTCCGGTCCCGCGCGGGACCGAACTCGAGCGGTTAGTGAAAATGGTTGTCGACAAGCGGGCGAAAGTGTAACCTGACAAAATGTTAATGACAACCGTTTTCGAAAGGGGTGGCTGTGGCTGACGTGCCGGACGGCCGCACACCGCTGGTTCTCGTCGCGGGCTGGAGTGGTCCGGTCCGCCGGACGGCGCTCTCGCTGTTGGGTGACGGGAGGGCGGGTACGGCAGTGATCCACCATGACCTCGGGCAGCTCGGCGAGGGGGTGGTCCGCCGGACCGTGACAACCGGGTCGGTCGGGGCCCCGGAGGTGCGGACCGAGATCCTCGAATTGGCGCACGGGTGCGTGTCGTGCACGCTGCGTCACGACCTGCTGCCGCTGTTGCGCCGCCTCCATGCGCGTGGGTCTGTGGACCGGATCGTGCTCGAGCTCGACCGTGCACTCGAACCGGAGGCCGTGTGCTGGGCGATCGAGCACGTACCGGTGGTCGGTGTGGGCAACCGACTCGACGTGCCCGCGATCCGGGACGTCCGGGTGGATGCGGTCGTGACCTGCCTCGACGCCGAGGAGTGGTGGCTTGCCGCCACCGGAGACGAGGATCTCGACGACGACCGGACCCTGGCCCAGGTGGCCGTCGGGCAGGTGGAGTTCGCCGATGCGCTCGTGGTTGAAAACGACACCGGCGAGCCGTGGCTGTCGCACCAGCTGCGGGCAGTTCTCGCCCGCATTGCGCCCGGTGCGCCGATCTCCAGGACACCCGACGCGGGTGCGTTGCTGCCGCTCATCCCGCCGGATGCCCGACGCGGTCGGATCTTCGGTACGCATGCGCCGCTGCTGCGTGGCGGCCCGCCCCTGCACTCCGAGCACGGGGTGTCACTCGTCGAGTTCACTGCCCGACGGCCCTTTCACCCCGGACGGCTGCACGAGGCGATCGACGTCCTGCTCGACGGCGTTGTCACGGCGCGTGGCCGCATGTGGCTTGCGACGCGATCCGATGTCGCGCTGTGGCTCGAATCCGCCGGCGGGGGGCTGCGTGTGGCGAGTGCGGACCGATGGCTGGCGGCGATGACGGACGACGAGCTCGCGGACGTCGACGACGAACGGCGCGCGCTCGCCGCGCTGGGCTGGGACGAGCGGTTCGGTGACCGGGACACCTCACTCGTGGTGCTCGTCCACGACGCCGATCCGGACGCGGTGACTCGCGCATTGAACTGGGCACTGCTCACCGAGCGCGAGATGGCAGACGAGTCGGCATGGTCCACGTTGGAGGACCCGTTCGGGGAGTTCCACGAAGACCCGTGCGCGGATCCCGACCCGGCGTGCCCTGGGGTCAGCCGCGGACACGGGGAGGGCTGAACGATGGCGGTACCCAAGCGGCGCGTGTCGCGCGCCAACACCCGCAGTCGGCGGTCCCAGTGGAAGGCAGCCGTCCCGGATCTGGTGACGGTGACCGTCGACGGCCGAACACATCGCGTCCCCCGACGTCTGGTGCGCGCGGTCCGGCTCGGCCGGATCGATCCGGGAAGGCTGTGACACCCGGCGCGCCGGGGCGTGCGACGCTGTCCGCGTGCTGCTGAAGATTCTCGAGCTTGTGGGTATCGCGGCGTTCGCCGCATCCGGCGCGCTGGTCGGGGTCACCAAACGGTTCGACATATTCGGGGTGTGCGTCGTCGGGGTCTTCACCGGTATCGGTGGCGGCATCGTCCGCGACGTGCTGCTCGGCACCCACCCTCCGACGTCGCTGACCAGTTGGCCGTTGTTCGGTACCGCTGCGGTGACGTCGGTGGTCGTGTTCTTCGTGCACTCGACGCTCGGGAAGCTGCGCCGCGAGATCCTCGTACTCGACGCGTTGGGTATGGGTCTGTTCGCGAGCACCGGCGCGGCGATCGCGTTGGACGCCGGCGCGGGTCCGCTCGCGTCGACCCTCGTCGGGGCGACCGCCGCGATCGGTGGGGGCATTCTGCGTGACGTTCTCGTCAACGAGGTTCCGCTGCTGCTGCACCGCGATTTCTACGCGATCCCGGCCTTGCTCGGCGCGACGATCGTCGTGGCCGGATCGTCCGTGGGCCTGGCCGGCAACACTGCGCTGATGATCGGCACAGTCGTCGCCTCGACGGTGCGGCTGGTCGCGATGTGGCGGAATTGGAGCCTTCCGGGGCCGCGGCTGCCGCGGGAGTGACGCGACACGCCGGGGCTGGTCAACGGGATCCTCTCAGCGGGATCTCAGTCGGTGGGGCCAAAATGGCCGCATGCGCATTTTGGTGGTCGATGACGACCGGGCCGTGCGGGAGTCGCTGCGGCGTTCCCTCAGTTTCAACGGGTACACCGTAGAGCTCGCGGTCGACGGACTCGATGCGCTCGAGAAGGTTGCCGCGTCGCGGCCGGATGCTCTGGTCCTCGACGTGATGATGCCGAGGGTCGACGGGCTCGAGGTGTGCCGGCGTCTGCGTAGCACAGGCGACGATCTGCCGATTCTCGTTCTCACCGCTCGTGATTCGGTGTCCGAGCGGGTGGCCGGGCTCGACGCGGGGGCCGACGACTACCTGCCCAAGCCGTTCGCTCTCGAGGAGTTGCTGGCGCGGCTGCGGGCGCTGCTGCGGCGCACGACTTCCGCAGTCGGTGACGAGTCCGAGGCAATGACGTTCGAGGATCTGAGCCTGGATCCGGTGACGCGTGAGGTGACCCGCGGCGGACGCTCGATCAGTCTCACCCGCACAGAGTTCTCGCTCCTCGAAATGCTCATGGCGAACCCGCGCCGTGTCCTCTCGCGTAGCCGAATCCTCGAGGAGGTGTGGGGTTACGACTTTCCGACATCCGGCAATGCGCTCGAGGTCTACGTCGGCTACCTGCGCCGCAAGACCGAGGCCGACGGCGAAACGCGGTTGATCCACACGGTCCGGGGTGTCGGTTACGTGTTGCGGGAGACCCCGCCGTGATGGTTGCCCCGTTCGGTCGTACGGGAGCCCGCCCGGCCGGGCCCGGAACGCCGCTCGGTCCGATGCCGCTGCCACACGAGATGCGTCCGCCGATGCCCCTGACCCGCTCGGTGTCGCTGCGGTGGCGCGTGACGCTGCTCGCGGCGTCCGTCGTGGCGATCGTGGTGGCCGTGATGGCGATCGCCGCGTACGCGGTGGTCTCTCGCGCTCTCTACGCGGATGTCGATCATCAGTTGCAGTCACGCGCCTCCGCGATTGTCGACAACGACCTCATCACGTTCGATCCGAGGTACATCGCGGGTGCCACGCTCTACACCACCGATATCAGTGTGGCGCTGATCTTTCCGGATCTGAACAAGTACATACCGCCAGGTTCTGCGGTGCCGATCGGTCCGCCCGAACTCGCGGTCGCGCGCGGCCAGAACGACGTGTCGTTGCGAACGGTCGAGGGCAATCGAGTGCTTGCCGAGCGGACTCGTGACGGCAGCACCCTGGTGATCGCGCAGCGGCTGGAGCCGACCGAGGACGTGCTGGATCGTCTGGCGTGGGTTCTGTTGGTGGTCGGCGGGTGCGGTGTCGTACTTGCCGCGGCGGCCGGAACCACCGTCGGACGAACCGGGCTTCGGCCGATCGCGAGGTTGACGGCCGCGGCCGAACGCGTCGCGCGCACCGATGACCTCACACCCATTCCGGTAACCGGCAACGACGAGCTGGCGCGGCTGACAGTCAGCTTCAATACGATGCTGCGCGCGCTCGCGGAATCTCGGGGGCGGCAGAGCCGTCTGGTCGCCGATGCCGGGCACGAACTGCGCACTCCGTTGACCTCGCTGCGCACCAACATGGAACTGCTGATCGCGTCGAGCCGGCCGGGGGCACCGCATATTCCGGACCAGGACATGGCCGAACTCCGGGTCGATGTGGTGGCCCAGATCGAGGAACTGTCCACCCTTGTCGGTGACCTGGTGGACCTCGCGCGTGAGGATGCGCCCGAGACGGTGTTCGAGCTCGTCGACATCAGCGAGACAGTGGAGCGGTCGCTCGAGAAAGCCCGCCGCCGGCGCAATGAGATCGACTTCGAAGCGGTGACCACGCCATGGTTCGTGTACGGCGACCAGGCCGGGCTCTCGCGGGCGGTCCTCAACGTGCTCGACAATGCCGCGAAGTGGAGTCCGCCCGGCGAGCAGGTGCAGGTGGCGATGCGTCAGATCGGCGACAGACTACTCGAACTCACTGTCGACGACGCCGGTCCGGGTGTCCCTGAGGAGGATCGGGAACTGGTCTTCGAACGCTTCTACCGGTCCACCGCGTCCCGGTCCATGCCGGGGTCGGGGCTCGGCCTGGCGATCGTGCGACAGGTGGTGGTCAAGCACGGTGGGACGATCGCGGTGGAGACGTCCGACCGTGGGGGTGCTCGCGTGCGCATCGTCCTGCCGGGAGAGCCCGAGGCCGACCCTCGCTGACCGTTTCATGTCCCGCTATCGGCGGCCAAGACCGAGGTCACCGCGGCCCCATGTCCGCGATCGCCGAGGACACGGGAAACTGAAGGCAGCGTCTCAGCGGGCTCTCAGCCACACGGTGCAACCTGATACCAGCGACCGGACGACAGCCGGACCCTCGGTGAATCGACACGACGCGGCGGCAGCAATTCCGTGGCGTCGCCCGGTCACCGATCTCCAGAGACACTGCGACCGCCCAACCCAGGTGGTCACGACACGAAAGCGGTGCGATGACCGACGACCGTAATCTTCACGGCGACCCCAACCACGGCGCTCACCAGCACGGCGCTCACCAGCAGGGAAGCCCGCAACCGGGCACCGGCCCGTCCGTGCCGCAGGATCCGTGGCGCTCGGGCGCCGCTTACCACCCGCAAAACCCCGGCTACCAGGGTGGGCCGGGGCAGGTCGGCGGCTACGGGCAGCCCGGGTACCACTCGGCGTACCAGCCCACCGAGCAGATGCCGGGAGTCGGGACCACCGGAACGCTGCCCACGACCGGCGCACCTGTACCGGGTCCGAAGCGGAGCGGTCGTTCCGCGCTGGTCGCCGGTGCGATCGCGCTGGCGCTGGTGAGCGGCGGTATCGGTGGTGCGGTGGGTGCGATCGCGACATCGTCCAACAACGGTGGCGACGCTCCCGTGTCGAATGCACTCAATGCCCCGAAGGCCAGCACCAGTCCGGCGTCGAACGCTCCCGCCGGATCGGTTCAGGCGGTCGCGACCAAGGTCGTCCCGAGCGTGGTGCAGATTCAGGTCGCGGGCACCCGTCAGGGTGAGGGCTCCGGCGTCGTGCTGTCTTCGGATGGGCTGATCATGACGAACAACCACGTGATCGCCGGCGGAGGACCGGACGCGAAGCTGATGGTGGCCTTCTCCGACGGCACCACCGCGCCGGCCTCCCTCGTGGGTACCGACCCCACGTCGGACATCGCGGTGATCAAGGTGTCGGGCAAGTCGGACCTGACCCCCGTCGAGCTGGGTTCCTCGGAGAACGTGCAGGTGGGCCAGCAGGTTGTCGCGATCGGTTCTCCGCTCGGCCTGGCCGGCACCGTCACCTCGGGCATCGTCTCGGCGCTCGACCGGCCAGTATCGACCAGCGGTGAGATGGGTAACCAGAACACGGTCATCGATGCGCTCCAGACCGACGCCGCGATCAACCCGGGCAACTCGGGTGGTGCGCTCGTCGACATGGACGGCCAGCTGATCGGGATCAACACCGCGATCGCCACTGCGGGCGGTCAGGGTGGTTCGATCGGACTCGGGTTTGCGATTCCGGTCGACCAGGCGCGGCGGATCGCAGACGAACTGGTCAAGACCGGCAAGGCGACCCAGGCGATCATCGGCGTGCAGGTCTCGGCGAAGGAGTCGACGGGCGGCGCTGCGGTTGTGGACGTCACTGCTGGGGGACCGGCAGACAAGGCCGGAATCCCGAAGGGCGCCGTCGTGACGAAGGTCGAAGACCGGGTGATCAGCAGTGGCGATGCGCTGATCGCGGCCATCCGTTCCCACGCCCCGGGCGATCAGGTGGCCGTCACCTACCAGGACACGGCGGGTAACTCGAAGACCGTCGACGTCCAGCTGGGTACCGCGCCCACCACTGGTGGCAAGTGATGCGCGCCGGAGGCAGGCCCGTGCTGGCACGGATTCACCGGCAGGTCCCGTCGGGCCCGGGGGAGGCCACTACGGTAGGGACCATGGAACTCGAAGCACCGTTGGCCGGACGCGCGCTCGTCGTCATAGTGGACGACCGGACCGCGCACGGCGATGTCGACTCGACCGGCCCCCTTGTGACCGAACTGCTCACCGAGGCAGGATTTCTGGTCGACGCCACGGTGGCGGTATCTGCCGACCAGGTGGAGATCCGCAACGCGCTGAACACCGCGGTGATCGGCGGCGTCGATCTGGTGATCTCGGTCGGCGGTACGGGAGTCTCGCCTCGCGACGTCACCCCCGACGCCACCGCGGACATCCTGGACCGCGAATTGCCCGGAATCAGTGAGGCATTGCGCTCGTCCGGGCTGGCAGCGGGGGTCGTGGACGCGGTCATCTCACGCGGCCTGGTCGGTATCTCCGGCAGCACGCTCGTGGTCAACCTCGCATCGTCGCGTGCCGCGGTGCGCGACGGGATGGCGACGCTGACTCCGCTCGCAAGCCACGTCATCGGCCAGCTCTCGGCCATCGAAGAGTAGGACGGGGCGAACACAGACATGTCGGACGAGACGACTACTGGCGACTCGGCAGTCGCCGGCCAGAAGTCGCCGACGACCAGGCGGACCCGGATCGACCGGGCCCGCCTGGAGGCCGTTTTCGGTGCGGTGCTCCCGGAGCAGACCTCCGACGAGCGGTCCCCGGACGGTGCATCCTCCAGGGGCAGTGGACGGGACGATCAGGACGAATGGCTGCGACGGCAGGTCCCGCCGCATCACGGTTGAAATAGGCAATCGGCGATCAGTGATTCGAATGAACACCTGCGCGTGCTCCCATCCGGGGGCACGCGCATTGTCGATCGGCCGGATGGAGCTGCCCGGGCTCAGTGGAGCGTGACGGTGATCGCGTGAGTCAGCGAGGCCGCGGCGACCGCTCCGGCCTCGGGCGTCGGTAGGGCCAACATCACAACCCGATCGGCGCGGCCGGGGCCGTCCGGTTCGGGTGCCACGAGGACCACGGCGGCGCCGGAGGCCAGCATCGTGGCGGCCGGGGGAGCGGAATCGGTCGTCGAGGATGACGAACCGGTAGTGAGGACGTCCACTCGGTCGCCCTCTCGGATCAGTCCGGCGAGACCGGCATCGGACAGGCGCACGGGCACCACACGTGCGTCGGCGGAGCCCACCGCGGCCTGTGCCAGACGGGGGCCGAGTAGCCGCACGTCCGTGAGGATCTCCCCAGCGCGGACCGGGGAGGAGAGGGTATGGCCGAGTGCGGCGTCGATGGCGCCCACCGTGCCGTCGGGGACAGCAGCGGCATCGTGGTCGGCCGTACGCAGATCGTCCGCGGTGAGAACCCGGCCCGGTGACAAATCGCGGGACGCGACCACCACCGGTTCGCCGGTATCCGCGGCACCGTCACGAATCCATAGGACGGTCGCGGCGATGACGAGAAGCCCCGCGGCGACGCGGCGAGCCACGTCGGACCGGGCCCACCCGGGACGCACCAGGCGTCCCAGCCGACCGGTCAGGGACATCGTCAGCGGCCCGTGACCGTCAGGGTCGCGTCGCCGGAACATCTCGTGCGCCATGACGTGCACGCTATCTGCGCAAACTGGACCCGTACTCGTCGTGAACAGGCGTGGAAGAAAACCTGTGGATGGACCTACGAGATGTGGAGAACGGCGTCGTATCGCGGCGTCAGCTGGCGGCCGCTGCGGGTGCGGCAGCGGGGGCCGAGGTGGAACTCGGTGTGCTCGGCTCGGACTTGGTGCCGGACGCCGAGTCGGACTTCGCGGGCTCGCTTGCGGTTCCCCCGCTGCCGCTGCCACTGCCACTGCCGCTACCGCGGCTGTCGGTGCGGTAGAAGCCGCTGCCCTTGAAGACGATGCCGACCGAGTTGAAGAGCTTGCGGAGCTTGCCGGAGCACTCCGGGCAGACGGTCAGGGTGTCGTCGCTGAACGACTGCACGATGTCGAATCGGTTGTCGCATTCGGTGCAGGCGTACGAATAGGTGGGCACTGGGGTTCCTCCGCACTGTGTAGTCAAACCGCAGATGTTGGCACTCTACAGTCGACAGTGCCAACAGCGCGAACCAGGCCGGTGTTCCGCAGCCATGATCACTGCTGGTCGGGTACACCCCCCGCGTCGAGCCGCACCATCCCGCGGCCGGGAGTCAGCGCCCAGCCCATGGGGACATCGTGCGGGTCCGAGGGGAGGCGCTGAACCAGCTCGTTGTCCCGGACTACGGCGATCAGTGCTGCGGTGGGTTCCGCCAGTCCCAGCGTGCGGTCGTAGAACCCGGCTCCGCGGCCGAGGCGGGCACCCCGCTCGTCGACCGCCAGCGCTGGAATCAGCACCGCGGATGCGGACGCGACTTCGGCCGGAGGGAAGACCGGACCGGACGGCTCCCGGAGACCGTGGCCGGCAGGTATGAGATCGGCGCTCCCGGTGAACTCCGCCCATTCGAGCGGACCCGGTTCCCCGGTTACCGGGAGCAGCACGCGGCATCCGGAGTCGTGGAGTGCTTCGAGCATCTCGATCGAACCCGGTTCGGTGCCCACCGGGACATATGCGCACACGGTGACACCGGCGGGAACGACCGATGTGACGATCGCGACTATCGCCGCGTCCTCGGTGGATTTCGTCTCGGGTCCCACCGCCCTGCGTTCGCGGAGGATGTGGCTGCGCCACTCGGCCTTGGTCGGCAGTTTCATGATCGCCACCTTAGGATCGTGCGACTGGCCACGGGGGCCTGTAGATAGGGTGGTGAGTTATGACAGATGCCGTCACCAATGACAAGAGGCACTTTCGGACGGCGGTTGTGCCAGCTGCCGGTATGGGAACGCGCTTCCTTCCGGCTACCAAGACCGTTCCGAAGGAGTTACTCCCGGTGGTCGACACACCGGGTATCGAGTTGGTGGCGGGAGAGGCGGCCGACTCCGGAGCGAACCGGCTCGTCATCGTGACCTCGCCCGGTAAGGACGGTGTCGTCGCTCACTTCGTCGAGGACCTGGTTCTCGAGAGCAAGCTCGAAGCCAGTGGCAAGCATCACCTGCTCGAGAAGGTGCGCAAGGCGCCGGGACTGCTCGAGGTCGAATCCGTCGTGCAGGAGGAACCCCTCGGGCTCGGCCATGCAGTCGGTTGCGCGGAGGCTGTGCTCGATGACGACGAGGACGCCATTGCGGTGCTGCTGCCCGATGACCTGGTGATGCCGCGCGGCGTGCTCGACACCATGGCCCGCGTCCGCGCCAAGCGTGGTGGGTCCGTGCTGTGCGCGATCGACGTGCCCAAGGACCAGGTCAGTGCCTATGGCGTCTTCGAGGTCGAGACCGTGCCGGACGCGACCAATCCGGACGTGCTCAAGGTCACCGGCATGGTCGAGAAGCCGGCTATGGAGGATGCTCCCTCCACGTTCGCCGCGGCCGGTCGGTATCTGCTGGATCGGGCGATCTTCGACGCGCTGCGCCGCATCACACCCGGTACGGGCGGCGAGTTGCAGCTGACCGACGCCATCGCGCTGCTGATTGTGGAAGGCCACCCGGTCCACGTCGTGGTTCATCGTGGGACCCGACACGATTTGGGAAATCCCGGCGGCTATCTTCGGGCTGCGGTTGACTTTGCATTGGACAGCGAGGAATACGGCCCGTCTCTCCGCGAGTGGCTGACCGAGCGCCTGCAGTCGTCCGAGGCGGAGTAGTCTGCCGGCGCCGCCGCTGAAACTGTGTCGGCGGCGGCGTCTGGGCTGCGTCGGCAACACCGTCGGTGAGCTTCAGCGCCGGCAAGACAGGGTCGGTAAGACAGGTCGGGAGGACGGGATCCACATGCGCTCGGTTGAAGAGCAGCAGTCGAGGGTGACTGCTGCCGCGGTGGCACCCCGGCCCGTCCGGGTTGCGATCTCCGAGGCGCAGGGCTTGCTGTGCGCCGAGGAAGTTGTCACCGAACGGCCGCTACCAGGATTCGATCAGGCCGCCATAGACGGCTACGCCGTGCGGAGCGTCGACGTCCTCGATGCGGGAACCGACATCCGAGGTGAGGACGGCGAACCCACCGAGCTCACCCTCCCCGTCGTCGGCGAGGTGACAGCGGGATCGCGGCAGCCGATCCGGTTGCAGCCCCGCCAAGCTGTTCGAGTGGACACGGGGGCACCGCTGCCGACGCTCGCGGACGCCGTGCTGCCGATGGATCGAACCGATGGCGGGCACGCCCGCGTCAAGGTCTACAAGCCGGTCCGATCCGGCGACTATGTGCGCCGCGCCGGTGACGATGTGCAGCCCGGTGACGTCGCGGTGCGGGCGGGCACGATCATCGGCGCAGCCCAAGTGGGTCTGCTCGCGGCCGTGGGCCGAGACAAGGTCCTGGTCCACCCGCGCCCACGGCTGTCGGTGATCTCCGTCGGCGGCGAGCTTGTCGACATCGACCGGACGCCGGGACCGGGGCAGGTCTACGACGTCAACTCGTACGCGCTGGCTGCCGCGGCTCGTGACGCGGGTGCCGACGTCAACCGGGTGGGCATCGCGGGCACCGATGCGCGGCGGCTGCGTGAGGTCGTCGAGGGGCAGCTGATCCGGTCGGAGATCGTGATCATCGCCGGCGCAGTCGGTGGCGGCGCATCCGACGAGGTCCGCGAGGCGCTGGCGGATCTCGGTGACATCGAGGTCGAACGGGTCGCGATGCATCCGGGTTCGGTGCAGGGATTCGGTCAGCTCGGCCGGGACGAGGTGCCGACTTTCCTGCTGCCGTCCAATCCGGTCAGTGCGTTGGTCGTGTTCGAGGTGATGGTGCGTCCGCTGATCCGCATTGCCCTCGGCCGACGTCAGCCGATGCGCCGCATAGTCACAGCGCGCACGGTCGCGCCGATCACATCGATCGAGAATCGCAAGGGATTTCTGCGCGGTCAGCTGATGCGAGACGAGTCCACGGGGGAGTACCTGGTCCAGGCGCTCGGCGGGGCGCCGGGCGCGTCCTCGCACCTGCTCGCCACTTTGGCAGAGGCCAACTGTCTCGTCCTGGTCGAACCCGAGGTCACCGAGATCCGTACGGGTGAAGAGGTGGAAGTCGCTTTCCTGGCGCAGCGGAGCTGAGCGGCCCATGTCCGCTCACCCGGGGTGGCCGGCGAAACCTGGTCCGATCCGGGTCGCGGCGGGCCGGGTCACCTTACGGCCCATCCGATTGCGGGACGCGGCAGTGTGGAGCCGGCTGCGCATCGCGAACCGCGAACATCTCGAGCCGTGGGAGCCGACCGGCCAGGCGCCGTGGGACGAACGGCACCACGTCGCCGCGTGGCCGGGTATGTGCTCGAGCCTGCGTTCGGAAGCTCGCAAGGGGCGGATGCTGCCGATGGTGATCGAGGTCGACGGCACGTTCTGTGGCCAGATCACGGTCGGCAACATCGTGCGCGGCGCGTTGTGCTCGGCGTGGATCGGGTACTGGGTGTCGAAGGATGTGGGTGGGCAGGGGGTCGCGACGGCGGCGCTGGCGCTCGGTCTGGATCACTGCTTCGGTCCGATGGCGCTGCATCGCGTCGAAGCCACCGTGCGCCCGGAGAATCTGGCGAGCCAGGCGGTTCTGCGTCACGTGGGGTTCCGGGAAGAGGGCTTGCTGCGCCGCTACCTCGACGTCGACGGTCAGTGGCGTGACCACCTGCTGGTTGCGATGACTGTCGAGGAAGTCCCCGGGTCGGTGTCCGATCGTTTGGTGCGTGCGGGACGGGCCACCTGGGAATAGGTGATCAGACGATCACCGGCGGTCCGTAGCTGACCACGACGTCGTCTGCGACATCGGTCGACGCCGTGAAGATGGCGTACGAGCGAACCGAAACGGAACCGAGCGCGTGATTGACCTCGAGGTGAATGTTCCGGAGGGTGATCGCACACTGCGTCGACTTGCACTCCTTCTTCTGCACCGGAACTGTGGCGATGGTGCCGGGGGCGATCTGGGTGGAGATGTTTCCTTCGATCGGTGTCTCCACACCCAGCTCGAGCGCCTCGCCGGTGAACAACTCCACGACCGGCGGGATGTTCGGATCGGCGGTCAGGATGAGATTCTCGGACCTTTCGGGAATGTAGACAGCGCCGGGTGTGATGCCCGCATTGCCGGTGATGACGGCGCCGTTCGAGACGTCGGCCTGGTAACCGATCTGGTAACCGACCTCGAGCACGCCACCGGTGAACGGTGCGGTCCCGTTGCCGCTGACGGTGGCGAGGGCGCGACCGCTCGCGAACAGGTCTCGAGTGAACTGGTTACCCGACAGCGGCGGCACGCTGGTGATCGACTGATCCGTCTGATTCACCGACAGGTTCCAGCCGTCGAAGCTCACGGTCTGAGCGGACGTCGGCTCCTGGACCTGGACATTCGCACCGGCCGAACCGGCTGCCACGGTGAGCATCAACGCCGCGACTCCCGCAGCAACTGCGGTGCCTGATCGCGCGAGCCTGCGGCGCAGGAAAGACCGGTGATTCACGTGCATGGGAATTCCTCGTCTTCGTTCGTCTACGACCGGAGCGCGCCGGCCTCGGGCAGGTTGGGATCGTCCCGAAAAACCGGAATGGCCCCGATTGCAGTATTGGTTGTCCGTCACTTTTGCGTAAGGTTTTGGGGACTTGTTTTCTCAAATTTGATATACGAATGCTAACGATTCGGTTGCCGAATCACCCCGTGTCGATTTGCCGCTATTCGGTGAATTATCCGATTTCTGCGTATATGGCTGAGATTCGGACACGAACAGGGGCCCGACATCTCGAGTTCAGGAGACTCGAGACGTCCGGTCCGGGTGCGCGCGGTCGGTCGCGGTCGAGGCAGTGGTGCGGTCCGCTTCGGTCCTTTTCGTACCCGGGTGAATCTCGAGGCTGCAACTCCGGCCTCGAGAGGCGATAATCGAGTGACAGGTGTGACACCTGCGAAAGCTGAGTCGGCGCGTCTGCGAGGATTAGGGTGCAGATGCAACTAGCCTGAACGGGTCAGTGGCGTCATCAGTGCTGGTAGACGACTGGGAGGAGGTCGCCGTATGCCGAACTCTTCGATCATCTGGATCGGGCTGGTAGCCGTGTGGCTGTTCGTCCTCGTTCCAATGCTCGCGAGCAAGCGGCCTCGCATCAGACAGACCTCCGACGCGGCGCTCGCTACTCGGGTTCTGCACCGGGGCGATGCACAACGCCCGACGGCGCGGGGTCCGGCGGCCGGGCATCGGAGCGATCCCGATTGGCGTCCGGAACCGGCACTGCAGGACGTCGACGACTATTACGGCATAGACGCGGAGGACCGAATGGACACCCACGCCGACGACGACATCAATGCGGGCGAGCGCGCCGCGGCACGGGAGTTCGTCCCGAATCGGCGCGGCCGCGGCGGATTCGACCCGGAGGCCGACGCGATCGCGCGCGCGGCCCGGTATCGGTTCCGGCAGCGCAGCGTGCTCGCGCTGGTATTCGCCTCGATCATGACGGCGGCCCTGGCAATCATCCTGTCTGCCACGATGTGGTGGGTGTGCGCGCTGTCGGTGTGCGCCCTCGCCGGATACATGACGTATCTGCGGCGTCAGGTCAACATCGAGCAGGAGATCCGGCGTCGCCGCATGGCGCGGCTCGGTCGATCACGACTCGGCGTGGAGTCGCTGTCGGACGAGGAACTGCGGCTCGTCCCGCCGCGGCTGCGCCGGCCGGGCGCGGTGGTGCTCGAGGTGGACGACGGGGATCCGGCATTCGATCACCTCGAGCATTACGACGCTGAGGTCGGCGAGTACGGCGATCGCGATTACGGATACCGCAGAGCTGCAGGGCAGTGACTCTTATGGCAGTTATCTTCAGCGCAGCGTGACAACTGTTCGACAGAACGAGAAGGGCGCGCGGTCACCACGGTGATCGGGCGCCCTCCTCGTTTCTCGCTTTCGGCCGCTGACCATGCGATTTCTCGTCTGGGGACGGCGCCTGTTAGAGTTGCCGAGCGGTCAGCGAGAGCATGATCGTGGTTCGGGGCTGTGGCGCAGTTGGTAGCGCGCTTCGTTCGCATCGAAGAGGTCAGGGGTTCGATTCCCCTCAGCTCCACCAACAATGAGGCCCCCTTTCCTTCGGGAGAGGGGGCCTCTTTGCTTTGTCTGGCGGCTGCTCTCCCGGCGCTGCGTCGCCTGCCGGTTCAGCGCTCAGTGAGATGCATCGGGTGGAACATCGGGCAGGCCTTCTGCGGCACGGAGTTTCTCGGCCAAAGTGGTGAGCAGCGATTGCGATTCCTCCGACAGGTCGAAGGCGCGCGTCGCGAGCCGTCGCAGGCCGTAGCCCTCCAGTTGCGCCACGAGGTCGAGATCGTGATCGACCTTCGCGGCGTAAATGTCGTTGAAGAAGTAGGCGGGCTTGACCTTGAAGAACTTCGCGAATGCCGCGACGGTCTCGTCCGAGGGGTTGCACCGCTGGCCGGAGCGCAGCTGGGAGATGTAGGGCTTGGATATTTGGTGGCCGTCCGCGATGAGTGCGTTCGCCACCTCTGCATTGGTGTGTGGCTTCCGTCCCGGCGGGTGAACGGTTTCGAAGAGCTTGTTGAGCCGTGCGGCGAAATCAGACATCGCGACGATCATAACATCGGAGATAGCCGACGGGTAGCTCGCGATGGGGATTTGATAGAGCGTTCATCGCGGCTGCGTGGACCAGCGAGGGTCCTTTGGTGCCAGTTGCGCGGGCGAGCGGATGGTCTTCAGCGACGTTTGGATAACTTCGGGATAACTCGCAGCTCGATCAGGAGTAATCGGGGCGATCGGGGAGTATCCGGCGACGCCATTGGGTGACTGGAAAAACCCCCGATCGGCGGGGACACTGAAATCTATGGACCGCAGAATGAGCGACAACGAACTGCGCAGGGCGATCAGTGTGTTGCGGGATCGGGCCGACGAGGCTCGCAGCCACGGTCGTCCGGAGGATGCGGACGGGATCGAGAAGACCATCCGCGACTATCAGGACGAGATGGCGCAGCGTCTGTGACGTCTGTGACGCTTGGTGTGCCAGCGTCTGTGACTGATCGCGGATAGTTCCCGGCGCCGTGGATCGTCCGGCGCCACGGTGACGCCTGTCACGTACACTGCCGACCAACCGATCGGCAGAGGTGGGGGATTTCGAAGCGATGGCGATCAAAACACTTGACGGGAAGAAGTGCCTGATCACGGGTTCGGCCAGCGGAATCGGCCGGGCGACGGCCGTTGCGGCCGCTGGCGAGGGCGCGGAGTTGTTCCTCACCGACATCGCGGAGGCAGGGCTGGCCGAGACTGTCGAACTGTGCAGCCGGGCCGGGGGGACGGTGACCTACACGCGGGCGCTGGATGTGTCCGACTTCGATGCCGTCACCGTGTTCGCGGATGAGATTCACGAGCAGGTCGGCAGCCTCGATGTCGTCATGAACGTCGCAGGCATCTCCGCATGGGGGACCGTCGAGAATCTCGAACATCGACACTGGAAGTCGATGGTGGATGTGAATCTGATGGGGCCGATTCACATCATCGAGCGTTTTGTGCCGCCGATGATCGCCGCCGGACGCGGTGGACACCTGGTCAACGTGTCCTCCGCGGCCGGTTTGCTGGCATTGCCGTGGCATGCGGCATACAGCGCCAGCAAGTTCGGCCTTCGCGGCGTCTCCGAGGTGTTGCGGTTCGACCTCAAGCGGCACGGCATCGGTGTCAGCCTGGTGGTGCCCGGCGGGGTCAAGACCCCGCTCGTGGGCACCGTGCAGATCGCCGGCGTGGACCGAGAAGATCCGCGCATCAAGAAGCTCACCCATCGGTTCGAAAAGCGAGCGGTCTCACCTGAGAAGGTGGCCAACTGCATCGTCGCGGGAATCAAGAAGAACAGGTACCTGGTGTACACGTCCAATGACGTCCGCTTCGGTTACTGGTGGGCGCGAAAGTTCGCTCCGCCCTACGAGTTCGTGATGCAGAAGGCCAACGACCAGTTCAGTAAGCTGCTGTAGCGATCTTCGCGGCCCGCGGACGCAGTGCGCCACTGTGCATCTCGAATGCGGCGTCCACCAGGTCCAGCTGACTCAGGTCGTGCGTCACCATCACCGTCGCGACGGAACGCTCGCGGCTCAGCTCGGCGAGCAGGGCGACGATTTCGCGGCTGCGTTCCTCGTCCAGCGCCGATGTCGGCTCGTCGACCAACAGGACCGCCGGGGCGTTCACGAGTGATCGGGCGATCGCGACGCGCTGGCGCTGGCCACCGGAGAGCTGGTTCGGGCGTCGATCGAGCTGGCCCTCGAGCCCGAGACTGCACAGCAGTTCGCGGGCCCGCCCGCGGCTGTCGCGCACCGAACCCCCACTCAGATGCGTGATCATCTGCAATTGCTCCGTCGCGGTGAGCGACGGCAGCAGGTTCGACTGCTGGAACACGAAACCGAGCTTCTCGCGGCGCATGTCGGTGCGGGCCGCGCGGTCGAGCCCTGTGACGTCGGTACCGTCGATTGTCACGCTGCCCTCGTCGGGATTCGTCAGCAGTCCGGCCACCGCGAGCAGGCTCGACTTCCCGGAGCCTGACGGCCCGGTGACGGCGACCAGCTCGCCGCGGTTCACTTCCAGGTCGACGTCGTCGAGCGCGCGTAGTCGGTTGTCCCCGTCGGGGTAGGTCAGTACGACGTTGCGGAGCGAGATGCTCATGATGAGGTCCTTTCGAGTTCTGTCACGCCGGGCTCAGCGCGCGTTCGCGAGCGCGGTCTGAGGGTCGATCGAGACGATCCGGGCGAGTGCCGCAGTGGCGCCGATCATGCCCATCACGATGAGGGCGGCGAACGGGACGAGCGTGCCCGAGAGGGTCAGTGTGAACGGCACGGCCTGCGAGGCGATCGCGCCCAGGCCCACGGCGGCCAGGGTGCCGATGCCTGCGCCGAGCGTCAGGACGATCAGCGACTGCCCGAGTGCGTCCTTGAGCAGGTACTTCGTGGAGGCGCCGACAGCCTTGAGGATGGCGAGGTCCTGACTGCGCTGGATGGTCCAGACGGTGAAGAACGCACCGACGACGAGGGCGCTGACTGTCATCAGCATGGCCTGCATCAACAGCAGGGATCCGCGCTCGGAGGTGTAGGAGCCGATCGCGTTCAGGGCGCCGCTCTCGTCGGTGATCGACGTGCCGGTGGCTCTGGCCGCGGCGCCGGAGTCGAACCCACTGGAGGTGCGCATCGCGATCACGGTGCCGTCGCTGCCGCCTGCGGCCGGCAGATGTGTCCACGCGTCGTGGTTCATCCACACGACCGGCTGGTGACTGTAGAGGGAGTCTTCGACGAGGGCGGTGACAGTGAAGGTGTCGGCGCCGATGTCGATCCGGCTCCCGACATCCCAGCCGTTGTCCCGCGCAAGCTCCTTGTCGACCGCGACGGAGCCCGCGTCGATGCGGGCGGGAGAGGCGAACGAGTGACCGTCCACACCGAACGCTGAAGCGGCGACCTCTCTGTCTCCCATGGTGATCCGCACCGGGGCGATCCCGATGACGGCCGCCTCATCGACACCATCGGTGGCGGCGAGGGCATCGCGCTGCTGCTCGGTCACGGTGGACTCCCCGAACGACAGGGACTGTCCTTCGGCCGGCTTGCCGAACGCGAAGCTGTTCGCACCGATGTGCTTGACTGCGGCGATGGATTGGTTGCCCAGTCCAGTGGTCAGCCCCGACAGCATCACGACCATCAGGGAGATCAGGAACAGAGCCGAGCTCATGAGGGTGAATCGACCCTTGGCGAAGCGGAGGTCTCGGATACTGAGGAACATGCTGTCCAGCGTCGTCGAGGTCGGTGGTGCCGGGCATCGCGCATCGGTTGAGTTCGCTGATCCATCGAAAGTTGGAGATCGGTGTTCGCCGCGGTGACCCGGCGGTACGCGGTGTTAGCGTGAGTGAAATGCGAACCTCCGATGTGCACCACCCTGGCGGCGTTGCGCCGGTATTGCGGACAATGCAGATCGGCGCCCATCTCCTGTTCGTGCTGCTGCTCGCGGTGGGCGTTGGACGTGTCCTGGTCGAGCGTGGGCCGCATGCGGCGTGGATCGTCGTGCTGGCGGCACTCGAGCTCGCGTGGTACGCCACGGGCGTCTGGTTCGTCCGCCGCAGCGGCGTTGCCGGTGATCAGTCGATCCAGCGCGGTCCGGGACAGATCTGGCTGGCGGTCCTGATTCTGGGGTGGCTCACGCTGGTGGCGTCGGACGCCAACTTCGCCTGGCTGGTCTTCGCATTGTTCTTTCTGTGCTTCCACCTCCTGTCGGTGCAGTTCGCGCTGGTGACGACGGCGGCGCTGACTGCGGTGGCGATCGCGGCCAGTTTGTGGCACGGCGCCACCAATACGGTGGCATCCGTCGTCGGCCCGATCTTCGGTGCCGCGGTAGCGGCTGGGATGGCGATGGTCTATCAACAGTTGGTTCGCGAGGCGGCGCAGCGGCAACTCCTGGTCGAAGAACTCACCGAGGCCCACCGTGAGCTGCTCGGTGCGCAGGACGAACTGGTTGCTCTGCAGCGTGAGTCCGGCGCCCTCGCTGAGCGCTCGCGCCTGGCCCGGGACATCCACGACACCCTGGCTCAGGGCTTTTCGTCGATCCTGCTGCTGGCCCGCGCGGGTCTGCGGGGAACCGAGGCCACTCCGACTCTCACCCAGATCGCCGACACCGCTCAGCAGAACCTCACCGAGGCCCGGCGGGTGGTGGACGCGCTGACTCCGTCGGATCTCGAGTCGGCACCGCTCGAGTCGGCGTTGCGCAGGCAGCTGGTTCAGCTCGAGCAGCACACCGGAACAGTCGGGGAACTGTTCACAGATGGCGACCCCGTTCCGCTGCCGATGGATTACGACGTCGCACTGCTGCGGGTGGCGCAGAGTGCACTCGCGAACGTCCGGCTGCATTCGCACGCCGATCGGGTCCGGTTGACGCTCACGTATGCGAACGACGAGGTGCGACTGGACGTGGCCGACGACGGTATCGGGTTCAGCGAGCGCGAGGCCGGAGGGTTCGGCCTGCGAGCGATGCGGGACCGGCTGGCGCTGCTGGGTGGCACACTGGTCGTCGAATCGGCACCAGGGGACGGAACAGCTGTCGCCGCAACACTTCCCGTCGGGCGTCCGGCATGAGCGGTGAGGTCCGGGTGCTGCTCGTCGACGATCATCCGGTGGTCCGGGCCGGTCTTCGGGCACTCCTGGCGTCGCACGACGGCGTGGAGGTGGTCGCGGAGGCATCCTCGGGCGAGGAGGCCGTGACACTCGCTGCGATCGCGAAACCCGATGTGGTGCTGATGGATCTGCGCCTCGGCGCGGGAATGGATGGTGCCCAGGCGACGGCCGGCATCGTCGCCGCCGAGAATCCGCCCCGGGTGGTGGTGCTGACTACGTACGATACCGACGCCGACATCCTGCGGGCCGTCGAGGCAGGCGCCGCGGGGTATCTGCTCAAGGACACTGATCCACAGGTGCTGATCGAGTCGGTGTTCGCCGCCGCACGCGGTGAGACCGTCCTGGATCCGGATGTGGCACAGCGGCTCTACCGCAGAATGCAGCAGCCGCGCGCCGAGCTCAGCGCCCGTGAGGTCGAGGTGATCGCGCTGGTCGCCCGGGGGTTGTCCAATCGGGCCATCGCCAAGCAGTTGTTCGTCAGTGAGGCGACGGTGAAATCGCACCTGGTGCACGCGTTCACCAAGCTTGCGGTGGACAGCCGAACCGCGGCGGTGGCCGCGGCGCGCGAACGGGGTCTGATCAGCTGATCCGTCCGGTACCGTCGGCGATATGCCGAAGCGGTTCGAGTTCTCGGCCGAGTTCGACCATCCCGTCGAGCGGGTGCACGCCGTCCTGATCGACGAGGACTACTGGCGCTCGCGCATCGTCGAGGGGTCGCGGGGAACGGTGCGGGTGGAGTCGGTAGCGGACGACGACGGACTACCGCTCGTGACGGTGACGATGACCGAAACAGTCGATCCGGACAGGCTTCCGGCGGTGGTCGCCCGGACAGTGCGCGGCGATCTGCGGATGGAGAGGATCGACACGTGGCGCACGGTCCGCGACGGAAGCGCATCGGGTCGGCTTTCCGGTAGCTCCACCGGGATCCCCGTCACGATCGACGGGGAGTACCGGTTGCGGCCCGGCGGTAGCGGGTCCGTGCTCGACATTCGTGGAACGGTCCGGGTTCGCATCCCGTTGCTGGGAAGCCAAATCGAGCTGATGGTGCGGAAGATGGTCGAACAGATGGTGGCGCGGGATCGTGATGAGGCCCAGCGCAGGCTCGATCGCGCGGTGTGAGCGTTCCGGGATCGCGCCCTGGGGGGCCGGGTTCTGGAATGCTCAGGGGATGCCGACGGCGATCGGCGGTACTACCGTTTACGCATGAGCGCGCGGGAGCCGGCGAGGCTGGGTGTGGACACCGAGGTGGGGACCCTGCGAACGGTGCTGTTGCATCGACCGGGTGACGAACTACGGCGACTCACCCCGCGCAACAACGACCAGTTGCTCTTCGACGGCCTGCCCTGGGTCGATCGTGCCCAGGACGAGCACGACGCATTCGCCGATGTGCTGCGCGGGTACGGCGTCGAGGTGCTGCTGCTGGCGGACCTCCTCGCCGAGACTTTGACTGCCAGCGGCGCGGCGCGCATGCAGGGGATAGCGGCGGCGGTCGATCCGCGGAGGCTGGGCCACACGCTCGCACAGGACCTGTCGGCGTATCTGCGGGGTATCCCGGCCACCGAGCTGGCCATGATCCTCACCGCGGGGATGACGTTCGACGAGTTGCCGATCGGCACCGGCGCGTCGGCTCCGTCGCTGGTCCGGCTGATGCATCACGGGGGAGACTTCGTCATAGACCCGCTGCCGAACCTGCTGTTCACCCGGGACTCGTCGTTCTGGGTGGGCGGGCGTGTGGCGATCACGTCGCTCGCTCTCCCCGCGCGGGTTCGTGAGGCCTCGCTCATGGACCTGATCTACGCGCACCATCCGCGGTTCCGGGGTGTACGCCGGGCCTACGAATCCCACACGGCTCCGGTGGAGGGCGGCGATGTGCTGTTGCTCGCGCCCGGGGTCATCGCCGTCGGGGTGGGGGAGCGAACGACGCCGGCCGGTGCGGAAGCGCTGGCGCGCAGCGTGTTCGAGGACGGTTTGGCGCACACCGTGCTGGCCGTTCCGATCGAGCAGCGGCGCGCGTCGATGCATCTGGACACCGTGTGCACGATGGTCGACTCGGATGCGGTGGTGATGTACGCGGCCGTGCGGGACAGCCTGTCGGCGTTCACGATTCGACGCGAGGAGACGGGGGTGGGCATCGGTGGCCCGGCGCCGTTCCTCGAAGCGGCCGCGGCGGCGATGGGAATAGGGAAGCTGCGGGTGATCGACACCGGCCTCGACGACCACATCACCGCCGAGCGTGAACAGTGGGACGATGGCAACAACACCCTGGCCCTCGCGCCCGGTGTTGTCGTCGCGTACGAGCGCAACGTCGAGACGAACGCCCGCATGGAGGCGTCGGGGATCGAAGTTCTGCGGATCTCCGGTTCGGAACTCGGGTCAGGCCGGGGCGGACCGCGCTGCATGTCGTGCCCGCTCGCGCGCGATCCGCTGGCCTGAACCGTTTCCTCCGGGAAGGAACTAGAGGATCTCGCGCACCTTCTCGAACGGGCGCGCGAGCACGGTGCCCTTGTCTGTCACCACGATCGGGCGCTCGATCAGAATCGGGTTGTCGACCATCGCGTCGAGCAGTTCGTCTTCCGAGGCCGACGCGAGACCGAGCTCCTTGTAGATTGCCTCCTTCGTGCGGATGGCCTCGCTCGGGCGCAGGCCCGCATCGTCGAGCAGCTTGCGCAGGCCGTCCCGGGACGGCGGCGTCTCGAGGTACTTGACGACGGTGGGTTCGAGGCCTGCCTCCTCGATGAGCTTCAACGTGTTCCGCGACGTGCTGCAGCGGGGATTGTGATAAATCGTTGCGGTCTTCGCCATGCCTGCCATTCTGCATGGTGACGGCGACAGAGAACGCAACGGTGGACTCGATTTCGATCGCGGACGCCGTCGCCGCGCTACGGTGAATCGACGAGACCCGGACGACGAAAGGCCCGCCGTGGACATCGTGATCGATCCCGATTCGGAGATGCCGCCGTTCGAGCAGCTCCGGGTGCGGATCCTCGAGATGGTCCAGCGGGAGGAGCTGGTGGCCGGCACCAAGATTCCGACAGTCCGCGCGCTCGCCGCGGATCTGGGTGTCGCGCCCAACACGGTCGCCCGCACGTATCGGGAACTCGAGCAGCTCGGCGTGATCGAGACCCGTGGCCGACTGGGATCGTTCGTGGCGGAATCCGGTGATCCGACGCGGACGAAGGGGCAGCGTGCGGCAACCGACTACGTCGCCGCCGTCCGCCGCCTGGGGATCTCGAACGAGGACGCGGTCGCATTCGTGACAGCCGCCCTGCGCGGCGCCTGACATCCACGACCTCGGCTGATTTCTGTAGTCGAATCTGTCGGGATCGCAATTTGCCGGTACTTCGCCGAGTCGCCCGGCGCTTGCTTTTGCGGGTCGAGGTGAGCACCGTGTGAAGGATGTCAGGCGCGCGTGAGCTGTCCGGGACCGATCGTGTGGTGTTCACCGTGGCCGCATCCGCCGTCGCGGCCATTGTCGTCTGGGGGCTCGCCGCGCCGGAGAACCTCGAATCCGTCACCGGTGCTGTGCTCGACTGGCTGGTCACCAACATGGGCTGGCTGTTCGTGATCGCCGCCTCCGGCTTCGTGATCTTCGCACTGTGGCTCGCGGCGAGCCGGTACGGACAGATCCCGCTCGGAAGGGACGGGGAGAAGCCCGCCTTCACCACCGTCAGCTGGATCGCGATGATGTTCAGCGCAGGGATGGGCATCGGGTTGATGTTCTTCGGTGTCGCCGAACCGGTGGCCCACTACGTCATCCCGCCGCCCGGAACCGACGGCGGCGTCGGGACGGCGATGGCGACCACGATGTTCCATTGGAGCCTGCATCCGTGGTCGATCTATGCGGTGATGGGGATGGCGATCGCGTACGGCACCTACCGGCGCGGACGGCCCCAATTGATCAGCGCCGCATTCTTCCCGCTGCTCGGCCGCCGCAGCGAGGGACCGATCGGACGAGCCATCGACATCCTCGCGATATTCGCGACCATGTTCGGTACCGCGGCGTCCCTCGGGCTCGGTGCCCTGCAGATCGGGTCCGGCATCGAGGTGATCGGCTGGATGGGTGAGGTAGGGACCTTCCTGCTCGTCGCCGTCGTCGCCGTCCTCACACTGGCCTTCGTCGCCTCCGCGGTATCGGGTGTCGCCAAGGGAATCCAGTGGCTCTCGAACATCAACATGGTTCTCGCGCTGGCTCTGGCGGTGTTCGTGTTCGTGCTCGGGCCGACGGTGCTGATCCTCAACCTGATCCCGACCACGATCGGCAAATACGTCGCAGACGTGGCAGCGATGTCGGCGCGCACCGCGGCGTCGAGTAATCCCGCGACAGCCGACTGGCTGTCGTCGTGGACGATCTTCTACTGGGCCTGGTGGATCTCCTGGACCCCGTTCGTCGGGATGTTCCTTGCCCGGATCAGCCGTGGACGCACCATCCGGCAGTTCGTCGTCGGCGTGATCCTCGTTCCCAGTCTGGTGAGCTTGGTGTGGTTCTCGGTGTTCGGCGGCGCGGGGATCGCCCAGCAGCGTGAGGGCGCCGATCTGGCCGGCCGCGATACCACCGAATCGCAGCTGTTCGGCATGCTCGAACACCTGCCGCTGTTCGGGGTCTCCACGGTGCTGGTGATGCTGCTGGTCGCGATCTTCTTCGTCTCCGGTGCGGACGCGGCCTCGATGGTGATGGGCACACTGTCGCAGCGTGGGGCCCTGGCGCCGTCGCGATGGGTGGTCGTCTTCTGGGGTCTGCTCACCGGCGCCGTGGCGGCGCTGATCCTGTGGACCGGTGGCGCCGATGCGCTCACCGGACTGCAGACGATGACGATCATCGCTGCCGCGCCGTTCGTCGTCGTCATGATCGGTCTGTGCCTGTCGCTGTACCGGGATCTCTCGCGTGACCCGATGATCCTGGCGGATCGCAAGGAACGCCGCCTGTCAGTTCGTGGGCGACGCCGATGGACGTGACAGTCAGCCCACGTCAACGCCAGCTCGGCAACCACAACTGCTGTTGCCACAGTTCAGGGGTGATCGGCATGGCCGTGAGGATCGGCCACAGCCATACGAAGTTCGCGACCACCAGGCCCACGTAGAGACACACCGCGAGCAGTCCGGTGCCCCGGCGCTCAGCGGAATCGCGCGCCGTGCCGAGGATCTCGCCGAGAACCAGGGCGAGTGCCATCACCAGGAACGGTGCCAGAGCCACGGCGTAGAAGTAGTACATCTGACGGTCGAGGGTCGCGAACCACGGCAGGAACGCGGCGGCGTAACCGGTGAGGACGGTCGCGTACCGCCAGTCACGGCTGACGACGGTGCGCCACAACGCCCAGCCCAGCACAGGCAAGGCCAGCCACCACATCGCGGGCGTGCCGATCAGCATGATGGCTTTGACGCAAGTCTGACCGCCGCAGCCCGATACGTGCTCGCCCTCGGCGAAGTAGTACAGCATCGGGCGCAGGCCCATCGGCCACGTCCACGGTTTCGACTCCCACGGGTGGCGATTGCCCGCGGAATTGGTGAGGCCGGAATGGAATTCGAGGACCTTGCCGCTGTAGTACCACAGCGCCCGCAATGCCTCGGGGACGAACGAGAACGTGCCACCGGTGCCGATCTGGTTGCCTACGGCGTGCCGGTCGACGCCGGTCTCGCTCGAGAACCAGGCCCAATAGGTCGCCAGGTAGACCCCGAGCGGGATCACCACCAGCGCGTAGAGCGCCGGTCCGATGTCGCGGACCGCGGTACCGAGCCACGGCTTGCGCACGCCGTACGCTCGCCGCGCTGCGATGTCGAATGCGACGCTGAGCAGCCCGAAGAATGCGATGAAGTACATCCCGGACCACTTGGTGCCGCACGCCAGCCCGAGCATGATTCCGGCACCGAACCGCCACCAGCGCACACCCATCCGGGGGCCGAGCGAGCTGAGGTCGATGCGGCCCTCCGCATGAACCCGGGCCATTCGCTGGCGCACTTGGTCTCGATCGACGACCAGGCAGCCCAGCGCCGCGACGGTGAACAGGGCCAGGAAGATGTCGAGCATTCCCAGCCTGGAGGAGACGAATGTGACGCCGTCGACGATCAGGAGGATGCCGGCGATCGCACCCACCAGCGTGGAGCGGCTCAGACGCCGTACGATCCGCACCACCAGCAGCACCAGCAGGGTGCCCGCGACCGCGGACGCGAACCGCCAGCCCCAGCCGTTGTAGCCGAACAGCGCCTCGCCGATCGCGATCAGCTGCTTGCCGACCGGGGGATGCACCACCAGCCCGTATCCCGGGTTGTCCTCGATGCCATTGCCGGTGAGAACCTGCCACCCCTGTGGCGCGTAGTGCTTCTCGTCGAACACGGGCGTGCCGGCGTCGGTGGGATAGTTCAGCATTGTGAACCGGGTGATCGCGGCGATCGCCGTGACCAACAGGGTCACCACCCAACCGCGCCTCCGGTCGGTCGGACCGAAGTCCGCCGCCGGGACCAGCGGTCCCGGACTGACGACGCGAGCGCCGGCTGACGGCGGTGTCGGGCGCTCGTCCGTCAGCTGGGTCACGACACGATCGTAGGCTGTCACCCATGACTGGTCGCCTCGTCCTCGCCGCAACTCCGATGGGCGATATCGGTGATGCCTCCGAACGGCTGCGCACCGCGCTCGGCTCGGCCGACGTTGTCGCTGCGGAGGACACCCGCCGGACCAAGTCGCTCGCCGCGGCACTCGGGGTCGCGATCACCGGCCGGGTGGTCAGTTTCTACGACCAGGTCGAGGTCGCCCGGCTGCCTGCGCTGGTCGCCGACGTCGAAGAGGGGAAGACCGTTCTGCTGGTGACCGATGCCGGTATGCCGTCGGTCAGTGACCCCGGTTACCGGCTGGTTGCTGCGTGCGTCGCGAAGGAGCTGCCGGTGACGTGCCTGCCCGGCCCGTCCGCGGTGACGACCGCGCTCGCGCTGTCGGGGCTGCCGGTGGAGCGGTTCTGCTTCGACGGATTTCCACCGCGAAAGCAGGGGCAGCGCCGGACGTGGTTCTCCTCGCTTCGCACCGAGCCTCGCGCGTGCGTGTTCTTCGAGGCGCCGCACCGACTGGCCGCGTGTCTCGCCGACGCGGTCGAGATCCTCGGCGGCGAGCGTCGCGCCGCGGTGTGCCGTGAACTGACCAAGACGTACGAAGAGGTACGGCGGGGCACGCTCGCCGAACTAGCGGAGTGGGCCGTAGAGGGTGCACGCGGCGAGATCACGGTGGTGCTCGAGGGAGCGCAGCCGATATCCGTGGATCCGGAGGATCTCGTCGGGGAGGTCGAGCGATTGGTGGCTGACGGTGTGCGGCTCAAGGACGCCTGCGCACAGCTCGCGACCGAGGGCGTGTCCAAGCGCGAACTCTATGAGACGGTGCTCGCCGCGCGGCGCGACTGAGCCCAAGGAGAAACGCCCCCGCCGACCCCCGTCAAACGGCCCGGTTGTGGGTGGGAGGTCCGGCCGAAGCCGGGCTCCCACCCACCGGGGCCGCGGCCGCATCGGCGGGGGCCGCACCCAACAGCACGATCAGGCCCACGGTCGCGGCTATCACGAGAGCAGCACCGAGAGTGGGCGGCGCCTTGGCCGTCATCCTGGTTGCTCTGTCGATCATGCCGAGCTCCTTGCTCCGTCGCGTGCACCGGCTGGGACTACCCCTCGTCAATCCAGCCCCCGCCGGTAAGCACGCCGACGGCGTAGGCCGTTGTGCGTCGATGACAACTTTGGACCGCCGAGCGATCACGACAAACCGGAAGGTCTCCTCAGCGGGCTATCATCGCAGTTCGGAGGTGGTGAGGAATTATTCCGCAGCGGAAATTCGAAGGGTGTTCGGCGGTGGGAACCGGTGGGTCGACAGTCGGGGAGTGGGGAACGGTGCGTGGGCGATGACGTCCGATACGCCGGGATCGGGCCCGGAGGGGCAGCCACCATCGGGAGCTGAGCCGCGACTGTTCTTCGCCGACCAGTTGCGACTGCTGTTCGCGACCGCAGGCGGACCGCCGCTCAAGAAGGTGATGTCCGAGGCGGGCGTTCTCATCCGATCGATGGGCGGCGAGAAGCCGGTGTCGGTCCAGCGGATCAGCGACTGGCGATCGGGCAAGCGAATGCCGGCATCGTTCGAATCGATCCGTCCCGTCCTCGTGGTCCTCATCCGCATGGCCCGCGCGTTGCACGGTGGGCAGCCGCCGTCGGATGGACTGTTCTCGATGCGGCAGTGGCAGACGTGGTGGCAGAACGCCAATGCCGTGCCGACGGCCCGTGCCGCGGTCGCCGCCGAGTCGGGAGCTCCGACGCTGCCCGCGGGGGTGCGGCCCTACCGGGGCCTCGCGCCTTACCGGGAAAAGGACGAGCGCCTGTTCTTCGGCCGCCGGAACAGCGTGAGCGGACTGGTCGGCGCGGTGGTCGCGGCGCAGGGGCAGGGTCTGGTCGTCGTCACCGGGGCTTCCGGAGTAGGCAAGTCGTCGCTGGTCCAGGCCGGGTTGATTCCCGAGATGCGGGGCCGCGAACGTGGTGGGGGACTCGCCGCGTTCGCGCCCGTGGTGTTCACCCCCGGCCCGAACCCCATTGCGGCGCTCGTTGCGGCGGTACCCGAGTTGGCCGATGTCGTTGTGGCGCCCGGGCACCAGCGGGTCGAACTCGCGATGCGCCGTGCTGCGGACCGATCCGGGGCACAGCAGATGCTCGTTGTCGTCGACCAGATCGAGGAACTGTTCACCCAGTGCACCGACCCGGACGAGAATGACCGGTTCCTCCAGGTTCTCGACTTCGCCGCCACCGCGCGCGCCGGTCGCGAACCGTCCGACACTCCGTCGGTCGTCGCGACGATGCGTTCGGACTTCTACGCACAGGCGCTGGCCTTTCCGGTTCTGGCGCGGGCACTCGAACAGCGCAGCAAGCCGGTGTCGCCGCTGCTGCGTGACGATGTCGTAGAGGTGATCACTCAGCCGGCCCGGATGATCGGGCTCAAGCTCGAGCCCGGACTGGTGGACCTGATCCTCAACGACCTGGGGGTGCTCACGTCTGCGGACGGGAGCGGCACGGTGCTGCCGCTCGTGTCGCACCTGCTCGACACGATGTGGGAGGGGCGTCGCGGCGGTCAGCTGACCATCGCGGGCTACCGCGCCACCGGCGGGGTCCGTGGCTCCATCGCCGCCGCTGCGGAGCGGGCCTGGGAACAGCTCGACGAGCGGGGACGCGTCCTCGCTCGGGCGATGATGGTGCACCTGGTTTACGTCACCAGCACCGGCACCGACGTGAAGATCCGCCGGACGCTGTCCCAGCTGGTGGCCTTCGACGCCGATGACGCCGGTGCGGGCCGCCGGGTGGTGGATCACTTCGTCAGTGCCCGGGTGCTGGTGGTCGACGGTGACGAGGTGGAGCTGATCCACGACGCGGTGATCGACACGTGGCCGCGGCTCAAGGCCTGGATCCAGGAGGATCGCTCGTATTCCGCACTGCGGCAGCAGATCGAGACCGACGCCGCGCACTGGGAGGATGCGAAGCGGAACCACAGCCTGCTCTACCACCGTGGACGCCTCGACATGCTGGCCGAACACAGAGCGACGCGGGCCGATGCGGGCCGGGCGGGACTGCCTGCCACCTCAGCGTCGCTGACACCCGTGGCCTTCGAGTTCCTGGAGGCCTCGCGTCGGCAGGTCCGGCGTCACACGTGGGTACAGCGAGGGGTGATGGCGTCGCTCGCGTTCACCACCGTCGTAGCCGTGGTGATGGGCTCGATGGCACTGGGGGCGAAATCCCGTGCCGAGTCCGAACGCAGTACCGCTCAGTTCCAGCAGGTGGTGGCGCTGGCCGACGCCCTGCGCGACACCGATCCGACGACTGCGGCTCAGCTGTCGCTGGCGGCGTGGCAGATGCGGCCGGACAGCGATGACGCGTACTCGCGACTGGTCGCGACCGAGAACACGTCGATCGCCCGAGTCCTGCCCGGTCACACAGGTCCGGTCTACGGTGTTGCGATCTCGACGGATGGCACGACCCTCGCCACCGCGAGTGACGATCGCACCGTGCGTCTGTGGGATCTGACGGACCGCAACAACCCGGTCCAGCTCGGTGCCGATCTGATGGGACCGAATCAGTACATGGCGTCGGTGTCCTTCTCCCGCGACGACCGACTGCTTGCCGCGGGTGCAGGTGACGGCTCCGTATGGATATGGGACATCTCCGACCGTTCCGCCCCGCGGACGCTGCTGCCCGGGCTCCGGACCGGGTCCGGGGCTGTGCACAACGTTCGCTTCAGCCCCGATAGCCGACTACTCGCGGCGCCGCACGACGATGGCACGGTCACGTTGTTCGACACGTCCGACCCGGCGGCGGCCCAGTTCCCGACGTGGAGGCTGGGCGGTCACGCCGGCGGCGTGCGGACCGTGTCGTTCCGGGGCGAGAACGTCCTGGCGACTGCGAGCGACGACCGCACTATCCGGGTGTGGGACATCACGGATCGGGCGCGGCCGCGGCAGATCACGGAGTTGACCGGCTTCGACGACGTGGTGCACTCGGTCGCGTTCAGCCCGGACGGACGCAGCCTCGCCGCGAGCAGCGACGACGGGCTCATCCGAATGTTCGACGCGACCGATCTCGCGGCGATCCGGCTGATCGATTCGCCGATCCAGGCGCACACGGGTGGCATCTGGACCATCGCGTTCGCCGCGGACGGCGCGACGCTCGCGAGTGCCTCGTGGGACGGGACGGCCCGGCTGTGGTCGGTCGACGAATCCACCCGGAGCCTGCACGAGCTGCGGCCCGCACTCAGCGGCAACGGCGGCGGGGTGCCGGCCCTCGCACTCGCCCCCGACGGTGGTGCGATCGTCACCGGTGGGCAGGATTCGCTGGTGCGGATCTGGTCGCTGCCGACAGGCACGGTGCCGGTGTCGGATTCGGCGATGACCTTGCCTGCGATGGATCGTGGCGGGTCGATCCTCGCGACCGCCGGATACGACTCGACGGTCCGGTTGTGGGCGATCGACGACGGCGGTGGGTTGTCGCGCAGCGGAGCCATCGATGTGCCGCGGCCACTCGGCGGCGCCAATGTCGCGGTGATGTCGCCGGACGGTGATCTGCTCGCCACGACCCAGACCTCGGGCGGATATGTGCAGCTGTGGGATGTCCGCGACCCGGCGTCGCCCCGCCAGCTCGGTGCCCCCATCGCCACCGCCACACGGTTCACCTGGGAGATGGCGTTCAGCCCGGACGGCCGGACACTGGCGATCGGTGACGGCGACTTCAGCGTCGCGCTGTGGAACGTCGAGGACCCGGTGCATCCGGTGCGGCGTGGCGCCAGCCTGACCGGCCCGCACAACCTCGTGCGCAGTGCGGTCTTCAGCCCGAGCGGGGACACGCTCGTCGTGGCCAGTGCAGACGGGGACATCCACGCGTGGGACGTCACCGATCCGTCGGCGCCCGCGATACGTCCGGTGCCGCCGGGAGGCCACGACAGCGGCGTCAACGCGGTCGCGTTCAGTCCCGACGGTGCGACGCTGGTGACCGCGAGCGACGATCACACGCTGCTGCTGTGGGACCGCACCGTGGACGGTGGGTTCCGGCCGCACGAAGTGCCGATGCGCGGACACACCGGCACCGTGTACAGCGTCGTGTTCAGCGCCGACGGCAAACACGTCGTCAGTGGCAGCGACGACGGCACCGTTCGATTGTGGTCCGTGACCGGCGATGACGGCGGCGAGGCTGTGGGTGGCCCGATCACGACGATCGGCACTGGGCGCTGGCAGGTGGCGTTCCTGCCGCGGACCGATACTGTCGTCGCGGCCGGCGGCGACGGCGTGCTGCGTACCTGGCGATTGGACGCGGACGCGATCACCCGCCGAATCTGTTCGGCTACCTCGGAACTGACACAGGATCGGCCAGCACACTTCGAGATGCCGTTGTCCGGTCAGGGTGCGTGCGAGACGGGGTGAGCGTGATGATGCTCGCGGCCTTGTCGAGGCACTCCTGCCACTCGGCGTCGGGATCGGAATCGATGGTGATGCCACCGCCGACTCCGAGTTCGACTCTGCCCGTCGCATCGAACTCGACCGTGCGGATCGCGACGTTGAGCTCCATGCCTGCGATGGGGCTGTGCATGCCGACGGTGCCGCAATAGACGCCGCGTGGATGTGGTTCCCACCCGGCGAGCAGTTGACGCGCCGCGTGCTTCGGACAACCGGTCACCGAGGCCGGCGGGAACGCGGCGTCGAGCAGTCCCGGGGTGTCCACCGAGCCCGGCAACTCGGCTGTGACAGTCGACACCAGGTGCCACACGCCGGGTGCAGGCCGGACGCGCAGCAGGTCGCTGACCACCACCGAGCCGGGTTCAGCCACTTGCCCGAGGTCATTACGGACCAGGTCGACGATCATGACGTTCTCCGCGACGTCCTTCACGGAGCGGCGCAGCATTGCGGGGTCAGCAGTGAGGGGCAGCGTGCCCTTGATCGGACTCGACATGACGTGGCCCGCGCGCCGGGACAGGAACAGTTCCGGTGACAGGGATGCCACCGCACCCCAATCGCCCTGCACGAACGCCGCCCGAACGGGTCGGGTCTTCTCGACCGCGTCGGCGAAGAAGTCGACGGGGCTGCCCCAACTCGTTCCGTGGAACCGGGTGCACACGCAGGCCTGGTACACGTCCCCGCGGGTGATCGCATCGAGGCACTGTCCGACGCCGTCGCGATGGGCGTCCCGGTCCGGTTCGATCCACTCGACGCGCCACGGTTGTCGGTCAAGTTCCGGGCGGAGTACCGCCTCGGCAATATCCACAGGACAGGGCATCTCGGTGAGACTCTCGAACCACCAGCAGCCCGCCATGTCCAGTCGTAGAACATGATCGGTCCATCCGCCCGCCGATTCGGGCAGAATGCCGGAGCGGTCGGGGTAGCCGCGATAGCCGATCCAGCCGCCGCCGATCATCGGCCCGTCGGGTGCTGTCGGTCGGGTCGGGACACCATCGGCCCGGGCGAACGCGGTCCGCGGGTCGTGCGGGGCGGCGTGCACGCTCGGGGCGATCACAGCGGCGGCACCGAACCACGTCCCGATCAGTCCGGCCGGGGGTGGAAGCCCTCGGGTCTCCGCGCGGTGAGCAAGCGTCCGGAGCACGTCGGCGGCCGTGCCGCCGACTCCCAGTCGCTCGATTCGCATCCCTTCAGCCTTCCATGTGACCCGGCCGCCGGTGACAGCGGACCATCGCGCAGCCGGAGCGCCCGGGCCCCGGATTCGGGGCCCGGGCGACCTCACCTGGGAATCGCCCGACCGCCCGGGGCCAGTGAGGCGTCGTCCGCAGCGGACTGCCCCGCGTGCCACCCAACCGCATCCACCGATCTGCTTCGGAACGTCTTGGTGTTCGGGAACAGCCGGTCGAACTCGGCGTCCACCGCCTCGGACCGTGCCGCGAGGACGGGCACCAGCTCGCCGACCGGCACCGCCGCTTCTGCCGCAGCCTCTGCGGTGGCCCGGCTACCGGCCTCCTTGAGACGTTGCCCGATGCGGACTGCGAACCCGAAGAGAAATGCTTTGCGGAACGAGGTGGTGCGTGATCCCTTCTTCGCGGGCGGCGCCGATTCCTGCATCGCCCGGGTGGCTTGGATCAACAGCGACGTGAAGAGCAGGTCTACCTGGTCGAGATCGAGGGGGCTGCCGACTACCGTCGCGATCCCGAACCTGTCGAACCACACTGTCCGCACCCGATTGGCGTCGCCGATCGCGGTGAGGAGGTGCACCTTCTCCTTGACGTACGGATTGTCGAGGTGAATGCGACGGCTGCGGACGGTGGGGGTCCCGGCGGCGGCCGCATGCAGCAGTGCCGCGGTGACCGCATACCGCGTCATCAGTTCCTGTGCCTTGGCCGTGAAGGTCTCGGCCTCCTCGACGAACTCGGTGGCCTCCGCCTTGGCCAGCAGTCCCCGAATCTTGTTGAGCACCTTGGGGTCCGCGGTTTCATCGGCGGCGGTCTGCGCGGGTTCGACACGGATCCGGGGCCATGACGACGGTGGTTCGCACAGTTCGGTGACCCGAGGCAGTTCGAGCCACAACAGCGTCATCGCGGTCGACTCGTTATCGCCGAGGTGCCATCCGGACGAGTCCAGTGCGGCGCCGAATGCGTCGCTGTCGCATCCGTCCGGGAGGCCGGCGGCGAAGAGTGCCGCAGCTGATTCGCGTTCCGCGATCTGATCGAGTTGGGTGGCCCATTCGTGCGGTGCCCGCTCCGCAGCACCGCTTGCCCGGTACTGGTACAGCAGGGTTGCGGCAGTGACGGCCGTCGAGTCGCTGCCGAGTGTGCGCCGCGTCACGTGCATGACGTCGGCCGGTTGCCATCCCCGCTCGTAGGCCTCGGCGAGTGCGGTCAGCATGCCGGTAATGGAACGCCCCCTCGGTGGTGGGCACTCGAACCGTTCGAAGTCGTCGAACATGTCGTCTCCGAATGGATCCGCGAATGAGTCCTCGAACTCGTCGAAGTCCTCGGTCGCAGAGGACTCCGCGCTTCGAATGTATGTTCTGTTTCTCCCCATGGCGACAGTGTGCACCACGGGTCCGACAGCTTTCGGTGAGTGCTACTCCTCGACATACCGGGGGAATACGCCGACCGGCGCAGGCAGGGCCGTACCTGCGACGATGCGGTTTTCGAGGTCGGTGAAGGCGCGGGCATCGGGCGCCTGGCCGAGCAGTTCGAGGATCTTCTCGGCCGCGTTCGGCATCACCGGCTGCACCAGGATGCCGACGATGCGGACCACCTCGAGGGTCACGTACAGGACCGTTGCCATGCGGGCCGGATCGGTCTTGCGCAGCACCCACGGTTCCTGCTGAGAGAAGTACCGGTTGGTCTCGCCGAGCACGTGCCAGATCGCCTCGAGCGCCAGGTGCAGTGCCTGCACGTCGAACTCGGCCCGGACCTTGGCGAGCAGCGCGTCGGCCTGCGCGAGCAGCGCGCGGTCGTCGTCGGTGAGCTCGCCCGGGGTCGGGACCCGCGCGTCGCAGTTCTTCGCGACCATCGACAGCGAGCGCTGCGCGAGGTTGCCGAGCTCGTTCGCCAGGTCCGCGTTCATGCGGGTGACGATGGCCTCGTGGCTGTAGCTACCGTCCTGGCCGTACGAGATCTCGCGCAGCAGGAAGAAGCGGACGGCGTCGAGTCCGTACTGTTCCACCATTGCGAGCGGGTCGACGACGTTGCCGACCGACTTCGACATCTTCTCGCCCTTGTTGTAGAGGAAGCCGTGCACGAAGACGCGCTCGGGCAGCTCCACACCGGCGGACATCAGGAACGCCGGCCAGTACACGGTGTGGAATCTCGTGATGTCCTTGCCGATGATGTGCAGGCTCGCGGGCCAGTACTTTCCGAATGTCTCGGAGTCGGTGTTCGGGTAGCCGACGCCGGTGAGGTAGTTGGTGAGCGCGTCCACCCACACGTACATCACGTGGTCGGGATCGCCGGGTACCGGAACGCCCCAGTTGAACGTGGTCCGCGAGATCGACAGGTCCTTGAGGCCGCCCTTGACGAAGCTGACGATCTCGTTGCGGCGGGTGGACGGCGCGATGAACTCGGGGTGCCGCTCGTAGAGCTCGAGCAGCCGGTCCTGGTATGCGGACAGTCGGAAGAAGTACGTGGACTCCTCGGTCCACTCCACCGGAGTGCCGGTTTCGGTGGACAGCCGGGAGCCGTCCTCCTGCAGCGTGGTCTCGGCCTCGGTGTAGAAGGCCTCGTCGCGCACGGAGTACCAGCCGGAGTAGGTGTCGAGGTAGATGTCACCGGCCTCGACCATCTTCTCCCAGATGGCCTTGCTCGCGACCTCATGATCGGCATCCGTGGTGCGGATGAACCGGTCGTACGAGATGTTCAGGACCTTGTCCATGGCCTGGAACACGTCCGAGTTGCGCGCGGCCAGATCGCGGACGTCGATGCCCTCCTTGGCGGCCGTCTGCTGCATCTTCAGGCCGTGCTCGTCCGTGCCGGTCATGAAGAACACGTCGAATCCGTCGAGGCGCTTGAAGCGTGCGATTGCGTCCGACGAGATGTACTCGTAGGCATGCCCGATGTGCGGGGCGCCGTTGGGGTACGCGATCGCAGTCGTCAGATAGAACGGGGTCCGGGAGGGCTGGGCAGGCACAGTCATGGTGCGCCTACTCTATCGACGTGAGTAAGGATCGTCCCGCCCCGGACCTGCCCGAGCCGCTTTTTCCGCTCATCGATGCCCACACCCACCTCGATGCGTGTGGTGCGACGGACGCCGCGAGCGTGCGGGCGATAGTCGACCGCGCCGCCTCGGTCGGCGTCGAACGGGTGGTGACGGTAGCCGACGACCTGGACGCCGCGCGCTTCGCCGTCGACGCCGCGAACTGGGATGACCGGGTGTTCGCTGCCGTCGCGATCCATCCCACGCGGGCCAACGTCCTCGACGACGCGACCAAGGCCGAGATCGAGCGTCTGGCCTCCGACCCGCGGGTGGTGGCGGTCGGCGAGACTGGACTGGACCTGTACTGGCCCGGCAAGCTCGACGGCTGCGCCACGCCCGAGGAACAGGAGAGGGGCTTTCGGTGGCACATCGACCTGGCGAAGCGTCTCGGCAAACCGTTGATGATCCACAACCGCGACGCCGACACCGAGTTGCTGCGCATCCTGCACGACGCGGGAGCGCCCGAGACGGTGATCTTCCATTGTTTCTCGTCGGATGCGACGATGGCGCGGGCCTGTGTCGACGCCGGCTACGTGCTGAGCTTCTCCGGCACTGTCAGCTTCAAGAACGCCAAGGCGCTGCGCGAGGCGGCGCCGCTGGTCCCGTCCGGTCAGTTGATCGTCGAGACCGACGCTCCCTTCCTCACCCCACACCCGTACCGCGGCGCGCCCAACGAGTCGTACTGCCTGCCGTACACGGTCCGGGCGCTCGCGGAACTGCGCGGCGAGGACCCGGCGGCGCTGGCAAAGACCTCGACCGCGACAGCCGAGCGCGTCTACGGGCTAGCGGCGCGCGTCTGACGGTGGATTCTTTCGCGGCTTGATCCGTGCGTTCGGCAGCGCCGGCGCGGGCAGTCGTGCGACCGCTCCCTGATAGCCGTCCACCTTGCCGAACCGGTCCGACTCGGCCTGCCACGCGGCCCGGAAGGCCTCGATCTCATCGTGGCTGCGGCCGACGAAGTTCCACCACATCACGATCTCCTCGCCGAAGGGCTCTCCGCCGAGGAGCACTGTCCGGGCGGTTTCGTCAGTGCGGTTGGTCAGCGTCAGCGTCGACGCGCCGGTCCCGATGTAGCCGAGGTCGGCGCGGGCCAGATCGACACCGTCGACGTCCTCGAGGCGGACCGCACCGGTGTCGACGAGGACGCCGTGTTCGAACGCGGTATCCACCTCCAGTCGCACTGTGGCGCGCGGTTCGAGCGTCAGTTCTGCGCCGAGTAGTGGCGTGAAGGTGTGCACCGGCGACTGCGAGCCCACCAGTGAACCCAGAAAGACCCGAGCAGACCCGCCCTCGATCGCGACGGCCGGCGGCACGTAGTGCTCGAAGTTGCGAGGTGCGTCGCGGGAATTCTCGGGGAGTGCGATCCACAGTTGGAGGCCGTGCAGGACCGTGGTTTCCGGGGTCGAGACCTCCGAGTGGCAGATGCCGTGACCACCGGTCATCAGATTGACCTCGCCGGGGCGCACCATCGCGTGCACGCCCTTGCTGTCGCGGTGTTCGATCTCGCCGGCGAAAAGCCAGCTGACGGTCTGCAGACCGGTGTGCGGGTGCGGGGCGACGTCCATGCCGCCGGTGCGGGCGACATCGTCGGGGCCGTAGTGGTCGGCGAAACACCAGGCGCCGATCAGCGAGCGCTTGCGCTGCGGCAGGGTACGCCGCACCGGCATGGCACGCGGTCCGCCGAGCGGGACCTCACGGGAGGTGATGATCTCGATGAGCTGCCGGTCGATGGCGGGTGCGTCGGGGCCGTGTTTGCACTCGATCTCGATCGGGTGGGCTTCGGCGTTGCTCATGTCCCTCACCCTTCCACAGCGAGGTCCGTGACCGCTCTGTGATCGACTCCGCGCCCTTTCGAGACGTTGTGGGGCGGGTATGTGCTGATCGACACGTTGTGGTTGCCAGATCACAGCCGCCTCGTTACCGTGCTGTGATCAACCTGTCGTCAGCCCAGGGAATATTCGTGTCGCCTTTTGCCCGTATCAACACCGCCAAGTCGCCCCTTCTCTACGTCGTGGTCGCCGCGCTCTTCGCGACCCTCGTCGTGGGCGGCGCACTTGTCGTCACCAAGCACAAGACGATCACGCTGGACGTCGACGGCGACACGCTGTCCCTGACCACGCTGCGCTCGGATGTGGGTGCTGTGCTGGACAGTGCGGGCTATCCGGTGGGTGAGCACGACGTGGTCGCGCCCGGCGTCGATGCCAAGCTGTCGGACGGCGACACCGTCGTCCTGCGCCGTGCCCGTGAGATCCTGCTGACCGTCGACGGGCAGACCCGCACGGTGTGGTCCACAGCGCTCACGGTCGACGACGCGATGCGTCAGCTCGCCCTGGCCGGGGACGCCTACGTTTCTGCGTCCCGAGGCCAGCGCATTCCGCTCGAGGGTGTGGCTCTCGACATCGTCAATGCCAAGACCGTGAGGATCTCCGACGGGGGCGCACCGGCCGCCGAGTTGCGGGTCGCGGCCCCCACCGTGGGTGAGCTGCTCGCCGCGACCGATGCGCGGCTCGAGCAGGCCGACACCGTGGTGCCGGCGCCCGAGACCCCATTGGCTGACGGCCTCGAGATCGTCGTGACCCGCAGCCGTACCGAGACGCGCACCGAGACGCTTCCCATCGCCGCGCCGGAGCATCGTGTGGACGACCCGAAGCTGATGCAGGGCAAGACCGCGGTCGACAACCCGGGTGTCCCCGGTGAGCGCATCGTGACGGTGTCCGTGCAGACCGTCAATGGCGTCGAGACGGGTCGCCAGGAGCTGTCCTCGAATGTGTTGCGTGAGCCGGCTCCCGCCGTGATCCGCGTCGGCACCATGCCCGAACCGGCGGTGCGCAACGGCTCCACATGGGATGCGCTCGCGCAGTGCGAGGCCACCGGTAACTGGGCGATCAACACCGGCAACGGTTACTACGGCGGCCTCCAATTCAGTCAGAGCACATGGGCGGCGTACGGCGGCACGCAGTATGCGCCGACGGCCGACCGTGCGACACGCGAGCAGCAGATCGCGGTGGCTGAGAAGGTCCAGGCCGCACAGGGCTGGGGTGCGTGGCCGTCCTGCACCAGCAAACTAGGCCTCCGGTAAAGGAATTCCGATGTCGCCGCTGTCGAAGATCAACTCGAGTCGTTCACCCGTCCTGTACGCCGTGGTGGCCGCGACCCTCGTGACACTCACGGCCGGCGGTGGCATCGCCATCGCCCAGCACAAGACGGTGACCGTCGACGTCGACGGCGAACTGGTCAGCGTGGGCACGATGTCGTCCGACGTCAACGGCGTGCTCGCTGCCGCCGGCTACTCGCTGGGTGAGCACGATGTGGTTGCCCCCGCGGCGGATTCGGGTCTGGACGACGGCGACACCGTGGTGCTGCGCCGCGGCCGTGAGGTCGCGCTCACGGTCGACGGTGAACCTCGCACCTTGTGGACGACGGCCCTCACCGTCGACGAGGCACTCGACCAGTTCCGGCTCGCAGGCGACGTGCACGTGTCGGCATCGCGGTCGCAACGACTGCCGCTCGAGGGTGCGGACCTCGACGTGCTGAACCCGCGCACGGTGAAACTGGTCGACGGCGCCGCCGCTCCGGTCGACGTGCGCCTGGCCGCCCCGACGGTGGGGGAGTTCCTCGCAGCGAAGGGCACCCCGCTCGAGCAGGCCGACACCGTCGAACCGGCGCCGGAAACCCCGCTCACCGACGGTATGGCGGTCACCGTGACCCGCGGTCGTGTCGAGACCCGCGTGATCACCGAACCGGTCGCGCCGCCGGAGGAGCGCATCGAGGATCCGGCGATGAACATGAGCCGCACCGTCGTGGAGAATCCGGGGGTCGCCGGCGTCGCGGACGTCACGTACGAGGTCACCACCGTCAACGGCATCGAGACGAGCCGCAAGCCGGTCGGGACCGCCGTGACGACCCCGGCACAGCCGAAGGTCGTCCGAGTGGGCGCCAAGCCGGGCACCGAGGTGCCGCCGGTACGCGACGGCGCCACGTGGGACGCGCTCGCGCAGTGCGAGGCCACCGGTAACTGGGCGATCAACACAGGCAACGGTTTCTACGGCGGCGTCCAGTTCGACCAGAACACGTGGGAGCGTCAGGGCGGGCTCAAGTACGCGCCCCGCGCCGATCTCGCGACCCGCGAGGAACAGATCGCGATCGCCAGCCGGACGCAGCAGACGCAGGGCTGGGGTGCGTGGCCCTCGTGCACCAGCAGGTTGGGCCTGCGTTGACCGTTTGCCGCGTGCGTTAGGTTCTCCAGGTGTCAGACGCTTCGAACAACCCGGTACCAGCCCCTGGTCATTCGCGAGGACAGGCCGCCCTCCTGGGGCCCGCCGAGGTCCGCGCCCTCGCCGAAGAGTTCGGGGTGCGCCCCACCAAGCAGCTCGGACAGAACTTCGTCCACGACGCCAACACGGTGCGCCGCATCGTCGCGTCCGCCGGTGTCGGACCGCAGGACACGGTTCTCGAGGTGGGTCCGGGACTCGGCTCCTTGACATTGGCACTGCTCGACGTCGTCGACAAGGTCGTCGCCGTCGAGATAGATCCCAAACTCGCGGCGCGGCTGCCCGCGACGGTCGCCGATCGTGCGCCGGGGCTGGCGGACCGGCTCACTGTCGTCGGCGCCGACGCGATGCGGGTGATGCCGGGCGACGTGCCCGCCGAGCCCACCGCACTCGTCGCGAATCTGCCGTACAACGTCGCCGTTCCGGTGCTGCTGCACCTGTTCTCGGAGTTCCCGAGCCTGCGCACCGCATTGGTGATGGTGCAGTCCGAGGTCGCGGATCGCCTCGCGGCGGTACCGGGCAACAAGGTGTACGGCGTGCCGAGCGTCAAGGCCAACTTCTTCGGGTCGGTCAAGCGTGCCGGCCATGTGGGACGCGCCGTGTTCTGGCCGGTGCCGCAGGTAGAGTCCGGTCTCGTGCGTCTGGATCGCTACGACGAGGCTCCGTGGCCGATCGATGCGGACCATCGACGCAAGGTGTTCGCAGTGATCGACGCGGCATTCGCGCAGCGCCGCAAGACACTTCGCGCCGCACTCGCCGCCTGGGCGGGTTCGCCGTCCGAGGCCGAACGCCGTCTCGTTGCCGCGGGAATCGAGCCGTCGATGCGTGGCGAGACGCTGGACGCAGCGGCGTTCGTGCGGCTGGCTGCGGTGCCCGGATCTGCTTAGGCGTTCCGACTTTCGCTCGGTGCAATCGATTCGGTACATGACCGGGGTAGCCGGTCACCACGATTCGTGCCGATCGGTCTCTTCGACCACAATGGTGTCCGCTATCGCAGTGGATGATCGCCGGGGAGCGGTCGGTGGCGGGCACGCCGACCGCCTCGGGTGATGCCACGAAGGGGAGCGACCGTGGCGGATCGGTGGATCTGGACGTCGAGATCGGTGACTGCGTGCGTCTGGGTGGCACCGACGACGCCGCGACGATCGACGCAGCGGCCTGTGGCAGCAACGAATCCAACTTCAAGGTTGTTGCCAAGGCGGCCAGGAACGCGCAGTGCCCATCGGATGTCGACCAGGTCTACTACGAGACCGAGTGGGGCAGCGAGCGCGGCGCCCTGTGTCTCGATATCGACTGGGTGATGGGTGGCTGCATGAGCGTGCCCGACGGCGAGGGCGAACCGCAGCGCGTGGACTGCGCCGACCCTCACGCGCCGGGTATCGAGCGTGCCGTCGAGATCGTCGAGGGCACCACGGATGCCAAGCAGTGCGCGGAGGGCGGATTCGTCTACGCCGAACGGCAGTTCACGGTGTGCACTCAGACGGTTCGTCCGCTGTAGCCGACGCAAGGAGCCGAGCTCACCGTGACGGTGCGAACCGTCGCAGCCGCAGGCTGTTGCTGACGACGAACACGCTCGAGAACGCCATCGCCGCACCCGCAAGCATCGGATTCAGCAGCCCCGCCGCGGCCAGCGGGATCGCCGCCGCGTTGTAGGCGAAGGCCCAGAACAGGTTGCCCTTGATGGTGCGTAGCGTCCTGCGCGACAACTCGATCGCGTCGGCCGCCGACCTGAGGTCGCCGCGGACCAGGGTGATGTCGCTGGCCTCGATGGCCACGTCGGTGCCGGTGCCCATCGCCAGTCCCAGGTCGGCCTGTGCGAGCGCCGCGGCGTCGTTGACGCCGTCGCCGACCATCGCGACCACCTTGCCGCGCGCTTGCAGGTCCTTGATCGCATCCACCTTGTCGCCGGGCAGCACCTCGGCGAGGACGGTGTCGATGCCGACCTGTGCGGCGACGGTGCGGGCGACGGTTTCGTTGTCTCCGGTGAGCAGGATGGGTGTCAGGCCCAGGTCCTTGAACCGTCGGACGGCATCGGCGCTGGTGTCCTTGACCGCGTCGGCGACGACGAATACGGCGCGCGCCTGTCCGTCCCAGCCGGCCGCGATCGCGGTCTGCCCGAGTTTCTCGGCATCTCGCTTGGCCTCGGCGAGATCTGCCGGCAGGTGCTGCGACCAATCGGCGAGCAGGCTCTCGCGGCCGGCGATCACGGCGTGGCCGTCGACGACGCCCTGCACGCCCTTGCCCTCGACGTTGACGAAATCCTCCACACCGGGCAGGGTTCCGGTTTCTGATGCGGCACCGGCGGCAACCGCCTGGGCGATCGGGTGCTCGGACGCGTTCTCGAGCGCGCCGACCAGACGTAGCGCCTCGTCGCGATCGACACCGGCGGCGGTCGCCACGTCGACGAGGGTCATCTTGCCGGTGGTGACGGTGCCGGTCTTGTCGAGCACGATCGTGTCGACACCGCGGGTGGTCTCGAGCACCTCGGGACCCTTGATCAGAACGCCTAGCTGGGCGCCGCGCCCGGTGCCGACGAGCAGCGCGGTCGGGGTGGCCAGCCCCAGCGCGCACGGGCACGCGATGATCAGCACCGCGACAGCGGCCGTGAACGCCATCTGCAGTGGGTTACCGGTTCCGATCCAGTAGCCCAGGGCGGCAACGGAGATTGCGATCGCAATCGGGACGAACACGCCCGCGATGCGGTCGGCGAGACGCTGGACATCGGCCTTACCGTTCTGGGCGTCCTCCACGAGTGCGGCCATCTGCGCCAGCTGGGTGTCGCTGCCGACGCGGCGAGCCCGGACGACGAGCCGTCCGCCGGCGTTGACGGTGGCGCCCACGACATCGTCGCCCACCCCGACCTCGACCGGCACAGACTCGCCGGTGAGCATGCTCATGTCGACAGCGGAGCTGCCCTCGACGACGACGCCGTCGGTGGCGACCTTCTCTCCGGGACGGACGACGAACAGGTCGTCGACCTGCAATTGGTCTGCGGGAATGCGGGATTCGACCCCGTCACGCAGCACCGAGACCTCCTTGGCGCCGAGCTCGAGCAGGGCGCGCAGGGCCGCGCCGGCGGTCCTCTTCGACTTGGACTCGAAGTACCGTCCGGCGAGAACGAATGTGATGACGCCCGCCGCTACCTCGAGGTAGATGTTCGCGGCGCCGTCCATCCGGTTGATGGTCAACTCGAAGGCGTGCGTCATGCCGGGGTTTCCGGCGGTGCCGAAGAACAGCGCATACAGAGACCACAGGAACGCGGCCGATGTGCCGAGGGAGATGAGCGTGTCCATCGTGGCGGAACCGTGCCGCAGGTTGGTCCACGCGGCGCGGTGGAACGGCAGGCCCGCCCACACGATCACCGGTGCGGCGAGGGTGAGCGAGAGCCACTGCCAGTTGGTGAACTGCAGGGCCGGCACCATCGCCATCGCGATTACCGGAACCGACAGCACGGTCGAGACGATCAGTCGGGTGCGCAGTGAGGCGAGTTCACGATCACGCGGATCCTCTGCGTCCCCGGATTCGTCGATGGTCGGGGGCGTGGGCAGGGTCGCGGTGTAACCGGCCTTCTGCACTGCCGCGACCAGATCGTCGGTTCCGACCGAATCGGCGAAGGTGACCTTTGCCTTTTCGGTGGCGTAGTTGACGGTCGCGGTGACGCCGTCGATCTTGTTGAGGCGCTTCTCGATCCGCGAGGCGCAGGAGGCGCACGTCATCCCGCCTATCGCGAGCTCGACGGTGTCGCTACGGCCCGTGACGAGATCGGGGGTGGTCATCAGTGCCCTCCTTCGTGGGTGGCGGTGGGGGCGGTCACGGCACCGGCGTGCTCGGCAGCGGTCCCTACCGGGACGGTGAACTCGGCCGTGCGCACGGCGCCGTCGTGCTGGAAGTCGAGGAACAGCCGGTAGGTTCCGGCGCTCGGGGCCTGAGCGTGGAACGTGACGTCCGGGCCGGGGGCGGTGACGCCGTCGCCAGGCTCGCCCTCGGGGTGAACGTGCAGATAGGCGAGATCGCCGGTGCGGAGTGCGACCAGATGGCCGTATGCACCGAGATACGGGTCCAGGTCGGTGACCGGGACGCCGTCGCGCTCGATCCTCAGTGTGAGTGGGCCGCCAGCGGTCGTCAGATCGCCGTCGAGTGTGACGGTGTAGCCGTCGACGTTCGCGGTGCGGGAGGTGTTCGGCAGCGGTGCGGGCGTCAACGTGCCGGTGACGTCGACGTTGCGTCCGAGCGTGAGCTGGGCGGGGGCGCCGGTGGCCTGGAAGTCGGTGAACACCCGGTAGGTGCCGCCGGTGGGCCAGGTCCAGTCGGTGGACCAGGTGCCGTCGGCGCCGAGCGTGGGGTGGACGTGGCGAAACTGCGAGGTGTCAGCGCGCACCACGATCAGGTGCAGTTGCTTCTCGTGCAGTTCGTCGTACTCCCGAACCGGCTCGCCCCGCACGTCGAGGATGCGGAAGCTCAATGTGCCGGGCTCGCCCGGTCCACCCGGGGCGGTGATCTCGCTCAGCGTGTAACCGTCCTGGGAGACCTGGAGGCCGGCCGGGGCAGCCGGGCCAGTGGTGTCCGCGGGCGCTGCCGCCCCGTGGTCGTCGCTATGTGTGCTCATCGTGTCGATGGGGCTTCCTGTGACGGCGCCCACGCCGAGGGCCGCAGCGAATACCACTGCGAGTCCCCCGGCGTAAGCAATGAGCGTGGTGGACGTGCGCATCGAAATCCTCAGATCGGCTGGGCGGTGTATCCCGCTTCCTCGACGGCCGCGGTGACGGCTGCCTCGGGGAGCGGGGTGTCGGAGGTAACGGTCAGCCGGCCGGATTGGAGGTCGACGGCTACATCGGAGACGCCCCTGATGGCGCCGACTTCTTCCTTGACCGAGGCCACGCAGTGTCCGCAGGTCATTCCGGTGACGGTGTACTGGGCGGTGCTCATGGTGGCTCCTCGAGAATTGGTACCACTACCCCGTGCGGGTAACGGACTAATCGAAAGATACCCCTAGGGGGTACTGAGTGCAAGTGTTCGTGAGAGATCTACGCCACGCCGGGGGTGGGGCCACGGGCGTAACCCGGTGGGCTGTGGTTCACTTGAAGTGGTCGTAGTTTTTGTGTTTGTGTTGTTCCACGCTCGCAAATCCTGAAGTTGCGGGTGACGGATTCTCTCTCTGTCGAGAAGTCGATGAAGTTGCCGTGTGACGCCGGCCCGGGTTCCCAGAAGATCGGGTTCCTGAGTTCACACCTTTACAATGAGAGAAGAAGAAACATGGCAGAAGGCACCGTGAAGTGGTTCAACGCTGAAAAGGGCTTCGGCTTCATCGCGCCCGACGACGGCAGCGCCGACGTCTTCGTCCACTACTCGGCCATCCAGACCAACGGCTTCCGTACGCTCGAAGAGAATCAGCGCGTGCGCTTCGAGGTCGGCCAGGGCAACAAGGGCCCGCAGGCCACCGACGTCACCGCGGTCTGACGACTCGCGTTTCCGCGTAGCCGGAGATTGACGTGAGCGGGGCCCCACTCCTACGGAGTGGGGCCCCGCTTCGCATTTCCGTCCTGATCGCCTGCACGGCAGGCGCTTCCGGCAGTAGGGTGCGTCAACCCTGCTGTGCGACAAGAAGGATCGACGTGACACCCGACGAACTCTCCGATCGTGCCGAGATCGGCGACGTCCTGCACCGGTACTACCGGAGCGTCGATCGCCGGGACTGGGATGCCGTGCGTGCATGCTTCTTCGCCGACGCGCACAACGATTACGCCCCCTTCTATCAGGGCGGGGTCGATGAATTCATGGAGTTCCTCGGGGACCCGGCCGGCTTCGGTCTGTTCGACCGCACCTTCCATTTCGTGGGGAACATGCTCATCGAACTGTCCGGTGACCCGGACCGAGACACCGCCGACACCGAGACCTACGTGATGGCCCAGCACACCAGTGCCGCGGACGCCGGAAACCCTCAGCGAAACTTCCTGACGGTGTGGTTGCGCTACCTCGACCGGTTCGAGCGGCGTGAAAACCGGTGGGCGATCGCCGACCGGCGGATCGTCGTCGAATGGATTCGCAACGACGTCGGCGGCATGTGGATGGACGTGCCCGGTCAGGCTCCGCGGTAGCGCTCGGCCGCCAGCGCATGTCGGTCGGCCCTGAGCCGGCATTCGACTCGTAACTCCTCGGGATCGAGCACCGTGAAGTCGACGTCGAAGGCGCTGAGCCAGCGGGCGATCGACGATATGGAACTGCCGCCGAGCGAGACGATGCACCGACCGTCCGGCGCGTCCTCGAGCGTGCCCCAGGACCCGTCGACCATCGGTGCGATCTGTTCGATCGGCGCGTGGAGCAGAACCCGCGCGCGGGCCTGGGTGGCCACCCGGTTCACGCCGCGGGCGACGAACTCGGCGGCTCCGCCCGGGGGGAGCTCCCGGGGCGCGAATCGGGGGCCGGTGGGAATCTTGGGTTCCATCCGGTCCACCCGGAACGAGCGCCAGTCCTCGCGCAGGACATCCCAGGCCACCAGGTACCAGCGCAGCCCGGAGCGGACGAGGCGGTACGGCTCCACCTCGCGACGGGTCTCGCTGCCGTCGTGCGAGCGGTAGTCGAACCGGAGTCGCTCGTGGTTGTGGCATACCGACGCGATCGCCGACAGCACGGTTGCGTCCACAGCGCTCCGTACCGGTTCGCGTTCGACGACATCGACCTGCAGCGCCTCGAGCCGGTGTCGCAGACGCGACGGCATCACCTGACGCAGCTTCGTCAGTGCGTGCAGCGACGACTCACCGATCCCGACGACCGATCCGGTGGCGCCGGACTGCAGGCCGAGGGCGACGGCGAGGACCTCGTCGTCGTCGAGCAGTAGCGGCGGCATCTCGGCGCCCGCACCCAGCCGGTACCCGCCGCCGATCCCGACCGTCGCATCCACCGGGTAGCCGAGGCTGCGCAGCTTGTCGATGTCGCGGCGCACCGTGCGCGGGGTGATGTCGAGCCGCTCGGACAGTTCCTGCCCCGACCAGTCCCGTCGGGTCTGGAGTAGGGACAGCAGTCTCAGCAGTCGCGCCGATGTTTCCCTCATGTGGCCCAGCCTTGCACTCAACGAGGACCGTAGGTGTCCGCAATTGCTCGTAGTTTCGTGGCGACCGGGTACGAACCACGAAAACGGGGAAGCAGGGACGATGCAGACCACGCACGCGATGATCCGCACGGAGGCGCTCACCAAGCGCTTCAAGCAGGGCAAGAACACGGTTGACGCCGTCGTGGGCGTCGATCTCGAGGTCGCGGATGGTGAGCTGGTGGCGCTGCTCGGACCCAACGGTGCCGGCAAGTCGACGACGCTCCGGATGCTGACGACGCTGCTGGCGCCGACGTCGGGCCGGGCAAGCGTCGCGGGATTCGACGTCACCGCAGACCGCGACGAGGTTCGTCGCCGAATCGGCTACGTGGGGCAGGGTAGCGGGGCGGGGCACAACCAGCGGGTGCGGGACGAGCTGGTGACCCAGGGGCTCTGCTACGCGATGACGAAGACGGCGTCCGCGATCCGGGCCGACGAACTACTGGCGGCGCTCGACCTCGCCGACCTTGCCACCAGGAAGGTGAGCACGCTGTCGGGCGGTCAGCGCCGGCGCCTCGACATCGCTCTGGGCCTGGTCCACCGGCCGCCGCTGTTGTTTCTCGACGAACCCACCACCGGCATGGACCCGCAGAGCAGGGCCAACCTGTGGGAGCACATCCTGCGGCTCCGGGAGCAGATGGGCACCACGATCGTGCTCACGACGCACTACCTCGAAGAGGCCGACGCGATGGCCGAACGGGTGATCGTCATCGACCGGGGCACGGTGATCGCCGACGACACCGCGCCGGCCCTGAAGTCCGAGCTGGCCGGCGATCTGCTGACGGTGGGATTCGCGGATTCCGAACGCGCGCTCGAGGCGTCCCGGCTGGCCGGGACGCTGGTGACGGTCCGCGAGGTGACCGTGTCCGGAACCTCGGTGCACGTGCGGACCAGCGCCGGCGACGCGACCTTGCCCGAGTTCCTCCGTATCTCCGAGGCGCGCGGGTTGCACGTCGCGACCGCCGAGATCGACCGGCCCACCCTTGACGACGTCTTTCTCGGCCTCACCGGTCGCAGCCTGCGCGAGACCAGCACCGTCGCGTGAACGCCGCATCGTCGTCACCGACTCGAACCCGTCCTCGAACCAGCACAAGGAGTCCCCTCATGTCCGGCATCGTCCGCGACAGCGGCATCGTCATGGTCCGCGAACTGCGTCCCACCCTGCGCGACCCGGTGAGCGTGGTGTTCAGTCTCGCGCAACCGCTGATTCTGCTCGCCCTGTTCGGTCCGCTGCTCGAGAGCGTCCCCGGCATGGGGGAGGGAGTGTGGAACTGGTTCATTCCCGGGGTACTGGTGATGATCGCGATCTTCGGCACGTCCATGACCGGGTCGAACCTGCTGATGGAGATGCAGCAGGGTTCACACGAACGGATGCTGGTCACGCCGCTGCACCGCTCGGCGCTGCTGATCGGCCGGGCGTGGAAGGAGATGGTTCCCCTTGCGGCGCAGGCGGTTCTGATCATCCTGGTGGCGCTTCCGCTGGGGCTGGACGTCGATGCGCTCGGGGCCGTGGTGGGCGTTCTGTTGCTGGGGGTGTTCGGTATCGGGCTCGGTGCGCTGTCGTACGCGCTGGCGCTCGCGGTGCGCGAGCAGGACTGGATGTTCTGGGTGGTGCAGCAGACGCTGATGTTCCCGATGCTGATTCTGTCCGGGACGATGCTGCCGTTGGACGACGCCCCGGGCTGGATGCGGGCGCTGGTTGCGATCAACCCACTCGGCTATGTCGTCGACGCGGAGCGGGCGCTGTTCGCCGGGGATCTCGCGTCCGGAACGGTGTTGTCGGGGGTGGTGGCCGCGGTCACCGTCGCGGCCGTGGGAATCGGTGTGGGCGTCCGCGCGGTGCGGTAGGCGGAAGTAGCGTCTGAGGTGCGTTTTCGCCAGGCCGTGCCGAGCGCCTATTGTTGGAACTTGTGCTTTCCGTCGTTCCTCGTCCCATCGCCGTCCGGGCCCCGTCCAAGGTCAACTTGCACCTGGCCGTCGGTGATCTGCGCGAGGACGGTTATCACGAGCTGAGCACGGTCTTTCAGGCGTTGTCGCTCACGGACGATCTCTCGGTGGTACCGGCCGAGACGCTCACGGTCCGAGTGCGCGGCGAGGGCGCGGCGTCGGTACCCACCGACCGCACCAATCTGGTGTGGAAGGCGGCCGAGATCCTTGCCGCCGAGGCCGGTATCGCCCCCGCCGTGGAGATCTCGATCGACAAGGGCATCCCGGTGGCCGGTGGCATGGCCGGCGGCAGCGCCGACGCGGCCGCGGCACTGGTTGCACTCAACGAGTTGTGGAGGCTGGGCCTGAGCCGCGACGAGCTGGATGGGTTCGCCGCGCGACTCGGCAGTGATGTGCCGTTCTCTTTGCACGGCGGCACCGCAGTGGGCACCGGACGGGGCGAGAAGCTACTTCCGGTGCTTTCCCGCAGCACGTTTCACTGGGTGCTCGCGCTCGCGAAGGGCGGGCTCTCGACACCGACGGTGTTTCGGGAGCTCGACCGGCTCCGGTCGGAGGGTGCGCCGCCGCGGGTCGGGGATGTCGCGGATCTGATGCACGCCCTGGCCACGGGCGACGCCGCCGCGCTGGCGCCCCTGCTCGGCAACGACCTGCAGGCCGCGGCGCTGTCGTTGGCCCCCGGATTGCGCCGGACCCTGCGCGCCGGGGTGACTGCCGGAGCCCTCGCGGGCATCGTGTCCGGCTCAGGTCCGACGTGTGCATTCCTGTGTGCGGACGCCGAGTCCGCCGTGCAGGTGGGGGCAGAACTTTCCGGTGCCGGCGTCTGCCGCACCGTGCGTGTCGCGAGCGGGCCCGTGCCCGGCGCCCGCGTGATCGACCCTGATCCGGAAGGACGCCACTGATGGCGAATTTGATCAATCTCGAGCAGGTTTCGAAGTCCTTCGGCATCAAGCCGTTGCTCGATTCCGTCTCGCTGGGTGTGCAGGAGGGCGAGCGCATCGGCGTCGTCGGCCTCAACGGCGGCGGCAAGACCACGCTGCTCGAGGTCCTAGCGGGCGTCGAGAGCCCGGACGAGGGGCGCGTGAGCCGCGTCGGTGGCCTGCGAATGGCCGTGGTCACCCAGCGCGGAGTGCTCCCGGAGGGTTCCAGCGTCGGTGAGGTCGTGCTCGGGCCGCTCGGCGTCGCCGACCACGAGTGGGCCGGCGACGCGCGGATCCGCGGCATCCTCGCGGGGATCGGCATCGACAACCTGGGCCTGGACGCCAAGGTCGACGGCTTGTCCGGCGGTGAACGCCGCCGCGTCGCACTGGCCGCGGCGCTCGTCCAGGACCTGGATCTGCTGGTACTCGACGAGCCCACCAACCACCTCGACGTGGAGGGTGTGCAGTGGCTCGCCGAACACCTCGTTTCGAGGCGCTCCGCTCTGGTTGTCGTCACCCACGATCGCTGGTTCCTCGACACGGTCGCCAACCGGACGTGGGAGGTGGTGGGTGGCAAGGTCGAAAGCTACGAGGGCGGCTACAACGACTGGATCTTCGCGCGGGCCGAGCGTTCCCGTCAGGCGGATGCCGCCGAGGAGCGCCGGCAGAACCTCGCCCGCAAGGAACTCGCGTGGCTCCGTCGCGGCCCGCAGGCCCGGACGTCCAAGCCCAAGTATCGGGTCGAGGCCGCTGAGGCGTTGATTGCCGACGTTCCTGCTCCGCGCGACAGCATCGCGCTCGCGTCGTTTGCGAAGCGCCGCCTGGGCCGGGTCGTCATCGAAATCGAGGACGCCAAGCTCACCACCCCGGACGGCCGCGAGTTGGTCCACGACCTCACGTGGCGTCTCGCTCCGGGCGAGCGTGTCGGCCTGGTCGGCGTCAACGGCTCCGGCAAGACGACGCTACTGCGCACACTCGCGGGCGAGCTCGAGCCGGCGTCGGGCAAGCGGATCCAGGGCCAGACGGTGAAGATCGGGTGGCTGCGCCAGGAGCTCGACGACCTGCCGACAAATATGCGGGTGCTTGACGCCGTCAAGGATGTCGCCGAGCGAATCACGCTGGGGGACAAGGAGATTTCGGCCGGTCAGCTCGCGGAGCGGCTTGGGTTCACGCCGGCGCGCCAGCGCACCCCGGTGGGTGACCTGTCCGGTGGCGAGCGCCGTCGTCTGCAGCTCACCCGCGTCCTGATGGCGGAACCGAACGTGCTGCTGCTCGACGAGCCCACGAACGACCTGGACATCGACACTCTCCAGCAGCTCGAGGATCTGCTCGACGGCTGGGCCGGCACGATGGTGGTCATCTCGCACGACCGGTACCTGGTCGAGCGCATTTGTGACACCACGTGGGCGCTGTTCGGTGACGGCAAGCTGACCAACCTTCCCGGTGGCATCGAGGAGTATCTCCGTCGGCGCGCGGTGCTGGCACGGAAGCCCGAGAACGTTGCGCAGTCGGTGGCTTCAGGAGTGGGGGCCGCCGCTTCCGCCGGTTCCCGGTCGGCGGACCGCGACGGCGCTGCCGATCGGGCGGCCCGCAAGGAGCTGTCGCGGCTCGAGCGCGCGATCGCCAAGCTCGACGAGCGCGAGGCGAAGCTGCACGCACAGCTCGCCGAGGCGGCAACGGAACAGGCGAAGCTGATGACCCTCGATGCCGAGCTCAAGCATGTCGTGGCGGAGAAGGAAGCCGCCGAGGAGCGGTGGATGGAGCTGGCGGCCGAGTTCGACTGACACGGTGCGCCAACGATAATTCCGCTACCCGCCCCACACCGCCGCAGAGGCGATTAGCCTGCACTTATACCGAACGCACGAGGCGGGTCGGCGGCGTGTGGAGGGCAGGATCGTGGACCTGGAGGCGATAGCCGAGATCAGTCGGCTCAAGTATCGATACGTGCGCGCGCTCGACACGAAGTCCTGGGCCGAGTTCACGGAGACCCTGCTACCCGAAGTGACGGCGACGTACGCCGAGCACCTGCGATTCGATTCGCGGGACGCCTTCGTGTCGTTCCTGCAGGACACGCTCGGGCCGCACGTCATCACCGAGCACCATTGCGGGCACCCCGAGATCGAGGTGAACGGCGATACCGCGACCGGTATCTGGTACCTGTCGGACACGGTCGTGATCCCGGGCGATCAGATGCTGATGCATGGCGCCGCCTTCTACCAGGATCGGTATGCACGCGACGGTGCCGGTCGCTGGCGCATCGCACACACGGCATACGAGCGCACCTACGAGTCGGTGTACTCGCTCGCGGACGTGCCGAGTTTCCGTCTGACGTCCAACCGATGGGCCCTGATCGGCTCCCCTCCGGGGATGATGCCGTGACCGGTTTCCCAGCGTCGGGCGCAGTGCCGTACCTGACGGTGCGGGGCGCGCGGGACGCCGTCGAGTGGTATCGCAGGGTCTTCGGGGCCGAGGTGCTCGGGGAACCGATCGTGATGGACGACGGCCGGATCGGGCACGTGGAGCTGCGTCTGCAGACCGGCTTGATCTACCTGGCCGAGGAGTTTCCGGAGATGGGGCTGACCGCACCTGAGGCGGGCGCGACTTCAGTGAGCCTGATGCTCCCTGTGGACGACACCGATGCGGTGCTCCAGCGGGCGCACGATGCCGGCGGCACGGTCGAGCGATGGATCTCGGAGAACCACGGCCGTCGCAACGCGACTCTGATCGATCCGTTCGGACACCGGTGGATGCTGTCGGGGCCGATGAAGGAGACTGCCGGCGCATAGGGTCACGGCGCGACCGTCCCGCCCCGGAGCCCCTGCCCGATGCCCGCAGCTGGATCCATGTGAGGCCCGATCCGGTGTTCGTCTCGTCGACCTGGCAGGCTTGGTGTCCGGTCCCGGAAACGATCGAGTTCTGACATGCGGATCCGGGCCGACGGCACCTGCGGGTGCGGTACCGGCAACGCCCCGGTGTCGGGGGCTGGGACTGTGACGCGCTGGGGCCGTGACCTGTTCGAGGTGAGTGGAGGAAAACTCGATGACGTCGTACATCCAGACCCGCGTGCACGGAGCGGTCGCAGAAATCGTGCTGGACCGGCCGAAGGCGCTCAATGCGCTGGACGCGAGCATGATCCGCGACATGTACGTCCCGCTGCTGCAGTGGCGCGACGACGAGACGATCGAAGCGGTGCTCGTCACGAGTGCATCCGACCGTGCGTTCTGTGCCGGCGGTGACATCAAGACGGTGCGCCAGGATTCGCTCGACGGGGACCATGCGGCGGTCCATGAGTTCTTCGCCTCCGAGTACCGGCTCAATGCGCTCATTGCGGAGTACCCCAAGCCGTACATCGCGCTCATCGACGGGCACGCGATGGGCGGCGGTCTGGGGATTTCGGTGCACGGCTCGGTCCGGGTGGTCACCGAGCGGGCGGCGCTCGCGATGCCCGAAACCGCGATCGGCTTCTTCCCTGACATCGGGGCCAGCCACTTCCTGCCGCGTTTGACCGGGGCCACCGGAATGTACCTGGGGCTCACCGGTGCCCGTGCGTCCGCCGCGGACGCGATCACCGCTGGCCTGGCTACCCACTTCGTGCCGAGTGAGCGTCTCGCGGAGCTTGCCGACGACCTGCGCACCGGCGACATCGAGGCCGCGCTCGGCAAGCATGTGCAGGACGCGCCCGTCTCCGATCTGGCGGCCCGGATGGCCGAGATCGACCGAGTCTTCGGGTCGGGAACGGTCCCGGAGATGGTCGCGAGGCTCACCGGCGACGACGAGTGGACTGTCCGTACGCGAGGTGCGCTGACGAGCCTGTCACCCACCAGCTTGTGGGTCACCGCGGAGCTGATCCGCCGCGGCGCAGCACTCACGCTCGAACAGTGTCTGGCAATGGAATTGGCGTTGGGTGCAGAGATCACCCGCAGCCACGACTTCATCGAAGGTGTACGAGCGGTGCTGGTCGACAAGGACCGCAACCCGCGCTGGTCGCCGGACACTCTCGCAGGCGTCGATCCGACCCTGATCGAAGCCCTGTTCGTTCAGGCGGGCCGTGCCGCGAGGTAGATCAGCAGGCGCGTCCCGCCGAGCGGGCTGTCGGAGAGTTCGGCCCGTCCGCCGTGCAGCGCTGCCTGCTGTGCGATCAGGGCGAGCCCTAGTCCGGATCCTTCGGGGTCGGCGGACGATCCGCGCACGAACCGTTCGAACAGTGGGGCACGCTCGTGCTGGGGAATGCCGATACCGTCGTCGTCGACGGCAACGACCGCTCCCTGAGAGTCGCTGTGAACGAGGGTGATCCGGATCCGTTCGGCGCGCCCGTGCCGTACCGAGTTCGTGACCGCGTTCTCGAGGACCAGGCGCAGTCCCGACGGAATGCCGCGAACGCTGACCGTGGGTGGGGAGTTCAGTTCGATTTGTACGTCGGGTAGTCGGCGGGCCAACTCCTGCACGCAGCGATCGGCGAGTTCCGCCAGGTCGAGGTCCTCGTGGTCGGTGGCGTCGGACAGTTCGCCCACCGCGAGCCGCTCGAGGTCGGTGAGCGTCGCCTCGATCTGTCGTTGCGTCGCGAGCACCTCGCGCAGGATCTCGGTCCGTTGCTCCTCTGTGAGCGGCAGTGTGGTGAGCACCTCGAGGTCGGTGCGCATCGCGGTCAGCGGCGTGCGCAGCTCGTGCGCGGATACCGCTGCGAAGTCCCGCGCCGCCCCGAGAGCCTCCTGGGTGCGACTGCGGGCCTTGCTGATTCGATCCAGCATGCGGGAGAGGGCGTCGGAGAGTTCCTCGGCTTCGCGGGCGCCGCGGATGTCGGGCAGTGCGGCGGGTAGTTCGTCACCGACAGTGTGGGTCGCGGCCGCGAGGCGCTGCAGCGGCCGAACCGCGCGGCCGGCCAGCAACCAGCCGAGCCCGGCAGCCACCGCGATTGCAGCAAGGGCGACACCGGCAACCTGCCACTGCTGTTCCCGGATGGCGCGACTCATCGGATCCTCGGGAACCGAGACAGCGACCACCTGGCCTATGGCTCCATTGATCGGGACGTCCTTCGCCCGCACTGCGGTGCCGCCGATCGTGGTCGCGCGGACCGGGTCGGCGGCGATGGCCGTCGGTTGCACGACCTGTGGGCTGAGGTCCTCGGGCAGAACGGGAGCCACGGTGTTGTCGGCCGAGGCAGCGGGGTCGGTGGCCATGCTCAGCGACACCGAGTCGAGGGTGCGATCGAGCTGTTCGGAGCCGTTGACCCGCAGGAATACCGCGAAGGCAAATCCGATCGCGGCGATGACGATCGCGGCGGCCAGAGCGGAGACCAGGGCTACCCGGGCCCGCAAGGACAGCGAGCGGCGACGTCTCTTCACGGTTGCTCCCTCAGAACGAATCCGACCCCTCGCACGGTGTGCAGCACGCGTGGCATCCCGTTGGCCTCCAACTTCTTTCGCAGATACGTCATGAAGACGTCGACGACGTTGGTGTCCGCGTCGAAGTCGTAGCCCCACACCAGACGGAGCAGTTGCACCCGGCTCAGGACGATCCCCGCGTTCTCGGCGAGGACGCTGAGCAGGTCGAACTCGCGTTTGGTCAGCTCGACGCGTTCACCCCTCGTGTGGACGCGTCGGCCCGGCAGGTCCACCTCGAGGGCGCCGACGGTGACGATCCCCGTCGGCGCGGGGGTGCGCGGCGCCCGGCGGAGCAGTGCCCGCAGCCGCGCCACGAGTTCGCCGAGTTCGAAGGGCTTGGTGAGGTAGTCGTCGGCACCGGCCTCGAGGCCCGCGATCCGGTCGCCGACCGTGCTGCGTGCGCTGAGCACACAGATCGGCACCTCGTTGCCCATTGCTCGCAGCGCCGTCACCACACTCACCCCGTCGAGCCCCGGCATGTTGACGTCGAGCACGATCGCGTCGGGGTTCGACGCTGTCACGGCACGGAGCGCGGAGACTCCGTCCAGTGCGGTCTCGAGTTCGAAACCGGACAGACGGAGCCCCCGTGTGAGGGATGACAGGACCTTCGGGTCGTCGTCGACGAGCAGGATGCGGGCGCTATCGGTCACTCGGTCCATAGTGCCCGTACTCCGAGAACGCTCAGCAGTTCCGTGCCGCGATCGTCCTCGCAGCGTCCCCTGTCTCGTTCTCGGCCACATAATTTCGGGACACGCTCTCCCCGAGCGTCACGTCGCCGGGCTCGATCACCATGGGGCCACCGAGCGCGCCGTCGGCGATCTGCTTATGGATCTCCTCGTCCGACAGGCGTGTCGCCGTTACCGAGCAACCCGGATCGACGACGGCCGGCGCGGTCTCGGTGGCCGGGGTGACCGCTGTGGCTGGAGTACCTGCCGCTGCGGCTGCGGCGGGAGCGACGACCGACGGCGAGCCTGCGGGGATGGCGTTCTGGGCCCAGGCGACGCCGGGCACGGCAAGGGCACCGGCCGCGGCGATGCTCGCGACGGCGACGGCCGCTCGCCGGCGCGTGGTGTGGCTGATGCGGGACTTGGTCATGATCGGACTCCTCGCTCGGTGTCGACGCCCCGGTGGCCCCGACACCAGCAAAGTTATGGCCGAAAAACTCGGTACCCGTTAGCGAAGTCTTAGGGGTTGGTGAGAGAGTTACGTACGCACGATCCCCAGCGCCGCAGCGAGTTCCCGCAACGCCGGCAGTGGATCTGCGGCCATCGGCAGTACCTGTATCGCAACGTGATCGGCGCCCGCGTCGAGATGCTCGGTGAGATGCCGTGCGATGGTGGTCGTATCGCCGTGTGCGACAAGATCATCGATGACGCGGTCACTGCCGCCGTGGTCTAGTTCCTCGGCCGGGTAGCCCAGCCGTTCGAGGTTGCGCCGGTAGTTGCGCAGGTGCAGGTACGGGTTCTCGACGGCTGCGCGCCCGACGGTGCGTGCGGCGTCCGTGTCGGTATCCAGCACCACCTTCTGCTCCGGGGCCAGCAACACGTTCGGGCCCAGCACCTCGCGCGCCTCCCGGGTGTGCTCGGGGTTCGTCAGATACGGATGGGCGCCGGCCGAGCGGTCCGCAGCCAGTTTCAGCACCCTCGGGCCCAGCGCGGCGAGCATGCGCCGCTGCACCGGAACACCCGCGTCGTCGAGGGCGTCGAGGTATCGGACGAGGGCGTCGTACGGCCGCTCGGCGCCCATGCCGGGAACTTCCGGGTGCCCCACACCGATGCCGAGGACGAAGCGTCCGGGATGCCGGGCCTCGATCCGGTGGTACGAGCGCGCGACCTCGCCGGCGGGCGCGGCGAAGATGTTCACGATCCCCGTCGCGACAGTGACCGTCTCGGTGCCGGCGACGAGGTCCTCGATCACCGCCAGGTCTGCGGGCGGGGATCCGCCGGCCCAGATGGTGCCGAAGCCGAGCCGCTCTATCTCCTCGCCTACCTCGGGGGTCAGGCCGAACGCGTGACGCCAGACGCCGAACGCGCCGAGGTTCAGGGGCTCTGCTGTGTCCTGTGCCATACCGGCTGCAACCGGACCGGCCGGTGGTTCATTCCTGGTACGGGGTCAGGCTGCGGTGACGACGGACTCGGCCGTGGATCGCCGCTGGATCTGTAGCCACACCGCGAAGCCCCACACCACGAATCCGGCATACAGCAGGTACAGGATTGCCGAGGGGTAGAAGCCAGCCTTCAGTAGCAGCGGGACGCCGACCACGTCGACGGCGATCCAGATGATCCAGAACTCGGTCCAGCCGCGGGCCATGCCGTAGGTGGCGAGGATCGATCCGGTGAAGATCCATGCCTCGGCCCACCGGCCGTACGAGCCGAGCATCCCGAAGACCTGAGCGAACACGACGGTGCCCATGACCATGGTGGTGACCATCGCGATCCGTTGCCGCGTGGACGCCCAGTGCGGCAGCACCGCTTTGCCCGAGTCGTGCCGGGACTGAACCCACCGCGTCCAGCCGTAGACACTGACGGTGATGAACAGCAGTTGCCGTCCAGCCTGCCCGTACAGGTTGAGGTCCTGCGGGGTGTAGAACAGCGCGCCCATGAACACCGTGAACAGCAGTGCGTTGCCGATGATGCCCACTGGCCAGGCCCACACGACGCGTCGCATGCCGCCGATCGCGGACGCGATACCGAACGAGTTCCCGATGATCTCGCGCCACAGGATAGTGGCGTCACCGATGTGGAGTTCGGCGTCGAACAGGGTCTGGAGAACGCTCACTAGTCGGCTGCGGCCACGAGCGGTTCGAGCGTCAGCTCCGGCAGTTCCTTCTGGATGTACTGCAGTCGCCACTTGTCGCTGACGAGAGCCAGCATGACACCGTCGGAGCGCGTGAAGACTTCGACTCCACGCTGGCGGCCCAGCTCCACAGCGGACTCGGCGTCGGTGCGGCGGGCGAGCGCGTAGCCGAGCGGCTCCATCCGGGCCTCGACATTGAACTCGGCCATCATCCGGGCGGCCACCACCTCGAACTGCATGGGGCCGACGGCCGCCATGACGGGTGAAGCGTCGCCGCGGATGTCGTTGCGCAGGATCTGCACGACGCCCTCGGAGTCGAGCTGATCGACGGCGCGGCGGAACTGCTTGTACTTGCTGGCGCTTTCGGCGCGCAGCACCGAGAAGTGCTCGGGCGCGAAAGACGGGATCGGCGGAAACTCCACCTTCTTGTCGCTGAACAGGGTGTGGCCGGGAGCCAGTGCGTTCGCGTTCACGAGTCCGACGACATCGCCGGGGTACGCGTTCTCGACGGTGGTTCGGTCGCGGCCGAAGACGGTGAGAGCGTACTTGGTGGTGAAAGGCTTACCGGTCTGAGCGTGCGTGACGACCATGCCGCGTTCGAACACGCCGGACACGACGCGCATGAATGCGAGACGGTCGCGGTGCGCGGTGTCCATACCGGCCTGGACCTTGAACACGACCGCGCTGAACGGGTCGGTGACCTGACGCGGTTTGCCGGCGATGTCGTCGCGGGCGGCCGGCGGCGGGGCCAGCGCGATGAGTGCGTCGAGAATCTGCCGGACGCCGAAGTTCAGCATCGCGGACGCGAAGATCACCGGGGACGTCTGCCCCGCGAGGAACAGTTCCTGATCGTGGTCCTGCCCGGTTGCCGAGAGCAGTTCGCTCTCCTCCACCGCGGTCTCCCACTCCGAGCCCTCGCGCTCGACGGCCTGCTCGGGTGTGAGCCGCTCCTCGGGAGCGATCTTGGCGCCGCCCGCCGTGCGGGTGAAGCGGACGTACTCTTGCGCAACTCCGTCCTCCCCGCGGCGCAGCAGTCCACGGAAGTCGCCGGCGATACCGACCGGCCAGTACAGGGGAGTGGGGGTCAGGCCAATGCGCTCGTTGATCTCGTCGAGCAGCTCGAGCGGAGTGCGGCCCGGACGGTCCCACTTGTTGATCACGGTGATGACGGGGATGCCGCGGTGGCGACACACCTGGAAGAGCTTGAGCGTCTGCGGCTCGAGGCCCTTGGCCGCGTCGATCAGCATCACGGCCGCGTCGACTGCGGTGAGCACGCGGTACGTGTCCTCCGAGAAGTCGGAGTGACCGGGGGTGTCGACGAGGTTGACGACGTTGACGACGTCGTCGCCGGACTCCTCCGAGTGGTAGTTGAACTGCAGCGCCGTGGAGGAGACCGAGATGCCGCGGGCCTTCTCCATTTCCATCCAGTCGGAGACCGTGGCCTTTCGTCCCGCCTTGCCGTGGACGGCGCCGGCCTCGGAGATCATCTTCGCGTGCAGCGCGAGGGCCTCGGTGAGCGTCGACTTACCAGCGTCGGGGTGTGAAATGACGGCGAACGTGCGGCGTCGCGCGGCCTCCGTCGACAGCGACTTCGGGCCAGCAGCGGTGGAGGACGCCGTCTCGGCAGGGGTGAGCTCGGCCGAGTCGGGCGCGGTAGTCAACGGGGTGAGCCTCTCAGGTTCGTGAACGGAATCCGGACTTTACAAGGTGGTGAGAAACCGATACCAGGGTACGCGGGCTCTGCGCGCGAGTGAGGTCGGCACCGCCGACGGGGTAACAGGTCGGCACCGCTTGTGGACAAACGTGTCGGGAACCGGGGGTGCAGTCGTAATGTCCCGACAGGGACCGGCAGGAGTTGCGATGAGCAAGTTCACCGACGAGATGTATGCCACGGCCGCGACCAGCTCGCAGGCCCTGATCACGGGTGAACCCGATGCCCCGCTGCGCCAGGAATGGGGCGAGGTGCATCGGCAGGCCCGGTGCATGGCCGGGGCCCTCGCAGACGCCGGCATCGGGCACGGCGACGCGATCGGTGTGCTCGCCGGAATGCCTGCCGATATTGCTCCGGCCTGCCAGGCGACATGGATGCGCGGTGCATCGGTGACGATGCTTCATCAGCCGACGCCACGCACCGACCTGCATGTGTGGGCGCAGGACACCGAGACGATCATCGGGATGGTCACGGCAGCCGCGGTGATCGTCGGAGCGCCGTTCGAGGCGGCGACGCCGCTGCTGGTCGAGCGGGGCGTCAAGGTCGTGACGATCGACGAGATGCGCGGCGGCCACGACATCGCCCCGGTGGAGACCGCCGAAACCGATATCGCGCTGCAGCAGTTGACGTCCGGTTCCACCGGATCTCCGAAAGCGGTCCAGCTCACTCATGGGAACTTCTACGCCAACGCCTATTCCATGATCGACCGCGTCAAGGTCAATCCCGAGCAGGACGTGATGATCAGCTGGCTTCCACTGTTCCACGACATGGGCATGATCGGATTCCTCACCGTTCCGATGCAGATCGGTGCCACCACCGTCCACATCACGCCGCTGGACTTCCTGAACTCGCCGCTGCTGTGGGCGGAGCTGATGGGGAAGTACCGTGGAACCGTCACCGCGGCACCGAACTTCGCGTACTCGCTGCTGGCCCGCCGGTTGGCGCAGGCACCCGAGCGCGAGTACGACCTGTCCACCATGCGGTGCCTGCTCAACGGTGCCGAACCGGTCGACCCGGACACCATGATTGCGCTCGCGGAGGCCGGTGCGCGATTCGGCCTGGATCCGATGGCGCTCGCGCCGACCTACGGTATGGCGGAGGTGACGCTCGCGGTGTCGGTCCCGGAACCGGGGCAGGGGATGGTTCTCGACCATGTAGATCCAGATCTGCTCGAGTCCGGCGGCATGGCGGTGCCCTCCAACCGAAACAATGCGCGCGCACTCCCGACTTTGGGTCCGCTGGTGCCGGGTCTCGAAGGTCGCGTCGTCGCACGGGATGGTCTCGAATTGCCCCGCCGTGCAGTCGGAATCATCGAACTACGTGGAAAGGCCGTCACGCCCGGATATCTGACGGTGAACGGTCCGGAGCCGACGCAGGACGCCGACGGCTGGATCAACACCGGCGACGTCGGGTACTTCACCGAGGACGGACTCGTCGTGGTCTGCGGGCGCGTCAAGGATGTCATCATCATGGGCGGCCGGAACATCTATCCCACCGACATCGAGCGCGCGGCCGGGTCGGTGAGGGGGGTGCGTCCCGGCAACGCCGTCGCGATCAGATTGGACGCCGGTCAGAAGCGCGAGAGCTTCGCAGTTGCTGTGGAAACCAATGCAATTGGCGATCCCGAAGAGGTGAAGCGGATCGAGCGCGAGGTCGTACACGCGGTCGTCTCGGAGGTTGGGGTGCGGCCGAGGACCGTGGCAGTACTCGGCCCTGGGAGTATCCCCAAGACCTCATCCGGCAAGCTGCGGCGGTCGACGTCGGTGTCATTGCTGGGGTAGTCGGCAGGGCGAAGCAGGATTTCGCTCTCGCGGTCAGGGTAGAGGTGGCGCACTGGAAGGTATATTGCTCAGCAAGCTAGCTCCTGCTACCTTGCTGAGCATGAGTCCTGAGCTGGAAGTTCGATGACGGCCCGGTGGTCTCTCCGGTTTGGCGAGAAGCCCTTGTGTGCTGAGGATCTCGGTGGTGAGGGATCCGTGGGTGGGTGGCTCGACGGGGCGTCGGGTGGGCGTGGCCGGGGTGCTTCGTCGAGGCGGCCGGGATGGACGGCTGTCGGAATGACGCTGCGGCGGTCGCCGGGCCTTGGTCGTCTGGCAGCGGTCCGGTTTGTTGGGCTGGCCGGCGATGGGTTGTTCCAGGCGGCCCTGGGTGGGGCGATCTTGTTCAATCCGGAGCGGGAGGCGGAGCCGCTTGCGATTGCTGCCGGTTTCGTGGTGCTGCTGTTGCCGTATTCGGTGATCGGTCCGTTCGCGGGTGCTCTGCTGGATCGGTGGGATCGTCGATCGGTTTTGTTGTGGGCGAATGTGCTGCGGGGCTGTCTGATCGTCGTTGTCGCGATGCTGTTGTTCGGTGGTGCGGGGGAGACGCTGCTGTTGTTGTCGGCGTTGGTGGTGATCGGTGTCAGTCGTTTCGTCCTCGCGGGTGTGTCTGCGTCTGTGCCACATGTGGTGCAGCAGAGTTGGTTGGTGCCGTCGAATTCGGTGCTTGCGACGGTGGGATCGGGGTTCTCGGCGGCAGGTGCGGGTGTCGCCGTCGTGGTGATCGGGGTGGTCGGTGAGGGGGACTTCGGCTCCGGTGTCGCGGTGTCGCTGGGCGCTGTCGCGTCGGTGATCGGTGCGTGGATCGTCAGTGGTTTCGGGCATCGGGTGCTCGGTCCGGCGGCGGGCGATGGTACCGGTGTGGTTGCGGGACGGGGTGCGGCCGCGGTGGTTGTGTCCGGGTTGCGTACCGGGGTGTCTGCGGTGTGGCGGGCGCCTGGTGTGACGACGGCGATGATCGGAATCGGCGTTCATCGCATGGTGTTCGGTGTCAACACCTTGGTCATGGTGTTGGTTCTGCGTGGGCCGGATGTCGGTGGTGCACTGTCGGGTGGCCTTGCCGGTTTGACCGTTGCGGTGGGGGCGACGGCGGCGGGCATGCTGTGTGCGGCTCTGTCGACGCCGTGGTTGATTCCTGTTCTGGGACGGTCTCGGACGGTCGTTGTCGCCTTGGTGTTCGCGACTGTCGTGCAGGTGGTTGTGGTGGCGTCGTTGTGGCAGCCGTTGTTGTTGGTGGGGGCGTTCCTGCTGGGGTTTGCTGGTCAGACGGTGAAGCTGACGGGTGATGCGGCGGTGCAGATCGAGATCGACGATGATCGCCGGGGGCGGGTGTTCGCGTTGCAGGACACAGTATTCAATGTGGCGTTCTGTGCTGCGCTGGGTGTCGCGGCTGGTCTCACTGGCCCGGTTGGGCATTCGGTGGGTCTTGTTCTCGGGGCGGCCGCTGTGTACGGGTTGGGGTTGGTGGCTATTGCATTCAACTCCCGGCGCGTCCTCGGCTGACCGGAAACCGCTTCCTCGCATCGCCGCACCCGCGTTTCAGTCATCCCGGCCACCTGCGGGGATTCCGTTGTCGAGCAGGAAGATCTCTCGGTGCTGCACCGGGTGAACGGTGGCGGCTCAGCAAGCGGCCACTTGCTATCATGCTCAGCATGAGTGCCGTGGAGAGGCGAAGCCTCGTGCTTCGAGGAGTCTTGGACCTTTGCCTTCTGGCCTTGCTGCGGGAACGTCCGGTGTATGGGTACGAACTGACAGTACGGCTGGCCGAGCAGAATCTCCTCGTCTCGGGTGGATCCACGTATCCGTTGCTGGCGCGACTGGAGAAGTCGGGCCTCGTCACATCGCAGATGCGTCCATCGCCGTCTGGCCCACCGCGAAAGTACTACTCGCTCAGCGAGGACGGGGCCAGGTTGCTCGAGAGCGGCACCGCGGAATGGCTCGCCGTCTCGACCAGTGTCACCTCGCTATTGCAGTCTTGCACCGCAGCCGACATCGGAAAGGACCTCCCATGATTACCACCGCGGACGCACATTCTGACAGCGTCGAAGGGTTCACAGTCATCCTCCGGAAGGCGAACAGCCTCTGGCGTCGCGCAGGTGTCCGCACGGCGGACCGGAAGGCGCTGCTCGCAGAGCTCGAGACCGAACTCAACGGCGCGCACCAGGATGGTCACGGCGTGGACTCGGTACTGGGCGAGGATAGCGATCAGATGCTCCGGTCATGGGCAATCGAGCGCGGAATGTGCGGTCGCGCTTTGCGATTGGCGTTGGTTATCCCCTCAGCTTTCATCGGCATCGTGACGGGCATGTCCGTCGTTCTCCTCGTGCTCCTCGCTGGGTTCTCGGATTGGTCGACGGCGTTCGACCCGGGACCATTCGTCCTGCCCTTCTACGCCTCGGGCGGGCTCCTGGGGTATCTGTGTGCCCTGTTGTGCGTGTGGGGAGTCCTGCGATGCTTCGGTGACCCGAATGCACTGTCGACCGTGCGATGGCTTTCTGTGCTGCTCCCGATCGGCGGCGTACTGTGCACCGGAGCGGGCGTCGCCGTCGCCTGGTCGAGAGGCTTCAACACGTCCGTGCCGGTGTTCGTCACGGTCGTCGGAGTTGTGGTCGTCGGACTGGGGCTCACGATCGGGCTCGCTCGATACCTTGGCGTGAATGGGCGCAATGACAGCGAAACGGAAACCGGTCGAGATGTAGTGGGTAATGACGTTGGTTGAGTGACTGCTGCCATGTCGTAGGGTGACGGATCGAAAGTGTCTGCACGGCAAGGTCTTACGTCACGATGCGGTCATGTTGCGGCGGATGACCGGAGCTGCGCGGAGGACAGCTCCGGCAGGTGTATTGAGCGCCGACTTACTCCAGGCGTGCAAGGTACGGCAACAGCAGCCCATGGCGACGCAAAGCCCGCTCCACGGTCGAATCCGACACCGGGGTGGTCGTTGGCGTGCATCAGGACGGCGATCTTGCAGTGCCTCCACGCGGGCCAGTCCTGCGCGTACTTCGCCGCCAGAGCCTCGTAGCGATCGACCTTCGGCACCGACGTGTCCGACGCCCCGTGCCGACTGGCAGCCTCGGCACCGGACATTTCCCCCGACAACACCGCCCGCGCCGAGTTGCACACCGTAGCTGGGGTGCGCGATTAGTCGAGGCCGAACCGGCAATAGATCGAGATCAGCGTCGACGCCTGAAAGTGTCGGCAGGTCCCACTATGATCGAAAACATGTTCGATACCGGGGTGGTGGACGGCGCGGTGGTGGATGGCGCGGTGGTGAACGCTGATGTGTCCGCCGTGCTCGCCGAGCAGCACGCCCGCATCGCCCGTGAACAGTTCTGCGAGATCGACTTGGTGACCACACTGTTCGTGGTGCGCTGCGAGGAAGATGCGCGCGCGGGACGCAACGAGGCACGCCACGGTGAGTTCGCGCACGTCGAGGTCGCCGGCATCCTCGGTCTCACCGAGACCTCGGCGCGGCGCATGATCGGACTGGGCTGCGATCTGCGGTGGCATCTGCATCAGGTTCGTGCCGCGTTCCAAACGGGGCGGATCGACCTCGCGAAAGCGTATGCACTGTCCGAGGCGCTGGCGAACGTCTCCGACGACAAACTCGAAGACATCGAACGCCTCCTGCTCGACGGCGCGGCCCGCTCGAACACCTCCCGACTCAAGGACCGTGCCCGACGGCTGATCGCCCGACTCGACCCCGACGGCGCCCGGGAACGACGTCTCCGCGCCGCCGGGGACCGCGACGTCCGGGTGATCGCGGGCGACAATGCGACCTCGCATCTCGAGGGGCTGCTCCCCGCCGAGGGCGGCCGTATCCTCGCCGGCCGCCTCCGCGCGATGACCTTCGACGTCTGCGCCCGCGACCCCCGAACCCAGGCGCAACGCCGCGCAGATGCGCTCGTCGCCCTGGCCGCCGGCCACACCCACCTCGACTGCCGCTGCGCCCGCCCCGACTGCACCGCTCGAACCAGCACCCCAACCACCAGCACCCCAACCACCAGCACCCCGACCACCAGCACCCCAACCACCAGCACCCCAACCACCAGTGCTCCAGCCACCGGGGGCGGGGGCGTCGGGGTGCAGGTACTCGTCGGAGTGGATGCGTCGACCCTCCTCGGGTTCGACGACAACCCCGGTTACCTGTCCGGCTACGGGGCCATCGACGCCGACCTCGCCCGTGAACTCGCCGCGGATGCCACCTGGAAGCAGGTCCTCACCCTGTCCGCAGGAGATCGCGCCCGGCTGACCGCAGATCTGCCCACCGGACCGGTACTCGGTATCGGTCACCCCTTACCTGCCCCCGAGTGTTCCCCGCGCTCGGTAGCGGCAAGAACACGAGCGCACCGGCAGGAAAGAACGTATCGGCCTGCCGCCGCGTTGGCGGACATCGTCCGTACCCGCGATGGCGGATGTCGATTCCCGAACTGTGCCGCACCGGCCACCGACTGCGACCTCGACCACACGGTTCCGTTCGATCACGACAACCCCGATCGGGGCGGGCTCACCACCGAATCGAACCTGGCGTGTCTGTGCAGGACCCATCACCGACTCAAGACCCTCGGCTACTGGGCTGTCCGTCACATCGGGGAAGGCCACCTCGAATGGATCGACCCCACCGGCCGGGCCACCGTGACACAGCCACACGGACCGTTCTGCGATCCGGCAATGCCGCCCGGTCTCACCGCCGGACTCGACGACGAACTCCTCGCCCGACTCACCGACACCCGCACCCTCACCCGGCTGAACTACTCGAGCGCCGAACTCGACCTCGACTACCTACTCGACAGCCTGATCCCCGCACGCCACCGACACCGCACCACCCCGACACCCCCCACACCCCCGCCGCCGCGGATCATCGACTTCGACGAGCCCCCGCCCTTCTGAAACGGCCACGCGGCGTGCGATCTCGACTTCGTCGAACCTGTGGCCGTGACGTGCAGGCCATTGCGCCGACAATCGCGGTCCGGCGTTGCCCTCAGGTGCCAAGGGTCAGGGACAGCCCGCTCTCGGCTTCCTCCTCGGTGAAGGACAACGCACCGCGCTGGGAGACCTCGACGTCGTAGAAGTGTTTGCCGCGTGGCACGTCATGAATGGTGAACTCGAAGTCACAATATCCGGAACCTCCAGTGCTGCTGGATAATTCACCCTTTCCGAGGATCGTTCCGGACTCGTCCGACACGGTCACCTCGGTGCCGGGGATGATGTCGTCGTATCCACCTGCTCCGGCGCATTCGAATCCGGCGGGCAGTCCGCTGGTGGTGGTGCTACCGGTGAGGCTCAGGGTGCCGGGGATATCGAAAGTGCCGGACGAAGCGACCATGCGGATCACCAGGACGGCGCCCAGCACGAACGCCGCCAGGACTGCGGCCGCGCCGAACCCCGATGCGAATCCGACCCAGAACCGGTTCTTCGGCGGTGCAGGTGCGGGGCTCCAGCCGGGGAAGACCGGGCCTCCCGGGAATCCGCCTTGTGGCGGCACCTGCCCGGCGGGGAGGCCTCCAGGAACCGGCTGGTACGGCGCCGGATAGCCCGGACCTGACGGATAACCCTGACGGTCCGGATACCCCGGATCACCGGAGTAGTCCTGGTTCATCGGATAGCCCGGTGTGGGGTATCCCTGCCTGGCCGGATCGGTGGGATCGGCCGGATCGGTGGGATTGGTGGGACCGCTCACAGCAATCTCCTGGTTCGGACGGACGTGCTGATCAGATCATGGCCGAGCAGCTTCGGGAACGCCGACGCACCGGTTCGCCAACCTCCGGACGACACATGCTTCCTGTCGAGGCCACACACCGGCTGATGCGGAACGGGTGTGTGACGCTGCTACGACTTGTGCGACGCTGCCACAAGCTGTGTGCGCCCAGCCCAGCCCGGCCGATCCCGCGCCCAGCCCCCACCCGACGTGCGCCCGGCGCAGTCAGCCGGTGCGAGGCGTCAGTGCAGCCGGTTCTGCGCGGCCTCGAGGCCGATCTGGAGCAGCAGCTCGACGGCGTCGGCGGCTTCCTCGCACACGAGGTCCAGTTCCTTACGTTCGACACTGGAGAACGGCTTGAGGACGTAGTCGGCCGGATCCTGTCGACCCGGGGGACGGCCGATACCGATACGGGTGCGGAGGTAGTCCTTGGTGCCCAGCGAAGTCGAGATCGAGCGCAGGCCGTTGTGTCCGCCCTCGCCGCCGCCGAGCTTGAAGCGGATGGTGCCGAAATCGAGGTCGAGCTCATCGTGCACGACGACGATGTTCGACGGCTCGACGGAGAAGAATCGCGCGAGGCCGGACACGGCGCCGCCGGAGAGGTTCATGTACGAGCGGGGCTTCGCCAGGATCGTCTGCCGACCGGAAATACGCCCCTGGATGATCTCCGCACCGCTGCGCTTGTGGGCGCTGAACTTTCCGCCGAGGCGCCCGGCGAGCACGTCGGCCACCATGAATCCGATGTTGTGCCGGGTCTTCTCGTACTGCGGTCCCGGATTGCCCAGGCCGACCACCAACGCGGTCTCGTCGCTCACCGAGCTGTGTCCTTTCATACGGTCGCCTTCTGTGCCACGGTCTTCCCATACGACAGCGGCGCGCCGTTCCCGAGTTCGGGATCGACGCGCCGCACGACGTTCAGCGCAGAACTGATCAGGCCTCGGCGGCCGGCTCCTCGCCAGCCTGACCCGCGCCTGCCTCGCCCTCGAGGGACTCGGCAGACGGGGAAGCGACGATGTTCACGAGCAGCAGCTCGGCATCGTCCTGCAGTGCCGAGCCCGTGGGCAGCGCGACAGCGCCGGCCAGGATCTGGGTGCCGGCCTCGGCGCCCTGGATGGAGATCTCGATCTGGTCGGGGATGTGCAGCGCCTCGGCCTCGAGCTTGATGGTGGTGACGTCCTGGGTGACCAGGGCACCGGGAGCGGCCTCACCGGTGAGGACGACGGGCACCTCGACGGTGACCTTCTCGCCCTTCTTCACGACCAGCAGGTCGGTGTGCTCGATGTAGCGACGGATCGGGTGCACGACGACCGACTTGGTCAGCGCGAACTGCTCCGTGCCGTCGATGTCGAGGGTCAGGACGGCATTGGTACCGTGGGCGCGCAGGATCGCTGCGAACTCGCGGGCCGGGAGGTTCAGGTGCTGCGGGTCGGTACCGTGGCCGTACAGGACGGCGGGAACCTGGCCATCGCGACGAGCACGACGGGCGGCGCCCTTACCGAACTCGGTGCGCGTGGCGGCTACGAGGCGATTTTCGTCAGACATTTGAACGGCTCCTACAACTCACATGAGATCTTCGCTGGCGGTCGGTCGTCGTCGCGGCGCTGAGGCGGGGACGGACACGGACGGCAAGGGAGCAGACTGTACAGACTGCTCGAGCAGAGCCGTAGCCGCGTCGATCACGGTGATTCCGCGGGTAGAAGTTCTTCGCGAATCGCCCTCGCCGAGACAACTTGAGAGACTCTACCGGAAGTTGCCCCGGATCTGTGAATCGGCTGGCCGTTGGCCGGATGTTGCACCGCGTCCGGGGCCGTGCATCGAACCGTTACTCCAGGATCAGGTGAGGTTCGCGACCGCGGCCAGGAAGTCTGCGAGGTCTTCGGCGGAGGTGAAATAGTGTGGCGAGGCTCGGACGATCGCGTCGAGTCCCCGCGCGGACATGTCGATCAGGGTCGATGAGCGGCCGCTGACGGTAACCACGACCTTGCTGTCCGCCAATCTGTCCTGAATGAAGAATGGATCGACGCCGTCGATCGTGAACGAGACGATGCCGCTGCGCTCGGCGCCGAGGTCTCGGACGGTCACGCCGGGGAGGGCGGTCAGTCCGGCCCGCAGCGCATCGGCCCTTTCGGTAATTGCCGTTGCGGCCGTCTCGATTCCGATGTTCAGCAGGTAGTCTGCCGCCGCGCCGAGCCCCAGACGGGCGGCGACGTCGCACTCCCACAATTCGAACCGGGTGGCGTCCGCCGCGGGGCGGTAACTGTCCGGCGCGACCCATTCGGCGCCATGCAGATCCAGCGCGGCGGGCATCAAGGAGCGGGTCGATTCTTCGCGAAGGCAGAGGAATCCGGTGCCGCGGGGTCCGCGGAGCCACTTGCGTCCGGTCGCGGAGAGCGCGTCCACGCCCAGTGCGGCGAAGTCGATCGGAATCTGCCCCACCGACTGGCATGCATCGAGCAGCACGAGCGCGCCGTGCCGGTGGACGAGGTCCACCACCTCGCGTACCGGATTGATCAGGCCACCATTCGTCGGCACGTGGACCAGCGAGACCAACCGAACCCGCTCATCGAGCATTCGCTCCAAGGCGTCGAGGTCGACACGGCCGGTCGGATCGCTCGGTATCACTTCCACGGAGGCGCCAGCGGTCCGCGCCCGGTGCAGTGCGGTGATGGCGTTGCCGGCGTATTCCACCGCCGATATCAGAATTCGGTCCCCGGGCCCTAATGCGATCGAGCCAGCGAAGTCGGTCCACGCCCGGGTCGCGCTGTCGGAGAGGGCTATGTTGCCAGGCTCCGCGCCGAGCAGCCGGGCGAGCGAGACTCGCACCGCAGTGAGGTCGGCAGCACGCTCGCGCGCTGCGACATAGCCGCCGACCTCGGCCTCCCTGCGCAGGTGGTCGATAACGGTCGTCAGAACCGGTTGCGGCGGCAATGACGATCCGGCACTGTCGAGGAATACCCGATCGAGACACCCAGGGGTGTCCAGTCGGACCTGCTCGAGATTGAGCATCGCGCCAAATCCTTCCTCAGTGGTAGCCACGACAGGGAGCGCGCTCTACCCTCGAGAAGGATGCTCGACCGCTCCCGAGGGGAGGATGGCATGGTTGTCGCAGTCGAGTCCACCAGTCTGACCTCGCGTCCGGCCGCGCAGGCCTACGTCGGCGGGGTCTGTTTCAAGCTGGGGCCGCCGCGTCTGATCGGCGCGGAACTGGAATGGCTCACGGAACACCACACTCCCGGCTCGACCCGCCCGACGCTCGCGTCCATCGCCGCGGCCCTCGGCCCCCACGCGCCCCGATCTCTGGCTCCCGATTCCCCCGCCCGCCCACTTCCCGCGGGCAGCCTCGTCACCATCGAGCCCGGCGGCCAGATCGAACTCTCCAGCGCTCCATGCGCAAGCGCGCACGCACTCTGCGAGACACTCGCCGCGGACGAACAAGTACTGCGCGACCTCCTCTCCACACATTCCATCACCGCCCGCGCGGCCGCCGCCGACACCGAACGTTCCGCGCAGCGGCTCCTGCAGTCGCCGCGGTACCGGGCGATGGAGGAGCGATTCCGCGCCATCGGGCCATTCGGGACCCTCATGATGTGCAATACGGCCGCGGTCCAGGTCAGCGTCGACGCGGGCAGCGATGCCGCAGAGATTGCGCTGCGGTGGAATCTTCTCCACACCGTGGGCCCGGCGCTGACGGCGGCGTTCGCGTGTTCGCCGCGACTGCGCGGCATTCCGCCGGGGACGTGGGCATCGCAGCGTATGCGGACCTGGCTCGAACTGGATCCGCCCCGCACCGCGGCGGCCGTCGACGATTCGCCCGATCCCATCGGCGACTATGCGCGCTGGGTGCTGGATGTGCCGCTGCTGTGCGTCGTGCGCGACGGACCGTGCTGGACGGCGCCCCCGGATGCGACGTTCGGGGACTGGATCGACGGTGCGCTCGACGACGAGATCGATCGCAGGCCCACGCGCGGCGATCTCGACTACCACCTCACGACGCTGTTTCCACCGGTCCGCGCCGTCGGTCATCTCGAGGTGCGTTACATCGACGCTCAGCCGAGTGGTCAGTGGCGGTTGCCGATCGCGGCACTCGACGCCCTCCTTCGCTCACCGGCGACGGCGCGGGAAGCGACCGATGTTGTGCCGGCCACCCGCGGGCGGTGGCGCGACGCTGCGCGAGATGGCCTGGCCGACCCCGATTTTCGTAGCGCGGCAGCGGACTTGCTGTTTTTGGCCGCAGAGAATGCGACGGACCGTCGGCACGCCGCTGATCTCGATGCCGCGGCGCGACGGTGTCGCCGAGGCCACCCGCCGACGGAGGAGAGGTAGTGATCGGACTTCGTGAGCAGTTGGAAAGTGCTCTGCTGCGGGCCCGCCGACGCAGCATCGCGCTGACCGACTGCCTGGACGACGCCGACCTGGTGGCGCAGCACTCCCCACTCATGAGCCCGCTGGTGTGGGACCTCGCGCACATCGGCAACCAGGAGGAACTCTGGCTGGTCCGCGACGTCGGCGGCCGGGAGCCGGTGCGCCGCGACATCGATGAGCTCTACGATGCCTTCAAGCATGCACGTTCCACTCGGCCGACGCTGCCCCTGCTCGGCCCCGCAGAGACCCGCAGCTATGTCCGCGAGGTTCGTGACAAGTCCTGGGACGCTTTGGACGCGAGCAGGTTCCGCGGCCGGAGGCTCGAGCGGGACGGCTTTGCGTTCGCGATGATTGCCCAGCACGAGCAGCAGCACGACGAGACCATGCTCGCGACGCACCAGCTTCGGGAGGGGCCGCCGGCACTGGTTGCGCCACCCACACCTGCCGCCCCTGGGGCCGGTGTGCCACGTGAAACGGTCATTCCGGGTGGGGAATTCGTGATGGGAACCTCGAATGATCCATGGGCGCTCGACAACGAGCGGCCCGCGCACCGGGTGTACGTCGCCGACTTCGCGATCGACACCGTACCGGTGAGCAATGCCGACTACGCGAGGTTCATCGAGGATGGGGGATACCGGCGCCGTGAGTTGTGGAGCGAACGCGGCTGGCGGCATCGGCTCGAATCGGGGCTCAGTGCGCCGCAGTTCTGGACCGGCGACGGCGGCGGGGCCTGGTGGAGGCACCGCTTCGGGATACTCGAGCCGGTGCCCCCGGACGAGCCGGTCATGCACGTCTGCTGGTTCGAGGCGCAGGCCTACGCGAACTGGGCGGGCAAGCGGCTGCCGTCGGAGGCTGAGTGGGAGAAGGCGGCGCGCTGGAATCCGGCGAGCGGGCGCTCGCGTCGTTTCCCGTGGGGCGACGACGAGCCCGACTTCCGCCGCGCCAACCTCGGGCAGCGGCATCTGGCGCCGGCACCGGTGGGCGCCTACCCGGCAGGGGAGTCGCCGCTGGGTGTCCGTCAGCTGATCGGCGACGTGTGGGAGTGGACGGCCTCGACGTTCACGGGATACCCGGGGTTCTCGGCGTTTCCCTACCGCGAGTACTCCGAGGTGTTCTTCGGCGGCGACTATCGCGTTCTGCGCGGCGGCTCGTTCGGCACCGACCCGGTGGCTTGCCGGGGTACCTTCCGGAACTGGGACCATCCGATCCGGCGGCAGATCTTCGCCGGCTTCCGCTGCGCCCGGGACCTCTGATGTGTCGGCATCTGGGTTACATCGGGCCGACGAGGTCCGTCCGCGAGGTGATCACCGCCGGCGAATTCTCGCTGCTGCGTCAGTCCTGGTCGCCGCGGGACATGCGGGGTGGCGGCACCATCAATGCCGACGGCTTCGGCGCGGCGTGGTGGGGTTCGACGCTCTCCCGGTACCGCAGTGCGATGCCGATCTGGTCGGACCCCGCGATGCCGGAGATGCTCTCGCGGGTTCGCTCGCACGCCGTGTTGGCGGCCGTGCGGTCGGCGACGGTGGGTATGCCGGTCGAGCGCAGCGCATGCGCTCCGTTCACATCGGGGCACTGGGCCTTCAGTCACAACGGCCGCATCGCGAACTGGCCGGAATCGATGGTCGGACCGGCCGCGGCGCTGCCGACGGTGGACCTGCTGGGGCTCGAAGCCCCCACCGACTCGGCGCTGCTGTGGCTGTTGATGCGTCACGCGCTGCGCGAGAACTCTCCAGAGGTGGCACTGATCCAGATCACCAATGCGGTGGCGGCTGCCGCACCGGAGTCGCGGCTCAACATGCTGCTCGGTGACGGCAAGCAACTGTGGGCCACGACGTGGGACCACTCGCTCTCGGCGCTCGTCGACGACGACCGTGCCGTGCTCAGTTCCGAGCCGTTCGACCGCAACCGGGACTGGAAGGAGGTGCCGGACGGTCACATCGTGACTGCCCGACCGGGGCACCTGATCATCACTCCGCTGTGACCCCTGTCGAGATCGAGATGGGAAGCGAGATGGGACACGAATGAGCGCACCGACCCTGGAGGTCTACACCGCACCCGAGCAGTTGACGGCCGCCTTGCGAGAGGATGCCGCCCGTGGCCTGACCGCGTCCTCGAAGTGGCTGCCGCCCAAATGGTTCTACGACGCGCGGGGAAGCGAACTCTTCGAGCGGATCACACGGCTGCCCGAGTACTACCCGACCAGGCTCGAGCGGGCGCTGCTCGAACGGCACGCTCCCGAGATCGCCGCCGCGACATCACCCCGCACCCTGGTGGAGCTGGGCTCCGGCTCGTCCGAGAAGACCCGCCTGCTGTTGCGGGCGTTCGTTGCGGAGGGGTCACTGCGACGCTACGTGCCGCAGGACGTGTCGGAGACCGCGCTGCGCGCGGCGGCCCGTCGGATCGCTGCGGAGTTCCCTGCGCTCGACGTGCACGGGGTGGTCGGCGACTTCACCGACTCCCTGCACCACCTGCCGCGCGGAGGCCGGCGCATGATCGCGTTCCTCGGCGGAACCCTGGGCAACCTGGTTCCCGACGAACGCCGCGAGTTCCTCAGCGAGATCGCCGATGTCACCCGACCGGGAGAGTACCTGCTGCTGGGCGTCGCTCTCGTCACCGATCCGGCAGTGCTCGTCCGGGCCTACGATGACGCCGCCGGCGTCACCGCGCAGTTCGATCTCAATGTGCTCTCGGTGCTGAACAAGCAACTGGGGGCGGACTTCGATCTGGACCGGTTCCGGCACGTGGCGGTGTGGGACCCGGTTCACGAGTGGATCGAGATGCGCCTCGAAGCGACGACCGAGATGATGGTGCGAGTAGCGGATCTCGGGATCACGGTGCCGTTCGCGGCGGGCGAGCAGATCCGGACGGAGATCTCGGCCAAGTTCCGGCTCGACGGCATCCGGGCGGAGCTCGACGCGGCGGGCTTCGGCGACATGCAGAGCTGGACCGACGAAGAAGACCGCTTCGCCGTGGTGTGCGCCCGTCGGCACTGATCGCCGGAGACGCACCTATCCGGGAAGGGTGAGCTGCATGTAGGTCATGTCGAGCCAGCGGCCGAACTTCATCCCGACCTCGGACATCTGCGCGACCGTCCGGAATCCGAATCTCTCGTGCAGCGCGATCGAGGTGGTGTTCGAGGACTCGATGCTCGCCACGATCACATGGACGTCACCGGATCGCGCCCGCTCGATCAGCTCGGTCATGAGGGCGGTGGCGACGCCCTGACGATGGTGGTCCGGGTGCACGTACACCGAGTTCTCGACGGTGTAGCGGTAGCCGCTCTTGGGTCGCCACGCCCCGTAGGAGGCGTATCCGGCGACGCGTCCGCCCACGTCCGCGACCAGGACCGGGAATCCGCCCCGGCGGCGATCCTCGAGCCAGCACCGGCGCTCGTCGAGGTCCACCGGGGTCTCGACCCAGATGGCCGTCGAGTTCAGGATCGCATCGTTGTGGATCTCGAGGATCCCCGGCAGATCCTCCCGGCGGGCATCGCGGACCAGCATGGCGCCCAAGCTACTGGCCCGCGCTGCGGCGGGCCTTCTCGAGCGCTGCGAGGGTGCGCAGGATCGTGGCCTTCTGGCTCGTCAGGTCGTTGAGGCGGGCGCGTGCGGCCAGCCCCTGTCCGGCCTCGGCGATCTCGATCTGACCATCGACCTTGGTCAACTGTTCGAGCAGGCCGGTGACGCGCTCCTCGAGCGCAGCCACGTCGATCTGCTTGGCGGGGGTGACGGCCGCGGTCGGCGTCGGAGCCGGTGCGGACGAGGCCGAGCGGGGGCGTGCCGCGGGCGCCTTGCGAACCGGGGCGGACTCGGCCTCGATCGCGCTGACGATGCGAGCAGCCTTGGGGCGCAGCGACTTGCGGACCAGGGCCGGGTCCGGCGGATCGGCCAGACGGATCTGGTTCAGGGCGGCGCGGGCGTCGCGGGCATTGACCCGCCACTCGCGCTCTTCCTCATCGTCGGACTGCAGCGTGCCGCCGAGCGGGCGCAGGCCGTACATGCCGAGGAACCGGCGTGCCTCGTCGATGACGGACTCATGCTCACGGCACACCCCGCATCGCGGCTCGTTCCGGAACAGCTCTATCGAATCGCTACTGCCGCACCACACACAAGACCCGGGAGTCCATCGGCGAACTGGTTGCGTGTTTGGAGTCTCGGAGGGGTTGTCCAGCGTCTGCGCGTCGATCACGACGAGCCACAATAAGGCACAGCCCTGACCTCGGCTACACCGAGGTCTATTTTCGCTTCGAGGCGTGACCAAACTCATGTTCGATAGGGATGGATCGTGGCAAAGTCTTGTGCCGCACGTGTTCTCCGCCCTATCCGGCGGTGCCGAACGCCGTGGTGAACCAGTCGACGAGCGGCCGCATTTCGAGCCATGCGAGGGTGATGTGCTCGGCGGCGGCGGCCGTGCCGAGCCAGTCGGGACAGCCGTAGTTGTGCCCGGCCGTCAGCGATCGATGACGAAGCAGATCGAGTCGCGGATGATCTGCCGCCACACCACGCGGCCGCGTCGCGAGGCGGTCGCCCCCGATCTCGTATCCGCCGGAGTCGAGCTTGCGCACGATCCGCTCGAGCGCGCGCCCGCGCCGCTCGTCGTCGACGCATTCGCGGAAGCGGGAAAGCTGCTCGGGAGTGTGCGCATAGTGGCCGCCCGCCACGAACAACCCGGACGCGTCGATCTGCACGTAGTAGCCGACGCCCGGGCACGCCTCGACGAAGCCACCCTGATGGGTCTTGTACGGCGACTTGTCCTTCGAGAACCGCACGTCGCGGTGCGGCCGGAACACCTTGCCGGGGCCGAACTCGGGTTCGAGCTGGGCCAGCAGCTCGAGCATCGGCGCGCGTACGTCGGCGTCGTACACGGACTTGTGGGCCGCCCACCAGCTCTTGCTGTTGTCGGCTTCGAGATCCTCGTAGAAGTCGAGTGCGGCTGTCGGGAATCCGGAGAACACTTCGCAAGGCTACGCCCGTGTGCGGTCACCGATCGTGACAGCACACGGGCGCGCCGAGAGGTACCTACGCGTTGCCGTCGAACAGCGAGGTCACCGAGCCGTTCTCGAAGACCTCCTGGATCGTGCGCGCGAGCAGTGGTGCGATGGACAGCACCGTCAGCGCCGGGAAGCGCTTCTCCTCGGGGATCGGCAGCGTGTTGGTCGTGATGACTTCCTTGGCACCGCAGGTGGCCAGTCGCTCGGCCGCAGGATCGGAGAACACGCCGTGCGTGGTCGCGATGATGACGTCTCCCGCACCGGCGTTCTTGAGGACCTTCACGGCGCCGGCGATCGTGCCGCCGGTGTCGATCATGTCGTCGATCAGGACGCAGGTCAGACCCTTGACGTCACCGACGACGCGGTTCGACTTCACCTGGTTCGGCACCAGTGGATCGCGGGTCTTGTGGATGAACGACAGCGGCGCGCCGTCGAGGGCATCGGCCCACTTCTCGGCGACCTTCACGCGGCCCGCATCGGGAGAGACGACGCAGATGTTGTCGGTGCCGTAGTTCTCGCGCACGTACTGCGCCAGCTGGCCCTGCGCGTGCATGTGGTCGACCGGGCCGTCGAAGAATCCCTGGATCTGATCGGTGTGCAGATCGACCGTGATGATCCGGTCCGCGCCTGCGGTCTTGAGCAGGTCCGCGATCAGGCGGGCCGAGATGGGCTCGCGGCCGCGGTGCTTCTTGTCCTGACGGGCATACGGGTAGAACGGCAGCACCGCCGTGATCCGCTTGGCGGATCCGCGCTTGAGCGCGTCGATCATGATCAGCTGCTCCATGATCCACTGGTTCAACGGTGCGGGGTGGCTCTGCAGCACGAATGCGTCGCTGCCACGAACCGACTCCTCGAACCGCACGAAGATCTCGCCGTTGGCAAAGTCACGAGCCGTCTGCGGCGTGACCATGATGTCCAGTTCTTTGGCGACCTGCTCCGCCAGTTCGGGGTGTGCGCGGCCCGAGAAGAGCATCAAGTTCTTCTGCACGTCGCTGGATATCGCGCTCACTGGTCTTCGCCATCCTTTGGGTCTAGCTGATCGGATTCTTGCTGGGCTGCTAGTGCTGCTGCCTCGGCAGCGGGAGTGCCGGGCCGATTGCGCTGGACCCAGCCCTCGATGTTGCGTTGCTTGCCGCCGGAGACGGCGAGCGCCCCCGGCGGCACATCGTTGCGCAGGACGGTGCCTGCGCCCGTGTAAGCGCCGTCCCCGACGTGGACGGGGGCGACGAACATCGTGTCGGATCCAGTCCGCACATGCGAGCCGACGACGGTGCGAGTCTTGTTCACGCCGTCGTAGTTGACGAAAACACTGGATGCTCCGATGTTGCTGTGCTCGCCGACCGTCGCATCGCCGACGTACGTCAGATGCGGCACCTTCGAGTGTGCACCGATGTCCGCGTTCTTGGCTTCGACGAACGCGCCGAGCTTGCCGCAGGCCCCCAACACGGTACCTGGACGCAGATATGTGTAAGGGCCGACGGTGGCGGATGGGCCGATGTCGGATTCCTCGCCGTGGGTGCGGATCACGGACGCACCTGCCCCGACGATGACATCGGTGAGCGTGGTGTCCGGGCCGATCACCGCGTCCTCGGCCACTGTGGTCCGGCCGCGAAGCTGCACACCTGGGCGAAGGGTCACGTCACGCTCGAGGGTCACTTCGACGTCGATCCACGTGCTGGACGGGTCCTCGACGGTCACGCCCGCGCGCATGTGCCGTTCCAGGATGCGCCGGTTGAGCTCGCCCGCCAGGGCGGCCAGCTGCACCCGGTCGTTCGCGCCCGCCACCAGATGGGCATCGCTGATGTGCTGGGCCCGAACGGTTTTCCCGGCCTGCCGCGCGATCGAAATGACATCGGTGAGATACAGCTCGCCCTGCGCATTGTCGGCGTTCAGTGACGACAGTGCCGCCCTCAGTGTGACGGCGTCGAACGCATAGACCCCCGAATTGACCTCGGTGATCGCGAGCTGCGAGTCGGTGGCGTCGGCCTGCTCGACGATCGCATTGACCTCGCCGTCGGTGGTGCGCAGGATTCGGCCGTACCCGGTGGGGTCGGCGGCGGTGGAGGTGAGCACGGTCACCGCGGCTGCCGGGGCGCAAGTGTGGGTCGCGAGCAGTGCATGCAATGTGTCGCCGTCGAGTAGCGGTACATCGGCGGCGGTGACGAGCACGGTGCCGTCGAAGTCGTCGGGCAGAGCGCTCAGCCCACATCCGACGGCGTGACCGGTCCCGTTCTGCTCATGCTGGACGGCGGTGGCTACGGCGCGCCCGAGATCCTTGGCAACCTCGTCGACCGCAGCACCGACGGCGTCGCGATCGTGGCCGACCACCGCCACCAGTTCCGTCGGCTCGACCGCGGCCGCCGCATGTAGTGAGTGCGCGAGCATCGAACGACCAGCCAGGGTGTGCAGCACCTTGGGGGTCTTCGACCGCATTCGCGTCCCGGCACCGGCTGCGAGGACGATGACGGCGGTCTGCGGTGGCATGAAGCTCCCTCGAGGTCGATCTACGCTTTGCCGCTTGTGCGGGCGGTCTCGTCGCGCACGTTCCGAAGAAGAATATCGCGCGCTGTTCGCCTGCCGGCAACGCGCTCTTCCAATGAGCTCGACCCTAGCGGTGGGTGAGGGTTGCGGTCTGCAGAACCGAACGAGCTACGAAGTCGGCGTCGCGGCGCCGGAGGCAAGTTAACGGAAGAGTAACGGCGAGCAACTGCCTGCTGGCTGGGGGTGTGGAGAATCACATGCTGCAGCGGGCGATGTCGATCGTCGAAATCGAAGGAGCTCCGCCGCCAGGACTCGAACCTGAACTATCTGAACCAAAATCAGAGGTGCTGCCATTACACCACGGCGGATTGCCGCGCCGACGGGCCGTAGCCCGAAGCGCGGAAACGATCCTCGCATGCCGACGCGCCGCACGTCGAACTGCTCGCGAAAATACATCGGTTTCGCCCGATAGGCTGGCCACTACCTGCATCGTCGCTGCAGTGGACGGCGTGTCGGAAAGGACGGTTACCTCGAGTGTCGAGACCATCGCGGGAAACTCCGGGTGCCGAACGCGCCCCCCGTACCCGCATGACGGGTACGCAGCGTCGTGAGCAGTTGATCGAGATCGGGCGGGCACTGTTCGCTGAGCGCGGGTACGAGGCGGCGTCGATCGAGGAGATTGCAGCGCGCGCGAACGTCTCCAAGCCTGTTGTCTACGAGCACTTCGGCGGCAAGGAAGGGCTGTACGCCGTCGTCGTCGACCGTGAGATGTCGAAGCTGCTCGAGATGATCACCTCGTCGCTGACGCAGAATCGGTCCCGCGTCCGGGTCGAGAGGGTTGCACTCGCGCTGCTGACATACGTCGAGGAGCGGACCGACGGGTTCCGGATTCTCGTGCGGGACTCGCCGGTCGCCGCGGACGAGGGTACGTATTCGAGCCTGCTCAACGAGGCGGTACGGCAGGTGGGTCACATCCTCGCGGGGGACTTCGCCCGGCGCGGATTCGATCCGGAGCTCGCTCCCTTGTATGCACAGGGTCTCGTCGGCATGGTCGCAACCACCGCAACATGGTGGCTGGACGAACGGACGCCCTCCAAGGAAGTGGTGGCCGCGCATTTGGTGAATCTGTGCTGGAACGGTCTGACGAACCTGGAGGCGGACCCCCAGCTCGGGGAATGATGCCTACGTCGTTCGCGTTGTCCTCGCGGATCGGCAATGCTACGGTCCCGCGGTTGTTCCGCTGAACCTGATCGTTCGCTGATTTCGGGGACCCGCGCGGCGGGCTCGGTGGATGTGTCGGGCGGGCGGCACCAGGTCGCCGGTGACGAGCGGCTGTCGGTTGTGTGGACGCGGGGACGGTAAGGACAGGTACATGGCCAGGCAGGATCGGGCGGAAGCGACCCGCGACTCGGTACTTCGTGGTGCCGCCGAGGTCTTCGGCCGGCTCGGATACGCGCAGTCGAGTCTCAGCGAGATCATCATCGAGTCGAAGGTGACGAAGGGTGCGCTCTACTTTCACTTCGCGTCCAAGGAGGAACTCGCGCGTGCCGTCATCGACGAGGGCTGCGCACGGTTGGACGCCGCGGTTCTGCCGTGGCTGGATCGGCGGACTCCGGCGCTCGAGGCGCTGATCGGAATGTCGTGTGTCATCTCCGACACCGCGGCGACCGATGTGCTGGTTCGTTCGATGTTCCGCCTGGTCACTGAGATCGGTGACTATCGTGGCTCAGGCACCGCGATCTTCGACACCTGGCTCCGGACCCATTGCGTCCTCACCCGCCGCGCGGCCACCGAGGGCGACTTGCGTGCGGACGTGGATCCGGACGAGGTAGGGCGGTTGTTGCTCGAGTTGGTCAGCGGCGTCCGCCTGCTCGCTGCGGCCACCCGCGAACTCGACGACCTCGCGCCTCGCCTGGGTGGGGTGTGGCAATCGATCCTGCCTGTGTTCGTACCGGAATCGAAGGTCGAGTACTTTCGTCAGTTCGCCGCCCGCCGTTTGCGCTGACCGTACGTCTGCCGGTGGCCGTGGACGCCGAAGCGGCGCTGGGCGTTCGGTTGTTGTAGTACTCGGCTGCTAGTAATCTGACGGCGGGCATGTCGATCGAGGTCGGCTGTCCGGACGCGCTGTCGGTCTGCGGGGGGCTAAAGCGGACACCGTTGTCGTGAGGCTGTCTACTCGACTGCTCGCCTGGGAAATGCCGAGGTGCAGTGCGTAGGCGGCAAGGGGGAGATTCTTGTGCCACAAAGCAATTCCAGTGCGAGATCATTGGCCGAACGGGGAGAGCTGATCGGGTCGGTGATTGCCGGCCGGTGGGCTTCGGACGTGGACGGGGAGGGGCGATTTCCGCGCGAGGCGGTTGACGGGCTGTGCCATCAGGGTGTGCTGGGCAGTGCCGTGCCGGTCCACCTTGGCGGGGGCGGCGCATCGATGTCCGAAATATGTGAACTTGTACGGATTCTCGGGCGTCATTGCGCTTCCACTGCGATGGTCCTCGCAATTCATCAGGCGATGGTGTTTGCGATTTCCCGGCACGGGAGCGGGGGGCGCTTCGACCGGGTGCTGTGTGAGATCGCGGATGATCAGTTGCTCGTGACCGGGTGTTTCCGCCAGCCTGCCCGCTTGGGGGAGGGCAGCTCGTCGACCACTGCGGGAGCGACGGTTCTTTTCGGTGAGGAAGCTGATGTCGTGCTAACCCGAGTCGGCGTAGCCGACGGGGCGGGCGGTGGTCACGAAGACGGGCTGGCGCTGGTCCGGACCGACGAAATCGCTTTGCGCCAGGAGTCTTACGGTGACGGGCTGGGGCTGCGTGGGCTCGGCTGGAACACCTACTCGTTGGAGGTGCCCGACCACGCTGGTGATCGCTTCTGTGACAGGTTCGGCCGCGTCGCGGCAATGACGCTCGAACCGGCACTTCGGCTTCTGTCGGGAGCAGCCGGAGTGGGGATCGCCGATACCGCGCTGGACACGGCCGGTCGCTTCGTCGTGGATCACGGATCGCTTGGTTTCGTTGACGATTGGTCGGAGCATGCGCTCGAGCTCGCTCAGTCGGAGGGTGCTCGCGACGCGGCCTGGGATTGCATCCTCGGGCATGCTCGGAACTTCGGTGACTGTGCGGTGGCGGGTATCGACTCCGGGTCGACAGTCGCGTCGGCGATGGGTATCTGCGGCCCGGCGGGGTATCGCGAGACGGGAGAGTTCGGCCTCGGGCGCCAACTGCGGGACTCTCTCGGGATCCGGGAAATGGTCGTTGCTGCGATCGGCATCGAGCGCGGTGGGCGGATCTCGGATAGGTTCTGACGCCAATACCAACTTTCAGTCTGTTTGTCCTCATTATCCAGGGTGATCAGTCTCTTATTGTCGGGTTGTGCGGGCGTGCGGTAGCTTGTGATCCGGTTTGCTGCGGGGCGCTGACCGTCTGTCGATCGAGGTGGGCACGATGGGGGGTGCATATGTCCGGGAGAACGGTGACCACCGGAGGTTCGCGGATCGGGTGCGACGTCGCGATGGTCGGCGACGTCGACCGCAGCATCGAGCGGTTCGGTGAGCGATACCTGCGTCGAGTCTTCACCGAGCGGGAGGTGGCGGAATGCGCCGGCCCGATTCAGGCGTGCCGACTTGCAGCGAGATTTGCTGCAAAGGAGGCGGTGATGAAGGTGCTGCGTCCGTCGGACGACGCGGTGCCCTGGACGAACATCGAAGTGCGGCGGGCGAGTTGGGGCGGCTGTGTCGTCGAGCTGTCGGGTAGTGCGGCTCGTCTGGCCGCGCAGCAGGGTGTCGGTGAGGTGCAGATTTCGATTTCCCACGACGGCGGCGTTGCGGTGGCCATGGCTACTGCCGTCGTTCTCGGTGGGGCCGAACTGAACAGGGGGGAGTGGTCATGACGGAGAGTGCCATCCGGGATGTGCTCGATCGGCATGCGCGCCTGGTGGAGGATGCGCGCCGCATCGATTCCGCGTCGGACTTGTACGAATTGGGATTGACATCGCACGCAAGTGTGAACGTGATGCTGGCGCTGGAGGATTCGTTCGACATCGAGTTCCCCGACGAGTTGCTGCGCAAGAGCACCTTCGAGAGTGTCGATGCCATCCGGAGGGCCCTGTCGTCGCTGGGGGCAGGATGAGCGTCTCGGCGGTCGGTGTGCTCGAGGGGGATGCGGTCGAGCGTGCCACCCGGGTCGCCGCCGACGTGGCGGCGCTGTGGGCGGACGAGGTGGACCGCGACGCTCGTTTCCCAGTAGAGGCAGTCGATGCGCTGAGGGGTGCCGCGCTCCTGAGCTGTGCTGTGCCACGGCATCGCGGTGGCGAGGGTGCCTCCCTGCCGGCGCTGTGCCGGATGGCGCGGATTCTCGGACACCACTGCGCAGCAACAGGAATGGTCTTCGCGATGCATCAGAGTCAGGTGATGTCTCTGGTGCGGCACGGTGACAGTGCGGCGATGAGAGACTTCGTCGATGCTGCTGTCGGTGCACAGTATCTACTGGCCTCTGCTACCACGGAAGTCGGGATCGGCGGGGATGTACGACGGAGTTCCTGTGCGATCGAGATGGTCGCCGGCCGTGCGACGGTATCGAAGAATGCCCCGGTCATCTCGTACGGAGAGTACGCGGACGCGGTTCTCGTGACGGCCCGGCGCACGCCGGACAGCCCGGCGAGCGACCAGGTACTGGTCGTGTGCCGGCGCTCCGATGTCGAGCTCGAGCCCACCGGAGCCTGGAACACGTTGGGGCTCCGCGGTACCTGCAGTCCGGGCTTCGCGCTCCACGCCTCTACGGAACCTGGTCTGATCTGCACCGATCCGTACTCGGAGATCTCCAGTGAGACAATGCTGCCGGTGTCGCACTGTCTGTGGTCGGCGGTCTGGCTCGGTATCGCTGACGCCGCTATGGACAAGGCGCGCAGGTTTGTCCAGTCTGCGGGCCGCCGAGACCCCGGTGTCGTGCCGCCCGGGGCACTTCGGCTCGCCGAATCGGCCGCTGCCCACCAGCAGATGGTGGATCTCGTGGACAGTGCCGCCGTGCGCTTCGAAAGGGCAGCTCGAGATCCTGACGACACTGTCGTTCGCGTTCCGAACGGAGTGGGCTTCGCGCTCGCGATGAACAATCTGAAGGTCAGTACGTCGAACCTGGTGGTCGACATCGTAGGTCAGGCGATGCTGATCTGCGGTATCGCGGGATACCGCGAGGACGGGAAGTACAGCTTGGGTCGCCATCTGCGTGACGCGTACGGCGCTCGCATCATGGTGAACAACGACCGCATCACCGCCAATTCCGCGCAGCTGGCGTTGGCATACCGGGGGGCATTGTGAGCGAGCAACCGGCCGAAACCCTGACCGATCTGGACCGGGCGCGTCTCGATCTTCGATGCGAACTGCTGACCTCGGGTTTGCTGATCGAGTCGTCGGTGCCGGGACTCTACGGGCGGTCCGGACAGTTCGAGGACATAGTGGACGGTATCGACCGTGTCGTGCGTGCTGCAGGCCCGGGTTCGGAGGCGATCCGCCTGCGGTTTCCTCCGATGTTGCCGCGCAGCGACTTCGAGCGAACCGACTACATTGCATCGTTCCCCAATCTGACCGGCGCTATCCACTCGTTCACCGGAACCAACGCCGATCACGCACGAATGCTGGCCGACCGCTCCGAGGGGAAGTCGTGGGACGGCTACTTGGAACCGGCGGACACGATGCTGGTGCCGGCCGCGTGTCATCCGGCGTACCCGATGTTCACCGGGGCACTAGCCGAAGGCGGGGTCCTCCTGGACGTGTACGGATACTGCTTCAGGAACGAGCCTGCCGTGGATCCGGCTCGGATGCAGGCCTTCCGGATGCACGAGTTCGTCGTGATCGGCGATCCCGACACCGCTGCGAATCATCGCGCTTCATGGATAGACCGGGGACTCCAGGTGCTGGACGATCTGGGACTGGAGGCGACCGCGGTTGTCGCCAACGATCCGTTCTTCGGTCGTGCGGGCCGGATGCTGGCAGCCAACCAGCGCAACGAGAACCTGAAGACAGAGTTGACAATTCGTCTGTACGGCGATCTGGACGAGGGCACCGCGGTGGTGTCGTGCAATTGCCACCAGGACCACTTCGGCGCCACCTTCGGCATCGAGACCTCGGACGGATCTGTGGCGCACAGCGCGTGCGTCGGGTTCGGAATGGAACGCATCGCGCTGGCGATGCTGCGCACGCACGGTTCGGATCCACGGCGGTGGCCGGCGGGGGTGCGCAGTCGGATGGCGCTGTGACCGGACCGCTGCTGCCGGTCGCAACCGCCGGTTATTCGCCGCACGGTATCCACTCGTCGCGGCGGATCTGGGCGGAGACCAACTGCTACGTCGATCTGTGGGTGGAGATCCTGCACGTGATCGGTGCCGACCCGGTGCCCGCCGCCGCATGTGCCTTCTCGTCGCGATTCGACGGCCGACAGTGGACGTTCCTGAAGTTCAGGCCGGAGGACCTGGCGGCGTTGTACGGGATCGACGTCGCCGAGATGAATATCTGGCGCCCCGCAATCGACCACCTGGAACACAACCTCGATGCGGGCATGCTGTCGACGGTCGAGGTGGACGGATTCTGGCTGCCGGACACCGCCGGTACGAGTTATCGGCGGCAGCACGTCAAGACGACCATCGCCCCGAACCGGATCGACCGAGCCGTGGAAGAGCTCGAGTACTTCCACAACAGCGGTTACCACCTGCTCCGCGGCGAGGACTTCCGGTGCCTGTTCGGTGTCGGAGACGAACCGGTGTCGTCGTTCGCCCCGTACGTCGAGCAGGTGCGGTTCGACCGGCGTCCCCTCCTTGACGAAGGCCGGTTCGGCGCGGTGCTCCGCCGGCATCTGCGGACGCGCTCGCCGGACAATCCGGTGGCAGGTCTCGCGGCGCGCGTCGAGTCAGACGCGGCGTGGCTACGGGTAGCCGGGATGGAAGCCTTCCATTCGTGGACCTTCGGAACGCTGCGGCAGTGCGGCGCGTCCGCCGAATTGGCCGCCGATGTCTGCGAATTCATGGATTCCCGTGGCTATCCGGGCGCGGCGGCCGCCGCCGGTGGGTTCCGGGCTGTTGCCGAGGGCGCCAAGTCCGTCCAGTTCCGCATGTCGCGGGTCGCACACGGACGCGCCGTCGACCCCCGAGCCCAGCTTGCAGCGATGGCGGAAGAGTGGGAGCGGTCGATGGACATTGTCGTGAAAGCTGCAGAAGCTGACCAACCGATTCAGGTGTCCGCACGGTGACCGACATCGAGATGGTAGATCTGCTGGACGGCGCGTCGTGGCGCTGCGTCGCAACCGACCCCGACACGGTGACTGAACCTGGGAAGCTTGACGACGTCGAGGGGCGATGGCTGTCGGCCACGGTGCCGGGTACCGTCGCGTCCGCTCTACGCGCGGTGGACGGCGACCCGGCGGCACGGTCGGCGGTCGTCGACGACAGTGACTGGTGGTTCGTCACTGAACTACCCGGTCGCCGTCCGCATGCCGGTCCGTGGAGACTCCTGTCGGACGGCCTTGCGACACACTGCGACATCTGGGTCGACGATCGACTGGTCGCGTCGTCCGTATCGATGTTCGTGCCGGTTGCGGTGTTGCTGCCAGACCTTCCCGCGGGGTGCTCCGTCGCATTGAGGTTCCGCTCGCTGACGGCGGAGTTGCGGATGCGGCGTCCGCGCGGCCGTTGGCGGTCGACACTGGTCTCCGCGCAGGGACTCCGGTGGATCCGGACTTCTCTGCTGGGCCGTGCGCCGGTGTTCTCCGGCGTGCCCGCACCGGTCGGGCCCTGGCGGCCCCTCCGGATCCTGCCGGGCCGGGCTCCACGAACCAGGGGTGTCCGCGTCGACACCTCGGTGCACGGCGAAGTCGGCGTCGTGAGGGTGTCGGGCGCTGTCACCGGCTGTGCCTCGGCCACGAAAGTCACCGTCCGGATCGGAGAAGCCACGGTCGATGCGCAGCTCGCGCAGTCCGACGCGGGGGACCGGGAGTTCGCGGTCGTGGTGGAGATTCCGCGGGTCTCACCGTGGTGGCCACACACACATGGCGACTCGCCGCTGTACGACCTGTCGATCGAGTCGGGCGGGAGGACCCTGAGCTCCCGGCGGATCGGATTCCGTGACATCCGGATAGAGCGCGGCCCCGCATTCAACGGTTTCGCGGTGTACGTCAATGGCGTCGAGGTGTTCTGCCGGGGCGCGGTGTGGACACCTACTGATCCGATCGGACTCAACGATCGAGACGGAACTCGAAGGACACTCGAGCGGGTCGCCGAGGCCGGGATCAACATGATCCGGATACCGGGGACGATGGTGTACGAAACCGACGAATTCTGGAGTGACTGCGCGGAGCTCGGAATCATGGTGTGGCAGGACGTCATGCTCGCTACGCTCGATCCACCCGATGACCCGGAGTTCGAGAACCTGCTCGTCGGCGAGGTCACCCACCTGCTGCGCCGCCGGGGAGGGAACCCAGCTCTGGTGGTTCTGAGCGGTGGCAGCGAGACCGAGCAACAGCCCACGATGCTGGGTTCGGTGGATCGGCACGTCCGGGCGGTGCATGAGATCCTGCCTGCACTCGCGTCGGCGGAGGCGCCCGGTGTCGCCTACGTGTCTTCCTCGCCGTCCGTTCCGGCGGACTCCTCGATGCTGCCGACACGCCTCAGCAGTGGAGTGAGCCACTATTTCGGAGTGGGCGCCTACCGCCGTCCGCTCGGCGACGTCCGGCAGACGCGGGTGCGGTTCGCGGCGGAATGCCTTGCGTTCGCGGTGCCGCCGTCCGATCGAGCCGTCGAGAAGCATTTCGGCAGCGCCGCCGTCGCCGGCCACGACCCGCGCTGGAAGGCCGCAGTCCCTCGTGACCGTGGCTCGTCCTGGGACTTCGAGGACGTACGGGACCACTACGTGAGGTCGGTGTTCCACGAGGACCCAGCGGAGGTGCGGTGGTCAGATCCCGAGCGATACCTCGATCTCGGCAGGGCCGCGATCTGCGAGGCTGTCGGTGAGAGCTTCCAGTTCTGGCGGCGGCCCGACTCCGGGTGCGCCGGCGCGCTCGTCCTCGCATTGCGTGACCTCGAGCCTGGGCCAGGCTGGGGCCTGCTCGACTGGGCCGGCGCGCCCAAGGCTCCCTGGTTCGTCTTGCGATCACTCTCGCGTCCTGTCTGCGTGCTGGTGACCGACGACGGACTGGATGGACTGCGGATCGACGTTCGCAACGACACCACCGGCACCGTCGATGGCGAACTGCGGGTGCGCTCACACACCCGCAATGGTGCGGTGTCACTCGATGTCGCGGAGGCGGTCCGAATCGCACCTCACGACGGGCTGTCGTGGTCACTCGATGCGCTCATCGGCCGGTTCACCGACCTGTCTCACGCCTTCCGGTTCGGACCGCAGGTCCACGACAGTCTCACCGTCACGCTGCTCGGTCCGGCGGGCGAGGTCCTCGACGAACGGGTCCGTTTACTCGGGGGGAGCGCTCGTCCGCTCGAACGGTCCGTCGGGCTGACGGCGACGGCCCGACAGGACCGGGCCGGGGCGTGGATCGTTGACGTCCGGACCGAGGCACTCGCGCAGTACGTCCGGTTGGACGTGCCGGGCTTCGACCCGGTGGACTCGTGGTTCCACCTGGCGGCCGGAAGCGGCCGTGCGGTACCGCTGCGCCCGTCGGAGGAGTGCAGCGGGGAGCAGCCTGTCCGGGTGGTGGGCCGCGTCGGGGCCCTGAACTCGCTCGTGAGCGCGCCGATCGTCGCCGACACCCTGCTGAGCCAGGACGTGCATAGAATCGACTAGGCTGGCGCGGGCCGCTATTGGCTGCTCGCCCATGCTCGAGCTGTTCGCCAGCAGTTCGTCGTCACTGCTCAGGAGTGCGTTCTTGACTTCCCCGCCGTCCGTTGCCGACACCCCACTCACCGGATTGGCGAGGACAGCGCTCGGCCACAGCGCGTTCGCCGGGATTGCCGACGAAATCGGGCACACCGGCGTCGATGTGGTGGCGCCGCAGCCCGCGCGGGCTCTCGTGGCCGCCGCACTGGCCGAACACACTCAACTTCTCCTGGTGACGGCCACCGGTCGAGAGGCCGACGACCTCACGACCGAACTGCGCCAGATGCTCGGTGCCGGAGTCGCGCAGTTCCCGTCGTGGGAGACCCTGCCGCACGAGCGGCTGTCGCCGAGCGCCGATACGGTCGGACGCCGGCTCGAGGTGCTGCGCCGTCTGGCCCGGCCCGAGGATCGCCTGTACGGTCCGCCGCTGCGGGTAATCGTGACGACCGTACGATCTCTCGTTCAGCCGATGGCACCGGGACTGGGTGAGATCGAGCCGGTCGTGCTCGAGGTCGGTACCGAGCACGACGTCACAAGACTGATCGAACGCCTCGTCGAGATGGCGTACACGCGTGTCGACATGGTCGGCAAGCGCGGCGAGTTCGCGGTCCGGGGCGGCATTCTCGATCTGTTCCCGCCCACGGCCGATCATCCGGTGCGTATCGAGTTCTGGGGCGACGAGGTAACCGAACTCCGCGCGTTCTCGGTGGCCGATCAACGCTCGCTGGCCGAGGTCGACGTGCAGACGGTGATCGCGCCCCCGTGCCGCGAACTGCTCCTCACTCAGGATGTGCGTGACCGGGCGGCCCAGCTGGCGGTGGACAACCCGGCGGACGCGGCGCTCGTGGAGATGCTCGACAAGATGTCGGCCGGCATCCCGGTCGAGGGTATGGAGGCCTTGCTGCCGGTCGTACGCCCGAGCCAGCTCCAGCTTCTTGCCGAGATCCTGCCGGCGGGTACCCATGTTCTGCTGTGCGACCCCGAGAGGATCCGCACGCGGGCAACCGACCTCGTCCGCACGGGCCAGGAGTTCCTCGAGGCATCGTGGACGGCCGCCTCGATCGGCGGCGCGGCGCCGCTGGACACCTCGGTGCTGAAGGGCGACGGAATCGATCTGGGCGCATCCGCCTACCGGTCGCTGCGGCAGGTGCGGGAGTCTGCCGAAGCGGAGGGTCGGCCCTGGTGGACCATCAGCCCGCTGTCCTCGGGAAGCGGTGAGGAGCTGGAGCTGGCCGTGACTCCTGCGCCGCAGATCCGCGGCTCCGACGACCTGCTCGCCGAATTGTTCGTGACGCTGCGCGCCCACGTGGCCACTGGCGGCCGCGCGGCGGTCGTGGTCGCGGGAGCGGGCACCGCGCAGCGCGCACTCGAGCGGATGAGGGAGGCCGAGGTACCCGCCGCGGAGCTTCCGCCGGGTGCCGAGCTGCCGCGTGGCCAGGTCGGCGTCCTGCGGGGCTCACTACAGGACGGCTTCGTGCTCGCCGGCTCCGAGAAGGAGCCGGGCCTGGTGGTCGTGACCGAGACGGACCTGACCGGGAATCGGGTGGCCGCCGCCGGTGACGGCAAGCGGCTGCCGGCCAAGCGTCGCAACCAGGTGGACCCCCTCGCACTGACAGCGGGCGACATGGTGGTGCACGACCAGCACGGCATCGGCCGGTTCGTCGAAATGGTCGAGCGCACGATCGGCGGCGCGCGGCGCGAGTACCTCGTCATCGAGTATGCGGCCAGCAAGCGGGGGCACCCCGGCGACCGGCTGTTCGTGCCGATGGAATCGCTGGACCAGCTGTCCCGCTACGTCGGTGGCGAGCTGCCGGCACTCAGCAAGCTCGGCGGATCCGACTGGACCAACACGAAACGCAAGGCACGCAAGGCGGTTCGCGAGATTGCCGGTGAGCTGGTGCAACTGTACGCCGCCCGTCAGGCCGCACCGGGCCACGCCTTCGGTCCGGACACGCCGTGGCAGAAGGAGATGGAGGACGCCTTCGCGTTCACCGAGACGCAGGACCAGCTGACGGTCATCGATGAGGTCAAGGCCGACATGGAGAAGGCGGTGCCGATGGACCGCGTCGTGATCGGCGACGTCGGCTATGGCAAGACCGAGGTCGCGATCCGCGCCGCGTTCAAGGCCGTCCAGGACGGCAAGCAGGTCGCGGTGCTGGTCCCGACGACCCTGCTCGCACAGCAGCACCTGCAGACGTTCACCGAGCGTATGGCGTCGTTCCCCGTGAAGGTGCGTGGGCTGTCCCGCTTCACGGATGCGGCGGAGTCCAAGGAGACCATCGCGCAGATGGCGGACGGCGAGATCGACATCGTCGTCGGCACGCACCGTCTGCTGCAGACCGGTGTCCGGTGGAAGGATCTCGGTCTCGTGATCGTCGACGAGGAACAGCGCTTCGGTGTGGAACACAAGGAACACATCAAGGCGCTCCGCACGCACGTCGATGTTCTCACCATGTCGGCGACGCCGATCCCGCGCACGCTCGAGATGAGCATGGCGGGTATCCGGGAGATGTCGACGATTCTGACCCCGCCGGAGGAGCGTCACCCGATTCTCACGTACGTCGGCGCGTACGCCGACAAGCAGGTGGCCGCCGCGATTCGCCGAGAGCTGCTGCGCGACGGCCAGGTTTTCTATGTGCACAACCGGGTCAGCTCGATCGACAAGGCAGCCAAGCGTATTCGCGACCTGGTGCCCGAGGCGCGGGTAGTGGTCGCGCACGGTCAGCTGAACGAGGACACGCTCGAGAAGACCGTGCAAGGGTTCTGGGAGCGCGAGTTCGACGTGCTCGTTTGCACGACGATCATCGAGACCGGCCTCGATATCTCCAACGCGAATACCCTCATCGTCGAGCGAGCCGACTCGCTCGGCCTGTCCCAACTGCACCAGTTGCGTGGCCGCGTCGGTCGCAGCCGGGACCGTGGCTACGCGTACTTCCTGTATCCGCCGGAAAAGCCGTTGACCGAGACCGCCTACGACCGGCTCGCGACGATCTCGCAGAACTCGGACCTCGGTGCCGGCATGGCCGTCGCGATGAAGGACCTCGAAATCCGCGGTGCCGGAAACGTTCTGGGCGCCGAGCAGTCCGGCCATGTCGCCGGCGTCGGCTTCGATCTGTACGTGCGTCTGGTCGGTGAGGCCGTCGAGGCCTACCGCGCAGCAGCCGACGGGCGCCCGATCACCACCGACGAAGGTCCCAAGGAGGTGCGAATCGACCTCCCGGTCGACGCCCACATCCCGCCCGACTACGTCGCGAGCGACCGCCTGCGCCTCGAGGCGTACCGCAAGCTCGCCGCTGCGTCGGACGCCGACGCGATCACGGGCGTCTTCGACGAACTCGTCGACCGCTACGGCCCGCTGCCGGAGGAGGTACGGCGCCTGGTCTCGGTGGCAAAGCTGCGGCTGCTGTGCCGGGAATACGGGCTCGAAGAAGTCGCGGTCACCGGAACGCAGCTGAAGATCTCGCCGATGGCGTTGCCGGATTCGAAGCAGTTGCGGCTCAAGCGGATCTATCCGAGTGCCCAGTACCGTGCCACCACCGGCATGATCCAGCTTCCGGTACCGCGCACCGGAACCGGTGGCGTCGGTGCGGAGCGGATGCGTGACGTGGAATTGTTGCAGTACATCGCCGACCTCCTGCTCGCGCTCGACGGCAAGGCGGCGGGCGCAGCAGTCATGGAGGCCTGACCTGTGACGGTGGTCCTACTCGATCCGCTGCGCCCCACGACCGTGCCGCTCGAGGCCGTACCCTTGCTCGCCGGAGGCATCGAGATCACCGACTGTGTGCCCGAGTCCGCCCGGATGCTGCTGCCGGATCCCGTTCCCGGCGCGCCGGTCCTGATCTCCACTGATCCGACGCATCCGGCGGTGCAGGTGCGGATCGCGGCAGGTGAGCGTGTGATCACCTCGCCGCGTGTCGCGGGAGAGAACCTCGTAGAAGCGGCCGAGGTGATGGACCGGCTGTGGGGATACGGTGGATGGGAGGTCACCCAGACGCACGAAAGCCTGGCCCACTACCTCGTCGAGGAGACCTACGAGGTTCTCGATGCCATCGCGTCGGCGAATCCGGACGATCTACGCGAGGAACTGGGCGATCTGCTGCTGCAGGTGCTGTTCCACTCACGGATCGCCAACGCGGCTGGACGATTCGACGTCGACGACGTCGCGGGCGCACTGGTTGCCAAGCTCGTCCACCGCAGTCCGCACTTGTCCGAGGACGCGGTCGGTCCGATCGACATCGCAGAGCAGGAGCGTGCATGGGAGGTGCGCAAGGGCGCGGAGAAGGCCCGGGGTTCGTGCGTCGACGGTATCGCAGCCAGCCAACCGGCGACGTCGTTGGCCGCGAAAGTGATCCAGCGCGCCGGTAAGGCGGGTTTTCCGGCCGAGTTGGTGCCGGCCGAGTTGGTGCTCGGAGCACAGCAGGTGACACGGGCAGAGGATGAGTTGCGGACAGCAACGAATACCTTCACTGCCCGGGTCAGGTCGGTAGAGGCCGCGGCACGGGCGGACGGAGTGATGCAGTTGACGGCTTCCGACTGGATCCGGTATTGGTCGCGAGCCTGATCGGGCGCGTTACGCCGGGTGATTGAGGGATGAATCACGTTTGCTTCGGTGGACGCCGGAAACGGGGATCAGGTATGTTTCCGTCAGTCAAAAAGACTGTAGGTCGAGCATTGTGCAATTTTTCGGACCGGGGTGGGGGCTCGGGTCGGAGGCAGTGCCGACGGCGATGAACTGAATTCTCTGTTGCCCGCGACCGTGATCCGTCGCGCCTCCGACGCGTCGCGTCCAGGCGGCGCGTGTTCTCGTCGGATCCGGTCGTGCTCGCCTTCATCGCTCGATGTCGGAAGTCCGAAGCGGAAACCGAAGTGGAAGACCTGGGGGGACGATGACCCTGTACGCGCGTGAAATCGACAATCTCGGAGGCGATGTCGGGGATCTGGGTGATCTCGGGGGCGGCGTCGATCTCGCGGAGTCCGTGCCGGTCGAGGAAGCCGCGGAACCGCCGCCGCGCCCGACGGTCACCGTCGTCGTGCCTGCCCTCAACGAGGCCCGAAACCTGCCGCACGTCGCCGCACGGATGCCGGCGGATATCGACGAAATCGTCTTCGTAGACGGGCATTCGGTCGACGACACCGTCGAGGTCGCGAAGAAGTTGTGGCCGCGGGCCAAGATCGTCCTGCAAACCCGGCGCGGCAAGGGCAATGCGCTTGCCTGCGGCTTCCAGGAGGCGACGTGCGACATCGTCGTCATGATCGACGCCGACGGCTCCACGGATCCGGCCGAGATCCCACGCTTCGTCGACGCTCTGGTAGCCGGAGCCGACTTCGCGAAGGGCAGTCGCTTCATCGCCGGCGGGGGGAGTTCGGACATCACGGTGAGTCGTCGGATCGGCAACAAGGCGCTCAACTCGATCGTCAATATCAAGTTCGGCGCCGCCTTCACTGATCTCTGCTACGGCTACAACGCTTTCTGGAGGAATCACGTGCCTGTGATGCAGCTGCCCGCGGCGGGTCTGGCCGAAGCGCAATGGGGAGACGGGTTCGAGATCGAGACTCTCATCAACGTGCGTGTGGCCAACGCCGGGCTGCGGATCGCGGAGGTCCCCAGCTTCGAGCAGGACCGGATCCACGGCGTCAGCAACCTCCACGCGGTGCGCGACGGGTTGCGAGTCCTGCGGACCATTCGCAGTGAACCGCGTGCGCGGCCGCGTGTGATGTCCACCGATCGCCAGGGATGAGTGAAGTCGATGAATCCGACACTAGTCCAATCATTTTCGATGAACGGTCCCGATGTGGAGGCGGCCACGTCGCTGTCGGTGGTCGTCTGTGCCTACACAACCGAGCGCTGGAGTGATCTGTCGGCGGCAGTGCGGTCGGTGCTCGACCAGCGGCAGGCGGTGCACGAGTTGCTTGTCGTGATCGACCACTGCGACGAACTCTTCGAGCGGGCCTCCGCGCAGTACGGGGACAACCTGTCGGTGCGTGTCCTGGAGAACGCAGAGGCCCGTGGGCTGTCCGGTGCGCGGAACACCGGGGTCCGGGCCGCAACCGGTGCGGTCGTCGCGTTCCTCGACGACGATGCGGTGGCGGCGCCGGACTGGGCGGAGTCGCTCCTGGTCCACTACGACGATCCCGACGTCATGGGTGTGGGGGGATATGTAGCCCCGCGGTGGCCGAAGTCCCGGCCGAACTGGATGCCACCGGAATTCGACTGGGTGGTCGGGTGCAGCTATGTCGGCCAGCCGCTTGCCGTAGCGCCTGTGCGGAACTTCATCGGATGCAACATGTCCCTGCGGCGCACGGTCTTCGCCGACGTAGGCGGCTTCGACGATGCTGTCGGGCGAGTGGCGTCGAAACCCGCCGGCTGTGAGGAGACAGAGTTGTGTATCCGGGTCCGGTCTCGGCATCGGTCCGCGCGGTTGCTCCACGACCCCGCGGTCCGGGTGACGCACCGGGTCACGGAGCCTCGGACGACATTCCGCTACTTCGTCAGGCGCTGCTACCACGAAGGAATCTCGAAGGCCGTTGTCACGGAGTTGGCCGGCTCCCGCGATGCGCTCAGCAGCGAGCGCGAGTACACGACACGGGTGTTGCCGCGTGCGGTAGTGACCGGGCTCCGGTCACCGTCGGACGGTGGCCTCGCCCGCGTCGGTGCAGTGCTCGCGGGCCTCGTGGTGACGATCGCCGGCTACTCGCGTGGACGTACAGCCCGCAGACTGTGCCGCGGAGCCGGGTATGTCTGAGGACCGCGACCGGACGAAGCCGGTCCTCCTGCACCCCGTGCTGCCGTCCAGCGAGGTGCCCACGTGGCCAGGAGCGGTGTGGGTGGGTCGGCTCGACCTGGGCGCGTCCGGCGTCACCGACCGAGATGGCTACCGATTGGTCGGAGCGGACGGATATCGTCGGGCACGACTGGCAATCCTCCGCGATCGGGAGCTGTCGGGATTCGTGGAGGTCGACGTTCACGGGGATCATCTCGACGGGGCGGAGGTCTCACGGGCGGTAGCGGGGTTGAGCCCTGCTACCGGGCCCAGGCTCCGGATCCTGAACAGGGATGTGGCAAGGCCGGTCACCGTGGTCGTGTGTACCCGCGACAGGGTAGCGATGCTCCGGGTCGCGCTGGAGTCGATTCTCGCATCCGACTATCCCGACTTCGACGTCGTCGTCGTCGACAATGCGTCTGCCACCGACGAAACCCGACGCTATGTCGACGAGTTCGATGATCCGAGGGTGCGGGTGGTCGTGGAACCACGGGCAGGCCTGTCGCGGGCCCGCAATGCGGGGCTGCGTGCGGCCACGGGGGAGATCGTCGCCTTCACCGACGACGATGTCGTCGTCGACTCTGGATGGCTCGGGGAATTGACGCGGGCGTTCGACTGGGATTGTTCGGTTGCGTGCGTGTGCGGAATCGTGCCGAGCGGGGAGATTCGCACGCCGGCGCAGGCCTACTTCGATCAGCGCGTCGGTTGGGCCAGTTCGTGCACGCCGCGACTCTTCGATCTCGCCGACCCGCCCGCCGACGTGCCGTTGTTCCCGTTCCAGGTAGGTATCTACGGCACCGGGGCGAACTTCGCGGTCGACCGCCGGACGGCCGCATCGCTCGGCGGTTTCGACGAGGCGCTCGGCGCCGGATCGCCCACCGACGGTGGCGAGGACCTCGACATGTTCTTCCGGGTCCTCCACGCAGGTCGACAGCTCGCATATCAGCCGGCGGCCATAGTCTGGCACCGGCATCGCGCTGACAACGCGGCCCTGGCCGTGCAGGCCCGTGGTTACGGGTTGGGCCTTGGCGCGTGGCTGTGCAAGATCATGCTGCATCCACGGACAGCGGGGCTCGCGGTACGAACCGCGATTGTCAAGGTGCCCACGGTCGTCCGCCTCTCACGCAAACTGTCAGTCGATGTCGCGCCGTCTCGGGCGCTCGCCGACTCGTTGCCCCCGGGCATCGGGGCGGTCGAGCTGTGGTCGATTGCCAAGGGGCCCGCGGCATATCTGCGGGCACGGCGGGAGGGCCGACGTCGAGCCCCACTCGAAGGGCTCGACGATGGCTGCGTCTAGAGACGACACCCGATTCGTCACCTGGTTCGGCCCCGCCGCACAGCGACTGTTCGGTGCCTTGGACATTCCACCGGACGGGCAGTGTCGGGGCGCCGTCGTGCTGTGCCCGCCGATCGGGAAAGAGCACGTGGACGCGTACCGAGGCGTGGCGCTGCTGGCGCGCAAGCTGCGCGAACACGGATTCATGGTGCTGCGCTTCGATTATCCCGGCGTCGGTGACTCGACCGGTGCGCCCGACGCGGCCGACGCAGTCGAGCGGTGGCTCGACAGCGTAGCGACGGCCGTCGACTACGTCAGAGCCGCCGGTGCGCCTACCGTCACACTCGTCGGACTGCGCGTGGGCGGCCTGATTGCCGCGCACGTGGCCAACCGTTGCGGTGGACTGGCCGCCGTCGTCCTCTGGGATCCGGTGACACGGGGCCGCAACTTCCTTCGCCGCCAGAGTGCCCTGTACCAGATGTCCGTCGGCGTGGACGAGCCGTCCGATCCACGGATCTCGGTGATCGGTGCAGTGCTGGCTCCCCGGGCAGCGGCGCAATTGTCGGCGCTGGATCTGCGTTCAGCCGAGCTGTCCGGTGTGGGCCGGGTCCTTGTGGCGACGCGGCGCGCAGATCATGGGTCGGCGGCAATCCGAGACCTGGTCGAGCAGTGGGACGCGGACGACATGGCTCTCGATGATCACGACCTGTTTCTCGAGCCCGAGGACTTCCTGGTCCGGATGCCGGTCCCGGATATCGGCGCGATCGCCGGGTGGATCGATGGCGCAATCGGATTGGACCGGTGCCGCGTACACCCGATCCTGTGCACGGAGGCCGAGGTGGGGCGCACTGCGGATGGGCGTGCGATCGTCGAGAGCCTCCTGTTCCTGGGCGAGCACCGGTTGTTTGCCATTCGAACTGCCGCCGAGGGGACACAGACTGGCGGCCCGACATTGATTCTGTACGGTACTGCGAGCGAGCATCGGGTGGGGCCGGTGCGGATGTGGGTGGAGTTGTCCCGCGACATCGCCGAATCAGGCGTGGTGGCATACCGTTTCGACCGCCGCGGTACCGGCGAGACGGGGGTCGTGGCGGACGACGAGCGCACCACCATCTACACGCCCGAGTCGAGACAGGACGCGATTTCGATCGTCGACTCCGTCGGCGCGCCGGCCGAGTCGGTCGTGTTGGCGGGGATGTGCTCGGGTGCATGGAATTCGAGCTACGCGGCCTTGCACCGCAAGGTTCGCGCCGTGGTGCTGGTGAACATGGCCGACTGGGCGATCGCCCGCAATTCCTTCGTCAAACGCTCGACGATGGCGACCGACACCTGGTCGGGTTCGGGACGTGTGTTCGATGCGATGCACCGCCACGCTCCCGCGATCAAGAACCGGCTGCGCACCGTGCTGCCGTACCGCGGATGGCTCGTCCTGGGTCGGTTCGGTTTGCTGCAGGTGCCCGAGATCATGCTGCGCCCCTTGTGGAAGCGTGGTGTGCGGACCAAGGTGCTCCTGTCGCCGAATGACCACGAGTTCTTCGAGACGAACAGGGGAGAGGAGTCCGTTCGGCGACTGCAACGCGATGGCTGGGACGGGCGCATCGTTCGGTATCGGACCGGTGATCATTCGTTGTACAGCAGGGACCTGCGAAAGATGGTGCGTGCGGACATCGTGCGAGCCGTCGTCGATGCGATCGGTCCGGTGGCGACGCCCGCTCATGCCTCGGTGTCGGCGGCAGTACCCGACGGGGTGGGGGCGCAGTGAGCTCGGCCCTGTCGTCGGCACCCTCTCTGCCTCCTTCGCCGCAGACCGCCGGCCCCGAGAGGCCATCAGCGGGGAGGAACCTGCAGATCAACTCGATGGCCCTGATGGCGTCGAGCGTCCTCACCGGGCTACTCGGTTTGGTGTTCTGGGCAGCTACGGCCAGGCTCTTCCCGGCCGATCAGGTAGGCGTCGCGTCCGCGCTGATCTCGACCGCAATCATGTTGTCCACACTGTCGAATCTCAGCCTCGGCGCGATGTACGAGCGCTTCCTTCCAGTAGCGGGGCACCGTGCCGGGGTGCTTCTGATCAGTGGTTTCGGGGTGGTCGCGCTGGTCGCCCTCGTGCTCGCGGTCGGCATGATCATCCTAGGACCGCGTGATGTCCTGTTCGAGAACCGATTGGAGATCTTGATCTACCCCTTGTTCGTGATCGCTCTTGCGCTCTTCGCCCTCCAGGACCAGACGGTGTCGGGGCTGGGGGTGGCCCGATGGGCGGCGTGGAAGAACATCGTGCACGCGGTGGTGAAACTGGTTGCGGTCATCGCCTTGGCGGGAACGGCTTCGGCGCTGTCGATCGTGGCGTCCTGGGGTGTGACGGCGGCTCTCACCGTCGTCACGGTCTTCGCGTTGATGAGGGCAAAGGTGCGACGCGATCCCCGCTACACTCTGGAACCCGATCTGCCGCCGAGACGCGAACTCGGCGTGTACTTCGGCTCGTCGTATGGGATCTCGGCGTTGGGTTCGATTGCGCCCCTCGTTGTCCCACTGCTGGTCGTCGTGCATGTCGGGGCCGCGGCCAACGCCTACTTCGCGGTCACGTGGTCGATTGTCAGTGCGTTGTACATCATGGTGAACCTTATGGTCGGACCCTTCGTGGCGGAGGCGGCCGCCCATCCGGAGAAGCTTGTCTCGCTCGCGGTGCGCTTCGTCCGCACCATCGCAGTCGTGGCCGTCGTCGGCGGGTTGGGACTGGCATTCGCGGCTCCTGTCGCGCTCCAACTTGTCGGCGCCGAGTACCGGACGCAAGGAACACCGTTGCTGCATCTGGCTGCTGTGTTCATTCCGCTCACCGTCGTGGGCGCCGTGTACGACGGATTGGCGCGAGTCGACCGGAAGTTGACGCTCGCCGTCGTGACGACGTGTCTGTCCACCGCGGTGATCATCGTCGGAACGATTGTGCTCACCCGGTCGATCGGTGTCGCAGGCGTCGGTTGGGCCTACCTGTCGGCCGAAGCGATCAGGATGGTGATCCTGCTCGGGCCGCTGGTGGCGTCGCTGCGGCGGCTCCGTTCACGCGCGGCCTGGGAACGCTGGTGGGCAGAGCAGTCCGTCGAGCAGTCGAAGTCCGGGGGCGAGCGACTTGGGTGACATGAGTACGCGTGACGCGATGTGGTCGGGCAGCCGGATACTCGGTGTGGTCGGCCCGGTTCGACTCCCGTCCAACGACGAGATCGCCTCTCGGGCAGCAGCATTGATCGACGCCGGTCGACGCTGCACGCCGCTGGGCGTGATGGCTGGATTGCATGCGACGGACCCGGTGCCGGTGCGTGCGCTCCCTCAGTGTGGAGCCGGCGACCTCCCGCTGGTCCTCCGGCAACTGGCACGCGAGCCGCGCGACGGGCCGCCGCTCGGGCTTGCCACCGCCGGAAACTACCTGTTCGTGGACCTGTGTCACGGGCTGGGTGACAGTCGGCTCATGGTTCTCCTCACCCGTGCACTGCTGGACGGTCCCGCCGCTGAGCTGCCTTCGTGGGTGCGTGACCGGGAGGTGTCTGCGCCGCTTGCGCGGGCCGTCTCGACATTCTACGGATCCGATCCGCGCCGACTCCGCGCGCTGCTGGGGGTCGATCGCGGAAGAACCGACATCGACGATCATGCCCCGACGCGGTCGTGGACACGGTCCCCGTCGGTGCTCGTCGCGTCGGCCTCCGTCGGACTCGCCGACGAACTGCGTCGATGGCGGGACCGCTGGATGTCGGGTACGTCGCTGGCCGCAATCCTGTGTGCCGCGGTTTCCCGCGAGGTCCGCGCGCGGATCCCGGCCACCGACAGCACCAGCGTCATCTTCGACTGTCGACGCTATCTACCTGAGTCCGCAACCGTGCACGGGAACTTCACCGCCGGGGTCGATCTGACTCTTCCCGATCCGGGAGACCCGATCGAGTTCGGGCGGGGGATAGGCGAGGCGCTCGCGGCCGGCCGGCCACTCGCGTCACTCGCGCACAGCGTCCACCGATTCAGGCGGGCGGTACGGGCAGGGGGGCGTCCGGGCCCGGCGACGACGGTGTCGTGTTCACCCCGAGCCAGACTGGTCTTCTCCGATGTGGGACAGGTGATTCCGCTCTGCAGCCTCGACTGGGTCGACGGGCCGGGCCAGCGCTTCGCGGGCGTCCTGAGCGAGCCTGCCGAGCCCGAGTCGATCGTGTTCACGATGCTCCGTCGCGGCCCGGAGCTCGACGTCACTGCGTCGTTGCACGACAACGTGTTCGATGTCGACATCGTCCAGGATGCACTTGATTCCGCCCTGCTCGATCCGCTCAGCCTCTTCCCGGGAAGGACACCGTGATGACCGCACGGCTCGGCTCGCTCCCTGCTCGCAGGCTGTCGCCTTGGCTTCTCGTCGCCTCGGTGCAGTTCTTCGTGTGTGAGTTCCTGGTGGCAGGGACCTGGCGCGGCCGATACAGCTACAGAGAGAATTACGTCAGTGATCTGATGGTGCCGTTCTGCGGACCGGACGGCAGCGATCCGTGCAGCCGGACCGCCGTCGTCTTCCGCGCGTCCGTGGTTCTCGTGGGGCTCGCGTTCCTGGTGGCGGCGTGGGCGTGGCGCGGCATCGGTGCGATCGGCTCGGCGGGCGCCGCGTACCTGTCGGTCGCCGGCCTCGGTGCGGTGGTGACCGGTGTCGCGAGGCCGGACACCTCCTGGATCGTGCATTCCGTCGGCGCAACTCTCTTCTTCCTGTTCGGCAGTCTCGCCTGTGTGACCATCGCGTTGTCCGCCCGGGATGTCGTGAGCGGGGCTCTGAGCAGCGCCGTGCCCTCGATATCCGGGTGGATCGGCGCGACCCTCGTGTGCGGCGTCGTCGGTGCGGCTTCCTACTTCTGTTACAGCTACGGGTGGGACGGTGGCCTGGGTATCGGCGGAATGGAACGTCTGGGTGGCTACGCGACCGTGCTGGGATTCGTGGGTTGCATGCAGATCGTGCGCTGTATCGGAGCGATCGTTCCCGGCGTCGCGTCGGTGGGCGGTCGGGATGGCTAGGTCGCGGTTCCGGAACAGCATCTCCACGGGGTGGTGGATGTTCGTGTGGGTCTTACTCGCGTGCGTCGTCGGCGCCGGTTGGTTCACCGAGGGTCGGTATGCCGCGGGCAGGGGCGTTCAGCCGACGTCGGTGTTGTTCGTCGACGACTTCGACGGCCCGCCGGGTGCGCGGCCGGATCCGGCGCGGTGGAGTTACGACATGGGTGCAGGGGGCTGGGGAAACGGTGAATCTCAGACCTATACCGACGATTCGTCCAATGTCCAACTGGACGGGGCCGGTCGCCTGGTCATCACGGCGCGGGGCGCAGATGACGGGATCACGTCGGCCCGACTCACGACGGACGACCGGTTCAGCTTCGTCCACGGCCGTGCGGAGGCTCGACTGAAGCTGCCGGCAGGTGCCGGACTGCATCCCGCATTCTGGCTACTCGGCGCCGACCTCGATCGGGTGGGATGGCCGGAGTCGGGTGAAATCGACGTGGTCGAAGCCGTCAACGGTGCCGACTTCACGCATCACTCGTTGCACGGACCGTCCGCCTCGGGCACACGGTGGACCGTGGGGTCCGAGGACCGCGAGACCCCCTCGCTCACCGACGACTTCCATGTCTACTGGGTGGAACGGGATCCGGGGCGGATCGCGATGGGGATCGATGACCGCACCACCGCGTCGTTCGAGCCCGGGGATCTGCGCCAAGGGGATCGCTGGGTATTCGACAAGCCGTTCTTCCTGCTACTCAACGTAGCGGTCGGCGGGGCCTGGCCGGGCCCAGTGGATCCGACGGCACCGTTCCAATCGTCGATGCTGGTCGACTGGGTGAGGGTGACCGATGGCTGACCATCGAGCGGCGCTGGTCGCCACGCCACACGACGCCGGCGAATCCGGGCGGTCACGGATGCGCCGTTTGGATGCGGTGGCGCTCGTATCCGTCTGCTTCGCATTCGCGACCCTGCTGCCGATTCCCGGGCCGCTGCAGGCAGTGCTGCTGACGGTCTTCCTCCTGGTCGGTCCCGGCGCGGCAGTGATGACCTGGATACGGGTGCCGGCGGCGGCCGTCGTCGCGGCGGTGCCGGTGGTGGGTATCGCGGCGGTTGCCGCATCCACGACGGTCCTCGCGTGGTTCCATCGGTGGCCGCCGACCGGACTGTTGCTGGCACTGGCAGGCGCGGTGCTGGTCTCGGCCTCGATCCACGACTACAGGACTGTCGGGCACCCCGGTCCGATGCTCGCGCGACTGCGAGCGGGATTCAGGCCCGATCGGCCGGCCACGATGAGCTCCGCGTGGGCGCGGCTGCGGTCCAATCTGCCTTTGCGGTTGCTCATCGTCGGCCTGGTCTGCTGGGCAGCGGTACTTCCGGGGCTTCGCGACGTGCCGTACTCGCAGTTCGGATTGCTGTTCGTCGGCGCTGGCCCCGGTCTCGTGGCGGCCCTGGTCCTCGTTGTCGTGGCATTCCTATGGGCGCTGCGCGAAGGGCGGTTGCCCACCGCCGCAGTGGCGATCGGTGCCGCGATCCTCGTCCAACGGGTGACGGTCACGCTGATCACCGAGGTGCCGATCTACGGATGGACCTACAAGCACATCGGAGTCGTGGACTACATCGAGCGGTTCCACGCGCTTCCGCCCGAGGGCATCGACATCTACGGCGAATGGCCGGCCTTCTTCACCAGTTTCGCCTGGTTCGGGAATGTCACGTCCGTCGACGCGTTGCTGGTCGCGCACTGGTTCGCGCCGGTCGTCCACGCGCTGCTTGCGATCGGGATCGTCTGCATCGCGCTCCTGATCGGTTTGGACATCCGGGTCGCGCTCGCGGCTGCGATGATCGCCGAGATCGTGAACTGGGTGGGGCAGGACTACTTCTCGCCGCAGGCGCTCGCGTTGGTGATGGCGTTGGGGATCGTCGCTCTGCTCATCGCATCCCGGGAGAGTCCCCGGGCCGCCTATCCGGCCGTTGCTCTGTTCGCCGCGTTGGTGCCGACTCACCAGTTGACGCCGTACTGGTTGCTTGCGGTGGCTGCATTGCTGACTGTGACCCGCAGAGTTCGCCCGTGGTGGATTCCGGTCGCCTTCGGAGTGCTCCTGTTCAGTTACCTCGTGCCGAGACTCGACATCGTCGCTCCTTACGGTTTGCTGTCCGGATTCAACCCCATCGACAACGCCGCCAGCAACGTTGCACTCGACGGCACCGTCGGCAAACTGTTCACGTCGGTGGTGTGCCGATCACTTTCGGCCGGAGTGATTCTCGTGGCGGCAGCATGCGCGGTGCTGTGGTGGCGGCGTCAGCGGCCGTCGCTGATCGCTGCCGTCATGGCGTTCAGCTCCTTTGTGCTGCTCGCCGGGCAGAGTTACGGTGGCGAGGCCATCTTCCGGGTGTACCTGTACGCGGTACCTGGTTGCGCGATCCTGATCGCACCCTTGCTGGTGGACGCGGTGTCGATGTCCGGAGTCGCTGCCAGGTTGCGCCTTGCGGTGTGGGCAGGGGTGGGCGTTACCGTGATTGGAGCTGTGTTCGCCGGTCTCCAAGGCTATTTCGGCCTGTGGTCGCTGGTCATCGGATACCGATCCCAGGTGGTTCTGGCGGAGGACATGCTCGCTGCCGAGCAGGCGCCGGCGACGGTGATGTCCCTGTATGCCGCGGGTCTGCCGACACGGGGCAGCGCCGACTACATCCGATTCGCCGAGTACGACAAGTACTTCGATCGGCCCTATGTGTCCTATCCGCCCGACGTTCTCGCGAACTTCCCCGACTCCGGACAGGTCGCGCAGTTGACTGCGGAAGCGGCAGCGCGTGAAGGAGATTCGTTCATTGTCCTGACCGCCCAGGCTTCGGCGGCGCTCGAATACTACGGATACTTCCCGGCGGGAGCCGTCGAGGAGTTCGAGCGCCAGCTGTGGATGAGCACCGACTGGACGCTCTACGCCGCCGACGGCCACACCACCGTATTCCGGTTTTCGCACGGCATGCCCGATCGGGGATAACAGTTGGGACAAGCCTCCCTGCGGCTGAACCGGCGGTGACGGCGGGGGTGCGACGATGAGCGCATGCGCTGGGGACGATCGATCCGGTTCACGGGAGTCATAGTGTTTTCCGCGGCGTTGGCTATGGGCGTTTCGCTGCCGCCTGGTGCCGGTGCGCGCGCTGCAGACCGGGAGGGTGAGCATTTGAGAACCGATGTCGCCCTGACCTTTTCGGATGAGTTCGACGGCCCCGCCGGAGCAGCGCCCAACCCGTCGTTCTGGCGATACGACACGGGCGGGGGCGGTTGGGGGAACAATGAGAAACAGGTGTACACGGACTCGCGCGACAACTCCAGACTCGACGGCAGCGGGCACCTGGTTGTCGAGGCGCGGCGGAACGGAACCGGTTTCACGTCCGCACGCCTCGTCACGAAGGGGCGGTTCGACTTCACCTACGGCACTGTGGAGGCCCGCATCAAGGTGCCTGCGGGCAAGGGGATACACCCCGGGTTCTGGGGGCTCGGTGCGAACATCGATACCGTCGGCTGGCCCGAATGCGGAGAGATCGACGCGCTCGAGGTGATCGGTGACGGCTCGCAGTACCACGTGGGTGTCCACGGACCGAGGAGCGGCGCCGGTAGTGTCGCGGGTGGCCAGTGGAGTCGCTCCGCGGCCGGTTCGATCGGTGCGAACCTTTCGGCCGGTTTCCACAACTACGCCGTGGCGAAGTCGCCCGGGTCGATCAGCATGTCGATCGACGGCAACGTCGTGCAGACCGTATCGAAGTCGGATTTGGGTGCGAGGGAGCGATGGGTCTTCGACGCCCCGACGTACTTGCTGCTGAACGTCGCTGTCGGTGGTGACTGGCCCGGACCGGTGGACGGCACAACGCCCTTCCCCGCGACCATGCTCGTCGATTGGGTGCGCTACTCGCAGTAGCGGTCGCGGCGTGTCGACGATGCGGCTGCGACCGGTCCTCGTGTGATCTCCTACACTCGCGGCATGGCCGACGAGACCTCCGAATGCAGTTGCGGCCACGAGTTTGCCGCGCACGAGCACTACCGCCGCGGAACGCCCTGCGCGCTGTGCGACTGCCCGAAGTTCCGTCGGCCCCGTACCAGCCTGATCGATCGATTGTTCCGCCGCTGATCGAGATGGTGTCCGAGCCGCTCAGTCGAACAGCGTCGACCCCCAGTAGCCGCCGTCGCCGACGCCCGGCGGCACCGCGAACACCGCTGAGCCGACGTGCTTGATGTACTCGTTGAGCGCATCGTTGCGGGCCAGGTTCTGCTGCATCGGCACAAACTGCTTCTGCGGATCGCGGCAGTAGGCGATGAAGAAGAGCCCGGCGTCGAGGTGACCGAATCCGTCTGTGCCATCGGTGAAGTTGTAGCCGCGGCGCAGGATCTGAATGCCGCCGAGCTCCTCCGCCGAGGCAAGCCGCACGTGGGCGTCGGTGTCGATCGCCGGCTTGCCGCCGGCACCCTTCGCCTCGAGGTTGAGCGGCGAGAACTCGTCCTTCTCACCGAGCGGCGCGCCGCTGCCCTTGCTGCGGCCGAACACCCGTTCCTGCTCGTGTAGCGTCGTGCGGTCCCACGGCTCGATCAGCATTCGGATCCGGCGGGCCACCAGGTACGAGCCGCCCGCCATCCAGGCCTGATCGTCATTGGGGTCAACCCACACGAACTCGGACACCGCCGCCGGGTCCTCCGCCTTGATGTTGCGGGTTCCGTCCTTGAACCCGAACAGGTTTCGTGGAGTGGTCTGGCTGGTCGACGTCGACGAGGTGCGGCCGAAGCCCAGCTGGGACCAGCGCACCGCGACCACACCGAATCCGACGCGGGCGAGATTGCGGACGGCGTGCACCGCCACCTGCGGGTCGTCGGCGCAGGCCTGGATCGCGATGTCGCCGCCGCTGCGGGCGGGGTCAAGGGCGTCGCCCGTGAACTTCGGCAGATCCGTCAGAGCTGCCGGCCGTTTACCTGCCAGTCCGAACCGGTCCTTGCCATCGGTGGCGAACAGAGAGGGTCCGAAGCCGATCGTGAGGGTCAGTTTGGACGCGTGCAGATCGAGCGCCTCGCCGGTGTCGCTCGGCGGCTTGTACTCGCCGGCTCCGATCGCACCGTCCTCGGTGGCCTCCTCGCCGGCGGTCATCCGCTCGGCCATCGAGGTCCATTTTTTCAGCATCTCGACCAGTTCGTCACGCGAGTCGGTGATGACGTCGAACGCGACGAAGTGCATCCGGTCCTGTGCGGGCGTGACGATTCCGGCCTGGTGCTCGCCACGAAAAGGAACTGTTTGCGCCGTCGATGCTGCCGCCTCGGGGATGGTCAGGCGCCCCACTGCGGCGCCGGTCCCGGCGAGCACGGCGCCCGCTCCGATGGCGCCGAACAGGCGTCGGCGGGACAGACCCGGACGTGGCTCGGGCTCTGCGACGCTGTCCTGATTGCGGCCCTGCCCGCCGCTATCCTGCAACGACACCTTGCACCTGGCTCACCTCGGCGGACAGCGCGTCGATCTTCTGCGACAGTGCTTGGCGCTGTGGCTCGGTCACCGTCTCGTACGAGACGAAGACGTCGCCCTGGCGGTACTGCGAGAGGGCCTGATCGAGTTCGGCGAAGCGCTGATCGATGCGCGCGGCGAGTTCTGGGTTGCGCTCGTCGAGGATCGGGCGCAGCGAAGCGATCGCTGCCTGCGAGCCGTCGGCGTTGGCCTGGAAGTCGTACAGGTCGGTGTGGGAGAAGATGTCCTCCTCGCCGGTGATCTTGGTGCGGGCAATCTCGTCGAGTAGCGTCTGCGCGCCGCCCGCCATCTGGATAGGGTCGATCCGGAAGTCCGGTGCGGCAACGCCGTCCGTCAGCTCCTGCAGATCGGCGAGGAGCTGGTCCGCGATCGTGTGCGTGTCGGGCTGTGGGCCCTGGATCCACAGGTCCTTCTCGAGGCGGTGGAAGCCGGTCCAGTTCCAGCCCGGCTCGACGTCCACCTCGCGCAGGTCGATGCGCGGGTCGAGGTCGTCGGGGAAGCTCTCGGCGATCGGCTCGATGCGCTCGTAGTAGGTGCGCGTGAGCGGATACTGAGCCTTGGCGCTCGCGATGTCCCCGGCCTTGATCGCGGCAACGAACGCGGTGGCCGTCTCCTGCAGTGCGGCCAGCTGACTGTCGACGTAGCGTTTGTATCCCGCGGCGGCCTCGGCGAGGCGGCCGTCCTGGTCGGTCGGGGCCGCCGAGTCACCCGTCACGACGAATTCGCTGCGTATGCCGTCGCCGACCATGCCCGGTTTGCACGCGGTGTGGTAGGTGCCGGCCTCGGCCAGATTGACGATCAGCTGGCGGGTGAGTCCGGGTCCGACGTTCTCGACCTCGCCCATCACCCGGTCGCCGTCCCCGAAGACATAGAATTCGGTGACCTTGGCGCCGTTGTTGGTGATCGCGAATGTGGTGTTGCCGGTCTCGGCAGTGTTGCCCGAGATCTCGCATGCGGTGTCGGTGGCGGTCACGGTGATCGATTCGCCGCCTGAGGATTTGGACGTGCAGGCCGCGAGGGCGAGCGGGGCGATCATGAGTAGAGCGATCGCGGAGCTGTTACGACGCACGGGGCAGAGCCTTTCAGGAGACGGTGATCTGGGAGTTTTCTTCGGTGGCGGCCGACTTCGGCCGAGTGGTCACGGGCCGCAGGAACAGCGGCAGCACGACCACGAGGTAGACGACCCACGCCAGGAGTTGGAGCACGGTCGGATCGGGGCGGAAGTTGAAGATTCCGGACAGCACGGTCCCGTACCAGCTGGACGTGTCGAACCCCGACGAGATGTCGAACGCCATCGTGCCCCCGCCGGGCAGCGGGCCGGCGATCTGCAGGGCGCGGACGCCGTAGGAGAGGATGCCGGCGGCGACGACCACGAGGAAGACGCCGGTGTAACGGAAGAATCGGGCGAAGTCGATGCGGACGGCGCCCACGTACAGGAGCACGGTGAGGACCGCGGCGATCACGATGCCGAGCAGGAGGCCGACGAGCGGCCACGCGCTGCCGTCGGTGTTCTCGGCATAGCCGACGAGCAGCAGTGCGGTCTCGACCCCTTCGCGTCCGACGGCGAAGAACGCCATTGCGGCGACCGCGAGCGGCCCGACCTCCAGTGCCCGGCCCATTCCGGTCTTCAGATGTCCGGAGATCGACGCGGCAGCGGTGCGCATCCACAGCACCATGGCGGTCACGATGGCGACTGCGATGACAGACGCGAGTCCGCTGATGAGTTCAGCGGCTGTGCCGGTGACGGTCGAGGTACCGAAGTGAATGGCGACGAAGAGGACGGCGACCATGGCGATGGCTGCGCCGACGCCCGCCCATACCCATTTGAGGGCATCCCGGCGCTCGGACTTGACGAGGAACGCGACCAGGATCATCACGACGATCCCGGTCTCGAGGCCCTCGCGGACGCCGATCAGACCGCTGCCGAACAGCTGTGTCGCGATGGACGGCGCGCCCGCGGCCGCGGCGAGGACAGACACTGCATATGCTCCTGATCCGAGTCGGTACGGTCGGCGGGCCCTCGAAATAGGCAAGGCAAACCTTAGATTCTCACGCTGAAAATAGCATCACCTGAGGCCGCTCGGAAACCGGGTCGTATTCAGCCCTTTTCGTCCGAATTGGGTGTTCGGTCCTCAATCCGGCGAGCGTCGCGACCGTCTGGTCTGGATGATGGTTGCCGTGACGAGAGTTGGGGCGACGAGAGTTGGGGCGACGAGAGTTGGGGCGGCGAGAAACGGGACGCCGAGGGCGAACCCGACGAGAATGCCGCCAGCGCCGCGCCCGCCGAGGCCGCGTCGCCGCGGGCGGGTGGCCGTGATGGTGACATCGGCTGCCTTGGTGGGTGTGGCGGTCGTGACCCTGTCGGTCGGGCTCGCGGATCTCGACCAGCCGCCGATCGAGGTCCCCGCTGGTATTCCGCCGGGCCTCGGTGCGCCGGTCCCGGTGATCGACATCAATGCGCCCGGCCGTACCGCGAGCCTGCTACGGGACTGGGCGGGGCCGCTCGCCACGCCGATCGGGGTTTCCGTCACCGCGCTCGAGGCGTATGGCTACGCGGCGCGCGTGATGGAACAGACCCGGCCGGAGTGCGGAATCGGCTGGACCACACTGGCTGGTATTGCGAGTGTGGAGAGCAAGCACGGCACCCATGGGGGTGCGCGCGTTGGTGACAGTGGACAGGTGGACCCGCCGATCCGTGGCATCCCGCTCGACGGCTCGCCCGGCGTCGCGGAGATTCCTGACACCGACGACGGCACATCGGACGGCGACGCGACGCACGATCGCGCGATGGGCCCACTGCAGTTCATCCCAGAAACATGGAAGCGCTGGGGCGTCGACGCGAACGGTGACGGCGTCGCCGATCCCGACAACATCGACGACGCAGCGCTCACCGCGGCCCGCTACCTGTGCGCCCGTGGCGGCGACCTCACCACCGCTGACGGCTGGCAGAAGGCGCTCATGGCGTACAACCTGTCGGGGGAGTATCTGATGGAGGTGCGCGATCGGGCGGCGGCGTACTCGGTGGGAATACGGCGGTGACGACTCCACGGGCTTCGGAGGTGACGAGCACCAGGAGTGATGGGCGCGACGCGCGTGCCTCGAGACGGGAGTCGGTTACGCCGGTTAGGCTCAGACCTGGCACTATGCTTCGGGCGGCTCACTAGCGCCGTCCGCCAGTAGACAACACCAGACGCTGTCTGTCCGGAAGGGCTCGATCCGCCGTCCGCAGCAGCCGTACGAAGCCGTCGAAGGAGAACCATTCGTGGCCATCATTGAGCAGGTCGGAGCTCGCGAGATCCTCGATTCCCGTGGCAACCCCACGGTGGAGGTCGAGGTGCTGCTCGACGACGGCAGCTTCGCCCGCGCTGCCGTTCCCTCCGGTGCCTCCACCGGCGAGCACGAGGCCGTCGAGCTGCGTGACGGTGGCGACCGCTACCTCGGCAAGGGCGTCGAGAAGGCCGTCGAGGCCGTGCTCGGCGAGATCGCGCCGGCGATCATCGGCCTGGACGCCACCGAGCAGCGCACCGTCGACCAGGCCCTGCTGGACGCCGACGGCACCCCGGACAAGTCCCGCCTCGGCGCCAACGCGCTGCTCGGCGCGTCGCTGGCCGTTGCTCGCGCGGGTGCCGAGACGTCCGGTCTCGAGCTGTTCCGTTACGTCGGTGGACCTAACGCGCATGTCCTGCCGGTGCCGATGATGAACATCCTCAACGGTGGCGCCCACGCCGATACCGGCGTCGATGTCCAGGAGTTCATGGTCGCGCCCATCGGTGCTTCGAGCTTCAAGGAGTCGCTGCGCTGGGGTGCCGAGGTGTACCACTCCCTCAAGGCCGTGCTCAAGGAGAAGGGCCTGTCCACCGGTCTCGGCGACGAGGGTGGCTTCGCTCCCGATGTTGCGGGCACCAAGGAAGCGCTCGACCTGATCGCCATCGCGGTTGCCAAGACCGGTCTCAAGCTCGGTACCGACGTCGCGCTCGCGCTCGATGTCGCGGCCACCGAGTTCTACACCGACGGCACCGGTTACAAGTTCGAGGGCAAGAACCGCACGGCCGCCGAGATGGCTGCGTTCTACGCGGAGCTGCTCGAGGCCTACCCGCTGGTCTCCATCGAGGACCCGCTGGACGAGGACGACTGGGAGGGCTGGGTTTCCCTGACCGACCAGATCGGCAACAAGATCCAGCTCGTCGGCGACGATTTGTTCGTCACCAATCCGGAGCGCCTCGAGGAGGGCATCGCCAAGGGTGCCGCCAACGCGCTCCTGGTGAAGGTCAACCAGATCGGCACGCTCACCGAGACGCTCGACGCGGTCGACCTGGCGCACCGAAGCGGCTACAAGACCATGATGAGCCACCGCTCCGGCGAGACCGAGGACACTACCATCGCCGACTTGGCCGTGGCCGTCGGCAGCGGTCAGATCAAGACGGGCGCTCCCGCCCGAAGCGAGCGTGTCGCGAAGTACAACCAGCTGCTGCGCATCGAGGAAAGCCTCGGCGACGCCGCCCGTTACGCCGGTGAGCTCGCCTTCCCGCGGTTCGCCTTCGAGGGTTAAGCAGGCTGATGAACCAGCGCGGTAGGTCGCGGTCGGGTCGCCCCTCTCCGGGTGGGCGTCCCGAGCGCCGCAGCGACGGAACCGGGCAGGGGCCGCATCGGCCCCGCCGCGCCCGGTCCGGTGCGCCTGCCGCGCCCACCGGCAGCAGCGACTCCACCGCACCGGAAACCCCCGGTGCGGACGCAGCGGTCGATGGAGCCACTCGCGCCGCCCGCACCCGCCCCTCCCGGGTGGGTGCGCGGCGGGTCGCGCCGCCGGAACGGCCCGAGCGCACCTTCTTCGGGCTGTCGACGGGCCGTGCGGTGATTCTCGCCGTAGTGATCTGTGCGCTGGCACTGACTCTCGCGATGCCGCTGCGCACTTACCTCACTCAGCGCGCCGAGGCGGACCGACTGGCCTCCGAACGCGTGTCGCTCGAGAACGAGCTGAAAGCACTGCAGATTCAGAAGCAGCAGATCGAAGACCCCGCGTGGATCGATGCGCAGGCCCGTGAACGGCTCGGTCTGGTAAAGCCGGGCGAGACGCCGTACAAGGTCCAGCTACCCGGTGACTACAAGCCTCCGGTCAAGGATGCTCCGCCCCCGCCGCCATCGACCGGGGCATGGCACAGCGATCTGTGGCAGCGAATGACGCAACCGCTACCTGTCGCTGAGCCCGAACCCGCAACGCCGGAGACCCGAACGGTGCCGGCGCCCGCACCTCGAGAACCAGGAGTACCCACCGGGTGAGTGAATCGTCCGTCCCTCAGCAAGATCTCGATGCGGTGCAGGCGCAGTTGGGTCGCGTCCCGCGTGGCGTGCTCGCGATCGCCTACCGCTGCCCGGACGGTCAGCCCGGTGTCGTGAAGACGGCACCCCGGCTGCCCGACGGCACCCCGTTCCCCACCCTGTACTACCTCACGGATCCGCGGCTGACCGCGGAGGCCAGCCGTCAGGAGTCGGCAGGTGTGATGCGTGAGATGACCGAGCGGCTCGGCACCGACGCGGAACTTGCCGAGGCCTACCGTCTCGCCCACGAGTCCTACCTTGCCGAGCGCAACGAGATCGATTCGCTCGGAACCGATTTCACTGGTGGCGGTATGCCGGACCGGGTCAAGTGCCTGCACGTACTCATGGCGCACTCGCTCGCGAAGGGTCCGGGGGTCAACCCGTTCGGCGACGAGTCCGTTGCGCTTGCCGCCCGTGGCAAGCTGCGGGGCACCGCGATTCCCGCGGACTGGCCGCAGTACCAGGGTCCTGCGGAGGACGAGTGACCCGCGTCGCCGCGATCGACTGCGGCACCAACTCGATCCGTCTGCTGGTCGCGGATGCCGACGGTAGCGGCCGATTGACCGACGTCAGTCGTCAGATGCGGATCGTGCGGCTCGGCCAGGGCGTCGACGCCACCGGCGCCTTCGCGCCCGAGGCGATCGAACGAACCCGCGTGGCGCTGAGCGAGTACGCCGACATCATCCGGGACACCGGCGCGGTGGCAGTGCGGATGGTCGCGACCTCGGCCACGCGCGACGCCGCCAACCGTGAGGACTTCTTCGCGATGACGCGTGAGGTGCTGGGCGCCGTAATTCCGGGCGCGCAGGCCGAGGTCATCACCGGTGACGAGGAAGCGCGGCTGTCGTTCTCGGGTGCCGTGGGCGAACTCGATCCGGCCGAAGGACCGTTCGTGGTGGTCGATCTCGGCGGCGGGTCCACCGAGGTGGTCCTCGGCGATGACGCCGGTGTCCACGCAGCGTTCTCGACGGACATCGGTTGTGTCCGGGTGACGGAGCGCTGCCTGCACGACGATCCACCGAGCGCGGATCAGGTGGATGCGGCCCGCGCCTTCGCGTCGGAGCGGCTCGCGGAGTCATTCGCCCGCGTCCCGGTCGAACAAGCCCACACGTGGGTCGGGGTCGCCGGCACGATGACCACATTGTCCGCGGTGGCGCAGGATCTGCCCGAGTACGACGCAGACCGGGTGCACCTGTCCCGGCTCAGTCTCGAGCAGCTACACGCCGTCGCGCAGCGACTGGTATCGATGACGCACGACCAGCGTGCGGCCCTCGGCCCGGTTCATCCGGGGCGGGTGGACGTGATCGGCGGCGGTGCCATCGTCACCACCGTTCTCGCGGACGAACTCTCGCGCCGCGCCGGAATCGGTGAACTCGTCGTCAGCGAGCACGACATTCTCGATGGGATTGCAATGTCGATCCCACTGGGCGGGTCGTGAAGTAGCTCACTCCTCGAACTGCCTAAACTGTTCGATGGGTTCCACTTGCGTGGCCACCGGAGTCGGGCCGGTGGTGGGCCCCCATAGCCCAATTGGCAGAGGCAGCGGACTTAAAATCCGCACAGTGTCGGTTCGAGTCCGACTGGGGGCACCGCCGACCCGCGGGGCCATCGGTGCTTCCGGGAGTGCCGATTGATCGGTCGGTCCCCACTACGGCCGCGAGTGGGTGGGCGGAGTGCTTCGTCGCCCGCGTTGGGGCATTTGCGATCAGTTGGTATGGACCGTCGTGAACGATTCGCCGTCGACCAGTGCCACGCCGGTTCGCGTCGTCGTGAGGCTCTGGCCGCCGCCGCGTCCTTCGAGCCCGAGACGCTCCAGCGGAACAGCCCAGGCAGTCAGGCCTGTGTGCGGGTCGATCGCGATCAGTGCCTCGGATGTGACCGCGAGCGCATTCCGCCCGTCGAAGGCGGTCGGTACCGGGTTGCCGGCGGACGCCCGCTGCCATAGCCGGGTCCCGGTGCGCAGGTCCAAAGCGGATTCCGACTCCTCGGTACGTACTAGCACGGTGTCACCCACGATCGCGACGTGCGAAGCCGCGCCGAGTTCGGAGTCGCTCCAAAGGAGCTCGCCAGAACTGCTGTCGTAGGCGCTTTCGTCGATCACGAGCGGTAGCGAGACGTCGGAGGGTCGGTCGAGGGAGGGCCGTCGGGTGCTGGTGGAATCGGTGGTGAACAGCAGCGTCCCGGCCTGGTCGTAGACATCGGTGCCGGGCACACGTCCGCTTCGGCATTCGGTGCGGGTGACGATCGACCGACCGGATGCAATGCGGGCGGAGGCGGAGCATTCGCTGATGGCCGTCGACCAGAGTATTCTTCCCGAATCAACTGCGAATCCGGCAGTGCTGCCACCGATTTCGAGGATGCCGGTCTCGTCGATCAGGGTGAGAACCTGATCGGAGTACAGGTCCTCCCACGCAGTACCCATATCGAACGTCGTTGTCCAGCCCGTGTCCGGGGTGTCGAACGTACCGCCATGAGCCTCAATGTCGTCGGATTCGGGGTCGCCTTCGACGATGATCAGTCGATCGCCGCTCGCGCCGATTGCGAGGACCCGCCAGTCGTTCGGCAGTGAGGTGCGGGAGACGTTGCCGGTCCGCGCGTCGAACCCGATGATTGTGGGATCGCCCTCGTAGGAACTCGAGTAGCAGACCACCTTTCCTCGCAACGGTTCTGCGGCGCATCCACCGAGGTCTCCCGCGGGTACCGTCCAGCGGATGTTTCCGGTGTCGGCATCGACGCCGATCATGGTCGGCTGATCGAGGGCCGCTGTCCGCGGATTCGGCAGCGCCATCATTGTGACGAGGGTTCCCCCGGATTCGACGAATCCTGTTTCGCCCAGATCGAACTCGTTGCCGGGCACGGGGCTGCGGAACTGGGCGAAGGACCGCCCGAAGGTCTCGGCCGCGTCGATGCGCCAGGTCGTGGTAGGCGCGGCAGCCGGGCCGTGGTCGGTGGTGGCGACGACTGCGGCGGCGCTGCCGACAGTGAGAACCGCTGCCGTCGCGGCGATCACTAGGTTGCGGGCGCTTCTGTCGAGTCCCAAGTTCAATTCACCTCCAGACCGGTTGCGGTGCCGATGGATTCGAGAACGTCATAGCTTGCAGGGAATGTCGTGTGGACACGGACACGGGTGCCCGACGGTCGCGTGACGGTCACGATTCGGTCCGCGCCATAGCCCTCCTGCTCCACCACGGTTCCGTCCTCACGTATGAGGACCTCGGCGCGGGACCATTCGTTTGCTGGGTCGTACTCGTCTACCGCTACAGGTGCCTGCTGCCCACCCTGTAGCGAGATCTCCAGGCGGCCCGCTCCGTCCGGGCCGGTGACCTCGACGGCCGCACACGCCTCGATCGCGCGGCTGTTCGTCAGCTGCAGCGAGCCGATCGGTGCGGCGAGAACCCAGCCCGGCGGTGCATCGGCGGACCAGTGCTCGTCCAGTGCCCGATCGAGGCGTTCGATCGTCTTTCGCGTCAGCCGCGTCCCTTCGTTCTCCTGCATTCCCCCCGAGCAGGATGTGATCGGTGCGGCGGTGCCCGGCGGCACGGGCGCGGTCACGCGAAGGCCGGGTGCGGTCACGAGCGCGACGAGTTCGTCCAACGACACCGGGATGGCGCCCGCCGCGCCGCCGTCGGGCCGGCTGTTGGAGACTGTCGCGCTGGCGTGGGTGCCGTCGGGCAGGTAGGCCGATGCTCCACGACGGAGTGTCCGGGTGCCGTTGGACTCGGACCAGGTGTCCTGCACGTCGATCACCGAACCGTCCGGCTGTGTCCGACGCTCGACGAGTTCACCGGCTACGCACGGTGGCGGAGGGCTGTCACCGCGGCGCACGTTGAAGTACACGTCACCTGAATCCTCACCGCGGATCAGTCGCCCGTGTGCGGTGGTCCAGCCTCCGAGGGAATCCGGATCCAGGTCGTGGGGGAGTCCGGAAGTCGATTCGTAGTCGGGGATCGGCGCGAAGACAAGCGAGTTGTCCGGGGACGAGTACTCGAGTTCGACGTCGTCGGGGAGCGCCCCGCGCAGTGCCTCCGACATCGCGGTCGCCTTCGGTCCCGAGAACCACGGGTAGCGGGGGTTGTCGTAGGAGTCCTCATCGCCCACGATCACCCAGGAGGCTGTGGCGTCGTCCGAGGGTGGCTCGACCACGTTGCAGCCTGGGATCCGAGTCGGAAACGCGACGGTCGGCGTGACGTAGAGGGGATCAGCGGGAGGTTCCGTCGAAGTCGTTTGCGCAGGAGCGGTCGTCGCGGTCATGGCAGCCGCTGAGGTCGGGGGAGTTGGAGGAGTCGACGCGCGGGTCACCATCCCGACCGCAGCGATGCCGCCCGCGACGATCGATATCACGACCAGCGCTGATGTCCACGCGTCCAGGCGTGTCGAGCTGCGCTTGCGGGCTGCACTGTCCTGGTCCACGTTCCCCCACCGCTCGTCCCGGTCCGGTCGCCCGACCGGTCTGTCCGGATCTCGCTCCCCGAGTATCGGGTGTTACAGACCGGGAAGGAGGGTGATTCAAGCGATGCCGTATAGTGAACCGGTCGGGGGATGTCATCAGCGCAGCAGGTCGGCTCGGACGGAAATCTCCAGCCGCTCGCGCGGTGAGCTATCTCAACCCCTCACGAACTTGTCGGTCCAACCCATGCCGGAGAAGCGGGTTGTCGACCGACGGATCATATTCACAGGGCGCATCCAGCGCCGAGATGCGGTGTCGTCGAGCGAATCTCGCGATGCCTACAAAGGAAGAACATGTACCACAGCACCATCCATACGCCGGGTAGTAGAGCCCGGCCGGCAGGCGTCCGCGCACCGCGGGATGCCGCGCGCCGTCGATCCGTAACCATCCGTGCCCGTGCCCTCGAGATCGTCGGCATCCTCTATCGCTGTGACAGCGATCTCGCTGCGGAGCTGTTGATGCGGCATTCGCAGGAGAACAACATCCGGATCGCCTCCCTGATGGAAGGCTTGGTTGCCGTCGTGGACGGCACCGAGGACGAGATCAGGGCAGGTGAGCAGACGACCCTGGCCTCACACTTCTGGCTTCGGGAGATCCGTCAACTCGGCGAATCGCACCGGCGCAACGATCGCTTCGAGCGGCATGTCGCCGCGATACCGTGCTGAGCTGCGACAATGCGCGCGAACGGCCAGCCGGAATCCCCGCGTCCGGCAGCAGAATCCGAATTGCGTCGACTTCCGGCCTCAGGTGTGCTTGACTGTAGGTGGTCATAGTGTTTTGTGCTGGCGCATCCGTGCGCTCACAAATCCTTAAGTAGTGGGGATGGTTCTCCTCTTCGGGTATCGCTTTCGGCAGTACTGGCCCGGGTCGCTCGAACATCGGCGATTCGTGATCGGCAAAGCAAGAGGAGTACTAAATGGCAACCGGCACGGTGAAGTGGTTCAACGCGGAAAAGGGCTTCGGCTTTATCGCTCCCGAGGATGGCAGCGCGGACGTGTTCGCGCACTACTCGGAGATCCAGGGCGGCGGCTTCCGCAGCCTGGACGAGAACCAGCGTGTGTCGTACGACCTGGGTCAGGGCGCTAAGGGCCCCCAGGCCACGAACATCACCGCGATCTGATCGCGTCTACCCGCTAGGGTAGAAGCAGAACGCAAAGGGCCCCGCTCCGTCAGGAGCGGGGCCCTTTGCCGTTGCAACGGGAGCGGTTGGCCCAGGTCCAGGCGAGGGCCTGCGGGTTGTCCTCGAACTCGAGGCGCCTCCAGAGGTGTCCGGAATAGGCGCGTACCGGGAACGGTTCCGGATATAGTTGAACTTTGAAATATTTTGGAGGTAGCGCATGCAGTTCGGAATCTTCACCGTCGGCGACCTGACCGCGGATCCCACGACTGGCCGGACCCCGACCGAGGCCGAGCGCATCAAGGCGATGGTCGCTATCGCGCAGAAGGCCGACGAGGTAGGCCTGGACGTGTTCGCGACCGGCGAGCACCACAATCCGCCGTTCGTGCCGTCGTCGCCGACGACGATGCTCGGCTACATCGCGGCCCGCACCGAGCGCATCCTGCTTTCGACGGCTACGACGCTGATCACCACCAACGACCCGGTGAAGATCGCCGAGGACTTCGCGATGCTCCAGCACCTCGCCGACGGTCGCGTCGACCTCATGCTCGGCCGCGGTAACACGGGGCCCGTGTACCCGTGGTTCGGTAAGGACATCCGCGAGGGTATCCCGCTCGCGATCGAGAACTACGCACTGCTGCACAGGCTGTGGCGCGAAGATGTCGTCAACTGGGAGGGCCGCTTCCGCACGCCGCTGCAGGCGTTCACCTCGACGCCCCGTCCGCTCGACGGCGTCGCGCCGTTCGTGTGGCACGGCTCGATCCGCAGCCCCGAGATCGCCGAGCAGGCCGCGTACTACGGCGATGGGTTCTTCGCGAACAACATCTTCTGGCCGCGAGACCACTTCGTCCGGCTGGTCGACCTCTACCGCCGTCGCTTCGAGCACTACGGGCACGGCGCGGCCGATCAGGCCATCGTCGGTCTCGGCGGTCAGGTGTTCATGCGCAAGAACTCGCAGGACGCCGTCCGAGAGTTCCGCCCGTACTTCGACAACGCGCCGGTGTACGGACACGGGCCGTCACTGGAGGACTTCACCGAGCAGACGCCGCTGACCGTCGGCAGCCCGCAAGAAGTCATCGACAAGACCCTCTCGTTCCGGGAGAGCTTCGGCGACTACCAGCGTCAGCTGTTCCTGATGGATCACGCCGGTCTGCCGCTGAAGACGGTGCTCGAGCAGCTCGACCTGCTGGGCGAGCAGGTTGTGCCGGTGCTGCGACGCGAGTTCGACGCCCGGCGTCCCGCACACGTCCCCGAGGCGCCCACACACGCGAGCCTGCTGGCCTCGAACCGGGTCGAGGTACTGCCGTGATGAGATTCAGCTTCCGAACAGAGCGCCGAGCGAGGCCAGCGATCCCGTGGGCGTGGGTGTCGGCAGGACGGACGTAGTCAGGACCGACACGGTGTTCGCATCGCGGTTGGTGACGTACACGTACGCGCCGTCCGGAGTGATTGCGATGCCACCCGGCCAGCTGCCGACCGGAATGTCGCCGAGCAACCTGTCGGTCCGGGTGTCGATCACCGAGACCTTGTCGAAGACGAAATCCGTCACGTATACGTATGCACCGTCGGGGGTCACCGCGATCGCGGACCGTCCGTACCCTTCGCTGATCGTCGACGTCAGCTTGCGGGCCGTGAGGTCGATCGTTGAGACGGTGTTGCCTGGATCGTTCGCGGTGTAGGCGCGGGTGCCGTCCGGCGTCAGGGCGATGGCCTGCGGGCGAGCGGAGAGGAAGACCGAGTAGCGCGTGATGTGCGTCGCCGTGTCGATCGCCAGTAGGGTGCCGCTCGCATCGTGGACGACGTACGCCGTGGCGCCGTCCGGACTGATCGCTACGTCCTGGGGTCCGCGGTCGACAGGAATCGTCGCGGTGACGGACCGCGCCGCGATGTCCACGACCGACAGTGTGTTGGCGGACCCACTGGTTGCATAGAGGCGGGTGCCGTCGGGGGACACGGTCACGGCGTTGGCCCCCGAGCCGATCGGAATCGAGGCGGCGACAGTGTCTGTCGCCACGTCGATCACCACAACCGAGGAATCCGTGGATGTGCTGACGTACACCTCACGTCCGCCAGGCGAGATCGCTATGTCGAGGGCCGGACCCGCGACATCGATCGTGGCGAGAATCCTGCGCGATGCGGTGTCGATGGCCGTGACTGTTCCGACGACGTCGTTGGTCACGTAGGCGCGCGTTCCGTCGGGGGTGATTGCGATGCCGTGCGGATAGGAGCCGGCGGGAATGGTCGCGACGACGGCGTCGGCGTGCGCCGGGGCCGGCAGCGCGAGCATCGCCGCGGCCGGCAGGAGCAGGGTGGTTGCGAGAGCTGCGAGACGTCTGCGGGTGGCCGGCCGTGTGGTCGATGGCATAGGTACTCCTTCAGCTGCCGAAGAGGAGTCCGAGGCTGCCGGCGCCGGATCCGGGCGAGGGTGAGGTCGTCAACGGGGTCGGTATCCGCTCGCGCACACCGTCGACCAAATAAGCGGCGCCGTTGTCGATGGTGAGGACGGCCGGGTCGCGGAAGCCGTCGAATCGGAGTGTGATCGGTGTCGCGTTACCTGCCGGGACCCGGCGAATCGCGTCCGCGGCCGGCGGCTGGGTCAGCGAACCGAAGGGGATGGAGATCCAGGGCTCGAGATCGAGGAAGTACACGTCACCGTTGTCCACGGTCAGACCGGCGATCTCGTGCACAGCCTGGAAGGGCAGGATGATCGGAGTTGTTGCACCCGAAGGTAATTCGATCACCCGCTTGCCTGAGGAGTCGGCCACGAAGACGTTGCCGTTCTCCACCGCGAGGTGTCCGGGTCGGCCTATCTCGCCGAAGGGGAGGACGGTCGCGGCCGAATCACCCGGGCGCAGCGCGAGGACCCGACCGTTCCAGGTGTCGGCGACGTACACGGTGCCAGCCTCGACCGCGATCGCTGTCGGGCTCGAGAGTCCTTCGAACGGAAGGGTCTTGGGGGTGGACTCGCCGTCAGCGAGGGCGAGTACGCGGTTGTTGCGAGTGTCTGCGACGTAGACGTTGCCGTTCTCCGTCGCGACGCCAGCTGGTCCGTGCAGCCCCGTGAACGGCAGGGCTATCGGTTCCTCTTCGCCCGCAACAATTTTGATCACCCGGTGGAACTCGATGTCGGCAACGTACAGGTCGTTTCCGTCGACGGCGTACGCGCCACCTTCCAGCGTGGGAAGGAATGGCCTCGACTGCATGGAGCCCATGGCGCGCGGTCCCGGCGGGTAGCCGGTGGGCTCCGCGAACACGGTCCCGGCACTCGCGACGACGAGGCCGACGGCCATCGCCGTGATCGCAAATCCCGCTACGTACTGTCTCGCCGACGCCATCGAATCACCCCTGTTTGTCCGGTTGCGCACCTTCGGGTGGAGCCTAGCGTCAGCAGGAGACAAGAAATGGTGATTTGTCCGGATAGCGGCCCGGGTGCCCCCAACCCGCTGCCGTCACGGGGTACGCGCACACTTACAGCCATGCTCTCCGCCGAAAACCTGTTCACCCTCATGCGTCGGTTCCCCGACGTCGAGGCACCCAACCTGTTCGCCGTCGATGCTGCGGACCGGCTGATTCTCGACGAGGCGGCGGACGCCCTGTCCTCGGCGCCGGCCGGAACCGTGTCCGTGATCGGCGACCACTACGGCGCCCTCACGCTCGGTGCCGCGGTGCGGTTCGGCGCAACCGGGATCCGCTCGTACCAGGATCCGCTCACCGGTGAACGTGCGCTCGCGAACAATGCATCGGCCGTCGAGCTGACAGACTGTTACCGGTCGTGTGGGCTGGGGGAGGAATTGCTGACCGGCGCCCGCGTCGTCCTGCTGCAACTGCCGCGCAGTCTCGACGAACTCGACGAGATCGCCGACGCGATCGCGCGGTACGCCGACCCCGGCGTGGTCGTGTTCGCGGGCGGGCGCGACAAGCACATCACCCCGACGATGAATGAGGTGCTGGCGCGGTCCTTCGTCAACGTACGTGCCAGCCGTGGCCGACAGAAGTCGCGTGCGCTGATCGCTGACACGCCGCGGCAGATTCCGACGGATGCACGCTTCCCGATTTCCGAGTACCTCGACGAATTGGACCTCGACGTCTTCGCACACGGCGCCGTCTTCGCCGGTACGAAGCTGGACATCGGCACCCGGTACCTGCTCGAGTTCCTGCCACGCGCAATGCCCGATGCGCGAACCGCTGTCGATCTGGGTTGCGGTACCGGAATCCTGGCAGTCGCGCTCGCATCGTGGCGCCCCGGACTCGAGGTCATTGCGACCGATCAGTCGGCTGCTGCCGTTTCGTCGGCGGAGGCGACGGCCCGTGCGGCGGGCGTCGGGGATCGGGTGCGGGGGCTACGCGACGACGCCATGGCATCGATTCCGGATGCCAGCGTCGACCTGATCGTCTGCAATCCGCCGTTCCATGTCGGCGCCGCGGTACACACCGGCGCGGCGACCAAGATGTTCGCCGCGGCCGGTCGGGTGCTGCGCCCCGGCGGCGAGATGTGGACGGTGTTCAATTCGCATCTCGAACACAAGAGCGCACTGTCGCGCGCGGTGGGGCCAACCGAGCTGATCGCGCGCAACCCGAAGTTCTCCGTCACGCGGTCCGTCCGCACGCGGTAGGGGTCTCACTACTCGACTGGGCCGCCTCCGGACGGGTCTCCGTCGATCTGGCCGCGGTGGCGTCCGAGATCCTCGACGATGACGCCGTCGACGATTTCGGCGCTCTGGAGCTCGGCTGGGTCCTCGCGTTCCTCACCGGACGGTGGCGTGTCGGGCTCTTCCTCGGCGAGGCGCTGGTCGAGAGTTTCACCCGCCTCGGCCTCCCTCAGTGTGGTGCCGAAGCGGTCTGCCTCGCTCCACTCGTCCGGCGCGTCGACGACGTCGTCGCCGTCGGCGTTGCGTACCTCGTCCGAATCGAGGCTCTCGCTCACATCCAGTGTCTGGTCGGATCCCTCTTCTGTTCCCATGAACCTATTCTGTGCTGATTGATCGAATCTGGCGATACGGTTGAGTGGGTCCGTGTCTGGCAGAGGTCGGTATACCCCCGGTAGAGTCCGAAATGTCTGACTCAGGGCGGGTATGGGAACTTCCCGCGTGGTGTGGGACGTTCTATGGACAACGAAGCTCGGATTCATCCGGCAGATTCTGTGCTCGACAGCGCACAGAACCACCTCAGAAGGGATGTGCACGGTGCGCACCACCAGCAACCCGGTGTTCCGCAACCTGCCCAAGCAGGAAGGCGGCGGTTACGCCACGTTCGGATCTGCGCCGGCTGGTGCCGCGCAGGCCACACAGGAGTACGGCCAGCCGTACCAGGCTCCGGAGCAGTACAAGACCGACCAGCGGGCCATGACGATCGATGACGTGGTCACCAAGACGGCGATCACGCTCGGTGTCCTGTCCGTGGCCGCGATCATCTCCTACTTCCTGGTCGACGGGAACACGGATCTGGCCGCGCCGTTCGTCATCGGCGGCGGCCTCATCGGCTTCGTCCTGGTGATGGTGGCCTCTTTCGGCCGCAAGATGGACAACCCGGCGATCGTGCTCGCCTACGCGGCCTGTGAGGGTGTGTTCCTCGGTGCGCTGTCGTTCATGTTCACCTCTGTCGAATTCGGCGGCGTCGGCGGCTCGGCTCTGATCGGACAGGCCGTGCTCGGCACGTTCGGCGTGTTCTTCGGCATGCTGGTCGTCTACAAGACCGGCGCCATCCGCGTCACCCCGCGCCTGACCCGCATGATCATCGGCGGCCTCATCGGCGTCCTGGTCCTGATGATCGGCAACCTGGTTGCGAGCTTCTTCACCGACGGCGGCTTCGGTCTCCGCGACGGTGGCGCCGTCGCCATCATCTTCAGCCTCGTCTGCATCGGCCTCGCCGCGTTCAGCTTCCTGCTGGACTTCGACGCCGCCGATCAGCTGATCCGCGCCCAGGCGCCGGAGAGGGCGGCATGGGGCGTCGCGCTCGGTCTCACCGTCACCCTGGTGTGGCTGTACGTCGAGATCCTGCGCCTGCTGAGCTACTTCCGGGACTAGATCTTCAGCACTGCCTCACGAACGGGCGGTTACTGCGACAACGGCCGAGAGCCGGACGCAGTAACCGCCCGTCGTCATATGGGTGCACCGGCCTCACGGAGCTTCTCGCGCACTCGAGTGACGAGGGTGCCGGGCCGGTTGTAAAGGAGTTCGGAACCCACCCGGACCACCGTGAACCCGAGCTTCTCGATCCGCGCGGCTCGCTCGATGTCCCAGGCACGCTGGCGGCGGTCGGTCCAATGATGTTCCCCGTCGTACTCCACCAGCACGGACCAGCGGCGCCAGCCCATGTCCGCCCACGCGAACTCCCGTCCGTATGCGACGAGCGGGACCTGTGTCTCGGGTCGCGGCAGTCCTGCGTCGACGATTACGAGTCGGGTGTGAGTCTCGGGCGGCGATTCGGAGCCGGCGTCGACATCGGGGAGATAGCGCCGAAGCCGGACCGCCCCTGGCGTACGCGGGTGACGCTTGGCGATCAGTTCGATGTCCTCGACGGAGAGTCCACTGTTCCGGCACAGGTCGTCGAGTGCGCTGATCGCATCTCGCCGAGGCAGACGTCGGCCGAGATCGAAGGCGGCGCGGGCGGGGGTCGCGACACACATGCCGTCGACGGTGCAGACCTCGTCGGCGTCGAGGTGGCAGTTGTGGATCAGCAAGCCTGCCGGTGCTCGCCTGTGCCCGTGGCAGATCACTTCGGCAGGTGCCGTGGTGTCGATCCATCGGGCTCCGTGCAGCGCGGCCGCGGAGTATCCGGTGAGCACTGTGGCGGACCCGGCGAAGATCCATGCGGCCTGCGCGCGGACTCGCGGCGTGACGGCTGTACCTCTGGGAACGTAGACGTCCCGGTAGATGCGGGTGAAGTCGTGGCGGAGGTGATGAACGGTCACGGTGCCGTCGGCTACGGCCCGCGATCCTCGGAACGGCTGCATCCGGCCAGCATGGCGAAGTCGCGCGCCGTCGGACAGCCCCAACCTGCGGGTTGTGGATAACCTCCGCAACGACGTCGGGCGGTTACTGCGACAACGGCCGAGAGCCGATCGCAGTAACCGCCCGACGTGCGGCGAGTGTCAGTGGCTGATCAGCTCAGACGCTCGAGCACCATCGCCATACCCTGGCCGCCGCCGACGCACATGGTCTCGACACCGAACTGCTTGTCGTGGGTCTGCAGGTTGTTGAGCAGCGTCGCGGTGATGCGGGCGCCGGTCATGCCGAACGGGTGGCCGACGGCGATGGCGCCACCGGAGACGTTCAGCTTGTCCTCGTCGATCTCGAGCTCGCGAGCCGAGCCGAGGACCTGCACCGCGAATGCCTCGTTGATCTCGAACAGGTCGATGTCACTGACCGACTTGCCGGCGATAGCGAGGGCGCGCTTGGTGGCCTCGATCGGGCCCAGGCCCATGATCTCGGGGGACAGGCCGGAGACGCCGGTGGAAACGACCCGAGCCAGCGGGGTCAGGCCCAGCTCCTTGGCCTTCGTGTCGCTCATGATGACCAGCGCGGCAGCGCCGTCGTTGAGCGGGCAGCAGTTGCCGGCGTTGACGGTGCCATCGGGACGGAACACCGGCTTGAGCTGGCTGACGGCCTCGTAGGTGACGCCGGCGCGCGGGCCGTCGTCGGTGGAGACGACGGTGCCGTCGGCGAGGGTGACCGGGGTGATCTCCCGCTCGAAGAAGCCGGCCTTGATGGCCTCCTCGGCACGGTTCTGCGAGCGGACGCCCCAGCGGTCCTGGTCTTCGCGGGAGATGCCGGTCAGCTGCGCGACGTTCTCGGCGGTCTGGCCCATCGCGATGTACGCGTCGGGGACGATGTCGTTCTCGCGGGGATCGCTCCACTTGACGCCGCCCTGCGCGGCGACGGCGGTGCGCTCCATGGCCTCGGCGAAGAACGGGTTCTTCGTGTCGGGCAGCGAGTCCGAGTTGCCGGCGGCGAAGCTCGACACCGATTCGACACCCGCGGAGATGAACACGTCACCCTCGCCGGCCTTGATCGCGTGCAACGCCATGCGAGTGGTCTGCAACGACGACGAGCAGTAGCGGGTGATCGTGGTGCCGGGCAGGCTGTCGTAGCCGAGCTTGATGGCGACGATGCGCGCCATGTTGAAGCCGGCCTTGCCGCCGGGGAGGCCGCAGCCGAGCATCAGGTCGTTGATCTCGGTGGGATCGAGTTCGGGAACCTTCGCCAGAGCGGCGGCGATCATCTGCGCGGCGAGGTCGTCCGGGCGCATGCTTGCCAGGGAGCCCTTCACGGCGCGGCCGATGGGCGAGCGGGCAACGGAGACAATGACTGCCTCGGGCATGGAAACTCCTTCGTACGATTGGTCTCTTCGACCATGAACTTACGTTGCCGGGGCCGTGTTACTGCGAGGCCGCCTCGAATCGGTGGCCAGTGCCCCGCCCTGACACTGTATTTTGCGACGCTCGTGGCCTATGAGCTGGGTAAATGTCCGCGGATCTGGAACGCGTTCGGCACGGTGCAGCGACGACTGTCCGCGTTGCTGCAGAGAAGCCGAGGACCAGGTCTCGACCCCTTCACGGCGCATGTCCGAATACCATCTGGAACCATGGGGGCATGCGCATCGCGGATCATGTCGTCGATCTCATCGGCAACACCCCTCTGGTCAAGCTCTCCTCGGTAGTCGGCCCGGGTTCGGGACTGGTCGCGGCCAAAGTCGAGTACCTCAATCCCGGCGGCAGCTCCAAGGACCGCATCGCGGTCAAGATGATCGACGCCGCGGAGGCGTCGGGCGAGCTGAAGCCCGGCGGCACCATCGTCGAGCCCACGTCCGGCAATACCGGCGTCGGCCTCGCACTGGTCGCGCAGAAGCGTGGCTACAAGTGTGTGTTCGTCTGCCCCGACAAGGTCTCGGAGGACAAGCGCAACGTGCTGCGCGCGTACGGCGCCGAGGTCGTGGTGTGCCCCACCGCGGTCGCCCCCGAGCACCCGGACAGCTACTACAACGTCTCCGACCGCCTCGTGCAGGAGATCCCCGGCGCCTGGAAGCCCAACCAGTACTCCAACCCGGGCGGCCCCGACAGCCACTACGAGACCACCGGGCCCGAGATCTGGCGGGACACCGAGGGCAAGGTGACGCACTTCGTCGCGGGCGTCGGCACCGGCGGCACCATCACCGGCACCGGCCGCTACCTCAAGGAGGTCTCGGGCGGCAAGGTCAAGGTCATCGGCGCGGACCCGGAGGGTTCGGTGTACTCGGGCGGCACCGGACGGCCGTACTTGGTGGAGGGTGTCGGCGAGGATTTCTGGCCGACCGCCTACGACCCGTCGATCCCGGACGAGATCATCGCCGTCTCCGACGCCGACTCGTTCGAGATGACCCGACGCCTCGCCCGCGAGGAGGGCTTGCTGGTCGGCGGCTCCTGCGGCATGGCCGTCGTCGCCGCGCTCAAGGTTGCCGAGCGCGAGGGCCCGGATGCCGTCGTCGTCGTGCTACTGCCCGATGGTGGCCGCGGCTACCTGTCGAAGATCTTCAACGACGAGTGGATGTCGTCGTACGGTTTCCTGCGCAGTCGTCTCGACGGCACCACCGGTGAGCAGACCGTCGGCGACGTGCTGCGTGGCAAGTCCGGTGAGCTGCCGGATCTGGTGCACACTCACCCGTCGGAGACGTTGCGCGATGCGATCGAGATCCTGCGCGAGTACGGCGTCTCGCAGATGCCGGTTGTCGGTGCGGAGCCTCCCGTCATGGCCGGTGAGGTCGCGGGCAGCGTGTCGGAGCGCGACCTGCTCAGTGCCGTCTTCGAGGGCCGCGCAGCCCTCGCCGATCCGGTCGAAAAGCACATGAGCAAGCCGTTCCCGCTGATCGGCGCGGGCGAGCCGGTGTCCTCGGCTACCAAGGCGCTCGGCGACACCGACGCGCTGATGGTGGTCGACGACGGCAAGCCCGTCGGCGTCATCACCCGCCACGACCTGCTCGGGTTCCTCAGCGCGGGAGCCTGATCTTCGGGTCGCTAGGCTGGTCGCCATGAGTGAGCAGGGATTCTCCAACGGTTTCTCCACCAGGGCCATCCACGCCGGTTACGAGCCGGATCCGCAGACCGGCGCGGTCAACGTGCCGATTTACGCCAGTTCCACGTTTGCGCAGGACGGTGTCGGCGGCATGCGCGGTGGCTTCGAGTACGCGCGCACGGGCAACCCGACGCGTCGTCCGCTCGAGGCCAACCTCGCGGCGCTCGAATCGGGCACGTTCGGACGGGCGTTCGGCTCGGGCATGGCCGCGACGGACTGCGTGCTGCGGTCGCTGCTGCGCCCCGGCGACCACCTGGTGATTCCCAACGATGCCTACGGCGGCACGTTCCGGCTCATCGACAAGGTGTTCACGCAGTGGGGGATCGAATACACCCCCGCTGCGGTATCCGATGTCGACGCCGTTCGTGCCGCGATCCGCCCGAACACCAAGCTGGTGTGGGTCGAGACCCCGACCAACCCGCTGCTCAACATCGGTGACATCGCCGCGATCTCCGAGGTGGCGCACGCGGCTGGCGCAAAGATGTTGGTGGACAACACGTTTGCCTCGCCGTATCTGCAGCAGCCACTGCAGTTGGGCGCCGACATCGCGCTGCACTCGACCACCAAGTACATCGGCGGGCACTCCGACGTGGTGGGCGGCGCGCTGGTCACCGCCGACGAGGAACTCGACACCATGTTTGCGTTCCTGCAGAACGGTGCCGGTGCGGTGCCCGGTCCGTTCGACGCGTTCCTGACGATGCGCGGCATCAAGACCCTCGCACTGCGCATGGAACGGCACAGCGACAACGCCGAGAAGGTCGTCGACCTGCTCACCGGGCACGCCGCGATCTCACACGTCATCTACCCGGGCCTCGAGTCCCACCCCGGCCACGCGGTGGCGTCGAAGCAGATGCGACGATTCGGCGGCATGATCTCGGTGCGGTTGAAGGGTGGTAAGCAGGCCGCGCTCGACTTCTGCTCACGCACGCAGATCTTCACGCTCGCCGAGTCGCTCGGCGGCGTCGAGTCGCTCATCGAGCACCCCGGTGCGATGACGCACGCGTCGACTGCCGGTTCCGCGCTCGAGGTCCCTGCGGATCTGGTGCGCCTGTCCGTCGGTATCGAGGATGCCTCCGATCTGCTCGCCGACGTCGAGCAGGCTCTGGGCTGATCCACTCGCGATTCGCGCACTTACCGGAGCACTCGCATAACGGTAAGTGCGCGAACGGCGGCAGTTTTACCGAAATCCTGTCCAATCGAGCTCAATCCGACCCCGTGTTGACGGTTTGCCCGTTACCGTGAGTTCCCGGAACAAAGCTCGAGTCCAGGAGCGGTGAATGTCATTGGATCCCGCGGCCATCATCGTGGCCATCACTGCGGCAGCGAGTGCGGCAATTCAGGGAACCGACGTTCCGCCCCCGGTGAAAGATCAAGCCGCCGAGGTCATCGCGGGCATCGATCAGGCAGCGCCCGGAGCAGGCGAGCAAGTCAACAGTCTCCTGTCGCTGCTGCCACAGGATGTGCGGCCGCAGGCCGAGCGGGCCGTGGTCGACTTCACGTCCGCGATCCCCGGGGTGCAGCAGCCCACGACGGGTCCTCTCGCCGATACCGTTTCGCAGCCGGAGCCCGCACCTATTCCCGCGCCGATGCCGGCCCCGGTCGGCCTGCCGGCGGCTCCCGTCTCGGCGCCGACCCTTGCGATTCCCGGAATCGGCGGTATCACGCTGCCTTCGTTGCCGGCGATCCTGCCGAATACCAATCTGGGACAGGTGGGTTCGATTGCGGTGTTCGCGCCGTGGTTACGCAAGGCCGGTGAGATCTGCGACGGTGTCAAAGCACCCACCCTGGCGGCACTCTTCTCCGTCGAGAACGACTTCCGTTACGGCCCCGGTGCACCGGTGTCTCTTGCCGGTGGGCGTGGTCCGGGCAAGTTCATGCCGAGTGAGTGGGCGAAGTACGGCAAGGACGCCGATGGTGACGGCAATGCCGACATCCTCGGTGTTGCCGATTCGGTGATGGCGGCTGGAAACATGCTGTGCGACAACTACGCGCAGGTCGACGGGTGGAAGAAGGATGGCCTGGTCCAGGGCGACACCCTCGATCTCGCGCTCGCGGCGTTCAACTCCGGAGCTCGCGCCGTGCGCAAGGCGGGAGGCGTTCCGTCCGGCGTCGACGACGCCGCAGACCAGAGCGGGCCCTATGCGCAGAAGATCCGCGCATCGGAGGGACAGTTCGAGCAGTTGCTGTCGCCGTTCGCGAACTTCAACCTGGACCTCAACCTCCCGACGACGGGCATCGGCGGCGCCGCCGTGCAGCTCGCGATGCGGTACCTGGGTCTTCCGTACGTATGGGGCGGTGGCAACATCAGTGGACCGTCGATGGGCGGCTTCGACTGCTCGGGTCTGACGTCGTTCGCGGTGTTCGCGGCGACGGGCGGCAAGGTGACGCTACCGCGTACGTCGGAGACGCAGTGGGGTGTCGGCACCGAGATCCCGATGGCCGCGGCGCAGCCCGGCGACCTGGTGTTCGGCAACTGGCAGGCCGGTGGTCCCGGACACGTCGGCATCTACATGGGTAACGGCATGATGGTCCATGCTCCGACGTTCGGCGACGTCGTCAAGGTCGGCCCGATCTTCGACGGCATGAAGGCGCGCCGGGTGATGTGACTCGGTGCTTCGCAGCGCGCGGCGATGCATCCGACAGTCGTATTCGAGACCTGAACGAAGAACCCCGGTTCGAGCGGAGGCTCGAACCGGGGTTCGGTGTCTCAGGTGTCCTGATCAGGCGTGGTACGGCTCCGCGCTGATGAGGGTGACCTTCATCAGGCTGCCGTTGGGCAGGTTGTACTCGCGGGTCTCGCCGACCTTCGCTTCGAGCAGCGCACCGCCGAGCGGGGAGTTCGGGGAGTAGACCTCGAGCTTGTTGTCCCGGGCGCCCTCTTCGCGGGTTGCGATGAGAAAGGTCTCGGTATCGGACTCGTCACCGTCGTAGTAGACCTTGACGACGGAGCCGGGCAGTGCGATGCCGGACTGGGTGGGCGCCTCGCCGACCTTCGCGTTGTTCAGCAGCTCCTGCAGCTGGCGGATGCGTGCCTCCTGCTGGCCCTGCTCCTCGCGGGCGGCATGGTAACCACCGTTCTCCTTGAGGTCGCCCTCTTCGCGACGCTCGTTGATCTCGGCGGCAATGACCGGACGATTGGCGATGAGCTGGTCGAGCTCATTCTTGAGCCTGTCGTGAGACTCCTGAGTAAGCCAGGTCACCTGGGTCTCGGTCATTCTCGATCACTCCCTTGTAGTTGAAGTCCGGTTATGGACTCCCTCGGCAGACCGCTGCGAACAGCAGCGATCAACGGGCAGGCCGGCTCTAGTCCGTGGCGAATATCCCCCGGGTACGCCCACCGCGTGAGCAGACTCGTCCTGCCGTCAATGCAGCAATACACGGCTCCAAGGCGGAACCGTGTATCGATCCATTTTAGCACGAGCGGGGTTTTCGGCCGTTCGGATCGAAGACCGGTCGGTCGGGTACTCAGCCCGCCTGAAGGTACGCGGGAACGTCCATGCTGCATCCGTACAGATCGCCCATCGCGGGTGGCTTCGATGCGTGAACGGGAGCAGTGATCTCGACGGTCTGGGAGGCCGACGGCGCGACGTAGACCTCGCGACGGCCGGTTTCGGAACCGTCCTTGGACCGGGTCCGGATGATGCATACCGCGGCCTCGGACGGGTCCTCCCGTGTCACGGTGAACTGGATGTTCATCGTCTGAAGGTCCACGATGTCGAATGCGACCTGTTTGCCCTCGACGTCCTTGACCGAGAACTTGGTGTACCCGAGGTAGGCGATGCCGATTCCCGCCAGCACGACGATACCGGTGAGCACCCATTTGCCCCAGTTCCGGCTGCGGGACGCTGTGGGCGTGGACCCGTAACGATCGGCGGGAGGCGTGCTGTTCATCACTCTGCTCTCGGGTGGTACGGCACCGTCGGTATCGCCGTCAGCCACGAGTGGCGGGGGTACGACAGACGGTCGTCTGTGTCAGGTGGAACTATAGGGGAAGGAAGACGGCGCGCCGTGGGTGGTAGCGGTCGACCATTCAAGGTGACACGCCACGCCGGTGACATGCGAAGCTGAGGTGAAGATACACGTGAGTGGATTGCGACTCATGGCCGTTCATGCCCATCCGGATGACGAGTCGAGTAAGGGTGCCGCGACGACGGCTCGCTACGCAGCAGAGGGCAACGAGGTGCTCGTCGTGACGCTGACGGGCGGCGAGCGCGGCGACATTCTCAACCCGGCGATGGATGTGCCGGGTATCCGGGATCGGATGACCGAGGTGCGCCGGGAGGAGATGGCGGAGGCCGCGCGGATCCTCGGGGTGCAGCAGACGTGGCTCGGTTTCGTCGACTCCGGCCTGCCTGAGGGTGACCCCAAGCCGCCGCTGCCCGAGGGTTGTTTCGCGCTGGTACCGCTCGAGCTGCCGACCGAGGCTCTGGTCAAGGTGATCCGCGAGTTTCGTCCGCACGTGATGACCACGTATGACGAGAACGGCGGCTATCCGCACCCCGATCACATCCGCTGTCACGAGGTGTCGATGGCGGCATATGAGGCGGCCGCGGATCCGGAGCAGTTCCCCGACGCCGGCGAGCCCTGGGCGGTGCAGAAGGTCTACTACTCGCACGGTTTCATCAGGAAGCGCCTGCTCCAGTTCCAGGAGGAGTACGAACGCCGCGGGGAGGAGTTCCCGATGGCCGACTGGCTCAAGAAGTGGAAGACCGAGCAGGGTGATCTGATGGCGCGGGTGACGACGCAGATCGAGTGCGGCGACTACTTCCCGCAGCGCGACGACGCCCTGCGGGCGCACGCGACTCAGATCGACCCCAACGGATCGTTCTTCGCGGTGCCGCTGGATATCCAGCAGAAGATCTGGCCGACCGAGGAGTTCGAGCTGGCCAAGACCCGGGTGAGCACCGCAATCCCGGAGAACGACCTTTTCGCGGGCATTGTGGAGGATGAGCAGTAGTGATGACGACGTTGGCCTGGGAGTTCCTCGCGCAGGGCACCAGCACTCCCAGTAACCCGTCGGGGCCGGAGTTCGGTAAGGCGTCGCCCTTCGGGCTCGTGCTGATCATCGCGTTGCTCATCGGTACCGTTCTCCTGGTCCGCTCGATGAACAAGCAGCTCAAGAAGCTCCCCGATACGTTCGAGCCCGAGCACCCCGAGGCTGACCAGGCTGCGGACGAGGGCACCGATCGTGGCGCGGCGCCCGGCGGGTCCTCCCAGCGAGAGCAGGATCCGTCAGCCAAGCACGATCCGCCGACGAAGCCCACGAGCTAGGGCCGTCGTGACAGCGGGGGCGCGCGATCGCAACACGCTCGACGACGCGACCAGCCCGTATCTGCGTCAGCACGCCGAGAACCCGGTGCACTGGCAGCAGTGGGGTCCGGACGCACTGGGCTGGGCGCGCGAGCGCAACGTGCCGGTTCTGTTGTCGATCGGTTACGCGGCCTGCCACTGGTGCCATGTCATGGCACACGAGTCGTTCGAGGACCCGGCGACCGCGGCCCTGATGAACGAGCATTTCGTCTGTATCAAGGTCGACCGAGAGGAACGACCGGATCTGGACGCGGTCTATATGAACGCGACCGTCGCGATGACCGGCCAGGGCGGTTGGCCGATGACGTGCTTCCTCACACCTGACGGCGCGCCCTTCTACTGCGGCACCTACTATCCGACGGCCCCACGCGGCGGGATGCCGTCATTCACAGAACTTCTGCACGCCATCGCCGACACATGGCGCAGTCGGCGCGGGGCCGTCGACGACGCCGCGGCATCCGTTGTCGCAGAGCTGCGGCGTAGCAGCGGAGCCCTGCCCGCCGGAGCTGCGCCGGTTGACGCCGCACTGCTCTCCGGCGCCGTCGCGGCGGTGCTGCGCGACGAGGACCGTGAGCACGGTGGATTCGGTGGCGCACCCAAGTTTCCGCCGTCGATGCTGATGGAGGGCTTACTGCGCTCGTACGAGCGGACCGGCGCCGAGCCGGTGCTCCGTGCCGTCGAGCGCACTGCCTCGGCGATGGCCCGCGGTGGCATCTACGATCAGCTCGGCGGCGGCTTCGCCCGCTACGCGGTGGACGCCGGTTGGGTGGTCCCGCACTTCGAGAAGATGCTCTACGACAACGCGCTCCTGCTGCGCGTGTACGCACACCTGGCGCGGCGGACGGGGTCCGTCCTGGCCCTGCGTGTCGCGGAGGAGACGGTGGAGTTCCTGCTGCGCGATCTGCGCACGGCCGCAGGGGCGTTCGCGTCCGCGCTCGACGCCGATACCGACGGCGAGGAGGGTCTCACCTACTCCTGGACGCCGCGGCAGCTGTCGGAGGTGCTCGACACCGATGATGCCGCGTGGGCCGCGGACGTGTTCTCGGTGACCGACGACGGCACGTTCGAAGGCGGCAGCTCGGTGCTGCAGCTGCTCGCCGAGCCCGTGGCGCCCGAGCGCCTCGCCCGGGTGCGGACGCGACTGTTCGCTGCTCGCAGCCGACGCCCGCAGCCCGGACGCGACGACAAGGTCGTCACCGCGTGGAACGGGTTGGCTGTCACCGCCCTGGCGGAGGCTGGCGCCGCCCTCGACCGTCCGGAGTGGATTCGGGCTGCCGAGGAGTGCGCCCGTGTCGTGCTCGCGACGCATCTGGTGGACGGCCGATTGCGCCGCGCGTCGCTTGACGGGGTGGTGGGGGAGCCGGCGGGCGTGCTCGAGGACTACGCGACGCTCGCAACCGGACTGCTCACTCTTCACCAGGTGACCGGACAAGCACCGTGGCTCGAGGCTGCCACCGGGCTGTTGGACACAGCGCTCGTGCACTTCGCCGATCCGGACGAGGCAGGCAGCTGGTTCGACACGTCCGACGACGCGGAGACGCTGGTGACCCGTCCGCGCGATCCGCTCGACGGTGCTACGCCGTCAGGTGCGTCGAGCATCACCGAGGCGCTGCTTACTGCGGCTGCACTGACCGATATCGAGTGCGCGTCGAAGTACGCTGGTGCGGCCGCGGATTCGTTGGCCCGTGCGGCTGTGGTGCTGCAGCGGGCACCGCGTTCGGCAGGACACTGGCTCGCGATCGCGGAGGCGTCGGTGCGCGGGCCCATTCAGATCGCGGTGGTGGAGAATGCGCCGTCGCAACTGTCGGCGGCGGCGAGGCGCCTGGCGCCGGGTGGTGCTGTCGTGGTGGCGGGTCCGGTCGATTCTGCTGCACTGCTGGCAGATCGGCCACAGATCGATGGTGTGCCGACGGCTTACGTCTGCCGTGGATCGGTGTGCGACCGGCCGGTCACGGCCGTGGCCGGACTGCGGGAGCTCATCGAGAGGCGCTGAACCGGGCTGGTCTGCGGAAACGACACGGTCGCCGCAACCTCAGATCGAAAGTTGCGGCGACCGTGTGAACCAGTCTCGTACACAGGCCCTTCGCGGATCCTCCGAAGAAGCTCTATGTGCTGGCGTCACGCTTCAGCTGAGCGCGAGCGTGGTGAAGTCGATCAGGTTCTGGAACGACTTCAGGAGTCCGGCGCCGAGAGCGTCCACGCTCATGACGGGGATCCTGATCAGATCAACGAGGGAACCCATATTTCTACCTCCTGGTGGCGCAGATCCGTACAGGCTCTGCGGGACGTATGTGAGTTTGGCTAACGCGACGCCACATGTCGGCGCACCGACATGATGCCAGGTGTCAGAGCGCGCTGCTGGTGATGATGCCGCCGATCCAGTCGAAGATGGTGGTGATCATGTCCCCGGCGATTTCGATCGACGTGACGTACTCGAAGATGGCTTCGAACGAGCCCATGTGCCCTCCCGATTGATGTACGGCGACGCGGGAAAGTCTGCCGGACTACCGACAACTGCCCGTGCGCCTGGCTTCCTCACGACTGAGTCTCGTGATTGCACGGACATTACCAGAATGATCGGTCGCCTTTGGTGGTGAATCCGATTCCGTACCGCTGGTTGTGCGGGTGGTGCATGCGACAGCACTCCGCCGCCCGGATTCGGCAGGTTGGCGAACAATGCTTGGGACAATTGTCGATATTCGATCCGGGCGGGCGCCTCCCGGCCGCGGAGATTTTCAACCCGAGTTCAATTCTTCCCTATGCGATCGAATGCAGATTCCGTGTGAGGATCGCTCGTGCTCGAACGGCTGGTGTCGGTGGGAGGTGGGAGTGTCACATTGCCTCGACGGGGGAATTCCGTGTCGAATTTCTGAATCGCCAATCATATTCCATCGCAAAGGGTTTGGGAACAGATTCCGGCGACCGGATCGGCGTCAATTAAGCGAACATTTGATTTGGTTCTGGCATGTTTGCCCACGGGGTCCATCGCGGAGTAGCTCGAGTCGTAGCGATCGGGACAATTTCCGCCCCGCGGCGCTCGGATATGTCGCGGCACTATCCGAACACGACGAGGCACACCGCGATGAAGTGGCAGGTGGCCGCGATCGCGGTGGCGGCGTGGAAGAACTCGTGATGTCCGAAGGTCTGCGGCCAGGGGTTGGGCCACTTGGTGGCGTACAGGACGGCTCCGACGCTGTAGAGCACGCCGCCTACGGCGAGGAGGACGAGGGCGAGGATGCCTGCCGCATCCGCCAGTTTGCCCGCGACCGGGACGATCGCCCAGCCGAGTAGGAGATAGAGCGGGACACCGACCCAGCGAGGGGCGGTGGGCCACAGCATCTTCAGGGCGATGCCGGCGAGCGCGCCGCCCCACACGACCGTCAGCAGGATCGCACCGGTGCGCGGCGGAAGGGCCAGGAGTGCGAATGGTGTGTAACTTCCGGCGATGAACAGGAAGATCATCGAATGGTCGGCACGTTTCATCCACGTGCGCGCCCGAACGGTGTGCCAGTGGATGCGGTGGTAGGTGGCGCTGACGGCGAACAGTCCACAGACCGTGATGCCGTAGATCAGTGTCGCGAGTCCGGCTCGCGGGGACACCTTCGCGTACGCGAGCGACACCAGCACTGCGCTCGCGAGGATCGCGACCACCAGAGACCACAGGTGGATCCAGCCGCGCATTCGCGGCTTCACCGGGAGATCGTCGAGCCCGAGTGCCGTCATATCGTGCCCCTGTCGTTCGTTCCGGCTGGTAAACCAGCTGACCACCAAACCTACGCAACCGTAACCTACGGTTAAGTAGCTACTGTATCCGCGCCGGACCTTCCGTCGGCGACACTAGGACTGCCGTCGCGGGCACGTCGAGTTCACGGCGTAGTGTTTCCTCCCGTGGTGATGTCCAGGTGAAGTTGCGCGGCCTGCTGTACAGCATCTACGAGCGACGGCTCTTACGCCGTCTCGACGGTTTGCAGCATCCGCGCCATGTGGCGGTGATGTGCGATGGCAATCGTCGGTGGGCGCGAGAGAACGGTTTCACCGATGTCAGCCACGGCCATCGCATGGGTGCCCGCAAGATCGCTGAGTTACTTCGCTGGTGCGACGCGGCAGGGATCGAGATGGCAACCATCTACCTGCTCTCCACCGAGAATCTGCGCCGGGAACCCGAAGAGCTCGACACACTCCTCGACATCATCACCGATGTCGTAGAGGAGATCTCGGCGCCCGGTCAGAACTGGAGTGTGAAGATCGTCGGCACCCTCGACCTGCTGCCGGAGGATCAGGCCCGCCGACTGCGTGAGGCCGCCGCGGGCACACGGGGGCGCACTGGTACACACGTCAACGTCGCGGTCGGCTACGGCGGACGGCAGGAGATCGCCGACGCCGTCCAATCGCTGCTGCGGGACAAGTTGAGTGAGGGGCTCACCGGCGAGGAGCTGGTGAAAGCGATGAGCGTCGAGGGTATCGACAGTCATCTGTACACATCCGGTCAGCCCGATCCGGATCTGGTGATCCGGACGTCGGGGGAGCAGCGGCTGTCGGGATTCCTGCTGTGGCAGAGCGCCTACTCGGAGATCTGGTTCACCGAGGCGTACTGGCCCGAGTTCCGCCGCGTGGACTTCCTGCGCGCACTGCGCGACTACGCCGCTCGGCACCGCCGGTTCGGGGCCTGAAGCTCCGTCGGTTCGACGGTGCCGAGCGGCGCATCATCTACAGCTTGCGCAGCCGCAACCGGTTGATGGTGTGGTCGCTGTCCTTGCGAAGAACGAGAGTCGCGCGCGGACGGGTCGGCAGGATGTTCTCCACCAGGTTGGGGCGGTTTATCGAGTTCCAGATGTCCTCGGCCGCCAGCGTCGCGTGCTCATCGGACAGCGCCGAGTAGTGATGGAAGTGCGCGTTCGGATCGGTGAACGACGTCTTCCGCAGGGCGAGAAAACGTTTGATGTACCACGCCTCGATGTCCTCGATGCGGGCGTCGACGTAGATGGAGAAGTCGAACAGGTCCGACACCATCAGCCGTGGGCCGGTCTGCAGCACGTTGAGGCCCTCGATGATGAGGATGTCCGGCTGTCGTACCAGGTGATATTGCCCCGGGACCACGTCGTAGGAGTTGTGTGAGTAAACCGGCGCAGCTACTTCCTCCGCGCCGGACTTGACCTCGGTGACGAACCGGAGCAGCTTGCGACGGTCGTAGCTCTCGGGAAAACCCTTGCGGTGCATGAGGCCGCGGCGGGTCAGCTCGGCGGAGGGGTAGAGGAACCCGTCGGTGGTGACCAGATCGACACGCGGGTGGTGCTCCCACCGGGCCAGCAGTGCCTGCAGGACGCGGGCTGTAGTCGACTTGCCGACTGCGACGCTGCCGGCGACGCCGATCACGAACGGCACCTGACGGTCGGGGTGCTTGTCCCCGAGGAATGTTGCGGTGGCGGCGAACAATCGCTGGCGGGCGGCGACCTGGAGATGAATCAGACGTGCGAGTGGCAGGTAGACCTCGGCGACCTCGTCGAGGTCGATCTGCTCACCGAGACCGCGCAGCCCGACGAGCTCTTCCTCGGTGAGGACGAGCGGCGTCGACTTGCGAAGCTTCCGCCACTGCTTACGGTCGAATTCGACGTAGGGGCTCGATTCGCTCACCCGTGCCATCGGCGCACCTCTCGGAAGAGCGTCGCCGACCGCGGTCGGTGTATGCGCGTGCTGGGGGGAGGCAGGTGCATGCCGCAAATTGTGCTCGTAGCCACACACCGTCGATCCGCCGGGTCCGACTCGGTCCGAAACCGGCTAATGTCGGCGCGCATGGAGCCGGATACGTTGGTACGTGAATACCTCCTGCTGGGTCTGCGTTTCGACCGCCTGGAAGAGGGATTCGTCGACGCGTACACGGGCGATCCGGCACTACGCCGCGAGGTCGAGAACGAGCCCCGGCCGGACCCGCGCGCACTCGTCAGCGATGCCCGTGCGCTGCGAGCTGAACTTCCTTCCGCGGGATTGAGGGAAGATCGGACGAGGTTCCTCGACGCGCACCTGACGGCGTTGGAGTGCTCGGCACGCAAGTTCGCCGGAGACGACATCGGCTTCGTCGACGAGGTGGCCGCGTACTTCGACGTCCGCATCGCACCCGGAGACGAGGATGTCTACCGGGCGGCGCACCGCCGGATGGATGCCGTGCTGCCCGGTTCGGGCACCCTCGCCGAACGCATGGAGGCGCACCGTGCGGCCGACCGGATCCCCCCGGATCGGTTGCGGGACTGTGTCGAGGCGTTCAACAGCGCGCTCCGCGACCGCGTCCGCGCCGAGTACACGCTGCCGGACACCGAGCAGGTCGACTACGAGGTAGTCGGCGACAAGCCGTGGTCCGGGTTCAACTACTACCTGGGCGGCTACCGGTCCACGGTCGCGATCAACTCCGATCTCGACCAGCACATGTCGAGCCTGCCGCGGTTGATCGCACACGAGTCGTATCCCGGCCACCACACCGAGCACTGTCGTAAGGAGGCGGGGCTCGTCGGCGCCGGGCAGCTCGAGCAGACGCTGTTCGTGGTCAACACCCCGCAGTGCCTCATGGCGGAAGGTCTCGCGGACCTGGCGCTGGAGTCGGTCGTCGGGGCAACCGGCTGGGGAAGGTGGGCACAGGAGATCTACGCCGACCTGGGCCTGCGGTTCGACGGCGACCGGGCCGAGGAGCTGTCGGCGGCGTCGACCGGGCTGCTGTCGGTTCGCCAGGACGCGGCGCTCCTGCTGCACGACCGCGGCGCGAGCGTCGACGATGTCGCAGCGTTCCTGCAGCGCTGGGCGCTGTCGAGTCCCGAGCGGGCACGGCAGAGCCTGCGCTTCCTGTCGTCGCCGCTGTGGCGGGCCTACATCAGCACATATGTCGAGGGCTACCGCCTGCTGGGCGACTGGCTGGCGCAGGCGCCGGTCGGTCCCGAACGGTCCGAGCGGTTCCGTCGGCTGCTGGACGAGCCGCTCACGCCAGGCGCACTGCGGGACGATCTGGCGAGCGCCGACGGAGCCGCCTAGAGGCCTTGCCCGGCTCGTCCTTAGACTGGGGGCGATACTTCCGCAATCCAGCCTGGAGATTCGCTGATGACTGCTGTGCCTGCCACCGACGTGAACACCGCGTCCCTCGCCGAACTGGACCCCGAGGTCGCCACCGCGATGGCGGGTGAGTTGTCGCGTCAGCGTGACACCCTCGAGATGATCGCGTCGGAGAACTTCGTTCCCCGCGCGGTCCTCGAGGCCCAGGGCAGCGTGCTCACCAACAAGTACGCCGAGGGCTACCCGGGACGCCGCTACTACGGTGGCTGCGAGTTCGTCGACGTCGTCGAGAACCTCGCCAAGGAACGCGCCTGCGCAGTGTTCGGCGCCGAATTCGCGAACGTGCAGCCGCACGCCGGCGCGCAGGCCAACGCCGCGGTGCTGATGGCGCTGATGAACCCGGGCGAGAAGCTGATGGGCATGGACCTCGCCCACGGCGGTCACCTCACGCACGGCATGAAGCTGAACTTCTCGGGCAAGCTGTACGAGGTCGCGTCGTACGGCGTCCGTGAGGACACCCACGTCGTCGACATGGACCAGGTCCGCGAGACCGCGATGCGGGAGAAGCCGCAGGTCCTCATCGCCGGCTGGTCCGCGTACCCCCGTCACCTCGACTTCGCGGCGTTCCGTTCGATCGCCGACGAGATCGGCGCCAAGCTGTGGGTCGACATGGCGCACTTCGCCGGTCTGGTCGCCGCGGGTCTGCACCCGTCGCCGGTCCCGCACGCGGACGTCGTCTCCACCACCGTCCACAAGACCCTCGGTGGCCCGCGTTCGGGCATGATCCTGGCCAAGAAGGAATGGGCGAAGAAGCTCAACTCCTCGGTGTTCCCCGGCCAGCAGGGCGGCCCGCTCATGCACGCGATCGCCGCGAAGGCCGTCGCCATGAAGATCGCCGGCACCGACGTGTTCAAGGCTCGCCAGGAGCGCACCCTCGCCGGTTCGAAGATCCTCGCCGAGCGTCTCGGTGGCGCCGACGTCGCCGGCAACGGCATCTCGGTCCTCACCGGTGGCACCGACGTCCACCTGGTGCTGGTCGACCTGCGTCACTCGCAGCTCGACGGCCAGCAGGGTGAGGATCTGCTCCACGAGATCGGCATCACCGTCAACCGCAACGCGGTGCCGTTCGACCCGCGTCCGCCGATGAACCCGTCGGGCCTGCGCATCGGTACCCCGGCCCTGGCCACCCGCGGCTTCGGCGACGCCGAGTTCACCGAGGTCGCCGACATCATCGCGACCGCGCTCGCCAACGGCGCCGACGCGGACGTGCCGGCCCTGCGTGCCCGCGTCTCCAAGCTGGCCCAGGACTTCCCGCTGTACGACGGCCTCGAGGACTGGGGCCTGCTGCCCAAGGCCTGATCGTTTCGACGCCTGACCGGCCCGCGCCCTCACGGGGGTGCGGGCCGTTTCGGTTGTGGGGGCGGTGTTGGAGTGGTGTTCACTCGACACGCCGTGCGCATGTACTGCGCGCGGGGCCGGTCGGGCGTAGCGTCCCGGGTAACAGCCAGCAGGGGAAGCTGACTGTACGGGAGGTCCTGATCGTGACTGAACTACTCAGTGCGAGGGGGCCGGCGCCCGGCCCTCGTGTGGATTGACACACCAGGTTCGGACCGGTCCAGCGAACGCGTTTGCGCGGGTGCCGCGCAGACAACGAGGAGCCTCACGTGACCGAAATCAGCTCCGTCCGCACCTACGTCCTCGACACCTCGGTTCTGCTCTCGGACCCGTGGGCCGTCAGCCGGTTCGCCGAACACGCCGTGGTCCTGCCGCTGGTCGTGATCAGTGAACTCGAGGACAAGCGCCACCATCACGAGCTTGGATGGTTTGCCCGTGAAGCGCTGCGGATGCTCGACGATCTCCGTCTCGAGTACGGTCGGCTCGACCGTCCGGTGCCCATCGGCACCGAGGAGGGCACACTGCAGGTCGAACTCAACCACACCGACCCGTCGGTGCTTCCGGTCGGATTCCGTACGGACAGCAACGATTCCAGGATTCTCGCGTGTGCCCTGAACCTCGCGGCCGAGGGTAGGGATGTGGTGCTGGTCAGTAAGGACATTCCGCTGCGGGTCAAGGCCGGTGCTGTGGGCCTGCCGGCCGACGAGTTCCGCGCGCACGATGTGGTGCCCTCCGGGTGGACCGGGATGGCCGAACTCGACGTCCCTTCCGGCATCATCGACCAGCTCTTCTCCGAGGGCGCGGTCGACATCGACGAGGCACGTGAGTTGCCTTGCCACACGGGTATTCGTCTACTCGGCGGCACGTCGAGTGCGTTGGGCCGAGTTACCCCGGACAAGCGCGTGCGGCTGGTGCGAGGGGAGCGGGAGGCATTCGGTCTGCACGGCCGGTCGGCTGAGCAGCGTGTCGCGCTGGATCTGCTGCTCGACGAGAGCGTCGGGATCGTTTCGCTCGGCGGAAAGGCCGGCACCGGCAAGTCGGCGCTGGCGCTGACGGCGGGACTCGAGGCGGTTCTCGAGCGGCGTAGTCACCGTAAAGTCGTTGTGTTCCGCCCGCTGTACGCGGTCGGCGGACAGGATCTCGGTTACCTGCCCGGTAGCGAGAGCGAGAAGATGGGGCCGTGGGCACAGGCCGTCTTCGATACCCTCGACGGCCTCGCCAGCCCGGAGGTGATGGAGGAGGTGATCAGCCGCGGAATGCTGGAAGTGTTGCCGCTCACGCACATTCGCGGGCGGTCGTTGCACGACTCGTTCGTGATCGTCGACGAGGCGCAGTCCCTCGAACGCAATGTCCTGCTCACCGTGCTCTCCCGGCTCGGCAGCGGTTCCCGCGTCGTGCTCACCCATGATGTCGCCCAGCGCGACAATCTGCGCGTCGGGCGCCACGACGGCGTTGCCGCCGTGATCGAGAAGCTCAAGGGGCATCCGCTCTTCGCCCACATCACCCTCACACGCAGCGAGCGTTCGCCGATTGCCGCGCTCGTCACCGAGATGCTGGAGGAGTTCGGGCCCAGCGCCTGACCCCGCCGACAGCTGAAATGGCACGGTGGCTCTATGGACCACGCGGGCAAGGTCGGCCGTCGGGCTCTCGGATGGGAGCCCGGCGGCCGACCACCGACCGGTGGGACCTCAGCCTCCGGGCAGCTGCTGATAACACCCGGAGTGCTCGCCGGGTCGGGCGGGCGGATCGGGTTGGCTGTCTTCGCAGACCGGCAGCTGTTGCGCCGGCGCTTCCGCAAGCTGTGGGCACAGATGCGTGATCGCCGACTCGAAGACCCGCTCCTGGGCGGCCGACGCCATCGGATCGCCCTCGGATACCGAGAGCGCCCGGGCCTCGGACACACCCAGCGTTGCGATCCCCGCGCACGCCCGGCGACCCTGTCCGGCTCGATAGGCCTCCTCCACCATTGCCCGCAGTTCGTCGCCGGATACGGACCCTCCCGGTTGTAGGTTGTCTCGCCGGTAGACGAGTTCGGCGGACTGCGTGGCTTCGTCGAGCGTCAGGTTCGACGTCGACACATCCACGCACGGGGCGGGGCGTCGGTCTCGGTCTCGGTCTGGGTAGGAATCGTGTCCATCGGGGTCACGCCATTGCCGCACGCCGCAGCGAGCAGTGCCCCGGCAGCGAGCAGTGGAAGCGTCCACGACGTTCTGACCATCGATGAAGTCTGCCACCGGGAGTCAAAACTAGAGAACAGTTCACTGGGAAACCTTGGGCTTTGAGGGACAAAGTGACTGTTCAAACGGTATTTCCCTGCCAAATCGTTGACCAATAGTGAAACGTGTTCTAAATTTGGTCACCGACGGAGAACGTGAACGAGGGGCGGATATGGCGGCGCAGGCGGATCGGGACGAGCAGTTCGACGTGATCGTGGTAGGCGCTGGCGGCGCCGGGATGGCTGCGGCGATCACTGCCGCCGCGCAGGGGCTCGAGACGGTCATCGTCGAGAAGTCCGAGTACTGGGGCGGGTCGACGTCCCGGTCCGGCGGCGGGGTCTGGATTCCCGGCAACTCGGTGCTGAAGCGGGACGCGCCCGCTGACGACCTCGAGTCTGCGCGCACCTACCTGCACTCCATCGTCGGTCCTGGAGTGGATCCTGCCCGGATCGATACCTATATCGACCGCGGTCCGGAGGCGTTGCAGTTCCTCATCGACAATTCGCCGCTGCAACTGGAGTGGGTGAAGAACTACTCCGACTACTACCCGGAGGCGCCGGGTGGGCTGTCGACAGGGCGGTCCTGCGAGCCGAAGCCCTTCGATGCCCGCAAGCTCGGCGGAGACCTCGACACGCGCCATCCGCCGTACGGGAAGACGCCGCTGAACGTCGTTGTGAAGCAATCGGATTACCGCTGGCTCAGCACCGGTCTGCGGCACTGGCGGGGGCCGGTCCGCATGCTCCGCGTCGGAATGCGCACGTTCGTCGCGAAAGCGCGGCGCCAGAAGCTGATCGGCTTCGGCGGCGCCCTCATGGCCGAACTGCTGCTCGGCGTCCGCCAGGCGGGTGTCCCACTGCGGCTGAACACCGGCCTCGTCGACCTGGTGGTCGAGGACGGAAAGGTCACCGGTGTGGTGGTCGAATCCGGTGGCGAGAAGTCCACTTTGCGTGCCGAATACGGTGTCGTCCTGGCATGCGGCGGGTTCGATGCCAACGACGAGATGCGCAAGAAGTACCAGCGGGCTCCGATCGGTGCGGACTGGACCATCGGCGCCCCGTCGAACACCGGTGACGGCATCAACGCTGGCTTGAAGGTGGGTGCCGCAGTCGATTTCATGGACGACGCGTGGTGGGCGCCGTCGATCCCGCTGCCGCGAGGGCCGTGGTTCGCGCTCGCCGAGCGGTCGCTGCCGCGCAGCATCATGGTCAACGACCGCGGCGAGCGGTTCATGAACGAATCGCTGCCGTATGTCGAAGCGACACATCGGATGTACGGCGGGGAGTTCGGGCAGGGTGAGGGCCCGGGCGAGAACCTTCCGTGCTGGCTGATCTTCGATCAGACCTACCGCGACCGCTACCTGTTCGCGGGTGTGACGGCGCGTAGCCCGCTTCCGCGCAAGTGGCTCGAGAGCGGCGCGATCGTCAAGGCGTCCACCATCGAGGCGCTCGCCGAGAAGATAGGCGTCCCCGCCGACAAGCTGAGCGCCACCGTCGGAACATTCAACGGGTACGCGCGCACCGGTGTCGATGCGGACTTCCATCGGGGGGAAAGCAAGTACGACCACTACTACGGTGACATCACCAACAAGCCCAATCCCAGCCTCGGCGAGCTCACCAAGGCGCCGTTCTACGCCGCGCAGATGGTGCCCGGTGACCTGGGCACGAAGGGTGGCATCGTCACAGATGTCGCGGGCCGGGCGCTCCGCGCGGACGGCTCGGTGATCGAGGGTCTGTACGCGGCGGGTAACACCAGTGCGCCGGTGATGGGACATACGTACGCCGGCCCGGGCGCCACTATCGGACCGGCGCTGGTCTTCGGCTACCTCGCGGCGCTGGACATTGCGGGCAAGGCGAAGGCGGTCAGTCCGCGCTGAGTGGGCCCAGTTCGGTCTCGAGTACCTCCTGCACGACACGCATCGCGGCCAGCCCGGCCGGTGCGCCGCAGTAGGCGCTCGCATGGATGACGGTCTCGACGATCTCCGTGCGGGTCAGGCCGTTTCGCAATGCTCCGCGCACGTGTCCGCGCAGTTCATTCTCGGCACGCAGGGCGATCAGCATGCCGAGATTGATCAGGCTGCGGCTGCGGCGGTCCAGTCCGGGGCGGGTCCACACCGAGCCCCACACGTGCTCGGTGATGAACTCCTGGATGTCCTCCGAGTCGGTGCCGCGGGTGCGTTCGAAGGCCCGCTCTACGAAGTCGGCGCCCATCACCTCGGTGCGGACGTCGAGTCCGGCTACAAACGCGGGGGAGGTGTTCTCGTGCTGCTCGGTCATCGCCGTCGGCTTCCTGTGGGGCTTCTCGCGGTACGTATCGCCGGTACCGCAGGGAAAGTCAGCCTACTAGCGTCCGGAGCGCCGCAGGAGAGCGCCGGCGGTCGCTGTGACGGTGCCCACGGCGACGTTGCCCCAGCTGAAGCGGTCCCGCCAGACCGCTATCCGGCCATCTCGAAGCTCGAACGTCCCGCACACCCAGAAAGTCGACCGGAACGGCCCGACGGTGAGTGTGTCGGTACGTTCGGTGAGCACGGAGTCGCCGTCGCTGGCGATATGGTGCATCACCGCCTCGAACCGGCAGGCCGGCCGACTCGCGAACCGCAGCGCGCGTGTCACCACCGGCAGCCCGCGCAGCGTCGGCAACGTCGTGTTGTGCCAAGCGATGTCGGAGGTCAGGTACTCGGCGGCTCGTGGCACGTCCAGGTCGGTCAGCGCGGCGAAGAAGTCCTCCACCACCTGCACGGCGGCGTCGCGGCGGTCGGCATCTGCTGGTGTGTTCACGGCGCACTCCTGATTGGTATTTCCGAATCTGTCGGCGTCGACCTATTCGGCGGGCTTCACCTTCGTCATTGCGAGCACATCGAGGCGCCGGTCGAGTTCGGCCTCGCTGAGATCGGCGCCGATCAGCCCCCGGTCGATCACCGTCTGCCGGATCGTCTTCTTCTCCTTCAATGCCTGCTTCGCGACCGCGGCGGCCTCCTCGTAGCCGATCGCCGAATTGAGCGGGGTCACGATCGACGGAGACGACTCCGCGAGTGTGCGCAGGTGCTCCTCATTCGCCTCCAGCCCGGCGACACAGCGGTCGGCGAACAACCGGGAGACGTTGGCCAGCAAGCGAAATGACTCGAGTAGGTTGCGAGCAATCACCGGGATGTAGACGTTGAGTTCGAACGCGCCGGCGGCCCCGCCCCATGCAACGGCGGCGTCGTTGCCGATCACCTGTGCCGCGACCTGCGTGACAGCCTCGGGCAGAACAGGATTGACCTTGCCGGGCATTATCGAGCTGCCCGGTTGCAGGTCAGGCAGCCGGATCTCGCCGAGCCCGGTAAGCGGACCCGAGCCCATCCACCGAATATCGTTGGCGATCTTGGTCAGTGACACGGCAACGGTTCGGAGTGCGCCCGACGCCTCCACCAGACCGTCACGGGCCGCCTGCGCCTCGAAGCTGTTGCGGGCCGGGGTCAGTGCGTCGAGTCCGGTGGCGCGGACGAGTTCCGCGACGACCCGCGGGCCGAAGCCGTCGGGTGCGTTGAGTCCGGTGCCGACCGCGGTGCCGCCGATCGGGAGTTCACCGAGTCGGGGGAGCGTCGCGAGGACCCGCTCGATACCTGCCTCGATCTGATGTGCGTAGCCCCCGAACTCCTGACCGAGGGTAACCGGGACCGCGTCCATCAGGTGCGTGCGGCCGGACTTGACCACCGTCCTCCACTCGGTGGCCCTGTCGAGTAGCGCGAGCCGCAGGTGATCGAGAGCGGGCACCAGATCCTTCACGGCGGCCTCGGTCGCGGCCACGTGGGTGGCGGTGGGAAATGTGTCGTTCGACGACTGAGACATATTGACGTCGTCGTTGGGGTGCACGGTCACGCCCGCCTTCGCGGCGAGGCTCGCGATCACCTCATTGGCGTTCATGTTCGAGCTCGTACCCGATCCGGTCTGGAACACGTCGATCGGGAACTGGTCGTCATGCCGGCCCTCGGCGATCTGCCCGGCGGCGGCGATGATCGCATCGGCCTTCTCCGGGGCCAGCAGGCCGAGGTCCTTGTTGACCTGTGCACACGCGGCCTTGAGCAGGCCCATTGCGCGGATCTGCGTGCGTTCGAGGCCGCGGCCGGAGATCGGAAAGTTCTCCACGGCCCGTTGCGTCTGCGCGCGCCACAGCGCGTCGACCGGGACGCGGACCTCGCCCATCGTGTCGTGCTCGATACGGAACTTGTCTGCGTTCTGCTCGGTCATGGCTCAAAGATAGGCGCCTTCGGCGCCCGTGCGTGGTTAACGAGTGCAGGGACTCCCTAACCACGCACGGGCAGCGCAGCTGCCTAGCTAGAACGTCGGCGGAATGGCGCCGTCGACGCCGTGGAAGTCGATCGCCGAGTACTCGCTGAGCTTCTCGAGACGGTGGTACGCGTCGATCATGCGGACCGTGCCGGACTTCGAGCGCATGACGATCGACTGGGTCGATGCGCCGCCGCCGTAGTAGCGGACGCCGCGCAGCAGGTCGCCATCGGTGACACCGGTCGCGCAGAAGAAGACGTTCTCGCCGGAGACCAGGTCCTCGGTGAGCAGCACGCGGTCCAGGTCGTGACCCGCGTCGATCGCCTGCTGGCGCTCGTCGTCGTCCATCGGGGCCAGCCGCCCCTGCAGCGCGCCGCCCATGCAGCGCATGGCGGCCGCGGCGATGATGCCCTCCGGGGTACCGCCGATGCCCACGAGCATGTCGGTGCCGGACTCGGGGCGGGCCGCAGCGATTGCGCCGGCGACGTCACCGTCGGAGATCAGGCGGATGCGGGCACCGGTGTCGCGGACCTGCTGGATCAGCTCGGCATGGCGGGGACGGTCCAGGATGCACACCGTGACGTCGGACGCCGATGCCTTCTTCACCTTGGCGACGCGCTTGACGTTCTCGGAGATCGGAGCGCTGATGTCGATCACGTCCGCGGCCTCGGGGCCGACCGCGATCTTCTCCATGTAGAACACCGCGGACGGGTCGAACATCGCGCCGCGCTCGGCGACCGCGAGCACCGCGATCGCGTTCGGCATGCCCTTCGACATCAAGGTTGTGCCGTCGACCGGATCGACCGCGAAGTCGCACTCCGGGCCGTCGCCGTTGCCGACCTCTTCGCCGTTGTAGAGCATCGGTGCTTCGTCCTTCTCACCCTCGCCGATCACGACGACGCCGCGCATCGAGACGGAGCTGACGAGTTCACGCATCGCATCGACGGCAGCGCCGTCGCCACCCTCCTTGTCGCCGCGTCCGACCCAACGACCGGCGGCCATGGCGCCGGCCTCGGTGACGCGCACCAATTCGAGTGCGAGGTTACGATCGGGGGCCTCGCGGCGACTCGATGGGGTGCTGGCCGTCATGGGCAGTGCCTCCTGCTGCAGTCACGGTCGGCGCGATGGGGTGGCCGACGCAAAGGGGTGGTCGACCGGGGTGCGGTCGAGCCGTCGATTCGGTAGCGAATCTCGAGGTGATTCTCTCAGAACTACACTATGTGTGGGCTGCTGGGCCGCTCTGACGGCTGAACAGGAATACTGGACACCGTGGCCGACAAGAAACCCCGCATCCTGCAGAACAACCGCGACATGCTGTGGTCACTGATCCCGCTCGTCGTGATGTGTCTGCTGATCGCGGGTATTGCGAGCAGGTGCTCGTTCAGCCCGGGTGGCCCTACTCCCGGGCCGATCCCCAGCTTCGACGCCGATGCGGCGTTCAAGTACGACTCGCGGGAGCTCGGCTTCCCGATCCGTAAGCCGGAGATCCCCGAGGGCTGGACCTCCAACTCCGGTAGCCGCAGTGTTGTCTCCGGTGACGGCGACTCGAGCAATATCGGCTTCATCACCGAGGCCGGTCGCTACATCCAGCTGACGCAGAGCAATGCCTCGGTGGAGGCGTTGGTGCCGTTCGTCGCCGGCGAACCCCGAATCCAGACCGGCACCGAGCAGATCGGGGACCATACGTGGGATGTGTTCGCGGAGGGTGACGCCGAGGTGATCTGGGTCAGCGACTTCGGTGACGCACGCGTCCTCATCACCGGACCGGCGCCTGCCGAGGACTTCGCGCAGCTCGCGACCGCAATCGGCAGCGTAGCGCCGATGCAGCCCTAACCGTCAGTCGGTCTCGGCGGCGTCGTCGTCGGCGTGGGCGAGAGCATTCTCGACCCGCTGACGCGCGCCCGCGAGGTGTTCCTCGCATCGCTTCGCGAGGGCCTCGCCGCGTTCCCACAGGGCCAGCGATTCGTCCAGGTCGAGGCCGCCCAGCTCGAGGGTCTTCACGACGACGACCAGTTCGTCCCGCGCCGCCTCGTATCCGAGCTCGGCGACATCAGTATTGCTCATGACTCTTTTCCCATCACGGCCGCGCGCACTGCGCCGTCGGCCAATCGGACTCGGATTTGCGTGCCGGGCGGCGCGTCGTCCACCGACCGAAGGACCTCGGGTTCGGCGTCGCCGAGCACTCGCTGAACCACCGCGTAGCCGCGGGCCAGCGTTGCCGCCGGCCCCAGCGTCGTCAGTCGGGCTCGCAGGTGCTCGACGGTGGTCGACTCGGTCGCGATCGCACGGGTGACGTCCCGCCGAGCGGCATCGCGCAGGCGCTCCACTTCCTCGGCACGACGTTCCAACCCCTGTGCCGGGTCGGCGAGAACGGGGCGGCTGCGCAGTTGCGCCACCAGATGCGACTCGCGCTGCACCCAGTTTCGCAAAGCTGCGGCGCTCCGCTCCCGCAGTTCGGACACCAGTGCCTGCTCGGCGACGGCGTCGGGCACGACGCGCTTGGCCGCGTCGGTGGGCGTTGCGGCCCGCAGGTCGGCGACGTGGTCGCTGAGCGGGCTGTCCGGCTCGTGGCCGATCGCGCTCACCACAGGGGTGGTGCATGCGCCGATCGCGCGGCACAGTGCCTCGTCGGAGAACGGCAGCAGGTCCTCGACGCTGCCGCCGCCGCGGGCCAGGATGATCACGTCGACCTGCGGATCGTTGTCCAGCTCCTCGAGCGCGTCGATGATCTGGGGCACCGCGGTGGGACCTTGCACGGCGGTGTTGCGGACCTCGAACCGCACCGCAGGCCAGCGGCGCTGCGCGACGCTGAGGACATCCCGCTCGGCGGCACTGGCGCGGCCGGTCACTAGACCGATCGTGCCGGGCAGGAACGGCAGCGGACGCTTGAGCCGCGGATCGAACAACCCTTCCGCCGCGAGCAGCGCGCGCAGGCGCTCGATGCGTGCGAGCAGTTCGCCGATGCCGACCGCGCGGATCTCCGTCACCCGCAGTGAGACGGTGCCACGGCCGGTGTAGAACGACAGCTTGCCGAACATCACGACGCGGCTGCCTTCGGTGAGCGGCACCGGGGCGTCGCGCAGTAGCTGCGGCGAACAGGTCACCGACAAGGACATGTCGGCGGACGGGTCGCGCAGGACGAGGAAGGCCGTCCGGGTACCTGGCCGGGCGTTGATCTGGGTGATCTGGCCCTCGACCCACACACTGCCGAGGCGGTCGATCCACTGGGCGACCTTGGTGGCGATGGTCCGTACCGGCCAGGGTTGCTCGGCCGAGCTCGGAGACGGGCCGGTGGAAGCTGGTCGCGCGGAGGTCACTTGGCTTTGGCGGTGGTGATGCGGTTGGCGAGCATCGTCTGGAACGGCGGGCGGGCCGCAGTGCGCTCCTCATACTCGAGCAACGCGGTCAGGTCCTCGAGCGACAACGACCGGAGCCGTGAGCGCAGCTGCGCCAGCGTAAGTGACGCGTAGTCGAGGTATTCGACGATTTCCGGAACAGAGGTGTCCACGTCCGTGGGGACGGACGGCGGCGTCGGGGCGGACGACGGGGGTGTCACGGCGTCCTCGCCCTCCTCCGGCGTCATCGAATACAGCGCGAACCGTCCCGGGCTGGCCGGTCGATCGGAGTCCTCGACGTCCACCTCACCGTCGGCGTCGAACTCCACCCGGTCCTCGTCGAAGACCGCCCACTCCGGCTCCTCCTCGGTGCGGTTGAAGAGGCAGAACGCCTGATCGCCCTTGATCGCGAGCGCGGTCATCGACTGCTGCACACGCATTGTGGTCTGCAGCACCTGGCTGACCGCGGTCATCGGCAGCGTCACGGCGGTCGTCGGCAGCTTCAATGCCTCTTCATAGGCCGCGATGGCCACTCCGGCGGCGACGCGTGCCATGAACGGGGGACGAATCATTCTCACAGCCTGCCTGAACATTGCCGCATTTGGTAGCTGACGGGCCCGAACATCTCGGTCGGCGCCGGCGCGAGTGCCCACTCTTCTGTTCCGGCGGGGAAGGCACCGTAGGCTGGAGCCATGTCTTCGGCAGTTCCACTCAATTTGGGTATCGCTCGTTCCGCGGATGCGGTTCCCGCTGGTGACGGCAAGCGCGTTCTCCTGGCAGAGCCTCGCGGCTACTGCGCGGGCGTCGACCGGGCCGTCGAGACGGTAGAAAAGGCTCTGGAGAAGCACGGCGCTCCGATTTACGTGCGCAAGGAGATTGTCCACAACAGGCACGTCGTCGAGACGCTGACCGATCGTGGCGTCATCTTCGTCGACGAGACCGACGAGGTTCCCGAGGGCTCGCTGCTGGTGTTCTCCGCGCACGGCGTGTCGCCCGCTGTCCACACCTCGGCGGCCGAGCGGAATCTGCGCACGATCGATGCGACCTGCCCGCTGGTGACGAAGGTGCATCAGGAAGCCAAGCGTTTCGCCCGCGACGACTACGACATCCTGCTGATCGGCCACGCCGGCCATGAGGAAGTCGAGGGCACTGCCGGTGAGGCCCCCGAGCACGTGCAAATCGTGGACGGACCGGATTCCGTCGACGCGGTCACGGTGCGCGACGAGAACAAGGTGATCTGGTTGTCGCAGACCACCCTGAGCGTCGACGAGACGATGGCAACGGTCGCCCGGTTGCGGGACAAGTTCCCGAAGCTGCAGGATCCGCCGAGCGACGACATCTGCTACGCAACGCAGAACCGTCAGGTCGCGGTGAAGGCGATGGCCCCGGAATGCGATTTGGTGATCGTGGTGGGCTCGCGCAACTCGTCGAACTCGGTCCGTCTCGTCGAGGTCGCCCTGGGCGCCGGAGCGCGGGCCTCGTACCTGGTCGACTATGCGCGCGAGGTGGACCTCGCCTGGCTTGATGGCGTCCGCACCGTGGGCATCACGTCCGGCGCCTCGGTTCCCGAGATCCTGGTACGCGGTGTCATCGACCTGCTCGCCGAGCACGGATTCGACGATGTCCAGTCGGTGACCACCGCCAACGAGACGCTCGTGTTCGCGTTGCCGCGGGAACTACGGGCCGCTCGCACCTAGACGACAGCAAGCGGTAGTTTTCCGGTCGGTCCCGTCAGGACGGCGGATCGCGGCGGTCGCGATAGCGGACCTGCGGGATCGGATGGGCGGGAATCTCGGCCGACTGCCGGGCGCGCATGGAACCGCTGTATGACGGGGCGTGTGCAGGTGCCGGATCGTGGGGCGCCCCTTGCGTCACCCGAGGATCTCGTGCCTGGGCGCGGTGCGCGCGCCGGTCTCCGGAACCACGCACGCCGTTGTCGGCTGCACTCACGCGCTCGGTGGGAGCACCTTCCGCCGAGCGGGCGGGCTCGCGGCGATGCGGGTCATCCGCCGAGCGGGCGGGACGGGAGGTCGGGCGAGCGGAACGGGCCGCGGGGCGCCGAGTCCGCGCCCGGGCGGGCGCACTACTGCGCTGCTGGACGAGGAATATCCGCGCGCCGCCGATGAGCGCCACCACGACGGTGGCCGCCAGCATCAGCGGGAAGCGGTTCACGAGCGGGAACGCGACGTTGAGCGCCAGGTCTTTGATCCCGGTTCCGGCGCCGTCGGTGAGGAGTTGCTGGCAGATCGGTACCGCAACGAAGAGCAGTAGCGGTGGCTGGACAATCGCGGTGAACAGTCCGCGCTGGCGAACGGCGAGCACGGCCAGAACACACCCGAGGAAGTACAGGGTGGAGAACGTCGATGTCAGCTCGTCGCCCGATACGGCGTCGAATGCGAAGCCGAGGAAACTCAACCCAGCGGCGACGGCGACGGCACCCCAGGCAGGGATGCCGGGGACGGTGGGGAGGGCCGATCGGTGGTCGAGCGGCACCCCGGAGCGAGCACGTTGGGTTGCGGACACACTTCGACACTAGTCGCTGGCGGTCAGCTTGCTTCGTTGGCGTGACCGTTGGAGTCCGAGAAATCGCCGAGATTCGTCCGGCGAGGCCACGAGTCGACCTGCTGGACTTCGGGTACGTCGCCGCCGAATACTTCCAGGTCGTTGAGCTTGCGTGCGGTGACCGCTACCCGTGTTTCCATCGACGCCACGGTGAGGTTGAAGGAATCGACGGCCTTCCCGAGTTGCGAGCCCAACTTGTCGAGGTGAGCTCCCACCGTGCCCAGACGGCTGTAGAGCTCGCGTCCGAGCTGGTGGATCCGGGCGGCGTCCTGCGAGAGCGTCTCCTGGCGCCACGTGTGGGCGATGGTGCGCAGCAGTGCGATCAGCGTCGTGGGTGTTGCGAGCACGATGTTTCGGGAGAACGCGTACTCGAGCAGCCCGGCGTCCGTGGTCAGCGCGGCATCGAGGAAGGGATCGCCGGGCACGAACAGTACGACGAATTCGGGTGTCGGATCGAAGGATTCCCAATAGGCCTTGTCTGCCAACTGGTCGACGTGGGTCCGCAGGTGGCGCGCATGGCGCGTCAGCTGTTCGGCACGGACGGCAGGCTCCTCGGACTGGGTGGCATCGAGATATGCGGCCAGTGGCACCTTCGCGTCCACCACGATCTGCTTGCCGCCCGCGAGGTAGACGACGAGGTCTGGGCGGACGCCCGCCTTACTGACCTGGGTGTCGAAGTCGCAGTGCTTGACCATGCCGGCCAGCTCGACGACCCGCTCGAGCTGTATCTCGCCCCACCGGCCGCGGACATGGGGTGCCCGCAGCGCCGTCACCAGCTGTCCGGTCTGGTCGGAGAGCAACTGTGAGGTGCGATACATGCCCTCGACCTGTTGGGTGAGGCCCGCGTACGCATGGATCCGGTTGCGCTCCACCTGATCGACCTGTTGAGCGAGGGCGCCGACCGCGTCCTGCAGCGGACCCACCAGCCGAGAGACCTGGTCGCCGATCGCGCCGGAGTGTCGCCGCGCCGAGTCCTCGCTGACGGCGCTGAGCGACTGACGCAGCAGCTGTTCGTTCTCCCGGAGTGCCGACAACTGGGCCTCGGCGCGGGCCGCGCGGTCGCCGCTGCGGGCGGCGTGCAGCAGCCAGCCGACGACGAGGCCGAGAACCAATGCGGTGAGCAGTCCGACGGCGGTGAACGCGTTCATGGCCGAGACGATGCCTCACGGCACCGACATGTGTCCTTCGGAGCTCTGTCGGCGGCGTGCTCTACCGTCGAGCAGCATGAGGATCCTCCACACGTCCGACTGGCACATCGGTCGCACCTTCCACGGCGTCGACCTGCTCGCCGATCAGGAGCGGGCGCTCGCGGCGATCGCGGAGACGGTTACCGAGCAGCAGGTGGATGTGGTTGTGGTTCCGGGGGACGTGTACGACCGTTCCATTCCCAGTGCGGACGCGGTGTCGGTGTGCAACAGGGGCTTCGAGGCGATCCGGGCAGCGGGCGCGGTGATCGTGGCCACCTCGGGCAATCACGATTCGCCGGTGCGTCTGGGTGCGGGTGCGGCCTTCGCCGCCGCCGGCGGTCTTCACCTGCTGACTCGCGTCGGGATGTTGGACGTTCCGGTGCTTCTCGAGGATGAACACGGCCCGGTTGCGTTCTACGGAATCCCCTACCTCGAGCCGGAGATCACACGTGCCGAACTGGGCGCGCCGCATGCCCGCTCGCACGCCGACATCCTCGACGTCGCGATGGCCCGGATCCGCGCCGATCTCGGCGAGCGTCGCGCCGACGTTCCCAGGATGCGGGCGGTCCTGCTGGCCCATGCCTTCGTGGTCGGCGGCGAGGCGACCGGTTCGGAGCGGTCCATCTCGGTGGGCGGAGTCGAGACCGTGTCGGCGTCGGCGTTCGACGGCGTCGACTACGTCGCGTTGGGGCATCTGCACTCGCCGCAGATTCTGGCCGAGCACATCCGCTACAGCGGATCGCCGCTGCCGTACTCGTTCGGTGAGCGTTCACATCGCAAGGCGATGTGGCTGGTGGACCTCGACGCCGACGGAGTGACGTCCGTCGACCGGATCGAGCTGCCCGTAGTCCGCGGGCTGAGCCAGCTGAGCGGCACCCTCGAACAGTTGCTGCACGACGAGGCCTTCGCGTCGGCGGAGGACCACTATGTCTCCGTCACGCTCACGGACCCGCTCCGGCCGATCGACGCGATGCGGGCGCTGCAGGAGCGGTTCCGGTACGCGGTGCACATGGAATGGCAACGCCCGGAGGGCAGTCCGGGGCTCGGATACCGGGAGCGGGTCCGTGGTCGCACGGATCTTCAAGTGGCGCAGAGTTTTCTGACGGACATGCGCAGCGAGCCGACAGTGGGGGAGTTGCGGCTGCTCGAACAGGCGCTGCGCCGCGCCGTCGGGATCGATGAGGCCGAGGTGGTCGAGGGTGGCGTATTCGACACCGTAGAGGTATCGGCGTGAGGCTGCACACGCTCGAGGTCACCTCATTCGGGCCGTTCGCGGACACCGTGACCGTCGACTTCGACCAGCTGGGCGCGGATGGTTTGTTCCTGTTACACGGTCAGACCGGCGCGGGCAAGACGACGGTGCTCGATTCGGTGGCCTTCGCGCTGTACGGCACCGTGCCTGGGGCGCGAAAGGAGGGCAAGCGACTGCTCTCCGATCACGCCCCGGCGGGTTCGGTGCCGAAGGTGGTACTCGAGGCGACCATCGGCGGTCGGCGTTTGCGGATCAGCCGGAGTCCCGAGTACGAGCGGCCCAAGATGCGTGGTACCGGAGTCAAGACCGAGAACGCGAAGGCGAACCTGGAGTGGCTCGACGGTGCTGGTGAGAATCTCTCGCGAATCCCCGATATCGCGCGCGAGGTCGAGCGGCTGCTGGGGATGAACGCCGACCAGTTCTTCCAGGTGGTGCTGTTGCCGCAGGGTGAGTTCGCCAAGTTCCTGCGGGCCGACAACGAGGACCGAGGCAAGCTGCTCGAGCAACTCTTCGATACGACGCGGTTCGGGACGGTCGAGGAGTGGTTCCTCGACCGCCGGCGCGCAAGCGCCGCGCGGGTCGAGGATCAGCGCAAGCAGGTCGATCTCCTGTCAGCTCGGGTGTCGACCGCCGCCGGGATCGAGGTGGGCGCCGAGGCCGATCCCTCCGTATGGGCGCGCCGGCTCCTCGAGCAGGCCGTCGAGACCCGGGAACTGGCGGCGGCCGAGCTCGCGCGGATGCGCGTCGCGGAGGAACACGCCCGAGCCGCTGCAGGGGAGGCGCGGTGGGTGCGGGATCTGCAGGTTCGCCGCGCCCGCGCCGAGGCCGAGCTGGCTGAGCATCGATCGGGTGCCGAAGAACGGGACATCATCGCGACCGAGGCCGACCGGGCTCGTCGTGCCGCGCCGGTCGCGGGGGTCGGGGCGGACGCTGACGCCGCGGCACGAACGGCCGCCGACGCCTCGGACAGGGCACGTGCACTTGGTGAGCGTCTGGCGACGGACGAGGGTGGCGCAGCGCTGGTTGCCCAGCTCGCGTGGCCGCCCACCGACGCGGACCGTGAGACGATCCGCACCCATGTCCGGAATTGGACTGCCGAGGTGGCGCGGCTCGACGTACTTCTCGCGGAGGCGCGCGAGGCCGAGCAGCTCGACCGCGAGCTGGCCGGGATGCGCCGGCGGGGTGCGGAATTGGCCGCTCTGGCCGACGACTTGTCCTCCGCCAGAGCGCAATGGCCACCGGCCCTTCAGCAGGCGGAGGAGGCACTGCGGGCAGCCGAGCAAGCCGCCGTTGCCCTGCCGGCACTCGAGGACGCATGTGCGCGGGCGGCCGATTCCGCCGCCGCTGCGGGTGAGCTGCATTCGGCCCGAACATCACTCGGCGAACTTCTGGTCTCGGTTGCCGGAGCCAGGAGTCGGCATCAGGATGCCCGCGATCGTTTGCTCGACCTGCGCGAGCGCCGGATCGCTGGAATGGCGGCGGAGCTCGCCTCGGGGCTGGTCGACGGAACACCCTGTGCGGTATGCGGATCCGAGATTCATCCAGCACCGGCGAGTGCCGGCGAGTCGACCGTCACGAAAGGTGACGAGGATGCCGCGAGGCTCGCCGAACAGAAGGCCGCGGGCGCTCTCGAATCGGAGAACGAACGGTTGTCCCAGCTCGAGCGGGTCGTCGCCGCGCTGATTCAGCGCGGCGGCGACGGCGACCGGGAGGCGCTCGTCGCGGCCCATGCCGCCGCGGTCGGTGCCGTGGAACAGTCCCGGGCAGCGGCGGCGACGGTGCCGCAGCGGACCCAGGCGGTCGAGAAACTGCGTTCGCGTGGTGTGGAACTCGACGAGAGGTCGCGTGTCACCGAGGCCGAGCGGGTCGAACTGGACACCCGGATGCGCGCGATGGCCGAGCGTCTGCAGCAGACGCGTGAGCGGCTCGCGGCGGCAGCGGGTGACGACGGCGGAGTCCGGATCCGCCGGGACCGTCTGGAGGCGCTTGCGGGGGGCGCGTCCGAACTGCTCGACGCGCGTGACGGCGCGGCCGCGGCCGTGGCGGCTGCGCGCGAGTTCGCGAGCCGGGCGGACCGGGCGGCGCGGGACGCGGGCTTCGATTCGGTTTCCCACGCTGTCAGCGGGGTCCGGTCCGCGGCCCGGCTCGAGCAGATCGAGTTGGTGCTGGGCGCTGCGCGGGATCGCCTCGCGGGAGCGCGGGCGGTGCTCGCCGAACCCGATATCGTCGCCGTCGCCGATCTGGATCCGGTCGATCCGGCCGGGCTCGAGGCCGCGGCGCGGGAGGCCGCGACTGCCGTCGAAGTTGCCGCTGCGGCGGTTGCGGAGGCGGATACGCGCCGAGCCAACCTCGAGCGGCTCGTCTCACAGCTGGACGACGCCTTCGCGACTCTCGGCCCGGTACTGGCCGCACACGATGAGCTCGCCGGATTGGCCGATGTCGTCGCCGGCCGTGGGCAGAATGCGCGCAAGATGTCCCTGCGCTCTTATGTCTTGGCGTCCAGGCTGGAAGAGGTCGCGGTGTCCGCATCGACGCGATTGCGTCGGATGTCGGCGGGGCGCTACGAGTTCGTGCATTCCGACGAGGCCGGTCCGCGTGGACGCCGCGGTGGGCTCGGACTCGATATCCGTGACGACTACACGGGCGTGGTCCGATCGGCCAAGACGCTCTCCGGCGGCGAGTCGTTTCTGGCTTCGCTGTCGCTCGCGTTGGGGCTCGCCGACGTGGTGGCCGCCGAGTCGGGCGGTGTCGTCCTCGACACGATGTTCATCGACGAGGGGTTCGGCACGCTCGACGCGGACACCCTCGACCTGGTGATGGGTGTGCTCGACGAGCTGCGTGAGGGCGGACGGGTGGTGGGCATCGTCAGTCACGTGGACGAGATGCGACAGCGGATCCCGAGCCGGCTGCACGTCGTGCGGGGCCGGGCCGGGTCCACTGTGGAGATGATCGCGAGCTAGTGCCTAACGCTGCGCGGGCTCGGACGGTTCGATCGCCTCGGCGTCCGCCGCATCGTCGGGGATGAGTTCGGCGGTGTGCACCTCGGTGTCGGGTGCCGCCTCCGTCGCGAAGGCGTCCGATGGATCGGCACCGTCCTGGACGAGTCGTTCGTGGATCTGTTCCCCGAGGTATCTGATCAACACCGCGCCGACCGCTGCGATCGGGACGGAGAGGAACGCGCCGACTATCCCGAACAGCGAGCCACCGGCGGTGACCGCCAGCAGCACCACGACGGCGTGCAGCTTCATGCTCTTGCTCTGCAGCACCGGCTGCAGCACGTTGCCCTCGATCTGCTGGACCGCAAGGATGATGGCGAGCACGATCAGCGCGGTGGTGAGGCCGTTTGCCACCAGTGCGACGAGTACAGCGAGGGCTCCGGCGACGAATGCGCCGACGATCGGGATGAAGCCGCCGATGAATGTGAGGATCGCCAGCACAGGGGCGAGCGGGACGCCGAGGATCAGCAGTCCAGCGCCGATGAAGGCTGCGTCTATGAGGCTGACCAAGGCCTGGGTACGGATGAATCCGCCCAGGGTGTCCCACATCCGGCTGAGGACCTCCTCGAGGTGCCGTCCCGCGCGGCCACCGCCGACGCTGTGCAGCCACGGGATGAACCGGGGGCCGTCCTTGATGAAGAAGAACGCGAGCACCAGCACGAGGCCGAGCGTGACGATCATCGACCCAGCGGTGCTGACGCCGCTGAACACACCTGACGCGATCGCGGTGCCGCTCTCCTGCAGTTTGGAGGTGATCGCGTGGACGGCGCTGTCGATCTGCTCGTCCTGCAGGTTGATCGGCGGGCCCTCGAGCCACTTCTGGACCTGCTGCACGCCCTGCGTGGCCTTGCTCACCAGTTCGGGCGCCTGATCGACGACAGACGGGACGACGAGCGCCACGACGCCGCCGATGAAGGCGAAGAACACCAGCAGGGTGATGGCGGCGGCTCCCGCGGCGGGCACCCCGCGTCGCGTCATCGCACGGGTCGGCGGCCACAGCACGGTGGAGACGACCACCGCGAGCAACACCGGCAGTGCCACGACCCACAGCTTCTCCAGGATCCAGCCCAGGACCAGCGCACCGAGTGCGATCGCGGCCAAGCACAGCGACCACTTCGCGAGCCACAGTCCGCCGGCTCCGATCACCTCGCCCCGGTCACGAAAACGGGGGCGTGTGGACGCCGGTGTGGTCTGGTTGTCCCTCACAGGGTGGTGGTCCTTTCCAGTGATCGGGGCTCGGTCCCCGTCGAATCTACGCACCTCCCCGGGGATCGGCGCGGTTACCGATCAGTCACGACGCGGTCAAACCCGGCATTCGGTGTCATGGCCGACCGTATTATCCAGGCATGGGGAGAATCATGGGGAAAGGCACGGCAACAATCGTCACCGCAGCTGTGGCCGTACTGACGCTCACGGCGTGTAGTACCAACGAGACCTCGCCGGAAACCAGAGAGAAGATCAGCTCGGCGGTGACCTCCACGGAGGAGGTCACCAGCGGCGGGGGGTTCCGCTCGAGCATCGAGGCATCCGCATCCAGCTTGGCGTCCAGCATCGGCGGCGCCTGGGACCAGGCCAAGCTGACAGCCTTCGTCGCGGCGTTCCGGACGGCGTATCCGAATTTGGCGAGTGACCGCGACGACCAGTCGATCGAAACGATCCTCGAGGACACCTGCGCCGATATCGATGCGAATACCAGCGAGCAGGAACTCGTCACCAAGGTCACGCAACGGGCAACCAACGGCGGCACGGTGCCCACCGATGACCAGGCACGTCACATACTGCAGCTGGTCAAGGCGACCTGTCCGTAGGTTCGGTCAGAACCGGGCCGGGTCAGCGGCGCGCCAGTCGTGGCGCCACGACCCGCGAGGGTGGTCGAGCAGTTCTTTGGGCTCGAGCCAGTCGTAGAGTTCGGCGTACGTGCGGGTGGTGACGCCGTCGATACGTCGATGCAGCATCGACGGCTCCAACTCCTCGAAGCTGTCGAGTCCCATCGAAGCGATCATCTGCTGGGCGCTGGCAACGGTGGCCTTCTGGAACCGGTGGACGCGCGCGGTCTTGTCCGGCACGTCGAGGGCCTGCGCTCTTGCCGGATCCTGCGTGGCGATGCCCACCGGGCACCGGTTGGTATGACAGGCCTGTGCCTGGATGCAGCCGACCGCGAACATCATTGCGCGGGCCGCGAGGGTGAAGTCGGCGCCCTGGATGATGCGTTTGACAACGTCGGATCCGCTTGCCACCTTCCCGGATGCACCGATCTTGATGCGGTCGCGCAGCCCGACGCCGACGAGCGCGTTGTGCACGAGCATCAGCCCCTCGGTGAGTGGCATGCCCATGTTGTCTTCGAATTCGACAGGTGCGGCGCCGGTACCGCCCTCGGCGCCATCGACGATCACGAAGTCCGGGGTGACGCCGCGTTCGAGCATCGCCTTGCAGATCGCGAGGAACTCGACGCGGGAGCCGATGCACAGCTTGAAGCCGACGGGCTTGCCGCCGGAGAGGGTGCGCAGTCGCACCACGAAGTCGACCAGTTCGGACGGTGTGCCGAACGCGGTGTGGGCGGGCGGTGAGATGACCGTCTGCCCGATCGGGACGCCGCGGGCCTCGGCGATCTCGGCGGTGACTTTCTTGCCGGGCAGCACGCCGCCGAGTCCCGGCTTGGCGCCCTGCGAGAGCTTGATCGAGATCGCCTTGACCTGGTCGTCGGCGGCCTTCGCGGCGAACTGGTCGGGGTCGAACTGTCCGACGGGGGTGCGGCAGCCGAAGTAGCCGGACCCGATCTCCCAGATCAGGTCGCCGCCGTGCTTGCGGTGGTGGCGGCTGATACTGCCCTCGCCGGTGTCGTGTGCGAAGCCGCCTCGTGCCGCCCCGGCGTTGAGAGCTTCGATGGCGTTCGCGGACAGCGCGCCGAAGCTCATCGCCGAGACATTGAGCAGGGCGATGTCATAGGGCCGGGCGCAGTCGGGTCCCCCGAGCCGCACACGGGGGATGCTCTCGGGAGCGGTCCGGGCTCGCAGGGAGTGGGTCATGAACTCGTAGCCCACGGCGTGCACGTCGCGTTCGGTGCCGAACGGTTCGTCGTCGGGGTCGCCCTTCGCCCTGCGGTACACCAGACTGCGGGTTTCGCGGTCGAACGGTGTTCCGTCGGTGGATGATTCGATGAAGTACTGCTGGATCTCCGGTCGGATCCTTTCGAACAGGAATCGGGCGTGACCGAGGACCGGGTAGTTGCGCAGCACGTTGTGGCCGCGCTGCAGGCGGTCATACGTCCCGGTCAGCGCAAGCACCAGGACCGGGAGGGCGACGACCAGCCACCAAGGAGAGCCGTCGAGTGCGGCCGCGGCCGTCGCGAGTCCCACTATCCAGAAACCGAGAACGATCAACCAGCGGAGCATGCGCCGATGGTAGACGTCGCCGCCGGGCCGGGGTCGTAACCTGTCGGGTTGTGCGTCGGTTTGTTTCACCGGGGTTAGTCGTCATGAAGGGATGTGCACGGGCATGGTTGCCGATCCGATCACCGACCTGGAGATCGAGCTGGCCGACATGTGGCGGCGAGGTCGAATCCGATCGCGCGAACTTGCCCGCCAGATCGACCCGAAGCTCGACCCCGCTGGCTACCCCCTACTCGCCCTGCTGATCCGGCACGATGCGGTGCCGATGTCGGCGCTCATCGCCGAACTTGGTGTGGAGAAGTCGACTCTGACCCGCCAAATCGACGCCGTCGTGCGGCTGGGCCTGGTCGAGCGCACGCCCGACCCACACGATGCCCGGGCTCGATTGGTCGCGCTGACCGGCTCCGGACGCGATCGGCTGACCGTGCTACGGAACGAAGAGATCGCGCGGTGGCGCGAACGCTTGTCCCGGTGGGACCCCGAGGACATTCAGCAGTTGACGAAGCTGCTGCACCGGCTCGGTGACAGCTCGGGCACCTGAACCGAGTGCCTCGGGATCACACGCAATAGGCTCGTCCGCATGGCCGACACCCGATGGCAGCGCGAACGATCCGAATCCGACTCCCGTGCATACATCGCGCGGTTCGCCGAACTCGAGGCGGAGGGCGCGGATCTGCACGGCGAGGCGCGCACGGTCGACGCGATCCTGCCGCGGGCTGCGCGGGTGCTCGACGCCGGTTGCGGCACAGGTCGACTCGGCGCCGAGCTGGCCAGGCGCGGGCACCGGGTGACGGCCGTCGACCTCGATCCGGTGCTGGTGGCGGAGGCCCGCAAGAACCCCGACCTCACGGTGCGCGAGGCGGACCTGGCGACGCTCGACCTGGGGGAGCGGTTCGACGCTGTCGTCGCTGCCGGAAATGTGCTGATCTTCGTCGCGCGGGGCACCGAGCGCGACGTGGTGCGGCGCATTGCCGACCACCTAGAGCCCGGCGGTGTATTCGTGACCGGGTTCGCCACCGACTACGAGTACTCGGTCGACGAGTTCGATGCGGACCTGGCCGTGGCCGGGCTCGAGCTCGAGCAGCGATTCGCGACCTGGGACCTGCGGCCCTGGCGCGACGGCGCCGGTTGGGCTGTCACAGTGGCTCGCAAACCTGCCCGCTGACCGACTCGTCGGTTTCGGCTACCGTCTCTGCCGACAGCCCGTCGTCAGATCCAGGGGAGATTCCCATGTCCGAACCGACCTACAACGCGCCCACGGACCAGTTCGGTGGCACTTCCGGGTACGGGCAGCAACAGCCCTATCCGTCGGCGCCGCAGTATTCAGCCGGTCCCACGCCTGCGCAGTACGGTGGGACGCCGCCGCTGCCGCCGTCGAACGCCGGCTGGGCCGTCGCCGCGATCCTCTTCTTCTGGCCGGTGGCGTTCGCCGCGTTCAACCACCTGCACTCGATCCTCCCGAAGTGGTCGATGGGTGACTACCAGGGTGCGCAGTACGCGTCGGATCGCGTCAAGACGCTCGGCAAGATTGCGCTGGGTGTCGGTATCGGCCTGATCGTGCTGTTCATCATCATGTGGTTCATCATGTTCGCCGCGTTCGCGGTTGCCGTGGAGGATGCCGGGACGAGTACCACCTACCAGTGGTGAACGGTGGCTGTGGTCGGCCCTGGAGTGCGGCCGACCACAGCTGTCGGGCCGTGACGCCGTAGAATCCCTATACCGTGAGCCTTACCCTCGGAATCGTCGGCCTCCCCAACGTCGGCAAGTCGACCCTTTTCAATGCGCTGACCAACAACGACGTGCTGGCCGCGAACTACCCGTTCGCCACCATCGAGCCCAACGTCGGCCTGGTGGAGCTGCCCGATCCGCGGCTGAACAAGCTCGCCGAGATCTTCGGTTCCGAGCGCATCCTGCCCGCCACCGTGTCGTTCGTCGACATCGCCGGCATCGTCAAGGGCGCCTCCGAGGGGGCCGGCCTGGGCAACAAGTTCCTGGCCAACATCCGCGAGGCCGACGCGATCTGCCAGGTCGTCCGCGTCTTCGCCGACGACGACGTCGTGCACGTCGACGGCCGCGTCGATCCGGCGTCGGACATCGAGGTGATCGAGACCGAGCTCGTCATCGCCGATATGCAGACCTTGGAGAAGGCGCTGCCGCGTCTGGACAAGGAAGCCCGCAAGAACAAGGATCTCAAGCCACTGCACGACGAGGCGCTCAAGGCACAGGCGTTCCTCGACGAGGGCAAGACCCTGTTCAGCGTCAAGGACAAGCTCGACTTCTCGCTGCTGCGGGAGCTGAGCCTGCTCACCACCAAGCCGTTCCTGTACGTCTTCAACGCCGACGAGGCGGTGCTGACCGACGATGCGAAGGTCGCCGAGCTGCGCGCCTCCGTTGCTCCGGCCGACGCTGTGTTCCTCGACGCAAAGGTGGAGCAGGAACTGCTCGAGCTGGACGAGGAGGACCGGCAGGAGATGCTCGACTCCATCGGCCAGTCCGAACCCGGTCTGCACGCCCTCGCCCGCACCGGCTTCCACACCCTCGGCCTGCAGACCTACCTCACCGCCGGTCCCAAGGAAGCGCGCGCCTGGACCATCCACAAGGGCGACACCGCCCCACAGGCCGCCGGCGTCATCCACACCGACTTCGAGCGCGGCTTCATCAAGGCCGAGATCGTGTCCTTCGAGGATCTCGTCGCGGCAGGTTCCATGAACGCCGCCAAGGCGGCCGGCAAGGTGCGCATGGAGGGCAAGGAGTACATCATGGCCGACGGTGATGTCGTGGAGTTCCGCTTCAACGTTTAGAGGACCTGGTCAGAGGGTCAGTTTTGGCCCTCGGTACGCAGTGGGTACGCAGCAGAACCCGTAGAGGCTCGGAACATCTCGTCCGCGGCCCTACGGGTTTTGTCGTCTGCGTCCGGCCACAGGTGGCTGTATGTGTTGAGCGTGACCGTGGCCGCCGACGAACAGGCGGATGTGCTCGGCGAGCACCTCAAGGAGGCCGTCCGGCGCTGGCGCCGTTCGCTCACTCCCATACTTCGGTGCCCGCATGGGTTCCGGCGTACCTGGGCGGCGTTGCGGTTCGACGAACACCAGGGCGTGAACAAGAAGACGGTGCATCGCCTGTGGAAGGAGGAGGGCCTGCAGCGGCGGGTCCACAGCGCCCGCACACGTGTCGGCTGCCCGTCGTACCCGACGACCCCGGCCGATGCGCCGAAGATGGTGTGGGCCCTGGACTTCCAGTTCGATTCCACCAGCGACGGCAAATCGGTGAAGATCGCGTCGCTGCTCGATGAACCTCCCCCACGCACTTCGTGCAGGGCGGTACCCCCACCCGGCAGTCGCCGTTGAACATCGTCGACCGGTCGATCACCGCCGAGCGGCCCACCCACGCGTCGGAGGCGTGCTTCGCATCGTGGTTATCGAAGTTGGCATATGTTCGCAGATCTAGCTTGGCCGAACGAACATCGGAGCACGGTTTCGTCGGAGGTGGGGTAGCAGAGGAGGCTTCATCGCCGCCCCTGCACCGGCGAAGGTTGCGCTGTGGGACCGTCCTCGCCGACTCTGAGTAGATGAGGGAGGACGCCGCGGGGGATAGGGAAGCCGGCACGGGTCGACGCCGCACGGCGAGCGCTCGCTTCAGTGGGTACGTTCCTGATGCCGGCGGCAGACCTGTGGCGATCCATCGGTGCCGACGCCGAAACCTGGGTTCGGTTCTCCGCGCATTGGGAGGAGCTTGCGCCCGACCCGTACGCGGCAGAACAGGGCGTGCACCGGCTGCGGCGCTACGGTCGGTTCCGGTACCGGGCGGCCGACGGCGCGCTGGAGCCGACGGCGCACGGTGAATTCGTACAGCCTGACGACTCCAACCTTCTCTACCTCGGACGAGCACGCCATTTCGAACCGCTGACAGCCGCGTTCCTCGAAGATCCGCTGTTCGAGCGCACGGTGAAGTTGGTGGGCCGGATCGCGCCGGTCCTCGATGACGCTCCCGAATGGACGGTCTGGGTGCATCCGTTCCGCGTGGTCGCATCGGCCGACAACGAGGGCCGGCCCACGCCCGAGGGCGTGCATCGCGACGGTGTCACGCTGGTCGGTTCCCTGTTGATCGGCGTCGACAATGCCGTCGGGGGCGAAAGCTCGGTGTTCGGCCCGGACGGCGAACGACTCGTGACGGCGACCCCGCGCGAACCCGGCACCTTCCTCCTGGGCGACGACCGTTGCACCTGGCACGGTGTCTCGCCGATCCGACCCGTCGACCGCGGTGAGCCGGCCCGGAGGGACGTGCTGGTGGTCACCTTCACACCGTCGGCTTCTTGCGGCGGGCCATGAGCACGAAGGCCGCCACCGCCACAGCGACGGGCAGGACGGTGACGGTCAGCATGGTGAGTCGCACCGCGTCGGCGAAGTCCGCTCCGAGGTCGAGACCGCCCACCTGCCGAAGGAGGTTCGGGTCGTACCCGGAGCCGCCGAGGCTCTGCGCCACCGAACTGCGCGCGGCATCCACCGCTTGCTCGCCTTGGGTCGCCGTCAGTCCGCGTGCCTCGGTGTCGGCCAGCCATTCGCGCTGGAAGAACACGTTGAGAAGCAGCAGGTACACGGTGGGTCCGAACGCATAGCCGGTCATTCCGAAGGCCAACTGCACGGAAGCCACCGTCCCGGACTGTCCGCTCGGCGCCTGGGAGAGCACCGTCTCGGACACCGATGTTGAGGTCACCATCGAGCCCAGGTTGTACAGCCACACGGCCGAGACGAGCAACCACAGCGCCATCGTGGGGTCGACCGTGCCCGCCATCAGCAGTCCGGCGGCTGCCATGAACAGGAGGCCGACGACCATCACCGGTCTCGGCGAGAACTTCCCCACCAGGCTCCCGGACAAGATCACGAAGCCGGCGATCAGCAGCGTGCCGGGGAGGAACAACAGGCCGATGGTCTCCGGCGACAGCGCGAGCACCACACTGCCGAACTGCCCCAGGACGATGCCGAGCCCGGCCATGAGGAAATTCAGCGTGAATGTCGCGGCGAGAGCCACGCTGAAGGGTCGGCTTCCGAACAGAGCCAGGTCCAGTGCCGGTTCGGAGGTGCGGCGTTCGTGGCGAACGAAGAGCACGGCGGCGACCACGCTGACAGCCAGAGGGAGCCATGTCTCGGGCCGGAACATGCCGTTCTGCGCGGCTGCCAGTCCGATGACGAGTGCCAGGAGCGCGGTACCGACCAGGGCGACGCCGGCCACGTCCAGCCGAGCGCGATGCTGAACGGGTGTCTCCGGGACGTACCTCGCCGTCAGCAGAAGCGAGATCAGGGCGAGCAGCGGTGCGACCAGGAACACGACTCGCCAGCCGACGGCCGCCACCGCCCAGCCCGTGAGCGCCGGGAGTACCCCACAGAGAACCATCTCGACCGCCACGAAAACGCCGATGGCCGTCGGCCGCTGCTTCTCCGTCACGGAAGCCTTGAGCAGGGCCAGCGGCACACCGAGCAGCGCCGTCATTCCCAATCCGTCCAAGACTCGCATCGCAAACAGAAAGGTGTAGTTGGGCGAAAGCATGGAGAGCAGGTTGGCGACCGTGACGACGACCAGTCCCGACATCAGCAAGCGTCGAAGCCCGAACGCGTCGCCGAGGTTGCCCGCGGCGAGGACGGCGGCGGCCATCACCAGTGTCGCCATGCCGCCCAGCAATCCGCCGAACTGCGGTGGCACATCGAGGGCTCGCCTCACCTGCGGCAGATTCAGGCTCAGCACCAGCGGGTCGACGACCGTGATCGTGAAGGCGAAGGACAGGGCCAGGACGCTCGGCAGAGCCCTCAGGTCGGGCTGCAACCGAGACGCAGGCACCGCCCACCTCCCCTGCTCCACATCCGATGTGATCGACTCTAGCCTCCGGCTTCCGCACCCCGTCCGAGGTTCGGAGGACGGGATGCGAGAGACCGCCGTGGTCGAGGATCCAACCGAGACCCGCCACCGACCCGTTGCCCGCGGTCGTGCGGGCTACGCCCGGGACGGCGTGTCCGAGAGGATGCAGTCGACGAGCCAATGTAAGCCGACATCAGGTCGATGTCCGAGACGACGAACCACGCCCGATCCTGGGGTCACCACAGATTCGGCCCGCACGATCCCAACGTGCGCACGGCATCGCCGCACGGTGCCGCGCGCGGTCGGTTTCCCGGAACGAAGTATGGACGCGCGGTCCGCGATGGGGTGCAGGCCACCGCTGTGCGTCGTGGTCGCTCGAGCAGAACATCCCCTTTCGTGTTGGGTGATCTTCTGTCAACGTCGAAAACCCCTCTGGCATGCGTAAATGCGCACATGCTGCGTGCGGCATGCGACTTCCGCGTGGTGTTGCACCTGGGCCTTTTCGGTTGATCACACGCCGTCGCCGCGTGAATCGAGGGCAGGGTTGAGTTCCAAACGTGTAGCGGCGTCCTTCACCGTCACGCAACCGCCGGCCTCGGCGCGGGCGGCGCGAGGCTGTGGTGAGTGTGCCCGGTGGGGGTGGTGATCCGTACCCGATGTCTGCCGTCTGGAGAGTTGATCGACTCGGCGACCCATCCGGGTGCCTGTTTGGCGTAGTTGCATGCCTCGCACAGCCCTTGACCGTTCTCCAGAGTTGTCGGCCCGCCGTCAGCGGCCGGGTGGATATGGTCGATGTGTCTCACCGGCGCGTCGCACCAGGGCGTGCGGCAGACGGGGTCGCGGAGTCGGATCAACTCGGCCAGTGAGGCGGGGAAGAGTCGGGTGTTCCGGTCCATGGCGACCACCGCGCCTGTGTCCGGGCGCGTGTACACCCGGCGAAGTTCGGCGACACCGGATGTCGCGGCGGCGTGGACGAGTTCCCGGGCCACGTCTGCAGGGATCGGTCCGTAGCCACGGACGTGTGCCGTCTCGTCCCGACTACCGAACAGCGTGCGATCGGACACCGTCAAGTGCACTCGAACCGGTGACACAGGCGCGGCGGTGTCGTCGATTGCTGCGGCGATGATGCGGGCCACGAGGGTGTCCGCCATGATCTGACCCCGGGTTCGCTCGTCGCCGGTGGCGGTCGCCGACGCAGCCGCCGCTGCAAGGGCCGCGTGGCAGGCGACGCCCTCCGCCATGGGTAGCAGAGCCGTCACGTAGGCCATCGTGTCCGGGGCAGGGCGGATGGACACGCGCCGCTCTGTGTGTGCCTTGGCTTTCCGTCGAACCCAGACCTGCTTGTCGGCTTGGTATGCCATCTGGCGTGCGCTGGCGACAGTGTCGTTGTCGCTCATTTTCTCGAGTCGTTCGGGATCGGAGGCCAGCTTCCGGTCGATCTCCGCTCGGTCTTCTATTGAGAGGCATGCGGTTTCGCGTGCGATCTGGGTGGCGCGCCACTCGGTGATCCATCCGCCACGCAGCGCGCCGAGAGTGTGTGGAAGCTCGGCAGCGAGTGCGGTCGCGAGACCGAGATGGATGCCGCCGCGGTGTGGGGACTCGCGTCGGGCCAGCGCGATCTGCGAGGCGATGCCGCGATCCCGACGTTCGCGTGCCACTCCCGCATCGGCGGCTGCGCGGCGTTGTTCCGCTGCAAAATCGGCGGTGACCTGAGCTTGCAGCCCGGCCGCGGCGCAGGTGAGTCGTTCGAGGGCTCGGAGCAGATCGATGCGCTCGGGTTGTTCGTCCGGGCCGGTCGCGGCGGCAAGGGCCTGGACCCAGTGTTCGACGTCGGTGGTGGTCACCGTGTCGGCCAGGCGCCCCGTTTCGCTCATGTGTTCGATTGTATCGATTGCCACCGACATGTTCTGTGGTTCCGAGGGTTACCCGTTGTTGCCCACTCGATCGACGATGCGGACCCGACTGTTCCGGCAGCTCAACCGTCGTCTCGGCGTCGACTGTTGCGGCCAGGGCGTCGCTGCCGGTGACTGTCATGGGCGTTCGGCGAAGCGCCGTGATTGGCGGTAGTGCCCGTGGCCAGGTTCAGCCATCTCACCGACAGATCGGGACAGAAATACCCCGGTACCGAGACTTTCGCGGAGAAGGTCACCCCACCGGCGCCGGGGGTCGCCGACGCAGTGATGGCCGTCAGAGTCGGTACACAAGTCCAGACGGTGAGCGTGCATGCTGTGCCGAACCTGACCGGAACTTGGAAGTCCGTCGTCGTTGACGGAGGCTGCTGCGGGTTGGCAGACGCTATCGCAGGGAGCAGGGGTGTTGCTCAGGGCTCCTCGCTCGCATTCTGTGCCACCACACCGGCATCGGTAACGATTCGCTGTGTGCGCGGCCAAAGTTCTGCGTCGTACGCCTCCTGGCAGAGATACTGCATCGGTGACGCCGACCAAACGAAACGGCTTCTCCGCCTTGTCGATGGTGGTGCTCGCTGTCGCGGGCTTGCTGGTCGCGGCCCCGGGGAGCGGCGGCGCCGCAGCGCCCGCCTGGCGATACACGATGGTCGCGTTCAGCAACACCAGCGACCGCGACATGGATGTCTACGAGTCGGGGGATGCCACTGACTTCCAGCCCCTCCGGCTGTCGGCATATCAGCCTCCGTCAGGGGTGGTGCGTGACCCGAGTATCTTCCGGCACACGGACGGGTTCTATTACCTCGTCTACACCACGGTCAACGGGGCGAACATCGGCTTCGCGCGCAGCAGTGACCGCATCGACTGGATGTTCCTGGGGGCCTGGCCGGTTCCGTTCTGCTGCGCTTTCCTGCCGGGCACCGGAGACGGGACCGGCTCGGCGAGCCCGCCGGGCTCTTCGGGATCGGCCGGGTCCAGCGACGGACCGTCGCTGTCGCCGTTCACCACGAAAGCTTGGGCGCCCGAATGGTTCGTGGACGGCGACCGCGTCCACGTCATCCTGTCGATGTCGACCGGTGGCGGATTCGTGCCGTACCTCATGACCGCGCTGGACTCGTCGCTCCGAATCTGGGGCCTGCCCACTCTGCTCGACGGGATCGGCGCGGACCACATCGACACCACCGTGGTCAAAGTGGGAGCGGTGTACCACGCGTTCACCAAGAACGAGACGACGAAGGTCATCGAGCATGCAGTCGCGCCGTCGGTGACGGGACCGTATTCGTTCGTCCCGGCTGGAAATTGGGGTTCGATGCTGGAGGGCCCAGCCCTGGTTCAGTTGCCGAACAACACCTGGCGGATATATCTCGACGCCTATGCCGAAGGAAAGTACCTCTATTCCGACAGCACGGATGGGCTGAGCACCTGGTCGCCCGCGCAAGAGCTTCCGGGCCTTTCCGGGGCGGTGCGTCACTTCGGCGTGATGCGTGAGCCGACGTAACGGCGGTCACCTCGCCCCGACAGGGGCGCCTCACCCAATGACCTGCGTGTGACGAACCGCCGCGTCGCCCCCGACAGCGGATCGGTGAATTCCAGTTCCCGCGCGAGTAATTGGAGTGGGAGGGCATGATCGTCAGGTGCCTCGGGCAGCAGTTCGGGATACAGGCGGTCGCCCAGGATCCCGATGCCGAGCGCTGCCAGATGCACCCGCAGCTGGTGCATCCGTCCGGTGCGTGGACGCAGGATCGTTTGCAGCACAGCATGTCCGGAGGCGCTCACGCCGGTCCCGCGCACCTCGACCGTCGTCTCGGCGTTGGGCTCGCGGAGGTCGTCGACGATCGCCCGCAACTCGCCGCGCCGCGCCTCGATGTGGTTGCGGTAGACGACGGGAATGGCGTGCCTGGCAAGCGTCGGTGCGTCCGGGTCCCACTCGGGCGGTAGCGCCGACACCGCCTCGTAGACCTTCACAACCCGCCGCTTCTCGAACAGCGACTGGTATGCGCCGCGCGTCACGGGACGGGCCGAGAACATCACCAGGCCGGCAGTCGCGCGGTCGAGTCGATGGATCGGCGTCAGGTCCGGGTTGTCGAGGCGGGTCCGCAATCGGACGAGCGCGGACTCGCGCAGGTACCGCCCGGCCGGGGTGGTCGGGAGGAAATGTGGCTTGTCGATCACGACGAGGTCGTCGTCGATGTGCAGAATCTCCTCGTGGAACGGCACCGGGTCCTCGTCGGGCAGATCGCGGTAGTACCAGACGAATTCGTGTGCCCCCAGGGACGTGCCGCGACCGATCGGACGTCCGTCGGTGCCCACGATCTCGCCGGCGTCGAACCGCCGGTACAGGTCGTCTGCGTTCAGATGGTCGAACCTCGCGACGACGTACTCGGCGATCGTCGCCCACGGACCGGAGGCAGGGAGACGCAGCCGCGTCGGTCCGACCCCGTTCTTGACGGGCAGCGGTGAGGGCATCGACACGCGCGTCATCATCCCACCGCAGCCAGGAGCGCAGCGACGTCAGGCGGGCCGAAGGATCGGCCCGGTGTAGTCCGGGTCGTCGTCCTCGACAGGTGCGGGATGGTGACGTGGCGCGGCAGCGGCGTCCGTGCCAGTTCCAGCGATGACCCGTGCGACCCGAGGGTCGGCGGTCAGCTCGTCACGGAGGGCCTGTGCCGCGCATTCCGCCTCGGTGCACGCTGCGCGGTGGGTGTCGGTGATGGTCGTCGCGAGCACGGCAGCACCTCCGGCGAGTGCAGCGTCGGTGATGGTCAGGGCGGTGATGCGGCCGGCGGCGTCGACTTCGGCGGTGACGTGCCCGCCTGCGGATTCGGCACGTCCGCGCACGCGCGTCACCGCCTCGTGGACTCGGCGTGCCTTCGCGGCGAGCTCATCGAGTGGTGCGCTGCTGGTCACGGTGTCGCACACGGCGTTGTCGGGTCGGCCCGCTCAGCGGGACCAGGCGGCGTCAGCGATCTGCACCATCACGTCGGTGATCTGCTTCTCGGTGTCCTCGAGTGAGGGCAGAGTGGGCAGTAGGGCGGCTGCGGCGGCGATCTGGTCTCCACATCCGGTGGTCAGGATTGTCATGGTTACCGCGGCCAGCAGTGGCAGTGTCTGTCGGTTCATCGGCGCACCGCCTGTTCGGATAGTCCGGCCACGACCACAGCCATGTTGTATCCCGACATTCGAAGCTCCGCGTTGTTGCCGAGTTGTGAGTACTGACTGTGCGAGTGGACGCCGTCTCGTATGACGCTGTCTGGGCTGACACCCGCGTTCACGGAGAGCTGTTCGAACTCGGCGGTGCCGGGGTCCGGCCCGAACACGCGGACCTTCCCGATCTCCGTCACGATGCGATCCTCGTCGGCCTCCATCACATACGCGTGCCCCTCGGTCAGGCCGAGATCGGATTCGTCTGAGGCATTGACGCCGGGCGATCCGTAAAACACGGCGTCGTCGACAGATTGGCCGGGTCCGGGGTCCTGGAGCGCGAGGCCGGTGGTGAGGGATCCGTAGGAGTGGCCGAGCGCGGTGATGTGTGGGTTGGGCCGCGTCGATGCGACATCCAGTCCGTCGTAGAACCTGGCGAGCTTGGCGGCGCCCGCCTCGGCCCGGTCGCTCTGGATTACCTCGAGGACGCCGCGGGCAACGTCGAGGACGCTCGGGCCGGTGGTCTGCGGCGGTCCGTATCCCAACCACGCGATGCTTGCCACGGTCTCGTCCCGGCCGACGGTGTCGAGCTGGTACTCCGCCTCGGATCTCAGCAGGCAGGCCTCTTTGACCATCGCGTTGAAGGAGTCGTCGACGTTGGAGTTCAGTCCGGGGGTGGTGACCGAGATGTGATCGGCAGTGTCGGGGTCTCCGACAGCGAACGCGGCCATGCCACGTTCGCCGGACTGTAGGTCGAGCAGCATCAGGCGGCCTTCGGGGTTGCCGGCCACGACGTTCTCGACCTCCTCGAGGTCGCGCAGTTTCTGCTCGGCGTACCAGAGCGCGGTGTCGTCGCCGGTGAACGCGCCGCCGAAGAGGTTGTCGTCGTGTTTCGCCTGTAGACGGTCTCGTTCGGCTTCGAGGCGGGCGCGTTCGTCGTCGAACCGGCCGACGTTCGCCTCGTGTCGCACGGCGGAGGGGATGCCGTCGCGACTGCCGACCCAGTCCGGATGTTCCTCGATGACCCGATGCCGCTGTTCCTCGGTGAGCAAGTCCCAATACTTCTTGTTTTCGGCAGCGGTGGTACCGGGGGTCGGTTCGGGGAGAACATCGGTTCCGAGGTTCCCCGTCACGGCTTCGGCGGTGGCACCCAGCTGAGCGGTCGCAGTGTCCAGGGCTGCGCCGGCGCGGGCGTCGAGTTCGCCGACCGTGGCCAGGGCAGGGACCAGCCGGGCCTCGAACACGGTCGCTTGTTCGGCCAGTTGTGCCTGAATCAGTAGGTCTGCCAACGCGTTGCCGCTGACAAACGGTGGAGCGCTGACTCGTCCGTCGTCGGCGACTGCGAATCCAGATGCGATCGCCTCGTCGGCAATGGAGAGGGCCGCGAGTCGGGCGGGACCGATCGAGGCCGCGGCCCCGAGCAGCGCATCAGCTAGGGCGGTACCCGCCGTCGCGGTGCGGCGGGCCGCGCCCACTTCCGTCGCGGAGCGCGAACCCGCGGCCGCGGCGGCGGAACCGTGCCAACTCCACTGGACGGTATCGATGTGCGATCTGGCCGCGTTCATCGAGTCGCTGAAAGCACGGCTCGATGCGGCGACGGCGGTGCCGACGGCGGCGAGCTCGTCCGGGCGCCAGTAGCGCAACTGTGACAGTGTGACCATCTAAGACCCCCCGGCTGTGGTGCCGAGATTCAGCCTGGAGGTGTGGTCGGTGGCGTCGTACTCGCGGGCGTTCGCTTCCGTGGTAGCTGCCATTGCGCGCAGCCGCCCGGCCGTGTCGCGGTAGGACCCGAGTAGCGGCTCCCCGGCGCGGGCCGCGGCTGCAGCGGCCGACGACGCCGGCATCGCAGAGGTGACGGCGTCGATCAGAGCGGACAGCTCAATGCCCGAGATCCGATCGGCCGCACCTGTCAACGACGTAGCGAGCCAACGCAACGTGTCGGTATCGACGCCCAGCTGATCGCCCAATCGAACCCTCCGAAGTCCCCGGGCTCACCGCAGAGCCTGATTGGTATGACGCAGGCCAGCTGTGCATGGTTCCACCCGACCTCGGTGGGTTGCCTACCGGCGTTCGGTCGTGGCTCGACGGGGAAATGCCGAGGGAGGTCATCGGGAATCGAAGTCGGCGCTGTGGATCGGGTCAACTCTGGTGGCGGCACATCGGAATGATCTCGCCAGAATCGGGCTCGTACGGTGTCCCCGACCAATCACCCAGCCAGCGTTCTACCTGAAGCCCTGCCCGATCGATCTGTGCGGCGATCAGGTCACGGCCTGGAAACGCAATCGACGAATGTGCAGAGTACGTCAGATCGCTAGCGCAGGGTCGATAGTGAGTCCCGTAGGTGACGATTCCAGTCCGCTCGTCAACGTCGACATCGTTCCACGCCATCGTTTCACCATGTTCTGGATGCATAATCTGCCGCATCGACTCCTCACGATTCCACTCCAGCCATTCCTTGCGCGCTGGATTTCGTGAGTCGAAAACCAGTCGGCCGCCGTCCGCAAGGTGTCGAGCAGCGTTGGCTAGCACATTCATCCGGTCATCATCGGATAGGAAGACTTGGAATGCGTGGCCTGTCATCACGATCAGATCGAAACGACGATCCAGGCGCACAGTCCTCGAATCGCCGCGGACCCAATGCACGTGCTCAGAACCGGACTTCGACCGGGCCAGGTCGAGCATTGCCTCCGCCGGGTCGACTCCGGTCACCGATATTCCATGCCGAGTGGCAATCGCACACGCGAGAGTTCCGGTACCGCAGCCGAAATCCAGCACCGAATCGCTCTTGGCTGCAAGGCTCAGGCAGACGGCGTCGCTCGAACTCCAACCGTTTTCGAGATCATAGAAGCTGGCCATAACGGGATCGTCGTAGAGGGCGTCGAACTGCATCGCAGCATGATGGCACACTCGAGTTCTCGACCGACATCGAATTTCACCCGGCCGAGCGAAAGACGGTGATCATGCTCGCCACTCATCAACCTGGCGAGCATGATCCGCGACTACGAGCCCCACGGCCACCCGGTGGACCCGCTTCCAGCAGATCCCAGGGATCCGCTCGAACCGACCGATCCGGTGTCATCGGGATATACCTCCTCCAGCACGCTGCGGGCAGGCACGTCGATAGTGAAGAAGGCGAACGCCTCCCTGTTTCGATCATCCCGGACACGCAACGTCACCGCGTGAGTACCGACTGGGAGTGGATCCACCTGCGCGATTCCGTCGACACATTCGACGTCGAAGGAGCCGCGGTCGTCGATATCGAATCGCGCATCCATCGCCCCCGACGCGGAGCTTCCAGCGCAGGAAAGGAGGATCTGCCTTCCTTCCATCGGAATGCCGAAGACCGATCCAGAAGCAGTCGGCTGATTGTCGATCTCGTCGATCGCACTCATGATCTCGTCACCGACCAGGCCCGCATTCGCGATCTCCACCGACGACCCACCGGTCGCGCCCGCAATCGGGTCCATGATCGTTGTCAGGTGACGGCTCGCGCTGATCGAGTAGAGTGTCGCAGCGCCAGGCCCCTTCACGACGGACGCTGTCTCTGCCTGTCGCAGGGTGGCCGGCGCGACAACCGTATCCGTGGTCGATGGAGCCTGTTCGCGTGATTCGGGCGTGACACCCCGCGCCGCTGCGGCCAGGCTGAACGGCTCGGGTAACGGCCGCACCCCGTTGAGCATGTCGGTGACAGTTGCGCTGGTCAGCCCGGTTGCCGGTTCCGGATCATGGGGAGGTGCGTCGCCCAGCAGGATTACCGATCTCCTGCTGTCGTTGTGCCATTGAGCTCGCAGCGCCTCCACGATCCCGGAGTAGACAGCCTCGGGAGTGTCTCCGCCGCCATACGCGGTGAGCGAATTCAGCCCGGTATTGAACGCGGAGAAGTCTGATGTCAAGGGCACGACTGTCCGCGCGACGAAGGCGTCGCCGTGATCACGGAACTCAACTAGTGACACTCGGGATCGGCCGTCAGCGCTGACGATCCGGTTTGCAATGTCTGCGGCCTGGGATCGGACGTTGTTGATGTAGGGCTGCATCGAGCCCGTCGTATCTATTGCGAACACGGTGTCTTTCGCGACCGACGACGTCTGTCCGCTGCCGTACGATTCCCGCGCGACTCGAACTGATGCCGCGAGTGCCTTCGCCATGAAGTCGACTTCGTCGGTTTCCGACGGCTTCATTCCGGTTCCCAACACCAACTTCACGCCCGGCTTGTAGTAGTTCATGTGCGCAGACTCGTCTTTGTGGAGAATCGAGTCGCAGATCGGATCCTTCTCATGGCAGAGCGAGACGCGGCGGACACCCGGAAGGCTGTAGTACCCGTCTCGGGATTCTCCCAGTACTCGCCTGTAGATGCCTTCGCCATCCGATCCGCCACCGAAAACCCCGTCTGCGTCCGGCTTCTGGTACGGATCGCCCACCAGATGTGACGCGACCAGCACGCCCAGCTTGCTGAAGTGCTGAGCGGTGAGGCGGGCAACCATCGCACCCTGTGAGTATCCGAGGAGAATCACCTTCGGTGCAGCGCACGACGCGGGCTGAGTCTTCCTGAAGTCCGAATACGCCGCCTTCGCTGCGACTGCTCCCATCTCGGCGGATTCGAGGATGTCGAATGCTCCGTCGACGGATTGGACAACCTTGACGGCGGGGTACCCCGCTCCGACATCGATGATGGGAGTCTCATGCATCTGTTGCGTTTGGTACGCCTTCTTCAGCAAACGCTCGAGTGTCGGTCCCTCCCAGCCGCCCGTCCGCTGGGACCCATATTTCTGCGCTCCGACCGAGGGCTCGCCGCTTCCTCGCATGGCCAGCGCGACAACCGGGGTACACGCTTCGTCCGCGTGTGCGGCGGGGACGAACACGGAAACTGTAGACAGCAGAATTGCTGTCGCGCCAACAGTAACCGCGGTCTTTCGTAGAAATCTCAATTAGACACTCCCTCGAATCAATGACCAATTCTTCGAGGGCACTTTAGGTGTATCGCCGAGGTTCTGTCTGTCCATCGAACGATCTACAGGGTGGAAAGGCGGGACCGATGACGGTGAGGCTGAGCTCCAGGATCCAGACCGTCCCGACGCCGGTCTTGCTGATTGGCGGTGATCTGGACCTGGTCCCCACCGCCGCGCGGGGATCGAACTCGCGTGATCCGAACTCTTGAACGCAGTGCTCAGTCACCACAGGGCAGTCCTACTTCTCGGACGCATCGGATGCGCTGGCGGATCCCGCGAAGTCTGCAGCCCTCGCCGACTTCCTCGAGCGTCTGGCCCGCGCCCAGGTGTGGGCGGACGCGCACCCCGAGGCGTGGGTGCCGATTTTCGCGAAGCTGACCAAACTGCCGGAGGACGTCGCAGCGGCGTCGTTCGACAGCTCCAAGGGGGCCTACGTCCAGATCGATGAGAGTCGAATTATGAAGCAACAGAGGCTGATCAACCTGTTCGCTGCGGCGGGTCTGTTGAAGCAGGCGCGCGTCGCGGCCCAGTACTTCGATGCCCGGTTCAACCCGCAGGTCCAGGCGGCGAAGAAATGACCGCGATCCTGACGAAACCTGAAATCCATGAGGTGCCTGGGGGCAGCGGCGTCACGGAGGTGACGCGTCGTCGTCGAAGGTCGTGGAAACCGCCGCTGCGCCTGATCTCTCCGCTGGTCCTGCTGGTCCTGTGGCAGGCGCTCAGCAGCGCGGGCGTAATCTCGGACAGAACTCTCGCCTCGCCGGCGCAGGTGGTCTCTGCCGCCGTCGAGCTGCGCGCGGACGGGAGCCTGCTGGACGCGCTCGGGGTATCGGTGCAGCGGGTGCTGTTCGGCGTCCTGCTCGGCATCTCGGTTGCTGTCGTGTTGGGCGTGTTGGCAGGGTTCTCCCGGGTCGTGGAACTCGCGATCGATCCACCCATCCAGATGTTGCGGACGGTGCCATTCGTCGGGCTGATCCCGCTGTTCATCATCTGGTTCGGCATCGGTGAGCACCCCAAGATTTTCCTGGTTGCGCTCGGTGTGATGTTCCCGCTCTATCTGAACCTGTTCGCCGGCATTCGGAGCATCGACCGGAAGCTGGTCGAGGCAGCGGAAGCGCTGGGGCTGAGCAAGTTCCAGCTTGCCATCCATGTGATCCTGCCGGGAGCTCTACCGCAGGCGCTGACCGGTCTGCGCATGTCACTCGGCGTCGCGTGGCTCGCGCTGATCGTCGCAGAACAGATCAACGCCGATGCCGGGCTCGGGTATCTGGTCAACAACGCCCGCATCTACTTCCGCATCGACATCATCATTTTCGGCTTGCTCGTGTACGCGTTCCTCGGTCTCGCGACTGATGCGCTCGTGCGGGCCCTCGAGGGAAGGCTGCTGACGTGGCGCAAGACGTATCAAGGAACGTGAACCGGGGCGTTGTGACCGCGAGGGGCGTCCGACGGGTGTTCGGCTCCGACGTCGTGCTCGATGGCATCGACCTGACTCTGCAGCGCGGCGAGATCGTTGCCCTGGTGGGACGAAGCGGTTCCGGCAAGTCGACGCGCTCGCCGAGGTGAACCTCGGCCATCGCATCGACGCCTGGCCGTTGACCCTGTCCGGCGGCGAGGCACAGCGAGTGTCGTTGGGTCGGGCCCTGGTTCGCGAACCGGACGTGCTGCTGCTCGACGAACCGTTCGGCGCGCTGGACGCGCTGCCCGGATCACGGCGTACGAGTTGCTGATCAGGCTGTGGAGGCGCCACGGCTTCGCCGTCCTGCTCGTCACCCATGACGTGGAGGAGGAGGCGGTGCTGCTCGCTGATCGGGTACTGGTCCTCGACGGCGGCCGGATTGCACGCGATGTCGCGGTTTCGGCGTCGCGTCCGCGGTTGCGCGCCGATCCGGAAGTCGTTGACCTGCGCAAGAAAGTTCTCGCCCATCTGGGTGTTCTCGAGGGGATCTCGGCATGACTCTGCATTTTCACTGGTACCTGCCCGCCTCCGGTGACGGACGTGAGGTGATCGGCGCGCTCGAGCCGCGGGAGGCGGCGGGTCGGGCATCCGAGTTCCGGTCGGCGTCGCTCGATTACCCTGCGCTGGTGGCGAAGACCGCCGAGCAGCTGGGCTTCGAGGCGGTGCTCACCCCGACGGGAACATGGTGCTCCGACGCTTGGATCACCACCGCGGCGCTCATCCGCGAGACCAGCACGCTCAAGTTCCTGGTCGCATTCAGGCCAGGGCTGATCACTCCGACCCTCGCCGCGCAGCAGGCAGCTGCCTTCCAGCAACTGTCGCCTGGGCGCCTGCTGCTCAACATCGTCACCGGCGGCGATGCGGAGGAACAGCGCCGATTCGGTGACTTCCTCACCAAGGAGGAGCGGTACGAACGCACCGGGGAGTTCCTGGAGATCGTGCGCGGCGCATGGAGCGGGACGCCGTACGACTTCGCGGGCAAGTACTACACCGTCGAGGGTGCTGCGGCGCTACCTGCACCTTCGCCGGCTCCGGGGATCTTCTTCGGCGGGGCCAGCGCGCCCGCGCTGGATGTCGCCGCGCAGCATGTCGACAGCTACCTGACATGGACCGAACCACCGGCGAAGGTCGCTGCGCTCATCGACGGCGTACGCCGCCGCGCCGCCGCGCACGGACGGACGCTGAGCTTCGGCATCCGCGCCCATGTGATCGCCCGCGACACCTCGCAGGAGGCGTGGTCGGAGGCGAACAAGCTGGTGGACCGAATGAGTCCCGCCCAGATCGAACTGGCCCGAACCAGGCTGGGGCAGAGCGAATCCGAGGGCCAGCGGCGCCAGCTCGGACTGAGCGCGGATCTACGCAACCTCGAGGTGTATCCAGGTCTGTGGGCCGGCTACGGGTTGGTGCGCGGCGGCGCGGGGACGGCACTGGTGGGCAGCGATGAGGAGGTTGCGTCGTTGATCCGGGAATATGCGGCCGTGGGCGTCGAGCACTTCGTGCTGTCAGGTCAACCGCACATCGAGGAGGCGTATTGGTTCGGTGAGGGAGTGCGGCCGATCCTCTCGAGGCAGGGGCTGCTGCACGCCGCGTGAGCGGGTCGATCAGGGGTGGGTGACGGTCGCGGACATCGGCCGGCCGTCGGCACCGCCCGCAGGGAAGCACGGTGAGGACAGCGTGATTGCAAGACCGTCGTATCCGTTGCGGAACAGATGGAAACGATAGTTGTCGTTCGTCCACGCGCTGACGGTGTTCGCGCCCTCGCGCACCACCGACCAGCCGAGTGTTCGCCACGCCGCCATGATGCGGTCCTGCACTGCGATTGCGCTTCCGGGCGGTACCCCGATGACCCAGTAAGTGGTACCGACTCGTATGAGTGGACTGTCCGCTGCACTGTTCGTGCACGGAACCGCCGAGCCGTTAGACGGCTCTGCGGACGAGTACGGAGGCGGTTGGAGCGACAACGATAGCGACGGCGCGAGCTGTGCCAGCGTGTCGGCGAGCAGCTGCTCGGACCGTTTGCGCATCTCCTCCTGGGTTTGCGGCGCGTCGGCGGCGAGGGTGGCCGGCTGCGGTGGGGTGTCGGTGCCGCCGCACGAGACGATCGCAACGGCGGCGAAGAGTGCCGCGGCAGTTGCCCGTGCCAGTCGGGTCATGTCGGTCCACCCCCTCCGGTGATCCGCGCGCGAAATCCACGGTAGCCGTCCGCGCTGGTCGCTACGCGGTGTTGGCGAGGTTGCTTCGGGTGGGAGCTGGGGCATCATGGTCGGATGGCGGTTTCGGAGGGGACGTTCGCCCGTGCGACAGGTGCTGTCGCTGTCGCAACTGCGGCGAGCCGCGTGACCGGCTTCATTCGCACGCTGGCGTTGGCTGCGGTGCTGGGTGTGGCAGCTGTCGGTGATGCATACAACGGCGCGAACACCATGCCGAGCATGGTGTACGAGCTGCTCCTCGGAGGCGTGATGAGCAGCGTCTTCATCCCGGTGCTGGCGCGGGCGCGTCTGCGTGGATGTGCGCACTCGCGTCTGTTCACCCAGCGCATGCTGGTTGCGACCGTGATCGGCGCCGCAGCAATCACTCTCGTTGCTGTGGCCGCTGCACCGTTGCTTGTCGCGGCGGTGGTGCCGGAAGCAGCCCAATCGCAGCTCACGACCTCGCTGGCGTACTTGTTGTTGCCAGAGATCTTCTTCTACGCGGTGGCCGGCACCGTGACAGCCGTGTTGAACGTGCGCGACAGCTACGCCCCGGCCGCCTGGGCGCCAGTGGTCAACAACCTGATCGTGCTCGTCACCGTCGGGGTCTTCGCGCTGTTACCGGGCCCGGTGACGTTGGTGCCGTCATCGCTGACCACCGCGCAGGTCCTCGTGCTGGGGATCGGCACCACTGCGGGGATTGTGGGACAAGCGGCGTGGTCGGGTGCGGCGCTGCGGCGCTGCGGCGCAGCGGTTTCCGGTGGAGTTGGCGAGTGCGTCCTCTCCCGTACACGTGGCGGCCGATCAAGGCGGGCGCGAAGTTGTTCGGATGGGTTGCTCTGTACGTCGCGGTCGGCCAACTCGGTGTTGCGGTCGTTCTCAGAGTTGCATTCAGCCACGGCGCAGTGTCGACCTACACCTACGCCGACTTACTGTTTCAGGTGCCCTACGGCATTCTCGGGGTGTCCCTGCTGACGGTGCTGATGCCACGGATCGCTCACGCTGTCGCTGTCGGAGACCGCGATGCACTCGTCGCGGATATGAACCGTGCCGCCCGCTACTCGATGGTCGCGCTCGTCCCTGCCGCCGTCGCGATGGCCCTCCTCGGACCGATGCTGACCACCGTGATGTTCATCGGCAGAGTTGACGTCGATGCGGCTCGCCTCATCGGAATCGCGCTGGCACTGTCGGCGTTCGGACTGCCGCCGTTCGCGCTCGTGATGCTGCAGCTGCGGGTCTTCTACGCCGCCGACGACATGCGCACCCCGGCGCTGATCAACCTCGCGATGGTGGTCACGAAGATCAGCGTGGTGGCACTGAGCGTCGTGTCACTACCCGGCACCGCGGTAGTGGTGGCGTTGCCCGTTGCGGGTTCGCTGTCCTACCTCGTCGGCGCCGTCAGCGGTCACCTGATCCTTCGACGCCGGTACGGACTCCTCGGATTCCACGCCGTGCTGGACACCTTTGCTCGGGCACTATGGGCGTCGGTTTCTGCCGGCGTCGTCTGCATCGTCGCGGTCGGACTGTCACACCAGCTGCTGGACAACCCTCGCGCAGCCGCGGCGGTGGCCCTTGCGGCCGTGCTCGTGTTCGGAACACCAGCATTCCTCGTCACCGCTCAGAAGGTCGGCATCCCTGAAGTCCGCAATGCCAAGATGCTGCTGAGCCGATGAGTTTCCGGCGTGGCGGCGGTCTGTCTCGATGTATGCAACTCGACAATCGACAAGGATGCACTCACCATGCAGAAGATCACGCCATGCCTGTGGTTCGACACCGAGGGCGAGGAGGCCGCCCAGTTCTACACATCGGTGTTCAAGAACTCGCGGATCCTGAACGTCTCCCGGTACGGACCCGGAATGCACCGTCCGGAGGGTCTCGCGCTCACCGTGGAGTTCGAACTCGACGGGCAGAAGTTCACGATCCTCAACGGTGGCCCCGAGTTCACTTTCGACGAGGCGATCTCGTTCCAGGTGAGCTGCGCCGATCAGGCTGAGGTCGACGGCTACTGGTCGAAGCTGACCGCTGATGGCGGACAGGAAAGCCAGTGCGGGTGGCTGAAGGATCGCTACGGGGTGTCATGGCAGATCATTCCGGCGGCGCTCGGCTCGTACATCGGGGGGGCGGACGCGGAGGGCGCGCAACGGGCCACGCAGGCGATGCTCGGAATGCGCAAACTCGACATCGGCGTCATCCGCGCGGCCTACGAAGGCTCCTGACGGTTTGGTCCTCTCCGTCCGGTGCGGTTCGCTGTCTCCATGGGATTCAGTCGCAGTGAGCTCGAGTCGTTTCGCGACAAAGAAGTGCCGGATCTGATCGGTCCTGATTGTCGCCTGCTGTTCGTGGGCATCAATCCGGGGCTGTGGACCGCGGCCACCGGGGCGCACTTCGCGCGGCCTGGCAACCGGTTCTATCCGGCGCTGCTGCGGGCCGGGATCATCGACCGGCCGATCGACCCCACCGCCGGGATGTCAGCGTCCGATCGGGAACTCTTGATCACGCTTGGGATCGGGATCACCAATCTCGTTGCGAGAGCCACTGCCAGAGCTGATGAGCTGACGCCCGATGAGCTGCGGGCAGGAGCGGTGCGGCTGCGCGAGACGGTGGCAGAACTGCGTCCGCGGGTGGTTGCCGTCGCGGGTATCACCGCATACCGAGCGGCATTCGGGGTGCGGGCCGCGAAAAAGGGCAAACAACCCGACGACTTCGAGGGCGCCGAGCTGTGGCTGGTACCCAACCCCAGTGGGCTCAACGCACACGACACGGTCGACACGCTCGCCGCCGTGTACCGCGCGGCAGCCGTAGACGCGGGTGTCGTTTCCGGCTGAAGTTCATGGCGGCGGCCTGTGCGTGGTTGGCGAGTGTCTATCCTCGCTAACCACGCACAGGCGCGAGGCGCCTTACAGGCCGGGGCGTTTGCCGATCGTCAGGGTCACCTCGCCGGTGTGGGCGAAGAAGTCGTTGCCCTTGTCGTCGACGACGATGAATGCCGGGAAGTCCTCGACATCGATCTTCCAGACCGCCTCCATGCCGAGCTCTTCGTACTCGACGATCTCGACGTTCTTGATGCAGTCCAGTGCCAAACGCGCGGCCGGGCCGCCGATGGAACCGAGGTAGAAGCCGCCGTGCGTGTTGCACGCTTCGGTGACCTGCTTGGACCGATTTCCCTTGGCCAGCATGATCATCGAGCCGCCTGCTGCCTGGAACTGTTCGACGTAGGAGTCCATGCGGCCGGCCGTGGTGGGGCCGAACGATCCCGACGCGAGGCCCTCGGGGGTCTTGGCCGGACCTGCGTAGTACACCGGATGGTCCTTGAGGTACTGCGGCATCTCCTCACCGGCGTCGAGGCGCTCCTTGATCTTTGCGTGCGCGATGTCACGCGCGACGACCAGTGGGCCGGTCAACGACAGGCGCGTCTTGACCGGGTGCTTGGACAGCTCGGCCAGGATCTCCGGCATCGGGCGGGTGAGGTCGATCTTGACTGCGGCACCGTTGCCGGTGCCCGAGACACCGTTGGTGTCAGCGTCGAGCTGGGCATCGGTGACCTCGGGCAGGAACTGGCCCGGGTTGAACTCGAGTTGCTCGAGGAAGACGCCCTCAGGGGTGATCTTCGCCTTCGCCTGACGGTCTGCCGAGCAGGAGACGGCGATCGCAACGGGCAGCGATGCGCCGTGGCGGGGGAGACGGACAACGCGTACATCGTGGCAGAAGTACTTGCCACCGAACTGGGCGCCGATGCCGATCTTCTGGGTGAGCTCGAACACCTTCTTCTCGAGCTCGTGGTCGCGGAATCCGCGGCCGGTGATCGCGCCCTCGGTGGGCAGCTCGTCCAGGTAGTGCGCCGACGCGTACTTGGCCGTTTTGAGCGCGAACTCGGCGGAGGTGCCGCCGACGACGATCGCGAGGTGGTACGGCGGGCAGGCCGCGGTGCCGAGCGAGCGGATCTTGGCCTCGAGGAACTGCATCATCGAGTCCGGGTTCAGGATGGCCTTGGTCTCCTGGTACAGGTACGACTTGTTGGCCGATCCGCCGCCCTTGGCCATGAAGAGGAACTTGTAGGAGTTCTCGTGGCCCTTCGCGGTGTCGGCGTACAGCTCGATCTGCGCGGGCAGGTTGTTGCCCGTGTTCTTCTCCTCCCACATGGTGATGGGAGCGTTCTGCGAGTAGCGAAGGTTCAGCTTGGTGTACGCGTCATATACGCCGCGCGCGATCGATTCCTCGTCCCCACCGGGGGTGAGGACCTGCTGGCCGCGCTTGCCCATAACGATCGCGGTGCCGGTGTCCTGGCACATCGGCAGAACGCCGGCCGCAGCGATGTCGGCGTTCTTGAGGAGATCGAGTGCGACGAACTTGTCGTTGTTCGACGCCTCCGGATCCTCGAGGATGCTCGCCAGCTGCTCGAGGTGATCGGTGCGCAGGTAATGAGAGATGTCGTGCAGGGCGGTCTCGGTGAGGAGCCGCATGGCCTCCGGTTCGACCTTCAGGAAGGTCCGTCCGTCCGGTCCCTCGACGGTGGACACCCCCTCGGTGGTGAGCAGCCGGTATTCGGTGGGGTCGTCACCGATCGGCAGCAGGTCCTCATAGAGGAAGTCGGCCATCATCTCTCCTGAACAGGGGGGTGCGAAGTTCGACGTTCAGGCTAACTGCGAGAGAATCCTCGCCCGAATCGGGGCGGGGAGATCGTCCGTAGTATCGGAGGCAGACCGATTCGGGTGTGCGAAAGCTCACCGCGCCCGCTCTTCCGGGCGGCGTACGCTCGAAGGAGATAACAGACAGGTAACAATCTGTGGCACCCGAGTGTCGGTCAGGCTGCAGAGACTGGGGCGGCGCAACGCATGAATCTCGCAAACACAGGTGTCGACTCCTCGACCGCCCTGCACCGCATTCGTGCCGCCCATGCCTGGCTGGACGTTGCTGTTGTCGTCGCCGTGCTGGTCGCGACCAACATGATCGCGCACTTCACTACCGTGTGGGCGAGCATCGCGACCGTGCCGATTGCCGCCGTCATCCTCGTCGGCCTCACTCGCCGCCGCGGACTGGGCTGGTCGGAACTCGGCCTTTCTCCCCGGCACTGGAAGAAGGGGACGCTGTACGCGCTGGCGTCAGTCGGGCTCGTGCTTGCGGTGGTCGCGATCGGGATCGCCCTGCCGATGACTCGGCAGTTCTTCATGGCGGACCGCTACGCCACCATCTCCGGTGCCCTCATTGCGTCGATGATCGTCATTCCCTTGCAGACCGTCATCCCCGAGGAACTCGCCTTCCGGGGCGTCCTGCAGGGCACGCTGTCCCGGGTATCGGGCGCCCGCGGCGTCTTCGCCGCTGGTTCTCTGCTGTTCGGGCTGTGGCACATCGCGTCGTCGCTGGGCCTGACCACGAGCAATCGGGGACTCACCGGAATTCTCGGAGGCGGCCTCGTCGGGCAGATGATCGGCATCGCCGGCGCAGTCGTGGCGACCGCGGCAGCCGGGTTCGTCTTCACGTGGCTGCGCCGCCGCAGCGGCAGCCTGCTCGCTCCGATAGCGCTGCACTGGTCACTCAACGGCATCGGTGCCCTTGCGGCGGCCCTCGTCTGGCAGGTGTCCTTGGGCTGATGGCCGAGTGTCACAGCCTCCCCCGTAGGACGTGCACGTAGTTGGCGACGGCGAGGCCGCCCATGTTGTGCACCGCCGCGACATCGGCGACCGGTAGCTGCATGTCGCCGGCCGTCCCGGTCAGCTGCATGGCGCTGAGCACGAGCTGGGACACCCCGGTCGCGCCGACCGGATGGCCCTTGGACTTCAAGCCGCCGGAGACGTTCACCGGAAGATCTCCCTCGCGGTCGAATTCGCCGGCGGCAAGGTGTTCTCCGCCCTTGCCCGGATCGGCCAGGCCCAGCGCCTCGTAGAGGACGAGTTCCGCGATGGTGAAGCAGTCGTGCAACTCGATGAACGACAGATCTGACACCGTCACGCCGGCCCGGTCGAGGGCGCTGCGCCAGGCGGCCTGCGACCCGCGCATGGCCAGGGGGTCACGGCGGCTCGCCGGATGGAAGTCATTGGCCTGTCCCATCCCCTCCAGCCGCACCCCTGCGGTGCGGGCGGACGCCGAGGCCCGGTCCGCGGTAGTGACGACCACTGCAGCGGCACCGTCGGACACCGGAGAGCAGTCCGTGCGGCGCAGCGGGTCGGCCACCATCGGGTTGTCGTCCCCGACGGTCCGGCAGAAGTCGTAGGAGAGGTCACGGCGCAGGTGTGCCCACGGGTTCGCCAGCCCGTTCGCGTGGTTCTTCGCCGCGATGCGGGCCATGGCGTCGCCGGGATCCCCGTACCGCTCGCCGTAGGCCCGCGCCACCTCGGCGAACAGACCCGCGAATCCGACTCGGGAGGGCCGCCCGGCGCTGTCGTAGTCGGCCCCCACGAGGGCCCGGCCGACCACCTCGGCGCCTGCGTCGGTCATCTTCTCCGCGCCGATGACGAGCACGGTGCGTGCCTGATCCGCGAGGACCGAGTGAACTCCGGTGCGGAAGGCCGCGGCGCCCGACGCGCACGCGTTCTCGACTCGGGTCGCCGGCTTCCCCCAGAGCCCGTCGTCGGCCTGCAACGCCAGCGACGATGGGAAGGCCAACGGCTGCATTCCCGCGTTGAAGGTCCCCAGCACGATCTCGTCGATGTCGGCGGCGGTGATCCCCGCACTCGCGATCGCTTCGTTCGCAGCAGTAGTCACCAGCTGTTCGAAGGTGTTGTCCTGCCGGCCGAACGGTGTGTGCGCCCATCCGGTCAGGACGATCTCCCGCTCCCGTGCCCCGGGCCGGCCGGCGGTCACGCCGTCACCTCCGAGGTCCGCTGCGGGTCGGCGGGCGCGGAACCGGCGGGTACTGAGGCGGCTGCCGCGCGACGGAAGTCGTTCGGGTGCAGCACCAGTAGTGCGGCGAGGGACACCAGACCGGTCCCGACGAAGAAGTACCACGGGGAGGTGATGTCGCCGGTGGACGTGATGAGCCATGCGGCGACGAATGGGGCGCAGCCGCCGAAGATCGCGACAGGAACGTTGTAGGCGATCGAGATCCCGGTGGAACGGATCCGGGTGGGGATCAGTTCGGTCATGAGTGCGTAGGTGGAGGACGCGTACAGACCGAACGCTACGGCCGTGGCGAGCAGGGGCGGCAGGAAGGACGCGGGCGTGGCACCGGGCGCGGCCTGGAAGAGCCAGAACATCGAACCGGTGGCCAGCAGCCCGGCCCCGAGCAGGAACGGCTTGCGTCCGTACCGGTCCGTGAACGCGCCACCGATCGGCATGACCGCAGCCGCCAGCGCGCAGGCCAGCAGGACGAACCAGAATCGTGTCGAGTTGTCGAAGCCGAGGGTATTGGTCATGAACGTCGAGGCGAACGTGAGCACCAGATAGAAGATCGACGAGTGCAGGACGATGATGCAGAAGACGAGGGTGAGTGCGCGCTTCCATCGCATCGACTCGCGCAGCGGGGCCTTCTCCTGTTCGCCCGCCGCGTGCAGGGCCATGAACTCGGGGCTGTCCTCGAGCTTGAGGCGGATGTAGGCGGCGATCAGACCCAACGGCCCCGCCAAGAGGAAGGGGACGCGCCACCCCCAGGCCGCCATGCCGTCCTGGCCGAGGAGAGCGGTCAGGCCGTTCGCGACGATGCTGCCCAGCATCAGGCCGAGCACGGCGGTGACCATGAGCCAGCTGGTGGAGAAGGCGCGACGGCGGGGGCCGGCGTACTCCGCGACGAAGCTGGTCACGGTGCCGATCTCACCTCCGGCCGAGAACCCCTGGACGCACCGCAGCAGGATCAGCAACACCGGTGCGGCGATGCCGATCGTGGCGTAGGTCGGTAGGAGCCCGATGAGGCAGGTGGATCCCGACATCAGCAGCATGACGATCAGAAGTGTCTGCTTGCGGCCGATCCGGTCGGCCATGGGCCCGAAGAAGATTCCCCCCAGCGGGCGGATGAAGAAGCTCAGCGCGAACACGGCGAAGCTGCTGAGCAGGCTGACCGCCGGGGACTGCGAGGCGAAGAACAGCTTTCCCAGGGTCACGGCCAGGAAGCCGTAGACGCCGTAGTCGAACCATTCGATCAGGTGACCGGAGATGGCGCCGATGAAGGCGCGTCGGCGGCGGATCGAGGAGACGGTGGTCGCAGTCGTCATCGGATGACAGCTCCTTCGGTGTCGGCCAGCTTGAAGCGGCGGATCTTGCCCACACTGGTACGTGGCAATTCGGCAATGACAGTCCACTCGTGAGGGCGAGCGGCTTTGGACAGGTTGCGGGTGGCCCAGTCTGCGAGATCGGCGGGGCGCGGGGGGTGCAACGGGTCGCGAGGCACCACGTACGCCACGGGAACGTGGTCGCGGATCTCGTCCGGGCGGGCCAGCACCGCGGCTTCGAGGACGCCCGGCGCCTGGGCGACGGTCGCCTCGACCTCGGTCAGGGAGACGTTCTCGCCGGCGACCTTGATGACGTCGTCGGCCCGGCCCACGAAACGCCAACCGCCGGATGTCTCGACGGCGAGGTCCCCGGTGAGCATCCACACCGTGCCGTTCTCGTCGGTGCGGAAGGTCCGCTCCGTGGTGGCCGGGTCGTCGAGATACTCCTGGAAGACCGTGTCGCCCCGGGTGCCGGCCACCGCGATCATTCCGGTCTCGCCGGGTGCCACAGGGTGGAGGGTTCCGGGCGAGACCAGTCGTGCGACACGGCCGTCGACCGGAGTACCGATCAGGTCGGACACCGGTGGTGTGCTGCGGTCGTAACTGACGACCGGCACGGTCTCGGTCATGCCGTAGAGCTGGCGCGGAAGGCACCCGGCCAGGCGGGCGAAGTCGGCGTGATGCTCGGCGCCGAGGCTCTGGGCAAACCACACGTGTCGGAGCCGCGCGGGCTGCTGGTCGGCCGGCGTGCGAGCCAGGATCATCCGCATGGGGGCCGCGAAGAGGCTTGCATGTGTGGCGCCCAGCGTGATGGCGTCGCCGACCCACCCGCTGGCGGAGAAGCTGGCGGTCAGGCCGACACCGGCGCCCACAGCAATGGCGGCCGCGAAGCAGTAGTACTGCGCGTTGCCGTGAAAGAGTGGCAGGGTCACCAGCCAGCGGTCGCCGGCCCGTAGATCGGCCGCGGCCGCCATCGTTGTGGCCACTCTGAAGTAGTTGGCCTGGGTCAGCACCACGCCTTTGGGTTGGGATGTGGTGCCGGAGGTGAACATGACTGCGAGCCGATCGCCCGGGCCGGGTGTGGGCAGCGCGGTGGTCAGTGTCTCGTCTGCGACCAGACCGATGGCGGGGTCGACGACGTCGCGGGCGGTCTCGGTCAGCTCCACCACGGTCAGTCCGTGGCCGGCGGCGCCCTCCAGGTAGGCCGTGCGGCGGGCCGACGAGTGGAAGCCGAGCCGCGGGGACGTCCGGCCGATCTGCTGGTCCAGGTCACGGCCGGACGCGCTCGGATCCGCCGGGACGATCCAGGCGCCGATTCGCGCGGCGGCGAGCCAGAGTGCGACGAATGCGGGACTGTTGCGCAGGCACAGGTGGATTCCGTCGCCTGACACGACGCCGCGGCGGCGCAACGCGGTCACGGTGCGTGAGACGACGGTGTCGAACTCCGCGTACGTCCAGCGGGTGATGGTGCCGTCCTCGTCCTTGAAGACGAGGAACGTCCCGGTTGCGTGATCACGTGCGGCCGCAGCCCACAGCGCACCGAAGGTGCCGGGCGGCCCTTCCAGAGGATGCCCCGTCGCGTTGGTCTGGCCTACTACGTGATGCTGCGAACTGGAGTCTGTGATGCACGTCATGTTTCCAATATCGGGCTTGTAACGGGTGTTTCGCTAGGGTCGGCCGACCGATGTCACGATAGTGTCGTTGTACAAAACTCCAACGGCGGGAATCGGGCGCGGTGATCGTCCGGAGAGGGGATGCCGATGGTCGCGACACTCGCATCCGTCGCCGCGCTGCTCCGCGCGGAGGCGGAGCGGATCGCACGGAAGGCTGCCGACGACATCCACCGGGAACTGCCCGGCTATGCGAGCATCGGCCGGGACGATCTCGCCGGGTCGGCCTGGTTGAACGTGGCGCGTGGCATGTCGAGCCTGGAGGAGGGGGAGGCGCCGCGAGACGTCCCCGACGGTGAGGCGCGCCGGACCACCCGGCGGCGAATCCGCCAGGGCATGGCCATCGAGGACATCATCCGGGCATATCGGATCAGCCTCAACGCCATTCACGACCGATTCATCGAGGTTGCCCGGGAACGATCACTGCCGGCGGAGTCGACTCTGCGTGGCTCGACGCTGCTTTGGGAGGTCGGTGACTGGTTCGTCGCCGACGCGGTCAAGGAGTACCGTACGCACGCAGTCTCGGAGGTGGTCCGGCGCTCGGTGGAGGAGGTCGACGTACTGCGGACCCTCCTCTCCGGATCGTCTGTCGACCCGACCTTGCGGCCGCGGGTGCGTGCCCTGGGCATGGACCCGGATAGAGACCATCACGTCGTGCTGGGCCATCCGACGTCGGGTAGTCGCGAGCAGTGGGCAGCCGACCTCGCCAGATACGGGTCGACTCCCGGAGCCGCCGCCTTGGTTGCCGAGATCTCCGGCCGCACCGCTGCCCTGGTGACCCGGATACCGCGCGAGATCGCGGGCCGGGGCGTACTCGCCGTCGGGCCAGCCGCCCCGCTGCGCGACCTCGGTACGTCCGCTGTCGCCGCCGAGCACATCCTGGCGCTCGTGCCCGGTGAGATCCCCGGCCTGCACGACCCGAGCACGGTGTCGTGGCGCCTGGCGATTCCAGTCACACCGCTGGCCACTCGACTGCTCCGGCGGCGCTACGTCGAGCCGCTCATGGACGAGGGCGACTTCGGCGTGATCCTGCTCGACACCGTGCAGGCACATCTCGAGCACGACCGGGTCGTCCGTGCGACTGCGCGGGCCCTCGTCATTCACCAGAACACCCTGCGTCATCGGCTCGCGCGATTCGAGGAGCTGACCGGGTGCTCCCTCGAGTCGACCAACACGATCGTCGAGCTCAGTTGGGTCTTGGCCACCCGTCGGGACACGGGCACCCTCGACGTGCGGCCGGGTATCACGGGCGAGGAGCGCCCGCTTCCGTAGCCCGCGGCAAGATCGACCCCCCGCTCACCGGGTGGCGCGCGCATCGACAAAATTGGTCATATGACCTATTTTGGTATTCATGAACGACAAAATCGAGTACGACCCAGCCGGACCGGTCCTGATCGTCGGCGGGTACGGCACCGTGGGTGCCGCACTGGCAGACCTGGCCGGCCCCGAATGGCCGCTGTTGCTGACCGGGCGCAACCCGGACAAAGGTGCAGCGTTGGCGCAGCGCCACGGAGCATCGGTGCGGCGCTGGGATCTGTCCGACCCGGAACCGTTCGCGGCGAGCGTCCGGGCTGTGGTCGGCGCAGTCAACGACCCCGACGATCGGGTGCTCCGCGCGGCGGTGAGCGGTGGGGTGCCCTACGTCGACATCACACGGTGGACCAGTCGGCTCACGCGGGCAGTTACGGTCGCGACGCTTGCCGAACCGACTGCGCCGGTGCTTCTTTCGTCATCCTGGATGGGAGGCGTCACGAGCATCGTGACGGCTGCCCTCGTCGCCGAGCGAGGTGGTGACGCGAGGTCGGTCGACATCGCGATCCGATATGACATGAAGGACTCGGCCGGCGTCGACTCCGTCGATTTCATCGACCGGCTCGGATACGACTACGAGGTGCGGCGCTCCGGCGCTCCGGAGATGGTTGCGCCGCTCTCCGACGCCCGATGGGTCGACATCGCCGGCTCCCGGACCAAGGTCGCAAGGCTCGACACCCCCGAGCAGTTCACGCTGCCGCTGACGCTGGGGGTGGGCACCGCGACAACGCGGATCGGGTTCAGCTCCAACGCGGCCACGGCCACGCTCCTCGCGGCGAAGAAGCTGGGCCTGTTCCGGTGGGGTCGTGGCGAACGGTGGACGTCCGTGCGTCGATCCCTGCTCTATTCACCCGGTGACGGGGGCAGCGCGCAGGTCCGCATCGACATCGCCGGTGACGCACGCGCGATGTCCGCGACGATCATCGATCCCCGCGGGCAGGCGCATCTCACCGCGCTCGGCGGATTCCTGGGGCTCCGACGGGTGCTCGCGTCCGACGCGGTCGCGGGCGTCACATTTCCCGAACTGCATCCTCGCCCCGACTCCGCGCTGCGCGAACTCGAGGAACACGGGGTGGAAGTATTGCGGTCATGACTTCGTCCAAGGGCGCGCAACGACAGGCCGAATTGCTCGACGCCGCCGAACGCGTGCTCACTACGCGGGGCAATGCGAACTCTGCGCTCCGGGACTTCGCGGCGGAAGCGGGGGTGCGAATCGGCCACCTGCAGCACTACTTTCCCACTCGCGCCGACTTGATCCGGGCGGTGCTCGACCGCGCGTTGGCGCGTTCGCTGGCCCGCGTGTCGGAGGCGACGGGACTGGAAGCCGACGACACGTCGGAACGGAACGTGACCCGCGAGGACACCGAGCAGATGCTCGCGGTCCTCCTGTCCGAGCAGGACGACCCGGCCTGCCTTCGGCTGTTCCGGGAGATCTGGTCGATAGCCGGCGGTGACGATGAGACCGCGGCGGTAGTGCGCGTCTTCTACCGCACCTACGTCGGCCATGTCGCGGACCTGATCGCGTGTGCCCGTCCGGACGTGCCCGAGGATCGGCGAACTGCCTTGGCGGAGACAGTCGTCAGTCTTCTCGAAGGTTCCTCCGTCGTCCGATCGGATATCGGGGTGCGCCGGACGGCAGCGGGCGATCTGGAGATTGTTCGAGCCGCAGTGGCGTTGATCCACGGCGACGGAGGTCGCCCGGCCTGACCGCCGGGCGCCCTCCAGCGCTGGTGTCAGCCCTTCGCGGCGCTGATTCCCGCTCGACGGCCGAAGAAGCTGCCGTCACCGAGCGAGGTTCCGCTCGCGTAGCCCCACGCGCACACGCCCGCCGTGCAGCGGCCGGCCGCGAACAGGCCGGGGATGGGATCGCCCGATACGTGTAGCACCTCCGACGCGGTATTGGTGCGAAGTCCGCCGAGCGTGAAACCCGCAGTGAAGTTGCGCAGATCGAGGGCGGCGACAGGCGAACCGATCGGCTTGACCCACTCGGACTTCTTGCCCAGGACCGGATCCTGACCGTTCGCGGCGTGCTTGTTGTAGACCTCGACGGTGGACTGCAGTGTGCCCTCCGGCAGGCCCATCTCGGACTCGAGCTCCTCGACGGTCTCGGCCACCCACTTGGGCTGGAACCGGAAGAAGGGCGTCGACGACGGGGTCGTGTTGGCCTCCTCGTAGGCCTCCTCGTCGATGATCAGGTAGGCCTGATTGTCGTTCTGCAGCAACGTGAGCTGGCCGATGCGGCCGGGGTAGGTATCCTCGTTGACGTAGCGCTGACCGCGGCCGTTGACGAGGATGCCGCGCACCATCATCTGCGGGTCGCCGAAGAATGCGACCTCGGTGGCGTCCATGTGCGCGAGGTCGGCGCCGAGGGCCTGCGCCATTCGGATCGACCGGCCGTCGTGCTCCTCGATCGCGGCACCGGGACGCCCGATCAGGCGCGGCGCGAATGCCTCGACCATGTCTTTGTTGTACGCGAAACTGCCGGTTGCCAGGACTACGCCCTTACGTGCCCGCACAGTGACGTCCTTGCCGTACTGCTTGGCCTGGACGCCGACGACCCGTCCGGTCGCGTCGGTGATCAGCGTCTGGACGCGCATGTCGTACTGGGCCTGGACGCCGAGCTTCTCCGCGGTCTCGACCAAGGGCTTCATCAGCATGTAGCCGCCGCCCTTCTCGCCCACCTTCTTGTCTGCCATCTGCGGAATGTGCCCGCGCGGGGCCGGAGTGGCGATCGCATTGAACGGCGCCGAATTCTCGCCGCCGGAGTACATGAGGCCGTCGTCGAACGGCGTCTCCCAGCCGGGTTGGCCGTAGAAACTCTCCTTGAACGGGACCCCGCAGTCGACCAGCCAGTTGTAGTGGTCGACGCTGCCCTCGCAGTAGTCGGTGATCTTGGCTTCGTCGGCGCCGGGACCGAGAGCCGCCATCATGAATGTCTTCATGTTCGCGGGGGTGTCCTCGAACCCGAGGGCCTTCTGGAGAGGGGTTCCGCCACCCAGGTAGATGAATCCGCCCGCGAGGGACGCCGCACCGCCCCAGCCGCCGGCCCGTTCGAGTACCAGGACCTCGGCCCCGGCACGGGCAGCCTCGACCGCGGCGCTGACGCCGGCGATTCCGTAGCCGGCGATGACGACGTCGGCCTCGTAGTGCCAGGTGTCGATGCTCTCTGCGGACAGGGGACGAACAGTGGCGGCCTCGGCCATGGAGGTGGGTCCTTTCGACAGTCGAGCGGGTAGAACGTGTTCCAATTACAGAGTATCGACGTTAGGTGATGCGGGTGTGCCCGAATCACAGGACTGGCTGTCCGGTTGCTTCTTCGCGGCCCGCGCCGCACGGCCACGGTCGGCCTTGACCGAGATCAACGCGTTGTTGAGCCCGGTGCCGAGGGGCCAGCCCACGTAGTGGCACAGGAAAATCGCGGCTTCCTCCAGCTGCTCCTCGGTGAGTTCCTCGTTACTCAGCGCGGCGTTGATCTGGATCTTCGCGACCTCGGTCTGCCCCTGTGCCGCGATCACGCCCAACAGCAGCAGGCGGCGATCACGCACGCTCAGTCCGGGACGGGTCCAGATATCGGCGAACAGATGGTCCGCGGTGACGGCGAAGAAGTCGCCGGGCACGTCCGCGGGCATCTCCCAGCCGTACACCTGGTTCATCATCTGCACGCCGCGCGCGCGTCGCTCCGACGCAGCGCTGTCATTGTTCTTGCGGGTCATGTGTCTCCTTCTGGTCGAGGTGGAACTGATCTGCGACGGTTCCGGTGCCGACGCCGAGTTCCGGGCCGAGTCCGGTCAGAGCGATATGGGTAAGCGGTAAGTCGACGTCGATTCGGGCGCCCAAGTCGAGTGCCAGCGCGAGGTCCTTCTCGCCGAGATCGCGAACGCGGGACAGGATCGAGTGCCACGGATCGCCGTCTTCGAGGGGGGCGATCTTCTCGCGCAACATGATTGCTCCCGGACCGCCGGTGATCGCGTCGGTATGCCGGACGATCTTGCCGAGCTTACGGATGTCGATGCCGGCGGCCTCGGCGAGCCGCTGGGCTTCGCACGCCGCGGTGAAGGACACGAAGTGAAGTAGGTTGCGTGCCAGCTTCATCCGTGTTCCGGCGCCGACGGGCCCGGCGTGAATCACCAGTTCGGCGAAGTGCCCGAACGGTTCCCGCACCGCCTCGAACGCCTCGTCGCTGCCGCCGACCATCACGGCGAGTCGGCCCTGCCGCGCGCCGACCGCACCGCCGCTGACAGGTGCGTCGACCAGGTCGACGCCACGGGCGCTGCATTGTCCGGCCAGTTCGGTGGCGGTGACGTCGCTGATAGTGGAGTGCACCGCGATCACCGTTCCCGGTCGAGCCGCGGCCAGGATTCCGTGTGGCCCGGAGACGACGTCTCGGACCTGGGCGTCGTCGAGCACGGTCACCGAGATGACTGTCGCCGACGCTGCCACCTCGGCCGGTGTCGGAACCGCCACTGCGCCCGCCGATGTGAACGGATCGAGTGCTTCGAGCCGGGCATCGCACACCACCAGCGTGCCCGGTCTTTCGAGCAGGCGGGTGGCCATCGGCGCACCCATGTTGCCCAGGCCGATGCAGCCGACGGTAGCGCCCTCGCTATTCACGATCGGATCACCTGCCTGCCTTTGGCATTGACGATCTGGCGTGCAGGAACCTGCGTATTCGGACCACGTGCGTTCTCCTCGGGTGAGTGCGGTTTACGACTGTGCGGATTCCGCGACGAGCTTGATCTCCAGATACTCCTCGAAACCGGCGATGCCCATTTCCCGGCCGGTACCGGACTGTTTGTACCCGCCGAACGGGGCGTCGGCGGCGTACCAGACGCCGCCGTTGACGCTGAGCGTGCCGGTCCGGATCTCCGAGGCCGCTCGCTGCACCCGCTCGGGGTCGGTGCCCCACACGGACCCGGACAGCCCGTACGGTGAGTCGTTCGCGATCCGGATTGCGTCCTCGTCGCCGTCGTGGGGGAGGATCACCAGAACAGGGCCGAAGATCTCTTCCCGTGCGACGCGAGAATTGTTGTCCAGGCCAGAGATCAACGTGGGCTCGACGAAGAATCCGCACTCGTGCTCGGCCGGCCGTTCGCCACCGACGACGATAGTGCCGCCCTCCTCGACCGCGAGTTTCAGGTAGTCCTCGATCCGCGCCCGCTGGCGTGCCGAAATGACTGGGCCGCAGATGGTTCCGGGGTCAGCAGGGTGGCCTGGGCGGATCTGTGACAGCGTCCTCGCCGTGACCTGTACCGCCTCGTCGTACCTTTCACGCGGTACCAGCAGCCGGGTCGTGATCGCGCAGCCCTGGCCGGCGTGGGTGCATACGGTGAACGCCGCGACCGCGCAGGCCCCGGCGAGGTCGGCGTCATCGAGGACGATGAACGCCGACTTGCCGCCGAGTTCGAGGAGCACCTTCTTCAACGTCTCGGAGGCCGCGGCCATCACCGCCTTGCCGGTCTCGGTGGACCCGGTGAACGAGATGAGGTCCACCCGCGGGTCCCGGGAGAGTTGGGTGCCGAGCCCATGATCGGTGGATGTGACGATATTGACCACCCCGGCGGGGATGTCGGTCTCCTCGGCGATGACCTTGCCGATCAGTGCCGCACACCACGGCGTGTCCGGGGCAGGTTTGAGTACGACGGTGTTCCCTGCTGCCAGCGCCGGCCCGATCTTGGCGAAATTGATCTGGTGCGGGAAGTTCCACGGCGTGATCGCGCCGACGACGCCGACTGCCTCCTTGAGGATGCGCCGGTGGGTTCGGATGCCCATCGGTGATGCGACGCCCAGATCGGTTTCCCAGGAATATGATTCGGCCAGGTTCGCGAAGTAGCCCAGATCCGCGACAGGGCCTTCGAGTTGCGGGCCTGCGGTCAGCATCCTCGGTGATCCGACCTCCGCCATCGTGATCTCGCGCAGCTCCTCGATGTGCGCCTGCAGGGCGTCCCGGAGTTGCCGCAGGCAGCGGGATCGGAAGCTGTGATCGCGTGACCAGGTGGTCTCGTCGAACGCGCGCCGGGCGGCGGCGATCGCTGAATCCATGTCGGCAGCGGTGCCCTCGGCGGCGTGCCCCAGCACGCCTTCGGTGGCGGGGTCGACGGTCGCGAACACGCCTCCGCGGCCGGGGACCAGTTTGCCGTCGATCAGGAGAGCGGAGCTGTCGGTGGGGCGAAGCGTCATGACCCGTTCACAACCTTTCTGGACAGGTGTCGGGACATTAGTCCGACGTGGTAGTAATGTCCAGACATGTGTCCAGTGAAGTGTGCTTCGTCAAGATGATGCTGGAGTGAATGAAAATGGGCGAAGTTCCTATTTCGCAACGTGACTCGTCAGCGGAGATGTCTGCCGATGCGCTTGTGTTCAATCCATACGATTACGACCTCCAGGACGATCCCTACCCCACTTATGCGCGACTGCGTGAGGAGGCGCCGCTCTATCACAACGCGGACATCGGCTTCTGGGCGTTATCGCGTCACGCCGATGTGCTCGGCGGATTCCGGGATGCCCGGCGCCTCTCGAGCGCCAACGGGGTGTCACTCGACCCGGCGGCGTACGGCCCGCATGCACACCGGACGATGTCCTTCCTCGCGATGGACGACCCCCGGCACATGCGGATGCGTCAGCTCGTCTCGCGCGGATTCACGCCGCGCCGGGTGGCCGAACTCGGGGAGCGAATCCACGAACTGACGGTGCAGTACCTGGAACCCGCGCTCGACGCGGGCGAATTCGACTGGATCGGCGAGGTCGCGGGAAAGCTGCCGATGGACGTGATCTCCGAGCTGATGGGTGTCCCGGAGGCAGACCGGTCGGAGTTGCGTCGGCTCGCGGACCTGGTGGTGCACAGGGAGGACGGTGTCCAGGACATTCCGCCCGCGGCGATCGATGCGTCGATGAAGCTCCTCGACTACTACGTCGACATGCTCGCCGAGCGCCGCCGTTCGCGCACCACGGATCTCACGTCGGCTCTGGTGGACGCGGAGATGGACGGGGACAAGCTCACCGATGGGGAGATCATCGCGTTCCTGTTCCTGATGGTGGTCGCAGGCAACGAGACCACGACGAAGCTTCTCGGTAACGCCGCATTCTGGGGTTCGCGCAACCCTGACGAGGTCGCGCTGGTGCTGCGCGATCCCGGGCTCGCACCGCAGTGGGTGGAGGAGACGCTGCGCTACGACACCTCCAGTCAGATCCTCGTCCGCACTGCGGCAGTCGATCTCGACTATCACGGACGCACCGTGCCGGCGGGGGAGCGGGTGCTGCTGCTCGTCGGCTCTGCGAACCGCGATCCGCGGGTGTTCGACGAGGCCGACGAGTTCCGAATCGGCCGGGACAGCACCAGCAAGCTCGCCAGCTTCGGCAGCGGCACCCATTTCTGCCTCGGCGCTCATTTGGCAAGGCTCGAAGCGAACATCGCGCTGGCCGAACTTGCCAGGCGGGTGAAGCAGTTCGAGGTCGACGAGGCCGCATCTGTCCGTGTGCATTCCAGCAACGTTCGAGGCTTTGCCTCCCTTCCGATGAAAGTGAAGCTGCGCAGTGCCTAGATTCGAACCGAATCCACAACGCCGGCCGGCCCTGATCGCCGGCGCATCGTCCGGCATCGGCACCGCGACTGCGTTCGCGCTCGCTGACCTCGGTCACCCGGTTGCTCTCGGCGCCCGACGCGTCGACCAGTGTGAGGCCCTCGCGGAGAAGATCCGCAACACCGGCGGCGAAGCCGTCTCGCTGCACCTCGACGTCACCGACAACGGTTCCGTCGATGCATTCGTCGGAGCGGCCGAGGACGCGCTCGGTCCCACGGAGATCGTCCTGTCAGGGGCCGGTGATCTCGAGTTCTCACAGGCCCACGAGATGGATCCGGACCTTTTCCTCGCTCAGGTGAACGTGCACCTGGTGGGCGCACAACGGCTCGTGCACCGGGTGTTACCGGGCATGATCGAGCGCCGACGCGGCGACTTCGTCCTCATCGGATCCGACTGCGCGGACTCGCCCCGCCCTCGGGTCGGCGCCTACAACGCAGCCAAGACCGGGCTCGAGGCGATGGGCCGACAGATGCGGATGGAGTTGGAAGGCACGGGAGTTCGCGCATCCATCGTTCGACCCGGGCCGACGCTGACCGGGATGGGGATGGCCTCTACCCCCGAGGTCATCGGTCCGGTGCTCGAGAGCTGGGCAGACTGGGGCCTCGCCCGTCACCCGTACTTTCTGCGGTCCTCGGACATTGCGGCCGCTGTCGTCGCCGTCGTGTCCGCGCCCCGCGGCGCGCACCTCGTTCTCGTCGAGGTGCAGCCTGAGGCACCCCTGCGGAGGGAGGGTGGATGACCTGCGGCGCGAATACGGCAGGCGGTGGGCGTCGTCGGCCTTCTATAGTCCCTGTCGTGCATCAGACACCCGACCTGGACCGCTTCGACCCAGTCCGAGATCCGCGCCCTGTCGACGAGCCCTGGCCTCGTCTGACCTGGCCGGTCCCCGCTGAGACGGAGCTGACAGGCGAGGTAGTGCGGTTGAATCCGGTCGATCCGGCTGCTGACGCAGCGGACTTGTTCCGGGCGCTCGACGACGACGCCGTCTGGGCATATGTTCCTGGGCGTCCCTGCGATCCGCGGGGTTTCGAGGAGATCCTGCGCTCCCGTCACGTCCAGCCTGAGTGGAATACCTGGATCGTTCGCACCCGATGCGCGATCGCGGGTCTGCCGGCAGGTGCGGTGGTCGGCACGACCTCGTTTCTCGACGCGAGCGCGCACGATGCGCGTCTCGAGATCGGCTACACGCTGTACACACCCGCGGTGTGGTCCAGTGCGGTGAACCCGGAGACCAAGCTGCTGCTACTGGGCTATGCCTTCGACACCCTTCGCGCAGGCCGCGTCCAACTCAAGACTGACGCCAGAAATCACCGCTCCCAACAGGCCATTGCCCGGCTCGGTGCCCAGTACGAGGGAACTCTGCGGCGCCATTTTCGGCGACCCGACGGGACCGTCCGTGACACTGTCATGTTTTCCGTGATCGCGGAGGACTGGCCGGATGTGCGTCAGCGCCTCACCTCGCGGCTGCAAAACTGACTCCCGGTATGCTCGCTTCGCTGACCTCGAGGGCGTTGACCTCGGTGACGGACTTTCCGTGCAGAGGTGCCTTGTCCGGCTCCCGAAACTCGGTGAACAACGAGTCCACGGCGGTCGCGGGCACCCACCGGCCGCCGAGCTGCGCGGCGGGATCGGCCGGCGCGTTGAGCGCCTGGAGGAAGCCCTGACGCCACCTGGCGACGATTCGCTCGGCGGCTACGCCCTTCGGAGCCTCGACGTCGATGACCTGGATGGTGTAGCCGGCCCGGCTCAGGTCGGAGACCAGCCGCTCGGCGTGACTCTTCCAGGCGAGGGTTCCGTCGATGATCAGGTTCTCGCCGCGGGCCACGGCGTCGCGCTCTGCGGCCGCGAACAGGAAGTCGGTCGACTCGCGGTGGACGAGCGCGGACAGCTCGAAGGGATAGAACAGGCTCGCCTCGCCCGGCTGTGACCGCAGCTCCGGTGGCAACAGTTCCTGTAGGGAACCGTCCGCGACTGCCGCTTCGAGGAGGTACCGCTTGAACACATCGGCATCGAGTTCGCGCCATTGCCGCTGGTCCCGGCCGTGGTTTTCGTGTTCGGCGCTGGGCGACTGCCCGACGCGGTCGGGTGGCGTCGGGGTCCAGGGCCCCGAGGGTGGGTTGTCCTCTTGTCTCGGCTGGTCGGATTCGTACTGGTCAGGTGGGTGCCGGCAGCCTCGTCAGGCGGGTGAGCGCGGTGGTGAGCAGGTCGCCGTGGCGTGCGTTCGCGGACAACCTCAGGTGGGTGCGGCGGGCGTGGCGGGCGATGCGGCCGGCGACCTGGAACAGCCGCAGGCGCAGCCGTTTGGGTTCCCACCGCCGTGCGTGTTCGGTGTCGAAGGCGAGCATCTGGGCCCACGCGATCAGCTCGCACGCGAGTTGCACGACCGCCAACCAGATCCGGTTCTGATCGAACTGGTGGAGTGGAAGGTTCTGCAGTCCGGTGTCTTTCGCGCCACGGATGCGGTCCTCGCAGCGGGCCCGGCGCCGATGGCGTAGCTCTAGGTCGGGTAGTTGGCCGCGGCGGGTGTTCGTGGCGAACGCGGTCAACCGCAGTCCGTCGACGTCGGTGAACCGCAACTGCGCCCCCGGATGGGGGCGTTCCTTCCGGACGATCACCCGCATGCCCTCCGGCCAACCGGACAGGTCGAGCAGTCCGGTCAGCTCCGCTACCCAGGCGCCTTCTCTGACCTGTCCGTCGGCGTCGTATGCCGGTGTCTACACGTCCTTCGGGATCAGGCCGATCCTGTCCATCATCGCCGCGGTGAGCCCGAATCCGACCGAATACGCCAGCTGTCGTTTGGTCAGGTACTTGAGGAACTCGTGGGTGCCGCCGGCGGCATCGGTGCGGATCAGCACCTTCCGCCCGACCCGGTAGCCCGGATCGCACGGCAACTGTGCGAGCGCCGTCTTGACCACGGTGCCGTGGTCGGCGGCGGTGTTCGCGCCGGCGTTGCCGGGGCGCAGCAGCATCGCCACCGGTTCCCCGGTCCCACTCTCGCCGTGATCAGCGAACGCGCACAGCGGGTGAAACCCGTAGCCCTGCTTGTATGTTGGTGCCGCAGACTCCTTGTCGGAATGCGCGGTCACCAGGGTCGCGTCGAGGTCGATGATCAGCGGCGTCGCCTCGCCGCTGCCGTGATCGGGGGCGCGGTCTCCGGCCGCGGACCACGCCCAGGCACGGGCTTGCGCACGGGCGGTGTCGATCGCCGCCAACACCGCCGTCGTGTCGCCGGCCAGCGCGCCGATCGCCCGCGAGACAGTCGGATCCGAGGCCACGACCCCGAACACCTCCGGATGCGCCCGCAACTGGGCCACATCGGCCAAACAGTCCCCGCCGATCGCTAATCCGACAGCGAGGTCGAGCACGATCTTGCCCGGATCGTGCGTGGCCAGGGGCTTGCGCCACGGCGACAGCGCGGCCGACAACGCCGTCGTCAGACCCGTCTTCTCGCGGTGCGCAGCAGCAGCACCGCACCGGCGTGCGACACAACACCCGATCCGGTGGCGCTTGCGGACAACGACGGACAGCAGGACGTAAACTTCCTCACCTGAAAGGTGCTCCTCGATCACGCGAATGTTCAACCTTAGACAAGTCGAATTTTCGCAGGTCGGAGCACCTTTCTTCATAAGCGACACGATGCCGTCGGCGAATCACCGTGAAAGCGCGAGGCTGGCCCTCGCCTACTTCGACGTCAGGGTCTCGAACGGCCCGGTCGAGGCGATCAACGGCCGACTCGAACACCTACGCGGCATCGCGCTCGGGTCCCGCAACATCAACCACTACATCCTGTTGTCGTTGATCCACTCCGGTCAGCTTCAGGATCGGATCAACGCACTCTGAATCAGGAAAGAGTCATTCAAGGCCGCCCTCGAGAGTCTGGACTCCGATCCATGTCAGGCGCCTGAATCAGAGCCAATGTCACCACTGTCATGGCCGGGTGCGTCCAGGAGCCGAGATCGCCACTTCGGCGGCCACGGTGCGGCTCTGAAAGATGTGGGCTCGTCGATACTTCGAACATCGCCAGCTTGGTTGATGAATGATGTGCGCACTGAGTAGTCATGCTCTGTGAGATGGACTTCGAGGGATCCATCGACGACAGATAGCACCCACTGGTCCATGTCTTTAATCAGTTCTGTGGACCCGCGATCGCACGCATCGCACCCACAGTCGGGGATCGATGCCAAACTCACCGCCGGGTCGCCGGCCGCGACCGTCACGGTGAATATGTGTTCGCTGTCCACTGGCGTGTGTGTTGTCAACACCAATGGGACCGCACCGGCAGCTGTCGGTGCGAGAATTGTTCCGGCCCCGCCGGCGTCGAGTGGGCGGAACGCCCACCTTGTTTCAGATGCTTCGCGTGCCCAGCCGCGATCGAGGAGAACTTTCGTCCAGGCTTGCGCTCGGGCGACCACGATCAGGAACTTCTCTGGGTCTGTGACCCGCTCGTAGGCTTCCTCGTTCGGTACCTGGCCATCCTTGTACGGGTTTGGCCACCCAGGAGTGTCGGCGCCAGTGACCGCGAAAACGTTGTCGACGTCGGCGAGTAAGTCGCACATGTCACCGGACAGCAGCGGTACGTATCCGCGCCAGCCATTTTCGACTGCGCTGAAAAGGTTGCCGTTGTACTCGTCCCACCAAGACCGCGCTTGACTAGAAGTCACCACATGAACGTACCCGCGCGTAGGGATATGCCGCAATCGCCTCTGCGTAGTGTTTTATGCGGCTGGTCTTTGGAAAATATCCGCAGGATGGAGATTCTTTGAATGAAACCACGAAACCACGAAACCCCGAACATTTTGCAGGATACGCTTATGGGTGCGTCGTTGCATCAACGGGGTTTCGTGGTTTCGGCCATACTCATTGAGTGCGAGTTGGTTGTTCAACGAGGGGTGGGTGCAGACCTATCGGTTCCGCGAATCTTGAGGGATCCGACCTCAGACCTCGCAGTCAAGCTCCTTTGTGGGCGGATAGACCGCAGCGTAGTATGTCTTCCCGCCGTAAATGATCGTGCCCATGGTCCGGCCACCGAATCGGGTCATCACCTTCCCGGTGCAGTGGAAGGACAGGTTCTTCTGCTCGAAAGAAATCACAGGTCCCATCGTCGTCTGTTCAGTCGCCGAAATAGCCCTGGGCCACGTCGTCCAGTACTTATACCTCAGGTCGGACTCGTGCTTGATGCTCTCCACGGCCACGTCGCACCATGTATACGGCTTGAAGCCGGCAACTCCGTATCCCATCCCGGTCCCACTTCTTGTACGCCAGTGAATGTACCGCGGCTCAATTTTGCAGGGGCCGTAGCTTACTGTTCCCCGCGCCGCGGGCGCGGGCTGACCATTTTCGATTGCGTCAAAGTAGGCTATGGCGATGTTATCCCCATTGGGGATCTCGTCGGTGGCTGGGTAGCCCAGCGAGCCGGCCTCCCAGCCGTGTTGTTGCCACTTGGTCATGAACAGGAGGGTGACGGGATGCGCGCCAGTGGCTGCAGACCAGTAGATGGAGCCATTCAAGAACTCGCTGCGTGCGCCAGTGTTTCCTGGGTTCTGGTACTCGGGCGAGTTCGGGAAACTCAACCAACTGCCGGGGCCGCCCATGGCGTTGTACTTGTCACGGATAGCCCCGCACACTGCGTGCGGCGACGGCCAGTACGTTTGGCAATTCGAGGTGAGAGCCAGCGCCATTCGTTCAGACAGATCGGCGTCAAGGATGCGCTGCGGGAGATCGCGAAGGGAAAATTTTAGGCCCGGCGGCCAAGCGGCGGGCGGTGGACATGCTTGTGCAGGTCAAGGGCATGTCCGAGCGGTTCGCCTGTAAGGTCGTCGGGCTGCATCGATCCACGTTCCGGCGGTTGCCGGCCGATCAGACCCCGGACGATCCCGATGCCGGTGTCAGGGCCTGGCTGCGCGAGTACGCGCGCAAGAACCCCTGTCACGGGTTCCGCCGGGCGTGGGCGGCGTTGAGGTTCGACGAAGGCCACCGGGTCAACCGTAAGCGGGTGCACCGGTTGTGGAAACAGGAGGGCCTGCAGGTGCGGGTGCATCAGCGGCGTAAACGCGCCGGATCCTCGTCGGTGCCGGCGATCACTGCGGATGCACCGAGGACGGTGTGGGCGTTGGATTTCCAGTTCGACTCCACCGTCGACGGACGGGCGGGGAAGATCGCGTCGATGGTCGATGAACCTCCCCCAAGCACTTCGTGCAGGGCGGTACCCCCACCCGGGAGTCGCTGCTGCATCTGGTGGAACGCTCGATCACCGGTGAGAAGCTCGTCGCCGAACTCGAGCGGGTGTTCGGTGTCCGTGGTGTCCCGAGGGTGCTGCGGTGCGACAACGGTCCGGAGATGATTTCCGAAGCGCTGCAACGGTTTTGCGGCGACCGGGTCGGGATCACCTATATCCCGCCCGGTACGCCCTGGAACAACGGCTACATCGAATCGTTCAACCGCCGGCTTCGTGCCGAGTGCCTCAACCGCAACCACTGGACCTCCCTGCTCGAGGCCCGCGTGGTCATCGGTGACTTCAAAACCGACCACAACCTGCGACACTGGCATTCAGCGCTGGGCTACCGGACACCGGCCGAGTACGCTGCGGCCTGCACCCACACCCGCCACCCGGTGGACTGTGGGATCAACTGACAACGGACGAAACAAACCGGGCTCTACTCCCGGGTGGTCGCGCTATCGGGGACCGGCCAGTCAGTTGTCGACCAGCTTCCGCCCTTTGGGCCAGACACTGAACAGACTCACGACGGCAAGGATGATGAGTATCCAGAGATTAACTGACGACTGACCCATGCTCTCCAATAACGATCTGAGAGTTTAGAGAGCGGCACCGACGTACAGAAACCGCTACTCGCCAAGCAGTGCGGTGAGGATGGCGTCGGGGACGGCGGCGCTGCCCATCGACGGGTGCATGGTCGGTGCGTGGGACATCGGTCCGGTGTCGCCGTCGAGGATGACGCGTAGGTGGGCGTCGAGGTGGTGGATCCACCAGTTCGACATAGCAGCAGGGTCTTTGTCGGCGCGGGCTTTTTCCCATGCTTGGTGGAGGGCCTTGAGTCGGCCGACAACCTCGGGGTACATCCACCAGCGCTGGTCCCAGGACAGACCTTTGCCGGCGTCTGGGTTGATCCGGCGGCGGATCACCTTGATGAAGAAGCAGTCGACCCATTCGAAGACGTTCGCGTACCGCGGTTCGATCGTCTCTTCCTCGTCGTCCTCGCTGTCGGGCTCGTGCTCGTCGTATTGCGTGAAGTCCGGCTCGGCGTCGGCGTCCTCGACGAGGTCGTTGGTGACGTCCTGCTCATCCTCGGGCTCACCCTCGGACTCGGGATCGGCGTCCTCGACTGTGTCGGCGTCGCTATCGGATTCGGCCTCGGCCTCGACCGCTTCGCTGGCCCACATCTCGTCGAGCGCGGCGTCTGCGTCGAAGTCTTCCTCGCCGCCGTTCTCGGGCTTGCCTTCGTCCCACGCGAGCTGGTTCGGGTTCGTGGCGATCATCGTCGGGTCTCCTCGCGTGTGGGGGACCAGCGACAGCGTTCCCGATCCGGCCGGGTCGCTTCACCGGACGGTTGACGAGGCTGAACGGGTAGCAACGACGCTGTTGGACGTTCGACCTGATTCGGGCGAATTCCACAATCGAGATTGGTTCGAGATGCTACGTTCACCTCGCCGATAAGCATGTAGCTGGGGAACCCTTGATCCGTCAGTCGGGGCGGGCGAATTCGTGAGAGTAATGCGGACATTCGGAGATTCTTTCTGCGTCCATGTGGTATCGGCTGGCTTTTCGTATTGCTGATGGAGGAGGTCGTACCACCATGTCTGCCCACCGAGCCAGGAACACTCGCACGCTGACGATGAAGAGCCGGGTAATGGTAGCCGCGACGGCGGTCGGAGCATTGACGATTGCAGTGCCCGCGGTCGGGCACTCCGCCCCGCTCGCTTCCTCGGGCTCGTCGAAGATTCCCAATGGCGGTGCCGGCGGTAGTACGGGCGGCGGCAGCGTGGGTTTGGGCAGCGCAATTCTCGCAGCTCCGGCGGTTGGAAGCACTGTCGTGGGCGCCCCTGCCCTGGGCATCCTGGCTTCGCTCGCACTGGGCAGCGCCGATATGAGCGACCTCGGCCTGGGTAGCACCGGCAGCACCGGCAGCGGTGAATTCGGCTCCGGTGGCAGCTCTGGCACTTCCGCTGGCAGCGCCGCTGGTGGAGCGCTCGGCAGTGCCGGGATGGGCAGCGCCGTCTTGGGCGCACCGGGGCTGGGCAGCCTCGCGGGACTCGCCCTCGGCAGCCTCGCGCTCGGGAGCGGCGGTGGTTCCGGCAGCGGCAGTGCTGGTAGTGAATCCGGCAGTGGCGGGGCCGGGAGTGGCGGGGTCGGGAGTGCGGAGCTGGGCAGCGCGGCGCTCGGCAGTGCTGTGCTTGCTCCGCCCGCACTCGGCAGCGCGGTAGTCGGCACTCCTACACTCGGCAGCCTGGCCGGGCTCGCGTTGGGTAGCGCGATCGTGGACGGTCTCGGCGTGGGCAGCAGCGTCGCAAACGGCAGTGGCGAGATCGGAACCGGTGGTAGCGCGAGTACCACCACCGGGAGCGCTGGCAGTGCGAGACTCGGTAGCGCAGTGCTGGGTGCCCCGGGACTCGGCAGCCTGGCCGGGCTCGCTCTCGGCAGCCTGGGTGCGGGTAGCGTCGACAGTGCTAGCGCTGGTAGCGCGGGCGGATCCGGAAGCGACAGTGGTAGTGCGGCACTCGGGAGCTCAGCACTCGGCAGCGCAGTGCTCGGTGTCCCGGCGCTGGGCAGTGCGGTGCTCGGCGGCGCGGCGCTCGGCAGCACCGTCGTCGGAAGCTCCGCACTCGGCAGTGCGGCCTTCGGCGGCGTGACGCTTGGCAGCGCAGCTCTCGGAAGTGCTGCCGCCGGCAGGCCTGTGCCGGGCAGCAGCGGGGGATTCGTCGGCGAGGAGAATCGCGGTGAGGCCGGTGACGGGAGTGGTCCTGGAGAAATCGGAACCAGGAGCGTTGTCGCCGGGCACGACGACACCGTCGAGCGGCAGGACGCGACTGCTATCGACGCCACCCTCGGGGCTTCGCTGACCGATGCGAATGGATTTGCACAACACCGCGACAATGAATCCAACGCGTGGGAACCGGCCCGCACCGGCGGTCAGATCACTGCCGTTCCCGTCGGCGGCGTCGATGCCGGAGGGCGCGGCGAGTCGGCTGGTGAGCCCGGCCGCGGCATCCTGCTCGGTACGGCGCTGCTGCTCGCTGCCGCGGCGGCGGGCTCTTCGACTGTCGCGGGACGCCACCGTCGGGAGCCGTAGGAACAGCAGGGTCGGATGATCAGGATGGCGAGATGCCCGCGCTCGCGGCGTACCGGCCCAGCGGCCTTCGCGGCCGCCTGCTTCGCAGTCGTGCTCGTTGTCACCGGGTGTGGCAGTGCCGGATCGCCCACGCGGGTGCCTGTTCCGGCTGCGGTCGTGCAGCCAGACAACGCGGCCGTGATGGAACCGACCGCGCAAGCGCGGCCGGTCCGGATCCAGGCCCCGGCAATCGGATTGGACTCGGGACTGATCGACCTCGGGCTCAACGCCGACGGTACCCTCGAGGTTCCGCCCGAAGGGTTTCCGGCCGGATGGTATTCGGGCTCACCGGTTCCCGGAGAGGTCGGGCCGGCCGTAGTGGCCGGTCACGTCGATTGGGCGGGCAGTCCCGGCGTCTTCCATCGTTTACACGATCTGTTGCCGGGCGATGCGATCACCGTGACCCGCGCGGATGGGGCGCAGGCAGACTTCCGCGTCACCGCCGTCGAGGACCACGCGAAGTCGGCCTTCCCGACGGCGCGGGTCTACGGGGATCTCGATCACCCGGGGCTGCGGCTGATCACTTGTGGGGGAGAGTTCGATTCCGGTGCCAGCACCTACCGCGACAACACTGTCGTGTTCGCGGACCTGGTCACCGCCAGCCTGCCGACCACACACTGACCCCCTGCGGATGGCGGTCCCATCACGCAGGAGGTCAGCGGGTCAGGCCGAGTCGGGACGGCGCTTGCCCCAACGGAAGTATGACAGCGGGCCGATGAAGTTGATCGCGATGATCGCGGCCCACTTGCCCTTCCGGCCGTTGATTTCTTCGGGTCGGCTCCTCGCAAGATCCGTCCACGCGGTGGCGGCGAGACTCAACTGCACCGAACCCGCAGTGATGATCGCTACCCGCTGCAGGGGGCTGAGTTCTGCCCAGCGCTTCTTTGCCATGTTGCGTTCCTTTGCATCGAACGATGTAGTGGGACTGGCTCTCCATTGTTACTACACGGCGGCAGTGCGCGATTCCCCGCGCGCACATCTCAGTCGAACTGTAGCGTGACGTGCGTCCAAGATCGTGGCCATCAGGAGGGTGCAGTGGGACGGGGAAGCGGTGAGATGGCTGATCTGGTGCTGTTCGGAGATGTGCTGACGATGGACGAGTCGTTGCCGCAGGCAACGGCGGTGGCCGTGGCGGACGGTCGCATTCTCGCCGTCGGGTCCGACGCCGATGTCGCGCCGCACATCGGCCCGGCCACAGTGGTCCACGATGTCGGCGATGGGTGCATCCTCCCCGGATTCATCGAGGCTCACGGGCATCCGTTGAACGAGGCTGTAGTACTCGGCGAACCGGTCGTCGACATTCGGCCCGTCACCATTGCCGACGCCGACGGGGTGTTGGCGGCGATCGAGCGTGCCGTGGCCGAATGTGGACCCGAGGGCGCTCTGCTCAACGGTTGGGATCCTTTGCTGCAGAAGGGGTTGCCCGAGCCGACTCTGCAATGGCTGGACGGCATCTCACCCGCCGCCCCGCTGGTGATCCTGCACAATTCGGGGCACGCCGCCTACTTCAATTCCGCCGCAGCGGTCGCGGCCGGAATCACGCGCGACACCCCGGATCCCGAGGGCGCGAAGTTCGGTCGCGACGACGCCGGGGAACTCGACGGCGTCGCATACGAGATGGCCGCGGTGCTCGCTGTCGCGGGCCGGGTGCTGTCGCTGGACCCGGCCGGCTTCCCGGCGCTGCTCGCCGCCGAGTGTGCCCGAATGAACGCCGCCGGCGTCACCACGGTCAGCGAGATGGCGTTCGACCCGGCGATGCGACCGGCCCTCGCCGCCGCGGTAGAGGCCGGGGTGCTCACCACGAGACTGCGCCTGTACGAGATGTCGGACGTCTCTCGTGCATCCGACGTCGAGCCAGGTGCCGGCGATGATCTCGTCCGTCAGGTCGGTATCAAGATCTGGTCGGATGGCTCGCCGTGGATCGGCAACATTGCCCTGAGCTTCCCGTACCTCGACACGCCCGCCACCCGTGCGCTCGGTATGGCCTGCAGCCACGGGCACGCGAACTACACAGGCAAGCAGATCCGCGAGATCAGCACCCCGTACTTCGACCGCGGCTGGCAGATCGCCTGCCACGCACACGGCGATGAAGCGATCACGATGGTGCTCGACGCCTGGGAGAAGATGCTCGGTGACGATCCCCGCCCGGACCATCGTCTGCGGCTCGAACACGTCGGTGCGATGCGCCCGGACCAGTTCGCCCGCGCCGCCGCGCTCGGCGTTACGTGCAGCCTCTTCGTCGACCACCTCTACTACTGGGGCGACGTTCTGGTAGACGACCTGTTCGGCAGCGACCACGGTGGTCACTGGGCCGCCGCGGGCTCAGCGCTTGCCGCGGGCCATCGCATCTCGTTTCACAACGACGGACCGGTCACGCCCACCAATCCGATCCGGAACATCGCCGACGCTGTCACCCGCCGCTCGCGCAGCGGTCACGTCCTGGCGCCCGACGAGCGCATCCCCGTACAGGCGGCCCTGCGGGCCCAGACGGTGGATGCTGCGTGGCAGTTGTTCAGCGAGGACAGCATCGGAACGCTTGTTCCCGGATCTCATGCAGATCTGGTCGTACTCTCAGCGAACCCGCTCACGGTCGAGCCGGACGAGCTCGAGAATCTCGAGGTACGCGCTACCGTGTTCGCCGGCCGGGCGGTGTTCGGCAGTCTCTGAGCAGTCGGCCGGATCCGCGCACCGCGTGGCAGGCACTTGCTGCGCCGCCGAGCTCGAGTTCGGACGGTCGATTCGACGATTGCCGACGCACCGGCCATCGGCAGGGTTGCCGGGTGGGAGGCGGCGGCCCGCGCACGACCGGATAACATCCAGGTCGGCAGGCTGATCAGGAACGCAAGCGGCCGCCGATCGACGGTGTGATGGGAGCGGGTGTGCAGGTGCAGGAGCCAGAGCGTGGGGACGGTGCCGGTCAGGGGAATCTGATCGCCCAGCTCCCGCCCTACACCGACCTTCTGTGGCCGACTCTGCAGGCGCTGATCGCGCTGGGCGGATCGGCCTCCAACAACGAACTCGACAGCGCGGTCGTCGAGCGGCAGGAGTGGTCGCCGGAACTGCAGGGCATTCTGCACGGTGATGGGCCCGGTACCGAGGTCGAGTACCGATTGGCCTGGGCGCGTACGTATCTCAAGGGCATGGGTCTGATTGCCAACAGTCGGCGCGCGGTGTGGACGGTGACCAAGCGAGGCCGGGAGGCCGCAGAGCCTGAATTGCGTCCGCTGCTCACCGCATTCACCGCGGAGAAGCGTCGCAAGCGGCTGAGTCGTAAGTCCAATACTTCTGGTGCGCAGGCACTTCCGTTGGCCGACTTGAATTCGGATGCCGGCGCCGACCCGTCCTGTGGCGACTCCGTCGACGCCACGGCGTGGAAGCCCGCACTGCTCGACGCGATCCTGCGCATGTCGCCCACCGGATTCGAGCGACTCACTCAACGTCTGCTGCGGGAGGCTGGATTCTCGAGTGCCACGATCACGTCCCGCGGGACGGATGGCGGCATCGACGGGCTCGGGATGTGCCAGATCTCGCTGCTGAGTTTCGCGGTCGCGTTTCAGTGCAAGCGGGTCAGCGGCAGCGTCGGTGCGGGTGCGATCCGCGAACTGCGCGGTGCGATGGCCGGACGCGGGGAGAAGGGCTTGCTGATCACGACGGGTACCTTCACCAGCGAGGCCCGTGCCGAGTCACGTCGCGACGGTGCGCCGCCGGTCGACCTCATCGACGGGGACCGGTTGTGCGAGTTGCTCAAAGAGCATTCGCTCGGTGTCCACACTGCGACCCGGGTCGTCGAGGACGTGACCGTGCGCGCGGACTTCTTCGCGGGCCTCGAGTCCGACTAGGACAGGATCGCGCCCACGCAGTTGGTGAGTGTGGGTAGGCCGCTCCAGTCGTGCGGGTCGCCCCCGGCGCGGACCACAACAGTCGAACGTACAGTTGTGGATCGCCAAATGTGGGGATGAGGGGACGTCATTTCAGTGGCAGCAGAATTCGAGACGTACAGCTACCTGATTCGGTATCTGGATGGCCGGTTTCGCGAGTCGATTGCCGGTCGTCAGGTGGTTGAGCTCTTGGGATGGTTCGACGAGCTCGGGAGCACTGTTGAATCTCACGTGCTCGCTTCGAGGATCCGTGAGCAGGAGACCGCAGACCTTGTCACGGCGGTCGATGCCGAACACTCGCGACTGGCCGAGGCGCTCGAGGCGGCACTGCGGAAGATCAACCCGGCCACGATTGATGATCTTCAGTGGTGCATCGGTACCGCATCGACGATTCGTGGATGGACCCTGCTCGAGCAGGTCGGCCTCGAGCGGTTGTTGTGGATTGTCGGGGCTGCGGGAGGCGACCCGAGTGCTCCCAAGGGAGCGTACTTCGCGAGATTCTGCGCACTCGCCGTTCAATGGATTGCTGTTGAAGAGTTGCGGGGCCTGGTGAGTTTCGGTGATGCTGGCGTCGGCGCGCCGGGAGTTCAATACTTTCCGCAGTCGTCGATGGTGGCGCGGATGATGCCGATGGTGACGCACTTCCGATGGGCGACACTCGCTGCCACTCGAGAGATTCTCCTGTGTGCAGGTGACCCCGACCTCCCGCCGCGAGTGGCCGACGAGTTCGCCCACTACATCGAGTATTTCGATTCGCCAGTGTTCGGTGACGAACTCTCGGCGGTTGGTCCACCGATGTCATCGGAGCTGCGCGAGATCGCGTGCGACTGTTCGGTTGCCGCCGGTGAGCTCGCGGATATGCCGTTCGTCGAGTTGATGGCAACCCTGGATCTGACCATGCGGCCCTTTGTTCGCGTCGGAGAGGCCTTGATTCCGGCAGGCCTGCAATCCCTGAACTCGCGCTTGCACATCACTGTGTTTGCGTACCTCGCCAGGCGCCTGGGTCAGCAGCACATGTCGGCCGCCTTCGAGCATGTGTGTGCACGATTGCTCACCGAACTCGCCGGGACGGGATTTCGAGCACTCGAGTCGGGTTCGATGGTGCGCATCGAGGACGGAAATCCCGGGGAGATCGACTTCGCAGTAACAGATTCGTCGACGATCTTCGTGGGTGAAGCGAAATCGCGCTCCGATTCCCGCGATCCACATGCTGCCGAACGGAACTTCGTCAAGCAGATCACCGAGGCGATTGATCAGGTAGACAAGCGAGTCTGGGCCCTCAATGCGGGCAGCCCGCTGATCTCGGATGGACAAGAGCTGCTTCTGCGGCCCGAAGGCCGCGTCTTCGGACTAGTTGTCACGTTGCACGACTACAGCGGCGGTATTCGGAATGCGGCCGCGCTCGACATGATCCGTGCAGGCAGGTCCCACGCGCCGGCCTTCTCCGTGATGGATATCGTCCTCCTTGCCAGAACGCTCCGCGGCGCTGACGAGTTCGTCGACTATGTGAGCTTCCGGCAAGATCTACTGCACGACGGTCTCCTGTTCTCCGACGAACTCGATGCCGTCGCGGCCTTCCTCGAGGACGCCGGGGGCTATCGGTCGCAGCTCGATCAGCTGCGTGGTGTTCCCAAGGTCGCCGCGATCATGCCTCCGCGAAATGTCACCAAAGAGCAACTGCTCGAGACCGATCCGCCGGGTCTGCTCGAGCAGTGGCGTTCCACGGTGGCAGCCTTGCCGAAGTCGCAGGTCCCGGGTGCGCACAAGACGAACGGGGGCCACGAAGTCCCAACTCCGGACGATAGCGCCGCGGTTCCTGGCAGCGATCGCCCGGCCGACACTGTCGGCGGCGCATTGCAATCCATCATCGAAGCGGACGTTGCCGCGGTGAGCGCACTGGCAGGAGTCCCCGAGATCGCTGTGTTCGCTGGGCGGCCGCGGCTACGACTCGGCATGCTCGCTGACTTGCCCGCGTTGATAGTCGATCTCGATTCGCCGCGGCCACCGCGGATGTCCGGCCGCGTGGATCGGCAACGCACGGACGAGGTGCTTCGGATTCTCTCCGCCGAGGGCTTCTGCACCTTCCGGAGTTTCGAGCAGGAACCGCTTCCTCTTCTCGAAGACTGGGGCTACATTCTGTGGCCCACCCGAGTGTTCATTTATGCGGGGCGCGACGACGCGGGAGGTGATCGGAAGCTGCTGTTCCAGTCCTTCATGCCGGATCATGCGTGGCATCAAGGCGTCCTTCAGCGTCCGTCCGGGGTGTTGGCGCTGGTAGTCGGAAGCTTCACGGGTGCAGTCTCGATGAATGCCGTTGACTTCGAGGGTGCGATGGCCAGGGGTGAAGTACTTGCCGCAGCAGTGACGGGGATCTGTGCACCGTGACCAGAGTCACTCATGTGGCAGACGAAATCAGCGGGACTGTGGTGGAATAGGCGACGAATCCAACAGCGTCGGCGACGTTTCCGCCGCGACGTGCCCGCCACAGTGAGGCCGGAATCACCCGGCGATGTGAGGTTTTGCAGTGCAGGTATCCAGACGAGAACTGTTCAAGTTTGCCGCTGTCGGCACCGTTGCCGCTGGAGTGGCGGCCGTTACGGGTCCCTCCATTGCGAGTGCGGGTCCGGCGACACTCGTCGATTACTCCGCTGGCGTGCCGTCGCCGATCGGGATCCGCGCGGCCGGGCATGTCGGCGCCATCCGCTATGTCTCGGACCGTCGTCCCGGTGCCGAATGGATGCTGGGCAAGCCGATGCAGTTCGGGGAAGCCGCAGCCATGGCCGCGCTCGGCCTGCAGGTGGTGTCCTGCTATCAATTCGGCAAGGGGGAGACGTCCGACTGGCGAGGTGGCTTCGACGCCGGTGTGTGGCACGCGCGGCGCGGGCTCGAACTGCACCGCGCCGCCGGTGGTCCCGACAACGCGCCGATCTACGCGTCCATCGACGACAACCCGTCCCAGTGGGAGCGCGACAATCCGGTCCTGCAGTATCTTCGCGGCTGGGAATCGGTGGTCGGACATCACAACGTCGGCGTCTACGCGAACTCGCCGACGATCGATCGCTGCCTACGCGCGGGCGTGGGAGCCTGGTTCTGGCAGCACAATTGGGGCACTCCGGCCGGCTACGTCCATCCTGCGGCCCACCTGCACCAGTTCGAGATCGACAAGCGGAAGATCGAGGGGATCGGCGTCGATCTCAACTCGATCCTCAAGCCTGACTACGGGCAATGGTCACTCCGCAGGCCCTACTTCCTCTCATAGCGCCCCTTCTCTCGTAGCGCCCCTCGTCTCATAGCCCGCTCGCCGAAGCTGCTACGTCCGCAACGGCACGAATCAATCCAAGGATTGATTTCCCACTCGGAATCGTGCTGCTACCGGGCACGTAAAGCTAAGGTAATGGCATGTCTGTCGTCTACAACATCCTCGTCGCCGCCCACCTGCTGGGTATGGCCGCAATCGTCGGTGGTTACCTCTCGGTCCTGCAGGCCCCGCGGATCAGCGAGGTGATCGTCTGGGGTGCGCGCGTGCAGCTGCTCACGGGTCTCGCGATCGTCGGCATCGGCGAAGGCGCGCTGGACAAGGACTACAACCACATCAAGGTCGGCGTGAAGCTCCTCGTGACGCTTGTCGTCGTGGCGCTCGCCGAGATCGGCCGAGCCCGTGAGAAGCGCAGTGAGGGCAACGTGAACATTGTGCACGCGGTCGGCGTCCTCGCCATCGTCAACGCACTCATCGCGGCACTCTGGACCTGATTCGCACGCGAGTACGCGAAGCGGGCGCCCTCCGTCAGGAGGGCGCCCGCTTCGCGTCTGAGGCGGTCAGCCCGGGATGTTCGACATCTTTTCGAGCCACTCCCGAGCGTCGTCTGGAAGGCACCCCGATTCCTCCGCATGTCGGCACCAGGTCTTGGCCATCGAAAGGAAGTTCATCGGGTTGTAGGCGTCCTCCTCGTGGGACCAGAGGTTGTCGCCCGCGTAGTGCAGGATCGTGATGTTCGCTGCCCCGTGCTCGCTGCCGTCGCCGGGATCCTCCATCGGATTCTGGACCTCGCAGATCACCCATCCGCGGTTCTCGTCTATCACGTACCAGGACACCGGGAATGCAGGCATTCGGCTGCCGGGGAACGCAGTCATCGTCCGAGTCACCCAGCGGCGGATCGCTTCTCGCCCCTCGAAACTGCCGAATGCGTGCTCGACGTAGGTGGCATCCTCGGTGAACTGGTCGGCAAACATGTTCCAGTCGCCGGTCCGTGTCGCCTCGACCACCGTCTTCTGGTAGTTCTCGAAGGCGACCTCGAGTTCCTCGCGGCTCCACCCCATCGCTGCGTTCCTCCTGCTCGATTGTGGATACCCGGTTGTCGGGTCGTGCCCAGCAACCTAACCCACAATTGGAACGTGTTTCAGTTGTTTGCCGAATCGGACCATGGTGCGGTCAGGACCCGTGGAACTCGGTCCATTCACCGAACGGCGGGGGACCCTCCCCGAGAACCTTGATGCCGTGTTCGGGGGTTCCGGTCTCGGCGTCCGAGTGTTTGACGTGCATCCACTGGTATCCGGCGAGGATGTGCTCCTCCGCGGTGTTGCGGTTGACGACGACGTGGTCCCCATTGGGCCGCTGCTCGAGCAGCCAACTGCTGTTCGGGCCCGCGAGAACCCACCATTTCTCTTTGCTCATGGTCGCTACTCCCGTCCTGGAGCGACTTCACCGATGACGTAGTCAACGCTACCGCACCGGTGTGAGAGCACGCCCGGATGAAACGCAGTGAGGGAAACCTGCGATATGCCCGGTACAGGTCCGAGTCACGGACCGATTCGGTTACCGTGAACGGTCCGAAATCAGCTATGTCACGGAGGGTCTCGTGGAATTTCTCATCAACTTCCTCTACACGATCGCAACGAGCCTGTACATGGGCTCCTCGGAGAGCAGCACTTCGGGTGGCCAGACCCAGCAGAACGTGTAGGGGAAAGCGAAGCGCCATCGCCCGATCCGGCACCGTGCCGGGTCGGGCGATGGCGTACCAGCCCTCAGCCGGAGTGCTTGCCGGCCGGCTTGCTCCTGGGAATGAGGAAGGCGAACAGCAGCGCCGCCGCCGCCGCGACGATGGAGATTGCGAATGTAGCGCGGAACGCGCCGAGCGAGGGGATTGTGACGGTCCCGACGGTGATCGTCATGCCGGCGAGCACGACGCTGATGACTGCGGCCGAAACCGACGTACCGATCGAGCGCATCAGCGAGTTGAGCCCATTTGCTGCGGCGGTCTCCGATACCGGCACGGCGCCGATGATGAGGGCGGGCATCGATGAGTAGCTCAGGCCCACACCGGCACCGATCACCATGCCGCCGAGCATGATCATCCACACGGTGGACGAGGCGAAGAAGACGGATAGATAGCCGAGACCGACCACGACGGACCCGGTCATCAGGGTGACCCGCGGGCCGCGCCAGGCAGAGATCCTGGCCGACACCGGGGACAGGGCCATCATCAGGAGGCCGCCCGGAGCGAGCGCGATTCCGGCCGCGACCATCGACAGCCCGAGCCCGTATCCGGTGGACTCCGGGGCCATCAGCAACTGCGGCAGCGTCAGAGCATTGCCGTACATGGCGAAACCGATTGCGATGGATGCAAGGTTGGTGAACAGTACGGGCGGACGAGCCGAGACGCGAAGATCGACCAGAGGCCGGGTGGTTCGTAGTTGGAGGAATCCCCAGGCGACGAGCACGACGGCCGCCGCCGCCAGCATTCCCAGTGTCGTCGCGCTGCCCCACCCCCACGTACCGCCCTTGGTGATCGGTACCAGGAGCAGAATCAGTGCGACGCTGAGGCCGAGGGCCCCGGTGACGTCGAAGCGCCCGGGGTTGCGGACGGTGGACTCCGGGATCGCGAAGTAGGCGAAGACCACGCACAGGACGCCGAGGGCGGCCGAGGTCCAGAACAGCATGTGCCAGTCGGTCGACTGCGCGATCGCCGCAGCGACAGGGAGACCGATCGCGCCGCCGACACCCAACGTCGCGCTCATGACTGCCATTGCGCCGGCAACCTTCTTCGGCGAGAGCTCGTCCCGCAGGATGCTGATCCCGAGCGGGATCGCGCCCATCGATGCGCCCTGCAGCGCTCGACCGATCACGAGGGGCGCGAGAGATGAGGAGAATGCGCACACCCCGGACCCGGCGACCATGACCAGCAGGCACGCGATCAGCATGTGCTTCTTGCCGAACATGTCGCCGAGGCGTCCGCTGATCGGCGTGGTCACGGCGGCCGCGAGAAGAGTCGCCGTCACAGCCCACGATGTATCCGCCGGGCTCGCCGAAACCAGGTGCGGCAGCTGCGGAATGATCGGCACGACGAGGGTCTGCATCAGCGCGACGACGATGCCGCAGAAGCCGAGGACCGTGACGATGAGTCTCCCAGAACTCGTCGGCCCCTCGGTTGTCGGGGCGGGGGCGGCGAGATCGATCACGGGCAGACTCCTGGGAAGTGCTGAGGCGTACAAGAGTGTGTACCATACACATGATGTGCATCATGCACAAAGAAGGCGATGCCTCCGATCTAGCCGGAAAGGGTGACCGTGCTGTGTCCGACAGGAGCCCCGTGACTTCCGAGATCGAATACGAGTTGGCATTGCTTTCCCGCTACTACGCCGTCGCGAACCAGCGGCGGGGCCGACTTCTCGATCGATCCGCCTACATCATCCTCGGCCGGCTCGAGGTCGAATCTCCGGCCAGTCTCAGAATGTTGGCCGAGGCCTTCCGGCTGGACATCTCGACGGTCAACCGCCAGGTCAGTTCACTTCTGAAGAAGGGCTTGGTCGAACAGGTCGCGGATCTCGACGGCGGAGCGGCACGCAGGTTCCGGCCCACCGCACTCGGGCTGGAATGCCTCGAGGCGGACCGTGCGCTCAACGAGGAGGGCATCGAATTGGTGCTCGGCGCATGGGGGGAGGCCGATATCAGGGAACTCCGGGACTGTCTCGTCCGGTTCAACCGGTCGGTCGAGCAGTGTGAAGGGGCGCCGTGGCCGCGTCGCGACGCAGGTGACGACCAGAGCATGTCTCCTGTCGGCGGTAGCACCTAGCTTGGCGCCAGCCTGGCTGATGCCCGGCGCAGCATCGACTGCATAACCACTGGGTGGACGACGCTGACCGGCGTGAAGTAGGCGCGCCCACGCCAGCCTTTCAGCTGCACGACCGTCGTGACCCGGACGAGTTGAGTCTCGGTATCGATCGCGACGCCGGCTCGAAAGTCGAGATGCCGGTCATCGACGGAGATCAGCGCCTCTCCATCCTGAACGCGCGAAACCGCGAAGGTGTCCCGGCCACCGCGGGGTACACCGATCAGCGGAACCAGCAGCTGCCGCACTGCAAACGCGAAACGGATCCACACCGGGCCCGAGCTGGTCGCGAACACCGTCTCAGCCCACACCCGTGGATCGTCGGTGGCACCCGGCGGTATTGGTGCCGCGACGACGTCGACGAAGTCCGGGCGGGGAACGTCCTCGAGGGCGAGGGACCAAAATGCGGGAAGCGGCGGCATGCCGCAATCCTCTCCCCGGCGCCGTGGCCCGCTCAACACGGAGTGGGCTCAATCACCGCCGCTACGACGAACTCGCCCTAGGACTGCACGCGCAGGGTCGGTGAATCGGTCGGGTCGGGCTCGCCGGGCACGATCACCAGTCGCGGTCTCTGGTCGGGTGAGTGATGGAATCCTCGCCACGACAGCAGCGACCAGCGGGACAACCCGGACAGTGCGGAGCCGAGGCTTGCGAAGGACAGCGACGACATCACGGAGCCAGCCGACCCGATCGATCCGATCGACAGGATCGAGCCGACGCTACCGATCGACAGGATCGAGCCGACACTACCGATCGACAGGATCGAGCCCTCCGAGCGGATGGACAGGATGGACCGCCGCGATCGGCGGGAACGGATGGACAGGTTCTCGGTCATGCCTCGGTTTACCACGTCGCGCGACCCGCAAACTCCCGATACGCGGAGAGTCCCCGCCGAGTATCGGCGGGGACTCTCCAGGCGGTTCGGCGTCGGTGCTACGCGACCGTGAACATTCCGACCGTAGGCAGGAAACTACAGGTGATGGGTGCGGTGCCGTTCGGCTGAGTGGTCAGCGAGCCCGAGATGACCGCGAGGACGCGTCCGGGTCCGGTGTTGGCGATCGCCGACAGTGTGGCCGGGCCGTCCGGGTTGATTCGGGCCTCGGGAGTGAGGTTCTGCGTCTCACGACGGCCGTTGTCGACATTGAGCCATGTGACCGTCATGCCCTGGTTCGGAGCCGCCTTTGCGGTGCCGAGCGCGGTGAAGACGAAACCGGCCTGGCCGGCGGCAGGCCCCGGAGGAGGCAGCAGCGCGGGTCCGGGTACGGCGAGCGCGGTGCCGATGGCGTCGCTGGCCGGGGCGATGCAGCCCTTGCCGACGGTGGGGTAGAGGAACTGAGCGATGACGGGCCCGTCCTTGGGGATTTCCGGTCCGCCACCGCCGCTACCGTCGAGGAAAGTGATCACTCGCTTGAGCGTGGACTTGAGCTCGGGCGGCAGGTTTGCGGACTCGAGCAGTGCCTTGGCCTGGGCCAGCAAATCGGCCTTGGCATCGACGTCGGCGATGTCCGCCGGGGCGGCTGCGGCACCGAGGATTGCGGGGGCGAGTGACGCCAACGCATCGATGGAGATGCCCTCGGGAAGGTTGGGAGGCGTCGGCTGGGCGACGGCATTGGCCGGCACAGCGAGCGCCGCGGCGGCCGCAACTGCGCAGGCAGTGATTGCTCGTCGCATTCCTCGGTAACGAATCACGTTTCCCCATCCTTGTCATTCAGACGCGTGCTGTGCAGCGTCGATCTACCGTTCGGGCGCCGCGGCCTTAGTCGGTCGAGGGTCACTCTATGTATCCACCCCCGTGATGTACAGACCATGCCGTACGACCCGTTCGTGACCTGCGCCTTGCGGAGTCTATGCAAGCTGTGATGCATCCGCCATCGTCCGGTGACCATAGCCTGTGACGGAAGTGAAGGATGTGAATTTTGATGTAACTGTTACCGTTGATCGAGGTGTTTTCCGGCTGTTATCCAGGTCGGGTTAGGCTGACGCGACACCTGGTCCTTCCCCTCGATGCGCCACACTGGGTGCGAACTGCCAGCACACGATCACGGGAGAACGTCAGCCAGTGTCTCAGTTTTCGCGCGCTGACGGACTAGTTGGCTCTGTGTTCGGCCGCCTCGTCCGATGGGCGCCACTGCTGTTCGTCGCCTCCGTCGTCGCGCGGGTGCTGTGGATGGTGTTCACTCCCAACGGCATGAATCTCGTCGACCTGCACGTGTATGTCGACGGCTCGGCTGCACTGCTACGCGGCGACCTCTACGGCTACACCTATTCGGAGGAGACGCCCGACTTCCCGCTGCCGTTCACCTATCCGCCGTTTGCGGCGCTGGTGTTCCTCCCGCTGCACTATCTGCCGTTCGCGCTCGTCGGTGCGTGCTGGGAGATCCTGACTGTTGTCGCGTTGTACGTGCTGGCATGGATGAGCATCGAACTTCTGGTCGGCGACGACGCGCGGAGCCGTCACTGGAAGCTCGTGGCACTGCTGTGGACTGCGCTCGGGATCTGGATCGAGCCGGTCCGGACCACGCTCGACTACGGACAGGTCAACGTTTTCCTGGCGCTCGGTGCGATGGTCGCCGTGCGCAGCAGTCGTTGGTGGCTGTCGGGCGGCCTGATCGGCGTGCTCGCGGGGATCAAGCTGACGCCCGCTGTCACCGGGCTGTACTTCCTCGCCCGTCGGCGCTGGAAGGAGGCGGCGTTCTCCGCGGTCGCCTTCGTCGGCACCGTCGCCCTCAGCTATCTCGTGATCGGGCCGCAGGCGCGCGAGTACTTCACATCGCTGCTCGGTGACGCCGACCGCATCGGTCCGGTCGGATCCGCGTGGAATCAATCGCTGCGGGGCGCGCTGAGCCGTATTGCCGGCCACGACGTCGAATCCGGCATCGTGTGGATCCTTGCGGTGGCCTTCGCGGCGGTCCTCGCGACACTCGCGTGGCGCGGACTACGGCGCGACGACCGTCTGGGCACCCTGCTCGTGGTGCAGCTCCTCGGTCTGCTGGTCTCGCCGATCTCGTGGGTGCACCACTGGGTGTGGGTGCTGCCACTGCTGATCTGGCTGATCCACGGTCCCTACGCGCGACTCCTGGGTGCGCGGATCCTCGCCGGATTCTGGTTCGTCACCACGGTCGTCGGGCTGCCGTGGGTCCTGCGTCAACTCGAGGGCGAGCCGATTTCGCGGCCGGCCGTGCTGGCGTGGGCGGGCGCGGTGAACGTGCTGGGCGCGCTCGCCGTGTTCGTGTGGGTCGCGTATGCCGGGCGGCGAGAGCGGACTACGCCGACGCCGCCAGCTCGTCGATCCGCCGAGCCAACGCCAGATCCAGCTTCGTGATCCCGCCGGCGGAGTGTGTCGACAGCGAGTACGTGACCCGGCGCCAGCGGATGTCGATGTCGGGATGGTGGTCCGCGGACTCTGCGGCTTCCGCAACCCGGCCGACCAGCGCGATCGCGTCGGGAAAGCTCGCGGATTCCACGGTGCGGACCAGTGCGCCGTCGGCACGGCGCCAGTTCGGCAGATTCGTGAGTGCGGTATCGATCTCGGCGTCAGGCAGTATTTCGGCCATACCTCATGATGGTGCGATGGCGAGGGGACCGCAATGACTGGCGCAGGCGAACGGGAGGTCGTGGCCGCGGCCGTGATCCGCGACGGCCGCCTGTTGCTCGCTCAGCGCACCCGGCCGCCGGAGCTGGCCGGACTGTGGGAGTTGCCCGGCGGCAAGGTGGAGCCGGGGGAGACGCCGGCCGAGGCGCTGCGGCGAGAGCTGCGCGAGGAGCTCGGGGTGGAGGTCATCGCGGGCGATCGCGTCGGCGTCGACGTGCCGCTGCGTGACGGACTGGTGCTGCGTGCCTACCGGGCCGAGATGACCAGCGGGACGCCGGAGGCGCTCGACCATTCGGCGCTGTGCTGGGTGGATGCCGCTGAGCTGCGGGAGATCGCCCTGGTGCACAACGACCGGGAATGGCTGCCGGAGCTGGCCGCGCTGCTCGGCGGAACCTGAGGAAGCAGCCCCTGAGTCGGCTGGATTCGACTGGTCGCATCCGGACAACCCGGCCAGCACCGGCTCAGGTCAGGGCGATGTACTTGGAGTCGAGATAGTCGCTGATGCCTTCACTGCCACCTTCGCGACCGATCCCGGACATCTTGACCCCGCCGAATGGTGCGGCGACGTCGGAGATGATGCCTCGATTGACTCCGACCATGCCGGCTCGCAGTGCAGTGGCCACGCGTTTGCAGCGATCGATATCTCGGCTGTAGAAGTATGCGGCCAGCCCGTACTCGGTGGAGTTCGCGGCCGCGACGGCCTCGTTCTCGGTCTGGAAGGTGCTGATGATCGCGACTGGACCGAACACTTCCTCGCGGGTTGCCGGGGCATAGGCGTCGACCTGATCGAGGACGGTGGGCGGATAGAAGAACCCTTCGCCATCGGGGATCTTGCCGCCCAGTCGTAGCCGTGCGCCGCTGGCGAGAGCGGACTCGACGATTCCCGCGACCGATGCACGCTGGTCGGCGCTGATCAACGGTCCGAGCGTCACTCCGGCGTCGTACCCCGCGCCGAGTCGGAGCGCTGCCATTTTCTCGGTGAGCTTCGTGGTGAACTCCTCGGCGATGGTCGAGTGGACGAGGAACCGATTGGCTGCGGTGCACGCTTCACCACCGTTGCGCATCTTCGCGGCGAATGCGCCCTCGACGGCGGCATCTACGTCGGCGTCGTCGAACACGAGGAACGGCGCATTTCCGCCCAGTTCCATGGATGTCCGCTGGACACGCTCGGCGGCCTGACGCAGGAGGATCTGCCCGACGCGAGTGGAACCGGTGAAGCTGACCTTGCGGACTCGGCTATCCGACAGGATCGCGCCGGTCACGCCGCCGGCATTGGAGGTCGGAAGAACTGAAAGTACGCCCGCGGGTAGACCCGCTTCGGTGAGGACGTCGGCAAGCGCCAACATGGTCAGCGGGGTCTCGGACGCGGGTTTGACGATCATGACGTTGCCCGCCGCGAGTGCGGGCCCTATCTTGCGAGTGCCCATCGCCAGCGGAAAGTTCCACGGCGTGATGGCCAGGCATACGCCGAGGGGCTCGTGGGCGACGACGATCTGGCCCGTTCCGCCCGGTGACGTGGTGACACGACCGTTGATGCGGGTGGCCTCCTCGGCGAACCATCGAAGGAAGTCTGCACCGTATCGCGCCTCGGCGAGGCTGTCAGGGAGTGCGCGACCGAGTTCGAGGGTCATGAGCATGGCGAACTCGTCAGTCCGCTCGACGAGAATTTCGTACGAGCGTCGCAGGATGTCGCTGCGCTCACGCGTCGGCGTCGCGGCCCAAACGCTAGCGGCGGAGTGGGCAGTTTCTACTGCTCGAAGTGCGTCGTCGACAGTCGCGTCGGCCACGGATGTGAGAGTCCGCTCAGTGGCGGGGTCCGTGACGTCGAACGCCGCGCCAGTGATGGACGGCACCGACTGGCCGCCGATGCGAAGCCCCGTCGGCAGGGTCCTGAGCAGCTGCTCAGCCGAGTCAGGGTAAGTCGAATTCATCTAGATTCCTATCAGCGGGCGGTATGCGTGGTCACCACGAGTAGTCGCGCGTCTCAGGCGGAGTCCACACTCCGGCCTCGCGCAGGTGGGCGAACACCGGAGCGAAGCCCTCGAGCTCCTCTGGGCTCCACAGCGGGAAGTTGACGAGAAGGTTGGTAGCGGCGGTGTTCTTCTTGATCGAGATGAGCTTCTCGGCTACCTGTTCGGGGGTGCCGATCAGCTTCAACATGGAGCCTGCGCCGCCGAATGCCATCGTGGCCTGCTCTTCGCCCATCGACTCGTACTGTGCGCGGGACGACTCGATCGACCCGAGGACGTCGGCAGCGATCTCCTTGGTCGCCGCTGGGTTCACCGACTTGCGGAGTTGCTCCCACTCCTCTTCCGCACGACCCTCCTCCTCTCGCACCAATGCGATGGCGAACGGGCAGGTCGCAACGCGACGACCGGTTGCGGCGGTCGCCTCGGCCAGACGTGTGTCGACGGCGCGGAGTGCGTCCTCGTCGGAGGCCAGCGTGACTAGCTGATCGCAGAACTGGGCGGCGAAGGCGGCGCCTGCGGGCGAGGCGCCCGCACTGACCAGTAGCGGATTGGGTTGCTGAACCGGACGAGGCATCTTGATTCGCCCGTGCACTTTGTAGTACTCGCCCTCGACGTCGATCGGCTCGATCTCGCTCCAGAGTTTGAAGACGATGTCGGTGAACTCCGCCGCCATGTGATAGCGCTTGTCGTGCTCGACGAAGTCCTCGCCGAACAGTGCCGACTCGTCGGCGCTGAAACCGGTGACGACGTTCCATCCCCAACGTCCGTTGCTGAACGCGTCGAGGGTCGCACCCATGCGCGCGACATGCGCCGGCTTGTGATGGGTCGTGTGGAAAGTGGATATCACGCCGATGTGCTCGGTGGCGGTCAGGAGCGCCATCGCGAGTAGGGGTGCGTGGTAGGCGGGAGCCTGGTGCCCACCGAGCTCGGCGGCACGCTGGTGCCCGGACCAGTTGTCGGCGATGAACAACGAATCGAAGCCGGTTCGCTCGGCGGCCTGTGCCAGCTCGACGAGATTCGCCTTGGTCATGTCCGGGGTGCGCTGAGCGGCCTCATCCGAGTAGAGGAAGTTTGTCTTTCCGGAGGGGAAGAAGTAGCCGAGATGCAGTTCACTGTCGTCGGAGGGGCGGGATTTCACGATGCGAACTCCTGATCATTGAATAGGACGAATGGGATCCTGAGCGGTAACGCGGGAGGAGCGGTAACGCGGGAGGATTGAGAATCCCGTCGGGGGACCTCCTGCGGATCGGAGGCGCGGGCGCTGTCAACTGCCGCTTAGGTGGAAAGCAGTTCTTCGATCGTCGTGATCATCGACGGCGATGCCGTCTGTGATGGTCACCGGAGCGCTACTCGTCGGGAGAATCGGTGAAGATCGACTTCACGGGGGCGGCGAGTCCGAGGACGTGACCGATTGAAGTCGCCATGATGTAGTACCCGATCTGCAGCAGGACACCGGCAGCTTGGTCGGCCCCGGCCTCCGCACTCAACCGTGCGAGGCTCTCGCGTGCTTGCTCCCATTCGCCGCGCGCGGCCGCTGCGGAGACAACTTGCACAGCCGCTGCGCCTGCAGGGAGGTCAGGATGGTGCGGGTCGAGACTCTCGACCGCCGCGATCTCCTCACGAGTGAAGCTCAGGCGCAGAGCGCGATGCTCGTGCTGGAACAGTTCAGGCTCGGCATTGGTGGCTGCGGCGACGGCCAACGCGACGATCTCTCGGACGTTCTGGTCGACCGGAGCCGCCGAGGAGTCGGCGAACCCGACGAACGATCGAAGAGCGCCGTCGTTGTTGCCGAGGATCGCGAAGACGTCCCCGAGGTAGCCGAGGCGTTCGTACCGTGGACGCAGCAGGTCCTGCGATTCGGGTGTGAGCTCATCGAACTCGAGAGGGGTGATCGGCAGGTCGGTCGATTGCGTCATGACACAGTCCAGTCGGTGGTTGTCGGGGCGAGGCTCTCGACACACTCGTTGCGTAGTTCGCCGAGTCCCGAGATGGTGGTCGTGAGCACTTGACCGGGGCGGAGCCACGGCTCGGGGTCTTGGCCCATGGCAATTCCGGGTGGAGTCCCGAGGAAGATCATGTCGCCGGGCTGCAATGCGATGACGGTGCTGATGTACGAGACCACGGTGGCGGGACTGAAGATCATGTCGGCGCCGGTGCCGTCCTGAACCCGAACGCCGTCGACGTCAGTGGTCAGTCGCATCTCCTGGACGGGGCCGGCATCTGTAGTGAGCCATGGGCCGATCGGCGTCATGGACTCCCAGATCTTGCCCATCAGCGGCGGCCGGTTACGGAACTGCCAGTCACGTACCCCGGTGTCGTTGCCGACGCAGTAGCCCGCGATGTGGTCTTCGGCCCGGTCGACGGGTATGTGGCGTCCCGCCGTGCCGATGATGGCGACGAGCTCGACCTCCCAGTCGTTGCTGACGCTCAGGCTCGAATGCGGAAGCATGATCTGGTCGTTGGCACCGATGAGGCTCTCAGGGTATTTAGCGAAGATCGACGGGAACTCTGGTTGCGCCCGGCCGAGCTCGGCCGCGTGGGAGCCGAAGTTGAACCCGACCAGGAAGATCTTCGCCGACGACAGAGTCACGACCGGTGCGAGGTCCGTCGGTTCGAAGCTGATCGCCTCGCCGTCGGCGCGGGCCAGAGTCTCCCAGCCCTCGGTGTTGAGAAGGGCGCCAACGTCGGGCGAATCCAGCAGGATCGCGCTCGTCTCGGATTCCACGCGGGCTGCGCGGGTGCCGGTGGGGGTTCGCAAGGTTGCCAGACGCATTGTTCGAAACCTCAGTTCGTTCGTGGGCTGGACTGATGAGGAGGTGCCGGGATGGAACGCCTCGTGTGCGCCGTCACATCAGAAGTTACACACCGTATTGCGGGATGGGCAACCCGCATTGCGGGATATGATCGTACAAGGTTGGCTGCTCACGGTTTCGTCGCTCCGCATTGACGTGCGGTCGAACTTGGCGGGGTCAAGGGTGGTCTGTATACGGGGATAGGCTGAGGGCGACGACGGGAGGACGGTGAAGCATGTGTCCACGGAAATGAGCATGGATGCGCAACCCGGGGGGCAGGAATCGATCGGGCGACCTGGTGTGCAGTCTGTTCAGCGGGCCATCCAGCTACTCGAGGTTCTCGCCGCCGCTCAGTCCCCTCAGACGATGCAGAGTCTGGCGCTCAAGTTGGGATGCAGTCCGAGCACTGCCCACCGGATCGCGGTCACGCTCGCGCAGGGCAATCTGCTCGAGTTCAATCCGCTGACGAAGCGATACAGCTTGGGAGTCGGCATCACCAAGCTTGCGCAACGTCGGGCCGAGCAAATAGACCTCGGCTCGGTTGCGCAGCCATACATGGACGAATTGCGCGAGCAGGTTCTGGAGACCACGTCATTGTGGACGCGCGCCGGCGACTCCAAGATCTGTGTTGCCTGTTCGGACAGCACATACACAATTCGTCAATACCTGCAGATCGGCACTCGGGTGCCGATGGCGGATCTCAGCGCGGGATCGCGGGTTCTGCTCGCGGACGAAGATCCAGAGTCGTTACGCGCGCTCATGGCGGATTGGTATCCGGAGATGGCGAGCGACGAGATCAGCGACTTCCTTTCGAGTACTGCGTCGGTGCGTAGCACGGGCCTTTCGCTGCTGCCTGAAGAGAATGCGAACCGGGTACATCCGGATGTTTCGACGATGGCTGCGCCGGTGTTCGACAGTAGCGGGACGATCGTGGCTGCGTTGGTAGTCGCTGGACCCGTCACTCGGTTCACGGCGGATGCCATGAAGCGTGCGGCAGGTGCTGTGCTCGGCTGCGCGCGCGACATCTCGACTGCCCTTGGTGCCGGTTAGTCTGCACGCTGGGTCGCGAGATCTGAGCGGGGGCGACTGCGTGAACACTGCGATCGGCCGGGAAACACCCGGCCGATCGCAGTGACTGGATTCCGTTCAGCCGTCGCGTCAGATGGACTGCACGGGGAACGTCTCGCCCTGAATCACCGCATCGGCTTGGGCCAGCAGCTTCTGTATCTTTTCCAACCCTTCGGGTGTCGGCGTGATGAGCGGAGAACGCACCGCCGGGGACGCTAGTAGGCCCTTCTGGTGTAGAACCCACTTGGCCGGAGCCGGGTTCGTCTCGACGAACAGGAGATCGGTAAGCGGGTGCAGAGCGTAGTGAATCTCTCGCGCGCCTGCGAAGTCGCCTGCCTGCCAACGCTCGAACATGGTGGCGACGGCCTTGGGTGCAAGGTTTGCGGTGGCGCTGATGAACCCGCTCCCGCCGAGCGCCATCAGCGGCAGGCACAAGAGCTCGATGCCGGACCATACGAGGAAGTCGCGACCAGTCGCGTGCAGGACCCGTGAGAAGTGCTCGAAATCCTTGGTGGTCTCCTTGATTCCGACGATGTTCTCGTGCGCGCTGTTCAGGCGTGCGACGGTTTCTGGTGCCAGATCGACGGCGGTTCTCGACGGAACGTTGTAGATCACGATCGGCATGTCGGGGAACTCGGTGGCCACGGTCGAGTACCAGCGGAACAGTGCTTCCTGCGTCGGGCGGGCGTAGTAGGGCGTGATTACGAGCGCGGCGTCTGCACCGGCCTCGACTGCGGCCGCCGTGACCTCCAGGGTTTCGTCGAGCTTGGCAGAACCGGTGCCCGCCAGGAACGGAACGGAGTCGTCCACGACCTCGGCGACGGTTCGGATCGCGGCAATTCGCTCGGCGACGGTCTGGGAGCTCGGTTCGCCGGTCGAGCCGCCGATCGAGACGCCATGGGTGCCGCTGTCGAGGTGCCAGCGGGTGAGAGTGGCCAGGCTGCCGAGGTCCAGGCTCATGTCGTCGGCGAACGGCGTGATCAGGGGTGAAATCGAGCCGGTGATCGACTGGGGGGTGCTACGGAACTTCATGCGGTCGGTGCTCCTGTGTGATTGGCGGCGGCGACGTTTGCCACGGCGAGGTCGGCGAGTCCCATGCCCATCCCCTTGAAAACAGTCAGTCGTGGGGACGTAGGGCGCGAGGTGGCGCCAGTCAGGATGTCGCCGAGGGTGGCGACCGAAGACCAGTCGTCGCCGAAGTGGTCGATCAGCTCTTTCGACGCATTGCGTGCATTCGTCAGGTTGTCCACGACGGTGAGGTCGGAGTCGTCCAGGATGGCGCTGTCGAATTCCGCCGCGTGGGGGAGGATGGCGCCGATCGCATTGAAATGTGCGCCGTTCGCCAAGATGCCGCGTGGGAAGAACGGTTCGCGAGCGCGCGTGACTATGGTGACGATGGGGGAGTCGGCTACCGCCTCCTCCAGCGTGTTCGCGGTTTCCGCCGAGATTTCCAGATCGGTGCCGATCTGCTTGGTGAACGCCTTCCGGCTGGCAGGGGTCGGGCTCCACACGCGTACCCGGCGCAGTGACCGGACGCAGGCTACCGCTGCGACCTGCTGGAGTGCCTGTCGGCCAGTGCCGATGATGGTCATCTCGTCGGCGTCGGGCGCGGACAACGCATCGGTCGCCACTCCAGACACGGCAGCGGTGCGGATTACGCCGAGTGTGACCGACTGCATCATCGCCAGGATGCGTCCGTTGGTCGAATCGAACAGGCTCAGCAGCGACTCGGCGCCAACGGGAGTGTTGACCCAGGTCTTGAATGCGACGCGACCGGTCTCGTGATCGAATCCGCCGAGCGCGTGGGCGGCGCTCGATGGATCCCATGTGGTCATGGTCTTGGCTATGTTGCCCGCTCGGCCTCGCGCCTCGTGGTCAATCGCTGCTGCTACGGCGGAAATTGCTTCGCTCAGCTGAACGGATCGATCAACGTCGGCGTCGGTGAGCCAGGGTGGTTGATGCACGGGTGCGCCTCCTGTGATGGCGGTTGTTTCGGCTTCGTCCTGCGACGGCTACAAGGTAGTCCATCCCGCAATGCGGCATAGACATCCCCTATAGCGGATTGTACCGTGGTGTAATGCCAGTCACTACCCCTGTGCGGGCCGGCCCACCAACGTCTGTCAGGGCCATCCGAGGCCGGTCAGGCCGTTCCTTCAATGCCACTCGAAATCTGGAGATCCGACTATGAGATTCAATGACGCACAGCTTCAGCAGCCGATCGATATCGAACGGTTCCGTGAAGCGATGACCAGGTTCCCCAGCGGCGTCACCATCGTCACCACCACCGACTCGACCGGAAAGCCGCGCGGTTTCACCGCGACCTCTTTCTGTTCGCTGTCCGCCGAACCGGCCCTCGTCCTGGTGTGCGTCGCCAACACCGCCGAATGCCACGAAGTGTTTCTCTCCGCAGACCGATGGAACGTCCACTTCGTTGCGCCGGGCCAGACCGATCTCGCCATCCGTTTCGCCACGCGTGGGGCCGACAAGTTCGGCGGTGGCGTGGCGAAGACCGACGCGCTCGGCCAGCCGCACATCCTCGATTCGAGCGTCACGCTGCGGTGCGCCGCGTTTTCCAAGCATCCCGGCGGAGACCACACCATCCTCATCGGGCGCGTCGATGACGTCGAGTTCGGAAACGACGAACCGACCGTGTACCACATGCGTGAGTTCCGCAGCTTGTCCCAGGCTTCGTGACCCGCGGTATGACGAACTGCAGGTCAGTTAGCACCCGAAAGTAGAATCTCGAAAGGATCTGTCGCATGACCGTGACCAGCACCGCTTTGATCGATTCCGGAGAACTGCGAGGACGCGCGACCGACGACGGCGCGGTCCGTTCGTTCCTCGGCGTTCCGTACGCGGCACCGCCTGTCGGAGACTTCCGCTGGCGCGAACCGCAGCCGCCGTCGCCGTGGTCAGGGACGCGCGACGCACTACAGCATGCGGCGTCTGCGCCGCAGGACGCACCGCCTGCCGACTCGATCTACTACGGGGGAGAGCGGACCTTCAGCGAGGACTGTCTGTATCTCAACGTCTGGACCGGCGGCGCTGACGAGCAGCGCCCGGTCCTCGTGTGGTTCCACTTCGGCGCCTACCAGTTCGGGTCGTCGGCGAATCCGATGTACGACGGTGAGCGATTGGCCCGGCTCGGCTGCACCGTGGTCACCGTCAACCATCGTCTCGGACGACTTGGATTTCTCGCGCATCCGGATTTGTCGGCAGAGTCCGACGCGCACGTGTCGGGAAACTATGGACTGCTGGATCAGATCGCCGCGCTCGAGTGGGTGCAGCGGAACATCGCTGCGCTCGGTGGCGATCCCGGGAATGTGACGATCGGCGGCGTCTCGGCAGGGGCCAACTCGGTGCACGTGCTCCGTGTGTCCCCCCTCGCCGAGGGCCTGTTTCACAAGGCAATTGCGCACAGTGGACCGGGCCTGGCATATGAAATGGAGGGGCCGGGACATCCATCGGGTCCGCAGACGCTGGCGGCCGGTGAAGAGTCCGGCGTCGAACTGTTGCGCCTGCTCGACATCGACAGCCTGTCCCAACTGCGCGCTACTCCACTGGAGAAGGTCAACTCGGTGATGCTCCCGCGTGCGGGAGGCGCGTGGAACTTCGCCCTTGCGCCGGGTGCTGAGATCAGCCTGCACCTGTTCGACAGCGCTTATCCCGTGGTAGACGGGTATGTTCTGCCGGAGTCCCCGTTGACGGCGTATCAGTCCGGCCGGGTGCATGATGTGCCATTCCTCGTCGGCAACGTCGGAAACGAGTCATCCGGGCTGCCGTACGTGCCGGCGTTGCCTGCTTATCTGGAACACCTTCGACAGACCTTCGGTGCTGCCGCCGATCGCGCGCTCGAGGCGTACCCCGCAGTCGACGACGCGAGTGCCCAGCATGCGAGCTGGGAGCTCGAAGCCGATCGCATCTTCAACTGGTCGAACTGGGCTGCCGCCCGGGGGCACGCCGCACACTGCTCCTCGCCGCTCTGGCACTTCCGCTTCTTCCGTGAGCCTCCGATCGCGGCCGGCGACCGCATCATCGAAGCCTCATACTCCCGGGCCTTCCACGGGTCGGACGTGCTGTACGTATTCGGTACGTTCGACACGGCACGACCTACCTGGGAATGGCGTCGAACAGACCGGGAATTGTCGGACACGATGATGCGGGCCTGGGCCAACTTCGTCACCTACGGGGACCCGAACGGTAATGGCGTGCCGACTTGGCCGAGGTTGGACCCATCGGAGCCGACGACCATGCACTGGGACGAGAGCATCAGGGTCGGCGACACGGGATATCGTGACGATCGCATGGCGCTGCTAGACGAACTCAACGGCTGGCGACATTCAGAGGGTGCGACGACCTGACACCACCGGCCGACCGCTGAAGTATTCACAGACGAACAGGCCCGGAGAGCTGAGTGCTCTCCGGGCCTGTCCATCCGTGGGGTGACTACCAGGAGTAGTCGCGCTCGCTCGGCGGGCGCCACATCCCGGCGTCGCGCAGGTGATCCATGACTGGGGCGAACGATTGAAGTTCGGTCGGATTCCACAGCGGGAAGTTCAGTAGAACGTTGTTGGTGGATGTCTGTGTCTTGAGGTCGATGAGCTGTTGGGCGACCTGCTCGCTGGTGCCGAAGAGCTTGAGGATCCCTTGTCCGCTGCCCCATGCGCGGGCCGCCGCGCTGTGGCCTTGGTCTGCGAACAGTGCGCGCACCGAGTCGATTCCGCCCAAGATGTCGGCGGCTAGTTCCATGGTGGCCTCTTCGTTCAAGGAGCGGACGAGTCGCTCGTACGTCTCCTCGGCCTCGCCTTCGCCGTCACGCACGATGACGATTGTGAACGGTGTGGTTCCCAGCGGTGCGGTACGTCCCGCTTCGTGAACGGCCGCGTCGACGCGGCGGCTCGTCTCCTGCACCTTTTCGATTGTGTTCCCGGCGACGACTATCTGGTCGCAGTGTTGAGCGGCGAACTTCATTCCCGCAGGCGACCCGCCGGCGCTCACCAGGAGGGGGTGCGGCTGTTGCACCGGGCGCGGTGCCTTGATGCGTCCCTCGACCCGATAGAAGTTGCCGTGGACGTCGATAGGGTCGTCTTCAGACCAGAGTCTGCGGACAATCTCGACGAACTCGCCGGCCATCGCATAGCGCTCGTCGTGCTCTACGAGATTCTCGGCGCCGAACAGCTTGGCCTCGGGGTCGCCGAATCCGGTGACGACATTCCATCCCCACCGGCCTCCGCTGAACGCATCGAGAGTGGCTCCCATCCGCGCGATGTGGGCAGGTTTGTGATGCGTCGTGTGCATGGTTGTGATCACCCCGATGTGCTCGGTCGCGGCGAACAGGCCCATAGCAAGTAGCGGCGCGTGGTACTTAGGCGATTGATGCCCCGCGCGCTCGGCTTCACGCTGATGACCAGACCAGCTGTCAGCGATGAACAACGCATCGAAGCCGGTCTGCTCAGCGGCCCGGGCCATGTCCAGAAACACGGACTTCGACAACGGTGGAGTCGCCCGTGCTGCTTCGTCCGACCAGACGTGGTCGGTTTGGCCGGTAGGGAAGAAGTAGGTCAGCCCGAGTTCGTCCGGGTTCTCGTTCTGGCGCTTCATTCGTGTCTCATTTCCTTTCAGGCGATTTCTGTTGCGTCAAGATGTTCGGGCTTGCAGTGCGACACAGGTGCGTTGTGTCGGCTGCACTGGATGGATTCTGTCGATGGCGAGCTGAGCCAGCAGCCGACGGTGAATCGGCTCGAGTGTGGTACGTCCGGCGTTGCCGGGGCAGGCACCTCCAGCTGCGGCGGCCGGCCGTCGGATGTACACGACGACTCCGTGGCCGGCCCGAACGATGGCGCTCATCGCGCGATCCAGGCCTTCCTCGCATTCGCAGGAGTCCGTAAAGAAGGTTTGCCCTAGGCATTCGTCGTGCACGTACACGGGAGTTGAGGCGGCGGTTTGAGGAGTGCCGAAGGTGAAGACGACATGTTCGACGGGCTGCCCAGGCAGATAGTAGGTGGTGCCGACGAACACCCCGTGACGCATGTGCGTCGTGAACGGCGGACCTTCGGCCACGAAGGCTTCACGATCGGCGTACCAGTCGACGATGTCGCCGATGTCGAGTGCGACGAGACCGTGGTGGTCAGCGAAACTGCGCGCTTCGGCCGCATCGGCGAGTTCGGCTGGCCGGGCCTCGCTGACCAGGTGCCCGATTCCGCAGGCGAGCGAGACGCCGGCGATCCTCGCGAGATCGACTGCAGCATGAGCGTGGTCGCGGTGGGTTCGGACGCCGGCACTGCTCGTGCCGCGCGGCTGGACGTGCCCGGGGCGCGTGAACGACGCTGCTGTGCTCTGCGGGTCGGTGAGCAGTCGCATCGTGGTTGCGCGATCCGCTGCCGAGATGCCGGTTCCGATGCCCGCTGCCGCGTCGACGGTGACTGTATAACCGGTCGCGTCGTTGCCGGTCGGATCGGCCCCGGACATCACGCTCAATCCAAGGCGTGCGCACTCGGTCGACGGCAGCGCTACCTCGAGGTATCCGGACGAGTGCCGCACCAGGAAAGCGACGGTGGACGTCGTCGCAGATGCTGCGGCACACACGAGAACCGCAGTCGGCTGGTGGAGCTCAACGGTGTCGGCGATCAGGAGGATCGGCCGACCGTTCTCCAATTCGCGTGCAGCTCGTTCGACAGCGATGTCGTGGTCATCGGTGCGCTTCATCGTGAGGCTCTCCTGCCGCGCTGATCTTAGTGACGAGCGCTACAGTACCAGCGTTCCGTCTAGCAATATATATATCCCGCACCGCGGGATATTAGCTTGTTTGCCTGTTTGCATCCCGTTGGGCGGGTTGAGCATCCCGTAATAAGGATTGTATGGTGAGGTTGCCGACACTCTGGGTGTCGAGATCGATGAAGCCCACAACCGAAGGGAGCGTGGCGATGCCCGATGTGCTCGCAACTTTTCTTGATCAGACCGAGGTCGACGAGGTCACCTCGCCGGTGTGGCCCGCCCTCAAGGTGAGTCGCGGACAGATCGAGGCTGAGGTGGCACGCCTCGCTGCCTTGGCTCAGCCTGCCGACGGTGACGTCCGTCGATCGCTGATCGTCCATCCGAATTCGCGGTTCCGGAGCCTGACCCCGACCATCCGCGTCGGCATCGAGGTCGTTCTGCCGGGTGAGAAGACCGCGCCCACGACGCGAAGCAGCTCGAGTGTCGAGCTCTGCATCGGTGGTACTGGCATTGTCGAGGTTGACGGAAGCCGATTCGAGACGTCGAAGCATGATACGTGGACGGTCCCGAATCTGACCGCCAAGTGGTACGAGGCCACCGGCGACGAGCCCTATGTGCGACTCGTCTTCAGCGACGCTCCGCTCCTCGAATACCTTGCAGCGCACTATGTCAACGACGACTATCGTGCCGCGGTCGACAGCGAGAGTGGGCACGAGCGTGAGCCGATGGCTGATTTCGTCTATGAGATGCCGTCCGGTGGCGGTGCGCTGAAGACCTACGCTGGCCTGATGGACCCAGAAGTGGTTCGTCATCGACCAAAGTGCTGGAAGTGGACCGAAGTCAAGGCCTATCTGGACGGCCTCGACAAATCGGGCCCGGACTACCGTTCGGCGATCATTGCGCTCCTCTGGGACGACGCGACCGGCCGTGTCAACGGCAGCACCAACACCCTCACCGCCTTCATCTCGGGTGGTTTCGACCCGACTTGGGTCGAAGGCAAGTACCGGATGGCGCGCTCGCACCGACACAGCATGGCTGCCATCAACTATGCGTTCGCCGGCGACTGGCAGACTGTGGTCGAGGGCAAGAAGATTCGTTGGAGTGCAGGCGATCTGGTCTTGACTGCCCCGGCCTGGGCGCTGCACACCAACGGCTCGTGCTCGCAGCAGCCGTACACCTTCGCGATGCAAGATGCCGCGCTGGTTGCTTCGATGAACGCATCCGTCGTTCAGGAGTATGTTGGCCAACAGCCGATTCTCATCGGCTCGCATTCGGGCTTCAACACCAGCATTGACACCGAGCATGCAGACGAGCTGGTCGATCTGTAGCTGGTGTCTCGCGGGACCAAGTGCCTAGCAGGACTTTGTCCGGTTGGAAACCTGTGGTGACACAGTGGGCAGGTGCCGATCCAGATGGCGAGTGCGCGCGTTGGATGTCGCGGACGATGTCGTAGAGGGTCAGCCCTGCCCACGGGCTTCTCGGTCGGTCAGTCGCGGGGTGGTCAGCCGCGTGATAGGCCGCAAGATCCTGCACGCCAACACTATCCGTATCACCGGCATGTAGGGCCCGGAAGCCGCCATCTGAAGGCGTTGTGATGTCGGTGTCATCACCCCATCGCAGCACACTCTCGGGCTCACGGATCTGCCCGAGAGTGCACGCGAACAGGTAATGCGCTGTTCTCAGGTGGTGTGTCCGAACCTCGACGATGGTGTGCCGCTGACAGAGGCCGCGCGCGGGGTCGATGTCCCCAGCGCCCGCACTGGGAGCACCTCGCTCTCGTCGCGGTCCGGCGTCGTATCGGATACCCACACGATGTGCTGATCGGGGCGGACCAGTACCAACCCAGGTGCTGCATGTCCGGCCAGCGGTGTCCCTAGTCCAGGTCTATGAACGTGAGGGGAACCCCGCGGTCGTTCGCGACCTGGACTAGCGACTCAGGCAGAGCCGGTGTATCAGGATAGGGCTGATCACGAGTGCGCGTTCGATAATGAGCTGGGCCGCCATGAGTTTGGTGGCAAGCCCCACACCGTCGCAGATGCCCATGGTGCGTCACTGGGGGCGATCGCGGGTCAGGGTTCCGGGGAGGTGGGGCTCCCGGTTGATCAGCGCGCGCCGGGTAGCACTTGCGTAGGCGAGGAGTACCCCGATCTGGTCGACCAGGTAACCGCTGCGTGCCGCGCCGAAACCGATTCGACGACTACCCGGCAAGGATCACGGACCAGTTCAAGCAAGTGCCTTGTTGTCCTAGGCGGCCCGGGCGTTCTTGAGGCCCTTCTTGAGCTCCTTCTTGGAGGCGCCCTCGTTCTCGAGCTTCTTCATCCGCATGATGACTACTGGGCACTCGAGGCAGCGTGTCTTCTTGCGACAGCACTTCTTCTTGGGCTTGAGGCCGGAGACCTTGCTGGCCTTGACCTTTCCCTTTCCCTTGCCCATGTGCGAGCCCGGCCTTCCTCCCGAGTGCGGCTCCGCGATACGAAACTGACCGCACAGGAGTTAGCGTACCCTCATTTTCTGAGCCGGCGCAGATTGCCGGCCCCCGAGGACCCGGGCAATCTGCGTCGAGGCGTCAGCGCCCGTGCACCGGATAGTTGCCGCGAACGACGTACGACGGGTCGACGGCCTCCTTCAGCCGACAGAGCTTGGCGAGCGTATCGGCATCGAATGCGTGCTCGGGGGAGTCGTCGTCCGGGCCGAGGAGCGTCGGCACGGTCGGTCCCGCGGACCACGGCGACAGCTCGCCGCGTAGTGCCGTCATCGCTGCAGATGCGGCGTCCAGCAGCGTGGGCACCGGCGCGACCGCGAGCATCGTCACTGCAAACTCCGCCTCGCACCGGCGCAGGTCCACCGCACCCGGTCGTCCCGCGGCCGCGGCCTCCCCGAGATGACGGAACTGGATCTGAGTCAGCGGCGTCGATCCTGGAGTGCCGGTGCGGTCGAGGACCAGGTCGATCAACCGCTCGTCGAGCTTGGTGATGGTTGTCGACGAATGGGTGCCGGGCGATGGATCGACCGGCTCCTCGCATATCGCGGCCATATCGGACGGCTGTACCGGGCGCACGGTGTCGCGCAGGACCGTGCCGGCGGCGCGCACGGGCGACAGCAGCGCGTCGAGACTGCCGGGGGCGCCGAGAAGCGCGGTGTCGACGAAGCAGAACGACTGGCCCCGGATAGCGTCGGGCAGCTCAGGGATCGGCGGGAAGTGCATGATCGACGCCCACAGAGTCAGCTCCGGCGGTGCAGCCTCCGTGGCCGCGGCGACCGCCCGCAGTACCGCGCGTGCGTCCGTTGCGGGAAACACGATCCGGCCGGCGGTGATCTGCGGTGCATGAAAGAGATCGATCTCGACGGCGGTGACGATTCCGAACTCGCCGCCCCCGCCGCGAAGCGCCCACATCAGCTCGGGGGCGTTGTCGTCGCTGATCCACCGGTGCGCGCCGTGGGCATCGACGATCTCGACCGCGGACAGCGCCCCCGAACCTGGGCCGAACGGGCGTGTGAACCAGGACAGCCCGCCGCCGAGGCAGAAGCCCACCACCGAGACGTCCGGGTTGGAGCCGGTGAGCCCGGTGAGTCCGGTCCCGTCGAGGGCAGCCTGCAGTGCGCCCCACTTGACGCCGGCGCCGACGCGGGCGATCCGTGCCTCGGCGTCGATCCAGGTGTCGTCGAGGGCCGTGGTCCGGACCAGGATCGTGTCGTCGAGGGCGCGCGTGGCACCGTGGCCGCTGGGCTGCGCTGACACGCGCATGCCGTGCGCTCCCGCGAAGCGCACCGCTTTGACGATGTCAGTGGGGCTCGCGGCGGTCAGAACCGCGGACGGGCGCTGAGCGATGCTCAGGTTCCACGCTTGTGACACCGTGGACCATTCAGGGCTGTCGGGCAGGTCGAGCCGGCCGTCGATGTCAGCCGCGAGTCGGCCGAGCGCATTCGCCGTGTCGGGGTGGAGCGGTGTGATTGTCATGAACGGAAGCGTCGCGGGCGGCGTGCTCGCCGGGTATCCCTCGTGGAGGGGTACGTCGGACCCCAGGATTCTGGGGGTTCACAAGATCTGACCGGTCGGTCACAATACGGCGATGGGCACCTACCAGGCGGGATCCGCTCGCGAACGGGTCGGCGCACTCTCGCGTGCGGGTCTGGCATGGGCCGATTTCGGCGAGCAGGCACTCGAGGTGCTCACCACTGCAGTGCCGTTCGATTCGGCCTGCTTCGGGACGATCGATCCCGCTACGGCGCTGGTGACCGGCTCGGTCAAGACCGGGCTGCCCGAGCCGTGCGAAGTGGAGTTCATGCATCACGAGTACGTCGAGGACGATGTCAGTCTCTTCGTCGACCTTGCCAAGCGTGCGGTGGGCGTGAGCATCCTGCACGACGAGACGGGCGGCGACCCGCGCCGCAGTTCCCGGTTTCGCGACTTGTTCGAACCCCGGTTCGGGCTAGGGCACGAGCTGCGGTTGATGCTTCGTTGCGGCGACCAGACATGGGGTGGCCTCGCGATCTACCGGAGCGCCGGCAGCAGTGGGTTCAGCCCCGCAGAGGCTGATTTCCTCGACGGGCTGTCGACAACTCTTGCGGTGGGGATACGGGCTGGGCTGGTGGCGGCGGCCGGTGGCTCGCTCGATCTCTCACGCGACACGGCTGGGCCGGCGGTCATGTTGTTCGACGGGGCCGGGGAGGTGGTACAGGCCACGGCCGCTGCCGAAAGGCAGGTCTCCGAACTCGGCGGTGATCTCTGGGGACAGTTGCCTCCATCGATCGTGTCGATCGTTTCCGCGGCCCGGGCCCTCGCGTCCGGTCGTACTGGGGCGGTTCCGCGGCTGCGCGTGCGATCGCGCTCCGGTGAGTGGCTGACGATCCACGCCGCACCGATGGCCGGGCACGGGGACGGTTCGATGCAGATTGCGGTCACCGTCGAAAAAGCCGGACCACCGGACGTCCTGCCCTTGATCGTGTCGGCGCTGGGCCTGACGGGTCGTGAGCGGGACGTCGTCGCACACGTGCTGCACGGCGCGACGACTGCGGAGATCGCAAAGAGGTTGTACCTATCGCCCTACACCGTCCAGGATCACCTGAAGTCGGTGTTCGAGAAGGCGGGGGTTTCGAGCCGCCGGGAGCTCACTTCGAGGGTGTTCTTCGACCAATACGCCCCCCGGATCGGCGAAACCGTGACGCCGTCCGGATGGTTCGCGGAGGCCACCTTAGGGGTAGTGGTGTAGATCACTATTTCCAGGTCGGAAGGGGTTTTGGGGAGAGGGTGTGCGCGAGGAACGGCCAAAAGCGGGTACGATATTCGCTGGCCGCAATCCCGGCGCTGACGCGAATATCGTGAACATTCAGCGGCGCGGGTCGCGAATGGAATCACGCATACGCGTAGCGGCAGCCATAAGCCGTGCGAGTGCAACTTCGCGTGGCCCCGTCAGCAGCCAGGAGAACGCCCCGCGTGAGCACCACGAATTTCCGTAACGTTGCCATTGTCGCGCACGTCGACCATGGCAAGACCACCCTCGTCGACGCAATGCTGCGCCAGTCCGGCGCCTTCGCCGAGCGCGCAGAGCTGGTCGACCGCGTCATGGACTCCGGTGACCTCGAACGCGAGAAGGGCATCACCATCCTCGCGAAGAACACCGCCGTGCACCGCCACAACCAGGACGGCACCGTCACGGTGATCAACGTGATCGACACCCCGGGTCACGCCGACTTCGGTGGCGAGGTCGAGCGGGGTCTGTCCATGGTCGACGGTGTCGTCCTGCTCGTCGACGCCTCCGAAGGCCCGCTCCCGCAGACTCGTTTCGTGCTGCGCAAGGCCCTCGCTGCCTCCCTGCCGGTGATCCTGGTCGTCAACAAGACCGACCGACCCGATGCCCGCATCGAAGAGGTCGTCACCGAGGCCCAGGACCTGCTCCTGGACCTCGCGTCGGATCTGTCCGACGAGGCCGCCGAGGCCGCCGAACTCGCTCTCGGTCTGCCGGTGCTCTACGCGTCCGGTCGTGAAGGCAAGGCGTCCACCGTGCAGCCCGCAAATGGCGCCGCGCCCGACGCCGAGAACCTCGACGCACTGTTCAAGGTCCTGATGGAGCACGTTCCGGCGCCCAAGGGTGATGTCGCGGCGCCGTTGCAGGCTCACGTCACAAACCTCGACGCCTCCGCATTCCTCGGCCGCCTGGCACTGGTCCGCATCCACAATGGTGAGCTGCGCAAGGGCCAGACCGTGTCGTGGTGCCGCGAGAGCGACGGCGAGCCTGTCGTCACCCGCGCGAAGGTCACCGAGCTGCTGCAGACTGTCGGTGTCGAGCGTCAGCCCGCCGAGGTCGCCGTGGCCGGCGATATCGTCGCGGTCGCCGGTTTCCCGGACATCATGATCGGCGACACTCTTGCCGACCTGGAGAACCCGGTGGCACTGCCCCGCATCACGGTCGATCAGCCCGCCATCTCGGTGACCATCGGCACCAACACCTCGCCCCTGGTCGGCCGGGTCAAGGGCCACAAGCTCACCGCGCGAATGGTGAAGTCGCGCCTGGACGCCGAGCTCGTCGGCAACGTCTCGCTGAAGGTTCTCGACATCGGCCGCCCCGATGCGTGGGAGGTCCAGGGGCGTGGCGAGCTGGCGCTGGCCATCCTGGTCGAGCAGATGCGCCGTGAGGGTTTCGAACTCACTGTCGGCAAGCCGCAGGTGGTCACCCAGCTCGTCGACGGCAAGGTCCACGAGCCGTTCGAGGAGCTGACCATCGACAGCCCCGACGAGTACCTCGGCGCCATCACCCAGCTCCTTGCGAACCGCAAGGGCAAGATGGTCCAGATGGCCAACCACGGCGCCGGCTGGGTCCGGATGGAGTTCATCGTCCCGTCGCGCGGCCTGATCGGTTTCCGCACCGACTTCCTCACCGAGACTCGCGGCACCGGCATCGCCAACGCCGTCTTCCACGGCTACGCGCCGTGGGCTGGCGAGATCCGCGCCCGCCACACCGGCTCGCTGGTCTCGGACCGTACCGGTTCGGTCACCCCGTTCGCGATGATCCAGCTGGCCGATCGTGGCACGTTCTTCGTCGAGCCGGGTGCCGACACCTACGAGGGCATGGTTGTGGGCATCAACCCGCGTGCCGAGGACCTCGACATCAACGTCACCCGTGAGAAGAAGCTGACCAACATGCGTCAGTCCTCCGCTGACGTGATGGAGACTCTCGCCAAGCCGATCGAGCTGAGCCTCGAGGGCGCCATGGAGTTCTGTGCCGCCGACGAGTGCGTCGAGGTCACGCCCGAGATCGTCCGGGTCCGCAAGCTGCACCTGTCCCAGAACGATCGCGCCCGCGAGCGTTCGCGCGCGAAGTCGCGTGACAAGGCCGCGTTGTAAGAGTTCCGTGCGCGTTGTGCGAGTCTGAACACTCGCATAACGCGCACGGGCGGCGAAGCCGCTCGCGGAGAGGGGTACCGGTAGTGGCGCAGGTCGGGAGCGGGGGATTCCGTGTGATCGGTGGTCGGATGCTGAGCCGACGAGGTTTGGGTGCTGCCGCGGCCGCCTCGTTGCTGGCACTTGCCGCCTGTACCGCGAATCCGCCGCCGCCGGTGGAAAGCACCGACAGCCCCAAGCCGACGACGACGGTCGCCACGAAGAACACCGTGGTCGTTGCGATCGACGACGTCGGGATCGGGTTCAACCCGCATCTGCTGGCGGACCAGTCTCCGGCCAACTCGGCGGTCAGCGCGCTGGTACTGCCGAGTCCGTTCCGGCCGGTGCTCGATCCGGTTCGTCCCGGCATGACCGACTGGGTGCCCGACACATCTGTGGTGGTGTCGGCGGCGCTCACCTCCGAAGCGCCGTACACCATCACCTACCAGCTCCGTAACGAGGCCCAGTGGTCCGACGGTGCGCCGATCGCCGCAGAGGACTTCCACTACCTGTGGCAGCAGATGATCAGCCAGCCTGGGGTGGTCGATCCCGCCGGGTACGGGCTGATCGAGAACGTCGAGTCGTCCGGTGGCGGCAAGACCGTCACGGTCAAGCTGACCGCCCCCTATCCGGCATGGCGTGAGTTGTTCACCGACCTGCTGCCGTCGCACCTGGTGAAGGACACTCCGGGTGGTTTCGAGCGCGGTCTGACGGACAGCATCCCCGTGTCGGGCGGTCAGTTCCATATCAAGTCGGTCGACCGGGGCCGCGACGAGATACTGCTCGAACGCAACGACAGGTTCTGGGGTACGCCGGCGAAGCCGGACCAGATCCTCATGCGCCGCGGCGGCTCGCCCGCGCAGCTGGCCGACTCGATGCGATCCGGTGACGCCCAGGTGGCGCGCGTGCACGGCGGCGGCGCGACCATCGCGCAGCTGTCGGTGATCCCGAGTGTTCGCACCGGTACCGAATTTCAGCCGCGTGTGCTGGCGATGACTCTCAACGGGCGGGTTCCCGAACTCATGGATCCACAGGTCCGCAAGGGCCTGCTCGGATTGATCGACGCCAACCTCCTCGCAACGGTGGGTGCAGGCAGCGAATCCTCGGCGACGCCCGCACGGGCCCAGGTGTTGTCGCCCTCGGATCCCGGCTATGTTCCGACCGCCCCGCCGCCCGCCACCCGGGAGCAGGCGTCCGCGATGCTCACGGCAGCGGGGTACCAGCGCGTCGCCAACGGCAAGCCTGGTGCAGACCCCGAGACGGTGACGGAAGGTCGCATGATGCGCGCCGGCGAGCAACTGACGCTCGTGGTCGGTGCGCCGGAGAACGACGAGACCGCGATCGCTGTCGCCAACACTGCCGCCGACCAGTGGCGGGGCGCCGGAATCGCCGCGTCGGTGCGCCCGCTGAAATCGGAGAACCTGTACGGCGAGGCGCTGGCCGGTGGAAGTGTGGACGTTGTCGTCGGCTGGGAACGTGCCGGATCCGATCCGGCGACATCCCTCGCGTCCCGATTCGGATGTCTATCGCTGTCGACATTGCAGACCCCGGCAGAGTCGACGCCCGGCGCGGCCTCGAGCGCGGTGCCGACGCCCGAACAGGTACGTGCGCCGAGCAATCTGTCGGGGCTGTGCGATCCGGTGCTTCAGCCGGCGATCGACGCCGCGCTACGGGGCGAGGGTGACGTGACACGTGTGATCGCGGATGCCGAGCCGAGGCTGTGGGAACTAGCGGCGGTGCTGCCCGTGCTGCAGGACACCACTGTCGTTGCGGCAGGGCCGGGAGTGGACGGGGTGTCGCTGGCCGGTCCGATCCAGGTCGGCGTGTTCGTGGACGCGGCGGGCTGGACCCGTACCGCCAAGTGAGTGAGTTGACTGACCGCCATGAGTGATCGACGAATCCTGTTCGTGCATGCGCACCCCGATGACGAGACCCTCACCACCGGAGGCACCATTGCGCGGTATGCCGCGGAGGGTGCCGCTGTGACGGTGCTGACCTGCACGCTCGGTGAGGAGGGTGAGGTGATCGGCGAGAAGTGGGCCGGCCTGGTCGCCGCCCGCGCCGACCAGTTGGGCGGCTTCCGGATTCTGGAACTGACGCGGGCCCTGCACGCGCTGGGCGCGGGCGCGCCCCGCTTCCTCGGCGGTGCCGGACGCTGGCGCGACTCGGGTATGGCGGGCACGCCATCGGCGGCGAATCCGCGGGCGTTCGTGAACGCCGATCCGGACGAGGCTATCGGCGCTATCGTCGCGGTGATCCGAGAGCTGCGCCCCCACGTGGTGGTCACATACGACCAGGTCGGCGGGTACGGGCACCCCGATCATGTTCAGGTGCACCGGTTCACGACGGCCGCGGTGGAGGCCTCGGGCACGTCGGCCTTCCCCTCCGCGGGCCAGCCATGGGACGTCGCCAAGCTCTACTGGACCGTGACCGAGGCGTCCGCGCTGGACGCCGGGCTCGCCGCGATCGGCGAGATTCCGGTGGGCTGGCGCCGACCGGAGGCCGGGGAGCTGCCCAGCGTTCCGGATTCGACGGTGACCGCGGTCGTCGACGCGTCGTCGGTGATGGATGCGAAGCGGGACGCGTTACGCGCGCACGCCACCCAGGTGACGGTCGCGCCGAGCGGGACGGAGTTCGCGCTCTCCAATGACGTTGCGCAGCCGATCCTCGCCGTCGAGCACTTCGTGCTGGTCCGGGGTGGTACCGGACCTATCGGACCCGATGGCCGCGAGCACGGCCTTTTCGGTGGGGTGTCCTGACCGGGCGCCGTATCCTGTGATCTACGCCACTGTCGTGGGGTCTCGATCGTCGGCGTAATGGGCTGCCGAGCGGGAGGGGCGACGAATGTACAACTGGGATGTACAGAACGCGATCGTGGCATTCGTGGACAGTTTGCGGCCGATGGCGCCCTACTATCGCGACCTCTACATCGGATCGCTGCACGCCTTCGCGGATCATCAAAGCGAGCTGCTGACGATGCTCGGCTATCCGCCGGTGCCGTGACGGTGACCCCGATGTCGCGCGGTCTGACCGGATGGCGCACCATCGGTGACATGACTGCCGCGAGCATCTACGTCGAGCAACCTGTGACTCCTGCCGAATCGCGCACGACATTGGCGTTGCTCGCGTTCGACGGTTTCCTGTGCGCGGTGCTGTCGGTGCTGTTCCTTCCCGCGTATTTCGGGACGATGCCGTTCCCGATCAGCATCCTCGTCGCGGCCGTCGTCAATCTGCTGCTGGTACTCGGCGCCCGCAAGTTCACCGATCGCGCGATTCTCACTGCGTTGCCGATCTTCGGCTGGCTGCTCGGCTTCCTCGTGTGCGTACTCGGTGGGCCGGGCGGCGACCTACTGGTGTTCTCGGACTGGCGGACGCTGTTGCTGTTCGTCGCCGCGGTGCTGCCCGCCGGCGTGTACCTGTTCCGGGTACAGCTCGAGTCGATGGTGGTGCGGGCGCAGGGTTAGTGCCGTACGCGGGTGGCTGGACGGCTCACCCGCGCACGGCACCGGCCGACGCTACCTCCTGTAGTACGCGGTCACTTCTTGTAGTACGCGGTCACGTCCTCGTTTCCGATCAGATCCGGCACTGTCCAGCCGTCGAGGTCGTACTCGCTCATGAACTGTTCGGCCAAGCCCTTCATTGCGGAAACCCCGCCGCGATTCTCCGCGGCGAACAGCAACTCCGCCTTGACGTTCTCGTGGTTGCCGGAGTAGTTGCGCTCGTAGAGTTCGTGTCGGCCGCCGAACTCGGACCCGATCGAGTCCCACAGCGCCTTCATGACCTTGACCCGGTCGACTGCAGTGATGCCGTCGCTGCCGCGGACGTACTTGTCGAGATACGGACGGACGTCGGGGTTCTTGAAGTCCGCCGCCGACGACGGCAGATAGATCAGGCCGGAGGCGACATCCTGCTCGATGATCTCCTTGATCCGCGGGTAGCCCTGGATCATGAACATCCGGTAGGTCAGGCCGTACTCGAGCTTGGGGATGACGGTGTCGCCGATCCACGGCTCGGGATCGCGGGCCATCGACTCGGTGAGCGACCAGAACAGGTTGCGCCAGCCGATCACCTCACCGACACGGGTCTGGACGCCGCGGAAGCCGCCGGCGCCGGTGGCGTCGAGGGCCTTCATGAGCAGTCCGGCAATGAAGTCGAGCTTGACCGCCAGCCTGGTGCAGCCCTGGAAGGTGAACCGCGGCAGGAAGCCGGACTGGGGGAAGAAGGCGTTGATCTTCTCGACGTCGCCGTACATGAACACGTTTTCCCACGGCACCAGCACCTTGTCGAAGATGAAGATGGCGTCGTTCTCGTCCATCCTGGACGAGAGCGGGTAGTCGAATGGCGAACCGACGATGGCGGCGTTTTGCGAGTAGGAGGCGCGCGAGATCAGTTTGATGCCAGGGGCATCCATCGGCACCGTGCAGATCAGTGCGTATTCCTTCTTCTTGATCGGCAGGCCGTAGTGGGCGATGAAGTTGTAGTTGGTGATCGCCGACCCGGTGGCGACGACCTTCGCGCCGGAGACGATGAGGCCGGCGTCGGTTTCCTTCTCGACCTTCATGAACACGTCACCGACCTGGTCCGGGGGCAGCTGACGATCGACCGGCGGGTTGATGATCGCGTGGTTCCAGTACAGGACCTTCTCCTGCGACTCGCGGTACCAGCGCTTGGCGTTGTCCTGGAAGGGGGCGTAGAGCTCGTTGTTCGCGTTGAGCGTGCCGAGGAAGCTGGCCTTGTAGTCGGGGGAGCGGCCCATCCAGCCGTAGGTCATGCGGGCCCAGGTGGCGATCGCATCGCGTTCGCGGAGCAGATCGTCGGAGCTGGTGGGCGTCTTGAAGAACGGCATGGTGATGCCGCCGTTGCCGGTGTCGGTGGGACAGGTGAGCGTGTCGACGTGCTCACCGGTGTGCATTGCGTCGTACAGGCGTGCGGTCATCCGGATCGAGTTGCGGAACGCCGGGTGGTTCCAGAACTCCTTGACCTTGTCGCCGTGCAGGTAGATTTCGCGGCCGTCCTTGATCGACTCGATGTACTCGTCGCCGGTCATGGGGCGGGAGGCGAAGTTCGCGGTCCGGTTCGCTTCGGAGTCGGCCGCGACATTGACCTGGGAACGGTCGACGTCCGTGACGGCGGGGCGGGGCTCGGTGGTGGTCATCGTCTCTCCTGTGTGGGGGATGGGGTCATGTGGTGGCACCCGACAGGTGCAGCGGTACGAAAGCGGTCTCGGAGTCGAACCAGCCGCGGTGCGGATCGTCCATCGATCCGTTCCAGGCGGCACTCCCACTCGGCGCGCCGAGATCGTGGAAAGTGCTGCGGTAGAAAAGCAACGGATCGACGTCGCGACACCGTGCGTCGGTGATCTCGCCAATGAAGATCACGTGGTCGCCGCCGTCGTATTCGCGCCACGGGACGCAGGACAGGGTGGCCGCACTGCCGGCGAGGATCGGTGCGGTCGGACCTTGCTCCCAGACCGGTTCGGGGGCCTGCGGGCGACCGGCGAAATGAAGCGCGACATCGGTCTGGTCCGCAGCGAGGATGTTCACGGCGAACGGTGATCCAGACAGGAACGAACATGCTTTGGAGGTTCGCGTCATCGTCACCTGACACAGTCGCGGTTCGAGGGAGACCGCCGTAAAGGCTGTGACGGTTGCGCCGTGGGGTGTGCCGTCCGGCTTGGTGCAGGTGATGACAGTGACTCCACTTGCGAACTGTCCGAATATGTTTCGCAGTCGACGCGAATCCATGTCGGTGCTCCTTGCTGGGGATGGTGGCTGTGACGGAAACCATAGGACGGCCGGACCGGGGCCGGCGATCCGCGCAGCGGCCTCGCTATCCGGATTGCGCGACCGGTTCGGCCATCCGTTGTTGCCAGGGGACGTGTTCCCGATCACACTGGGCCGAAGTCCCGAATCGGACGGGACGGGAAGGGCACGAGGAAATGGCGATGAACGTGACCGTCGACCCAAGTGATTGGGACGAGGCGGAGGACGTGGTCTCCGATGCGTACTTCCCGCACGACCTGACGCCGGTCTCGGCCGATTCCGAGCCGAATGTGAACGTGCGGGCCATGCAGTTGGGGTCGCTGCGCCTGGCGCGGATCGGTTGGGGAGCAGAGGTTTCCGTGGGAACGGAGCACCCTGGAGGGTACGCGGTGAACATTCCGCTGTCGGGCCGGATCGAATCGGTCAGTGCCGGCCGCGACGTGATCTCAGATGTGGGGAAGGCGTCCGTGTTCCGGCCGGATACCCCGGCTGTGATCACGCGGTGGACCGCGGACTGCGAGATCCTCGGCATCAAGATCGACCGGGACTACCTGCACCGCGAACTGGCGCGCGTCCTCGGACGTCCTGACCGCCGGTTGCCCGATCAGGTGGACCTGTCGACCGCGGCGGGGCAGAACTGGATGGGGTTGCTGCGCTCGATCGTCCGGCAGATACGGGACGGTGAGGTGCTGTGGCAGACCCCGGTTGTTGCCGAGCAGTTGTCGGGAGCCCTCACCGGAGCGTTCGTATTGGCGGTCCTGCCCGACGCCGCGGCGGCACCGCCGCGGCCGCGCATCGTCAAGCGGGTACTCGATCGTATCGACGAGGACCCGTCCCTCGCGTGGACTGCGAGCGACATGGCTGAGGCCGCAGGTGTGAGCGTCCGGCGTTTGCAGGAGGGGTTTCGGGAGTACCTGGGCATGTGTCCGCGCGATTACCTACTCGATGTCCGACTCTCGCGGATCCACGACGACCTGATGGCGGGAGATCCGTCGGTCACGTCGGTGACCGACGTTGCTCTGCACTGGGGTATCACCCACACCGGGCGGTTTGCGGCGGCCTATCGGCGCAAGTACGGGTATGCGCCCTCGGAGACATTGCGGTCGTGATGTTCGGGTACCGGTTCGTTCATCCGCGGTGGCCGAGGTCGGCGCTGAGCGCGTTCGCGGCGGAGACGACGTGCTGCGCAGCGGCGTCGCGGAACTCTTCGGGGGTGCTGCGCCCGGAGGAGGTGGAGCACGCGGTGACCGCGACGACAGCCCCCGTCGCGTCGCGGACGGGCGCGGCGAGCGAGATCAGGCCCTCCTCCAGTTCCGCGGAGGTGAGTGCATAGCCGAATTCTCGTACTCGGTCCAGTTCGGCTCGCAGATCTTCGGCGGAAGTCACCGTGGACGTCGCAAGCTTCTCGAACCGGGTTCCGGCGATCACTCGCTCGACGGTTGCGTCCGGCGCCCAGGCGAGCAGTGCGCGCCCCATCGATGTTGCGTAGGCCGGCACGCGGGTGCCGACCGAGACGTTGATGCTCATGATTCGTCGCACGGGCACGCGGGCGACGTACACCACGTCGGCCCCGTCGAGTACGCCGAGCGAGGCGGATTCGCTTGTGCGCTCGGACAGTTGAACGAGCTGCGGCATGGCGGATTCGACGAGGGCGTGGGACGCGGAGTAGTGCTGGGCGATGCTCAGGACGCGGGGTGTGAGCGACCACCGGGTGCCGTTCGCGGCGACGTAGCCGAGTTTCTGAAGGGTGAGCAGGATGCGGCGCACCGCCGGGCGGGACAGGTCGGTCTTGGTGGCGAGTTCGGCGAGCGACGGGGTGGGGTCCTGCTCGTCGAATGCGAGCAGCACGGCGAAGCCCCGTTCGATGCTCTGGATGAAATCCCGGTCTTCGTTTGACATTCGATGCTCCTGGCTGCGGGTTCGGTGTGACGTCGAGGTCGGGTGTTGACAATGGCTGTGACTCGACGCACAGTATGAGGTGTACGCAAAGCGATTGATGTGTACGCACAGCGTACATCCGGCGGGGCGCGACAGCCTCCCCTCCGCCGCCACAACTTTCTCGACCGTCACTGTTCGAGCCTCGACGAGGAGGACCCATGACCAGCACCGAAACGGCGACCGCGCACGCGTCGGGTAACGCCGCGACCGACAAGTTCAAGTCCGAGCGCGTATCGGCGGACACATCCAAGGAGCGAGCCGCCGCGATCTATCGGGACGTGCTCGCGGCTTTTGGGGAGATCATCCACAAGCACCGGGTGACGTACGACGAGTACCGGGTGGTCAAGCAGTGGATCATCGATGTCGGCGAGTACGGCGAGGTGCCGCTGTGGCTCGACGTGTTCGTCGAGCATGAGATCGAGGACGTCAATTACAGCCGCAACGCCCTCGCGGGTACCAAGGGCAGCATCGAGGGCCCGTACTACGTTGCGAACGCGCCCGAGCTGCCGTCCACATGCACGATGCCGATGACCGAGAAGGACGCCGAGGCAACCCCATTGGTGTTCTCCGGCCAGGTCACGGATCTCGCCGGCAACGGTCTCGCCGGCGCCACCGTCGAACTCTGGCACGCCGACGAGGACGGCTTCTACTCTCAGTTCGCGCCGAACCTGCCCGAGTGGAACCTGCGCGGCACCATCGTCTGCGATGACGAGGGCCGTTACGAGATCACCACGCTGCAGCCCGCGCCGTACCAGATCCCGCACGACGGGCCGACGGGCTGGTTCATCGAGTCCTTCGGCGGTCACCCGTGGCGGCCGGCCCATCTGCACCTGATGGTGAAGGCACCCGGCAAGCAGACCATTACGACCCAGCTGTACTTTGCGGGCGGTCAGTGGCTCGAGAACGACGTCGCGACCGCGACCAAGCCGGAACTGATCCTCGATCCGAAGGCTGGCGACGACGGCAAGAACTACGTGACCTACAACTTCGCCCTCGACCCCGAGGCCTGAGCTGAATCGAATGCCGGTGTCCCCCTTGGGCACCGGCATTCCGTACTTCCCGATCCGATTGAGAGCTGTTCGATGCCCGACCCCGATCTCGCCATCGTCTCCATCGAGACGACCATCATCGACGTGCCACTGGTGCGTCCGCACAAGTTCGCCACCACGACCGCCGAGAAGCAGCCGATCCTGCTCGTCGCGATCACCACCGCCGGCGGTGTCACCGGCCACGGCGAGGGTGTGGTCCCCGGCGGACCCTGGTGGGGTGGCGAATCCGTCGAGACGATGAAGGCGATCGTCGACCGCTACATCGCGCCGTACATCATCGGCCGGGGTGTGGACGAGATCACCGGCATCATGGTCGATCTCGAGAAGATCGTGGCGAACGCGAGATTCGCGAAGGCCGCCGTCGACGTCGCACTGCACGACGCGTACGCCCGGCACCTCGGTGTCGGGGTACACACGCTACTCGGTGGCGCATTCCGCACCGGCGTCGATGTCCGCTGGGCTCTCGGCGCCGCTCCGGTCGAGGAGATTCTCGACGAAGTTGCGCACAAGATGGAAGCGCGGCTGAACTTCTCCTTCAAACTCAAGATGGGTGCGCTGGACCCGGCAGTCGACACGGAGCGGGTGGTCTCGATCGCGCAGTCGCTCGGTGGCAAGGCGGGCGTGAGCATCGACGTCAACGCGCGGTGGGACCGCTTCACTGCGTTGCGTTTCGTGCCCGAACTCGTCGACGGCGGTGTCGAACTGATCGAGCAGCCCACCCCCGCCGAGCAGATCGAGGTGCTCGCCGAGCTCAATCACCTCGTCGCCGCACCGGTGATGGCCGATGAGTCGGTGCACACGCCGCACGACGCCCTCGAGATCGCCCGGATCGGAGCCGCCGATGTCATTGCCCTCAAGACGACGAAATGCGGTGGGTTGCAACGGAGCAAGGAAGTTGTCGCGGTCGCGAAGGCGGCCGGCATCCGCTGTCACGGCGCCACGTCCATCGAGGGGCCCATCGGCACCGCCGCCTCGATCCACTTCGCCTGCGCTGAGCCGGGCATCAATTTCGGAACCGAACTGTTCGGCCCCCAGCTGTTCGCCGTCGAACTGTTGCAGACCCCCCTCGACTACTCCGAGGGTCAGGTCCACCTGCCGCAGGGGCCCGGGCTCGGCGTCGAACTGGACATGGAAGTCGTCAGGCATCTCGCCCGCGACTGATCGCACGCACGAAGAAATAGGGAGAACCCCATGGCACTGTTTCACGTCCGGATGGACGTCGATATCCCCCGCGATCTGGAATCCACGGTGCGGGACGAGACGATCGCCCGCGAGAAGGCGTATTCGCAGGAGCTTCAGCGTCAGGGTAAGTGGGCGCACCTCTGGCGAATCGTCGGGCAGTACAGCAACATCAGCATTTTCGATGTGGACTCGTCCGACGAACTCCACGAGATCCTGTGGAACCTGCCACTCTTCCCGTTCATGACCATCGAGGTAACGCCGATGACGAAGCACGGCAGCTCGATCCGCTAAACGGACCGGCGCCAGATCCCGCCTGCTCCGGGGGTGACGGCGTCGATCAGCGCCCACGCCTGTTCGACCGGGAGATCGTGGACCACGTACCGTCCGGTGCCCGCCGGCGTCGCGGCGATCACGGACGCGACGCCGGCGCGGCGCTGGAAGAACGTCTGCCGCACGGTCCAGCCGATGATGCCGGCGGCCTCGACACTGTCGCGCCGACGGTCCAGGGAACCGCTGCGGGTGATCAGCCAGCCGGGCAGCACGGCGTGCCCGAGCCCGCGGTAGCGGTCCCACGCCAGTCCGGTTCCCGCGACGGCCACCGCGGCGACGCCCGCCCACACCGGCCACGGAACGTCACAGCCGGCGACGGCGAGTGCGACCGCGACGAGGGCCGCAAGGACGGCGGGCCACAGTGCACGGGCGTATCGGCGCCGGCGCGCAGCCGCGCCGTGCGGGACCAGCGCCACGGTCGCCTGCCGGTCGTCGCCGATCACGGTTGCCATCACTCGCTCGGCTTCGGCCCGTGGACTCTGCGGCAGCAGCAACGACGATTCGCTGTGCTCGGCGCTGACCCCAGTCATGATTGCATCGAGTCTGGCGCCGCCCGCGAGTCTCAGCAGTAGGGGCTCCGCCAGCGTCGCCCCGCGCAGCCGGGCCCGGTCCAGAGTGGTCTGCCGGGTCCGGAGCAGTCCGTGGCTCACATGCAGGGTCCGGCCGTTGTCGGTGATGCTCATGCGGCCGTAAACCACGAGGTAGCGCGCACACGCAAACACGCTCGCCGCAACGAAGAGGACCACGAGAGCGAGCAGGCCGAGTAGGGCGAGGATCAGCGCACCGGCCTGTTCGGCCGAGTCCACACCTTCCGAAATGGTGGGCGACTTCGCGATCCGGTCGGCAAGGCCGTACTGGAAGATGACGCCGACAAGTGCGCCGACCGCGATCAGCCCGGTGACCGAGAACGGTGCGTACCGCACCCACGACGGCGACCAGTGGCCGATCTCGGTGGCCGAATCTGCGTTCGGAACCTCGTTTGTCTGCGATGTGGGTACGGCTGCGTCGTCGGGGCCGGTCGGCGGCGTGCGGTGTCCCGCGAGCAGTGCGGCGCGCAGGCCCGGTACGACCGACGCGTCGAGTGCGTTGAGTTCGAACTTGTCGGATTCGTCGACACCCTGAGTCTGCCGCCCGGTCCCGATCCGCACGACGGCGAGCCCGAGCAATCGGTGCAGCAGCCCGGCCTCGACGTCGACCGAGCGGATGCGGGTGCGCGGGACCGACAGCACCTTCCGCTGGAACACCCCGCGCCGCAATTGCACGTGGACGGGACCGACGCGGTAGCTCGTCGTGAACCACCGAAGTACGCCGTAGATCACCAGCACAACGATGGCGACCAGGCTCCAGTACTGATTGCCGCTGCGACTGCCGACGACGACCGAGACGGCGACCACCGGAAGGAGTTTGACGACCTCGTTGATGGGGTGTACCAGCAGCATCCGCTTGTCCAGTCGCAGCCACGGCTGCTCCTCCTCGGACGCGAGCGCAGCCTCCCCGGACTGCTCGACGGGCACACTCACGTCGCGTCCCCGGCATTGCGGGCGGCGACCTCGGTGAGATGCGCGACGGCTCGGTCGGCGACATCCAGGTCGAGCGCGGCGATCTTCACGGCGCCCGCGGACGATGCGGTGGTCACGGTGACGGTCGCGAGGCCGAAGAAGCGGTCGAGCGGCCCGCGCTCGGTGTCGACGGTCTGCACTCGGGTGATCGGGGCGATGCGGCGCTCCTGGTTGAACCATCCGGTGCGCGTGTACACCGCATCGTCGCTGATCTCCCAGCGGTGTACGCGGAACCGCCACCGCGGCACGACGATGATGTCGGCGAGGGCCACCACGGCGGTGACCACGAACAGCGTGACGTGTGGCCACGTGGTCCAGCGACCGTCGATCAGGGCCCACACGATCTGCGCGATGAATACGGGAGTCCAGAGCAGGGCAGCGGCCGTTGCCCAGAGGTTCGGGGCGCGGGTGCTCGGCCGATTAGCCGGTTCGGCCATCGTCACCGTCCGTGCGGCAGGAAAGGGATCGGGAGGAAGGCTCACAGCTTCATCCTGCCCGAGTCGGCGTGCCGCGTCCTATGGTGGAGGTGGCCGCGAGAGTCTGCCGAGACGAAGGGGTAGTCGTCATGGAACGAACCGATGATGTGGGGGACACCGGTGGTGTCCGGCCCGAGGACGTGGAGGCGGTCCCCGAGGCCGACCAGGTGGAGCAGATGACCCCAGTCGTGGGTGAGGACGAGGGCGATGAACCGGACGAGATCGAGACGCCGCTGGAGGTGAACGAGGCCGACGCCGCCGAACAGCGGCGCAGCGTGCCCGACGACGAGGACTATCCCCGCGGCTGATGCAATGTACCGGGACCCGCGCTGGCAGTATCTCGGGCGAGTGACGCATGATCGACGGGTGACCCACTCAGGCGATTCCTCCGATCGGTCCACAATTCTGCCGATTCCGTCAGTTCCCGGGCGTCCGGCACATGCTGATGCCCCCTCTGCCAGCGCGATGCGACGCGCCCTGCGACGTGCGCGGGACGGGGTCACGCTCAATGTCGACGAGGCCGCGGTACTGCTGCATGCGCGCGGCGCCGACCTCGAGGACCTGTGCGCGTCGGCCGCGAAGGTGCGCGACGCGGGCCTGCTCGCGGCGGGTCGACCGCAGACGGTGTCGTACTCGCGCAAGGTGTTCATCCCCTTGACGCGGCTGTGCCGGGACAAATGCCACTACTGCACGTTCGTCACGGTGCCGGGAAAGCTGCGCGCGGAGGGACACGGCGCGTATCTCGAAGCCGATGAGGTGCTCGAGATCGCCCGGCGGGGCGCCGAGATGGGGTGCAAGGAGGCGCTGTTCACGCTCGGCGACCGGCCCGAGGCCCGGTGGCCGGAGGCCGAGCGATGGCTCGACGAGCGTGGATACGATTCCACGCTGGACTATCTGCGCGCGATGGCGATCCGGGTGCTCGAGGAGACCGGTCTGCTGCCGCACCTGAACCCGGGCGTGATGACCTGGGAGGAGATATCGCGCCTCAAGCCGGTCGCGCCGTCCATGGGGATGATGCTCGAAACCACCTCGACGCGTCTGTTCACCGACAAGGGCGAGTGTCACTACGGCAGTCCCGACAAGGATCCCGCGGTACGCCTGCGCACGCTCACCGAAGCGGGCCGGCTGTCCGTGCCGTTCACGACCGGAATCCTCGTCGGGATCGGTGAGACGCGCACCGAGCGCGCCGAGTCGATCATGGCGATCCGTAAGTCGCACAAGGCATTTGGGCATATCCAGGAGGTAATCGTACAAAACTTCCTCGCCAAGCCCGACACCGCGATGCGGGATGCGCCCGATGCGGAACTCGAAGAGTTCCTGGCGACCATCGCGGTGGCACGGCTGCTGCTCGGTCCTGGAATGCGGATCCAGTCGCCGCCGAACCTGGTGTCGCAGGCCGAGTGCCGCGCGCTGATCGGCGCCGGCGTCGACGACTGGGGCGGAGTCTCGCCGCTCACCCCGGACCATGTGAACCCCGAACGGCCGTGGCCGAACCTGGACACCCTCGCGGAGATCACCGTGCAGGCCGGGTACACGCTCGTCGAGCGCACCGCCGCACAACCGCAGTACGTGCTGGCCGGTCATCCGTGGATCGACCCGCGGATCGGCGCGCACGTGCGGGCACTGGCCGATCCCGTCACCGGCCTTGCTCGTGCGGACGTGAAGCCGTCGGGACTGCCGTGGCAGGAGCCGGACGAGGAGTGGACGTCGACCGGGCGGATCGACCTGAACATCGAGATCGACACGGCGGGCCGCAACACCGAGACTCGGTCGGACCTCAGCAGCGCGTTCGGGGACTGGGAGACGGTCCGCGAGCAGGTGCTCGAACTGGGCCGTACCGAACCGGCCCGCGTCGACACCGACGTCCTGGGTGCGTTGCGGAGCGCCGAACGTGATCCTGCCGGGCTCACCGACGACGAGTATCTGGCCCTTGCGACCGCTGAGGGCGACGGACTCGAGGCGGTCGTCGCGCTCGCCGACGCGCTGCGCAGGGAGGCCGTCGGCGACGACGTCACGTACGTGGTGAACCGGAACATCAACTTCACCAACATCTGCTACACCGGCTGCCGCTTCTGCGCGTTCGCGCAGCGCAAGGGCGACGCCGACGCGTTCACGCTCTCAGCGGAGGAGGTTGCGGACCGGGCGTGGGAGGCGCACGTCGCCGGCGCGACCGAGGTGTGCATGCAGGGTGGAATCGATCCCGAACTACCGGTCACCGGCTACGCGGACTTGGTGCGTGCCGTCAAGCGCCGGGTGCCGTCGATGCATGTGCACGCGTTCAGCCCTATGGAGATCGTCAACGGCGCGTCTCGGGGCGGCAAGAGCATCCGGGACTGGCTGACCGAGTTGCGTGAAGCCGGACTGGACACGATCCCCGGAACCGCCGCGGAGATCCTCGACGACGAGGTTCGCTGGGTCCTCACGAAGGGCAAGCTGCCCGCGTCGGCGTGGATCGATGTGATCACCACCGCCCACGAGGTGGGGCTGCGCTCGAGTTCGACGATGATGTACGGGCATGTGGACAGTCCGCGGCACTGGGTGGGTCACTTGCGAGTGCTGCGCGGAATCCAGGACCGGACCGGGGGATTCACCGAGTTCGTGCTGCTCCCGTTCGTGCATCAGAGTGCACCGTTGTATTTGGCGGGTGCGTCGCGCCCGGGTCCGACGCAGCGCGACAACCGCGCGGCACACGCGTTGGCGCGAATCATGCTGCACGGCCGGATCGCCAACATCCAGACCAGTTGGGTCAAGCTCGGAGTCGCCGGTACGCAGGCGATGCTGCAGGGTGGGGCCAATGATCTCGGCGGCACCCTGATGGAGGAGACCATCTCCCGGATGGCCGGTTCGCAGCACGGCTCGGAGAAGACAGTCGGCGAACTGCGGGCCATCGCCGAGGGGATCGGACGTCCGGTGCGGGAGCGGACCACGAGCTACGGGGTGCGTCAGCACGCTCCGGCTTTGCCGTTGGTGTGAGGATGGGGAAGATCGGCCGGTCAGGGGACCGGGACCACCAGGCGACCCTGATCGCACAGACTTCGTCGGCGCGCTTCATACTGATGGTCCCGGACTCGCGTCGGGTGCAAGGTTCCCGACGCTCCATTGCAGAAAGGCAGGGAGAGCAGCAGTGACCTACACGATTGCCGAACCGTGCGTCGATGTGCTGGACAAGGCATGTATCGAGGAATGCCCGGTCGACTGCATCTACGAGGGTGGTCGCATGCTCTACATCCATCCGGACGAGTGCGTGGACTGCGGCGCGTGTGAGCCGGTCTGCCCGGTCGAAGCCATCTTCTACGAGGACGACGTCCCGGACCAGTGGACTGGATACGTCAGTGCCAACGTCGACTTCTTCGACGACCTCGGTTCGCCCGGTGGTGCCGCCAAGCTCGGCAAGGTCGACTACGACCCTCCGTTCGTCAAGGCGCTGCCTCCCATGGGCGAGGATTAGGTCGAGGTTCGAGCGTTGCCCCGCATTCCCGTAGCCCGGTCTCTGCCCGATTTTCCCTGGGACTCCCTCGCCTCCGCGAAGGCGAAGGCGCAGTCGCATCCCGGCGGCATCGTCAACCTTTCCGTCGGGACTCCGGTGGATCCGGTTGCACCCAGCATCCAGGCGGCCTTGTCGTCGGTAGCGGCCGAGCCCGGTTACCCCACCACTCACGGCACTGACGAGCTGCGTGAGACGACAGTGGCGTCTCTCGCGCGCCGATACGGTATGACCGGCATCGACCCGGCCGCGGTTCTCCCGGCGATCGGCACCAAGGAGATCATCGCCTGGCTGCCGCGGCTGCTCGGACTGGGTGCCGACGATCTGGTGGTGATCCCCGAGGTCGCTTATCCCACGTACGAGGTGGGTGCGCTACTCGCCGGCGCACGGATGCTGCGCGCGGATGGGACGGCGCAGCTCGGCCCGGAGAAGCCGACGTTGATCTTCCTCAACTCGCCTTCCAACCCGACGGGCAAGGTCCTCGGTGTCGACCACTTGCGGAAGGTGGTCGAGTTCGCCCGGGAGCGCGGCGCGATCGTCGCATCCGACGAGTGCTACCTGGGACTCACCTGGGACGCCGAAGCAGTTTCGATTCTGGATCCGCGGGTGTGCGGCGGTGACCACACGGATCTGCTGGCGATCCATTCGCTGTCGAAGACGTCGAACCTGGCCAGCTACCGGGCCGGGTTCATTACCGGAGATCCCGCTCTGGTGGCTGAACTGCTCGAAGTCCGTAAGCACGCCGGAATGATGATGCCAGCGCCGATCCAGGCCGCGATGGCCGCGGCCATGGTCGACGATGCGCAGGAGAAGGAGCAGCGCGAGCGGTACCGGCGCCGTCGCGATGTCCTGCTGGCTGCGGTCCGCGGTGCGGGCTTCACGGTCGACGACTCCGAAGCCGGCCTGTACCTCTGGGCTTCGCGCGGCGAGGACTGCCGGACGACGGTCGACTGGTTTGCCGAGCGGGGAATCCTGGTCGCTCCGGGAGACTTCTACGGCCCGCGTGGCCGTCAGCATGTGCGGATCGCACTCACTGCGTCCGACGAGCGCATCGCGGTGGCAGCTTCTCGCCTGTCCTGACCACGGTCCCGGCTGCACCGAGGTACCCGGGTTCTCGCGCTTTGCGCACTTGTCGCGCGCGCGGGGCCCGGGTTCTCGCGCTTTGCGCACTTGTCGCGCGCGCGGGGCCCGGGTTCTCGCGCTTTGCGCACTTGTCGCGCGAACTTGCGGGGCGCGGGGCGCGGTGTCGGGCGTAGCCTGAGCTTGGTTGCAGTCATTTGGCTCTGGCTGAGGAGGGCAGCATGGATGCCGTCACGCACGTACCGGCGCCGTACAACGAGCCGGTCCACTCCTACGCGCCGGGTAGCGTCGAGCGTGATCGTCTGACCGCGTGTATCGCCGAGCACACCGCTGCTCCGATCGATATCCCGCAGGTGATCGGTGGCCGTGACCGGCACGGCACTGGTGAGCGGTCGGAAGTCGTGCAGCCGCATCGGCATTCACACATTCTCGGTACGTTCACCAATGCCACCTACGATGACGCCGCGGCGGCCGTCGAGGCCGCGACCGAGGCGGCTCCGGCGTGGCGGGACCTGCCGTTCGACGAGCGCGCCGCAGTGCTGTTGCGGGCTGCGGATCTGCTGGCCGGGCCGTGGCGCGAGAAGCTGGCTGCGGCAACGATGCTGGGTCAGTCCAAGTCAGTCCAGCAGGCGGAGATCGACGCGCCGTGTGAACTGGTCGACTTCTGGCGATTCAACGTGCACTTCGCTCGGCAGATCATGGCGGATCAGCCGATCTCCTCGCCCGGGGTGTGGAACCGGGTCGACTACCGTCCGCTCGAGGGCTTCGTCTACGCGATCACTCCCTTCAATTTCACCGCGATTGCCGGGAATCTTCCCACCGCGCCCGCACTGCTGGGAAACACGGTGATCTGGAAGCCGGCGCCGGCGCAGACGCTGGCCGCGTACTGGACGCTGCGTCTGCTCGAGGCCGCGGGATTGCCGCACGGTGTGATCAATCTGTTGACCGGTGACGGTCTGGCGGTGTCCGATGTGCTCTTGCGTGATCCGCGACTGGGCGGTATCCACTTCACGGGTTCGACGCGCACGTTCCAGTACCTGTGGCGCGAGGTGGGCGCGAACATCGATCGGTACCGCGATTACCCGCGGCTGGTCGGGGAGACGGGTGGGAAGGACTTCATCCTCGCGCATTCATCGGCGGATCCCGCGGTGCTGAGCACCGCCCTGATCCGGGGCGCGTACGAGTATCAGGGGCAGAAGTGCTCCGCCGCGTCGCGCGCCTACATCCCGCGGTCCGTGTGGGCGCGTATGGGCGACACGTTTCTTGCGGAGGCGGATGCGCTGAGCTACGGCGACGTGACCGATCTCGAGAATTTCGGCGGCGCGTTGATCGACCGGCGGGCGTTCGACAAGAGCGTCACGGCCATCGAACGGGCCCGTGGCGCCGATGGCATCCGCATTGCCGTCGGCGGCAAGTACGACGACAGCGTCGGTTACTTCGTCCGGCCCACGGTCCTGCTCGTCGACGATCCCGGAGACGAGGCGTTCGCGACGGAGTACTTCGGTCCGATCCTGTCGATCCACGTCTACGACGACGCTGCTCCCGGTGCGTTCGCAGATGTGCTGACGGCCGTCGATTCGGCCGCACCGTACGCGTTGACCGGCGCGGTGATCGCCGATGACCGAGCAGCGATCGAGCAAGCCGGTGCCGCACTGCGTTACACAGCCGGCAACTTCTACGTCAACGACAAGCCCACCGGCGCGGTGGTGGGGCAGCAGCCGTTCGGCGGGGCCCGCGCATCCGGCACCGACGACAAGGCCGGATCCCCGCTGAATCTGTTGCGCTGGACGGCCCCCCGCACTGTGAAGGAGACGTTCGTCCCGGCGACCGACCACCGGTATCCGCACATGGACCGGCAGGAGTGAACCGGTGGCCGGGGTGTTGTCGAACCCGCTGCGGCCGGCGATCCTCGCAGCCGCTCGGTCGTCGAGGATCGAGCGGGCCATCACCCGGGCGCCCGTGACGAAGTCTCTGGTCGAGCGGTTCGTCGCGGGTGAGTCTCGAGCCGACGCGCTGGCTGCGGCCGGCCGGATCCTCGGCTCGGGCCGTGCGGTGAGCATCGACTACCTGGGGGAGGACATCACCGATCCGGCGCAGGCGCGTGCGACCGTCGAGGAGTATCTGGTTCTCGTCTCCGACCTTGGCGGCCTGCCCGGTGCTGCTGGGTCGCCTGACTTCTGTCCGCTCGAGGTGTCGGTGAAGCTGTCCGCGCTGGGACAGGGCCTGCCCGCGGGCGGCGAGGAGATCGCACTAGGGCACGCCCGTGCCATCTGCGCGGCCGCGCAGCGGCACGGGGTATGGGTGACCATCGATGCGGAAGACCACAGCCGTACCGATTCCACGCTGTCGATCGTGCGGGAGCTGCGCTCCGACTTTCCGTGGCTGGGCGCGGTTCTGCAGGCCTATCTGTACCGCACCGAGAACGACTGCCGCGCGCTGTCCGGGCCCGGGTCTCGGATCCGGTTGTGCAAGGGGGCCTACCGGGAACCAGAGTCGGTCGCCTACCAGTCGCGGGCCGATGTCGATGCGTCCTATCGGCGTTGTCTCGATGTTCTCGCCGCAGGTGACGGCTACCCGATGGTTGCCACTCACGATCCCGCGATGATATCGGTCGCCGACGAGATGCTGACCCGAAGAGATGGGGATGCAGAGGGTTTCGAGCATCAGATGCTGTACGGGATCCGCGATCTCGAGCAGCTGCGGCTGGTCGAGGCCGGCCGCCGGATGCGGGTGTACGTACCGTACGGCACCGCCTGGTACGGGTACTTCATGCGGCGGCTCGCCGAGCGGCCGTCGAACCTGAAGTTCTTTCTCAGGTCGACACTCACCCGGAGCTGACGATCCCGTGTGAGACAGTGGCACCGTGCTGCTCCGATCGTTGAATCCCCTCGCAGTCGCCCGCGGCGACGACATGCCCGACGCCGTGCGGATCGGTGACACGGCACTCTCGCGTACCGACATCCTCGGCGCCGCCGGGGCCCTGGCCAAGCGCATTGCCGGCGCCCGCGTGGTGGCGGTGCTCGCCGACTCGACCCCGTCGACAGTGATCGCGGTGGTGGGCTGTCTACTCGCCGGGGTGACGGTCGTCCCGGTGCCGCCGGATTCCGGTCCGGCGGAGTTGACGCATATCCTGTCCGACTCCGGCGCGCAGGCGTGGCTGGGGAAGGCTCCCGAGGCGTCCGAGCTCCCGGTGGTTCCGGTCCGGGTGCACGCCCGCGACTGGCACTCGCACCCCGAACCGCACCCGTCGTCCACCGCGTTCGTGCTCTACACGTCGGGCACCACGGGCCCGCCGAAGGGCGTGCTGCTGAGCCGCGGCGCAATCGCCGCGGGCATCGACGCGCTCGCCGAGGCGTGGGACTGGACGTCGAAAGACGTTCTGGTGCACGGGCTACCGCTCTTCCATGTGCACGGATTGATCCTCGGGGTGCTCGGCCCGCTGCGGGTGGGTAGCCGGTTGATCCACACCGTCAAGCCGACGCCACAGGCATACGCGGAGGCAGCCCGGGCCGGTGGCTCGCTGTTCTTCGGCGTACCCACCGTGTGGTCGCGGATCGCTCTGGACGAGGCGTCGGCCCGCGCACTCAGTGGAGCGCGGCTGCTGGTGTCGGGCAGCGCTCCGCTGCCGGTGCCGGTGTTCGAACGGCTGCGCGAACTCACCGGTCTCGCGCCGATCGAGCGCTACGGCATGAGCGAGACCATGCTGACGCTGAGTACCCGCGTAGACGGCGAGCGCCGTCCCGGCTGGGTGGGGCTGCCGGTGCGCGGCGTCGAGACCCGGTTGCGTGACGAGCGTGGGGCGGAGGTGCCGCACGACGGCGAGAGCATCGGCGGTCTGCAGGTCCGCGGGGCGACGCTGTTCGACGGCTATCTGAACCGGCCCGAGGCGACCGCCCAATCGTGGACCGAGGACGGCTGGTTCAAGACCGGTGACGTCGCGGTGATCGACGAGGGCGGCTTCCACCGTATCGTCGGGCGCGAATCCACCGACCTCATCAAGTCCGGCGGCTACCGCATCGGGGCCGGCGAGGTGGAGGCGGCACTGCTCGGACATCCAGGCGTGAGGGAGGCCGCCGTGCTCGGGCTGCCGGACGCGGATCTGGGACAGCGGATCGTGGCGTTCGTGGTGGGAGAAGGCCTCGACGAGGCGACGCTCGTCGAGCACGTCGCTTCGCAGTTGTCGGTACACAAGAGGCCGCGCGAGGTGCGGATCGTCGAGAGCCTGCCGCGTAACGCGATGGGCAAGGTGCAGAAGAAGCTGCTCTCCTGAGAAGTGTCGGCTACCGGCGTACCGTTCGGTACATGAGCGCTGTCACGAGCACCCGCGTTGTCCTCGCCGCACGCCCGCACGGCGAACCCACCACCGACAACTTCCGCATCGAGACGGCGCAAGTGCCGTCGCCCGCGGACGGACAGTTGCTGCTGCGGACGGTGTACCTGTCACTGGATCCGTACATGCGTGGACGGATGAGCGCCGCAGAGTCGTACGCCGAGCCGGTGGAGGTGGGCGACACCATGGTCGGTGCGACGGTGTCGCAAGTGGTCGAATCCCGGAGCCCGCGAATCGAGCCGGGCGCCTACGTGCTGGCGTACTCGGGCTGGCAGTCGCATGCATTGGTGGACGGCAACGCTGTTCGGGTTCTGGATCCGGACCGCGCGCCGCTGTCCACCGCGGTCGGTGTGCTCGGAATGCCCGGGTTCACCGCGTACTCGGGGCTGCTGAAGATCGGCCGTCCGCAGCCGGGGGAAACCGTGGTGGTTGCGGCGGCGTCCGGGCCGGTGGGCTCGGCTGTCGGCCAGATCGCGAGGATCCGCGGCGCCCGTGCGGTCGGGATCGCAGGTGGTCCGGACAAGTGCGCTTTTGTGCGCGACGAACTCGGCTTCGATGCCGCGATCGATCACCGCGCACCGGACTTTGCCGAGCAGTTGAAGGCTGCGGTGCCGGACGGCATCGATGTCTACTTCGAGAACGTCGGCGGCGCCGTCACCGCGGCCGTGCTCCCGCTGCTCAACCTGTATGCGCGGATACCGGTGTGTGGGTTGGTGTCTCAGTACAACGCCGCGTCGATGCCCGAGGGTCCGGATCGACTGCCTGGGTTCATGGGGCTGGTGCTCACCAAGAGTCTGACGATCCGCGGCTTCATCCAGTCCGAGTTCGTCCAGGCCATGTATGCCGACTTCGAACGCGATGCCACCCGGTGGATCGGCGAGGGATCCCTGAAGTATCGGGAGGACGTCGTGGACGGGCTGGAGAATGCGCCGACCGCCTTCCTGGGAATGTTGCACGGCAAGAACTTCGGGAAGCTGGTGGTGCGGGTCGGTCCCGAGCGGGCCTGAGCATCAGTCATCTCAGCGTGACGATGCGCTTTCGGAGCAGATTTTCGAGGCGCTGGGTTTCGCGTTCGGAGAAGCCGATCTCGTGGACCCGACTAGGCCATTCCCCGGCGGCGGTGGCGACCGAGTCGATCATGCGGTCGACGGCGCGCTCGCGAACTCCGAGTCGCCGGCCTGCCTCGACGAAATGCACTCTGCTCAAACGATTTGCGCGACCGTAGAGCGTCATCGCCATTGGGTCGTCCCAGCCTGAATAGGGCTGGGTGGTCAACAGATCGTAGGCAGGGGTCGGCTGCCAGAGTCCGTCGGGTGCGTAGATGGACAGGTTCTTGCCGTGCAGGTCGCCGTTGCCGATGAGCCACGAGAACACGACCGTCCGCAACAGTTCGAGCGTCGTCGCGGCCCGGGATCCGCCGCCCCGCGCGCAGGCGTCGGCCAGTATCGAGATCGCAGTCTCGGTCTTCATGCGGTACTTGGAGGCCGGGTAGAGTCCTGCGACCTGGCACGCGTCCTCCTGGGCGATTCGCGTGCTCGCGTGGCGGTCGAAGCGTGCGACGAGAATCGCGCTCCTGCCGTCGCTGTCGTGGATCAGTCGGGTTTCCGGCACCCGGAGTCCGCACGCCGCGGCCATGCGCATGAAGAAATGTTCGTTCTCCGCCAGCCGCGGGAAGCGCGTGGGCGGTGTGAGCTTGAGTATCGCGGGGCCTCGGGCTGTGCTGGTCGGTACCGACCACATCGCGGCGCTCACCTTCGGCTGCACGCCGGCCAGGGCCACCGGATCGGCGTCGACAGATCCGGCCAGGCGTGCGAATACGTGGCGGAAGTCGGTGTCGTGTTCTGGCGAGAACATCGGGGAGTGCGCGGGTGGGGTCGTGCCTGACGCGACGATGCGGACGTTGCCGATCGTGTCGGCCCCCACCGCGAGGAGCAGTGTGAGGTGGTCGTCGACCGAGGTTTTCGTCGAGGACGTCACCGCCCCGAGCCGCACTCCCTCGGGGAGCAGACCTGCAAAGAACGGCGGGACCGCGCCGCCTGCCGTCACAAGCGGATAGGTGGCGTCGCGGGGGAGGGACCATGACACCGAATCGGCCCGGAGGGGCGTGCGGCCGGGGGGTGTGGCGACGGAGTACTCGAATGCCACGGCGTCGTCCGGTGTTCGGACCAGAGTGGCTACCGCGGTGTCGTCGAGATAGACGTCCGCGGCGACGACCTCGCGTAGGTCGGCAGGTCCGGGGGCACTCATCGGGTCTCGGTCTCGACGGCGGGCACCGGTTGCAGGCGCAGTCCGAGTACCTCGGCGATGTCCACGACCGAAGCGAGCTTGACCGACCCGGATCCGTACTCGAGGGACTGCACGCTGGAACGGGAGACGCCTGCGAGATCAGCGAGGGTTTGCTGGGTGAGGCGGAGCTCTATCCTGCGCTCCGCGAATCGCTCGCCTATGCGTGTTATTTCAGGCATTGGAGCGGTTCTCGTAGGCCGAGTTCGGCGGGGTCGGGACATTGCACCTCCTATGCTTCTTTTTGCAAGCATAGACGGGTTCTCGGGTTGCGCGGTTGCATTCACCCCGCTTATGCCTGAGATTTCGAGCGTAGCGGCGGTGCTGAATCAGAGACCGGCCCCTACGTCTCGCACCCCATCGCGGCCTTTGCGCGCCCGACGGCGCGAATTGAGCACAGACAGCATGAGAATGGCGAGGAATAGTACGCCTGTGGCGATCAGCTGGTCACGGGCGTCGTCGTCGAAAAGCATCAGCACACCGAACGCGGCGAGCAGCGCCAGCGTCAGATAGCTCAGGTACGGGAACAGCCACATCCGCACGGTCAGCTTGCCTTCGCGCTCGAGCACGGGCCGCAGCCGCAGGTGTGAGACGACGACGAACACCCAGATCACCAGCAGGGCCGCGCCGACGGCGTTGAGCAGGATCCCGAGCAGGGCGTCCGGCAGCAGCCAGTTGAGCATCACGCTGACGAAGCCGAAGAACACCGACAGCAGCACCGCATTCGTGGGGACGCCGGACTTCGAGAGTATCGCCAGGGCTGCCGGACCGTCGTTGCGCCGAGCGAGTGAGAACGCCATCCGAGAAGTGCCGTAGACGTTGGCGTTGAACGCCGACAGCAGAGCGATCACCACGACCAGTTCCATCAGACCCGCGACATACGGGAGGTTCGCCTTGTCGAGGACCGCGACGAACGGGCCCTCCTGCAGTTCGGGTGAGTTCCACGGTAGGACGAAGACCATGATCGCGATCGCGCCGATGTAGAAGACGCTGATGCGCCACATGACGCTGCGGACAGCAGTGGCGATGGACCGTTCGGGATCCTCGGACTCGGCGGCCGCAATGGTGATGATCTCGATGCCGCCGAACGCGAACGCAACCACGAGCAGTCCGGCGGCGATACCGGCGAAGCCGTTGGGCATGAACCCACCCTCACCGAGCAGATGCGTGAAGCCCACCGGATCGGTGTCCGGCAGCAGGCCGAACACCAGTAGCAGGCCGACGGCGAGGAATCCGATGATCGCGGTGACTTTCAGCGCTGCGAACCAGAATTCGAACTCACCGAAGTTGCTGACCTTCGCGAGGTTGACCACTGCGAAGAACGTCACGAACACCAGCGCGACCACCCATTGCGGCACGCTGGGAAGCCAATCGTTCACGATGGCCGACGCCCCGGTGATCTCGGCGCCGAGCACCATGATGAGCATGAACCAGTAGAGCCAGCCCATCACGAACCCGGCCCATTCGCCGATCCCGATACGGGCGTAGTGCGAGAAGGAACCGCTGGCCGGCAAGGCGGCCCCCATCTCGCCGAGCATGCGCATGACGCACACCACGACGAAACCGGCGATCAGATAGGAGATGAGGACCGCGGGGCCTGCCTTCGCGATCCCGACGCCGGTCCCGAGGAAGAGACCTGCGCCGATGGCCGACCCCAGGCCCATCATCGTCAGATGACGGACCTTGAGGCCGTGCCCGAGTCGGACGGGGGCGTCGCTGCCCCTCACTAGTCGTTCGCGTGCAGTGCGGCGTTCAGTTCGACGCCCGTGCCCTTCCACGGCACCACCTCGACCGCGCCGGAGACGGAGTTGCGACGGAAGAGGATGTTCGACTGGCCACTGAGGTCGGCGGCCTTGACGACGGTGCCGTCCGGACCGGTGACCTTGGTGCCGGCGGTGATGTAGAGGCCCGCCTCGACGACGCAGTCGTCGCCGAGCGAGATGCCGAGGCCCGCGTTGGCGCCGAGCAGACACCGCTCGCCGACGGAGATGACCTGCTTACCGCCACCGGACAGGGTGCCCATGATCGACGCGCCGCCGCCCACGTCGGTGCCGTTGCCGACGACGACGCCAGCAGAGATGCGGCCCTCGACCATCGAGCTGCCGAGTGTGCCGGCGTTGAAGTTGACGAAGCCCTCGTGCATGACGGTGGTGCCGCTGGCCAGGTGCGCACCGAGGCGGACACGGTCGGCGTCGGCGATCCGGACGCCCGACGGGACGACATAGTCGACCATGCGCGGGAACTTGTCCACGCTGTACACGGTGACCTGGCCGCGGATGCGCAGGCGCGATCGAACCAGTTCGAAGCCCTCGACCGCGCACGGGCCGTAGTTGGTCCACACGACATTCGCGAGCAACCCGAAGACACCGTCGAGGTTGACCTCGTGCGGGGCCACCAGGCCATGCGACAGCAGGTGCAGACGCAGATATGCGTCATGCGCGTCGACGGGGGCCGCCGACAGATCGGCGATCGTCGTGCGCACCACAACCTGCTTGACCTCGCGGGCCTCGTCGTGGCCGGCCAGCAGCGCTAGGTCCGACGGAATGTCGGTGCCCTCGAGCGCGACGGTTCCGTTCTCCTCGTGCTCGCCCAGCTCGGGGGCCGGGTACCAGGTGTCGAGGACCGTGCCCGACTCGGTCACGTTGGCGACGCCTACTGCAGATGCTCCGTGTGCACTCACGGGTGCACAGGTTACGCGAGCCCGAGCGGACCGTCCGGGGCGGTGAGGCGATTGTGATCCCGACCGCGTATTCCGACCGGTCGGGTGCCGCGGTGGACAGTGCACCCAGCCTGGGCACCTAACCTGGAACCCGTGAGCATCCTCGATCTGCACGCCAACCCCATCGATCTCACCGCCGCGCTCGTCGACATCCCGAGCGTGTCGCACGACGAGGCCGTCATCGCCGACGTGGTCGAGTCCGCGCTGCGGGAGCAAACGTCTGGATTCGAGGTGATTCGCAACGGCAACGCGGTGCTCGCGCGGACGAACCGCGGGCTGCCGAGCCGGGTGATGCTCGCCGGACACCTCGACACGGTGCCGATCGCGGACAATGTCCCGAGCCGTCGCACGAACGACGAGCGCGGGGACCTGCTGCACGGCTGCGGCACCGTCGACATGAAGTCCGGGGACGCGGTGTTCCTGCACCTGGCGGCGACGATCCCCGATCTTGCGCACGACCTGACGCTGGTGTTCTACGACTGCGAGGAGATCGCCGCGCAGTACAACGGACTCGGCCGGATCGAACGGGAACTCCCGGAGTGGCTGCAAGCCGACGTCGCGATCCTCGGCGAACCCACCGGTGGCCTCATCGAGGCGGGCTGCCAGGGCACGCTCAGAGTGCGGCTGAGCACCTCGGGTGTGCGGGCCCACTCGGCCCGGTCGTGGCTGGGCGACAATGCGATTCACAAGTTCGCCCCCGTTCTCGAGCGGCTGTCGTCCTACGAGGCGCGGTCCGTGGACATCGACGGCTGCGTGTACCGCGAGGGCCTGTCGGCCGTGCGGATCTCCGGCGGCGTGGCGGGCAACGTGGTGCCCGATGCCGCGGAGATGGACGTCAACTTCCGGTTCGCGCCGGACCGTAGCGTCGACGAGGCGATTGCGCATGTGCGGGAGGTGTTCGATTCGAGGGCGCTGGGCGGCCTCGAAGTCGGGTTCGAGGTCACCGACAGCTCTCCGGGGGCGCTACCGGGCCTGGCACACCCCGCGGCCGCGGCGTTGATCGACGCTGCCGGTGGGCAGTTCCGTGCCAAGTACGGCTGGACCGATGTCTCCCGCTTCTCTGCGCTCGGAATTCCCGCCGTCAATTACGGGCCGGGCGATCCGAACCTTGCGCACAAGCGTGACGAGCATGTGCCGGTCGCGCAGATCGCCGATGTCGCGCGCGTTCTGCGAGGGTATCTGAGCGCGTAGTCGCCTGGGACGGGCAAGCGGGTGGGTAACCGATAGCCTTGCCCGCATGGCATCAGACCCGAAGACCGGCGCCGACGGGCGCAGCAGTTCATCGGTGAAGCACCGCGGTCCGATCATGCTGCGGCGTGACCGCAAGGTGGAGGCGACGACCACCGATCAGCGTCTTCTCGACCAGCGAGGCCCCACGGACTGGGTGCACACCGATCCGTGGCGCGTCCTGCGGATCCAGAGCGAGTTCATCGAGGGCTTCGGTGCACTCGCCGAGGTTCCGCGCGCTGTCACCGTGTTCGGCTCGGCGCGCACCGGCGAGGGCACGCCGGAGTATGCGGACGCGCGGGCACTCGGGGAGGCGCTGACAGCCGCCGGATACGCGGTCATCACCGGCGGCGGACCGGGCGTGATGGAGGGCGTGAACCGTGGGGCCAGCGAGTCCGGCGGCTACTCGATCGGGCTCGGGATCGAGTTGCCGTTCGAGCAGCGCCTCAACGAATGGGTAGACCTGGGCATCAACTTCCGGTACTTCTTCGCCCGCAAGACGATGTTCGTGAAGTACTCGCAGGCCTTCATCTGCCTGCCCGGCGGTTTCGGCACACTCGACGAACTGTTCGAGGCGCTGACTCTCGTGCAGACCCGAAAGATCACTCGGTTCCCGATCGTGTTGATGGGCACCGAGTTCTGGGGCGGGCTGATCGACTGGGTTCGAAACACCCTCGAGCACTTCGGCAAGATCTCGCCGGGCGACTCCGACCTCATCCATGTCACCGACAGCGTCGAGGAAGCGGTACGGATCGTCGTCGACTCGCAGCGGGGCGTGGACGAGGCGGCGCTGCTCGGAGACGAGGACGGCTTGTGAGCGGGGAAAAGCGCAGTATCTGCGTCTATTGCGCGTCGGGGCCGGTGGACGAGTCCTACCTCGCACTCGCTGCGGAGGTGGGCACGGCGATCGGCCGACGCGGTTGGCAGCTGGTCTCGGGCGGCGGCAACGTCTCGATGATGGGCGCAGTCGCCGAGGCGGCGCGCACGGCCGGGGCGTGGACCATCGGCGTCATACCGAAGGCGCTGGTGCACAAGGAGGTTGCCGACGTAGATGCGGACGAGTTGATCGTCACCGACACGATGCGTGAGCGCAAGCGCATCATGGAGGACCGAGCCGACGCCTTCATAACGTTGCCCGGTGGCATCGGCACACTCGAGGAACTGTTCGAGACGTGGACGGCCGGTTATCTCGGCATGCACGAGAAGCCGGTGGTGATGCTCGATCCTGTCGATCACTTCCGCGGACTGCTGCACTGGCTCGAGGGGTTGCGCGGAGGGGGGTTCGTCGCTCAGCGGGCGCTGGACCGACTGATCGTCACCGGTGACGTCGAGGCGGCATTGGACGGATGTCGATGACCTCAGACGCCGCCGCTTCGACGATCAGTCTCGGGCAGCTCGCGCTGCAACTACCGCGGATGGTGACCGAGATCCCGAGCCTCGCCCGCGGGGCGCTGGGGCTGACCCGACGGCCGGATGCGCGGGACTCGATCGGACGCGTCTTCCAGCAGTTGGCGCAGCGGCAGCCCGACCGGGCGTTCATCCGGTTCGAGGGCGCCACGCTCAGCTACGGCGACGCCAACGCGCAGGTCAACCGGTATGCCGATGTCCTGAAGCGGCATGGTGTCCGGCGCGGGGACGTCGTCGGGATCCTGATGAAGAACCGGCCGGAAACCTTGCTGGTGACGCTGGCCGCGGTCAAGCTCGGTGCGGCCGCGGGCATGCTCAACCACAACCAGCGCGCAGATGTGCTGGCGCACAGCCTGTCCCATCTCGACAGTCGCGTTCTGGTGGTGGGGGAGGAATGTGCCGATGCGATCGAATCGCTGGACGCCGCGCCGCACGCCGGTGTGGTGCTGGGCGGGGAGGAGCTGGACCGGCAGGCGGTCGGTGCCGACGCGTCGAATCCGGTCGTGTGCGAACAGATCCAGGCCAGGGAGCCGGCGTTCTACATCTTCACCTCCGGGACGACGGGCCTGCCGAAGGCGAGCCTGATGAGCCACTTCCGATGGCTCAAGAGCATGTCCGGGCTCGGTGCGATGGGGGTGCGCCTGCGCCGCAGCGACACTCTGTACTGCCCGCTGCCGCTCTACCACAACAACGCGCTGACGGTGTCGCTGTCGTCGGTGTTCTCGGCGGGCGCGGCACTCGCAATCGGCCGTAGCTTCTCCGCGACTCGCTTCTGGGACGACGCGAACGCCAACCAGGCCACCGCCTTCGTCTACATAGGTGAGGTGTGCAGGTACCTGCTCAACCAGCCGGCGAAGCCGACAGACCGAGACAGTCGAATCCGGTTGATGGTCGGCAACGGTCTGCGTCCAGAGATCTGGACCGAGTTCACCGAGAGGTTCGGCATCGATCGGGTCGCCGAGTTCTACGGAGCCAGTGAGTGCAACATCGCATTCATCAACGCGCTCAATGTCGAACGCACCGCAGGGATCTGCCCGCTGCCCTATGCGGTGGTCGAGTTCGATCACGAGACCGGCCGGGCCGTGCGCGACGCCCGCGGCCGGCTGCGCCGGGTCCCGACCGGCGAAGTGGGGTTACTGCTGTCGAAGGTTACCGCTCAGGCGCCGTTCGATGGGTATACCGATCCCGAGGCCACCGAAACCAAGCTCGTTCGAGGCGGATTCGCGGACGGAGACTGCTGGTTCGACACCGGTGACCTTGTCCGCAGTCAGGGTTACATGCATGTCGCGTTCGTCGACCGCCTCGGCGACACCTTCCGGTGGAAGGGCGAGAACGTCGCCACGACCGAGGTGGAGGGGGCGCTGTCCGCATATCCGGCGATCGAGCAGTCCGTCGTCTACGGCGTCGCGGTGCCCGGTACCGACGGCAAGGCCGGGATGGCGGCGGTCACGGTGCGAGCCGGGCACGATGTCGACGGTGTGCGTCTCGCGGAGGACCTCTACTCACGGCTTCCCGCGTACGCGGTTCCGCTGTTCGTCCGCGTGGTCGACTCGCTGGAGACGACCTCGACGTTCAAGAGCCGCAAGGTGGAACTGCGAGAGGAGGGCTACGCGGTGTCCGCCGATACGCTCTACGTCCTCACCGGTCGCGGGGGCGGCTACCGGCCCGCCTACGAGGGCTATGTACGTGACGTCGCCGAGGGGGCTGCTCCCGGGGCGTAGCAGCGCCGTGCTCATGCGACTATGGGGGCATGGCACCCCGCCCCGCCTCCGCTCACACCTCGGCGCCCGACCGCGTCCTGCCCACATTGTGTGGCAAGCCGGTCGCGACCGATCGTGCCCTGGTAATGGCGATCGTCAACCGGACCCCGGACTCGTTCTACGACCGCGGCGCAACGTTCACCGACGAGGCCGCGATGGCCGCCGTCGACCGTGCGGTGGCCGAGGGCGCCGATCTCGTCGACATCGGCGGTGTGAAGGCTGGGCCCGGAACTGTCGTGGACGCGACCGAGGAGATCCGCCGGGTGGTGCCGTTCGTGGAGGCGATCCGGGCCCGCTACCCGGACGTGATCATCAGTGTCGATACGTGGCGCAGCGAGGTCGCGCGACTGGCGTGCGGCGAGGGCGCGGACCTGATCAACGACACGTGGGCGGGGGCCGATCCTCAGCTGGTGGAGGTGGCGGCGGAACTGGGCGCGGGGATCGTCTGCTCGCACACAGGGGGTGCGGTGCCGCGTACCCGCCCGCACCGCGTCCGGTATGCCGACGTGGTCGCAGAGGTGACCGACGAGGTGGTCCGGGCGGCCGAACATGCCCGGCGTCTGGGTGTGCGGGCGGACTCGATCCTGATCGATCCCACCCACGATTTCGGCAAGAACACCTTCCACGGGCTCGAATTGTTGCGGCGCGTGGAAGATCTCGTTAAGACCGGATGGCCAGTGCTGATGGCGCTGAGTAACAAGGACTTCATCGGGGAGACTTTGGGTGTGGAACTGGCCGAGAGGTTGGAGGGGACCCTCGCGGCGACCGCGCTCGCGGCCGCCGGGGGCGCCCGCGTGTTCCGAGTCCACGAGGTTGCCTCGACCAGACGGGTGGTCGACATGGTCGCAGCGATCGCGGGCACCCGGCAGCCCGTCCGTACCGTACGGGGGTTGGCATGAGTATCACGGAAACGTCCCGAACCTGGACCGAGGCCAACAGCTGGGACCACCCCTGCTGGAGCATCGCGGAGCTCGAGCAGGCCAAGGCCGGGCGCTCGGTCTCGGTGGTGCTCCCGGCGCTCAACGAGGAGAAGACCGTCGCGGGAGTCGTCGACACGATTCACCCCCTGCTCGGTGGGCTGGTGGACGAGCTGATCGTCCTGGACTCGGGTTCCGGCGACGCGACGGCCGAACGCGCTGCGGCCGCCGGCGCCACCGTGATCAGGCGCGAGGACGCCGTTCCAGGGATGCCCCCGGTGCCCGGCAAGGGGGAGGTGTTGTGGCGGTCGATCGCCGCCACAACCGGTGACCTCATCGCGTTCGTGGACTCCGATCTCGTCGAGCCCGATCCGGCCTTCGTCCCCAAGCTGCTCGGTCCGCTGCTGACCGTGGACGGCATCCACCTCGTCAAGGGCTACTACCGCCGCCCGCTGCGGGTGAGCGGCACCGAGGACGCCAACGGCGGCGGCCGGGTCACCGAACTCGTGGCACGTCCGATGCTCGCGGCGCTGCGACCCGAACTGACCTGCGTCCTGCAGCCGCTCGGCGGCGAGTACGCGGGCACGCGCGAGCTGTTGTCCTCGGTGCCGTTCGCGCCTGGTTACGGCGTCGAGATCGGCTTGCTGCTCGACACTTACGACCGGCTCGGCCTCGGTGCTATCGGCCAGGTCAACCTGGGTGTTCGCAAGCACCGGAACCGGCCGCTGTCGGAGCTGGGTGTGATGAGCCGGCAGATCATCGGCACCATGTTGCGCCGATGCGGTGTCGAGGACACCGGCGCCGGGCTGACCCAATTTCGTGTCGACGGCGACTCGTTCGTCCCGGCCCGGACCGACGTGTCGCTCGCCGATCGTCCGCCGATGAACACGATCCGCCCCTGACCCCGTCCGCGGAGTTTCTGTCGGTGCTTCGTGACAAGATCGGGTCATGTTGACGGTCCTGCTGTACCTGCTGATCATGGTGCTGGTCGGTGGCCTGCTGTTCTTCGTTGCGAGCACTGTGTTCGGCCGCGGCGAGGAGCTGCCCAGGCTCCCAGCAGGTACCACCGCCACCGTGCTGCCTGCCCGAGGAGTCACCGGATCCGACGTCCGGTCGTTGCGGTTCCAGCAGACGCTGCGCGGGTACAAGGCCGGTGAGGTGGACTGGGCGCTCGATCGTCTCGGGCGCGAGATCGACTCGTTGCGTGCGCAATTGGCTGAGCGCGACGGCGGCGGGCCTCCGGTTCCCGCACCGACGGATCGGCCTGGGGACCTCGAATGAACGACGCTGCGTTACACGATCATCCGGCCACGAGCGAGCGGTCGCGCTGTCCCTGGGCGGTGGACCGGGACGGTTCCCGAACCTACCGCGACTACCACGATCTCGAGTGGGGGCAGCCGCTGTACGGTCGGGACGAGTTGTTCGAGCGAGTGTGCCTAGAGGCCTTCCAGTCCGGACTGTCGTGGATCACCATCCTGCGCAAGCGCGAGGCGTTCCGGGAGGCGTTCGCGGGCTTCGTCCCGGAAAAAGTGGCAGCCTTCGGCGCCGGCGATGTCACTCGATTGCTCGACGATGCGCGGATTGTGCGGAACCGCGCGAAGATCGAGGCTGCGATCACCAATGCGCGCGCGGTTCTCGAACTCGAGGGCACCGATTTCTCAACGCTGCTGTGGTCGTTCGCTCCGGCGCGGCGCGCGCGGCGGTTCACGAGTGTCGAGGAGGTGCCTGCGGTCACGCCGGAGTCCACCGCGATGGCACGTGAGCTCAAGCGTCGCGGCTTTCGTTTCGTCGGCCCGACCACTGCATATGCGCTCATGCAGGCCACCGGAATGGTTGACGACCACATCGCTTCCTGCTGGGTCGAACCCGTCGGCTGAGTCTGTCTGATTCGGGTGGTTTTGTGCCTCAGCTTCCCGGCAACCTACTCGATAGGGAAGAATGTCCTACAGTGCCTCGCTAAGTGCTGGCGGGGCGCGACGGTAACCCGAGGCGCTGGTGCAGTACGGCGCAGATGTGGAGGGAGCAGAGGATGGCGGCCATGAAGCCCCGGACCGGGGACGGTCCCCTCGAAGCAACCAAAGAGGGACGAGGAATCGTCATGAGGGTTCCACTCGAGGGCGGTGGACGGCTGGTCGTCGAACTCACCCCTGAGGAAGCAGCAGCTTTGGGGGACGAGCTCAAGGGTGTCACCAGCTAGCTCGGGCAGCTCGAGTCGGCTTGTCGGCCGGGGCGGGTCACCAGTTTCAACGGTGAGACGGCCCGGCCGTCCCTGTCGGCAGCTGACAGGCAAACGGGGGCGATCGAAAGGGTACGACGGTACCGATGCTTGCGGAGGTGAGTGGACTCCTCTCGTGTCCGCAGTGCGGTGACGGCCTTGATCTCATCGACCGGGCGCTGGTATGCGCCCGCGGTCACAGCTTCGACGTGGCCCGGCAGGGCTACGTCACCCTGCTCACCGGTACGGCGAGCAAGTTCACCGGTGACAGTGCCGAGATGATTTCCGCCCGGTGTGATTTCCTCGAGGCGGGGCACTTCGACCCACTCCTGGATGCGGTTGCCGTCGCCTGTCGAGACGGCGGTACCGGCGCGGATCCGCAAATCCTCGAGATCGGTGCGGGCGCCGGTCACTATCTGGCTCGCGTCCTCGACGCGCTCCCGTCTGCGCGGGGCATCGGACTCGACATCTCCAAGCCTGCAGCGCGTCGACTGGCCCGTGCGCACCCGCGAGCCGCGGCCGTAGTCGCCGACGTGTGGCGACAGCTTCCCGTGCGCGACCGTGTGCTCACCCACGTGCTGTCGATCTTCGCCCCGCGCAACGCTGCCGAGATCGACCGAGTCCTGTGCGACGACGGAGTACTGGTCGTCGTGACCCCTACCGATCGGCATCTGGGCGAGCTGGTGGAACTGCTCGGGATGGTGCGTGTCGACGATCGCAAGACTGAGCGGCTCGGTGAGACACTGGCGGGGCGGTTCGAACGCGTCCACCGCACGCGGCTCGAGTTCCGGATGGCACTGTCGCATCGGGACGTCGACAACCTGGTGGGCATGGGGCCCTCGGCTCGGCATCTGACCACAGAAGGGCGGTCCACGGCGATCGCGGCGCTGCCCGAACCGTTCTCGGTCACCGCATCGGTGGTCGTGTCGACCTATCGACGGCCGAGTACCTCGCGGTAGACCTCGAGCGTCTGGTCGGCGACGCGAGCCCACGAGAACTCGGTAGTGGCTCGCAGACGGCCGGCCCGTCCCATTGCCCCCGCGAGCGCGGCGTCGGAGGCTACCTCGTTCACTGCCGTCGCCAGTGCGTGCTCGAACGCCTTCGGTTCATACGAGTTGTAGTGGACCAGACGGCCGGTGACGCCGTCCTGGACTACTTCGGGGATGCCGCCGACGTCGGAGGCCACCACTGCGGTCTCGCAGGCCATCGCCTCGAGATTTACGATACCTAGCGGCTCATAGACCGACGGGCACACGAATACCGTCGCCGCGGAAAGGATTTCGCGAACCTGCGGAGTCGGCAGCATGTCCCGGATCCAGAACACGTTGCCGCGTCGGGCGGACAGTTCCGCGACGGCGCGTTCGGTCTCGGCGGCGATCTCGGCGGTGTCGGGTGCGCCCGCGCACAGCACGAGCTGGATCTCGGGAGCGAACTCGTGCGCGGCGGCGACGAGGTGTCCGACCCCCTTCTGCCGGGTGATCCGCCCGACGAACGCTGCGATCGGGCGGTCTGGATCGACTCCCCGCATGGACAGCGCCGACGCCGCGCCGGGCACCACCGGGCCGGGGTGCCACGCGTCGGCGTCGATCCCGTTGTGCACCACGTGCACCCGTGCGGGGTCGATCGCCGGATACGTGGTGAGGACGTCAGCCCGCATCCCGGCACTCACCGCGATCACGGCGTCGGCATGCTCGATCGCATTACGTTCGGACCACGACGAAACGCGGTAGCCGCTTCCGAGCTGCTCGGCCTTCCACGGACGGCGGGGCTCGAGCGAGTGCGCGGTGACGACGTGCGGGATGTCGTACAGTGCGCCGGCCAGATGTCCGGCCAACCCGGTGTACCACGTATGGGAGTGAGCGATGTGCGCGCCGAGCGCGGCGTGCGCCATCCGCAGTTCCGCGGACAGGGTGCTCAGTGCGGGATTGGCTCCGGCCAGATCCGGATCGGGGCGGTGCACTGTCGCGCCCGAACGGGGTGCACCCATGCAGTGCACGTCCACATCGCACAGCAGCTGTAGGTGTCTTACCAGTTCGGTCACGTGGACTCCCGCGCCACCGTAGACCTCCGGCGGGTACTCCCTCGTCATCATTGCCACGCGCACGGGCTAAACCTAACCGCCGAAACCGGTTCGGGCCACCGGGTCCCGGCGCGTGTTCCGGGGCTTCGCTGGCGGCGGTCGGTACCGGCGGATAGGTTGACTGGTGTGAGGAGTCAGCCCCATGTGCTCGGGATCGTGCTCGCCGGCGGCGAGGGCAAGCGCCTGTACCCGCTGACGGCCGACCGCGCCAAGCCCGCCGTCCCGTTCGGTGGGGCCTATCGGCTCATCGACTTCGTGCTCAGCAATCTGGTCAACGCGGGCTATCTCCGCATCTGCGTGCTCACCCAGTACAAGTCGCATTCCTTGGATCGGCACATTTCCCAGACCTGGCGGCTGTCGGGATTCGCGGGCGAATACATCACGCCCGTCCCGGCGCAGCAGCGGCTCGGCCCACGTTGGTACACCGGAAGCGCCGATGCGATCTTCCAGTCTCTGAATCTGGTGTACGACGAGGACCCGGAGTACATCGTCGTGTTCGGTGCCGACCATGTGTACCGGATGGACCCCGAGCAGATGGTGCAGCATCACATCGACTCGGGCGCCGGCGTCACCGTCGCTGGCATCCGGGTGCCGCGCAGTGAGGCGTTCGCCTTCGGCTGCATCGACAGTGACGAGTCGGGAAGGATCACCCAGTTCCTGGAGAAGCCTGCCCACCCGCCGGGCACTCCGGACGATCCGAACGTCACGTTCGCGTCGATGGGTAACTATGTGTTCACCACGAAGGTTCTCGTCGACGCGATCCGTGCCGATTCCGAGAATTCCGACTCGGACCACGACATGGGTGGCGACATCATTCCCGCGCTGGTCGATGCGGGGATTGCGTCCGTCTACGACTTCAAGAACAACATCGTTCCCGGTGCCACCGACCGCGATCGGGGGTACTGGCGCGACGTCGGCACCATCGACGCCTTCTATGACGCGCACATGGATCTGGTGTCGGTGCACCCGGTGTTCAACCTCTACAACCGGCGCTGGCCCATCCGGGGAGGTGCCGAGAACCTGGCGCCCGCGAAGTTCGTCAAGGGCGGCCTGGCGCAGGAGTCCGTCGTCGGCGCGGGCTCGATCCTGTCCGCGGCCACGGTTCGTAATTCGGTGCTCAGTTCCAACGTGATGGTCGAGGACGGCGCGACCGTCGAGGGCAGCGTCCTGATGCCCGGCGTGCGGGTGGGCAAGGGTGCCGTGGTGCGGCGCGCGATCCTCGACAAGAACGTCGTCGTGGGGGAGGGCGAGATCATCGGCGTCGACCTCGAGCGCGACCGGCAGCGCTTTGCCGTCAGCAACGGCGGTGTCGTCGCGATCGGCAAGGGTGTGTGGATCTAGGCGTCAGATCCTGGCGGCGCAGAGCAGTCCGTCGCCCACCGGGAGCAGCACGCGCATGAGCCGATCGTCGTCGGCGACAGCCCGAGCAGCCTCCCGTACCGCGACCGTGGCGGCATCCCGCTGCGTCGGGTCCGGGACGCGTCCACCGAGCAGCGCGTTGTGCAGCACGATCACACCCCCGGGTCGCAGCAGCCGCACACCCTCGCGGACGTAGTGCGGATGGTCGGTGGGGGAGCTGTCGACGAACACCAGGTCGTACGCCGAGTCGGCGAGCCGGGGAAGCACGTCCAGGGCTCGGCCGTTGATCAGCCGGGTGCGTGACGGGGCGACGCCGGCGAACCGGAACGCCTGCTTTGCCGCGCGCTGGTGCTCGGGCTCGCTGTCGATCGTGGTGAGGACGCCGTCTTCGCGCATCCCGCGGAGTAACCACAGGCCGCTCACGCCGGCTCCGGTACCGACCTCCACCACGGTCTTCGCATCGAGCATCTTGGCGAACAGGGCCAGTGCGGCGCCGACCGGTGGCGGCACCGGGGCGGCGCCGAGATCCGAGGCACTGTCTCGTGCAGCGGCGAGCACCTCGTCCTCGAGGATCGTGTCCTCTGCGTGGGTGAGAATCCGTTCGGCATTCGTGTGCACGATCTAGAGGCTATCCTTGCTCCGCCGTAGAGATCGCCAGGCTCGCTCGTGGCGAAATTCTCAGGCCCCGCTCAGGTTGCTCATATTCCGTCCATATCGCGATGCGAGAGGGTGATTGCAACGCCGGAGGAGTAGACCGCACGGCGTGAAGATCGCGATGGGAACGGAGCGAGGGAACAATTCCGCAGGCTCGGGAGTTGAATCCCTCGAATACCGCATCTGTCGCGGTTCGCGGTCCTGAGTAGGAGGATCCACCCATCCACATGATGAATGCCGATCGCACACTCACCGAAACCCCCCACAGCTTCGTCTCGGCGGGCACAGCAACAGGTGTGTCCGAACTCGGCATGGGCGACGCAACATCGGATCTGAACGACCTCTCGGGCACCGCTGTGTTCGACGCCACCGGCGACAAGTCCGCGATGCCCTCGTGGGACGAGTTGGTCCGCGAGCACGGCGATCGTGTCTACCGCCTCGCTTACCGGCTCTCCGGCGACGCCCAGGATGCCGAGGATCTCACCCAGGACACATTCATCCGGGTCTTCCGCTCGTTGCAGAACTACCAGCCCGGCACCTTCGAGGGATGGTTGCACCGCATCACCACCAACCTGTTCCTGGACATGGTTCGCCGCCGCAACCGCATCCGGATGGAAGCGCTGCCGGAGGACTACGACCGCGTGCCCTCCGACTCGCCCAACCCTGAGCAGATCTACCACGACGCTCGCCTGGCCCCCGATCTGCAGACCGCATTGGACTCACTGGCGCCGGAGTTCCGCGCCGCAGTCGTACTGTGTGACATCGAAGGCCTGTCTTACGAGGAGATCGGTGCGACACTGGGCGTGAAGCTGGGTACCGTGCGCAGCCGCATCCATCGAGGACGGCAAGCGCTGCGCGAGCACCTCGCGGCAAATGGGAAGGTTGAATCCGATCAGATCGGTGTCGGGTAGCTATCAGGAGGGTTTGATGACGCAGGCGCGCAGACCTCGTCAGTTCGGCTCGACTGAGCACTTGGCGAGCGAGGCGATGGCGGCCTACGTGGACGGCGAGCTTCGAATGAACGCCTACCTCCGCGCCTCCCAGCATCTAGCGCTGTGCCCGGAATGCGCGGCAGAAGTCGATGCTCAGCAGCAGGCCCGAATCGCTTTGCGGCATGCGGGCGAGGTATCGATGCCGAGTTCCCTGCTCGGCCTGCTCAGCCAGATTCCGCGCTGCCACCCCGCGGAGCCGGACCCTGCGCCCGTCGATTCCGCACCCGGCATCATCTCCGTCGACCGCAACAGTGAGCTGGCTCGTCGCTGGCCGTTCCGTCGGCGCCACTGACGGCGCCGCGGACGGTCCGGGCATCCCATCGGTGATACTGGCTTGCGTGATTGACGCAGACGAGGGGGACATGCGCGCGTGACGGATGACTCGACCACACCGGCGACGCCGAATGGCGGCACCCCGCATCCGGGCCCGGACGATCGCCCCGAGGCGCCACGGCTCGCGCCCCGCCCGGTCTACCGCCCCCATATCGATCACGCATCGCAGCACGCGTTCGGCCGCCCACGCGGCGTCGACGGATCGTTCGAACCGACTGCCGTCGGCAGCGGGCGCCCGCAGGTGCGTGTGGGCTCGCCCGACGCGGTTCTCGCGGAGGCCTTCGGTCGCCCGGACGGCGAGCCGGACTCGCTCCAGCGCGGTCCTGAACCCGTAACCATCGATGCCGCTGAGGCCGATGTCCCTGCCGATCCGTGGCGTGATCCAGCTGCCCCGGCCCGGCTGGGCGCCCCCGCCGAGCGCCCCGAAGGTCCCGTGCCCCTACCGGCTGCCCCCAAACTGGGCGTGCGTGACGTGCTCTTCGGCGAACGCATCGCACCTAAGGCGCTGGCGACCCTGGGTGCGCTCGCACTCGTCATCGGACTGGTGGGCGGTCTCGTCGGGAGCGCCGTCACCTCGGACCGCGGCGCGCTCACGAGCGAGCGGGTGACGCTGTCGCAGTCCGGCGGCGACGTCGATGCACCGCAGGGACAGATCGCCGCCGTCGCAGGCGCGGTGCTCCCGGCTGTCGTGTCGGTTCAGGTGGCGCTCGGGGAGCAGTCCGGGACCGGTTCCGGTGTCGTCGTCGACGGTGCGGGCTACATCGTCACCAACAATCACGTGATCTCGATGGCGGCGGCGAAGCCGGACGCCGCCACGATCAGGGTGACGTTTTCCGACGGCACCAAGGTGCCCGCACGGATTGTCGGCCGTGACACCAAGACCGACCTGGCGGTCCTCGAGACCGAGGTCGACAATCTGACGGTCGCGCAACTCGGCAGCTCGGCCGACGTGCGGGTCGGTCAGGACGTCGTCGCTGTCGGGTCCCCGCTGGGCCTCAACAAGACTGTTACCCGGGGCATCGTCAGCGCCCTGAATCGGCCGGTGCGCCTGACCGGCGAGGGGACGGACACCGACGCGGTGATCGACGCGGTCCAGACCGACGCCGCGATCAACCCCGGCAACTCGGGCGGCCCTCTGGTCGACATGGAGGGCAGGGTCATCGGCATCAACTCGGCGATCCGGTCCGAGAGCGGCGGCTCGGTGGGACTCGGGTTCGCGATTCCGATCGACGACGTCACAGCCGTCGCGCAGGAGTTGATCCGGAACGGTGTCATGCACCACCCCGAGATCGGGGTGAACGCTCGGACCGTCATCAACGATGTGACCAGCGGCGCCGAGGTCGCGAACGTTCAGTCCGGCAGCCCCGCGCAGAAGGCGGGTGTCGCCGAGGGCGATGTGATCGTCAAGGTCGGCGACCGATCCGTGAGCAGCGCGGACGAGCTGGTTGTCGCGGTGCACGACCAGAAGGTCGGGGCGCCGGTCACGGTGCAGCTGATTCGCTCCGGCCGGCCCGTGGACGTCCAAGTGACGCCCACGTCGGACTGACGAATTCTGTCCACTCTGTGATTTTTGCGGATCGTCCGAGCGATACTCGCCTCGGGCACGTACGCTGAACCCGTGTTTGGCAACATCGGCTGGGGCGAGTTCATGGTGCTCCTCATCGCAGCGCTCGTCATCCTCGGACCCGAGCGGCTGCCCGGCGCGGTCAGCTGGGTCACCAAGAGCCTTCGGCAGGTGCGCGAGTACGCCTCCGGCGCGAGCCAGCAACTCAAGGACGAGCTGGGTCCGGAGTTCGACGATCTCCGCAAGCCGCTCGCCGATCTGAACCAGCTGCGGGGGATGACGCCGCGCGCAGTCATCACCAAGCACCTGCTCGACGGTGACGACTCGGTCATCAGCGGAACCTTCGATGGCAAGCCGTTCGCCAACGGGTCCCCGAACAACTCCTCGATACCGAAATCGGTGCCCTCGTCCCCGCCGCTCGCGGCGAACGAGCGTCCGCCGGTCGACCCGGACGCCACATAGGGACCAGATCTCACCCGGGCGGGCTATCGGCGGGGGTGGTGGCGAACCCGCTGCGATTCAGAGCAGTCCGCCACCGAAGAAGGTCGAGAGTGCTGGCACCGGGTTCGCGGCGGTGGTGGTGTTCGCCACCGCAACAACAACGGCGGCGAGCGACAGCAACGCCGATAGGACACCGAACGAACCCAGCACGCGGCGCGTCGACCGGTCGGACAGCCCCGTTCTCGCAAATCGCCTCCACAAGAGCACGCTCGTACCGATGAGGGTGGCTGCCACAATCACAGAGATCACCGCCATGGCCGCGTGATATCGAGAAAAGTCGTTGATCATCGCGTCGAGGGCAGGAGAGGTGTGGCTACCGGCCGCCAGTTGCTGCCTCACCTGGCCGAGCGAATCGCCGAGATCCCCCTTGTCTTCGCCGACCGGCAGCATCGGAAACAGCGACGAGAAGGGCGCCGCAGCGCCCTGGACGTTGGCCGTCACCACCAACAAGGAGAACAGCGCGAGTATCGAGGCGAGTACACCTCCCGTCGCGAGGGCGACTCTCCTCACCGCTCCGAGACCGCTGGCCTGCAGGTAGGACTTCCAGAGAAGATTGCCGAGCGCGACGACGACGGCCAGCAAGATCGCAGCAATCACGGCCTTGACGGCGTGGAAGCGAAACCAGTAGTCGACGACGCTTTCCAGATCCGGCGAGAAATCCCCGGCGCCGAAACTCCAGTATCCGACGAACGCCTCACGGAAGGCTCCGGCGATGTGCTCCCCATCGAAGTGGCCACTGCCCGGAGCGCTCGCCGCCAACCCGCTCGGGGCCACGAAGAGAGCGCCGACGAGGGCGGCAGCGATGGCCGCGAGGGCTGTCAGCGCGCGAACTGGGACGCCCACGGGTGGGGGTGGGGAGACGGTGTTGCACAAGGAGATTCCTCCTCGGTCGGAGATCTCCACCCGACGGATGAGGGCGCCTGGGCCGGTCCTCCGGTCGGAAAGGGCCGTTCCGGCTTGCCTGGTGTGGTGGCGATCGATGCGGGGTTCTACAGGTGCCGGGTGGTGTCGATACCCAGGGACATGCCGGCCAGCCCGCGGGCGCGGACGGAGAGCTTGTCCGCGATCTCGCGGAGCACCGTTCCGGCTGGGGAGTCCGGGGCGCTCAGGACGATCGGCAGGCCCGCGTCGCCACCTTCACGGACGGCCTGCTCGAGCGGAATCTGGCCCAGCAGCGGCACGCTCGCCCCGACGGCCTTGGTGAGGCGATCCGCGACGGCCTGACCGCCGCCGGAACCGAAAACCTCCATGCGGGTGCCGTCGGGCAGTTCCATCCAGGACATGTTCTCGACCACGCCGGCGATACGCTGGCGGGTCTGTAGAGCGATCGCGCCGGCGCGCTCGGCGACCTCGGCGGCCGCCTGCTGCGGCGTGGTGACGACGAGGATCTCGGCACCCGGGATCAGCTGGGCCACCGAGATTGCGACGTCGCCGGTGCCGGGCGGAAGGTCCAGCAAGAGCACGTCCAGATCGCCCCAGAAGACATCGGCGAGGAACTGCTGCAGCGCGCGGTGCAGCATCGGCCCGCGCCAGACGACCGGAGTATTGCCCTGGGTGAACTGCGCGATCGAGATGAGCTTCACATCGTGTGCCTGCGGCGGCATGATCATCCGCTCGACCTGCGTGGGTTTGGCATCGGTGCCGAGCATGCGGGGCACGGAATGGCCGTAGATATCGGCGTCGAGCACGCCCACCGACAGGCCCTTCGCTGCCATCGCGGCGGCGAGGTTGACTGTGACGCTGGACTTTCCGACGCCACCCTTGCCGGATGCCACCGCGTACACGCGGGTGAGCGAGCCGGGCTGGGCGAACGGGATCACCGGCTCGGTGGAGTCGCCACGCAGCGAGCGACGCAGTTCGGTGCGCTGTTCGTCGTTCATGACGTCGAGTTCGACGCGAATGGCGCCCGCGCCTTCGACATCTGCGACGGCCTTGGTCACACGTTCGGTGATCTCGGTTCGCAGCGGGCAGCCCGCAGTGGTGAGGTAGATGCCGATGTCGACACTGCCGTCGTCGCCGATCTCGATGCTCTTGACCATCCCGAGTTCGGTGATGGGTTTGCGAATCTCGGGGTCCTGCACGCGGGACAGTGCGGTGCGGACGGCGGTCTCGCTCAGGGCTGCCATGCCCACCATGGTAGGCGGCGCAGTATCACTGGTTACGCGGCAGGTCGGCCGGACCCGGCGTTCTCACGCTGCGGGTCCGGGCGCCGGTGCCGGTGCCGGCGCGGGCGGCGGGCAGAAGACGAGACACGGTAGCGGTGGCAGCCCCGGGATAACCGGAACGGGCATGGGCGCCGGGACCGCCGCAGGAGCCGGTATTGCAGGCGGCTGACCGGGTTCCGGTGTCGGCGGCACGGTCGTGGGGGGCATGGGAGGCGTGGGGGTTGTGGCCTCACCCTCGGCATCGACGAGGCGTTGCGGCGGGATCGGAGTGACCGGCACTGCCGGAGCGGCCGTACCGCCCGCCCGGTACCCGGCGGACCAACCGATCACGTTCGCCGCGTAGGCCGCCGAGTTGTTGTAGCGGAGCACGGCCCGCATCTCCTGGGCAGGGTCACGCAGATCGAGCCCGCCGGAGCACAGGTAGCTTGCTGCGGCCAATGATGAGTCGAACACGTTGTTCGGATTCGCGACGCCGTCACCGTTTCCGTCCACGGCGTACCTCGCCCAGGTACTCGGAATGAACTGCATCGGACCCACGGCGCGGTCATGGACCGGGTCACCGTCGATCACGCCGCGATCGGTGTCGGTGATGATCTCGTTGCCGGCGAGGTGGCCGTTGAGGGTGGGGCCCAGGATCGGTGTGATGGTGGTGCCGGCGGTGTCGGTCTGCCCGCCGCCAGCATGCCCGGACTCGATGCGTCCGATCCCCGCGAGCAGGTTCCATTGCAGGCCGCAGCCTGGCTGACTGCTCGCCATCGTGAGCTCGGCCGCGCGATAGGCGCCCAGCACGATCTCCGGGATGCCGAGTGGTCCGACGATCGCGGGGACCGGCACCGAACGCGGCGCGGCTCCCGGCAGCACACCGGTCGGGCTGGGGGGCACCTGCGCAGAGGCGGGCTTGGACGTGCGGAGCTGACGCTCCGGCCGCGGCGCCGACGGGATCAGCCCGACGGTGGGAATCAGAGCGGCCTGCGCGGCGGGCGGGTCCTGTGCCGGAAGCGGGTGGGTTGCGGCCGCGGATGCGGGCTCTGCTGGGGGAGTGCTGAACACGCCACCCGCGGAGGACGCTGCAGTCACGAATCCGGCGAGCACGAGGGCGGACACTCCGACAACTCCACGCACGCGCACTCGACTACCCCCTCTTGCAGGCGGACCTGCATCCACATTCGAACCGGGCTTCCGTGAGGTACATCCTCCGGTGATGTGACACACGTTACATATCGGTGACCGGTCGTGACCGGAGAACCGGGGCACGGGGCGGGATCGTCCGGATTACTTGCGCCCTGGACGGGGTCTCGGGGATGTTCCGCTGCCCGGGGCGTCCGGGCCGGCCTCCCGTCCGTCGAGCAGCTGCCGGATGTCGTCGAGTTCGCGACGCAGATAGTCGCGGGTGGCTACCTCACCCACCGCCAGGCGCAGGGCCGCCAGTTCGCGGGCGAGGAACTCGGTGTCCGCCTTGGTCTGCTCCGCACGTGCCCGGTCCTCCTCGAGTGAGACACGGTCCCGGTTCTCCTGCCGGTTCTGGGCCAGCAGGATCAGCGGGGCCGCGTATGCGGCCTGGGTGGAGAATGCGAGATTGAGCAGGATGAACGGGTACGGATCCCACTGCAGGCTCACCGCGGAGATGTTCAGCGCGATCCACACGATGACGATGACGGTCTGAATCATCAGGTACCGGCCAGTGCCCAGGAAGCGGGCGATCGTCTCGCTCACCCGCCCAACGGCCTCGACATCGAAACGGACCCGTAGCCCGCGGGTGCCCCGCGGCGTCTCGAGTCGCTGGCGGGCCTTCTGGCCGCCGGTCAGGTCACTCATCGTTCGACCCTTCCTCACGCCAGTCGGCTGGCAGGAGATGATCGAGCACATCGTCCACGGTGACGGCGCCCAGCAAGTGGTGTTCGTCGTCCACCACGGGTGCGCACACCAGGTTGTAAGTGGCGAAGTAGCGGGTGACGGTCGCGAGTGAGTCCTCGGGATCGAGGCGGGGCAGGTCGTCGTCGAGAACACCGCCGACCAGGCTCGCGGGCGGCTCGCGCAGCAGGCGTTGCAGGTGGACGCACCCCAGATACCGGCCGGTGGGGGTCGCGGTGGGTGGCCGGGCTACGAACACCATGCTGGCCAGTGCCGGCGTCAGGTCGGAGTTGCGAGCCCGCGCCAGTGCTTCGGCAACCGTGGTGGACGGGGTCAGCACGACGGGCGACGGCGTCATCAGGCCGCCAGCCGTGTCCGGGGAGTGCTCGAGCAGGCGCCGGACCGGAGCCGAGTCCTCCGGGTCCATCAGCTGCAACAGTGACTCGGCCTCTGTCTCGGGCAGCTCGCCGAGCAGATCGGCGGCGTCGTCCGGATCCATCGCCTCGAGGACGTCGGCCGCGCGCTTCACCTCGAGGTGGAGCAGCAGATCCGTCTGATCGTCGGCCGGCAGCTCCTGGACGACGTCGGCCAGTCGTTCGTCGTCGAGTGCCAGGGCCACCTCGTGCCGGCGTTTTTCCGGTAGCTCCCTGATCGCGTGCGCGACGTCGGCTGGGCGCATGCCCTCGAACTGCAGTAACAGCTGCGCGACGCCCTGACCGGGCATTGCCAGCGCACTGGGCGTGAGCCCGTGGACGTGGGTCCAGTCGACTACATGGATCGCGGAGCGGCGGCCGAGCCGTCCTCGCTGTGCGCGTACCGCGACCCGGGAGAGCACCCAGTCCCGGGTGCGGGTCAGTTCGATCCCGAGATCGACGACGACCACGTCGGTTCCGATCGCATCGATGACCTCCGGATCGTCGATCTGGACGCGGGAGTCGAGGACCTGGGCGAGCGCGAGAATTTCGGTGGGGCGCTGGTTGAACCGGCGCAGACTCACGTTGCCGGTCGTGAGTGTGACCGAGGCGGGCTCGATCGCGGTGACCCGCAGCATCGGTACGAAAATTCTCTTGCGCGTGAACATCTCGACGACCAGACCCAGCACGCGTGGTGGTTGCCGGCCGACGCGGATCATGAGAACCACATCGCGTACCCGTCCGATCGATTCGCCGTCCGGTCCGAGAACTACCAGGCCGGCCAGCCTGGCTGCGAATACCTTGTTCACAGCTGCCATGATGAAAAGGCTAATTCCCCACTGCGTAATCCACTGAACTCGGAGGGCCGCCGGTCATGACTTCTCGAATCAAGCCGCGCCGGTCAGTTCTCGCGGTGCCGGGTTCGAGCAGGAAGATGATCGACAAGGCGAAGGGGCTGCCGGCCGACGAGATCTTCCTCGATCTCGAGGACGCCGTCGCGCCGATCGCGAAGTCGGAGGCCCGGGATCGCATCGTCGAGGCCCTGAACGAGGACGGCTGGGGCGAGCAGATCAAGGTGGTGCGCGTCAACGACTGGAGCACCGAGTGGACGCACGCCGACGTCGTGACCGTCGTCGCTGGAGCGGGCGCGAACCTCGATGCGATCCTGCTACCCAAGGTGCCCGACGCGAGCCACGTCCAGGCTCTCGATCTGCTGCTGACGCAGATCGAGAAGGCCAACGGCCTCGAGGTGGGGCGCATCGGCATCGAGCCGCAGATCGAGAATGCGATCGGGTTGACGAACATCAACGCGATCGCGACCGCAAGTCCACGCGTGCAGACGCTGGTTTTCGGTCCGGCAGACTTCATGGCGAGCATCAACATGCGCACGCTCGTGGTCGGGGAGCAGCCCGAGGGCTATGACCGTGGCGATGCCTACCACCACATTCTGATGACGATCCTGATGGCCGCGCGGGCGCACGACCTTCAGGCGATCGACGGCCCCTACCTCCAGATCCGGGACGTCGATGCGTTCCGCCGGTCCGCGCAACGCACGGCTGCCCTGGGATTCGACGGCAAGTGGGTGCTGCACCCCACCCAGATCGACGCCGCCAACGAGGTCTTCAGTCCCCGCCAGGAGGACTTCGACCAGGCCGAAATGATCCTCGACGCCTACGAGTTCCACACCTCGGCCGCGGGCGGCGGACGCGGCGCGGTGATGCTCGGAGACGAGATGATCGACGAGGCGAGCCGCAAGATGGCCCTGGTGATCTCGGCGAAGGGTCGCGCTGCGGGGATGGTTCGGACCACCTCCTTCGACCCTCCCGGCGGGCGGTAGCGCGCCCACAGCTGGGGACGGGCACAATTGGTGGCAGAGACCTGATCCGAGCGGGACCTGATCCGAGCGGCACCTGATCCGAGCAAGGACCCGATCCGAGCAGGAGAGACGAGGACACGATGACGAATCCACTCGCGCAGCCGAATCGTTCCGGTCGTGGGCTGCCGACGCCTCCGACCGGCTGGCCGATCGGTTCCTACCCGACGTACGCCGAGGCCCAGAGGGCCGTGGACTACCTGTCGGACCAACAGTTCTCGGTCGAGGACGTGACGATCGTCGGCGTCGACCTGATGCAGGTCGAGCGGGTACTGGGCCGGCTCACCTGGGCGAAAGTGATTGGCGGGGGCATCGTTTCGGGTGCCTGGCTGGGTGTGTTCTTCGGTCTGCTGCTGGGCATCGCAACGGGCGGCTTCCTCGGCCCGCTCCTGGTAGGTGTCGTCGGCGGCATCGTCTTCGGCCTGCTCTCGACGACCATCCCGTACGCCGCAACCCGTGGCACACGTGACTTCTCGTCGACGATGCAGCTGGTAGCCGGGCGCTACGACGTGCTGTGCGACCCCAAGACTGCGGAGTCAGCCCGCGACATGCTGGCCAAGCTCGCGCTCTGAGCGTTCTCGTGCCGTGCCCGGTGCGGCAAAGTCCAGCTCGGTTCCCCTCTCGCCGATGGGGTCTGTGAGCTTGGGATGGGTGCAACCAGTCACGGCCGGGGCCGGTGTTAGATGGGTGGGTGACTGACAGCGTGGTTTCCTCGGTTCGTGCACATCTCGACGCACACATCGCGGGACCGGAGCCGACATCCGCGTCGGTGACCTTCCTGGGTGTCGAACCGGTCGATGTCCTGCGGTACCCGGGCGGCGACGGAGACCCGGTGCGTTATGTGACCCTCGGCTGCTCGCGGCATCCGATGGGCGATCCCGGCGACATGATTGCGGACCCCACCCGCGGGCCGCGGGCCGAGCTCGTGCTGACCCTGCGCGGCGGTGCCGGCGTCGCATCCGGTGTGCACCGGACCCTCGCCGTCCTCGCGGCGGCGCCGTCCGTCGAGGGGATCGTGCTCAACCCGGACTCGCTGATCGATCTCGGCGAGCCGTTGTGGAAAGACGTGCCGTTCACCGCAGTGCTGCTGGGTGAGAGCAGTATTCCGGATCTGGTGTTGCCGGAGCCCTTCGATCCGGTGCGGTTTCTCGCCGTCGTGCCGCTTACCGGGACGGAGGCGGCATGGGTCCGGCTGCGTGGGGCGGCTGCGCTGCGGGAGGCGTGGGCTGAAGCAGGTATCGACATCCAGGATCCCGCCCGCGGTGCCGCCAGTCTGTAGCGCCTCGGCGTCGTGACGCCGGACCTGACACACTGGACGAGTGCGAATCGATCTTCACGCCCACTCGACCGCATCCGACGGTACGGATTCTCCGGCTGAGCTAGTGCGGATCGCAGCCGAATCGGGCGTGGATGTGCTGGCGATCACCGATCACGACACCACATCAGGCTGGGACGAGGCCGCGGCGGCGCTGCCGGCCGGAGTGCAGCTGGTACGGGGAATGGAGATGTCGTGCGAGGGCCGGGGCGAGGATGGGCGGCCGGTACCGGTGCATCTGCTGGCATACCTGTTCGACCCCCGTGCGGAGGAGTTCGCCGTGGAGCGTGAGCGCCTGCGCGGCGAACGGACCGCGAGACTGCGGACGATGGCGACGTTGATGGCCGCGGACGGCTTGCCGATCGATCCGGACGAGTTGATGGCCGCTGCGGGCCCGGCCGTCGGGCGGCCGCATCTGGCGCAGGCGCTGGTGCGCGCTGGCGTCGTCGGCAGTGTCGGCGAGGCGTTCGGTGAGCTGCTGTCGCACCGCAGCCCGTATTACGTCGAGAAATCCGACACTCCACTCGGGCGCGCGGTGGAGATGGTGGCCGGTGCCGGTGGGGTGAGTGTGATCGCTCATGCGCGTGCCCGCACGCGCGGGCGGCTGCTGGCATTGGACCAGATCCGTGAGCTCGCCGGTGTCGGGCTGGGTGGGCTCGAGGTCGACCACCCGGACCATGATGCGGCGGACGCCGAGTTGCTGGGCGCATTGGCGTCCGAGCTCGGACTGATCGCCACGGGATCGTCGGACTACCACGGCGGCAACAAGACGATCGAGCTCGGCCGGTACACCACCGATCCCGAGTCGTTTGCGGAACTGGCCACCCGGGCGAGTGGCGTACCGGTCTTGGCGGGGCCGAGTGATCCGGCGTCGTCCGATCTCGGCTCGACGGTCGGGAGCGCCGGCCGGTGAGCTACGGCGGATTCGGGAGTGTCCGGCCGCGGCGCGATTCGTGGATGGTGCGTGCGTTGCGTGCGCTGTCGGGCGTCGTCGCCGGCGGCGTCGTGGTGCTCACACTGGTGGTGATCGGTGCCGCGTTCCTGGCGTCGGATCGTGGATTTCCCGGCCCCGGCCGAGAATCGATCGTCGTGCACGTGCTGGTGAGCATCGGTGTCGTGGCGTTGCAGGTGGTCGCCGACCGTCGGCGTGCGGGCGCGGCGGCACTGTCCTCGGTAGCGATTCTGGTGTTTACCGGGCTGTTGCTGTGGACGCAGTGGTGGTCCTGACACCACCCGTCTCATGCGGTCGCGCGAGGGTATCCATACAGGTAGACGGTGCATTTCGTGCACACGGGTCCGTGGTCCGGAATTTGATTCCTGGACTGCGATGGTGCAGAATTACTGCACTCCCGCGTGGGCGCTACAGCCCTTCGCAGGAGTTCACATGGTGGCAGAACTTGTGCCAGGGCAAACCCCGCCCGGCGCCATCACGCTCCGGCAGAAGTGCAGCGATCGCGCGCCCCGGTAGCTGCAACCGATCAATCCTGGATCTCGAAGTTGCTGCGTCAATTCACCTCGACGGCGCGGTTACTTCTCAGTAACCAGGACCCGAGTGAGTCTGTGCTCTAGAGGAGTGTCATCGTGTCCATCGTGTCTGAAGCTTCCGCAACGCCAAAGGTTGAAATCACCGACGAGGAGATCTTCGCGGGCCACATCGGTGGCAAGCTCTCAGTTGAGACCACCGCGCCCCTCGATACGCAGCGCGCACTGTCGATCGCCTACACCCCCGGTGTCGCGCAGGTCAGCCGTGCCATCCATGCCGACGAGACGCTGGCAGATCGTTACACCTGGACCAACCGCCTGGTCGTGGTCGTGAGCGACGGCTCCGCGGTCCTCGGCCTCGGCGACATCGGCCCGCGTGCGTCGCTGCCGGTGATGGAGGGTAAGTCGGCACTGTTCAAGAGCTTCGCCGGACTGAACTCCATCCCGCTGGTCCTGGATACGAAGGACCCCGACGAGATCGTCGAGACCCTGGTTCGGCTGCGTCCGAGCTTCGGCGCAGTGAACCTCGAGGATATCTCGGCGCCGCGCTGCTTCGAGATCGAGCGCCGCGTCATCGAGGCCCTCGACTGCCCCGTCATGCACGACGACCAGCACGGCACCGCGATCGTCGCGCTCGCCGCGCTGCGGGGCGCCGCGAAGGTCCAGAACCGCGAGATCACCGCGCTGCGCGTGGTGATCTCCGGCGCCGGTGCTGCCGGTGTCGCGTGCGCCAACATCCTGCTCGCTGCCGGGGTCGCCGACGTGACCGTCCTCGACTCGAAGGGCATCGTTTCCTCCGACCGCGAGGACCTCAATGAGATCAAGGCCGATCTCGCGGCCCGGACCAACCCGGCCCGGCGCAGCGGTGGCCTGGTCGAGGCGCTGGACGGCGCGGACGTCTTCCTCGGCGTCTCCGCGGGCACGGTGCCCGAGGAGATCATCGCGACCATGGCGTCCGATTCGATCATCTTCGCGATGTCGAACCCGGATCCGGAGATCCACCCCGACATCGCGAGCAAGTACGCAGCCATCGTCGCGACGGGTCGTAGCGACTTCCCGAACCAGATCAACAACGTGCTCGCGTTCCCGGGCGTCTTCAAGGGTGCGCTCGACGCCGGCGCGCGCCGGATCACCGAGGGTATGAAGCTGGCCGCGGCCGACGCGATCGTGTCGGTGCTCGGTGACGAGCTCGCGGTCGACAAGATCGTGCCCAGCCCGCTGGACCCGCGGGTGGCCCCCGCGGTGGCCGCCGCCGTCGCACAGGCCGCCAAGGACGAGGGTGTGGCCTAGGCCCCTCCCGCGAATCAGGCATCGACGTCCGGCTGTCCCTCAGGGCAGCCGGACGTCGCGCTTTCCGGGTAGCCGTCGCAGGCGGCCCGTGCCCGGGGTCGACGCCCACACTGCCGCCGCGAGGACGGCATCGACGAGGAGGGCCAGGGCTGCGACGAGAATCGCGCCCACCAGTACCCGGTCGTACCGGTTCAGCGCGAGGCCGTCGAAGATGTACCGTCCCAGCCCGCCGAGGTTGACGAACGCGGCGACGGTGGCCGTCGCGATTACCTGCAGGGTGGCGCTGCGCAGCCCGCCGAGTACGAGTGGCAGGGCGTTGGGGATCTCGACCCGCAGCAGTACCTGCGGCTGCGTCATCCCCATCGCGGTGGCCGCGTCGACCACATCGCGGTCGACGTTCGCGATTCCGGCGTACGTGCCCGCGAGCAGTGGCGGAATCCCCAGCAGTACCAGCGCCAGGATCGGCGGCACGAGTCCCAGGCCGAGCAGCAGCACCAGCAGCGTGAGCACGCCGAGGGTCGGCAGCGACCGCAGTGCGTTGACGAGGCCGACGAGTGCGACCTCTCCGCGACGGAAGTGCCCGATCGCCAGTCCGAGCGGCACAGCGATCACCGCGGCGCACACCACCGCCAGCAGGCTGTACCAGAGGTGCTGGAGGATTCGGGTGCCGATGCCGGTCGGGCCCTGCCAGTTGGCGGGGTCGGCGATGTACTCCCAGGCGCTGGTGAACATCAGGCCGGACCCTCGGCGAGTTCGACGGCTGCCGCGGCTCGCCGGCGTCGCACTGCGCGCGGTCGCGTCGTTGTGCGGGTCGTCCTCGTCCAAGGCGTCAGCAGTCGCCCGCACAGATAGAGCGCGAGGTCGAAGGCCAGTGCGAGGGCGACGATTGCGATGATTCCCGCGACGATCTGGTCCGGGTAGTCACGCTGGTAGCCCTCCGTGAACAGCTCACCGAGGCCGCCGATTCCGATGAGCGATCCGACCGACACCATCGAGATGTTGGTGACCGCGACCACGCGGACGCTCGCGACCAGAACCGGCAGTGCCAGCGGCAGTTCCACGGTCAGGGCCCGGCGAAGCGGTGCGAAACCCATTGCGGTGGAGGCATCGAGGACGTCGGCGGGCACCGCGTCGAGCGCCTCCGGTACCGCGCGGATCAGCAGCGCCGTCGAGTAGATCGTCAGGGCGATGACGACATTGTTCGGGTCCAGGATGCCGAGACCTACGACGCTGGGGATCGTCACGAACAGTGCCAGCGACGGGATCGTGAAGGCGATGCTCGCGGCCACCAGCGTGGTCCGGCGCAGCCAGCGGACGCGTCGGACGGCGGTGCCGACCGGGATGGCGATGAGCAGGCCGAGCAGCAGCGGCAGCAGCGCGAGATACAGGTGCTCGCGTGTCAGGTCCAGGACCCGGGGGAAGTTCTCGACGAGCCAGTGCATTCTGTCACCGGCCGTTCCGGGCGCGGTCCGCGGCGCGGCGCTGCTCGTCGAGGCGAGCCAGGACGTCGGTGGCGGTAATGCCGCCCACCACGGTGCCGCGGGTGTCCACTGCGACCCCGATGCCCGACGGCGACGAGATCGCGGCGTCGAGGGCCCGCCTCAGGTCTGCGCCGATGGTGAACAGCGAACCGCCCGCCGTAGTCGCGTCCTCGATCGGACGTCCGGCGCGGAACGCCGCCACGCCCGTCGCGTCGATCCACCCACGTGGCCGCCCGTCGTCGGTCACCACGAGAGTCCACTGGTCGGCCGCCGGCTCGAGGTCGGTCAGCTGCCGCTCGGTGGCCGAGGCGATCGCCCGCAACTCGAGTGCGTCCGCGCTGCGGAACGACAGCCCGCGGTAGCCTCGGTCGTGTCCGACGAACTCGGCCACGAAATCCGTTGTGGGGGAGGCCAGCACGTTCTGTGGGGTGTCGTACTGCTGCAGCCGCCCGTGTGGGCCGAACACCGCGACCCGATCGCCGAGTGTGACGGCCTCGTCGATATCGTGGGTGACGAAGACGATGGTCTTGCGTAGTTCGGCCTGCAGTCGCTGCATCTCCGCCTGCAGGTCCGAGCGCACCACCGGATCGACCGCGCTGAAGGGTTCGTCCATCAGCAGGATCGGCGGATCGGCCGCGAGTGCGCGGGCGACGCCGACCCGTTGCTGCTGGCCCCCGGACAGCTGAGCCGGATAGCGCACGGCGAGCGCCGGATCCAGCCCCACCCGCTCGAGAACCGTGAACGCGGCGCGCCGAGCGGACCGGCGGGTCTGGCCGCACAGCACCGGGACGGTCGAGACGTTGTCGATGACCGTGCGGTGCGGCAGCAGCCCGGCACTCTGGATGACGTAGCCGATACCGCGCCGCAGTTCGACGGCGTTGACCGTGGCCACGTCACGACCGTCGACTGTCACGGTGCCGCCGGTGGGCGTCACCATCCGGTTGATCATCCGCATCGACGTCGTCTTCCCACAGCCTGACGGACCGACGAATACGGTGAACGACCCGGCCTCGATCTCGAGGTCGAGACCGTCGACGGCCACCGTGCCGTCCAGGAACTCCTTGGTGGCGCCCGAGAACGAGATCACGAGATCGGTGTGTCCAGTCCCTGACGCGTCACCCACTGCTTCGCTGCCGTGGCCGGTTCGGTTTTACTGTCGCCCGAGACCGCTTCGTTGAGCGCGACCAGTTCCTCGGTGGTGAGCTTCGCGGACACGGCATCGAGGACACGCGCCAGACGGTCGGAGTTCGCGCTCGCGCGCAGCACTGGCACCACGTTCTGCGCCGGGAAGGTCGCCGCCGGATCGGCGAGAACTACCAGGTCGTTTGCTTCGATGGCGGGCGAGGTGGTGAAGATGTTGGCCGCGACCACCTGCCCGGACGTCAGCGCCTGCACCGTCGCCGGTCCGCCGCCGTCGCCGATCGGTACGAACTTCGACGGCGAGATGTCGAGGCCGTAGTTGGCCCGCAGGCCGGGCAGCCCCACCGACCGCTCCTGGAATTCGGCCGGCGCTGCGAACGTGACCTCAGCGGAGTGCGGGGCCAGGTCTGCGATCGAGGTCAGGTTCCAGCGCTCGGCCGTCGCGCGGGTGACGACCACCGCGTCCTTGTTCTCGCCGGGTGCCGGGGTGGTGATCATCAGGTCCGGGGCCAGCGCGGCGGGCAGTGCTGCGTCGATCTGTTCGGCAGTGGTTGCTGTCGAATCCGGGTTCAGGTACTCGAGCAGGTTGCCGGTGTATTCGGGGATGACAGTGAGCGAACCGTCGCGGAGGGCGGGCATGTAGGCCTCGCGGCTGCCGATGCTCATCTTGGTGCCGACATCGAAACCGTTGGCCCGCAACGCCTCGGCGTAGATGTAGCCGACCGTTTGTGATTCGGGGAAGTTGGCGGAGCCGACGACGATGGCGCTCGGGTCGCCTTCGGACGTGGTGCCGGCCTCGAGCGGATCGCTTCCGCCGCACGCGGCTACGGTGGTCAGCGTGAGTGCCAGTGCGGCCACCGCAAGGCCGCGACGTGTGCGGATCCGGGAACTCTTCATTGTCGTCCTTCCATCGGATCGTGCAAGACCGCTCGTGATGGTGCGCGCCGCCAGTGTAACGATAGGGACGGAACACGCGCAGGTTTGAACACGCTGGCCAGGTCTGTGCGTACGGATGTCGAGTGGAGAGGGACGCGGTGGCACAGAAGGGGAATGGGCAACCGGCCCGGTTCGCGGTGGGTTTGGCGGCACTCGCGCTGCTGGGCGCGGTCACCGCATGCGGCGTCGACACCGGCAGCACCGTCGCGGGCCCGCCGGAGCCCGGGACCGTCGTCGTCGGCTCCGGAGACTCGATCGAGAGCGAAGTGGTGGCACGCATCTATGCCGGTGCGCTGGCCGCGGCAGGGACCCGCACCGAGCTGCGGACCGGGATCGGGAACCGCGGCGCGTACCTTGCCGCACTCGACGCCGACACTGTCTCGCTGGTGCCGGATCGTACGGGCCGGCTCCTGCAGCACTTCGATCCGGACTCTGCGGCCACCGAGGAAGAAGAGGTGTACGAGGCACTGAACAAGTCTCTGCCGGAGGGGCTTTCGGTCTCGGACTACGCTCTCGCGGACGATCGCTCGACGCTGGTTCTGGCTGCCGGCCAGGCCGGCCGTCTCTCCGCTCGCTCGCTCGAAGATCTGGCCCCGCGGTGCGGGGAGTTGACGCTGCGCGCATCAGAGACCTTCAGTCAGGACGTGAACGGCCTCTCGCGGCTGCAGTCCGTGTACGGGTGCACGTTCGGGCAGGTGCTCCCGGGCGGCCCGGATGCGCAGGTTTCTGCGGATGTCCTCGCAGGGTCCGCGCTGGTCGGCGGCATCACGGCGGGATCTCCCGAGATCCGGCCCGACGACCTGACGGTGCTGGCCGACGACGAGTCGGCGTTCATGGCGCAGAACGTGGTACCGCTGTTCCGGACCGGGACGTTGGGGGACGCTCAGGTCAAGGCCCTCAATGTGGTGGCCGGAGAACTCACCACCGCGGACCTGGCGGAACTGGTGGGCCGTATCCGTGACGGGAAGGTATCATCAGCCGATGCTGCGGGGGAGTGGCTCTCCGACCACATCTGATGGAAATGCCGCGCGCAGGAACGATCCGAGATCAGCCACCGCTTCGGCGGCCTCGCGCAGCAGTGACGCTTGCAGGTGCCCGACATGCCACAGACGGGGGAACTCGACGTAGTGCACCCGATTCTCAGCGGCTCGCAGCCTGCCGACCAGGTCGACGATCTGCGGATAGAGCACCTCACGGATACCCACATGGACCGCGATGGGCGGCAGCCCGGTCGGATCCGCATGCAGCGGTGCGTATCTCGGGTCGCGGGGGTCGCTGTCACCGAGGTACGCGGCAGCGGACGCGTATGCCCATGCCGTGTTCACGACGACATCGCGATCGAACGGTGCGTCCCGTGATCCAGGGTCCACCCATGGTGAGATCAGCGCGAGGGCCGCTGGACGCAGGCCGAGTACATCGATCACGCGTCGTCCCGTAGCGAGGGCAAGACCCCCGCCTGCCGAGTCGCCGGCGACAGCGATCCGGTCCGGCGCGAATCCGTGTACCGCCGTCAGTTCACGGAAGGCAGCGACGGCGTCGTCGAGACCGGCCGGGAACGGGTGCTCCGGGGCCAGCCGGTAGTCGAGAAGGTAGACCGCGCACGCAGACTCGCGGGCCAGGTGCGCCGCGAGGGAGCGGTGTGTGGCCAGCGATCCGATCGTGAACGCGCCACCGTGCAGGTACAGCACGGCGTTGCGACGTTCGGTGGCGCCGACGGTGATCCGCTCCGCGGGCCGGTCGGCGAGTGCGAGCTTCTGAGCGACCGTCCCGTCGGGCACTGCCTGGATCGGTGCGGCGATGTCCAACAGTGCCCGCTGCGCCGTGAACGGCAGCCTCGCGTTGAGTGCGAGCCGGTAGAACGGCTTCAGGCTCGCCTCGAGGATCGGGAGCGGAAGTTGAATCGAACGCACGGAGTTGCCCTTTCCGGCTATTGAGACTTCGGCAGCATGCGAGAGGTGACCATCGCGACCACCCGCTGGTAGCCCGGGCCGATGATACGAACCCACGCATCGAGGAGCTTGGCGTCTGCTCCGATGAGCACGCGGCCCTTGCCCTTTCGTACCCCGTTGACAATCGATTCCGCCGCGTCCTCGGGCGTTGTGCGGGCGAGGTGCTGGTCGAAGAACTCCGCGAACGTCGCCTGGTCGTCGCCGTCAGGCATCGTGGCATTGCGGGCGATTGCGGTCTTGATTCCACCGGGATGCACGCACGTGACCTTGACGGGGTGCTTCGCGATGAGCATTTCCTGGCGCAGCGATTCGGTGAAGCCGCGGACCGCGAACTTTGCTGCGTTGTAGGCGCTCTGACCGGGAAACGACAGCAGTCCGAACAGGCTCGAGATGTTGACGATGTGGCCGTCGCCGGACGCGATCACGTGCGGCAGGAAGGCCTTTGTGCCGTTGACGACGCCCCAGAAGTCGACGTCCATGATGCGCTCGATGTCCTTGAACTCCGAGCGCTCGACCTCGCCGTGAAAGGCGATACCGGCGTTGTTGTAGATTTGGTTGACCTTGCCGAAATGTGCTGCAACGGCATCCGCATACGCCAGCACTGCCTCGCGTTGGGTGACGTCGAGATGGTCGGACTTGACTTCAGCACCGAGGGCCTCGACCTGACGCACCGTCGCCGCCAGCCCCGCCGAATCCATGTCCGACAGCGCCAGTTTCGCGCCCCGTCGCGCGAGTGCCAGCGCGAGTGCGCGGCCGATGCCGGAGCCTGCGCCGGTGATGACGCATACTTTGCCCGAAAACTCGCTCATTGTGCTGCCACCTTGTCGTCGTCGAAATCGGTAAGTTCGGTGTCGTGGCCGGACATGTGTGCGGGCACGTGCAGGTCCCCGGTGGCCACGCTGCGGTACGCGCCCAGGTCGAACTGCTTGGTGATGCGGCGGAACTCGAACGTGAAGCCCGGCCACAGCGTGGTGTTGTTTCCGTGCTTGTCGAGATACCAGCTGGCGCAACCGCCGTTGTTCCACACGCTCTTGGACAGCTTTTCCTGCAACCCCCGGTTGTACCGGTCCTGCGCCTCCTTGCGGACCTCGATAGTGCCGATGTCGTAACGCTCGATCGCGTCGATCGCGTCGACGACATAGTTGAGCTGCGACTCGATCATGAACACCATCGACGTGTGTCCCAGGCCGGTATTGGGGCCGACGAGGAAGAACATGTTCGGGAAGTTGGCGATCGCGGAGCCCTTGTAGCCCTGCTGGCCGCCGTCGTCGAACGTCTCGGCCAGCGAACGCCCGTCCTTGCCGAAGATGCCGGCAAACGAGGGGGAGTCGGTGACGTGGAACCCGGTGGCAACCACGATCGCGTCGACCTTGCGCTCGATCCCGCTCTTGTCGACGATCGAATCGGCGAGCACCTCGGCGATTCCGTCAGTGACCAGATCGACATTGGGCTGGGTGAGTGCCGGGTAGTAGTTGTTCGAGATCAGCATGCGCTTGCAGCCGATCTGGAAGTTGGGGGTGACCCTGCGCCGCAGATCCCGGTCCTTGATCTGACGTCGCAGGTGCCGCGCGGCCGCAAACTGGAGCGGCTTCATGAAGATCGGGGCCTTCGCGAGGCCGACGACCTGGGTCTCGCGCATCCAATAGATCCCGGTGCGGCACAACTTCTGGAATCCGGGCAGATACTTGAAGGCGAGACGCTCGGCCTTGGTGTACTCACGGTCTGCGCGCGGCAGGATCCACGGCGCGGTGCGCTGGTATACGTCGAGGCGCGAGACCTTCTTCGCGAGCTGCGGAACGATCTGGATGGCGGAGGCTCCGGTGCCGATCACCGCGACCCGCTTGCCGGTGAGGTCGGTGTCGTGGTTCCACTGTGCGGAGTGGAAGATCTCGCCTTCGAACTGCTCGATGCCCTTGATATCGGGCAGGGACGGCTCGCACAGTGCGCCGACTGCGGAGATGACGATCTTGGCCTCGAAGTCCCCCTTCGTGGTGTGGACGTCCCAGCGGGCGGTGTCGTCGTTCCAGTGCGCGGCGAGTACGTCGCATCCGAACACGTGCTTGTCGAGCACGTTGTACCTGCGGGCGACCGACGAGATGTAGCGCTGAATCTCGGACTGGGGAGAGAAGGAGCGGGTCCACTCCGGATTGAGCGCGAACGAGTACGAGTACAGGTGCGAGGGAACGTCGCAGGCCGCCCCCGGATACGTGTTGTCGCGCCACGTGCCGCCGACCTCGGTGCCCCGTTCGAGCACGAGGAAGTCGTGCTTGCCTGCCTGCGCCAGCTTGATAGCCGCGCCGAGGCCGGCAAAGCCACTGCCGATGATCAGTGTGTCGACCTGGTGCGAAGATACCGCCGGGGCCGAGGTATCTGTGACTGGGAGACTCATGTAGGTGAGCGTATGGGAGTTGTTGATTGTGAGTCAATAGTCTACTGAACACTATTCAGTAAGGTGGGTTCCATGGAAGGCGCCAAACGGACGCGGCTCAGCCCTCAGGAGCGGCGCGCACAGCTCATCGACCTGGGGGTGCGCATGCTTGCCGGACGGCCGCTCGAACAGATCTCGGTCGAGGACATTGCCGACCAGGCCGGGGTGTCCCGCGGTCTGCTGTTCCACTATTTCGCGTCGAAACACGACTTCCACGTCGAGATCGTCCGCCACACCAGCGCCGAGATGCTGGCCCGGACGGCCCCCGATCCGAACCTCGAGCCGATCGAGATCCTGCGGGACGTCATGGCGTCGTACGTGGATTACGTCTCGGAGAACCGCGACACCTACGTCTCGCTGCTGCGCGGGACCGCCAGCGGCGATCCTGAGATGCGCGAGGTCTTCGAGCAGACGCGCGCAGCGATGGCGAGCCGGGTGATCGAACAGCTGCCGACTCTCGGAATCGCACCGAACCCGCGGATCGAGCTCTCCGTTCGGGGTTGGATCGCATTCGTCGAGGAAGCGACCATCAGTTGGTTGCGTGATCCGCGCATCGCGCGGGACGAGCTGATCGAGCTGTTGGTGTCGGCCCTGCCCGCCGTCGCGTTGAGCACGGACATGGCGGCGGCACTGCTCGGGGGGTAGCCGCGGCTCTTCAGAGGTGGCGCAGGAAGCGTTCCGGCTCAGCCAGGAACGAGCGCCAGTCGCGCACGAGGGCCAATTCCTCCCACGCGGGGTACTCGATCCCGTCCTCGGTGAGTTCCCAGATGTCCGCTCCCTGGCAGGCCGCCAGCAGCGGGGAGTGCGTCGCGAGAATCACCTGGGATCCCTCTGCTGCCAGATCTGTGATCACGCCCAGCAGGGCCAGACACGACTGGAACGACAGTGCCGCCTCGGGCTCGTCGAGGATCCACAGCCCTATCCCGATGGGGCGGTCGGCGACGTATCGGAGGAACGACTGTCCGTGCGAAAGCTCGTTGAGCGCCTGATCGGATGGGCGCACCCGCGTGGCGTCGGCGCCGTCGAAGAGAGCGTGCATAGATTCGGCCCGCAGGAAGCAACCGCCGTACGGCTTGGGTTCGGCACCGATACACCTCAGATGGCGCCCCAGATCGCTGTCCTCGGCGCTGTGACCGGCGGACCACAGCCGATCCTGCGCTCCCGTGAACCCATCCTGCCAGGCTGCGGCGACGGCCTCCACCAGTGTCGATTTGCCGACGCCGTTCTCGCCGACGATCACCGTCACTGGGCTGCGGAAGTGGATCCCGCGCTCGCGTACCCGCGCGATCGCCGGCAGCCCGAAATACCAAGACGCCGGGTCGAACCCGCTCCGAGGAGCGAGTTCGACCCGGCGTAGTGGCAGATCATGTGTCATGAAGCAGGGCTCACACCGCGGGCTTGAAGGCCTCGTCGATGATCTCCTGCTGCTCCACCGCGTGGACCTTGCTCGAACCCGAGGACGGCGCGGACATCGCACGACGCGACACGCGCTTGATCCCGGACAGCTTCTCCGGCAACAGCTCCGGCAGGGCCAGACCCAGGAACGGCCACGCGCCCTGGTTCGCCGGCTCCTCCTGCACCCAGTTGAACTCGGTGACATTCGGGTAGCGGTCGAGGGTCTCGGCGATGCGACGGCGCGGCACCGGGTACAGCTGCTCGATCCGGACGATCGCAATGTCGTCGCGGTTGTCCTTGTGCTTCTTTGCGAGCAGCTCCCAGTACAGCTTGCCCGAGGTCAGCAGCACGCGCTTGACCTTGGCGCGGTCGGCGCTGTCGGTCTCGTATGCGGGCTCCTCGAACACCGACCGGAACTTGCCCGTGGTGAAGTCCTCGAGGGTGCTGACGGCAGCCTTGTTGCGCAGCATGGACTTCGGCGTGAACACCACCAGCGGGCGGCGGATGCCGTCGAGGTGATGGCGACGCAGCAGGTGGAAGTAGCTGGCCGGCGTGGACGGTACCGCGACGGTCATCGAGCCCTCGGCGCACAGCTGCAGGAACCGCTCGATCCGGCCGGAGGTGTGGTCCGGGCCCTGGCCCTCATGGCCGTGCGGCAGCAGCAGCACGACATCGGAGAGCTGGCCCCACTTGGCCTCGCCGGACGAGATGAACTCGTCGATGATGGTCTGCGCGCCGTTGACGAAGTCACCGAACTGCGCCTCCCACAGCACGAGCGCGTCGGGGTTGCCCACCGAGTAGCCGTACTCGAAGCCCACGCCCGCGTACTCGGTGAGCGCCGAGTCGTAGACCATGAACTTGCCGCCGTTGTCGGCGTTCGCAGCGATCTCGGCGATCGGGTTGTACTCGTCGCCGGTCTTTCGGTCGATGAGCACCGAGTGGCGCTGCGTGAACGTGCCACGACGCGAGTCCTGACCGGTGAGGCGCACCAGCGCGCCCTGCTCGACCAGCGAACCGAACGCCAGCAACTCTGCGAATGCCCAGTCGATGTTGCCCTCGCGGGACATCTCGCGGCGCTTCTCGATGACCGGCTTGACGCGCGGGTGCACCGTGAAGCCCTCGGGGACGTTGACGAACGCGTCGCCGATCCGCTCGAGCACCGACTTGTCGACGGCGGTGGTCAGGCGCGCCGGCGGCGTCTGGTCCAGCTCCACCGACTCCGACGGTTCGGGCTTGAACTTCTCGAGCTCGCGCACCTCGTTGAACACCCGCTCGAGCTGACCCTGGTAGTCGCGCAGGGCGTCTTCGGCTTCCTTGAGCGAGATGTCGCCGCGCCCGATCAGGGACTCGGTGTAGCTCTTGCGGACGCTGCGCTTGGTGTCGATGAGGTCGTACATCGCCGGCTGCGTCATCGACGGGTCGTCGCCCTCGTTGTGACCGCGACGGCGGTAGCAGATCATGTCGATCACGACGTCCTTGCCGAACTTCTCGCGGAAGTCGACGGCGAGCTGCGCCACCCAGACACAGGCCTCGGGGTCGTCGCCGTTGACGTGGAAGACCGGCGCGCCGATCATCTTCGCGACATCGGTGCAGTACTCGGACGAGCGCGAGTGCTCGGGGGCGGTGGTGAAGCCGACCTGGTTGTTGACCACGATGTGCACGGTTCCGCCGGTGCGGTAGCCGCGCAGCAGCGCGAGGTTCAGGGTCTCGGCCACGACACCCTGGCCCGCGAAGGCCGCGTCGCCGTGGAGCATCAGTGGCAGCACGGTGAAGCCGTCCTGGCCCTTGTCGAGGAGGTCCTGCTTGGCGCGGACCAGGCCTTCGAGGACCGGGTCCACGGCTTCGAGGTGCGACGGGTTTGCGGTGAGCGAAACCTTGATGTCGTTCTCGCCGAACATCTGGATGTAGGTGCCCTCGGCGCCCAGGTGGTATTTCACGTCGCCGGAGCCGTGCGCGGCCGCCGGGTTCATGTTGCCCTCGAACTCGGTGAAGATCTTCGAGTACGGCTTGCCGACGATGTTCGCGAGCACGTTGAGGCGACCGCGGTGCGGCATGCCGATGACGACCTCGTCGAGGCCGTGCTCGGCACTCTGGTCGATCACGGCGTCCATCATCGGGATGACGGACTCGGCGCCCTCGAGCGAGAAGCGCTTCTGGCCGACGTACTTGGTCTGCAGGAACGTCTCGAACGCCTCGGCCGCGTTGAGCTTGCTCAGGATGTACTTCTGCTGCGCGACCGTCGGCTTGACGTGCTTGGCCTCGACGCGCTCCTGCAGCCATGCCTGCTGCTCCGGCTCGAGGATGTGCGTGTACTCGACACCGATGTGGCGGGCATACGCGTCGCGCAGGATCGACAGCACATCGCGCAGCTTCATCCGCGACTGGCCGTGGAAGCCGCCGACGTTGAACTCGCGATCGAGATCCCACAGCGTCAGACCGTGGCTGGTGACGTCCAGATCCGGGTGGCTGCGGAACTTGTCCTTGACGAACTGCAACGGGTCCGTGTCGGCCATCAGGTGGCCGCGGTTGCGGTACGCCGCGATCATCTCGAGCACGCGGGTGCTCTTGTCGACGGCGCCCTCCGGCACATCCTTGCGCCAGCGGACCGGCTCGTAGGGGATGTGCAGCGAGTGGAAGATCTCGTCGTAGAACTCGTCGCTGATCAGCAGGTTGTGGATGGTCCGGAGGAAGTCGCCGGACTCGGCGCCCTGGATGATCCGGTGATCGTAGGTGGAGGTCAGCGTCATCAGTTTGCCGACGCCCATCTCCGCGATGCGCTCGTCGCTCGCACCCTGGAACTCGGCCGGGTACTCCATCGCACCGGCACCGATGATGGCGCCCTGGCCCTGCATCAGGCGCGGCACGGAGTGGACGGTGCCGATGCCGCCGGGATTGGTCAGCGAGATCGTGACACCGGAGAAGTCCTCGGCCGTGAGCTTGCCGTCCCGCGCGCGGCGGACGATATCCTCGTAGGCGCCGTAGAACTGTACGAAGTTCATCGATTCGGTGCCCTTGATGGCGGCGACGACCAGCGAGCGGCTGCCGTTCTTGCCGGGCAGATCGATGGCCAGACCGAGGTTGGTCTGTGCCGGGGTGACGACGTGGGGCTTGCCGTCGATCTCGGCGAAGTGCCGGTTCATGTTCGGGAACGCGTTGACCGCCTGCACGATCGCGTAACCCAGGATGTGGGTGAACGAGATTTTTCCGCCACGGGTACGGGCGAGGTGGTTGTTGATGACGATCCGGTTGTCGAACATCAGCTTCGCAGGGATGGCGCGAACACTGGTGGCGGTCGGAATACTCAACGACGCGGACATATTGCGGGCAACCGTCGCGGCCGCGCCGCGCAGCACCTGGTTGGCGTTCGCAACCGGGGCGTCCGAGGCGGTGGACTTGGCGGGTTCCGGCTTGGGGGCCGCGACCTTCGGGGTTGCAGTCTGAGGGGTTGCGGCCTTCGGAGTCGCGGGGGGCACTGCGGCGGCTGGAGCAGGCGGCGCAACCTTCGGTGCCGGAGCAGCGGCGGCCGCAGCCGGAGCAGCTGGGGCGCGGGCTGCGGAGCCGTTCGAAGTCTTGGGCGCTGTATCACCGGCGCCCTCGAGCGCCTGTCCGTTCCCGCCCGCATTCGCCGCATCAGGCGAGTAATCCGTCAGAAACTCGTGCCAACTCGCGTCCACGGATGATGGGTCATCCTGGAAGCGTTGGTACATCTCGTCAACCAACCACTGGTTCTGTCCGAACTGGGAAGTAGAGCTGCTGCTCACGGCAGGTGTTCGCCTCGTTTCTATATCCGGTACCCGATCAGAGCGCCTATACACATGAGGCTAGCCGCCGCGCGTTGGGTGTGGGCATCGGGTCCAACTCGTGTCAGCTGTCTCACATTGTTGCGATGGGGTCACCATCGATGACGGTTGTCGACCATGGATTATTCCCCCCGCTGCGCTCTGCTGCATCGCAGAGTCTCGAGTAGTGGCCACCTGCGTGCCGAAGTGTGGCGTGAGCACCGGATTCGACGATGCGCCCGCCATCGACGACGACGATGAGATCGGCCTGAGCGGCCGTCGCGAGCCGGTGGGCCACTACCACTGACGTGCGCTTTCGGGTGACCATTCGGTTTGATTCGAGGACGGTCCGCTCGGTCGCCGGATCGAGGGTGGCGGTCGCCTCGTCGAGTAGCAGCAGGTCGGGATCGACCAGTTCGGCTCGGGCGAGTGCGATCAGCTGCCGTTGTCCGGCAGACAGGCCCTGGCCGCGTTCGCCGATCGGCTGGTGCATTCCGTCGCGCAGCGCCGCGATGGCCGGTAGCGCTCCCACCGCCCGCGCGGCGGCCTCGATCTCGGACCGGCTCGCATCCGGCCGACCGTACGCGATGTTGGAGGCGACGGTGCCGGTGAACAGGTGTGCCTCCTGCGGGACGACGCCCAGGCGGCCGCGGAAAGCGTGCAGGGGGTAGCGGCGCAGATCGACGTCGTCGACCCGGACGGATCCGTCCGTCGGGTCGTAGAACCGGGCGAGAAGCTTGACCACGGTCGATTTGCCGGCCCCGGTCCGGCCAACCAGCGCGACCGTCGTTCCCGCCGGTACGTGCAGGTCGATTCCGGTCAGTGCGTCCGTTTCCGCGCCCCGGTAGCGGAAGCTCACCGAGTCGAAGAGCAGGTCGCCTCGGAGGTGGCCGTCGAGGCGGACCGTATCGGCCTGGTCCGCCGTCTCGATGGAACTCGGGGTGGCCAGCAGGTCTGCGATCCGCCGCAGTCCGACGTCGGCCTGTTGGTAGCCGTCGAACACCTGCGACAGCTGCTGAATCGGCCCGAACAACAGCGCCAGGTACAGCACGAACGCCACCAGTGTGCCGGCGGTCGCGGAGCCGTCGGCGACCCGCTGTGCACCCACCGACACGACCGCGGCCAGCGCGAGATCCGACAGCAGGGTGATGAACGGGAAGTACACCGAGATTGCGCGCTGCGAGCGCATGCGGCTGCGCCGGTAACTGTCGGCTCGCTCGGCGAACCGACGGGCGGCGAAGTCCTCGCGGCGGTAGGCCTGCGCGGCCCGCAGACCCGCGATGTTCTCCTGAAATTCGGCGTTCACCAGCGAGATTCGCTCGCGGGAAACCGAGTAGGCGGAGCCGGACACGCGCCGGAAGACGAGCGTTGCCACGATCAGCGGGGGCAGGGCGGCGAGCGCGACCAGGGCGAGCGTGGCGTCGGTGACCAGCAGCGCGATCGCGATTCCCGCCAGGGTCAGCAGACTGACGACCGCAGTGGACAGCCCGGTCTGGATGAACGAGGACAGTGCGTCGACGTCGGTCGTCATCCGCGTCATGATCCGTCCGGACAGCTCCCGCTCGTAGTAATCGAGGCCGAGCCGCTGCAGGTGTGCATAGCTGCGGATGCGGAGTCCGAACAGCACCCGTTCACCGGCGCGGGCGGTGATCACCGTGAGCACCGCGACGACGAGCCAGCCGATGACCGCGAGCAGCGTGCCGACGGCGGTCGCGGCCCACAGTGGTCCAGGCTCTCCCGGGGCGACGCCGTGGTCGATCGCATACCGGACGATCGACGGAAAAGCGATGCCGATCAGCGAGTCCAGTGCCAGGCACGCGATGACGCCAGCCAGAATCCACCGCACCGGGTGCAGTAGCCGGGAGAGTTCGAATTCGGGATCGGACCGGCGCAGGCGAGTGGTGTCGGTGTGCGGGTCCTCATCGGCGGGCGGCAGGGCGTCAACTGCCTGCCGTAGCTCGGGCGTCACGGCGACGCCGCCCATCGCGCTGCCCATCGCGCCGGGGCCGCCGTGGCCGCCGTGGCCGCCGCCGGATCCGCTCCCGGCCGCTGTCGTGGCCGCAGGAAGGTGGTCCTGTGCGAGCACGTTCGGCCACAGCTCGGCCTCGGTCGGCTCGGCGACGGTCCGGGTGGCATCTCCGTCGGCTGCCGGCATGAGGGGATCCGGTGCAGCGAGGAGCGTGCGGAACAGCGGGCAGCGGTCGTCGAGTTCGTCGACGGTGCCGATGTCGACGATGCGGCCTCCGTCGAGGACCGCGACGCGATCGGCGAGGGTCAGCGTGGACCGCCGGTGCGCGAGGATCAGGGTTGTCCGCTGGCGCCCGGCCCGCAGGGCTTCGAAGACCGCGGCCTCGGTGGTCGCGTCCACTGCCGACGTCGCGTCGTCGAGGATCAGAACTCGCGGATCCACCAGCAAGGCGCGGGCCAGCGCGACGCGCTGCCGTTGGCCGCCGGAGAGCGTCAGACCACGCTCGCCGACGATGGTGTCGTAGCCGTCGGGCAGGGCCTCGACGAACTCGTCGGCCTGGGCGAGCCGGGCCGCGGTGCGGATCTCCTCGGCCGAGGCTTCAGGCCTGCCCAGTGCAATGTTGGCGGCGATCGTGTCGGAGAACAGGAACGGCTCGTCGAACACGAGGCCGACGGCCTCCCGGAGTTGGTCGGCGCACACCGTCGACACGTCGATCGTCTCGGCGCCGCTGGTCAGCGACACGGTTCCGGCACTCGGACGGTAGAAGCGCGGAAGGAGTAGCGACAGCGCGGTCTTGCCGGAGCCGGCGCGGCCGACGACGGCGACGGACTCACCGGGCGAGATGGACAGGTCCAGACCGTCCAGGACCTCACGTCCGTCCTCGAAGCCGAACGTGACGCCCCGCAACTCGACGCCGAGTGCGCCGTCGGGCAGGCGTACGGGGTGTTCCGGATCTGCGACGTCCGGTTCGGTGTCGATCACCTCGTAGACGCGTTCGACCGCGGCCCGCGACAGCTGCGCCATGATCACCACCTGCGAGAGCGTGCGGGTGGCTGCGGTCATCGTCGCGACGTACGCCGCGAATGCGAGGAAGGTGCCGACGGTGATCGAGCCGTGCAGTGCGAGGTAGCCGCCGAGGGCGACGACACCGACCAGTCCGAGCTGCGGCAGCGCCGCCATCGAGGGCGTGAACCGCGCGTTGATCCGGGCTGCGCGCAGCCGCTCGGCGTACAGGGTCCGGCCGAGATCCTCGAGCTGGTCCACCGCCCGCGACTCCTGCCCGAAACCTTTGACGACCCGGACGCCGGTGACGGTCTCCTCGACGTGCTGGGCGAGGTCGGCGGCGCGTTGCTGGGCAGACCAGGTCGCGGCGAACAGTTTCGGCCGCACCGCGTAGACCACCAGTGCGACCGCGGGCACCACTACCAGCGCGACGACCGTCAGCAGCGGCGACAGCCACGCCATGATCCCGAGAGCGAGGACGAACTGCAGCACGACGCCGGCGGACATCGGGGCCATCGCCAGCAGACCCTGCACCAGCTGCAGATCGGTGATCGAACGGGAAACAACCTGCCCGGTGCGGATCTGGTCCTGACCGCGCCCGTCGAGCCGCTGCAGCGACGCCAGCAAGCCCAGCCGAAGGTCGTGCTGGACGTCGAGGGACAGACGTCCAGCCAGCATTCGCCGTCCGAACTGACAGCCGAACCGCACGAACGCGAGAGCGGCGATAACGCCCGCGATGCCCGCGATCACGGTGGTGGCCGTGGACCGGCCACCCGACGCGGCGTCGAGCGCCACCTTGGTGAGCAGGGGGAATGCGATGTCGATGACGGCGGCGATCACCGTCACCGTCAGCGCCCCGATGGTGGTGGCGCGGTGATTCCAGCACTCCGCGCTCAGCCGTCGTATCCAGCCGCGGTGCCCGCCGGCCGCCGATGTCGCCTCTCGTGTAACCATCGCGATCAACGGTAGTCCGGCGGGCCGACAGTCCGTGGCTGGGCGGGACCCGTAGTAGCCGTACTTCAAGTCACATTTGGATGCCGGCCGAAATCAGCCCACATCCGCCGCAATGGTCTCGGGAACAGGGTCACCTCCCGATCCGACCATATGAGGAGTAGAGAATCGCGCACGCGTCACTCATCCTCATGCCAAATCAAGCTCCGGCCTGTACAGGTCGAGCCAGGTGTAGATGTCGATGGCGCGATCCAGGCTCGCCCGGGTAGCCGGATCCATCCGCATCGGATCTTGTGCCACCAGCTGTTGCATCCAGGTCCGGTCGATCAGGTCGAACAGCGGCGAATTGGTCTCGGACAGGATCTCCTTCGAAAGCTGCTGCAGGTTCGTTGCGTAAGTCGGATCCTGGGTCAATGGGTACCCGCTCTTCACCCGATCGACGACCGATTGCGGGAGCACATGTTTCGTGGCGTGGCGTAGCAGGCTCTTTTCGCGGCCGTCGAAGGTCTTGAGCGGCCACGGAGTGTTGTAGACGTACTCGATGAGGCGATGATCGCAGAACGGCACCCGAACCTCCAGGCCGACCGCCATCGAAACACGATCCTTGCGGTCGAGGAGGATTCGCACGAACCGGGTCAGATGCAGGTAGCACACCTCGCGCATGCGGCGCTCCGCCTCGGATTCACCGGGCAGGTGTTCGACCTCCGCGCACGCCGCGGCGTATTGGTCGGCAATGTAGCTGTCGATATCCAACCGTTCTCGCAGCTCTGGACTCAGGACGTCCCAGCGGGCGTCGTCCGCGGTGGTGAATGCCATCCACGGGAAGGTGCCCGCATTGACCGCCCGCTCGTCGTGGAACCAAGGGTAGCCGCCGAACACCTCGTCTGCCGATTCTCCCGACAGCGCCACCGTCGACTGCTCGCGAATCGCCTTGAACAGCAGATAGAGCGACAGATCCATATCGCCGAGTCCGGGCATGTCTCGTGCGGTGATCACCGCACGCCGCACCGAAAGATCCAGCAGATCGGCCGAATTCAGCATCACGTCCTGATGCGCGGACTCCACCAACGCCGCGACCTCGCGCGCGTACGGAGAGTCGGGGGTGTCGCGTATCCCGTCGGAAACGAAGTTCTGCTCCTGGTGGAGGAAGTCCACCGAGAAAGTTCGCAGTTGCTCGCCTTGACGGGCCAAGCTCGCCGCGGCCAGGCCGGTGATTGCGCTGGAATCCAGCCCACCCGAGAGTAATACGCATCGTGGCACATCGGAGATCAGCTGACGGTCGACGATGTCTGTGAGCAAATCCCGCACCCGCTCGACGGACTTCTCCGTGCTGTCCGTATGTTCGCCTGTCTCCAGGCGCCAGTAGGTGCGTTCGTGGATTCCATTGCGGTCCAACCTGATCAGGGTTCCAGGCTGCACCTCGTACATGCCTTTCCACAATGAGCTGCGCGGTGCCTTGACCATTGCAAACAACTCACGAACCCCGTCGAAGTCGACGGCCTTGCGCGCCAGTGGGTTCGCCAGAATCGCCTTCGGCTCTGACCCGAACAGGACGCCGTCCGGTGTCGGGTAGTAGTAGAACGGCTTGATGCCCATGCGGTCTCGGATCATCACCAGCTTCTCCTCGCGCTGGTCCCAGATCGCGAAGGCATACATGCCGTTGAGGTGATCGACGACGCTCTCACCCCACTGCAGGTATGCGTGTAGCACTACCTCGGTGTCACTGTCGGTGCGGAACGAATGGCCAAGGGCCCGCAGTTGATCGCGCAGTTCCCGGTAGTTGTATGCCTCCCCTGTGTACACCAGCCCGACGTCTCCAGCGGGAGTGCTCACGCTCATCGGCTGCGCTCCGCCGGGCAGATCGATAATGGCGAGCCGTCGATGCCCGAGCGCTGCGTGAGTGCGCAAGAAAGTGCCGCTGTCGTCCGGCCCGCGCAAGGCCATTGTGTCGGTCATCGCGTCGAGGACGCTCTGTTGACGGGTCAGGTCGGAGTCGAATGCCACCCAGCCTGCGATTCCACACATGTAACGCCCCCCAATTCGGTTGCTTGATACCGCTATCCGTAGTTTTGTAGGAACTAGCTAGAACGTGTTCCAATTTGTACGATCTGTGGCTATCGTCACAACTGTCGTTGTTCACGTATGGGGAGGGTGTTGCAATGAAGACCAAGGGTGCGTTGCTGTGGGGCATCAACGAGAAGTGGTCGATCGAGGAGATCGAGCTCGGTGATCCGGTTGCCGGCGAGGTGCAGATCCGCATGGAAGCCGCCGGCATGTGCCACTCCGACCACCACATCGTCACCGGTGCGACGCCGATGGCGTCGTACCCTGCGATGGGTGGCCACGAGGGCGCGGGTGTGATCACCAAGGTCGGCGAGGGTGTCAAGGACCTCGAGGTGGGCGACCACGTCGTCCTCTCGTTCATCCCGGCGTGCGGTCGCTGCCCGTCGTGTTCGTCGGGCCATTCGAACGTCTGTGATCTGGGCATGGGGCTGCTCAGTGGTCAGGCGATCGCCGACGGTACCTACCGTATCCAGGCGCGCGGGGAGAACGTGATTCCGATGAGCCTGCTCGGCACCTTCTCGCCGTACATGACTGTGCACGAGTCCCAAGCGGTGAAGATCGAGAAGGACATTCCGTTCGAGCTTGCGGCGCTGGTGGGCTGCGGTGTCCCGACCGGATGGGGTTCGGCCACGAACGTCGCCGACGTCAAGGCCGGTGACTCGGTTGCCATCATCGGCATCGGCGGTGTCGGCATGAGCGCACTGCAGGGTGCCGTCGCATCGGGCGCACGCCACGTGTTCGCGATCGACCCGGTTCCGTTCAAGCGCGAGCAGGCACTCGAGTTCGGTGCCACACACGCCTTCGCCTCGATGGAGGAGGCGATCGCGCCGATCATGGAGATCACCTGGGGCCGGATGTGCCAGAAGACGATCATCACGGTCGGCGAGATGAAGGGCGAGTACGTCGACCCGGCCCTCACGCTGACTGCCAAGAACGGTCGCTGCGTCATCACCGCGATGGGCCACATGGCGGACATGGACGTCAAGCTCAACGCGTTCACCTTCGCGATGCTGCAGAAGAGCCTGCAGGGCAACATCTACGGTGGCTGCAACACCCGTGTGGACATCCCGCACCTGCTGAACCTGTACCGGGCCGGCCTGCTCAATCTCGAGGACATGATCACCAACACCTACTCACTCGAGCAGGTCAACGACGGCTACCGGGACATGCTCGACGGCAAGAACATCCGTGGTGTCGTCCGCTACACCGAAGCGGACTGGTGAACTGCCGATCGGGCGGGCCCCTCAATCTGACAAGCCTGAGACCGTGAGCAGATGAATACAGCAGATGTGCTGTCGGCAGGTCCACGCGGTCTTCGAATGCTCCTCGCCTATGCGAGGGACGCCGAACGAACTCTGCAAACCGAGTTCTGCAGTGCTTCGTTCGATCACGCGGTGTCTCTGGCGTCGTATCACCTCGAGTCCGGTCGAGAAGGTGCACCCGTGCTGTACGGGCCCGGCGCAGAAGAGGCTCAGCGGACCGTCCTCACTGCTGTCGATGTGGCGCAACGCCTATCCCAGGTGCCGCTTCCCGAGGTGACGGCGGTCTCGCTCCGCTCGGCCCTCGCCGACGCGGTGGACGCTGCGCGGTACTGGCAGGATCCGGACGGCGAAGACATCCTCGTCGGCGCCGATCCTGTGCGACGTGAGCTTCGCCGCGTCGCCGACCACATCGCACGATCCCCGCATGCACGGTGGTGGATGACAACCTCCGCTGCGACCGATCAGTGGTCTGTGGGCTTCAGTGAGGACGGTGCGGATTCCGCTGACTCGACTGCCGCAGAACTGTTGCGTGACTACCGTGATCGGACTGTCGAGGAGGAAGTGCGAGCGGAACGCGATCGTCCGGCGGATCCGTCGGCGAGCTGGTCCGGCTGGTGGTGGTCGACGCCACCTACAAGGTGTTCGACCCGGCTGTTGTTCGACGGAACCCCGGCCGGCTTGTGGTTCGTCGAGGACAGCATGGGATGGGAGCGCGCCATCACGCGGCGAGTGAGCATTCCTTCAAGCGCTCGCGTCTACGAGGTCGACGGTGCGCACGCGTGGGCAGAACTCTGCAGGCAGTTCCCCATGGAAGTCACCGCGCAGAAACGGCACGATTGGTACCGCACCACCGGACGATCAGGACGATGGGTCATCCCCGACTGGTCGCGGCTCTCCGAGAGGTACGAGGGCGTCCATCTCTCCGTGGCGGGATACCTGGCTGCTGCGGGCACTGCGATCGAGGTCGATGCCGAGACAGCGAGCGTCATCGCGGGCTGGGCGCCCGACGAAACCTACTGGCTCACCGACACCGTCCACCTTGACAGCAACGATTCCCGAACCTGGGTCTGCGACAAGAGTGGGAGGCATCTTTCCTGGGTCGAGGAAGCACACCGCTGAGAATCGACAGCCACCCTGAGAGTGAAGCGCTGCCTGTGGGGTGCTTGCCGGCGAGCTGCACACCCGGCGCGTGGGGATGTCCGTCGCGCCGGGTGTGCGATTGTCCGGTCCGTTACTGGTTCAGCAACGCCTGCATCTGAGTGATCTCCGCCTGCTGGCTGGAAACGATCTGCTGCGCGAGTTGACGGACCTGCTCATTCGAGCCCGTCTGCAGGATCTGCTCGGAGCTGGCGACAGCACCTTGATGGTGCGCGATCATCATCTCGAGCCACATCCGGTCGAACTCGGTGCCGTTCGCGTCGGCCATCGCCTGCATCTGCTGGCCCGTCATCATCCCGTGCTCTCCGCCGCTCATACCCGGCATGCTCGTCATCCCAGGCATGCTGGTGGTTGCGCCGGGCTGCATACCGCCATGCTCCATGCCGCCGGGAGCCTCGGCGTTCGGCTCGGGAGCGCCCCAAGCCTCCAGCCAGCCCTCCATCTGATCGATCTCCGGCGCCTGCGCGCCTTCGATCTTTGCGGCCAAGGCCACGACCTCAGGGTTGCCGCTACGGCTCGGAACCAGCTCGGCCATCTCGACCGCCTGCGCGTGATGCGGGATCATCATCTGCACATATTCGACGTCGGCAGCGTTGTGGGTACCGCCCTGCTCGGTGGTCCCCGAGATGGCTGTCGACGTGGTGGTCGGCACGTTGGTGGCCGAATTGGCCGAGTTGCTCGAGCCGTTGTCGTTTGAGCATCCGGCAACGAGAGCGATGGCGGCAGCCGCAGCACCGACAGTGGCGAGCATTCGATTGGTGTTCATGAGGGACTTCCTTCGTGTGGTGGTCCAGCTCCCGGTGGGAACGGAACCGCGGGTGGGGACCGGACTGCGGCCGGAACGGCCCGTGGCCGCGCCGCAGTGGCCCTGTCACACCCGAAGGACGCACAGAAGCGAGAGAAAGACCGAGGTGGGAACGGCGAATGGGGGGCCGCGACCGGCCCGACCGGCGCGTCCCGCAGTTCGGTGGCGGCGGACGCGCTGCTCGCGCCCAGTCCAGAGGAGCAGCCACACCACGAGGGCCAGCGTCGCGGTCAGCAACACTGCCAGGCACATATGGAAGCTGTTGTGTTCGGGTGGATGTACCGGTGCGGGCTCGGGATCTGCCCCCGAACTCGATATCTGATCGGGGCCGTGGTGCTGGCGCAGCGAGGCCGTGTCGGCGGCATCCACGCCCATGCCCGCACCGACGCCCGTGAGGGTTTCGGTGGTCACGTGGTGCATCGCGAGCACGCCGAAGACCAGGGCGCACAGCGCCGCCAGTCGCGTGAGCGACACACGCAGATCCGCGGGCATGGCTACAACTGTACCGACCGGAACCGCCGGTTCAGCAGCACTGGCAGCGTCGTCGTTCAGGGCTTGATCTGGGGATCCTGCTTCGTACCGTCGAGCGATTCGAGTGGGGTCGGCCAGCGCTGCGGAGCCGGCCCGAACGCCGCCCGGGCGTTGTCGATCACCCCGCGCCCGATCGCACGGTTGCCTGCGCCGCCGATCACCGCGCCGACGCCGGCGGGGAGCAGTTTGCCGAGAACGAGTGCGCTGCGTTTGGCCGCGTACTTGGTGACGAACTTGCGCACGAGCGAACTGTTCATCGCCCGCATCGTGCTCGCCGGAATGCGCCCCGTGACGAGCTTGGCCCAGTTACTGGCCGTCAGGCCCGTGGCCCGTTCGACGATCTCCATCCCGGCCTCGCCCAGTGCGACCGTCAGCACCAGTGCACGCCGTTGCTGATGGTCGTGCGGCGAAATGCCGTGCACCGACGCGACCGCGAGCGTCAGCAATGCCGATGCTTCCAGGAAGAAGGCGGTCTCGGCGCCCACAGCCGCGATCGATGCCATTGTTCCGACCGCCGGTACCGCCGCCGTCGCGCCCACAGCGCTGCCGCTGCCGGTGACAGCGGTGAGGAACATCCGTTCCATTCGAGCGACGATCTGCGCCGGACTGTCGTCCGGATGCGCGAGGCGCACCCGCTCGACGTACTTGGCCACCGCCGGCGCCTGTAGACGGCTTGCATTGTCGAGCACAGCGGCGACGGTGCTCTCCACGCGCCCTTGTTTTTCGGCCATCATCCGTCCTCACCTCGATGTCCGGCGAACCGCCGTGTACACCTCACCCGACTATAGGGAAAACGTGGCGACCGCACGGAAAGCGTGGTGGCACAGGGGGAATTTCCGAGGAGTTTCCGGAGAAAGGCTCTCAGTCGCGTTCCGCGCTGGCCCAGTGCGACAGGGGCACAACCTCGTCCGGCCGAGGCGGGTGCGGTGCGGTGCCGTCGCCGAACGGTCGGCCGCCGAGCGCCTCGCGTCCGTGCGGTTCGAGCCAGTGCGTCAGATCCGGCCCCTTCGGCACGATCTGTGTCGGATTGATGTCCTTGTGGACCATGTAGTAGTGCTGCTTGATGTGGGTGAAGTCGATGGTGTCGCCGAAGCCCGGCGTCTGGAACAGATCCCTCGCGTAGTTCCACAGCACCGGCATTTCGGTGAGTTTGCTGCGATTGCACTTGAAGTGACCGTGATACACCGCGTCGAACCGGACGAGTGTCGTGAACAGACGGACATCGGCCTCGGTGATGGTGTCGCCCACCAGGAACCGCTGAGTGGACAGTCGCTCGGTCAGCCAGTCGAGCCCGGCGAACAACTGATCGTACGAGCTTTCGTAGGCTTCCTGGGATCCGGCGAACCCGCACCGGTACACACCGTTGTTGACGTCGCGGAACACTCGTTCCGAGACCTCGTCGATCTCGCCGCGTAGTGCCTCCGGATACAGGTCGGGCGCACCGTCGCGGTGGAATTCCCTCCACTCGGTCGAGAGATCGAGCGTGATCTGTGGGAAGTCGTTGGTCACCACCTGGCCGGTCGAGATCTCCACGATCGCGGGCACCGTGATCCCACGCGGGTAGTCGGGGAAGCGGGCGAAGTACGCGTCCTGCAGGCGAGGGATCTTCAATACCGGGTCGACGGCACCGGGATCGAGATCGAACGTCCAGCTGCGCTCGTCGTGAGTGGGACCGCAGATGCCCATGGACAGAACGCCTTCCAGCCCCAGTAGCCGACGCACGATGATCGCCCGGTTGGCCCACGGGCACGCGCGGGCGACGATCAAACGGTAGCGTCCCGGCTCGACGGGATAGCCGTCGCGGCCGTCCGCGGTGATCCGCGTCGTGATGTAGGCGGTGTCGCGGGTGAACTCGCTACCCGGTTCCACGAAGGTCGCGCCCACATCGGTCGTGTTGTCGTCGCTCATGGTGCATCAGCTCCGTCTCTCGCCCTCTTCTCACACGGTACCGGGGGCCACCGCGATCGACACGAACGTTCCGAGTTCTTCGTAGTCGAGTCGTGTGGCGAGCCGGCGCGACGCAACGTTGTCGCGGTGGGCCCGCCACTGTGGGATCAGTCCGGCGTCGAGTGCGTCGTTGGTGGCCAGCCGGGCCGCAGTCGATCCGTACCCGTGGCGGCGCGCCGAGGGCGCCGTGAGGGCGCCCATATCGGCGACGATGCCCTGCCACTCCGTGTAGCCCGCCGAGGCCAATGGGTGGTGCGCCTCGTCGAGGACGGTGAACCAGTTGCGCTTTTCTGCCAGACCGGCCTCCGCGACGTCGTCGGGCGGGCACAACCCTTGGAGTTCGATGACGTGCGCCGACTCGTGCGAGACCAGCGGTTCCTCCACTGCGACGTCCTTTCCGAAGTCCGCCGCCCAGCCGAGCTCCACGGGCCCGGGACTGCGTCCGGCATGGCCTTTGGCGACTGTGAGTAGCGTGCGGCCGTCAGCGAGTTCGTCGTCGGTGTGGTCGGCAGCACGTTCCACCGCCCAGCCGGGGGCGACGAGAGCCGCCGCCCCCGCGATCCGGACGAAGAGGATTCTGTTCGCGGTGTCGTCGACGCGGACACTCCGCACGCCGGACTCACTCAGCGCCCGATCCGGGAGCCCGAACTCCCGCGACCAAGCGAGGCGGATGATGTCGATCTGATGTGCGTCCACTCGGACAACGGTAGTGCGGTCGCAAACGAACCTGTCTGTCGCGGCGCACCCGTTGTGCGTACACCACCGAGGCGGACCGGGGGTCATGGGCACGGACTTCACGGCGGCCGGGAGTGTGACGGCTGTCATATAGTCGAGCTGGCCGGTCCGACCTGTTGGGCCCCGGCTCACCTGTACGGACCTGAGCGTGGCTGGAGGGTTCGTGGTCCACGACGAAGGGAAACGTAGATGTCGGATGAGGTCCTGTTCGAGCGTCGCGGCCGCGTGCTGGTGATCACGATCAACCGGCCGCACGCGCGCAACGCGGTCAACGCGGCCGTGAGCCACGGCTTGGCCGCTGCCGTCGACGAGCTGGACGAAGATCCCGAGCTGTCGCTGGCGGTCCTCACGGGTGCGGGTGGGAACTTCTGCGCTGGTATGGATCTCAAGGCCTTCGTCGCCGGTGAGAATGTGGTGGTGCCGGGCAAGGGGCTCGGGTTCACGGAGGCACCTCCGCGCAAGCCGATCATCTCCGCGGTGGAGGGGTACGCACTCGCCGGCGGAACGGAACTGGTGCTCGCCACCGATCTGGTGGTGGCCTCGCGCGAGGCCAAGTTCGGTATCCCGGAGGTCAAGCGGGGACTGGCCGCCGGTGCCGGTGGGTTGTTGCGTCTGCCCAGACGCATTCCGTACCAGAAGGCGATGGAGCTTGCGCTCACCGGCGATCCCTTCACCGCGGAGGAGGCGCTGGCATACGGCCTCGTCAACACGCTCACCGAACCGGGTGGCGCGCTGACGGGAGCGCTGGCACTGGCCGAGCGGATCACGGTCAACGGGCCACTCGCCGTGGCGAAGACGAAGGAAGTGATCGTCCGATCCGGTGACTGGTCGGACGACGAGGCGTTCGCGCGGCAGCTCGAGGTGATCGGCCCTGTGTTCGGGTCCGAGGACGCCATCGAGGGCGCGACCGCGTTCGCGGAGAAGCGTGCGCCGGTGTGGAAGGGTCGGTGACGACATGGCTGTCGCGTTCGCCGAACTGCACATGCACCTCGAGGGTGCGCTCGGACCGGAGTTGATCTTCGCGCTCGCGGAGCGAAACCGAGTGTCTTTGCCGTACAGCGATCTCGCCGATCTCGAGGGCCGGTACCGGTTCACCGATCTGCAGTCGTTCCTCGATCTGTACTACGCGAACATGGCCGTGCTGCAGACCGCGCAGGACTTCGCGGACCTCGCCAGGGACTACTTCCGGCGCGCGGCGGCGGCCGGAGTGCAGCACGCGGAGATCTTCTTCGATCCGCAGGCGCATACGGCGCGGGGCGTGCCGCTGAGGGAGGTGCTCGACGGCATCGTCGACGCGGTCGCCGCGAGCGAGCGGGAGTTCGGTCTCAGCAGTGGGCTGATCGCATCGTTCCTGCGGGATCAGCCGGTTCGTGACGCGGACGACGTGCTCGGGGAGATCCTGCGGCTACAGGCGCCGATCATCGGGGTGGGCCTGGATTCGGCGGAGGTCGGCTATCCGCCGACGCTGTTCGAGGACGTGTTCGCACGGGCCCGGGCCGAGGGGCTGCACGCGGTGGCGCACGCGGGGGAGGAGGGGCCGCCCGAGTACATCTGGCAGGCCCTGGACCTGCTCGGCGCCGAACGCATCGACCACGGCGTCCGCTGCCTCGAGGATCCCGCCCTGGTGCAGCGTCTCGTCGACGAGCGGATTCCTCTGACGGTGTGCCCACTGTCGAACGTGCGCCTACAGGTGGTGAATTCGCTGGCGGACCATCCACTTCGCACGATGATGCAGGCGGGTCTGCTGGTCACGGTGAACTCCGATGATCCCGCATACTTCGGCGGCGACCTCGGTGAGAATCTTGCTCAGCTACGCACCCAGCTCGCTCTCACGGACGACGAGGTCGAGCAGCTGGCCAGGAACTCGATCGAGGCCTCCTTCGCCTCGCCCCGCCGCAAGGCCGAACTGCTCGGCGCATAGGTCGTTTCGAGACCCGGCAAGCTCGACAAGGACCCGCCAGTCGGGGTGTGGACGAGTGGCCGGACCGCTGCGGATACCCTTGTTCCAAGTAATGACGGAACACGGATGATGCGGGATCAGAGTCGAGCATGTACGACCAGCTCGCGCGTATCGCTGAGGCGATGGCGAACGGAAAGCGGTTGGCGTTGCTGGAACTGAAGGCCCGGACGGAGCGGTCGGCGGAGATCTCTGCCCGAGGGGCGTCGCCCGAGATGACCAGTCCATTCGGGCACCGATCCGGTGCTCTCTCGATTCCCCTCGGAGAGCTACCGCCGCGCCACTGCGTGGCCGCGCGATGAGTGAGGTCGCTGCCCCGGTGGCCCCGGATGTCCTTGCCGCCCAGCGCCGTGTCCTCACGGTCCTGGTCGCGGCACAGATCCTCAGTGGCGCCGGGCTGGCCGCGGGGATCACCGTCGGTGCTCTGCTGGCCCAGGAGATGCTGGGCGGAACCGGCCTGGCTGGAGTGCCGAGCGCGCTGTTCACGATCGGCTCGGCGGCTGCCGCGGTCTCGGTCGGCCGGATCTCGCAACGCCTGGGAAGACGGCCCGGTCTCGCGCTCGGCTACGGGACCGGCGCGCTGGGCAGTGTGGGCGTCGTTGCGGCCGCAGTCGCGGACAATGTCGTGCTGTTGCTGATCGCGCTCTTCGTCTACGGCGCAGGAACCGCGACCAACCTGCAGGCTCGCTACGCCGGTGCAGATCTGGCGGCTCCGTCCCGTCGCGGCCGGGCGGTGAGCACCGTGCTCGTGGCGACCACGGTTGGTGCCGTCGTAGGTCCGAATCTGGTCACGGTGATGGGCGGCTTCGCCGAGCATCTCGGAATCCCCTCTCTTGCAGGACCATTCATTTTGGCCGCCGCCGCATACGCGGCCGCCGGTGCCGTGCTGTGGGTGATGCTGCGCCCGGATCCGCTGCTGCTCGCGCGCGAGCTGGCCTCCGGTCCGGCGGAGGACACGACCGGGACCACCGCTCTGTCTTCCGCGGTGCAAACGTGGAATCCGTCAGTCGTGCTGGGTACGACGGTCATGGTGGTCACTCAGTTGGTCATGGTGGCGGTCATGACGATGACTCCTATCCACATGCAGCATCACGGGCACGGAACCGGGGCCGCGGGTCTGGTCATCGCGATCCACGTCGCGGCGATGTACCTACCCTCGCCGCTGTCGGGGATGCTTGCGGACCGCTTCGGCGCACGGGTCGTGGCGGCCGCGGCCGCGGTGACTATGTTGGCGGCTGGTGTCACGGCCGCCGCCGCACCCGTGCATTCGGTGCCGGCGTTGGCGGTCGCGCTTGCGCTACTCGGGCTGGGCTGGAACTTCGGGCTCATCAGTGGAACCGCGATCATCACCGATGCTGTACCGCTTGCGACCCGTGCCCGCATGCAGGGCACCGTGGATCTGACGATCGCGATCGCCGGTGCGGGCGGAGGACTGTCGTCCGGTCTCATGGTTGCCGCCACCAGTTACGGGTGGCTGGCCCTGCTCGGTGCCGCCATCTCGCTTCTCATCGTCCCCGCGCTCGCTGTACACGCACGCCGGGCCTGACGCGGCGTCCGCACCGCCGAAGATCTGCGGCGTGCTAGTTGGAGGTACGACTAGCGATGCTGGTGGTCGCGACCCGCTGGGCGACCGCGAGGACATCCCGGTCGCGTCCGGACGGGCCGATCAGGGAGAGTCCCACCGGCGGGCCGTCCGGACTCGTCAGCGGGACGGTGGCGGTGGGCAGGCCCGCGACCGTGGCCACCGAGGTGAGCATCCCTGTCACGCGCAGCATCGCCGAGATCCGGGTGCCGCCCGGATCGTTGCTCGACAACGGAGCAGGCGACGAAGTGGTGGGCAGGATCAGTAGCCGGGACCCGACGAAGGCGCGCACTGTTTCGGCGGCAGACTCGAGCTGAGTCAGGCGCCGCCGGTAGGTGGGCTCCGAGACCTGCGCGGCAGCAAGGAAGTTCTCCCGCGCCTCGTCCCCGAGTGCCCCGGTGGCAGTTGACAACCAGTCGCCGTGCTGGAGCCACGCCTCGTATCCCTGCACCGCGATCACGGCGTCATGCCAGTCCGGCAGATCCGCGATGTCCAGGTCGCTCTCGGTCAGGCGAGGCAGCGACGACCGCCTCCACCCGGTGACAGCGGCCTGCATCGAGGCCTGCACCCGGTCGTCGGCGACCGAGAGCAGTCCTGGCGCGATGACGGCCGAGTCGAATCCGGTCTCGGATGTGCTGGGGAGCAATGCGTCGCCGACCGCGGCCAGTGTTGCGGCTCCGGCGCACACCCAGCCGATGGAGTCCAGGGTGGGGGACAGCGGCATCAGGCCGTCCGTCGGAACGAATCCGCGGGTGGCAGTGAAGCCGTACAGCCCCTGGAAGGCTGCCGGAATTCGGATCGAACCGGATGTGTCCGGTCCCAATCCGATGTCGGCGGTGCCGCGTGCCACAGCGGTGGTGGCTCCCGAGGTTGCGCCGCCGGGGATTCGGCCCACGGCTGCTGCGTTGGCGGGGGTGCCGTAGTGGGAGTTCGTCCCCGCGTGGCCGAATCCGAAGTCGACGGTCTGCGCGAGCCCGGTGATCGCAGCGCCGTGCGTGAGGAGACGGCTGACGGCCGCAGCCGTGACCGGCTCGGTTCGAGCCTGTGCGAGCCACCGCGGATTACCGGCGCCGATCTGTTGCCCGCGCATCGCGAACAGGTCGGTGACCGCGACGGACAGCCCGTCGAGGGCTCCCTGACCGGTGGCCGCCGACAGTGGGTCGCTCTGGACGCGCCAGGTCGCCTTGTCCGCGGGGGCGGTGTCACCGCCGGGCAGTGGCGGAACTCCCGGGTCGTGCAGGGCCTCACCACAGCCCGTGAGCAACGCGACGCCGCCGAGCGCGACGCCCGCCCGCAGGAACGAACGACGGTCGAGGCGTGGGTGGTTCGGTCCGGTGGGCACGCCGCTCACAGTAGCGGCGCGCTCACCGGTACCGGCGGAGTTCGGGTCAGGCGAGAACCTGGCGCAGGTACTCGTTGTCGAAAGTCCGCGCAGGGTCGTACTTGTCGCGGACGGTGCAGAAGTCGTCGAAGCGGGAGTACGTGGGCTGCAGATCGGCGGCGGTACGGCCGTGCATCTTGCCCCAGTGGGGGCGACCGTCGACAGCGCGCGCGATCGCCTCGACCGCATCGAAGTACTCTCGGTGATCGCGCCGGTGGTACTGGTGAACTGCGATGTAGGCGCTGTCGCGGCCGTTCGCGGTCGACATCCACACGTCGTCGCCCGGCGCGAAGCGAACCTCGATGGGGAAGGCCACGCGGTAGTCGGAACGGTCCAGCCAGGTCGAGATCTCACGCAGCGTGTCGGTCACGGCCTCCTGCGGCACCGCGTACTCCATCTCTCGGAAGCGCACGCGGCGGGGGGAGGCGAATACGCGATAGCTGCGGTCGGTGAACTCGCGCGCCGACAACGCTCGGGACGAGATCTGATTGATCCGCGGGATTGTCGCCGGGAACATGGTCGCGAACTGGTTGACGCCCTCGAACAGCGTGTTGGAGAGCAGTTCGTCGTCGATGTAGCCGCTGATGCGCCCCACCGGCTTCAGCGGTGTGTCGCCAGGTAGCCGGGTGTTGCGCTTGGTCAGTACCCGGTCCGTGTGCGGGAACCAGTAGAACTCGAAGTGGTCGACGGTCTCGAGATCGTGGGCGAGGCCCTCGAGGGTTTCGTCGAGCCGCCCCGGACCCTCGACGGCCCGGAGCGTGAATGCCGACGTCACAGCCAGATGGAGCTTGGTGATGATGCCGATTGCACCGAAGCTGACGCGTGCCGCCTGGTACAGCTCGGGATTCTCGGTCTCCGAGCAGTCGACGACCGATCCGTCGGCGAGGACGATCTGTAGTCCGCGGATCAGTGTCGCGAGCCCTCCGAAGCGCGCGCCGGTGCCGTGGGTCCCGGTGGAGAGCGCGCCCGCGATCGACTGTGCGTCGATGTCGCCCAGGTTGATCATCGCGAGTCCGCGAGCCCACAGCTGCTCGTTGAGGCTGCGCAGGCGGGTCCCCGCCTGGACTGTCGCAATAGGGCCGTCCGGTGTCTGCCGGACTGCTTCGATTCCGCTGAGCTGGTCGAGGCTCACCAGGATGCCGTCGGTCACGGCGACACCGGTGAACGAATGTCCGGCGCCGACCGCTTTGACGCGTAATCCCCGCTGCGCCGCATCCGCGACCAGTGCGCTCAGTTCGGCGACCGAACTCGGTGTGTCGAAACGGTCTGGTGTCGAAGAGTGGGTCCGTGCCCAGTTGCTCCACGTGTCCATTGCCATAGTCGGCAACTATTCACCTGGACGGTCGTCCAGGCAAATGAGACGCACATTTCCGCTCGCGGGTTTTACGATCAGGGGATGTTGAATCGGCTTCCAGCGGAAGAGCGCCGCGCCCAACTCGTCGAAGCAGCGCTGTCCATCGCTGAGCATGGCGGGATAGGCGCGGTCACGATCCGTGCCGTCGCGGAAGAGGCGGGCGTCTCGCTCGGTGTGGTGCACTACTGCTTCGAGAGCAAGGAAACCCTGGTCGCAGCCATGGCTGAGAGCATGGTGCTGCAGTTGAGCGCCGGAGTGCGCGATTCGTTCGCCTCGGTCTGGGACTCTCAGGAACTCAGCGGACTACGGGACCTGCGCGAGGTGCTGCACACTGGCCTGAGCGCAATGTGGCCACTGCTCGAAGCCACCGCCGATCGCCAACTGCTCACGTACGAGATCACCGCCTACGCACTGCGCCACCGGGCCGCGGGCGCGCCGCTCGCGGGGAGTATCGCGGAGGATCAGTACCGGACCATGGACCTCGAGGCGGTGGTGTTCCTGGAGGAGAGTGCGCGCAGGACCGGTACCAAGTGGACCGAGCCGGTGCAATCGGTCGCGCGGTTCGCCCTCGCCGTCATCGACGGCATCGTTCTTCGCTGGCTGATCGACCACGACAGCAATGCGATCGTCACCGAACTCGACGACTTGGTGCGCATCGTCGCAAGCAAGGCGGTCGAGGTGGGACCCGATCTGGACAATCGTTCAGCAGAATGATCGACTGGTCCGAACGCTCACGACGAACGGACTGATGTGACTGCCACACTCGACCGAATTGCCGCTGCCACGGCTCATCTCGATCCGCCGCTGGCGGCCGTTGATCTGCAGACGGTGCAGGCGAATGCCGTTGATCTGGTGCGGCGCGCGGGCGGCACCCCGGTGCGGGTGGCGAGTAAGTCGGTGCGATGTCGCGCGGTACTCGAGGTGGCTCTGGGTTCGGGACTCACGGCTTCCGGCGGTTTCCGTGGGATCATGTCGTACTCGCTGCGTGAGGCGATCTGGCTGGCTCGGCTCGGTGCCGAGGATGTGCTGATGGGTTACCCGACCGTGGATCGGGCAGCGCTCGCGGAACTGGCCACCGACGACTCGCTGGTCGAGCGCATCACCCTGATGGTCGACGACGTCGCACAGCTGGACCTGATCCGTGCCGCGGTGGGGACCGACCGGGTGCGGCCTCGGGTGTGTCTCGACGTGGACGCGTCGCTACGCCTTGGGCCTGCCCACCTCGGCGTGCGGCGCTCACCGTTGCGTGAGCCTGCCGATGTGGCGCGGCTGGCCCGACTCGCCGCCGATCGCGGCTTCGCCGTTGTCGGCGTGATGTTCTATGAGGCGCAAATCGCCGGGCTGCCCGACACGAGTCTGCCGGTGCGGCTGGTCAAGAAGGCTTCCGCCGCCGAACTGGTGACCCGCCGCAGTGCGGTGGTCGGAGCCGTCACTGCAGAGATCGGTGAGCTCGAGATCGTCAATAGCGGCGGCACGGGGTCGTTGGAGGTCAGCTCGGCCGATTCGGTCGTCACCGAGGTGACCGCGGGATCGGGTTTGTACGTGCCGACATTGTTCGACCGCTATCACTCGTTCACGCCGCGGCCGGCGTTGTTCTTCGCGCTGCCGGCGGTGCGCAAACCGACCGCGAAGATCACCACGCTGTTCGGCGGCGGCTACATCGCGTCGGGTCCGGCCGGGAAGTCACGCGTGCCCACACCGGTGTGGCCGCGTGGGCTGAAACTGTTGCGCAATGAGGGCGCTGGCGAGGTACAGACTCCGGTGGCAGGCTCAGAGGCCGCTGGGCTGTCGGTGGGGGACCGGGTGTGGTTCCGTCACGCCAAGGCCGGGGAGCTGTGCGAGCGTTTTACCGAGCTGCAAATGGTGGACGCCGACGGTAACGCAATCTCGATCCCGACATACCGCGGCGAAGGGCAGTGTTTCGGCTGACGGGTAACAGCCACGGACCCGGCTCGCGCGGCTTGCGCAGTACAGGCAGTACAGAATGATCGCCATGCCGTTCTTCAGTGGGGCCACCGGACAGGTCCACTACCGTCGCTGGCCCGTCGACCGCCCGCGTGCCGGTGTCGTGTTCCTGCACGGGATGGGGCAGCACAGCGGGCACTACCACCGGTTCGCAGCTGGGCTCGCCGCGCGCGGTATCGAGATGTGGGGTATCGACCAGGCGGGGCACGGATTGTCGGAAGGTACGCCGGGAGCTCCCGGCGCGCTGTCGGATCTCGCGGACGACGCCGCGGGGCTTACGACACTGGCCGGCGGCGACCGGCCCGGTTTGCCTCTGGTCCTGATGGGGCATTCGCTGGGTGCGGCCGTATCGATCGCCCTGTTGAGGCGCAGTCTCGACCCGTTCTTTGCGACCGTTCTCTGTGGAACCCCGAAATCGGTTGTGCAGGGTGGCGGTACTTCGGATTTCGCCCGGCCCGGCTTCCCCGGGCTAGCGATCCACGGTGTCGACGACAGGCTCGCGCCGATCGACGCGGTGCGGATGTGGACGACCGGGTTAGCCGGGGTGACCTTGCGGGAGTACGCCGACACCGGCCACGACCTGCTGCACGAGAAGATTCACCGGACGGTCACGAACGATGTCGCCGACTTCGTGCTCGACGCTACCGTCGGCTGACGGACTCCACCTCGTGACGGGTGCTTCCGCCGCGGGCCCGGTGCGATATCTCACCGGGCCCGCGGTCGTGACGCGCTGTGGCTAGGAGTAGATCGCCGCGATCGCGACCGCGTGCTCCTGGTGGATGACGTTGCGCTTGAGCTTGAGGGTGGGCGTCAGCTCGCCGGAGTCGACGGTGAAGTCGACCTCGAGGATGCGGTACTTCTTGATCTGCTCAGGGTGCGAAACCTTCTTGTTTCCCTCGGACACTGCTGCATCGATCTCCGCGACCAGGTCGGCGTGTTTGATCAACTCCGAGATCGGGGTGTCCGCCGGCACGCCGTTGCGTTCCTTCCAGCCCGGCAGAGCCTCCGGATCGAGCGTGATCAGTGCGCCGATGAACGGTTTCGCATCACCGACGACCAGGCACTGGCTGATGAGTGAGTGTGCGCGGAGGGCATCCTCGAGCACCGCCGGAGCGACGTTCTTGCCACCGGAGGTGACGATGATCTCCTTCTTGCGGCCGGTGATCGAGACGAAGCCCTCGGCGTCGATCGAGCCGAGGTCGCCGGTGTGGAACCAGCCGTCGCGGATGGCGTCAGCGGTCGCTTCGTCGTTGTGCCAGTAGCCGCCGAACACCACGGGGCCGCGAACCAGCAGTTCGCCATCCTCGGCAATCTTCACTGCGTGACCGTTGATCGGCTTGCCGACCGACCCGATCTTCTGGTCCTGCGTCGTGTTGACGGTGACGGCGGCGCTGGTCTCGGTGAGCCCGTAGCCCTCGTAAACCGGGATGCCGACGCCGCGGAAGAAGTGGCCCAGGCGGGCGCCGAGCGCCGCACCGCCGGACACTGCCCGGTCGCACTCGCCGCCGAGCGCCGTCCGCAGCTTCGAGTACACGAGCTTGTCGAACAGTGCATGGCGCAGTCGCAGGCCCAGCCCGGCGCCGCCGGCGTCCTGAGCCTCGGACCAGGCGATCGCGGTGTCGGCGGCCTTGGCGAAAATCTTGCCCTTCCCGCCGTCCTCGGCCTTCTGCTTGGCCGAGTTGTAGACCTTTTCGAACACTCGCGGCACCGAGAGGATGAAGTTCGGTTTGAAGACGGCGAACTGGTCGAGCAGTGTCGTCAGGTCCGCGGTATGCGCGACGGTGACCTTGGCGTCGAACGCGCCGAAGGAGATCGCACGGGCGAACACGTGCGCCAGCGGGAGGAACATCAGCGTGCGCTTGCCCTCCTGCAGGGCGTCCTTCAATGCGATCCGCACGGCCGCGGACTCGGCGTAGAAGTTGGCGTGTGTCAGCTGGACGCCCTTGGGTCGGCCGGTGGTACCCGAGGTGTAGATGAGGGTGGCCGGCGACGAGGAGCGGACCTGGTGGCGGCGCTCGTGCAGTTCGTCGTCGGTGATTGCGCTGCCGCGGGTGACGAGTTCGTCGATGGCACCGGCCTCGATCTGCAGGACCTCACGCAGGGCGGGAGCCGCCTCGGCAACGTCCTTGACAGTTTCGGCGTGGGCTGAGGTCTCCACGACGAGCAGCGTGGTCGAGGAGTCCTCGAGGATCCACTTGGCCTGGTCCGCGGAGGACGTCTCGTAGATTGCGACGGTGCAGCCGCCCACAGTCCAGATCGCGTAGTCGAGGACCACCCACTCGTAGCGGGTCGCGGACAGGATCGCGACGCGGTCGCCGAGAGCGATGCCGGACGCCATCAGCCCCTTCGCGACTGCCTTGACCTGCTTCGCGAACTCGGCCGCCGTGACGTCGACCCAGCCGCCGCGCCCCGGGCGCTTGAAGGGCACGAGGTTCGGGCATTCGGCCTCGTAGCGGAAGACGGTATCGGCCATCGACGCGTCCTCGGGAATGGAGAACGACTGTGGAACAGCAAAATCACGCACTTTGACCCCTCCGAGAAATGACATGATGGATGTGCATTGGATCACACTTGGGGCGTCGGTGCATCTGTATTGGTGTCCCTTTTGCGTGTTTTCACCCTCCAATCTGCGGAAATAGATGTAACCGTGAGTAGTGCTAAATTTCTGCAGGTCGGGGTAGGAACTTCACGAGGCGGTGTGGATCGGCTCGTCATGGGTGTACCGCCACCGTCGTACGGCCTGCCCGAGGACCTCGGGCGCGACGCCGAGCCGGTCCGCGGCCGCAGCGAGGATCTCGGCCGACGGAATCCGGCCGTCAGGCAGAACGGACCGGACGAAGTCGTCCGCGGCGTTCACTGCGGTGTTCGGTGCGGGCACCCCGGCGAGCACCATCAGGTGCTGCCACGTCGTTCCGCCCGTCTCGCCGCAGGATTCTCGCCATGCCTGGCGCAGGTCGTCGCGGGTGGCCCGGTTGCGGGTGGCCCCGACGAGGTCGCCGACGGTATCGATGTGCAGGGCGTGCAGGCGCTCAGCGGTTCGCTGGATCTCGGCCGCGCGCAACGGCGCGGCGTTCGCGCAGTAGCGGCGCTTGTAGTGGCCGATCTTCCCGGCCCATTGATCGGAGCTGCCGACCTCTTCGAAGGTGTGCAGGAGTTCGCGGGTGCCGTCGGTGATCGGGCCGGCGCCGCGTGCGTGGCGGTAGGCACGGTAGCGATCCACCACTGCGTCGGCATCGGCGCTGTGAGTCCCGGCCGCCTGGACCGATTCGATGATGCACAGTGCCAGGCTGTGGCGGTAGTCGTCCGGCGAGACCCATCGTGCGGGGTCGCCGAGCCGGTCGCGGCAGGCCGCGAGGACCAGTTGTAGCTGGTCCTCGGGGACCGATGGTTCTCCGGGGGTACTGCCTTGCGAGTCGCTCACGGATCCTCCCAAGCTGGTGCTCCGACTTGTCTATCGGTGGCGTGGCCCCGAATGTTGCACCCGCGTGCGTCTCACTGTGCGAGGAGCTCGGTGACCTCGCGGTCGTCGAGTTGGTGGAAGTCGAGGTACGCGCCACCGACCCCGCCGAGGCTTGCGGGGGTGTACGGGCACACCACCTCGTCGGCGGTGACCCGCAGCCGCGCGACAGCCTCGGGGGACGCGACGGGGACTGCGACCACTATCCGTGCGGCGCCGTCCGCACGGGCTACCTGGCAGGCCACCGCGGCGGTCGCGCCGGTTGCCATTCCGTCGTCCACGAGAATCACGGTCCGACCCGTGAGGGGCGTCCGCGGTCGTCCGCCGCGCAGTGCACTCGCGCGCCGAGCCAGCTCCTGCCGTTCCCGCGCGCGGACCGAGTCGAGCGCCTGCCGGGAAACCCTGCCCTGCCGGACGAGGTCCTCGTTGATGACCTCCGCGTCACCCTCGCCGATCGCACCCATCGCGAGCTCTGGCTGCCATGGCACCCCGAGCTTGCGCACCAGGATCACGTCGAGCGGCGCGTCGAGTGCCCGCGCGATCTCGTACGCGACCGGTACTCCGCCGCGGGGTAGTCCTAGTATCACCGGATCGGTCCCGCGAAGATGGACGAGCGACTTGGCCAGTGCGCGACCGGCTTTGGCGCGAGTTGCGTACTGCATTCGCGTGCTCCAACGGGAGTGTTTCGGTCTCGGTTCCCTCGGTTCCGACGATACGCCCCCAGGCCGCCAAGGGTGTTTCCGCTGGTGACGCTTCGGGGCCGGGGAAGTGTCAATTCACCGGATCCCTCTCGGTGGTAGTGCGAAACCTGCACTGCGACAATGTAGTTGGGTTCCTTCTGGGGCGGGAGTGTTGCAGTATCGTCGGCCGGGCCGTGGCGATCCGTTGCAGGACTACTTCGGCGGCCGCCACGACTGCAGGGCCAGGGCTTGTCGGTCCACCAGCGAGTCCGGTACGGCGCGCATGAGTAGGTCGCGCAGCGGTGTCAGCCAGGGCATTCGTGGATGTGCCAGTGCGCCGATCCTCCGGGCCCGCGAGGCCACGGTTGCCGTGCGGGGGCGGCGGAGGCTGTCGTAGCGTTCGAGTGCGTCGGTCAGATCCGAGACGTCGACCGCTCGAGCGAGCAGCGTGGCCAGGGTGGCCGCGTCCTCGAAGGCTTGGTTCGCTCCTTGACCCAGGTCGGGGGTCATGGCGTGTGCGGCATCGCCGAGGAGGGCCACGCGGCCCCTTGCGAAGGTCGGCGCTGTCTGACGCAAGGCATGGATGGGCAGCCAGAAGATCGCCTGTGGCGACGTGGCGCGCAGTATCCGTCCAATCGGGTCGTGCCACTTCTCCAGGAGGGTCAGGGTCTTCTGGAGTTGCAGGTCGCTCACCGGCGCGGGTTGCATGGTCGCGACGGCAAACCAGTAGACCCGCCCGTCTCGCAATGGCGCGTATCCGAAGCGGAGCCCATTTCCCCAGGTCTCGCCACCAGCACCCCCGATATCGACCGGCCGGCGAGAGATGCCGCGCCAAGCGCTGTATCCGACGTATTCGGTCCCAGGGTCGTGTGGCCATGAACCACGAATCCGGCTGCCGATGCCGTCCGCCGCTACCACGAGATCGGCGTCGACCGACTCACCGCAGGTACTTCGCACAACGACGTGGGTGTCGTCCTCGACGAGCTCTCTCACATCGAATGACCAGCGAATGGCGCCGTTGGGCAGGCAGTTACGGAGCGCGTCGAGCAGCTCGGCGCGATGCACTATGCGCATGCGTTCGGCGACGGCGGGGCCCGTGCGGCTCAACCAAGTACCGTCGGGTCGGCGAATCCCCGCTTGCCCTGGAGGGGGATGGGATGCGCAGATGGTTCTCACCGCGTCTCCGGCGCCGATGGCGTCGAGCGCGGTGAAGCCGTTGCCGAACAGTGAGATGCCGGCGCCTTCGGCTGCTGGCTCTGCCCGGCGCTCGAGCACCTCGACCTCGATACCGGCGCTGCGGAGCCCGATGGCCGCGGCCAGGCCCGCGATACCGCCCCCGACCACAACCGCTTTCATTGCCGACCGTCCGCGGGTCCATTGATGTCCGTCCCGCAGAGCAGCTGTTCCGCATTCCGATCGTTTCTCCGCATGGAGAAGACGGTAGCAAATGTGTTTCCGCCCGCGGGTTGACTGCGTCGCGGGCATGGCGGCGGCACCTCGGAATTACGTCGTTCGGGTCTGCATGAGGGATCGGGGCGCGGGGAATCTTCCGACGCGCCCCGATCCGTTCGGAACTAGACGGTCGAGACCAGGTTGCCGTCGATATGGGCCTGGTACGCGGGCAGATCCAGCATGCCGTGGCCGGACAGTCCGATCACCAGCACCTCGGGTTCGGTGAGTCCGCGCGCGTAGTCGGCGGCCGCGGCGATCGCGTGGGCCGACTCCGGTGCCGGGACGATGCCCTGCGTCCGTGCGAACAGCACACCTGCGTCGAACGAATCGGTCTGGTCGACGGCCTGGCCGGTGACGTAACCGAGTTCGACGGTGTGACTGAGCAGCGGCGCCATTCCGTGGTAGCGCAGCCCACCGGCGTGGATCGGGTCCGGGACGAAGTCCTGTCCGAGCGTGTGCATCTTGAGTAGGGGCGTCAGGCCGGCGACGTCGCCGTGGTCGTAGCGGTACTCGCCCTTGGTGATCGACGGGCACGCGGCCGGCTCGGCGGCGACGATTCGGGTCTGTGCCTTGCCGTGCAGGACCTCCCGGATGAACGGGAACGCCAGACCGGCGAGGTTGGAACCGCCACCGGCGCAACCGAACACGACGTCGGCGTTGGTCTCACCCGCGGCCCGTAGCTGCTCGACGGCCTCGAGGCCGATCACGGTCTGGTGGAGCACCACGTGGTTGAGGACACTGCCGAGGGCGTAGCGCGCGTCAGGGTCGTTCGCGGCCACCTCGACGGCCTCGGTGACGGCCATGCCGAGCGAGCCAGGGGTATCGGGGAAGTCGGCGAGCATCTTGCGTCCCGACTCGGTCAGGTCGGACGGGCTGGGGTGCACGATGCCGCCGTAGGTCTCCATCAGGTGCCGACGGTAGGGCTTGGACTCGTACGACGCGCGAACCTGCCACACCTCGAGCTCGATCCCGAACTTGGCGCATGCGAACGACAGTGCGCTGCCCCACTGGCCGGCACCGGTCTCGGTGGTGATCTTCTTGACGCCGTCCTGGGCGTTGTAATACGCCTGCGCGACCGCCGTGTTGGTCTTGTGGCTGCCGACCGGACTGACGCCCTCGTACTTGACGTAGATGCGCGCGGGAGTGCCGAGTGCCTTCTCGAACTCGTACGCGCGGATCAGGGGTGCCGGCCGCCAAGTCTGGTAAGCCTCACGGATCGGTTCGGGGATCTCGATGTACTGCTCGGTGGTGGCTTCCTGCTCGATCAGCGCGCTGGGGAACAGTGCGGCAAGATCGTCGGGAGTGATCGGCTCCCGGGTGCCCGGGTGCAGGTGAGGCGGCGGGGCAACCGGCAGGTCCGCGACGATGTTGTACCAATGAGTGGGGATGGGTGTCGTATCGGACACTGCGGTTCCTTTCAGGGGCGACGGGCGGTCGTCCACATTGTGATCGCGGTCATCTGGCACGCACAGTCCGGGGTCGTATCGGTTCCCCGGTCGCCCCGCCGGAGCCGTGAACGCGAGTTCGCTGCACCGGTCACGACTCGGAGGCGGACACCGAACTCCCCGTCGAGAGTCACCGAATCTTCAGGGGTCGCTGGGTTCCCGTTCCGGGGTTGAGGGCGGGGCAGCGCGGGAGGCCCAGATGAGCGGAGTGCGCGCATCGACTAAACTCCAGGTCAAATGAGTGACACCGAGCGCGACCCGCAGTCCGACAGCAATCCCATCACCTTCGCCGACCTCGAGATCGATGCTCGGGTCCTGAAGGCACTCTCCGACGTCGGCTACGAGTCGCCTTCGCCGATCCAGGCCGCGACAATTCCGACGCTACTCGAGGGCAAGGACGTCGTCGGCCTGGCGCAGACCGGTACCGGCAAGACGGCCGCCTTCGCGATCCCGATCCTGTCCCGTCTGGATGTGACGCGGAAGGTGCCGCAGGCGCTCGTCCTGGCGCCTACCCGCGAGCTCGCACTGCAGGTCGCAGAGGCTTTCGGGAAGTACTCGGCGCACATTCCCGGTCTGCACGTACTGCCGATCTACGGCGGTCAGGCGTACGGCGTGCAGCTGTCCGGGCTGCGGCGCGGCGCACAGATCATCGTCGGGACCCCGGGTCGCGTCATCGACCACCTGGAGAAGGGCACCCTCGACCTGTCCAACCTCGAGTACCTGGTGCTCGACGAGGCCGACGAGATGCTCAAGATGGGCTTCCAGGACGATGTCGAGCGGATCCTCGCCGACACCCCGGAGTACAAGCAGGTGGCGCTGTTCTCGGCGACGATGCCGCCAGCTATCCGCAAGATTTCCAAGCAGTACCTGCACGATCCGGTCGAGATCACGGTCAAGTCGAAGACCGCGACGGCCTCGAACATCACCCAGCGCTGGGTGCAGGTGGCACACCAGCGCAAGCTCGACGCCCTCACTCGAATCCTCGAGGTGGAGTCGTTCGAGGCGATGATCATCTTCGTCCGGACCAAGCAGGCCACCGAGGACCTCGCCGAGCGGCTGCGCGCTCGCGGGTTCTCGGCCGCCGCGATCAACGGCGACATTGTCCAGGCGCAGCGCGAGCGCACGATCGGGCAGCTCAAGTCCGGCGCCCTCGATATTCTCGTCGCCACCGACGTCGCGGCCCGTGGTCTGGACGTGGACCGCATCTCGCACGTGGTGAACTACGACATCCCGCACGACAGCGAGTCCTACGTGCACCGCATCGGCCGAACCGGTCGCGCCGGACGCACCGGCGATGCGCTGCTGTTCGTGGCTCCGCGCGAGCGGCACCTGCTCAAGTCGATCGAGCGGACCGCCCGTCAGCCGCTGACGGAGATGCAGCTGCCGACCGTCGAGGACGTCAATGCGCAGCGGGTCTCGAAATTCGGCGACTCCATCACCGCGAGCCTGAACTCGGACAGCCTGGGGCTGTTCCGCAAGCTGATCGAGGACTACGAGCGCGAGCACGACGTGCCGCTCGCCGATATCGCCGCGGCCCTGGCGGTCCAGTCCCGCGACGGCGAGGCGTTCCTGATGGAGCCCGAGCCGCCGGCCCCGCCGCGCGCACCTCGCGAACCGCGGGAACGGCCTGCCCGGCGTTTCGACGACGGCCCGCCGCGTCAGAATCGGGAGGGCCAGGAGCTGGCCACCTACCGCATCGCGGTCGGCAAACGGCACAAGGTGGTGCCCGGTGCAATCGTCGGCGCCATCGCCAACGAGGGTGGACTGCGTCGCAGCGACTTCGGGCACATCAGCATCCGCCCTGATCACAGCCTCGTGGAGCTGCCCGCGGATCTCGCCAGCGAGACGGTCGAGGCGCTGCGTGCGACGCGGATCTCGGGCGTGCTGATCCAGCTGCAGCTCGATCAGGGGACGCCGTCCGGGGGCCGCCCGCGTGGTGGCCGCGACGACCGGGCCGGCGGGAAGTTCGGCCGCGACAAGAGCGAGAGTGTCGGTAAGCGCCGCCCCCGAGACTGATCTCCCGTCGGACTCTCGGTGCTGGATTCTCGGACGCCGCCGATGTCGCATGACATCGGCGGCGTCCGTGTACTTCGGCCGGTCAGGCGATGCTCATCAGCGCGCGACGTCGACGACCACGCGAGTCGGATTGTCGAGCGTGTAGACGCGGTACTGGGCGTCCGCGCGGGAGAGCCCGACGAAGGTCTGCGTGACCCCCTCGAAGACGCCGGCATCGGCTACCTGCAGTACCACGCCCCCGGGGGCGGCCGCTAGCGGATTCTGGCCGCGGTACGGCTCGACGCCGCTCTCGAACGGGTATGCCGAACCGTCGATGAGGACCTCGAGGATGGCCTCGCCGTCGACCTCGATCGGTTTGCCGCTGCCCTGCTGGGCGGCGGTGGTCACGATCCGGGTCCGCCAGCCGGGGGTTCCGGACCCACCGAGTTCGTAGACCACGCGGTCGAATCCGTCGTGGCTGCCGATGCGGATGTCGGTGACGGTGAGGGCCGACTCCGGGGAGGCGCTCGCGGTTTGGGCGGCCTCGCCAGTCGGCACAGCGGTCATGGTGCCTTCGGTGGCGTGGAACGGTGCGGCCGCGGCCTTCGATCCGGCGTTCGATCCCGCGTCCGACGACGGCGTGATCGACGTGGTCGACGCGGTCGGTTCGGACTCCGCGTCCGAGCAACCGGCGAGTGCGAGCGCGGCGGCTGCGACGGAGAAGAGGGCAACGGTGCGGCGGTGCCGGAAGTGCGTCATGACACGGATGGTAAAGCCATCGGGGGTACGCGGTCGGCTCCGACGCGGCGTCGTGGCCGATTCGGTATGTGACGTTTGGAACGCCCGGTCAGCCACTCGCCAGCGCGTCGCGCAGATATGCCAGATCCGCCGCAATGCCGTCGGCCGGGGTTTCGAGGATCACTGGTGCATTCGCCGCGGAGGCCACTGCCGTGAGCAAGGACGGATCGATGAGCCCGGCCGCCAGGTTCGCGTGCCGGTCCCGCGCCGAGTCGAACTCGTCACGCGAATTGTTGAGATGCACCAGGTCGATGCGCCCAGTGATCGACTTGATGCGTTCGACGATGCCGGGCAGCTCCTCGCCACCTGCCCATGCGTGGCACGTGTCGAGGCAGAAGCCTGCACCGAATTCGCCGATCGCGTCCCAGAGACGTCCGATCGCGTCGAGGTGCCGGGCCATTGCGAAGTCTCCGCCCGCGGTGTTCTCGACCAGGATCGGCACCGGAAATCCGCCCTGGTCCTGTTGTCGTTCGAAGAGCTTGCGCCAGTTGGCAACTCCGGCCGCCGGATCCTCGCCGTCCCGAACGTGGCCGCCGTGCACGACGAGGCCGATGGCGTCGATTTCGGCGGCCGCGGCAGCTTGCTCGGCAACGGCCTTGCGGGAGGGCATGCGCAGCCGGTTGTTGAGGCTCGCAACGTTGATGACGTAGGACGAGTGCACCACGACGTCGATCGGGCTCTCGAGGATCCGGTCGGTCTGTGGATGTGGTTCGGGTTTCGCCCATTTCTGTGGGTCGGTCAGAAAAAGCTGGACGATGTCTGCGCCGAGACGTTCGCCGGCCCCGATGGGGTCGGCGTCCTGACGGACGTGGGCTCCGATCCGCATGACCACGAGCGTAGTCGCGTCATGTCCCGGTGATCGGGAAACACGCCACGGTGAACGGGACCGCCTGATTATGTGGTGATGAGCACACCGACAGATGCGGGGGTTGGAGCAATCATGGGCAAGTTGGAGGGAAAGGTCGCGCTCATCACGGGCGCGGGCCAGGGCGTAGGCCAGGGCATTGCATTCGCGCTCGCCAAGGAGGGCGCGCGCATCGCGGTGTCCGGGCGGACCGAATCGAAGCTCATCGGAACGTGCGAGTCGATCGCGGCGTTCGGTGGAATCGCCGAACCGGTGGTCGCGGATGTCGCGATCGCTGAGGACATCACCCGCGCGGTCGAGTCGACCGTCGACCTGTTCGGCGGCGTGGACATCCTGGTCAACAATGCGAGCATGAACCCGCTCGGGCCGATCAACGACTTGAAGCCGGACGTACTCGAGCGTGGCTACATTGCCGGTCCGGTCGCGGCCTTGCGCACGATGCAGGCGTGCTATCCACATATGAAGGCTCGCGGCGGCGGTGCGATCATCAACCTGGTGTCGTCGGTCGCGGTGCGCTGGGATGCGAGCACATATGGCGGGTACGCGTCGGTGAAGGAAGCGGTGCGTGCGCTCACTCGCGCGGCCGCCTGCGAGTGGGGTGTCGACAACATTCGGGTCAATGCCGTTGCACCGCATGCAATGTCTCCCGGCCTTCGGCGCTGGGCCGACGCGCGCCCCGAGGAGGCCGCAGCCTTCGTTGCGAGCATCCCGCTGCGCCGGGTCGGCGACTGCGAGACCGACATCGGCAATGCGGTCGCGTTTCTCGTCGGGCCCGACGCCGCCTACCTGACCGGTGCGACGATTCCGCTCGACGGCGGGCAGGCTCGCTGGTCGTGACCGGCAGTTCGGCCCAGCCTCTGTCGCCGGACCCGTTCCGGGCATACTCGGCTGTGCGGACGTTGTGGACTTTCCGGATGCCACAAGAGGTTTCGGTGACGGCGGAGAACCGGTACCGCTGCCGCGATCCGGCCCCAGGTCCTCCCTGATGCGTATGATGATGAGTACTTCAATGCATCGGGAGGACCCGGCCATGGCTGCGGAGTTCACGGGCAAGGTTTCGGTTGACATTCGGGATTCGACGCCGGATTGGGCGCCGTTCGCGGAACCCCGCGCCCCGGAGGGTGCGCCCAATGTGCTCTATCTGGTGTGGGACGACACCGGCATCGGCACATGGGACCTGCACGGCGGCTTGGTGGAGATGCCCAACCTGAAACGGATCGCCGATCGTGGCTTGCTGCTCAGTCAGTTCCATACGACGGCACTGTGTTCGCCGACGCGCGCATCCCTGCTCACCGGCCGCAATGCCACCTCTGTCGGAATGGCGACGATCGTCGAGTTCACCGACGGATTCGCCAATTCCAGTGGTCGCATCCCGGCGGACACCGCGCTGATGTCGGAGGTGCTGAGCGAGCGGGGGTGGAACACCTACGCGGTGGGCAAGTGGCACCTGACGCCACTCGAGGAGGCAAATCTTGCTGCTTCCAAGAGGAACTGGCCGCTGGCTCGTGGATTCGAGAGGTTCTACGGCTTCCTGGGCGGGGAGGCCGACCAGTGGTATCCCAACCTCGTGTACGACAATCACCCCATCGAACCGCCGTACGCACCCGAGGACGGCTATCACCTGTCGAAAGACTTGGCGGACAAGTCGATCGAGTTCATTCGCGATTCCGCGGTGATTGCTCCGGAGAAGCCCTGGTTCCTGTACATGTGCCCCGGGTGCGGTCACGCCCCGCACCATGTCGCGAAAGAATGGGCCGATCGGTACAAAGGCCGCTTCGACATGGGGTACGAGAAGTACCGCGAGATCGTCCTGGAGAACCAGAAGCGCCTCGGGCTCATACCCGAGAACACCGAACTGTCCCCGATGAATCCGTATGCCGACGAGGTCAGTGCCGAGGGACTTCCGTGGCCGGCACTGGACACCGTTCGTCCATGGGATTCCCTCGAAGAGGACGAGAGACGGCTCTTCTGCCGGATGGCAGAGGTCTTCGCTGGCTTCCAGAGCTACACGGACGCACAGATCGGCAGGCTGCTGGACTATCTCGAAGAATCCGGTCAGCTCGACAACACGATCATCGTGATGCTCTCGGACAACGGGGCCAGCGGCGAGGGCGGCCCCAACGGGTCGGTCAACGAGTACAAGTTCTTCAACGGCTACCCCGACAGGATCGAGGACGGACTCGGGAAGATCGACGTGCTCGGCAGTCCGGAAACGTACAACCACTACTGCCTGGGTTGGGCGATGGCCTTCAACACCCCGTACAAGCTCTTCAAGCGGTACGCGTCCCATGAGGGCGGGATCGCGGACCCGTGCCTGATCTCGTGGCCGGACGGCATCGCCGCCCGTGGGGAGATTCGTGATCACTACATCAACGTCTGCGACATCACCCCGACTGTTTACGAGTGTCTGGGCATCGACCCGCCGGTGACGGTGCGGGGCGTACCGCAGCGTCCGCTGGAGGGCGTCAGTTTCCGGGCGGTCCTCGACGAGCCGGACGCCGCGACCGGCAAGACGACGCAGTTCTATTCGATGCTCGGCACACGCGGAATATGGCACGACGGTTGGTTCGCGAACACCGTGCATCCGGCGGCGCCGGCCAACTGGGCCCACTTCGACCAGGATCGGTGGGAGCTCTTCCACATCGCGCGCGATCGCAGCCAGGTACACGACCTTGCGTCGGAGCAGCCCGACAAGCTAGAGGAGATGCGCAAGCTCTGGTTCGCCGAGGCGGAGAAATACAGCGGGCTGCCGCTCAACGATCTGGACATACTCTCGGCGGTCCTTCGCTACCGGCCGTATCTCACGGGCACGCGGGACTCGTTCGTCTACTACCCGGACGCGGCGGAGGTCGGTCCCGGTGCGGCGCTCGAGGTGCGGGGTCGGTCGTTCTCGCTACTGGCGCAGGTGACCGTGGGTTCCGAGGATGTCGAGGGAGTGCTGTTCGCACACGGCGGCCGTCTCGGTGGGCACACGTTGTTCGTTCAGGACGGACATCTCAAGTACGTCTACAACTTCCTCGGTGAGCAGGAGCAGGTCGTCGTGTCCACCGAGCGAGTGGCGCCGGGCAACCACGTGCTGGGAGTGAGGTTCGTCCGGACCGGCGCAGGAGAGGACGAGTTCACTCCGGTGGGCAACACGACGCTGTACATCGACGACCGCGAGGTAGGCACCCTCCCGGGTATGCGGATCCAGCCGGCGATGTTCTCGGGAGTCGGCGAGGGCATCAGGGTGGGCCGCGACCCTGGCCAGTCCGTGTCCACGCTGTACCGGGCACCCTTCCGATTCAGCGGAGGCACGATCGCCGAGGTGGTCGCAGATGTTTCCGGGGAGCCGTACGTGGATATCGAGCGTGAGATCGCCCGCGCGTTCTCCCGCGATTGACCACTGCGACGCAGGCAGGCGCCACAAGAAGTAGGTAGGGGTACAAGATCAGGGAAGACCCCGATGGTTTCTGTCGTGGCAACCGGCGAGGATAGTCGTCATGCCAACCGAAACCGAGATGCCCACCGAAACCACAGTCGCCGCGCGTGCGGTCAACCTGTCGAAGGTCTACGGATCGGGGGACACCCAGGTCCACGCGCTCGCGGGCGTGTCCGCAGAGTTTGCGCGGGGGGAGTTCACCGCGATCATGGGACCGTCCGGCTCCGGCAAGTCGACGCTCATGCACTGCCTGGCCGGTCTCGACGCGCCGTCGTCGGGTTCGGTGCTGATCGGTGCCACGGACCTGACCACGCTGTCGGACAAGCAGATGACGAAGCTGCGCCGCGACCGGATCGGTTTCGTGTTCCAGGCGTTCAACCTGGTGCCGACGCTGACCGCGCTGGAGAACATCACCCTGCCGCTGGACATTGCGGGTCGCCGCGCCGATCAGCAGTGGCTCGATATCGTGATCGATCGCCTCGGTCTGCGGGACAGGCTGGACCACCGGCCCAGCGAGTTGTCTGGAGGTCAGCAGCAGCGCGTCGCGTGTGCGCGGGCCCTCGCCGGGCAGCCGGAGATCATCTTCGGCGACGAGCCGACCGGCAATCTCGACTCGCGGTCCTCGGGCGAGGTGCTCTCGATTCTGCGGGCCGCGGTCGACGAGTTCGGCCAAACCGTCGTGATCGTCACACACGATCCGCGCGCGGCGAGCTTCGCCGATCGAGTGGTGTTCCTCGCCGACGGTCGCATCGTCGACGAGCTGCGTGAGCCCACCGCCGAGTCCGTCCTGGACCGGATGAAGAACCTCGAGACGGTCTGACCCATGGCCGTCACCAATTCTCCGATGCGCAAGGTGTCCTTGCGTAACCTCGCCGCCCACAAGGTGCGGCTCGTACTGACCGTGTTGTCGGTGGTCCTCGGCACGGCGTTCGTCGCCGGTTCCTTCGTGTTCACCGATACATTGCAGAAGACGTTCGACGGCATCGTCGACGGCTCCGCGAAGGGTGTCGACGTCCGGGTCAGCAGCGTCGACGCTGGTTCGAGTGGCGTGCCGCTCACCGATGTCGCCACGATCGAATCGTTGCCGGGTGTCCGCGCCGTCGCCCCGGCGGTGGGCGGTCAGATCGTCGTGCTCAATTCGGCGGGCAAGCCGCTGCAGAACGGCGGGGCCCCCAGCATCGGTACGTCCTACCTGCCGCCGGACCAGGCGCTCGGCGAGCCGACGAAGTTCGTGTCCGGCACGCCACCGGAGCAGACCGGCCAGATCGCCCTCAATCAGGGTGCCGCGACGCGGGCCGGCCTCGACGTCGGGTCGAGCACCCGGGTGCTGACGATGCGCGGCTGGAATGACGTCACCGTCTCCGGCATCTATACCCCCGAGACCGACACCGGCGGCTACGTCGGTGCGCTGTTCACCGACGCGCAGGCGCGGGAGTTGTTCACCGACGGCAGTCACGTCGGCTACATCGACGTCGCCGGCACCGGGGTGTCGCAGGACGAGCTGAGCGATCGGATTGCCGCCGCCCTGCCCGACACCAAGGTCCAGACCGGTGCCGAGGTGCGGGAGGAGACCAAGGACCAGGTCGGCGAGGCGCTGAGCTTCATCAACTACTTCCTGTTGGCTTTCGGAGCGATCGCGCTGTTGGTCGGCACGTTCATCATCTACAACACGTTCTCGATGATCGTGGCGCAGCGGCTCCGCGAACTTGCGCTGTTGCGGGCGATCGGTGCGAGCCGCAAGCAGGTGGGCCGCTCGGTGGTGTTCGAGGCGTTGATCGTCGGCATCGTGGGCAGCGGGCTCGGTATCGCCGCAGGCATCGGCCTGGCTTACGGGTTGCGTGCACTGCTCAACGCGTTCGATCTCGGGTTGCCCGAGGGGTCGCTGCAGGTCGCGCCACGCACGATCATCGTCGCACTGGTGCTCGGTGTGATCGTCACGGTCGTCAGCGCCTACGCCCCGGCACGGCGCGCGGCGAAGGTGCCGCCCGTCGCCGCGATGCGCGAGGAGTTCGCGTCCACGGGCGACACCTTGCGGGTGCGCACACTGATCGGTGCGATCGCCGGCGTGGTCGGCGTCATCGCGCTGGTCGCCGGATCCCGGTCCACCGGCGGCGGTGCCGCTTCCGTCGTCGGCCTCGGCGCACTGGCGCTGGTGCTCGCGGTGCTGCTTGCGGCGCCCGCCCTGTCCCGCCCGATCGTCGGTGCGCTCGGCGCGGTGTTCGCGAAGCCGTTCGGTCCGGTTGGACGGCTGGCCCGCACCAATGCGGTGCGCAATCCGCGGCGGACCGCCGCGACCGCGTTCGCGTTGACGCTCGGGCTGATGCTGGTCTCGGTGATCGGGGTGTTCGGCGCTTCGGCGAAGGCCAGCGTCAACGCTCTGGTCGACAAGGGCGTCGAGGCCGACTACGTGCTGACCGGTCCCAACGGGATCGGTGTGCCCGCCGGCGCGGCCGCCGCGGCCGCCAAGGTGTCCGGGGTCGCGGAGGCGATCTCGCTGCACGGCGTCATGGTGAAGATCGACGATGAGGATGTGCTCGGTGCATCGCTGAGCGGATCACCCGACGGCGTGCTCCGCTACACCATGAAGGAAGGCGCTCCGGATCTGGCCGGTACCGGCATGTTGGTCGGCGCGAGCGAGGCGTCCGAGCGTGGGTGGAAACTCGGCAGCCCGGTGACACTGACCAACGGGGACGGTAGGCAGGTCACCACGACGGTGACCGGCATCTACGAGGACAACCAGCTGCTCGGTTCGTGGGTCGTGTCCGACGAGGTGTACCAGGAGATCACCCCGGCGAGTATGCGATCCGAGTGGGCGGTGTTGATCAAAGCCGCACCGGGTACCGACTTGACGGCGATGGCCGATAACCTCGTCGCGGCCACCGACCCGTACGTCGTGGTCCAGGTGCAGGATCGCGAACAGTTCAAGGGCACACAGGGCGAGCAGATCAACACCCTGCTCGCGGTTCTCTACGGGCTGTTGGCACTCGCGGTCGTCATCGCAATCCTCGGCATCGTCAACACGCTCGCACTGTCGGTGGTGGAACGCCGCCGTGAGATCGGCATGCTCCGAGCGGTGGGGATGCAGCGGGCTCAGGTCCGTCGCACCATCTACCTCGAGTCGGTGCTGATCGCGGTATTCGGTGCGCTGGTCGGAGTCGTTCTCGGTGTCGTGTTCGGTTGGGGCTTCGTCCGCACACTCGCGGACCAGGGCCTCGATCAGATCTCGGTGCCGTGGGGTCAGGTGGCGGCGATGCTGATCGGTTCGGGTGTGGTGGGCGTTCTCGCTGCGCTGTGGCCGGCGAGCCGCGCATCGCGCACCAAGCCGCTCGAGGCCATCGCCGACGCATAGCGGGGGAACTCCGGCGCGTAGTCGAGAGCGCAGACGAGACGGTGCCTTCGCGGTCGTCGGCCGCGAAGGTACCGTTTTCGTGTGAGTAACCTGCGAGAGATCGGCGATCGGGATTCCTGGCGCTGCTGGTTGTGTGACGAGCCCGTGGATCCCGACATGTCGGTCAACGATCCGCGCGGCCCCAGTGTGGACGCTCTGAGCACCGCCAAGAAGAGCAAGGGCAGGGCGGTGCAGGAGCGTCTCGCGCACCGCGGCTGCAACACGAAGAAGGGCGCGATCAAACCGGTGGTCCCGTGGCCCGACGAATTGTTCGTCGTAGACCCGGCGCCCATCGTCGGCGTGGTCGAGCAGTTGAGTCGCAAGGGTGGTCGTGTTGCGGTGGCCCGATGCCCCGGAAGGCGGGACGCGGAGGCCGCCGGCGAGTGGCTGCTGGATCGGCTCTCGCGGTTGGCACCCGAGCTCACCCTGGACACGCGTATCGACTCCGGCGGCGGTGGATTCCTGCTGGTGCTCGAGACGCGGTAGTCACCAGGGCAAAGCCGCCGCTGCCCGCCCGTGAGGGGAGTACCGTTCGCATCGGGACCCCGCAATCGTGCGTGTGGAGGGAATCGTCGATGAATCTGGCATTGACCGCGCAAGAGCGTGTGTTCCGGGACGAGATGCGGACGTACTTCCGCACCGAGATCCCGGCCGAGATCCGCGAGCGGGTGGCGTCCGGTCAAGCGATCGAGCGCGATGACGTCGTCAGGACGCAACGCATCCTGAATGCCGCGGGTCTCGCCGTCCCGAACTGGCCGGTCGAGTGGGGCGGCCGGGACTGGACAGCGGTACAGCGGCACATCTGGCTCGACGAGATGCAGTTGGCGGCGGTCCCGGAACCACTTCCGTTCAACGCCGGAATGGTCGGTCCGGTGATCGCGGCGTTCGGGTCCGACGAGCAGAAGCGACGCTTTCTGCCGCCTACCGCCAACCTCGACATCTGGTGGTGCCAAGGCTTTTCCGAGCCCGGTGCAGGTTCCGATCTGGCGTCGCTGCAGACTCGGGCTGTCCGCGACGGTGACAGCTACGTGGTCAACGGGCAGAAGACCTGGACCACGCTGGCCCAGCATGCCGACTGGATCTTCTGCCTCGTCCGAACCGACCCGAATGCGCCGAGGCGTCAGGCCGGCATCTCGTTCCTGCTCATCGACCTGACGTCACCGGGTGTGACGGTCCGGCCGATCCAGCTGATCGACGGTAGCTACGAGGTCAACGAGGTGTTCTTCGACGATGTACGGGTGCCGGCGGAGAACCTCGTCGGGGAGGAGAATGCCGGCTGGAGCTACGCCAAATTCCTGCTCGGCAACGAGCGCACCGGTGTCACCGGTGTCGGACGTACCAAGGTCAAGCTGGCGCGCGCGAAGGAACACGCGGCGCGTACCCCGCTCGGTGCTGGTTCGCTGCTCGACGATCCGCTGTTCGCGGCGCGGGTCGCCGAACTCGAGAATGAACTGCTGGCGCTGGAGCTGACGCAACTGCGCGTCGTCGCGAGTTCCGCTCACGGCAAACCGGATCCGGCATCGTCGCTACTGAAGCTGCGCGGCTCCGAGTTGCAGCAGGCCGCGACCGAACTGCTGGTCGACGTCGCGGGGCCCGACTCATTGCCGTTCGATGCGGGAGGGGACATCGAGAGCCCGGTGTGGGCGCAGCGCGCGGCACCGACCTACCTGAATTACCGAAAGGTGTCCATCTACAGCGGATCGAGCGAGGTGCAGCGCACCATCATCGCGTCCTCGATCCTCGGATTGTGAGGCGCGGGTCGTGGATTTCGATATCGACGAGGAACAGCAGCTGCTGCGCGACACCACTCGCGAGATCTTTTTGCGCAGTTACGATTCGGAGAGTCTGGCTGCGGTGAAGGCGACGAAGCGAGGCTGGAGTCCGGATGTCTGGCGGCGGCTTGCCGATACCGGACTGCTCGGCCTTCCGTTCGCGGACGAGGACGGCGGTATGGGGGCGGGTCCGGTGGAGATCGGGTTGGTGATGACCGAACTCGGACGCCGGCTGGCACCCGAACCGGTGCTCGACGCGGTATTGCTGCCCGGTTGGCTGATTGCGGATGTCGGCAGCGAGGCGCAGCGCCGGAAGATCCTGCCGGAGGTCTCCGGCGGCGCGGTGTTGCTGGCCTTCGCGCACGCCGAGTCGGGAACCCGGTGGCCGTCCGTCGAGGTTCTCGCCAGCGCTGTGCGCGAGGGTGATTCGTGGACCGTCACGGGAACCAAGAACCCCGTTCCGCACGGTGACTGTGCCGACGCTGTCGTGGTCTCTGCCGCGCTGCCGGACGGCGGGGTAGGGCTGTTCCTGATCGACACCGGTGCGGCCGGTGTCACCCGTCGGGCGTACGCGACGCACGACGGGCTCCGCGGTGCGCAGATCGAATTCCGCGAGGCGGTCGCCGAACCGCTGGGCGAGGGTGGTGATGCCGTCGTCGCGATCCGGGCAGCACAGGTCCGGGCTCAGGCCGCGCTGTGTGCCGAGGCCGTGGGGGCGATGGAAGAGACGCTGCGGTTGACCACGGAGTACCTCCGGACTCGCAAGCAGTTCGGTGTGCCGTTGGCGACGTTCCAGACGTTGACGCAGCGGGCTGCTGACATGTACGTCTCTCTCGAACTTGCCCGCAGCATGAGCCTGTACGCGACGATGTCGTTGGCGGATGAGGTGGTCGACCCGGTGGTCGCCTCGCGGGCGAAACTGCGGATCGGTCGGTCTGCGCGACACATCGGGCAGGAGGCGATCCAGATGCACGGCGGCATCGGCATGACCGCCGAATACGCGGTGGGGCACTACGTGTCGAGGCTCACGGCGATCGAGCACACGCTGGGCTCGTCCGACGATCACCTGCGGGTGCTCGTCGCGGATGTCGGGGGCCACGAGATGGTGACCGTCGCAGGGTAATGGGCGTCAGAAGGTAGCCCGAAGGGAGCGACCGATGGCGAACCGAATCGAGTTCGCGGTCCTGGGACCGCTGACCGCCCTGCGCGACGGCAAGCTGATCGTCCTCGACGAGCAGCCGCGGGCACTGCTTGCCGCGCTCCTGGTCGCTTTCCCTCATTCGGTGGACATCGAGCGGCTGCGGGCGCAGGTGCGACATACCGCCGAGGCTGCCTCCGGAAACGGGCAGCCCGACGGCCGGGGGACCGATCCACTCGAAGAGATGCTCGATGCGCTGCAGGAACGTCTGGGCAACGGTGTGCTGGTGCGTGAGGGCACGCGCTACCGCCTCGCGGTGGACCGAGAGGCGGTCGATTCGGCAAGGTTCGTCGACGAGGTCCGCACGGGCGAGGCAATGCGCAAGCGCGCTCCCGCCGCGGCCGCCGAGTCCTTCCGCAAGGGGCTGCGACTGTGGCGCGGAATCGCGTACGCGGGTATTCCGACGTCGGCGTTCACCGAGACGGTGTTCATCGAGACCGAGGTGGCGCGGCTGACGACGCTGCGATTCGATACGCGCCTTGCATTGGCGACGGCGCAGCTCGAGAGCAACTCGCCCGCAGCTGCGGCGGTCGAGGCGGAGGCGCTCGTCGCCGACCATCCCCTCGACGAGAGAGCGTGGGAGCTGCTGGTACTGGGACTGTGCCGATCGGGCCAGCAACCTCACGCGCTGGCCGCGATCCGACGCTGCCGGGCCATCATCGACGACCGGCTCGGCTGCGAGATCGGCGCGGGCCTGCGTCGGATCGAGACCGCGATCATGACGAACGACGGAGTGTATCTCGAGGCTGCGCGGGTATCGCCGCCGCCGAATGTGCTGGGATCCAATCTGCTCCAGCCGAGGACTCACCTGGTGGACCGCGAACGCGACGTGTCCACCGTCCTCGAACTGCTTGACGAGCATCGCCTCGTCACACTCGTCGGCCCCGGCGGGGTCGGGAAGACGCGCCTCGCCGTCGAGGTGTGCCGGCGGCACGACGATCCGGACGGGCCGTGGATCGTGGATCTGACCAAGGTCAGTGACGGGTCGCTGATCCCGTCGACGATCGCGACGCTGCTGCAGCTGCCCGGGGTGGGGTCGGCCGCGCACCTAGCCGAGGTGATGGCGGCCCGGGAGTGCGTCCTGGTGCTCGACAACTGTGAGCACGTCGCGGACTACACCGCCGACGTCTCCCGGGCGATCGTCGAGCACTGCCCCGGCGTGCACGTGGTCGTCACCGGAGCGGCCCCACTCGGAGTTACCGGAGAGGCCGTCTACAAGGTCGAACCCCTTCCGGTGGACGGAGCGGCGCTCGAGCTGTTCGCGGACCGGGCGTGCGGGGTGACCGCCGGCTGGCAGCTGGACAGAAAGAATCATGATGCGGTGCAATCGATCTGTAGCGAGGTGGGCGGGCTGCCGCTGGGGATCGAACTTGCCGCGGCACAACTGCGGTATCTGACCGAGGAGCAGATCGCGAAAGGTCTGGCCGACCGTTTCGCGTGGCAGCACGGACTCCCGTCGCCGGCCCTCGGGCTGCGCGGACGGCTGTGGGACACCATCGACTGGGTCAACCGTCTGCTGTCCGACGGGGAGGCGCGGCTGCTGCGCCGGGTGGCCGTGTTCGCCGGATCCTTCGATGCCGAGGGCGCCGCTGCCGTCTGCGTACGGGATTCGACTGCGGAGGTGTCGGTAGTCCTGACAGAGCTGGTGCGGCGGTCGCTCGTTCGGGTGGTTCCGGGATCGTCACCCACCCGATACCGGATGCTGGCGATCGTGCGGCAGTTCGCTCGTGAGCAGGCGGACGACGCCGAATCGATTGCGATGCGGACGGCGCACCGGAGCTTCGTGTTGAATCGGGTGGAATCGGTTGCAGCGCAGTTGCGCTCCGCCCGGGCCGGGCAGGTAATGGGTCTGCTCGCCACCGATCAGGCGGAACACCGAGGCGCGCTCGAGTCGGCGTTCGCGATGGACGACGCGCACTACGCACTCGCACTTGCGGGCGGACTGAGCTGGTTCTGGTATCGGACCGGCAACATCGGTGAGGGGCTCCTGTTCCTGCACACCGCCCTCGACCTGGTCGCTGGTGACTGGCGACCGCCGGAGCCGAGGGTCATGGCGCGCGCGCTCGACGGGTTGTCGTCGCTGACGTATCTTACCGGCGACGTGGCGACCGCGGAGGATGCGGTGCAGCGAGGTGCGGCGTTGTGGTCCTCGATCGGCGAGATCGGGGAGGCTGCACGCGACGAGGCGTGGCGCGCGCACTTCGTCGCAATTCAGGGTCGGCCCGTGGCGGCAGTTGAAATATGCCGTCATGCAGTACAACTGGCGGTCGAACACGATGCGTTGTGGGCGGAGGCGGAGGCGCGGTTGGTGCTCGGCATGCTGCTGCGCACTATCGACCGCACCGAGGACGCCCGGGAGGAGTTGCGTAGCGCAATCCGCGCCGGGGAGCGGTGCGGCCACCGATGGGCGGTGACGTCCTCGACGTGGGGGCTGATGAAAGTGGCGTCGGATGTCGGCGACACCGAGGGGGCGCTGTCCACGATGGGCATACTCCGTGCCGATCTCGAGGTGGAGGGTGACGTCATGTCGTGGCTGGTGATGGTCCACTCGACGGCCGCTGTGCTCGCTGCGGCCGGCCGGCCCACCGACGGTGCGGTGCTCATGGGTGCCGTTGACACCCTGGGCGCCCATGCGGGGTTCCTGCCGGCGTGGATCGACGTGGTGGACGGCCCGATCGAGTCTGCGGTGGTTCACGATGCCCTCGACGACGAGCAGTACGAGCAGTATGCGGCCGTGGGCGCGCACCTCACCCGTGAACAGGTCGATCGGTTGCTGGGGGAGCTGGTCGAGGGCCCGGTGAGCGAGTCTCGGTAGCGCGGATCAGTTTGCCGGCCGCACCCATTCGAACGCGCGGGCCTCGGATCGTGTGCCCTCGGCGGTCCGCGACCGGTTGGGCTCGCCCAGCTCCGTCAGCATCGGCATCGAGATGTCCACCAGTCCGGTGAGGGTCTGCGGGGTGAGCCAGTCCGGCCGGGTAGCGAACGCGATGTCCTCGCTGGAGGTATTGCCGCTTGCACCCGGCGCGAACGGGCAGCCGCCGAGCCCACCGAGGGAACCGTCGACCACGGTGGCGCCGGCCGTGATCGCGGCGAGCGTGTTGGCAACACCGAGCCCCCACGTGTCGTGGCCGTGGAAGACGATGCGCCGCTTCGGAGATTCCGCGGCGATTCGCGACACCAGTGCGGTCACCTGCGCCGGGACGGCCTGTCCGAGAGTGTCGGCGAGCACGATGTCGTCGGCCCCCACGGCCCGTTCGTCGTTCGCGATCGAAAGAACGCGATCCTCGGCGACCGTGCCTTCGAAGGGGCATGTGAACGATGTCGCTATGCACAGCTGGATCCGTCCGCCGACGGCCCGTGTCAGCTCGATCGCCGCGGGCATCGCGGCGAGGCTGTCGTCGGTCGACCGGCCGATGTTGGCGCGGTTGTGTGAGTCCGAAGCCGAGAAGCAGTACTGGAAGTTGCGGGCTCCAGCCGCCGCGGCCTTCTCGACATGCCGGGGAGTGGCTACCCACACCCAGCACCGGGCGAGTTCGTCGGGCGTCATGTCGGCGATCACCTCGAGCGTGTTCGCCATCGGCGGTACCAGGTCGGGGCGGGCCATCGACCCGATCTCGAGTTCGGGTACGCCGAGTGCGAGGAGTCCGCGTGCGATCTCGAGCTTGCGCTCGGTGGACAGCATCTTGCCGGTGAGCTGCAGTCCGTCGCGCAGCGTCACATCCCGTAGAACCGGTTGCGGCGCAAACGAATAGCTCATGATTCCTCCATAGTCGAGATGATCCGGTCGATCTCGGCATCGGGCTTGCCGAGTACCGTCGACAGAACCTCGCGGGTGTCGACGCCGAGATCGGGGCCGACGTGGTCGATCGGTAGCGACCTCTCGCCGATCACCGGCACGATTCCGGGGAAGCCGACCTCCCGCGGCTCGGCCCCGCCGGTATCGACGGTGAACGTCTGGATCATGTTGCGTGCCTTGTACTGCTCGTCTTCGCAGATGTCGGCGGCGGTGTAGATCGGCCCTGACGGCACGGCCGCCTCCTCCATGATGCGTAGCGTGTCCGCACGGGTGTGGCGGGACGTCCACTCGCCGATCGCGGCGTCGAGTTCGTCGCGGCGCTCCCACCTTCCGGCGTTGGTCTGCAGCTGCGGATCGGCGGCGAGGTCCGGCCGCTCGATCGTCTCCATGTATCGCTGGAAGATCGCGTCGGCGTTGCCCGAGATGATGATGCTCGTGCCGTCCTTGCACGGGTACGCGTTGGACGGGGCGATGCCCTCCATGCGTCCACCCACGCGTTCTCGCTTGACGCCGTAGGCCAGGTAGTCGGGGATCAGCGACTCCATCATCGACATGATCGACTCGTTGAGCGCGACGTCGATGGTCCGCTGCGACAGGGCGATCGGCTCACCTCGTCGCGACTGTCGCTGGAACAGGGCCATCACCGACCCGAATGCCGCATACAGTCCGGCGATCGAGTCGCCGATCGATACCCCCACGCGCACCGGCGGCCGGTCCGGATCGCCGACGAGTTCCCGAAATCCGCCGACCGCCTCTGCGACCGCGGCGAACCCCGGACGCTGGGACAGTGGGCCGGTTTGACCGAACGCGGAGATCCGGGTTATCACCAGATCCGGGTTCACCGCGTCCAGTTGCTCCGGACCGATGCCCCACTTCTCCAGGGTCCCGGGCCGGAAGTTCTCGAGCAACACGTCGCATTGCGCGGCCAGCTCGAGCACCAGGCGGCGGCCCTCTTCCGTCCGCAGGTCCAGCACGATCGATTTCTTGTTGCGATTGACGGTCCGGTACAGCATCGACGTCGTACCCGAGTACAGCCGCCAGTTGCGCAATTCGTCGCCCGTGCGCGGGCGCTCGACCTTGATCACCTCGGCGCCGAAGTCGGCGAGCAGTCGTCCGGCGGTGGGGGCGGCGATGTAGTTGCCGAGCTCGAGCACGCGCACGCCGTCGAGGGGGCGGTGGGGTCGGGTCGGGGAATCCTGCGTCATGTGTCGATTCTGGCAGCGAAGCTGCCCGTGCGTGTTTCGCGAGTCCCCACCCTCGCGAAACACGCACGGCCCCTACACTGCGGGTGCGGTTGCGCGACGACGGATGGAGTGCATGGTGGGGCTGAGTTCGGATCGAGTCGTGGTGGTCACCGGGGCGAGCCGCGGTGCCGGCAAGGGCATCGCGCTGGCCCTCGGGTCGACGGGTGCCAAGGTGTACGTCACCGGGCGTACACGGACCGAGGGCGACTCGCCACTGCCCGGCACGGTGTTCGCGACGGCGGACGAGATCACCCGCCGCGGCGGCGTCGGCGTGCCCGTGGTGGTCGATCACAGCGACGATGAGCAGGTTCAGGCGCTGTTCGATCAGGTGCGCCAGGAGAACGGCGGACGGCTCGACATCCTCGTCAACAATGCATTCGTGGTGCCGGACGCGCTGACGATGAGGGGCCCGTTCTGGGAGAGCCGCTGTCGCTGCTCGACCTGTTCGACGTCGGCATGCGGTCGAGCTACGTCTCCAGCTACTACGCCGCCCCGCTGCTCGCCGCCAATGGTGAGGGCCTTGTGGTGAACACGTCGTCCTTCGGTGGCACGTGCTATATGCACGGGCCCGCGTACGGCGCGGGCAAGGCCGCGGTGGACAAGATGGCGCACGACATGGCCGTCGACTTCCGCCCGTTCAATGTCGCTGCCGTCTCGATCTGGATGGGTCTGCTCAAGACCGAGCGCACGCTGGCCGGATTCGCTGCCAATCCCGGCGCGTACGAGGGCCTGGCCGCGACTGCGGAGTCCCCGGAGTTCACGGGCCGGGTCATCGATGCCCTCGCTCGCGACCCACAGTTGATGACGCGCACCGGTCAGGTCCTCGTCGGAGCGGAGATCGCGGAGGAACTCGGCGTCAGGGACACCGAAGGCCAGCAGCCACCGTCACACCGTCCGTTCCTGGGTAACCCGCCGGTGTTCAGCGACGCCGTCATCAACTGAATCCGGAGAATTCCCGGACGGAAACAGGTCGGTATCGGATTGATATCGGGTGGTAGGCCCCGTCGTGTCGCCCCGGGGTGGGCGCACGCTCGGGCTACGGTTCGCCTCGGACGTGAACACTGCGTCGCTGTCGTTGTCCGTGCATCCGAATCTGACGCGAAGGTCGTGTGAGGGAGCTGTCATGGGGTTCGCTGGTACCAAGTACGTTCTGCTGAGTCTCTTCCTGGCCGGTCTTGTCGGAGCCGGTATCGGGCTGTCCGAACTGCATGTCCATGTGACGGTGGCAGCCTTGATCGTGGCCGCGGTATCGGGGCTGCTGCTACTGCGCATCCGCGCCGAATCGCACGGTCGGATCGAGCCGCGGGGCCGGATCGCGGGCTGATCTTCAGGCTCGGCGCGGCGGCGCGGGCCCCCGGTTTCTGGGACAGTGGTGGGCAGCAGTCTCGAGGAGGCATGATGCCCGCACAGCAGGACCCGGCTGACGGCGTGACCGAACGCCGCGAGCACATCACGGAGCAGGTTCGCTGCTGGTGCGAACGCGCGCGACTCGACGGTAGACACCCGGAACTGTCCGACGCTGCCGCACTGCTTATCGCGGCGGGCCGAGTGGACGAGCTGACGCGGCAGGTGCTCGGCACCCGTCGCCGCGCCGGCCGGACGATCCCGACGGTCGGCGGCTTCGGGAAGCTCCGGCACCTGACCGACGAACAGGCGCGGATCGCGGCGAAGGCCGCGGCGATGCGGCTCGGCCCGATGCAGCTGGCGTACCGCTACCGCGCGGCCGAATTGGGCAAGCGCCTGCACACGCTGCACACCTGCCTCACGATGTCGACCGCGCACTACGGCGGCGGCGTGCGAGCGATTCGCCGCGAGCGCCGCGACGGGGTGCACCTCGATCCGCAGCAGCGGGACGCCTTGTTCGTGGCGTTGCAGCGCACACCGGCCCCGGTGCCTGCGCCGCATCGGCAGTTCGGCGAGGTCCGGTCCGCGGCGCTCGAGGTCCGCAACGCGGCGCTCGAAGGTGCAGCCCAGCGGGTCGCGCAGCTGTCCGAGCACACACGGGCGAAGGCCCTCGGGCGCCGCACCGCCGAGGCACTCGCAAGCGCGGTCGAGCCCGACGATGACCGCTTCATCGACCGGTACGACACGTTGCTGTTCCTCGCGGGCTCGCTGTACGACCGGATCGAGGGGTCCGCGGCCTGGCATTCCGGTCACTTCGTGGTCCAGCGCGCTCAGTTGGACCTGGCGGAAGAGTTGACGCAGATCGCGGTCGACACCGTCGCGTTGCGCGGGATACTCGACGAACTCGACGGTGCACTGGCCTCCACGCCGGCCGCACGCCAACACGTGTACAGCAGACAGAAGGCGCTCACACCGGTTTGGGACCAGCTTGTCGACCGGGTCGCGGCGCTCGCCCGCATCGGGGACCTGTTGTCGCAGGCGGAATTCCAACTGCGGGCCGTCGAATCCATGCGCTGGGCCACCAGTCTCGATTCGCGCATCGATGAGCTGATCGCGCGTTCGGGAAACCGTGAGCTCTCGGCCGAGAACACTCATCACGTGGGTGACCAGTTCGGTGAGGTCGAGGATCTGATGGGCACCTACCGTAGCGCGCTGGGCGGGGACATCGCCGCGCTCACCGCGCGCGGAGCGCAGTGAACGCGGCGTGGATCGGAATGGGCCGATATCCGTCGAGTTGCGTTGGCGTCAGGTGAGTTCGGAGACCGTGTCGAAGTTCGGCTCCGACGCTACAGGGTCTCGCATTACCCGGTAGAGCGACCAGCTGACCCGGTTGAGGATGCGATTACAGGGCCCGCCCGGGGAGCTCGCTTGAGCGCGGGCTCCCCATGGAACACTGATGTTCTGCTATCAGGCCGCCGCAACCCGTCAGAAGTCCTCGGGATCGTCGAACAGTGACGGCTGGACCGGGTCGTCGAACAGTTCCGTCTGCTCGGCCGTCGTGTCGCGCTCTGGTCCGAAGGCGTCCGGCACGACGGTCGCGTCGCCGTGGGGTTGTTCTCGTGACTTGGTGTCGGGCGCTGACGGATCGTCAGCAGGGACAGCCTGGGCGGGGGTGAAGTGCAGGCAGCCGCCGAAGTGGGCGGCGAACTCCTCGTCGACCCCGCTCAGGAAGTCCGACAGGTGCTCGACCATCTCGATCAGGTGCTGCGGTACGAACGGGTCGGCGAGCATGTCGATCATCACCCGCAGCCGGTCCTCGAACAGGGCGAACCGAAGGTACGGCCAGCGTCGGTTGAGGTCGGTGATCAGTTCCGACGCGCGGGTACGACCGCTGATGTCGCGCACCAGGGGCGCCCAGAGCTGAACCTCCGGTGTGCTTTCGTTGGCGATCACGAGGGCGAGAGCGGACCCGAACCGAAGAATGATGTCCCCGTCCGCGTCCACTTCGGGGGCGCGCCCGTGCAGATCGGTGAGGGTGAGTGCGATCAGCTCACGCAGGTGCGGTGTGTCGCGGGGCTGGATCGCGACATGCCGGTCCAGTGCAGGCCGTTCGGCTACGACAGATTCGGCCCGTTGCTGCCATTCGACGTCGAGATCGTCGCCGAACGATTGGGTGTCGAGGAATGCGGGGTGCGGCACGCCCCAGGTGTCACGGAAGACCGATACGGCCATTGCCGCGAGGCGGTCCGCCCACCGGGGGGCCTGCTCGACGAAGAATGCAGGCCCGTCGTCGACGTCTGGACCCGCTCCTAGTGGGTCACGCGCGGGGCGGGTCCAGCCGAGCTCCACCAACCGCTCGGCGTCGGCGCCTGTCAACCGTCGGTGCGGGGGAAGGAGAAGGTCATCGGGGATTTCGCATCGCACGACAATGCCGTCGGTGCCCACCGTCGACTGGCACTGCACAAACGGGACGCGGCCGTCGATGTCGTCGGATTCATAAGTGGATTCGAGGATCAGCTGATCCTCGGGCCCGATGGCTGCGATCCGATCGGCGAGGTGCGATCGGTAGCGGGCCCAGGCACGCTGGACCCCACGATCGAACTCACTGCTCTCCACATCGGACACACGGACCCCCAGTTGTCGAACCCCCGGGCGCGTTGGTGATGCGAACGCCGCGCCGGCCCGGACCTGCGCGGTACGGATACGGTAGCGCGCGGACCCGTCGGATCCGGAAACCATGGCGCGACGCCGTGCCCGAGGCGTGCGCCCGCTACGCCGCTTGCATGTCCGAGTTCGAGGGTGCAGCTCGCCGACACGAGAACGTCACGTCGTGTAGCGCGGCCGTAACAGGAGCTCACCTAGCGTATACGGCGAGGTATACGCCCCGGGTGCGCTGTGTGCCCGTCGACGCGAGGAAGCGGTATCCGACCATGACGACGTCTTTCGCCGGCACCCCCACCGACCGTGTCCGTGACGCATTCGCGCGGATCGCCGAATGTAACCGCGCCGAGGTGTGGATCACACTCCGGACGCCTGACGACGTCCTCGCCGATGCAGTGGAAGTGGAGCGGCGGGCCGACGCAGGTGAGCGGCTCCCGCTGGCCGGAACGGTTTTCGCGGTGAAGGACAACATCGATGTCGCGGGTCTGCCTACGACGGCCGCCTGTCCGGAGTTCGCCTATGTACCAGCGGAATCCGCGCCCGCGGTCGCCCGTCTCCAGGAGGCGGGTGCTGTGCTGCTGGGTAAGACCAACCTGGACCAGTTCGCAACCGGGTTGGTGGGCACACGCAGCCCGTACGGCGCGGTGCGGTCCGCGCTCCACCCGGATCGGGTTGCAGGTGGCTCCAGTTCCGGGTCGGGAGCAGTCGTCGGCCTGGGAATCGCAGACTTCGCGCTCGGCACCGACACCGCCGGTTCCGGACGAGTTCCGGCGGCGTTCAACGGAATCGTCGGGATGAAGCCGACGATCGGGCTGGTGCCGACCACCGGCGTGGTTCCGGCGTGCGCCGACTTCGACTGTGTGACGGTCCTCGCTCCCACTCTCGAGGTCGCGAGCCGGGCTATGTCCACCATGATCGGCCCGGACGGCCGCGATCCGCGCAGCCGTTCATGGCCCGCCGACGTGCGGCTTGCGGCGCCGCTGCAGCCTCGGGTGGGCGTGCCGCTGCCGAAGCAGCTCGACGTGCTCAGCGACAGTTACCGCAACAGCTTCGAGGCGACGGTGCGCCGCGCCGAGGAGGCGGGGATCGCGGTGGTGCCCGTCGACATCGCGCCGTTGCTTGCGGCCGCGACCCTGCTCTACGACGGGGCCCTCGTTGCCGAGCGTTTCGATGCCGTGGGCCGATTCGTCACCGGACGCCCGGACGCCCAGCTCGATCCCACCGTGGCCGACATCGTCCGCGGTGCGGAGAGCGAGCCTGCGCACCGATTCGTCCGGGACATGGGCGCACTGGCCTCGGCCCGCCTGTACAGCGACGGGTTGTTCGTCGACGTCGACGCGCTGCTGCTGCCCACGACGACCGAGCATCCGCTGCTCGCGGACGTGCTCGCCGAGCCGCTCACGATCAACCGCCGGCTCGGGACCTTCACCAACTTCTGCAACGTGCTGGACATGGCCGCGGTGGCAGTGCCGGCCGAGTCTGCGCCGGAGGAGGCGTTCGGGGTCATGATGGTGACCCCGGCATTCGGGGACCAGGTGGCTCTCGACATCGCCGCGCGGCTCGTCGGCGAGGAACCCGGCGTGCTCGCGCCGGACCAGGGAATTGCGCTGGCGGTCTTCGGTGCCCATCTGCGGGGCCAGCCGCTGCATCACCAGCTCGAGGATCTGGGCGCCCGCTTCGACCGCACGGTCGCCACCACGGTGGACTACCGCATGGTGCGGCTCCCGTCCGATCCACCCAAGCCGGGCGTGGTGCACGCTCCCGGCGCCGACGGGCGGGCACTGCCCGGCGAGCTCTACCGCATCTCCGCCGCCGGGCTGGGGCGGTTCCTCGCCGCGTTGCCGGCGCCGATGGCGCTGACGTCGACCACACTTAACGACGGCACCACCGCCGTCGGCTTCACATGCACGCCCGCGGCCGCGCTCGACGGGGTGGACATCACCGAGTTCGGTGGTTGGCTGGGATACCTCGAGGGTGCGCTCGCGTGACGGCCGACAGCCTGGCCGAGCGCGTGTACGTCGAGCTGCGGGAACAGATCATGAGCGGCGGTCTGCCCACTCACTCCCGTCTGGTGGAGGGCCGGCTGTGCGAGACGCTGGGGGTGTCGCGGACGCCGCTGCGAGAAGCTCTGGTGCGCCTGCACTCCGACGGCGTCGTCACTCGACGCGAGGACGGCTACTACCCGACCTTCCCGGATCTCGACAGCATCCGGGATCTGTACGAACTGCGGATCATCCTCGAGTTGCGGGGCATCGCCCGGCATCTCGAGGATGGGGATCTGGAGTTCGATCGGGGGATTCTCGAGGCGACGCGGGCGCGGTGGCTTGCGCTCGCGGCCGATCCGCCCGAGCCGTCGCCGGACATCGTCCAATTGGACCAGCAGTTCCACCTCGATGTGTCGACCGCTGCCGGCAATCCGGCCTTGACTCGCACATTGGCTACGGTCAACAGCCAGATCCGTTTGGTGCGGATGTACGACTACCGCACTCCCGAACGGGTCCGGGCGACCATCGACGAGCATCTGATGATCGTCGGGCAGATTCTCGACGGCGACCTCGGGCGCGCATTGTCGTCGCTGCACGCGCACGTCGGGGATTCCTTCGACGTGGTCGAGGCGCGTGCGGTCCAGGCAATCACGGCCCACGCGTTGCACGGCCGGTACTGAAATCCGAATCCGGCCCGTGACTGATGTCACGGGCCGGCGGAGTGCTTTCGGTGGGTCGGGAGCCCGGTGGTTACCGCGGGTGGGCGAGGCTCAGCCGGCTCAGAAGACGTCCGAGCACGGGGCCGTCGGAGCCCAGACCGTCGAATCGCTCGTGGGTTGCCGGACCCGTCGGAGACGTCGGTAACTCCACCGGAGCGAGCGTGCGGGCAAGGTCGGAGCGCCGGCGGACGGCAGCCAGGATCTGGGCATCCAGGGCGGCGATTTCCTGCTCGAGTCGGTCGAGTCGGTCTGCGTCGGCGTCCTGAGCCGATCCGGCGGTGTGGACGGCGATCGATTCGGTATGAACGGACACATCGTCTCCTCGGGTCTCGGTCCGGGCGCCGTGCTGATGCGCGGCTGCCCGTTATGTAGTCGCTTCCGCAGCCCGTACGTTACTTCCGGTATGCGGCGAGTGCAGGTTTGGTGGACTCGCGTAGAGTTGCACTGTGCAACAAGAAACGGCGGTCGACGAGGTTGCCGCAGTACACGCCGAGCTGGTTCAGCTGGCGCGTCAACTGGTGACCGGGGGCCGGGCGGCGGATGGTGCGCCGTCCTTCGCCCAGCACTCGGTTCTCTCCTATATCGGGCGTAACCCTGGTTGCCGGGCCACCGAGATCTCCGACGCGTTCGGGGTCAATCGCTCCACCGTGTCGCGGCAGCTGCGCGGCTGCGTCGACGCAGGCTGGGTCCTGGCCGACTCGGGTTCTGTGCGCGCGGGCCACCCACTGCAGCTGACCGGGCAGGGCATCGCAGTCGTCGCTGCCGCCGATCGGCGGCGCTTCGACGACGTACGGACCCGGGTCCAAGGTTGGTCGGCCACCGAGATTGCACAGTTCGCCCGTCTTCTGCACCGGTTCCGCACCGGCGCAGCCCCCACCGTCGCAATTGCTGGAGATGACACCCATGCGTGAATACGCCGCCGCAGCCCGGTTCGCCATCGGCGACGACGAGTCGATCGTCCGGACCGTGTTCGAGCATGCGCGACGCACGCCCGAGCTGGTCCTGTTCTCGCGTCCGCTGGGTGATCTCTGGGTGGACGTGACGGCCGCGGAGTTCGCGGCGCTGGTAACCGGGGTGGCCAAGGGGCTCGTCGCCACCGGGGTGCAGCCCGGCGACCGGGTGGCGCTGCTTGCGTCCACCCGATTCGAATGGACGCTGTTCGACTTCGCGATCTGGGCGGCCGGAGCCGTGTCCGTGCCGATCTACGACTCGTCCTCGCCCGAGCAGATCGGCTGGATCGCCGAGGACTCCGGTGCGGTACTCGCAATCGTGGAGACGCAGACCCACGCGGACGGATTCGACGGGACGCGCGCGTCGCTGGGGCGGATCCTGCAGATCGAGGACCGTGCGGTCGACAAGCTCGTCGTAGAGGGTGCGAGCCTCGACGACAAGGTCGTCCATGAACGGGTCGCCGCCGTACGCGCCGACGATCTGGCCTCGCTGGTGTACACCTCGGGCACCACGGGACGTCCCAAGGGCTGCATCCTCACCCACCGCAACTTTCTGTCCGAGGTTCGCGGCATCCTCGCGGGCTCGATCGGGGCTGTTGCCCGCCCCGGCAACCGGATGCTCACGTTCCTGCCCTTGGCTCACGTCCTCGCCCGCGCGGTCTCGCTCGCAATGTTCGAGGCCGGCGGTACCCAGGCGCACTGGTCGAACTTCGGCACCGTTGCCGGACAGTTCCAGCGGTTCGAGCCCAATGTCATCCTCGGTGTGCCTCGTGTCTTCGAGAAGGTTCGTGACAGCGCCGCGCACGCGGCCGATCAAGCCGGCTCGATCCCGAAGGCCGTCTTCGCATTCGCAGAGGCGACCGCCATCGCCTACAGCGAGTCCCTCGAGTCCGGCGGGCCGTCCCTGCTGCTGAAACTCCGACATGCCGTCGCGGATCGTCTGGTGTACGCAAAACTCCGGGCTGCGCTGGGTGGGCGATGCTGGTGGGCAATCTCGGGTGGCGGCGCGCTCATGCCCCGACTCGGCCACTTCTTTCGCGGCGCCGGCGTGCCGATCTACGAGGGTTACGGACTGACCGAGTCCACCGCCGCCCACTGCGTGAACATCCCGGGTGCGCAGAAGATGGGCACGGTCGGGCAGCCGATGAGCGGCAACGCCGTCCGGATCGCGGACGACGGTGAGATCGAGCTCAGTGGTGGCGTCGTGTTCGGTGGTTACTGGCGCAACGAGCAGGCCACCGCCGATTCGTTCCACGACGGGTGGCTGCGCACCGGCGACCTCGGTGAGCTGGACGGCGAGGGATTCCTCACCCTCACCGGGCGGAAGAAAGACCTGCTGGTCACGGCTGGCGGCAAGAACGTCTCGCCCGGACCGCTCGAGGACCGGCTGCGATCGAACGTGCTGATTTCACAGGCCGTCGTGGTGGGGGACGGGCGGCCCTACATCGCAGCATTGCTGACGCTCGATGCCGAGCCGTTCGCGCACTGGAAGTCCGTGCACGGTAAGCCTGTGTCCGCGACGGTCGAGGACTTGGCGGACGACCTCGATCTGCGGGCGGCACTGCAGGCCGTGGTGGATGATGCGAACTCGACCGTGTCGCACGCCGAAGCGATCAAGAAGTTCGTGTTGCTTCCGCGAGATCTCAGCGAGGCGAACGGCGAGCTCACGGCGACGCTCAAGATCAAGAGGAACGTGGTTGCCGAGAGGTTCGCCGATCAGATCGAAGCTCTCTACCGGGGCCACTGAAACCCGGGGGAACGTCCGGATTCGCCGAGTGCGGACAATTGCGTGAACGCTCAGTGGCGACGCGTTAATCTCATGCGTCGGCATTGGAGATATTCGGCTCGTCTCTCGCCTAGTGTGCGTACCTGAAGGTTTGACATGAAGGGTCGGGGCGTGAGTTCGGAACATAATTCTGCGAGTTCGGCGTTCGCAGAAACGGATAGGGCAGGCATCGCCTCGGACACCAACGTGTTCCCCCTCTCTGCAGCACAACGCGGTATCTGGTTCGCACAGCATCTGATCGAGGAAACCCCGATCACAATTGCGCAGTACGTCGAGGTCATCGGAGATCTCGACGTCGAAGCGCTCTCCAACGCAGGCCTCGCGGCGGCGCGCGAACTGGGTACCGGATTTCTCCGGATTGTCGAGATCGATGCCGAGCCCTATCAAGCGATTGACCACTCTCTGCACGGTAGGTCGACCCACCTGGACTTCCGCGGCGAGGACGATCCGGTCGCGGCAGCGCAGGCGTGGATGCGTCGCGAGTACAGCACCCCCGTAGACCTGCTGGCCGATCGCCTCGTGGTATCTGTGACCCTGCGTATCGCAGACCGGCACTACTACTGGTACGCGAGGATTCACCACATCGCGCTCGACGGTTTCGGTGCCATGACATTCATGAACCGCACGGCCGAGCACTACACCGCTGCCGTCACCGGGGGCGATCTCTCCGACTGGAAGGTCAGCGCCCTCCACGAGATCAGCGAGGACGAGGCGCGTTACCGGACTTCCAGCCGATTCGAGTCGGATCGCCGTTACTGGGCCGAACGAACCCGCAACTTTCCGCACCCGATCAGTCTCGCCGGCCGCACCGCCGAGGTGGGATCGCACTCGCAGCGCGTGAGTGGGGCGCTGCCAGCCGGCACCGAGACTGCACTGCGGCGGATGATCGCCGCCGGTGGCGGCATCACGTTCGCTTCCGTCGTGATTGCCGCGGTGGGCGCGTTCCTGTCCCGCCTCACCGGTGAGGACGACGTGGTGCTGAGTCTTCCGGTGTCCGCCCGGACCACCGCGAAGCTCCGCCGTTCGGGTGGCATGGTGTCCAATGTCGTGCCGATCCGGCTCTCGACGGACGCGGGCATCACGTGTGAGAAGTTGGCGCGGCAGGTTCAATTGGAGCTGACCGGGGTGCTCCGCCATCAGCGATACCGGCACGAGGACATTCGGCGCGACGCCGGCATGGGTGGCGGTCGGCGCGGATTCTTCGGGCCGTCCGTCAATATCATGATGTTCCACAGCGAGATCCGGCTGGGTCAGAGCATCGGCCGCCTGCATGTGCTCACCACCGGGCCCATCGAGGATCTCGCCGTGAACATCTATCCCGCTGTCGTGGGCGACCATGCACACATCGATTTCGAGGCCAACCCCAACCTCTACTCGGAGCCGGATCTGCGCGCACAACACGCGAGGTTCATCGAGTTCCTCACGACCTTCGTCGAATCCGGCTCCGTCCCGGTGGTGGATCTCGAGGTGCTCCACGCTGACGAGCGAGCCTCACTGGTGCCGCTACGCGGTCCGTCGCCGTTGCGTCCCCGCCTGCTGGCGGACCTCCTCCACCTCGGGGTGCTGGCGAATCCGACCGGCATCGCGATCCGGTCCGACACCGGCGAGGTGAGCTACCGGGAACTCGACGAGGCATCGAATAAATTGGCGCGCTTGCTGATCCATCGCGGTGCCGGGCCCGAGACGTTTGTCGTGATCAGCATGCCCCGCTCGGCGGAGGCGCTGATCGCGCTGTGGGCCGTGGCCAAGACGGGTGCCGCCTTCGTACCGATCGATCCGATGCTGCCCGCCGAACGGATCGTGCACATGCTCACAGATTCGGGCGCTCGGCTCGGGCTCACCGTCGCGGCTCAGCGCGCAAATCTGCCTGGTGACGTCGAGTGGATCGTCCTCGACGACGATGCGCTGCAGTCGGTCACACGATCGTTCTCGGCCGAATCGGTTTCCGCCTCGGAACTGACCACCGCTGTGGCAGTGTCGAATACCGCATACATGATCTACACGTCCGGATCGACGGGACTGCCCAAGGGCGTGCTCGTCACACACGACGGCCTGGTGTCGTTCGCGGTCGGATCGCGCCCCGAATTGGGGATCGGTCCGAACTCGCGTGTCCTGCGGTTCTCCTCGGCGAGCTTCGACGCTTCGGTGTTCGAGATGATCCAGGCGTTCAGCGCGGGGGCCACGATGGTGGTCGCACCGCCGGAGATCTACGGCGGCGCCGAGTTGGTCGATCTGCTTCGCCGGCAACGGGTTACACACATCATCTCGGCTCCGACCCTGATGAACACCGTCGACCCGCGTGGCCTCGAGGACCTCGAGGCGGTAGTTGTCGGTGGCGACGTGTGTACACCCGACCTGGTGGACCGGTTCGGATCGGCATGCCGGTTCACCAACAGCTACGGCCCAACCGAGACGACGATCGTGATCACGATCGGTGACCCCCTCGTTCCGGGTGGCCCGATCACGATCGGAAGACCGATCCAGGGTGCGGGCGCGCTGGTCCTCGACCGCAAGCTGCGTCCCGTTCCGGTCGGTGTTGTCGGCGAGCTGTACCTCACCGGTGCGGGACTGGCCCGCGGCTACCACCGTCGGGGCGGACACACCGCCGACCGGTTCGTCGCCGACCCGTTCGGAGGGGCGGGCACCCGGATGTACCGCACGGGTGACGAGGTACGTTGGACATCCGATCATCAGCTCGAATACGTGGGCCGGTCCGACTTCCAGGTCAAGATTCGTGGTTTCCGAATCGAACTCGGCGAGATCGACGCCGCCCTGCTTGCGCAGGACGGGGTGAACTTCGCGGCGACCGTCGCGCACGAGCGTGCGAGCGGGCCGGTGCTGGTCTCCTATGTGCGGCTCGATCCCGGCACGGACTTCGATCCGTCGTTGATCATTGCTGGTGTCGCGCGGATCGTGCCGTCTCATATGGTGCCGGCAATGGTTGTTCGCCTCGAACACGTGCCGGTCACCGCGGCCGGCAAGCTGGACCGTCGATCGCTGCCGGAACCGGAGTTCGGTTCCACGGACACCCAGTACTGCCCACCGACGACTCCGGTGGAGGAGTCGATCGCCGCGGTGATGGCCGAGGTGCTGGGACTCGACCGCGTCGGAGTGCACGACTCGTTGTTCGCGCTCGGAGGCGACAGCATCATCGCGATGCAGATCGTTTCCCGCGCAAAGGCACGGGGGATCGGATTCACCGCCCGCGAGGTGTTCGAACGCAAGACGGTCGCCGAGATCGCAAAGGTCGCAACGGTGCTCGAGGGCGAGCAGTTCCTGGCACTCGAGGAGCTCACCGGCGGCGGCATCGGCAACGTTCCGCTGACACCGGTGATGTACGAGATGGTGGATCGCGGGAACTTCGACGACTTCCATCAGTCGGTGTTGCTCACGCTGCCCGCCGAGGTCGAACTCGAGCCTCTGACGTCCGCTCTTTCAGCGGTCCTCGACCGGCACGACATGCTGCGTGCCCGGTTGCGTGACGACGCGAACGGGCGGCGTTCGCTCGTCGTCGGCGAGCCGGGATCCGTCGATCCGTCCACGTGCGTTGTACGGGTGGCAGTGCCCAGCGCACCCGGAACCCGCGAGTTCGACGACGCGGTTGTGGCCGAATGCGACATCGCTGCAGCGCGTCTCAATCCGGAATCCGGGGTCATGCTGCAGCTCGTATGGCTCGACGCGGGTGAGCGCGGCGGACGTCTGCTGCTCGTCGCCCACCACCTGGTGATCGATGGTGTGTCCTGGCGAATCCTGCTTCCTGATCTGGCTTCGGCCTGGTCCCAGGTCATTGTCGGTCGGACGCCCGACTTGCTCGCCGTCGGTACCTCGTTCCGCCGCTGGGCCCACGGACTTCTCGATGCCGGAATCGAAGGCGCGTACGGCGGGGAACTGGTCCGCTGGCGGGAGGTCCTCACCGGTCCGGACCCTCTCGTCGGGTCACGCGCGCTCGATTCCGAGGTCGATACGGTGTCCTCGACCGCCCGGATCCACGTGGAACTCGGTGCGGACGTCACAGATACCGTTCTCGGCCGCCTTCCCGATGTGTACGCCTGTGGCGTCAACGATGGACTGCTGGCGGCACTGGCGATGGCGTTGGTGCACTGGCGTCGCGGGCACGGGCTCTCGGAGCGCTCGGTGCTGCTCACACTCGAGGGGCACGGGCGGGAGGAGGACGTGCTGCCGGGCGCAGACCTCGCCCGCACGGTCGGCTGGTTCACCACAGCCTTCCCGGTACGCCTGACACTTCCGGACGTCGACCTCGGCGACGCGTTCGCCGGAGGCGCGGCTGCTGGCGCGGTGGTGAAGGCGATAAAGGAACAGACACTCGCTGTGCCCGGTGCCGGTATCGGTTTCGGCGTGCTGCGGCACCTGGATCCGCGAACCAGGGGTGAGTTGTCGGATCTGGCGCGACCTCAGATCGGTTTCAACTACCTGGGCCGGCTCGGCGCCGGACATCTGGGTGGGGAGATCCGCGATCTCGGCTGGATTCCGGACCCGAATGCCCCGGATCTGGTTGCCCACAGCGGGTCCGGAATGGCGGTCGCCGCCGCGGTCGACATCAATGCGATGGTGGTCGATGGACCTGGCGGCCCGCGTCTGACAGCGACGTTCGCGTACCCGACCGGAGTTCTCGGCGACGCCGATGTGGCTGAACTGGCCGACCTGTGGCGGCGGGCACTGGAGGGTCTGGCCGCCCACGCCGGGCTCCCGGGTGCCGGCGGCCTGACACCGTCCGATGTCCCGCTGGTTTCGGTGTCGCAGAACGAGATCGAGCAGTGGGAGCACCGCTATCCGGGGCTGCAGGACGTGTGGTCGCTCTCGCCGTTGCAGGCGGGTCTGCTGTTCCATGCGCGGTTGGTCGCGGAGTCGGTGGACGTCTACACGGCCCAGTTGCGACTGGAACTGGTCGGCGAGGTGGATGCAGCGCGTCTCCGGGCGGCGGCGTCGGGGCTGCTTGCGAACCATGCGAACCTCCGGACCGCGTTCGTCTACGACGACAGCGGAGTGCCGGCACAGTTGGTTCTCGAATCCGTCGAACTTCCTTGGCGTGAAGTCGATCTCAGTGCGTTGGCCGATGGCGACCGTGATCGGGAACTGCACCGGGTCCTCGACGAGGACCGGCTGGCGCGATTCGCGATGGATCGGCCGCCGTTGATGCGAGTGCTCCTTGTCCGCACAGCACCCGATGAGTATGTGCTCTCGCTGACCAATCACCACATCGTGCTCGACGGCTGGTCGATGCCGCTGCTCGTGCGTGAACTCCTCGTCCGGTACGCGGCCGGGGATGCCGCCGCCCTGCCGAAGTCGCGGCTGTACCGGGACTACCTGCATTGGCTCGCCGGCCGGGACGGGGCCGAGTCCGCGCGCGCCTGGCGCACGGCGCTGGCCGGGGTGACCGAGCCGACACTGCTCGCACCCCCGCGGCCGGACTCCGGAAGCGACGCAGTTCCGGTCGAGATCCAAGTACGCGCGTCGCGGGACCTCGTCGACGCGCTGGCCGAGGTGGCACGAGTTCGAGGCGTCACGGTCAACACCGTCATCCAGGCAGCCTGGGGGATCTTGCTGGCCCGCACCACTTCCCGTGAGGAGGTTGTGTTCGGTGCCACGGTTTCCGGACGCCCGCCACAGCTCGCCGGCGTGGAGGAGATGCTCGGGCTGTTCATCAATACACTGCCCGTGCGGTTGCGTCTGGAGCACGGCGAGACAGTGGGTGCGATGCTGTCGAGGCTGCAGGGCGAACAGGCGGAACTGCTCGACCACCACCACGTGGGACTCGGCGAGATCCAGGCGCACGCGGGAGTCGACAGCTTCTTCGACACGCTGACGGTGTTCGAGTCGTACCCCGTCGAACGGGCGGGATTCGACGAGAACACCGACATCTCGGGAATGCGGGTGCGCAGGCTGTCGGGACTGGACGCAACGCACTACCCGATCACGCTGATGACGCTGCTCGATCCGGACCTGCGAATGTCTCTGCGTTATCAGCCGTCGTACTTCGAGCACGATACGGTGGCCGCCCTCGCGTCCCGGCTGGAGCAGATCCTGACGGCGATGGTCGCGCATATCGATGCGCCGGTGGGTGACATCGATATCCTCGCGCCGGGGGAGCGAACCCGGGTCATCGAGACGTGGAACGCGACCGAGCGCCCGGTTCGCGACGTGACGCTCGTCGATCTCTATACCGAGCAGGTTGCGCGAACGCCGGAGGCGCCCGCGGTCTCCTTCGGCGATATCACGTTGTCCTACGCGGACTTCGATGCACGAGTGAACCGGCTCGCGCGATACTTGATTGCGTCCGGAGTGGGTCCCGAATCGTCGGTGGGCATCGCGATGCGACGCTCGATCGACCTCCTCGTTGCGGTGCACGCCGTCATCGTCGCCGGTGGTGCATACGTCCCGATCGATCCCGATCAGCCGGCAGAACGCATCGGGTACGCGGTCTTCCAGGCCGAGCCGGTGCTGGTGTTGACGGACTCGGCTGACCGCGAGTCGCTTCCGTCGACCGCCCCGATCCTGGCAGTGGACATACTCGATCTCGACGGCGTCGACTCGGCGCCGATCTGCGCCGATGAGCGACTGGGCACGCTGCTTCCGAGCAATGCTGCGTATGTGATCTTCACGTCCGGCTCGACGGGGCGACCGAAGGGTGTCGTCGTCCCGCATGCGGGCATCGTGAACCGGCTGTTGTGGATGCAGGCCAGCTACCCGTTGGACGCGACGGACGCGGTGCTGCAGAAGACCCCCGTCACATTCGACGTCTCGGTCTGGGAGTTGTTCTGGCCCTTGCAGGTCGGCGCGCATCTGGTGATCGCAGAGCCGGACGGGCACCGCGACCCGCAGTATCTCGAGCGGGTCGTCAGGGGTTGCGGAGTCACCACGATCCACTTCGTGCCCTCGATGCTCGATGCGTTCCTCGTCGGAGCAGACCTCGCCCGGTGCACGTCGCTGAGGCAGATCTTCACCAGCGGTGAGGCTCTGACACCCAATACGGTCGCGCGCGTGCACGAGAGCGCCGCGGTGGAGCTACACAATCTGTACGGCCCCACCGAGGTGTCTGTCGACGTGACCTCCCACCGGACCCGGATCGATGAGTCCGTAGTCCCGATCGGTGCTCCGGTCTGGAATACTGCACTGTACGTTCTGGATTCGCGCTTGCGTCCGGTACCCGTCGGTGTCGAGGGGGACCTGTATCTGGGCGGTGCGCAGCTGGCGCGCGGCTACGTCGGGCGGCCGGATCTGACGGCGGATCGGTTTGTCGCATCCCCGTTCGGTGTGGCGGGTGCGCGGATGTACCGGACCGGTGACCTCGTACGGTGGACCTCGCGCGGCGAGCTCGAGTACATCGGGCGTAGCGACTTCCAAGTGAAGCTGCGTGGGCAGCGGATCGAGCTCGGCGAGATCGAGGCTGCGCTACTCGCGCACGGTGGTGTCGAGCAGGCGGTGGTGACCCTGCGCAGCGACGCGATCGTCGGCGACTATCTCGCCGGATATGTGGTGCCCTCCACGGGCACGAACCTCGATGTGCAGGAGGTACTCGAGACCGCGGCAACGGCGTTGCCGCGCTATATGGTTCCGTCGACGCTCGTCGTGCTCGAGGCGATGCCGGTGAACGCGAACGGAAAGCTCGATCGCAGGGCTCTTCCGGTTCCCGAGTTCTCCAGCGCTGCCGCGTACGTGGCACCCGGTACACCCACCGAGTACGCATTGGTCGCGATCTTCGCCGAGGTCCTGTGCCTGGCCGACAGCCCGATCGGTGCGTCCGACAGCTTCTTCGACCTCGGCGGCAACTCGCTGGTCGCGACGCGCCTACTCGCGCGCGTCAACTCCGAGTTCGACGTGCAGCTGGGTGTGCGCGAACTGTTCGAGGAACCAACCGTTGCCGGACTCGCTGTCGTGATCGATGGCGCGCGCAGCGGCAGCGAAGCGATCCCGGCGCTCGAGGCGCGTCCGCGACCGGCGCGGATACCGTTGTCTCCGGCACAGTCCCGGATGTGGTTTCTCAATAGATTCGACCCGGAGTCGGGCGCCTACAACGTCGCGATGGCATTACGGATGACTGGTGCACTCGACACCGCGGCGTTGAGTGACGCGGTCGCCGACATTCTCGAACGCCACGAGTCGCTGCGGACGGTGTATCCGGACTCCGTCGACGGGCCTTACCAGCGAATCCTGTCGACCCAGGAGGCCCTCGACGAGCTGGCCCTCGATGAGCTGGCCCTCGACGAGCTGGAGCTGGACGGCACTGCCGGATCGGATCTTGCCGATCGAGTGCGCGCTGCGGTCGCGTCGGGATTCGACGTCACCGCCGAGATCCCGATCGACCTGACGCTGCTGCACCGGAGCGAGGACCTGCATGTGCTCGTGGTGGTAGTGCACCACATCAGCATCGACGGCTGGTCCATACACGCGCTCGCCGCGGACCTGGTCCACGCCTATTCCGCACGTGCGTTCGGCGGGGCGCCGTCGTGGAAGCCGCTGTCGGTGCAGTACGCGGACTACGCACTCTGGAAGCGCGATGTGCTGGGCGCGGACGATGATCCGCATTCCCGCGCGGGACGGCAGATCGCATACTGGTCGGCGGAACTGGCTGGTGTCCCCGAGGTCATCGAGCTTCCAGCGGACCGGACTCGGCCCGCCACCCCGAGTTACGCGGGCGGGTCGATCGAGACCTCGATCGATGTCGGCACCTACGCGGCCCTGACCGCACTTGCGCGCCGAGCGAACGCGACGCCGTTCATGGTTCTGCACACCGCTTTGGCGGTGCTGCTCGCTCGGCTGAGTGGATCGGAGGACATCGTCGTCGGCACTCCCGTGGCCGGTCGCGGCGAGCGTGCCCTCGACGAGGTTGTGGGAATGTTCGTCAACACGCTGGTGCTCCGCACGGGAATCGACGCTGCGGTGTCTTTCGCCGAGACTCTCGACCGGGTCCGTGACATCGACTTGTCGGCCTACGCGCACGCCGATGTGCCGTTCGAGCAGTTGGTCGAGGTCATCAGCCCCGGCCGATCCACCTCGCATCACCCGCTCTTCCAGGTGGTGCTTTCCTATGAGGGACCGCGACCTCCGTCGATCACGCTGCCAGGTCTGGAGATCGCTTCGGAGCCTGTCGATTTCGGGATCGCGAAGTTCGACTTGCAGGTCGAGGTGGCCGAGCAGATCAACCCGGATGGTTCCGGAGCCGGCGCCCGGGTGACGTTCACCTATGCGTGCGATCTGTTCGAGCGGTCCACTGTCGAGGGGTTTGCGAACAGATTCCTGCGCATTCTCGATAGCGCGGTGACCGATCCATCACGCGCCGTCGGAGATATCGAGATCCTGGACGCTGCCGAGCGCACACGGCAACTTGCGCCGATCTCCGGTGCGGTGCCCGTCCGGCTTCTCCCGGCGCTTCTCGCCGACGCTGCCGTCGATCCCGGCGCGGATGCGCTGATCTACGAGGACACCGTACTGTCATACGGCGAGCTCGACGAACGCTCGAACCGGTTGGCCCGGTTGCTGATCGAACGCGGTGTGGGGCCAGAGTCCTTCGTCGCGATTGCGCTCGCCCGATCGGTAGAGTCGGTGTGTGCGGTGTGGGCGGTCGCGAAGACCGGTGCTGCCTTCCTGCCGGTCGATCCCACGTATCCGGCGGAGCGCATCGCGCATATGCTCATCGATTCGGATGTGCGGACCGGGATCACCATCGGTGCGCACGTTGCCGAGCTGCCCGCGACGGTATCGTGGACGGTCCTCGGTGACGAGACCGTCGAGACGGCGCAGCAGGCACAGTCGTCGGCGCCGATCACCGCCGCGGACCGGATCGCTCCGCTGCGACCGGAGAACCCGGCGTACGTCATCTATACGTCGGGGTCCACCGGCCTCCCCAAGGGGGTCGTTGTCACGCACGTCGGTCTCGCGGCCTTCGCCGAGGAGCAGCGGGCACGGTACGGCGTCGACGCCGCGTCTCGGACATTGCATTTCGCGTCGCCGAGCTTCGACGCCTCGATCCTCGAGTTGTTCATGGCGGTCGGCGGTGGTGCCACGATGGTAGTGGCTCCGGCCGGATTGTTCGGCGGCGAGGAACTTGCCGAGTTCCTTCGCACGCGGCGCGTCACCCATGCGTTCGTCACCCCTGGTGCGCTTGCAACAGTGGATCCCGCCGGCCTCGAGCGGATCGGAGTCGTGGTGGTCGGCGGAGACGCCTGCGACGCGTCCCTGGTGCGCCGTTGGGCGCCGGGGCGATCGATGTTCAACGCGTACGGTCCCACCGAGTCGACGATCATGGCCACTCATCACGGGCCGATAGCGCCCGATGCGGAGGTGGTCATCGGAGCGCCGATCAGGGGAACCGGCGCCCTGGTTCTGGATCGACGACTGCGGCCGGTGCCAGTCGGGGTGGCCGGTGAGCTGTTCGTTTCCGGGCAGGGCCTCGCCCGCGGTTACCACCGTAGGGCCGGGCTGACCGCCGAACGGTTCGTCGCAGACCCGTATGGTGCGGTCGGAACCAGGATGTACCGTACCGGTGATCTGGTGCGGTGGAACGCCTCCGGAGAGCTCGAGTACTTGGGCCGCACGGACTTCCAGGTGAAGGTTCGCGGGCACCGGATCGAGCTGCGGGAGGTGGACGCGGTTCTGGCCGCGGATCCCACCGTCGAATCCGCGGTTACGGTGGGCCATCGGAGTGGGGGCGTGGACGCCCTCGTCTCGTACGTTGTCGCGGTCCCGGGCCGGACGGTCGACCCGCGCGACCTCGCGGTGCACGCCGGTGGCCGTCTACCCGAGTACATGGTGCCGTCGGCGATCACTGTCGTCGATGCGTTCCCGCTGACCCCGGCGGGCAAGATCGATATCCGGGCGCTGCCCGAACCGGTGTTCGCATCGCGTGAGTTCGTGCATCCCCGAACGCAATCGGAGACGATGGTTGCCGACGTGTTCGCCGACGTACTCGGTATCGTCGGAGTCGGAGCGGAGGACGATTTCTTTGCTCTCGGCGGCAACTCGCTGAGCGCAACCCGGGTGATCGCGCGGGTGAACTCCTTGCGCTGCATCAGGATGGGTGTGCGTGAGGTATTCGAGGCGTCCACGGTCGAGGCGCTGGCCGCACGAGTGGACCAGGCGCGGCGTGAGGACCAGCGTCCCGCACTGACTGCCGGGCGCCGCCCTGCGGAGCTGCCGCTTTCGCTCGCGCAGCAGCGCATGTGGTTTCTCAACCAGTTCGATCCGGCGTCGCCGGTGTACAACATTCCGCTCGCCGTCCGGTTGACCGGAACACTCGACGTGGGGGCACTACAGGCAGCGGTACGTGACGTACTCGGTCGGCACGAGGCGCTGCGCACGGTCTTTCCGCAGTCCGACGACGGTCCGCGTCAGGTGATCGTACCGACGGAACAGGTTGCGCTGGAACTCGATCCCGTCCCGGTGGCGGGGGAGGATCGGTTGCGCGGCGCGGTTGCGGACGTGGTGTCCGGCGGTTTCGACGTCACCCGTGAGGTGCCGGTGCGTGGCGCGATGTTGCGTGTTGCGGACGAGGATCTGGTGCTGGTCCTGGTGGTGCACCACATCAGTGCCGATGGCGTGTCCACCATGCCGCTCGCGCGGGACCTCATGATCGCCTATACGCAGCGCGTGCGCGGCGAGGAGCCGACGTGGGCCCCGCTCGCCGTGCAGTATGCGGACTTCGCGCTGTGGCAGCGGCGGGTACTCGGCGAGGAGGCCGATCCGAGGTCGCTCGCCGCACTCCAACTCGGGTACTGGAAAGAACAGCTGGACGGAGTACCTGCGGCGCTCGAGTTGCCACTCGACCGTCCCCGTCCGATCTCGGCATCGTATCGAGCCGCCCGCGTGGACTTCTCGGTCGATTCGGGGCTGAAGGATCTGCTCGACGATCTGGCGGGACGGCGTGGCGTCACGCTGTTCATGGTCCTGCATGCCGGACTAGCGGTCCTTCTCGCGCGGCTCAGTGCCACGTCGGACATCACGGTGGGTACGCCAGTGGCCGGACGCGGCGAGAAGGAACTCGACGACCTCGTCGGGATGTTCGTCAACACGCTGGTGCTCCGGACCGATGTGGATCCGGACGTGACCTTCGAGGAACTGATCGATCAGGTGCGGACCGTCGATCTCGCGGCCTATGCGCACGCGGATGTGCCCTTCGAGCGGGTCGTCGAGGTTGTGGATCCGCCTCGGTCGCAGTCCTACTCGCCACTGTTCCAGGTGGCGCTGTCCTTGCAGAACCATGGTGAGGCCGTGCTCGAGCTGCCGGGTGTGACGGTGACGGTGTTCGATCCGGATGCTGACGTCGCCAAGTTCGACCTCGAGTTCACGCTGCGCGAGTCGGGCTCGATCCCCGGTCTGCTCGGATCGCTCACCTACGCAACGGACTTGTTCGATCCGGAAACTGCCGCGGCGATCGCGGACAAGCTGGTGATGCTGCTCTCGCAGGTGGCGGCGGAGCCCACCGTTCGGGTTCGGGATATCGATTTGCTCGACCTGCACGATCGGGAACTGGCGTCGACGGATCCGATTCCGCCGCGAGTGAGCCCGCGCACGATGGTTCGGATCCTCAGCGACGGGGCCGCATCGGCGGCGAGTTCGGTGGCGATCCGCGCGGGGGATGTGGCCCTGACGTACGGGGAGCTCGACGAGCAATCCAACCGTCTGGCTCGGGTGCTCCTCGCCCGCGGAGTCGGCCGGGAGGAGTTCGTCGCACTGTCCTTCCCGCGCTCGGTGGAGTCGATTGTCGCGATGTGGGCGGTGGTCAAGACCGGCGCCGCGTTCGTTCCCGTCGACCCCGCGCATCCGGCTGAGCGCATTGCGCATATGCTCTCCGATTCCGATGCCGCCGTGGGGATCACGTCCGAGGTGGTGGTGGCCCGGCTCCCTCGATCCACCGAGTGGCTGGTGCTCGATTCCGAAGAGCTGCAGCGCGACTGCGCGGCGCAGTCCGGCACCCCGATCGGCGACAACGAGCGCGGCGGGGAGATTGCGCTGTCCAATGCGGCATACATGATCTACACGTCGGGGTCTACCGGACTGCCGAAGGGTGTCGTGGTCGAGAACGCCGGTTTGGCGTTGTTCTGCGCCGATGCCCGGGGGGAACTCGCGCTCAGTGGACAGTCACGGGTGCTGCGGTTCTCATCGTCGAGCTTCGACGCGTCGGTGTTCGAGATGCTCGCCGGTTTCAGCGCCGGTGCCGCGATGGTCGTCGTTCCGCCCTCGGTGATCGGCGGACACGAACTGGCTGAACTGATCTCTGCGGAGCAGGTCACGCACATCCTGACGGCCCCGGCAGCCCTGGGGACGGTCGATACAGACGAGCTGGCCTCGCTCGAATCGGTAATTGTCGGTGGGGACGTGTGCCCGCCGGAGCTGGTCGAGCGGTTTGCGCCGGGTCGGCGGTTCTTCAACAGCTACGGACCCACCGAGACGACGATCATCATCACGATGACCGAGGCACTCGCGCCGGGGGATCGGATCACGATCGGTACTCCGATCGAGGGTGCCGTTGCCGCAGTTCTGGATTCGCGACTGCGGCCGGTTCCGATCGGCGTGGTCGGTGAGCTGTATCTGTCGGGCCCGGGTGTGGCCCGGGGTTACCATCGGCGACCCGGGCTCACAGCGGCCCGCTTCGTGGCGAATCCCCGCGGCGGCGGACGCATGTACCGGACCGGCGACCTCGTGCGCCGGACGCGGGACGGTCAGCTCGATTTCGTCGGGCGCGCCGACTCCCAGGTGCAGCTGCGCGGCCTGCGGATCGAGCTCGGCGAGATCGAGGCGGCCCTCGCGGGTCGGCCGGGTGTCGCGCAGTCCGTAGTCGTCATGCACCGCGATGCCCGCGCCGGCGATCAGCTGGTGGGATACGTCGTACCCGAGCGTGGTGCGATGCTCGATTCCTTGCGGCTTCGTGAAGACCTAGGCCACTCGCTGCCTGCGTATATGGTGCCCGCCCAGGTGATGGTGCTCGAGCAGCTGCCCGTCACCGCGGGTGGCAAGCTGGACCGCCGTGCACTGCCGGTGCCCGAGTTCGTCTCGACCCGTGAGTTCCGGGGTGCGTCGAACCCGGTGGAGGAGGAGATCGCCGGAGCGTTCGCGGACCTGCTGGGCCTGGCCCCGGTGTCGGTGGATGACAGCTTCTTCGACCTCGGCGGTAACTCGTTGCTCGCGACTCGACTCGTCGCGCGGGTCAACACCGTGCTCGGTGCCACGCTCGGGATTCGAGAGCTGTTCGAACACCCCACCGTCGCGGCGCTCGCGGCGCGGGCGGAGTCTGCGCTGGGTGCGAAGGGGCCGGAGCTGGGATCGCTCGAGCGTCCGGAGGCGATTCCGCTGTCGCCCGCGCAGCAGCGGATGTGGTTCCTCAATCGGTTCGACCCGGCCTCGGCTGCGGAGAACATCCCGATGGCGCTGCGATTGGCCGGAGTTTTGGACGTGCAGGCGCTGCATGCCGCGATCACGGCGACTGTCGATCGGCACGAGGCGCTGAGAACCGTGTACCCGGATTCGGCCGATGGTCCGCATCAGGTGATTCTCACTGCGGCACAAGCGGTTCCGACCCTAGATCCGGTCGATGTCGCCGAGTGTGAGTTGGTGCCGTCGGTGGTCGCTTTGGCGGGCACGGGATTCGACGTCACGGCCGAGGTGCCGCTGCGACTGCAGCTGCTGCGAATCGGTGCCACCGACCACGTGCTGGTTCTCGTGGTCCATCACATCTCGGCCGACGGGTTCTCGCTGGCGCCGCTGGCGCGGGACGTGATGATCGCCTATGCCGCCTGCCGGCAGGATCTGACGCCGTCGTGGGCGCCGTTGCCGGTCCAGTATGCCGACTACAGCCTCTGGCAGCGTGCGGTTCTGGGCGACGACGAGGATGGGGAGTCGGTTGCGTCCCGCCAGGTTCGCTACTGGACCGACACGCTGGCTGGGTTGCCGGATCAGCTCGATCTGCCGACGGATCGGCCCCGGCCGGCCGAGCAGTCGTACCGTGGGCAAACGCTGGCGTTCACACTCGACGCGCCGCTGCACCAGGCGCTACTTGCCTTGGCCCGCCAGCAGGGTGCGACGCTGTTCATGGTGGTCCATGCGGCGTTCGTCGGCCTGTTGGGCCGGCTCAGCGGCTCGGGCGACATCGCCATAGGTGCGCCGGTCGCGGGTCGTGGGGAGCAGGCGCTGGACGGACTCGTCGGAATGTTCGTCAACACCCTGGTCCTGCGCGCCGCCGTGCGGCCGGACGCGACGTTCGCGGAACTGCTCGATCAGGTGCGGGGCACCGATCTGGCGGCGTTCGCGAACGCCGACGTGCCGTTCGAGCGTCTGGTCGAGGTGCTCAACCCGGTGCGGTCGACGGCCCGGCATCCGCTGTTCCAGGTGGCACTGTCGCTGCAGAACCTGGCGCGCACGAGGTTCGAACTGCCGGGCCTCGAGATCTGCGTCCTCGATGCCGGTTTCGAACCAGCCAAGTTCGATCTGCACCTCACTCTCGTCGATCACCACGATGATGACGGTTCGCCGTCCGCCATCGCCGGATCGTTCACGTATGCGGCGGACCTGTTCGATGAGGCGACAGTCGCCCGGTTCGCGGTCCGCTTCGAGCGGCTGCTGCGGGCGGTGGTGGCCGATCGGACCGTGGTGCTCGGGGATATCGACCTGCAGGGCGAGGCCGAGCGTCGCGCCGTGCTGGTCGAATGGAACGACACCGAGCATGAGCTGCCTCGGGCCGAGCTCACCACGCTCCCGGAGCTCTTCGCGGAGCGGGTACGACACGCACCTGACGCGATCGCGGTGGTGTTCGAGGACAGGGAACTGACGTACGCCGAGTTCGATGTGCGCGTGAACCGTCTTGCCCGTGAGCTGATCTCGCTGGGCGTCGGTCCGGAGTCACGGGTAGCGCTGGCGCTGCGGCGGTCGGTGGAGTTGCTGGTGGCCATGTATGCCGTCGCGAAGTCGGGCGGTGCCTATGTGCCGATCGATCCGGATCATCCAGCGGAGCGCACCGACTACGTGCTTGCCTCGGCAGCGCCGACGGTAGTGCTGACCACCGGAGGTGAGACGGTGACGGTGCCGGACGGCGCGGTGCGGCTCGAGGTCGACTCACTCGACGTCTCGGCCCGCAGCGGCGATCCGATCCTGGATTCCGAGCGACGTGCTCCGTTGCGGCCGGACAACACTGCGTACGTCATCTACACGTCCGGTTCCACCGGACGGCCCAAGGGCGTGGCGGTGTCGCATGCGGCAATCGTCAACCAGTTGCAGTGGAAGCAGGCGCAGTTCGAGCTGGACGGTACCGATGCCGTGCTGCTGCGGACGGCCGCGACGTTCGACCTGTCGGTGTGGGAGTTCTGGTGGGCGCTGACTGCAGGTGCCCGTCTCGTGGTCGCCAAGGCCGGCGGCGAGCAGGATCCGGCCTATCTGGCGGGAGTGATGCGGGAACAGCGCGTCACTACCGCACATTTCGTGCCGTCGCTGTTGACCGCTTTCCTTGCGTCCGTCGGCAATGAGCCGGTGCCGTCGTTGCGTCGGGTGATCTGCATCGGCGAGGCACTGCCCGCGGACCTGGTGCGCCGGTTCGCGGGCTCGAGTGCGGCGCCGGTGTTCAACCTGTACGGGCCCACCGAGGCGGCGGTGAGCGTGACGTATCACCGCTGCGGCCCCGACGACGTCGCGACGGTGCCGATCGGAGTACCCGGGTGGAACACCCGGGTGTATGTCCTCGACGCGCGGTTGCAGCCGGTGCCAGTCGGTGTACCCGGCGAGCTGTATCTCGCGGGTGTACAGCTGGCCCGCGGGTACGTGGGACGGCCCGACCTCACTGCGGACCGTTTCGTGGCAAATCCGTTCGATCGCAACGGTTCCCGAATGTACCGGACAGGTGATGTGGTTCGTTGGCGGGCCGGAGATTGCGACGTCGTGTTGGACTACCTCGGGCGCAGCGACTTCCAGGTGAAGCTGCGCGGATTCCGGATCGAGCTGGGGGAGATCGAATCTGCAGTCGCGGCGGATCCGGACGTGGATCAGGCCGTAGTGGTGGTCCATCGGGCCCGCAGCGGCGCCGAGCATCTCGTCGCCTACGCGGTGCCGCAACCGGGCGCGTCACCGGCAGCGTCGGAGGTGTTGTCTGCCGTCGGTGAGCGGGTGCCGAGTTACATGGTGCCGACTGCTGTCGTGTTCCTCGCGGAGCTGCCACTGGGTGTCACCGGGAAGCTCGACCGTAGGGCTTTGCCGGAGCCGGAGTTCTCGAGCACCAGCAGTTTCCGTGAGACCGAGACCGAGACCGAGGAGATCGTCGCGGGGGTGTTCGCGGATCTGACCGGAAGTCTCCGGATCGGGTTGGACGACAGCTTCTTCGATATGGGTGGTAACTCGCTGCTCGCAACCCGCGCGACCGCGCGGATCAACGAGGCTTTCGGGTCGGACGTGACCGTCCGGGAGTTCTTCGAGAACCCGACGGTGGCATCCGTTTCTGCTCGGGTGGACGCGCAGACCGGCTTCGACCGGCCGCGGCTGACCGCGGTGGCGCGGACCGAGCAGATCCCGTTGGCGCCTGCACAGGAACGGATCTGGGTGGCCAACCAGCAGACCCGCGGCGGAGAATGGAATATTCCGTTCGCGCTTCGGTTGCGGGGTGCAATCGAGATCGACACTCTCCGGGCCGCGACGGCCGATCTGGTGGAGCGTCACGAATCGTTGCGCACCATGTACCCCGATGGTGACAACGGACCGGTCCAGGTGATCGTGCCCGCACCGGATGCGGTTCCGGACGTGGATGTCGTCGCGGTGAGCGAGAACGATCTCGATGAGGTCCTGAGGGCCTTCCTGTGGGGCGATTTCGACGTCGCGGTTCAGCTGCCGCTGCGGATGCGGCTGTTCGAACTCGGCCCGGACGACTACGTGCTGGCCGTGGTGGTGCACCACATCGCTGCAGACGGCTTCAGCACCGGCCCGCTCACCAGAGATGTCGTGGTTGCCTACGCCGCTCGCGCTGCGGGTTCGGTTCCGCAGTGGGAGCCGTTGCCGGTGCAGTACGCCGACTACACGGTGTGGAAGCACGCGTTGCTCGGTTCTTTCGACGATCCCGGCAGCGAAGCACACCGACAGCTCCGGTACTGGACCCACACCCTGGCGGATCGTCCGGGCCTTCTGGACTTCCCGACCGACCGGCCCCGCCCGCCGGTACGCACGACCGCGGGAGCGGCACTGCCGATCGAAATCGACGCAGACACCCATGTGGCCCTCGCTGCGGCGGCCCGCGAGTGCGGGGCCAGCCTGTTCATGGTGCTGCAGGCCGCATTCGCACTGTGCGTCAGCCGATTCGCCTACGAGAAGGACATCACACTCGCGACATCGATCGCGGGCCGCGGTGAACCGGTGCTCGACGACGTCGTTGGCAACTTCTCCGACGACGTCCTGATGCGGGTGATCGTCGACGAGACCGAAACCTTCACGAATCTCGTTGCGGACGTGCGTACCGCCGCGCTCGGGGCGTACGCGCACCCGGACGTGTCCAACCCGCGGCTCGAGCGGGCGCTGGATATCGACGCCGAGGTGCCGTTCAACCCGCTGTTCCAGGTGACGCTGATTCTGCAACGCGCCTCGAGCGGACTGACGGCGGACTTCCCGGGTCTGAGCATCACCGAGCACCCGGTGCCGGTCACCGTTGCCAAGCACGAGTTGGAGTTCAGTCTCAACGACCACTACGGCCTCGACGGCGCACCCGCCGGAATCAGCGGCGGTCTGCTGTACCAGACCGCGCTGTTCGACGAGTCCACCGCGCAAGGAATCGTCGAGCAGTTCGGGGCGGTGCTGAGGGACATCGGTTCGGTTCCGCACGCGGTGTTGCGGGGGCTCGGATCGTCGGAATCGGAAATGGCGTGAGGAGCGAGATGTCTCGGATGCCGGAACTCGTGTCGGTCGTGATCCCGGCGTACAACGCGCGCGATGTCATCGACCTTCAGCTCGAGGCGCTCGCCGCGCAGGACTACGCTGGCGCGACAGAGGTTGTCGTCGGCGACAACGGTTCCTCTGATGGTTTGCAGGAGTACCTCGATACCCATGCTCTCCGCGAACGGCTCAGCCTCAGGTGTGTGCCGGCACCCGAGGTGCAGGGCGCCTCGCACGCCCGCAACGTGGCCGTGGCAGCAGCACAGGGTGATCTGCTCGCCTTCTGCGACGCCGACGACCGCGCGCATCCAGGGTGGCTGTCAGCGCTGGTGGAAGCCGCGTCGCAGTACGACATGGTCAGTGGTGCGCTGGAAAACACGTCGCTGAACAGTCCGGACGTTGCGGATCGGATGGTCATGCAGCCGCCCGAGCAGGGATTCGCGTTCCCGGGCTTCTTGCCATTCGCCAACGGGGGCACGTGTGCGGTCTGGCGGTCCGCGTTCGATCAGGCCGGAGCGTGGGACGAATCATTCACTGGTGCAGGGGAGGACGTCGACCTGTCGTGGCGGGTCCAGTTGAGCGGGGGGACGTTCGGCCACGCTCCGCGTGCGTTGATGGCCTATCGGATGCGGTGCACCTACCGCGAATTGTGGAACCAGAGCATGACTTACGGGGAGGCTGACCCGCGCCTGTTCAAGCAATACCGGAGTCGGGGATACGCTCGGAATCTCCTGGCCTTCCCCGTTGTTTTCACTCTCTTGCTGCTCCGGAATCCACTGCTTCCACGAAGGGTCACCCGGCTGTCGCGCGGCCAGTGGCTCATCTATGCCGGCCGCATGGTCGGACGAGTCCGGGGGAGTATTCGGTGTCGGGTCTACTTTCTCTGACGTGTGTCAGACGAAGTAGACACGGTATTTGAGGCTACCCCGAATCCGGCCGGCGGCAAATGCTGCATAGTAGATCCACCCACCGGTGGACAGCCTGCTGATGAACGTGGGTACGAGTGGGCACCGAACGACGAGCGCGACCGCGAACAGAATGAGGGGCAAGGGCTTGGTGGGACGCAGGCCGTACCACCGGTAGTGGCGGTACAACTCCGGCCCCGCCATGCCGTATGCGAACGACTGCCGCCAGAGCGCACGATAGTTGTCGCGGAGTCGATAGGCCACCATGGCGGCGGGTTCGTGGCCGAGGGTGAGGCCGGCGAGCTGGAGGCGCCACGTGAAGTCGACATCTTCGCCGACCGTGAGGGACTCGTCGAACCCGCCGGTGGTCTCGAATGCGGTTCGCCACAGCCCGAGATTCCCTGATAGCCCGAACGGGAGAAATCCCGGAGTCTCTTCGCGCTGCTCCGGAGGCTGCACGGGACGCCACGAAGCCACCCGCGGTGTGTTCAGTGTCGACGTCTCCACCGGGCCGCTCACCGCGTCGTGTTCGCGGCCGGCGGTCACCAAGGCGGACAGCCATCCCGGGTGAACTCGGTCGTCAGCATCGCAGAATGCGAGGAAGTCGCCCTCGGCTGCGGCGGCACCGGCATTGCGGGCATGCGGTGCGCCCTGTCGGTCCGATGAGTCGACTCGGCGCAGTTTGAGGACCGAGTGGAGCGGGTGGTCCTCGAGGTGTTCCGCAAGCCCGTCCGTGGATCCGTTGTCACTGACGATTACCTCGAAGTCGTCTTTGTAGTCCTGATCGGCGAGGGCGGTCAGCTGAACGTCGATGAGGTTGCGGGCGTTGTAGATCGGGATGATGACCGACACCAGTTCTGGGATCCTGGGTGACGTGGAATGCACTTGCGTTGGCCTAACTGCTCAGTCGTTCTGTCGGACGGTGCCGTGCGAGGAACTCGGATGGTTCGCGAGACGAGAGGAGTTCGACGTTGTCGACGACCTTGTCCTCCGGCCAGTCCCACCAACGGATCTCGAGAAGCGCCTCGATGGTCTCGTCGTCGTAGCGCTTCCTGACGACCCGCGCGGGATTCCCGACTGCGATGGAGTATGGCGGGACGTCCTTGGCGATCACGGCACCGGCACCGACGATCGCGCCGTCTCCGATCGTCACACCGCTGAGGATCGTCGCTCGGGCACCGATCCACACGTCGCTGCCGATGACGATGTCGCCCTTGCATAGCGGATGACGGTCTTCACCTGCGCCGGGAAGCCCGAACCTGTCGCGCAATGGGTAGGTGGTGATCTCATCAATCGGATGTTCACCACCGAGAACGATCAGCGTCTCCTCGGCGATCGAGCAGTAGGACCCGATCACCAGACGTGTCTTGTCGTATCGAAAGCGAAGGATCTTGGGGTCGCCGTAGGTGGCGATCCCCACGGTCGCGATGCCGAGTTTCTGCGCGTGATCGATGTCTCGGCGACGTGCTGATTGTACGTTTGACCACCAATTCGCAAGTCCCATGGTGGTTTCCTCCCCGTCAGATGTAAAAGACCCGATACTGGACGCTACCTCGGATCCGGCCCCACAATGCTGCCACGTGCATGACCCAGTGGCCGACCGGAATGCGTCGAATCCTCTTCGGCACCAGCGGGTTGAGTAGGACGATTCCTGCGATCAGATTCAACTGGACGAGCACCGTCGGGCGTGGCAGACCGTACCGCCGGTGTTCCGCGTAGAGCTTTGCGTCGCTCTGGCCGTAGCTTCGCATCTGTGACCAGAGCCCACGATAAGTGCCACGAAGGCGGTAGGCGACGACCGCGTCAGGTGCGTAGCCGAGCGTGAACCCTTCGCGCTGGATGCGCCAGGAAATGTCCTTGTCCTCGCCGCCGGCATCGAAGTTCTCGTTGTACCCCCCGATCGACTGGAACACATCGCTCCACACGGCCAGCGTGCACCCGTACGCGATGGGGAAGTAGCCGGGCACCTCGCACAGCTTGGTGGGGTCGGGTATCGGACGCCAGGCCGCCACCTCAGGTGAATTGATCGAAACTGTCTCGATTGCCCCGCCGACCGCATCGTGGCGCGTTGCGACGCGAACCATTTCGGTCAGCCAACTCGGATGGACACGATCGTCGTGATCGCAGAACGCCAGCAGGTCGCCGCCCGCGATTGATACGCCGGTGTTGCGGGCGTGCGCCGGCCCCCTACGGTCCGAACTGTCGACATATCTGAGGCGAAGGTCCGCGCGAAGCGGGTGCCGAAGAATATGTGATTCGAGGCCGTCGTTCGCTGCATTGTCACTGACGATCACCTCGAATGCCCCGGCGTAGTCCTGTGCGGCCAGGGCCGTCAACTGCACGTCGATGAGATCTAGCGCATGGTGTGCGGCGATGATGACCGATACGAGTGTCGGTCCGCTGCGGACTGCGGTGCCGTCAGACATACAGAACCCGGTTCCTCCACGACGCGCGGAGCTTGCCGGTGAGGAAGGCGGTCTGAGCTACCCAGAGTCCTCGGGGAACTCGTGCAATGAACCTCGGCACGAGCGGGTTGAGGAGCACGACGCCGAGCAATGAAAGTCCGAGGCTCTTCAGCGATCCGCGCTTCTGCCCGTGTTCGCGGAAGGTGAGATAGACCTGTACCGAGTTCCGGCCGTACGCGGACATCTGCTTCCAAGTGCCCTTGTATGTGTCGCGGAATCTGTAGGCGACTACAGCGTCCGGCGCGTGTCCCAGCGTGAGCCCGGCGAGTTGGAGCTGCCACGAGACGGCGATATCTTCACCACCACGGTTGAACGACTCGTCGAACCCCCCGATCTTCTCCAGGCTCGAGCGCCACGCGCCGAAGTTGCAGCCGATCGCGTAGGGGAGGAAGTCGGTCGCGCCGAACTGTTCGTCGGGTGCGGGCATGATCCGCCACGACGCTACCTTCGGTGTATTGATGGAAGCGGTCTCGACGGACCCGCCCACAGCGTCGAACTCTGCTGCGGCGCGGACCATCGCGCTCAGCCAGCCTGGGTGTACGCGGTCGTCGTGTTCGCAGAAGGCGAGGAATTCGCCAGTGCTCTCCGAGACGCCGACATTGCGCGCGTGGGTCGAACCCTGGCGGTCGGAACTGTCGACGCAGCGCAGGTTGAGTCGATCCGCGACGGGATGGCGGGCGAGGTGTTCGCGCAACCCGTCGGTCGATCCGTTGTCGCTGATCACCACCTCGAATTCGCCCGGGTAGTCCTGTGTAGCGAGGGCCTCGAGTTGTTCGTCGATGAGATCTACAGCGTTATACGCCGGGATGATCACTGAAACGAGTTGGGGAGCCACGGCGAGAGCTTATTGCATCCCTGTGGGCATGGCGTCGTCCTCGAGTTCGGCGGCGATTCACGTTTGGCGAGCAGCCTCCTGTCTTCAGCGCTGTGGGTCGACAGGCCTGAGGTGGGATCCGCCGGTGGCACCGGGGCAGCCGGTCCATGAGGTTCCACTCATCTCAACGTGTACTCGGAATCCGAGACCGTGAATCCGTGACCGCTGTCGTCCTGGCAGCTGATGCCCTTCTGTGTGTCAGTGGTGCAAGAGATCCCACCCGCGGTCAGGACAGTCCCGTAGGGAAGGACAACTGCGGGACCGTCGAACCGGTGGAATCGGGGGTCGCCGGAGCTCACGAACTGCGCGGGCGAACCGGCGAGTACCTCGATGGTATTGGGCGCGACCATGGATTCGGGCACTCCCGGGCCGGGTACCTTCGGTGCGTTCGGCGGGAGTGCTCCATGGCAGCCGGCAGCAGCCGGGGAGACACCGACTCCGAGGAACAGTCCGCATTCGAACTTCGCAGTGGGACTGGTGAAGTAGTAGTAGCCGGTGCGGCCGTCGGAGTAGTGCGCTGTCGACACCGAGGTAGGGGTCGGGTTCGGAGTGGTTGTCGAGGTTCGGCTGGCGGTGGGCCGTGCGGTCGTTGTTGCCGGAACTGTGGTCCGCTGGGCGGTGGTGGTCGGATCCGGTGAGGCCACCGGCACCCCTTGGACACCATCGGAACAAGCGGTGAGAAGTCCGGTGGCCAGGGCCAGAATGGCGATCGAGGCGATGCATACTCTACTGAGAGTTGCAGTACTACTGCAGGATTCGTTGAGAGCCACCCGATGCTTCACTGTGCGGCTCCGATGGCGGCGACCAATGCCGGTAAACCCACTGCCGCGGTGGTGCGCCACGTGTGGTGCACGTGCTCGCTCAGCCCGGTTGCCTCGGGGTTGATCTCGACGATGGCAGCGCCGGTCCGCGCGGCGCGCAGCGGCAGGCCTGCCGCTGGATACACCATCGCGGACGTACCGACGACGACCATCAGGTCGCAGTCCTCGGCTGCCGCGGTTGCCCGTGTCCACGCGTCGTCCGGCAGGGACTCGCCGAACCACACGACGCCCGGCCGCACCTGCCCCCTGCAGCTGCTGCATTCGGGCGGGCTCAGCGGCCCGGTCGGCTCCACATCGACGCCACCGTCGCTGGGGAACGGTGCTCCGCAGTCGCGGCATCGTGGGGCGAACAGGCTGCCGTGCAGATGCGCGACTGTATGTGTGGGGCTTCCTGCTCGCTCATGGAGATCGTCGACGTTCTGTGTCACCACGGTCATTCGGGTGCGGTCGGCCCACTCTGCGACGGCGCGATGCCCTGCGTGCGGTGCGACCCGACGCACCAGACCCGTCCGCCACTGGTACCAGGCCCATACCAGCGCGCTGTCTCGGTCCCATGCCTCGGGCGTTGCCAGCTCGGTCGGGTCGAAGCGCTCCCACAGGCCGGTCTGCGCGTCGCGGAACGTCGGGACCCCGCTCTCCGCCGACATCCCGGCACCGCTGAACACGACGACCCGTCGGGCTGCGCGCGCGACATCGACTACTGCGGGATCGAGTTCCAGTGCGGTCATATCGACGATTGTGCAGGTTGGCGGACTGCCCGGTGGGACCAGACGGTGGTTCGTGTCGGCCGGTCGGGTTCAATTGGCTCATGTCTGTCTGTGCGCTGCTGCGATGACCGCGCAGTTTCTGCCTCATCCCGGCACCGGAGAGCTGTTCACCTCGCCCGTCGTTCCGGGCAGCGGTTGGCCGGGCGATCCGGCGACTGTGGATACGCCCGTTGCGCATTCGTGCGCGGACGTAGCTGCTGAGGCTGCCTCCGCGACGAACTTGACCGAATTGGATGCGCGGATCAGCTTGTGCCGGGCGTGTCCGCGGCTGGTCGACTGGCGCGAGCATGCGGCCGTGGTGAAACGTCGTTCGTTCGAGGGCGAGCCGTACTGGGGACGTCCAGTGCCGGGATTCGGCGACAGCCTGCCGAAGCTACTGATCATGGGCTTGGCGCCGGCCGCGAACGGCGGCAACCGCACGGGGCGGATGTTCACCGGTGATCAGGCCGGGGACTGGCTGTTCCGGGGACTACACCGGGCGGGACTCGCCGCGAAGGGTGCCGCCGACCACGCCGGCGATGGCCAGAAGCTGTACGGCGTGCGGATGATCTCGGCGGTTCGGTGTGCGCCGCCGGCAAACAGGCCGAGCGTCGAGGAACGCGATTGCTGCGCCGGATGGCTGGACGCCGAGCTAGGCCATCTGCTCCCGTGGGTGCGGACAGTGGTGGCGCTGGGTGCCTTCGGCTGGGATGCGACGCTGCGTGCGGTGCGACGATCCGGAGGCCTGGTGCCGACACCGAAACCGAAGTTCGGACACGGCGCTACCGCAGTGGTGCATACCGCGGACGACAAGCCGCTCAACGTGATCGGCTGCTATCACCCCAGTCAGCAGAACACCTTTACCGGCAAGCTCACCGAGAAGATGCTCGACGAAGTCCTTGCCCAGGCCAAGGAACTCGCCGGACTCGGTTGGGGTTGCGGAGGGTCCGGACGTCGATAGTTTGCCGTGCTCAGAACGGTGGTGGTTGGTCGGGGTCGATGACCGGTTTCGGTTCGGGTGGTTCGGTTCCCGGTAGCCGTGACCGGGAGCGGCGTCGGCGGGGTCCGTGGGCGTCGAGGAGGTAGCGGAGGTCGGCTTCCGCGGGCGAGTACGCGAGTTTGCGGATCGTGGCACGGTCGGTGAGTAGCGCGCGGAGTTCGTCGTCGAGGCTGTCGCGGAGGTCGGGTTCCGGTTGAAGGTCAGGGTCGGTGAACGGTCCACACGGGTGGGTGATCGTCCGGTTGCCGGTCGGATCCGTCCATTCCAGGCGTCCGCCCCCGATCTGCCGGACGGCCCAGTAGCCGGCGGTCTTGAGCCGGTGATGGGTGCGGCACAGGCATGCGAGGTTGGTCTCGACGGTCAGGCCGCCGCGGTCGGGAAACTCGTGATCGAACGCGACCGTATGGTCGATGTCGCAGCTGGTCGCGGGTGACGTGCAGTTGGGAAATCTGCAGGTTCCGTCCCTGGTTCGGATGATCTCCGCCAGTGCGGCGGTGGGCCGGTAGGTGCGCTGCCGACGGTGTTCCCGGGTCCGTTCGGTGGTGGCCTGTGGGGTGAGTGCTGTTGCAGATAGAGGCCTTCCGATTCCGAGGATCGGACCCCTTCCGAGGATCGGGTCGGGCTCGGAGGGAGCGGAAGCGGCAACTCCACTAGCTCCACCACTGACCGTGCCGGTAGCGGCGGCGGTAGCAGTTTCAGTGGCGGTGGTCGCGGCTCCAGTGGCGGAGAGTGCGGCGGTGAGTGCTCGCCGATCGGAATCGGTGAGGGTGAGGACCTGCTTCCAGGTAGCGTCGGCGGCCAGTTCACGGGCCAGATCGGCATCGATGGGTCCATGCCCGGACAGATAGCCGGGTAGGTCGTCGAGACCGAGCAGCGTCGACGCATTTACCCCGACCAGCACGGTCACCGCACCCGCGCCGACAGCTGCCGAATCACCGGATCCTGGCGCTCCCGGCGACCCGACCGACGCCGGCGACCCGACCGACCCCGGCGTGCCGCAGTGGCCTGCGGTAGCTCGCCGGCCAGCGGTGCAATCCCCGCGGCCGCAGGAACAATCAAGGCGTTCGTGGCCCGCCGCGAGAGCGACCAGCGAATCGGCCCGCCGCTGCCCCGGCGTGCGGGGATCGTGCGCGCACACCTGCAACGCCATCGACCGCAACCGCATGGCCAGGACCCGGCCACCCTCGGCCGTGACCCGTCCCTCGACGGTTGCTGTCCCGTCCTCGTCCGCGGTCACCCATACATCCCGATCCGCTACCGCCCACTTCCGACGTTCCCGCGCCCCCTCGGGGTCCAACCGGGCAATCAACCGACGCGCCCGCTGCTTCAACACTGTTGTACTGCATCGGCCAGCCCCATCGAGTAGACGACGCTCGATCTCGGCGAGCTTGTCCTCCGAGACGTTCGCCAACGCCGCCGACACGGCATACGCCTTCGTCCGATCGATCCGTCCCGCTGCGAACTCCGCCGACACGCGGTGTAACCGCCATCGCAGATCACACCCCAGTCCGATCATCGACCGAGCCGTGACCTCCGTGAGTCCCAGAATCCCCGCGATCTCCACATGCGCGAACTCACCTTGCCGCGCCTCACCGATCCCTGCCCGCGCGTCCTCTCCGCAGCGCGTCACATACACGGTGGTCACGGCCTCGACCTCGCGGAACTCTTCGCGTGCGATCCGGGCATGATGTTCTATCAGAACCTCAGACAGGTCACTGTCCGCCGCGCCTGCGAGAATGCCCCTATCGAACATGTGTACGAGCTTACGCTGACCCACCGACAAGTTCCTGGGCGTGACCAAGGGAGTTGTGGCCCGTCTCCGAGGTGCGGGGGCTGGATCCGGCGGCGCGAATCAGTCCTTGGCCATCCGTTCCTGCTCGGCCAGCGCTCGGCGCGATTCCTCGTGCAAGACCTCGATCAGGTCGTGCTCGATCGCGACGAACTCCGGCGACGTCAGTATCGAGAGTTCTCGTGGGCGCGGAAGATCGACGACGACCTCGTGGCATACGGTCGCCGGCCGCGCGGACAGCACGATGACGCGATCGGACAGGAACACCGCCTCGCGGATGTCGTGCGTGATCATCAGTACCGTCCAGCGGTACCGATGCCACACATCCTGTAGCCATGTCTGCATTTCGGTGCGCGTGAGCGAATCGAGGGCGCCGAACGGCTCGTCGAGCAGCATTACCGGCCGGTCCTGGACCACGGTGCGCAGCAGCGCCGCCCGTTGGCGCATGCCGCCCGAAAGTTGTTGTGGGCGTGCATCCTCGAATCCCGCGAGCCCGAAGATCGGGAAGAGTTCTCTAGCGCGGGTTCGGGCCTGCTTCTTCGGGGTCCCCTGTACCTCGAGCCCGAGTGCGGTGTTGTCGAGGATCGAGCGCCACGGGAACAGTAGATCCTTCTGCGGCATGTAGGCGCATACCGGCGCCGTCACCGATCCCGAATCCGGCCTCTCGAGCCCTGCGACGATACCGAACACCGTGCTCTTGCCGCAGCCGCTGGGGCCGATGACGGACACGAATTCGCCCGGCGCGACGGAGAAGTCGATGCCGTCCAGTACCTGGCGGGTTCCGAATGATTTGGTTACCGCGGCCAGGCTGACGGTGGACGCGTCAGTCATGCCGCTGCCCCTGTCCGGGCCCACGGTGCCACCAGTCGCTCGACAGCAAACGTGCACAGGTACAGCGCCACACTGATCATGGCCGTCACCACCACCGCGGCGAGTACGAGGTCGGTGCGAAACGAGTTCTTCTGGATGCTCATGTAGATACCGAGTCCGGCACTCGCACCGACATACTCGGCGAACACCGCGCCCACCACCGCGTAGGTGACACCGATCCGCAGCGCCGTGAAGAACCGCGGCAGCGCCGAGGGAAGCCGCACGTACCGGAACTCCTGCCAACGCGATGCACCCATGCTGCGCAATAGAGCGCCGGCCTCGCGGTCGGCGGCGGCAAAGCCTTCGATGAGTCCGATCGCCATCGGGAAGAACGTCACCAGCGCCACCACGAGGACCTTCGGTAACAGTCCGAAGCCGAACCAGATGATCATCAGCGGTGCGATTGCGATGATCGGCAGCGTCTGCGAAACCACGAACAGCGGCACGAACGCCCTCCGGAGCCAGGGCGAGAAGTCCACCGCGATGGCGAGAACCCAGGCGATGGCGAGTGAGACCGCGAACCCTGCCAGCGTCACCTGCAGGGTCGCCCATACCTGGACGCCGATGTCGTCCCGATGTGCCCACCCCTGCTCGAAAACCCTTGCGGGCGAGGGCAGCACCTGCGCGCGGATGCCGCTCGCCACGACATAGACCTGCCAGGCCGAGACGACCGCGAGCACGACGACGACGGCGGGAAACCCCCGACGCACGGCACCGTGGGACGTGATCGCTCCGCGCTCAGGGCGCTGTGAGGTACTCATTGGTGAAGTACGCCGACCAGTCGGGCTCGGTGGTGAGCGGTTTGCCGTCCGGACCCGAGAGCAGCCCATTGTCGAACAGGAAGCCTGAGTAACCGGCCCACTGCTCACGTGTCTGCGTGCCGACCCGCCCGGACGAGTCCTTCATGTAGTCGGCGGCGAGCATCCGCTGGCTCTCGAACACCAGCTCCTCGTCGCTGAACGCACCAGGATTCGCGTCGATCAGGGCGCGTGCGCCGAGGTCGGGGTCGTCAGCGGCCAGCTGATAGCCGCGCTGCAGCGCCTGCACGAACTTGCGGGCCTGCTCGGGGTGCTCGGTCAGCCACCTCTCGTTGCCGTTGACGACGATCGCATATGCGTCCGGGAAGCCGTAGTCGGTGTAGTGGAAGTAGCGCATCGGGGTGCCGCGTCGCGCGGCTTCGATGCCCTCCCACGCAAAGTACGAGACCGTGAAATCGGCCTGGCCGCCGTACACGGCCTCGTAGGCCGAGGTTCCGAGGATGACGGACTTGAAATCTCCCGTGCCGCCGTCATTCCGGATCACCTGACGAAGAATCTCCCCTTCGCCGGGATCGCCGAATCCGGCGTAGGTCTTGCCGTCCAGGTCCTTGGGACGTGCAAGGTCCGTTCGATCGGCCTTGACGCCGATACCGGTTGCCCAGTGCTGCAGCGGTGCCATCACCGAGACCGTCTGTGCCCCGGCCGCGCGGGAGAACGTGGCCGAATCCTGGAAGCTGGTGCCGAATTCGGCGTTGCCGGCATCGACGAGCGTGTCGGGCGCGGTGTTGTTGTAGGGCAGCACCTCCACGCTGAGGCCCGCATCCGCGAAATACCCCTCCTGCAGCGCGACGAACAGCCCGGTGTGATTCGTATTGGGCGTCCAGTCCAGCGCAAAACGGATGGTGTTGCCGGATTCGTCGCTGCTGCCGCAGCCGGTGAGGATACTCAAGGCGGACGCGACGATTGCCGAGGTGGCAAGGGCCCGGCGGAGTCTCGATACCGTCGTCACGAGGCCGGCCAAGGCTGAGGGTGCAACGCCGTGTCCCAGAACATGAGCTCGTATCGGGTCGCGATCACGAATGCGCGGACCATTGCTGCGCGTTGCTCGGCAGTCGCGGCGTCCGCGGCAGCGTCGACGAGTCGGCGCGCGGTGACCACCGACTCCTGGAACTCCGGGCTGTCGTACGTCGTGACCCACTGTGCGTACGGGTGCGATGGATCCACTGCGAGTACGTCGTGGGCGCTTGCGGCCAGGCGGCTGCCCACGTCGGCGTAGATCCAGAAGCACGGAAGCAGGGCGGCCGCGGCAACCGCGTACGACTCGGTCGCCGACGTGGCCGTCAGGTACGACACGTACCCGAGACAGGCCTGCGAGTGCGCCGGCACGGCCTCGCTCTCGGGCAAGGCCCCGCTGGTCAGCAGGCTCTCGTGTAGAGAGGTCTCCACTACCGCGGCGGTTGCCGCCGACGTCGCCCAGAACGCCGCGGACTGCGGGTCCGGGGCGCGTGAGGCCACGAGCGCGAGTGCCTTGGCATATTCGGCGAGGTAGAGCGCGTCCTGCTCGATGTAGACGCGGAAGACGTCGAGTGGCAGTGTGCCGTCTCCCAGTCGGCGGAGGAACTCGAGATTGTCGATTGCGTCACGCAGGACCGCGGTGCGCTCCCACAGGTGATCGGTGAATCGACCGAGTTCGGTGTGAACAGAAGTGTCGTGGACAGACGTTGTCATCGCCGTGACATCCCTTCGTCAGCATTACCTGATGCAGGTTCCCGGGTGTGTTCTCAGCCCCGCCCGTGCGGAGCACCCCGTGTCAGTGAACGAGCCGACCTTAGCACCGCAGGATTGGTACCTTGGCATTCGACCTTGTCTGCGCGCCGGAGTGAGGAGGCCGCGTCATGGAAGCCACGCACGTCATCGAAGCTGGAGAGCCGGACACGCTCACCGTCGAGACACCCCTCGGCAAGGCGCGCGGATATTCCGACGGTTCCGTTTTCTCCTGGAAGGGCATTCCCTACGCGGCACCGCCGACGGGGGGACTGAGATTTCGCAGTCCAGCCGCGCCACAGCCCTGGGCCGGGGTACGGGACTGTCGCGCATTCGGGCCGATCGCGCCGCAGGGACACGACACGTCCGTGCCGATCGATCCGACGATGATGCTCGACGAGGACTGCCTGACGGTCAACGTCTGGGCCCCCAGACCGGACGGCCAGCCGCGGCCGGTCATGGTGTGGATTCATGGCGGCGCATATTGCCTGGGCTCGTCGGCGCAACCCGTCTACGACGGCCGGCTTCTCGCCGAACGCGGGGATGTCGTGATCGTCACGTTCAACTACCGGCTCGGAACGCTGGGCTTCCTGGATCTGTCATCGTTCTCCAGCGCCGACCGCGTGTTCGAGTCGAACCTCGGTCTGCGGGATCAGATCGCGGCGCTCGAGTGGGTGCGGGAGAACATCGCTGCGTTCGGTGGCGATCCCGGCGAAGTGACGCTGTTCGGGGAGTCGTCCGGTGGTGGTGCGATCACCACGCTGATGACGGTGCCCCGCGCCGAGGGGTTGTTCCACCGCGCCATCGCACAGAGCCCACCGGCGACGTCGGTGTACGGCGCCGAGCGGGCCGCGACGGTGGCCGCGCGGTTCCTCGAGATCCTCGATCTACCGGCGGATCGGGTGGGCGATCTGTGGGACATGCCGGTCGAGCGGCTCGTGAAGGCCGGCGACATCCTCGTCGACGAGGTCCCTGTCCGCGTGCCCGGGACGCTGGCGATGTCGCCGGTCGTCGACCGCGATCTTGTCCCGCACTACCCGGTCGCCGCGTTCCAGAAGGGTCACTCGCACCGGATTCCGCTGATCATCGGTTCCAACAAGGACGAGGCATCGATCTTCAAGTTCATGCGTTCGCCGCTGCTTCCGGTCAGCGCGGAGGCCGTCCAGCAGATGTTCTCCGGTCTGGCACAGGATAATCCGGAACTCTCGGCGTTGCGGCTGGCCGAGATCGTTGCCGCCTATCCGGACAGTACCAAACCCAGAGGAGCACTTGCGATCTCGCGTGACGCGGCCTTCCGGATGCCCGCGCTGTGGGTTGCCGACGGCCACAGTCGGCACTCACCGACCTGGATGTATCGCTTCGACCATGCCACCCCGATTCTCAAGGCCGCGCGTGTCGGGGCGGGGCACGCGACCGAACTGCCCTACGTGTTCGGCAATTTCGGCACGCTCAACGTCGATCCCACCTTCTGGCTGGGGGGACGAAAGGCGGCCGTCGACGTCTCCGGACGCATGCAGCGCCGCTGGCTGGCATTCACTCGGTACGCGGTACCGGCCGCGCTCGACGGCTCCAAACACTGGGCGCCCTACACAGAGGAGTCGCGTTCGACTCTCCTGATCGACAGCCGCGACCGACTGGTGGCGGACCCGGATCAGGCGTTGCGTGTGGCGTGGGGCGACGAGGTGATGGGGTTCAGCTGATGAGCGTCAGGGATCCGGGCGCGAGTCCGCGTCCAGCTCCCGCAGGACCGGCAGCCTGAAGCACACCACCGCCACTAGGATCACCGGAACGGCGAGCACGAAGAACGTGGTGCGAATGCCGGCCTGATCGATCAGCGGGCCGGCGAGCAGATAACCGAGCGGCCCGGCCGCATACGCGGTGGACGTCATCACTCCGACGACCCGTCCGCGCATGTGCTCGGGACTGCGAGTCTGCATGGCCCAGTTGGCGATCGGGCCCACCGGTCCGTACACCAGACCGATCACGGCGCACAGTGCCAGGAGTATCCACAGCGGTGGCAGGAAGGCCATGCCGACCATCGACAGTCCCAGGCCGCTCACCGCGATCAGCATCAGATTGCGGCGCTCGAGATGCGGCGCCAGGGCCCCATAGGAAAGCGCGCCGACCAGTCCGCCGATGCTCATCGCCATCAGCACCCAGCCGAGCTGGGCGGGATCGCCGCGGTCGGTGAAGTACTTGGGAAACAGCACCGACTCGATCGGCAGGTACAGCGCCACGATCACCATGTCGACCAGTGCCAGCGTGCGCAGCAATCGGTCCCGCCACACGAACCGAAGCCCCTCGAGGGTGCCGGTCCACATGGATGAGGGGCGGGTCTCGGTGTCGGGCCGTCCGGCATGCTCGAGCTTCAGGAACGCGATCGTCACGATGGACAGGGCGAAGCAGACGGCCGTCACCCACAGGGTCGTCTCCGGGCCGACCAGCGCGATCAGGACACCACCGATGCCCGGACCGATCAGATAGGCGACGTTGTAGTTCGCCTCGTACAGGCTGTTGACGCGGTCGAGCCTCCAGCCTGCGGCGCGGGTCGCTGCGGGCAGCATCGATTCGCGTGCCGAGATACCGGCCGGGTCGAAGGTTGCACCCAGCGCGGCGAGCAGTGCGAGCACCGGCACGGACAGCCCGACGGTGCCCGCGATCACGGGGATCGCGGCGACCGACAGTCCCGAGAGCGCGTCCGACACCAGCGAGGTCGGACGCCGGCCGAACCGGTCCACGACGGTGCCCGAGAACAGGCTTGCCAGCAGCAGTGGCACGGTGGCCGCGCCCGCGACGATGGCAGCGTCGGTCGCCCGCCCGGTCTGTTCGAGCACCAGCCACGGCAGCGCGACGATGACAATGCCGTTCCCGGTTGCCGAGAGCAGCGTGGCGATATTGAGCAGGATCAGTGGCCCGAAGCGTCGGGTGGTCGTCACGTTCGGGGCGGTCACTGCGGCAGGCCTCTGCGGGAGGGGGCGGGTGTCACCCGACGCTAACAGCGCGGCCAGGGCCAGCGCGAATGGTTTTCCCCGTCGACGCTGGCCCCCGGCGCGCTGCATCATCACTCGCGTGTGCCGATGGCCTCGACTGGGTCTTGTCGCAGTGCGGCGTGTGTGGGAATTGCGATCGCAACCAGCCCGAGCACGACGGTGGCGGCGATGATCGCCCCGTACGTCACGGGGGAGATGTTCGGGATCGGCCTACCGGACACGGCCCCCGCGATGCCTGCCAGCGGCGGCAGTGCGATCAGCGAACCGACCACTGCAGCGACACTGACCACGATCACTGATTCGACGCGCATCATGCTCCGCACCTGACGGTGGCTCGCGCCGACCAGTCGAAGCAGCGCGAACTCCCGGCCCCGCTCCGCGGTCGCCAGCACCAGGGTGTTGACTACTGCGACGGCGAGGTAGCCGAGCAGCACAGCGAGCGCCACGATGCTCACCCACGACTGCGTGCGCCGCTCGTCCTCTCCGGCGGACGCGAACTCGGCGCGGTCCGCAACGGCGACGCCGGGCGTGGCCTCCAGGCTCTCGCGGAGCTCGTCGACGCGTCCGGGCTGGGCGGTCACCAGCAGGACATCGGCCATCGCGTCGGTGGTGTGTGCACGGACCTGCCCGGCGGGCAGGGTGACATCGCCGAAGCCGAGTCCGCGTCCGTAGGTCGCGACGACCGTGGGGGTGATCAGTGTCCCGTCGCCGAGTCGCAGAGGCACCGTCTCACCCATGTCGGTGCCCATGTCGAATACGGCGTCGAGGCTCAGTGCCACCGTGCCGTCCGTCAGCCGGGTCAGATCGCCCTCACGGACGTCGAGATCGAGGGTCGACGCGCTCGCTCGTGGATCGATCCCCTGCACGGGGTACGGTTTGGTGGTCGGCGCATCGCCGGAGTCGGACGTGTACAGTGCCTGGCTGCGGGTGATCGGATTCGCTTCGCGGACAGCAGGATTCGATGCGATCTCGTCGACGGTAGCCGGGGAGAGTCCGGCGGCCCCGGTGACCACGAGGTCGGCGGTGAGACCGCGTCGCGACTGGTCACCGGCGGCCCCGCTGATAGTGCTCTGCGTGAACAGCTGTACCGAGGCGATCGCTATCGCCAGGGCGAGCGGGGTGATGGCGGCGGCCAGACGGCGTGCGCGGGCTCCCGTATTGGCTGCGGCCAGAGCGAGAGCGGGGGACGAGCTGCGACGCATCGGCCCACCGAGCCGGGCGACGGCGGCCGACACGAGTCGGGGGCCGAGTAGCGCCACCGAGATCACCAGTAGTACGGCCGAACTACCCGCCCCGGCGAGTGCGGCCTGGCCGGGCAGGAATGCGGGCAGCACCGACGTGGCCAGCCCGCCGGCCGCGAACGCCAGGCCGGTGACGAGCCGACCGCGCCCGATGGTGCCAGGCTCGACTGCGGATTCGCGTAGCGCCTCAGTTGGATCGAGGCGGGCGGGACGACGTGCGGCGATCGCGGCCGCGATTCGGGCGGTCGCGAGGGCGAGGGCGACTCCGACGAGGGCGGGCACCGGCCCGTACGCGAGTGCGAAGTCGGACGGCAGCACCCCGGCTTCGGTGAACTGCGCGCGCAGAACCCCGGCGACCGCGAAGCCCGGCCACACTCCCAGTACGGCGGCGATCCCGGCCACCAGCAGCACCTCGCTGCCGATCAACCGGTGCACCTGCCCCGGTGTCGCGCCCATCGCCCGTAGCAGCGCGAACTCGCGGCGCCGTTGCTGGATCGACAGCGACAGCGTGCTCGCGACGACGAACATCGCGATCAGGATCGCCAGGCCCGCGAAAGACCCGCACAGCATGATCAGTTCGTTGCGGGCCGCGCCCGCATCGAGGTACTCGACGTCGCCGCGGGCATCGCCGGTGTAGGTGCGCACGTCGTGGCCGGCGAGCTGGGCCCGCGCCCGAGCAGCCAGCGTCGAGGCGTCGACGCCGTCCTCGGCGAGCAGCCCGATCGTCGTCACCTGATCGCCGTGCGGCCACAGCTGCCCGATCCGGGCGTCGGAAACCAACACCGTGCCGGCCCGGTCCGTCGGCTCGGGCGTCGGCGCCCCGGCGACCCCGACGACCGTGTACTCGCTTCCGATCCCGCCGTGCCGCAGCATGATCCGGGCACCCGGGGCAGCGTCGCCGGTGACGACCACCTCGTCCGGGGCTTCGGGCGCGCGCCCCGCGGTGAGCGTGTACGGCGCCAGCGCCGCCGACGACCAGCCGTGGGCGTCCAGCGTCGCTCCGGTGTCGGTGGTCAGCGGCACGCTCATGTCGGCGATCGCCGCGCGCACCCCCGGCAGGCCGGCCAGTTCGCTGACCGCGATCGCGGGGAGTAGCGCCCGTTCGACGTACGGCTGGTCGACGTCCTCGCGCACCTCGAGGGTCTGCGGACCTCCGATGATGACGTCCGCGCCCGCGTAGCGGTGCGACTCGACACCGCCGCGGATCCCGGATTCGAACAGCACACCCAGCGCGCAGGTCAGCAGCGCCGCGCAGAACACCGCGACGAACATCGCGGCGAAGCCGCCGCGCTGCTGCCGAATGTTGGCGCGCGCGAGGGCGCGCACTCCGGTGCTGTGCATGCTCACCACTCCCCGAGATGGGTCATGTGATCGGCAACCGCCGCGGCGGTGGTCGAGTCCATGCGGCCCACCAGACGGCCGTCGGCGAGGAACTGCACCTGGTCGGCGTGCGCCGCGGCGACCGGATCGTGGGTGACCATGACGACGGTCTGCCCCAGCTCGGTGGTGGTGCGGCGCAGCAGTTCGAGTACCTGTCGGCCCGTGCGGCTGTCCAGTGCGCCGGTCGGCTCGTCCGCGAACACGGCGTGCGGCTGCGTGATGAGCGCTCGGGCAATTGCGACGCGCTGCTGCTGTCCGCCGGACATCTCGGCGGGCCGCCGGTCGCGCTTGCCGTCGAGCCCGACAGCGCCGAGAACATAGTCGAGGTGCGCGCGGTCGGCGACGCGGCCGGCCAGCAGTAGTGGCAGCGTGACGTTCTGCTCGACGGTGAGCGCCGACATCAGGTTGTAGGCCTGGAAGACGAACCCGATGTGATCGCGCCGGAAGATGGTTCGCGCCTTCGGCTTCAGGGCGCTGATGTCGGTGTCACCCAACCACACCGAACCGGTCGTGGGCTGGTCCAGGCCAGCCGCGCAGTGCAGGAAGGTGCTCTTGCCGGAGCCGGACGGCCCCATGACAGCGGTGAAGCTGCCCGGCGCCAGCGTCAGGCTCACACTGTCGAGCGCGGTGACCGCGGCCCTGCCGCTGCCGTAGGTCTTGGTGACGCCGTCGAGCCGGATCGCGGCCCGCGGCGGACTCTCGATCAGTGTGTTCGGGGACGTGTGTTGTGTCATTCGAAAAACGCTATGGATGCCGAGGAGTCCAGACCATCCTGTCCACTACCCGAACGATGGTGTAGCCAGCTGTACCGACATCTGACGATGGGTGCGGCATGCTGGACCGATGACGTGGACCGAACGGCTGTATGTGCGGTGGCGGGCCGTCCGCTTCCTCGCGGTGGAGTCCGTCGCCGCCCTCGTCTCGATGTGTTTCCTGTTCGTCGGCCTGGTGATTGCGTCCACCCTGATGCTGGTCGTCGGATGGATTGCGGTGCCGTGGTACCTGCGGGCGCTGCGCTGGTGGGCAGGTCTGGCGCGTGAGCGGGCCGGCCGGTACACGGGCACCGTGGTGGGGGAGCGGTACCTGCAGATCACGGACAATCCGGGCTTCGACGATCTACGACGGCTCCTGACGGCGCCGTCCACGCGACGCGACTTCGCATGGGTCGCCGTGCACTCGATCGCGGCGCTGACTGCCGGTCTACTGGCCGTCGGGATTCCGCTGGCGGCACTGAATTCGCTGTCGATTCCGTTGTATTGGTGGTCGCTGCCGGCGGACGCGCCGGTGAGCAGTATCTATCCGGTCACGTCGTGGTGGGGGGCGGCGCCGATGCCGCTGATTGGCGTCGGTTACATCGTGCTCGGCTGGTGGATGATCCCCGCGATGGCCCGTGGCATCAGCGCACTCGCGTCCCGTCTGCTGGCCCCGCGACGGGAAACCGAACTGTCCGAACGGGTCACCGCTCTTACCGAGAGCCGTGCGGCGGCCCTCGATGCGCACGCGGCCGAGCTGCGCCGGATCGAACGAGACCTGCACGACGGAGCCCAGAACCGTCTGGTCGGGGTGGTCATGATGCTCGGCCTCGCCGAGCGATCGCTACGGGTGAACCCGGAACAGGCTCTGCCGCAACTGCTTCGCGCGCAGGATGCCGCCTCGGATGCGCTGTCGGAGCTGCGGACGCTGGTGCACGACATCTACCCGCCTGTTCTCGACGAGCTGGGCCTGGACGGCGCGGTGTCCGCCCTCGCCGGCCGCAGCGCTGTGCCGTGTGTGCTCGATGTCGAGGGCCTGCAGCGCGCTCCCGCGTCGGTGGAGGCGGCCGCGTACTTCGTCGTCGCGGAGGCGCTCACCAACGTCGTCAAGCACAGCGCGGCGACGCACGTCCTCGTGACGATCCGGACCCGTACCGACGAATCCGGGCACACGATGGTGATCGAGGTCCATGACGATGGGCACGGCGGGGCTGTCGAGACGTCGGGCAGCGGATTGGCGGGGATACGCCGTCGCGTGGCAGCGTTCGAGGGAACCATGACATTGAGGAGCCCGCTCGGCGGGCCGACGAGGCTCGAGGTGGGCTTGCCGTGCGGATTCTGATCGCCGAGGACGATGCTCTGCTGCGGGAGGGGCTCGCGCTGCTGCTCGGCACTGTCGGTATCGAGGTCACCGCGGCCGTCGCCGATGCCGAGGAGTTCCTCGATGCGTTCGAGGCAGACCCGCCGGACGGTGCGGTGCTGGACGTGCGGATGCCGCCGACGTTCACCAACGAGGGCCTGCGGGCGGCGATCGAGGCGCGTCGGCGACGCCCTGGGTTCCCGGTGCTGGTGTTGTCGGCGTATGTCGAGGACCGGTATGCCGGAGAACTACTGGCAGGTGGCGCGGGAGGTGTCGGCTATCTGCTCAAGGAACGGGTCGGCAAGGTCGAGGAGTTCGTCGACGCGCTGCGCCGCGTCGTGGACGGCGGGACGGTGATGGATCCGGAGGTGGTCTCGCAGCTGATGAGCCGTCGCCGCGTCGACGATCCGATCCGCGGTCTCACACCGCGCGAGTCCGAGGTGCTCGGGCTCATGGCCGAAGGCCTCGGCAACCAGGACATCGCGCGGAAGTTGGTGGTCAGCGACACGGCGGTGAGTAAGCACATCGGCAATATCTTCGCGAAACTAGGCCTGTCGACGTCGGACAGCGGGCACCGCCGGGTCCTGGCGGTGCTGGCGCACCTGCGCAGCTGATCACGCGTCCTCGAGTGCCTCGCCGAATTCCTGGAGCGTTCGGTTGTGGTGGTCCGCGGCCAGTGCGTGTCCCGCGGCGATTGCGAGGGCCACCGGCCAGTCGATCAGCTCGACGGCGACGAGCAGTCCGAGAGCGGTGAAGTAGGCGAGCTGTTCCGGCCGGGGGACGCCGACATCGCCGATGAGGGGTAGCCGGATCGCGAACCGGGAGCCCTGCTGAACCCGTTGCAGGGCGGCGCCGTGAGATCGCAGATCCACAGTTGCTTCGGTCATAGTTCGTCCTGCCACTTCTTGTCGTTCACCTGCTGTACACCCGGGGCGACCATCGTGTTGTTCGTGACCTTTTCGTTACCTGCTGTCTCGGCCTTTGCATCTGCTCTCGCGCCGTCGAAAAGCGACCCCTTGACGGGCGTCATTGCGGCGGTGCTCACGCCGCCGCTGCGCCACACATACGCTGTGCTGTTGCGTGCCGGCGTGGTGGTCGTTCTGGACTGACCGGACTGATCGGAGCGCGAATTCCACCACGTGAGCGCGCGCGGCGCCACCGCGGCCGCTGCGGTGGCGACCGCTGCGGAACCGAGGGCCTGTGACCATCCGAGCGGTCCGAGCGGCGTGCACCCGAGGAACTGACTCACCCCAGGAGTGCTCACTACGGCCCCCAGCGCGGCCAGCGAGCCGATGACCGTGGTCACCACCAGAGGACTGCGGGAGTCGATCAGGGTCTGACCCAGCTGGGATCCGACGAGTGCGACGAGTCCCACAGTCGAGGCCCGCCGCGGGCGCCCGGTGACCGACGCCAGGCCCCACGCGATCCCGGCGCCGGCCGCGGTGGCCGCACCACGAACGGCCACCGTCCGCCACAGCGCGGCGCTGTCGGGTCCGCGCCCGTCGTACTCGTGATTCCGGTGTGGAGGACTGACGGCGAGTGCGGCCGCGGGAAGTGCATCGGTGAGGAGATTGACGAGCAGCAACTGTCGCGCATTGAGTGGGGCGCGTCCGGTGATGACGCTGCCGATCAATGCGAACGCGACCTCGCCCGCGTTGCCTCCGAGTAGGACTGCCACCGCGGATTGCACACGCTGCCACAATTGCCGACCCTCGTCGATCGCATCGAGCAGGGCGTCGACGTGCCCGTCGAGCAGGACGACATCTGCCGCATTGCGAGCCGGATGACTGCCGCGTGAGGCGACGCCGATGCCGATGCTCGCGGCCCGGATGGCCGCGGCGTCGTTGGCGCCGTCACCCACCATTGCGCACACGTGTCCGGTTCGCTCGAGGGTTTGGACGATCTGGACCTTCTGCTCGGGCGACATGCGGGCGAACACCTGGCAGTCGCGGACTGCCTCTTCCTGCCGGCGGTGCGACAACGCCTCCCACTCGGTTCCGCTCACGACATCGCCCGCGCCCAGTTCCAGGCCCAGTTCCCGGGCGATCGCTGCGGCGGTCACCGGATGGTCGCCGGTGATCAATCGGACAGCGACATCGCGATCTTCGAGAGCCGGTAGCAGGCCGGAGGCCTCGGGACGCGCGGTGTCGGACAGCCCGAGCAGACCTACCGGTTGCAGGTCTCGACCGCACAGTTCCTCGACCGCGTCGGGATCGGCCGCGGCATCCGCAGCCTGCTCGGCGGTGAGGATGCGGCGGGCCACGGCGATTACCCGCAGTCCGTCCTCGGCCATCTTCCGGACCTCGTCGACGGTCTTCTCCACCGTCGCCGGATCGGCCTCGGTGCACGCGGCCAGTACCACCTCGGGCGCCCCCTTGATCACGAGTTCGACGCCGGTGAGGGCCGCCGCATACGGGCGACCGGACCGGAACGGGAGGAGGACGTCGGAGGGCCCGGCCGGCCCGGTGGCGGCGGCGGCCTCGACCACGGCCCGATCGGTGGCGTGTGCGGCGGCGAGTCCGTCGGGGGTCACCGATGTCAGGGCGGCGCTGCGGACCACCGAGTCGCAGTCGTTCGTGCCGGTGGGGCGAACCACGGTGACCCGCAGCCGGTCCTCGCTGAGGGTCCCGGTCTTGTCGAAGCACACCACATCCACGCGACCGAGTGCCTCGATCGCGCGTGGGGCACGTACCAGCGCGGAAACGTGCGTGAGCCGGCGCGCCGCCGCCTGCTGGGCGAGCGTCGCGACCAGGGGCAACCCTTCGGGGACTGCTGCCACCGCTACCGCCACCCCACTGGTGATCGCCGATTGGAGGCCGCCGCCGCGAAGCATCGACGTGAGCGTGACGAGGGCGCCGCCGGCGGTGCTGACCGGCAGCACCCGGCTGGTCAGCTCACGTAGTTGCGCTTGCAGACCCACGCGGTGCACGGGCGTCGGCGACAGGGCGGCGGCCCGGCCGGTCTCGGTGGCGCCGCCGATTGCGGTGACGACAGCGGTCGCGGTCCCGGTGAGGACGGTCGTCCCGGCGTAGAGCATGCAGGCACGTTCGGCGAGCGGGACACCGGGAGTCGCCGCTGTGTGCTTGTCGACCGGGAGGGATTCGCCCGTCAGGGAGGACTCGTCGACCTCGACGCCGTCGGCCGCGAGCAACCTGCCGTCCGCGGGCACCACCTCGCCCGGTCGCACCTCGATCACATCCCCGGGTCGTAGCAGGCCGGCGTCGACGGCTTCGTAGCTGCCGCGGGTGCCCTCGCGGACCGTGCGGGCGGGAGGATCCTGCACCGCGAGGAGTCGGCGCAGTAGTCGTTCGGCGTGCAAGCGCTGTCCAGCAGACATCACCGCGTTGCCAACCAGGACCGAGCCGACGAGAACGGCGTCGATGGGTGAACCGAGTACCGCGCTGGCGGCCGATCCGGTGGCGAGAATGGGGGTGAGTGGATCCGACAGTTCGGTGCGAATCGAACGACCGAAGTCCCATACGAAGGTGACCGGACGCTGCATCCACGTCACGAGGCCGACGCCCGGGCGAGCGCCGGTCGCGGTACGTCGCGGTCCGGGTTCACCGAGCATGTCGCGAACCTGTTCGGCGGGCATCGCGTGCCAGTCGTGCTGTGGATTTCGCATCGGTTGGGCCGCGCGCAATACCCTGCGTGCCAGGCCCTGCCCCGTCCAGAGTGCCGCACCGGCGCCCACACTCACCGGTCCCGGGCCTCGGCCGTGGGTTCCGGGCAGCATCAGCAGCGACCCCAGAAGGGAAGCGCCGGTGGCAATTTCGATTCCGCGTCGGCTAGCGGTCCGCGCCGCCGGGATGGCGCGCAGGATGCGCCATGCTGCAGCCAGATCCGGGACCAGAAGATCGAATTCGCCCGGAGTGGCGACAACATCGCGCGCTACGCCGATACCGACATCGGCCGCGGCCAGCGTTCGCGGACACTGCACGGCCAGGACTGCTACCGATTCGCCCGCATCCTGCAACTGCACCACGGTCTCGGCGAGATCGGAATCGATTGTGCCGGTGCGGATCCGGAGTTCGTCGAAGGCCGAGCGAAGCGTTCCGAGGGCGTCGCCGTCGATCGAGTGCACCGTGAGCGACGCCTGCCTCGCCTGCTCGAGAACTGCCGCGGCGAGGGGATCTCGTACCGGGGCCACGAGCACGGCCGCGTCGTCGGCGGTCTCGACACCGGCGCCCGGGAGCTGCGCGACCGGGTGCCAGCCCTCTCCGATGCTGCCGGCGTCGACAGCTCGGCGAGCCAACTCCCAAATTCGGGCTCGGTGAGCATCCTCGACGCCTCGGATCCGGCTCACCCGTAGATCCGACGTAACGAGGGCGCGCGGATCGATCACCAGGGCGGTGATGCCGTCGAGGTGGCGGAGAGGATCCGGCCCGCGGCACAGCACGCCGTGATCGGCAGCCAGACCGCGGCCGAGGGCACCAGCGAAGGACTCCCGGGCGGTGCGGGCGGCCTTCGGCGTGGCCACGAGGGCCGCGGTTGCTGCCCCGCGCAGACTGCCGGTGGACAGGCCGACCGCTCCCGCGCCGGCGAGTTGGGCCCACGCGACGCGTTCGACATGACGCTCCACGGGTCCGCCCTCGCTCGAGGCCTCCCGCCCGGCTGGTCGAGGTAGATCGCTGCGCTGCCACGCGCGCCGATTGGCGATGACCTCACCTACCAGGGACGCTCGAAGCAGCGCCTCGATCCCCAGCGGGATCGGCGCCTGAACCAACGCGTAACTCGCGGCGGTGGCGACCGAAAGGACGAGGTCGGCATTGGTGCGTCCGAGCCCGGACTCGAGAAGGCGGCGCAGTCGCGGCTGATAGTCGAGGAGCGCCACGGGCGCGGCTGTGGCGACGGGGAATCGCGGCAGCTGCAGCACCCGCCCCGTGACCGCGATCGCGAATCCGGCCGTGTGTGCGGTGAGTGCGGCAATCCGGGCGGTGAGGACGGCGTCGTCCCAGGCCGGCGGAGGGAGCCGATCGCTGGGGGTTACCGAAGGTTGCACGCGCGCTGGTGTGCCGAGGCGCGGTCTTGTGTCGAGGTGCAGTGCAGTGTCGAGGTGCAGTGCGGTGTCGAGCAGTGTGGTCAGGACACCGGCGGTGGCGGCCGTACCGACCGTCGCGGCCGTCAGAGCCGCATGCGCGCCCTGGCCGGGTAGCTTGCCCGCCCGGCTCAGCAGTCCCCCGACCCCCGGAATTCTCACTTACCGGTACGCCCCCGTGGGCGGGAGGTGGTTGCGGCGGTCTTCTTGGCGGGGGTCTTCTTGGTGGCCGGTTTGGCCGAGGCGTTCGTGGTCGATTTCTCCTGGGGTTGCGCGCCGCGCTCGTGTAATTGCCTCAGGAGGAGCGCGGCGCCCCCGACGGTGAGGACCACCGGCCAGTCGACGAGACCGACTGCGCCGGCGGCAGCCATCGTCAGAACCGCGGCCGGTGTGGAGTGGCTTCCCGTCTCGACGCCCTTGCGGACCCCATCGGCCGCGCCCCCGACGGCTCCCCTGAACCCGCCGACGACGCTGCCGACTGCGGCGCCGCCCACAGCTCCGATCGAGGCTGTGGTCACTTCGGCGATACCGGACACGGTTCGTACTGCACCGCCGGCGAACGACATTCGTCCGTTGCCGGATCGGTGACCGTTGTGTGAGGTTTTCCCTGTCTGTTCCATCGAACGCCTATCGTCGATTTGCGTAGGAAGCACTCGGGTATCGGGTATCCACTCACGTCAGAGTCTAAACCCGACCACTTGCGATGTGAACCTCTCGATCGACGCTGTCGAGCCGATGCGATTGCAGCGGACCGATGCGCGGATCGTCCTCAACCGCAGCAGGCGGGTCTGACTCTTCGAAAGATCATGTCGAAAGACGTAGCAGCGCAGCTGGTCTCGAGCGTCGGGAGGGAGTGCCGCGCGGTCGGTCTTGGAGGCTGGTCCTGGTCGTCGAGGAGTTCGTCGGAGATCAGCAGCGCACCGCGAACCTACGGCACGCGGCCGGTAAGCTCCCTGTCGAACGCTGCCGTCCTGGTGGCGCACATGAGCAGCAGGGATGGCGTCGATGGGCAGGCAGCGGGGCGGCCGCAGAACCGAAGGACGCGGTCCTCGTAGCGGCGGAACCGGGCCCGCAGAGGGTGCTTACGAGATCGACACCGGGATGTGCGAGCTCGAGGTGGATCCGTTCGATCCGCAGAGCTGGATTGTGAAGATCAACGGTGAACCGAGCTCGCATATCGATCTGGCCGACTCCGAGTCCCTGGCCTTCGACTACATGCGGTGGATTGCCGAACTCGCACGCTCACAGTGGGCTTCGACGGCGAAGCTTCGGGTTCTGCATCTCGGTGGCGGTGCCTGCACGCTGGCGCGGGCGTTCGCGTCGATGTATCCGGACGCGCGGCAGGTGGTGGTCGAAGTGGACGGCCGCCTCGCGGTACTGGTCCGCGAATGGTTCGACCTGCCCCGGGCGCCGTTGTTACGGGTGCGGGTGGGGGAGGCCCGGGCGGTCACCGAGGCGCTTCTCGACGACAGCCGCGATCTGGTCATCCGTGACGTGTTCGCGGGCCGCACCACCCCGCAGTCCCTGACCACCCTCGAGTTCACCCGGCAGGCGCGCCGGGTGCTGGCGCCGGGCGGCATCTACGTCGTGAACTGCGGCGACACTCCGGACCTGAGGGGTGCTCGCGCGGAGGCCGCGACCATCGGCGCGGTCTTCGAACACACCGCGATCATCGCCGACCCCGCGATGCTCAAGGGTAAACGGAACGGCAACGTCGTCATTGCCGGCAGCGACGTGCCGATCGGGACGTCCTCGACGCTCGCGAGCCGCCTGCTCGGTGGCGGCACCCCGGCACACGTACGGCAGGACGCGCAGGTGCGGACGTTCGCCGAATCGGCGAAGGTGCTGCGTGACGAGGCTTCGCCGACGGCGGAGTGACGCCGATCCGGTCCCTGCCGCCCAGATGTCACAGCGGCGGCCTGCCGACGTAGCCGTCATCCGGTGGCGTCACAGCAGTTCCCAGTTCTGGTTCGGCGTGCGGGTGCCTGGCGGCTTCCACTGTCCTGCAAGGCGATCAATGCGCACATCGCCGCGCAACGTGCTGCTGCGCGAACAGTGGGGTGCGTGGCTATCGCCCACGCTCGTCTGGCTGTTCCTGACATGTGGCCCTTCACTTCGTCGGCTCTCGCTGAACGTCGGTTCTGCAGGGGGTAGGGCGGTAGCAGCTTCCGTGTCGGAAGAACTGCGTTTGTCGTGAGTCCCGAACTCGATGTCGCGTAACCCATTGCAATTTGTACCATACCCCCCTACGGTATCAACCGATGAAACATCCACCTCGGGATCTCATGTGCACCAACAGTTGGCGTCGTTCGGTGGAGTTCGAGTATTGCCCTTTTGTAGGGCATTTCGCGTCTGCGCGGCAGGGTGGCGCAGTGGCTGACCTCCCGATCGACCTCGAGTTTCCGTTCATCACAAATACCCCGTACAGGTAAGAGAGGGACAGCATGTCCGCACAAGCAGAATCCACTCGAAAGTGGTGGGCGTTGGCGTTGATAGCCGCCGCGCAGTTCATGGTCATCATGGACACCTCCATCATCGGTGTCGCGCTTCCTCAGATGCAGAGTGATCTGGGCTTCTCCCAGGAGGGCCTGACGTGGGTGTTCAACGCCTACGTCATCGCCTTCGGTGGGCTGCTCCTACTTGGTGGGCGTCTGTCGGATCTGTTCGGTGCCCGCAGAGTGTTCACCGCCGGGTGGCTGATCCTGCTCGCCGGATCCGTCGTCGCCGGTGCCGCCGGTAATGTCGCCGTCGAGCTCGCCGGCCGTGCAGTGCAGGGCGCCGGCGCAGCACTGATCGCGCCATCGGCCCTCACCCTGTTGATGATGCTGTTCGGCAGCACGCAGAAGGAGATGACCAAGGCGCTGGCCGTCTATGGTGCCGCGGCCCCGGCAGGCGGCACTGCCGGGGTGTTCCTCGGCGGCGTGATCACCGAGTACGCCAGTTGGCCCTGGGTTTTCTATCTCAACGTCCCCATTGCCGTCATCGCGCTGATCGCCACACCCCTGCTGATGCCGAAGGCGCCGGCGCGCACCGGATCGATCGACTTCCTCGGTGCGCTCGCGGTCACTGCTGGTCTCGCCGTCGGAGTCTTCGGCATCGTTCGCGCACCTGATGTCGGCTGGGGATCCGGGCAGACGTGGCTTGCGCTCGCTGTATCGGCTGCATTGCTGGGTGCATTCGTATTGATTCAGTCCAAGCGTCGCGAACCACTGGTGCGGTTGGGAATCTTCAAGGCACCTAACCTCGGCGCTGCGAACCTCGCTCAGCTGGTCCTCGGTGCTGCGTGGATTCCGATGTGGTTCTTCCTGAACCTGTACCTGCAGCAGGTGCTCGGATACAGCGCATTCCCCGCGGGCGCGGCACTGCTGCCGATGACGATCTTCGTCATGCTCGGCATGATCGTGATCGCGCCCCGAGCCATGCAGCGGTTCGGTGCGAAAGCGATGATCGTTGCCGGGTTGCTGGTTCTCGGAATCGGATTGGGATGGATGTCGTTGATCCGGTCCACCGGCAACTTCTGGGTCGACGTGCTGCCGGCGTCACTGGTGGCCGCAGCAGGCATGACGCTGGCGTTCATTCCCTCATTGGGTACGGCGATTTCTGCCGCGCGCCCTGAGGAGGGCGGATTGGCGTCGGGCATCGTGAACGTCAGTTACCAGGTCGGTTCGGCGGTCGGGCTGGCCGTGATGACGGCGATTGCCGCGGTGTTCGGCGCCGATCAACTCGGCAACCTCGATGAGTTGACGAATGGGTTCTCGGCAGTCTTCGTCGGTGCGGCCGTCATTGCGGTGGTGGGCGCAGGTATCACCGCCGTAGCTATGCGATCGACCAAGGTTGCGGCCCGGGACGCCGCCCAACCTACTGTCGCTTCGTGACGTACTCGGGCACACTCGCCGCCGGCTACGTCGCGCTGTCTGCCTCGACGCTCACATCGCGGTCCTCCGCGCGAACGCGGTGAGCGCCTCGACGTTCGCCGGTCCGCCCATCAGTTCGCGGAAGCACTCGTTCTCGCGTTCGCGCGCAGCGGCGATCTCGGCGCGCGACGGCTCGGTCATCGTCCGCTTGACGGCGATGAGGCTCGAGATCGGCTTCGTTGCCAAGGTTTCGGCATGGGTGCGGGCGACATCCAGGAGTTCCTCGGGCGCGCAGATTCGCCAGACGAGGCCCATCTCCTTGGCCTGGGCGGCATCGATCCACTCCGAACTCATCAGCACCCAGGCCGCGTTCTGTCGGCCGATCAGCGCGGGCAGCAGGTAGCTCGAGGCTGCTTCGGGGGCCACGCCGAGGTCGGTGAACGGGCACTTGAGCCGCGCCTCGCTGGACATGAATGCGAGGTCGGCGAACCCGAGGACAGTGGTGCCGATGCCCAGCCCGATTCCGTTGACCGCGCAGATCAGCGGCTTGGGGAACTCGGCGAGGGCGTCGACGAGGCCGGTGAATCCGTGTTTGCCCGGCCGGAAGTTCGGATCGGTTGTGCGAGCCTGCATCTCGCGCAGATCGGTGCCGGCGCTGAAGGCGCGCCCGTTGCCGGTGAGCAGCACGACCGCGACGTTCGGGTCGTCGGCTGCTTCACGCAACGCCTCGGTGGTGGCGTCGTACAGTGCCTCGTCGAACGCATTGAGCGCGTCGGGGCGGTTGAGGGTCAGCGTCCGGACGCGGGCGCGGTCGTCGATGAGAATGCTCATGCCCAGCACAGTAGAACCTGTTGCAGGGGGAGTGGGTCATTATGCCCGCCGACATGCGGGAATGGGGCGATCGTCCGCAGCGATCGCCCCATTGCCGGTGTGTTGGGTGCGTTTGTCCTAGTTGAGCGCGAACCGCGCCGGTTCGGTGCCAGGCACCTGAGCAATCTGGCCTCGGGCCACCAGGTGCCGCAGATGGGCCGCGGCCTCCGACAGCGCCATGCCCTTGCCGATCGGGGAGATGTCGGCCCACGGCCGGTACCACTTCATGATCGCTGCGACCTGCCATACCGTGAATTCGTTGCCCTCGAAAGACCGGTACAGATCATCGAGGCGCTCCTCGTGGTGGTCGAGTAGCTCGGCGGTGCGCCCGGACACGTCCGTGATCGGGACGCCGTGTGCGCCCAGCCCGCGCGTGACATCCATCTTCTGCACACGGCGCAGCGATTCCATGAACTCGGCCAGTGCGTCGCGTTCCTCGAGCGGGTACACGAAGTTGCCGACGTGTGGGGTCGTCTTCTGCAACACGTGGTCGCCGGTGAACATCACGTCGGCGTCCTCGAGGTAGAAGCATGCGTGGCCCGGCGTGTGACCGGGCGTGAATACGACCCGCAGGTCGCGGCCGGTGAGGGCGATGGTCTCGTCGTCGGTGAGAACGCGGTCGGGCGCCGATTCCGGCCCCGCCGGCGGTCCGCCCTGTGCGGCCTTCTCGAATGCGATGCGATCGGCCTCGGGCGCCCCGGCGCGGGCGAGGTTGGCGAGCTGGTCGTCCATCCACTCCCGGTTGTGCCCCGAAGACATCTTCTCGAACATTGTGTGGTCGGCCTCGTGCATTGCGATCCAGGCTCCAGACGCTTCCCGCACCCGTCCGCACAGGCCGGTGTGATCGGGGTGGAAGTGGGTGAGGACCACTCCCTCGACGTCCGACACCGAGTGCCCGATCGATTCGAGACCGGAGGTCAGCCCCTCCCAGCCCTCCGCGTCGTCCCAGCCCGCGTCGACCAGGATCAGTCCACTCGGCGACTCCATCGCGTAGACGAGGGTGCTGCCGAGCGGATTGTGGGACATGGGGACTGCGATTTGCACGATGCCATCACCGATGGCCGAAGCACCTGTCATTTGAGCAACCTCGTTGGCTAGATGAAGAACCCGTTCTACCTATGAACACATAGTTACTCTTCAGCTTTCGCGATGGTTCGACCGGTCCCACTTATCCGGAACGGGCGACTACGCCACGAGGTCGGCGTACTCGGGGTGCGACTCGACGTACTTGGCCACGTACGAGCACGACGGAACGATCGTGAAGCCTTGTTCGCGAGTGGCATCGAGTGCGGCCTTGACAACCTGGCCGGCCAGTCCCTGGCCACGGAAGTCCGGGTTGGTGACGGTGTGTCCGAAGTCGCGGACACCGCCGGACTCGACGTAGTCCGCGTAGCCGGCGAGTACGTCTCCGACGTAGATCTCGAACCGGCTCTCACCTGGGTTGTGCTCGATCCTGTTCGTCACGGCAGGGCTCCTTTCGTTGTGCTTACGATCGCACGTTACCCCGGTACAGCGCCGGTCCGTGGCGGAGTATTCCGCCGCTTCAGCGAGGCGCCGCTCACGAAGTCGTCGGGCGTGCAGTGTCGGCCGGGTGGTCAGCCTGTGGTTGCTGCGTCGGGCGAATGAGCAGTTCCAAAGCCAGGAGCGCGATCACGGCTCCGAGGACGATCCAAAGCACGACCAGCCCGGTGGGGTACCGCCAGAACACCAGCAGCAGCGCGGCGATACCGATGACGAAGCACCGCAGTGGGACTCGCGCCTGCCCCGCCCACCGTTCCACCCGATTGGGAGTCCGGCCCTCGCGGGGATGGCGTGCGAAGTCCAGGGCGTGTCCGAATCCACGGCGGACGACGCCGGCGGACGCCGATCCACCGATCAGGTAGGCGCCGATCGCAATGACCAGGCCCACCACCGCAACGGCACGCAGACTGGTGCGCAGCGGCACGAGGACGGTGTCGATGGCCGCTCTCGCGGCGTCCGGGGACAGCACATCGGGCGAAATGTCATCGATGTAGACGGCGCGTGCGATCAGCATCGCGACCGCCAGTACGAACATCCCGACTGCGATGGCCAGGCCGGCGAGGGACAGGGTGTGCAGCCGCCGGCCAGCGGGCGCGATGGCAACCGCGGCGGCTGCGCAAGCAATCCCCAGCCATGGCAGCACCGCCGAGGCCTTGTCGAGGGTGTTGACCGCTTGCTGAGCCTTGACGAGGTTGGGGGATTGGAACAGTACGAACTGCTTGTCCACCGTCGGGATGTTCTCGGCGAAAGTGAATCCCCGATCCGTCAGCTCGGTACGGACGTTGTCGATGATCGTCGACAACGAGATGCTGACGGTGCCGCTCTGATCCACCTGCACGGAGCTCGGGCCGTAGTTTCCGGTGACAAGCGCGACGAGCCTGTCGTGCGCGGTTCGGTTCGCCAGGATCCAGAGATCCTGGAACTGTTGGGATTGGACGAAGGACAGCACGGTCTCGTGGACGAAGCTCTTGGCCTGCCCGGCGATGACCGGCGCGAGACCGACCACGGCTTGGTCGACCCTGGGCGCCTTCTCGTCGAGGTTCGACACATCGGCCAGCGCGGCCAGAGCATCGGTGGTGAGCGCCTCGACGTCGATTCTCGTGAAGACCTCGTCGGTGACCTGATTCGAGATCTCCGCCTGGACTGCGGGGTCCTCCGCCAGCGGCGCGACGGTACTCACGTAGCGGTCGGTGTCGAGGATCTGGCTGCGGGTGAACCGGGAGGTCACGGAGACGATTGCCAGCAGAGCAACCAGGACCAGCAGCAGCGTGACCGCCGTCCAGCGCAGCCAGTGATGCTGGGGCGTCGGTTCGACATCGCCTGTGGCATCGGGTTCCTGGCCCCGCAATGCCGCGACCTGGGCGCGCAATCGGAGTAGTTCCGCCCGCTCGTCACTGTCGAGGGGCCGGCTGTTCATGCCCTCGTCCATGACTCTCCAATCCGGAAGTCGGTTCGCGCGCGCAGAACGGCCGCCTCCATCGACTTCCCCTTCGTAACTCCCTGCGTCACGGCGTCATCGCCGGCATGACCTGTCCCTGCGGGGCCGAAATCGTCTGGCGAACTCATTGTCCTCCGGAAGGGCGCCACGAGATACCGAGTTGCTCGAACAGGGGGTTTTGGTCAGTCTGTCCGGGAGTCGGTGCTTTCCGGTGATTGCCGCGACGAGTACGGGATCGGGTGCGATCAAGGGATCGCGTTCTAGGTGCGGATCGGATGTTCGAGCGTCAGGTCGGCTCGTCGAAGAGGGTCTGTTCGGTCGGGTTGCCGAACAGTGTCATCGGCTGCGGCTGCGGCTGCGGTTTGGCGGCACCGGAGCCGGACCGGCCACTGTCGGGGAATGCGCTGCTGGGGAGCGCGATGAACCGCAACGCGACGCGCAGCGACTCGTGCGTCTGTGCCCACGCCCGGGCCTGGACCTCGCAGGCCTCGACCCCCTTCGCGTCGGATTCGCTGCGCGCGTGCTTCGCGGCGCGGCGCCAGCTGATCTCCTGTTCCAAGGCGATCTTCAGGTAGTCGCGCACCGAGTCGCGGTCGCGTCCGCACACTGCGGCGACCTGCTCGGGGGAAAGCGCACCGCCGCCGTCCGGATGCGAGTGCAGCAGCGTCAGCAGGGCGGTGGGCAGATCGTCCTCCGCCCCGGACTCCTCGGACAGATCCGCTGCCAGTTCCGCTCGGTCCTGTGCCGGCTCGTCGATGACGCGCGTGCCGTCGAATTGGGCGGCGAACGCTGGGGGCAGTTCCTGTTGATCGCACGCCATGACGGCAGTGGTTTCGTCGAAGTCGACACTGGGTTCCACCGGGTCCGTATCGGATCCGGTCCCGTCGAGCAGCATGAGGTCGCTGCCGGCAAGGGTGCCCGCCGCCTCGGCTCGCAGGAAGCTCGGGTGCGGGACGCTCCAGATCTCGCGGAAGGCAGTCACCGCCATCGAGGCCAGCTGATCCGACCAGCGCTGCTCCTTGTCGACGTAGAACGCGGGGGAGCCGCCGCAAGGCTCGTCGCCCGCCGATCGGGTCGGCGGATCCCAGCCGAGCTCGCTCAGGCGCTTCTCGTCGGATGGTGATAGTGCATACCGTTGTGCGAGATAGTCATTGGAGGGAACCTCGCACCGGATCTGGTCGCCGTCCCAGACCAGGAACTGTACGCACGGAACGAATCCGTCCACAGTGGTCTCCTCGGACCACTCGAGGACGAGAAGGTCGTCGTCCTGCATCACCGCGATGTGATCGGCGAGGGCGGTCTGGAAGCGGCTCCAGGACCGCTCGACGGCCTGGTCGAAACTCTCGATATCGAACATGAGCCCCCAATCGTGCATCGATGCGGATCCGTCCCGCCGGAGGCGGCGGGCGTCCTCATGTCGTGATGCGACCAACGTAGCGCGCGGCACCGACAATCTCGTGAACGGCGCGACCGTTTCGGCTGTCAGCCGAGATCGAGATCATGGGGTCGTGACAGTCGGGTGAGGGGGCAGTGCCGGGTGAGGGCAGGGCCGAGAGCGCAGGGTCAGGACCTCGTATTGCGCATGTTCTTGTGCGGGCCGATGTATCCGACGTGGACGGTGTGTGAACGCGAATCGTGGACGAAGTACACGCGCGGCGCGAGGTCGCCGCCACCTTCGGAAATCTTCAGATGAGCCTGCATCAGGGTGAAGCCCGAACGATCGACTTCGGAGTCGACGGGCAGGACGCGTGAGCGACGGAGCCGCCCGTTCTGAAGTACCGTCTGGGACTCGCGCATCGCCAGCTTCTTCGACGTGCACGGCCAAGCGTCCGCATGCCCCGAGTATTTGCACCATTGGCGGAAGTCGCCGGTGAAGCCATTGTCGACCGCCTCCGCATACGCGCCGAGGGCGACCAGACCCCGACCGAGCGTCTTTCCCCAGGCGGCGGCCTGGGGTGCCGAGTCCAGATCCTTCAGATCGTGGCATGCGTCAGGGTGGATGGTGAGACGCTCGCCGAGGGTCCGTCGTGCCTGTTCAACGGCGGACGAGCATGCGCCGAGCTTGCGTCTGGGGAGCGGATCGGAATCCGGCTGGATGTCGAGCCCCTCACCGAGGGCGTCGTCGGACGTCGAGCGGGGTAGGTCGGTTGTCATGAGCGTCCTTTCGTCGGTAGAGCGGCGGAGTTGCGACACTGATCACGCCGGATACGTGTATAGGTGACCGAGGGCAGATAATCCTTTCATAACTGAATACACGTTAGAGGCGAAAGTCATTTGTACCGCGGTGCATATTCTGCACCGATTGTTTCCTCTTTGATTGAAAGAGAGTTTCACATATGGAACCCGTATGTGTCAAGCATTGATGATCAGTATGTGCAGGTCAGGGTGGGTGTATAAGAGATCGTTTCACTGGTGAATTTGCACCGAGGTTGTCGAGTGACGTCGAATTGTCAGCCGATCTACTATTTGATTGTTTCTTGCATTCGGAGAGTGGGACGCAATCGTGCCGCTGGTCGTGCGGTTCTCTCGGATCCGGGCTGATCGGGGCGGTCCGGCTCGGACTGGGTGTCGGTTCGTGTCGGTTCGGTGTGATACTTCTAGGCCGAATCCGCCGCACCGACGACGCCGGTCGGGGGCAACCCGGTAGGGGGTTACGGAATTGCTGACGCTGCATCGCGCACAGGGTGCGGGCACGCTGGCGTCTGCGCTGGCCGATGTGCTGGTTGCGCCGCTGACCGATCCTTTTCGGCGTGAGGTCGTGGCGGTTCCTGCGAAGGGGGTAGAGCGCTGGCTCACCCAGCGGCTCTCGCGGATACTCGGGGCGGGAGACCGTGGCGCGTACGGAGACGGTGTCGCCGCAAATATCGACTTCCCGTCTCCCACCCGGCTGGTCGACGAGGTGCTCGCAGCGGCCACGGGCCTCGACGCCGAGAACGACCCATGGCACCCGTCGCGGATGCTGTGGACTCTGCTCGACGTCATCGACGGCTGCCTGGACGAGCCGTGGTGCGTGGTGCTCGCCCGTCATCTCGGCCGCGGCGTCGACGCGCACACTGCCGGCGATCACCGAGTGGGCCGCAGGTACGGAACCGCGGCGCATCTGGCGGAACTGTTCCGCTCGTACGGTGCGCAGCGCCCCGCGATGCTCGTCGACTGGGCCGCCGGCCGCGACACCGACGGGGCCGACCCGCTCGATGAGGATCTGCTGTGGCAGCCCCAGCTGTGGCGGCGGCTGCGGGAGCGGATCGGGACGCTCAGCCCCGCCGAGCGGCTGGACGGCGCCTGTGCCCGGTTGCGTACCGAGCCGGGCCTGGTGGATCTGCCGGAACGGCTGTCGCTGTTCGGCCCCACCCGTCTCGGCGCCGACCAGATTGCGGTGTTGTCGGCACTGGCATCGAATCGGGATGTGCACGTGTGGATCCCGCATCCGAGTCTCGAGATGTGGGGTTCGTCCGCGGATGCTGCTGCGCCGATCCGGCGCGCAGACGATCACCGCGCGCTGTCGGCGTCACATCCCCTGCTGGCGAGCCTGGCGCGCGACGTCCGAGAGCTGCAGTCCCGGCTGTCCGCGGTGGATCTCGTCGACATCCATCATCCGGCGCCGCCCCGGCCGTCGACGCTGCTCGGACGGCTCCAGTCGGATATCGCTGCCGACCGGGCGCCGTCGGCATGGACGTTCGACGACACGGTCGAGATTCACTCGTGCCACGGCCCTGCGCGTCAGGTGGAGGCGCTGCGTGAGCGACTGCTGCACCTGTTCCAGGACGATCCCACGCTCGAGCCCCGCGACGTGCTCGTCGTGTGCCCGGACGTCGAGTCGTACGCACCGCTGGTGCGGGCCGCATTCGGTCAGGGCGCGCCGAGTCAGCCCAGCTATCCCGGTCACCTTGGCCATCCTGGTCATCGGCTGCGGGTTCGTCTTGCGGATCGTGCACTGCACCAGACCAATCCGGTTCTCGCGGTGGTCGGCACGCTACTCGAGATGTCGGACGCTCGGGTCACTGTCAGCCAGGTGCTGGACCTCGCCGCGACCGCGCCGGTGCGCCGACGGTTCACGTTCGACGACGACAACCTCGAGCGGATGCGGGAGTGGATCGCGGCGGCAGGCGCGCGGTGGGGCATCGGGCCGCGTGAGCGTCGGGCCTACGGGCTCGGAGACTTCGAACAGAACACCCTCCGGGCGGCGCTCGACCGGATCCTGCTCGGCACCGCCGCCGACGATGCGGACGGCGAGTGGCTCTCGCTGGCGCTGCCGCTCGACGATGTCGAGAGCAACGACATCGACTTCGCCGGGCGGCTGGCCGAGTTCGTCGACCGCCTCGACGTGTCACTGCGCGGGCTCACCGGACCGCAGTCCGCGGGCGAATGGTCCAAGGCCCTCGCCCGCGCGCTGGATCTGCTGGTCGACGTCCCGGAGACGGACGCGTGGCAACTGGGGCAGGCGCACCGGGAGCTGGCCGCCGCCGTCGAGCACGCGGGCGACACGCACCTGCGGTTATCCGATGTGCGCGCGATGCTCCGGTCGCGGCTCGCCGGCCGACCCACCCGGGCGAACTTCCGCACCGGCGAGCTGACGGTGTGCACGATGGTTCCGATGCGGTCCGTTCCCCACCGGGTGGTGGTCCTCCTCGGGCTCGACGACGACGTCTTCCCGCGCGGTACCAACATCGACGGCGACGACGTGCTGGCTCGTGATCCGCTTGTCGGCGAACGTGATCCGCGCAGCGAGGACCGGCAGCTGCTGCTCGACGCGATCATGTCGGCGGACGAGCGGTTGCTGCTGTTCTACACCGGTGCCGACCCGGTCAACGGCACCCCACGTCCGCCGGCGGTGCCGCTGAGCGAGCTGCGGGACGTGCTGGCCACGATGGTCGGCTCGGATGCCGTCGTCACCCGGCACGCGTTGCAGCCGTTCGACCCCCGCAACTTCGATCCGGACCAGCCGGTGAGTTTCGACCGCAGTGCGCTGGCCGGCGCGCAGGCGGCACAGCGCCCGTCGGTGCCGCAGGCGCCGTTCCTGCCCGCGCCGCTCGCGCCGGTCCAGCCCGGCGACGTGGACCTGGCTGAGTTGATCGCGTTTCTCGAGAACCCCGTCCAGGGGTTCCTGCGCCAGCGGCTCGGTTTCCGGGTTCCCGACCTCGACGAGGACACCGCCGACGCACTCGACCTCGAGCTCGATCCGTTGGCGCGGTGGGGGATCGGCGACCGGATGCTCGCGGCCCGCCTCGCCGGGACGGATCCCGCGGCCTTCCGGGCCGCCGAATGGCGTCGAGGCACGCTGCCCCCAGCCAAGCTGGGTGCGACGGTGTTGGCCGACATCGAATGGACCGTCGAATCGTTGGTCCGGGCCGCTGCGCCGGTGCACGCCGGACGCCCCGAGGCGGTCGATGTGGACATCGACCTGGGACTCGGGCGCCGACTCGTCGGCACCGTCGACGGCATCTACCGTGATGTCCTGGCCCGCACCACCTTCTCGCGGCTCGCGCCCAAGCACCGAATCGGGGCGTGGGTGCGGCTGCTTGCCGTGGCGGCAAGTGGTGGGGCCGCGAACCTCACGGCGGTCACCACCGGTCGCGGCAGCGGTCGCGTCCTCGTCGCCCGGTCGACCCTGGCTGCCCCGGAGAACGCGGCGGAGGTGCTCGCCCGGCTGGTGCAGATGCGTGACCGGGGCCTCGAGGCTCCGCTGCCGATGTCGCCGGGGGCGTCGTCGGCGTACGCGGACCAGCGGTTCCGGGGGCGATCGATCGAGCTTGCCCTCGTTGCGGCGGAACGCGCGTGGGACAAGGGATTCGACGACAGCCTGGACCGCCACATCCAGTTCGTGCACGGCGTCGGGGCGAGCCTGTCGGGCCTGATCGACAACGATGCGCCGCCCGGGTCCCATGAACCCAGTCGGTTCGGTGCCGAAGCGACCGCGCTGTGGTACCCGCTGCTGGCCGCCGAAACCCTGGGAGAACCGTGACCGCCGGAACATCGCCGACCACCGGCACCGCCTTCGACCTGCTCGCCCCGCTGCCGAGCGGGACCACCGTGCTCGAGGCGAGCGCCGGCACCGGCAAGACCTACGCGATCGTCGGCCTGGCGGCCCGGTTCGTTGCCGAGGCGGGGGTCGATCTGGCGCAGCTGTTGCTGGTGACGTTCAGTCGTGCCGCCACCAAGGAGCTTCGGGAGCGCACCCGCGAGCGATTTGCCTCCGCCGCAGCTGGATTGGTGGATCCGCTCGCTGCGCGCGCCAGCGGTGATCCCTTGGTTGCCCATCTCGCCGACGCGGATTCCGGCGAGGTGGCCCTGCGGCGCCGACGGCTGATGCAGGCGCTGTCGGACTTCGATGCCGGCACGATCGTCACCACCCACAGCTTCTGTCAGCGCATGCTCGACGGCCTCGGTATCGCGGGCGAACGGGACCCCGACGCCGTCCTGGTGGAGCAGGCCGACGACCTCACCGCCGAGGTGATCGCCGATCTGTTCCTGCAACGTTTCGGGCGCTCCGACTCCCCGACCCTGCGGCCCGCAGATGCCCGCAGCGCGGCACGGGCCGCGATCTTCGACCCTCAGGCCACGCTTGCCCCGGAGGGCGCCGAGGGCAGTAGGGCCGGTGACGCTGTCGCGTTCGCCACCGCGGTGCGAGAGGAGGCGCGACGCCGCAAGCGACTGGCCGGCATCCGAGACTTCGACGATCTGCCCGAACTGCTGCACGGGGTGCTCACCGATCCCGAGCACGGCGAGGCCGCGTGCCGGCGGGTGCGAGACCGCTACCGGGTGGTGCTGGTCGACGAGTTTCAGGACACTGATCCGCAGCAGTGGGGGATCCTGCGGTCCGCATTCCACGGGCACTCCACGCTGGTCCTGGTCGGCGATCCCAAGCAGGCCATCTACGCGTTCCGCGGGGCCGAGGTGCTCAGCTACCTCGACGCCGTCGGGTCCGCAGACAGCCATCAGGATCTCACCACCAACTGGCGCAGCGATGCGGAACTGGTTGCGGCGCTGGGCCATCTGCACGGTGGAGCCGCCCTCGGGCACTCCGGCATCGTCGTGCACTCCGTTTCGGCGGCGAAGCCGGGTTCCCGGCTGCACGGCGCTCCGCCGCTGCGGCTGCGGTACCTCTGCCGGGCCGGGGCGGGCCGGCTCAACAACTCGGGCTATCCAGCGGTCGGCGCACTGCGCTCGCGGGTCGCGGCAGATGTCGCGGCCGATATCGTCGCTCTACTCGACAGCGGCATCACCCTCGACCTGAACGGCGGCAGCCGCCCTGTCGCTCCCGGCGATATCGCGGTCCTTGCGGGCACCAATGCGCAGATCACGCTGGTGCGTGAGGCTCTCGACCGGGTCGGCGTGCCGTCGGTGCTGGCGGGCGGCACCAGCGTGTTCGAGACGCCATCGGCGCAGCACTGGCTGCGGGTGCTGCAGGCACTCGAACAGCCGCACCGCCCCGACCGGGTACGGCTCGCGGCGCTCACCCCGCTGCTCGGCTGGACAGCCGAGCAGATCGACGCCCGCAGCGACGAGCTCGTCGCACGGGTCGGCGGGCAGTTACGGGAGCTGACGGCGGTGTTCGCTCAGTCCGGCTTTGCGGCACTGTTCGAGCGCCTGGCAACCGATTCCGGGCTCGAGGCCAGGCTGCTCGCGGTGACGGCCGGGGAACGCACGCTCACCGACCTGCGGCACATCGGTCAGTTGCTCGGCGCCGTCGCGGTGGACCAATCCCTCGGGCTCACCGCGCTCACCGGGTGGCTCACCGAGCGGATCAAGGACCCCAAGTCCGGTGGCGGCGACCGTAGCCGACGCCTCGACAGCGATGCCGCCGCAGTGCAGATCGCGACCGTGCACGCGAGCAAGGGTCTCGAATACCCCATTGTCTACGTGCCTTTCGGGTGGAGCACCGGGCGGCATGCGGATCCCGACCGGCTGTTGCTGCACGACGATGACGGCCGACGCATCCTCGACATCGGCGGCGAGGGCAGCCCCGGCTATGCCGAGCGTCGACGACGCCGGGACGCTGAGGCGGCGGGTGAGGATCTGCGGCTGCTGTACGTGGCGCTCACCCGTGCCCAGTGCCAGCTGGTGCTGTGGTGGGCGCCCGCATACTCCACCAACGAGGCGCCCCTGCACCGGATGCTGTTCGGCCGGGAGCCGGGGGAGTCCGACGTCCCGCAGAAGGTGGGCGTGCCCGAGGATCCGGTCGTCGCACAGCACCTTCTGCGCTGGGCCGAGACGTCCCCGGCGACGATCCGGGTGGAGGCCGTCGGCGCCGATCCGATCCCGGAGGTGTCGTGGGCGCCGCCGCACGAGGACTCCGGGGAACTGGCCGCCGCGGTGTTCGATCGGGCGCTCGACGTGGGCTGGCGGCGCACGTCGTACACGGCGCTGACCGCGTCGGCGCACGAGCATTCCGGTAGTGGCAGCGAGGCCGAGGAGCCAGGGACGGACGACGAACCCGAGGAGCCCGCGCTGATCGCCCCGGTGCCGGCGCCGGGCATTCCGTCGACGATGAACGACATGCCGTACGGCGCAGTGTTCGGAACCCTCGTCCACGAGATCCTCGAGTACGTCGACACCGCTGCCGCGGACCTCGAGGCGGAGCTGCTGCTGCGCTGCCGGGAGGCGGTCGCGGCGCGGATGTCGCAGGTGGATCCGTCGGCACTCGCGGCTGCGTTGCTGCCGGTGCTGCATACCCCGCTCGCGGGGGGCGGCACGCTGGCCGCGATCATGCCCGCGGACCGGTTGCCGGAGCTGGACTTCGAGCTGCCGCTGGCCGGTGGCGACGATCCGGCGGCGGTCACGGTGACGCTGCACCGGGTGGCCAGGCTGCTGCGTGAGCACCTGCCCGGCGACGATGTGCTCTCGCCCTACGCGGACCGGTTGGCGGCGCTCGACCCGAATCCCCTGCGCGGGTATCTCACCGGCAGCATCGACGCCGTCCTGCGGGTCTCCGGTCCCCGATTCGTGGTGGTGGACTACAAGACCAACCGGATTGCGCCAGGCGAGCTGACCACTGCCGACTTCACCCGTGAGGCTATGGCCGGGGAGATGATGCGCTCGCACTATCCGCTGCAGGCGCTGCTGTATGCCGTTGCGCTGCATCGGTATCTGCGGTGGCGACTGCCCGGCTACAACCCGGAGACCCATCTCGGCGGGGTGCAGTACCTGTTCGTGCGCGGCATGGTCGGCCCCGAGACCCCCGACGGGGCCGGGGTATTCGACTGGAATCCGCCGGCCGCGCTGGTGATCGCGCTGTCGGACCTGTTGGCCGGCATCACCGATCGCGAGGTGGACGCATGACCGAGGCGCGGGTGGCGCAGCGCGGCAAGGGTGTGTTGCGGGAGTTCAACGACGCCGGGGTACTCGAGGCGGCCGATGTGCATGTGGCACTGCGGCTCGCGGCGCTCGGCGGGGAGACCAGCGAACCCGTGCACCTGGCGACCGCGCTGGCGGTGCGGGCGGTGCGATCGGGTTCGGTGTGCCTGGACCTCAGCCGGATTCGGGAGGTGACGGTCGACGACGACACCGAGGTGGATCTCTCCGCGCTGCCGTGGCCCGACGACGCCGTCGTCGCCGAGGGTCTGGCTTCCAGTCCGCTGGTGGTCGGCGGCGATGCGGGGCCGCTGCGTCCGCTGCGGCTGGTGGACGGGCTGTTGTATCTGGACCGGTACTTCCGGCAGGAGGAGACCATCCGCCGGATCCTCGACGAGCGGGCGCAGGGACACCCGGCCGTCGACGAGGATCTGCTGCGAACCGGATTGGGTGAGTTGTTCCGGGACTTCCGGGATCCGTCGCGGCCGTCGGATGCCCCGGACCGGCAGCGGATCGCCGCGGCCGTTGCGGTCACGTATTCGACATCGGTGATCGCCGGTGGTCCCGGAACCGGTAAGACGCACACCGTGGCGCGGATCCTGGCCCTGCTCGAGCGCCAGCATCCAGGGTTGCGAATAGGGCTGGCCGCGCCGACCGGCAAGGCGGCGGCGCGGCTGCAGGAGTCGGTGCGAGAGCAGGCAGAGGTCGTCGGGCTGCGGGCGGATCTGTCGGCGATGACGCTGCACCGGATGCTCGGGTGGCGGCGCGGCACCAGCCGGTTCCGCTACAACGAGACCAACCATCTGCCGTACGACGTGATCGTGGTGGACGAGACGTCGATGGTGTCGCTGACGATGATGTGCCGACTGCTCGAGGCCGTCCGGCCCGAGGCGCGGTTGGTGCTCGTCGGCGACCCGGACCAGCTGACTTCCGTCGATGCCGGTGCGGTACTGGCCGACCTGGTGGCCCGCCCGGTGACCGGCGCCCTGAACCCGGCGCTGGCCCGTGTTGTCGGTGCGGACCTGTCGGCGTCGGATGATCCGGCCGAGGCGGCCCTGAGTGCGGCCGAGCGGGACCGGTTGCGCGGCGGGGTGATTCGTCTCAGCCGTGGACGGCGATTCGGCGGTGCGATAGCGCGGTTGGCGGTCGCGGTGCGCGATGGCGACGAGGATCGCGTGCTCGAGATCCTACGCAGTGGGGAGCCGGACGTGTCCTTCGCGGCGCCGGAGGAGCTGTCGGCGCTGCGTGCGGACGTGGTGTCGACCTCGGCTGCGGTGACCGAGGCCGCCGCGGCAGGTGACGCGGTGGCGGCGCTGCGGGCATCGGAGCAGCATCGGTTGCTGTGTGCACACCGGGAAGGACCTTTCGGAGCGGCGTGGTGGGCGCGCAATTCGATGAACTGGATCGGTGAGGCCACCGGGAGTCGGCTGGATGCCGAACGCTGGTACGCCGGGCAGCCGCTGATGGTGACCGCGAACGACCACGAGACCCGGATCTACAACGGCGACACCGGTGTTGTCGTCGCCGGCAGCGGGGATGCCGACGGCGAGCTGGTGGCGGCCTTCGCACGCGGCGAGGAGCCGTACCTGCTGCACCTGAGTCATCTGGCGTCGGTGCAGACCGTTTATGCGATGACGATCCACCGAAGCCAGGGCAGCCAGTACGACACCGTCTCGGTGATCCTGCCGGGAGAGGAGTCGTCGATGTTGACCCGGGAGTTGCTGTACACCGCGATCACCCGCGCCCGGACCCATGTGCGGATCGTCGGGACCGAGGAGGCCGTGCGGGCCGGGGTGCGGCGGCGGGTCCTGCGGGCGAGTGGGCTGCGGCGGGGGTGAGTGGGCCCCGGCTCATGAAGCCTCGAAGCGAGCCTCGACATCGGCGCTGACGTGGATCGGCTCGGGGGTCAGTTCGATCGCCGGCCGCTCGGCGGTGTCGTGCGCTGGCGCTGACGCCGCCATCATCCGCATGCTCGGAGCGCCGTAGTCGGGGCGTTGGCCTCCGTTCAGCATGCCGGGGTCGGCCAGGGCCACCGCCTCGATCCGCCGGCAGCCGAGGCTTTGCGTGTAGCCCTCAGCCTTGGCGAGAGCGTCGCGGACGGCGAGGTCGCGCACCTGCGCCAGCGCCTTTGTGCGGATCTTGCGGGTGAGCTTCCACTCGAGCCGTCCGACGTCGACGCCTTCGATTGCGGATGCCTGGTCGATGAAGGGCGCCACGGCCGAGGCGTCGCGGAAGGTCACCGAGCCGGAGGCCGTCGACTGGTAGTTCCACGGCAGCTTCTTGCCGTTCGGGTGATACGGCCGGTACCGCGAGTGCTGGACCTGATCCAGGGACCAGCGGCGAATCGGATGCTGTGGGTGCTTCGCGACGGTGCGGATCAGCTCGGTCAGTGCTGCTGCCGACTTCGCGGCGGGGTTGGCGGCCTCCGCTCGGGTGGCGCCGTCGAACGCGACACTCACGTGCACAACGCAACGGTTCGGTGCGAAGGTCCGGTTCGCGTGGCCGGTGACGGTGATGGTGACGGGATTGGTCGGCATCACACAAGTGTCCACGAGATCATTCATAAGGTGTCTTACTCCAGGCCGAATCCTTACCTCCCCGGTCTACGCGGAGGTAAGGATTCGGCGGTGGGGGACTGACAGCTCGCAGATCAGATTCTCGAACCAGTCGGAAGACGGTTTCAACGAATCGATGGCCCGGGATGTCAGATTCCGGTCTGGTCGACTCCGTAGCGTGCCTGTTCACTCGTATAGCCATCGAACATCAACTGGTCGATCAGGCCTTGTCGTGAGAAGGCTGTGTAGTCGAGGTAGTCCTCCGCAGCCTTTGCCGCCTGTTCATTCCAATCGGGCGCCACGTAGTCCACGGCGAAGGTCGCGTCCGCGGTCGAGTAGTCCTCGAATTCCAGTTGCTCGATCAGGCCCTGTCGTGAGAACGCGGTGTAATCGAGATAGCCCTTTGCCGCTCGTACGGCATTCCTCTGCCCGCCCGTCATTCCGGACTCGGCCCTTGTCGGCGCGGTGGTCTCCGGTTTGACCGTCACGGGCGGCGCTTGCGTTGCTGTTTGTACCGGTGCCACCTGTGTGACCGGGGGTGGCAGCGCCACCGTTGTGGTCGGGGGCGGCGGAGCCACCGTGGTGGTCGTCGACTTGGTGGTGATTGGAGCTTTCTCGACCGCGCTTGATTGTGTCGTGTTCGCTGCGTTGGTCGACACATCGTCAGACGATTTACTGATTGAATTGACCACACCGACAATGACGATGAGCGCTACGACCGCGCCGACGACCCACGGCCACTTCTTGCGCGGGGATCCACCGGAGCCCGGGTCACCGTGCGGCCCCGACGGGTGTTCCGCCAGCGTCGGACCTGTCGGGACCGTCGGGCGCGGCTGAAGTGCCGACGTCCACTGTTGTCCGTCCCACCACCGCAGGTGCCCGGAGCCTTGTGGGTCTGGATGCCATCCAGCGGGTGTAGTCATGGTCGTCCTTCGTTTGGAATGCTCGCCGTTAATGCTCGCGTCGACTATCACACAATTCCGATGGGTGTCGTATCAGTAATCCGCGGTCAGATTAATTGTGCAGGCAGTTTGACGGGCCTTCGGCTGTAATGCGCCGGTGTGCGGGCTGATTTTCCGGCACGGCAATGACCGGTGTCGGATGGTGACGAGCGAATGACACAACAGATCGGCTGTTTGGTTGATCAGTCGCCGTATTCGCAAGGTCCGCATGTCGACGCTGATCAGAACAGGGTGGGCTCGGCGCGGGCGCCACTGCGGGCTTCCGCCACACGGGCGTTCCAGCGCTGGACCAGCCACATCTCGATTAACTCGGGTTCGGTGCGGGCCTGGATCGACCACGTCCGAAGGAGTTCTTGATAGCGGTCGTAGCGGCGGAGGGTGAAGCCGCTGACCGACGGTTCCTCGAGCCACCCCTCGTGGATCAGCGTGGAGACCCCGTGCTGGTCGATCATCTGCGCACGGATGCCCTCCCGCGTCACCCCGACCGCCCACAGGTAAACGGCCATCAGTGAGACCCCGACGCCGGGGGTGTCGGGCCAGCCCGACCAGTTGTCGCGCATGGCCGGTGGCAGTGCCTTGTCCCGGGCGCAGCGGTCGAGGACGGCCTTGATCTTGGCGAGCGGATCCTCGCCCTCACGTGCGTTGGGGTTAAACACGTCGGGGAGACGCCGGGTGGCGCGTCTGTTCCGGTGGGCGCTGCGCCAGGCCGCACAGAGGAACAGCAGACCCAGTCCGTTGTGGTCGGCCTCGAACAGTTCGCTGTCGAGTCGGAGATCGTTGCGCTGCACAACCGCGGTCCCATGGTTGACGGCCTGGCCGTCCAGGTCCCGTCCGTGGAGAACAATCTCGTGGTTGTTCTCGCGGAGATGGTGGTTCCACCAGTTGAGGTCCACCTGGACGCCGTCGTCCAGCACGTGGAGCGGATAGGCGCGGGCGCGGCACCACTGAACGCACGCCTCCGGTGGCTCGAACCCCTCGTCAAGCTGATGCATGTCGCGATGATTGCACCAACCACCGACAGGGCCGCTTCGGCACGGTGGCAGCGTCGTTGAAGCGCGCCTACCTTTGACAATGAGGGCTCGATCGCGAATGGCTACGCGAAGCGACCGGGCTCTCGTAAGAGGTGGGTGAGGATGACCGCGTTGGGCGCGTTGGCGCTGATAGTGGGTGTGTTGCTGATCGTGATCGAGGCACACGCGCCGACGCTCGGTGCGCTCGGTGTGCTCGGCACGGTTCTCGCCGGTGCGGGCGTGTGGCTGCTGTTCACGTCGGGCGATATGGGACAGGAGATCGCGATCCCCGCGACCGTCGGAGTTGGTGTCGTCGGAGTCGGTGTGATCGCCCTGACTGGACGCAAGGTGCTTGCCGCGCGTCGAACACCGGTGCAGACGGGCGTCGGGTCGTTGATCGGATCAGACGCCACGGTCCGCAGCTGGGAGGGCGAGCAGGGGCAGGTCGAGGCGGACGGCGGGTTATGGAGCGCCCGAATGGAATTCGGATATGACGGCGTCCCCGAGCCGGGGGAGTCCGTCGTCGTCGAGCAGATCCACGGCCTCACTCTGACCGTGCGTCGTCGTGAACCGTGGGAGTTGCCGCTATGACCACCATCCTTGTCATTCTCGTCATCGTCGTCCTGCTCGCGGCCACCCTGGCCGCGTCCGCGGTCCGGGTCCTGCGAGAGTACGAGCGCGGTGTGCTGTTCCGCCTGGGTCGGCTGGTCGAACTGAGGGGGCCAGGCCTGGTCCTGCTGATTCCGGCGATCGATCGGATGGAACGGGTGAGCCTGCGGACAGTCACGATGAACATTCCGGTGCAGGAGGTGATCACCCGCGACAACGTGCCGGCGAAGGTCACCGCCGTCGCGTACTTTCGGGTGATCGACGCGGACCGGGCGATCGTCGAGGTAGAGGACTTCTTCTCCGCCACCCTGCAGATAGCGCAGACGACGCTGCGGTCGGTGCTCGGCAAGGCCGAGCTGGACGCGTTGCTGGCCGAGCGCGAACAACTCAACGAGGACCTGCAGAAGGTGATCGATCAGCAGACCGAACCGTGGGGCGTGAAGGTCACCACCGTCGAGATCAAGGACGTGGAGATCCCGTCCAACATGCAGCGCGCCATCGCGCGGCAGGCCGAGGCCGAGCGGGAACGGCGAGCCAAGATCATCAACGCGGAGGCCGAGTTCCAGGCGTCGGCGAAACTCGCCGAGGCCGCGGACGTGATCAGCCGCAACCCGACGACGCTGCAACTGCGCTACCTGCAGACGCTGGGGGAGATGGGCGGGGAGAGCAACTCGACGGTGGTCTTCCCGGTGCCGCTCGACCTGATCCGGCCGTTCCTGGCGAGCGGTAACAATGCCGATCGGTCGGCCGCCGAGAAGGGGGTCGACGTCAACGCGTTCATCCAGGGCCCGGCGCGCCCCGCGACGCCGCAGGCGGGCCGGTAGGCGCAGGCGCGCCCACCGGCGCTCGTCGGCGTACTTCGCTCGAAGCCACGGGAGGTTGGAAGAGGGGGCCGACAGGTCGCGATGGCCTGCCGATAGAGAAGCGCCGCTATCGATTTCGATAGCGGCGCTTGTCTATTCAGTTCGGGTGGTGCTGGTGACTATGCCTTCGGCTCGCCGACGGCGATGGTGGAGCCGAGGTCGCCCGCGTCGTGCCCGCAATCGCAGTCGTCACCGCAGCCACCGCAGCCGCCCGCGTAGGAGTCGTCGTCGGCATCGCAGTCGAGGGTGCCGCCGAACTTCGCCGCGAAATCGTCGTCGAGGTCGTGGGTGAGCTCGTGGATCTCGTCAACCAGGTTGATCAGATGCTGCGGGGCGAACGGGTCGGCGTCGACGACCGTCGAGACCAGCAGGTGCTCGTCCTCGAGGGTGAAGCGCAGACGCGGCCACTCGACGGACAGCTCGACGAGCTGCTCGACGGCCTTCGAGTGGTCGGTGAGCCCGGTGACGAGTGAGGACCACACGTGCAGCTGCGGGCCGTCCTCGGCGACGGTGACGTAGACGCCGAAGCCGTGGACGGGGATGAGGATGTCGCCGTCCTCGTCGGTCTCCGGCGCGCTGCCGAGCAGCTCGGTCAGCGTCCGCACCGAGAGGCTGTGCAGCTGCTCGCGCTCCTCCGTGGCGATCGCCAGTGCCCCGTCGATACGGGTCGGTTCGATGTCGATGGTGTCGTGCTCGGTCATGATTCCCCTGTCCGGCGCCGGCCGGATCTACGGTTCGGACGCTGCTTGGTGTGTCGTGCGGACCCACCGTACCGCGAAACCCTGAGGTCGTTGGACGGGGCTTCAGGAACAAGTGATATTCGTGACAGGCTTTTGCTGACCAACGTGATGCAAATTAGTTTCAGCCAGTTGGCTCGAAACTGAGAATCGACGATGTGTCCAGATTTTAGTCTTCGCTGAGTGCTCGGGAAATGGTCCTGCCGATGGCGCGACCAAGCGGAATAGGTACTGCATTACCAATTTGTTTGGCGATCGAAGTTTTAGATCCTACCCACTGGTAGTCTTCGGGAAATCCTTGGAGTCGCGTCGCCTCATAGTGCGTAATTGCGCGATCCTCTGACGGATGCAGGTAGCGCCCCTTCTCGGGCTTGAAGAATTCCGTTCGAATTGTTACCGACGGGCGATCCCAATGCATCCGGCCCATTACGTCGGCGGAGCCTGTTTTGTGATTTCGCCAACACTCGGCTAGTAAATGATCGGGTAGGTTGAACCGATTTCCGCCCGAAGGTATTTCTTTGAATCTGTCGAGTGAGACCTTTTCGTATCGCCTGCTTAGGTGTAGATCCATCGATTTGAACGCTCCGGGGAGTTGCTTTCCGTTAAATTCAATAAACGAATCGGGAAGTTGTGTTTCGTGAACTGTGTGCGCGATGCCGGCAAGGGCCGCGCGCACCGTTACCGGGTTCTCGCTGTGTGTATCTTTGGGGAGTTCTGGAGATTTGAGATCTCGATGCCAGCCAAAGATGATCGTTCGTTTTCGCGCTTGCGCAGCGCCGAAATGTGCGGAGTTGAGAACGGCTACATCGAATGTATAGTTTTGCAGTCTTCCGTCGCGCTTGGTGCTTTGGCGAAAAAGTTCGAATTCCGGAGACTTCATGAACTGTGGGACGTTCTCCATTATGAAATAGCGAGGCGTAGCGAGCCGGACCGCTTCCGCGTACTGTGACCACAGCTTGTTGCGGGTATCGGCTGCGTCTTGTCTGCCGAGTGAAGAGAACCCCTGGCAGGGTGGGCCGCCGACGACAACATCGACCTCAGGTACATCCTCGTGGGCAAGCCAGTCCTCGATCTTGCCAGCGTAGACGTGTGCGTCGAAGTTTGTGGCGTAGGTCGCTGCTGCCGCTACGTCCATCTCGACCGCGGTGACGGGCCTGAAGCGTTCGTCTGCAGCGTGTAGGCCTGCAGAAAGCCCGCCAGCTCCTGCAAATAGATCAAGAGTTCGGAAGGCTGACGTGCGCGACATGGGCAAACGATAGCTTGTGGCTCGGACAGGAATCGACGCATCCTCGGCGCCGTCCGGGGGTCCGATCGAAGCTCGGCGACGATGTCGGGCCGAGTCCACCGACTTCTCTGACGCTTTTTCCGCATCCCCGTGCGAAGCGCTTGGGGGAGTTCGATACTGTCAGTTGGCTGAGAAGAGACCGGTTGGTGCAGAGTCGCTTCGACTCCGATGGTGTGCGCTTCTCACGCAACAGTTCAATGGCTGGTGCAACCATCGGGGTGAGTTTTGCGCGAGTCCAAGTTCAGTACTTTGTTTATCGAAACCGAGTGTGCATAAGTGCAGGGGGGGCGAATGACGGTCGAAGAGATCTCGGACGAACAAGTGGAGCAGCTCTACCAGGTGTTCCTCAAGTTCACCGAGTCGATGACTCCGCATGACGCAGTGAAGAATCTGAGATTGTTCGACGCGGCAGAGAAGACCATCGAGCTGGTGCGGGCGAAGCATGAGGCCGAAAGTCTGCGGATTCGGGAGCTCGACGAACCGCCAGCGGTGTTCCTTAACGGACGCCCGACCTGGTATACGGGCCCTGACATGGACAAGGACAAGAATTGGCCCGCCCTGGTGGCGTCCATGCGGAGGAAGGACTTTGGGAACGTCGAGTCGGTCGACGAGTCGTCCACAAAGGTCGTCGCCCTCCTCGACCACCCGAAGCAGGACGAGTTCCGAACCCGCGGGCTCGTTGTCGGGTTCGTCCAGTCCGGCAAGACTACTAACTTCACCGCGGTGATGGCGAAGGCTGCGGACCGCGGCTACAAGTTGTTTATCGTGCTGTCAGGTATCCACAACGCACTGCGCCGTCAGACACAAATTCGACTCATCAAGGATCTCGTGGACGCGAACCCGGGACAGTGGCACCAGGTCACTAGCGAGACCCAGGACTTCGTCCCGCCGCCGAACCCGAAGGCTTTCTTTGCTGCGAATGGACAGTTTCTGCTCCTTGTAGTTAAGAAGAACGCTACCGTCTTACGTAAGTTGAACAAATGGCTTGGTTCGGCCGGTGAATACCTTGACAAGTGCCCGACTCTAATTATCGATGACGAGGCCGATCAGTCCACGGTCGCCACGAAGAAGATTAACCCGCTGCTTTTCGATCTCCTTAACAAATTCCCGCGGGTCGGCTACATTGGGTATACGGCGACGCCGTTCGCGAACCTTCTCATCAACCCGTCGGTCGAAGAAGATTTCTATCCCCGCGATTTCATTGTGAACCTACCGCAGCCAAAGGGCTACCATGGCCCCGAGGTCTTGTTCGGTCGCGATCTACTCGACGGCGAGGATCCTGAGGATCTGCCAGGTGGCTGGGATATGATCCGGGAGGTTCCAGAGTGCGAGGTTAAGGATCTCAAGCCGCAGAACAGGAAAGAGGCCGCGGACTTCGAGCCAGCGATTACTCATTCTCTCCGGTCTGCTGTGGAGTGGTTTTGGCTTGCCACTGCGGCACGTCGGGTTCGTGGTGGCGGTAACCCACACTCGTCGATGCTTGTGCATACGACGACCGAGACGCGTGTGCATGAGGCGTTCAAGGAGCCGCTACTAGCCCTTCGTGATCGGACTTTGCGCCGGCTGAACGCTGGAGATGCGGTATTCGTGGAGCGTCTTCGTTCGACCTGGGAAGACGAGACGTCTCGTGTCCCCGCCAGTGACTTCAAAGAAGTGAAGGTGCCCTTCGAGTCGGTACTAGGCAAGCTCCCCGAGGTCGTCCGTGACACCCGTGTGGTAATCGACAACTACCGCAGCAAGGACCGGCTGAACTACGAGTCGGGTCCGGTGACCGCGATCGCGGTTGGCGGCAGCACTCTTTCCCGCGGTCTGACGCTCGAGGGCTTGATCTCGAGCATTTTCGTCCGAGCGGTGTCTGCTTACGACACCTTGCTGCAGATGGGCCGATGGTTCGGATACCGCGACCACTACGCTGATCTTCCTCGAATCTGGATAACCGATGAGCTTGAGGGGTGGTTCAAGCACCTCGCCACGGTCGAAGCGGACATGCGACAAGACATCAATCGCTATATGACGTCCAACGAGACGCCTCTGACATTTGCGGTGCGTCTTCGGTCGCACCCGAAGATGAGTATTACTTCCAAGGCGAAGATGACGAGTGCCGTCCTCGCGCACGCCGCGTACGGCGGTCAGCTCGTCGAGTCGCGGTTCTTCGATGTCTCCGACACCGGCGGCGACTGGCTGGCACGTAACGCGGCCGCGGCAAGGGCCCTAGTCGGAGCCGCAGCCAAGGACGGTGTCCGCGAGGAGGACCGGAAGCAGTCGGCGGTCTTCACGGATGTTCCCTACGGCACCGTGGTCGATTTCCTGCAGACCTATGAATTCCACCGAGAATCGTCGGATGGTGACCGCAATCGCCTCGTTAACTACGTCAGCAAGAGGGTCCGAGCTGGGGCGCTTCTTCGATGGAGTGTCGCTGTCATCGGGAACAGCCGGGGTGAGACCGCTGCTTGCGACATGGATGGCGGGGTCTCGGTCAGGATGGTCAAGCGCGCCCGACTCGGGCAGAAGGACGAGGATCTCGGTGGTGTCGCGGACATCAAGACTCTAAGCAGCCGACGGGACGAGACTATCGATCTGATCGTCGACGGACCGGTACCGGGAACGCATGTTGAGATCCTCAAGCTGCGGCAGGACCAACGCCCAGACCAGGGCCTCCTGTTGGTGTACCCGATCGAGCCCGAGTCGGACACGGGAACGGGAGGGCGTCGGCCGCTCGCGGCGCCGACTGACGACGTAGTGGTTGGTGTCTCCATTCTGTTCCCTGAGCCCCGGCCGGGAAGTAACGATTCCGACGTTGAGTACTGGAGCGCGGATCTCTCGAACGTCGCGGTCGAGGTAGAAGACGACTCCGTTCTCGAGCAGGACGACGAGACCGTATGACAATCACCGGGGCGCAGGTCCAAGCACTCTGGACCGCAGTGGCGGCGCAGCCTGCAACGATGGCATTTCGGACGGCAGAGGTCGGCACTGACTGTTCACGAGGACCATTGCTGGCTGCTGTCGACCGATCTGGGCGGCGAGTTCTCCTAATTCCGATCTTGGCAAAGCAAACGCTCAAGGAAGACATCGACGGTCAGGCGGTAGTGCTCCGCAAGCGGGCGTTGGAGAACGATGAGAGCTACCGGACGTACGCGTGCCTGGAGCTGGTCGACGCAGGCCAGGACGACCTGTTCGCAGCACTTTGCGTCGAAGTGATCGAGCGAGTTGCTGCGCATCCAGACAAGGCTGTTTCCGCGCTCCAGAGGGTCCTTTCTGACTGGAAGGCCCTCCTTGCAGGTGCGCGCCAGGCATTATCGCCATCCGCTTTGACTGGGCTGTTCGGTGAGCTGTACGTCTTGCGGGAATTGGTCCAGCGTGACTCCGGCGCGGTCGCCTTCTGGACCGGACCGCTGCGAACTGCACAGGATTTCCATCGCGGTATCGATGCCATCGAGGTCAAAACCACCGCTGCCGTAGACGGGCGACAAGTGCGGATCAACGGTGTCAGCCAACTCGACTTCGCGATCCCGGGCCGACTGGTTCTCAGGTGGTTTCGGCTCGTGACCGGCCGAGGTATGTCGATCCCATCCCTCGTCGAGGAGATCGCAACACTATCGGACGACGCGGCGGGATTCTCGAAGCTTCTCCGGGAGTACGGATATCGCGATACCGATCGAGAGATCTACGCGAGGCGGTTGTTCGAGGTCGTTGAACACCGCGCGTACGAGGTCGGACATAACTTCCCGCGTGTCGTTCGCTCGAGTTTTTCGGGAGGTGCGGTGCCGGCTGGCGTAACGGAGGTTGACTACGTCATCGATCTGGACAGTGTGGGAGCTGAGGCGTCCCGTCTCGATGACAGGGCTCTCGCGCAGTTCATGGGGCCGTCGTGACGGAGCCGCGGTGGTGGTCGCAGCCGTTTCCTCCGACTGGCGCGATTGCGTCAGAGGGGATCCGCAACCAGCTTGGAAGACCACCGGTCGACCCGTTAACTGTGTTCGTGAGGGAGACGGCGCAGAACTCCTGGGACGCACGACGGGTGGGGCTGCCAACGAACTATCGGCTCGAACTGACGGCTGTCTCTCCGACACACCGACCAGCGTGGCAGCGCCTGCTGACTCCGCCTCCGCAGACGCAGAAGTTCTTCGGCATCGGCAAGGCCGTGCGAACACCGAACCTCAGGCTGCTGTCAGTCGTCGACCGGGGCACCAAAGGCCTCGGCGGGCCCACCCGCGCTGACGAGCTCTCGGAGGGCAGCCGGGACTGGGTCTCATTCGTTCTCAATGTCGGCGAGAAGCGCGACACCTTCCAGGGCGGTGGCACGTATGGTTACGGCAAGGCGGTCCTTTACCGATTGTCGAAGGTTGGGGCAATCTTGGTTTACACACGAACTGATGTTCCTGGCACGGGGCTCACTTCTCGACTGATCGGAATCGCCCTCGGCGATTCCTACGATAGTGTGGAGCGCGCCGACGTGGCAGCCCGGCCGTATACCGGGCGCCATTGGTGGGGCGACGTCCAGGGCGAGCATGTGGAGCCACTGATCGGCGCAGAAGCTGATCGCGTCGCGCGGATGCTCGGGCTGCGTCCTTTCGGCGAGTCGGAGTCAGGGACTACGCTCACCGTCCTCGATCCCGACTTGGGAGACTTCGACGACGTCGAGTCGGCGGCACAGCATCTCGCTGACACAATTGCGTGGCATATGTGGCCAATCATGTTGCCTGAGAGAGGCGACCAGCTTTTGATCCCGCAAGTCGTTGCGGGCGGTCGGACGTTCGAGGTGCCCGATCCCGCTAAGACCTACCCGCTACACATGTTTGTCTCTGCCTACCGTCGCCTCGCGGCAGGGCGAGGGATGGCGTTGGAATGCAAGAACCCGCGTAAACAGCTCGGTCACTTCGCACTTGAGCGAGCTGTAGTTGTTCCGATGTCTGGAGAGTCGGTACCGCTCGCAGCTAGTTACGCGGGCCTGGACGGAGATCCACATCACGTCTGCTTGATGCGCGCGCCTGAGTTGGTCGTCCAGTACTACAGGGGGCCTGAGCCGGGCTCGGTCAACAGGGCTTACGCAGGTGTATTTCGAGCTGATGACGAGCTTGACGACACGTTTGCCGCCGCCGAGCCGCCGACGCACGATCAGTGGGTGCATGAGCAATTGACGGGGCACTCGAAGACCTTTGTAAGGGTCACGTTCACAAGAATCAAGGAACAGCTCGCGGCCTTCCGGACGCCTGCGGCGTCGGTAACTTCGATATCGACCGGAGTTGCGTTGGGCGCCGCGAGCAACTTCCTCGGCGGTCTCGTTGCGGCAGCGTTCGCCGAGCCAGGCGCCAAGTCGAGTGATGGCGGCTCGGCGCGGGGTCGCAGTCGTGAACACACAGTTGGTTCCGGCAAGCAACCAGGTGATTTCTCGCGTGCTACCCACGATCGAGTTCGAGTCGCCACAGTCGATGAACCCCGTGTCGAGGATCGGGACGGGGATGTTGTTGTCATCCAACGGTTTGCGGTTACCGGGCCAGGCCCGGTTCATCTTGACGCGCGTTTGGCCATTGTCACATGGGAGGGGCGCGAGGTTGAGGCGCCGGCGGGAGCCGCGCGCCCAAAGGTCCGATGCTGGGTGACCTCCGTGGGCGAGGTGGCGGCCGAAGCTTGCATCGTTGATACCCCCTGCGAAGTCGACCTTGTAGTTGACCCAGTCCCAGACACGATGACCGACATTGCCGTTATCGGTGCATCTCCTGAGGAGGGGGTAGCGTGAGCCGCGCTTTTCCGTTCATTCGTCCACCGGCGGACGTCGTAATCGCAGGTCCTTGGTCATACGCGGTTGCCGACGGTACCGAGGAACTCCCACGGGAGCTGCCGGATTGGGACTACGACTCTGTCCTCTCAATCCGTCGGCCGGTGCAAATTGACGGGCTGCGGGCCCGTCGTCTCAGCGGACTCGCCGAGGACGCGGAGGTCGATTTCACCGTCCGCTGGGCATCGCGTAGCTCGGCTCTACGTGGGAGGGCGTGGCGCGCCGAAGTGCCAGCGAGGGACGGGATCGAGATTGACATCGAATTCGATCTCGACGGTGATGAACTGGGCGGCGTTCTTGATCTCGACACCGTCCTTACACTGCGCCGGTCAACCGAAGGCGCGTCACCGGCGGCAGCATGCCGACCAGGCAGCGTGCTCTGGAACGAAAAATTCTCCATCGTGCTGCAGGGCGACGCGGTCCTGTTCCCACTCGCTATTGCCGACTTCCACTACCTGCCCTATCCAACCAAAGCCAGCTGGTATCTCGAGATCGGCGAGGACCTCGATGCCGCCGCACTTGGGTCCATTCTCCTGCTTGCCAACGAGCGGCGGGAGGTCGTAGTCAACGCCCTTGCGGCCGCGGGAGCACCCTCGGTCGCCGACCGGCGTGTCCTCTCCGCTCTCCGTACCGATGTTCAGCGCGCGCTCATCGAACGTGCACTGACTCATGAGGATTTCGCCGACGACGTCGACTATCCGACCGGTTCGCTCGGCGCAGTGCTCACCGCGGTCCTGCGCATGACCTTCCCAGCGTTCAGTCTGGAGGCGCTAAGGCGCGAACGGCTTTCGGAGCCAGCACTATTCACCAGCCGCGTCCAGGACGCTACGGATCTTCTGGCGGCGCCGTGACCAGTGTCCTTTACCCTCGCCTCCTCGACCAAGCTGCGCGTGAACTGCACCAGCAGCACATAGGCTCAACAGTGCCACAGCTGCAGGAAAGCGCTGCCTTCAATCACCGGTCCGCGGTCTTCGCGGCGACCGGCGGGCGCCGAGTCACCGAGGATGAACTCCGGGATCTCCGGAATCACATAGTCAAGGCAGCCGAGTGTGCGGGCTTCCCTGGCGAGGGCGGGCGCGCGGATCGCGCGCACTTCGACCTGGAGGTAGCCCAACTGATCCACGAGCGATCTGGATTGGTTGCGGCCGAGGCCTCAGTTCGTTCAATCTGGGCCTTCCTGGCCCTCGTGGTACTGCCTGACGTTTCGTACTGGCGGTATCCTGCTCCGCCGGTTGACCGGGTGATGGGTACAGACATAACGCGTCACGTTTGGGGACGGTTGTGGTGGCGCGCGCACCTCCTCACACTGCCCCAGCAGGTTGAGCGGTATCAACTCCTTGATGTATTCGGTGAGGCCGCGTTCGACCAGATCTTCGCCCGCCGTAAGTCCATCGGCGGCAGCCGCGCCCTTGTGCGCGCGCTCGCGGTGACCTGGCCAAACATAGAGCGAGGAGGAGTGAACGATCGCCAGCTGCTTCGCGACGTCCTCAAGCGACTCCTGCGGACGAGCGCGATCGCCGAGTTTGAGGCACTCGACGACGAGGAGCTTCACAAACAAGTAGCCGAGGCGGTGGCTGAATCGGTTGCAGTTCTAGCGTTGCGCCTACCGGTATCCGGCGCCGGAATCTGATGGACGTTGACTGACCACACACGAACTGCTCGCTCGGTGTGACTGTCGCCACTGGGCTGTAGCGGGCGCGCTATCAAGTGGGTGGATCTGCATCGCAACTAAACGGATCAGCTTTCGAAGATGGTAACGGTGGCGATTCTGAACTAATCCAACACGGAGCCGGGATTGAGAATCCCCAACGGATCGAGCGCGTTCTTGACCCGCCGATTCAACTCCATGACATCCTCACCGAGCTGCCCTGGCAGCCAGTCCCGCTTGAGCCGTCCGACTCCGTGTTCGCCGGAGATTGTGCCTCCCAGAGCGATTGCCAGTTCCATGACGCGGGCGAAGGCGGTGCGGGCGCGGTCGGTCATGTCGGGATCGGTGGGGTCGAAGACGATCAGCGGATGGGTGTTGCCGTCGCCGGCATGCGCGACGGTGCAGATCAGGACGTCGCAGTCCTCGGCGATCGCCTCGACCCCGGTGATCAGCCTCGGCAGTTCCTGCATCGGAACCCCGACGTCCTCGAGGAGCATGCTGCCAATCGCCTGCACGGCGGGGAACACGGATCGTCGTGCGGCGGTGAAGGCCTCGCCCTCGGCAGCGTCGTCGGTGGCGAATACCTCGGTGGCGCCGTGCTTCTCACACGCGGCGACGATGGTCTCGATCTCCTGCGCGCTCGCGGCGCCGGGGGCGTCGGACTGCGCCAGCAGCAGCGCGCGGGCATTGCGGTCCAGACCCATGTGCACGGCGTCCTCGACGGCGTTGATGCTCGCGTGGTCCATGAACTCGAGCATCGCGGGTCGCATCACCCGCGTGATCGACAGGACGGCCTCGGCAGCGGCCTCCACCGAGTCGAACGAGGCGACAACCGTCGACGCCGGCGATTGCGCCGGGATCAGCCGCAGTGTCAGCTCGGTGATGATCCCGAGCGTGCCCTCGCTGCCGACGAACAGCTTCGTCAGCGATAGCCCAGCGACGTCCTTGAGTAGCGGCCCGCCGAGCCGGACGGCGGTGCCGTCGGCGAGGACCACCTGCATGCCGAGCACGTAGTCGGTCGTCACCCCGTACTTGACGCAGCACAGGCCGCCCGCGTTGGTGGCGGCGTTGCCGCCGATCGAGCAGATCTCGAACGACGACGGGTCCGGTGGATACCAGAGTCCGTGCGCCGCGGCGGCCTGCTTCACCTCCGCGTTGAGCAGACCGGGCTGGGTGACGGCGACGCGGGTGACCGGGTCGACGGTGATCTCCCGCATCCGTTCGGTGCTCAGGACGATGCCGCCGTCGAGGGCGCTCGACCCGCCCGACAGCCCCGAGCCCGCCCCGCGCGGCACCACCGGCACCCGATGCGCCGACGCCCACCGCATCACCGCCTGTACGTCTTCGGTGCAGGTCGCGCGGACGACGGCGATCGGGGTGCCGGCGTTGGGGTCGGCGGCCCAGTCCTGGCGGTAGCTCGCGACCATGTCCGGGTCGGTGAGCACGGCGCCGTCGGGCAGCGCGCCGATGAGTTGGTCCAGAACAGCCGAGTCCACCGTCGTCATGCGTCCATCATCCCCCGGATGCCCGATTTTCGGCCGGAGTCGAACCGCGGCCGATAGCGTCGGACATGTCGACGAAATCGGACAGAGGGGGAGCACTGTGGCATCGGACTTCGATCAGGACCGGGACCTGCTGATTCGACTGTGGCGGTCCTGGGCCAAGCGGGCACGGGAACTGACCGACGAGCAGTGGATGACCGAGACCCGACTGCCGGGCTGGACAGTCCGCGACCTCTACGTCCACGTCACGCCCGACGTGATGATCGCGATGCTCGCGCAGCCCGCGGTCGACGGGGTCGCGGAGGTGACCAGCGCCGCGGAGATGCTCCGTGTCTTCAACGCCGAGACGGTCGCCGCCGAGACGCTGCACGCTCAGCTTGCCGAGCTGGTTCGAGAGGCCGCGGTCGACGTCAGCCGGGAGAGCCTGATCGAACGGTTCGACGTCGAACTGCCCGATGCCTTCGAGCGCCTCACCGGCCTGAGCCGCGACACCGTCATCGCGCACCCCATCCTGGGTTCGGTGGCGTTGGGCGCGTTCATGGACATGGCGATCCTCGAAGCGACCGTCCACCTACTCGACGTCGTTGACGCGGTCGGGGGATCGGCGCCGGAATCCGAAGCTCTCGAGCGCACCCGCGACGTGCTCGCGGCGGTACCGGATCCGCGGGCGTTCATCGAGGCGGCGTCGGGACGGTCGAAAGCCCAAGTGCTGCCGGTCATGCGGTGACGTCGCCGCTACCGTGACGGGATGAAGGCCGTCGGGATCGATCGCGCCGCCGAGGTGGGGTCAGCGGTTCCGTTGGGTACAAGGGTGCGGCAACCGGGACTCTCAGGGAAGACGTCGCCCAGTTGAAGGCGCTTGATGCCGCCGATCGACCTTGTCGAGCCGAGCGTGAGGGATGGATTCACCTCCCGGATGGCGCGCTGTCGTCGCTGGTGTGACGTGGGTTCATTGCGAAATCAGGTCGAATCGATTGACGGCGACAGGCAGTTTTGGTCGGGGTGGAACCGAACGCGAACCTAGTGCGTCTATTTGGGGTGGAGCAGTTCTGGATCTAGGGAGGGATGCCGGATGCGTTTGGGTGCTGCTGTCGGGTTGATCGGTGTGGGGCTGCTTCTGGCGGGATGCGGGTCGGGGGCTGTGTCAGGAACGCCTGATCCTGAAGGCCGGGCAGCAGGGGAGCCGGTGTTCAGTCCGTGTGATGACATTCCGGATGATGCGCTTCGGGAGATGGGTCTCGATCCGACGACCGAGTCGCCGGACATCATGGGCGTCAAGCAGCCGGGCTGGAAAATCTGCAAGTGGCAGGGGGCGGAGCCTGCTCTTAGTGTCTTTTCCACCACCTACACGATGGAAGATGTTCGATCCAACAAGAAGAACATTGAGTTCAATCCAGTGGAGTTCGACGGCAGAGCCGGGCTTATCTATCGCGAGACGACCGACACCAAGCGAAGAAGCTGCGACGTGGCGCTGGCGGCGAGCGGTGGTGCCGCCCTCATTTCGGTTTCGTACCTCGGCACCGATCCTGTAGCGGAGGATCCGTGTGCAGTTGCGAAGCGACGGACTGAGGGAATCGTGCAGTACATCCCAGAGTAGCGAGGAGTACGGATGACTGACAGGAGGGGGATTCGATGACTGAAGTCGCCGGCTGGAATCAACTAATTGGTGCCGTTGACTCAGGACACTTGTATTTGGAGCCCGAAGTTGCTCGCCGATGCGCGGAACGTTGCTCGGAGATGGTTGTCAAACTGAAGAACATGAGTCTCGAAGCGCAGGGCCTCGCAAAGCTTGACGGCTTCGGTGATCAGCTTCCCTCCGGGGTCGCACTAGCCTCGAAGTTTGAACGCAAGGCTACCGGTGGTGACTACTCGTTGGATCAGATCCTTAACGAACACATCGGTGTCATCGAGCAGATGCGCGCCGTCTTCGAGAAGATCGGTGCCCAGTACCAGGTAGCCGAAGCCTCCAACACACAAGCACTTTCGAACGTCGACGTGGGATTCTGAGCCGAATCATTTCGAGGGAGATGTGAGATGGGGTTGCCGAGTTTCGACGAGTTCACAGGCGCACTCGGGCGGTATGCGGAGCAGGTCACGGACGACGTGGTCGAGTTTGCACGCAATCCGGCGAACAAGATGGTCGACCTGGTCTCGGGCTACGACCTCGACGAACGGGACCGTGTCCGTGACGAGCAGGCAGCTGGCAACGCCGAGCGCTCCGACATCTACGGCCTGCAGGCCGGGCTTCGTGGCCAGTTCGGCGGCGCCTACGATCCGCCCGTCCTGACCTCGCCCGAAGCCTTCGAGTCGATGTCGCACGAGCAGATCAAGTCCGCAGTCGACGCCATGAGCGCCGAACCGCTCCGAGCCAGCGCCGAAGGCTGGACAAGGATCGGTGACTCACTCGAGCAGGCGCTCAACGAGTTCCGCGACTTCATCGGTACAACCATCGGTGACAACTGGAAGGGGATCGCCGCAGACAGGGCCAACCAGGCCACTGCACGTTATGCCGAGGAATCCACCCAGCTCGCCGCCGCCGGCAAGCTGGTCGGCACCAAGATCTCCGAAGCCGCGACCGGGGTATCCCAGGTGAAGGCCACCATGCCGCCCGTCGCAGAGCGGTCGATCCTCGAAACCGTCTTCGACGTCGTCGTACCCGTCTCGGGAATGTTCAAGCGACTCGCCCACGACCGCGACGAGGCCCACGACCAAGCCGTCCAGATCATGCGGACCGTGTACACCCCCGTCATGCAACAGGCCGACACCAATGTCCCGACCCTGCCCGCACCACCGCAGGTCACCAACGATGGTGTCGAACAGCCCTCGAATCGGCAGCCGGGCCTCGGCGCGCCCTCGGGCGGGCGTCTCGGCTCCCACGATCCCTATGCCCAGCCCGCAGCATCTTCGCCGCACCCAGGCACCCCGCTGCCCGGCGCGGATCAGCCAAGCGCGGGCGCACCCGGGGCAGACGCCCCACGTGTCAGTCCGTACGCCCCCGCCGCCGACAACGCGGCGAACGACGAAAGTCCCTTCACCTCGAACCCGAACACCACTGCCGCGCAGATTAACCCGGCCTCCGCGTGGACCGCACCCGCAGCTGCCGGAGCAACCGGCGACACCGCCCGCTTCGGGCAGCCCGGCTACAGCGGCACCGGTCTGGGCACGAGTACCGGATACGCGGGCGGAGGTCCGGGCGCAGGCGTCGGCGGCTCGGGAGCAGGAGGCGGATTCGGATCGGGCGGAATCCTCAGCGGCGGCTATGGTTCCGGCGCAGGTGGCGGTGGGGCAGGTGGCGGTGGGGCAGGAGGCGGTGGGGCAAGTGGCGGCGGTGGACCATCCGCGTCACCCGCCGGAGGTGCTGCGGGACAGGGCAATGCCGGTGCGGCAGCAGCCGCGAACGGCCGCACCGGCACCGCCGCGGTGGGCGGGATGGCGCCCGGTGCCGCGGCACGTGGCCGCGGTGACGACGACCAGGAACACAAGACCCCCGGCTACCTGATGAACGTCGACAACGGCAACGAACTCATCGGCAAGCTGCCGTTGGCAGCCCCGCCCGTGATCGGCACCTGACGGGACCTGCGAACCTAGCCCTTCACCGGCCCCACCCGCAGCACCTCGTCGAACTGGTCCCGCACATCGGCAATGTGCTTGTCGAGGTCCTTGACCTTCCAGCCCTTCGTACTGATCGGCTCGAGGACTTCGACGTACACGGTGCCGGGATGGGCGATGAAGGAGTTGCGCCACATCAGATCCCCGGCGTTGTGGATGACGATCGGCACGATCGGTACTTGCGCCTGCATCGCCAGGTGGAAGCCGCCCTTCTTGAACCGCCCCAGCCTCGGGGTGGGGGAGCGGGTGCCCTCCGGGGCGATCGCAATCGACGTCCCGCCGCGAAGCTTGTCCACCGCCGGCGCCAGGGCGGCTCGGGCCTTCACACTGTCCGCCCGGTCCACGTACGCGACGTCCAGCAGCATCCCGACGCCCGCGAATCGCGGATCGCGGGCGGCTTCCTTCTTCGCCACTCCCGTCGCGTCACGGCGAACCACCTTGCCCACTACCAGCAGGTCCAGTGAACTCTGGTGGTTGAACATGAACACCGCCGGACGTTCCCGCCACGCGTTGTCCTCACCGACGACCTTCACATCTATGCCGCAGATCGCCAGCGCCAGATCGGGTCCGATCGTGCCGACCACGTTCGCGGCGTTACGGCGGCTGCCGGTCAGCACACCGGCCGTCACCCCGAGGGCGGTCGCACCGACGAACGCACTCAGCGCGCCCGCGGTGCGCAGCGTGGCAATCGGCGTCGCACCCCGGGCCGGACGCGGCAGGTTCACCGACAGCCAGCCTTCGGTCCGCGCGATGCCCGCCAGCTTGCGGTCCGGGTTGAGCGCCACCGGCCGTCCCACCGACCCGAGCATCGGAACATCCTCGACGCCATTGGAGTACGCGAATGCCTCCGACAGCGGCGTGCCCACGTCGTGGGCGAACTCGTACAGTGCATCGGCCTTCGCGTCGCCCCACAGGGTGCGGGAGGCAAGCTTGCCGGTGAGCATCCCGTCGACCACCTCGGGCCGGGTGCACAGCACCTCCCCGATCCCGAGGTCCGCGGCGACCGCTTCCGCCTGATAGGTCGTCGCCGACGTCGCCATCACGATCCGGTGCCCGGCCTCGCGGTGCGCCTCGATGAGCCGCCGCACCTCCGGGAAGATCATGGAGCCGATCTCCTGCCGGAACAGCCGCTGCCCCCACTCGCGTAACTCGTCGTCCTGACGGCCGCGCAGCGCCTGCACAGCAATCTCCATCAGCCGGCCCACATCCGCGCCGCGGAACTGCGTGTCGAACGCTGCCCCGGTGGTGCGCAGCAACTCGGCGAGGCTGATGTCCATGTTGCGCAAGCGTTCCCGATACACCACGCTCGCGGTGTACCCGCTGATCAGCGTTCCGTCCAGGTCGAAGGCCGCCAGCGTGGTGGGCCCGGAGGGTGCGGCGGCAATCGCGTCGTACAGGTCCCTGACCTTGTTCATCGTCCCAAGCCCGCCGTCGGATCCGCAGGGAGGTCGAGAGAATCGGCGCCCTTCACCTGAGCCAGCTTGGCGTGCGCCAGATCCCGGATCTCGCGTACCCGGCGTACCAGTGTGCGCACCTCCTCGGCGAACTGGGCCCGACGCTGCGGCGTCTCCGGGTCGTCCGTCTCGATCAGCTGGCGGTTGCGCGCCAACTGCAGGGCGGTGGCGAACAGCTCGGACGAAATCGACTCGCTGCTCGAGATCTGCTGTCGCAGACGGCGCTGCTGCGCCAGGGCCAGACACTCGGTCACGAACGTCTTCTCGTCGAAGTCCTTGGCTACCGGCGCTTTCAGTAGGTGGTCGCCCACCACCTCGTAGGCCTCGAGGAAAGGCTGCAGCACGCGGTGGGCCAGGTAAGGCCGCACCTCGGCGAGGACGGACTCTCCGTGCCCAGGGTTGCTGAGGCCGCTCTCCCATGCCGGATCGATCAGACTCAGCTCCGATCGCAGCTCCTCGCGGAAGGTGGACTTGTCGCTGAAGAAGAACTCGAATTTGAGCAGATCCCGGATCCGTAGCGCCTCCGCCCACCCGTCGGCCAGCGGATTCTCGAACTCCTCGTCCACCGCCGCGCGCAGCACCATCTCGGCGATGGCACGGACCAGGAGGAAGTGAATGGTGTTGTTGCGGTAGAACGCTGCCACCAAGTGCTGGTCCTTGCCCAGGTAGTACACCCGTTCGTCGCCCTCGTCGAAGCGCCGCAGCACCCCCGAATCCAGGTGGGTGAACAGGGCCCTGCGGATCACCTGAGGATTGGTCAGGTCCACGTCGCCGGCAGTGGGCAGTTTGCGCTCGGTGATGTAGTCGACGAGGGGCCCGAGAATGAACGCGAGCTCGGGCACCGTCAACGCTCGATCCTCGATCCCGAGGAACGCGAGCATCACCAGCGAGGACGCGGTGATCGGGGTGACCTCGTTGATGCGGTGACTGACCTCGATGCCGGTCTTCTGGATCGCCAACCGCAGATCATCCTCCTGCGCAAGCGAATCCCGCAGCGACAGTGGCCGTCCGATCGTCACGTGCGCGACGCCGCGGCGCTGGCCCTGTGCGCGGACGTAGCCGATCATCCAGCGCAGACCCTCCTTCCGCTTCTCGGCTCCGTGCGCCTCCGCCGCCATCGCACTCACCTCGTACAACTGGTCGTACACCAGCGACACCGGCACGAGGTACACGTCGGAGACGTCGCTGGACTGGAACGCTTTCGCCAGATACGTCAGCAGCCCGTATCGCGGCGGGCGGAGCTTGCCCGTGCGGGACCGTCCGCCCTCGATGTACCACTCGAGGTTGAACCGCTTGGTCAGCAGGAATCGCATGTACTCGCGCAGCGTCCACTTGTAGACGTCGTCGCCGTCGAACCTGCGCCGGATGAACACCGTCCCGCTGCGTTTGCCGATCGGCCCCACCGGCCAGAAGCTGACGTTGAGCCCGCCCATCACGTGGTTGAGTGGTAGATCGTTCGCGAGCAGTGCGGGGCGGAGAACCAGCGGATCCAGATACGAGCGGTGACTCGGCAGGAAAACCAGCGAGTGTTCCCGGTTGAGTTCGCGCAGATCATCGAACCGGGTGGTGTCCACGTCCAGCCGGTAAGCGCGGGAGAAGTAGCGCCCCAATTGATCCCACACCGCGATCGCGCGCCGACTCTGCGCCGCGACCATCTCCTCGAGATCGGCGCGGGCGCGCCGGTCGACCTCCACCACGGTGAGGTTCAGTTTCGCGGCGAGGTCCTTGATTCCCGCGGTGAAGCGGCCGGTGTCGGTGATCTCCTCCACCACGAACCGCGACACCTTGTACTGGGTGCCGAGCAGTTGCCGCTCGGCACGTTCGAGCGCCAAGGCGGCCTGACGGCGGATGAATTCGGGCAGCGACCCGCCGCCACGTTCGGCGAGTCGATCGCTCAGTTCGCTGAGCGGTGCGGCGTCGCCCTCGATCACCAGACACCGGGCCGGATCGGTGCGCAGCACCCGACGCTGCGCATTCGGCCCGAGATGCAGCGGATCCCGGGCCGAGAGCACCTCCCGCAGCCGGTGCGTCCGGTGACCGTGAGTGTCCTCCGGCAGCCACACCACCCGCACCGGGGTGAGCATCGGATCGTCGACGCGTTGTGTCAGCGCGGCCAGCGACTGATCGGTGCAGGCGACGGTGATCGTCCGTTCGCCGCTGGCCGCCTCCCGGCGTTCGAACCACGCACGCAGCACCCCATTCTCGGTGTCCGTCATCGATTCGGTGAGGTAGATCCGCGGCCTGTCGTTTCCGTCACTCATCCCCGGCTCCTTCCGTCACCGTGCCCAGCGCAACCACCTCGTCGAGCCCCTCCTGCAGGCACCGCATGAACAGCGCCGGCTCGGTCACCGCGGCGGTGTCGAGGTTGACGCCGATGCAGCAGGTGCCCACGTGGGAGACCATCGTCGCCATCACCGCGCAGCCCGGCGCGGGCCCGAACGGGAACATCCGCTCGATCCGCGCCCCGGCCAGGTACACCGGCACCGGAACCCCGGCCACATTGGACGCCTGCATGTCCAGGCCCTTCGACTGCGACAGGTACCACGTGGCCAGCAGCCGGTTCGGCAGCCGGACCAGAAGCGGCGCGGCGGCCTCGACGATGTCCAGCGCCGGCTCCTCGCGCAGCGCCAGCACGATTGCCCGTACCTTCCGGATCCGCGCCGCAGGATTGACCTCGGTTGCCGGCCCCGCGAACCGTACCGCCGCAATTCGGTTGCCGCCGGACGGATCCGCGGCCGCGCGCATGCTGATCGGCATCCCCATCGGGATCTTGCCGATCGGCACGCCCAGCTCCTCGTGGTAGCGGCGGAACCCGCCCAGCAGCGCCGCGACATAGGCGTCATTGACGGAGCCACCCGCCGCATGTGCGGCCGCCTTCAGCTCGGGTAGTCCCACCTCGAGGATGCCGAACCAGCGGCCCAGACCACGCTCCCGCAGCAGCGGCGAACCCGTCGCCGGCGGCGGAGTGACCACCCGCAGCAGCGAACCGGCGTAGTCCAGGGCCTCACCGGCCGCATCGAACGGGCTCGTGACGGCGGCGACGGCCGTGCGGACGGTGCCGGACACGAGCCCGGCGATCCGCCGCGGCGTCCGGCGAATGCCGTCGAGCACCTCCTCGTAGAGCGCGGAGATGTCCGACAGGTGCTCCGGTGGTGCCGGTAACCGGTCGGGTTTGTTCGGGGTGGGTTCGGCGCGCCGGCTGTGCAGCAGCGCCATCATCTGGATGCCGCCCATGCCGTCGGTGATGCTGTGGTGCGTCTTGACCACATACACCGCCCGGCCGTCGTCGAGGCCCTCGATGAGCAACGCCATCCACGGCGGCCTGGCCTTGTCGAACGGCTCGGTGGCCAGATGCCGGCAGATCCGTAGCGCGTGGTCGAGATCTGCGGGCTCGGGCAGTCGCACGCGCCGCAGGTGGTAGTCCAGGTCGAACTCCGGGTCCACCGACCACATCGGATTGCCGAGCCCGAACGCCGGTTCCACGGCACGCATCCGGATGCGCGGAACGATGTGCGACGCCCACTCGTGTGCCTGCACCAGCCGCTCCCAGTCCGGTGCCCGATCGAGGACGTCGACCGCGACGATGGGGGTGCGCAGCTCCGGCTCTACCTCCTCCATCCGCCACATTCCGGTCTCGAAGTCCGACATGGTCCGGCTCTGCCCCCAGCCGACCGCGGAGAGGTCGACATCCACCGCACTCGGTGGAACGAAAGGTCGGCCGTCGGCCATGCGCACGCTCCTCGGATCCGATCGGTGTCTTAACACGAGTGTTGCCTCGACTTAAGCGTGTTGTCTTCACTTAAGTGTGGACCCGTCTGCGCACATGCGTCACGGGTTTCGTCACTTCGCATTCCGGGCATCGAACACGAGGCCGTACCGACGCGCGCGACTGCTCGTCCTCGGTTAGTCTCGGACGGACTTCGATCCTTACCCGGTGAAAGGATGCGGTCATTCCTCTCTACCAATTCCGATGTGCGCAGTGCGGCCCGTTCGACCGTTCCTTCTCGATGGCTTCCGTGCCCGACGCTGCCGCATGCCCCGATTGCGCCGCCGAGGCGCGCCGTCAGATCACCGCAAGCCGTCTCGGTCATGGCGCGTCCACGCCGATGCGACTACTCGACGCGACCGCCCGGTCCGCCAGCGAGCCCGGCGTCGTCTCCGGCCCCCGTCCGGGAGCTGCCCGTGCGGCACGGCCGGTCACCACCAATCCGCTGCACCGAAAGTTGCCCCGCCCCTGAGTCTTTGCCCCTCGCGTCGTGAAGGAGACTGGTATGCCCGAGTTGCTGTTCCCGCTGGATTCGAGCAAGAAATTCACCGAGCAGGAGAAGGTCGGCCACAACCGGTGGCATCCCGACATTCCCGCCGCGGTGACCGTCAAACCGGGTGATTCCTTTCGCGTGCACTGTCGCGAGTGGTTCGACGGCGCGATCCGCAACGACGACTCGGCCGACGACATCCTGAACGCGCCGCTGACGACGGTGCACACCCTCTCCGGCCCGTTCGCGATCGAGGGGGCGAGGCCCGGCGATCTGCTGATCGTCGACATCCTCGACATCGGGCCCATTCCGCAGGAGGATTCGGGCCCGCTCGCCGGCCAGGGCTGGGGCTACACCGGCATCTTCCCGACCCACAACGGTGGCGGCTTTCTCACCGAGCAGTTCCCCGACGCCTACAAGGCGGTGTGGGACTTCTCGGGGCAGACCGCGACGTCGCGGCACGTGCCGCACGTCAAGTTCACCGGAATCGTGCACCCCGGACTGATGGGCACCGCCCCGTCGCACGACCTGCTCGGCAGGTGGAACACCCGTGAAGCGGCGCTCATCGCGACCGATCCGGACCGGGTGCCGCCGCTGGCGCTGCCGCCCGAGCCGCGCGACGCAATTCTCGGCACCCTCTCCGGCGCCGACTTCGACCGTGTCGCCGCCGAGGCCGCCCGCACCGCACCGCCACGGGAGAACGGCGGTAACCAGGACATCAAGAACCTCACCAAGGGCAGCCGCATCTTCTATCCGGTGTTCGTCGACGGCGCCAAGCTGTCGGTGGGGGACCTGCACTTCTCGCAGGGCGACGGCGAGATCACCTTCTGCGGCGCGATCGAGATGGGCGGATTCATCGATCTGCGTGTCGATCTGATCAAGGGCGGAATGGAGACCTACGGCGTCTCGGAGAACGCGATCTTCATGCCGGGCAACACCGATCCGCAGTACTCCGAGTGGCTCGCGTTCTCCGGCACGTCTGTGACACTCGACGGCGAGCAGCGTTACCTCGACTCGCACCTGGCGTACCAGCGGGCGTGCCTGCACGCGATCGACTACCTCACGAAGTTCGGCTACAGCCCCGAGCAGGCGTACCTGTTGCTGGGGGCCGCTCCGATCGAGGGACGACTGTCCGGCGTCGTCGACATCCCGAACTCGTGCGCAACGGTGTACCTGCCGACCGCGATCTTCGACTTCCCGATAGCGCCGACGGCGGACGGGCCGGCGCGCATCGACCCGGGCATCGGGGCGCCGCGCTCGACGCGGTAGCCGCCAGTCAGCTGCCGAAGGTGACGCGGACGGCGTCGACCAGCTTCGCCTTTCCGGTGCGGTACGCCGCGCGGAAGCCGTCGATGTCGTCGGTGCCGTCCGCCACCTGTGCGGTGAGGAAGTCGAACAGGGCCCCCGCCGGATCGAGGACGGCGGTGGGTGCGAGGATGCGTAGTTCGTTGACCATTCCGTCGAGATCGACGATGCCCTCCGCGAGCGTGCGCAGAATGGGATCCTCTGAGGCCAAAGCTTTTTCGAGATCGCTGTCGGCGAGCACCGCCTGGTCCACCTCGACGAAGCTGTTGTGCACGGCGTCGGCTGCGCCCAGGTATCGGACGTAGATCTCACGCAGTTCGGGCTGCCAGGACGCGATGTCGACCGAGCGGGGCCGACGAGTTCCGATCCGCACCGCCAGCGCGCCGAGGAGCAATCCGATGGCCATCGCGGCGGGGACGGCCCACCAGGGCGCGGTCGTGGAGGTCAGCAGTTCCGGCAGCGTGTCCACGCGCGGATGCTATCAGTGCGCAGCGTTCCTGACCCCGGGGTCAAATTGCACTCGAGTCCAAAAAAGTAGCGACTGATAGGTTTCTCATGTTCGGAGCCTGACTGCAACCGAAATCCTGCACGGCCACTGAACTCGTTACTCAATCGTAATGATCAATCCGTAACGACCTGCTCTTTATCACGTTAGCGTCGTTTCAATCGCAGAGCGCGATCGAAGCGTTACGTGATGTGACCATGATCATTTTCCTTGCTGCGGGGAACGCACACCCGTTCCACGGAGCGAGAACAGGGCCGTCGGGGAGAAAGGGGCGCCGTATCGTGAGCGCTTCGTCGAGCTGCATCGAGGACTATGTCGCCGCCATGTTCTCGTACGAATTCCTGGACGGCGGAGTCGACTACGACTGCCTCGAGCGAATTCACCGTGGTGCTGTGGACGAGTGGGTCTCGGCTGTGGCCGGGTCTGGTCTGTTCACCAACTCCCAAGTCAGCCGCATCGACGGACACTGGCGACACGAGCCGAAGTCCCTGCTCGCAGCCCTGCTCTCCGAGGCCGACGAGATGACTGTCAAGCGCTGCGAGATGACCTGGTCCGCGCTCGACCGCCTGGCGCCACCCGCCGGGCAGCGCGAGCTCGTCGCGCTCAGCGGAGGTGGCTACACCAATATGGTGGTCTCGGCATCCACGACGATCGCCTGATCATCGGTCAGCGCCCGGAACTTCACCCCCGCCGCGTGGCATGCCGCGATCATTCGTGCGGCTTCGTTGTCGGGGTCCAGCGAGCTCGACCAGTGCGGCACGATCGTGAAGTCGACCAGGCCGAGCCCGTCCCACCGCGCCGACACCCCGCACGTCGGGGCTACTTCGGCGGGATCGTCGGCGAACTCGACTCCGGTCAATGACGGCGCCATCACGCATGCGCCCGCGCTGTAGCCGGCATAGGCGAGTTCGTCGCGTCGTAGTAGATCGGTGAGAACCGCGTCCGCCCCGCTGCGGGCGAACTGCGCACGCAGTACAAACGTGTTGCCACCGCGTACCCACACCCCACCGAATCCGGTGAGCGTCCGCTTCAACGCGTCCGGTCGCCCCACGAAGTCACGAAGGTCCACCTCGGTGGGTGTGAAACCCAGCCGGCGCAGGGGCGCCACATCGCTCATCACTGCCGACTCCCGGGCGCGCGCGGGCCATGCGTCGGCGGCGTTGGCGATTACGGCGATCGGGCCGGGGTTTCCGGTGAGCGCCAGGAATCGGTCGACGTGCGCGCCGAAGCGGTACGACGAGAGGAACAGTCGCACGCGGCCTCAGATGGTGTAGGCGAGATTGTCGACGATCCGCCGGCCCACCTCGACGTCGCCGCCCAGTTCGAATTCCGCAGTGTGCTCGGCTGCGGTGACGCGACCCGTGGCGAGCCGGGTGAACAGCCGCGAATCCATCGCGATGGTCGACGTCGCCGGACCGGCGAGCTCCGGCACCACCGCGGCACGGCCGTCCACCGCGACGTGCATTGTGCGGGCGAGCGGGCCGGACAGCTCGAAGGTGACGCGGGCGCCCTCCGGTGCGCGGCCGAGCTTGCCGACGATGAATCCGAGTGCCCCGGCAATCTCGCCGAACGCCAGCTCGCCGCGCGCACCACCCTCGTCCCCGGCGGGTGCGCCCAGTGCATCGCGGATGTCGTGCTCGTGAATCCAGCAGTCGAACAAGCGAATCCGCATGAACCGGCCGTAGGTCGACGGTCCTGCCGGGGTGATCGAGGGGGCGTCGAAGTCGTCCTGGGTCATTGCGCTCAGGGCCTCGCGTCGCTGCGCGATCGTCGCGCGGAACAGCTCCAGGATCTGGGCGCCGGTGTGCGCCCGCAGCCCCTCGACCCAGCGCTCGTTGAGCGCGGCGATCTCGTTTCGCACGTGCGGCAGCGCATGCACGTCGATCGCCGTGTCCGGTGGATTCTTCCCGGACAGAAAAGATTCCGTCCCGATCAGGTGTGAGGTGATGTCGCGAACGGTCCAGCCGGGCAGCGAGCTAGGTGTGATCCAGGCGTCGCCTTCGACCGTCGCGAGCAGGTCGTCGAGCGCGTCCCACTGCGCGAACAGTGCGTCGACCAGTGGTGCCTTGGGGAACTCGCTCATGCTTCTTGCTCCGATTCCAGTCGGGAGAGGTCTACTACCTCACCGCGGTTGATGCTCTGCCAGTCCCGGCCCTGAACGTACGGCGTCAGGGCCTCGCCGATCGCTGCGGTGTCCGCCGGGCCCTTGACGCGCTGGATCTCGTACACGCGGGGGAACTCGAGCATCTCGGTCACGAGGTTCCACAGTCGCACGGCGGCCGCACCCTGGGGTGGATCGACCAGGACGGGCCCGAACAGCGCAGTGCCCTGCACGAACAGCGTCGGGACCCCGAAGCCGCCCGCCGTGGTGACGCGATCATGGTCGGCACGGACCTCGTCGTGCGTCGACGGATCGGCCAGAGCAGCGTCGAGCAGGGAGGCGTCCAGCCCCAGTTGGACGAGCAGCTCCCGCGCCACCTCCGGATCGTGCGGCTTGCCCCCCTCGACGTGGAGGAGATGGCCGGTAGCGGCGTACCAGCGATCGAGCAGGTCCATGCTCTCGCGGCGCAGTAGTGCGCCGATTCGCATCAGTGACCATCCATACGACCAGTCGCGCTCCCATGGATGCTTCTGGTCGTCACGGCGATTGATCTCCTCGAGGCTGAAGAAGCGCCATGCGATGTCGATACCGGTTTCGGCGCGGACATGCCGAATCCAGCGCGAGGTGTGGAAAGCGAACGGGCACATCGGGTCGAAGTGGAAGTCCACCGATGTGATTGCGTGGCCGACCGCGGGTAGCGGAGCGGCAGGAGTGTCCGTGCTCACTCTCCCACTCTATGGCCGATCTGCGTTCCGTGCGGCGGCATCGGGAATTGGAACGGAGGACCGGGGTGGCGCCGGTGGCGGCCGTTCGAATGATCCGGCTGCCCAAGGGTGTTCGCGGCCGACCGGGCGTCCTCTACCTCGCGTCCTGGAGGAACTGCTGCAGCACCGCCGCGTGGCTGTGCTCGACGTCTTGGGTTGCGGTGAGCAGGACGATCGGCCGATCGTGTGCGAGAGTCAGCAGACGGTCCACTGCGCTACGACCGTCCGGTGATTCGAGCTCGGCGAGATAGCGGGATCGAAACTCGGCAAATTCTGCGACGTCGTGGCTGTACCACCGTCGCAGCTCGGTCGACGGCGCAAGATCCTTCGCCCAGTCGTCGTAGTGGAACGAATCCTTGCGTAATCCGCGCGGCCACAGCCGATCGACGAACACCCGGAAGCACGGCTCAGCGCCCGGATGTTCGTACACACGTTCGATGTGAATGGTCCCCACGGGCATCTCCCACCTCCGCGTCATGGGCCGATTTCGTCGCCAGGTTACGTCCATGTGAAATCGTGAGCTGCATCACAAAAAATGGCACATAAGGTGGTATACCTCAGTTCAGACTCGATTCAGACAACATCGACGACTTGCGTGTGTTCCCTTGCTCACGGTACTTCTGACTACCATCGTGGACCACTTGCATCGTTCGGGTCATCGTCCGTCGATCGCTCGAAAGTTGCCGCCCGTCGCGGCGCGCACACCATCTAACGCAGGAAGTCGGAACATTGGATACATCGAAGAGCGCCGCACAGGTGCGCCCATCGGTCGGCGTTGTTCGTGAGACGAGCGACGGCGAGCGGCGGGTCGCACTGGTGCCGAAGGTCGTGGCAGCGCTGTCGGCGAAGGGTGTCGACGTAGTCGTCGAACCCGGTGCCGGGCTGGGTGCCCTGATTCCGGATGAGTTGTACAAAGAAGCCGGCGCCACGATCGGTGACGCATGGTCGGCGGACATCGTCGCGAAGGTGTCGGCGCCGTCCACAGAGGAGATCGGGAAGCTGCGCTCGGGTTCGACCCTGATCGGCTTCCTGGCGCCGCGCAACGCGGACAACCGGATCGCGGATCTGAAGGCGGCCGGTGTGCAGGCGTTCGCAGTCGAGGCGATCCCGCGTATCTCGCGTGCCCAGGTGATGGATGCGCTGTCGTCACAGGCCAACGTCGCCGGCTACAAGGCCGTCATCGTGGCCGCGTCGGAGTCCACCCGGTACTTCCCGATGCTGACCACCGCCGCCGGCACCGTCAAGCCCGCCACCGTGCTGGTGCTCGGTGTGGGTGTCGCCGGTCTGCAGGCGCTGGCCACGGCCAAGCGTCTCGGCGGCCGTGTCACCGGCTACGACGTCCGTCCCGAGGTCGCGGACCAGGTCCGCTCGGTCGGCGCGCAGTGGCTGGACCTCGGCATCGACGCCGCCGGTGAGGGTGGCTACGCCCGCCAGCTCACCGAGGCCGAGCAGGCCCAGCAGCAGCAGGCGCTCGAGGAGGCAATCAAGGGCTTCGACGTCGTCATCACCACGGCGCTCGTCCCCGGCCGTCCCGCGCCGCGCTTGGTCACCGCCGCCGCCGTCGAGGGTATGAAGCCCGGTAGCGTCATCGTCGACCTGGCCGGCGAGACCGGCGGCAACTGCGAGCTCACCGAGCCCGGTCAGACCGTCGTCAAGCACGGCGTCACGATCTGCTCGCCGCTGAACCTGCCGGCGACCATGCCCGAGCATGCGTCGGAGCTGTACTCCAAGAACTTGTACGCGCTGATCGAGATCATGCTCGACGAGAACGGCGCCTTCGCGCCGAACTTCGACGACGAGGTGCTCGCTGCTGCGTGCGTCACCCGTGAGGAGGCGACCGCCTGATGTACACCGAACTGTTGGCGAACATCGCGATCCTGGTCCTGGCCGGGTTCGTGGGCTTCGCTGTCATCTCCAAGGTGCCCAACACGCTGCACACGCCGCTGATGTCGGGCACCAACGCCATCCACGGCATCGTCGTCCTCGGCGCACTCGTCGTGCTCGGGCACCTGCCCGGTGACGCGCCGTGGGGCATCAAGATCATTCTGTTCGTCGCGCTGGTGTTCGGCACCCTGAACGTCGTCGGCGGCTTCGTCGTCACCGACCGCATGCTCGCGATGTTCAAGCCGAAGAAGGACGCCCAGAAGGTGACCGAGAAGAAGGGGGCTGACTCCTGATGAGCTACCTCGTCACGATTCTGTACATCGTCGCGTTCGCGATGTTCATCTACGGTCTGTCCGGCCTCACCGGCCCGAAGACCGCGGTGCGCGGCAACTACATCGCCGCAGTCGGCATGTTCATCGCGGTGGTCGCCGTTCTGATCGACGTCCGCTCCACCGACAATTGGCTCCTCATCGCCGGCGGTCTGCTGGTTGGCATCGTGCTGGGAGTTCCGCCGGCCCTGCGCACCAAGATGACGGCCATGCCGCAGCTCGTTGCGCTGTTCAACGGCGTCGGCGGCGGCACTGTCGCGCTGATCGCGTGGGCCGAGTTCCTGAACACGGACGGCTTCACCGCCGTCGAGTCGGTGCCGTCCGTGCCCTTCATCGTCGGTTCGCTCTTTGCGGCGATCATCGGTTCGGTCTCGTTCTGGGGCTCGCTCGTCGCGTTCGCCAAGCTGCAGGAGTTGCTGAACAAGAACCTCGAGAAGAAGGTCGTCGCGTCCGCGAAGGCGTTCCAGCTCGCGAACATCGTCCTCGCGCTGGTCTCGATCGGCCTGGCCGTCTACATCGGCCTGGGCTCCGACGGCGACCCGCAGTCGGCGTGGCTGATCGTCGGCCTGCTCGTCGCGGCCGGTGTCATGGGCCTGTTCGTGGTGCTGCCGATCGGCGGTGCCGACATGCCCGTCGTCATCTCGCTGCTCAACGCACTCACCGGTCTGTCCGCCGCGGCCGCCGGTCTGGCACTGAACAATCAGGCGATGATCGTCGCCGGCATGATCGTCGGCGCGTCGGGCTCGATCCTGACCAACCTCATGGCCAAGGCGATGAACCGGTCGATCCCCGCGATCATCTTCGGCTCGTTCGGTGGCGGTGACAGTGGTGCAGTCGGTGGTTCTGCTTCCGGCGGCACCGTGAAGGCCACCTCCGCATCGGATGCGGCGATCCAGATGGCGTACGCCAACCAGGTCATCGTCGTCCCCGGCTACGGTCTCGCGGTCGCACAGGCCCAGCACGCCGTCAAGGAGATGGCGGCGCTGCTCGAGGCCAGGGGTGTCGAGGTCAAGTACGCGATCCATCCGGTCGCCGGTCGTATGCCGGGCCACATGAACGTCCTGCTCGCCGAGGCAGATGTCGCATACGACGCGATGAAGGAAATGGACGACATCAACGGTGAGTTCTCGCGCACCGACGTCGCCATCGTCATCGGCGCCAACGACGTCACCAACCCGTCGGCACGCAATGACCCCAGCTCGCCCATCCACGGCATGCCGATCCTCAACGTCGACGAGGCCCGCTCCGTCATCGTCCTCAAGCGGTCGATGTCCTCGGGTTACGCCGGTATCGACAACCCGCTGTTCACCGCGGACCAGACGTCGATGCTGTTCGGCGACGCCAAGAAGATGGTCTCCGAGGTCACCGAGGAGCTCAAGGCGCTGTAGCCGAGCAAGAGCGGCCGGCGATACCCGGTCGGCCGACGGGACCCTTCACTCGCCCCGCGCGCGTGAAGGGTCCCGTCTGCTGTTGGGCGGCGAGTTTAGGCCTGGGCCAGGAGGGCCGGGACGGGGTCGATGAGAATCGCCGCGAGATCGGCGAGGAACCTCGACGCCTGCTCGCCGTCGACGAGGCGGTGGTCCACGGTCAGGCTCAGGGTCGTCACCTCGCGGATCGCGAGCTCGTCGCCCAGCACCCACGGCCGACGGTTGATCGCGCCGAGCGCGAGGATCGCCGCCTCGCCCGGGTTGAGGATCGGGGTGCCCGCGTCGACTCCGTAGATCCCGACATTGGTGATGGTGATGGTCCCGCCGGACAGCTGTTCCGGCGTCGCCTTCCCGTCTCGGGCCGTCGCGGTCAGGTCGGCGATTGCCCGGGCCAGCTCGGGCAGCGACAGCTTCTCGGCGTCCCTGACGGTGGGGACGACGAGTCCGCGGTCGGTGGCTGTCGCGATGCCGAGATTGACGTAGCGTCGGGTGACGATTTCCTGGCTGTCCTCGAGCCACGCCGAGTTCAGTTCCGGATGTACCCGCAGCGCCAGCAGCAGGGCCTTGGCGACGAGTATCAGCGGAGTCAGGTGCAGCCCTTCGAACCGCGCCGACGCCCGCAGTTGCGCGAGCAGCCGCACCGACTCGGTGACGTCGGCCGTGAGGAACTCCGTCACCTGAGGCGCTGTGAATGCGCTACGGACCATCGCGGACGCTGTCTGCCGGCGCACGCTGCGGATCGGGGTGCGGGTTTCGCGGTCTCCGGGCTCGGGCAGGGCGGTCGGCGCCGGTGAAGGCGCTGATTCCTGGTGTCGGCGGACGGCGTCGGGGCGCTGTCGCGGAGTCCGGGGTGGAACGGGCGGAGGACGCCGACGCCGGCTGGGGGCGGGGGCCGACGGCCCGTAGCCGACGAGCACCGACTCGGTCCTCCGTTCACCGCCGCCGGAGAGCTGCGGGTCGGCGGTCTCGATCCGGATCACCGGCGCGCCTACCGGGACGGTGTCGCCGGGCTGGGCGAGCAGCTCGCGCACGACGCCGGCGTACGGCGACGGCAGCTCCACCACCGCCTTCGCGGTTTCGACCTCCCCGATTGCCTGGTTGAGCGCCACGGTGTCGCCGACGGCGACCGCCCACGACACCAGCTCCGCCTCGGTGAGGCCCTCCCCGAGATCGGGCAGCCGGAACTCCTCGACGGCGCTCATGCGGCCAGCACCTCGTCGACAGCGCCGAGGATGCGGTCCGCGTCGGGCACGTGGTGCTTCTCGAGCTTCGCGGGCGGGTAGGGGATGTCGAAGCCGCCGACCCGCCGCACGGGCGCCGCGAGCTCATAGAAGCAGCGTTCGGAGATCCGGGCAGCGATCTCGGCGCCGAGCCCGGCGAACAATGGGGCCTCGTGCGCCACCACGAGGCGTCCGGTGCGGCGCACCGATTCCTCGACGGTGTCGAAGTCGATGGGGGACAGCGACCGTAGATCCAGCACCTCGAGCGATGCTCCCTCGGTGTCGGCGATCGCCGCGGCCTGTAACGCGGTCGGCACCATCGAGCCGTACGCGACGACGGTGGCGTCGGTGCCGCGGCGGGCGATCCGCGCGCGGTGCAACGGCAGCTCCGGGGTCGCATCGGTGTCCACCTCGCCGCGGTCCCAGTAGCGGCGCTTGGGTTCGAAGAACACCACTGGATCGTCGAGGGTGACTGCCTGCTGGATCATCGCGTATGCGTCCGCCGGAGTGCTCGGGCTGACCACGCGTAGTCCGGCCGTGTGCGCAAAATACGCCTCCGGCGACTCCGAATGATGTTCGACGGCGCCGATTCCGCCGCCGTAGGGAATGCGAATCGTCAATGGCGCCTTCACATGTCCGCGCGTTCGGTAGTGGATCCGCGCGACCTGGGACACTATCTGGTCGAACGCGGGGTAGACGAAGCCGTCGAACTGGATCTCGCACACCGGCCGGTAGCCACGCAGCGCGAGCCCGAAAGCCGTTCCCACGATGCCGGATTCGGCGAGTGGAGTGTCGATGACCCTGGCCGGACCGAAGTCCTTCTGTAGTCCGTCGGTGATGCGGAAGACGCCGCCGAGCTTGCCGATGTCCTCACCCATCAGCACCACCTTGGGGTCACGTTCGAGCGCGCGGCGCAGGCCGGTGTTGAGGGCTGCGCCGAGGGTCATGGCGGTCATGTCAGGGCCTCCTCGCCGGCGGTCAGGGATTTCAGATACGCGTCGTAGGTGGCGCGTTCCTCGTCGATCAGTGGATGCGCGGCGGCGTAGACATGCTCGAACAACTCCTCCGGTCCGGGATCCGGCGCCTCCAGCGTGCCGGTCCGCAATCGGGCGGCGACCTCGTCGGCCCGGGCCCGCACTCGCGAGTCGAACTCGTCGTCGAACAGCCTCTCGCGCTCGAGCAGCCGGCGCAGCCGGTCGATCGGGTCGCGAGCCTTCCACATCTCGATCTCCGCGGCCGCCCGGTAGCGGCTGGGGTCGTCGGCTGTGGTGTGCGGGCCCATCCGGTACGTGATGGCCTCGATGAACGACGGCCCCGCGCCCTCCCTCGCGCGCCGGGCGGCCTGCCGGGTGACCGCGAGGACCGCGAGCACGTCGTTTCCGTCCACCTGCACCGCAGGCATCCCGTAGCCGACCGCGCGCCGCGCGATCGGCGCGGGACTCTGCAGCTGTACCGGCTCGCTGATCGCCCACTGGTTGTTCTGGCAGAAGAACACCACCGGGGCGTTGAAGCTCGTTGCGAACCCGAGCGCCTCGGACAGGTCGCCCTGGCTCGTGGCGCCGTCGCCGAAGTACGCGATCGTGGCGATCTCGGCACCGTCGAGGTGCACTCCCATCGCGTAGCCGGTCGCGTGCAGGCCCTGGGCGCCCACCACGATCGCCGGGTTGGTCATGTTCACGGTCGCCGGATCCCACCCCGAGTACGCGCAACCCCGCCACATGCGCGTCATCACCGCGGGGTCGACGCCGCGGCAGTACGCGACGGCGTGCTCGCGATAGCTGGTGAAGATGTAGTCGTCCGGATTCAGCGCGTGCACGGACCCGACCTGTGCGGCCTCCTGGCCGAGCAGGGGAGCCCAGATGCCGAGCTGTCCCTGACGTTGCAGGGCGGTGGCCTCGGTGTCGATCCGCCGGACCACGACCAGGTCCTGGTACAGGGCGCGCAGCTGATCCGGTCCGACGTCGGCGATCAGCGCGGCGTAGTCGGGGCGGTGCACGCGGCGTCCGTCGGGTTGGACGAGCTGCACCGGAAACGCGGTCTTGTCGGCCATCGTGGGTCACCTCGCCGGCGGTGTGTTCGACGGATCCGAGTCCTCCTCGTGGGCGGACGCAGGATCCCTGTGCTCTACCTCACAGGATCCCCCGTTCCGCGTTCTGCGCAAGTAGTGCGACTTGAAATGAGCAGAGTGCACGGTTCACGGTGATGAAATGCTGGCATACTGCGAAACATGAGCACTCTGGACGCCACCGATGCCCGCCTGCTGCTCGAGCTCTCGCGCAATCCTCGCGCCACGGGGGTGGAGCTGGCGCAGCGGCTGGGGCTCTCGCGCAACACCGTGCAGGCTCGGCTGGCCCGATGGGAGGCGTCCGGCGCGCTCGGTGACTTCGACCGGCGCGTCGACCCGCGGGCACTCGGCTATCCGCTGGCTGCGTTCGTCGCGACCCAGGTGGACCAGCATCAACTCGACGCCGTTGTAGAGGCGCTCGCCGGCATTCCCGAGGTGGTGGAGGTGTACGGCATGACCGGGCTGACCGATCTGTCAGTGAAGGTGGTTGCGGCCGACGCCGACGACCTGTACCGACTTGCGGGTCAGATCCTGAAGATCCCCGGCGTCGAGCGCACCAACATGGCACTGGTGATGCGTGAGCTGGTCGGGCCGCGGACCGTGCCACTGTTGGAGCGTTCCGCCAGCCAGTGAGCAGCGGCGTTCTCCCCGCGCACCGGCACCGGGGAAGCTAGCATCGGCCAATGGACGTTCGGGGTCGTCCCGTCTGCCGTCTGGATTCGGTCGTTTGTCTTCGTCCGTCGTCTTTGTCTGGGAGTACGTGAGATGCGGTAGGGGAGTGATGCGCAGTGAGTACCGTCGGCCTGAACGAAGATGCCGTGTCAACGTGGATCGCCGGGTTGGGAGTCGGTGCCGTCGCGCCGCTGTCGTTCGAGCGAATCGGGAATGGACAGTCGAATCTGACTTTTGCCGTGCGTGATTCGGGAGGTGGACGGTGGGTCCTGCGCCGTCCACCGCTAGGGCAGTTGCTGGATTCTGCGCACGATGTGGTTCGCGAACACCGGATTCTCTCGGCACTGCAGGGCACTGGAGTGCCGGTGCCGAAGATGCTTGCACTGACTACGGATCCCACGGTCACCGATGCGCCGCTGGTGTTGATGAGCTACGTCGACGGACTCGTGATCGACGGCGGATCGGCGGCTGGGCAGCTGGACTCCGCGCGCCGGCGTGTCATCGGATTGTCGCTCCCCAAGGCGCTCGCGAGCATTCATCGCGTGGACCTGGAGATGGCGGGCCTGCTCGATCTGGCCAGCCGTAATCCGTACGCGGAACGTCAGCTCAAGCGCTGGTCAGCGCAGTGGGCGCAGTCCAAGACGCAGGAGCGGCCCGAGGTCGAGGATGTTGCGGCGCGGCTGGCCCGCAATGTTCCCGAACAGGCCGAAACTACCTTGGTGCACGGCGATTTCCATCTCGGGAACGTGATCACTGCCCCGGGCGACGGCGGCGTGGTCGCGGTCCTCGACTGGGAGTTGTGCACCCTGGGAGACCCGCTCGCCGACCTCGGTGGCCTACTGGCGTACTGGCCGCAGCGCAGCGACGGCGTGGTGTGGCCGTTCACAGCGTCGACGCTCGAGGGTTTCCCCACCCGTGACGAGCTGGTCGACGTTTACATCCACGAGACCAAGCGTGACGTGTCCGCCGTGGGATTCTGGCACGTCCTGGCATTGTGGAAGCTGGCCATCATCAGCGAGGGGGTTGTCCGTCGCACCGCCGATGATCCACGCAATCGGGCCGAGTTCGGTGGGCCGACCCGCGAGTTCGTCGACAGCGTCGTCAGGCGTGCAGTCGCGACCGCCGACGCGGTCGGGTTGGACTGATCGGCTACACCTCTCCTGACACGAGCAGGCTTGCTGCGCTTCGGATCTCGGGAGGAATCGGAACCGGACGGCGGGTCTCGGGATCGACGTACGCATGAACGAACTGCCCGGTGGCGGCCAGTTCCAGCAATCCCGCGGAATCCTCGCGGAAGATTGCGAGCGAGTACCCGATACTGGTGGGCCCGAGTCGATCCACAGCCAGCCCGACATGCAGCTGGTCGGGGAACGACAGTTCGCGGACGAATCGGCACGACGTCTCCGCGACGATCCCGATCGCAGGCAGCGTGCGGATGTCGAGTCCGGTGCTGGCCATCAACCAGCCGTTGATCGCGGTCTCGAAGTACGAGCAGCAGGTGGCGGTGCTGACGTACCCGTAATGGTCATTGTCCGACCAGCGGGTCGGGACCGGCCACAGCGCGGGATAGGCCTCGGCGCGCGGTTCGACCTCATCGGTGGCTGCCATGGAATCAGACGATAGCCCTGTGGGATTCACTTGCGCAGTTCGTCGTCCGGTCGGAGCAGTCGTGGCACCGCGAACCACAGCCCGACGAAGAACACGGCCGTGACGGCCCCGATCACAATCGCGATCCAGCCGCCGACTGCGACCTCGGCGACGATGAGCACGGTTCCGCTCATGGTGGCGGCAAGGAATCCGGAGCCGGCCAGTGCGCACAGGTTGGCGTGGCGAAGGATGTCCTCCCGTCGCCGATGCCGGAACAGGATTCGGTGCCACACCGCCGGCGCGATCAACAGTGCCGAGGACGCTGCCGCACTCAGCATGGTGACCAGGTGCAGGCCACGGACGAAGTCCGACTGTTCTTCGTACGGTTCGGTGAACACGATTGCCAGCAGGAACGCGAAGAGAATCTGCACACCGGCCTGAGCGACACGCAGTTCTTGCAGCAGTTCGCTGAAGTTGCGTGCCAGGCGTGCACTGGGCGTCTCGCCGGGTTCGCTGGGCGGCAGCTCGACCATCGGGACCTTTCCTACGCCCTCGAGAACTCGGAGGCCCGGCGGATCTGCTCGTCGGTGAGCCGCACCCCGGTGTACAGCGTGAACTGTTCGGCGGCCTGCAGCGCAATAACCTGGGCGCCGGTGATGGCCGGTTTGCTCAACGATCGGGCGGCCCGGATCAGCGGGGTGTCCGACGGCGCCGCGACAACGTCGAACACGGCGTCTGCCGCCGCAACGGCGGCCTCCGGGAACGGCAGCGCGTCGGCGTCGGGGCCGTCGGCCATGCCGACCGGGGTCGCGTTGATCAGCAGCTGCGGGCGGGCGACGCCGAGATCGGACCGCCATTCGAATCCGTACGTGCGGGCCAGCGCGGTTCCGGTGGACTCGTTGCGGGCGACGACGGTGACGGTCTGGAATCCGCTGTCCCGGAGCGCAGCAACCACGGCCTTCGCCATCCCGCCGCTCCCGGCGACCGCAGCCGTCAGCTCCGGAGCCAGCTCGGCGCGGTGCAGTAGATCGGCAACCGCCTGGTAGTCGGTGTTGTAGGCGTGCAGCTCGCCGTCATTGTTGACGATCGTGTTCACCGAGTCGATTGCGGACGCCGACGGATGCACCACGTCGACGTGTTCGATGCAGTCCTCCTTGAACGGCATCGAAACCCCGCAGCCGCGGATGCCGAGCGCGCGGATTCCCGCGATCGCGGCCGGCAGGTCGGTGGTGGTGAAGGCCTTGTAGACGAAGTCCAGCCCGAGCTCGTCGTAGAGGTAGTTGTGGAAGCGGGTGCCGATGTTGCTGGGCCGGCCCGACAGCGACATGCACAGTCGGGTGTCCTTGGTGACATCTCTGGTGATCGTTCGGGTCACACGCCCACGCTAACCGGCCATCGCGCGCGATGCCTGCCATCTCGTCATCGGCACCGGGCGGCAGGCGCGCGGACCGACAGTCCAGGCTCAGGAGTGCGGGAACTTCGCGGCGTGGATCGAGGTGGCGGCGATGCCGTCGTGACCGATCAGCCATGAGCCGCCGTTCTGTCGGCACTCGGCGATAGTTCCGAAGATTCTGAGCAGGAAGTAGATGGACTCCTCTGGTGACGCGGTCGTGGCGAGGCGGTGGGATTCGCCCTGTTTCGTGACATCGAGCCACACACCGGATTGACCGTCGAGTCGCATCGCGACGATGTGGTCGGCGTCGATGAAGGCGTACTTGCGCTGCTGCCACGGCGTCGTGGGCGAATAGACCTGTTCGAGAACTTGAATCATGATCGTCATGACCGACTCCCAGTTGACCGTCTGCCCAGTATGAGCCCGGGGGCAGGGTGAACTCCAGGTTTGTCGGCGGCGGCTGGTTGGATGGACCGCATGCTGCACGGGCTGTGGTCACCGGGTGCGGGCCTCATGCTCTGGCGGGGCCCGGACAGCGACGTGCACGGCGATCTTCCCGAATCGCTCGCCCGGGTTCTGCGCCGCCGCTTTCGGCACCACCACACCGTCCACGTTCCCGGCCCCGACGGTCCGCAGCCGCAGCGTGTCCCCGTGCTCGCGCTGGCGCCGGCCGAGGCCGCGGACTTGCTGCTCGCCGTCCCGGACGATGCACCGGGCGTCGCGGGTGATGTGGTCTTCCTGTCGCACGTGGCTCGCGGGGTGCAGCGCTGGGCGCGCGGCGGGCGGGTGGTGCCCGAGCTGTACCGCGCCGAGGGGCACTGGTGGCCGCGCTGGCGACTGCTCGGCGGCGAGCGCCAGCGTGCCTGGCTGGCGGAACTCGCCGCGGCGATGCCACCGGTGCAGCGGCACGAGGGCAACCCGCGCGAGATCCTCGACGACTTCGTGGGCGAACTCACCGACGCGGTGGTGCGGGATCTGCTCGGCGATCGTGACTCGGAGCATCCGCTGCTGCGGGCGCTGCTCCGAGGCGAACCGTACGGCGGCGGTAACCACAAGATGGCGAGCGGCCTCGAGGCATGGCGCGAAAGCCTCACCGTCGACGAACCGGAGCTGGTGCTGCGGCTGCTGGAACCTGATGAGGACGACAGCTCCGGCGACAGCCACGGGGCCGCCGACGCCGATCTGCTGCCCGACGCGCTGTGGCGCCTCCAGGTGTGCCTGCGTCCCGAGGGCGAGGCCCCAGCGCCGCTGCTGCTGCACCGCACCGAGGCCCGGCTGCTCGAGGTCGGGGTTCGTAAGCTTGCCGCCGCGGTCGCGGCCTACCCGCGGTTGCGTGACGTGCCTACCGATCCGGACAGCCTCGACCTGCTGCTGCCGACCCCCGTCGTCACCGATTTGGTTCTGCACGGTGCACGGGCGCTGAACGAGGCCGGCGTGACGCTGCTGCTGCCGCGGGCGTGGGCGGTGGTCTCGCCCTCGCTGCGGGTGCGCGTGGTCTCGCCACCCGTTCCCGCCGCCGCCGAGGACCGTGCCGTCGGTATGGACGAAATCGTCGGCTACGACTGGGAACTCGCGCTGGGGGACACTGTTCTGGGTGCCGATGAGTTGGCCCGACTCGCGAATGCGCAGAGCGACTTGGTGCGACTGCGCGGGCAATGGGTGCAGGCCGACCACACGGTACTGGCGCAGGCCGCTCGCTATGTGACGCAGCGTAATTCGAGCGGCGACGACACGTTGTCCGGGTTGTTTGCACAGCTGACGGAGGCCGAGCGGCCGCCCGTGCCGGTGGAAGAGGTGCACGCCACGGGCTGGGTGGGCACGCTGCTCGACGGCACCCTCGAGCCGGCGCCGGTGCCGAAACCGAAGGGTTTGGAGGCAATCCTGCGGCCGTACCAGCAACGAGGCCTGGACTGGCTGGCATTCATGAGTGAGACGGGTCTCGGGGCTGTGCTCGCCGACGACATGGGCCTGGGGAAGACGGTGCAGTTGCTGGCGCTGCTCGCGCACGAGCGGTCCGACAGGCCGACACTGCTGGTGTGCCCGATGTCGGTGGTCGGCAACTGGCAGCGAGAGGCCGCGAAGTTCGTGCCCGATCTGAAGGTGCACGTCCACCACGGAGCCGGGCGCAGCCGGGGTGAGGAACTGGCCGCAGCGGTGCGCGCCAACGACCTGGTGATCACCACGTATTCACTGCTCGCGCGGGATGTCGTCGCGCTCGGGGAGCAGAGGTGGCGGCGGGTGGTGCTCGACGAGGCGCAGCACGTCAAGAACTCGGGAACGGCGCAGGCGCGCGCTGCCCGTGCGATCCCGGCGGACCACCGGATCGCGCTCACCGGCACACCGGTGGAGAACCGCCTCGACGAACTGCGGTCGATTCTCGACTTCGTCAACCGAGGGATGCTGGGCAGCCCGCAGGCATTCCGGGCCAGGTTTGCGGTGCCGATCGAACGCGATCAGGACGAGGCCGCGGTGACACGCCTGAGGGCAGTGACGTCGCCGTTCGTGTTGCGGCGGGTCAAGACCGATCCCACGGTGATCTCGGACCTGCCGGACAAGTTCGAGATGACGGTGCGGGCGAACCTGACGGTGGAGCAGGCCGCGCTGTACCGGGCGGTGGTCGACGAGATGCTGAAGCAGATCAAGGACACCGAGGGTATGCAGCGCAAGGGCGCGGTGCTCTCGGCGCTGACCCGGCTCAAGCAGGTGTGCAACCACCCGGCGCACTTCCTGGGCGACGGCTCGGGGGTCATGCGGCGTGGACGGCACCGCTCCGGGAAGCTCGGCCTGGTCGAGGACATCCTCGACTCGGTGACCGCCGACGGTGAACGTGCGCTGCTGTTCACTCAGTTCCGTGAGTTCGGCGATCTTGTTGTGCCCTACCTGTCCGAGCGGTTCGGCGTGGACGTGCCGTTTCTGCACGGCGGCGTCACCAAGATTCGACGCGACAGAATGGTCGAGCGGTTCCAGGGGGCCGACGGGCCGCCGATCATGCTGCTCTCCCTCAAGGCCGGCGGCACCGGACTCAACCTCACTGCTGCTAATCATGTTGTGCACCTGGATCGTTGGTGGAATCCGGCGGTGGAGAACCAGGCCACCGACCGCGCCTTCCGGATCGGTCAGCGCCGGGACGTCCAGGTACGAAAGCTGGTGTGCGTCGGCACACTCGAGGAGCGGATCGATGCGATGCTGGCCACCAAGCAGGAATTGGCGGACCTCGCAGTCGGCACCGGCGAGCGCTGGATCACCGAGATGAGCACCGATCAGCTCCACGACCTGCTGACTCTCGGTGACGAGGCGGTCGGCGAATGAGGTGGTGTCGATGAGCCCGAGGGAAGGGCGACCGGACTTCCGTGGCTTCGGCCCGAGGCTGCGGGTGGTCGGCGGTGTCGAGGCGCGGTCCAAGCGCGGCGCCATCGCGCGCGGATGGTGGGGGCGCGCCCTCACGGACGTGCTCGAGCGAATCGGCGATACCGGACGACTCAGCCGTGGACGCACGTACGCCCGAGGCGGTCAGGTGGTGGCACTGCACATTGCGGCGGGCTGCGTCACCGGCGAGGTGCAGGGCAGCCAGATCACGCCGTTCACATCGGTCCTGATGCTGCGCACCCTCGACGATGACGAGGTGGCCGGATTCGTCGAGACCGTCCGCTCTACACCGGGAATGCTCGCCGCACTCGCGTCCGGCGCCGTACCGCAGGAATTGGCGCCGATGCTGCTACCGGAAGGCAGCGGTGAACTGGACTTCGACTGCACCTGCCCCGATCCGGGCTGGCCATGCAAGCACGTCGCGGCCGTCGCCTACCTGCTGGCCGAGCGCGTCGACCGTGACCCACTCACGATGCTCACACTTCGCGGCCTCGACCTCGACACACTGATTCGTGGCGTCGGAGGCGAGGAGGACCCGGCACCTGCCGGGGTGGGTGGCTACTTCGGCGACGGTGCCCTCCTGCCGGACCTTCCGACAGTCGAATACTGCGCGGCGGTAGACGATCTCGACCCCGCGCTGCTGCGCAAGGTGTTGCAGGCCGATTCCGGCGATGCCCCTGACGTGGTTGCCGCGCTCCGAGACCTCGGTGCCTGCTACCGCGCGCTCGGTGCACGCGATCCGCGACGGCGGTAACGGGCGACCACTCCGCCCGGATAGACCGGACATGAACAAGATCAGGACTATAGCCGCCGTCGCGCTCGTGGGTGTGCTCCTGCTCGTTGGTGGTGGCGTCGCGAACGCCAGCCCTCCGGGCCCGAACCCGCTCGGAAGTCTGCCCGAACCATTGTGGCCGCTCGCCGCAGTGGTCGGCCAGATCTTCGCCGACACCTGGAACTTCTTCGCCGGTATCGCCGACCTGATCATGTTCGGCTCGTAGCTCCGCGGGGTGACCTGACCGACTACGTGACGGACCTGGGCACCGACCCGGGCGTCGTCGAGCGTCTGGAGTGCGCGAGCGTCGACGTGCCACTGGACTGCCACTGGACTGCGACGACCCAGACGGCAGGACGGTTGAACTCGCCTTGAGCCGGCTCACCGGAACCGATCCGGCCGTCCCGCCGCTGTTCGTCAATCCGGGCGGTCCGGGAGTCGAGGGACGCAGCATGGCCGCCACGGTCGCATTGTCGCTCGGTCTCGACACCGCCGACTTCCACGGCGCCTCGTGGGGCACGGTCCTCGGGGCGGAGTTGCAATCCCGCTTCCCCAAACATCTATGCCGCGTGGTGCTCCACAGCATGGACTAGCCGGGCACATTCGCCGCGGAGGCGCTGCGAGTGCTCGCGACCGCCGACCCGGATGCCACGCCGTATCCGTGGGTGCTGGACGCGCACGACGCGATGGGCGGTCGGCTCCTCACGATCGAGTGCAGCGTGCACGGTTCCACGGTCGGCTCGAGTTGCGGTGGGCTGGTCACCGAGTTCCTCGCGTCCGGCCGTCTGGCGCAGGATGTCTGCGCGCCGCAGTGACGGACTCTGCCGTGCAGGCTGGTGTTACCGTCACCGGTATGCACGCTTTCACATCGACGAAGTGGTGGCCCGCCGGCTGAGGCGGTCCATCGAGTGTGCATTCCCACACCCACCCCGCCTCGATCGAGGCGGCGTTCGTGGTGTCGGCTGGTCGGGGCTCTCGGTAAGGAGTTGTCATGCCCCGTAAAGAAGTCCAGAGATCCGGCATCGGGAGAATGCTGATCTCGTCGCGCTCGTTCGACGAGTACGTCGCCATGTTCGATCTGCGGGACGAGGATCTGGCAGCAAGTGTTCTGGACTGCCCGGCCGGGGCATCGTCGTTCACTGCCACCGTCCGGGCCCGTGGCTTTGCGGTTACCGCGTGCGACACCGCCTACGCCGACGCGACAGATCTGATGGGCGTCGTGCGGGACGAGACGATCCGCGGCAACGCCTACATCGCTAGGCAACCCGACCGGTATGCGGGCGGGTTCTTCCGAGACGCTGAGCATCATCTCGAACACCGGCTCGACTCCGTGGACAGATTCGCCGCGGACCTGCTCGCGCACCCCGAGTCGTACGTTCACGCCGCGCTGCCGAAGCTGCCGTTCCGGGACAGGGACTTCGGACTGGTGCTGTCGTCGCACCTGCTCTTCACGTATGCGGACCGGCTGGACCTGGACGACCACGATCGATATCTCACCGAACTGATCCGGGTGTCCTCGCGGGAGGTCCGGGTCTTTCCCCTCGTTCCGACCGGAGACGGTCGCCGATACCTCGGGCTCGACGCGCTGCGCCGCCGCCTCGACGACCGCGGCATCCGGCACGAGCTGCGGCCGGTTACCTACGACTTCCAAGGCGGCGGCACCGAGATGCTGGTCTGCATGCGGTGATCGAGGCTGCAAGTGCCGCCGGCTAGCTCCCGAACGGCGCCGGAGTCAGACCGCGCGCCGGGGTGGTGCCGCAGCGGTTCATCACGTCGAACAGCTTGGCGTGCATGGTCATTGCCTGAGCCGGCGCGAACCAGGTGAGGTTCCGCGGATCGGCACGGTTGTGCAGTTCGAGGGGGTCTGTCTCGAGGTCGTACATCTCGAACTGCGGCGGCACCACCCCGGCGGGGTCGAAGTAGGCCGAGTACTTCCAGCGCCGGTCGCGGATGGTCCGCATGTGGTTGGGCTGTGTGACGATGTTCTGGCCGTTCGGGGTGGCACAGTTCTGGTCGTCGTACGTGAAGTGGACCACGTCCTGAACCTGGGCGCTCGGCGACCCCGGATTCGTGGCGGCGTCGGTCACGACCGGCATCAGGTCGACGCCCTTGAATTCCCACGCGGAGCGGTCCGGGACATCGGCGAGTGTGGCCAGTGTCGGCATCACGTCGATCAGTGTCGCCAGGGCGCCGGTCCGGACGGGCTGCGGGAACATCACCGGGTTGCTGATCACCATGGGGACGCGCAGAGTCTCCTCGTAGGCATTGAACACCTTCTGTCGCAGCCCGCCGTGTGAGAGTCCCATCTCGCCATGGTCCGACATCCGGATCACGACCGTAGAATCTCTTCTGCCGGGCTGGGATTCGAGTGCGTCGAGCACTGAACCTATGTGCTCGTCGACCACCTTGTGCATGTATGCGTAGAAGTTGGCGTAGTTCAGGGACGCCTCGGGACCGATCAGCGGGCCGAGTCCGCCGGCGAGTAACAGTTGCGACTGCACCTGCGCGGTGGGTTTGAAGTTCGCGGCAAGCTTCTCGTCGAAGGTCGGTGGCAACCCGATGCCCTGCTGGAAGATGCCGGGCGCGTCGGAGCCGTAGTTGTCGCACGTGCCGTTGATTGCGTCCCAGGTCTGCGGGTAGGCCAGGACGTCGTGTGGATTGACGAACGAGACGATGACCGCGAACGGGGTGTCGTCGGCCGGGTCGAGGCCGTGCAGGAAGTCCACGGCCTCCGCCGCGTAACGGCTGTCGAGGTCGGCGCAACCGCCGCCGAAGTGGTCGGGGTTGGTGTCCTGGCCGCCCTCGGGCGGAATCCAGCCGTCGAATCCGTAAGCCGCCAGATCGGCGCTGGACGGGTCGCCGCCGTCGGCTCCCTTGCTCATGTGCCATTTGCCGCGGTAGTGGACGTTGTAGCCCGCCGAGGCCAACAGCTTCGCCATGTTCTGGATGTCCAGGGGCAGAGTAGGTTCGGTGGGGGAGACGGTTCCGCCCTCGGTGAGGGTCGCGGTGACCCCGTGCTGAGCCGGGTAGAGGCCGGTGAAGAAGGTGCTGCGGCTCGGGGAGCACATCGCAGCGTTGCAGAATGCGTTGTCGAACGACAAACCGGTGTCGGCGAGGCGTTTACGGTTGGGAAGATTCTGATCGGCCCACCCCTCGGGCCAGAACATCGGCCGGCGTTCCTGATCGGTGATCACCACGACGATGTTGGGCCGGCGCGGAATAGAGCCCGGTTGCTGGGTCCGGGCCGGTTGCGGCGAGGCGCCGGCGTGCGTGGTCAGGCCGGCCATCCCGGCGAGCATCAGTGCGCCCGCTCCGCCCAGGAGGGAGCGTCGGCTCAGCGGGTGATCGATCGAATCGAGTATCGGCGCGTTCAGGGAGTCCATCGGGTGATCTCCATCCTGCGGGGCGTCGGCATGTGGCAGGCGTACGGATGGTCATTCTCACCCACCTTCGGCGCCCTGAGCTGCGGTTCGGGCAAATGTCGGGATCGAACCCTGGACTTACATGGACTTCCAACTATAGGATGGGCGAAGAATGCCGGAGGTGACGCATGTCCCCTCCTCGTCACCGCATCGACCAGCGAAGGATGGATCCGGACATGAGCGTTCGAGAGCTCTCCCATTTCATCGGCGGCAAGCACATCCCGGGATCGTCCGGGAGGTTTGCTGACGTTTTCGATCCCAATACCGGGCGGGTGCAGGCACGGGTTCCGCTTGCGGACCAGGCCGAGACCGAGGCCGTGATCGCGAATGCTGTTGATGCGCAGCGTGAGTGGGCGTCGTGGAATCCGCAGCGCCGCGCCCGCGTGCTGATGCGGTTCCTGCAGCTGATCCAGGAGGAGATGGACCCGCTCGCGCGTCTGCTCTCGTCCGAGCACGGTAAGACCATCGCCGACGCCAAGGGCGACATCCAGCGTGGCCTCGAGGTCGTCGAGTTCGCTGTCGGGATCCCGCACCTGCTCAAGGGCGAGTACACCGAGTCCGCCGGCAACGGCATCGACGTGTTCTCGATGCGCCAGCCCCTCGGTGTGGTCGCGGGTATCACCCCGTTCAACTTCCCGGCGATGATCCCGTTGTGGAAGGCGGCGCCCGCTCTGGCGTGCGGTAACGCGTTCATCCTCAAGCCGTCCGAGCGGGACCCGTCGGTGCCGCTGCGGCTGGCGGAGTTGTTCCTCGAGGCGGGGCTGCCGCCGGGGGTGTTCAACGTCGTCAACGGCGACAAGGGTGCGGTGGATGTGCTGCTGACCGATCCGCGGGTCAAGGCCCTCGGTTTCGTCGGCTCCACCCCGATCGCGCAGTACATCTACGAGACCGCGGCCGCGCACGGCAAGCGTGCCCAGTGCTTCGGTGGCGCGAAGAACCATGCGATCGTGATGCCCGACGCCGACCTCGACCAGGTCGCCGATGCTCTCGTCGGTGCCGGCTACGGCTCTGCCGGTGAGCGGTGCATGGCGATCTCCGTCGCGGTCCCGGTCGGTGAGGAGACCGCGGACGCGCTGGTGGCGAAGCTCACCGAGCGGGTCGCCACGCTCCGTATCGGCACCTCCGACGACGAGAACGCCGATTTCGGTCCGCTCGTCGGCGCCGACGCCCTCGCCCGGGTGAACGACTACGTGCAGATCGGTGTCGACGAGGGCGCCGAGCTGGTCGTCGACGGCCGCGGTTTCACCCTCGACGGCCACGAGGGCGGATTCTTCGCCGGCGCAACCCTGTTCGACCGGGTCACCCCGGACATGCGGATCTACCAGGAGGAGATCTTCGGTCCCGTCCTGCAGGTGGTCCGCGCGGGTGACTACGAGGAGGCGTTGCGTCTGCCGTCCGAGCACCAGTACGGCAACGGTGTCGCGATCTTCACCCGTGACGGTGACACCGCCCGCGACTTCTGTGCTCGTGTCGATACCGGCATGGTGGGCGTCAACGTCCCGATCCCGGTCCCGATCGCCTACCACACCTTCGGTGGCTGGAAGCGCTCCGGATTCGGTGACCTCAACCAGCACGGCCCGGACTCGATCCGTTTCTACACCAAGACCAAGACCGTCACCCAACGCTGGCCGTCGGGCGTCAAGGAGGCGTCCTCGGGTCGCTCCGCAAGCTCCGCTCCTGAAGCGTCCAACCACTTCGTCATCCCGACGATGGACTGACCCGGTGAAGAAGTACGTGCCGAGCTGGCACGACGACGAGGTCCGGGCGCTCTCCGAACTCGCGGCCGGATTCTTCGAACGCGAGGTCGTCGCCAACAACGAGAAGTGGGAGGCGCAACGCCGCATCGACCGCGATGTGTGGCTGACGGCCGGGAAACTGGGGCTGCTCTGCTGCTCGATTCCCGAGGAGTACGGCGGCGGCGGAGGCACGTTCGCACACGATCTCGCGGTGTTCGAGGCGCAGGGCTACGCGGGTGATCTCGCGTTCGGCGTCTCCGTACACAGCGGCATCGTCGCGCATTACGTCAACGAGTACGGCACCGAGGATCAGAAGCGGACGTGGCTGCCCGGCATGGCGTCCGGGGAGATCCTCGGCGCCATCGGCATGACCGAACCGGGCGCCGGATCGGACCTCAAGGCCATCCGGACGACGGCGGTGCGGGACGGCGACCACTACGTCGTCAACGGCTCGAAGACGTTCATCACCAACGGTTCCTCCGCCGACATGATCGTGCTGGCGGTCAAGACCGACCCCAAGGCGGGTGCCCGGGGAGTCTCGCTGTTGATCGTCGACCTGCGGGACTGCCCCGGATTCACGGTGGGGCGGGTGCTCGACAAGGTGGGTCAGCACGCCGCGGACACCTCCGAGCTGTCGTTCGTCGATGTGAAGGTTCCGGTGTCGAACCTGCTGGGCGAGGAAGGCCAGGGTTTCGGCCAGCTCATCGCCCAACTCGTCCAGGAGCGGCTGATCATCGCGGCCCAGGCGTCGGGGGCGATGAACCGGGCCGTGGAGGAGACCGTTGCCTATGTCAAGTCCCGGCAGGCGTTCGGCCACAGCCTGTTCGAGTTCCAGAACACCGCGTTCGAACTCGCCGAGTGCCAGACGATCGCGCGCACGTGCGAGGTGTTCCTCGACCACTGCATCCAGGAGCACCTGCGCGGCGAGCTCGAGGCGGCCGAGGCGGCCATGGCGAAGTACTGGCTCACCGACAAGCAGTGCGAGGTCGTGGACCGCTGCGTGCAGCTCTACGGCGGCTACGGCTACATGCGCGAGTACCTCGTCGCCCGGATGTACGAGGACGCCCGGGTGCAGAAGATCTACGCCGGTGCCAACGAGGTCATGAAGGGAATCATTGCGAAATCCCTCTGACGACCGCGGCCACCACGTCATCGACGATGACGACGAACTAGGAGCGAAGGCAATGTTCAGACTTTCCGACGACGAGCGCGCGATCAGCGACACCGCGCGCGACTTCGCCGCGGAATACCTGGCGCCCAATGCGATCGAGTGGGACCAGAACAAGCACTTCCCGGTCGACGTGCTGCGCAAGGCCGGTGCGCTCGGCATGGGCGGCATCTACATCCGCGAGGACGTCGGCGGCTCGGGCCTCACCCGGCTCGACGGCGTCCGGATCTTCGAGCAGCTCGCCACGGGCTGCCCGTCGATCGCGGCATACATCTCGATCCACAACATGGTCACGTGGATGATCGACGAGTTCGGTGACGACGAGCAGCGCCGACGCTGGGTGCCCGGGCTTGCCTCGATGGAGCAGCTCGGCAGCTACTGCCTCACCGAGCCCGGGGCCGGCTCCGACGCGGCGGGCCTGTCCACCAAGGCCGTTCGCGACGGGGACGACTACCTGCTCACCGGCGTCAAGCAGTTCATCTCCGGTGCCGGCACCTCCGATGTCTACGTTGTGATGGCCCGCACCGGCGACGCGGGTGCGCGCGGCATCTCGGCGTTCATCGTGCCGAAGGACTCGCCGGGGCTGTCGTTCGGTGCCAACGAGAAGAAGATGGGCTGGAACGCCCAGCCGACCCGGCAGGTCATCCTCGACGAGGTGCGGGTGCCGGCCGCGAACCTGCTCGGCGGCGAGGGTGAGGGCTTCCGCATCGCGATGAAGGGCCTCAACGGCGGGCGGCTCAACATTGCCGCCTGCTCGGTGGGTGGTGCGCAGGCCGCGCTCGGCAAGGCCGTCGCGTACCTCGGTGAGCGGAAGGCGTTCGGGGCGGCGCTCGTCGAGTCGCAGGCGTTGCAGTTCCGCCTGGCCGACATGCGGATCGAACTCGAGGCGGCGCGCTCCTTGCTGTGGCGGGCCGCGGACGCGCTCGATGCAGATAGCGCGGACAAGGTGGAGCTGTGCGCGATGGCGAAGCGCTTCGCGACGGACACCGGGTTCACGGTCGCGAACGAGGCCCTGCAGCTGCACGGCGGCTACGGCTATCTGGCGGAATACGGATTGGAGAAGATCGTGCGAGATCTGCGGGTGCATCAGATCCTGGAGGGGACCAACGAGATCATGCGGGTCGTGGTGGCCCGGTCGGTCATCGGATCGGCGGGCGCGGCGTGAGCGAAGCGAACGGAGCAATCCAGCGTAGCGGCGTGAGCGAAGCGAACGGAGCAATCCAGCGCAGCGGCGTGAGCGAACTGAATGCGAACCACGAGGCCGAGGTCATCGTCGACCGCGTGGGCGATCTGGGCCGCATCACGCTCAACCGTCCCAGGGCGATCAACGCGCTGAACCATGCGATGGTGCGGCAGATGGCCTCGGCGCTGCTGGAATGGTCGGACGACGACGCGGTTCGCGCGGTGCTGCTCAGAGGCGCCGGCGATCGTGGCCTGTGCGCCGGCGGCGACATCGTCTCGATCTATCACGACGCCCGCGAGGGCGGCGACGGGTCGAAGGAATTCTGGCGCGACGAGTACGTCCTCAATGCTGCGATTGCCCGCTACGGCAAGCCGTATGTCGCGATCATGGACGGCATCGTGATGGGCGGCGGCGTCGGTGTCTCGGCCCACGGCAACGTCCGGATCGTCACCGAGCGGTCGATGATCGGGATGCCGGAGGTCGGGATCGGCTTCGTTCCCGACGTCGGCGGCACACATCTGCTGTCCCGGGCGCCGGGTGAACTGGGTACGCACATCGCGTTGACCACCGCCCGGCTGTCGGCCGGTGACGCGATCCATTGCGGGTTCGCCGACCACTTCGTACCGTCGGACCGGCTCGAAGAGTTCGAGCTCGCGTTGGCCTCCGGGCCGGTCGACGATGCCGTTGCGCGCTTCGCTCAGCCCGCGCCGGTATCGGCGCTGGCCTCGCAGCAGGGGTGGATCGACGCCGCTTACGCGGCCGACACCGTCGAGCAGATCGTCTCGAATCTGCGATCGAGCGGTGTCCCTGAGGCTGCCACGGCGGCGGACCAGATCCTCGCGAAGTCGCCGACCGCGGCGAAGGTGACGTTGCGGGCGCTGCGGCAGGCGCGTGAGCTGGGCAGCCTCGAGGCAGTGCTCGATCAGGAGTATCGGGTGTCGTTGGCGTGCCTCGGATCCCACGATCTCGTCGAGGGAATCCGCGCGCAGGTGGTAGAGAAGGACCGTAATCCCGCATGGTCGCCGTCGACCCTCGATGCGGTCACCGACGAACACGTGGATCGATTCTTCGAGTCGCTCGGCGAGGCCGAACTAGGCCTGGCTGAGGCACTCGTGAATGGGGAGGAAGAACGATGAGCAGCACGAACGTCACCGTCGGATTCGTCGGGCTCGGCCACATGGGTGGACCGATGGCCGCGAATCTCGCGAAGGCGGGCTATCGGGTCAAGGGCTTCGACCTGGCTTCCGCAGCACTCGAACAGGCCGTGCGGGACGGCATCACCGTCGTCGAGTCCGCAGCCGATGCGGCCACCGACGCAGATGTCGTGATCACGATGCTGCCCAGTGGCAAGCACGTGCACGGCCTCTACGAGGGCGGGCTGCTGGCCGCAGCGCGGCCGGGAACGCTGTTCGTCGACTGCTCCACCATCGACGTCGCCGACGCCCGCACCGCCCACGAGATGGCCGAGCAGGCCGGACATCGTGGCCTCGACGCCCCCGTCTCCGGTGGTGTCATGGGCGCCGCTGCAGGCACGCTCGCGTTCATGGTGGGCGGGGCCGAAGAGGATTTCGAGGCGGCGCGACCGTTACTCGAGGTGATGGGCCGCAAGGTCGTTCACTGCGGTGGTGCGGGTGTCGGGCAGGCCGCGAAGATTTGCAACAACATGATCCTGGGTGTCTCGATGATCGCCATCAGCGAGGCGTTCGTCCTCGGGGAGAAGCTGGGGCTGAGCAACCAGGCGTTGTTCGACGTCGCGTCGAACGCGTCGGGGCAGTGCTGGGCGCTCACCACCAACTGCCCCGTCCCGGGGCCGGTGCCGACCAGCCCCGCGAACAACGAGTACCAGCCGGGATTCGCGGCTGCGCTCATGGACAAGGATCTGGGCCTGGCCGCGAACGCGCTGCGCACCAACGGTGTCGACGCGGAACTCGGCATGCGGGCCGCCGAGCTGTACCGGCGGTTCCACGAGACCGGGCACGGCGGCGAGGACTTCTCGGCAATCATCAGGGACATCAGGGACAGGTCGAACGGAGGCACTCGATGACGGATTACGAGACCATTCTGGTCAGCCGGACGGGACGCGTGGGCATGATCACGCTCAACCGGCCGAAGGCGCTCAATGCGCTCAACGCACAGCTGATGTCCGAGGTGGTCGCTGCCGTCGAGGATTTCGAGCGCGACCGCAGCATCGGCTCGATCCTGATCACTGGTTCGGATCGCGCGTTCGCCGCCGGCGCCGACATCAAGGAGATGCAGAGCAAGTCGTTCATGGACATGTACCTCGACGACTGGTTCTCGGCCTGGGACCGCCTCGCCGCGGCCCGTAAGCCGATCATCGCCGCGGTCGCCGGCTACGCGCTCGGCGGCGGCTGTGAGCTCGCGATGATGTGTGACGTGCTGCTCGCCGCCGACAATGCGAAGTTCGGCCAGCCCGAGATCAAGCTGGGTGTACTTCCCGGAATCGGTGGCTCGCAGCGCCTCACGCGTGCGGTCGGCAAGGCGAAGGCGATGGATCTGTGTCTGACCGGACGGACGATGGACGCCGCGGAGGCTGAGCGAGCCGGGCTGGTCGCGCGGGTGGTCCCGGCGATCGACCTGATGGACGAGGCCATCGCGACCGCGGAGAAGATCGCGGACATGTCGCTGCCGATCGCGATGATGGTCAAGGAATCGGTCAACCGCGCGTTCGAGTCGACGTTGTCCGAGGGTGTGCGCTTCGAGCGGCGAGTGTTCCACTCCGCGTTCGCAACCCAGGATCAGAAGGAAGGCATGGCGGCCTTCACCGAGAAGCGTGACCCGAGTTTCGGGCACCACTAGCGCCCTCGGCAGCGGCCCCGTATCGCACAGCGATACGGGGCCGCTGTGCGTTCGGGCTACTGCGTCAGTGCCACTTGCCAGGCTGGTCGCCGGTATCGAAATCGCCTGCCCGATAGCGCAGTTCGGTGAGAATTCGGATCAGCGAATCCAGCTTGTCCGGGTCCAGGCCGGGCTCGGCGAACACCTGTGCATTGAGCGCCTCCGTGGCCCGCAGTGCGAGTTCCCGTCCCTCCCCGGTGATCTCGATGAGGGTCGCGCGACGGTCGGTGGGATGCGGTACCCGCCGGACCAGCGCCGCGTTCTCGAGTCGGTCGACGGCGTTGGTGACGCTCGTCGGATGTACCTGCAACCGGGCGCTCGCCTTGGCCATCGGCAGGGCACCGGTTCGGGTGAAGGTCAGCAGGGTGAGCAGCTCGTAGCGGGAGAACGTGAGGCCGAACGGTTTCAGCGTCTCCTCGACCCGGGCCATCATGATCTGCTGCGCCCGCACCACCGACGTCACCGCGGCCATTCCGTCGGCCACTGTGCCCCAGCCGTGCTGCGTCCACTGACGGTGCGCTTCCTCGATCGGATCCAGCGGCAGTGGTGACGGTGACGGCATGCATCGATCATCCCATGCTGCGCCCACGAATCGATCGCTGTACCTTCCCGAAACCCGCTCCGATCGTGCTCGGAGGGTCGACGGTGCCGGAATCCTGTCTGCCCGATTCGGCTATGCTGGCCGGGACCGTGTTCTACCGGGCGCAGAGCGTGAACGAGGAGGAAGTGCATGGGGTTTTGGGATCAGCTCAAGGTGAAGACCCAGGAGATGAGCGGGCAACTTCAGACGAAGACCGCGCAGTTCAAGAACAAGGAGTTCGCGAACGGCTCCATGGCAATGTGCGCGCTCATCGCCGCTGCTGATGGCAGCATCGATCCGGCGGAGCGTCAGAAGACGGCCGCGCTGATCATGAACAATCAAGCGCTCCAGGTATTCGAGGCTTCCGAACTACGTGAGAAGTTCGACTGGTTCTGCGACAAGCTGGCAGGGGACTTCGACTTCGGCAAGGTCGAGGCCACCGCAACGATCGGCAAGCTCAAGTCCAAGCCGGAACAGGCGCGCGCGGTCATCCAGATCGGCATCATCATCGGCGGCGCGGACGGCAACTTCGACCAGCACGAGAAGGCGGCCGTCAAGGAAGCCTGCTTCGCGGTCGGCATCGATCCGTCCGAGTTCGATCTCTGATCGTCTGACTTCTTGCCCTCGGCGTTCCGCATCATTGCGAACGCCGAGGGCATTCTTTTGTCTCCAGGCGGTCCGTGAGAGGTGCGCGAGCCTCGTCGAGTGAGATCGACGTAGGCGGCGAGAGCGGATACAGCAGCGGCAGCGAGTGGGAACTCGCTGCCGCTGCTGGTTTCGGGTGTCGGGTGGGGGTGATACCTACTTACGCCCCGCCTGCCATTGCATGCCCCAACCGTACGCGGCGTCCAGATCGGACTGGCTGCCGTTGATGTACTGGACGAGACGATTGACGGTGATGCCGTTGCCCGTGTTCTCGAGCATCGCGATGGCGCAGATTCGGGCGTTGTTGTCGGCCGAATCGAGGCGAACCTCGATCTGCGGGCCCACCGTGGGGAACAACGTGACGACGCCGTCGACGGCCGCCCAGTTGGGGGCGCCCTGGTAGATCATGGCGAAGATCAGCACCCGCCGGAACATCTCCGGGCGGTCCAGATTCACGTGCATGTTCTCGCCGCCGGAGACCGAACCGCTCCGATCGTCGCCATCGAGCTGGACGAACGGGGCAGTGTTCAGCGACCCGAAGCTGTTACCCAGGGCCTGAATGACGCCCTTGGATCCGTCGGTCAGTTCGTAGAGGCAGCCGAGGTCGAGATCGACTCCGCCGCCACCGGTCAGCTTGGCGAAGAAGCCCTTCTTCTGGGGCTCGGCACCCTGCGACCAGTTGAGGTTCACGCGCATCGTGCCCTGGCGTTCACCGGCCTTGGTGAGGCTGACACTCGGAGCGCTCTTGGTCAGGCTGATCTTGCTGAGGTTCACGCCGCCCTGCGGCGTCGCGCCGGCCGGGGGTGTGCTCGGGCGGCGGGTGTAATCGATGGCCATCGTTGGCTCCTTCGGTTCGAGTCGGGTCAGCCGACTGCGGCGGGGGTGCGCTCGGAGAGCTCGTCTCCGTTGCCGGCCTTGCGGTTACGGATGAGGCTGGAGATGAATGCGGCCCCGATGAGGAGAATGCCGACGAGGCCGGTGATCAGCTCGTTCACGTGTACGCCGATCGACACGAGCAGGATCACGGCCAGGGCGCCGATCGCCCAGTGCGCGCCGTGCTCGAGGTAGACGTATTCCGAGAGGGTGCCCTTCCGGACGAGGAAGACCGTGATCGAGCGGACGAACATGGCGCCGACGAAGCCGAGGCCGAGGGCGATGATGATCGGATCCGAGGTGATGGCGAATGCGCCGATCACGCCGTCGAACGAGAAGGACGCGTCGAGGACCTCGAGGTAGAGGAACAGGAAGAAGCCGGCCTTGCCGGTTGCCTTCGCCAGATTCGACGGCCCGCGGGAAGGCTCGCCCTCCTCGCCCTCCTCGGGGAGGTTGAACAGCTCGCCCAGACCGTTGACGACGATGTAGAGGATCAGGCCGGCCACGCCGGCCACCATGACCGTCGCACGGTTTTCGTCGTCGGCGAACAGGAACGAGGTGGCCAGCAGGAGGCTTCCGGCGACGACGACCTCGAGCTGATCGAGCTTGCCGATCCTGGCCAGCGGGCGCTCCAGCCAGCTGAGCCAGGTGATTTCGCGTGATTCGAAGATGAAGTTCAGGAACAGCATCAGCAGGAACATGCCGCCGAACGCGGCGATCTGCGGATGTGCATCAGTGAGAATCGTCTCGTAGCTCGCGCTGCCGTCGGGGAAGTACGCGGCGTCATCGGCGGGGGGATTGAGCGCCAGTCGCATTGCTTCGACCGGACCGAGCCCGGAGGCGACCCAGACGATCACCAGCGGGAAGACCAGGCGCATGCCGAACACGGCGATCACGATGCCGATGGTGAGGAAGATCTTCTGCCAGAACTCGCTCATCCTTTGTAGGACGGTGGCGTTGATCACTGCGTTGTCGAAGGACAGCGAGATTTCGAGGATCGACAGGATCGCGACCAGGAAGACGGCTTCGGGGCCGCCGTAGATCCCAGCCACTATGAGAGAGAGCACTGTGACGACTATGGAGATGCCGAAAATGCGTAGAACCATTGTGCGGCCGTTCTGTAGGGTCGCCGACCTGGACGGCCGGCGTCAGTAGATGGCTCGGTCAGCCGAGATTGACGCCGTAGTCGCGGGCGATGCCGGCCAGGCCGGAGGCGTAGCCCTGCCCGATGGCACGGAACTTCCATTCGGAGCCCCGGCGGTAGACCTCTCCGAAGATCATCGCGGTTTCGGAGGACGCGTCCTCGGACAGGTCGTAGCGGGCCAGTTCGATTCCGGTGTTCCGATCGACGACGCGGATGTAGGCATTGCGGACCTGACCGAACGACTGGCCGCGCGCATCAGCCTCGTGTATCGAGACCGGGAAGAAGATGCTGGTCACGTTGGCTGGCAGGGCGATCAGGTCGACATGGATGACCTCGTCGTCACCGTCGCCGTCGCCGGTGAGGTTGTCGCCGGTGTGCTCGACCGAGCCGTCCGGCGATCGCAGATTGTTGTAGAAGACGAAGTGCTGATCGGAGAGGACCTTGCCGGTTGCGCCCGTCAGCAGAGCCGAGGCGTCGAGGTCGTAGGCGACCCCGGTGGTGGCCCGTTCGTCCCAGCCGAGGCCGACAGCAACGGTGGTGAGGTTGTCGGTCTGCTTCGAGAGGGAGACGTTGCCCCCCTTGGTGAGCGTGACGCTCATGGTCTGGTTCCTCTTTAGGCAGCGGATTTCGGACTGCGGAACGAGGACGCTCCGAGGGCAGGAAAATGTTGTCCGGGCAGCGTGGCCGGACTGCCGGTTCGTCGGAGTTCCTGTTCCTGTGACGTGCGGCCGCGGGATCCTGGCCCGGATTCCGCGGCCGCACGTTCAGGTGAATCGGTCGAACGTGCCGGAACGACTAGACGTTGACGCCGTAGTCGCGGGCGATGCCGGCCAGGCCGGAGGCGTAGCCCTGGCCGACCGCGCGGAACTTCCACTCGGCGCCGTGGCGGTACAGCTCACCGAAGACCATCGCGGTCTCGGTCGAGGCGTCCTCGGACAGGTCGTAGCGGGCCAGCTCGTTGCCGTTGGCGCGGTCGACGACGCGGATGTAGGCGTTGCGGACCTGACCGAACGACTGGGCGCGGGTGTCGGCATCGTAGATCGAGACCGGGAAGAAGATGCTCTCGATGTTCGCCGGAACCGCAGCGAGATCGACGTTGATGACCTCGTCGTCGCCCTCGCCCTCACCGGTGGTGTTGTCGCCGACGTGCTCGATCGAGCCGTCGGGCGAGCGCAGGTTGTTGAAGAAGACGAAGTGCTGGTCGGAGACCACCTTCTTGTCGGCGCCCGCGGCGATCGCACTGGCGTCGAGATCGAAGTCGGTGCCGGTGGTGCTGCGCACGTCCCATCCGAGACCGACCGCAACCGCGGTGAGATTCGGCGCCTCTTTTGTGAGGGAGACGTTTCCGCCCTTGGTCAAGCTGACGCCCATCGAGGAGTCCTTTCAGTGGTGTGGAATCCAGGCACCAACCTTCGGCCGCGTGCCCGATATGTCGTACTTCAGGATCGTGCAACACCACAATATGCGGTGGGCCGACATCGTGCCGCCGCGCCGGTCGTCAAATCGTCGATCTGGGCAAATCCAGTACGATGCAGCGGTGGCCGGCAGATGGTCGGGGCGGATCTTCGGAGAGTCCCGCGACGAGGACGAGGCGGTGCGCCGTGCTCGCGAATCGATGACCGCCGCGTTCCTCGACATGGACGGCCGCCAGCGTATCGCCGAGGCGTCCGTTTCGGCATCGAATCAGCTCTTTCCGGAGAAAGGCCTCCGGGGCCTGTGGTTGCCGGTCCGCGACACATGCTATGAGGCAGGCGGTCGGTACGTGGCCATGTGCGAGGCGGGCGACCGCGATCGGGTCGCAGCCGTGGACCTCACAGCAACGACCCGTTCGCTGGTCGATGCTGCGCGCCGAGTGGACGAGTTCTACGAAGCCCATCGCGGTCACCTCGAGCACGCAGCGTCGTTGCTCGCCGCCATTCCGCGGGTCGCTGCTGAGGCCCAATCCGCTGGGAGTGCTGCTCGGCAGCGGGCAGTCGGACAGTTTGCGGGTTACTCCTCGGTCCGGGCCGGCGTTGCGGCGATCGACGAGGCCTCGCTCTTGTTGTCCGGTGCCCGTGCGCAGGACGACGTCCGAAGTGTCCGTGATGCGGCAGCGCGTCTCAACAGCGCGGCAGCCGAGCTGGAATCCGCGCTGGCTGCAGCCCCGAACCGGGAACGCGAGGCGCAGAAGGCGCTCTCATCGGTGTCGACCCGGATTGCTGCGGTCCGGCACCGGGCCGGAGAGCTCGGTCCGGCGTACTCATCGATCCTGCGCGAGTTCAATGCCGCGAGCTCGGACGATCTCGTCGGCAACGACACGGAGAGTGCCCGTCTCATCGACGAGTCCGAAGTGCTGCTCGCCGAGGCGAAGGATGCGTTGGTGGGGGGAGACCCAGACCTGGCATTGGAGCTGACCGCGCGGGTGCGGGCGAGGCTCTCGGATGCGGAGGGCGTCGTCGCTGCTGTCACCGACAGGCTTCGGCTTTTGCGTGAAGTACGCGCCGAACCTCGGGCCAAGGTCGATGCCGTACGCTTTCGGCTTCGGGACGCCCAGCTGCTCGCAGTCAATTCGGGGCTTGCCGCCGAGTGGGGTTCGGCTCTGGATGCTCAGGTGGACCGGATCGAACGGGCCGTCGATGGCCTGACCGGTACACATCCGGACTATTGGGCCTACATCACCGAACTCGATGCAGTGTCGACGTTCGTCGCTGGAATTGTGCAACGCATGAGAGGGCAGAGCGCCACACCATGACATGGGGGACTACTACCGACGCGTGCGCGATGCGGCATTTCCATCACCTTGACGCCGAGACCGCCGATGCGCTGTTCCTGCATCGGCCCGAGTCGTTCGACGACAGTGCGGACCGGGACCTGCTGGCCGTCGCACTCGGTGCGACCCTGTACGTCCCTGCCACGCGGGATGACCTCACTGCGACGATCCTGCGCCGTGCCGGCGGGGGTGTGTGCTCGATGGTCCTCGATCTCGAGGATGCCGTCGCGGACGACGAAGTCGAAGCGGGTATGGCCAATGCAGTCGCAGCGCTGAACGAGCTGGCCGGAACCGTCGCGGCCAACATGTTGCTGTTCGTGCGGGTCAGGACGCCGGGCGACATTCGGGCGATCACGGACGCGCTCAGCACCGGTGTGGTCGCGCTGACCGGATTCGTCGTCCCGAAATTCACCAGTGACAGTGGTGCCGCGTTCCTCGACGAGATCACGGAAGCGTCCGACCGGCTCGGCAAGCATCTGTACGCGATGCCGGTGCTCGAGTCGCCGGAGTTGGTGCACCGGCAGAGCCGCGACGTCGAACTGCATGCGGTCAGCGAACTGCTTGCGCGGCACCGCGACCGCGTCCTGGCGATCAGGATCGGTGCGACAGACATGTGCAGCACGTTCGGGATCCGCCGGGATCGGGACCTCACCATCTACGACGTCCGTGTGGTCGTCGACGTCATCGCCGACGTCGTGAACTATCTGGGTCGTGCTGACGGCACCGGGTTCGTCATCACAGGGCCGGTGTGGGAGTACTTCGCCGACCATGAGCGGATGTTCCGGCCGATGCTGCGCGCCACTCCGTTCGTCGAGCAGGACGCCGTACTCTTCCGGCAGCAACTCGTCAGCCGTGACCTCGACGGGTTGCTGCGTGAGATCGCGCTGGATCGGGCGAACGGCATTCACGGCAAGACGGTCATCCACCCCTCCCATGTGGCAGCCGTCCATGCGCTGTCCGCCGTTACGCACGAGGAATACCATGACGCGCTCGACATCCTCGGTAGCGGGGCCAACGGCGGCGTACAGGCATCGGGATACAAGAACAAGATGAACGAGGTTCGCCCGCATCGGAATTGGGCCGAGGCAACGCTGCGGCGCGCCAGGGTGTTCGGCGTCACCAACAAGGGTGTGACGTTCGTCGACCTGCTGACTGCGCTGGTGGCGCGTTGACCGCCCCGGACGTTCCGGTCGCCGAACCGTGGGCGACACGCGAGTTCGGACTCGCCCTCGGGCATTCGGAATCCGACGCCGGCTACACCGCCTCACAGCTAGTCGAACCCGGGCTGCGCCGCAATCCGCGCCGCGCGCACCTGCTGGTTTCGACGGTCCTCGGCAAGCATCTGCCCACCGCTCCCGACGACGTCATCGCCGCCGGTGATCGACTCGGCGAGCTGGTTCTCGCCGCGCTGGCACTACCTGCCGGCCACGAATCCGAGGTCGATGCCACCGTCCTCGGATTCGCCGAGACGGCAACCGGACTCGGGCACTGCGTCGCCACCCGGATCAGAGCCCGGTGCTATCTGCATTCGACCCGGCGGGACGTGCCCGGAGCGGAGACCGTCGCTGGGTTCGAGGAGGGGCACTCCCACGCGACGAGTCACCTCCTGCAACCCACCTCGCCGGACCTGCTGGCGAGCGACTGCCCGATGGTGCTGGTTGACGACGAGATCTCCACCGGCGCCACGGCCGTCGACGCCATTCGTGCCCTGCACGCACACCATCCGCGCGGCCGATACATCGTTGCGGCGCTGGTCGACATGCGGACCGGGCACCATCGTGACCAGACCGCCGCCGCTGCCGCCGAACTCGGTGTCGCCATCGACTTCGTCAGTCTCGCGAGCGGTCACACCGTCCTCCCTGAGGGACTGATCGAGCGGGTCGTCGCCCTGCCGGACCCGGTCCTCAATCCGGTGTCCGGCAATCGCGGCGAGTCCGAAGTGGTCGGGCTGTCCTGGCCGGCGGCGGTGCCGGACGGCGGCCGTCACGGATTCCTCTATTCCGACGCAGCGGGATTCGACGCGGCGATCACGGCGGCCGCGACGGAACTGGCGGCGCGCATCGATCCCGATCGCCCGATTATCGTCATCGGCCACGAAGAGCTGATGTATCTGCCGCTGAGACTGGCTTCGGAACTGGCCCGGAACGGGCTCGCGGTGCGATTCCAAACCACTACGCGCTCGCCGGCGTACGTGCTCGATGAGCCCGGATACCCCCTGCGCCGCGGCTACATGTTCGTCGCACCCGAGGCCGACGACGCAGCGCCGCGGTACCTCTACAACGCCTACTGGTCCGACGATCCGACGGTGCGTCCCCTTCTACTGGTCGTCGCGGACTCTCCCGCCGACACCGACCGGCTGCGCTGCGACGGTGGGCTGCTCGATGTCCTGACGGCCGCGGGCAACGACGTCCTGCTCGTGGTAGTCCCGGCCACCGACCCCCGGCATCTGGCGCGCATCCGACGGGATCCGGTGTGACCGCGCCATTGACCGGCCCCGACTTCGGCTCGTATCCGGCTGCCGACGTCCGCTGGCTGCTCAAGGACCTGTCGGCGGTGAATCTCGAGGCCGATGTCGCCGAACGGGAACGGCGTATCCAGTCGGGCCGCGCGCACTACGCGGAATCACTGCCCATCGAGTACCAGCCGGACGCGCAGTACCGGGAGCTCTTCGACAAGGTCCTGGTCGAGAGCGCCGAGCGGTTGGCCCGGGCGGTCGGTGCCGTCACCGAACTCGTACTGGCGGAGCGGGGCCACGACATCACGCTCGTCTCCCTCGCGCGCGCTGGAACCCCGATCGGGATTCTGATGCGTCGCTGGGCAATGCGGATGCACGGTCTCGATCTACCGCACTACGCGGTGTCGATTGTCCGGGATCGCGGGATCGACATCGCGGCAATGGAATACCTTGCTGCCCATCATGATCCGTCGTCCGTGGTGTTCGTCGACGGCTGGACCGGCAAGGGTGCGATCACTCGGGAACTCGACACCGCGCTGGCAGACCACGCCGCGGCGGGTGGGCCGGTGTTCAATTCCGATCTTGCCGTACTGGCCGATCCGGGCGCGTGTGCGCGTACATACGGCACGCGTGACGACTTCCTCATTGCGTCCGCGTGTCTGAACTCGACCGTCTCCGGACTCGTTTCGCGCACCGTCCTCAACGACTCGCTGATCGCGCCCGGCGAGTTTCACGGCGCCAAGTTCTACCGCGAACTTGCCGAGGACGACGTCTCCAACAATTTGCTCGACACGATCGGAGAGAGATTCACCGACGTGGAATCGGCGGTCGTGGGTGACGTGGCCGCGATCCGGTCCGGCGATCGGACTCCGACGTGGGCAGGTTGGGCTTCGGTCGAGAAGATTCGTCAGCGGTACGACATCTCGACGGTCAACTACGTCAAACCGGGCGTCGGGGAGACCACCCGGGTGCTACTGCGTCGCGTTCCGTGGAAGGTGCTGGTGCGAGATCTCGATGCGCCCGAACATGCCCATATTCGGCTTCTCGCGGATGCCCGCAGTGTCCCGGTCGAGGTCGTGCCCGACCTCGCGTATTCCTGTATGGGCTTGATCAAGGACATCACATGACCATTCTCGTGGCGACCGACCTCGACCGGACGATGATCTACTCGCGGGCCGCGATGGACCTGGAGCCGACGACAGCCGAGTCCGACCTGCAGTGCGTCGAACACTATGACGGCGCGCCGCTGTCGTTCGTCACTGTGACCGGTGCGAGGCTGCTGCAAGCCGTGGCCAGGACGGCGGTTCTGGTACCGACCACGACTCGTACCATCGAACAGTTCCGGCGAATCGCCTTGCCTGGCAGCCCGTGGCGCTACGCCATCACCAGCAACGGCGGCAACATCCTCGTCGACGGTATCCCGGATCCCCGCTGGCGGAGCGGCATCGACGAGAGTGCCCGCAGTCGAGGGGCAGGGCTCGACGAGGTCACCACCGCACTGCGATCCAGGATCAGTGACGACTGGGTCCGCAACTGTCGGGTCGCCGACGAACTCTTCTGCTACCTGGTGGTCGATCTCGCGGCGCTGCCGGACGACTTCCTGGCCGAGTGGGGTACGTGGTGCGGTGCGCGTGGCTGGAACGTCTCCCGGCAGGGCCGCAAGATCTACACCATGCCCGATGCGGTGTCGAAGAGTTCCGCGGTGGCCGAGGTTCGCAGGCGTCTGGTTGCCGATGGCTCGATTGCCGAGGTTGCGATGACGCTCGCGGCCGGGGACGGCGCGCTCGATGCCGACATGCTCGCCGCCGCGGACGCCGCGATCCGGCCGCGGCACGGCGAACTCGACGCGCTCGACTGGCAGCATCCGCACCTGACCGTGACGAACAGGCGCGGAATCGCTGCGGGGGAGGAGATCCTGCGCTGGTTCCTCCTGCACGCCGAGAAGGATCCCGCTGTGCCGGCTGGGCAGAACCTGCCAGCCGGCGCCCACATCTGACCGAGTTCCGTACTGTCCAGCAGCGAAGGATGATTGCCGTGCCCCAACAGCTCACCAAGGGCCAGAATGCAGCCCTGTCCGTGAACGATGTCGTCGTCTCGATCGTCCTCACCGCGGCCGCGGACCTGTCCGCTCTGCTGGTGACCGCGGCGGGCAAGGTCCGGTCCGATGACGACTTCGTCTTCTTCAACCAGCCGGCGGGGCCGGGTGTGCGTCTGCAGCCCGGGGCTACGGGGCAGGCCGCCGAACTTGCGGTGACGCTGTCGGCGATCCCGGCAGACGTGGAGCAGGTGCGGGCTGTCATCACCCTCGACGACGCCGCGAGCAGTTTCGGCCGGTCGGCACCGCCGACTGCCCTGGTCTCCGATACGGCCGGGAATGTGTTGTACGAGTACCGCATCGAAGGACTGGATACCGAATCGATCGTCATTGCGCTCGAGTTGTATCGACGCCAGGGGGCGTGGAAGGTACGTGCCGTCGGCCAGGGATATGCCGGCGGGTTCGCAGCGCTGGTGACCGATCATGGTGTGTCCGTTGACGACGCGCCCGCCCCCACACCGGTGTCGACCGGCTCCGCACCCACGATGACGCCGCCTGCAGTGCCCCCGCATCGATCCTCCAACGGCGCCACCGCCGGTACCCATACCGCGCCCGCCGCGGTGCCGGATGCCCCCGAAATCAGCCTCACCAAGCAGAAGCGGGTGAATCTGAGCAAGGGGCAGAAGGTCACTCTCCGTAAGGACGGCGGTGTCGCACTGACCCACATCCGGATGGGGCTGGGCTGGGATCCGGTGAGCAGCCGAGGACGATTCGGCGCACGTTCGTCCAGCATCGACCTGGATGCTTCGGCCGTGATGTTCGCCGGAAGTCAGGTCGCCGACATCGTCTACTACGGTGCGCTCGAGTCGGACGACCGCGCCGTCGTGCACTCCGGCGACAATCTCACTGGAGACGGCGACGGCGACGACGAAGTGATCACCGTCGACCTACCCAGCGTCGCCTCTAAGATCACCGCCATCATTTTCGTTGTCACTTCCTATCGGGGGCAGACCTTCGAGCAGGTGGCCAACGCGTTCTGTCGACTGGTCGACTCGCCGCAGGGGGCCGAGTTGGCACGATTCACCCTTCAGGGCGGCATGCCTTTCACCGCTGTCGCTATGGCCAAGGTGTACCGGCAGGGCGGCGAGTGGAAGCTGCAGGCTATCGGGGAGGGCCTCAACGCGAAGACCGCGAAGAAGGCCGTTCCCCACCTAGGTCGATTCCTGAACGATTGATTCGGATCCCATTGCCGCGGAGGCGGTGCGACGCCGGGATGACGACGTAGGCGGATTCTGCTCACCAGAGTGTTTTCAGTGGCCCCGGACAGGCCGACGGGCCGGACTCCCATGAGTCCGGCCCGTCGGTGTCCGCGCGGGGATCAGCTCATCGAGCTCAGCTGCTGGATGATCGGCAGGATGGTCTTGACGATGTCGATGACGGCGCTGATGGTGGAGAAGGAACCCATGTTTGTCCTCTGGTTCGATGTGGGGTGTGGCCCGACGCCACTGGCCGTAAAGCTAGCAGGCATGTGCCGGATTCGCGCAGAATTTCCTGGACGTTTGTACAACTCGCATGTCGTTGACTGCTCCGCCGAATATCCATAGCGTGAGGTCACTCAGAACTGAGTGAGGGGGCGACCCAAGTGAGCGGCCGGATTTCGTCGTACAGCCGTGACGGTCTGACGTTCGACGTCCGTGACGAGGGGCCGCTCGACGGGACGCCGGTAGTCCTGCTGCACGGGTTCCCGCAGGACGCCCGATCGTGGGACGGACTGGCTCCGCTGTTGCACACGCGCGGATTCCGCACTCTGGCACCGGATCAGCGTGGTTGCTCGCCCGCGGCACGGCCCCGCTCACGATGGGCCTACCGGTCCGCGCAGCTCACGGCGGATGTCGTCGCGCTGATCGAATGTGCCGGTGTCGGGCAGGTCCATGTGGTGGGACACGACTGGGGTGCGGCTGTTGCGTGGACGATCGCCGCACAGCGACCAGATCTGGTCCGAACTCTTACCGCGTTGTCGGTGCCGCACCCGGCGGCGTTCGTCCGTGCGCTGCTGACCAGCAAGCAGATCCGTATGTCCTGGTACATGTTCGTGTTCCAGTTGCCGCTGCTTCCGGAGCGCGCGCTGGCATCGGGAGGGTTTGCCCGACGTCACCTGATCGCGAGCGGCATGGCCGCAGCTGCCGCCGACCGAGACCTTGCGGCGATGCGCGATCGCAGCCGGGCGCGAGGGGGTTTGAACTGGTACCGGGCGATGGCGTTCACGAGGCCCGGTGCGAATGCGACCAAGGTCCGCGTGCCCACGCTGTACGTGTGGAGCGACGGCGACATCGCGCTCGGCCCGGTCGGGGCTCGTCTAGCCGCACGTTTCGTCGACGCGCCGTATACGTTCGAGACCCTCGAGGGGGTCAGCCACTGGATTCCGGAGGAAGCGCCCGAGCAGGTCGACGCGCTGCTCGGTGCGCACCTCCGATGAGCCTGGCGGAGGTGCCCCCGAGGGCGCATGACGGTGGAGGCGCGTCCCGAAATCGATCGAGTACTCCGCACCGGCCGATCACCGCACATGCCGAGTGGAAGCCGAGGGTCGGTCAGTCGGCTCCGAAAACCGTGGTGAGATCCTGCTTGTCGCCACGGAGTCCGCCCGCGGCGATCGCCTGCTCGACGGTCAGCATTCCTGACGCAAGGCCAAGCACCACCGTTGGTTCTGCGCGAAGGACGGTCTGGTGTTGCCCATCGACGTCGAGCGCGACGTGGGTTCCCGTTTCGTCGACCCGCACCGTCAGGGTCGTGCCGTCGACCTCCACGCCGACGGTCGCCGGTACCTCGGCTCGCTTGCCGTCCAACAGTGACTCGAGCGCAACCACCAACCAATGAGTGCGGACGCTGTCGCCACCCGGGCCGGAAACCATGAGCGGCGTGCTCCAGTTCACCAGCGCCGCGACAGCGCCGCGTAGTTCGCTGCCCCAGGGGGTCAGAGCGTAGGCGATGCCGTTGCTATCGGTGTCAAGCTGGCGCCGGATCACGCCGGCTTCCTCCAGTTCGCGCAGGCGATCGGTCAGCAGGTTGGTGGAGATCCCGGGCAGGCCTTCCTGGAGTTGCCCGTAGCGGGCCGGTCCCCGGAGTAGCTCGCGCACGATGAGCAGGCTCCACCGGTTGCCCACGACGTCGAGCGCCCGCGCCAAGCCGCAGTACTGTCCGTATGACCGCTTGATTGCCATGTTGTTCTCCTTGTCTCCCATCGGTCAGCGCTCGATCTCGATCTTGTCGAAGTCGAGCGCCAGGAGCATCGGCCGGGGGAAAACTCGGGGAAGTGTATGGGCAGCAGACCGTCCAAATGTCCCCGCGCTGTGATCGCTGAAACAAATTGCCAGCGTTCAGCGCCGCCGTGTGCGGTCAGGACGTCGTCGAGTAGTTCGCCCATTCGGCCTCTCCCGTCTGTTACTTCATGTTTGATTGTGGACTAGAGAAGAACAAGTCAACTTGAGAATGGTAAGAAATGGGGAGGATCGGAGCATGGCGACCGCACAAGCTTCTGGTGAACGTCCGGCGTGGGTGGACGACGAGTTGTTCCCATTCGAAAGCCACTTCGTGGAGCTGGACGGGAACGTCGTGCACTACGTGGACGAGGGTTCGGGGCCGATCCTGTTGTTGCTGAGCGGCAATCCGGTCTGGTCCTTCGTCTACCGCGACGTCATTGCAGCCTTGCGGGGCCGGTTCCGGTGCATCGCCGTGGATTTTCCAGGATTCGGCCTGTCCACCGGTGCGCCCGGCTATCGGTACCTGGCTCGCGACCACGCAGAGCTACTCGTGTCCTTCCTCGACCGCTTGGAACTCTCGCGGCTGACGTTGGTCGGCCACAACTGGGGAGGTCCGTTCGGCTTGTACGCTGCCCAGCAACGGCCGGACAAGTTCGAACGCCTCGTCCTCTCCAATACCTGGGCATGGCCATTGAACGGTGACCTGTCCAGCGAACTGTTCTCACGCGGCGTAGGGAACCCCATCGGACGCGCGCTGATTCGGCGGTTCAACCTGTTCGTCAACTACTACATCCCGTCAGCGCACAAGCGCCGGAACCTATCCGGAGCTGAGATGGCGCACTACCGCGAGGCTATGCCCACGCCGGAGCGCCGACGACCCTGCGCAGCACTTCCGAGTGAAATCGTCGGCGCTCGTGGGTTCTTCACCGATCTTGCGGGCCGACTCAGCACTCTCGCGAAGTTACCCACGCTGATCGTGTGGGCCGAGGCGGACCCGATCTTCACCGACAAATACCGTGAGCGATTCGAAGCAATCTTCCCTAACCACACCACGAAGGTGCTCCACGGAGTCGGCCACTTCCTGCAATCCGACGCGCCAGCAGAGTTCAGCGAAGCCATCGTGACTTGGTGGGCGGCAGAACTGGCCGGTGGTGGCGAGACGGCCTCGTCGAAGCCATAGGCCGAGCGATCGTCGGCTGAGGCGGACTCGCCACCGCGACCGGGACCGGTCAGTTGCCGATGCCGCGGCTTCGTGCCTTGGTCATCAGGGCACGTCCGTCCTCGAATCGCAGGAATCCCGCGGTGACTGCACGGTCGGTGGCGTCGGAGAACTGAGTCACGTACGTATCCTGATCCGGGTAGAGCACGGCCAGCGTCTCGGTGTCGAGGGGCACGGTCGCCCCGTTGTTCGGCACCTGCACGGTCTCGCCGGTGAGAGTTGCGACCGGCACGTCGACATCCGGAGTGCGGACGCCGCCGAGCGCGTTGCCGAAGCGGTCGCGGACGATAGTGTCCGCGGTGGTCTCGATCGGATCGGCGGATGCGGGTGCGACGCCGTCGACTACCCAGTGCCGTAGCGCGCGCAGCGCCGCCGACACGACCTGGCTCTGCGGTCCGTCATTGACGATCGGGATCAGCGTGCTCAGCTCCCGGATCGCCCCGAACTGGGCGGTGTACTGCGGGTGCAGGATTCGCAGCGAGTGCGCGTCGGAATGGGCGGCACCGGCAATTTCCCACGTACGGATGCGCTCGGTGTCGGGCTGGCGAGCCGCGACGAACGAGTGTGGTCCGGGACCGCCGCCGAGCTCGAACAGGTCGGTCTCGGTGACCACCTGGAACACCGGCACCTCGAGATCCGTGCGTACACGCGCGGGGGCGATGCCCGTCGGGCCGCCCGGTCCGTCGAGTGTGGCGTCGCCGATCGGAGCACCTGCTCCGGCGCGGCCGTGGATGAACAGGCCGTCGAAGATCCGGGCCGAGGGCTGGATGGCGTTGGCATAGGTGAGCATCCGGAAGCCGGCCTGCGACTGTCCGACTGCGAGCAGCTTCTCCACCACCAGACCCGAGAGCGGGTTGGCGCCGCGGGGTGCGCGGATCGCGGCACCGGCCTGGGAGAAGATGTCGTACGAGTACGCATCGCCCGGATGATGCAGCGGACCGTAGCGCTGCGGATCCCAGGCCTTGAGTCCGACGACGTTCGGCCCCAGAGGGCTGCCGCCGGTGCTGTTGACACCGGCCGCCTGAGCGGAGACGCCCACCCAGGCGTAGCCCTGCAGCAACTCCGGGTACATGTATCCGAAGTCGACGTCGGTATCGACGTTGCCGCTCACGTCGAGCCACTCGACGACGACGGTGCCGTTGAAGCGGCCCGGGTCCTTCGGCATACGGACCAGGAGGCGCGTGCGGTACGGGGCCTGCCCGGCCTCGGTCACCGCCCAGCTGCCGTCGGAGTCCCAGGCCCCATCCTCTCGGTATGCGGTCGCGGTGCCGCTGAGGAAGAATTCCCGTTCGCTGTAGCCTGCCGCCGCCAAATCGACTGACGTCGATGTCCCTGGTGACCCGTGCATCCCGTCCGGGATCCGATTGCGGTCGTTGCCAAAACTTCGTGCGTGCAGGAACATGCGGATCGAGCCTCTCTGACAGGGGTCTGCGCCGTTGCAGGCCCCATGTATGCAACTTAGCCCGACAGTGTGTCTATAGTCACAACGGTGTCTCGTTGGGTGGGATCTTGCTCGGTTCAGCCCACCGCGTAGTCTCCGAACCGCTCGTCGACCTCTCCGGCGGTGAGCCCATACTCCTCGAGCGTGTACCGGTGGGCCGGCTTGCGGCTGCCGGAGCGGCTCTCGTCGTGCATATCCGTCATGGCCCGGCGCGCCGGCTCGGACATCGGAATTGCGAAGTGGGAGTAGATCTTCTCGACGGTCCCGAGGGGATCACCGACGAAGTCGCCGTATTCGACGTCGATGAACTGCGCGGGGTCGTAGTTGACCCGTGCCGCCGTGAAGTCCTCGAGCCCGCGTGCCCACAGGTCGAGCTGGCTGCGTCCGATCACGTCACCGCGGAACTTGTTCGACCAGCCCTCGGTAGCGTGCTCGGCGAGGCTGCACACCGATGGGATGATCGTGCTCGGCGGCCGGTGGGTCTGCACGATCAGCGCGTCGGGGTACACCGCCATCAACTCGTCGAGTGCGAACAGATGGCTGGGATTCTTGAGCACCCACCGCCGGTCCCGGTCCGGTAGGCCGATCAGCTGCAGGTTCTTCTTGTGTCGGGCGTATGCGTTGGTCCAGTCCTGGCCCTGCAGCCACTGGGAATAGGTCGGCAGGTTCGCCAGGCACTCGTAAGAAACCGACTTGAATGTCTGACGCAGCAGTTGCCAGCACTCCTCGACCTCGCCGGCCGACATGTAGTGCACGCCCATGAACTCGGGGTGGTCCACGTGATGCTGACTGAACGTGGCCTCGATCTTCTGGAACACGGGATTGGCGCCCCATGTATCGCGCGGCGGTCGCGGCTGTGGCATCTCCGTCAGCCACATCTCGAGGCCCTGGTGCGCGGGATCGGCCGTCAGTAGGCGGTGCAGCGCGGTGGTGCCGGTACGTGGCAGCCCGGTGACGAAGATCGGGCGATCGATCGGTACGGCGGTGTGCTCGGGGAACTGTTTCCATGCGGCCTCGGACAGCAGCCGGGCAACCAGCGCACCGCGCAGGAAGACGCGGGAGATCTTGCTGCCGAACGGGGTCAGATCCTCGTCTTGGGCGTACGAGTCGAGCAGGACGCCGAGGGCCTCGGTGTAGTCGTCGACGCCGAAGTCGGTGAGGCCGGTCATCCTGGTCGCGGACGCGTGTAGGTCTTCGACGGTGCCGACCGTGGTGCGATCGGGTCGGGTACTTTCAGTCATGTTGCTCGCGTAACCCTTTCGGCCTTCAGTGGTGGAACTCGCCGCAGTTGACGTCCAGGCACTGCCCGGTGATGGCGTTCGCCATCGAGGAGGCGAGGAAGATCACCGCGTCCGCGACTTCCTCGGTTTCCGGTAGCCGCTTGAGGTCGGTACCGGCCGCGGTGTGCTCGTAGATCTGCTCGACGGTCGTACCGAACTTCTCGGCCTGGTGCGCGAAGTACTTTTTCAGGGTGTCGCCCCAGATGTATCCGGGTGCAACGGAATTGACTCGAATGCCCTTGGGGCCGAGTTCGGTGGCCAGGGACTGGGACATGGCCAGGAGTGCGGCCTTGGCCATCTTGTAGCTGCCGTAGCGCTCCTGAGAGTGCCGCAACACCATCGAATTGATGTTGACGATCGACCCGTTGGTCTGCTCGAGTGCGGGCGTGAACAGCTGTGTCAGTCGCAGTGCGCCCAGCACCGTCAGCTCGATGCTGTCACGGATGTGCTGGTAGTCGGTGCGCTCGAGCGGCTTCATCGATGGAATCGAGAATGCGTTGTTCACCAGGGTGTCGATTCGGCCGTACGCCTCGAGGCCCGCCGATACCAGGTTCTCGGCCGAGGCCTGATCGGTGATGTCGGTGGACACCGTGACGGCCCGGCGACCCAGGTCGGTCACCTCCTTCGCCACCTCGTCGAGTCGGGACTGTGTGCGAGCGGCCAGCACCAGATCGGCACCGGCACCCGCGCACTGTAGCGCGAGCGTTCGGCCCAGTGCGGGGCCGACGCCCGAGATGACTACCACTTTGTCCTGCAACAGATTTGTCATGTCTACCCCAGCATCCGGTTGGCGACGGCGGCCTGGCGTGCCCCGATACGGGCAGCGAAGTCCTCCGGCGTGATCTTGTTCTGTTCGTAGTACGGCAGTTTCGAGGCAACCTCATCCAGCGAGACGACCTCGAGGGTGGGCCCGTCGGCGGCGGACAACTCGCGAGAGACCCGCTGCCACCGGAACTGGAGGTACCCGCGGGCATGGCCGAGCGTCTCGATCCAGTTGGTGACACCGGGGTTGCGTTCGCTGATCACGAGCCGGATGTTCCCGTCCGGATCGATCTGCGATTGGCTCGCATTGAGCGAAGTCTGGTGGTTGATGTAGTCGAGCGAGATGTACCACAGGCTCCCCAGCTGGAAGCCCTGGTATGGGACGTCTGCTGCCGGAACGGTGATGATCATCGCCTGATCGTCGGCGAGCTCGTAGTGGCCAGCCGACGAATACTGCGTCGCGAGGCCGCCGGGGGTCAGTCGCGGCTCGACCATCGTGTTGACCGGGAGGTTCAGGTAGAACCACTCCGGGAACTGGAGCCACGTCTTGACCCGGCTCACCAGCGCGCGGCCGGCGCGGGCGAAACGCTTCTCGGTCTCCTCCCGGGTGAGCGGCGGCGGCGGAGTGCCCGCGACGTCGACGCGTTCGATCCGGATTGTGCCGCGCTGCTCGGTCCAATCGTTGTACACCTCGCGAACCACGAGCTGCGTCGAACCGGGGGCGAGGGTGAAGTAGTTGGTGCGGTCGTTCGCGGGCCCGGGACCGAACCAGGCAACGAATGAGCCGTCCTCCTCGATGTACAGTTCGCGGTCGTCGAAGGCTATCTCGCTACCCGGCACGTTGGAGTTGGTGTAGTTGCCGCTGAGCACTTGGAAGCTGAGATCGACTGTGCTGCCGCGTCGTCCGGTCACTTTGTACTCGGCGTCATCGTTGATGCGCGCACCGAAGTACATGGTGTCGGGGTTGTCGAGGCCCATCTTCGTGAAGGGGCCGGTGCCCTGGATGAAGTTCGGGTGCGTCTTCTCCGTGGCCCAGGCCGCATGGACTGTGGCGAGGATTCCGCCGGCCAGGTATTGGTAGCCCTCGAGAAGATCCTGTTCGGTCCGGATGTGCGGGGCGCTCTCGACCAGCTTCTCGGCCTTGGCGATGGCCGCGGTCAGGGGATCGGTCAGCACTGAAGACTCCTCGCGTCCGATGGTACAAATATGTACCTGTGTGGTAGACCTGATGATGATCCGACCATAGAACGTGTTCCAAGGGGTGGTCAATGAATTCGCGACAATCCGGTGCGGCGGACTCGGCTGCCGGCGCAGATATCGACGGCGCCGGTGCGCGGGGCCGGAAGTCTCCACCGACGGAGCGCGTCGTCCAGGTGCTCGACTACCTCGTGGCCCGGCCGGACAAGCGGTTCGGGCTCTCGGAACTCGCCCGCGCGCTGGATATCTCGAAACCGACCTGCCTCGGCATCCTGTCGGCGCTCGTCGCCGCCGGCTACCTCACCCGTGACGGCGCATCCAAGCTGTACGGCCTGGGTCCGGCACTGATCGCCGCGGGACGCGCCGCCCAGCACGGGTTCGCGATGGGACCCATTGCGCGCGAACAGCTCGAGCGGATCACCGCGGAGTTCGGGACAACCTGCACGGCATCGACAGTGGTCGGCGACCAGATCACGGTGCTCGAGGTGACGGCGGTGCCCGGTGCTCCCACGCGGGCCAAGGTGGGACAGGTGTATCCGTTCGCGCCGCCGGTGGGTCTGATGTATGTGCTGTGGGGCAGCGACGAGGGGCTCGAGGCGTGGCTACGGCGCGAACCCGCGCTGCCGGTGCGCCTCGACCGCGACCATCTACGGCGCGTCGTCGACGAGTGCCGGGACGCGGGCTATCTGGTGGAGACGCTGACGACCGTCGGGCAGCGGCTGCACTCGCTTATGGCCGGCGTCGCGACGCACGACCTGCCACCCGAGGTCCGGGAACTGCTGGGTGAGGTGGTCTCGAGCCTCGGGGAGCGGGTGTACCTCGCGCGCGATGATCACGAGGGCGAGCATCCGGTCAATCTCATTGCGGCGCCGACCTACGATGCCGAGGGTCAACAGGCGCTGGTGCTGACCATCTATGTGGGAGCGACCATCGGTCGCGCCGAGATCGATCGGCGCGCTGCGGCACTGACCGCGGCGGCCGATGCGGTGACCGCGGCAGTCGGGGGTAGGCATCCGATGCGCACCCGCGTTTGACCGTCTGCTGGGCGGGAGTCATTGACCACGGCATGGAACGCGTTCTATTCTCGGCGCAGAATTCAATTTCGAACCACCTCGGTACAAATGTGTACCGAACTCGAGAGTGAGCTGCAGATGAGCATGCTGCATTCCCCGCCGGCCTACGAGCTGACCCATTTGGGGGCGCTGGAGGCGGAGGCGGTCCATATCTTTCGTGAGGTTGCCGCGACATTCGAGCGTCCGGTGCTCCTGTTCTCCGGTGGCAAGGACTCCGTGGTGATGCTGCACGTCGCTGCCAAGGCGTTCTGGCCCGCGCCGCTGCCGCTGCCGGTGATGCACGTCGACACCGGGCACAACTTCGATGAGGTCATGGACTTCCGCGACCGCACCGTCGACCGCCTGGGGCTGAGGCTTGTCGTCGCGAGCGTCGAGGAGGACATCGCCGCCGGACGTGTCGTCGACGAGAGCGGCCCGCGCGCGAGCCGCAACCGGCTGCAGACCCACGCACTGCTGCGCGGTATCCGGGACAACAAATTCGACGCCGTCTTCGGTGGTGCCCGCCGCGATGAGGAGAAGGCCCGCGCCAAGGAGCGGGTGTTCAGCTTCCGGGACGAGTTCGGTCAGTGGGATCCGCGTGCACAGCGTCCCGAGCTGTGGAGCCTCTACAACGGCCGGCACCGCAAGGGTGAGCACATTCGGGTGTTCCCGCTGTCGAACTGGACCGAACTCGACATCTGGCAGTACATCCTCGAGGAGGGCATCGAGCTGCCGTCCATCTACTACGCGCACCGCCGGCCCGTCGTCGAGCGCGATGGAATGCTGTTGGCGCACACGCGGTTCCTCACGTTGCTCCCGGGGGAGGAGCCCCACGAGGCGCTGGTCCGCTTCCGTACCGTCGGCGACGCGACGTGCACCGGCTGCGTCGAGTCGTCGGCGGGCACCGCGGCCGAGGTCGTGACCGAGGTGGCCGCGAGCCGCATCACCGAGCGCGGCGCGACCCGCGCCGACGACCGGATCTCCGAGGCCGGGATGGAAGACCGCAAGAAGGAGGGCTACTTCTGATGCCGCAGCTACTTCGTGTGGCCACCGCGGGTAGCGTCGACGACGGCAAGTCGACGCTCATCGGCCGGTTGCTCTACGACTCCAAGTCGATCTTCGAAGATCAGCTCGAGGCGATCGAGCGCAGCAGTCGCGAACGCGGCGACGAGCACACCGATCTGGCACTGCTCACCGACGGGTTGCGCGCCGAGCGTGAACAGGGCATCACGATCGACGTCGCACACCGCTACTTCGCGACTCCGCATCGCAAGTTCATCATCGCCGATACTCCCGGGCACGAGCAGTACACCCGCAACATGGTCACCGGGGCTTCGACCGCGGACCTTGCGCTGATTCTCGTCGACGCCCGCAAGGGGGTGCTGGAGCAGACTCGGCGGCACGCCTTCCTGTCGACACTGCTCGGCATCCCGCACCTCGTACTGTGCGTCAACAAGATGGACCTCGTCGACTGGTCGCAGGAACGGTTCGACGAGATCAAGGACGAGTTCGGTCAATTCGCAACGAAACTCGACGTCCACGACCTGACGTTCATCCCGGTCTCGGCTCTCGGGGGCGACAATATCGTTTCCCGAACCGAGAACATGCCATGGTACGAGGGTTCGTCGCTGCTGCATCATCTCGAAGAGGTGCACATCGCGTCCGACCGCAACCTCATCGATGCTCGGCTGCCCGTTCAGTACGTGATCCGCCCGCAGCGCCAGACGGATGCAGATCTGCGCGACTTCCGCGGCTACGCCGGCACCGTCGCCAGCGGCGTGTTCAAGCCCGGCGACGAGGTCGTCGCGCTGCCGTCCGGTTTCACGTCGACAATCGCCGCGATCTGGGGGCCGGGCGGACGCCCGCTTCAGGAGGCGTTCGCACCGTCGGCGGTGTGTGTGCAGCTGTCCGACGACCTGGACGTCAGTCGTGGCGACACTCTGTGCCGGCCCAACAATCGTCCCCTCGTCGGGCAGGAGCTCGATGCGATGGTCTGCTGGCTCACCGAGCAGTCGACGCTCGACGAGGGCGCCCGGTACACGGTGCTGCACACCACGCGCGCGACGAAGGGGCAGATCGTGCGCCTCGACTACCGTCTCGATATCAATACGCTCCACCGAGAAGAGACCGCACAGTCGTTGAAGCTCAACGAGATCGGACGAATTCAGCTCCGTACCCAGCAGCCGCTGCTGTTCGACCCCTATCGGCGTAATCGCGTCACCGGCAGCTTCATCCTGGTCGACGATTCGACCGGCAACACCGTCGCCGCCGGCATGATCACCGGGCCGACGCTCAAGGAATCCAAGGTGGTCTGGCATGCGGCAGCCGTGTCCCGCGACGAGCGGGCTACTCGCGGCACCACGGTGTGGCTCACCGGGCTGTCGGCGTCCGGGAAGTCCACCGTGGCAGTGGAACTCGAACGCCGGCTGGTCGCGGCGGGGGTGCCCGCCTACCGGCTCGACGGCGACAACCTGCGGCATGGGCTCAACGCAGACCTCGGGTTCAGTGCTGCGGATCGCGCCGAGAACGTCCGGCGGGTCGGTGCCGTCGCGCAGTTGCTCGCCGATTCGGGGATGGTGGCTGTCGCGTCGCTCATCAGCCCGTACCGCGTGGACCGGGACCGGGTTCGGCAGCAGCATCTCGATGCCGGGCTGCCGTTCGTCGAGGTGTTCGTCGATACCCCGATCGAACAGTGTGAGGCGCGGGACCCGAAGGGCATGTACGCCAAGGCGCGGGCCGGGGAGATCACGGGTTTCACCGGCGTCGACGACCCCTACGAAGCGCCCGAGGGCGCTGAACTGGTGCTGCGGCCCGAGGACGGCGATCCGGTCGCGCAGGCCGCCAAGATCATGGAGTATCTGAACCTGTGAGCACCGATGCCGACTTCGCGGCCGAGCTGGCCACCCGTGCGGGGGAGTTGCTCGTGGAACTGCGGTCCCGGGCACTGGGGGAGGCCCCGCTCGAGAAGGCGGCAGCCAAGGAGCTGAGCCGGCGCGGTGACAAGGCTGCGAATGCGCTGCTGCTCGAGCGGCTGGCCGCACAGCGCCCGGACGACGCCGTGCTCTCCGAGGAATCCGCGGACGACGCGGCGCGCCTGGGTAATCCGCGGGTGTGGATCATCGACCCGCTCGACGGCTCCCGCGAGTACGGACTCGCCGGGCGCACCGACTGGGCGGTACATGTCGCACTGTGGGAACGCGGCGCGGGGATCGTTGCGGCGGCCGTCGCGCAGCCCGCTCGGGGTGAGGTGTACGTCAGCGGCAGGGACCGCGCTGTCTCCTCGGACCGCGCCCGTCCGCTGATCCTGGTGAGTGACAGCCGTCCTCCGGAGTTCATCGGCGCGCTGGCCGAGCGGGTCGGCGCCGATGTTGCCCCGATGGGCTCGGCGGGCGCCAAGGCGATGGCCGTGCTCCGCGGCGAGGCCGACGCCTACGTCCATGCAGGTGGGCAGTGGGAATGGGACTCGGCAGCACCGGTGGGCGTCGCGCTTGCGGCCGGCCTGCACTGTTCTCGGATAGACGGAACGCCGTTGCAGTACAACGAGGTCCATCCGTATCTGCCCGACGTCCTGATCTGCCGTCGCGACCTCGCGGTCCCGCTCCTCGCCGGGATCGCCGAGGAGTCCGGCGGACCGGTCGACAGCCCCCGCGTGGCAATGGCGCGGGAGTACGTGATGTCGCTCGTCACACACGACACGAGCAAGGTTCGCCTCGCGCGGCACTGTCACCGATACGAGAACGGTCAGCGCACAGGAGATTCCGGTGACGAGATCCGGGGGATGCTGGAAACCGGAGAGCAGTACCGGTCGATCAGCGCGGTCCGCGATCTCGACTTCCGAGAGTGGGGATCGGACGTCGTCGCACGATTCCTGCTCGATATGACGGCCGGCCGCGACACGCTCACCGTCGCGGTCACCGAGCACTTCTCGATACCTAGCGCAGAGATCGACGCGATCACCGCGGTCATCGAGCCGCAACACTTGGGTGTCCGGACTGCCAGGTAGGCTCGCCCTGTGGCATTCGACGACGACGAACGGGCGGCTCTGCTGGCATTGAAGGGCGTCGGACCGACCGTGGTGCGACGGCTCGAGGAGATGGGCCACGACAGCTTCGACGCGCTGCGTGCCGTTGGTTCCGACGAGATCCTGGATGCCGGTGCGGCCATGACCGGATCGACGTGCTGGCGCAACAGTCCTCAGGCGAGGGCCGCGATCGACGCGGTGCTCGAGTTCGCGCGAGCAGGACGAGAACCTGGCGGCGGGTCGAAGACGCTGTAGAACGAACGGATGAAGGTCTACTCCGGCACGGACCCGCAGATCGACCTCCGCAATGTCGGCGCGTACGCGAAGCGCGTCGAGGCCGTCGGCTACGACGGCTTGCACGTCTCGGAAACAGTGCACGACCCGTTCCTGCTCGCGTTGCTCGCGTTGCAAGCCACTCGACGGATTACCGTCCGCACCTCGGTCGCGCTCGCCTTCGTGCGCAGCCCGCTGCTTACCGCCTACACCGCATGGGATCTGTCGAAGATGTCGGGCGGCCGGTTCCACCTCGGGTTGGGCAGCCAGGTCCGGCAGAACATCGAGGAACGGTACGCAATGCCGTGGAGCCCGCCCGCTGACAGAATGCGCGAGTACATAGGTGTCGTCCGTGCGGCGTTCGACACCTTCCGGTCCGGTGAACTCGTTCCATACGAGGGGGATCGGTACCGCTTCACCCGGATGCAGCCGTACTTCAACCCGGGGCCCGACACCGCAACGGTGACGCCGCCGATCTACCTCGGCGGCGTCGGGCGTCGGATATGCGCTGTCGCTGGGGAACTCGCGGACGGACTGCTCACCCATCCCACCAACTCGGATCCGCAGTATCTGCGCACGGAGTGTCGGCCGGCGCTCGAGTCGGGTGCGACCGCTGTCGGCCGCACACTCTCAGACTTCGAGGTCGTGGCCGGCCTACAGGTGATCACCGGCCTCACCGACGCCGACGTCGCCACCGAGCGCGAACGGCGCCGACGACTGTTCGCATTCCTGTACTCCACGCCGGCGTATCGGCCCGCGCTCGACCGGTACGGACTCGGCGACCTGCAGGCGCGGCTCGCCGCGATGGCTCGCCGGGACGACTGGAGTGCACTGCCATCCGTCGTCACCGATGAGATTCTGGAGCAGTTGGTTCCGACGGCGCGTTACGGCGAACTTCCCGTGGTGGTGCGCGAGCGACTCGCCGGTGTCGCAGACGGTGTCACGCTCGCGCTGCCCGAGGATCCCGCGCATGATCGCCGGATGGCCAGGGTGGTCGCGGAGTTGCGCGCCGGATAGTCGACCCCGGATAGTCGACCCGGATGGTCGGGTCGGGAACGGGGAGATGGTGAAGTCGGTAGCTCGGTGGCTGCTAGCGATCGCGGGACTGCTCGGTGGTGTGGTGGCGGGTCACGTTCTGTGGCAACCCATGCCCCCTGGCCACATCGGCATCGGTGGCGGTGTGCAGGCGATGCTCACCTCGAACGGTGCCGGTGTCGCGTGCGTGGCGGTGGTCGCGGTGCTGGTGACGGTGGGGCTCACGCGTCGCCGTTCGGTGGCGTCCGCGACGGGTGTCGCGGCGGCCGGGGCGCTGCTGCTGGCGCTACCCGACGTCGTCCGATATCCATCCGAGGCTTCGGTGATGCTGTATTCGAATGCTGTTGCGGCCGGGCTGCTCCTGGGTGCGACATCGTTACTGGTGTCGCGAACGCACACAGGACAGGCGGCTCTGGCCACCGGGATGCTCGCCGCTTTCCTGCTGTCGGGCAACGCCGTAGAGCTACGCCGGTTCGGCGCGAACGAAGGTTGGACCGCCTACGCCCCGTTCCGTACGTGGGAGCCGACGGCGGTGGTGCCGCTGTGGGTGGCGGTCGTCACGGCGGCGGTGATCCTGGCGGCGGGGGTGATCGAACGCCGGGCGTCGTGGTCGGGGAGGGTCGACTCGCAGGTGCTCCTCGGCGCGATCGCGCTGCCGGTGACCGGTTTCGTCGCCAACTGGATTCTGATCGAATCGGATGCCCGGCCGGTGTGGTGGTGCGGGTACGTCGGCTTGATGGTCGCCCTCGTGGTCTGGGTGGCGTGGCGACTGCCCGGTTCCGATGGGGCGGTCGTCTTCGCGGGAGCAGCGGTGCTGGCGGCGGTCGTCGGGGGTGTGCCCTCGTGGGGAACCGACTGGTGGTTCCTTGCAATTCCTGCCGTACTCCTCGTCGGGGGAATCGCGGTGGGCCTTCGCTGGCCCCGACCGCCGCTGGGCTTCGCGTTGCTGGCTGTCACCGCCGCGGCAGCCTTGCTGAATCCGGATTCGTGGGCGGAGATTGCGCTGGTCGCTTCCGTATTCGTGCTGCCGACCGCCTCGGGATACGTGCTGGCGTCATGCCTGCCCACCTCGGCGCCCGCATCGACGATCGGATTCTCGCTCCCGTTCACGATCGGGATACCCGGTGTCGCGGCGGCCGCGTGGACCGTCCGTCCGTCGCACGCGGACTTCGCGTCGGCCCTCGAATGGCAGGTATCGGTGACCGTATCCGCGGTGGTGGTCGCCGTCGGAGTGATTGTCGTGTGTGGTGTGGGGGCGTGGGGTCTGGCCCTGCGGTCGGGTCCGGGCGTCCGCTGAACGGTGCCACCCTGAGGGAGTCGGCCACACGAATGACCGAAGGCCCCCACTCGCGAACGAGTGGAGGCCTTCTCTGTGCCCCCGGCAGGATTCGAACCTGCGGCCTTTCGCTCCGGAGGCGAACGCTCTATCCCCTGAGCTACGGGGGCGCACCGAAAATCTCGGTGTGCCAGTGGGCGGAGTTAGCGTAGCGCATTGTCGTCGATCATCCACATCGCCTGGTAGATCGTGGTTTTTCGAGTGGCGCGACCGGACAGAAACCGACTAGTTCATCGGCAGCGGCGATACGCCCCTCTCGGCGAGCATGCTCGTGATGAGCGTCGACTCGCCCTGCTGTGTCGACATCATCTTCTGGGCCAGGTTGCGTACCACCGGTACGTCTGCGTACTGCTTCGCGTACTCGATCATCGGTAGCCCGCCCTGATGGTGCCGCAACATCAGTTGCAGGAACATCACGTCGAGGGCCGAGCCGGACGCCTGACCGAGCGCCGCCATCTCCTCCGCGGTGGCCATACCCGGCATCTTCCCGGCGTTCGGCTGGGCGGGCGCGGCCGTTGTGGCAGCCCCGTGACCCGAATGGCCGCCGTCTCCCTCGGTCATCCACGTCATATAGCCCTCGGTGGGCAGCGGGGCCCGGTCCCACAGGGCGAGCCAGCCTTGCATCTGGCCGACCTGGTTCTGCTGGCTGGTCAGAATGTCGAAGGCAAGGTCCTTGACTTTCCTGTCGCCCGACCTGGTCAGCGTGATCGTCGCCATGTCGATTGCCTGGTTGTGGTGGACGGTCATGTCCTGAGAGAAGCCGACATCCACCGAATCCGCTCCCGGGTGTGCCGGTTCACGGTCGTCGATCGGCAGCCGTGCAAAGAAGCCGAGTGCGAAGCCGATCGCGATCGCGCCGATCAGGCCGATGACGGCCAGTGCGGTCCGTTGGCTGCGTTTGGAGGTCGCGGACGCCGTCGACTGCTCGGCATCGGTCTCAGGCGCGGTCATTGCCACGATCAGCCGTTCCCGCCGCCGGCAGCGGGCGCGGTGGGCAGTCCGGCGCCGCCGGTCGCCTCGCTGGCGTCCGGCGTGATACCGCCGCCGTCCATCGGTACCGCGTCCGAGCCTGGGGCTGTCGGATCGAATGGCGGCGGGTTCGACGGATCGTACGAATCCGGAATGGTCGAGCAGCTGGCGCCGACCTCGGGGTAGACGTAGCGGTTCAGGCGCAGCGCGGCGATGAACTGGTCGATGCGCGGGTCGTCGACGCTGTCGAGCTTGAGCTGATGGCCCCATGACTGCAGCGAGACCGCGGTGTCCAGGCCCGGGTACGGCGACATCAGCAGATAGCCGCTGGAGTCGTCGACGCGGCTGCTCAGCTGATCACGCTGAGCGTCGTCGACCTTGTCCGGGTTGTACGTGATCCACACCGCGCCGTGCTCGAGGGAGTGGACCGCGTTCTCGGTGCGGATCGGATTCGGGTAGACGGTGCCCATGCAGGTGGCCCACACCGCGTCGTGTGGTCCGCCGAACGGCGGCGACTGGTCGTATGCGACCCGCTGCGCCGGCGAGACGTGCATACCGGCCTCGTAGTCGACCTTGACGACGCCGTCGATCGCGCTGGACGGATCCTGATTCGATGCGGAGGGGGCGAACTTCGCCACCGCCTCCTTGTCTTGGTACTTCGGGAGCAGGTTGACGAACAGCACGCCGATCAGGGCGGCCACTGCGACGACTGCACCGATCGTCAACCACGGGATCTGACGCTTCACGCCACCTCCGCGCTTGGAAGCGGGCACGCCGCCCTGCTTCTTGGCCGCTTTGATCGCCTTGGCTGACTTGGCCGCCGTGTTCTTACTGCCGGGACCGCGATTTTCCGAACCGCTGGGCATCTATGAGTGCTCTTTCGGTGTGTGGGCAAAGGGCTTCCCCGAGAGGTATCAGGCCTCCCGCGTCCCCCTCGAGGCTTCATCACTGTACGTTCTGAGTCTGAGGGAAACCTGGGAGTGGGCGATACTGGGTAATCGTCGCGGTCGTCCAGGCAATAGGATGGACTCCTGTGACTCCAGCCGACCTTGCCGAATTGCTCCGAGGGACCGCCGCAAAGGTGCTCGCCGAGCACGGAATCGACGTATCCGTACTGCCCGCGACGTTGACGGTCGAGCGCCCCCGCAATCCTGAGCACGGTGACTATGCCACCAATGTGGCCATGCAGGTCGCGAAGAAGGCCGGCGTGAATCCCCGTGATCTGGCGACGTGGTTGGCCGCGGCCCTGACCGCCTCCGACGGCATCGACTCGGCCGAGGTGGCCGGTCCCGGCTTCCTCAATATCCGCCTCGCGGCCGACGCGCAGGGCGCGATCGTCGCGAAGGCACTCGAGGCCGGTGCCGCCTACGGCGACGGAGATGTGCTCGCCGGCAAGCGCATCAACCTCGAGTTCGTTTCCGCGAACCCCACCGGCCCCATCCACCTCGGTGGCACCCGCTGGGCCGCCGTCGGTGACGCGCTCGGCCGGATCCTGACCGCGCAGGGCGGAGAGGTGACGCGCGAATACTACTTCAACGACCACGGTGCCCAGATCGACCGCTTCACGCGTTCGCTGATCGCCGCGGCGAAGGGTGAACCGGCACCGACGGACGGCTACGCCGGTGCGTACATCGTCGACATCGCGGCCGAGGTGCTCGAGCAGAATCCGGAGGCGCTCGCGCTGCCCGAGGATGCGCAGAACGAGGCGTTCCGCTCGATCGGCGTCGAGCTGATGTTCCAGCACATCAAGCGCACCCTGCACGAGTTCGGCGTCGACTTCGACGTCTACTTCCACGAGAACTCGCTGTTCGAGTCGGGCGCCGTGGAGAATGCGGTCGAGACGCTCAAGGGCTCCGGCAATCTTTACCACGAGGACGGCGCGTGGTGGCTCAAGAGCACCGATTTCGGTGACGACAAGGACCGCGTCGTCATCAAGTCCGACGGCAACGCCGCCTACATCGCCGGTGACATAGCTTACTTCCAGGACAAGCGCGCGCGCGGCTTCGATCTGTGCATCTACATGCTCGGCGCCGACCATCACGGCTACATCGGCCGCCTCAAGGCCGCCGCGGCCGCCTTCGGCGACGACCCCGACACCGTGGAGGTCATGATCGGCCAGATGGTCAACCTCGTCCGAGGCGGTGTCGCGGTGAAGATGAGCAAGCGCGCCGGCACGGTCATCACGCTCGACGACCTCGTCGAGGCGATCGGCGTCGACGCCTCCCGCTACGTTCTCGTGCGTTCGTCGGTGGATCAGAGCATCGACATCGATCTCGAGCTCTGGGCGAGCACGACCAACGAGAACCCGGTGTACTACGTCCAGTACGCACACGCACGCCTGTGTTCGATCGCCCGCAACGCTGCCGATCTGGGTCTGAGCGCGGCGAACCCGAACCTCGCGCTGCTCACGCACGACCGTGAGGGCGACCTGATCCGCACGATCGGTGAGTATCCGCGGGTTGTCGCGAAGGCTGCCGATCTGCGCGAGCCGCACCGAGTCGCCCGGTACCTCGAGGAGCTTGCGGGTACGTACCACCGCTTCTACGACGCGTGCCGCATCCTGCCGCAGGGTGACGAGGAGGCCGGCGAGCTGCACACGGCACGCCTCGCGCTGTGCGACGCTTCTCGTCAGGTTTTCGCCAATGGCCTCCGCCTGCTCGGCGTCAGCGCACCGGAGCGCATGTGAACGCCCATCCCGCTGGACCGCGGCACGCCGAGATCCAGCACGCCCCAGGCCTGCCGCCGCGCCCGGCGACGCCGTCGGAGATGACGGCGCTGCCGGAGCAGGTGTGGCCGCGTGGTGCCCGTCGAGGCGACGACGGCGTCGTGCGTATCGCCGGGGTGCCCGTCACCGAGCTCGCCGAGAAGTACGGCACCCCGCTGTTCGTCGTAGACGAGGACGACTTCCGCTCGCGCTGCCGCGAGACGGCGCGTGCGTTCGGCGGTGCCGAGCGCGTGCACTACGCGTCCAAGGCATTCCTGTCTGCGGAGATCGCCCGCTGGGTGCGCGACGAGGGACTGTCGATGGATGTCGCCTCGGGTGGCGAACTCGCCGTTGCGCTGCACGCCGGATTCCCGGCTGAGCGGATCACGATGCACGGCAACAACAAGTCCGTCGCGGAGCTCGAGAGCGCCGTCACCAGCGGGGTGGGGCACGTCGTACTGGACTCGATGGTCGAGATCGACCGGCTGGACGAGGTGGCCGCGCGCCACGGCGTCGTGCAGGAGGTGCTGATCCGCATCACCGTCGGCGTCGAGGCGCACACGCACGAGTTCATCGCGACGGCGCACGAGGATCAGAAGTTCGGGTTCTCGCTGTCGGGGGGCAAGGCCATGGAGGCGGTGGCTCGCGTCTTCGAGAGCCCCCACCTGCGTCTGGTCGGCTTGCACAGTCATATCGGTTCGCAGATCTTCGAGGTCGACGGGTTCGAACTTGCCGCGCATCGTGTGATCGCGCTCATGCGCGAGATCATCGACCGCTTCGGTGCGGAGAAGACCGCGGCCATGACGATCGTGGATCTCGGCGGCGGACTCGGCATCTCGTACCTGTCGAGTGACAACCCGCCGCCGGTCGACGAGCTGGCCGCCAAGCTCGCGCACATCGTCGCGACCGAGTCCGAGGCCGCCGGCCTGCCCGTGCCGACGTTGATGGTCGAGCCGGGCCGTGCCATTGCCGGCCCCGGCACCATCACGCTGTACGAGGTCGGCACCATCAAGGATGTCAGCCTCGACGGCGGTGCCACCAGGCGTTACGTCAGTGTCGACGGCGGCATGAGCGACAATATTCGGACCTCGCTGTACCAGGCCGAGTATGACGCCCGGCTGGTTTCGCGGGACAGCGACGGCGAACCGGTCGTCGCCCGAGTGGTCGGGAAGCACTGCGAAAGCGGCGACATCGTCATCCGTGACGTCTGGGTGCCCGAGGACCTCGGTCCCGGGGATTTGCTCGCGGTCGCTGCGACGGGCGCATACTGCTATTCGATGTCCAGCCGGTACAACCTGCTCACCCGCCCAGCCGTGGTGGCAGTGCGAGACGGCGCCTCACGCCTAATCTTGCGTAGGGAAACTGTGGAAGATCTGCTCAGCTTGGAGGTTTCGGAGTGACCAGCGAATCGGCGCAGCGCGCCATCGGGGTGGCTGTTCTCGGCCTCGGGACCGTGGGCAGCGAGGTGGCTCGGATCATCCGGGACCACTCGACGGACCTCGAGGCCCGAGTGGGTGCCCGTCTGGAGCTGCGCGGTGTCGCAGTCCGGCGTATCGACGGCGACCGCGGAATCCCGCAGGAGTTGCTGACCACCGACGCGGAGTCGTTGGTGACGCGCGACGACATCGACGTTGTGGTCGAGGTGATCGGCGGCATCGAGCTGCCGCGCAAACTGGTTCTCGCCGCCCTCAACGCCGGCAAGTCCGTGGTGACCGCGAACAAGGCGCTGCTCGCCGAGTACACCGGCGAGTTGGCCGAGGCTGCCGAGCGGCAGAGCGTCGACCTGTACTTCGAGGCCGCGGTGGCAGGCGCGATCCCGGTGATCCGTCCACTCACGCAGTCTCTCGCCGGCGACCGCGTCGACCGTGTCCTCGGCATCGTCAACGGCACCACCAACTTCATCTTGTCGGCGATGGACGAGACCGGTGCGGACTACTCCGAGACGCTGGCCGAGGCCGGACGGCTCGGGTACGCGGAGGCCGATCCGACCGCCGACGTCGAGGGCTATGACGCCGCGTCCAAGGCTGCGATTCTCGCGTCCATCGCGTTCCACACCCGCGTCACCGCGGGCGATGTGTACCGCGAGGGCATTTCGAAGATCACCGCCGCAGATCTCGATGCGGCCCGGTCGCTGGACTGCACCATCAAGCTGCTGTCGATCTGCGAGCGGATCGTCGGCGAGGACGGCAGTGAGCGCGTGTCGGCGCGGGTGTATCCCGCGCTCGTGCCACGCGAGCATCCCCTTGCCAGCGTCAACGGGGCGTTCAACGCGGTGGTGGTCGAGTCCGCTGCGGCCGGACGACTGATGTTCTACGGACAGGGCGCTGGCGGGGCCCCCACGGCGTCGGCCGTCATGGGCGACCTGGTGATGGCCGCTCGTAACAAGGTGCATGGCGGTCGTGGTCCCCGCGAGTCGAAGTACGCCGATCTGCCGATCGCACCGATGGGTGACATTCCGACCCGTTACTACGTCAACATGCAGGTGGCCGATCGTGCCGGTGTGCTGTCTGCGGTGTCTGCCGAGTTCGCCAAGCGCGGTGTGAGCATTTCCACCGTTCGGCAGGAAGGTGCCGGGGACGGCGCTCGTCTGGTAGTCGTCACTCACTTGGCGAATGACGCGGCGCTCTCGGAAACCGTTGCGGCTCTTGCCGAACTCGAATCAGTAACCGCTGTGACCAGCGTGCTCCGACTGGAAGGTACCTCCGAATGACCGGCGCCAACTCCGAGGCCGTGAAGAAGACCACCCCCGTGCACACGCCGTGGCCGGGTCTGATCGAGGCGTATCGCGACCGCCTTGCGATCGGTCCGAACTGGAAGACTGTCACCCTGCGCGAGGGTGGTACGCCGCTGCTGCCCGCCGGGCACCTGTCCGAGCTCACCGGCTGTGACGTCCACCTCAAGGTCGAGGGACTCAATCCGACGGGTTCCTTCAAGGACCGTGGCATGACGATGGCCGTCACCGACGCGCTGGCCCGCGGCCAGCGCGCGGTGCTGTGCGCATCGACCGGCAACACCTCGGCCTCGGCCGCTGCGTACGCGGCGAAGGCAGGCATGACCTGCGCCGTGCTGGTCCCGCAGGGCAAGATCGCGATGGGCAAGCTCGCTCAGGCGGTCATGCATGGTGCCCGGATCATTCAGGTGCAGGGCAACTTCGACGACTGCCTCGAGCTGGCCCGCAAGACCACCGCGGAGTTCCCGACCATCGGCCTGGTCAACTCTGTGAATCCGGTGCGCATCGAGGGCCAGAAGACCGCGGCGTTCGAGATCTGCGACGCGCTCGGCAAGGCTCCCGACGTGCACGTGCTGCCGGTCGGCAACGCCGGCAACATCACCGCCTACTGGCGCGGATACTCCGAGTACTTCGCCGACGGCATCACCTCTGTGCGTCCGCGCATGCTCGGCGTGCAGGCCGCCGGCGCCGCACCGCTGGTGCACGGTGCCCCGGTCAAGGATCCCGAGACCATCGCGACCGCGATCCGAATCGGTTCGCCGGCCTCGTGGGACGGCGCCGTCGCCGCGAAGGAGGAGTCGAACGGTGCGTTCCGCGCCGCCACCGATGAGGAGATTCTCGAGGCCTACCGCTTGATCGCGCGCACCGAGGGTGTCTTTGTCGAGCCCGCGTCGGCCGCCAGCGTGGCCGGTATGCTCGCCGCGCACAAGGAGGGATGGCTCGACTCCGGACTGACAGTGGTGTGCACCGTCACCGGCAACGGTCTCAAGGACCCCGATACCGCGCTCGCGGGTATGCCTGCTGTTCAGCCGATCCCGGTCGACCCGATTGCGGTCGCCGCGGCGCTCGAGCTGGCGTAGTGGCCGAGACCCCGCACACGACAGTGACTCAGGACGAGGCGACCCGGAACCCGGCGATGACACAGACCCTGCCCAGTGGGCTTACGGTGACGGCGCGGGTTCCCGCGTCCAGCGCGAATCTAGGTCCGGGATTCGACACACTCGGTCTCGCGCTCGGCCTGTACGACGAGATCACCGTCACCACCACCGATTCGGGTTTGACCATCCGGGTCGAGGGGGAGGGTGCCGACGACGTGCCGTGGGGTCCGTCACATCTCGTGGTCCGAGCGATCGAGCGGGGTCTCGAGTCGGCCGGAGTGTGGGCGGATGGTCTGGATGTAGTGTGCCGCAACGCTATTCCACATTCGCGGGGCCTCGGGTCGTCCGCGTCTGCGGCGGTGGGCGGTCTGGCCGCCGCCAACGGCCTGGCGCGTCGTGCGTCGCCGGAACTCGAACTGTCCGCCGCGCAGTTGGTGCAGCTGTCCTCCGAGTTCGAGGGGCACCCCGACAATGCGGCCGCGAGCGTGCTCGGCGGCGCGGTGGTGTCCTGGAGTGAGGCCGGTGTCGAGGACGAGACGCAGCGGCGCTATCGCGCGGTGCGACTGCCGGTGCATCCCGGGATCCGGGTGGTGGCGCTGGTTCCCGCTGAGCGGTCGTCGACCGCGCTCACCCGCGGACTGCTCCCGGAGACCGTCCCGCACCGCGACGCGGCCTTCAATGTCAGTCGCGGTGCACTCGCCGTCGTCGCCCTGACCGAGCGGCCGGATCTGTTGATGACCGCGACCGAGGACATGCTGCATCAGACGCAGCGGGCGCCGGCGCTGCCGCTGACGACACGGTGGATCGCGAAGCTTCGCCGGGCGGGAATCGCGGCCACGGTGTCCGGGGCCGGTCCGACGGTGCTGGCGATGTCGACTGAACCGTTCCCTGCCGAGTTGCGGGCAGAGGCCGAGCAAGAGAATCTGCGGGTCCTCGAACTCGAAATCGCCGACGGCGTTCAGGTGAGTTGATGGACATGCTCGGGGTAGCGCCTTGCCGAGTAGGGCATTCGCCGCTATCCTGAGCGTGTCCGTACATCGTGCGCTTCAGACGCCGGTGCTTCACCAGGGCAATCGCTCCATTTCATCGGGGTAATCCTGGCCTGATCCTCACGCGACAACTCCGCGTTGATGGATTTGCAGCACGCGCCTTCTCGGGTGATGTGATGGGGGACGAGCCGACAGTTCCATCCTGCGAATACGTACGGCACAACCGAGTTCAGTTGTCGACTGAACTACGGGACGAACCCTCGACATCGCGTAGCGCGAGTGAGGGAAGGAAAGGACCTCCGTGACCGATACGGATCTGATTGCCACGCCCGTTCGCGATTCCCCGGCAGTGACCGCGGGTGCCCGGGCAGGCAATTCTTCACAGACTTCGGGCGACGCGCCGCGTGAAGGCGCGGTCGCTTCGTCCACCAAGCGCGCCGAGGCTCGGCGCGGTGCCGGGCTCTCCGGCATGGTGCTTGCCGAGCTTCGTTCCCTCGCGGGAGAACTCGGGATCAAGGGCACGTCAGGCATGCGTAAGGGCGACCTGATCGCTGCGATCAAGGAGCGTCAGGGGTCGGCTGCGCCCAAGTCGACTGCCCCCACCAAGTCGGCCCCCACCAAGTCGGCCCCCGCCAAGTCGGCCGCGCCCAAGGACGCGCCCGCAGCACCTGCTGCGGAGTCGACGACTCCCCGGACCGAGTCGGTGGAGCCGGCTGCTCCTGCTGCGGCGGCCACGCCGGACAGCGCCGACGCCGATCAGGGGAACCGTCGTGGCCGCCAACGTCGCGGCGCGACGCGCCGCTCGGGTGCGCCCGAGCAGGCCGGAGCCGGCGAGAATGGCCAAGCGGAGTCGCATCAGGCCGACGTCATGACGGCGGAGCCCAAGGACACCGTGCAGGCTGAGCCCAAGCAGGCCGAAACCAAGCAGGTCGAGCCGAAGCAGGCCGAAACCAGGCAGGAGCAGGGCCGGGACCAGTCCGAGGACCGCTCCGAGCGTGGTGCCCGGCGTGAGCGCGGCGAGCGTACCCAGGGTGATCGCAACCAGGGTGATCGCAACCAGGGTGGTAACAACGGGCCGCGCGGTGAAGGCCGCGGCGAGCGTCGCGATGTGGATGACGAAGAGGGCGGCCGCGGACGCCGTGGGCGCCGTTTCCGTGAGCGACGTCGTGGACGTGACCGTGGCGAGGCTGGTGGCGAGGGCCGTGAGCGTGAGCCCGAGATTCGCGAGGATGACGTCCTGCAGCCGGTCGCCGGCATCCTCGACGTTCTCGACAACTACGCGTTCGTCCGGACCTCCGGCTATCTCGCAGGCCCCAGCGACGTTTACGTTTCGATGAACCTGGTTCGCAAGAACGGCCTGCGCCGCGGCGACGCAATCACCGGTGCCGTCCGGGTGGCCCGCGAGGGTGAGTCGCAGGGCAGCCAGCGGCAGAAGTTCAACCCGCTCGTGCGTCTGGACACCGTCAACGGTGGCGATGTCGAGGCCGCGAGGCGGCGACCGGAGTTCAACAAGCTCACCCCGCTGTACCCGAACCAGCGACTGCGTCTCGAGACGACTCCGAATATCCTCACCACTCGCGTGATCGACCTGATCATGCCTATCGGCAAGGGTCAGCGCGCGCTGATCGTGTCGCCGCCGAAGGCCGGTAAGACAACCGTGCTGCAGGACATCGCGAACGCGATCACGGTCAACAATCCTGAGTGCTATCTGATGGTCGTCCTCGTCGACGAGCGGCCGGAAGAGGTCACCGACATGACGCGTTCGGTCAATGGTGAGGTCATTGCCTCCACCTTCGACCGTCCGCCTGGAGACCACACCTCGGTGGCCGAACTGGCGATCGAGCGCGCGAAGCGTCTCGTCGAGGCTGGTCGCGACGTCGTCGTCTTGCTCGACTCGATCACCCGCCTGGGACGCGCGTACAACAACTCGTCGCCGGCTTCCGGACGCATCCTGTCCGGCGGTGTCGATTCGACGGCGCTCTACCCGCCGAAGCGCTTCCTGGGTGCGGCGCGCAACATCGAGAACGGTGGCTCGCTCACGATCATCGCCTCCGCGCTGGTGGAGACCGGTTCCACCGGCGACACCGTGATCTTCGAGGAGTTCAAGGGCACCGGTAACGCCGAGCTCAAGCTCGACCGCAAGATCGCCGAGCGCCGGGTGTTCCCCGCTGTCGACGTCAACCTGTCGAGTACCCGCAAGGACGAGCTGCTGATGAGCCCCGACGAGTTCGCAGTCGTGCACAAGCTGCGACGCGTGCTGTCCGGCCTGGATTCGCACCAGGCGATCGACCTGCTTGTCGACCGGCTCAAGAAGAGCAAGAGCAACATCGAGTTCCTGATGCAGGTCTCGAAGACGACTCCGGGCGCGCTCGGGGACTGACCCACTGCTTCGGCGGGTGCCGAAGCCCGTTCACGTCGTCCCCGCATGCGCCCGCGTTGCGGGGACGAGGTGTGTCGGCTGGGAATCATTTCGCCGAGGTATGCGTTTAGGAGGATGCGTCCTCCTCTGGCAGAATGGGCGATCGCGTGACAACCATGTCCGGTTCCGGTTCACGGCCTCGAACGGCGAGGTCGACCCGGCGGCCATCGAAAGGGACACCATGAAGGCAGGAATTCACCCCGAATACGTTGCGACCACCGTCGTGTGCGGTTGCGGCAACACGTTCGAGACCCACAGCACCGCGACCAACGGACGTATCAACGTCGAGGTTTGCTCGCAGTGCCACCCGTTCTACACCGGCAAGCAGAAGATCCTCGACACCGGCGGCCGCGTGGCTCGCTTCGAGGCTCGCTACGGAAAGCGCGCCGGCAAGAAGGCCGCTGACGACCAGTAGCTGTCCCGCCGACGCCCGTCCTGCGAAATCTGCAGGTCGGGCGTCGGCTTTTTTGTGCCTCTCCGAATCGCGTTTCGCGCACTTGTCGCGGTTCCGAGGCGAGGAAAACACCGAAAAGTGCGCGAAACGCGACACAGATGTGGAGTCAACCCATGGCAGGGACGACGCAGCCGTCGGCGATCGACGACATTCTCGCTGAGCATGCCGGTCTGGAACAGCAGTTGTCCGATCCGGCGCTGCACAACGATCCGGCCGCAGCTCGCAAGGCGGGCAAGCGGTTCGCCGAGCTCGCGCCTGTCATGGCGACCTACACGAAGCTCAAGGCCGCGCAGGAAGATCTCGAGGCGGCCCGCGAGCTTGCGGCCGACGACTCGGGTTTCGCCGCCGAGGTACCCGCGCTCGAGGCCGCCGTTTCCGAGCTCGACAAGACGCTCACGGACCTGCTGGCCCCGCGGGACCCCCATGACGGCGACGATGTCGTGCTCGAACTCAAGTCCGGCGAGGGCGGCGAGGAGTCTGCACTGTTCGCGTCCGACCTGGCCCGCATGTACGTTCGGCACGCTGAGCGCGCCGGGTGGCGCGTCGAGATCCTCGATGCCACCGTCTCTGACCTCGGCGGCTACAAGGACGCAACGATCTCGATCAAGTCGAAGGGTGATGTCCGGGACGGCGTCTGGTCCCGCCTGAAGTTCGAGGGCGGCGTGCACCGCGTGCAGCGCGTCCCCGTCACCGAATCGCAGGGCCGCGTGCACACATCCGCTGCGGGTGTCCTGGTCTACCCCGAGCCCGAGGAGGTGGAGGAGGTGCAGATCGATGAGACCGATCTACGCATCGACGTCTACCGGTCCTCCGGAAAAGGCGGCCAGGGCGTCAACACGACGGACTCCGCGGTGCGCATCACGCACTTGCCCACCGGCATCGTTGTGACCTGCCAGAACGAGCGCTCACAGCTGCAGAACAAGGCCCGAGCCATGCAGGTGCTCGCGGCGCGTCTGCAGGCGGCGGCGGAGGAGGCCGCGGACGCCGAAGCGTCGGCCGGCAGGCAGAGTCAGATCCGCACCGTCGACCGCTCCGAGCGGATCCGCACCTACAACTTCCCGGAGAATCGGATCACCGATCACCGGATCGGCTTCAAGGCCCACAACCTCGATGCTGTGTTGGACGGCGACATGGAGGCGCTGCTCGACGCGCTGGGTAAGGCGGACCGAGAGGCGCGACTCGCGGCGGAGTAGGGCAGCTCAGGGCGCGACCGTGGTGGTGACGCCGGCCTGCCGGCGGAGGATCGTCGACGCTGATGGCCGGACCTGGGGAATCCGTAGTCCGCGACCTGTCCGTGCTGCGCCCGTGACCGACGTGGCAGGCTGTACCCCGTGAGTCGACAACCCCTGCGTCTGGCGATAATCGAAGCAGCTGCCGAACTGGAACGGGCGGGAGTGCCGTCCGCGCGGGTCGACGCCGAACTGCTGGCAGCCCACCTGCTGGGCGTGGAGCGCACCCGGCTGGGTCTGGTGCCGCTGGTCGATCCCCCCGTCATCGAGGAGTATCGGAAGCTGGTCGCTCGGCGGGCCGAGCGGGTGCCGCTGCAATACATCACGGGATCGACTGCGATGGGCAATATTTCGCTCGAGGTCGGTCCGGGGGTGTTCGTTCCGCGGCCCGAGACCGAGCTGTTGTTGGCGTGGGCCCTGGCGTATCTGGAGTCGTATGGGGGCCGGGCGCCTGTGGTGATGGATCTGTGCACGGGTTCAGGTGCCCTGGCGCTTGCGATTGCGCACGCCCGACCCGACGCCGTGGTTCATGCGGTGGAGCTCGAACCCAATGCACTGGCGTGGGCGCGGCGCAACGCCGATCGACGGGCCGCCGCGGGCGACACTCCGGTGAACCTCGTCCAAGGCGACGTGACAGATCGGGGACTCCTCACCGAGCTCGAGGGCAGCGTCGATCTGATCGTGTCGAACCCGCCCTACATCCCAGAGGGCGCGGTTCTCGATCCAGAAGTGGCGGAACATGATCCGCATACCGCGTTGTTCGGCGGTGCCGACGGACTCTCGGTGATCAAGCCGATGGTGAACAATATCGCGCGGTGGCTGCGCATCGGCGGTGGCGTTGCTGTCGAACATGACGACACCAACGGAACCGAGACTGCACAACTGTTCCGGTCGCGCCGGGTGTTCAGCGGCGTCGCGGAGCATCCGGATCTCGCGGGCCGGCCTCGATTCGTCGTTGCGCGCCGGGTGGCGACCGAGGCCGAGGCATCACGGTGACGGACGTTCGAGGGTGAGTGAAAGGATGTGGGAGTGAGCACTGTCTACGACTGCCGGCAATCCGACAACCGCGAAGCGGGACTGACCGCCGCCAAGAACGCGCTGCGGGCCGGTCGGCTCGTCGTGCTCCCGACGGACACGCTGTACGGACTCGGTGCCGATGCGTTCGACGGTGACGCCGTCACCAGCCTCCTGCGCGCCAAGGGGCGCGGCCGCGACATGCCGGTACCGGTGCTGGTCGGCTCGTGGAACACGATCGACGGATTGGTCTATTCGGTACGCCCACAGGCGCGTGACCTGATCAAGGCCTTCTGGCCCGGTGGGCTGAGTCTTGTTGTGCAGCAGGCGCCTTCGCTTGCCTGGGATCTGGGAGATGCTCGGGGGACGGTGATGCTGCGTATGCCACTGCACCCCGTCGCTCTCGAGCTGCTGCGTGACGTCGGCCCGCTTGCGGTGTCCAGCGCCAATATCTCGGGCCGACCACCGGCCACCACCGTCGAAGAAGCGCGTGATCAGCTCGGAGGCGCCGCCAGCGTCTACCTCGACGGTGGCCCGGCGGCCCATGCGGTCGCGTCGACGATCGTCGATTTGACCGGTGACGAGCCCCGCATCCTGCGCGAAGGGGCCGTGCCGACCGCCGATGTCGCCGAGGTTCTCGGTGTCTCCGCGGAGAGTCTTCGGCAGGCGGGGGCGTAGGCGTGTCGGGACGCGGCTGCGGCAATACCGCCGGCTGCACGGCCTGGCGGTAGCGTCATCGAAGTGAGTTCTGCGGAAACGGCCGTTCTGGCGCTGGCGGGGACAGGTAACGGGGCGGGTGTGCCGCTGCGGGAACTGCTGCTGGTGCTGTGCACCGCCGCGGTTGTCACGTTCCTCGCCACCGGCGCCGTCCGGGTGTTCGCCATCCGATTCGGTGCTGTCGCTGTGCCACGCGACCGTGATGTCCACGTGCAACCGACCCCGCGCCTCGGGGGTATCGGCATGTACCTCGGGATGCTCGTCGCCCTGCTGTTCGCGCAGCAGCTCCCCGCGTTGACCCGTGGGTTCGAGTTCACGACCGATATCAGCGCGGTCCTCGTCGCCGGCTTCGTCATCGTGCTCGTCGGTGTGATCGACGACCGGTGGGGACTCGACGCGCTCACGAAGTTCGTCGGCCAGGTGACGGCCGCCGGGATCCTTGTCGTGATGGGGGTCAGCTGGTATCTGATCTTCCTGCCCTTCGGGGAGGGCAGCACGGTCATCCTCGACCAACTCCAGGCCGGGCTGGTGACCGTGGCCGTGGCGGTCGTGATGATCAACGCGATGAACTTCGTCGACGGACTCGACGGTCTCGCCGCCGGGCTGGGCCTCATCGCGGCACTTGCGATCTGCGCATTCTCCGTCGGGCTGCTGCATGATCAGGGTGGCGATGTCAGCGCATATCCACCGGCGATGATCGCCGCGGCGCTCGCCGGCGCGTGTCTCGGATTCCTACCGCACAACTTCCAGCCGGCACGGATTTTCATGGGCGATTCGGGCTCGATGCTGATCGGTCTCACCCTGGCGGCTGTCTCGACCAGTGCGTCCGGCCGGATCAGCCTCAGTGCTTATGGCTCTCGCGACTTGCTCGGCCTACTGTCGCCGCTGCTGCTGGTCGGTGCGGTGATGTTCATCCCGATCCTCGATCTGCTGCTCGCGATCGTCCGGCGCACGCGCGCCGGTGTCAGCCCGTTCAGCCCAGACAAGATGCACCTGCATCACCGGCTACTGCAGATCGGGCATTCGCATCGCCGGGTCGTCCTGCTCATCTACTTGTGGGTCGGGGTCCTGGCCTTCGGGGCTGTAGGGTCCGCGCTGATCGATCGACGCATCGTGGTCCTTCTGGTGGCGGGCGGACTGGTTTTTGCGCTCGTGGTCACCGCGGTGCCGTCCTGGCGTGACCTGCAGCAGAATCGTCGGCGGTAGGGGCGCCGAGGTAGCCGAGGTCGGTGCCGATCGGCGTCAACTACCCTTGGGTCCTGTGACTTCGACCCCCGAGCCCTTCTCTGATCCCACAGCCTCCCTCCGCCGCGGCGTCCGCTATGGCGTGCTGGGTTTGCTGGCCCTCGCCGTGATCGGTGCGATCGTCGCAAGCCTGTTCTCGGGCCTCGCCGGCTTGTGGGGTGCCCTACTGGGGGCCGCGGTTGGCGGCGGATTCATCCTCTGCACGGCGCTGGCGGTGCTGTTGACCGCCAAGCTTCCGGCCATCACCGCGGGAGCGGTCTTGTTGGGAAGCTGGTTGCTCAAGATGATCCTCGCGATCACCGTGCTCGCGATCCTCGATCCGCTGGACTTCTACAACCGCCAGGCGATGGTGATCGTGATCGTCCTGTCGCTCGTCATCGTGCTGGGTGCCGAAACCTATGGCGTGTTGCAGACCAAGGTTCCCTATGTCACCCCAGCAGGGCCTGTCAGCTCGACGGAGCCGGACGCCGAATCCGGCCACAGGTGACCACTCGACAGGTCCGCGGGTAGCCCAGTGGGGACCCCATCTACACAACGTCGTAGATGTCTTGATAGTGTCTGGGCCAAGCAAGTGTGCTGACTATGCGAAGGAGTAAATTCCGACGAGTCGGTCAGCACTTGCAGGCAGCGAAGGTTGTCGGAGTTGTCCGAATCCAAGATTCGGCCGATTTCGCCCTGGAGTTGCCGAGTCGACGACAGTCGCCGACACCGACAGACGCAGGACCGGTTGACCCGGGTCTCCAGCTGCTGACGAATACGCGAGCCGACCTGGTCGACTTGTTAGATCGTCAATGTCCGATCGAACCGCAGACACCGATGCCTGTGGCCGACTACGGGAGAGACCGCTGAGCGTCACCTTCATGGCCGCGGAGTACACTCCGCCGTCACTCGATGATTTCTACCCGCCCGCGCTGCTGTTCGAGGGCACCCCCTTCGAGCTCGACCGATTGATGCTCATTCGCATCGTGATGTCGGCGCTGGTGGCCTTGTTCTTCATCATCGCGATGCGCAGCCCGAAGATCGTTCCGCGCGGTATCCAGAACATCGGCGAAATCGCTCTCGACTTCGTCCGGATCAACATCGCGGAAGAGATCCTCGGCAAGGAACAGGGCAAGCGTTTCCTGCCCATCATCACGACGATCTTCTTCATCGTGCTCGCCAGCAACTTCGCGAGCATCACGCCCTTCCTGAACATCTCGCCGAACGCACGAATCGGCATGCCGCTCGTGCTCGCCGCGCTGGCGTACATCGTCTTCAACTACGTGGGCATCAAGAAGTACGGCTTCTTCAAGTACGTCAAGTCCAGCATCGTCGTGCCCGGAGTTCCGTTGCCGCTGCACTTCCTGCTGGTCCCGATCGAGTTCATCTCGACCTTCGTGCTCCGGCCGTTCACCCTGATGGTCCGACTCATGGCCAACATGCTGGCGGGCCACATCCTGCTGGTGCTGTTCTTCAGCGCAACGCAGTACTTCTTCTTCGTCTCCGGAGGGTTCCAGGCAGTCTTCGGTGTGGCCTCGCTGGCCGCCGGTATTGCCTTCACCTTCTTCGAGTTGCTGGTGATCTTCCTGCAGGCGTACGTCTTCGCCCTGCTGACCTCTGTGTACATCGACTTGGCGCTCCACGCCGACTCGCACTGATCCACACATTTCGATAGTCCTGACCCACGTGCCGCCCGGCGGTGGGCAACAGAAAGGGAACGAACAAACCATGAGCCTCGCATACATCGCTCAGGAAGTTGCCGAGACCAAGGCTCGCGGCTACGGAGCCATCGGCTACGGCCTCGCGGCGATCGGCCCCGGCATCGGCGTGGGCATCGTCGTCGGAAAGGCGATCGAGGGCATGGTCCGTCAGCCCGAGATGGCCGGCCAGGTCCGTACCACGATGTTCCTCGGTATCGCCTTCACCGAGGCCCTCGCGCTGATCGGCCTCGTTGCCGGCTTCATCTTCTAAGACGCCATGTCAGCCACCATCGCGTTGCTCGCGGCCGCTGAAGGGGAAGAACACAACCCCCTGCTGCCCGCGACATATGACATCACTTGGTCGATCGTCGCCCTGGTGGTCGTCGGGTTCGTCTTCTGGAAGCTTGTCCTTCCTAAGTTCCAGAAGGTTCTCGCCGAGCGCACGGAGCAGATCGACGGCGGCATCAAGCGTGCCGAAGAGGCTCAGATCGAGGCCAAGGCAGCTCTGGAGCAGTACCATGCCCAGCTCGCCGAGGCTCGTACCGAGGCTGCGCAGATCCGTGAGGAAGCGCGCACTCAGGGCCAGCAGATCATCGCCGAGATGAAGGCACAGGCTCAGGAAGAGAGCGACCGCATCGTCGCCGCCGGTCACAGTCAGCTCGTCGCGCAGCGGCAGCAGATCGTGACCGAGCTGCGGGCCGACCTCGGTAAGACCGCGGTCGACCTGGCCGAGAAGGTCATCGGAGAGTCGCTGGCAGACGACGTCAAGCGGGCCGGAACGGTCGATCGCTTCCTCAGCGAGCTGGACGCAGTCAGCGCAAATTCCGCAGCAGGAAAGTGAGCACCATGTACGCAGCGAGCCGTGAAGCCCTGACGCAGACCCGTGCTGCGCTCACCGCGGCGTTGGATTCTGTTTCGCCCGGCGCGGCCACCGCGGCCGCGGCGCAGGCTGGATCCGAGCTGTTCTCGGTGGTCGAGGTTCTCGACGGCCAGCGCACGCTCCGGCGTGCGCTCGCCGATGCGTCCACGCCCGCCGCAGGTCGACAGGGTCTGGCCCGCCAGGTGTTCTCGGGGAAGGTCGGCGCCGAGGCGTTGGCGGCCCTCGAGGCAGCGGCAGGCCAGGACTGGTCGACCGCGGCGGACCTGCTGAACTCGCTGGTCACGCTCGGACGTGAGTCCCTGCTCCGGGCTGCGGCGGACCAGAACCAGAGCGACGCGGTCGAGGACGAGCTCTTCCGCCTCGGTCGTATCGTGGCCGGCAGCCCGCAGCTGGAGCAGGTCCTTTCGGATCGGTCGACGCCCGTCGCCGCTAAGCGTGAGCTGCTGTCGAAGCTGCTGTACGGCAAGGTCACCGCAATCACGGAGGCCCTCGCCGGACAGGCCGTGGGCCGGTTGCGGCAGACCGCACCTGCCGATGCCTTCGACGAGCTGTCGACCCTGGCCGCGGCTCAGCGGAACAAGGCAGTTGCGCACGTGCGCAGCGCCTCGGCGTTGTCGAGCGAGCAGGTCGATCGCCTTGCGGCGACGCTGACCCGCACCTACGGCAAGCCCGTCACCGTGCATGTGGAGGTCGAACCGGGTCTCCTCAGCGGCATGGTCGTCCGGGTGGGCCACGAGGTCATCGACGGGAGCGCGGCGGGTCGCCTCGCAACCCTGCGGAAGACCTTCAAGTAGTCGACGACCGAACACATACTCCCGATCTTTTCGAAGACCAGATACCGAGAGCAGGAAAAACATGGCGGAGCTGACGATCTCCTCCGACGAGATCCGTAGCGCGATCGAGAACTACACCGCGAGCTACTCACCGGAGGCCTCCCGCGAGGAGGTCGGCACGGTGTCCGACACCAGCGACGGCATCGCTCACATCACCGGCCTCCCGTCGGCGATGGCCAACGAGCTGCTGGAGTTCCCGGGCGGTGTGCTCGGCGTGGCGCTGAACCTGGACGCCACCGAGATCGGTGCGGTCGTCCTCGGTGACTACGAGCACATCGAAGAGGGCCAGGAAGTCAAGCGGACCGGGGACGTTCTGTCCGTTCCGGTCGGCGACGCCTACCTGGGTCGCGTCGTGGACCCGCTGGGTCGTCCGATCGACGGCCTCGGCGAGATCGAGACCACCGAGACCCGTGCACTCGAGCTGCAGGCCGCGTCGGTGCTCGAGCGTCAGCCCGTCGAGGAGCCGCTGCAGACCGGTATCAAGGCGATCGACGCCATGACCCCGATCGGTCGCGGACAGCGTCAGCTCGTCATCGGCGACCGTAAGACCGGCAAGACCGCGGTCTGCGTCGACGCCATCCTGAACCAGAAGGCCAACTGGGCGACCGGTGACCCGAAGCAGCAGGTCCGCTGCATCTACGTCGCCATCGGCCAGAAGGGCTCCACCATCGCCGGCGTCAAGCAGGCGCTCGAGGAGCAGGGCGCGATGGAGTACACCACCATCGTCGCTGCCCCGGCCTCCGACTCCGCCGGCTTCAAGTGGCTGGCCCCTTACACCGGTTCGGCCATCGGCCAGCACTGGATGTACCAGGGCAAGCACGTCCTCATCGTGTTCGACGATCTGACCAAGCAGGCCGAGGCGTACCGCGCGATCTCCCTGCTGTTGCGTCGTCCGCCGGGACGTGAGGCCTACCCCGGTGACGTCTTCTACTTGCACTCCCGTCTGTTGGAGCGTTCGGCCAAGCTGTCCGACGAACTCGGCGGCGGTTCGCTGACGGCCCTGCCGATCATCGAGACCAAGGCCAACGACGTCTCGGCGTACATCCCGACCAACGTCATCTCCATCACCGACGGCCAGGTCTTCCTCGAGTCCGACCTGTTCAACAAGGGCATCCGCCCCGCGATCAACGTCGGTATCTCGGTTTCCCGAGTCGGTGGCGCCGCGCAGACCAAGGGCATGAAGAAGGTGTCCGGTTCGCTTCGTCTGGAGCTGGCTCAGTTCCGCGAGCTCGAGGCCTTCTCGGCCTTCGCCTCGGATCTGGACGCCGCTTCGAAGGCTCAGCTCGAGCGCGGCCAGCGTCTGGTCGAGCTGCTCAAGCAGGATCAGTACTCGCCGATTGCAGTCGAGGACCAGATCGTTTCGATCTACCTCGCCGGCGAGGGCGTATTCGACTCCGTTCCCGTTGCCGACGTGCGTCGCTTCGAGTCCGAGCTCCTCGAGGACCTGCACCGCAATGCTGACGGCGTCTACGAGTCGATCAAGGGCGGCAAGGCCCTCGACGCGGATTCGACCGCGGCTCTCATGGCTGCGACCGACAAGTTCAAGCAGGGCTTCCTTGCGTCTGACGGAAGCCGTGTCGTGAACGAACCTGAGGCCGAGGCTCTCGATGCCTCCGAGGTCGGCCAGGAGAAGGTCACCGTCAAGCGCACTACTGTCAGCAAGTGAGCGTGGACCTCATGACTCAGCGTCACCCGAAGGGAGAGTGATCGATCGATGGCAAGCATCCGCGAACTGCGTTCTCGCATCAAGTCGGTCAACTCGACCAAGAAGATCACCAAGGCGCAGGAACTGATCGCGACCTCGCGCATCACGAAGGCACAGGCCCGGGTTGCGGCGTCCAAGCCGTACGCGGAGGAGATCACCAAGGTGCTCTCGGAGCTGGCGAGTGCGTCGGAGTCGCTCGATCACCCGTTGCTCAACGAGCGGGAGAACCCGAAGCGTGCCGCCGTGCTGGTCGTCACGAGTGACCGCGGTATGTGTGGCGGTTACAACTCCAACGCTCTCAAGGAGGCGGAGGAGCTGTTCCAGCTGCTGCGCTCCGAGGGCAAGGAACCTGTGATCTACGTGCTCGGCTCAAAGGGTCTCGGCTACTACACCTTCCGCGGACGTAACGTCGGTGGGGCGTGGACCGGCTTCTCCCAGGCGCCTGGATATGCGGATGCCGCCAAGGCGAGCCGTCACCTGGTCGAACTGTTCATGGCCGGTTCCGGTGCCGAGGTCGAGGCCCCGAACGGGGAAGGCACGATCGAGGGCGTCGACGAGCTTCACATCGTCTACACCCGTTTCGTTTCGATGCTCACCCAGAAGCCGGAAGTCCGGCGGATGGCCCCGCTCGAGGTCGACTACACCGAGGACCACATCGAGTTGGGCGAGGACATCCTGTCCAACGGTCAGCACGAGGGCAAGCCGGGACCGACGGCGGTGTACAACTTCGAGCCCGAGGCTGGGACGCTTCTGTCGGCACTCCTGCCGAAGTACGTCAGCACGCGTATCTACTCGGCTCTGCTGGACTCCGCCGCCTCGGAGTCGGCCGCCCGTCGTACCGCGATGAAGGCCGCGACGGACAATGCGAACGAACTGGTGAACACCCTGAGCCGTCAGGCAAACCAGGCTCGCCAGGCCCAGATCACCCAGGAAATCAGCGAGATCGTCGGTGGCGCGAACGCGCTGGCCTCGAGCGCAGGAAGTGACTAGCACATGACCGCAGCAGTAACCCAAACCAACGCGAACGGCGCGGACACAACGTCCGGCCGGGTCGTGCGGGTCATCGGTCCCGTTGTGGACGTTGAGTTCCCGCGCGGCCATGTTCCCGACCTGTTCAACGCCCTGCACTCGGAGGTCACTCTTCCGTCCGTGGCGAAGACGCTGACCCTCGAGGTCGCCCAGCACCTGGGCGACCACCTGGTGCGCACCGTCTCGATGCAGCCGACTGACGGTTTGGTCCGTGGCGCTGCCGTGACCGACACGGGTAAGCCGATCTCGGTTCCCGTCGGCGACGTCGTCAAGGGCCACGTGTTCAACGCTCTCGGTGACTGCCTCGACACTCCGGGCCTTGGCCGCGACGGCGAGCAGTGGGGCATCCACCGCAAGCCCCCGGCCTTCGATCAGCTCGAAGGAAAGACCGAGATCCTCGAGACCGGCATCAAGGTCATCGACCTGCTTACCCCGTACGTCAAGGGCGGCAAGATCGGTCTGTTCGGTGGTGCCGGCGTCGGCAAGACCGTTCTGATCCAGGAGATGATCACCCGTATCGCCCGCGAGTTCTCCGGAACCTCTGTGTTCGCGGGCGTCGGCGAGCGTACTCGTGAGGGCACGGACCTCCACCTGGAAATGGAAGAGATGGGCGTGCTCCAAGACACCGCCCTTGTCTTCGGCCAGATGGACGAGCCGCCGGGAACTCGTATGCGCGTCGCCCTGTCCGCGCTGACCATGGCGGAGTACTTCCGCGATGTGCAGGGGCAGGACGTGCTGCTGTTCATCGACAACATCTTCCGGTTCACCCAGGCCGGTTCCGAGGTCTCGACCCTGCTGGGTCGTATGCCTTCGGCCGTGGGTTACCAGCCGACGCTGGCCGATGAGATGGGTGAGCTGCAGGAGCGCATCACCTCGACCCGTGGCCGTTCGATCACCTCGCTGCAGGCGATCTACGTCCCCGCCGACGACTACACCGACCCGGCGCCGGCCACCACGTTCGCGCACCTCGATGCGACCACCGAGCTCTCGCGTCCGATTTCGCAGATGGGTATCTACCCGGCTGTGGACCCGCTGACGTCGACCTCCCGCATCCTGGAGCCCGGCATCGTCGGTGCCGAGCACTTCCGTGTCGCGAACGAGGTCAAGCGGATCCTGCAGAAGTACAAGGAGCTGCAGGACATCATCGCCATTCTCGGTATGGACGAGCTTCAGGAAGAGGACAAGGTTCTCGTCGGGCGTGCCCGTCGTATCCAGAAGTTCCTCGGCCAGAACTTCATCGTCGCCGAGAAGTTCACCGGCGAGCCCGGCTCGGTGGTGCCGCTGCGCGACACCATCGAGGCGTTCGACCGCGTCTGCAAGGGCGAGTTCGATCACCTGCCCGAGCAGGCGTTCAACAGCTGTGGCGGACTCGACGACGTCGAGGCCGCTGCCAAGAAGATCGCCGGAAAGTAGACCGACATGGCTGAGATGACCGTTGAACTCGTTGCCGTCGAGCAGCGACTCTGGTCTGGATCGGCGAAGCTCGTCAGCGCCCAGACGACCGAGGGTGAGATCGGCGTCATGCCCGGGCATGAGCCGGTCCTCGGCCAGCTGGTGGAAGGCGGCGTGGTTGCGATCACGACTGTCGATGGTGCGCGCGTGGTTGCGGCCGTGCACGGCGGTTTCCTCTCGGTGACCGCCACCACGGTGACGATCCTGGCCGAGTCGGCAGACATGGCGGAGGACGTCGACGTCGAGGCGGCCAAGGCCGTGCTCGCGGAGACGCATGACGACCTCGAAGCGATTGCGGTCGCAAAGGGTCAGCTGCGTGCGGTCGAGCGCGCCTAGTCAGTCCACGAGCCGCGACGGAGCCGACAAGTAGTGACGATCGGGATGGTTGTTCTCATCATTCTGGTTGTGCTGCTTGCGGTCTTCGTCGCGGCTTTCGTGTATCGGCTGACGGTCTTGCGTCGCGGCGGAACGGCCGCGATCCTGCGCATCACCCCCGCGGCCCCCGGGAGCGGGTGGAGGCACGGCGTCGTGCGCTACGGCGAAGGGTCCCTCGTCTTCTTCAAGCTGTCGAGTTTGCGTCCCGGACCGGACACGCGGATGAATCGACAGGGGATCGAGGTCGGCGTCCGACGCGCGCCCGACGGCAACGAGTACGACATCATGACCGACGAGATAGTGATCCTTGCTGTCGCGGACGGAGAGCGGACGTACGAGATTGCCCTCGACCGGGGAGCGTTGACCGCGTTCCTTTCCTGGGTCGAGTCACGCCCATCGGGACGTTCGATGCGCGGACGTCCGGCCTGATCGAGGCTGGAGGAGCTCGGACATACGAAAAGGGAGGCCCGAGGGCCTCCCTTTTTCGCGTTCCGGGCTTGTTATGCGCCGCCACCGGCACCGGGCTTCCAGAGCACGTCCCCACCAGGATTGGCGAGGCGGCTCATGATGAAGAGTAGATCCGAAAGACGGTTCAGGTACTTCGCCGGCAGCACGTTGGTGTCGTCCGGGCTCGCGTTCACTGCCGCCCAGGCCGAGCGCTCGGCGCGCCGGGCGATCGTCCGCGCAGAATGCAGCAGGGCGCCGAGCGGAGTCCCGCCCGGCAGGATGAAGGAATGCAGCGGCTCGAGGCGCTCGTTGAACTGGTCGCACCAGCCTTCGATCCGATCGATGTATGCCTCGGTCACGCGAAGCGGCGGGTACTTCGGATCCGGAATGACCGGAGTAGAGAGGTCCGCACCACCGTCGAAGAGGTCGTTCTGGATCTGTCGAAGGACTTCTACGATTTCTTCGGAAGGCGATCCGAGGGCGAGCGCGACACCGATGCTCGCGTTCGTTTCGTCGCAGTCGGCGTAGGCGACCAGCCGCGGATCATTCTTCGATACGCGGGAGAAGTCGCTCAGCCCGGTGGTCCCGTCATCACCGGTGCGGGTGTAGATCCGAGTCAAGTGCACAGCCATGCGGTAACGGTACCGCCCAGCCAAGGGACGCCCATGCTGGTTAGGCTGTGTCACTGTGAGTGAACGCTTTCTTGTCACTGGTGGAAACCGACTAGTCGGTGAGGTACCGGTGGGCGGTGCGAAGAACAGCGTCCTGAAGCTGATGGCCGCGACATTGTTGGCCGAGGGGACCAGCGTCATCAGCAACTGCCCCGACATCCTCGACGTACCTCTGATGGCAGAGGTGTTGCGCGGGCTTGGTTGCGAGGTCGTGCTCGATGGGTCCGTAGCGACGGTCACGACGCCGGCACAGCCGAAGTATCACGCGGACTTTGCGGCGGTCCGTCAGTTCCGTGCATCGGTGTGTGTCCTCGGGCCTCTGGTGGCGCGGTGCCGGAAGGCCGTGGTAGCGCTCCCGGGCGGTGATGCGATCGGATCTCGCCCTCTGGACATGCACCAGTCAGGATTGCGCCTGCTCGGAGCACACAGCGAGATCGAGCACGGGTGTGTCGTCGCCGAGGCCGACGATCTGCACGGCGCGAACATCCGTCTGGCGTTCCCGTCCGTGGGCGCAACCGAGAACATTCTGATGGCCGCGGTGCTCGCGAAGGGCGAGACGGTGATCGACAATGCGGCCCGCGAGCCAGAGATCGTCGATCTGTGCAACATGCTCACCCGGATGGGCGCGAAGATCGCCGGTGCCGGGTCGACGACACTGACCATTCGCGGTGTCGAGAGGTTGAATCCGACGACGCACAGGGTGATCGGCGACCGGATCGTCGCGGCAACCTGGGGGATCGCAGCAGCGATGACTCGCGGCGACGTGCTCGTACGTGGAGTCAATCCGAAGCATTTGTCGCTGGTGCTCGACAAACTTCGATCTGCGGGGTCCCAGGTAAGTGTCCAACCGGATGGTTTCCGGGTGATGCAACCGTCGCGGCCGCAGGCGGTGAACTTCGCGACGCTCCCGTACCCGGGATTTCCGACCGATCTGCAGCCGATGGCGATCGGTCTGGCTTCGATCGCCGACGGTACGTCGATGATCACCGAGAATGTGTTCGAGGCGCGTTTCCGTTTTGTCGAGGAAATGATCCGTTTGGGAGCAGACGCGCGAACTGACGGACACCACGCGGTGGTGCGCGGGGTCCCGGAGCTGTCGAGTGCTCCGGTGTGGTCGTCCGACATTCGTGCGGGTGCGGGCCTCGTGCTTGCGGGCCTGGTCGCCGATGGAATGACAGAGGTCCACGACGTCTATCACATCGACCGTGGCTATCCCCGGTTCGTGGAGGATCTGTCCGGACTCGGCGGCGACATTCGCAGGGTGAGCGATGAGGGCTGAACCAGGGGGTGTCCAGGCCGAGTCGAGGTGTGTGGGCCATCACAATTCGTCGATCGGGAAGTCCGGTCGGTTTCGGGGCAGTTGACCTGCGGGAACTTGACGTCGAACACCCATGACCAGGCGATTTGGCAATGATCGTCTGATTCGCGTAACTTATTCCAGGTCAGAGCGACACGGACACCGACCCGGGCCTGAGGGACTGGGAAAACGAGGTTGTACGGAGAGCGCCTGGCGAATCTGCTTCGACTGGTTCAGGATCTCGGATTTGCGTTCGGGTGTTGATCTGGTTAGGCTGGAACAGTTGCCCCGAAACGATGAGCCTGTGGGTTCGGAGTGGTGGTGTGCGCGTGTTCTTTGAGAACTCAACAGTGTGTCGATGAATGTCAGTGCCAATTATTTTGGTGCCCCGCATCTTTTTTGGGTGTGGGTTTGCTGATTGTTCCATTCTTCCGTCTGGGATGGTCAGCGCAATAGCTAGTTTGAGTTTTTTTGCTAGTGATTTGACTCGATGTCTATGACTGATTGGTGGCTTCGGCTGCGTAATCTAGAGTCTTCAACGGAGAGTTTGATCCTGGCTCAGGACGAACGCTGGCGGCGTGCTTAACACATGCAAGTCGAGCGGTAGGGCCCTTCGGGGTACACGAGCGGCGAACGGGTGAGTAACACGTGGGTGATCTGCCCTGCACTTCGGGATAAGCTTGGGAAACTGGGTCTAATACCGGATATGAGCCTCTACTGCATGGTGGAGGTTGGAAAGGTTTACTGGTGCAGGATGGGCCCGCGGCCTATCAGCTTGTTGGTGGGGTAATGGCCTACCAAGGCGACGACGGGTAGCCGGCCTGAGAGGGCGACCGGCCACACTGGGACTGAGACACGGCCCAGACTCCTACGGGAGGCAGCAGTGGGGAATATTGCACAATGGGCGAAAGCCTGATGCAGCGACGCCGCGTGAGGGATGACGGCCTTCGGGTTGTAAACCTCTTTCAGCAGGGACGAAGCGAGAGTGACGGTACCTGCAGAAGAAGCACCGGCCAACTACGTGCCAGCAGCCGCGGTAATACGTAGGGTGCGAGCGTTGTCCGGAATTACTGGGCGTAAAGAGCTCGTAGGCGGTTTGTCGCGTCGTCGGTGAAAACCAGCAGCTCAACTGCTGGCTTGCAGGCGATACGGGCAGACTTGAGTACTGCAGGGGAGACTGGAATTCCTGGTGTAGCGGTGAAATGCGCAGATATCAGGAGGAACACCGGTGGCGAAGGCGGGTCTCTGGGCAGTAACTGACGCTGAGGAGCGAAAGCGTGGGTAGCGAACAGGATTAGATACCCTGGTAGTCCACGCCGTAAACGGTGGGCGCTAGGTGTGGGTTTCCTTCCACGGGATCCGTGCCGTAGCTAACGCATTAAGCGCCCCGCCTGGGGAGTACGGCCGCAAGGCTAAAACTCAAAGGAATTGACGGGGGCCCGCACAAGCGGCGGAGCATGTGGATTAATTCGATGCAACGCGAAGAACCTTACCTGGGTTTGACATATACCGGAAAGCCGTAGAGATACGGCCCCCCTTGTGGTCGGTATACAGGTGGTGCATGGCTGTCGTCAGCTCGTGTCGTGAGATGTTGGGTTAAGTCCCGCAACGAGCGCAACCCTTGTCCTGTGTTGCCAGCACGTAATGGTGGGGACTCGCAGGAGACCGCCGGGGTCAACTCGGAGGAAGGTGGGGACGACGTCAAGTCATCATGCCCCTTATGTCCAGGGCTTCACACATGCTACAATGGCCGGTACAGAGGGCTGCGATACCGTGAGGTGGAGCGAATCCCTTAAAGCCGGTCTCAGTTCGGATCGGGGTCTGCAACTCGACCCCGTGAAGTCGGAGTCGCTAGTAATCGCAGATCAGCAACGCTGCGGTGAATACGTTCCCGGGCCTTGTACACACCGCCCGTCACGTCATGAAAGTCGGTAACACCCGAAGCCGGTGGCCTAACCCTTGTGGAGGGAGCCGTCGAAGGTGGGATCGGCGATTGGGACGAAGTCGTAACAAGGTAGCCGTACCGGAAGGTGCGGCTGGATCACCTCCTTTCTAAGGAGCATCTCCTTCTCGGACCAGCACGTAGGTGTTGGGGGAGTGAGGCAGAGGCCGTTGAGTGAACACATGTTTCACTGCGGTTGCTCATGGGTGGAACACTGACTGTTTCGTCTGCGTATCGGATGGCCATGATGGTTGTTCGGCAGGTGATATATCGGCATACTGTTGGGTCCTGAGAGAACACGTGAGTGTTTCCTCGAAGGAGAGACGATCCTGTTCGGATGTCAGGCAGACCGCACTACTTCGGTGGTGGGCATGGTGCTGGCGGAGTTCGAGTGGGGTGTGTTGTTTGAGAACTGCACAGTGGACGCGAGCATCTTTGTTGTAAGTAATGAAGAGCGTACGGTGGATGCCTTGGCACCAGGAGCCGATGAAGGACGTAGGAGGCTGCGATAAGCCTCGGGGAGCTGTCAACCGAGCTGAGATCCGAGGATGTCCGAATGGGGAAACCCAGCCACAGTGATGTGTGGTTACCCGCGCCTGAATATATAGGGCGTGTGGAGGGAACGTGGGGAAGTGAAACATCTCAGTACCCACAGGAAGAGAAAACAACAGTGATTCCGTGAGTAGTGGCGAGCGAAAGCGGAAGAGGCTAAACCGTGGATGTGTGATAGCCGGCAGGCGTTGCATTCGTGGGGTTGTGGGATTCATTTTGTCGATTCTGCCGAGTCGGCCGACAGTAAGAAATCGTTGTGTTAGTCGAAGTGGTCTGGAACGGCCTGTCGTAGAGGGTGAGAATCCCGTAGACGAAAACATGACGACTGTCGTAGTGGACACCCAAGTAGCAGCGGGCCCGTGAAATCTGCTGTGAATCTGTCGGGACCACCCGATAAGCCTGAATACTCCCTGGTGACCGATAGCGGACTAGTACCGTGAGGGAAAGGTGAAAAGTACCCCGGGAGGGGAGTGAAATAGTACCTGAAACCGTGCGCTTACAATCCGTCAGAGCCTTTGCACCTTCGGGTGGGGGGTGATGGCGTGCCTTTTGAAGAATGAGCCTGCGAGTTAGTGACATGTCGCGAGGTTAACCCGTGTGGGGTAGCCGTAGCGAAAGCGAGTCTGAATAGGGCGTTCGTAGTGGCATGTTCTAGACCCGAAGCGGAGTGATCTACCCATGGCCAGGGTGAAGCGACGGTAAGACGTCGTGGAGGCCCGAACCCACTTAGGTTGAAAACTGAGGGGATGAGTTGTGGGTAGGGGTGAAAGGCCAATCAAACTCCGTGATAGCTGGTTCTCCCCGAAATGCATTTAGGTGCAGCGTCGCGTGTTTCTCACCGGAGGTAGAGCTACTGGATGGTCTAGGGGGCCCACAAGCTTACCGAAATCAGCCAAACTCCGAATGCCGGTGAGTGAGAGCGCGGCAGTGAGACTGCGGGGGATAAGCTTCGTAGTCGAGAGGGAAACAGCCCAGATCGCCAGCTAAGGTCCCTAAGCGTGTACTAAGTGGAAAAGGATGTGGGGTCGCGAAGACAACCAGGAGGTTGGCTTAGAAGCAGCCACCCTTGAAAGAGTGCGTAATAGCTCACTGGTCAAGTGATTCTGCGCCGACAATGTAGCGGGGCTCAAGTACACCACCGAAGCTGCGGCATTCGCATAACACCCATGTTCCCTTGCGGGGGGATGTGCAGTGGTGTGGATGGGTAGGGGAGCGTCGTGTGGCCATGGAAGCGCCGGAGTGATCCAGGTGTGGAGGCCACACGAGTGAGAATGCAGGCATGAGTAGCGAAAGACGAGTGAGAAACTCGTCCGCCGAATGACCAAGGGTTCCTGGGCCAGGTTAATCCGCCCAGGGTGAGTCGGGACCTAAGGCGAGGCCGACAGGCGTAGTCGATGGACAACGGGTTGATATTCCCGTACCCGTGTGAACGCGCCCCTGGTGAATCAGTGATGCTAAGCACCCTGAAGCTATTCGTTGTCCTTCGGGACGGTGGGTGGTGGATGCGTGTGAACCGATCTGGTAGTAGCCAAGCGATGGGGTGACGCAGGAAGGTAGCTGAGCCAGTCAGTGGTAATACTGGTGTAAGCGTGTAGGGCGTGACCTAGGCAAATCCGGGTCGCATACAGCCTGAGACGTGATGCGTAGCCGATTGAGGCGAATTCAGTGATCCTATGCTGCCGAGAAAAGCCTCTAGCGAGCTTTCACACGGCCCGTACCCCAAACCGACACAGGTGGTCAGGTAGAGAATACTAAGGCGATCGAGATAACTGTGGTTAAGGAACTCGGCAAAATGCCCCCGTAACTTCGGGAGAAGGGGGGCCTTCGCTGGTGATCGGACTTGCTCCGTGAGCTGGTGGGGGCCGCAGAGACCAGAGAGAAGCGACTGTTTACTAAAAACACAGGTCCGTGCGAAGTCGTAAGACGATGTATACGGACTGACGCCTGCCCGGTGCTGGAAGGTTAAGAGGACCGGTTAGCCAGTGATGGCGAAGCTGAGAATTTAAGCCCCAGTAAACGGCGGTGGTAACTATAACCATCCTAAGGTAGCGAAATTCCTTGTCGGGTAAGTTCCGACCTGCACGAATGGCGTAACGACTTCTCTGCTGTCTCAACCACAGACTCGGCGAAATTGCATTACGAGTAAAGATGCTCGTTACGCGCGGCAGGACGAAAAGACCCCGGGACCTTCACTATAGCTTGGTATTGGTGTTCGGTTCGGTTTGTGTAGGATAGGTGGGAGACTGTGAAGCGGGCACGCCAGTGTTCGTGGAGTCGTTGTTGAAATACCACTCTGATCGTATTGGATATCTAACCTCGGACCATGATCTGGTTCAGGGACAGTGCCTGGTGGGTAGTTTAACTGGGGCGGTTGCCTCCCAAAATGTAACGGAGGCGCCCAAAGGTTCCCTCAGCCTGGTTGGCAATCAGGTGTCGAGTGCACGTGCACAAGGGAGCTTGACTGTGAGACTGACAAGTCGAGCAGGGACGAAAGTCGGGACTAGTGATCCGGCACCGGCAAGTGGAAGCGGTGTCGCTCAACGGATAAAAGGTACCCCGGGGATAACAGGCTGATCTTCCCCAAGAGTCCATATCGACGGGATGGTTTGGCACCTCGATGTCGGCTCGTCGCATCCTGGGGCTGGAGTAGGTCCCAAGGGTTGGGCTGTTCGCCCATTAAAGCGGCACGCGAGCTGGGTTTAGAACGTCGTGAGACAGTTCGGTCTCTATCCGCCGCGCGCGTTAGAAACTTGAGGAAGGCTGTCCCTAGTACGAGAGGACCGGGACGGACGAACCTCTGGTGTGCCAGTTGTTCCGCCAGGAGCACTGCTGGTTAGCTACGTTCGGAAGGGATAACCGCTGAAAGCATCTAAGCGGGAAGCCTGTTCCAAGATGAGGTTTCTCACCCCTTCGAGGGGGTAAGGCCCCCGGCAGACCACCGGGTTGATAGGCCAGAACTGGAAGTCCGGTAACGGATGGAGGTGACTGGTACTAATAGGCCGAGGACTTACCACAAAGAAGCTACGCGTCCACTGTGCGGTATCTGAAACAACACACAGATATCATTCACCCCCCACATTCCGAAGCCTTCGGGTCGACGGATGGTTCGGGCGGGGAGAGGTGAATGTGTGACAGTTTCATAGAGTTACGGCGGCCATAGCGGAGGGGAAACGCCCGGTCCCATTCCGAACCCGGAAGCTAAGCCCTCCAGCGCCGATGGTACTGCACTCGACAGGGTGTGGGAGAGTAGGACACCGCCGAACACCTTTTCACCGAAGGCCCCCACGGATCACCGTGGGGGCCTTCGGCATTTCTATATCGAGGGCCAGTTCAACTCTGAATGCCTGTGGTGCGCGTACCGACGAAGTGGTTCTATTCGGGAACGGCTAGTTCGAATCGACCGCATGCGCTAGCCGGGTGGCTGCGGAACGCCCTCTGAGGACTATCGTGCGGCCCGGTGCCCAGTGTTTCGCCTCCTCCTGACGCGCCGCCGCGACCGCGAAGGACGACGCGAGTAGCGCATTCGGGTCGGATTTCGCCAGCTCCGACAGCCGGGCTGCCTCATTCACGGGATCTCCGATCACGGTGTACTCGAAACGTTCCCTGGCCCCGACATTGCCCGCGACGGCGGTACCCGCGGCGACGCCGATGGCGGCGCGGCATTCGGGTACCTCGATGGGTAGTCGCCTGCGAACGGCCCGGGCGGCGGCCAGCGCTTGGCCGGCCGCGTCGGTGAGATTGCGGGGCGCGCCGAACACCGCGAGGGCAGCATCGCCCTCGAACTTGTTGACGAACCCGCCGTGCCGATCGACTTCGTCGACGACCACCTCGAAGAATCGGTTGAGCAGAGCGACCACATCGCCCGGCGGCCGGGACGCGGCGAGTTCGGTCGACCCGATGAGGTCGACGAAGAACACTGCCACCTCGCGTTCTTCGCCACCGAGTGTCGGGGGAGCGACGAGCGCGGCCGCAGCGACGTCGTGCCCGACGTGGCGACCGAACAGATCCCTGATCTGTTCACGCTCGCGGAGCCCCTCGGCCATCCGATTGAACCCCGACTGCAGTTCACCGAGTTCGGTGCCGTCGTACACGACTACCGACATGTCGAGATCGCCCTGTTCGATCCTGCTCATACCCGACTTGACCGCCCGGATCGGTGCGACGATCGCGCGTGCGTTGAGGAGGAGCAACAGTAGTCCGAAGAAGATGGTGATGGACCCCAGGCCAAGGACCGACACGACGACCTCCATGCGGTCGGTGTCGTTGCTGAAATAGCTGTAGACCGCGACGATCATCAGTCCGGTCACCGGAACCCCGGTGCCGAGAATCCAGGCAAGAATCGTCCGCCCGACGACACCGCCGAGACGGATGTCGGGCCGCCGTCCGGCCTCGAGTGCCCTTGCGGCGGCGGGGCGCAACGCGAATTCACTGAACACGTGGCTGAAGGCGCACACGGTGACGCCGCCGAATGCGATCGTGAAGCCGATCTTCGGAATGGTCTCGGGATCGACGATTCCGTATACGGCCGTGAGGAACACGAGCGCGATCGACCACTGGCCGATCTGCATCTTGGTCAATCGTCGCGGCATAGTCAGGGCGGCCAGCCGATCGCGGTGGGTCGGCTCCCGATCTTCGACGATCCAGCGGAGGCTGTGCAGTGCGCGGGTGGTCCCCTTGATCGTTCCGACGATCAGCGCGATCGCGAGATACACGGGGACGACGACGAAGTTGAGGAAGTAGAAGCGGCTGTCGAACAGTTCGGGCCCGGGGACCACGAGTGTGACGAGCATCGCGACGACACAGGCACCCACGATGTTGGCTCCTACGAGCGACGCCGTCAGGAGGCCCTGCACCCGGATTCGCCTGATCCTCGGCGTTTCCGACGGCGTTCCGAGCAGGCGGGAGCCCAGCGGAGTGTCGGGGGCTCGGCGCGGGTTCATGGTCGTTCGAGACTAGTCCGACTCGATCCTCTAGGGTGGGCCAGTGCGTCTTGTCATTGCTCGTTGCCGGGTCGACTATGTCGGCCGTTTGACCTCCCACCTGCCGATGGCGCGTCGGCTTCTCTTGATCAAGGCGGATGGATCCGTGAGCATCCACGCCGACGACCGCGCGTACAAGCCGCTCAACTGGATGAGTCCGCCGTGCTGGTTGGTCGAGACCGCTGGCGGGGAGGATTCCGAAGGCGCCGCTCAGCAGCTGTGGGTCGTGACCAACAAGGCCGGTGAAGAACTGCGGATCACCATCGAGGAGGTCGAGCACGACTCGAGCCACGAACTCGGTGTGGACCCCGGCCTGGTGAAGGACGGTGTGGAGGCACACCTGCAGGAGCTGTTGGCCGAGCATGTCGAGACTCTGGGCGACGGATATTCCCTGATCCGGCGCGAGTACATGACGGCCATTGGTCCGGTGGATCTGTTGTGCCGCAATGCGGACGGCGCGACGGTGGCCGTCGAGATCAAGCGGCGCGGCGAGATCGACGGCGTAGAACAGCTGACCCGATACCTCGAACTGCTCAACCGCGATCCGTTGCTCGCGCCGGTCACCGGCGTGTTTGCCGCTCAGCAGATCAAGCCGCAGGCCAAGACCCTGGCCACGGACCGTGGCATCCGTTGCCTGGTTCTGGATTACGAGGCGTTGCGCGGTACGGAAAGTACAGAGTTCCGCCTGTTCTGACGGTCCACGGGAGGTCGGGCTGCGGTGCCTAGACTGTTGGGGTGCCGCGCCGTAACCAGCCCCGCAAGCCAGCCCGTCCTGTCGACAGTGACATCGGGTCCGGGGGAAGCCTGTTCGGAAACGCCCTCGCGCGTGAGGAATCGGGGCCGGCGGGCGACGAGGGCGAACGCTACTTGGTGCGTCAGGTTCCGGGCGCCCGCGCGACAAAGAGCTACCGGTGCCCGGGATGCGACCAAGAGGTGCGTCCGGGCGTCGCACACATCGTCGCGTGGCCGTCCGATCCCGGGGGAGCGGACGACCGTAGGCATTGGCATACCGGGTGCTGGTCGGGCCGCAGCACCCGGGGCCTGACGCGGCGCTGGTCCTAGCTCTTCGCGGCGATCTGTTGCGTGTCGGCGTCCGGTGAGTCGTTGTCGTCGGCGTTGTCTTTGTCTTTGTCGGAGGAGTCGTCGGCCGTAACCTCGGCGACGTTGTCGAGCAGCTCGCTCTCGCGGTTGACCGAGGCCAGCATCGCCGGAACCGAATCGAGCTGACCGCGAATTCCCAGGAGCTGGGCGAGGATTCGGCCGCGCAGCACGCGCAGTTCCTCGGCGAGTTCCTTGGCGTGGGCGATGCGGCGTTCGGCCTGTTCCGTCGCGACCTGCAGTCGGCGCTGCGCCTCCTGGCTGGCGTCGGTGAGACGGCGGTGGGCCTCCGCCTTGCTCGTCGTCTCGCGATCTTCGATGGTGGCCAGGGCCTTCGCGCGTCGCTCTGCCATCGTGATCTCGAAGTCCTGCTGCACCTGTGCGCGCTTGGCCTCGGCCTCGGCAGTCAGCCTGTCCTGCTCGGCCCGGGCGGCCTCGACAACCCTTGTCGCCTCGGCACGCGCGGTGTCCATGGTCTGCTCGTGCTCGCGCTCGAGCTCCTGGCGGCGCTCCTCGAGCTCGGCGATCTTCGATTCGTACTGTCGGCGCAGACGTGCGCTCTCCTGCTCGGCAACCGAGACCATTTCCGCGGCTTCGGCTTCGGCCTTTGCGCGCACCTCGGAAGCCTCATCGGAGGCGAGGCGCAGCATACGGGAGATACGGTCGCTCATGCCCTCGGCTGTGGTGGGCGGGACGGACAGGCGATCGATATCGCGCCGTAGATCGTCGATCTCGTCGCGTGCGTCCTCGAGTTGCTTGGCCAGTTCGCGCGCCTGCGCGGCTGCGGCGTCGCGGTCGGTCGCGATGAGGCGGAGCTCGGCGTCGAAACGGTCGAAGTAACGCCGAACCTCGTCTTTGTCGTATCCCTTGCGGACGATGGTGAACGGCATGCCGCGGTCGTGATCGTAGGCCATGACTGCCAATCTACCGGCGGCGACGCCATCAGCGCCCACGGAGTGGGACCGGTGTCGTCACACCTGTCCCACACCGCGGTGGCGCCGGAAAATCCGCGTCAGTGACCACCGTCGGACGCCGGTTCGACGAGCTCGATGAGCACACCGCCGCCGTCCTTCGGGTGGATGAAGTTGATGCGTGAGTCTGCGGTGCCGCGGCGCGGTGCGTCGTACAGCAGTCGGACGCCGTCGGCGCGGAGCTGCGCGCTGATCGCGTCCAGGTCGGTGACGCGGTACGCCAGCTGCTGCAGGCCCGGCCCGCTGCGGTCGATGAACTTCGCGATCGTGGAGGTCTCGTTCAACGGGGCGAGGAGCTGGATCGCGGTGGCGCCGGCCGCCTGGCCGGGGAACCCGAGCATTGCCTCGCGCACGCCCTGTTCCTCGTTGACCTCCTCGTGCATGTTGACCATGCCGAGGTGCTTGCCGTACCACGCGACCGCAGCGTCGAGGTCCGGCACCGCGATGCCGACGTGATCGATCGCGGTGACCAGGTCGGAGGTCAGTCCGTTCACGGCGGGATTGGGGGAGGAAGATGTCATGTAAAAGACGGTAGCGCTACGGTTTGTGTAGTTCGCGCCGGGTCGCGGCTTCGGTCGCTGCCCGCACACTGATCGACTGCTGGAGGAATCGTGACCACTTCTGTCATCGTCGCCGGGGCCCGGACCCCGGTTGGACGGCTGCTCGGATCGTTGAAGGATCTGTCGGGGTCCGACCTCGGCGGTGTAGCGATCAGGGGTGCCCTGGAGAAGGCGGGCGTCGCCCCCGACCAGGTGCAGTACGTGATCATGGGCCAGGTACTCACCGCAGGCGTGGGGCAGATGCCGGCGCGCCAGGCCGCTGTGGCCGCGGGAATCCCGATGGATGTCCCCGCGCTCACGATCAACAAGGTGTGCCTCTCGGGTGTCGACGCGATCGCGCTCGCCGACCAGCTGATCCGCGCAGGCGAGTTCGACGTCGTCGTCGCCGGTGGCCAGGAATCGATGTCGCGCGCCCCGCACATGCTCGAGAAGAGCCGTGAGGGCTTCAAGTACGGCGATGTGACGCTGCGCGATCACATGGCCTACGACGGCCTGCACGACATCTTCACCGACCAGCCGATGGGCAACCTGACCGAGCAGCGCAACCAGGACGCCGACCAGCGCATCACGCGCGCGGAGCAGGACGCGTTCGCGGCCGCCTCGCACCAGAACGCCGCTCGCGCGTGGAAGGACGGGCTGTTCGCTGACGAGGTCGTGCCGGTGACGATCCCGCAGCGCCGCGGTGAGCCGATCGTCGTGACCGAGGACGAGGGTATCCGCGCCGATACCACCGTCGAGTCGCTGGCCAAGCTGCGTCCGGCGTTCGCGAAGGACGGCACCGTCACCGCCGGTACCGCGTCGCAGATTTCCGATGGTGCCGCGGCTGTGGTCGTGATGAGCAAGGCCAAGGCCGAGGAGTTGGGTCTCGAGTGGATCGCGGAGATCGGCGCGCACGGCGTCGTTGCCGGTCCCGATTCGACGCTGCAGTCCCAGCCGGCCCGCGCGATCGCCCGCGCGTGTGAACGTGAGGGGATCGACCCGAAGGATCTCGATGTCATCGAGATCAATGAGGCGTTCGCGGCCGTCGGCATCGCGTCCACCCGTGAGCTGGGTATCGACGCGGCGAAGGTGAACGTCAACGGTGGTGCGATCGCGATCGGTCACCCGCTCGGCATGTCCGGCGCGCGCATCGCGCTGCATCTGGTGCTCGAGCTGCAGCGCCGTGGCGGCGGTGTCGGTGCGGCCGCGCTGTGCGGTGGCGGCGGACAGGGCGACGCCCTGATCGTCCGGGTGCCGAAGAAGTAGTTCGTTCGCTCTCGCGACGCCCCGTGGAAGGGACTGTGACCAGTCTCAACTACGGGGCGTCGTAGCTTTTCGGGCACAATGGCGGGCATGGCGAACTTCTTCGATCTCAGCTCGTGGCCCAAACGTTTCCGCTTCGTGGCGGTTCTGGAAGCGTTCAGTTGGGCTGGTCTGCTGATCGGCATGGCATTCAAGCACATTCCGGAGATCAACGGGGGTCCCGAACTCGGCGTGAAGATCTTCGGGCCGATTCACGGCGCGATCTTCGTGATCTACATCCTCGTCGCGCTGTTCACGGCGCGCGTGGTGAAGTGGGACTTCAAGACCCTCGCGCTTGCGATGGTCTCCAGCATCCCGCCTTTCATGACCGTCTGGTTCGAGATGTGGGCGGCGCGCAACGGTCAGCTCGGCGAGCTGTCGACGAACGCTGCGAAGCCGACCGAGCGCGCTGTCGCCTGATCCGCCCCGCGGGTGGAGGCCCGGAATGGCTGCACGGCCGCCACTCGTGACAAACTGACATCGTGACTCGACCCGGTTCTCGTCCGTCCCCTCGTACCGCCGCGGCCATGTCCGGAGCCGTCGATCTCTCCGGACTGAAGGACCGTGCGGCAGCGCCGACGAGCGCGCCTGCCGGTCCTCTCCCCGATGGATCCGTGCCCGTCAGCACCACCGGCCTGGCGCCCGTCGTCGACGTCACCGAGGCGACGTTCCAGGCCGAGGTCCTCGAACGGTCCATGCAGGTGGTCGTGGTCGTGGACCTGTGGGCGACGTGGTGCGAGCCGTGCAAGCAGCTCTCTCCGGTGCTCGAGAAGCTCGCGCACGAGGGCGGCGGATCGTGGGTGCTCGCGAAGGTCGACGTCGACGCCAACCCCGGTATCGCGCAGGCATTCGGCGTGCAGTCGGTTCCGACGGTCGTCGCAATTGCCGGCGGGCAGCCGCTGGCCGACTTCACCGGCGCCCAGCCGGAGCCGCAGCTGCGGCAGTGGATCGCGGCGCTGCAGCAAGCGGTCGAGGGCAAGCTCGACGGTCCGCCGTCCGCCGCCGACGTGGAAGCACAACCCGAGCCGGAGGATCCCCGGTTCGTCGCCGCGGAGAATGCGCTCGACGAGGGTGACTACGCCGGAGCCGAGGCCGCGTACCAGCTGATCCTCGATTCGGAGCCGGCCAACGCCGACGCGCTCGCGGCGTTGCGCCAGGTTCGTTTCCTCGGACGCGTCCAGGGGCTGCCGGAGAATGCGATCGAGTCCGGGGATTCTCAGCCCGACTCCATCGACGCTCAGTTCGAGGCCGCCGACGCCGAGTTGTTCTCGCAGCAGCCCGAGGCCGCGTTCGACCGCCTCGTTGCGCTCGTGCGGCGCACTGCCGGCGACGACCGGACTCGGGTGCGGACCCGCCTGCTCGAGCTGTTCGAGCTCTTCGACCCGGCCGAGCCCGTCGTCACGGCGGCCCGTCGGAGGCTTGCGTCCGCGCTGTACTGACGCGGCCATCGGCTCAGTGGTAGCGGCCGTCACAAGCCTTCTGTCCGCCGAGCACCCCTGTGCGGAAGGCGTCGACGCGGGAGAATCCGCTCGGCACCGTGTTGCCGTCGACGTCGCTGGCGGCCAGCCCGTCGGTCAACAGGCCGGAGATGGCCTCGTCCAGGTCTCCGGCGGACAGCCACACGCCGCGGGTATCCGCGGCGGCATGCTCCGGGCTGAGTGCCGCGGTGATCACGCCGGACAGGCACGCGGCGCGCAGGGCGGCTTGTGGGCCGGTGAGCGGCTGGTCGGCTGACTTCTGCACGGCGAGGGTGTACCGCGACGCCAGCAGCACGTATGCGCTGTAGTCGCCGGTGACGTCGGCACTGAGGATGTCGTCGCCGCTGGTGACGGTCGGGGTGCCGCGCTCGGCGAGCGCGGGGACGTCGACGCTGATCGTGTTGGTGGCCGGGCAGTAGGCCACCGGCTCGGTCGCGGTCGCGTCGGCACACCCGGTGTCGATGCCGGTGAGGTCCAGCGTCGGCGGTTCGGCGAGATCGAATACGGTCCCGAACGACCCGAAGGTCGCCGTCAGTGACTCCTCGGTGACGGGGAGTTCGCCGCCGTCGAAACTGCTGTCGAACCGGCCCGGCAGATCGGCGCGCCGCGCGTCGATCTCGGCGGCGTCGATTCGGGTGCACGCGCCGGCGCCTTCGGTGAACCCGATCTGTGCGGCGGTCACGCGTTCGAACGCCGATCCGTGGATCGACTCCGGATCGCTCGGATCAGTGTCGCGCACCGAGACGGTGGCCGCGAGAACAGAATTGAGGCCGTCGGAGGTGTTGAGCGTGAAGTGGGGTGCGTCGCCCTCGGCGACGTGGCGGATGAACGCCCCTGCGAAACAGTCCGCCTGCTGTTCGAGCACGATGCCGGGATCGTCCTCGCCGACCAGCCCCGACTTCTGTTGCACAGCATGGCCGTACTCGTGCGCGAGGACCATCACCACCGACATCGGGCCGAACGTCTCGACGAGGCTGGGCAGCAGATAGGAACGGTCCCACCCGATGACGTCGCGCTTGGTGCAGTAGGCGGCGTTGACGAGCTCATAGGTGTCGATGCCGCAGAAGCGCGGGCCACCGGCGTTCTGGTCCGGATCCCAGGACAACAACTCGGCGACCGGCGCGAAGATGCCCTTGAAGATCCTCGGGTACTCACTGGACCAGTAGTCCTCGATGTCGGCAATCGCGTTCGCTGCGAGGACGTCCACCTCGCTGCCGTCGCTGTTCTGCACCACCCGCGTCGTGTCGGGGACACCCGCCCGGGGGCCGCTCGGGCCGCCCTGCGCGGGCAGGCCGGCGACGGTGAAGGGATCGTCGTAGATCGACACGGCGCGTCCGTCGATCGTCGACGAGCAGCCGGCCAGGGCGAAGACCGCGAGGAGCGCTGTGGCGACGAGCCCCGACGGCCGGAGTCTGCCCGCCGTCATCGGAAGACACCGCGCCACCACAGACACCGCGTCACCACAGACCCTCTGCCACCGTGGTCTCCCTTCACCGTTCGAGTCTCATCCAGATTGCCGCGCCGGCCGGCAGCGTCACCTCCGCGGACGCGGGACGGCCGTGCCACGGATACTCCGTTGCGGTGACGGATCCGAAGTTGCCCTGTCCCGACCCGTGGAAGACCCGCGCGTCGGTGTTGAGAATTTCAGTCCATCGGCCCGGCTCGGGCAAGCCCACCCGGTAGGCGGAATGGGTGGATCCGGAGAAGTTGAACAGGCAGGCCACGATCGAGCCGTCGGTGCCGTACCGAAGGAAGCTCAGTACGTTGTTCTCGGTGTCGTTCGCGTCTATCCACGAATAGCCGCCGGGCGAGGTGTCCAGAGTCCACAGAGCGGGCGTGGCGCGATAAGCGGCGTTGAGCTCGCACACCAGCCGGAAGATCCCGTGGTGCAGGTCGCCGGTGGCGGGATCCTCGAGTTGACTCCACTCCAGCCCGAGTTCCTCGGACCACTCGGAGCTCTGTCCGAACTCCTGGCCCATGAACAGCAGTTGCTTGCCCGGATGCGACCACATGTAGGCCAGCAACGCGCGGACCCCGGCCGCCTTCGCGTAGTCGTCGCCCGGCATTCGCGACCAGAGCGTGCCCTTGCCGTGGACAACCTCGTCGTGGCTGATCGGCAGCAGATAGTTCTCGCTCCACGCATACATCAGCGAGAAGGTGATCTCGTGGTGGTGGAAGCTGCGGTGGATCGGATCCCGGCCCAGGTAACCGAGCGTGTCGTGCATCCAGCCCATGTTCCACTTCATCGTGAATCCGAGGCCGCCGACGGTGGTGGCGCGGGTGACGCCCGGCCAGGCCGTCGACTCCTCGGCGATCGTGACCACGCCCTGGTGGTGTTTGTGCACGGTCGCATTCATTTCCTGCAGGAACGCCACGGCCTCGAGATTTTCGCGGCCGCCGTGGATGTTCGGTGTCCACTGTCCGTAGGGGCGCGAGTAGTCCAGGTACAGCATCGACGCGACGGCGTCGACGCGCAGGCCGTCGACATGGAACTCCTCGAACCAGAACAGTGCGTTGGCAACCAGGAAGTTCCGGACCTCCAGACGTCCGAAGTCGAAGACGTAGGTGCCCCAGTCCGGTTGCTCGCCCCGCTGCGGATCGGCGTGCTCGTAGAGCGGGCTGCCGTCGAATCGGGCGAGAGCCCAGGCATCCTTCGGGAAGTGGGCGGGCACCCAGTCGACGATGACACCGATTCCGGCGCGGTGCAGACGGTCGACGAAGGCCCGGAAGTCGTCCGGCGTCCCGAAGCGGGCGGTCGGCGCGTAGTACGACGTGACCTGGTATCCCCACGATCCGCCGTACGGGTGTTCGGCGACCGGGAGCAACTCGACGTGCGTGAAGCCGGCTTGGATGAGGTAGGTGCTCAGCTCGTCGGCCAAATCGGTGTACGACAGGCCCGGCCGCCACGAACCGAGATGGACCTCGTAGACGCTCATCGGCTCCCGGCTGGGTTCGCGCGCGGCGCGCGCGGTCATCCACTCCTCGTCGCGCCAGCGATGCGTCGACTCGGTCACGATCGATGCGGTCGCCGGCGGGACTTCGGTGGCGAACGCCATCGGGTCGGCCTTGTCCTGGACACCGCCGTCGCGGCCGTGGATGCGGAACTTATACAGCTCCCCGGGTCCGACGCCAGGGACGAACAGCTCCCACACGCCGGTGGAGCCGAGTACCCGCATCGGGGCGGTGTGCCCGCCCCACAGATCGAAATTGCCGATCACGGTGACACCGCGGGCCCCCGGCGCCCACACCGCGAACGACGTCCCGCGCACCGTGCCATCGGGCGTCTCATAGCTGCGCGGATGCGCACCGAGTACGTCCCAGAGCCGTTCGTGCCGGCCCTCACCGAACAGGTGCAGGTCCAGTTCGCCGAGTGTCGGAAGGAAGCGGTACCCGTCGGCGGTGACGACCGTGTGCCCGTGCGGGTAGGCCACGACCAGGCGATAGTCTGCAAGATCCGGAATCGGGACCAGGGCGCTGAAGACGTTGCTGCCTACCGGTTGCAACGGGTAGTCGCGGTCACCGACGCGGGCGGCGACGGCCTCGGCGCCCGGCCGTAGTGCCCGGATCACGGTGCCCCGCGGATGGGGATGGGCGCCGAGAATCGAGTGCGGGTCGTGGTGAAGTCCGCGTGCGAGCAGTGCCAGATCACCCGGATCCGGTGGACAGGAACGCGACTCGACGGTCACGGCCGGTGTTCCCGATCCGCGAGCCGCCGACGGGCTTCGAGGGGGATGGGTGGCAGCGCCAGAATGTGCGCCGACGCCCGCCACGGTTCGAGGCGAACGAAATTGTGCTGCCCCCACTCGTATTGTTCGCCACTGACCTTGTCGAGCACCGCCATCTGGTCGTGCCAGTCGCGGCCCAGTGCGGGCATGTCCAGCCAGATCGAGCCCTGCTCGGCCCCGAACGGGTTGAGGTTCACCACGGTCAGGACCGAGTCGCCGGTGGTCGCGTCGAACTTGGAGTACGCGATCAGCGAATCGTTGTCGACGTGGTGAAAGTGGATATTGCGTAGCTGCTGCAGTGCTGGGTGGGCGCGCCGAATTCGGTTGAGTGTGGCCACCCAGGGCTCGAGCGATTCGCCGCGCTCGCGGGCCTCGGCGAAGTTGCGCGGCCGCAGCTGGTACTTCTCCGAATCCAGGTACTCCTCGCTGCCGGGCCGGACCGCGACATGCTCGAAGAGTTCGAAACCCGAGTACATGCCCCATGTCGGGGAGAGCGTCGCGGCCAGTGCGGCTCGGAGCGCGAACATGCCCGGTCCGCCGTGCTGCAGGCTCTCGTGCAGGATGTCCGGGGTGTTGACGAACAGGTTCGGGCGAGCCTCGTCGGCCTTGGCGGCGATCTCGTTGCCGAATTCGGTGAGATCCCACTTGCCGATTCGCCATGTGAAGTAGGTGTAGGACTGCGTGAACCCTCGCTTCGCCAGCCCGTACAATCTGGCCGGCCGGGTGAACGCCTCGGACAGGAAGAGCACGTCCGGGTCGGTCTTCTTCACCTCGTGGATGAGCCATTCCCACAGATCCGGCGGCTTGGTGTGCGGATTGTCGACGCGGAAGATCTTGACGCCCAATCCGACCCAATGCCGGACGACACGAAGCACCTCGGCGTACACGCCGTCGCGGTCGAGGTCGAAGTTGACCGGATAGATGTCCTGGTACTTCTTGGGCGGGTTCTCCGCGTACGCGATGGTGCCATCGGGCAGCTGCGTGAACCATTCGGGATGCTCACGGGCCCACGGGTGGTCGGGTGCACACTGCAGCGCGAGGTCGAGAGCAACCTCCATGCCGAGCCGGGTGACATCGGCGACGAATTTCACGAAGTCCGCCTCCGTGCCCAGACCCGGATGGATTGTGTCGTGCCCGCCCGCCGCCGAGCCGATCGCCCACGGTGAGCCGACGTCGTCCGGGCCCGCTGTCAGGGAATTGTTGGGGCCCTTGCGATTGACCTCGCCGATCGGGTGGATCGGCGGAAGGTAGACGACGTCGAATCCCATCGCCGCGATGCGCGGGAGATCCGCCGCGGCGGTTGCGAAGGTGCCGTGCCGCGGGGCGCCGTGCGCATCCCAGCCGCCGGTGGACCGGGGGAAGAACTCGTACCAGGACCCGAAAAGTGCACGTGTGCGGTCCACGACGACGGAGTACGCGCGCGAGTCGGTCACCAGTTCGCGCAGCGGCCTGGTCCGCAACGCTGTCGCGACCTCGGCCGCGAACGCCGGTGCGACCCGCACCGGAAGCTGGCGGTCCGACCGCAGCGACGCCGCCACCGCGAGCAGTCGATCGCGGTCGGCGGGCTCGGAGCCGGTCGCGGCCCGCTCGAACAACCGCGCCCCGATCTCCAGGTCGTTGGCCAGATCGGCCGGGCCCTGGCCGACCGCGAGCTTCGCCTCGACCGCGTGCCGCCACGTGGTGATCGGATCGCCCCACGCCTCGACACGATACGTCCAGGTTCCGACACTGCTGGGAGTGAAGGTGGCGTGGAACGTGTCGAGCACGGGGCCGGGATGCATCGGGATCCGCGCGGTCTCGGTGGCCCCATCCGGACCTTGCACCAGCAGCGTCGCAGCGACGGCATCGTGACCCTCCCGCCACACCGTGGCGGACACCGGGAATACCTCGCCCACGACAGCCTTCGACGGGAACCGACCCCCGTCGATCGAGGGCAGGATGTCGTCGATGGCGAGGCGACCTGTCACACGGGCTCCGTTCGGGTCGGTGTGGGTACAGAACTGCTGGGCTCGAAACTGCTGGGTCAACCGTAGTTCAGCCGGTCGCGTCTCGTCGGGTGCTCCGGCCCCAGTCGTTCTTTGCCGCTGTTCTTCGGCTCGATGAAGTCGACATCGTGCGGGCTATCGTGGCTGGGTGACTGTGACGACCGAGTTCGGAACGCAACGACGATCTCTGAGTGGGTGGGGAAGGCGAGCAGCAACGATCGCCGATGTGCTGTCGACCCCGGACCTCGACGTGATCGCTTCGGCAGTCCAACGATCCGGCCCACGAGGAGTCATCGCGCGCGGCCTCGGGCGCAGCTACGGCGATCCCGCACAGAACTCGGGCGGACTCGTCGTCGACATGACCGCGCTCGACCGCATCCACCACATCGATGCGGCCACCGGGGTCGTCGACATGGACGCCGGCGTCAGTCTCGACGCGCTGATGCGTGCCGTTCTGCCCCACGGCCTGTGGGTGCCTGTCCTGCCCGGCACGAGGCAGGTCACGGTCGGCGGTGCGATCGGCGCCGACATCCACGGCAAGAACCACCACTCGCACGGCAGCTTCGGAAATCATGTCGAGTCGCTCGACCTCCTGACCGCGGACGGAAGTATCCGCACTCTCACCCCTGAAGGTGACGACCGAGAACTGTTCTGGGCGACGATCGGCGCGATGGGCCTGACCGGCATCGTGGTGCGAGCGCGTGTGCGCATGAAGCACACCGAGACTGCGTACTTCATCGCCGACCACGACCGCACGTCGAACCTCGACGAGACGATGGAACTGCTGACCGGAGGATCCGACGACGGCTACGACTACTCGATGTCGGTTCCCGACACCATCTCGACCGGCCCGAAGCTCGGCCGGGCGGGGTTCACCCGTGGATCACTGGCGACACTCGATCAGTTGCCGTCGAAGCTGCGGCGGGACCCGCTGCGGTTCAATGCCCCCCAGCTGTTGACCGTCCCGGATGTGTTCCCGAATGGAATGGTCAACCGGTTCACGACGCGGATCGCCGCAGAGGCCGCATATCGGATGTACCCGAAGCACGGTCGCGGCACCATTCAGAACCTGACGCAGTTCTATCACCCGCTCGACCTGATCGGGGAATGGAACCGAGCCTATGGGCGCGAGGGTTTCATGCAGTACCAGTTCTCGATTCCGTTCGGTGCCGAGCAGCAACTCGCTCACATCGTGCGGACGATCGCCGAGTCGGGTCACAGGTCGTTCCTCAATGTGTTCAAGAGGATGGGTGACGGAAACCCGGCTCCGCTGTCCTGGCCGCACCCCGGATTCATGCTCAGTCTCGATTTCCCGATGAAGCGGGGGCTCGGTCGCTTCTGCGACGATCTCGACGAGCGTGTGCTCGAGGCCGGCGGCAGGCTCTACTTCGCCAAGGATTCGCGAACCACCCCCGAGCGCGTAGCTCGGATGTATCCACGTCTCGACGAGTGGCGTGCCATCAGGGATCGCGTCGACCCGGGCGGGGTGTTCGTTTCCGACCTGGCGCGACGCCTCAACCTGATCGCCGGCGTCGAATGTCGGTAGGGTACGCGGAGTGAAAGCCCTGCGTCGGTTCACCGTCCGAGCCCACCTGCCCGAGCGACTGTCGGCCCTGGGGCCGCTGTCGACGAACCTGCGCTGGTCGTGGCACCCGGAGACACAGGACCTGTTCGCATCGATCGATCCCGAACTGTGGACTGCGGTGCGCCACGATCCGGTCCGGATGCTCGGCGAGGTCGATCCGTCTCGCCTCGACGCGCTCGCGGTCGATCCCGCGTTCCTGATCGAGCTCGACCGTGCGTCCGCGGACCTCGACGACTACCTGACCCGCCCGCGCTGGTATCAGGACCAGCTCGGCAAGGGCGTCGATCTGGCGTCGGGAATCGCGTACTTCTCGATGGAGTTCGGTGTGACCGAGGTACTGCCCAACTATTCGGGCGGACTCGGCATCCTTGCGGGCGATCATCTCAAGGCGGCGTCGGACCTCGGATTGCCGCTGATCGGAGTGGGCCTGCTGTATCGCTCCGGCTACTTCCGGCAGTCACTCACCGCCGACGGCTGGCAGGCCGAGCACTATCCGGCGCACGACCCGCAGGGGCTGCCGCTGCGCTTGCTCACCGAGACCGGCGCCGACGGTGGACCGGGGGCACCGGTGCTGATCCACATCGCGATGCCCGGTGGCCGGGTACTGCGCGCGCGGGTGTGGATCGCGCAGGTCGGCCGCGTGCCGCTGCTGCTGCTCGACTCTGACATCGCCGAGAACGATCCCGAGCTGCGGGCTGTGACCGATCGGCTGTACGGCGGCGACCAGGACCACCGGATCAAGCAGGAGATTCTGGCGGGCATCGGCGGCGTCCGGGCGGTTCGCGCCTACACGCGCGCGCACGGGCTCGCCGATCCCGAGGTGTTCCACATGAACGAGGGACACGCAGGATTCCTCGGCCTCGAGCGGATCCGGGAGCTTGTCACCGGTTCCGGGCTGGACTTCGATGCGGCGCTCGCCGCGATTCGTGCTGGAACTGTGTTCACCACGCACACGCCGGTTCCCGCCGGCATCGACCGGTTTCCGGTTGAACTGATGCGCCGCCACTTCGGTGGCAACGAGGGGGAGCGTGATTCGACGTTGCTGCCCGGTCTGGGCGTCGACCGGATCCTCGGTCTCGGCGGTGAGAACGATCCCGGCGTGTTCAACATGGCGCACATGGGTCTGCGGCTGGGCCAGCGCGCGAACGGGGTCTCGAAGCTGCACGGCGAGGTGAGCCGTGAAATGTTCGAATCGCTGTGGCCGGGTTTCGACGCCGCCGAGGTGCCGATCGGTTCGGTGACCAACGGGGTGCATGCGCCGACGTGGGCGGCCCGCGAGTGGATGGACCTTGCGCACCGGCTGGTCGGCCCGGAGCTGGTGGAGGAGGCTCGCGGTTGGGAGCGGCTGCGTGAGATCGACCTGGCCGAGCTGTGGTCGACGCGGGCCGCGCTGCGCGCAAAGCTGGTGGCGGAAGTGCGCCGCCGGGTGCGCGCGTCATGGCTCGAGCGTGGCGCCACCGAGGCCGAACTGGGTTGGACTGCAGCGGTATTCGACCCGAACGTGCTCACCGTCGGATTCGCCCGGCGGGTGCCCACCTACAAGCGACTGACGCTGATGCTGCGCGACCCGGAACGGCTGAAGGCGCTGCTGCTCGACGATGAGCGTCCGGTGCAGTTGGTGGTCGCCGGCAAGAGTCACCCCGCCGACGAGGGCGGCAAGGCACTGATCCAGCAGGTGGTCCGGTTCGCCGACCAGCACGATGTGCGGCACCGGATCGTCTTCCTGCCCGACTACGACATGTCGATGGCGCGGTACCTGTACTGGGGCTGCGATGTCTGGCTCAACAACCCGTTGCGCCCGCTCGAGGCGTGCGGGACGTCGGGCATGAAGTCGGCGCTCAACGGCGGACTGAACCTCTCGATTCGCGACGGCTGGTGGGACGAGATGTTCGACGGCGAGAACGGCTGGGCCATCCCGACCGCCGACGGCGTCGTCGACGAGACCCGCCGCGACGACCTCGAAGCGACCGCCCTGTACGAACTACTGGAGCGGTCGGTGCTGCCGCGGTTCTACGACCGCGACGCCAGCGGCCTGCCCACACGCTGGATCGAGATGGTCCGGCACACGTTGCAGACACTCGGACCGAAGGTGCTGGCGTCACGCATGGTGCGCGATTACGCCGTCGATTACTACGCACCCGCGGCACGGTCGGCTCGGAAGATGTTGCCGGACAACTTCACCGGCGCGCGTGCCGTGGCCGAGTACCGACGTCGAGTCGAGTCGATGTGGCCCGGCGTGCAGGTGGCCCAGGTGGACAGCGCGGGACTGCCCGACAACCCGGAGATCGGCGCCGATCTATCGCTGCGGGCCTTCGTCCGCCTCGGTGGGCTGACGCCGCAGGACGTGGTCGTGCAGGCCGTGCTCGGAAAGGTCGGGCCTGCAGGCGACCTCACCGACGTGACGACCGTGCCGATGGCGCACGCCGGCGCAGACGGGATGGGTGAGGTGTTCGTTGCGACCGCACCGCTGCCGGTGTCCGGGTCCGTGGGCTACACGGTCCGCGTGTTGCCGCACCACGGTCTTCTCGCGAGCGATGCGGAACTGGGGCTCGTGGCGGCGCCGTACGTGTAGCTGACATGGATCGAGAGTTGAATCCGTTGCTGTGGGCAGCGATGGAGTGCTGGTGAGTGAGGTTAGCCGCCAATCTCATTGGATCGCCCGCGAACGGGGTGTGGGCGCCTTCATAATGTAGGAGTTGCTCGGTGCGCTCGAGCCGTGATGGCACGTTCCGGGCTGCGACCCGCCGCCGACCGCGGCGGCGCTACGCATCATCCGATGTGCGCCTGGTGACGGCTCGGTGTGGGCCGATCCGGAGCATCCTCACGCTCTGGCACACTCGGTAGTCGATGACATGCACGCCCGCCTGGCGGAACTGGCAGACGCGCCGGATTCAAAATCCGGTACCCGTGAGGGTGTGGGGGTTCGATTCCACCGGCGGGCACCGAGCAAGAACGTGACCAGCGATCTGGCCAGACTTGAAATCCGCCGAGTGGGTGCGAGTCCCCCTGGGGGCACCACCGTCTTCGCAGGTAGGTTCGCTTCCTGGCTCGGTACGGGTGAACGCGCGGCGGCAACACGCTACCCCGCCCGACTCGGGGGTGCGGCTGCTCAGGTGGGGCGATGATCGCCCGAAACGTATTGGGGAAGAGGATTGGTCACGGGATAGCTCAACTGAACTGGTCGTTTGAGGTGTGTGCGTTGGCAGAGTAGGAGAGCACGGGCAGACAATATGACGCTCCTCGGGAAGGCCCTAACCCGCCGCGATGATCTTGTTCGACTTGGTCCGGTTGCACCGCCAGCACAAGGTTTGGAGATTCTCCGGTGCCGTCAGACCGCCCTTGGACACAGGCATGATGTGATCCACCTCTAGCAACAGGTTCGGTTCCGTCGACAGAGAAATCGAGCAGTACCGGCAAGTGTGGTTGTCACGGGTCTTGATCATGTTGCGCAGCTTCGTGGTCATGAGCGCGCGCTGGCCAGCCGCGCTCTTTCGCCACTTGATCTTCTGCGACATGTTTTCGATCAGCACGTCGATCGTCTGCCGGTTGAGAGTGACAGATGACCGCTGGCTGCTGTTTCCACCGGCACTGATGTACTCGAAGGTATAGACCGGGTACGGCACGCTGATCGGGGACAACTCGACCCCGGCGTGTTTCATGAACTCGTCGGAGTAGTGCTTGAGGATAAACTTCGGCGGGTTGACCATTTGTGTGATGCTGGCTTCCCGCTGCTGAAGATTCGCGACAGCATCCTCCAGGCGGGTGATGCCGTCTCCGAGGCTCTCCACCTCGGCGAGGTCGTCCTCGTTGGCCCTGATGTCGAAGTACTTCATTAGGTATTTGATCGGGTCGATGCTGGCGTTGCGAACGACCTGCAGCGAGCAGTTGTGAACATTTGGCGCCTGATAAGTGGCCAGGTTGCGGTCACGCCGGTACTTGTGGCGGCTGGTATTGTCGAACGTCGCCAGGTGCGACTGCGCACCGGTCGATGACCCGCCGAGCACAAAGGTTTCTCCGCTGCGGATCTCGGCGACGTAGCTAGCGATCTCATTGTGCTCAGCGACCACCGAAGCGATTTCGGCCTTGTGCGCCAGGAACTCGTCGCTGGCGAAGTAGCGCTCCTTCAGGGTGTGTCGGATAAGCCGATATAGGAGATAGCCAATTCCTGCGACAAGGGCGACCGGCCAAACAGCCTGGATTGCTGCAACCACAATGCCAACGAGGAGCAGAATCCCGATCACTTTCCACATGTTCTTACCTCCGGTTCAGCGGGAAGCACGAACACGCCCCCATGCCGATGGATTATGCCCGGGACGACCGACCTGGTCAAAACTCGATTTCCCGCTGGCGGGTTGATCGATAATGGCGCGAAATAGCGACCGATTAATGATTCGGATAAGTATCTGCGACTGACAGAGAAGGGTGATCGACATCTGACGACCCTGCTTGCTGTGCCCAGCGAACCGACCTGAACGCAAGAGAGAGAGTTCCCCTGCCGCTGAGCCTGTGGCGGACGAGAGACTAGCGGTGGGTCTACCTTCTGAATAGCTGGATGATGTAGGACGCGGTCGACCCTGCGTCACCGGGGTGGTCACTGTGGCGGGACGGCTAGGTGGTAAACAATTCGCCTCCAGTGCGGGCCCATGACGGCACCGCCGACCGACTGTCCTCGGCTCGATAGCCGCCGTTCTCCCGGCCGGGCCAGACCCCATGCGATGCCCGCGAAGAGCGTCGGGAAGAATCCCGGCGCGGCCACTATGAATCCGCCCTCGCCCTCGCCCTCGCCCTGGACCGGTTCGAGGACGATCGCGGCGATCCGTCGCGCCCCGATCTGCCTGTCCAGCAGATCGATTGCCCGCCTGCGGCCGCTCGCCAGTTACCGCACTGCAATCCGGATTCGGCGGCTCCCGAAACGGATACGACATCGGCAACCAGTACACCTCGGGGACGAACGGGCCGAATCCGTCCTTGTAAGGCAGATTCTCCGCCGTCAGCGCCATCGTCAAGCTGGTGCGACCGAGGTAGGCGTGATCGAGCGCGCCGACGGCGCCGACGTCCGCGTCCGCGACATACACCGGCACCGACGACGCGACGCACGCCCCGACGGCCGCGTGACGACGGGCGGCGAGGGCGCGCGACCGCGGTCCAGGAAGGTCGGTGCGCAGCCGGAGCTCCTGGGGGCGTCGGTCTTCGATGTCGGGCACGGCGACATCCCGGGCGGGTCAGGACTGGATGTCCCGGCGGCGGAAGCCGATTAGCGCGAGTGCGTACAGTGCGGCCGCGACGACGAGGAGCACGATCACCGGCACGATGTCGAACTCATCGGCGGGGAAGTTCGGTGTGAAGTGGAACGGGGACGCCCAGCCGGTCCAGTCGGGGAGCACCTCCAGAAACATCCCGATCACGAGCGCATACCCTAGATACACCCACACCACCGCCAATATCCGCGGGAACCACGCGTACGTGGCAGCGGTCAGCGCGATCACCGTCAGCGTCGCGGGCAGCAGATTCGCGGCGGCGCCGACCAGCCGACCGAAGACTGCGCCGTCGTGCAGCGTGGCTGCCGCGGTGACTCCCATCGCGGTCCCGGCAACCAGCACGATCAGCGATGTTGCCACCGAGATCACCACAAGCTGAGCCCCGAGCCACCGCCACCGCGACACCGGGCTCGCGAGCACGTCCTCGGCGCGTCCGGATGTCTCCTCGTTGCGGGCCGATTGGATCGCGGTCATCGCGTACATGCACGCCATGATCGCCAGGAACACCAGGTACAGCGCGAACGCGCCCTGAGCGGCGTTACTCTCGCCACCCGGCAGCAGCCCGGCCAGGCGCGGGTCCTGGTTGACGAATTCGGCCACCTCCTGGCCCAGCGCGCCGATGGGGAGCGCCAGCGCGACCATACCGATGCCCCACGCCGCGATCTGATTTCGCTGCATCCGCAGCGTGAGCGCGGCGATCCCGCTGAGCGCGGCGCTCGCGCGGGGCCGACCGCCGCGCGGTGCGACGAGACCTGCCCCGACATCACGGCGGCCCACCACCGCGTACGCGAGCACGACACCGACGATCACCGCGGCCGAACCCAGCAGCAGCGGCCACCACCGCTCGTCCACGTAGGCACGTGTGGCCTGGCCCCAACCGATGGGTGAGAGCCACGACCAGATGCTGCCGTCCTCCTTCGCTCGGACGTCGCCGATCGCACGCAGCAGATAGGCGATCGCCACCGCGGCCAGACCGAATCCACTTGCGGTGCGAGCATGCTCGGTGACCTGGGAGAAGAGGGCGGACGTCGCGCCGAACGCGAGGCCGACCATGAACACCGACGCCGCGAGATTCCACGACCCGAGCGCCGGCAGACCCACCGCTGTCAGGCCGACACCCAGCATCAGCCCGATCAGCAGGTTCGCCAGCAGCACGACGATGAGGCCCGACGTGATCGGCGCGAACCGCCCGACGATGCCCGAGCGCAGCATCTCGGCGCGTCCGGTCTCCTCCTCGGTCCGCAGGTGCAGTGTCACGAGCAGAACCGACATGATCGCGACAGCGATCATCGTCATGCCCGCGATCTCGTTGGCGACCATCGCGCCGAGTGTGTAGTCCGACAGCGAGTATCCCGGTCCTGCGAGCGCAGTCGCGGCCGGCGACTCGATGAGCGCGGCGCGGGCCTGCCGGGCTTGGGGCGTGGGGTAGAGGGTCTGGTAACTAGACGCCAACAGCACTGTCGAACCGCCGACCGCGATCACCCACGCCGGCAGGCGGATCCGATCGACCCGTAGTGCCAGACGAGTGAGAGTCCACGTGCCCGAGAGCGGATCGGACGTCGACGCGTCGGCGGGCCGCGTGGTCCGCTCGATCACCGGGGCCTGCGCCGTCATCGCCGCTCGATGCCCAGCGAATCGAACTCGTCGCTGTACTCGCGCAGGAACAGATCCTCGAGCGTGGGTGGATTCGCGGTGATCGTCACGACCCCGAGGCGGGCGAGCGTCGTCATGACCTCGTCGAGGTACTCGGAGTCGACGTCGAACGTGACGCCGTTGTCCTGGTCGTCGAAGGGCTTCACGTTGTGCACGCCCGGCACCGCGGCGAGGCCGTCGGGGGAGCGGCGGGTGGTGGCCGTGACCGTCGTGCGCGTCAGGTGCCGCAGTTCGGTGAGTGTTCCGCTCTGTACTGTCCTGCCCGCGCGGATGATCGTCACCACCTCACACAGCGATTCCACCTCGGCAAGGATGTGACTCGACAGCAGGATCGTGCGCCCCTCCCGCGCCGCCTCGCCGATGCACTGCTGGAACACCGCCTCCATCAGTGGATCCAGCCCGGACGTCGGCTCGTCCAGGATCAGCAACTGGGTGTCGGCGGCCAGCGCCGCGACCAGCGCAACCTTCTGCCGGTTGCCCTTCGAGTACGTGCGGCCCTTGCGGGTGGGATCGAGTTCGAAGCGCTCCATCAACTCCTCACGGCGCTTGTCGTCGAGGCCGCCGCGCAACCGGCCGAACAGGTCGATCGCCTCGCCGCCGGTGAGATTGGGCCACAGGTTCACATCGCCCGGCACATAGGTGAGGTGCCGGTGCAGGCTGACGGCGTCGCGCCACGGATCGGCCCCGAGAACGGAGACGTCGCCGCCGTCCGCGCGCAGCAGCCCGAGCAGCACCCGGATAGTCGTGGACTTGCCGGAACCGTTGGGGCCGAGGAAACCGTGAACCTCGCCGGGGCCGACCTCGAGATCGAGGCCGTCGAGGGCGTGGACCTCACCGAAGCGTTTGGTCAGTCCGCGAACCGAAATCACCGGATCCATCGCCCGAGCATAGGACGGCCGGCACGGGCCCGGCCGGGTTTCGGTGACAGCCCGAAATCAGGACGGCCGCGACGCCGCGATCCGCGCCAGTGCCTGCCGGACCACCTTCGGATCGGCGGTCTCCCAGAACGGGGGCAGCGACGCGCGCAGGTAGCCGCCGTACCGGGCCGTGGCCAGACGTGAGTCGAGGATCGCGACCACGCCCTTGTCGTCGGTGCTGCGCAGCAGGCGTCCCACACCCTGCGCGAGCAGCAGCGCGGCGTGGTTCGCTGCGACGGACAGGAAGCCGTTGCCGCCGCGCGACTCCACCGCCTGCTGTCGGGCCACCAGCAGCGGGTCGTCGGGGCGCGGGAACGGGATGCGGTCGAGGATCACCAGGCTCAGCGACGGCCCGGGCACGTCGACGCCCTGCCACAGCGACAGCGTGCCGAACAGCGTCGTCGGCTCGTCCTCGGCGAACTTCTTCACCAGCGTGCCGGTCGCGTCGTCGCCCTGGCACAGGATCGGCACGTCGAGGCGTCCGCGCATCTCCTCGGCGGCGGCCTTCGCGGCCCGCATCGAGGAGAACAGGCCCAGTGTGCGCCCGCCCGCCGCCGTCACCAACTCCTCGATCTCGTCCATGAATGCGGGCGACAGGCCGTCCCGTCCGGGCGGCGGCAGGTGCCGCGCGACGTACAGGATGCCGGACTTGGCGTGGTCGAACGGCGACCCGACGTCGAGCGAATTCCAGCGCAGCGCACCGGCATCCGACGGCGCCTCCTTGCCGGTCGCGGTCCCGGAGTCGCTGCGGGACGGGGACTCCGGCGGCAGACCCCAGTTCACCGCGAGTCCGTCGAAAGAGCCGCCGACGGTCAGCGTGGCCGACGTGAGCACCACCGTCGACTCGGCGAACAGGCTCGCGCGCAACAGGCCGCCCACCGACAGCGGCGCCATCCGAACCACCCGCCGGACATTGCCGCGGTTCTCCTCGACCGAAAGCCACACCACGTCACGGCGTTTCGCGGGATCCGGTTCGTCGAACGCGGTGAGCACCCGCACGGCATTGTCGTGTACCTCGTCGATTGCGGACAGCGCGGCGTTGCGGGCGGCCGCAGCCTCGGGATCGCTGGCCGCCATACCGGGCTTCGACGGACCGATCGCGGTCCGGACGTTCCAGGCGGCGTCGCGGACCGCGGCCAGCGCCATGCCGACACCGTCGGGCAGCGCGTCCCAGCGTCCGCCCTGCAGTTCCTCGAGTAGTTCGGCCCACCCCTCGGCCGCGCCCTCGAGTCGATCGAGGTCCTGTTCCTCGACGATCTTGACGCAGCGTCGGGCGGCGGCGCTGATCGCCGACGCCGACAGCTCCGCGGTCGCGACACCCGTGACCCGGTCGACCAGCTCGTGCGCCTCATCGATGACGACGACGTCGTGTTCGGGCAACACCGCGATCCCGGAGATCGCGTCGATCGCGAGCATCGCGTGGTTGGTGACCACGACGTCCACCCGGGACGCCTCGGTGCGGGCGCGCTCGGCGAAGCAGTCCTCACCGACTGGGCACCTCGACTTGCCGAGGCACTCGCGGGCGCTGACGCTGACCTGCCGCCACGCCTGATCGCTCACGCCGGGAACGAGGTCGTCCCGGTCGCCGGTGTCGGTGTCGGACGACCATTTGGTGAGCCGCTGTACCTCCCGGCCCAGACGCGAGATCGCGAACGCGTCGAACAGCTCCGCTTCGGGAGGATCGTCCTGCGCCATCCCGGTGTGGATCTTGTTCATGCACAGGTAGTTACTGCGGCCCTTGAGAATTGCGAACTGCGGGCGCTTACCCAGGGCAGGGGCAAGGGCGTCGGCCAACCGTGGCATGTCCCGGTCCACGAGCTGGCGCTGCAGCGCGATGGTCGCGGTGGAGACGACGACCGTGCGCCCCGATTCGACGGCATGCCGGACGCTCGGGACCAGGTACGCAAGCGACTTGCCGGTGCCTGTTCCCGCTTGCACCGCAAGGTGCTCGCCGGTGTCGATCGAATGCGCGACGGCCGACGCCATCGTCAACTGGTTGGTTCGTTCCTTGCCGCCAAGCGAGCGGACCGCGAGCTTCAGCAGATCCGGGACGTTGGGTAGGTCGGGCACCGCAACAGGGTACTGCCCGCTGCCGTCACGTCCGGTCGGCGACCTGTCCCACCAGGTTCACACCGGCCCGACGCAGATCCGTGAGCGCGGCGTCAGTGGTCGCGGGTGAGACGCCAGCGGTGTAGTCGAGCAGTACGCGCGTGTCGAAGCCCTCACGGACGGCGTCGAGCGCGGTGGCGCGTACGCAGTAGTCGATAGCGATCCCGACGATGTCGACGGCGCCGATACGATGGCGCCGCACCCAGTCGGCGAGGAATTCGCCGGTGGGGGACGCACCCTCGAAACCGGAGTACGCGGCGCTGTACTCGCCCTTGGAGAACACCTCCTCGACTGCGCCCAGTTCCAGGGCGGGGTGGAACTGCGCTCCCGGTGTGCCCGCGCGGCAGTGCGGCGGCCACGTGCCGACGAAATCGGGCTCGCCGGAAAAGTGTGCACCGGGGTCGATGTGATGGTCGCGGGTCGCGACGATTGCCGCGTAGCCGGCACCGGACAGCAGGTCGTTGACAGCGGCGGCCACCTCGCCCCCGCCCGCCACCGCGAGGGAACCGCCTTCGCAGAAGTCGTTCTGCACGTCGGTGACGATCAGTGCCCGGCGAACCACGACTGCTCCCGGATCGTCTTGGTCGGCTCAGCCTCCGGGATTGTTTTGGTCGGCTCAGCCTCCGGGACGAACCTGGTCGGCTCAGCCTCCGGGACGAACCTGGTCGGCACCGCCGGATCGCCGTGCGAGAGCTTGAGCCCCTCCCACGGCAGGCTGATCAGAGCCTCTGCGAGGAACTTGCGGGCGTCCTCGAGAGTCGGCAGGCCCGCGACCGTCTCCCCGCCGCGGACGATGGGGATCAATAGTTCCCGGGCATCGAGATCCCCGGCGTCCGGTGTCACCGCACTCGCAGGGAACAGGACCTCCTCGACAACGGTGCCGGATGGCCGGCTCATCCGCACCGCCCGCTTGGTGCCGCCGCGGGACTGCTTGTGGCTGCTGCGCTTCTCGACGGGCAGCCCATCGACCTCGACGAGCTTGTAGACCATCCCGGCAGTGGGGGCGCCGGACCCGGTGACCAGCGACGTGCCGACCCCGTAGGCGTCGACCGGTTCGGCCCGCAGCGCGGCAATGGCGTACTCGTCGAGGTCGCCCGACACCACGATTTTGGTGCTGGTGGCGCCGAGGTCGTCGAGTTGCTTGCGCACCTGCCGGGCCAGGACACCGAGATCACCCGAGTCGATGCGTACGCCGCCGAGTTCGGGGCCGGCCGCGGCCACTGCATTCTCGACGCCACGGGTGATGTCGTAGGTGTCGACCAGCAGGGTGGTGCCGACGCCGAGGGCCGCGACCTGGGCCCGGAAGGCGGCCGCCTCGTCAGGGCCGTCGACGGTGGTGTGCAGGAGTGTGAACGCGTGCGCGCTCGTTCCGGCTCCAGGCACCCCGTACCGGCGCACTGCCTCGAGATTCGACGTCGCATCGAAGCCCGCCAGGTAGGCGGCGCGGGCGCATGCGACAGCGGACTCCTCGTGGGTGCGGCGAGATCCCATCTCGATCAGCCCTCGGCCGTCGGCCGCACTCACCATTCGCGCGGCGGCGGACGCGATCGCGCTGTCGTGATTCAGGATCGACAACACCAGCGTCTCGAGTAGGACACATTCGGCGAACGTGCCCCGCACCGAGAGAATCGGCGAACCGGGGAAGTAGAGGTCACCCTCGCGGTAGCCGTCGATGTCGCCGGTGAAGCGGAAGTCCCGCAGCCAGTTCACCGTCGCCGAGTCGAGGAATCGGGACACGATCGAGAGTTCGGGCTCGCCGAATCGGAACCGGGACAGCGCGTCCGGCAGCCGACCCGTACCGCCCACCACGCCGTAGCGGCGCCCATCGGGCAATCGGCGCGCGAACACCTCGAAACTGCACTGACGGTGCGCCGAGCCGTCCGCGAGCGCAGCCGAGAGCATCGTCAGCTCGTACTGATCGGTGAGAAGCGCCGTGTTCAGCGGGAATCCGCCGCTCGCTGCGGGAACGTGTACCACGGTTCCAACTGTACGATTCGGCGAGCGGATGCGGGTGTCGAGTTCCAGTCACACGCCGTACGCTGGAGCCATGGCGCCGCGCTCGACAACGACTCTCCCGATCGCGATTCCGATCGGCAAGATGCCCGCCCCCGCGCCTCAGGTCACTCCCGCCGATGCGGAAATCGAGGAGATGACCGAGGCGCAGGATCGGCCGTGGGTGACTATCGTCTGGGACGATCCGGTCAACCTCATGCACTACGTGACGTACATCTTCCAGAAGCTGTTCGGCTACAGCAAAGCCAAGGCGACGGACCTGATGATGCAGGTCCACAAGGAAGGCAAGGCCGTCGTTTCCAGCGGATCCCGCGACAAGGTCGAGAACGACGTGCGCAAGCTGCATGCGGCCGGACTGTGGGCCACGATGCAGCGTGACAGCAGCTAGACCCTCCCCTCGACGTAAGGAACCCGGGAACTGACGTGCGGACTTGGACCAGGAAAAACTCACTCGGCGGCCTGAAATTGCGTTCGGAGATGGATGCCCACGAGGCGGCGGTCCTGCGATCGCTGGTGACGTCGGTGTCCGGTCTGCTCGAGGACCGGGCCGCCTCGGCGCCCGCCGACGAGCTCACGGCCCTGACAGGCCTGCGGACGGGAAACAGCGAGACCCCTTCCGACGCCGTGCTGGCCCGGTTGCTACCGGACTTCCAACGCGGGGATCCGGACAGTCCTGACGCGGAGGGCGAGCGGGACAACGTCAACAGTGCGCTGCGCAGCCTGCACGAGCCCGAGATCATCGACCACAAGCTGGCCGCGGGGTCGGTGGTCCTGCGGACCGTGCCGGAGGCCGGCGGCAAGGTCGTCCTCACCCCGGAGCAGGCCGACGCCTGGCTGGCCGCGATCAACGACGTCCGGCTGGCGATCGGCACCAATCTCGGCATCGATGCGGACACCCCCGAAGTGCTGGAGGAGGGCGACCCGCGCGCACCACACCTCGACGTCTACCACTGGTTGACGTGGATGCAGGACTCGCTCGTGCAGGCGCTGCTCTCGTGAGGCCGCCTCGCCCCGGGCCCACCGACTCGCTCTCCGACATCGCCGGGGTGCTCGTCGGCCACCACACAGCCCTCGATGACGATGCGACTCTCGGCACCGGTGCCGCGACCGGATGCACGGTCGTCCTGGCGCCGACGGGCGCGACGGCCGGTGTCGACGTGCGCGGCGGCGGACCCGGCACCCGCGAGACCGACCTGCTCGATCCGAGTCATTCGGTCCAGCAGGTGCATGCGGTGCTGTTGACCGGTGGCAGTGCTTACGGCCTCGCGGCGGCGGATGGTGTCATGCGGTGGCTCGAAGAGAGCGGTCACGGAATCGCAATGGGGGCGCCCGGCCAGGTGGTGCCGATCGTGCCAGGTGCCGTGATCTTCGACCTGCCGGTCGGCGGATGGACTGTGCGGCCCACCGCCGAGTTCGGTTACCGCGCAGCCTCGGTGGCCACCGACGCGGTGGACCACGGATCCGTGGGCGCCGGTACCGGGGCCAGGGCTGGCGTGATCAAGGGCGGTGTCGGTTCTGCCAGCATCGTCATCGAGGGCGGACCCGCTGACGGAATCACGGTTGCCGCGCTCATGGTCGCCAATCCCGTCGGCTCGGTCTGGGACCCAGAGACGGGTCTGTTGTGGGGGATGTCTCTCGCGGACGCGCAGCGCCGGGGGATGCGGCTGCCTGCTCCGGAGGAACTGGCAGCCGCGAATGTGCTGGGGGAGAAGCTGACCGTCCTCAACACCACGATCGGTGTCGTTGCAACGGACGCGAGACTGTCGAAGGCGTCGTGCCGGAGAGTCGCCGTCGCCGGGCACGACGGACTGGCCCGAGCCATCCGGCCGGCCCATTCGCCGCTCGACGGTGACACGATCTTCGCGCTCGCGACCGGGACACACGAGACAACCTCGCCCGACGGCGTTCCCGCTGCCTTCCCCGCCGAACTACCGATCCTCGACGCCGTGTGCACCGCGGCGGCGCAGTGCGTCGAGCGGGCGATCGTCGACGCGATCTTGTCCGCCACCTCGGTCGCCGGGATCCCCAGCTACCGGGATGTCTTCCCGTCCGCATTCGGGGCCGCCGAGTGAGTACCGGCCGGGGCGAACTGCAGCCCACGTTGCGACGCCCGCGCCCGCAGTGGCAGCGCGCCGCGATGACCGTCGGCGGGTTCGTCGCGGTGCTGTACGTGCTCGAGGCCGTCGACACCGTGGCCGGCAATCGACTCGACGCCTGGGGGATCGAGCCGCGGACCCTCGACGGGCTGTGGGGGATTCTGTTCGCCCCGGTGCTGCATTTCGGCTGGGGCCATCTGCTGGCCAACACGGTTCCGTTACTCGTGCTCGGCTTCCTCGTACTGCTCTCGGGCATCGGTCGCGGGCTGGCTGCCACCGGGATCATCTGGGTGATCGGCGGCGTCGGGACGTGGCTCACGGGTGGGGTCGGCGCGCATCTCGGAGCCTCTGTCCTGGTGTTCGGCTGGCTCACGTTCCTACTGGTCCGGGGCATCTTCGCCCGTCATGTCGGCCAGATTCTGTTGGGCATTGTCGTGTTGTTCGTCTACGGCGGACTGCTGTGGGGTGTGCTGCCCGGGCAGGTGGGAATCTCGTGGCAGGGTCACCTCTTCGGGGCCCTGGGAGGCGTCGTGGCCGCGTGGGCGCTGACGCGACCGTCACAGGATTCCGGTGCGGTACCACCCGTCACAATCCGGTCGCAGATGTGAGTTGACGCCGCCGAAACTCGCCGAAGCTTTTTGTGGGCCGGGTGATCGTGGCAGCATGGTTTGCATGCGCATTACGGTCCTGGGATGTTCGGGCAGCGTCTCCGGACCCGACTCTGCCGCTTCGGGCTATCTGCTGACCGCTCCGGGTACCCCGCCGGTGGTCATGGATTTCGGCCCGGGTGTGCTCGGTGCCCTCCAGCGATACGCAGACCCAGGTGAGGCCACCATCCTGCTGTCGCACCTGCACGCCGATCACTGCCTCGACATGCCCGGACTGCTGGTGTGGCGCCGCTACCACCCGAACCGGCCCGCTGGCCGGGCTCTGGTCTACGGCCCGGCCGACAGCGCGTGCCGCATCGGTGTCGCCTCGGCGGAGTGTGGGGGCGAGCTCGACGACATCTCCGACACCATCGATCTGCGCGGCTGGTCCGACGGTCAGGTCGTGGAGATCGGCGAGCTGACCGTGCAGGCTCGCCAGGTGAACCATCCGCCGGAGTCCTACGGCTTCCGCGTCACCAGCGCCAATGGCCGCACCCTCGTGTACACCGGCGACACCGGGATGTGCGAATCGGTTGTGGAGCTGGCGCGGGGCGCCGACATTCTTCTGTCGGAGGCGTCGTGGACGCACGCTGCGGACCGGCCTGAGGGCATCCATCTGTCCGGCACGGAGGCAGGGCAGATTGCGGCTCGCGCCGGGGTCGGCGAACTTCTGCTCACCCACATTCCGCCGTGGACGTCTCGCGAGGACGTCATAGCCGAGGCCAAGGCAGAGTTCTCCGGACCCGTTCATGCGGTGTCTGCAGGAGACGTCTACGTCGTATGATCTCGCGCCCGGAGCCAGCCGTCCGCTGTCGACATACAGCGAAGACGACCGAAACGCGACGCCTTCAGCCGACGCCGGATATTCGATAGGCAAACGGGGCGACCGCTCGGCAGAATCTGGTCATGAACTACCAGTTCAGCGATGTGCAGGGCCATCCGTGGCTCGGTCCCCCGATCGACACCCGTCCACTTTTCGCGCCCGAGCAGGCTGCGCTCATCGCCACGCTGCGCGGCCTGGCACCCGCCGACTGGCGGAAGGAAGCGGTACCCGGCTGGACCGTGCGCGATCTTGCTGCACACCTCCTCGGCGACTTCTACGGACGGCTGGCCCGGGACCGCGACGGCCAGGTAGGACCTGGGTTCGCGCCGGGCGAGACCCTGGAGGCGTTCATCGACCGCATCAACGAGGAATGGGTTGTCGCCTTCTCCCGGGTGAGCCCCGCCGCGCTCATCGACACGCTGGACCTGGTTGGTGGGCAGGTAGTCCGGTACTTCGAGTCCGCCTCCCTCGACGCCCTTTCGCTGGGGGTGTCCTGGGCCGGTGTCGATCCGGCACCGATGTGGTTGGACCTCGCCCGGGAGCTCACCGAGTTCTGGACCCACCGCCAGCAGATCCGCCATGCCACTGGCCAAGGCACCGACCCGGATCCGCAGTCCATGTCCGTGGTCCTGGACACCTTCATGCGCGCTCTGCCGCACACCCTGCGTGACACCACCGCACCCGTCGGCACCCAGTTGCGGATGTGTGTCGACGGCCCGGCCGGCGGCACCTGGACTGCCACCGCCGCCGAGGACCGCTGGTCCTTGGCGGAGCCGGATCTTGGTCACCCGGCCGCCATCGTCCACCTGGACGCAGAGACGACCTGGCGCCTGTGCACCCGCGGAATCCAGCCTGACACCGCCCTCGCCCGCGCCGGCATCGAGGGTGACCGTGCAGTCGCCGAAGCCGCCTGCCGGATCGTGTCCATCATCGTTTGACGACTCGGTGGTGAAGATGACGGTCTACCTGCCGCGATGTTCCGCATCGGCGACCCTCGCGGGCACATGATGCGAACCCCGACAGCAACGCGGCATGTCCCGTCTGCTTTCGCTGCGTCTCGACATCCGCCTCGGCGACTAGGCTCTCGGAACGTGACGACACGAGAAGACGGTAGGACCGACGACCAGCTCCGCGAGGTTCGGATCACGCGGGGATTCACCAGCCATCCCGCGGGTTCGGTGCTGGTCGAGTTCGGCAGCACCCGGGTGATGTGCACGGCGAGCGTCGAGGAGGGCGTGCCCCGTTGGCGTAAGGGCTCCGGCCTCGGCTGGCTCACGGCCGAGTACGCGATGCTGCCCGCGGCCACCCATACCCGCAGCGGCCGCGAATCGGTCAAGGGCAAGGTCGGCGGCCGGACCCAGGAGATCAGCCGCCTGGTCGGCCGGTCGCTGCGCGCCTGCATCGATCTCGCTGCGATCGGCGAGAACACCATCTCCATCGACTGCGACGTTCTCCAGGCTGACGGTGGCACCCGCACCGCGGCGATCACGGGCGCTTACGTCGCGCTCGTGGACGCGGTCACCTACCTCCGCGCGGCCGGCCGCCTCGCGGACCCGCAGCCCATCTCGTGTGCCATCGCCGCTGTCAGCGTCGGTGTCGTGGGCGGTCGCGTCCGTCTGGACCTGCCCTACGAGGAGGACTCGCGGGCCGAGGTCGACATGAACGTCGTCGCCACCGATACCGGTACCCTCGTCGAGATCCAGGGCACGGGCGAGGGCGCGACGTTCCCGCGCTCCACGCTGGACAAGATGCTCGACTCGGCTCTCGCCGGCTGCGAGCAGTTGTTCGAGATCCAGCGCGCCGCGCTCGCCGAGCCGTACCCCGGAGTGCTGCCGGAATCGAAGCCTCAGGAGCCCAAGAAGAAGGCGTTCGGCAGTTGAGTGAGTCGACCGGCAAGATCCTTGTCGCCAGCCGCAACGCCAAGAAGCTGCGTGAGCTGCGGCGGGTGCTCGCCGCTGCGGGCATCGACGGTCTCGAGGTGATCGGGCTCGACGAGGTCGACGAGTTCCCGGAGACCCCCGAGACCGGCTCGACATTCGAGGAGAATGCACTCGTGAAGGCGCTCGACGGCGCGGCAGCCACCGGGCTGCCGTGCGTCGCCGACGATTCCGGACTCGAGGTGGACGCTCTGAACGCGATGCCCGGCGTGCTGTCTGCGCGCTGGAGCGGCGGCCACGGCGACGACGATGCCAACACCTCGTTGCTGTTGGCCCAGCTGTCGGATGTGCCGGACGAGCGCCGCGGCGCCGCGTTCGTCTCGGCGTGTGCGCTCGTGGTTCCGGGTTCCGCGCCGGTGGTCGTGCGCGGCGAATGGCGCGGCCGGATCGTCCGGGCGCCGCGCGGCGACAACGGCTTCGGCTACGACCCGGTGTTCGAGCCCGAGGGCGAAGAGCGGACGTCGGCCGAGCTCACAGCTGAGGAGAAGGACGCCGCCTCGCACCGCGGCCGCGCGCTGGCGCAGCTGGTGCCGGCGCTGTCGAAGCTCGCGCTCCGGGCAACGTTGGAAGACGGGCCCGTTCCCTGAACCGCGGGTCGACACTGTGGGCGCTGTTGCGGGGGACCGTGTCGTCCGCGTTGGAGCAAGCTATGGGGTGTCGACGAAGGTGACCTCGGAAGGCTCGCGGCCAACAGCTGACTCATCGTGTTACTCGGTGCTGACAACGCCGTTTCGGTAGGCCCAGACGACCACTTGCACGCGGGTTCGAACGCCGACCTTTCGGCTGATGTTGCTGACGTGGGATTTGACGGTGCTCTGCTCGAGTTGCAGAGTTCCCGCGATTTCTTCGTTGCTCAAGCCTTGGGTGAGGAGCTCGACGACCTCGACCTCGCGGGCACTGAGGCCGTGGCACGGTCGGGATTGTGGGGCGGGCCCACCGGGGCGACGGCGGGCGAACTCGGCGATGAGGCGGGGCGCGATCCGTGGTGAGAGGGCGGCGCCTCCGCGGGCTACGGTCTTGACGGCGGAGACCAGTTCCGGTGGGTCGATGTCCTTGAGGAGGAATCCGGACGCGCCGATATCGAGCGCAGTGAACACGTACTCGTCGTGATCGAAGGTGGTCAGGACGATGACCTTGGGGGGATCCGGGAAAGCGAGGATCTTCTGCGCGGCCCAGAGCCCGTGCCGGTGGGGCATGCGGATGTCGAGGAGGACGACGTCCGGTCGATGCTTGTGCGCCTGTTCGACCGCTGCCGCTCCGTCGGCAGCGTGTGCCACGACGACGATGCTCTCGTCTGATGCGAGGAACAATTCGAAGCCCTGGCGGACAACGGGTTGGTCGTCGGCGATGAGGACCGTGATGGTGTTGCGACCGTCGTCGGCCTTCGATGAACGGGTCACAGTGTCTCCTCCGTGCGTTCGTTGGGCGGCAGGATCTCGCCGCCTTCGGTCAGCGGCAGCTCTGCGCGGACCGTCCAGCCGTTCCCGTCGGGTCCCGCGGTGGCGAAACCGCCGAGCAATGTTGCGCGTTCCTTCATTCCGGCGATGCCGAAGCCGCAGCCGTGTGCCCGCTGGTCGCTCTCGTCCAGGGAGTTGTGGACGACAATCCGAAGTGCGTTGCGGTCGATACGGAGCGACACACGTACATCGCAGCCCGGCGCGTGCCGGAGGGCGTTGGCCAACGATTCCTGAACGATGCGGTAGCACGTCAGCTGGGCGCCGGTGTCGATCGCGTCGATCTCGTAGTCGGCTGCACGCAGGTCGTACTCGATCGACGCGAATGAGGTCCGTGACTGGTCGACGAGTTCGGCGATGTCGTGCACGTTCGGCAGGGGCCGACGTTCTTCACCCTCGGCGTAGCGCAGGATTCCGACGATCTGACGCAGGCTGCTCAGGGACCGCTGCCCCTGCGTGATCGCCTCTGCCAGCATGGATTGGGCGCGCGCCGGATCTGAGTGGAAGACGGTGTCGGCTGCTTTGGCTTGAACGATCATGCCGGTCAGGTGGAAGGCGGCGACATCGTGCAGTTCTCGCGCCATCAGCTGACGTTCCGACTCGATGGAGCGTTGAAGCTTCTGTTCGTACTCCTGTTCTGCGCGGGTGAGTTCTCGCTCTGCTCGGGTGAGTGCCTGGCTGCTCGACAGTGCCTGACTGCGGCTGTGGGCGACGAGACGACCGATGAGCCCGAACACGGTGTAAGTGACGACAGCATTCGTGACGATCCCCAGTGTGCCGCGATGCTCCCCGTCGATGCCTCCGACGATCGTGACCGTGGCTACCTCCCAGCAGATTCCGAGAATCAGCATCGCGACGAGGCGGCTACCCTCGACTCGAATCGAGAGGGTGACGATCGCGAACCAGTAGAGCGGATTGCTCACCAAATCGGCCCGACCGACGAGGATGAGCAGAACGGGCATCAGAGCGAGAACCCCGACGAACGCCGCTCTCGGCCACGTGATCCGCTGGGATGAGACCGCCGCCATCGCGAGGAGGACGACGAGTGCCGCCGCGAGACGAGCGGGACTATTGACGAGCGCGTGCATCTCGTCGCTACCGATCGCAATCTGTGCAGTGCCGAGCGCCGCCGTCGCGGCCGCGGCGATGAGTGGCGCTGCGATGACCGCCGATGGATCACGCGTCGCCGTCCAATAGCGGTACATCGCAGCAAACAACGCGCCGTTCATCTCCCCCCGTGCGAGACGCCCGGACTGGGTCAGGCGTCCGAATACACAGTAACGCGGTCCACTGGGTCTGGTGGCTCGGGCGGGAACGCGAGTCGGCCTTCGATCGACACGGTCAGCAGGGACGGCCCTCGGATGGGAAGCAGCTTCCGCAGGCCGGCCTCGAGTTCCTCGGGCGTGGCGACGGCGAGGCTGGGGATATCGGCCGCACTCGCCAAGGCGTCGACGCCGGCGGTGACACTGAAGTCGACGAGTTGGTTGCCGACAGGCCGCGAGAGCGACGGCCAACCGAAGCCCCCGTCGCGGAGCACGACGAAGGTGATGGCGGCATCGCGCTCGACTGCGGTGAGCAGGAGCGAGAGATTCATCCCGAACGCGCCGTCGCCGCCGATCGCAACCACCCGCCGGCCGCACAGGGCTGCGCCCAGCCCGGAGCCGATTCCGAATCCGAGCGCTGTCTGTTCCCCTGGAGTCAGCGAAGCCATCCCGTCCGGCAGTGTGAACGTGGACGCGTGGTACCCCCAGAGATCCGCGAGCCCGTTCTCCTGGGCCAGGACTTCGATCTCCGATCCAGGCAGAACGCCCCGCATGACCGCCCAGAAGGTCGGCGCATCGATCCGTCCGTCGTTGTGGTGGGTACACGGCGTGAGGCCCGACCACCATCGTGCTGGTGTGCTGGCCGGTTGATCGACTGCTACTCGTACGGCAGCGAGGAACACCCCGGCGTCGCAGATGATCGATTCGGCCGGCAATACCCGGCCAGGGATCGTGGGATCTGTGTCGACCTGGATGATCCGGCAGTTCGGACTCGGGTGCCATCCCATCCTCGCGGTTTCCTCTAGCTGACTGCCGATCACGAGGATGGCATCGGCCGACTCCAACGCGGATGTTGCCTCGGGCGTCAGATACAGCCCGACGAGCCCCGCGAAGCGGTGATGGGACTCGGGGAAGGTGCCGCGCCCGGACGCGGTGACGAGGGCTATCGCGTCGACGCTCTCGGCAATGGCCACCGCGTGCACCGGATCGACTGAACGACAGCCTCCGCCGAGCAGCAATACGGGCCGCGCGGCTCTCCTCAGTAGATCTGCGGCAGCCCGAACGCTCTCCGGGGTTGGTGCGCTCGGGGCGGGTGCCGGAACAGCGGCGGGTGGCTCTACCGCGGCTCCCGCTTCGCCGAGTTCGGCGGGGACGATGACATGGACGGGGCCACCGAGCGCGACGGCTGCCGTGGCACCGCGTTGCAGGGCCCAGTAGAGGTCCGTTTCGCTGAGTACTCGGTGGGTCCAGCGGAACAGGCCCGCCGACAGCGTCTCGACGGGAAAGTACTGGAAGGCCCCCCGCCCGATCTCGTGGCCAGTTCCGACGGCGGTGACAACGAGAAGCGGGATGCGGGCGCTGTAGGCCTCGGAGATGCCGACGAGTGCGTTGAGAAGGTCCGGGCCCGAGTGTGTGCATAGGACCGAGGGAGTGTCCATCGAGCGCGCTGCGCCCGCTGCGGCGAATGCTGCAGCGCGCTGATCTCGAAACCCGACTGCCGTAGCGCCGGCCGCGAGAGCTGAGTCGAGTAGCCCCGGGGTGTCGCCGGGGACGCCGAAGAAGCACCGCGGTGCGATGGCCTCGAGAGCTTCGACGGCTCGACTCCAGACGGTGATCAAGGGGATGCCTCTCGGTAGCGGAGTTTCATCAGTGTGCTGGCAGCGAGGCGGGGGCGCGGACCCTCCACCCAGACGGTGACGTCCACACCGACGTCGAGGGTGTCGCCGCCGTGGTCGATGTTCCGGTCGGACACGGCGGCGTCGGCGTAGATGCGCCCGTCGGCAGGAACAGGAAAAGCAAAGGCCAATCGGGAGAGCCCGAGATTGATGACCTCGTGATTCGGGTGTTGTGCGAGGAAATCGCGGACGGGCGGCGTCACGTCGACCAAGTCCGCCACCAATGCCGGGATGAGAGAGGCGACGAGCATGCCGTGGGCGATCGTGCTACCGGCAGCCGCGCGGTCAGGGTGCACATGGATGTCCTGGCGGTCCCCGGTGATTTCAGCGAAGGCGTCGATCACAGCTTGTGTGACAGTGACGGTGTCGGATCGAAGGGTCATCCGCTCACCTCGGCGAGTGATGCCGCTGCGATTGATCGCCACAGTGAGTCGGACGCGTCCGGTGGGCGGTAGCCTGCAATCCGGAAGTCGCCGGACGACATGGCGCCGAGGACGAGCTCGCACAACGCCCTGTCATCGCCGATTGCATCGACACACAGAGCTTCCGGCCTGATCGAGCCTGTGGCGAGGATCTGCACGGTGTTCTTGTTGTGGACACCGGCGGACATGACGAAGGTCCGCGCGTTCTGCGAGTAGAAGGCATGACGGAGCAGCGCGATCATCGCGTCCATTCCGAGACCGTTCCCCCAGTCACGTTCATCAGCGAGGACGACCCCCAGGCCGAACCGTCCAGCTGTACCCCAACCAGAGCTCCACGACAGGTCGTAGATTCCAGCCAGTCGCCGTGACGGGTCCTTGATGCGAGTGATGGCGCCGATGATGTGGTCCGGGGTACCTGGCTGTGTGGCGGACGCATCGAGCGGGTTGATCGATGTGCCCGCGAACAGCCGTTGGGCCCCAGAGGCGAACAGCGCGTGGGGGAAGTCGTCCACGCCGGTCAGTCCGTACACGTCGGGATCCACTCCGACGGTCAACTCTGTCCAGAGTCCCCGGATCATCTTGCCCCGCTGGCGCAGTGGGTCGCGAGGTCCACTGTGATGCGCTCCGCAACTCGAGACGCGATGGCCCGGTAGCGGGCGGCCGGCTCGGCGCCGTCGGCACTGCGCACCGCGGCAATGTCCGCGCCGGTGATGGAAACGATCACGCCTTCCCAGTACTGCCCGGCAGCGAAGAACGCATCGCGCAGGACGCCTTCGAATCTGAATCCTGGTGCGTCGACGGCGTATTGCAGAAGCGGCTCGTTGTACACACCGAAGCACATGTCGATCCGGGCGACCTCCGACGCGGCGGTCAGGAAGTCGACGGCCTCGCGCAGCGAATCTCCGATCTTCTCGGCAGTCATCCGCGAATCGTCACCACTGACGATGTCGAGGCGCAGGTGCCCGGGCGTCTGCATGCGGCGCACGAGGACGACGCCGACCGGGTCCTCCCCGTCGCCGGCGATCAGGAACGAGACCGCACATCCGGCGATGACTGCGCGTGCCTCGGTTTCGGCGATCCATTGTGGACCGGTCGAAGTGACGAGCGATCCAGGATTTCCGGTGAGGACTTTGACGGCCCCTTCGGCGGTTGCCGCATCGAGTACTGCGGACAGTGACTTCATCGACATGTCAGGCCCGCCCGCGTTCGACGAGTTCGAGGAAGTCCTGGACGGTGGACGACCCTTTGACGTCCTCCTCCGCAATGGTCGCGTCGTACCGCGATTGCAGGCAGAGGACCAGTTCGAGAATGCCGAGGGAGTCGAGCTCGAGGGCCTCGACCAGGGAAGATTCGAGGCTCACCTCGATGTCTTCCACATCCAGATCGTTGATCCGCGCGACCTCTTCGGTGACGGCCTCGAGGAACTCGACGACATCGATGCTGGTGCTGGTTGTGGTGTCGGACATGGTGGTTTCCTTTCTCGCGAATATCTCGTCAGGCAGCGTGATCCCACTGCAGGACCAGCGAACATGAACTGCCTCCGAACCCGAATGCGTTGACCAGGGCCACGTTCAGCCCCCGCCCCTCGACCATGAGGTGGGAAGGCACGACCTCGGCGTGATCGGCTTCGAGCGGTTGGGTGCAGCGCGCGGTGCCGGGAAGCGCGTCCGTGGCCATCGCTTCGAGCGCGTAGAGGGCTGTCGCCAGGCCTGCAGCGTGGACGGCATGGCCGATCGAGCCCTTGCAGGACGAGACCGGTAATCGCGCGCCGATGTCACGACCGATGTCGGAGACGGCATCGAGTTCGACTCGGTCGCCGTGGATGGTGCCGGTGGCGTGGGCGGCGACGAACTGCGGTGCCACACCGGCCATGTCGATGGCATCGGTCATGCAGGCGTGCTGGCTGGCACGGTCGGATTGGGCACCGCTGCCGAGCGTGCGGATCCCGATTCCGGCGATCTGTGGCCCGGTGTCCGCGGCGCCCAAGAGCACGGCTCCGGTGAACCCTCCGAGTGCGGTGCCGTCGGCTTCGTGGTCGAACGGTCGGCAGTAGGGCTGGTTCGACAGTGCGCCGGAGCTTCGGAATGCCGCAGCTTCGATGAACCTCGGCCGCATGGCAGCGACGACGAGAGCTTGTTCGACGGCGCCACAGTCGACCAGGCTCGCTCCGACGGCGAGGGCGAGGCCGCCGGAGGCACACGCGTGGCTGATGAGGATCTCATCGCGATCGGCCAGCGCTGGATGGAGACGTCCTGCAGGGACGCCGTACTCGTCGGCATTCGATGGCCGCGATCGGGCTGGTGCTTGGGAGGCTGTGACCACCGCGAGTGATCCCGCGAGCCCGGCTCGCGCGATCACGGCGTCAACGCACTGACCGAGGAGTTGCGTTCGGTCGTCGCCGGGTGCCGCCGCACGGACACGAGGCGAGTCGGGATAGGGATCGATCCAGGAATCCGCGGCCGCGTGATGGTCCGAATAGCGGCCTTCCCACGCTAGAACGTGCGCACGCATCGCGATCCTCCGTTGTCCTCGAGGTACATGGTCACCAGGGCCGACAGGTCGTGCCGGTCGAGCTTGCCGGACGCGGTGGTGCGCACTTCGTCTCGCCCGACCTGCACGATCTCGCGGACTCTGAACTCGGGCGGGAATTGTCGGGCTCGTGCGGTGAACTCGGTGCCGAGCCGCATCGGTGCTGTCGCGGGATCGTCGATGACCGCGATGACGACTCGTGGTCGGCCGATGCGATGTGGATCCAGTTGCAGGGCTACGAGATCGGCGCTGTCAGAGGCCAGATCGCGGAAGGTCTCTTCCAGGATCGAGGAGTGCAGCTTCTTGCCGTGACCGACGAGCAGGCCATCGCTGCGCCCCAGGATGGTGAGCCGGCCTGATTCGTCGACGGCGCCGACGTCGCCGGTATCGAGCCATCCGTCGGCGTCCACAGCAGGGTTGTCGACGTACTGGCCGGTGACGGTGTCGAGTATTCGACGCGCCAGGCTCGGGCCGGAGACGAGCACCGCACCATCGTGTGTGACGCGAACGCCGGTGCCGGGCAGGGGAGTTCCTACCGTGTGGACGCCGTATGCCGCTCCGTACGAGATGGCGACATTCGGGCCCGCCTCGGTGAGCCCGTATCCGTTGTGCAGTGGAGCCCCAGCTTCTGCGTAGAAGTTCAGAAGCGAGTGGGGTACGACTTCACCGCCGACACCGCGAACCTGCAAGCGCGTCATGGCATCGAGGAGGTCCGAATGTAGTGAGCACGCAGCTGCGAGGTACCGCCAGACGCCTGGCACGGTATCGAGGGTGTCGATGCTTCCGGAGCAGATCGCCTCGATGAGACCGTTGTGGTCGGTGGGGGAGAACGCGGTGACCGTTCCGCCGATACGAGCTGCGATGTTCACGACCGAGAATCCGTAGGAACTGGTCACACCGAGCGCGAGCCCGTAGCGGGTGCTCGGGCCCGTGCAGATCCGGGTAGTGGTCGCCTTCGCTTGATGGTCGAGCACTTCGTCAGTCCACGCGACGAAGCGTGCACGGCCGGTGGTCCCAGACGTCGCTGCGAGGACTCTGACACCGTCCGAATCCACCGGTAGTTCGACGATGGGGAGACCCGTGGAGCCGACAGCGTTCCCGAACGTCGCCGATCGCTGTTCGGGCGTGCCGAGAACGATGGGCACTCCGGCCTCACCCGCTGCGCGAATGGCCACCAGTAGGTCGTCAACTTGCGATGGAGCGACCATGGCGACCGGACGCCGGCAGGTTTCCGCAGCCAGAACGGAGGCGAGTTCGCGACTATTCGTCATAGTCGACGCTCGTGACTGTGACGGTGGCTGGAACTCCCGGCGTGTCCCGATCGGATTCGGAAAGCCAGACGCTGACGAGAATGCCGTATCGGGCTCCCACTGCATTGGCCACGGCTCGGAGAACCTCGATCGCCGTGGACTGCGAACTGGCGGTGACCAGCCCTGGACCGTGCCACCCGAGTCGCGTCGCCCTACCGAATGCCCGGCAACCGTCCGCGTTGAGCACCTCGGTGGGCAGCGCCGCCCGTTCGGATCGTTCGACACGGGCGTACTCGTCGGCGGCCCAGTCGATCAGGTCTGGTGCAACGAGAACCAGTGCAGCTTCGAGTTTTTCGCTACCGACGCTCAGACCGTCGATGTAGCTTGCGATCGGTTTCCCGACGGCCGAATGCCAGTTGAGCAGATCGAGATCGGTGATCTGAGTCGACACGACCTCACCGACCTGTCGGGGAACGGGCGGGGGCTTCCGGCGACTGGTTGCTGTCGTCATCGTGGCCTCCGGGCGAGTTCGTCGGAGAGGAGGAGCGGACGTCCGACAGGCGTACCTGCCGCCCGCATCGACCACGAGGCGTCGGGCCCCCAGCCGCCGAACGGCTCGTGGCCGGATTCGGCATCGAAAGGGGTGGTTGCACCGATGTGACGTGCGGTTCCGACGCGCTCGCGCCCGATGAGCCGGGGTTCGCCGTACCCCCAGACGTACATGCCGTCCCGCAGCCGTCCGGGGCTCAGCAGGTAGGTCTCGGCCTGCTGGAAATGCTGATACTCCACCACGTTGAATACCGGGCCGAAGTACTCAGGGAGTGTTCCCCCTAAATCCGCGATCTGGCCTTCGAAGATCGCGGCGGGGCATTGAGCGGGATGGTCGGCGCCGGTTCCCCGCCAGACGAGTTGCCCCGGTGCGGAGTGGATTTGGCGGTCGACCTGGGAGCGTGCGCCCTCCGACGACAGAGGCCCGTTGACGAGACCTGCGGCATGCCTGTCTGCGGTCGCGGGGATGGCTTCGATCGCTGCGACCAGCGCATCGCGGAATCGCTTCCGTACCGCGGTATGGACGAAGATGAGGTCGGGACACAGGCAGTCTTCGCCGTTGTTGTACATACGGACGCTCGCGACCGTGCTGGCGGATGCTGCGATGTCGTCCTCGGTCAGTTCGGGGCCGATGAACACTGGATTCGGTCCGGCACCGAATCCGAGGAAGTGGCATTGTCCGATCTCTCGGGCGAGCTTCCGACCGTTGTCAGGACGTCCGTTGAAGACGACAACGCACCCGGCGGAGAGGTCCGCGAACTCGCGCTGCGTCCTGTCGACCAGCCGGGCCGACGAGCGGACATGGCTGCCGAGGACGTCCATGAGCTGTCGGTACTGCGTCTTGCTGCGTGTGGACGGGCGTGCCATGACGTCATCGAGGAACAGCGAGGGGAGCAGGACGAACAGCGCGAGGCTGTACAGTGCGTTGTTCGACGGCAGATATACGCGGACACGTGTGTCTGTGCCGGTGGCGAGGTAGCGCTCGGCTTCGATGTCGGCGGTGCGAAGAAGCCCTGCGGCGTCGGCGATCTCGGCGCGGATACTGGCATCGCTGGCGATACCGCCGAGGATTTCGCGGATCTCGTCGGCGTGATCCTCGATGGCCGTGGCAATGGCGTGCCCGCGACGCAGTGCTTCCTCGGCGGAGGTATCCAGGATTGTCGCGGTCATCGTCCCCCCTCCCGTTGCGGAAGCTGGCAGTCCCCGAACCTGGACGTGATCTTGTCGGAGGTTTGCAGGACGGTGCCGGAGTCATTGACGTACTTGACGACCGAGATCGAGGAGGTCGCGTCGTTGCGTCGAAGGAGATCCAGGATGATGTTCGCGCCGCAGCTCGCTGGAGCCCAACGTGATTCGGTGACATTCGATTCGATTCGCGCGACGGTATCCGTTTCGGCCTTCGCGTTGGTGATCGTGCAGGCCCAATCGATCTGTCCGCAGGTTTCCGAGAACGAGGCGACACCGAGCTCTGAAAGGAGAACCTCGTTGACGTTGGCGCTCATCGCCTCGTCCGTCTGTGTGGAGAATGAATTCACTGCTCCACATGCCGACAAGGCCATGGCGGCCACAGCGACGCCCGCAGACTTCATCAAGATGCTTGGCAAAGGAGACTGTTTCATACGCTTTCCCTCGTCGATGGAGTGCTCGTCGTGTGCGCCGTAGAAGTGGGCGTGACGAAGCGGATGGGCGGACCAGGACTTGTGGCTGCGAGGACGATCGATTCGGCGACTTGGTTCAACGTCGGCAGCGGGATGCCGGATTGGGCGGCTTCTGCCCGCCGATCGTCGGACGCGGGCCGATCCCGTAGGTCCATCAGTATCGCTGCGGGCGAGCCGTCGATCATGTCGCTGACGACCACGGTGCAGCGCAGTCCCAGCCGCTGGCAGCCGCTGACAACCAACTGCTCGCCGCGATTCTTCGACCGCGCGATGGGCTCGTACGACGCGAACTCGCCAGCGCGACTGTAGTTGTGGGCCTGAATGCTCGTCGGGAACACAACGCTGGCCTGAGGTGAGAGCAGTGGTGCGAGCGCCTCGAGGAGACTCAGTTGCGCATCGGCGTTGACCAGTTCGGCATAACCGGCGGGTGCATCGGACTCCATCCCGCCTGCGGCATTGAGGACCAGCACCGCGACAGAACCGGGGATCGCCGCTGCGAACCGCTCACGGTCGGCGTCAACGGTGATATCGGCGGCAATCGCTGTCACGTCAGCATCAGGTGTCTCGCTCACCGTCGATGCCCGCACCCGTGCAGCCCTCGCGGACTTGTCTCGGAAGCAGAACACGATGTCGTACCCGGCGGCTGCGAGCCGAGCGACAACGACGGATCCGACTCCGCGGGAGCCCCCGGTGACAACAGCGACAGGACGGGGCGCACCAGTCATGTCAGAACACCCCCGCCAGCCACGAGTGCGTGCGCCCGCAGGCGACGCCGAGCGCGAGCGCCACACCGGCGGCACCCGTCGCTACGTCATCGGACGCGCGTGCCGCGACCTGGCCGGGAACCACGAGACCGCCCTCATGGAGGCCTCGGCCGACGAACGATACGACGGAGTCCGTCTGGCAGTGGACGGCTGCTGTGACGCTCTGGGATTCGACCAGACCGGTGGTCGCGAGCTGCGCACTTGCCGCGAGCCCACCGGCGAGCCCGAAGTAGAGACCGGGCGCTACTCCGATGCGTGAGCACGAGCCCAGGTGCACCCGGCGGAGAGCAACAGGTTCGACTCCGGTGGCGATGTCGTTCAACTCGGCTGCCGCCAAGAGGAATCCCGCGTTGCCCCGGTCGAGATATCCGAGCACCCGGCTGGCGTCGTCGTAGTGCAGCAGCGCTCCTGATTCGTGGCCGACATAGGTCGACAGCTCAGCGGCAAGAAGGCGCCGGACCGCGTCCACGTACTCGGGCTTGGGCAGGATGCGATATGCACGGCCGAGCGCGAGTGCGACGCCGCTGGCGCCGTCGAGCAATCCCGCGACGGGGCGGCCCGAGCTGGCCAGCGATTGCGTTGCTCTTTCGTGGACCGCGTCGGCCAGTTTCTCGACCGTGCCGATGTCGAGACGACCGGGCCGTGCCGCGTACCGGGTGATGCACAGCGCGAGTGTTCCGGCGAGGCCTGATCGCAGTCGGAGTGGTGATCGCGCGAGGTCGACGCCGTCGAGGAGGAGATCGAGCAGGTCGTCGGCGAGGTCGTGTTTGCCGATGAGGTCCGCGACGACGATGTTCCCGGCCCAACCGTCGAGCAGGCCGTTGCCGAGTGAACCCATTGCGTCTCGACGAGAATCGATCCACTGGACATATGCGTCCTCGAGACCAGCCGGGAGAGCGCCGCATGCTGCGAGGGCGTAGACGGCACCTGGCGCCCCCCAACTGATCGACAACCTGGTGTGTTCTTCCTGCCCTGTCGGTGCGCACCGGAGCGGAAGGTCCTTGCCGAAGTCCAGTCGCGAGGCGAGGCTGGTGAGGAGCGTGTCCAGGACCTCCTCCGAGGCCGACGAGGGCCGGCAGACGGGCTGGCCGACACCCAACTGGATGCTGAGTTCCGTTGCCCAGTTTTCGTCGCGGTGGAAGATCCGCTGGGCGTGAGCAATCGATCTGCTCAGGGCCGATTGTTGATATCCGGCGGTCGCGACGACCGGGTTGTAGAGGTAGAGACGGGTGGCGGCGAGGCCGTGCGCGTCTATCTCGGTGCCGCGGGCTGCGGGATCGAAGAACCCGTCGGCCCCGACGAACCTCGGCCCGTCGGATACTCGTGAGGCTGCTTCGAGGTCGATGAGTACGAGCTCGCCGTCGTCGCCGACTACGACATTCGCGGGGTGCAGATCGCCGAGGACGAGGCCTTCCGCGTGAACGGCGGCCAGTAGTCGTTCGAGGCGCGCGATGAGATCCTCGACGTCTTCGGCATACGTATCGGCCGCGGCGCGGTCGATGGGTTGGGCAGGGTCGGACACGAAGAGCGCGGGACTGTGCGCGGCGGCCCACTCCTGCAGCGTCGAGCCGGGCGTGAAACCGTAGGCGAGGAAGTCGCTGTCGCCTTGTGTGAAGTACTCGATCACCGGTGCGACGCCACCTGTCCCTGCCAGCGAGTTCATGGCATCGCGTTGGCGCCGAAGCCTGTCCACAGCGGAGTCCATGGCGGCGTCGTACCCGGTGTGGTGCCGGGCCTCTTTGAGGACGACGTCCTGGCCGGTCGAGGTGTCGACGGCCTGGTAGACGCCACCTGTGTTCGAGAAGTGCAGAGCGCCAGTGACTTTGTAGATGTGCGGCGACATCGTGGCCGGCTTCGCAGGCTCGTCGGCGTCCGTGAGAACAGCGGGTAGGTCAACGCCCGGAGGTAGCTGCGGTGTGACGCCCCTCAGGTCTGGAACCAGACTTCCGTCCTGGTCGCGGATCGCGAGACATGGTTCTCCGGTCAGATCCCGGGTGTACCGCTTGATGAAGCTCCCGTACCGCAGATGAACGATCGAATGTCCGACGCGGTAGCTGCCGAGTACGCGGGGGCCAGGTACACCCTCGAACAGGCTGGTCAGCGCCGCTGCGGTGATGCTGGGATCCTCATCCGTGGGGTAGACGACGAACGTCTTCCCGCTGGCCTCCCTGGGCGCGTATTTGCCGTTGAGGGCCCAAACATATTCCAGTCGCGTCACCATCTTGAATGCGAGACCTGTGTCGACGCAGTAGTCGATCGCGCGTGCCACCGTGGCAGCAGCGACGGGTACCGCGGGCGCGAGATGGATTTTCCAGCCCTGCTCCGGCATCACGTGGTCGGGCGGTGTGACTACAGTCCATGGCCCCGACTCGCGGCGATCCCAACCCGCGGGGATGCCACCGAGTGCCACTGCACCTCTCGGCAAGGCGGGGGAGTGGACACCTGTTGCGAGGGACCATGATTCGAACGGCGCGAAGAATGTGCGGTCCGCCAGTGTCTGTAAGTAGTTCCTCATGCGACCACTGCGCCCAGTGGTGCGCCCAACCGAGCGTCAACTGCGGCAATCACATCCCAAAGCGGGGGTGCGACAGCGGCATCCGCCCCCGTGCTGGCGCTGGGACGCAGGACCGGTTCGATGACCATGAAGTTGGGGCGGGAGGACAACGCGTTGAGCGCCGCCGTGAGCGCAGGGTTGTTCTGGGCGCCGGGAGGAAGATTGGGTGCAACGACCACAAGGTTGTCGGTGCACTGCGCGGCGTTCAGGGCCGGCGTATCTCCGGCGAGAGCGTGGAGTTTGCTGACCGTGTTCAGTGAGGCCGGATACACGAGCATGGCGTCGTAGTCGGTGAGGGCTGTGTGCGGGGCCGGGCCGTCCGCTGTGATCACGGGGTCGTCCCAGGCGTCGATCGCGACCGCTCTTCCCGAGAGCGTCGCGAGGGCGGCGGGCGAGACGAATCCAGTGGCTGCCTGCGACAACACAATCCGAACATCGATGTCGGGACGCGTCGCACGCATCCAATTGACAGCCACGGGCAGGAAGCACGTGTTGAGTGTTCCTGTCGCAAACACCAGCAGCCTCATTCGATCGCCCTTCCCCTAGGGATTCGTCGCCAACTGCGGTGGTGCCCGAAACCGCCTGGCGGTTCCGGGCACCGGGTCCTACTAGCTGCTAGCAGCCGTTGCTCGAGAACGACGCGAGGCGCTCGCTGGTCGCCGAGTCCGACTCGATGGTCTGCAGAACGCTGGTGTCGGAAACATCGATCATGGTGAATCCCTTTCCGCTTGAGTGAATGTGGGCTGGATCACCCACAGCCCGAAGCGTAGGCATCGGCCCGATTCACGCAAGATGGGTAGAAAGGTGGACTACTCGCGGTTGATGCGCCTCGCGCGGACGAATCAGAGCTGCCCTCGCTTGGGGAGTCGACCCGCAGGGGCCCGAACAGCAGCAAGCCGCCAGTGATGATTTCGACGGGCATCACGGTGGCGCGGAGTTCATCCGCTCGGTCGGGGTCGGCAACTGCGCTGCCGGGTGTCACTGCCAGCGCAGTTGCCGCCGCGCACAGCCCCTTCGGCCAGGCGTGCATCCCGCGGGCAAACGCGTCCAGTTCGGATCTCGGCATTCCACCGACGGCAGACCACCTGCGAATCTGTGGACAATCGGCACGCTCTCAGCACCGGCATTTCCGCCGCCGGATGTGATGGTGAGGCCTGGACGTGACGCACATCGATGCGCGAAAGACGCTGCTGTTTCGGGTTCGTCGCTCTGTAGTCGCCTCGCCGGTGGGTGATCCCACAGTTTGCAGACACCCCTCGGTGTTGTGCGGCACGAAGATCCCCCAAAAGTTGGAGTCCGCAAGTCCATGCTGGACACCGCCCCGGCAGCTGTGAAAGTGCGCGATGGCCTCTGGCCTGCACGAACAGGCGATGAGGGCTGCGCCTTCCTTCAGGCGGCCGTGCCCACCAGCTGCGTTGGGTGCGCCACGATGCCCTCGGGCCACCCCAACTCCGTGCCCGTGGCCCCGAACCGTGGGAGGAAATGAACGATGTCCCCGACCTCAGCCTCACCCGGCGCGGCCACAGTCGCGAAGCACGCGCTCGACATCACCGACGCCGGAATACCGGATTCGTCGTTGCTCAGTGTGAGGGTGCGTCGGACCGGCACTGATCGACAGTCTCGCTCAGGAAACAAGCTGGCTTCCTGTTGTCGTGCCCCATCGGGCGTCTCTCCTCGGAGCTGAACTCCCTTGATGCACGCAAACTCCGGTTCCCCCCGACGCTGGGACAACCTTCGAGTACTCGCCGGCTTCGCTCGACCACACCTCTCAGCTCTCGTGCTCGGCCTGTTCCTGGCCTTGGGAGGTTCTGCGGCGACCCTGGCGACACCGATGGTCACCAAGTGGGTCCTCGACACCCTGGGAACCGACGCGTCGCTACGCGGCCCCACTCTCGTACTCGTCGCCCTACTTGCCGTTGGGGCGGTCTTCGGATGTGCCCAGTGGATCGTGCTCGGCACCGTGGCAGAGAAGGTCGTCTACGATGCCAGGACGTCACTCGTTGGTCGATTCTTCGCTGCCACCGTGCCTGGCGTTCAGCAACGCTCGGTGGGTGAACTCGTCACGCGGGTCACCTCCGACACGATCCTGTTGCGAGAAGCGGCCTCGTCAGCCGCGGTGAACATCGTCAACGCCGCGACACTGACGCTCGGCACGATCGTGCTGATGGGGGTGCTCGATCTCCCACTTCTCGGCGTCACCCTGGCCGCGATCGCCGTCACCGCGGCGCTCTTCGGCGTCCTCATGCCGCGTATCGCGGCCGCCGAGGCGCGAACGCAGGAATCGCTCGGCGGGTTGGGCAGCAAACTCGAAGGCGGCCTCCGCGCACTGCGGACCGTCAAAGTCTCGCGGGCGGAGAACCGTATCGGCGCCCAGATCACCGCGGATGCCTCCGATGCCAGACGGCATGCAGTGACCGCTGTCCGAGTATCTGCAATCGCGTGGACGGTGGCATGGACCGGCGTCCAAGGGTCGGTGATCGCCATCCTGGCCTTCGGAGCGTGGCGTGTCGCTGACGACGAGATGGCGGTCTCGACGCTCATTGCGTTTCTGCTCTACGCGATCACCCTGATGGGGCCGGTCGGTGAGCTGGCGCAGAACGTCACCGCTCTGCAGTCCGGGATCGCGGCGGCAACCCGGATTCGCCAGTTGGAGGACGTTCCCGTCGAACACGACGCTGTTGGAGCGGTGTCAGACCTGGCGGAACCCGATTCGAGTGTGATCGAGATGCAGAACGTGACCCTGCGCTATCCGGGAGCCTCCGTCGCAGCCGTGGCGGGTCTGACGTTGACGATCCCGGCACGCGGCCACACGGCGATCGTCGGACCGTCCGGCGCCGGAAAGACGACCGTTCTGTCGATGATCCTCCGCTTCGTCGAACCCGAAGACGGCCAGGTACTGCTCGGTGGAATCCCGTACCCGAGGTTGACCCACGGCGCCGTCCGCTCGCAGGTCGCCTACGTGGAGCAGGAGACTCCATTGCTGCCCGGAACGATCCGGGAGAACATCGTGTTCAGCAATCCGGACGCGTCGGAGACAGAGATATGGGATGCCCTCCGATTGCTTCACCTGAGCCAGGCGTTCGAGGCGCTGCCGGCCGGACTGGACACCCCGCTCACGGAGGCATCCCTGTCCGGAGGACAACGCCAACGCATCGCGATGGCGCGGGCAATACTCCGCCCAGCGCGCGTCCTTCTACTCGACGAGGCAACTGCTCAGGTCGACACCATTACCGAAGCGGCGATCGTCGACACGATCACCGAGCGAGCTCGTACCGGCGCAGTCGTCACCGTCGCGCACCGGCTGTCGACCGTGCGGAACGCTGACCGAATTGTGCTGATGGAAGAGGGCAGGATCCGCTGCATCGGCACTCACGACCAGTTGCTCGTGACCGACGAGCTGTACCGGGAAATGGTGCATGTCGGCAGACTCGAACGCGCCGTTCGTTGAGGCGCACTCAGAATCGCGCGGTCCCCCGATGATGGGATGCCGTCCGCATCGGCGGCCGATCGGGAGTCTGAGGTTCGAGCATGCGAGGGGGCCTGAGCGGATGAGTTCGGTCCTCAGACTCCGAAGTCCCGCTTGACCTGCACGGTGCGCCAGTGTTCGACGAAGAACGACAGGAATGGGACGGTGCCGGCGAGCAGTGTGCCGATCGTGCGGCCCGCGGGCCAGCGGACCTTCACCGCGAGGTCCATGGTGAGAATCAGGTACACGAAGTACACCCAGCCGTGCACGATCGCGATCCAGGTGGGCAGATTGTCGACGCTGAAGATGTACTTCGCCACCATCTCGGCGGTGAGCACGAGCAGCCAGATGCCGGTCGCGTAAGCGAGCACTCGGTAGCGCAGCAGCGCCGAGGCGATCTTCTTGTTGTCCCGACTGATCGGTGTCGAAGTGGTCTGTTCCTGGGCGGCGCTCACTTGTCTCTCCCATCGGGCTCGCGAGCGGAGAGCTCCGCGAGGTATTCGTTGTACTCGAGCATCTGCCGGGCCTCGGGGTCGTCGAGATCCTCGTCGGCGGTCGTCGTCTTCGGGCGTGGGGGAAGCAATCCCTCGGGCACATCGGTGGGTTCGGCCGCGGCCGAACTCCCTGCACTCCCTGCGGTGCTGTCGTCCGTGCTGCCGTCCTCGAGCTGGACGAATCGCCGGTACGCGTAGACGACGAATGCGGCGAACAGCGGCCACTGGAAGGCGTAGCCCAGGTTCTGTCCGTTGCCACCGACAGCTTCGAAGCGCGTCCACTGCCACCAGCCGAGCGCCAGGCAACCGACAGCTGCGACCAGCACCAGAGCGATCAGTGCGGGACGTCGAGTTCGACTGGACTTGGCCACATATCGACGGTACCTGAGGTGGGAGTAGTCCCCGAAGGTGCGCCGGGTGGTACCGATCACGAGTCGGCTCCCGGTGCCGCGCGCAGACTGGCGTGCCGCGCGAGCGATCGGGCGCGCCGGACGCGAGGATGCGCGCGGGAGGGCAGCGGACGTCGACCTGCGTTTCGTCCGTCGCAGATCGTCTGGCAGAATCAACGGCTGTTCGTCGCATCCGGTTACGTACCGCGCGACGGTCACAGGAGAGAGGCAAAACCGGACCGCCATCCTGGCGCGTCGCTGAATTGCACGTGACACGTGTGCACTGCTGTGCGCACTGAAGGAGATACACAGCACATGGCTGTCAAGATCAAGCTCACCCGCCTCGGCAAGATCCGCAATCCCCAGTACCGGATCATCATCGCCGACTCTCGCACCCGCCGTAACGGCCGCGCGATCGAGACCATCGGCAAGTACCACCCCAAGGAAGAGCCCTCGCTGATCGAGATCGATTCCGAGCGCGCTCAGTACTGGCTGGGTGTCGGCGCGCAGCCCACCGAGCCGGTCGAGAACCTGCTGAAGATCACCGGTGACTGGCAGAAGTTCAAGGGCCTGCCGGGCGCCGAGGGCACCCTCAAGACCAAGGAAGCCAAGCCGTCCAAGCTGGAGCTGTTCCAGGCTGCGCTGGCTCAGGCTGAGAACGAGCCGGTTGCCGAGGCCATCACGCCCAAGAAGAAGAAGGCCGCCAAGGAAGAGGCTGCAGCAACTGAGGCTGCAGATGCTTCGCAGGCTGGCGCCGAGTCCACCGAGGCTGCCGAGTAATGAGCGCCGTCGTCGCCGATGCCGTCGAGCATCTCGTCCGTGGGATCGTCGCCAACCCCGACGACGTTCGCGTCGAGCTGATCACCGGACGTCGGGGGCGCACCGTCGAGGTACATGTGCACCCCGACGATCTCGGTAAGGTGATCGGTCGCGGTGGTCGCACCGCGACCGCCCTGCGGACCCTGGTCTCCGGTATCGGTGGCCGCGGAATTCGCGTCGACGTCGTCGACACCGACCAGTAGGACGGCAGTGGAGCTCGTTGTAGGCCGCGTTGCCAAGGCACACGGCATCAAGGGAGAGCTGGTCGTCGAGGTTCGCACCGACGAACCCGACGAGCGGTTCGCCGTCGGTACCGAGTTGCGTGGACGCAAGCCGCGCGAGCAGAAGCTGCGCACGTACACGGTGGAAGCCGCCCGGGAGCATTCCGGGCGGCTTCTGCTGCGCCTGCACGGGATCGGCGATCGTGGCGCCGCCGACGAACTGCGCGGCACGATGTTCGTGATCGATACGGCGGAGCTGACGCCATCCGAGGATCCGGACGAGTTCTACGATCACGAGCTCGAGGGCCTGTCTGTGCGGATGGCCGCCGGCCGACCTGACGCAGGCACGCAAGTCGGCTCGGTGATCGAGGTCCTGCACTCTGCGGCAGGAGAGTTGCTTTCCATTCGCCCCGAGGGGCAGACGTCCGGTGAACTTCTGGTCCCGTTCGTGGCCGCGATCGTGACGTCGGTGTCGATCGCCGACCGTGTGATCGAGATCGACCCGCCGGAGGGGCTGCTCGATCCCGAATTCGGCGACAGCCGAAACGAGGAGTGACCGAACCGCCGTGCGTCTCGACGTAGTCACGATCTTTCCCGAGTACCTCGAGCCGTTGCATGCGGCACTGCTCGGCAAGGCCATCGACAAGGGGCTCATCTCCGTCGGCGTCCACGATCTCCGGCGCTGGACCCACGACGTGCACAAGGCCGTCGACGACTCCCCATACGGCGGCGGGCCGGGCATGGTCATGAGACCGACGGTGTGGGGCGACGCACTCGACGAGGTGCTCACCGACGAGCACGGTGAGCTCGATTCCGAGGCGCTGCTCGTCGTTCCGACCCCAGCCGGTGTGCCCTTCACACAGGCAACCGCGCACCGCTGGGCCGAGGAGAAGCACCTCGTGTTCGCGTGCGGACGGTACGAGGGCATCGACCAGCGCGTGTTCGACGACGCTGCGCGGCGGGTGCGCGTCGAGGAGGTCTCGATCGGCGACTACGTCCTCATCGGCGGCGAGGCCGCAGTCCTCGTCATGGTCGAGGCCGTCGTCCGGCTGCTGCCCGGCGTGCTCGGCAATCAGCAGTCGCACCAAGAGGATTCGTTCTCCGACGGCCTGCTGGAGGGGCCCAGCTACACGCGTCCGGTCAGCTGGCGCGGACTCGACGTCCCGCCCGTTCTGCTGTCCGGCGATCACGCCAAGGTTGCGGCTTGGCGTCGCGAGCAGGCGCTGGCACGGACCACGGAGCGGCGACCGGACCTGCTCGGCTGATCCCTTGACCCCCCCATGGTCCCGCGAGTAGGCATGAACTCGAGGTGACACGCGATGACGGATGTCGACTATTGCGTCGTGGGGGCAGGATTTGCGGGGTTGAGCGCGGCGCTCCGCCTCAAACAGTCGGGCCGGTCGGTGGCCCTGCTCGAGGCGCGTGACCGGCTCGGCGGGCGTACCTTCACCGAGACCCGCGACGACGGAGTCTGGATCGATCGCGGCGGCGCCTGGGTGGGGCCCGGGCAGGACCGTATCTACGCGTTGATGGACGAGTTCGGGATCCCGACCTACCAGCAGTACACCGACGGTGACGCGATGATGGTGGTCGACGGCAAGCAGTACCGCTATCGGGGCACGATCCCGATGACGATGAGCACCTGGGCCGTGGCGAATCTGGGCGCGGTGTTCCTCGAACTCGGAGAGTTGTGCAAGACGATCCCGCTCGATGCCCCGTGGGAGGCGAAGCGGGCCGCCGAGTGGGATCGCATCAGCCTCGCGAAGTGGCTGGACGACAATGTCGTGTCGAGGCCGGCCCGTGAGCTGCTCGAGATGGCCATCGCGGGATGCTACACATCTGCAGCGTCGGAGGTCTCGTTCCTGTTCGTGCTCTATCAGATGGCGTCCGGTGGCGGTCCCGGATTTGTGCTCGGGGTCGAGGGCGCGGCGCAGGACGCCCGTCCGGTGGGCGGTATGGGAGCGATCTATCGGGCGATGGCCGCCGAACTGGGTCGCTCGATCCATCTGTCGCAGCCGGTCCGGAGTATCGAGCAGGACGACGATGGGGTGACGTTGCGGACCGCGCAACTGAAGGTGCGGGCGCGCCGTGCCGTCGTCGCCGTCCCGATCGCGATCGCGAGCCAGATCCACTACGAACCGATGCTCCCCGTCGATCGGTCGCTTCTGCACCAGCGGATGCCCAGCGGCTCGATCCTCAAGATCGCCGCCCTCTACGACGAGCCGTTCTGGCGGGCCGACGGTCTCTCGGGCCAATCGGCGGCGCCGGGATCGCCGGCGATGGTCACGATCGACGCCGGTACCGATGTGCCGGCCCCCGGTGTCATGTGCATCATCGTCGAGGGGCCGCCGGCCCGGGCACTTGCTTCGATGGCCGACGGCGATCGTCGCGCGGCCGTCGTCGGTGCGCTCGCCGAACGATTCGGGAAGCGGGCCGCGGCGCCGATCGACTATGTCGAGCAGAACTGGACCACTGAGGAGTATTCGGGCGGCGGCATGCTCAGCCATGCGCCGACCGGGGTGCTCACCGAGTTCGGTAGCGCATTGCGCGAGCCTTGTGGGCGGATTCACTGGGCTGGCACCGAAACGTCGTCGGTGATGTGCGGGTGGATCGACGGGGCGGTCCGGTCGGGGGAGCGTGCCGCGCGCGAGGTGGTCGCGGCCGATCACTTCGTGGGAGCCGGCGCCGTCGCAGACAGGCGATGAACAGGCTCACGGCCGACGCCGGCGGCCGGCTAGCGGTAGGGTCGATCGCCGTGACGACTGCTCTGAAATCCGTGAACCAGCGCATCGCCGAAGAGCTCGACGTACGGGAGGGTCAGGTCGCCGCGGCCGTCGACCTCCTGGACGGCGGCGCGACGGTTCCGTTCATTGCCCGCTACCGCAAGGAAGTGACGGGCACCCTCGACGACGCCCAGCTGCGTCAACTCGAGGAGCGGCTGCGGTACCTGCGAGAGCTCGACGAGCGTCGACTGGCGGTGCTCGAGTCGATCCGTTCCCAGGACAAGCTCGATACTCAGCTCGAACAGCAGATCATGCTCGCCGACACCAAGGCTCGCCTCGAGGACATCTACCTGCCGTTCAAGCCGAAGCGGCGTACCAAGGCGCAGATCGCCCGCGAGGCCGGTCACGAACCCGTGGCCGACGCGCTGTTGACCGATCCGATGCAGGACCCTGCGCAGTACGATGCCGAGCAACTCGAGGGCGCCCGGGCGATCCTCGTCGAGCGGTTCGCCGAGGACGCCGATCTGGTCGGGGAGCTGCGTGAACTGATGTGGAGCCGCGGCCAGGTGGAGTCCACGGTCCGCAAGGGCAAAGAGACCGAGGGCGCGAAGTTCGCGGACTACTTCGAGTTCTCCGAGCCGTTCGAGAAGCTGCCCTCGCACCGCATCCTCGCCATGTTCCGAGGCGAGAAGGAGGAGGTTCTCTCGCTGACGCTCGCGCCGGATCGGGAACCGCTAGAACCGGGTGAGACGAGCGTCTACGAGGGCCGGATCGCGCATCGCTTCGACATCGCCGATCGCGGTCGTCCGGCCGATCGCTGGCTACTCGACACCGTGCGCTGGGCGTGGAAGACGAAGATGCTGATCACCCTGGGGATCGACACCCGGATGCGGTTGCGGCAGTCGGCGGAGAAGGACGCCGTCGACGTGTTCGCGGCCAACCTCAAGGACCTGCTGCTCGCGGCCCCGGCCGGTACCCGCGCCACGATGGGTCTTGATCCGGGCTTCCGCACCGGCACCAAGGTGGCTGTCGTGGACGCGACCGGCAAGGTGGTCGCGCACGACACCATCTACCCGCACAAGCCGCAGGCCAAGTGGGACCAGTCGCTCGCGACGTTGGCGGCTCTCGCAGCCAAGCACAAGGTCGAACTGATCGCGATCGGCAATGGCACTGCCTCGCGTGAAACGGATTCGCTTGCAACCGAGCTCATCTCGAAGTTCCCGGAGGCGGGACTGACGAAGATCGTGGTCTCCGAGGCGGGCGCGTCGGTGTACTCGGCGTCGGCGTACGGCTCGCAGGAGCTGCCCGATCTGGACGTGTCGATCCGCGGTGCCGTATCGATCGCGCGGCGCCTGCAGGATCCCCTGGCCGAACTGGTCAAGATCGATCCGAAGTCGATCGGCGTCGGCCAGTACCAGCACGATGTTTCCGAGACGATGCTCGCGCGCTCGTTGGGTGCTGTCGTCGAGGATGCGGTGAATGCCGTGGGCGTGGACGTCAATACGGCGTCGGTACCACTGTTGGCGCGTGTGTCAGGCATCTCCGGTTCGCTCGCCGACAGCATCGTCGCGCACCGCGACCAGAACGGCCCGTTCCGCAGCCGTAAGGGTCTCAAGGACGTGCCGCGGCTTGGGCCGAAGGCGTTCGAACAGTGCGCTGGATTCCTGCGCATCCAAGGTGGCGACGATCCGCTCGACGCGTCCAGCGTGCATCCGGAGGCGTACCCGGTGGTGCGCCGGATCGTCGGATCGTCGGGTTCCGATGTCCGTGAGCTGATCGGCAACACCGCGGTGCTGCGGAAACTGAATCCCGCAGATTTCGCCGATGAGCGCTTCGGACTGCCGACGGTCACCGACATCATTGCCGAGCTCGACAAACCGGGGCGGGACCCGCGGCCGGAGTTCAAGACCGCGACGTTCGCCGCCGGGATCGAGAAGGTCGCCGACCTGGTGCCGGGTATGACGCTCGAGGGGGTGGTGACGAATGTGGCGGCATTCGGTGCGTTCGTCGACATCGGCGTCCATCAGGACGGGCTCGTGCACGTCTCGGCCCTGTCGCACAACTTCGTCAAGGATCCGCGTGAGGTCGTCAAATCCGGTGACGTCGTCAAGGTCAAGGTGCTCGAGGTCGATGTAGAGCGCCAGCGCATCGGGCTGACGCTGCGTCTGGACGATGAGGTCGGTGGTGGCCGTGCTCAGGACACCCGCGGGCGCGGATCCCGCCAGCGCGGTCAGGGCAATGCAGGTCAGGGTAATGCAGGTCAGGGTCAGCGCGGTCAGGGTCAGCGCGGCCAGGGGCAGGGTCGGGACAGACGATCCGAGCAGACGCCGGCCGGTGGATCGATGGCCGATGCGCTTCGAAAGGCCGGGTTCGGCAGGTAATCGAGGGCCGACTGGGTCGGCGCAGCTGCGTCCTCGAGCCCTGGACACTCCGGGTGTCCGGGGCTCGAGGACGGACGGTAGCGACGGCCGTCGTGGTGGGACGGCGCTACCCGAACACAACCCGGGGCGGTGAATCGCCGGAGATCGCTCCGGCTTTCGCGGTGCCCGCCCAGGTGGAATGCTCGTGAACCATGCAGCCGATCGCGTCCGCGCACACTGCCTCGTCCCGCGCGCCCAAGAACATGATGTGGGTCCCGGGCGGGACGTTCTGGATGGGGTCGGAGGACTTCTACCCGGAGGAGCGTCCGGTCCACCAGGTGACCGTCGACGGCTTCTGGATGGACACCCATCAGGTGACGGTCGCCGAGTTCAGGCGCTTCGTGAAGGCCACCGGCCACGTCACCACCGCCGAGATCGCACCCGATCCGGCTGACTACCCCGACGCTGACCTCGCGTTGCTCGTTCCCGGTTCGCTGGTATTCACCCCGCCAGCCCATCCGGTCTCGCTCGACGACTACCAGCAGTGGTGGTCGTGGGTTCCGGGCGCGGACTGGCGTCATCCGGAAGGCCCCGACAGCAATGTCGGCGGCCGCGAGCGGCACCCCGTCACACACGTCTCGTACACCGACGCGCTCGCATACGCGGGATGGGCCGGCAAGGAACTGGCAACCGAGGCCGAGTGGGAGTTCGCCGGGCGTGGGGGACTGGACCGTAAGACCTATGCGTGGGGCGACGAGTTCACTCCGGGCGGCAAACATCAAGCCAACACCTGGCAGGGGCAGTTTCCGTGGCAGAACCTGCTGGAGGACGGTTTTTCCGGGACCTCTCCGGTCGGCAGCTTCCGCCCCAACGGCTACGGGCTCGAGGACATGGCAGGCAACGTGTGGGAATGGACGACCGACTTCCACACCCCCGACCACAGTGCGTCGGGCAAGGACGTCGCACCGGCGTCGTCGTGCTGTATTCCGCGCAATCCGCGGGTGGAGGTCGGGGAGGCGCGGGACGGCGAGGCCTACCCGCGCCGGGTGATCAAGGGCGGTTCGCACCTGTGCGCACCCAACTACTGCCTGCGTTATCGTCCGGCCGCGCGCCAGGGGGAGACGGAAGAGACCTCCACCTGCCACATAGGTTTCCGCTGCGTCGTCCGGGTTGGAGCACGTCCGGATGCGTGATTGGCTCGACAGGGAGATCATTGCCAACGGGCGCCTGCCACTGCTGTTCTTTCTGATCGGGTTCTTCGTGGCGTTCGTGTTCATCCGTATCAGCGTGCGGATGATCCGCGCGAAGGTGCGCTGGTGGCCCGGCAACATCACGCCCGGCGGCCAGCACGTGCACCACGTCGTGTTCGGTGTCGTGATGATGTTCGCATCGGGGGTGGGGCTGATCGCGGTGTACGAACACGCGACGCAGACCACCGGTGCGCTGCTGGCCACATGCTTCGGAATCGGTGCGGCCCTCGTCCTCGACGAGTTCGCGCTGATCTTCTACCTCAGGGACGTGTACTGGTCCGATCAGGGGCGCGCATCGGTGGATGCGGTGTTCGTGGCGTTTGCCGTCACGGGGTTGTTGCTGCTCGGCTTTCAGCCGCTCGAACTGATGGACATCACGGAGTTCCGGGAGAATTCGCACTTCGCGGTGCGGGCTGCGATCGTCGCGCTCGCCATCGCCAATCTCGGATTGGCAGCGATCGTCATCGCCAAGGGCAAGATCTGGACAGGGCTGGTCGGTTTGTTCGTGTTGCCGCTCCTGCTCGTCGGTGCGATCCGGCTCAGTCGTCCCGGCGCGCCGTGGGCGCGGTGGCGGTATGTCGCCAAGCCGCGGAAGATGAAACGCTCGATCGAGCGGGAGAAGCGCTACCGTCGGCCGATGATCCGGGCGAAGATCTATGTCCAGGACCTCGTCGCCGGTAAACCGAGCGTCGAGCATGCGCTGACCGCGACGGAGGAGGAGCTCGAGCGCACGGTGCAGGCCGCGCCGGCACCGATTTCCGCGCGTGGTGCGGCATCTGGCACAATGGTCAGGTTGCCTGGCGAAGGCGACTCAACCTGATCTGAGCACGAACCAGTCGAGCTGCGGCCGCTCGGTTCCTCTGCTCCTGCGAAAAACGCAAGGATGGAACGACCGATGAACACCTTGGATTTCCTGGACGCCAAGTCCCTCCGAAACGATATTCCGGAGTTCCGCGCCGGTGACACCCTGAACGTGCACGTCAAGGTCATCGAGGGCTCGAAGGAGCGCGTGCAGATCTTCAAGGGCGTCGTGATCCGTCGCCAGGGCGGTGGCATCCGCGAGACCTTCACCGTCCGTAAGGTCTCGTTCGGCGTCGGCGTCGAGCGCACCTTCCCGGTTCACAGCCCCAACCTGGCTCAGGTCGAGGTCGTCACCCGCGGCGATGTCCGTCGCGCGAAGCTGTACTACCTGCGCGACCTGCGCGGCAAGGCTGCGAAGATCAAGGAAAAGCGCTGAGCTCGAGCTCCGCTGAGCTATTTCTGAGCTTCTCTGATTGGCCCGGCACCGCATTCGTGCGGTGTCGGGCTAATCTGTCTCAGTGGCAGATGCACCGCAGGACCCGGCCGTGACGTCGGAAGGCCCCAATGCCGGAGACGATGCCGGAAAGAGTAGGGGCAAGAAATCCCGATCGTTCTGGCGTGAGATCCCGATCCTCATACTCGTAGCGCTGGTCCTGAGCTTTCTGCTGCAGACGTTCATCGCTCGGGTCTATCTGATCCCCTCGGAATCGATGGAGCCCACCCTCCACGGCTGCCCGGGATGTACCGGTGACCGCATCGTGGTCGAGAAGATCAGCTATCGCTTCGGTGATCCGGAGCCCGGCGACGTCGTGGTCTTCCGTGGACCGGCATCGTGGTCGGAGAACTGGGATTCGACTCGATCCTCCAATGTCGTCATTCGTGGCTTCCAGGAAGTCGGTTCCCTCGTCGGACTCGTTCCACCGGACGAGAACGACCTTGTCAAACGCGTCATCGCGACCGGCGGCCAGACGGTCGAGTGCTGCGACGATCAGGGACGGATCCTGGTCGACGGCAAGCCGCTCGACGAACCGTACGTGACGATGGACTTCCCGTTCGTTCCCGGCGCGCAGACCTGTGACACCGCGGTCAGGTCGGGGCGCTGCTTCGGTCCGGTCACCGTGCCGGAGGGCAACCTGTGGGTCATGGGCGACAACCGCAGCAACTCGTCGGATTCGCGATTCCACGTATCCGACGAACTTCAGGGCACCGTCCCGGTCGACAACGTGATCGGCAAGGCGACGTTCATCGTGTTGCCGCCGTCGCGCTGGGGCACAATCTCGTCCCCCGACATCCAGCAGCAGTGAGTACCTGGCCACCGAGAACCGTCATTCGCAGGGCCGCCGGCCTGCGGACCATGGAGTCGGCATTGGTCCGCTGTGGGCTGGGGCCGGTCGCCGGCGTCGACGAGGCCGGGCGCGGCGCTTGTGCTGGACCGCTGGTGGTAGCCGCGTGCGTCCTCGGGCCCAAGCCTCATACGGCGCTCGCCGGCCTCGACGATTCGAAGAAGCTGACGGAGCGGGCCCGCGATGAGCTGTACCCGGTGATTCGCCGGCTCGCGCTGGCCTGGAGCGTGGTGGAGATTTCTGCCGCCGAGGTCGATCGAATCGGCGTCCATGTAGCGAACATCGAGGGCATGCGCCGCGCCGTAGCCAGGCTTTCGGTGGCTCCGGGATACGTTCTCACCGATGGATTCCGGGTGCCCGGGCTTCCGGCGCCGTCGCTGCCTGTGATCGGTGGGGACGCCGCCGCAGCCTGCATCGCCGCGGCGAGCATCCTTGCGAAGGTCAGCCGCGACCGGACGATGGTGAAGATGGACCATGAGTTTCCCGGCTACGGGTTCGCGGGGCACAAGGGGTACAGCACGGCCGCGCACACTGCGGCGCTGAGCGAACTCGGGCCGAGTCGCGAACACCGGATGTCCTACGCGAACGTGGCCGCCGCGGCCCGCGCGTACGAAGTGGCGGCGGGCCGTGGATTCGATGCCGCGGCCGTCGGTGCGCGATGATGAACGTTCACAACAACGCAGGAGGACGTCGAGGCCGATGAGTGCCGAGGATCTCGAGAAGTACGAAACCGAGATGGAACTGTCTCTCTACCGCGAGTACCGGGACATCGTCGGTCAGTTCGCGTATGTCGTGGAGACCGAGCGGCGGTTCTATCTCGCGAACTCCGTGGAGTTGCTGCCGCACAGTGCGGACGGCGAGATCTACTTCGAGGTGCGGATGTCCGACGCCTGGGTGTGGGACATGTACCGCCCGGCCCGGTTCGTGAAGTACGTGCGGGTCATCACCTTCAAGGACGTCAACATCGAGGAGTTGGAGAAGTCCGACTTGCGGCTGCCGGACAACGGTCTGGGCTAGCGATCCCCCCGTCGTCGCCGGTTCCGGCAGTGGGGTGGTCGAACTGTCGAACGGGACCGGCCGAGTGATCTGAGCCAGGGATTACGACGGTGCGGTGCCCTTTTGGCCGGTGCTGCTCGGCAGCAGTCCCAGGCGGTCCAGCAGACGGGTCATGACTGCTCGTTGTGCATCGTCGGGTACCAGATCCCGCAGGGGCATCGTGCCGTTCGCGCCGGTGAGCATGTCGGCCTGCCACATCTCGAGGAGCCCTGATTCGCTCAGGACGATTCGAACGGACGATTCCAACGCCTCTGCCACGGAGTCGATCTCTGCCGCTATCAGTTCCGGATCCTGGTCGAGCACGGCAGCGAAGCGCCGGTACAGCCGTACGATCTCCCGCCTCGATTGCGGATCGGTGAGCAGCAGGGCCGTGGAATCGAAGAACTCTTCGGGTGCCGAACCGGAGATGGCCACCAGTTCCCATGCGTCGCGCTCGCGTTCGAACTCTCGCCGCACCGCGGGGTCGGCTTCGCCGGTGATGAGATCGGTGAACGCGAGCGCCAGCTGTGGTGGCAGCGGCGACATCGGACGGCCCGCTCGGTGCGTTTCGAGCATCTGTCGCAATCGCGCGCTCCGCGCCGCCAGGGTGCGCCGCTCGGCTTCGACGGTGTCGATCAGCGAGACCAGGTCCGCCTCGAGGTCGTCAGCGGCGGCGTCGTCGGACGCGGCGGTCAGGATCGAAGAGACCGACCCCAGCGGGACGCCGGCCCTGGCCAACCAGCGCACTCGCATCAACCGCACCAGATCGGCGAGTTCGTACTCGCGGTAGCCGTTGGTCAAGCGTCGAGGCTCGTCGAGTAGCCCGAGCCGGTGATAGTGGCGGATGGTGCGAGGAGTGGTGCCAGCTGCCTGAGCGAGATCGCTGATGCGCATGAGTCCAGGATCGACTATGACGCAACGTCATAGTCAAGTTCGGGTCCCGACAGGGTTGGGACACACTGCCCGATCCTGAACTCGCTCGACCCGTTGTCCACAGCTCCTTGCTCATCCACAGGGCAATCTGTCCCCCCACGTCAGCCGACCGCCGGTGTCGGTCGGCGCGGGCACAGTGGCACCGACCGGCCGGAGACTTCCTGCCGGACCGAGGGGAGGTGGCCGGACGATGAGACGCAATCTCGCGTTGGGCGCGATGGGGGAAGAGCTCGCAGTCTGTCGGCTGACAGAGGTGGGTTTGCAGATCTTGGACCGAAATTGGCGATGCCGCCACGGGGAGTTGGATGTGGTGGCGGCGGACGGCGACACTGTGGTGTTCGTCGAGGTCAAGACTCGTTCGGGTCTCGGCTACGGCAGTCCGGCGGAGGCGGTGACGCATGCCAAGCAGCGGCGGATTCGGCGGTTGGCGCAGCAGTGGCTCGCAGAGTCGGAGAGGCACTGGCCACAGGTCCGGTTCGATGTCGTGTCGGTGTTGGTCGACCGGCACCGTGAGCCGGACGTCACGCATCTGCGGGCGGTGTTCTGATGGCGCTGGGCCGGGCCCACTCGGTGGCGGTGAGCGGGGTGGACGGTCAGATCGTGGAGATCGAGGCGGATATCGGCCGGGGTCTGCCTGGTGTGCATCTGGTGGGGCTGCCGGACACTGCGCTCCAGGAATCGCGGGATCGGGTCCGCGCGGCCGTCACCAACTCGGGCGAGAAGTGGCCCGAATCGCGCGTGACACTCGCATTGTCGCCGGCGACGCTACCGAAGGTCGGCAGTGTCTACGATCTCGCACTTGCCTGTGCAGTTCTGGATGCGGCCCGTCAGGTGCCCCGCACGCGGCTCGAGAAAACCGTGCTCCTCGGCGAGCTGGCCCTCGACGGCCGGCTCCGTAGCGTGCGGGGTGTGCTCCCGGCGGTGCTGGCAGCCAAGTACGCCGGCTGGTCCACAGTTGTGGTGCCGGCGGCGGCGCTCGCAGAGGCGGGGCTGGTCGACGGCATCGAGGTCCTGGGCGCTGACCGACTCGGGACGGTGGTGGAGTGGCTGCAGGGCAAGACGACATTGCCTCAGCCGCCGCCCTTCGACGGTGAGAAGTCCGCGGTGCGCGGTGATCTCAGCGAGGTCGTCGGCCAAGAGGAGGCACGGTGGGCCATCGAGGTTGCCGCAGCGGGAGCCCACCACCTCATGCTCACCGGCCCACCCGGAATCGGGAAGACGATGCTCGCCCAGCGACTGCCGAGTGTGCTGCCGCCGCTGACCGAACCGGAGGCGTTGGAGGTGACCGCGATCCACAGTGTGGCGGGGCTGCTCACGTCGGAGCATCCGCTCATCACCGAGCCGCCGTTCATTGCACCGCACCACACGTCGTCGGTGAGCGCATTGGTGGGCGGTGGCAGCGGGATGGCCCGGCCGGGCGCGGTCAGCCGTGCACATCGCGGGATTCTCTTCCTCGACGAGTGTGCCGAGATGGGCACCAAGGCGCTCGAGGCATTGCGGACTCCGCTCGAAGACGGAGAGGTGCGCATCGCGCGCCGGGACGGGGTGGCGCGGTATCCCGCGAGGTTCCAGCTGGTGCTCGCGGCGAATCCCTGCCCATGCGCTCCCGCGCGCGAGGCGGATTGTGTGTGCGCTCCGACGGCCCGGAGGCGGTACCTGGGCCGGCTGTCGGGGCCGCTACTGGACAGGGTAGATCTGCGGATTCGCATGCAGGCGGTGGCGACCGGCGCGCTGATCGACGAGGTGGGAGAGAGTACCGAGCAGGTTCGCGGCCGGGTGGTCGCGGCCCGTGCCGCTGCGGCCGAACGGTGGCGGCCCTATGGCTGGCGCACCAATGCCGAGGTACCCGGACCGGCATTGCGTCAGCGATTCCGGCTCTCCCGGCTGGCGCTCGGGCCGCTCGAAAGGTCTTTGCGCCGTGGACAGATCACCGCGCGCGGTGCCGACCGGGCGCTGCGGGTGGCGTGGACACTCGCCGACCTGGGTGGGATGGACGCGCCGGGGGCGGATCAGGTGACAACCGCGCTGGGGTTCCGGGATCAGGGCGCCTCATGAGTGCCCACGATCGGAGGCTGTTGGCGTGGGCGTATCTGTCGAAGGTGGTGCTGGGGTCGTGTCCGCCGCTGGCGCAACTGATTTCCGCGGTGGGGCCGGAAGATGCGGCCCGTGCCGTTCGGGAGCGGGACCTGTCGAGCTTCCTGGACCGGCGGACCTCGGCACGGGCACATCTGGACACGGCGGCCAGGGATCTGGATCTGGTCGAGGCACTGGGCGGCCGTCTGGTCACGCCGGACGACGAGGAGTGGCCGCGGTGGCGGTTGCTCGCGTTCGACGGCCTCGGTGCGGGTCGTGACGACGCCGGTCCGCTGGCGTTGTGGGTGCTGGGGCAGCGCCGGATCGACGACCTCACGGCCCGGGCGATCGGCATTGTCGGCACCCGCGCAGCGACCGGATACGGCGAGCATGTGACTGCGGAGCTGGCGGGCGATCTGGCTGTAGAGGGATGGACGATCGTGTCCGGGGCGGCGTTCGGGATCGATGGTGCTGCGCACCGGGCGGCGCTGGGAGTGGGTGGATTGACGGTGGCGGTGCTGGCATGTGGGGTGGATCGCGCGTATCCGGCCGGACACGGTCGGTTGCTCCAGCAGATCGCGGGCACCGGTGCCGTGATCAGTGAGTACCCGCCCGGTACCACGCCGGCGCGGTATCGGTTCCTGGCGCGAAATCGGTTGGTGGCGGGCTTGTCCGACGGTGTGGTGGTGGTTGAGGCGGGGTGGCGTAGCGGGGCGCGGAACACTGCGTCGTGGGCGCGTCGATTGGGGCGTCCGGTGCTGGCGGTGCCGGGGCCGGTGACGTCGGCGGCGTCGACTGGGTGCCATCGGATGATTCGGGAGGGGGAGGCGCGCCTGGTGGCGAGCGCGAAGGACGTCGTCGAGGAGGCGGGGCCGATGGGCGTGGACGGGGAGCAGGACGGGGTTTCGCTGGCGCGGGATCTCGACGCACTGTCGGGGGAGTCGCTACAGGTCTATGACGCGCTACCCGGTTCCGGTTCCCGGGGGACGCGGGAGCTGTCCGTGGAATCGGGGGTGCCGATTGCCCGGGTTCGGGCGTTGCTACCGGTGCTCGAACTCGACGGCTTCGTCGGCTCGGACGAGACAGGGTGGTTCCGGAGGTGAGGCACGAACGCTGGCTCAGGCCTCGCGCATCATCACGTCCTTGATGCGTGCGAGTCTCTCTGGATCCGGCTCACCGCCGGTCCGGCCGACCAGAGTGGTCAACGTCGTGGTGACGGGTTCGCCGGTCTCGTCGAGGACCACGTTCTTCGTCACGATGATGTCGCTTCCGGCGGTCTGGCGAAACGACTCGAGCGAGACATCGACGGTCAGCCGGTCTCCGGCATACATCGGCCGGTGGAAGATCAGCTTCTGATCCGTTTGGAGGATCTGACTCAGGTCGAAGCCGGTGAGGATCTGTTCGAGCAGATACTTCTGGGCGATGATGCCGATGACGGACACGAAGGTGAGCGGAGCGACCAGTGCGGTATGGCCGAGCTCGAAGGCGGCCTGTTCGTCGAAGTGTGCAGGATGATCGTTCTGCACCGCGATCGCGTACTCGCGGACTTTTTCCCGGCCGACCTCGTAGTAGTCGGGCATGCGGTAGCTGTAGCCCACCAACCGCTCGGCTCGTGCGGCACGGTCTTCGGTCGATTCCGCTGATCGGGTCACACAGCGAGTGTCGCGCACATTTGCCCGCTGTGGCCGATATCGCCGTGAGATTGCGGTGGGCAGCCCGGGGGCCCGGTTTCGCCAGTACTGTTTCCGAACGTAAACAGCACTGGTGGTCCACGCCCGTGCGGCTCGGACACGATCGGTCCGGCGATCGCCTACAGTCGCGTCATGGCTACCGTCTGGACCGTCCCCGAGAACATCACCCGCGCACTGCTGGCAGCGCCGGGTATCCGCGATTTCCTGACGGACGACGAAGGCCGGGGTGTAGCGAGCGACCCCAGGGTGCGTCTGGCCGAATTCACCGCCGTGCACCGTTCGCTCGAGAACAACACGGGACGGACTTTCACCTCGGTTCGGGATGCGGCGGACGTCCTGTTCGACGCGACGGCGACGGGCGGTGTTGTCGTATCTGATGCGTTGCGGCTGGCCGTCATGCGGGTGCTCACCGCCGAGCCCCGCGAACGCAAGGCTGCGCCGAATCCGCTGTCCGCACGGGTGGTCGACAACCTCGGCATCTATCTGTATGCGCTGCGGGATCCGCGCAACCGGACGATCTTCCACATCGGCGTGGGTCGCGGCAATCGCGTGTACTCGCACGTGTGGGATGCGCTGGGTGAGGCGGGCAGGCTCGACGCCGAGGAAGTGGGCGATCCGGACACCGAGGAGATCCGCGCGGCGCGCGTGCAGCGAATCCGTGACATCTATGCCGCCGGGTACACCGTCGAGCACTTCATCCTCCGCCACGGCGTGCAGGCCCCTGCAGATGCTGTCGGCGCCGCTCGTGACACCGAACACGTCCTGGTCGACGCGTTGCGGCTACTCGAGGCACGCCCGGATCTTCCGGTGCTGACGAATCTGGCCGGCGAATCTGCGGACGCGGGTCGCCGCGCGATGCGGGTCGAGGAGTTGGTGGTCCAGTACGCCGCGGAGCCGGCACCCGAACTGCCGGTGCCGAGCGCCCTGGTCCGCGTGGGCTCGTCGGCCGATCCGTCGCTGTCGGACGACGAGCGTGCCGCACTGGCTCGTGGTCCCTGGCGCGCCGGTGCGGCGGCCCGCGGCGTGGTGGATCTTCCCGTGATCGTCTTCTCCGACAACATCATCCGCGCGGTGTATCGGGCGCGGTCGTGGGACGGCGTCGGTCCCGTCGGGGATCAGCAGTGGCGGTTTACCGGTGAGGTGGATCCGGAGCTCGAAGCTCGCTACGTCGGGACCCGTGTCACGCCCGACCGGGCTGGACTCAAGGCGTGGCCCGCGCACGGGTGGGTGCAGCGGCTGACGTTGGCCCGGCCGCACGGGCGGTAGTTCGCGGGGCCGGGTCGTCGGACGTCTCCGGTGCGAATGTCGATCGTGGCCGCGGTCCGGCAGGCCCTGGCCCGTGCCTAGCCGGTGCGGGCCAGGACCTTCAGGGCCGTCATCGCCACCGCCCCGGATGCGAGAATCGCTATTGCCATCGGCACTGCGGTACCGGGGCCCGCGATGCCTACCAGCGGGGACACCAGCGCGGCCAGACCGAACTGGCTCGCACCCATCAGCGCGGATCCGGTGCCTGCCGCGTCGGGAACCTGCCCCTGTGACAGGGCCGTCGCGTTGCCCATGATGAAGCCGATGCTCGACACCACCCCGAACAGCAAGGGCAACACCAGCCAGATGCGGGTACCGCCGATCGTCGTCGCGAGCACCAGGAGCGCGCCGGACGCGACGAGCACGCTGACACCGAATGTGAGCAGCTGGCGGGCGTCGAAGGTACCGATCAGCCTGGTGTTGACGATGCTGGCCGCCACGATGCCCACCGAATTGACGGCGAAGACGATCGAGAACTGGCCGGGCGAGAGTCGGAGCACGTGCTCTGCGATGAACGGCGACGCTGAGATGTACGAGAACAGGGCGCCGAATCCGAATGCGAATGCGAATGTGTAGCCGAGGTAGACGCGGTTTCTCACGACATAGCGGAGGTTGCGGGTCAGTGCGGCCAGGCCGCCGCCGTGGCGGCGCTCGGGCGGGAGTGTCTCCGGTACAAGGGTGAGGACGCCGGCCAGCATTGCGATCGATGCGCCCGCCAGGACCCAGAAGATCCCGCGCCAGCCGATCGGACCCAGTAGTGCGCCACCCATGAGCGGCGCGATCACGGGCGCGACACCTCCGATGATCATCATGATGCTGAACACGCGCGCGGCCGCGTCGCCGCGGGCCCGGTCGGCGATCACAGCGCGAGCCAGAACGATTCCGGCCCCACCACTGAAGCCTTGCAGTAGGCGGGCAGCAATCAGGACCTCCACGGTGGGGGCGATCGCACACAGGACACCGCTCACTGCGCACAGCATGGTTCCGGCGATGAGTAGCCGTCGTCGACCCCAACCGTCGGACAGCGGTCCGATGATCAGCTGGCCGATACCCAGCCCGGCCATGAAGGTCGTCAGGGTCAGCTGGATGGTGGAAGCAGAGGTGTCGAGACCCTCCGCCATCGTCGGCAGGCCGGGCAGGTACATGTCCGTGGCGAGCGGCGCGATCGCTGAGAGGAGCGCTAGAACACACAGCATCGGAATCGGAATCGCGCGTGTCACGCGAGAACCCTACCGGCGCGGCCAGTTGCGAAAACCGGTGGCGGCGGCGACCGTAGTGCGCATGGGCTCCGCATCGTCACGCACGCACCTCTCGCCGGCCCTGCAGGTGCATCTCGACGACTACGACGAGCATCTGCGCCTCGAACGGGGGCGCTCTCCGCATACCGTCCGGGCCTATCTCGCCGACGTCGCGAGCCTCCTCGGCTACCTGTCGCGGAATCGGTCGGACGCCCGAGCGGAGGACCTTGACCTGCGGATCCTGCGTGGCTGGCTCGCCGAGCAATCCGCCGACGGCGTCGCGCGCACCACACTGGCGCGGCGGACGTCGTCGGCCAAGGGTTTTACCGCGTGGGCGCAGCGCACCGGAAGGATAGCGGTGGACCCGGGCGTGCGCCTGGTGGCGCCCAAAGCGCACCGTACATTGCCGCAGGTGCTGCGGCAGGACCACGCGGCCGAGGCGATGGCCGCTGCGGAATCCGGTGCCGCGCAGCAGGACCCGATTCCGCTTCGGGACCGGTTGATCGTGGAACTGCTCTACTCGACGGGCATCCGGGTAGGGGAACTGTGCGGGCTCGACGTCGATGACATCGATCACGAGCGGCGAATCCTGCGGGTTGTCGGCAAGGGCAACAAGGAGCGGGCAGTCCCGTACGGGCGCCCCGCCGAGGCTGCGATCGAGGCATGGCTTCGTGCCGGACGACCCGAGCTCGCCACCGACAGATCGGGGAATGCGCTGCTACTCGGCGCCCGCGGGGGACGCCTCGACCAGCGTCAGGCCCGCAGCGTCGTGCACGATGTCGTCCAGGCCGTGCCGGGAGCGCCCGACCTGGCTCCGCACGGTTTGCGGCACTCGGCCGCCACCCATCTTCTCGAGGGTGGCGCCGACCTGCGGGTGGTACAGGAACTGCTCGGGCATGCAAGCCTCGCCACGACCCAGCTCTACACCCACGTATCGGTGGCCCGCCTGCGCGCCGTGCACGACCAGGCGCATCCGCGAGCTTGACCGGCCACGCCGGGTGGGCGTGACCGGCCAGGCCGGACGAGCACGACCATTGCCGACTGGAAGCAACCGGATTGGCACGGCCCGCACGAGAGGCCGCGGGTCGAGGTACTCCCGGTCGCGGCGCAGACCCCAATGCAGGCATGCGACCGCCGCACATTCGGGATGGCCCACGACGACCGTCCCGAGCACCGCGCCGCGTTCGACGCGACGGCCCGCAGCGACGACCGGCTCCACGGGTTCGTACGTGGTCCGCACCCCGGAGGGGTGGTCGACGGAGACCACCGGTCGGCCCGCGACCATTCCGGCGAACACCACGACACCGGCCCCGGCGGCGAGGACGTGCTGTCCGGGCAATGCGGCGAGGTCGACTCCGCGGTGCCCCGGCAGCCAGTTCTGCTCGGGCCTGTCGAAGCTGCGAATCACCTGGGGACGCGGACGCAGCGGCCAGTCGTACCGGGTGGTCGCGGAGATGTGCGCAGGTCCTGCCGCGGGGGCAGGGTGACCGGAGACGAGCAGCGCGGCGCAGATCGCGGCGACGACCGTCAGCCGTGACAGCGCATTCGGAAGACCCATGACACGACTGTCGCGCAGCAGGGGCCGTGGTGGGGGCCGCGCAGGCGGGTTGTGGAGACACCGTCCGGCTATCCACAGTTCGGTCGCGGCGGGTGCGGTGAGCGGCAGGTTATGAGAGGGGGGGAGTGAGGCCGTACACTTGCTGAGCGGTCTGTGTTCGCACAGTCCGACTTCGCGCGCCCGCGATGATTCCGGCCGTCGGCTGGTCCTGTCTCTGTACAGGTCCGACGTCCAGGCGGGCGCCAGGGCAGAGGTCACCCGACCACTGCAGTAACCGGCACATGAGAAAGAGGTACACAGCCATGGCTGTTGTGACCATGAGGCAGCTGCTCGACAGCGGCGCACACTTCGGGCACCAGACCCGCCGTTGGAACCCGAAGATGAAGCGGTTCATCCTGACCGACCGCAACGGCATCTACATCATCGACCTGCAGCAGACCCTGACGTACATCGACCAGGCGTACGAGTTCGTCAAGGAGACTGTCGCTCACGGCGGCACCGTCCTGTTCGTCGGTACCAAGAAGCAGGCCCAGGAGTCCATCGCGGCGGAGGCGACTCGCGTCGGGATGCCGTACGTCAACCAGCGTTGGCTCGGCGGCATGCTCACCAACTTCTCCACCGTCCACAAGCGCCTGCAGCGCCTCAAGGAGCTCGAGGCCATGGAGCAGACCGGTGGCTTCGAGGGTCGTACCAAGAAGGAAATCCTCATGCTCACGCGTGAGATGACCAAGCTGGATCGCACCCTCGGTGGTATCCGGGACATGGCCAAGGTTCCGTCGGCCATCTGGGTCATCGACACCAACAAGGAGCACATCGCCGTCGGCGAGGCGCGCAAGCTGAACATCCCGGTCATTGCCGTCCTGGATACCAACTGCGACCCCGACGTCGTCGACTACCCGATCCCGGGCAACGACGATGCGATCCGCAGTGCCGCCCTGCTGACCAAGGTTGTCGCCTCCGCGGTGGCCGAGGGTGTGCAGGCCCGCGCCGGGCTGAGCGCCGACAAGGACGCCAAGCCTGAGGCCGGCGCGGGCGAGCCGCTCGCCGAGTGGGAGCAGGAGCTCCTCTCGCAGGCGGCTCCGGCCGCCGAGGTGCCTGCTGCTGAGGTGCCTGCTGCTGAGGCACCTGTTGCTGAGGCGCCCGCCGCGGACGCGCAGCAGTCCTAGTCGATTCGGCCCCGACCACATCCTGGTCGGGGCCGTTTCACTCACCTGCTTCTACCTGGCCCACAGTTCGCGCTTCGTGAGCCAGGCTCCCGAAACTCATCCGAGGAGGATCGCCCCCAATGGCGAACTACACCGCCGCTGACGTCAAGCGGCTCCGTGAGCTCACTGGCTCCGGAATGATGGACTGCAAGAACGCGCTCACGGAGACCGACGGCGATTTCGACAAGGCCGTCGAGCTGCTCCGCATCAAGGGCGCCAAGGATGTGGGCAAGCGCGCCGAGCGCACCACGGCCGAGGGTCTGGTTGCCGCCAAGGACGGCGTCATGGTCGAGATCAACTGCGAGACCGACTTCGTCGCCAAGAACGCCGAGTTCCAGGCACTGGCCGAGAAGGTTGTCGGGGCTGCTGCCACGGCGAAGCCGGCTGACCTCGAGGCACTGAAGGCCGTTGCGGTCGATGGTGGCACCGTGGAGGAGGCCGTCGCGGCCCTCTCCGCCAAGATCGGCGAGAAGCTCGAGCTCCGTCGCGTCGTCTCCCTCGACGGCCCGGTTGCGATCTACCTGCACAAGCGCAGCTCGGACCTGCCCCCCGCCGTTGGCGTCCTGGTCGAGTACACGGGTGAGGGTGACGTCGCCGCTGACGCCGCCCGCGCCGCCGCGATGCAGGTTGCCGCGCTCAAGGCCAAGTACGTCACTCGCGACGAGGTCCCCGCCGACGTCGTCGAGGCTGAGCGCCGTATCGCCGAGCAGACGGCGAAGGAGGAGGGCAAGCCCGAGGCTGCGCTCCCCAAGATCGTCGAGGGTCGCGTCAACGGCTACTACAAGGACGTCGTCCTGACCGAGCAGTCTTCGGTCACCGACTCCAAGAAGACCGTCAAGGCCATCCTGGACGAGGCCGGCGTCACGATCACCCGCTTCGCGCGGTTCGAGGTCGGCGCCAGCTAGGTCGCACTTCCCACACATCGGCCCCGTCGGCCGGGTGGGCTCAGTCGTCGGTTCGAGTAGTTCGAGCAGACGTACCGCCCATTCGGTCCGTGCGGGGCCGATGTGCATGGGGGCCGGGGGCAACTGGGACGTTCGGGCGCCGATAGGGCAGGATGAGAAGGCCGTCCTGACGGATTCGCCGGACGGAACTTCGCGGCCGAACCGGCCAGTCTCCGGACTCGCTGGCCGAAGACCCGCAATACTTCTAGAACCGCATGACCTGCAGAACCGAGGGAGAGTTATGACCGCATCGGCCGACGAACGTCCAGGATTTCGACGTGTTCTTCTGAAGCTCGGCGGTGAAATGTTCGGTGGCGGCAAGGTCGGTCTCGACCCGGATGTGGTCACCACGGTGGCCGCGCAGATCGCGGAGGTGGTCCGCTCCGGCGTTCAGGTCGCCGTCGTGATCGGCGGTGGCAACTTCTTCCGCGGTGCCGAACTGCAGCAGCGTGGACTCGATCGCGCCCGGTCGGACTACATGGGCATGCTCGGCACCGTCATGAACTGCCTTGCCCTGCAGGACTTCCTGGAGAAGCAGGGCGTGGATACCCGAGTGCAGACCGCGATCACGATGGGCCAGGTCGCCGAGCCGTACCTGCCGCTGCGAGCTCGCCGCCACCTCGAAAAGGGACGCGTCGTGATTTTCGGCGCGGGCATGGGCATGCCCTATTTCTCGACCGACACCACTGCCGCGCAGCGCGCGCTCGAGATCGGCGCCGAGGTGGTTCTGATGGCCAAGTCGGTCGACGGCGTGTACTCCGCCGACCCGCGTCTCGACCCGGATGCGGCGATGTACACCGAGATCACACACCGTGAGGTGATCGAGAAGGGTCTCAAGGTTGCCGACGCGACCGCATTCAGTCTGTGCATGGACAACCAGATGCCGATCATGGTGTTCAACCTGTTGACCCAGGGGAACATCGCGCGTGCGGTGTCCGGTGAGAAGATCGGAACACTGGTCAAGTCATGATGCCGTGCATCGTGATCATGATTCGGGACGGATACGACATGGAGGAACAGCCGTGATTGATGAAGCTCTCTTCGAAGCCGAGGAGAAGATGGAGAAGGCCATCACGGTTGCGAAGGAGGACCTTGGTTCGATCCGGACCGGCCGGGCGAACCCCGGCATGTTCAACCGGATCGTCGTCGAGTACTACGGCTCCATCACACCGATCACGCAGCTCGCGAGCATCAATGTGCCCGAGGCTCGGATGGTCATCATCAAGCCGTACGAGGCCGCTCAGCTCGGGCCGATCGAGAACGCGATCCGCAACTCGGACCTTGGTCTCAACCCCAGCAACGACGGCAGCATTATTCGCATCTCCGTCCCGCAGCTCACGGAGGAGCGGCGCCGCGAATTCGTGAAGCAGGCGAAGGGCAAGGGCGAGGACGCGAAGGTTGCCATCCGCAACGTCCGACGCAAGGCAATGGACGAACTCTCGCGAATCGAGAAGGACGGCGAGGCCGGTGAGGACGAGGTCGGTCGGGCCGAGAAGGAGCTGGACAAGACCACCGCGCGCTATGTCAGCCAGATCGATGAGCTGGTGAAGCACAAGGAAGCCGAATTGCTGGAGGTTTAGCGGTGGGGGGGAAAGCTGACGGCGCCTCCGCGGCGTCGACCGCCCCGGCGTCCAGAGCAGGGCGCAATCTGCCCGCCGCAATCGGCGTCGGTGGCGGCCTCGGGGCCGCGCTGATCCTGATCCTGATCTATGTGCCGATGGTGTGGTTCGGCGTCGTCACGGTGGCGATGGCCATTGCGACGTGGGAGGTTGCTCGGCGGCTGCGCGAGGCCGACATCAGCGTGCCGCTGATTCCGCTGATACTGGGTGGACAAGCGATCATCTGGCTCAGCTGGCCCTACGGGACCGAGGGGGTCCTCGCGGCATTCGCGGGCACGGCACTGGTGTGCATGGTGTGGCGCCTGTTCGACCACGGGCTCAAGGCCACACCACGCAACTACCTCCGGGACACCGCAGTCACCGTGTTCGTGGCGGCGTGGATCCCCCTGCTGGCGTCGTTCGCGACACTGATGGTGTTGCAGGACGACGGCGCCGGCCGCGTGTTCTGCCTGATGATTGTGGTCGTGGGCTCCGATGTGGGCGGCTACGTGGCCGGGGTGCTTTTCGGTAAGCGCCCGATGGTCCCGGCGATCAGCCCGAAGAAGTCGTGGGAGGGATTCGCCGGATCGCTCCTCTTCTGCGTGATCGGCGGCGTCCTGGCCGTCACATTCATCCTGGACGCGAATCCGCTGATCGGTGTGCTCCTCGGCGTGGCGCTGGTGTTCACCGCGACGCTCGGTGACCTCATCGAATCGCAGATCAAGCGTGAGCTCGGCATCAAGGACATGGGCACTTTGCTGCCCGGTCACGGCGGAATCATGGACCGTCTCGACTCGCTGCTGCCGTCGTCGTTCGTCACCTGGCTCGTTCTCACCGTCCTGGTCTGAGACGCGTGCGGGCATGAGTCGTCGGGGTGGGCGGGGGGCTCGCGGAACAATTCCGAGCCCGAACATCTGGCACTGGCCGGATGTCTACGAAATCGAGAACCACGCCCAGGACGTCGGCGGCGCCGTCTTCGATGTTCTTACCGAACTCGCGGACTGGCGCGGCCGCGACGTTCTCGACCTCGGGTGCGGCGCCGGGTTTCACCTCCCGGTGTTTGGGTCGACGGCGCGGTCGGTGATCGGCGTCGAACCGCACCCGCCGCTCGTCGTCGCCGCCCGGGCCCGCGTTGCAGACTGGCCGTCGATCACCGTTCTCGAGGGCTCCGCCGAGGCGATCCCGATACCGGACGGCAGTGTCGACGTTGTGCATGCGCGCACCGCGTACTTCTTCGGCCCGGGCTGCGGCCCGGGGATTCTCGAGACGATGCGGGTGCTGCGTCCCGGAGGAGTGCTGGCCGTCGTCGATCTCGACGCGACTGTCGGTCCGTACGGACGATGGATGCGTGCAGATCTACCGCAGTACGATCCGGCCGCGGTCGAGGCGTTCTTCGAAGCGCAGGGCTTCGCGATGCAGCGGGTGCTCACCCGCTGGGAGTTCGCCGACCGGGACGCCCTGCGGTCCGTGCTGGGCATCGAGTTCACCGCGCGGACCGCAGCTCGCGCGTTCGCCGAAACCCCCGGCCTCGGGCTGGAAGTCGGATATCGCATTCATACGAGATCGGCGCCGAACGGGCTCGTCCTCGGATCGGGTTAGTGGTACTCGGAGTATTGACAACGAGCGCCGTCCTCGTGTGAGGTGAGCCACATGACCTCTCCGCGGTGGACTCGTTGGGTAGCAGTGCTGTCGGGCTTGTGCCTTGCCGTGGTTACCGCGGGTATGGCTGAGGCCGCACCGACGGACTTCTATCGTGCGCCCGCCTCGATGCCGGGCAAGGCCGGTGATGTGGTCAAGGCCGAGCCGTATCCGCCGGCACTGTCCATTCCGAACCAGGAGGGCCCGTGGCCATCGGGCGCCCAGCGGATCATGTATCGCAGCACCGATGCCCACGGATCCGGCGTAGCCGCGACCGCGACGTACTTCGATGCGAGCCTGCCGTGGACGGGTGCCGGTGCGCGCCCGCTCGTCGTTCTCGCACCGGGGACTCAAGGGCAGGGTGACCAGTGCGCGCCGTCGAAGCTCTTCACCCAGATCGTTCACTACAACTACCCGCTCGATCTCGCCGTCGGTTACGAGATCCTGCAGGCGTATGCGTTGCTCTCGCGTGGAATGGATGTGGTGGTGATCGACTATCAGGGTTTGGGCACCGACGGCATGCACAGCTACGTGGATCGGCGCGCTCAGGCCCACGCCGTGCTGGACGCTGCCCGCGCGGTGAAGGCGCTGCCCGGCAAACGAATCGGTGACGACAGCCCGATCGGCTTGTGGGGGTACTCGCAGGGCGGGGGAGCGGCGGCCGCTGCGGCCGAGATGCAGGGCACGTACGCGCCCGAGCTGAATGTCCGCGCGACGATGGCCGGCGGACCGCCGGCCGATCTACGGTCCGTCGCCGCCGCCCTCGACGGTGGCGGTCTGGCAGTTGGGCTTCTCGGTTACGCGATCAACAGCATCTACGCGGGCTACCCGGAGACTCGGGCCGAGATCGACGGCGTTCTGACTCCAGCGGGGCGGCAGGCGTTCGACGACATTGCGAACCAGTGCGTCCCGGAGACTATTGCGCGATATGGGCTGCGCAGCACATCGGACTGGACCCGGGACGGTCGATCGATCGCCGACCTGATCGACGACCTGCCTGCGGTGCGGGCGGCGGTGGACGAGCAGCGGATCGGACGTTCGACTCCGAACGGCCCGGTCCTGATCGTGCAGGGGCGCAACGACGACCTGATCCCTTACGCGCAGGCGCAGCAACTCGCGACCGATTGGTGCGATCGGGGCGCGACGGTGCAGCTCTGGACCGCTGAGCTCCCGCCGATCGCACCGGGGTTCGTCGTCGGACACGGACTACCGATGGTGTCCGGCCTGACGGTGGGGCTCGATTGGATGGTGGACCGCTTCAACGGTGTCCCGGCGCCGTCGACCTGTGCTGGGTGACAGCTAGTCCAGTCCGAACGCCTTGGCCAGATCGGTGACCTTCTTGGCCTTCGCGAGCTGCGGGAGGTCACTGCCGGCGCGGACACGTTCACCGTCCGCGCCGAGGTCTGCGATCACCTCACGGGCCCAGGCGACGTCGTGGGCGCTCGGACTCAGGGCTCGGTTGACTGTGGCGGCCTGATCGGCATGCAGGCACAGTTTGCCGGTCAGTCCGAGCGACACCGTCGCGTCGCAATCCCGCTGCAGGATGGTCTCGTTCGCGGAGATCGTCGGCCCATCGATCGGTCCACCCGGAAGTCGTGCGGCCCGGCTCGCGACTACCAGGCGCGACCGCGGGTACGACATCGCCATCACGTCGTCGCTCATCCCGGTGTCCCGCCGGAAGTCGCCGCTGCCGAACGCGAGGCGGAAGGTGCCGTCCGCGCGCGCGATCTCCGGAGCTGCCTCGAGGCCGACGGCGGATTCGATCAACGCCAGGATCGGTGTTCCCGGTGCCAGTTGTTCGGCAGTGGCATCGATCTGCCCGCCGCTCTCGGTCTTCGCAAGCATCACGCCGCTGAGGCCCGGCAGGTCGGACACCGCGGCGAGGTCGTCGGCCCAGTGCGGAGTGGTGGCGTCGTTGACACGCACCCATGCTGTGCCGTGCCGGCTCAGCCAGTCGACCACCGCGGCGCGCGCCGCGGGCTTGTTGTCCGGCGCGACCGCGTCCTCGAGGTCGAGGATCATCGCATCGACGGTCGGTGGGCGGTCGAACGCATCCGGCCTGCTGCCCGCCACCAGCAGCCAGGACCGGGCGAGATCGGGCCGGACGGTGGTGCGCTGCGGTTGCTGAGTGCGGCTCGTCACAGATCTTGCTCCTCATGTGGAAGTCGGTATGTCCATCGTGCTCCCACGTCGTCGAGCCAGCTACCCGACTGCGGTCAGCCGTGATCGGTGCCGGCGCCTGCCCGCTTCGCGATCCGGCGGATCTGGACGATCCGCACGCCGCCCGCGAGGGCCATGATCAGCGCTCCCGCGATAGCGGCCAGCAAGAGACTGACACCGGCGGGGAGTGTGAACTCCCAGACGAACATGTTGAAGGTCACAGAGCCGAGGTTCTGGAGGATGAAGATGAGCAGCAGGATCAGCACGAGGATCCCGATGACGAGTCCGGTCCACGTCGATGCTGCCCGGGTACGCCCGATCTTCTCGGCTTCGTGGGCGGGCTGTGGACCGGTGGCCTCGTGTGCGCCCACCGACTGGGGTGGGATCCGGGGCTTGTCGGGGACCGCTTCGGATTCGTTTCCCGGTGTCTCGGTCATATGTCGATCATCGCCCACAGTATGGCTTTGCGCACGCGCATCAGTTTCGCAGGGCCGGTAATGGGACAATGGCAACCACTATGGCTGCTTCGCTTCCTCTCGTCTTCACCGCACCGCGCCGCGGAATGCCGCCGCGGCACCTCGCCGACCTCGACGCGGCCGAGCGCAGGGAGGCGGTGAAGGAGCTGGGTCTGCCCGGATTCCGGGCGGATCAGCTCGCGCGCCAGTACTACGGCCGGCTCGAGGCGGATCCCGAGAAGATGACGGACCTGCCTGCAGGGATGCGGGAGAAGGTCGGGACGGCGCTGTTCCCCCCGCTGCTCACTGCGGTCAAGCACGTCGCCTGCGACGCCGGCCTGACCCGCAAGACGCTGTGGAAGGCGGGAGACGGCACACTCCTCGAGAGTGTCCTGATGCGATATCCGGACCGGGCGACGCTGTGTATCTCGAGCCAGGCCGGCTGCGGCATGGCCTGCCCGTTCTGTGCGACCGGTCAGGGTGGCCTGCAGCGCAACCTCTCGACAGCGGAGATCGTCGATCAGGTGCGGGCGGCCGCGGCGGCCCTGCGGGACGGCGAGGTCGAGGGCGGCCCGGGTCGGCTGTCGAACATCGTCTTCATGGGTATGGGCGAACCGTTGGCGAACTACAAGCGGGTGGTTGCAGCGGTGCGCCGGATCACGTCGCCTGCGCCCGACGGACTGGGGATCTCCCAGCGGGCGGTTACCGTTTCCACCGTCGGGCTGGCCCCCGCGATCCGCAAGCTCGCGGACGAGGACATGTCGGTGCGTCTGGCGGTTTCGCTGCACACGCCTGACGACGAACTGCGCGACACCCTCGTGCCGGTCAACAACCGCTGGTCGGTGGCCGAGGTGCTCGATGCCGCGCGCTACTACGCCGACAAGTCGGGTCGGCGTGTGTCGATCGAGTATGCGTTGATCCGGGACGTCAATGACCAGCCGTGGCGCGCGGACATGCTCGGCAAGAAGCTGCACAAGGCGCTCGGGCCGCTGGTACATGTCAACTTGATTCCGCTGAATCCGACACCGGGCAGTGAGTGGGATGCCAGCCCCAAGCCGGTGGAACGGGAGTTCGTCCGACGTGTTCAGGCGCAGGGCGTGTCGTGCACGGTCCGCGACACCCGCGGTCAGGAGATCGCCGCGGCGTGCGGCCAGCTGGCCGCCGAGAACTGAGCGGGCCCGCTACCCAGGCTGTTCGTAGCGCAGTTCGGCGGGGCGGAACCGGAACAGGCGGGCCATCGCCTGCCGGGCGCCTTCTGATTTCGGCAGCTCGTCGCCGCACTCGCGTATCGCGATACCCGGCGGGCAGCCCGGACACGCAGAAACGAGAAGGATCCGCACCGAATGGGTGCGGATCCTTCTCGTTTGGTGTGTGCGGGCTACCGCGGCTTTCGGCGCACGATCATGTCCCGGACGAGGATGAAGACGATCGAACCGGCGAAGCCGATCAGGAACAGGTCCTCGACCTTGCCACTGTGGTTGCCGATCATCATCAGCAGCAGGAACGCGGCGAAGAACCAGCCGGCGAATCGGAACAGTCGAGGAGCCTCGCCACTCCAGCCCCACGCGGCCGAGGGGACCTCGGCGGTGTCGACATGCGCGGCGACGACGGGGTCGTTGGAAGTGGGGTCCAACTGGGTACCGGCCACGGCTCGATCCTCCTGATCATACGAAAGCGCCTTTCCTGCATATCGTGGCATACGACCGAGCGTCGTACGAAGCGGGGTCCCAGCGGGTGTCGCCGATGGGGAGGTCACCGCTGTGGAAAGTTCTCAGCTTCCGTCAGGAACAATGGACCCGTGGCTGACACCCAACCGACTCGCGTTCTGCTGCTGGGCAGCACCGGCTCCATCGGCACTCAGGCCCTCGAGGTCATCGCCGCCAACCCCGGCAAGTTCGAGGTGGTGGGTCTCGCCGCGGGTGGTGGCAACATCGACCTGCTGGCGAGCCAGATCCGCGATACCGGGGTGACACGGGTTGCGGTCGCCGACCCGGGCGCAGCGGCGCGACTCGATCTACCCGGCGTGCTGAGCGGCCCCGGCTCGGTGACCGAACTGGTTCGCGAGACCGCGGCCGATGTGGTTCTCAACGCGCTCGTCGGCTCGCTCGGGCTGGAGCCGACGCTGGCGGCACTCGCGTCGGGCGCGCGGCTCGCGCTGGCGAACAAGGAGTCTCTCGTCGCGGGCGGCCCGCTCGTCACTGCCGCTGCGGCACCCGGCCAGATCGTTCCCGTCGATTCCGAGCACTCCGCGCTCGCGCAGTGTCTGCGCGGCGGGCGGGCCGCAGAGGTTGACCGACTGGTGCTGACAGCGTCCGGCGGGCCGTTCCGCGGCTGGGCGTCGGCAGCGCTCGAAGATGTCACGCCCGAGCAGGCCGGCGCGCACCCGACGTGGTCGATGGGCCCGATGAACACTCTCAACTCGGCTTCTCTGGTGAACAAGGGTCTCGAACTGATCGAGACGCACCTGCTGTTCGGCGTCGACTACGACCGCATCGACGTCACCGTCCACCCGCAGTCGATCGTGCATTCGATGGTCACGTTCACCGACGGGTCGACGTTGGCGCAGGCGAGTCCGCCGGACATGAAACTGCCGATTGCGCTGGCGCTCGGCTGGCCGGACCGGGTACCGGGTGCGGCCGCGCCGTGTGATTTTTCGCAGGCGTCCTCATGGACGTTCGAGCCGCTGGATTCGGCGGTGTTCCCCGCGGTGGATCTGGCACGGCACGCCGGTAAGGCTGGCGGCTGTATGACCGCCGTGTACAACGCCGCCAACGAGGTCGCGGCCCAGGCGTTCCTCGACAGGCGACTGCGCTTCCCCGCGATCGTGCGTACCGTCGAGCGGGTGCTGTCAACCGGCGGCGAATGGGCCGCTCCTCCGGCTACCGTGGACGATGTACTGGCTGCGGACGGGTGGGCACGGGCGCGCGCACACGAGCTTGTGAAACAGGAGGGCTAGAGCGCCATGGTGTTCGTTATCGGTGTGGTGGCCTTCGCGCTGGGAATCACATTGTCGATCGCGCTGCACGAGGCCGGTCACATGTGGACCGCCAAGGCGCTCGGTATGAAGGTGCGGCGGTACTACATCGGCTTCGGGCCCAAGATCTTCTCGTTCCGCCGCGGCGAGACCGAGTTCGGCCTCAAGGCGATCCCTGCGGGCGGGTTCTGCGACATCGCCGGCATGACCGCGATCGACGAGCTCGCGCCCGACGAGGTCGATCGGGCGATGTACAAGCAGAAGGCGTGGAAGCGGATCGTCGTGATGTCCGGTGGCATCGCGATGAACTTCGCACTCGGATTGGTGCTGGTGTTCATCCTGGCGGTCGGGTGGGGCTTGCCGAATCTGAACCGGCCGCCCGAGACAGCGCTTGGGCTGATGAGTTGCACTCCGGCTGCGCAGAACGCCGACGGCACCGGCGTGCCGTGTGACGGCGAGGGGCCGGCCCAGCAGGCCGGGCTGCAGCGCGGCGACGTGGTGACTGCGGTCGGTGGTGTGCCGGTAGCCACCTGGGACCAGTTTCAGGCGCAGACGCAGGCGCAGACAGGCCCGACGGAGTTCACGATCGAGCGGGGCGGCGTCGAGATGACCGTGACTGTTGTTCCGCAGCAGGTGCAGCGGAACGTGACGGATTCGGTGACCGGGCAGAAGACGGAGCGCACGGTCGGTGCAATCGGTGTCGGCCAGGACTTCTACGAGCCGGTGCAATACAACGCGCTGTCGGCGATCCCCGCGTCGGTTGCGTTCACGAGTGACATGTTCGTGATGACTGCGGAACGTCTGGTGCAGATGCCGAGCAAGGTGAACGACCTGTGGCACTCGGTGACCGGCGGGGAGCGCGACGAGGACACCCCGATCAGCGTCGTCGGCGCCTCTGTCATCGGCGGCCAGGTGGCCGAACGTGGGCTCTGGGAAGTGTTCATCGTGCTGCTGGCAAGCCTGAACTTCTTCCTCGGCATGTTCAACCTGCTCCCGCTGCTCCCGCTCGACGGCGGGCATATCGCGGTGACGATCTACGAGAAGATCAGGAATTCGATCCGTCGGTTGCGCGGCATGGCAGCGGGCGCCCCCGTCGACTACATGAAGCTGATGCCGATCACCTGGGTGTTCGTGGTCATCGGCGGCGCCTTCATGCTGCTGACCCTGACCGCGGACATCGTGAACCCGATCCAACTCTTCCCCTGATCCGACAAGCGCGTGGACCCGGTTGCGCCGGTTCTCGAACGATAGACTTGCCCAGTAGCAACGAAAGAAGGCGAATCGTGACCAGCCCCGTCGGTTTGGGCATGCCCGGTGCTCCCAGCGAAACCCCCGTTCTCGCACCCCGCCGCAAGACGCGCCAGTTGATGGTGGGCGGCGTCGGAGTGGGGAGCGACTACCCGGTATCGGTGCAGTCGATGTGCACCACCAAGACCCATGACATCAATGCGACGTTGCAACAGATCGCCGAACTGACGGCCTCCGGCTGCGATATCGTCCGCGTCGCGTGCCCGCGGCAGGAGGACGCCGACGCGCTCGCGACGATCGCGAGGAAGAGCCAGATCCCGGTGATCGCGGACATCCACTTCCAGCCGCGGTACATCTTCGCCGCGATCGACGCAGGCTGCGCCGCGGTCCGCGTCAACCCCGGCAACATCAAGGAGTTCGACGGCCGCGTCAAGGAGGTCGCCAAAGCGGCCGGCGACGCCGGTATCCCGATTCGCATCGGCGTCAACGCGGGTTCCCTCGATCCGCGTCTGATGCAGAAGTACGGCAAGGCGACCCCGGAGGCGCTCGTCGAGTCGGCGCTGTGGGAGGCGGGCCTGTTCGAGGAGCACGGCTACGGCGACATCAAGATCTCGGTCAAGCACAACGATCCGGTGATCATGGTCGAGGCCTACCGGCAGCTCGCGGCGCAGTGCGACTACCCGCTGCACCTCGGGGTGACCGAGGCGGGGCCGGCGTTCCAGGGCACCGTCAAGTCGGCCGTCGCGTTCGGGGCCCTGCTGTCCGAGGGCATCGGCGACACCATCCGCGTCTCGTTGTCCGCGCCGCCGGCGGAGGAGATCAAGGTCGGCGCTCAGATCCTGCAGTCGCTCAATCTTCGTCCCCGCAAGCTCGAGATCGTGTCCTGCCCGTCCTGCGGTCGCGCGCAGGTCGACGTCTACACGCTGGCGAACGAGGTGAGTGCCGGGCTCGAGGGCATGGAGGTGCCGCTGCGCGTCGCGGTCATGGGCTGCGTCGTCAACGGTCCGGGTGAGGCCCGCGAGGCCGATCTCGGTGTCGCGTCCGGCAACGGCAAGGGCCAGATCTTCGTGAAGGGCAAGGTCATCAAGACCGTGCCCGAGGCGCAGATTGTCGAGACCCTCATCGAAGAGGCAATGCGGATTGCGGAGGAGATGGAGGGCGGAGAGACTGCGGGCGCGCCGGTCGTCACCGTGAGCTGAATGTGACCATCTGAGCGTGCGTTCATGGCAATGTGGTCGCAAAGATTGGGCACTGACGGCGCGGGGCGCTGACAGTGCGCGGCGAAGTGGCCCCACAGCCTGGTGACACGGCACGGTGGCGCAGCAGGAAGGGGTGCGGTAGTGCTCAAGGTCCTCGGAGCGAGGCAGCTGGGTGATCGGGACACCGCCCAGGTGCTGCGTGTGCTCGAGTCCGATCCCGTGGCGTCGTGCATGGTTGCCGCGCGCGTTCAGCAGACAGGACTCGATCCGCGCGCGCTGCAGGGGGAGGTGTGGAGTCGGGGTGGCCCGGTCGAATCGTTGTGTTTTGCCGGAGCGAATCTCGTGCCGTTGCGCGGGGAGATCGACGACCTGCGTGCTTTCGCCGATCGGGCCTGCCGCGTGCCCCGGCTGTGTTCGTCGCTGGTGGGGCGTGCGGAGCTGACATTGCCGCTGTGGGGGATGCTCGAATCGGATTGGGGACCGGCCCGCGAGATCCGGTCGGAGCAGCCGTTGCTCGCGCTCTCCGGGCAACCGTTGCTACGTCCCGACGCAGGAGTGCGCCAGGTACGGATGGACGAAATAGAGACTTACCTTCCGGCCGCGGTGGCCATGTTCATCGAGGAGGTCGGTATGGACCCACAGGCGGCGGACGGTGGTCGTAGCTATCGGCGGAGGGTTGCGAACCTGATCGCGTCGGGCCGGGCGTGGGCCCGGTTCGAGGACGGTGAGGTCCTCTACAAGGCCGAGATCGGATCGATGTCGGCCAGCGTTGGGCAGATCCAGGGCGTCTGGGTGAATCCGATGCGCCGCGGTGAGGGCCTGGGCACGGCGGGTACGGCTGCGGTTGCCGCCGCGGTGACAGCACGAGGGCGCACCGCAAGCCTGTACGTCAACAGTTACAACGAACGGGCGCGGAGGGCTTACGCGCGCGTCGGATTCAGGCAGGTTGCGACGTTCGCGACCGTGTTGCTGGACTGATTGCAGCCGAACCGAACTACCATGGCGGCGATGAAGTCTCGCCGTTCCCGTCTCATCGCTACCAGCGCCGTGTTCCTGGTAGCTGCGGTTGTGTTCGGTGGCGGGTGCACGCCCCGACCCAGTGGGCCGGAGGCGACAGCACAGGCGTTCCTGAATGCGTTCGCGGACAGAGATTTCGAGCGCGCGGCGGGTGAGTCGGACCGTCCCGGCGTGGCGGGAGATGCGCTGGGACAGGTATGGGCCACGCTCCAGGCCGAGTCGCTCGAGGCGGAGACCGGGGCGGTGCGGGCGCACGGCGACACAGGGACGGTCCAATACACGTATACGTGGCACCTGCCGAAGGGCCGGGTGTGGACGTACACCGGGGAACTTCAGATGGGCCGTCGGGGCGGGGAGTGGGCGGTGCGATGGTCGAATACGAACGTCCATCCGCAGCTGGGGGAGACGCAGACAATGGAGTTGCGTGCAAACGCGGCGCCGAAGGCCCGGGTCAACGAGCGCTCGGGTACTGACGTCCTGATTCCCGGTGTCGTCCACCGGATCACGTTCGATGCCGCGGGCACACCGGACGTGATCGGATCCGCACAGGCGCTATCGGCGGTGCTGGCTCGATTTGTGCCCGGACTCACCGCTCAGTCCATCGCGGAGTCCGCGACCACGCGGGGCAGCGCCTACCCCGTGATCACGCTCCGCGGCGAGGAATTCGAGGACGTGGAGTCTGCGCTCGCCGACATTCCTGGAGTATCGGACGTCGACGAGGCGGATCTGGTCCCGACGGACCGCGGCTTCGCGCCTGATCTCATCGGACGGGTCCGCGACGCGGTGGTCGGTGAGGTCGACGGGACGGCCGGCTGGAGCGTGGTCGCGGTCAACCGCAACGGCATCGACACCGGGGTGCTGACCGAGACTGCGCCGCAACCGGTCCCGTCGCTGACGATCACCCTCGACCGCCGTGTGCAGGAGGCCGCGCAGGCCGCGGTGGCCGGGCGGGCCGAGCAGTCGATGATGGTGGTGATCCAGCCATCGTCCGGGGCCGTCCTTGCGGTTGCGCAGAATGCGGCCGCGGATCGAGAGGGGCCGATCGCGCTCACCGGCCTGTACCCGCCGGGGTCGACGTTCAAGATGGTGACGGCGGGAGCCGCGATCGCCGGTGGACTGGCTACCGCGGAGACACTGGTGGACTGCCCGGGGCGGATCGTGATCGGACAACGAGTGGTGCCGAACTACAACGACTTCGCCCTCGGCGAGGTCCCGATGAGCACCGCATTCGCTCGTTCCTGCAATACGACGTTCGCCAAGCTGGCGAGTGAGATGGACTCCGACGCGCTCACGGTCACGGCGTCGCAGTTCGGAATCGGTGCCGACTACGACATCGAGGGGCTGCCGACCGAGACCGGTTCCGTTCCGGCGGCGACGGCGATGGTCCAGCGGACAGAGGACGGCTTCGGTCAGGGCCGGGTGCTGGTCAGTGCATTCGGAATGGTGATGGCGGCCGCGACGATCGCACATGGCACTACCCCGGTGCCGCAGCTCATCTCGGGCCGCGAGACGAAGGTCCACGGCGAGCGACGCGAGATCGATCCGAAGATCGTGGACGGGCTCCGTCCGATGATGCGTTCGGTGGTCACCGCGGGCACCGCCACCCGGATCGCGGATCAGGGCGAGGTGTTCGGCAAGACCGGGGAGGCCGAGGTGATCGGCGGGTCGCACGCCTGGTTCGTCGGCTATCGCGGCGACCTGGCATTCGCGACACTCGTGGTCCGCGGCGGCAGCTCGGACCACGCGGTCGCGGTTACCCGGGACATGCTCGCGGCCCTGCCCCCTGAATTCTGAAAGCGACTGGGCCTCGACGACGAGGACTCAGGTGTACACGACCGCGCTCGTGACTTGCAGGTCCTTCCGATTCAGATAGCAGAACAGCACCGCATGGGCGCCGTCGGCCGTGCATGACGCGGTCACGGTGTCGCCCGCTGCGATCATCTTGGTGACGTCGCTGACGGGCCGCCCACCGAGCATCTCGAGCGCCGCACGGTCGCCGCGCTGCGCGGACTCGACGAGTCGGCGCACCGCCTGCTTGCCCCGTTCACCGACGCTGCGCACTGCGAGCCCGAACGCCAGTGCGCCGCCGAGGCCCTGCAGTCGGAGCATTCGTGCGCTCATACCGGCGGCAACACGGAGTTTTGCGGCGTCCACACCGGCCACCTGCGCAAACATCGGCGCCACTTCCCAATGCGCGGCAATACGGCGGATCCGCGGCGCACCCTCGTCGAGCGTTGTCTCGTACAGCAGGTGCATGGGCGCCTTGGCGACGACGCCGCCGCCGAGACCCGTCTCGATGGTCACGTCGCGGACCACGTTGAGCCCGCTGACGATATCGTCGTGCTCGACATGGAAGCGAATCTCGTTGGGAGCGATGAAGGTATCCCAGAATCGCGCGAGCGGATCGCCTCCGCGCCGGCCGGTGCGCCGGTCGAACAGGCCGCCCAGTACCGGGCGGCCGCCGACCGGATCCTCGACCACATGGCGATCCGCGAACAGACCGAGCCAGGCCGTCTTGTCGTGTTCCGCGACGGCGGTGGGTGACTGTCGCGCCAGATCGAGGATTTCCTGTGCCGTCGTGGCGCGGGTGATCGTGGCGGGTTCGATCGGTGTCGCTGACATGGCCGCGAGTATTGCACAGAGGTGGAACGTGTTCCAGAAACTGGATGCTGCCCGGGCGTGGCCGCTCCCTGGCGGGTTACGGAAGCAGACCCAATCTCCGCGCCGCCACGACAGCCTCGCGCCGGGAATGCGCGTCGAGCTTGCTCATGGCGCTGCGCAGGTAGCTCTTGACTGTTTCGGGCTTGACCGACAGTCGTTCGGCGATAACCACATTCGAGCATCCGAGCGCTGCGTGGCTGAGGACATCCAACTCTCGAGGCGACAGCACGACCGTCGGGGTGCTGCGATTCGGATCCGCTGTCGACCCGACGCCGGCGAGTCGGCTCGACAGCGCCCGCAGCTGTTCCTGTAGCGCGGGGTCGTCAACAGTCTGCGCGAGGCTGCGGAGCTCGGCGTGCACGTCCCGGATCTCCTCGGTGTCCACCGCGCTCGGTACGGTGCGCTCGGCCGCAGCCGCGTCGAGCAACTCGACACGTCGATCCACTTCGTCGCGAATCGCGATCTCGTTCGCGAGGCGGCGACCGGCCTGCATCATGACGTCGGTCAGACGATCGCCGATCGGCACGCGCTCTCGGATCGCGGCATACATCACGGCGCGGGAGCGTCCGCGGACGATGACGGGCACCGCCAGTACCGAACAGAGCCCCTCGGCCAGGACCGGGCCGTCGTAGTGATGCGTGATGGTGCGGGCGCGGCCGTAGTCGTGAACCGCAGCAGGGTTTCGTCGCGCCATCACCCGTCCGCCGAGTCCTGAACTCTCCGACACCACCAGGCCGCGGAGGCCGTTGGTGTGTGTGCCGACGAACTCGCCCAGGTGCAGAGTTCCGTGGAAGACCTCACCGCCGAACACGACCGGGACGATGCCGGTAGCGGCCACGTTCCGGAGCTCGGTGCGCAGCGCGTCGCGGTCACGTGGACGGAGTAGGGCCGGGGAATGGTTCGGCACCCTCATCACCCCTTTCCGGGGGTAGCAGTTCGAGGCTGTGACTCGGATCATAGGTCGCACGACGGCCCTGCGGTGACTGGGCCCCGACGACGAGGAGTGACGATGACCGTCGACACCACCGCCCGACTTCGCGAACTCGCGGATCAGTACGACAGCCCGCAGGCGTGCGCCGCGGAGTTGCTGTGTGACCGGCACCCGGCCGATGCGGTCGCGTTCACCGTCGTCGAGAGTGATCTGTCGTCGACCGATCTCACCTATGGACACCTGCGGGAGCAGTCCACCCGCTTTGCCGCCGCGCTGGCCGGCCTCGGTGTCGAGCCGGGGGACTGCGTGGCGACCCTGATGGGCAAGTCTGCTGACCTCGTCGTGGCCCTGCTCGGCATCTGGCGGCGCGGCGCCGTCCACGTCCCGTTGTTCACGGCGTTCGCGCCGCCGGCCATCGAGTTCCGGCTCGAGGCCAGCGGCGCCCGTGTCGTGATCTCGGACGCCGATCAGCTCGGCAAGCTCGCTCCGGGCGAGGACATGCCTGCCGATCCGTCGTGGCGTGTCGTCGTCGCGGGTTCGCCGGCGAGCGACGCCCTGCGGTTCGAGGATCTGATAGCCGAGCACGCCGCCGACGACCCCCTCGGCGCGGCGGTGACGATGGGCGGCGACGCCCCGCTGGTGCGCCTGTTCACGAGCGGCACCACCGGAACCCCGAAGGGCGTCCCCGTGCCGATCCGGGCACTGGCGTCGTTCCAGTCCTACATGGAGTTCGGCCTGGACGTGCGCGAGGACGACGTCTTCTGGAACGCCGCGGACCCGGGCTGGGCGTACGGGCTGTACTACGCGCTGCTCGGTCCGATGACGTCCGGAATCCGCAGCCTCCTGCTGCATGCCGGGTTCTCCGCGCCCCTCACTTGGCAGGTCATGGAGCGTTTCGGTGTCACGAATTTCGCTGCGGCGCCCACCGTCTACCGCAGCCTGCGCGCCGACGAGACGCCGGTGCCGGAATCGGTGACGCTGCGCCGGGCGTCATCCGCTGGCGAGCCTCTCACCCCCGACGTCATCGCGTGGTCGGAGGCCAACCTCGGGGTGACCGTGCGCGACCACTACGGGCAGACCGAACACGGGATGTTCATCATCAACGCGTGGGCGGACGGTCTGCGCGAGGACGTTGTCGCCGGTTCGATGGGTCGCCCGCTACCCGGCTGGACGTGCGCCGTACTGGCCGATGAGTCCGACGAGCTCGCGCCGCCGAACACCCCGGGCCGGGTCGCGATCGATACGCAGCACAGCCCGCTCATGTGGTTCACCGGGTACAGCGATGCGCCGGAGAAGACTGCGGCCCGCTTCACCGAGGACGGCCGCTGGTACATCACCGGTGACGCCGGACAGGTCGACGAGCAGGGACGCTTCTTCTTCTCTTCCCGCGACGACGACGTGATCATCATGGCGGGTTACCGCATCGGGCCGTTCGACGTCGAGAGCGTGCTGGTGATGCACGAGGACGTCGTCGAGGCGGCCGTCGTCGGCATGCCGGACCAGCTGCGCGGCGAGGTGCTCGAGGCGTTCGTCGTGTTGCGTGGCGGCATCGAGGGCACTGACGAGCTGGAGAAGGATCTGCAGCAGCTGGTGAAGAAGAAGTTCGCCGCTCATGCCTACCCGCGGACCGTGCACTTCGTGCCGCACCTGCCCAAGACCCCCAGCGGCAAGGTGCAGCGGTACATCCTGCGCCAGGGGTGAGCCGTCTCTCGAGCAGAGGCGTCCCTCCGCCGGAGTCTTCAGATACGGGAAGTCGGGTGACCTGACGCCGGCCTCGGCCAGAATTCGCACGAGGTCGGGATCGGCACGCAGTGCACGAGGTCGCCGTTGCGGGTCATCGGGTGAGCCGCTCGGTGAAGAACGCCACGATCTCGTCGCGGGCGGCAATAGTCGGCTCGCCGGCGTCGTCGATCAGGTGTGCCGTCACCACACTGTGCGGGCTCGCCACCACGGTCTCGAAGAACGGCGGCGGCTCGGGGTTTGCCGCGGAGTCCGGCAGCACCCGTCCGACGAAACGGTCGCCGAGTGCCGCGGTGTAGGCGGCGAAACGCTCTGCCCGACACCAGGTATCGCCCGCGAAGCGGTAACCCATCACGGTGACGTCGTCGCGCTGGAGGCGCTCGCGAACCTCCTGGAGGTCGTCCGGTGCAATCTCGAGTCCGGCAGGATCGTCGAGCGGCAACGACGGCTGGCAGAGGACAGGGGCGAGTACCGACTGCTCGAGCGTCATGGTCAGCGCGAAGTTCCCGGTGAAACACATTCCGATGGCGCCGACTCCGGGACCCTGGCACTCCTGATGTGCCAATCTCGCCAGCGACCGAAGCCATTGAGTGACGGGACTCGTCCGGTTCGCTCCGAAGGCACGGAACTCGGCGCTGACACAAGCGCGTTGCATGACGGCGGTGCCCTCCTCGACGGTCGGCACCGCACCGTCCGTCCCGAACAGAGACGGCAGGTAGACCGTGAAGCCGGCGTCGCGCACCCATCGTGCGAAACGTGCGACCTGCGGACTGATTCCGGGCATCTCGGGCATCACGATCACCGCCGGACCCGTACCCGAGACCTGAACGATCTTGGAGGCACCCTCGAGGGTGATCGTGCGGGTGTTGAAGTCCTCGAGCGGATCGTTCACGGTCATATCGCGGGTCGGCATCGGTCGCTCTCCTGGTCATCGAAGCGGGTGCTCGTGCAAGCAGATCGATTCTCTCCTTGGAAACCCCTGCCGAGGAGGGGCGAAACAGCCATGATTCGTGTCGATTCCGCCAACCCTGCGAAATCGGAGTTAGCCATCAGCTCGTCAGGATCACCAACTGCTGGGTCGCACGGGTCATGGCCACATAGCGGTCGACGGCTCCCTCGATGCCCGAGCCGAGCGACTCCGGGCTGACGAGAACGACCAGGTCGAACTCGAGTCCCTTCGCAAGCTCCGGCGTCAGCGAGCGGACGCGGGACCCCGTGCGGAGCGTCCTCTGGTCGACGCCATCAGCTCCGATGACGCAGGCGATTCCCTCGGCATGCTCGGCAAGCCAGGCGTCGAGGATCGAGTCCAGATCCGGCGTGCGTCCGTGTACGACGGGAACGCCGATGCTGCGGACGGACGTCGGCACGTTGGCGTCCGGAAGCGCGGCCCGGATGACCGGCTCGGCCTCCGCCATGACCTCTTGCGGCGTCCGGTAGTTGATGCTCAGCGAAGCCAGCTCGATCCTGCTCAACCCGATCCGTTCGAGCCGGTCCCGCCACGACTCCGTGAAGCCATTCCGGGCCTGGGCGCGGTCTCCGACAATGGTGAAGCTGCGGGACGGGCAGCGCAGCAACAGCATCTGCCACTCCGCGTCCGTGAGTTCCTGCGCCTCGTCGACCACGATGTGCGCGAACGGTCCGGCGAGCACGTTCCGGGTGGCGCCAGTGGGATCGATGCGCGGCCTCGCGGTCTCGTCGACCAGGGAATCCTGCAGGTCCTGTCCGCGCAGCATCGACATCACGAGCAGTTCGGAGTCGTCGGCTGCGATCAGGTCGTCGACTACTCTGCTCATCCGCGCGCGTTCGGCAGCCACGGAGGCGTTGTGCCGGCGCTGACGGCGGGACGCCTCCGGGTCGCCGAGCCGCTGCCGAGCCGCGTCCAGCAGCGGCAGGTCGGACACGGTCCAGGCCTGGGCGTTCGCACGTTGCAGCTTCCGAACGTGGTCGGGACGCAGCCACGGCGCGCACCTGCGCAGGTAGGCGGGTACCGACCACAGGTCTGCGACAAGGTCGGCGGCTTCGATCAGTGTCCATGCGTTGTCGAGGGTCATCCGTAGTTCGTCGTTCTGCCGCAGCGACTGTCGGACGTGGGCTGCCGGAGTGTCACCGGGCGAGGCTCGCAGAGCCTGCATGTCCTCGTATTTGCCCATCAGAATCGTGAGAAGCAGCTCCCAGATCTGTTCGCGCGCTTCGTTGTGCGGAGTCCCGGGCTCCGGTGCTCGGAATGCCTCGGCCCAGTCGTCGGGGCTCAGCCAGATTTCGGACCACTCGATCGTGACCGTCATCCCCTCGGTCGGCGGCTGCTCGTAGAACCTGACGGCGGCTTCGATCGCCTTGACGAGGTCGGCCGACGACTTCAGACGGGCGACGTCCGGGTCGGTTTCCGGCCGCGCGTCGGCGCCCTCGGCGACGAGGTCCCGCAGGGTGCACAGCTGCACGCAGTCCTCGCCGAGGCTGGGCAGGACGTCGGCGACGTATGCCAGGTAGGGCTCGTGCGGGCCGACGAACAGTACGCCGTGGCGGAGGCGGGGGTCGGCGTAGAGCAGATACGCGGCGCGGTGCAGCGCGACGACTGTCTTACCGGTACCGGGGCCGCCGTCGATGACGAGGGCGCCAGCTGATCCCGCACGGATGATGGCGTCCTGGTCGGCCTGGATTGTGCTGAGCACGTCGCGCATCCGGGGTGAACGGTAGCTGCCGAGGCTGGCGATGAAGGCGGACTGGTCGTCGAGCGCGACGTCATGGGCCAACCCGTCCGGGGTGAACACCTCGTCCCAGTAGTCGCTGATCCGCGCCCCGCTCGACGGTCGCAGGCGCCAGCGATATCGCCGACGCCGCACCAGGCCCATCGGGTTGGCGTGAGTCGCTCCGAAGAACGGCTCGGCCGCTGGAGAGCGCCAGTCCACCAGCAGCTGATGGCCCGCGCTGTCGAGGAGTCCCTGCCTTCCGATGTACACGGGCTCCGCGCCGTCTACGCCGACGATGTGTCCGAGGCACAGATCCAAGCCGAAACGGCGCAGGGTGCGCAGCTGAGCGTCGAGTTGGTGGATCTCCATGTCGCGCTCCATCGCGGCCTGGCCACTGCCGCCGGGCGACCTGCGTCTGGCGTCGAGGCGGGCCGACAGGCCGGAGATGGACTGCTCGAGGCTTACCGCGATGGCCGCGAAGTGCCGTTCGTCGTCGGCGATCAGTGCCGGATCGGCCTTGGCGGTCAGGTGGCCGGGTAGGTCGAACGCACTTGACTGCATATGCATTTTCGCGTCACCCAATTCGGTTGGTTCTGGCGTGGGCCAGCCATTCTGCGGCGCCACCCGGGCCTTGCCGCAAGCCCCCCGGTGAGCTATAAGTTGAAAGTGGAAGGGAGCGTGGTTCTGATGCTCTCGACGATCTCTTCACACGGCCGCGGAGCGGGCATATTCGGCGGCGACTCCTGTACGGATATGTCGGAATGGCTTGTGTCTACCGCGGTGTTCGGGCTCGAAAAGCACTAGCGCCCTGCCGCAACACGATCGGTTGCGGCAGGGCGCTGATGTGGATCGGACGCTCGCGGAGTGTGCGCCTTCTGTGTCAGCGCGGTGCGCCGCGCCCCCGAATGCGACCCAGAACGAGCAGAGCGACAAGCGTGACGGTGAGCAGCAGGGTGGTGTTGGCGGCAGCCTGGAACACCTGACCTCGGTCGGTGAGTCCGAAGATGGCCACCGGCAACGTTTTCCACGTCGCGGGGTACACCATGATCGTGGCACCCAGTTCGCCCATCGACAGCGCGACGGACAGACCGGCCGCGGCGCCGAGGGCGGGAACCAGGAGCGGCAGGGTGATCCGTAGCAGGACGCGGACCGGTCCGGCGCCCAGGGATTCGGCGGCCTGCCGGTAGGCGGGGTCGAGTCGATCCAGCGCGGCGGAGACAGAACTGAAGGCGAACGCCAGCACGAGCACCGCGTGGGCGAGGATGACGATCCACTTGGTGCCGCCCAGCAGCAGGGGGCGCTCGTTGAATGCGATCAGCAGACCCAGCCCGATCGCGACCGACGGCAGTGCCACCGGCAGGTGGAACACCGCGTCGGTGATCTTGCGCAGCCACGCCGGTGCCTCCCGCGCCGCGAGCGCGGCCCACGTTCCGACGAACAGGGCGAGGCCGCCGGCGATGATCGCGGTCTGCAGACTCACGACCATGCTGGCGAGATTGTCATCGGACAGCGCCGTCGACAGGTTCTTCGTGCCCAGATTCGACGGCAGCGGCCCGTTCCAGGCCCCCGCAAGGGCGGCCGCGATCACGGTCGCGATCGGAGCGACGAACACCACCGTCACCACCGCTGCGAAAATGGCCAGCGTCAGATACCTAGCGTGTCGGGTCCACAGCAGCACGGCTACCTCCCATCAGTCGGGTGAAGACGAAGCGGTACCCGCCGTACAGCGCGAGCGACAGCGCCACCTGGACCGTCGCGATCACGGCGGCGCCCGGCAGATCGAACGTCACGATGCCGTGCGTGTAGATCAGCACCGGCAGTGTCATGACGTCTTTGGCACCGGTGAACAGGACGATGCCGAACTCGTTGAGGGTCAACAGCAGTACCAGTGAGCCGCCGGCCATCATCGCCGGCCACGCCTCGGGCAGCACGACGGTGCGCAGCACCCGCAGGGGCGAGGCACCGAGGCTCGCGGCGACGTCGAGCTGCTCACGCGGCATCTGGGTGAACGCGGCCAGCAGCGGACGGACGACGAACGGGGTGAAGAACGTGATCTCGGCGGCGATCACACCGAACGGGGTGTTGAGGAAGTTCAGCGGACCCTGCTCGGCCCCGCTGATCCGGGTGATGAGAGCGTTCACGGCGCCCGCCGTGCCGTAGAGGAAGGTGAAGGCGAGCGTGATCAGGAACGACGGCAGCGACAGGATGGTGTCGATCAGCCGTCCCACCACCTTGGAGCCCGGGAACGGAACGAACGCGAGCACCAGGGCGAGGAACGTGCCAAGCACCAGACAGCCGAGTGTCGACGCGACCGCGACTTCCACGGTGCGCCACAACGCCTTCCGGAAGGAGGACGAGCCGAGGACCTCGGTCCAGGTGGACCAGCCGCGTCCGGTGGGGGTGACGGTGGACTCGGCCAGCACCCGAGCCATCGGATACACCGCAAAACCGAGTACGAGTAGCAGTGGCGGCAGTACCCACAGCCCAGACCGCCAGCGGGACAGCTCGGGCCGTTCCGGTGGGGTGGCGATGATCGGTGAGTCGAGGACGGTGGTCACGACACGGCCTCCGGAGCCGGCACGAGGACGGCTCCGCTTTCCGGGAACCGCATGCCCACCTCGGTGCCGATCGGGCGCTCGTCGTGGCCGGGGACGTCGACGTCGATCGGGGTCTCCGGCAGCTCCGGCAACGCGATGGTCACTCGGGTCGACGATCCACGCCACACGCTTGCGACGATGCGGGCGGGCAGCGCGCCGCGCTCGACGGGCGAGGTGAGCGTGATCGCATGCGGACGCAGGCACAGCAGGGCCCCCGCGTCGGACTTCCATTCGGTGCGGCCGATGTCGGGCTGCGGTGCGTGCGCAGTCACGGGAGCGCCCCCGACCGATACCAGGGCCGAGGTACCGATAACGCGGGTCACCCTGCAGGGCAACAGGTTCGCACCACCCAGGAATGCCGCGGTGAAGCTGCTCGGCGGACGCTTCCACAGGTTTTCGGCAGTGTCGATATCCACCAGTCTGGCATCCCGCATGACGGCGATGCGGTCGGCGAGGGCCAGGGCCTCGGACTGGTCGTGCGTGACGTACAGCATCGCGGTGTCGGGCAGCGCCGCCCGCAGTTCCTGCAGTTCGGTGAGCATGCTCTGGCGCAGCTGCGCGTCGAGGGCCGCGAGCGGTTCGTCGAGCAACAGGACCTTGGGGCGGATCGCGAGCGCGCGGGCGATCGCGACGCGCTGCTGCTGCCCGCCCGACAGCTCGCGCGGCAGCCGCTTGCCGTACGCCGACATGCCCACCATCGCGAGGGCGTCGGATACCCTGCCCGCGATCTCGGACCGCGGAACTCGTTGCGCCCGAAGACCGAAAGCGACGTTCTCGGCAACGCGCATGTGCGGGAACAGGGCGTAGGACTGGACGACGACACCGATACCGCGCTTGGCGGGCGGCAGGTCGGTGACGTCCTCGCCTGCCAGCCGCACTGTCCCAGCGGTGGGCCGGGTGAAACCGGCCAGAGCCTTGAGTGCGGTGGACTTGCCCGAGCCGCTGGGGCCGAGTAGGGCGACGGTTTCGCCGCGAGCGACGCGCAGGTTGAAGTCGACCAGGGCCCGGGTGGCCCCGCGTCCGCGCCCGTAGGCAACGGTCACGCGATCGAACGTGATGGCGGGAGCGGAGTACCCGGTGGCGCCTTCCGTTCCTGCGCCGTGCTTTCCGGGGGCGGTGGTGCCGGGGGACCGCCCGGGCTCGAATCGGGGCATGTCAGTTACCGGTGGCCTTCTGGTAGGCGGCGATATCGGCGTCCAGCGAGGCGAGGACGTCGGTCCAATTCGGCGTCCACACCTCGACGCCGTTCACGAGTCCGGTCGGGGTCGACTTGTCGGTCGACGTGCCGGCTGCCTGACGGACATCGGTGCGCACCGAGACACCCCGAGCGTCGGTCGCAACCGTCTTCTGTGCCTTCTCCGAGAGCAGGTACTCCATCAGTTTCTTCGCCTCGTCGGAGTGCGGTGCGCCCTTGGCCAGTCCCATCACGTAGGGGAGCGCGATGGTGGTGCGCTTCCCGTCGGTCTCGGCGGGGAAGAAGATGTTGAACTTCGAGCCGTCGTCCTTGATGGACGCGAGGTTCATCTGGACGTCACCGTTCGCGACGAGCAGCTCACCGTTGCTGACCTTCGGCTGCAGTTTGCCCGTGGACGACGACGGGCCCACATTGTTGGTCTGCAGCTTCGCGAGGTAGTCGAGTGCACCCTCCTTGCCCTTGAGGTGCTGCAGCAGTAGCAGGACGGCGGTGCCGTCGCCGGCCTGGCCGGGGGTGGAGTATTGCAGCTTGCCCTTGAACTGCTCGGTGAGCAGGTCGTCCCATGTCGCCGGGGCAGGGTTGGCGCCGGGGTTCGCGATGAACGACAGGTAGTTGTCGACGACCGGGACGTACTTGCCGGCCGGGTCCTGTACGTCCGCGGGGACCGCGGAAGTGTCGATGCCGCTCGGCTCGAGCAGGCCCTGCGCATCGGCCTTCTGGATGAACGGCGGCAGTGTGACGACGACGTCGGCCTGCGGGTTGGACTGCTCCTTGCCGACGCGCGAGACGACCTCACCGGAGCCGGCCTCGACGAGGTTGACGGCGATGCCGGTCTCCTCGGTGAACGCTGCGAACTGGGTCTTGTACCAGCCTGCGAGGCCGTCGGCACTGTAGACGGTGACGGTGCCGCCGTCACCGCTTGCGGCGGTACCGGTGCCGCCGCAGGCGGTCAGCGTGAGAGCAGCGGTGGTCATCGCGATCGCCGCTATCCCGATACGGAAGAGCTTGGTGTTCCTGCTCATTCGGAGGTCCTGTCTTCGGGTATTCGAAAGGTGGAAGGAGTCAGTTGTCGTGCGAGAGAACGAGCTCGGTGAACTCGCGGACCGACGGCACGACATGGGTCGGTCCGGCGGAGCGCAACTGCTCCTCGTTGTGGGCGCCGGTCAGCGTGCCCGCGACGATCGAGGCTCCCGCCCTCCGGCCGCTCGTGATGTCGTTCGCTGTATCACCCAACACTGCAACATCTTTCACGTCATCGATGCCCAGGCGCATGAGGGCGGTGAGGACCAGATCGGGGTAGGGGCGCCCGCGGCCGGCCTCTGCGGGGGAGAGCGTGAGGTCGGGTAGCGTCTGCCAGCCGAGCGCGGCCAGCAGCTTGTCCTGCGTGGTTCGGCTGAACCCGGTCGTCAGCGCAACCTTGACGCCGGCCTCGCGTAGCGCGGTGATCGACTCGGCGGCACCGGGAATGGCGGTTGCGCCGCCTTCGTCGACGAGACGGTCGTATGCGGCCTCGAATGCACGGTTCGCGGCCTGGGCGCGGTCCTCGTCGCCGAACAGTGCACGGAAGACGACGATCTTGGACTGTCCCATGGTGTCGAGCACGTACTGGCGGGCGGCATCGGCCTCGGGGCCGGTCGGCGCGAGCCCCGCGGCGGTACCGGCCGCGTCGAAGGCGCGCAGCACGAGGCCGTCGTCGGCGACAGTGGTGCCGGCCATGTCGAGTACGGCGAGCTTGATGGTGGTCACGTTATCTCCTGGGGTAATCGGGGCTACTGGGCTGAATGGAGCTACCGGGTGATCGGGACTAGAGGCCCAGTTGGTCGGCGGTCTGTTCGGCAAGGGCAGGGCCGAGGGTCATGCCGCGCCCGCCCGGTCCGGCGACCACCCACACGCCGTCGGTCGGCTGTGCGCGGTGCACCAACTGCTTCGGGTCCAGGCACTGGCTGTAGACACCGGCCCAGCGCTTGACGATCTGCGGCAGGTTGCGGCCCAGCAGCTCCTCGACCACGCTGGTCAGGTGCTGGTACGGCGCCTCGTCCACGTCGAAGTCGAAGGGCTCGTCGTACTCGTGGGTGTCGCCGATGGTGAGTCCGCCGTGCAGGCGCTGGACGCAGAGCATCTGCATGCGGTGCTCCGCGGCAATCGGATCCTGCGGCTGAGCGCCTCGCAGCGCGTCGAGGGCCGAGCCGGCGAACGCCGGGTAGTAGCGCATGCTGTCGCCGTCGGCGATCGCGGTGGTGAGTGCCTCACCGAGCGGTGCGGTCTGCATCATCTGCAGGCGCACGCGGCGCAGCGGAAGCTCGCCGGCCAGGTCGCGGGCCAGTCCGCCCAGCGTTGCGCCGGGGCACACGATCACCAGGTCGGCATCGAACGTGCGGTCGTGATCGTCTCGGATCCGCACGCCCACCTCGCTGGTGCTGATCTCACGAGCCTCGGTGCCGGCGTGGAAGGTGTAGCGGCCGGTTGCCTCGAGGTGGCGGCGAATCGCGGGCAGCGCGATGCGGGACTCGACAGCGCCGTCTCGGGTGCAGTGCAGGCCTGCGAGGAACTTGCCGCGCAATGCCGGGTTCACCGCGCGCACCGCATCGGGCTCGAGCAGTGCGAAACCGCGGGCGTCGGCGTCGGCGCGGGCCACCATGTCCTCCGCGACCGCGAGCTCTTCAGGCGTGCGCAGCAGCGTCATCGACCCGGCCGCGCGGAAACCGATCTCCGGAACGCGGCGGGCCAGATCGGCCCACAGCTCGCGGGAGCGCAGCGACGCCTCCAGCTCGTGCTCGGCTCGGCCGGATACCCACACCAATCCGAAGTTGCGTACGGTGGCACCGCGCGCCTCGAGTTCGCGTTCGAGATGGATGACGTCATGTCCTCGACGGATCGCCTCGTCGGCATGCGCCGTTCCGAGGATTCCTCCGCCCACAATTGCAATTCGCATGAGACTCAGCATGCGCATTGGTCTAGACCAACTGGGGGATGTTTGGGAAACTCCAGATGAACAATTGGTATAGACCGAAATTGTGTATTCTTGGGCCCATGAACGACGACGCGATCGTGCTCGAAGAGACTGCTGTGCTGCTGGATTCGCTGCGTGAAGTGTTCGATGGTGAGGCGGTCGACCAACTCGATCATGCCTTGCAGGCGGCTGGGCATGCGATGGCCGACGGCGCCGACGACGAGTTGGTGCTCGCGAGCGCGCTGCACGACCTCGCGCGTAGTCCGCTGCTGGGTCTGCCCCGCGATGTCGCGCACGACCGGTTCGCGCGGGACTGGCTGACGCCGCGGTTCGGCGATCGGGTGGGTTGGCTCGCTGGCGCGCACGTCGCGGCCAAGCGGTATCTCGTGGCCACCGAACCCGGCTACGGCGACACACTGTCTGCGGAATCCGTTGCGACACTGAGGGCACAGGGCGGGCCGGCGGTGGATGAGGAATGGTCGTCGCATCCCTGGTGGCCGGCCGCGCTGCAGCTGCGCCGCTACGACGACCGCGCGAAAGTACCTGGGGCGCAGGCGCCCACGATTGACGACGTCGTAGCGGTGGCCCGTCGAGTGCGCTCTGGTGGGATCGCGGCGGCGGGATGACAGTCGAGAGTCTCCCCAAGCACTACCTGGTGCGGACTCAGGTGGAGGACCTGCTTGCCGACCTGTCGGAGGGGGACGCAGTGCCGGCTGAGCGGGAACTCGCTGCCCGCTACGGCGTCTCGCGCGAGACGGTCCGACAGGCCCTACAGGAGTTGCTGGTGGCGGGGCGTGTCGAGCGTCGTGGCCGCGGCACCGTCGTGGCGCGCCCTAAGCTGGTGCAGCCGTTGTCGCTCGGCTCGTACACCGAGGGGACACTGAGTCAGGGTCGGGTGCCGGGGCGTTTCCTGGTGCGGTGGGAGGAGATCGACGCGCACGCGAAGCTAGCGGAGATCCTCGAGATCGGCCTGGGGGACATGGTGATTCATCTGGAGCGCGTGCTGCTCGCCGACGGTGAGCGCATCGGTCTGGAGAGCACGTACTTGCCGCGCCGGCGTTTTCCGGATCTCGCTGAGACCTTCGACCCGGGTACTTCGCTGTATGCGTGGATCAGGGCGCGCGGCGTAGCGTTCACGACGGCGACTGAACGTATCGAAACCGCGTTGCCCACGCCGAGGGAGGCGGCACTGGTGGAGTCGAGCACAGCGATGCCGATGATCAAGCTGCACCGTGTCTCCCGGGATGCCGATGGCGTGCCGATCGAGCGTGTCCGGTCGCTGTATCGCGGTGACCGGATGGCGTTCGTTACCGAGCTTCGCTGATCTCGCTGCAGACCCTGCCGAACCGCTGTGGTCGGAGGCGGCGCTCGCGCGGTGGAAAACGGTGTTGCGTCACATCGAGTCCAGCGTCCGAGTGATGGCCTTGGCCCAGTTCTCGATTTCCGGCCAATCCCGGAAGTCGCCTTCGGGTAGGAGCTTTCGTCCGGCGGGCAGCTTGCGCATCAAACGAGCTCCCACGCCGAGGGTCTTCGGGTCCAAGGCGCCGAAGAACATGTGATGCTCGCGGGGTGCGATGGCATCCGTGAGGTCCTGCAGTTCCTGCGGCGTCGCGGCGTCGCGTACGTTGTTCCCCTGCTCGTCGACCTCGGAATCCCCGAGGGGACCGCTGGTGAACAGCCAGACGGGACGCGCGACAAGGCCGTCGCGGTGGTCGTGGACGAACGAACTCGCCGCCTTCTCCCAGTGCCTCATATACACGGAACTACCGATGACGCAGGCGTCGTAGCCCTCCAGCGACATCGAGACCGGTAGTTCCACGAGATCCGCCGTGTGTCCGCCGGACCGGATCACTTCGGTGATGCGCTCCGCGATCCCGGTGGTGGCGCCATGCCGGCTTGCGTATGCGACGAGAACCTTCACAGCGGAACCCCCTGTCATCGAACTATCAGACCGATCCGGCTCTGTCGCCGGGTTCGGGTACGGGTCTTCGGGATGCATGAAAGTCCCGACACGATGGGGACAGGCAATTGAGACGGATTCCGCGTCACCAGACCCGCCATGACCTGATCGATCGGCTCCGCTTCGCCGCCCGCTCCCATCTGACAATCGTCGTGCCCGCCGTGTGTGGTAGTCAACATCGAAAAGGGATCGAAATCAATCCGATTCGCCTCACCCTCCTGACGGCCGCATAGGATCGGCATTCATTCGGGCGCATACCTCGAGGTGAGGAAATCAGATGACGAAGTACCATCGGTGCCGCGGGTTCTCTGGCCCCAACCTCGAGGTATGCGTGTCACCGTCTCTCGTTTCGACGGGCAACGACAATGGGATAGCCAGTTGGATTTCGGCGGTGACGTCCGGATTGGACGGGCTCCAGTTCGTTTTTGCCGCGATGGCGGTCTCGGAGGACGTGCCATCGCTTCTCGACTATCGGGCTCGTGCGGACCACTGCCGCACCAGCAATGCCTGCTCAGCCGCGAAGAGTTCACCATCGCCCTTTATGGGTGCCCGCTCTCGGTCCCCGTCGAGTCGGTCGACGTGGCATCCAGGCTCATTCCTGTGGCCTCGGCCCGATTCATGGTCCTTGAGTGTCCGTACGGTGTGATGGATGCGTGATCGGTTGAAGACTCGGGGCTCGCAGATCGGTAACGTGTGGTTGTGGCCCACATGTGGGGCAATAGTGGTTGCTCTCCTCCTCGCGGGTATGTCCACCATTCCTCGGGTGTCTCATAATGACCCTTGCGATTCCGCTCTCTCCTTCGCGTCCGAGCTGGGACTGCATCTGTCCGGCGACGATGATGTCGTCTCCTGCGAATGGCACTCGAGCTTCCCGGACTCCTCCGGAACTGTCATGGTGCGTACCGCGTCACACGCTACGCGAGATGCCTTGCTGGAGTGGTCCGGTGTGAGCGAGGAGCTTGACCGATGGAATGTGAGTATCGACGACGGTCCGTTCCGCGAAGAGGTACGGAGACCGAATCTCGAACGCAGCGAGCAGGTGTACGTAGCTACCGCACCGAATGGCCACCAGCTGAGAATCAGCTATGACGAGGATATGGAGTCCGGTCTCCTGCTCGCAGTGCGGGCTATCCAGGTGTGACTGCTCTTCCTATCGCATCGCGTCCCGTTGACGGTCAGCAAGTACGACAGAATATTTGAGACTTCGTCGGATCGCCGGACGAGTTCGGTCCTGCGGAATGTTGCTTGTGCGCAAATGGCGCCGACTGAACCCCACCCGAGACGGAGGCCGTTGAGCGTGTCGTCGTCTAGAGTCGATGTCATCGACTGGAGACTTCTCGTATGGGCAGGACCGAAACGACGACACTGTGGATGATCGAAGACCTCGAACCGTGGCCGGACGAGCCGGACGTCGGCCAGGTGTGTGAACCCACCACGCAATGGATCACACCCAACACGATGGATCTGCCCGCCGAACTGGTGCGTACGATCTCGGCGCGGGTGGAGGAGATCGAGACCGATGCGGGTGTCGAGCGCAGGGCCCACCTCGATCACGGATTCTCCACGTTACTTCCTCCCGGTCTCGACATCACCGGTAACACGACGTTGACCGGCTGCCTGTTCTGGGACCGATACCTGTGGACGAGCTACCGCACCCAACCCGCAGGCCGTGTCCTGGTCACCGACCGGCGCCCGGTCATCCAGCGGGCCGTGAGGACCCTGACCGGATATGCGGGCTTGTACAGCGTCGAACACCAGGGGCCGCGGACTGTGCACCGAGACGGCCCGATTCCCGACGGCTACTCCGTCGTCGCGTATGCGCTGTTGGTGACGCTGCAATGACAGGCCTGAGCGGGAGTCGCGCTCCCGAACCAGCGAGTCCAGCTGCCAACAATCGTTCACCGCGATCACCGGCCCAGCACCGGCCGCACGACACCCTGTGGATCGCCGTGGTGGCTCTGTTGCCCTTGTAAGAGCCCGTGGAACGAGGGTTCCTAATTGATTCCTACGCGGGCCCGAAGCCCGTGCAGCCGGGCCCTCCGCGCTGGTGGGTGTGACGCTCATGGGTTCCTGGTGGCCGCTCTTGCGGGACGCCTTCACGCAGAGAACGGCGCGGCTCACCCGGCGTAGAGGGTTTCGGTGGTGTCCTGCTCGTGGTGCGAGCCGGCCGCAGGGATCAACCTCTCGCATGGTGTTCACGAGCTGCGAGCTCTTCGATAGATCGAGGCCCCTGCGGTGTGCTGGCGTCACGACACGACTGATGAGATGACGGACCATCATCGCTGCTGAGTCCTGCAATTAGGGCGTCGTGTGACTCCACTTCGGTTCGACCGACCGTGTTCCTCGACATACAGGGAGTGCAGGTGGACAGATTCTGTGGGATCGACTGGGCCGACGACCATCACGACATCGCCGTCATCGACGACACCGGCACCGTCCTGGTGAAAGAATGGGTGAGCAACGACGCCGACGGGTTTGCCCGCCAACTCGAGGTCCTCGCCGACGTCGGCGACCGCCCGGAGGATCCGATTCCGGTCGCGATCGAAACCGACCGTGGTTTGTGGGTTGCGACTCTGCGGGCGAGCGGGCGGGTGGTGTATGCGATCAACCCGCTGTCTGCCTCGCGGTATCGCAGTCAGCGCACCGTGTCCGGAGCGAAATCGGATGCCGCGGACGCAGTGATGCTCGCCAACATTCTGCGCATAGATCGCTCGTCACACCGGCCCATCCCGTGCGACACCGACCTGGCTCGCTCGATCAAGGTCCTCGCCGTGCGCAACAGGACGCCGTGTGGGCACGCACTGCGCTCGGTAACCAGATCCGATCGCTGCTCAAGGACTACTTCCCGGCAGCACTGACTGCGTTCGACGGACTCAGCGGTGGCGGCATCACGCGCGCAGATGCCCGCACGGTTCTTGCCTCAGCACCGACGCCTGAATCCGCAGCAGGGCTGACCCCAGCACGGTTGCGTTCGTTGCTGAGGAAAGCTGGCCGGCAACGAAATGTCGACGCAGACGCAGCCCGGATCCGGAAGGCTCTTCGCACCGAGCAGCTGCATCAACCCAAGTTGGTGGAGCGCGCGATGGGCATCCAGCTGTAAACGCTCGTGCAGCGTCTCGATGCAGCCTGCGACGCGGTCGCGACGCTGACTGTGGCGACAACTGAGCACTTCGAGCGGCATCCGGACGCGATGATCATCAACAGCTTCCCCGGACTCGCCGCGGTCAGTGGCGCCCGGCTGCTCGCCGAGATCGGTGACGACCGTATACGATTCGCCGACGCACGCGGGTTGAAAGCGTATGCCGGCGCTTCACCCGTCACCCGAGCCAGCGGGAAGAGAACCGTTGTGATGCACCGGCAGATCAAGAACAACCGCCTGGCCTCTGTCGGATCGTTTTGGACCCTCGTCGCGATCCAGAACTCGCCCGGCGCACGAGCACACTTCGACCGCAGACGGGCTGCCGGTGACTGGAGCCGCCAAGCCCAACGCCACTTGTTCGGAAAACTCCTCGGCCAGCTCCATACCTGCCTACGAACACGGCAGGTCTACGACGAGCTACGCGCGTTCCCCGGTGCTCCATCGTTGGCCGCTTGACGGTTACGGCAAGAAGCCCCCGCTAGATTGTCGGAATGCGTGAGTCGGAGCCGAAACCTGCAGGTGAAGTGACGCGAAATAAGCCGCCTGGTCCGCGTCTCCTGATGATCACCGTCTTCGCACTGCTCGTGCTGGTCTGCATCAATTACGACTGGTGGCCGTCACGGTTCGGCAATAGGCAGTGGGCGGACCCACTCCTTTTCGGTGGAGTTGCATTGCTGATACTCGCAGTGGCGGGGCTGGTCTGGGCGATCCGCACGCTCTACGTCGTGGGGCAGGACCGTCGATGGTCGTGGTGGATCCTGCCTGCCCCGCTCGCCGTGGTCGGCGTGCTGGCGATCGGCCTACTGCTGCCTCCGCCGGACTTCGACGCGATGCGTCCCCAGTTCGAGCAGACGGCAAAGGACTTGCTTGCCAGCACAGAACGCATTCGCGCGAATGTGGAGATCGGTCCGTTCGACATCATCTCTGTGAGGAAGGATCCAGGCGGTGCTGTCTTCTTCACCGAAGCTCCAATACTCGCGAGCAGCACCATTAGTGGGTGGGTCTATTCCCCGGCGGGGAATCCCGCGGGCTTCGACGACTTCTCGTCAACCCACATTGGTGGACCTTGGTACGAGTTCACCGCCGTGTGGTGAACCTGATGGCCCCATCGAGCGAGCTACTGCAGACGCTCCGCTTGCGTCTTAACTAACTGAGATGTCTGTGTGTGCTGTCGACCCCAGGAGCGTTCGAACACCGGCCCCGTGATCTCGGTGTGGGTCGACGAGGGAAGCGTCGACCCACACCGTTTCGCGTCGCAATCAAGGCCGCTTTCTGCCCGCCATAGGCGATCCGGCTGTACAAGCAGTCCAGCTGGCAGACTTTCTTTATGGAACGTCGCCATCACACGGACAGTGAGTCCAGTCGACAGACGTACAACGCCGACGCCAACCTTGACGACGAGGAGCCGACCCAACGGCATGGCAACTTCGCCCAGGCCGACTGGGATATGCGCTTCTTATCTGCACTGACACGCCAGCTTTCGGCACGGCCTTGGGATACCGGCGTCTACGAGATCGAGCGGCTGGACTGGGCAGATTCGATCATGACGTTGGTTGTCCGTGTCTGGGGTCGCGACCGTTCGGGGCTGGTCGGTTGGCGTGAGCATCTGCCGACGGTGCGCTCGGGATTCACGCCCGATGATCCCGAGCGAGTCGCTGGCGCATGGCACACAGGTGAGTTCTACCCCTGCTACCTGCCGGATCCTTATCTACCCGATGAGAACGGCATTCACTGGATCGGACGAGGTCGACCATCTCATCCCGACAATCTTCGTTGAAGCAGTCGTGATGGACGTATCGCGGCTGCAGATCATGCGGTTAGCGGCACATCAAGACGCTCGCGAAAGTCGTGAAGCATGGTGCGCCAGAGGCGTTTCGCGACTTGCCGTTTGAGGCACCGCATCGCCTCTCGTGAAGTCTTCCCTTCGGCCATCTTGCGCTGGTGGTAGGCGTATCCGTCGCTGCTGGGTGTCCTAGCTTGGGTGACGGCGACGATGTGGATCGCCGAGTTCAGGGTGCGGTCACCGGACCTGGACAGTCGATGGCGCTGCTTGTCGGCGCTGGCGACCTCGATCGGCGCCGTGCCGCTGTAGTTCGCGAACGCCGCCTCGTTCACGAACCTGGTGGGATCGCCGGTGCGGGCGAGGATCCGGGCTGCGGTGACGATGCTGACGCCCGGGATCTTCAGCAGCTTGGTGCCGCTGGCAGCGAGATCGGTCTTGATTCGGGCGGTGATGTCCTCGATCTGGAACCGGGCCCGCCGCAGGTCCCCGACAATGTCGAGGGCCACGTTCTTGCGCATCGCATCCGCAGTCGTCTCCGGCGAGAACGCTTTGAGCTGACCGGCGGCGTCCTCGGTGTCGAAGTCCCGTTCCATGCCTCCGGGGAACAGCTCGCGCAGCAGGGCGTGGAGCTGGTTGACGAGCCGGCCGTTCTGTTTGACCAGGTCGACCCGGTGTTCGTCGAGAATCCGCAGGACGTCGGTGTGGCCTTCCGGGGCGACCGGCCGGAAATCGCGCGCCGGCCACCACTGGAGAGTTCCCGCACTCGCGCTGTCGCGGTCGACGGGATATCGACGACCGCTTCGCCGCGGCCGATCAGCCACTGCGTGAGGTGATGACCGAGTCCAGAAGCGTTCTCCACCGCCCAGCGCGGAGCGATCGGCGGAGCGCAGTGGTGAACCCGGTGCCGACGTGCCCGATGTACTTCAAGACCCCGCCGTCGTCTTACGCGCCGAGCAACAGGGATCCGACTCCGTAGCGTGCGGTGCCGCTGCCGTCGACCCACTGGAGTTCGGGTGGGTTCGTTCGGGCGCACTTGCGCTGGGTGCCGCATTGCCTGAGCTCAGACCGCTTCTCCCGTGCGAATCGGAAGAACCGAAAGTTCGTGATAACTCTCGAATTATGCGAGTTGTTGCCACGAAGTACCGACTCGTGGCGGGTTTCCGAACCCGCCGTGCGATGAAGCTCGCCGAAGCCGCCGCTTCGCTTGGCATCGCAACCGAATTGGCTGACGTGGCGACTCTGCAGCGGCGGATCACGGAATCAGCCGATCCGATCGACGAGACGGCCTTCTTTCACGAGACGATCGCTGAGTACGGGTGGGCCCGTGACGTTGCGGGGCTGGCCCCATCCACCTTGCAGACACTCCTCAAGCCTGTTCTCGAGTTGTGCGACAATTTCGACTGCGTCCCTTGGAGACTCACTTCGCGACAGTTCGACCAGTATTTCGCCGGTCCCGGCAAACGCCATCACTCGACCCAACCATCGGGGCGACTTCACCTTGCGCATACCGCTCTCGAAGCGGGCCATGACTGAGTTTCGCGCCGCCTGGCGGGATGACCTACCGCGCTCGCGTAAGTACCCCATCGCGGTGCGTGACTACGCGATGGCGAAGGTCGCCTGCATCTCTGGTGTCCGGGCGAAAGAACTGTGCGCGGTGCGGATCGGGGACGCGCACTGGGATCGCGGGCAGTGGGGGCGGTTCATCGTCACCGGAAAGGGTGCGCGCGGTTCCGGGTCGCGCGAGCGAGGACCCGGCGCTCGGCACCGTCGAGCGGCTGATCACCCTGCGCAGCCGCGGCCTCGACGCGACGGCGTTCGTCTGCGACCCAGCGCCCGAGCAGCTTCTCGTTCAACCCGAGCTCGCGGGCGACCTCGGCGATCGTGCGGCCCGAATCGATCACCCGATGAGAGGCCTCGACCTTGTACTCGGTCGTGAATGACCTGCGGGTACGTGACATGCGAACATCCTTCCAGCGAGATCTCCTATCCCCGCTATCTCGGTCTCCGCTGCCCGAGGGGAACCTCACATTACGAGATGCGGGCCGAGGGCCTAGCCCGGCCCGACTGTTGTACCCAGTCGGAAACAGCGTCGGGTGGGGCGCACATCATCCGGCATCAGGCAGGCTGGGTTTGGGTCTGCGGTTCAGTCGGTCGAGATCGGCCGCCGGTCATTTGCGCTTCGCGTCGTCGTGATTGCGGACGAAAGTCATGAGTCGGGGAATCACCTGATTGGGGATGTGTCCGAGGATTCCGTGGCCAGTGCCGGCGAAAATCTCGACTTCCGCTGCAGGTAGAAGATCAGCCAGTCGCGCTGCCACCCGCTCGGGATTGGAGACCACCGTCTCGGCGCCGTAGATCACCAGCATCGGAACCGTGATCGACTGCACTTCTGCATCCTTGAGCATTCGAGCCCATCCAATCCCAGGGCGGTAGTTCAGGGCTTCTTTGGCGAGGGTGAACTCGAGGTCGCCGAGGACGTACCCCGGAGACAGCCAATCGTTGAGCTTGCGGATACTTTCGTCGGTGCGGCGCATCCCGGCCCGGATCATCTTCAGCAGCACACCCCACGATGGCTTGTCGAAGACTCCTCCCGGCTCGATGAGCGTCACACTCGCCACTCGTTCAGGAGAATGGAGTGCTACGAGAACGGCGTGCCATGCACCCTGCGAGTAGCCGACCAGGTGGACACGGTCGACCCCGAGTTTGTTCAATACCTCGTCGACCCAGGTGGCGAAGTCGGATTCTCCGGTGATCGGGGCGGTCTGGACGCTGCGCCCCGGAGTGCCGATCGTGTCCAGTGCGTACACGACGCGGTCTCGGCACAGATCCTCGATGACGATGTGCCATTGCAGACAGTTAGCCCCGAGAGAGTGCACCAGGACGATCGGCGTCTCCGTGCCGGACCCCGACTTACGGACATGGGTGGTTCCGAACGATGTTGGGATGTCCAACTGTGTCGACGGAACCGGCCATGTGCCTTCCAATGCCTGGTAGACGCGGTCGTATGACAGCTTCGATGCGTCGTTCTTGAATCGTCCGATCTTCGGCATGAGCCTCCCTCTCGCTGCACTTGGTTGTTGGTATGACGGTACCACTAATGCGGTATGTGCGTACCATCAATGGGCAAACGTCATCCGTGCGAAAGGGAGGCGGCCCTATGCCGCGACTGGTCGACCATGAAGTGAGGCGACGGGAGATCACCGATGCGGTGCGGCGAGTGATCGTCGACGGTGGGCTCGCGGCGGTGACGTTTCAGTCCGTTGCTGCCGAGGCTGGGATCTCGGTTCGGCTCGTGCAGTACTACTTCGGTACGAAGCGGGAGTTCCTTCTCGCGACACATCAGGCCGTGCGTCAGGACGCAGGTGCTCGTCTAATGCAGGAGTTGTCCGTCGTGGGTCCGGAAGCGACTCCCCGCGAGATCATTACCGCGTTCCTGGTCGCCATGCTCCCGCTCGATCAACAGCGTCGCGACGAAGCAATCGTTCTCGGTGCCTTCCATACTGCCGCGCTGACCGGACAGGGAATCGCCGCCGAGGAAACCCTAACTGCCCCAAGTGAGTTGACAGCGCTCATCTCCGGCCAGCTTCAGCGAGTGACCGATCGGGACGCGGTCATGCCGTCAATGGATCCTGACCTCGATGCGGAACTGATTCTGGCAGCTACGGGCGGGCTCGCCCAGGGGATGCTTCCTGGCTACGGCACGGCGGAACTGGCTCTCCAGCTCGTCGAGCGCCTTCTCGACCGCGTACTCGGGTCAAGGAATCCTCAGTCCAATCCGTAGTCGGCAGACATGTCACCGGAGAGCGATCAGCCCGCGACCGCTACGACCCGAGATCCGCTCGAGTCGCCCTGGGCGCGTTGATGCTCGAGTTGATCGTCCAGAGTTACAAATCGCTCGAAGACAGCATCACTACAGCATTCGGCGTCTCGGCGGGGTCGGGTCTCGAACAGCGCCTCGCCGCTGGGCCACTTGCTTACCGCGTCTGGGCGATCGAACATCGTCGCCAGTTCAATCTCATCTTCTTCGACCAGCTCGGTGGGTGCGCCGCGCCACCTGCCGGACCGACTGTGTCCGCACAAACGGGTGTTCTGCAACCGATTGCTGTCCACTACGAGGTGCAGCTCGGACCGAACGCCGAACCGGCCGTCATCTCCCTCGGCGTGGGCATGACATCGCTTCCACCGCGCCGCAAACTCGCGTTCCTGTGTCCGGACTGGAGCCACGATCGCGCCCACCTGGGCGGCGCACTCGGTGCCGTCGTAATGACCGGCCTGTTGTCCCGGGACTGGATCCGCCCCGTCGACCGCTCACGCAGCCTTGAACTCACACCCGCAGGACACGAAGGACTCGCCACCTACTTCGCGGTATAGGACCCGAACCACTTTCTACTCGTGCTCCATGCCGAAGGCCTTCGTGTAGATGCGGTCTCTTTGCCAGGTTGTATCGGTCTGGTGCTCGGGCGCGTCGGGCGAGAACTCGGGCAGGTTCACGTCCGGATCTTCGCCTCGGGCTATGTGGTGGGTTGCGTCCGGTCCGTCCTCGAGTTCCTCCAGCGTTGATCGAGGACTGCACTCGGCAGACGCCGGGCAGGGCACGTCTGCAGGCGTGCGTCGACGCGAATCCGAACAGGCCCGCTACGACCGTGCACGGATACGACAGCGCCCTGCACGGTAACGAAACTGAGATCGGCGTCACAGCGCATACGGTACCCGGAGCATCGCGCATTCCGGGCGGGACCGACCCGGTTCGGCGGCTCTACGGAGAGTCGAATCCGATACGCAGGAAAGAGATTTGGAATGAAGACCGATCAAGCACCACCCGCTGTCGTGCCCGTTTCGGGCGCCGTACGTCCGCCGTTCGAGCAGGTCGCGGACGTCTTCGCGCGCACGGTTGCTCGTCAGAGGGGAGGCGGAGCCGCACTGTGCATCTACCAGGACGGCGAGGCAGTCGTAGACCTCGTCGGAGGGGCATACGAGACCGACTCTCTGCAACAGGTCTTCTCGGTATCGAAGGGCATCGTGGCGATCGCCGCGGCGATCGCGCACGCCGAAGGCCTGATCGACCTCGACGCCCCGGTGGCGCAGTACTGGCCCGAGTTCCGCCGAGCGTCGACCGAGAAGATCACCGCGCGGATGATCCTCGGTCACCGCGCCGGGCTGTCTGCGGTCGCGGATCCGCTTACGCTCGATGATCTTCTGGCCGGCGGTCTGGACGCGGCCGTCGTTCGGCAGGAGCCATATTGGGAACCGGGAACCGCCCATGGCTACGCCGCATTCACTTTCGGTGCCTTGATGAACGGTGTCTTCACGCACGCAGCCGGAGAAGACGTGGCGTCGTTCGTGCAGCGCCGTGTCGCCGGGCCCCTCGGCGCGGAGTTCTGGTTCGGCGCTCCGACGGATCAGCTCGCTCGACTCGTGCCCGTCGAGTTCGGCGAGCCTGTACTCACCCCTGCTCAGGCTCAAGGATTCTCGGATCCGAGCTTCATTCCGGACGGGAGTTTCGTCGAGATCCACGCTGACATTGCAGGGTTCTTCAACAACCCCGCGGTCGTCCAGGCCGGCTGGCCCGCAATGTCGGGCGTGAGCTCTGCGCGCGATCTTGCCAGGATCTTCGCCGCCGCCATCGGCGATGTCGACGGAACGCGACTCCTCGACGGCGCCGCGGTCGCGCAGATGACCGAAACCCAATCCATCGGGCCAGACCGAATGCTCGGTTACGAAACGCATTTCGGCTCGGGAATCGAGCTCGCACACACGCACCTCCCGCTTCTGGGGGATCGATCCTTCGGACATCAGGGGGCGGGTGGATCGCTGGTGTGTGCCGATGCCGAGCGTGGCATCTCGATGGCGTTCACCACGAACCTGTCGCCTGCCGTTGTCGGCGTGAGCGATCAAGCACTCCTCCTCCTGGCAGCGCTACGGCATTGCCTCACTCACTCGGCATGAACAACGGCCGCTTGCGGTCCCTCAACGAAAGACCACCAACATGAGCAACTCCACTCTCGATTCCGCTTCTCTGCCCACCACGTACTGCGTCGTCGGTGCTGGTCCTCTGGGGCTGATTGCCGCCCGCGCCTTCCGGCGGTACGGCATCGATGTCGAACTCATCGAACGCAACACCCGTGTCGGTGGGATCTGGGACATCGAGAATCCGGGGTCTCCGATGTACGAGACCTGCCACTTCATCACCAGCAAGGAGTACGGGGGTTTCATCGGCTATCCGATGCCTTCGGCGTACCCCGACTACCCGTCCTGGCGACAGGTGCACGAGTACATCGAGAACATGGCGGTCGACTACGGGCTGGATCAGCTGATCACCTTCGGAACCGAGGTGACCGACGCACGTCCGGTGGAGACCGAGGCGGGCACCTACTGGAAGGTCACGCTGGATTCGGGCGAGGTGCGTGACTATCGCGGCGTCATCTATGCCGGTGGTCAGCAGTGGCATCCGTTCATCCCTGACGTGCCTGGCCTCGAGTCCTTCACCGGCCGCGCCATCCATTCGAAGGACTACCGCTCGATCAGCGAGTTCGAAGGCAAGCGTGTCCTGGTGATCGGTGCCGGAAACAGTGGTGTGGACATTGCGGTCGACGCCGCTAACCACGCCGAGAAGGCGTTCCTGTCGACGCGCCGCGCGTATCACTTCTTCCCCAAGCAGATTTTCGGTATCCCGACGCCGGACCTGCTGAACGGCAAGGTTCCTCTGCCCGAGTTGCCGATGCTCGGAGCGCTCGACCCGCAGCAGCAGCTCGACCTCGTTCTGGCCACCGTGGGTGACCTCAGCCGCTATGGATTGCCGGTTCCCGAACACCCCGTCGGATCGACGCAGGCCATCGTCAGCAACCTCGTGCTTCACTGCTTCGCGCACGGACTGCTCACTTCGAAGTCGGATGTCCGGCGCATCTCCGGCTCGACTGTGGAGTTCGTCGACGGCTCGGTCGAGGACGTCGACGTGATCGTGATGGCGACCGGTTACGACATTGAAATCCCCTGGCTCGCTGATGGTGTGGTCCCGTTCGTGGACGGTCACCCGGTGTTCCATCTGGGCACGTTCGTCGATGGCGCATCCGGCCTCTACGGTATCGGCATCATCCATCCCAGCGCTGCGGACGCGTGGGCCATCTTCGATCAGCTCTTCCAGTTGGCCGCAGCCGATGCGAATGCGGTGCTGACGGGGGAGAACGCGGACAACATCCGGCGGATCCGGGACGAGTACCGCCCCGACTTGAAGGCAGATTTTCCGTTTCTCGATGTCCGCCGCAACGCGAACCAGGCGGATCTGATGATGCTCCGCAATGTGCTCGGCGAACTAGCCGAGACCTACGGCGTCGTGATTCCCAGCCAGTCCGATACGGAGTTCTACGCCGAACAGCTCGTCCGTCCGGTCGACTCCGCGAAATCCGCCTGAGAACGTCAAGAGAGGGCAAATCGATGCGCGCAATGTTCTGCGATGCCGAAGGTTCGGTGCGGCTGACTCGAGTCGCTGATCCCGAGATTCTCGCACCAACCGATGTCATTCTCGAAATCACCGCAACAACGATCTGCGGCAGTGACGTTCACCTCGTCGAGGGTCATATCCCCACGCCGTGGGGATTCACTGTGGGGCACGAATATGTCGGCACAGTAAAGGAACTCGGCGATGCGGTGACCTTGCTCGAGGTCGGAGACCGGGTGGTCGGCCCCGCTGCTCCGTGGTGCTCGAGCTGCCCGACCTGCCGGAGTGGCCAGACTCAGCGGTGTTCCCGCGGTGGGGTGTTCGGTTCCGGGGAGGCGTGGGGAGACCTGGGGGGAGCGCAGGCCGAGTACCTGCGGGTGCCCTGGGCCGATCACGTGTTGTCCAAGGTTCCGCCCACCGTCACCGACGCGCAGGCGCTGGCAGTCGGCGACGTGTTGCCGACCGGATGGACCGCAGTCCGGAACACCGTTCACGCGCCCGGCGGTGTCGTTCTCGTACTCGGTTGTGGACCGGTCGGACTGTCGGCCGTCCACACCGCCGGTCTGCACGGCGCTCGCCAGATCATCGCCGTGGACACGGTGCCGGAACGGCTGGCTCTGGCCGAGAGACTCGGCGCCACCCACACGTTCGTCGCTGACGCCACCGTGGCCGACTCGATCATCGAGCTCACTGGTGGACGTGGCGTGGATTCGATCATCGAAGCCGCAGGATCCCCCGCTGCCCTGGCTACCGCAGTGGCCTGTGTGGCGCTGGGCGGACATATCGGGATCGTCGGCATCCACTCGGCCCCCGTCGAACTGGATCTGGCTGGGCTGCTGTTCAAGAACGTCTCGGTGTGGACGGGCCTCGGCGACCTCACTCACATGGACGAACTGCTCGAGCTCATCGCCGCCGGGCGACTCGATCCGTCGCCGATGTTCACCCGCCAGTACTCGTTCGACGCCATCGAACAGGCGTATGCCGAGGTGGCCGACCAGGCGCCGGGCGTCGTCAAGACGCTGATCACCCTGCCGTGAGGGCGGCAGCCGACCCTATCCATCCACCGAAGGAGATGAGTTCATCCATGAATGCCCTCGCCACCGGCCGCACCGTCCAACTACTGATCGACGGTGAGTGGACGCCCTCCGAGTCCGGCTCTTCGACGACTGAGATCTGCCGCCTCACTGGTGAACACGTGGCCACGGTCGTGGCAGCATCCGTCGCCGACGTTCGGCGCGCTGTCGACTCCGCGGAAGCCGCATCCGCCACCTGGGGCACCGCATCGCCGGCTCGCCGACGTGAGGTCCTGCAGCGTGCAGCGGACCTACTGGCCGAGCGCAGCGCGCAGATCAGTGCGGTCATGAGTGCCGAGATGGGTGCAGCACTCGGTTGGTGCAATTTCAACGTTCATGTCGCGGTCGGAATGCTCCGCGAAGCAGCTGCCCAGACGTATTCGATGATCGGCGAGGTCATTCCGTCGGACGTTCCGGGACTGACGGCACTCGCCGTCCGGGAACCAGCCGGAGTTGTCGTCGGCATCGCGCCGTGGAACGCGCCGCTGATTCTCGGAGTGCGTGCGGTGGCCATGCCCCTCGCCTACGGAAATACCGTCGTGCTCAAAGCGTCCGAGGAGACACCGTGCACCCATGCGGCAATCGTCGAAGCACTCCATGATGCCGGGATCCCGGCCGGTGCGATCAATCTGATCACCAATGCGCCGGAAGACGCGCCCGCAGTCGTGGACAGTCTGATCGCCCACCCCGCGGTTCGGCGGCTCAACTTCACCGGCTCTACGAAGGTAGGGCGGATCATCGCGGAGAAGGCAGGTAAGCACCTCAAGCGAGTGGTGCTCGAGCTCGGTGGAAAGGCGCCGATGATCGTGCTGGCGGACGCCGATATCGATGCGGCGGTGGACGCGGCCATCTTCGGTGCGTTCATGAACCAGGGCCAGATCTGCATGTCGACCGAACGCATCGTGATCGACCGCGAAGTGGCCGACGAGTTTGCATCGAAGATTGCCGAGCGCGCAGCTGCACTTCGGGTCGGCGATCCCGCCGACCCGTCGACCCAGATCGGTCCGATGGTGCACGAGCAGGCCTGCCGCCATGTTGCCTCGCTGGTGTCCGACGCCTCCGAGCACGGCGCACATGTCATTGCCGGTGGTGGTGAGGGCGATGGGTTGTTCTATCCGCCGACCGTGCTGCGGGGCGTGACCGCGCAGATGCGCCTCTACAGCGAAGAGGCATTCGGGCCGGTCGCGTCGATCATCGAGGTCGACGGCCCGGAGGAGGCGCTGCGAGTAGCCAACGATACGGACTACGGACTGTCGAGCGCACTGTTCACGGGCGATGTCGGTCGGGGTCTCGAGCTGGCCAGGAGGATCAAGGCCGGAATCTGCCACATCAACGGTGCCACCGTGCACGACGAGGCGCAGATGCCCTTCGGTGGTGTGCACGACAGCGGATACGGCCGCTTCGGTTCCCGCGCTGCACTTGAGGAGTTCACCGAAACACGGTGGATAACTGTGCAATCCGGCGAGCGCCACTATCCGATCTGACGCGACCGTGCGTGCATCGATATCGACAGAAGATGAGGTGATTTCATGACCAAGACAGCAACGGCAGCGGTCCTCCGTGGACTCCACGAGGATTTCACGCTCGAACAGGTCACTCTGGACGACCCGCGCCCCGACGAGGTTCTCGTGCGCATCGTCGCGAGCGGCGTGTGCGGCACGGATCTCGGGGTCGCGGCCGGCCACATACCCTTTCCCCTGCCCGGGGTGCTCGGACACGAGGGTGCCGGGATAGTGGAAGAGGTCGGCAGCGCGGTCACCCGGGTCCGGCCCGGGGATCACGTTCTGCTGACATTCACCAGTTGCGGCGACTGCCCCAATTGCACGGCCAGCCATCCCGCATACTGCGCCGACTTCCTGCACCGGAACCTGCTCGGTGGCGAGCGGGCGGATGGCAGTGCCACCATCCGTCAGGCTGGGACGGACCTGCACGGACACTTCTTCGCCCAGTCATCCTTTGCCACGCATGTTCTCGCTGACGAGCGTGGCCTCACCCGGGTGGATCCGGACGCCGATCTGTCGCTGCTGGCTCCGCTGGGCTGCGGAATTCAAACAGGTGCAGGTGCGGTCCTCAATGTGCTGCGCCCGCAACCAGGCAGCACACTGGCGATCTTCGGGGCGGGCGCCGTGGGACTCGCGGCGGTGATGGCTGCCGCTCTCTCCCCGGCAACGCGCATCATCGTCGTCGACCTGGCCGAATCCAGGCTCGAGCTGGCCACCCAGTTGGGGGCAACCGACGTGATCAACCCCTCCAATGTCGACCCGGCAGAGGCGCTGCGCGAACTCACGGCCGGATTCGGTGTGACGCACGCGCTCGAGTGCACCGGCAATCCCGGGGTTCTACGCACGGCGATCGAGGCGCTCGCCCCGCTCGGAGAGGTCGGTGTGATGGGTGCCCCGTCGCCGGGCACGACAGTTCCCGTCGACGTCAACTTCCTGCTCAACGGGCGGCGGATCACCGGCATCACGGAAGGCGACTCGAACCCGCCGCTGTTCCTGCCCGTACTGGTTGACCTGGTCCGCCAGGGACGCATGCCCTTGGACAGGCTCGTCACCCACTACGACTTCGCTGACATCAACACCGCCGCCCAGGACGCACGGGCGGCCGCCGTCGTCAAGCCGGTCCTGCGGATGCCAGGGCAGCCGTAGCCGACTACGGCAGTGCTCGACCTCCCGTGGACCAGAAAGGCTCCCGATGTCTCAATCTCGCAGTGCATCTCAAAATTCATGGCCACTCGAGGGCCGTACGGTTCTGATCTTCTTCCTGACCTGGGGCCTCGTCTTCCTCGATCGTCAGGCGCTTTCGATCCTGATGCCGCTGATCGACGACGACATCAACTTGACGAAAAGCCAAGTGGGTCAGATCAACATGTGGCAGACGATCGGCTATGCGTTGTCCGCTCCCATTTTTGCGTTCGCGGCGGATCGGTTCGGTCGTCGTAAGCCGATCCTGCTTTTCGGAATCCTGGCGACCGCGGTGCTTACCGCGGTCACGATGTCGGCCAACTCGTTCGGCGCGCTGTTGATCGTTCGTTCGTTGCTGGGTGCCAGTGAGGGAATCATCCTTCCGATCGCCATCGCAATCGTCGCATCGACTTCCGCGCCTCAACGGTTCGGCCGTAACGTCGGATTCGTCTACGCCGGCGCCGCGGTGATCGCGGCTAGCCTCGGTCCCGTCGTGGTGACGCAGATTGCCGAAATGTCAACTTGGAAGATGACGTTCGTCATGATCAGTGTGCCGACGTTTGTCGCTGCACTGCTCGTGTGGGCCTTCATCGAGGAGCCTGCCCCCACTGTGGACGCTGCCCCGGTGGGGGAGCGGACCGGTGCATCCGATCGCGCTGCACTACTGGCCGGGCTGGCGAACCGGAACATCCTCGTGTGTGTCGCGATCAGCATCTTCGCCATGGGTGGGCTGTGGACCTTCAACTCGTTCCTTCCCCTGTATCTCACCGAGGTCAGCGAGTTGCCGATCGCGACGATGGGAGTGGTGATGTCACTGTTCGGCGTCGTCTCCATTCTGTGGCAGGTGTTCCTCCCGTACTCATCCGATCGGATCGGTCGCAAGCCGGCAATGATCGGGTACGCGCTGCTCGCGGCGCTGACACCGGCAATGCTGCTGCTGTTCCCACAGAGCGGCCTGAGCCTGGTGGTGTACGTCGCGATCGGCGGCGTCATCATGACCATGACAGCGCTGTTCGTCAGCATCATTCCTGTCGAGAGCGTGCCGGTGGGAATCATGGCAACGGCTGGTGCCCTCATCATGGGCATCGGGGAGCTGCTCGGGTCCTTCGCTGTCGGTGGTGCCGGGGCTTTGGCCGACCGGTATGGGCTCTCCGTCGTCATGCTCGTGGCGGCAATCTCGTACGTTGTGGTGGCCGTCGTGTCGATCGCACTCGTCGAAACCCGGAGTGCTCGACGCTCCCCGAAGGCGGACGAATCGGCGGCTGAGCAACTGCCGGTGTGACGGAACGGCCCCGCAGGTTGGCGGATCGACCGCCACCTGCGGGGCTACTTCGCACGTTGCTGACGGGACGTTGGCGGACTTGTCAGTTCCGAAATTGGCCCGAAGTGCCGACAGTACGACTTCTGAACTCGCTTGCGGATTCCCCGAATGAACGCCGAAATGCCTGGCTGAAATGCGACGGGCTGAGGAATCCTGCCCTTGCTGCGATTGTGGCGATCGACTCTTCGATGCGAAGCTGGTCGGACAGGTCACGTTTGCATTGCTCTAGCCTGCGCGTCCGGATCCAACCCGCGACGGTCAATTCCTGTTCGCTGAAAATATCGTATAGGTGGCGGGTTGAGATGAAATGTGCCGCAGCAATTCGCGCGGGATTGAGTTCGGGATCTGCCAGGTTGTTGTCTATATAGGCGAGAATTTCGTGCAGTAGATCTCGGCGATGGGAATTTGGTGCCTCGCGTTCGGAGGTTCCGAGTTGACTCAGAAATACTGTTGCCACCATATCGACGGCATTGGCGACGAGTCGTGTTCCGTATTCGCGGGGCAGCCTGGTCAGGTTCCCGCCGAGGCTGACGAGAAATGGACTCACTACCCGTGCCACGCCATCGTCTCCAGCGAATCTCGCGGCAGTGAGCTCGGCAACCATGCGCGGTGGGACACCGAGTAGTTCCCGTGGCAGCATCACGGCGAGGCAGCTGAACCGATCTTCGAAGACCAACGAGTACGGCCGGTCCATGTCGTAGACCGAAATATCTCCCGGCTTCAGAACCGCTTCGCGATTGTCCTGCATCACGATTCCGGTTCCCTCCAATTGGAGGCATAGCATGTATCGGAGTGTCGCCTTTTCCCCGGTCAGTGGAGCGGTACGTTGAGCCACCTGTTCCGAAGCGGAAACCTCGGATATGTTGATTCCGCCGAGAATTCGGCTCCGAATCCTGCCCCGGAAGAGATCAGGATTTTCGCTCCGAACCTGGAGGGGGACGAAAACTCCGGACACGGCTCTTCGCCAATCGTTGACTCCGACGACATCGATGGTGTCAACGTCTCCGGCAGCCGATTCCAGGATTCTATTCAGCATGGCGGTACCTCCGCGTGAGACAGTACCGAAGGGACGGCTCGTTGTGAACAATACAGATTTGATCATGGATTGTGTGAGCCGGAACCGGCTGATCGTTTCGACCCGCTGTCTCCGAGCCGGGCATCTCGGCAGTCGCGAGTCGTCGCGGCCGGCCGGTCTACCCTGAACCCATGTCTGTTCGCACCGCGCTCGTTCCTGGAACCGTCTCGCCCACCCTTGCCGTCCCGAAGGACATCGAACGTCCGGAATATGCGTGGAAGGCGACGGTTCAGGAGGGCAGCGAGCCGTGGGTGCAGACCCCCGAGACCATCGAGGCCATGCGGATTGCGAGCAAGATCGCAGCGCGGGCCCTGCAGGAGGCCGGCAAGGCCGTCGCGCCCGGAGTGACCACGGACGAGCTGGACCGCATTGCGCACGAGTACATGTGCGATCACGGCGCCTACCCGTCGACCCTCGGGTACCGCGGTTTCCCGAAGTCGTGCTGCACGTCACTCAATGAGGTGATCTGCCACGGTATTCCCGACTCGACGGTGATTCAGGACGGCGACATAGTCAACATCGACGTCACCGCCTATATCGGTGGTGTTCACGGAGACACCAACGCCACATTTCTTGCCGGTGATGTCTCGGAGGAGAACCGCCTGCTGGTCGAGCGGACTCGCGAGGCGACTATGCGCGCGATCAAGGCCGTCAAGCCAGGTCGCGAACTCAACGTCATAGGCCGCGTGATCGAGGCGTATGCCAACCGTTTCGGCTACGGCGTGGTGCGCGATTTCACCGGGCACGGCATCGGCGAGACCTTCCACAACGGCCTGGTGATCCTCCACTACGACCAGCCGAACGTCGACACGATCATCGAGCCCGGCATGGTGTTCACGATCGAGCCGATGATCAACCTCGGCACCGTCGACTACGACATCTGGGAGGACGGCTGGACGGTCGTCACCAAGGACCGCAAGTGGACCGCCCAGTTCGAGCACACCATCGTGGTCACCGACGAGGGCAACGAGATCCTCACGCTGCCGTGACATCGGCGCTGAGCGGTGCGTTGCTGGTGGCGGGCACGACGTCTGACGCCGGGAAGAGTGTGCTGGTCGCCGGGCTGTGCCGGATGCTCGCGCGGCGAGGGGTGCGGGTGGCACCGTTCAAGGCGCAGAACATGTCGAACAATTCCGTGGTGACGCTCGACGGTGGGGAGATCGGCCGCGCTCAGGCATTGCAGGCACGGGCGTGTGGGCTCGACCCGAGTGTGCGGTTCAACCCAGTGCTACTCAAGCCTGGCAGTGACCGGACGTCGCAGCTCGTCGTCCGCGGCAAGGCCGTCACCACGGTCGGTGCCCGCGACTACATCACCCACCGTGAGTGGCTGCGCGGGATCGTCGCCGACGAGCTGGCCTCGCTGCGCGCCGAGTTCGATGTCGTGATCTGCGAGGGCGCGGGATCGCCCGCCGAGATCAACCTGCGGGCCACCGATCTGGCGAACATGGGCCTGGCTCAGGCCGCGCAGCTGCCGGTGATCGTGGTCGGCGACATCGACCGCGGGGGAGTGCTGGCTCACCTGTTCGGGACCGTTGCCGTCCTCTCGCCCGAGGACCAGGCGCTGATCGCCGGGTTCGTGATCAACAAGTTCCGGGGCGATGTGAGTCTGCTCGAACCCGGGCTCGAGCAGCTTCGGACCCTTACCGGCCGCCCGACGTTCGGGGTGATCCCGTTCGCCGAGAACCTGTGGCTCGACGCCGAGGACTCGCTCGGTGTCGTGGGTGACGCGCCCGTCGGCCGGCCCGCGCCGCCGGTCGGCGATGAGTGGTTGCGGGTGGCCGCGATCCGGCTCCCGCGGATCTCCAACTCCACGGACGTCGAGGCGCTCGCGTGCGAGCCCGGCGTCTCGGTGCACTGGGTGAGCGAGCCCTCGCGCCTGGCCGACGCCGACCTCGTCGTCGTGCCCGGCAGCAAGTCCACCGTCGCCGACCTGGAGTGGTTGCGGCGCAGTGGTATCGGTGACGCGCTGATCCGGCGAGCGCAGGCCGGTGGGGCGATCCTGGGAATCTGCGGCGGTTACCAGATGCTCGGCGCGGTGATCGACGACGGCGTCGAGTCCGGCGCCGGTGCGGTGCCCGGGCTGGGGCTGTTGGACCTCGAGATCGAGTTCGCAGTCGAGAAGGTGCTCGCGGCGGTGGGCGGCCATGCGGATGGAATTCCGTTGCGCGGGTATGAGATCCATCATGGGCGCGTTCGGCGCAATGGCGATCCGCCGCTGCTGAGCGCGGCGGACGGGTCCAAGGAGGGCAGTGTGCGTGGCAGTGTGCGTGGCACTCACTGGCACGGGCTGCTCGAGAACGACGAGTACCGGCGCCGGTTCCTCGCCGAGGTGGCGCAGGGCGCAGCCCGTAGCGGCTTCGTCGTCGCGACCGACACCGACGTCGGGAGGGTTCGGGAGGCTCAGCTGGATTTGCTCGCGGACCTCGTCGAGCGGCATCTCGACATCGATGCGGTCCTCGCGGTCCTCGGGAACGGGGCATTGGCGGGTGTGCCCACGATCGGTGCGTCGCTGCGATAGCCAGTTCGGACGCACTGCCGGGAAAGCTGTTTTGCGGCTTCCGCGCGCGTCCTGGACTCCCCGCCCTAGGATCCCTAGCGACGACGGCGACCGCCGACATCGAGGAGGCGACGTGCGTACTGCCCTGGGGAGAAGCTCGACCGTCCGACTGATCGGCGTAGCGGCGGTAGCTGCGCTGGTGATCACGGGATGCTCGTCCGACGATTCCGATACCGGGTCGTCCGCGTCGGCCACGACCAGCGCCGCGTCCACGACGGCGATGTTGCAGAAGATCGACGACGCCGCACTGAACGACATCGTGGCAGGCGTGGCGCAGGACCTTCAAATTCCAGGTGCCGTTGCCATCCTCGAGACCCCTGATGGCAACCTGATGGTCAAGTACGGCACCGGGACCCGTGGACAGAACTCACCGGTCGACACTGTCGAGCACGTACGTATCGGCTCCAACACCAAAACCATGACCGGCACAGTGATCTTGCAGCTCACCCAGGAGGGCAAGATTGCGCTGACGGACCCGGTCTCGAAGTTCCGGCCCGATGTGCCCAATGGCGACAACATCACGATCGAGCAGCTGCTGAACATGCGCAGCGGACTCTTCAACTACACAGAGACCCCGCAACTCAACGAGGCTCTCGACAACGAGCCGCAGAAGCAGTGGAAGCCCGACGAACTGCTGGCGCTCGCGTTCGCGAATCCGCCGTACTTCCCGCCCGGACAGGGCTACCACTACTCCAATACCAACACCGTGCTGCTCGGACTCATAGCCGAGAATCTGGACAGCAAGCCGCTGCCCCAAATCTTCCAGTCGCGGCTCTTCGGCCCGCTCGGCCTGACCGGTACTTCGTTCCCCGGTATCGCCGACAGCTCGCTCCCGGCGCCCCACCCGCAGGGCTACGTCTACGGGACGAACATGGACACGTTGACCGACCCGGCCTTGCCCGAGGCGATGCAGACCGCGGCGAAGGACGGAACCCTGCTGCCCAACGATGTCACCGGCGTCAACCCGTCTTGGGCATGGGCGGCCGGTGCCGGCATTTCGACTGCCGACGACCTCGTCACGTGGGTGCAGGCGCTGGTTGGCGGGAAGCTGCTCGATGCCGAACTGCAGGAACAGCGCCTCGCCAGCGTGCAGCCGACCGGCCCGGACGAAGGATCTGCTCAATACGGTTGGGGCATGGCGAAAATGGGGCCGATGTTCGGCCACACCGGTGAGCTGCCCGGGTTCAATTCGTTCATGGGACACGATCCCGACAACGAGGTGACCCTGGTGGTGTGGACCAACCTGGCACCGGCCGCGAACGGGCAGGATCCGGCGACCGCCATGGCCAGGCAGATCATCGGCAAGATCTATCCCGCATAGGCGTCCGATCGGTCCGTGGCGATCGCGTACCGTTTTCAGCCATGGAGTCGACGCGCGTTGAGGTGGTAAACGGGACCTGCAGAGTCCGGATAGGTGGGCCCGAGAGCCGGCACACGGTGCTGCTTCTTCCGGACGCGGGTGACCCGGCGGACGTCTACGACGCTGTCTGTGCGCGGCTGCACGACTCGGATCTGCGGACGGTCGTCCCCGAGAGCATCGAGGGCCTGGACGAGTCGTCGATCATCGCGCTACTGGACGAGTTGAAGCTGCCGTGGGTGAACCTGGTGGGCTCCGGCCTCGGTGCCGAACTCGCGTGGTCACTCGCTTCCCGAACGTTCGGCCGGTTCGCGAGCCTGGTCGTTGCCGACCGCGGCCACCCGGCAGTGCCTGGCGCCGACGGTGTTGTGCGGGACGCGACGTGTCCGGCCGTGGAACTGCCCACCACTGTTGTCGTGGGCAGTTCGCTCGGGCGGGCATGCGCGGACGCCAGCGGCCGGTTTGCCTACTCCGACTTCCGCGTCGTCCAGCTCGACGGGGTCGAGAACATCCCGGTATCGGCTGCTCCCGAGCTGGCAACCGAGGTGGTGCTCCGAACCAGCTCCTGGTAGCCGCCCGCCGGACCGCTCGTCGGATGATTGCAACCGTTCGCCGCGGTGCGTGGACGTTCGATTTGTCTGGTGGCCGGCGGGCGCGTTAGCCTCGCCGCACGGGCCCGCCGAATATGGCGTGCCGGTTCCCCGTCTTGTCCTGGAAGGACCTCGATGCGCGGCACTGCAGCCACCGCCACCGCGATGCGAATGCGTCGCGCGTGTTGTCGCTGCATGCGCGTGAGCTGAGACGAGATCCCCGCGCGACGGTACTCGAACGCCGTCCCGCATCCCCGTGCACATTCTTCCCGCCGGGCACCGACATCGTCGCAGCGTGAATAGTCCGCCGGTGCCCGTGGGGAAAGGACCCGTTCCATGTCCGCCCATTCACTCCCGATCATCGACCTGGAGCATCTCGACGTCGACGCGCTGCGCACCGTCACGCACGAGATCGGCTTCTTCTATCTGACCGGTCACGGCATCGACCAGCAGCTCACCGATGCCCTGATCGCCACGGCGCGGGAGTTCTTCGCGCTGCCCGAGGCCGACAAACTCGAGATCGAGAACAGCAACTCGCCGCACTTTCGCGGATACACCCGGGTCGGCGGCGAGCGCACGCAGGGCTACATCGACTGGCGCGAGCAGCTCGACATCGGACCCGAGCGGGACGCGGTCGATCCGATCGACCCGTCGCGCCCGTGGGACGTGCTGCACGGCCCCAACCTGTGGCCTACCGCCGTCCCGCGCCTGCGCGAACTCGCGCTCGGGTGGTCGCTCCAGGCCCAGGACGCCGGCCTGCGGCTGATCCGCGGCTGGGCGCAGTCCCTCGATGCGCCGGCCGACTTCTTCGACACCGCGTTCGCCGATCCCGATCCGCTGCTCAAGATCGCGCGCTACCCGGGCCACGACGGCTCGGTCACCGACCAGGGCGTGGGCAGCCACAAGGACGTGGGAGCGCTGACCCTGCTCTACCCGGAGCCCGACAGCACCGGTTTCCAGGTGGAAACAGATGGCGGCTGGCTCGACGTCGCGCCGCTGCCCGGACACCTGCTGGTGAACATCGGGGAACTGCTGGAGGTCGCTACCGGCGGCTACCTCAAGGCGACGGTGCACCGGGTGCTGCCGCCGCCGGCCGGCAAGGATCGGGTGTCGCTGCCCTTCTTCCTCAACCCCGGGTACGACCAGGCGCTGCCGGCCATCCCGCTGTCGCCCGAACTCGCGGCCGAGGCTGTCGGCGTCGGCCCGGACCAGCACGGCGGCACCCTGCACGCCCGCTACGGTCTCAACGCCCTCAAGTCGCGTCTGCGCGCTCACCCCAATGTCACCGAGCGGTACCACCGCGACCTGCTCGACCTGCCCGCCCTGCGCGGCTGACCAGCTCCACACCACCGGAAGGTACCCCCAATGTTTTTGCGCCGCACCGCTGTTCTTTCCGCTGCCGCTCTGTTCACCGTGGGTCTAGCCGCCTGCTCCTCGGGCGGTGACGGGGAGACTTTGGTGATCTCCGCGTCCAGCACCCCGCATGTCGAGATCCTCGAGCACATCGCAAACTCGGGTGCAATGGGTGACGTCAAACTCGACGTCAAGCCGGTCACCGGCGAGATCGACCCCAACGAGCTGCTCGTCGCGGGCGACGTGCAGGCCAACTACTTCCAGCACGCGCCGTATCTCGCCGACTGGCAGAAGCAGAAGGGCGTGAGCGATCTCGTCGCCGTCGCCGACGTGCACCTCGAGCCGATGGGCCTGTACTCGGAGAAGATCACCGCCGTCGATCAGCTCGCCGACGGTTCGACCATCGCGCTGCCCAAGGACACCACCAACTTCGCGCGCGGGCTCTACCTCCTGGAGTCGGCCGGACTGATCCAGATGGACGTCCCGTTCGCCGATGCCGACCTGTCCATCGTCATGCAGAAGAACATCAAGGCCAACCCGAAGAACCTGAAGTTCGTCGAGATCGAGCGGTCACAGCTCGCCCGTAACCTCGGGGATCCGCAGATCACCGCCGCGGTCATCAACTCCAACTACGCGATCGAGGCCGGCCTGACGCCGGCGAAGGACGCGCTGCTGTCGGAGAAGGTCGAGAACAACCCGTTCGCGAACCTGCTCGTCGTTCGCGCCGCCGACCAGAGCGATCCCGGTATCCAGGCGCTCGCCGAGGCCCTCGAGTCGCCGGAGACCGCCACCTGGATCCAGGAGAACTACTCCGGTTCCGTCGTCCCGGTCCACGCGGCCAGCTGATGATCGCGGTCCGGAACCTGGTCAAGACCTTCCCCGCCGCCGCCGGAGCGGACCCGGTCGCCGCCCTGCGCGGCATCGACCTCGAGATCGCCGAGGGCGAGATCTTCGGCATCGTCGGTCCGTCCGGCGCGGGCAAGTCCACGCTGATGCGGTGCCTGAACCTGCTCGAGCAGCCCACCAGCGGCAGCATCGTGCTGCGTGGCGACGACCTGTCGCAGCTCACCGGTGCGGGCCTGCGTCAGGCACGTCGGCGCATCGGAACCGTGTTCCAGCAGTTCAACCTGCTGCACTCGCGGACCGTGCGGGCCAACGTCGAGTTCCCGCTCGAGCTGTCCGGTATGGACCGTAAGCAGCGCCGGGCCCGGGCCGACGAGTTGATCGCGCTCGTGGGACTCGCGGGCAAGGAGAAGGCGTTCCCGTCGCAGCTCTCGGGTGGGCAGCTACAGCGCGTGGGCATCGCCCGCGCGCTGGCGTCCGAACCGGACGTGCTGCTGTGTGACGAGGCGACCAGCGCTCTCGACCCCGACACCACCAACCAGGTGCTGGACCTACTTGCGGAACTCAATCGCAAGATCGGGGTCACGGTCGTACTCATCACGCATGAGCTCGGCGTGCTCCGGCGGATCTGCACGTCGGCAGCGAGGCTCGAGGACGGCCGGATTGCCGAGACCGGACGGATCCTGGACCTGGTCGCCGAACCCGGTTCGGTACTCGGTGCGGCGATCGTCCCGGTCGGCGACGATCCGTCCGCGGGGGACCGCGCCGACACCGCGCTCGTCACCACGATCGGTGACGAGGCGCACGGGCCGTGGCTTGCGCAACTCGTCCGGAAGCTGGATATCGACATCTCGGTGGTCGGTGGCCGCGTCGAGCAGGTTGCCGGAGTCACCGTCGGGCGCTTGCGTCTGCGGTTCGGGTCCGACGTGAACCGGGCGGATGTCGAGACGTTCGTGGAATCGCAGCCCGGCACGACGCTGTCGTGGGGCCCGGAGTCCCGGATCGAAGGACGAATCGCATGAACAAGCTGACTTGGTACGACTCGTTCCCCGAGGTGTGGGACGCTACGCGGGAGACCCTCTACATGGTCTCGATCTCGTTCGTCCTCACCGTGCTCGGCGGCATCCTGCTAGGCGTCGTACTGTACGTGACATCGCCCGGCGGACTGTGGCCGCAGCGCGCCGTCAACGCCGTGCTCGGCGCGATCGTCAACGTCTTTCGCTCGTTGCCGTTCCTGATCCTGATGATCGCGCTCATCGGTGTCACCCGGCTGATCGTCGGCACCGCGATCGGCCCGGAGGCGGCGATCGTTCCGTTGACCATCGGTGCCATCCCGTTCTACGCGCGTGTCGTGGAGGCCGCGTTGCGGGAGGTGCCCGTCGGTCGTATCGAGGCGGGGCAGGCGATGGGGGCGACCAACCTGCAAATCGTTCGAAAAGTGCTTCTACCGGAATCGGTTTCGTCTTTGGTGGCCGGCGCGACGCTGACTGCGGTGCTGCTGGTCGGGTACTCGGCCATGGCTGGGGCCATCGGTGGCGGTGGTCTGGGCGATTTCGCAATCGTGTACGGCTACCAACGGTTCAACACACCGGTCCTCTTGGTCGCGGTCGTCGTCCTCATCGTCGTCGTGCAGATTCTGCAGTCGATCGGCGATCGCGTCGTCCGGGCGCTCGAGCACCGCAGGTAGGACTCGATCGTGGAGGGTGGGTGTCGAGCTGGTCGCGGGTCAGGACGATTCGAGTGTCCAGTCGCGGACATCCGCATTGAGTTCACGTGCGGACCTGTGAGCGGAACGGCGAAGCTTCTTGTTCTCGATGTCTCTGTCTTCTGATCGAATTCGGTTCGCGAAAGCGCTGACATCGGTGCCACTGAAAGCTATACTCGAATGTATGTTCGAAATGGGGGTTGCTCTCGACACGGCCGATGTTTGCGCGGCATGCATGCGCGGATCGCTCGGGAACAGTTCCTGGAAGTCGATGCGGTGACGGACCTGTTCGAGGCTCGGTGCGCGGAAGACAGGCGGGCTGGCCGGAACGAGTCCCGTGAAGGCGAGTTCGCGCACGTCGAGGTTGCGGGGATTCTGGGGCTGACGGAGTGGGCGGCGCAGCGGATGATCGGGCTGGGCTACGAGTTGCGTGTGCGGCTGCATCGGGTTCGGGAGGAGTTCAAGTCGGGCCGGATCGATCTGGCGAAAGCCCATGCCTTCAACGAGGTACTCGCGAACGTCGCCGACGAACTGTTGGATGCGGTCGAGGAACGCCTGCTGGAGGGCGCGGATCGGGTCTCCACGACGAAGTTGAAGGCTCGGGCCCGCCGACTGATCGCCAACCTGGACCCCGACGGGGTCGCGGAACGCCGGACGACTGCGGAAGCGGGCCGGGATGTGCGGGTTCTGGCCCGCGACGACGGACTGACCGATCTCGACGGAATCCTGGCCGCTGTCGGAGGTCGGATCGTATCCGGAAGATTGCGAGCCATGAGCCAGAATGTGTGCGGTCAGGATCCGCGGACGATGGCGCAGCGCCGCGCGGACGCGTTGGTCGCGCTTGCGTCCGGGCACACTTGCCTGGACTGCGCGTGCGGTCGCGCCGACTGCACCGCACGTCAGGTCGGGAAGATGACCGCGAATGTGCAGGTGCAGATCCTCGTCGGCGTCAGTGCCGCGACTCTGTTGGGCTTCGACGACGCCCCCGGATTCCTGTTCGGCCACGGACCCATTGACGCCGACCTGGTCCGCGATCTGGCCGCCGACGGCACCTGGAAGCAGGTCCTCACGATCAGCGACAAAGACCGGGAGCGGCTCACCGCGAACCCGACAGCTGGAACACCCGGGGCGGTCGCCGGGATCGGACGTGCCGGGCCCGCGCCGATGCTCCCACCCACCCGGGCGGCCGCCCGGTACCGGGAGACCACCTACACGCCGTCGGACGCGCTCGCGGCCACCATCCGGGTCCGGGACGGGGTGTGCCGGTTCCCGAACTGCACCGTTCCGGCCGCGGCCTGCGATCTCGACCACACGGTCCCGTTCGACCACGACAGTCCCGGCGCGGGCGGCCTCACCGTCGAGAACAATCTCGCGTGCCTGTGCCGGAAACATCACCGGCTCAAGACGATCGGGTACTGGTCGGTCTGCCAGTCCGAGGGTGGACGCCTCGACTGGACCGACCCGGCCGGCCACACCATCACCACCCGGCCCGAAGGCCCGTTCACTCTCGACGGCCTCTACGCCGGCGTGCCCGAGCATGTTCGTGCCCGGCTCGACACCCGCACGCTCGCGAAGCTGAACCGGTCACCCGTCGAGCAGGAACTCGGGCTTCTCATCGACCTGCACGTCCCACCGGCGCAGCAGGCCGCCTACCGGCAAAGTCGACGCCGTGGTTACCTGCCGCGGCATCCCGACAAGCGGCGAGAACCGGTCCTCGTCGTCGACTTCGGCGAGGACGACCCGCCCTTCTGACTGCGGTCGGTAGTCATCTGTGCCACTCTCTCGATCTAGTTGTTCTGCCCGAGAGATCCCAGCGAGCTGAGGGAACCGAGAGATCCGAGGGATCCCCCGGAATCCGGCGCGCCGGGCCCTCGTACGGTCGTGGGTGAGGATCGAGGGGAGTGGGCATGCTGAATGCCGTTCGGGTGGGGTGGTTTCTGCTGGCGTGGGTCTGTGCGGGGCTGGCGATCCTCGCCGCGACCAGTTCGATGATGCAGATCACCGCATGTGAACTGGGATATCCGGACGCAGGGATCATGCCCGGTGGCGAATGCGAGCAGTCGATCGTGCGGACCTACGGGCCGCCGATCGTCGCCGTGCTGGCGATCCCCGCGGTGCTCTGTCTGCTCCCCGCGGCGTTCCCGGAGCGCTTGCTTGCGGGACTGGTCGCGGGAACCCTTGTCGTGGGCTCGTTCGGGACACTCTTCGCGTCCGCGCCGCTGAGTGTGTTCGGCTTCTTCGTCCCGGCGGCCGTGCTGGCAGTGGCTCTGGCGCTGGGGCACTCCTGGCTGCCCGACAGACTCGACGCGCTCAGCTAGACCCGAGCGACCCGGCCGAGCTGTGGGACCCGAGGGAGCCTCCGGAAGCAGGGGCGCACTCGGGGTCCTCGGAGTTGCTCTCGCAGGCAAACACCGTTGCGATGAACGTGGCCGCGTCCGCCTCGTTGGCACACAGGCTGCCGATGTGGTCGGCCGGATAGATCCTGAAGTCCGGACGGGTGCCGGGCAAGGTTCATTTCCGTGATCAGCTTGACTGTCAACGGAAGCGGCACTGTCGGGTCCTCGGCCCCTGCGCGATCATCAGCGGCCGGTCGTAACCTGACGTCGGCACCCGCAGATAGTCGCGCAGTGCCGCCATGAGCGCCGGTTCGTTGAGCGATCGCGAGAGCATCTGTGCTACCGAGATATTCGCGGCGAGCTGCAAATTGGAGGTAGGGGAGTTCCGGCGCCGCGTCGACGAGCGTCCGATCGGGGCCAGTCAGCTGTCGATGTCGAGTTCGGGGTGGACGTCACGGAGTCCCGCGATCACGAAGGTCATGAAGCTGGTCAGCCCCGCGAGGCCCTGCGGCGGGAAATTCGGCCCGGCGAACGGGGCGAGTGTCTCGATGTTCGACGGCACTCCGGTGGCGACCGCGCCGCGGTAGTCCAGTCTAGGCGCGTACTCGGTGGCGGCGTGTGCAGTGAACACCGCGGCCTGCCCGCCCTCTGCCAGCCCGGCCACCGCCTAACGCGTCGAGACGGCGCCGTCGATTCGGCGCGGGCTGCCCGCACCGAATCGACGACGCTGTCCGTCGCAGACTTCCCGTGGAGGTAGGGCGGGACGCCGGGAGTGCCCAGGCAGATGTAGTCGGTGGCCGCGACGGCGTATCCGCGGGCCGGCGCCGGTGCCCGGCAGCCGGAGCGACGGGGGCAGTGGGTCGGACTCGAGGACCGTTCCAGGTGCGCCGAGGGCGGGTGCGACGGGTGGGACGACCGATGCTGTGGGAGCGAGGATCTGCGGCGCCCGCGACGAGCGCGACGGCGATCGCGGTGACGATCCGGCGGCCCATCCGGGAACCCATCATTCGCCGAACCTAGCTCAGCGCCAACGATCTTCGAGGTGGTTCGGTGGAACCGATCGGCTCAGATCTCCAGACCGAGTAGCGCGTTCTCGACCACCTCGGGCAGCGCGGGGTGAATCCAGTACTGCCCGTGCGCCATGTCCTGCGCAGACAACCCGAAACTCATCGCCTGGATCAGCGGCTGGATCACCGTCGGCGCCTGCGCGCCGATGACGTGTGCACCCAGCAGGCGGCCAGTGCCGCGCTCGGCGATCACCTTGCAGAACCCCTCGTCGTCCTCCATCGCCCACCCGTATGCGACGTCGCCGTAGTTCTGCACCTTGACCGTGATGTCCAGGCCTGCCTCGCGGGCCTGCTCCTCCGTCATACCGACATCCGCGATCTGCGGGTCGGTGAACACTGCGGCCGGCACGAAGCGGTGATCACTGCGCCGTAGGCCGTCGGTGGACGTCCACGCGTCTCGCAACAGGTTCTCTCGCACCACCCGCATCTCGTGGTTCGCAACGTGCTTGAGCTGGTACGGCGACGACACGTCGCCGAGTGCGAACACACCCTCCGCCGTGGTGCGCTGGAATTCGTCGACGATGACGCGTCCGGACTCGTCTACGGCGATGCCGCCGTGCGACGCGTCGAGCTGGTCGCCGTTGGGTGTCCGTCCGACCGCGACGAGTAGTTCGTCACCGGCAACGACGGTGCCGTCCGAGAGTTCGATCTCGATGCCGCCGCCGGCTGAGCCGGCAACTCCTGCAGAGCCCGACGGTCGGGCCGCGACCATCGGATTACCTAGGTGCACATCCCATTTGCGGTTCGCCAGTTCGGTGAACCATTCCGAGACCTCCTTGTCGAGGTGGCGCAGCAGGCGTTCGCTACGGCCGATGATGGACACCTGCACTCCGAGCGCGGAGAACACGTGCGCGAACTCGGCGGCTACGAAACCCGAGCCGAGGATCACCAATCGTTCGGGTAGTTCCGGCAGCCGCATGATGTCGTCGTTGGTATGGAATCGCACACCGCCGTCGAGGACTTCGCGTGGGATCACCGGACGCGAGCCCGCCGCGATCACGACCTGGTCGGCAGTGATGACATCGCCGGTCCCGGTATCGATTGTCCGGGGGCCGACGAAGCGGGCGTGACCGCGGAAGACGGTGACGTTGTCGCAGTCCTCGGCACGATAGCGCTCGCCGCCCGCTGCAATCGGGTCGATCCGGCCGAATACGCGTTTGACGATGTCATGCCAGCGCACGTCGTCGAGCGTCGCGTCGATGCCGAGTTTCGACGATCCGGTGATGGTACGGGCCACTTCCGCGGCGTACACGTACATCTTGGTGGGGATGCAGCCGACGTTGAGGCAGGTGCCGCCGAACGTGCTCTTCTCGAGCAGCGCGACCTTCATGCCGTCGTATCGCTCGTCGAGAATCGAGTTACCCGATCCGGTGCCGATGATCGCCAGATCGAAGTGGGTCATGCGCCGGCTCCCGTTCTGCGTGCTGTCGTGGTGTGGGCGTCGAGCCATGTCAACCACAGGTCTAGTTCGGCGAACGCCGTTGCCAGCGGCTTCTCGGTGGACAGGAACACGTCATGGCGGGCGCCCTCGATCGGCACAATCGTGGTGCGGTTGCCGAGGCAGCCGGCCCACTTCGCGATCTGGTCGACGTCGAGGACGGCGTCGGCGCCGTCGACGGTGGGGTTGTAGCGGGATGCGAACACCGTCGACTTCGAACGCAGGATCAGTGACGGCACCCCGATGTCGAGCCCGCGGTGCAGCTGCGCATGACCGCGTCTGACCGCGCGCAGCCAGCCGAACGTCACCGGGAACCCGCTCAGCGGCTTCCAGTCCAGGTTGTAATGCCACTCGCCGTTGGAGCTCACATGCAGGCTCGAGCCGTACGTGTCGAGCTTCTGTCCGGGGACGGGCGTCTTTCCCGACAGCCGTCCGAGCGCGTCGATCGCGGCAGTCGTGCCCGCGCTGCGCAGCAGTGCCGGACCCTGCAGGTCGAACCACGGACTGTTGAGGACCAGGCCCGCCACACCGGCCCCGGCGGTACCCTGCGGCCGGCGTTGGAGCCGGTCGAGCCACAACGGCACGATGAGCCCGCCGGTGGAGTGGGCGACCAGCAGCACATCGCCGCCGGTACCGATCTGCTCGCGCACCAGCTGCAGCGCCGCGTTCAGCTCGACGTCGTACGCCCGAAGGTCGGTCACGAAGTGCGGCGTCTGCCCCGGTCGCAGCGAACGGCCGCATTTGCGCAGGTCAAGCGCGAAGAATGCATATCCCTGCGCGGCGAAGTGCTCGGCTAGGTGTTGCTGGAAGAAGTAGTCGGTGAACCCGTGGACGTACAGCACGGCGCGGCTCGTGGACGTCGACGCCGGCTGGTAGCGGACCAGCGTGGCCTCGAGCTCGCCCTCGCCGTCAGGGTCGGTCCCGAGCGGGATGGTCAGCTGCTGGTATCCGTCGCCGAGAACGTCGGGGGCCCAAGTAGTCACGATCACACTCTATTGGTCGGATGGAGTTGTTTGCGAGGGGCACAATTGGGGGAGGTGATTCGGGTAGATACGCACAGGTAACCTAAGCGCCACAGGCGCGCGAAAGGCGGGCTGTGCATGCGGATGCGTACCGACAGGCTGCGTGTGAACAGACAAGGAAGTCGATTCTCCAGTGTCAGACCAGAACGTGGTAGAGGCGAAGACCGATGTAGTGCTCGTGGGAGCGGGCATCATGAGCGCGACGCTCGGCGCGATCCTGCGTCAGTTGCAGCCCGACTGGTCGATCACCGCCTTCGAACGACTCGATGCGGCTGCGGCCGAGAGCTCCGACCCGTGGAACAACGCCGGTACCGGCCACTCCGCACTGTGTGAGCTCAACTACACCCCGGCCAAGTCCGACGGCACCGTCGACATCACCAAGGCTGTCAATGTCAACGAGCAGTTCCAGGTCTCGCGCCAGTTCTGGTCGTACGCGGTCGACAACGGTCTCCTCACCGATCCCAAGGAGTTCGTCAACCCGATCCCGCACGTGAGTTTCGTACACGGGGCCGACAATGTGAAGTACCTGCGCGCGCGCTATGAGGCACTGGCGCGCCATCCCTTGTTCGCCGGCATGGAGTATTCCGAGAGCGAGCAGTTCTTCACCGAGCGTCTACCGCTGATGGCGAAGGGTCGCGACTTCTCCGATCCGGTGGCCCTCAACTGGACAGAGGCCGGTACAGACATCGACTTCGGCGCGCTCACCAAGCAGTTGCTGAACTACGTCGCGTCCTCGGGCGGCACGGTGCATTTCGGTCACGAGGTCCGCAACCTCACCAAGAAGTCCGACGGCAGCTGGACCGTCAAGGTCGAGAATCTGCGCACCGGCGCCAAGAAGGTCGTCAACGCCAAGTTCGTGTTCGTCGGTGCCGGTGGCGGCGCGCTGCACCTGCTGCAGAAGTCGGGCATCAAGGAGGCCAAGGGCTTCGGTGGATTCCCGGTCAGCGGCCAGTTCCTGCGCTGCACCAACCCCGAGCTGATCGATCAGCACCGCGCCAAGGTGTACGGCAAGGCCGCTGTCGGGGCGCCCCCGATGTCGGTGCCGCACCTCGACACCCGCGTCATCGGCGGTAAGCCTGGCCTGCTGTTCGGCCCCTACGCCGGCTGGTCGCCCAAGTTCCTCAAGCAGGGCAAGATCACCGACCTGCCCGGCTCGGTCAAGCCCAACAACCTGATGTCGATGCTCGGCGTCGGCGTCACCGAATTGAGCCTCACCAAGTACCTCATCGGTGAGCTCATGCAGTCGCCCGCCGACCGCATCGGCACCCTCGGTGAGTTCGTGCCGAAGGCCGTCGGCAAGGACTGGGAGCTCATCACCGCCGGGCAGCGAGTCCAGGTGATTCGCAAGAAGGGTAAGGGTGGCGTGCTCGAGTTCGGCACCGCCGTCGTCAGCGCAGCGGACGGCACCATCGCCGGCCTGCTCGGCGCTTCACCCGGTGCGTCCACTGCGGTTCCCGCAATGCTCGACGTCCTGGAACGCTGCTTCCCTCGCGAGTTCGACGCGTGGAAGCCGAAGCTGACGCAGATGGTCCCGTCACTGGGGCAGAAGCTGACCGACAATGTCGACCTGTTCAACCAGGTTTGGGACTGGAGTACGCGTTCGCTGCAGCTCGGTACCGACGCCGCTCCGGCCGCCGACCGGGTAGCCGAGTCCGCGTCCGTGTGACGATCACGCACCTACCGCGGCGCGGGGACGATCCCGAGTCGCGGTAGGGTGCGCAGCAGAGAAACGTTTGTGGGGAAGTCCTGTGAGAATCAGGCGCGGTCCCGCCACTGTGAGGGTGTTCCACGCGAACCACCCGGAGCCAGAATGCCGCAACGTTTCGCACCGCCAAGCTCTCGGCGAGGAAACCGAGAAGTGAAGGGATTCGATCGTTGCGTCACAACCATGACCTGGCCGCTCACGAGCCTGCCGGATTTCCGTTCAGTGCGATCGTCGGTCAGGATCGGCTGCGCCTGGCCCTGATCCTGTGCGCAGTCCACCCTGGCATCGGCGGTGTGCTGGTGCGCGGCGAGAAGGGCACCGCGAAGTCCACCGTCGTGCGCGCACTCACCGCTCTGCTACCCGAGGTAGCGGTGGGCCGTCGCGCCCGCCTCGTGGAACTGCCTGTCGGCGCAACCGAGGACCGCGTCGTCGGCTCCCTCGACCTCGAGAAGGTACTGCGCGACGGCGAGCGGGCCTTTCAGCCCGGGCTGCTCGCCGAGGCCCATCAGGGTGTGTTGTACGTGGACGAGGTCAACCTCCTGCACGACCACCTGGTGGACGTCCTGCTCGACGCCTCCGCCATGGGCCGCGTCCATATCGAACGCGACGGCGTCTCGCACTCCCATCCGGCCCGGTTCGTCCTGGTCGGGACCATGAATCCGGAGGAAGGCGAGCTACGTCCGCAGCTGTTGGACCGTTTCGGTCTCGCGGTCGACGTTGCCGCCTCCCGAGACGTCGACGTCCGTATGCAGGTGGTACGTCGGCGCCTCGATTACGAGCGCGATCCCGACACGTTTGCCGCTCGCTATGCCGAGCAGGACGCCGAATTGGCCCGCCAGATCTCCGCGGCCCGCGACGCCGTCGCCGCGGTGGAACTGTCGGACACGGAACTGCGCCGGATCGCCTCGCTGTGCGCGTCCTTCGATGTCGAGGGGATGCGAGCCGATCTGGTCCTGGCCCGTACCGCGACCGCGCACGCGGCGTGGCGCGGCGCCGACGCGGTCACCGAGGAGGATGTCCGGGTTGCCGCGGAATTGACCTTGCCGCACCGTCGTCGGCGTGACCCCTTCGACGAGCCTGGTCTCGACGAGCAGCAACTCGATGATGCATTGGAGCAGGCCGATGCCGACGCGCGGGCACACGACGAGCCCGAGCCCGACCCTGACCCCGACGGCCCCGGCGCCGGTGAGGCGCCTCCGGAGTATCCGTCCGGTGAGTCGAAGAACGAATCGCCCGAACAGGGTTCGTCCGGTTCGGGTCCGGAGGGCGAGCGCCGTGTCGGTGCACCCGGGCCGCAGTTCCGGACCCGCATGCTGGAGATCCCCGGCGTCGGCGACGGCAGCCCCGGCCGCCGCTCGCGGTCCCGCTCGACGCGCGGCCGGTCCGTGCGGACGACGACGGAGCCCGGCCACGGGCTGCACCTGGTCGGCACCCTGTTCGCGGCCGCGGAACACCAGGTCACCCGTGGCCGGACCAATGGTCCGATACTGCTGGCGGCCAACGATGTTCGCGGTTCACTCCGAGAGGGGCGTGAGGGCAACCTGGTTCTGTTCGTCGTCGACGCATCCGGTTCGATGGCCGCCCGCGACCGGCTGTCGGCGGTCACCGGCGCGATCGTGTCGTTGCTGCGGGATGCGTATCAGCGCCGCGACAAGGTCGCGGTGATCACCGTCCGCGGGACGGGCGCCGAACTGGTGCTGCCGCCGACGTCGTCGGTGGAGGTCGCGGTGCGCCGCCTGCGGGCCATGAAGACCGGTGGCCGGACCCCGCTCGCCGAGGGCTTTCTGCGGGCTCGTGAGGTGGTGCTGCGTGAACGCGTCCGCGATCCCAAGCGCCGCGCGCTGGTGGTGGCCCTCACCGACGGCCGCGCCACCGGTAGCAAGGATGCCCTGCCGCGCGCCAAGCGTGCCGCTGCGATGCTCGCCGCTGCGTCCGTCGCGTCGATCGTCGTGGACTGCGAGACCGGCATGGTCCGCCTCGGCCTGGCTGCGGAACTGGCGCGGGACCTGCGCGGCGGTCACGTCCGCCTCACGGAACTGTCGGCGCAGCAGGTCGCCGGCGTCGTTCGCGCCGCTGCCTGAACCGCCTGAAAACACAGTCCGAGAAGGGATCCCGATATGCCGAAGGGCGTACCCGAGAACGTGCCGGCCGACGGGCTCACTACCCGGCAGCGCCGCAACCAGCCCGTCCTGGCGGTGCACACTGGCGCCGGCAAGGGCAAGTCGACCGCCGCCTTCGGTATGGCGCTGCGTGCCTGGAACCAGGGCTTCGACATCGGCGTCTTCCAGTTCGTCAAGAGCGCGAAGTGGAAGGTGGGTGAGGAAGCCGCCTTCCGTGCGCTCGGCGACCTGCACGAGAGCAGCGGTGCCGGTGGCGCCGTCGAGTGGCACAAGATGGGCGAGGGGTGGTCCTGGACTCGCAAGCAGGGGTCCGAGGAGGACCATGCGGCGGCAGCCGCCGAGGGTTGGCAGGAGATCGCACGCCGACTCGCGGACGAGACCCATCGCTTCTACGTGCTCGACGAGTTCACCTACCCGCTCAAATGGGGATGGGTGGATCTTGACGAGGTCGTCGAGGTGCTGCAGAGCCGTCCGGGCAATCAGCATGTGGTGATCACCGGGCGTGACGCCCCGCAGGCGCTGATCGACGCCGCCGATCTCGTCACCGAGATGACCAAGATCAAGCACCCGATGGACGCGGGCCGCAAGGGCCAGCGCGGTATCGAGTGGTGAGTGCTCCTGCGGTGGTGATTGCGGCGCCGGCTTCCGGAAGCGGCAAGACGACCGTCGCGACCGGCCTCGTGGGTGCGCTGCGGGCATCGGGCGACCGGGTCGCGCCGTTCAAAGTGGGACCGGACTACATCGATCCCGGCTACCACGGGCTCGCTGCCGGACGCCCCGGCCGCAACCTCGATACCGTGCTCGTCGGCGCGGACCGCATCGGCCCGCTCTTCCGCCACGGCAGTGCCGACTGCGACATCGCCGTCGTCGAGGGTGTGATGGGCCTGTTCGACGGCAAGATCGATCCGGGTTCGGCAGCACCGTCGGCCGAAGGTTCCACGGCGCAGGTGGCCGCGGCGCTGGGCGCGCCGGTGGTCTTGGTGATCGACGCGCGCGGACACAGCCAGAGCCTGGCGGCTGTACTGCACGGCTTCTCGACGTTCGACGCCGCCGTCCGGATCGGTGGGGTGATCCTCAATCGCGTCGGCAGCGCCCGCCACGAGCAGGTGTTGCGGCAGGCGTGCGAACGGGTGGGCCTGCCGGTTCTCGGGTCGATGCCCCGGCTGGCGGAACTCGAGGTGCCGTCTCGTCATCTCGGGCTGGTGCCGGCGGTGGAACACGGTGAGGCCGCGCTGGCTGCGGTGGCCGCGATGACGGAGCTGGCTGCGGCGCACCTGGACCTCGATGCCATCCGGTCGCTCGCACGCTCATCGGTCGACACGCCCGCCTGGGACCCGGCTGTCGAGGTCGGACCCGTTGCGGCCGAGGCGCGCCCGGTGATCGCCCTTGCCGGTGGTGTTGCATTCACCTTCGGTTACGCCGAGCATCGGGAGCTGCTCGAGGCGGCCGGAGCCGAGGTCTTCACGTTCGATCCGTTGTACGACGAACTACCCTCGGGCACAGCAGGTCTGGTGCTTCCGGGCGGGTTCCCCGAAGAGCATGCGGTGGCACTGTCGTCGAATGCTGCGCTGCTGCACCAGGTACGGCAACTCGCGGCGGACGGTGCGCCGATCCACGCCGAGTGCGCAGGACTGTTGTACCTTGCTCGCAGTCTTGATGGGCATCCGATGGCAGGGGTGATCGAGGTCGACGCCCGGTTCGGCATGCGCTTGACGCTCGGGTACCGGGAGGCCGTCGCGCTTACCGACTCGGTGCTGTTCGACGCCGGCACCCGCGTGAGCGGCCACGAGTTCCACCGTACGGTGCTGGCCACCGAGACCGCCGGCGACGCGGGACCGGCGTGGGGATGGCGCGCCTGGGACTCCGGGGCCACTCGGGAGGGCTTCGTTGCCGGCGCCGCGGGAGCAGTGCACGCGTCTTACCTGCACACCCATCCCGCCGGAAACCCCGCCGCGGTCCGGCGGTTCGTCGAGGCCGCTCGTGGCTGATCTGGGCGGACTGTGCGTCGGGGTGGGCGCGGGCAGTCGGGTCGGCGTCGCGGACATCGTGAGCGCGGTTCTCGAGGTCTGCGGTGATGAGGCGGTCGCGGTGCTGGCCACGCTCGACAGAAAGGCTGGGCAGGCGCCCTTCGTCGACGCGGCAGCGGCCCTCGGTGCCCGCCTCGCGGGGTATCCACCGGAACAACTCTCCGCGGTGTCGGTGCCGCACGCTGCCGAGACGGTATACGGCGCGGTGGGTACGCCGAGTGTCGCGGAAGCGGCCGCGATCCTCGCGAGCGGCGGGGGAGGGCTCACTGTGACCAAGCACGTCACGAATGGCGTCACGGTCGCGGTGAGCCGTAGTGTTTCGAAATCTGTCGAGTGAACATCCGCTTCGATGTGGAGAACGGGGAGACGAGTGTCTGCTTCCGCCGGTGACGAGACCAGCTACCTGGTCGGACTCAACCTGACGGACCGTCGTGTCGTGGTGGTCGGTGGCGGCACCGTCGCACAGCGCCGCCTCGGTCTGCTGATCGCGTCCGGGGCCCGCGTGCATCTCGTCAGCCGCGAGGTCACGCCCGCGGTCGAGGGCATGGCGACCGCCGGGCAGATCACGCTCGAACTGCGCGACTACGCCGACGGCGACCTCGACGGTGCCTGGTACGCCATCGCATGCACCGACGAGCCCGAGACCAACGCCGCGATCGTCGCGGAGGCCGAGGCACGCCGCGTGTTCTGCGTGCGCGCCGACAACGCCCGTGAGGGAACGGCCGTTACCCCAGCGACGGGCGTGTTCGACGGGCTGAGCATCGGCGTCCTCGCCGGAGGCGCACACCGGCGCTCGGCCGCCGTCCGTACCGCATTGCTCGAGGCCCTGCAGTCCGGCGCCGTCACCGACACCGACGAGACGCCCGCGCCCGGCGTCGCGCTCGTCGGGGGCGGACCCGGTGACCCGGACCTCATCACCGTCCGGGGCCGCCGCCTGCTCGCCCGCGCCGACGTCGTCGTCGCCGACCGCCTGGCCCCGCCGGAGTTACTGGCCGAACTCGGCCCGCATGTCGAGGTGATCGACGCCGCGAAGATCCCGTACGGCCGCGCGATGGCGCAGGAGGCGATCAACACAGCGCTCATCGAGGGCGCGAAGGCCGGCAAATTCGTGGTCCGCCTCAAGGGCGGCGATCCGTACGTGTTCGGCCGCGGCTTCGAGGAACTCGAGGCGTGTGCGGCCGCCGGTGTCCCGGTCACCGTCGTCCCCGGCATCACGAGCGCGATCTCCGTGCCGTCCGCGGCGGGTATCCCCGTCACACACCGCGGCGTCACCCACGAGTTCGTGGTCGTGAGCGGTCACGTCGCGCCCGACCACCCGGACTCGCTCGTCGACTGGGCCGCGCTCGCGAAGTTGCGCGGCACCATTGTGTTGCTCATGGCTGTCGAGCGGATCGAGCAGTTCGCGTCCGTCCTCGTCGACGGTGGACGTCCGTCGGACACCCCGGTCACCGTCATCCAGGAGGGCACGTTGCGCACCCAGCGCGTGCTGCGGGCGGACCTGGCGACGGTCGCTGCCCGGGTCAGGGAGGAGAACATCCGTCCGCCCGCGATCGTCGTGGTCGGTCCGGTCGCCGGGTTTTCCGCGGACGCTCGGTAACGTGAACTCTTGTGTCTGACTCCACCGCCGTGAAGTACCCCGTGACCACGCGTGCGTTCGGCCTCGCGATCATCGTCCTCAGCGGCATGCAGCTGATGATGGTGCTCGACGGAACCGTCGCCTCGCTCGCGCTCGCCAAGATTCAGGAAGACCTGGGGCTCAGTGATTCCGGGCGCAACTGGGTGATCACGTCGTATGCCCTCACCTACGGTGGCCTGATGCTGCTGGGCGGCAGACTGGGCGACTCGTTCGGGCGTAAGCGCGTCTTCACCGGCGGCGTGGCGCTCTTCACGATCACGTCGTTGCTGTGCGGGTTGGCGGTCAACGAGGCCACGCTCGTGGTGGCCCGGGCGTTACAGGGTGTGGGCGCGGCGATCGCCTCACCGACCGCGCTCGCGCTCGTTGCGACCACATTCGCGCCCGGTCCGGTGCGGAACCAGGCCGTGGCGATCTTCGCGGCCATGACGGGTGTCGGCTCGGTGGCCGGTCTGATCATCGGTGGCGCACTCACCGAGTTGTCGTGGCGGTGGATCTTCCTGATCAACGTGCCGATCGGCCTGGTGATCCTGGTGTTCGCATTCCGCGCACTCGAGGAGACCGGAGCCGAGCGGCTCAAGCTGGACGTGCCTGGAGCCATCCTCGCAACCCTGGGCTGTGCCGCCGTCGTATTCGGTTTCACCGAGGGCCCGGAGATGGGTTGGGGCAGCCCCCTCGTGCTCGCAGGGTTGATCGGCGGGTTGGCACTGCTGGGCGCGTTCCTCGCGGTCGAGCGCCGCGCTGAGAACCCGCTACTGCCGTTTTCGCTGTTCCGCAATCGCAGCCGGGTCGCGACGTTCATCGCCCTCGCCCTCGTCGGCATGGTGATGTTCTCGCTGGCGCCGTTCGTCGCGCTGTTCGTTCAGGACATCCTCGGCTACACGCCGTTGCGCGCGGGCCTCGCTTTCGTGCCGTTCGCGTTCGGCCTCGGTGCCGCGGCCTTCGTCGCCTCCAAGCTCGCGGTGAAGGTCCAGGCCCGGTGGCTCGTCGTGACAGGCATGGTCATCACCTTTGTCGGCCTGCTGTACGGCTCCACGCTCGACGCTTCCGCGACGTACGTCGGGAACCTGTTCCTGCTCGTAGTCGGTGTCGGCTTCGGTGTCGGCCTCGCCGTGGTGCCGCTGCCGCTGTGTGCGATCGCCGGCGTCGGGCCGCACGAGATAGGTCCGCTGGCCGCGATCGCGCAGGTGGCACAGACGCTGTTCGGGCCGGTGGGGCTCGCGATCGTCGGTGCGATGGCCACGTCGAAGACGCTGTCGCTCGGCGGAATCTCGGGCGTGGCCAAGGACATGACGCCGGACCAGTTGTCCGCGCTCAGCGAGGGCTACATGTTCGCTCTCCTGGGTTGCGCGATCTTCGCGCTCCTGGCGGCGCTGACCGCGCTGTTCATCCGGTTCTCGCCCGGGCAGGTGGCACAGGCCCAGGCCGCGGAGAAGGCGGCGCAGGAGGCATAGGTGGTGCCGCGCCCGAAATGTCCTGGCTGAACGATCAGCTGGGCCGTAACGTGCACTCGGTGCTGCTCACACTGACTGCTACCGCCACAGACGAAGTCCCGGACGCCTCGGACCTCGGCTACCTGCTGCACAAGCATCCGGATCGGGTGCAGACGTTCGAGTTGTCCGTCGGCACCGCGACCGTGCTCTATCCGGAGTCGACTCGTGCGCGGTGTACTGCGGCGCTACTCCTCGACGTCGATCCCATCGAACTCGCGCGCAGCAAGTTCCGCCGCGGCAGTGACGGATTCGCACTCGGCCAGTATGTGAACGATCGGCCGTATGCCGGGTCGTCGATGCTGGCGGTCGCCCTGTCTCGGGTGTTCAAGTCGGCGTTGGCCGGCGTCTGCAAGACACATCCGGACCTTGTCGACGTCGCGATGCCACTGCAAATCAAGATCCCGGCGATGCCGGCCCGCGGCGGCGCAGATCTCCCCGGCCGACTCTTCGGCCCGCTCGGCTGGGACGTGACTGCGGTCCCGCTGCCCCTCGACGAGACCATTCCGCAGTGGGGTGACGCGGATTACGTGCGCCTCGAGCTGTCGGGAACCACAACACTGTCGGCGGCGCTGCGTCACCTGTACGTGCTGCTTCCGGTGCTCGACGATGTCAAGCACTACTGGGTGGGCGAGGAAGAGGTGGACAAGCTGGTGCGGATGGCCGGTGAATGGCTGGCCGGCCATCCCGAGACCGGGCTGATCGCGTCGCGGTACCTGGCACACCGTCGGGAACTGGTGTCGTCGGTAGTCGATCGATTGACCGACGATCCTGTAGACCAAAATGCCGATGCGCCCACGCCCGACACGAGCCTCGCGCAACTACGCCAGGATGCGGTGCTGACGACCCTGGAGAAGCTGGGTGCGGCACGAGTGGTGGATCTGGGCTGCGGGGAAGGTCGATTGCTGGGAGCCATGTTGGCCCGGCCCTCGTTCACCAGGATCGTCGGCGTCGATGTCAGCGACAGCGCACTCCGCAGGGCCGAGCGCAGGCTCGGCGTCGACGAGCTGCCGGACGGTCAGCGGGACCGTGTCGCGGTGTTGCAGTCCTCGGCCACCTACCGCGACGCGCGGCTTCGTGGCTTCGACGCGGTGGTGCTGATGGAGGTCGTCGAGCACGTCGACGAGTCGCGCCTGCCCGCCCTCGTGCAGTCGGTCTTCGGTGACATGCGGCCGCGGGTGGTACTGGTGACGACGCCCAACGCGGAGTACAACGCGCTCTACCCGAACCTCGGGGCGGGCGCATTCCGACATCCGGATCACCGTTTCGAATACACCCGAACACAATTCGAGATCTGGGCGGCGGGCCTCGCAGTAACACATGGCTACGACGTGAGTTTCTCCGGGATCGGCGAGCTCGACGAGACCCACGGCACGCCCACCCAGATGGCTGTTTTCACCCGAAAGGAGGACACGTAGATGAGTGTCGTCGAGATTCCCGAACCGTCCTTGGTCGTGCTCGTCGGGATCAGCGGATCCGGCAAGTCTTCCTTCGCTGCTCAGCATTTCGGCTCCTATGAGGTGATCTCGAGCGATCACTGCCGGGGGCTCGTCAGTGACGACCCGAACGCGCAGGCCGCGACGGCCGACGCATTCGAAGTACTCGAGTTCATCGCGGCCAAGCGACTACGGGCGGGAAGGCTGACCGTCGTCGACGCCACCAGCGTCCAGCCGGCGGCACGGAAGAAGCTGATCGATCTCGCCCGCAGCCACGATGCGCTTCCTGTGGCGATCGTCCTGGACATTCCGGAGCCGGTGTGTGCCGAGCGCAACGCGGCCCGCGGCGACCGCGCTTTCGATCGCGCCGTGCTGCGCCGTCAGCACCAGCAACTGAGCCGTTCGATGCGCGGGCTCTCCCGGGAGGGGTTCCGGGCTGTGCACGTGCTGGACGGCGTCGACGCCGTCGAGTCGGCTCGGATTGTCCGGCAGCCTCTGCGTAGCGATCGGCGCGACCTGACCGGACCCTTCGACGTGATCGGTGACATCCACGGGTGCCTCAGTGAGCTCGAAACACTGCTGGGCATAATGGGATACACCGTGCTTCGCGATGAGCTGGGTCGGGCGGTGGACGCGGTTCCGCCAGCCGGTCGGACCGCGGTCTTCGTGGGCGACTACGTCGACCGGGGGCCCGACTCGCCCGGTGTGCTCCGATTGGTGATGGGGATGGTCGCCGCTGGCCACGCCCTCGGCGTTCCTGGAAACCACGAGAACAAACTGGTCAAGGCGCTGCGCGGCAAGAAGGTCAGTGTCACGCACGGTCTCGGGTACACCCTCGAGCAGCTGGCCGGTGAGTCCGAGGATTTTCGCAGACAGGTCGCGGACTTCTGCGACGGACTCGTCGCGCACCTCGTCCTCGACGGGGGACGGCTGGTCGTCGCACACGCCGGGCTCAAGGAGGAATACCACAACCGCGCGTCGGGTCGGGTGCGCAGCTTCGCGCTGTACGGCGAGACCACTGGGGAGACAGACGAGTTCGGTTTTCCCGTGCGCTATCCCTGGGCTGAGGACTACCGGGGTGAGGCCATTGTGCTGTACGGGCACACACCCGTGCCCGACGTGCGCTGGATCAACCGCACCGCTTGCCTCGACACCGGGTGCGTCTTCGGCGGCGCGCTCACCGCAATGCGATACCCGGAACGCGAGGTGGTGTCGGTGCCCGCCGAGCGGCAGTGGTATCGACCGGTCAAGCCTCTGCACCAGCCCGCGTCGGATCCGCAGGCCCTCGACATCGACGACATTCTTCGGGTGGGGGGAGTGGAGACTTCGACTCGCGGGCGGATCTCGGTTCGTCCGGAAAACGCGGCGGGCGCACTCGAGGTGATGAGTCGCTACGCGGTTGATCCGCGATGGCTCAACTATCTTCCGCCGACGATGTCGCCGTGCGCGACCTCGGCACTCCCGGGACTTCTCGAGCATCCTGCCGAAGCCTTCGATGCCTATCGAAAGGCGAAGGTGGACGAGGTGATCTGTGAAGAGAAGCATATGGGTTCGCGCGCTGTGGTGTTGGTGTGCCGCGACGCGGCCGTGGCTGCAGAGCGCTTCGGTGTCGGTGACGGGCTCTCGGGGATGGTGCACACCCGGACCGGCCGGCGCATGTTCGGGGATACGCTGACCGAGTTGTTGGTCGCCAACGTCGCGGATGCGGTCGGGGCGGCTGGGCTGTGGGACGAACTCGGCACTGACTGGGTGCTGCTCGACACCGAACTGCTGCCCTGGTCGGCGAAGTCGGAGGCGCTGCTGCGATCGCAATACGCGGCCGTCGGTGCGGCGGCGTCCGCGGACTTGTCCGCGCGCACGGCGGTGCTCGATGCTGCGTCCGGGCGGGGGCTCGACGTCGGTGTGTTGTTGGCGGGGAACAGGTCCCGAGCCGACGACGTCGAGAGCTACATCGAGGCGTACCGGAGATACGTGTGGCCGACGGAAGGGCTCGTCGGGGTGCGGCTCGCGCCGTTCCAGGTGCTGGCGACCGAGGGGGTGAGCTATGGTGACCGCGACCACGGTTGGCACCTCGAGGTTGCGGATCGACTCGCGGACGTTGCGCCGACGCTGTTCACGACGACGCGGCGAGTGCTCGTGGACACGAGGGTGCCCGAGTCGGAGGCGTCGGGCGTCGCATGGTGGGAGGAGCTGACCGGGGCAGGCGGCGAGGGAATGGTGGTCAAGCCGTTCCATAACCACCGCGGTGGCGGACGAGTGCAGCTGGGAATCAAGGTACGTGGACGTGAGTACCTGCGGCTGATCTACGGTCCGCACTACACCGAGCCGGAGAACCTGGCCCGGTTGCGGAACCGGAGTCTGGGCCACAAGCAGTCGATGGCGCTGCGCGAGCACGCGCTCGGGATGGAGGCGATCGACCGGCTGATCAAGGTGGAGCCGCTGTGGAGGATCCACCAGGCCGTGTTCGCTGTCCTCGCGCTCGAGTCGGAGCCGGTGGACCCGCGGTTGTAGGCAGCTGCCTCACGTCAGGATGATCAGTTCGCCGTCGGAGGCGGTCTCGACGGTGAGACCGGCCTTCGACGCGACCCGCGCGACGCCCCTGATGTCGGTCGGCTCGGCGCGAGAGACGGTCAGTGCCCGCGCGAGTAGACCCTTGTGGTGCTTGTTGAAGTGACTCACCACCTTCCGGGAGCCGTCGGTCTGCTCGGTGAGGACGGTTGCGATGATCGCGCCGGGCACCGGGCCCAGCTGCTGGTAGGTGCCCGACCGCAGGTCGACCACCAGTCCGCCGTCGGCCTCCGCGACGAGGGCGTCGGACAGTTCCGGCTTCCACAGTGACTGCAGGGTGCCGAAGCCGGGCAGCTTGGACCCGCCGGAGAGCCGGTACGCGGGAATCGGGTCTCCGGCCCGGATGGCACCGAACAGTGCCGAGCCCATCCCGAGCCGACGATATGCCTTCTCCCGCTGGACCTTTGTGAACGACTTCGCGTCGAGCGCGTCGAACAGCACGCCCGTGTAGCGTTCGAGCGCGGGCCGGGTGGGGGAGGCCCACAGCTTGGCGTTGCGTTCGATCTCGTCGGCCTGCTTCAGGCCCAGTCCCAATGCCACATTCGACGCCTCGGTGTCCGCCGACAGGTCGACGAGCGCCTGCACCAGCATCTCGCGGGTCTCGCTCAACTGTGGCATCGACAGCTCGCCCAGGTCGAGGGGCGCGCCCTTGCCGCCGTCGGATTTGGTTTCGGAAGGGGGAAGCAGGACAAGCACGATCGCCAACGCTACCGCGCGGCTGCGGCGCCGGCGCCCTCGGCGTGTGGATCTGCGTCGCGGCTGGCTGGGCACAGGAATCAGGTCTGGCCTCCGCTGCAAAGAGCGAAGGCCAGACTTCGGTTGTTCCGCGGGTCAGTTCAGGTGCTCTACCCGGCGTCGAATTGTAGGCCGGCGACGTTCCGGATCTCGGAAGCGTCGACGACCACTCCGGCAGCGGGCGCCGCGAAGGTGATCGGTGTCGTGGTGTCCTGGCTACGGTCGGCGGAGCCGTGAGCCATGACGGTGTAGATCGAGCACGCGTTGGCGAGGCAGTCCGCGCCGCCCTGGACGGCCTTGATGTTGAGGGTGGTGCTCCATGCGCCGCCGGAGATGGCGCTGGGCCGGACGAAGGTTTGTGCGCCCCAGGCAGTTGCGTCGGTGGGGGACCACTTGTTGTCCTGGATGACGCCGACGTAGAGGCCGGTGCTTGCGGCGGCACCTTCGAATCCGGTGCCGGAGATGGTGATGTCCTCACCGGCGGCCGCGATGTTCGCGGTCTTGGACGCGGTCACAGCGGGCCCGGTCGGCACGACGACGGACGGCGCAAAGCTCACCGGGGTCTTGGTGTCCTGGGTGCGGTCGGGCGAGCCGTGCGCGGAGACGGTGTAGATGGAGCAGGCGTTCTCGAGGCAGTTCGAGTCGCCCTTGATCGCGGCGACGTCGATGTCGGCGGTCCATGCGCCGCTCACGATGTCGGTTGCCTCGAGCCACTTGGTCGTCATCCAGGCGGTGGAGTCGGTGGCGGAGTACTTGTCGTCCTGGACGAGACCGACGTAGATGCCGGCGCCGGCGCCGGAGAAGCCGCTGCCCGCGACGGTGATGGTCTCACCGGCGGCCGCGATGCCGGTGGCCTTCGACAGCGACACCAGTGGCGTTGCCTCTTCGGGTTCTTCCGGTCCTGGAGCGCTGGAGCCGAGGCTGCCCAGTGAGCCGAGCGGGCTGGTCTGCGCTGCTGCGACTCCCAGAGACATCGTGCAGGCGAGCGTGCCGGCGACGGCCACGATCGCGGACTTTGTGAACGCGCGCATTGTCCTTCTTTCTGAGGTGGGTCCGCCGAGATGGCGAATACTTAGGTAAGGCTAGACTTAATTTGATCTTCGGTAAAGGGGTAGAAGCATGCGGGTCCAGAGGTGCGATGTGTCCTAAAAGACCAGTTCAGTGCATAATTCTGTGAGGGGCGTCCGGACCGGACGCCCCTCGGGCTAGGTGGCAGGCAGTGCTAGGTTCGGCGGCGTAGTGCGAAGGTTGCCGCTACTGCGATTCCGGCTCCGACGACTCCGCCGATGAGCAGCGGAAGGATCCACGCGGTGACGTCGGTCAACGCGTCGGCAAGATTGCGGATCGCAGGGGAAGCGGCGTTCGCGTCGTCCGACGAGGCGTTGCCGTCACCGTTCGAGCCGCCGTCGGCCGCCGTCAGTGCTGCTGATGCAGCCTTGTCGGCATTGGGTGCGTTGGGGTCGTCACCGAAGCTGACGGGCGTCTGGGTGTCCTGGCTGCGGTCGCTCGAACCGTGCGCTGCGATCGTGTAGATCGAGCACGGATTCTTGGTGCAGTCCGAGTCGCCCTTGACGGCCTGCACCTTCATGGTGGTCGACCATGCGCCGTTCTTGATCCCGCTCGGCGTGATGAACGCCGTGGTCATCCAAGCGCCGGCATCGGTGGTGGTGAACTTGTTCTCCTGGATCAGTCCGACGTAGATGCCGGGAGGTGCACCTGAGAATCCGGTGCCCGCGATCGTGATCTGGTCGCCTTCGATCTTCAGGCCCTTGGCCTTCGAGAGTGTAACGGCCGCAGTCTTTGCGATGCCGGGACCGCCGGCGGCATTCAGCACGGGCGGGGCGGTGACGGTGCCCGGTGCGACGCTGCCGACGAAGCTCACCGGGGTCTTGGTGTCCTGGCTGCGGTCCGAAGAACCGTGGGCCATGACGGTGTAGATCGAACACGCATTCTTGATGCAGTCGAAGGCACCCTGGTTCGCGATCAGTTCCACGGGCAGTGACCAATGACCACCGGAGATCTGCTCCGGCTTGATGAATGCCGAAGTCATCCACACAGAGGCGTCGGCTGCGGAGAACACGTTGTCCTGAACGAGGCCGACGTAGAGGCCAGGCGCGGCGCCGGAGAAGCCGGAACCGGAGACAGTGACCGTCTCACCGGACGGGTTGATGCCGCTCGCCTTCGACAGCGACACCGCCAGGTTGCTGTTGGCCGTGAACGTGGTGCCGGGAGCCGCGCCGGCCGCGCCGGGACCGGTTGTGGCTCCGCCCGCGCTGGTCTCGCCGCCACCGGTGAGCGGTGGCGCGGTGCCGACGAAGCTGATCGGGGTCTTGGTGTCCTGGCTGCGGTCGCTCGAGCCGTGTGCTGCGAGCGTGTAGAGGGCGCAAGTGTTGTTGATGCAGTCGCCGCCGGGAAACGCGCCAAGGACGTCGATCTTGGTCGAGAAGGAACCGCCCGGCATGTCGGACGGCTTGATGTACTTCGTACCGTAGAAAGCCGAGGCGTCGGTCGACGAGTACCGGTTCGTCTGGGCGATACCGACATAGATGCCCATGCCTGCGGTCGAGAAACCGCTGCCGCGCACGGTGATCGAGTCCCCCGCCGCATTGAGTCCGCTGGTCTTGTCGGTGTCGACACGGGGTCCGCCGCCGGTTGTCTGAGATGTGGTCGGCGGTTTGGTGGTGGTGGTCGGCGGTTTGGTGGTGGTCGGCGTGGTGGTGGTCGGCGGTTTGGTGGTGGTCGGCGTGGTGGTGGTCGGCGTGGTGGTGGTCGGTGGAATGGTGGTGGTCGGTGCGGTGGTGGTCGGTGGTTTGGTGGTGGTGGTGGTCGGGTGCGCCGCGAATGTCACCGGGGTCTTGGTGTCCTGGGTTCGGTCCGGTGAGCCGTGCGCTGCGACGGTGTAGATCGAGCACGCATTCTCGATGCAGTCGAACGAGTCCTTGATGGCCACGACATCGACGCGGGTAGTCCAGGAGCCGCTCTTGATTTCGGCCGCCCTGATCCACGCCTGGGTAATCCAGACGCTGCCGTCAGTGGTCGAGAACTTGTCGTCCTGGACGAGGCCGACGTAGATGCCGGCGCCGGCGCCCGAGAACCCGGTGCCCGAGATGTCGATCTTGTCACCGTCCTTCAGGCCGGTCTTCTTGGACACTGTTGTGACCGGCGTACTGGAAGCGGTTTGGGTGGCGCCACTGTCACCTGAGGTATCGGGGGCGGCAATGGCGAGGCCCATCGGCGTCGTCACTGCCATGGCGACCGCGATGGTCGCGAAAGCAGCCCTGGTCAACGCGCGCATCTTCCTTCTTCCTGGTTACGGCCGCAATAGCGGCACCTCTAATTAGGTGAGCCTAGGGTAACTAAAGCAAACCTAAGTTACCGCACCTTCGTCGAATCTGGTGTGCCCGACATTTCGGAGACCGTGCCCGTCGCCTGGAGTGCGGCTGGTCGACTCGACGTGGGGAGCCGCAGATCCCTCGCTTGCATGACGGTCAACCGCTGTGCCGTCGATCGGTTTCGCAAGCTCAACCGCTGTGCCCTCGATCGGTTTCGCAAGCTCAACCGCTGTGCCCTCGATCGGTTTCGCAAGCTCAACCGACTAGGCTGCTAATTCGTGATCACCCGTATGTCGCACCTGTTCCTCCGCACCCTCCGCGACGACCCGGCCGACGCCGAGGTCGCCAGTCACAAGCTGCTGGTCCGCGCCGGCTACGTGAGGCGCATCGCCCCAGGCGTGTACTCGTGGCTGCCGCTGGGTCTGCGCGTGCTGCGTGAGGTGGAGCGTGTGGTCCGCGAGGAGATGAATGCGATGGGTGGGCAGGAGATCCTGCTCCCCGCGCTGCTGCCGCGCGATCCCTACGAGACGTCGAACCGCTGGACCGAGTATGGCGCCAGCCTGTTCCGCCTCAAGGATCGCAAGGGCAACGACTACATGCTCGGCCCCACACACGAGGAGCTCTTCGCGCTCACCGTCAAGGGTGAGTACAACTCCTACAAGGACTTCCCGGTCACCCTTTATCAGGTGCAGACGAAGTATCGCGACGAGGAGCGTCCGCGCGCTGGCATCCTGCGCGGCCGCGAGTTCGTGATGAAGGACTCGTATTCGTTCGACCTCACCGACGAGGGCCTGGCGGCGTCCTATCAGGCGCACCGCGACACCTACGAGCGGATCCTGGCCCGGCTCGGCGTCAAGTACGTCATTGTCTCGGCGACCTCGGGTGCGATGGGCGGCAGTGCCTCGGAGGAGTTCCTCGCCGAGAGCGCAATCGGCGAGGATACCTACGTCCGCTGCCTCGAGTCCGGCTATGCCGCCAACGTTGAAGCTGTCAAAACCCTTGCCCCCGAGCCGATTCCGTTTGACGGTCTGCCCGAGGCGAAGGTGCACGACACCCCCGGCACCGAGACCATCGACACCCTCGTCGAGTGGGCCAACGGCGCAGACCTGGGCCGGACGGTGACCGCCGCGGACACCCTGAAGAACATCATGGTCAAGTCCCGCGTGCCCGGTGGCGAATGGGAGCTGCTCGCGATCGGCATCCCCGGTGACCGCGAAGTCGACGAGAAGCGCCTCGAGGCCGCACTCGAGCCGGCCGAGTACGTGCTCATCACAGAGACGGACTTCAAGAACAATCCTTTCCTCGTCAAGGGTTATATCGGTCCGAAGGCGCTGCAGGAGAACGGCGTCCGCTACCTCGTCGACCCACGCGTCGTGGACGGCACTAGCTGGATCACCGGCGCCGACGAAGAAGGTAAGCACTTCGTGGGCCTGGTCGCCGGACGCGACTTCACCCCGGACGGCACCATCGAGGCCGCCGAGGTGCGCGACGGCGACCCGTCGCCCGACGGAGCCGGAGCTCTCGTTGCCGCCCGCGGCATCGAGGTCGGGCACGTATTCCAGCTGGGCCGCAAATACACCGACGTCTTCGGCGTCGACGTGCTCGGCGAGAACGGCAAGCCGGTCCGCCCGACCATGGGCTCGTACGGCATCGGCATCTCGCGTCTGGTCGCGGTCATCGCCGAGCAGCACCACGACGACAAGGGGCTGCGCTGGCCCGCCGAGGTCACCCCATTCGATGTGCACCTCGTGGTCGCGAACAAGGACGACGCCGCCCGTGAAGGCGCCGAGGCCCTGGCCGCCGAGCTGGACAAGTCCCGCGTTGAGGTCCTGTTCGACGATCGCAAGGCGTCACCCGGTGTGAAGTTCAAGGACTCCGAGCTGATCGGCATCCCGCTCGTCGTCGTTGTGGGCCGCGGCTTCGCCGACGGCAAGGTGGAGTTGCGCGATCGGTTCACCGGCGAATCCCGTGAGGTCGCCGTCGAGAGCGCGCTCGCCGAGATCCTCACCGCGATTCGGGGCTGACACCGAACCGCGCGCTGCCGCGCGGATGTCACGCCATAGCGACGATGGGCTGCGAGAACCCGGCAGATGTGATCAGTGGGCGTCTACACCAGACGGGGTGGGCGGCCACTGATTCGCATTCTTGCGATCGAGCCGGTCTGTCAGGAGTTCGGTTCGGTGGGAGCGGCGGGCGTTCGCCGGAGCTCCCGCCGCCTACCCCGCTCCTGGTAGGCGGCCTATCGACGATCGGATTCCTCGAACACCGAGCGATAGATGGCGTAGCCGAAGAACCAGAGCGTCATGGCTACGCATAGCGCGAGAAGAATGTCGAAGAAGACCACCATCGGATGCTCCGATCCCAAGAATTTCTCCGCGTGGAGAGGACTGCATCACGATAGACTCTCCACATGGAGAAGTCCACGCGAGATTCGCTGCTCGACGCCGGGTTGGAACTGCTCGGCAGAGTCGGGTTCCGGGGCTGGTCGATGCGAGGTGTCGAAGACGAGGCCGGCGTCCCTCACGGCAGCGCACGTCATCACTTCACGAACCAGCGCGGTCTGGTCCTGGCGATGGTCCGACACCTACTCGATGGAGACATCCCCGCCGTGGGCGAGACTCCACATCAGCAGATTGCACGGTGGCTCGGCGACGAGGCAGGAAGAACCAGGGCGCGCTACGAACTCGTTGTCGCGTCATTCCACGACGCCGAGCTCGCTGCCGAACTGGTTCGCGGCCGGGACCACCTCGTTGCCGTTCTGTGCGAACGCGGCTTTGCGCACACCGATGCTTCCGGGCTCGTAACCGCGCTGGACGGAATGGTGCTCGACGCGCTGCTTCGGCGACTCCCGGCTCACGAGGTCGACCCACAGCGGGTCATTGATCGATTCTCGCCGGCCGCGCAGCAGTAGGGGCCGGTTACTGCATCAGCCCGCACGCGCATCGGAGCGAGATGAGTCCTGACCCACTGATGCAGGCGGACGGCCTCGTTGCCTGCTGTCCCGTGAGATGAAGCCCGCCGGACGCCCGCATCTCTCGCGACGTGCCCCCTGCATCCTGTCGGGCTGTGGGTGTGTTCAGCTGCATGTATGGGGTGGGCTACGCGGGAGATCGGTATTGCGTCCGGAGTAGGCGCTGCCGCGGCGGGGGTCGAGAGCGTGCGTGCCGAGCTTGGCGGAGCGACGTTGGTGGCGGGGTTCTTCGTGTGGAGCGTGCTGGCTTCCGCGATGCCCGGGGCGTCGTTCTCAGCGGGTGGCAGTGGGTTCCTGGGATCTCGGTGGTGTGTGCTGTGGTGACATACGTGTGCACGGTGTTCCTGGCGCCGGTAGAGGGGGCGGTTCCATGAGGTCGATGTGGTGGCACGGCGCGGCGTCGAAGCTGGAGGCGGGGGCTCCGTTCGTCATGTTGGCGCTGTGGCTCTATCTGGGCGGACAGTTCGTCAACGTTGTCGTGATGACGCCATCTGCGTGGAACTGGTTCTCGCTGGGGCTGTGGGTGTTCGTCGTGATCGGCACTAGCTGGCAATGCGTGAACGTGATCCGCCGACGCGTGGGCACACCGGCTCTGCCGGTCGTGGCGCCGGACACGGTCTCAACTGCAGACGTGGAAGCTGCGATCGCTTCGACTCCGAACAGGGTTTCGGCGATAAGGGCGGTGAGGGAACGACACCCAGGTCTCGGGCTGAAGGCTGCTGTCGATCTGGTCGACGCGGCCCTCGACGCGAGAAACGAATGAGTGCAACGACTTCCGGTGGATGCGGGGAAGGCGATGTTTCGGCATTCGCGCCACTGATCGCCGAAGTTCACCCGAAGCAACGTGGCGGTGCGAGGTGATCCGTCGGGCGCACTCGGTGTGGATCGTGATGGCCGTGACAGCCCTCGCAGCATGCGGGAATGCGCCATTCGAGCCGGCCACGGTCATCCTATCCTCCGGGGAAGCGACTTCGTCAAGTCCGCGCGTTGACTCATCAAAGATGCCCGCGTAGGTCCCATCGTTGACTCATCCGAGAATGCCCGCGTAGCGGCGTGTCGGTCCGGTCGATGCCGGTGGGGGCGGTAGGGCCGGGTGATGGGACTGTCTATGGCGGAACGTAAGTCTGTGACGAGGGCGATCGCGACCCGATATGCCCGGGCCGACAGGTCGGGGAAGTCCCGGATTCTCGACGAGTTGTGCGCGACGACGGGGTGGCATCGTGATCATGCCCGCAGGATGTTGCGGTCTGCTCTGATGCCGCGGGTGGTGCGTCCGCGGGCTCCATGTCCGGTCAAGTATGGTTCGGAAGTTGTTGCAGCACTGACATTCTGTTGGGCGGTGCTCGGCATGCCGGCAGGGAAGCGTCTTGTCCCGATCCTGCCGGAGCTGGTTCCGGTGTTGCGGCGGTTCGGGGAACTCGACATCGACGACGACACCGCGGCGTTGCTGGTGCGGATGTCGGCGGCGACCGTGGATCGGCGGCTGGCCCCGCAGCGCAAGTCGCTCGAACTCAAGGGTCGCTCGCACACGAAGCCGGGATCGCTGCTCAAGTCGCAGATACCGATCCGGACGTGGGCGCAGTGGGACGATGCGGTGCCGGGGTTCGTGGAGATCGATCTGGTCGGTCACGAGGGCGGGAACGCGGTCGGTGAGCATGCGTACACGTTGACGGTGACCGATATCGCCACCGGGTGGACGGAGAACCGGTCGGTGCCGAACAAGGCCCTCAAGTGGGTGGTCGCGGCGCTCGACGAGATCGCCGGGGTGTTGCCGTTCCCGCTGCTCGGTGTGGACTCCGACAACGGCAGCGAGTTCATCGACCATCATCTGCTGGCGTGGTGTGAACGGCGGGAGATCACGTTCACCCGCTCGCGGCCGGGGAACTCGAATGATGGTGCGCACGTCGAGCAGAAGAACTGGGCCATCGTGCGTACCGTTGTCGGCTATCTTCGCTACGACACTCCTGCGGAACTTTTGTTACTCAACAAGATTTGGGTTCTGCAATCGAATATGACGAACTTCTTCTCGCCGCAGCAGAAGCTGATCTCCAAGGTTCGGGACGGCGCGAAGGTGACCAAGAAGTACGACACCGCGACCACTCCACACCGGCGTGCGAGCGCTCACCCCGCGGTGACCGCCGACACGAAGGACGCTCTCGATGCGGCCTACGCGAGCGTCAATCCCGCGGCGGTCCAACGACAGATCCAGGCCCTTACCGCCGAGTTGATCACCCTCGCCACCAGTAAACGAACACCGACGAAGAAGCCCGGATCCGCCACCACTCCCTCGCGGACATCCACAAATGAGGCAACGAATCACGCTTCGCGGGCATCTTGACATGAGGCAACAGGGTCCGAAGCACGCCCTTGATCTCCGCGACGACCTCGATTCCCCCTATGCGGTTGTATGGGAAGGGTACGAAGTCCTCGATGATCGCACCGTTGCTGTCACAGTTATGTCGGGGCTGCCGGAATGGAGCGCGGCCAGCAGTCACCGAGACAGCGTCAGCAGTGTCGATCGGAATCACCATCGGTGGTAAGCCCGGTGCCGGCGCCTGCGACGCCGTAGGGATGATCGCGAAGGTGATCGTTCCTCTCCCTTCCCCTTTGAACCATCGAGACGTTCTCGACGCGAACTCCTCGAATTGACGGAACCTGCGAGACCGATCTCCCGAGGTCGTTCAGGACCGATCGCTGCGGCCGTCCCGGAAGGACAGAAGATCCGAGACCAAAACCGCGCGCTCGTATACATTCAGTTGGCTGACAACCGAAGGGGGCATCGTGCTGATCGGAGCGTGCGCGGTACTGCTCGGCGTCGCGTTTCATCTTCTGGGCGCGTGGGTTTCGGCCCGTCAGAACGACCGCCATTCAATGTCGGCTGCCAGTGGCCGATTCGCTGCGTGGCTGTCTCAGTGGACGCGCGGCTTGCAGACTGCGGGATGGATACTGAGCATCATCGGCGCGCTGGCCTTCGGCGATGCGATGTCGACATCGCCGGGTGTGAGCATCGCCGTGGTTGTGGCAGTGCTCGCACTGGTCAACGGCTTGCCGAGTCTTATCGTGACCTTGTTGCACCGGCGAACAGCGCGCGGGTGATTTCGCCAATTCACTTGCCGCGCTGACGGGTCCGGTCGGGTCAGCGCTGGATCCGGGCGTCGTAGTCGGCGCGTCCGGCGTCGACGTCCAGGAACACCCGATCGAGACCGGTTGTTCGACGTAGCAGGCGGGCGACTGGTCGGGGGAACAGCGGCCACAGCAGCGTCCCGGACAGGCGCCTCGGCACGACCGCCCGGCGTCGACCTGTCCGCAGGATCTGCACCACGGTATGCGCTACTTGCTCCGGCGTGATCGGCGCGATCAACGGTCCGGGATGGGTGCCGGCGAGCAGTCCAGTGCTTGTGAACGTCGGCAGCACAGTGCTGACTCTTACCCCATGGGCCGCCAATTCGGCGTCGGCCGCGTCTCCGAAACACAGGACCCCGGCCTTGGTGGCGTTGTAGACGGCCATGCCCGGCACCGCGACACACCCTGCTATGGATGCGATGTTGACGATCCGGCCGCCGCCGGATGCCATCATCACCCGTCCAGCTGCGCGGGTTCCGTGCAGCACTCCGCGCAGGTTGACGTCCACCACGGTGTCGATCGTCGCATCGTCCTGCTCGAGCAGTGGACCGAGCGGCATGACGCCGGCGTTGTTGATCCAGCCCCACGGCGTGCCGAGAGCCGCTTGGACACCCGTCAGGAAGGATTCGACCGACCGAGGATCGGTGACGTCGAGGACCGTGCCGAAAACTCCGATGGCGTCGGCTGTGCGGCGCACCTCGGTCTCGTCGATGTCGCCGATCGCGACGAGAGCGCCGGAGTCGCGTAGGGCGGCGGCGGTCGCCCGGCCGATGCCCCGCGCCCCGCCGGTTACCACGACGACGCGACCTGTGATGTCGATTCTTCTCACTGTTGGCTCTCCTCTGGAACAGCCCCCCTCAGGATCGGTGCCGCGCTCCGAGTAGCGCGCGGGTGCCGGCGTTCATCGCGGCCAGCAGGGTGCCGCGAAGTCGGTCGGGATAGGCGGTCGGAATCCGTTGGGTGGTGACCGTCTGGGGTTCGGTGTAGCGGAGGATTCCCTCGCGGCCGTGCCGGCGCCCGGTGCCGCTCGACCTCATGCCGCCCATCGGGGCTCCCAGAGACGCGATCGCGGACAGGTAGCCGTCGTTGACGTTCACCGAACCCGCCACCACCTCGGCGGCGATCCGGCGTCCGCGGCGCAGATCCCGGGTCCACACGCTCGCACTCAGGCCGTACTCGCCCTCGTTGGCCCGGCGTACCGCCTCCGCGTCGGAGGCCACCCGGTAGACGGAGACCACCGGACCGAAGGTCTCCTCGGCATAGATTGCCATCTCTGCGGTCACGCCGGTGAGCACGGTCGGTTCGTGGAACAGCGGCCCCAGATCTGGACGCGCCCGGCCCCCGGTCATGGCGGTGGCGCCTCTCGCCAGAGCGTCCGCGATGTGCTTCTCTGTAGTCTCGAGCTGCCGGCGGGAAGTCAGCGATCCCATGTCGACGTCGTAGCCGTACCCGGCGCCGACCCGAAGCTGCTCGGTGCGGGTGACAAGTTCGCGCACGAATCGGTCGAATATGCTCTCGTGCACATAGATCCGCTCGATGCCGATGCACATCTGCCCGGCATTCGAGAATACCGCCTGTACGGCGCCGCGAGTGGCCGCCCTGATGTCTGCGTCGGCGCAGACGATCATCGGGTTCTTCCCACCCAATTCGAGCGAGGCTCCAATCAGTCTGTCCGCGCAGCGCCGCGAGATCTCACGGCCGGTCCTCGTGGAACCAGTGAAGCTCAGGTAATCCACCGCGTCCACGACCGCGGGTCCGATCCGGCTGCCGGGCCCAGTCACTACCTGCCACAATGCGTCTGGTATTCCGGCCCGCACTGCCAGGTGGCGGGCGTAGAGCAGCGTGAGCGGGGTCTGCGAGTCGGCCTTGCTGAGTACCGCATTACCGGCGAGCACGGCCGGGATCACGTCGCCGACGGCCAGGAAGAGCGGGTAGTTCCACGGTGCGATCACCCCGACCAGGCCCTTCGGCCGGTAGCCGACGCGGGCCGAGACCAGTCCCGGCACCGCGCCCCGGACACGACATTCGCGCAGATAGCGGGCGCTGTGGGCGGCGTAGTGCAGGGCGGTGGCGACGACGCCCTGCACTTCGACAGCGGCATGCACGCGGGCCTTGCCGGTCTCCCACTGCATGAAGTCGCACAGGCGGTCGTGGTGGTCGACGAGCAGCCTGGCGAAGCGGGCCACGACAGCTTCCCGGTCCCGGACCGGCCGCGCCGCCCAGGCGGGCTGCGCGGACCGCCCGGCTGCGGCCACGGCGGCGACCGCCTCGGCAGAGGTCTGCGGAACGGAGGGGAGCGGTTCGCCGGTGAAGGGCGCCGTAGCGCAAGAGAACTCGTCGGATGCGGGGAGCTGCGCCAGCAGCTCTTCATGCAGGGCGCTCAGCACGGCGCACCCGCGCTCGTGCGGAACGAGGTCACCACACCAGTCGGGTGAGGTATCTCTCGGCGTAGCGGCGTGCCGCGGCGGGATCGGTCGTGTCCAACTGCCCGTGCGGGTGCAGCATCAGCGACATCGCGATGCGGATGAGGATTTCGGACGCCGCAAGCAGATCGTCCTCCGGCATCGAGGCACCGCTGTGTCGCAGCGCGGCGGCAACCCGGGCGGCGGTGACGGCGATCGGTGCGCCGTCGGTGCGCGCGGTCACTGCGACCATCAGCTCCGGCTCGCTCTCGAGGATCCGCCCGATCAGCGGGATCTCGTGGGTCAGTTGGATTCCCCGGGTAAAGCACTCGACGACGGCCTGCGCCGGGTCGAGGTCCTGGGCCAGGGCGTCGAGTTGATCGAAGAACAGCCCCGCCTCGCGCAGGATGAGCACCTCGACCAGTGCGTCCTTGTTCGGGAACCGTCGGTAAAGGGTGCTGCGGCTGATCCCCGCTCGCTTCGCGATGTCGTCCATGTTGGTGCGCCGAATCCCGTAGCGCTCGAACTCGTCCCGCGCGGCGTCGAGCATCGTCTGCTCCGCGGTGGTGGCGGGCAGTGTGGTGGGAGCGCGGCGCGTGGTCATCACCGGTCAGCATATCCATCGTCAGATCGCTCGCAGCGTCACCGGGAGATGGTCCTTGGGAACCGGCAGTGTGGTGTTGTCGAGCCTCCAGGTGTAGCCGTCGGGCACGGACCACTCGTACTCGAGCAGGAGATTGTGCATGATCGTCTTGATCTCCATCTGGGCGAAGTAGAGGCCGATGCACTTGTGCACCCCGCCGCCGAACGGCATCCACGCGTATCGGTGTGACCTGTCCTCGGCGCGTGCGGGGGAGAAGCGGTCCGGGTCGAAGCGTTCAGGATCCGTCCACAACGCGGGGTTGTGGTGGTTGACCATGCCGATCGCACTGACATAGGTGCCCTTCGGGACGAAGTGGCCGTCGATCTCGGTGTCCTCCAGGGCTCGTCGGGCGAGGCCGGGCACCGGCGAGTTCAGCCGCAGCGATTCCTTTATGACGGCGTCGAGCACCGTGAACTCGGCCAGGTTGTCGTAGGTGATGTCACGCGGCAGCTCGCGGGACTGGGCGCGGGCCCTCTCCTGCCACTCCGGGTGCAGGGCAAGGTAGTACGCCATCGTGGTGAGAGTGATGGTGGAGGTGTCGTGTGCCGCCATCAGGACGAAGATCATGTGGTTCACCACGTCCTCGTCGGAGAAGGTGTGACCCTCCTCGGACCGCGCCCGGCACAGCACGGAGAACAGGTCCGGGGTCTCGGTGGCGCGCTTGGCTGGTAGTTGCTCGCGGAAGAACTCCTCGAGCACGGCCCGTCCGGCCAGGCCGCGGGACCACTTGGTTCCGGGGATGTTCCTGCGGACGAGGGACATCCCGGCGTTGACACAGTCGATGAATGCCTTGTTGATCCGATCCGCCTCCGCGCGCGGCAGATCCAGCCCCATGAAGATCTCCAGCGCCAGATCGAGGGTCAGTTCCTTGAACCGGTCCAGGATCAGGATGTTCTCGCCGACGGGCAGGCTCCGGACGCCGTCGCGCAGCATCGGCTGCATGTCGTCGAGGTAGCCGCGCAGGTGCTTGTTGTTGAAGGCCTGCTGCAGGATCAGCCGGTGGTGTCGATGTTCCTCGAAGTCCATCAACAGGATCCCGCGGCGGAAGAACGGCCCGATCAGGAACCCCCACGCAGGCTCGGCGGCCAGCGCTTTCTGCCGGTTCGCGGCGACCGACTCGGTGCCGTCGGCGGTGAGCGGGACCGCGAACTTCTGTCCGAACGCATTGATGTAGGTCATGTCCCCGAAGGCCTCCCGACGCTGGGCCACCAGCCGGATCGGGTTGCGGAAGAACCGCAGGAGTTCGAGGACTCCCGGATCTCCAGTGCCGTGGATCGGGCGGAGGCCGCTGCCGGCCGGTGGTGGTGCCAACTGCTTGGTACGCACGGTATCTCCTAGCGAGCGGGGGCGGATGAGCCCAGGCAGTTCATCAGTGGTCGGGGATCGATCCCGACCCGGCGCCAGGCGTGGTATGCCCAGGGCAGGTACAGCACGCGAAGTGGAAGCCGGTTGACGAGCGGGTTGATGCGACGCGAGAAGGCGGCGAAGCGCTGGAACCGGCTCTCCTTCTTCGGATTCCATTCGAGACCGCACACTTCACGCATCTGCGGAGGCAGCGTGCCGACGACGACGGTGCGCATGAAGGCGTTGATCGGAGCGGACAGCACGTTCCACACCGGACGCGGAATCGCCCGCGGGCCGGGCACGCCCTGGCGGATGTATCCGGTGGCGTAGAGGATTGTCGGAGTCGGCACGAACCGGTCGAGCATCTGCGCCCAGTAGTCGAGGAAGTCCTCGTAGGTCTGCGGCTGACTCCGATCACTCACCCCGTAGAGCTGGAACCAGATTTTGCTCTCTTCGAAGATCCGCGCCTTCTCCTCGTACGAAAGTCGTCGGATGAAGGTGTCGGTGACGTAGAGGACCTGGTCGACGAAGGTGGCGTGCGCCCAGTAGAAGAGCTCCGGGTTGAGCGCGTGGTACCGCGAGCCGTCGCTGATCGTGCCCTTGATCGGGTTGTGGAAGTCGCGGACCGTGCGCCCCCACTGTTGTGGGTCGTCGCTGTAGACGGTCTTCATGATCGGCGGCCCGCTGCGGCGTGCCCGGCCGAGCGTGTCCGAGAAGATCACCGAGTGGTCCTCGACTGCTTTCCCGAGCTGCTCGATGCAGTTCTCGGTGCCGGCCAGGCGCTGGAAGCCGAGCAGGCCGCGCACGTCGCCGTAGTACTTCCAGATCAGCGAATCGGGGCCCAGCCGCGGCCCCTCAGAGGTGGCGACTGCTTCGACGGGCATGGGGACCGCCTCGCGGATGGCGGCGTCGAAATCGAGCGGCATCGATCGTTCCTGTCTGCCTTGGGACGGTGGAACAAAACTGTCTCTCTGTCCCAAACGTTAGCGCCGAGTGACCTGCGACACAAGGCCGGGCGCGCCCCGTGGCAAGTTGCTTGTCGAGAAAGTCCGCGCGCGGGGCTGGTCTCGGGGAGAGTGGACTACATGCCCCTGTCAGGGTGCTGGATCCATTCCGCGGAGGGTGATCACGGTGGGCGAGCTGCTCTTGAATCCGCACGACTACGACCCGAAGGACCTCGATCCGAACACGCGGCGGCTGCTGCGCGCGACCGTCGACTGGTTCGAGAATCGCGGTAAACGCCGGCTGCTTCAGGACGACCTGCATGCGGTCTGGGCGGGTGACTTCCTCGACTTCGTCGGACGGGAGAAACTGTTCGCCACGTTCCTGACCCCGGCCGCAGAGTCTGGCGGGGATCCGAACAAGCGTTGGGATGCTGCCCGCAACGCCGCACTCAGCGAGATTCTCGGCTTCTACGGCCTCGCGTACTGGTATCTGTGGCAGGTCACGGTGCTGGGGCTCGGCCCGATCTGGATGAGCGAGAACGCGAGCGCCCGCCGGCACGCCGCCGAGCAACTCGAGGCCGGCGGGGTGATGGCATTCGGGCTATCCGAGCGGGAGCACGGCGCGGACGTGTACTCCACCGACATGCTGCTCACCTCCGTGCAGGACGGTGGTGTGGCGTTCCGGGCGAACGGAACCAAGTACTACATCGGAAACGGCAACGTGGCGGGCATGGTGTCGGTGTTCGGACGCCGCACCGACGTCGAGGGGGCCGACGGGTACGTGTTCTTCGTCGCGGACAGCCGCAACCTGCACTACCGCCTGCTCGACAACGTCGTGCACGGTCAGATGTATGTGAGCACGTTCGCGTTGCGGGATTATCCGGTCCGAGACCGGGACATCCTGCACACCGGGCCGGACGCGTTCTCGGCGGCGCTCAATACGGTCAACGTCGGGAAGTTCAACCTGTGCACCGCCTCGATCGGCATCTGCGAGCACGCTTTCTACGAAGCGATCACCCACGCGCACAACAGGGTTCTGTACGGCAAGCGGGTCACCGAATTCCCGCATGTGCGGGCTGCTTTCGTCGACGCCTACTCCCGGCTGGTCGCGATGAAACTGTTCAGCGCCCGCGCAGTGGACTACTTTCGCAGTGCAGGCCCGGAGGATCGCCGCTACCTGCTGTTCAACCCGATGACGAAGGCCAAGGTCACCTCGGAGGGGGAGGCCGTGGTGACGCTGCTGCACGATGTGATCGCCGCCAAAGGCTACGAGAAGGACACGTATTTCAGGGAAGCGGCGGAGATGATCGGCACGTTGCCGAAACTCGAGGGCACTGTGCACGTCAACGTCGGGTTGATCCTGAAGTTCATGCCGAACTATCTGTTCAATCCGGCGTCGTATCCGGACGTCGGGACTCGCACCGATCCCACCGACGACGAGTTCTTCTGGGCACAAGGCCCAACTCGTGGTGCGGGGAAGGTGCAGTTTCACGACTGGACGCGGGCATATGAGGCGTTCGCCGATGTCCTGAACGTCGCGCGGTTCCTCGAGCAGGCCCTCGCGTTACGGGAGCTGATCGCCACCGCCGGTCCGGACGAGGCTCAACGTGAGGATCTGGACTTCCTGCTCACGATCGGGCACCTGTTCGAGCTGGTGATCTATGGCCAGTTGATCCTCGAGCAGGCCGACATCGCGGGCCTGGACCGGGATCTACTCGAGCAGATCTTCGACTTCCAGATCCGCGACTTCTCGGCGCATGCGGTTGCGCTGTACGGCAAGCCATCGTCGACGCCGGCGCAGCAGGAGTGGGCGATGGCCGCGATCCGTAAGCCCGCCGTCGACGCCGGTCGCTTCGGGCGGGTCTGGGAGCAGGTCGTCGCGTACGACGGTGCCTACGAGATGCGGCCCTAGTAGACCGCAGCCGGCGGGGGAGAGGGTACTCGTCCTTGGAAATGGCACCCGCTCCGCGATCAGTGAGAGGTGCTCCCGGTCGGCACCGAGCCGGCGAGAGAATTCATACCGGTGAATCGATTCGTGCGGCGGGCACGCCCGACTCACATCAGATCACTGTGGGTGGTCCTCGCCGGAGCGCATTCACGGGGCGCGCTTGCCCCTCCGTGACCGTGAGTCGATCCCTGCCTTGACCGAATCTCGGTTCAGGCGTACCCGAAGTCCGTCGAGGCCGACTTCGGCACCCGATTCGCTCACCAACTGGACGCGGACCGGCGCCCCAGTAGCTTCCTCGACGATGCGTAGCGGGCCACCGTCATCGTGCAAGTACTTGTCACCCCACTGCATCAAGGCGATCACCGCGGGAAGTAGATCACGACCCATTTCAGTCAGCACATACTCGTACCGGGTGCGTTGCCCTGGTACGCGGTACGGACTCTTGGTCAGCAGTCCTGCCTGCACCAGGTCCTTGAGACGCGCCGAGGCGACGGCGTCGGTTATGCCGACCCGATGCGCGAAATCGTCGAATCGCGTAGTGCCGTAGTAGGCCTCACGCAACAGAAGAATCGCCGAACGTGTACCGACGACCTCCATGGCGCGGCCGATCGAACAGTGGTCGCCAGTTTCCCAAGCTTCGCGGTCCGATAGCGCCCCTTCCAATTTCATCACCATTCCTACAGCCTACTGACTTGCCAACAGTGAAGCCAGCCCCTAACGTGCTGAATATGGTCATTAATAGTCAGAGTGATGTCACGCCCAGACGGCCACCTTCTGCGGCGGCCACGCTCACAATCCTCTGTGGCGCACCGTTTCTCGCGAGCCTCGACCTGTTCGTCGTAAATGTCGCTTTCGATCAGATCGGCACGAGCTTTCCGGGCCACTCACTCGCCGACATGAGCTGGGTACTCAGCGGCTACGCCATCGTCTATGCAGCCCTGTTGATCCCGCTCGGTCGGTGGGCGGACAATGTCGGACACAAGCGAGTGTTCCTGATGGGTCTGGCGGTGTTCACCGTCGCGAGCGCTGCCGCCGCGGTCAGCCCTGGGCTGTGGGCGCTCGTGGGCTTCCGCCTCCTACAGGCAGTCGGAGCCGCAGCTCTTACCCCCACAAGTCTGGGTTTGCTGCTCAACTCCGTGCCATTGGAGAAGCGCGCAATCTCCGTTCGAATCTGGGCCGCGGTCAGCGGTGCCGCCGCTGCCGCATTCGGTCCGGTTGTCGGCGGATTGCTCGTCGAGGTGAGCTGGCGGTGGATCTTCTTGATCAACATCCCTTTCGGTATCGTTCTTCTCATCGCCGGGACGCGTGTTCTCGCCGAATGCCGAACCCTGCGGGCGGATTCGAAACTCGATCTGTTCGGCGCAGTGTTGCTCGCGGTCGGCATCGGCGCACTGACCACCGCGATTGTGCAGGGCCACGACTGGGGGTGGACCAGCTCCGGCGTGATCGCAGCCTTCGTCGTCGCGGTGGTTGCTTCGATCGGATTCCTCCTCAACAACTCTCGCAGGCGATCGCCGCTGGTAGATCCGAGCCTGTTCAGGTTGAGGACCTTCACCTGGTCGAACATTGGTGCACTGGTGTTCAGCGCGAGCTTTGCCGCAGGACTCCTCGGCCTGGTTCTCTGGCTGCAAACAGTGTGGGATTACTCCGCAGTGAGGACCGGACTCGCGATCACCCCAGGACCGATCATGGTGCCGATCTTCGCGATGGTCGGACAGGCCCTAACCAAGCGCTTCAAGGCCTCCACGCTCGCTTTCGCGGGCAGCGTGCTCTGGGCAGCCGGGACAGTACTGATCCTGCTGTCCGTCGATTCCCAGCCGGACTATGTCACAGCGGTGCTCCCAGGATGGCTCCTCAGCGGTATCGGCGTCGGCCTGACCTTGCCGACCATCCTGTCGTCCGCTACCGCGCAGCTGCCGCCTACCAGCGCTGCAACCGGTAGTGCAGTGGTGAACATGACGCGCCAGATCGGCACCGTTCTCGGTATCAGCGGACTCATCGCCCTCATCGGCAGTCCGATCGGCTTCGACGCGGCGCACGAGGCCTTTCAGCGAGCCTGGTGGGCAGTCGCAGCGACAGGACTGCTGAGCGCCGTCGTCGCTTTCGGGCTGACCCCTCGCAGTTCCGTCGCCCCATCTCCCGTTCCCGGATCGACCGAAGCAGAGAACACCCCCTCGGTGACAACCAACTGACCCCCAGCGCCGGCGCGCTGGACCCGATCGACTCAACCCTGAACCTGGAAGAAGGAAGACCATGAGAGATGCCGTAATCGTCGACGCTGTCCGCACCCCGCTCGGCCGTGGAAAGGCAACAGGGGCCCTGCACAGCGTTCATCCAGTCGACCTGATGGCACACAGTCTCCGAACGATCATCGAGCGAACAGGGATCGACGCCGCACTTGTCGATGACGTCATCGGTGGCGTCGTCACTGCAGTCGGTGAGCAGGGGTCCAACCTCACACGGCGAGCCACATTGGCAGCCGGATTCCCCGAATCGGTTCCCGCCACCACCGTTGATCGCCAGTGCGGTAGCAGCCAGCAAGCGATCCACTTCGCCGCCCAGGGAGTCATCTCCGGCGCCTACGATGTCGTGGTCGCAACTGGCGTCGAGTCCATGAGCAGGGTCCCCATGGGCGCAAATCTGGTCGGTACAACCGACCCTGCAGGCGTCGCCTTCGCGGAGAGGTACCCGGAGGGTCTGGTTCCTCAGGGCATCAGCGCCGAACTCATCGCCGCACGATGGGGTCTCACTCGCACCCAGATGGACGAGTTCGCGCTGGGAAGCCATGCCAAGGCCGCTGAAGCCACCAAGAACGGACTGTTCGACGCCGAGCTCAGTCCGGTGGCCGGATTGAGCAGCGATGAAGGCATCCGGGTGGGAAGCACGCTCGACACAATGGCCGGGCTCCGGTCGGCGTACTACGACGAGGCGATGGCACGACGGTTCCCCCAGATCGGATGGAACGTTACCGCCGGCAGTGCAAGCCAGATCAACGACGGCAGCGCGGCCGTGATGATCACCACCAGCGAGCGCGCTGGGCAGCTCGGACTCACCCCGCTAGCGCGGCTTCACAGTTTCGCGGTCGCCGGCGACGACCCGCTCTACATGCTGACTGCGGTAATCCCGGCGACCCAGAAGGTCCTTGCCCGTGCCGGACTCTCCATCTCCGACATCGACCTCTTCGAAGTCAACGAAGCGTTCGCATCGGTGGTCCTGGCCTGGGCGGAAGAGACCGGTGCAGATCTGAGCAAGGTCAACGTCCACGGTGGTGCGATCGCACTCGGCCACCCCCTCGGCGCCAGCGGGGCCAGACTGATGACGACGATGGTTCACGCACTTCGTGAGCGCGAGGGAAGATTCGCCTTGCAGACGATGTGTGAAGCGGGCGGTCTGTCCAACGCGACCATCATCGAGCGGCTGTAACTCACTCGGCGATGCCGTGCCGCTGTCGGTGCCGAATGTCACCCACAGCGGCACGGCCTTCACCCGGCTCGGCGAGGGTGCCCGTGCGGCAGGACCGGCAGCGCGCGTCCATACGATGAGGCTGCTGTCAGAGCCGTTCGACGATGAGAACGTTGGCTGTTCCGCCGCCCTCACACATTGTCTGCAGCCCGTAGCGTGCGCCTCGGCGTTCGAGTTCGTGGAGCAGCGTGGTGAAGAGCTTGGCACCGGTCGCGCCGAGAGGGTGGCCGAGCGCTATGCCGCCGCCATTGACATTCACCTTCGACGGGTCTGCACCCGTTTCGGCCAGCCACGCCATCGCAACACTCGCGAAGGCTTCGTTGACCTCGAACAGATCAATGTCCTCGATTGTCAGGCCAGTCTTCGTCAAAGCATGTTGTGTCGCGGCAATCGGGCCCGTGAGCATCCAGATGGGATCGTCCGCGCGTACCGAGATGTGGCGGATCGTGGCTCGCGGCCGTAGGTCGTGGGCTTCGACGAACCGCTCTGATGCGAGAATGACCGCACTTGCCCCATCGCCGTTCTGGCTGGCGAGCGCCGCGGTGATCTTCGAGCCTTCGCTGAGCGCGGGCAGTTTCGCCATCTTCTCGAGGGTGGTTCCTCGCCGCGGGCATTCGTCGCGCTCGAGGCCGTGTAGTGGTGTGATTTCGTCGTCGAATCTCCCGGAATCGATTGCTTCAATAGCCTTTTCGTTGCTGGCGAGGGCGTATTGCTCCATCTCGCTGCGGGATTGCGACCATTTGTCGGCGATCATGTCGGCGCTGCGGAACTGTGAGACGTCGGCGTGACCGTACCGAGTTCGCCATCCTCGAGAACCCGAGAATGGGTCGCTGTGGCCGTACTGCCGGCCGGCGAGCATTGCCGAGCTCATCGGTATCTGGCTCATGTTCTGCACGCCAGCGGCCACAAGGAGGTCAGCAGTTTCGGACATCACCCCTTGCACCGCGAAGTGGATGGCCTGCTGACTCGAACCGCACTGACGGTCAACGGTGACACCAGGGACGTGATCGGGCAGTCCCGCTGCGAGCCAGCTGGTTCGACCGATGTTTCCCGATTGGGGTCCTAGAGTGTCGCAACAACCCATGATGACGTCTTCGACGAGTGCTGGATCGACGTCAGCCCGCGTGAGGACGGCCTTCAGGACGTGTGCTCCGAGATCTGCGGCATGCACATCGCTGAGCGATCCGCCGCGTCGGCCAACGGGGGTCCGTACCGCGTCGAGCACGTATGCGCTGGAGGTCATGGGTCACTCCCTTTTCGAATCGGAAGCACCTACGGCGCCGTGCAAAATCTGCCGGCCTGCCGGGTGTGTTGCTTTTCCTGAAAGTTGTTGACGCCCAAGTTCATGGAAGTGATCGGCACCGTCGGACGCCATTGCAGTTGGACCATCAAACCGCAGTGGCGGGAGCGTAGCGTGAGTGAGTTTGATATGGCAACCATACGAGGTATGGCCAATGCGAAGAGTGAAACAGGCCCTGTTCCCGTGCGGCGGCCTGCGAGCACGCCACGCCGACGATGCTCGATAGCTGACGCCTTGAAGGTGATTGGTGAGCAATGGTCACTGCTCGCGATCCGGGAGATCAGCCTCGGTCACCACCGATTCGGGGAGATTGCCGCCAACACAGGCGCACCCGCGATGTTCGCACCACCAGGCTGCGTGCCCTCGAGCAATCTGGAGTTCTTTACCGCCAGGCATACCTGCAACGTCCAATTCGGCATGAGTACCACCTGTCCGACGCCGGACGCGACCTGTATGCAGCGTTGGCCGCACCTCGACTATGGCGCGACCGGTGGCTGGTGGGCCAGCCGCCGGTCATCGTTGAGCACGGCTGCGGGCAGCAGATCGAGGTGGTCGCGCGTTGTAGCAGGTGCGACTGCGACGTCGATCCGACGAGTGCAGAATCCGTCAGGGTTCAGCCCCGGCACACGCGGATCGGGGGGGTGAACTCACCGTCGCCATGTGCGTTCGAATCCTTCGAATTACTTTGCAGTGCAGGCAATTCTCGGAGGATGGTTGCCAGGGGAGTCGAACATGTTCTAGTTTCGCTTACGCGAAGTGATCATTGTCGTCATGTCGGCTCATTCGTCTTCCGAGCCTCGCATCCGAGGAGCACATCATGGGCACTCCCGTCATCGTCGATGCCGTTCGTAGCCCAATCGGCAAGCGTGGGGGTTGGCTGTCGGGCCTGCATCCAGCCGAGATTCTGGGCAGCACGGTTTCCGCGCTACTCGAGCGGTCAGCGCTCGATCCGGCGCTTGTCGAGCAGGTGATCGGTGGCAATGTGACTCAGGCCGGCGAGCAGGCCGGGAACATCACCCGGACCGCGTGGCTGCATGCAGGGTTACCGCAGGGGGCGGGCGCGACGACGATCGACTCGCAATGCGGATCCGCGCAGCAGGCAACAGGTCTCATCTCGGCCCTGATCGAGACGGGCGTGATCGCGGCGGGTATCGCATGCGGGGTGGAGTCGATGAGCCGAGTTCCCCTCGGGGCGAATCGTGGAAACGGAGAGTTCGGTTCCCCGCGGCCCAGCTCATGGACGATCGACATGCCGACCCAGTTCGAGGCGGCCGAACGTATTGCCCACCGCCGTGGGTTCTCTCGCATCGACACCGACGCCTTCGCTCTTCATTCTCAGCAGAAGGCGCTAACGGCCTGGTCGGAGGGTCGATTCGATCGAGAGGTCGTTCCCGTCAAGGCGCCCGTGATGGTCAGCGGGGCACCCACCGGCGAAACGGACGTGGTGCACAGAGATCAAGGTCCGAGGGAGAGTTCGATTGAAGGGCTGGCGCGACTCGTGCCTGTGATCGAGGGCGGCATGCACACCGCGGGCAGCTCGTCTCAGATCTCCGACGGCGCGTCTGCGATCCTCCTGATGGACTCCGACCGTGCCGCGGAACTGGGGATGAAGCCCCGAGCACGCATCGTCTCCCAAGCATTGGTTGGAGCGGAACCCTACTACCACCTGGACGGTCCGAGTGCCGCCACCGAGCGGGTGCTCGAGCGTGCATCGATGTCGATTCACGACATCGACCTTTTCGAAGTGAATGAAGCCTTTGCGTCCGTCGTGATGTCATGGCAGGCCGTCGTCAAGGCAGACTGGGACAAGGTCAATGTCAATGGCGGCGCAATCGCTCTTGGTCACCCTGTGGGCAGCACCGGCTCTCGTCTGATCACCACGGCACTACACGAGCTCGAACGTCGCGACGCAACGACCGCGCTGATTGCGATGTGCTGTGGCGGGGCGTTGGCCACCGGAACCGTCATCGAACGTCTCTAGTCTCAACCGCTTCGCGGCGTGGGACATGAGGGGACTTCAGCTACATCCATCGCGTCATCGAGTGGCAATAGAACTGTAACGCCAAGTTATTCGAACATTTCGCCCCAAGTTCACCCAAATCTAGCTATGCTATTGCGTAGGCAGGGAGGGATGGGGACGCTAGGGGGGGATGTAGGTGGTAACTTCCATTGCCGAGTTCATGGACTCGGATATGATGTCAGATGCGCTGGATCTCAGTGCATTTCATGGTTTCAGTGGGTTGCATGGCGGGTTGTCGGCGGCCATGTTGCTGCGCGAGATGCGCCAGCACGCGCCGTCCGGCAGCAGACTCGCTCGGATGACCGCGAACTTTCTTCGGCCTGCCGACGGGCCTCTTCTCCTCAGTTCGGAGTTGGTCAAAGCGGGTTCGAAGGCCTCGATCGTGAAGGGGAGCGCGATCAGCGGGGCCGAGTTGGCGATCGAAGCGACCTCGATCTTCGTTCTTGCCAGCAGGACTGGAGCCGCGCCGCTGACACCCAGCATGCCGGACACAATCGTCGGAAGAAGCGACGCTCAACTGTTCGAGATCCCCGCGGAGTTCGTGCCGATTTCGCAGCGAATGGAGATTCGACCGGCGACGGACACGCTCCCTTACAGCGGCTCGGACACTCCGGAACTCTGCGCATGGATCCGTCTCAAGGACTCCCTGGCGAACAACGACGAGCGGGTACTACTCCTCGCTGATGCACTGGCGCCATCGTTCTCGGCGGTGCTCTCGGAACTGAGAATGGTGCCCACCGTCGCGATGTCGGCGACGATGTCGGAGCAAGTGCCGGCCGTCGACTTCGATTGGGTGCTCGTTCGCGCCAGAACGACGATGGCGGGGCGAGACGGCTGGGTCCGAGAGGTCATCGATGTGTGGACCGAAGACGGAGTCCACCTCATAACGAGCGACCAACTGCGCGTGGTCCGCTGACCGCGGGGAACGAACCCCGGGAACGTTTCATCACACTCACGGCCGCTCGATGGGGCGCGGCCGATCCGACCAATGATGCAGGGGAACAGCTATGTCAAAATTCGCGACGATAGTCGACGCCCTCCACGCGAGATCGCAGTCCGATGAGCTTGCGTACATCTTCCTCTCGGACGGGACCGCGGACAGCGAGACGCGCTGGACGTACCGTGAAGTCGCTTCGGTGTCCGGTGTGTTTGCCGAACGCATGAAAATGGAAGGGGTTCGTGCCGGCGATCGCGTTGTGCTGGCTCTGAATCCAAGCTTGGATTACATCGCTGCGCTGTACGCGATCATGCAGATCGGAGCGGTGGCCGTCCCCTCGTTCCCGCCCATCAGGCCGAAGGAGCTCGACAGGTTCGTACTCTCAGCCCTGGACTCCCGGCCCGCCGCAGTCATCATCGATGCGATGTATCGCGAACCGATGGGTAGCGTCAGCAAGCGCCTGGCGGAGCGGGGTATCGATGCCAAGGTGATCCAGCCGGGCATGGAGGGGACCTCCTCATCATCGGTCATCGATGGTAACGAGCACCGGCCGCGTCCCGACGCTCTGGCGTTGATTCAGTACACGTCGGGGTCGACCGGGTCTCCCAAGGGCGTCTGCGTGACACATGCGAACTTGGTCAGCAATTGCGAATCCCTCGGGCGCAGTATGGGATTCGACCCGAACCGGATCGGCCTGTCCTGGCTTCCGCCCTATCACGACATGGGATTGATGGGCACGATCATCTTGTCCGCCTATCACGGATGGCCGCTCGTGATGATGTCACCCGTTCACTTCATCCAAGAGCCGTATCGGTGGCTTCGGGCGATCAGCGACTATGGGGTAACCATCACCGTCGGCCCCAACTTCTCCCTCGACCTGTGCACGTCCTCGATCGATGATGCCGAACTGTCTGGACTCGAACTCGGCAGCCTCCGTGAGTTCTACTGCGGCGCAGAGCCGATCCGGCATGCGACGTTGACGGCGTTCGAGGACAAGTTCGGAGTATGCGGCTTCGATGCTGCCTCGTTCATTCCCTGCTACGGAATGGCCGAGGCGACTCTCTTCGTCGCGGGAAAGCCCGCCGGTACCCGCTACCAGGTCATGTCCAAGCCGGGGATCACGGGCGATACCACCCACGTCAGCTGCGGTGTTGTCGACAGCGATCACATCGTCAGGATCGTCGACCCCGACTCGGGTAGCGTTGTCGCGCCCGGCGAGATCGGCGAAATCTGGGTTGCCGGTCCCAACGTTACCGAGGGCTACCTCGGGATGGGCGAACTGACGTCGACGGTCTTCCACGCGCATGTCGCCGACGACGGCCAGCAGTATCTGCGGACGGGGGACCTCGGCTTCACGCTCGATAGCGAGCTCTACGTCACTGGTCGCATCAAGGATGTGATCATCGTCAACGCCCGCAACATCTACCCCCAAGATGTCGAGTCGAATCTGCTGCGCGGTGTCCCGGAAGTGCGGCATGTAGCTGCGGTCTCGGTACCCGGGCATGACACCGAAGGACTCGGTGTCATCGTCGAGTCGCGGCTTCGCGAGATGACCGCCGAGTTGCATGCGGAGACCATCGAACGGGTCCGTGCGTCGGTCATCGCGGAACTCGGTATCGCGCCGAAGGTCATTCACGTCGGTCCACGGGGGACGGTACCGACGACGACCAGCGGCAAGGTCCGGCGCCAGCAGGCCAAGGCCCTGCTGTTGAGCGGTGAGCTGCCGACGTACGAGCTTGCGGCGTCACCTGTGCTCGAGGTGGCGCAGTGACGGCCGGCGCCGATACGGCGACACGTGATGCCCTCGCATCACGTCTGGCATTCGCGACGGTCGGACTACCGACCGTCGGGACTGTCGCGGCAGTTGTCTATTCGGCCTTCTACGGAATCACTGTCACCGATATCGCCCTGTTCCTGGTGATGTACCTGACCACGGCACTCGGCGTCGAAGCCGGCTTGCACCGGTACTTCACGCATCGGTCCTTCACCGCCACCGAACCGGTGAAGGTCTTCCTCGGAGTCGCTGGATCGATGGCGGCACAGGGGCCGATCGTGTTCTGGGTCGCGAACCACCGACTCCATCACGCTTACGCAGACACCGAGCGGGATCCGCATTCACCGAGACCTCTCGGCCCAGGGCTCCGAGGGCGCATCAAGGGTCTGTGGCACGGGCACATGGGGTGGCTGTTCGAAGTCAAGACGACCGACTGGAGCCGGCACTGCCGCGATTGGCTCAGCGACCGACGGGTCATGAAGATCAACCAGCACTACTTCACACTCGTACTCCTCGGCATCCTGCTTCCGGGGCTCGTCGGGTGGTTGGTCACCATGAGCGTGCACGGGCTCATCGGTGGCGTCCTATGGGGCGGATTCGCACGGATCTTCGCTCTCGATCACGCGACATGGGCCGTCAACTCGATCGGGCACACCTGGGGAGCCCGTGAGTTCAACACCCGCGACGGGAGCCGCAACATCGGTCTGCTTGCACCGCCGACGGTCGGCGGGTCCTGGCACAACAATCACCACGCCCGACCGGTGCTCGCGCTCACGAGACGGCACTGGTGGCAACTCGATATCGCTGGTGACTTCATCCGGATCCTCAGTCGTCTCCGGCTGGTCAGTAACGTCAAATATGTCGACACATCGACACGTCGATAGGGGGCAACATGACTGAAACAGTAGGAGATTCGTCAGTATCGGTCGACAAGCGCGAGTCGGTTGCACGCGCGATCGTCCAACTCAATCCGCAGAGCGCACGGGCCAAGCGAATCGTTGCTGCCGTGACGATCGGTATCCCCGGGGTCGGCTTCGTCGTGGCCTGCTATCTGGTGCTCACGGGCCGGGCGACCGGGCTGGACTACATCCTGTTCGCAGTGTTCTACGCAATCCAGATGTTCGGAATCACAATCGGATTCCATCGCTATGCCGCGCACAAGTCGTTCAAGACCTCTCGTACGTTCGAGGGGATCTTGATGATCGCGGGATCGATGGCAATGGAAGGCCCCCTGCTGTTCTGGGTCATCACCCATCGCCGACACCATCGATTCGCCGACGAACTGGGAGACCCGCACTCTCCGAATCTCAGTGGATCAGGTCTGGGTGGGAAGCTCAGAGGCCTGTGGTATGCCCACATCCCGTGGATGTTCAGCACCCAGGAATCGCGGGTCGACGTCTTCGCTCCGGATATCCTCCGCGATCGCCGCCTGTTCTTCTACAACCGCACCTACTTCCTGTGGGCATTGATCGGCCTCGTTCTGCCGGCGCTCGCTGGTCTCCTGATCGGCGGCACGTGGTCGGCGGCATTCTCCGGGTTCATCTTCGGTGGACTTGCTCGAGTGTTCCTTGCGAACCAAGCCGCGTGGTGTGTGGGGTCGGTCAGTCACATGATCGGTTCCCGGCCCTTCGTTACCAAGGACGACAGCGCCAACAACTGGCCCGTAGCGATAGCCACCTTCGGTGAGGGACTGCAGAACAATCATCACGCGTTCCCAGGGGCATACAAGCATGGAATGCGCTGGTGGGAACCGGATTTGAGTGGACGCGTACTCACTGTCCTGGGGAAGATGCGGATCGTCTGGGACCTACGAATGCCCGACCGCAACGCCATCAACGATCGTCTGCGGCGCAACTCTGCAACTGCTCTCTCGAATTAGACGGAAGGCACATGATGTTCAAGCGAAATCGTACGTCGACAGTATCCGGGCCCCTTACGCGCGACGCGTTGGAAGGGTGGCTCGTCGCCGAACTGGCGCGGCGCACGCAAAGTGCCGAGTCCAGCATCGACACCAACAAGCCGTTCGAGGCCTACGGTCTCGATTCGCGCGCAGCGGTACAAGTTTCCGGACAGCTGGAGAAGGTCGTCGAGCGCCGACTGTCCCCTGGAATCCTGTTCGAGCACAAGACGATCAGCGATCTGACCGACTACTTGACCCGTGAGCTGCGCATCAGTTCGTGAGGTCTACTGATCCGGGAGGGAATTCTCATGACCCACGTGATACCAACAGATCCTGATCCGCGCTTTCGTGAGTTCATGGCGAAGAGCGATGCAATCAGCGGTGAGAAGCTGACGGCAGCCATCCCGCGTGAGCTGATGGAGCCTTCGCTGGCCCGCGGAATGATGGGATTCGCCCTCAGTTGGGCCTTGTACATCGGCTCCATCGTGGGCATGGCAGTCTTCCACCACTGGTACGTCTATCCGTTCCTGCTGGTGACGGCTGGACTGGGCGGCTGGGGGTTGCATTGCATTGCCCACGATTGCGGACACGGTTCGTTCTCGCGGAATCGGAAGCTCAACTTCTTCATCGGACATCTGTCGTTGATGCCTCTGCTCTACCCATTCCACGCGTGGCGACACGTGCACAACCTCCATCACGGCCACACGAACAGCCTCGAACTCGACACGGACTGGAGGCCCATTTCTGAGGACATCTACCGGCGAATGCCGCTCCGTGACCGGGTCGTGTACATCAGCACGAGGACCTGGGCGGCCTGGGCCGGCACCATCAACTACTGGGTCGTCTCGGGATTCCGCCCTTCGTACTTCCCGAAGAAGGACATGCGCCGCGATGTCCGGCGCTCGATCATCTTCGTGATCATCATCGGTGGTGCCTACCTTGCGACGTTGACCTATTTCACGGGGTGGCAGGGTCTTCTGCTGTACTTCGTGGCACCGTGGTTCGCGATTCACGCCTGGTTCAGCATCACGACGCTGATGCACCACAGTGCCGAGGACATTCCCTATCTGCCGGAGCGCTACTGGACCCGAAATGCCAGCCGACTGCTCGTGACCACCGATTTCCGGTACCCGCGGTGGCTGTTGTTTGTCACTCACAACATCTCGATTCACACTGCACACCATGTCGCTCCGGTTGTCCCGTTCTACAACCTGCCGAAGGCCCAGGCTGCACTGAAACAGACCTATCCGGGAATGGTCCGCGAGGAGCCTGCCAGCCTTCGCCGGGTGTGGACCGTCCTGCGTAAATGTCGCTTCTACGACCCCGTCTCGGGACTGTACTCGACGACGCCGATGGCGAAGATCGGCGACGCTGACATGAAGGAGTCAGCGTGATCGCTCACCCTGTCCTCAGCGACACCCTTGCCAAGAACTACCGGTGGATGCCCCGGATTGCCGGATATTACTTCACGTCGATTTACAGCACGACTCGCAGGCTGGGTACCTTCCCCGATGATGTGTGCCCGATCGGGGCGCGCCGCGTGCCGTTGGCCGACGTCCACAGAGTCAAAGCGGCCTATGTGTGGGGTGACGCCGATCCGACTGTGTTGGTTCTGCACGGGTGGGGTACCGACAGCACAAGCATGATGGGAATCGTCGAGACCGCTGCGGCGCTTGGGGAATCGGTCGTCTGCTTCGATGCCCCTGGCCACGGCGTGTCTCCGGGGGGCCAGGCGACGATGTCCGAGTATGCGATGGCAACCGTGGAAGTTCTCCGGCGGTTTCCGACGATCCGCACTGTCGTCTGCCACTCGCTGGGCTGTATTGCTGCGGTTTCCGCTATCGCAACCGTCGGCGTCGTGAGGTCGCTGATCATGCTTGCCCCCGCATGCACCTTGGCAGGAACACTCGAACGGTGGGCCGACGAGCGAAACCTGCCGAATGGCCTGGTCGCGGAGATGTACCGTGAGCTACAGAGACGGAACGGTGTCCCGGTATCCCACTGGGACATCCGGACGCTCGGCCTGCCGCAGGACCTCGAGGCCGTAGTCCTGCGTGACCCGGACGATGACTGGATTCCGGCTAGCGACGCGCAGCAGATCCTCGAGGCATACCCGCAGATCCCGCTTCGCGATGTCGCCGGCACTGGCCACCACGGCATTCTCCGAAGTCCGCTGGTCAAAGCAGCGCTCGCCTCAGCAGTAGGGCACCGTGAGGGGGATCGCCTGTGAGAGTTCGAGCTAAGGAACGCAGGGATACGAAGGCGTGGCTGTGCCTGGTGTGCGGGTGGGTCTACTACGAGGAACTCGGATCTCCCGAGGACGGAATCGAACCGGGTACACGCTGGGAAGACATTCCCGACGACTGGATCTGCCCAGACTGCGGCGCACGTAAAGAGGACTTCGTGATGACCGAATTGTGATTCTCACCAGACTTTTTCAAATCGATAGGCGGCAGAGGAGACCAGATGAGTACCACATCGACAGTGCGAAGCCCGCTCGAGATCATGGCGGAATTGCTGTCTTTCGACGGGAAACAGAATCCGTACCCCCTTTACGAACAGATGCGGGCGCACGGCCCGGTTGTTGACGTTCAGGGTGCTCACTTCTTCGTCACCGGCTATCGTGAATGCTCCTGGGCGCTAAGGGAGCCCGAGCTTCTAGCCTCGACGGATGACGCGGTCCAGGATCGGCGGCTACCAGGTTGGAGAGACCACTCCTCGTGGGTATGGCTGACGAAGAACATGCTGTTCAGCAACAACCCACGACATGAGCGATTGCGCCGGTTCTTCGGCAACGCGTTCTCGGCCCAGAGGGTTCTTGCCCTCGCAGACATGATCGACCGGCTCTCCGACGACGTCGTGGACCATCTGGCGCGTGAAGGCGCGGATGGCCGGACTGTCGATCTCGTCGAGCACTTCTCCTACCGTTTCGCGATCTCGGTCATCGGTGAACTCATCGGTGTGCCTTCGGAAGATCAGCCGGGGATGCGACATGGAATCGGTGCCATCACGATCGCACTCGACCCCATCACCGACATGTCGATGCTCGATCCGGGTGATGTTGCCATGGATCGGTTCGCCGAGTACTTCTACGGGTTGGTCGCTCGTTTGCGGGCGAATCCAGGAACCGACATGACGAGCGGGTGGATCAAAGCGCTCGACAACGGCGGTGACATCACTGAGGAAGAGCTCGTCGCCAATCTGATGCTGCTGGTCGTCGCAGCTACGGAAGCCCCGCAGGATCTGTTGAGCAATACCATCCGGCTTGCGATCGAGCATCCGGAGTTCCACGATCGGATCAAGACGGATCCGGATTTCACCGCAGGGTTCATCGAGGAGTCCTTCCGGTTCGATCCAGCAGTGCAGGCACTGAATCGGGTTGCTACCCGAGACTTCGACTTCTTCGGCCACCCGGTTGCAGCGGGTACTCCTCTCACCTTGCTGATCGCTGCCGCCAACCGGGACCCACGCCGGTACGACAACCCCGCCTCGTTCGTACCCACACGAACCGAGAACCAACCACTGACGCTCAGCGGTGGGAGTCACTACTGCCTCGGCGCAGCACTGGCGCGGATGTCGGTTCAGGCAGTCCTGCCGAAATTGATCACTCGATTCCCCGACCTGACGATTGCCGGGGCGCCCACCTTCCGAAACCAGATCGTCCAACGTGGCCACGCCACCCTTCTCATCACGCTGAAGTAAGGGGCCGAACATGCTACCGACCGTTGCCATGACCGATGCCGACCTCGCTGCATCCCTCGGCGACTTCACCAGTGAGTACGCGGAGGTGAACGGTATCCGTTTGCACTACGTCACCGGCGGGTCCGGCACGCCGCTGATCCTCCTGCCCGGATGGCCGGAGACGTGGTGGGAATACCGGAAGCTGATGCCGGCTCTGGCGACCGAACATCGCGTCTTCGCGGTCGATATCCGAGGCATGGGCAGCTCGGACAAACCGGATTCCGGGTACTCGAAGAAGTCGATGGCGAACGACATCAAGGAGCTCGTCCACGCCCTGGGGTACGAGAGGGCGAACCTTGCCGGCCACGGCATCGGGGCGATGGTCGCGTTCGCTTGCGCGGCGAATCATCCGGAGGTGGTCGAGAAGGTTGCGATCCTCAACACCACACACATCGACAACAGCTATTACGAGTTCCCCATGGTTCCCCGTCCCGGCGATGCGCCACCTCACCGCTGGTGGCTTGCGTTCAATCAGGTCCGCGAACTGCCTGAGCAACTGCTGGCCGGCCGAGCTCGACATCTGGTCGACTACATGTTCGGCATCAGCCTCGTCAATCCCGATGCCATCTCCGAGTTCGACCGTGAGGTGTACGCCCAGGCGTACAACGCGCCCGGCGCGATTCGTGCAGCGACGGGGTGGTTCCAGACGTATCAGCAGGACATCGACGACTTCAACTCCTACGACCCCGTCTCCGTGCCGATGCTGGGACTGGCGTACGGCGGATTCTTCGACTACATGGCGAAGGCGCTGCCCAGGCAAGGGGTCGACGTGCGTGTCGAACAGATCTCCGACAGCCGCAACTATCTCGTCGAAGAGCAGCCCGCCGCGGTCGTGTCCGCCTTCGCCGCATTCTTCTCCTGACCCGAGCCACACACCGCGAAAGGCACTGCGATGAAACGTTCACCACTTGCCGACGTTGCATGGAACTACATGTCGGCACAGATTCTGAACGATGCGGCCGAACTCGAGATTGCCGACAGACTCGCCCACGGTGCACAGTCGAGTATCGAGCTGGCTGCTGCGACCGGGACTCATGCGCCGTCGCTGCGCCGTCTGCTGCGGGCTCTCACCGCCCTCGGGGTCCTCGAGCAGTGCGACGCGGACCGATTCGCACTGACCGACCTCGGCGCACAACTTCGCAAGGATGCGCCCGATACTGTCCGCGACGTAGTCCGGTTCCTCTGCTCCGAGGGTGCGTGGAGCTCGTGGGGGGACTCGCTCCACAGCCTCCGCACGGGGGAGACAGCCTTCGAGCACAACTACGGGATGCAGGCGTTCGAGTACCTCGGTCAGCATCCCGAGGAGGCCGCGAAACTCAACGGTGCAATGGGTCGTATGACGGGTGAGACCGCCGCTGGAATCATTGCCGGATATGACTTCTCGCAATTCTCGACGATCGTCGATGTCGGCGGCGGCAACGGAACGTTCCTCGCCGAAATCCTGCGTTCAGCAAAGGACAGCAAGGGCATCGTGTTCGACATGCCGACAGGGGTGACCGACGCGGCTGCCACGCTGGGAGCAGCTGGCGTGGCCGATCGAGCCGACGTCGTCGACGGGAGCTTCTTCGCGTCGGTCCCCAGTGGCGCCGATGCCTACGTGCTCAAGCTGGTCCTCCATGACTGGGACGATGACCGGTGCCTGCGGATTCTCGAGAACGTTCGTCAGGCCATCGCCCCCGAGGGCCGTCTGTTGGTCTTCGAGCGGGCTGTCCCTGAGGTCGTCACCGCCGAGCATCGCCGAGCGCTGCTAGCGGATCTTCTGATGCTCGTCCTCACCGGCGGTAAGGAACGCACAGTGACCGAGTACCGCGCGTTGTTCGAGTCGGCGGGCTTCACCCTCGACACGGCTACCGGCCCTCTGGGGGACCTGGGTTTCACGCGATTGGAAGCGACTCCCGCGTAGGCACGAGGCGGCCCGACGGACCCGCCTCCCGGTGTGCGTCGCTGCGCGGTCGTAGCATCGGTCCGTGACCGACGCGACCGCCCGACCCAGCCGATCGACAGGCCCTACGAGTGTCCTGCACGTGCTCGTCTACAGCAGTGACGCGAACACCCGCGCACAGGTCGTGCGCGCGCTCGGTACGCGGCCGCATCCGGATCTGCCGGAGCTCGAGTGCATTGAAGTGGCGACGGAGCCGGTCGTGATTCGACGCATGGACTCCGGGGGGATCGATCTGGCAGTCCTCGACGGCGAGGCCGCTCCGGCCGGTGGGATGGGGATCGCGAAGCAGTTGAAGGACGAGCTCGACTCCTGCCCGCCCATCGTGGTGCTCACGGGCCGCGCTGACGATGCCTGGCTGGCCGACTGGTCCCGAGCTGAGGCGGTGGTCCCACATCCGATCGATCCGATCGAGCTGGCCACGTCGGTGGTGACGCTGCTACGCGGTCGTGACAATCCGCGCCCTTCCTGAGATGTTCTCGAAGCCGGGAAAGTTCGCGGGTAAAACACGAGCCAAGGGCGGGGACTGTCCCGGTAGGCTGAGGTCTGGATCACACTTCGGTGTGATCGCGGTACGGGCTCGCGCGGCAGTCGGAAGGTGTCGAATCGAGTACTGACGACCACGCGCAAGCTCCGAACGACCGTCCGGCATCGGGCGGCCAGGCTCGCGTGGAGAGGAGCACGGACGCAATGAACGTCTACGTGCCGATTCTCGTGCTGGGCGCTATCGCAGTCGCATTTGCGGTCTTCTCCGTGATTGTCGCGTCCGTCGTTGGTCCCAGACGGTACAACCGCGCCAAGCTCGAAGCGTACGAGTGCGGCATCGAGCCGACTCCGCAGGCGCTGGGCGGCAGCGGTATCCGCGGCGCGATCGGGCAGCGAATCCCGGTGAAGTACTACCTGACGGCGATGCTGTTCATCATCTTCGATATCGAGATCGTCTTTCTCTACCCGTGGGCCGTCCATTTCGACGTGCTCGGACTCTTCGGCCTCGCCGCGATGGCCGTCTTCATCTTCAACGTCTCCGTCGCCTATGTGTACGAGTGGCGGCGGGGCGGTCTCAGTTGGGATTAGGCACCTAGTCGGAAGCGAGTCGATCATGGGTCTCGAAGAGAAGCTGCCGAGTGGATTTCTGCTGACCACGGTCGAGGGCCTGGCCGGATACGCCCGCAAGGGTTCACTGTGGCCTGCCACCTTCGGACTCGCCTGTTGCGCAATCGAAATGATGGCGACCACGTCCGGGCGCTTCGATATTGCGCGCTTCGGGATGGAGGCGTTTCGTGCGTCGCCGCGACAGGCCGACCTGATGATCGTGGCCGGCCGGGTGAGCCAAAAGATGGCGCCGGTACTGCGCCAGGTCTACGACCAGATGGTGGAGCCGAAATGGGTGCTGGCAATGGGGGTGTGCGCATCGTCCGGCGGGATGTTCAACAATTACGCGATCGTTCAGGGCGTCGACCATGTAGTGCCCGTCGACATCTACCTGCCGGGGTGCCCACCGCGGCCGGAAATGTTGATCAACGCGATTCTGATGTTGCACCAGAAGATTCAGGACATGCCTCTCGGTGTCAACCGTGAGGAGGCGGTGCGGGCCGCGGAGCAGGCCGCGCTCTCGTCGCCCACCACGCTCGAACTCGGATTGGCTGCCCGCGCCGCCGGCTCTGCTTCCGGGGGGATGTCGAAGTGACGAAGGAGCCCGTCAACCACATCGGTGGCCCCGATCCGGGGGCGACCGCGGGCCCGGAGGGCACCGTGCCGCCGGAATCTGCGGTCGGCACCGAGCTGATCGGTGTTCGGCACGGCATGTTCGGGGCCGCCGGCAGCGGTGATACTTCCGGATACGGGCGGCTGGTCCGTCCGGTGACGTCGCCGGGCAGCACACCCCGACCCTACGGTGGGTACTTCGACGATGTGGCGGACGTCCTCGCAACAGAGCTGGCGGGCGTCGGCATCGACTACGCGGACGCGATCGGCAAGGCGGTCGTGTACCGAGATCAGTTGACGTTCCATGTCCGGCGTGAACACCTACAGCAGGTCGCCGGCAGACTGCGGGACGCGCCCGGTCTGCGCTTCGAGCTGTGCCTGGGTGTCAGTGGCGTGCATTACCCGGAGGACGCCGGGCGTGAACTGCACGCGGTCTATCCGCTGATGTCGATCACGTGGGGCCGTCGAGTCCGGCTCGAGGTCTCGGTGCCGGACGCCGATCCGCACATCCCGTCGCTCTACGGGGTGTATCCGACCACCGACTGGCACGAACGGGAGACGTACGACTTCTTCGGCATCGTCTTCGACGGGCATCCGTCGCTGACTCGCATCGAGATGCCCGACGACTGGCAGGGCCATCCGCAACGCAAGGACTATCCGCTCGGCGGCATCCCCGTCGAGTACAAGGGCGCGAGGGTGGCACCGCCGGAAGAGCGGAGGACATACAGCTGATGAGCGACATGACACGTGAGGCGACCGAGCCGGAGCCTGGGGCGCGTCCGAAGACGACGTTCACGGTCGCCGGCCAGGACTGGGACGAGATCGTCGGCGCCGCCCGGGCATCCACGGAGGCTGGTGAGGAGCGGATCGTCGTCAACATGGGTCCCCAGCACCCGTCCACCCACGGTGTGCTCCGGCTGATTCTGGAGATCGAGGGTGAAACCGTTACCGAGGCGCGGTGCGGGATCGGCTACCTACACACCGGAATCGAGAAGAATCTCGAGTACCGCAACTGGACTCAGGGTGTCACTTTCGTCACTCGCATGGACTACCTCGCGCCCTTTTTCAATGAGACCGCCTACTGCTTGGGCGTCGAGAAGCTACTCGACATCACCGAGCAGGTCCCCGAACGAGCCAGCGTCGTGCGGGTCTTGCTCATGGAGCTCAACCGCATCTCCTCGCACCTCGTCGCGCTGGCCACCGGCGGTATGGAACTCGGCGCGATCACCCCGATGCTCTTCGGTTTCCGGGAGCGTGAACTGGTACTCGACGTGTTCGAGACCATCACCGGACTGCGCATGAATCATGCGTACATCCGGCCCGGCGGCCTGGCGCAGGACCTGCCGCCCGGCGCGGTGGACCAGGTTCGCGCGCTGCTCGATCTCATGCCCCGCCGGCTGAAGGACATGTCGGATCTGCTCGACGACAACCCGATCTGGAAGGCCCGCACACAGGGCGTGGGCTACCTCGATCTTGCTGGCTGTATGGCGCTCGGGGTCACCGGGCCGATCCTGCGAGCGACGGGCCTGCCGCACGACGTCCGCAAGAGCGATCCGTACTGCGGATACGAGACCTACGAGTTCGACGTCGTCACGGAGACCGGGTGCGACTGTTACGGCCGCTATCGGATCCGGGTGAAGGAGATGGCCGAGTCGCTCAGGATCGTCGAGCAGTGCCTCGACCGCCTGCGCCCCGGCCCGGTCATGCTGGAGGACAAGAAGATCGCGTGGCCTGCGGACCTGGGCGTGGGTCGCGACGGGATCGGCAACTCGCACGAGCATGTGCAGCGGATCATGGGCACGTCGATGGAGTCGCTGATCCACCACTTCAAGCTCGTGACCGAGGGATTCAGGGTTCCGCCCGGTCAGGTCTATGTGCCCGTCGAATCACCCCGTGGCGAACTCGGTGCGCACCTGGTCAGCGACGGCGGCACACGCCCGTACCGGGTGCACTACCGGGACCCGTCGTTTACGAATCTGCAGGCAGTGGCCGCGATGTGCGAAGGCGGCATGGTCGCCGACGTCATCGCCTCGGTCGCCAGCATCGACCCCGTGATGGGGGGAGTCGACCGATGACGCAGCGACGCGACGACGCCGCGAAGCGGGTGTTCCTGGAACTGGGGCCACGGCCGGAGGATGACCGCGTCCTCGGGTCTCCCGGCGCCCGGCCGACCTATCCGCCCGAGGTTGCCGAGCGACTGTCCGCCGACGCGGTAGAGATCCTCCGGCGGTATCCCGCGGGCGCCGCTCGTTCGGCGCTGCTACCGCTCCTGCATCTCGTACAGGCCGAGGACGGCTGGATCACACCTGCCGGAATCGGCTTCTGTGCACAGCAACTCGACCTCACCGGTGCGGAGGTGGCTGCGGTGGCCTCGTTCTACACGATGTACCGAAGCCGGCCTACCGGCGAACACCACGTGGGCGTGTGCACCAACAGCCTGTGCGCGGTGATGGGCGGCGATGCGATCTTCGCCGCGCTCAGCAGCCGTCTCGGCATCGGTCATGGCGAGACGACCCCGGACGGGGCGATCACACTCGAACACATCGAATGCAACGCGGCCTGTGACTACGCCCCGGTCGTGATGGTCGACTGGGAGTTCTACGACAACCAGACGCCGCAGTCGGCGGAAGACTTGGTGGGCGGGCTCCGCGCGGGCACTGCGCCCGACCCCACGCGCGGCGCGCCGCTGCAGTCGTTCCGTGATGCTGCCCGTCTCCTCGCCGGCTTCCCGGACCGGCGCCTCGGTGCGGTGGACGCCGGCGGCGGCGCGGGCGGTGCCACGCTCGCGGGGCTCAGGGTTGTCCGGGATCGCGAGGCATCGGCGGACGCCGCCGGACCGGACCCCACCGACGGTGGGGCCGAGCCGGAACATCCGCTGACTCCGGTACTGAGTCGGTACTGGGATGCGCCCCGATCCTGGACGCTGGACACCTACCGTCTGCACGACGGTTACACGGCTCTGGACAAGGCACTCCACATGCACCCGGACGAGGTGATCCAGACCGTCAAGGATTCCGGGTTGCGCGGGCGCGGTGGCGCGGGGTTCCCGACCGGCATCAAGTGGTCGTTCATTCCGCAGGGGGACGATCGCCCGCACTACCTGGTGGTGAACGCCGACGAGTCGGAACCGGGCACCTGCAAGGACATTCCACTCATGCTGGCCACCCCGCACGCTCTCGTCGAGGGTGCGATCATCGCGGCTTATGCGATCCGCGCCGACTGGGCATTCATCTACCTGCGCGGTGAGGTGGTGCCGGTGCTGCGTCGGCTACAGGCGGCGGTCGCGGAGGCCTATGCCGCGGGGTACCTCGGCCGGGACATCCTCGGTTCCGGATATGACCTCGAGCTGGTGGTCCATGCGGGCGCCGGCGCCTACATCTGCGGTGAGGAGACCGCGCTGCTCGACTCGTTGGAGGGCCGCCGGGGCCAGCCGCGTTTGCGCCCGCCATTCCCGGCCGTCGCCGGCTTGTACTCGTGCCCCACGGTAGTCAACAACGTCGAGTCGATCGCGAGTGTGCCGCCGATCATTCTGGGCGGCGCCGAGTCCTTCCGGACCTTGGGCAGTGAGAAGTCGCCGGGCTTCACGCTGTACTCGCTCTCAGGTCACATCCGCAGTCCCGGCCAGTACGAGGCACCGCTGGGGATCACGCTGCGCGAACTGCTTCGGTACGCGGGAGGTATCCGGGACGGGCACCGGCTCAAGTTCTGGACGCCCGGAGGATCGTCGACACCGATCCTCACGGATGCGGACCTCGACGTGCCGCTCGACTACGAGGGTGTCGCAGCCGCTGGCTCAATGCTCGGCACCAAGGCGCTCCAGATTTTCGACGAGACCACCTGCGTGGTGCGGGTTGTCCTGCGGTGGACCGAGTTCTACGCGCACGAATCGTGCGGCAAGTGCACACCCTGCCGGGAAGGTACCTATTGGCTGGTGCAGATCCTGCAGCGGCTGGAGGCGGGCGAGGGCACTGCGGAGGATCTGACGAAGCTCCTCGACATCTCCGACACGCTTCTCGGAAAGTCGTTCTGTGCGCTCGGGGATGGTGCGGCGAGCCCGATCATGTCGTCGCTGCAGCACTTCCGCGACGAGTACGTCGCGCACCTCACTCACGGCGGCTGTCCGTTCGATCCGGATCGGTCCGCCCTCACGGAGGGGAGCTACGCGCGATGACGGTGGACACCAACAGCGACGCGACGGGGCTACCTGTGCCGTCGGGCCGGGTCACGCTCACCATCGACGGCGTCGAGGTGAGCGTCCCCAAAGGCACCCTGGTCATCCGTGCCGCGGAACTGATCGGTATCCAGATCCCGCGGTTCTGCGACCATCCCTTGCTCGAGCCGGTCGGTGCGTGCCGCCAGTGTCTCGTCGAGGTCGATCTGCCGGGCCAGTCGGCGGGCGATGCACCGGTCCGCCAGCGCAAGCCGCTCGCGTCGTGCACCACTGTCGTCACCGACGGCATGGCGGTCCACACACAGCTGACGTCGGCCATTGCCGACAAGGCGCAGCGGGGAGTGATGGAGCTGCTGCTGATCAACCACCCGCTGGACTGCCCCGTGTGCGACAAGGGCGGCGAGTGCCCGCTGCAGAACCAGGCGATGTCCAACGGGCGTGCCGAGTCGCGATTCGGTGGCGTCAAACGCACGTTCCCGAAACCGATTCCACTGTCCACCGAGGTGTTACTCGACCGTGAGCGGTGCGTCTTGTGCGCCCGATGCACCCGATTCTCGCGGCAGATCGCCGGCGACCCGTTCATCGAGCTGCTCGAACGCGGTGCACTGCAACAGGTAGGGATCCAGGAGGGGGAGCCGTTCGACTCCTACTTCTCCGGAAACACGGTGCAGATCTGTCCGGTCGGTGCCCTCACCGGGGCCGCCTATCGGTTCAGAGCCCGCCCATTCGACCTCGTGTCGAGCCCCAGCGTGTGTGAGCACTGTGCGAGCGGCTGCGCCCAGCGGACAGACCACCGGCGCGGCGTGGTGTTGCGGCGGATGGCGGGCGACGACCCGCAGGTCAACGAGGAATGGAACTGCGACAAGGGGCGCTGGGCGTTCGCCTATGCCACCGAGCCCGATCGCCTCACCACCCCCCTGATCCGGGACTGTGACGGCAACCTGACAGCCGCGTCGTGGCCTGAGGCGCTGTCGATCGCGGCTGGCGGACTTGCCGCCGCGCCGGGTGGGGTGGGTGTCCTCGTCGGTGGCCGGGCGACGTACGAGGACGCGTACGCGTACGCGAAGTTCGCACGGATCGTGCTGCACACCAACGACATCGACTTCCGTGCCCGCGATCATTCCGGTGAGGAGGCGCAGTTCCTCGCCGCCCGGATCGCGGGGCGACCGATGACGGTCACGTACGACGACCTCGAGCACGCCCCGGTTGTGCTGCTCGTCGGGCTCGAACCCGAGGAGGAGTCGCCGATCGTGTTCCTGCGGCTGCGTAAGGCGGTCCGCGCCGGCCGGACCGAAGTTCACGCCGTCGCCCCATTCGCCACCCGCGGCCTGGAGAAGATGTCGGCGAAGCTGCTGCAGGCCGGGCCCGGCGGCGAGCCCGGCGTGCTGGGTGCGCTCCGTGGATCGGATCTGCTGCGTCGGCCCGGGTCCGTGATCGTCGTCGGGGAGAGGCTCGCAGCGGTGCCCGGCGGGCTGTCTGCCGCGGGCCGACTCGCGGCAGAGACCGGGGCGCGTCTGGCGTGGGTACCGCGGAGGGCCGGCGAGCGTGGGGCACTCGAGGCCGGGGCACTACCTGATCTGCTGCCCGGTGGCCGGCCGGTCGGCGATCCCGAGGCCCGGCGTCAGACCGCCGTTGTGTGGGGCGCCGACCTGCCGGTGAGCCGGGGCCGCGATACCGCGGAGATTGTTGCCGCCGCCCGCGCCGGTGCGCTCGGGGCGCTGCTGACCGGCGGGGTCGACCTCGACGACCTGCCCGATCCGCGCGCCGCGCGGGGGGCGGTGGAGGCGGCGGGATTTGTCGTGAGCCTGGAGTTACGTCGCAGCGCGCTCACCGACCGTGCCGACGTGGTGTTCCCGGTGGCGGCGGTGGCCGAGAAGCCCGGAACATTTCTGGATTGGGAGGGGCGGGAACGGTCCTTTGCCGCGGCGCTGCGCGGCTCCGACGCGCTGCCCGACCATCGTGTCCTCGATGCGCTGGCTGGTGCGATGGGCGTGCCCCTCGGGCTCGGGGATGTCGACGCCGTGCGCCGCGAGCTTGCCGGCCTCGGTGTCTGGGACGGCGTCGCCCCGCCGCCGCCGGACGTCGACCCGACCGCTGCTCCCTGGCCCGGTCCGGGCGAGGCAGTGCTCGCAAGCTGGCGGATGCTGCTCGACGCCGGCCGGATGCAGGACGGCGAGGAACATCTGGCGGGCACGGCCCGGCCGCCGGTGGCGCGGCTGTCGGCTGCGACGGCCGCCGAGATCGGCGCCGGGGACGGCGACCCCGTCACAGTCGGCACCGACCGGGGTGAGATCACGCTGCCGCTGACGATCACCGACCTGCCCGATCGCGTGGTGTGGCTGCCGCTCGACTCGCCAGGCTCCGAGGTGCACCGTCGGCTCGGGACAGCGGTCGGACGTGTCGTCCGCGTGCGGGCGGCGTCGGGGGAGGCGATCCGATGAGCGGATCCGCTTACGCCGACCTGTCGATGTTCGGCCACGATCCGTGGTGGCTCGTGGTCGTCAAGGCCGTGTCCATCTTCGCGTTCCTGGTGCTGACAACTCTGATCGCGATCCTCGCCGAGCGAAAGATCCTCGCCTGGATGCAGATGCGGGTGGGCCCGAACCGGGTGGGGCCGGGCGGCATCCTGCAGACCCTCGCCGACGGAATCAAACTTGCGCTCAAGGAGGGCATCGTTCCCGCCGGTGTCGACAAGCCGATCTATCTGCTCGCCCCGATCATCGCTACGGTGCCGGCGTTCATGGCATTCGCCGTGATTCCGTTCGGCCCGGTGGTGTCGATCCTCGGGCACCGCACGCCACTGCAGCTGACCGATCTGCCGGTGGCCGTCCTCTATGTTCTCGCGGTCACCTCGGTCGGTGTCTACGGCATCGTGCTCGCCGGGTGGTCGTCGGGCTCGACGTATCCGCTTCTGGGCGGCATTCGTTCTACCGCGCAGGTCATTTCGTACGAGGTCGCAATGGCGCTGTCGTTCGCCGCGGTCTTCCTGGACGCGGGCACGATGTCGACGTCGGGCATCGTCGCCGCGCAGGAGGGCACCTGGTACATCTTCCTGCTGCTGCCGTCGTTCCTCATCTACGTGACATCGATGGTCGGCGAGACCAATCGCGCCCCGTTCGACCTGCCCGAGGCCGAGGGGGAGTTGGTCGGCGGATTCCACACCGAGTACTCGTCGCTGCGGTTCGCGATGTTCATGCTCGCCGAGTACGTGAACATGGTCACTGTCTCGGCGCTGGCCGCCACGCTGTTCCTCGGTGGCTGGCACGCGCCTTGGCCGCTCAACATGTGGGACGGCGCCAACTCCGGCTGGTGGCCGCTGCTGTGGTTCACGATCAAGGTCTGGGGCTTTCTGTTCGTGTTCATCTGGTTGCGGGGCACTCTGCCTCGGCTGCGCTACGACCAGTTCATGAACCTGGGATGGAAGGTGCTGATCCCGATCTCGCTGGCGTGGGTGATGATCGTCGCGACGGTCCGAGCGCTGCGCATCGAGGGGTACGACGGCCGGGTGATCGCACTCTTCGCGCTAGGGGTCGTCATCGCACTGGCCGTTCTCGCCTTGCTGTGGCCACGCCTACGGGGTGCGCGGCAGCAGCTGGCACCCGGCGCTTCGCTGGTGGAGCCGTTCGATGCAATGGCCGGCGGATTCCCCGTCCCGCCCCTGCCCGGCCAGGTTCCGCCGGTGTCCTCGACCACCAAGGAGGGCAGCGATGCCTGAATTCCTCGACCCCATAGCCGGTTTCGGTGTGACCTTCTCGACGATGTTCAAGAAGCCCGTCACCGAGTTCTATCCGGAGCAGAAGACGCCGACCGCGCCTGGCTATCACGGTCGGCATCAGCTCAATCGGTACGGCGACGGCCTCGAGAAGTGCATCGGGTGCGAGCTGTGCGCGTGGGCGTGCCCGGCGGACGCGATCTACGTCGAGGGCGCGGACAACACCGACTCGGAGCGCTACTCCCCGGGAGAGCGGTACGGCCGCGTCTACCAGATCAACTATTTGCGGTGTATCGGCTGCGGGCTGTGCGTCGAGGCCTGCCCGACAAGGGCGTTGACGATGACCAGCGACTACGAGATGGCCGACGACAACCGCGCCGCCCTCATCTACGAGAAGGATCGTCTTCTCGCGCCGCTCGACCCCGGCATGGTTGCCCCGCCCCATCCGATGGCGCCCGGCGCGACAGACGAGGACTACTACCGCGGCGCCGTGTCAGTGCCGACCGACAACGCCTGAGGAAGGGGAAGTTGCAGTGGTGAACATGATGGCGTCGTTGGCATCCGAGGCCCTGCTGGCGGCGGAACCACTCGCCCGGACGTCGACGGGCGAGGGCGTTCAGTTCTGGGTCCTCGGTACCGTCGCGGTGATCGGCGCGCTGGGTACGGTGTGTGCGACCAAGGCCGTCTACTCGGCCATCTTTCTCGCCATGACGATGATCATCCTGGCGGTGTTCTACATCGCGCAGGGCGCACTGTTCCTCGGCGTCGTGCAGGTGGTCGTCTACACCGGCGCGGTGATGATGCTGTTCCTGTTCGTACTCATGCTGGTGGGCGTCGCCTCCGCCGATTCCCTGGTGGAAACCCTGCGCGGGCAGCGGGTCGCGGCCGCTGTGTCGGGTCTCGGCTTCGGCCTCCTGCTGATCGGGGGGATCGGTCGCGCATTTGCGGTGTCGCCGAGCCCTCAGTTCGTGGGGCTGCAGGATGCGAATGCGGGGGGCAACGTCGAGGGCCTCGCGGATCTGATCTTCGTCCGCTACCTGTGGGCCTTCGAGCTGACCGGTGCGCTGCTGATCACTGCGACCGTGGGAGCGATGGTGCTCGCGCACCGCGAACGCTTCGGGCGCCGCAGTAGTCAGCGTGAGCTGTCCCAGGCTCGGTTCCGGAACGGCGGTCGCGCCACACCCATGCCCAGTCCCGGTGTTTACGCGCGGCACAATGCGGTCGACATTCCCGCCTTGCTGCCGGACGGCTCGTACTCGCGGGAGTCGGTCAGCGGAACCCTCTGGCCGCGGGCGCACACGCCGCCGGAGTCGGGCCCGCATGTATCCGACCCGCGGGACGGGGAGGCACAGCGATGAATCCCGAGAACTACCTGTACCTGTCGGCGTTGCTGTTCACGATCGGCGCGGCCGGGGTTCTGTTGCGCCGCAGTGCGATCGTCGTCTTCATGTGCATCGAACTGATGCTCAACGCTGCCAATCTTGCCTTCGTGACCTTCGCGCGAATGCACGGCAACCTCGACGGCCAGGTCTTCGCGTTCTTCACGATGGTGGTCGCCGCTGCCGAGGTCGTCGTCGGTCTGGCGATCATCATGACCATCTTCCGTGCTCGGCATTCGACCTCGGTCGACGACGCAGACCTGCTGAAGTACTGACATGGGAGGGGGGATCGTGTCGACCGTCTGGTTGCTGCCGGCGCTGCCGCTGCTCGGTGCCGCGGTGCTGCTGCTCACGGGGCGCCGAGCCGACCGTTGGGGCCATTGGCTCGGTTGTGCTGCAGCGCTGGCTTCGTTCGTCCTCGGCATCGCGCTGTTCACCGACATGGTGGGTCGCGAGAGCTCCGATCGCACATTCCAGCAGCACCTGTTCAGCTGGGTTCCGGTCGCAGATCTTCAGGTGGACTTCGGACTCCGGCTCGATCAGCTGTCGATGTGCTTCGTACTGCTGATCACCGGCGTCGGGTCGCTGATCCACATCTACTCGGTCGGGTACATGAGGTCCGACCCCGGGCGCAGACGGTTCTTCGCGTACCTGAACCTCTTTCTCGCGGCGATGCTGCTGCTGGTGCTCGCGGACAACTACCTCGGCCTGTACCTGGGCTGGGAGGGAGTGGGCCTCGCGTCGTACCTGCTGATCGGGTTCTGGCAGTTCAAACCGGCCGCGGCGACGGCGGCGAAGAAGGCGTTCGTGGTCAATCGCGTCGGGGACATGGGACTGGTGGTCGCCATGATGATCATGTTCGCGACCTTCGGTTCGGTTGGATTCGACGTTGTCTTCGCCGGCGCACCCGACGCGGGCGAGGGAGTGCTGACCGCGATCGGCCTCATGCTGCTGCTGGCCGCTTGCGGGAAGTCGGCGCAGGTACCGCTGCAGTCGTGGCTCGGCGATGCGATGGAGGGGCCGACGCCGGTCTCGGCGCTCATCCACGCTGCCACGATGGTCACCGCTGGCGTCTACCTCGTCGTCCGGTCCGGTCCGATCTTCGACCTGACGCCGGCCGCGCGGGTCGCGGTGGTGATCGTCGGTACCGTCACCCTGCTGTTCGGGGCGATCATCGGTTGCGCCAAGGACGACATCAAGAAGGCGCTCGCGGCCTCGACGATGAGCCAGATCGGGTACATGGTGCTCGCCGCGGGCCTCGGTCCCGCCGGATATGCGTTCGCGATCATGCACCTGCTCACTCACGGGTTCTTCAAGGCGGGACTGTTCCTCGGCGCCGGTTCGGTGATGCACGGGATGAACGATGAGACCGACATGCGACGCTTCGGCGGGTTGCGCACGCTCATGCCGATCACTTTCGTGACCTTCGGGATCGGCTACCTCGCGATCATCGGAATCCCGCCGTTCGCCGGCTACTTCTCCAAGGACCGGATCATCGAGGCCGCATTCGGATCCGGCGGCGCCCAGGGCATGGTGGTCGGATCGGCGGCGCTGATCGGGGCCGGTATCACCGCGTTCTACATGACCCGCGTGATGCTCATGACGTTCTTCGGAGTGAGACGGTGGCGGCTGGACGCGCACCCGCACGAGTCGCCGGCGGTGATGACCTGGCCGATGATGCTCATCGCGGTCGGCTCGGTGGTGTCGGGCGGGGCGCTGGCCTTCGGTGGGGCGCTGCAGAACTGGCTCGCGCCGATCGTGGGGGAGCACCATGGCGAACTGGGGGTGCCGGTGTGGGTGATCACCGCAGGAACCCTGGTCGTCGTGCTTGCCGGCGTCGCGGTCGCCTACCGGCAGTACGCCGGTCACGACATCCCTGAGGCCGCGCCGACCGATGTCGGTGCGCTGACCGTCGCCGCACGACGGGACCTGTACGGCGATGCGGTCAACGAGGCGGTGTTCATGAGGCCGGGCGGAGAGGCGGTGAGCGTCCTGAATGTCCTCGACGACAAGGGAATCGACGGGTTCGTTACCGGGATTCCCGCGCTCCTCGGCAGGATGTCGACATGGCTGCGGCGACTGCAGACTGGGTTCGTCCGGTCGTACGCCCTGTACATGCTGGCCGGCGCCGCCCTTGTGCTCGCGGCAGTGCTGGCAGGGAGGGCATGATGAGTGACTTCCCGTGGCTGACAACGCTGTGGCTGCTGCCGTTGGCCGGGGCCGGCGCGGTTCTGCTGGTGCCCGCCGCGGGGCGGCGACTTGCCAAATGGGTCGCCCTCGCCGTGTCGTTGTCGACGCTCGCGGTAGCTGTCGGGCTGGCAGTGGGCTTCGAGCCGGACGGCGAACGCTACCAGTTCGTCGAATCCCATACGTGGATACCGGCGTTCGGTACTCGGTACACGCTGGGACTCGACGGCATCGGACTGGCACTGGTGCTACTGACCGCGGTGCTGCTGCCGCTGCTACTGCTGGCCGGGTGGCGCGATGTCGCGCCCGACGATCCGCGCGGGCGTCCGGTGCACACCTACGTCGCGCTGATGCTCGTGGTCGAGGCGATGGTGATGGTGTCGTTCCTCGCGCTCGACATCCTGCTGTTCTATGTGTTCTTCGAGGCGATGCTCATTCCGCTGTACTTCCTGATCGGCGGGAGCGGAGCCGGCGGAGCGACCAGGGCTGGCGGGAGCGGAGCCGGCGGAGCGACCGGGGCTGGCGCATCCGGCAACCGGGGTTCGGGACCCGCGGCGGTGAAGTTCCTGCTGTACAACCTCTTCGGCGGCCTGATAATGCTGGCCGCGGTGATCGGGCTGTACGTCGTGACCGCGGGAGCTGACAGTCCGCTTGCCACCGGCACATTCGACTTCCGGGCGATCGCCGATGCGGTCTCGTCGGGCACGCTGGTGATCGACGCCCCGGTCGCGAACGCGCTTTTCCTCGGCTTCATGTTCGCGTTCGCGGTCAAGGCACCGCTGTGGCCGCTGCATACGTGGCTGCCGGATGCTGCAGTCGCGTCGACACCGGCGACGGCGGTGCTGATGATGGCCGTCGTCGACAAGGTCGGGACGTTCGCGATGCTGCGTTTCTGCCTGCAGTTGTTCCCCGATGCCGCGGAGACCTTCACACCGCTGATAGTGGTGCTCGCGGTGATCAGCATCGTGTACGGAGCGCTGCTGGCGATCGGTCAGACCGATGTGATGCGCCTGATCGCGTATACGTCCATCTCCCATTTCGGGTTCATCGTCCTCGGAGTCTTCGCGATGACGAGCCAGGGCCAGACCGGTTCGACGCTCTACATGGTCAATCACGGCATCTCGACCGCGGCGCTGATGCTGGTGGCCGGGTTCCTGGTCTCGCGGCGGGGCAGCCGGGCCATCGCCGACTACGGCGGGGTGCAGACCGTCGCCCCGCTCATGGCCGGCACGTTCCTCGTCGCCGGGCTCGCGACGTTGTCCCTGCCGGGGCTGGGGCCGTTCGTGAGCGAGTTCCTGGTGCTCATCGGCACGTTCCCCCGGTACCCGGTCGCCGCGGTATTCGCGACGCTCGCCCTCGTACTCGCGGCCCTGTACATCCTGTGGATGTACCAGCGGATGATGAACGGACCGGTGCGACCCGGGAACGAGTGCATCCGTGACCTCGGGCGCCGCGAGCTCGCGGTGGTGGCGCCGCTGCTCGCGCTGCTGCTCGTTCTCGGCGTCTATCCGAAACCGATCCTGGACATGATCGACCCCGCCGTCGGGCACACGCTCAGCACGATCGACCGGCAGGATCCTGCACCGGCAGTGGCCGAGCGAGACGGAGGTGAACCCCGATGAGACCGTCGGAGTCGGTGCTGATCGCGCCGAGTATCGAGTACGGCCTGCTCGCGCCGATGCTCATCGTGTTCGGTGTCGGTGTCGCCGGCGTGCTCATCGAGGCGTTCGCGCCGCGCCGCGCCCGTTACGCGACCCACCTGGTGCTCAGCCTCGGTGGTCTCACCGCGGCCTTCGTTGCGGTCATCGTTCTTGCGACACAGTCGGATTCGTCGGGATCCGGTCGGACTGCCGTGATGGGGGCGGTGGTGATCGACGGTCCGACGCTGTTCCTGCAGGGCACCATCCTGCTCATGGCGATGCTCGCAGTTCTCCTCGTCGCCGAGCGTGGTGCCGGTGGCACGGATGGGGGCGTGGACACGAGCGGTGGGGGCGTGGACGCTTTCACCCCCCGCGCCTCCGCGGTTCCTGGCAGTGTCGCCGAGCGGGAGGCCACTCGGAGAGGGGTGATGCAGACCGAGGTCTTTCCGCTCACGCTCCTCGCGGGCGGTGGGATGTTGCTGTTCCCGGCATCCGGTGATCTTCTCACGATGTTCGTCGCACTCGAGGTGTTGTCGCTGCCGCTGTACCTGCTGTGCGGGCTGGCCCGGCGTCGACGCCTGCTGTCCCAGGAGGCCGCGCTCAAGTACTTCCTGCTCGGAGCCTTCTCCTCGGCGTTCTTCCTGTTCGGAGTCGCGTTGCTGTACGGCTACTCCGGGACTGTGTCCCTGACGGGCATCGCGGACGCTGTCGCCGGCGAGGGCGTGAGCACCGCGCCCGGTGGCGAGGTGCTCGCGCAGATCGGTGTCGGACTTGTTGCGGTGGGGCTGCTGTTCAAAGTCGGCGCGGTGCCGTTCCATTCGTGGATTCCCGACGTCTATCAGGGTGCACCGACGCCGATCACCGCCTTCATGGCGTCGGCCACCAAGATCGCTGCTTTCGGCGCGCTGCTTCGCGTTCTGTACGTTGCGGTACCGGGACTGGACTGGGACTGGCGGCCAGTGTTGTGGGTGGTCTCGATCCTGACGATGGTGGTTGGCGCGGTGCTCGCGGTGACGCAGACCGACATCAAGCGCATGCTCGCGTACTCGTCGGTTGCGCACACCGGCTTCCTGCTCACCGGCGTCGTCGCCGACGACACGGCGGGGTTGTCGTCCACGATGTTCTACCTGCTGGTCTACGGTTTCACGACGGTCGGGGCGTTCGCCGTGGTCGGCGTAGTCCGCAGCACGTCCGGGGACGGTGCCGAGGCGCCCGAGATCGGCCGGTGGGCCGGTCTGGGCCGGACGTCGCCGGTGATCGCGGGTGTATTCGCACTGCTGTTGCTGGCCCTCGCGGGCATTCCGCTGACCAGTGGTTTCGTCGGTAAGTTCGCGGTTTTTCAGGCCGCGGCCGCGAGCGGAGCCTCTCTGCTCGTCATCGTCGGCGTCCTGTGCAGCGCGATCGCGGCTCTGTTCTATGTGCGGGTGATCGTGCTGATGTTCTTCGCCGCACCACCTGCCGATCCGCCACGGGTGGTGGTACCGGGGGCGGCGACGGTCGTGGTGATTTCCGTTGCGGCGGCGGTGACGGTGGTGCTGGGAATCCTGCCGCAGCCGATGCTGGACCTGGCGGACCGGGCGGCGAGCTTCCTGCAGTGACGGCTGGCGCGCCGACGGTGAGAGTGTGCGCGTCGCCGGATCTGGGACTGCGATCTGCGAACCAAAGGCGTGCTTGTCAGCGGAAGTTCACCAGCAGCGCCGCGATCGCGACGCATGTGGTGGTGAACAGGGTGACCAGTCCTGCTGTGGTGGCAGGCATTCCGGACATGAGAGCGATCATTCCCGGAATGACGAGGATCGCGACGATGCACGCGAGCCATCCGATCCTGAGCGCTGCCGCGCTCACGATCCGGCGCGGTGTTCGGCGTGGGAGTTCAGACACTGTCATCTCCAAATTCTCTGGACTTGTCGGGCACCCGGAGATCGGATGGGATGGCCCCGGCTTGCGGATGGGGCATGGCAGCGACCGCGGTAGCGCGAACGCTGGCCCCGTGCGGTGTTGGTTGAGGTGCGCTGCCGCTCATGGGGCTGTGAGCCGATCCTGAGTATGGGTGAGTACCTCTGCGGTTCAGCCCGCTTCGCGGCCGGTGTCGCCGGGACAGGCGTGGTTTCGTTTTCGGCGACGCTCGGCGATGGATGGGTTGGTGTTGGCATGGACGGTGCCCTCGTCGATGACCAGTTCGGTGATGTCGTCACGGCTGGGGATGTCGTACATGAAGGGTTGGAGCACCTCCTCCAGGATGGCCCGTAGTCCTCGAGCGCCGGTTTCCCGGACGAGCGCCTCGGATGCAATTGCGTCGAGGGCAGCGGGAGTGAAGGTGAGCTCGACGCCGTCGATGTCGAACAGCCGGGCGTACTGCTTGACGAGCGCATTCTTCGGTTCGGAGAGGATCCTGACAAGGACAGCTTCGTCGAGGGGATCAAGCGCAGTCACGATCGGTATGCGGCCGATGAATTCGGGGATGAGGCCGAACTTGTGCAGGTCCTCCGGCATGACCTTGCCGAGGTGGTCACGGATGTCGGTGTCTTTCGAGCGGATTTCGGCGCCGAACCCTGTTCCGTGGTGGCCGACACGGTTGGCGACCATCTTCTCGAGTCCCTCGAATACCCCGGAGACGATGAAAAGGATGTGGGTGGTGTCGAGTTGAATGAAATCCTGGTGGGGGTGTTTGCGACCGCCCCGCGGGGGGACGCTCGCGTGGGTCCCCTCGAGGATCTTCAGGAGCGCTTGTTGGACGCCTTCGCCCGAGATATCGCGCGTGATCGACGGGTTCTCACTCCTTCGGGCGACCTTGTCGATCTCGTCGATGTAGATGATTCCGGTCTGGGCCCGTTGGATGTCGAAGTCGGCGGCTTGGATCAGTTTGAGAAGAACGTTCTCGACGTCCTCCCCGACATAGCCCGCCTCGGTGAGCGTCGTCGCGTCGGCGATGGCGAAGGGGACGTCGAGTATTCGGGCGAGTGTTTGGGCGAGGTAGGTCTTCCCGCAGCCGGTAGGGCCGAGCATCAGGATGTTCGATTTCGTGATCTCGACGGCCTCCCCACCCGTCGTGGCACCCTCGTTCGCAGAACGGATTCGCTTGTAGTGGTTGTAGACGGCGACAGCGAGCGATCGCTTGGCAGCCTGCTGACCGATGACGTACTCGTCCAGGTGATCGCAGATTTCAGCCGGCGTAGGTATCCGTTCGCGTTCACTGACACCGGGGTGTACCCGCTCTTCGTCGAGAATGTCGTTGCACAGGTCGATGCACTCGTCGCATACGTAGACACTGCGTCCGGCGATCAGCTTCCGAACCTGCTTCTGATTCTTGCCACAGAACGAGCATTTCAGCAGGTCAACTCTTTCGCTGATCTGTGCCATGTCTCACTCCTCGTCAATGGGTGATGCGATGGTCGGGGTGATGAAGGGCCCGTCAGTTTCGGGCGGAGCCCAGGGCGTCGACGCGCAGGCAGGCGCCCCGGCCCCTGCTGCGCGAGACGATGCGTCCCTCGTGGATGGCCACGGCGAGTTCGGTGTCGTCGTCGACGGTGTCCGCTCCACTTGCCGCGGCGATCTCCCCGTTGGCATCGACAACGAGCTGGATCTGCGGCCACGTATGGGAGGGGAACGCCTGGCGGAGTGACCGGCACAGGTCCGACAGTGCCAACCGGGCGAGTGGAGCGAGCTCGGCAGGATCAGCGGTGACGATGACAGCTGTGACGGGGGTATCGGTGGGCACGGCACGGACCAGGTGCTCGATGTGTTCGAGCCGGTTCATGCCCACCAGGGCAAGGATCCCGTCGCCGATCGTCGCAGTCTTCCCGCGAACAACGTCGGTCGCCCGCGGGAAGGTCCACTCTTCGTCAGTCTCCTCGGTGGTGACGTCATCGATGTGCGGGGGAGTCCATCGATCCTCGATCTCGATGCCGATAGCGTGCCGGCAGGTCGCTACCACCGTGGCCGGATTCACGAAATCAGGTGCAACGAAAGATAATTGGCTTGCCCCGTACAGAATGGTGAGCACCGATTCGGCGACGGCGACCATGCGCTCGGCTGCGCAGGGGCGATGCTGTTGCATGCGCTCGAGTGCCAGCCCGAGAAGTATGGCGTCGAGTTTCAGCAGCTGGGCGAACGGCCGCTGGAATTGCTCCTCGGTCAGGATCTCGGGGATGAGATCGAGACCGAGCACCGGCGAGGTGAGTTGCACAGATCCCTGGTACTCGTAGTCACTGGTCCGGGGAAGTCGATCCACCCACGTGCCCGCGAAGACCCCGAGTGCCCCCGCTGGGGTATCTGCGTGAGTGTGCAGGACCTCGCTGGCATTCTCGGCCTCCTCGGCGAGGACCGCGAGGTAGAGGGCGCGTTTGCCGGGGAAGTTGGAATACACGGCTCCGCGGGTGAGGTCGGCGCGGATGGCGATGTCGTCGACCGTTGCCCTGCGGAAGCCTCGCTCGGAGAACTCGGCCCGGGCCGCGGTGAGCACCCTGCGCCGATTGAGCTCTCGCTGCTGGAGCCTCGTCAGCCGCGCCATCGGTCCGTTTCCTCCGCTTACCTCTGGTTCATCCCATTTGGAATGCGGGCATCATCTGAATGTTGCTACCATCCGAATGCTACACGGGGGTGCTCTCCGGGGGGGGGATGGCCGGAACGCTCCGCCGAATGATCAGCGATGCGCGGGGGTGCCTGCGCTGAGGGGGCCGAGGGGGCAGAACGTGGGGAGCGCAACTGTCGGGCACCCGACCCGTGCATCGAAATCATCGAAGTCTGTCGACGATGTCCTTGCTGATGCTCGCGCACTGCTCGGGCTCAGGCTCTCGTGTCACTGTGCGCTGGCCAGCCGGACGGTCTCGATTTCGAAACTCGTTCGACTGTCGAGATCAGTGACTGCATGTCCATGATCGAAGGCAAGACTGCATCTCTACTCGCGTGTGCATGCGAAATAGGCGCAACTGCAGCCGGGGCAGACCGCGCGACGGCGTCGCTCCTGGCGCAGTTCGGCCGCGACATCGGAATCGCCTACCAACTGACCGACGACATACTCGGGATCTGGGGTGACTCCACCGTGACGCCAAGCCCGTTTTCTCCGACCTCGACAATCGGAAGAAGTCACCGCCCATTGTCGTCTGGCTACTCCGCGCGTTCCTCGCCCCGGGACGCCGTTGCAAACCGACCGTCCGCAGCCTAGATCCTCAGCATCGGAGGACCACAATCTCATGGACACCATCGACGCCGTTCCCCTCGCCAAGGGTCACCTTCCGCTCCTCGGGCATGGTGCGTCCCTTCTCCGGGACCCGCTCGGTTTCGTCTCCTCCCTCCCCTCCATGGGCAAGCTCGTCCGCGTCAAGATGGGACCGATGACGGTCATCGTCGTCTGCGACCCGCAGCTGACTCGAGAGGTTCTTCTCGACGACCGGACCTTCGACAGAGGTGGTCCGCTGTACGACAGGTCCCGGGAGGGTGCCGGCGAAGGGCTTGGGACATGCACCTACGCCACCCACCGGCGTCAGCGCAGGCTGTGTCAACCGACGTTCCGTCTCGATCGCTTCCCGGGCTACGCGAAGGTGATGGCCACGGCGGTCGAAGATGTCACTCGGTCCTGGCGCGACGGACAGGTCATCGACCTGAGCTCCGAGATGTCGAAGCTCACTGTCCGGGTAGCGGTGCGGACGATGTTCTCCACATCATTGCCCGAGTCGACCGTCCAGCAGGTCTCGGATGACTTCGGCGTGATCGCCGAGGGCGTGTTCCGTCGGATGGTGATGCCACCTCTGGTCAACCGCCTGCCGACACCTGGCACCCGCCGCTACTACCAGGCCAAGGACCGACTTCGACGAATCGGCGCACAGCTGATCGCAGAAAGGCGCTCCGACGATCGCGATCGAGGTGATCTGCTGTCCTCGCTGCTGAGCGCGCGCGATCCTGAAGCCGGGGCCGACAGCGCGTCGATGACCGATATCGAGCTTTCCGACCAGATATTCACCTTCTTCCTGGCTGGCGCCGAAACCACGGCAAGCACGCTCGCCTGGAGTCTCTACATGCTCGGCCGTGCGCCCGACGTCGAGCAGGCCGTTCACGCCGAGGTCGACCATGTGCTGACTGACAGAACAGCGGTGTTCGACGATCTCGGGAACCTGCCGACCCTGAACCGGATGCTGACCGAGACACTGCGCATGTATCCGGCGGGTTGGCTGCTGACCCGAGTGGTCGCGCGGGAGACCGAGTTGGGTGGGATACGGCTGCCGGCTGACACGACAGTGGCGGTCAGCCCGCACATCATCCATCGACGCGAGGACATCTACGAGCGCGCAAACGAGTTCGTCCCTTCCCGCTGGGAAGATGCCAAACCAGACCGAACGACGTACATCCCTTTCGGCGCCGGCGCCCGGAAGTGCATCGGTGACCAGTTTGCGCTGACCGAGGCCGGACTCGCGCTCGCCACCATTGCCGCGCGCTGGCAACTGGCAGCGTTGACTGACCGTCCCGTCTCGCCCTCGCTGAAACACCTTCCGGCCCCGCGCAATCTGATGATGCGGCTCACGAGTCGGATCACAGTCGAGGGCGCTCCGGGAATTGCGGAACAGCCGGTGCGGTGACCCATGACCATCAGCATCAAACCTGCCCACACCAAACAGGCAGACTCACGAATGAACCGCCTCGTGCGTGCACTGCTGCACGAGGCCCGGGTGTGCTGGTCGTTCACCTGGGGCGACCTGTCAGCGACGGTGCTCCCCGCAACGATGTTCGCCATCGCCGCCTGGAACAGCACGGACCTGCCGGCGCAGTCCATCCTCGTTGTCGTCGCGAAGTGTCTGGTGTACTTCTGGCTGTACATCTACACCTTCAACTTGTCGAACCAGCTCATCGGCATCGACGAGGACCGGATCAACAAGCCGCACCGGCCCCTGGTCACGGGGCTGATCACGCCCACAGGCGCGCGCCGACGCCTGATGGTCGCGACCGCGGCGTTCTTGATCGTCGGCACGCTGTTCGGGGTACTGGTCTGGACGTGTCTGTGGATAGCTGCTTGGGCCCTGCACAACCATCTCGGGTGGGCGCGGACCGCGTGGGGCAAGAACGCCGCAATGGTCGCAGGAACGATCGCCCAACTCGCGGCCGCCTGGCAGATCGTCACGCCGCTGAGCGATACCGCGTGGACCTGGATCCTGACGATCGCGATCCCACTGGGAGCCCTTGTCTCCCTCCAAGACCTGCGCGATCTTGCCGGCGACGCCGCGATAGGTCGAAGGACCGCGGTGATGGTCATGGGGGAGGAGAATTCTCGGAGGTTCTTCTGCCTGGCGTTCGCCGTCTATCCCGTGCTGACATACCTGGCCCTTTATCGTGGCGCGCCGACGGCAGCTCAGTACATCGGAGGGGCCGCGGCGATCATCTCACTTTCGATCGCGTACCGAGTGATCCGTCTGCGAGACCGGCGATCCGACAATACGACCTACATGATGTACACCTACTGGTACTGCATCACGCTCGTCAGCGCCGTATTCGCGGTCGGTTGAAATGGGCACTGATCACAGCAAGAGATGAGGACTAGTGCGAACGACAGAAGAGATGGTCATCCTGCTGGATGACTCGGGCATCCCGATCGGAAAGGCTCCCAAAGCCGCTGTGCACACTGAGAATACGCCACTGCACCGGGCATTCTCCTGTCACGTTTTCGCCCCTGACGGACGCTTGCTGGTCACGCGTCGGGCGCTGACGAAACTCACCTGGCCGGGAGTATGGACCAACTCGTTCTGTGGTCATCCTCTGCCTGACGAGTCGGACCATGACGCGATCACTCGACGCGGGCAGTGGGAACTCGGAATCACGCTGACCGACATCCGCCCGCTGTTGCCGATGTACCGATACCGAGCCGTGGACTCCTCGGGAATCGTGGAGAACGAGATCTGTCCCGTGTACGCGGCGACGACGGCGGATGAGCCCACCGCTAATCCCGCCGAGGTACAGGAGTGGAGCTGGGTCTCGGCTTCCGACATAGCAGCGGCGACGCACTGCGCGCCTTTCGCGTTCAGCCCGTGGTTCGTCGAGCAGATCTCGCAGATCGAGCTGTATGGCACCGGTTCGAGGTCGGTTCCACCGAAAATGGCCCAGTAGAGCGGTGATCACCATGTCGACGGGATTCGTCAGTACACCTCCGTCGTCGATCGCGATCTGATCGACCGCTGAGGACGATCAGCCCTCGGTGACCACTGTGCCCTCGGTCAGCGGCCGCACCATCGACCACAGCGTGATCGATTGGCACTTAGAGATTTTCCACTCGCCATTCTCGATCACGTACTCGTCGACGTACTCGATGGAGCGGACGGTCTCGGTGTGGTCGATCAGGTTCACCTGGCGGAAGTGCAGCGTCCACTTCCCGGCGGCGAGGGCGTCTCCGAGGAGTGTGATCTCCGGGTGGAGAGCGTGGTGCATGTCGAGGATGACATGCCGATCGTCGACCTTCCGCAGGGCAACCGTCCGGAAGATCTCCGCGATCGGACCGGCGTCGTCGAAGGTTCCCAACGGGCCGTAGTCGATCACTGCGCCGTGATCGACGAAACATGCCCGAAAGGTCTCCGGGTCCTTGGCATCACAGGCCCGCAGGTAGCGGTACTTGAGGGTCTTGATCGCCTCGATCCGTTCCAGGTCGGCCAGGCGCTGCTCGATCGAACGTTCCGTCACTGCGGTTCCTCTCGGTCGCGGGATACTGTCCTGCAACCTAGGTGCTGCAACGCGATTCGCGGCGTGTTTTGCGGCGGCGGGGGACAATCACGGTTGACCGGGGAACGCCACGGTCGGAGGTGTGATCCCGAGGATCGAACGCCAATTCGCCACGCGCAGAGTGGCTTCGGTGAGTGCGACGATGGCGACTTCGCGGGTGTGCTCGGACTGGCTGCGTTCGATCACCGAACGCCAGGCGACGGCCGTGTCCGCCTCGACCTGTGCGGCGAGTTGCGCGGCGGAGATGGGGTCGGTAACCGGGAACGGCACCGCGTACCCGGCCTGCGGTTCGGGCGCGTCGACGCTGGCCGCGATCAGGGCGTCGCGAGTGGCATTGCGCCGCGCCCGGTGAGCTGCGGTGTTCGCGGCCACCAGATCCGTGCGGTTGGCGTTGGAGAATGCCGCCACCAGTCCGTACGCGAAGATCGCCGCGTACTCGGCGTTGAGCGCGTCGATCAGGGCCTGCTGCTCCGGTCCGAGGCCTCGTGTACTCATGGCAGCAACACCGCCTGCTGGGCGGCGCACGCGGCGCTGATCGAACCGAGGAGCCCCGCACGGTAGCCGGACTGGGTGCGGGCGAGCTGCGCGGCGTCCCGTTGCACGGACGCGAGGTCTGCACGCAGCTGAGCGAGGGTGGGCGGCGCCGCGACCGGCGGTGTCGTGGTCGCCGAGGTCGTCGACGCGGCGGCCCGGGCTATCTCGGCGTCGAGTGCGTCAGCGTGTGCGGTGCGCTCTGCCGCGACGATGCCCAGTGCGCCCGCCAGGCCGGGATTGGCCGCAATCGCAGTGGTCGCGTTCACCGCGTCGCGCCGGGCCAGCTCGGCCTGGGTGGAGAGCGCATCGATCGCGGCCGGACTGTCGGACGCCCCGGGGTCCGAGCAGCTCGCAGTCAGGGAGATCACGGCGGAACCGAGTGCGGTACTGCCGGCGACGCGCAGGGCACTGCGCCGCGACAGTGTGGAGGTTGGGGAGGTGAGGAAGGGCGTTCGCACTCGATCATCGTGCCAGGAGTCGGAATGATCCCTGATACCGAGCAGGTCGCACCGGAGAGCCGGGTCCGGACGGCTGGTCACGACCAGTCTGAAACCGCGATACCCTGATAACTCCACAGTCCGCCTGTGGTGTGTGCCGTCTTGCCACGATGAAGCGACCTCAGGGTCGGCGCCGCCACACGTCAGTCATGACCACAACTGAAGCGAGGAGCGTCCGAGATGCCGGTGCCGTCAAAGGAGAGGGTGATCGAGCTTCTCGCCGATCCGATCCAGCGCGAGGGCTACGACCTCGAGGACGTCGCGGTCACTCTCGCCGGCCGACACAGTTCCGTGCGCGTCATGGTCGACAGTGACTCCGGGCTCGAGCTCGACGAGGTCGCTCGGCTGAGCCATGTCATCTCCGAGGTTTTCGACGCAGTCTCCGACTTCGGGGAGTCGCCGTACACGCTGGAAGTGACGTCGCCGGGGATCGATCGCCCCCTCACCGAGGACCGGCACTGGCGGCGCGCTCGCGGTCGCAAGGCTCTGATCGAGCTCGAATCGGAGTCGGTGACCGGTCGGATCGGTCAGCTGGGCGACGGTGCCGTCGATGTCGTCGTGGGTGGTAAGGGTGGTCCGGCGGTGCGCCGGGTGGAACTGAAAGATGTCAGGAAAGCTGTTGTGCAGGTGGAGTTCTCGCGTCCCGATGCGAGGGAACTCGAGCTAGCGGGAGGGATCCCGGAAGGTCGTGTCGCGCCTGCGGACGCTGAAGCGTCATACGAGGTAGAGGAGTCGGACAAGTGAATATCGATATCGCCGCGCTGCGGGCTATCGAGGCGGACAAGGGTATTTCGGCGGGCACGATCATTTCGGCGATCGAAACCGCACTGCTCACCGCCTATCGTCATACCGAGGGCCACCAGCCCCATGCCCGCATCGACGTCGACACCAAGTCCGGCATCGTTCGCGTGATGGCGCACGAGGTCGACATGGACGGCAACAGGGTTGGCGAGGAGTGGGACGACACCCCCGAGGGATTCGGGCGGATTGCGGCCACCACTGCACGCCAGGTGATTCTCCAGCGGCTTCGGGATGCGGAACACGAGCGCAGCTTCGGCGAGTTCGCCACTCACGAAGGTGAGATCGTCGGTGGCGTCATCCAGCGAGACAACCGCGCGAACGCCCGCGGCATGGTCGTGGTGCGGATCGGTAGCGAGGCGAACGGCGCTGAGGGACTGATCCCGCCGGCGGAGCAGGTTCCCGGGGAGACCTACGAGCACGGCGAGCGAATCAAGTGCTATGTGGTCGGGGTCTCCCGCGGTCAGCGCGGCCCTCAGATCACGTTGTCCCGGACGCACCCGAATCTGGTGCGCAAGCTGTTCGCACTCGAGGTGCCCGAGATCGCAGATGGTTCCGTCGACATCGTTGCCGTCGCCCGTGAGTCCGGGCACAGGTCGAAGATCGCCGTTCATTCCCGCGTGCAGGGTCTCAATGCGAAGGGCGCATGCATCGGCCCGATGGGTCAGCGTGTCCGCAATGTGATGAGCGAACTCGCTGGCGAGAAGATCGACATCATCGACTACGACGAGGATCCGGCGAGGTTCGTCGGGAACGCGCTGTCGCCATCCAAAGTGGTGTCCGTCACTGTCGTCGACCCCGAGGCGCGTGCGGCGAGGGTCGTCGTTCCCGACTTCCAGCTCTCGCTGGCGATCGGCAAAGAGGGACAAAATGCACGTCTGGCTGCACGGTTGACCGGGTGGCGCATCGACATCCGCAGTGATGCCGTACCGGGACCCGAGTCACAGGTCGGTCGCGAAACGACAGGTGCTTAGGAACGGAATGCGGAGATCAGGGCAAGACAGCGGTAGAGTGGTCGATGGTTCAGCGTGAACTGTCTGTGTCGACGCGTGCCCGAGCCGGTGAACCGGTCCGGACATGTGTCGGATGCAGACAGAAAGGGCTGGCCGCCGATCTGCTCAGGGTCGTGGCTCGGGAGGCCGAATCCGAAGGGTTCGCTCTCGTTCCCGATCCGAAGCGCAGGCTCCCAGGGCGAGGTGCGTGGCTGCACCCTGACCCCAAGTGTCTGAGCGAAGCGGCACGGCGCCGAGCATTCGGCAGAGCACTGCGGGTGTCCGGAAGTCTGGATTCCTCGGAACTCGACCATCTGGTCGGGGCAGTCGAGTTATCGGAGGCGGGTCACTCGGGCCTGTGAAGATGGGACAGTGGCCACGCAGGACGTTTAGTACTCGAGACCCCTCGAGATGGCAGTACCGGCTCGGGAATGTCGAGAAGTACCTCGAAGAGAACAGGCACAAGCACTCATGAGCACACCGTGAAGCACCAGCGATGAACGTCCATCGGAGATAAACCGAGGTCGTGCGGGCAACCAGCCGCTCGGCCTCTCAGTAGAGGAGAGCAGTGGCAGGCAAAGCCCGCGTGCACGAGTTGGCGAAAGAACTCGGTGTCACAAGTAAGGAACTACTCGCACGGCTCAAGGAGCAGGGCGAGTTCGTGAAGTCGGCGTCCTCCACGGTGGAGGCCCCCGTCGCCCGACGTCTACGGGAATCGTTCCCGTCCGCAAAGTCGAAGTCCGAGGGATCGGACAGCGCCCCGCGAACGGCCGCGAAGCCAGGCGCCCCCGCGCCCAAGCCCGGTGGCCCGCGCCCCGGTCCCAAACCCGCTCCGGCTGCTCCCGCAGCTCCGGTAGTGGAAACCCCCAGCGTTCCCGCCGCGTCGGCTGCTCCGGCAGCGCAGACGCCCGCACCGCGTCCGGGCCCGGCTGCGGCTCCGGCCGCCAAGCCGGCTCCCCAGGCCCCCGCGGCGCCGGCTCCCGCGCCGCAGGCCCCGGCTACTCCGGCAGCCTCGGCACCACAGGCCCCCGCTGCTCCGGCAGCTCCCGGGCCCAAGCCGGGTGGCCCGCGCCCCGGTCCCAAGCCGCCGCGTGTGGGTAACAACCCGTACTCCTCGGCTCCGGCAGAACGTCCGGCTCCGCGTCCGGCTCCCGGGGCCCCGCGTCCCGGTGCCCCGCGGCCCGGTCCGCAGGGTGGAGCGCCGCGCCCCGGTGCGCCGCGTCCGGCCTCCGGCCCCGGCGGCCCCCGCCCCGCGGCACAGGGCGGACCCCGTCCCAGCCCCGGCTCCATGCCTCCTCGGCCCAGCCCTGGCGCCATGCCGGCTCGCTCGGCTCGACCGGCACCCGGCGCCGGCCGTCCCGGTGGCGGCCGTCCCGGCGCTCCCGGTGGTCGTCCCGGTGGCGGCGGTGGTGGCGGCTACCGCGGTGGCGGTGCTCCCGGTGCCGGTGCTCCCGGCGCAGGTGCTGGTGCAGGTGCAGGTGCACCCGGTGGTTTCCGCGGTCGTCCCGGTGGCGGTGGCGGTCGCCCGGGTGGTCGTGGCGGTGCAGCGGGCGCGTTCGGTCGTCCCGGCGGTGCTCCGCGTCGCGGTCGTAAGTCGAAGCGGCAGAAGCGGCAGGAATACGATTCCATGCAGGCGCCCGCCGTCGGCGGCGTGCGGTTGCCCCGCGGTAACGGCGAGACCATCCGTCTCGCCCGCGGCGCTTCCCTGTCCGACTTCGCCGAGAAGATCGACGCGAATCCGGCAGCATTGGTCCAGGCGCTGTTCAACCTCGGCGAGATGGTCACAGCCACTCAGTCGGTGAACGACGAGACCCTCGAGCTGCTCGGCGGCGAGATGAACTACGTCGTCCAGGTCGTGAGCCCCGAGGACGAGGACCGCGAGCTGCTCGAATCGTTCGATCTCACCTACGGGGAGGACGCGGGCGACGAAGAGGACCTCATGTCTCGTCCGCCGGTGGTCACCGTCATGGGTCACGTCGACCATGGCAAGACTCGCCTACTCGATACGATCCGTAAGGCCAATGTCCGCGAGGGCGAGGCCGGTGGCATCACCCAGCACATCGGTGCCTACCAGGTGCTGACCGAGCTGGACGGCAACGAGCGTCTGGTGACGTTCATCGATACCCCGGGTCACGAGGCGTTCACCGCAATGCGTGCACGTGGTGCCAAGGCCACCGACATCGCGATTCTCGTGGTCGCGGCCGACGATGGCGTCATGCCGCAGACGGTGGAGGCGATCAACCACGCCCAGGCGGCCGACGTGCCGATCGTGGTCGCGGTGAACAAGATCGACAAGGAGGGGGCCAACCCCGACAAGATCCGCCAGCAGCTCACCGAGTACGGCCTCGTCACCGAGGAGTACGGCGGCGACACCATGTTCGTCGACATCTCGGCCAAGCAGGGCACCAACATCGATGCCCTCCTGGAAGCTGTGCTGTTGACCGCGGACGCCTCCCTGGATCTGCGCGCGAACCCGGACATGGATGCCCAGGGTGTCGCGATCGAGGCTCACCTCGACCGTGGCCGTGGCCCGGTGTCCACCGTGCTCATCCAGCGCGGCACTCTGCGGGTCGGCGACTCGATCGTCGCGGGCGACGCTTACGGCCGCGTTCGGCGCATGGTCGACGAGCACGGCGAGGATGTCGTGGAGGCGCTGCCGTCGCGGCCCGTCCAGGTCATCGGCTTCACGTCGGTTCCCGGTGCAGGCGACAACCTGCTCGTGGTCGACGAGGACCGGATCGCCCGGCAGATCGCGGATCGCCGCAATGCACGCAAGCGCAACGCGCTCGCGGCACGCAGCCGCAAGCGCATCAGCCTCGAGGATCTGGATGCGGCGCTCAAGGAGACGAGCGAGCTCAACCTCATCCTCAAGGGTGACAACTCCGGCACCGTGGAGGCGCTTGAAGAGGCCCTCATGGGGATCCAGATCGACGACGAGGTACAGCTGCGGGTCATCGATCGCGGTGTCGGTGGAATCACCGAGACCAACGTCAACCTGGCGTCGGCCTCCAACGCGATCATCATCGGCTTCAACGTCCGTGCCGAAGGCAAGGCGACGGAGCTGGCGAACCGCGAAGGCGTCGACATCCGGTACTACTCGGTGATCTACCAGGCCATCGACGAGATCGAGATGGCGCTCAAGGGCATGCTCAAGCCGATCTACGAAGAGGTGGAGCTCGGTAAGGCCGAGATCCGCGCGATGTTCCGTTCCTCGAAGATCGGAAACATCGCTGGTTGCCTCGTCACCTCGGGCTTCATCCGTCGCAATGCGAAGGCACGTCTGCTGCGCGACAACAAGGTGATCGCCGAGACCGTCACCATCTCCTCGCTCAAGCGGGAGAAGGACGATGTGACCGAGGCTCGCGAAGGCTACGAGTGTGGTCTGACCGTCACGTACTCCGACATCAAGGTCGGCGACGTGATCGAGGCCTACGAGCTTCGCGAGAAGCCGCGGGACTAGTAACGCTGTAACGTGTCCCTCCCCGGCGGCGTGAGTCGCCGGGGAGGGACACGTTGGCGGTCCCGGGAATCGACACGGCTCACCGGAGGAGGCCTGGTGTATCTCGGTGCGCTCGAGATGGACATCCTGTTCGGGGATGTTCGGTCGCTGAAGGAGAAGCGGTCGCTGGTGCGGCCCATCCTGACCGAGCTGCGCCGATTCGCGGTGTCCGCTGCGGAGACCGGAGAACAGGACCGCTACCGGAGGGCCCTGCTCGGAATCGCGATGGCCAGCTCGACGGTGGATCACGTCCACGACGTGCTCGACCAGTGTGAGCGGCACGTTGCGGGTCGACCCGAATTGCAGTTACTGGCGGTACGGCGGAGGATTTTCGGTCCGGAAGACTGACACTGTCACGAACCGATGCCGGGTCGCTCGCGAACCGGCAGGAATCATCATTGTTCGGATGCCCCGGGCCATCGGCCACGGGCTGTCAGGGAGAGGAGACTGGTTGCCATGGCTGATCCTGCACGGGCACGCCGGCTCGCGAAGCGAATCAACACCATCGTTGCGACGGCGATCGACCACGAGATCAAGGATCCGCGGCTGGCGTTCGTGACCATTACCGACGCGAAAGTGACCGCGGACCTGCACGACGCCACCATCTACTACACCGTGATGGGCGAGGACCTGGACTCCGAGCCCGACGTGGCAGCCGCGGCGGCGGGGCTCGAGAAGGCCAAGGGCGTGCTGCGCTCGAAAGTCGGCGCCGGTACCGGCGTGCGGTTCACCCCGACGCTGACCTTCGTCGCGGACACGGTTCCGGACACAGCTCGGCACATGGAGGAGCTGCTCGCGCGGGCGCGGGCCGCGGACGATGCCGTCGCGCAGGCTCGGGCCGGCGCGAAGCCCGCCGGTGATGCCGATCCGTACAAGGAGCCGCGTACCGCGGGCGATGGCGAACCGGCCGGCGGGGACGCGTCCTCACCCGAGGACGACTGACCCGAGGCCGCCCATGACCTACAGTCCGGACACCGCGCCACCGGCCCTCGCACCGCAGTTGCTGCAGCCACTGCAGGCGGTGGAGGTGCTGGCGTCGGCGACATCGGTAACGATCCTGTGCCACGTCCACCCCGACGCCGATACGATCGGTAGTGGTCTCGCCCTCGGAATCGCTTTCGAGCGCAAGGGTATTCCTGTTCAGGTGTCGTTTGCGGCGCCGGTCGAGCTGCCCGCCTCGATGCGTGAGCTTCCCGGGACTCACCTGATGGTCGCGCCCGACGCGGTCGCGGACGAGGTTGATCTTCTGGTCACCGTCGACTGTGGGAGCGCCGGCCGACTGGGCTCCCTCAGGAGTCGGTTGGACGGGGCCCGTCGGACGCTGGTCGTCGATCATCACCGCTCCAACACGAGGTTCGCCATGCTCAATCTGATCGACGAGTCGGCCGAGTCCACCACCGCGATACTGGCGCGACTGTTCGACCTGTGGGGCGTGACGATCGACGCCGACATCGCCCACTGCCTGTACGCCGGGCTGGTTACCGACACCGGGTCGTTCCGGTGGGTGCAGCCGGACAGTCACCTGCTGGCCAAGCGCCTCCTCGACACCGGCATCGACGGTGCCGGCATTGCCCGGCGCCTTCTCGACACCCATCCGTTCGGATGGCTGCCGATGCTCTCCTCGGTGCTCGGCTCGGCCACCCTTGTCACCGATGCCGCACACGGTGCCGGACTCGTGTACGCGCTGATCCGCTGCGCCGATTCGGCGGGACTGCGATCCGAGGAGGTGGAGAGCGTCATCGACATCGTGCGCACCACCTCCGAGGCCGAGGTCGCCGCAGTCTTCAAGGAGAGCGCGCCCGAGTCCTGGTCGGTGTCGCTGCGCTCGAAGGAGTCGGTGGACGTCTCGGCTGTCGCCGAGCGTCTCGGCGGCGGTGGGCATCGGTTCGCGGCAGGCTACACCGCGTCCGGCTCCGGCGAATCGGTCGTCGCCGCGTTACGCGAGGCACTCGACTGATTTGACCGAGACCACGGCGGACCCGGTGACCGCGGTTCCCGAGCCCGCGGAGGCCGGGCCCCGCACAATCCTTGCCCTCGCCTTGCCCGCGCTCGGGGTGCTCGCCGCGGAACCGCTCTACCTGCTGCTCGACATCGCCGTCGTCGGGTACGCCGGCGCCCTCGCACTCGCGGGCCTGGCCGTCGGCGGACTCGTCCTCGCCCAGGTCAGCACACAGCTGACTTTCCTGTCGTATGGCACGACGGCCCGCGCATCGCGCATGCACGGCGCCGGTCGGGAGCGGGACGCGGTGGGGGAGGGCGTCCAGGCAACGTGGCTCGCACTCGCGATCGGCGTGGTGCTGGTCGCGACGGTCCAGTTGCTCGCGGGCCCGATCACCGCACTCATCGCCGGTTCCGGCGACATCGCCGCCGAGGCCGAGCAGTGGCTGCGAATCGCGGTGCTCGGGGCGCCATTGATCTTGGTGGCGATGGCGGGCAACGGCTGGATGCGCGGCGTCCAGGACGCCATGCGACCGTTGCGGTTCGTGCTCGTCGGCCAGGCGATCTCCGCGGTGCTCTGCGTACTGCTCGTTCATGGGCTGGCGGGCGCACCACAGCTCGGGCTCGTGGGTTCGGCCGTCGCGAACGTGGCCGGCCAGACGGCATCGGCGCTGCTGTTCGGTGCGGCGTTGGTGCGTGCCGGGGTGCCGCTGCGCCCACGATGGACCGTCATGACTGCTCAGCTGGTCCTCGGTCGTGACCTCATCCTGCGGAGCATGGCGTTCCAGGCGTGTTTCCTGTCGGCGGCGGCCGTCGCGTCCCGGTTCGGTGCCGCGTCCGTCGCCGCCCACCACGTGGTGCTGCAGTTGTGGAACTTCGTGGCGCTCACCCTTGACTCGCTGGCGATCGCGGCGCAGGCGCTGGTCGGCGCTGCGCTGGGCCGTGGCCAGGTACGTGGCGCCACCCGGTTGGCGTGGCGTCTGACGCGCTGGTCGACGGTGTTCGCGACCGTGCTGGCGTTGGTGTTCGCGGCGGGGCACACGCAGATTCCGGCGTTGTTCACTCGCGATTCCGAGGTGCTTTACCAGACCTCCCTGGCGTGGTGGTTCTTCGTGTGCATCATGCCCGTCGCCGGTGTCGTCTTCGCACTCGACGGCGTCCTGCTCGGCGCCGGCGACGCCCGATTCCTGAGGACTGCGACGCTGACGTGCGCGTTGCTCGGATTCCTGCCGCTGATCTGGTCGTCACTAGTGTGGGACTGGGGGCTCGCCGGAATCTGGGCGGGGCTTACGGTGTTCATCGTGCTGCGGATGGTCGCGGTGGTGTGGCGCACAGCGTCGGGCCGCTGGGCGGTCGCGGGTGCGGATCTGCAAGCGCAGACGTCGAAAGGGTAGGGGTGTGGCAGGCAAGCTGATGGCGGTGAGTGACACGCACGTCGGGCACCGGGGTAACCGGCCGATCACCGAGGAGATCTTCCCGGACTCACCCGACGATTGGCTGATCGTTGCAGGAGACGTCTCCGAGAAGACCGATGACATCCGTTGGGCTCTGACGCTGCTGCGGAGCCGGTTCGCGAAGGTGATCTGGGTGCCGGGGAACCACGAGCTGTGGACCACCGCGAAGGACCCGGTCCAGATGCACGGGAAGGCGCGCTACGACCACCTCGTCGCGATGTGCCGCGAGATCGGCGTCATCACGCCCGAGGATCCGTACCCGGTGTGGGAGGGCGATGGCGGGCCGGTGACGATCGTGCCGATGTTCCTGCTGTACGACTACACGTTCCTGCCGGACGGAGCCACCGACAAGGCGGACGGTCTGCGGATCGCGCGGGACAAGAACGTCGTCGCGACCGACGAGTTCCTGCTGTCGTCCGAGCCGTACGCGACGCGCGACGCGTGGTGCCACGCGCGGCTCGAGGAGACTCGTGCCCGCCTGGATGCGCTGGATCCGGCGATCTCGACGATCCTGATCAATCACTTCCCGCTCGTGCGTCAGCCCACCGAGGTGCTGTTCTACCCGGAGTTCGCGCTGTGGTGCGGCACCGAGGCGACCAAGGACTGGCACACCCGTTACAACGCGCTGTGCTGTGTGTACGGACACCTCCACATTCCGCGCACCACGTACTACGACGGAGTCCGGTTCGAGGAGGTGTCGGTGGGTTACCCGCGTGAGTGGCAGCGTCGTGGCCTGCCGGCGAAGCTGCTGCGGCAGATCCTGCCGGTGCCCGAGTACGCGCCGGGCACACTGAACAAGTTCGGTGGTCACTTCACGATCACCGCAGAACAAGAAGCCGAGTACGAGCGAATGAGAGCACAGCGGTGAGGGAGACACTGGGTTGAGGGAGAAACTGGGTTGAGGGAGAAACTGGGTTGATCGAGCGCATCCTGCCTGCCGGTATCGCGTCGTCGGAGCTCTTCGAGGACCCGCCCGGGCTGCAACCGCACCCGCAGGAGGAGTCGTTGATCGCGAGGGCGGTCGAGAAGCGTCGTCGCGAATTCATCGGGGCCCGTCACTGCGCACGCCTCGCGATGGCCGACCTCGGGGTCGATCCGGCCCCGATCCTGCGGGGCGACAAGGGCTCTCCCGTGTGGCCGCGCGGCATCGTCGGCAGCCTGACACACTGCGACGGCTACCGCGCGGCGGTGCTCGGCCACGCGATGCAGGTGCGTGCACTCGGGATCGACGCCGAACCGAACGGGCCGCTCCCGAACGGCGTGCTGGACGCGGTGAGCCGGCCGGAAGAGCGGGCATGGCTCGCCACTGTCGACTCGTCCGTCGTGCATTGGGACCGGCTGCTGTTCTGCGCCAAGGAGACCACGTACAAGGCGTGGTTCCCGCTGACCGGTCGCTGGCTCGGGTTCGAGGACGCGCACATCACCTTCACGAGTGACGCCGACGGGGCCGACGGGACCATGGGTTCCTTCCACTCGCGACTGCTCGTGCCCGGCGGAACCCTCGACGGGCCGCCGCTGGCGAGTTTCGACGGTCGTTGGATCGTCTCCGACGGGCTGATCGTCACCTCGATCTCGGTGACCTGACCGGCGGCTGGCAGAATCGGACCACGTGTCCAAGTCTGAAAAACCGTCCTCCGGCCTCGTCGGCGCCGGACTGCTGATTGTCGACAAGGATGCGGGGTTGACCAGTCACGACGTCGTCGCGAAGTGCCGCAAGCTGCTCGGCACCCGCAAGGTAGGGCACGCCGGCACCCTCGACCCGATGGCGACGGGTGTGTTGGTTCTCGGGGTTGAACGCGCGACCAAACTTCTGGGACTGCTCGCATTGACGACCAAGTCGTACCGCGCGACCATCCGACTGGGGCAGAGCACGTCCACCGATGACGCGGAGGGTGAGGTGCGCTCGACCGCCGACGCTGCCCCAATCACCGACGAGGAGATCGCGGCCGAGGTCGAGCGGCTCACCGGCGACATTCAGCAGGTCCCGGCGAGCGTCAGCGCGATCAAGGTGGACGGCCAGCGTGCCCACGCACTGATCCGCGCGGGCGAGGAAGTCACCCTCGCGGCTCGTCCCGTCACCGTCTCCCGATTCGAGGTTCTGGCACGGCGCGACGTACCGGGCGTCGGTGGCGGAGCGTACGTCGACCTCGATGTGGATGTGGACTGCTCGTCGGGCACCTATATCCGGGCGCTCGCCCGTGACCTGGGTGCCGCGTTGGGCGTCGGCGGTCATCTGACGGCGTTGCGGCGCACCAAGGTCGGTCCGTTCACGCTGGAACACTCCCGCACCCTCGAGCAGCTCGCGGACGATCCCGCGGTCAGCCTGGACATCGATCAGGCCGCGCAGACCGCCTTCCCGCATCGGCAGATCAATGCCGCGGAGGCCGAGGCGATCAGCCAGGGCCGCTGGCTCGAGCCGATCGGGCTCAAGGAGATCTATGCGGCGATCGACCCGAGCGGACACACGATTGCGCTGATCCAGGAGCGCGGCAAGCGGGCCAGTTCGGTGATGGTCGTCCGGCCCGCGACGCTGCGCTAGGCGGTTGCTGGGAGGCTTCAGAGGCCCGGGATGAGTCCCGGGTGGGCGACTCGCTCGGTGCCCTGCCCGGGCGTCGGTCAGGCGCGGCCTAGACCAGCCAGATGGCTTGTGCGGCAGGGTTGCCGAGGTCCACGGTGTCGGGTTCCGAGCCCAGGCGAATCGAGACGGTGCCCGCGAAGTCGCGACGCTCGACGACGGCGATCTCGGTGTCGAGGGCGATTCCGACCGAGTCGAAGTACCGCAGCATTGCCGGATCGGCGTCCGAGATTCGGGCGACCCGGCCGGTGTCTCCGTTCTCGAAGTCGCTCAGCTGACGAGCGGGCGGGGTGGGGATGGTGCCGTCGGCCGCCGGGATCGGATCACCGTGGGGGTCACGTTCAGGGAAGCCGAGCTTGGCATCCATGCGGTCGATCATGCGGTCCGAGACCGCGTGTTCGAGCACCTCGGCCTCGTCGTGGACCTCGTCCCATCCGTATCCGAGTTCGTTGACCAGGAATGTCTCGATGAGGCGGTGCCGGCGCACCATCGACACGGCCGCCGATCGGCCGGCGTCGGTCAACGCGATCGAGCCGTAGCGGGCATGATCGACCAGTCCCTGGTCGGACAGCTTGCGGATGGCCTCCGACACCGTCGACGCCGACACCCCGATCCGTTCCGACAGCAGTTTGGTCGATACCCGTTCGCGCGACCACTCCTGCACGGTCCAGATGACCTTGAGGTAGTCCTGCGCGACCGATGACAAGGTGTCCGGGCGGGCCGCCTCACCCGGGGCGGTTACGTCTGTCTTCTGCGTGGCCACGGTTACGAGCTTAGGCAACCGTCATCGCGGACACACATCAACACCCGGCGCGCCGCCGCGCAGTCACGTCACATCATCTGCGGATTCGTGGCGGACGGTCGATCCGAAGGTGACCGACGTGGGTCGTGGCCGTAGGCTGCCACCTGTGCAGAGATGGCGAGGTCTGGACGATGTGCCGGCGGACTGGGGGCGTTGTGTCCTGACGATAGGCGTTTTCGACGGCGTGCACCGTGGGCATGCGCAGCTGATCACGCGGGCGGTCGACGCGGCCCGCGAACGCGGAACAGCCAGCATTCTCATGACTTTCGATCCACATCCCGCAGAGGTGGTTCGCCCGGGCAGTCATCCGGCGCAGCTGACGACGTTGCCCCGGCGGGCGGAACTCGTCGAGGAACTCGGCGTCGATGTCTTCTGCGTCATGCCGTTCACGACCGAGTTCATGAAGCTCTCGCCGGAGCGCTACGTGCACGAGATCCTCGTCGAGCGGCTCCACGTCGCGGAGGTGGTCGTCGGCGAGAACTTCACGTTCGGGCGCAAGGCGGCCGGAAACGTGGACCTGCTCCGGGAGACCGGTGCTCGCTTCGGTTTCGCGGTGGACGGCGTCAGCTTGCTCGCCGAGCATGCAGTGACCTTCTCGTCGACCTACATCCGTTCGTGTGTCGATGCCGGTGACGTCGCTGCCGCTGCCGAGGCGCTCGGTCGTCCGCATCGCGTCGAGGGCGTCGTGGTCCACGGTGACGGCCGTGGGCGCGGCCTCGGGTTCCCGACCGCCAATATCGCTCCGCCGATGTACTCGGCCATTCCGGCCGACGGCGTCTACGCCGCGTGGTTCACCGTCCTCGGTTCAGGTCCGGTCGCCGGCACCGTCGAACCGGGGCAGCGGTACCAGGCCGCGGTCTCGGTGGGCACCAACCCCACCTTCTCCGGTCGCACCCGCACTGTCGAGGCATTCGTGCTCGACCGGGAAGCAGACCTGTACGGCCAGCATGTGGCTGTCGACTTCGTCGAACGGGTCCGCGGTATGGAGAAGTTCGACTCGGTGGATGCGCTGATCGAGGAGATGGGCCGCGACTCCGACAGGGCACGGCAGATCCTCACCGCCGCAGCCGCCGGCTGAAGCGGGTAACGCGCCTGGTAATCTCTTGCGTTGGTGTGTGCTGCGGTTCGCGGCGGCTGCACCCGTCGGAGGTCCGGGTGTGAGCCCGGTCTGCGATTCCTTTCACGCGGACGTCAGTTACAGGAGTGCACAAAGTGGCATTGACCACCGAGCAGAAAAAGCAGATCCTCGGCGAGTATGGACTGCACGAGACCGACACCGGTTCGCCGGAGGCGCAGGTGGCCATGCTCACCAAGCGCATCGTCGATCTCACCGAGCACCTGAAGATGCACAAGCACGACCACCATTCCCGCCGCGGCCTCCTGCTGCTGGTCGGGCGCCGTCGTCGTCTGCTCAAGTACATCCAGAAGGTCGACATCGCGCGTTACCGCTCGTTGATCGAGCGTCTCGGCCTGCGCCGATAAAACGCGCTCACGGCGAGTCGCCTCGCCGACCTCACCGATAGCCAGCGAGGCTTGCATAGTCGATGCTTAGACTGAGTCTCGTTGGCTATCGGTGTTTGCACCAGCAGTGTGTGTACGACTGCCGTCCGCGCCCACAGCCGTGGCGTCGGTCTTCGGTAGTGGCCCTCCGGATTCCATCCGGCAGGCTTCAATCGACGGCCGCCTCCGCGCTGTGAGGGAGCGCAGCCGCGACCAGGAGGGTCGCGGCGCCCATGCGGATACGGCAAAAGACGAGAGGGAAGAGAAGAAAAGCAATGACAGACAATTCCGCGAACTCCGCAATCGAGGTCGAGGAGGGCGTGTTCGAGTCCACCGCCGTCATCGACAACGGGAGCTACGGCACCCGCACCATTCGTTTCGAGACCGGCCGCCTCGCGCAGCAGGCAGCCGGCGCCGTCGTCGCCTACCTGGACGACGAGACCATGCTGTTGTCGGCCACCACGGCCAGCAAGCAGCCCAAGGAGCACTTCGACTTCTTCCCGCTGACGGTGGACGTCGAGGAGCGCATGTATGCCGCGGGTCGCATCCCCGGCTCGTTCTTCCGTCGTGAGGGCCGCCCCTCCACCGACGCGATCCTCACCTGCCGCCTGATCGACCGGCCGCTGCGACCGTCGTTCGTCGACGGTCTCCGCAACGAGATCCAGGTTGTCGTGACGGTCCTGAGCCTCAATCCAGCCGACCTGTACGACGTTGTCGCGATCAATGCCGCATCCGCGTCCACCCAGATCGCCGGCTTGCCGTTCTCCGGCCCCGTCGGTGGCGTGCGTGTCGCGCTCATCACGTCCGAGGACGACAAGAAGGGCCAGTGGGTCGCGTTCCCGACGGTCGAGCAGCTCGAGACCGCAGTGTTCGACATGGTCGTCGCCGGCCGCGTCGTCGAGTCCGGTGACGTCGCCATCATGATGGTCGAGGCCGAGGCCACCGAGAACGTCATCGAGCTCATCGACGGTGGTGCGCAGGCGCCCACCGAGGCGATCGTGGCCGAGGGCCTCGAGGCCGCGAAGCCTTTCATCGCCCGCCTGTGCCAGGCCCAGCAGCAGTTGGCCGAGAAGGCTGCGAAGCCGACCGGTGAGTTCCCGCTGTTCCCGGCCTACCAGGACGATGTCTTCGCCGCAGTGGAGAAGGCTGCGGCCGCTTCGCTGACCGATGCGCTGTCCATCGCCGGCAAGCAGGAGCGCGACGACAAGACCGACGAGGTCAAGGTCGCCGTGCTCGAGCAGGTGGCTCCGCAGTTCGAGGGCCGCGAGAAGGAGATCGGCGCGGCGTTCCGCTCGCTGACGAAGAAGCTTGTGCGCCAGCGCATCCTGCGCGATCAGTTCCGCATCGATGGCCGTGGCATCACCGATATCCGGTCGCTGTCCGCCGAGGTCGCGGTGATCCCGCGTGCGCACGGCAGCGCGTTGTTCGAGCGTGGCGAGACCCAGATCATGGGCGTCACCACTCTCGACATGGTCAAGATGGCGCAGCAGGTCGACTCGCTGGGTCCCGAGACCAGCAAGCGCTACATGCACCACTACAACTTCCCGCCGTACTCGACCGGTGAAACCGGTCGCGTGGGCTCGCCGAAGCGTCGCGAGATCGGCCACGGCGCTCTCGCGGAGCGCGCGCTCATGCCGGTGCTGCCCAGCCAGGAAGAGTTCCCGTACGCGATCCGGCAGGTCTCCGAGGCGCTGAGCTCCAACGGCTCCACCTCGATGGGCTCGGTCTGTGCCTCGACGCTGTCGCTGCTCAACGCCGGTGTGCCGCTCAAGGCCCCGGTTGCCGGCATCGCGATGGGCCTGGTCTCCGACGAGGTTGACGGCGAGACCCGCTACGTGGCGCTCACCGACATCCTCGGCGCCGAGGATGCCTTCGGCGATATGGACTTCAAGGTCGCGGGCACCAAGAACTTCGTCACCGCCCTGCAGCTCGACACCAAACTCGACGGCATCCCTTCGAAGGTGCTGGCCGGCGCGCTGTCGCAGGCGCACGACGCTCGCACCACGATCCTCGAGGTCATGGCTGAGGCCATCGACACCCCGGACGAGATGAGCCCCTTCGCGCCGCGCATCACCACCATCAAGGTGCCGGTGGACAAGATCGGCGAGGTCATCGGCCCCAAGGGCAAGATGATCAACTCGATCACCGAACAGACCGGTGCCAACGTCTCCATCGAGGATGACGGCACGGTCTACGTCGGTGCCGCGGACGGCCCGTCCGCGCAGGCTGCGATCGACATGATCAACGCCATCGCCAACCCGCAGCTGCCCAAGGTGGGCGAGCGCTTCCTCGGCACGGTCGTCAAGACCACCGCCTTCGGCGCGTTCGTCTCGCTGCTCCCGGGCCGCGACGGACTGGTGCACATCTCCAAGCTGGGCAACGGCAAGCGGATCGCCAAGGTCGAGGACGTCGTCAACGTGGGCTCCAAGCTCCGCGTCGAGATCGCCGACATCGACAACCGCGGCAAGATCTCGCTGATCCCTGTCGAAGAGAGCAGTGACGAGTCGGCCGCACCGGCGGCGGGCTCCGAGACCGCTGCCGAGTAATTCGGCCAGCACTACCGTTCCCGGCCCCGCACGGTTCGTCCGTGCGGGGCCGAGCCGGTTGCCCGGTGTATCGTGGATCGACGCTCACCAGCCTTCGGGATCTTTCCGGATTTTTTTCGGGATTCTTTCGGGACATAAGGAAAAACGAACCGCCATATGGCTCAATCCCTTCGCGAGAAGCCTCACCGCGGCTCCGCTCTCGACAACCATCCCCGCACCGGCGTGGAGCGCACCGTGCTCCCCGGCGGACTCCGTGTCGTCACCGAGCATGTGCCGGGGGTACGGTCGGCCTCGGTCGGTGTCTGGGTCGGTGTCGGCTCGCGCGACGAGCAGCCGACGGTCGCGGGCGCCGCACATTTCCTCGAACATTTGCTGTTCAAATCGACCCCCACTCGCTCTGCCCTCGACATCGCGCAGGTGGTGGACGGTGTCGGCGGCGAACTCAACGCGTTCACTTCGAAGGAGCACACCTGCTTCTACGCACACGTGCTCGACGACGATCTTCCGCTCGCGGTGGACCTGGTCAGTGATGTCGTGTTGCGCGGGCGCTGCCGGTCGGTCGATGTCGACGTCGAGCGGCAGGTGGTACTCGAGGAGATCTCGATGCGCGACGACGATCCCGAGGACCTCCTCGGTGATGCGTTCCTGACCGCCCTGTTCGGTGACCACCCGGTCGGCCGACCGGTGATCGGTAGCGTCGAATCGATCGAGGCGATGACCCGGACCCAACTGCATTCCTTCCACGTACGCCGATACACGCCCGACCGTATGGTGGTCGCGGTCGCCGGCAACATCGAACACGAGCACACCGTCGAACTGGTCCGGCGCGCCTTCGAGGGACACCTGGACCGAGCAGCGCAACCCGCGCCGAGGCGCGAGGGCGCGATCCGATTGCGCACGGCGCCGACGCTGAGCTTGACCAAGGGGGGCGGTGAACAGGCCCATCTCGCGCTCGGGGTGCGAGCATTCGGCCGGCACGAGGGACATCGGTGGCCGCTGTCGGTGCTCAATGCCGCAGTCGGCGGTGGTCTGAGTTCCCGCTTGTTCCAAGAAATTCGGGAGGAACGCGGGCTGGCGTACTCGGTGTACTCGGGTGTGGACACCTTCGCCGACACGGGCGCGTTCTCCGTCTATGCGGGGTGCCAGCCGGAGAACCTCGGCGAGGTCGCCACGCTGATCCGTGAGGTTCTCGCGAACGTAGCTTCCGACGGCATCACCGATGCCGAATGTGCCCGCGCGAAGGGCTCGCTGAGGGGTTCTCTCGTTCTGGGGCTGGAGGATTCGGGTTCCCGGATGACTCGCATCGGGCGGAGCGAGCTGAACTACGGAAACCATCAGTCGGTGTCGGAGACCCTCACGCGTATCGACGAGGTCACCACGGACGAGGTGCGGGAGGTGGCCAGTACGCTGCTGGCGCGCCCGTTCGCGGCGGCGGTGGTGGGTCCGTACCGCCGGAAGCGGGATCTGCCCGCGTCGGTCCGGGGGATCGTGAAGTAGCTCGGGCTCCAGATCCGGCCGGGGCCGCGGAACGTCGTCAGCCGAGACACGGGGGGCGCCCGGCTCTAGCCTGGTAGTCGAGCCCGATGCGCGAGCAGCGATTCGGAGCTCCACAGGAGGTGCCCATGGCGCGCGGACGGCTGCGCATCTACCTCGGTGCGGCGCCCGGGGTCGGCAAGACCTACGAGATGCTCCGGGAGGGCCACCGGCGAGCCGATCAGGGCGCAAATTGTGTGATCGGTGTGGTCGAACCCCACGGCAGACGCGCCACCGCGGCGATGGCTGAGGGCCTACCGACCGTGCCTCGTCGCTGCGTGTCCTATCGGGGCCTCGAACAGTCGGAGATGGACCTGGACGCGGTGCTGGCGCGTCGGCCGCAGGTGGTGCTCGTCGACGAGCTGGCCCATTCCAACGCCCCGGGTTCGCGACATCTCAAGCGGTGGGAAGACGTGGAGGAGCTACTCGAGGCGGGCATCGACGTCGTGACGACCCTCAACGTCCAGCACCTGGAGTCGCTGGGCGATGTGGTGGCACAGGTGACCGGCGTGCGGCAGCGTGAAAGTGTGCCGGACTGGGTGGCGCGGAAGGCCGACGAGCTGGAGCTGGTGGACCTCTCGCCGGAGTCGCTGCGGCGCCGCATGGTGGCCGGCGATATCTATCCCCCGAACCGGATCGACGCCGCACTGTCTCATTACTTCCGGCCGGGCAATCTCACCGCCTTGCGGGAGTTGGCGTTGTTGTGGTTGGCCGACCGGGTCGATGAGGGTTTGCAGCGCTATCGGGCGGAGCACGGCATCACCGCCGCATGGGAGACGCGAGAGCGAATCGTCGCGGGAGTATCGGGGGGCCCGGACAGTGAGGCTCTCATCCGCCGGGCCGCTCGTATGGCGGCGCGGACACCGGGTAGTGAGCTGATGGCGGTGTACGTCGTTCGGAGCGATGGTCGGCGTGGCGCCGATCAGCTCGCGGTGAACCGTTGCCGGACGCTGGTGGAGTCGCTGGGCGGCAGTTGGCACCAGGTTGTCGGAACCCGAGTGGGTGACGCTCTGGGGAGATTCGCACGTTATGAGAACGCCACCCAGCTCGTGGTCGGTGCCAGCGGTCGAGGGGGTGTGCGGGCTTGGGTCAGCGGACGTGAAGATGTTGTCCGGGAGGTGAGCCGCGCCGGGAACGGGCTCGACGTACACATTGTCAGCGAGGAGAAGGGCGGCAGACGGATCCCACTGCCGCGCCCCCAGTGGCCACGCTTCGGTCCTCGCGGCCGAACGTTGGCGATCGTCCTGCTGTTCCTGCTGGTTCCGGCCGTTGCTGTGGCACTGACCGGCGCGCAGTCGGAACTGGTTCTGTACCTGTCGGTGGGCGTGCCCACAGCATTGCTGGCGGGTTGGCTGGCCGAGTCGACTGCCCGGGGGCGCCGGTCCGCGACACGGGCATGTGCCGAAGCTGCCGCAGTGACGTCGATGGCGAGTGCCGTGTTGCGGGGCCGGGGTGAGCTGCCACGGATGCTGGAGCTGGTGCGGGAGACGTTCGGGCTCGAGGCTGTGAGCCTGCTGGAGCGCCCATCCGGAGCACCCTCGGGCGCGGACAGCTGGTTCATTTCCGGTAGCTGCGGGGACCGCCCGCCGGAACGGCCCGGCGAGGCAACCGTTCGGGCCGAGTTGAGTCCCGCCTCGATTCTCGCCGGCCGGGGCCCGGACCTCCTGCCCGCAGATCGGGAGATCTTCACCGCATGTGCGATTCAGATCGCGGAGATGGACCGGGTGCGACACCTTGCCGAGCGTGCGGCGGGTGCGGAGCAGTACGCAGACCGTGAGCACCAGCGCGCGGCGCTGGCAGCTACTGCCGGTCGGGTGTTCGCCGGTCCGGTCGCCTCGGCAAAGCTCGCATTGCACACACTCGGGACACAGCTCCGATCCCGCCCAGAGGAACAGACCCTGCTCGAAGCAGCCGAACACGAGGTGGATCGGATCGGCGATCTGGTGCAGGCTCTCACGGATCTTGCCGGCATGCGGGAGTTCGCCTCGAACGTGCATTTGCGGCAGGTGGATGTCGCCGAGGTTGTCATGTCGGCACTCGACGACTTGGGTCCTGGCCCACATGCCCTGGATGTCCGCGTCCCGGACGACCTGCCGGAGGTCATCGCCGACGCTGCCCTGCTCAGCCGAGTCATTGCTGCTCTGGCGGCCGATGCCCTGAGACGAAGCCGTCCTGGCACGGTACCCGGGATCGCTGCGAGAGCTTCCGGGGCGGGACGGGTGGAGATCCGTTTTCGGCGGATGCGGCCAGTGTCTGAGCCGGCGCGCATCCCGGACGATTCCGGGGAGGGTGCATTCGTGATCAGCATGGCCCGCGACCTCGTCGAAGCCGTCAGCGGCACGCTGGTAGTGGAGGAACCGTCCGGAGAGCAGCCAACGGTTGTGGTCAGCCTGCGCGGAGCCGGAGGCGTGTGACCGCTACCCACGAGATGCTGAGGTGACGCGACCGGCACGGTCCCGATTCGCAATTCACCGGTCCTCGAACATCTCCCGGGTGCACCATGGATGCAGAGCAATCGAACGAAGGAAGCGGATGATGTCCGTCTTGCTGTTCATCGTGCTGACCGCGGCAGTCTTCGCGCTGCTCGCCGTCATACAACGTGCGGTGGAGCGCTTGTGAGCGTCGACAATATCGTCGGGCTGATTCTGGCGGTGGCGCTCACCGTCTTCCTCGCGCTGGCTCTGCTGTTCCCGGAGCGATTCCAATGAGTCCCGTCATCGCTGGAATCGCGTTCACCGGATCCCTTGTTTTCGTGCTCGTAGTCGTTCATAAACCGTTGGGCGACTACATGTATCGCGTCTACAGCGGGTCCCGTCACTCGCGCGTCGAACGGACGATCTATCGGCTGATCGGTGCCGATCCGGCAGCCAAACAGGCGTGGCCGGCATACGCGCGAAGCGTCCTGGCCTTTGCGGCGGTGAGTACCCTGTTCCTGTTCGCCTTCCTGCTGCTGCAACAGCGTCTGCCGTTGCACCTGCCCCAGTCCGGTACCGAGATGACGCCGGACCTTGCCTGGAACACCGCGATCAGCTTCGTGACGAACACGAACTGGCAAGCGTATGCAGGCGAGTCCACGATGGGTCATCTGGCGCAGATGTCGGGGCTGGCTGTGCAGAACTTCTCGTCCGCCGCCGTCGGCCTGGCCGTGTCGATGGCCCTGGTGCGTGGCTTCGCCGGTCAACGCACCGGTGAGCTCGGAAACTTCTGGGTCGACCTGGTGCGCGGTGTGCTGCGCATCCTGCTGCCGATCGCGTTCGTCGCGGCCGTTGTCATGGTGGCGGGCGGGGCCATCCAGAATTTTCGCGTGCACGACCAGGTGGTCGATACCGTCGCCGGCGCCCAGCAGACCATCCCGGGTGGCCCGGTCGCCAGCCAGCAGGCGGTTGCGCTGCTCGGGACCAACGGCGGTGGCTTCTTCAACGCCAATGCCGCGCATCCGTTCGAGAACCCGACAGCCTGGACCAACTGGATCGCAGTACTTCTGCTGATGATGATCGCCTTCTCCCTGCCCCGCACGTTCGGCCGCATGGTTGGCAGCAAGAGACAGGGATACGCAATCACGGCGGTCATGGCGATCCTGGCGGTCATGAGTGTCACGATCACCACACTCGTCCAGCTTCAGCAGCACGGCACCGCGCCGACCGCCGTTGCGGCGGCGACCGAAGGCGTCGAACAGCGGTTCGGGGTGGCGGATTCGGCAACCTTTGCGACTGCGACGACGCTGACGTCGACCGGCGCCACCAACTCCGCACACGACTCCTACACGAGCCTGGGCGGGATGATGACAATGTTCAACATGCAACTCGGTGAGGTCGCCCCGGGAGGGGCGGGATCCGGCTTGTACGGCATGCTCATTCTCGCGGTCATCACGGTGTTCATCGCCGGACTCATGGTCGGCAGAACGCCGGAGTACCTGTCGAAGAAGATCACCCCGCGTGAGATCAAGCTCGCTGCGGCTTACTTCCTCGTGACCCCGCTGATCATCCTGGTCGGGACCGCAGTTGCGATGGCGCTTCCGGGTGCGCGGGACGCGATGCTCAACACGGGACCGCATGGGCTGTCGGAGGTGCTCTATGCCTTCACATCCGCCGCGAACAACAACGGGTCCGCGTTCGCCGGACTTTCCGCGAACACCGAGTGGTACAACACTGCACTCGGCCTCGCGATGGCGTTCGGGCGATTCCTGCCGATCATCCTGGTACTCGCTTTGGCGGGCGCGCTGGCCGAGCAGGGCTCCACACCTGTCTCGGTGGGCACGCTGCCGACGTACCGGCCACAATTCGTCGGCATGGTTGCGGGGGTGACGCTGATCCTGGTGGCCTTGACATTCCTGCCGGTTCTCGCGCTCGGCCCACTGGCGGAGGGAATTCACTGATGTCAGCCGATCCCTCCGCGGCCACCTCCGGTACCTCGACCCCGGCCAAGCCGGGGCGGGTTCGAGGCGGTCTCCTGGAGCCGCGGATGGTGCTTGCATCCCTGCCTGGCGCCGTACGTAAGCTCGACCCCCGCACGCTGTGGCACAACCCGGTCATGTTCATAGTCGAGATCGGGGCGATCTGGAGTACCGTTCTGGCCGTACGGGATTCATCATGGTTTGCCTGGTCCGTCGTGTTCTGGTTGTGGTTCACGGTAGTCGCGGCAAACCTGGCCGAAGCGGTTGCCGAGGGCCGGGGCAAGGCCCAGGCCGACACGCTCCGCAGGGCCAAGACCGATGCGGTCGCTCGCCGGCTCGAGGGGTGGCACAGTGGGGCAACAGATGTTGCCGAGGACGAGGTTTCCGCGACGCAACTCCAGCGAGGCGACATCGTTGTCGTCGAGGCGGGCGACATCATCCCCGGTGACGGCGACGTAGTCGAAGGTATCGCGTCGGTGGACGAATCGGCGATCACGGGCGAATCGGCCCCTGTCATAAGGGAATCCGGCGGCGACCGATCGGCGGTCACCGGTGGGACGTATGTGCTCTCCGACCGGATCGTCGTCAGGATCACCCAGAGCCCTGGCCAGAGCTTCATGGACCGAATGATCGCACTGGTGGAGGGCGCGAATCGGCAGAAGACCCCCAACGAGATTGCGCTCGACATCCTACTGGCGGCGTTGACACTCATATTCGTGTTCGCGGTGGCGACGCTGCAGCCGCTGGCGATCTATTCCAAGGCGGACAATCCCGGTGTGCCCGATACCGCGGCATTGGGCGTCGACGGGGTGAGTGGCATCGTCATGGTGTCGTTGCTCGTATGCCTGATCCCGACGACGATCGGAGCTCTGCTGTCCGCCATCGGCATTGCGGGCATGGATCGGCTGGTGCAGCGCAACGTGCTGGCCATGTCCGGCCGGGCGGTCGAAGCGGCGGGCGATGTCAACACGCTGCTGCTGGACAAGACCGGCACGATCACGCTCGGGAACCGGCAGGCTTCGGATTTCCAGCCGGTGCCTGGAGTCACCGCCGATGAACTCGCGGATGCGGCGCAGATGTCCAGCCTCGCCGACGAAACCCCGGAGGGCCGATCGATCGTGGTGTATGCGAAGCGGGTGCACGGTCTGCGTGAACGCGCGGAAGGCGAGCTCGCGCATGCGAACTGGGTCGAGTTCTCCGCACAGACGCGCATGTCGGGTGTCGATCTCGGTGACGGACATCAGCTACGGAAGGGGGCTGCCGGTGCGGTCGTGGACTGGGTTCGCGCTCGCGACGGCACCGTGCCCGAACAACTCGGGCAGATCGTCGAGGAGATCTCGGCGTCAGGCGGAACGCCGCTCGTCGTCGGCGAGGTGATCGACGGCCGCGCCAGGGTTCTGGGCGCGATCCACCTCAAGGATGTGGTCAAACAGGGCATGAGAGAACGTTTCGACGCGATGCGGCGCATGGGGATCCGTACGGTGATGATCACCGGGGACAATCCGCTGACCGCGAAGGCGATCGCGGAGGAGGCGGGCGTCGACGATTTTCTCGCCGAGGCGACCCCGGAGGACAAGCTGGAGCTGATCAAACGCGAACAGGCGACAGGCAACCTGGTCGCAATGACCGGGGACGGGACGAATGACGCTCCCGCGCTCGCACAGGCCGATGTCGGTGTCGCGATGAACACCGGGACCTCGGCAGCGAAGGAGGCCGGCAACATGGTCGATCTGGACTCCGACCCGACGAAGCTCATCGAGATCGTGGAGATCGGTAAGCAGCTTCTCATCACCCGCGGGGCCCTGACGACCTTTTCGATCGCCAACGACATCGCGAAGTATTTCGCGATCATCCCGGCACTGTTCGTGGGGCTGTTTCCGGGCCTCGGCCTCCTCAATGTCATGCGCCTGCACAGCCCGCAATCGGCGATCCTCTCCGCCGTCATCTTCAACGCGACCATCATTGTGGCGCTGATCCCGTTGTCGCTTCGCGGTGTCAGATACCGCCCGAGCAATGCCTCCGCGCTGCTCAGCCGCAACCTCTATGTCTATGGGCTCGGGGGCGTCATCGCACCGTTTGCCGGGATCAAGCTGATAGACCTCGTCGTTCAGCTGCTGCCGGGGATGTCCTGACATGCGCCTGCCGACTTGGATACGGACACATCTCGCGGCGGTGCGGGCGCTGCTGGTGTTGACCGTGATCACCGGACTCGCCTACCCGCTGGCGGTCTGGGCGGTGGCGATGCTGCCTGGCCTGCACGACAAGGCGAACGGTTCGATCGTCGAGTCCGGCGGACGCCCGGTGGCCAGTGCGCTCATCGGTCAGCAGTTCGTCGATTCGGACGGCAAGCCGCTCGCGCAGTACTTCCAGGGCCGACCGTCGGCGGCCGGAATCGGTTACGACGCGCTGGCGTCGGGCGCGAGCAACCTCGGCCCTGAGAGCGTCCGGGACACCCCGGCCGATCCGGCGCTCCTGGCGCAGGGCAGGTCACCCCACGACGCAGGATTCCGGGCGAGCCTGCTCAGCACGGTATGTGCCGAGAGCCTGGTGGTCGGACGGCGGGAGGGGGTGGACGGTTCTCGTCCGTTCTGCACCCCGGACGGTGTCGGCGCGGTGCTCTCGGTGATCGGCCCGCGGGATTCGGAGGGCAATGTCGTCGATCCGGACCGGGTCGTCAGTATCAACGAAAGTTGCTCGGTGGACCCGGCCCGACCCACCACGCCCTTCATTCGTGAGTATGAGGGAGTCTCAGTCGAATGCGCCGAGTTCGGGGCGGACTATTCGAACGGTCGATTGGTGCCGATCCGCGGTGACGCCCCGCGGCACCCGGCGGTTCCTGCTGATGCCGTCACCAGCAGTGGCAGCGGGCTCGATCCGCACATCTCGCCGCAGTACGCAGACCTGCAGGCCGCTCGGGTAGCTGCGGCACGCGGAATCGGTGTCGATCAGGTCGATCGGCTCATCGCGGACAATCGTCAGGGACGGACGCTGGGGTTCATCGGCGAGCCGCGCGTGAACGTCGTGGAGTTGAACATCGAACTCGACGCCGCGTATCCGGTTCCGCGATGACAACGGGACGGTAGGCGCGCTACGGCGGGCGTAGCCTGAAGTTACGCCGGTCGGGACGGTCAAGTGTTCGATCCGCTCATTGCCGATGATGCGATCGGTGCCGGAACATCCGGAACATATTGGACAGCAAGGGTTCACACCGGTCGGTCAGCCGCGATGAGGTACCGCGGGGCCGATGCGCGCAGGGCGATGCGATGAACGGGGCTGACGAACGATGAATGAACTGGCGGAATGGGACATTGTCACCGGCGTGGGCATCACTGCGCTCGGTGTCGCGGCGGGCCGGGCGATCGAGACACATCGAGAGGGCGGGTTGGTCTCCGATCCGTACGCGGAGGCATTCGTCGAGGCTGCTGCGCCCCCGGTGCCGCTGCCGACCCGGCTCGGTGCGGCCGAGGATCTCGGGATCCCGTGGGAGTCGATGGCGAACTACATGGGTGTGCGGTCCCGGTTCTTCGACGACTACTTCGGCGCCGCAGGCGAGGTCGGCATCGATCAGGTAGTGCTGCTTGCGGCGGGCCTGGACGTGCGCGCCCACCGACTGGACTGGCGACCGGGTACCACCGTGTACGAACTCGATGCGCCGAAGGTCCTCGCCTTCAAGGACGGCGTGCTCGAGGATCAGAAGGCGCGGCCGCGGGCCGATCGCCGGATTGTTCCAGTCGATCTGCGTGAGGAATGGACGGTTCCCTTGCAGCAGAAGGGGTTCGACGATTCTCGTCCCTCCGCATGGCTCGCGGAGGGCTTGCTGCCATTCCTTCCGAACGCGGCCAAGGAACGCCTGTTCCGATCGGTCACCGAGTTGGCGGCGCCGCGAAGTCGGATCTGCGTCGAACACGTCGACGACGTCCGCGGCATGTTGCAGGAAGCGCAGTTTCACGACATGAGTACGCGATTCGGGATCGACATGGCAGCCCTCTGGCCGGACGAGGAGGATTTCGGGCCCGCGGAATGGCTCGGCGAGCACGGGTGGGACGTCGACGTCGTGCGCTCGGCGGAGGTGGCCGAGCGTCTCGGGCGCTCCCTCGAGAATCCCGGCGACGATCCGATGCGTTCGAGTGTGTTCATCACCGCCGTCCGACGGTGACAGAGGCCAGGACCGGCCGGCACCGAACACGGCCACCGGCCGCTGATCGCCGTCCGGGGCCACACCGTAGGCTTTCCGGGAAGCAGAGCGGTGATCTGGAACAGGATTCGGACGGAGCGTGGACGTGACTTCAGCAGCACCTATCAGGGTCGGAGTTCTCGGTGCGAAGGGCAAGGTCGGCCGTGCGATGTGCGAGGCCGTCGAGCAGGCCGACGACCTCGAACTGGTGGCCGGCGTCGACCAGGGCGAGCGGATCGAGCATCTGGTCGATCAGGGCGCGCAGGTCGTCATCGATTTCACCCACCCCGATGTCGTGATGGGCAACCTCGAGTTCCTGATCGCGAACGGGATCCACGCCGTCGTCGGCACCACCGGATTCGACGACGCGCGCCTCGCGAAGGTGCAGTCCTGGCTCGATGCGCGGCCGGAGGTCGGCGTGCTGATCGCCCCGAACTTCGCGATCGGCGCGGTGCTGTCGATGCGTTTCGCGGCCGCCGCGGCGCGATTCTTCGACTCGGTCGAGGTCATCGAGCTGCACCACCCGAACAAGGCGGACGCGCCGTCCGGCACCGCCTACCGGACCGCGGCGCTCATCGCCGAGGCCCGCGCGAAGGCTGGCCGCGGCCCGAGTCCTGACGCCACGACGGCCGAGCTCGAGGGTGCCCGCGGCGCCGACGTCGACGGAGTGCGAGTGCACTCGGTGCGTCTGGCCGGCCTCGTCGCGCACCAGGAGGTGCTGCTGGGGACACAGGGCGAGACGCTCACCATTCGGCACGATTCGATCGACCGGAACTCCTTCGCGCCCGGCGTGTTGCTCGGAGTTCGGGAGATCGGCACGCGTCCCGGTCTCACCGTCGGCATCGACCCGCTGCTCGACCTGTGAAGAACCAGTCCACCCGTGTCGTTGTCGCGATCGCGGCGATCGTCGTCGCGCTCTCGTTCTACTTCGTCCTGCTCGGTCAGCGCGGCGTCGCGCTGATCCAGGATGGACGCGCAGTTCCGGTCGTTCTCGGCCTCGCCGTGCTGGTGCTTCCGCTGCTGGGCGTGTGGATGGTCGTCGCGACCATCAGGTCCGGGCTCGCCCACCAGCACCTGGCCCGCCGAATCCATGACCAGGGCCTGGAGCTGGACGTCGACGACCTGCCACGCCGTCCGTCGGGCCGCATCGAGCGTGACGCGGCGGACGCGCTGTTCGCCCAGGTCAAGCAGGAGTGGGAGGCGGATCCGGACAACTGGCGCAACTCCTATCGGCTGGCCCGGGCCTATGATTATGCCGGTGACCGCGGCCGGGCGCGTGAGACGATGCGTCGCGCCGTGCGCCTCGAAAAGCTCGAACGCGAGAGCTGATCGCTATGTCGGAAGTGCCGCCGGAGAAGGCCGAGAAAACACTGCTCGTCGTCCATCACACCTCGTCTCCGGCCACGCGTGAGTTACTCGAGGCGGTGCTCGCGGGTGCGCACGACCCCGAGATCTCCGGGGTGACGGTGCGGTCGGTACCGGCACTGAGTGCGACTGCGGTGGATGTACTTGCCGCGGACGGCTTTCTGTTCGGTACGTCCGCGAACTTCGGGTACATGTCGGGTGCGCTCAAACATTTCTTCGACACCGTCTACTACCCGTGCCTGGACGCCGTCGCCGGCCGCCCGTACGGGCTGTGGGTGCACGGCAACAACGACACCGCGGGTGCGGTGAAATCGGTCCAGAAGATCGTGACCGGAATGGAATTGGTCCAGTCGGCGCAGATCGTCGAGATCACCGGTCCGATCGACGTACAGGTGCGCGAGCGCTGCTACGAGCTCGGCGCGACGGTCGCGGTGACCGTTGCGGGCGAGACGTAACGCCGCTCGATTCGTCGGTCTCGGTTCATCGGACCTCGTGCCGGGTGACGCCGGCCGCTGCTGCCGGACTATTTGCCGTCGACGAACTGCGTCAGGCCCTTGCTGGCGGTCTCGATCGCGGCCTTCTGCGCCTTCTTCACCAGGAAGCCGGGCAGCGGGATCTTCGGGTCGATGCTCAATTCGAACTTCACCCGCGTACCCGTGCCGTTTGCGATCAGGGTGTACGCGCCATCCTGGCTGTTCTGCTGTGTGCTCTCGACGAGAGTCCAGGACATGCTGCTGTCGCCATTCCAGGAGTAGTCGACCACCTGCTCGTCGGTGATGCCCATGATCGACACGGTCATCCGGACGCGGTTGGCACGACCGTCGGGATGAGTGCTCTCGATCACGACCTTCTTGTGGGCGGAGGACCATTCGGGGAGCCGGTCCACGGCGGCGATTGCCAGCATGACTTCGGCCGGTACAGCCTTGACATCGAATTCCTTGGCGCCGGATACAGCCATGTTTTCCACTCCTCTACCCCGTGAACGATGAGACGCAATTAGACCATCACCCGAGCCGGGATTCCGGCAGGCCGACATCCTGTGCCGCCAAGCGGGACTGCCGACGTCAGGCGTCGTCGGGGCGGTTCTTGCGCATCTGATCGCGCAGCGCGCCCTGAACCGCTTGCGAGACCCACGAATTGAGGGACATCCCGTCCTCGGTCGCCGCCTCCTCGGCGCGGGCCTTGATCTGGTCGACCAGACGCAGCGTGACCCGACTGATGTCGCCGGTGACGTCCTCGATCGTGCGGTACTCGCCGGGGCCGGTGGTGCTGTCGCCGGTGGGGCGGCGCCGGGTGGCCTCGACGGTCGCCTGGGTGCCGTCGAACTGCACGTGCAGGGCGCGGTCGCCCAACTCCTCCGATGCCTCGCGGGCGAAGTCGGACAGTGCCGAGACGAGCATCAGCTGTGCCGAACGTTCCACCGCCCCCGCGAGTGCGTGCGCGATCCGCTGGGTGTCCTCGCCGCCGAGGGCGGCGGCCGCCGCGAGATCGTCGCGCAATCGGGCCGTGTATTCGGTCAGTTCCATGACGCCATTGTGACGCCAAAGTGGCGTCATTTCAAGGGAAGTGTGACGTCATACTGACGTCGTGCCGCGAGGGTGAGTCGTGCGGTACGTCACGTACCTCAGGGATAGGGTGCGGATGTTGAGGGTGCGACACGATTCCCGGGAGGATTTCAGTGCGGCATGCGGTGTCCTTGAAGGTCCAGCTGATCGCGAAGACGGAGTTCGTTCCGCCCGTCGACGTGCCGTGGGAGACCGACGCCGACGGTGGCGAGGCGCTGGCCGAGTTTGCCGGCCGCGCGTGCTACCAGAGCTGGTCCAAGCCCAACCCCCGCACCGCGACGAACGCCGGATATCTGCGGCACCTGCTCGAGGTGGGGCACCTGTCGGTCCTCGAGCACGGCAGCGTCAGCTTCTACATCAGCGGGATCTCCCGCTCGTGCACGCACGAGCTGATCCGGCACCGTCACTTCTCGTACTCGCAGCTCTCCCAGCGTTTCGTTCGCGAGAACGAGGCCAACGTCGTCATCCCTCCGGCGATCGCCGGCGACGCACGGCTCGAGGCGCTGTTCGAACAGGCGACCGAGGCCAGCCGGGAGGCGTACTCGAAGTTGCTCGCAGCGCTCGAGGACAAGCTCACGGACGTGCCCAACGGGCCGGTACGCGGCAAACAGGCGCGGCAGGCCGCGCGCTCGGTGCTGCCCAACGCCACCGAGACCCGTGTCGTGGTCACCGGGAATTACCGCGCGTGGCGGCATTTCGTCGCAATGCGGGCCACCGAGCACGCTGATGTGGAGATTCGCCGGGTGGCCGTAGAGTGCCTCCGCCAGCTGCAACACGCTGCGCCGAACGTTTTCGGGGACTTCGAGATCCTCGCGCTCGCCGACGGTTCCGAGGTCGCGACGAGCGAGTTCGCCGGCGTTGACTGAGTGGTCCACCGATCGGGGGTGCCGTGGGGTGCAACACCGTAACTCCCACCGGGTAGCCTTCTGACCATGACCTACGGTGATTCAGCTGCTTCCGTCGAGCGTCCGTTCGGCACCGTCCTCACTGCGATGGTGACCCCGTTCACCAAGGACGGAAAGCTGGACGTAGACGCCGGCGTGCGGCTGGCGACCCATCTCGTCGAGGCCGGCTGCGACGGTTTGGTTCTCGCCGGAACCACCGGAGAATCGCCCACCACCACCGAGAACGAGAAGCTCGAGCTGCTCCGCGCAGTCGTCGAGGCGGTGGGGGACCGGGCCAAGATCGTCGCCGGGGCGGGAAGCAACGACACCGCGCACAGCGTCGAGCTGGCCCGCGACGCCGCCCGCGCAGGCGCCCATGGACTCCTCGTCGTCACCCCGTACTACTCTCGCCCGCCGCAGGCGGGTCTTTACGCGCATTTCACCGCGGTGGCCGACGCCACCGATCTGCCGGTGATGCTCTACGACATTCCACCTCGCTCCGTGGTGCCGATCGAGACCGAGACGATCCGCCGCCTCGCGGACCACCCCCGGATCCTCGCAGTGAAGGACGCCAAGGGGGATCTCAACGCGGGCGCCGAACTCATCGGCACCACCGATCTGGACTTCTTCTCCGGAGACGATCCACTGAACCTTCCCTGGATGTCCGTCGGTGCGGTCGGCTTCGTCAGCGTGATCGGGCATCTCGTGCCCGGGCGTCTGCGCGAGCTGCACACGGCGTTCCTGGCAGGCGACATCGCCCGTGCCCGAGAGATCAACCTCAGTCTGGTGCCGGTCAACCGTTCCGTTGCTCGACTCGGCGGTGTCAGCGCGTCGAAGGCAGGACTACGCCTGCTCGGCATGGATGTCGGTGAACCGCGCCTGCCGCAGATCGCCCCCACCGCAGAGCAGATCGAAACTCTCGCAGCAGACTTGCACGCAGCGGGGGTGCTCGCATGACCCGTCCCACTCGCCGTCGTAGCGCCAGCCGTCACGCAGGTCCGCCGAGCCCGGCGACCGAACAGGCCGCAGCCGCGCCTGCGCCCGAAGCCGCCGACAAGGTGGCGAACGATCCGGCTCCCGAGCAGGCCGCTCCGAAGAAGGCCGCCGCCCGGAAGTCGCCTGCCAAGAGAGCCCAGCGGTCCAAGGCCCCGGTACCCGTGGCCGCCGACCCCACCGATCGTCTCGGACTGCCGCCGAAGGCCCCCAAGAACGGCCTGCGCGTCGTTGCGCTCGGCGGTATCGGCGAAATCGGTCGCAACATGACGGTTTTCGAGCACCAGGGCAAGCTGCTGATCGTCGACTGCGGTGTCCTGTTCCCCGAGGACCAGCAGCCCGGCGTCGACCTGATCCTGCCCGACTTCCGGTACATCGAGGACCGGATGGAGGATGTCGAAGCCGTCGTCCTCACACACGGTCACGAGGACCACATCGGCGCGATCCCGTTCCTACTGCGCCTGCGCCCCGACATCAAGATCGTCGGCTCCAAGTTCACGCTCGCGCTGGTGGCGGCCAAGTGTCGCGAGCACCGGCAGCGCCCCAGCCTCGTCGAGGTCACCGAGGGCGAGCGGACCACCCACGGCCCGTTCGAGTGCGAGTACTTTGCGGTCAACCATTCGATCCCCGATGCGATCGCCGTCGCGATCCGCACGTCGGCCGGTGTCGTGCTGCACACGGGCGACATCAAACTCGACCAGTTGCCGCTGGACGGCCGCCTCACCGACCTGGCCGGATTCTCTCGGTTGGGTGACGAGGGTGTCGACCTGTTCCTGGTCGACTCCACCAATGCCGAGGTGCCCGGCTTCGTCACGCCGGAACGCGAGATCGGCGGCGTACTGGACAACGTCATCGGCAAGGCCACTCAGCGTGTGATCGTCGCGTCGTTCGCCAGCCACGTGCACCGCATCCAGCAGGTCGTCGATGTCGCGAAGCGGTACAACCGCCGAGTCGCGTTCGTGGGTCGTTCGATGGTCCGCAACATGCAGATCGCGCAGGATCTCGGCTACCTGTCGGTTCCGGACGGTTTGGTCGTCGACATCGACACTGCCGCGAACCTGCCCGATGACAAGCTCGTGCTCGTCTCGACAGGTTCGCAGGGCGAGCCGCTGTCGGCGCTCTCACGCATGGCCCGTGGCGAGCACCGCCAGATCAACATCCGGGCCAACGACCTCGTCGTGCTCGCCTCGTCGCTGATTCCCGGCAACGAGAACTCGGTGTTCGCGGTCGTCAACGGTCTGGCGAAGCGCGGCGCCACCGTGGTTACACAGCAGAACGCCAAGGTGCACGTCTCCGGGCACGCCTCGGCGGGCGAGTTGCTGTACCTGTACAACGCGGTGCGCCCGACCAATGCGATGCCCGTGCACGGCGAATGGCGTCACCTGCGCGCCAACGCCGCGCTGGCCAAGGCAACCGGTGTCCCGGAGGAGCGCATCGTGCTCGCCGAGGACGGCGTGGTCGTCGATATGGTCGACGGGCTCGCGGAGATCGTCGGACGCGTCCCGGTCGGGTACGTGTACGTCGACGGCAACTCGGTCGGCGACGTCGGTGACTCGACTCTGTCGGATCGACTGGTCCTCGGCGAGGGCGGCTTCATCTCGATCTCGCTGGCCGTGGACTCCGCGACGGGTCGTGCCGTGAGCACTCCCGAGGTGTCCGGGCGCGGCTTCTCCGACGACCCGGCGGCACTCAAGGAGGCTGCGACGCTGGTCGAGTCGGAGCTCGTGCGACTGGCCGGTGAGGGCATCACCGATACCCATCGGATCGCGCAGGCGGTTCGTCGCGTCGTCGGACGCTGGGTGGCGGACAAGTACCGTCGCCGGCCGATGATCGTGCCCACCGTCATCGGCGTGCCGTAGCTCGACCGCCGCGCTCGGCAGTATGCGACGAACAAGAAGCTCGTCGCATACTGCCGGTTCAGGACTCGAGCTTGCCGTAGTCGACGGTGAACCAGCGCTCGGGACGCATACGGATCAGTACGGCCTTGTCGTTGAAGGACTGGTCCACGAACGCCTCGGCCTCAGCCTCGGGCAGATAGCGGCGCACGAGGGGACGCACTTCCTCGGGTGTCACGGAATCCTGGAATGTTGCCTGACCCTCGACGCTGACATACCGGTACGGCGCCGACTCGACCTGCGCGCACAGGCTCAACCGCCCGCTGGCGCGGATCAGCCGCTCCTTGACCGTGCCCTTCTCGGTCCAGACGACGACGTCTCCGCCGGGGGAGTAGTGGTACCAGACGGGGACCGCGAGAGGCGCCCTGCCGGGGCGTTCGGCCGCGATCACCCCGATGTGGATGCCTGCGAGGAACTGCTCGCGTTCACTCTCGGACATGGTGGTGCTGGACATGTGTCGCTCCTCTCACGGGAGACCGGACTCCTCCCACGGTAAGGGCTCCCGTCGACATGTCCGCCCGGATCAGTGGATCTACGGTTACCGTGTGGTGTGCCCTACGCCCGTGACGAACGCCACTGCCTGGTCCAGACGATGCGCGAGGTGGGCCCCAGCGCCCCCACACTGTGCGGTGATTGGACCGCCCGTGATCTCGCCGCGCACTTGGTGCTGCGCGAGCGCCGCCTCGATGCCGCGCCCGGAATCGTGGTCGGGGCGCTGTCGGGCTACACCGATCGTGTGCAGCGGGGCATCGCGCGGTGGGAGTGGGACGTGCTGCTGGAGAAGGTCGACTCGGGACCGCCGCTGTGGTCTCCGTTCCGGCTCGTGGACGAGCAGGCCAACCTCGGCGAGATGTTCGTGCACCACGAAGACGTGCGCCGAGCGCAGGACGATTGGCAGGTCCGCGCGCTGCCGGCCGGATTGCCGAACCGGCTGTGGGCATTGGCTGCCCGGATCGGAAAGCTCGGGTACCGCCGCTCCCCGGTCGGTGTCGTGCTCGAATGTCCGGACGGTCGTCGGGCCACCGTGCGATCGGCAGGTGCGGCCACGGTGACGCTCCGCGGCGAGCCGTCGGAACTGTTGCTCCACGCCTTCGGGCGGGACCAGGTGCGAGTGGAGTTCGATGGCGCCCCCGCCGATGTCGAGGTCGTCGCGACCCTCGACCGCAGTTTCTGACCGCGCCGCGCGATCCCCGTCCGCCCACGTGAACGGGTGTGGCGGGTGTTGCGGATGGTCCAGAAGGTGCCGTAGCGACTAGCCTGGCCTGTATGGCAGGGAAGACAAGCGCCCGCGGATCGAGTTCGACGGCATCCACCTCGCGGTCCCGCGCGCGCTCGTCGGCCTCGTCCGCGCCGGTGACCCGCACGTCGAGCCGGGGCGAGGGCGCGTCCTCGGCGGCACGGAAGTCCACGTCGACGCGTAAGCAGGCGTCACCCCGCGGTGGAACCGGCACGCGCCGCCCGGCACCCAGGACCAAGGCCGCGCCGTCGCGTGGAGCGGGAGTCCTCGGCTCGGTCGGGCGCGGTATCGGAGCCGGGTGGTCGATGGTGGCCAAGGGCGTCGGGGCCACCACGCGCACGATGGGCAAGGCCACCGAGATCGAGCACGGCCACCGCCGGGACGGGATCGCTCTCGGACTGATCGCGGTCAGCGTCGTCATCGCGGGCGGTATGTGGTTCTCGGCCGGTGGACCGGTGGGGGAGTGGATCGAGATCGGTGTCCGCGCCATAGTCGGTGCGGTGGCAGCGATCCTGCCTATCCTCGGCATCGCGATCGCCGTGATCCTCATGCGGACCGAACCGAAGCCGGAGATCCGCCCGCGGTTGATCCTCGGATCCCTGTTGATCGGGCTCCCAGCCGTCGGCCTGTGGCACATCGCGTCAGGATCTCCGCGGACGGCGGACGGACGTTCCAGCGGTGCAGGTTTCGTCGGCTACGCCGTCGGTGGACCGCTCACCGACGGCGTGACGGTCTGGCTGTCGGCGCCGCTGCTGCTGATGGCGATGGTCTTCGGGGTGTTGCTGATCACCGGCACCACGGTGCGTGAGGTGCCGGGTCGGCTGCGGACGTACTTCGGGACCGGAGGCCACGATGACGAGTACGGCGAGTACGACCAGACCGACGACCCCGATTTCCGGGACGAGAGTGACGGCGCAGACGACTACGACCCGTCCCGGTTCGATCCGGACGGCTACCCAGAGGAGCGCCCGGCCCGGCGTACCCCGCGGCGCCGCAGCACTCCCGAGCTGAACTACCCGACGGATGAGTTCTCCCCGGACGATGCCGAGACCGAGGTGATCGGTCTGTGGAATCCGGCGGTCGCCGACACTCCGAGCCCCGAACCGGCCCCACTGGCACCAGAGCCGGAGCCGGAGGCAGCGCCGAAACCGAAGCCGAAGCCGAAGCCGAGGGCCCGCACCGTTCCAGCGCCGCAGCCGGAACCCGAACCGGAGTACGAGGCCCTCGTACCCGACCGGGTGGCCGAGGGTGACTACGTGCTGCCGCCGACCTCGCTGCTGATCGACGGTGATCCCCCGAAGAGGGGCAGCAAGGCCAACGAGGCGATGATCGAAGCCATCACCGAGGTGCTCGAGCAGTTCAAGATCGACGCCGCGGTCACCGGATACACCCGCGGCCCGACGGTCACCCGCTATGAGGTGGAGCTGGGTCCGGGCGTCAAGGTCGAGAAGATCACTGCGCTGGCCCGCAACATCGCGTACGCGGTGGCGACGGACAACGTCCGGCTGCTTGCCCCGATTCCCGGCAAATCCGCCGTCGGCATCGAGGTACCGAATTCGGACCGCGAGTTGGTGCGCCTGGCGGACGTGCTTACCGCGCCGGCTACGCGCAAGGATCGCCACCCGCTCGTGATCGGTCTCGGCAAGGACATCGAGGGCGATTTCGTCAGTGCGAACCTGGCGAAGATGCCACACCTTCTCGTGGCCGGTTCGACTGGATCCGGAAAGTCCAGTTTCGTCAACTCGATGCTGGTGTCGCTCCTCACCCGGGCGACGCCCGACGAGGTCCGGATGATTCTGATCGACCCGAAGATGGTGGAGCTCACCCCGTACGAGGGCATTCCGCACCTGATCACGCCGATCATCACCCAGCCGAAGAAGGCTGCGGCGGCGTTGGCATGGCTGGTGGAGGAGATGGAGCAGCGATACCAGGACATGCAGGCCAGCAAGGTCCGGCATATCGACGACTTCAACAGCAAGGTCAAGTCCGGCGACATCACGACACCTCTCGGCAGCGAGCGGGTGTACCGCCCGTACCCGTACATCCTCGCGATCGTCGACGAACTCGCGGATCTGATGATGACCGCGCCGCGGGACGTCGAGGAGGCTATCGTCCGGATCACGCAGAAGGCGCGCGCCGCGGGAATCCACCTGGTGCTGGCGACCCAGCGTCCGTCCGTGGACGTGGTGACGGGTCTGATCAAGACCAACGTGCCGTCGCGTCTGGCGTTCGCCACTTCGTCGCTCACGGACTCGCGCGTCATCCTGGACCAGCCGGGCGCCGAGAAGCTGATCGGTATGGGTGACGGCTTGTTCCTTCCGATGGGTGCGGGCAAGCCGATTCGGATGCAGGGCGCGTTCATCACGGATGACGAAATTGCCGCGATCGTGTCCTATGCCCGGAACCAGGCCGAGCCGGAGTACACGGAGGGCGTCACCGTTGCCAAGGCAGGCGAGAAGAAGGATGTCGACCCCGATATCGGTGACGATATGGACGTGCTGCTGCAGGCCGTCGAACTGGTGGTGTCGAGCCAGTTCGGTTCGACCTCGATGCTGCAGCGCAAGCTCCGGGTGGGCTTCGCCAAGGCGGGTCGGTTGATGGACCTGATGGAGACACGCGGAGTCGTCGGGCCCAGCGAGGGTTCCAAGGCACGCGAGGTGCTGATCAAGCCCGACGAACTGGAGGGTCTGTTGTGGTCGATCCGTGGGGGAGATCCTGAGGGCGCCGACGTGGAAGCAGACTGACCTCCCTGTCCGGGTTCGGCCGCAGTCGCGAGGTTGTGATTGAATAGGAATCACTTTTGGAGGGGAGTATCCCCATTCCTGCGGCAGAATCGTCAACACGATCGGCACCGTTGCCGGTCCGGTTCTGTCGGCTGATCCGCCCCGGTCTCACCGGTGGATCTGCGGGAGAGACCTCCGGTGGTAAAACCTGCCTACCGGAGGGCTATCTCTGATGCACGTCTCCCCGCTCGTCTGGATTATCACCTGCGTGGTGATTCTCGGACTCTTCGTCTTCGACTTCTTCGCCCACGTGCGTACCCCGCACGCGCCGAGTTTCCGCGAGTCGGCCTTCTGGTCCGCGGTCTACATCGGTATCGCGGTGATCTTCGGCCTCATCGTCATGGCGCAATGGGGCACGACGTTCGGCGGCGAGTACTTTGCCGGCTACGTCACGGAGAAGGCGTTGTCAGTGGACAACCTCTTCGTATTCGTGATCATCATGTCGACGTTCGCGGTGCCACGTGAGTACCAGCAGAAGGTACTGCTCATCGGCATCGTGATGGCGCTGGTCATGCGCGGCATCTTCATTGCGGTCGGTGCTGCGGCGATCAACACCTACAGCTGGGTCTTCTATCTGTTCGGTGCGTTCCTGATCTACACCGCGTTCAAGCTGATCAAGGACGCCGGCCACGAGGCCGCGGCCGAGCAGGAACGCGAGAGCAAGGTCATCACCCTTGCCAAGCGGTTCCTGCCGACCACCGAGGAGTACGACGGCGACAAGCTGGTCACCCGGATCGACGGCAAGCGGGTCGTGACGCCGCTCATGCTCGCCCTGGTCGTCATCGGCTTCACCGACGTGCTGTTCGCGCTCGACTCGATTCCCGCGATCTACGGCCTCACCCAGGAGCCGTACTTGGTGTTCACCGCGAACGCCTTCGCGCTGATGGGTCTGCGCCAGCTGTACTTCCTCATCGGCGGACTGCTCGAGCGTCTCGTATACCTGTCTTACGGGCTGTCGCTGATTCTGGCGTTCATCGGTGTGAAGCTTGTCCTGCATGCACTGCACGAGAACACCCTGCCGTTCATCAATGACGGTAACCAGGTCTCGGTGCCCGAGATCTCCACGGTGATGTCGCTGAGTGTCATCCTCGGCGTCCTGGTGGTGACGGCTGTCGCCAGCCTCATCAAGACCCGCAACAAGACCGACGACACCGCCGCACGCAGCTAGTCGGCGAACACTCCGAACACCGGGATCCATTCGCGGATCTCGGCCCGCTCGACCAGGTGGGCCCTCGCGAATGGATCCTGGTCGAAGAGGGCGCGGACCTCGGCGGAATCCGTGCCTTCGACCATCATCAGGGCGCCGCTGCCGTCGGCGAACGGGCCGGAGGAGTGGACGATGCCGCGGCGGACCAGATCCGCGAGCCAGGCTCGGTGGTCGGTCCGATGGTCGTCGCGCTGCGCGGACTTCTCGGGAGCATAGGTGTACTGAACGGCAAAGAGTGGCATAGGTCGTCCTCGGTCTCTTGAGTGCCCGGTCTCGTGGGCGTCAGGTCTCGTCAGGCTCAGAGAGTCAGCAACATGCGGGTATTGCCCAGCGTATTCGGCTTGACGTAACTCAGGTCGAGGAACTCGGCGACGCCGGTGTCGTACGACCGGCACATCTCGGAGTAGACCTCGGCGGTCACCGGTGTTCCCTCGATCTCGGCGAAACCGTGCTTGGCGAAGAAGCTCACCTCGAATGTGAGGACGAACAGCCGCTCGAGTTCGAGTTCGCGCGCCACCTCCACCAGCTTCGCGACCACGAGATGTCCGGCACCCCGGCCCTTCACCCGAGGATCGACGGCGACGGTGCGGACCTCGCCCAGATCGGACCACAGCACGTGCATCGCGCCGCACCCGACGACGGTGCCGGCCTCCTCGACGACCCAGAACTCTTGAACCGCTTCGTACAGCGTGACCAGGTTCTTCTCCAGCAGGATCCGGCCCGCATAGATGTCGATGAGGCGCTTGATCTCTGGTACGTCGGAGGTGCGGGCGCGGCGCACCAGCATCCCATCAGCCTCGTTCGTTCCAGCTGCCGGCGTCCCAGATGTCATGGGGTGAACAGTAGTCATAGCGGCAACGGATATTGTGGGCGGTGTGCTGCCCCGATCCATCGCCCCAAGCCACGTCCCGTTCGACTCGGGTGTGCCTGGGCGATCCGTCGGATCGGCGCCTTGGTGAGCCCGCCGCGGCGGGAAGCGGCGCCCGCGTCGGATGCGCCGTCCTCCGACACTGTGCCCTCACCTCACACCCCCGTTCCCGTGGTCAATATCGCCAATATCCTTACCGTGCTGCGTATTGCGCTCGTGCCGGTGTTCCTGGTTGCGCTGTTCGTCGGCGATGGGCATTCGACGTTGTGGCGGATCATTGCGACCGCCATCTTCGTGATCGCGGCCGTAACCGATCGCATCGACGGCCAGCTGGCCCGCAAGCACGGCCTGGTCACGGACTTCGGCAAGCTCGCCGACCCGATCGCCGACAAGGCGCTGATCGGTGCAGCGCTGATCGGACTGTCTGTGCTCGGCGATTTGTCGTGGTGGGTGACCGGCATCATTGCCGCGCGCGAGCTCGGCATCACTTTGCTGCGATTCGCGGTCCTGCGTCACGGCGTGATCCCGGCTGGCCGCGGCGGCAAACTGAAGACCCTGGTGCAGACGGTCGCCATCGGCCTCTACCTGTTTCCGCTGCCCGGTGCCTTCGCGCCCCTGAGCGCCACGCTGATGGGCCTCGCGGTGGCGTTGACCGTCATCACCGGACTCGACTACGTCGTCCAGGCGGTCCGGCTACGTGCCGGTGCCCGGCGCCCCGGCCGCACATGACCGACCCACTCGTCGACGAGGTTCCGGCGAACGAGCTGGTGGCGGTGCTGGCACGTCGAGGGCAGACAATGGCGACCGCAGAATCACTCACCGCTGGACTACTTGCCGCGACCGTTGCCGGTGTGCCCGGTGCGAGCGCCGTTCTGCGCGGCGGGCTGATTGTCTACGCGACCGACCTCAAGTGCAGTCTCGCCGGCGTCGACGCGAACGTCCTGGCGCACGACGGGCCGGTTGCCCGCCGGACCGCCGCGGAGCTTGCGGAGGGCGCTGCGCGCCGCTGCGGCGCCGACTGGGGCATCGGAGTGACCGGTGTGGCCGGACCGGACCCGCAAGACGGCCATGCGCCAGGCACGGTGTTCGTCGGGGTCTCTGGGCCGGACGGCACCGAGGTGGCGGCGTTGCGACTTGGTGGTGACCGGTGGGAAATCCGGTTCGGCACCGTTTGTGCGGCGGTGTCGAATCTGCTCGAACGATTGTCACGATAGGGTCGGGAACCAATCGCGTGCACTCGTGCGTTTGTATTGACGAGTGAGGTGTCGGATTAAGGAGGAGCGAGATGGCGCTGCTATTGCGTGAGGCAATCGGTGACAGTCTTCGGCGCACCCGCGTTTCGCAGAGCCGGACCCTGCGCGAGGTGTCCAACAGCGCGCGGGTCAGTCTCGGCTACCTGTCCGAGATCGAGCGGGGCCGCAAGGAGGCGTCGAGCGAGCTGCTGGCCGCGATCTGTGACGCGCTCGAGGTTCCGCTATCCGAGGTCCTCGTCGATGTCAGTGAGATCCTGGCGGTTGCACCGCGCGAGAAGGTCGCCGCCGATCGTGCATCGGTGACCGGCCGCATCGCACAGGACACCCGGGTCGTGATTCCCGCACCGACAGCGAGGACGCTGGCGGCGGCATAGCCGTGCCGTCACGCTTCGGAAACCGATAGATTCATCAGTGACTGCCGGGCGCAATTGCCCGTAGTGATTGCTGGTGATTGACAAGGCGAGCAGTAGGGCAGTGCCCAAGTTCGATGCGTGACGGTCGCGCATCGGGTCGCGTACCGCGCGGCGCAGCAGATGGAGGCGGGATCAACCCATGGCTAATCCTTTCGTCAAGGGATGGAAGTACCTGATGGCGCTCTTCAATTCCAAGATTGATGAGAAGGCCGACCCCAAGGTGCAGATTCAGCAGGCGATCGAGGACGCGCAGCGTCAACATCAGGCCCTGTCGCAGCAGGCCGCGTCGGTGATCGGCAACCAGCGGCAGCTCGAGATGAAGCTCAGCCGCCAGCTCGACGAGGTGGAGAAGCTCAACGCGAACGCGCGGCAGGCCGTTACTCTCGCCGATCAGGCCGCGGCCGCGGGCGACAATGAGAAGGCAATCCAGTACACCAACGCAGCCGAGGCGTTTGCGGCCCAGCTCGTGACGGCGGAGCAGGGTGTCGAGGACCTCAAGGCGCTGCATGATCAGTCCCTGCAGGCCGCGACGCAGGCCAAGAAAGCCGTGGAGCAGAACGCCATGACTCTGCAGGCCAAGGTCGCCGAGCGCACCAAGCTGCTCAGCCAGCTCGAACAGGCCAAGATGCAGGAGCGCGTCAGCGAATCGTTGCGGTCGATGGACAGCACGCTGACCGCGCCGGGCAACACTCCCAGCCTCGACGCGGTTCGCGACAAGATCGAGCGCCGGTATGCCGACGCACTCGGCTCGGCGGAGCTGGCTCAGAACTCGGTGCAGGGTCGGATGATGGACGTTCAGCAGGCGAGTGTTCAGCTGGCCGGCCATAGCCGTCTCGAGCAGATCCGCGCCTCGATGAAGGGCGACGCTCTTCCGTCCGGTGGTACTGCGGCCGCGCCGGCGAAGCCCGCCGCGGCACCGGAGCCACCCGCGGCGTCCGCCAACGGCGAGACCTCCGCGCAGTAGGCAACTGACAGCGAACGAGAAGTCGGTTCGATGAGTAACAACCGAGGTGGCCGGTCCGGGAAGAACTCCCGGCCGGCCTCCTCCGTCTTCAGCGAGGGTGCGACCCTCGCCTCCAGCGCCGTGTCGGCGGTCGGCAGTGCGCACAATGTGCTGCGGGAGGTCGGTGGCAACGTCGCCGAGTCGGTGCGCCGCTGGTCCGACCCGCGGGAACGCATGCTGCGCAAGCGGCGTCGGGCGCGTAAGCGCGCCACCCGTTTCGCCATCACATCCGGTGGGAGCGCCGTGGGGGCAGTTTCGCTCGCAGTTGCGTCCGCCCCGGACTGGACGGTCGTCGCAACGGGCGGAGCCGCGGCCCTGTTCGCAGTGCCGGCCGTCGTCGCGGTCGGGACATACCGTCGGCTGACCGCGAAGCCGCTGCCGCCGGTGACGCAGTCACGGCTGGTGCTGCCGCCGTCCGGTTCGGCCGCCCGGATGCCGATGGAGCGTCTGGCACGGGCCGAGAACAGCTTGTACCAGCTGCTCGGCGTGTTGGGCCGGTCCGCGAGTGTCGATGCAGACGAACTCGATCACACTGGTGAGACCGCGCGATCGGCGGCGGCCACTCTGCGAGCCGTCGCAGCGGACATCGTCGCGATGGAAAATGCCGGGCGCAGTTCTGCCGCCGCCGCCGAGCACCTCGGCCAGTCCGTCCGGGCAGCCGCGGACCAGTTGGGGGTCGGCGTCGACCAGTTCGAGGATCTCGTCACCGCGGCGGCGAAGATGACGGCCCCAGCGCAGACGTCGTCGTACGTTGCACTGGATCGGCAGCGGCAGGATCTGTTGTCGGCCTCGGATCTGCTCGAGGGCTGGGCGGCGGCGCTGGGGGAACTCGACGAGATCGACCGTCGGTTCCGGCGCTAGAGAGTCGGCCGGCGACGGCTCAGTCGTCCACACCGCGCGCGGCGAGGGCCTCGCCCATCGCTTCCGCGGTCAGCAGCGCGGACACCACGGTCGGTACGGCGAGGGCGCGTAGCGAGAATCCGAGGCCGCGCGCCTTTCGCGCATCGGTGACCTGTTGCACGATCCCAGTGAGCAGCGGAATGCACCGCAAAGTCATTGCGAGGACGAGGCCGGCGCGATCCGGATTGACGCCCACACGGCGCAGCGGACGCAACCCGCGGCCGATCGTGTCGAGCATGTCGCTGACCCGGGTGGTGAGGGTGACCAGTGCCGCGAGCGCGACGGCGAGAGCGATGGTGCCGCAGACGATCGCCGCGCGCGCCCAGCCGGTGAAGATCACTTGGAAGGCTCCGATGAACAACATCGCCCACATCAGCGGGCGGAGCTGTGAAAGGGCCGTTCTGATGGGGATTCCCGCGATCAGATAGCCGGCTGCGACGACGGCGGCGGCAGGTACGAGTTGCCACGGCTGCCGTATCAGAACCGTGATCGCGAGAATCGCCATGACCATCGCGATGAGCTTCGGTCCGGCGGGCATCCGGTGCAGGATCGACGAGCCGGGGGAATACAAGCCGAGCGTGGTCATCCGATCAGCGCGCGATAGAACGCGACGGAGTCAGCTGGCGCGCCGTCCGCGGCGACCCGGCCCTGGTCGATCACGATCACGCGGTCGAAGTCGTCGAGCAGGTCCAGATGGTGGGTGACCACGACGAGCTGCTGCTGCAGGCCTGCCAGCGTTCTCCGCATCAAACGGGCGTTGCGCAGATCGAGCAGCGTCGTCGGCTCGTCGGCAACCAGTACGTCGGGGTCGGTCACCATCACTGCGGCGAGTGCGAGCAACTGTTTCTGGCCGCCCGACAGGAGGTGCGTCGGGTGGTCCGCGTGCCCGGCCAACCCGAAGCCGGTCAGCACCTGGGTGACCCGGTCGGCGCGCTCCGCCTTGCTCAGTGAACTGCGCCGCAGCGAGAATCCGATGTCCTCGGCGACCGTCGGCATGATGATCTGGTGGTCAGGATCGGTGAACACGAAACCGACCTTCTTCCGCACCTGGCGTCCCTTGCGGGCGGTGTCCAGACCGTCGACACTGACCGCGCCGGAAGTGGGGGTCACGAGGCCGTTGATCATGCGAGCCAGCGTGGACTTGCCGCTGCCGTTGGCGCCGATGATTCCGATCCGTGCCTCGGTGAGGGTGAGGCTGATGCCGTCGAGCACCCTACGCTCACCGTAGGCGTGGTGGACCGCGTCGAACCGGATCTCGCTCATCGTGCAGTAATCGGCTAGACCGCGTCCGCGCGCGCCGCTGTGACGGGCAGATTGCGAGCGGCCAGGGCGGGGTAGGCACGGTGTACCTGGGCGGCGACGGCAGCCGCGACGACAGCCTTGAGGACGTCGCCGGGCAGGTAGGCGAGATTGGCGGCAAAGGCCGCTGGGACTGTGAGATCGGTCTTGAGGAGCATGCCGGGAATGCCGAACGCGTACAGTACGACGATCCCGCCGACCAGATTGATCGCGATGCCCCCGAACACGTTGTACCTGGGCAGCATCCGATAGCTGAGCCAGCCGATGACCGCGGCGGCCGGCAGCCAGCCGATCAGGAAGCCGGCCGTGGGACTCGACAGCGACATGAGTGATGTGCGGCCGCCTGCCAGCACCGGCAGCGCCAGCCCGAGCACGATCACCGTGAGCACCGCGAGCGTGCCCTTGCGCGGTCCGAGGAGGGCTCCGGCGAGCATGACACCGAGCGTCTGCAGTGTGATCGGCACGGCCGACCCGCCGATGTTGATGGTGCCCGGTAGGCCGAGCGCGATGATGAGCGCTGCGAAGACGGCGATCTGCGCGAGATCGCGAGCGGTGTTGCGGGGGGTGCCCGTGGGGGATGTCTGCGACACGGCTATCGACTGCTCCTGGTGGAATTCGCGAACAGGACGGATCAGGTTCGAACCTGCCGAGCTTATGCCAACGAGCGTCGTCGGTAGCAGCCCAGCCCGGTTTCGAACTCTCAGGGTGAACCCTGATCTTTCCCTGATCTTCGCTGTGACCTGGAGCTTTCCGGTTGGGACCATGCGACGATCAACGTGCCGGGATCGTAGGATCGACGGTGAACACCCAAGCAGGAGGCACATCGTGTTCTGGAAGATTGTCGGCATCGTGGCACTGGTCTGGATCGCGTTCGCGTTGATCGGAGCTGTGGTCAAGGGCCTGTTCTGGATACTGGCGGTCAGTGCCGTGGTGTTCGGGTTGTACGTGCTCTACAAGGCCGTGTCGGGAAGCGGCGACACGTCGGACGTCACCAAGCTCTAGCGCGGGCGCGATGCTGGCGAGGGCGCGGTCGATCCGGCGGGCCCGGATGTACCGACTTGTGTGTCGGAGCGGCGTCGTGTTCGAACCGACGGGTCGTAGCGTGCCGTAGGTGACCGTGGGGGATAGCTGACAGCGTTACCCCGTCCGCGACGGATATGCCTACCACCCGAGTCCGCCTAGTTCTGGCTCTTGTCCTCGTCCACACCGGGGATGGGGTGGACGGCGCTTCCGGAAATGACCGACCCGCCGGTGCGACCGGCACGTTGCAACACCAGCAGCACAGCCACCCCAGCGAGCACGATGCCGATCAGATTGACACCAAGTTGCCCGAGCGAGCTCAGCATGACACTCCATTTCCCCGCGAACACCGCGACGACGGCCAATCCCGCAGCTGGCACTGTCGTTACCGAGATGAACACGCCCACCAGAACAGTGGAGGCGTAGGTGACCAATGCCAGCATGCCTGCCGCCCCCGCCAGCAGCGCCACCACTAGTGAGAATGGCCCCACCTCGTAGATGAAGTCGAAGACGCGGGCGTTCTCGACATCACCGGTCCCGATCCAGCCGAGACGAATCCACAGCAGTGTGGCCAGCGCCGTGACCACCATCGCGACCGGAAACGAGATGGCCAGGGTGCGTGCCGAACTCCGTATGAGCCCGAAGTCTCTGCGAACCAGGCCGACTGAAAGCGCCGCCAGCGGTCGGAACTCGGGCCCAACCACCATCGCGCCAACCAGGGTAAGCGGAGAGGCCGTCGCAACACCTACCGCCGACAACAGGAACGCGATCGACAGAAACACCAGGAACGTAGGCGTCAGTCGGGCCCCCTCGCGCACCTGACCGAGCAACTGCTCCCACACGACAGCTTCTTCCCGGCGTGTAGGAGTCGCAGCTTCCGCCCGCTCCCCGGCGCGGGAGAGTACGGTCCCCGCCGGCTCGAAGGAAATACCGCCCGTCCGCACCAGATCCAGAGCGGCCAACGCCGCAAGGACATCATTCGCGCAGGCACGCGCCACATCCGCCTCGATCACATCACCGGGCGGATCGATGGCGGCACCGAGTGCGAGCGTCACATGGGTGACGCCGGGTTCGGCGGCCAGCGTGCGCAGGACTGCTGCGGAGCGGTTGCTCGACGAGATGACGCGCAGATGCAGCACAGTATTGCCCCCTCCGGCCGGCGGTGGTGTGACCGAGCGACGGCCAGTTCATCGTCAGCAATCGTAGCGGGGCCGCCTGGCGACCTTGACTTCACGACCTGCGCCAAGTGGGGAGGGCGCCGGGTGAGAAAGGACAACCGATGCGGGTCTTCGAACGCTCTCGGTGTTGACAGCAGACGCAGGAACCCTCGTGTTCGCCGAGTCTGGGGCATGCTGAGGGAATGGAACCGATTCCTGAGGACTGGCAGCGTGGGTTGGTGATCGTCGCCCACCCGGACGACATCGAGTACGGGGCGGCGGCCGCCGTCGCCCACTGGACCGACCAGGGCAAGGACATTCGGTACGTGCTCGCCACCAGTGGTGAGGCCGGGATCGCGGGGCTGCACCCGAAACACTCGGGGCCGCTTCGCGAGGAGGAGGAACGCCGGTCGGCGGCGATCGTCGGGGTCTCGCATGTAGAGTTCCTCGGCTACCCCGACGGTCGACTCGAATACGGCCTGGATTTGCGCCGGGATCTCGCCCGGGTCATCCGAGTGCACCGCCCCGAAATGGTCGTCACCATGAATCACCGTGAGACGTGGGGCCCGGGATTCCTGAACAGCGCCGACCACCGGGCGGTCGGCCTGGCCGTGCTCGACGCCGTCGCCGACGCCGCCAACGAGTGGATCTTCCCCGAGCTCACCGAGCCGGCGTGGACCGGCGTCCGGTGGGCCGCGGTGAACGCGATGGTCGGCACCACTCACGCCGTCGATGTCACGTCGACGGTCGAGCGCGCGGTCGAGTCGCTGTGTGAGCACCGCGCCTACCTCGAGGCGCTCAGCGATGAGCCCGTGCTGGATCAGGCGGCCCGCCAGATCGAGATGTCCACCGGGCCCAAGCCGGGATTCGACGCCGAGCGTGCGGTCGGATTCGAGTTGTTCGTCTTCGGCGGCTAGCTCAGCGGAGCCCCGATGATCACCCGGCCGGCGCCAGGCACCGCTGTGATATCGATCGGCAGCGGTGCGATCGGCTCGCCGTCGGCGTAGGCGGTCACGGGCGTGCCGGTTTCCAGTCGGATCTTGTGGGACCGGTACGTCTGGACCTCTTCGAGTTCGACGTGCGTGCCCTTGTAGACGGTGGGGAACAGCCGCACCAGGCGAAAGCGGCTGCCCGATGCGACCACCGTGACGTCGAGTAGTCCGTCGTCGAGGACGGCGCCGGGCGTGATGAGCATGCCGCCGCCGTACGAGGTCCCGTTACCGACCGAGACCATCGTCGCGTCGACCTCGACGGTCCGGTCGTCGAGCACGATTCGATACGGAATCGGTTTCAGCTGAGCAAGTTCGGCAAGCATCGCCAGGTTGTAGCGCATCGGCCCCTTGGGCCACCGCATCCGATTGGCGCGGTCGGTGACGAGCGAGTCGAACCCGCTCGCGAGGACCGTGCCGAACCAGCGGTCGCCGGCCAGGCCCAGGTCGATCGTCGCGATCTCGCCGCTCGCGACGATGTCGGCGGCGGCAAGCGGATCGTCGACCGGTATGTGGAACAGCCGGGCGTGGTCGTTGCCGGTACCCCCGGGGATGATGCCGAGCGGCGTTCCCGTCTGCGCCAGGGCCTGCCAGGCGATGCTGATGAGCCCGTCACCGCCGGCGGCGACCAGCGCGTCGGTGCCGGCGGTGACGGCCTTCCGCGCCAGTGCCAGCGCCTCTTGCGGTGTGCGACCCTCGATCTCGGTGACCGTCACCCCGCGTTCCCGCAGTCGTGCGACGGCGGCAGCGGCCGCCCACGGGGCGTTCCCGTTGCCTGCCGTGGGATTCGTCAGGACCGTGACCGAACTCGTCATGGAATCAGCTTGCCAGGGTTGAGGATTCCGGAGGGGTCGATCGCGTCCTTCGCTGCGCGCAGGACCCGGGCGCCGAGGGCACCGACCTCGGTCTCCATCCACGGCCGGTGGTCGCGCCCGACAGCGTGGTGGTGGGTGATGGTGCCGCCCGCGGCCATGATCGCGTCCCCCGCCGCCCGCTTGGCAGTTGCCCACTGGCTCAGTGGGTCGGCGGTCTGCGCGCACACGACCGTGAAGTAGAGCGACGCACCCGTGGGGTAGGTGTGCGAGATATGGCACATCACGAGCGGCGGAGTTCCCTGCGCAGCAAGCGATTCGGTGAGGGCTGTGGTCACCGCGGACCGAAGGTTCGCGAGATTGGACCAGCGCGTTGCGGTTTCGAGCGTCTCGGCGATTGCACCCGCGCTGAGCAGTGCATCGCGTAGATAAGGAGCGTCGAACCTGCCGTGTTCCCACGCCTGCGCGGGTGCTTCGCCGAGAGCGTTTCCGCCGGCCGCCGCGAGCAGGGCGGTTGCCTCGGCGTAACGTGCCTCGACGTGGGCATCAGTGCCCTCGAATGTCGTGATAGCGAGGCAGCCCGCAGTGGGGCTGTCGCCGCCGATATCGCCCGAGAGAGCAAGGTTGATGCCGGTCTCGGCTTCGTCGGACAGGCGCATGACGGTGGGTGCCGATCCGGACTGGATGACCGTGCGCAGTGCCGCCGCTCCGGTTTCGAAGTCCGGGAACGACCAGGCCTGATAGGCGGTGCGTTCGGGCACCGGGTGCACTCGCAGGCCTACCTCGGTGATGATCCCGAGCGTGCCCTCCGAGCCGATGAACAGCTCGCGCAGGTCCGGGCCCGCCGCGGACGCGGGGGCACGGCCGAGTTCCAGGGTGCCGGAGGGCGTTGCGACCTTGAGCCACTCGATCATGTCGTCGAAGCGGCCGTACCCGGCGGATGCCTGACCCGAGGAACGAGTGGCGGCGAATCCTCCGATGGTCGCGAACTGGAAGCTCTGGGGGAAGTGGCCGAGCGAGAACCCGTGTTCGCCGAGTAGCTGCTCGGCCTGTGGACCGGTCACGCCTGCCTGCAGCGTCGCGACGCCGGAGATCGGATCGAGGTCCGTCAGTGCGTTCAGACGCCGGAGATCGAGCGCGATGACGGAATCGAAGCGGCCGCGGGCCGGGTCGACGCCGCCGACGACGCTGGTGCCGCCGCCGAACGGGACCACAGCGACCGCGTCGCCCGCGCAGAACCGCAGCACGGCCATGACTTCGTCGTGTGAGCCGGGGAGTAGCACCGCGTCAGGCGCATCCTGCAGTTGGGTCTCCCTGCGGCGCAACAGGTCCGGAGTGCTCTTGCCTCCGGCGTGGCGCAGGCGGGTCGAGGTGTCGGTGTGGATGTGGTCGGGTCCGACGAGGTCTGCCAGTGCGGCCAGGCGGCCGGCGGACAGAGTGCAATCGCGCACCGCGGTGTCGGATTCGGTGGGCGGCGGCGACTGCTCGGCGGAGACACCGAGAGCCTGCTGCAGCAGGCCCTGGACCTGAGCAGACAGGTGTCGGCGGGACTCGGCGACACCCCAGGCGTCCCACTCCATGGAGGGGGCCTCGGTGACGGGGAACTCGGGCGCGAAGGCATCGGACATGCGTTACAGTGTTACATAAGATGTCTATTTGTAACGATGTTTCTGCGCCACCGACGGTCGACGATCTGATCCTCGACGCGACGCGCTCCTGCGTGCTCGAGTTCGGGCTGCGCCGGACGACCCTCGCCGAGGTGGCACGCCGCGCCGGCGTCAGCCGTCCTACCGTCTACCGGCGCTGGCCGGACACCCGCTCCGTCGTTGCCGACCTGCTGACCCGCGAGATTCGCATCGCGATCCCCGACATGAACGGCAGTGACCCCGCGCGGTCGCAGCTCGTGCGCGCCGTTGTCGATGTCGCGGCCGAGATGCGCGGGCATCCACTCTTCGTCAAGATTCTCCGCTCGGATCCCGACATGCTCATGACCTACGTCGTCGAGCGGCTCGGTACGAGTCAGCGCGCGATCGTCGAGCGTGTGTCACAGGCGATCGTCGCCGGTCAGTGTGACGGCTCGATCCGGTCCGGTGATCCCGTACAGATGGCGGCCATGGTGCTGCTCACTGCGCAGTCTGCGGTCCAATCGGGCGAGATGGTGGCCGAGCTGCTGCCCGCACCCGCGCTCGCCGCGCAGTTGCGGATCGCGGTCGATTCCTTCCTCGCACCCCGACCGACTCCCTGACGTCCGACTCACTCCCAGGAGGAACCGTGCAGCAGAATCCGCAGTCGGCACTCGACGCCGACCGGCGCAGCCGCGACCTGTCAGCCCTCGGCGACGGAGGTGTGGTCGACGTGCTGGTGATCGGCGGCGGCATCACCGGTGTCGGAACTGCGCTCGATGCGGCGTCTCGGGGGCTGCGGGTGGTGCTCGTCGATCGGCACGACCTTGCGTTCGGGACCAGCCGGTGGAGCTCCAAACTGGCACACGGGGGACTGCGCTACCTGGCGTCGGGCAATGTCGGAATCGCGCGGGAGAGTGCCGTGGAGCGCGGCATCCTCATGACTCGGACGGCGCCGCACCTCGTCCGTGCACTGCCTCAGCTCGTGCCGCTGCTGCCGTCGGTGAGCTTCTTCGAGAAGACCCTGGTCCGTACCGGATTCCTGGCTGGCGATGTCCTGCGAATCACCGCCCGTACTCCGGCATCGGTGTTGCCGCGGTCGCGACATATCGGCAGCGAGCGGTCGGCGCAGCTGGCGCCCGCGGTGCGCCGGGAGGGGTTGCGCGGCGGCCTGCTGGCATTCGACGGTCAGCTGGTCGACGACGCTCGCCTCGTGGTCACCCTTGCCCGCACGGCCGCGGCCCACGGCGCGACGGTCCTGACCCGGGTCGGTGCCTACGACGTGACAGGAGAGTCCGCTCGGCTACGCGACGAACTCACCGGTGAGGAACTGACGATCCGCGCCCGTGCGGTGGTCAACGCGGCCGGTGTGTGGGCCGGTCAGGTCGATCCGGACATCCGGCTCAAGCCCAGCCGCGGCACCCATCTGGTGCTGCCCGCGGAACGACTCGGCAATCCCACCGCCGCGTTGACTGTGCCCATCCCTGGGGAGACCAATCGCTTCGTGTTCGCGCTGCCGGCGCAGCTGGGCCGCGTGTATCTGGGGCTGACCGACGAGGCTGTCGACGGGGCGGTTCCGGATGTGCCGACCGCATCGGACGGTGAGATCGACTTCTTGCTCGACACTGTGAACACCGCGCTCGCGACGCCGCTCACCCGCGCCGATGTCCTCGGCACGTTCGCGGGGCTGCGTCCGCTCCTCGATACCGGGGAGGGCAAGACGGCGGATCTGTCCCGCAATCATGCGGTGCTGCACTCGTCGAACGGGGTGATCAGCGTGGTTGGCGGCAAACTCACCACCTATCGGAAGATGGCGGAGGACGCCGTCGATGCCGCGGTTACCGCCGGTGGCCTCACCGCGCGCGCTTGCATGACCCGGGATCTGCCCGCGGTCGGGGCGACGGGTCCGGCCCCCCGGAACCTGCCTGTATCGCTGATCGCACGCTACGGCAGTGAGGCCGCACTGGTGGCCGCGGCTGGTGAACTGACCCCGATCGCCGACGGTATCGATGTCACCCACGCGGAGTTCGCGTTCGCGGTCAGTCACGAGGGCGCTCTCGACGTCGACGATCTGCTGGATCGGCGCACCCGGGTCGGGTTGGTGCCTGCGGATCGGGAGCGGGCACTCCCGGCTGCGCAGAAGGCTCTGGCCCGCGACTAGCCGTTGTGGTTCATGAGGTTGGTGACGCGGTAAGGGCAAGTCGGTAGGTGCTCGCCCGCGCGCTCGCCGGCACCCGCCACCAGTTCATCCGGCCCTACACCCCCTTGTAGTGCCATCTATTTGACTCTTCGTGCTTCTTCACGACGACAACTGGACGGAAGAAATATCGTTCAGATGTCATTGATATTCCATTGAGGATTCACTCACGTTATGAGCGGAGACATCATGAAGCGTGTCAATCGTTTTGCTGTCGGCGCCATTGCCTCAGCAGCTTTGGTTCTCGGCACCGGGGGCCTGGCCCAGGCCGCACCTATGCAAACAGCAAGCTGCACCACGAGCGTCTTCACCGTGACTTGGGGCACTGCCGGCGTCTACAGTGCGGCAATTCGCGACTCTGCGCACTTGCTGTACACCAAGAGTCAGGGTGATCGTGTCACCGGTCCGACCGGGGGCACCGGCGCTAGTTGGACAAAGGTTTACCTCGGCGGTGGGGGAATCGGCTTTATGCCGAAAGACTCCGTTCAGTACGTCGGGTGTAGTTAGCAGAAGCTTCGTCCAGGCGTGCTCGGACTGTCAGTGCCGCGCACGTCTGGATGGCCTATTTGCCAGCCGAAACTCCGTCGGAGTCTGTCCGGCGTGCTTGACGAACGTACGGGTGAAATGTGCGTTGCTGACAAACCCGCAAGCATGAGCTATCTCGCGGATCGTGGCAGGACCTCCTGTTAGGAGTCGCATTGCCTGGTCCATCCGCAAGCGCCGCAAATACACCATCGGCGTGTCGCCGTGCTCGGACGCTGCGAAGGCTGCAAAGAGTGTTCGCCGCGACATCATCAGAGCTCCAGCGACGGTGTCTGCATCGAGCGAGGATTCGGACAGGTGCCGTTCCATGTACCGGATTGCCTGGACACGCCTCATTTCGGCAGTGTCACTGTGGTCGATCTCCCGTCCGAGCGCAGCTCGAAGCACAACATCAGCGAGTCCTGTCAGGTACATGTCCGCGCCTTCGGTTTGATCGGAAGGAAGCGTCACAGCGTGACGAACCGATCCGACGAACAAGGTCTGCAAATGCGACGACAAGACAATCGGGGTGAATGCCATTCGCCGCAAAAGCGAGGCCGGCAGCGAAAGCCGTTCGAGGTCAACGTCGAGAAGCGCAAATCGGCTATCACTCGTGCGAGTGAACGAGCGCACCTCATCGGGGCACTCGACTAGCAACGAACCCGGTAGCAGGTCGCTGGTGCGGCCGCGGGCAGAGTGCATGCCGCCGCCACACAGACCGACAAACAGTTGAAGCTTGCCAGGATCAGCACTGGTGACATGATGGCGCCGGACTGTCGTTTGAACTGGAGACATACTCCCGATCGCCGCCCCCGCACTTCGTGCCCGAATACACTGAAAGTCGGCCCGAAAATCGTCGCCAACAGATTTGACAGGGTACACGTCCAAGGGATGAAGTAGCTGTTGAACTCGATCCCGCCACACATCGAACCTGTCACACGGATCCACATCTGTGTTGTGAACCCTTACAGCACAGCCCATTCGTCACCCCCTCGCAAATACGCTACAGAAGATGGTCACTCTCGCACACCGGGGGAATCGCTCACCCTCAGCAGCGATCTTCATCATCCCACGACTGGGGGCCGACGTTCTCCGCAACAGTAGAGTCCCGGCTTGAAGATGGGTTCCGAGCCTTCCTGGCGGGCGTGGCACTGCATGAAGGCGTAGTGCAGCAATTCCGCGTGCGGCACACCTAACAGCTCGTGTTCGTCGACTGGGACTGTCAGGTAGCCGATTGATCCGGGCTGAGTGGGGCTAAGTGGCCGATGATCCGCCAGCCGTCACGGGCAACCAAGTGGTTGTCCGCGGCGTCCTTGCTCTGATCATCCCACCGCTGTCAGACCGTGCTCGACGGCACTGCGACAACCTTCGATCTCGCTCGCGGTACCGTCCCGCAGCCCATCACTGAGGCATTACGGAACAGCAAAGGTTGAGCGGTTGACTTTTGAGAAGGCAACCGGGCAACCCCTTGCCGGAGGCTGCCGTAGCGGCGATGCTGTAGGTGGTCTTGGTCGCCACAGACTGAAACCTTGAGAAGTTCGTACTGCGATTTATCGAATCTTCTGTTGAGGTCAATATTGGTATTTGAATTCCCCGTCAAGCTTCCGCGATCGAGCAGTATTCCCCTTCGCTTGCCCGGCGATTGAATCTCTGTTTCGGGCCCGGTAAATCAACCGATGGAGTTCACATGCACTCGTTCGCTCCCGAAGGCGAAGGCCGTCATGCCTCGTGCGGTTCGCTGCTAGAGTTTTCTTCGGCGCCGCCGCAGACACGAATGCTGCTCTATGCGGACAGTTCGACAACGGTGTTGCTCGAAGCGCTGGTTGTCGACCGATTGAAGGTGCAAGTCGAACAGCAGATCCTGGTACGCGCTGACGATTTCCCGGACATCGGCTGCGGTCTGCTGGGTGCCGCACCTTCGGCGATGGTGGTAGACCGGAAATCCCGAATTTTGACGGCCGATCACGATGTCATCAGCGTAAACCGAGTGATTATCGCCGGGCCGGATCGAGACTCACTCGTTCCGGCCGATGGAGAATTGCTTGGCCCGCATCTCCGCAATATCGGCCTAGTGATGCAACGGAAGCCACTCGCAGCCGCACGGGATATCTGGCCTGTGGACGGAATGGAGTGCGGAAGCAAGACCTACGTCATAGACTGCCGCCCCGCGGGCCGCGTGTATGTCCACGAGAGGTTCAATCCTCAATTCATTCCACTGTAATTCTTCCTGCTATAAGGAGGCGGTGCCGCATGAAAAGAGCACTGATTACCGGTATTACGGGGCAGGATGGTTCTTATCTGGCTGACCTGCTGCTAGCCAAAGGTTACGAGGTGCACGGTGTCGTGCGGCGGAGTTCGTCGTTCAATACGCGACGACTCGATCACATCTATCGTGATCCACATGAATCAGGTCGGCGTCTGATTCTGCACTACGGTGACGTCAGCGATGCGAGCAGGCTCGTGACGCTGCTGGCGCGAATTAATCCGGATGAGGTCTACAATCTTGCGGCGCAATCGCATGTGCGCGTCAGTTTCGACGAGCCAGAGAATACCGGCGATGTCACTGGAATCGGTACCACCCGACTGCTCGAAGCAATTCTGATTTCAAATGTGAACACCCGCTTCTATCAGGCCTCGTCGTCAGAGATGTTCGGATCTGCTCTGCCGCCGCAGAACGAAGAGACGACCTTCTGTCCTCGCAGCCCCTATGGCGCCGCGAAATTATACAGCTATTGGATGACCCGAAATTATCGCGAGGCGCACGGGATCTACGCGGTCAACGGGATTCTCTTCAATCATGAATCTCCCAGGCGTGGCGAGACATTCGTAACCCGCAAGATCGCCAAAGCCGCTGCGCGAATCAAGGCGGGTCTGCAGTCCCGAGTCTATCTGGGCAACCTCGACGCGATTCGGGATTGGGGTTACGCACCGGAGTACGTCGAAGGGATGTGGCAGATGATGCAACTGGACGAACCCGACGACTATGTGTTGGCGACGGGCATTGGGACCACGGTACGCGAATTCGCAGATCAGTGTTTCGCGCACGTCGGGCTCGACTGGCGCGAATACGTTCACCGCGACGAGGCGTACCTGCGGCCTGCAGAAGTCGAGGCACTGATCGGCGATGCCGGCAAGGCGCGGACTGCCTTCGGCTGGAAGGCTCGGACCTCGACCGAGGAACTGGCCCGAATCATGGTCGATGCCGAGCTCCAACTTCCCGAGGCGGCGTGGGCGCGATGACAGCCGACGCACACACCACATGGCGGACGGCCCTGGATCGTCGGGCCCGCGGCGGCGTGCGGGAGCGGTTGCGGCATCCCGTGCGGACCTCCTTCCCTACGACGGGCAACCTGCGAGCGCGCCGCCATCGCGGTATCGGCGGAAGCTCCACGGCCCTAACTTTCTGGGGCCAGCGGATGACGATCGCGTTGCCCGAGGAGGTATCGATCTCCATACACCGACACGGCTTTGTCGACTACGATCTCACCGCATATCTTCTGGATCATTTGCCTTCGGGTGCAACGGTTCTCGACGTTGGTGCGCACATCGGCTACTACACGATGCTGGCCAGTGCGCTGGTCGGGCCGCAGGGGACGGTGGTCTCGTTCGAGCCGACACCTTCGACCCTGTCGGTGTTGCGCGAGAATGCGGCCCGCCGCCCGAACACCACGGTCGTTCCCGCCGCTGTGTGGTCCGAGCGTGACGAGCTGGTTTTCCACGATCACGGATTGGGGTACAGCGCCTATAATTCCGCGTTCCAGGCGCGGCTGCCGGAGGCCGTGCGTGTGCGGCTACCCTCCAACGAGCTGAAAGTCGAGGCGGTGTGCCTGGACGACTATGTGCGCGAGCACGGGCTCGTCGCCGATTTCGTCAAGATCGACGCTGAAAGCGCCGAAGCGCATGTGCTTTCAGGGATGCGTGGGATGCTCGCGATTCAGCGACCGACCCTTTCCCTGGAGGTCGGCGACCTCGACGTCGCGGGCGCTCCCCGTAGCCGAGAGCTGGTCGACACGGTGCTGGCGGCTGGATATCGGGCCTGGGAGCTGCGGCGTGGCCAGCCAGTTCCGCATGTTCCCCTTGCCGTCTACGGCTACCAGAACCTGATCTTCACGCCCGCGGGCCGGAAGGATGGATGACCGTGCACGACTTGGTAATTCGAAACGGAACGGTGTGTGACGGTTCGGGTATACCCACCCGGGTCGCAGATGTCGCCGTGGACAACGGCATCATCACCAAGGTCGGCCGCGTGGGTGGCGACCGAGGCCGCACCGAGATCGATGCTGAGGGTCAGCTTGTCACTCCCGGCTTCGTCGATATCCACACTCATTTCGACGGACAGGTGAGCTGGGATCCGCAGCTGACCCCCAGCTGCTGGCACGGCGTGACCAGCGTGGTGATGGGCAATTGTGGCGTCGGCTTCGCGCCCGCCCAGCCCGACCGGCACGACTGGCTGATCGGCCTGATGGAGGGTGTCGAGGACATCCCCGGGGCGTCACTGTCGGAAGGAATTACCTGGGAGTGGGAGACCTTTCCCGAGTACCTCGACGCGGTGGCGAAGGTGCCCCGGTCCATGGACGTAGCCGCACAGGTGCCGCATGGTGCGCTGCGTGCGTATGTGATGGGCGAGCGCGGCGCGGCGAACGAACCGCCAACTGAGGATGACCTGGAGCAGATGTGCAGGCTGGTTCGGGAAGGCCTGCACGCGGGTGCGATAGGTTTCTCCACCTCGCGGACCCTGACTCACCTGGCGATCACCGGCGATCCGGTGCCGGGCACCTTTGCCGCCGAGGAAGAACTGTTCGCGTTGGGCGGTGTGCTCGGCGAGGTCGGCACCGGAGTGTTCCAGCTCGTGCCGCTGGGTGCGGGCGGTGAGAAGGTCGACGACCCGTTGGGCGAGATCAAGTGGATGCGCAAGTTGTCCGCGGCGGTCGGCCGGCCGATCACATTCGGCCTGTTCCAGAACGATAACGACCCCGACGGTTGGCGCGAGCTGTTGCAGATCGCGGAGGACGCGGTGGCGGGCGGGGCGGATCTGCATCCGCAGGTAGCGGGTCGACCGTTCAGCGTCATCGTCAGCCTCGACTCCACCCATCCATTCCACAAGCGCCCGTCGTACAGGAAGATCGCGCATCTGCCCGCCGCGCGGCGGCGTGCCGCGATGCGCGATTCGGCTCTGCGTGAACGGATTCTGCGCGAGCGGCCCGTCGGTTCCGACCCACGATCGGCCCTGTTCCCGCAGGGCTACGAGCGACACTTCCCGATGACCACCACCTCGCCGAACTACGAGCCTGCAGCGGATCAGTCATTCGATGCTCTGGCACGGCGCACCGGCGCGAATCCAGAGGCGCTCATCTACGACTTCCTCGCTTCCGAGGACACAAGCGGCATGATCTTCCGTCCGCTGCTGGGGTATTCGGAATTCACCCTCGACCCGATTCGCGAGATGCTGCTGCACCCGCAGGCGGTTCTGGGACTCAGCGACGCGGGGGCGCACTGCCGGTTGATCTGCGATTCGAGTACGCCCACGTCGATGCTCACGCACTGGGTACGCGACCGGGATCGCGGAGAGCGACTGCCGTTGGAGTTCGTCGTCCGTAAACAGACCTGGGATACCGCGCGCCTCTACGGCTTGCGTGACCGCGGGCTGCTGCGGCCGGGATACCGGGCCGACATCAACGTGATCGATCTGGAGAGGTTGAGCCTGCACGCGCCGGAGTTCGTGTTCGACCTTCCCGCAGGTGGCGGTCGGCTCATCCAGAAGGCGGACGGCTACACCGCAACCGTGGTCGCGGGCGAGATCACCTACCGCGACGGGCGGCCGAGCGGTGCGCTGCCGGGCCAGCTGGTGCGCGGCCCCAAATCCGGCCCGGTGGTGCTGTGAACGCGTCGGACGAGACAACACTACTGCGGGAGAGGACTGCACCATGACCAATGTTGTCGGGAAGCTCAGCCTCGACGGGTCGAAGGAGTTGCTGACGCGGGGCAGGTTGGTCGATGCCACCCTGTCCGAAGAGGACTACGTGATCGAGAGGGACCGGCTCGTCGACGGCGCCTACCCGGTGTACGGGGAACGTGCGCGCGGCGCCCGGGTGTGGGATGTCGACGGGAACGAGTATCTCGACTTCATCCTCGCCTACGGCACGATCATCCTCGGGCACGTCGATCCGGTCGTCACGAAGGCTGCGCAGCGGGAGATCGAGGAGGGGTTCTCGATCTCGCTGCGCAAGCAGATTCACGTCGAGCTGGCTGAGCGGCTGGTGCAGACTATCCCCGGCGCCGAGCGGGTCTTCATTCTCAAGACCGGGTCGGATGCCACCAGCGCCGCAGTGCGTCTGGCGCGCGCGTACACAGGTCGCGATCGAGTGGTGCGCTGGGGTTACAACGGCTGGCATGACTGGGCGGCACAGCGCCCGGGTGGCATTCCGGAGATGGTGCGCAGTCAGGTGGCAACATTCCAGTACAACGACCTGGACAGTCTGCGCCAGGTGTTCCGCAGTCACCCCGGCGAGATCGCCTGCCTGCTGCTGATGCCGTTCGAACTCGATTGCCCAGCACCGGGCTTCCTACAGGGTGCGATCGATCTGGCACACGAGCACGGTGCACTGGTGGTGTTCGACGAGATGCGCTCGGGATTCCGCGTCGCGCTGGGTGGGGCACAGGAATTGTTCGGCGTGCAAGCCGACTTGGCGACCTTCAGCAAGGCGATGGCCAACGGGTGGGCGGTGTCTGCCCTGACCGGTCGCGCCGATGTGATGGCGATGGTGGGGAGAACCCACATCTCGTCCACGTTCTACTCCAACACCGTATCGATGGCCGCGGCGGTGGCCACGATCGATCAGCTCGCCGACGGGACGGCACTGGCCCGGGTGAAGGTGATGGGCGCGCGCTTGCAGGACGGGCTGGCGGCTCTGGTGCGCAAGCACGGGGTCCCCGCCGAAGTGCGTGGAGTACCGCAGATGCCGTTCTTGGCCTTCACCCATCCCGACGCAGACCGCTCGCGCCTGCTACAGGACACGTTCTTCGCGGAGACTACGCGACGCGGTGTGCTGCTGCATCCGACGCACCATTGGTTCGTGTGCGCGGCTACTACCGACGCCGATATCGAGTACGTGCTTGCGGTCGGCGACGAGGCAATGCGACTCGCGGCTGGTGTGGCATGAGTACCGGCACCGACCTGGAAATCCTCGCGCTGGTACGGGCCCGCCTGGCTCGACGGCTGGGCGAGGACGAGGCGCTGTCCTGGCTGAGCGACACAGAGCCACTGGCCGAGGCCGGAGTGGATTCGGTGCTGCTCATAGGAGTGGTCAGTGAGCTGGAGCAGGAACTGGGTGTCGCGCTTGGCGACGATGCGGTGCTGGAGGCGGCGAGCATCGGTTCGCTCGCGGCCGTGCTGAGTCAGGGGGAGCGATCATGAGTGTGACAACGCAGGCCGACCCGGTACGGGCGGCGCAGGACACCGCGCCGAACGCGGTTGCGATCACCGGCCTGGGTGCGTGCAGCCCGGGCGGGATCGGGGTGCCGGCGCTGTGGGAGGCGCTGTCTCGTGGCGAGTCGCATCGGCCGCATATCACCGAGTTCGACGTGGCGGGTGCGACGGTGCGTTGCGCGGGCCGGGTACCCGGACACGCGGTCGAGGTGAATGGCTGGCGGGTTCTCGACCTTGCCGAAACTGCGGTGCGAGAATCGATTGCGGGCATGGACGGCTCCTTGCTGGAGCGGACCGCGCTCGTGCTGGGTACGACCGACCCCGGTGTTGTGCCGCCACGGGCGGGACACCTGGCGGGTGATCTGGCTGCTGCGTGTGCGGAGCGGGTCGGTCTGGGTGGTGAGGCGATCACCGTCGCCAGCGCATCCGCCGCCGGCGCGACGGCCATCGGTGTTGCGCGCGATCTGATCGCGTCCGGTGCCGCATCCGCCGTCGTCGCGGGCGGTGCGGATGCGGTGACTGATATGGCGTTCCTCGGGCTGAACTCGCTACGCACGCTCGGCCCTGAAGGGTGCAAGCCGTTCAGTTCCCAGCGCCGGGGTATCGGGCTGTCCGAGGGTGCTGCCGTGCTACGGCTGGAACCGCTCGACGTTTCCCGTGGCGGGTCCGAGTCTCCGAAGGCTGTGCTGGCGGGGTGCGGGCTGACCAACGCGACCGGGCATCTGGCCGCCCCCGGTTCGGATGGGATCGAACTGTCGGTGCGACTTGCGCTGGCCGATGCGGGGTTGGTGCCCGAGGACATCGATTTCGTCAATACCCACGGTCCCGGTACTCGTCGCGGTGATGATGCCGAAATCGCTGCGCTACGTGCGGTATTCGGCTCGCGGCTGGGTTCGATTCCGATCAACAGCGTCAAAGGCGTGCTCTGGCACCTGCAGGGTGGGGCGGGTTCGGTGGAGGCGCTCGCCTGTGTGCTGTCGCTCGCCCATCAGACAATCACACCCACTTGGGGCGCCGAGCCTGTGGACCCGTCGTACTCGGACCTCGACCTCGTCGTCGGGACAACGCCGCGGCCGGTTCGGGGACTCCGCACTGCCGTCACCATCTCGTGCGGGCTCGGTGGCATGAACACGGCACTCGTCATTCGGAGGCCATTGTGAACGACTCGGTCGTGATCACCGCCGCGACCTCGGGTCCGGTGGACACTAGTAGCCTGTGGCGAGCGCATGCTGCCGGGGCGGATGGCAGGCGGGAAGTGAACACCCTGACCGGTGAGCTTCCGGAGCGAATCGCCGAGATCGCGGGCACGGCACTGGAGAACGGGCCGGATCCGGATCGCACCGGTTGCGTCTTGGGTTCGGTCTACGGATCAGGTCACGTCGCGGAGACTATTCGGGCGCGGCTCGACGCGGGGGCGCGGTCTTCACTGGCGCCGGAGTCCTTTGTTTACTTCAACGCCCACGGCGTCACGTCGATGCTGTGTCTGCGCCATCAGCTCAGGGGTTTCAGCACAACGGTTCTCGGCGTGGGCGCAGGCATGCAGGCACTGGGGGTCTCGCTACGCAGGATGCAGATGGGCGGGTGTCAGGCATTGTTGTGTGGCGGGTACGAGTTACTGAGCCCAGCCGCCGCGGCAGCGCTGGGTAGCGACCTCACGAATGGTTGGGCGGCATTCTTGTTACTCGAGACCGCAGATTCGGCTCGCGTTCGTGGTGCCGAGGTGCTGGCCGAGATCGGTTCCGTGGAGGTGGGACCGGCGGCGAGTGGGCCGGCCTCCGATGTCCGGGCAACCGCCCCCATCGCGGATATAGCGGCGGCACTGACTCTTCGGACTCCGTTGGTGGATCCGGTGACCGCGGTCGCGATGGGTAGAAGACACATCTATCGATGCACGGTGAGGGCCGCGGCATGAAGACGAACAACACGCTGCTCGACGTCCTTACTCGCCACGTCCGTGAGGGCCGCGGAGATCGGCCGGCCGTCATCGACTCGCGCGGGACAACCACTTACGCTGAGCTGGCGCGGGCCGTGGAAGAACGCGCGCGCGGGTTCCGGGCGGACGGTGTGAAACCGGGTACTCCGATCGGCATCGTGATGACCTCCCGGGTCGAGTCCATAGTTGAGTTCGCCGCCGCCAACGCTGTGCACGCGGCCATCCTTGTTCTGCAGGAACGGATGGCTGCGGGCGAACGCACCGCGGCGTTGGCTGATTTCGACGCCGCCATGTTGATCGGGCCGGATGGGGTCGAGCGGCTGAAACCCGCGACGCGGTCTTGCGACGATCCGACCTTCGCGATGACCAGTTCGGGCACCACCGGACGGCCGAAGGTAATCGCTCGGGAATGGTATGGCACGCTACAGAACTCGGAGATATTTGCGCAGACTTTCGGTATCGAGGCCGGCGACATCGTGCTCACCACGAGCCCTCTCGGCCACAGCTACGCCATCGAGGCCGGCACTCTCGCGGTGTTCTCTGCCGGAGCGTGCCAGCTCATACCCGAGGGGCCCCTGAGTCCAGCTCAGGCGCGGGTGCTGATCCAGCAGCATCGGCCGTCAATTCTGCAGACCGTCCCGATCGTCCTCGACTGGTGGGGGCGTGGTGGTATCGCCCGGGCGGCGGCGTGGCGCAAGTGTGTCAGCGCGGGCGACACACTGCCCGCCCCGGCTGCCGCATGGTGGCGCGCCGAGGGCGTTCCAGTCTTCGACCACTACGGCAACTCGGAGTTGGGCCAACTCACGCTGGATCCGGAGGGGGGATCCCTGACGGGTGTTGTGGGACAACCTCTTCCCGAGGTGCAGCTGCGCGCCGGTGACGGTGGTCCCGGCCCGGTCGTGGCTCGCTTCCCCGGACTCTTCCCGGTGCGGTTCGAGGCCGGCCAGGCAGTTCCACTGGCCGACGCCGAAGGTTGGGTCACCACCGGTGACCTCGGCGTACTCGAGCGCGGCGGGCTGCGACTGACCGGGCGCAGCGACATGGTCATCAACATCGGTGGCAACAAGGTCTCCCCGGTCGAGGTCGAAGAGGTCATTCGCTCGCTGCCTGGCGTTCAGGATTGCGCCGTCGTGGGCCGTCCTGGACCGGATGGGAAAAGCCAGGTTTGGGCGTTCGTCGAGGCAGGGGTTGACAACTTCGACGGCGCGGCGTTGCGTCGCCGGGCGGGCGACCTGCTGACGTCGTTCAAGGTGCCCGCGGTGATTCGCCGAGTCGACGCACTGCCCAGGACTGGCAGCGGGAAGCTGCGCCGAAGCCTGCTGATCGAGGACGAGAGCTGAGAAGGAGCAACACATGACCGAGAACATCAACACCGCCCGGACCGACAGTGAGCGAGACATCGTCATGGAGCTCATCACCACGGTACTGTCCGAGCGCCCGCACCTTCCTAAGTCGCTCGACGCGACGACCACCCTGCATGAGATCGGCATGGACTCGCTCGATCTGATCGTCGTCTTCTCGCGTTTCGAAGAGCGCTGGGGCGTGCCTTACAGCGAGGAGGAGACGGACTGGACCGTCTTCGAAACCCTGGGTGCGCTGGCCGATACGCTGGTCGCCCGGGCGCGTGCGGCGGGTCGGGAGCTGCAATGACCGCGACGGTCCACCCCCGTCTGCCCACATTCGATCAGCAGGGCGCCCTCGGGTGGCGTGACCGCGCACTGGACGGGCTGAACTGCATATTGCGTTGCGTCGAGTCGGTATTGCGGTTCCGGGGGCTGGAAGCGCTCGAGGTGGCCCGTGCTCTCAACGGAGCGTTGGATCCCGTCGGCCGCGACCTCGCGAAGGACTTCGACGGATGCCGGGTGCACTACCGCACCGCCTTCGGTGAAGGCAACCGAAATGTCCCCTTCGTGCTGGATCGGCTCGGCGCGGGCGAGCCGGTGATGGTGCTACCGGACCGATTCCATCTTCCCGGCGACGTTTACGAGGGCCGGTATCACTTCCACGATCACGCGGTGCTGGCGGTGGAGTTCTCTCCGGAGCGTAGCGAGATGACGGTCCTGGACACCGATGCCGATCCCGAGAACGGATTCCGGCGGCTCTGGGAAATCACCGAGGCAGAGCATCAGCTGTTCACATGGGTCGGCACAGTTGAGCTGACTGCGAAACCGGACAACCGTAGGGGCGAGGACTACTTCGCCGCGCGGGTGGCCGGCGATACACCCCTGCTGATCACGGGAGCCGCCGCACTCGGTGCGCTCATCGATGAATTGACTGATGCGGGTTTGGGTTTGGTGACCGCCCGAGCACTACACGTTCTGGTCCTCGGCGACATCCAGCCGCTGCTGTTCATCTACGGGCATTCGCTCGCCGTGACTGAGGACGACGCGCTGCCGCCGGAGGTGGCCGAGGTGCGGGCCGCTGCCTTGGCGTCCCGGGTGTGTGCCAAGCGTTTGGGGACCGCCCTGATCGCGGCGCACGAGAACTCCGAACCGCAAGCGGTGTATCCGAGGGTGCTCGAACTCGCCCGCCCGCTGCGGACCGCTCTGGATCGATTGGGAGTGGCCCTGGTCGCTGCGGGTGGCGCGCAGGGGCCGCAAGACCCCGAGGCGCTGCCCCGATTGCGGGAGCGCTTCGCCCACATCGAGCGAAGTTGCTTCCCGGTCTCCGAGGATGCGGCGACGTGACCCCGACCGTGGCTCTCGTGACCGGCGGCTCCGGACCGTTGGGTGGTGCGATAGCGCATGCGCTGGCCCGATCCGGATACGCGGCGGTGGCCGTGCACGCCCACCATGACGCCGGCGCCGCGGAAGCGGCGGCCGACCGGGTGCGCGCGGTGGGCGCGAAGTCCACTGTCGTGCTTGCTGATCTCGCCGAGCGTACCGCGCCTGCGCGGCTGGTCGATCAGGTCGTTGCCGAACTCGGCGGGCTCGACGCGCTCGTGGTCAACCACGGCGTGCATCGTGACCGGCCGCTCGTCGCCGCCTCCGACGCGGAATGGGACGAGCAGATCGACACCAATCTCGCGGGCACGTTCCGCAGCGTGCGGGCGGCGCTGCGGGTAATGACCCGACGGTCGAGCGGGAGGTTAGTGCTGGTGTCCTCAGTCGCCGGGTTGCGCGGACAGCCGGGGCAGGCGGTGTACGCGGCCAGCAAATCGGGTTTGCATGGATTGACGTGGACGGCTGCCCGCGAATACGGCCGGTTCGGGATCACCTGTAACTGCGTTGCCCCTGGACTGATGGAGGGCACACCCGCACACGCCGGGCTCTCCGAGCAGGTGCGGAACTCGGTGGTCGAACGGACCCCGCTCGGCCGGCCGGGCCGGGTCGAGGAGGTCGCCGAGGTGGTGGCGTTCCTGTGCTCGCCGGCGGCCTCCTACGTATCCGGCCAAGTGATCGCGGTCGATGGCGGGATGACGAGCTGATCGTGGATGACGACCGATGATGGGAGATCCGTGAGCGAGCGAGTTTTGTTCTTCCCCTGGGGCTTCGGTGGTGGGGCAGCCTATACAGGCCGATGTCTGGTGCTGGCTGCAGCGCTGGCCGAGGCCGGTGACGAGGTGATCTTCGCCGACTCCGGGCTGAGTGCAATGGTGCGCGAGGCCGGATTCCCGGTACTCGAATCCGCAGCCGAGGCACCCCGGCCGAGCAACCGGCACTCGGTTCCCCCTTACTTGCCCTTCGCCGATGTGGAACGGGTCTTCGCGGTGGCGGCGAGCTTTCATCGCGAGGATCGGGTCCGGGCGCGGATCGCCGCCGACGCGGAGCTGATCGAGCGGTCTCAGCCGACCGCGGTGGTCATCGACATGTCGCCCACCGCGGCGCTGGCCGCGCGGGCAGCGGGTTTGCCCGTGATCTCGCTGGCCGACGCCGATTTCGTCACTCCGTGCGCCAATGGCTGGATGCCGTGGTCGACGGTGGCTCCGCGGGACCTGCTCCCGCATCCGTCGAGCCTGCCGGTGTGGGACATGATGTCGAGCGAGTTGGGCCTGGGTCCGGTCGAGCGTGCCGAACATCTACTGTGGGGCGACGTCACACTGATCTCCAGCCATCCCGACTTGGAACCACTCGGCGGGCCGCCGCACCGCGGTGAGCTGCACTACGTCGGCCCCATGTACTGGAATCCGCCTCGGCCGGTTGGCGATCCGCCACCGGATACCGACCTGTCGAGGGTCTACGTCACCATTGGTAGCGGCGGCACTGCGGGAAAGCGGGCGTTGGGCAATATCTTCGATGCTTGCGCCGGGCAGCCGTGGACGGTCTATGTGTCAGGTGGTTTCGCCGACCTGACCGACCTGACCATCCCGGACAACGTCCACCTCGCCGGATTCACCGGCCTGGACACGCCATTGGCTTGGGCGGATGTCGTACTCAGCCACGGCGGATCCGCGACGGTGCTGGCCACGCTCCTGCACGGCAAGCCCTCGGTGATCATGCCGTTCATGTCGGAGCAGGAGATGAACGGCCGGCGTTTGGTCGCCGACAGCGGCGCGGGTGTGCTGCTGCGCACCAGCACGACCACCTCGCACGGTCGTTTGGCCTTCACTGACCGGTATTCCGGCCCGGCCGACCAGTCGCAGGTCGGAGCCTTCGACATTCGACAGGGCATCGCGGAGGTGCTCGGCGACCAGGCATTCACCGCGGCCGCTCGGCAGTGGGGCGTCCGCTTGCGCGAACTCGGGTCGAGAAATGACATCGTGGCACTGACGTATTCGGCGATCTCGGCGGGGGTAACGCGGTGAGCGGGCTTGTCATCGGAATCGTCGGCTGCGGCCAGATCGGCGCCATGTACGCCGACCACCTCGACGCCCTCGGCCCATACCACCTGGTCTGCGTCGACATCGATCTCGAACGAGCGGAGAAATTGGCTCGCTCGGCCACCAAAGCCACCGTAGCGGGAACGGTCGAGGAGCTGATTGACCGCGGCTGCGATGCGGCCTTGGTAACCTCGGCGACCTCGAGTCACCCCGCTCTGGTGGAGGCGCTGGTGGAGGCAGATATACCGGTACTGTGCGAGAAGCCACTCGCCACCGATCTCGACGAGACCGAGCGGCTCGGTACCCTCGCCGAGGAGCGTGAAGTCCCGGTGTGGGTCGGGTTCCAGCGGCATTTCGATCCCGGCTTCGCCGACCTGCGCGCGCGGACGGCAGCAGGGCAGCTGGGGCGAGTGCATTTGTTGCGCTTGGTCTCCCACGACATGGTCCCGCCGCCGACCGCGCGGTTGCACGAGAGCGGCACGATCTTCACTGACCTGATGCTGCACGACTTCGACCTGGCCCGGTGGCTCACTGGTCGTTCGGTCGAGCAGGTGAGTGCGGACGGCGGCGCGCTGTCGCGACCGGAACTGGCCGAGATCGACGACTTCGACACCGCCATCGCCATGCTCCGCCTCGACGACGGGACGCTGGCTGTGCTCACTGCGGGCCGCTGGCAGCCGCTGGGCTACGACGTGCGTGCCGAGATCCTGGGCGAGCAGGGGAATCTGCTCGCGGGCGCCGATCAGGCGCAGGAACTCGGTGCTCAGATCACCCCGCACCACCGCGGGTATTGGGATCGATTCGCGACCGCCTACCGGGCCCAGGTGGACGCATTCCTGGTCGAGGTGGCCGGCGGAACGCACCATCCGGCTGCGGGCGGTTGGCGTGATTCGCACGCCGCCCTGCGTTGCGCGTTGGCCGCCGAGCGGTCCGCGCGGGCCGGAACGACACCTATGGCTCCATGACCGGACGGGCCGGTGCGATGCCGGGCCCGTCTCAATCGAGAACCCGGCGAAAGGAAATCATGAGCGAGATCTGTGTTGCCATCGTGGGAGTGGGCAACTGTGCCGCGTCCCTCGTCCAAGGCGTGCACTACTACCGCGACGCCGATCCTGCGACCCGCGTCCCAGGCCTGATGCATGTGGACTTCGGCGGATATCACGTGCGCGATCTGCGCTTCGTGGCGGCCTTCGACGTCGATGCAAAGAAGGTTGGGCAAGATTTGGCCGCGGCGATTACCGAGTCGGAGAACAACACGATCGCGATCTGCGACGTGCCTCCCACAGGTGTCGTCGTCCAACGCGGGCCGACCCTCGACGGACTGGGCCGCTACTACCGGGAGACCATCGTCGAGTCCGACGAGAATCCCGTCGATGTGGTCGCGGCGTTGCGCGCCGCGAAGGTCGACGTGGTGATCTCCTACTTGCCCGTGGGGAGTGAAGTGGCCGACCGGTACTACGCGCAGTGTGCCATCGACGCGGGTGCCGCCTTCATCAACGCGCTGCCGGTCTTCATCGCCTCGGATCCGGTCTGGGCGGCGAAGTTCGCCGAGGCGGGCGTGCCGATCATCGGAGACGACATCAAGTCCCAAGTGGGTGCGACGATTACACATCGGGTGCTGGCCCGATTGTTCGAGGACCGCGGGGTGCACTTGGAACGGACCATGCAGCTCAATGTCGGCGGCAACATGGACTTCCGAAACATGCTCGAGCCCGAGCGACTGACCTCGAAGCGGGTGTCGAAGACACAGTCGGTGACCTCCCAGGTCGAGCGGACGCTGGCCAAGCAGGACGTGCATATCGGACCGTCGGATCATGTTGCGTGGCTCGACGATCGGAAGTGGGCCTACGTCCGGTTGGAGGGCCGGGCATTCGGTGACGTCCCGCTCGCGCTCGAGTACAAGCTCGAGGTGTGGGACTCGCCCAACTCAGCAGGCGTCATCATCGACGCGGTGCGCGCGGCCAAGCTGGCGCTTGACCGTGGTATCGGTGGCCCGCTCGAGGCCCCGTCGTCGTACTTGATGAAGTCACCGCCGGTGCAGTACCGCGACTCAGAAGCACGGGATGCGCTCGAGGCGTTCATCAAGGGCGATTCGGATGTCTCGACACAGCGATGAGTGGGAGGGGGAGTGCCCGCATCGGTCCGACGCAAAGGGATGAAATTCGCACATGGCGGCACCAGTAACCGCGATTCCGGAGCAGACGCTCGAACGGGACTTTCGCTTGCTTTGGATCGGTTCCGGATTCAGCCAGCTCTGTGGCATGGCGACGGTTCTCGCCTTCCCGTTGCTCGCCGCCGACAGACTCGGTGCGAGTGTCGGCGAGGTGGGCCTCATCACTGCGGCGGGATATCTGCCGTGGTTGCTGCTGACCCTGCCTGCGGGCGTGTATGCCGGGCGGCTACGTCCGCGGGTCGTGCTGGCGACCGCAGACGTGAGTCGCGCGATCATCGTCGCGATGGTGCCGGTGCTGGCGGCCACCGGACATCTGGCGCTGTGGCATCTGTACCTGTCGAACGTGCTGGTGAGCTGCGCGACGGTCTTCTACGAGATCGTGTATCTATCCATGCCGCCAAAGATGCTGCCCCGGGAAAAACTGATTTATGGGAACATCCGGCTGCAGGTCGCGCGCGCGGTGTCGCTGGCCTTCGGGCCGGCACTGGCCGGAATCACCGTGCAGGTGGTCGGCCCGCAGGTCGCTCCGCTGGTCAATACGGTGGGATTCACCGTATCGGTGATCTGCAACCTGCTCATGCGGTCGCGCATCGAGGCGTCGGCACCGCAGACCGCTGGTCGCGGTGTCCTCGCCGACCTGGGCGAGGCGATCCGGTTCGTCTTCGGGAGACCGGTCATTCTGGCCTCGACCGCGGCCTCCGCGGTCGGCAACTGCTGTTTCGCCGCTTACGAGGCTCTGGTCGTGGTTTTCCTGGCGAAGGATGTCGGGGTTGCCCCGGGCACCCTGGGCCTGTTGCTGGGGGCGGTCGGGATCGGCGCGCTGATCGGCGCATTCACCGCAGGCCGGGTCAGCCGGTGGCTCGGCACCGCGCGGGCAGTATGGATACCGGCCGCGGTCCTCGCTCCCGCCGGCTTGCTGCTTCCGTTCACCCACAAGGGATCCGGCCTGTTCCTGTTCGTCGCCGGGGCGGTGCTGTTCCACGCCGGGTACGCGGTCTTCACGGTGGGCCAGGCCACCCTGGTGCAGATGCTGACCCCGGATCAACTATTGCCGCGCACCGTCGCCTGCGTCCGGTTCATCAGCCGCGGCATGTTGTTCGTCGGTGGTCTGGTCGGCGGCGGGCTGGGCAGTTTGTTCGGTCCTCGGATCGGGCTGGCAATCGTGATGGTCGTGTGGCTCAGCGCCCCGCTCATCACCGCAACCTCACGGCTACACACGTGGCGAGACATCCCCGAATTGGAGAAGGCACATGACTGACACGATAGATATCGTCATCACCACCATAGGTTCCGGGGAGTTCCTGGAACGGTTCACCGACACTCTGGCCGAGACCGGCGTCCGGCTCGTCGTCATCCCGGACCGCAAGACCCCGTCCGCGTTCCTCGATGCGGTCGAGCGGGCCCGCGGTCGCGGGGCCACGATCGTGTCACCGGATATAGACGAACAGGATCGACTGCTGGCCAAACTCGGGGTACCGGAGCTGATTCCGTACGACTCCGACAACCGGCGCAACATCGGATACCTGTTGTCCTATCTTGACTACAGCTCCTTCGCGGTGTCGATGGATGACGACAACCTTCCCGTCGACCGGCCCTTCCTGGACGAGCACAAAGTTGTGCTGCAGGGTCCGACGACCCATCGGGTCGTGTCGACCGACACCGGGTGGTACAACGCCTGCGATCTATTGACGGTGGAACCGTGTCGGGTGTTCCCGCGCGGATTCCCTTATGGGCCGAGGGAGACGGAGACGCAGGTGACCACGTCCGAGTCGATCGCGGATGTCCGGGTCAACGCCGGGTTGTGGCTGGACGATCCGGATGTGGATGCGGTCACCCGGTTGGCGATCCGGCCGCGAGTGACCGGCTACGGCCGCGAGACCGCGGTTCTGGCACGAGACACCTGGTGCCCGATCAACTCCCAGAACACCGCCATTCATCACGACTCCCTGCCCGCGTATTACTTCCTGCGGATGGGGCAGCCAATCGGTGGCGCACCGGTGGAGCGGTTTGGTGACATCTTCAGCGGCTACTTCGTCGCGGCCTGCGCCAAACATCTCGGCCACGCGGTCCGTTTTGGCGGCCCGCTGGTCGATCATGAACGCAACGTGCACGACCTGCTCGACGATCTGGCTATCGAACTGCCCGCGATCAGGTTCATGGACGAACTGCTGGACTGGCTCACCGGATTCCATCTCGAGGGCTCTGACTACACCCAGGCGTACGAGTCGCTCAGCTACGGCTTGCAGGACTTCGCCGAACAGGCGACTGGTCGCGCGTACACGCCGGAGACACGGGCGTTCCTGCACCGCAGTGCCCATCACATGCGGACGTGGTTGCGCGCCATCCGCACAATCCAGGGAGGCTGATGCGGTGGCGCGCAATGGATCCAGAGCTCAGCAGTTGCCGAGGATCTTGTCCACGGTTTCAGTCAACGTCAGTTCGGTGCTGTCGATCCAGGTCCCCTCACCGTCGAGTTCGGACCGCAGGGCCTCGTCGAGGAACGACCAGTCATCGGCCAGTTTCTTGTCGCGGGCGGCGATCCGGTTCCCCGCAGTCTCGGGAGTCGGTGCCAGCACAATCAGTCGGAGCGGGAGGTCCTTCATGTGCTCTTGATAGAACTCCAGATGTGCGCGCCGCACCACCACGTCGTCGATGACCGGCACGACACCGGCGGCGTGGAAGCTGCGGGCCAGCACCGACGCGTTGCGGGCCCGCAGCAGAAGCTGCCGGTCGGCCTCGCGGTCCTCCTCCGGGGAGGGCAGATGTCCGCCGGAAACAATCAGGTCCTGCAGGTGGTCGCCCTCGATATGCGCGCCGAGCGGGAACCGGCGCGCCAATTCGTCGGATACCGAGCTTTTACCGGAGCCCGGAATCCCGATCACGAGGAATACGGCCGAGGCTGGGACGGAATCGACGACCGTACCCTGAAAGGAATCTTCTGGCATGTTTCTCCGATATCCCATCTCTTCGAATTTCAGACGGTTTTCGTCGAACGGAGAATGTCGAACCCTGCTCCGATTCAACCCGTCTCTTAATTGATCATGCAATGATAGAAATAGCACGATTTCCGACCAGAACGCAAGGAGGCGACTATGCTCATTACCCACGCGACATCGGCGGCGCCACCATGGTTGTTGCTCTATTCAGCCGCCGATCACGCGGGATTGGCCGATGCGGCGCGGGCGGATGCGAAATCTCTCGGCGAGGGCAACGATCCCGCGGCGGCCGGCCACCGGGCGCCCGGGCGATGTCGGCTGGCTGTTGCGGCCGGGGACCGAGATGGGCTCGTCGAAGGACTCACCTTCTTCGCCGACGGCCTGGCCAGCCCACGCTGGGTCGCAGGACAGGCCGACAGTGCCGCCGCACGTGTCGCGTGGTGTTTCGGCGGGCACGGTAGCCAGTGGCCAGGCATGGGGCGCGCGCTGCTGGACTGGTCGCCCGAGGCCGCTGACGTGCTCAACGAGCTGGATGACCTGTTGCCAGGCGGTGTTCTCGGGCCGCTGACCGGGCAGATGGAAGCATCACAGGACACTCCGGCCGCGACGCAGCCCCTCATCTTCGCGATTCAGGTTGCCACCGCACGCTGGTTGTGGGCGTCGGGTCTTCGGCCTGCTGCGGTGATCGGACACAGCCTCGGCGAGGTCGCGGCCGCACATGTTTCCGGCGCGCTCAGCCTGACCGAGGCGGCGCGGGTGGTGTCGACCCGCAGTCGGCTGTTGAACTCCGTGGGCGATGGCGGCGCGATGGCCACCGTCGGATTGGACCGCGAGACTACGGCGGACCGGTGCGCCGCGGCCGTCGGAGGCACCGTGGTTGTCGCAGCCCACTCGGCGCCGCAGGAGACGGTGATCACGGGTGACGAGCAGGCCACTGCAGCCCTGATCGAGAACCTGCAGTCGGAAGGCGTGCGCTGCAGGATGATCCGCATCACCGCGGCATCACACGGTCCGCGGGTCGACAGTGTGCTACCCGAACTGCGTGCCGAACTCGCGGACCTCGCTCCTGCGCTGACACACACCGCCTGGCTGTCCACCGTCAACCCCGGCTCGCCACCCCTCGCCGACGCCGACTATTGGGCCCGTAACCTACGGCAACCGGTGCGGTTCACCGAGGCGGTAAGCACGCTGGCCGGCCGCGGCATCCGGGCGTTCTTGGAGATTGGCCCACATCCGGTACTACTCAAGCCACTACGTGACACCTTGCACGCGGACGGTGTCGACGAACCCCTGCTGACCGCCTCCGGCCACCGCGGCACGCCCGAGTCCGTCTCGCTGCTGCGTGCGCTGGGCGCCCTCTACTGCCGTGGTGCGAACGTCCCGGTTCCTACCTACCAAGGACTGACATGGACATGACCAAGACTGTCCCCCTCGACCGTTCAGCGACGGTGCTGGTGGCCGGCTCGACGGGACTCGTCGGCTCGGTCGTCATCCGCCATCTGCACGAGCAGGGATTCACATCGGTCGTCGGGGCGCACACCGCCGACGTGGACCTGACCGATCCCGCGGCCACCACGGAGTACTTCGACTCGATCCGGCCCGCGGTGGTCGTGGATGCCGCCGCCCGGGTGGGCGGGATCGACGCCAACAACAGCGAACCTGTCGAATTCCTCAACGACAACCTGCGCATCCAGACCAACCTGTTCACCGCTGCGCACGCGGTCGGTGTCGATCGACTGCTTTTCCTCGGTTCGTCGTGTATCTATCCCAAGTACAGTCCGCAACCCATTCCCGAATCGGCGCTGCTGACCGGCCCGCTGGAGGAGACCAACGACGCCTATGCAATCGCCAAGATCGCGGGCGTGATCGCGGTGCGGTCTTATCGCAGGCAGTACGGCAGGCGGTGGATCTCGGCGATGCCGACCAACGTCTACGGCCCCGGGGACAGCTTCCACCCGACACGCTCGCACGTGCTGCCTGCGCTGATCCGGCGCTTCCACGAGGCGGTCGAATCGGGTGCGGAGGAGGTCGTCGTCTGGGGCACCGGAACACCGCGCAGGGAATTCATCCACGTCGACGACCTCGCGGCGGCCTGCCTGCATCTGCTCGACCACTACGACGATCCCGAACCGGTCAATGTCGGGTGCGGGACGGACGTGAGCATCGCTCAGCTCGCTTCCCTGGTCGCCGATGCCGTCGGATTCACCGGTCGAATCACGTGGGATGTAAGCAAACCGGACGGAACCCCGCGCAAGTTGCTCGACACCTCCCGCCTCGCCGGTATCGGGTGGAAGCCCGCCATCGACCTGGTCGACGGACTGCGCGATACCGCGCGGTGGTACGCCGATTCGGTCGGGGCATCGTGAGCGGCCGGTCACCCAGGCTGGGTGAACTGACCTGCGTCCATCACGATTCCGCGATTGGTGTGCACCTGGAACAGCGCGTCCTCGCCGCGCTCCCAGATCCGCACCGACAGCGTCTGTCCGGGGAACACTGGTGCGGTAAATCGAGCGGATATGGTCCCGAACCGAGCCGGATCACCGCCGCACAGCGCGTGCAGCAAGGCACGCCCGGCGAACCCGAACGTGCACAGACCGTGCAGCAGCGGACTACGCAGGCCGAGCCGGGCTGCGACGTTCGGATCCGAGTGCAGCGGATTCAGGTCGCCGCTCAGTCGGTAGAGCAAGGCCTGGTTCGGGGCTGTGCAGTAATCGATTACCCGGTCGGGCTCGCTGTCCGGACGATCCCACGGGTCGTCGCGCCCGGGTTCACCGCCGAAGCCGCCCTCGCGCCGGATTGTCAGTCCGGTGCGCAGTTCGGCCAGCGGTCCTCCCGTTCTCGGGTCGACACAGGTCGAATCGATGACCGCGAGGGCATTGTGCCCCCGATCGTAGAGCGCGGTCAGTCGTGAGGTCGACGTGGCGGTGCCGGTGGTCGGCAACGGACCGTGCAGGGTCAGCGACTGATGGCTGTGCAGTAGATGGGCTGGGTCGAAATCACCGAACGGCGGCTGCCTCTCTCGGGCGAGCAATGTCGTGGCGAAGGTGGGTAGTACCATCGGCGGATGGTCGGTCGAATTATCGGTGGTGAATTGTAATTCGGTGCCGGGATCATCCGCGCCAGCGCCCACTCCGATCGCATAGAGCGCGGTATCGGAGAATGTCCAATTCCGTGTTCCGGAATCCCAACTTCGGCCGACCAGATCGTGCCGTAGAGCCATGAGTATCCAGCCTTTTCGATAGTTTTCGAAACTGTATTTTCGCAAACGAGAGGACGGTATTGGTGATGATCAAGACGCTGTTGGTCGATGCGGGCGGAGTCCTGTTCAACAACATCCTCGAGGAGACGTGTTTCGTCCGGGATCTCGCGCGACGTTACGACGCGGACCCGGACCGCCTCCTGACGGAAATGAAGAGTTCGGCGCATCACTACGAGAGCGGTGCGGGGCATGTGCACGGCGTCCTGTACGACACTCTGACAGCGGCGGGCGCGGCCCGAGCCCACGAGTTCGACGCTTACTGGGCCGACCAGCTCTATCTCGCCAGTGTGCACTGCTATGACGACAACGTTGCTGCGCTGGCCGAGGTCGTCCGGGCGCATTCCGGATTGACGGTGGTCCTGGCCAACAACGAGGCTGAGCACTGGGACGAGTTGAAGAACGCCCACTTCGGCCACTACAGGCACTTCGACCGACTGTGCTCGTCGTGGCGCATGGGCCAGGTCAAGCCGTCGGCCGAGTACTTCACCACAGTCCTTGACCACTGTGAGGCGCAGGCGCGGGAATCGTTGATGATCGACGATCGTGCCGAGGTGATCGATGTCGCCCGAACCTTGGGGATGTCGGCGCTTCATGTCCGAACCCCCGCAATGCTGCGCTCCCAACTGCTTTCGACTGTCGAAGGCTCACCACGTCGGTCAGAACTCGCTGACGCCGGCATCGATGGCCATGGCGTGGGCAGTGATGTGTCGCGAGGCATCTGAGGCCAGGAACAACACCGTCTCGGCCACATCATCGACGGAGATTCCCGGCACGGGCTGCATGTTCACCAGCATGCTGCGCAGCCGGGGGTCGGCCAGGCTGGCCTCGGACAACTGAGCCAGCATGGCGCGGCCGCCCATCTCGGTGTCCACGCCGGTCGGATGCACGCTGTTGACCCGGATGCCGAAGCGTGCCAATTCGGCGGCGAAACCCTTGGCCATTCCCCGCACGGCGAATTTGCTTGTGGTGTAAGGAATCATGAACGGCTGTGCTTTGAGGCCAGCCGAGGAGCTTATGAGCACGATCGAACCGCCACCCGCTTCGACCAGGTGCGGCGCCGCCGCCATTACCGTATTCCAGGTGCCGCGCACATTGACAGTCATGGTGTCATCGAAGTCCTGCTCGGTGACCTTGTCCCATGCCCGCGGGATACAGATGCCTGCATTTGCCACGACGACATCGAGGCGCCCCAGCTCGGCGACCGCCTTGTCCACAGTGGCACGCAGACCTGCGAGATCACGGACGTCGGAGATTGCGGTGATCACTTTCGAGCCGGCTTCACGAGCCAGGTCAGCGGTGGTGTCGAGGTCGGTCGGTTCGGGCGATCGATAGGAGACGCCGGGCAGCGTATCGCACAGATCGACGGCGATGATGTCGGCACCCTCGCCCGCCAGCCGCAGTGCATGTGCGCGCCCCTGTCCACGTGCGGCACCGGTGATCAGAGCCACCTTGTTCTGCATGAGCAGAGTCATCTGAACGTCCTTTCCGGACACGAACTGCTCCGCGTCCGACGAGCGGATCGGTGTGGGAAGAGCAATGCTGGGCTGGCTGCCAATCAGCCCATCGCCTTGATGAGTTCGATGAGCTGTGGTTCGTTGGCGTCCGCGATCCCCGGACCTGGGGTGGGGTGGCCGATGGCCCGGTCCGGCGCCAGGGTTTTCACGGGGACCTCGTAGTCGCTGTCACCCATCGAGAGCCAGCTCAGCACGGACTCGTCCATCGGCAGGTATCCGTCCGACTCTGCGATGGTTACGTGTGGGTGTGCAGCCAGCCATACCGCGATGGCGCGTAGAGCGAACGGAAGGTAGCCGTAACGCCGAGCGACGTGGGCCAATGCGTCGGGCTCGGCGTCCGCTCGGCGGTCGCCGATCACAGAGCGGATGAGATCGGTTGCCGCGTCGAGCGTCAGCGGGTTCACGGGCAGCCGTGTCGCGGGTGCTGGCGCCATCAACAGGCCGGTTAGGGGCTTACGACTGGTTACCACTACGGCACATCCCGTGGTACCGGGGACCAGTGGTCCCACCTGTGCGGATGTTGCGGCGTTGTCCAGCACCACCAGAACCGAACGGCCCACCAGCAGCGAACGGTAGGCGGCCGCCCGCTCGGCTTCGGTGTCGGGAAGGCCGTCGCACGGAGCGCCGAGCGCGCGCAGGAATCCGCCCAGCACGTCGACTGGGGCCTCGGGTTCCTCGGTCCAGGCACGGCCACCGAGGTCCGCGTAGAGGGTGCCATCGCCGAACCTGTGCGAGATCGCATGTGCGCAGCGCAGCGCCAAGGTTGTCTTCCCGATACCGGCCGGACCATCGACGCAGACGACCGGCACACCGCCCGTCGCGCTCTCACCTACCAGCAGCTGTTCCAGCTGTTCCAGGGCGCGCCTTCGGCCGAATACCTGGCGAGGCGCTGCGGGCAACTGTGCCACCAGCAGTTCCTTGGCGCGGGTCGCGGATGTTGCGGCTGTGACGAGTTCGACCAATTCCCCGCAGCTGTCGAGAACCCGATCGCAGGCTTGAGCCAATTCCACCGTCATGGGTTTCCTGCCGTTTTCCACCTTGGACAGATACCCCTTGTTGTAGTGGGTGAGTTCGGCGAGTCGGGCTAAGGAGAGACCGGCCTTCTGCCGAAATCGACGCAGCGCCCTCCCGGCGTCGACCGTACCTACTTCTACCATCATTCAACCTCCACGGGAGAGAACAAATGAGTCGAATTCATTTGGTGCGGACGTATTCGTCCGGTGCTGGAGACGCTTATCGACCGCCCGGACAGCGGATTGATTCGACGATCAACCCCAAATGGCGTTCCTGTTCAATCCTCGGCGAGATAGCTCGACCCGGCTGTGGAATCCGCCCGCGCAGACGGCACACGCCATTTGCTTCCGAAGATCGAACGCGGTGGCATCGGGATCGCGATGCAGCATGGTCGTCATCCAGCTAGGAGACAGCGCTGAGCCTGCCAGTCTCGGATTGAGCCGCTCGAGGTTCGAATGCGCCGAAGAAGTCGTGCTAGTCGGTGCCGATTGCCCGCTCCACCAGCTCGGCCATGACTGGGCGGCCCGCCAGCGCCAGGCTCAGCCCCCTTACGCTCTCGTGGGGGGAGGACGAGCGCATTCAGTCGTGCCGCATCGGCTCATGGACCTGGCTTCGGAAATGGCGGCACGGACTTGACTAAGACCAGTCCTCGGCCAAGGCGAAGCCTGCCGCATGGTTACGGAAGCTGCTTTGAATTGATGAATGAACAGCTCGCGCCCTAGGAACCTTGTGGACGGTACCTAATATCGACTCGGATGGATGCAGTATCTGCGCCGGAAGACGTTGGGATCGCAACTACGCCGTTTCCTGGCGTGGTCGAGGCCTTCGCCGATCAGCGATAAGGTGCCCGCATAGTCCACTACGGTCTTTACTTTTTTTTTACTCAAATCCACCCCTTGTTTTACTTAAACCCGCCCCTTGTTGTAGCGTTGACCCGCCCCATTTGTTGCCGCAATGGCATAGTGCCAGGTGGGAGCGATTCTGCCGACGCTGATCCAAGGTACATCAGGGTTGCATCCGATATCGGAAGAACCCATTGCATTCGGGCCGACGATCTGGTGTTAATTCCCTCGGTCGATCCTGGCCTCTGCGAGCAGGAAGGGAAGTTTGTCCGACTTGGCTGGTGATCAACTGTCGGGCATTCGATGGCGTCATCCGTGGCCGGCGGGCGCCGGCACACCCGCATTCGGCAGCCCGAAGTGCGGGGGCCGCCGCTGCAAGGTGCTCCGGTGCCCCCGTATGCGGCGGCGACGGCTTTCGCGGAATCAGTCCTCGAGGGCTCGGAGCAGCGCGAAAACCTCGCCTCGCAGCCGTCGGTCTGCCACCCCGGAAAACAAGCGATCGTCGAGAGCTGTAGCCAGCCGCCGGCGCAGGGATGCAGGCGGCAGTCCAGTCGCCGCCCAGAGTGTGGGCAGCGCGGTGGTGACGAGGTAGAGGAGGTACGCGTCATTGAGGGTAGCGACGTCTCGAACTACTCCCGCGTAGACGCGTGGCGTCACTGTGGGCAGCGAGAAGTCGACGGGCAACCTCTGGCCGCTGCCGAAGGTCAGCAGCGACCAGCTTTCGTTGCGAGCGACCACAGGATTGGTCTCGACTTCACGCTGGTAGCGCTTCACAATCTCGAGGTCGCCGTCACGAAGCATGCCGCCGATGGTCAGGCTGCGACGGACGAACGCCGAACGTATATCGCGAATGTCCTGCGGTGAGTCCGGCGACAAGTCCTTCTCGGCCGCACCATATTTCGCGGTCTTGTGGGCCAGGACACCGTTGCCGACCATGTCCGACACGGAGGTCGCGCGTGGAGCGGCCAGCCACATCCCGGATACGCCGGCCAGCATTGAACCGTCGTCACTGAACAGACTGTCCGGGCCGGTTGCGAAAACCGCATCGATAAACTGATCGTGTCCAAGACTCCAACCCAACGACAAACGCCGCGTCAGGTCCGCTGTGCGGCCACTGGCAATTGCTGCCGCAACACCGAGTGCATTGCTCAATGCGGCAAGTTGTGCGCGATCGACGCGTTGCGGCAGTCGAACGACAATCCCGGCCGCTTCGATTATCCGCAAACAGTGCTCAACTCTCGAGGTGAACCCCCGACCCTCCAGGTAGGTCGACAGAACAGGCACAACGTCCACCAGTTGTTGCAACGCCGTGCCGGTTGATCGGGTAGTCCAGTCGGGGTCCTTCCACAGTCGGTTGAGGGTTGTCGATGGGATATCGGCCAATGCCACGACATCGGCGAAGCCGAGTCCAGCGCGTTGAGCGAGGTCGCGCAGCGCGACCGGCTCGACGGGAAAGGCCACCGCGGCCTGCGATGGACCGCCCTCGACAACCAGCCGCCGTTCAACCCCCATGTTTTTGCACCGTGCGCCCCCATCGTCGCATCGCCGGTCCGCTGTGCAGAACATCTGATCAACAAGACGACACGGAATCGGTGCACATCGACAGCGGATGTGATGCAAGTCACTTTCGAGACTGGTGGGTGGGTGCTGATTCTCGAGGTGGATGTCGTCAAGGATCGTCGGGAGACAAGAGAGGCCGATCGGCCAGGGCGGGAGTCCGGCCCGGGTGCCGCTCCGCTTTCGGGTGCGCCGCGCGCCCGATCGGGGGAGCGGCGTGGTGAGTTCCGGAGCGGCGCCTGCGGATCAGGGCGCCGGCGTGTGTGGCACGCTGGGCGGATGCGAGTAGCCGTAGTCGCCGGTCCGGAGGCTGGTCATGCCGTCCCGGCCCTTGCGTTGTGTCGGAAACTCATTGCTGCGGGCGATGATCCGGTGGTGTTCACGGCGGGGCGGTGGCTCGACGTCGCGCGCGACGCCGGGATCGCGACGCGAAAGCTGGGCGGGCTCGCACCACGTGCGACCGACGACGACTCCGACTCCGGCGCCAAGATCCACGGACGGGCCGCGCACATCTCCACCGAGATACTCCCGGACCTGCGTGCGCTGAATCTCGATCTGGTGGTGTCCGACGTCATCACCGTCGGCGGCGGCATGGCGGCCGAGCGGCTCGGATTGCCGTGGATCGAGCTGTCCCCGCATCCGTTGTACCTGCCGTCGAAGGGGTTGCCGCCCATCGGATCCGGGCTGGCGCCGGGCGCCGGGCTACGAGGTCGGCTGCGGGACACGTTGCTGCGCGCCGCGACCGCCCGTTCGATCCGTCAGGGCCACGCCCAGCGTGGCGCGGCACGGGTGAGTGTCGGGCTGCCCGCCCACGACCCAGGCCCGGTGGCCCGGTTGATCGCGACGCTGCCGGCACTCGAGGTGTCACGACCGGACTGGCCGGAGAACGCGCATGTTGTCGGCCCGCTGCTGTGGGAGCCCACCGAGACTGTGCTCGAACTCCCGCCCGGGGACGGGCCGCTCGTGATGGTGGCGCCTTCGACCGCGTCCACCGGCGCCGGTGGCCTGCTCGAGGTCGCGATCCAGGCGCTCGACGGCACGGGCGTGCGGATGGTCGCATCGATGTTCGATGCCCCGCCGGACGGACTGCCCGGCTGGGTGCGGGCCGGGTTCGGACGGCAGGACGAGATGTTGCGGAACGCGTCGGTCCTGGTGTGCGGAGCCGGGCATGGCCTGCTCGCGAAAGGCCTGATCGCAGGGGTGCCGGTGGTGACGGTCCCCGGCGGCGGAGACCAGTGGGAGCTCGCCAACCGTGCGGCCCGGCTGGGTAGCGGGCTGGTGGTTCGCCCCCTCGGGGCCCAGGCCCTGCGGGCTGCGGTTCGGACGGTGCTGGGCGAACCGGAGTTCACCGCCGCGGCGCGACGGGCAGCGGACGGCTCGACCCAGGTCGAAGACCCGGTCGAAGTCTGCCGTGCGGCACTGCGGTGAGCCGACGGTCGGCGGCCGCGGTTCCGCTACGGTGGCAAATGTGCGACTGACCGAGTTCCATGACCTCGTCCGGGAAGAGTTCGGGCAGATACGTGGCGACTCCCTGCTCGTCGACCATGTGATCCTCAGCCTGGGCGCGAAGACCGCCGCGGATGCGATCGAGGATGGATTCGACCCGCGTGTCGTGTGGCGCGCGCTGTGCGACGAGTTCGACGTCCCCCCGCAGCGTAGATAGCGCGCGGTGCAGATTGCGGGCCTCGGCCTCTGCCCCCGAGCCGCGGCGCCGGTGTTGACTCGAACAGATGTTCCCCTATGCTGGGATCATCCGTGAGCGCGTCAGTTCGAACTGTTCGTGCCGGCGAAGTTGTCGGTACCGGGCTCTAACGTATCCGTCAGATCGCTGGACGAGACTTCGAGAAGGGGACCACGATGGCACCACAGGCACACGATCGGGACAAGGCGCTCGAGCTGGCGCTGGCGCAGATCGACAAGAGCTTCGGCAAGGGCTCGGTGATGCGCCTGGGTGAGGAAGCCCATCAGCCGATCGCCGTAATCCCCACCGGATCTATCGCGCTGGACGTGGCGCTCGGCATCGGCGGCCTGCCGCGCGGCCGCGTCGTCGAGATCTACGGCCCGGAGTCCTCCGGCAAGACGACTGTGGCGTTGCACGCGGTCGCGAATGCGCAGGCCGCGGGCGGTATTGCAGCGTTCATCGACGCCGAGCACGCGCTGGATCCCGAGTATGCCCGCAAGCTGGGCGTCGACACCGACGCGCTGCTGGTCTCGCAGCCCGATACTGGTGAGCAGGCACTCGAGATTGCCGACATGCTGATCCGCTCGGGAGCGCTCGATATCATCGTGATCGACTCGGTGGCCGCGCTCGTACCGCGCGCCGAGATCGAGGGCGAGATGGGAGACAGTCACGTCGGCCTGCAGGCTCGTCTGATGAGCCAGGCACTGCGAAAGATGACCGGTGCGCTCAACAACTCGGGAACCACCGCGATCTTCATCAACCAGCTACGCGAGAAGATCGGCGTGATGTTCGGTTCCCCCGAGACCACGACCGGCGGTAAGGCGCTCAAGTTCTACTCCTCGGTCCGCCTCGACGTTCGACGCATCGAGACCCTCAAGGACGGCACTGACGCGGTCGGTAACCGCACCCGCGTCAAGGTCGTCAAGAACAAGGTGTCGCCGCCGTTCAAGCAGGCTGAGTTCGACATCCTCTACGGTCAGGGCATCAGCAAGGAAGGCTCGCTGATCGACATGGGTGTCGAGCACGGGTTCATCCGCAAGTCCGGTTCCTGGTACACGTACGAAGGCGACCAACTCGGCCAGGGCAAGGAGAACGCTCGCAAGTTCATGCTCGAGAACACCGACGTCCGCGACGAGATCGAGAAGAAGATCAAGGAGAAGCTCGGTATCGGCGCGGTTCTCACCGCCGAGGACGCCGAACCGACCGACTTCTAGCCTCGTGAGGTTCGTGTCCCGCCCGGATGGCGCCGCCGACCGGGCGGGCGGGAGCGATGCCGTGACAGAGAATCATGTCGGGACAGAGGATGGCGCCGACGGAGGGCGTCGACGTGGCCGGCGCACGCAGGGGCGCGGCCTCGATCCGGACGGAAAGCCGCTGGAATTGCAGGGCTCCCCGGAAGCCCTTGCGGCGCGTGCGAAGGACGTATGCCTGCGCTTGCTGACCGACCGGGCGCGTAGCCGTAACGAGCTCGAGCAGAAGCTTGTACAGAAGGGGTACCCGCAGTCGGTGATCGATGAAGTCCTCGGCAGGCTTGCGGACGTGGGCTTGGTCGACGACGCAGCGTTCGCCGAGCAGTGGGTGCATTCCCGCCACACCTACTCCGGTCGTGGCCGACGAGCACTCGCGACGGAGTTGCGCCGCAAGGGAATCGACGAGCAAACCTCCACCGAGGCGCTCGCGCAGATCAGTTCCGACGACGAATACGACCGTGCTCGTGAGCTGGTGCGCAAGAAGCTCGTGCGAGTGTCCCCGGGGGACATCGCGGACTCGGCTGACCGGGAGCGGATGATGCGACGCCTGGTCGGGATGCTCGCCCGGCGCGGATACCAGTCGTCGATGTCGTTCGCGGTGGTCAAGTCGGAACTCGCAGACCTGGGCGCCGAAGTGGACGAGCTCGCGGAGGACTGAGGTTCCCCGCGAGCTGAGGTGCTTCGAACCAGCGGCGTCTGGGATCAGCGAGGGTTCTTGGGGGATCCGGCATCACTGAAGTCGTCGATGCCGGGGACACCGTCGATCTCGTTGGTGTCGATCGGAGTCGCGATCTTGCGTCCGCCCGGTCCACCGGTACGCAGACGCTTCTCGAGCCATGTCGCGAATGTCGTGAGCGCGAAGTTGATGACCACCATGATCACGCCCACGATGACCAGTGCGGCAAAGAAGTTGCGGTAGTACGAGGCCGCCTGCTGCCCGCTGCGGATCAGTTCGATATAGCCGATCTGGTAGCCCAGCGCCGAGTCCTTCAACGCCACCACCATCTGCGAGACCAGGGCCGGCAGCATCGTCGTGATCGCCTGTGGGAGCAGGATCAACCGCATCATCTGGCTCTTGCGCATTCCGAGCGCGGACGCGGCCTCGGTCTGACCCTTCGGCAGTGACAGGATGCCAGCGCGCAGGATCTCGGCAATCACCGAGCCGTTGTAGAGTGTCAGGCCCACCACAACTGCAGCCAGTGCCAGCTGGTTCGACGGAAACACGCCGTATTGTGCGAACGCCTGGTAGGCGAAGATCATCAGGATCAGCACCGGAATGGCGCGGAAGAACTCGACGATTGCGCCGCTGATCCAGCGGACCGAGCGATGGTCGGACAGGCGTCCGATGCCCAGGATCGCGCCGAGGATCAGCGCGAACACGATCGACAGCGCCGCTGCGAGCAGGGTGCCCTTGAGACCCGGCAACAGATAGGTGGTCCAGGTGAAGTGGTCCAGGAACGGCGACCACTTGTCCGCCTCGAGCTGCCCGTTGTCCGCAAGGACGTTGAGGACATACAGCGCTATCGCGACCAGCACGACACCGAAAGCAATCGCGATGAGCCGGTTGCGAACCCGGGCACGGGGGCCGGGGATGTCGTAGAGAACGCTCGCCTGCTGGGTCATCGCTTCACCGCCATACGCTTGCCGAGGTAGCCGAACAGGAAACCGACCGGCAGCGTCAGAACCATGAATCCGATCGCGAAGATGCCGAAGACCAGGAACAGCTTGTCGGATTCGTTCTCGATCATGGTCTTCATCAGCAGTGACGCCTCCGCGACACCGATCGCCGACGCGATCGTGGTGTTCTTGGTCAACGCGATGAGCACACTGCCCAGCGGTGCGATGACGGCGCGGAACGCCTGCGGGAGCACGATCAACCGGATGCCCTGGCTGAACGTCAGGCCCAGCGAGCGGGCGGCCTCCGCCTGTCCGATCGGGACCGTGTTGATCCCCGAGCGCAGCGACTCGCACACGAACGCGCTGGTGTAGACGACGAAGCCCAGGACCGCGAGCCGGAAGTTGTTCTGGTCGATGAACTTCGAGGAACCCTCCGGCGCGAAGTGCACGCCGAGGTTCTGGTAGAGGCCGACCGAGCAGAACACGATGATCAGCGTCAGCGGCGTGTTACGGAAGATGTTGACATACCAGGTCGCGAAGATCCTCAGGATGGGTACGGGGGACGCCCGCATGGCGGCGAGCAGCGTGCCCCAGATCAGGGCGCCGATCGCCGACCAGACCGTCAGCTGCACCGTCGTCCAGAACGCGCTGATCAGCTGGCTGCCGTAGGTATCGAACAGTTCCATTGTCACCTCCTCCGCATCAGTACCGGTCGACGGCCGGGGGAGCCGGCAGCGCGTACCCGGACTCGCCCATGGTGGCTTCGAGCGCCTTCGCCCAGGCGCCGGTCGCGATCATGTCCTCGATCGCGTCGTTGATCTTCGTGCGGGCCTCGGTCTCGCCCTTGGGCAGGCCGATGCCGTACAACTCGGTGGTGAACGGCTGGCCCGCGAGCTTGAACTCACCCGGGTACTGCGCCGAGTACCCGGCCAGGATGATGTCGTCGGTGGTGAGCGCGTCGACCTTTCCGCGGTGCAGGGCCTCCACGCAGGAGGAGTAGCTGTCGAACTGCTGCAGCTGCACACCCGGATACGATTTCTCGATCTTCTGCGCGGGCGTGGAACCGGACACCGAGCACAGTTTCTTTCCGCTCTGCAGCGACTCCGCGCCGGTGATCGAATCGTCGTCGGCGCGCACCAGCAATGACTGTCCCGCCACGTAGTACGGTCCGGCGAAGTCGATGACCTTCTTGCGGTTGTCGGTGATCGAGTAGGTCCCGACCACGAAGTCGACCTCGCCGTTCTTGATGAGTGTCTCGCGCTGGGAGGACGGCGCCTCGCGCCACGTGATGCGGTCCGTCGGGACGCCGAGGTAGTTCGCGACGTACTTCGCGACCTCGACGTCGAACCCGGTCATGGTCTTGTTCGGCTCGCGCAGCGCCAGGCCGGGCTGATCGAACTTGGTGCCGATGGTCAGGTGGCCGTCGGCGGCGTCCGCCAGCACGTCCCGGGGCTCGCTGCTGCCGCAGGCCGACGCGGTGAGCACCACCGCGGTCAGCGCTGCGATCAGTGCGACGACGCGTGGCGCTCTGATGTGCATGCGATTCATGATGAGAATCCCGTCCGGCTCAGTGGCCGAGGATCTTGCCGAGGAAGTCCTTGGCGCGGTCCGACTTCGGTGCGGTGAAGAAGGTGTCGGGGTCGGTGTCCTCGACGATGACGCCGTCGGCCATGAAGACGATCCGGTCGGCGGCCTTGCGCGCGAATCCCATCTCGTGGGTGACGACGATCATCGTCATGCCCTCCTTCGCAAGGTTCACCATGACCTCGAGGACCTCGTTGACCATCTCGGGATCGAGCGCCGACGTCGGCTCATCGAACAGCATCACCTTGGGATCCATGGCGAGCGAGCGGGCAATGGCCACCCGCTGCTGCTGTCCACCGGAGAGCTGAGCGGGGTACTTGTCGGCCTGCGACTGGATACCGACGCGCTCGAGGAGGGCCAATGCCCGCTCCTTCGCCTCGGCCTTGCCGATCCCGCGAACCTTGATCGGCGCGAGCATCACGTTCTCGAGCACCGTCTTGTGGGCGAACAGGTTGAAGCTCTGGAACACCATGCCCACATCGGACCGCAGTCGCGCCAGGGCCTTACCCTCGGCGGGAACCGCGACGCCGTCGATGGTGATGGAGCCGTTGTCGATCGGTTCGAGACGATTGATGGTGCGGCACAGGGTCGACTTCCCCGAGCCCGACGGGCCGAGCATCACGACGACCTGACCGGCCGGAATCTCCAGCTCGATGTTTCGAAGCACATGTAAGTCGCCGAAGTGCTTGTCGACTCCCTTCATGGAGATCATCGACGGGGCGCTGGGAGCCGGTTCGGGTGTCACAGGCTGCGTCATAACGGGTAACCCTATATCGCATGTCTGCGTACCTGCTGGTCTAGCAATCGCGCAGCTCGATCGATCGAATCCCGCCGGCGTACGCGAGGACTCCCTTGTGGCCCCGACGAGTGGCCGATGTCGGGGCCGTACGCTGGGATGTGTGGAGACGATCGACCATGACGCCGGGCGCAGCTACGAGGTCCGCACGTACGGCTGCCAAATGAACGTGCACGACTCGGAGCGGCTCTCGGGCCTGCTCGAGGACGCTGGATACTTCAAAGCAGAGCCCGGCAGCCAGGCGGACTTGGTGGTCTTCAACACCTGCGCCGTTCGGGAGAACGCCGACAACAAGCTGTACGGCAATCTCAGCCACCTGGCGCCGGTCAAGCAGGAGCGTCCCGGCATGCAGATCGCGGTCGGCGGCTGCCTCGCGCAGAAGGACCGCGACACGGTCGTGAAGAAGGCGCCGTGGGTGGATGTTGTGTTCGGCACCCACAACATCGGCTCGCTTCCGGCCCTGCTCGAGCGCGCCCGGCACAATGAGGAGGCTCAGGTCGAGATCCTCGAGTCGCTCGAGGCGTTCCCGTCGACCTTGCCGGCCAAGCGCGAGTCCGCGTATGCGGGCTGGGTGTCGATCTCCGTCGGCTGCAACAACACCTGCACGTTCTGCATCGTGCCGTCGCTGCGCGGCAAGGAGGTGGACCGGCGACCCGGCGACATCCTCGCCGAGGTTCAGGCGCTCGTGAACGAGGGCGTGCTCGAGGTGACGTTACTCGGGCAGAACGTCAATTCCTATGGCGTCTCGTTCGCCGATCCGGAGCTGCCGCGTGACCGCGGCGCGTTCGCGAAGCTGCTGAGTGCGTGCGGGCAGATCGAGGGGCTCGAGCGGGTCCGGTTCACGTCCCCGCATCCGGCGGAGTTCACCGACGACGTGATCGAGGCGATGGCGTCCACCCCGAACGTGTGCCCGCAGCTGCACATGCCGCTCCAGTCCGGTTCCGACCGGGTCCTCAAGGCGATGCGCCGCTCCTACCGCAGTGCGAAGTTCCTGGGCATCATCGAGAAGGTGCGCGCCACGATGCCGCACGCCGCGATCACCACCGACATCATCGTCGGCTTCCCCGGTGAGACCGAGGAGGATTTCCAGGCCACGCTGGACGTGGTCCGGCAGGCGCGATTCACCAGTGCGTTCACGTTCCAGTACTCCAAGCGGCCCGGCACGCCGGCTGCGGAGATGGAAGGTCAGCTTCCGAAAGCCGTTGTGCAGGAACGCTACGAGCGGTTGATCGCGCTACAGGAGGAGATCACGCTCGAGGAGAACCGCAAGCTCGTCGGCACAGAGGTCGAGCTGCTGGTGACCGCCGATGACGGGCGCAAGAACGCGGCGACCGCACGGATGAGCGGTCGTGCGCGCGACGGTCGGCTCGTGCACTTCCGGCCGGAGGGCAACCTCGACGGTGACGTGCGCCCCGGTGACGTGATTGCCACGACGGTGACCGCGGCGGCCCCGCACCACCTGGTTGCCGACGATCTCGTGCGCACCCACCGGCGGACCCGCGCCGGCGACTCGTTCGAACGAGGGGTCACTCCGAAGACCCCGCCGATCGGCGTCGGACTCGGATTGCCGCAGATCGGTGTCCCCGAGCCGTTGCCAACACAGATGGGATGTGACGCATGAGTAGCTCCGACAGCGGAGACGCTTCCGGTAGCGAGAACCTGCCGGGTGACGCGCCGGATCCGATGGGGGAGTACCAGAGGGACTTCGACGCCGCCGAGAAGAAGGTCGCGGGTGAGATCGATCCCGGTATGCGTGCCGTCGTCGTCGCGATCGGCGTTCTCGTGCTGCTGCTCTCGTTCACGCTGCCGCACACCGGATCAGCAAACGGCTGGGACGTGCTCGTCGGCGACCAGGACGCGATTGCCGAGCACATCAAGCTGCCGTCGCGCATCTTCGTATGGCTCGCCCTCGTGTTCGGCGGCGTCTTCTCGATCCTGGCGCTGGTGACCCGCCGGTGGGTCGTCGCGTGGATAGCGCTCGCGGGCACCGCGGTGTCTGCGGTGTTCGGCATGCTGGCCATCTGGTCGCGGCAGACGCTTCCGGTGGCCGATGCGTCCGGCGCGGGGCCGGGTATCGGCCTGATCCTCGGCTGGATCACGGTGATGGTGTTGACCTTCCACTGGATCAAGGTCGTGTGGAGCCGAACCGCGATGCAGCTCGCCGCGGAGGAGGAGCGCCGCCGGGCCGCCAGCGAGACAGATCAGCGCGGCGACTGGAACGTCTGATCCGAGAGGGGATCGCGACCGGATCCCGATCAACGAATGAGGGGTGCAGTGCCGACCGGCACTGCACCCCTCACCTTCTGCGGGTCTCAGCGCCCGTTGACCGCGCCCTCGGCCGCAGCGGCCCACTCGCGCCACTGCTGCGCCTGCGCTAGAGCCTTCTCGGCGTCCTTCTTCTTGCCGGCCGCATCCGCCTTGGCCGCCTGCTCCTCGAACTGGGCCACGCGCTCACGGAACTGAGCCGCCCGCGCCAGCGCCTCGGGATCGGTACGGCGCCACTCGGAGTCGGCGGCGTCGCGGACGCGCTTCTCGATCGCGCGGAGCCTGCCCTCGAGATCGTGCATGCGCTCGCGCGGGACCTTGCCGAGTGCATCCCACTTCTCCTGCAGGTCGCGCAGGGCAGCGCGGGCAGCATCGATGTCCTTGTCGGGATCGATGCCCTCGGCGCTCGCGAGCAGCGCCTCCTTCGCGACTGCATTCTGCTCGAACTCGGCGTCGCGCTCGGATGTGGCTGCATTGCGGGCCGCGAAGAACACGTCCTGGGCTTCCTTGAAGCGGCGCCACAGGACGTCGTCGGCTTCGCGGGGCGCGCGACCTGCAGCCTTCCACTCGGTGAGCAGGTCACGGAACTCGACGGCCGTCGGACCCCAGTCGGTGGAACCGGAGAGGGCCTCCGCTTGCTCGACGAGTTCCTCCTTGCGGGTCTTGGCCGCTGCGCGTTCACGGTCGAGGTCGGCGAAGTGCGCCCCGCGCCGTCGGTTGAACGCCTCACGCGCCTTGGAATAGCGCTTCCACAGGGCGTCGTCGACCTTCCGGTCGAGGCCGCGGATTGTCTTCCACTCGTCGAGGATCTCGCGGAGCCGGTCGCCCGCAACCTTCCACTGCGTCGATTCGGCGCCGATCTGTTCGGCCTCGGCGGCAAGCGCCTCCTTACGGGAGGTGTGCTCGTGGCGGGACTGTTCCTTCTCCTGCTTCGCTTGCGCAGCGGCCTGCTCGGAGCCCTCGATGATCGAATTCAGGCGGGCAGACAGGGCGTCGATGTCGCCGATGACGGATGCCGTGGGCAGCGAGGCGGCCAGTGCCTCGGCTGCGGCGCGGGTCTTCTTGGCGTCGCCTGCCCCAGAAGCGAGGCGTGCCTCGAGCAGTCCGACCTCGGTGGCGAGATCGTCGTAGCGCCGACCGAAGTGCGCGAGCCCTTCCGCTGCGTCACCGGCCTGCCAGGAACCGATCTGACGTTCGCCGTCGGCTGTCTTGACCCACGCGGTGCCGTCGTCGTCGACGCGGCCGAAGAGACTGGGATCGCTGGCCGCCGCCACGGGAGTCACGTGGGCAGGGGCCGGACCGGGCCTGGGTGAGCTCGATTTCGCTGCGCCGGGCTTGGGAGGGCCAGGCTTCGGGGTACCCGGCTTGGGTGCGTTGCTCTCGGTCATTGTTCCTCGTCTCTGCCGCGCGTCACGGCTGCCTTATCGCCCTGTCGGCTCCCGCGAATCCGGTACCCGGTGCGAGCCTTCAGTAACTGTCCAGGACTATTCAAACAGGTATGACCCTCCGAAGGCGTCACCTCGGGTCGACTACCGTGGCGCAGGTGCTGACCGCTGCCGCTCTCGTGCCCTCGCCGCCGTTGCTGGTTCCCGAACTGGCCGGCGCCGCAGCCACAGAAACCGACCGGTTCCGCCAAGCGGCGCTGGAGGTGTCTGCGCGTCTCGGCGGCGCGTGCGACGAGTGGACGGTGATCGGCGTCGCAGAACCGGGTTCGCCCGGTGGGTGGCTGCCGGCCGCGTCGTCGGGGACTTTCGCGGGTTTCGGCGTGGACGTGAGAGTCCGCCTGGATCCGGGTCTTTCCGGGGACGACGACGCAGAGGCAGACCGGTCCATGCCGCTGGCGGCACTGATCGCAGGCTGGTTGCGCGGCGCGGGCGCGCCGGCGGCGCGGGCGCGCGTGTTGCTCCTCACAGCTGACACCCCGCCCGCCGACTGTGCTCGCATCGGTGCGGAGCTACGCGCTGAGCTGGATTCGCGGGCCCTGCCGCAGGGTCTGCTCGTCGTCGCGGACGGCGCGAACACCTTGACGGACAAGGCTCCTGGCGCGTTCGATTCGCGTTCGGGTGCTGTGCAGTCTGCGGTGGACGAGGCGTTGGAGGCCGGGGACTGCGCGGCGATCGAGGCTCTGGACGCCGACCTGTGTGCAGAGCTGGGTCTGTCCGGACGGGCCGCATGGCAGACGCTGTCGGCGGCCTTCGGTGGCGGGTGCGGGGGTCCGCGCAAGTCCGAGACGTTGTACACGGGTGCACCTTTCGGCGTCGGCTATCACGTCGGGATGTGGATGGCGTGACAGTGGATTCGTTGGATGCGCCGACTCCGATCGCTGTGGTCGGACCGACCGCGACGGGCAAGTCCGATCTCGGGCTCGGGCTCGCCGAGCGACTCGGCGGCGAGATCGTCAACATCGATGCGATGCAGCTCTACCGCGGCATGGATGTCGGCACCGCCAAGCTCACGGTCGACGAGCGGCGCGGCATCGCGCACCACCAACTCGATGTGCTCGACGTCACGGAGACTGCGACTGTTGCGCGCTATCAGGAGTCCGCGACCCGTGACATCGAGGACATCCGAGCCCGCGGCGCCGTCCCGATCATCGTCGGCGGTTCGATGATGTATGTGCAGTCACTGCTCGACGAGTGGTCGTTCCCCGCCACGGATCCGCAGATCCGCGGCCACTGGGAGTCCGTGCTGGCCGAGCGTGGAGTGGGCGCCGTACATGCAGAGCTTGCGCGCGTGGACCCCGATGCCGCGGCGTCGATCCTGCCGACCGACGGTCGACGGATCGTGCGTGCGCTCGAGGTCGTCCAGCTGACCGGTCGGCCGTTCGCCGCCTCGGCCCCCACGATCGGCCAACCGCGGTGGGGGACTGTCATCATCGGCGTGGACCGGGACACCGAGGCACTCGACGCCCGGATCCGCCTGCGCACCGAGCTGATGTTCGGCAGGGGCCTCGTCGACGAGGTTCGGGGCCTCGTCGATGCCGGTCTCCGCGAGGGCGTCACTGCGCAGCGAGCGATCGGATACGCGCAGGTGCTTGCGATGTTCGATGGCGAGTACGACCGCACGGAGGCTCTCGAACGAACATTCATCGGCACTCGGCGCTACGTCCGTCGTCAGCGTTCGTGGTTCCGGCGGGACCCGCGGGTGCACTGGCTGGACGGTGCCGATCCGGACCTCGTCGAGGCCGCACTGAGGCATGCGGATCGGTCGCTAAGCTGAGTTCCATGGAATTCAGCAAGGGCCACGGCACCGAGAACGATTTCGTGATCCTGCCGGATCCGGACGCCGCCCTCGCGTTGCCGGCGCACCGGATCGCCGCGCTGTGCGATCGCCGTCGCGGTCTGGGCGCTGACGGCGTACTGCGGGTGGTGCGCGCGGGAGCACTCGCCGCAGTCGGCGTGCTGGCGACCTTGCCGGAGGGCGTCGGTCCCGACGACTGGTTCATGGATTACCGCAACGGCGACGGGTCGATCGCCGAGATGTGTGGCAACGGTGTCCGGGTGTTCGCGCACTATCTGCGTGCGACCGGGCTCGAATGGCGCGACGAGTTCGTGGTCGGCAGTCGCGCGGGTGCGCGCCCCGTCACCGTTCACGCGGCCGATGCCGTCTACGGCGATGTCACCGTCGACATGGGCGTGGTGCGTGAGCTCGGAACCTCGGCGGCGACCGTGGGCGGCCGCGTCCTCGGCGGCGTCGGCATCGACGTCGGTAATCCGCATCTCGCATGCGTGGATCCGGATCTGACGCCGGCATCCCTCGCCGGGCTGGACCTCACCGTGGCTCCGGAGTTCGATCCAAGCTTCTTCCCGGAGGGCGTGAACATCGAGATCTCGACCCCGCTCGCCGAGGGTGCGGTCGAGATGCGGGTGTACGAACGCGGCGTGGGGGAGACTCGTTCGTGCGGCACCGGAACCGTTGCCGCGGCGGTGGCAGCGCTGCGCTACAGCGGGGAGTCGAATGGCACCGTCGAGGTCCGGGTGCCCGGCGGCCGGGTCGAGGTGGAGATATCAGGCGGGCGTGCTGCCCTGCGAGGGCCGTCGGTGTTGGTGGCGTCGGGCGTGGTCGACACGCGCTGGTGGACTGATCTGGGTTGACGCCGGGCTCGCCCGGGCGCTCGAAATCGGGCGTTAATCCAGGTGCGGGCCGGCCGCGCTTCGTGGGACGATGGACGGGTATGACGAACTCACATCACAACAAGTCCTCGTCCTCTGCGGACGAATCCACCTCCGCCGCCGATTCGGCTGGTTCCGGAGCAGATTCGGCAGCATTCTCCGAGTCCTCGACGCCGTCCGTGGGCGAGATGCAGCTCGACGAGCGCACCGCTCTGCGCCGCGTCGCGGGACTGTCCACCGAGCTCACCGATGTCACCGAGGTCGAGTACCGGCAGCTTCGGCTCGAACGGGTCGTGCTGGTTGGTGTGTGGACCAGCGGCACAGCCGCTCAGGCCGACGCGAGCATGGCCGAGCTGGCCGCCCTAGCCGAGACCGCGGGGTCCGAGGTCCTCGAGGGGCTGGTCCAGCGCCGAGACAAGCCTGACGCGGCCACTTACATCGGGTCCGGTAAGGCCGAGGAACTGCGTCAGGTGGTCCTCGCCACCGGCGCTGACACGGTCATCTGCGACGGTGAGCTCACGCCCGCGCAGCTCACCGCACTGGAGAAGGTCGTCAAGGTCAAGGTCATCGACCGGACCGCGCTGATCCTCGACATCTTCGCCCAGCACGCGACCTCTCGGGAGGGCAAGGCGCAGGTCGCTCTGGCACAGATGGAATACATGCTGCCGCGACTGCGAGGTTGGGGCGAGTCGATGTCGCGGCAGGCCGGCGGACGTGCCGGCAGCAACGGCGGCGTGGGTCTGCGCGGACCCGGCGAGACCAAGATCGAGACGGATCGCCGTCGCATCCGCGAGCGGATGGCCAAGCTGCGACGTGAGATCAAGGACATGAAGTCGGCTCGTGACACCAAGCGCAGCAGCCGGCTGCGCAACGAGGTCCCGTCCGTGGCGATCGTGGGTTACACCAACGCTGGCAAGTCGAGCCTGCTCAACGCGCTCACCGGCTCCGGGGTGCTGGTGCAGGACGCGCTGTTCGCGACGTTGGATCCGACGACACGGAAGGCGTCGTTCGAGGACGGTCGCGAATACGTTCTCACCGATACCGTGGGATTCGTCCGGCACCTGCCGACGCAGCTGGTCGAGGCATTCCGCTCGACCCTCGAAGAGGTCACCGACGCGGATCTGCTGCTACACGTTGTCGATGGCTCCGATCCGCTGCCGACCGACCAGATCAAGGCCGTGCGTGAGGTGATCACCGAGGTGCTCCGCGAGAACGACACACCCGCGCCGCCGGAGTTGATCGTGGTGAACAAGATCGACGCGGCGGACCCGGTGGTCTTGACTCAGTTGCGTGGTCTCCTGCCCGGTGCGGTGTTCGTATCCGCACGGACGGGTGAGGGGATCGATGAGCTTCGGGCGTGCCTCGGCGATATCGTCCGCAGGCCGGAAGTCGAAGTGAATGTCCTGGTCCCCTACTCTCGGGGTGACCTGGTTGCCCGGATCCATTCCGACGGCCAGATCCTCGACTCGACGCACGAGGAGGACGGCACGCGGATGCGCGTGCTCGTGCCAGAGGCGCTGGCGTCGGCCCTCGTCGACTATGCCGGACGTGGGTAGCGTCCGCTCAGCGGTTCGGCTCTCGCTCGCCGGTGTCGCCCTCACACTCGCGCCGTTGGCGTTGATCGCGGCGCCCGCTGTCGCGCAAAACACCGGCCCCGGGGTGCTGGTGGCGGGGGCGCACTTCGAGCCGGTGTGCACACCGACCGATCGGGCACTCGAGGAGCTTTCCGGGTTGGCGATCCTCGACGGGAAGACCTACGGCATCGGTGACAGCGGATCCGACGATGCAGTCGTGGTGATGGAGGACGGGTGCACCGTCGTGAACTCGATTACCGTGCCGATCGATCCGTACGATGTCGAGGACATGGGCGTCGGGTCTGACGGCCGGCTCTGGCTGGCCGATATCGGCGACAACCAGCGCATGCGCTCGACCGTGGCGCTGATCGGCCTGGATCCTGCCACCGGCCGGGGGCAGTTGCACCGGCTGACGTACCCCGATGGTCCGCACGACGGAGAGTCGCTGCTGATCCAGCGCAACGGCGTCCCACTGATCGTCACGAAGGAAGTCCTCGCCGCCAGCGGAATCTACCGTCCGGTCGGCCCCACCGAGCTGCGTGATCTGACCGAACCAGGCCCCACGCAGCTCGAACGGGTCGGATCTGTTCGGCTGGGGCCGACCGACACTCCGGGTGGTCTCGTTCCCGTCGGTAGCTCGATGCTCGTCACCGGGGGTGCGGTGAGCGCCGACGGTACCGTCGCTGCGCTGCGTACATACACCGATGTGTATTTGTATTCGGCGCCGGACGGTGATCTGGCGCGCGCGCTCACCACGACCACTCCTGTGCGGGTAGCGCTGCCGAACCAGCCGCAGGGCGAGGTAGTCGCAATCACCCGGGATGGCGACCTGATCGCCGGATCTGAGGCAGCGGGCGGACCGCTGCCTCAGATTGAGATTCTGCGGGGCGCAACCGAACTGGCGCAGCAGACGGCATGGTCGGGGGGATCGGTGTCGCCGTCTGCGTCTGCGGCGGCCGAGTCGACCGCCACCCAGGCGGCGGGAGGGACGACCGAAGGGCCTGGCGCGGCCACCTGGTCCACTCCCACTCTCGGCGTCGGCGCGCTCATCGTGGGGCTTGCCACGTTCATGCTGGTGCGACGTCGGACGCGGGCCCGCCAGTAGTTGCCGGGTACCAGTTGTCCGGTATTCGTCTTGCGGTGTCGTCCGGCTAGGTCACTGCGGGGATGCAGTCGAGGATCCTCCCCGCACATAGCCCTACTATTGGCCAACTGTGACGAGTAACGAGGCCAGCGCCGGACATGTGCCCGAGCAGGCAGCAGCCTCCGGAATGTTCGGGTGGACGGTGCACGGCGACGGACGACGGATCAGCAACGGCGCGGTTGTCGCGCCCCATGAGCGGCTGTCGTGGCCGCGCACCATCGGGATCGGCATGCAGCATGTCATCGCGATGTTCGGCGCCACGTTGTTGGTTCCGACCATCACCGGCTTCCCGGTCACGACCACGCTGCTGTTCTCGGGAATCGGCACGGCGCTGTTCCTGATCATCACGCGCGGCCGCATCCCCAGCTACCTCGGTTCGTCGTTCGCGTTCATAGCGCCGCTCAGTGCGTCGGCCGGTGACGGTCCCGCCGCACAGCTCGGCGGCGTCGTGGCCGCGGGTGTGGCCCTCATGCTCGTCGGTGCCGCCGTCAAATTGATCGGCGCACGCGTCATCGACGCGGTCATGCCACCCGTCGTGACCGGTGCGGTGGTTGCCTTGATCGGCCTCAATCTGGCGCCGACAGCAGCCGGTTCGTTCCAGGCGCAACCTCTCGTCGCGGCGGTCACGCTGGCCGGCATCCTGTTGGCGACGGTCCTCGGCCCAGGCATCATCGGCCGCCTCGGAATTCTGATCGGCGTGGTGATCGGCTGGGTGTTCGCCGCGGTCACCGGCGGACTCGCTGACGAGCGCGTCGCCGCGCTGCGGGAAGCGGCCTGGTTCGGCGTGCCGCACCTGCGCGGTCCGTCATTCGAGCTGTCGGTAATTCTGCTCGCGCTCCCGGTCGTCATCGTCCTCGTCGCCGAGAACGTCGGTCACGTGAAAGCGGTCGCGGCGATGACGGGACGGTCGCTCGACGACCTGGCCGGCAACGCGCTCTTCGCCGACGGCCTGGCGACGACGCTCGCCGGTGCGGGCGGCGGCTCGGGTACCACCACATATGCCGAGAACATCGGGGTAATGGCGGCGACGCGCGTCTACTCGACCGCGGCGTACTGGGTCGCGGCCGTCACCGCGGTCGTCCTGTCGTTCTCGCCCAAGTTCGGCGCACTGGTCTTCACGGTGCCCGACGGCGTCATCGGAGGCGCCACGATGGTGCTGTACGGTCTGATCGGCGTCCTTGGTGTGCGGATCTGGATGGACGCGAAGGTGGACTTCACAGATCCGGTGAACCTCACTGTCGCCGCGACCGCTCTGGTCGCGGGTATCGGAAATCTGACGCTGATGGTGGGTTCCGTCGAACTCGGCGGCATTGCCTGGGGCTCGGTCGGCATCCTGATCGCGTACCCACTGATGCGCTGGCTCGCGACGCTGCGCCGCTGATCGTCTACTCCTCGCCGAGGGGGCGACTTGTCGCGATACCCCCCGGTCACGAATCGCGCTCGCCTCGGTCATGGATCGCGGTCGGTGTTCGCCTTACGGTCAATTCGAGGAAGCATGTCCGCCGTTGCGTGCTCGCACGCCGGCATTTTCGACCTGAGGAGACGTAGTGGAGCGCACCCTATTCGAACCGGAGCACGAGCTGTTCCGGGAGTCCTACCGCAAGTTCCTCGATCAGCATGTCGCGCCCTTCCATGACCAGTGGGAGGAGCAGAACATTGTCGACCGCGCGGTCTGGATCGAGGCCGGCAAGCAGGGATTTCTCGGGATGGCGGTGCCGGAGGAGTACGGCGGCGGGGGAGTCGAGGACTTCCGCTACAACGCCGTCATCACTGAGGAGACGACTCGCGGTGGGTACAGCGGTGTCGGATTCATGCTGCACAACGACGTCGTCGCTCCGTATCTGATCAAGCTGGCCAACGAGGATCAGAAGCAGCGGTGGCTGCCGGGTTTCTGCTCCGGCGAGCTCATCACCGCGATCGCGATGACCGAGCCGGGCACCGGCAGCGACCTGCAGAACATCAAGACTCGCGCCGTCAAGGACGGTGACCACTGGATCCTCAACGGCTCCAAGACCTTCATCACGAACGGCATCAACGCGGATATCGTGATCGTGGTGGCCTGCACAGACCCCGACAAGGGTGCGCAGGGCTTCTCCCTGCTCGTCGTGGAGCGCGGCATGGAAGGCTTCGAGCGCGGACGCAACCTGGACAAGATCGGCCTCAAGGCCCAGGACACCGCCGAACTCAGCTTCACGGATGTGCGCGTGCCAGCTGCCAATCTCCTGGGCGAGGAGGGCATGGGCTTCATCTACCTGATGCAGAACCTGCCACAGGAGCGGTTGTCGATCGCGGTGGTTGCCGCGGCCGCGATGGAGTCCGCCCTCGAGTCCACCATCCAGTACTGCCGTGATCGCAAGGCATTCGGCAAGTCGATCGGCAGCTTCCAGAACACCCGATTCGTGCTCGCCGAACTGGCAACCGAGACCACTGCGGTCCGGATCCTGGTCGACAAGTTCATCGAGCAGCTCAATGCCGGCAAGCTCACGGTCCAGGAAGCCGCGATGGCGAAGTGGTGGACTACCGAGGCCCAGGTCAAGCTGATCGACCGGTGTCTGCAACTGCATGGTGGCTACGGCTACATGCGTGAGTACCCGATCGCCAAGGCTTACATGGATTCCCGCGTCCAGACGATCTACGGCGGCACTACCGAGATCATGAAGGAAATCATCGGCCGCGGGCTCAACCTCTGACGGTTGCCGACGGAACCCTCCGGCGATGACAAACGGGCCGCGGCAGGAACTCCTGCCGCGGCCCGCTTCTGCATCGGGTATCAGACGCCAAGTGATCAGATCTTGCGCATCACGGTGACAACCTTGCCGAGGATGGCGGCGTCGTTGCCCGGGATGGGGTCGAACAGCGCATTGTGCGGCATGAGCCACACGTCCTTGCCGGTGCGTTTGAATGTCTTGACGGTCGCCTCGCCGTCGATCATCGCCGCGACGATGTCGCCGTTCTCGGCGACGCTCTGCTGACGGACCACGACCCAGTCACCGTCGCAGATGGCGGCATCGATCATCGACTCGCCGACGACCTTGAGCAGGAACAGTGAACCCTGGCCGACCAGTTCGCGCGGCAACGGGAAGACATCCTCGACGGCTTCCTCCGCGAGAATCGGCCCACCAGCGGCGATCCGGCCGAGCACCGGCACGAACGCCGGCGCCGGGAGCTGATCGGCATCGACCGTGGCCGTTCCGCCGCTTCCGGTCTGCGCGTCGTCGAATCCGCGGACGTCCACCGCTCGTGGGCGATTGGCATCGCGACGCAGGAACCCCTTGTGCTCGAGAGTGCGCAGCTGGTGCGCCACCGAGGACGTGGAGGCAAGCCCGACCGCATCCCCGATCTCCCGGATGCTGGGTGGGTAGCCGCGCTCGGCGACCGACGCCCGGATCACCTCGAGTACCTTGCGCTGGCGGTCGGTGAGCTTGGCGCCTGCCGCTCCACCGATGCGTACCTCGGTGGGTGAATCGGTGGATCTCGTCGTGGAACTACTTGTGGACCCAGTGGGGGTCTCCACGGGCGACTTCGTGTGCGACCCGTGAGTCCCGGACTCGCCGGAAGGGCTCGAGCTGTCGTCCTTCATGGCTGGTGGCCTCCTACGCGGGCTCAACCGCTCCCGCAGCGGTTCGTGGACTGTGCGTTCTGCCACGAATCTAGCCCGACAACGCCTTGACATCAAACATCTGTTCGAGCCGTGTCGCCGAAACTACTGACATTGTCGGATGCTCGTGGTAGAAATCGAACATGCGTTCTTTCGAACGCGTGGTCGAACACGTGGAACGGCACAACAATCGTCACTCTGATCGCACACCGATGGGCGGTCTGGACGCGCTGGGAGGGTTCGGATGGTCATGGCACTTTCGGGGAATGGATCGGCACCTGTCGAGGTGGCGCAGTCGCCGCGGCGGCGACCCGGCTCGTCCTGCGTGGAGCGTGAGTCGCTGCGCACGGCGCGTGAATACGATGCGGTGCGACGCCGCCGGTCCGGCAGGCACGATCCGCGGCGCCCGACGCCGGGGTTGGTGCGCTACGGCACGACGTCGAACGGCGTGTCCCGTGCGGTGCACCCCCAGCGCAGGAAGACCTCCGGTTTCGGCGGTGTCGTGGCCACCATGGTGATCACCGCGAGCATCGTGGTCGGCTTGGATGCACTGGCCAATCTGAGTGTCGGAGTATCCGACGGTGTTCCGGCGGAGACCGGGGCGGTGCATGTGCGGGGCGGCGAATCGCTGAGCGATGTCGCGGCACGGGTGGCTCCGGACGCGCCGGTGGCGAAAGTGGTCGACAGGATCATGCAGTTGAACGACATGTCGAGTGCTGGTGTGCGGGCCGGGCAGACGCTGATTGCACCTGTTGCGCTCGTGCGCTGATTCCGAAGGAGACGTGCGGTCATGACGTCATCGTGGCGTGGGTCGATCCCGGACCTCTTGGGCACCCGGGAGTCGCTGGTCCTCGGGGAGGTGCGGGTATCCTCGGATCCTGTCAGTAACACCACATCGCGTGGTCGCGTCGATATCGCGCCTCCTCTACGTGAGTCGGTCCTCATGGACCCGGCGTCGATCGGGAAGCGGCGCTGCGGCCACGACGGCTACGAAGGATTCGCCATGCACTGCCCGTTCTGTCGGCACCCTGATTCACGCGTGGTCGATTCTCGTGAGGCCGACGAGGGCGCGGCGATCCGGCGCCGACGGTCCTGCCCCGAGTGCGGTCGCCGCTTCACAACTGTGGAGACCGCGGTCCTTGCAGTGGTCAAGCGGAGCGGCGTCACCGAGCCGTTCAGTCGGGAGAAGGTGGTCCAGGGCGTCCGCCGGGCCTGCCAAGGCCGACAGGTGGACAACGATGCACTGAATTTGCTTGCGCAGCAGGTGGAGGACGCCGTCCGGGCGTCCGGATCCCCAGAGATTCCGAGCCACGAGGTGGGACTGGCCATTCTCGGTCCGCTGCGCGATCTCGACGAGGTCGCCTACCTGCGTTTCGCGTCGGTGTACCGGTCTTTCAGTTCGGCAGAGGATTTCGAGCGGGAGATCAAGGATCTCCGCACTCATCGGGAGAACCGCGGCGCCGAGCTGTCCGGGGCCGAACCGAACGCCGGATAGATCGCCCGAAGGGTGCCGGATAGCAGTCCGAAGGGTCCTGCCCAGCCCGGACTACCGTCGGATGCGGTCGATTGCCTTGAGCACCCGCTTCTCCGACACCGGAATCGCGGTGCCGAGAGTCTGTGCGAACAGGCTCACACGCAGTTCCTCAATCATCCACAGAATCTCGGTGACGTCCTCGGCGCCATGTCGCTCCTCGGGTAGCGCCGACAGCATGCGGTCGTATGCGGCGTACACACGGTCCAGGGCGTCCATTCCGACGCGGTCGCGCTGCGCACTGCCGGGCAGCGCCTCGAGTCGCTGGACCGCGGCCGTCAGATAGCGGGGCAGATCCCGGAGCCGCCGGGTCCCGAGTTCTGCCACGAAACCGGGGAACAGTAACGATTCCTTCTGTTCACGTACGTCGTCGGCCGCTTCGCCACCGGCGCGGTCGAGAACCACCGCGAGGCGGTGCGATTCGGCGAGCGCCGGCAGCAGTAGCCGCAGCAATGCCGCGACGCGGGTCGGAAGCTGTGCACGCACCTTGGTGGTGAGGGCGTCGAATGCGGCGGGATCGAGTACGGGGCCACCGTTTTCGGCGATCAGTTCGTCGACAGCGCATGCGCGCGCATCCTCGAGCAGGGCGTCGAACGAGCCGTCCGGGTTCTGGCCGAGTGCCAGTCGTTCGCTATTGCTCATTCCGGCGGTTGCCGATCTGGCCTGCGTGGGAATCGCATTGAGCAGGAGCTGCCGGGTTCCAGATCGCATCGCGGCACGTTGCGCGGCCGCTGTAGTGAGCACCCGAACCGCGACGCCCGATTCTTCCGGCACCAGCGCCGGATAGCCGGTGACCTGCTGGCCACCGAGCGTCCGGGTGACCGTGGCGGGCAGCGTGCCGAGAGTCTGCGCAGTCCACACCGGTGCCGGTGCCCGTTCCGTGCTGGACGTAGCCTTGGCGACTTCCACCTTCACGCGTGGCGCGAGCGAACGACGCAACGCCGCCAAGCTCTTGTCCCGGCCGAGGACCGTGCCCTTCTCATCGACCGCTGCGAACGTCATTCGTAGGTGCGGTGGCAGCGAGACCACGTCGAAGTCCGTGGGGTCGATCCGGCACGAGCCGAGCCTGGAGAGTTCACGTGCCATGGCATGGACCAGCGGCTCCGACCGCGGCTTCACCGACGCGAGCGCCGCCGCCGCGAAATCGGGTGCCGGAACCACCTGGCGTCGAATGTTCTTCGGCAGAGTCTTGATCAGTGCGGTGACGAGTTCGGTGCGCAATCCCGGAACCAGCCAGTCGAAGCCGACCGGCCGCAGTCCGGCGAGAAGTGCGACGGGAATACGGGCGGTGACGCCGTCCTCCTCGGTTCCGGGCTCGAACTGGTAGGTGAGCGGGAACTGCATGTCGCCCTGGCGCCACGCATCGGGGTACTCGCCCTCGAGCACTGCTGCCGAATCGGCGTTGACGACCGTTGAGGTGGTGAAGGTCAGCAGGTTCGGATCGTCGCGGCGGGTCTTCTTCCACCACGTGTCGAAGTGCCTGCCGGACACCGCCTCCGCGCCGACCCGTTCGTCGTAGAACTGGAAGAGGGTCTCGTCGTCGACGAGGATGTCGCGGCGGCGGGCCCGATGCTCGAGCTCCTCGACGTCGTCGAGCAGCGCGCGGTTGGCGTGGAAGAACTTGTGCTGGGTCTGCCATTCACCCTGCACCAGCGCATGCCTGATGAACAGCTCCCGCGATGCTTCCGGGTCGATGGAGCTGTAGGTCACCGGCCGGCCGGTGACGAGGGGCACGCCGTAGAGCGTCACCCGCTCGTAGGCCATCGCGCATGCCTGCTTCGTGGACCAGTGCGGTTCGGAGTAGGTTCGTTTGACCAGGTGCGGGGCGAGCTTTTCTGCCCACTCCGGTTCGATGCGGGCCGTCATTCGCGCCCACAGGCGTGAGGTCTCCACCAGTTCGGCGGCCATCACCCACCGCGGGGGCTTCTTGAACAGGCCGGACCCGGGGAAGATGGCGAAGCGGCTGCCGCGGGCGCCGAGGAAGTCCCGCTTGTCGCCCTCTCGCAGGCCGATGTGCGAAAGCAGGCCGGCGAGCAGTGACTGGTGGATCGCGGTCTCCGCCGCTGCGGAGCCGGAATCGGATGTCTCCCAACCGAGTCCACGTGTGATTTGGCGGAGCTGGCCGTGCAGGTCCTGCCACTCGCGGATGCGCAGCCAATGCAGGAACTCGGTGCGGCACATTTTGCGGAACTGGTTGGAGCTGAGCTCCTTCCGCTGATCATGCAGGTATTCCCACAGCTTCAGGTAGGCGAGGAAGTCGGAGTTCTCGACGTTGAACCGAGCGTGCTTGCTGTCGGCGGCCTGCTGGAACTCGGCGGGGCGCTCGCGGACGTCCTGGATGGACATCGCCGAGACGATGACGAGCATCTCGCGCAGGCAGCCGTTCTTGTGCGCCTCGACGAGCATTCGCGCCATCCGCGGATCGACGGGGAGCTGGGCGAGTTCGCGTCCGGTGCCGGTGAGCTCAGGTCCGTTGGTCTTCGCCCCGGCGGTGATGGCGCCGAGTTCCTCGAGCAGCGCGATGCCGTCGCGGATCGCACGCGGGTCCGGCGGTTCGACGAATGGGAATGCGCCGATGTCGCCGAGTCCGAGGGCCGTCATCTGCAGCACGACGGACGCGAGGTTGGTACGCAGGATCTCCGGTTCGGTGAACTGCGGCCGAGACTCGAAATCCTCTTCCGAGTACAGCCGTATGCAGATGCCGTCCGCGACACGACCGCACCGGCCGGAACGCTGACGCGCGGACGCCTGCGAGATCGGTTCGATCGGCAGCCGCTGGACCTTGGTGCGGACCGAATAGCGGGAGATGCGGGCGGTGCCAGGGTCGATCACGTAGCGGATACCGGGCACCGTCAGCGATGTTTCGGCGACGTTGGTGGACAACACCACTCGTCGTCCGGTGTGCGGGGAGAACACCTTGTGCTGTTCGGCGGCCGACAGACGCGCATACAGCGGCACGATCTCGGTGTGCCGGAGCTTGCGGTCGCGCAGTGCATCAGCGGTGTCGCGGATCTCTCGTTCGCCCGAGAGGAACACCAGGATGTCGCCGTCTCCTTCTGCGCACAGCTCGTCGACGGCCTCGCACACCGCATCGACGGGGTCGCGGTCGAAGGTCTGCTCGCCCACCTCGATGGTGAGTGGCCGGTATCGCATCTCGACGGGGAAGGTGCGGCCCGAGACCTCGACGATGGGGGCCGCGACGCCGTCTACCGAAAAGTGCTCGGCAAAGCGCTCCGGGTCGATCGTGGCCGAGGTGATGATCACCTTGAGGTCGGGTCGGCGAGGCAGCAGTTCCTTGAGGTAGCCGAGGATGAAATCGATGTTGAGGCTGCGTTCGTGGGCCTCGTCGATGATCAGGGTGTCGTAGCGGCGCAGCATCCGGTCACGCTGGATCTCGGCGAGGAGGATGCCGTCGGTCATGAGTTTGACGAGTGTCGAGTCGGAGACGTGATCGGTGAACCGGACGGTGTAGCCGACGGTGTCGCCGAGCTCGCGCCCCAGCTCCTCGGCGATGCGTTCGGCGACCGTCCGCGCGGCCAGCCGGCGAGGCTGGGTGTGCCCGATCATGCCGCGGATGCCGCGGCCGAGCTCGAGACAGATCTTCGGGATCTGGGTGGTCTTACCGGAACCGGTCTCGCCGGCCACGATCACGACCTGGTGGGATGCGATGGCCGCCGCGATATCGTCGCGGCGCTGTGTCACCGGCAGCGAATCCGGGTACGTGATCGCTGGTACCTGGGCCTGGCGTTCGGCGATCCGGAATTCGGCGGCGGCTATCTCCGCGTTCAGCGCGGCAAGCGCGGACGGGGACTTGGCACGATCGAGCCGGCGGCGTAGCCGGTGTTCGTCGCGCAGAGTGAGCGCACCGAGTCGCTTCTTCGCCTGGCGGCGATCGATACCGGGTTCGGCTGCAGAAGGTGTGGTCGACATGCTCCGCACAGCCTATCGAAGTGTTCGACGGCGCTCGCTGCTGGAACACTTGGCGGTGTGCGAACGTGCGGCGGTGACGGCAGGGAGGCGGCCCGGTTTCCGTGGCATAGTCGCGGGAAGACGTACGCGACGAAGAAGCAAAGGACGGCTTGCATGGCTGGAGCACTGTGGCACGGGTTCGCAGATATGGGGGCGGTGCATCGCGACGGTGCGTTCGTCGTCACCCGCGGTGAAGGCGCCTACATCTGGGACGACACCGGCACCCGGTACCTCGACGCCACGGCAGGCCTGTGGTTCACGAACGTCGGGCACGGGCGCACCGAGATCGCGGACGCGGTTGCGGCGCAGCTGTCGAAGGTGGCGCACTTCTCGAACTTCGGAGACTTCACGTCCGACACCACCGTGGCGCTCGCGGAGCGGCTTGCGGCGATCGCGCCGGTGCCCGGATCCAAGGTGTTCTTCACGTCGGGTGGTTCCGACTCGGTCGACTCCGCTGCAAAGCTCGCTCGCCGGTACTGGACGGAAGTGGGCCGGCCGTCTAAGAAGCTGATCGTCGGACGGCAGAAGGCGTACCACGGCATGCACGTCGCCGGCACCGCGCTCGCCGGCATCCCGGTCAACCGGGAGGGCTACGGCGAACTGATGGCCGACGCGCGCACCGTCGACTGGGATGACGCGAAGGGCCTGCTCGAACTGATCGAGCGTGAAGGCGCCGACGCCATCGCGGCCTTCTTCTGCGAACCGATCATCGGCGCCGGCGGCATCTACCTGCCACCCGAGGGCTACCTGTCGGAGGTCCGCGAGATCTGTCGCGAGCACGAGATTCTGTTCGTCGTCGACGAGGTCGTCACTGGTTTCGGGCGGATCGGTGGATCGTGGTTTGCGTCCAGCCGCTTCGACCTGCAACCGGACATGATCACCACTGCGAAGGGGCTCACCTCCGGTTACGTTCCGATGGGCGCGGTTTTCGTCGCACCGAACGTCGCTGAGCCGTTCTTCAGCGGTGGCGTGTGGTGGCGCCACGGCTACACCTACGGCGGCCATGCCGGTGCTGCGGCCGCGGCCATGGCGAACTTGGACATCGTCGAGCGGGAGAACCTGCTGGGCGAGTCGAAGCGACTCGAGGCGTCCTTGCATGAGCACCTCGCTCCGCTTGCCGAGCATGAGCGGGTCGCGGAGGTGCGCAGCGGGCTCGGGGCGGTGGCGGCCGTTCAGCTGGCCGATCCCGCGGCGGCGCTGCCGTTCGTGAAGACGCTCCGCGAGTTCGGGATCTCCGGCCGCGCCGCCGGCCAGGGAGCGATGCAGTTCTCGCCATCATTCGTGATGACCGACGAGCAGGTCGCCGAGATGGCGGCCGGAGTCGCCAAGGCTCTCGGCTGATGTGACCGGCTAGCGGCGGAATCGCCGCCGCCAGGCCGATAGGCGCTGCCGCACGGTGGGTTTCACCTCGACGAGGTCGACCACCGTGCGGTCGGCGGCGGCTGATGCCTGAGCGAACCGGGTATGCAATCGGTCGCGGATCTCGTCCGGGGTATACGCGCGGCGCTGCCGTTCGGCGCGCGCTGCGAGGACCCCGCTCGCGGCGACGCCCACCGCGCCCGCCAGTCCGATCACCTTCCACACACGTCTGCCGTCGACTCGCATCGCTCTAGGCTAGGCGGATGACTCGGCCGACGCATCCATCCCAGATAAGCCTCGACGCGGCGGTCGACGCGACCCGTACCGGCGACATCTGGATCTTCCGTGGACAGTCCGGCGCGGATCGCGCCATCCAGACCCTGACGAACAGCCCCGTCAACCATGTGGGGATGTCGGTGGTGCTCGATGACATGCCGCCGCTGATGTGGCACGCCGAGCTCGGTCATTCTCTGCAGGACATGTGGACCGGGAAGTTCCAGCGCGGGGTGCAGTTGCACGATCTGCGGGGTGCGGTCCAGGTGTGGGGCGCGCGCTACGGGCAGCGCGGCTGGCTCCGTCAGCTGGCTGAACCCGTCACCCGTGAACAGGAGGACGCGCTGCTGCGGACTATTGCACGTCTCGACGGGACGCCATTCCCGTCGACCGCGCGCCTGGCGTCCCGCTGGTTCGGCGGACGCCTCCCGATGCGCCGACGCCGCGGCAGGGGGCGGGCCGAACGTGCCGGCCTGGAGTCCGCGTACTGCGCCGAGGTGGTTGCCTCGACGTACGAGGCGATGGGGCTGCTCACTGCGGAGCGCCGGACCAACTGGTACGACCCCGGCCGATTCTGGAGCGGCGACAGACTCCCACTGGCGCCCGGAGTGATGCTCGGCGCCGAGATCGCGGTCTTGCTCAGCGACGCGGATGTGGCAGCCGGAAAGGGCGCGGGCAGGGCCGTCGAGCCATGAGAGCGCGGCCAGCGACCCAGCCGAAATGTGATGGTCATCACATAACGAATGGATAACGACTGGTTCGTCAAATGTGCGACACGCCGAATCTGCCTGCGGAAATACCGATCGATCATCCCACTATTCGGACGATCGTACCGAAATTCGGCTTCGTGACCTTTCCGTGACCATCGCCTACGGTCGTAATCGGCCCGAGACAATTGGGCCACGCCGGCCCGCTACTGCGAGAACCTGCCCCGCGGCCCGGACACCCGAATCCTTCGAGGGGCAGGGGTGAGACGGGCATCAGGCTCGACCGACGGTCCGTGTGCGAGCGCCGTCTCTCCGGCAGGAGTGGAGAGGATCTACCGAATGACCAACTTCACCTTCAAGCGCGCCCTCGGGGCCGTAGTGGCCGCCGGATCTGTCGTCGCGATCCCACTGGCGATCAGCACGGGCACGGCTTCGGCGGCGGGCCACGACTGGTCCGGCGTCGCGGAGTGCGAATCGTCCGGCAACTGGGCGGCCAATACCGGCAACGGCTTCTACGGCGGCCTCCAGTTCACCCAGAGCACGTGGGAGGCCTACGGTGGATCCGGCAGCGCGCACAACGCGAGCAAGGCCGAGCAGATCCGCGTCGCCGAGAACGTTCTCGAGGGTCAGGGTGTCGGCGCGTGGCCGGTGTGCGGCCAGTACCTCGAGAGCGGAAGCACCCCGGGCGCAGTTGCTTCGGTGGCACAGCCTGTCGTCGAGTCGGCTCCGGTTGTGCAGCAGCAGGTTCCCGAGTGGGCACCGACCGTCAGTGCCGGCGTCGGCACCTACGTCGTGCAGCTCGGTGACACCCTCTCTCAGATCGCCGCGACGCACGGCGTCTCGCTGGCGAACCTGGCGAGCCAGGTGTCCAATCCCGATCTCATCTTCCCCGGACAGGCCTTGTCCGTCTGATTCGGTTCTCGCTACCGAACGGCGCGCACAGCCCCGCCGATGACCCCCTCCACTGGCGGGGCTGTGTCACCTCCCGGCGCCACCCGCGTCGAGCTGGTCGAACCTCGAGGGCTCCGATTGCTGCCGCGAGGGTGCCGATGCTTCGCTGAAATGAACGAAGGTCCTCTCCTTTCCAGGAGAGGACCTTCGCGTCGAACGGGAGCCGATCAGGCGAGCGTCTCGTTCGCGAAGACGGCCTGGGCAACACCCTGGAGGGTCGCCGCGATCTTGACGGCCTCCCAGACCTGTTCCTTGGTGAGGCCCTCCTTGCGGACCACGGCATCGTGGGCGGCCGTGCAATCGTGGCAGCCGTTGATGGTGGACACCGCGAGCGACCACAGCTCGAAGTCGGCCTTCTCGACGCCGGGGCTGCCGATGATGTTCATCCGCAGGCCCATGCGCACCTGTGCGAAGTCATCACCGAGGTAGCTCTTTGCGCGGTAGGACACATTGTTCATGCCCATGATCGACGCCGCGCCGAGGGCGGCGTTGTACGCCTCTGCGGAGAGGTTGTCAGCGGCCTCTTCCGAAATCTCCCGCAGTACGGTCGCCGACTTGGTGGCGGCCGCGGCGGCGAGGAAGGTGCCCCACAGCTGTTGTTCGTTCAGTTCCGTCGAACGCGCAAGGGAGCTGAGGTTGAGCTTGAGGTCCTTCGCGTACTCGGGAAGCGAGTTCTTGAGGTTCTCGACCGACATGGGTCAGATGCCCTCGGACATGAGCTCGCCGGCGTTGATCGTCGGGTCGCCCTTCTTCCAGTTGCAGGCGCACAGCTCGTCGGACTGCAGGGCGTCGAGGACGCGCAGGACCTCGTCGACATTGCGGCCCACGGAACCGGCCGTGACAGACACGAACTGGATTTCGTTGTTCGGGTCGATGATGAAGGTGGCGCGGTCCGCGACGCCGTCGGCGTTCAGGACGCCGGTCGCCTCGGCCAGCTCACGCTTGAGGTCCGAGAGCATCGGGAAGGGGAGGGTCTTGAGATCCTCGTGCTGTGCACGCCACTGGAAGTGCACGAACTCGTTGTCGACCGAGGCGCCGAGCACCTGGGCGTCGCGGTCCGCGAATTCGTCGTTGAGCTTGCCGAAGGCGGCAATCTCGGTGGGGCACACGAAGGTGAAGTCCTTGGGCCAGAAGAAAACGATGCGCCACTTACCGGCGTAGTCATCGCTGGTGACCGTGGTGAAGTAGTCGTCGGGTTGCTTGGCGTCGACCTTGGACAGGTCGCCGCCGATCACGGCGGTCAGGTTGTATGCCGGGAACTGGTCGCCGATGGTCAGCAGAGCCATGTGTCGTCCTCCTGCTTGATTTGTGAACATCTTTCTCGCGCAGTCACGCACCGCTGGTGGTGGTGGGCGCTACCGGGAGCAGGGCAGTGCGGAAGTCTGCATCTCGCAGGTTCCATGCCCTGCACTTTTTCGGTATGCCCCATAGTGCCCGAAACCCGTCGAAAGGTAAAGGTGATAGGTAGAACTACACTGATAGGTATGGCTGATGGAATCTACCAACCCACACTGCCGCAGCTGCGTGCCTTCGTGGCGGTGGCCGAGTATCGCCACTTCGGCACGGCCGCTGCACGTTTGAATGTGAGCCAGCCCACACTTTCGCAGGCGCTCGCGGCGCTCGAGAACGGCCTCGGGGTCCAGTTGATAGAGCGCAGTACCCGGCGGGTCCTGGTCACTCCGGCGGGCTCGGCCCTCTTGACTCAGGCGAAGGCGATCCTCGAGGCCGCTGACGGATTTGTCGCGACCGCGGCAGGTGTCGGCGACGCCCTTGCCGGGGCGCTGCGAATCGGGTTGATCCCCACGGTTGCCCCGTACGTGCTGCCGGCGTTGCTGCCCGCGCTCCGCCGCGAACTACCTGCGGTGACACCGCAGGTAGTCGAGGACCAGACCGCCCGACTGCTCGAGGCGCTACGCGGAGGGGTGCTCGACGTCGCGGTGCTCGCTTTGCCGTCGGAGGCGACCGGGATGATCGAGATTCCACTCTATACAGAGGATTTCGTCTTGGTTGTGCCACGGGAGCACGCGCTGGCTGGACGCACCGATCTGCGCCCGCGGGTGCTCGACGATCTGCCGTTACTGCTATTGGACGAGGGGCACTGTCTGCGCGACCAAACGTTGGATCTGTGTCGGTCGGTGGATGCGCATCCAGCCTCCGGCGACACCCGGGCGACCTCACTCACCACGGTCGTGCAGTGCGTGGCAGGCGGACTCGGCGTGACGTTGGTGCCGGAATCTGCGGTCGCGGTCGAAACCGCACGCGGCGACCTGGCGACGGCCCGATTCGCCTCGCCCGCTCCGGGACGCACCATCGGATTGGTGTTCAGGGCGTCGAGTGGCCGCGCGGAGAAGTTCGGCCGGTTGGGTGAGATCGTGAAGTCCGTTGCGCCTGTCTCGACCGGTGATAGCGTCCTTGACTGATCTTGGTTCGTTTTCTCTTGGTGGGGTGTATCGATGTCGAATGCTGTTGTGAACGCGGCTGGGCGCCGCAGTCGTCGGCTCTCGCGCCGGTTCGGTGTCGCGGGCGTTGCTGTTGCGACTGCGGCGGCGGTGATGAACGGCGGTGTTGCGCAGGCGGCCGGCAGCCTCGATGTGGGAAGCCTCGCAACTGGGAGCGTCGGATCGGGGTCGTCGATTCCCGGTCCGCTACAGGAGGATCCGGGGCCGGTGCCGGTTCTCCGCGACGACATCGTGACCCCGGCCGTTGTCGCGGAGACGTCGCCGTCCGCGCAGGTGCGCCAGCTGACCATCGAGTCACCCGCGCTCCGGCGCGAGGTCACCGTCCAGGTCCTTCTCCCCGCCGACAGGTCCGAGCCGCGCCCAGTCCTGTACATGCTCGACGGCGTCAGTGCGCGCCCGAACAACAGCGGCTGGATGACCCTCGGACGGGCGCCGGAGTTCTTCTCCGACAAGGACGTCAATGTGGTGCTGATCAATGGTGGCCGCGGCAGCATGTACGCCGATTGGGACCGGACCGACCCCAAGCTGGGCTGGAACAAGTGGGAGACCTTCATCACCGAGGAGCTGCCGCCGCTGATCGACGCGAAGCTCGGTGCCAACGGTGTCAACGCCATCGCGGGTAACTCGATGGGCGCGCAGGCTGCAGTGATGTTGGCGCACCGGCACCCCGAGCTGTACTCCGGCATCGCGGCTTACAGCGGCTGCTTCTCCACCAATGACACTCTCGGCCGACTGACCGTGCAGACCACGGTGACCTCGCAGGGCGGCGACCCGGCGAACATGTGGTCCGCGCCCAACGGCCCGCAGTGGAAGGCACACGACACTCTGCTCAACGCGGAGAAACTGCGCGGCAAGGAGATCTACCTGTCGGTGGGCAATGGCGTGCCCGGTGCCTCCGAGACCGATACGGATGCACAGACCCTGCTGGTCGGTGCCGCGCTCGAGGCCGGATCCAAGGTTTGCACCGAGGTACTCGACGCCCGCCTCGAGATGCTGAGGATTCCGGCTACCGTGACCTACGAGCCGCAAGGGGTGCACGCCTGGGCCTACTGGGATGATCAGCTGCCCAAGTCGTGGCCGACCCTGCGAAAGGCACTCGGCCTCTAGGAGCGCCGCCTGCGGCCACCCGGCTTGCCGGTGTGGCGGGGGCCGGTGGCCTTGCCGGACGCCTTGGCCGCCGCAATCTTCGCGGCCTTGGCTTTCGCGGCCTTCACCTTGGACACCTTCGGTACGTCGGCCTGGTCGCGTCTTCGTGAACTGTTGGCAGTGCGACCGCGAACGATGCCCACGAACTCCTCGACCAGGTCGGTCGTTCGTTCGACGGCCCAGGCGAGGGCGACTTCCGACTCGGGCGCCCCGGCGACCGGACGGTACGTCAGGTCCTTGCGGTGGTGCAGGCGCGCGAGGGACTGCGGTACGACCAGCACGCCGACGCCCGCCGCGACGAGTTCGACGGCGTCAGCGGTGGTGGCCGGCCGGTCGAGGGCCGGCCGGCCGGGAAGCGCTGCCCAGACGATCGGGGTGTCGAGGGGGTCGAGCACCAGTTCGTCGGCAAGGTCTGCCAGCGATATCTCGTCGGCCGCGGTGAACACATGGTCCTTCGGAACCACCACGACGGGCGTCTCGGCGTACAGCGGAATGATGCTCAGACCCTCGCGGTCGATGGGCAGGCGCAGTAGTGCGGCGTCGGTGTCGTCGGCGTGCAGAGACCCGACCGCGTCGGCAGCAGGAAGGGCGACCAGATCCAGACGTGCATCGGTGATGCGTTCGTTCCAGATCCGTACCCACTTGGTGGGGGTCACGCCTGGAACGTACGCGAGCCGGAAGGGGCGGGGAGCAGTCGGCTCTGTCACCCGGTCAGGCTACCCGCAGGCGCGATTGCGGCTGTACGTCGCGTGCTCGTTACCCTTGGCGTATGACGTCGCAGAAGACCCCCCAGACGATGAAGCCCGCCACCGCGGCAAAGAAGCTGGGTGTTTACCTCCAGGCCACCCCCGCCGAGTTTCAGGACGGTGTGGTCACGCGCGATGAACTTGTCGAGTGGCAGGCCAATCCGCCCGCATGGCTCACCGAGCTGCGCCTGACCGGCCCGCATCCCCGGCAGGTCGTCGCGGCCAAGCTGGGAGTGTCGATTTCCGGACTCGGCAGAGGCGGGATCGAGGACGCGCTCACCACGGAGCAGATCGAGGCCCTACTGGCCGACCAACCCGCCTGGCTGGTCGCCGAGCGCGCCAACCTCGTCGAGGTTCACAAGGAGGACAAGCGCATCAAGGAACTCCAGGCGGCTCGCCGCGAGGAGTCCAACCGCAAGCCCCGGACGGCTCGCCCTTTCCAGTGAGCCCCGCGGGCTGAACGTGTCATCGGGCTGTTGCTGTGATCGCCTCTCGGCGGATGTCGCAGCAACAGCCCGACGTCGTCGCTATCGAACGGGGGCAGTTCGCCACTGGTCACGCAGCGACCGCTCGCGCCCGAGTGCCCGGGTTTGTGCGACCGTGCCGGCGATCACAAGTGCGAGGTACAGGGCATACCACCACCAGGCAGGTGTGATGTTTGCGGTGAGTGTTCCCTCGTCGAACTCTGCGGTGTCGAGGGTTCCGACGAGCAGCATCGTGCCGCCGATGACCGCGACCGCGCCGCCGAGGACGCTGACCACCACGAGCAGCACCGCCGGCAGGTTCACCGCAAGTGTGAGGACCGCCAGCGCTACGCCGGTCAGTGCGCCCACTATGACCACCACCCAGTTCCACGTCACACCGATCGCGGCCATCGCGGCCGCGCCTATGGCGAATCCGACGGACGCCATGGTCAACGTCACAGCCACCGCGTAGTACAGGTAGGCCAGGACGGAGAAGACGACCGCCACCAAGATGCCGACAATCCACCCGAGTGCGGTCGCGAGGAAGCCGTCGCCGGTGATTGCCGAGACCAGACCGGCACCCAGGTTCAGGCCGGCGAACGCACCCCACAGTGCAATGACGAAGCGCATCGTCGGCACACCGCGGAAACAGAACACCGCGCCGACGACTATTGCCAGGGTCCCGATCACGACATCAGCCATGCCGGAACCGTACCCGCTGCAGCCTGTTTCGACCGGCGGTTGCTGCGCGCGTCATTCGACCGATGTCGCAGCAACCGCCGGATGATCACCTGCTCAGCCCTCGGCCACCTCGAACTCGTCGAACACCACCTCGCCGGCGGCGTCGGATTCGGCGAGATTCACCTCGGCGAGCAGGGCCCACCCGTGGTCGCCCTGCGGGTCCTCGAGGACCTGCCGGACCCGCCACAGGGTGGGCTCGACGGTGACCTGGAACAGCAGCGGTCCACGTGCAGAAGGCCCAGTCCCGATCTCGTCGTACTCGTCGAAGTACAGCTCGAGCAGATCGACCCAGTCGTCGGCGTCGAGCCCGTCGCCGAGTTCGGCGAGCTCGTCCCAGCGCTGCCGGGACGCGAGTTCGACGCGGCGGAACATTGCGTTGCGAACCATCACCTTGAATGCGCGGGTGTTCGCGGAGATGGGGCGCGGGATGTCGGCACCGAATGCGACCTGCTGGTCGTCGGACTCGGCCCCCGGGTTGGTGAGCTGTTCCCACTCGTCGAGCAGGCTCGAATCCACCTGGCGGATCAGCTCGCCAAGCCACTCGGTGAGGTCCTCGAGCTCCTCCGTGCGTGCCTCGGCCGGAACCGTCTGCCGTAACGCGCGGTACGCGTCTGCGAGGTATCTCAGTACCAGTCCCTCGGAGCGGGCGAGACCGTAGTGGCTGACCAGCTCGGCGAACGTCATCGCCCGCTCCACCATGTCACGGACCACCGACTTCGGCGAGAGTGCAAACTCGCTCATCCACGGATGGCCGGCACGGTAGGTCTCGAACGCCGGGAAGAGCAGGTCCGCCAACGGCTTCGGCCAGGTGATCTCCTCGAGGAGCTCCATGCGCTCCTCGTACTCGATGCCGTCAGCCTTCATCTCTGCGACGGCCGCGCCGCGGGCGGCGTGCTGCTGCGCCATGAGGATTTGACGTGGGTCGTCGAGTGTCGACTCGATGATCGAGACGACATCGAGTGCGTAGGTGTGTGATTCGACGTCGAGCAGTTCCAGCGAAGCGAGTGCGAACGGCGACAGCGGCTGGTTCAGGGCGAAGTCGCGCTGCAGATCCACTGTCAGACGCGCCATCCGGCCGTACTCGTCGGGCTCGTCCAACTGCTGGACGATCCCGGCCTGCAGCAGGCCCCGGTACAGCGAGATGGCCTTGAGGATGTGTTTGCGCTGCGCCGGACGCGACTCGTGGTTGTCCTCGAGTAGATGCCGCATCGCCTGGAAGCAGTTTCCCGGACGTGCGATCACGTTGAGCAGCATCGAATTGCTCACGGAGAAGCGTGAACTGAGCGGCTCGGGTGTCGCGGTGATCAACTTGTCGAACGTGCCCTCGCCCCAGGAGACGAATCCTTCCGGTGCCTTCTTGCGCTGCACCTTGCGCCGCTTCTTCGGGTCGTCGCCTGCCTTCGCCAAGGCACGCACGTTCTCGATCTCGTACTCGGGCGCCTGCACCACGACGGTGCCCATCGTGTCGTAGCCCGCCCGTCCGGCGCGCCCGGCGATCTGGTGGAACTCCCGCGCCCGCAACTGCCGGGTGCGAACGCCGTCGTACTTGGTGAGGCCGGTGAGCAGCACTGTGCGGATCGGGACGTTGATGCCGACGCCGAGGGTGTCTGTGCCGCAGATGACCTTGAGTAGTCCTTCCTGTGCGAGCCGTTCGATGAGCCGGCGGTACTTCGGCAGCATGCCTGCGTGGTGAACACCGATACCGTGACGGACCAGGCGTGAGAGGGTCTTGCCGAAGCCGGTGGTGAACCGGAATGCGCCGATGGCCTCGGCGATCGCGTCCTTCTCGGCGCGGGTGCACAGGTTGACGCTCGTGAGTGCCTGCGCCCGTTCGAGCGCCGCAGCCTGCGTGAAGTGCACCACGTACACCGGTGCCTGGTGTGTGGTGACCAGTTCCTCGATCTCCTCACCGATCGGCGTCTGGGAGTACGAGAAGTGCAGTGGCACGGGGCGTTCGGAGCCGGAGACCTCCGTTGTCGAGCGTCCGGTGCGCCGGGTGAGATCGTCGCGCAGATGCGTCACGTCGCCGAGCGTCGCCGACATCAGCAGGAACTGGGCCTGCGGCAGCTCGATGAGCGGAACCTGCCAGGCCCAGCCGCGGTCCGGTTCGGAGTAGAAGTGGAACTCGTCCATCACGACCTGGCCGATGTCGGAGCCCGCGCCCTCGCGCAGCGCAAGATTGGCGACGATCTCCGCGGTGGCACAGATGATCGGCGCCGACGAGTTCACCGATGCGTCACCGGTCATCATGCCGACCTTGTCGGCGCCGAACACCTCGCACAGTGCGAAGAACTTCTCGCTGACCAGGGCCTTGATCGGGGCCGTGTAGAAGGTGCGGCGGCCCCCGCCGCTCGACCGTGCCGCGAGGGCAAAGAAGTGGGCGCCTATCGCGACCATCGACTTCCCCGACCCGGTGGGCGTTGCCAGGATCACGTTCGCCCCGGAGACCAGCTCCATGAGCGCTTCTTCCTGTGCGGGGTAGAGCTGCAGACCGCGATCGGTGGTCCACGAGGTGAACACGTCGAACAGCGCATCGGCATCGGTGCCATCGGGGTCGACGGATTCGGGGAGAAGTTCGGTAAGCAGCACGGTTACAGGCTAGAGGCTGCCCGGAACGATACCGACCAGGCGCGGTCGTTATGTGGCGCTTCGCTCGTCCGAGCCCATCGCGTCCAGGACCGCCATGCGGGTCTGTGGTGCGCCCGAGATGGTTGCCTCCCCGACGCCGTTCATCAGCAGGTTGCGCCACCGTGTCTCGTCGAATTCGAGCGGAGCGGTGGACTGGAGGAAGTCCTCGACGACGGACAGGAAACGCAGCGGATCGTCCCGGAAGGGGAAGTGGCCCGCGCCCTCGAAGATCTCGAGACGCGATCCGGGCATCGCGGAATGCGCGAGGTGGCCGTGGCTGATCGGGATCACCGAGTCACGATCGCCCCAGATGAGTTGCACCGGGAGGTTTTCGGTCAGGTAGCACCGGTCGAGCATGGTGACGACCTGACCGCGCCAGTCCACGACTGACCGGAGTGTCCGCAGGTAGGCCTCGTACGCGGTCGGGTCGGGGAGTGCCCCCAGCACGCGGACCAGATCGGGGGTGTCGTGCAGGATCGCGCCGGGGCGCAGCGGCGAGCCGTGCAGGCGCGAGATCACCTCGCCGACTACTCGTACCGTGGTGATCGCGCCGGGAATCCGGAGCAGTTTGAGCGCCTCGTTCACCACCGGCATCGAGATCAGCCGCAGCAGCGGGTGCACGTCCTTGGTGACGCCGCCCGTCGAGACCAGCGCAAGGCGGTCGACCATGTGCGGGAATTGGTACGCGAACTGCATCGCGACGCCGCCGCCGAGAGAGTGCCCGACGACCGTGACCTTGTCGATGCCGAGCACTGACAGCAGGTCCCGCATCCCGTTCGCATAGGCCGCCACCGAGTAGTCGGCGCGTGGCTTGTCGGAACGCCCGTGTCCGAGGAGGTCGGGTGCGATCACGGTGTAGTTCTGGGCCAGGTGCGGGATGATCTCGTTCCAGGTCGACGAGTTGTCGCCGATCCCGTGGAGCAGCAGTACGGCAGGCCCCTCTCCCGCCATCCGGAATGCGCGGCGGTACCCGTGGATCGTCCTGAAGACGAGTCGGGGCTCGGTGTCCGGCACCGGTCGGAGCATGCGGGTGCGAGAGTCGCTCATATCGCCTCCTGAAGCCGTGACCCGACAGGCGGGCGCCGCTCAGTTGTTGATCGTCCGAGTATATCCGTGCTCCGAGAGGGTAGGTCGCCCATGAGTCGTGAGTGTGACTTCGGATAACGGAGAGGTTTCGCCGTTCACGGTACCTGAACGAACGCCCAGACGGTCAGCCCTGATTGTCGTCTTTCGGCGTTTCCTCGTCGCGGCGCGCGTGCTCGGCGAGGAACTTCTCGAATTCCGCGCCCAGTTCGTCGCCGCTCGGCAGGTCCTCGTCGCTCGCGAGCAGCGTGGACTGCTGCTCTTGAGCAGTGACGTAGGTGTCGTACTGGTTCTCGAGCGCACGGACCACCGACTGGACTTCCTCGTTTCCGGCGATGTGCTCGTCGATCTGCTCGCGCACCCGCGCCGACGCCTCGCCGAGGGCCACCAGCGGCAACTCGAGTCCGGTGATCTCGCTGACGTTCTCGAGTAGCGTCTCGGCCGCCGCCGGGTAGTCCGTTTGTGCCAGATAGTGCGGCACGTGAACCGAGAACCCGACCGATTCGTGTCCGTGCTGGCTCATCCGCAGCTCCAGCAGCGAGGATGCGCTGCCCGGGACCTGTAGTTCACCCGACCAACGGTGGTGGTCCTTGATCAATTCCTTGTTCGTCGAATGCGCGGTCACGCCGAGCGGACGCGTGTGCGGGATTGCCATCGGAATTGCGTTGATGCCGATGGTCTGTCGCACGCCGAGCTGCTCCGCGAGCAGCCGGACCGCCGTCGTGAAGCGCTCCCAGCGCAGGTCAGGCTCCATCCCTGCCAGAAGCAGGAACGGCGTTCCCGATGTATCGCGCAGCGCGTACAGATTCAGTTGTGGCTGCTCGAAGTCCGAGAAATGGTCGGATTTGAAGGTCATGGTCGGCCGGCGCGACCGGTAGTCGATCAGTTCGTCGACATCGAACGAGGCCACCAGTTCTGTTTCCAGGCTCTCGCGCAGGTGCGTGGTTGCCAGCTTCACCGCGTGCCCGGCATCCGAGAACCCCTCGAGGCCATGCACCAATACGGGGCCCTGGCCGTCGGCGGAGGACAGATGCGGCGCCGGGAATTCCAGCTCGTACATCTTCGACTGCTCGTCCATGACGGCTCCCTTTCATTCGAACGTCTGGTTCCAGTGTCCCTCACCGGCTCCCGCAGCCGGAATTCGGCGCGGCTGCCACCACGGCGGACGGGGACTGGAATCGCCGGATCATTCTGATCCAAGATCATCGGACACCACTTTCGGAGGACCAACATCACATGGGGGCCGGTTGATTCCCGGCACCGGGAAATTTCTGCCGTGGGTGGGCGGCGTCCGGTGATCCTCGTGTGTGACAGGCTGTCGCTGCGAGTCTGAGCGAGGCGGGCATACGGGTGGCCGGACGAGGGAGGGTCGAGCGTGTCGCAGCATGTGCGGGTGGTCGCGATCGTCGTCGCTTCCGCGGCGCTGCTTGCGGCCGGGTGTTCGACGGAGGTTTCGGGCACCGCGCGGCCCGAGATGGGTTCGTCGGCTTCCGGGACGTCGTCGAGGACGCTTGGTGAGCTCCTTCTCGAGCCCGAAGCGTTCCCGCCGCGGTACCAGGCTGTGATACTCCCGCCGCAGGCGGTCGCGCAGGCCGCGCCGGACCTGACTGGGATCCCCCCGAATGCCAAGGTTCATCCGGCAGGTTGCAAGCCGTCCGCACAGGACTATGGACCCGACGGCACTGCCATGGTGGTGGGTACGGACAACGCAGACCGATCCACCCTTACGGTCGAGCTGATCCGGGCGACGGCGCCGCTGGCCGAGCTCGAGGCGCAGATCGCGCAATGCCCGGAAGTGACAGTGACACTCAACGCGGTCGACTCCGTGGTCCGGACCGACCTGACGCGGCCGCCGGCATCGGTCGATGCCGATACGACCGTCGCGTTGCGGCGTTCGGTGACCTCGGGGCGGCTCGGCAAGACCGTCATCCAGTCGATGCGCACCCTGATCACACAGATCGACGGGGTTCGGATCCAGGTCACTCACATGTCCTTCGGGGACGTCGCCGATCCGTCCGCCCTCGACGCGGTGTTCACCGCGGTGGTGCAGAAGGTGCGCGCCGGGTGAGCCGGCGACGTTAGCAGGAGAATCCGACGCGCGGCGCCTCGATCCCGCGGGTACGGTCCGGTTCTGCACAACCGTCAGAACCATCCACAGTCCCGCTGAAGCCGCAGGTTGCGCGTCTGCGCGCAGCAGCGCGGGAGTGCAGTGTCAGGGCATGACGACACCGGCCTCTTCTCATGATTCACCGTCTCCCCACGACGCAACTGGGCCCTGGGGTAGCGAACCTGGATCCCATCGCGCTGTGCGGATCGCTGATCCCGGCGACCTGATCAGCGCGGTCCCGGCTCTGCTCGGCTTCCATCCACGCCGCTCGCTCGTCGCGATCTGTCTCACCGGCACCAGTGTGGGCGCGGTGATGCGCCACGACCTCGTCCTCGAGGATCCGGGTCTGATGGAGCTGGTGATCGAGAGGTTCGCGGCGGTGTGCGCCCGTGACGGCGCCAACCGTGTGCTGGTCGTGATGCTCGATGACCGGATCGGTCCCGGCGCGGCTGCGGTCGATCTGCCTCGGCATCGAGACCTTGTCGCGCGATTCCGGATGCGGTTGGGCGCGGCCGGGATTGAGCTGGCAGGAGCGCACATCGCCCCGGCGGTGGCGGCCGGGCTCGAGTGGTTCGCGCTCGAGCGCGGCGACCGTGGTGTGCTGCCCGACCCGGCCGCGTCCGAAGTTGCGGCGGCGCACGTGTTCGGTGGCCGCGCGATCCGTGGCTCACGGGAAGAGCTCGAGGCGGTCCTCGAACCGTGTGCCGAACATGAACGGGCCTTGGTTGCGGAGCTGATCGACGAGGCAAGGGAGACCGGAGCCCGCGGACGCCTCCGCGTGGCTGCGGTGGACCCTGTGGGCTCCGACCGTGCGGCGCTCGAGGGCGTTCTCTGCCGGATAGCGCAGGTTGAGTCCGGCGACGAGCTGTCGGCGCACGAATATGCCGAACTCGCGCTTGCCCTCGAGAACCCGACGGTCCGTGACGCGTTGCTGGCTCTGTCGGTGGGGTCACACGCCGACGCGGCGGATCAGATGTGGATCCTGCTCGGCAGGTCATTGCCGGAACCTGAATGTGCGGAAGCGTTGGCGCTGTTGGGGTTCAGTGCATACCTACGCGGTGACGGGCCGATGGCCGGTGTTGCGTTGTGTGCAGCTCTCGCCGCCGATCCGTGTCACGGCCTGGCCAACCTGCTCGACGACGCGCTGCAGACGGGCGTCCGGCCGACTGCCCTGCGCGATCTGGCCGACGTCGGGTTCGGTGTCGCCGCCGCGCTCGGCGTATCGCTGCCGAACCCGGAGCCGCTACCGCCGGGCGGCGTGTGAGCGATCGCCGAGCGCCTGTAGGTAGCTCCACGCGTCGGCGACGATCTCGTCGAGGTCGGTGTGTGCCGGACTCCAGCCGAGCTCGTCGATGGCCCGCTCGCTGGACGCGATCAACACAGCAGGGTCGCCGGCCCGACGAGGCGCGTCTTCGGCTGCAATGGGCAGCCCGGTGACCCGACGGCATGCCGAGATGACCTCGCGCACGGTGAATCCCGCGCCGCTGCCGAGGTTGTAGATGCGGTGGCTACCGGCCACCGACGACTCGAGTGCGAGCAAGTGTGCCTCGGCCAGATCGAGCACGTGAATGTAGTCGCGTACAGCCGTACCGTCCTTGGTCGGCCAGTCCGTGCCGAACACGGAGATCTTGTCGCGCTGGCCAAGCGCGACCTGCAACACGAGGGGGATGAGATGGGTTTCCACAACCCGGTTCTCGCCTGCTCCACGGTAGGCGCCGGCAACATTGAAGTAACGCAGGCTGGTTGCAGCGAGCTCGTGCGCGTTCGCATACGAGGTGATCGCGTGATCGATCGCTAGTTTGGTGGCGCCGTACGGGTTGGTCGGCCGGGTCGGGTCGCTTTCGGTGATCGGCGTGCGCTCGGGCTCGCCGTAGGTGGCAGCGGTAGACGAGAAGACCAGCCGCGGGGTGCCGGACACCCGGATCGCCTCGAGTAGAGCGAGAGTGGTGACGACATTGCCTTGCCAGTACTGCGCGGGTCGCTCGACGGATTCACCCACCAGCGATTGCGCTGCGAAGTGAAGAACTCCGTCGAATCGAGGCGCGCTGTCGCCGGATCCGAGGACGGATCCGGCAACAGCGGCGATATCCCCTTCGATGAACTCGGCACCTTCGGGCACCGCGTCGACGTTTCCGGTCGAGAGATCGTCGACAACAACCACCTCGTGACCGCGCTCGAGCAGTACTGTGCTGCACACGCTGCCGACGTAGCCGGCACCGCCGGTAACCAGAAGTCTCACCGTTTGTCTCCTCGCTCAGCCGGACCGATCCGGTGAAGCTGGCTGCTAGACCTGCTTCACCTGTACGGCGTGAGCCATTTCTTCGGGAAGGTCGAATCCGTCATGACCGGAGACGGTGATGGTTACCGTACCGGGCCTGGTCTCGACTGTAACCCGAGCGTCGGGCACGACGCCCGCCTCACGAAGTTGCCCGATCAGCTCGGGATCGGACTGCACGTGCTCGGCGAGTCGGCGAACCACCACGGCTGTCGGCTTGCCCTGGGGCACATCGGTGAGCCGGATCAGTGTCTCCGCTTTGCCGACCGGACGGTCGAGCCCGAGGTCGGCGAGGCCGGGGATCGGGTTGCCGTACGGCGAGGTGGTCGGATTGTTCAGTACCTCGACGAGGCGTCGCTCGACGTCCTCGCTCATGACGTGCTCCCAGCGGCACGCCTCGGCGTGCACCTGGTCCCAGTCGAGCCCGATGATGTCGACGAGTAGCCGCTCGGCGAGGCGATGCTTGCGCATCACCGCGACCGCGAGACCGCGGCCCTTCTCGGTGAGCTCGAGATGGCGGTCGCCCGCTACCTGTAGCAGTCCGTCGCGTTCCATTCGTGCGACGGTCTGGCTCACTGTCGGACCACTCTGCTCGAGCCGTTCGGCGATCCGTGCACGGAGTGGGACGACGCCCTCTTCTTCCAAGTCGTAGATCGTCCGGAGATACATCTCCGTGGTGTCGACCAGATCCTTCACTCTCACACCCCTTCGTCTGGGGTGATCCTACCGGGCAAATCACCATCCCGGTTCCGCTGTGGAACCAGGCGCGTCTCGCATTCGAACCGAGGGGCCAAGTAGCTTGAGTCCATGACCGCGTCGACTGGTCCCGTCGGGGGCATCTCACCTTCCGGATCCGACCGCGTCGTGGTGTGGAGTCCGGACTACCTCAGCTACCGCTGGAGCCCGCAGCACCCGATGAATCCGACGCGGCTCGAACTGACGATGGATCTGGCTCACGGGCTGGGGCTGATCGAGGGTGCCGAGATGGTATGCCCGCAGGCTGCGACCGACGCCGATCTGTTGCGAATCCACACCCCGGCGTACATCGAAGCCGTGAAGCAGGCTGGGCACTCGGAGAACGGCGTGTTGCCCCCGGAGATCGAGACGCGGCACGGGCTCGGCAACGATGACAATCCGATCTTCCCCCGGATGCACGAGGCGAGTGCGATTCTCGCCGGGGGGTCGCTGACAGCGGCGAAGGAGATCGCCGCGGGCAGAGCCCGCCGGGCGGTGAGTATTGGCGGCGGTATGCACCATGCGATGGCCGACTGGGCGTCGGGCTTCTGTGTCTACAACGATGCCGCGATTGCCATCTCCTGGTTGCTGGACAACGGGTTCGACCGGATCGCGTACATCGACATCGACGCCCATCATGGGGACGGTGTGCAGCACGCATTTCTCGGCGATCCTCGGGTGCTCACGGTGTCGATCCACCAACACCCGGCGACTCTGTGGCCCAACACAGGTTGGTCCAGCGAGGTGGGATCGGGCGCTGCCGAGGGCACTGCGATCAATCTTCCGGTCCTGCCGGGAACCGGTGATGCGTTGTGGTTGAGGGCATTTCATTCCGTGGTGCCGGCGGCAGTCGCATCGTTCAGGCCGCAGATCGTGATCAGTCAATGCGGTGCCGACAATCACCGCGAGGACCCTTTAGCAGATCTTGCGCTCACCGTCGACGGCCAGCGTGCGGCATATCTTGCGATGCGGGACCTCGCCGATCGGTTCGCGGAGGGGCGCTGGCTCGCGGTCGGTGGCGGCGGGTACGGGTTGATCCGGGTGGTGCCGCGGTCGTGGACGCACCTCATTGCGGCCGCACTGGACCGTGAGATCGACCCGGGTACCGCGGTGCCTGTGTCGTGGCAGGAGAAGGCGCGTACGGTCGCCCCGAGCGTCGAGTTACCGACGACGATGGGGGAGGGCGGTGACACCGCGTTCCTGCGATGGGACGGTCCCGGAGGGACCCCGGAAACCGGTGTCGCCTCCGTCGACCGGGCGCTGACCCGCATCGACTCGGCCATCATCGCGACCCGCCGCGCCACGTTCCCGTTGCTCGGACTCGACCCGGAGGATCCCCGTGACTAGTACCCCCGACGAGGTCGATCTCGAACGCGCGCGCCACTTCCCGCGCCATTGGCTGGCCGACGTGCTCGCTTCGGACGGTGGCGTCGTGCATCTTCAGCCGATCGTTCCCGAGGACGCGGACAAACTCGTAGCCTTCCATGGAAAGCTGTCCGAGCGCACGCGCTACCTCCGGTACTTCGGTCCGTACCCGACGATGTCCAATCGCGACATCGTCAACTTCACCACCGTCGACCACCACAACCGTGTCGCCCTGGTGGCGATGCTCGGCGACGAGATCATTGCCGTCGGCAGATACGAGAGACTGCTCGACGTCGGCGACGGCCGGTCGGCGGAGGTTGCGTTCGTCGTCGCCGACGCCCACCAGGGCCGGGGACTCGGGCCGATTCTGCTCGAGCATCTCGCGGGCGCCGCGGCCGAGAACGGCCTGAACATGTTCGTCGCCGAGGTCCTCGCGGAGAACCGCAACATGGTGACGGTGTTCCGGGAAGCCGGGTACCAGGTGAGCCGCAGCTTCGACGGCGGCGTGCTGAGGCTCGAGTTCGCGATCGATCCGACCGAGGCGCTGCTGTCGGTGCGGAACTCTCGAGAGCGGGCGGCGGAGGCACGCAGTGTGCGGAACGTGCTCAGCCCACGTTCGGTCGCGGTCATCGGTGCGTCCACGGACAGCTCGAAGGTCGGCAACGCGGTGCTGGTGAATCTCTTGCGCGGAAATTTCTCCGGCCCGGTTTACCCGGTGAACGCCGAGCATCGGTCGGTGCGCGGGGTGCGCGCCTACCCGACCGTTCGCGACATCCCCGACGACGTGGACCTCGCGGTCGTCGCGGTACCGGCCGAGTCCATCGACGCGGTTCTCGACGACTGCCTCGCCAAGGGGGTCAAGGCGCTCGTCGTCGTCTCGTCCGGGTTCAGCGAGACCGGACCGGACGGCCGGCACTCGGAGCGTCGGCTGGTGCATGCGGCCCGGGCACACGGGATGCGGCTCGTCGGCCCCAATGCGCTCGGTGTCGCCAACAATGACAGTGCCGTCTCCCTGAATGCGACGCTCGCGCCAGTCCTGCCCCTTCCCGGCAAGGTGGGCTTCTTCTGCCAGTCGGGTGCCCTGGGCATTGCGATCCTCGATCAGGCGGCCAAACGGAAGCTGGGACTGTCGACCTTCGTCTCGGCCGGTAACCGCGCCGACGTCTCCGGCAATGACCTTCTGCAGTACTGGGACACCGATCCGGACACCGAGGTGGTGCTGCTGTATCTCGAGAGCTTCGGTAACCCCCGGAAGTTCTCCCGGATCGCCCGCCGGGTGGCCCGGAACAAACCGATCGTCGCGGTCAAGAGCGGGCGCCACGCCGTGCGGCCGGCGCTCGCCGCGACCGGCGTCGAGATGGACGACTCGATCGTGCGGGACCTGTTCGAGCAGGCCGGCGTGGTCCAGGTCGGTTCCATCTCGCAGTTGTTCGACTGCGCGATGTTGTTCGGCTACCAACCGCTGCCGGCCGGGCCTCGGGTCGCGGTGGTCGGCAACTCGACCGCCTTGGGCGTCCTCGCTGCCGACGCGGCTCGTCGGGAGGGGCTGCAAGTGGGGGAGCCGGTCGACCTCGGCGCCCAGGCGACCCCCGAGGTGTTCGCCGGGGCTGTCTCCACTGCGCTCGCGTCGTTCGACATCGACGCCGTGATCGCGGTGTTCGCGCCGCCGGTCGCGATCGCCGTCGAGCCGTACGCGCAGGCGCTACGCGAGGCCGTTGTCGACGCCGACAAGCCGATCCTCACCACCTTCCTGGCGGCCGAGGGTATTCCCGACGTCCTCGCGGTCCGCGGGGCCGACGGCCACCCCACCCGCGGTTCGGTGCCCTCGTTTCCCGGCCCGGAACGTGCTGCCCTTGCGCTGGCGCGCGCGTGGCGTTATGCCGCATGGCGGGGGCGGCCGGTGTCGAAGGTGGTGCGTCCCAATGGGATCCACCCGGATCGAGCGAAGCGGCTGATCGACGGGTGGCTCGCAGCGTCGCAGGGGCGTTGGCTGTCGGACTTCGAGGCGGCGCAGCTGCTGGAGTGCTATGGCGTTCAGGTGGTCGAGTTCCGTGCGGCCACCACCGAGGCCGAGGCAGTCGCGGCTGCCGATGATCTGGGCTACCCGGTCGCGGTGAAGGCCACCGGTGAGCAGTGGCGTCACCGGCCCGACCTCGGCGGTGTGCGGCTGGATCTGGCCGGCCCCGACTCGGTCCGGATGGCGTACCGCGACCTGGCGGCCGCGTCGGGTGAACCACTGTTGCACGTGCAGAAGATGGCCACCAAGGGCATCGGCTGCGTCGTCGGCGTCCAGGACGACCCGTCGTTCGGTTCGCTCATCTCGTTCGGACTCGCCGGCGTCATCTCGGATCTGCTCGGAGACCGTGCGTACCGGGTACTGCCGCTGACGGAGGACGAGGCGGCCGAGCTCATCGATGCGCCCAAGGCCGCGCCGTTGCTCTCCGGCTACCGGAGTGCGGTCCCGGTCAACAAGCAGGCGCTGGTGGATCTGGTGCAGCGGGTCTCGGCCCTGGCCGACGACTTGCCCGAGGTTCGCGAACTCGCGTGTGAACCGGTGCTCGCGTCAGCGTCCGGTGCCGAGATCACCGATGCCCGGGTACGGATCGGTCCCGAACCGAGCATTGCGGACCTGGGCCCGCGCCGGCTGCGCGAGTGGTGAGCCGGGTCGGGACGCAAACGAACCCGGCCGGTCGTGACCCTGAGGGAGATGGGACACGACCGGCCGGGGGCCGCGGTACAGCGAGTCGGTTCTAGCTGGCGTAGGAGCGTAGTCGATCGGCGCGCTCACCCTGACGCAGCTTGCCCATCACCTCGCGCTCGATCTGGCGCACCCGCTCGCGGGAGAGCCCGAACAACTTGCCGATCTGGTCCAGGGTGCGGGGCTGGCCGTCGTCGAGGCCGTAGCGCAGACGGATCACCTGCTGCTCGCGCTCGTCGAGCGTCGCGAGGACGCTGCGTACATCGCTGTGCAGCAGACCGGCGATGACGGCGTTCTCCGCGGAGGTAGCCTCGGAGTCCTCGATGAAATCGCCGAGCGGGGCCTCCTCGTCATTGCCGACGGGCATGTCCAGGCTCACCGGGTCGCGGCTGTGGTCGAGCAGATCTGCGATCTTGTGCTCTGGGATGCCCGACTCCTGCGACAGCTCCTCGTCGGTCGCCTCGCGGCCCAGCTGCTGGTGCAGTTCACGCTTGATCCGGGCCAGCTTGTTGACCTGTTCCACGAGGTGGACGGGCAGGCGGATGGTGCGGCTCTGATCCGCCATGCCGCGGGTGATGGCCTGACGTATCCACCATGTCGCGTACGTCGAGAACTTGAAGCCCTTCGCGTAGTCGAACTTCTCCATCGCGCGGATCAGGCCGAGGTTGCCCTCCTGAATGAGGTCCAGTAACGGCATGCCGCGTCCGGTGTATCGCTTCGCCAGCGACACCACGAGGCGCAGGTTCGCCTCGAGGAGGTGGCGGCGGGCGGCCTCGCCGTCGCGAACGATCGTCGCGAGGTCTCGCTTCTTGACGGCCGTGAGGCGTTTCTTGGTCTCCAGCACGTGCTTGGCATAGAGCCCAGCTTCGATCCGCCGCGCCAGGTCGACTTCGTCTGCAGCGGTCAGCAGTGCCGTCCGGCCGATCCCGTTCAGGTAGACGCGAACGAGATCCGCAGCCGGGCTCTGGCTGTCCAGATCGGAATCGGCGGTGCGGGGTCGAGTGGTGCTGGGGCTTGTCATGACGTGCCTCCTCGTCGGGGTGTCTCATATGCCTCAACGCTCCGGCGGCCTGGGAAAGTTCCCGGGTCCCATACGTCGCAATGGCCGTGAACTGGGGTTTCCGGTGCGTTCCCCTGAGAAGTTCCTGAGAAGGTGCCCGCGTGGGAACGCCTGTCAGGCGGGTTCGATCAGACCGTGCCGCACGAGCGAATGCACCAACGGGACCGCGGTCGCCGTCAGCGACTCTTCATCGGCGCCGTGCGCGAACGCCAGTAGCGCGACGAGTTCTTCCAACGTCAGCCCGTCGCCGCGCATTCCCGCGAGCAGTGCGGCGGCGAGATCGTCGACCTCGTGCTGCCACTGCGGCCCGCTGCCGCGGTGCACCCGAGCGACAACCTGTCGCCAGCCCTCCTCGTCCGGCAGGTACACCCGCTCGAGTGCGGTGTCGTCGCGGACCGTGAACCGGGCTTCGAGGACGTCATGCTCCCGCAGCCATGCCACCCGGTCGAAGTATGCGAGCGCTTCCTGACCGAGCGGATCACTGAATCCGTGCCGTAGGTCCTCACAGAGGATGTCCGACGGCGCATCGGTACGCCTGAGGTACACGAAACCGAATCCGATGCCGTCGACGTCAGCTTGCTCGAAATGATCGAGCCAGGCCTGCGCGCGGATCTGAACGGCCGGATCTCTCAGGTCCGACCCGCCGTCCCGCAGCCATGTGCCGACATAGAGCGCTGGATCGGCGACGTCACGCTGGACGATCCAGGCGTCGACGCCGTGGGCCGGTAGCCACGACGCGATGCGGTGGCGCCAGTCCTCACCGTCGACGTGCAGCCATGACGCGAGAAGTGCCGCGGTGCCTCCCGGGTTCAGGTAGTCGACCGAATTCGAGATCATCAGCTTGCTCGCGCCGTCCAGGTCCAGGCCCGAATCTCGGTAGCTGTCGACGACCTGACCGGCACCGACGACGAACGGTGGATTGGCCACCACCTGATCGAATCTCCTGCCCTCGACAGGCTCGAACCACGAGCCCTCGAGTAGCTCGAACTCGAGTCCGTTGAGGGCCGCGGTCGCGGCGGTCAAGTCCAGGGCGCGGGCGTTGACGTCGGTGGCGGTGACGGTGCCCGCATACCCCGCGGCCCGTAGAGCCTGGACGCCGCAACCGGTACCCAGATCGAGAACGGTGTCCACGGGGCGGGTGGGCGTGCCCTGCAACAGCGAGAGTGACGCGTGTCCCACGCCGATGACGTGGTCCTCGGCGGTGGGCCGCGGCCACATCGAGCCGTCGAGATCCGCGAGCACCCAGCGGGTGCCCTCACCCAGATCGAGCGGGCGCAGATCCAGTTCGGCCCGCACGGTTTCGCCGTCGCGCGAGAGTAGACCCGCGGCGACGGCGTCGTCGAGAGGTAGTGGACTCAGCGCCGCGGCGACGGCGTCGGCGTCGCAATCGTCGCCGACGAGGAACAGGCGCACGAGTGTGCCGAGATCGCCTCCACCCGCGGTAGCGCGGCGCACAGGCACCGGCTCGTGCCGCCCGAGCGCAGCGTGGGCGTCGGCGCCGAGCAGGTCGAGGATCGCGTCGGTGTCGTACCGGCCGCGGGTCAGTGCCTGGCGCAGCGGGCCACAGATGGAGAGCAGAAGGTCACGGGTCACCGGAGCATTCTTGCAGCTAAATCGTCGGCGGCCTGCCGACGTCGAGGTCAGCCTTCGATGGTGCGGTGGTCCCGGGCCTCGAGAGCGCGGGACGCATCACGGTGGTCGTAACGACTGGGCTCGTCCTTGGAACGGGGCGGCCGGTCGTTGGCGATCAGGACGGCGATCCACGGCAGCGGCACTGACAGGGCGATGATGCCCACCGAGATCCAGGGATTGGCCCAGACCCCGTATGCGATGGCGGCGAGGATCAACGCCGGTACACGGAAGGACATGATGGTCAGGTACTTCCGGACACGCGCCCGGTGCTGATCCTCGATGGACTGTGCAGCCTCGGTGATCAGTGCCGGATTGCGGGGTGTGCCGCTTTCGGCGGACTCGCCGAACCCCGATGTTCTTGCCATGTATCCACTGTTGCACTCTCGCGCGGTGATTGCACATGCGAGTGCGGCATTATTGAGTTGTGACCACATTGACGAAGGAACGTCCCGACACCACGACCGACGAGACGACCGACGACGACACGCCCAAATTCTTCCACTATGTGAAGAAGAACAAGATCGCGGAGAGCGCGGTCATGGGCACCCACGTCGTCGCGCTGTGCGGGGAGGTGTTTCCGGTCACGAAATCGGCTAAGCCCGGTTCGCCGGTGTGCCCCGAGTGCAAGAAGGTCTATGACGGGTTGCGCAAGGGCGAGTGAGCCGGTGTCGCGGACGGGGGCGCGTCGTCTGTCGGCGCGTTCTCGGATTCCGGGTTCGTCGAGCGGTCCCCACCGAAGCGGATCGGCCCGGTCGCGAGTCGGCGGGTGAGGCTGCCGACCGGACCTGCTGTGGTGGACGCATCGACGGCTGCCTGTGCCGCGATCCAGTCCCGCATCTGTTCGATCCGGGTGGCCCGCGCCGGCCAGAACTCCTGGATGGTGGCGTTGAACTCCGCGCCCAGCACGACCGCGAATCCCAGGAAGAACGTGAACAACAGGAACGCGATCGGTGTGGCCAGCGCGCCGTAGGTGTATCCCGTGCTGGTCACCCACGCGAGGTACCAGCGCAGCACCGTACTGGCTGCCATGAAGAACACCCCGGCGAGCAGCGCGCCACCGAGTAGGCGGTGCCAGGGCAGCGACTTCGGCAACGCCACCTTGTACAGCGTGGTGAGTCCGATGATCAGCAGCAGACCGACGGCGGGGTAGTAGAACGTGTCCACCACCTCGGTGCCGACCGTGTGCCATGATGCCGGCAGCACACGCCCGATGATCGTCGGTCCGAGCGCGACCAGGGGCAGTGTGAACACAGCCAGCACGAGCAGGGCGACGTACAGCAGTAGGGCGAACACCCGCTGCCACACGGGATGACGGGCGTCCTGCTGACCGTGCGCTTCCACGATCGAGTCGACGAATGTGGAGATTGCCGACGATCCGGCCCACAGGGACAGCAGGAAGCCGGCCGAGATGATCTCCGGGCGCCCGCGGCTGAGAACGTCGGTGACCGTGGGTTGGATGATCTGGTCGACGACGTTCTCGCTGAACGCGGTCCGGCTGAATGTGATGATCTTCGACTGGATGATCTCGACGGTGTTCGGGCCGAACCATCCGCCCACGTAACCGAGGCTGCCGAGCACTCCCAGCAGCAGCGGTGGCAGCGAGAGCGTCTGCCAGAACGCGGCGGTCGCGGACTTGCCGAAGATCGAGTCGTTCCAAGCCTTGCTAGCGGTCCGACCGATCACTTGGGCGCACCGGCGCAGTGGGCGGCGTTTCGCGGCGATCGGCGTCTCACTCATGATGGTTCAAGGATTCCTGACTACACGCCGGGATGCTCGGTGGGACTGCTGCCGTGTCGCACACGATTCTGCCACCACGTCCGCCGGTCTGGTCGTCGCAGGACGCTGTCGTGGCCGTGCCGCGGATGCGGAGTCGGTCGGTCCCGGGCGCTAGGCTCCTGGGCGGACCTGACGGTTCGGAGACCGCCGATCGGTGAACAAGGAGTGGGAACGACTGTGCGAATCCTGTGGCGAGGTGTGATGTGAGCACTGAACCCGGAAGTATCGAAGCTGCACCTGCTCCCACTGGCTCTCTCCGAGCCTGGCAGCGTCGAGCGCTCACGAAGTACTTGGCCAAAGGGCCGCGGGACTTTCTGGCGGTGGCGACGCCGGGTGCCGGTAAGACCACGTTCGCGCTGCGCGTCGCATCCGAATTGCTGCGCGATCGCACCGTGGATCAGATCACCGTGGTCGCGCCCACCGAGCATCTCAAGCATCAGTGGGCGGAGGCGGCTGCGCGCAACGGCATCGCACTCGATTCGAACTTCTCGAACTCGACCGGGCAGACGTCGGCCGACTATCACGGCGTGGTCGTCACGTATGCACAGGTGGCCTCCCATCCGTTCAAGCATCGCGTCCGCACCGAGGCTCGGCGGACGCTGGTGATCCTCGACGAGATCCATCACGGTGGTGACGCGAAGAGCTGGGGCGAAGCGATCCGAGAGGCGTACGGCGATGCCACGCGCCGCCTCGCGCTCACGGGTACCCCGTTCCGAAGCGACGACAGCGCCATCCCGTTCGTGGTGTACGAGCCGGACCGCGATGGCCTGATGCGGTCCAAGGCCGACCATTCGTACGGATACTCCGACGCGCTCGCCGACGGCGTCGTCCGTCCTGTCGTATTCCTCGCTTATTCGGGCGAGGCGCGGTGGCGCAACAGTGCCGGCGAGGAGTTTGCAGCCCGGCTCGGTGAGCCGCTCAGCGCCGAGCAGACCGCCCGGGCGTGGCGCACGGCGCTCGATCCCGCCGGAGACTGGATTCCGTCGGTCCTGACCGCTGCGAATACCCGTCTCGGACAGTTGCGTGCCGGCGGCATGCCTGATGCGGGCGGACTGATCATCGCGACCGACCAGACGGTGGCACGGGCGTACGCCAAGACGCTCGAGGCGATCGCGGGGGAGGCGCCCGCGCTGGTCCTCTCGGACGACCCGACCGCATCCAAGAGGATCGCCGAGTTCGCGTCGAGCACGAAGGCCTGGATGGTTGCGGTCCGCATGGTGTCCGAGGGCGTCGACGTCCCCCGGCTCGCGGTCGGCGTTTACGCCACGAGTGCCTCGACTCCACTGTTCTTTGCGCAGGCTATCGGCCGTTTCGTGCGATCCCGGGCGAAGGGTGAGACCGCGAGCGTCTTCCTGCCGTCCGTGCCCGTGTTGCTGGATCTGGCGAGCCAGTTGGAGGCGCAGCGCGACCACGTCCTGGGCAAGCCGCATCGCGAGAAGGACGGGTTCGACGACGACCTGCTCGCCGATGCGAACAAGCAGAAGGACGAGCTCGGCGAGGAGGAGAAGGCGTTCACCTCGCTCGGTGCCGACGCCGAGCTCGACCAGGTCATCTATGACGGTTCCTCGTTCGGTACGGCCATCTTCTCCGGGTCCGATGAGGAGGCCGATTATCTCGGGTTGCCCGGGCTGCTCGACGCCGATCAGATGCGGGCCCTGCTGCGGCAGCGTCAGCAGACTCAGCTGGACAAGCCCGCGGCCGAGCCGACGCCTCCGCCCGCCCCACCTGTCCAGGTCGCGGAGCGGGCCGCGGCGGCGGGGCAGCTGGCCAACCTGCGCCGCGAATTGAATTCGCTGGTCGCCATGCATCACCACCGGACCGGCAAGCCACACGGCACCATCCACGGTGAGTTGCGTCGACTGTGCGGCGGGCCCCCGACCGCGATCGCCACGGTGGACCAGCTCACCGACCGGATCGCGATGCTGCGTCAGTGGTAGCCAGTGGTGGCAAGTGGTAGCAAGACGGAGCGGGTGACCACCATTGGTGATCACCCGCTCCGGTGAGTGTGGGCAGACGAGCGTCCGCCCGGACGGCTGACGCTCTAGACCGCTACTCCTGCGGTCTCGATCTCGGACTCGATGGTCGCGTTCATCTCGCGAAGCCGATCCGCGTGCTCGTTGGCGTGATGCTGGCAGAAGAGAAGTTCTCCTCCGCTAGCGAGCACCGCGCGCACGCGTGCTCCTGCGCTGCACCGGTCGCACCGGTCGGCAGCAGTCAACGGGGGGCTGGTCAGGGTTCCGGGCATGACTCCTCCGAACTGGCTACGGGCTCGCACCCGGTGCCTGGGGCCTTCCGCCGCATCGGGGTGACGCGGTGGGTCCACTCTGTCAGACGTTCAGCATGATCGGGTTGTTCCCGAACGGCTTTCGGTGTGTCCTCTCTAACAGCACGTGGCCTGAACTCGTACGATGCGATTGCGTTGTTCGCTCACAGCTGACCGATACCCTCGCGGTTCGCGGTTCACTGGGCAGGGAAGGGGTGCAGATGCCGGAGGGCGAGGTGCTGGTCCACATGTGCTCGCGGGCGGAGTGGGCGGCGGCGGAGCGGGACGGGGTGCGTGTGCCGGACGGGTTCGCAGCCGACGGCTTCGTGCACCTGTCGACGCCGTGGCAGGTGCACCTGCCGGCGAACCGGCTGTATTCCGGTCGCCGTGACCTGGTGCTGCTGCACCTTGATCCGGCTCTACTGGAGGCCGAGGTCCGGTGGGAGCCCGGTGTGCCGTCCGACCCGGAGTCGATGAAGTTCCCGCACCTCTACGGCCCGATTCCGGCCGCGGCGGTGGTGACGGTGGCCGGGTATCTCCCAGGCGCCGACGGGATGTTCGCGCCGCTGGCGTAGCTGTGGCGCTACCGTTGAGCCATGAATGTGGAAGTGACGCCGTTGCCCGGGATCGGTGTTCGCAAGGATTTCGCGCTCGCGACGGGACGGCGCATCGGGGTGGTCACCCACCGCGACGGCCGCACCGATCTGATCGTGTCGAAGCTCGACGACCCGGACGCCTGCATGGCGTCGATTCCGCTGGGCTCGGAGGAGGCATCTGTCCTGGCCAACCTGCTGGGCGCGCCGCAGCTCGTCGCGCAGCTGCAGGAGGAGCAACGCGATCTGCCGGGCATCAGCACCCGGCAGTTGCCGATCGCCGAGAACTCGCCATGGGACGGCCGTACGCTGGGGGAGACCGCGTTGCGCACCCGTACCGGTGTGTCGGTTGTCGCGGTCATGCGGGCCGGGCAGGTCGCGCCGTCGCCCAATCCTGACTTCACATTCACCGAGGGTGACCTCCTGGTCGCGGTCGGCACCCGCGATGCCCTCGAGCACGCAGCCAAGATCCTCACGCACGGCTGACCCAGGTTCGCGGATCCAATCCTGATGTCCAGTACCGCGCTGCCACTCATCGAATTGGGTGCCGTCTTCTTCGTCCTCGGCGTACTCGGCAGGCTCGCCGGCCGCATCGGGATGTCGCCGATCCCGCTGTATCTGATCGGTGGGTTGTGTTTCGGGGAGGGCGGATTCATCCAGCTCGGCGACATCGGTGAGTTCAGCCATCTCGCGAGCGAGATCGGCGTCGTCCTCCTGCTGTTGCTGCTGGGCCTCGAGTACACGGCGTCCGAGCTCGTCACGGGACTCAAACGGTCCTGGTTTGCCGGTGTCGTCGATCTCGTCCTCAACGCCGCTCCCGGGGCGGTGATGGCGTTCATGCTCGGATGGGGTCCGGTCGGGGCATTGACGCTCGGCGGCGTCACCTACATCTCGTCGTCGGGCATCGTCGCCAAGGTCCTCGGTGACCTAGGCCGGCTGGGCAACCGTGAGACCCCCGTGGTCCTGTCGATCCTGGTGTTCGAGGACCTCGCCATGGCGGTGTACCTGCCGATCCTCACCGCGGTGCTTGCGGGCGTGAGTTTCCTCGGCGGGCTGCAGGCGGTGGGGATCTCGTTTGCCGTCATCACCGTGGTGCTGGTGGTCGCGCTCCGCTACGGTCACATCGTTTCCGCGATCGTCGACAGTTCCGACCGGGAAGTGTTTCTGCTCAAGCTGCTGGGGGCGGCGCTCCTGGTGGCCGGGCTGGCATCCTCGCTGCAAGTGTCCGCTGCGGTCGGCGCGTTTCTGCTGGGCATCGCGATATCCGGGTCTACCGCGCATAATGCGACGCGACTGCTCGAGCCGCTGCGGGACCTGTTCGCAGCGATGTTCTTCGTCGTCTTCGGGCTCAATACCGATCCGACGACCATTCCGCCGGTGCTGCTGCCGGCGATCGGCCTGGCGGTCGTCACCACCGCGACCAAGATCGCGACCGGATGGTGGGCGGCCGGGCGGCAGGGTATCGGCGTGATGGGCCGGGCCCGTGCGGGTACCGCCCTCATAGCCCGCGGCGAGTTCTCGATCGTCATTGCCGGGCTCGCGGTGACCGCCGGTGCAGTCGAGGGTGAGCTCGCGGCGCTCGCGACGGCCTACGTGCTGCTGATGGCCGTCCTGGGGCCGATCGGCGCGCGCGTGGCCGAGCCGATTGTCCGGCTGTGGCAGCGACCCGCGCCAAACGAGGAAGGGGCCCCGAAGGACCCCTTCCTCACGAACTGATTTCCGCTAGTCCAGGTAGTCGCGCAGCACCTGCGAACGCGACGGGTGGCGCAGCTTGGACATCGTCTTCGATTCGATCTGGCGGATCCGCTCGCGGGTGACACCGTAGACCTGGCCGATCTCGTCTAAAGTGCGAGGCTGTCCGTCGGTGAGGCCGAAGCGCAGACGGACGACGCCGGCCTCACGCTCGGACAGGGTTTCGAGCACCGACTGCAACTGATCTTGCAGCAGGGTGAAGCTGACCGCGTCGACGGCCACGACGGCTTCGGAGTCCTCGATGAAGTCACCGAGCTGGCTGTCGCCCTCGTCGCCGATGGTCTGGTCGAGGGAGATGGGCTCGCGCGCGTACTGCTGGATCTCCAGCACCTTCTCCGGCGTGATGTCCATTTCCTTGGCGAGTTCCTCCGGGGTGGGCTCACGGCCCAGATCCTGGAGTAGCTCACGCTGGATTCGACCGAGCTTGTTGATGACCTCGACCATGTGCACCGGGATACGGATGGTGCGGGCTTGGTCGGCCATCGCGCGGGTGATGGCCTGACGGATCCACCACGTGGCGTATGTCGAGAACTTGTAGCCCTTGGTGTAGTCGAACTTCTCGACCGCGCGGATCAGGCCAAGGTTGCCTTCCTGGATCAGATCCAGGAACGCCATGCCGCGGCCCGTGTAGCGCTTGGCCAGAGACACCACGAGACGCAGGTTCGCCTCGAGCAAGTGGTTCTTTGCCCGGTTGCCGTCGCGGCAGATCCAGTTCATGTCCCGGCGCTGGGCGACGGGCAGCTTCTCGCCCTTCTCGGCGAACTCACGCATCTTCTCGGTCGCGAACAGGCCGGCCTCGATCCGCTTGGCGAGCTCGACCTCCTCCTCTGCGTTGAGGAGCGCGACCTTGCCGATCTGCTTGAGGTACGCGCGGACCGAGTCGGCCGACGCGGTGAGCTCGGCATCCTTACGGGCCTGCCGCAGCGCCTCGGACTCTTCCTCGTCCCAGACGAAATCGCCGGAAGCCTTGTCCTTCTCGGTCGGCTCGGCGGATTCCTCCTCGTCCTCCTCGACGACGACGACGTCCTCGACCTCTTCTTCGACGAGCTCGCCGTCGGCGACATCGAGATCGGCGATGTCGACGTCCTCGTCGATGTCATCGCCATTGGCGGCCTTGGTGGACGCCTTCTTGGTGGCCTTCTTGGCTGCCGTCTTCTTGGCGGCGGCCTTCTTCGCGGGCGCCTTTTTCGCGGGTGCCTTCTTGGCCGGTGCCTTCTTGGCGGCGGCCTTCTTCGCAGTAGCCTTCTTGGCGGCGGGCGCGCTACCGGTAGTGGTCTCGGCAGTGGATGCAGTGGTCGCTGATTCGGTTGTGGAATCGGCGGTCTGACGCGTATCGGTGGCTGCCACGTACGCCCTTTCGTGACGGTGTCGTGCGGCGTCACGCCAGAGTGGAATTCCGGCGGAGAGGTCTGTCGGGTTTAGCCGACTCACAGTCGGCCGCCATCCATTGTAACGACAGCTTCGAAATTGTTACGGAGCGATGCCACTTTCTGCAGCCCACGCGGCGCCGACGATGCCCGCGGTGTTGAGTAACGCGGCCGGGACGACCGGGGTGCGGTTGGTCAGTCGGGGAATCCACTTCTCATGCTTGCGGCTGATCCCGCCGCCAGCGATGAACAGATCAGGCCACAGTAAGTCCTCGAAACGGGTCAGCACTCGGCTGACTTCCTCGGCCCACTCCTTGTACGAGAGGCCCCTGGTGTCCTTGACCGACGACGCCGCCCGGTGCTCGGCCTCCATGCCGTCGACCTCCATGTGCCCGAACTCGGTGTTGGGAAGCAGTGAGCCACGGTGCAAGATTGCCGATCCGATGCCGGTACCGAAGGTCAACAGGATCACGACGCCGTCGACGCCCTTTCCGGCCCCGTAGCGGTCCTCGGCGAGGCCCGCCGCATCGGCGTCGTTGAGAACCGTGACGGTGCGGCCCCCGAGCGCGGTGGAGAACAGCCGGCGGGCGTCGGTGCCGATCCAGGACCTGTCGATGTTGGCCGCGGTGCGCGCGATGCCGGAGGTCACGACGCTCGGCAGGGTGATGCCGACCGGGTCCTTCCACTCCGCCAGCCGGACGATCTCCGCGACGGTGGCGGCGATGGCTTCCGGAGTTGCGGGATGGGGTGTTTCGATCTTGAGTCTGTCGCCGATCAACTCGCCGGTCTCGAGATCGACCGCGGCGCCCTTGATGCCGCTGCCGCCGACGTCCACTCCGAACCCGCGAGTGCCCACCATCGCTCCCTCCCGCCGAGAAAACCGCCTGCGCTCGAAACAGTAGTTGGTCCGGGTGTATTCGGCTCCCGGATGCGGGTGGTGAGCTGAGTCCCGGCTGTGGTGCGATACACACATGCGCACCACCGACAGCAGCCCCACGGCCCACGAATCCACGTCCTCCGATCCCCGGGTTCTCCTGGGTGTCGCGATTACCGTCGCCGAGGCGGCTGCGGCGCACGTGCGTGCGCGTCGGCCGGAGGTCTTCGGAGTGATGGGTGCAGAGGTGTCCGCGGATGAGGGCGGGTCGGTGCAGGCCAAGAGCACTCCGACGGATCCGGTGACGATCGTCGACACCGAGGCCGAACAGGTGATCCGTGCGCGACTGGCGCAGCTGCGACCGCACGATTCCGTCCTCGGCGAGGAAGGCGGAGGGGAGGAGCACGGTGTCGCCGGGATCCGGTGGGTGCTCGATCCGATCGACGGCACCGTCAACTTTCTCTATGGCATTCCCGCGTATTCGGTGTCAGTCGCCGCGCAGATCGACGGCGAGTCGGTTGCGGGAGCGGTCGTCGACGTCGCGGGTGGCGTGACCTACTCGGCGGTCAAGGGCGGCGGTGCGATGTTCGCCGACTCGGACGGCAACCGTGGGAGGCTGTCCTGCAACCCGGTGACGGACGCGTCCTTCACCTTGCTGGCGACCGGATTCGGGTATGGGGCGGAACGGCGCAGGGCGCAAGGACGGCTCATCGGTGAGGTGCTGCCGCACGTGCGCGACATCCGCAGGATCGGGTCCGCCGCGCTGGATCTGTGCATGGTTGCGTCGGGGCGGGTCGACGCGCACTTCGAGCACGGCCTGAACCCATGGGACTGGGCGGCGGGCTCACTCATCGCGGAAGAGGCCGGGGCCCGGATCCATGTTCCCGCGCCGGACACTCGGAGTGCCGCCGGCGAGGTGGTGATCGCCATGGCTCCGGGAATCGCCGACGAGCTGGAGGCCGTCTTTCGGGCCGCAGGCGTGTTCGACTCGATCTCCTGACGGGTCGACCGCTCTGCCGACCGGCTATCCGAACCGGCTCAGCAGCGGGCCGTGCGGGCGGCGTCGAGGAGTTGCATGTCGAGGGGAGCCGGCTCGGCGCCCGGCAGCGGATCCTTCAGCGACCGCAGCACCTCCTCCGCGTCGGAGTTCGGTGCGATTTCCTTGAAGTACGTGCCGAGCGCGAAATCGACGGTGCGGTCGGTACGTTCGTCCTGGACTAGCTCCGCGCACGGCGCAAGCAGCCACACCGAGCTCGCAGCGGACAGCCCGTTCGGTCCGAAGCGAATCTGCCCCTGGCATCTCAAGTTCTGGTCGATGTACACGGGGTCGTTGCCGGCCTGGACGTCGGGCGCACTCGCGAATCCGTAGTCACTCAGCTGAGCCGCCACGTGCGCGGCCTGCCCGCGTTCACCGTTCCCGTTGAACACCCGCACTTGTGTGGACGACAGCGCCGCCGGCTCGACGTCGCGCAACGTATCGCCGGAGACGACCTCGCCGAGGGGCTGCGCGGGCGGAGCATCCGGCGCTGACGACTTGACCGGCGGATTGCAGTGCACCGTCGTCGCGAGGACCTCGGGCTCGGTGAGTACGCGGATCCACACCACCATGCACACGAGGGCGAGGACCGAGATCAGTGAGATGACGGGGAGTGCGCGGCGACGGCGGAACGGGCGACCCTGATCGTCGGTCGAACTGCCATCGGTGATCAGTGAAACCACGGTGTGGGTCGACCTCTCCTCAGAAGCGAGCGGGTGGAAATCCGCTGAATGTGGTTCCGGCCACCACCTCGGGGCCGGTCCTGTCCCGGTGCCCACTGTAGAACTTCGAAGCGAAACCGTCCGGCACATACCCGGTGCAGGAATGTCTCGGCTTGCTCAGGGGTTGATGACGATTGGTGGACAGTTTTCGGCGATGTCCGGTTCGGTTGCCACTTTTCCGGGCCCGTCGGCTATTGTCTGGCGGCCCCAGTCGTGAGAACACACGATTCGAGAGGGCCCGTCGAGAAACGAAAAGTGAGGTGTAGGTCATGTCTTCCGGTGGGTGTTTCGGGCACTCGCGGACCGGCCGACTCGTTCTTGCAACCGCAGGACGAGATCTACACAACTGATGGTTTTCTCGGGCGTGCCCTACCCAGCCGGGTAGGGCGGCCTGGGCACCGGGGATACACGCAAGAGGACGAGGGGAATAGGAAATGGCAACCGATTACGACGCACCGAGGCGTTCGGAAACCGATGAGGTTTCGGAGGATTCGCTCGAAGAGCTGAAGGCACGACGGAACGAGGCACAGTCGGCTGTCGTCGACGTCGACGAGTCAGATACCGCAGAGTCGTTCGAACTCCCCGGCGCGGACCTGTCCGGCGAGGAACTGTCGGTCCGGGTGGTGCCCAAGCAGGCGGACGAGTTCACCTGCTCGAGCTGCTTCCTGGTGCACCACCGCAGCCGGCTCGCGAGCGATGAGGGCGGCGTCATGATCTGTATGGACTGCGCCGCCTGAGATCACCCGCCGGAGTAGTACAGGACTAGTCCTCGAGATCAGTCCCGCGGCCGATGGCGGCCAGTAGTTCGGCTGGCCGCCTCGTGCTGACCAACCAGTACGGCGTCGGATCCTCGGGATCGTCGAGAACGATCAGGGCCGTCTGCCTCACCCACGAACGATTCTGAACGTACGCCGCCGGATCGAGCTGGCGGCCGAGCGCTGCGCTTTTCGCCGACGGCGGAATCGTGGCCGTGCGTGAGATGACCGACAGCGGCAGATTGGCCCGCCCGACCCGCAGGTGGCCGTCGGGCCCACCGAACACCTCGATTCGCAGCCGCGAGAGCCACAGCAGGGCCCACACGGGGAACGGGAACAGCAAGACGTACGGGAGCCAGGCGCGGACGCCCGGCGAACCCATGTGGATCTCCGCGGCGAGCAGGCCTGCGATGAACAATCCGGCGGGCCACCACCACAGCGGAACCCACAGCCGCTCCGAATAGATCGGGGCTCGGGCGTTGTCTGGAGTGGTTGCTGCGGGCTGAGACGATTCGGGCACGTGTTCCAGAGTAGTCTCGGTGCACGTGAGCGATCTTCCTGCCATCGCGCTGCGGCGACTCGACCCAGGCATCCCGCTTCCGGAGCGGGCCCACGACGGTGACGCCGGGGTCGACCTGTGCACGACCATCGATGTGACGATCGAACCGGGACGTCGAGTTCTGGTCGGAACCGGTATCGCGGTCGCGCTGCCGATCGGCACCGTCGGCCTGATCCATCCGCGCTCCGGACTCGCCGCCAAGACCGGCCTGTCCGTGGTCAACACCCCGGGGACTGTCGATGCCGGCTACCGCGGCGAGATCAAGGTCTGCCTGATCAACCACGACCCGGAGGCACCGATCGAACTGCGCCGCGGCGATCGCATCGCGCAACTGGTGGTCCAGAGGGTTGAACTCGTGTCCTTCGTAGAGGTCGATTCTCTCGACGAAACCGTCCGCGGCGCAGGCGGATACGGATCCAGTGGTGGACACGCCAGTCTCGTGGCGCACAATGCCGATCAGGATATCGACGGTACGGAAGGCCGCCCGCACGAGTTGACGCGGCTGCCGAGGGAAGGGGCCTGATCATGTTCGGACGTCGTAAGAAGAACGAGACCGACCGGAGTGCGGAGGCCACCGAGCCTGCGGACATCGAGGCGGAGACGGATGCCGAGGCCGTCGAGACGGACGTGGATGTGCCGGTCGGCGCTGTCGAGGGCGGGCCGTACGACGTGACCGAACTGCCGGAGGGCGACGACCCCGCCGCGACGCGTCTCGATCTCGGATCGGTGCTGCTGCCGATGCCGAACGGCGCTCAGCTGCAAGTCGAGATGTCGCCGGAGGGGGCGCCGCAGGCGGTGCACCTGGTCACGGAGCTGGGCCGCATCACGGTCGCGGCGTATGCCGCGCCCAAGTCGCCCGGACAGTGGCGGGAGGTGGCGTCGGAGCTTGCCGAGTCGCTGCGCGCAGACAATGCGAACGTCAGTATCGAGAGTGGTCCGTGGGGCCGTGAGGTGGTCGGGGTCACTCCCAACGCCGATCTCCGCTTCGTCGGCGTCGACGGCCCCCGCTGGATGATCCGCTGCGTCGTGGCCGGCCCGAGTGGTGCCGTGGACGCGGACGCATCGCTGGTCGAGGTCGCGCGTGCGGTCGTCCGCGACACCGTAGTCAACCGGGGCAACGATCCGCATCCGGTGCGAACTCCGCTGCCCGTGGTGCTGCCACAGGTGCTCGCCGAACAGCTCGTCGCCGCCCACCAGCAGCAACTCGCGGCGCAACAGCAGGCGCAGTTCGACGCACAGCAGCAGGCCGATCGGCAGGCGTCGGAGGGCCCGGCGCCGACAGGTTCGGAGCCCCAGCCGCCCCGCCGCGGCGAGTCCGGCTCCGCGATGCAGCAGCTCGGCCTCTAGGGCCGAGGTCCCCGCAGCCGATCCAGGGCGGCCAGGCACGCCCGCCCGAGTACGCCCGGATCGGCACCGATCTCCCGCAGCTCCAGTGTGGACAGTTCGGCGTTCGGCAGCATTGCCGCCCACTGTTCGGCAACCGTTATGGGGTGGACGGCGTCGTCGACCGCGGCCGCGATGCCCACTGGCGTCCGGATGCGGGCGAGGGCCGCCTCATCGAGTGCGTGGTAGCCCGCTGCCTCGTCCAGCGCGGCCGGTAGATCGGGCCATTGTGAGCGCCACGACCGGCTCAGCTCGTCGGCGAGCCACGCGGGACTGGACGCTGTCATGTCAGAGGTCACCGCGTCGAGGCCGTGTGCGCGCAGCTGGGTCGCGGTGAACCTCGCACTGGCCGCGGCGGGAGCATCCCGCGGCGACCCCGTCCAGGGCGGCAGTGCCGCCATCACCGCGCCGACGCGGTCCGGGTTCTCCGCAGCCCAGGATAGGGCGACCGCAGCGCCGATCGAGACCCCGCCGACGAGGATGCGGCCGTGGGTTCGCGCGGCGCGTTCCATCGCCTCCCGATAGCTGTCGACGACCCGTCGAGGATCAGGCTCGACTGCGATCGTCTGCACCCCCACCTGCGCCAACGGCGCATTGAAGGCCCGGTCGGCGAAGTCGGCGTCCGAGCCGGTCCCAGGGAGTACCACGGCCACCGAGGACCACTTCTGCTGTTGCATGAGTCGATCTTGCACTGTTGGTTTCAGCCGAGTTTCGGACGGCTGTGGTTGTGGGGTGGCATTGGGGTTACAGTGGCCCACGTACAGCCCTTCTCGTGCGACGCACCATGCGCCGCCATTTGCTCCAGGAGCGCGCTATGGCCCCCGCCGCGGCAGGTTACTTTCGCCGGCTCACTCGCAGACTCACCGAGGATCTCGAGCAGCTGGACGCCGAGGAAATGGTTGAAACGGCACGCGCCACGGGTGCCAAGCGCGTCTGCGATTGTGAGCGTGGTGAAGAGGTGACGATCTTCGGTCGGCTCCGCAGTGTGGAGGCTTGTCCGAAGTCGGCGAATCCGAGTGTCCAGGCCGAGTTCTTCGACGGAACCGACCCCGTCACCCTCGTCTGGATCGGTCGCCGGCGCATTCCCGGGATAGAACCGGGAAAGACCCTGATGGTGCGTGGTCGCATCGGCGACCGCGATGGGCAGAAAGTGATCTTCAATCCGTACTACGAACTTCGCGGCGAGCACTGACATCGACTGGTATTGACGGCTCGCCGTCGAGATGTGGCAGTCTCGTCGCGTGACCGAAAGCAAGCAGCAGACGATCCTCGAACAGCTCGGTGGGCTCAGCGGGCTGGTGTATTCGACGCTGCCGATCATGCTGTTTGTGCCGGCGAACAGCTTGTGGGGGCTGGGTCCGGCCGTATGGATCGCGCTCGGTGCCGCCGCGGCGGTTCTCGTGTGGCGCCTGATCCGCCGAGATCCCATTCAGCCGGCGATCTCGGGCTTCCTGGGTGTCGGTGTCTGTGCCTTCATCGCCTACCGCACCGGTGATGCCAAGGGCTACTTCCTGTTCGGCATCTACACCAGCCTGCTGTACGCGGCTGTCTTCCTCGTCTCGATCCTGGTGCGGTGGCCGCTGGTCGGTGTGGTCTGGGGCTATCTCAACGGGCACCGCAACGCGTGGCGCGCGCACAAGGGCGCGGTCCGCGCATACGACATCGCAACGGTCGCGTGGGCCCTCGTGTTCGGTGCTCGCTATCTCGTGCAGTCCGAGTTGTACGACGCCGACCAGACGGGGTGGCTCGCCGTCTCACGTATCGGCATGGGCTGGCCGCTCACCGGCCTGGTGTTGCTCGTGACGATCTGGGCGGTGCGTCGCGCAGACCGGTTGGTCGAGCCGCCGCCGGTGGATGTCACCGAGGATGCTGTGAAGGACGGCGCAAAGGACCACGTAAAGGACGATGCCGCCGATTCAGATGCTGATCGCGGCGCGTAGTTCGTCCTCGACCTCGACGGCGGCGACGAACAGCAGCTCGTCGCCGCCCTCTACCGGATCGTCGGGCTGGGGGACTATCACGCGACCGCCGCGCAGGATCGTCACCAGGGCCGCGTCACGTGGTAGCTGGATCGTGCGGACCGCCTTGCCGGCCAGGGGCGTATCGGCGGGCAACGTGATCTCGACGAGATTTGCCTGACCCTGCCGCAGTGTCATCAGCCGGACCAGGTCGCCGACGGTGACGGCCTCTTCGACGAGCGATGCGAGCATGCGCGGTGTCGACACTGCGACATCCACGCCCCACGACTCGTCGAACAACCATTCGTTACGGGGATCGTTGACTCGGGCCACGACCCGTCGTACTCCGAACTCGGTCTTCGCCAGCAGGCTGAGCACGATGTTGGCCTTGTCGTCGCCTGTTGCTGCGATCACGACCTCGTACGTCTCGAGCTGGGCGCCCTCGAGCAGGCTCAGCTCGCATGCGTCGGCGTGTACCCACTCGGCCTGAGGTACGGACTCGGGTTCGACATGCTCGAGCTTGCGCTCGAGCAGCATGACGTGGTGTTCGCTACGGACGAGTTCGCGGGCGATGGAGCGGCCTACGGCGCCGGCTCCTGCGATGGCCACTCTCATCGGAGGCATCCAATCGGGTAGTCGATCGAGAAGGGGGTCATGACGGGCCTCGGCTGGTCAGTTGTCCGAGGGCGGGGGATTGCCCGCGAGCGCGACGGCCTCGGCGACGGTTCCGGATACCGCGGCGACGTACACCTGGTCCTGGGACTGGATGACCGTCTTACGGTCCGGGAGGATTCCGGTACCTAAGCGGATGATGAACGCGACTCGCGAGGTGGTTGCCGACTCGAGTTCGGTGATGGACCTGCCCACCCAGTCCTCGTGCAGGGACAGTTCGGTGACGGCGACGGTTCCGGAAGGGTCGCGCCACTTCGCAATCTGGCTGTCCTGGGTGAGCGTGTGCAGGAAGCGGTCGGTGGTCCACGGAACCGTGGCAACGGTCGGGATACCCAAGCGCTCGTACACCGCTGCGCGCTTGGCGTCGTAGATGCGGGCGACGACGCGTTCGACGCCGAAAGTCTCCCGCGCGACCCGGGCCGAGATGATGTTCGAGTTGTCGCCGGAGGACACGGCGGCGAACGCTTCGGCGCGTTCGATTCCGGCGCGGACGAGCACGTCGCGGTCGAATCCCATTCCGATCACCTTGTGTCCCGTGAAGCCGCGACCCAGGCGCAGGAATGCGCTCTCGTCGCGGTCGATCACGGCCACCTCATGACCGATCCGAACCAGTGCGGTAGCGAGGGACGAGCCGACACGGCCACATCCCATGACGACTACATACACTCGTGTACTCCGTTCATCGGCTCAGCTCTTCAGCTCTTCGGTCGACGTGCGCCACAGATCCGTGCCGACGTCGTCGAGTCGAACCGTACAGCGCCCACGCGCAAGAGCAAGCCGCCGCCTTGTCAGGCTCCGACTTTGCCGCCTGCGCGTGCTGCGTTCTGCGGGACGGCTTACGCTTTGGCGGTGTCGAAGGTTTCCACCGCTGCGAAGCGGCTGCTACTGGGCCGGCCGTTCCGGAGCGACAAGCTCGGGCACACGCTTCTGCCTAAACGTATCGCGCTACCCGTGTTCGCCTCGGACGCGATGTCCTCGGTCGCCTACGCACCGGAGGAGATCTTCCTGGTGCTGTCGGTCGCGGGCATTTCGGCGTACGCGTACACCCCATGGATTGGCCTCGCGGTTGCTCTCGTGATGGCGGTCGTCGTCGCCAGCTATCGGCAGAACGTCCACGCGTACCCATCCGGCGGCGGCGACTACGAAGTGGCGACCACCAATCTGGGGCCCACCGCGGGCCTGACCGTCGGCAGCGCGTTGATGGTGGACTACGTGCTCACGGTGGCCGTGTCGATCTCGTCGGCAGCGTCGAACATCGGGTCGGCGGTCCCGTTCGTCGCGCAGCACAAGGTGTTGTTCGCGATTGCCGCGATCGCGCTGCTGACCGCAATGAACCTGCGGGGACTGCGCGAATCGGGAACAGCCTTCGCGATCCCTACCTACGCGTTCATCGTCGGCATGCTGATCATGCTCGGATGGGGTTTTGCGCGCATCTACATCTTCGGTGAGGACGTGCAGGCCGAGTCCGCGGGATTCGATCTGCAAGCTGAAGATTCGCATCTGTACGGCATCGCTTTCGCGTTCCTTCTGGCGCGGGCCTTCTCATCGGGCTGTGCTGCACTCACCGGTGTAGAGGCGATCAGTAACGGCGTTCCGGCGTTCCGCAAACCGAAGTCCCGCAACGCCGCCACGACGCTGCTGCTGCTCGGTACGTTCGCCATCGTCCTGCTGATGGGCATCATCATGCTGGCGCAGAAGATCGGGATCGTCTATGCACACGATCCGGCGGCGCAGCTGATCGGCGCCCCCGAGGGGTATCAACAGAAGACGTTGATCGCGCAGCTCGCCGAGGCAGTCTTCGCCGGGTTCCCGGTCGGGTTCTTCTTCATCGCCATCGTCACGGCGCTCATTCTCGTACTCGCCGCGAATACGGCGTTCAACGGCTTCCCCGTGCTCGGTTCCGTTCTGGCGCAGGATCGGTACCTGCCGCGTCAGCTGCATACTCGCGGTGACCGGCTCGCGTTCAGCAATGGGATCCTGTTCCTGTCAGGTGCCGCGATTGCGTTCGTGGTGGTGTTCGGGGCCGATGTCACGAAGCTCATCCAGCTGTACATCGTCGGCGTGTTCGTCTCGTTCGTCCTCAGTCAGACCGGCATGATCCGGCACTGGACACGGCACCTCAGCGCGGAGACCGATCCGACGCAGCGCCGGCGCATGCAGCGTTCCCGGGTGGTGAACTCGGTGGGTCTCGCCATGACCGCCACCGTGCTGGTGATCGTGCTGATCACCAAGTTCGTCGCGGGGGCATGGATCGCGATCGTGGCGATGATTGCCATCTTCGCCGTGATGAAGTCCATTCGGCGGCACTACGATGGCGTCGCTGCAGAGCTCGACGAACAAGAATGGGACGGCGTGCTGCCGAGCCGCACACATTCGATTGTGCTCGTGTCCAAGCTGCACATGCCGACCATGCGTGCGCTCGCCTATGCGAGGGCCACCCGGCCGGACACCCTCGAAGCGGTGACCGTCAACGTGGACGAGCCCGATACCCGCGCGCTCGTCCGCGAATGGGAGCAGAGCGACATCACAGTGCCGCTCAAGGTCGTCGAGTCGCCCTACCGTGAGATCACCAAGCCGGTTCTCGACTATGTGCGCCGGGTCCGACGGGACTCGCCGCGTGACGTCGTGACGGTGTTCATCCCGGAGTACGTGGTCGGTCACTGGTGGGAGCAGATCCTGCACAACCAGAGCGCGTTGCGACTCAAGAGCCGCCTGCTGTTCCAGCCTGGAGTGATGGTCACCAGTGTGCCGTGGCAGTTGAGCTCGTCGGAGAAGGTCAAGCGGGAGCGGCTGGGCAACGCCCCGGGCGCAATTCGCCGAGGACTCGATACGGACGGAAAGTGACGGGCGGTGCGCGGTGAGTGAGAGTTGGACCGGGCAACGACTCGAGGTCGAGTTGGGCAGTCCCGGCCACGGCGGATTCTGTGTAGCCCGCCACGAGGGGCGAGTGCTGTTCGTGCGGCACGGTCTGCCGGGCGAGCGGGTGGTGGCGCTGGTCACCGAGGATCGGGGTGGATCGTTCTGTCGCGCAGACGCGGTCGAGGTCGTCGAGCCGTCGCCCGACCGGATCGCCCCGCTGTGCCCGATATCCGGGCCCGGTGGCTCCGGTTGCTGTGACTATTCGCATGCGACACTCGACGCTCAGCGGTCCATGAAGGCATCGGTGCTCGGGGAACAGTTACGACGCATTGCGGGTGTCGATACGCCTGTTCTGGTCGAGGAACTCCCCGGCACCGGACTCGGCACGGGTTGGCGTTCGAGGGTGCGGCTGGCCGTGGATGCTGCCGGGCGACCCGGGTTCCACCGATACCGCAGCCTCGCCCTCGAAACATTCCTCGCCTGCCCGCAGATCGACCCGTCCGGCTATGTGGGTCTCGCCGAGCGCTCGTGGCAGCCGGGCGCCGAGCTCCAGGTGGTGCTCGACGCGGACGGCTCCCGTCACGTTGTCGAGATGGCTCCGGCGAAGGTGTCACGGACCGGCCGTCGCAGTCCTGGCCGCCGGGGTTCGATGGCCCGGCGAGCCGCGGTCGGGGGCCCACGCGACGAACACGTGATCATTGGCAGCGGGCGGCCCGTCGAACGAGTCGGACACCGGGAGTGGACGCTGTCCGCGACCGGTTTCTGGCAGGCCCACCGCGGAGCTGCGCAGACGTACTCCTCGGTGGTGGGAGAGTGGGCGCAGGCATCGACGGGGGCGACGGTGTGGGATCTGTACGGCGGCGTGGGTGTGTTCGCCGCTGTCCTGGCCGAGCAGGTGGGCGAAGCCGGCCACGTCGAGTCGGTCGAGTTCTCCAGGCAGGCGGTGGCGGACGGCTCGGCAGCACTGGCGGACCTGCCGCAGGTGCGGCTGCATGCCGCGCGCGTGGAGCGGGCGTTGCGCGAGCTTTCCGCCCCGGACGTTGTCGTTCTCGATCCGCCGCGGGCGGGTGCGGGCCGAGCGGTGGTCGCGGCCGTCGCGGATGCCGGCCCCGAACGTGTCGTGCACATCGGGTGCGACCCGGCATCCTTCGCCCGTGACGTCGCGCTCTATCGCGAGCACGGATTCCGGTTGGTGCAGATACGGGCGTTCGACGCCTTCCCGCTCACCCACCATGTGGAGAGCCTCGCTCTGCTGACTCGGTGAGTGGTTCAGGTCACATTTCGCCGGGTGTGCACTCGGTGTAGTTGCAGATCAGGGCCTTCAAGTGCGATATGTCCCATTCGCGGACTCGTTGCTTGGCGTACGTAACTACATTTATAGTTGCAATTTGCAATTGATGATGCGGAGAGCATTTCGATGACGACACCAGCGGGGGAGACTCAGGTCGGCGCTGCCACCGAGCCGATGACCCACAAGCAGATTCTCGAGGTCCTCACGGGCCTCATCGCGGCGCTCTTCACGGCGCTGCTCAGTACGACCATCGTCTCGACGGCGCTACCGACGATCATCGGTGACCTGCAGGGAACACAGACCCAGTACGCGTGGGTCATCACGACCGCGCTGCTCGCGAACGCGGCGTCGACCCCGATCTGGGGCAAGCTCGCGGACCTGTTCAACAAGAAGATCCTGGTTCAGTCATCGATCGTGATCTTCGTGATCGGGTCGATCATCGCGGGTTTCGCACACAACGTGCCCATTCTGCTGGCGGCCCGCGTCGTGCAGGGCATCGGCATGGGCGGCTTGACGGCGCTGGTGGTCGCGATCATCGGCAGCATCATCCCGCCGCGTGACCGTGGGCGATACTCGGGCTACATGGGTGCCGCGATGGCGGTATCGATGTCCGGCGGACCGATCCTCGGAGGTGTCATCGTCGACAGCCCGCTCGGATGGCGCTGGACTTTCTTCGTGTGCGTCCCGCTGGCGGTCATCGCATTGCTGCTGCTGCAGCGCACACTGCACATTGCGACCGAGCGCAAGGACGACGTCTCCATCGACTGGTGGGGTGCGATGCTGCTCACCGCGGGCGTCAGCGTGCTGCTGATCTGGGTGTCGTTCGCGGGCAAGGTCGGCTACTACGACTGGTTCTCCTTGGAGTCCGCGATCTACGTCGGCGTCGGCATACTGCTGCTCATCGTCACCGTGATCGTCGAATCGAAGGTGAAGTCGCCGATCATCCCGCTGAAGATCATCACCGAGAAGACGACGGGTCTGGCGATCATCGCGTCCGTTGCGGTGGGCGTCGGCATTTTCGGTGCCACCACCTTCCTCGGTCAGTACTTCCAGACCGCTCGCGGTCACAGCCCGACGATCGCCGGTGTCCTGACGATTCCGATGGTGATGGGCATGCTCGTCTCGTCGGTCGTCTCGGGCCAGCTCATCACCCGGCTCGGAAAGTGGAAGCCGTTCATCGTCGGTGGCGCCGCGTTGCTCGTGGTCGGGTTCGGTCTGCTGTCGACGATCGATCACGCGACCAGTCTGTGGCTGATCGGCGTCTACATCGCCATCGTCGGTGTCGGTGTCGGCAGCCTGATGCAGAACCTGGTGCTCGCGGTGCAGAACACCGTCAGCGTCAAGAACATCGGTGTAGCCAGTAGCTCGGTCGCGTTCTTCCGGACGTTCGGCGGCGCGATCGGCGTGTCGGTGCTGGGCTCGATACTCGCCACCCGTGTCACGACCCTGTCCGCCGAGGGCTTTGCGAAGCTCGGTATCGACACCCACGCGGCGGGTAGTGGCGGCAACCTCGACATCAACGCCCTGCCGGCACCGATCGCGGCCGTCATCCGCACCGCGTACGGCGATGCGACGGGACGGCTGTTCCTGGTGGCGGCCGTGGTCGCACTCATCACCCTCGCGTGCGCGATCGTGATCCCGAACACCCCGCTGCGGCGCACCATCGATATCGAGAAGCCGGCCGAATCGGAAGAGACGCCGGCGCCGGGGAAGGTACACGTGGACGTGGACGTCCAGGCATGACCCGCCCCGGAGCTGCAGCTACGTCTTGCGGTTGTACAGACGCATGGTCAGCGGCCCGAAGATCGCGATGAACCCGGCACACCAGACCAGTACGACGGACATCTGGCCGAACTCGAACGAGCCCTCGCACAGCGCCCGCAGCGTCGTGACGAGGTGACTGATCGGGTTGACGTCGACGAACGCCTGCAGCCAACCCGGCATCGTCGACGGGTCGACGAAGATGTTGCTGGCGAACGTGAGCGGGAACAGGATGAACATCGACACGCCCATGACCGCCTGCTCGGTGCGCATCAGCATCGCGAACATCGTCCACACCCACGACAGGCTGAACGAGAACAGCAGCAACAGCAGGACCGACAGCACCACTCCGACCACGCCGCCAGCCGGCCGGAACCCGAGGATCAGGCCCAGGATCAGCACGATCACGGATGCGATCGTGTAGCGGACGATATCGCCGAACAGCGCGCCGACCAGAGGTGACGGCCGCCAGATCGGCAAGGACCGGAAGCGGTCGAAGACGCCCTTCTCGATGTCCTTGTTCAGGGTCAGTCCCGTGTACATCGTGATCATCACGACGGTCTGCACGAGGATGCCCGGGATGAGGAACTGGACGTAGGCGCCGGTCGAACCTGCGAGGGCGCCGCCGAACAGGAACGTGAACATCAGCGTGAACATGATCGGGAACATGGTCACGTCGAACAGTTGCTCCGGGACGTGCTTGATCTTGAGCAGTGCCCGCCATCCGAACGACATCGATGTGGACAGGGCGTTGGGCCGCGGCGGCCGCGGCCCCGGCATCTGCAGGACGTTGCCGACTGCCTGCGCCGAGGTGGTGATGGTGTCGGTCATGACGCGCTCTCCTCGAGGGTGTCGGAGTCGGTCGCCCCTTCGGCGCCATGGCCCGTCAGGGCCAGGAACACCTCGTCGAGGCTGGGTTGGCCGAGAGCGAAGGTGGTGACGGCGAGGTTCGCGTCGTCGAGCGCCGCGAGCGCCTGCGCTACGCGTCGCGGGTCGTCGATTCGGGCTGTCAACGCCGCGGGGTCCGTTTCAAGGCTCACCGGAACCCCCAGGACCGGTTCGAGGATTGCGGCGGCCTCGGGCCGCCGGATCGGCTCCGCGACCCGCACGTGCAGGGCACCGGATCCCACCGACGCCTTGAGTTCGCCGGTGGTCCCCTCCGCGATGACCTTGCCCTGGTCGATCACGGCGATGCGATCGGCGAGCTGATCCGCCTCGTCCAGGTACTGGGTCGTGAGCAGGACGGATGTCCCACCCGCAACCAGCGCCCGCACGATCTCCCACACCTGGTTCCGGCTGCGGGGGTCGAGCCCGGTGGTCGGCTCGTCGAGAAAGATCAGTTCGGGGGTGACGATGATGCTCGCCGCGATGTCGATGCGCCGTCGCATACCGCCCGAGTACGTCTTGACCTGACGGTTCCCGGCCTCGCTCAGCCCGAATGCCTCGAGAAGCTGATCGCACCGCGAACGCGCGGCGGCCCGCGAGTATCCGTAGAGCCGTCCGAGGAGGATCAGATTCTCGGCGCCCGTGAGGTCCTCGTCGAGCGAGGCGAACTGGCCCGTGAGCGAGACCTTGCTGCGGACGGTCTCCGCCTCGCTGCTCACGTCGTGTCCGAGGACGCGGGCGGATCCGCCGTCGAGAGGCAGAAGAGTCGCGAGCATCCGGATCGTCGTCGTCTTGCCGGCACCGTTGGGGCCGAGGACGCCATAGACGCCGCCGGTCGGCACGGCCAGGTCGACGCCGGCGACCGCGACATTGGAGCCGAATCGTTTGATCAGACCATGGGTCTCTATCGCAAGTTCGAGATTCAGTGTCATCTGGTCCCCGTCGTCATCTGGTCCCCGTCGTCATCTGGTCCCCGTCCGGCCCGAATGCCTGCGGCGAAGCTGCCCCGGTACAGACTGTCGGATACCGGCAGGTGAAGCAATCGGAATTTACTCCTTCGAGTGGCGGCGCTACAGCCTTCCGTGTGGCTCGATGGAGCGCAGAAGCATGTCCAGCTGCGCGTAGGCGATGGTGGCGAGGCGTTCGAGGAGCGCCGACTTGATCTCCGGCGCCTCGGCGGTGAGCCGTGCGAACCGGTCCGGTGGCAGCACGGCGACGGTCACCACTGTGTCCGCGCGGACGTCGTTGAGGAACTTGGAATCGAGGAGCATCGGCATCTCGCCGAAACTCATTCCGGCGGACAGCGTCGTGATCCGGTGGGTCGGCCCGTTGCCTGGCGTGACGGTCGTGCTGGCCTGGCCGGACAGGATGAGGAAGATTCCCGCGGCCGGATCGCCGCGTCGCACGATCGTCTCTCCCCGCGCGATGGTCCGCAGCTCGAGTGCGTCGACGAAGCGGGAGAACTGGGCCGGGGTGAGGTCGGTGAGCAGTGGGTGCTGCTCGAGTTCGATCGACACGGGTTGTCTTCCTGCAACGCAGTGCCGGCTGAGCAGAACTTCTTCACACCACTGGGTCGCCGCGTCGAGATCGGCGAACACACGTCCACCGGGGTCCTCGGGCGCAAGGCTCGACGTCGTGTGGCCGAAGAGCCCGGCAGGGTCGACGAGTGCGGTGCGGCAGCCGGTGTCGGCGAGATCGGCACGCAGCGACTCGATCATGCGCCGGGCGATGCCGCTGGCGTCGTCGACGCGTCGCACGTCGACGACGACAGCCTCGAGGTCGGCGCGTTCGCCGTCGATCTCCCGGACCGCGGTCTCAGCGCCGCTGAACAACAGGTCGCCGTGCAGCTCGTAAATTCGTCCACGCTCGCCGTACGTGTCGAGGGCATCGCGTTCGGCGTCCGTGCGACGGGTGCGCGATGGGGCCGATGCGACGCTGTACCGGGCCCGGATCGCGGAGCGGGCAGCCCGGGGGACGTGCAGGAAGTGGAGTTCGAGGTCACGGGAGAGCTCGCGGCACGCGTGCTCGCCGCGGACGCTGTTGCCGTGCCGGTCGAGACGGGGGGAGTAGACGGCGATGCCGAGCTGGCCAGGAAGAACGGCGAGCACGCCGCCGCCGACGCCGCTCTTCGCGGGCAGGCCCACCTCGGTGACCCATTCGCCGGCGGAATCGTACATTCCGCATGTCGTCATGACGCTGAGCACCCGCTCGACGAGCGCCGGGTTGAGCACTCGATCGCGAGTGAGCGGGTTGACGCCGTTGTTTGCCATCGTCGCCGCCATCAGCGCCAGGTCCCGGCACGTCACGGCGATCGAGCATTGGCGGAAGTAGACGTCGACGACGTCGTCCGGATCATCGGTGATCACCTCGAACGAGCGCAGCATGTATCCGATCGCTCGATTGCGGTGTCCGGTCCGGCGCTCCGAGGCATACACGGCCTCGTCGAGCGAGAGCGGTCGTCCCGCGCACCGCGAGTAGAGGGTCCGGATCCGTTCGAACCGTTCGGCCGGTGTCGCGCCGGCGACCAGCGAGGTGGATGTGATCGCCCCAGCATTGATCATCGGATTGCGCGGCCGCTCGGTGTCGGGGTCGAGGCTGATCTCGTTGAATGCTTCCCCGGACGGTTCGACGTCGATCTTCCGGCCGACTTCGTCGACACCGCGATCGGCGAGCGCGAGGGCATACGTGAAGGGCTTCGAAATGGACTGAATCGTGAAGTCGATGTCGGTGTCGCCGATTTCATACACGTGGCCGTCGCACGTGGCGATCGCGATCCCGAAGGCGTCCGGCACCACCTCTGCCAGCTCCGGAATGTAGTCCGCCACGTCGCCGGCGCGATTGTCCCGGCAGACTTCGTACACCCGCGCAATGAAATCGTCGACCACGTTGCCCATGCAGCAACAGTAGGATGATCGACAAGTCTCGGGTACCGAACCATCGCCGGTTCGGTGGCTCCGTAGACTGGTGGACTGTCATGGGACAGTTCGTCAACCAGCCGGAGGGAGAGATCTCGTTGGGTGTCCTTGCCCGCATCCAGACGCCTGACGATCTGCGTCAGCTCAGCTCTGAGGAGATGAAGGAGCTTGCCGCGGAGATCCGCGAGTTCCTGGTGCAGAAGGTCTCGGCGACCGGTGGTCATCTCGGCCCCAACCTCGGTGTCGTCGAGCTGACGCTGGCGTTGCACCGGGTGTTCGATTCGCCTTCGGATCCCATCATCTTCGACACCGGTCATCAGGCCTACGTCCACAAGATCCTCACCGGACGCAAGGACGAGTTCGATTCGCTGCGCAAGCAGGGTGGACTGTCCGGGTACCCGTCGCGCGCCGAGAGCGAGCACGACTGGGTGGAGTCTTCGCATGCATCGGCCGCGTTGTCCTATGCGGACGGCCTGGCAAAGGCGTTCGATCTGTCCGGCCAGCACGACCGGCACGTGGTCGCGGTCGTGGGCGATGGCGCCCTCACCGGCGGCATGTGCTGGGAGGCGCTCAACAACATCGCCGCGGGCAGGGATCGATCGGTCGTCATCGTCGTCAACGACAACGGCCGCTCCTATGCCCCGACGATCGGCGGGCTCGCCGATCACCTGGCCGCGCTGAGTCTGCAACCGGGCTACGAGCGTCTCCTCGACAACGGTCGCCGCATGGTGAAGAAGATGCCGTGGGTCGGCCGGGCGGCGTACCAGCTGCTGCACGGCATGAAAGCCGGCCTCAAGGACGCTGTGAGCCCGCAGGTGATGTTCACCGATCTCGGCATCAAGTATCTCGGTCCGGTCGACGGGCATGACGAGGCCGCGATGGAGTCGGCGCTGCGCCGGGCCAAGGCGTTCGGTGGACCGGTGATCGTGCACGCCGTGACCCGCAAAGGCATGGGATATGCGCCCGCCGAGAACCACGTCGCCGATCAGATGCATGCGACCGGTGTCATCGATCCCCTCACCGGCCTGTCCCGGGGCACGTCGGCGCCGGACTGGACATCGGTATTCTCGACCGAGTTGATCGAGCAGGCCGAGCAGCGCGCTGACATTGTCGCGATCACGGCCGCGATGCCGGGGCCTACCGGCCTCGCCGTGTTCGGCGAGCGTTTCCCAGAGCGGATGTTCGACGTCGGTATCGCCGAACAGCACGCGGTCACCTCGGCCGCCGGCCTCGCGCTCGGTGGCATGCATCCCGTGGTCGCGATCTACTCGACATTCCTCAACCGTGCGTTCGACCAGCTGTTGATGGACGTCGCGCTGTTGAAACAGCCGGTCACGATCGTGCTGGACCGTTCGGGCGTCACCGGTGTCGACGGCGCGAGTCACAACGGCATGTGGGATCTGTCGCTGCTCGGCATCATCCCGGGCATCCGGGTCGCCGCGCCTCGCGATGCCGCGACGCTGCGGGAGGAGTTGCAGGAGGCGCTCGCGGTCGACGACGGTCCGACCGTCATCCGTTTCCCCAAGGGTGCTGTCGGCGACGACATCCCCGCGGTGCGCCGCCTGGACGGCGTCGTGGATGTGCTGCAGATGCCTGACGGAGATGGTGGCGATGTCCTTTTCATTGCAGTTGGTTCCTTCGCCGGGCTGGCGCTCGAGGCGACCGAGCGTTTGCGCCAGCACGGCATCACGGCAGCCGTGATCGACCCGCGGTGGGTGCTTCCGGTGCCCGGGTCCGTGATCAAGCTGGCGGAGCGCTTTCGCATGGTCGTCACTCTCGAGGACAGCGGCCTGCACGGTGGGATCGGCGCCACCGTGTCGGCGGCACTGCGTGCCTCCGGCGTCGATGTCCCGTGTCGGGATCTCGGTGTGCCGCAACAGTTCCTCGACCACGCATCACGCGATCAGATTCACCGTGAGTTGGGGCTCACCCCTCAGGACGTCAGCAGGCAGGTCACCGGCTGGGTCGTCGGCCTCGACCGTGCGGACACTCACAGTGGGCTCGACAAGTCCAATCCGAGCGTCGGATAGCGGGCCTACCCGTTACCCGAGCGCGGAATCGGGCAGCGCTGACGCTGTCTTCGACCGGATCAGCACGACCCCCGCGGTCGGTGATCGTGGGGGCGTGGAGCCGGATCTTGTTGAAAGACAACTGGATTGCGCCCGCAACTCGGGCTGTGTGGAATTCGGTGGCGCCGATGCAGGTCAGGCGTGCACGATGGGTGCTACCAACGCTGCCAGGAGGTCTCGGTGACAGCGCCGGAAACCGGTGAACTCTCAGCCGACTGCGCGCATTGTTTCGCGTTGTGCTGTGTGGCTCTGCCGTTCGCGCGGTCTGCGGACTTCGCGATCGACAAGGATGGCGGGACGCCATGCCGCAATCTGCTGGACGATTTCCGGTGCGGGATCCATGCAGGGCTGCGGGAGTCGGGGTTCGCGGGCTGCACAGTGTACGAGTGCTTCGGCGCCGGTCAGAAGGTGTCGCAGGGGACCTTCGGCGGACGCAGTTGGCGAGCTGCCCCCGATACCGCCCCGCAGATGTTCGACGTCTTTCCGGTCGTGCGCCAGTTGCACGAGATGCTGTGGTACCTCGCCGAGGCACGATCGCTGTCGCAGACTCGATCGATCCACGGTGACCTCACGGGGATGTATCGCGAGACGGCGGAACTCGCCGACGGCTCGGCCGACGACCTGGTGGCACTCGACGTCGGCGCACACCGGGAGCGCGTCAACGCCTTGTTGCTGCAGACGAGTGAACTGGTCCGTGCCACGGTTGCGGGTCGACGGAAGGATCGTCGGGGTGCCGACCTGATGGGCGCGAAGCTTGTCGGCGCGGACCTGAAGGGTACGAACCTGCGCGGCGCCTACCTGATCGGGGCGGATCTGCGCCGGGCGGATTTGCGTGCCGCGGACGTGATCGGTGCGGACTTCCGCGGCGCGGACGTGCGAGGCGCCGGTCTCGCGGGAGCGTTGTTTCTGACCCAGTTCCAGATCAACGCGGCGAAGGGTGACGCTGCAACGACGCTTCCGTCGGCACTGACACGGCCTGCCCACTGGTAGCTGTCGGTCCTCGTCACTCCTGCTGTTGCCGAATGGAAACACATTGCGGCGGAGGCCGCGACGCGAGAGGAGCGCGCCACAGGGACGCGCTCCTCTTCGTCGAACCGAGGTTCGGCTCAGACGCTCGCGACACCCTTCGCCAGGAAGGTCTTGCCGTTCACGGCCTCCGACGTGCCGGTGCGGTCCAGATACGGCGTGATGCCGCCGTTCCAGAAGCCGAAGCCGCCACCGAGGATCAGGCACAGATCGATGTCCTCGGGTGCCGCGACGACGCCCTCCTCGAGCATGATCCGGATCTCCTCGGCGAATGCACGGCGGGTGCGCTCGAGCACTTCCTCGGACGTGGACGGGTTGTCGCCCTGGTGCCACAGCGCGGCAACCTCGGGGTCGACGACCTGGCCCTTGTCGGTCCAGGTCCACACACCGGGCTTGCGCGCCTCGACGATTGCCTCGAGGCCGGGCGACGGCTTGAACCGCTCGGGGTAGGCCGCGTTGAGGGTCTCGCCGGTGTGCAGCGCGATCGCCGGGCCGACGAGCGCGAGCAGAGTGAACGGCGTCATCGGCATGCCGAGTTCGGCGATCGCGTTGTCTGCGACGTCGAACGGGGTGCCCTCGTCGACCGCGTTCATGACCTCGCCGAGCGCGCGGATGAGCAGGCGGTTGAACACGAAGCCCGGCAGGTCGGCGGAGCCGACGGCCGACTTACGGAGTGCCTTCGCGGTGGCGAACGCCGTTGCGAGCGTGGCATCGTCCGTCTTCTCGCCCTTGACGACCTCGAGCAGCGGCAGCACTGCGACGGGGTTGAAGAAGTGGAAGCCGACGACCCGCTCGGGATGCTCGAGCCCGGCAGCCATCTCGGTGATCGACAGCGACGAGGTGTTGGTTGCGAGGACCGTCTCGGGGGAGATGTGCTCCTCGAGCTCGGCGAACACCTTCTTCTTGACGTCCATGTTCTCGAAGACGGCCTCGATGACGAAGTCGGTCTTGGCGAACGCGGCCTTGTCGAGCGAACCGGTCACGAGTGCCTTGAGACGGTTCGCGCCGTCCGGGGACAGCCGGCCCTTGGCGAGGAGCTTGTCGATCTCGCCGTGGACGTAGCCGACGCCCTTGTCGATGCGCTCGGAGTCGATGTCGGTGAGGATCACCGGCACCTTGAGCTGCTTGACGAACAGCATCGCGAGCTGGCTCGCCATCAGTCCGGCACCTACGATGCCGACACCGGTGATCTTGCGCGCCAACGACTTGTCGGGTGCGCCGGCGGGACGCTTGGCCCGCTTGTTCACCAGGTCGAACGCGTACAGTCCGGCGCGCAACTCGTCGGTCATGAGCAGATCGGCGAGCGCGTTGTCCTCGGCCGCGAATCCTGCGTCGAGGGACTTCGGGTCGGTGAGGTCGGTGGTGCGGGCCAGCTCGAGCAGCTCGACCGTGCGCACCGCGCCCGGCGCGTTGTTCTTGGTCTTGCCGTCGACGATCGCCTTGGCGCGGGCGATGGCCTCGTCCCAGCCGGCGCCGCGATCGATCTCCGGGCGGGCCGGGGTGATGTCGCCGGCGATGACCTGGGCGGCCCACGCGAGGGACTGCTCGATGAAGTCGGCCGAGCCGAGCACGACGTCGGCGATGCCGAGTTCGAGCGCCTTCTTCGAGTTGATGACCTTGCCGTTGTTGAGCGGGTTCTCGATAGCGACGGTGACCGCGTTCGACGGCCCGATCAGGTTGGGCAGCAACTGGGTTCCGCCCCAGCCCGGCACCAGGCCCAGCATGGCCTCGGGCAGGCCGAGGGCGCCGACGTTGTCGGCGAAGGTGCGGTAGTGACAGTGCAGACCCACCTCCAGGCCGCCGCCGAGCGCGACACCGTTCACGAACGCGAACGTCGGAACGGACGATTCGCGCAGGCGGCGGAACACGCGGTGACCCAGCTGCCCGAGCTCGACGCCCTGCTCGCGGGTGGTGATGCTCGGAACACCCTTGAGGTCGGCGCCGGCCGCGAAGATGAACGGCTTACCGGTCACGGCGATCGCGGCCGGGTTGGCGGCGAAGGCCTCGTCGAGTGCCTTGTCGAACGCCAGTAGACCGGCCGGGCCGAAGGAGTTCGGTTTGGTGTGGTCGAAGCCGTTGTCGAGCGTGATCAGCGCGACAGGGCCCTCGATACCGGGCACCGAGACGAGCTTGGTGTGGGCGTTCGTCACGATCTCGTCGGCGAAAGCTGCGCCGATGATCCCCGTCGCTTCGCTCGCCCCGTTAGCGATGTCGGTCATTTACTTGGCTCCCGCTTCGTGTGCTGCGTAGTCCTTGTGATTCGGGTTCTCCCAGATGACGGTTCCGCCCATGCCGAGGCCGATGCACATCGTGGTCAGGCCGTAGCGGACGTCCGGGTTCTGAGCGAACTGGCGCGACAGCTGCGTCATCAGGCGGACACCGGAGGAGGCGAGCGGGTGGCCGCACGCGATGGCGCCGCCCCACTGGTTGACCCGCGGGTCGTCGTCGGCGATACCGAAGTGCTCGAGGAACGCGAGCACCTGCACCGCGAATGCCTCGTTGATCTCGAATAGGCCGATGTCCTCGATCTTCATGCCGGTGCGGGCGAGCAGCTTCTCGGTCGCGGGGACCGGGCCGATGCCCATGACGGCGGGGTCGACGCCCTGGAAGGCGAAGCCGACCATGCGCATGCCGATCGGCAGGCCCAGCTCGTGGGCGGTGTCCTCGCCGGCGAGGATCGCGGCGGTGGCGCCGTCGTTGAGACCCGCGGCGTTACCGGCGGTGACGCGCCCGGCCGGGCGGAACGGCGTCTTGAGTCCCGCGAGATCCTCGAGCGTGGTGCCCGGGCGCGGGGGCTCGTCCTCGGTGGCCAGGCCCCAGCCCGCGGCCGAACGGGTGGCCACAGGCACCAGGGTGTCGGCGATGAAGCCGGCCTTCTTGGCGGCCTCGTACTTGTTCTGCGACGCGACGGCGTACGCGTCGGTGCGCTCCTTGGTGATGGTCGGGAACCGATCGTGCAGGTTCTCGGCGGTGTTGCCCATCACCAGCGCGCTGGGGTCGACCAACCGGTCAGCGAGGAAGCGGGGGTTCGGGTCGGCGCCCTCACCCATCGGGTGCCGGCCCATGTGCTCGACACCGCCGGCGACGACGACGTCGTACTGGCCGAAGCCGATGCCCGACGCGGTGGTGGTGACGGCGGTCATCGCGCCGGCGCACATGCGATCGATCGCGAACCCGGGGACCGTCTCGGGCAAGCCGGCGAGGATCGCGGACGTGCGGCCGATGGTCAGGCCCTGGTCGCCGGTCTGCGTCGTCGCGGCGATCGCGACCTCGTCGATTCGGGAAGGATCGAGCTGAGGATTGCGGCGCAGCAGCTCGCGGATGGCCTTGACGACCAGGTCGTCGGCGCGGGTCTCGGCGTAGATGCCCTTCGGCCCGGCCTTGCCGAACGGCGTGCGGATGCCGTCGACGAAGACGACGTTTCTCTGGGTAGCGGATGCAGCCACGCTGGATTCCTCCTGGCGGGAGTGGAGCGGTCACGGCGAGTCGAAGGCCCGCCAAGCACCACTGTAGCGCTAATTACCCGCCAGTAACATGCGGGGCGGCGTTGGCCCCGTCTCCGCAGATCAGGGCTCTGCTCGGACCGCCTCGACGAGGACCGGAACGGTCAGTTCCCGCTGCCACGGCCGGGCGCCGCCGGCCGCGAGTGCCGCATCGATCGCTGTGGGCTGATCGAGTTCGGCGGCCGGCGGTTCCCAGCACACGCGGCGGACCAGATCTGGGCTGAGGAGGTTCTCGACAGGCACCTTCACGCGCTCGCTGAGTTCTGTCATTCCGGTCTTCGCGGCATTCAGGCGTGCGGCCGCCGCGGGGTCGCGCTTGGCCCACCGACTGGGTGGGGGAGGACCGGTGAACGGCTGGTTGATCGGTGGTAGCTCGGTCGGCGGGAGTGCCCGTGCACGCTCGAGTGCAGCGAGCCACAGCCGCGAAGACCGGCGCTGGCGTGGACCGCCGAAAACCTGCAGTGCCCGCAGTGCGTCGACCGACCTGGGGTCGGCGCTCGCCGCCGCGACGATCGCCGAATCCGGCAGGATGCGGCTCGGGGAGATATCGCGTTTGCTGGCGATCTCGTCTCGGGCGGTCCACAGCTCGCGGACCGCGGCGAGCTGCCGGGGACTCTTGAGGCTGTGAATCTGGGATGTCCGCCGCCATCGGTCGGGCTTCGGCCGCGGCGGTCCGGCGAGCCGCACATGTTCGAACTCCTGCCGCGCCCACTCGGTCTTGTCCTGGGATGCCAGCTCTTTCGCCATTGCGTCCCGGAGCTCGAGCAGGACTTCGACGTCGAGCGCTGCGTAGTTGAGCCATGCGTCGGGCAGTGGGCGAGAGGACCAGTCGGCGGCACCGTGGCCCTTGCGGAGCTCGAGCCCGAGTGTGCGCTCGACGATGGCGGCCAGGCCCACGCGCTCGAAACCGGCGAGGCGCCCGGCAAGTTCGGTGTCGAACATGCGCGCAGGTGCGAGGCCGAGTTCGGCGAGGCACGGTAGGTCCTGGTCGGCCGAGTGCAGCACCCATTCGAGGTCGTTGATCGCATCGCGCAGCGGCCCGAGATCCTCGCTGACGGGGATGGGATCGAGCAGTACGGTCCCGGCGCCCGCACGACGAAGCTGGATCAGGTAGGCGCGTGAGGAGTACCGGAAGCCAGAGGCGCGCTCGGCGTCCACCGCGAGTGGTCCGGTGCCGCCCGCGAGGCGTGCGGCGGCGTCGCGGACGCCGTCGACGCTCTGCACTACCGGCGGCACGCCCTCGGCCGGGGCCAGCAGCGGCACGGGGGCGGAGGTGGACTCCGAGGTATCTGGCATAGGGGGCAACTCTACGTGGCGCGGGGTTTGTTTCACGGTGACATCCGGGCCTTTCCCGATAATTCTAACGATCTTGGACATATGACCAAGAGCACATCGTCGAGTGGGTGTGATCGGCGTCGCCGTCGGGTCGTTCGAGCGAATTGTCGGGATCGCTCGCGGGTGACGTAGTCCATAAGGTAGAACGAGTTCTAGTTCTGTGCCGCGGGGGTTTCCCGTCGGACCTAGAAAGGCTGATCGATGCTCAACCTTGCAGCAGCCGTCGCGCCCGTCGGGGCGATGCCGGCTGGATCGATGGTGGAATTGCCCGGCCGGGGAAGCACGTACGTCGTCGACACCGGCGCGACGGCGGACAATGCCGACAAGCCGACGCTCGTCCTGTTGCACGCCCTCGCCTGCACCGGAACCCTGACGTGGTATCCGGCGATCGAGAAGCTCGCAGAGAAGGCGCGGGTCGTGGTTCTCGACCAGCGCTGGCACGGCCGCGGTATCCGATCCGATCGATTCACGCTCGAAGACTGCGCCGACGACGTCGCGGCCCTCGCGGACGTGCTCGAACTCGATCGCATCGTGCCGGTGGGATATTCGATGGGCTCACTCGTGTCGCAGCTCACCTGGAGGCGTCATCGCGACCGCGTCGCGGGGCTCGTGTTGTGCGCGGGCGCGGCCCATTTCAAGCGGAACTCGCGCGAACGGGTGGCGCTGGAATCGCTCAGCCGCGGATTGGGAACGCTCAAGCCCCGGCCGGGGCCGGTGCCGGTAGGTGGTCCGAGGTTCGGCGGAGACCGAGTGTGGGCCTACGCCCAGTTTCGCGAGACCAGTTACGGCGCGATCGGCCGGGCCACCGCGGAGATCGGCAAGTTCGACTCGACCGCGTGGGTGGGCGACATAGATGTGCCAACCGCCGTCGTGGTGCCGACGAAGGATCTGATCATTCCGCCGCGGCGCCAGCGCTGGCTCGCTCGCCAGATCGCCGGCGCCGCAACATATGAGGTGGAGTGCGGTCACTCGTCCTGCGTCATGAATGCGGGACCGTTCACTGCTGGGCTGCTGGCTGCTTCTTCTTCCGTGCTTGCGCGCGCGCGGCCTTGACGAGCTCCGCCAGCGCCGTGGGGAAGGCGTCGGCCAGATTCCACAGGTGTGGCGCGAGTTCCTTGCAGGACACCAAGCCCACGTCGAGTCGGCCCGCGAGGGACATCACCGTCACATTGAGGCCAGCGCCGTGGAAGACCGGGCCGAGCGGGTACATCTGCTTGATGCGCGCGCCCAGGAAGTACAGCGGAACCGGTGGGCCGGGGACATTCGAGACCACGAGGTTGTGCACCACGGGGTGACGCTCGGCCAGCTTCAACTTGGCGTACACCCGCATCGCGTTGCCGAATGTGGCAGGCGCCGCGAACTGTGCCCAGTCCTGTAGGAGCGTTGCGCCCAGCGCCTCGTTGTGATGGTCCTTGTTGATGGCGTTGTGTTCGGAGATGAAGTGCAGCCGTTCGACCGGATCGGCGATATCGGTGCCGAGCTGGGTGAACATGACCGAGATCTGGTTCGTGCCAGGACGATCCGACTTGTCATGGACGGAAACCGGCACCGTGGCGACCAGCGAGCTGTCGGGGAGTTCGTTGCGGTCCTCGAGGTACTTGCGGAGTGCGCCGGCGCACATCGTGAGTACGACGTCGTTGACCTTGACCCCGAAGGCATTCTTGACGAGCTTGACGTCGTCGAGGTTGAGCTCGGTGTACGCGATGGTCCGGCGGCCGGTGATCGCTCCGTTGAAGGAGGTGCGCGGCGCGGAGAACGGTGTCGGCATCGCCTCACCCTTGCGGGCCCGGCCGATCCAGCGTGGCAGCAGCGTGACGCTGTCCGGAATCAGTTTCACCATCTTCATCGGTCGTGTTGCGAACGACAGCAGACCGTTGACGGCAATGTCGAGCGAGCTGGCCCGACCCGCGCCTTCGGGGAGCTGCTCGAAGTCGGGTCGCGGGGCGTCGGGCTCGACTCCGCACAGCTGCGACATGAGGTTGGAGCCCGTGACACCATCGACGTTGGCGTGGTGCATCTTCGACATCACCGCGACGGATCCGTCCTCGAGGCCCTCGATGACGAACATCTCCCAGAGTGGCCGCGTGCGGTCCATCGGCTGGCTGGCGATCGAGCTGCACAGTTCGGAGAGTTCGTCGCGGCCGCCGGGCGCGGGGACAGCGATCCGGTGGAAGTGGCGGTCGATGTCGAAGTCGGTGTCGTCGACCCACACTGGGTGGTCGAGGTTGAAGCGCGTGTCCTTGAGTCGACGTTTGAAGCTCGGCATCGACTTCACCCGAATGGCCAGCTCGTCGCGCAGCTTTGCGAAAGAATAGCCACCCGGGATGGTGGACCCGTCGAGAATGATCAGGCCGCACACATGAAGCATCTGTGTCGGGGTTTCGAGGTACAGGAAGCTGGCGTCCATTCCACTGAGTCTCTCCATGCAGCTAACGGTAGAACCTGTTCTATATTGCCGTGTGCGATGTGACAAACCTCATGGTTGAATACGTTCATGAGGATCAGTAACAGGTTCCTGTTGAGGCAGTTGGTTACTGCCGGATTGACAGCGAATGCGCTGCGCCCACTGCCGGGTATGCCGGCATCGGTACCGACATTCGTCTCCGGCTGGCTGGCAACGGAGCTGGCACCGCAGTTGCTCGCGGCCACCGTTGTCGATGCCGCCGTCCATGTGGTGCGCCACGGCGTCCGGGACCGCGGCGATGTCGTCGGGCTGGCTGCGGCGGGCGTGTCGGTTGCCGGTCTGGGGGCCGTGATCGCGGCCGGTCGGGGGGCGCAGGGTGAGGTCGAGTCAGCGCTCGAGTCTGCTCTCGGACCGGACTTCCGATCCATCGGGGACGCGGCGCGTCCGATACCGCGGGTGCCGTGGCGTCAGCTTGCCTTCCCCTTCCGGATGCGTCGGCCAGATGTGGTCCGCGTGCGGGATCTCGACTACTCGCCGGGCGGCAGCCGATTCAAGATCGATATCTATCATCGTCGGGACATCCCCGCGAATGCGCCTGTCCTGCTGCAGATCCACGGCGGAGGGTGGGTGATCGGAAGCAAGGATCACCAGGGAATCCCGCTGATGCTGGAGATGGCGTCGCGCGGTTGGGTGTGTGCGGCGATCAACTATCCGTTGTCGCCGAAGGCTGTATGGCCGGCTCATCTGATTGCCATCAAGCGTGCCGTTGCTTGGCTGCGCGGCAATGTCGGGCGGTTCGGCGGCGATCCCGGATTCATTGCGGTGACCGGAGGTTCGGCCGGCGGGCACCTGGCGGCGATGCTGGCGCTGACGAGTGGCGACACGAGCCTGCAGCCCGGTTTCGAGGACGCGGATACCTCGATCCAGGCGTGCGCGCCACACTATGGTGTGTACGACTTCGCGGGGGAGACGGGGATCAAAGCGACACGGCAGCGGGTCGAGTCAGGGCTGATGCCGATGGTGCTTGGGAAGAAGGCGCAGTTCCCGCAGGACTATCTCGCGGCGTCGCCGCGTGCGCACCTGCGCGAGGATGCGCCGCCGTTCTTCGTGGTGCACGGAACCAGCGACTCGTTCATTCCCGTTGCCGAGGCCCGCGAGTTCGTCGACCGGCTGCGTGAGGTGTCGGCGAATCCTGTGGCATACGCCGAGTTGCGGGGCGCCCAGCATGCATTCGATATTTTCCCGTCGATCCGGAGTTTCCGAGTGGCGCAGGGTGTTGCCGATTTCCTCGACTGGGCGCATGCCCGGCAGAAATCGGCTGTTGCTTCGGTGGATACCACTGGTGCAGCGACGGGCGTGGTCAGCTAGCTGTCAGAACGGTGGGGGTTCGTCGATATCGTCTGTGGTGTCGGCGTGAGTGCCGTTTCGGGGTAGGCGGTGTCTGCGTCGTGGGATGTGGGGGACGAGGGTGTCGGGGTCGAGGTCGGTCATCGCGACCCCGCCGGGCAGACTGATCGTGGTGGTGCCGTAACTACTCGACCACACCACGATCCCACCGGCGAGCATCACCGCGGTGGTACGGCCCATCGTTTTCAGGTTGTGGTGGAACTGGCACAGGCACTGCAGATTCGAGGTGATCGTCCACCCACCCGCGATCGGGTCACGGTGCGAGAACGGCACGATGTGGTCGAGTTGGCACCGGGCTGCGGGCATCGAGCAGCCCGGGAACCGGCACCGCCCGTCACGGGTCCGGACCATCCTCGCCGTCGACGCGTCCGGACGATAACTCAACGCCCCGCCCGGCGGGCGCGGTAGTCCGCCGTGCCCGTCCGGGAACTGCCCACCCCGCAACACCGGATCGGCGTCGAGCGCGCGCAGGACATCACCGATCGCGGTACCCGCCCCGACCGGCGGCAGCCCGGGCCGCGGTCGTCGCCGATCCCACCACGACGACGGGAACAACGGCTGCGGCAACCGGCCCGCACGATGCCGGGCACCCCGACCACGGAACACCTGCAGCCCCGGCCGCCGCGGCAACCACCCGGACGGATCGTCCAGTTCGCTGCCACCAACGTCCAGCTCACCCGACCCGCCGACGCCGACGCCGACGCCGGTCTCGGTGTCGGCGCCAGTGTCGGTGTCGGCGCCGGGGCCGGTGTCGGCGCCGGGGCCGGTGGGTGTCAGTCCCAGTTCCGTCGCCAGGTCGAGCAACTCCGTGAGCATCGCCTGCCACGTACCGTCCTCGGCCAGCATCCGCGCCAACCCCGGATCCACCGGACCATGACCCTCCAAGAATGCCGGTGACGCCGTCAACCCCAACAACGTCGCCACATCAACCGTGATCTGCACCAACGACTTCCGCCGCGACGGCATCGACACCCCACCCACCCTCGGACACCCCTCGGTCTCGCACGTGCACGCCAACCCGCCCTCCCCATGCAGCAACGCCACGAACGCATCCACCAGCAACGCCTGCCGCCCCCGCCGATCCTTACCGCACACCGTCTCAGCCATCTCACACACCAACTGCCACGCCGCCCGACCCTGTTCCGCCGACAACACCGCCGTGAACTCCGACAACGGCCCCACCGGACGCACCCGCACCCGGCACTCCGCTTCCGCGACCTCCCGATCCGACGCCGCCTCCTGCGGACTCGCCCGCACGATCAACGCCCGAATCTCCCGCCCCAACGCCGCCGGCGCCAACCCCCGCGCCGCCGCCACGATCTCCGCCTCCAACAACGCCACCGTCTCCGCCGACAACCCCGTCGTCTCACAATGAATCCGCCACACCCGCGCATAATCGACATCCCCCGCCAGGAACGCCGCCCGCGTCACCGGCAGACGTAACCGCAGATCCACCCCCAGATCACAGAAATGCGACGCCATCGTGTGCGAACACCCCAACCGCGTCGACACCTCCGCGATCGCCTCGTTACCGCAGTCACGCACATCCCCACCCCGCAACCGCACGTCCCGCTCGAGCGCCGACAACGTCAACTCACCCGCCAACAACACCTTCCGCGCCGCACACACGTTCTCCACCCGCGCCAACACAGACAACTCCACGAACCGCGCCGCGTCCCCCACGACCGCATCCGCCAGCGCCGCACCGACCCCACCCCCGATATCGAACATAGTTTCGATTTGTTCGAACCCCACCGACAAACACGGACAAACACAGAAGGAATCGAGAGCGAACAGGCGCGCGGAAGATCAGCGCATCGCTCGTTGTGTTCGCTGCCGACAGCGAAGGACCATTGCCGGAGCGCCCGGTATCCGCAATGCCCGCATGACCGTTCGGCCGGGGCGCCGCCGTCTCACGGCATCTGCCGAATCGCGGGAGGGCATCTCTGCCGCCGGTTCGCTCTGGGATCTGCGGACTACGTGAAGTTCCGGGGCCCGCGGCCGAGACTCGCGATCCCGGCGGGGGGCAATCCGGCGGCGTAGGCCAGGACCTCGCAGAAGGCTTCGACGTGCGAGCCGAGCGCGGTGGACGTCGCTGTCCACGAGGCCCGTAACTCGAGTTGGTGGGCGTGTGGCGGCCCGGCGATGTCGCCGTATCGCACCGAGCTGGTGGCTGTGACGGTGCCACCCAGAGCCACGATCTCCTCGCAACGGGCCTCGAGGGAGTCGACGAGCCAGCTCCAGGCGACCTCAGGCAGCAGCGGATCGGCGGCGAGCGCGGCATCGAGGTCGGCCTGGATGTATGCGACCAGACGCATGGTGCCGTTCCAGGCTTCGTCCCCATCCGGGTCGTAGAGCAGGATGAGACGACCGAATGCGTCGCCCTCGGACTGCCCTGCGACATCGCCGCTCTCGGAGTGCCGCACCTCCGCCCCGATGGCGTAGCTGTAGGGCGCGAGCCGCTGCGGCGGACGGATCGGACCGATCTCGATTTCCGGGTGAACCTCGGCCGAGTTCATCGCGTCGATTGCGGCGCGGAACTGGGCGGGTTCGCTGGGTAATCCCGGGGTCGTCACACCAGCGGACGTTAGACGCCTCACCTGGGAGCGCGTCGGAGGCGCGCCGATTCCGCGCGGGCGCCGAGCCATGGCAGCATGGACCCCGATGAGCGGCTTGGAAGATACGAATGCAGGTATGACCGGGCGTGCCGAGTACCCGTCTCGACGGGTACTGGGTGACGCACCGTTGTTGGCGGCGGCTACCGGCCGTCCGGTGACGCATCGACCCGTGTGGTTCATGCGTCAGGCCGGACGCTCGTTGCCGGAGTACCGGGAGATCCGGGCCGGAATCGGGATGCTCGAGTCCTGCTTCGACCCGGAGCTGGTCTGTGAGATCACCATGCAGCCGGTGCGCCGGCACAAGGTGGACGCAGCGATCCTGTTCTCCGACATCGTGGTTCCGTTGAAGGCAGCGGGCATCGACCTCGACATCGTGGCCGGTGTCGGTCCGGTGGTGGCGAACCCGGTGCGGTCGGTTGCCGATGTCGTGGCGCTGCCCCGGCTGGTCCCGGAGGAGGTAGGCGCGGTCACGCAGGCGGTCCGGCTGCTCACCGAGGAGTTGGGCTCCACCCCGCTGATCGGTTTCGCCGGCGCGCCCTTCACGCTCGCCTCGTACCTCGTCGAGGGCGGCCCGAGTCGCAATCACGAGCGCACCAAGGCGCTCATGCACGCCGACCCCAAGACATGGCATTTGCTGCTCGGCACCATCGCAGACACCACCATCGCGTTCCTACAGGCACAGCTGCACGCCGGGGTCGACGCGATCCAGTTGTTCGATTCGTGGGCCGGTGCGCTATCGCTCGCCGAGTACCGCGAGTTCGTCCTGCCGCACTCGGAGCGGGTGTTCGCCGAGGTCGAGTCCGCACACGTTCCGCGCATCCACTTCGGTGTCGGCACCGGTGAGCTACTCGGCGCGATGGGTGAGGCCGGCGCTGACGTGGTCGGCGTCGACTGGCGCATTCCACTCGATGTGGCCGCGCGCCGGGTCGGTCCGGGGAAGGCGCTGCAGGGCAACCTCGATCCCGCCGTGCTGTTCGCGGGCTGGCCGGCGATCGAAAAGCAGGTGCGCCGCATTGCCGCGGAGGCCGACGCCGCACTGGCTGCGGGCGCGACCGGTCATATCTTCAATCTCGGACACGGCGTGCTGCCGGACACCGATCCGAGTGTGCTCACCGATGTCGTGGAGCTGGTGCATTCGTTGTGACCGGTCGGCGGGTCTCGGTAGCGGTCGTCGGTGGCGGCGTCACCGGCCTGGTTGCGGCGTACCGTCTGCGTCAGCAGCTCGGTGACGACGCCCGGATCACCGTCGTCGAGGCGGGGTCGCGGACCGGCGGCAAGCTGCGGACCGTGGACCTCGCCGGTGCACCGGTCGACGTGGGTGCCGAGGCGTTCATCGCCCGGCGGCCCGAGGTCGCCGACCTGATCGTCGAACTCGGGCTAGGCGATCAGCTGGTGCATCCGGCGGGGAAGCAGCCGCTCATCTGGTCGGATGGCTCACTCCATCCGCTGCCGGCACGGACGCTGATGGGCATCCCGTCGGATCCGCGGTCCGTGGCCGGGCTGGTCGACGATCGGACCCTCGCACGCATCGCCGGCGAACCCGAGATCCCGCTGCAGTGGGACCGGGCGTCCGACATCGACGTCGCGACCCTCGTCGGGTCCCGTTTCGGCGAGCAGGTGGTGCGGCGTTCGGTCGATCCTCTGCTCGGCGGCGTGTATTCGGGCCTGTCCGACTCGATCGGTGTCCGGGCCGCCCTGCCGTCGCTCGCGGCGGCTCTGGATGCCGGTGCGGCGAGTCTCACCGAGGCCGTCATGAAGGCGTTGCCGACGCCCACTCCGGGCCCCGTGTTCGGGACCCTGCGTGACGGCTACGGCGTCCTGCTCGACGCGCTGCGCAGGGCGGCCCGTGCCGACACGGTTCTCGAGGCGACGGCGACGGGGCTGCGCCGCGAGGGTGCGGGCTGGTGGCTCGATCCGGTCGGCGCGCTCGACGGCGCCCTGCTCGCCCTGCCCGCGCCGGACATGGTGCACCTCGTGGCGGAGGTAGCTCCGGAGCTCGCCGCCGCTGCTCGCGATATCGAACTGGCGTCATCGGCGGTCGTCGCGATGGCGCTGCCGACCGACGCCGGGGTCCCGGACAACTCAGGCATCCTGGTCGCGACGGGAGAGTCGTTGGGCGCGAAGGCGTTCACGCTGTCGAGCCGCAAGTGGCCGCACCTGGCCGAGCGGAACGTCACGCTGGTGCGGGCGTCGTACGGGCGGTACCGGGATGCGGCCGTCGTGGACCGCACTGACGAACAGCTGATCCAGATGGCCCGCGCCGACCTCGCGACGGTGGCGGGCGTGTCGACCGAACCGGTGGACGCGTTCGTCCAGCGCTGGCGCGGCGGCCTGCCGCAGTACGCTCCCGGTCACCTGGACCGGGTCGGCGCGATCGAGGGCGCGGCATCGGGCATCGTCGGGCTCGAGGTCGCGGGCGCCTACCTGCGCGGAGTCGGCGTCCCGGCGTGCGTGGCGTCCGCGACGATGGCGGCGACACGGCTCGCGGCGCAAGTGGCAGGATGAGCGGCATGGCACGCCTCGATTTCGACAAGCTCAATTCCACCCTCCGCTACGCGATGTTCTCCGTCTTCCAGGTGCAGCCCGGCGTCCTCGGTGACGACCGTGCCGCGGCCGTGAAGCAGGCACAGGCGTTCTTCGATTCGTTCGAGGACACCGATGTCGTCGTGCGCGGCATCTACGACGTCGCAGGCGTCCGCGCCGATGCCGACTTCATGATCTGGACGCACGCGGAGCGCCTCGAGGATCTGCAGAAGCTGTACCAGGACTTCCGCCGCACCACCGACCTCGGTCAGGTCAGCGACCCGGTGTGGTCGAATGTCGCGCTGCACCGTCCCGCCGAGTTCAACAAGAGCCACGTTCCGGCGTTCATCGCCGGTGAGGATCCGGGCGACTACATCTGTGTGTACCCGTTCGTCCGCTCCTACGAGTGGTATCTGCTGCCCGATGCCGACCGCCGCAAGATGCTCGCCGATCACGGCATGGCCGGCCGCACCTACCCCGACGTCCGCGCCAACACGATCCCGGCGTTCGCGCTCGGCGACTACGAGTGGATCCTCGCGTTCGAGGCTCCCGAACTCGACCGCATCGTCGACCTGATGCGCGACCTGCGCGCCACCGAGGCCCGCATGCACGTGCGCGAGGAGACGCCGTTCTTCACCGGTCCGCGAGTGAGCGTCGAGCAGCTCGTCAACTCCCTGCCCTGATCTGACCTGACCCGATGTGACCGCACCCCGCACCTGACAGGTGCGGGGTGTTTCCTGCGTACCTCGGCGTGGGGCGGCGGGTCGGTTCTCGTATCCTGAGCGCATCAGCGGGCCCACGAGAGGGGCATGCGATGTGGATGGAACAGGCGTCTTCGTGGTGCCCTGAGCCCCGCTGGCAGACTGAGGACCGTGAGTTCGGCGGCGCGGTACCAGCACATGGCGCACTGGGGCATGTTCGAGGTCGCGGTGGCCGGCGGAGACGTGAGCGCGGTGCATCCCTACTCCGGAGATTCGGATCCCTCGCCGATCCTGGGCAACCTGCCGGGTTCGGTGCGCCACCGGTCCCGGATCGCCGGCCCGGCGGTGCGCCGAGGCTGGCTCGAGAATGGACCGGGACCGTCCGAGGCCCGCGGCTCCGACGAGTTCGTCGCCGTGTCGTGGGACGAACTCGTCGATCTGCTCGCGCACGAACTGCGGCGCGTCGTCGACGTCCACGGCAACCGAGCTATCTTCGGCGGTTCCTACGGCTGGGCCAGCGCCGGCCGGTTCCACCACGCGCAGAGTCAGGTGCACAGGTTCCTCAACATGCTCGGCGGCTACACCCGCTCGGTGCACAGCTACTCGCTCGGGGCCACCGGCGTCATCATGCCGCGCGTCGTGGGCACCCACTGGAAGTTGTTCGCCCGCTCGACCAATTGGGACGTGATCGCCGACCACACGGATCTGATGGTGTGTTTCGGTGGGGTGCCACTCAAGAACACCGCCGTCAACAGTGGTGGCACGAGTGCACATCCGACCCGCGGCGCGCTGGATCGATTGCGGGAGCGCGGCGGCGAGGTGATCTCGATCAGCCCGCTGCGCGACGATATGCACGGGCGATGCGAGTGGATCGCGCCGATCCCGGGATCGGATGTCGCGATCATGCTCGCGCTCGCGTATGTGCTGGCGTCGGAGGGTCTGCACGACAAGGACTTCCTCTCGACGCACTGTGTGGGATACGAGCGTTTCGAGGACTACCTGCTGGGGCGCTCCGACGGAGTGCCCAAGGCTCCGGAGTGGGCGTCGGCGCTGTCCGGTGTCCCGGCGCAGACTCTCGTGTCGCTGGCTCGACGGATGGCTGCCGGGCGCACGATGGTGACCGTCACATGGTCGTTGCAGCGCGTCCGGCACGGGGAGCAGGCTCCCTGGATGGGGGTGACCCTGGCCGCGATGCTCGGCCAGATCGGTTTTCCCGGAGGTGGATTCGGCCACGGCTACGGGTCGATGAACGAGCCGGGGCTCGCGCCCGTGCCCTATCCGTTACCGACCCTGTTCCAGGGCACCAACCCGGTCTCCGATCACATCCCGGTGGCCGCGATCGCGGACCTGCTGCTGCACCCGGGGGAGGAGTTCGACTACGACGGCCGACGCCTCACGTACCCGGACATCCGCCTCGTGTACTGGGTCGGCGGCAATCCGTTCCACCATCACCAGGAGATCGCCCGGCTGCGGCGCGCTCTGGGCCGGCCGGACACGATCGTCGTGCACGAGCCGTACTGGACGCCGATGGCCCGGCACGCCGACATCGTGGTGCCGTCGACGACGTCGCTCGAGCGGGCGGACCTGGCCTGTACCCGCAACGATCCGCTACTTGTGGCGATGCACCAGGCGGTTCCCCGGTACGCCGATGCGCGCGACGACTACGACACGTTCTCCGCGCTCGCGCATCGGTTGGGCTTCGGTGAGCAGTTCACCGAGGGGCGCACCGCGCAGCAGTGGATCGAGCACCTCTACGAGCAGTGGCGGGGGTTCGTGGTGGGGGATCCGGAGCACCTCGAGGCGCCCGCGTTCGGCGAGTTCTGGCGCCGCGGGCATGTGCGGATGCGGGCGGAGGACGGGCTGACCCTTTTCTCCGAGTTCCGAACCGATCCGCAGCGGAACCCATTGACCACACCGAGCGGTCGGATCGAGATCTTCTCCGCCGACATCGACGGCTTCGGCTACGACGACTGCGCCGGACACCCACGCTGGTACGAGCCGCAGGAGTGGCTGGGAGGCGATCGCGCGCAGCGGTTTCCGCTGCACCTCATCGCGAATCAGCCGAAGACGCGGCTGCACGGCCAGCTCGACCACGGGGTCGCGAGTCAGGCGTCGAAAGTCCAGGGGCGGGAGCCGATCCGGATGCACCCGGCCGATGCGGTGACGCGGGGGATCGACGCGGGTGAGGTGGTGCGTGTGTTCAATGACCGCGGCGCCTGCCTCGCCGGCGTCGTGCTCGACGACGGGATGCTCGCCGGGGTGGTGCAGCTCGCGACCGGCGCTTGGTACGACCCGCTCGATCCGGCCGACCCCGATTCGATGTGCGTGCACGGCAATCCCAACGTCCTGACCGCCGACGTGGGCAGTTCCCGGCTGTCACACGGATGTACCGGTCAGCATGTGCTGGTTCAGGTGGAGCGCTTCGACGGGCCGTTGCCGCGGGTGAAGGCGTTCGACCCACCGATCTAACTTGTTCTATTTGATCTAGAACAATAAAGTGGTGCTCGTGCTCATCCGTATAGATCAGTCGTCGGCCGTTCCGCTCTACGAGCAGTTCGCCGCGTCCGTGCGCGGCGCGATTGCCGAGGGGGCGGTCGTGCCGGGGGAGCGGCTGCCGTCCGCGCGAGATCTGGCGTCCTCCCTCGACCTCAACATCCACACCGTCCTCCGCGGATACCAACTGCTGCGCGACGAGGGGCTCATCGAACTCCGTCGTGGTCGCGGGGCCGTGGTGGCGGAGGACGCCTCGATTCGGGGCCGGTTACAGGAAGCGGTTCGGGGCCTCGTCGCGGAGGCGAAGCGTCACGGCATGAGCGCGGCAGACCTGCTCGATCTGGTGAAGAAGGAGATGGCATGACCGACTCGATTCAGGGGCAAAGGGTTTCGTGGTTGCGTGGCCTCGCCGGCACGGTGCTCATCCCGGTCGTCGCGGCGGCGGGTTCGATCGGGGTGCTGACGGCGTGGACCGACGACCTGCCCGACCCGACCGCCGTCCACTTCGGGCCTGGTGGGGCCGCGGACGGTTTCACGTCACGGGCTGCGGCGCAGTGGATGCCACTGCTGGGTCTCGCCTTCGCGGTGCTGCTCGGCGGAATCCTGTTGCTGCTGACGCGACGCGACGTGCGTGCGGCACGGTTGGGGGCCGCGATCGCATCCGGGACCGGTACAGCTGTCGCGGTCCTGCCGGTGGGCATCCTTGCCGCCCAGCGCGGAGTCTCGGACGCGGCCGACGCCTCGTTCGCCGGCTGGTGGCTGGTCCCGGTGGTTCTCGTCGGCATCCTCGCGGCGATCGCCGGGTCCGCCCTGGTCGGGCGGCCCGACCCGGCCGGGGTGGTGACGGTCGCGCCGCCGTCGGACGCAGCGCGGCTGGCCCTGACCGACACGGAGACTGTTGTGTGGACGGGCACGGCCGCGATGCCCCGCTGGCTCGCAATGGTGTTCGCCTTCGTACCGATCGTCATAGTCGTGTCGGCCGTCTGGATGGCGTCCGAGGACGCGGCGCCGATGCTGCTCGTCGCGGCGGTCGTCGGGGCGCTGCTGATGGGCCTCGCCCTCGCGCCGGTCCACGTCGTCGTCGACGGACGCGGCCTCGAGACGCGGTATGTACTCACCGGTGGCCGCCGCCGGATTCCGCTCGACGAGATCGCCCGCGCCGACGCGGTGTCGATCGGCCTGATCAACCGCTACGGCGGCATCGGCTACCGCGTCGGCCCCGACGGCGTCGGCCTGCTGGTGCGCCCCGGCGCAGCTCTGCGCGTCACGCGCGGTGACGGTTCCAAGTTCACCGTCTCCGTTGACGGCGCGGATCAGGCTGCGGCCGTGCTCAACTCACTCGCGGCGCGGGGACGCATCGTCAAGTAGCAACGCCGAGCGCAGAACGGCGTCCCGCGCGCGCAATCGTGCGCGCGGGACGCCGATGTGCGCGCGGGACGGCTATGCGTTCCCGTCGGTCGGCCGCAGCGTGAGCGAGATGCTGTTGATGCAATACCGCTTGTCGGTGGGCGTCGGGTAGCCCTCGCCCTCGAAGACGTGTCCGAGATGGCTGTGGCAGCTGCTGCACAGCACCTCGACGCGGCGCATGCCCAGCGAGCTGTCCTCGCGCAGGATGACGGCATCCGAATCTGCAGGATCGAAGAATGACGGCCACCCGCAGTGGGAGTCGAACTTCTCGGTGCTGCGAAACAATTCCGCGCCGCATGCACGGCACGAGTACACGCCCTCGGTCTTGGTGTCGGTGTACTCGCCGACATGCGGGCGCTCGGTGCCCGCCTCGCGCAGCACCTGGTACTCGGCCGGAGTCAGATGCGCGCGCCATTCGGCGTCACTGCGCTCGAACTTGGGAGCGGGTAGACCGGAATCCTGTGCGGAACTCATGGGACCACGCTAGTACGTTCGTCAGACCTTCGCCGGTGCCGGCTCCGGTGCCGAGCAGGACGCCGCGAGGAACGCCGGGTCGATCCCGGACTCAAGACGGCCCTCGCGCTTGGCGGTCAAGTAGCGGTTCGTCAGCACAGCGAAAATGACGATCAGCAGCAGACTCCAGCCGAGCGTGGTCTTGAGGTACTCGGCCGTGCGCCCCGCCTCGACGAACCGCAACGATTCCCAGTTGTCGAGGGTCAGGAACCCGTACGCGGCCAGCCACGCCGGCCAGTTCCGCATCACGGAGTTCTTCAGCACCACCGTCATCAGCAGTGGGAACAGCATCATCGAGTAGTACATCTGGCCGAGCGAGCCGATCAGGAACGACGCCGTGAGCAGCACGCCGGTGGCGGTGCAGACGAAGAACAGCTCGTCGTTGCGGTAGTAGCGGTACAGCAACCACAGCGACACCGCGACCATGCCCGCGAAAGCGATCCGCAGTGCCCAGATCAGCGCGACCGGTAGGCCGTAGTACGTGCCGTTGCCGAGGATCGAGCTGTTGAAGTAGTCCCGCGAGTCCAGCAGGTACGGCAGAGTGTGGTGCACGAACTCCATCGGATCTGCGGACAACGGCCAGGCCACGGCCATCAGCACCACCGGGATACCGACAGCGGTGACGAACACCTTCCACTGCCCGCGTACCAGCGGCAGCAGCAATAGTGGTGCGAGGATCGGCTTCACGGCAAGGGTGAGGCCGATCGCGGCCCCGGACCAGTAGTCTCGCCGCCTCAATAGCAGAAGCAGGAAGGCGACCTCGCCGAGCAGCACCAGCCCGTTGATGTTGGTGAATACGAGTGTGTTCACGACGGTTTCCGTCGAGAACGCCGCAAGCAGCAGGATCGGGGCGGCGATCGAATCGAGCGCCAGATTGAACATCCGCAACAACAGATACAGCGCGACGATCACGGCGATCGCGTTGATGAGGATGAACAGCCAGCGGGAGCGTTCGGGGTCGATTATTGCGATCGGCGAGATCAACAGGGTGCCGCTTGGCGGGTACAGGTAGTGCGGGTCCACCGAGTTGAAGTTGGCCGTGTAGACCTCACGGCGATTGAGGAACGCCAGGGCAGCCTGGTAGACCGGGGCGAAGTCGTCCGTCCGGAACCCGTTGACGGCCTTGACCAGCACTCGCTGGAGCACGGTCATGATCGCAATGGGCCACAGGGCGAACTTGATGACCTCGGCGGCGGTGCGGCCGGTACGCGGCTCGAATCGTCGAAGGAACACCACGGCACGGTACACCGCAAACGCGGCGGGTGCTTTCTCCTCTCCGCGAGTCATGCGGGGCAGGCACCTCCGTTCGGCGGCAGCGTGCCTGCATCGATGTAGCGGATCAGGGCCTGCTGAGCGCAGTCGGAATGCGTCGTGACGGGGTGTCCCGAGCCCTCCCACGACACGCTCGACCATACGGTCCCCGCAGCTGCGAGCGTGCCGGTCACGGTGGAGAGTCCGCCGTCGCCGACGATCGGGTCGGCGACGCCACTGAGCACCAGAGTCGGGGCGGGGATCTTGCTGGGCAGCGGTGGCGGCGCCATGGTCGGCCACGCCGAGCAGCTCATCAGCGCAATTGCCGCGTCGGAGCCGAAAAGTGGATACCGCTGCGACCACGCCTGGGCGAGTTCGCCGGCCTGGCCCGGCCCCGGCCACTGCTGTCCGTCGCTGCAGCGGGCGACGAACTGGCCGTCGCTGCCGACCGCGGCCTCGGTCGCGCCGATCAGATCCAGAAGCGGCGCCTTGTCGCCGCGTCCGGCGGCCGCGAGGATGTCCGACAGTTCCCGCACACGGCTCGACTGATCTCCTCGTGGGGAACCGAGGAATGCTGACACGGCGGTCAGCAACGCGTTCGATGAGACCGGTGCAAGTTCGCCCGCGGCGGCGCGGCCGTGCAGGTCGGTGATCGCGGCCGCGGGATCAGGGCCGAGTGAGCAGCTCAGTGCCGCGCATCGGCGGCTGAACGCGGCGACGGCCGCCTGCGCACCCTGCACCCGGTACTCCGCGGCGGTCGATGCGTCTGCGGTAGTCGCGGCGGGGGAATCGAGGACCAGGCGGCCGACCTGCGCGGGGTGCCGCGCGGCATAGGCGAGTGCAACGGCCGCCCCGTTACCGGAGCCGAGCAACCCGAGCGAATCCACCTGCCAGATGCGGCGAAGCTGTTCGAGATCGTCCGCCGCGTGGGCGGTGTCGAACGCGAGCGCGTCGGGGGCGAGATCGTCCGTGCATGCGATCGTCGCTGCCCGGCTCGCCGCGGCGACCTTGCTGGCATCCGGTATGTCCGCTGGGCCGAACTCCCCCAGATCGGCCAGCACGCGGCGGTCCGGGGTCGGGACACAGTCGATCGCCGTCGATGTGCCGATCCCGCGACGATCGACCGCCACGATCGGCCGGGTAGCGAGCAGCGCCGAGATCGGTCCGGTGGCGAGGGCTGCGAGTGTGCTCGACGACGCCAGATCCGATCCCGAGGTCAGGACGAGCGGGGCAGCGTCGGTCGGTGTCTGCGGTAACCGGGCCCGCAGCACTCCCACCTCGAGCGAGCCGGCGGCCGTGCTGGTGGCGTCGACCGGGGCGACGAAACTCGAGCATTCGAGCGACAGCCCGCCGGGCCCCGGTCCGAGTTCGAGGCGGTCGAGGGTGGCGGCCTTGCAGTCCTTCCACACCAGATCCCGCACCGGGGCCTGCAGGCTCGCGATCGCCGGTGGCCCATCACTCGTCGGGGCGGGATCGCCACCCTGTTCGACAACGGCGACATCCGGACGTTCGGACGGGCCCGCGCCGCAGGCTGTGCAGACGGCGAGAACGATTGCGAGGACCCCGATTCTGCGCATGCCGGACAGCCTGCCAGGTATGTCAGTCCCTGGGTGCGCGTACCCATCGGGTGAGTAGCGTGCCGTCGGCATCGCCGAGGATGTGCGCGCGGCTCATCGGGGTGGGGTTCGCGGTGGGGGAGACCGCGATGCGGCCCGCCCCGCCAGCCAGGAGCTGTGGCGACGTCGTCAGGCACAGTTCGTCGACCGTGCCGTCGCGCAGGAGGGTGCCGAACAAGCCGGGTCCGCCCTCGCAGAGGATGCGGCGGAGCCCACGCACTGCGAGCGCGGCGAGAATGGCGGGGCCCGTCACGGTGTGCTCTGCGACGATGTCGATGTCGGCACCGGCTTCGCGGAGCCGGGCCAGCCGGTCCCGGTCGGCTGCAGCCGACGTCAGGACGAGTGGGGGCACCTCGGTGTCGGTGAACAGTCGTGACTCGGGATCGAGTGCCGCGCTCGCGGTCACGACCGCGATCGGCGGGATTGCCGACAGCCCCGCACGGGTTCGGCGCGCGGCCATGACGCCGTCGGTGCGGGCACCGCCGTAGTTCTCTGCGCGCACGGTCCCAGCCCCGACCACGATGACGTCGGCCAGTTCGCGCAGCACCGCGAACAGCCGCTTGTCGGCGGGGGTGCCGAGCCCCGCGCTGGCGCCGTCGGCGGTCACGGCTCCGTCGATGCTGGAGACGAAATTGACGCGCACCCATGGGCTGTCGAGTGAACTCGGGTAGCCGTAGAGTGAACGCAGGTCGTCGTCGGTCAGCTCTGACGGTGAACGCTCGCCGTCGGCGTTCTGTGTGAAGTAGGTCGCAATATCCAGACGGTGCACAGGTTCGATAACAGCACGTCGATACGCTCAATGCATGCATGCACGTCTTGTCGATCGCAATCCGGTGGTGCCGGCCGATCAATTGGTTGCTCAGATGGTGCCCCCGGCAATGTTCGACGAGGTCAGCTTCGCGTCCTACATTCCCGATCCGAAGGAGCCGAGCCAGGCCGCGGCAGTGCACAAGGCCGAGGAGTTCTCGGGCAAGGTCGCCAAGATCCGCGGCGGCGGACGCCGGGGCCTGTTCGGGAAGAAGGCGCCTGCCACCGGCGCCGGGCTGTATCTCGACGGCGGATTCGGTGTCGGCAAGACCCACCTGCTCGCCTCGATCTTCCACAGCTCGCCGTCGCCCAAGGCATTCGGCACATTCGTCGAGCTCACCCACGTCGTCGGCGCCCTCGGCTTCAACAAGGCTGTCGAGGAGCTGTCGTCGCACAGCGTTCTGTGCATCGACGAGTTCGAACTCGACGATCCGGGCGACACCATGCTCGTCTCCCGCTTGCTGACGGAGCTTTCGGCTCGTGGTGTCTCCATTGTGGCCACCTCGAACACCCTGCCCGGCCAGCTCGGTGAGGGCCGCTTCGCGGCGCAGGACTTCCTGCGTGAGATCAAGAAGCTGGGGTCGATCTTCGAGACCATCCGTGTCGACGGTCCCGACTACCGCCACCGTGACCTGCCGCCGGCCCCGGAGCCCACCGACGACGCCGACCTGGTCGAGCGCGCCGACGCGGTCGACGGCGCGACGCTGGACGACTTCGACGCATTGTGCGCTCATCTGAGCACCCTGCACCCGTCCCGGTACGGCAAGCTCATCGAGGGCATCCCGGCCGTGTTCATCAAGGGTGTGCATCCGGCCGCCGACCAGTCGGTTGCGTTGCGCCTGGTGGTTCTCGCCGACCGGTTGTACGACGCCAGCATCCCGGTCACCGTGTCCGGCGCGAAGCTCGACGAGATCTTCACCCCCGAGATGCTCGCCGGTGGCTACCGGAAGAAGTACCTGCGCGCGACGTCGCGCCTGCTCGCGCTGTCGCGCTTCGAGGTTGCAGCCTGATCGACTCGTGAATGCGGCGCAGTCGTCAGAGGCTGCGCTGCATCACGAAGTCGCGGTGCGTCTGCGCGCCGACCTTGAATGTCTTCGTGCCGACACGTTCGAATCCGTTCTTGATGTAGAAGCGCTGTGCCCGCTCGTTCTCCTGATTGACCCCGAGCCACACACCAGCGCAATTCGAAGACCGGGCGTGTTCCACCGCGGCATCCATCAGCGCCGCCGACACGCCGGTCCCGTGGCTGCCCGGCAGGACGTACAGCTTGCTGATCTCCGTCGCCGGGTGCAGCGACACGGCGGACTGAACTGCATCGTCCTCCGGCGCGCCGTCGACGAGCATCACATAGCCGACGATTTCTCCGTTGCTGGTGGCTTTGAGTACCGTCCGCGCGGGATCGGTGAGGTATTCGCTGAACCGCTCGGCGGAGAGTACGTCGTCGATGAAGGCCTCAATGTCCTCTTTGGATGCGTGCGGCGGGCATGCAAGCGGAAATGTCACCGCTGCGACATCGGCGAGCGCCTCGGCATCCCAGAGTCCGGCCCTGTCCACGGTAATCGTCACGGCTTCACCTCGAGTACGTCGTCATCCGTCCCGACAAGTACATCACTTCCGGGCAGGTCGACGGCTACGCACCGGTGGAGGCGGATTCCGTCGGCGCATCGCTCGCGACCTTCCGCGGCGAAAAAGCGGGCGCCAGCAGGAACAATACGACTGCGAACAGGAGTGGGACCACAAATCCGATACGCAGGTCGGACAGTGCTGCGATGCCGCCGATCACTCCGCCCGCGATCACCGTGCCGGCATAGTTGAACAAGTTGATTCGGGCGATCACCGCATCGGTCTGTTCCGGCGGCGCCAGCCGTCCAGCCGCGCTGAAGGACAGCGGTGCGATGACTGGGGCGCCGAGGCCGACGATGAAGAACCCGGCGATCGCGACCGCCGGGGCCTGCGCGAGGACAGCCACCAGAAGGCCGATCACACTGATCGCAGCGCCCACTCGGACGACCGCGATCTCGCCGAACCGGCGCACCCAGTAGTCGCCGGTCAGGCGCGAGATCAGCGCCGTCACTTGGTATGCGCCCATCGCGAGGGCCGCGGTCCCGGCGTCGGACAGCAGTACCTCTTTGAGATACAGCGGGGAGTAGGTGCCCACCCCGAAATCGATCGCATAGAACAGCATCATCGCGATTCCGAGCGCCAGGAACGGCCGCAGCGGCACCGCGAGCGGGACGGGTGTGGTGAGTGCCGAGCGTTCGTGACCGGTACGCAGTAGTCGCGGCCCGATCCATGCGCAGATCGCTGCCACCAGCGCGGCCGCGATGAGGACGGATGTCATCACGGACAGTTCCAGTGCCGAGAAGACCGCGACGAATCCGGCGCCGGCAATTGCGCCGATGCTCCACGCCGCATGGAACGACGACAGGATGACACGACCGAACGCGTGCTGGATGGACACGGCCTGCATGTTGGCCGAGGCATCGACGATACCGAGCCCGATCCCGTAGAGCGCAAACGCCGCCAGGAAGGCGGGAGTAGAAGTCGTGAGGGCGATGCTCGCGGCGCCGATCGCGATGACCAACAGGCCAATGCGCAGCGTCGTCCGGCTCGACGTTGCCTTGGCAAGTTGTTCGGCGATGACGCTCCCGACGCCCGCGACGACGGATACGCCGACAACTGTCGTGGCCACCAAGCTGTCACTGAACCCGAGGTTCTCCTTGAACTGAGGAAGCTGGGTGAGCAGCACCGCCAGCATGAAACCCTGGAGCCCGAATGCGACCGCGGCCGAGAGTCGGGCAGTGCTGAGGGTTTTCGTGTTTCGATTCACCGGACGAGTGTCCAACGTTCTGCTCGGTTTCGTGCGGTTCTCTGCTTCACTGCTCATCATGGCTGCATATCGAACAGTTCCCGAGTTTCCCGATGACTTCGCCTTCGGCGTCGCGGCAGCGGCGTACCAGATCGAGGGCGCCGTGGCCGAGGGCGGCCGAGGCCGATCGATCTGGGACGAGTTCTGCGCCGTCCCGGGTGCGATCGCGCGCGGCGAGACCGGCGAGATTGCCGTCGATCACTATCACCGCTACCGCGACGACGTGCGGCTGATGCGGGATCTCGGCATCGACTCCTACCGGCTGTCGGTGTCCTGGAGTCGGATTCAGCCGGACGGGAGCGGCGCGGTCAACGCAGCGGGTCTGGATTTCTACGACCGACTTGTCGACGAACTGTGCTCCGCGGGGATCTCGCCGGCCGTCACGTTGTTCCATTGGGATCTGCCGCAGGCGCTACAGGATGGGGGAGGATGGCTCAACCGGGAGACTTCGTTTCGCTTGGCCGAGTACACGGCAATCGTGGGGGAGCGGCTCGGCGACCGTGTCGGCATGTGGATGCCGCTGAACGAGCCTGTCGTGCACACGCTCTACGGGCATGCGCTCGGGGTGCACGCGCCCGGGCTGTCACTCGGTTTCGGGGCGCTGCAGGCGGCCCATCACCAGCTTCTCGGCCACGGTTTGTCGGTGCAGGCGTTGCGTGCGGTGGGGTGCGGCAACATCGGTATCGCGTCCAACCATGCTCCGGTGCACCCGGCGAGCGACGCCGAGGCGGATTCCTTGGCGGCCGACATCTACGACCACATCGTCAACTGGACGTTCGCCGATCCGATCTTGCTGGGCAAGTACCCCGCAGCTGAACTTTCAGCCCTGCTGACCGGTCCGATCGACGATGACCTTGCGGTGATTGCGCAACCGCTGGACTGGTTCGGGATCAACTACTACGAGCCGACGAGGATCTCTGCACCCCAGGCTGGCGAGGGTACGGCGGGGGTTCTCGAGGTGGACCTTCCGCCAGGGATGCCGTTTGCCCCGGTGCCGTTCGAGGGGGTCGAGACCACCGACTTCGGCTGGCCGATCGTTCCGGACGGTCTTCGTGAGATTCTGACGATCTTCCGGGACCGATTCGGCTCAGCGTTGCCACCGATCTACATCACGGAGAGCGGGTGTTCGTTCCACGATCCCGATCCGGATTCCGGTGGCCGCGTCCGGGACGAGCGCCGCATCGCCTATCACGCCGATCACCTGGTGGCGGTGCGGGAGGCGATGGATGCCGGGGTCGACGTGCGGGGCTACTTCGTGTGGTCGATCCTCGACAACTTCGAGTGGGCGGCCGGCTACCGGGAGCGTTTCGGCCTGGTCCACGTCGACTATCGGACTCTGAAGCGCACCCCGAAGGACTCGTATCACTGGCTGCGCAACGTACTTGCGGCGCGGCGGGAAACGCAGGTGCGCTGATCGCGTGCGGGGATGGGAGAGCCCCAGCCGTGGATGGGGGGTCATGGCTGGGGCTCGGCACCATCGGGGGGGATGGTAGGGACGACAATACATGAGGATTTACTCAGGTTCGAATCGTTGCGAACCTGTTCGGGAACGCAGAAGTGGCACCTCCCGGGTATGGGAGGTGCCACTTCTGTTCGGTGCGCGATACTGGGATTGAACCAGTGACCTCTTCCGTGTCAGGGAAGCGCTCTCCCGCTGAGCTAATCGCGCGGGTGTGGAGGCGGAACCCGAGAGTTCCTGATCGACGGTGACATCGACCGTGGAGCGGATGACGGGATTCGAACCCGCGACCCTCACCTTGGCAAGGTGATGCGCTACCAACTGCGCTACATCCGCATGTGCAAAAGTCTCGAGACACTCAGCGTGTTGCCTCGAAACTTGGTGCGCGATACTGGGATTGAACCAGTGACCTCTTCCGTGTCAGGGAAGCGCTCTCCCGCTGAGCTAATCGCGCGAGGTGGAGACGGGAATCGAACCCGTGTGCACGGCTTTGCAGGCCGTTGCCTCACCACTCGGCCACTCCACCATGAAAGGTCGAGTCCAACCTCTCGAGCGGATGACGGGATTCGAACCCGCGACCCTCACCTTGGCAAGGTGATGCGCTACCAACTGCGCTACATCCGCATTCGCACCGGGGCAGTGCTTGTTCTCCCTGGTGCGGTGAGAACATTAGCGGACCATCTGAGAAAGGCACAAATCACCAGGTCAGGGGTAAGACGGGGGATATGAGCGGGCGATCGACCAGGTGCTGAAGCCAGCCCCGGAGGCGTGCAACGGAGGTGTGTTGCGGACGAATCGGTATCCCCTCGGGAGGGACGTGGGTCCGGTGTACGGCGAGGCCGGTCCGCACCCGAAACGAATGACAACCAGGGGATTCGTGTTCGCAGTAAGGCCATGTTAGTGTTTCGTCTCGTTCGACCGCGAGTAGTCAGCGCGGTTCGGTCCCGTGGCTCAGTGGAAGAGCGTCCCGTTCACACCGGGGAGGTCGCTGGTTCGATCCCAGCCGGGACCACAGAGAAAGAGGCCCTGCCCGTTCATTCGGGCAGGGCCTCTTCTGGTTCTTCTCAGTCGATGTCGTAGACGACCGCGACGTTCACCGACAGCTCCTGGCTGCCCGCCGCCACCGGCGTGGCCATGTCGAACGCCATGTTGGGCGACGGTGTCCGCATGAAGGGGTCGGGCTGGATCTGGTTCGGCGGCACTTCGGTGATCGACCGGATGCTGCCCAGCTTCACCCCGCCCGCGTCCGCGATCTGCTTTGCCTGAGCCTGGGCCTGCTGCACCGCGGCGGCCCGGGCCTGCGCGCGCAGATCGCTGTCGTCGTCGATCGAGAAGGTCGTCTGCTGTACCCGTACGGCGTCGCCGGCCGCGGATGCCGCCGCATCGATGAGGCTGCCGGCCCCACCGAGGTCGTGGAGCGTTGCGGTGACCTGGTTGGTCACCTGGTAACCGTTGATTCGGCCGGACCCGGACTCATACGTCGGCTGGACCGACAGTCCGCTCGTCTGGATATCCTCTGGCGCGACACCGCGTCCCTTCAGGGTCTCGATCAGAGCGCTGGCCTTCTCGGCATTCGCCGCCAGTGTGCCGTTCGCCTCCGGCCCCCGAGTCTCGACTCCGAGGACGACGGTGAGGGTGTCGGGCGTTCCGGTCACCTTGCCGACGCCGCGAGTGGTGATGCCGGTGCTGTCTGTGGTGCTGGCCGGGGCGTCCGATGACGAGCAGCCCACGAGTGTGAGTACGCAAAGAGTGGAGGCGCCGATCGCGCCGAGCAGTCGGTTCGTTCGTGGTAGGTGCATCAGGTCACTATGAGGCAGCGGGGCGGCTCGTGTGCCCGGATCGTCCGGATCCTTTCGCGTTCGGGTCAGCCCCGACGGGTGGGGCGTCGGTACTCTGGGACTGGCGGCAATTCAATCGGTGTGGAACCTCGACACGACAGGGGAATCGAATCTGTGAGTGGTCGAACAACCGGAAACGACGGCGATCTCGCCGGTGACAAGGCCGAGGACGGGTTCCATCCGATCGAGGCGCTCGAGGAAGCTGAGAACCGGTGGCGTCGCAGGCGGGCCCGCATCGCGGCGAATCCGTCTCTGAACCTCGCGTATCGCATCGGGGTCGGGGCCGTCGGAGCGCTCGTCCTTGCGGCGGGGATCGTCACGATTCCGTATCCCGGCCCGGGATGGCTGATCGTGTTTGCCGGTCTGGGGATCCTCGCGTCGGAGTTCGGGTGGGCACACCGACTGTTGCATCGCGTCCGTGCGAGGTATGACAGTTTCATGGTGTGGTTCTCGCGGCAGTCCGCGGCTGTGAAGTCCATCGGAGTGGTGTTCACGGCGATCGTGGTGATTGCCACTCTGTGGTTTCTCGGCACCTTCGGTCTGATCGGGACGTGGGTGGGCCTCGAGCAGCCCTGGCTGGAGAGCCCGCTGTAGCCGGCAGTTGCTCCGTCGGCGGGACGGATCCACGGGTGCGCGAGCGGTGCCGATAGCATGAGAGCGCCCCGCGTCCCCCGTGGCGCCGCACACCCACATATCTAGGAGCGCATCGCCGTGACCACGCCCGCATCCGTTACCCCAGCCGCACGTGTCCTGGTGCCCGCCGGGACGACTGCGGGCACGGCGGTGCGCGAGGCCGGCCTGTCCGGCAAGGGGCCCGACGCCATCGTCGTCGTCCGGGACGCCGAAGGCCAGCTCAAGGATCTGACCTGGATCCCCGACGTCGACGTCGAGGTCGAGGCGGTAGCCGCCGACACCGAGGAGGGTCGCAGCGTCATCCGGCACTCGGCTGCACACGTCCTGGCTCAGGCCGTCCAGCAGGAGTTCCCCGAGGCGAAGCTGGGTATCGGCCCACCGATCAAGGATGGCTTCTACTACGACTTCCGAGTGGAGCGCCCGTTCACACCGGAGGACCTCGCGAAGCTCGAGAAGCGGATGAAGAAGATCGTCAAGGATGCGCAGCGCTTCTCGCGCCGCGTCGTCGACGATCTCGAGGACGCTCGCACCGAACTCGCGAACGAGCCGTTCAAACTCGAACTCATCAGCGACAAAGCAGACAAGTCGCTATCTGACGATCCCGAGGTCATGGAGGTCGGCGGAGGCGAGCTGACGATCTACGACAACCTCAACCCGCGCACCGGCGAGGTGATCTGGAAGGACCTGTGCCGCGGTCCGCACATCCCGACCACCAAGTACATTCCGGCGTTCAAGATCACCCGCAGCTCAGCGGCCTACTGGCGCGGCGATCAGAGTCGTGAGGACCTGCAGCGCATCTACGGCACCGCGTGGGAGTCGACCGAGGCGCTCGAAAGGCACCTCGAGCTGCTGGCGGAGGCCGAGCGCCGCGACCACCGCAAGCTCGGTGCCGAACTCGATCTGTTCTCGTTCCCCGACGAGCTGGGCTCGGGCCTGCCGGTGTTCCACCCCAAGGGCGGCATCATCCGGCAGGAGATGGAGAACTACTCCCGTCAGCGTCACGTGCAGGAGGGCTACGAGTTCGTCTACTCCCCGCACATCACCAAGGGGCATCTGTACGAGGTTTCCGGTCACCTCGACTGGTACAAGGACGGCATGTTCCCGGCGATGCATATCGACGAGGAACTCAACGAGGACGGCACGGTCCGCAAGCCGGGCCAGGACTACTACCTCAAGCCGATGAACTGCCCGATGCACAACCTGGTCTTCGGCTCACGCGGCCGCTCGTACCGGGAGTTGCCGCTGCGCCTGTTCGAGTTCGGCTCGGTGTACAGGTACGAGAAGTCCGGCGTCGTGCACGGACTGACGCGCGTCCGCGGCATGACGCAGGACGACGCGCACATCTACTGCACCAAGGAGCAGATGCGCGATGAGCTGACCACCGCGCTGAACTTCGTGCTTGGCCTGCTCGGGGACTACGGCCTCGACGACTACTACCTCGAGCTGTCGACGAAGAACCCCGACAAGTTCGTCGGCGACGACGCGCTGTGGGAGGAAGCTACCGCGACGCTGCGCGAGGTCGGCGTTGCGTCCGGGCTGGATCTGGTGCCGGATCCGGGCGGAGCTGCCTTCTACGGCCCGAAGATCTCCGTCCAGGTTCAGGATGCACTGGGTCGTAGTTGGCAGATGTCGACGATCCAGCTCGACTTCAACCTGCCCGAGCGGTTCGACCTCGAGTTCACCGGTTCGGATGGCACCAAGCAGCGGCCGGTGATGATTCACCGCGCGCTGTTCGGCTCGATCGAGCGGTTCTTCGGCGTCCTCACCGAGCACTACGCGGGTGCGTTCCCGGCGTGGCTCGCACCCGTTCAGGTGGTGGGGATCCCGGTCGCCGAGGCCTTCGAGGATCACCTGTTCGACGTCGTCAAGCAGCTCAAGGCGGCCGGCGTGCGGGCCGAGGTCGATGCCAGCGACGACCGCATGCAGAAGAAGATCCGCAACCACACCACCCAGAAGGTGCCGTTCATGCTGCTCGCGGGGGAGCGTGACGTCGAGGCCGGCGCGGTGAGCTTCCGCTTCCGCGACGGCACGCAGGTCAACGGTGTGCCGGTCCAGAATGCGATCCGGCTGATCGGTGAGTGGATTGCGCGGCGCGAGAATGCCTCGCCCACAGCCGAACTCTTCGGCGGTGCGCAGTGACCGAGCAGCCGGGCGGCAACAACGACGTCGGTGCGCTCGTCGACACCGGCCCCGGGGATCCCGATCGATTGCAGCGGCTGTGGTCGCCGCACCGGATGTCGTACATCGCCGAGGCGCCCAAGGCGTCGAAGTCGAGCGAGGGTCCGTTCAGCGAGATTCCGAAGATGAGCGACGAGGAAGGCCTGATCGTCGCTCGCGGTGAGTTCGTGTACGCGGTCCTCAACCTGTATCCGTACAACCCGGGGCACCTCATGGTGGTGCCGTACCGGCGGGTGGCGGCGCTCGAGGATCTGACACCGGAGGAGGGCGCCGAGCTGATGGCGTTCACGCAGCAGTCGATCCGGGTGATCAAGCGGGTCTCGCAGCCCGATGGGTTCAATGTCGGGCTCAACCTCGGCGCGCCAGCCGGTGGTTCACTGTCAGAGCACCTGCACCAGCATGTCGTTCCGCGCTGGGGCGGTGACGCGAACTTCATCACCATCCTCGGGGGTGTGAAGGTGATGCCGCAGCTGCTCCGCGAGACGCGGTCGCTGCTCGCTGGGGCCTGGAACGAGTGATCTGCCGAGGACGCGTCATGGCAGTATCTGGAACCGGGTCGACTGCGATCTGCATCTTCCATGAGGGAAGGGAGGGGGGAGTGGGATGCTGAGCTTCTTCGGTCGCGCATCTGTATCCAAGGTGACGGCGCCGATGGGCCGCGCACTGGTGAAAACGGGACTGACCCCCGACGCGGTCACCGTGATCGGGACTGTCGCGAGCATTGCCGGTGCCCTGACCCTGTTCCCGTCCGGTCATTTGTTCTGGGGAACTGTCTTCATCTGGTTCTTCGTCATGTTCGACATGCTCGACGGCGCGATGGCGCGGGCGCGTGGCGGCGGAACGCGATACGGCGCAGTGCTGGATGCGACCTGCGACAGGATTGCAGACGGCGCGATCTTCGCCGGACTTGCGTGGTGGGCGATCTATCACGAGGGAAGCAAAAGCCTGCTGATCGCGACGTTGATCTGCCTGGTCAGCTCGCAGGTGATCTCGTATGCCAAGGCGCGGGCGGAGGCGAGTGGACTGTCTGCCGACGGCGGACTGATCGAGCGTCCGGACCGCCTCGTCATCGTGCTCGTCGGCTCCGGTTTGACCGGCATCGCAGGGCATTTCGGCATCGGGTGGCTGCACTGGGCGGTGTACGTCGCCATGTGGATTCTCGCGGTCGCGAGCATCATCACAGTGTTTCAGCGGGTACTGGCCGTCCGCAGCTCGGCCGGCGCGCGTGACCTGCTGGGCGAGGCCCAGTGAATCTTCGGGGTTGGAGGTTCTCCGACTGGAACGTGTCGGAGTGGGCGACGGACCAGGGTTACGCGGCGGGCTGGCGACTGGTGCGCGCGCTGCCCGATCGCGTAGCCACCGCGCTGTTCGACGCTGGGGCCGACCTGGCCGCCTCGCGGGGCGGTGGGCCGCAGCAGCTGCGCCGCAATCTGGCCCGTGTGCTGGGCGTGCCGACCGAGGATGTGCCGGCCCATCTGGTCCGAGATTCCCTCCGGTCCTATGCCCGGTACTGGCGCGAGGCGTTCCGGCTGCCGTCGATGGATCTGGCGGCCACCGCGGCCGCGCTCGACGCGAGCGTGGAAGGCCAGCAGTATCTCGAGGCCGCGATGGCCCGTGGCCGGGGCGCCGTGATCGCGCTGCCGCACAGTGGCAACTGGGACATGGCCGGTGTGTGGTGTACCCAGAACTGGGGTGGGCTCTCGACGGTCAACGAACGCCTCAAGCCCGAGTCCTTGTATCGCCGGTTCGTGGAGTACCGCGAAAGCCTCGGCTTCGAGATCTTCCCACTCAGCGGCGGTGAGCAGCCGCCGTTCGCCGAACTGGCGAAGCGCTTGCGCGAGAACAAAATCGTCTGTCTGCTGGGCGAACGAGACCTGGCGGCGAAGGGCGTGCCGGTCACGTTCTTCGGCGAGCCGACGCGGATGCCGGCCGGTCCGGCCAAGCTCGCGATCGAGACCGGTGCGGAGCTGTTGCCCGCGCACTGCTGGTTCACCGACGGCGGTTGGGGTTTCTCGGTCGGCCCGCCGATCGACGTGTCGGTCGGGCTCGACGCCGCGACGCAGGCGTTGGCCGACCGGTACGCGGCGAACATCGCGGCGCACCCGGCGGACTGGCACATGCTGCAGCCTTTGTGGATGGACGACTTGTCCGAGGCTCGTCGGGCCCGGATGGAGTCGCAATGAAGATCGGCATGGTCTGCCCGTACTCGTTCGATGTGCCCGGGGGTGTACAGGCGCACGTCGTCGAACTTGCCGAGGTGCTGATCGAGCGAGGCCACAAGGTGAGTGTGCTCGCGCCGGCGTCGGAGGGTACCGAGTTGCCCGGCTTCGTGGTCTCGGCGGGGCGTGCGGTTGCGATCCCCTACAACGGTTCGGTGGCTCGCCTGACCTTCGGTCCGGTCTCCTACGCTCGGGTGCGCCGCTGGATTGCCGACAACGACTTCGACGTCCTGCACATTCACGAGCCCAACGCGCCGAGCCTGTCGATGCTTGCGATGAAGATCGCCGAGGGGCCCATCGTCGCCACTTTCCACACGTCGACGACGAAATCCTTGGTGCTCAGCACCTTCCAAGGGGTCCTGCAGCCATACCTGGAGAAGATCAGCGGGCGGATCGCGGTGTCCGAGCTGGCCCGTCGGTGGCAGGTCGAGTCGCTCGGCTCCGATGCGGTGGAGATCCCGAATGGCGTCGACGTGCCGGCATTCGCGAATGCCGAACCGCTACCCGGATATCCGCGCCCGGGCAAGACCGTGCTGTTTCTGGGGCGCTACGACGAGTCGCGCAAGGGCATGGCAGTACTGCTCGGCGCGCTACCCACGCTGGCCGAGAAGTACCCCGACCTCGAGATCCTCGTGGTGGGCCGCGGTGACGAGGACAGGCTCCGAAAAGATGCCGGCCGCTACGCCGAGCATCTGCGGCTGCTCGGACAGGTAAGTGACGCCGAGAAGGCGTCGGCCCTGCGTAGTGCCGATGTGTACTGCGCGCCGAATCTCGGCGGCGAGAGTTTCGGCATCGTGCTCGTCGAGGCGATGGCGGCCGGGACCCCGGTCGTCGCCAGCGAGCTCGACGCATTCCGGAGGGTGCTGCGCGACGGGACAGCCGGACTGTTGGTGCCTGTCGGAGATTCGGTTGCCCTTGCCGCGGCCCTCGACGGAGTCCTCGGGGACGTCGGCCGTCGGCGGGCGCTGACCGATGCGGCGAGCATCGTTGTCGCCGAGTACGACTGGCCGGTGGTCGCCGAGCAGATCCTCCGAGTCTACGAAACCGTCACTGTCGGCGGCTCCGGAGTGAGCGGGGTTCGCTCGTGACCTTCTCCGCGATGACGATCCTGATTCTCGCGCTCGTCGCCGCGGTGATCGCCGTGACCGGGGCCTGGGCTTACGGAACGGCCAATCGGCTGGACCGCCTGCACGTGCGCTCGGACCTGTCGTGGCTTGCGCTCGATTCGGCGCTGGCCCGGCGTGCGGTCGTGGTGCGGGCCATCGCATCGTCGCTGACGTCGACATCGGTGGACGGACGTCGGCTGACTCAGCTGGCCGCCCAAGCGGAACGCGCCGAGCGCGGGCAGCGGGAGCGGGCCGAGAATGCGCTGTCCGGGGCGCTGAGTGCCCTGGACCTGGACCGGCTACCGCCTCAGCTGGTCGCGGAGCTCGCCGATGCCGAGGCGCGAGTTCTCATCGCTCGGCGGTTCCACAACGACGCCGTCCGGGACACTCTCGCGCTGCGGACCCGGCGCCCGGTGCGGTGGCTGCACCTCGGCGGTACCGCACCGCTGCCCACCTACTTCGAAATCGCGGAGCGTTCGGACCCGTCCGGTCTGGAACTCGACGAGATGCGGACATCGGCCCGGGTGGTGATGCTCGACCAGCGCGGACGGGTCCTGCTGGTGCGCGGCCAAGATCCGGCGGTTCCGGACGTGTCGTTCTGGTTCACCATCGGCGGCGCCGTCGAGACGGGGGAGAACCTGCGCTCCGCCGCGGTCAGAGAGATCGCGGAGGAGACCGGTCGCACGGTCGCACCGAATGACTTGCGCGGGCCACTGTGGCGCCGGGTCGCGATCTTCCCATTCGCGGGGGAACTGATCCGTTCCGAGGAACTGTTCTTCGCGATGCAGACGGAGGAGTTCGTGCCACACGGCGGCGGATTCACCGAGCTCGAACAGCGCACCATCACCGAGCATCGCTGGTGCACCGGACCGGAGATCCGCGCGATTCAGGAGAGCGGTGAGGCGGTATATCCGCAGGATCTCGCCGATCTGCTCGAGGAGGCCAATCTCGCAGTGGTCCGTGTGCAGGATCCCGAGGTCCGCGCGATCCGCTGATATGACGGTCGCCACAGAAGGCCAGCTATCGGACATTGGCTATCGGCGATGAGGTGTCGGCGTCATAGAATTGCCCGTGTGCTGCGACGCCACGAGGCCCGCATGCATCAGACATTCACCCGAAGCCGGCCAGAACCCAGGAGTTTGCTGTGAGCACCCCCGACACCACCCCCACGGGATCGTCCCCCGTCGCTTCGCTCGCCCAGGTCGGCACGGCGCGCGTCAAGCGGGGCATGGCCGAGATGCTCAAGGGCGGCGTCATCATGGACGTGGTCACCGCTGAGCAGGCCAAGATCGCCGAGGATTCCGGCGCCGTCGCTGTCATGGCGCTCGAGCGCGTCCCGGCCGACATCCGCGCCCAGGGTGGCGTTTCTCGTATGTCGGATCCCGACATGATCGACAGCATCATCGAGGCCGTGTCGATCCCGGTCATGGCGAAGGCCCGCATCGGCCACTTCGTCGAGGCGCAGATCCTGCAGTCCCTCGGTGTCGACTACATCGACGAGTCCGAGGTTCTGACCCCGGCCGACTACGAGAACCACATCGACAAGTTCTCGTTCACGGTTCCGTTCGTGTGTGGCGCCACCAACCTCGGTGAGGCACTGCGCCGTATCAACGAGGGCGCGGCGATGATTCGCTCCAAGGGCGAGGCCGGCACCGGTGACGTCTCCAACGCCACCACCCACATGCGCAAGATCCGCCAGGAGATCCGCCGCCTGACCTCGTTGCCCGAGGACGAGCTGTACGTCGCCGCCAAGGAGCTGCAGGCCCCGTACGATCTCGTCGTCGAGGTCGCCAAGGCGGGCAAGCTGCCCGTCACCCTGTTCACCGCGGGTGGCATCGCCACCCCGGCCGACGCCGCCATGATGATGCAGCTCGGCGCGGAGGGCGTGTTCGTCGGCTCCGGCATCTTCAAGTCCGGCAACCCGGCCGAGCGTGCCGCCGCGATCGTCAAGGCCACCACCTTCCACGACGACCCGGACGTGCTCGCGAAGGTCTCCCGCGGACTCGGCGAGGCCATGGTCGGTATCAACGTCGACGACATCCCGCAGCCGCACCGTCTCGCCGAGCGTGGCTGGTGAGCTGAACCCGGTCGACTGAGACCCCTGACGCGGTGAGGACCCGATGCGGCCCTCACCGCGTCTTCATTTGCCCTCCCGTTGCTAGCCTGAGCCATCGGTGAAAGGGACAGTCATGGCAAAGATCGAGCAGATTCTGGAACTCGAGCGACTCGAGAGGGACATCTTTCGGGGCATCGCAACCGAGACGATGCTTCCGCGAACATTCGGTGGCCAAGTGGCCGGCCAGGCTCTGGTGTCTGCGGTGCGGACAGTCGATGAACGGTTCCACGTCCATTCGCTGCACGGATACTTCCTGCGCCCGGGCATTCCGGTGATGCCGATCGTGTACCTGGTGGACCGGGTCCGGGACGGCCGCTCGTTCGTCACCCGGCGGGTCACGGCTGTCCAGGACGGCCAGGCGATCTTCACGATGTCCGCATCCTTCCACGTCCTCGACCAAGGAATCGAGCACCAGGACGAGATGCCGCCGGTTCCGGATCCCGACGAGTTGCCGGACGCGTCGGCGCTCGCCTCGGAGGAACAGTCGTGGGAGTTCCGGGAGTGGGCCGACTGGGATCTGCGCTACGTGCCGGCAGCGCAGATCCCGCGGCGCCGGGGTGTCCCGGTGCAGCAGCAGGTGTGGTTCCGGTCTCGGGAGGCTCTTCCCGACGATCCTGTCTTCCACATCTGCACCCTTGCGTACATGAGCGACATGACGTTGCTTGCGTCGGCCAGCACGATTCACCCGGATACCCCGCTTCAGAGCGCCTCGCTCGATCACGCGCTGTGGTTCATGCGTCCGTTCCGAGCTGACGACTGGTTGCTCTACGATCAGTCCTCGCCGTCAGCGGGGTTCGGGCGCGCGCTCACCCAGGGCAGGATCTTCAACCGGCGCGGCGACCTTGTCGCCGCAGTCGTGCAGGAGGGCCTCACCAGGCAGCTTCGGCACTGATTGCCTGCGCAGGCGGACGTGACACACGACAGCATCGGTCTCGCGGGTGAGGATCCGGTCCAGATCCGTACCCCGACGTCCGGGTAGGACGCGTTGCCATGCGGCCAGCGGATCCAGCGCCCCGATGACCACCACGACTCGATGGTCCGTGTACCGCCTGCGGATCCAATCCGCGATCGTGCGTCCCACCGAATGGTCCGGTCCCTCGAGCATCACCAAGGCCACATCCGGATGCCATGCGTCCCATGCCTTTGCGAAGGCGCGTGCGGAGTCGCCCTCTCCGCAGACGTGGACGGCGACCAGGTTACGTCCCATCGAGATCGCGGCGCCGAGTGCCTCGCGGCTGAGTTCGGAAACCTCCGACACGGGCACAATCACGACCGTGTCCTGTGATGTCGGCTGCGGGGGTGTCGTTCCGCGCCGGCGCAGGTCGTCGCCGCGGCGGTAGTCCATCCGGACACGCTCCATCATCAGCACGAGCAGCGGAAGCGCGACGACGATCAGCCAGGCTCCCTCGGTGAACTTCATCGATGCCGTGACGACGGCTGCGACAGCGGTGAGGACGCCGCCGAAGCCGTTGAGCGCGGTGCGCAGGCGCCAACCGGGTGACCGGATTGCGCGCCAGTGACGCACGAGCCCGAACTGCGCGAGCGTGAATCCAACGAAGACGCCGATTGCGAACAAGGGCACCAGGGCGTTCATACTGCCGCCGGCGCCGACCAGCAGGATGGCCGCGAAGACGGCGAGCGTGAGGACTCCGAACCGGTAGACCTCACGTGGTGAGCGCGCCGCGAAACGGTGCGGCAGGCAGTCGTCATCTGCCAGGAGGCGCAGCAGCGTCGGCAGTCCGCCGAACGATGTGTTCGCCGCGAGTGCGAGCAGCACCACCGTCGCGAATTGCACTACATAGAAGGGGATCCCACTGCCCAGCGAGGCCTCGGCCAGTTGGGAGAGCACCGTGCTGCCCTCGACCGGGTGGATGTCGAACTTCTCGATGAGCACGGCGAGGCCGAGCAGCATGGTGCCGAGTAGCACGCCGAGCGTGACCTCGGTGCGCTGTGCGGTTCGGACGGGATTCCGGAAACTCGGTACCGCGTTCGCGATCGCCTCGACGCCGGTGAGGGCCGCGCACCCGCTCGAGAAGGCCTTGAGCAGCAGCAGAACTCCCACTGTGGTGGTGTTGGCGGCAATCGCGTCGCCCTGGGCGATCGTGAGCGGCTCGGAACGCAGGAGTCCGGCGACGATCACCGTGGCGATACTCAGCACGAAGATCACGGTCGGCAGCATGAACGCCCTGGCACTGTAGGAGATGCCGTACAGGTTCAGCACGGTCACCCCGGCGAGGATGCCGATGCAGATCCAGGTCGTGTACGGCAGCAGTTCCGGGACAGCCGATGTGAGCGCAGCGACGCCGGCGGCGATCGAGACCGCGACGTTGAGGATGTAGTCGACGACGAGGGACGCCGCGGCGGTGAGACCGGCGCGGTGCCCGAGCCGCGCCTTGGCGACAGCGTATGCGCCGCCGCCCTGGGGGAAGGCGGCAATGAGTTGCCGATAGGAGGCGACGAGGAACGCGAGCAGGACGGCGATCGCGATGGTGACGGGGACCGTGAAGCCCAAGCCCGCACTTCCGGCGGCGGCGAGGACAAGGACCACGGCCTCCGGACCGTACGACACCGACGCCATGGCGTCGAGCGACAGACCGGAGAGGCCAGTGGCCACAGTCAGTTTCTGCTTGATGGATCGGCGGTCGGCCGACACCAGGTTCGGAAGGGGATCGGTAGTGGTCACGGCGCTATCGTCGGTAGTGCGGTGGCATCGGGTCGATACCGTTGACGAGTCGTTGACGCCGATTCGGAATGTCCATACGGTTCCGGAACGGAGCCGATGCGGCAGGGGTCGCCGGATCGGCAGCTGATAGCGTTTTGCGAATTCAACACCGTCGAACAGTGCAGGATTCTCACTCGTGGCAAATCAACCGACAATCGGCGTGCTCGCACTGCAGGGCGACGTTCGTGAACATCTCGCAGCGCTCGAATCCAGTGGGGCTCGGGGGATCGGTGTGCGCAGGCTGTCGGAACTCGAATCTGTGGACGGCCTGGTCATTCCGGGCGGGGAGTCGACGACGATGAGCCGCCTGCTCTCCGTGTTCGATCTGCTCGAGCCGTTGCGGGCCCGTTTGAAGGCCGGCATGCCCGCGTACGGTTCGTGTGCGGGCATGATCCTTCTGGCGAGCGAGATCCTCGATACCCGCCCGGATGCGCAACATCTCGACGGACTCGATATCACTGTGCGCCGCAACGCATTCGGTCGTCAGGTCGATTCGTTCGAATCGGACCTGGAGTTCGCGGGTATCGAGGGCGGCCCGGTGCGGGCCGTGTTCATTCGCGCGCCGTGGGTCGAACGCGTCGGTGACGACGTGGAGGTTCTTGCCCGGGTGCCGGAAGGCCCCGCTGCCGGACACATCGTCGGCGTGCGGCAAGGACCTGTTCTGGCCACCTCGTTCCACCCGGAGGTCACCGGTGACCGACGCGTACACGGGTTGTTCGTGGACATGGTGCGGCGGAACTGACCTCGCACTGCGAAGGGTTGTCGAGCGTCACCACGCGTTGAGCGCGTCCAGGATCTGCGGCCGGGACTTCCACAGCTCCTCGGACCAGTAGGCCCACGAGTGGGTTCCGGCGTTGGTGAAATCGAACGTCGCGGGGATTCCGAGGGAGTTCAGCCGTAGCTGGAACGCCCGCGTGTTCGCCAGTGCAAGCGCCTCGAGCCCCATCGCGTTGGAGGTGTTGAACGAGCCGACAGAGCCGACCGGTCGGTCGAACTCGCCCAGCAGTCCGTTCCCTGAAGAGATGTAGAGCGAGAGCCCGCGTAGCTGCGGGGCGAATACGAACGGGTCGTTGCGCAGCCACGCCTTGCTCCACGGCGGACCCCACATCGAGTCGACGTTGAAACCACCCGCGTCGATCATCGCGATGCGGATCGCCTCGCGCATGCCGGGCGCCGAGATGTTGAGGTAACCGGAGAACGAGCCCGCATATCTGAACTGGTCCCGGTGGTACGCGGCGAGGGTCAGTGCCGCCGAGCCGCCCATCGACAGGCCGGTCACCGCGTTGTTGGTGCGGGACACGCCGCGCGTCGCGAGGTAGGCGGGGAGTTCCTGGGTCAGGAACGTCTCCCACTTGTAGGTGACCTGCTGACCGTTGAAGTTACTGGGCGCGTACCAGTCCGAGTAGAAGCTGGACTGCCCGCCGACCGGCATCACCAGGGTGATGTCGTCGTTGCGGAACTGCTCCAGTGCATTGGTCTCGAACGACCAGGCGTTGCGGTCGTTGCGGGCGCGTAGTCCGTCGAGCAGGTACAGCGCTGCGTTGCCACCGCGTGCCGCCCACTGGATCTGGACCTTGATCGGCCCCATGCTGGACGTGACGAAGACCTCCTCGTAGCCGCCGGCGGGCGCTGCCGATGCGGCCGTGGTCCCGGCGAACGTGCCGAACATGGGCAGCGTGAGCGCCGCCACGGCGATACCGGCCAGTCGTTGCTTGAGTCGCTTCGACAGCCTCGGCCGATGGATCCGCATAGGTTCGCCTCTTTCCCCCAACGATGCGGCATCGTTCCTGTAGCGCCCCCGCGCACTGTGCCGTCACGTCGTCGTCGATGTTCTAGGAAGGGTCCATTGCCGCAGACGGAGTGTCCGCCGAATGCGGCAACATCTATCGGATCGTGACCTTTCCGGGGAGTCCGGTGTACTGGATGCGTGTACTGGGGGCGGTGTACAGGTAGCATCGACGATCCGACAGTTGTGCAGCCGATTCGCCTGGGATTTGCCCCCATCTACCCGTGGCAGGCTGCAGGAAGGGGCTCCCACACATGAGCGGCCACTCCAAATGGGCCACCACCAAGCACAAGAAGGCTGTGATCGACGCCAAGCGCGGCAAAGCCTTCGCGAAGCTGGTCAAGAATATCGAGGTGGCGGCTCGTATCGGTGGCGGCGATCCTACGGGCAACCCGACGCTGCACGACGCGATCCAGAAGGCCAAGAAGACCTCGGTCCCGAACGACAACATCGAGCGTGCGCGCAAGCGTGGTGCCGGCGAGGAAGCGGGCGGCGCGGACTGGCAGACCATCATGTACGAGGGTTACGGGCCCAATGGCGTCGCGGTCTTGATCGAATGCCTCACCGACAACCGCAATCGTGCAGCCGGCGAGGTTCGCACCGCGATGACCCGCAACGGCGGCAACATGGCGGATCCGGGATCTGTCTCGTACCTGTTCTCCCGCAAGGGCGTCGTGGTGCTCGAGAAGAACGGGCGAACCGAAGACGATCTGCTCGAGATCGTGCTCGAAGCGGGTGCCGAGGAGATCAATGATCTCGGTGAGGAGTTCGAGATCGTCTGCGAGGCAGGCGATCTGATCCCCGTGCGTACCGCGCTGGTCGAGGCGGGGGTGGACTACGAGTCCGCCGATCCGGACTTCCGTGCCTCGGTCGAGGTTCCGGTCGATGTCGAGGGCGCGCGCAAGGTCTTCAAGCTCGTCGACGCCCTCGAGGAGTCCGACGACGTCCAGAACGTCTACACCAACATCGATATCTCGGACGAGATCCTCGCGGAGCTCGACGCCTGATCGCGGCCCAGCCTCGGCTGCGTGTCGCTGCACCACTTGCGCCCATCTCCCGCTATGCTCGAACAGCTGTTCGGGTTATTGCGAGAGGTGGGCGCGTGCGTGTTCTGGGAGTCGACCCCGGTCTGACGCGGTGCGGGTTCGGTGTCGTGGATTCCGGCCGCGGGCGCACAGTGACGCCGGTCGCGGTGGATGTCGTCCGGACGCCACCCGACATGGATCTCGCGTCGCGGCTGCTGGGCATATCCGAGGCGGCAGACCGGTGGCTGGACGAATACCAGCCGACCGTCGTAGCCGTCGAGCGGGTGTTCTCGCAGCACAATGTGCGGACTGCGATGGGTACCGCGCAGGCCGGTGGCGTCGTCGCGCTCGCCGCGGCCAAACGGGGGATTCCAGTGTGTTTCCACACTCCGAGTCAGGTCAAGGCTGCAGTCACGGGGAGTGGTAATGCCGACAAGAAGCAGGTGACCGGGATGGTCACCAAGATCCTCGGGCTGGCCGCCGCGCCCAAACCCGCCGATGCCGCCGATGCCCTTGCGCTCGCGATCTGCCATTGTTGGCGCGCACCGATGCTCGAGCGAATGGCTGTCGCGGAAGCCGCCGCGGCCGAGCAGAAGCGGCGATACGAGATACGGCTGAGGGAGATTGCGGCCGGAAAGGCGGGTGCACGGTGATCGCATCGGTGCGAGGCGAGGTTCTCGAGATCGGACTCGACCATGCGGTGATCGAGGCGGCGGGTGTCGGCTATCGCGTCAATGCCACCCCGGCGACACTCGCGACGCTTCATCGGGGGAACGATGCCCGGTTGGTCACTGCGATGATCGTGCGCGAAGACTCGATGACGCTGTACGGCTTTGCCGACGCAGAGTCGCGCGATCTGTTCGGACTGTTGCAGACGGTATCTGGAGTGGGTCCGCGGCTGGCCATGGCGACCCTCGCGGTGCTCGAGCCGGAAGCGCTGCGTAAGGCGCTCGCGGAGGGAAATGTGACTGCGCTGACCCAGGTACCGGGGATCGGCAAGCGTGGTGCCGAGCGCATGGTCGTCGAGTTGCGCGACAAGGTGGAGTCGGTTCCCCTGGCGGCGGGTCTGCCGGGTGTGGTGGCGTCGCCGGCCGCAGTGGTGCGGGAGGATGTTGTCGGAGCGCTCACAGGACTCGGCTTCCCGATCAAGCAGGCCGAACAGGCGACCGATGCGGTGGTGGCTGCCGATCCTGCGGCCACGACTTCAGTGGTGCTGCGTTCCGCGTTGGCGCTGCTCGGTAAGAACCGATGATCGGCGAGCCGGACGAGGCCGGAGACGAGTCTGCGGTAACCGCGAACTTCGTTGGTTCCGACGGCGATATCGAGGCCAGTCTGCGGCCGAGGAGCCTCGCCGATTTCGTTGGTCAACCACGCGTGCGTGAACAGCTCCAGCTGGTGCTCACCGGAGCGAAGTTGCGCGGCAGCACGCCGGACCATGTCCTGCTGTCCGGCCCGCCCGGACTCGGTAAGACGAGCATGGCGATGATCATCGCGACAGAGCTCGGCACGTCGCTTCGGCTGACCTCGGGCCCTGCGCTCGAACGAGCCGGGGACCTCGCCGCGATGCTGAGCAATCTGGTCGAGGGCGATGTGCTTTTCATCGATGAGATCCATCGGATGGCACGGCCGGCCGAAGAGATGCTCTACCTGGCGATGGAGGACTTCCGGGTCGATGTCGTCGTCGGTAAGGGGCCGGGCGCCACGTCGATTCCACTCGATGTCGCGCCCTTCACGTTGGTTGGTGCGACGACTCGCTCCGGGGCCCTGACCGGACCGTTGCGGGACCGATTCGGATTCACCGCGCACATGGACTTCTACGAACCGGAAGAGCTGCAGCAGATTCTGCTCCGATCGGCGGGCATTCTCGGTGTCGAGCTCCGGGAGGACGCCGGTGCCGAGATCGCCGGGCGCTCGCGTGGCACGCCACGCATTGCCAATCGCCTCCTGCGCCGCGTACGAGATTATGCAGAGGTCCGCGCCGACGGTGTGGTGACGCGGGACATCGCCAACGCGGCCCTGGCGGTGTACGACGTCGATGCTCTCGGGCTGGACCGCCTCGACCGTGCGGTGCTGGGCGCCCTCGTGCGTAGCTTCGGCGGCGGACCAGTGGGAGTCTCGACCCTCGCCGTCGCGGTGGGTGAGGAGCCCGCAACGGTCGAAGAGGTGTGCGAGCCGTTCCTGGTGCGCGCCGGCATGATTGCGCGCACGCCGCGAGGCCGTGTCGCGACAGCGGCGGCATGGGCGCAGCTCGGTCTGACGCCCCCACCTGACGCCGTCGCCGGCGGGATCGAGGTCCGGGCACGGGAGGCGATCGTGCCGTTAGATCCGGGCTTGTTCGCCGAGGACGAAATTTGACTCGGCGAGGATTGCCACGTCGATCGCTGAGCTAATGGCACACTGGGAGCAGCGCGGCACCGACCTGGCTCCGTGCGCGTAGCTCTGTGTAACGCTCTATGTGACCAACCCGAGGACTGACTTCCCGATGGAATTCCTGTTTCCACTTCTGATTCTTGCTCTTCTCGTGCCGATGTTCCTCGGCATTCGGCGCCAGAAGAAAGAGGTGGCGAAGACCACCGCACTCCAGGACTCGCTGGCGGTCGGTGACCGCGTCATGACTACCGCGGGGCTGCATGCGACCGTCGCAAGTCTCGCAGAGACGACCGTCGATCTCGAGATTGCGCCCGGTGTCGTGACCACCTGGTCGCGCCTGGTCATCCGCGAGCACATCGTTGACGAAGAATCTGACGGTGCCGGTGCTGATGCCGAGGGTGATGTCGTCGACGGCACGGACGAGACCCCTGATGACACCCAGCGCCGTCTGAACGGCGAGTAGCGGCGCGAGTTCCCGCCCGCCGTATCACCGCTGGGTCATCACCCATACGTCATCACCTGATCCGCACGTACTGAGGAGACAGACAGATCGTGACACCTTCGACAGGATCGGTGCATCCGCTGCGCTCGCTCACCGTGTTCGCGGTGATCGTGGGCGTGCTGTATGCGTTGGTCTTCTTCACCGGAGACAAGTCCCCTACACCCGAGTTGGGGATCGACCTGCAAGGTGGGACACGAGTCACCCTCACCGCTAGGACTCCCGACGGCAGCACGCCGAGCCAGGAAAGCCTGCGACAGGCGCAGCAGATCATCGAGACACGTGTCAACGGCCTGGGTGTGTCCGGCTCCGAGGTCGTCATCGACGGCGACAACCTGGTCATCACGGTGCCCGGTGACGACAGCGCGCAGGCCCGTTCGCTGGGCCAGACCGCGCGTCTGTACATCCGTCCGGTGATCGGTTCGCAGGCCGCGGCCGCGCCGGGGGCGGCACAGGCTCCCGTCGAGGCGCCGAGCACTCAGGCGCCGGTGCCGTCGGAACCTGCCGCGACACCTCAGGTGCAGGAGCGTCCGTTTCCGGCGCAAGACCCGTCTGAGCCCTCTCTGGTGCCCTCTCCGACGCCCACGCCGGAGCCTGCCGCGCCCGCGCCGTCGGGTGAGCCGGCTCCCGGCTCGCCCGAGGCCGCGGCCGCCGAGATTGCGAAGGCCAAGGCCACCCGTCAAAGCGAGGATCCCGCGGTTCAGCAACAGGCGATGGCCACGCTCGACTGTTCGGCGCCCGACCCGCTCCAGGGCAACGACGATCCGGCGCTGCCGCTGGTGGCGTGCTCCACTGACGGCACCACTGTCTACCTCCTGGCACCGACCATCATCGACGGGCAGGAGATCTCCGACGCGTCGTCCGGATTCAACAGCCAGCAGTCTCGCCACGAGGTGAGCCTGAGCTTCAAGTCCAGCGGCAGCTCCACGTGGGCGCAGTTCACGTCGTCGAACATCGGCAAGCAGGCGGCGTTCACGCTGGACTCGCAGGTGGTCAGCGCACCGGTCGTGCAGGGCGCGACGCCGGTCGGAAGTTCGACGTCGATCACCGGCCAGTTCACCCAGACGCAGGCCCAGGAGCTCGCGAACACCCTCAAGTACGGCTCGCTGCCGCTGTCGTTCCAGGCGTCGGAGGCCGAGACGGTGTCCGCGACCCTGGGGCTCGCCTCCCTCGAGGCCGGCCTGATCGCCGGCGCCGTCGGCCTGGTGCTGGTCCTCATCTACTGCCTCGTGTACTACCGGATGCTGGGTGTGCTGACCGCGCTGTCGCTGGTGTTGTCGGGAATCATGGTTTACGCGGTGATGGTGCTACTCGGCAGGTACATCGGCTTCACTCTGGACCTGGCGGGAATCGCCGGTCTGATCATCGGTATCGGTATGACCGCGGATTCGTTCGTGTTGTTCTTCGAGCGGATCAAGGACGAGATACGTGAAGGCCGAAGCTTCAGGTCTGCCGTGCCCCGCGGTTGGGCCCGTGCGCGCCGCACCATCCTGACCGGTAACGCGGTCAGTTTCATCGCCGCCGCCGTCCTGTATGTCCTCGCAGTCGGCCAGGTGCGCGGTTTCGCCTTCACTCTCGGCCTGTCGACGATCCTCAACGTGGTCGTGGTGTTCCTGGTGACGTGGCCGCTCGTCTACATGGCCTCGAAGTCCCGCTTCTGGGCGAAGCCCAGCGTCAACGGATTCGGTGCGGTCCAGCAGATCGCTCGGGAACGCAGGACCGTCGCCGCGTCGACCTCGGCATCGTCCGACATGGAGGCATAAAGCAATGAGCGAATCGAACACTTCCGCAGTCGACAAGGGTGCAGCTACCACGGACGCCGGTGTCAACCAGGCGCTGATGCCGCATCGCAGCTGGCTGCAGCGCCTGTACACGGGAACCGGAGGATTCGACATCATCGGCCGGCGGCGGTTCTGCTACCTGCTGACCGGTGCATTCGTGGTGCTGTCGCTGCTGAGCATGTTGGTGCGCGGCTTCAGCCTCGGAATCGAGTTCGAGGGCGGTACTCGAATCCAGTTCCCGGCTTCGGCGGGCGTCACTACCGAGCAGGTCGAGACGGTGTACTCGGACAGTCTCGGCTCCGCGCCGGTGTCGGTCCAGGCGGTCGGGTCGGGCGCCGGGTCGTCGATGGACATCCGTTCGGAGGCGCTCGATCCCGGACAGGTCAGGACGCTGCAGAACGCACTGTTCGACACCTTCCATCCCGAGGACAGCAACGGCATACCTTCGATAAACGCGATCAGTGTCGCGAACGTCAGCGAGACGTGGGGTGGTCAGATCACCGAGAAGGCGCTGATCGCGCTGTTGGTGTTCCTGGTCATCGTCAGTATCTACATCGCGATACGGTTCGAACGGGACATGGCGGTGGCCGCGATCGTGTCGCTGTTCTTCGGCATCATCATTACGGCAGGCATCTACGCGCTCGTCGGATTCGAGGTCACACCGGCGACGGTGATCGGTCTGCTCACGATTCTCGGCTTCTCGCTGTACGACACGGTCGTGGTCTTCGACAAGGTCGATGAGAACACCCGGGGAATCCTGCACTTGAACCGGCGAACCTACGCCGAGCAGGCCAACCTGGCCGTCAACCAGACTCTGATGCGCTCGATCAACACCATGGTGATCTCGATCCTGCCGGTGGTGGCCCTGATGGTGGTCGCGGTGTGGTTGCTCGGTGTCGGCACCCTCAAGGACCTGGCGCTCGTGCAGCTCGTCGGCATCGTGGTCGGCGCGTATTCCTCGATCTTCACGGCGACACCGATGCTCGTCAGCATCAAGGAGCGCTGGGGGCCGGTGGCCGCGCACACCAAGAAGGTGTTGGCCAAGCGGGCAGCAGCGTCAGGGTCGAACGGCGGAGTTGGAGAGCTAGTGGAGGCGAGGACTCGGCCGTCCGCAGGCAAGGCACCGGCGCCGGGCGCCGCGCCGACCGGAAAGCGCAACAAGAAGAGGCACTGACATGCCGGAAGCGAAGACGCCCCGCCGGAACCGCAGCCGTGCCGTCAGATCGCTCGTCGCCCTGACCGCCACGGCAGCGGTGGGTGCGACCGCAGCATGCGGCAACAGTGCCGATCAGGTTCCGTCCCTCGGCTATGCGATCGACAACGTGGTCACCACGTACAACGGCAACACCGTTGACGGTGCGGCCACCGGCGCGGTGCAGGCGCTGGGCCGGGTGCTGACGGGTATGAGCTACACAGGACCGTCGGGCAGCCCCGTCGCGGACACCGATTTCGGGACCGCGAGTGTGCTGCCCGGCGATGTGTTCACCGTGCAATACCGTCTCAATCCTTCGGCGGTTTACTCGGACGGGGTGCCCGTATCCTGCGATGATCTGGTGCTGGCGTGGGCCGCGGGTAGTGGGCGTTTCACTCGTCCGGGTGACGGCGGGGCGCCCGTTTCGTTGTTCGCATCCGCCACGCGTGCCGGCTATGCCGACATCGACCGGGTCGACTGCCAGCCCGGGTCCAAGGACGCCACCGTGGTGTTCAAACCGGGGCGCGGATTCCTCGACTGGCGGTCGCTGTTCGGCGCCACCGAGGTCATGCCGGCACATGTGGCTGCGCAGGCTGCGGGCGTGCCGGACCTGGTCGGCGCGGTCCGATCCGGCGACGGCGATGCGGTCGCCCGGATCGCGGACTTCTGGAACTCGGGCTGGAGTCTCACACCCGGGGAGCTCGATCTCGCGCGGTTCCCGTCGTCGGGTCCGTACCGGATCGACTCCTACACCGAGGACGATGGTCTGGTGCTCGTCGAGAACGAGCGCTGGTGGGGAAACAAGCCAGCCACTTCCCGGATTGTCGTGTGGCCCAAGGGTACTGACGTCCAGTCCCGCATCGCCGACGGCGATGTCGAGGTTGTCGACATCGGTGCAGGCTCGATCGGCGGGCTCGACCTCGGCGGCTTCGAGGTGACGGACGAGCCGTCGCGCAGCCTGGAGCAGCTCGTGTTGGCGACCCGCGGCACACTCGGCTCCGTCGACGCCCGCCGTGCGCTCGCGCTGTGCCTGCCACGGCAGCAATTGTTCGACGAGCTGGGTCACCCGGGATTCGACCGACCCGTCGGCCTCGGATCGGGTGTCGTCGATTCTCGGATGACGGCGCCGGACACCCTCTTCTATACGTCCGCGGTCGCCGCGGAAGGCGGGATCTACACCGACCCCGACATCCCCGGCGCCGTCGCTGCACGTGAACGCGCGGGACAACCGAACCTGACAGTGCGCGTCGGCTATCTCGGGCCGGATGACCGCCGGGCACGGACCGTTCAGATGATCGCTGCGTCCTGCGCCCCGGCCGGCATCACGGTCGAGGACGCGAGCTCGCCGATTTTCTCCCCGACGGCACTCGGTGCCGGGCAGGTGGACGCGGTGCTCGCGGGAACGGCATCGGCGGCCGGTACCGCGGGCACGGCGGCGGAGACGGACGCCGCGTACGCGCTGCACTCGGGTAACGGCACCAATTTCGGGGGCTTTGCCAACGGCCGCCTCGACCGGATCATCGACCAGCTGGCGGTCGACGCGTCACTCTCGGCGCGGATGTCGCTGTCCGGAGAAGCAGAGGCGATCCTGTGGGACGACATGCCCACCGTGCCGCTGTTCGACCAGCCGCGGACGACGGCCCACACAAGCGGTATGCACGCAGTGGTGCCCAATCCGACGAGGTCCGGTGCGGGATGGAACATGGACAGGTGGATACTGCTCAGGTGATTTCGCGGATGGATACGCCAGGGGTGTCGACACCGGAGCTTGCTGCAGCGTTGGACAGGGCCGGTGAGGCCGTGTCCCGGCTAACCCGGTGGTGCGAGGATTTCCCGACGTCCGGTGTCCGGTTTGCCGACCTCACCCCGGTGTTCGCGGACAGTGCGGGTTACCGGGCCGTCATCGATGGCCTGGCCGCGGCCGGGACCGGGGCTGACGTCGTCGCCGGCGTCGATGCCCGGGGATTTCTGCTCGGTGGCGGTGCGGCGCTCGAGTTGGGTTGCGGCGTTCTTGCGGTCCGCAAGGCCGGCAAGTTGCCGCCGCCGGTGCACTCGGAGAGCTACTCACTCGAGTACGGTGCCGCGACGTTGGAGATCCCGTGCGATGCGCCCGACCTCGCGGGCCGACGGGTCTTCGTGATCGACGATGTACTCGCGACCGGTGGGACACTGCTCGCGGCGGCAGATTTGCTGACTCGTGCCGGGGCTGAGGTCGTCGGTGTCGCCGTCGTGCTCGAGATCGAGGAGCTGGGCGGTCGCGCCCGGTTCGACCGGTACCCGCTGACATCGCTCGTGCGGGTCTGAGGACTAGAGTTGTGCCTGGTGGTGCTGCAGTGCCACCGGGTCCCGAGGGACCGCCCGCATCGCGGCGGCAGGAGGTGACGGCTTGACCCAGCATCTTGACCGGTCCCAGAACACAGGTGCGACGGAAACAGGTGCGACGCCTCCTGTCGAGAAGTCTGCGCCCGCGTCGGTACCGACATCGGCATCGCGACGGGTGCGTGCCCGGCTGGCGCGCCGGATCACCGGTCAGCGCAACACGCCTATTCGTCCGGTTCTCGAACCTCTGGTGACGGTTCATCGGGAGCTGTACCCGAAGGCGGATCTCACACTGCTGCAGCGCGCGTACGACGTCGCCGAGCAGCGACACGCGACCCAGTTCCGCAAGTCCGGCGATCCGTACATCACGCACCCACTTGCGGTGGCGAGCATCCTTGCCGAACTCGGAATGGACACCACGACACTGGTGGCAGCGCTGCTGCACGACACCGTCGAGGACACCGGGTATTCGCTCGCGGAGCTCACCGACGAGTTCGGTGACGAGGTGGCGCACCTCGTCGACGGCGTCACCAAGCTCGACAAGGTCGTCCTCGGCTCGGCCGCTGAGGGCGAGACGATCCGCAAGATGATCATCGCGATGGCGCGCGATCCGCGCGTCCTGGTGATCAAGGTGGCAGACCGGCTGCACAACATGCGCACGATGCGTTTCCTGCCGCCGGAGAAGCAGGCCCGCAAGGCCCGCGAGACACTGGAAGTGATTGCGCCGCTGGCCCATCGCCTCGGCATGGCGACGGTCAAATGGGAGCTCGAGGATCTCTCGTTCGCGATCCTGCATCCGAAGAAGTACGACGAGATCGTCCGCCTGGTCGCCGATCGCGCGCCGTCGCGGGACATCTACCTTGCGAAGGTGCGGGCGGAGATCAACGCGACGCTGGCGGCATCGCGGATCAGCGCGGTCGTGGAGGGCCGGCCCAAGCACTACTGGTCCATTTACCAGAAGATGATCGTCAAGGGCCGCGACTTCGACGACATCCACGACCTGGTCGGGGTGCGGATCCTGTGCGACGAGATCCGCGATTGTTACGCCGCCGTCGGCGTCGTGCACTCCCTCTGGCAGCCGATGGCGGGGCGGTTCAAGGACTACATCGCGCAGCCGCGCTACGGGGTGTATCAATCCCTGCACACCACGGTCATCGGTCCCGAGGGCAAGCCGCTCGAGGTCCAGATCCGCACGCGGGACATGCACCGCACCGCGGAGTTCGGCATCGCCGCACACTGGCGGTACAAGGAGCTCCGCGGAAAGAACTCGGCCAAGCAGGATTCGGCCGAGGTCGACGACATGGCGTGGATGCGCCAGCTGCTCGACTGGCAGCGAGAAGCCGCGGATCCGGGGGAGTTCCTCGAGTCGCTGCGCTACGACCTGGCGGTCAAGGAGATCTTTGTCTTCACCCCGAAGGGGGATGTGGTGACGTTGCCGGCGGGATCGACCCCGGTCGACTTCGCGTACGCGGTGCACACGGAGGTGGGACACCGGTGCATCGGTGCCCGGGTGAACGGCCGGCTGGTCGCGCTGGAACGCACACTCGAGAACGGTGAGGTCGTCGAGGTGTTCACCTCGAAGGCAGCCAATGCCGGACCGAGCCGCGACTGGCAGACCTTCGTGGTCTCGCCGCGGGCGAAGACCAAGATCCGCCAGTGGTTCGCCAAGGAGCGCCGCGAGGAGGCACTCGAGGCCGGCAAGGATGCCATCGCCAAAGAGGTTCGCCGCGGCGGTCTTCCCTTGCAGCGCTTGATGAATGCCGAGTCGATGTCCTCGATTGCGCTCGAGTTGCGTTATGCAGACGTCTCGGCGCTCTACACCGCGGTGGGTGAGCACAACGCTTCGGCGCAACATGTGGTGCAGCGGCTGGTCGCGCACCTCGGTGGTGTGGGCGACGTCGAGGAGGAGCTGGCGGAGCGGTCGACCCCGTCGACCATCCCGACTCGGCCCCGCGCTGGTTCCGGTGACGCAGGCATCTTGGTGCCCGGTGCGCCGGGTACGGTCGCCAAGCTCGCGAAGTGTTGCACCCCGGTTCCGGGCGACGAGATCATGGGCTTCGTGACCCGCGGAGGCGCGGTGAGCGTGCACCGCACGGATTGCACCAATGCGGGCTCGCTACGGCAGCAGTCGGAGCGGATCATCGATGTCCAGTGGGCGCCTTCGCCGTCGTCGGTGTTCCTGGTTGCCATCCAGATCGAGGCACTGGATCGGCACCGGCTGTTGTCGGACGTGACGAAGGCACTCGCCGACGAGAAGGTGAACATCCTGTCGGCGTCGGTGACGACATCGGGCGACCGGGTTGCGGTCAGCAAGTTCACGTTCGAGATGGGAGACCCGAAGCATCTGGGTCATGTGCTGAACGTGGTGCGCAACGTCGAGGGCGTCTACGACGTCTACCGCGTGACGTCAGCGGCGTAGCTTGCGGAGCCGCCGTTCGGCCAGCGGCGTAGCTTGCGGAGCCGCCGTTCGGCCAGCGGCGTAGCTTGTGGAGCCGCCGTTCCCGAGAACGGTTGAAGGTGCCCTTCATGCGCTGTGCGCGCATCAAGGGCACCTTCAGCTTTCGTGGTGTGTCAGCCGACCTTGGCGGTCTCGATGTTCACTGCCATGTTGGGGGCGCCGCCGCCCGCCGGCATAGATCCGTCGTCACCAGCCGCGGCGACCTTCCCGATGGTGGCCAGGCCCTCGTCGGAGATGGTGCCGAAGACCGTGTACTGCGGGGGTAGCACCGAGTCCTCGTAGACGAGGAAAAACTGGCTGCCGTTGGTGTCCGGGCCGGCGTTGGCCATCGCGACGGTGCCGCGCGGGTAGACCATTGCGCTCTGCGCGGCGGGTTCACCGGGGGCGAACTGATTGGTGGGGTACTCGTTGGCGAACTGGTACCCCGGCCCGCCGCTGCCGCGACCGGTCGGATCGCCGCACTGCAGGAGGTGCAGGCCCTGGCCGGTGACGAGCCGGTGGCAGGGGGTGTTGTCGAAGTAGCCCTGTTCGGTAAGGCTCACGAAGCTGTTGACGGTGCAGGGGGCCGCGACGCGATTGAGCGTGAGCCCGATCGGTCCCGCCGTGGTGGTGAGGGCGACGTTCACGGTGCCCTCGTCGGAGACTCCGGTCGCGTTCGGGACGTTCACCGTCTTCGCGCCCTGGCCTGCGGGTGCGTAGCCGCAGTCGACCGTCGGCGACGCCGGTGTGGGGACGGCGGGCAGTGCCGCGTACTGCGACATGTCGATCTTGGGCGCGGCCGGAGTGGTCCACATGCTCGACGAGCTCGTGCTCGCCGATTCGGAGCTTTCGTTGTCGCTCGAGCAGCCCGTCAGCACGAGTGCCGCGCCGAGAGCGAGGCCGGTGATTGCCAGTGTTGTGCGCTTCATCAGTCGAGCCTCACACTCTTGATGTCGATGGGCAGGTTCGGCTTGCCGCCGCCTGCGGAAACGGATCCGTCGTCTCCGGCTGCGGCCACCTTCTCGATGGTCTGCAGGCCGGTCTCGTCGATGGTGCCGAAGACGGTGTACTGCGGTGGCAGCTGCGAGTCGCCGTAGACGAGGAAGAACTGGCTGCCGTTGGTGTCGGGGCCGGCGTTGGCCATCGCGATGGTGCCGCGCGGGTACGTGACCGGCATCTGGGCGGCCGGATCGCCCGGCGCGTACTGGTCGGTGGGGAACTCGTTCGCGAACTGGTAGCCGGGGCCGCCGGCGCCGGTGGCGCTGGGGTCGCCGCACTGCAGGACCTGCAGGCCCTGGCTGGTGACGAGCCGGTGGCAGGGGGTGTTGTCGAAGTAGCCCTGGGATGCGAGGCTGACGAAGCTGTTGACCGTGCAGGGCGCGGCGGCGTTGTCCAGCGTCAGCCCGATGTTGCCCTGAGTGGTCTCGACACTGGCGCTGACCGTGGCGACGGTGGTGTCGATGCCTTCGGTGCGCGGCGGTGTGTTGGGGCGAGCCGGGTCGCCGCCGGGCGTGTATGTGCAGTTGACGAGGTTCGGCAGCGGTTCTGCGCGGCCCGCTGGCAGGACGCCCGGCTGCGGTGTCTCGGATGCCGCGGTGTTCTCGGTGGAGCTGGTGTCGTCCTTGCCGCTGAGGGTCACCACGACCGCTCCGACGGCCACAACGACGATGACACCGACGATGGACCCGGCGATCGTCAGTTGCTTGCGCTTGCGAGCGCGTGCGGCGCGCCGTTCGAGCTGGCGTTCCAGCTTTCGTTTAGCCGCCTCACGGCGCTGCTCATTGCTCGGCACTGCAGTCGTCCTCCCGTATGTTTCGATCGCTGCGTTCAGTGGCGCCCGTCACCGCCGGTGAGCCGGCTCGAGTCTGCCACTCCAACCTGAGAACATCCTGGCGGGACGGCAGCCTAGGCTGTATTGACCCGTAAGGACCCGTACTTTAGGAGCTGTCGCCGTGCTCGTCACCGGATTCCCGGCAGGGATGTTCCAGACCAACTGTTACATCCTCGCTCAGGACGACTTGAAAGAGTGCGTTGTCGTCGATCCCGGCCAGGACGCGGCGGAACCGCTCGCGCAGTTCCTCGCGGAGTCCGAGCTCGAGCCGAAGGCGGTGCTGCTCACGCACGGCCATCTCGACCACACGTGGTCGGTGGAGCCCGTGTGCGAGCGGTACGCGATCCCGGCCTACATCCACCCTGAGGACCGGTACATGCTGAGCGACCCCAGCCGTGGCATCGGCCCGCAGATGAATCAGTTCATTGCCGGCATGCAGTTCCGCGAGCCGAGCAGTGTGATCGAGCTCGCGGACAGTGACGAGTTCGAGGTCGCCGGAATCGAATTCGTCGTCGACCACACCCCTGGCCACACCCAGGGTTCGGTCGTGTTCCGCACCGAACTTCTCACCGATGACGGCCCGCTACAGGTGGCGCTCACCGGGGACACGCTGTTCCAGGGGTCGATCGGTCGCAGTGATCTCCCCGGCGGAAACCATGAGCAGTTGTTGAGCTCGATCGCGCGCAAGCTGCTCGTGCTCGACGACAGGACCGCGGTTCTGCCCGGGCACGGTGGTTCGAGTTCGATCGGTCAGGAACGGGCCGCCAACCCGTTCCTCGTTGGACTGACCGCCTCCCAGTAAGGAAAAGTAAGCATCGTGAGTAAGTCAGGCGTCAGCACCTTCTCGGCCCCCAAGGGCATTCCCGACTACGTTCCACCGCAGTCCGCGGAGTTCGTCGCCGTGCGCGACGGGCTGACCCGCGCGGCGCGTCTGGCAGGCTACGGGCATATCGAGCTGCCGATCTTCGAGGACACCGGGCTGTTCGCCCGCGGTGTCGGCGAGTCCACCGACGTCGTCTCGAAGGAGATGTACACGTTTGCCGACCGGGGTGACCGTTCGGTGACGCTTCGTCCCGAGGGCACCGCCGGTGTGATGCGCGCGGTCATCGAGCACGGCCTCGACCGCGGCCAGCTTCCGGTCAAGCTCAGCTACGCCGGCCCGTTCTTCCGCTACGAGCGCCCGCAGGCGGGTCGTTACCGGCAGCTGCAGCAGGTGGGTGTCGAGGCGATCGGCGTGGACGATCCGGCACTGGACGCCGAGGTGATCGCCATCGCCGACGCCGGTTTCCGCGGACTCGGACTCGACGGATTCCGCCTCGAAATCACCTCGCTCGGCGACGACACCTGCCGTCCGCAGTATCGGGAGCGCCTGCAGGAGTTCCTGTTCGGGCTCGATCTGGACGAGGACACCCGTCGCCGCGCAGAGATCAATCCGCTGCGCGTGCTCGACGACAAGCGTCCGCACATCAAGGAGATGACGGCTGACGCGCCGCTCATGCTCGACCACCTCTCCGAGAGCGCCAAGGTGCACTTCGACCAGGTGCTCGCGCACCTCGACGCGCTCGGTGTGCCGTACGTCATCAACCCGCGCATGGTGCGCGGCCTGGACTACTACACCAAGACCACGTTCGAGTTCGTGCACGACGGCCTCGGTGCCCAATCCGGCATCGGCGGCGGAGGACGCTTCGACGGCCTCATGGCGCAGCTCGGCGGTCAGCCGCTGTCGGGGATCGGATTCGGTCTCGGTGTGGACCGGACGGTGCTCGCGCTGGCGGCCGAGGGTAAGACGGCCGGAAACCCGGCGCGCTGCGAGGTCTTCGGGGTGCCGCTGGGCGAGACCGCGAAGGCCGAGATGGTGAAGCTCGCGCACCAGCTGCGTACTGCGGGTATCCGCGTCGACATGGTGTACGGCGATCGCGGCATCAAGGGCTCGATGAAGGCGGCCGACCGCTCGGGTGCCGTGCTCGCCCTCGTGCTCGGCGACGAGGACCTCGCTGCGGGAACCATCGCAGTGAAGGACCTCCGGAACGGAGAGCAGCAGTCGATGTCCATGGAAGGTGTTGTCGCGCAGATCGGTTCGATTCTTGCCAGCGAGTGAGGGCGAGTACGCTATCGACCTGATCCCAGCCTCGATGCTGGCGCCTCGTATGCGCAGGATTGCAGTGGTTTCGATCCTGCTCGGCGTTGTGGTCGGCGGCGTGGTGGCGCTGTTCGCCGCTCCGTCGATCGCCGTGGTGGTAGGTGCGGTGATCGGCCTGCCGACCGCAGTGTCGGCGATGCTTGCCACGCGTCGTCGAATCTGGCTGGACGGCACCCGGATCCACGCGTCGAACGGGATCCGTCACAGAGCGGTGGAGGTTGCCGAGGCGGCCACTGTCGAGCTGGCGGTGCGGTCGGCTCGAATCAGCCAGGTCGCGATCCGCATCGGCGACGGGCGGAAGTCGGTGACGGTGCCTCTGGCGCTGTACACGGACGGCGGTGGGCGTGAGATCGAGGTGCTCGGGCTGCGGAAGCTGGCCGATGCCCTGTCCGCGAGTGAGCTGGTTCCTGCGGCAGCGGCGGCCTCGGTGCTGATCGAACAGCTCCGCGCCGAGGCGCGCGGTGCGGGACGCGTCGAGCGCCCGCTGTACCGGGCGGTCGAGTTGGCGCGGGATGCGGGTCGGGTGCCGCAGACCACGCTCACGGATCAGGAAGTCGCGTCACTGACGACCTGACACGGACTGACCGTGCGGTAACTCCCCGGTTGCGGCTTCGGCTGTTCCCTTCGCAGCGCCCGGTTGCAGGATTATCGTTCGAAGTATGGTCGGTCTCTGGCCCGTCCTGGACCGTAAGGCTGCGTTCGAGGACGCAGAGAAACTGCTCCGTGACGGCACGTCGTGCGGAGTGGTGCTCGTCGGTGCGGCGGGCGTCGGGAAGACGACGATGGCCCGGGAGCTGGTGGGGTCACTCGCCGGCGATGCGCGGTGGATCGTCGGCACCGAGTCCACGCAGGGCATCCCCCTCGGTGCGTTCGCGCCGCATCTGGCGCGCACGACATCACGCGACCCGGTTGTCGCCTTGCGGGCGGTGCGGGAGGTGCTGGCCGCGGACGGCGTCGCCGCCGACGGCGGCGTCGGCATCGTCGGGGTGGACGATGCGCATCTGCTCGACGAGTTCTCGGCTGGGCTGGTCCATCAACTGGCGGTCGGCCGCGACGCGCGGTTGGTCGTCACAGTGCGCAGTGGGGCGGCGGTCCCGAGTGCGATCGAAGCACTCTGGAAGGACGGTCATCTCACTCCTGTCGTCGTACAGCCGTTCACCCGCGCGGAGATGGACGACGAGCTGGGCGCGGTGCTCGGCGCACCGGTCGAACGTTTCAGCGCCGACGCCATCTGGGAGGCGTCGGAGGGCAACCCGCTGTTCCTGCGCCATCTCGTCGAGGGTGCGCTCGACGGCGGAACGCTCCGGCAGTCCGGCGGAATCTGGCAGCTGCGGGGGAGACCTGCGGTGTCACCTGCCCTGGCATCGCTCCTCGAGACGAGGTTTGCACGCACCCCGCCGGATGCGCTCGAGGTGGTCGACTACCTGGCGTTCTGTGAGCCGCTCGAGCTCGAGGCGCTGAGCGAGTTGGTGAGCCGCCGCTCGATCGAGGAAGCCGAGCGTATGGATCTGGTTCGGATCCGGGATGTCGGCAATGCGCACGTGGTTCGCCTCGCGCACCCGCTGTTCGGCGAGGTGATCCGCGACCGTGCCGGGGTGCTCGCGGCGCAGCGCATCAAGCGTCGGCTGGTCGAGGTGTTGCGGGAATCGCCGGATCCGGGGGTAGTGACGTCGATGCGAATCGCTGAGCTCGCGATCGAGTCGGGCATCGAGCCCGATCCGGAACTGTTGGTGCGCGGCGCAGAGGACGCGATTGCGATGGCCAGTCTCGAACTGGGCGCGCGGCTCGCGGGCGCAGCTGTCCGGTTGGGCGGCGGATTCGACGCGTCGTTCGCGCTGGGGCGGGCACTGATGTGGCAGGGCCGCGGCGACGAGGCCGAGGAGGTGTTCGACGCCGTCGACCCCGACGATCTGTGCGAGTACGACGTGGCGCGCTGGCTGCTGACCCGCGTCGCGAGCCTGTACCTGGAGGCGGGCCGCCCGCGGGAGGCTGTCGAGTTGTTCGAGCGCGAGCGAGGACGGATCACCGATTCGGTGCTCGCGGTCTCGGTGGTGGCGCTCGACGCCGTTTTGCGCCTGTACGACCGGCAACCGGTCCAGGCGATCTCGCTGGCCCGTCAGGTCGAGGCCGCTCCGGAGGCGCACCCGTGGGCGAGGGCGAGTGGTGTGTTCGCCGGAGTCGCGGCGCTGACAGTGTCGGGGCGAGGATACGAGGTTGCAGCGCTCGCGGCGTCAGCGTGGGAGGCGATCTCGCACGGTGACGGTCTGCTGCGTTTCCATATTGGCTACTTCGAGGTACTGGCACTGACACTGGTCGGGCGGATCCATGTGGCACAGGCCACCGCGGATCGGTATCGCACGCTCGCCGCCGGACAACCGAACAGCGCCGCCCTCGCGGATGTCGCCTCCGGGGTGGTCGAGCTGACCAGTGGACGGCTCGACGACGCTGCGGAACACCTCACCGAGGCGTTGGCGGTCCTCGATCGCGAGACGCGTTCGGAATGGATGCTGCTTGCCGCGGTGAGCCTGTGTCAGGTCCGTGCGGCACAGGGCAAGGCCGCTGAGGCAGCCGACGCCCTGACTATCGCGGAGCGGCAGGCAGGACCCGAACTCGCCTTCTTCGATCCCCTGCTCGACGTCGCGCGCGCCTGGGTGGCTGGAGCCGAGGGGGAGGTGTCGGCAGCCGTTCACGCGGCCCGCCGGGCGGCGGATCTCGCGGCCCAATCGGGGCAGTTCGCAGTCGAGGCCATCGCCCTCGACGTCGCGACCACGTTCGGCGACTACTCGACGATCGCCCGTCTCGACGAACTCGCCACCCTCGTCGACGGGCCCTTCTCGAGGGTGGCCGCGCGTCGAGCGCGGGCGCTCGCGAAGGCCGACGGGCCGGCGCTCGACCGGTTGGCGTCAGAGTTCGAGCGGGTGGGGGCTCTGCTCGCCTCGGCCGATATGTACGCACAGGCAGCAACCGCGTACTCGCGGTCGAACGATCGCCGCGGCGAACTCGTTGCCGCTGCGAAGGCGCATTGGCTGTCGTCGCGCTGTGACGGAGCGGCGACGCCCGCGCTCGCGAAGGCCGCACGTCCGCTGCCTCTCACCGACCGCGAGCGTGAGGTCGCAACTCTGGTGGGCCGCGGGCTGTCGAACAAGGACATCGCGCGCCGGCTGGTGCTGTCGGTACGCACCGTCGAGGGCCATATCTACCGGGCGTGCGAGAAGCTTGCCCTCAGCCACCGGAGCGAACTGGCGAAACTGATCCAGGTGTGACTGCGACGGACCGATCGTGACGAAGCCCCTGTTCCGGCAGCCGAATTCGTCACGACCGCGCAGATCAGCGGCTCGTGAAGTCCGTGTCGTCGAACTCGTCGGGTTCGAGGCCGCCGATCACCGCTGGCGCGACGAACGGCAGGTCGCCGACCACCGCGTTGGTCGCCGTCGTGCTGAGGAGGTAGTCCGGCGCGGCGCGGTCGACGTTGTCGTCGTACCCGCCGCGCGAACCGGAGCCCGTCATCGCGCCGGGACCGAGCCCCGAAGGTCCCGTTGTCGCTGTGGCTGTGCCCGAGGCGTTCGGCGAGGTGAGGGGTGTTGGCGTGGTTGTTCCGCCGACGGATGGCTGCGATGCCGACGACGCCTTCGGGGAATCCGCCGCGACGGCCATGCCACCCGCGCCTGCGAGGAAACCGGGTAGTGCGGAACCGGTGCCGGCCGCTCCAGCGCCACCACCCGGGTGGACTGCGGGAACGGTAGACCCGAGGTCCGCGGCTCCGGCGGCGAATCCTGACGCTCCAGCGGCCCGGGTCTGGTCCGGGACCGTATCGCTCAATCCCTGTGTGACCGAGGCGATCAGCGGTTTGCCGACGGACTCGAGCAGTGCACTCGCGACCGAGATCGGTGCGGGCGGTCCGGTCGGGGCGAGTCCCGCCGCCGGACTCGGTGCGATCGGAAGGGGTATCTCCGCGCCGAGTGCGGCCATTGCGGACGTGTGTCCGGCGAGCTCTGCCCGGGTCTCGGCCACCACGGTGAGGGCGCGTTGCAGGTGATCGGCCGCCGCCGCGATGAGCAGGGTCTGACCGGGCGGTGTCAGTGCCACCGGGGCAGCGGCGACCACCGTCGCCGCAAACGATTCGGCGACCGCCGCCAGTTTGGCGTTCCCGCGCGAGACCGAACCGGCCGCGTCCTGGGTGACGGCCGCGATGTCCCGGCCGCGCTGACTGAGCTGTTCGCCGCTGACCTGGGCCTGCCGGCCCTGTGACTGTGCGGCGATCGCCGCCTGTCCCTGCCACGCCTGATCGAGGGCGTTCAGGCCCGCCACACTCATCGAGAGCGCCGTGTCGATGATGGAGGACGATTGCTGGAGAAGCGATGTGGGATCGAACCCGCCGATTGTGCCGGTGCCGAAGGCGCTCGCGAGGTCGGAAATCGGCTGCAGCAATTGTTCGATACCCGGGAGCGGAGGCAGCGCGGGAAGGGGTGGTAGCGCGGGAAGGGGTGGTAGGTCGGGAAGGGATGGTAGGGCGCCCGCCGCGATCTCGGTGAACGGTGTCTCCAGTATCGGGCCGAGAGCCGAGTTCTGGAGCGCCTCCATGGGTGTGCGCGGCACCGGCATATCGAGTACCGGCCCGACAGGTGAGGCCTGGAGCAGATCCAGAACCGTCGGCCGATCGGTTTCGCCGGAATCGGTCGGTGATGTTGTCATACATTGCCCCCCAATGCATTCCGTGCGGCACTGAGAATCGAGCCGGTTCCGTGCTCGGCCGTGTCGTATGCGGCGGCGACGGCATGTGCCACCGAACCGGTTCCGGCGTACACGTTCGCCAGCGCGGCAACGGACTGCACGTGTGCCGTCTGCGTGGCCGCTGACGTGGTCAGGAAGTCGGCGCCGATCGCGCCGAACACCGGTGTCAGCGCGGCGACGCTCGTCGCGATATCCAATCCTCCTGCGGCCGCGATCTGTCCGGCAGCCTCGGTTGCGATGTCCCCGTACGTGCGAATCTCATCGGGTACGGCTGAAAACCCGTCCATGATGACCCCCCAATCAGTCAACTCGGATTCCACTGTAGCCCAATGGCGGTCAGGCTCGACATGGTCACGTTCCGGGCTGTGGACAACTCTCTTGCAGCTCTGCGAGCAGGGCATTCGCGCGGTCGGCGATCTCTGCCGTGGGCGACGTCCACCCGAGGATTCGCAACGCCGCGTCCGCGATGGCGGTCGGGGTCAGCGCCGGAACAGACGACGTTGCCGTGGCGTCGGAGCGCGCACTGATCATCGACTCGGCCAGCCGGAAGGGCAGTTCCAGGACACCGGAACTGACGTCGGACGCTCCGACTGCGGCGAGTGCATCGCGGGCGAAGTCGGCGTAGCGCTGCATCAGATCCCCGCGTTGCGTTCGAAACGAGGCGAACCGCTCGGTGCGCACCTCGGGCATCAGGTACAGCGCACCGAGATTCCAATGGGAACGGGCCAGTTGTCCGGCGTCGAACAGGATGAGCGCGTAGATGCGGACGAAGGGATCGTCGCATCGCTCGCGGAGCAGATCGGCGCACGCGGCTGGTGCCGAGACCGTCCCGATCAGGAGCGCGGCAAGGATGTCGTCCTTGGTCGCGAAGTGGTGATACATCGACGCCTGCCGGATGCCGACAGCGTCGGCGATCGTCCTCGTCGAGGTCCCGGTGAATCCGCGGGTGGTGAACAACTCGGCCGCTGCGTCGAGGATCTCGTCCCGTGCGGTGGCTCCCGGGCGCTTTCGCGTCGACAGTCTCGGGCGTCCGGCTCCCGTTGTCGTCATGTGTCCATCACTACCAGGCGCCGGCTGATTCCGCGTAGGAGAGCCGGCGCCCGACTCCGGCGATCTCGCGGACCGCTTCGGACAGAAGGCTGCGGTACAGCGGTGTGAGGGTGTCCACATCGACCTCGTCGGTGATCGGGAGTCCCTGCTCGAGCTGTTCGCACTGGTGGCGCAGGCGGATCTGCTGCACGACGTCGAACGACTCCGACAGCACCCGCGCGTCGTCGTCGAGCAGTAGACCGGTGCCGGCGGCCGCTTGCAAACGGACGATGGTCGACCGGTCCGTGACCCCGGCACAGATGCCGGCCCACCGTGCGATGTTCATGACCGGCATTGCGCCGTGTGCCTTGAGGTCGACCGGTCCGCTGCGCCGCGACAGGATCTGGCGCAGCGGGTGCGGGCGGGCCGGTTCGGCTACCGCCTCTCGGAGCAGCAGGCGCATCGCTCGCGGATGCGCGCGCAGCTTCTCCGCGACGGCTTCGGTGAGCGATCGATCCGCGTCGCCGCCCACCGCTCGGCTGTCGAGCAGCAAGGAGAGCATGACCAAGCCGCGATCGTGGAACGGGTCTCGAATCCACGCTTCCGTGGCCCGAATCCACTCGTCCTGGGTGCGGGAGAACCGTCGCCGGGTGGCGACCGCTCCGTTGGCGTCCGATCGCAGCCCGCAGCGAACAAGCAGTGCATGTGGTCGCTGGGCGAGTTCGGCAAACTCCGCGAAGTCCGATCGGTCGGGGCGGATCATCGCCGTGTCGAGGTCCGATGCGGGCAGCGCCTCGCGACGAGCGACACTGCCGAGACTCAGCCAGGTGAAGTCGGCCGCCTCGGTGACGAGGTCGAGTGCCCGCGTGACGGTGGCATCGATGATGACGGACAGGATTGCGCTCACGTCGAGCGGAGCCATTCGCGTTTGCCGCAGCCCCAGAACGAGTGCGGGGATCCGTGTCGCCACCGTAACCAGCTCATCGGTATCCGTGGCACGGGAGATGTTGCCACGCAACAGGAATCCTCCGCGTGCAGCGGTCCCGAGCAGGTCGGCATCCTCGACCACACCGAGCAACTCTCCGCGTGCCGACAGCACCGGTAGCTGCCGGACTCCGTGCTCGAGCATGTCCATCAGAGCGTCGGCGCCGAGTCGGTCGGCGCGGCAGGTCCGTACCGGAGCGGTCATCACCGCGCCGACCGGCGTCGTGGGACCGCGACCTGCGGCAAGTACCCGCCGCGTCAGATCGCCTTGGGTGACGATCCCATGCGTTCCGTCGCCGAGCGGGATCAGAACGGACCGGCGGCGTGAGCTGGCCATGGTCTCGGCGGTGTCACGGACGGTGGCATGGGCCGGGCACATGGGGGTGGGACCGCGAAGAAGGTCGCCCACGGGGCGCATCGACGGATCCTGCACCACCCGTGCCGGGGGCGTGATCCGGGGTCCGTTCATGGTGTTCATCCTGCCAGCGTCGGACCGGGACGGGCGTGTGCCGGGCCCGGGACCAGGGGGTGTGAGTCGTCGGTGATGACGCCGTAACGAACGACACGGGCACGAAATCGGAAGCGGCTGGTTGGACTCACGTTGGCAACGTGCACGACATCGGCAGCGCGATCTCCGCCGGAAAACTGTCAATCGACAGAAACCGGATCCCGGGGCAGCCGGACGGTGCCGCTTCCGCCGCTTGCAGGAGAGCTCATGACGACCACCGTGACGACACCGTCGACCGACCAGGGCGACCTGGCCGAGTTCGGCTACGAACAGCAGTTGCATCGTTCCTTGGGGAAGTTCGCCTCGTTCGCGGCGGGCTTCTCGTTCGTCTCGATTCTCACCACGATCTTTCAGCTCTTCGGCCTGGGCTTCGGATTCGCCGGACCGGCCTTCTTCTGGACCTGGCCGGTGGTCTTCCTCGGCCAGTTCATGGTGGCGCTCTGCTTCGCCGAACTCGCTGCGCGCTATCCGATTTCGGGTGCGGTGTACCAGTGGTCACGGCGCATGGGCGGCGAGATCGTCGGCTGGTTCTCCGGCTGGTTCATGATCCTGGCGCAGATCGTGACGGCGTCGGCCGCGGCAATCGCACTACAGGTGGTGCTCCCGTCCATCTGGAGCGGCTTCCAGATCGTCGGAGACGATCCGGCGCTGACGTCGCCGAGCGGCGCCGCGAACGCCGTCCTGCTCGGTTCCGTTCTGCTGGTGCTCACGACCACGATCAACTGCGTCGGCGTGAATTGGATGTCGCGGATCAACAACATCGGCGTGACCTGCGAGATCATCGGGGTCATCGCGGTGGTGGGCATGTTCTTCACCCATGCGCAGCGAGGTCCGGACGTCGTGTTCGATACCGGCGTCGCGGGCACCCAACCCGGCTACATCTGGGCGTGGATCGTCTCGGGCCTCATGGCCGCATATGTCATGGTCGGTTTCGGGTCGGCCGGTGAACTCGCCGAGGAGACCCGCAACCCACGCCGCGTCGCGCCGCGCACGATCCGGTTGGCGCTGTCGGTGTCGGCGCTCGGCGGCGGTCTGATGATCGTCGGCGCGCTGATGGCGGCGCCTAGCCTCACCGACGGACACCTTGCCGTCGAGGGACTGCCTTACGTCCTCACCTCGATCCTGAGTTCGCCGTGGGGAACGTTGCTACTGGTGGATGTCGCGATCGCGGTGTTCGTCTGCACCCTTGCGATCCAGACCGCCGCCTCACGCCTGATGTTCTCGATGGCCCGCGACGGCCGGCTCCCCGCCAGCCGGGTGCTGTCGAAGGTCAACGGCCGCACCGGCACCCCCATCGCGCCGTCGGTGCTGATCGGAGTGCTGTGTGTCGCGGTTCTCGCGGTCAACGTGGGCAACTCCGCGATCTTCACGACCCTGTCCAGCGTATGCATCGTGCTGATCTACCTCGCGTACCTGATGGTGACCGTACCGCTGCTGGTGCGACGCCTGAAGGGCTGGCCGAACGGTGGTCCGCAGGTCGACGCCGAAGGACGAAAGCTGTTCTCGCTCGGCATCTTCGCGATCCCGGTGAACATCGCCGCGGTGGCGTACGGCATCGCGATGGTCGTCAACCTGTCCTGGCCTCGTGCCGAAATCTTCAACCCCACCGGGGAATTCCCGATCCTGCAGTGGGCCGCACCGATCACCGTGGTGGCCGCGGTGGTCGTCGGAGCCCTCTGTTACCCCCGCGGCAAGGCCGTTCCCAACCCCGTCACGATCGGAGCCTGATGTGACCACCACCGACCACTCCACCACCTCGAGCACGTCCGGAGCCCGTGCCCACGCGCGTGCCCAGGCGGGCACTCGTACCGACTCGATGCCGGTCCTGCCGGCGTCGGCGTGGCCCACACCGCCGGAAGGGGTCGCATCCGATCGCCTGACCTGGGCCGAGACGGTTCCCGGCGGCCGGTACACCTCGAAGGTGCTCGCGCGCGGCACCCGGATCCGGCTGCGGGACATCGACGGCGCCGCCTGCGCGAACCTGCTGCTCTACCGGGCGGACGCGCCGTGGGAGCGGATCAACGTCGCGGACACCGTCAAGGTGCCGTGGCAGGCGTACATCGGCGCTGGGCACCCGCTGCTCTCCGACGCCGGACGCGTTCTCGCGACCGTCGTGGCCGACACCTCCGGCCGACACGATGCGCTGTGCGGGACCACCAACATCGCCGCAAACACCGCGAAGTACGGCGCCGGAGCAGTGCACTCGGCGTCGCCGGCCGGGCGGGAACTGTTCACGCTGGCCGCCGCGAAGCATGGACTCGAACCGCGGGATCTGCCCGCGTCGGTGTCGTTCTTCCACGGTGTCCGAGTGGAGTCCGACGGAGCGCTGACGAGTATCGGTGGTGCCGCTGCCGGAGCCTACGTGGAACTGCTCCTGCATCTGCCGCTGATCGTGCTGATCGCCAACACCGCCCATCCGCTCGATCCCGCCCCTGAATTCTCGACATCCGCGCTCGAAGTGCTCGCGTGGTCTGCCGCCGAGAACCTCGATTCGCTGCCGAGCGCCGATCCCGAACACCACCGGGCGGTCCTGAACACCGACGACGCCTGGGGGGCACTGAACCCTGGCGTCGCACTGAACCCTGGCGTCGCGCTGAACCCCGGAAAGGACTCATGATGATCCCCACACCGACCGCCGACTCGTCGGCGCTGTTTCCTGGGACGGTCGTGCTGGACGAGATCGTCGACCCGCGTGCGCCGTGGTCGACCGTCGTCGCATCGGGCGACACCCTGACGATCGTCGACCTGCACGGCAATCAGGCCGTCGACACTCTGATCTACGACGCCGCCGACCACGCCCGCAGGTACTCGGCCGCGGTCACTGTTGCCGCACAGCGCAATCTGTTTCTCACCACGGGTACCGTGCTACGCGCCGACGACGGCGGCGCGCTGATGACGATCGTCGCCGACGAGGTGGGCAATCACGATACGGTCGCCGGCGCATGCTCGCAGGAGTCGAACACCCTGCGGTACGGCCATCACACCCGGCATCAGCACGCGTGCGTCGAGAACTTCCTGATCGAGGGTGCGCGGTGGGGTCTCGGCAAACGTGACCTCGTCTCGAACATCAACTTCTTCATGAATGTCCCGGTCGATCCCGACGGTGCCCTCGGCATCGTCGACGGGCTGTCCGCGCCGGGCAAGCGGCTAGCGCTCCGGGCCGACGTCGACGTCCTGGTGCTCGTCTCGAACTGCCCGCAGATCAACAACCCGTGCAACGGCTTCGATCCCACCGCGGTCCGGATGATCGTGACTCGGCCCACCCGAACCACGGAGGTGCGGCCGTGACCGTCAAGTGCACCGTACTGCGGCCCGGAATGGGGACGACGGTCCAGGACTACCCGGGACGTACCGGCTACTGGCAGATCGGGGTCCCGCCGTCGGGACCGATGGACGACCTGTCGTTTCGGCTGGGCAATGTCGCCCTCGGAAATCCAGAGGGGGCAGCGGGATTCGAGGCCGTCATGGCCGGTCCTGCCCTGTGCTTCGACGAGGCCACCGAGGTGTGCGTGACGGGTGCGCCGACGCGGGTGACCGTCGACGGAGCCATCGTGCCGCAGTGGCGTCCGGTGCGGGTACCGGCCGGAGGAGTGCTCGACGTCGGCGTGGTCGCCGGCCCTGGAATGCGCATCTACGTCCTGGTCGCAGGAGGCCTGGATGTACCCGAGTTCCTCGGCAGCGCATCGACGTTCACCCTCGGCCGCTTCGGCGGGCACGAGGGGCGGGCCCTGCGTGAGGGAGACGCTCTGGCGCTCGGCGACGCGCCGGCCGGTCCATCGCGTCCGGTTCCGTCGGAGTCCGTGCCGGCGCTGTCGGTGCGGTGGGAGATCGCGGTCACCGAGGGCCCACACGGGGCACCGGAGTTCTTCACCCGCACCGATATCGACACGCTTTACCGCACCGACTACGAGGTGCACTTCAACTCCGATCGCACCGGTGTCCGGCTTACCGGACCGCGGCCGCAGTGGGCACGAACCGACGGCGGCGAGGCGGGGCTGCACCCGTCGAACATCCACGACAACGCGTACTCGGTCGGTTCCCTCGACTTCACCGGCGACACCCCGATCCTGCTCGGACCGGACGGACCGAGCCTGGGCGGGTTCGTGTGTCCGGTGACGGCGGTCGCGGCGGACCGGTGGAAGCTCGGCCAGCTCGCGCCCGGCAACACGGTGCGGTTCGTGCCGGTCCGGACCGCCCACGCGGCGTCGGCCCGCGAACTCGGGGTCGGCAGGCGGGCGTCCCTGCCCACCGTTCTCTCGACGGGCGGGGACGGCGACGACGGCGTCATCGCCCGCCGCGACGGTGACACCGAGGTCACCTACCGCCGGTCCGGTGACGACAACGTCCTGGTCGAGTACGGCGACATGTCGCTGGATCTCGGGCTGCGGGCGCGTGTACACGCGCTGCACCAACGGCTCGAACAGGATCGGCCGGCGGGCTTGCTGGACCTGACACCGGGAATCCGGTCGCTGCAGGTTCGGATCGACCCGGACGTGCTGCCCGCGTCGACCCTGCTGGGGCTGCTGGCCGAGGTGGAGGACACGATTCCCGCCGCAAACGAACTGGTGGTGCCGAGCCGGACGGTGCGGATGCCGCTGTCCTGGGACGACCCGGCAACGCGTGAGGCCATCGCGCGGTACATGCACGGTGTCCGTGCGGACGCGCCATGGTGCCCATGGAACATCGAGTTCATCCGCCGGGTGAACGGACTGGACTCGGTCGGCGACGTGTTCGACACCGTGTTCGGTGCGGAGTACATGGTGCTGGGGCTGGGTGATGTGTACCTCGGTGCGCCGGTCGCCACCCCGCTCGATCCGCGGCATCGGCTGGTGACCACCAAGTACAACCCGGCGCGCACATGGACGCCGGAGAATGCGGTGGGCATCGGCGGCGCGTACCTGTGCATCTACGGGATGGAGGGGCCCGGCGGCTACCAGTTCGTCGGCCGCACCACTCAGGTGTGGAATCACCGGCACCCGCAGTCGTCGGGGCCGTTCGAGGAAGGGACACCGTGGCTGCTGCGCTTCTTCGATCGGATCTCCTGGTACCCGGTCGATCCTGAGGAACTGCTGGACCTGCGCGCCGACCTGGCTGCCGGACGTAGCGGCGGTGGTATCGAGATCGCCGGTGGCACCTTCTCGCTCGCCGACCACCAGGCCTTTCTCGCTGCGAACGACGAGTCCATCACGAGGTTCCGGGCAGCGCAGTCCGTCGCATTCGGGGCGGAGCGGGGGCGGTGGGCGGATGCGGGTGAGTTCCAGCGGACCTGACGTGTTGGCCCGCGACGCTCGGCATACGCAGCGCCCCGGGCCTGCCGCGCGCCGGTGCCACCTGTGCCCGTCGCCCTCCTTCACATAGGGGGATTTCCCCTCTCTTTCCCCGCTGTTCCCGAGTGTGTGGCACGAATCTTGCATTGTGGACCCCAGCATTTGCTACCGTCCCCCAATCTCCAGATGTGATGTTGAATACCCGACGGAAGGTTCAGGCATGGGACGTGCGAAGCAGGGGAGGCGAGTGCGGCGGTTGATCGCCGGCGTCGTGTCAGCGGCGGGCCTCGCGGCCGCACTCGTGGTCGGCTCCGGCTCCACGGCCTCGGCGGCACCTTCGCTGCCACCCTTACCGATCGGATCGGCTGAGGCCACCCAACTCCTCCGGGATGCGACGTCCGCCGTTTCGACCGCTGCCGGGATGCTGCAAAACCTCGACTTGGGTTCGAGCTCGGGACTGCCGTTGGGCAGCCTGGGTCTGGGCGGCGTCGTCTCGCCCGCGTCGGGTCCGATCACCACCTATTTCGGCGGTGGCCACATGGGCATCGACATCGCGGCAAACAGGGGCGCGCCCATCCGGGCGGTGGCGGACGGTGTCGTGATCAATGCGGGCCCGGCGCAGGGATTCGGTCTGTGGATCCGGATCCGTCACAACGGTGGTTTCGTCACCACGTACGGCCACAACGACGTCAACTTCGTCTCGGTCGGGCAGCAGGTGACTGCCGGTCAGCGCATCGCGAACGTAGGCAGCCGCGGTAACTCGACCGGTCCGCACCTGCACTTCGAGGTCGATGCGCCCGGCGGTATCAAGGTCGACCCCCTCGGATGGCTCCGCGCACGGGGCGTGTTCATGTAGGTGCTGTTCTGATCGGCGCTTTCGGACCGCACCTGAGGTGTCTCGTGGTGCGGCCCGGCTGCCGTCGGTGCGGCTCGGTCACTCGGTGACGACGGCGTCCGCTTCGATCTCGATCAGCAGTTCCGCATCGATGAGCGCGTTGACCTCCACCATCGTGCTGGCGGGACGGATCTCGCCAAAGATCTCGCCGTGTGCCAGCGCGGCCTGCTCCCATTGCGATATGTCCGTGAGGTACATGCGGGTACGGATGACGTCGGACAGTGACGCGCCGGCCTCGCTGAGCGAGGCGGCGATGGTGCGCAGCGCCCCGCGCGTCTGCTCCTCCAGCGTGGCGCCGGGACAAGTGGTACCGGATACGGCGATCTGGTTTCCGATGCGCACGGCGCGCGAGTAGCCGATCTTCGGCTCCCAATCGGACCCGGACGTGATGTTCTTTCTGGTCATGGGCACAGATTCTGTCAGCTGTCCACCCCTTGGTTGTCAGGCGAGGTGTTCGAACGAAATTTCGATTCTCCTGTTGACATGGGTTAGTACGCATGTTCGACTGGGTTCATGAGGTGGCAGGGTCAGACGCTCGACGCGGACGACGGCGCACTCCCGGGACTGGAGCGGGCGGGTCTCGTCCGCAGTGTCCAGACGCCGGAGTTCGAGGGCATCACCTTTCACGAGGTGCTGTGCAAGAGCGCCCTGAACAAGGTGCCGGACGGAGGATCGTTGCCGTTCGGCTTCACCGTCAACGCTTTCCGCGGATGCAGCCACGCGTGCCGTTATTGTTTCGCGCGACCCACGCACGAGTACCTGGATCTCGATGCCGGCCGCGATTTCGACACGCAGGTAGTGGTGAAGATGAACATCGCCGCCGTCCTGCGGAAGGAATTGGCGCGCAGGTCATGGAAACGCGAACACGTCGCACTCGGCACCAACACCGACCCGTATCAGCGGGCCGAAGGGCGGTACCGATTGATGCCAGGCATTATCGGGGCCCTCGCGGAGTCGGGTACGCCGTTCTCGATCCTCACCAAGGGCACGCTGCTGCGCCGTGACCTGCCGCTGCTGCGGCACGCGGCCGAACGGGTTCCGGTGAGCATCGGTGTGTCGCTGGCGATCCACGACCCCGAACTACAGAAGGCTGTCGAGCCCGGTACACCGTCGCCACGTGCCCGGCTGGACCTGATCAGGGCCGTTGCCGATTCCGGGCTGCCCTGCACTGTGATGGTGGCTCCCGTGATCCCATTCCTCACTGATTCCGCGGCGCACCTGGATGGGCTGCTGTCGGCGATCGCTGAGTCCGGCGCGACCGGAGTCACCATCTTTCCGATGCACCTGCGGGGCAGCACGCGCGGCTGGTTTCTGAACTGGCTCGCCTCGGAGCATCCCGCACTGGTGCGGCGGTACCGGCAACTCTACGGTCGTGGCGCCTACGTCACGCCCGAGTACAAGGCTTGGCTCAAGGCGCGGGTCGAGCCGATGGTCGAGAAGTACTCGCTCGGGGGCGAATCCGTCCGGGATATGCAGGCTGCTGCTGCGCCGCCACGTGAGCTAGTGAGCGCGGGGGCGGCGCCGGCGCTGATGCTGTTCTGAGCCGATGCGTCTGCCGGCAGGGCTGAGCTGGCGTGTTCAGCGCAGCATCGGAGGATTGCTCAGATCGCGGGCCGAGTAGGTATCGCAAGCCTCGATCTGCCCGGTGCGGTAGCCGGTCAGGAACCACTTCTGCCGCTGCTCGGACGAGCCGTGTGTCCAACCCTCCGGGTTGATCTTCGCGCCCGCCGACCGCTGGATCCGGTCGTCGCCCACCGCGGCGGCAGCAGAGAGCGCATCGCGGACATCGTTCGCGGTGAGCGGCTCGAGCAGGGGTGCCGCCCCGTCCGGTCCCGGTTGAGTGGAGGCGTAGTGCGCCCAGATGCCGGCGTAGCAGTCGGCCTGCAGTTCGGTCCGCACCGCTTGGGACGTTGCGCCGCGCGGATCCTGCTGCCCGCGGCTGATGTCGCCGAGCTGATTCTGAATGTGGTGCCCGAACTCGTGCGCCACGACGTACTCCTGTGCGAGCGGGCCGGTGCTGGCGCCGAACTGGTCGACGAGCAGCTGGAAGAAGCTGGTGTCGAAATAGGCTGTGGAGTCGGCTGGGCAGTAGAACGGCCCGACGTCGCTGGTGGCGTTGCCGCAGCCGGTGTTCACGGCACCCGAGAAAAGGCGCACCCTCGGTGCGGCGTACTCGACGCCGGTCTGTGCGGGGAGCTGGGCGCCCCACACCTGGTCGAGGCTTCCCACGGTGTAGGTGACCCGACATCCGACGTCACGGTTTGCGTCAGCGCCACTCTTGCATCTCTCGGCGAGCGAGGTGTCGACCGCGCTGGTTCCGGAGTCGAGCGGAGTGCCCGTTGCCCCGCTCAGGCCGCCCAACACGGATCCTGGATCGCCGCCCAGTAGGAGCGCGAGGATCAACACGATCAGGCCTCCGGCGCCACCGCCGAGCATGAACTTTCCACCTGGGCCTCCACCTGGGCCTCCGCCTGGGCCACTGCCGACAGACACCCGGCCGACGTCGACATGGGCTCCGTCGTCGAAGGTCATGGTGTTCCCTCCAGGTCAGAAACCGACTGTGCTGGTCGATCCAGCAATCCGGTGATGAGGGTGTGCGTTTCCGGTACGGCGGCGTGCCTCCGTAGGATCTCAGCCAACGACACATTGTGCTGGAAGTTTGTGAAAGGAATCCCGTGCTGCGCACCCACCTGGCCGGCTCGCTTCGACCCGAGCACGCTGAGCAGACCGTCACTCTCACCGGTTGGGTGGCTCGGCGGCGCGACCACGGCGGGGTGATCTTCATCGACCTGCGCGACGCCTCGGGAGTATCCCAGGTGGTCTTCCGCGCCGGCAACGTACTCGAGCAGGCGCACCGGCTGCGCGCCGAGTACTGCGTCAAGGTCACCGGCGTCATCGAGGTGCGGCCCGAGGGTAACCAGAACTTCGAGATCCCCACCGGAGCCATCGAGGTCAACGCGACCGAACTCGAGGTGCTCAACGAGAGTGCTCCGTTGCCGTTCCAGCTCGACGACCAGGCCGGTGAGGAAGCGCGTCTCAAGTATCGCTACCTCGACCTGCGCCGTGAGGGGCCGGGCCACGCGATCCGGTTACGCTCGAAGGCGAACGCCGCGGCCCGTTCCGTCCTGGCGCACCACGAGTTCGTGGAGGTCGAGACCCCGACCCTGACCCGGTCCACTCCCGAGGGCGCCCGTGATTTCCTGGTGCCGGCACGTCTGCAGCCGGGCAGCTTCTACGCACTGCCGCAGAGCCCGCAGCTGTTCAAGCAGCTGCTCATGGTCGGAGGCATCGAGCGGTACTACCAGATCGCGCGCTGTTACCGCGATGAGGACTTCCGCGCCGACCGCCAGCCGGAGTTCACGCAGCTCGACATCGAGATGAGCTTCGTGACTCAGGAGGATGTCATCCTGCTGGCCGAGGAGATCCTCCACGCGGTGTGGAAGCTGATCGGGCACGAGATCACCACGCCGATCGCGCGGATGACCTACGCCGAGGCGATGCGCCGCTTCGGATCCGACAAGCCGGACCTGCGCTTCGACATCGAGCTCGTCGAGTGCATGGACTTCTTCACGGACACCACGTTCCGGGTGTTCCAGGCCGAGTACGTCGGCGCGGTCGTGATGCCGGGCGGCGCGAGCCAGCCGCGTAAGCAGCTCGATGCGTGGCAGGAGTGGGCCAAGCAGCGGGGCGCGCCGGGTCTGGCGTACGTGCTGGTCAACGAGGACGGCACTCTCGGCGGCCCAGTCGCCAAGAACCTCACCGACGCCGAGCGTGACGGTCTGGCCGCGCACGTCGGTGCCAAGCCGGGCGACTGTATCTTCTTCGCCGCCGGTGCGACCAAGCCGATGCGGGCGCTGCTCGGCGCTGCCCGCGGTGAGATCGCGCGTAAGCAGAACCTCATCGACCCGAACGCGTGGGCTTTCGTGTGGGTGGTCGATGCCCCGATGTTCGAGCCCACTGCCGACGCCACCGCCAGCGGCGACGTCGCTCTCGGCTACAGCGCCTGGACTGCCGTGCACCACGCGTTCACGTCACCGAAGCCGGAGTCGATCGACACGTTCGACACCGATCCGGGCTCGGCCCTGGCCTATGCATACGACATCGTCTGCAACGGCAACGAGATCGGTGGCGGCTCCATTCGTATCCACCGCAAGGACGTTCAGGAACGTGTCTTCAAGGTGATGGGTATCTCGCAGGAGGAGGCGGAGGAGAAGTTCGGCTTCCTGCTCGACGCCTTCGCGTTCGGCGCCCCGCCGCACGGCGGCATCGCCTTCGGCTGGGACCGAATCACCGCGCTGCTCGCGGGTGTGGACTCCATCCGTGAGGTCATCGCGTTCCCGAAGTCCGGCGGTGGCGTCGATCCGCTGACCGATGCCCCGGCGCCGATCACCGCGCTACAGCGCAAGGAGGCGGGCATCGACGTCAAGCCGGAGTTCGTTTCGGCCGAGTCCAAGTAGTCCCGCCGACTCTCGGGAGCGGCGGGGCGCTGGTACCCGCCGCTCCCATCGGCGCCGTGCTCGGACGAGAGTGCATCTCTCGCGATCCTGACAATTGCGGTCGTAATCGAGTCCCATTTCGTGATTTACCCAGTTCACAGGGCTCGATTGTGCCTCGGACCAGATTATTGGCGGGCCGTCGTCGGTACGGCCAGGTAGGTTGGGGAGCGATGACCGCAACATTGGCGGAACCCCTCTCCGAGGTAGTTGCCGCAGCCGAGAAACTGCTCACCCGCCGGATCGGGGCACCGGTCCGACTCGTCGATCCGGTCGATCTCGGGGGAAGCGGCCGCACCATCGTTCTCCGGGTCCGAGTGGCCGAGAACCAATTTTCGCTTCCACGGACGCTGGTGATCAAGCAGGTTCGTGAATCCTCCCGCAAGTCTGATGCTCGGCGCATCGAGTTCGACGTGCCCGAGGTCGCGAACGTCGATGTGGCGTTCTTGCGGGAGGCTGTCTCCTACCAGTTCGCGACTGCGCTGGCAACGGAGAACCGGCCCGGAGCGGATCTGCTGGCCTACGACTTCGATGCGCGCCTGCTGGTGCTGGGTGACCTCGGCGACTCGACACCGTTCGCGTCGCTACTCAAGAATCCCGATCCGGACACGGTGACCAACTCGCTCATGGCCATGGCGCAAGCGCTCGGCCGGATGCATGCCGCCACCGTCGGCCGCGAGGATGACTTCACTGCGCTGTTGCGGCGGGCCGAGGTGGCGCACTGTGGCGACGTCGTCGCCGAGCAGGCCGCGGCGTCGCTCGAGACCGTCCCGTCGATGCTCGCCGAGCATCTCGGGATCGAGGTTTCGTCCGAGGTGCTCGAGGTCGCTGCACGCGCGGAGAGGCTGTTCGGCGGCGGTCGGTTCCGCGCCTTCAGCCCGTCGGACCTGTGCCCGGACAACATCATCGTCAACGACGAGGGCGTGCGCTTCCTGGATTACGAGTGGGGTGGCTTCCGGGACGCGACGCTGGACCTGGCGTATGCGCTGGTGTCGTTCCCCGCGTGCTTGTGCAGCGTCGAGCTGTCCTACGAGCGTGCGCGCGCGATGACCGAGGCATGGCGTGCCGAGGTCGTCGGAATGTGGCCAGTATTCGCCGACGACGACTTCCTCACCGAGCGGGTGCTCGACGCTCAGCTGGTGTGGGTGTGGCTGAGTACCTCCCTGTTCCTGCCGGAGGATTACGCACGAATCGCTGCAGTGCGTGGACATCAGCTGTCTGCGCCGCGTGCCGACGCACTGTCGGCCCGCTGGGAGAGTCTCGCGCGGTTCGCCGAGAAGTCCGGCAGCGACGCCGTCGCCCAGCATGCGTCGGCGGTACTGGCGCGGCTGCGTGATCGGGCTCAGTAGCCCCTCTCGTCCCTAGAGGGAATCGGCCGCACCCGCCAGCAGGAGTTCGACGGCCCGCCGCAGATTGTCCCGCGCTGCGCGCTCCATGACGGGGATCGGGTCGTTCTGCGGAGCGCCGTGACCTTCGCTGTGCATCAGTGCGGTCGCGAGTGGGAATCGGTCGGCGAAGTCCGGGGCGGCCGTGGCCAGTGCGTCCATTCGTTCGGCCCACCGTGTCCCGTCGTCCTCGCCGGTGACGGTCGGTGCCCGGCGGGCATCGACGATGGTGCGGGCTGCTGCCGCGGCGAGCGAGAAGGCGGACGACGCGATCGCGACCACATCGCGATGGTGGAAGCCGGCGGGCCGAAGTGTGCCGAGCAGGGATTCGAACGCGTCCTGCTGGTGCGGGCCCAGGACAGGACGCGCATGTGCCAGGTCGAGCATCCACGGATGTGCCACATACAGTTCGAGCAGCCGCTCGGTCCACTCGGTCACCACGGTCGGACGCCTTGCCGCGAAGCCCGCGTAAGCGCGGTCGTACATGAGATCGAGGAGTTCGGCTTTGCCGCCCACGTATGTGTACAGGGCCATTGCGGTGCATCCGAGTCGTTCGGCGATCGCACGCAGGGGTACCGCCGCGTCGCCGCGTTCGTCGGCGATCGTGGTTGCCGCCCCGAGGATGGCGTCGAGCGTCAGCCCCGTGTCCGAATCCGATCGGGCCGTGGGCGGTTCCCACAGCAGTGCCATGGTCCTTGCCGCATCGCTGCGCCCGGCGATGGGAGCCACCGATCCTCTCCTTACGCTGTATAGTTCCAGTTCAGACGACTATACAACGTAAGGGGAGTGGGCATGGCTGAGATCGATCGTGGCTCCGTGCTGGACGAGGTGGCATCGCTCGGTTCGGCCCTGGTGGTGGTTGCCCACCCCGATGACGAGAGCTTCGGTCTGGGGGGTGTGCTCGCTGCCTTGACCCGTTCCGGTGTCGATGTCCGGGTGCTCTGCCTGACGCATGGCGAGGCGAGCACGCTCGGTGCAACGAAGGATCTCGCCGCGGTGCGGCGTGACGAACTCGCCACTGCGGCGGAGCGCCTGGGCGTCAGCGATGTGGTTCTGCACGACTTTCCCGACGGCGGACTCGACGCGATCGATCCCGCGGTCCTGGACGGCGTCGTGCTCGACGTCCTCGGTTCGGCGGCGACGCTGATCGGGTTCGACGCCGACGGCGTCACCGGCCATCCGGACCATCGTGCGGCGACGGCAGCAGCACTGCGGGTGGCGATGGACCAGGGTCTGCACGTACTCGAATGGGGCGTCTCTCCGGCGGTTGCGGAGGTGCTGAACGCCGAACTCGGCACCACTTTCGCCGGGTTGACGGGCGACTCGGCGAGCGACATTGAGGTCGATCGCACAGTGCAGTTGGAGGCGATTGCCTGTCATGAGAGTCAGTCCACCGACAATCCGGTGCTAGTTCGCCGGCTCGAGATCTCCGGGCCCGTCGATCGCATCCGGTTGCGTCGACCCGGAGGGTAGGGCCCGGCTGTTTCGCTCCGCGTCTCGATGGTGTGGGGATCGGCACATTGCCGTACATACCCCAGGGGGTATCGTGATGGGAATTGCAAGCCCATCCTCGAGGAGATCATCGTGTGCTACCCCGTCACCTGCCGAACCTGTGCCAAGACCACGTGGGGAGGCTGCGGCCAGCATGTTGACAGCGTCATGCGTTCGGTGCCCTCTGCAGAGCGCTGCAAGTGCGAGAAGCCGGCGAAGCCGGGGTTCTTCAAGTCGCTGTTCGGTCGCTGACCGCTGACCGCCGAGTGATCGCCCGGCGTCGGCGGCGACTAGTAGCGTCGAGACGTGACTGATTTCTTCGGCGACACGGATGAGGCGGACGGAGCTACGGGGCTGTTCGAGGCTCCGCCCGCTTCGTCCGAGGCGGAACCGCTGACATCGGTACCGCGTCGCCCTGTTGCCTCGAACCCGGGCGCGCCGCTGGCGGTCAGGATGCGTCCGGCCGCTTTGTCCGAGGTGGTCGGTCAGCAACATCTGCTCGGGCCGGGAGCGCCATTGCGGCGTCTCGTGGAGGGATCCGGAGCGTCGTCAGTTCTGCTCTACGGCCCGCCCGGCACCGGCAAGACCACACTCGCATCGCTGATCTCGGGTGCGACCGGCCGCAGGTTCGAGGCGCTCTCCGCGCTCTCTGCCGGTGTCAAGGAGGTGCGCGGCGTCATCGAGCTCGCGCGTCGACGCCTCCTGCAGGGCGAGCAGACCGTGCTCTTCATCGACGAGGTGCACCGATTCTCCAAGACCCAGCAGGATGCGCTGCTGGCCGCAGTAGAGAACCGGATCGTGTTGCTGGTCGGAGCCACCACGGAGAATCCATCCTTCTCGGTGGTGTCGCCGCTGCTGTCGCGTTCGCTGGTGCTGCAACTGCAGTCGCTCACTGCGGACGACATCCGCGTTGTGATCGAGCGGGCGCGTGCCGATGAACGGGGACTCGGCGGTGACGTCGAACTCACCGACGAGGCGCTCGAGCATCTGGTCCGTCTTGCTGCCGGTGATGCCCGTCGAGCTTTGACTGCGTTGGAGGCGGCCGCCGGAACCGCGCTCGACAAGACGGACGAGCGGCCCGCCGTGCTGGACCTCGAGACCGTGGAGGCCAGTGTCGACAAGGCTGCGGTCCGCTACGACCGCGACGGTGATCAGCACTACGACGTCATCAGCGCGTTCATCAAGTCGATCCGCGGTTCCGATGTCGATGCCGCACTGCACTACCTGGCCCGCATGCTCACCGCGGGGGAGGATCCACGGTTCATCGCCCGCCGCCTGGTCGTCCACGCCAGCGAGGACATCGGCATGGCGGACCCGACGGCGCTGCAGACCGCGACCGCGGCCGCACAGGCGGTGCAGCTGATCGGCATGCCCGAGGCCCGGCTGGCGCTGGCACAGGCGACGATCCACCTTGCGACCGCGCCGAAGTCCGGTGCGGTGATCGCCGCCCTCGGGGCCGCGATGGCCGACGTCGCGGCAGGCAAGTCCGGGTTGGTGCCGCCGCACCTGCGTGACGGCCACTACGCGGGCGCCACCCAGCTCGGCAACGCCGTCGGCTACCGGTACCCGCACGACCACCCGGACGGGGTACTGCCGCAGCAGTACGCGCCGGACGAGTTGGTCGGCGTGGACTACTACGAGCCGACCACTCATGGAGCCGAGCGTGAGCTGGCCGGCCGGGTGCCGAAGCTGCGGCGGATCGTCCGGGGGAGCTGAGCCGCCGGTGCGCGGATCGGTCGAGGAGGGCGACCCGAGTAACGGGCTCGCCCGAGGGCGTTAAGCTTGCCAATGGCTGATTCGCACTTCGGAGGCGATATTGGCGGCCGAACACTGTGATATGTGAAGGACGAACTCAGGTGCAGACCCACGAGATCCGCAGGCGCTTCCTCGACCATTTCGTCAAGGCGGGCCACACCGAGGTGCCCAGCGCCTCGCTGATTCTCGACGATCCGAACCTGCTGTTCGTCAACGCAGGCATGGTGCAGTTCAAGCCGTTCTTTCTCGGTCAGCAAACGCCGTCCTACGAGACCGCGACCAGCGTGCAGAAGTGCGTGCGCACCGGCGACATCGAGAACGTCGGCGTCACCACCCGCCACAACACCTTCTTTCAGATGGCCGGGAACTTCAGTTTCGGTGACTACTTCAAGCGCGGTGCGATCAAGCATGCGTGGGCGCTGCTGACGAACAGTGTCGAGGACGGTGGCTACGGCTTCGATCCCGAGCGGCTGTGGGTCACCGTTTACCTCGACGACGACGAGGCCCGCGACATCTGGAAGGAAGAGGCCGGCATCCCGGACGAGCGCATTCAGCGCCGCGGTATGGCCGACAACTACTGGTCGATGGGTGTCCCCGGACCGTGCGGCCCGTGCTCGGAGATCTACTACGACCGTGGCCCCGAGTACGGCGCCGAGGGTGGGCCCGAGGCCGACGAGGACCGCTACCTCGAGATCTGGAACCTCGTGTTCATGCAGAACGAGCGGGGCGAAGGCTCCGGCAAGGACAGCTTCGAGATTCTCGGCCCGCTGCCGAAGCAGAACATCGACACCGGCATGGGCGTCGAGCGGGTCGCGTTCCTGCTGCAGGGCGTCGATAACGTGTACGAGACCGACCTGGTCCGCCCGGTCATCTCCAGGGCCGAGGAGCTCAGCGGCCGCGCGTACGGCAAGAACCACGAGGACGATGTGCGCTTCCGCGTGATCGCCGACCACGCGCGCACCGCCGCGATGCTCATCGCCGACGGTGTCAATCCCGGCAACGACGGTCGCGGCTACGTGCTGCGTCGTCTGCTGCGCCGCATCGTCCGCTCGGCTCGCCTGCTGGGCGCCGAGAAGCCGTCGATGGGAGAGTTCATGGCGGTCGTCCGCGACACCATGGCGCCGTCCTATCCGGAGCTGGACACCGACTTCGACCGCATCTCCACCGTTGCGGTCGGCGAGGAGACCGCGTTCCTGCGCACCCTCGACTCCGGTTCCAAGCGGTTCGAGGTCGCGGCGGACGAGGTGAAGTCGTCGGGCCGGAACACGATCGGCGGCAGCGAGGCCTTCGCGCTGCACGACACCTACGGCTTCCCGATCGATCTCACCCTCGAGATGGCCGCCGAGGCTGGACTGAGCGTCGACGAGGAGGGCTTCCGCTCGCTCATGGCCGAGCAGCGTCAGCGTGCCAAGGACGACGCGCAGGCACGCAAGCACGCGCACGCCGACCTGACGATCTACAAGGAGTTCCTGGACCGCGGTCCCACCGAGTTCACCGGCTTCAATGAGCTGGTCTCGGAGGCGCACGTCCTGGCGCTCGTCTCCAACGGCGTCCGGGTGCCCACCGCGAAAGCGGGCGAGGCGGTCGAGGTCATTCTGGACCGCAGCCCGCTGTACGCGGAGGCCGGCGGCCAGATCGCGGACCTCGGCACCATCACCGCCACTGGCCTCCGGGTGCAGGTCAACGATGTGCAGAAGATCGCCAAGAAGCTGTGGGTACACAAGGTCACCGTCAAGGAGGGCCAGATCACCGAGGGCGACGTCGTCCTCGTGCAGGTCGACCCCGAGTGGCGCAAGGGTGCCACGCAGGGGCACTCGGGCACCCACATGGTGCACGCCGCGCTACGACAGGTGCTGGGCCCCAACGCGGTTCAGGCCGGATCCCTCAACAAGCCGGGCTACCTGCGCTTCGACTTCAACTGGCAGGGCCAGCTGTCGGAGGCGCAGAAGCAGGACATCGAATCTGTCACCAACGAGGCCGTTGCTGCGAACCATCCCGTCAACACCTTCGTCACCGATCTCGATCGCGCGAAGCAGATGGGCGCGATGGCGCTCTTCGGCGAGAACTACGGCGACGAGGTACGGGTCGTCGAGATCGGTGGGCCGTTCTCGATGGAGCTGTGCGGCGGCACGCACGTGCAGACCTCGGCGCAGATCGGTCCGGTCACGCTGCTCGGCGAGTCCTCGGTCGGTTCCGGTGTCCGCCGCGTCGAGGCGTTCGTCGGCCTCGACTCGTACCGCTACCTGGCCAAGGAGCGCGCGCTGCTCGCCGGTGTCGCGTCGTCGCTGAAGGTGCCGTCGGAGGAGGTCCCGGCCCGGGTCGAGGCGCTCGTCGAGCGCCTGAAGGCCGCCGAGAAGGAGCTCGAGGCCACCAAGGCGGCCGCGGTCCTCGCGTCCGCGGGCACGTTCGTCGACAAGGCCCGCCGTTTCGGTGAGGTGCTGCTGGTCGCCGAGCAGGCGCCCGACGGCGTCGCGGGCAACGACCTGCGCGGCCTGGTCACCGACATCCGCGGCCGCTTCGGGACGCAGCCCGCCGTGGTGGTGCTGCTCGGCAGCGCCGATGGCAAGGTGCCGTTCGTGGTGGCCGCCACCAAGGCCGCGCAGGATCTCGGTATCAAGGCCGGTGAGCTGGTGTCGAGCTTCGGCCCGCAGATCGGTGGCCGCGGCGGCGGCAAGGCCGATATGGCGCAGGGTGCTGGTTCCGATGTGTCGGGGATTTCGGCGGCGCTCGAGGGCGTCCGGGGGCGGGTTGCCGAACTGGCCGGGAACTCCTAGCGGTGCCCGCTGTCCAGCCGGGTCCCGATCGACCCGGTATCGACGACCCCGGACGCGGTCGCCGCATCGGCATCGATGTGGGGAGCGTGCGGATCGGGGTCGCCTCGTGTGACCCCGACTGCATCCTCGCCACTCCGGTCGAGACGGTTCCCCGGTCGAAGGAGAAGGGACCCGACGCGCCGGATATCCGGCGGATTGTCGCGCTTGTCGAGGAGTACGAGGCTGTCGAGGTTATCGTCGGTCTGCCGCAGACTCTGCGCGGCGAGCGTGGCAAGGCCGCGTCCCTCGCGTCTGCGTTTGCGCAGCGCCTGCGGCGCAGCCTGGATCCGCTCCCCGTGCGGATGGCCGACGAACGACTCACGACGGTTACTGCCTCCCGGGCGCTCCGCGAAAGCGGTGTCAGTGCGAGGGGACAGCGCCCGATGATCGATCAGGCCGCAGCGGTGGCGATCTTGCAGGGATGGTTGGACGAGCGGAGCACAGCGGTGAGAGCAGCGGACGCAGACGGCAGCGCCCGACCGGCGGAGCACGAGCGGTGACCGAGGATCGGCGGCCACCGGGCAGTCGTGAACCGGATTCGATCTCCGACTACGACGAGCATCTCTACACGCAGCCCGACTACGGCTATCGCAGTGACCGCTCGGACCCGTACCGTGATGCCGGCTACTACGCCGACCGGGGCGACGGCCATCGGTCCGAGTACCGGCAGGAGTCGGATTTCGGCTATGAACCGGAGTACGACAGCTACGGGCGTCACGACGAGTCCGGTCCGCGTGCGATGCCGACTGCGGTCGGTGTACCACGCCTGAGTCGCGGCGACGCTCGGCGAATCCGCGAGGCGGCGCGCCGTAAGCGTCGTGGCCGGATCATCGGCGTGCTTGCCGGGGCGGTACTGCTCGGCGGAATCGGTGCCGCGGCGATCGCCGTGTACGACCAGCTCAGCGGAGGCTCGTCCGCAGACTATGCGGGACCCGGCGGCCCCGAGGTGGTCGTGGAGGTCCACGCCGGCGACACGGCCGAACAGATCGCCACCGCGATGGCTGCGAAGGACGTGGTCGCCAGCGAGTCCGCCTTCTACAAGGCGGCCCTGCGCAACGACTCGATGAGTGCGGTCCAGCCTGGCTTCTACGCCGTCGCGACGAGAATCCCTGCGTCCGAAGCGGTCTCGACGCTGGTCTCGCCGTCCTCACGGGTCGGTGCGATCGTGATTTCCGAGGGGCGTCAGCTCCACGACACTCGCGATGTGCAGACCGGCGCGGTCAAGAAGGGGATCTACACGCTTATTTCCGAGGCCAGCTGCCTGGGTCCGGTCGGCGCGCAGAAGTGCATCACCTATGACGAACTCGACAAGGCCGGCTCGGGATCGAACCTCGCCGCACTCGGCGTGCCGGACTGGGCGTCGGCCCGGGTCGCGAACGTCCCCGACCGCGACCGCCAGCTCGAAGGACTGATTGCGGCCGGGAGCTGGGACTTCGATCCCACTGATCCGCCCGTGGAGATCCTCCGTCACCTTGTCAGCTCGAGCGCGGAGAACTATGAGGCGACAGGCATCAAGACCGCCGGCGCCAATGTCGGCCTCGACCCCTACCAGATGCTGATCGTGGCATCGCTGGTCGAGCGCGAGGCGCTGCCTGCGGACTTCGACAAGGTCGCCAGGGTGGTCCTCAACCGGCTCGCGGTCGACCAGCCGCTGCAGTTCGACTCGACCGTGAACTACTCCCTGGACGAGACCGAGGTCGCGACGACCGACGCCGACCGGGCCCGGGTCACGCCGTGGAACACGTATGCAATGTCCGGCCTGCCCGCGACCCCGATCGCATCACCGAGCATCAATGCGCTTCGCGCGGTGGAGAACCCAGCCCCGGGTGACTATCTGTACTTCGTCACTATCGACAAGAAGGGCAGCACGCTCTTCACCCGCAGCTACGACGAACACCTCGCGAACATCGAATTGGCTCGCAAGAGTGGCATTCTCGACAGTGGAAGGTGATCCACGTGCCTGCGCGTAAGGCCGCAGTTCTGGGCAGTCCGATCTCGCATTCGAAGTCTCCGCAGCTGCACCTCGCCGCGTACCGCGCGCTGGGGCTGACCGACTGGACGTACGAGCGGATCGAGTGCACCGGCGAGCAGCTGCCCGGTCTCGTCTCCGGTCTCGGCCCGGAATGGGTGGGACTGTCGGTGACCATGCCAGGCAAGGTGGCCGCGCTCGAGTTCGCGACCGAGCGCACCGCACGCGCCGTCACCATCGGGTCGGCCAACACGCTTGTCCGGACTGTGGACGGGTGGCGGGCCGACTGCACCGATGTCGACGGCGTCCGCGGCGCGTTGGTCGAGGGCGGGGTCGGCGACCTCGCGGGCACGGCGGCCGTCGTCGTAGGCGCCGGTGGTACCGCGCGTCCCGCGCTGGTGGCGCTGGCCGATCTGGGGGTGCGCTCGGTGACCGTCGTCGCCCGCGACGCCGACCGGGCCCGCAGCACGCTCGACTGCGCCGAGAAGGTGGGCTTGGGTGTGACGTACATGACGTTCGATGATGACCGGCTCGCCGACGTGTGCGCGGCGTCTGCGGTACTGGTGAGCACGGTTCCGGCCGTAGCGGTCGCGCCCTACGCCGCGTCGGTGGGGCGCGCTCCGTTCGTGCTCGACGCTATTTATGATCCGTGGCCGACGCCGCTCGCCGCCGCGGTCGAGCAGGCGGGCGGCACCGTCGTCGGGGGACTGGCAATGCTTCTCAATCAGGCGTTCGGCCAAGTCGAACAGTTCACCGGTATGCCGGCGCCGCGTGCGGCGATGGCGGCCGCGCTGCAGCAGTAAGTAGTAGTCCACAGCCTCTGTTCCGTCCACAGACGAGTTCTCGGGCCAGGTCGGGGTGACGGTTGCGTCGGCCGCCGACGGCATTGTGGGCCCATGTGGTGGATGGGTGTCCTGGGCGTACTGAGCGCAGTGGTCGGGGTTGTCGTCGGTGCCTGCTCGCGTCCGGTCCTCGACGGATTCGTTCCGGAGTCGCCGATCCCGCGTCGGTGGTGTGAGAGCGCATGCGCGATCGGATTCGCGGCCGTGGCACTGCGGTTCGGCTGGACCGCCACCCTGGTGCCCGCGCTCGCCTTCGTGTGGTGGTGCTTCGCGGTGAGCGTCGTGGACCTGCGGGTTCGCCGGCTGCCGAATCTACTGAGTGTTCCAGGGGCGGCGGTGGTGGTCGGGTACGCGGCAATGACTGGTCAACTGCGGGCCGCGCTCGTCGGCGGCGTGATGCTGGCGGCCCTGTACCTGGTGCCGCACCTGGTCTTGCCTGCGGCGATGGGTGCGGGAGACGTCAAACTCGCGCTCGGTGTGGGCGCTGCCGCTGGGCTCGCGGGGGCGCAGCCGTGGCTGGTTGCGGCCGCGCTGGCGCCGCTGCTGACCGCCGTGGCCGGGCTGGTGAGGGGGCGGACGAACACTGCGATCGCCCACGGGCCGTCCATGTGTGCCGCCACCGGGTTGGTCCTGTGGCCGGTGTGACGGGAGCGACCGGGCGGCCCGATGTCGTACCGGGCCGCCCGGTCGTGGAAAGATGCTGGATGTGTTGCGCTGGATAACTGCTGGAGAGTCCCATGGTCCCGCTCTCGTCGCCATGCTCGAGGGGATGGTCGCCGGCGTCGAGGTGACGTCCGGCGATATCGCGGCGCAGCTTGCGCGCCGCCGCCTCGGCTACGGTCGCGGAGCCCGGATGAAGTTCGAGGCCGACAAGGTCACGATCATCGGTGGCGTCCGGCACGGTCTCACGATGGGCGGTCCGATCGCGGTCGAGGTGGGAAACACCGAGTGGCCGAAGTGGGAGACCATCATGTCCGCCGACCCGGTGGACGCGGCGGAGCTTGCCGGTCAGGCGCGTAATGCGCCGCTGACCCGTCCGCGCCCCGGGCATGCCGATTACTCGGGCATGCTCAAGTACGGTTTCGACGACGCTCGCCCTGTGCTCGAGCGCGCCAGCGCCCGGGAGACCGCAGCCCGCGTCGCGGCCGGTACGGTCGCTCGTCAATTCCTGCGTCAGCTGTTCGGTGTCGAGGTCGTCTCGCACGTCATCTCCATCGGCGCCTCCGATCCGTATGTCGGTCCGGCCCCGGAGGCTGCCGATCTCGACGCGATCGACGCGAGCCCGGTGCGGGCATTCGATGAAGCCGCCGAGAAGTCGATGATCGCCGAGATCGAGGCCGCGAAGAAGGATGGCGACACCTTGGGTGGCATCGTCGAGGTGATCATCCACGGTCTCCCCGTCGGTCTCGGCTCGTTCATCAGCGGCGCCGATCGACTCGATTCGAAACTCGCCGCCGCGTTGATGGGTATTCAGGCCATCAAGGGGGTCGAGGTCGGCGATGGCTTCGAGACCGCCCGCCGCCGGGGCAGCGCCGCGCACGACGAGATGCGTCCCGGTCCGGACGGCATCCTCCGCTCGACCAACCGCGCGGGCGGGCTCGAGGGCGGCATGACCAACGGCGAGGCACTGCGCGTACGAGCCGCGATGAAGCCGATCTCCACTGTCCCGCGGGCACTGTCCACCGTCGACATGTCGACGGGTGAGGAAGCGGTGGCCATCCATCAGCGCTCCGACGTGTGCGCCGTCCCTGCCGCCGGCGTGGTGGCCGAGGCGATGGTTGCTCTCGTCGTGGCCCAGGCAGCTCTGGACAAGTTCGGTGGCGATTCGATCGCCGAGACACGCTCGAACTTCCAGCGCTACGTCGACGGCATCGCGGCTCGTCCGCCCCGGTGATCCGATGACGCCACGTGCCGTCCTCGTCGGGCCACCGGGCGCCGGGAAGTCGACGATCGGTCGTCGCCTGGCACAGGCGCTCGAACTCGACCTGCTCGACACCGACGCAGAGATCGAGCGCGAGACTGGCCGGACGATTCCGGACATCTTCGCCACTGACGGCGAGTCGTACTTCCGTGAGATCGAGGAGCGGGTCGTCGGCGAGGCACTCGAGTCGCACGACGGGATCCTGTCCCTCGGCGGCGGCGCGATCCTCTCCGAACGGACCCGGTCTCGGTTGGCGGGGCATACGGTGGTGTACCTGGAGATCAGTGTCGCCGAGGGGCTCAAGCGGACGGGCGCCTCCAGTGGCCGGCCATTGCTGGCGGGCGCCGACCCCAAGGCCAAGTACCACGCGCTGATGCGCCGGCGCCGGCCGCTGTACCGGCAGGTCGCGACGATTCGGGTACGGACGGACGCTCGTAGTCCATCCCGAGTAGTGCAGCAGTTGGTCGCGAAACTGACCGACGGGGCGGTGCCGGACAGCTCGGACCGATCCGTTCCCCACAACACAGAAGCGGAGCAGTAGAGAAGTGACCGAACCGGTACGCGTCCAGGTGGCCACTGCCGATCCCTACCCGGTGATCATCGGGCGGGGACTGCTCGGCGAGCTCGTCGACGAGCTCGCGGGCACCCGCACCGTGGCGATCTTCCACCAGCCGCCGCTTGCGGAGACGGCCGAGGCAGTGCGGGCCGCGCTGGCCGAGAAGGGGATCGATGCGCACCGGATCGAGATCCCGGACGCCGAGGACGGCAAGGATCTTGCGGTCGCCGGCTTCTGCTGGGAGGTGCTCGGCCGGATCGGTCTCACCCGCAGCGATGCGATCGTCAGCCTCGGCGGCGGCGCCGCCACCGACCTCGCCGGTTTCGTAGCCGCGACCTGGATGCGCGGCGTGCGGATCGTGCACGTGCCCACCACGCTGCTGGCCATGGTCGACGCCGCAGTGGGCGGTAAGACCGGCATCAACACTGAGGCCGGCAAGAACCTCGTCGGTGCCTTCCACGAGCCGTCGGCGGTGCTGATCGACCTGGCGACACTCGAGACCGTGCCGCGCAACGAGCTCGTGGCCGGCATGGCGGAGGTCATCAAGACCGGTTTCATCGCCGACCCGGTGATCCTCGACCTCATCGAGACCGACCCGGAAGCAGCGCTTGATCCGACCGGTACCGTGCTGCCGGAACTGATCCGGCGGTCTGTCGAGGTCAAGGCGAAGGTGGTGGCCGCGGACCTGCGCGAGTCGAACCTACGCGAGATCCTCAACTACGGGCACACACTTGGTCACGCGATCGAGCGCCGCGAGCGTTATCGCTGGCGCCACGGCGCCGCTGTGGCCGTCGGCCTCGTGTTCGCGGCCGAGCTGGGCCGGTTGGCCGGCCGCCTCGACGATGCCACCGCGGATCGGCACCGCTCGATCCTGCAGCTGGTCGGTCTGCCCACCACGTACGACGGGGACGCGTTCGGACAGTTGCTCGAGGGCATGCAGACCGACAAGAAGAACCGCGCGGGCCTGCTGCGCTTCGTCGTCCTCGACGGTCTCGCGAAGCCTGGCCGGCTCGAAGGCCCGGATCCGTCGCTGCTGGTGGCCGCCTACTCGGCCATCGCGCGCGATGAGACGCCCAGCGGTGGGGCGGTGCTGCTGTGAGGGTCCAGGTGATCAACGGGCCGAACCTGGGACGGCTCGGCAAGCGTCAGCCCGAGGTCTACGGGTCCACCTCCCACGACGACGTCGTGACGCTGTGTGAGCGGGCCGCCGCCGACCTCGGGATCGAGGTCGTGGTCCGGCAGAGCGACAGCGAGGCGGAGCTGCTCGGCTGGATCCACGAGGCCGCCGACGCGCGGGAACCCGTCGTGCTCAACGCTGGTGGCCTGACGCACACGTCGGTGATCCTGCGGGACGCGTGTGCGGAACTCACCGCGGGCCTGGTGGAACTGCACATCTCGAATGTCCACGCGCGCGAGGAGTTCCGGCACCACTCGTACCTCAGTGCTGTCGCGACGGGCTGCATCGTCGGCCTCGGCGTGGCCGGGTACCCGCTCGCGTTGCGGTTTCTCGCCGAACGCGGCTGATACCCGGCACCGGAACTCAATTGCTCGCCGGTCACTCGGAGCGGTGCGTGCCCCCGCGCTGCCCGTCGGGATCCACCGGTGCGAACACCTCGGTCTCGGTGTTGTCCGCCTCCGGGTTCGCCTGATCGCGCCCGGCGCCGTGTTCATACGACCATTCGGCGCCCTCGTAGTTCTCCGCGGCATCCTCTTCCGCCTGCAGATCTGCGTTGTGCGCGTACGCCCCAGAATGGTCGTGGGCTTGTTCCGATTCGCGCCCCACGAGGAAGCGTCCGAGCGCCACCGCGATCATCGCCGGGATGAAGATCAGCAGGACGGTGAACGCCGCGCCCGAGGTGACCTCGAAGAGCAGGCTTCCGTCGGTGACCGTGATGTCGAGGATCAAGCCGACCAGCCACGCGACCGCCCCCGCGAGGACGCCGCCGAGCAGAGCAGCCTTCAGCCACATCATCGTCAGATCCGCACCGTCTTCGGGATCGCGATGTGCGCGCCGATCGCGAATGCCGTCGAAGCCGCCCCAGAGGAGCGCCGCGATGATCACGACGACCAGCGAGAACCATCGCATCAGGCCACCCTGCTGGGGCCACTGTGCGACAGCCGCTCCCAGAAGAGTTCGCACGACGACGTGCACCAATGCCAGACCGAGACCGCGTACGACCCACCCATTCATGTGACACAGGGTAACCACCGAGGTCCGCTGCTTGTGTCCTAACCCACACAAAGGGTTCGAAAGAGTCCTCGGACACGATTGGTCGCACGGGTCGTTCGACACGGTGCGTACCCACAGCGTGACCGTTTCGCGCGGTACGTTCGGGGAATGTCACAGGATCAGATGCCCACATCTACGGCCGCTCGGCGCGCGCGGCTGCGCGTCTGCATGCGAGAGAGCGGCCTCGACGCGCTCTTGGTCACCGATCTGCTCAACGTTCGGTATCTCACCGGATTCACCGGTTCGAACGCGGCGCTCGTCGTGCACGCAGATGACGACGGCGCGGAGGACCGCACCATCGTCTGCACCGACGGCCGGTACCTGATCCAGGTCGCCGAGCAGGTCCCGGATCTGCGGGCCGAGATCGCGCGTGCCAGCGCGGCGCGACTGGTGGAACTGGCGGCCGCGTGGGGCGCTGCGAAGCTCGGATTCGAGAGCCACGTCGTCACGTTCGACCAGCACGCCGCATGGGAGGTATCGGCCCCGACGATCGAGTTGGTTCGCGCGCCCGGTCTGGTCGAGCAGTTGCGGATGGTCAAGGACGAGGGTGAGATCGAGTTGCTCCGCCGGGCGTGCGCGGCCGCGGACGATGCCCTCGCTGCGCTGATCGCTGGCGGGGGATTGCGCCCCGGTCGCACCGAGCGCGAGGTCGGTCGCGAACTCGAGTCGTTGATGCTCGATCACGGTGCGGACGGCATTTCATTCGAGACGATCGTCGCGACCGGAGCCAACTCGGCGGTGCCGCACCACCGCCCGACGTCGGCGGTGCTGCAATCCGGAGATTTCGTCAAGCTCGACTTCGGCGCGCAGATCGGCGGATACCACTCCGACATGACCCGCACGTACGTCCTCGAGTCGGCGTCGCAGTGGCAGCGCGACATCTACGACCTCGTCGCCCGGGCTCAGGCCGCCGGTCGTGATGCGCTCGTGCCCGGTGCCGAGGTTGCAGCTGTGGATGCGGCTGCGCGCAGCGTGATCGAGGATGCCGGCCACGGGGACCTGTTCCTGCACGGGCTCGGGCATGGTGTGGGGCTCGAGATCCATGAAGCACCGGGAATCGGCAAGCTCGGGGCCGGTACACTTCTCTGCGGTGCGGCGGTGACCGTCGAGCCCGGTGTGTACTTCTCCGGGCGTGGAGGCGTCAGGATCGAGGACACACTCGTGGTTCGTGAGCAGGGGCCGGAGCTTCTCACTCTCACCAGCAAGGATTTCGCAATCGTCTGAAGGAGACGCGAAGTAAGTGGCAGACACTAGTGATTTCAAGAACGGGCTCGTGCTGAAGATCGAGGGCCAGCTGTGGCAGATCCTCGAGTTCCAGCACGTCAAGCCCGGCAAGGGTCCGGCCTTCGTACGTACGAAGATCAAGAACGTGCTCTCCGGCAAGACGATCGACAAGACCTGGAACGCCGGCGTGAAGGTCGAGACCGCCACGGTTGACCGTCGTGACATGACGTATCTGTACCACGACGGTAGCGACTACATCTTCATGGATGGCGAGACCTACGACCAGGTCCCGATCAGTGAGGCGACCGTCGGCGACGGCGCGCGCTTCCTGCTCGAGAACATGCAGGTCCAGGTCGCCACCCACGAGGATTCCCCGCTGTTCGTCGAGCTCCCGGTCACGGTCGAGCTCGAGGTCAAGCACACCGATCCCGGTCTGCAGGGCGACCGTTCGACCGGTGGCACCAAGCCGGCGACGCTCGAGACCGGCGCCGAGATTCAGGTCCCGCTGTTCATCAACACCGGTGACAGGCTCAAGGTCGACTCTCGTGACGGCAACTACCTCGGGCGTGTGAATTCCTGAGTGTCGGGCACCCATAAGAAACTCGGAGCACGTCACAAGGCCCGTAAGCGGGCCGTGGACTTCCTGTTCGAGGCCGAGGCGCGGGACGTCGATCCGGTCGACCTCGCCGCTGACCGTGCCCAGCTCGCCACCCGGGACGATTCGGTGGCGCCGGTCGCGCCCTATACCGTCACGGTTGTCGAGGGCGTCGCGGAGAACCTGGACCGGCTCGATCAGGTGATCGAGTCGCATCTGCAGGATTGGACGCTGGATCGTCTGCCTGCGGTGGACCGGGCGATCCTGCGGATCGCGGTGTGGGAGCTGTTCCATGCGACGGATGTGCCACCGGTGGTGGCAGTCGACGAGGCCGTCGAGCTCGCCAAGGAGCTTTCCACCGACGATTCGCCGTCGTTCGTCAACGGCGTGCTCGGCCAGGTCGTGCTGGTGGCGCCGCAGGTGCGGGCCGCGGCCGCAGCAACGTCGCAGCGCAAGCGGGCCGACGACACCGACGCGCCTGCCGGCACTGCCGGCGGCACCGATTCCGAGTCCTGAAACCAGTCGCTTTCCGTCCGGTCCTCGAGGGCCGGACGGAAAGCGCTTCGGACCTCGGCCTACCCGGAATCTGGCGCGGCGCCGGCCGCTGATACGCTGACCCGCGTCAGACATCCTTTAACGATCCGTCCAGAGAGGCGGAGAAGGAGGTCGCTGTATGCGTATGCCCGAAGGGCCCTCATCAGGTTCCCCCGCGAACGCTCGCGAGCTGCTGTCCCCGGCTGATGTCGGTAGGACCATCGCGCGGATCGCGCATCAGATCATCGAGAAGACCGCACTCGACGCCACCGAAGTAACTGACGGCACCGCCGTCGCCGGCTCCGCGCCGCGTGTCGTGTTGATCGGCATCCCGACCCGCGGCACCACGCTCGCCGCACGCCTCGCCGACAAGATCGAAGAGTTCACGGGCGTTCGGCCGCCGGTCGGCTCCCTCGACATCACCCTCTACCGCGATGATCTGCGGACCAAACCGCACCGCCCGCTCGAGCGCACGTCGGTCCCCGAGGGCGGCGTCGACAACTCGCTTGTCGTCCTCGTCGACGACGTCCTCTTCTCCGGCCGAACGGTCCGCTCCGCCCTCGACGCGCTGCGCGACCTCGGCCGCCCGCGGGCCGTTCAGCTGGCGGTCCTGGTCGACCGCGGTCATCGCGAACTGCCGCTGCGCGCCGACTATGTCGGTAAGAACGTGCCCACCGCCCGTACGGAGGATGTCGCGGTCCTGCTCGCTGAGCACGATGGCCGCGACGGTGTCGTGCTGTCGAGCGGTCACACCGATGTCGCCGGGGGGAACGAGAAGTGAAGCACCTGCTCTCCATCGCGGACCTGAACTCCGACTCCGCGACCGAGCTACTCGACGAAGCCGAGCGTTTCGAGCAGGCGCTGCTCGGCCGCGAGGTCAAGAAGCTGCCGACACTGCGCGGACGCACCGTAATGACCGTGTTCTTCGAGAACTCCACCCGCACCCGGGTGTCGTTCGAGGTCGCCGGCAAGTGGATGAGCGCCGATGTCATCAACGTCAGCGCGTCCAGCTCGTCGGTGTCCAAGGGCGAGTCGCTCCGCGACACCGCGATGACACTGCGCGCGGCGGGCGCCGACGCGCTGATCGTGCGGCATCCGGCGTCCGGCGCCGCGCACCAGATCGCGGCCTGGACCGGTGCCGCGGACGACGGCGGACCGGCCGTGATCAATGCGGGCGATGGAACCCACGAACATCCGACGCAGGCGCTGCTCGATGCGTTGACGCTGCGTCAGCGCCTAGGCGATATCGCTGGTCGCCGCATCGCGATCGTCGGTGACATCCTGCACAGCCGGGTCGCTCGCTCGAACGCGCTGCTGCTGTCGATGCTCGGCGCAGAGGTGGTCCTGGTGGCGCCGCCGACACTGCTTCCGGTGGGCGTGCAAACCTGGCCGGTGCGGGTGTCGCACTCGCTGGACGCGGAACTGCCCGGGCTCGACGCGGTCCTGATGCTGCGAGTGCAGGCCGAGCGGATGAACGGCGGGTTCTTCCCGTCGCCGCGCGAGTACTCGATCACCTACGGGCTCTCCGAGAAGCGTCTGGGACTGCTCGCCGATCACGCGGTGGTGCTGCACCCGGGTCCGATGCTGCGCGGTATGGAGATTGCGTCCTCGGTCGCCGATTCGCCGAAAGCGGCTGTGCTGCAGCAGGTCACGAACGGTGTCCATGTTCGGATGGCGGTGCTGTTCCGGCTGTTGGTGGGTACGGAAGAGGTCGCGTGAGCGACCTGAATACAACGAGATACGAGAAGGTGGCGCCGCAGATGTCCGTCGGCAGTGAGAGCGCAGGGTCGAGCAGGAACGTGTTGATCAGGAACGTTCTCGTGTACGGCGAGGGCGAGCCCACCGATCTGTTGCTCGGTGACGGTCAGATCCTCGTGATCGGCCCTGGACTCGAGGCAGCCGACGGCGCCGAGGTGATCGACGGTGCGGGACAGATCCTGCTGCCCGGCTTCGTCGACATGCACACGCATCTGCGCGAGCCCGGCCGCGAGGACACCGAGACCATCGACTCCGGTTCGGCAGCTGCCGCGCTCGGCGGGTACACCGCGGTGTTTGCGATGGCGAACACCAGCCCGGTCGCCGATTCGGTCGTCATCACCGATCACGTGTGGCGGCGTGGCCAGGAGGTCGGCCTCGTCGACGTGCATCCGGTGGGCGCTGTCACCGTCGGTCTCGCCGGCAAGCAGCTCGCCGAGATGGCGACCATGGCCGCCGGTGTCGGCCGGGTCAAGATGTTCTCCGACGACGGTCATTGTGTTGCCGATCCGCTGATCATGCGTCGCGCGCTGGAGTACTCGAGCTCGCTCGGCGTACTCATCGCGCAGCACGCGGAGGAGCCGCGGCTCACCGAGGGTTCGGTGGCGCACGAGGGCCCCACCGCCGCCCGGCTGGGCCTGACCGGCTGGCCGCGCGCTGCCGAGGAGTCGATCGTTGCCCGCGACGCACTACTGGCCCGCGACGCCGGTGCCCGCGTGCACATCTGCCACGCCTCCACGGCGGGCTCCGTCGAGCTCGTCAAGTGGGCACGCGGCCAGGGCATCTCGATCACGGCCGAGGTGACCCCGCACCACCTGCTGCTCGACGACTCTCGTCTCGAGACGTACGACGCGGTCAACAAGGTGAACCCGCCGCTGCGTGAAGCGTCGGATGTCGCCGCGCTGCGCAAGGGTCTCGCCGAGGGGATCATCGATTGCGTGGCCACCGATCACGCGCCGCACGCCGAGCAGGACAAGTGCTGTGAGTTCTCGCAGGCACGCCCGGGCATGCTCGGGCTCGAGACGGCGCTGTCGATCGTCGTGGAGACGATGGTGCGCCCGGGGTTGCTGGACTGGCGCGGCGTGGCCCGCGTGATGAGCGAGCGGCCCGCCGAGATCGTCGGCCTCGACGATCAGGGTCGGCCGATCGAGGTGGGGGAGCCGGCGAACCTCGTGCTCGTGGACCCCGATACCGAATGGACCGTGCACGGCCCGGACCTCGCGAGTGTCGCGAGTAATACGCCCTACGAGTCGATGACTCTGCCCGCGAAGGTGACGACGACAGTGCTGCGCGGTCGCGTCACTGCCCGCCACGGCACGGTCCGGCCGCGCGGAGAGGTGTACTGATGGAGCGCATTCTGTGGGTCGTCGGCTGCATCGCCGTCTGGGGTCTGGCGGTCTTCCTGATGTACCGCGGCTGGAAGGGCCGGGCGCGGCGTCAGGCCGAGCGGATCGGCGAACTGCCGAAGGTGCCGTCGGATCTCGGTACGCAGCTGATCGCCCCCAGCACCGGACTGTACGTCGGTAGCACCCTCGCCCCGAGCTGGCAGGACCGCGTCGCGGTCGGCGACATCGGCCACCGGGCGACAGGCGAGATCAGCCGCTGGACGGGCGGCGTCCTGCTCGAGCGGGACGGCGCGTCGGCCATCTGGATTCCCGAGGGATCCATTCGGGCGATCCGCACCGAACGCGGACTGGCCGGAAAGGTGATGACGAAGGACGGGGTCCTGGTGATCAGGTGGGAGTTGCCCACCGGCACCGAGATCGACACGGGCTTCCGTGCAGACGACAAGACGGTGTACCCGGAGTGGGTACGCGAAGCAGACAGTGATGACACAGCTAATGCGGCGGGCTCTGGTGAGGTCGAGCAGAACGGAGAAGACGCATGAGCGACTTTGATACCAATACGGCGGTTCTGGTTCTCGAGGACGGCAGGTTCTTCCGTGGGACCACGTTCGGTGCCAAGGGACAGACCCTCGGCGAGGCAGTCTTCAGCACCGGTATGACCGGTTACCAGGAGACGCTGACCGATCCCAGCTACCACCGTCAGATCGTGGTGTCGACGGCACCGCAGATCGGCAACACCGGCTGGAATGACGAGGACAACGAGTCCGTCGGACCGACGGGCAAGTCCTCCGAGGCGAAGATCTGGGTCGCGGGCTATGTCGTGCGCGATCCCTCGCGCCGGACGTCGAGCTGGCGTGCCACCGGTTCGCTGCAGGACGAGCTCGTCCGCCAGGGCGTCGTCGGTATCGCCGGGATCGATACCCGCGCTCTGGTCCGGCACCTGCGCACTCGCGGCTCGATGCGCGCCGGTGTCTTCTCGGGCGATGCGCTGGCCGACGTGGATGTCCTGCTCGAGCGGGTCAAGAGCCAGCCGACGATGCTCGGCGCCGACCTGGCCGGTGAGGTGTCCACCCCCAACGGTTACATCGTCGAGCCGACCGGCGGCGAGGCCCGATACACCGTCGCGGCCATCGACCTCGGCATCAAGACCAACACCCCGCGCATGTTCGCCGAGCGCGGGATCCGGGTGCACGTACTGCCGTCCACGGCGACGCTGCACGACATTCTGGATCTGAAGGCCGACGGCGTGTTCCTGTCCAATGGTCCGGGAGACCCGGCCACTGCGGATGGTGCGGTGCACCTGACCAAAGAGGTGCTGGGCCAGGGGCTGCCGCTGTTCGGCATCTGCTTCGGCAACCAGATCCTGGGCCGCGCGCTGGGCCTGAGCACCTACAAGATGAAGTTCGGCCACCGCGGAATCAACATCCCGGTCATCGAGCACGAGACCGGCCGCATCGCGATCACGGCACAGAATCACGGCTTCGCGCTCGAGGGCGAGGCCGGTCAGGAGTTCGACACTCCGTTCGGCCGCGCGGTCGTGAGCCACACGTGCGCCAACGACGGCGCCGTCGAGGGCGTCCGGTTGCTCGACGACTCCGCGTTCTCGGTGCAGTACCACCCCGAGGCCGCGGCCGGCCCGCATGACGCCGCGTACCTGTTCGACCGTTTCGCCAACCTGCTCGAGGGAGTCAAGAAGTAATGCCACGTCGTACAGATCTCGAGCACATCCTGGTGATCGGCTCCGGGCCGATCGTCATCGGACAGGCCTGCGAGTTCGACTACTCGGGCACCCAGGCCTGCCGGGTTCTCCGAGAGGAGGGCCTGCGCGTCTCCCTCGTGAACTCCAACCCGGCCACGATCATGACCGACCCCGAGTTCGCGGACTCCACCTACGTCGAGCCGATCACGGCCGAGTTCGTCGAGAAGGTCATCGCCCGGGAGGCGGAGAAAGGCCACAAGATCGATGCCGTGCTGGCGACCCTCGGGGGCCAGACCGCCCTCAACACCGCGGTCGCGCTCCACGAGCAGGGAATTCTGGAGAAGTACGACGTCGAGCTGATCGGCGCCGACTTCGACGCCATCCAGCGCGGCGAGGATCGCCAGAAGTTCAAGGACATCGTCGAGAAGGTCGGCGGCGAGTCGGCACGCTCGCGCGTCTGCTACACGATGGACGAGGTCAAGGCCACGGTAGCCGAGCTCGGCTACCCCGTCGTGGTGCGCCCGTCGTTCACGATGGGCGGTCTGGGCTCCGGAATGGCGTACGACGAGGCGGATCTCGAGCGCATCGCCGGCGGCGGCCTGGCGGCCTCACCGACCGCGAACGTCCTCATCGAGGAGTCCATCCTCGGCTGGAAGGAATACGAGCTCGAGCTGATGCGGGACGGTCGCGACAACGTCGTGATCATCTGCTCCATCGAGAACGTCGACCCGGTCGGTGTGCACACCGGTGACTCGGTGACGGTGGCCCCGGCCATGACGCTCACCGACCGCGAGTATCAGAAGATGCGCGACCTCTCGATCGACATCCTGCGCGAGGTCGGCGTCGACACCGGCGGCTGCAACATCCAGTTCGCGATGGACCCGACCGACGGTCGCCTCGTCGTGATCGAGATGAACCCGCGCGTGTCCCGCTCGTCGGCGCTGGCGTCCAAAGCGACCGGATACCCGATCGCCAAGATGGCGGCGAAACTGGCGATCGGCTACACGCTCGACGAGATCGTCAACGACATCACCGGCGAGACCCCCGCCTGCTTCGAGCCGACGCTCGACTACGTCGTCGTCAAGGCGCCGCGGTTCGCGTTCGAGAAGTTCCCGGGCGCCGACGGCACGCTGACCACCACGATGAAGTCGGTCGGTGAGGCGATGTCCATCGGCCGCAACTTCACCGAGGCGTTCGGCAAGGTCATGCGCTCGCTCGAGACCAAGCGGGCCGGTTACTGGACGGGCCCCGAATGGACGAGTGGAGCGACGGGGGACGGCGCTGTGGCGGCGACCGACCTGGAGACGCTGCTCGAGGAGCTGAAGGTCCCGCATGACGGCCGGATGTACGGCATCGAGAAGGCCTTCGCACTGGGCGCGACCATCGAGCAACTGTTCGACGCGACCGCGATCGACCCATGGTTCCTGGATCAGATGCAACAGATCCACGAGCTGGGTGAGCAGATCCGTGCGGCGGAGAAGTTCGACGAGCAGCTGCTGCGTCAGGCCAAGTATCACGGCCTGTCGGATCGTCAGATCGCGGCACTGCGCCCCGAGCTCGGTGGCGACAGTCGCGAGGGCGAGGATGCGGTCCGTGCTCTGCGTGACGAGCTGAAGGTGCGCCCGGTCTACAAGACCGTCGACACCTGCGCCGCCGAGTTCGAGGCGAAGACCCCGTACCACTACTCGACGTACGAGCTCGATCCTGAGGCCGAGACCGAGGTGGCGCCGCAGACGGAGCGTCCGAAGGTGCTGATCCTGGGTTCCGGTCCCAACCGCATCGGTCAGGGCATCGAGTTCGACTACTCATGTGTGCACGCCGCCCAGACGCTGTCCGAGGCCGGCTATGAGACGGTCATGGTCAACTGCAACCCCGAGACCGTCTCGACGGACTACGACACCGCCGACCGCCTGTACTTCGAGCCGCTGACCTTCGAGGATGTGCTCGAGGTGTACCGTGCCGAGTCGGAGTCCGGCACCGTCACGGGCGTCATCGTCCAGCTCGGTGGCCAGACGCCGCTGGGTCTGGCAAAGCGGCTCAAGGCTGCCGGGGTGCCGATCGTCGGCACCAGCCCCGAGGCCATCGACCTCGCGGAGGACCGCGGCGAGTTCGGTCGCGTGCTGACCGAGGCCGGTCTGCCCGCGCCGAAGTTCGGTACCGCCACCACGTTCGAGGGTGCGCGCGACATCGCGTCCGGCATCGGTTATCCGGTGCTGGTGCGTCCGTCGTACGTCCTCGGCGGACGCGGCATGGAGATCGTGTACGACGAGAAGTCGCTCGAGAGCTACATTTCCCGCGCCACGGAGATCTCCGACGACCGGCCGGTGCTGGTCGACCGCTTCCTGGAGGACGCGGTGGAGATCGATGTCGACGCGCTGTGCGACGGCACCGAGGTGTACCTCGGCGGCGTGATGGAACACATCGAGGAGGCCGGTATCCACTCCGGTGACTCCGCGTGCGCGCTGCCGCCGATCACCCTCGGCCGCGCCGACCTCGAGAACGTCCGCCGGTCGACGGAGGCGCTCGCGAAGGGCATCGGCGTAAAGGGCCTGCTCAACGTGCAGTACGCGCTCAAGGATGACATCCTGTACGTTCTCGAGGCCAACCCGCGCGCCTCCCGGACGGTGCCGTTCGTTTCGAAGGCCACCGCGGTGCAGCTGGCGAAGGCTTGTGCGCGGGTGATGCTGGGCGAGTCGATCGCCGAGCTGCGCACCAAGGGCCTGCTGCCCGCGGAGGGCGACGGTGGAACCGTCTCGATGGACGCGCCCGTGGCGGTCAAGGAAGCTGTGCTGCCGTTCAACCGGTTCCGTCGCGCCGACGGCACCGGCGTCGACACGCTACTGAGCCCCGAGATGAAGTCCACCGGCGAGGTCATGGGCATCGACGCGGACTTCGGTACCGCGTTCGCCAAGAGCCAGACCGCCGCGTACGGTTCGCTGCCGACCAGCGGTTCGGTGTTCGTGTCTGTGGCCAACAAGGACAAGCGCTCGTTGATCTTCCCGGTCAAGCGTCTCGCGGACCTCGGTTTCCGGATCCTGGCGACCGAGGGCACCGCCGATGTTCTGCGCCGTAACGGCATCACCTGCGAGCAGGTGTACAAGCAGTCCGGTGAGGACTTGCCCGAGGGAGCGCGGACGATCGTCGAGCAGATCAGGGCCGGCGATGTCGACATGGTGATCAACACCCCGTACGGCAATTCCGGCCCGCGTGTCGACGGCTACGAGATCCGCAGCGCCGCGGTGTCGAAGAACATCCCGTGCATCACCACGGTGCAGGGTGCGTCCGCCGCCGTGCAGGGCATCGAGTCGGTCATCCGTGGTGACATCGGTGTCCAGTCGTTGCAGGAGCTGCACTCGCGCCTGCGTGATTCCGGGGACTCGCGGCAGTGACATCGCGGGAGACGTTCGGTTCGCGGCTCCACACGGCGCTGGGCCATCACGGTCCGCTGTGTGTCGGTGTGGACCCGCACCCCGAGTTGCTCGAGGCGTGGGGTCTGCCCGACAGCGTCGAGGGTCTCGAACAGTTCAGTGAGATCTGTGTCGAGGCATTTGTCGGTCGCGTGGCGCTGGTGAAGCCGCAGGTCGCGTTCTTCGAGGCGTACGGCTCCGGCGGCCTGGCGGTCCTGGAACGGACCGTCACGGTCTTGCGGGAGGCCGGAACGCTGGTTCTGGCGGACGCCAAGCGAGGCGACATCGGCTCGACCATGAGCGCGTACGCGCGGGCCTGGCTCGGTGCGGGTTCGCCGCTCGAGTCGGACGCTGTGACGGTCTCGCCGTATCTCGGCTTCGGTTCGCTGGATCCGGTGCTGGGCCTGGCCGAGCGCAGCGGCGGGGGTGTGTTCGTGCTGGCGGCGACGTCGAACCCCGAGGGTGCCCAGGTTCAGCTGGCGACCTCGGGGGACGGGCGGAAGCTCAGTCAGGTGATGGTCGACGAGGCGGCGGCGCGCAACGCCGGCGCCGACGTCCTCGGCTCGGTCGGTGTGGTTGTGGGCGCGACCCTGACCGACGCGCCCGACCTGAGCGCGCTGCACGGGCCCATCCTGATGCCCGGTGTGGGTCATCAGGGTGGTACTGCGGACGACGTGCGGAGGCTGGCGGACGGCTGCCTGCGATCCGTGGTGCCCAGCGTCTCGCGGGAGGTTCTGCGTGCCGGACCGTCGGTGCGGGCCCTCCAGGAGGCGCTGGGGCGTTCTGTCGAGTCGTTCGCGTTCCTGCGGGCGTAGCTCGCTTCAGCGCTGATTCGCGGTGCCGCTGTTGCTCTGGGAGATCGCGCTGCATTCGGCGTTCGAGCGTCGTTGCTGTGCAGGATCCGGCAAGGCCGGGCTCGGGTTCATGGACCCGAGCCCGGCCTTGTGCCGTCGTGTTCAGGGCGCTCACGTATCTGTCTTCGCCCGCGACACGCGCTGCCGGAGGGAAGATTTCGCGAATTTTTCCGCGGGGGTGCGCTCGGCTGTGCCAACTGTGCGCCACGCCACGTCGGATTGTCGGAGTGCCCTTGGTCCCGTTGTTCGAAAATTGGCTCCTACCAGGGAGTATGTCGAATTTCACTCGGTCTGTTTCGGGGATGTGCACCGATCCCGTCGACCGCGCGGGCGCCACTCGAACGCACCGTCGAATGAGTGCATAACCCACTCGAATCGGACAGTGATGGCGGGGGGTGGGTTAGCAATCGGCGCTCGGCGTGAGTACGGTCGCTATCGCCCCTGGTTATCCGGGGGTTGTAGACCATTTGCACACGACGAGACGGAGGAACCGTGGCCCTTCCCCAGTTGACCGACGAGCAGCGTGCTGCTGCTTTGGAGAAGGCGGCTGCTGCCCGCAAGGCCCGGGCTGAGCTCAAGGAGCGCCTCAAGCGCGGCGGCACGGACCTGAAGCAGGTCCTCAAGGACGCCGAAGAGGACGAGATCCTCGGCAAGATGAAGGTTTCGGCGTTGCTCGAGGCCCTGCCGAAGGTGGGCAAGGTCAAGGCGCAGGAGATCATGACCGAGCTCGAGATCGCTCCGACCCGTCGCCTTCGTGGCCTCGGTGATCGGCAGCGTAAGGCCCTGCTCGCCAGGTTCGATTTCGAGGCCTGAGCGCAAAAGTGAGTGCTGACGCAGAACTGGTGTCAGAGAGCAAGGCCACCACGGCGTCAGCCGACGGCAGTAGCGCAGTGCGGAGGGGCCGGCTGGTAGTACTGGCCGGCCCCTCGGCCGTGGGTAAGTCGAGTGTGGTGCGCCTGCTCCGTGAACGCGCGCCCGAGGTGGTCTTCAGTGTCTCGGTGACGACTCGTGATCCGCGGCCCGGTGAGGTGGACGGGCAGGACTACCACTTCATCTCCCGCGACGAATTCGACGGCATGGTTGCGCGCGGGGAACTGCTCGAGTGGGCAGAGATCCACGGTGGCCTGCAGCGCTCGGGCACCCCGGCCGCACCCGTCCGTCGGGCGCTGGCAGAGGGGCGGCCGGTGCTCCTCGAGGTGGATCTGGCCGGTGCGCGGTCGGTACGAGCCGCGATGCCGGAGGCTTTGCTGGCCTTCATGGCACCGCCCAGCTGGGAGGTGCTGGTGTCCCGGCTGACTGGCCGCGGTACCGAACCGGCAGACGTGGTGGAGCGACGCCTGCAAACAGCGAGGGTGGAACTGGCAGCGCAGGAGGAGTTCGACGCCGTCATTGTGAACCACGATGTCAGCCAGTCCTGCGATGAGTTGGTATCCTTGTTGGCTGGACGACGGTTCTAGTTGCAGTCATCCCTAATTCCGACATTCAATTTCGCACTATCCAGCCCAGTTTCAGGAGAATCCGAGTGAGCAGCATTGACGCAGTAGTGTCCGACACCGCCGGTCGTGGCGCCCTGCCTGCATACGACACCCCGCTCGGCATCACCAACCCGCCGATCGACGAGTTGCTCGAGCGCACCTCGTCGAAGTACGCGTTGGTCATCTACTCGGCCAAGCGGGCCCGGCAGATCAACGACTACTACAACCAGCTCGGTGACGGCATCCTCGAGTACGTCGGACCCCTGGTCGAGCCCGGTCTCCAAGAGAAGCCCCTCTCCATCGCACTGCGCGAGATCCACGCCGATCTGCTCGAGCACACCGAAGGCGAGTGAGCGGAGAGACGCCCGTGGCTGAGCAGGAAGAGGGCTCGGCAATCCGGGGACCGAAGCGCATCGTCGTCGGTGTCGGTGGCGGTATCGCCGCCTACAAGAGCTGTGCGATCGTGCGTGCCTTCACGGAGGCCGGTCATCATGTGCGCGTGATTCCGACCGAGTCGGCGCTGGAGTTCGTCGGTCGCGCCACCTTCGAGGCGCTGTCGGGCAATCCGGTGCACACCGGCGTGTTCACCGATGTGCCGCAGGTGCCGCACGTCCGCCTGGGGCAGGATGCAGAGCTTGTCGTGATCGCACCGGCGACCGCGGATCTCATGGCCCGCGCCGTCGCCGGCCGCGCCGACGACCTGTTGACCGCCACGTTGTTGACAGCCCGCTGTCCCGTGGTGTTCGCCCCCGCTATGCACACCGAGATGTGGGAACATCCCGCCACGGTGGCGAATGTGACCATGTTGCGCCAGCGCGGATCCATCGTCATCGAACCGGCGTCCGGCCGGCTGACGGGTAAGGACACCGGTGCCGGTCGGCTGCCGGAGCCTGACGAGATCGTCGCGTTGGCGTCGATGCTGTTGGAGCGCTCGGACGCACTGCCGCGGGACCTCGAGGGCCGGCGCGTCGTGGTCTCCGCTGGAGGCACCCGTGAGCCGCTCGATCCGGTTCGCTTCCTGGGCAACCGGAGTTCCGGCAAGCAGGGCTATGCGATCGCACGTCTCGCTGTCCAGCGGGGCGCCGAGGTTACGCTGATCGCCGGCGCGACCGCCGAGCTGGCTGATCCGGCTGCCGTCGATGTCGTACATGTGCGGACCGCAGAGCAGATGCGGGAGGCCGTCATGAAGCATGCCCCCGGTGCGGACGCGGTCATCATGTCGGCCGCAGTGGCGGACTTCCGTCCGGCAACCGTGGCGACGAGCAAGATCAAGAAGGGCGCGGACGAACCCGATTCGATTCCGTTGATCCGAAACGATGACATTCTTGCGGGACTGGTCCAGGCTCGGCGGGACGGCACCATCGACCCGTCGACCGCGATTGTCGGATTCGCGGCCGAGACCGGCGATGCCGACGGCAGCGTGCTCGATCATGCGCGCGCGAAGTTGGCGCGCAAGGGATGCGACCTGCTGGTGGTCAATGCAGTCGGTGACGGCAAGGCGTTCGAAGTCGACCACAACGACGGTTGGCTTCTCGGTGCCGATGGCGCGGAATCGGCGATCGAGCCGGGATCGAAGTCATTGATGGCGAGTCGGGTGCTCGACGCGCTGTCGGCTCTGCTCACGCAGGACTGACCGGGTTCTTCCCGCAAGGGCGATATTTGCTCGAGCGGGTCACCCACCGGGGCCGGGTTTCTGGTACTAGGGTCGTCGGCGGTATTGAATAGAAGTACGAAGTTACAGCTCAGGTGTCGTAGCGGGGCCACACGATTTCGTCCAACTCGGATTTCGAGGGACGTCGGCCCTTGGACAGAACGTCGAGAGGGAGATCTGTGAGCACGTCCGGCAAGCGGCTATTCACCAGTGAGTCCGTGACCGAAGGTCATCCGGACAAGATCTGTGATGCGATCAGCGACTCCATCCTCGACGCGATGCTTTCGAAGGATCCGTACAGCCGCGTCGCGGTCGAGACGCTGGTGACGACCGGACAGGTCCACGTTGCCGGCGAGGTGACCACTTCCGCCTACGTCGATATCCCGAAGATCGTCCGTGACAAGGTCCTCGAGATCGGCTACGACTCGTCGGCGAAGGGATTCGACGGCAACTCGTGCGGTGTCAACATCGCAATCGGTGCGCAGTCACCCGAGATTGCCCAGGGCATCGACCATTCGCACGAGGCGCGCGTCGACGGTGTCTCCGACGATGAGATCGATCGTCAGGGAGCGGGCGACCAGGGCCTGATGTTCGGCTACGCGTGCACCGACACCCCGGAACTGATGCCGCTGCCCATCGCTCTCGCGCACCGTCTCTCGCGCCGCCTGACCGCGGTTCGCAAGACGGGCGTGCTGCCCTATCTGCGCCCGGACGGAAAGACCCAGGTCACCATCGAGTACAACCGCGACCGTCCGGTCCGCCTCGACACCGTCGTCATTTCGACCCAGCACGCTGCCGACATCGACCTCGACAACCTGCTCACCCCGGATCTGCGTGAGAAGGTCCTCGGTGCAGTCCTCGCCGATATCGACATCCCGCTCGACACGGAGGACGTGCGCTTGCTGGTCAACCCGACCGGCAAGTTCGTCCTCGGTGGTCCGATGGGCGACGCCGGTCTGACCGGCCGGAAGATCATCGTCGACACGTACGGCGGCATGGCCCGCCACGGTGGCGGCGCGTTCTCCGGCAAGGATCCGTCGAAGGTGGACCGGTCCGCGGCCTATGCGATGCGGTGGGTCGCCAAGAATGCTGTCGCGGCCGGCCTCGCCGACCGCATCGAGGTCCAGGTCGCGTACGCGATCGGCAAGGCTGCCCCGGTGGGTCTGTTCGTCGAGACCTTCGGCACCGAGAAGACCGATCCCGTGAAGATTCAGACCGCGATCAGTGAGGTCTTCGACCTGCGTCCAGGCGCGATCATCCGCGATCTGGATCTGCTGCGCCCGATCTACGGGCAGACGGCAGCGTACGGTCACTTCGGACGGACCGACGTCGACCTGCCGTGGGAACGCACCGACCGCGCCGAGAAGCTTCGCGCGGCGGCCGGTCTCTGACCGTCACCGAGAAGTCAGTTCGCTGACCGGCACCGACAAGACGGCGGCAGCACACGCGCCTGTGGCGCGGGTGCTGCCGTTGCTTCCTCTCGCGCACCTGGACCGGGAGTTCGACTACCTGGTCCCGGCGGATCTCGACGAAGCGGCTCAGCCGGGTGTCCGGGTCCGAGTCCGGTTCGCTGGGCGGCTCGTGGACGGTTTCCTGCTCGAGCGTGCCGATACCAGCGATCACACCGGCAAACTCGGCTGGCTCGATCGTGTCGTCTCGGACGAGCGTGTGTTGACCCCGGATGTGCGGGATCTCGTGGATGCCGTCGCGCAGCGGTACGCAGGTACGCGCGCGGATGTCCTGCGTCTGGCGATACCGCCCCGACACGCAAAGGTCGAGTCCGAGAAGGCCGCGGAGCATGCGGCGCCGCCGGCTCCCGAGATAGACCTCGAGGCGTGGTCGGCCTATGTGCACGGCACGCACTTCGTCGAGGCACTCGGGTCGGGACGCAACCCCCGGGCAGTGTGGCAGGCGCTCCCCGGTGAGAACTGGCCCGTGCGGCTGGCGGAGCTCGCGGGCGTCGTCGCGGCATCGGGGCGCGGCGTCGTGCTGGTGGTGCCCGACCAACGGGACCTGGACCGGGTCGTCGCCGCCTGCGAGAAGGTGATCGGCGCCGATCACGTCGTCGGGCTGGCCGCCGGGCTCGGTCCATCTGCGCGTTATCGGCGCTGGCTCGCCGCGCTGCGGGGGACGGCCCGCGTCGTGGCCGGGACTCGTGCTGCGGTCTTCGCGCCGACGCCGGATCTGGGCTTGGCCATTGTGTGGGACGACGGCGACGACAGTCTCTCCGAACCACGTTCGCCCTATCCGCACGCGCGCGAGGTGGCCCTCCTCCGGGCACACGGCACCGGCTGCGGTCTGGTGATAGCAGGCCACTCGCGGACCGCGGAGGGGCAGTCGCTCGTCGAATCCGGTTGGGCCCACGATCTGGTCGCCGCGCGTGAGGTCGTCCGAGCCCGAGCCCCCAAGGTGACCGCTCTGGCAGACAGCGACCACGCCCTCGCCCGCGATCCAGGAGCTCGAGCGGCCCGCCTGCCCGCAATAGCGTTCGCCGCTGCCCGGCAGTCTCTCGCCGCGGGACGTGGTGTGCTGGTTCAGGTTCCGCGCCGTGGCTATGTGCCGTCGCTGGCGTGTGGGAAGTGTCGCGCCCCGGCACGGTGCCGTCGCTGCAACGGCCCGTTGTCGTTGCCGGCGGCTGCAGGTCCGGACGGCGCGGGCACCCCGACCTGCCGGTGGTGCGGTGTCGCGGATGCCGCGCATCGCTGTCATGCGTGCGGCGCGCGGGCGCTGCGCGCCGTGGTCGTGGGGGCGGGCCGCACGGCTGAAGAGCTGGGCCGGGCCTTCCCCGGCGTCCCGATCCAGACGTCGGGCGGCACCGAGGTCAAGGCGCAGGTCGAACCAGGTGCCAGGTTGGTGGTCGCCACCGTCGGGGCCGAACCGGTGATGCCCGGGGGATACGGCGCCGCGCTGTTGCTGGACGGCTGGGCACTGCTCGGTCGCGCGGACCTGCGGGCGGCGGAGGAGACACTGCGGCGGTGGATGACGGCGTCCGCAATGGTGCGATCACATCGCGACGGAGGGGAGGTCGTGGTGGTCGCCGATTCCGGGATCCCCACCGTGCAGGCACTGGTCCGATGGGATCCGTTGTGGCACGCGCAGGCTCAGCTCGACGAGCGACGAGAGGTCGGTTTTCCTCCGGCCGTGCACCTGGCAGCCGTGGACGGCACCGGTGCTTCGATCGTCGAACTACTGGAGCTTGCCGGTCTGCCGGAGTCCGCCGAGATCCTCGGTCCGGTGCCGCTTCCGCCGGGGGAGCGGTTGCCCTTCTCCGGCGATGGTGCCGAACCGGAAGAGGTGGAGCGCATGTTGATTCGTGTGCCGCGCAGCGCCGGTCGGCCGATGGCGCAGGCCCTCGCCGAGGCGCAGGCCGTCCGCAGCGCCCGCAGGTCCGGGCATCCGGTGCGGGTGCAGATCGATCCGATCCGGATCGGCTAGAAGTTGTGAGCTGCTGGTGCATCAACCGCTAGGGCACATCGTCGTCCACGTCTGAGTGGTTGCGTGTGCGTGCGGCGGCGTCGGTGAGGTTGCCGTCGGGCTCGAGTCGGGCCAGGAGTTCGACGCCGGCTTTGGTGACGTCCCGGGGCGTGGCGTGGCGGGCCGATTCGGCGAGGATCCGTTCGGGAGGCAGCTGTCCGGACTGCGGTTTCGAGCTGGCGGAGGGCGTCGTCGAGGTCGGTCAGATGTGTGCTCACCTGCCCTTGCGCTGCTCCACCTTCTTTCGAACGTATGTTTCCATGCTGGTTCGGAGGTACGACAAGTTCGGGGTATCGAATCACCCCGGCAACTTCGGAGCATCGCAGGCTCGTAAACGCGGCAAATGACGCGGCGATTGACGTAGGTTGTGCGGGATGAAGACGCTGAGCAATCGAACCCGAGCGTTGCTGGTCGCCGTCGCGATTGCGGCAGGAACCACCACTGCGGCGGCGCCCGCTCAGGCTGCGGCTCCGTCCGGGTGCAGCGACTGGCAGGTGGAGACGGTCGTGCAGGGGTTGGAGCAGCTCGAGAATCTCGAACCCGACGGCAAGGGCGGGTTCTACCTGTCCGGGGAGTCGAAGGTCTATCACGTCGACGCCGCGGAACAGGTTCGCACGGTGCTCGATCGGATGGCTGCCCCGGGTGGCTTGCAGCTCGACGGTTCGACCCTGTCCTTCCTCACCCGGCAGGACAGCACATTGTGGCAACTGGATACCACGACTGGCCAGCTGACCTCACGGGCGTCCTTCGCGGGCAACGGCTTGCTGCGTCTGCCGGACGGCGATCTGCTGACAACCTGGGTCGGAACGGAGGGTGGTCCGTCGAAGGGGCTGTCGCGCTACCTCCATGAAGCCGGAGTTGTCGCGCCCAACTGGTCGATGGTTCCGCGTTCGGAGGGGCTGGCGCTCAGCCCGGACCACCGCGCCGTGTACACGGACGACCTGTTCACCGGCGAGATTCTCCGAGTCCCGCTGGAGCATCCCGACCAATGGACGGTCGTTGCGAGACTGCCTGGCATGGTCCCCGGGCCCGACGATCTGACCATGTCGCGGGCCGGAGCGCTCTATGTCGCCGCCCACCTCGAGGGTGCGATCTACCGCGTCGACCCGGATACCGGAGCGGCATGCGTCATCGCGTCGGGTCTGTCGAGCGGGTGGACCGGGCCGAGTTCGGTGCGCATCGGCCCGGACGGCGACGGCTGGGCGCTCTATGTCACTGCCTTCGATGGCACTCTGCGCCGCGTGGTGCCTCCGGCCGGCGTCGATCTCGCTCCGGTTCGGAGTCATTGACCTCGGCAGGGCTCGCGTACTGGTGTCACAACCAGTGCTGGCGTTTGAAGACGAAGAACAGCGTCACCGAGGTCGCCACCATGAGCAAGAGGGCCATCGGGTAGCCGAAAGTCCAGTTCAGTTCAGGCATGTTCTCGAAGTTCATCCCGTAGATGGTCCCGACGAGAGTGGGCGCGAAAAGTATTGCGGCCCAGGCTGAGACCTTCTTGACCTCCTCGTTCTGCGCGAGGCTCGTCAATGTCAGGCGGCGCATCTCCTCGTTCTGCTGCTGAGCCACCAATGTGGCGTGCACGGAGAGTGCCGTCTGCAGGTGCGCCCGCGACGAGTCGGCCCGTTCGATTATTCGAATCGTGTGATCGAGGACGTCGCGCAGATGGCGGCGCAGCTCGAGATCGACGTGATACTTGTCGGATCCCCGTTCGAGTGCCTCGAGGATCGACTGGAGGGGATGCGTCGCCCTCTGGAAGTCGATGACCTCGCCCGTCAGGTCGTAGATTCGCCGGGCCACGGCGGGGTCCCCGGTGAACACCTGGTCCTCGATCTCGTCGATGTCGTTCTCCAGTCCCGCCGCGACCGGTAGGTACTCGTCGACCACCTGGTCGAGGATTGCGTACAACACTGCTTCAGGGCCGAGCCGGAGCAACTCGGGCGAGTCCTCGAGCCGTCGACGGACCCGTCCCAGATCCGGCGACTCCGCATGGCGGATGGTGACCACGAAGTCGGGGCCCACGAACACGTGTACCTCACCGAACTCCACCTTCTCCACGTCGTCGAGGTAGCGCGCCGGTCGCAGGACGACGAACAGGGTCTGGTCGTACCTTTCGAGCTTCGGGCGCTGGTGTGCGGCAACGGTGTCGTCGACTGCAAGGTGGTGGAGGTCGAATTCGCGTGCCACCGATTGAACCTCGTCGGTGTCCGGGCGGTAGAGACCGATCCATGCCATACCTTGCAAGCGGCGCATCGTCTCGTAGGTGCTGTCGAGGTTCTCGGGATTGTCGACGCGCTTGCCTTCGACATAGACGGCGTTGTCCACGATGGTCATTCCGGCCCCGTTCTGTCCGGCCTCCTGCGGTCGGACTCGTGCGGTCGGACTCGTGCGGTCGGACTCGTATGGTCGAGGAGACGCCTCATTGGATCATGTAGTCGGCTTCCCGGGCGGCATTGGCACCTTCGCTTCCGCCGATGGTGTCTGGACGGACGGCCGGCATCGGAATCGATCTGTGTTCGCGGGTCGCGTCCTGCTCGCTATCGTTCCGCGATCGTTATGTCCCTGTCGGCCCACTCCCGCTGAGAACTCGCGGTGATCTTGATAGACACTGCGAAAGGTTCCGCACACCAACGGAGGTGCGCAGTGGGTCGTTTCTCAGGTGTGGTCGTGAGCGGGCTCGGTGCCTTCGCGTTGGCCCTGGTGGTCACGGCTTCTGCCGCGGCCATCCCCGCGGAAGCCGGCCGGACGGGGACGTCGACCGTGCCCACGACATCGGGACCGGTCCAGGTCCGTCATGCCGGCGCCGCTGCCTATGCCGAGCGGTACCCGGACTCGGCGCCGTTGGGGGCGAACGATTTCCATTGCCGACCCGGCGGCTCGCATCCGAATCCGGTGGTTCTCGTGCACGGCAGCGATTCGGACTCGTACACCGACTGGGCGGCGCTGTCTCCCGACCTTGCCGGACGTGGATTCTGTGTGTTTGCACTCAACTATGGCGGAGACGGCACGCCGGGGAAGTATGCCCGTGGCGACATCGCCGACAGCGCCCGTGCGGTGTCGGACTTCGTCACGCGGGTCCGCGGTGCGACAGGCGCCGCAAGGGTCGACTTGATCGGTTACTCGCAGGGCGCGACGGTCAACAGGTACTTCGTCAACCGGCTCGGCGGCGCCGACGTGGTCGACCGATGGATCGGCTTGGCCTCACCGACCTACGGCGGGGTGATGTTCGGTTTGGTGCCGCTGATCAGATCATTGCCCAACCTGGACTCGGACGCGGTGGCCGAGGAGCTCACGTCGAAGGCAGTCAGCCAGCAGATGCAGGGGTCATCGTTCCTCCGTGCGCTCAACGCGGGTGGTGACACGGTTCCCGGCGTGCGGTACACCACGATCGGCTCCCGCTACGACGAGATGATCCAGCCGTACACGAATGTCGCGTTGCGCGGCACGGGCGCGGAGAACATCGTGATCCAGGACCTGTGCCCCGCGAACGAGGGCGGGCACTTCAACATGGTCTACGACCCGTTCGCCCTGGGGCTGGTGGTGCGCGCGCTCGACCCGGGAGCGCCGGCGCCGATCTGTCGTGAGGTGCCGCTCGGTACCGGGATCCCGGAGATGATCGTTCAGAGTCATTCCCGGCCGTTTCGGGCGATTCTCGACGACGGATCACCCTGAACGGCCGGCTATTCGGCGAGCTTGGCGACCGCCTGTGCCCACAGGAAGAACTTGTTGGTGCCGAGGTCACGGACCGTCTTGATGTTGAAGGCGGCCTCGAGATGTTCGGCGTCCGAATCACTGACACCCTGTAGCGCCGAGACGGGTGCGTCGGCCAGGTCGTCGACTGAACGAGACTCGAATGCCTTGTCGAATTTGTGTGCGATGCCGGACATTTCTACCTCCGATCGATTCTCTGCGGATGCAGTGGTGGAGCGCAGCGAGGGCGCCCCTCCGAAGTAGAGCGCATGGGTGGTCGTCTCCGTGAGGGTTCGGGGTGGATCCGTCGCGCTGTCACGTCGTATGTCCGGGTTTGTCCAGTCAAGGCCTCAGCTTTGCCTGCGCCGAGGTCCGGTTCCGGGCGGCGCTGAGCCGATGCCGGCGTGCTCCGTAGAATCCCTGGTGAACCCTCTTCCGGCACCGCCGGGATTCGATGCTCCGGGAGCCGCCCTCGTGTACCACTCGCCCAGCCGACCCATCTGCCCGGAGGTCCTACGCTGATGCGCATCGTCTTCGCGGGAACTCCCGAACCGGCAGTGCCGTCGCTGCGGCGTCTGATCGCGTCCGAGCGGCACGAGGTCGTCGCCGTCGTCACCCGGCCGGATGCGATGGCGGGCCGCGGGCGAAAGCTCGCGCGGTCGCCGATAGGTGAGCTCGCGGACGAGCACGGAATCGAGGTGCTCACGCCGCCCTCGGCGTCGGATCCCGAATTCCTGGCTCGGCTGGCCGAGTTCGAACCCGACGCCTGCCCGGTGGTTGCCTATGGTGCGCTGCTGCCGCGTCCGATACTGGACGTGCCGAAGTACGGCTGGATGAACCTGCACTTCTCGCTGCTTCCGGCGTGGCGCGGTGCCGCACCGGTTCAGGCGGCGATCAACGCCGGCGACGAGATGACCGGCGCCACCGTCTTCGCGCTCGACGAGGGCATGGACACCGGACCGGTCTACGGAGTCGTCACCGAGACCATCCGCAACACCGACACCGCGGGGGCCCTACTGAGCCGGCTCGCCGAAAGTGGTGCTCTGTTGCTGGAGTCGGTGCTCGACGGGGTGGAGGACGGTGCGGTTCACGCTGTGCCGCAGCCGGCCGAGGGCGTCTCGCACGCACCGAAGGTGTCCGTCGAGTCCGCTCGGATTCGCTGGGACCAGCCGGCGCTGGCCGTGCACCGGCACGTCCGCTCGGTGACTCCGGCACCCGGCGCGTGGACGATGATCGGCGACCTCCGCGTCAAGGTCGGTCCCGTCACGCTCGCGCAGGACACGCTGCCACCCGGACGGATCGAGATTCGCAAGGACGGCTTCTACATCGGGACGTCGACGACTGCTGTGCGGCTCGATCAGGTGCAGCCGCAGGGCAAGAAACAGATGGCAGCAGTGGACTGGGCGCGCGGTGCGCGCCTCGACGGAGAGGTGCGAGCACAGTGAGCGAGTCGAGGCGTCCGGCACGCGGTTCCGGTCGGCGGCCGGGTGGGGCAGGGGAACGCAGCAACAACAAGCCGCGGCAGGCCAAGCGACCCGATCCGGCGCAGGCGTCGATCGATCAGCCGCGCCGTGCTGCCCGGGACGTGCTGCGCGCAGTCCGGGAACGCGACGCCTACGCCAATCTCGTTCTGCCGGGACTGCTCCGGGAGCGTCGGCTCGACGGCCGCGATGCGGCCCTGGCGACAGAACTTGCGTACGGCACCGCTCGTGCGCGCGGTCTGCTCGACGCGGTGATCGCGTCGTGCGCGGGACGGCCGATCGAGGACATCGATGGTCCGCTGCTCGACGTGCTGCAGCTGGGCGCCTATCAGCTGCTGCGCACTCGCGTCGCCCCGCACGCGGCCGTCGCGACGTCGGTCGATCTGGTGCGTGCGGAGTTCGGTTCCGGCAAGGCCGGTTTCGTGAATGCGGTCCTGCGCCGGGTGTCGGAACAGACCGAGGATCAGTGGGTGGCCCAGCTCGCGCCCGACACCGACAAGGATCCGGTGGGTCATCTCGCGTTCAAGTACGCGCACCCCACGTGGATCGCGCAGGCGTTCGCGGACGCGCTCGGCGCCGACGCAGCGGAGCTGCAGGATGTACTCATCGCAGATGACTCTCGTCCGGCAGTGCATCTGGTGGCCCGGCCCGGTGAGATCTCTGCGGAGGAGCTCGCGCTCATCACCGGCGGCGAGGTAGGTCCGTACTCGCCGTACGCGGTGCACCTCGACGGCGGCGATCCGGGGTTGCTCGACGCGGTCCGCGAGGGGCTCGCGGGTGTGCAGGACGAGGGCAGTCAGCTGGTGGCGCGCGCCCTCACACTGGCTCCGCTCGACGGCCCCGACTCCGGACGGTGGCTGGACCTGTGCGCGGGACCGGGTGGCAAGGCCGCGTTGCTCGGCGCGCTCGCCGGAATCGAAGGCGGTCGTCTCGACGCGGTCGAACCCGTGGAGCACCGGGCCGAACTGATCCGCAAGACCACCCGCGGGCTACCGGTTGACGTGCATGTCGCGGACGGTCGTGATCCCGGACTCGACGGCGGCTACGACCGCATCCTCGTCGATGCGCCGTGCACCGGTCTGGGGGCGTTGCGCCGCCGGCCGGAGGCACGTTGGCGGCGGCAGCCGTCGGATGTGGCCGGACTGGTCAAGTTGCAGCGTGAGCTACTCGCATCGGCGCTCGAGCTCGTGCGCCCCGGTGGCGTCGTGCTGTATTCGACCTGTTCACCGCACGTGTCGGAGACCGTCGGAGTGGTCGCCGATGCGGTGCGTCGCTACGGTGCGGTCCCGCTCGACACCCGCGAGCTGGTGCCCGGCGTTGCTGACCTGGGCGACGGTCCGGGGGTGCAGTTGTGGCCGCATCGGCACGGCACCGATGCCATGTTCATGGCGGCATTGCGACGGCCGCTGGACGCCTGACTTGGGGCGGGGCCTGGGCGGGGCCTAGACCGGCTCCGGCCAGGCCCAGTTGCGAATCTCGGGCATATCCTCGAGGTGTTCGCGCACGTAGCCGTGGTGCCGGTCGAGCATGCGCTCGCAGTATCCGGCGAGTTCTGCTGCGCCCGGGTACTCGCGGCGGCTGCGGTTCAGCGCTTCCGCCGCGAGGTGGTAGCGGCTCATCCGGTTGAGCACCACCATGTCGAACGGCGTTGTCGTCGATCCCTGCTCGGTGTACCCGCGGACGTGGAATCGGTCCGGGTGCACCCGCCCGTGCAGGAGTTGATGGAACGCTCGTGCGTAACCGTGCCATGCGACGACGACGTCGACGTTCTCGGTGAACAATGCGGCGAATCGCTCGTGGGGCATTCCGTGGGGGTGCACGTCCGGTGGCGCGAGCGACATCAGATCGACGACGTTGACCACCCGGACGCACAGGTCGGGTACGTGGCCGCGGAGCAGGGCCGCCGCGGCGAGGGTCTCCTCGGTGGGAACGTCTCCGACGCACGCGAGCACGATGTCGGGTTCGCGCGCGGCGCCGTTCTCCGTGCCGGCCCAGTCCCATACCGAGGCGCCCGCGCCGACATGGGCCCGCGCCTGCTCGAGCGTCAGGTACTGCGGATGCGATTGCTTGTCGACGACCAGCAGATTGACGCAGTCACGGGTCGCGAACACGTGCTCGGCGACCATCAGCAGCGAGTTCGCGTCCGGCGGCAGGTACACCCGCGTGACACCGCCGGACAGCGACAGCATCGTGTCGATCAGCCCGGGGCCCTGGTGGGAGAACCCGTTGTGGTCGTTGCGCCAGCACGTCGAGGTGAGCAAGATGTTCAGGCTCGCCACCGGAGCCCGCCAGTCGAGGGAGCGGGACCGCTCGAGCCACTTGGTGTGCTGGATCGTCATCGACGCGCTCACCATGGCGAATGCCTCGTAGGTCGCGAACAGTCCGTGCCGGCCGGTGAGGAGGTAGCCCTCGAGCCAGCCCTGGCACAGGTGCTCGGAGAGTACTTCCATCACACGTCCGTGATGGTCGACGTGATCGTCGCCGGGGAGGATCGTGCCCATGAAGCCGCGGTCGGTCACCTCGAACACTGCGCCGAGCCGGTTGCTGTTGGTCTCGTCCGGGGAGAACAGGCGGAAGGTGCTGGGATTGGCGGAGTAGACGTCGCGCAACAGGTCTCCGAGCGGACGGGTCGTCTCGTGGTGGACCCCACCGGGGCTCGTGACCGTCACCGCGTAGTTCTGCACACCGGGAAGCTTCAGTGGGCGGAGGAGCTTGCCGCCATTGGCATGCGGGTTCGATCCGATGCGCTGGTCCCCGGTCGGCGCCAGCGCGGCGAGCTCGGGAACCAGACGACCTTGCGGGTCGAACTGCTCCTCCGGCCGGTAGGACCGCATCCACTGCTCGAGCATCCGCAGGTGCGTGGGATCGTTGCGCACGTCGGCAATCGGCACCTGGTGTGCCCGGAACGTGCCCTCCACCTGGACGCCGTCGACCTGGTCCGGTCCGGTCCAGCCTTTGGGTGTGCGCAGGATGATCGCCGGCCACTGCGGCCGCTCGGCGAGACCCGACTCGCGGGCGCTGCGCCGGATCGCGGTGATGGTGGAGTTCGCGCGGTCGAGAGCCTCGGCGAGGTCCCGGTGCACCTGGGTCGGATCGTCACCGGCGACCACTGTCGGATCCCAGCCATGCGCGCGCAGCAGACTCGCGACCTCGTCGTCGGAGCGGCGGCCGAGAACCGTCGGTCCGGATATTTTGTATCCGTTGAGGTGCAGGATCGGCAGAACGGCACCGTCGTGTGCCGGGTCGAGGAAGAACGGCGCCTTCCACGACGCCGCCAGCGGCCCGGTTTCGGCCTCGCCGTCGCCGACGACGCATGCCACGATGAGATCCGGATTGTCCATCGCCGCGCCGGCCGCGTGTGCGAGCGAGTAACCGAGTTCACCGCCCTCGTTGATCGAGCCGGGTGTCTCGACTCCGGAGTGGCTGGGAATGCCGCCGGGGGTCGAGAACTGGCGGGCCAGCCGTCGCAGACCCGCCTCGTCCGGGGTCACCTCCGGATACAGCTCCGAATATGTTCCCTCGAGATATGCGTTGGCCACGACCGCCGGTCCGCCGTGGCCGGGCCCGGCCACGAACATCACGTTCGCGCCGGTGCGGGTGATCAACCGGTTCAGATGCGCGTAGACGAGCGAGAGCCCCGGGCTGGTGCCCCAGTGCCCGAGAAGTCGGGGTTTGATGTCGGTCGGCACGAGCGGGCGGTGCAGCAGGACGTTGTCCCGGAGATAGATCTGCGCGACAGTGAGGTAGTTGGCTGCCATCCAGTATCGGTTGAGCAGATCGAGGTCGTCGTTCGTCGAGCTGTCTTCCACCGGGCGACTCCTGCCGTTGCAGCGAAGGGTGCCTCCATCCTGACGGTTGGCCGCCCGGTTGACCAGAGCCAGCCGTTGCCCCCCTGTTGCGAGCGTGGCGAACCAGGCATGCTGGAGGAGGCGCCCCATTTCACCTCGGCGGGCACGGCGCCCCGGTTGCAGCCGGCGCCGACGATGACGATATTGCGGACCGAGGCCATGCGGACCGAGACGACACGAATCACGATGCCGACCACCACGATGCGTGCCTGGCGGACGACCAGACCCGGCCCGCTGTCCGATCGCCCACTCCAGATGGGCCGGGAACTGCTGCCGCGTCCGACGCGGTCGGAGCTGCTCGTCAAGGTCCTCGCGTGTGGAGTGTGCCGCACTGATCTGCATGTCGTGGAGGGCGAGTTGCCGCCGCACCGGCTCAATGTGATTCCCGGCCATGAGGTGATCGGTGAGGTCGTCGGGGCAGGTGCGGACGCAGGCCATCGGTTCGAGATAGGACAGCGGGTCGGTGTCGCGTGGCTGCGCGGGACCTGTGGGCATTGCCGGTACTGCATCCGTGGCGACGAGAATCTGTGTCCGTACTCGAGCTACACGGGATGGGATGCGGACGGCGGGTATGCCGAATACACGACCGTGCCCGTCGACTATGCACTCGAACTCCCCACGGGCTATCCGATCGTCGAACTCGCGCCACTGCTGTGTGCGGGGATCATCGGATACCGCTCACTACTGCGTGCGGACCTGCCGGAGGGTGGCCGCCTCGGGATCTACGGGTTCGGCGGCAGCGCGCACCTCACCGCGCAGGTGGCGCTGGCGCGCGGCGCCCGCGTGCATGTGATGACCCGTGGCGAACAGGCGCGGGAGCTCGCCTTCAGCCTCGGCGCGACATCGGTGCAGGGCGCCACCGATCCACCGCCGGAGCCGTTGGACTCGGCGATCCTGTTTGCTCCCATCGGTGACCTCGTCCCGCCGGCGCTGGAAGCGCTGGACGCGGGTGGCACGCTGGCACTGGCGGGTATTCACCTGAGCGACATTCCGTCGCTGAACTATCAGCGACACCTGTTCCGGGAAAGGCAGATCCGCAGCGTGACAGCAAACACTCGGGGCGACGCCCGTGAGTTCCTCGCATTCGCGCAGCAGCATCGGCTGCGGGTCACCGCGCACCGCTATTCGCTCGACGCCGCAGACCGCGCGCTCGCGGATCTGGCAGGGGGCGTGTTCGGAGGTGCAGCAGTCCTGGTGCCGTGACGCGAACGGTGGACCAGGTGGAGTTCACCCAGCCCACGGGGTGGGAACGGCGGCGCCCCGGCAGCGGAGCGTCGCGAATTCCCGCCGACTAAACTCGCCCGCGTGGCAACCCCGATGATCGCACCGTCCATTCTTTCCGCCGATTTCGCGCGCCTGGCCGAGGAGGCCGATGCGGTCTCCGGCGCCGACTGGCTGCACGTGGACGTCATGGACGCCCACTTCGTGCCGAACCTCACGCTCGGCCTGCCGGTCGTGCAGAGTCTGCTGAAGGCCACCGCCATCCCACTCGATTGCCATCTGATGATCGACGATCCCGGTCGCTGGGCGCCGCCGTACGCGGAGGCCGGCGCGCACAATGTCACGTTCCACGCCGAGGCCACCGACGATCCGATCGGGGTCGCCCGCGACATCCGCGCGGCCGGTGCCAAGGCGGGCCTGAGCATCAAGCCGAACACCCCGATCGAGCCGTACCTCGAGATCCTGAAGAACTTCGACACCCTCCTCGTCATGAGCGTCGAGCCCGGCTTCGGTGGTCAGTCGTTCATTCCTTCCGTCCTCGACAAGGCCCGCGCTGTGCGCAGGCTGGTCGACGCCGGTGAGCTGCGACTGCTCGTCGAGATCGACGGCGGCATCAACGTCGATACCATCGAGCAGGCTGCCGAGGCCGGCATCGACTGTTTCGTCGCTGGTTCGGCTGTGTACGGCGCCGCGGATCCCGCGGCCGCGGTGCGTGGGCTGCGCGAGCAGGCGGCCAAGGCGTCGCCGCACCTGACGCTGGCGATCTGACGAGTCGGCCGTGGCGACGTCTGCCTACGAGCCCGCGATGCGGCTCGCGATCGATGCGTCGCACGGGGTGCGTGGCACCACCAGCCCCAATCCGCCTGTCGGTGCAGTAATCCTGGACGCGTCCGGCGAGGTGGTCGGCGTGGGTGCGACCCGGCCGCCCGGCGGTGCGCATGCCGAGGTGGTCGCGCTCGCCGCGGCCGGCGACCGGGCCCGCGGCGGCACTGCGGTGGTGACCCTCGAACCCTGCAACCACCGGGGGCGAACCGGCCCGTGCGCGCAGGCGCTGATCGAGGCGGGCGTCGCAGCGGTGCACTTCGCGGTCGTCGATCCGAACGCCGCCGCGGCGGGTGGCGCCGACACCCTGCGGAAGGCAGGGGTGGACGTGTCGTCGGGTGTACTTGCCGACAAGGTCGAACAGGGGCCGCTGCGCGCCTGGCTGCACCGGCAGCGGACCGGGCGACCGCACGTGACCTGGAAGCTCGCCGCCACGCTGGACGGCCGCAGTGCCGCCGCCGACGGCACCAGCCAGTGGATCACCGGGCCGCAGGCGCGGGCTCGGGTGCATGCCGACCGTGCGCGTCTCGACGCGATCGTCGTCGGCACGGGAACGGTCCTGGCGGACGATCCGTGGCTGACCGCGCGGCTACCCGACGGCTCGCTCGCTGCGCACCAGCCGCTGCGTGTCGTGGTCGGAACCCGAGAGATCCCCTCCACTGCAAGGGTTCTGGACGGTGCGGCCCCGACGCTGATCCTGCGCACCCATGACGTCGACGAGGTCCTCGCGGCCCTGGCGGACCGCGACGATGTTCTCGTCGAGGGTGGGCCGCGGCTTGCCGGGGCGTTCCTGGCCGCGGGCCGGATCGACCGGATACAGGCGTACCTCGCACCGGTGGTTCTCGGCGCGGGGTCCCACGCAGTGGAAGACGCCGGCGTCCGCACCATTGCCGAGGCGCTACGGTTTCGGCGGGAGAGCGTCGAGCCGATCGGCGAAGACCTGTTGTTGAACCTGATCCCGCTGGGATCGTCAGTGGAGTGATCCCGCGGGGATCACCGTTGAACCGATCCTCCGGGATCCGAAGGAGTGAGCGAGACATGTTCACCGGAATCGTCGAGGAGCTCGGCGAGATCGTGGCCAAGGAGGAGCTGGCGGATGCCGCCCGCTTCACCGTGCGGGGTCCCGTCGTCACTTCCGACGCGGGCCACGGCGACTCGATCGCGGTCAACGGTGTGTGCCTGACGGTCGTCGACGTGGTCGACGATGGGGCGTTCACTGCGGACGTCATGCGCGAGACCCTGGTTCGCTCGAGCCTGGGCGCGCTCGACATCGGTAGCCGGGTCAACCTGGAGCGCGCCGCCGCGGTGAACAGCCGACTGGGCGGGCACATCGTCCAGGGCCATGTCGACACTGTCGGGTCGGTCATCTGCCGCGAGCCGTCCGAGAATTGGACCGTCGTGCGGATCTCGCTGCCGGCGAGCATTGCGCGTTACGTCGTGCAGAAGGGCTCTATCACCGTCGACGGTGTCTCCCTCACGGTCTCCGCGCTGGGCGGGGAGCCGGGCGACGAGTACTTCGAGATCTCGCTGATCCCGACGACCCTGGCGCTGACCACGCTCGGCTCGGCCGAACCGGGCACCCGGGTCAATCTGGAGGTCGATGTGATCGCCAAGTACGTCGAGCGATTGCACACCGTCGCCGGCCGCTAGCCGGAATAACGACCTCGTATCGCGGGGTCGTACTGTTGAGGTGCATCCGAACCGATGCGCCGGGACTTACTCGAGCACGCAGTTCAAGATTTTGGAGCCCAAGCACGTGACCAGGTTCGACAGCATCGAGCGCGCAGTCGCTGATATCGCCGCCGGTAAGGCGGTCGTCGTCGTCGATGACGAGGACCGTGAGAACGAAGGTGATCTCATCTTCGCCGCCGAGAAGGCCACCCCCGAGCTGGTGGCGTTCATGGTCCGCTACACCTCGGGCTACCTTTGTGTCCCGCTCGACGGTGAGGACTGCGACCGTCTCGGCCTGCCGCCGATGTACGCGACCAATCAGGACAAGCACGGCACCGCGTACACGGTCACCGTCGATGCGCGCGATGGCATCGGCACGGGCATCTCGGCCTCCGACCGCGCGGCGACGATGCGTCTGCTCGCAGATCCGGACAGTGGCGCCCAGGACTTCACGCGTCCCGGTCATGTCGTGCCGTTGCGGGCGAAGGAGGGCGGCGTACTGCGTCGCCCCGGACACACCGAGGCCGCAGTCGATCTCGCCCGGATGGCGGATCTGCGCCCGGCGGGCGTGATCTGCGAGATCGTCAGTCAGAAGGACGAGGGCCATATGGCCCAGACCGAGGAACTGCGCGTCTTCGCCGACGACCACGATCTGGCCCTGATCTCGATCGCCGATCTCATCGCATGGCGCCGCAAGCACGAAAAGCATGTGGTGCGCGTCGCCGAGGCCCGGATCCCCACTCGCCACGGCGACTTCATTGCTGTCGGCTTCCGCAGCATCTACGACGACGTCGAGCACGTTGCCCTCGTCAAGGGCGATATCAGCGCGGACGACGGCAGCGATGTGCTGGTGCGGGTGCACTCCGAATGCCTCACCGGTGACGTTTTCGGTTCGCTGCGCTGCGACTGCGGCCCACAGCTCGACGCCGCACTCGACATGGTCGCGCAGGAGGGCCGTGGTGTGGTCCTGTACATGCGTGGGCACGAGGGTCGCGGCATCGGCCTGATGCACAAGCTGCAGGCGTACCAATTGCAGGACGCCGGTTCGGACACCGTCGACGCCAACCTCCAGCTGGGCTTGCCCGCCGATGCGCGGGACTACGGCATCGGCGCGCAGATTCTGGTGGATCTCGGTATCAAGTCGATGCGGTTGCTGACGAACAACCCAGCCAAGCGGGTGGGACTGGACGGCTACGGCCTGCAGATCACCGATCGCGTGCCGATGCCGCTGCGTGCGAATTCCGAGAATCTGACCTATCTGCGCACCAAGCGGGACCGGATGGGTCACGACCTGATCGGGCTCGACGAGTTCGAGGCCGGGGACGCGCTGTGAGCGGCGAGGGACGCCCCGATCTGCAGCTGGGCATGGCCAAGAGCCTCACGCTCGCGATCGTGGCGGGTCAGTGGCATCCGGAGATCAGCGAGGCGCTGATTGCCGGTGCCCGCCGGGTCGCGAAGCAGGCGCAGATCGAAGATGTGACGCTGGTTCGCGTGGCGGGTGCGATCGAACTGCCCATCGTCGCGCAGGAACTTGCCAAGTCGCACGATGCTGTCGTGGCACTCGGTGTCGTGATCCGTGGTGGCACACCGCATTTCGAGTACGTGTGTGATGCCGTCACCGCCGGTCTGACCCGGGTCTCGCTGGACGAGAACACGCCGGTCGGCAACGGTGTCCTCACCACGGACAACGAGCAGCAGGCGCTGGACCGGTCGGGTCTGCCCGGGTCGGTCGAGGACAAGGGCGGTGAGGCGTGTGCCGCAGCTATCGACACTGCGGTGACTCTTGCACAGCTGCGGCGCAAGCGGGCGGGGACGGCATCCCGATGACAGGCAACGGCGACTGGGAGTTCGAGGTCCGCTCCAAGAAGTCTGCGCGGTACGCGATGATGGCGGCCGGGGTGCTCGTGCTGGTGCACGTCACCCTCGCGGTGCTGCTGCGGTCGTCGGCAACCGGTGTGTACTTCCGGACCGTCGACCAGTTCGCGATGGCGGGCATCGGCTGTCTGCTTGCCGGAGGTGTGCTGCTGCTCACTCGTCCCCGCCTACGCGTCGGCCCGCAGGGGATCGGGGTGCGCAACGTCCTCGGCGAGCGGATCGTCGAGTGGGATCTGGATCAGGGCATGTCGTTCCCGGAGGGAGCGTCTTGGGCACGGATCGAGCTGCCCGACGACGAGTACGTGCCCGTGATGGCGATCCAGGCGAACGACCGCGAGCACGCGGTGCAGGCGGTGCGCAGGTTCCGGGAGCTCGAAGCGAAGTACACGAGCCCCGCGGCTCGCTGAGTACCGTCGGTACCGCCGACTAACCTTGTTACGTGCCCGATCCCTCGACGTATCGTCCCGCGCCCGGAACCATCCCGGTGGCTCCGGGCGTCTACAAGTTCCGAGACCCGCACGGCCGGGTGATCTACGTCGGCAAGGCGAAGAGCCTGCGGTCGCGGCTCAACTCGTACTTCGCGGACGTTTCGTCATTGCATCCGCGCACCCGCCAGATGGTGACGACGGCGGGCAGCGTCGAGTGGACCGTCGTCAGCACCGAGGTCGAAGCGCTCCAGCTCGAGTACAACTGGATCAAGGAGTTCGATCCGCGGTTCAACGTCCGCTACCGGGACGACAAGACGTACCCCGTCCTGGCGGTGACGTTGAACGAGGAGTTCCCGCGGCTGTTCGTCTACCGCGGTCCGCGCCGCAAGGGTGTTCGCTACTTCGGCCCGTATGCGCACGCGTGGGCCATCCGCGAGACGCTGGACCTGCTGCTCCGGGTGTTCCCGGCCCGCACATGTTCGGCGGGAGTGTTCAAGCGACACCATCAGATCGGCCGGCCCTGCCTGCTCGGCTACATCGACAAGTGTTCGGCACCGTGCGTCGGCCGGGTGAGTTCGGCGGAACACCGGCAGATCGTCGAGGACTTCTGCGACTTCCTGTCCGGTCGCACCGACCGGCTGGTCCGCCAGCTCGAGGCACGCATGCAGGACGCGGCGGAGGAGTTGGACTTCGAGACGGCGGCCCGGCTGCGCGACGATGTCGGCGCGCTGCGCAAGGCGCTCGAGAAGCAGGCTGTCGTGCTGGGCGACGGCACCGACGCCGATCTGGTTGCGTTCGCCGCGGACGAACTCGAGGTCGCGGTGCAGGTCTTCCACGTGCGTGGTGGTCGCGTCCGCGGCCAGCGCGGATGGGTGGTGGAGAAGGCGGGCGACGCGATCGAACGCGACGCCGTGATCGAGGACGCGATCATCGAGGGCACCGCGGGGGAGGGCGAGACAGACACCGACGCCGAACTGTCGATTCTGGTGGAGCAGTTCCTCACCCAGTTCTACGGGGAGCAGGCCGCGCTGGCCGAGGGTGGCGGGCCGGCAGACCAGCCCGCCAACGCCGTCCCGCGCGAGGTGCTGGTACCGGTGCTGCCGCGCAATGCCGATGAAGTGCAGCAATGGCTCAGCGGTCTGCGCGGGTCGAACGTGGCACTCCGGGTGCCGCAACGGGGCGACAAGAAGGACCTCGCCGAGACTGTGCAGCGCAACGCGAAGGAGGCGCTGGCCCAGCACAAGCTCAAGCGCGCCGGCGACTTCACGTCGCGGTCCGCGGCGCTGCAGGGCATCCAGGAGGCGCTCGATCTGGATTCGGCTCCGCTGCGGATCGAGTGCGTCGACATCAGCCACGTCCAGGGCACCGACGTCGTGGCTTCGCTCGTGGTGTTCGAGGACGGGTTGCCCCGGAAGTCGGACTACCGGCACTACTCCATCAAGGAGGCTGCGGGAGAAGGACGTTCCGACGACGTGGCAAGTATCGCGGAGGTCACCCGCCGCCGGTTCCTGCGGCACAACCGGGATGTGGCTGCGGGAGCCGACCGCAACGACGGTGACGGTGGCGATCTCGCGCCGGAGGCGGCCCTCGATCCGCAGACCGGACGCCCGCGCCGGTTCGCTTACCCACCGAACCTGTACGTCGTCGATGGAGGTGCCCCGCAGGTCACGGCGGCGGCGGCGGTTCTCGACGAACTCGGTATCACCGATGTCGCGGTGATCGGGCTCGCGAAGCGGCTCGAGGAGGTGTGGGTGCCAGGGGAGAGCGATCCGGTGATCCTGCCCCGGACCAGTGAGTCGCTGTACCTGCTGCAGCGGGTGCGGGACGAGGCTCACCGGTTCGCGATCACGTTCCACCGCAGCAAGCGCTCGCGACGGATGACGGCGTCCGCTCTGGACTCGGTCCGGGGGCTCGGCGAGACCCGGCGCACGGCACTGGTCACACATTTCGGGTCGGTGGCCCGGTTGCGCAACGCGACGGTAGAGGAGATCACCGCGGTACCCGGGATCGGCGTGGCGACGGCGAAGGCGGTGCTGTCGGCGCTGGCGGGGCCTGAGGCCGCCACTCCCGCCGGCGTCGATGCCACTGCGGGAGACCACGCGGTGGGGGATGATGTGACGGATATCGGTAGATCCGAACAGGTTGCATCGGAACGAACAGGACAGAGTCGCGAGTGAACGACCAGCAGGTGCGGGGCCGGGATGCCATGGAGGTTGCACTCGTCACCGGTTTGTCCGGGGCCGGGTTGGGCACTGCAGCCAAGGTGCTCGAGGATCTCGGGTGGTACGTGGTGGACAACCTGCCGCCCGAGTTGATCACGCGCATGGTCGATCTCGGTCTCGAGTCGGATCCGCCGATCCGCCGGCTCGCGGTGGTGATGGACGTGCGAAGCCGGCCGTTCACGGGCGATCTCGGCCGGGTCGTGGCGGCGCTCGAGGCGATGCCGGTGGAGATCCGGGTGCTGTATCTCGAGGCCACCGATTCGGTCCTCATCCGCCGGTTCGAGCACGTCCGCCGCAGCCATCCGCTGCAGAGCGACAGTAAGGACGGCACGCTCTCCGAGGGCATCGCGTCCGAGCGTTCGAAGCTGGCACGGGTGAAGGCGGCGGCGGACCTGGTCATCGACACGTCGTCACTGGCGGTGCGCGAACTGCGCGAGAAGATCGAGACGGCGTTCGGCGGTGAGAGCAGTGGTGCGATTCAGGTGACCGTGCAGTCCTTCGGCTTCAAGCACGGTCTGCCGATGGATGCGGACATGGTGTGCGACGTCCGGTTCCTGCCGAATCCGCACTGGATTCCGGAGCTGCGCGAGCACACCGGCCTCGAGGAGGCGGTGCGGAACTTCGTCCTGTCCCGCGACGGCGCCGAGGAGTACCTCGACACCTATGTCCGGCTCCTGGAACTGACGACGGCGGGATACCGCCGGGAGGGAAAGCGGTACATGACTATCGCGGTCGGGTGCACCGGCGGCAAGCACCGCAGCGTGGCGATGTCGGAGGCCCTCGCGGTCCGGCTACGTACCGACGACGGACTTGCGGTTCGCGTCGTGCACCGTGATGTGGGGCGCGAATGAGTGACGATCTACTCAGCGGAGACGGCAGGGCGCCGAGGATCGTCGCGCTCGGCGGCGGACACGGCCTGTACGCGACGCTCAGTGCGGCGCGACGGCTGAGTTCCGACGTCACAGCGGTGGTGACGGTTGCCGACGACGGGGGCTCGTCGGGTCGGCTGCGGGGCGAACTCGGCGTGATCCCGCCCGGCGACCTGCGCATGGCGCTCGCGGCGCTGGCGGCGCGCGAACCGCACGTGCAGACGTGGACCGACACCGTGCAGCACAGGTTCGGCGGCACGGGTGCGCTCGCCGGTCATTCGGTGGGAAATCTGATCCTCGCGGGACTGACCGAGGTGCTCGGTGACTCCGTCGCGGCGCTCGACGTGGTGGCCCGGCTCCTCGAGATCCAGGGACGGGTCCTGCCGATGTCGCCGGTCGCACTCGACATCGAAGCCGATGTCGTCGGACTCGAGAGCGATCCCCGCGTCAGCCGCTGTATCCGCGGTCAGGTCGCGGTCGCGACGACGCCCGGCAAGGTACGCCGGGTGCGCCTGCTGCCTGCGAATCCGCCGGCCTGTCCGGACGCGCTGCAGGCGATCGACGGCGCCGACCTAGTGGTCCTCGGCCCCGGATCCTGGTTCTCGAGTGTGATTCCTCACGTCCTCGTTCCGGAACTGCTCGACGGGTTGTCACGGGCATCGGCTCGAAAGGTGCTGGTGCTCAATCTCGCGCCCGAGCCCGGCGAGACAGCGGGATTCTCCGCGGAGCGCCATTTGCACGTACTCTGCCAACACGCACCCGCATTCCGAGTCGATCACGTCGTGGTCGACTCGGCGTCCGTCCCATCCGCTCGGGAGCGTGACCACTTGTGCCGCGCCGCGAAGCAACTCGGCGCGGACGTGGTCTACGCCGACGTTGCCGAGGACGGAACTCACAAACACCACGCGGGCAAGCTCGCGGCCGTGCTGGAACGACTCGCCACGGAGCAGCAGGCGGGCGCGGCGCCCGCCGAACGGACATCAGGGGGAAGGGAGAGCACCACGTGGCGATGACAGCCGAGGTCAAGGACGAGCTCAGCAGGCTCACGATCACGCAGGTGAGCTGCCGTAAGGCGGAGGTTTCTGCGCTGTTGCGGTTCGCTGGCGGACTGCACATCGTGGGTGGTCGGGTGGTCGTCGAGGCCGAGGTCGATCTCGGATCGATCGCGCGCCGGCTGCGGAGCGAGATCCTCGACCTGTACGGCTACACCTCCGACGTGCACGTGCTCAGCGCAGGTGGGCTGCGGAAGAGCTCCCGCTACGTCGTCCGCGTCGCCAAGGAGGGTGAGGCGCTCGCTCGCCGGACCGGGCTCCTCGACATGCGCGGCCGTCCCGTCCGCGGGCTTCCAGCGCAGGTGGTCGGCGGCAGTGTCGGCGACGCCGAGGCGGCATGGCGGGGTGCGTTCCTGGCGCACGGTTCGCTGACGGAGCCCGGCCGCTCGTCGGCCCTCGAGATCAGCTGCCCCGGCCCGGAGGCCGCGCTCGCGCTCGTCGGCGCCGCGCGTCGGCTCGGGATCGGGGCCAAGGCTCGCGAGGTGCGGGGTGCCGACCGTGTCGTGGTGCGCGACGGCGAGGCCATCGGCGCTCTGCTCACCCGGATGGGCGCGCAGGACACCCGGCTCACCTGGGAGGAACGCCGGATGCGGCGCGAGGTCCGGGCAACTGCGAACCGGCTGGCGAACTTCGACGACGCGAACCTGCGGCGGTCCGCGCGTGCGGCGGTCGCGGCGGCAGCCCGGGTGGAGCGGGCACTAGACATCCTCGGCGAGGATGTACCCGACCATCTCGCCGCCGCGGGAACCCTGCGGGTCAAGCACCGGCAGGCCTCGCTCGAGGAGCTCGGCCAGCTCGCGGATCCGCCGATGACCAAGGATGCGGTGGCCGGCCGGATTCGTCGGCTGCTGTCGATGGCCGACCGGAAGGCCAAGGACGTCGGAATTCCGGACACCGAATCGGCTGTCACCGCTGAACTTCTCGACGAGGCGTGACGAGGTACGCGATCTTCCGCTGAGCGCGCCCGGTTCCGATCCCGGTGACCGGGGCAGATGCGCGGTTCGGTGAGGGCGCGCACTAGGGTGGGAGGCACATCGGCCGATGAGTCCTGCGATTCGGTTCGATCGTCGTGGGTATCGACATGTTCGCGGAGTTCTCGCGGGCGCAAACTGGCACACCAGAGTAGATGGGCAAAGGAGCTAACTGTGACGGTCCGGGTAGGCATCAACGGCTTCGGTCGTATCGGGCGTAACTTCTTCAGGGCGGTCGATGCGCAGAAGGCGCTCGGCACCACCGACATCGAGATCGTGGCGGTCAACGACCTCACCGACAATGCGACGCTGGCTCACCTGCTCAAGTACGACTCGATCCTGGGTCGTCTGCCGTACGACGTCTCGCTCGAGGGCGAGGACACCATCGTCGTCGGCGATACCAAGATCAAGGCGCTCGCGCACCGCGGCCCCCTCAGTGAACTTCCCTGGGGCGAGCTGGGCGTCGACGTCGTCGTCGAGTCCACCGGCATCTTCACCGACGCGGCCAAGGCCAAGGGCCACCTCGAGGCCGGCGCCAAGAAGGTCATCATCTCCGCGCCCGCCAAGGGCGAGGACATCACGATCGTGATGGGCGTCAACGACGACAAGTACGACGGCACCCAGAACATCATCTCCAACGCCTCGTGCACCACCAACTGCCTCGGCCCGATCGCCAAGGTGCTCGACGACGAGTTCGGCATCGTCAAGGGCCTGATGACCACGATCCATGCGTACACCCAGGATCAGAACCTGCAGGACGCCCCGCACAGCGACCTGCGTCGCGCGCGCGCCGCGGCCCTGAATATCGTCCCGACCGGCACCGGTGCCGCGAAGGCCATCGGCCTGGTACTTCCGCAGCTGCTCGGCAAGCTCGACGGCTACGCATTGCGCGTGCCGATCCCGACCGGCTCGGTCACCGACCTCACCGCGAACCTGCGCAAGTCGGCGTCCGCCGCGGACATCAACGCCGCGATGAAGGCTGCTGCCGAGGGCCCCCTCAAGGGCATCCTCAAGTACACCGATGCGCCGATCGTCTCGTCGGACATCGTCACCGATCCGCACTCGTCGATCTTCGACTCGGGTCTGACCAAGGTGATCGACGATCAGGTCAAGGTCGTCTCCTGGTACGACAACGAGTGGGGCTACTCGAACCGCCTCGCGGATCTCATCGGCCTCGTCGCCAAGTCCCTCTGATCGGGAGCCAGACGACCACTATGGCTGTCAAGACTCTCGAGGACCTGCTCGGCGAGGGGGTCGAGGGCCGCACCGTGCTGGTGCGCTCGGACCTCAACGTCCCGCTGGACAACGGAACCATCACCGATCCGGGCCGCATCATCGCGTCCGCGCCGACCATCTCGGCGCTGGCCGAGGCGGGTGCCAAGGTCATCGTGATGGCGCACCTGGGCCGACCCGTGCATTCGGGTCGCTCCGCAGGCTTCGCTCCTGCGGGCGACTGGGATCCGGCGCTGTCGCTCGCGCCGGTTGCCGCGAAGCTCGGCGAGGTGCTGGGTCGCAATGTCCAGCTCGCCGGTGACGTCGTCGGTCAGGACGCGCTCGCACGCTCCGAGGGCCTGACGGACGGCGATGTGCTCCTGCTGGAGAACATTCGCTTCGACCCGCGCGAGACCAGCAAGGACGATGCCGAGCGCGAGGCACTCGCCAAGGCTCTCGTCGACCTGGTCGACGGTGACGGCGCCTTCGTTTCCGACGGCTTCGGTGTCGTGCACCGCAAGCAGGCGTCGGTCTACGACGTGGCCAAGCTGCTCCCGCACTACGCGGGCAACCTGGTCGCGGCCGAGGTGGAGGTCCTGCAGAAGCTGACGCAGGACTCCGAGCGGCCGTACGCGGTCGTGCTCGGCGGCTCGAAGGTGTCGGACAAGCTCGCGGTGATCGAGGCGTTGGCTCCCAAGGTCGACACCCTTGTCATCGGTGGCGGCATGTACTACACGTTCCTTGCGGCGCAGGGCATCTCGGTCGGTAACTCGTTGTGCCAGGAAGAAATGATCGGCACCTGCAAGGAACTGCTCGAGCGGTATGCGGACGTCATCCACATCCCGCAGGACGTCGTGATCGCGGATTCGTTCTCGGCCGATGCCGAGTCGAAGACGGTCTCCGTCCTCGAGATTCCGGACGGCTGGATGGGCCTGGATATCGGACCGCAGTCGGTGAAGCGCTTCGCGGCGATTCTCTCGGGTGCCAAGACGGTGTTCTGGAACGGTCCGATGGGCGTGTTCGAGTTCCCGAAGTTCGCGGCCGGTACCAAGGGCGTCGCCGAGGCGATCATCGAGGCCACCGGCAAGGGCGCGTTCAGTGTCGTCGGCGGCGGCGACTCCGCGGCGGCGGTGCGTCAGCTCGGTCTCCCTGAGGACGGCTTCTCGCACATCTCGACCGGCGGCGGTGCGTCCCTCGAATACCTCGAGGGCAAGACGCTGCCCGGCATCAGTGCACTCGACGACCAAACGCTGGAGGGCTGACGCATGGCACGTAAGCCCTTGATCGCGGGCAACTGGAAGATGAACCTCAATCACCTCGAGGCCATCGCTCTGGTGCAGAAGATTGCATTCTCGCTGCCCGCGAAGTACTTCGAGAAGGTCGACGTGACGGTGATTCCGCCGTTCACCGACATCCGCAGCGTGCAGACGCTGGTCGAGGGCGACAAGCTCCTGCTCACCTACGGTGCGCAGGATGTCTCCGCTCACGATTCGGGTGCCTACACCGGCGAGATCAGCGGATCCATGCTGGCCAAGCTCGGGTGCACGTTCGTCGTCGTCGGCCACTCCGAGCGGCGCACGCTGCACGGGGAGTCCGACGAGACCGTGTCGGCCAAGACCAAGGCGGCGCTCGAGAACGGGCTCACCCCGATCGTGTGCATCGGCGAGGGCCTGAACATCCGCGAGGCCGGCGAGCACGTGGCGTACAACGTCGCGCAGCTGAAGGGTTCGCTCGCGGGTCTGTCGGCCGACGAGATCTCCAAGATCGTCGTCGCGTACGAGCCCGTGTGGGCGATCGGCACCGGCAAGGTGGCCTCGGCCGCCGATGCGCAGGAAGTCTGCAAGGCAGTGCGTGACACGATCGCCGAGCTGGCCTCGCCCGAGATCGCGCAGGCCGTGCGGGTGCTCTACGGCGGCTCGGTCAATGCCAAGAACGTCGGCGAGCTCATTGCTCAGCCCGACGTCGACGGCGGCCTGGTCGGTGGAGCCTCGCTCAAGGCGGACGAGTTCGCGACGCTGTCGGCCATCGCGGCCGGCGGCCCGCTACCGTGATTCGGTAGCACTCCGGGAGCCACGCTGGGCGTGTGACCGAATTGGTCACGCGCCCAGCGTTTTTCGTTGCCGTCAGCGGTGTGTGGGGGAGAGCGCGGCGACAGCGGATCGTGCGGCCTCCAGAGCGCTGTTGACGGAGATCTCACCGCGCATGCCGGGTGCGGCGACCATGTCGCCGACGAGGTAGATTCCGTTGCCGCGGTCGATCGCGGGGCGGTCCCGCCACGTGTGGCCGGGCAGGTCGAGCGCGCCGGTCCGGCCCTTCGCGACGGCGGTCCGCCGGAACGTGGCGCGAACCCGCCACCCGGGGATGACAGATTCCGCGAAGTCGGCCAGGCGCCGGCCGGCGTCGTCGTGAGATTCGCCTGTGCGAACCGGCATCTGAAGCTGGAACAGCGATTCGCCGGACGGTGCGACGGTGGCGTCCTGCATGGTGTAGCTCTCGTGAAAGCCGCCCTCGTCGAGGTCGAAGGTGCTGGTGCGATCACAGCGGCGAAAGTCGACCGCGATGTCGAGCAGCATGCTGTGGCCGCTGGTCCCCGTCAGCGACTCGTCACCGAGTAGTCTGCGCGCAGATGCGAGGTCTGTGGCGACAATCGTCGGCCCGTTCGAGGGCAGTTCGTCGACCCGGGCGCCGGTCTCGATGCCTATGCCCAGCTCCGTCGCGTGCGCAGCCATCCGGTCGATCACGGCCTGCCATCCTCCGCGAACCCATCGGATGCCGGGGATGCGGGGACCGAACACCCGTTGGAACAGTTCCCATACGAATGCGGCCGACAGCCGACCGGTGTCTGCGTCGTATGTCGTGACGCTGATCGCATTCGCCATCTGCTCGGCGGCGATATCGCCCCAGCGTCCGGCCGCCCAGGTGCGGAAGTCCAGATCGACAGGCGCGGTAAGCCATCGTCGGGTCTGCGCCCGCAGCATCGGGGTGGGTGGGAGGTGCCTGATGCGGCCGTCCACGCGGAAGCCGATCCGGGTCAGGTCGGTGGGCGACGGCCAGCCCAGGTCCCGCACGAAGCCGCGCCGCCGCAGCCATGGATAGTGCGGTCCGTCGGCGTAGAACACGTGTGCCCCGTCGTGTGCCACATAGGGAGGGGGTGTCGCGCGGGCCCGGCCACCCAGTGTGCGGTGCGCCTCGTACAGGCGAACGGATTTCCCGGCCTCGGCGCTGGCGATCGCCGCGGTGAGGCCGGCGATTCCGCCGCCGATGACGCTGATGTGCTCGGACATGCGACTCCTCGGTGTGTGGTTTCCGCCTGTGGTGTGGATTCCGGGCATCGTGTGCCCCGGGCATCGAGGAACCATGAAGTCACGACCACGTGGACAGCACCGGCCGACGCGGGTTGACCCCCCAGTTCAGGGTGGAGGCGCAGACCTGCTCCTTGATCAGTGCGCCCATGCGGCCACTGATCACGGTGTTGCGCGGGTTGTCGCTGGCGTCGGTTCGTTGGATGACACCGGCCCGGCGACCGAGGCTGACGCATCGGGCTACGAACGTGGGATCGACCGGCGTGGGCGCCGTGCCCTCGATGCGCCGAAGGAGTGTGTCGGCCGCGTGTACGCCCAGCGGGATGGCGGCTTGGCAGCTCATTCGCAGGGGCTTGCCGTCGATCGCGATGGCGTCCCCGGCGCCGACGATGCTCGGCCAGTCCGGGCACGTCAACGTGACGTCGACCAGCAGTCGACCGTTCTCGTCCGTCGGAAGTCCACTCCTTCGTGCCAGCGCGGGTGCTGTCGATTCCGTCGCGACGATGGTGCATGCGGAATCCAGGATCCGTCCGTCGGCGAGCTCGACAGTGCGCCGGTCGACTCGAATCACCCGGCCACCCTCGACGACATCGACCGAGTGGGCCGCGAGTGCGCGCAGGATTCGCGTGCGGGCCTTGTCGTGGAGCCCATCTGCGATCCGGCCGCTGGAAACGAGCGTGAGGGAGAGCTCTGGCAGTTGCTCGGCCAGTTCCGCGGCGGTCTCGATACCGGTCAACCCGCCGCCCACCACCACGATCGCTGTGCCGACGGCCAGGTCGGCCACCCGCAGCCGCAAAGCCTGCGCGGACCCGTATTCGCCGACAGTGAAGGCGTGTTCTCCCGCGCCGGCTATGTGATCGAGGCGGGTATTACTACCGACTGCGTAGATCAGATAGTCGTACGATATCGCGTCTCCGTCGGCCACCCGGACCGCTCGGCCCAGGGCATCGATCGATGCCACCACGCCGATCACCAGCTGCGCCTGTGGATGCAGAGTCGCCGATAGGGGCTGGGTCGCCGGGTGGTTCCCCGCAGCAAGCTGATGCAGGCGGATGCGCTCGACGAATTCGGGACGAGGGTTGACCACTGTCACGCGCAGGCTCGGCTTCCTCGACAGCAAGCGTTTGGCGGCCACGACGCCCGCATACCCGGCACCGGCCACGACCACATGTGCATTCATGTCCTCCACCCCTTCCGGAGTCGATTGCGACAACACCGATGGCAGCCGACGCTAGAGGGCAAGTTTCGATAACTCCAATGCATTCAAATCATCGACCTAATGCACTTATGCTATCGATGTGACATTGGATCAGTTGGCGTGCTTCGTTGCTGTCGCGAGAGTCGGGCATTTCACGCGGGCCGCCGACGAGATCGGCATCGCTCAGCCGTCGCTCAGCCGTCAGGTGGCTGCCCTCGAAAAGGACGTCGGTGCCCGGCTTTTCGACCGGGGGACCGGAGCCATCACCCTCACCGATGCGGGTGAGGCCCTGCTGCCTGTCGCGACTCGCATGCTCGAGGACCGGGAGGCGGCGTATCGCCAGGTCGGCGAACTGAACGGGTTGACCAGAGGCCGGCTCAGGCTTGGTGCTACTCCGAGTCTGTGCATCAGTCTCGTGGCCGACGTCCTCAGCCGATTCCACGCCGACCATCCGGGTGTCGAGTTGCATGTGACTGAAGCCGGATCACGCACCCTCGTCACCAAACTCGATCAGGGCGAGTTGGACCTGGCATTGGTGGTGGCGGAACGGACCCACGGCAGCACAGGCCTGTCCCTGACGCCACTGTTGCGTGAGGAGCTCGTCGTGGTGTCCTCGGTGGACAAGCCGCCGCTGACCAGGCGCGGGTCGATCACGCTCGCGGAACTCGCAAGTGAGGATCTCGTGGCGTGCCACGACAACTACGATCTGCGCATCGCTCTCGATCAGGCCTTCGCTGCGGCCGGACTGCACACGCACACGGTCGTGGAAGGTGCCGAGCTGGACGCGGTTCTGCGATTCGTCGCTTGCGGAATCGGGGTGAGCGTCGCGCCCGTGATGGCGGCCTTGCACTATCCCGGCCTCAGGACCACGCGCTTGACGGAGCCGCAACTGAACCGGACCGTGAGCCTCGCGCGTCGCGCGAACCACGCGCCGAGTCCAGCGGCAGTCGCCTTTCACGCTCTGCTCGATGATGCAGTCGCAGAGGTCACCACGCGTGCGACTGCTCGCCTGCGTGGGGACGGATAGTTCCCGTCGCGTCCATCTAGAAGCTGTTCAACTTGTTACAGTTTGTTCCGCAGACCCCGTCGGTGTTCGGTGTCGTTCGCCGGTCCTGTGATCGGCTCAGCTCGATCGCCGGCGGGGGAGAACTGCGATATAGGCCCTGTTGGACGGCATTCAAGTTCCTTGGATCCGCTACCGAGCGGTCGAAGACATGATCACCTCAACGCGCGTAGTGCCGTCTAGAACCCCATTGCAATTGGAATGAACGTGTTCTAGTTTTGTGGGCATTGGCGAGGTGGGAACTCTGACGGAGACGAGGAGCAGTCATGGGGCAGGTCCTGGATCGGATCGAGCAGTACGCGGACGAGATCCGTGCGGACGGTGTCGAGGGTGACAAACTGATGCGTTTGACCGACGCCAATGCAAAGCGACTGCGGGAGGCCGGTGTCATCCGGATGCTGCAGCCCAAGACCCACGGTGGGCTCGAGGTGCACCCGCGCGAGTTCGCGGAGACCGCGATGTCGATCGGCGCGATGGACGGCGCGACCGGCTGGGTCGGCGGCATCGTCGGCGTCCATTCCTGGGAGCTCGCGTTCTTCGACCCGCAGGCCCAGGAAGAAGTGTGGGGTCAGGATCCCGACACCTGGATGGCCTCGCCCTACGCACCGATGGGTGTCGCGACCCCGACCGACGGCGGCTACATCCTCAGCGGCCGCTGGTCGTTCTCCTCGGGTACCGACCACTGCCAGTGGGTGATGATCGGTGCTGCCGTCGGTGACCGGGACGGGAACCGGATCATGCCGCCGAAGATCCTGCACGTGCTGCTGCCACGCAGCGACTACGAGATCGACCACGAAAGCTGGGATGTGGTCGGACTACGTGGCACCGGCAGCAAGGACCTGATCGTCGAGAACGCCTTCATTCCCACATATCGGACGCTCGACGCCGCGAAGGTCTTCGACGGCACGGCCCCGAAGGAGGCTGGCCGGACCGAGACGCTGTACAACTTCCCGTTCTCGTGCATCTTCCCGCTGGGAATCACCTCCTCCCTGATCGGTATCGCCGAGGGTGCACTGGCCTGCCACCTGGCGGCGCAGCGGAACCGGATCACGGTCGCTGGTACCGCGATCAAGGAGGATCCGCACGTGCTGTTCGCGATCGGCGAAGCGGCCGCCGAAATCGCCGCATCGCGGGCCGCGCTTCTCTCGACCGTGGATCGATTCTGGGACATGACCGAGAAGGGGCAGGAGGTCACCTTCGAACAGCGGGCCGTCGGCCGGCGCACTCAGACCGCGTCCGCCTGGCGCGCGGTGCGTGCCGTGGACGAGATCTTCGCTCGCTCCGGTGGCGGCGCTCTACAGATGAAGACGCCCATGCAGCGGTTCTGGCGGGACGCCCACGCCGGCCTGGTGCACGCCATCCATGTGCCCGGGTCGATCTTCTACGCTTCCTCGCTGAGCGAGCTCGGCGGTGAGCCGAAGGGCATCCACCGCGCGATGATCTGAGATTCGATTACTCGATTAGTGCGCCACGACGGGCCGGTGTGCCCCCGATCGCCCAGGTAGCAGGTAAGCTGGGCCCGCTAGTGGCCGAATCCGTCATGTGTGAAGGGCAGCGAATACCGATATGGAACTGTTCCTGGACATCCTGCTGGTCATCACCAGCCTGGTGCTGATCCTGCTTGTCCTGCTGCATCGCGGTAAGGGCGGCGGTCTGTCCAGTCTCTTCGGTGGCGGTGTCCAGTCGAGCCTCGCCGGCTCGAGCGTCGTCGAGAAGAACCTCGACCGATTGACGGTGTTCACCGCGGCAATTTGGCTGATTGCGATCCTCGGCATCGGACTCGAGATCAAGTTCAGCTGAATGCACACGGATACCACGGTCCACCTGTATTCCTGATGCTGCGGCGGCGCTGATCGAAGCATCTTCCCGCGCTTGACGTGCGGGTCTCGGCTGGTCGGCCGATAATCGGGTGATGACCGGGATTTCGGATTCCTCGACAGCGACCTCGCCCGCATCGGTGTCCTCGCGCGCGGCCACTGAACCGCTGCGCGAGGACATCCGGCTTCTCGGCGGCATTCTCGGGGAGATCGTTCGGGAGCAGGCGGGCGACGACGTCTTTGCACTCGTCGAGCAGGCCCGGGTCGAGTCGTTCCGCGTCCGCCGGTCCGAGATAGACCGCGCTGATCTGGCAGCGATGTTCGCGAGAATCGATACCGCCGAGGCGATTCCGGTGATCCGGGCGTTCAGTCATTTCGCGCTGCTGGCCAATGTGGCCGAGGACATCCATCGTGAGCGGCGTCGCGCAATCCACGTTCGCGCGGGAGAGCCTCCTCAGGACAGCAGTCTCGCGGCCACGTACGTAAAACTCGATGCGGCACTGCCTGATTCCGAAACTGCAGCGGCGGCTCTTGCCGGTGCGTTGGTAGCTCCAGTGATCACGGCCCACCCAACCGAGACGCGGCGGCGGACGATCTTCGAGACGCAGAACCGGATCATGGAACTGATGCGGTACCGCGAGCACGTCCGGGAGGACGCGCTGGAGACGGCGGATGTCGACTCCCGGCTGCGCCGGCACATTCTCACACTATGGCAGACCGCGTTGATCCGCCTGTCCCGCTTGCGGATTCAGGACGAGATCGAGGTCGGGCTGCGGTATTACGACGCCTCGCTGTTCGAGGTGGTACCACGGCTCAACGCAGAACTGCGTGATTCGCTGCGCCGCCGCTGGCCCGGAGTCGACCTGTTGCCGGAGCCGATGCTGCGCCCGGGTTCGTGGATCGGCGGCGACCGGGACGGGAATCCGTTCGTCACGGCCGAGGTGGTCGATCGCGCGACGCATCGCGCCGCGGAAACCGCCCTCGAGCATCATCTGTCCGAACTGGAGGTGCTCGAACGGGAGCTGTCGATGTCGGCGCGACTGGTCACCGTCACAGCTGGGCTGGACCGGCTCGCGGAAGCGTCGGGTGACGATTCCGCTTTCCGGGCGGACGAACCGTATCGGCGAGCCGTTCGGGGGATGCGGGTTCGGCTGACCGCCGCTGCTGAACGGATTCTCGGTCATCCGCCGGCGCACCGTGCGATCGGCGACCTTCCGGGCTATGCGGGGCCCGGGGAACTTGCCGCCGATCTGCAGGTGATCGACAGTTCCCTCCGCTCTCACGGGGATGCAGCGGTCGCCGATGACCGACTAGCGCAGCTGCGGAATTCGGTGGAGGTCTTCGGATTCCATCTCTGTGGGCTGGACATGCGGCAGAACTCCGATGTCCATGAGTCGGTGGTTGCGGAACTCCTTGCGTGGTCCGGTGTGCACCCGGACTACCGGTCGTTGTCGGAGGAGGCACGCGTTGCGTTGCTCTCCCGGGAGCTGACCAATCGCCGTCCGCTGGCCGCACCGAACGCCACGTTCGGCGAACAGACGACGAAGGAGCTCGGAATCCTGCGTGCTGCCGCGGACGTGGTCGGCCGGATCGGGCCCGAATCCGTGCCGAACTACATCATCAGCATGTGCACATCGGTCAGCGACATGCTCGAGGCGGCAATCCTGCTCGCCGAGGTCGGTTTGCTCGATCCGGACGGTGTGGACGGCCCGACGTGCCCGGTCGGGATCGTGCCGCTTTTCGAGACAATCGAGGATCTGCAGAACGGAGCCGCGACGCTCTCGGCGACGCTCGATGTGCCGGTGTATCGGGCGCTCGTCGCATCCCGCGGGCACCGGCAAGAGGTGATGCTCGGCTATTCCGACTCGAACAAGGACGGCGGCTACCTCGCGGCCAACTGGGCGCTGTACCGGGCTGAGCTCGATCTGGTGCGAGCCGCCCGCGAAACGGGAATTCGGTTGCGGCTCTTCCACGGTCGTGGTGGCACCGTCGGTCGCGGAGGTGGCCCCAGCTATGATGCGATCCTCGCACAACCGCCCGGCGCGGTCGCGGGTTCGCTACGGATCACCGAGCAGGGTGAGGTGATCGCAGCAAAGTACGCGGATCCGCGACTTGCCCGGCGCAACCTCGAGGCGCTGCTCGCCGCGACATTGGAATCGACTCTGCTCGACGTCGAGGGCCTCGGCGACGATGCGGCACCCGCCTACTCGATCTTGGACGAGCTCGCCGCACTGGCCCGCGATGCCTACGCGGACCTCGTGCACGACACCCCCGGCTTCGTCGAGTATTTCAAGGCGTCGACCCCCGTCGCGGAAATCGGGGCCCTCAACATCGGCAGCCGTCCGGCGTCTCGGAAGCCGACGGAGTCGATCGCCGATCTGCGCGCGATCCCGTGGGTGTTGTCGTGGAGTCAGTCCCGGGTGATGCTGCCCGGGTGGTACGGCACCGGATCCGCGTTCGAGCGATGGATCGCCGACGATGACGATCGCCTTTCGACGTTGACGGCGCTGTACGAGAAGTGGCCGTTCTTCCGAACGGTGCTGTCGAACATGGCGATGGTGATGTCGAAGTCCGATATGGGGCTGGCCCGCCGGTACGCCGAACTGGTCCCGGACGTAGCGCTGCGGGAGGAGGTGTTCGGCAAGATCTCCGCCGAACATGACCGCACGATGGCGATGTACCGCGCGATCACCGGTCACGAGAATCTGCTCGAGGACAATCCGGCACTCGAACGGTCGGTGCACAATCGCTTCCCGTATCTGGAACCGCTCAATCACCTTCAGGTGGAGCTGCTTCGCCGATATCGTGCCGGCGACGGCTCCGACGCGGTGCGGCGTGGAATTCAGTTGACGATGAACGGACTCGCCACTGCGCTGCGTAACAGTGGGTGATACCGCTTCGTCCGGTCAGCTCAGCAGGCCCTGTCGTCGCGCCGCGGCGATGGCCTCGTCCTGCGAGTGTGCTCCGAGTTTCCGGTAGAGGCTGCGGCGGTGACTCTTGACGGTGTCGGGGGAGACGAACAGTTTCTTCGCGATTTCGGTGGAGGACAGGCCACGCACGATCTCGACCAGCAACTCCCGCTCTCGCCTGGTGAGCGCCGCGGAGGACACCGCAGGTGGAAATACCTCGCGCACGTCTGATGCGAGGAAGGCCGCGACGGCGGGCGAGTTCGTCCTGCCCTCGGCGTGGAGCATCTTGACCAGGTCCTGTGGCACCGTTGCGAGCACTGCAGTCATGCCCGTGCGGTCGACCGCGGCACACACCCTCGACCAGATGCGTGCCGCTTCGCGGTTCTCGCCGAGAGTCCGGTGTGCCGCGGTTTCGATCAGCATCGACTCGAGGTGCGCGCGTGCGAACGGCCCCGCTTTCCAGCTGATGCTGCGGCACATCGCGATTGCCCGTGCCGGGGATCCGGTGAGCAAGTGTGCGCGCGCCGCGGATACCAGGGTCATGGGTCCGCCCGTGCGGGCTGAGTCGCTCAGCGCCAAGGCCCGGGTGCCTTCGCCGAGCGCGAGACGCAGGTCCATCTCGGCCGCAGTCAGAAGCGAGCAGGTGTGTCCCGGCCGCCCAGCGTGCTGTGGTTGGCCGGAGGTCGCTCGCTGCAACACGACCATTCCGGCATAGGCGTCGCCAATGATCGAGGCATACCGAGCGTGCGCGTAGGTGACGAACTCCCACAGTTCGTCGGACCCCGACGCCTCGCCCAGCTCGTCGAGTGTCCGGCGTGCGGCCGTGGTGTCGAGTCGATCCAGCGCCGTCAGCGCCCTTGCCACCTGCGTTGCGGTATGCGACACGGATCCGTGCCCACGAACAGGCTGCTCCGGGGCCTGCTCAGTGGCGTCGAGTTCGAGCCACTCCGCCACCTGGTCCCGTCCGCCGAGGACGGCCCAGGTCATGGCCGTGAGGGCCCCTGCAGTGCGGGCCGCGAAGTGGGAATCCTTCCGGAGGGCCTCGGTGTACGCGCACCGGAGCTCGGCGAGCGCCGCGACGAAGTCGCCGGCCAGTAGGTGGGTGACGCCCCAGGTGAGGCGCAGGATCGGCAACTGCCGCAGGATGTCTGCGCGTTGCCCATCGAGAGCGCCCTGCGCGAGGCAGGACAGCTGACGTGCCAGCTCTGCCGCCCGGGGCCGGTCACCCATCGTGCGAAGGATCAGGACATTGGCGGTTCCTACGGTGAGGTGATTCCATGCGGCGGACGTCGCGCCGAGCGCTCGTAACTCTGCTGGGTCGTCGGGGAGCGGCGGTGGAGTGGACGGGCGCTGGGTGAACACCGCCCGTGCAGCCTGGAGTGCCGGGTGTCCGTCGAGCAGGGCGGTGGGGATGCCGGCCACGGTGTCGCGAAGTAGGTCGAGGTCGTCCGGGACGAGTTGGTCCCAGTGTTGCTCGAGGAGTTCGATCGCGAGCGGCCACGCCTTCGCCTCCACGGCGTAGCGGACCGCAGCCGCGTAGTCGCGCGTGCTCAGGCAATGGCGGGCGAGGGCGACCATCGCGGGCGCGGGGCGAGTCCCCGATGCGACCCGGATGGCGAGTAGCGCGTCGCGGACCGCCGGTGCGAACGCCCATTCTGGATCTGCTGACCGTTCGGATTCCGTGGTGCGGACCAGGAGTCCGGAGGCCTCGAGAGCCGACAGCTTCTCCTGCACCTCCTCGGCGCCGGTCAGCAGGCGTGCGATCGGCGGCGTGACGATTGATGCGGCGGAGAGGGTGAGGGCGAAGTCTGCTGCGTCAGAGCCATCCCCGGCGAGCATTCTGGTCCGCATGCGGCTGTCCATTGCGCGCGCGAGTGACCGGGATATCTGCTCCCGATGTCGGGATCCTTCGGGAAGGGACTTGACCACCGACGCCGCGACGACCATCAGATCCGGAATCCCCGCAACCTGTCGATGCACATGGTCGAGATCGATCGGCGGGAGTTCGACGCCGACGCTGGCGAACAGGATTTCCGCTTCGTCGCGGGTGTAGAGCAGCTCCCGCGCACAGATCCATTCGGTATCGAGGCCGAGTTCGGTTGCAAAGTGCAAGGATTCACGGTGGCGCACCGTCGATACGACATCGATGTGGGGGCAGTTCGCGAGAAGTCGGCGAACGCGTTCTCCTCCTCGTCTGAATGTGGAAGGCGAAACGGTATCGACATGATCGAGTACCAGCGTGGTCGGGGAAGTGTCACCGTTGTCCGCCGATTCGGCTCCGAACATCTTGTGCCATTGGCTCTCAGGATCTGTGTGGGCGAACGGATCCGGTATGTGCAGTACCCGGTGCCCGGCGGATTCCACAGTCTGTATCCACGATGCGAGCAAATCCGCAGCACTGAATCCGCGAGGGGCGTGGATGAGGGTGATCCGCCGGTGCCGGTCGTCGAGTCGGTTGAGGAGCCGCGCTCGAGCAGGCAGTGAGGTGCGTCCTCGGGTCAGGCGTGGCCGCCCGTCATCGGAGTGCACACATCCCGGTATCGGCGGCACCCGGCTGTTCTCGTGTGCACGCATGTTCCCGAACGTATCCCAGTCCCCGCCCGTCCGGGAGCGCTTAGCGTCTCTGCCTCATCGACGTTTCGTCTCACGAACCCGATCAGGGCACTGCCTGGTCTGACTGGAATCTTCGGCTGCCGACGACGGTCGGTGTGGTGTGCCCGTCCTCTCGATCGGTGAGAGACTGGAGCCTCTCGGCGGCAGGGCACCGCATGATCAGGGTGTTCGGTCACTGCCCGGCAGTGGCGCGTACCGCCGTGACGGCGCTGAGCATCCGCTGGAGAAATTCTTCGATCGTGTCCCGTTCGGCCGGTGAGAAGCTCTCGAGGGCATCGACGGCGGATGCGATCAGTGGACCGAAGAACGACCATCCGAGATCGACGGTCGACGGCGTGACCTCCAGTAGCACACGCCGTCGGTCGACCGAATCCCTGACGCGCCGAATGTGATCGGCCCTTTCCAGGCGATCGATCAACGCTGTGGTCGACGCCGAGTTGATCCCGAGTTGCTCACCAAGCAGTCCGGGTGTGGCCGGAGCACCCGCGCGGTGGGCGTCGAGCAGGACTATCACCGCGCGCAGATCCGTGGGGTTCAGACCGTTCCGTCGGGCGAACTCGGCCGCGAAGACGTTCAGCTCTACCGTCAGCCCGCGCAGTCGGTGCACCGTCTGAAGCCCATCGCTGCTCTGTTCGTGTCCGGTGTTCCCGTGCAATTCGGACTCCAACGCTCGACGGAATTTGGCTCGCCTGTCTAGTATCTCGACTATCGAGGGAATTGTCCACGGCAGCACACCGGAGGTAGCGCATGAATCGAACGACCGCGTCCGATTTCTCCGAAACATCGGCGGGAGAGACCTTCCGCGAGCTCTACGGCCGGGTACTGAGCAGATGGCCCGTCAAGGTCGAGAAGGTCGACGTGCGGAGCCCGCACGGCATCACCCGCGTCAACATCTGTGGGCCTGTCGATGGGGCGCCGGTAATTCTGCTTTCGGGAGGCGGCGCCACGTCCGCAGTGTGGTTCGGCCTCGCCGCCTCATTGACGGAGCGGCACCGAGTCCATGCGGTGGACCTCCTCGGCGACGTCGGGTGCAGCACCGGGACCGCCGGAATCCGCGACGTCGATGATCTGATGGAGTGGCTCGGTATCGTCGCCGCGGAACTGGGACTCGATGCCCCCGCGATCGTCGGCCACTCGTACGGTGCGATGGTCGCGCTCGCCTATGCGGTCCGGCGTCCCGGCCAGGTTCAGCGACTGGTTCTGCTCGACCCCAACGCGTGCTTCGCCGGAATGAGCTCGCGGTATCTCGCCCGGGCGGTGCCGTTGTTGGTGCGGCCTACGGGTGCGCGGCTGCGGGCGCTGGTGGAGTGGGAATCTGCTGGGCTGCAAGTGGATCCGGACTGGCTCGCGCTCGCCGCATACGGTGCCGAGCATTTCCCGGCTTCGAAAACGGTCGTTCCGAGGCGTCCTCGACGGCCGGAACTGCTCGACGTCCGCACCGACACGACGGTCGTGCTCGCGGGGCGGAGTCGGGTGCACGACGTCGAGCGGGTGGGTCGGAAGATCGATGCGTTCATGCCACGCGCCCGGACGGTTGTCCTCCCCGGTGAATCGCACTACACGCTGCCGATGGCGTCGCCGGCAGGCCTCGGCCGCATCGTCCTGGACGCGTTGGGGTAGCGGAAGCCGCCGAGCCGGGGAACCGATCCGACCCGGCTCACGTCATACCTCTCGAACAAGCGAAATATGGCGGGTTCACGGAGCGGAAGGTGTGTGCGGCGATGGAGTACTGCGTCAACAGTGCGGCGGCCTGGCGTCGTCGATTGCGGGGGCCGAACTGCTATCACGGACGGATCCGGATGGCGGTCGTGTGCCAAGCTCGGCTTGTGGCCGCCGACCCGGACGCGCCCCCGCGCGTGGTCTGGCCGCGTGATGACGACGAATCGACGGCCGGTTGATTCAGGCGTGGGGCAGTTCGCTCGCCGCGGTGTCGTCGAGCAGCCACACGGTTCGCTCGAGGCCCTGCGCGCCGGCCGCCGGGATCTCGTCCGGACGGGCACCGCCGACGGCTGCCGCGACGGCCTTGGCCTTGGCCTCCCCGGAGACGATCAGCCACACCTCGCGCGCCGACCGCAGCGCGGGCAGCGTCAGGGTCACGCGAACCGCCGGTGGCTTGGGGGAGTCGGTGACCGCGACGGCGAGCTGTTCTTCCTCACGGACCGCATCGGTGTGGGGGAACAGCGAATTGACGTGGCCTTCGCCGCCCATGCCGAGCAGGTGGATGTCGAACAGTGGGCCGGCGGTGGATTCGCCGTGCACGGCCAGCACCTCGGCGTAGGCCGCGGCCGCGGTCACCGGGTCGCTGCCGTAGGCGCCGTCCGACGCCGCCACGGCATGCACGCGGGACGGGTCGACCGCGACATGGTCGAGCAGTGCCTGGTGCGCCTGTACCTCGTTACGCTCGGGGTCGCCACCGGGCAGGAAGCGTTCGTCGCCGAAGAAGACGTCCAGCGCGGCCCAGTCGATCGCACCGGGGTTTCGGCGGATGTGCTCGAGCAGTGCGATGCCGGTGCCCCCGCCGGTGAGGACCACCGATGCCGAACCGCGTGACTGCTGGGCGGCGACCACCGCGTCGACGAACCGGGTTGCCGCCGCCTGGACCAGCGCGTCGGTGTCGGGATACTGGTGCAGCTCGACGTCAGACATATTCCACCTTCGTCAGTCCGGCCAATGCGGCCTCGTAGATCTCGTCCGGATCGAGCCGGCGAAGTTCCTCGGCGAGACAGTCCCGGGTTTCCCGCCGGGCCAGCGCGACCAGGGCATCGGGCTGCCCGGTCCGGCGCAGCGTGGCGGTGGTCTCGGTCTGGGGCCGGCTGATCGAGATGGTGTCGCCGGTCAACTGCAGCTCGACGTGTAGTCCGCCGGTCTTGCGGCGCACCGGGCCGTCGATCCGGCTAGCCAGCCATCCTGCCAGGATGTCCAGCGCCGGCTCGTCCGCCAGCCCCGATACCGTCGCCGAGACGATCGGCTCGTGCGGCGGCTGATCGAGTGCTGATGTGAGCAGCGCGCGCCAGTACGTGATCCGGCTCCATGCCAGGTCGGTGTCCCCGGCGGTGTACGACCCGAGCCGGCTCTTGATCGTTGCGGTCGGATCTTCGGCGCCCGTCGCGTCGGTGATGCGGCGGATCGCCAACCGGCCCACCGGATCCAGCGCGGGGACGGTGGGAGCGTCCTCCGGCCACCATGCGACCACGGGCGTGTCGGGCAGCAGGAACGGTACGACGACACTGCTTTCGTGATCGGCCAGCTCGCCGGACAGACGGAGTACCACCACTTCGGAAGCGCCTGCGTCGCCGCCGACTCGGATCTCGGCGTCGAGGCGCGGCTCGGCGCTCCGCGGTCCGCGCGCAACCACTATCACCCGGCACGGATGTTCGCGGCTGGCCTCGTTTGCCGCGTCGATCACCACCTCGGAGTTCTTGCTGTCCCGCGTGCACACCACGAGCGTCAGGACCCGGCCCAATGTCACGGCGCCACCGGATTCGCGCAGTAAGACCAGCTGCTTGTTGATCTCTCCGGTGGTGGTCTCCGGCAGGTCGATGATCACTGGAGGGTCTCCAAATTCTTCACGGCCTTCTCCATTCACGGCCGGTGCGCCGCAACATCTCCTGAGCGGACGGCGGACCCCACGTGCCGGCCTCGTACGGCTCGGGCCTGCCCTGCTTCGCCCAGTGTTCGAGGACCGGATCGAGGATTCGCCACGACAGCTCGACCTCGGCATTGACGGGGAACAGGGACGGCTCACCCAGCAGCACGTCGAGAATCAGTCGCTCGTAGGCCTCCGGGGAGGACTCGGTGAACGCCTGCCCGTAGCTGAAGTCCATGTTGACGTCCCGGACTTCCATGCTCGATCCCGGAACCTTGGAGCCGAATCGCATGGTGACGCCCTCGTCGGGCTGGACCCGGATCACGAGGGCGTTCTGTCCGAGATCCTCGGTCATGGTCGCGTCGAACGGCAGATGCGGCGCCCGCTTGAACACGACGGCGATCTCGGTGACCCTGCGACCCAGCCGCTTTCCCGTGCGTAGATAGAACGGCACCCCGGCCCAGCGCCGCGTGTCCACCTCGAGTGTGATCGCCGCGTAGGTCTCGGTGGTGGAGTCCTGTGCGAACCCGTCCTCGTCGAGTAGCCCGACAACCTTGCGTCCGCCCTGCCAGCCGCCTGCGTACTGACCGCGCGCGGTGGTCTCGTCGAGTGGTTCCGCGAGCCGGGTCGCCGAGAGTACCTTGATCTTCTCGGCCTGCAGCTCGGACGGTTCGAAGCTGATGGGCTCCTCCATCGCGGTGAATGCCAACAGCTGGAGCAGGTGGTTCTGGATGACGTCCCGTGCGGCACCGATACCGTCGTAGTACCCGGCGCGGCCGCCGAGACCGATGTCCTCGGCCATCGTGATCTGCACGTGGTCGACGTAGTGTGCGTTCCAGATCGGATCGAACAACTGGTTGGCGAAACGGAGCGCCAGGATGTTCTGGACCGTCTCCTTACCCAGGTAGTGGTCGATGCGGAACACGGTGTCCTCGGGGAACACGTTGTTCACCACCGCATTGAGTTCCTGTGCGCTCTCGAGATCGTGCCCGAACGGCTTCTCGATGACGACCCGGCGCCACTGTCCGTCCGCGGACTTCGCCAGTCCCGACTTCGACAGCTGCTCGCACACTGTGGGGAATTGCGCGGGCGGAATCGACAGGTAGAAAGCGTGATTGCCGCGGGTGCCGCGTTCACGATCCAGCGCATCGAGGGTGTTCGACAGCTCGGCGAAGGCATCGTCATCGTCGAAACTGCCCTGCACGAAGCGAATGCCCTTCGAGAGCTGCTCCCACACGTCCTCACTGAACGGGGTGCGGGCGTGCTCGCGCACGGCGTCGTGCACGACCTGTGCGAAATCCTGGTCTACCCAGTCACGCCGGGCGAACCCGACCAGAGCGAACCCGGGCGGCAGGAGACCTCGGTTGGCGAGGTCGTACACCGCGGGCATCAGCTTCTTACGAGCCAAATCGCCGGTGACACCGAAGATCACCAGCCCGCAGGGGCCGGCGATGCGAGGCAGTCGCCGGTCCTTGTGGTCCCGAAGTGGGTTGATCCAACCGTCCGCCGCGGGTCCGCTCACGGATCAGCTCTCTCGAGCAGCGGCGAGCTGCTGTGCGATCGCCTCGAGGAGCTCGATCCAAGAGACCTCGAACTTGTCGACGCCCTCGGTCTCGAGCTTGTCGAAGACGGCGGGGATGTCGATGCCGACGGCCGCGAGCTGGTCGAAGACGGCCTGCGACGCCTCGGCGGTACCCGAGATGGTGTCACCGTTGACGATGCCGTGATCGGCGACGGCCTCCATCGTCTTCTCCGGCATCGTGTTCACGGTGTTCGGGGCGACGAGGTCGGTGACGTACAGCGTGTCGGAGTAGTCGGGGTTCTTCACACCCGTCGACGCCCACAGCGGGCGCTGGACGCGGGCGCCGGCGGCTGCCAGGGCGGCCCAGCGCTCGCCGCCCTCGAACACCTTCTGGTACGACGCGTATGCCAAGCGGGCGTTGGCCAGTCCGGCCTTGCCCCGCAGTGCGAGCGCCTCGTCCGAGCCGATCCTGCCGAGCTGCGCGTCGATCTCGGTATCCACGCGGGAGACGAAGAACGACGCCACCGAATGGATCTTCGACAGGTCGTGTCCGGCGGCCTTCGCGGCCTCGAGGCCCGCGAGGTAGGCGTCGATGACGGCCTCGTAGCGCTCGACCGAGAAGATGAGCGTGACGTTGACGCTGATGCCCTCCGCGATCACCCGGGTGATCGCGGGCAGGCCCGCCTTGGTGGCTGGGATCTTGATGAGCAGGTTGTCGCGGTCGACGAGCTTCCACAGCTCGATCGCCTGCGCGACCGTAGCGTCCGTCTCGTGGGCCAGACGCGGATCGACCTCGATCGAAACGCGGCCGTCGACGCCGTCCGACTTCGCGGCTTGCGGGGCCAGTACCTCGCAGGCATTGCGAACGTCGTCGGTGGTGAGGGCGCGGACGGTCTCGTCGACGTCGGCGCCCCGCTGCGCGAGCTCGCGCAGCTGCGCGTCGTACGCCTCACCCTTGGTGAGCGCGCCCTGGAAGATCGTCGGGTTCGTGGTGACGCCGACGACGCTGCGGGTCGCGATCAGCTCCGCGAGGTTGCCGGTCTCGAGCCGGGTGCGGGACAGGTCGTCGAGCCACACGGACACGCCTGCCGCGGCCAGGGCCGCGAGATTGGCGTTCTGGGTTGTGGTTTCAGTCATCGTGAATCATCCCTTCACACGTGCAAGGACGCGACGTGCGGCATCGGTGACCGCTTCGGTGGTGAAGCCGAACTCGCGGAACAGCGTCTTGTGGTCGGCGGAGGCGCCGTAGTGCTCGATCGAGACAGCCTCGCCGTCGCTGCCGATGATCTTGTGCCACGGCATCGCGATACCGGCCTCGACGCTGACGCGGGCACGCACCGCGGGTGGGAGCACCTCGTCGCGGTACGCCTGGTCCTGCTGCTCGAACCAGTCGAGACAGGGCACCGACACGACGCGGGTGGCGACGCCGTCGGTCTCGAGCACCTCACGGGCGGCGACGGCCAACTGCAGCTCCGAACCGGTGCCGAGCAGGATCACCTCGGGGGTGCCGGTGGACGCCTCGGCCAGGACGTAGGCGCCGAGCTTGACGCCCTTGGCAGCCTTCTCCTTGGTGCCGTCGAGAACCGGGATGTCCTGACGGGTGAGCGCCAGCGCAGTGGGGCCGGTCTTGTGCTCGAGCGCGGCCCTCCACGCCTGGGCGGTCTCGTTGGCGTCGCCGGGGCGGATGACCGACATGTTCGGGATCGCGCGCAACGAGGCGAGGTGCTCGATCGGCTGGTGCGTCGGGCCGTCCTCGCCGAGGCCGATGGAGTCGTGGGTCCACACGTACAGCGCGGGGGTCTGCATCAGTGCCGCCAGGCGCACGGCCGGGCGCATGTAGTCGCTGAAGACGAGGAAGGTGCCGCCGTACGCGCGGGTCGGTCCGTGCAGCACGATGCCGTTGAGGATCGAGCCCATTGCGTGCTCACGGATACCGAAGTGCAGCGTCCGGCCGTAGGGCTGAGCGTTCCAGTCCTTGGTGGAGATGGACGTGGGGCCGAACGAGTCGGATCCGTCGATCGTGGTGTTGTTGCTGCCGGCGAGGTCGGCGGAGCCGCCCCACAGCTCCGGCAGGATCGGGCCCAGAGCGTTGAGCGTCTTGCCCGACGCCTTGCGGGTGGCGACCCCCTTGGCGTCGGCGTCCCACGTCGGCAGATTGTCCGTCCAGCCCTCGGGGAACTCTCCGGCGTGCAGGCGGTCGAACAGTGCCTTGCGCTCGGGCTCGCGCGCGGCCCACGCGTCGAAGTCGGCCTGCCACTGCGAATGCGCGGCGGCACCACGGTCGACGACCTGACGGGCGTGGGCGAGGGCAGCCGGATCGACGTCGAAGCTCTTTTCCGGGTCGAAGCCCAGAGCGCGCTTGACGCCCGCAACTTCCTCGGGGCCGAGGGCGGCGCCGTGCACGTCGCCGGTGTTCATCATCGTCGGGGCCGGGTAGCCGATGATCGTGCGCAGCAGGATGATCGACGGCTTGTCGGTGACGGCCTTCGCGGCGGCGACGGCGTCGAGGATCGCGGAGACATTCTCGCCGCCCTCGACGGTCTGTACGTGCCAGCCGTACGCCTCGTAGCGCTTGGCGACGTCCTCACCGAGGGCGATCGCGGTGTCGTGCTCGATCGAGATCTTGTTGTCGTCGTAGAAGACGATGAGGTTGCCCAGTTCCTGGACGCCCGCGATCGACGACGCCTCGGAGGTCACACCCTCCTCGATGTCACCGTCCGACGCGATCACGTAGATGTAGTGGTCGAACGGGCTCGCGCCGGCGGGGGCGTCCGGATCGAACAGACCGCGCTCACGACGGGCGGCCATCGCCATTCCGACGGCAGAGGCCAGGCCCTGACCGAGCGGACCGGTGGTCATTTCGACGCCGACGGTATGGCCGTACTCGGGGTGGCCCGGGGTGAGCGCGCCCCACGTGCGCAGTGCTTCCAGGTCGGCGAGCTCGAGTCCGTAACCCGACAGGTACAGCTGGGTGTACAGCGTCAGGCTGCTGTGTCCGCACGACAGCACGAACCGGTCGCGGCCGGTCCATTCGGCGTTCTTCGGATCGTGTCGCAGCACGCGCTGGAACAAGGTGTAGGCGAGCGGCGCCAGGCTCATCGCGGTGCCCGGGTGGCCGTTGCCGACCTTCTGGACGGCATCCGCGGCAAGAACGCGGGCGGTGTCGACGGCCTTGGTGTCCAGTTCGGTCCAGTCCGAGGGGTGGACCGGTTGCGTGAGGACGCGGATCTCGTCTGTGATCGACACGGGCAGATGTCTCCTGACATGGTTGTACGTCGAGCCGGAGGGTATCCGGAGGGTGCAGTGGGCGTCGCCGGACCTCTTGAGCGCCTCCAGCCTAGTGCGCCGCCTCATTCGGGTCGATTCGGTTCATGGGTAGTCGCCGTCTACCATCGTTTGTAGTAGTGCAGTCGCTAGTGAGTGTGTAGTCGCGTGGGGCAAGGAGACAGTGTGCGTACAGGGCATCGGCCGAGCGGACACGGCTTCGGTAGCCCCGACCCTGCATCCGACTCCGCGTCTGCGCGGCATGCCGGCACGGTGTGGGGCCGGATCTCGTCCACGGTTCTGGCGTACATCGCGCTCACCAAGCCGCGCGTCATCGAACTGCTGTTGGTTGCGACCATCCCGGCGATGCTGCTCGCGGACCGCGGCCACATCGATCTCGTGCTCATCCTGAGCACGCTGTTCGGCGGCTGGATGGGCGCCGCGAGCGCCAACGCGCTCAACTGCGTCGTCGATGCCGACATCGACAAGGTGATGAAGCGCACGGCGCTGCGCCCGCTGGCCCGCCAGGCGGTGCCGACATCGCACGCATTCGTGTTCGGCATCACGCTCGGTATTGCGTCGTTCGTGTGGTTGTGGTGGGCGGCCAACCTGCTCGCCGGATTCCTCGTGGTTCTGACGATCGCGTTCTACGTCCTCGTCTACACGATGGTGCTCAAGCGGCGGACTTGGCAGAACGTCATCTGGGGTGGTGCCGCGGGTTGCATGCCTGTGATGGTCGGCTGGGCCGCCGTGACCGGCTCGCTCAGCTGGGAGCCGCTCGTCCTCTTTCTCATCATCTTCTTCTGGACGCCGCCGCACACGTGGGCGCTCGGCATGCGTTACAAGGAGGACTACAAGGCCGCCGGTGTACCGATGCTGCCGGTCATTGCCTCCGAGGAGCACGTCACCAAGCAGATCGTGATCTACACGTGGGCCACCGTCGTCGCGTCTCTTGCGCTGGTGCCGGCGGCCGGGTGGATCTATGCGGTCGTCACACTCCTGGCCGGTGCCTGGTTCCTGTTCGTGGCGCACCAGCTCTACAACAGTGTGCGGGGCGGCACGCCGATCAAGCCGCTCAAGCTGTTCCTGCAGTCCAACAACTATCTCGCGATCGTGTGTTGCGGTCTGGCAGTCGACTCCGTCCTGGGCTGGCAGACGGTCGCGCAGCTCTTCTGACAGGCGCAGCTCCCTTACGGCATCAGCACGATCGAGCCGGTTGTCTTGCGGCCCTCGAGGTCTCGGTGCGCCTGGGCGGCGTCGGCGAGCGGGTAGGTGGCCCCGATCCGCAGGTTCAGCGTTCCCGCGGCGATCGAGTTCAGGACAGCGCCCGCCCGCCACGTGAGCTCCGCGCGGTCGCGCGTGTAGTGCGCGAGCGTCGGACGGGTGATGTACAGCGACCCACCGGCGTTCAGGCGCTGCGGATCGAAGGGCGGGACCGGCCCGCTGGCAGCACCGAACAGCACGAGCGTCCCGCGGATTCGCAGCGAGCGCAGGCTCGCCTCGAACGTGTCGGCGCCGACGCCGTCGTACACCGCCGCTACGCCCTCGCCGCCGGTGAGGTCGCGCACCCGATCGGCCAGATCGGCGCCGTAGCGCAGCACCTGCCACGCCCCGGCCGCTCGGGAGAGAGCTTCCTTCTCGGCGGAGGACACGGTGGTGATCACCCGGACGCCCTTCGCCGCCGCCATCTGTGTCAGCAGCAGCCCGACGCCGCCGGCCCCGGCGTGGAGCAGCACGGTTTCGCCCGGCTGCGCGGAATACGCCGACTCGATGAGATAGTGCGCAGTCATGCCCTGTAGCAGCGCGGAAGCGGCCTGTTCCGGCGGGACCCCGTGGGGGACCGCGACGGCCACTGCCGCCGGCACGGCAACCTTCTCCGCATAGCTGCCCGGCGCGATCGCCCATGCGACCCGGTCGCCGACAGTGAATTCGGTGACATCGTCGCCCACGGCGATCACGACACCGGAACCCTCGTCGCCGGGAACATACGGCAGATCACGCGCGTAGATCCCGGTGCGGAAGTAGGTGTCGAGGTAGTTGATGCCGATCGCATCGGTGGCAACCAGCAGGTCACCGGCGTTGATCTCCGGATCCGGAACCTCCGCCGGGACGAGAACCTCGGGACCGCCGAACTGGGACACCACAATTGCGCGCATAGCCTCCGTTCTACACGGGGCGATGTGGGCGGGCAGCGGACGGTCGTGACCGTAGTCGAGCTACCGCCGAGTAGTCTGACTCCATGAGCACCGATACCCAGAGCACCGCTGCGGCTCCGGTCCTGCCCTCGGGCACGGTCGCGGCGATCCGGAAGTTCCTCTCCGAGCACGGCGGTTCCGCGAGTGCAGTGATCCAGCCCGTCGGCCGCGCCGGCGTACGCATCACCCTCGTCGGGGCGGACGGCATCCTCGGCGACCAGGTGGTCGACACCGTTGCGATCGCGAACGCCGTCGTGGCCTCGTTCGACGAGATCACGGTGTCGGACTGGGACCGCGCGCTCACCAGCGTGGTCACCCCGCGTCAGGGTCACTTTCAGAAGATGGCCGGTTGGGTCGCACACCAGACCCGCTTCCCGAAGGCCCGCAGCGAGCGCTGACTCGAACTCGGCAAAACAACGGCTCAGGCCGGTGAGGTGCGCACCTCACCGGCCTGAGCCGTCGTCGAACGGTGTTGTGATCAGGGGTGCCGGATGCGGACCTTCTCGGGCAGCGCGACGTGTTCCCGGGCCCGTCCGGCGGCCCACACGGCGGCCGTAGCGGCGGTGCACACACCGGCACCCGCGACATGCACCACGACCAGCGCGGCGGGTACGTCGGTGAAGTACTGGACGATGCCCACGAGCGACTGTGCGAGCACGAGACCGATCAGGACGAACAACCGTTTCTTCACGGCATCGGAGGCGGCGACCGCGTAGAGACCGAAAGCGAGTCCGACGAGTAGGGCCAGATAGCCGACGAGCATCTCGGCATGCAGGTGCACCAGCGTGGTGACGTCGATGTCGAGGCGCGGAACGGGTCTGTCGATGCTCTTGTCGCCCGCGTGCGGGCCCGCACCCGTCACCAGCGTGCCGGCAACGAGGACGCCGCCCAGCGCGACCGCCGAGAGCACGGTCAGCCAGCGCAGCGGCTGCGGAACGCTCTGCACGACGGTGCCGTCGTCCGGCTCGCCGACCTTGGCGAACAACAGCACGGCGAGCCACACCATCAGCATCGACGCCAGCAGGTGGATCGCGACGGTCCACCACGCCAGCCCGGCGAGGACGGTGATGCCGCCGATCCCGGCCTGCAGAACGGTGCCGGCCGGCATGAGCCAGGCATAGCCGATGACCTCGGTGCGGCGACGCGCTCGCGTCACTGCGAGCACGATGGCTGCCGCGGCGATCACGACGACGAACGTCAGCAGGCGGTTGCCGAACTCGACGACCTGGTGGATCGTCTGCACGTTGCTCGATACGCCGACCGGAACCAGCGAGCCGGGGAAGCACTGAGGCCATGTGGGGCAACCGAGTCCGGAGGCGGTGACACGGACGACGGCTCCCGTCACCGCGATGCCGCCCTGCGTGAGGATCACCACGAACGCGATGACCCGCTGCACGGACAGCGAGGGAAGCGGCAGACGGTCGACAAGGCTCAGAAACCTGAGATACAGCACGCTCCGATGGTAGAGGTCGGTCAACTACGCGGTGTCGTTGGCCCAGGCTAAGAGCCTGACGAGTCGCTTCCTGCGGGGCTGACCGAGGCGATGCCCGCAATCGTGCCCTGCATGTACCGGCCGTCGGCGGTGATCAGTGCGGACATCTGCAGTGTGTCGCCGAGAAGGGTGCCGGTGATCGTCCGGGTAGTCCGCACTGCGCCGGTGTCCGGGTCGATCACGGCGTACGCAAATCCATCCAGGGGCGTCGTGGTGTCCAGACCCAGCCGGACCATGGTGTAGATGTTCCCGTCGGCGGTCGACAGGTGCGGTACGGCGGAGCTACGCACTTGGTTCTGCCACACCGTGGTGCAGCCGGAACCATCGGCGTCGACGTCCACGCGGGACATGCCGCCGCGGAACGGTGCCGACGCCGGAACCGCCGCGCCGGCACCGGCCGGGACAGTCGGGTACGGGTAACCGTACGTGCTCGCGACGAACACCGAGCGCCCGATACCGATGGGGGAGTTCTCACTGCCGCTTCCGCTGCCGGTGCTCCCGGTCGCGCTGCCGGAATCGCTCCCGGAGCTGCCGTTGGCACCGCTGCTGCCCCCGTCTCCCGGAGGCAGAACGGGCTCGCTGCACACCTCGTCGCCGGTGGCGGAACGGTACACCAGCAGGTTCACCTGGCCGTCCGCGTTGTCGACGATGGTCAAGTACTCGGAGCCGGTGACGGGACCGAAATAGGTCGGCGTCGAGCCGGTGCCCCAGCTCAACTGCCCGGGTTTGCGGGCCGATCCTCGGTCGTACTCCTGCCGCCAGTCGATCTGCGGCTGGGCCGAGGGCCCGGCGCTCAGCTGGTAGGTGGCATGCGTCGTCGCGACCGCGGTGGCGGTCGGGGAGGTCGAGATGCTGTTGTGCACCTGCTCGCCGGTACCTAGTTGCACTGTGCGGGTCACCCCATCGGTATCGACGGTTCCGACGAGGCCCGCGCCGGTCGCGAACCACACGTTGCCGTTCCAGTCGGGGGCGATACCGGTGACGTTGTCATCGGTCGGGATCGCCGACGTCAGATCGGCGCTCGACTCGACTGCAAGCGTCCACTTTCCGTCCGGGGCCTGCGCATGGCCGATCCGCAACAGGTGCCGGCTGCCGTCGATCACTACGAGTCGGTCGGCCGAATCCAGGTACGCGTATACGCCGCCGAGCAGGCTGCCCTTGGTGAGCTGCAGCTCGGCGAGCGGTACCCCGACGGGGAAGGCGGACCTGTCCGGATCGATGAGATTCACGGTGGGAACCTGGCCGAGCATCGTCGTGCACAGCGCGACCACCAGGCCGTCGGAACCCTGTAGCAGGGTGGGGCATGCCGACGCGAGTGGGTACTGCGCGACCGAGACGGCGCCCGTGCCCGGACCCGCCAGCGCGGTTGCGTCGGACGAACCGGCGTCGCCGTGCATCGTCGATGTCCCCCGCGGACCCAGCTGCGGGTTCGCGGGGGCGAGAGGGCCCCACATCGGGGTCGCGTCCGCCGTCATCGGGGCGAGGATCAGGGCGAGTGCGCCGCACGCGGCGATCGAGCTGCGTCGGAAACCGGCGATGAGGGAGGCCACATAGGTCATTGTGATACCGGGCGGTCGGTCGCGTGAGCGATTCGCCCAGCATGAGCGTGATGAACGGATGTTCCCGTCAGGTGAACTTGAAAGCCTTGGTTGCGACGAAACCGGACACCAGGGCCCACACCGCCAACACCGTTACACACATCACGTTGATGCTGCCCGTGGTGGCGTCCTCGAGTGCCTGCGCCAGTGCTCCGGAGGGGATCAGTTGTGCTCCGATCCGCACTCCGTCGTTGATCTGCTCAGCGAAGATCACGCTACCGATACCGGCCATCGCGAACCACAGGATGTTGGCCAGCGCGAGCACGATCTCGGCGCGCAGCGTGCCGCCGAGCAGCAGGCCCATGGCCGCGAACGTGACGGTCCCGAGCGCGATGACGACCGCGCCGAGGACCAGTCCCAGCGCACTCGGGCGCCAGCCGAGAGCGAAGCCGATCGCGCCGAGCAGAACCGACTGCATCGCGACGACGATCACCACCGCCGCGCTCTTACCGGCGATGATGCCCCACCGCGGCAGGGGTGTGGCACCGAGCCGCTTCAGCGCGCCGTAACGCCGGTCGAAGCCGACGGCGATCGCCTGCCCGGTGAACGCCGTCGACATGATCGCGACCATCATCACCGCGGGGACGATCGTGTCGACGCGGTCGTCGCCGAGGTTCCCGATCGGAAGCAGTGTGAGTCCGATGAGCAGGGTGATCGGGATGAACATCGTGATGAGTAACTGCTCGCCGTTGCGGAGCAGCAGCTTCAGCTCGAGGCGCGTCTGCGCGGCGAGCATCCGTGCGGGCGCCGCCGCCTGGGGGCGCGGCGCGAACGTGCCCTCGGCGAATCGATTGTCGGCCAGCCGCTCGTGGTGCGTCACGCTCATCCCCTCAGGTCCCGTCCGGTGAGCTCGAGGAACACGTCCTCGAGGCGGCGCTGGTCCACCCGGATCTCCGTGGCCAGCGCATCCAGTCCGGCGCACCACGACGTGACCGCCGCGACGACGTGCGGGTCGATGTTGCCGCGGACGACATAATTTCCGGGCGTGCGCTCGCGCACCTGGAAGTCCGCGGGTAGTGCGGCGCGCAGTGGCGCCTGGTCGAGGCCCGGAGGCGCAACCAGACTCAATTGTCCCTCGGCGCCGGTGCGGGTGACCTCGGACGGCGTGCCTGACGCCACGATCTGTCCATGGTCGATGATGACGAGCTCGTCAGCCAACTCTTCGGCCTCGTCCATCATGTGTGTGGTCAGCAGGACGCTGACGCCGTCCCGTCGCAGGGCGTCGATCAGTTCCCACACCAGGAGCCGGGCTTGCGCGTCCAGTCCGGCGGTCGGCTCGTCGAGGAACACCAACTCGGGGCGTCCAACCAAAGCGCATGCGAGTGCCAGACGTTGCTGCTGCCCACCCGAGAGCCGCCGGTACGGCGTCCGCCGCGCATCCTGCAGTCCGAGGCAGCGCAGGAGCCACTCGGGCTCGAGCGGATCCGCGGAGTAGGACGCGACGAGGTCGAGCATTTCCCCTGCCTTGGAGCCCGGGTACGCGCCGCCGCCCTGCAGCATGACGCCGATCCGCGGGCGGAGGGACGCCGAGTCGGCGATGGGATCGAGACCCAGGACGCGCACCGATCCAGCATCGGGGGAGGCGAAGCCCTCGCACATCTCCACGGTGGTGGTCTTACCCGCGCCATTCGGGCCCAGCAGGGCCAGTACCTGCGCGGATTCGAGAGTGAGATCGAGTCCGTCGACAGCGCGGACGTCGCCGAACGACTTGACGACCCCCTCGAGGCGGACGGCTGGTTCGCCCTTCTTCAACGTCGCTCTCGACGCTCTCACGGTCACGGGGAATCAGCGTAAGCCCCGGGCGGATCCGCTCGGACCGGCGCCCCGGGCTGGCGACGCCACGGCAGGCGGTTCCGCGTCAGGAAGATGAGGAGAATGCTGACGACCACGGTCGCGATTGCGGCCTGGACGATCATGAACGGCTCGTATTCGGCGCCGTTGGGCATGAGGATGACGCACACCACCGACGAGAAGGCAATGGCAGGGAGGCGGAATACCGGCCGAGTTGCCCACGCCGCCAGCGGAATGACGGCCCACAACAGGTACCACGGCTGCACGACGGGGAACAGCAGCACGATTGCGCCGAGAGAGACGCCGAGTCCGCCGACCGGGTGGATTCGGCCGACCAGGACCGCGATGAGCATCCTTATCGCGACGAAGGCAGCGACGATCGACGCGATCGGTCGGGTGAGGCTCAACACGGCGGTGGTGTGATCCCCCAGACCGAGGAGGACACCGGCCAGTCCGGTGCCGAGCCCCAGCAGGGTCGGAATCGACATCCAACTGCGCACCTCCGTCGCGGTGCTGAGTGTCTGGGTCCAGCCCATACCGAGGCCACTGGCCCCGCTCACGAAAATGGTCACCACCACGGTGACCGCGCCCAGTAGCAGTGCCGCGGACACCAGCGCCTTGAGATTCGCCCCCCATCTGCGCGCGAGGGCCATCCCGACGAATCCGAGCGCGAGCAGCGACGGGATCTTGATCGTCGACGACAACGCGATCAGTGCGGCACCGGCGACAAGCAGTAGCAGGATCCGCCCGCGAATCGGCTGAGTACTCTCCACGGCCCGCAGCGCGAGCTCGACACCGGCCAACATCAGGCCCAACATGAGGGCCTCGTTGTGGATGCCGGCCACCAGATGGAACAACACGAGGGGATTGGCGGCGCCGAGCCACAACGCGCTGACGCTCGACACGCCGCAGCGCCGGGCCAGGCGCGGCAGCGCCCACACGATCAAGGCGACGCCGGCCAGCGCGAGCAGTCGGTGCAGGAAGATGCCGGCCACGATGTTCTCGCCGGTGAGCCACGTGATGCCCTTGCCCATCCACAGGAACAGCGGTCCGTACGGCGCCGGCGTGCCACGCCAGATCGTCGGAACGGTCCTGGTCAGGACATGATCTACGCCGAGGGCATCGGCCGGCCCGATCGCGTACGGATCGAGTCCGCGGGCGGCGATCTCGCTCTGCGCAAGATAGGAGTAGACGTCGCGGCTGAACATCGGTGGCGCGAGTGTGAGTGGAATCACCCACAGCAGCAGGGTGCGGTCGAGCTGCGACCGGCTCAACTGCCGGGGGGCCCGCCCGCCGCGCATGCTGCCGACCGCGAATCTGCCCAGCAGGAGCCAGGCCAGCACGACCATCACGGTGCCCGTCATGGCCATGGTCAGTGTCGAGCTTCCTGTGCGGGCTGGCAGCCCCAGGAGTCGCAGTCCCTGAACGGGATTCTGCAGTACCGGCTGGGCTCCGGCCCCGAGCGCGCCGACCGCCATCAGGACCGCACCGGTCGCGCCGAACAGGCGGATTCCGTGCAATTGCCGGACCTCGCGCGCATTGAGGGCGGGGGCCTCGGTCTCGTCGCCGTGCAGCGTCTCCGCTACCGATGGGTGCGGTGAGCGCGCATCGATCCCGAGGGCGCGCTTGGCGAACGTCGTCGCCTGCCGGACTCGGGATCGGGCCGGGGCGTCCGACTCGTGATCCATGTTGGTCTGCGGCACAAGGGCAGCGTAGCGGGGCGAGGAGGCCGGTCCGCTCGGGGTTGATCGCGCGATTGCCCGGGACTCGAGTGCTGCCTGTTACACAGGGCACCCTTCGTAGACCAGCGCGCGTAATTCCGTCACACTGGTGTTGTGAAATCGGCAGGGGTGCGACGCGCGAACGGAGAAGGTGCAGGCCACGTGGCTGTGCCCTCCTCCGCGGGGGTGCCTGCTGCGGGTGCAGCCGGCCCGCAGGAGGGGCAAACCCGGGCAGCCGTTGTGCAGTTACTGCTCGAGGAAGGGCCGATCTCGGCATCGGATATCGGTGCCCGGCTGGGTCTGAGCGCGGCGGGAGTCCGTCGGCATCTCGACGTGCTCATCGACGCGGGTGAGGCGCGGGCCGCGAGTGCCGCCAGCTGGCGGCAGCGGGGTCGTGGCCGTCCCGCGAAGCTGTTCCAGATAACGGCGGCCGGCCGCGGCAAGCTCGGTCACACCTACGACGACCTGGCCGGTGCTGCGATGAGGCAGCTGCGGGAGATCGGCGGAGACGCGGCGATCGAGGATTTCGCCCGCCGCCGGGTGCAGTCGATCGTCGGTGACGTCACCCCGGTGACCGAGGACAGTCCGGAGGAAGTGGAGTCGACCGCGGAGGAGATCGCCGAGGCATTCACCTCTGCGGGCTTCGCGGCCTCGATTCGTCCGGTCGGCAACGGGGTGCAGATCTGCCAGCACCACTGCCCGGTGTCGCACGTCGCCGAGGAGTTTCCGGAACTGTGCGAAGCGGAGCGGTCGGCGTTCGCCGAATTGCTCGGCACCCACGTACAGCGCTTGGCGACCATCGCCAACGGTGACTGCGCCTGTACCACCCACGTTCCGCTCGCATTACCCCGAAGCAAGTAAGAAGTACTCCCCGCCGGTGCCCAGCTCACATCGGTACGTAACAAGACTCCGGAAGGAGCTCGCATGACCGTCACATCAGACCAGGTGACATCCGAGACGCCCCTCACTCAGGACGAGACGATCGCCTCGCTGGGCCATTACGGCTACGGCTGGTCGGACTCGGACGTCGCTGGTGCCAGCGCGCAGCGAGGGCTGTCCGAGGCCGTCGTGCGGGACATCTCCGCGAAGAAGGACGAGCCCGAGTGGATGCTCGACATCCGACTCAAGGCGCTCAAGACCTTCGACAAGAAGCCGATGCCGCACTGGGGTTCGAACCTCGACGGCATCGACTTCGACAACATCAAGTACTTCGTGCGCTCGAGCGAGAAGCAGGCCGAGAGCTGGGAGGACCTGCCCGAGGACATCAAGAACACGTACGACAGGCTCGGCATCCCGGAGGCAGAGAAGCAGCGCCTCGTCGCCGGAGTCGCGGCGCAGTACGAGTCCGAGGTCGTCTACCACTCGATCCGTGAGGATCTCGAGGCGCAGGGCGTGATCTTCCTCGACACCGACACCGGTCTGCGTGAGCACCCGGAGATCTTCAAGGAGTACTTCGGCTCGGTCATCCCCGCCGGCGACAACAAGTTCTCCGCGCTGAACACCGCCGTCTGGTCCGGCGGCTCGTTCATCTACGTTCCGCCGGGTGTGAAGGTCGACATCCCGCTGCAGGCCTACTTCCGGATCAACACCGAGAACATGGGCCAGTTCGAGCGGACCCTGATCATTGTCGACGAGGGCGCCTCCGTGCACTACGTCGAGGGCTGCACCGCGCCGATCTACAAGTCCGATTCGCTGCACTCCGCTGTCGTCGAGATCATCGTCAAGAAGGGCGGCCACTGCCGCTACACGACGATCCAGAACTGGTCCAACAATGTCTACAACCTCGTGACCAAGCGCACCAAGGTCGACGCGGGTGGATCGATGGAGTGGATCGACGGCAACATCGGCTCCAAGGTGACGATGAAGTACCCGGCCGTGTGGATGATGGGCGAGTACGCGCGCGGTGAGGTTCTCTCCGTCGCGTTCGCCGGCGAGGGCCAGCACCAGGACACCGGTGCGAAGATGCTGCACCTGGCGCCGCACACGTCGTCGACCATCGTGAGCAAGTCGGTCGCCCGTGGTGGCGGTCGCGCGTCCTACCGTGGCCTGGTCCAGGTGAACAAGGGCGCGTACGGGTCGAAGGCGACCGTCAAGTGCGACGCCCTGCTGGTCGACCAGATCAGCCGCTCGGACACCTACCCGTACGTCGACGTCCGCGAGGACGACGTGACGATGGGTCACGAGGCCACGGTGTCGAAGGTCAGTGACGACCAGCTGTTCTACCTCATGAGCCGCGGGCTGACCGAGGACGAGGCCATGGCCACGGTGGTGCGCGGGTTCGTCGAGCCCATCGCCAAGGAGCTGCCGATGGAGTACGCCCTCGAGCTCAACCGCCTGATCGAACTGCAGATGGAAGGGGCCGTGGGCTAGTGACGAGCGAAGCGACGAGAGAAGTGGTGCCTAGCACCCCCGTGGCGGGAGTACAGGGCGCGGCGGCCGGCGAGAACGTCGTCCCCGCAACCAACGCGCAGGCGGTGCCTGCCACCAACGCGCAGCCGGTGCCTGCCACCAACAAGGGCGAGGTCTTCACCTCGTTCGACGTGAACGCGTTCGAGGTCCCCGCGGGCCGTGACGAGGCGTGGCGGTTCACCCCGCTGCGCCGGCTACGCGGTCTACACGACGGCACCGCAGCTGCAGCAGCGTTGCGGGGTACCGCGACTGTCGAGGTCACCGGCGGCGACGCGACCGTCGAAACCGTGGGACGCGACGACGCCCGCCTCGGCGAAGGTGGTGTTCCGTTCGACCGTGTTGCCGCTCAGGCGTACACGTCGTTCGAGACGGCGACCGTCGTGACCGTCGGCCGTGAGACCGAGATTGCGGAGCCGATCAACATCGTCGTCACCGGTCCCGGTGCGGGGAAGGTGGCGTTCGGGCACCTGCAGATCAGGCTCGAGGAGTTCGCCAAGGCGACGATCGTGCTCGATCAGAAGGGCAGCGGAACCTACGCGGAGAACGTCGAGTTCGTGCTCGGCGACAGTTCTTCTCTGACTGTCGTCGCGGTGCAGGACTGGGCCGACGACGCCGTACACGCCGCCGCGCACCACGCGCTACTCGGCCGTGACGCGGTACTCCGGCACACCTCGGTGACCCTTGGCGGCGACCTCGTCCGCATCACCCCGACGGTCAAGTACGCCGGCCCCGGTGGCGACGCGGAGATGCTCGGCCTGTACTTCGCCGACGCCGGCCAGCACTTCGAGCAGCGCCTGCTGGTCGACCACTCACAGCCGCACTGCAAGTCCCACGTCGTGTACAAGGGTGCGCTGCAGGGCGATCCGGCAGCGCTCGGTGCTCACTCCGCGGGCTCCGGTCGTTCCGGCAAGCCCGAGGCGCACACCGTGTGGATCGGCGACGTGCTGATCCGCGCGGAGGCGGAGGGTACCGAGACCTTCGAGCTCAACCGGAACCTGCTGCTCACCGATGGTGCGCGCGCCGACTCGGTGCCGAACCTCGAGATCGAGACCGGTGAGATCGTCGGTGCCGGGCACGCCAGCGCTACGGGACGATTCGATGACGAGCAGCTGTTCTACCTGCGGGCCCGGGGTATTCCCGAGGATCAGGCGAGACGGTTGGTCGTGCGTGGGTTCTTCCACGAGATCATCAACCGCATCGCCGTCCCCGAGCTGCGCGAGCGGCTCGAGGCCGCAGTCGAGGCCGAACTCGCCGCCGTCGGCGTCTGACCCGGTTCCCGGCCTTTCCATCGAAACTTCGCCGATACCCTCATAGGAAATCGAATGTCTACTCCTGAAAACTCGGTTCTCGAAATCAAGGACCTGCACGTCAGCGTCGCCAGCTCGGACGAGAACGCCGAGCCGATCAACATCCTCAAGGGCGTGAATCTCACGATCCGTTCGGGTGAGACACATGCGATCATGGGCCCGAACGGCTCTGGCAAGTCCACCCTGTCGTACGCGATCGCCGGGCACCCCAAGTACGTGGTGACCTCCGGTTCCATCACCCTCGACGGTGAGAACGTCCTCGAGATGAGCGTCGATGAGCGCGCCCGCGCCGGTCTCTTTCTCGCGATGCAGTACCCGGTCGAGGTTCCGGGCGTGTCGATGTCGAACTTCCTGCGCACCGCGGCTACCGCGGTCCGGGGCGAGGCCCCCAAGCTTCGCCACTGGGTCAAGGAGGCGAAGCAGGCGATGGTCGAGCTCGAGATCGATCCCGCATTCGCCGAGCGGAGCGTGAACGAGGGGTTCTCGGGCGGCGAGAAGAAGCGCCACGAGATCCTGCAGCTGGGGCTGCTCAAGCCGAAGATCGCGATCCTCGACGAGACCGACTCGGGCCTCGACGTCGACGCGCTGCGCGTCGTCTCCGAGGGCGTCAACCGTTACAAGGAGCGCGGCTGGGACAATGGTTCCGACACGCCTACTCCTGGCGGCATCCTGCTGATCACGCACTACACGCGAATCCTGCGGTACATCCAGCCCGAGTTCGTGCACGTGTTCGTCGACGGCCGCATCGTCGAATCGGGCGGCCCGGAGCTCGCCGAGGAGCTCGAGACCAACGGATACGTGCGGTTCACCCAGGCTGTGGCATCCGCGGCAGGAGCATAGTCGAAGATGACCACCACGGTGCCCGCGCTGGACGTCATCAGGATTCGGGAAGACTTCCCGATTCTGGGACGGACCGTGCGTGACGAAAAACCCTTGGTGTACTTGGATTCCGGCGCTACCTCGCAGCGTCCGGTGCAGGTGCTCGACGCCGAGCGCGCGTTTCTCACCACGTGTAACGCGGCCGTGCACCGCGGCGCGCACCAGTTGGCGGAGGAAGCGACCGACGCATACGAGGGTGCCCGCGCTGCGATTGCATCATTCGTCGGCGCCGATTCCGACGAGCTGGTGTTCACCAAGAATGCCACCGAGTCGCTCAATCTCGTGGCGCATGTGTTCGGCGACGACCGCTTCGACAAGGTGGTCGGCCCGGGGGACGAGATCGTCGTCACCGAGCTCGAGCACCACGCGAATCTCGTTCCGTGGCAGGAGCTTGCGCGCCGCACGGGTGCGACGCTGCGGTGGTACGGGATCACGGACGACGGCCGGATCGATCTGGATTCGCTCGAGCTGACCGACAAGGTCAAGATCGTCGCCTTCACCCATCAGTCCAACGTCACCGGAGCGATCTCGCCGGTCGCTGAGCTGGTCCGCCGGGCGCAGGCCGTGGGCGCGACAACGGTGCTCGACGCATGCCAGTCGGTGCCGCACATCACCGTCGACTTCCATTCCCTCGGAGTGGATTTCGCGGCCTTCTCAGGTCACAAGATGCTCGGCCCGTCCGGCGTCGGCGTCCTGTACGGACGGCGCGAGCTGCTGGTGTCGATGCCGCCGTTCATCACTGGCGGATCGATGATCGAGACCGTCACGATGGAGGGCAGCACGTACGCGCCCCCTCCGCAGCGGTTCGAGGCCGGTGTGCCGATGACCTCGCAGGTGGTCGGACTCGGTGCGGCCGTGAAGTACCTCGAGAACATCGGTATGGATGCTGTTGCCGCACACGAGCACCTGCTCGTCACCGCGGCACTCGAAGGGCTCGCTGGTATCGACGGCGTGCGGATCGTCGGACCCACCGACGGTATCGACCGCGGTTCGGCCATCGCGTTCCTCGTCGACGGCATCCACGCCCACGATCTGGGGCAGGTGCTCGACGACGACGGTGTCGCCGTGCGCGTCGGACACCACTGCGCGTGGCCGATGCATCAGCGGTTCGGTATCGCGGCCACCGCGCGGGCCTCGTTTGCGCTGTACAACACCCTCGATGAGGTCGATGCGCTGATCGCCGGTATTCGGCGGGCACAGGACTTCTTCGGCGTCGGCGGAGGAGCCTGAGCGTGCGTCTGGAGCAGATGTACCAGGAAGTGATCCTGGACCACTACAAGCACCCGCTGGGCCGCGGGCTGCGCGACCCGTTCGGCGCCGAGGTGCACCACGTGAACCCCACGTGCGGCGACGAGATCACGCTGCGTGTGCAGTTGGCCCCCGGCGAGGGAGACGTCCCGGTCGTTGCGGACATCTCCTATGACGGGCAGGGCTGTTCGATCAGCCAGGCATCGACGTCGGTGCTGTTCGACCAGGTCGTCGGAATGCCACTCGACGCCGCATTGAAGACCGTGGACGCGTTCAGCGAGATGGTGAGCAGTCGCGGCACCGTCGAGGGCGACGAGGACGTGCTCGGCGACGGCATCGCCTTTGCCGGCGTGTCGAAGTATCCGGCGCGCGTGAAGTGCGCGTTGCTGGGATGGATGGCTTTCAAGGATGCCGTTGTTCGAATAGTCGACGGAACATCAGTCGACATCGACCCAGTGGACGGCACACCCGATGAGCTTGCTCGAAGCGGAGGACGGAAATCATGACCGAGACCCAGGCCGAGAATCAGACCGAGGCGGTTCAGACTGAATCGGCGCAGGCCGCCTCGACGGAACCGGCACCCGAGTACGGCACCGGCATCGATCCGGAGCGTCTCGACGAGCTCGAGGAAGCGATGCGCGACGTCGTCGACCCCGAGCTGGGCATCAACGTCGTCGACCTCGGGCTGGTCTACGGCTTCACGGTGGACGACGAGGATGTCATCACGCTCGACATGACGCTGACGTCGGCGGCGTGCCCGCTGACCGATGTGATCGAGGAACAGTCCCGTCGCGCTCTGGTGAGCAGTGGGCTGTGCAGCGAACTCAAGATCAACTGGGTCTGGATGCCGCCGTGGGGCCCGGACAAGATCACCGAGGACGGCCGCGAGCAGCTGCGCGCGCTCGGCTTCACGGTCTAGCTTGTCGGCCCTGGATTCCCGGGCGCTGACCTATCGCGAGGTCGGTGCCACCGCTGGAATTCTGCCTGCGGGGTACCGGCATGTGCGTGAATCGATCCGCATCGGACGCGGCGAGGATGTCTTTCTCGCCGCGTCCGACGCGTTGATGCGGTGGGACATCCACCGTGGGGCGGGCCTGGCCGTCAACGCGGAATCCCCGTCGGCCGCACCGGGAGTGAGCGTCGCGCTGCGCTGGATCGGGTTCACCATCCCGTGCCGGGTGGTCTACGTCGTCGACGAGCCCGACCGGCGCGGCTTCGCGTACGGGACTCTGACCGGGCATCCGGAGTCGGGGGAGGAGCGGTTCTGCGTCGAACGCGGGCCCGACGGGACCGTCACCGCGGTGATCACGGCGTTCTCCCGGCCGGGTCGGTGGTTCACTCGGATCGGCGATCCGGTGGCGCGCGTGGTTCAGGCCCGCATGACCCACCGCTACTTGGAGGCGTTCACCCGCTGAGCCGTCAGGCCCGTTTCCGGCGCTTCTTGGCGGGTTCTGCTTTGCTGTCCTCGCCGGCGGCCTCGAGACTGCGCTGCAGAGCTGCCACCAAATCGACGACCTCCGCGTCCTGGCCCACTTCGGCACGTTCGGCGGCGGGAATGACCTTCTCGCCGCTCGCGATCGCGTCGTCGAGGAGTTGCCGGAGCTCGAGCTGGTACTCGTCGGTGAACTCCGTCGGATCGAAGTCCTCGGCCATACTCTCGACGAGAGTGCCGGCCATCTTCAGCTCCTTCGGCTTGGGGTCCTCGGCGTCCGCGAGGGAGGGGAACTCGGCGGCCCGAACCTCGTCCGGCCACAGCAGAGTTTGAATCACCAGTACGCCGCCGCGTTCTCGCAGAGCCGCCAGGCGCGTTTTCTGTCGCAGTGTGAAGTGGACCAGCGCTGTGCGGTCGGTCTCGGCGAGTGTCTTCGCCAGGAGCACGTAGGCCTTCGGGGTCGCCGAATCCGGTTCCAGGTAGTAGCTGCGCTCGAACAGGATGGGGTCGATCTGGTCGGTCGGGACGAACTGCAGGACCGGGATCTCGTGCTTCTCGGCCGCCGGAAGCTTGTCGAAGTCCTCGTCGGTGAGGATGACGCGGTCGCCCTCGTCGGAGTCGTAAGCTTTGTCGATATCGGCGAATTGCACCGTTTGGCCGCACTCGCTGCACACACGGTTGTACTTGATCCGGCCGCCGTCCTTGGCGTGGACCTGGTGAAAGCGGATGTCGTGGTCCTCGGTCGCGGAGTACACCTTGACCGGCACATTGACCAGGCCGAACGCGATGGAACCCTTCCAGATTGATCGCATACACCCCACTATCGTCCAGATCGGGAGGCGGTGTCCGGTCCGCCGAGAAGATCATCACCATCTCGATACATTTCGTCGACGACGAGGTGGCCGCTCGGTGACCGCAGGGCGCCTACGGAGAATGCAGGCCGAACGTTGGGACAACAATTGCGACAAAGCGCGACAATTGGTCTAGTCCGATCCAGGCTGGTTCGTGTGGCATACAACATCACATCCCCCAAGGCCCTGTCCCTCCTCCTCGCTGCCGGCGCTGTCGCCGCGGGCGTCGCGACCACCACTGCGGGCACCGCGAGTGCGGCTCCCGCGCCGTCGATTACCAAGACGGTCGTCATTGGACTCGATGGCACGATGCTCGACTACGTCAAGAATTCCAACACCCCCAACCTGCACCGCCTGATCGCCGAGGGCACCAGTGGGCAGTCGTCGATCCTCGGGCATCCGACGATTTCCGGTCCGTCGTGGTCGACGATCCTCACCGGCGTGTGGCACACCAAGCACGGCGTCGTCGACAACACCTACAAGGGCGCGCGCTACGACCTGTACCCGAGCGCCTTCACCCGGATCGAGCAGGCCAATCCGGCGATGCGCACCGCCTCGATCTCGACGTGGGGCGGCATCGCCACGATCGCCGACTCGGGCACCCCGAAGGCCGATGTGGTGACCACCACCCCCGGCGCGGGAAGCGATGCGGCCACCGACGCGGCGACCGCAACCGCGGTGGCCGCGGAGATCGCCACCAAGGGGCCGGAGTTCGTGTTCACGCAGCTCGATCAGGTCGACGGTGCCGGGCACTCCTCGGGTACGGCTGGTTCGCAGTACGCACCGGCGCTCGAGCGCGTCGACGCCGAGGTCGGCAAGATCGTCGCCGCCGTCGACAAGCGTCAGAAGGACACCGGCGAGAAGTGGACGATCCTCGTCACCTCCGACCACGGTCACAAGCCCACCGGCGGCCATGGTGGCCAGAGCGCCGAGGAGGCAACGACTTTCGTGATCGCCCGCGGTGCAGACTACAAGGCCGGTGCTGTCGACAACGATTACACGATCGCGGACATTGCGCCGACCGTCCTCGACAACCTCGGGATCGCGCAGCCTGCGGACCTCGACGGTGCCCCGCTCGCGAAGACGGCACCGCCTGCCACCGGCTCGCTCGGTTGGCTGCCGTCCTGGATCCCGACGGGCTCGCTCGGATCCTGAGTCACGAACGCCGGACGCTGGCAGCCGCCAGCGTCCGGCGGATCGGCATCGGCGCCGTGCGGAACAGTTCCCACATCGTTGCGGCCGTAGCGGCGGGGTGCTCGCGCCCGGACAGGTAGGCCCGCTGGCGGTGGGTCGGGAGGGCGAAGAACCTGTCGAAGAACTCTGCGGTGAAGGCGGGATTCAGGTGCAGCAATGCCCGGAGCCCGATTTCGCGCAGCGATCGGACCGCTCGGGTTGGATACGGCCACAGAGCCTTTGCCGGGTCTGCGCCGACTGTCAGTGCGGTGACGACGTCGTCGACCGCGCGCAGTGACGCCGCGACACTGTAGCCGGTACCCGGATGGATCAGCCCGGCTCGGGCGCCGAAGGTCATCACCGCCGTTCTGAGCCGCGGCGCTTCAACGGGGAACCGGACCCGTTCGACGTTGAAGTCGGCGTCGGCGGCAACCTCGACACCACGGTTACGCAGGCGAACATCGAGCCGTCGGCGGAGCGTGTCGAGTGGCAGGCCGGGGCGGCCGACGAGGCACGTCTCCTCGAGCAGGACGCTGTCGCCCCCGAGGGGGACCGCGTACAGGAAGGACGGCGGATCGCCTGGACTTGTGCCGTTGTCGCGGCGCCAGTCCATGAACCAGCATTCGGCCCCGCCCATCGCGGGCGCGGCCACCGCGCTCGGAAGGACCACCCCGTATGCCGTCTGCTCGGCGAGCGCCGGGTCGGCGCGCAGTCCGCGGGCGTCGATCACCCGCGCCGCACGGATCTCGGTGCCGTCGCGCAATGTGACGACGCCGCGACCCAGAGCGGCGGCGGTCCCGGTCACCGTCTGTACGGCTGAGAGATCGAGCGTTCGGTGCAGGGCCGGGTTGTCGAGCACGCCGTATTCGCGGTCGAGTGTCCGTGGCTGGGTGGCCCACACGCGCGGTTGGGCGACCCGGGTGCGCAGGACGCCGGGACTCAGCCACGACGGCAGCTCGTCGACCCACGCGGCATATGTCGGTGCCCACGGGCGATCGGGCCGCGGATCGACTCCCACGGTGCGCAGGCCAGCGGCTGCGGCCCGGTGTGCGAGCGCGCGGCCGGCGGGACCGAGCCCGACCACGGCCAGGTCAGCGGCGGGAGTGGCGATCAGAGGCCACCGGTGGCCAGCAGCCCGCCGTCCACCCGCACAGTTTCTCCCGTGATCCACGCGGCCGCATCCGAGACGAGGAAGCCGACCAGCCCGGCGACGTCCTCCGGGGTGCCGAGGCGCTTCATCGGATACACCGACGCCGCCTGATCCTCACCTGCAGCGACCAGGGCGGCGGCGAACTTGGTCTTCACGACGCCCGGCGCGACGGCGTTCACCCGGATCTTCGGGCCCAGCTGCCAGGCGAGTTCCTCGGTGAGCCGGATGAGCGCGGCCTTCGACGCGCCGTAGGCGGCGATCACGCCGGTCGACCGGATCCCGGCGACGCTGGCAAGGTTGACCACCGCGCCGCCGTGCTCGCCCATCCAGGCCCGGTACGCCTCCTGGACGTAGCCGAGGGCGGCAACGACGTTGACGTCGAAGATCTTGCGGACCGCATCGAGGTCGGCGTCCATCAGCGGGCCGTAGACGGGGTTGATGCCGGTGTTGTTGATCAGGATGTCGAGCGAACCGAGCTCGGTGACGGTGCGCGTCACCGCTTCGGTCCGGGCAGCGGCGTCGCCGGAGTTGCCGGCGATCGCGATCACCTTGCCGCCGTGCCCGAGAGCCCGCAGTTCGGTCGCGGCCTCCTCGAGCGGCTCCGGCTTGCGCGCGGTGATGACGATGTTCGCGCCGCGCGCGAGGAACTCGGCGGCGATGGCCTTGCCGATTCCGCGGCTGGCTCCGGTGACGAGCGCGCTGCGCCCCTGCAGGTCGTTGACAACGGTCATGGAAGCGAACGTTAGCGGAGTCACGCTACCGCCGTGTGTCGTCGTCACGGTCTCACGGTAAAATGGGTGGTTCTTGTGCTCTTTCGTGGGCACTATGACTCCCGCGCCGCCGATTGGCGTTCCGGGACGTCCCGTTTCAGTTGCTCACCGAGGAGACTTTCTTGATAACCGCCACCGACCTCGAAGTCCGCGCCGGTGTGCGGACGCTGCTGACTGCGCCGGGGTCGGCGTTGCGGGTGCAGGCCGGAGACCGGATCGGGCTGGTCGGTCGTAACGGCGCCGGCAAGACCACGACCCTGCGCATCCTCGCCGGTGAGGGTGAGCCCTATGCGGGCGCGGTGGTCCGCAGCGGTGATCTGGGCTATCTGCCGCAGGACCCCAAGGAGGGCAACCTCGACGTCCTCGCGAAGGATCGTGTCCTGTCCGCTCGCGGCCTCGACGAGATCATGCGCAGCATGGAGAAGCAGCAGACCATCATGGCCGAGGCCGTCGACGACGCGGTTCGAGACAAGGCCGTGCGCAAGTACGGCTCGCTCGAGGACCGGTTCTCCGCGCTCGGTGGCTACGTGGCCGAGTCCGAGGCCGCGCGTATCTGCAACAGCCTCGGGCTGGCGGATCGCATCCTCGAGCAGCCGCTGCGCACCCTCTCGGGTGGTCAGCGTCGCCGTGTCGAGCTGGCGCGCATCCTGTTCGCGGCGTCGGACGGCTCCGGTGGCAAGTCCAACACGACGCTGCTGCTCGACGAGCCCACCAACCACCTCGACGCCGACTCCATCACGTGGCTGCGCGGGTTCCTGCAGAACCACGACGGTGGCCTGATCGTGATCAGCCACGACGTGGATCTGCTCGATGACGTCGTGAACCGGGTGTGGTTTCTCGACGCGGTCCGCGGCGAGGCCGACATTTACAACATGGGCTGGAAGAAGTACCTCGACGCCCGCGCCACCGACGAGCAGCGTCGGCGTCGCGAGCGTGCCAACGCGGAGAAGAAGGCCGGCGCGCTGCGTGTGCAGGCGGCCAAGCTCGGCGCGAAGGCGACGAAGGCTACGGCCGCGCAGAACATGGCCAAGCGGGCCGACAAGATGATGGCCGCGCTCGACGAGGTGCGGGTGGACGACAAGGTCGCGCACATTCGTTTCCCGGAGCCGGCCGCCTGCGGCAAGACCCCGCTGATGGCGGAGAACCTCACCAAGATGTACGGCTCCCTGGAGATCTTCGCCGGGGTGGATCTGGCGATCGACCGCGGCAGCCGGGTGGTCGTGCTCGGGCTCAACGGTGCCGGAAAGACGACGCTGCTGCGCATTCTGGCCGGCACCGAAACACCCAACGCGGGCGAGCTGGTCCCCGGCCACGGTTTGAAGATCGGGTACTTCGCGCAGGAGCACGACACCCTCGACGACGATGCCACCGTGTGGGAGAACATTCGGCATGCCGCGCCGGACACGGGGGAGCAGGAACTGCGTTCGCTGCTCGGCGCATTCATGTTCACCGGCCCGCAGCTCGAGCAGCCGGCCGGCACGTTGTCCGGTGGTGAGAAGACACGTCTGGCGCTGGCCGGGCTGGTGTCCTCGGCGGCAAACGTGCTGCTGCTCGACGAGCCGACCAACAACCTCGACCCGATCTCGCGTGAGCAGGTGCTCGACGCGCTACGCAGCTACAAGGGTGCCGTCGTCCTCGTCACGCACGACCCCGGTGCCGCGGAGGCCCTCAACCCCGAGCGCGTCATTCTGCTGCCCGATGGAACCGAGGATCACTGGTCGCAGGAGTACCTCGAGCTCATCCAGCTTGCTTAGGCGCTTCGCGCCCGTGCGCGATTCTGGTAGTTGGGACTACACAAATGGCGCACGGGCGGCGCAGCCGCCGGTTTCGTTGATCACGTGCTGGAAAGTGATCTAGCCTGGAAACCGAGGCTCGCTCAGCTGACCGGAGGTCATCATGGCGGAGAGCACGGGAATCTCGCGGGGGGCCCGCATCACCGGGGAATCGCGTGACAAGCTCCGCGACGAACTGAAAGCCCAGTACGAGGCCGGCGCGAGCATTCGAACCCTCGCAAATCAGACCGGCCGCTCGTATGGATTCATCCACAACGTGCTCGTCGAGGCGGACGTGACATTGCGCAGACGTGGCGGACCGAACCGGCGCAAACGGACGGGCTGAGTCAGTCCCGGCGTCGCACCGATTCCTCGACGAGATCGAGTACGGCCGAGAGGTTTTCGCCGCCGTGCCCGGATGCGATCCGGGCGATGAGACCGTCGAGGACGAGGTCGAGATAGTCGAGCAGGACGTCGGTGGGCAGGTCGTCGCGCAGCCGCCCGGCGGACTTCTGCCGCTCCAGTCGACGCACGGTGGCCTCGGTCAGTTCGGCACTGCGCTGGGTCCAGTCCTGCGCGAACTCGGGGTCCGTTCGCAGCCGCCGCGCGATCTCGAGCCGGGTGCCCAGCCAGTCGAACTGTTCGGGGGAGGCGAGCATGTCCCGCATCACCTGTACCAGGCCGCCCTCGGCGACCACGTCGGCCATGCGGGTGGCGTCCTCGTGGGCGAGGGCCAGGAACAGGCCGTCCTTGTCCTTGAAGTGGTGGAAGATCGCACCACGCGAGAGCCCGGTGGTCTCCTCGAGGCGGCGCACGGTGGCGCCGTCGTAGCCGTACTGCGCGAAGCACTGGCGGGCGCCATCGAGAATCTGGCTCCGCCGCGCCGCGAGATGGTCTTCACTGACCTTGGGCAACGGCTTCCTCCTTCGTCCAGGCGACACTCCTACGTCGGTCACCTGTGCGCGTTTTCGGCCTTCCGTACGAATTCGCGCGTTATGCACAAAGCGCTCACGACCACTGATCTCTCATTCGCCTTACAGCGAAACTGGTCGTGAGCGCTTTGTGCTCTTCTAGGGGCCGAAAACGCGCACAGGTGCGCTAGCGCCTAGCCCCGGATCATGTTGCGCAGCACGTACTGCAGGATGCCGCCGTTGCGGTAGTAGTCCGCCTCGCCGGGGGTGTCGATGCGGACGACCGCGTCGAACTCCACCTTGCTGCCGTCGGTCTTGGTCGCGGTGACCTTGACCGTCGCCGGGGTGACGCCCTCGTTCAGCTTCGCGATACCGGAGATGTCGAACACCTCGGTGCCGTCCAGGCCCAGCGAGGCCGCCGATTCTCCAGCGGGGAACTGCAACGGGACAACGCCCATGCCGATGAGGTTCGAGCGGTGGATGCGCTCGAAGGACTCGACGATGACGGCCTTGACGCCGAGCAGGCTGGTGCCCTTGGCGGCCCAGTCACGAGAGGAGCCGGACCCGTATTCTTTGCCGCCCAGCACGACCAGCGGGATGCCGGCCTTCTGGTAGTTCTGCGACGCGTCGTAGATGAACGACTGCGGGCCACCCTCGAGGGTGAAGTCGCGAGTGTAGCCGCCCGAGACGTCCTCGAGGAGCTGGTTGCGCAGACGGATGTTCGCGAACGTGCCGCGGATCATCACCTCGTGGTTACCGCGACGCGAACCCAGGGAGTTGTAGTCCTTGCGCTCGACACCGTTGGCGTCCAGGTACTGCGCGGCCGGGGTGCCGGGCTTGATCGGGCCGGCCGGGCTGATGTGGTCCGTGGTGACCGAGTCGCCGAGCAGGGCGAGCACACGCGCGCCCGCGATATCGGTGACCGGAGCCGGATCCATCGTCATGCCGTCGAAGTACGGCGCCTTGCGGACGTAGGTCGACTTCTCGTCCCATGCGAAGGTGTCGCCCTCCGGGGTGGCCAGGTTCTGCCAGCGCTCGTCGCCCGCGAAGACCGTCGCGTAGGACTTGCGGAACATGTCCTGGCTGATCGCCGACTTGATCGTGTCGTCGATCTCCTGGGCCGAAGGCCAGATGTCCTTGAGGAAGACGTCGTTGCCGTCCTGGTCCTGGCCCAGGGCGTCGACCTCGAAGTCGAAGTCCATGGTGCCGGCCAGCGCGTACGCGATGACGAGCGGCGGGGACGCCAGGTAGTTCATCTTGACGTCGGGGGAGATACGACCCTCGAAGTTGCGGTTGCCGGAGAGCACCGCGGTGACGGACAGATCGTGCTCGTTGATCGCCTTGGAGATCTCCTCCGGCAGCGGACCGGTGTTACCGATGCACGTGGTGCAGCCGTAGCCGCCGAGGTAGAAGCCGAGCTTCTCGAGGTACGGCCACAGGCCGGCCTTCTCGTAGTAGTCGGAGACGACCTGCGAACCGGGCGCCATGTTGGTCTTGACCCACGGCTTGGTCTCGAGGCCCTTCTCGACCGCATTGCGGGCGAGCAGTGCGGCGCCGAGCATGACCGACGGGTTCGAGGTGTTGGTGCAGGACGTGATGCCTGCAACCGCAACCGCGCCGTGGTCGAGAACGAACTCGCCACGATCGGTGGTGACCTTCACCGGCTTGCTCGGACGTCCGTGCGAACCGTTGGCGGCCGACGGAACCACCGCGGCGACGTCGGAGACGCCGGCCGTCGAGGCCGGGTCGGACGCCGGGAACGACTCCTCGACTGCCTCGTCCAGTGCGGAGTGGGCAGCCTCGGCGCCGTTGGTGACGTAGGTGACGATGTCGCGACGGAACGCGTCCTTCGACTCCGACAGCAGGATGCGGTCCTGCGGGCGCTTCGGGCCGGCGATCGAGGGCACGACCGTCGACAGGTCCAACTCGAGGTACTCGGAGTACACAGGCTCGTGGTCCGCGTCGTGCCACATGCCCTGCTCCTTGGCGTACGCCTCGACGAGCGCGAGCTGCTCCTCGGAGCGTCCGGTCAGACGCAGGTAGTTGATGGTCTCGCCGTCGATCGGGAAGATCGCTGCGGTGGAACCGAACTCGGGGCTCATGTTGCCCAGGGTCGCGCGGTTGGCCAGCGGAACCTCGGCGACACCCGCGCCGTAGAACTCGACGAACTTGCCGACGACGCCGTGCTTGCGCAGCATCTCGGTGACGGTGAGCACGACGTCGGTTGCGGTGACGCCGGGCTTGATCTCACCGGAGAGCTTGAAGCCGACGACACGGGGGATCAGCATGGAGACGGGCTGGCCGAGCATTGCTGCCTCGGCCTCGATGCCGCCGACGCCCCAGCCGAGCACACCGAGGCCGTTGACCATCGTGGTGTGCGAGTCGGTGCCGACGCAGGTGTCGGGGTAGGCCTGTCCGTTACGGACCATGACGGTGGGCGCCAGGTACTCGATGTTGACCTGGTGCACAATGCCCATGCCCGGGGGGACGACCTTGAAATCGTCGAACGCGCCCTGGCCCCAGCGCAGGAACTGGTAGCGCTCGCCGTTGCGCTGGTACTCGAGATCCACGTTCCGCTCGAGGGCGTCGGCGCGGCCGAACACGTCCAGGATGACCGAGTGGTCGATGACCATGTCTGCGGGGGAGAGCGGGTTGACCTTGTTCGGGTCACCGCCGAGGGTGGTGACGGCCTCACGCATCGTGGCGAGGTCGACGACACACGGCACGCCGGTGAAGTCCTGCATGATCACGCGCGCGGGCGTGAACTGGATCTCGACACTCGGCTGGGCCGAGGGGTCCCAATTCGCGATGGCGCGAATGTGATCGGCGGTGATGTTGGCGCCGTCCTCGGTGCGCAGCAGGTTCTCGGCGAGAACCTTCAGTGCATACGGCAGCTTCTCGGTGCCGGGGACGGAAGCGAGGCGGAAGATCTCGTACGAGTTGTCTCCGACCTCGAGCGTTCCCTTGGCGCCGAACGAATCAATACTGGTGGTCACGTCAGCTCCACTCGTCTTTGAGGTTCGCCGTCGACGGGGCTGTGTCGACGGCTGAAGCGAGGCACGCGAACAGGTGCACGGCTCGATCAGGGACCGGGCCCACAGCTCCGCATGCGTCTCGTGGAGAGTCTAACAGTACGCTTGTCCTGTGAGATTCGAGGGTTGCATTGCGACTGTCCGGAGCCGATCGCGTCGGTCCAATCCTCACGCAGCCGGCCCGGGTGCGCAACGAATCGCGGCGTGACGGCGATTAGCGGTACGTGACGTTCGCGAAAGTTACTGTCACGTACTGTTCAGTCGAGGCTTGCCGTTCCCACATCGACCCCGGATGAGAGATGCCTGCTCAAATAGCGCCCGTTCTGCTTCCGCACGTCGCCATGATTCCCGACGGCGGCTCCGTCGAGACAGTGCTCGCGGACCTTGCCGACGACGGTGTCGCGGCGCCTGCCTCCGAGGTGGACGGCCTCCGCGATGTTGTGCTCAGGGCCCAGGAACACGGCATCAAGCTCAGCGTCGTGGTCGTGGAGAAGGATCCGGGCAGGCCCGAGCAGCTTCGCGATCTCGCAACCGAGGTCGGCAAGGTTGAGGGAGGCACCGTGCTGGTGCTCGGCCCGTCGGCGCCCGGAACCTACAGCGACAGCGTGAGCCGCGTGGTACTCGAGGCCGGACAGGATCGCACCTACATCGGCGATCCGGTCGTCTCGGCGAACAATTTCCTCGACGAGATCACCGAGCCCGGAGTGTCGTGGGGCCTGATCACCGCGCTGCTCGTGGTGCTGGTGGTGCTCGTCGGTGGCGTGTCCTACGTGGCGAAGGTGCGGCGCGGCCCCGAGACCGTTGACGCCCACCAGCCCCCGGAGGCCGTGCCCTCGGATCAGTCTGCCGGCGACGGCGCGGCCCGGGAGCCGAGCGATCCTCGGGGACGTTGATCTTCTGTCCAGCGCATGAGTGATCGCTGGGACGGTTGCGAATCAGTCCGCCGTTTCGACACATTCGCGGTATTTCCGCTGGTTGAATTATTCCCACGTCATTTGTGACTGGAGTTTCCACAGAGCGCAAAGTGTCGTACGGTGCCCTTGGCACTTTTGGGGAAGAAGTGTCGCAGGGTGTGATGTGTTGATTCGTGTGACAGCTGTGTTGTCGCGCGGAAGGCACGTCGTGCAGGTGTGCCCGGCTACGTCATTCCTCCCCACACGGATCGGGTCCCAGCCGGTTCGGTCGCAGCAGTGAGGGAGGGTCTTGTGAGGCGAAGCAGATCACGCGCAGGCGTGACGCGCCCAGTATTCTCACGAGGGCGCTCGCGTATCGCCCGCGTCGTGGTGGGAGTCGGCATCGTCGGCGCTCTCGTGGCCGGAATGCCGGGCACTGCCGCCGCCGTCCCGCCGCCGCCACCGAATCCGTCCGACACCGATATCGCCAACGGCAACGCACAGGTGTCCGAGAGCGTCTCGCAAGTCGGCGATCTGATCAACCAGGTTGCGTCCGCGAATCAGCAGCTCTCCCGGCTGGACGACGAGGTCGCGATCAAACGCGAGGGTGTCAACAAGGCGCTGGTGGACCTGCAGATTGCCCGCGAGGCCGTCGACGCCGCGGGCGGCGTGGTCGCAGAATCCCAGCAGGCCCTGCGAGATGCGGGCACTCAGATCGAGCGGGCGCAGCAGCGATTCACCGACTATGCCGTCGCCAGCTACACCAAGGGTCGCAACGTCGCCTCGCTGTCGTCGTTCTTCGGCGCCACCGGTCCGGACGATGTCCTGGACCGCGCCCAGGTGATGCGGTTGCTCTCGGCGAGTCAGAAGGCTGTCCTCGAGAACCTCCAGCGCGCACGCACCGAGCAAGCCAACCGGGATTCGGCTGCCCGTGAGGCGAAACAGCGGGCGGACGCGGCCGCGAGCGAGGCCGAATCCAAGAAGTCGGAGGCCGAGCAGGCGATCACAGTGGCCCGGACTGCGCTCCAGGAGCAGGCCTCGCGAAAGGCGCAGATCGAGGCCGACCGGAACTCCGCGCAGGCCCGGCTCGATGCGGCCCGTGACAGTGTCGCGGGGCTGCAGGGCCAGCGCGATGCCTACATCACGTGGGACAACCAGCGTCAGGCCGCGGAAGCGGCAGCTGCTGCTGCGGCGGCAGCTGAGGCCGCACGCCGGGCAGCCGAGGACCAGTCGGCCCGTGAGCGCGCGGCCGAACTCGCAAACGGTCAACGCCCGCATACCCAGATCGACGAGGACTCTGATTCCGGTGGTGGCGGAACCGCTGCGGCGCCGGCCCAGGTGAAACCGAAGCCGAAACCGATGGCGCCCGCGGTGACGGGTGGCGCGGCGATCGAGACCGTCATCGACCGCGGCATGTCGCAGCTCGGTCTGCCCTACGCATGGGGCGGTGGCAACGAGAACGGCCCCACCCTCGGTATCCGTGACGGTGGAGTGGCTGACAGCTTCGGCGACTTCAACAAGGTCGGGTTCGACTGCTCCGGGCTGATGATCTACGCCTTCGCCGGTGTCGGCATCTCGCTGCCCCATTACACCGGGTACCAGTACACCGCCGGCACGCAGGTGCCGTCGTCCGAGATGCGGCGCGGCGACATGATCTTCTACGGTCCCAACGCGAGCCAGCACGTCGCGCTCTACCTGGGCAACGGGCAGATGCTCGAAGCTCCCCAGTCCGGGTCGATCGTCAAGGTCTCGCCCGTGCGATGGGACGGGATGACCGCCTACGCTGTCCGTATGGTGTCGTAGCTCACGTCATCTCCGTACCGGCGCGGGGCGACACCTGGAATAGTTGGGCGTACAGGTTTTTCGGTCGAATCGATTTAGGTGGAAGCGGGGACTCTTGGTGACCTCACGTGACGGCGCTGCGTCTGATTCACGAGCCGTATCCGATGCCGTGGCGGTAGCCGGCTCGGTAGCGGAGGGGGCGTCGCCGTCGGATCTCGCTCGTGACGTGCACACGCTCGAGCGGGCGATCTACGAGGTCAAGCGGGTCATCGTCGGGCAGGACCGTTTGGTGGAGCGCATGCTCGTCGGTGTGCTCGCGAAAGGGCACGTGCTGCTCGAGGGCGTTCCCGGTGTCGCGAAGACCCTCGCCGTGGAGACGTTCGCGAAGGTTGTCGGAGGCTCGTTCTCCCGCGTCCAGTTCACTCCGGACCTCGTCCCCACGGATCTGATCGGCACGCGCATCTACCGTCAGGGTCGCGAGCAGTTCGACACCGAACTCGGTCCGGTCGTGGCTAACTTCCTGCTCGCCGACGAGATCAACCGTGCGCCCGCGAAGGTGCAGTCGGCGTTGCTCGAAGTCATGGCAGAACGGCATGTCTCGATCGGCGGCAAGACCTACGAGATGCCGGAACCGTTCCTGGTGATGGCGACGCAGAATCCGATCGAGAACGAGGGCGTGTACCCGCTGCCGGAGGCGCAGCGCGACCGCTTCCTGTTCAAGGTCCTCGTCGATTACCCGTCGGTGGAGGAGGAACGCGAGATCGTCTACCGGATGGGAGTCGCGGCGCCCGAACCGAGTCAGATCCTCGACCCTCAGGAGCTCGTGCGACTGCAGGCGGTCGCCAGCGGCGTCTTTGTCCACCACGCACTCGTGGACTACGTAGTGCGGGTGATCTCGGCGACCCGTTCGCCCAGGCAGTTCGGACTCGACGACGTGGCCGGCTGGATCGCCTACGGCGCGTCGCCCCGCGCGACCCTCGGCATCATTGCGGCGTCGCGCGCCCTCGCGCTGCTGCGAGGCCGCGACTACGTGGTTCCACAGGATGTTCTCGAGCTCATCCCCGACGTGCTTCGGCACCGCCTGGTCTTGTCGTATGACGCACTGGCCGACGAGGTTTCGCCAGAGGACATCATCACCCGTGTGCTGCAGACGGTCGGGCTGCCGCAGGTCGGTGCGCAACCGGTGACGCAGCCTGCACCGGCGTTCGATGCCGGTCCGGTCCCGGCCGCAACGGCGGGCCCCCAGCAACGGTGACCGGGCGCTCAGGCGCGGTGCCGTCGCTGCGGTCCGGGTCGCTTCGTGATCCCGAACTGACGGCCGCCCTGCGCACTCTCGAGCTCACCGTGCGCCGACGCCTCGACGGCGTCCTGCACGGCGACCATCTCGGGCTCATCCCCGGGCCAGGATCAGAGCCCGGTGACGCGCGCGAGTATCAGCCGGGCGACGACGTCCGGCAGATGGACTGGTCTGTCACCGCGCGAACGACGCATCCACACGTGCGGCAGACCGTCGCCGACCGTGAGCTCGAGACCTGGCTCGTGGTCGACCTGTCATCGAGCCTCGACTTCGGTACCGTCTCGTGCGAGAAGCGGGACCTCGCAGTGGCGGCGGCGTCCGCGATCACGTTCCTCGCCGGGGGCAGCGGTAATCGGATCGGTGCGATCGTCGCTACCGGCGACCGCACGGTGCGGATCCCGGCGCGCGGCGGCCGCGTCCACGCGCAGGGAATGCTGCGCCGAATCGCGTCCACCCCCCATGCGCCCGACGGGGTCCGAGGTGATCTGAAGGGTGCACTCGAGTCGCTGCGACGTCCCGAGCGGCGCCGCGGAATGGCGGTCGTGATCAGCGATTTCCTCGGGCCGATCGACTGGGAACGATCGATGCGGGCACTGTCCGGACGGCACGAACTGCTCGCGGTCGAGGTGCTCGACCCGCGCGACATGGCGTTGCCCGATGCGGGTGATGTCGTGCTGTTCGACCCCGAGTCCGGACGTACCCGGGAGTTCACCACCACGCCGAAGCTGCGGGCCGACTTCGCGGCGGCAGCGCAGGCGCACCGTGACGACGTCGAGGCGACCCTTCGTCGGTGCGGCGCGCCACGGCTGAGTCTGAGCACCGACCGCGACTGGATTTCCGATGTCGTTCGGTTCGTTTCGTCGCGCCGGCACAGCTACGGGGCCACGACGAACCGGGTGCCGCGCCGATGAGCCTGTCGCAGTTCGCGTCCCCGTGGTGGCTGGTGTTCCTGGCGGTCGTCGCCGCGCTCGCCGCCGGATACGTCTATATCCAACGTCGTCGGCAGAAGCACGTGCTGCGCTTTGCGAACATGGAGTTGCTCGAAAAGGTTGCACCCAAGCGGCCCAACCTGACCCGGCACATCCCGACGGCGCTCGTGCTCGCCGGCCTGTTGTTCCTCACCGTGGCCCTCGCCGGGCCCACTGCGGACAAGCGGGTCCCGCGCAACCGCGCGACGGTCGTCCTGGTGATCGACGTGTCGCTGTCGATGAAGGCCACTGATGTCGAGCCCAGCCGGATCGCAGCCGCTCAGGAGGCCGCGAAATCCTTCGCTGACGGGCTGACACCCGGAATCAATCTCGGTCTGGTCGCGTTCGCGGGTACCGCCTCGGTGCTGGTGTCACCCACGCCGAACCGCGAAGAGACGAAGGCTGCGATCGAGAACCTCGAGCTCAGCGAGCGCACCGCGACCGGCGAGGCGATCTTCACCTCGCTCCAGTCGATCGACACGCTGGCGGCCGTGCTCGGTGGTAGCGACCAGGCGCCGCCGGCGCGCATCGTGCTGCTCTCCGACGGCAAGCAGACGGTGCCGGAGAGTCCCACTGATCCGCGGGGCGGATTCACCGCGGCCCGGCTGGCGAAGGAGAAGGCCGTGCCGATCTCCACGATCTCGTTCGGCACGAGCTATGGCACCGTCTCGATCAATGGCGACCGTATCCCGGTGCCGGTGGACGATCCGTCACTTCGGGAGATCGCGAACCTCTCCGGCGGCGGCTTCTTCACCGCATCGAGTCTCGAGGAACTGCGCGACGTGTACGACACCCTCGAGGAGCAGATCGGGTTCGAGAACGCCCGCGGCGATGCGAGCCGACCGTGGCTGATTCTCGGCGTGCTGTTCATTTCGGGCGGGCTGGGATCCGCGCTGGTCCTGCGGCAACGCCTGCCCTGACCGCTGTCCGGTTCGTCGAAATCATCCACCTGCGCCCGAAACCGCCCGTCGAACAGATAGGTTGATCGCATGTCGAATTCCAGCACCACGTCCCGCTCCGTGCTCGTGACCGGAGGCAACCGCGGCATCGGCCTGGCCGTCGCGCAGCGGCTCCTGGCCGACGGTCACAAGGTGGCCGTCACGCACCGGGGCTCGGGCGTGCCGGAGGGGCTGTTCGGGGTGAAGTGCGATGTCACCGACGCAGAGTCGATCGACCGCGCGTTCTCCGAGGTCGAGCAGCATCAGGGTCCGGTGGAGGTGCTTGTCGCCAATGCGGGTATCACCGACGACACGCTGCTCATGCGCATGGAAGAGGAGCAGTTCTCGCGGGTCATCGACTCCAACCTGACCGGTGCTTTCCGGTGTGCCAAGCGCGCCAACCGGGCGATGCTGCGTGCGCGCTGGGGGCGGATGATCTTCCTGGGTTCGGTCGTCGGCCTGGCGGGCCAGGCAGGTCAGATCAACTATGCGGCGTCGAAGGCCGGTGTCATCGGCATGGCACGTTCGATCACCCGGGAACTGGGTTCGCGGTCGATCACCGCGAACGTGGTGGCGCCGGGTTTCATCGAGACCGATATGACCGCGGACCTGTCGGACGATCTCCGCGAGACCGCCAAGAAGTTCATCCCGCTGCAGCGTCTGGGCCGGCCCGAGGACGTCGCGGCGGTGGTCAGCTTTCTCGCCTCCGAGGACTCCGCGTATGTCTCGGGTGCCGTGATCCCCGTGGACGGCGGCATGGGCATGGGCCACTAGGTCCGTCCGAAACTCCACGCACCCACTGACTTTCATCTACAGGAGAACCATCATGGGCGGACTGCTCGCGGGTAAGACCATTCTCGTCACCGGCATCATCACCGATTCGTCGATCGCGTTCCACGTAGCGAAGGTGGCGCAGGAGCAGGGCGCGAAGGTGATCATCACGGGCTTCGATCGGCTGCGGTTGATCGACCGGATCGCTCAGCGTCTGCCGCAGCCGGTTCCGCCCGCCGTCGAGCTCAACGTGCAGGACGACGGGCATCTCGCGACGCTCGCCGATCGGGTGCGCGAGCTGGCGCCCGAGGGTATCGACGGCGTGGTGCACTCGATCGCATTCTCGCCGCGCTCGGGCCTGGGCGCCCCCTTCCTGGATGCCCCGTGGTCGGACATCTCGAACGCGATGGAGATCTCCGCGTATTCGTACGCCTCGCTCGCCAAGGCGCTGCTGCCGGTGCTCAACGACAACGCGTCCATTGTCGGCATGGACTTCGATCCGTCCCGTGCGATGCCGTTCTACAACTGGATGGGTGTGTCGAAGGCCACCCTCGAGGCGGTCAATCGGTACGTTGCCAAGGAGGTCGGCGTTCGCGGGATCCGCTCGAATCTCGTTGCGGCCGGCCCGGTCAAGACGCTCGCTGCCAAGGCGATCGCGGGCGACGCGACCGGCTCCGGCGCGGAACTCAACAAGCTGAACACCGCCTGGGACAGTGCGGCGCCGATCGGCTGGGACGTCGACGATCCGACCCCCGTCGCCAAGAGCGTGTGCACCGTGCTCTCGGACTGGCTACCGGGAACGACCGCGTCGATCATTTACGTCGATGGCGGCTTCCACGCCGTGGTGGGCTGACCCGTCCGCAGCAGTTCGCTTTCGACGCGGGACAATGAGGGCATGAACGGTCAGCAGGACAGAGAGTTCGACGCACTCCTGGTGCTCTCCTTCGGTGGGCCGGAGAAGCCTGATGACGTGCGCCCATTCCTCGAGAACGTCACGCGGGGCAGGGGAGTGCCGCCGGAGCGTCTCGATGCCGTCGCCGAGCATTACATGCACTTCGGTGGTGTCTCGCCGATCAATGCGCTCAACCGCGACATCATCGTCGGTATCGAGGCCGAACTACGTGGTGCCGGAATCGATCTTCCCGTCTACTTCGGCAACCGGAACTGGCATCCGATGGTCGAGGACACCGTGGCGAGGATGCACGACGACGGTGTTCGCAACGCGCTGGTGTTCCCGACCTCGGCGTGGGGCGGTTACTCCGGCTGCCGGCAGTACCACGAGGACATCTCGCGGGCCCGGGAAGCGGTCGGTGGAGACGCGCCGACACTGGCGAAGCTTCGCCAGTACTACGACCATCCGCTGATGGTTGCCGCATTCGCTGATGCGATCCGCGCTGCGCGAGAGCAACTTTCGGAGGGCGTCCGGGAGCGGGCACGGCTGGTCTTCACGGCCCATTCGGTGCCGGTCGCGTCGGATGCCGCGGCCGGTCCGCCTGCGGCGGGTGGCCATCTCTACAGTCGGCAGGTAGCCGAGGCGTCCCGGTTGTGTGCGGAGGCGGTGGGTGTCGACGACTTCGACCTGGTGTGGCAGTCGCGCTCGGGTCCACCGCAGGTGCCGTGGCTCGACCCCGATATCTGTGATCACCTCGACACGGTCGGCGCGGCGGGTGCGCCCGCCGCGATCGTGTGCCCTATCGGGTTCGTCTCCGACCACCTCGAGGTGGTGTGGGATCTCGATACCGAGGCGCGGGCCAAGGCTGCAGAGTTGGGAATCGAGTTCGCCCGCGTCGCAACTCCGGGCACCGATCCACGGTTTGCGCGCATGGTGCGGGAGCTGGTGCAGGAGCGTCTGGCCGGTGACGATCCCGCGCGTCTGGGCGTCGAGCCGCTGTTGGGTGCCACCGCCGACGGGCGTCCGTGTGCCGTCGATTGCTGTGCGCCCGTGCGTCGTCCGGCAGGGAACTGACGGGTGCAGGACGGCCTCTATCATCACTTCGAGTTCGCATTCATCGTCCCGCTGCTGACGGTCTCGCGTGAGACGGTGGTCGAGGACGAGTTCGGTGCGCGGGTGGTCGATCGGGGCGGGCTCGATTTGCTCACCGTTGCGTCCGAGGGCATGCGGTGCGCGACCACGGGGATGAGCCTGGTCGATCAGTTGGTGGCCCGTGGTGTGCGCCCGGTACGGACCCATCCGGATCTGGTGACGCGGCAGGACATCGCGGATCGGGCAGGTGTCACCCGCCAGGCGGTGGGGCAGTGGGTTCGTGGTGTGCGCCAGCGGGGTACGCCCTTTCCGGCGCCGTTCAACACCGTCTCCGGGGGAATCTGGCTGTGGGGCGACGTGTACGCCTGGCTCCGCCGTCACGACTACGGCGCCGACACGGGACTGCAGTACCCGACTCTCGACGACCACGTGCGGATCGATCGTCATATCGTGATGAACCATCGCGCGGGGTGATGGCCGTCCTGCATCAAGTCCGGTGGGTGAACTCCGCGCACGCGGACACTGCCGCCACCCGGGCCGAGCGCACCGCAGCCCACAGCGGGCGCAGCAGGTTCTCCCGTGCCGCGGCGGTCGCGGCCGACGGCGCCTGGGTCGGTGAATCATCCTCCGCCACAGAGAGAATAGCCGCCACCTGATCGGCCGAGTCGAGGATCCGTAGCGCGCGGGGTGGTGTCGATTTCGGATACGAGTGGTGGGCGCGATCGTCGAGCGCCTCTGCGATGCGCCGACGTGGATTGCCGTCGGAGGAACCCGTATGCACGGAGGAGATTCGCAGCAGGGCGTCGGCGGCGTCGCGGACGGCCTCCCGCATTGCGTACTCGGCCTCGCCGAGCCCGGTGTAATCGCCCGCGGTGGGAACAGTAGCGATCGGGAACACCGTCCATCTCAGCACGTCCGGGCCCTCGACGACGGGAACGATCCCGAGACCGGACCGGCCGGGTTCCCCGACGACGATTCCCTCCCCGGTCTCGAGTGCGGCGCGCGCAAAACCGGTACCGGCGGGCAGTCCGCGGACGTCCCCGGGTGCGGGCAGGACCAGGCGGAGCCCGGCCCCGACCGTCTCGGTTGCCTGACGCAGGATGCGGAGCAGGATCGGCCCACCGCCGTCCTGCACTCCAGGCCACTCCAGGTCCGTCAGGATCGCGGTGCGCTGGTCGGAGGCGCCGACGATGTGCATCGGCGCCCACTGGTGCAGGGCGTCGATCACGTCGTCCGGGGCACTGGCACCGGCGAGCCAGGAACTGGCCCACACGGTCAGTGTCGCGCTCGAGGAACTCACGGTTATCGAGCATAGGACGGCGTGGCGGGGTCGGCAGGACGGCCCGCTGGCATAGCGTGGTCGGCCGTGAGCTCGAGCAACATGTACGGCGGCGATATCTTCGCCGGCCACTCCCGCGCCCGGAAGCCGACGACTCCGCAGGTACCTGCCGAACGCGATCTGGTGGTCGAGGACGCTGCGAGCGGGTTCTGCGGCGCGGTGGTCGGCATCGAACGAACCTACGACGGCGACTTCGTGCGTCTCGAGGATTCGGCGCGACGCACCCGACTGTTCGCGATGCGGGAGGCCGCATTCCTCATCGACGGTCGTCCGGTGACCTTGGTGCGTCCGGTGCCGCAGCCGCAGAAGGTGGCGGCGCAGCGTTCGGCGTCCGGCTCGACGAGGGTGGAGGGGCTGCGGGCGCGGACCGCGCTGCCCAGCCGGATCTGGGTGGAGGGTGTGCACGACGCCGCGCTGGTCGAGCGGGTGTGGGGGCACGACCTGCGCGTGGAAGGTGTGGTCGTCGAACACCTCGAGGGTCTCGACAACCTCGCGGACCGCTTGGTCGAGTTCGATCCCGGACCGGGGCGGAAGGTGGGCGTGCTGGTCGACCACCTGGTCACCGGTTCGAAAGAGGAGCGGCTGACGCAGGGGCTCGGTCCACACGTCATGGTTACCGGTCACCCGTACATCGACGTGTGGGAAGCCGTGCGGCCCACAGCAGTCGGTATCGAGTTCTGGCCGAAAGTCCCACGGGGGCAGGACTGGAAGACCGGTATCTGCAATGCCCTCGGCTGGGGCACCCCGCAGGAAGGGTGGCGCCGGGTGTACGGCGCCGTGAGCAGCTTCCGAGATCTCGAGGCGCCGTTGATCGGTGCCGTCGAACGGCTTGTCGACTTCGTCACTGCTGACTGAGAGCGCGTTCACGACCAGGTCCCCGTGCCGGTAGCTCGCTTCGTCGACTCCGCTGCCGGGGTCCGGCTTCTGGTTAGATGGTGATGTGGCGGCTCTGATTTGGCTGGTGGCGGGCGTGTTACTGGCGACGGCCGAGGCGCTGGCCGGTGGGTTCTTCCTACTGATGCTGTCCGGCGCTGCGCTCGCGACTGCCGCCGTCACGGCGATTTCCGACTTTCCGGTGTGGATCGACGCCGTCGTGTTCGGGGTGGTTTCCCTCGCGCTGGTGGTCGGGCTCCGGCCGGCATTGCTGCGGCGGTTCGGGGTCCCACCCGAGGTGCCCACCAATACGGCGGCGCTGAGCGGCAAGCAGGCGTTGGTGCTCGAAGAGGTTGGTGCGAACGCCGGGCAGGTCAAGCTCGGCGGTGACGTGTGGACGGCCCGGCCGCTCGACGTCACCGAGGTTTATCCGCCGGGCACCACGGTGACAGTGATTGAGATCGACGGCGCGACTGCCGTCGTCTGGAGGGGACCCTAGAAACATGGCTGCACTCATAGTTTTGGCCGTCATCGTCGTGTTGGTGGTGATCCTGGTCGCGAAGTCGGTGGCTCTGGTCCCGCAGGCCGAGGCGGCAGTGATCGAGCGGCTCGGCCGCTACGTGAAGACCGTGTCTGGGCAGTTGACGTTCCTGATTCCGTTCGTCGACCGGATAAGGGCCAAGGTCGATCTGCGCGAGCGTGTTGTGTCGTTCGCGCCGCAGCCGGTCATCACGCAGGACAACCTGACCCTGTCCATTGACACGGTCGTGTACTTCCAGGTGACCAATCCGCAGGCGGCGGTGTACGAGATCAGCAACTACATCGCCGCCGTCGAGCAGCTCACCATCACCACGCTGCGCAACGTCGTGGGTGGTATGACGCTGGAGGAGACACTGACCTCGCGTGACTCGATCAACGGTCAGTTGCGCGGGGTGCTCGACGACGCGACCGGACGCTGGGGTCTACGGGTGGCCCGTGTCGAGCTCAAGAGCATCGACCCGCCGCCGTCGATCCAGGAGTCGATGGAGAAGCAGATGAAGGCCGACCGCGAGAAGCGGGCGACGATTCTCACTGCGGAAGGACATCGCGAGTCGTCCATCAAGACTGCCGAGGGTGCCAAGCAGAGCCAGATCCTGTCTGCGGAGGGCGCCAAGCAGGCGGCGATTCTCGCGGCAGAGGGTGAACGGCAGTCTCGCATCCTGCGCGCGCAGGGTGAGCGGGCCGCGAAGTACCTGCAGGCGCAGGGCGAGGCCAAGTCCATCGAGAAGGTGTTCGCGGCTATCAAGGCGGGCAAGCCGACTCCTGAGATGCTGGCGTACCAGTATCTGCAGACGCTGCCACAGATGGCGCAGGGCGATGCCAACAAGGTGTGGCTGGTGCCCAGCGACTTCGGTGACGCCCTCAAGGGCTTCGCGAAGACACTCGGCGCGCCCGGCGAGGACGGCGTCTTCCGGTACGAGCCCAGTGCCGAGGCCGAGGACCTGCCGCGTCCTGAGGACGACTCGGAGGAAGTGGCGGGCTGGTTCGAGACCAAGACCGACCCAGCTGTAGAACGCGCCGTGCGCGCGGCCGAGGCTGTGGCCCGGACCCCGGTCGAGTCCCTCGTCCCCGAGCATCTCCTCGGCGGCGCGGACGAGCCAGGCGAGCTGCCTCCGGCCAAGGAGTAGGTCTGGGCAGTCGGGTACGTAGTTGTGGGCGTCGGTCAGGTCAGCAGCGCCCGGCCGATGCCCGCAGCCGCGACGGCCCACAGCACGCTCGTGAAGGTGCCGATGATGAACTGCTCGGATGCATGCGGTTCGCGCAGCTCCGGATAGCGCGCGAGCCCCTTCACCGCGAGCACGATCGCGATGCCCTCGGGCCAGCCGGCGAGGATCGACACGGCGACGGCGGTTCGCTCCAGCAGGCCGATCACCCGGCCTCCGCGGAGTGGGCCGTCGTCGGGTTCGGGGCCGGCATCGGGCTGACGGCGTGCGAAACGGAACGCCGCAAACACCATTGGTGCTCCGCCCGTCGCCGCGGCCGCCACGCTCAGGACATATGCGGCGGCGAGGGCGAACCCTTGGGCGGGTGGGGCGGCGGTCGCGGCCAGCGCGGAACCTGCCAGTGCGACGGCGGCCACGACCGGTGTGACCCGTGTGGCGACACTCGTGCGGCGCGCACGCCCCGCCGCGACTCCGACGAGTGCCGCGACCGCGATCAGTGCCAGACTCAGTACGGTCATCGATCGGCCCTCCGGAGCAGTCTTTCGGTGAGTCGTCTCCCGGCCATCTCGGCTTGCCAGCCAGCCGCGGCCAGCCGTTGCGAGACGGCCTGCTTGCTGATTCCCAACTCGGACGCGGCCTCGGCTTGGGTGAGTCCTCGCGCCATGAGCGCCACCGCGGCATGTCCTTGGGCCGAGCGGCGCGACACCAGCATCGCGACCAGCATCAGGGCCGCGTCGGCGTCCAGTGACGCATCGTTGTCGGCCGCCTCGACGGCGACCGCCACGGGCATCTTCTTCGCGCGTTCGACCGCAGTTCGAGCGGCCTCGAACGCCGGCCCGCGCCCGGCGCGTGTTTGTTCGGGGAGCGGTTCCTCGACTGCTCCGACGCCGATCCCGACGCTCCAGTGTCCGCGTCTAACCAGATCGAGAGCAAGGTCGACGACCATCGCCGGATCGCGATCCACGGCCTGTACCTCGTCGCCGGCGGTCCGTTCGAACGGTCGGAGCAGCGGCCGGTCCCCGAGGTCCGAGAGCAGGTCGCCCACTCGGTCCACGTCGCGGCGGCTGTGCCGCTGATCCACGGTCAGGACGTACATGAGTGAAGGCTAGAGCCTGGACTCTCAATGATCAAGGCTAAAAGCTTGATTTGAGTGAATCTACCTTTCAGGCTTGGTGGGGGCGACCGCTGGAGTGCCCGAGACCGGAGTTCGGGCATCCAGGAGAAGACCCAGGACGCCGACGGCGATGCAGATCGCCGAGACCGTCAACAGTGCCGGATCGGCCTGGCCGGTGAGGGCGTCACCGAGGAGGACCACACCCACGGTGCCGGGCAGGATGCCGGCGACCGTGGCCAGTGTGTACGGGACGACCCGAATCGAGGAGACGCCGCAGCAGTAGTTGATCACCGAGAACGGAATCGGCGCGATCAACCGCAGTGAACCGACGGCCAGCCAGCCGCGGCGGGCCAGCCTCGTATCCACCGCCCGTACCGCCGGGTGCGTCAGATGCGCCGCAACCGCCTCCCGTCCGAGAGCGCGGACCAGCAGCAGCGCCAGTACTGCGCTGATCGTCGTGGCGGCGACCGTCACCACCAGGCCGGTCGCCGCACCGAACAGAACTCCGGCGCTGATCGTGAACAGCGTCCGAGGTACCGGCGCCACCGTCACCACGACGTGTACGAGGAAGAACACCAGTGGGAACGCCGGCCCGACCGCATCGGCCCAGGTACGAACCTGTTCGATTGACGGGAGCGGCATGAGTGCGGCAGCCACGAAGAGTGCCACCAGGAGTGCGAGGGACGCGATCAACCTGGGATCCCTCAGCCGCGCAACCACAGTCGACCACAGTACCCGTGCGTGGCAATCGCCGAGGGGCCATCGGCGCACCGTCGTCCAGCACGTTCACAACGCTCATGAACCGAGGCTGGCGACAGTGGGGTGGTCCTCACGTGAGCAGCCGGACCGCTGCGGATAACATCACAGATCAGAGGACGACGATCGTCCTATTTTGTCCGACTGATCTGCCCGATTGGAAGACCGTTCTTCGATGAGCGATCGCACACGAGAGTGAGAGGGAGCCGCCCCGTGTCACCAGCTTCAGAGGCCGAGGACGCCGTGCGTCGAGGCGTCACGGACGCCGTGCGTCGAGGCGTCACGGACGCCGCGCACGCCTACTCGGAGTGGCAGCAGGCCGTGGCCGGCGTGCTCGCCAAATCGCGACGAGTGGACGCCTCCGAGCTGGGCCCGGAGCCGCAGAAGCTGCTCGAGACCACGACCTACGACGGTGTCACCATCTCGCCGCTGTACACAGGTCGGGACGAGCGCCCCGAACCGCCGCTGCCGGGAGTGTTCCCGTTCGTGCGCGGCGCCGATGCGAACCGCGACGTCAACTCCGGCTGGCTCGTCAATGCCCAGTTCGGTCAGGGCGCCGTCGACGCGTCCGCAGTCAATCGGACGATCCTGGATTCGCTCGAGAACGGTGTGAGCGCGCTCCAGCTGTCCGTGGGCGGCGAGAACCTGCCCACCGCCTCGCTGGCCGTCGCGTTGGAGGGCGTGCTGCTGGACCTCGCGCCGCTCACGCTCGACGCCGGCGCTGACGCGGAGACTGCCTCCGAGCAGATCCTCGCACTGCTGGACACACGTGCCGCCGCCGGTGACGGCGTCGCCGATCGCGCGCAGGTGCGTGTCGGTCTGGGAGTTGCGCCCCTCACCAGCGCATTCTCCGGTGCGGCTGATGTGGAGCTGGCGCAGGCCGTCGCGCTCGCCGAGACCGCGGCCGGACGCGAGGAGTCGATCCGCGCGATCACCGTCGACGGCACCGCGTTCCACAACGCCGGTGCCAGTGACGCCGAGGAACTGGGTGCGGCCGTTGCGGCCGGTGTCGAGTACCTGCGCGCGCTCACCAACGCGGGGCTGAGCATCTCGGTGGCCCTGGGCCAACTCGAGTTCCGATTGGCCGCCACCGATGACCAGTTCCAGACCATCGCCAAGTTCCGTGCCGGCCGTCAGGTGTGGGCCCGCGTCGCTCAGGTGTGCGGTGCTTCCGAGTTCGGTGGCGCCGTACAGCACGCGGTGACGTCCGCGGCAATGATGGCGCAGCGCGACCCGTGGGTGAACATGCTCCGGACCACGCTCGCGGCGTTCGGCGCCGGCGTCGGCGGTGCCGACTCGGTGACGGTGCTGCCGTTCGACGTCGCGCTCCCCGCGGGCGCCGCCGGAGTCTCGAAGTCGTTCTCGGCTCGTATCGCGCGCAACACTCAGCTGCTGCTGCTCGAGGAGTCACACCTGGGCCGCGTGCTCGATCCCGGTGCCGGCTCCTGGTACGTCGAGGACCTCACCGAGGAGATCGCAGCCAAGGCCTGGGAGTTCTTCCAGCAGATCGAGGCGGTCGGTGGCTACTCGGCGGCACTCGGCTCCGGTGTGATCGGCGATCGTATCGCAGCCACCAAGGCTGCCCGCGATTCCGACATCGCACACCGCAGGACCACGGTCACCGGCGTCAACGAGTTCCCGAATCTCGCTGAAGCTCCGCTGCCGACCGAGGCGATCGAGTCGGGCGCCACGGTGGCTCGCTACGCCGCCGCGTTCGAGGCTTTGCGCGACCGTTCCGATGCGTTCCTTGCAGCGAACGGTGCACGCCCCCAGGTGTTCCTGGCGCCGCTCGGCCCGGTGGCCGAACACAACGGCCGGTCCACTTTCGCGGCCAACCTGCTCGCCTCCGGCGGTATCGAGGCGCTGAACCCGGGTCCGCTGGACGCCGGCAACGGCAGCATCGCGGCGGCTGTCAAGGAGTCCGGAGCTCGCATCGCGGTGCTGTGCGGCACCGACAAGCGTTATGCGGAGCAGGGCGCCGCCGCCGTGGCAGCCCTGCGGGAAGCCGGCATCGAGCAGGTGCTGCTCGCCGGTCCCGAGAAGATCTTCGCCGGAGTCGAGGGCGCCGAGCGTCCCGACGGATTCCTCACCGCTCGCATCGACGCAGTCGCGGCACTGACCGCGCTGCTCGACGCAATCGACGGTGACAACGAGTGACTGGGAGCATCGAAGTGACAACGAACGAGGTGCAGCACGTCATCGGCAGTTTCGCTGATGTCGCGCTGACGGACCCACAGTTCCCGGAGTCGGCTGCCCCCACCTCCGAGCAGACCGATGCGCTCATCGAGAACCTCGCGACGGCGAACAACTACACCCCCGAGCAGGTGGTGTGGTCGACGCCCGAGGGCATCGATGTGCGTCCGGTGTACACCAAGGCCGACCGCGACGCGGTCGAGGCCGAGGGATACCCGCTCGGCAGCTACCCGGGTGCCGCGCCGTTCCTGCGTGGTCCGTACCCGACGATGTACGTCAACCAGCCGTGGACCATCCGCCAGTACGCCGGGTTCTCCACTGCCGCAGAGTCGAACGCTTTCTACCGCCGCAACCTCGCGTCCGGTCAGAAGGGCCTGTCGGTCGCGTTCGACCTCGCCACCCACCGCGGCTACGACTCCGACCATCCACGCGTGGCCGGTGACGTCGGCATGGCCGGTGTCGCGATCGACTCGATCCTCGACATGCGTCAGCTGTTCGACGGCATCGACCTGTCACAGGTGTCGGTGTCGATGACCATGAACGGAGCCGTGCTGCCGATCCTGGCGCTGTACGTCGTTGCGGCAGAGGAGCAGGGCGTCACCCCCGAGCAGCTCGCCGGAACCATTCAGAATGACATTCTGAAGGAGTTCATGGTCCGCAACACCTACATCTATCCGCCCAAGCCGTCCATGCGGATCATCTCGGACATCTTCGCGTACACGAGCGCGAAGATGCCGAAGTTCAACTCGATCTCCATCTCCGGTTACCACATCCAGGAGGCCGGCGCGACGGCAGATCTGGAGCTGGCGTACACGCTCGCCGACGGCGTCGAGTACATCCGTGCGGGCCTCGATGCAGGCATGGAGATCGACAAGTTCGCGCCGCGTCTGTCGTTCTTCTGGGCTATCGGAATGAACTTCTTCATGGAGGTCGCCAAGCTGCGTGCCGGGCGTCTGCTGTGGGCCGAGCTGGTCGCCAAGTTCGATCCGAAGAGCGCCAAGTCGCTGTCGCTGCGTACCCATTCGCAGACGTCGGGCTGGTCGCTCACCGCGCAGGACGTGTTCAACAACGTCGGCCGCACGTGCATCGAGGCGATGGCCGCAACACAGGGGCACACCCAGTCGCTGCACACCAACGCGCTCGACGAGGCGATCGCGCTGCCGACCGACTTCTCGGCCCGCATCGCGCGTAACACCCAGCTACTGATCCAGCAGGAGTCGAACACGGTCCGTCCGATCGACCCGTGGGGTGGTTCTCACTACGTCGAGTGGCTGACCAACGAGCTCGCGAATCGGGCTCGCGCCCACATCGCCGAGGTCGAGGAGGCCGGCGGCATGGCGCAGGCCATCGGTGAGGGCATTCCGAAGCTCCGGATCGAGGAGGCTGCGGCTCGCACCCAGGCCCGGATCGACTCCGGCCGTCAGCCGCTGATCGGCGTCAACAAGTACGTGCCGGACGAGCCGGACAGCATCGAGGTGCTCAAGGTCGACAACACCAAGGTGCGCGCCGAGCAGCTCGCGAAGCTCGAGAAGCTGCGCGCCGAGCGCGACGAGGCCGCGACGCAGGCCGCGCTCGCCGAGCTCACCCGGGCCGCGGCGTCGACCGAGGGCGGCATGGAGAACAACCTGCTGGCCCTCGCGATCAATGCGGCTCGTGCCATGGCGACGGGTGGGGAGATTTCCGACGCTCTGGAGAAGGTGTACGGACGCCACCAGGCCGAGATCCGGACCATCAGTGGGGTCTACCGGGACGAGGCCGGAAAGGTCAGCAACATCACCAAGGCAACCGAGCTCGTCGAGAAGTTTGCGGAGGACGAGGGACGTCGTCCCCGCATCCTCGTCGCGAAGATGGGTCAGGACGGACACGACCGTGGACAGAAGGTGATCGCCACCGCCTTCGCCGACCTCGGATTCGACGTCGATGTGGGCCCGCTGTTCCAGACCCCCGAAGAGGTCGCCAACCAGGCGGCCGACAACGACGTCCACGTGGTCGGCGTGTCGTCGTTGGCTGCGGGTCACCTCACTCTGGTGCCCGCACTTCGGGAGGCATTGGCTGCGGCCGGTCGCCCGGACATCATGATCGTCGTCGGTGGAGTCATCCCGCCGGGTGACTTCGACGAGTTGTATGCGGCCGGCGCCGCGGCGATCTTCCCGCCCGGCACCGTGATTGCGGACGCGGCTTCCGGGTTGCTCGAGAAGCTGGCCACCCAGCTGGGTCACGACCTGTAGCAATGGGTAGACCTCCTGTCGACATCGATGCTCTGGCCCAGGCGGTACGCGAGAACAAGCGTGCCGGCCTGGCCCAGGCCATCACTCTGGTCGAGTCCACGCGCACTGATCATCGGGAGCAGGCGCAGCAGTTGCTGCTGAAGCTGCTCCCCGAGGCCGGGGGAGCGCTGCGGGTCGGCATCACCGGTGTCCCCGGAGTCGGCAAGTCGACGTTCATCGATTCGCTCGGCATGTACCTGATCGGCAAGGGACATCGGGTCGCCGTGCTCGCGGTGGACCCGTCGTCCACCCGGACGGGCGGTTCGATCCTCGGCGACAAGACGCGCATGGCGCGGCTGTCGGTGGAGAGGAACGCGTACATCCGGCCGTCGCCGACGTCGGGGACGCTCGGGGGCGTGGCCAAGGCCACCCGCGAGACGATCGTGCTGCTCGAGGCGGCCGGATTCGACGTGATCCTGGTCGAGACGGTCGGCGTCGGGCAGTCCGAGGTGACGGTCGCGAACATGGTCGACTGCTTCACGTTCCTGACGTTGGCGCGCACCGGAGATCAGTTGCAGGGCATCAAGAAGGGTGTTCTGGAGCTCGCCGACCTTGTCGCGGTCAACAAGGCTGATGGTAAGCACGAGCGTGAGGCGAAGGGCGCAGCGCGCGAACTTGCCGGTGCGCTGCGGCTGATCTATCCGCACGACGCAATCTGGAAGCCGCCGGTGCTCACGATGAGTGGGCTCGAGGGCATCGGACTGGACGAGTTCTGGGACACGGTGCTCAAGCATCGGGACACGCTCACCGCGGCAGGCCAGTTCGAGGAGAAGCGTCGTCAGCAGCAGGTCGACTGGACGTGGACGATGGTGCACGACCAATTGCTGCGTCGGCTCGACGCCAACCCGCGGGTCAAGGAGATCCGGGGTGACGTCGAGAGGCAGGTGCGTGACGGTTCGCTGACCGCGGCCTTGGCTGCGCACCGGATCCTCGACGCTTTCGACGGCTCCTAGCACAACGGGACACAGGGCATAACGGGGCACAGGGCACAACGCGATACAGGGTCCCGTACCACTTCGGTTGGTGCGGGACCCTGTTCGCGTAGTTACAGGTCGGTAGGCCCGTGGGCGGCACCGAGTTCGGTTATGGCCGGTATGGCGAGGTGGATGTGTTGGTCCTGGTCACGCACGAACCCGACCGTCCGTGCGGCTGGTCGAGAGGCTTGCAATCTAGATGAACTGCAGCGCATGTGCTTTCGCGAGAGCCTCGTCTCGGCTGTGTGCGTCGAGCTTCTTGTACAGCGAACGTAATTGAGACTTGACGGTGTTGGTGGATACGTGGAGTCTGTCGGCCATTCCGGTGGAACTCATACCGAGGGCCAGCAGTGAGAGAACCCGACGTTCACGTCCGGTCAGAGCGACGATGTGCACGGACTTCGGAAATGATTGAGAACCAGCGGATTTCACAAATTCTGCGAGTGCGCTCGACGTGGTGATCGCGGTCGATTCCAGCTTTTCGATGTCCGGCGTCGCGATGGTCGTGAAAGGGCGTAGCAGCCCGGTCTGGTCGGCGATGCTGCAGGCCATGGACCATGCCTCGGCCGCGCGCTGCTGGTCGCCCAGTTCGAGGTGCGCAACCGCTTGAATGAGTAGGCATTCGGTATGAGCCCGAGGATACGATTCACCGGACCAGTCGAACTGGTGGCACAGGGCGATTGCCGCTTCATTGTGGCCGATCCGCTGTCGAATGCGGGCGACCGACACCAGAGTCCACGGATTGTTTTCCGGATCGGCGATGCTGTCGGCCAGTGCAACTGCTTGGGTTCCTTCCCCGAGCGCGAGGAGTAGATCGATCTCGGTGGCACGCATCAATGGTTGCGCAAAGGAGGTGGGATTGCATTGCGCGCGGCGGGCGGCCACTGTCCGGCGGAGCAGCGACAACGCCGAGAACGCGTCACCGTGGGCGAGCGCGAATTGGCTGTGCGCGTAGATGGCGAACGCCCATAGTTCCTCCGCCCACAAGTCTTGGCTCTCGGTGGGATGCCCCAGTTCAGTCAGTGCCTGCCGCGCATCGGCGTAGTCGAGCGTATCGAGGGACGCCAACGTCCTCGCTGTCAACCCAGCAGTCTTGATGAGAGGCTCCAAACGGTCGTTCGAATCCCGGTGCTTTTGTTCGAATTCGGACCAGTAGCGTGCCTGATGCGGCTCGCCGGCCATGGCCCAGTTCATCGCGACGATGCCCGCAGAATTGCGGGCGACAAAGTCGAGACCCTGCGCCACACCGCCCCAGTAGGCCATTCGAGCCATGGTCGTGGATTCGGCGAATCGTCCGGTCAGTTGATAAGTTACCGCCCATTGCGCGCGCATGATGGGAAGTTGAGCGCTGATCTCATCCGGATTGGATTCCAGCGCGCTCTGGCTCACATGAATCAGACGCCCGGTGACCTCCGCTGCGTGCTGATACTCCCCGACATGGATGAACTCGAGAGCCTGAACACAACCTACCGTCAGGGCGGCTTTGGCATCCGCGCTTCTTCCGAGGGTCGAGAGTTCGGTCTGCGACGTAGGCACGCTCGCCAGACCTGAGTGTTGAGCCTGGTGCTTCATGAAAAGATTGCGCCCGGCCTGGGCGGTTGCTTTCTTGTCCGCAGCCTCGGGCGGTATCTGATGGAATGCGGAGCGAACTGTCTCCAGATTATCAGCGATCATCGAGACCCAGTGCTGTTCGATGATGTCGACGGAGAGGGGCCAGTCTTTCGCTTCGACCGCGTAGTCGAGCGCCGATGCGTGGTTTCCGGCGTCGAGTTGTCTGTGCGCGAGAAAGGAAAGGCGCTGAGCTTGATCAATTCCCGCACCGTTTTGCAGGGAGAGAATTGATTGCCGAATCGCCGGAGGCAACGACCAGGTCGCCTCGATTTCGGTGTCGATGTGGCACAGTACGCCGGCCGATTCGAGAGTCAGGAGCCGATCGTGAATCTGTCGAGTGGTTTCATGGGAATCGAACATCTGCATGGCGATGCCGACGGTGAGCGAGCGTGCCGCCGCTGTTGATACCAAGAAGTCGTATTGTTCGACCCGTCGGGCATCAGCCACAGTGAACTCTTGGGTGTAGTGCTCGAGCACCTGCCGTAGACGGTGTTCCAGCAACTGTTCACGACCCGAATCCCTCGGAAGATTCTTGAGGGCCGCCACAGAGCGATGAACCAGGACGGGTAGCCCACCGACGAGGGCCTGAACGAGTTCGGCTTCTCCAGGATGAACCTCGGCACCCGATCGGTCGAGAAAACTCGTCGTGTCTTCGAGTGTGAAGAGAAGGTCGTTCGTGCTGATCGATTCTTGATCGATATCGAGCAGGTGTGGGTCGGGAAACATGCTGCGTCCTGTCACAGTGACGACGACACTGACGTTCCGGCAAATCGTGGCGATGTCGATGATTTCGTCGTCCAGCGTGCCGGCGACTCGGTCAGGTCTGATCAGAACGATCACTACGGGGCGCGCAGTATTGCAGAGGACAGTAACTATCGCAGCGAACGGATCTGGATCCGCGGTGTCGGAGCTGTTTACCAGCGCAATCCCGGCATCGTAGAGCTGCGCGAGTACGCCAGCCCAGTACTCGCGCGCGGTCACCGACCGATCTGAGGCGGAAATCCAGACAGAGATGAGCTCGGAGACATGAGTGGTGCGCAGCCACGACGCGATCAAGGCGGATTTTCCGTAGCCGGTCGGTGCGCGAATGATCGTCAATGCGGCGTGGCGGTCGAGCTTCGCGAATTGCGCTCGGTGAGAAGCGGACTCGGCAATCGAGCCCCTGCCGGACATGGTGGCCCAGTTGTGAAGGTCCTTGCCGAGCATCAGTGTGGACTCACCCCTTCTCGCCTCCCGCTACATTCGAGCGGTTCGCAACTACCCTATACAGGGGTTCGTTGCCAGGCGGTGGTGTCGAGCACTTTCACGGTGCCATTGTCCTGGACTCTCTGCCGAATTCAGTTCGGTGATGTGGACGAGTTCGTGTTCGCGACGAGCTGCTCTGGTTCGACACCAGTGGTTTGCGCGACTTTGAGATTGTATTCCACTGCGGCGGTGAGTGTTCCGGATTGGGCTCTCACGACGGTAGCGCACAGTGTGTCCAGGAGGGTGCCCGTCGTGACAGTGACGCTCGGAGCTGTTCGGGACTGAAGAATCACGATTCGCCACAATTGGTCCGAGGACCTGCCGAGGATCAGTGATGCTGCCTCGGACCTTCGGGAGGCGGTGGCCACCCACCCCCGGACGGGATGGGTGGCCACCGGTCTCATCGGTGGTGCAGCTGGTGAGTCAGGGCGCCTCCTTCAGGAACCCAAGCTTCCGAGCGATCCGAGCGATCCGAGCGATCCGAGCGATCCGAGCGGAGTAGGACTCGATTTCAGCGCCAAGGCGTGCCAGGCTCCAGCGGCAATGGCTGTGTAGCCACCGTCAGTTGGGGCGTCGTTGCGCTGCCCGTCCTCGGTGGCGCCCCACACGGTGATGGTGCCGTCGCCTTTCAGTGCCAGCGAATGCGCCCAGCCTGCAGCCACGGCTGTGTAGCCACCGTCAGTGGGGGCGTCGTTGCGCTGTCCATTGTCGGTGGCGCCCCACACGGTGATGGTGCCGTCGCTCTTCAGTGCTACCGCGTGGAAGTCGCCGACGGAGATGGCGGTGTAGCCGCTACCAGTGGGGGCGTCGTTGCGCTGGCCGTAGTCGGTGTTTCCCCAGACTGTGATGGTGCCGTCGGCTTTCAGCGCTGCCGAATGATCACCACCGGCGGCGATCGCGATGTAGCCGCCCCCGGTAGGCGTTCCGTCGCGCTGGCCGTAGCTGTTGTTTCCCCAGATGGTGATGGTGCCGTCGCGCTTGAGCGCGAGCGAATGGGCATCGCCCGCGGCGATCTCCGTGTAGTCACCTCCGATGGGGGCGTCGTCGCGCTCGCCCCATGCGTTGCTTCCCCAGGTGGTGACGGTGCCGTCGGCTTTGAGTGCCAACGAGTGGTGCCAGCCCGCGGCGACGGCTGTGTAGCCACTTCCGGTGGGGGCATCGTAGAACTGCCCATCGGTGTCGTCACCCCAGGTGGTGACGGTGCCGTCCGCTTTCACTCCCACCGAATGGAAGTCGCCGGCGGCGACGGCCGTGTAGTCGCCTTCGGTGGGCGTAGCGTCGCGCTGCCCGTAATCGTTCTGCCCCCATGCGGTGATGGTGCCGGGGTGGTCGCCGGGCACACCGACCGGTGCGGCGACCGCAGCCGTGGCGGTGCCGATAGCAAGTGCTGCGGAGGTGAGTGCGGCGGCCAGATTTCGAAGGCGTCTGGCTCTGCGCGGTCGACGCATACGATCGATTGTCGTCATGGTGGATGTGCCCTTCCGGCGGAGTTCGAGTCCTGACGCTCGGACGCCTGGTGAGCACATGATGCAGCAGCGGGCGAATTCCGAGTTATGTCCATCGAACCCGAGCAGAGCAGGGGACAAGCACGAAAAGTGAGTGAAGCCGGATGTGAAACTTCACCGACGAGGGTGAGAGTGGAGGTGAAGAGTTCAGGACCGGCGACTCCTTCTGCGGACGCCGACCCCTCGCGTCCTCTGCTACCTCGCCCGAGCGCCATATCGACACGGTTCGCCCGGATTCAATGGCGACGGGGCGAGGGTCATTCAGCGATCGGCTGCCACCGCGCGGCGCGGATCTCGCGGTGGACGCCGGCATCCCGGCTGGTGCTGATGCCGGGAATCAGCAGTGACCACATCTCGTCGATACGCTGCTCCAGATCCGCGCGCCGCGTCAGGACCTGGGACAGCAATTGCACGCCGGTGAACGAGCCAATGATGAACTGAGCCAGGGTCGGTGAATCGATCGTCTCCACGATCTCGCCCTGCCGAATGCCGAGCTCGATGAGGGTCCGGGTGCCGTCGATCCAGTCCAGGTATGGCCGCGCCGGACCGTCGGTCCCGCTGAACTCCAGGGTGAGTCGGAGACCGGCTCGGACGATCGGATCGTGCACGATCCGTGTGCCCATCTCATGGCACAGCATCACGAGTTGCTGTAGTGCAGGTGCCCCCGATTCCGCGATAGCGCTGTACATTGCACGCATCGCTTGGTGCTGTTCGTCTATGACGACTCTCGCGAGTTCGTCCTTCGAACGGAAGTGGAAGTAGAGTGCGCCCTTCGTGGTACCAGCCCTGTCGACGATGTCGCCGAGGCTCGCGCCCTTGAATCCGGAACGCTCGAACATTCGAGCCGCTCCGGTGATGATCTGCTGCCGTGTTGCCACGGCACGTGCCTGTTGTGCCATGCCCTACCTCTCCCCGACGGATCCGACCGGCATAGCGACCGCCCGGAAGCACCGACCGGTCGCTATGTCAGAACGTCGAAACGCTACCAGTTTCTAACTAACGACCGATTGGGGTCTCGGATGGGAACAGCTTCCGGGCATACTCGGCGAGCTGTCGAATCATGTGGTCCAGGAACGCCTCCGGGTCGGTGTCCTGGACGACCTCGGCATTGGGTTCGCGTCCCCACATTCCGGTCCAGTCGGCAACAGTCTGGCCGCGGGTGATGCGGCCGCCTACTTCCACATCGACCGTTGCGGAGCGGTACCGCGCCACACTGGAGTCGAGCGCGACGGCCGCGGCGAAGGGATCATGCATGTGCGCGAGGTAGCCCTGGCCGTGGTCGTCGTGGAACTCGAAGTAGTACCGCACCGCGTCGCACAGGTGGCGCACGAGCGGGTTCGACGCCGCTGAGCGGGTGCCACGATCTTCGTCGACGGACATCGATTCGACCGGGGTGCTGTCCGACAGTTCCGCCAGCCGCTGCAGGTGTCCGGGCCGCAGCACGATCCGTTCGGTGACGTCGAGGCTGCAGACGATGGGTCGGCGGTCCTCCGGCAGCCCGGAGAACGCCGCGAACACCTCCGCGGCGGCCTCGGGGTCGACCGAGATGTTCCATTCCGCGACCGGGGTGGTGTTGCCCGGATGACCGAATGCGCCACCCATGACGACGAGTCGACGCAGTCGGCGGGGGAGGTCCGGGTCCATGCGTACCGCGAGTGCCAGATTGGTGAGCGGGCCGGTGACCAGGCCGACGAGTTCGCCCGGGTGCGTCCGGGTGAGATCGACCCACGCCTGCGCCGCCGTGCGCGACGACGGCGCCCTGGTCGGCGGCGGCAGGGTGGCGTATCCGATTCCCTGTGGTCCGTGTGTGTCCTCGGTGGTGCGCAGTGGGACGGTCAGGGGTGCGGCGGCACCCAGTGCGACCTCGATGGCGTCGGCACCACACAACTGCAACCACGCCAGATTGTTCGTGGCGACCTGTGCGGCCGGGACATTGCCCGCCGTCGAGAGGACGGCGAGGATCTCGGCGTCCTCTCGGGACAGGAGGTACAGCAGTGCTACCGAATCGTCGATGCCGGTGTCGACGTCGATGATCAGCCGGGTGCGGTCGTTCACGGACGGTCGCTGTCGATCGGTCACCGCTCCATCATCGCGGACTCTTGCCGATCGTGACGGATCGCCGCTCCTCCCGCCCTACCATGACATCGTGAATCCCCAGCGAAACAACGCGGTTCGGATCCTGTGGGCGGCGTTCGGCGTCCTGGCCATCGTCCATCTCGCGGCGCAACTCGCCGACGCCGACCAGCTCGCGAACGTATCGCAGTGGTTCCTGATGCCGATGCTGGCGAGCGTGCTCTGGTCAGCGACGGGGGCGGGCCGGAGCCGTCTGGTCGTCTTGACGCTTGTGGCCCTGGGATTCTCCTGGTTGGGGGACAGTGCACCGGACCTGGCCGAAGGCGACATCTCCTTCCTGTTGATGATGGGGTTCTTTCTCCTTGCTCAGTTCACCTACATCGCCGCGTTCCTGCCGTATCGCAGCGCCAGTGTGCTGATCGAACGGCGCGGGTGGGCAGCTGCATACGTCGGCGCTGTCGTCGCACTGGTTGCCGCGTGCGCGCCTGGTGCTGGCGATCTGCTGGTACCTGCCCTCGTCTACGGCATCACTCTCGGTGTCATGGCGGCCCTGGCGACCGGGCTCAACCGCTGGGCGGCAATCGGCGGCGCCATGTTCCTCGTCTCGGACGGGCTGATCGCCCTGGGAGCGTTCGCCGATTGGTTCACTCCGCCGCTCGAGGGCTTCTGGATCATGGCGACGTACATCGTCGCTCAGGTCTTGATCGTGCTCGGCGTGCTGGCGGCCGAACGCGGGGCGTGCTGCGGTCACCGCTCCGTGGGTGAATCCGCCACGGCTTCGGCGTAATACCGACAGCGCGATCGAGCCGGTCGGTCGCCGTGGTGAACGTGGTGACCGCAGGCGCCGTCAGCTTCCGAAGTCGTGAGTGCGATCGGTTACGTGCCGCCGTCGCGGGCGACATACTGGTCGATACCCGGACTCGAGACGAAGGGGCGATGGCCATGTGTCGGCTGTTCGGACTGTCCGCGGCGCCGCACCGTGTGCACGCGACGTTCTGGTTGTTCGACGCCGACGACAGTCTCGCGCGGCAGAGTCGGCGAATGCCGGACGGTACCGGACTGGGCACATTTTCCGTGGACAGCAGGGCCGGCTGTTCGCGCACAACGGCGTGATCGAAGATCTGTCCGCGCTCGAGGCGGAGCTCGGCGACTACCGTGGGCTCGTGAAGGGCGAAACCGATTCGGAGCGGTTCTTCGCGCTGATCACCCGCTATATCGATGAGCACGACGGCGACGTCGCCGCCCGAATCACCGCCGCGGTGGCCTGGGTCGCCGACCGCCTGCGAATGCTGTCGCTGAACTTCGTGCTGATCAGTGCGACGGAGATGTGGGCGCTGCGTCTTCCGGATACCCACGACCTGTTGGTGCTGCGACGCAGGTCGGGCGGCCCCGGTGGCCATCGTCATCTCGACCACGCGGCGCGCGCCGGCACGGTTCGTGCCCGGTCCGGGCAGCTCGCCGAGCTTCCCGCGGTGGTGGTTGCAACGGAGCAGATGGACGAGGACCCGGACTGGGAGTCGCTGTGCCCGGGTGAGCTTCTCCACGTGGCTACCGACCGAACCGTTACCCGCACGATGGTCCGCGGCCGACCCGCGCGCCATCAGCTCACGCTGGCAGATCTGACGGACCGGGCTGCCGCCGCGCAGTCGCCCAACCCGGTGTGATTCGTCAGGCGCGCTGCACGTGAATCTCGAATCCGGCGTCGCGCAGGCGTGCGGTGAGCACGTCACCTATCGCGACCGCCGGCGTCAGAACACCCGCGACGTCGGGGAGATCGTCGCGTTGCAGGGCCAGCGCCAAGGCAGATTCACCGAGCATGACGGCGGTCGCTGCGTAACCGGGATCACCCTGCGCCGAGATGCGCGCGGTGTAGCGGGCACCGGTGCTGGTCCGGGTATACACGTCTATCGTGAAATGTCCGGTGCTGCGGGTCTTTTCGCTCGGGCCCTCGCCAGGTTTGGGTAGGATCCGGTCCAGCAGAGCGCGAGTCGGCGGGAACAGCAATCCGGCCATCAGTCCGCCGACGCCGGCACCGATGGCCGCGGCGATCGCCGGTGAGACGATCGAGGAGCCCACGTTCATCACCTCGCGGTACCGGAACTGCTTGCCGTAGGCGAAGCCGCTGAGCGCGTTGCTCCGACGCACTACCCGGGTGTTGTAGAGCGCCATCACGAACGGCGCCTTCCAGCCTGACAGTCCGGGTGCGATGTCGGAGCCGCGCACCATGGTCAGATCGGGCTGCTTCCCGAGGTCGGGTTCGGCGGAACGGTCGGGGCTCAGCGAGTACGGCGCCGCGGCGAGGTGACGAAGCCTGGCGTCGCGCCTGGTGACGTCGATTTGAGTGCGCAGGGAGTCGATGGTCCCGCCACTGATGCCGCCGCGCATGGACGTCACCACCAGTGTCGTGTCGGTGAGGTCGCCGGCGCCGTCTGCCGCTACCTGCCGGTGCAGGACGTGAACTCCGAGATCGGAAGGGATGGAATCGAATCCGCAGGAATGGACGATTCGTGCGCCGCTGGCCCGTGCAATGTCGTGGAAACGGTCGATGCTGTCCCTGGCGAACAGGACCTCGCCGGTGAGGTCGACGTAATCGGTGCCGGCCTCGGCGCATGCGCGTACCAGCGGCAGACCGTACTTCGCGTAAGGGCCGACCGTGGTCGCCACGACATGGGTGGCGGCTGCGAGCTCGTCGAGCGACGCGTCGTCAGTGGCGTCCGCGTGCAGCAGCGGCCACTGTGCCGCGGCCGGGCCGAGGTCCGCGCGCACCTGTGCCAGGCGATCGATAGAGCGCCCCGCGAGGCCGATTCGGGCAGCGGTCGGCGCATTCCGGGCAAGGTGCTCGGCCACGAGTCTGCCGACGAAGCCGGTGGCTCCGTAGACGACGACGTCGAGTTCGCGCGCACGCGGGGCAGCAGTCATAGGAACGACCCTATTAGCCGGTAAGGCAAAGAGCGACGGACATCACACCGGTGCGTGCCGCTGGGCGCCATGTCCGCGGAGCGTCAGGTACCCGACCCATGACACGAGGACGCACACCGCGACGAGTGCCCGGACCAGTCCCACCGCGTTCTCCGGATAGACGACGCCCGTCAGATAGTGCGCGATGAAGCCGCTCGACGGCAGCTGCTGCTCACCGGCCCGTGTTCGAGCCCAATTCTCCAGGTCGGTGAGGGGGCAATCGATCCCGACGAGAACCGAGCTGAAGCCCCACGCGACAGCCAGCAGGTGCAGCCAGATGGTGCGGCGCCACCGCCACGCCAGGAACCCGCCCGCGACCACATAGCCGAGGAAGGCCAGGTGGATGACCACGGTGGCGTCGACCGTGATGCGATACAGCACCGTCGCACCTCCCGGTGGCGGGACGAACAACTCGACGTGTTCCAGGCTACTGCGCTGCGCCTACTCAGTGTGCTGTGTCTACCTCGGTCCGATGTGCCCTCCTGCTGGGCGGTGCCCACCTGCTGCGCAGTGCCCACCTACTGCGGTTCCTTGACCACCAGGATCGGTACGTCGACTTCGAGGAGCAGACGCTGCAGCGAGCGTTCGAGCAGGAACTTTCCGATCGCGGACATGCGCCGGCTGCCGACGACGAACAACCCCGCGCCACTTGCCGCAATCAAGTCCACCAGAGCGCCCACTCGGTCCCCGCTGTGCTCACCGGTCCGTAACTCCCACGGCGATCCACCGACGCCACCGGAGTCGAGTACTGCCTGCACAGCGGCCCGAACCGCAGCCTCCTCGGACTCTGGAGCGGAATCGATGGCGCCGGCTTCCGCTTCGTCGTCGACGATCTGCAGGACGAGAAGTTGCTCGCGCCGCTGCATCGCTTCCCGCGCGGCAAATACCATCGCCACCCGTCCCTCTGGACTGTCGCTGTATGCAACGGCAATGGCCATGAAGCCTCCCCAAGCAGGCGGTGGATACCGCAGGTGATCGGTGCGCGTGTCCAGTATCCCTGCTATGTGGCAGAAATCGGGTGTGGCGCACGTCCTACCGGGTGCTACCAGGGGGACGGTTCGAAGTCCTTGAGGAAGCACCCGTGCAGGTCGACGCCCAGCTCGCCCTGGATGATCGGGTCGTAGACGCGGGCTGCGCCGTCCACGAGGTCCAACGGCGCGTGGAATCCCTCGTCGGCGAGTCGCAGCTTCGTGTAGTGCGGTCGCTCGTCGGTGATCCACCCGGTGTCGACCGCGGTCATGAGGATGCCGTCGTCGAGCATCTCCTTCGCGCTGGTGCGGGTGAGCATGTTGAGTGCGGCCTTCGCCATGTTCGTGTGTGGGTGCCCGGGGCCCTTGTACGCGCGGCTGAACTGACCCTCCATCGCCGAGACGTTCACCACATACTTGCGGCGGGCCTCTGCGGCCGCCATCGACGGTCGCAGCCGCGACACGAGGATGAACGGTGCCACCGAGTTGCACAGCTGCACCTCGAGCAGCTCGATCGGATCGACCTCCTCGACGGTCTGCACCCAGCTGTTGGTGTGCGCCAGATCCGGCAGCAGGCCGCCGGCGTCGATCGCGACACCCTGCTCGATGCGGTCGGGCGTCGCGGATCCGGCGACGAGCGCCAGCGAGCTCACCTCCTCGGCGGACAGCGTGGACGCCGCGGTGAGTGTGGCTGTCGACAGCGACCCCGCCAGCGCGGCCGGGTGTGCCTCACTCGTCTTGCCGAACGTCACGACGTCGGGCAGTTCGCCCGCCGGCAGTGGCCCGGACTCGGCGTCGGCCAGTGCGCTGTAGGCGCCAGGGGAGCGCCGCACCGTCTGGGCCGCATTGTTGATCAGGATGTCCAGCGGACCCTGCGCGGCAACGGAATCCGCCAGTGCCACCACCTGCGCCGGATCGCGCAGGTCGATGCCGACGATACGGAGGCGGTGGATCCAGTCGGCGCTGTCCTCCATCGCCTTGAAGCGTCGGATGGCGTCGTTGGGAAAGCGTGTCGTGATCGTCAGGTGGGCGCCGTCACGAAGTAGGCGCAGCGCTATGTACATGCCGATCTTGGCGCGGCCGCCGGTCAGCAGCGCCCGGCGCCCGGTCAGGTCGGTTCGCGCGTCCCGCTTGGCGTGGTTGCGGGCCGCGCACTCGGGGCACAGCTGGTGGTAGAACGCATCCACCTGTGTGTACCGCTGCTTGCAGATATAGCAGGGCCGCGGACGAATCAGGGTGCCCGCGGTCGCGCCCACCGTGTTGGACGAGATCAGGATTCCAGCCGTCTCGTCGTCGATGCGCTCGGGGGAACCGGTCGCGGTCGACGCGACGACTGCGCGATCGGCTTCGGAGATGGCGTCGCGGGTTTCGATCCGGCGTCGGCGCTTGAGCTTCTTGAACAGGTTACCGACCGCGCGCTGCAGCGCGATCGAATCGGGGTGGTCGGCGTCCAGTGCGGATGCTTCCGACAGAACCCGCATGCAGGTGTCGAGGTCGGCGGGATCGATACCCGTCATCGGTTGTGCCATCGGTAACTAACCCAGTCCTGATCTCGTGATACCTGGAATTGCGCAGGCGGTCGCCGCCAGAGTCTACCGAGTCCACTGGATCCGACGCCGCTGCCGCTGCGCTGGTGACAGGGCGACGTGGTGAGAGGAGCATGTGAGGCATAACGGGGACTACCCCCAGAACGTCCCCGCTCGAGATATGACACTCGAGGAGGGTTGGACAATGAACGAGTCGAATCGTCGGACTGGTGAAGGGCCGGATCGATCGCGACAGAGCACGACCGCCGACACGGCGGCGGGGGTCGGCGCATTGGAGATCCTGCACGCCGAATCGGTGGTGCCGGTGGAGCCGCCGTTGCAGAAGGATGGACCGTTTCTCCCCGAACTCACCGAGGTGGACCTACTGGTCCGGGCGCCGGAGGCGCGCCGGGATTTCAACGTGTCGGGGTCCGGCGCGACGGTCGCGATACTCGATACGGGGCTGCGCACCACGCACGTCGATTTCGCGGGACGGGTGGTGCCGGGGCGCAACTTCACCTCGGACTACGGCGGGGACTCGCGCGAGGTCGCAGACGGTTGCGGTCACGGCACTTCTGTCGCCGGAATCGCCTGTGCGGGAAGGATTCACACCGGTATCGCTCCGAATGCGAGGGTGGTCCCGGTGAAGGTGCTGCGCAACGACGGTACCGGGAGGTTCGCCGATATCCGCGATGCACTGGACTGGGTTCTCGACCATCGCAGCACACTGGGGATCTCTGCGCTGTGCCTGGCGACGGGTGCCTCCGACAATCGTACGACCGACACGGACATGCCTGGTGATGCGATCGGTGCGCTTCTCCAGGAGTTGACGGACGAGGGCGTCTGCTGCTGTGTGGCCGCGGGCAACGACTACTACGCGCACGGCGGTATGCAGGGAATGTGTTATCCCGCGATCTTTCGGCAGACGATCAGCGTCGGTGCCGTGTACGACGCCGACGAGGGCAGCTTCCGTTACCGCGACGGCGCCAAGGCGTTCGCGTCGGACGCAGATCGGCTCACCCCGTTCACTCAGCGGCTGCACCGCACCGTGGGCGGGCCGTGTGCGACCGACACATTCGCCCCCGGAGCGCCGATCACTGCGCCGGGCATTCTCAACGACACGGGGGAGTCCATCCAATACGGTGCCAGTCAGGCGACTCCGGTCGTCACCGGTGTAGTCCTGCTGCTGCAGTCGTTCTACCTGCGAACGATCGGTAGGTTACCGAGCGTCGCCGAGGTCAAGCGGTGGCTCCTGCGCGGATCTACGGTGGTCTACGACGGTGCCGACGATCGTGACAATGTCAATCACACGGAGTCGACGTTCCCTCGGGTGAGTGCGATCGGATCGCTGCTGGTGTGCGCGAAGGATCTCGCGGTGCGGGAATTGGCGACCGCGGATCGATCGAATCGAGCGCGCCCACGGGCCGGGGCAGTACGGCACTAGGTGGAGTTCCGTTCAACGAAAAGTTCCCCGCTTCCGTAAGGAATCGGGGAAATTTTCGTCTGTCTCAACTCAGAGTGTCCGAGGGGGGACTTGAACCCCCACGTCCGTTAATAGGACACTAGCACCTCAAGCTAGCGCGTCTGCCATTCCGCCACTCGGACTCGTTGTTGCAGGCTGTTCAGTTGTTTTTCTCTTTGCCCCGTTCTCCGGGTGCCTGGAAAGATTATCCGATGTTTCGCTAGGTCCAAAATCGCCTGGTCAAAGGTCAGTTTCGCGCGATATGGGTGTATCTGCGAGACCAGGTGCGCGGCGTCTGACGGTGGTAGGAAAGTGAGGTGGCATCACATGAAGAAGCAGCGTCCCCGCATTCTCCCGTCCGTCGCGCCGTATCCGAGGTCGTCGACCTCGTCAGTGCGCTGATCCGATTCGACACGTCCAACACCGGTGAGCTCGAGACCACCAAGGGGGAGCGGGACTGCGCCCTCTGGGTGCAGGCGCGGCTCGAGGAGGTCGGCTACGAGACCGAGTACGTCGAGTCGGGTGCGCCCGGACGCGGCAATGTGTTCGCCCGTCTGCGCGGGGCCGACACCTCGAGGGGGACGCTCCTGATGCATGGTCATCTGGATGTCGTCCCCGCCGAACCCGCCGATTGGAGCGTGCACCCTTTCTCGGGGGCTGTGGAGGACGGCTACGTGTGGGGACGTGGCGCGGTCGACATGAAGGACATGTGCGGCATGATGCTGGCGCTGGCTCGCCAGTTCAAGGCCGAGGGCACCGTCCCGCCGCGTGACATCCTGTTCGCGTTCGTCGCCGACGAGGAGGCCGGCGGCAAGTATGGCTGCCAGTGGCTGGTCGATCACCGCCCAGATCTGTTCGAGGGTGTCACCGAGGCGGTCGGTGAGGTCGGCGGCTTCTCCCTCACCGTCCCGCGCGCGGACGGCACGGAAAAGCGCCTGTACCTCGTGGAGACGGCCGAGAAGGGGCTCGGCTGGATGCGGCTGACCGCGAAGGCCACCGCGGGCCACGGGTCGTTTCTGCACGACGACAACGCAGTGACGATCCTTGCGGACGCGGTGTCCAGGCTCGGTAATCACACCTTCCCGCTGGTGATGTCGGACTCGGTGGCCGAGTTCCTCACCGTTCTCGCCGAGGAGACCGGCGTTACGTTCGACCCGGACTCGCCGGACATCGACGGCGCGCTCGTCAAGCTAGGGTCCATCGCGCGGATCATTGGGGCGACCCTGCGCGACACCGCCAACCCGACGATGTTGAAGGCGGGATACAAGGCGAACGTGATCCCGCAGACCGCGGAGGCAGTCTTCGATTGCCGGGTGCTGCCGGGACGTCAGGCCGCGTTCGAACGCGAGGTGGACGAGCTGATCGGCCCCAACGTCACCCGCGAGTGGATCACCAAGCTCGACTCCTACGAGACGACGTTCGACGGTCACCTGGTGGACGCGATGAACGACGCCGTGCTGGCGCACGATCCCGACGGCCGCACGGTGCCGTACATGTTGTCGGCGGGTACCGACGCAAAAGCGTTCGCACGTCTGGGAATTCGCTGCTTCGGTTTTGCGCCCCTGCGGTTGCCGCCGGATCTGGACTTCGCAGCGCTGTTCCACGGCGTCGACGAGCGGGTGCCCGTGGATGCATTGCACTTCGGTACCCGAGTGATGGAACACTTCCTGCTACACAGCTGAACCCGAGATCTGGGAGAGGATTCACATGGCACACGATCCGTATGACGGACTGCCCGAACTGCCGTCCTTCACGTTGACCTCCGAGGACGTCACCGACGGTTCCCCGCTGAAGAAGGATCAGGTCAGCGGCATCTTCGGGGCCGGTGGACGCGACATCTCGCCGCAGCTGTCGTGGTCCGGGTTCCCGCCCGAGACCAAGAGCTTCGCCGTGACGATGTTCGACCCCGACGCTCCCACCGCGTCGGGCTTCTGGCATTGGGCCGTGGCGAACATTCCGGTCACCACGACGTCGCTGCGAGCGGACGCGGGGGATGAGACCGGTTCCGGTCTGCCCGAGGGCGCGGTGACGCTGCAGAACGACGGCGGCCTCGCCCGGTTCCTCGGCGCGGCACCGCCGCAGGGACACGGCCCGCACCGCTACATGATCGCGGTGCACGCGGTGGACGTCGAGCGGCTCGACGACGTCACCGCGGACTCCAAGCCCGCGTTCCTCGGCTTCAACCTGTTCTTCCATTCGATCGCGCGAGCGGTCATCACCGGAACGTACGAAGAGAAGTAGTTCCGGCGCGAACACCAGTGGCCACCCACCCCTGAGCAGGGATGGATGGCCACTGGTGAGCAGTCGGTTATGTGGGGGCGCCTGCACCAACGGCGTCCGCGACGGATCGGTAGCCGGCCTCGCGGACCTTGTGTGCCAGTCCCTTGTGGAGCTTCTTGGCGTAGAACGGGCCACCGTAGATGAACCCGGTGTAGCCCTGGACGAGAGTCGCCCCGGCGAGGATCCGCTCCCAGGCCTGGTCGACGGTCTCGATGCCGCCCACCGAGATCAGCACCAGCTTGTCGCCGACGCGGCCGTGCAACCGGCGCAGCACCTCGAGCGAGCGGGCCGCGACCGGGGCGCCGGACAGGCCGCCAGCGCCGATCTCATCGATCCGCGACTGCGGGGTCTGCAGGCCGGAGCGGGAAATCGTGGTGTTGGTGGCGACGATGCCCGCCAGACCCAGTTCCACCGCCAGATCGGCGACCGCGTCGACGTCCTCGTCCGAGAGATCGGGGGCAATCTTCACGAGCACCGGAATGTGTACGGTGTCGAGCACTGCCTGCAGTAGCGGGCGCAGCGATTCGACAGCCTGCAGATCCCGCAGACCCGGCGTGTTGGGCGAGCTGACGTTGACGACCAGGAAGTCGGCGAGCGGCCCCAGTAGACGGGCGCTGGCGGTGTAATCGCCGGCCGCCTCCTCCGCGGGGACGATCTTGGTCTTGCCGATGTTCGCGCCGATCGGGATGTCGCCGCGGCGGTGCCGCAGGTAGTTGGCGGCGTTGCCGGCACCGTGGTTGTTGAACCCCATCCGGTTGATCAGCGCGCGATCATCCGGCAGACGGAAGAGCCGCGGCTCGGGATTGCCGGGCTGCGGCTGCGCGGTGACGGTGCCGACCTCAGCGAAGCCGAAGCCCAGCGGCCCCCACGTGTCGACGCCGGTCGCGTCCTTGTCGAACCCGGCGGCCAGCCCGACCGGTGCCGGGAAGTCCACACCGAAAGCCTTGGTGCGCAGCACCGGATCGTCGACGACGAGGACCTTGGCGACGAGCGCGCGGATCGGTGCGAAACGCGTCACGAGCCGCATCGCGGCGAATGCGAGGTGGTGAATGCGTTCCGGCGGAACCCGGAACATCAGACGCATGAGCAGGTAGTACACGAATCTCCCTCGATACCAGGCGGCGGAATGTGGTGGGTGGTTACTTCACGTCGACCGGGATCCGCTGCAGCCCGTCACCGGTCGCGGAGCCGACGAGTAGGGTTCCGCCGTCGACGGCGACGGAGTTGGGCTGACGAACCGTGTCGTACCGCACCTTCTCGACCGGGATGCCGGTGGAGAGGTCGTAGCCGATCACTCGATTGGCGGCGGTCAGCGTGACCCACGCCAGCTCGGCCTGCTCGTCATAGGTGACCGCGTACGGAGCGTCTGCGACGGGGTAGCGCTGGCGCATGAGCAGCGGATCGGTGGTGAAGACGAGCAGCTCGCCGCCGGTGGTGTCGGTGACGAGGATCCGTCCGAACTTGTCTGTCGCGAGTTGAGTCGCGCCCTCGCCGGCGCGCAGCGCCAGCCCGAGCGAGCCGTCGCCGACGTCGATGCCGGCGAGCGCGGTCTGCTTCCGATCCAGGGCGCTGAGTTCGCCGTTCGTCAGCGCCAGCGCGTCGACCGAGGCCAGGCCCGAGATGGTCCGGGAGACCCCGCCGTTCGGGTCGAGGATCTGAACCTTGCCACTGGAAAGGCCCACCGCGAGCGCGCCGTCGTCCAGGAAGATGGCGGAGCGGGCGTCCCCATCGACGGGGACCGACGACGAGCCGCCGCCGGGTTTGACATCCACGATCTGCACGCGCCCGTTCATCGGCAGCAGGAGGCGTCCCTCGGGGGCGAATGTCACCTGCGAGGCGACACCGTCGAGAGGGATCTCCCGGGGAGCGTCTCCGCCGGGCCGGGTGACGTCCAGGGTGAACAGCTTGCTGCCGTTGTCGGTCAGCAAGGCGGTGGTGTGCGTGAGGGGGTCGACCGCGAGCCCGTCGATGGAACGCCCGATGTTCTGTACCGATCCGGCGGGTGTGGCTCCGGCCGGGGACATGGCCGCGGTCGCCGGTTCGATCGTCTGCAGATCCTCGCCGTCCTTCTCGGATGAACAGCCGGTGAGCAGAAGTAGTGCGGCCCCGATCGTGCAAGCGGTGATGCGCGGCGCGGGTAGTCGCATGGTTGTGCTCCTCGGGTGCTGCTGGGCTGCTGCTCGGGTGATTCGCCCTCCAGCATCCCTGATCGGCCGGACGGGCCAGAATCCGAGTCGGTTCCAGCCAGGATCTGCGCTTAGTGCTCGGGGGTGCGCTCGTCGTAGCCGCGGCGGGGCAGGACCAGCGTCGCCCCGGAGCGGGGATGTTCGAAGACCTCCACGGGGTGTCCGTAGACCCGGCTCAGCAGTTCCTCGGTGAGTACCTCGGCCGGCGGACCGTCGGCGGCGACGCAGCCGTTCTCGAGAACGCAGATCCGATCGGCGTAGGCCGCGGCCAACCCCAGGTCATGCAGCACGACGACGATGGCGGCACCCGCGCCCGCCCGCTCGCGTGCGATCCGCATCACGGCCTCCTGGTGCCCGAGGTCCAGCGCGGCGGTCGGCTCGTCGAGCAGTGCCGTCTCGGTGTCCTGTGCCAGCACCCGAGCGAGTGCGACTCGTGCCCGCTCCCCACCGGACAGAACGCTGAACGGCCGGTCCGCGAGGTGCCGAACGTCACAGACGTCCATGCACTCGTCGATCCGGATCCCGTCCTCGTGCTCGAGGGGCGTCCGCTGCCAGGGCGCCCGGCCCATCTGCACCACCTGCCGAGCGGTGAACGAGAACCCGACGGTGTGCTGTTGCGGCAGCACCGCGCGACGGCGCGACATCTCGGGCGTGGACCATTCGGCGAGGGCCTTGCCATCGAGTTCGATCTTGCCGGAGCGGATCTCCTGATCGCCGGACAGGGCGGCCAGCAGCGTCGACTTGCCGGCACCGTTGGGTCCGACCAGCGCCAGGACTTCGCCCGCCCGGACTGCCAAGTCGACGCGGTCGAGTACCGTGCGCCCGCCACGTTCGACGCTGACGTGGTCTGCGCGCATCGTCACGGCGCCGCGTTCGGTGGACGGCGGAACGGTCGCGTTGCGACCGAACAGGTTTCGCGAGCGTTCGAGTAGCGAGCCCATCACGCCCACCCGCCCTGCCTGGCCCGCGTGCGGCGCAGCAGCCAGAAGAAGAACGGTCCGCCTACCAGAGAAGTGAGCATGCCCAGCGGCAGGTCGGCATGGGGGACGAGGGTCCGGGCCCCGAGATCGGCGGCCAGCAGCACGATCGCGCCGCCCAGCACGCTCGCCGGAATCAGCAGCCGATGGCCGGGGCCGACCGACATCCGCATCACGTGCGGCACCACGAGCCCGACGAACAAGATGATTCCGGTGAATGCGACGCCCGAGGAAACCAGGACGGCGACGATGACGACGGCGATCAGGCGCAGCTTCTCGACGTCGACGCCGAGATGTCGGGCGGCGCTCTCGCCGAGCGCGAGCAGGTCCAGCTTGGACGCGAGGAGTATCGACGCGGCGATGCCGGCGACGGCCATCGGCGCGACGATCGCCACGGCGTTCCAGGTGGCACCGTTGAGGCTGCCGAGTTGCCAGAACACGATCTGGTCGCGCGCCGACGGGCTGGCGACGAACGTGAAGAACGCGATGAGGCCACCGGCGAAGGCGTTGATGGCGACACCGGTCAATACCAGGGTGACCACCTCGGTCCGCCCCTCGGAGCGGGCCAGCAGGTAGACCAGTGCCGTGGTGATCAGGCCGGAGACGAACGCGGCACCCGCAACCGCCAGTCCGGCGGTGAAGGCGCCACCGAGAACGATCGCGGCACACGCACCGACCGCCGCACCGGCGGACACGCCGATGACGCCCGGTTCGGCGAGGGGGTTCGCGAACACTCCCTGCAGCAGTGCCCCCGAGCATCCGAGCGCGGCGCCGACAATGATCGCCAGCAGCACCCGAGGAAAGCGGACCTGCCACAGCGTCACTTCACCGCTCGGGTGTGCCGGCATCGGTCCGATTTCCAGGCCGATCCGGTGCAGCACGCTCCCGAATACCTCGGCAGGGCTGGTTTGGACCTGACCGATGCACGCGGACGCCAGGGCGAGCACGGCCAGTAGGACCACGAGCCCGACGATGACCGTGCCGGCGCGGGCGCGCGGCCGGGCCCTTACCTCCGTGCTCATTCCGCGTCGGGGTGATAGATCGCGCCGGCGAGGGCCTGGAGCACCTGGCCGGTGTTGGTACCGAAGCTGAGCAGCATGGTGTCGGACATGTCGACGACCCGCTGGTTGATCCCGGCCGGGGTCTGCGCGATACCCGGTACCTTCGCGAGACCGTCGAGTCCGCCGATGGACGCGAGACCACCGCTCATCATCAGCATCACATCGGGGGAAGCCGCGATCATCGCCTCACTGGTGATCGGCACGAATGGTTGCGTCAGACCGGATGCGATGCCGGCGTCGGTACCGCCGAGCGCCTCGATGAGTGAGTCTGCACCGGATCCTGGCCCGGACATCATCGTGATCGCCGGGCCGCGCATGTAGAGGAAGGCAATCTTCGGTTTGTCCGCGTCGGCCGGGATCATCGCGCGTGCATCGGCGATCTCCTTCTCGGTGCGGGCGACGAGCTCGGCACCCTGTGCCGGAACGCCGAGGGCCTGGGCCACCGCGGTGATCTGCCCGGGCACCCCCTCGAGGGTGCGGGTCGGGTCGAAGTACACCACCGGGATTCCCGCGGCACGCAGCTGGTCCTGGACCGACTTCGGGCCGATGCTGGTGTCGGTCAGCACCACCGTCGGCGCGAGGTTGAGGATCGCCTCGGCGCTCATCGACTGCCCACCCGGTGTCACGTTCGGAATCGCCTTCGCTGCAGGGAAAGCCGATGAGGTGTCGCGGCCGACGATGTTGGCGCCGAGACCGAGCGCGAAGACGGTCTCGGTCAGCGTGCCGTACCGGTCGGCGGTCACGATGCGGCTGACGTCGTTCACCGTGACGTCGACCCCGTCGAAACTGCGGACGGTTGTCGGCAACTGCGGCGCCGGATTGTCCGCGACCGGCCGCGGATCCGCATTCGCAACGACCGCGGTCGTCGGACCGCGCTGCTGCGTGTCGGTCGGTGTGATGGACGCGCAGGCCGAGACCGAGACGATCGCGGCGGTCGAGGCCGTCGCGATCAGGACCCGGGAGAGAGCGTTTCTCATTTCACGAGGTAGCGATCGATATCGGCCTCGAGGTCGGCGAACAGGTCGCCGTTGAGTCCATAGGCGAGGTTGACCTCGTCGATGAAGCGAGCTTGCTCGTCGGCCGAGAACGGAGCCTGGTCGAGCTTGGCGCGGTACTCGTCTTTGAACACCTTCGGCTTGGCGATCTGATCGAAGATGTAGAAGCGCAGACCGTCGACCTCGTAGCCGTAGGCGCGCTCGAGCATCCGACGGATGATCTGGCCGCCCGACAGGTCACCCATGTAGCGCAGGTAGTGGTGTGCGACGAATGCGGCAGGCGAGGTGAACGCTACCTCCTCGAGACGCGCCACGTATGCCGCGGTCGCGGGTGTCGCGGTTACCTGGTCGAGCCACTGGGGTCCGAGCAGGAACTCGAGGTCTGCGGCGAGGGCCGGCAGGCGAATCAGCTCGGGTGCGATGAAAGGCGCGGCGACAGGGTCGGCGGCGTGGTTGCCGGCTGCACGCTCGAGGGACTCGTAGACGAGGTACGTCTGTGTCAGCAGCGCCGCGTAGCCTTCCGCGGTCAGCTTGCCGGCGAGGAGGTCGCCGACGAACCGGGATTGTTCGGTCTGCCGATGTGCAGCGTCGGTCTCGGCCTTGATGCGCTCGGCGAAACCGGCGAGTTCGCCGAATTCCGCTCCGTGGTCGAGCACGTCCATGTGATCTCCTCATCGGTAAACTTCCGAACAACGGTGAAAGGTTAGCCTATCCTCGCACATTTGTCCGGCCGATGATCAGGTCGACGGGCGCTCGACCGGTTCAGGCGCTGACGTCGTCCAGCGCGGCGGCGATCGCGGGTGGCAGTTCGAGTTCCTCAGCGGAGAGCACGCCCGTGAGCTGTGCGAGATCGCGTGCGCCGACGACGGCACTCGCCACGCCCGGCCGGTCGCGGGCCCACGCGAGCGCGACAGCGAGCGGTGAGGTGCCCAGACCGTCCGCAGCGGTCAGGACAGCGTCCACCACCCGTATCGACGATTCGGTCAGGTAGCTGCGAACCTCCGTGGCGTGCAGGTCGTCCGCGCCGCGCGAGTCGGCGGGAATTCCATTCTGGTACTTGCCAGTCAGGACACCGCCCGCGAGCGGAACCGCGGCGAATACGCCGATTCCGTGATGGGCGGCGGCAGGGAGTAGCTCCTCCTCGACGCCCCGCGCCAGGAGCGAGTACTCGGCTTGCGTCGCAACCAGTCGGCCTGGGCCGCGCAGTCCGGCGGCGGTCGCCAGTTGCCAGCCGAGGTAACCGCGGGCTCCGGTGTAGCGAACGCGCCCGCTGGTGACGGCATAGTCGAGTGTCGACGCGACCTCGTCGACGGGAGTCAACGGATCCCACGTCGCGACCTGCCACATGTCGAGGTACTCGGTGCCGAGTTCACGCAGCGTCGCGTCGAGCTGGCTGAGCAGCCCGCGGCGAGAGCAGTCCACTCGCTGCCCCGCGGAGGCCGAGGTGTTGATGCCGGCGCTGCCGCCGAGGATCAGGTACTCGCGGGGCACGACGTCGTCCAGTAGTTCCGAGAGAAGCCGTTGCGCTTGCCCGTCGCCGTAGGCGGGGGAGGTGTCGACCAGGGTGCCGCCCGCATCGACGAAGGCCGACAGCTGGGCCGCAGCCTCGTCCCCGTCGGTGTCGCGCCCCCAGTGCAGGGTGCCCAGGCCGAGCCTCGACACTCGGAGCCCGCTCGTTCCCACTGGTCTGTATTCCATAACCGCCCACGTCTCGAAACTGGATGTTCACGAAGAACATTAGTGGTGCGCACGGTGCGCCGTGTTCAGCCACGCCGGGTACCGTCTGTGCGGTGAAACTTGGACTACACGCGTGTGATCCGGATGCCCATGAGCGCATCCACAGTGGTGCCGGTTCGTCGAATCCCGCGGAGGGTGCTGCGTGATCGGGGAGGCCATGACGTGGCTCCAGGCCGTCATTCTCGGTGCGGTCCAGGGTCTCACGGAGTTTCTGCCGATCTCGTCCTCTGGACATCTGCGTATCGTTTCGGAGGTCTTCTTCGGTACGGACGCGGGTGCGTCGTTTACCGCCGTCACACAGCTCGGTACGGAGGCGGCGGTGCTCCTGTACTTCGCGCGGGATATCGGCAGGATCCTAGCGGCGTGGTTTCGCGGACTGTTCCATTCCGAGCATCGCAGCGACCTGGATTACCGCATGGGCTGGTACGTCATCATCGGTACCATCCCTGTGGGTGTTCTCGGATTCCTGTTCAAGGACCAGATTCGCACGGGCGCACGAAATCTGTGGCTCATTGCGACGATGCTCATCGTCTTCGCACTGGTGATCGCGGCGGCAGAGTACTACGGGCGCAAGACGCGGCCGATCCAGGAACTGAACGTCCGCGACGGCATCGTCATGGGCTCCGCTCAGGCCCTCGCGTTGATTCCGGGAGTGTCCCGGTCCGGAGGAACCATCAGTGCCGGACTGTTCCTCGGGCTCACTCGCGAGGCGGCGGCGCGGTACTCGTTCCTGCTCGCGATCCCGGCTGTCCTCGCGTCCGGATTGTTCAGTCTCCCGGACGCATTCGAGCCTGCTGGCGAAGGACTGAACGCGTCGGGTCCGCAGCTGCTGGTCGCGACGGTGATCGCCTTTGCGATCGGGTACGCGTCGATCGCGTGGCTCCTGCGGTTCGTGGTGAACCACTCGATGTACTGGTTCGTCGGGTACCGGGTGATCCTCGGCGTGATCGTGCTGGCGCTGCTCGCGACCGGCGTGGTGTCGGCGACGTGAGCGATGGCCTGGAACGGTCCCACTAGGCTGTACATATGACGGTGATCCTGGTGCGCCACGGGCGATCGACGGCGAATACCTCGCGCACACTGGCCGGGCGGTCTCCGGGAGTGGCATTGGACGGCGTCGGAATAGAGCAGGCCAAAGGTTTGGTCGATCGGCTGTCCGGGGTCGTGATCGAGTCGATCGTGCACTCGCCGCTGCTGCGGTGCGAGCAGACGGTAACTCCGCTCGCGGTCGACCGTGGGATGACGCCACGGGTCGACGAGCGGCTGATCGAGGTCGATTACGGGCAGTGGACCGGCCGCGCGCTGGAGGAATTGGTCGAAGAGCCACTGTGGAAGGTAGTGCAGCAGCATGCGTCCGCGGCGGTGTTTCCAGATGGCGAGGGATTGGCGCAGGTCCAGGCGCGCTCGGTGGCGGCGGTCCGCGAGCACGACCGTCGGCTCGCCGACGAGCACGGCCGGGACGTCGCGTGGGTTGCGTGTAGCCACGGAGACGTGATCAAGGCGATCCTGGCGGACGCTGTCGGCTCGCACCTCGACGGGTTCCAGCGAATAGTGACCGAGCCGGGGTCGATCAGCGTGGTCCGCTACACCGACACCCGGCCGTTCGTGCTGCGGATGAACGACACGGGCGCCGACATCGCCGGTATCGGTGGTGCGGGTTCCCGGCATGGCGACGAGCAGCAGTCGGTGCCCGGTGGTGAGGTCGGTGGTGATCGGCCGGCGGTCCGGTAGGGCGCCTACCGGTAGGCGAAGACCGGTAGGCGGATAATGAAGCGGTATGCAGAGTTCGAGGAGGTGCAATGCCACGCGCGATACATGTTTTTCGCACCCCTGATCGATTCATTGCGGGGACCGTCGGCGAACCCGGCGACCGGTCGTTCTATCTCCAGGCTGTGCATGATGCGCGGGTGGTGAGCGTGCTGCTCGAGAAGCAGCAGGTCCAGGTGCTCGCCGATCGGATGGGTTTGCTGCTCGAAGAGGTCAATCGGAGGTTCGGGACCGAGGTTCCGCCGGAGGCTGGTGAGCTGGGTGATCTCAGTCCTCTCGTGACTCCGCTGGACGTGGAGTTCCGGGTCGGCACGATGGGCTTGGGCTGGGACGCAGAGGCGGAGTCCGTCGTCGTCGAACTGCTCGCAGTGAGTGAGACGGAGTTCGACGAGTCCGTGGTGCTCGACGATGCCGAGGAGGGTCCGGACGCGGTGCGGGTGTTCCTCACCCCGTTGCAGGCGCGAGAGTTCGCGCTGCGATCGGAGCGAGTCGTCGCTGCAGGTCGGGCGCCGTGCCCGCTGTGCAGCGAGCCGCTCGCTGCGAACGGACACATCTGCATCCGGACCAACGGATACCGGCGGACCGCAGGATTCGATCCGTCCGTCGAATTCGGCGAAGAGCTCTGACGATCTTGCCAACCGAATCCACGGAGCCCGGGGTCCACGAGTTGCTCGATCGAGGTGAGCTCACGCTGGTTGGCCGGATCGTCCAGGCGAGCAACGCGACATTGGTGTGTGATGCGGTCACGGACGGCCGCTCGGTGCGGTGCGTGTACAAGCCGATCCGCGGCGAGCGCCCGCTGTGGGACTTCCCCGAGGGAACCCTCGCCGGGAGAGAGCTGGCGTCGTACCTGATCTCCGAGGCGCTGGGTTGGGGCGTGATTCCCCGCACGATTCTGCGGGACGGCCCGTTCGGGCCGGGAATGGTCCAGCGGTGGATCGACACTCGGGATCGCCGTCCCGAATCGGGGGACCAGCCGGATCTCGTGGACATCTGTCCTCCGGACGAGGTGCCAACCGGTTGGCTCGAGGTGCTTCGCGCCCAGGACTCCGAGGGCTCCGAGGTGGCACTCATCCATGCCGACGATCCGCGCCTGCGACGTGTGGCCGTCCTCGACGTGCTGCTCAACAACGCGGACCGTAAGGGCGGGCATGCACTCGAGGGTGTCGACGGTTCGGTGTACGGGGTCGATCACGGAATCTGCCTGCACACCGAGCACAAGCTGCGCACAGTGTTGTGGGGCTGGGCCGGCGAGTCGATCGGCGACGATCTGCTCGCCGATATCGCGGCGCTCGCCGACCGGCTCGACAGCGCGGGATCACTGCGGGACGAGTTGTCCGCGCACATCACCGCGCGTGAGATCGACGCCGTCCAGGCCCGGGCGCGGGAGTTGCTGTCGGCACCCGTGATGCCGCACCCGGTCGGCGCCCGGACCATTCCCTGGCCGGCGTTCTGACTGTCACCGGGAGCGAGAACCGTCAACGCGCATCCCAGGCCAGCGCCCGCGCCGGATCGGAAGTAGCGGTCGGCGAGGTAGTGCGCGAGTGAAGGTCGAGGACGGCGGCTGCCGTCAACGGCATGATCCGCAACAGCTCGGCAGCATGTTCCCGCGATCGTGTGGGATGTGCCCGGTGTCGTATCTGCTGTGCGACTCGGGTCCGGACCCCGAAAACCCACCAATCATTCTGAATTCGTACGCACCGACAGCGAACATCCAGTAACTTTCGAAACGCTTGTACTGCGCGGCAGGCAACCCGATTTGTCCTGTATGCGACGAAAAGGAGTATCCAGCGTGCGTAGTTTCAGTGCGGCTTCCCGGATGCTGGTTATCGCAGTGCTCACCGGCCTGGTTGCGCTGACGACGCTAGCGTTCGGGCCCTCCGGCATCGCTCAGCCTCAAGGCAGCCTCTCACTGGTCAAGTCGGCCTCTCCCAGTGTCGGCGTGCAGTCGGGAGACACGGTCACCTACACGTTCGTGGTGACCAACACCGGTGGAACTCCCATCTCCGACATCAGTGTCGACGAGATCGCATTCACGGGTTCCGGTCCGGTGCCCGACGCCACCTGCCCGGCGGGGACGCTCCAGCCAGGCCAGTCGGTGACCTGCACCGCCACTTACGATGTGACGGATGCGGACGAGGGGGCCTGCCTCATCGACAACACGGCAACCGCGACCGGTTCGGATCCCCAGCAGATCGCGGTCACGTCGGCGCCGTCGTCGACAAGGGTTGTGACGGCCTGCCAGAGCGGCTTCCCCGGTAGCGCGATCTTGCTGCCGGGACTGGGATTGTCGGGGCTGGGGTCTTTGGCCGTGGGATCGGTGGGAGCGTTGGGATCCTTGGGACTAGGGTCGTTGGGCGCTTTGGGTGCACTGGGCTTCTGGGCACTCACTACGCCCTATCAGCCGGGACCGGGCGCCCCGTGCACGAACGAGCCCCTTCCGAATGTGCCGTTCCTGAATGTGCCGCTCCCTAACCTGCCATTCTTGTACCCGCCGTGCCCCAACGCGCCCTGACTGGAGCAGGCATACGGCCACTCGGTGTCCTACGAGGTCTACCGATTGCGCCCTGCTGGCTCAGAAGCCGGCACAGGAGTAGCAGACGAGCATGGGACCGCTGCTCCGTCGGACAACGGCGATAGCGCGCCCGTTGCGCCGCCCCGCGGGGTAACGGGCGGCTGTGGTTGCGTCTCCGTGTTGCTTTTGCGCAGCAGGCTGCACAAAATTGCTACCCGGACCATGAGCGCATTCCGCTGACCGACTTCGGAGGACCCTTGAGCAAGCCACCTCGGATCGAAACCGAAGAGAAGACCGCGGGCAATCGCACCCGGGGTCGATTGCGCTGGCTGCTCCCGGCGCTACTGGTTCTTGTGTGGTTGGCGATCGGTGGGTTCGGCGGTCCGTTCGCCGGCAAACTCGGAGAGGTTCAGTCCAACGACAACACCTCGTTCCTGCCCGCTTCGGCCGAGGCCACTGAAGCCGGGAAGCTGTACGCCGGCTTCACCGACACCCGCTATGTGCCGGCGATCGTCGTGGCCGAGCGTGAATCAGGCACTACTGCGTCTGATTCGGAGTTTCTCGCCCGAACCGGTTCCGCAGTGGCGGGGCAGGACGGTTTCGGCGAGCAGGTATCCCCGCCGATTCCCTCGCAGGACGGCCGTGCGCTGCAGATGATAGTTCCGGTCGATTCGACGCTCGATGTCGGTGACAGTGTCGCGACGCTGCGGACCGATCTCACCGGAGCGCCGGATGGGCTCGAGGTGCTGGTCACCGGTCCCGCCGGCCAGGTCGCCGATCTCACCACGGCGTTCAAGGGAATCGACGGACTGTTGTTGCTGGTCGCTGGCGCGGTGGTGCTGCTCATTCTCGTCGTGGTCTATCGCAGTCCGCTGCTGCCGTTTCTCGTGCTGTCGTCGGCGGTGTTCGCCCTGGGTCTCGCGAGCCTGCTCGTGTACCTGCTCGCCGATGTCGGGGCGATCGCCCTCAACGGGCAGAGCCAGGGCATTCTGTTCATCCTGGTGTTCGGAGCCGCCACCGACTATGCGCTGCTGCTGGTATCCCGGTACCGGGAGGAGTTGCGCAACGAACCCGACCGGTTCGACGCGATGAAGCGGGCCTGGCGTGCGACGCTCGAACCTGTCGCGGCATCCGCGGGCACTGTCATCGCGGGCGTGCTGTGCCTGCTGCTGTCGGACCTGAACTCCAATCGCGGGCTGGGGCCGGTGGCGGCGCTGGGCATCGCGGCGTCGTTCGTGGCGTCGATGACTTACCTGCCGGCGGTGCTCGTGCTGTTCGGCCGGGTGGCGTTCTGGCCCAAGCGTCCAGCGTTCGACCCGGCCCACGCCGACCGCGACGAGACCTCCGACCATCGCTTCTGGGGTGGTCTGGCGAAGAAGGTGGGTGCGCACCCGCGTCGGTTCTGGGTTGCGTCGAGCCTGGTGCTTGTCGCGTTCGCGCTGCTGCTGCCACAGTTCAAGTCGAGCGGTGTTGCGCAGTCCGAGATTTTCCTGCTCGACGTCGACTCCGTGGCCGGTCAGCAGGTGCTCGGCGAGCACTTCGACGCGGGCACCGGTTCGCCGGCGATCGTGATCGCGGACGCCGGTGCGGCTGATCAGGTGCTGGCCGCATCCCGAGTCGACGGGGTCAGCGAGGTTCGGGCCGTCACCGCGCCGGGCGATGCGGCACCGCGTGTGGTCGACGGCCGGATTGCAATCCGAGCGACGCTCACCGACCCGGCAGACTCTTTGACCGCCGAGCAGACGATCGAGCGGTTGCGGGACTCCGTGCATGCGGTGCCCGGCGCCGACGCACTGGTCGGCGGGCCGACCGCGACGGATCTGGACACCAAGAACACATCCGTACGGGACCGGACGGTGATCATCCCGGTGGTGATCCTGGTGGTGTTCGCCATCCTTGCGCTCCTGCTGCGCGCCCTGCTGGCGCCGCTGATCCTGATGGCCACGGTGGTGCTCTCGTTCGCGGCAACCCTCGGCGTTTCGTCGCTGGTGTTCGATCATCTCTTCGGTTTCCCGGGCGCCGACCCGGTGGTGCCGCTGTTCGCCTTCGTGTTCCTGGTCGCGCTCGGGATCGACTACAACATCTTCCTGATGACGCGGGTGCGTGAGGAGTCGATCCGGTTCGGTACCCGCCGTGGCACGTTGCGGGCGCTCACCGTGACCGGCGGTGTGATCACCTCGGCGGGCGTGGTGCTCGCGGCGACGTTCTCCGCGCTTGCGGTCATCCCGCTGCTGTTCCTCGCGCAGATTGCCTTCATCGTCGCGTTCGGCGTCCTGTTGGACGCGCTGCTCGTGCGGTCGCTGCTGGTACCCGCGCTCACGATCGACATCGGCCGGAGGATCTGGTGGCCGAGTCGGCTGGCATCTGCTCCGGAGCCTCCGAAGACGCCGCCCGTGAAGCTGGAATCGACTCTCCATTAGGCTCGTTCCCATGCAGTCTTGGTCCGACACCGCTGTCCCGTCCGTGCCCGGTCAGGGCCCGCCCCTGCGTCTCTACGACACCGCGGATCGGCAGGTGCGACCGGTCACTCCCGGCGCGACGGCGAAGATGTATGTGTGCGGCATCACGCCGTACGACGCGACCCATCTCGGTCACGCCGCCACCTATCTGACCTTCGACCTGGTGAACCGGATCTGGCTCGACGCCGGACACGATGTCCACTACGTCCAGAACGTCACCGATGTCGACGATCCGCTGTTCGAGCGGGCCGCGCGGGACGGCGAGGACTGGATGGTGCTGGGCATGCGCGAGACCGCGCTGTTCCGCGAGGACATGGAGGCGCTGCGGGTCCTGCCTCCGCGCGACTACATCGGTGCGGTCGAGTCCGTAGACGAAGTCGTCGAACTCGTCGAGAAGTTCGTCGCCTCGGGTGCGGCGTACGTCGTAGACGACGCCGAGTACCCGGACGTCTATTTCCGGGCGGATGCCACAAAGCAGTTCGGTTACGAGTCCGGCTACGACCGTGCCACGATGGATCACTTCTTCGCCGAACGTGGCGGCGACCCGGACCGCCCGGGCAAGCAGGATCCGCTCGACGCGCTGGTGTGGCGTGCGCAGCGGCCCGGTGAGCCGTCGTGGCCGTCGCCGTTCGGACCGGGCCGGCCCGGCTGGCACATCGAGTGTGCGGCAATTGCGTTGAACCGCATCGGGTCAGAAGCCGACATCCAGGGCGGCGGCAGTGACCTGATCTTCCCGCACCACGAATACTCGGCAGCGCACGCCGAGGCTGCCACCGGCGAGCAGCGTTTCGCACGGCACTACGTACACACCGGAATGATCGGTCTGGACGGCGAGAAGATGTCCAAGAGTCGCGGCAATCTGGTGTTCGTGTCGAAGTTGCGTGCCGAGGGAGTGGACCCCGCCGCAATCCGGCTGGGATTGCTGTCCGGGCACTACCGCACCGACCGCGCGTGGACGGATCAGGTCCTTTCGGAAGCAGAGGCCCGGCTCACGTTGTGGCGCAAGGCCGCTGCGCTCGAATCCGCCCCGTCCGTGGAGGATACCGTTGCCCGACTGCGGCAGCACCTGGCCGACGATCTTGATACACCGAAGGCATTCGACGCGATCGACGGCTGGTCGCGGCGCGCGCTCGAGCATCGCGGCCCCGACACATCGGCTCCGGCCGCGCTCGCGACGGCCATCGATGCTCTGCTCGGCGTCCCGCTGCGCTGAGTGATGTCGCTGTGCGGCCGGGTGCCGGTCACAGACGCGTGAACCGCCCGAGATCCTGCTCGAACTCGGAGAGGATCTCGGCGGTCAGCGTCGGCCGGGTGTCGGCGATTGCGGCCAGATAGTCCTCGGTGTTCGCGGGTCGGCCCTCGCGTTCGGACACCTCGCGTTCGAACGCCGCCTGCGAGCCCTTCCGGGACGCGAATTCGATGTCGGCGGGGGTGAACAGCTCGCTGGCCTCGACCAGACGATCGAGATCGACGTGGGCGGTAGCGGTTCCGAGATACCGCTGCCACACCGCGCGTCGGGCGGGGGCGTCAGGCGGGCCGACGGGAATGATGTAGTCGAAGCGGCCGGGGCGCAGGAAGGCCGAATCGAGCGAGTGCACGGAGTTGGTAGCGCACACGAGGAGTCTGCGGTCGGACTCCCGGAAGGCAGGAATCAACTTGAGCAGCTCGTTGGTCACCCCGTGGGCCGGGTTGGTGGCGAGTCCGGTCCGGGCGCTGGCGATCTCCTCGACCTCGTCGATGAAGAGCACCACCTCCTCGAGTTGCGTCAGCTCCGCAAACACATCGCGGAGTGAGGCCGCGAGGCCACCGCTCGTGGCCGCGGCGAGCCGGGACGGGAACAACTCCACGAACGGCCATTCGAGGCGCGACGCGACCGCCTTGGCGAAACTGGTCTTGCCGGTGCCGGGTGGACCGAACAAGATGACCGCCTTCGGTGGCTGCACCCCGTATCGATCGGCCAAATCCGGGTTCTCGAGCGGCGAGACGATACGACGTTCGATGACGTCCTTCACACCCTCCATTCCCGACATCGTCTGCCACAGCCCGGCGGGCATGACGCGTCCGCCGAGCTCATTGAGGAGCGTCTTGTCGGGGCCGACGGGTTCGAGTAGTTCGTAGTAGACGAGACCGTCGCGGCGTAGGTAGCCGGAGTGCTCGAACGCCGCGGACCCGGTCGCGGCCTCGGGGAGCATCGCGGAGATGCGGCGCGCGCCGGCGGATCGAAGACGCCGTTCCAGGTTGCCGAGCATTGCGCTGCCGATACCCCGGTTCCGCCAGCGAGCGCCGAGGGCGACCAACAGGATCCAGGCGCGCTCGCCATGTACCTGTGCTACCGCCATTCCGACCAGTTCGTCGCCGACCGCGGCGACCACTGCAGGCTGGCCCGCACGCGCAGCGGCCATCACCTCGGCGAGGGTGAACACCGGTTCCGGAGACCCCGGCGCCCGACTCTGGTCCCAGATCTGGATCGCCTGATCCAGATCGTCGCTGTGGAAGTCTCGCAAACGCCATACCGTCATGTGCGGTCACCTCGACTCGGTCGGAAGCGGTCGATCCCAGTAGACACCCGCGAGAGATCGGTGCCGAAAGTGCTGTGGCAGATATCACCGGGCCGGTAAGTTGTGGATAGGCGCACTGTGGCATGGCGCAAGCGCACCGGAACACGACGCAAGCGCATATGAACACGGCGCAAGCGCATATGAACGCAGCGCAAGCGCACCGGGACGCGCTGGAGGCGAATCGACCGTGACACCAGACGAACTCATGAACGAGGCCTGTCGGCTGGCGATCGAGTCGGTGACCAACGACTGGGGCGGGCCGTTCGGGGCGGTCATCGCGCGTGACGGCGAAATTGTGGCGCGGGGACAGAATCGCGTTCTGCTGACGGGGGACATCACGGCCCACGGTGAGATCGAAGCGATTCGCAAGGCTGTGCAGGTTCTCAACGCAGAGGCGCCCAGTATCTCCGGCGCGCACCGCAACGACTCGACATTGGAGTTGGTGCCCCGGCCCGAGGGTTCACCGGATCGGGTGCCCGAACGCGCCAGGATGCTGATGGGGATGGAGATCTACAGCAGCGGGGCGCCGTGCCCCATGTGCATGAGCGCGATCTACTGGTCCCGGCTGGACGCGGTGTACTTCGCGAGCGATCTGGAGGCGACGAGCCGCATCGGATTCGACGACGCGTTCCAGTACGAGGACTTCGCGCGGCCGCTCGGGGACAGGTCGATCAGGATCGAGCAGGTTCGCGCCGACCTTGGCGCCGCCGCGTATGCCGCCTGGGTCGACAAGTCCGACAAGCATCCGTATTGACATGACGCTGCCAGAGGCCGTGTCGCCCCGCGGACCAACCGCGACGGTTGTGGTCACCCACCGACTCCGGCCCGGCCGTGAGCCGGACTTTCGACATTGGCAGGGTGAGATGGATGCTGCGGCAGCCACTTTCGCAGGATTCGTCGGCACCGAGGTCAGCCGTCCCGTGGGGTCGCGGACGGAATGGTCTGTCGTGTACCGGTTCGACTCCGTCGTGCATCTCGAGCGGTGGCTGAACAGCGGGCAGCGCAGTGACCTGGTCGATCGCGGGGCGGGGCTGTTCCAAGCGCCGCCCGCTCAGCACGTTCTGGTCGAAGCCGATGCATGCGATGCAGTGACGGTTGTGGTCTCGCATCCGCCTGTGCCTGGACGGGAAGCGGAGTTTCTCGACTGGCAGCAACGAATCACTCAGGCGGAGAGGAAGTTTCCGGGGTTTCGGGGATCAGAGTTGCATGCGCCGATCCCGGGCCTCCAGGACGACTGGACCATTCTGTTCACGTTCGACTCCCAAGAGCATCTCGACCGATGGTTCGATTCGCCCGAGCGTGCTGCGCTCCTGACAGAGGGGCGAGCGTTCAAGGATTTCAGCGTCAGCCCTATCCCGCGCCCGTACGGATCGTGGTTTCCGTCGGACGCTGGCGCACACGCTCAGGTGCAGGCGTGGAAGACGGCTCTCTCGGTGCTCGTCGGTCTGTACCCGCTCGTGGTGGTCCTGACGATCACACTCGACGAGTTGTCGCCCTCGCCGCCGCTGCATTCTGGCTGCTCACGACAGTGGTGTGGACGCTGCCGAGCCGGTGACTCGGTGCAGGAACGGCGGATTGCCGGATTCGGGCGAACCCGCCGACTACTGTCGGCCGGTATGAGCCGTCGCCTTGGGACAGTCCTGGCCGCAGTAGTCCTTGCTCTCGGGGGCGGTGGCGTCGTGGCATCGGTGAGTCCGCCGTCGGTACAGGCGGCGCCGTCGGTGCTGCCTCCTGAGGTGCAGTCGACCGTGCCGGCCGATGTGGTCTCGCTGTTGCAGGCAGTCGCCTATCCGACGACCGGAGCGAGGCCCGACCTGCCCGGCAGCGTGTTGGAGATCATTGCCCGGGCATGGGATGACGTTCCGCGGAGCACGTACCTTCCGCGCTCGGTGCATTTGACCGAAGGCCTCGCGCAGTCGTTCCTGTACGAGACCATTGCCAAGGGCTGCATCCCGTTCACCGCGGGTCCGGCGGACTCGGTCGGCGTCGCATCCGCGATTGCCGGTCCAGCCGTCGATACTTCGCTACCGGAGTCGAATCTCCCGGCGGGCACCGTGAACTTCCTCTTCAGCGCGATCAACACCGGCAAGTCGCTCCCGACGCATGGAGACCGGCTGAAGGTGGCCTGGTTCAACACCTCCACCCTGGAATCTGGGGTGGTGCCACTTGTCCAGGAGCGCCCAGCCGACTGGGTCACGACGCTGTCCGCGACCGTGCGGACGGGACGCGGGACCGTGGTCGCGGCTGTGTTCGGCTCGGTTCTCAATCAGCCGTCCAGTGGTCCCGTGCACGAGTGCGGGTTCGCGCCGGTGGTGGGGGTGGTGCAGGCCTAACCGGATCCGCTGATTGTCAGCCAGAGCAGTGCGATGTTGAGTGCGGTGATCAGACCCGCACATACCCAGGCCAGAATCGTGGTGAGCGGCTTGTTGCGTTCCGGTCCCATCAGTTGCCTGTCGGAAGTCATCCGCACGAGCGGGATCAGCGCGAACGGGATACAGAGGCTCAGCACCACCTGGCTGAGTACCAGGGCGAGCGTCGGGTCGACACCGATGGCGAGGACCACCAGCGCCGGGATGAGCGTCACCATTCGGCGGGCCAGAAGTGGAATACGCATGTGGAGGAGGCCGTGCATGATTTCGGAACCCGCCGCGCAACCGACCGACGTCGATGCGAGGCCCGACGCGAGCAATCCGATCCCGAACATCACCGCCACGCCCGAACCCAGCGACGACTGGATTGCAGCGTGGGCGCCCTCGATACTGTCCGTGCCCGGTACGCCGCGCAGGGCGGATGCGGCGAGCAACAGCATGCCGATGTTGACGCCGCCGGCGATGATCAGGGAGCCGGACACATCCCACCGGGTGATCCGCAGCAGCAGTCGCAGACGGGGTCCGTGCCCGGCTGCGCCGTGGCGGTCGCGGGCCAGAGCGGAGTGCAGATAGATCGCGTGCGGCATGACGGTCGCGCCGAGCATGCTCGCGGCCAGCAGGACGGTCTCGCTGCCCTCGAACCGGGGGACCAGACCGGCGAGCGCGTCCTTGCCGGAGACATCCGTGAAAGCCAGCCCGGTGAGGAAGCCGATCGTGATGATCGCGAGCAGTCCTATCACCACGAACTCGAACGTCCGCTGGCCGTGCCGACTCTGGATGGTCAGGATCACCATCGAGACGACTCCGGTGATGAGTCCGCCGACGAACAGTGGCAGTCCGAACAGCAGATGCAGGGCGATCGCCCCGCCGATGACCTCGGCGAGGTCCGTCGCCGCCGCCATCGCTTCGGCTTGCAGCCAGAATGCGCGCCGGTTGCCCGTCCGTAGTCGCTGGCCGAGCATCTCCGGCAGAGAGCGGCCGGTGACCAGGCCGAGTTTCGCCGACAGATACTGAATCAGCACCGCCATCGCGTTGGCCAGCACGAGCACCCAGATCAGGAGGTAGCCGTATTTCGCGCCTGCCGTGAGGTTGGCGGCGACATTGCCCGGATCGACATAGGCAATGGCCGCGACGAAAGCGGGGCCCAGGAGCGTGGCTGAGCGCAGGCCGTGGCCGCGGCGACGGCGGGGCGATGCCGGGGTATCGATCTCGGTGCTCACCGGACTGTGCTCACTGGACTCCGTAGGACGCTCTGCGAACACCGGACATCGGCGGTTCGTCTATACGCACTATAGAGTTTGGTTCTCCGAACTTCCAAGTCGGGTTCATGATCAAAAGCGTGCCGCGAGCCAGAATCCGGATGTGGTCTGACTGCCATTAGGGTGAGCGAATGCGACATTCAGGACTGGACCGGCCCGGCTGGACGTCGGCCGAGCGATTTCTCGGCAGTCGGGCGGGTACTGCTGTCGCGGCGGCAGCCCTGATCACATCGGCCAGCCTGACTGTCTACTTCTTGTCGACGAATGGCTATATCGACCTGCTCGTGTACCGCATGGGCGCACGAGTGCTACTCGACGGCGGCGACATCTACGGTGCGCTGCCGCCGGTCGTCGGCGACTTCGGGTTGCCGTTCACGTACCCGCCGCTCGCGGCGATGCTCTTCGTGCCTCTCAGTCTGATTCCACTCGGACTCGGCAAGCTCCTGTTCACCCTCATCTCCGTCGCGGCGCTTGCCGTAACACTGCGAGTGGTACTCGGTCGGGTATGGCCGCAACTGGGAGCCCGAGCCTCGTGGACGGGGACCGCGATTGCTCTCGCCGTGGCACTGCAGCTCGAGCCGGTTCGGGAGACCATCAGCTTTGGTCAGATCAATATGGTTCTGATGGCGCTGGTGGCAGTCGACGTGCTCACCAAGGATCCGAAATGGCCGCGTGGTCTGCTGATCGGGCTCGCCGCCGCGATCAAATTGACTCCCATCGGCTTCCTGTTGCTGTTCCTGCTCGAGCGCGACTGGCGGACGTGTGGGCGCATCGTCGGCGCGGCATTGGGATTTACTGTGCTGGCCTTCGTCGTGATGCCCGAGGAATCCGCGAAGTACTGGTCACAGACCCTCCGAGACACCGGTCGAATCGGTCCCGCCTACTTCGCCAACAACGAGTCCATCAAGGCCGTCATCTCGCGGTTCGGGCCGCCCGAGCAAGTCGGTTCGGTGCTGTGGTTGGTCGTGGTCGCGGTGATGTTGGTGGTCGCGGCGATTGCCATCCGGCGCGCTCTCGACCATGACGATCTCGTGCCGGCGTTGATCGCAAACGCGACCGCGGTGCTCTTGGCCTCGCCGGTGTCGTGGTCGCATCACTGGGTGTGGGCCGCTCCGGCCCTGCTGGTGGTCGCACTCGGCGCATTGCATGCGCCGAGTGCCCGGACTGTTCTCGCTACCGCTGGCATCGGTGCGCTCTTCCTGATCGGCCCGCAGCACTTGTTGCCGACCGCAGGGGATCGTGAGCTCGATTGGGCGCTGTGGCAGCACTTCCTCGGCACCCTGTATGTGACGGTGGGGTTCGCGTTCTTGCTGTGGCTCGCGTTCGTTCACTATCGGAACCGGCCAGGACCACGACGAAGCCCCCCTTCTGCAGTGGAAAGGGGGGCTTCGTAGCGCGCTGTCGGGGGTTGCTAGTGGAGGACGTTCAGCGCACGCACGAAGTTGTCGATGCGCTGGGGCAGGCCGTGGGTCCCGCCGTTGACGATCCGGGACACCTTCTCGATGCCGTCGTTTTCCGCCGCGGCATTGAGGTTGCGTGACTGCCAGTACCAGGCGGCAGTCTCGAACGCGTTCTCCGGAGTTGCCATGAGCTCGGGGTGTGCAACGAAGTCGATCCCGAGGTACTGGCTGACGCTTGCGTAGTTGTGGCGGCCGGTCACCTGGATCGCCCCGCGGCCCTTGTAGCGCTCTCCGTCCCCGGGCGCAACGTTGCCCAGGTCCGAACGCCCCTCGTAGGCGCGGCCGGACGCGTACTCCTCGAATGTGCGGAAGGAGTCGGACTCGACGACGAGCTGTGCGATGAACGCCGCCTTGCGGACGGGGGTATCGATCGCAGCCTTCGCTAGTGCCTCGTTGAGGGGCGCGACGTACTTGCCGAGCTGCTCGGGCGAGACCTGCGGCACGATGTGAGCGAGCTCCTCCGCCGTGACCGATGCCGGGCTCGGCGGCGGCGGCGGGGGCGGTGTCGGAGGTGCCTGAGGGGCCGGCATGACGCGGGCCTGTGCGGTGGACGCAGCTCCGGGTGCTGCCCAGGGAACGTCGATCGTCTTCAGCAGGTCCTTGGTATCGATGAAGTGCACGGGTGCGGCCGGCAGGGGTGCTGCGTCGACGGATGCGAACGGTCCTAGCGCGGCGTTGCCGACAGTGAGACCGGCAACCGTAACGGCGGTGAGGCCGGCGATCCGGGCCTTCGACAGAAGTCCGCGCCGGGTCGTCATCTGCAGATCGGGCGTGTTGTTGCGATAATGATGCAAGGCTCGTGCTCCAGCTTGGGGCTGCAGGGAAGTGGCAGCCTTGTCGAGCGTGAGCGCCGGCGAAATCGGATTCGGTCGTCGAGACTGCGATGCGAAATCTCTCGGCGGTCACGGCAAGGTCTCAACCAGGTAACAGCCGAAGCGGTGAAGCCTTCAAGTCATCGTGACTAGGGTCACAATACGGTAACAAAGTGATGCAAATCACATAATTGATTTGCCGACACGCCGCTGGGGAGCTTGAAAAGCTCACGAAACTCACAAGACGTCACGGCTTCTTGATGCTTCCCTGCTGATAGCGGAAGCGCATACTGCCAGGTGAGGGGCATGATCGAGGTTGAGGAGGAGTCGGGAGGCGGTGCAAGGGCAGCGTGACAGCCGGAATCGGTCGTCGAAGTTACGAACCGTTACATTTCCGCCGTATCGCGCTGCCAGATCGCTCTCGAAAAGTGGACAACGTGTCCTAGCCGACACAGGAGCCGTGCGCAGTTGATCTACGCTTCGGCGAACTCGAGCCCACCCTCCGCGGTGGCGGGCAGACGTCGGCGCAGTGGAGATCCCAGCGCGCGGGCCAGGTCGCTGCCGTCGTGTTCGGCCAGCAGCTCGCCGCCGGACCACACCAGGAGCGCGGCACTGACACTCTGCTCCGCGGTCGAATGCGCGAGGTCGTAGTGCGCGCATCCTGGGACGCCGCCGTAGGTGATCCAGAGGTCGTAGCCGGTCATGAACAGATCGAGATCGAACTGCACACTGAGCCCCAATAGCTCGCTGCGGCCGTTGTCGTCGACACCGGCGAATGCCTCGTCGAGCCCGAGCAGGCGTGGCGAGTGTGGATCGGCAGACGAGAGCATGACGTGTGCTGCCGCGAACAGCGGCAGGTGCAGCGACACCGACTGCTCGCCGCCGGACAGGGCACTGTGCCGCGCGACGGTCAGCCGATCCTCGCCGCCGTCCCCGCCGATCAGCGTGAAGGAGAAGACCCGCCACCGTCGGTAGTCGAGGGCCGCAGCCAGGATCTCCGGGTACGAGCGCTCGGGGTGTGCGGCCCGCGCGATTCGGACCTGTGCGGCGAAGTGCGCGCGGATGGTGGCGAGCTCGTCGGCGTCGAGTGCCGACGGCTCCCGATCGAGGAGCTTGGAGATGGCACGGGAGCTGTCGTCGAGGTTGTCCGCGAGCACCCAGTGCACTCCGATGGTGCTGCCGGACGACATCCGCCGCTCCCGCATCTCCGCGCCCATCCGGGAGATGAGCTCGCGGGCGTCGACAGTGCGCTCGTGGATCTGCTGGGCGAGCCCGGTGAGGAGCGCGTCCTCGAGGATCCGTCGCTCGGAGTCGGTCAGCAGCAGTTCCTGGTCCTGGCGGGCGCCACGGATCCTGACGGCGAAGTCACCGATCGACGAGTAGCCCTGGTCGTCCTGGACTCGCACGACGGTGAGACCGTCCGGCGCGTCCCACTGCAGGCGATAGTCCTGCCCCGCGGCGGCGAGCTGTGCGTCGAAGTCCTGCAGCGCCGTGGTGAGCGCCGACCGGGTCGACTTGCGTGCGTTCTCGCTGGTTCTGACCGACTCCGTCGCCGCCGACATGGCGTGGAAGAGCGCGTCGACGTCGGAGGGGAGGATCGGCGACTCGGTATCGCCCTCCGTGGCGATCCGATACACCAGCTGGTCCGGTGTGAGCCACGCGGCACTGCTCTGCGGCCAGGAGTGTTCGCCCTCGACGCCGAGGAGACCGAGCAGATCACGGCGCGCGTAGGGAGCCAGCCGATCGGCGTCGGTGCGAGTTTCGGTGAGAGCGCTGCGCAGCGTCTCGATCGCGGCGCTGTGCGCCCCCTGGGCCTTGCCGATCTGCTCGACTGCAGTGTCGTAGGCCTTGCGGGCGGCGCGCTGTTCGGTCTTGCACACCTCGATCCGGGCGCGAGCCTGCTCGAGGTCCGCATCGATCTGTTCGGCACTCGCGCCCAGCGCTTCGCGCAGGGTCTCGAGGCGTGAGACCTGTTGGGCGTAGTTCTCCTCGGCGACGGCCGCCTCCTCGACGAACTCCTCGGTGTTGCCGCGGGCCTCGTCGAGGCGATCTTCTGCCTCCCGATGATGCTCGAGCTCCTTCTCGTGCTCGCGACGGCAGCGCAGCAGGTGCTCGCCCTGGCTCTCGAAGTGGCGGATCGACGCGGCCAGCGCGTCGATATCGCGGGCCTGGTGCGCCGTGCGATGCGTCACCGCGACCGCGCGAAGCTGCTTCTCCTTGGCGGAATGGTCCGCGATCGCCTGATCGAGCTCCTCGCCGGCGCTGGTGGTCGACTCCGAGCGGGTACGGAGCGCGCCCGCTGCCTCCGTCAGCTTCTTGATCGCACCGAGCACGCCGGACGTTCTCGGCAGCGACTTTCCCGCACCCGCAAGCAGATCGAGCAGCGCCACGGTCTCGGACTCGGCGATTCGTGCCGCCTCCCGGGCGTTCTCGGTCTCGGCGATCTCGCGGTCCAGTTCCGCGATGCGCTGTGCCCGGCGACGTTCCCGGGCTGTCGTCCCGATGTATTCGGCGTCGGCCTTGGCATGGCGGCCTCGCTGCACGCCCTGCCAGTAGCGCCCGTCCACGCCGACGCCCACGACGGCGGCCTCAGCTGCAGAACCGTCACGATCGAGCGCGACCGATTCGAGGATCGCGCGGACGACGGACTCGGGGACGCCGGCATCGGGCTCGACGACGAGCACGTCGGCCAGCGTCGAACCCTGCGGGCGCCGGTCCTCGGGCAGTGGCACCAGGAACTGGTCCGATTCGATCTCCGGCAGGATTCCGTCCCCGCCGTACACCCAGCCGTCGAGCAGATTGGCGGCGGCCAGTGCCGATTCCACACCCGCAGCGGTTGCCGGATCGACCGCGTCCGCGAACCGCACCAGGCGCCAGAGCGGGGCACCGGGCAGGTCGCTCCGGTCACCGGTGCGGGACGCGAATTCGGCTGGCGCGTCGTCGTGTTCGCCCGCGACGCGGTCGCGGTCGGCGCGCAACTCGGCGATCCGCGCTGTCGCCGCGGACTGTTCGGCCGCAGCATGACGCCGTCGTGCGCGCTGCTCGTCGAGTGCGGATTCGGTCTGCTCGTGCAGAACCGTGGTCAGGCTGGGGGAGTCATCCTCACCCGCCTGGGCGAGCGCGGAATCGAGTGCGTCGAACAGGGTCGAGGTCACGCCGATCGACGCATAGTCCGCAGAATGCTCGGTCCACCACGCGCGCAGCGCGGCGGCACAGTCCGCGCGCGCGAGTTCCACCGACGCCTCGGCCTCGGCCACCGTGGCCTGGGCGGCCTCGAGTAGTTCCCGACCCTTGTCCGCGGCGCGATCGGCCCGCGCCCGCTCGGTGGCGGCCTTCTCGACCGTCGCGAGCGCCGCGCGCACCGCACGCACGTCGCCGTCGCGCTCCTCGGCGTGCCCGCGTACCGCAGTGGTGATCTGATCGGAGCGGGCATTACCCGGCAACGGAGTCCACGCGATGCCAGCCTGCTCGGCGGCCTCGGACAGTTCCTCCTCCGCACGTGCCAGGGCCGCAGTGGCCCGGCGGACCGACTCCGTTGCACGCCCGGCCTCGTCGGTGCGCTGCTCGAGCGTCGCCTGCGCCTTCCGTGCCTTGTCGGCCTGCTGTTCGGTGGACAGTTTGAGCTGTGCAACAGCGGCGGCGAGGTCGTCGAGCTGCTGCTTGCCCTCGTACGCGCCGGAGCGCTGCAGAGTGTCGAGATCCGCGCGGCTCTGTTCGAGTGCCCGCTCGGCCGCAGTGAACCGGTCCTCCGCGACCAGTCGTTCCGTTTGGCGCTTGGTTTGCAGCGCAGCGGCGTCATCGAGCATTGCCCGTGCGCGTTCGACGGACTCGAGCCGGCGGGCGACCTGCTCGACGTCGGTGCGGGCCTGCTGGCTCAGGTACTTCGAGTACACCGTGATGAAGCTCTGTGCGGCCTGGTCGGCCGCGGCCAGGCCTTCGAGTGCCCGGCCGACCTCTTCCATATCACTGAACGAGCGCGCCGCCTCGAGCACGAGCTGCTCGTCCAGTGGACGCAGGCCGTCGGTGAGCGCCTGGGACAGACCCTTCGGGTCGAGGTTCTTGGCGAGCTGCGGTCGGCGCAGCGTCAGGATCAGATTGATCAGCTGGTCGAAGCGTTCCGCGCCGAGCCCGAACAGCCGCGCGTCGATCGCGGCCCGATAGTCGACCGGACGGTCGGTGATGGCGTCCGAACCGAGCTGCTCGGCCAGTTGCTTCTTCGTCAGTGGCCGATCGTCGCTGCCGAGTAGCGAGAAGTCGACGCCCACACGGCCATCGGCAACGAAGTACCAGCGGGTGACCTTATCGCTCTGCCGGCTCGCCCGCATACCGATCCCGACCGTCACGGCCTCCGGATCATCCTGGGGGCCGCGGGCAAACTCCATCCACACGTACGAGTGCGCCGAATCCTGTCCGCGGTATAGCAGATTCGACTTCATCGTCCGCTCCTCGCCGGCGAACGGGTTGAGTCGGCGCGGCTCGATGCGTCCGTCGAACACGAACGGGAACAGCACCTCGAGGGCCTTGGTCTTTCCGGATCCGTTGGGTCCGCGCAGCACCAGCCGCCCGTCGGCGAACGAGAACTCCTGGTCCCGGTAGTCCCACAGGTTGATGATCCCGGCGCGGGTCGGCTTGAAACGCGCGTGTGCCATGCGACAGGTGCCTCTACTTCTCTTCGGAACGGCTGGGAACAGACTCGACGGCGTCGTGGAAGAGCTCCGACTGCGCGGAGCGGTCCCGGATGTTGACGACGACGCCGCGGAAGCGAGCGACGGCCGGCATGACCAGGACTCCACCGTCGACGACTCGGATGAGCTGCAGGCGGTCGAGCAGAGCGATTGCATTGCGCTGCAGTCCGTCCCGGTCTGCTTGCCACTGGGCGGCGAACGTGCGGCCGAATTGCCGCACCAGCTCGTCGACGGCCGCGGAGATCCACTCGTAGTCGAGCAGCGAATACTGCGCCGGCTCGGTCGAGGGAACTTCGGAGTGATCCTCGGGAGACGTTGCCGCCCATGCCGGCTCGGCGAGATGCGTGAAGATGCCCGACGTGGGGATCGCGGAATCGAGCTGATCGGCCAGCTCGGCGAGTCGCGGTACCGGCAACGGCTGTCGCGGTAGTTCCGGCGCATCGAGGTCGAGCACCCGGTCCGCCATCTCGCCGGCTAGCAGCAAGGCAACCTGCGCAACGGTTCCGGTGCTGGGGAAGCGGACGTCGGACATCCGCCCTGACGGGTCGATCATCGCGATGCCCTCCGCACGGCGTTCCGCGACCAACCCCGTGAGGTCCTCGACGTCGGCGGCAGTGCGGGGCAGTGCGAGCTGCAGCCGCTCCTCGTCGGTGAGTTCGTCGGCGTAGACGACAGGCCGTTCGACCAGCGCCCTACGCATGCGGCGGGTGGTCTCACGCGGATCGACGGTGCGCAGGCCGACGAGATCGTCGTCCAGCGGCGGCTTCTCGCCGGTCAGCAGCGTCCGGACCGACGTGAGGTGCTGCAGCGCGCGCGGCGGACGGAACAGCGCGACCACGACGGAGCGGTCGATGTCGTAGAGAGCCTCTCCGGCCTCCGGATTGCTGGCCCATCCACCGGCGTCGCCGTCGGCGAGGACTATCGCGCCGCGCGCGGCAAGCCATCCGACGGCGTCGACGAACGCGTCACGGTCCGGGGCCCGGTCGGTGGACAGCTCGACCCCGGGTACCTGCGCCGCTTCGACGGCGACGTGATCTGCCAGCTCCGACAGCGTGATCTGGTTTCCGGCGCGGCCGAGCGCCGCAAGCGCCAACGCGAGGTAGGCGTACCGGTGCCGGTCGAATGTGCGCTCGTTCGCGGTCCGCGCCGGGGCACCGGGCTCGAGTCGGTCGGCGACGGTGAACAGGCGTGCCGTGGTCTCGGTGACCTCGAGCCGGTATCCGAACAGCTCCAGCAGATCGTCGCGCAGCTCGGTGGCCCATCGGCGCAGCAGCGGCAGCGCCAGCCGGTCGGGATAGGTCTGTGTCACAAGATGATTCGAGAGAATGACGCGGGCGGCCCGCTGGTACGCATCCAGGTCGAGCGGCGAGACGGAACGCGACCTCACTGGACACTCACCTGTAGTCCGTCGAGGTGCAGGCGTCCGCGCGCGGTTTGCACGACGGTCGATTCCGAGTGCGGCCGCAACGTCAGCCGGACCCCGTTCTCGGACCCGGTCGAGCTGGGTACCGTGCCGCTGACCGGCACGCGGGCAGTGAGCGCAGCGTTGAGCAGGCTCAGCAACACGTCGGTTTCCTCGGCATCGAGCACACGGTCGTACGGGCCGGACGCGGCGAGCGACGATGCGGCCACTGCCCGGGCGCGCTGCGCGGCCAACTGCTCCTCTCGTAAGCGCCGGATACTGCCCTCGTTGCGCTGCACACGTGACGGCATGCCGGGCGTCGCGGCGCGGCCCGTCTCGGCGAGCGTGCGCGAGATCTCCACCGGTGTGGCGTCCCACCACGACCGCGAATCCGGAATGATGTCGGCGTCCGGATGGACCATCGACAGGTGCCGCGGGCGGCCAAGGTCGAACACCAGCTGGAACAGCGCGTGCGCCGCGTCCTCGGTCGGTGTAGCGGCGAACCAGCCGGCGAGATGGCGGAGCTGACTCTCACGGCTCACTCCACCTCGGCGGGTTTCCGTGACGCGGCGCAGCAGCGACAGCACGGCTGCGATCGCGCTCATCGTGCCCTCACGCAGGCGGTCCGATTCGCTCGGGCCGGCCGCCGCGACGAACCACTGCGCCAGCCCGGACCACCGCGCCCGCCAATCGGATTCGCGTTCCTCGGTCGTGAGGAACATGCGGTCGTCGCTGGTGGCCGCACGGGTGATCAGCAGCTCGATCCCGGTCGATTCCACCGTCTCGATCGCCGCGGAGAGCTTCGGCGCATAGCGGGCCAGGTCGGAACTGAACTCGCGCATGTGGCTGAGCAGGGCGTCCTTGTGCGCGAGAAACGCCTCCGGGGTGATCTCGGTGGTGCGAACCAGGTCGCCGAGCATGAGGTAGAACTGCGCTGCACGCGCGGCCATGTCGGTCAGCGTCGAGTCGAGCCGGGCGAGCTTGCGATAGATCAGGTCGCCGTCGCCGCGGCGGTTGGCCTCGGCGAGTTCCTCGAGATCCGCGAGCAGGTCCGGGAGCGCCAGCCGGGAGAGGGTCGCGTCCTCGAGGCGGGCGCCGAGCAGGTCCTCGACCGCGCGGAACGCGAGATAGCCGGCCTGGCTGAACTGGTAGACGAAGTGTCGGTTGCGGTACTCGGCGAGCGTCGCTGCGCGGCTGCCGTCGTAGCTGCGCTCGAGCACCTGCCACATGTGCAACTGCTCGAGCAGCGATGTCACGTCAGCGGCGGTGAGCCGGCTGGACGGAACCCCGCCGCCGATACGCGCCAGGATATCGGCGACATCGCCCGCGTGCAGGAGCACGACGTAGTTGGCGCGGGCGTGGTCGAACGCGCGAAGCACCCACAGGTACTCGGCTCGCTTCTCGGCGGTGGTGAAGGAGAACAGCCTCAGCCGGTCCTCCCGCACGCCGGAATCGACGCCCGAGGTTGCGCCGAAGTCACCTGAATCGCTCACCGTCACAGGGTAGGGCGTGGGTGGGTTCGGGTGCGAACACGCCGGTCGGTCAGCGTCCACGGTGAAGGGGACGACGCCATGCCGCCTCGTCCGCGGTGAGCGCCGTCAGCTGGTACTCGGCGGCTTCGGGGTGCCGAAACGGGCCGCTGACCAGGTCCGCGTACACGTGCGCCGGGGCGACGCACCGGAGTCCGTTGCGGTACTGCATCCGGTCGAACACC